>NZ_CP196710.1:0-4805727 GCF_051904785.1 Pontibacter sp. MBLB2868 | reverse complement strand
CCAATTTTCCAAAACACACTAAGATCCGTTTGGTTAAACAAACCTCTCCTTTTATCGGCAGGGGGGTTACAAATTTGCTCAAATTAATGTAAACAAAAAATTATTTTTTCACGAAGTTGTTACAGGTGTGTTTACCGGAAGCAGTGCAGTTCTCACATCTGTCCGTTTCTTGGATCTGCGGTTAAAACTGAAGTCTATCCGGCCCAGGAAAATACCCGACCAGCCAACCTGGTTAACCAACGTCTCGTGGCCGCTTTCGTGCTTTATAACAGTTGGTTCATCCAGGAAAGTGTGCGTGTGTCCGCCTATTATCAGGTCAATGCCTTCTACCTGCCCGGCCAGCTTCAAGTCATCTATTTTATCGTCCTCATATTTGTAACCTAAATGAGAAAGGCAAATTACCAGGTTACACTTCTGATTTTCGCGTAATTCCTGTACCATTTCGCGTGCCGTTGTTACCGGATCCAAGTACAAGGTATCACGGTAATTATTTTTGCTGACCAGGCCTTCCAGTTCAATTCCTAGTCCAAAAACGCCAACACGCACCCCCTGTTTTTCAAAAATGCGGTAGGGTTCAAACTGATTCTTCAGGATGGTTTTGCTGAAATCATAATTAGCAGACACAAACGGGAAGCTTGCCTTTGGCAGTTGCTGCTGCAAACCCTCTAACCCATTGTCAAAATCATGATTACCAAGCGTGGCGGCATCATACTTCATCTGGCTCATCAGCTTATACTCTACTTCACCTTTAAAAAAGTTGAAGTATGGTGTGCCCTGCCAAATATCACCGGCATCAAGCAACAGCACGTTTGGCTCCTGCTTCCGTATCTGCTCTACCAGGGTAGCCCGGCGTGCCATGCCGCCCATTCCGCCGTACTGGCGGCCGTCATCCGGAAACGGATCAATGCGGGAGTGCTGATCGTTGGTATGCAGGATGGTAAGGGTAATGTTTTGTGCTGCTTCTGCAGAGAAAGGCATACCCAGTAAACTAATACCAGCCGCCCCTACTGCTGATGTCTTTAAAAAGTCTCTTCTTTTCATTTTTCAAATATGCTTAAGGGAGGATGGTTACACGGTTTTTGATCTCGGCTGTAATGGGTTTTCCGGCTGCAGTACGTTGCCTGATCTCCTGTAAGATAGCGTCGCGTAGCAGCAAGCCAACATTTTCATACTTTACAGCATCTTTCAGCATCTTTAAGTCATCGCCTCCCCCGGCCAGGTAATTAGATGTAACCAGAGTATAAGTTTTCCTGGGATCAAAAGGCACTCCGGCTATTTTAATGTCTTTCGCTTTATCCGTCTGAACTGTGTAAGTGGCGTTACCGATAGAAGCTACTTTCTTCTCAGCAGCATAATCGAATAACTGCTGTACCGTCTCCCCTTTCAGCGTCAGTACAACCAGTTCGTTTTCGAAAGGCATCAGTTCAAATACATTACCTGTTGTAATGTTGCCTGCCGGCAGTGGTACCCGCAAACCTCCGTTAGTGGTTAACGACAGATCGATGGGTTTTCCGTAGAGTGGCTCGCTCTGCGATTTTTGGAGGTCCACCACAAAATTCCCCAGCGGCGACTCATAATCGCCTTTCACAAGGGCAACAGGCGCAGTACCTACCACCTCCGACATTTTATCGGTCACCTCCTGCCTGTACGGCTGGATCTTCGCCTCTACCTGCGGGTCGGCTGGGATGGTTTTATCAACAGGAACATCAGTAGTTTCGAGACTTGGAGAAGCTACCCAAGTGCGCTGGCAGGATACAAAGCTGAGTAAGAGAAGCAGGCCTGCTACACTCTTTGCTAGTTGTCTTTTCATGAATGTGCGTAAAGTCCGGGTATAAAGTTACCAGCCTCTTCAACAGTTACCAAATCTGCTAAGTTCTAAGACAGATAATCCACTGTAAATTAATTGTATAAACTTTTCCAAAAATGCTAGCTATAATTAGCTTTTTGCAAGTTAATACAGTATATTATCCAGATAATTATAAAACAATGAAAACAAAACTGTTATTGATTTTCCTGCCTTTCCTGTTGCTCCCGCTGTTTTGCAATGCTACGCATATTTTAGGGGGCTACATAAGTTACACAGTTGATCCACAATATTCCTTTAAGTATAACTTCAGACTTACCGTAGCTTCTGATGATGTTTCGCAGGCAGATGACCCTATTGTTGAAATAAACATGGGGGATGGTAACGTTGTAAGGGTACCAAAGAAGGCTAGTATTCCATATGGTGACCAAAGTAGTTTAGAAATTTTTGAGTGGAGCCACATATACCTGCAGTATGGCAGTTATATTGTTGCCTGGACTGGCATTAACAGAAACCCGAATATCCTCAACATAGCCGGCCCCTCGGACCTGTTGACACAGTATATTTATACCAGCGTTAATATAAGCGCTTTTAAACTGAACCGGAACAGTGTTAGAACCGCATTACCACCAAAAGCAGTAGCTTTTACCGGCGAACCTTTTAAGATGAATTTAATTGCTTACGATGCCGATGGAGACAACCTTACCTACGAATTTGTACCAAGCTTCAACAAAGATTATGGAAGTGGCACAGTAGGCCCCATACAAGGCTATCAGATTCCTGCAGGTTTAACGATTGATAAATTCGGGGAGATGCACTGGCAAAGTCCTACTGCTAAAGGTGAATATGCCCTGTCAGTTAAGATCACTGAATACAGGGAGGGGCAAGTAATGGGATATACTGTTGTCGATTTTCAAATAATAGTGGCAGATAGAACCCAGGAACCAAAAGTTACTCTACTAAATAAAGAGCGCTTAAGGATTACTCCTGACGGCGCTATACTTGCCAGAGCAAATGACAAGCTAAAACTGGAGTTTTATGTTGAAAACGCTTCGGCCACTGTCGACCAATTATCTGCCCGGCAACTAAGTGACCTGGATACTTTAGACCTTGCAACCCCGGTTGTAACTGCCAGAGATTCGGCTAATGGGAAAGCAATAACCCTAGAACTGACTGCGGAAAGTTTCCTCATCAGGGATAATGTATATACCATTGGCTTACAGGGAAGAACAGTTACCAGACCAGCAGCCCCTTTTATTGTAAAACTTGGATGGGAATTTGTTTACATTATAGTAGAAGCACAACAAACCACAGCATCACCAGGATCAGAAGAACTTAATGCAACCTTGGTTTATCCGAACCCTGTGCAAGACAGTTTTATAATAGACGCACCTGCAGCGCATGATCTGAGCTGGCAACTGTATGATGCCACAGGTAAGATCGTTACGCAATCTGTATTAAAGCCCGGGAAAAATGCAGTTAAAAGATCTCCGGGGTTGTCTGCCGGCTTATATACTTATCGCATCAGCAGCAGCAACAAGCTCATTAAAAGCGGAAAATTAATGTTAGAATAAGCCCTCCCGTAAAGAGATAAAAAAGCGGAACCTGACTGGCTCCGCTTTTTTAAGCTTTTTATATTTTAACTATTTCTTGCCTTTACTTTCCATATAATTCAACGTCAGGTTGGTAAGGGCTTTAACCCCAAGTTTCATCCCGCTTTCGTCAATATAAAAATCAGGGGTATGGTGAGCCGGTGCGGTGGCTGGGTCCTGCCCTTTTGCCATACCTCCTACAAATAAGTATAAGCCCGGTATCTTCTGCTGGTAATAGGCAAAGTCCTCGGCGCCGGTCATCGCATTCATCAGCACGACATTATCTTTACCTGCCACACTTTGCAGCGTAGGCAGCATTTTGTTGGTTAACGCAGGGTCGTTGTAAGTAACAGGTGCCATTTCTATGATCTCTACTTCTGCAGTTGCCCCTGCACTTTCAGCGATCTTGGTAGCTGTTAATCTAATCTTGTCGTGTATCTTCTTTTGCATGTCTGTATCCAGGGTGCGAATAGTACCTTCCATCTTCAC
The DNA here is from genome assembly GCF_051904785.1 of Pontibacter sp. MBLB2868. Classification (NCBI taxonomy): domain Bacteria; kingdom Pseudomonadati; phylum Bacteroidota; class Cytophagia; order Cytophagales; family Hymenobacteraceae; genus Pontibacter; species Pontibacter sp. MBLB2868. Next base: position 4,801,842 of record NZ_CP196710.1, on the reverse strand, counting down.
TTCTTCAGGGATAATGTTGTTACGCACTCCACCGTGGATCATACCTACAGTAATCACAGCAGCATCTGCTGTTAACTCTGTCTGCCTGCTGATAATGGTTTGCAGGCCGTAAATGATCTGCGACGATACCACAATCGGGTCTATTCCTGCCCACGGAGATGCGCCATGCACCTGCTTGCCTTTTACCTTGATCCGGAACACATCCGCAGCAGCCATAATGCCGCCGGGCCGATACTTAAGCGTTCCTACTTCAGTCTGGGAGTTGATGTGTAAGCCGAAGATAACATCCGGCTTGGGGCCCTTTTCCAACACACCTTCTTTCACCATCAGCGAAGCTCCTCCTTCTTCCCCTGCCGGAGCACCTTCCTCGGCTGGCTGAAAAATAAACTTCACAGTACCATGCAGATCCTTCTTCATACTTGCCAGCACCTCTGCAGCCCCAAGCAGCATGGCGATATGCGTATCGTGGCCACAGGCATGCATCACCCCCACTTCCTGATTATTATATTCGCCTTTCGCTTTAGAGGCAAACGGAATATCTGCACGCTCTGTCACTGGCAAAGCATCTATGTCCGCGCGTAGAGCCACCACAGGCCCTGGTTTCCCTCCTTTCAGGATACCAACCACACCAGTTTTGGCCACACCTGTTTCAACTTCAATCCCCAGCTTTTTCAAGTCGTCTGCAATGCGCTTTGCTGTTTCTACCTCACGGTTGCTCAACTCCGGGTTCTCATGAAAGTAACGGCGGCATTCTATTACCTTAGGTTCTATTTTGTCTGCCATGGCATTCGCTCTGGCTATCAGTTTACTGTCTTGTGCCAGGGCGGGCACCGCAAGCAAGCCTAGCCCGAATGCAGCAAGTATAAATTGTTGCGTCTTATACATGAATTTTGTGCTTAAGTGAAGTATCAAGTTAATCATTTTTTCAAAGATAATTCAGGCCTGTTCCAATTAGCAGCGCTCTTTAGCTGCCGCTTGCCATGCAAGACCTAATAAAGGCCTTTCCCGTACAAGTTAGCATGCTTCGAAAATGGAAAGAAACCGTTCGTAAACTGAAAGAGGACGTCTATACCTTATACCTTGCTTCCAGGGATCCCCGCATCCCGTTTATTGCCAAGGTGGTGCTGGTAATTACCGTGGCCTATGCTTTCAGCCCGATTGACCTGATCCCGGACTTCATACCTGTTATTGGTTATTTAGACGATCTGCTGCTGTTACCTTTGGGTATCTGGCTGTCTATCAGGTTAATTCCGGAACCCGTATTACACCACTACCGCCAGAAGGCAAAAGAACAGATGATGCAACGCAAGCCTAATTACATTATGGCAGCTGTGATCGTGATTATCTGGCTGCTGGTAGGCTATTGGGCTTACCAGGCATACATGGACCAAATAGACTAAAGTATAGCCATAGCTGTATATACCCTATTCCCGTATGAACATAATAAGGTTAAAAATTCTATCTTTACAAGAAATTAGAACACAAGTATAATGACGGAAGAGCAGCAAAATCCGCATCCTCTTTTTGCGGAGTTCAATACTGCCGGGGGGAAAGACCCTCTTTTTACAGCGGTTACCTGGGAGCAGAAGGCACGCAAAGATTTGCGTGACACACCCCTGGAAAGCCTGACCTGGCATACCTACGAAAATATTGACGTTAAGCCCTACTACACCCGCGAAGATATAGCCAACCTGCCTTTCGTGCAGCAGAAGCCCGGCGACTTTCCTTTTTTACGCGGCAAAAAGACCGGCAGTAACAGTTGGCTCAATATTCAGCAAATAGAAGCAAAAGGTGGTAACAGCAGGCACGCCATCGATAAGGCTGCGGATGCTTTGCAAAGAGGGGCAGATGGGATTCACTTTGTCATTCATAACCCCGAGTTGTTTGATATACCTTATTTGGTTAGCAGGATAGATCTGAGCCACCACACTGTAAACTATACCCTACAGGAGCAGCCCGATGTATTTATCCAGCATCTTTACGCAGAGCTGGAAGCCTGCCAGGTGTCTCACCGCAACCTGAAGGGTTCTGTAAACTTCGATCCTATAACTATTAAATGCGAGATAGGCCATGAAGAGAGCAGAGCAATTATACGAGTGCTGGAACTTACCAAAGACAGCCCTGACTTTTATGGCATAACGGTGAACGGCACCAGCTTTAGCAGCATAGGCGCCTCTATAACGCAGGAGATTGCCTATACTTTAAGTGCTGCCGTAGCTTATACCGACAGGCTTACTGATGCTGGCGAAGCACTGGAGTCGGTGTTGCGAAACATGCAGTTCCAAATGGCCTCCGGAACAAATTACTTTTTCGAGATTGTCAAGCTGCGGGTGCTGCGCCTGCTGTGGGCTTCTGTTACGGAGGCTTACATGGCAGAACCGGCAATGGCGGCTAAACTGCGCATCCATAGCGTAACCTCAAGCTGGTACCAAACAACCCTGGACCCGTACGTGAACATGCTTCGCACTACAACCGAGGCCATGGCTGCGGTGTTATCCGGCTGCGATTCACTTACTGTTCTTCCTTTCGATAACACCTTCAGACCTTCAGAGGAGTTTTCTGAACGCATCGCCCGCAATGTGTCTATTATCCTGAAAGAAGAAGCTTACTTAGACAAAGCAATTGACCCTGCAGCAGGTTCTTATTACCTGGAATCGCTCACGAACGAGCTGGCCCAGAAAGCCTGGGATCTGTTTAAGGAGCTGGAAAACTCCGGCGGATTTGAAGCTGCTTATAAAAGCGGCTATATACTGGGCAGCATTACAGAGGTAAGCCGCAAAAAATTCAGAAACATAGCCACTGGCCGGGACGTGCTGGTAGGTACCAATAAATACCCTAACCCCAAGGAGCAAATAGACTTTAACCCGGAAGAGTTAATCCAGAGTCCCGATTTTGACACTACACGCGCTGCATACCCAACGGAAGTGATGCGTATGGCTACCGAGCTGCACCAGCGTAAGCTGAAACGGCGCCCTAAAGCCATTATAGCTGTAGTTGGTGAAGCTGTGCAACGGCATGTGAATGCCACTTTTGCCCAGGAGTTTTTCTCTTGTGCAGGTTTTGATACAGAGGTGCTGCAGTTCAAGTCCGTAGAGGAAGCGTCTGACAATATCTCCAACACATCTGCAGAGGTAGTAGTGGTTTCTTCGTCTGAAAATGCATTTGTGCAGGAGTTTGGTCCGAGGCTGCGTAACCACCATGCCCAACCAACTATTATCCTCGCAAACAACCCTGAGCACATGAAGGAAGAGATGATGGCCAATGGATACGATGAGTTTATTTTCGAGGACTGCGACATGTCCTCTATCATGAACGTGATCCACAAAAAACTTCATGGGGAAGGTGACGGCGAGAAATGAAGTTTATACTAATTAGCATATGCACCATGAGCTTAGCAACCATGCTTACGTCTTTTACAGCACCTAAAAGCACTCCTGAAGCAGAGGTGGTAAAGGCACTGGAAGGACAAATTGCAGCCTGGAATAAGGGCGACCTGGAAACAGCCATGACCTACTACTGGAACTCGCCGGAAATGCTGTGGGTAAACAAGCATGGTATTGAGAAGGGTTACCAGCAGGTGTTAGAGATGTTTCGGCAGGATTTTGCTGACAGCAGCAAGATGGGTGTTTACACCTATGAGCCTTTACATATTGAGCAGGTATCGCCGGAGGCTGTATACTTTGTCTTCCGGTGGTCTATCGACCTGGATGGTAAGCAGCTAATGGGCGGCCTTTCTTCTCAGCTCTGGAAAAAGAAAGACAGCCGATGGGTAGTTACTTCAGAGCATGCTAGTTGAACAATGACTGAATTTTGAATACTTGATACAGCATAGGCTGTTTCGTATTCGCTCATTCACTCAATTACTCATTCAATATTAGAATCATGAAACCTGACTTTTCTAAGATAGATATAAACAAAATTGCAGGGGCAGCGCACGGACCAAAAGATCTATTGCAGCCTAAAACTTGGAAAACGCCTGAGCAGATCGAAGTAAAAACTTTTTATACTTCAGATGACGCCAAGCACTTCGAGCACCTGGATTTTGCCGCTGGTCTGCCGCCTTACCTTCGTGGCCCCTACACCACGATGTATGTGCAAAAGCCCTGGACAATCAGACAGTATGCCGGATTCTCTACTGCAGAAGAATCCAATGCTTTTTACCGCCGTAACCTGGCAGGTGGCCAGAAAGGCTTGTCTGTAGCTTTTGACCTTGCCACGCACCGCGGCTATGATTCGGATCACCCGCGGGTGGTAGGCGACGTAGGTAAAGCTGGTGTAGCCATTGACTCTGTGGAGGACATGAAGATACTCTTCGACCAGATTCCACTGGACCAGATGTCTGTATCCATGACGATGAACGGCGCTGTACTTCCTATCATGGCCTTTTATATCGTGGCCGCCGAAGAGCAGGGCGTTAAACCGGAGCAACTCAGTGGCACTATCCAAAACGATATCCTGAAGGAGTTCATGGTGCGCAACACGTACATCTACCCGCCAGAACCAAGTATGAAGATCATAGCGGATATCTTTGAATATTCTTCGAAGAACATGCCGCGCTTTAATTCTATCTCCATATCAGGCTACCACATGCAGGAAGCAGGTGCCACCGCTGACATTGAGCTGGCTTACACCTTAGCAGATGGCCTGGAGTATGTGCGTACCGGTTTGAAAGCAGGTATGGATATCGATGAATTTGCGCCGCGCCTCTCCTTCTTCTGGGCCGTCGGAATGAACCATTTTATGGAGATTGCCAAGATGCGCGCCGCGCGTATGCTTTGGGCCAAGCTGATCAAGCAGTTTAACCCGAAGAACCCGAAATCGCTGGCGTTGCGCACACATTGCCAGACCTCCGGCTGGAGCCTGACCGAGCAGGACCCGTTTAACAACGTGACCAGGACCTGTGTTGAGGCCATGGCCGCTGCCCTTGGCGGTACACAAAGCCTGCACACCAATGCACTGGATGAGGCCATTGCTTTGCCAACTGACTTCTCTGCCCGGATTGCCCGTAACACACAGATCTACCTGCAGCAGGAAACCAACATTACCAAAGTGGTAGACCCATGGGGAGGTTCTTTTTATGTGGAAGCAATGACACACGAAATAGCGCACAAAGCCTGGGCACTGATGCAGGAGGTGGAAGAATTAGGTGGCATGGCCAAAGCCATTGAAACCGGCTTGCCTAAAATGCGCATCGAAGAAGCCGCAGCCCGTAAGCAGGCGCGTATCGATTCCGGAAAAGACATTATTGTAGGTGTAAACAAGTATAAACCAGAGCAGATTCAGGAGATCGATATCCTGGACATCGATAATACTGCCGTACGCGAAGCCCAGTTGCGCCGCCTGGCAAGTATAAAAGATACCCGCGATGAGGCAAGTGTGCTGAACGCGCTACAGGCTTTAACTGACGCTGCTGCCTCTGGAGTAGGTAATCTGCTGGATTTGGCCGTTGAAGCAGCCAGACGCAGAGCTACTTTGGGTGAGATCTCGGATGCATTGGAAAAAGTTTACGGAAGACATAAAGCTGTGATCAGATCAATATCAGGTATTTATTCTGCTGAGCTCTCAGACGATGAGAACTTCGCACGTGCCAAAGCCATGGCCGATAAGTTTGAAGAACTGGAAGGCCGCAGACCACGGATCATGGTTGCAAAAATGGGACAGGACGGCCACGACCGCGGCTCCAAAGTAATTGCCACCTCCTTCGCCGACCTGGGCTTTGACGTAGATATAGGACCACTGTTCCAGACACCTGCTGAAGTAGCCATGCAGGCCGCTGAAAACGACGTACACGTGGTAGGCGTATCCTCGCTGGCAGCAGGCCACAAAACACTGGTACCGCAATTAATTGAAGAACTTCGCAAGCTAGGTCGTGAGGATATCATGGTGATTGTGGGCGGCGTTATCCCGGCCCAGGATTATGATTTCCTTTTCAAAGCCGGGGCAGAAGGCGTATTTGGCCCGGGTACTATCATCTCGGTTGCTGCTCAGAATATCCTGGAGAAGCTGATAAAGCGAGTAGAGGTCTAAACTATTTTAACGGGACAGAGTTAAAAGCCGCATCTAACTAAACTTAGCTGCGGCTTTTAGTTTTTGTTTTATACTCCCTATACCTGTTTACCTGTAAACTTTTGCGATCTATACTGGTAAGCGCTATCGTAGCGTGTTATGTTGTGTATAGATAACTTTCATCAACACAAAAAATGACATCCAATTAAACCTACAGGACAATTAACTGCTCATGAAAGTAAAACACATCCTCATCGCCCTCTCCATTGCACTAATTGCCTGGTTCGTGTATGATGCTTTGACGATTCCTGGCACCGATGACTTAAAAGGTGATTTTAAAGAAGTGGCCATGTATCGCAACGAGAATAATACCGGCCCTGTAATTAGGATTTATGCTGTAACAGTGGCCGATACACTTTGGCAGGAGATGAAGCAGTATGGAAACTATATGCCGCACACCAAGTACGGTAACACCAAAGTGTTTTTCTTCTTAAAAGGTAAGCCGGCACCTACCGAAGTGTACCCCGGTAAGACGAACTATAATTCACAATTTAAAGAATTTGCTGTAGCCAAATACGAAAAAGACGCAATGGGACAAGTTTCATTTGTGCAGTACCCGGAGGAATAGTATACTTGTCGCTTTACTTCGTAAACGCGTATGAGTAGTCAATCACTCACATTCAAAAAATAACGGAGTATGAAATTTATTAATTGTACTTTAAAACTATACCTCCTGCTACTTTTACCCCTCACCTTTATTATGCAGCCTGCTCAGGCGCAGCAATTATACCGGCCGGAAAGAGATCTGGGAGAGCTGTTTGAGCACGTACAACTGCAGCACATTTTTAAGGATTCCAAGACGTTTCCAGATTGTGTGCCACTCCTTGATCCTAAACAGATAAAGTATGAATACGAGCAGCAAAAGCAATTATCTGACTTCAATCTGAAAAGCTTTGTGCTGGAACGCTTTGCGCTTCCGCCCATGCCTGCCACCGGATTCACCACAGACTCCAGCCACTCTGTAACAGAGCATATTGAGCGGCTTTGGCCTATACTTACACGCCATTCAGGTGTAGATGGAGGTTCACTTATTCCGCTGCCAAATAAGTACATTGTTCCGGGAGGCCGCTTTAGAGAGATCTATTACTGGGATAGCTTTTTTACGATGCTTGGTTTACAGGCCAGCGAAGAAACAGAGCTGATCCAGAGCATGGTTGATAATTTCACACACCTCATTGATACGTTTGGCCACATACCAAACGGAAACCGCACGTACTACCTCAGCCGTTCCCAGCCACCTTTCTACGCTCTTATGCTACGGGTGCTGGCACAGCAAAAAGGGAGGGATGTATTAGTAAAGTACGCTCCCGCCCTGCAAAAAGAATATGAGTTCTGGATGGAAGGTGCAGAGAGTCTTTCAGCGGCCAACCCTACGCACCGCCGGGTAGTGCGCTTGCCCGATGGCAGCATTATGAACCGCTACTGGGACGACAACCCCGAGCCACGGCCCGAATCATTTATAGAGGATGTAGAGTTGGCAGAAAGCTCAGGAAGAAACCCGGAGGAGATCTACCGCGACATCAGAGCTGCCGCTGAGTCTGGCTGGGACTTTAGTAGTCGCTGGTTTGCCGATGGCAATAACCTAAGCACAATTCAAACTACTCAGCTGATACCCGTAGACCTGAACTCACTCCTCTATCACATGGAACTGACCCTGCAGGAGATGGCCGTTTTAGCCGGAAACAGCGCTGAGGCACGTAAGTATGAAAAATTAGCCTGGGCACGAAGAAATGCAGTGCTAAAGTACAACTGGAATGATAAGGATGACTTCTTCTATGATTATAATTTTGTAAAAAGGTCTACTACCAACATTCCTACACTTGCTGCTGTTTACCCGCTTTATTTTAGTATGGTGAAGCGGAAACCTGCTGAAGCAGTGGCACGGAAAATCATGGCGGACTTTTTGCGCCCCGGAGGTGTAGTAACAACGCTTAACCACACGGGCCAGCAATGGGATGCACCAAACGGATGGGCTCCCCTGCAATGGATGACAATTCAGGCATTGCGTAACTATGGATTTGAGGAGCAGGCAAACACTGTTGCCAAAAAGTGGGTGCTATTGAATGAAGATGTGTACCAGGCCACGGGTAAACTCATGGAGAAGTATAACGTGGAAGACCTTACCCTAAAGGCTGGCGGAGGAGAATACCCGAACCAGGATGGCTTTGGCTGGACGAATGGTGTACTTCTAAAATTACTTTCAGAATACCCTGCCCTGTACAAGTTAACAGAACAGGAAGCGGCCACACATCAGAAGTAAGGTAAAAAGTTAAAGCTTGGCACTGCATTTGTACTTTCTGCTATCAACAGACGTTTATTCGATAGTTATGAAAGGATTTAAACACTTAGCAGCCGCAGCCATACTTGCCTTCACCAGCATGACCGTGTTTGCGCAGGGCGAAAAAAATAATTGGTATTTCGGTAAGGGAGCAGGAATCATTTTTTCAGGTGATTCGGCTATTGCCACCTCCAGCAGGCTTTTTACCGAAGAAGGTAGCGCCTCGCTTTCTGATAAGGATGGCAATTTGCTTCTTTATACCAATGGGATAACCGTCTGGAACCGCAACCACAAGGTAATGCCAAATGGCAATGGCCTGATGGGAGGCAAATCATCTACACAATCGGCCCTAATACTCCCCAAGCCAGGCAGCAGCAACATCTACTATATCTTTACCACCGATATACAGGCTCAGTCAGACGGGTTGCGTTACAGCATTGTGGATATGAGCAAGGATGGCGGCAACGGTGACCTGGTTTTCAAGAACAATTTTATGATTGCCCCTGCCACAGAGAAACTCACTGCGGTTCAGCACAGCAATGGCCGTGATTGGTGGGTGCTGGCACACCGCTGGAACAGCAATGGCTACATGGCTTTTCTGGTAAACTCTGAAGGCGTAGCCACTAAACCTGTAATGAGTATGGTGGGCACGGTGCATGGCGGACCAAACCGAAAGGCAATTGGTTACTTAGTACCCTCCCCTGATGGCACCAGACTGGCAGCAGCCCTCTGGAACGATGACAGCAATTTTGAGATCCTGAAATTTGACAGATCAACTGGTAAGGTGTCTGACCCTATATTATTAAAAGGATATGCCGAAGCCTACGGAGTTGTGTTCTCACCGGATGGCAGCAAGTTATATGGCACTACTTATGATAAAAAATCCGGAAAAGGGCAGGTAGTTCAATTTGACATGAGGGCCGGAAGTCCGGATGCAATAGCAAAATCAGCTGTGGTGGCAGGTATATCAGGCAGCCCGAAAATAGGCGCTTTACAGTTGGGCCCGGATGGCAGGATCTACATGGCCCGAAAGGATAATTACTACCTTGGCGTGATCAACAAGCCAAATGTAAAAGGTACTGCCTGTGACTTTGTGGACAATGGCTTCCATCTGGGTAAGCAGAAAAGCGATCTTGGTTTACCTAATTTTCAACAAATAGATTCCAAACAAAATATGTCTGCCAGATAAGGCATCTTAAGTATAAAAGCAGAAGGTCCGGCCTAAGTATAGGCCGGACCTTCTGCTTTTATACCTGCACAGGATACTGTTCAAAAATACCCGGTGCTGGCAAATTAAAGTATCTGCGGTTTTCCGATCTTAAAACGCAGGAAAGCCATGGCAAAAGAACCTCCCGGGTTATTGGCAGAGAAAGGCGCAGTTATATCGCGGGTACTCACGCCAAACTCATACACTGGAGTTACAAAGGCAAAGCCAATGGGCAGGTTCAATTTATCACCGGCACCAGTTGATACGCCCGTACTCAAACGCACAAAACGTATAGGGCTTATATCTATGCCTAAGCCTACAAAATCATCAGAAATATTACCTGGTGCATCATTTAAAGCGTGTACGTAATCAAGGCCTACTTCAACTTTGTTCCCAAGCTTAACACCTACACCTGCTCTGAAACGAGTTGGTAGTTGTGTTGTGATCTCATTTACAGGTGCAAACACAAGTGCGCTATCTATGATGGTTTTCACCATGTCTGCTGCATTATCGAAATCATATTCTTCGGTACCATCATACTCCGGCAGTTTAAAACCATTATCTTTTGCCTCCAGCAGGTTGTCCGTCCACTTCATCTGGCCAATGTCTGTTACCGAAACACCTACTTTCACAATTTTAACGATCTCAGCAGATAAGCCTACATCAAAGCCATGCCCACGGCCAACAGGGCTCAGAAGTCCGTCAGCATCTTTGTAGCTGAATTGTGGATTAACCAGGTAGCGCTCATAGTCGATATCCAGAATAGGTGAAGCAGCACTGTACGCCTTTACTTCTCCCGACGATTTTGCACTGAACTCATACAGAGCCATGCCCTGGATGTAACGATAGCCGGCGCCACCATAAATGTTTAATGCGGGAAGGTCGATTATTTTCCGGCCATACGAAATGTTCCACTCATTTAACCAGGAAGCCTTCAGTTCTGTGCCATCAAATAACTCAGAAACATATACTGTCTGGCCAGGTGCAAAATCCTGGTAAAGCTGCGCGTCCTGCCCCAGGAAAACCAGTTCGGCAAAGTTCTTATTAAAGGCAACGTGGCTGAGCACACGCTGGCGGTTACTAAAGGCAAAGCCCCCGATCTTGGGCAGGTTAACTGAAACAGCGAAGGTATTCACATCTGCACCGGCATTAAGCACGTTATTGCTTGTGAAAGCTTTGGCAAGATCACGTCTGGCTTCAATGGTCAGCTCTTCGTTCTGAGCTGCATCCATAAAACTGTTCAGGGTTTTCCGGGTGAGTGCCTGCGAGCTGGCTCCAACACCACCCTCGCCAATAGTAAATGCTACAATCGAAGTGCTGCGACCAATATTGGCAGGATTGACCCCGATGGCCTGGTAATCATGAACAAAAGTGTTCATGACACCGCCCCGGCCTGTAACCGAGAAACTGTTGAATTCGATTTGCGCTAGTGCAGCTGTCTGTGCTGCAAAAACAACAGCAGCTAGCATCAAGAATCTTTTCATAAAAGGTAGAAGTGTTTGGAAATTGAATAATGTAAATTAAATGACTACTGATAAAAAAAGGAAAGCATCTCAACCAAAATACTAACCCTAAAGGAGTTATAAAGTCGCCGCTTGAGGCTACAAGTTCTGACTATTTTTTCTTAATTTTTATGTTGATGAAAACTTATTCGTTTATTAAAAAAATACATATCTATAGTTCAAGAATCAGGCATTGCATCAAGCTTAGAAATTCTAAATTTGTAGAAGGCATTATTTAATATTTAAAATCCAGAAGCATCTTGGCGAAACGTTACAGCACCGAAACCTATGTACAAGGCATTTTAGCAGGAGACCGCGTAATGCTGAGTCGTGCTATTACGCTGGTCGAGAGTAAGCTGCAGTCTGATCAGGAGTTGGCGCAACAGGTTATAAACGGAGTGCTTCCACAGGCTGGCAATTCTATCCGCATAGGTATAACAGGGGTACCCGGTGTGGGTAAGAGTACATTTATTGAAGCATTCGGAAACCACCTGATAAAGGAGGAAGGCAAAAAGTTGGCCGTATTAGCTATTGACCCTACCAGCCAGCGGACCGGAGGCAGCATTTTGGGTGACAAGACCCGGATGGAGTCGCTTTCTATTAACCCACAGGCTTTTATCAGGCCCTCACCGGCAGGAAAATCATTGGGTGGAGTAACCCGCAGCACCCGCGAAAGCATCATACTTTGTGAGGCCGCTGGCTTTGACGCCATTGTGGTGGAGACTGTAGGTGTGGGGCAGTCGGAGACTGCTGTACATGGCATGGTAGACTTTTTCCTGCTACTGATGCTGGCCGGTGCCGGCGACGAACTACAGGGCATAAAACGGGGTATTATGGAGATGGCTGATGCCATTGCCATTACCAAAGCCGATGAGCAGAATATACAAAAGGCCAGAAGTGCCAGGGTCGAGTACCAGAATGCATTGCACCTCTACCCATTAGCCGCCTCTGGCTGGATGCCTAAAGTTAGTATCTGCTCGGCTCTGAAAGGCACAGGACTGGATACCATCTGGCAAACCATTGCAGAGTATTTACAGCTAACCCAAAAGAACGGTTATTTTGAAAAGAAGCGCCGTGACCAGAATCTGCAGTGGATGTATGAGGCGATCAGGCAAGGCCTGGAAGACCATTTTTATAGTCACCAACAGATAAAAGAACAGCTGCCAGGTATAGCTGAGCAGGTCAAAGAGGGCCAGAAGTCTGCTTTTGCCGCTGCTGCCGACTTGCTGAAGTTAGTGTAAACCCAAGCTTCCCTCTTAATTATAAATCTATCTCGCCTCTTCTAAACTTACCTTTGCCCACTTACAAATTCCTCCAAGCGGCGGATTAAATTTGTAAACATTCACTTTTACAGACTGCACAAACGGAAACCGGTCATACACTTTATCGATAATGCGATGCCCGAGGTGCTCCAACAGCCTGGCAGGGATCTTCATCTCTTCCAGCACCAGTTTATAAAGCACTTCATAGTTTACCGTTTCGTGTAGGTCATCACTTTCAGCAGCTCGGCGAAGGTCTGTATCTATCACCAGGTCAATGCCATACTTGTTGCCTATTTTCTGCTCTTCGTCATAATAGCCATGGAAGGCAAAGAACTCCATGCCTTCCAGCGCAATTTGTCCCATGGCTGCGGCTACCCTATTTCGTCGAAGAAAGACCCTGAACTTGGCTTTACTGTTGCGCCGTTTGTAGCATAACTATTACGTGACGGTTCAGTAAGCGGAGGCTGTATCTCTGGCTTGTCAGGTGTTACAGGTTGCACGTCCGGTATCGGCTGCTCTATTTCAGGAGCAGGTACACGCCCCGGATAATCAGGCTCTACAGGCTCTACTTCCGGAGAAGGCACATTCGGCACAGGCGTAGTTGGAGTAGGTACTTCATTGGGCTGTGTCACATCCGGTGCCGGATCTCCAATCGGGCCACTGCTGTAACCGTTGTGGATTGCTATAGGAGCGTTTTCGGCTGTAGACTCCGTTAATTTATAGGTATGGTTATTAGTTGCTTCCATTTCTTTCAGGCTTTTTAATAGCTCAGCGTTTTCAACTTTTACGCCAGCTGCTCTTGAAAGAATACTCTGTGTTCCTGATTTTGGTTTTGATTTGGTTTTCTCAGCACGCTCCAACGCTTCATTAGCAAGGTTCTTCAGATCCCTTACCATTGTGTCCAGATAGCCTTCCATTAGCTGATAATCCTGCTCCAGGGTTTTAACTTCCTGCTGCATTTCTGCCACTACTTTATCGGCTTCCTTCTTTGCTTCTTCCAACATCTGGCGTGCCTGCCCACGGGCCTGGTTCAGCAACTCGTTTGCATGCAATTCAGCCTCCCGAGACTTTAATTCTGCAGACTTATTAGCTTGCTCCAGGATACTGTGCCCAGTATCTTCGGCTGTTTTCAGGGTTTTGTAAAGCGATGACTCCACCTCACGCAGCTTCTGTGTTTCGCGGTGCGAAGCATCAAGTTTCATACGCAGATCCTTATTCTCATCCAGCAGCTTTTCCCACTGCTGTGAAAGGGTCAGCAAAAAAGCGTTAACCTCATCCTTGTCTAACCCTCTGAATGCCTTTTCAAACGTTTTTTGCCTGATTTCTAATGGTGTAATCTTCATAACTCAACCTAAATTTATGTCCCAAACCGAAATGGTGCGGTCATCACTACACGAAACTAACTGATTCTTGTGAGCTGACCAAAATAATTTATTTACCGAAGTACCATGGCTGGCATTACGCACTTTATCTATCACTTTCAGCAATTTAAAAGTATTGGCATCCCATAACTTGATAGATTTATCCATGCTGCAGGTCGCAAAATATTGCCCGTTGGGGCTGTAGGTAATGTGGTTGATCGTGTACATGTGCGCGATCAGGTAACCACGTTCCTTATACGCCTGCTCCACATCCCAGACACGCAGGTGCGCATCCCTGCCGCCGCTCAGCAGTAGCTTCCCGTCCGGTGAGTAGGCCAAACAAAACACTGAATTAGTATGCGACTTTAATTCATACTTTACAGCCATTGTAGCGGCATCAAAAACACGGATCATATGATCGCTGTAACCGGCAGCCAGTTCATTACTGAATTTGTTGTAAGCCAGGCAGCGTGCACTTTGGTCAGATTTGCGAATAATGGTTTGCAGCTCTAAATTCTCTCCACCCAAAACACTGATAGCCCCACCGCCCATGGCAACATAAGCCTTTTGTTGTCCGGCTACATACACGATATCAAATATGGCAGTTTTAGGGAGTGCAACAGAGGTAAGTATTTTGTTATTGTTCAGGTCTATCACCTGCACCCCCTCCTGGTTATGGCCGATAAGAAGCAGGTTACGCTCCGGTATATAGCGCAGCGCATAAACTGAATTACTCACCTGGGCTATCAGTTCGCCGTTCTCAGGCTGCTCCAGGTCCCAGGCGGCCACCATGCCATCTCCGGCTGCAGAGAAAAAGATGTTTTCTTTTCCTGACCTTTCCAGGGTATACACACAGTCCCGGTGACCGGTAAGGGTTGCTACTTTTTGTACTTGTACTTTGCCGGCCATGGTGCCACGATGCTTTTGTAACTTAATTTTTAGCTAAATTTACAACAATTAAGGCGAATCAGAAGTGTTCATACTTATTAAACCTGTACAAGCTTTCTTTATTGCCTATGCCGCTTTTACAAACATCACTGTTAAACGCTCATACTATTATCGGTATCTGGCAAACTGAAGAGACTACAGAAACACTTAAAAAGCTTTTACCTGCCCACATGGAGGCTGCAAGTATGGCCCATGTGCATCCGAGGCGGGAGCGGGAGTGGCTGGCAAGCCGGGTACTGGCTTACAGTTTACTTCAATATTTTACCAACTCTACCAACTCTCCGCCTATCCTGGAACGGAATGAGCATGGCAGGCCATACTTTAGCAATGCGCCCTTTCATATTTCTATTTCTCATTCGCCACAGCTGGCAGCTGTTATTCTTTCAGATAAATATGAGGTTGGCATAGATATTGAACTTGTATCGCAAAAGGCGCTGCGGGTTGCAGACAAGTTCCTGAGTGAGGCTGAAAAAACGTATACAGCAAGCAACGAGAACAGAACCTGCCTTTACTGGAGCGCCAAAGAAACGTTGTATAAGTTGTATAGCCGTAAGAAGCTTATTTTTAAGGATAACCTGATCATTATCCCCCCTTCTGAAAACCAAATGATGCAAGGGCAGATAAAGATCGGATTTTTTGATAAATTGTATGAGATTCATCACGAAGAAATTCAGAATCACGTACTGACTTATTGCTACGACAACAAAACAACTTAAACGAGCAAACTGAACCGATATGAAATATTTAGCAATTTTTGCCGCAGCCTGTCTGCTTACAGTAGGAGTTTTTGCACAAACGGGTAGTGGCTACCAGTTAGGTGATAAAGTGGGCAACTTCTCGCTGAAAGGAGCTAATAACCAAACGGTTTCGCTAAACGACTTTGCCAACGCTAAAACCGTAGTGCTGGTTTTTACTAACAATCAGTGCCCATATGCTAAACTGTACGAGAACCGTTTGGTAACACTTGCCAGTACTTATGCCAGTAAAGGCGTACAGTTTGTATTTATTAACCCTGGCGTAAGCGATGGTGCAGAAACTTTACAGGAGCTAACTCAAAAGAACTACAGCTTCCCTTACCTGGCCGATAGTGGGCAAAAGATTAGCACCCAGTTTGGCGCCACTAAAACCCCGGAGGTTTTTGTGCTACACAATACCGGCGACAGCTTTATTTTAAAGTATAAAGGTGCCATTGACGATAACCCCCAGGTAGAGACCGGCGTGAAGAACTATTACCTTCGTAATGTGATAGATGAAGTGTTGGCAAACAAGGCCGTAACCGCACAAGATAAACGTGCCACGGGTTGTTTGATCAAGAAATATTAATCCAGAATATATATCTATAAACAATGAAGCCGCCCTGCTAGCAGGGCGGCTTCATTGTTTATAGATGCCTGTTAGTGGGCTGTGCCCTAAACAACAGGGTCTTCGTCCGTAATGATGGCTAACAGCTTTGTCACTTCTGTTGCTTTCTCCGGATCATTCATCTTCTCAAAAGAGAAAGCCAGGTTGCGGAGCGCGCGCTTCACAATTTCCAGGTTAGAGCAAGGCTCGTAAAAGATATCAATTGGGTTCAGGTTAAGCTGCAGGATGTAATTATCAATATCAGCTTTAGACAGGATCAACCCTTTGTTGTACACATTTATATAGAATTGAATGCCCTCCTGTTTGTAAGTTAATATAAAAAGGTTTGGCAGGTTAACACCAAAAACGGGCATCCCGAGGCGTTGTGCCAGCGTCATGTAAATGACACACAGGGTAAGCGGATTGCCGCGTTTTGTTTCCAGCACCAGGTGCAACATAGAATTTGCCGGCGAATGGAAATTTTTTGTATTAGCTGAAAAACGCTTTTCTCGGAACAGCACGTTATTCAATGCTTTTACCTGATCATACGGGTGCATCTCCTCTTTCATGTGCGTCCAGGCATCAAAGTAAAGCTGATCTATTGTTTTTGAAATATCAGCAAACTCTATATCCGGATACAGGTAAGAATTAACCAGGTACATTCCCTCCAGGAGGTCCTGTGCACCATTTTCTTTCCACTCCCTGATTCTAGCCGACAAGCCTTCAAACTGCAGGTCGTGGATCAGGTCTTCAATCTTTTTCTGAAGGTCCGGGTTAAGCGTTTCTTCCCACTCCTCTTCAAGGTAAGGAATGACACCCGTTCCCAAACCCACTATCTGCTTCTCCACATGCGACGCCACCTCATGATCGTTATCATCTAAAAGAGAGATGAGCGCCTTTATTTCGTTCTTTGTCACGTATAGTATCAATTAGAAATGCAAAACTAAAAATCAGAAATGTAGTGATTAAAACTTAACAAGCTTAAAGCCCAAAACAGTTTCTAATTTCTGGTTCATAATTTTCAATCCATCAAATCACGTTTGGATAACACCTACATTATAGGCTTTCTCGATTGGGGCATGGTTAGCAGCCTCAATCCCCATAGAGATAACTTTCCGTGTTTCCAGAGGGTCAATAATGCCATCCACCCACAAACGGGCAGCAGCATAGTATGGAGATAACTCTTCGTTATACTTTGCTGTGATACGTTCCAGCAATTCCTGCTCTGCCTCCGGAGTAATCACTTCTCCTTTAGCCTTAAGAGACGATACTTGTATCTGAAGCAGCGTTTTAGCTGCTGAAGCTCCACTCATTACTGCTAATTGCGCTGTTGGCCAGGCAAAGATAAGTCGTGGGTCATAAGCTTTACCGCACATGGCATAGTTACCGGCACCATAACTGTTTCCGAGCAGTATGGTAAACTTAGGCACAACAGAGTTGGCCATGGCATTTACCATTTTGGCACCATCCTTAATAATACCTCCGTGCTCTGCTTTGCTGCCAACCATAAATCCGGAAACATCCTGCAGAAACACCAACGGTATCTTCTTTTGATTGCAGTTCATGATAAAGCGGGCTGCTTTGTCAGCAGAGTCAGAGTAAATTACGCCACCCATTTGCATCTCGCCTTTTTTGCTCTTCACGATCTTGCGCTGGTTGGCTACTATACCCACGGCCCAACCATCTATTCTGGCAAGGCCGCAAATCAGCGTTTGGCCATAATGTTCTTTATAGGGCTCAAATTCAGAGTTATCCACCATGCGCAGAATGATGTCCATCATGTCGTATGGTTTTACCCTGTCAGCAGGCATTAACCCATAGATTTCTTTTTCATCCAGTTTAGGCGCTGCAGGCTCTACACGGCTGAACCCTGCTTTATTATAATCACCCATTTTGTCAAAGATGTTGCGGATGTGGTCCAGGCACTCCTTATCGTCTTTGCACTTATAATCGGTTACACCTGAGATCTCGCTATGTGTGGTAGCGCCACCAAGGGTTTCATTATCTATTGTTTCACCAACAGCAGACTTTACTAAATACGATCCGGCCAGGAAAACAGACCCTGTGCCTTCAACGATCAATGCTTCGTCGCTCATGATTGGCAGGTAGGCGCCGCCAGCCACGCAGCTGCCCATGATCGCCGCAATCTGCACGATACCCATAGAGCTCATTACCGCATTGTTCCGGAACATGCGTCCGAAGTGCTCCTTATCAGGGAAAATCTCATCCTGCATCGGCAGGAATACGCCGGCGCTATCAACCAGGTACACGATTGGCAACTTGTTCTCGATAGCTATTTCCTGTGCACGCAGGTTCTTTTTAGCAGTTATCGGAAACCAGGCACCGGCCTTTACGGTAGCATCATTGGCCACGATTATACACTGGCGTCCTTTTATATAACCGATACCTGTCACTACACCTCCACTAGGGCAGCCACCTACTTCCTGGTACATCCCGTCTCCGGCAAAAGCAGCAATTTCCAGAAATTCGGAGCCCTCGTCCACCAGGTAATCTACACGCTCCCGGGCAGTTAACTTTCCTTTGTCATGCTCCTTTTGGATCCGCTTCTCGCCACCACCAAGGTGTACTTTCTGTAGCTTATTATTTAGCTGGTATATCAGCTGTTTCAGTGCGTCTTCGTTCTTATTGAATTCGATATCCATGCAGGGTATTTTAATGAATATGGGTAGACATATAATGCAAAATCCGCTTATAAAAGCGGATTTTACAAATATACAATATTTACTTTATGGCTTTTTAGATTTTACTCCATTAGACTTGGTCGCCGAATTAAGAGCTTTAATAGTATCTGGCACAGGCACATAAACTGTGTCCGGAACAGTTCGAAACTCTTCCGGATGCTTCTGTTGCATCTCTTTCACCTCATCCAAGGTTATTACACGTCCTGTTTCATCTACTTTATACTTGTCTTTGCGGCCAAACACAGAAAAACTCACATAGCGTTTCGGGTATGCCTGTATATCGCGTAGCAGCAGGTCGAGCGCCTGAGTTGAGCGGTTCAGATTTTCGTAAAGCTGCTCATCGTTCATAAGCTTGCCGATAGAACCCTCACTTGAGTTAAGTTTGGTAGCAGCAGCTTCCAGCTCCTGCATTGCATCATTGGCATTGGCAACTAGCTGGTTAAACTTCGCCTGTTTCAGCGTGTCCGTGATTTCCGTCATGTTTCGGGCAAGCTGGTTAATCTGCCTTTCCGTTTGACGCAAAGATGCTGTCAGGGCACTCATATTAGACGTGATCGAATTGATGTTCTTTTGATTTGCCTGCAATATCTGATTCAGCGCATCAGTTGTTGCCTTTGTATTAGCAAGTATGGATTGCAGGTTTTGTTTGGCCTCACTATCAAGCAGCCTGTTTACACGGGCAAGAGTTGTATCTACTTTATCGATCACAGGTACTGTTTTAGTAGAGATCAACTGGGCGATACTGCTTTCCTTGAAGGGTATCAGCGTTTCTCCTCCCTCAAATAATTTTGTACTGTTACCCAGGTAAAGTGTGATCGCCTTACTGCCCAATAAGTCGGAGTTACCCAGTGCCGCTATGGTAGAATCGCCTACATTTAGATCTTCCTGTACTTCAATCTGAACCAATATCTTGTTGTTCTTTTCTGTCATCAGCCGCATCTTCTGCACCGATCCGACCTGCACACCATTCAGTATAACAGGGTTTGATGGAGTTAGACCATCCACATCATCATAAACTACAAAATATGTTTTGGAATCAGAGAAAAGGTCCGATCCCTTCAGGAACATAAACCCGAAATACAGGATAACTATTGCCACTACTCCGAGCAGCGCAACTTTTACTTCTTTGGATATATTCACGTAGGGGTGTTTCTTAATGCATTTAGTTCATTGCCTCCAGTTCTTGCTTGTACTCTTTGAAGGCACGATATATTCCTGATGCCATATACGATTGGCCGGACTTATCGTTAAGGAATTTTTCTTCGGTAGGGTTTGTGAGGAAACCGCACTCAATGAGCACACTTGGCATGTAAGACTTCCAGAGCACCAAGAAACCAGCTTGTTTTACGCCGCGGCTGTGGCGACCCACCTTATGGCGAAACTCTTTCTCTATCTTATCAGCGAAGCGCAGGCTGTTATCCAGGTAGGCGCTTTGATGTAAAGCAAACAGTATATGGCTCTGTGGAGAATTCGGATCAAAGCCATCATAGTTCTCCTTATAATTGTCTTCGTGAAGAATAACTGAGTTCTCCCGTTTGGCCACTCTTAAATTACCCTCTGAAGTATGCAAACCCATCGTATAGGTTTCTGTACCGTACGCTGCGGATGGGCCTGAGTTCAGGTGGATGGAAATAAACAGGTCAGCGTTGTTCTTATTGGCTATACCGGCGCGGTCTACCAGCTCCACAAAGTTATCGTCTTTACGGGTATAGATCACCTTTACATCAGGCAGGCTCTTCTCGATCATGCCTCCTACCTGTAAAGCCAGTTTTAATGCCACATCTGCCTCCTGCGAGAACTTTCCGTTACAACCAACGTCTTTACCACCGTGGCCGGCATCAATAACGACAGTGCGAACTTTATAATCTTTTCTGAATTCTAACTTGTTGGATGAGCAAAGCAAGAAAACGATAGCCAGGAATGAAACAGTAACAATATTTCTCACAACGTTCGTTAGTTAAAAGCTAAAACAATAACTTTGTACAAAATAAATAAAACTTTAGGGAAGTCTGAAGAAGTTGCGCTACATTTTGACATTTTTACTGCTGTTGCAGTTCGCTATACTTTCTCCCCTGGCAGTAGTAGGGCAACGCGTGCTAAAGGCTGTCCCTCTGTCCCAGGACACAGCCACTACCGTTAAGCAGGACTCTGTTCAGCTTGCTGCACCGCAAGGAGACATCGAGACCACAATCAAATACTCTGCCAGAGACTCTATACTTTTTGAAGTAGGCAACAAAGTAGTAAACCTCTACGGTGACGCCAAGATCAACTATGGCACCATGTCCCTGGAGGCTGCCTATATCCAGATCAACTACGAAACCAATACCTTAACCGCTACCACGCTCCCCGACTCTACAGGCAAAGAAACAGGAACTCCCCTTTTCACACAAGGTAGCGAAACTTATGCTGCTAAACGCATTGCTTATAATTATAAGACCAAAAAAGGACGTATCTCCGAGGTTGTAACGCAACAGGGAGAGGGTTATATACATGCCGAGGTCGTAAAAAAGAATCAGGATAACGAGTTCTTCGGTTTGCACGCACAATACACTACCTGTAACCTGGAGCACCCTCACTTTTATATTGGAGCCAGCAAAATGAAAGGTATCCCGAACGACAAAGTGATGACGGGGCCTTTTAACTTAGTGATTGGCGATATACCTACTCCTATCGGGTTTCTGTTCGGCCTTTTCCCGACACCGCGCCAGAATAACAGGGCATCAGGTGTTATTGTGCCTAGCTTTGGAGAATCTCGCGCCCAGGGTTTTTACCTGAGCAACGGCGGTTACTACTTTGCCTGGAACGATTATATCGGCACCCGCCTGACTGGTGATGTATATTCTTTGGGAGGATATAATATCAGAATGGATAATACTTACCGCAAGCGCTATGCCTACAGTGGTAATCTTGGGTTGCAGTATCAGTATTTCAAAAATGATGAGGCAGATGTGGAAAGATCACGAAGCACATCGGATAATTTTATTTCTGCACTACCACCAACTCAGCGCACTATCTGGATAAACTGGTCGCATACGCCTACCCCTAAGCCAGGGCAGGGACGTTTTTCTGCCAGTGTAAATGCGGGTAGCAACGGGCATCAGCGCCTTAACTATAACAGTCCTTCTCAGTATCTGTCGCCAACGTTCAACTCGAATATATCTTACCAGAAAAATATCGAGAACACCCCATTCAGCTACACGGCCAAATTATCACAAAGCCAGAGTATAGGCGGCGTTTATAATTTTGTACTGCCAGACCTGAACTTCTCGATGACCCCGATCAGCTTTTTCGAGATACTGACCAACGATCTTCCGACAGGCCGCTGGTACGAACAGTTTACCTTGGGATACAATGTAACAGCACAAAGCAGGATTTCTAATGTAACCAGACCTGCCGGGGAAAGCTTCCAGGGGGTACCTGTTATTGGGCAGAGAGGAGATGCAGACACTATCAGCCTGAGTGACTTTAACAGACTATGGGAGAACGGGCAACGCACTGCCAACCATAATCTGCAGTTAAACCTGGGTAGCTATAAACTACTTCGATATTTTAACTTCTCCCCTTCTGTTAACTACCGGGAAACCTGGTCGGATGAAAAGTACTCTTTCCGGTTTGACCCGGATTCACAGAAAATAGCAGTAGACACTACAAATTTTGGCAGAGTATATGAGTATAGTGCCGGCGCCTCACTCAGCACAACCATCTACGGAACAGTTTACTTTAAAGAAGGCAAGCGTATTCAGGCAATCCGTCATCTTATTCGCCCCAGCCTGGGGTATAGCTACCGCCCTGATTTTGGCCGTGAAAGCTTCGGCTTTTACCAACGCGTACAGACAACGTCCTTCCCTGGCCCTGGTCAGGACCCATACAGGCTGCTGCCCAGGTTAAACAACGCACCTGGAATTGGACTCCAGAACCAACTTTCCTTCAACATCCAAAATAACCTGGAGATGAAGGTGAGGTCAAAGAACGATTCTACAGATCAAAAATTTGAGAAGATAAGACTTATCGATAACCTTAGCCTTACCTCAGCTTATAACTTTGCAGCTGATTCACTCAAATTGTCACCGATCAACATGTCGATGAACACGAATCTGTTCAAGATATTCAATGTCAACTTTACTTCTACTTTTGAGCCTTATAAGCGTGATTCTCTGGGCAGGCAAGTAGATGAATATGTTTTTGATTTTAAAAAACTAAAGCTGGCTAACTTAACAAACGCCAACTTCTCGGTGAGTGCCAGCTTTAACCCGGAAGCCCGAAGGACACCAACCAGAACACCGTCTAACCTGCCATCGCTGCAACCAGACATGGACCCGTTGATGCCTGATTATGTGGACTTCAAAATTCCGTGGACCCTTAGCCTTGACTACACCATTGGCTATTATAAAAGGTTTGGTGCGAATGCCGATAACACCCTAACTCAAACCCTTGGCCTGGATGGCTCCCTGAATCTGACAGAAAACTGGAAGATTACATACTTCGCCTCCTACGACTTTGCAAACAATAACATAGCAAACGCAAGGCTGCAGATTTACCGCGACCTGCATTGCTGGGAGATGAGCATCGGCTGGATCCCTTACGGATTTGCACAGGGCTACAACATTACAATAAATGCTAAGTCCTCGTTGCTACAGGACCTGCGGCTTACCAAAAACCGCTCAGCCAGAAACAACTACTAAAGAAGCAGCCACACCTAAATGTGGCTGTTTTTGTTTAAAGATTTTATAGCTTTACATTTTAACCATTGCTTCTACTATGTCAGTTCATAAAAGCGACGTAAAAAAGGTAACCACGCACCAGCTGCAGAATATGAAAGAGCGGGGCGAGAAGATATCTATGCTCACGGCCTACGACTTTTCAATGGCCACGATTCTGGATGCTGCCGGGGTGGATGTTATTTTAGTCGGTGATTCTGCCTCCAATGTTATGGCTGGTCATGAAACGACCTTACCCATTACCCTGGACCAAATGATATACCACGCTTCTTCTGTTGTAAGAGGTGTAAACAGAGCTTTCGTTGTAGTTGACATGCCTTTTGGCTCGTACCAGGGCAACTCTTCCGAAGCGTTGCGCTCTGCTATTCGAATCATGAAAGAGTCTGGAGGGCATGGTGTAAAACTGGAGGGCGGTGCCGAAATAAAAGAATCCATTACCCGCATACTTAGTGCAGGCGTACCGGTGATGGGCCACCTGGGTCTTACACCACAATCCATATATAAATTTGGCACTTACACAGTACGTGCAAAAGAAGAAGCTGAGGCACAAAAATTATTGGAAGATGCACAGCTGCTACAGGAGCTTGGATGTTTTGCCATTGTGCTGGAAAAAATACCTTCTGCTTTGGCGAAACGCGTTGCCGAATCTTTAGAAATACCCATTATCGGTATTGGGGCAGGCCCTGACGTTGACGGGCAGGTATTAGTTGTACATGATATGCTGGGGATCAACAAAGAGTTCAAGCCCCGCTTTCTACGTCGCTACGCCGACCTGCATTCCATTATGACGGATGCCGTGCAGCATTATGTGAAAGACGTGAAGAGTCATGATTTCCCGAACGAGAAAGAAGCTTATTGATTAACCTGGGACCAAGGAGCAGCAAAAAAACCTGTTCTGCTCCTCAACCCCTACCCCTCCAATTAAAAGGCTATGGCTTTAGAGGTACTTTTTGAAGACAACCATGTGCTGGTGGTTAATAAACCCGCCGGTTTATTGGTGCACGGCGATGAAACAGGAGACATAACCTTAGCTGACCTGGCCAAAGAGTACATCAGGGAGAAATACAACAAGCCCGGCAATGTGTTCATGGGCGTTGTCCATCGCCTGGACAGGCCTGTGAGTGGTGTGGTTCTGCTGGCAAAAACCTCAAAAGCACTTACCCGGCTAAACGAACTCTTCAGGAGCAAGAAAACACAGAAGACTTACTGGGCAATCGTATCGAACAGGCCTAAAACAGAACAAGGCACGCTGGTACACTGGCTGGTAAAGGATAGCTCCCGCAACGTAACAAAAGCTTATAGCAAAGAAAACCCTGCAGGTTTGCGTTCAGAGCTGCATTACAAACTAATCAATGTGGCGGGAGGCAAACACCTTTTAGGAGTAAATCCCATTACAGGCCGCCCTCACCAGATCCGGGTACAGTTGGCATCTATGAAGTGTACGATACTAGGAGATCTTAAATATGGTGCCCCTCAGCCTTTACCAGACAAAAGTATAGCCCTGCATGCCCGGCAACTTGTATTTGAGCATCCAACCCTGAAAACACCTGTAACTGTAAGTGCTCCCCTTCCGGAATCCGCTGCCTGGGCACCGTTCAGGAGCTAAGAAAACACATGTACAGAAGCGGGTATTTATCCCCTGCAAAAAATGATTTTTATCATTTCCTGAACTTTTACACCGGCTTCTCTATTTTACTTAAAATTCGTGTTGTAGCTTTGTACCGTACGTGGCATGATTATGGCCTGTACACTGCACTATCGTAACTAAAACAGTATCATCAATATTCTAAATTAATGGCTATTCTTATCTTTTTTGTGGTGCACTGGTACCTGTCGCTTTTTGTACAGACCTTTTACCTGCACCGCTATGCAGCCCACAAGATGTTCACCATGAACCCTTTTTGGGAAAAGGCATTTTACCTGTTAACTTATATAGCGCAGGGGTCTTCATTTTTATCGCCGCGTGCTTACGCCATCTTACACCGCATGCACCACGCGTTTTCTGACACGGAGCGTGACCCGCATTCACCGCATTTCTCTAACAATGCGTTTACGATGATGTGGAAGACTAAAGAAATTTATAACAATGTTTTGAATCACCGTGTGGAGCCGGAACGTCGCTTTGATGGCGACTACCCGGTTTGGAAAGCAATAGAGAAGATTGGCGATTCTTACTACTCCAGAATTGGCTGGGGAGTGTTTTATGTCCTGTTTTATATTGCGTTTGCCACTCAGTGGTGGATGTTCCTTTTGCTTCCGATCCATTTCCTGATGGGTCCGGTACACGGAGCTATTGTAAACTGGAGCGGCCACAAGTATGGCTACCAGAACTTTGATAATAATGATAAATCAAGAAACTCGCTTTTCTTCGATTTCCTGACGGGGGGAGAACTCTTCCAGAACAATCACCACAAATTACCTAACCGGGTTAACTTCGGTGTAAAATGGTGGGAGGTAGACCCAACATGGCCGATGATCTGGACACTGGATAAGCTTCATATCATTAAGTTAAAAGAACCGAAACCTGTAAAACAGAAAATTAAGGTGGCAGCATAGTCATCAACAAAAAAGCCTTCCGGACCGGAAGGCTTTTTTGTTGATGACTCGTGAGCAGGATTGTTCCTCTCAGGCCTTATAAAACATTGTTTGCGCCATTTATTTTCCTCTGATGATCAGGCAAGTATATTTCGGGGCAAGGAATAGATTATTCAAGAATATTTTAATACCTTTGCGGTTCTAAAACTGGCGAACGGGTTTCGCCGACTTAACAATTTATAACAAAATGGCAGTAAAAATCAGATTGGCCCGCAGAGGTCGCAAGAAAGCAGCTATCTATGATATCATAGTAGCAGACTCAAGATCACCACGTGATGGTAAATTCATTGAGAAACTGGGCACATACAATCCAAACACTAACCCTGCGTCCATCAATTTCGATCAGGACAAAGCGTTTCAGTGGATGATGAACGGTGCACAGCCAACTGACACAGTAAAGGCAATGCTTTCTTACACTGGTGTTCTTTACAGAAGACACTTACAAATTGGTGTTATTAAAGGCGCTATCTCTCAGGAAACTGCTGACGCTCGTTTAGAAGAGTGGAAGAAAGAGAAAGAATC
Organism: Pontibacter sp. MBLB2868; assembly: GCF_051904785.1. NCBI lineage: Bacteria > Pseudomonadati > Bacteroidota > Cytophagia > Cytophagales > Hymenobacteraceae > Pontibacter > Pontibacter sp. MBLB2868. The sequence continues at coordinate 4,775,340 of NZ_CP196710.1, read as the reverse complement.
TAAGATCGAAGGCAAGCGCCAGGGCTTAGTTTCTGATAAAGAAGCGAAGAGAAAAGCTGCTCTTGAGGCAGAGACTAAAGTTAAAGAAGCTCGTGCAGAGGCTATCCGTCAGCGTGAGGCTGATAAGGTTGCTGCTAGCGCTCCGGCTGAAGAGACTACAGAAGAAGCTCCTGAGGCAGCAGCTGAAGGTGGCGAGTCTACTGAAGAGCAGGCATAATTTAAGTTTGCCATGAATATTGATGCCTGCTTTCTGCTAGGACACATTGTCAAAACCCATGGCACCAAGGGGCAAGTAGTCGCGTTCTTTGACGTAGATTACCCCGAAGATTATGAAGATCTGGAATCAGTTTTCCTTGAACAAAAAGGAAGACTGATTCCTTTTTTTATAGCGTCCATGGACCCTGTAAAGAACAGCCGCTTCATCATTTCTTTTGAGGACATCAAAACGATGGAACAGGCAGAGGCATTGCGCGGTACAACTTTATACCTGCCTCTTGATGAGCTCCCAGAACTGGACGAAGACCAGTTTTACTTCCATGAAGTGATCGGGTACCAGGTAGTGGATGAGAACCATGGCAAACTAGGTACTGTTAAAGAGTTTTACGACCTGCCCCAGCAACAGCTGATGGCCATGGAGTACATGAACCAGGAAATGTTGATTCCGGTAATGGATGAGATCATACTGCGTGCAGACCATGATGCGAAAGAACTTCACATCACCCTGCCAGAAGGACTCCTGGAAGTATACACTGAACCTGCCAGCCCCGAAGAAGCCGACGACTCAGACGAGGATACCGAGGAGGAAAAGTAATGCGTTTCGATATTATCAGCTGTCAACCCGACTTGCTGGAAAGCCCCTTTAGCCATTCTATACTTAAACGTGCCCAGCAAAAAGGCCTTGTGGAAGTTCATATCCACGACTTGCGCAAATATGCTGTTAACAAGCACGGGCAGATAGATGACTATGCTTTTGGAGGTGGTGCCGGCATGGTGATGATGATTGAGCCGATAGACAAGTGTATTTCCGAACTACAGGCTGAACGCTCCTACGATGCCATCATTTACATGACACCGGACGGGCAAACGCTAAACCAGACAATCGCAAACCAGTTTTCGCTACTCCGCAACGTTATTATACTTTGCGGCCATTACAAGGGCGTGGATGAGCGTGTACGGCAACGTTTTGTAACACATGAGATAAGCATTGGCGACTATGTACTCTCAGGGGGTGAGTTGGGTGCAGCAGTACTGGCAGATGCGATCATACGCATTATACCGGGTGTGCTGAACGACGAGTCATCTGCACTGACAGACTCTTTCCAGGATGGGCTTTTAGCACCACCTGTCTACACACGCCCGGCTGAATATAAAGGCATGAAGGTTCCTGATATTCTGCTTTCCGGTGATTTGCCAAAAGTTGAAGCCTGGAGGTTCGAAAAAGCGGTAGAACGTACACGGCAGCGCAGACCCGATCTACTTGACGAGTAAGGCCGCCAGGAATCATTTTAATTAAACAACTAACTGTCTGAGCTCTAATGAAAGAGACAGAACAGAAAAAACTATATTTTTTTTCTGCAAAAATTCTTATGTAATAAATATTTACATATCTTTGCAGTCCGAAATTTGAAGAAGATACTTTAAGAACATAGCCATCATGAGCGAACTAATTAAATTTATTGAGCAGGAATCTACTGACAAGCGCGCCTCATTCCCAGCTTTCCAGGCGGGTGATACTATCAATATCCACGTAAGAATTCGTGAGGGTAACAAAGAGCGTATCCAGCAGTTCCAGGGCGTTGTGATTCAGCGTAAGAACGTGAACACAAATGGTGAAACTTTCACTGTAAGAAAAGTATCTAACCAAATTGGATTAGAGCGTATTTTCCCACTTCTTTCTCCAGCTATCGAAAAGATTGAACTGGTAAGAAGAGGTAAAGTAAGAAGAGCTAGACTGTACTACCTGAGAGGTTTACAGGGTAAAGCTGCTCGTATCAAAGAAAGACGCTAAGAATACCTGTTTTCATAAATACGTTTTCCGTAGTTTTAGTAAAGAGGAGTTGTTTCGACAACTCCTCTTTTTTCGTTTGTCGCCAGTACCTCTTTACATATTGTTACACTTGAGCCATACCTCTATCTGCTTATATTTGCAGATGTATAAAGTAACAACCACATGAAACAACTGCTCTATACTTTGCTATTGATTGCTGCAACGGCACTTGCTGGTTGTAAAACGGATTATGCTAACCTGCCAACATTTACTGGTGCCAGGCAGCTACAGGCAGTGATAGAAGTACCCGCAGGAAATAACCTGCAGCTACGCTATGATGCCGATAAGCGGGAGTTTGTAAAAGATAAAGACGCAGGCCAAGACCGCATTATAGAATTCTTACCATTTCCGGGTAACTATGGGTTTATACCATCTACTGAGGTTGGCAAAAATGGCAGAGGACTCAATATCATCGTTTTGTCTGAAAGAGCTGAAACAGGTTCTGTGCTGGAGGTAATACCCGTAGGAGTGCTTCAACTGGAGCAAGACGGTGACCTAAAACCTATTATTGTTGCCGTGCCTGCACGGCCCAGTGAAAGAACGATTGAAGCAACTACTTTAGCAAACCTGTCAAAAGACTATCCAGCTGCAAAAGAAATACTTCGCCAGTGGTTCATGCATAAGAACCCAACCATTGAAACCCGGTTTGTGGCTTGGCGCGATGAAAAGTTTGCCGACCAGGAGATCCAACGCTGGATGAAGCTCTAGCTGTTACCGCTATAGCCAAAAACGACTTTAAAAGATAAATCAAAAGGGCAGGCTACAATAGCCTGCCCTTTTGATTTATTCACCTCATGAGTTGATCTCATGTGCTACTTAATTTCCAGCAATTTGGCCCGAACAACCTCTACCGCCTTCTCCATATCTAATACCCGCTGCCGGCTTACCTCCTGCTGTTTTCTGTTATTGATCACCTCCTGTTCCAGTTGCTTCAATTCATCTGCATTCCGCACCAGTTCGGCTTCCAACTCCTGCTTCCGCTTTTTGTTTTTCTCGATAGTAGACTGGATATCATTTGCCTGCTTCACTACGCGCTCCTGTTCCGCTTTAGTAGACCTCAGCACATCTTCTGCATTATTTATCTGCCTCAAAACGTCTTCGCGGTAAAGCTTACGGGCAAACCCTCTTAAAAAGTCCTCTGCGGCTGCGTATTCCTTCGGAGTAGCAATTTTGTCAACATAAGCTGTTCCCATATCCAGGCTCCACCAAATGTTGCTGCCTGTGGCGGAGCTACCTACAGTTGAGAGAACTCGTAAAGGTGCCGTAGTAATGGTATCGATCGTGGCACCTTCTATAGTAAAAATACCTCTACTGGATTTTACCTTGCCCGCTTTCTCGCCCAGGTAATCTTTCCAGGACTTCTCTACAGTTTTTGGATCAAGTTGCACTGTAAGCTGTTGCCCACGCCGAAGCATTCCGTTTATGGCTTGCTCACTTTCTTCTACTTTAACTTGCTGTGCTTTGCAAAGACCAGTTACCATGACCAACAGTACGAGTAAAGTTGTTCTCATTTTCATTCTCCAGGGGTGCTTTTTGTATTATTTATGTTGGGTTATAGCTACGAAAATAGCTAATCGGCTTGAGAAACAGTGAGAACAAGGGGATTATTTTAGCTAAAATATGGTTTGGGATTAGAACTTACTGGCTTACCTTTGTAAGCTTATAGCAAAACTAGTCCTGCTAATATTCTGCAATAGGTAAAACATTGTCTGCTAATGGTTGTTGACACCGATATGAGAATTACCATTTGCCGTAAGGAGCATTTTAATGCTGCCCACAGGCTACACAACAACGCCTGGAGCGATGAACAAAATGCCGCTGTGTTCGGGAAGTGCAACAACCCCAACTATCATGGTCATAACTATGAGCTGATTGTAAAGCTTACCGGGGCTATAGACCCTGATACCGGCTACGTGTATGACATGAAAAAACTCAGCGACCTGGTGCAGCGGGAGATCATAGAAAGGTATGACCATAAAAACCTGAACCTGGATACTGAGGAGTTCAGGGATGTAAACCCAACAGCTGAGAACATTGCCGTTGCGATCTGGCATAAACTGCGTGAAAAAATTAGTACGGACTACGAATTAGGGGTAACTCTTTATGAAACAGAACGAAACTTTGTTGAATATAATGGATAACCAAGACAGGGTGCACGACGAAGAAATGGATGATCATATCCTAAGCTCACTGGACACGCCGTTGCGCCCAGATGCTTTTGACTTATCCGATGATGAAAAGATTGCCATTATAGAAGAGCATTTTGCTCAAATTATGCATACCCTCGGGCTCGACCTGACAGACGACAGCCTGCAAGGTACACCGCATCGAGTGGCAAAGATGTATGTAAAGGAAATTTTCCATGGCTTACATCCGGATAATAAACCAGTGTTAAGGCGCTTCGAGAATAAGTATAAGTATAACCACATGCTCGTTGAGCGTGATATTACCATATACTCTTCCTGTGAACACCATTTTGTGCCGATCATTGGCAAAGCACACGTGGCTTATGTGCCTAATGAGCACGTTATTGGTTTATCTAAACTGAACCGTATTGTACAGTACTATGCCCGTCGCCCACAAGTGCAGGAACGTATGACAATGCAGATAGCCAATGAACTTAAGCAGGCGCTTCAGACCGAGAATGTGGCAGTTTTGATAGAAGCAGATCATCTGTGCGTAATGAGTCGCGGTGTGAACGATGTGACCAGCAGTACCATCACTGCAGAATACGCAGGCCTGTTTCAGGAAGACCATTTCCGTAATGAATTTCTGGCTCATATCCGGAATAAATAAAGAAGCTCCTAACAGCACAACCTACCACTGAAAACATACTTATTTAGCTCTGCTGCAAACAAGGACAACGGAATACCACCATATGTACGTATGGGATGAATTCTATATTTTTATGCTAAAAAAGTAATATGCCAGGTAAAATTCTAATAACAGGTGGCTCAGGTTTGATTGGCATGCGCCTCTCTGAAATACTGATTGACCAGGGGTATGAAGTGGCTCACCTAAGCAGGAATCCTGATAAAGTATCCAGCTACAAGACGTTTAAGTGGGATGTAAAGAACAATTATATCGACGATAACGCCATCTCGTATGCAGACTATATCATCCATTTAGCCGGAGCTAGTGTAGCAGAAGAAAAATGGACGGAAGAACGCAAGAAAGAGATTTTAAGCAGCCGTGTAGACAGTACGAACCTGCTCTATGAGTGCCTCAACAAGACGAATCATCACGTTTTAGGTTTTATTTCAGGTTCAGCTATCGGCATTTACGGTGACTCCGGAGAGCAGCTGGTATCTGAAGAAAGCACTTATGGTGACGACTTCCTGGCTGAAGTCTGTAAAGCATGGGAAGCAGCTGCCTGGAAAATGCATGAGTTAAAGATCAGGACTGTTATCTTACGACAGGGGATTGTACTTAGTAATAAAGGCGGTGCATTACCCCAGATTGCAAAACCTGTCAGGATGATGGCTGGGGCTCCTCTGGGGTCTGGTAAACAATACATGTCCTGGATACACATCGATGATCTGTGTGACCTGTTCATCAGAGCAATAGAAGACACGCAGTTTGAAGGGATCTATAATGCTGTTGCGCCGCACCCTGTCACCAACGCTGAGTTTACCAAAAGCCTTGCCAACGCCATGCATAAGCCTCTGGTATTACCAAAAGTCCCTGCGTTTGCCGTTAACCTTATGATGGGCGAGATGAGCGAAGTAGTGCTTAGTGGCCAGCGGGTAAGTGCAAACAAAGTACTCCAGACAGGTTTTACGTTTGAGTATAATTACCTGGAAGAAGCGTTGGAGTCGTTCTACGAAACAGAAGATTAGCCCGATTTATCTATTCTATTTATAAAACACGTGGGCCAGCTGTATCATACAGCTGGCCCACGTGTTTTATAAATAGAATGACTTTACAGTATGCTATCCATGTTCAACGTCTTCAGGATCTCATCCATTGCCGTAGAGTCTGGCATGGTGCTCTTGGGCAGTACTGTAGTGCAATTATACTCCTTGCTTATTTTAACAGTGGGGCCCGGGAAGCGGCCCATCGTATAACCAAGGCTTTTATCCTTGTATATTTTCTCCATGAAAAGGCCATACATAGGCAATGCAGTTTTTGAGCCCTCTCCTAGTTGCGAAGTTCGGAAGTGTATACTACGGTCCTCTCCTCCAACCCATACACCTGTCACCAGATCTTTGGTTACGCCCATGTACCAGCCATCAGAATGATTAGAAGTAGTCCCTGTCTTCCCTCCGATCTCATTGCCTTGCTTCCATAGGTCATACTCCCAAAGTGCCTGAGAGGTACCTCCTGGCTCTTCCATACCCCCTTTAAGCATATGCATCATCAGGAAAGCCGTCTCTTCACTTAAAACCTTTTTCTGCTTTGGTGTGAACTGGTGGATAAGGTTCCCGTTTCTGTCTTCTATCCGGGTGATAAACATGGGCTTCGTATGAAAACCATGGTTGGGAAAGGTACTGTAAGCGCCTACCATCTCAAAAATGGATACATCGCTTGGGCCCAATCCGATAGAAGGCACAGACTGCAAAGGGCTGTTAATGCCAAGGCGTTTAGCATACTTCACCACTGTCTCCCATCCTATTTTTTCAGTTAGCTGTGCTGTTACAGAATTTACTGACTTACCCATTCCGCGGCGTAAGGTCATGGGTGCACCCGTGTATTCCCAGTCAGCATTGGTTGGTGACCAGCTTTTCTTTTCTCCGTTTTCAACATAATTAATGGTCACCCGCTTATCTACAATCTTATCGCAGGGTGAGTAGCCATTATCAATGGCGGCTACATATACAAAAGGCTTGAAAGTAGAACCAGGCTGGCGACGGGCCTGTTTCACGTGGTCGTATTTAAAATATTTGAAGTTGATACCGCCCACCCAAGCTTTAATGTACCCGGTAAATGGATCCATGGTCATCATACCGCCATGGAGAAAGTGTTTGTAGTAAGCCAGGGAATCGAGAGGACTCATAACTACTTTCTTCTCCAACGAGTCGTTGTCCCAGGTAAACACCTTCATCTCGCGAGGTGTGTGGAGCTCTTTGTTTATAGCTGCCATATCATTACCGTACTTCTGTTTCAGGCGCCGGTAATAGGCAGTGCGTTTGATCGTTTCCTCTATAAATCCCGGTATCTCACGGTCTTTTTCATCCACCCAGGGGTTCCTGCCCTGCCAGTGGCTATCAAACTTACGCTGCAGCCTGCGCATGTTCTCCTCCATTGCCTCCTCAGCGTGCGCCTGTATTCTGGAGTCAATGGTAGTATAAATCTTCAGGCCATCCCGGTACAGATCATACCCATTCTGCTTGCACCACTCCTGTAGATAATCCGCTACGGCTCCTCTGAAATAGGTAGCAGGACCATCATAGTGATTTTCCACGCTATAGTCCAACACCAGAGGCAGTTTGCTCAGTGAGTCGGCTTTTGCTGCAGGCAGGTAGTTATACTTTGCCATTTGCCCAAGTACGGTGTTACGGCGGCGGGTTGCATTGTTTGGATTAAACCTTGGGCTATAATAAGTAGGAGCTTTTAGCAGCCCCACCAGTACAGCAGCCTGCTCAATCTTAAGGCTATCCGGAGAAGTATTGAAGAAAGTTTTTGAGGCTACTTTGATACCAAAAGAGTTAGAACCAAAATCTACCGTATTGAGGTACATGGCAAGAATCTCTTCTTTTGTATAGCGTTGCTCCAGCTTAATGGCCGTCAGCCATTCTTTTGTTTTGGATATAACGATGTTGAGAACAGGTACATGGCCCAACACGCCCTTTGCCCCATCGGTCCTTGTCTTGTAAAGGTTCTTGGCCAGCTGCTGTGTAATGGTACTGGCTCCCCTGGCATCGCCCTTAAAGCTGCCGTAGACAGCCGAAGCGATAGCTGCCGGGTCAATGCCCGCATGTTCATAAAAGCGTGCATCCTCGGTGGCTACAAGCGCCTTAATAAGCATAGGCGATATCTTCTGATACGATACAGGGCTACGGTTTTCCTTAAAATACTTACCGATCAGCTGGCCATCAGCGGTATAAAGCTCAGAGGCCTGGTCTGATCGGGGATTCTCCAGCTTATCAAGGCTTGGCGAGGAGCCAAAAAGGAAAAGCAGGTTGTATTCTACGCTAAACAGGTAAATTAAAACTGCAGCAATGCCTAAAAAGAATCCTTTCCAGGCAAAGTGAATTATACTTTTATATACAGGCCTCTTAGGCTTTTCTATTTTCTCTTGCTCCTTCAGCATTTTTACCAAACAGAGGTTGCCCCCTTAAAATTCCCAAACGCACTCCAAATAAAACAACTGCAAATATACTTTTTGTAGTGAACATCTATGGGGTAATGCGTATAAAACTTGCCCCACAACAGGTAAAAAACGTCGCGGATTTAAGTGGACTCACTATATTTGTGCACACGCCAACTCATTGTTCATTTTAAAATGGAAAACACACAACAACAGGCTTTTGATAAGTTAATTGGCCTCCCCCTCTCAAAAACAACCCGAAACGGGCAGGTCCAGTTCTTCCATTTTGGCACAACGCACTATACAACTCCACAAGGCCTGGTGTTAGATGTTGGCGAGATGACATTGGCTGTAAATTGCCCGTGGCAACTGCAACAGATTGGGTCCGAACTCATCAAGCATGAGCACCTTTTTATCAGAAAACGCGAAGCCGGCCTCCCTAACCCTGTATGGGACTGGAAAACGCCAGGCTCCAGCCTGCGGGACCAACGCCTGATGGAACTGGTGCATGACAATCCAAACCTGGTTGTGGAACGCATAGAACAGCAGGACGCATATGGCCTGATATTATATTTTAGCGATGGCAGTACATTAACTTTATTACCCGATCCTGTAGAGGTAACGGAGGAGTACTGGCAGCTTTTCAGTAACACAGAAGAAAAACTGAGGTTTGGGGCCGGACCTGGCGGTTTTATAGAGTAAGCTGCTGCAGGTAAAGGATATTAAGTATCGTAAAAACCTTTAGGGCGGCTCTACAGTAGTTTAGATAAAAAACAGAAGCTATTGAAAATCCGCCTTCAACTTTTTGAACTGGAAGACCAGCAATGGTTTCCGCAAGTGGTACGTGAAGGCATGCAGGACTACCTGCGCTTCATGATCAGTAAGCTGGATACCTATGAAGCAGCTTTGCCGCAGCTAGAGGAGCTTCTAACTAATACAAAGCAGCAGTATATTACTGATCTGTGCTCCGGAGCCGGAGGAGGTATCGCTGGTTTACAGGAAGCACTTAGCAAGCGAATGGGAGTTCCGGTACATGTTACCCTCACAGATCTTTATCCAAACATTGACGCCTATGAATACCTGAAAATTGCGTCGAGAGGGGCTATTGACTTTGTAGCAGAGCCTGTAAATGCCCTCAATGTACCCTCTCATGTAAAAGGTGTACGCACTATTTTTTCATCTTTCCACCATTTTCCGCCCACCACTGCCCAGGGAATTTTACAGGATGCTGTAAAGAAAGGCGCGGCTATCGGCATCTTTGAGGGTGCTAAGAAAAGTTGGTCCGAACTTCTGATGCTTTGGCTAACCTTTCCTGTTGTGATACTGCTCATTACCCCATTCATCAAGCCTTTCAAATTAAGCAGGCTTTTTTTCACCTACATACTTCCTCTTATTCCGATCGGGATCCTTTGGGATGGCACCGTTTCACTGCTCCGCATTTACCCTCCTGAAAGGCTTCAGAAAATGGTGCAGCATATCAAATCTCCAGGCTATGTATGGAAGTCAGGCAGAGTGGGCAAAGGCCCTGGAAAACATGTTATCTATTTAATAGGGTATCCGGAGGCTTAACCTCCGACATCTCAAAACCAACGTTACTTATTATTAACTCTGCTTATATACTATGAGAAACTACCGCAGTGCACTCACACTCATGCGCATTCCCTTCTCCATTTACCTGATGCCCATCTTTTGGTTTGCATTAAGTACACTAACCGGCTTTGATGTATGGCGTGCCTTAGTGGTATTCCTGCTCTTGCATTTGCTTGTATATCCGGCCAGCAACGGCTACAACTCTTATTATGATCGTGATGAGGGCAGCATTGGCGGCCTGAAAAACCCTCCCAAAGTAAACCAACAGCTTATGCACCTGGTCCTGCTGTTCGATATACTGGCAGTAGCTTTAGGCACATGGCTTTCTCCTATCTTTGGAGCGTTGGTGGCCATCTACCTGCTTGTATCAAAAGCGTATAGTTATGAAGGTGTTCGGTTAAAAAAGTACCCCTTTATCAGCACTTTTGTGGTTATCTTTTTTCAGGGAGCTTTTACTTTTGCTATGGTGCAGATCGGGGTAGGTCTTAGGTTTTCTGAAGTTCTTCAAAGCCCTAACTGTTGGTTTGCTCTTGTAAGTACCCTTTTCTTGTGCGGATCTTACCCCCTTACTCAAATTTACCAGCACCAGGAAGACTTTAAAAGGGGCGACAGGACCTTGAGCCTGTTACTGGGCATAAAAGGCACCTACCTGTTTGCAGCTTTGAGTTTAATTGCCGGCACTAGCCTCCTGATCTGGCTTTACCTTAGCTCCGGGCAGGTGCATAATATTTTCATCTTCCTCATCTGCACTACACCTGTAGTTTTCTACTTCTCTGGCTGGGTAATGCGTGCCCAGAAAGATAGCAGCGCTGTGAATTTTGAAAACACCATGCAGATGAACAAACTATCTTCACTTTGCATCAGCTTTGCCTTTTTTTTAATGATTATGATCAGGGTTTCGGGACTAGATACAAACCTTACAGGCATGTTCCGTATATAGTTTAAACAAAATTTAAACATGAAGCTACTCTACGTTATACTGGCTGGTCTGGCAGCTACTGCTGCCATGACCGCTTTCTTATACATCCTTTCGCACCTGACGCACCGTGTTATGCAGGTGATCAAGATACTTGGTACCATGCTCACCAACAGGACACAACCTGATGGCAGTCCTTCGGATGCAGTGAGCACCAAGGTGGTAGGAACAGTGGCCCATTATGCCTTAGGTGTGTTGTTTGCCATAGTATACCTTGCTCTCTGGGATTCTGGAGTAGGCCTTGTATCTGCCTCCTGGGGCCTTCTTTTCGGACTGGCCCATGGTGTGATAGGGATGACGCTGTGGTATTTCTTTTTTATGCTACACCCAAAGCCCCCTCTGATCAGGCTTAAGACTTACCTTCTAACACAAATTGCCGCACATGTAGTTTTCGGCTTTGTGCTCACTTATGTATATTACCTGCTCCTGCAGCCCGCATATGAGTTCTGGTGGTAATAAAATTGCTGATCTGAAGTATTGAAAACTCCCTCATAACTACCCTGCTTCACTACAAATAAAAAAAGCAGCCTGCCGGAATTAACCGGCAGGCTGCTTTTTTTATATTTATAATGCTACTACAGCGTATTAGCTGTTCATCGAAATCAGGAACTCTTCGTTGCTCTTTGTCCCTTTCATTCTGTCTTTCAGAAACTCCATCGCTTCTACAGAATTCATATCCGACATGAACTTGCGCAGGATCCAAACACGGTTCAGTTCGTCTCTGTCCATTAACAGATCCTCGCGGCGTGTACCGGATGCAGGAACATCAATAGCAGGGTAGATACGCTTGTTGGCAAGCTTACGATCCAACTGCAGTTCCATGTTACCTGTACCTTTGAATTCTTCGAAGATCACTTCATCCATCTTAGAGCCAGTGTCGATCAGGGCAGTGGCGATGATGGTAAGCGAGCCGCCATTTTCTACATTACGGGCGGCACCAAAGAAGCGCTTCGGCTTGTGCAATGCATTGGCATCCACACCACCTGATAAGATCTTACCAGACGACGGAACTACGGTGTTATAAGCACGTGCCAGACGTGTGATAGAGTCTAGAAGTATAACCACATCGTGGCCACACTCTACCATACGCTTCGCTTTATCAAGCACAATGCTCGATACTTTTACGTGGCGCTCAGCAGTCTCATCAAATGTAGAGGCAATCACCTCAGCTTTAACGCTTCGGGCCATGTCTGTTACTTCTTCCGGACGCTCATCGATCAGCAGGATCATCAGGTATACTTCCGGATGATTTTCTGAGATAGCATTGGCAATCTCTTTCAGTAATACTGTTTTACCAGTTTTTGGCTGCGCCACGATCATACCACGCTGCCCCTTACCAATTGGTGCAAAAAGGTCCAGGATACGGGTAGAAAGCTGGCTAGGTCTTGTTGTAAGCTCTAAGCGCTCCTCAGGGAAAAGAGGTGTAAGGTGCTGGAATGGAATACGATCACGGATCTCCTCTGTCGTACGTCCGTTTACAGTCTCCACTTTAAGCAGTGCAAAATACTTCTCTCCTTCTTTCGGAGGTCTGATCTGTCCTTTTACTGTGTCACCTGTTTTCAGACCAAATAATTTGATCTGTGAAGGTGAAACATAAATATCATCAGGGCTTGCCAGATAGTTATAGTGTGTGGAGCGGAGGAATCCATACCCATCCTGCATTAATTCCAACACACCTTCGTTTATGATTATTCCGTCAAACTCTTTAAAGTTACTACTACTCACTTGTTGTTGGTTATTACGACGCGGGTTGTTGTCGCTACGGTTACTTTGATCGCCGCGCTGCTCGTTGCGGCTGTCATTGCGCTCGAAACGGTTTTCCCTGTTATCGTTGCGGTTATCGCTGCTTCTCTCGTTCCGGTTATCGTTACGATCGCTGCGGTTTTCATCTCTCTGCTCACGGCCTTCGTTGCGATTATCGCGCCGGCGTTCACGTTGCTGATTTTGTGGACCATGGTCTTTCACAGGCGCCGGCGTTTGCACCATTGTCTGTGAGTCGCCCTCTTTACGGGCAACTTGCTCACGCGCAGGTCTTCTCTCTACCCGTTCTGCTCTTTCTGCCCGTGCTGGTGCTGGTGCTGGGGCCTCTGCTGCCATTTCTTCTACGGCAACAGTTGTGTTTTCAGGCGCTTCTTCAGTACTGGTTTCGTTAGAACGAGGGGAGGGCTTGTACTTTTTTGCTATTTTTTCGGGAGGGGTAATGGCTTGCTGATCCAGGATCTTGTAGACTAGGTCTTGCTTACTAAGCTTCTTGAAATTTTTAACACCCAGATCTTCAGCAATTTCCTTGAGCTCTGAAAGAAGTCTATCTTTCAATTCTTCAATATTGTACATAAATAGTGGTATGGTAGTTAACTAAACTTGCCAGGTAACGCAGAGGCGAACGTAGCGAGAGAATTTATTTTATAAACTAGGAAATAGAATAGGTTGCGAAAGAGTTTATAAGGCTTAGGAAGCGCCTTTCTTTAAATTGCACTGCAATGTTATTGTAATGCATGTTAATTAACAAATATTACGAAGTCTTTTATACAAAAAGTTTCAGATTTAGCTTAAAAGATTTTATAAATGCCGCTTACTACTCAAAAAAGTATATTTTTGTGGGTATACACAACACCTAACTATGCTACAGTTAACAGTTTTAAGAGAACAGACCGAGCAGGTGATTGCAGGCCTGAACAAGAAAAACTACAAAAACGCGGCCGAGGAAGTAGCCGCTCTACTGGAACTTGACCAGCAGCGCCGCCAGGTTCAGCACGAGCACGACGAACTACAGGGCAGAGCAAACGCCATCTCTAAAGAGATTGGTATGCTGATGAAGAACGGAGAGCGTGAAAAAGCTGAAGCTGCAAAAGCAGAAACCTCGGAGCTGAAACAAAAGACCAAGTCTTTAGCTGACCGGCTATCCGCTATTGAAGATGAAATTCAGACTGCCTTATACAAGCTGCCCAACCTACCTCATGAGAGTGTGCCTACCGGTAGAACAGCCGAAGACAACGAAGTAGTTCTGCAACACGGAGAAATTCCTGCCTTACATGAAGGGGCGCTGCCACATTGGGAGCTGATTCAGAAGTATGACATCATAGACTTTGAGCTTGGTAACAAGATCTCTGGCGCAGGTTTTCCGGTTTACAAGAAGCAGGGTGCCCGCTTGCAGCGAGCATTGATCAACTTCTTCCTGGATGAGGCAATTAATGCAGGCTACATGGAAGTTCAGCCGCCAATCCTGGTTAATGAAGCTTCTGGTTATGGAACCGGCCAGTTGCCAGACAAAGACGGCCAGATGTACCACGCCACCGTTGATAATTTGTACCTGATCCCGACGGCAGAGGTACCGATCACAAACATGTATCGCGATGTGATTGTACCTGCTGATCAATTGCCTATCAAAAACGCTGGTCATACGCCTTGCTTCCGCCGTGAGGCTGGCTCCTGGGGTGCTGACGTACGCGGTCTGAACCGCCTGCACCAGTTTGATAAGGTAGAGATCGTACAGATCACACTTCCTGAAAAGTCTTATGAGGCATTGGAAGGGATGAGTACTTATATCCAGGGACTGTTACAGAAACTGGAGCTACCTTATAGAGTACTGCGTCTGTGTGGTGGCGACATGGGCTTCACCTCTGCCCTAACTTATGATATGGAAGTATACTCTACAGCGCAGGGACGTTGGCTGGAAGTAAGCTCTGCCTCAAATTTTGAAACGTACCAGGCCAACCGCCTCAAGTTGCGTTATAAAACTGAGTCTGGCAAAACGCAGCTGCTCCATACATTAAATGGCAGTGCGCTTGCCCTGCCGCGTATTGTAGCTTCGATATTAGAGAATAATCAGACACCCGAAGGTATCAACATGCCGAAGGTGCTGCACCCATACTTAGGATTTGATAAGATCAGCTAGTGTGATGGCTCACAAAGCCAAATTCAGATAAAGCAAAAGAGCCGCTGAAGTATACTTTCAGCGGCTCTTTTGCTTTACCCATATTGCTCTGTGTACTGCTGGTAATAGCTCTTCAGTTTATACTTTTTAAGTTCCGCTTCAGCCTCCAGCATGTTAGCAGTGGTTAATTCTTTTGCCTGTAGCAGGTTGCTTAGCTCTTCCTGTTCGGAGGCGGCTCCGGCTATACTTTCAGCAAAATCGCTCACCTCCTGCGATGGCATCAATTTGTTCTTCCGGATTATAACATAACCAACTGCTGTCAGTTTAAGCAGGCCCTGTGTTACCTCATCTAATGAGAACACGGTACCGTCAATGGCATCTGCCATTAAAAGCACTTCCTGCAGCGGAACACCTCCCTCTCCACTAGTAGCAAGCAGCAAAGCCTCCAGAAGCTGCACGTCAGTTGTTTCCCATGTCAAACTATACTTTGGCATCATCCACCTCCTTCTTATCGAATTTACAGATCATCGAACGAAATATCCCGCATACACTTAAAGTGTCCCTTTGGGCACTTCTTATAACCAATTTTTGAGCAAGGGCGGCAACTGAGTCCTTTCACCTCCAGCACTTTATACTTTGTCCGGAACGGATACATGCCAAACTCCGGAATAGTGTTACCCCAAACGCTGATGATATCCTTTTGAAATGCTGCGGCAATATGCATCAAACCTGTATCATGGCTCACAACCTTATTCGCCTGGCGCACCAGCGAAGCTGATCCATTCAGATTGTACTTACCACATGCATTATAGATGATTGTCAATTGCTGCAGACTTTTTCCTGCTGAGAAATGTGCAGCAATTTCTTCTCCGGTACTGGCATCCTCTTTACCACCTAAAAGTATAACTGGCTGCTGCAGGCGCTCACACAGTTCAATAATCCGGTCAGTTGGCAGGCGTTTGGTATAATGCTGCGCTCCAATAGCAAAGGCAACATACCCTTGCCTGAATGGTTCCGGCAATGTTTGAATAGCAACTTCATCCTGCTGAGGAATATAGTAATCCAGCCCCTTGCCATCATCTTTCACTCCTAACGCAACAGCTGCTTCTAAATACCTGTCCACAATGTGCATGTCTGGCAGGCGGTTTCTTTTGAAGTTTACCATTAGCCATTTTTCGTAATTCAGCTTGTTAAAGCTTTGCGCCGGCTTGCCTAGTCTTGCCTTGATAATTCGTGTTCGCAGGTTGCTATGCAGGTCCACTACGTAATCGAAGTCTTCAGCTTTAAGCTCACTGATGAGATCTCTGAGCTTATCCCCGAGCACATGCACCTTATCCACGTGCGGGTTGTTGGCAAGTATGGTTTGGAAAGCCTTTTTAGTACAATAATGCACCTCAGCATCCGGCACCTGCTCTTTAATACAGCGCACAACAGGTGTGGTAAGTACAATATCCCCGATAGAGGAAAAACGAAGTATGAGAATTTTAGGCATGGTATACTTTAAGCAAATGCTGCCGCAAACTTTCAGTTTGTGGTTCTACTTGAAGTAAGCTTTCAGCTTACGGTTTTACAGTTCACAGCAAAAAAACAGCTATTTTATGTTCTCCTTGCGGCTCCTGAAATACTTCTCCACTTCCTCCACCGGCTTCGCATTAAAGGTCATTTCTTTGGTAAGTCCACCTTTCCGACCAATCAGTACGCCATACTTCATATCATTATAGCCACTGGTATGGTGAGCGTCAGGGTTTATACTTAACATTACTCCTTTCTCAAGCGCATACTGCACCCAGCGCCAGTCCAGATCCAGGCGCCACGGGTTAGAGTTGATTTCGATGATCACGTTATTGGCAGCACATGCGTCTATCACCATGCGATGGTTTATAGGATAGCCTTCGCGGCGCAATAGCAGGCGGCCTGTCGGGTGCCCCAGCATAGTGGTATATGGATTCTCTATAGCCGTGATCAGGCGCGTGGTTGCCTTCTTTTCATCCATGTTCAGGCTGCTATGGACACTCGCTACAATAAAGTCGAAAGTCTGGAGGATATCGGCATCATAATCCAATGACCCATCTCCTAAAATATCGGATTCAATCCCTTTGAAGATCTTAAACGGAGCAAGTTTTTTGTTCAACTCGTCAATTTCTTTCTGCTGCCTTAGCACATCGCCCTCTCTTAAACCACCTGCGTAAGAGGCTGTTTTAGAGTGATCGGAAATACCAAGGTACTGGTAGCCCATGTCGCGACAGTAGGTTGCCATCTGCTCCAGGGTATGCGCACCGTCAGAGTAAGTGCTGTGGTTATGCAAAACGCCTTTAAGATCAGACATCTCCAGTAGCTTCGGCAGCTTGTTTTCCAGAGCAAGAGTCAGTTCATTGGTACCCTCCCGTAACTCCGGCTCAATGTAGGCCATTCCCGCTGACTTATAAATGTCTGCTTCGGAAGTATAGGACTGCTCCCGCAATACAGTCAGCAGGTTTGTGCTGCTTGTAAAATACTGCGCCAGGTGCTCCGGAGCAGCAGAATGTAGCAGCACCTCATTCGCAAAATGCTCTGTTGGCACCAGTTTTATTTCAGTTCTGAGGTCACTGACTGTATGGTAACCACGCCAGGCAAACGGCCCTGAAGCTTTTTCATCCCTCCTTAGTTCCTCAAGCATGTTCAGCTCCTGTTGTACCGAAACAGGGGTGTCAGTGGCAAGTATAAACTGGAGCTCCTCCACAATCTCTAACCGCCGACGCACCTGCCCTACTAATTCCACCTGCGTATCCGGGAAGGCTTCTTTTAATCGTTGCAGGAGCTCTTCGGCACCTGCTTCTGCTTCGGCGTAGAGTAGTTTACCCCGGTTTTCCTGTGTAAAGAGGAGGGCCTGCTTTATATTTTCCTGTGTTTTGGCACCAAAGCCCTTCAACTTGCTCACCTTATCCTGTTCGCAAGCCTCCAGTAGTTCCTCTACCGTTTCAGCACCAAGCTCTTGCCAGAGGTTACGCACTTTTTTGGGGCCAATGCCTTTAATGCGTAGCATTTCCACTACTCCGGGAGGAGTGGCTGCCAGCATTTGGTCAAGCTCTTCGAAAGAGCCTGTCGTATTTATTTCAATTATTTTACTTGCTATGCCTTTGCCCACACCCTGCATGCTCTCCAGTTCACGCTGGCTCATACCTGCCAGAGGGGCTTCTACAAGTTCAAGTACGCCTACAGCATTTGTGTATGAACGCACCTTAAATGGATTCTCGTCGTGCAGCTCCAGCAGTTCCGCTGTAAGCTTGAACAGTTTTATGATCTTCTTATTTTCCAAAGCAATATCCCGTATACCTACAAAGATAGAAAAAGCGCTCAAACCCTTTGCCTCGGGCATTTATATTACTAAACTTCTATATAAAGAAAGAAATCGCTACCTTAGCCATAGCAACTATTCCCAACCCATGAAACACGCAACTTTAATCTGCCTGCTTTGCCTTATTTTTATCGCTAATACTTGTAAAAAAGCAACAATGGAATCAGAACTGATTGGCAAAACGTGGTTGCACTCCTACGAGGAAGATGAGGGTGATGTGATGGTGTACCGCCTTAACTCGTATGACTTTCCGCCATCAAGAGGCAGAACAGGCTTTGAGCTTGAAAAAGGTGGTGTTCTAAAACAATACGATATTGCACCCACAGATGGTCTGGAAGAGCACGTTGGTAAATGGGAAAAAGTTGGTGACGACAAGGTACATATTTACATCAAAGGCAACGGTCAACCTGCCCAAAGCTATACCGTAGAGGTAGTCTCTTTAAAAGATGATATTCTAAAATTAAAAAAACTTCCTTCATCTGATCAGTAAAGGATGCAGGTGCGGCTTTATCAGGTAGCATTCAGGAGTAAACTGCTTCAGCAGCTTCCTGATCGATCAGCTCCTGCAGGCTCTCAATGTGATTAATATTTATATTCAAGATTCATACTTTTACCCTTCATACCAATGCAACACTGGTTAGTTAAATCAGAGCCTGAAAAGTACTCCTGGGCAGACCTTGTAAGAGATGGAAGAACTATGTGGGATGGCGTACGCAACTATCAGGCCCGCAATAACATGCAGCAGATGCAACCCGGCGATCTGGTTTTATACTATCACAGCGTATCAGAAAAAGCAGTAGTTGGGATCGCAAAAGTTGAAAAAGCGGCGTATCCGGATCCGACTGCTGAGGAGGGCAAGTGGGTAGTAGTTGACCTGGTACCTTTCCGCGATTTTAAGGAGCCTGTTACGCTGGAGCAAATCAAGCAAGATAAGCGCTTAGAGCGTATCGCTTTGCTGCGCCAGTCACGCTTGTCTGTTATGCCGCTTAAAGCCGAAGAGTTTGATATTCTGCTGGCCTTAGGAAACTAACTCCTGAGCAAGTTAAGCCTGATATAATCCTGCAATACAACGAATGGCGTCAAAAAGGAGTACATCACTTTAGACGCCATTTTTTTCTGCACAAACAGCAATACACCCGATTATGGCGAACGTACGCTGCCTGCTTTTTTTGTTCCTGATATTTGTTTCTGCACCTGTATGGGCGCAGGAACCCAGTCAACCTGTGCGCCTGGAATTACCATTTGATATGCAGGAAACAAAGGCAGAAGCATTTGCAGTACCAGACAGCAGCCTGCTTCTATACCACAAGGTAAACAACACCTGGAATACTAAAGCTGACTTCCACTTCACGAAGTATAACTATAAGTTGGAAGAAACTTGGCAGACATCCTTCACAATTGATCCGGACCAGGAACTTATCCGCCACTTTACCGAACGCCCCTTCAGTTATTTTATTTTCAGCGGCAATATGCCTGAGGAGTTCACCTTCGTAAAGCTGAACCTGGAGAACGGAAAAACTGAAACTGCCACGTACGAACTGGAAGATGTGGATGCTATTTATGAGTTTAATGTACTGCAAGGCAAATACTTCCTGATTGGCCGCAACCGCGACACCCTCAAACCTTTGCTTCTGTACCTGAACCCGACAGATAAAGAAGTGAAGATTTTACCAGCTGTTTATGGCGATGAGTCTTCATTCTCAGACATGCTGGCTGACCCCGCCCATAATCGTATTGATGTGGTGATGACAGAATCTAACGGAAGGATCTCCAGGCTGCAGGTGAAAAGCTTTAATGCGGATGGTAAGCTGCTAAGCAACCACTTTATACTTCAGCAAAACGACAAAAGCCTTCTTAATGCTGAGATAACCCCCGGCGACAGCACCCATAAAATGCTGTTTGGCACGTACGGCTCACGCGATTTACGCTACACCCGGGGCTTCTTTACCTCCCCTGTTTCCTCCACCTTTAATGGCGGCAACTTTTATAGCCTGTTGCAACTACAAAACTTTCTTAAGTATATGAAGCCCCGCAGAGAAGCCCGCACACGCAGGCGCGAATCAGAGCGGGTACGATCAGGCAAAGAAACCACTTTCCGTTATCGCGTGCTCCTTCATGACCTGATCACTACACCACAGGGGTTTGTGCTTGCAGGTGAAATCTATTATCCCCAGTACAGTACCAACAGCAGCTCCTGGATGACAACAGGAAAAAGTGCACCAAGTCGCGCACAGGAAGGTTATAAGAGAACACATGCCGTAGCTCTTGGATTTGACAAGCAAGGCATACTTTTATGGGACAATACTTTCCCGCTCAGTAATGTTTCAACCGAAGAATTGGAGCATGCACTGGAAGTAGCGTACACGCCAGATGGAAGGGTTATTATGGCCTATCCAAGAGAACAGAAAATCATCTACCACATACTAACCGAAAATCAGTTCGACGATGAGGACCATGAGGTAGAGATCATGACCTACAACAAAAATGAAAAGATCCAGCTTTCAGAGTACCCAGGACTTATTAAATGGTATGGGGCAAATTTCGCCGCTTTCGGGTTTCAGCGGGTCAAACCAGAAGGGGCAGAGGCTAGGACGGTTTTTTACATCAATAAAATAAATTTTTAGTACCTCTTACACAATGCTTTTGCACAAGCAAGCGCCCCACATCATCAGAACCTGCCGTTCAACGCCTTTGCCACTTTAAATGTTTAAACAAAAGCCCCTATCATGCCGGCTTTTAAACTATTTAGATGTTCATCATTAACATTTACACTTAACTCTTCTATATTTGTAATCAAGACCTCCGGTTATGCAGAAAAGACTCATTGTAAACCACCAGCTACTCGAGATCATGGTGATGCGCCTTTGCCATCAGCTAATTGAGAGCCATGGTGATTTTTCTGAATCCGTGATACTTGGCCTGCAGCCCCGCGGCGTTTATGTCGCTGAGCGTATACAGCAAACGCTTGCTACTATTCTAGGCAAGCAAATACTAACCGGCCATCTGGATACTACTTTTTATCGTGACGATTTCCGCCGCCGCGACTCTCCTCTTACAGCGAATGCCACCAAGATCGACTTCCTTATAGAAGGCAAGAAAGTAATTCTTGTGGATGATGTGCTCTATACCGGGCGTTCGGTAAGGGCAGCATTAGACGCTATGATTGCATTCGGGCGTCCGGCTAGTGTAGAGTTGCTGGTCCTGATCGATAGGCTATACACGCGCCACCTGCCCATCCAGCCTACTTATGTAGGCCGCAACGTTAACTCACTCAGTAGCCAACGGGTACTGGTGGAGTGGAAAGGGCAAGATACCCCTGAAGACAGTATTTGGCTAATTACTAAAAGCGACGATTAAATTTCTCATTCATGCAAGAACTCAGCGTCCGGCACCTGTTAGGCATCAAAGATATTACCACAGAGGATATAAAGCTCATTTTTGAGACTGCTGATAACTTTAAGGAAGTCCTGAACAGGCCTATTAAGAAAGTTCCTTCGCTGCGTGATATCACCATTGCCAACGTATTCTTCGAAAACTCAACCCGAACACGCCTCTCCTTTGAACTAGCTGAAAAGAGATTGTCTGCCGACGTTATTAACTTCAGCAGCAGCAGTAGTTCTGTAAAGAAAGGAGAAACGCTGCTGGATACAGTAAATAACATTCTGGCAATGAAAGTGGACATGATTGTAATGCGCCACTCAAGTCCTGGAGCTCCTCATTTCCTTAGCCAGCATATAAACGCCAATATTGTAAACGCTGGAGATGGCACTCATGAGCATCCTACACAAGCGCTTTTGGACTCATTCTCGATTCGGGAAAAACTTGGAGAAGTAGCCGGGAAGAAAGTTGTTATCATCGGTGATATACTGCATTCAAGAGTTGCACTATCAAACATATTTGCATTACAGAAACTCGGCGCAGAAGTAATGGTTTGTGGTCCGATCACGTTGCTACCAAAGTATATTAGGGAGCTTGGAGTAAAAGTGGAGCTGGATGTTCGAAAGGCATTGGCTTGGTGCGATGTAGCCAATGTGCTTCGTATTCAGCTAGAAAGACAGCAGATGAAGTATTTCCCATCCTTACGGGAATATACTTTGTACTATGGCATTGATAAGCAAATGCTGGATAACCTCGACAAAGAGATTGTGTTGATGCATCCGGGCCCGATTAATCGTGGAGTTGAATTAAGTTCCGATGCTGCAGACTCACATCATTCCATAATTCTGAACCAGGTAGAAAACGGAGTAGCTATACGAATGGCAGTTTTGTACCTTTTAGCCTCAAAAAAATAGCATGATTTCCCATAAGCAAATTATGCCATCCCAAATTGGGAATATCAAGTAAAGTAAATCCTATTTTAAACGCTTTAAAGCTATATATATAGGTATTAATACTTTTGGCACAAAGGTTGATTTAGTTGTATCGAATCTAAGAATACAATTAAGTTAAGATGAAAAAGTATTTTACCCTTTTAGCAGTAACTTCAATATTACTTGTTTCTACAAGCACTCAGGCGGCTATGGCAAATGGTAACAATAGCTCCATCGAAAAAAAGAAAGCTTTAACCATCCTGTTCAAGCAAGTAGATAGATCGCTTATAAATGAGCTACAGTTAAATGAGATGCAATACATTCAACTTAGAACATTGAATAAGAAATATAAAGAAGAAGCTGATCAGATTAATGCTACGTCAACCACAGTAGATTCTAAGATCCAGGAACTCAACAACAAGTATTTTGCTGAACTAAATGAAGTTCTTACTGCAGATCAGATCACAACTTTTATAAATAAGCAAACAATCGCTTTGAATTAAGTTAAAGCTTGTTTTAAAGCAGAAGCGCCTGTTTCCAAATCTGGAAACAGGCGCTTCTGCTTTAAGGGCTAACCATTCGAAACTATAACAACCCTACCAATCAACCTAATTAGCATTACAGGTGTGGATCAACCTTATCCAACACCTGTAATGCTCAATACGGGAGTGTAATTTAAACTGTGTCATTTCCATATTTTCATTTATTGGCCCTGTTGGTGTACTGGTGTGAATCCTTACAGCAACAGGGCCAAACTTTTAAAGTGCGTCTCACTTCAAGTCCAGCTGCATTCTGTCCCCAAACCAGATAGAGAGTTGCTGGGCCGTCTGGCTCCAGTTGCTTAGCGGCATGACCCATTTTTTGCTGATGTTCTGGTGAGACAGGTAAATCAGTTTTAGCAAAGCCATATCCGTTGAGAAAGCTCCTTTGGTCTTGGTCACCTTCCTGACCTGGCGGTGAAAGCCTTCAATCGTGTTTGTGGTATAGATCAGCCTTCTGATCGGCTCGGTGTACTTAAAGTACGTGCTCAGTTTGTCCCAGTTTCGCTGCCAGCTCTCGAGCACCTTGGGGTACTTTTTACCCCACTTCTCCTCCAACTCCAATAGCCGCAGCTCGGCCAATTCCTTTGTTTCTGCCCGGTACACGGGCTTTAAGTCTCTGATGAATTCTTTCTGGTCCTTAGAGCCCACATACTTGATGCTGTTGCGGATCTGGTGCACGATACAGCTCTGCACCTCGGTCTGGGGGAAAACACTTGTGATGGCCTCGGCAAAGCCCTTGAGGTTGTCAATGCAGGCGATGAGCATATCTTCCACGCCCCGCTGCTGCAGATCGGTAAGTACCGAGAGCCAGAAAGTAGCCCCTTCGCTTTCGGATACATACACGCCCAGCAGCTCTTTGTGGCCGTGGCGGTCAATGCCCAGAATATTGTAGACAGCTTTAGAGATGGTGCGCCCTTCCTGTCTGACCTTGTAGTGCATGGCGTCTAGCCAGACAATGCAGTAGAGCCCATCCAATGGCCGGGCCTGCCATTCCTTGACCTGGGGCACGATCTTCTCGGTGAGGGCGGCTAAGGTGTCGTGGGAGATGTCCATGTCATACATCTCCTTCAGATGCGAAGAGATGTCCCGAAGGCTCATGCCCAAACCGTACATACTCAAAATGCGGGGCTCCAGGTTCTCGGCCAGCACCGTCTCCCGTTTGCGGATGATCTGCGGCTCAAAGCTTGCCGAGCGATCGCGGGATGATTCTACTTCAATCATTCCATCTGAGGTGCGAACTTGCTTTGATACTTTGCCGTTGCGGCGGTTGCCTTGCTGGCGCTGCTCAGCGTCCAAGTGCAGGTCCATCTCCGCGTCCAAAGCGGCTTCTAAGAAATGTTTTAACAGAGGGCCTAAGGCGCCGTCTTTGCCAAAGGTGGGTTTGCCGCTCCTAAACTCTTCCAGGAACTGGCGCTTGATCTTTTCCAGATCCAGCTCGTTTTTTTCTTCCATGTCAACTGTGTTAAAGGTAATACTCCTAATCCTTTGACACAGTTTATTTTACAGTCTCCTCAATACATTTTATTTCATATCCAACTGCATGTCCGGGGTGTTGAGCTCGAAGCCCACCCTGCGGTTGATGCGGCGCGCTGTCTCGGTGCGGCGCTTGCTCAGGCGCTGGTTGACCTGTACCAGCGGCTGGCTCTCGCCATAGCCACGGGTCACCAAACGATCCGGGTTCTTCACCCCACGCTGTACCAGGTACTCCTTCACGGCCTCTGCCCTGCGCTCTGATAACGCCTGGTTGTACTCCTCGCTGCCGATGAAGTCCGCATGCCCTTTGATGAGCAGCACATGATCCGGGTATTTCTCCAGGGCCACGATCACTGAATCCAGCAGTTGCTTGTAAGCCTCCTGCACGATGGCCTTGTCAAACTCAAAGCGCACCTTCTCCTCGATCAGCTTCTTGGTGGCCGCGTCTACTTCCGGACAACCATTGGCTGTGCCAGGGCCTGGGGTGTTCGGGCAGGCATCCTCGTTGTCAGCCACGCCATCACCATCGGCATCCATTGGGCAGCCATCGGCGCCTACCTGTACGCCTGCCGGCGTGTCCGGGCACTTGTCATCCTTGTCAGCCACACCGTCGCCATCGCTATCCGGGCAACCCTGAGTGGCGGCCGTTCCTGCCTCATCCGGGCACTGGTCTTCTTTGTCGGCTACGCCGTCGTTGTCGCGGTCAGGGCAGCCCTGCAGGCTGGCCACACCGGCTTCCGTTGGACAGGCATCCTGGTAGTCAGCCACCCCGTCACCGTCGGTGTCAACAGGACAACCTTCTTTGTCCACCTGCACACCCGTTGGCGTATCAGGGCACTTGTCGCGGCGGTCAGGAACACCATCCATGTCCGTGTCTTTGGCCTTGCCTAGGTTCAGGCTTATTCCAAGTCTATGTTCTAAAAAGCGATCATTATCTCCTCCCGTTTTGTTGTCAAACTCATCATTACCGGTTAGTAAATAATTAGATTCAACAAATATGTTGAATCCGTCTGTAACCCGTAAACGGATTCCAGCGCCACCTTGCAATACCGTTGTTACAAAATTATCATTGAATTCCTGTCCATCTGTAGCACCCTCTGCGCTCACATACATACCTCCACCCGATACAGTGAGGTAAGGGCCTATTAATGCATCCTCTGGAAGTATGGTCCCATACATTTTAAGGCGGATCCCCAGCATGGCAGATGCCAATTGATCTGTGAAATAGGTTGTAGGAGGTGTGAGATAAAGTTCTGGGCTATTGTAGACCAAGCTAAATCCCAGATCGAATGATGGGCTCAGGAAACGGTTGTAAGAAACACCAATACCTTTCTCCGCTTTGTCCCAAAACTGGTTTCCTAGCTCTCCCTTGTAAGACATAGCTGTTCCAAACAACTGAAGATTGTTTGGCCGACCAGAAGTTTGTGCAAATACACTTGAGACAGACAACAAACCATACACCAGTATTAAAACAGATGTATAATATTTTGTAAAATATTTTCGCATAATGGGCATATAATATATTTATATATGCCAATACGTACATACAATGATCAAGTTATTAATTACAGGCTACTCTGAAGCGAAAAAACTTTTTTAGTCAGGCAGTAAGTTTTTGCAATGCCTCTAAAGACAATTCTACTTGCTTTGTTTCTGAAATTTAGCTCAACTGGTAAGCCAAGCTAAACAAAAAGTACCAGAGATAATTAAGCTACCCCCTTACTCCCACTACCATCAAACAGATATGATAGAAGCAAAGATAGTTGAGGTCGAATGAGGCATTTAGGCAAAAGCTACAGCTTACTCCCCTGCTTATAGGCTTCGTTATAATGTTTCCAGTCGGACAAAAAAAAGGCGCCGCAGATTTCTCTGCGGCGCCTTTTCTGTTTTTATTTAAAAGCCGAAGCTTCTATTCCATGTTGAGCTGCATGTCCGGGGTGTTGAGCTCGAAGCCCACCCTGCGGTTGATGCGGCGCGCTGTCTCGGTGCGGCGCTTGCTCAGGCGCTGGTTGACCTGTACCAGCGGCTGGCTCTCACCATAGCCACGGGTCACCAAACGATCCGGATTCTTCACCCCACGCTGTACCAGGTACTCCTTCACGGCCTCTGCCCTGCGCTCTGATAACGCCTGGTTGTACTCCTCGCTGCCGATGAAGTCCGCATGCCCTTTGATGAGCAGCACATGATCCGGGTATTTCTCCAGGGCCACGATCACTGAATCCAGCAGTTGCTTGTAAGCCTCCTGCACGATGGCCTTGTCAAACTCAAAGCGCACCTTCTCCTCGATCAGCTTCTTGGTGGCCGCGTCTACTTCCGGACAACCATTGGCTGTGCCAGGACCTGGGGTGTTCGGGCAGGCATCCTCGTTGTCAGCCACGCCATCACCATCGGCATCCATTGGGCAGCCATCGGCGCCTACCTGTACGCCTGCCGGCGTGTCCGGGCACTTGTCATCCTTGTCAGCCACACCGTCGCCATCGCTATCCGGGCAACCCTGAGTGGCGGCCGTTCCTGCCTCATCCGGGCACTGGTCTTCTTTGTCGGCTACGCCGTCGTTGTCGCGGTCAGGGCAGCCCTGCAGGCTGGCCACACCGGCTTCCGTTGGACAGGCATCCTGGTAGTCAGCCACGCCGTCTCCGTCGGTGTCAACAGGACAACCTTCTTTGTCCACCTGCACACCCGTTGGCGTATCAGGGCACTTGTCGCGGCGGTCCGGAACACCGTCCATGTCCGTGTCTTTGGCCTTGCCTAAGTTAAAGGCGATACCACCTCTATGCTCTAAAAATTGCTCCCATTCATCTTGGTCAACTCCGTCAATATTATCGCTGGCAGTAGCCATCCAAGTTGTTTCTCCGAACAAGCTGATCGCATCTGTCAAACGAATACGTATACCGGCACCTGCAGCACCAATACCAGTTGCTCCTTTTTCAGTAAATGCTCCAGCATCATTCATACCACTGAAATCAAGACGAGCTACACCAAACTTACCTACTAAGTAGGGTCCGATCAAAGCGTCTTCTTTCAGAATAGTACCATACATTTTTAACTTAACAGCAAGCATAGCCGAAACCATATTACCGTCAAATTTTGCTGTTCTTGTATAATTCCGCTCTGCTCTATTATATGTCAGGTCTAAACCAGCATCGAAAGACGGGCTTATGAAACGATAATAAGAGAGGCCACCTCCCTTGGAAGTGCTTTCCCAGAACTGACTACCCAGCTCACCTTTGTAGGATAGAGCCGTTCCATACAACTGTATGTTATTCGGTCGATCCGAGGTTTGCGCAAGCAGAGATGGACTTGCAGAAAGCAAGGATGCCAGCACAAACGCAGTTTTACATAGTTTTGTAATTCTTGTTCGCATAATTCTAAAGGATATATTTATATATGACAATACGTGCATGTTGTATACAAGTTCGAAAGATATATAAAAACTTAATATTATAAATGCACTATATAGTTAAAAAACAAAATCTATGGTATAGATCCGCCTAAAAGTATAAAGATTGTCAAATTTAACAGGCTTTAAACAAGAGGCATTTCTGTTTGCTTTTACAAATGTAACAAACATATTAACATTTGTCTATACATTCATAGGGAAAGCTCCACTTCTTTAATGTCCATAACTACTAACTTCCGATTTACTTATTTTAATCAGTTGTTACTATTAGCGTCTTTTACTATCGCTAAATGCAGGTACAACATACGACCAAAAGATAAAGAACGTTCAGGTAATTCTTACATGTTCGCGTGTAGAGAAGCTTTATACTAGGTAACAAGTAGTCTTAAATAGTTTAAAAAGAATTGATTGCCATCAATTTATTTTATTTATAACCTTATCAACAGATATCATTTTGGTTTTCTAATCTTCAACTTGGTTGTATAGGTTCGGTAAAATGTTCAAATCACTTATCAAACAAACCACCCATTCTCTCACATAAATTTTGCTACATAATAGCAATAGGTATACAAGCAAATAACTTAAGACAGCCCCGATGTCGCATAAAAACAGGAAAGGCGCCGCAGAATTCTCTGCGGCGCCTTTCCTGTTTTTATTTAAAAGCCGAAGCTTCTATTCCATGTTGAGCTGCATGTCCGGGGTGTTGAGCTCGAAGCCCACCCTGCGGTTGATGCGGCGCGCTGTCTCGGTGCGGCGCTTGCTCAGGCGCTGGTTGACCTGTACCAGCGGCTGGCTCTCGCCATAGCCACGGGTCACCAAACGATCCGGGTTCTTCACCCCACGCTGTACCAGGTACTCCTTCACGGCCTCTGCCCTGCGCTCTGATAACGCCTGGTTGTACTCCTCGCTGCCGATGAAGTCCGCATGCCCTTTGATGAGCAGCACATGATCCGGGTATTTCTCCAGGGCCACGATCACTGAATCCAGCAGTTGCTTGTAAGCCTCCTGCACGATGGCCTTGTCAAACTCAAAGCGCACCTTCTCCTCGATCAGCTTCTTGGTGGCCGCGTCTACTTCCGGACAACCATTGGCTGTGCCAGGACCTGGGGTGTTCGGGCAGGCATCCTCGTTGTCAGCCACGCCATCACCATCGGCATCCATTGGGCAGCCATCGGCGCCTACCTGTACGCCTGCCGGCGTGTCCGGGCACTTGTCATCCTTGTCAGCCACACCGTCGCCATCGCTATCCGGGCAACCCTGAGTGGCGGCCGTTCCTGCCTCATCCGGGCACTGGTCATCCTTGTCGGCTACGCCGTCGTTGTCGCGGTCAGGGCAGCCCTGCAGGCTGGCCACACCGGCTTCCGTTGGACAGGCATCCTGGTAGTCAGCCACCCCGTCACCGTCGGTGTCAACCGGACAACCCTCTTTGTCCACCTGCACACCCGTTGGCGTATCAGGGCACTTGTCGCGGCGATCCGGAACACCATCCATGTCCGTGTCTTTGGCCTTGCCTAAGTTAAACCCTAAACCAACATTATGCATCAGGAAACGATCATTGTTCCCCATATCATATCCGTCGATCTTATCTTGCCCGATAATCATGTAATTTGATTCGATAAATGCACTCACAGATTCAGAGAACTGAAACCGAAGTCCAGCACCACCTCTTAAGGCACCTGTGAAGAACTTATCATCCTCTTGTGTGGTACCGTCGGCTCTGGTGGCATCTGTTTTTACCCAGGCACCACCACCTGCAACGGTTAAGTATGGGCCTATAAAAGCATCTTCTTTTAAAATGTTACCATACATTTTAAGGCGCAACCCTAGCATGGCAGTACCTAATTGAGCATCAAAATTACCGAGAGCACTGTTGCTCGCTTCAGCGCTTCCATAAGTCAGATGCAGGCCAGCGTCCAGAGCTGAATTCAGGTAACGGTTTAGTGAGATGCCCCCGCCCCACTCTAACCTGTTGCTTTCAAATTTCTGATCTTCAAGTTCTCCATCGTATTGCAAAGCGCTTCCATATATCTGAAGGTTTGTCCGCCTATCGGAGTTTTGAGCAACTACCGTAGTAGGAATGGACACTACCAAAAATAGTAGCATACTTATTACTGCAGTCAATTTAGTAGCTATTGTTTTCATAAGATGTAATTATTAGTTATAAATGAAACCATTCACATGCTTCCATAAGTCATAAGTCAATTAGAATGCAACAAAGTAGAATGGCATGTATACTTTGTACTTGTATAAAGAGAGGAGTAATTATTTTCCATAAGCAATGCTAGTTTAAGTTAAAATACCGAACAACAGTATTCGCATCAAATTGCACTACTATCAAATAGCAGTGCTACCCCTGGCTAAGCATAGTTATATAATACTTCAACCTGATAAGATATTACAAAGTTGTACTGGTTCTGATAAATTGAATTAAGAACCTGATTTACAGTGCGAATACATAAAAAAAAGGAGGTAACTGAATCAAAGCAGCAACCTCCTTTTCCTTTAATTTAATCAAAATTACTTTTGCATCAGATTCTCAATCTCATCTGCATCTAACGGAATGTCTTTCATTAAATCAACAGGCCCATTACTTGTTATCAGGATATCGTTCTCTAATCGAATCCCTAAATTCTCTTCTTTTATATAAATACCCGGCTCGCAAGTAAATACCATCCCTGCCTCAAAGGGTCTGTACCGGTCTCCTACATCATGCACATCCAGGCCGATGTGATGAGATGTACCATGCATAAAATATTTTTTATATAGCGGTTTTTGAGGATCTTGATTACGCACATCATGTTCCTCCAGGAGGCCCAGCCTGATCAGTTCGTTTTCCATTACAGTTCCTACAAAGGCATGATACTGATCCAGCGTATTTCCTGGCACCAGCATCTGCGTAGCAGCTTTCATCACACGCAAAACCGACTCGTATACTTCCCTTTGCCGTTTTGTAAATCTGCCGCTGACTGGAACAGTTCTGGTAAGGTCAGAAGCATAATGTGCGTACTCTGCCCCAAAATCCATTAATACAAGGTCACCTTCTTTACATTGCTGGTTATTATCCGTGTAGTGCAGGATACACGCATTTGCACCAGAGGCAATGATGGGTTGATAAGCTGGCCCCCTGGATCGGTTACGTAGGAACTCATGATATAATTCTGCTTCGATCTCATATTCCATAACCCCTGATTTAATAAAGCTAAGAAGCCTTTTAAAAGCTTTTTCAGTTATGTGGCATGCCTGGCGGATCAACTCAACTTCTGTTTCTGATTTCACAGCCCTGAGTTGATGCATTAGTGGCGCCAGTCTTTCGTATTTGTGCAAAGGGTAGCGCTCTCTTACCCACTTAGTAAAACGGGCATCACGGGTTTCAACTTCTATTACTGCCCGCTGATGTTCGTTAGAATTAAGATATACATGCTCCACCTCAGTCATCAGGGTATTGAGCACATCATTAAACTGGGTCGTCCAGTATACTGTACTTATTCCTGATACATCCCTGGCCTGCTGTTTAGTCAACTTATAACCTTCCCAGGTCTGGATATGCTCGTTGGTTTCCCTGATAAAAAGCACCTCCTTCATCTTAGCGTCTCTGGCATCCGGGAAAAGAATCAAAATGCTTTCCTCCTGGTCAATGCCTGATAAGTAGAATAAATCATTGTTCTGATGAAGCGGCATGGTTCCGTCGCCATTGGTAGGCATTACATCATTAGAATTGAGAATTGCCAATGAGGAGGTTTTTAGATGCTTTGCCAGATGGTGGCGATTGTGCACAAACAGATCCTGGCTTATGGGTAGATACTTCATTTTACCTGCTAATTTTTATTAGTTATAACAGTTATTTCTATAAATCTAAGATAGTCATTGTCAGCAATTCTGCCTACACCTAAACAAACGCTTATGCTTGTAAAAACGAGATAAAACAAATTTTCATCGGCCCGGCTAGGACACCCTATAACTACTCCCGTTATGGAAAGTTTCTATCTTATCATTTTATGATGGGCAAGGCAACTCTCACTATTAGGCAAAACAATTTGTAATATTGCATGTAAACTTGCCCCAGCCACTATGCTTATAGGATTCGACGCCAAGCGCGCATTTACAAATACATCCGGTTTAGGTAACTACAGTCGCTTTATTATTTCCTCTCTTGCAACTGCATACCCTAATAATGAATACCTGTTGTATACGCCGCGTCAGAATCAACTATTTAACAACTTTTACCCAGCAAATGCAAATGTGCACGTGATTCAGCCAGAAGGATGGGGCAAAAAGCTATCCTCTTTATGGCGGGTGTTAGGGCTTTCGGCGCAAATAAGAAAAGATCAGTTAGCCATTTACCATGGTTTAAGTAATGAGTTACCTGTTAATGTAAGGAAGAGTGGCGCAAAAGCTATCGTCACCATTCACGACTTAATTTTTCTGCGTTATCCTGCGTTATACAACCCAATCGACAGGGCAATTTATACTTATAAATTCCGAAGCGCCTGCAAGCAGGCTCACCGGATAATTGCCATTAGTGAGCAAACCAAGCAAGACATCGTTTCCTATTTTAAGATAGCTCCTGCAAAAATTGATGTTATTTACCAGGATTGTGACCCGGTTTTTCATGCCCCTGTTGATGAAAACATTAAAATTCAGGTAAGGCAAAAGTATCAGCTCCCAGGCAAGTATGTTTTAAGTGTAGGCACTCACGAGCCCCGCAAGAACCAGTTAAACCTACTCAAGGCATGGCATCAGGCAGGCACAGACCATCACCTGGTGCTTGCTGGGCGCCAAACTGCCTACACTACCCAACTAAAATCATACATTGCGCAGGAAAATCTTCAGGACCGCGTGCATTTCTTGCCTTACGTTCAGTTCGATGAATTACCTGCTATTTACCAGATGGCTGATTTATTTGCTTACCCTTCCGTATTTGAGGGATTTGGCATCCCTATACTAGAGGCGCTGAATAGCGGGGTTCCTGTCATCACATCTTCAGGGTCCTGTTTCAGGGAGGCCGGTGGTAATGCAGCACTTTACGTTATGCCAGAGCAAGGACAGGTAGATGCATTAGCAAAAGCCATCCGGCAGCTAGACACTGATGCAGCCTTGCGGGAGCAAATGATCAAAGAAGGGTATAAGCACGCCCTCCTCTTCAGGCCGGAACAGACCACTGCGCAACTGCACCAGCTCTACCTCCAGGTACTAAAAGCCTAAGTATATATTTATCTATATATTTGATTATCTGCAAGTAATACACAAAAAATCGCAGATAAACTCGTGGAGTCAGCTTGCGGTTCTTAAAATCATTTTACCTTTGTAAATAAGAATATTTTGCATGGCTTAACGTTGCTTTGTTGTTTTGCGCAACGTCACAGCAGTGCCTGCAGGCCATGCATCTATCTAAAAAATCAAATGTAGTAGCATACAATCATACCCTTTCATGAAGAACTTTACTCAGCCACTCCTACTTCTGTCTATTTTCTTTTTGCTCTTGCTAACTGGTTGCGGCCCTTCAGCTTATATGCCTACTGTCCCGAATGTACCCATGTTCACGAAGAAAGGGGAGCTTAGTGCCGGAGGGCATGCAACGCTTAAAGGCAACATCACTTTTAACACTGCTTATGCAGTTTCTGATCATTTTGCAGTGATGCTGAATGGATCGATGCTAAGCAGCGAGCGCCGGAAAAGGGACATGCGTTATAACCAGTTGGAAGCAGGCGGAGGTTATTTCACAACATTTGGCGCTGAGAATAACCGGATACTGGAAGTTTATGGAGGCTTTGGCAGTGGCAGCAGCGACCGGACAGACAAAAAGGAGAACGATGAAACGGGAGTTATCACTTACAACCGACACGAAGCGAACTTCAACAAATATTTCGTGCAGGTAAACTTCACCTCTAAGCGTAAAGAGTCGTTACGATTGCTAGGTAAGGAATTTCCTTTAAACTACGGCACTGCTCTGAGAGCCAGCTACGTTAACATGCATGACTATAAATTAAACAATGTAGCAGGCCAGGAAGAAGACAACATATTTCTTGAGCCAATTTTTTATACACGCTTAACGTTAAATCCTTCTGTACAGCTGCAGTATACAAGTGGCACCAATATCGGTTTAAGAAACCGCGATACCCTTACAGCTGCTTACTCTGTTTTTTCCCTTGGCTTCGTAATAAACGTGGGAGGGCGCAACAACGTCAATTAACCTAATACTCACCACACATAACTTTTAACTCATTACTCTTTGCCGTACCTTTGCAGGCTAATTTAGAACTGAATGCCTGATTATCATATCCATACATTACCAAACGGAATAAGAGTAGTGCACAAGCAGGTGCTGAACACCAAAATAGCCCACAGCGGGTTTATTATGGACATCGGCAGTCGTGATGAACTGCCTGAACAGCAAGGGCTGGCGCATTTTTGGGAGCACATGGCTTTCAAAGGCACGTTAAAACGCAAGTCTTTTCACATACTTAACCGCTTAGAATCAGTAGGTGGCGAACTTAATGCCTATACTACCAAAGAAAAGATCTGCTTTTACAGCTCAGTGCTCGACAAGCACTTCGAAAAGTCTTTTGAGCTGCTCACCGACATTACCTTTCACTCCATCTTTCCGGAGAAAGAGATTGAAAAAGAGCGTGGAGTGATCCTGGAGGAGATGGCCATGTATCTGGACACTCCGGAAGAGGCCATTGTAGATGAGTTTGACGCTGTAGTGTTTGACGGCCATCCGTTAGGAAACAATATACTAGGTACCACAGAAAGTGTTTCCAGCTTTACGAAGCAGGATTTCTTGAATTTTATTAACCGTAACTTTAGCAACGATTCATTACTTTTTTGTTCAGTAAGCAACCTGCCTTTTGAGAAGGTAGTGAAACTGGCTGAAAAGTATTTGAAAGATATTCCGGTGGTACATAAGCATCGGGAACGCCAGGCATTTTCGAGTTATCAACCGAAAATAATTACGCTTGAAAAACCTATCTCACAGGCACACTGCGTGCTGGGTTGTCCGGCGTATGCATTGTCAGATGACCGGCGCATCCCGTTTTTCATGCTGGTAAACCTTTTAGGCGGCCCCGGCATGAATTCACGTCTGAACCTTGCAGTACGCGAGAAGCACGGCCTGGTGTATACGATTGATGCCAACTATGCCACTTACCTCGATACCGGCTTACTTACCATTTACTTTGGCACAGAGAAAAAACAGCTGAAACGTACTACTTCCCTTGTACTAAAAGAGCTGAAGAAGTTACGTGAAAAGCCCTTGGGCTCATTACAACTGCACACAGCTAAAGAACAGCTGATGGGCCAACTGGCAATGGCAGAAGAAAGCAACATGGGCCTGATGATGATGATCGGTAAAAGTATTCTGGATCAGGGCAAGGTGGAGTCGTTAAACGAGATATTTGATCAGATCAAAAGTATAAAAGCCGGCGACCTGGTAGATATTGCCAACGATGTACTTCGGGAGGAAAGGCTAAGCTTCCTGAACTACGTACCAGCCTGATAGTTGCCCGGAAAGCTTATTTATAAAAATGAATTAAGCAACGCGAACACATACCTATGGAATTTATAGACGAAGATTTACAACACTATGCGGAGGCACACACATCTCCGGAAAGTGAGTTGCTGCATAAAGTAAACAGACAAACGCACCTGAACGTAATGAAGCCGCGCATGCTTTCAGGACACATGCAGGGCAGGTTACTGGCTATGTTTTCGCACATGATCAAACCTAAGCAGATACTGGAGGTTGGCACCTACACAGGCTATTCTGCGCTTTGTCTGGCTGAAGGGCTACAGCAAGGTGGCACGCTGTATACCATCGATAAGAATGAGGAACTGGAAGACAGAGTGCGAGGATATTTTGCAGAGGCAGGGTTTTCGGAAAGTATCAAATACTATATTGGGAATGCCTTAGATATTATCCCAAATATAAACGCTGAGTTTGATCTGGTATTTATTGATGCCGATAAGATAAATAATGCGAATTATTATGATCTGGTGATAGACCGCCTTGCAACCGGCGGCTATATTATTGTAGATAATGTGCTGTGGAGTGGTAAAGTGCTGGAAAAGTATAGAAAGAAACTAGATGAAGATACGGCCGCCTTACTTGCCTTTAACCAAAAGGTGCAGGAGGATGACCGTGTGGAGAATGTTTTGTTACCCGTACGCGATGGTCTGATGATAGCCCGGAAAAAATAAACAGCTTACTTATAAAAGAAGAGGCGGCAGGTTATTACGACCTGTCGCCTTTTTTATATCCTTCTCGCACTGCTCTACAAAGAATATTTACTCACCCTTTCAAAAAATTTGGCCAAAAATACTTCGTTGTTACTTTATAAAGAGAGATAAAATCCCGTAATTTTGCAGACTCTATATTGTTTTCTGAATATATTAAAGCAGAGATGATTAGCCTAGGTTCATTCAACTGTAGGTAGAGCCAGTTCAGAATTATTATAGCCAAAGTATAATTACCAATTTACCACCGTATGAGAAAACAGCTACCCCTTCTCGTTTTACTGCTTCTGCCATTGTTAACACTGGCACAGAATGTTACTGTACCCAAAAACGTTTACTTTGCCGATGTGCATCTCAGAATATCTGACGAGGCACAACAACTGATTCAGAAAAAAGTAGATGCACTGCACCGCAACCAATCATACTTCCAGGTTAAAGTAGAGCTGGCAGATGCCTATTTCCCAATTATAGAGCGTGTTTTTAAAGCAGAAGGTGTTCCGGATGATTTCAAATATCTCGCGCTTCAGGAAAGTGGTTTGATCGGGGATGCTGTGTCTACGTCTAATGCTGTTGGATACTGGCAATTCAAAAAAGAGGCAGCCATGGACTTTAACCTGCGCATGGATAATGTGGTGGACGAGCGCCGGCATATTATTGAGGCCAGCCGCGGTGCAGCCAAATACTTTAAGCGCAGCAACAGCAACTACGATAATTGGTTTACCTCGCTTTTATCCTACTACCTGGGTTATACAGGCGTAAAAACTTATTCCAGCCCATCAGACAAGGGATCAAAGAAGATGGAAGTTACGGAGAAATCACACCCGTATGTCATTACCTTTCTGGCGCACAAGATCGCTTACGATAATTTTGTAGGTAAGAACAAGCCTGCACTCTCGCTTCACGAAATGCGTGCCACTCCAGGTCAGAGCTTGGCTGACATAGCACTTTCAACAAAAACAGACTTTGCAGAACTGGAGAAGTATAATAAATGGCTTTTAGGCAATTCCATTCCTTCAGATAAGGATTATTATGTGATGGTGCCGGTTCGTAACGGTGAACGCGGCGTTTTTGCATCAAAGTCAGAAATCTCAAAACCTGTTACAACTACACAGCAGATGGCTGCGGCCGTTATGGTGAAAAGAAATGGCCTGAATGCGCTGATTGCCCGTCCTAATGATACTAAAGATAAGCTAGCACTCCAGGCAGGCATTTCTACACGTAAGTTTCTCCGCTACAACGACCTGCACAATTTTGACCCCATTGTGCCAGGAACAGCCTATTACATAGAGAAGAAAAATTTAAGTGCGGAAAAAGATTACCATGTAGTGCAGCCCGGTGAAACGATGCAGATGATCTCACAGCATTACGGAATCCGGTTAACATACTTGCTTTTCAAAAACCGCATGAGCCGCTCCGAGGTACCGGTACCGGGTCGTGTGCTATGGCTACAGAAACGCAGGCCATCCAGCATACCAGTGGAGGTACGCGACCTGAATCAGAAACAAAGTATAGCTACCACTACTCCCGATAATACCAGGGTAGTAGCGAACAAGCAGACTGTTGCGGAAAATGATGCGCCACAAGAGAATATCTTTAAACGATTTATCAATAGCCTTAAGCGCTTCAAAAAAGAGCCTGAACAGGAAGAAGAACAGGAAACTGCAACGACCCCAGTACCTGTAGCACAGGCTGCCCCTGTGCCTACTGTGAAGGAAGAGCCTCAGATAAAGAATGAAAAAGCTGCGGTAAAATCAATCAGTACCCCTGCGACTTCACAACCAGAACAGGCTACCAGTCAAGTACCGGTAACAGATACAAAGCCGGCACCTGCAGCGTTATATCCGGTTACCAAAGAACCTGCTGCCACACAAACAGAACCCAAGCAAAATGCTCAACCTGTAAAAGCAGCAGAAGAGGTTTTAACAGCAAAAAAACAAGAGGAAGTTGAGGAGGTAGAGCCATTGCTTCAGAAACCTGTTGAGGAAATTGAGGAAGAGGCTGATGCTGTTGAATCTACTCCAAAAACTCAAGTAAAGGCCATTGCCCCTAAACCTGCAAGGCACCAGGTTAAGCAGGGCGAAACACTTTACAGCATTTCCAGAATGTACGCTGTAACAGTAAATGACCTGAACACCTGGAACATTTTAGGTGATGAGCCTCTGAAATTAGGACAGGAACTATTGATAGCTGAGCCTCTTACCACACCGGCTGCAAAGCCTGTACAAGAATCCAATCCTGTGGCTGTTAGCAGTGTTAGTCAGTCAGCAAACGGCTATCATACAGTTGTGAAAGGAGAAACGCTTTACCAGATTTCTAAAACTTATAATGTTTCGCTGGAAGACCTTAGAACCTGGAACAACCTACCGGACAACAATATCAGGCCTGGTCAGGAGTTAAGAATTTCAGCACCTGCCAGCGCAGCCTCTCCTGTTAAAGCCTCTGAAGAGGAAAAAGTGGTTAACGCATCGGCCTCAACTTCGGGCACGTTATATCATACCGTAGCCGCCGGTGAAAGCATGTACCAGATCTCACGTAAGTATGGCGCCACGATCAAAGACATTATGGAATGGAATAACAAATCTGATTTCTCGGTGAGTATTGGCGAGAAGCTACTTGTAAAAAAGAAGTAGTTTTAACCATGCTTAAGATATAGAGATCACAGGATTTCCTGATTACACTAAAAGAGCCCGCTACACAAGCGGGCTCTTTTAGTGTAATTGTCACGTCCTAAAAAAAGTTGACTAAAAAACAGTCAACAGCATGAGTTACAAAGTAATCAAAGTAAAAGGCGCGGCCCCGCAGTTTAAGTACAGTGAGGCCTTCAGGCGATCTGTAGTGGCCGAGTATGAGCAAGGGCTTTTGAACAAAGACCAAATCCAGGCCAAGTATGGCATCAAAGGCAACTCGCGGGTATTGGAATGGTGCCGCAGGTATGGTAAATTGCACTACCCAAAAGCAGGTGCCTTGGGCCGCCCGATGAAAGACCCGCAAAAGCAACGAATCAAAGACCTGGAGAAACAGCTGGCAGACGCCAAGCTGAAGCTGGTTGCCTATGAAAAGCTGATCGAGATTGCCGAACAAGAAGAAGGGATCAGTATCTTAAAAAAAGACGGAGCCAAACAATCCGGGAGCTTGCCAGAACCTACCCAAGAAAAGTAAACACGTTCTGTGCGTTGTTTGGCTATAGCAAACAAGCTTATTATAAAGCGCAAGCCCAGCATTCTTCAGTAATGAACAAGCAGCAACGAGCCAGGGAGCTAGTGCTTGGCCTGCGCCGGCAGATGCCACGGCTGGGAACCCGAAAGCTGCATTTTCTGCTGAAAAATGAGATTGGCATCGGTAGAGATAAGTTGTTTGACCTGCTCAGGGTGGAAGGACTGCTCGTCTGCCAAAGAAGGCGCTATACGGTCACCACCAACTCAAAGCATTGGATGCGCAAGTACCCCAATCTCATCAAAGACATTGAGCTTGTCCGGCCTGAACAGGTATGGGTCGCTGACATAACTTATATCGACACTAGTGAAGACGGCCATGGGTATCTGCACCTGATAACAGATGCATATTCCAAGCAGATCATGGGGTATGAACTATGCGGAAACATGGAGGCTGCCTCTACGTTGAAAGCGCTACAAATGGCCATTATGAACAGGAGATACAATGACCAGGCACTTATACATCATTCCGACAGAGGGCTACAGTACTGCAGTAAGCTGTACACGGACCACCTGAAGGATAACCACATCACCATTAGCATGACCGAGAACGGCGATCCGTACGAGAACGCGATTGCAGAACGCGTAAATGGCATCCTCAAAGATGAGTTCGGCTTATCACAGCAACTTAACAACATCAGCGAAGCAATGCAGCAAGCTGCTCAAAGCATTAGTGTCTATAACAATAGCAGACCTCACCTGAGCTGCCACATGCTAACACCGGTCCAAATGCATCAGCAAAAGGAAATCAAACTTAAGTCCTACAACAAAAAAGCTCAAACACCTTTGGTGGATGTTTGAGCTTTTTTAACAATGTTTGTGCAATCAATAAATAGTCAACCTATTTCAGGACTACTCAAATGGCTTTACTATATTCTCAAGTTCTCATGGGCAGCCTGCGACAGATAAATGCGCTACCTCTCTTCCGGTGGAGCCGTTAAAACCGAGGCTGATTGCAAGCCAGTGGCAATTTCAGGCACAATACCCAGCCGCTCATAAATTGGCTGCACCATCTGTCTCAGCTTAGGCCGGTTTACAGCAAAAGGAATAACACTCATAGCGCATAAAAAACCGCAACCCAGCAAAGTATAAGCCACCCCCACATGCTCGGCCACAGAACCAGCCAGCATACTTCCGATTGGGGCCATTCCCATAAACGCCGTGGCATACAAACTCATCACACGCCCCCGCTTATCGTCTTCCACAATTGTTTGCAGTAATGTATTACACGAAGCCATGGTCACGATCATACCAAATCCACTGACCAGCATCAGCACCAGCGACAACACCAGTAGCTCCGAGAAGGAAAATGCCATCAGAGACAAACCAAAAAGCAGCATGGTAAAGATGATCACTTTACCGAGCCCGACCACTGATTTCCGCTGGGCCAGGAACATGGCGCCTGCCAGCGCCCCAAACCCGGATGCACCCATCAGGTAGCCCAGCGTGTTTGCCCCACCATGCAGTATGTCTCTGGCAAACACGGGCAGCAGTACAGTGAACGGCATCCCAAAAAGGCTCAGCAGCCCTACAATAAGTATAAGGGCACGAATGGGCGCAAAACCGAAAGCATACTCAAACCCGTCTTTCAAAGACTGCCATGCTTTCCGTTGCTGTTGCACCCGCTCGAACGGCTTTAAATGCATCATCAGTAGCGAAGCCAAAACAGCTATGTAACTAATAGCATTGATCAGAAGACAGATACCCTCCCCTACTACCGCAATGATCAAACCTGCCACCGTTGGCCCTACCAGGCGCGCCATGTTAAACATGGAAGAATTTAAGGCAATAGCATTACTTACATCTTCCCGTTTTTCTACCAGTTCAACTACAAATGCCTGCCGCGTGGCAATATCAAAAGCATTGATAGTGCCCAATACAGCACTCAGTGCCAGCACATGCCAGATCTCTATGCTATCAGTTAAAACCAGCACTGCCAGCGTAGAAGCTTGCAGCATGGAAAGTACCTGCGTGACCAGGAGTACTTTCCGGCGCTCAAATTTATCGGCAGCCACACCCGCAAAAGGGCCCAGTAAGAAAGAGGGAATCTGGCTTGAAAAAGTTACAGCGCCTAGTAAGAAAACGGAGTCTGTAAGTCGGTAAACCAGCCAGCTAAGTGCAATCTGCTGCATCCAGGTACCGATCAGTGAAATTCCCTGTCCCACAAAAAATAGCTTGTAGTTACGCGAACGCAACGACCTGAACATCTCACTTAATTTTCCTCCTGGTACTGTTTCCGTCATAGTTTTATAGTTCGCTGCACCTGTTCCGGCACAGGTTTATACTTACGTATGGCCCAAGTATATGAGTTATAGTTTAAACCAGCATCCTAAAACTTATAAATCTGGTTAATCCGGCAAACACCAGCAGGTTGAATCCGTTTGTATGCCGGCCCTTCTAAAGCACATACCAATAAGCCGTGTAAAACATTAGGCAGTCATCGAGGTATAACTGTCAGAACATTAATTTAAAACAGATTCTTTACATGGAAGAACTACTGGATAGAGTTTACTACCACAATACGGTCAGAGACTACATCATCGTAGTAAGTGCAATTCTGATTGGCATTCTGCTGGTCAAGTTCCTGAAACGCTCCATATTGCTTCGATTGGTAAAATGGACAGAAAACACAGAAACACGCCTGGACAATTACGTTATTGAGAGCTTTAGCAGGTTTGGCATACCTGTTCTATATTTTCTTATCGTCTACTTTGCATTAAACTACCTTACCCTTTCAGCCAAAGCCAGCAATATTTTAGAAATAGCCATAACAGTGGCTGTAACTATCATGGTTATCAGGTTTCTAATTTCTGTTATACTTCTGATAATCAGATCATACTTAAATAAAAGACACCCGAACCGTGACACTGTGAATGAACTGGGGGCAATTTCACTGATTGTGAATTTTGTTATATGGTTCATCGGGCTTGGCTTTCTGCTCGACAACATGGGCTACGACCTTACTGCCGTTATCGCAGGTTTAGGAGTGGGTGGTATAGCTGTGGCTCTGGCAGCGCAAAACATCCTCGGTGACTTGTTTAACTACTTCGTGATATTCCTGGATAAGCCATTTGAGGTCGGAGATTTTTTAGTGGTAGATGATAAGAACGGTGTTGTGGAGCATATTGGCGTAAAGACCACCCGGATTAAAACCCTTTCAGGTGAGCAACTTGTTTTTGCCAACAGCGACCTTACCAGTTCGCGCATCCATAATTTTAAGCGCATGCAACGCCGGCGTATTGTTTTTACCATCGGCGTAACGTATCAGACTTCTTACGAGCACCTTGAAAAAATCCCGAGCGTGTTAAGAGCTATTGTGCAGCACCAGAAAGATGTTGAGTTTGATCGTGCGCATTTCAAAACCTACAACGACTCCAGCCTCGATTTTGAGGTGGTATACTATGTACTAAACCCTGATTACACTTTTTACATGGATACCCAACAAGCTATTAACCTGGCTATTTACAGGGAGTTCGATAGTATGGGAGTAGAAATAGCCTACCCAACCAGAACGCTTTTTGTCGTAAATCCGCAGATAGAACAAAACAAGGCGCTTGAAAAGTAGGGCTGAACTAACCATAAAAATCAGGAGCAGCAGGAGATTATTCCTGCTGCTTTTTTGTTAGCACATTGATTGATTTAGTTTGGGCAGCCATCCTATTTTCCGTAATTTTAACATCCCAAAAAAGCCTATTGTGATTTGACAACTTATTATAGACAGGTCATTTCTGATTCATAATTTTTAATTTCTAATTCCTAGAGATTTGCCAGTTTTTTCGCATTTACACACCCATACCCAGTACTCGCTGCTCGACGGCCAGGCCAGCATCAGCGCGCTCATGAAAAAGGCGCAGGCCGATGGCATGCCCGCCGTGGCCATGACCGACCACGGCAACATGTTCGCTGCCTTCAACTTTGTGGCAGAGGCGAACAAGTATAACGTGAAGCCGATCGTGGGCTGCGAGTTTTACCTGGTAAAGGACCGCCATCAGAAAACCTTCAGCAAAGAGGTAAAAGACGTGCGCCACCACCAGTTGCTGCTCGCCAAAGACCAGGAGGGATACCAGAACCTGGCCAAGCTGTGCTCGCTCTCTTACATCGAGGGCATCTACAGCAAGTGGCCGCGTATCGACAAGGAACTGCTTTTAAAGTATAGCAAAGGCCTGATCGCGACCAGCTGCTGCATTGGCGCCGAGGTGCCGCAGGCCATACTTTGGAAAAGTGAGGAAGAAGCTGAAGAGATCTTCAAATGGTGGCTCGATGTGTTCGGTGAAGATTACTACATCGAGATTCAGCGTCACGGCCTGCAGAATATCGATGGCACCGGCAAGAGCCAGGAAGACATAAACCAGGTGCTGCTGAAGTGGGCCCAAAAGTATAACGTTAAGGTTATCTGCACCAACGACTCGCACTATGTGGACCAGGATGACTGGAACGCACACGACATTCTGCTTTGCGTGAACACCGGCGAGGACCAGAGCACCCCGGTTGGTGACTTCACCACAAAGTATTACCGTTTCCTGTCGGATGACCAGAAGGTGATCTACGACACCGTGGTGAACGTGCGCAGCAAGTATGGCCACCAATCGAGCGTGCGCCAGATGCTGAACCGCATTGACGAGGCTGGCCCGAAAACACGCTTTGGTTTCCCCAACGACCAGTTCTACTTCAAGACGCAGGCCGAGATGAACGAGCTGTTCAGGGATGTGCCGGAAGCTGTGGACAATACCAACGAGATCGTAGACAAGATAACACCGCCTAAACTGAAGCGCGATATCCTGCTGCCCAACTTCCCGATTCCGCCGGA
Source organism: Pontibacter sp. MBLB2868 (assembly GCF_051904785.1). Taxonomy (NCBI): domain Bacteria; kingdom Pseudomonadati; phylum Bacteroidota; class Cytophagia; order Cytophagales; family Hymenobacteraceae; genus Pontibacter; species Pontibacter sp. MBLB2868. The sequence continues at coordinate 4,731,293 of NZ_CP196710.1, read as the reverse complement.
GCATGCCGGTCCGGATGCCTTCCTGCGCCACCTGACGTACGTGGGTGCCAAGAAACGCTATACCGACATCACCCCTGAAATAGAGGAACGCCTGGACTACGAGCTCCGCATTGTAGAGACCATGGGCTTTGCAGGTTACTTCCTCATCGTGCAGGATTTCATTAACCGTGGCCGCGACATGGGCGTGTTCGTTGGCCCGGGTCGTGGTTCTGCTGCCGGTTCGGCGGTGGCCTACTGCATCGGTATCACCAACATCGACCCGATAAAGTATAACCTGCTGTTCGAGCGATTCCTGAACCCGGAGCGTGTGTCGATGCCCGATATTGATATTGACTTCGACGACGTGAACCGCCAGCGTGTGATCGATTACGTGGTGGAGAAGTATGGCAAAACGCAGGTGGCCCAGATCATCACCTTCGGTACCATGGCCGCTAAATCGTCTATCAAAGACGTGGCGCGCTCTACCTCTCTGCCACTAGCCGAGGCGAACGAACTGGCCAAGATGGTGCCGGACACCCCGGGTACTACCCTGGCGAAGGCCTTTATGGAGAACCTGGACCTGGCAGCCATACGCGAAGGGACAGATCATCGTGCCGCCGTACTGAAGCTGGCCGAAAAGCTGGAAGGATCTGTTCGTAATACTGGTATCCACGCGGCAGGTGTGATCATCGCCCCGGACGATATCACGAACTACATCCCGGTTTCTACTTCCAAAGACTCCGACCTGTTGGTAACGCAGTTTGATGGTAAGGTGATCGAGAGTGCGGGCATGCTGAAGATGGACTTCCTGGGTCTGAAAACCCTCACCATCATCAAAGATGCGTTGGAGCTGATCAAGAAGAACCACGGCGTTGTGATTGATATTGATGAGATTCCGATTGACGACGAGAAAACCTACCAGCTTTACCAGCGCGGTGACACCATAGGTACGTTCCAGTTCGAGTCGGAGGGTATGCGCATGTACCTTAAGGACCTGCAGCCTACCAACATTGAAGACCTGATCGCGATGAACGCCCTTTACCGTCCGGGTCCGATGCAGTTCATCCCGAACTTCATTAACCGTAAGCATGGCCGGGAAGAGGTGGAATACCCGCATGAGCTGCTGGAGCCGATCCTGAATTACTCCTACGGCATCATGGTGTACCAGGAGCAGATCATGCAAACCGCCCAGATCCTGGCGGGTTACTCACTGGGAGGCGCCGACTTGCTGCGCCGTGCCATGGGTAAAAAGGACATGAAGAAAATGGCCGAGGAGCGTGAGAAATTCATTGCCGGAGCCGCCGAAATTCATAAAATCCCGGCTAAGAAGGCCTCAGAGGTATTCGACGTGATGGAGAAGTTCGCCCAGTACGGCTTCAACCGCTCCCACTCCGCCGCTTACTCGGTAGTAGCTTACCAGACGGGCTACCTGAAGGCCCACTACCCGGCAGAGTACATGGCTGCGGTACTGACCAACAACATGAACGATATCAAAAAGGTGACGTTCTTTATTGAGGAAGCCCGAAAGCAAGGCGTACAGGTACTTGGTCCGGATGTGAATGAGTCTTTGCTCAAGTTCAACGTGAACGAAGAAGGCAACATCCGTTTTGGCTTAGGTGCAATAAAAGGAACCGGCGAATCCGCTGTAGACGCTATCATTTCTGAGCGCGAAAACGGCCTTTACAAGGATATCTTTGACTTTGCTAAGCGCATTAACCTGCGTGCGGTAAACAAGAAGACCTTTGAAAGTATGGCGCTGGCAGGCTGCTTCGATTCTTGGGAGTTGTATCACCGCGCCCAGCTGATCGAGATACCGGAAGGCGAAAGTATGCCTTTGCTGGAAAAGGCTGTGCGCTACGGCAACAGCTACCAGGCAGAGCAACAGGCCGCGCAGCAATCGCTGTTTGGTGGCGGTGCCGCCGTGGCCGCGCCAATGCCTAAAATCCCGGATGTACCTGTCTGGACGCAGGCCGAGATGCTTCGCCGCGAAAAAGAAGTGGTAGGTTTTTACATGTCGGGCCACCCGCTCGACCAGTTTAAGCTGGAAATAGACTCCTACTGCACCTGCGCACTTTCTACTATAGAAGAGTACAAAAACCGCGATGTGAACGTGGCCGGCATGGTAACCGATGTAGTGATACGCACCGCCCGCAACGGCAACCCCTTTGCGTTGTTTACCATTGAGGATTATGACACATCCATGCAGATGGCACTGTTCGGAGAGGATTACGTAAAGTTCTCGCCGTACCTGAAGATGGGTTTATACTTGTTCATCCGGGGCAAAGTGCAGTTGCGCTACAAGACCGAGGACCAGTGGGAACTGAAGCCGCAAAACATACAGCTATTAGGTGATGTGATGGACAAGATGGCGCAGGGTGTGCAGCTCAACATCAACCTGCAGCACTTTACACCGAACCTGGCGGAGGCGCTGGAAACGGCTATCATGGAAAGCGCCGGACAGAAGCGACTGGAGATAACCCTGCACGTGCCGGACGAGAAACTCGCCCTGCCAACCTACTCCCGCAAGTATAGAATTGATCCGAAGGTGTTCCTGACTTCCATCAAGGATATGGGGCTGGGAGAGTGTAAGCTTCTTTAGATCAGGATTTAATTCTGGATGTCCGGAAAGTATAAAACGAGGTATGTTACACAGTAGCATACCTCGTTTTGCTTTTGTACTTACGGCCTATTACCGGTTCTTAACTGTCGCCTTTGCAGTTGTCTCTTTTCTTGCCTCTGCTACAGCCGCTTCTATTACAATATCTTTACCTGCGGCTATACTGGCTACAGTTGGCTTCACCATTTTATCTATTCTCACTCCCTTACGTTGTTCAAAAGTATGATTTACACCTCGCTCTCCCACACCTGTAAAAGCTACATTGGCACCACCGGGCAAAGGCAGCCAGGTTATGTTGCCTGTGGTTCCGGCTGTCTGTGAACCCATGATGATGGTATTTGGTCGTTGCGCCAACATGCAGGCAAAGCTTTCGCCAAGACTTTGGGTGTACTCATCCACTAACACAACCATCCGGCCGTTGTAGGGAACAAGTTTTGAAGTATCTGTACGCTCAAACATACTTTTGCTTTGAGTAAAGTAGCCGGGGTAGTTTACTATGGCATTTGTTGTAGTAGAAGCAAAAAAGCTATTGGCAAGCAGGGTCGGCAGCGTTTGCTGGTAAACCTTGAAGTCTGGATATTTTCTTAAATCCATAATCACCGTTTTAGCTCGCTCCAGGTCTTCAAACAGATCATTAAGCTTGACAGGGTCTTTTATTTCAGCAAAATCAACCCAAAATATACCCTCTTCAACTTCCTTCCATGGCTGGTACTGCTCCTGTGGCTTATCACTTAGCTTCATCAGTTCCTGATAAGGATAGCGGCTTATTTTCCTGGTAAAGCGTTTGCCTCCTCGCCCTATCTCTAAAGTCACGCTGGCATCACTGTCTACATTCAGGAGGTAATTAGCAATATCGCGGTTGGTGGCAGCCTCATTAGAGCCTGCCAAAAATGGGTGCAGCTCGTTTGCGCGCTGCCTTACCGGCTTTCCGTTTATACTTTCGATCACATCGCCTACTCTAATGTCTTCAGCTTTGGCAAGAGAGTCAGACTGCAGTTTAGTAATCACAAATTTGCCTTCGATGTATTTCACAAAGAAATAAGGATTAGGACCCCACATGGCATTGATAGCTGGGCTGTTCACAAACGTGTGGCTGTCCTTTAATTCTTTGTTTAAGCGAAGTATGGCCTGGTGATAAGCAAGTTTGTTCGGGGCATCGGCAAAAACAGGAATGTAGTGCTGCAGTATACTTTCCCAGCTTTTGCCGATGGTTAGCTTATGCGGGTAAAAGAAGTTGATAGTATTCCAGTAGCGGGCTAATGCCAGCAAACGGGTTGCCTTGTCTGGGTAGGCGGTTTCTGCCATGGGGTTCTCCTGAAAAAGCACATAATCCAAGGTATACTCTTTGTACTTGTCTGTAATGAACTTGCTTTTTACTGGCAGGTGGCGCTCATATAATTCTTGCAATTGCCGTTTTAACCCTAGACTAACATGGTAACCACTAATCTCTTTTGCAGAGAAAACAGCTCTTATGGTATCCGCTTTCGGTAGATTAAAAGTAGCAGCAAGCTTTGGTGCAGGCACCTCAGTATAAAACTTATCCATTAGTTGAGCAAACTCCTTCTGGTCTTTGGCAGCCACTACTTTAGGGACATAAGCCACGAACACGGAGTCCCAGTTTATACTTCCGGCTGCTGCCTCTGAGTGGTAGTACTTCATCAGCCCCCATACTTTGGTGAGCGTCGCCACCCGGTCTGTAGCTTTTTTATCGAGCGAGCCCGGAGCGGCAAACACCGAAGCGCAGGTAACGCACACCAGCGCAAAAGAAAAGCAGTAGTTGGACAACTTCATAGTTTTATTGATTAAGTAGATCTAAAGATTACGTTTTAACGCTTTTGTAACAGTTGTTTTAACATGCTTTTCTGCTGCTACTTAACCTTAGATGCTACTTTTACCAGAGCGGTTGCCTGCTAATTTGTTTTGTGAGTCCCTGCCCATCATCATAATAATTTAATGGTGTTCTAGAGCCCCAGGAGCTACAAAGCAGCTTTTTGTCGTATTTTTTTGCATTGGCTATTGCGGAATAAACTTTTATTCACAACATTTGTTGATACAAATGATTTATATCTATAAGTGTAAATAGACGTAAGTAATCAGTATAAACAATTATAAATACTTAGTATAGTAACAGGACAGCTTGTCAGGTAAACACACTTTGGGCAGATATTTGCCAAACCTACAATTGTTACTATATTTAATAACTGAATTTAACACAACAAACCGTTAAAGTTATGGCTAACAAAGCAATAGAGATCACAGATGCAAATTTTGATGAGATCATCAATTCAGATAAACCAGTATTGGTAGACTTTTGGGCAGAGTGGTGCGGCCCATGCCGCATGGTAGGCCCAATAGTGGAGGAATTGGCAGGCGAATACGAAGGTAAAGCCGTGATCGGTAAAGTAGACGTAGACGCTAATCCGCAAACATCTGCTAAGTTCGGTATCCGCAGCATTCCAACTCTTTTAGTGTTTAAGAATGGTGAGATCGTTGATAAGCAAGTAGGCGCTGTGCCTAAAAATGTATTGTCGCAGAAACTTGATGCCCAAATGGCGTAAGTCTAAAAGGTATTAGTATAAAAAAGTAAAAGGGGCTCCTGCAATTGCAGGAGCCCCTTTTACTTTTACTTCGTGTCTTTCTTGACTATAATACTGATATCACCACTTCTTTCCAGGCAGGCCCTCTCTACATCCTTAATATCGTCGATGCCTCCTTTGATCCGCATGGCCTCTTCCAGGTCATGTCTGGTAACGCTGTTTGTCTCCATCACATCTTCCTGCAACTCTCCGTCCTTTACAAGCATTTTTGGTCGACCTTTTATTACATTCCCAAAAAAGCTGGTATGGTAAGCCAGTATGGCAAACAACCTGTGAAGCAATACAAGCACTAGTGCAGCTACTATGGTAGGGAAAAACGGTGCATTGCCTGTTATGGCGCGGCTTAACACAGAGCCATAAATGATACCCAAAATGATATCAAAAGCTGTATTCTTCCCGAAGATGCGTTGATTACCTACCCTTACGATAAGAAGCGCTGCTGCAAATACCAACACTGCTCTTATAGACATCTGCCACCAATTCAGCGAATCATCTCCTAAGCCAAGTACGGTATCTAAAAATTCCTGCATATAGCCTTGAAACGCGCCTGTGCAGCTTGAGGTTTTTCGGCTTAGCTTGCGTCGTTGCAGTTACATAAGTTCTTATCCAGGGAGCTGAGCACTTCAAAATTACTTTCTACTTCCTTCATCAAAGACTGCAGCTTCGCATTGTACTCCTGCACCTTCAGTAGTTTTACCAACTCGGGCTCCTGCTTGTTCAGCTGATCCAGTTCTTTTATACTTTTCCCAAACTCATTATTCTTTTCATGCATCCGGCTTATATACTGGTCCAGCATCTGGTTAGTAGTAGCTGCCACTGTCTGCAGGTTATTCTCGATGCAGAGCTGCCGCTTCAGGTGCTTGAACACAGTTTGCTCGGCAGCCTGGTTCAGTTCATCCTTCTTCTTCAAGGCCTGCTTCAGCTTAAAAGAATCGTATCGCTTGTTGTAATCTGCTATCGCGTCACGCACTTTTTCACGACAACTCTGGCACTTACTGGATGTTACCTTTTCGAGTATGGCATTCCGTTGCGGCAAGGTATCATCATTTGCCTGAAGCTCGATCAGTTTCTGAATTTCCTTAGCGTATACTTCATTAAACTGCAGGTCTTCCAACTTTTTGATCAGCCTGATTATGGCCTCTCCCTCTACGGAGGCAGATAAATACTCCGGCTTAGGAAGCTCTACGGCATAGAGTTTCGATAGCGCCACCTCACGTTTTTCAGGGTTATTCCAGGCTTTAGGATCATTCTCAAGATCACGCAGCGTATTTACCAGCACCTTACCGTTTTTCAGGTTATGGTCTGCTTCCAGGTACAGATCTGCGTTGCCAAGTATGGCTTCATACTCTGTCCTGAAAATATTCTGATAAGTAGTATTTTTATCAAACTCTTTCTCACGGGCATCAAAGGTGCTCTTAAGTCGCTTGTATTCCTGAATAATACCAAACAGATTTTTGGCATTTACTTCCGGGCTGTTATTCCGGTAGTTTAGGCGATAAGTATTCAGGTTCTGCTTCATTTCTGCAAACACACGCAAGAATTCTACATAAAGCTTTTCCTGCCGATACGTCTCGTCGTTCACCAGTTTATGCTCATAAGCATTTTGGATCTTCTGCTTGCGCTTTTCTATCAGGTCAAGTGTCACCTCATCCCCTGTCAGCACATCCATCTTGTACAACGATTTGTAGTTAGCCACCACCATGTAAGGGTAGTCTTTGTAGCCGATGAACTCTTCCAGGCTTTTACGATCGAGCTTATTTGAGTTTTTTGAAAGGTAATCTGTTAACTTAACTGACTTAATGGTTACTGTTTTCACATCGCCGGGCACAAACACATAGATGCGCACAGAGTGCAGGCGCGTGTCAAAATCCTGGCCTTCATATAAACGGATAGTAGAGCTGAACTTATACTCTCTTTTCGTGGTACGCGCATTTAGCAGATTCCCGAACTCCCCAACCAAAGAAAGTACAGCGCCAGACGGATTTGTAAGTTTTGAAAGATTGACCAGTTGGTTTGCCACCAGACTGAATACCTGATCTCCTTCGTTGTTCGTAACAGCTTTGGCATTGATCACCGCATCTATACTGTTCTGAGTAGAGGAAAGTGGCATTTTGTCAATGATACGCACCACCTCCAGGTAGTCGCTTACCTGCGTTTTATATTCCCTTTTGTCCTGGTTGATGTAGAAATTATAAAGCGGGTATACAATTGCGTCGTTACCGAAGAGTTTCATATTCTTGAGCTGCGCAGTTATAAACAGGTACTCCAGCGCATTACCGTATTTCTTCTTCGGCCTTCTCACACCCCGTTCAAGTTCATTCAGTACGCGTGTAAATTTGTTCCCGTTAAAAAGGTAAATATCAGTGGAGAGATACTGCCACTCATCTGAAAACACAAAATCATCGTTGTAACTATATCCCAGGCGGGTTTCTATGTTGCGTTGTGCAAAGGCCTGCTGACTTAGCAGCAGCAGAAAGAAAAAGAAAACTATTCTCCTCATAAACTACGTTATTAACTAATGTACAACGGCACTGAACACAGCCACCGCAGACGAGAAAGGTAAACGTTACTGGTTGAACATAAGTGCATTAAAATTGCTAATAATAACGGTAGAATCATAAAATAATTATTAACCTAAGAAAAGGATATGTTGAGAAATATTATGTTAGGTATTGCTTTAACGCTCGTATGCCCATTTGCAAAAGTGAAAGCAATAGATAGCAATTCGCTTACTAAAATAAGTATCACTGTTGCTGGTTTAACCGAAAGCCAGAAAGTAGACCGACTTATCCAATACATAAGAGGCATGAAAGGTGCTGTTTTTATCCGGAACGGCAGTGAACACACCTGCAAGGAGGCTGCTGACCATTTACAGTCTAAGTGGGAAAAGCACAAAGGTCAGATAAAAACTGCTGAAGAATTTATAGAAGAACTGGCTTCCAGATCAGGTTTATCGGGCCAGGACTACATGATCAGGTTCGAGGATGGATCTGAAACCACAACTAATGCTGTGCTTACAAAGGAGCTTAAGCGGCTGGAGCAGCTATAACTGAGCTGCCTAGAAACAGATAAAAGAACTACTTATAGAATGTACTATTTAACCTGCTTCCTTTATGATACAACTACTAGAAGAAACTAAAGACGACTTGGTAGCATTCAGAATATCTGATCATATCGATAAGAATGATTATGATGTGATGCTCCCTATGCTGAAAGAAAAGATAAAACAGCATGGTAAAATAAAAGCCTACGTCGAACTTTACGATGTGGATAGCATCTCTATAAAAGCACTCTGGGAAGAAGTCAGGTTTGATTTCAAACATGCCTCTGATTTTACCAAAGTGGCAGTTGTAGGTGATCAGAGTTGGACGGATATGATCTCGTCCATAGCAAAGCCATTTACGTCAGCAGAAGTGAAACATTTTAACTTTGATCAGCGGCAGCAAGCCTGGGAATGGATACACGCCTGATTAAAGATTGTTCTAAAACAGTAAGAGCGAAACAGATATTTCTGTTTCGCTCTTACTGTTTTAGAACTTGCTGTTTGCTTAGTCTTTGTAGATAGACACCTCTGCCTTATCATTCTTGATAAAACCACGATACATACCCGCAGAGTTGAAAGGCATGGCAAAGTTGCCATTCTTATCCAAGGCAATCACACCACCTTCTCCTCCAAAATCCACGAGTTTCTTCAGCACCACCTCATCAGCTGCCTTTTTTACGGAATAGCCTTTATACTTCATCAGCGAAGCAATATCATGCGCTACAACAGCACGGATAAAGTACTCTCCATGGCCGGTAGCCGAAACAGCACAGCTGTTGTTATCAGCGTAGGTTCCAGCGCCTATGATCGGAGCATCCCCCACTCTGCCGTAGCGCTTGTTTGTCATGCCTCCGGTTGAGGTCGCTGCTGCAAGGTTGCCGTATGCATCCAGGGCTACAGCGCCAACAGTACCGAATTTCTTACCTTCTACAAATATATTTTCGGTGCTGCTTGTGCCTCCATCATGATCCAATTTTGTTTTCTCCTCGCCTTTTAATTTCTGTAACTGATTAAAACGGGTTTCAGTGTAGAAATAAGAGGGATCAACAATCTCAACTCCGTTCATTTTTGCAAATTTCTCGGCCCCATCCCCTATCATCATCACGTGCTCTGATTTATCCATCACGGCACGTGCAGCTGTGATCGGATTTTTAATGGTCGTTACACTGGCAATAGAACCCGCCTTCAAAGTTTTACCATCCATGATGGCCGCATCCATTTCATTTTTCCCTTCATTGGTAAACACGGCTCCTTTGCCTGCATTAAAAAGTGGTGAGTCTTCCATTACTTTAATGGTCGCTTCTACGGCATCAAGGCTTGTGCCCCCTTTTTTGAGAACTGCATAACCCGTTTCCAAGGCTTCGTTCAGTTTCTCTTTGTATGCTTTCTCCTTTTCCGGGGTCATGTTTTCGCGGGTAATAGTGCCTGCGCCGCCATGTATAACCAGTGTTATTTTACTATAGTCTGGTTTGGTCTGCGCCAGAGCGGCAAAATTTACCAGCATAAAAAGCAACAGGAAATATAGATTCTTTTTCATGAGTTGTTGAAGGTAAAGTTTAAGGTTGTCAGCATAGGCAGCCAGATAGCTGCTCTTAAAGTTATGCTTTTTGATTGAAGAAACGAATCTGAGTATTAAAAGTAAGAGGCACATTTTAAACTAAATACAAGTCACTTTCAGCTGGAGAGCTTAACTTAGCAGCATGACTCTGATAGATAAAGTTGCCTGGATAGAAATACAGTACAAGCGCATACTTAGTACGCGAAGCTACGGTAAAGATGCGTACTACATTCCAGGTGGCAAACGTGAACCAGGCGAAACAGACCAGGAAACCCTGATCCGTGAAATAAAGGAGGAACTGGACGTACAACTTATACCCGAAACCCTGCAGTTTACTGGTGCTTTCCGGGCCCAGGCACATGGGCATGCGGCAGGTATTGAGGTGCAGATGCTCTGTTATACAGGTCGCTATGCCGGCACGATCATGGCAAGCTCCGAAATTGAAGAAGTTGTATGGTTAAGCTATCACGACCGCGATAAAGTATCGCCGGTGGACATGCTTATTTTCGATCAGCTGAAACAACAGGGTTTAATTGACTAAATAATACATGCGTTTTTTATTAACTCTGAAAAACTGGCAGGCTTTTCTGCTGCTCTTTGCACTGCCTTTCCTGCTACAGTATGGTTTAAAAGAACTTACTAAGGCTTTGCATTATAACCCCGGCGACCTGGCCATTACCGTACTCGATGCTTTGCCAACTGCTTTTTTAACGCTCTGGTTTTGGAGTATCGGGTTTTACATGTTTCGCCGGCTGCCCGGCAGCATCAGCATCAGTGCTGTGTATTTTCATATGGCAGCGCTTTATTTTATACTCTACGCCATGCTTATGGTCTTTACGCTGCGTGTGGTACGCGAAAGCATCACAGATGGCATCCTACCTTTTGGCATGTTGGCTATGTTAATTCCGATGCACCTCTTCGCCACTTTTTGCTTTTTGTATATGGTATACTTTGTAGCCAGATGCATCGTGACCGTGGAGGAGCAACGGGTAGTTAATTTCGGAGAGTACACTTTAGTACTAATCCAGTTATTAGTGCTCCCGATCGGTATCTGGTTCTTACAACCTCGTCTCCGAAATTTTTGTAATCCCCGGTCTTTTCAAACCCATTAACAACCCAGATAACACGAAAAAACACTGCCTTACTGGCCATTTGCCACTGACGAAAATAAATATAGGTTAAATAAAATATATCATCCAAAACTACGTTTAGGAGCAGAGTTGCATGCCCGAAAAAGACATTTTTTGGTGATCTTTATGGCATACAGCTTAATCTTTTACCATATTTGTACTATAGGTCTATTCATTATTTTTTCAAGTTCAACCAACCCAATTAACAACCAATTATGAAATTTAATTTTTTTAAGGCTTCCCTGTCACTTTTGCTGTGCACCACACTGATGGCGTCTTGTGTGTCCTCCAAAAAGTATGAAGAACTGAAAGCGAGCAAAGATGCACTGGAACGTGAGCAGGCAGCTTCTCAGCAAAAAGTAAATGACCTATCTGCTTCTCTAAAAGACCGTGAGCAAAAGCTTGCCGAAATGGAGCGTGCAATGAATGAGCAGCAGAAGATTCTTGATAACCTGAAGAACGAAGTAAATGCTGCACTACAGGGCTTTAACCAGAGCGACTTAAGCGTGAACATCAAAGATGGTAAAGTTTATGTGTCTATGTCTGATAAGCTTTTATTTGCAACAGGCAGCACTAAAGTAAACCCAGGCGGAAAAAAAGCTATTGACCAACTGGTTGACGTGCTGAAGAAGAATCAAGAAGTTGGTGTAATGGTAGAAGGCCATACCGATGATGTGAGCGTTGCAAGCGGCATGAAATACCTGACAGACAACTGGGACTTGAGCGTATTGCGTGCCACTGAGATCACGCGTATGATGACTGAAAAAGGCTTGTCTCCTGACAGAGTAACACCTGCAGGACGCTCTTACTATATGCCAAAAGATACAGGGCGTTCTGCTGAGGCTAAAGCAAAGAACCGTCGTACCGAGATCATCCTGACACCAGATTTCACTGAGATATACAAGATCCTGGGTATCCAGTCTTAGTCTCCTGTTTACTATAAAACAAAAAGCCGCTGCCCTAACCGGGCAGCGGCTTTTTGTTTTATAGTAAGTATGGCTACTGCTCTGGCTTAAGATCCTTAGCTAGTCTCACTGCTTCAAACAGCTTGTGCGGACTCTGTGACCCTATAAGCAGAGGTCTTCGGTTATAGAATAGTAATAGCACACCTTCGTTACCCGACATATTATAAGCTTTCCCTTTATGGCCCCAACGTATTCCCCAACCGCCATAATCCTGAATAGGGCTATAGGAAATGGGCCTGAAGTCCCGCACCAGGTGCATAGGTATACTAACCGGCCTCAGGTGAAACGGCCATAGCTGGACCCGCACCTCCCCGGGCAGCACTTCAGTTGTCAGCTTCATGGCATAAAAGAAGTAGGGCAAACCAAGCCCCATCAGCGCAAACAAAATCACCAGCTGTGCATCAGACACCAGGTTATCGCCAAACTTACCTCTTTCTATTACCTGATAAAAGAAGCCTGCCCAGAATAAGGACGCTGCCCCCAGAATTATTATCCACAGCCAGAACTGCTTAAACCGCTGTTGCTCTCTATAAAGTATGATCTTCTGCTCTGTCACCTAAGGTCACCCAAATCAGTTTTTTTGGTTTATTACGACTTTTGCCAACTACTAGTCATAAACCGGAAATGCATTAACCACCCCCCCCTGCAAAAGACAGGCAGCTTTACTTTAAGTATAAGTAAGCTTTTTCACTTACAATTAGTAATTAACCAATAGCCTGTTCCAGGTCAGCAAGCAGGTCTTCTGCATCTTCTACACCTACGCTCAAGCGGATCAAAGAATCGCTCAGGCCGGCTTTTATACGCTCTTCACGTGGAATGCTGGCATGAGTCATGCTTGCCGGATGGCCGCAAAGTGATTCTACACCACCCAATGATTCTGCCAGGGCAAACAACTTAAACTTCTCCAGCACGCGCGTAGCATCCTCTACTTTATCACCTTTAAGCACGAAGGAGACCATACCACCAAAGTCACGCATCTGCTCTTTCGCCACATCATGGTTCACGTGGTCTTCCAGACCCGGCCAGTATACTTTCTCAACCTTAGGATGTTGGTTAAGGTACTCTGCTACTTTGCGGCCATTCTGGCAGTGGCGCTCCATGCGCAGGTGTAGTGTTTTAATACCGCGAAGTACCAGGAAGCAATCCTGCGGCCCTGGGATGCCGCCGCAAGAGTTCTGAATAAACGCCAGTCTTTCGGCAAGTTCATCATCTTTTACGATCACAGCACCCATCACTACGTCTGAGTGACCACCCATATATTTGGTAAGTGAATGCATCACAATATCAACACCCATGTCCAGAGGTGTTTGCAGGTAGGGTGTGGCAAAAGTGTTATCGGCAACTAAAAGCAGGTTGTGCTTTTTAGCTATCGTTGCATATACTTTTATGTCAATGATGTTCAGAAGCGGATTGGTTGGGGTTTCCACCCAGATCATTTTTGTATGATCGTTGATCAGAGCCTCCACATTCTCCGGGTGCTGCATGTTTGTAAAGTGGAACTTGATGCCGTAGTTCTGGAAGATCTTTGTGAAGATGCGGTAGCTGCCGCCGTACAGGTCGTTTGTGGAGATTACCTCATCACCTGGTTTCAGCATTTTAATGATCGCATCAATTGCTGCCATGCCAGAGGCAAAGCACAAGCCATGCTTGCCGTTTTCGAGGGCAGCAAGCGCGTTTTGCAACTGCGTACGTGTTGGGTTGTGCGTGCGAGAGTATTCATAGCCTTTGTGATCGCCAGGCGACTTCTGCACATAGGTTGATGTCTGGTAGATAGGCGTCATGATGGCGCCTGTTGTTTGGTCAGGCTCTACGCCAGCGTGTATTGCTTTTGTTCCGAATTTCATAGTTAAAGTACGTTTTTAGAATGATTGGTATACTGCAATTTATAAAAATTATGCCTGAAGAAAGAACACAGGTATCCTTACGCTGCCAACACTGCAACAAAGTATTTTTAAAGCCGGAAAAATCTTTTGTCCTTTGTGTCTCGTCTATGGTTGAGTAAAACAACCCGGCGATAATCTTCCGGGAACTTCACTCTCAAAAATAAAACAAGGCCATTCCTTATGGCTGTACCATACATTTCGAGTATAATATTACTTTATGAAACTACTTGCCACCCTGCGCAACCTGATACGTGAGAATGCTTCTACCTTTGTTTCGATGCTATTGCTGGTTGTAGTGCCTGTTGTGGTTAGTTCTACGCTGGCAGTGGTCCTTTACAATCACCAGGACCTGTTGCAGAACCTCTCCTGGGCACAGCTGCTTTTATACTTTGCTATCATTTCCATTACGATGGCTCTTGCACTAACACCTACCACCTTTGTAGCATTGGTCAGTGGTTTTTACCTAAGTTGGGGTAGCTTTTCAGGTATTGTGATTTCTTATGGCATTGCCGCCCTGATCGGGTACAGCATCGCTCAACTTATAGACCATGGTAAAATGATGAGCTTTCTGAACCGATTCGAAAAAGCACGCGACCTGATGCAGGAACTAAGAAGCCAGAGCTGGAGCCTTATTTTCCTGACCCGTATTTCACCGGTTTTACCTTTTGCCCTGATGAACTTTGTGCTTTCGCTTTTGCAGGTAGATAAGAAAAAATTCTTTCTGGCAAGCATAGTAGGTATGCTTCCCCGCACGCTTTTCTTCTTTTGGGTAGGCTCACAGGCAAATGATATCATAAATTTATTGCAAGACCCTGAAAGCGGCACAAGTGGCCGGATTCTCATGATCTCCCTGATACTCATTTCGATAGGTGGCTTATACTTTGTTTTTGACCGAGCCTTGAAGAAAACACTCCGAAAAGCCGCCGCAAAAAATGAGGAAAATTTTTAAAATGGCTTGCGTATAAACAAAAAACGACGTTACTTTGCACTCACAATAACGGAAAAACGGTCACGTAGCTCAACTGGATAGAGCATCTGACTACGAATCAGAAGGTTAGGGGTTCGACTCCCTTCGCGACCACAAAAAAGCCTCTCAATTAAGTTTGAGAGGCTTTTTTATTTTCTTATCGTATTAGGCAATTGCTGTTTCATGACACCAAGTTATTAACTTCATGAAGCTTACTCCTGTATTCTTCCAGTTCAGCAAGCTCCCTCTCCTCTACATCATACTTATGATGATTCTCGTAAAGCTTACTCCAGCAGCTAAACACTTTCCATGTTTCGGAATCTCTGAAAACCTTTGATTCTTTTGGTGTCATCTGGCGGGTGTGGAAAGGCTCCAGAACAACGTCTTCTTCCAGCATGGGCACCTTTACACTAAAACACCGGCTATTAAGCACCTCAATAATTTCAGCGTTATTGCCACTTCGAGCAGAAAGGTAATAATACCGCACGCAGGTCTTTTCGTCTTGTGGGTAAAGCATAAGGTTCTGTATAAAACTGTTGAAATGCTTAACTGTTTACCCCTATACTTCATTCAGTATGAATGAGTTATAAGTAAAACCCATATTAAAAAAACATTTAAACTTATTATTGCTTTAGTAATATCTGTATAACATTTGATGCAGGTATTCTGAACAGAAACACTTATACCTCTTTAATTTGATTAGAAATTGTTAAATTTGTAGCATAATCTTTTTACCTATAACTCTGATTAACAATGGGAATGTATCCTGAATATATGGTTGCCCCAATCCGTGAGGACTTAACCTCATGTGGTTTTGAGCAGTTAATGACAGCAGAAGAAGTAGATCAGGCTCTTAAAAATGAAGGAACTGTTTTATTAGCTGTAAACTCTGTTTGTGGATGTGCGGCTTCTAAAGCACGTCCGGCCCTTAAAATGGCTGTTTCTGCTTCTGACAAAAAGCCTGCTAAACTAGTGACCGTGTTCGCTGGCATGGAACAGGACGCTGTTGCGAAAGCGCGTGAGCACATGTTGCCATATCCTCCATCATCACCGTCTATTGCTTTGTTCAAGGATGGTGAGCTTGTACATATGATTGAGCGTTACCACATAGAGGGTAATGAGCTTCATCGTATCGTAGATAACCTAAAAGGTGCTTTTGAGGCATACTGCTAATCATACCTTAAGCAGCAAAATAAAAGGGGCCGGCAATTATTTGCCGGTCCCTTTTATTTTGCTGCTTTTTGGCTAAGTCTTCTTTACCTTAAGTCAAAGCCAATGTCATGGCGGTAATTGCGGCCCTGCCAGGTAATTGCTTCAGCAGCTGCATTGGCTTTCTGAAGCGCTTCGTCCATCGTATCTGCCAGCGCGGTTACGGCTATAACACGCCCTCCATTGCTGATCAGCTTATCGTTAAGCATTTTAGTACCGGCATGAAACACCAATACATCAGATGGCACATTTTCCAGGCCGCTAATCTCTTTCCCTTTCTCAAATCCCTCCGGGTATCCTCCTGATACTAAAAAAACGGTAGCAGCGGTACGCGGATCAATTTCAAGTTTGTAGTCTGCCAGGGTATGATCGTGCAATGCTCTGAACATTTCAAAAATGTCAGACTTTATGCGGGGAAGTATAGCTTCGGTTTCCGGATCTCCCAGGCGCACGTTATACTCAATTACGTAAGGGTCACCGTTCACATTCATAAGGCCAATAAACAGGAAGCCGGTATAATCCAGCGCATCTTCCTGCATTCCCTTCAGTGTTGGTAGTATCACACGCTCCTTCACCTTCTGCATAAAGGCATCGTCAGCGAATGGTACCGGCGATATTGCCCCCATTCCTCCCGTGTTCAAGCCTGTATCGCCTTCGCCAATGCGCTTGTAGTCTTTGGCCTCTGGCAGAAGCACATAATCTATTCCATCGGTAAGTATGAACACTGACACTTCGATACCCAGCAGGTACTCCTCAATAACAACCTTGCTACTGGCTTTCCCAAACCGCTTGTTACGCAGCATATCCTCTAGGGCATCAATTGCCTCATCAAAATCCTGGGCAATGATCACGCCTTTACCCGCTGCCAGGCCGTCAGCTTTCAGTACTACCGGATAAGCATGATTTTTTAAATACTCAACCGCATTGCGATAGGTATCTTCTGTAAAAGTTTCGTAGCGTGCTGTTGGTATATTATACTTTTGAAGAAATGCCTTACAAAAGTCTTTGCTGCCTTCTAACATCGCACCTGCCTTTTTCGGGCCAACAACTAAGATGTGTTTTAGATAATCCGTCTCCTGAAAGAAATCATGAATACCTTCTACCAATGCATTTTCCTGCCCCACCACGATCATCATGATATTGAAATCGGTGGCAAACTTTGCCAACTCAACAAAATCATGGATGTCGATACTTGCGTTGGTGTGAAACTCGGAGGTGCCTGCGTTTCCGGGGGCTACAAATATTTTATCACAATATTCACTTTGGCTTAGCTTCCAGGCAATGGCATGCTCCCGGGCACCGGATCCGATAATCAGTACGTTCATGTTAAATTTGTTATTTGTTCAACTGTTAAATGGTTGAATGAAAACTGCTGCCAGCAACAAAGGCTGAACTTATAGTCAAATCTAAAAAGAAATTGTTGGAAGCGTATGGTAAAAGATCCTTTAACCTACACTTCCAACAATTTGACAATTTAGCAAAGTATTAATCTTAGTTAGCGTACTCTGACAGGAATTTAATTCGCATCAAACGCAGGTCTTCTTCTGAATAATCATCAGTGCCTAACTCCCTCAGCGCTTCGCTAATGTTATCGGTGCTGGCATTCATGAAGTAATCATATATCTCCTCCTGCCGCTCATCATCCAGGATACTATTGATGTAGTAATTCAGGTTGAGCTTTGTGCCTGAGTAGCAAATATGCTCTATCTCTTCGATCAGTTCCTGCATGGTAAGCAACTTTGAAGAGGCAATCTCCTCCAACTCCACTTTTTTATCGATCTGCTGAATAATGTAGATTTTGATCTTCGACTTGTTAACCGTAGTCTTCACAACCACATCAGCAGCTGTCACGATATCATTCTCATCTACATACTTGGTAATAAGATCCAGGAACGGCTTACCAAATTTCTGCACCTTGCCCATTCCTACACCCGCAATGTGGGCAAGGTCTTCTTTTGTTGTAGGGTAAACTGTAGCCATCTCTTTTAAAGACGGATCCTGGAACAGGACGTAAGGCGGCAAGTTTTTCTCCTTCGCCAGTTTTTTGCGCAGACTTTTCAGAAGGTCAAACAACACTTCATCATGTCCTGCAGAAGCCTGGTTTTCCTCTTTCTCCTCGTCCTCTTTTACCTCCTGCTCGTAGTTATGGTCTTTTGTAAGTTGGATAGGATGTGGTTTGGCTATAAAGTCACGCCCTTTCTGGGTTAGCTTCACTACACCAAAATTTTCTATATCCTTCTCCAGGTACTCAGAAAGCAAGACCTGGCGCAGCACCGAACTCCAGAATTGTGCATCGTGCTCCTTGCCTGCACCAAATACATCCAGCTTATCATGGTCGTAGCTGGTAACATATTGGTTTCTAAGGCCTGTAAGCACAGCTGTGATATGATCTATCCCAAAACGGCTTCCTGTCTGCTCTACTGTTCTAAGTGCCATCTGCACCTCTTTCTCAGCCTCAAAACGCTCTTTGGGGTGAAGGCAGTTATCGCAGAAGCCACAATCTTTCTCGTAAGCTTCTCCGAAGTAATGGAGCAGCTGCTTCCGGCGGCAAACTGCCGAATCAGCATAAGCGGCCATTTCCTGAAGCAGCAGCTTAGAGTTATCACGCTCTGTTACCGGCTTATCTTTATTGAATTTCTCCAGCTTAACTATATCATCATAGCTATAGTACATTACGCAGTTACCCTCCAGGCCATCACGACCCGCACGGCCAGTCTCCTGGTAATATCCTTCAATTGATTTCGGAGTATCGTAGTGTATCACGAAGCGCACATCAGGCTTATCGATACCCATACCGAAAGCAATGGTAGCTACAATAACGTCTGCGTCTTCGTTGAGGAAGGCATCCTGGTTGGCCATGCGTATGCTTGAATCCAGACCCGCGTGGTATGGCAGAGCCTTTACATCGTTTACCTTCAGCAACTCCGCTATCTCTTCTACTTTTTTGCGGCTCAGGCAGTAAACGATACCGCTCTTGCCTTTATTTTTCTTTACATATTGGATTAGCTGCTTCTTGGTGTTGTGCTTTGGCCGTATCTCGTAGTATAAATTGGTACGGTTAAACGAAGATTTGAATACCGAAGCCTCGTCCATCTGCAGGTTCCGCTGTATATCAAGCTGCACTTTAGGTGTAGCTGTGGCAGTAAGTGCAATAATAGGCAAGTTGCCTATCTGATCAATAATGCCACGTATGCGGCGGTACTCCGGTCGGAAATCGTGTCCCCATTCCGATATACAGTGCGCCTCGTCTATGGCAACAAAAGAGATATTTGAACTGCGCAGAAATTCAACGGTTTCCTCTTTCGTAAGTGACTCCGGTGCCACATACAAAAGCTTGACTTCTCCAGCGAGTGTTTCTTTTTTTACCTTGTTTATCTCAGACTTGGATAAAGTAGAGTTCAGGAAGTGAGCGTTAACGCCAAAAGCGTTCAGCTGGTCCACCTGATTTTTCATAAGGGCAATCAGCGGCGAAATAACGATAGCTGTGCCTGGTAAAGATAAAGCAGGAAGCTGGTAACACAACGACTTGCCGGCGCCAGTTGGCATAATCACAAAGGTATTCTTGCCGTTAATAATGTTATTTATTATCAACTCCTGATTTCCTCTAAATTGACTATACCCAAAAACTTCCTTTAATTTGTTCTTGAGATTTACCTCTTGTTGTACTGACATGTAATCTTGCAGAAAATTTAATCTAATTGCACGTACCTTTGCAGGGTACCTTTATACAAATTTACTTTGAATCTTATTAATAATATAGCCCTTACAGCAAAAAAAGTATTGCAAGCCGAAGCCGAAGCAATCGCCAGACTGGCAGATTTTATCGACGAAGGTTTTGAAAATTGTGTCGAAGCAATACTTCACATAAAAGGGCGAGTGGTAGTAACAGGAATTGGCAAAAGTGCCAACATAGCCACCAAGATCGTTGCCACTCTTAACTCTACGGGAACTCCGGCTATTTTTATGCATGCCGCAGATGCCATTCACGGCGATCTTGGTATGATACAACCGGAAGATTTTGTTATCTGTATTTCTAAAAGTGGAAACACTCCTGAAATAAAGGTACTGGTTCCGTTACTAAAACGCAAGGGCTCCCAACTTGCAGCATTAGTCTCTAGCACAGACTCTTACCTGGCACAAAGCGCTGATTTTGTACTCAATGCAAACGTTGAGCGTGAGGCCTGCCCACACAACCTTGCCCCTACCACCAGTACTACTGCCGCACTTGCCCTGGGCGATGCCCTGGCTGTGAGCTTACTGGAAGCACGCGGTTTCAGCAGCTCTGATTTCGCGCGCCTGCACCCGGGTGGCTCCTTAGGTAAAAGGCTTTACCTGAAGGTAAGCGATATTTACCCTCAGAACCAGACACCTAACGTTAATGCAAACGCTTCGTTAAAGGAGATTATTATTGAGATTTCGTCAAAGCGCCTCGGAGCAACGGCTGTTGTTAAAGACGACACCAAAGAGTTGATCGGCATTATTACCGATGGTGACCTGCGCCGGATGCTAAACAAATACGATAATACGGAAAACATTACAGCCAGCGACATCATGACTCCTTCACCCCTAACTCTGGAGCCGGAACAGTATGCAGCTGAAGCACTGGCAATCATGCAGGAAAAAAGCATTACACAGTTAATTGTAACTAAATCTGGTAACTTTGAAGGGTTTGTGCACCTGCACGATCTTCTAAAAGAAGGACTTATATAATAATGGATAAAAACACTTATGTGGTGATAATGGCTGGCGGCATCGGAAGCCGTTTCTGGCCATTCAGCCGTACAAATTACCCTAAGCAGTTTCACGATGTGTTGGGGATAGGCGAAAGTATGCTGCAAATGACAGCTAAGCGCTTTGAAAATATTTGTCCACCCGAAAATATCTACGTTGTAACCAACAAGGATTATGAGGCGCTTGTAAAAGAGCAACTGCCTTTTTTAAGTGATAACCAGATCCTGCTAGAGCCTATTGGCCGCAATACAGCCCCCTGCATTGCCTATGCGTCTTATAAAATCGCTAAGATCAACCCCGATGCAAACCTGGTAGTTACGCCATCAGACCATGTGGTGCTAAAGCAGGAAGTGTTCACCGACGTGATAAAAGAAGCAGTAGCAGCAGCCGACAAAGATGAAATTCTGATAACCCTTGGAATTACTCCAAGCCGCCCTGATACAGGGTATGGTTATATTCAGTATCTGAACGATGAGTCGCAGGCGATAAAGAAAGTGAAAACCTTTACGGAGAAACCAAACCTGGAACTGGCTATGATGTTCCTGGAAAGTGGTGACTTTGTGTGGAACTCAGGTATTTTTATCTGGAACGTAAAGAGCATACTCAGCGCTTTCCGTCAGCAATTACCAGAAATTTCGGAGATATTTGAAGAAGGAGCTACAGCTCTTAACACTGATACCGAGCAAAATTTTATCACCAGAGCCTACTCTCAGTGCCGTAACGTATCCATAGATTATGGCATTATGGAGAAGGTGGATAATGTATTTGTGTTACTGGCCGATATTGGCTGGTCTGACCTTGGCACCTGGAACTCTCTATACACTATTAACGAGAAGGATGATAATGGCAACGTGGTTGACGGACAGGTAATGCTATACGACACCAAGGACTGCATCATCAAAACCCCTAAAGAGCGCCTGGTAGTAGTACAAGGACTCGAAGACTACATTATTGCGGAGTACAATAACGTGCTGATGATCTGCAAGAAAAGTGAGGAGCAGAAGGTGAAGGAGTTTATGGCCGATGCTAAATCAAAAAAAGGAGCTGAGTATATATAATACTTAAGTATATCCTACATAGCAAAAGGGCCGGAAGTAAAATTTACTTCCGGCCCTTTTCTATAATATACCGTCGTAAGATGCCTGGCTTCTAATTCGCTGCTGTGTTAGTACTGGTGAAGCTTCCTTCTTTCAGACGTTGGCTCATGGCTTCGTAAAGTATGATACCTGTTGCTACCGACACATTTAACGAGCCTATCTGCCCCATTAAAGGAATGCGCAGGCGAACGTCAGCACGTTTGATGTACTCAGGAGAGATACCATCTTCCTCACTACCCATGATGATGGCAGTAGGCCCGACAAAATCAACGGCAAAGTCAGTTAGATTATGCTCTGTCTTTTCTGTACAGGCTACAATCTGCACTCCGTAATCCTTCAGGTAATCAAGTGTATCCTTTAAATTTGGCTCACGGCAAACCGGCACCAGGTTAAGTGCTCCCGCAGAAGTTTTCATAGCATCCGCATTGATCTGAGCTCCGCCGCGGCTTGGAATAACGATGGCATCAACCCCCATACATTCAGCATTACGGGCAATAGAACCAAAGTTACGCACGTCTGTAATCCTGTCCAGGATCAGCAAAAGCGGGCTTTTACCCTGTTCAAACAGGGAGGTCACTATCTCATCAAGCGGAGAGTAAGTGATAGGGGAAATAAAAGCAACGGCCCCCTGGTGGTTTTTGCGCGTTAGCTTGTTTAGTTTTTCGATAGGTACCGTTGCCACCGGCACATCGTGCCGTTTAGCCTCGGACATTATTTCATCAGTAGTAGGATTTTTGGCTCCTCTCTGCAGAAATATCTTTTCCAGTGTTTTCCCGGCCATCATCGCTTCCAAAATAGGGCGTGAACCGAAAATCATCTCTAATTTATCTTCCTTTGGTGCTCTCGGGCTGCCGCCGTAACGGCTACCACCTATATTTCTGTTATTCCTGCTCTCCATTTTGCGACTGTGCTGTACCAGCTATCTTCGTACTCACGAAGTCGTACCAGTTCATAGTGATTTTCTGTAAAGTTATTCTCTTTTTTATTAAAAACGAACTTAACATAGGGGCTGGTCTCTGACTCACGGTAGATCCAGGTAATTGTTTTACCTACATTGCTTACATTACTGGGCCGGCCATAAATGATATAGATCATGCCACGGTCAGTTGTCCAGCCGGGCTTATGGGAGGTAAATAGCTTGTTTGCCGTCTCCACACGGCCATAATAGGTTCGGATAAGGTCGCGCGCAGCAGCTTTACTGCCTCCTACTTTTAACCAGAAATCATCCACTGCCTCTTTGGCATTCCTGGCATTAAAAAGTTTCTCCCGCTCCGACGATGTAGTGACATAAATTAATGGCTGCAGCAACTCTTGCGCCATGGTAACCTGTGGGAAGGCCCACTTTTGTACCAGCACCCCCCTCGAGAAGTCTGATGCAGGATTAAATAAGTAGAGTCCTTCTTTTTGAAATAATGCTGTATCTCCGGCAGCAAAGTAAAAAGTACTATCAGCGGTCAGCGTTCTGGGCTGCGCTTCCTGCCGTTCAGACATAGGGGGCAGCGCCGGAGAAAATTCAGTTTTAAAATACTGAACCTCCAGTTGTTTTGTACTGTCACTGTGCTGCTGCACAACAAGCTTCTCTGATGTGTTTACATATTCGTTGAACAGGGGGTGTCCTGTATTTGCCTTCACCAGCAGGTACTGCTTTTCCAGCATACCGGGCTCAAGCGGAATGGTAAATCTTACAGCCATGCGCTCTTGCCCTACCAGTGCATGCCAAAGCCGGAGATGCAGCACATTAGGCTCCCGAACGAATTGCGCAGGTATAGAGAAACTCATTTGGAGCTGGCCCTCTACATCTGACAGCTTTCGGTGTGGCTTTATAAGTGAATCGCCTGCCAACACCTGTGTTCTCTCGTCTAAACCTGGTCTCACAAAATACTCCATAGCAGTGGCAGACTGCAGCACATCCATCACCCCTTGCTCATCTTCAAACTTGATCAAAAAGTGTAGGCTGTCATTGTTCTCATAAAAATTATACTTCATAGAAATCTCCGGTGCAACAGCACGCACAACGACAGGCTGGAGCCTGGAAACTCCGGGGCTTCCGCAAGCGGAGACAAGTAATAGCATTAAAAGGGCGGCAAGAGGTGTATGGAGTCGCATCATCTACAGCATGGTTGTCTATAAGTACAAAGAACAAAAGCCGAGTCGCTTATAGGCGGCTCGGCTTTTATTACTGTT
Organism: Pontibacter sp. MBLB2868; assembly: GCF_051904785.1. Classification (NCBI taxonomy): domain Bacteria; kingdom Pseudomonadati; phylum Bacteroidota; class Cytophagia; order Cytophagales; family Hymenobacteraceae; genus Pontibacter; species Pontibacter sp. MBLB2868. The sequence goes on along the minus strand of NZ_CP196710.1, from coordinate 4,707,333 downwards.
GATCCCAGTATTTTGTTTAACGGCGCATGCGCTGCAGGTACTGCATAAACTGTTGCTGCAGTTGTTCTGCACGCTTTTGCATGCCCAGTTCTTCGGCAGCACTTACAAGCTGCTGCAGTATGATCATGTTTGTCTGTATCTCTGTATCAAACAAAGCGCCTTTTTCGAAGTAGTAATCAAGTGCTTTTGTTGATTTCTTGGCCATAGATTCCAGCACCTCTTTTGCCTTAGCCTCTTCTCCTACTGCTGAGAGCATCGGGATGAACTGCGGTGTGTAGTAATCGTAAGGCACGGCAGCCTCAGGAAATACCTTAAAGCTACGGTCTATCACCTCTTTGGCACGGGCAATGTTTCCATCTTCCAGATAAGCCATTGCCAATTTGGCAAACTTGTCACGGGCATTTGCCGAGAAGCGGTAATAATTCTCGTCGTAGAAAATATCCGGGTTGTCAAAGTTACGGAAGCTGAACTTGTTCATCAGGTTATCATACATCACTTCCTTGTTAACATACCCCTGCTGGTTTTCATCAGCAGTCCTTACAGGTACTACCCTGTAAGCTAATCCATCTAACTCGAAGTAATTGGACAAGCCGATGAAATCTGCACTGTTTACAGTGGTTGAGAAGTAAATTGGGCGTTTCCAATTGTTTGTAGCCAACAGGTCCAGCATCACGAGGTGCTTTTTCTCTAATATGGACTTATTAATTGTCCACTGCATACGATTTACGATCTCATCCTCTTTGTATTCAGGTACAATGTTCATAGAGTCAACTTTCTGCTTATCTATGTTCAGCGAGAAATTCTTAGTAGGGAAGGTAAGTAGCGTTGTGCCCTGGCCATACTGTACCTGCAAAGCAGGATGGTTTTCCTTTACCAGCTCAATGAACTGCTTCAGGTCTATGCCGGCAGCTACCTGCGGACGCTCTACATAAGGTAGATAGTCATTCGTGCCCTGGCGGTAGTTTTCAGGCCCTAGTGTCAGTGGCCATGGTGCAGACTTATAAGAACGCTGCATCATCTGGTCAATATACCAGTCTGTGTTCAGGTAGCTCAATACCGCCACCCGTACATCCGTACGGTAGCCTTCTACCTCCTGTGCATACCACAGCGGGAAGGTGTCGTTATCGCCATTCGTAAATAAAATGCCATTTGGCGCTACTGAATCCAGTAAGTTTTTAGCAGAATCAACGGACTGGTAGCGGTCTGAACGATCATGGTCATCCCAGCCTTCTGCAGCCATAATACCCGGCACAGCCAGACCTATTAAGGTAGCTACTGCAGCTCGGGGTGTTGCACTTTTCAGCACCTTCCCTAGCAAATCTCCTAAGCCGACTACTCCAAGCCCGATCCAGATACTAAACGCGTAGAACGAACCCGCAAAGGTGTAGTCCCGCTCCCGGGGCTCAACAGGCGGCTGGTTCAGATAGAGTGCAATGGCTATACCCGTAAAAAAGAAGAGCAGGCCAATTACAAAGGCATTCTTTTCATCTTTCCTTATTTGGTAGATCAATCCCAGTATACCAATCAAGAGCGGCAGCAGGTAGAAGGTATTACGGGCTTCACTATTTAGGACACGATCTGGCGCGTTCGGATCATTTTTACCAAACCAAAGTACGCCGGCATTCTGCACATCACTTTCACGACCCACAAAATTCCATAGGAAGTAGCGCCAGTACATATGGCCCAGTTGGTAACGCATCAGGAAACTCAGGTTCTGGCCAAATGTAGGCGCTTGCCCCTCCTTCAGGTCAATCCATTTTTTATACTCTTCAATGTGCTGCGGCTGATCGCTGTAAACTCTTGGGAGCAGCGTCTTATCTTTGCTATCGTACACTGGCTCTACTTTACGGCCGGTTTCGATGTAGCGATCTTTTCCTTTTACATAACGTGGGGCACCCTGCTCCTGGTCAACAGGCTGGGCATTGTACTGGGGTCCGTAAAGCAAAGGACGGTCTCCGTACTGCTCACGCTTCAGGTAGGCTACGAATGTAAGGATATCGTCCGGGTCATTTTCATCAATTGTTGGTTCATAAGATGATCGTATCGGGATCATCATGTACGAAGAGTAACCGATCAGTACAAATATAAAGCTAAGAATGGCTGTATTCAGTACGCGCTTGTTGTGCCTGATAGAGTACTGCAGGCCAATTACAATGGCGATGATCAGTAAGATCACAAATGTGATTACCCCTGATCCAAATGGTAAGCCAAGTGTATTTACAAAAAACACTTCGAAACCGCCAGCCACTGATGGCAGGCCAGGGATCACACCCCAGAGGATGGTAACAACGATCACGGCACTAACGGCAAAAGCAACTACGCCCCCCCAGAAGGATGGCTTATAAAGCCTGAAGTAATAGATAAACGCCAAAGCCGGTATGGTTACCAGGTTTAGTAAGTGAGCTCCGATGGATAAGCCAACCAGGTAAGCGATCAGGACCAGCCATTTATCGGAATGTGCCTCTCCTACCTTTGCCTCCCAACGCAACATAGCCCAGAAAACAATAGCGGTAAAGAAAGACGACATGGCATACACCTCTGCTTCTTCCGCTGAGAACCAGGCAGAATCGGAGAAAGTATAAGCCAATGCCCCTACAGCACCACTGCCCATGATCAGGAGAATATTACCTTTTGTTGGCATAGCTCCTTCTTTGATCAGGAGCTTTTTAGCAAGTATGGTAATAGTCCAGAAAAGGAATAGCACTGTAAAGGAGCTACATAACGCCGAAAGCAGGTTTACCCACCAGGCTACCTGTGTAGGATCACTGGCAAACATAGAGAAGATACGCCCTACAAGAAGGTAAAAGGGAGCTCCCGGAGGATGTGGAACAAGTAGTTTATAGGAGGTGGCAATAAATTCGCCAGCGTCCCAGAAGCTGGCAGTTGGCTCCAGCGTTAAAACATAAACTGTAGTCGCGATAAGAAACACGACCCAGCCAACGAGGTTATTTATCTTACGATAATCCGTCATAGCTATAGTTGATTCAGCCCCGAAAATACAAAATAATGTAACGCGGCTATAAAGTTTTTAGCTTTTAAAATCAAAAAGCCGGCTTTAGGGCCGGCTTTTAATATTTGATATAGCTTATTGCTATTATTTCTGCAGTACCAGACGCTTAGTCTCTACTGTTTTATCGTTTACGAGCAGGCTATAAAAGTATATTCCTGATGGTAAACTAGTCATGTTCAGTTCAACTTCCAGCTTCTCCGCAGGCATCAGCTCGTTCACGTATAAAACTTTGCCAATCGTGTTCGAGATGCGAATTTTATAATTCTCATTAGCACCTGGCAGGTTAAGCCAAAGTTTAGTAATGCCTCTGGAAGGGTTTGGATAAGCATTGATTGATGGCAAAACTTTAATACTGCGTACCGGTGCAATAGCAGCCATACTCACAGTATTGTTTACAAACATGCTCTTGGTCGTTTTCCCTTCTGTTACCTGGAACACCTGGCTAACTGCCGATGCATAAATTTTAGAGCAGGCGTGTTCTTCCTCGCTTCGCACAAATGCCGGGCGTGCGTTTTGCGCTGACACATTCAACTGCGTGCCCTTTTCCTGGATTAACTTCCATGAAGTAGTGCCGCCCTTGTACACAGGTGCCACTCCTGCAACTATACTATCTGCATTGGCTGCAAAGCCGAGCAGATGAGTGCTTATCAGGGTGGCTATAAAAAACAGTTTAGTAAAATTCTTCATAATGCTTGGTATCGGTTTAAGCTCTTACTTATACTTTGACCTTAAGAGTCAAATATACTTTAAAAAGCCAGAAGTTTAAATATAATTTTCAAAATATTTATGAACAGAGGAAATCCCGTCCTATATCCGCTTTTCAAGAATAAATCAAAAACAGTGCCTACTATTAAAACAGATCAAAAGAAAAGCAGCTACCAGTACATCACCTCTCGCCGGCCCCAAAGTTAAGAACTATAAATCATTAAATGTCAATTTCTAAGCGCTCCTTGCCTGCCGTGTCTTGAAAAACTCCGGGAGGGTGTTTTCGATAAAACCTAACATAGCACACACTTGAAAAGGCATGTCCGTAATAAGTACAAAAATCAAAACTGCTCTAATGCCTTCTACCTAAGTCACAGTGCAAATTTTTTACTTTTCTCATAAGTTAATTTCGTTTCGGATCACTGCAAAAAGCAACAATTACAGGAAGCAAAATAACTTTTTGAGGATTCTAACATAGGATGAGCACTAACGCTTCTTTTTCTATTCAGGAGCCGCAACCATATCCCCTGCATCAAGTTAATTATAGTATATTAATGCCACAAGAATTATGAAACCGCTCTATATACTGTTGCTAGCCTTTCTGCTTTGTACTGAGGTTAGTATGGCGCAGCAAGACAATTTTCAGGGCACTGGCCAGGTTACTTTTTCTGCCGGCGCCCCATTTGATCTGATCAAAGGAACATCATCTGAAATAACAGGCAAAATAGACCTGGCAACAGGAAAGTTATACTTTGAGATACCTATTAGCACTTTCCAGTTTGCGAACTCAATGATGCAGGAACGTTTCAATGACAAATACATGGAGAGCAGCCGCTATTCAAAGGCTACCTTTACCGGTAAACTGCTGAATTTAACTCCCGATGAAAAACAGGAGGTAACGGCACACGGCATACTTACCGTACATGGTGTCTCTAAAAAAAGGAGCATTAAAGGGGTGCTGATCAAAAAAGGAAATAGAATGATCCTTCAATCCGCTTTTATTGTCAGCACAAAGGCACATCATATCGATCCTCCAAAACTAACGAATGCTTATATGGCAGATGATATTGATGTAAAACTCGACATGCTGCTGTTACCTGATCACCCTGGGGCAGGTGCCGTATCGCTCAACCAAAGGCGACGCTCTAAATAACGTATGCTATCTCTTTAAAAGCAAAATACCTCAACTCCTTTTCGATCTCTACGGCCAGGCGACCATCTTCTGCCACGCCTAAAATCTGCCCTCTTACCTGTTTGCTGTCAATTAAAAAATCGTGCTCCTCCTGGTAACGGTACAGCGCCTGCAGGTACTCATACTTCAGTTTTGCAGTTTTACCGCTGCGAAGTTCCAGGTAACGTTTCTCCAGCAGTTCCAGTAGCCGCATCGTAACTTTTTCCGGGTTAAGGGTGTAACCCAATACTTTTGCCATTGAGGTTGCCGTTGTATAACCAAACACAAGCTGGTTCACATTTAAACCAATCCCTACAATACTGTGTTGTAGAGTAAGGCTATTAATTGCATTTTCTATTAAAATCCCACCAAGTTTCTTATCTTGAAAATATAAATCGTTGGGCCACTTAACCTGTGCTTGGTTTAAGCCAGACTCGTGTAACAGATCCAGCACTGCCAACGACACAACCATATTGAGGTAAAACTGGTGTTTGACAGCTAGAAACTTTGGTGCGAGTACAACAGATAGTGTGATATTTTTGCCTGGCTCTGCCTCCCAGGCATTACCACGCTGTCCGCGGCCAGCAGTTTGTTGTGCCGTTATTACCGTACAGCCCTCTGTGGCTTCATTTTTGATAAGAAGCTGCTGAGCCTCAGAATTCGTGGAAGTGCAGACTGGCAGAAAAATTAGCTGCTGGCCCACAAAGAGCGTATTAGGCAACATACTTTAACCTAGAATTTAATACTTTTGTACATCAAATTTAAGTATAGCAGATGAAAGAAACCAAGGGTGAGGCTAATTCAGACATATTGGCAGAACTTGTAGTAAAAGGGATGCAAGAGAAAAAAGCCTCCGATATTGTAATAATTAACCTTAAATCACTTAAAAACGCTGTCTCTGATTACTTCGTAATAGCGTCAGCCAGCTCAGACACCCAACTAGACGCGATTGCCACTTCTGTGGAAGAGGAAGTTTTCAAGGCCATCAGACAAAATCCGTGGCAAAGCGAAGGGCGCATCAATAAAGAATGGGTGCTGTTGGATTATGTAGACGTAGTGGCACATATATTTTTAAAGGATAAACGTGAGTTCTATGCACTGGAAGAGCTTTGGGGCGATGCCAGTATCAAGCACGTAGACTCTGTCTAACTCATTTGGCCGTAGCTAAACATTTAGCAAAAGCCAATGTTTCCAATTAACTGAAACACAACATCAATGGCAGAAAAGAACAAAGGCAATAACAAAAGAAAGAAGCCGATCATCCCGAACACACCACCCCGCCCAACTATGCAGTTGTGGATGCTGGCAGTGTTGATTCTGCTGATCTTCGGACTTACTTATCTTAACAAAAGCAATTCTTCGGTAGAAACTACACAGCAAGATTTCGAAGAAATGCTGCTTAGCGGCGATGTAAAAAAACTAAACATCGTTAACGGCAAAACTGTAGAAGTATTCCTGAAAGAGGAAGCGCTTAACAACGACAAATACAAGCAGGAACTTGATAACCGTGGCCTGGTAACCGTGGACTCTGGTCCGCAATACCACTTTCAGGTTATTTCAGCCGAGTCTTTTAAAGAAGACTTGGAGAAACTGCAGGAAAACGTTCCTAAGGATCAACAGATCGGCTATAACCTGGTTGACAGAACCGGTTTCGGCGATTTCTTCCTGCAGTGGGGCTTCCTGATCTTACTTGTATTTGGTTTCTGGTTCCTGATGCGCCGGGTAACATCTGGTGGCGCCGGTGGCCAGATATTTAACATTGGTAAATCTAAAGCAGCTTTGTTTGATGCTGAAAACAAGGTGAAGATCACATTTAAAGATGTGGCAGGCCTTGAAGAAGCAAAGGAAGAAGTACAAGAGATCGTTGAGTTCCTGAAGAACCCTTCTAAGTTCACCGTACTTGGTGGTAAAATACCGAAAGGCGCTTTACTGGTAGGCCCTCCGGGAACAGGTAAAACATTGTTGGCAAAGGCTGTGGCAGGTGAGGCAGATGTGCCTTTCTTCTCACTTTCCGGTTCCGACTTTGTGGAGATGTTCGTTGGAGTGGGAGCTGCACGTGTGCGTGACCTCTTTAAGCAGGCAAAAGCCAAAGCACCATGTATCATCTTTATCGATGAGATCGATGCAATTGGTCGTCACCGTAGCCGTGGTGCCACGCCGGGTGGTAACGATGAGCGTGAAAACACGTTGAACTCCCTGCTTGTGGAGATGGACGGTTTCGCAACTGACTCAGGTGTGATCATACTTGCAGCCACTAACCGACCTGACACCCTGGACTCTGCCTTGCTACGCCCTGGCCGTTTCGACCGCCAGATCAGCATTGACAAGCCAGACATTAATGGCCGTACTGAGATCTTTAATGTACACCTGAAGCCGTTAACGCTGGCTGCGGATGTGGACGCAAAGAAATTGGCTGCCCAGACACCAGGCTTTGCCGGTGCTGAAATTGCAAACGTTTGTAACGAAGCTGCTCTTATTGCCGCTCGTCGTAATAAAAAGGCTGTAGAGCTACAGGACTTTAATGATGCGGTTGACCGTGTGATTGGTGGTCTGGAGAAAAAGAACAAGATCATCTCTCCTGAAGAGAAGAAAATTGTTGCTTACCATGAAGCTGGCCATGCTATCGCAGGCTGGTTCCTGGAGCACGCCGATCCGTTGGTTAAGGTAAGTATTGTTCCACGTGGCGTAGCTGCGTTAGGTTATGCTCAGTACCTGCCAAAAGAGCAGTTCCTGTATACAACAGAGCAGTTGATCGATGAAATGTGTATGGCCCTTGGTGGTCGTGCCGCAGAAGAGATCGTTTTTGGTAAAATATCAACTGGTGCACTAAGTGACCTGGAGCGAATTACTAAAATGGCTTACAGCATTGTAACCATGTATGGTATGAATGCTAAAATAGGTAACGTGTCCTTCTACGATTCCAAGCAAACTGACATGGCCTTTAACAAGCCATACTCAGAGGCTACTGCCGAGACAATAGACGAAGAAGTACGCCAGATCATTGACTCTGCGTACCAGCGCACTAAAGGTCTGCTAAAAGATAAGCTGCAGGAGCTTGAAATTGTTGCACGGGAGTTACTGGAGAAGGAGATCCTATTCCAGAGTGACCTGGAGCGATTAGTTGGAAAGCGTCCTTTTGAGGCTCTTACTACTTACCAGGCCCATACTGCCGGCACAGATCGTAGCCAGACAAAAAGCGAAGTTGAGCAAGAGCACCCTTTAGAGGACGAAGGCTTAACAGAGCATCCTGAGCAGGAAACAGGCAGCGTACCCGGCACACCGCTGGAAAACGGGAACACGCCAGCCGAACAAGATAATGTAAACTCACGAACAGCTTGATAGAACAGGCATGTACGAAGCAAAATCAAAAGAAATAGTATTAAGAAGAGTAAGAGAGGCGCTGGCTAAGTCGGCGCCTTTTCTGCCTCCTACCCCAGACTTTACGTCACCTCTGCACAGTGTAGTACCTACCGAAGACATGTCGGTCGTTTTTGCGGAAAATTTTATCCGGAACGCCGGTGTTTTTGTTTACTGCGATAATGAGGAGGACTTTTTTGATCAGCTTTTTATCTATAAGAAAGAGCAAAACCTGCAACACTTATATGTGTGGGAGCCTAACCTGCAAAATGCACTGCACCATGCAGGTATAGAATACGCTGCTGATCAGGACAATTTTGTACGCGATGCGGAAGCGAGTTTAACAACCTGCGAGTCCTTAATTACCCGTACAGGCAGTATTCTGGTTAGTTCTGCCAACGCTGGCGGACGCCGGTTAAGCATTTACCCTGCCACGCACATTGTTGTTGCAAAGGCCAGCCAGCTAGTATCCGATATAAAAGATGGGCTGCAGCGTATCCGTGATAAATACAAGGATAACTTCCCTTCTATGGTATCGATGGTAAGTGGCCCAAGCCGCACTGCCGACATTGAAAAAACATTAGTAATGGGGGCCCATGGCCCTAAACAGCTCGTACTATTCCTGATTGATGACATTCCGCATTAACGAACTGGAGCCGGGGAAAAAAGTATATTTCGCTTCCGATTTTCATTTAGGAGTACCCGACGCTAAGACTAGTAAAGAGAGAGAAAAAAAGATTGTACGATGGCTGGAAATGGCGCGGCAGGATGCTGCTGCCATTTTGCTTTTAGGTGATATCTTTGATTTCTGGTTTGAGTACAAACATGCCATTCCCAAAGGTTTTGCCAGGCTACAGGGTAAGCTTGCCGAACTGACAGACTCAGGCATTCCTGTTCTCTTTTTCACGGGCAACCACGACATGTGGATGTTTGACTACTTTACCGAGGAGCTAAACATCCCTATACTTCGCGACCCGATCTCTACCCACATCGGTGCCAAAACTTTTTACATTGGGCACGGCGACGGTCTTGGCCCCGGCGACCATACTTACAAACTCCTTAAAAAGGTGTTTAATAATAAGGCATGCCAGTGGCTGTTTGCCCGGCTACATCCTAATCTGGGTATTGGTGTAGCAAATTCATGGTCCAGGAGAAGCCGTATCAGCAATGTAAAAAAAGATGAGTCTTTTTTAGGAGATGATGAGTGGCTGGTGCAGTACTGCAATGATGTACAGGACAAGCAGCACCATGATTATTATATTTTTGGCCACCGGCACCTCCCCCTTGATTTACCTATCGGAGATAAAAGCCGCTATATAAATCTGGGAGAATGGGTTAATTTTTGCACTTATGGTGTGTATGACGGAAAGAACTTTGAGCTTAAGCCTTTTGAAGGCTAAAAGTTACTTATTTGTACTTCTGCTTGCCCTGCTCAGTACATCGGTTCAGGCGCAGGACACACTTTTAGTGCCGCAGCTAGCCTACAGCCACAGTGTAGCTATCAATTCTCCCGGCACTGTTTCCAAAGACCGGAATGGCAACATTTACTTTCTAGGCCCCAACAGAAACCTGCTCCGCCTCGATCCGCTGGGCCGGCCTTTGGGGAACTACTCCCCGCCTACACGTGGCCGCATCAGTGGCATTGATGCCTGGAACCCGATGAAGATCCTGCTTTTTTACCAGGACAGGCAAGAGCTGCTGCTGCTCGACAGATTTTTACGCCCCATTGTAAGCACTAACCTGACAGACCTGAACTATCAGGGAACTGCCAAAGTAGCATCATTGGCATCAGATGATAATTTCTGGCTATTTGATGAAACGAACCTCACATTAAGCAAACTGGATCTTCAACTCAGAAAGACAACCATAGAAACACCTCTCAACCTTATACTAGATAAGGAGCGGTTCAATGTAAAACTGCTACGGGAGTATCAGAATATGGTATACCTGCTGGATGCTAATGGCATTTTCGTGTTCGACAACCTGGGTAATTACAAAAAGAAAATCCCCGTGGCCGGCCTTAACTTCATTGGTTTTCTAGATAATGACATATACTATGTAAAGGACAATAAACTTCATTTTCTTAACCTTTATACATCAGAAAAGAAGATTTACTGGCTACCGGAGCAAAAGCAGATAATATCAGGGATTGTAAGTGAAGGGCTTTTGTATTTATTTACTCCTAAAACGGCAGAAGTTTATTCGTGGCAGAAATAAGCATTTACTTCACTCCGGAAAATACTTTCAACCCAACTACGCCTGTGATGATCAATAGCAGGCAAATAATACGAATCAAATCGCGGGGCTCATCTAAAAAAACGATGCCTAGTATAGCGGTTCCTGCCGCACCAATACCAGTCCAGATACCATAAGCTGTACCCAGTGGCAACTGTTTCATTGCCTGCGACAACAGCACAAAACTCAATATCATCACTACAACAGTTACCACGCTTACGCCTGGCTTCGTAAATCCTTCGCTGTACTTTAAGCCAAATGCCCAACCAATTTCACATAACCCTGCTAAGATCAGGTACACCCAAGCTGTATTCATATGTCCGAATTAAATCCTGGGCAAAGGTACATACTTCTCTGTTAAAGAATTAGCCTGCCAACTGGCTAAAATCATATGAAGAAGCTATATTTACGAGCGTTCTCTGTATCTAAAACTATGGCTATCAACACTCCTTATGCCCGCACAAGCGCCTTAAGTATTGCAGCAGGCTTTGCTATTCTACTTGCAGTTTATCACTTCCACGAGTTTTTCCAGTCTTTAACTGTTTCCGGCATTACCTTGCTCACCTTTCTGGTTATAAGTCATTTTGTTGCCCGGGCACAGCACCTGGAGGGAATCAAGAGCTGGGGATTGTCTTTGAGCCGAAACTGGTGGGTTAAACTATTGCTGGGGCTTGCACTTGGAGTTTTATTTGTTGGCTTATCTACAGCGGCCTCCCTTCATCTGGGTTATGAAAAAATCACAGCTGTACCTACTTTCAGCACTTTTATTCGGGGCATATGGTGGATACTTTTCATGATATTCTGGCCCTCCCTTGCCGAGGATATCCTGACGCGCGGCTACCTGTTCAGGCATCTGGGCAAGCGTATGCCGGCTTATACCTGGGTAATTTTTTCTGCCACAGTTTATGTACTCAACCATATCTGGCGCCTATCAGACCACCCTGCTGTTCTGACTTATTTATTCATTCTTGGCCTTGTATTAGCTACTGCCATTCAACTTACTAAATCGCTGTGGCTTACATTGGGTATCCATTGGGCGGCAAACATAGTGTATTATTTTTCAGTGAACATGCTGTCCATAGAGTCTGTAGCCGATGCAAACCATCAAAGTACCTGGGTACTTGCAGCAGCCTACCTGCTCCTGTTTTTGGTAATGCTTGCAGCCGCGGCCTTTTTAAAAAATCAGACAAAACAAGTAACCGATAAGCTTACTGACTTTGCATAAGCGAACTTTAATCAGCTTAGAGGCATCAGCATTTCGTATTGACTCAGGAAAAGCTGGAAATGGCGCCGTTTTATAAATGCGCTGAAGCCAGTTGCAACTGTGTCAACATTGATCAGTAGCAGGTGAGTAGTCTCCGTCAGTTTTACTGCTTCACGTAATAAAGCTGAACCTATACCACTGCCTCGGTGTCTGTTATCCACAGCAAATTGTACAATGCTTCCCGACTTAGGGTAAAAGATGATATAACCGACAGGTGTTTCTCCCTCGGTCCAGGCTTCCAGAATTATAACATCCTTCAGGGTACGTTTTACGGCATTTACCGAGTTCTGCCATGTCGGCATCATGTCCCACCACTCTTGATAGGCACCCCAAGCAGGTTTACCCGCTTTTGCAATACGTAGCGTTTCAGGGGCCGGCGCTTGTAGCAAAAGATCATTTTTCAGAGCCCGGAAACAATCCAGGGAACGGGTAATGGCAAGGCCAACATGCTGATAACTTTTAAGCGCTGGTGTATTTTCTTGGATCACTTCTAATAAACACTGCTCAATACTACATTCCTTCAGCTTCTGAATCAGGTAGTCATACAGCTTCTGAGTCAGTTTCTGATTTCTATATGCAGGAATTACGCCTGTGCCTGCGTTATAAGCTGTAGGTTTTCCTTTCCACTCACCTAATCCGGTTATAATAAACCCGACCATTTTTGGCCCATCAAAAGCTACCACACAAAACGCAGGTTCAACTCCTTCCCGTTTCCGCTTTACCGCAAACTGCTCAGCACTTAGTTTAATTGGTACCAGGTAATCAGCAAAGGCTTCCAGAAATGTCTGCCTTAAAACAGGCATATCCTGCTCTTTTAAAGTAGTTAGTCTAAGTGGATTCATTGTTCACATTAAAGGCTTTAAAACGCTACGCTTAAAAGTATAAAAGTTCTACCATGTTATTACGGGTATTCCTCCCAAAGTACTCTCTCTATATATAACTCCTTACAAATAAACCCGTTAATAACTTTTATTCCAAAGGCTATTAAAAAAGCCAGAACTAATCCAATTTATAATAAGCTATGAAAGCACTAGTATTTCACAAAATAAACGACGTTAGCGTTGACACTGTTGATGACCCTCGCATAGAAGATCCGCGTGATGCTGTTATCCGAGTAACCTCTACCGCAATCTGCGGTTCTGACCTGCACATTTTAGATGGCTTTATCCCACAGATGAAAGATATGGTTGTAGGCCATGAATTTATGGGTATAGTCGAAGAAGTGGGACCTGCTGTAAAAAACCTGAAGGTAGGTGATCGTGTGGTTGTTCCTTTCCCGATTGCCTGCGGAACCTGCTACTTCTGTAACCACGACTGGCCTACACAATGTGAGAACTCCAATAAGAATTATGGTCCGGACGGAGCCTTTTTGTCACAGAAAGGGGCTGCCTTATTTGGTTACACCGACCTATATGGCGGCTATAGAGGTGGCCAGGCGGAATATGTAAGAGTACCCTACGCTGATTACGGCCCACGTATTGTGCCTGATGAACTCACAGATGAGCAGGTGCTCTTTTTAACTGACATTTTCCCGACAGGATGGGCAGCTGCCGATTGGGGCAAGATAAAGGGCGGTGAAACAGTTGCCATTTTCGGTGCCGGACCGGTAGGCATAATGGCTGCAAAATCTGCCTGGCTGATGGGTGCAGGCAGAGTTGTTAACGTGGATGTACAACAATACCGCCTGGACATGGTTAAAAAAGCAGCCAACTCCGAAACCATACTTTGGAAAGACCAGGACCAGGTAGTAGAAGAGATCCGGGGCATGACAGAAGGCCGTGGCGCTGATGTATGTATCGATGCCGTAGGTATGGAAGCAGACCGCAGCTTTTTAGATAAGGCAAAAGCTGTTATAAATATGGAAAAAGGTACACCAAAAGTTCTGGAAACCTGTTTAAGAGCCGTAAGGCGTGTTGGTATTGTAAGTGTAGTGGGTGTTTATGGCTCCGCTTTCGATAACTTCCCAATATACAGGTGGTTCGATAAAGGGATCACAATTATGGGCACCCAGGCTCCGGTGCATACGTACATCGATCACCTGATGAAGCTGGTGCAGGAGGGTAAGGTTACGTTACATGACATCATTACGCATACTTTACCACTCGAACAGGCACCCTATGGGTATGAGATCTTCAAAAACAAAAAAGACAATTGTGTGAAGGTAGTCCTGAAGCCGTAAGAAAAAAGTATACTTTGTGAATAAGGGCGTTATCCGTTACTTTGGATAACGCCCTTATTTTTTTTGTAAAAGCATGGAGTGGTTTGTATGGCCAGTAGCTTTCCTGAAGGATGCCGGATAAAGAATTTTAAAAGAATATCACACTCCCACACGGTTAACACTCCACATAAAAACAAGACTAACGGTCATTTGTATTCTGCACTGCAGAATACTTAATGCAGTAACTTATTGTATTTCAAAAATACAAGTATTCCCACTCCTCCTGTCATTACACTTAAAGCTGCTTTTATAAAGTAGTTGGCCTCTACCAGAAAATACGCTGCAAGCAATGCCAATATGGTAAGCGGAAGCCATAGCCAAGGGTAGTAATTCACCTTCGATACCTGCTTGTATTCTTTAAGCAGATAACCAGAGTAACCCATATACATGAGTGCGGCAAAAGTTGTAAAAGCAGCCGCTTGAATACCGAATATGGGTACAAAGAGCAGGTTCAGCAGCACGTTCCCGACACCCGCCACAGTCGAAATTTTCCAGAGCACCTTTGTAAACTCACGGTATACCAACTGATTTGTGGCCCCTAAATACATTGGCTTGTAGTTATAACCCATCAGTATAATAATGGCCAGCGGGTATGCCTTGCGCAGTTCCTCATTCCGGATCAGGAGTATAAAGATTTCCTTTAACCACAAACAGAGCAGAAACGTGATAACCAGAAAAAGTGCCTGTAATGCAAAAGTCAGATCCCGCGCTTTGCGGTCACTCTGGGGGTTGCCGGCCTGCCCCAGGTATTGCATGTAGAACGGGGAAGCCGCCTGAACAATGGAGTTTGAAGCAGCCATAAAGTATAAACCGAAGCTAGATGCGATGTTATACAAACCGATGCGCTGTACCGGCACCCGTAGCACATCCATTACAAGCTTGTCCGAAGAGTCCAGCAGAAAGAAGGAAAAGTGATGCGGTATAATGGGTAGTGCCACCCGCAGCGACTGTTTAATACGCCACCACCTGAAATTAAAGATCGGCCACATCCTCTCCCGCTGGTAAAAAGGGTAAGCATAAAGTATAAATCCCACAATGCTACCGAAGAAGTTGGCGTAGAACCACCCCATATACCCCATCTTTAAGTAAGCGATGGTAAAAATATTTAGCCCGACAGTTGTTAATCCTACTGCAAAAGACCGAAGCGCCACCGGGAAAGGCCGCTGTGACAGCTGGTACAGAAACATTGCCTGAAACTCAGTAACCCCCAGAAACATTACCGGCAGCACCTGCAACAAAATGATCAGCCAACGATGCTCAACAGCTTCGGCAGGTATCGCCCACCATAAAACTGCTGCCAGAAAGAAGCCAAAAACCACAGACCAGACAGAAAGGAAACCATGCAGTTGCCTCCAGACCCATTTATACCTGGTAGGATGCTTCGCAAAGCTGTTTACCATTACCACTGATAGCCCCAACGACTGAACCGCATTCAGTGCTACAACATAGGCAGTTACGACGCCTGCTACGCCATAATCCAGGGTGCTAAGGTACTGGGTTATGACAGGCAACGTAAGTATACCTGCCAATCGGGGCACTTGTGCCGCTAACCCATATATTGCCGCATGTGACAGTAACTTCCGAAGCATCTCCTAAAATTATACTTTAATTTTTACCCTCACCTCAATCAATTCTATTTTTCGTAACTTGAGAGTTGACGATGCTTTGCAAGAGGCTGCGGCACCAAAAATGAATAACTGTCGTTAGCAACATTGTACTTTTAGGAGCTGCAAAAGCAAAAGCCTAAAAAATTAGTATATTTGTTACTTACAGCCTGCTTAAATTTCGCCCTCGCAGGCGAAGCTTGCATGTAAATGGATCTGACAAGACACCTTTTACCCACTTGGTTATACCTTAAAAGACTAAAGGGAAAGAGTTGTTTCTTAAGATCATTTGTACTGCAAAGGAAAGCTTTTTAAGCAAGCGCTTAACTAAATTGAAAACAAGAATAGCCCCGTGCTAAATAAGGAGATATAAAAGTGGGATGTAGTTCATGTTCTAGTGGCGGATGTGGCACCAGCGTTGGTGGCTGCAAAAGCAACGGCGGGTGCAGCACAGGAGGCTGCAATCGTTTAAATGTGTTTGATTGGCTCAGTGATATGGATTTACCTGTATCGTTTGAGGAGTTTGATATTGTAGAAATAAGATTCAAGGGAGGTCGCAAAGACTTTTTCCGGAATGTAAGTAGAATTGACCTCACAACTGGCGACCCTGTAGTTGTAGATGTGCCTAATGGCCATCATATTGGCTATGTATCACTGAAAGGAGAACTTGTTCGCCTGCAGATGATGAAAAAGAAGGTGGATAATAACGAAGAGATCCGTACCATCTACCGCATAGCTAATGAGAAGGACATGGAAAAGTTTCAGGAAGTACGCGACCTGGAGGGCAGCACCATGTACCGTGCCCGCGAGATAATTCAGCAGCTGGGCCTCAGAATGAAACTCTCGGATGTAGAGTACCAGGCAGATAAAACAAAGGCTACTTTTTATTACTCCGCCGACGATCGTGTTGATTTCCGTGACCTGATCAGGAAGCTGGCAGAGGAATTTAAAATACGTATCGAGATGCGCCAGATCAGCCTTCGGCATGAAGCAGGCCGCTTAGGTGGCATCGGCTCATGTGGTCGTGAACTGTGCTGCTCTACCTGGCTCACCGATTTTAAGAGTGTTTCGACTACTGCAGCGCGTTACCAGAACCTTTCGCTTAACCCTAGTAAGCTTTCCGGCCAGTGCGGGCGACTTAAATGTTGCCTTAACTATGAGTTGGAAACTTACATGGATGCCCTGAAGGACATCCCTACCGTAAACCGCCCGCTGCACACGCAACAGGGCGATGCTATTCTGCAAAAGACAGACATCTTTAAAAGGATGATGTGGTTTGGATACAAAGGAGATAATAACTGGTATGCCGTTCCGGTGGAGCGTGTTCAGGAAATTCTGGAGCAAAATGCAAAAGGTGTTGCCGTAGATTCCTTGCTGCTGGTACCACAGGAAGAACCAAAGCAGAATGAATTTGTGGCTCAGGTTGAGGGTAGCCTGGAGCGCCTGGATGATAAGTTCAAAAACAAAAAGAAGAAAAAGAAGAAAAAGAAAAAGCCCGTAGCAGGTGTACAGCCAGAACGTGCCGAAGCTCCAAAGCAAGCACAAGCAAGGCCAGAGCGCAGGCCTGAGGCTACGGAAGAGAAAAGCGGGGAACAAGGAACAAAGCCACGCAGACAAAAACCATTTAAAAATAAGAACAAAGGTAGAGAAGAGCGGGAAAACAGACCTCCTCGCGAGCAGCGTGAGCCAAGAGAAGTACGTGAGAGCAGGCCGCCACGAGATAACAGGGAGCAGCGTGAAGAAAGAGCACCCCGACCTCCTAAAGCTGCCAGACCCGAAGGACAGGCACCTGCTCAGGACAACACAGGTAACCCGGAGCAAAAGCAGCAGAAGAAAAGATCGAGAAAGCCTTTTAGGGGTAAAAAACCTGATCAGGGAAACAAACCACCGCAGAACAATGCATAAAGTAATAGGTATGTGGGCAGTAGCTTTACTACTGCTCTTTTCTGGCTGCGATCAGGCAAGGCTTTATGAGCAAAACATTGAACTTCCGGAAGGCAACTGGTATATAGAGAATGTACCTGCATTTGAGTTTGAGATTCAGGACACAACAGAAACGTATGATATCTTCTTCAATGTGCGCTACAACCTGCAGTACGACTACTATAACCTATACCTGCGTCACCAGCTGATCGGGCCGGACAGCGTTCAGCTGTCTTCCAAGTTACATGAGATGCTGCTGATGGACGCCAAAACCGGTAAGCCCTTAGGCAAAGGCTCAAGTGATATTTATGACCTGCAGGCACTGGCAATTAATAATGTAAAATTTAAAAAGCCAGGCAAGTATAAACTGAAGCTCACCCAGTATATGCGCCGCGATCCGTTACCTGACATCTTAGCTGTAGGGGTACGGGTTGCCAAAGACAAGGCAACAAAGTAGCCCTCATAAAATAATGTAAAAAGTCCCTTTGCTAGTTTAGCACAGGGACTTTTTACATTATACTGCTATCAGCCTATCTCTGCTGTAAAGAACTCGTAAACAAATATAGCAGCAACAAAACGTTTGCTGCTATAGTATGAGTTACCACGCCTTAATGTAAAACAGCACCATACAGCATGAAAACCGCTCTTATAATACTAGGTTTTATATTCACCCTATTTTCCTTTTTACCAATCATCAGAACTCCTCTGTGGTGGATAAGGATACTTGATTTTCCACGTTTTCATGTAGCTATTCTGCTTACCATAGTTTTACTGGCCTACTATACTTTTTATAGTGTAGATGGCACAGCCGAAATTGCCATGATCATTGTTTGGATAGCTGCCATTATCAATGAGGTCCGCTATGTTTTTAACTTTACTCCTATTGTTAAGCCGGAAGCCCTGAAAACAAAGAAAGCTCATCCTGAAAATGCGTTTACCCTAATGATTGCAAACGTGCGGATGGTGAACAAGGAATATGAAAAATTCAGAAAACTGGTTCTGAAAGAGAATCCTGACATGCTCATTATGAATGAGCCCAACAATGCCTGGTACGAGAGCGTGCGAAAGGATTTT
Source organism: Pontibacter sp. MBLB2868 (assembly GCF_051904785.1). NCBI lineage: Bacteria > Pseudomonadati > Bacteroidota > Cytophagia > Cytophagales > Hymenobacteraceae > Pontibacter > Pontibacter sp. MBLB2868. The sequence continues at coordinate 4,688,772 of NZ_CP196710.1, read as the reverse complement.
GAGAACAAATTTCCATATTCTATCAAAAAACCTCTTGAGAATACCTACGGCATGCTTTTATGGAGTAAGTTTAAACTCCATAACAGTGAGGTGCGATTTTTGGTGGAAGATGGCATACCTTCTTTTTATACTGTAGTGGAACTGCCAAGCGGAGATAAAATTGATCTGTTTACGGTGCACCCTCAACCACCGCGCCTCCTGAAAAACACGGAGACACGCGAAGCAGAACTACTCCTAGTGGCTAAAGAAGCAAAGAAAACAAAATACCCCAGCGTTGTAGCCGGAGACCTGAACGATGTAGCCTGGTCAAAGACTACAAATCTCTTTAAACAGATCAGCGGCATGATCGACCCACGGGTCGGACGCGGCTTCTTCAACACCTATAATGCCCAGATACCACTCTTCCGCTATCCGCTCGATCATGTTTTTTATGACCAGGAGTTCAGGTTAGTCTCGCTGAGAAGGCTGGAGAAGTTTGGCTCTGACCATTTTCCGATTGCCATAACGCTTAACTATGAGCCAGAGCGTGAGCAGCAACAGAAGCACCCGGTTGCTGATCAGGAAGAAAAGCAGGAGGCAAAAGAGATGATACAGGAGGGTTTGGAGAAAGGTGAAGAACGCAACGTGGAGAAGAGCGAATAAGCAAAATCCGGAAATAAAAAACCCGCTCAGTAAATGAGCGGGTTAAAACAGATGAATGGTGCCTTGCGGCTGGTATATTTTAAACTTAGATTTTCTCTACGTTTATTGCATTCAATCCTTTTTTGCCATCCTTAACCTCAAAAGAAACACGGTCGTTCTCACGGATTTCGTGTACCAAACCAGTCTGGTGCACAAAGATGTCCTGATTAGTGTCATCAGCAACGATGAAACCGAAACCTTTTGATACGTTGTAGAATTTTACTTTACCTGTCTTCATTACGATAAAAATTTTTAATAATGTGGCAAAGGTACATATATCTTTCAATATTACTACAAATCACAAAAAAATATTAACCAGTACATCTTCAACCAGTTACGCACTTAATCTGCTCCTTTTTTGCTTTCCCGAAGCAGTACTTCCAGCAAAGCCCGTCTTACTCAGTGCCTTTCGGCCTTACACGTTAACAGAGCAATATAGCAATAACCATGTTTCATCAGGTTCGTATAGCTAAAACGTTCTGTTACACCTAAAAACAAAATTTTTACTCACATTTTTGGCTTAACAGCAACAAAATAAAATCCACATCTGCAGCCCCTGTGGTTACGTGTGTGGGGCAACGCAACAAACTTAATTTTAACTATAAACAAGGAGATCAGAACTATGAAAGACACTGAGAAAAATCAAAGTTCAAACCAATCATCAAACTTATCATCGGGTGATTCCTCGAATTCACCTTCTTCATTATCCAGTTCATCAGGAACTACAGGCAGCAGCAGCGGCTCAAGTTCTTCAAGTGGCTCTACAGGTTCCTCATCAAAGAGCGGCAGTAGCAAAACATCAGCTTCTACTACAGGATCAAAATCCTCAACTACAAAAGCAAAAGCTGGCTCTTCTAAAAAAGAGAGCAAAACAACAGATTCTAAAACAGGCAAATCCTCTGGAAGTACTACTTCCGGGCAACAAAGCAGCAGAGGCTCCGACACAGGCCAACGCTCCGAATATGGCAGCTACGGTTCTATGAGCAGTGGCTCAGAGCGCGAATTCCAGGGATCAAGCCAAAACAACGAATATAGCAGCCAGGGCGGTTATGGCTATGGCTCACAGTCTGGCAACTATGGCGGACAAGGCAACTACGGTTCCTCTTCTCAGGATATGGGCAGAGGCCAGGGAATGCAGAGTGGCTATGGTTCAGGTTCATCACAAGGCATGTCTGGTAGCTATGGCTCATCGCAAGGTGGGTATAACTATGGTAACCAGGGCGGCATGGAAGGCAACCGAATGCGTGCGCAAGACTCTTCTAATGACATGTATGGAAGCAGAGGTGGCATGCAAGGAGGTTACCAGGACCGTGAAGGCGACATGCAGGGCGGCTACGGTGTAATGAACGACCAGGGTGGCATGGGCCGCTACAACCAGCAAAGCAACCAGGGTGGCTATGGCTCGCAAGGTAATTACGGGTCACAGTCGAACTATGGATCTGCATCTCAAGAGTATGGCAGCCAGGGCGGCTATGGTTCAAGAGGTAGCTACGGTTCTTCAACTCAGGGCGTATATCAGCAGAATTACGGACAGGGCGATTATGGCCAGCGCCGCGGCGACTATCAAGGCGGATATGAGCAAGGCAACTATGGTGGCTCATCTGGCTATGGTAGCCAGGGAAGACAAGGATCCAGCGGCCAGCAAGGGTACGGTTCCAGCATGTCTGGTTCCGGATCTGGCAGAAGCAACATGCAAGGCGGCTACGGCGACAGAGACCGTTATGGCTCAATGGGCTACGGCTCGTCAAGAGGTATGAGTGAATATGACCGCGACAACCGTGGTTCTCAGAGAGGCTGGGATTCACAAAGTTCTATGCAAGGTGGTTATGGCGGTCAGGGCGGTTATGGCTCACAAGGCGGCTCTTATAATGATGAGTACCGTTCTTCCAGATACGGCTCACAAGGCAGCGATTATGGCCAAGGCGGTTATGGCTCAAGAAGCAGCTACGGTGATAGAAGCCATGACAGAGATAGAGATAGAGATAGAGACAGAGATAGAGGCGGCTACGGCGACAGCAACTATAGCCGCGGCATGAGTGGCGGATACGGTTACGGTTCAGGCTCTTCTAATCAGGGCGGGTATAGCTCAGGTGGCTACGGACAAGGAGGACGAGGCGGCGATCAAAGCCGTTATGGCTCCATGGACAGCGGCACATCTTACTACAGCGATAACCGCGGCTCTACCTCACGTGAAAACTTCAGAGGCTACGGTAGCCAGGGCGAACATGGTTCCGATCAGGACAGAAATCGCTATGAAAGTCGCAGAAGCGACCGTTACCGCAACATGGACAGAGACTAACTTTTAGTTTCCTTACCAACACAAAAGAGCCACTCCATAATGGAGTGGCTCTTTTGTGTTGGTAAGGTTTCTTTAGCTGTAATTATCTACCTAGGGCTTACATAAAGCAATCTTTATAGTCCATCATAAACTGGCGAAATGAGTGTGGTTTACGCCCGATCAAGCTCTGTACTTCATCGTTCACTTCATTAGAATATCCTGATCGGTATACCCCATGTAATTCAAGTAAGGCATCCGCAAGCTTTTCTGGCATCCCTTGTTGTTTCATGGCTTCTCTGGCATTCTCCTCTGGTACATCCACATAACTAACCTTTCTGCCCAATACTTCGGTCATTATTTGTGCCACATCATAGTTAGAGAGTGCTTCAGGACCTGTTAGGTCATAAGATTTACCTTCGTGCCCTTCGCTCGTAAGCACTTCCACTGCTGCAGCGGCAATATCACGGGTATCTATATAGCCTATCTCGCCATCACCTGTCGACATATAAAATTTACCTTCTTTCTTAATGCTTTCTGAATTGAAGTTTTCAAGGTTTTGCATGAATAAAGCAGGCCTCAGAAAAGTATAGGCAATGCCACTTTCTTCAATATACTTTTCAATTTCACGGTGCCACCGGCCCAGTTGGATTCCGGGCTCAGCATCTGCACCCATGGCAGATAGCTTCACAATATGCTTTACTCCTGTTTTTTTAGCCTCATCTACCAGAATTTTCGCCATTTCTATCTGGTCTTCCGCGAAGGGCGTGATCAAAAAAAGTTTATCTACGTGTGTAAACGCGGCATGTAATGATTCCCTGTTCTTAAAATCGATTTCAACAATTTCCACATCAGGCAGCCGCTTCAGGTTCTCTCCTTTTATCAGGGAGTGCACCCCAGCACGCACGCGTAAATCTCCATCGATCACTGCCAGTTGTGTTACTACCTCTCGGCCAACATTTCCTGTTGCGCCTGTTACTAATATCGTTGTGTGCATAGTTTTATTTCGGTTGAGTTCTATATTACTTACTACGTCTAATTTTATATTGATGATGGGTAAAGTGGCGAAGCAGCGAAATACGAACCTTTTACGGCCTCCTCCCTATCTTTATAAACGTAGCAGGTAAGCCGGATTCAGCGCCACAGTAAGCACATCATGCATCATCGTTTTGACAGCGTCACTCTAAATATCTTCCCGTTTTCATTTGTTATCAGCAGCTGATCCGGTGCTGTGTAAAGTATAGCTTCTGCTTGCCCCGTACGGCTAAGTGGTATACAGGAATGCCGGCCACGCAGGTCGATTTCTCCATTCTGTACTCTGAACAGATATAACCTGCCGTAACCAAGTATGGCAAACTGGTCTCCTGCGGGAGATATGTCGGCTGCAGTTACCATTGCCTTTACAGCTAGTTGCTCTTTTAACCTGGCAGTGTAGTGGCCCGGGGCTGCAGGTAACACATAGAGCTTCAGCTTTTTTGCTTTGCTCCGGCTTTTTGTGAAAAGGTAAAGTGAATCCTGGTGATAGAAAAAAGCTTCCAGGTCAAAATCAAGTTCATTTTCACCCGGTGGAAACTTCACCTGATCTTCAAAAGCAAAATCAATTGTCCCGGACAGGTTATAAGTTGATTTATTAAGCTTGTAGATGCGCAAGTCGCGTCTGCTATTCATGTTATTGCCAAAATCACCGATGTAGAGGTACTCAGGGTCTTCTGCAAGTTCTTCCCAGTCTGTATTTTGCAGTTCCAGGGGCAGCGTTTGAAGCAGCTTCCCTTTGAGTGTCACCTTATAGAGCTGTGCCGGGTTATCACCATCACTGTGGGTCCAGAAGGCACTATCAGGGGCATGGGCAAGCCCAGAACTCTCCAGCACACTATCATCTAACCGGCCAATTCTCTCTATCTTATACTTAACGTCAGGCTTTTCGAAACCACTGCTCCTTTTTTCGGATCCGCAGCCACAAAAGGTGCTTTGCAGGTAAACATAAATAGTAAATAGCTTAATAAGCATAGGTTTTACTTGAGTTGGGTGCTGGTATTTTATCCGTACTCATAGCACATACTCTTCTGCTTGCGCTAAGGTTGAGTGGCAGTGATTGTCAATGAAGTGACTCAAATAAGCTCTGGAGTATTTTGCGGCACCTGGCCTATAGGATACCTGTGAGAAAAGCTTTCCTGTTCTCCCAGAACTGCCGGCTATACACGCGTTGGTATGGCCAGTGGCGGAGTTGTAGCAACTTGGGCAGGTCAGCATATGAATGGCGCACGGTCAGCTGGTTATAAAACAGGTCATCATCCGTTAGCACCACCCCTTTATACTTTCCGTTTTCCATTACCGTCAGATCTGCAAACGGTACTTCCTGTTTAAGTGCAGGCACTAATTTTTCAAGTTCTTCTTTTAGCAACGGTACCTGCGTAGGCATACTTTCCTGCTTTGGCTGATACTGAAAATACCTGCGGCTTACCTGCTGGGCATATAACAAATACTCCTTCAAAAGCTTAGGCCCCGGGTGCAGTGCCTGTTCAACCTGCAATTGCTCTGCCCGGATACTGCTAACAACAAACACCTGTTGCTTTGCACGCGTTACTGCCACATTCAGCCTATTTTCGCCACCTGCCTGGTTTAAACTGCCAAACTGCATGTTCAACCTCCCTTGCTCATCCGGCGCATACCCCACAGAAAGTATGATCACGTCTTTCTCATCTCCCTGTATGTTCTCGATATTTTTGACCAGAACAGTTGCCGGCAAAACAATGTTCTGCCCGGTTGCTTTCTCCTCCAGCAGATCCTGTACCAGCATCTGCTGGCTATAATTAAACGTAATTACGCCCACTTCCTGCTGGCCGGCCTGCAACTGCTCCAGAACCAGCTCAACTACTTTTTCTGCTTCTGGCAGGTTTGTATTGTGCTGCCACAGCCCATGCACCTTTACAAATTGTATAGCTGGCTGCCTGTCATTGGCATTGTGCAAATCCGGGATCAGTTCCAGCTTCTGTCGGTAAAAATGCCTATTCGAGAATTCGATCAATTCAGGGTAACGACTGCGGTAATGCTGCGTGAGCATAGTTTGAGGCAGGTATAAACTGCACAGCTGCAGCAGCGACTCCGCCGAAAGCTCCTCAACCTCCTCCTTATTTTCTCCGACCCAGCGCGTGCGATACAGATCTGAAGGTTGCAGCTGCTGCTGATCTCCGGCTACTACAAGTTGCTTGCCTCGCAGCATGGCTGGTATCCCTGTTTCTGCAAAGCACTGCGAGGCTTCGTCAAATATCACCAGGTCGAAGCAGGCCTTCAGTGGCAACACAGCCGAAACAGTTTCAGGGGATGCCAGCCAGCAAGGCACCAGTCTTAGTATCTCCTCTGAAAACAGATCAAAAAGTTTGCGGATAGGATATAGACTTCGCTTCTTGATAACCTGGGCGTATAGCCTGCGATACGTAACAGTGTTACCAAGGCGGTTAAGCTCCAGGTTACGGTAAGTTTGCTCCCGCAAACGCGATAGCACAATCTCCTGGCTCAACCTCTGCTTCTCCTGCAATAGCCTCTGCAGCTCCTGCTCCAACTGCTCCAGTTCTCCGTTACTAGGCATCCGGAGCACCGGGCTTTGGGTCTCAAGCTCATGCAGCCATGCCAGGTACAGGCTGTTCAGAAACAGGCCTGCACCCTCCTCGGCAGTACCAACACGTTGCTGTAGCAGCAACTCTGTGAGTTGTAATTCAGACGCTGAAAAGTTATCCTTAACCCCATCAAAAGCTACCAGTTTCTCAAAATAGAGGGGCAACTCCTGCAGCAAGGCATCCTTAAACTGCTTATCCTCTATTATCCGCTGCACCTGCGCTTGTGTTAACCACTGGTGCCAGTTTTTGGCAGCCAGGTTTAGCTGTTCTATACTATGTAACAGACCTTGCAGCAGTTCTGGCAAATCTTTGCGCTGCAATGTTTTTTCATTCAAAACCTTCTCCCGGTGCAGCTTCCGTAACCGCCTCAGCGCCTCCAGTGCCTGCTCCACAACGTGCAATTTTTGTAGTGCCTGTGCAGGAAGATCACTAATAGACAAGGACTGTTCTACCACAGCATTGATCTTTTGCATCAACTCCTCTGCCTGTTGCCGTAAATCCAGACGACGCTCTAACTCGCCCAGACCTTTTGCGTTAAGCTCCAACTGATATTTTGCCAATGCCTGTTTCAGCACTTTTTTATCATCAGAGAAAGCCCAGCCAATACGTTTCAGGAGCTGCCCTTGCTGCTGTTCATACTTTATTAAAGCTACTCTTACGCGCCCAAGGTCTGAGGCGGGGATAGCGTCATCAGGTGCAGGACAAACCAGGTATAACTGTTTCAGCTCCTGCACATGCTGTTGCAGGTCTTTTATACTTACCTGCTTTTGTATTAGCTGCTGCACTTCAGCCAACACACTCTCCTGTTGCAGTACCGCTTTGATCTCACCTAAACTCTTTATTGCAGCAGCATACTTATCCAGGTTTACCAACTGAAATACAAAACCACTCTGTTCGCTTACCTGTTTCTGCCATGCTGTATATTCTGCAGGCAGAGCACTGATTACTTTTTCCAGTTGTTGCCGCTGCTGCCAGCTATACCCCTTCATACTCACGCGATCGCGCCAGGCGAAATCCTTATGCGAGAACTGCATGGCCTGCTGCAGGTACAGCTTCATACGAGGCAAGAAATCAGGAAGTGTACCGGAGGTGATTTCTTTAAATTGAGATGTCAGACTAACATGCGGTGCGTTAGGGTTACAGCGCAGGTACAGCTCTTTAGCCGACCACCCACACCTGCTCGTATCAAACAGCGCATTTTTGAATTCCTCCAGCTTTTCTATACTACGGTTAATGCCACGGCTAGCTTCCAAAAACACCCTGTCAGTGTATATGCTGTTTAAAGCAAGGTTCTGTTTTTTATACTCGTCTAATTGCTCTACCTGGTGCTGTAGTTTGGCGAATACTGGTTTTCTGTCCGTATTAATATCATGCACTAATGCAGCAAAAGTACCCATCCCCTGTTGAGATAGCCGCTTATACACCACATCCAGCGCTGCCCGTTTCTGGCTCACAACCAGCACTTTCTTGCCCCTTGCCGTAAAGTCTGACACAAGGTTGCATATCAACTGAGACTTACCCGTACCCGGTGGCCCCTGCACTACCAAAGACTTTCCTTGCTTCACCGCCTGCAGTGCCAGCTCCTGAGAGGCATCCATGGCAAAGGCAGTAAAAGTTTGCTGTGCCTGTGTGTTACTGGTTAGTAAATGTTGGGCTGAAGTATCAAAAAGATCCTCCATCTCCTTCAGGTCCTCGCGCTCCAGCAGCGTATCATAATCAGCCAGTAAATACGATGCGGCCTGCGGAAATATGCCCAGCACTGCCTCCTGCTCCAGGTATAGTTGGCCTGGCTTTAACGCGTCTACATACTCCGCTTTTTTAAACTCCCGGAAAGGCTTCAGTTTATCAGCAAAAAAATCTCTTCCTGCATTTACGATTAGCTGATGCTCCTTTAGCAGTTCGTATATCTTTGTCCGGAACTCCAGGGGGTGCTGTGGCAGGGTGCTCAGGTCAAGTTCTGTGAGCTCTTCAGCTAGCGCAGTGCCCATATAATGCGCGTAGGCCAGCAGGAAGCTTTGGTTAAATTGCGGCTGCTGTGCCATGTCCGGTACTAGTTCCCAATCCTGGGTTGCGCTTACCTGTAAGGTAACCGGGAAGAAGAGCAGCGGGCAACGAACAGCTGTTCCGTCAGAGAACCTGCCGTGAACGAATGGCCAGCCCAGGTAAAGTTCTCTGCTGCCTCGCTCCTCAAAAATCATGTCAGCTTTTCGCCTGATGTACCGCAGCCGTCTGCTGGCGGGAGCCACAGGGGCATGCCGGCTATCGGCATACGGGCAAAGCGGTATTCTTTTTTTACCGGCAAGCACATGTTCAATTACTGTAAAAGCAGGCGTGCCTCCTAAAAAATCAAGCGACTCAACATCCATGTGCAATTCCCGGGACAGGCGGAGCAATACCAAAGCCCTGTTGCCAGAGCCAAGATTGAGAAGTCTGCGTCGGTAGTTTTTAAGGATGTTTTTCATAGTGCCTGCCCCGTTAACGAAGAATCGTTGGCGGTAGTCTTGCCAGGGTAGCAAGTTAGCACGAAAAGGAAAGAAAAACGTATGCTACAGAGTAAGATAAGGTTTCAATTTGTTGAATAGCTCAGCACTTATCAGCTTCACTTGTTGCACATCCTCCACGTGTTCATAATTCCCGTGCTGCTCACGGTAAGACACAATAGCCCTGGCTATGTTTGACGAGATATAAGGGTGTGTCTTCAACTGCTCAGATGTTGCTGTGTTCAGGCTAAGCTGGTTCAGGTTGATAGCTTTAGGTACAAAAGTATACTTCTTCAGGCTGTCCACTACTTCCGGCTGTAAGCCATACACTTCTTTTAGCTGGCTGATATCAGTAAAGCCGCCCAAACTATTTCTGTACTTTATAATGCGTGCTGACAGTTTGCTGCCAATGCCCCTGATCTGTTTTAACTGTGCGGTATCTGCTGTGTTGATGCTGAAGGGGACAAGTATAAACCTCTCTTTGGCGCGTTTAGCCCACTCTGGCCTGGGTACATTATTTGATGCTGCTATACCCTGATTGCGGCCATACTTTGCGGGGCGCTCCGTGGGCAGTTGAATATAGGGATAAAGCTTCTGAAAAACGGAATCCGGGAGGCCGTACATTTTACCTAGCTCTGCCTTGTAGGTAAAGTCACCTACTTTATTCCTGTAGTTCATAATGCGCTGTGCCATAAACTTTGGCAGCCCCATTTCCTGCCACTCCTCTACTGTTACCTTATTTGGATTGAAGGGGCGCAGGTTATCAGTTAAGGTAAAGAAAGCCTTTCGCGATCCTGCATCTGGCTGCTTTGTTTCGAGCAATGCCACAAGGCTATCCAACTCCTGAATGTCGGCCAGGGTATTATCTGATAGCCTGGGTTGATACAGCTTATTAAAAAGAAATGGTGCTACCGTAAGTAGCACCATTATACTTATCAGCCACAGAAACCCGTTTACCTCACGTTGTGAAAAAGCAAAGTAACGCCGGATCCAGTACCTGATTCTTTTCATTTATTCTTTTTATGGATTCGGAACCTGACGATCAGGCTCATCATCGTTATCCAGATACGAGTCTGGTTCAGGTTTAGGTGGTGTGTTTACCACTCTCATAAAGAAATATATCATTAATCCTGTCACCAGTGTCATGGTGGTGAGCATGATAATCAGTGCTGATGTATTCATGGTATCTTAGATCTTTCCTTCTCTAACTCTCTTTTTATAGGCAATGTATACCAACAGCGCAATGCTCAGGAATACGGCCACTAGCAGTATACGCGAAGCGTTTACAAAGAACAGTGTATCCTGCAGCTGCGTGATCACAGACGGGTCAGTAGCTTCAGCCAGCTGGCGCTCTAAACTTGAATTCTTTATTTTGTTGATGATAGAACTATCGTCCAGGATCCAGTCGCCAGAGAACGCTTTGCCCCAGTCTCCGCCTTTTGGTGTTACCAGCGATCCAACGAATACCCACAGTAAGAGCAACGGTGTGATAAACTTAATGATGAAGCGGTAAATACCCGGAACTTTAATATCTGCACCTGTTGTGATCTCACGCCAGCCTTTGTCCATGCCGAATACCCAGGCAAACAGAATAGACTCAAATAACGCAAACACTACCAGCGATACTGTTCCTGCCCAATAGTCATACTCGTCAAACACGCCATACTTAAAGAACAGCACAGTTGGCATTCCAAGTAAAAACACGATAAGACCGAATGACCAAGCAGCTGATTTACGGCGCCAGTTAAACTCATCCTGCAGGAATCCGATCCAAGGTGTACCCATGGCCAGAGACGAAGTGATACCGGCAAAGAAAAGAAGACCGAACCACATAAAACCGGCAACAGCCCCTAACACATCACCCCACTGGTAGAACAAGTAAGGCAAGGTTCGGAAACCAAGGCCAAGACCACCGCTCTGCACCAGTTCCGTAACACGGTCGATGCCCAGGTAGCCAATAGAAATAGGTATCAGGATAGCACCACCCAGTACTACTTCCACAAATTCGTTCATCCATCCGGCTGACATAGCGTTTAGAGCAATATCATCATTAGAGCGAACATAAGAAGCGTAGCAATGCACCGTACCCATACCCACAGAAAGGGTAAAGAAAATCTGACCTGCAGCGGCCAGCCATACATTCGGCGACCACAGTTGTGAATAATTTGGTGTCCAGAGGAAGTTAAGGCCTACAGAGCTGTCGTTGATAGCGCCGTTCTCACCTGCGCTGATCGTGAAACCTTTGTATGCAAGGAAAGCACCAAATACGATCAGCATTGGCATACCGATCTTAGCAACACGTTCTACACCTTTTGCAAGGCCCTGAGAAAGGATCCAGGTATTGAGCAATAAGCAAAGTACAAAGAATACAATAGGCTCAAATGGAATACCAAGCGTTGATCTACCCAGGCTAACGTACTCATTGAAGAAAGCAGAAACGCCATCCTGATCTAATCCGCTAAAGCTGCCCAGCAGGGAGTGAACCACATAAGAAAGTGTCCAGGACTCCAGGTAGCAGTAATATGACGCTACCGCTATATTTGTCCAGATACCAAATACGCCAATGTATTTCCAAAGGCGGTTTTTGTGCATGGTATCTACAATAAACGGAGTTGAATGGTGTCCGAACTTACCTCCGAAGCGGCCCATTGACCACTCGATCCACAACAAAGGGATACCCATTACTAAGAAACAGACGAGGTAAGGGATAATAAAGGCGCCACCACCGTTTTGCACTGCCTGCACCGGAAACCTAAGGAAGTTACCGAGCCCAACAGCGTTACCGGCCATAGCCAGAATGAGACCCACGCGTGAGCCCCACGATTCTTTGTTAGCACTCATAAAATAAGGTAGAAGTAATTAGTTTAGTTTTGGTATTAGTTTAGTTTAGGTCGTAATAATCTGAAATTTAAAGAAACAATTTAAACAATACACAAATCCACGGCATTAAAAATCAGATATTTTTAATATTTGTGCTGATACTCAGGGCACTTTTCAACTATCAGCAGTAGGGTTGATGGCTTAAGCCTGGTCGGCCACCATTCGTATTCCTTCCATAAAGCTGTGAGGTCTGAATCCTAACTCTTCTTCGGCCTTCCGTATGTTAAAACCTGTGCGCGGCGGCCGTTTGGCAGGTTGGGTAAAAGTAGAAGCATTTGCTTTATCAATCAATGACTTATCGAGTGCGAAATATTCCGCTACCTGCATCGCCATGTCGTACGGTGTCAGCATCTCTTTGCCGGAGATATTGTATATCCCCTCTGCATCGTGCTCCACTGCCAGCCAGCAGCCCATGGCCAGGTCTTCTGCCAGCGTCGGCGTTCTGAACTGGTCGGTTACTACTTTAATAACTTTGCCGGCCTGCAAGCTATCGCGCACCCATAGCACGATATTGGTACGACCATAATCATGAGCAACTCCAAAAACAAGAACCGTACGCAGGATGGCCCACTTACATTTTGCTTGCTTCACAAGTTCTTCGGCCATCAGCTTAGTTTCGCCATAAAAGTTTACCGGGTTTGGAGTTGCCTGCTCATCATAAGGCCCGTTTTCACCGTCAAAAATAAAGTCAGTGGATACGTGCACCAAGTGTACATTATACTTTTCGCAGGCGTCTATCAGGTACTGTACCGCATCGCGGTTAAGTATAACCGCACCCTCACGGTCCGTTTCGCACTGGTCTACGTTTGTCATGGCAGCAGTATGAATAATGTGCGTCGGCCGAAAATCACTTACTACTTTTTCGATCTGTTCCGGGTCTGTTACGTCCATACTTCTGAACGGCAGTGTGGGCATTATAGCAGCAAGCTTATTTTCGCCCCGGCTTGTCGCCAGCATCTCAATGCTTGTCCGGGGTAATAAAAGTTCTGCAAGCTTTTGCCCCAAAAGCCCGTTAGAGCCCGTTATCAGGATTCTCTTCATCCGTATTATTTCTTCAGTGTTTGCGTATTGTAATCGTAGTCGTACTTTCTGGCGATCTTTTTCTTCTTCACTTTCTCCACACTTACCTTCATCTTAATATCTGACAGCGGTCTGTCACGGCCATCTTTTGGCTGCTCGGCAATCTTATCGATCACATCCATACCATCCACTACTTGTCCGAAAACAGTATAAGCCTGGTCCAGAATAGGCGTGCCATCATGGTTTTCTACTATGTAAAACTGAGAACCGCTGGACTCCCGCTCCGGATTAACCATGTCGCCTTTTCTGGCTGCCGCTACTGCACCGCGCACGTGTTTATGACTGGCCTTTATCTCAGCAGGGACCGTGTAACCCGGATTTCCCGTTCCATCGTTCATCGGGTTGTCGTCCTTTGAGTTCGGATCTCCTCCCTGTATCATAAAACCATCTACAATCCTGTGGAAAGTGGTTCCGTCGTAGTAACCCTCCTTTGCTAATTTCAGAAAATTATCCCGATGCAGTGGCGTATCTTCAAATAAGACCAGTTTGATCTCTCCCTGCGGAGTTTCAATAGTTACCAGTTGATCTTTCCCTTTTGGCTTCTGAGCCAGCGCCACCAGGGGTTGTTGAAGTACAACGATGGCCAGTATGGCAATAACTTTAAGTGATTTCATCTTTTAAAATGCGTTTTGGTACGGTTTGCAGGCACTTTGCTAATGCCTGAAATCAAATTTAAGTATTTTCGATATAGGGTATAAGCAAAATAAGCATGTATTGCAGCGCATTTACTTATCCCAGCTGCTAATATAAACAAGAAGGATGCAGGCCCCAAGCAGGTAATCTGGTCATAAAAAGTCTTATTACATTGTATTATATGACTTTTTATATGTACAGACCGATGTAATCCGGCTTCAAACTTTACATTGCCCCCGGAAAAAGCTAAATTTAAGATACTGACAAATCAACCTAACCATATTTGATGAAAAAATATTTATTAACAGCCGGATTTTGTTTTTCTTCTGTCATTAGCCTGTTTGCAAGAGCACCCGAAGCTTCTGTAGACGAACAAATAGACGCTGCTGTTGGCCCTGCCGCTCAGCTGATCTCTGACGTTATTTTTTACGAAGTACCTATTTCAGACACTACCGGTATTCCACTCATCCTGGTGTGGCTCCTGCTGGGCGCTGTTTTTTTCACGGTATATCTTGGCTTTATAAACATTCGTGGTTTTAAGCACGCATTAGATATAGTCCGGGGCAAGTATAACCAAGTTGGTGCTCCTGGTGAGGTGTCTCATTTTCAGGCCTTAACAGCTGCGGTTTCCGGAACTGTTGGCTTAGGGAATATTGCCGGTGTTGCCATTGCTATTTCACTGGGTGGCCCTGGCGCTACCTTTTGGATGATACTGGCTGGCTTACTGGGTATGTCGTCTAAATTTGTATCGTGCACACTAGGCGTAAAATACAGGGATGTACATGAGGACGGCACTGTTTCAGGTGGCCCTATGCATTACCTGAACAAAGGCCTGAAAGAAAGAGGCATGGCTGGAGCAGGTAAGTTTCTGGCCGCCTTCTTTGCTATTATGTGCATAGGCGGTGCAATAGGCGCGGGTAACATGTTCCAGATAAACCAGGCTACACAGCAGTTCATTGCTGTTACTGGCGGGCCGGCCTCATTTTTCGGGGGTGGTAATGCCTGGATGTTTGGCCTGATAATGGCCGTGCTTGTTGGCCTCGTAATTCTGGGAGGCATGAAGAGTATTGCCAAAGTAACCGAAAAGGTGGTTCCGTTTATGTGCGGTATCTACATATTATCAGCCTTGATAGTTCTTGCTGTTAACTTCACAAACATCCCTGCTGCTTTTGTAGCCATTTTCGAAGGCGCCTTCTCCAGCAGTGCTTTGGCTGGTGGTTTAGTAGGTGTCATGATTCAGGGCTTACGCCGTGGGCTTTTCTCTAATGAGGCTGGTATCGGTTCCGCTTCCATCGCTCACTCTGCAGTAAAAACAAATGTGCCGGTAACGGAGGGTTTCGTTGCCTCCCTTGAGCCATTTATTGATACAGTAGTGGTCTGCACAATGACGGCCCTGGTTATCGTGGTAACGGGGTCTTACAAAATGGATACCGGAGACGGCATAGCTCTAACTTCTACTGCCTTCGCTACGGTAATAGACTGGTTCCCACTGGTATTGGCAGCAGCCGTTATTCTGTTCGCTTTCTCCACTATGATCACATGGTCTTACTACGGGCTTAAGTCCTGGACTTACCTTTTTGGCAATAACAAAGCAGCTGAGATTAGCTTTAAGGTTCTGTTTTGCGCATTTGTAGTACTGGGAGCGCCTATTAAACTTAATAGTGTCGTGGCATTTTCCGATGCCATGCTGTTTGCCATGAGCATCCCGAACATGATTGGGCTTTACTTGTTAGCACCGGTTGTGAAACGCGAAATGCAGGCTTTCTTAACGTATGTACGTTCCGCTAAAAAGAAACCGTTAACTGAAGAAGCAGTAGCAGCAGCACAAGTATAATTTTGCCTGTTATAGGTATCTGTTAAAGCAAATGGCCGCTTCTAAAGTAGAAGCGGCCATTTGCTTTAATTGGTTCTATACTTTATCAGATTTCGGTGCGTTCGCGCCTGATGCTTTCCAGTATTTCTTCACCGCCACGGCTCAGCGTATCGTTTGCCAGTTGCTCGCCTAACTCTTCTGCGGTAACTGTTGGCCCTGTAAGGGTGTCCTGAAGAAGGATTTTCCCATCAAGGCTGACAATACCTCCTGTTATACTGATTCCGTCTTCTATCAGCGTTGCGAGAGCAAAAGAGGGAATGCTACAGCCTCCTTCCATTGTTCTCAGAAATGCACGTTCTGCCAGGAGGCAAATATGGGTTTCAGTATGGTTAAGCGCCTTCTTTAATCCGCTCTTAAGTTCCGAATCAAGCGATCGGGCACATTCTATGGCAACACTACCCTGCCCTGCTGCCGGCACAAACTCCTCTTCCGGAAAAGTATGCACGATCAAGTCGTCATAACCCATTCTTTTTACACCTGCGTATGCCAGCATGAGCGCATCAAACTGCTTTTCCTCCAGCTTACGCAAACGCGTTTGTAAATTACCCCTGGACTCAGCAGTAGTTACATTCGGATAGTACTTCTTTAGTAGTGCCCTTCGGCGCGTTGAGGATGTACCGATTATGGCATTGCTCTCACGCTCCAGTTTAAAATCAGGATCGAAGCTAAGGATTACATCGTTCACTTTTTCACGCTCCATAAATGCAATCAGCTCCAGGTCACCTGGTATAGTAGACTGCACGTCTTTTGCACTGTGCACAGCAACCTCTATGCTTCCCTCTCGCAAACTAACTTCCAGTTCTTCTGTAAAAACGCCTTTCGAGCCGATCTTATCCAATGAACGGTCCAGCACCTGGTCTCCTTTGGTACTAATGATCACCAGCTCCGTTTTGTAACCTGCAGCCTGTAGTTTTTCTGCCACATGCTCTGCCTGCCATAAAGCCAGTTTGCTGCCACGGGTACCAATTCGTATCGCTTTGTCTGTTATATTGTCTTGCATAAGTATCTGTTTTACGTGCTGGCTACTTCACTATCAACCCCATTTATACGGAAGCCTGCCGGTACTACTTCAATAAGCTGTTAGTGCTTTACTGGTTAATTTTTACCTCTCAGGTATCCTGCAATCTGTATTGAACTATCTACAAAGACCATTTTAGGATTTGCATTTCGTTCGATATGGTAATGCGCCTGATTTAATTCTTCGGTTAACTGGCCTGCATTGTCACCTGTGATCAATTTGGAAAACCTCTGAACAAATTCAAGCTCTGCAGGTGGTAAGTATGAAACAAGGGCTTCGTCTACACCATAAAGCATTACTTTACGGAAGAGACTGAGCGCGTACAGTAAAAAGTTTTTCTGGTTTTCACGGCCCAGCACCTGAAATTTGTCGCTCATATCTATCACCTCACCAAACTTATAACTATAGCAGTTTCGCATCCAATCGGTAAAAAAGGCAAAATAGTCGCTGCTGATCTCAGTGGTAAGTTTGGCTGCAGCATTAAAATTTCCCTCGGCCAACTGCGCTACCTGGTAAGCTGTTTCAGGGCTTGCATTATACTTCTCCTGCACAAACTGCATCACTTCTTCCTGCGTAAAATTACGCACCTGCATTATCTGGGTACGGGAAGTAATGGTTGCCAACAACTTTTCTGCTGATTGCGCCACTAACAGGAACAGTGTTTTGGCGGGTGGCTCTTCCAATAACTTGAGCAAAGCATTGGCCGCAGTAGGGTGCATCAGTTCCGGCAACCAGATAACTACAATTTTATAGTCTCCCTCAAATGCCTTCAGCGAAACCAGCTTTACCAACTGCCGGCTTTCTTCTTTAGAAATTATCCCCTGCTTGTTCTCGGCACCGATGTGCTGCATCCACTCATTTAACCCCTGATACGGGCTGGCCAGCACAAACTCGCGCCATTCGTTCATGAACTTATTACTAAGTGCATCTTTGCTAACGCTCTTTGTGTTGGTCACCGGCATCACAAAGTTAAAGTCCGGGTGCACCAGCTTGTTCATCTTTACACAGCTACTGCATGTTCCACATGAATCATGAGGCTGCTTATTCTCGCAATTTATATACGTAGCATAAGCCATTGCCAAGGCAAGATTCGCACTGCCCTCCTGCCCCAGGAACAGCTGCGCATGCGCCACATGGTTCTGCTGCACTGATTTCAGCAATAAAGCTTTTGCCTCCTGATGACCTATTATCTGTGAAAACTGCACCTTAGCTAATTAATTCTTACTTAACTTTTTTTATCCCACACCCGGTATTGTTGTGTTTCATTAAACACATGCTCCAGTATGGCTTTCTCTGTATCATCGAACAACTTATGACGGCGTTCCATTACTTTCTCTGCCACTTCGTAAGCTTTGCGCAGCTGAAACGTTTCAAAGCCTGCGGCTCCGCCCCAGCCAAAAGAAGGAATAAAGTTACGCGGGAAACCTGCTCCGAATATGTTGGCACTTACGCCAACAACGGTACCCGTATTAAACATGGTATTGATCCCGCATTTACTATGATCGCCCATGATCAGGCCGCAAAATTGTTGCCCTGTACTTTTGAAGCCGCCTTTTGCATAGTTCCAGATCTTTACTTCTGCATAATTATTCTTTAGGTTAGAAGTATTCGTATCGGCTCCGATGTTGCACCATTCGCCTAATACTGAATTGCCCAAATACCCTTCATGACCTTTGTTGGTGTACCCGAAAATCACAGAAGCCGCAACCTCACCACCTACTTTACAGAAAGGACCAATACTGACATCTCCGCGCATTTTACCACCAACATTCACATGGCTCTCCTCCCCCAGGGCAAAAGGCCCTTTAATAACAGCCCCTTCGTGTATCTGGGCATTCTTACCAATGTAAATAGGCCCGTTTTCAGCATTGAGTATGGCCGCCCGAATCTTTACCCCTTTTTCTATAAAGATATTCTCCTCATTATAAACAATTGTATGCTTATCATAAATCGGATGGCTTACTTTTCCGGCCGTAACAAGTGCGAAGTCTCTTCGGATCTCCTCTCCGTTCAGGAGGAATATATCCCAAAGGTTGCGCACTAAATTGCAGCCATTCGTACAGTCGC
Organism: Pontibacter sp. MBLB2868; assembly: GCF_051904785.1. Classification (NCBI taxonomy): domain Bacteria; kingdom Pseudomonadati; phylum Bacteroidota; class Cytophagia; order Cytophagales; family Hymenobacteraceae; genus Pontibacter; species Pontibacter sp. MBLB2868. The sequence goes on along the minus strand of NZ_CP196710.1, from coordinate 4,670,171 downwards.
GGCGCTTACTAGTAGCGGCATCCTTTATGTCTGTAATATTTGTCAGATTCAGGTTATCGCCGTTCATAGCCAGCAAGGTATCCCCGCTGTACAATGCCTCCCCTAACTTGAGTGATAGTATCTCCTGCACCAACTCATCAGTAGGCAGTAAACCGCCATTTACATAGAAGTTGCTGTGATTATCTTCCATCGTATATTTCTGGGCGAGGTACTTATCAGTCAGATAAGAGACTGGCAGATTTGTGATCTCACGCCATTTTTCAGAAATAGTCAGTATGCCTACTCTTATTTCAGATACAGGTCTGGTAAAAGTCAGGGGCAGCAGATCCTGCTTAATGACGGGGTCACAGAAGAGAATAATATTCATAAGTACAAAAATAAAAAAGTCTTCCTGATATTCTCAGGAAGACTCTTCTTTTAAAACGTTTTAACCGGAATTAACCGCTTATTTCTTTTGGTAACGCTTGTTGAACTTCTCTACGCGACCTGCAGTGTCCACGAAGATGTTCTTACCAGTGTAGAAAGGGTGAGAAGCTGAAGAAACTTCCACTTTGATTACTGGATACTCTTTTCCGTCTTCCATCGTGATAGTTTCGTCAGAAGTCATTGTAGAACGAGTGATGAATTTGAAATCACTGGTCATATCCTGAAAAACCACCTCTCTATACTCTGGGTGAATGCCTTTTCTCATTATTATAAACGTTAATTAACCTTAATTCTAAATCGGACTGCAAATTTAACAAGAATTTTGGAAAGTAAAATGTTATACGCCAAATTATTTTACAACATGATAAAAAGCTGCAGCTGATGCAATTATCTTGTTAAATTTGTCTGAAACATCGACAGGCTCGGACACTTCTTTGCTAAACAAACCATGACGCCACAAACACAACAGCACAACCTGATCCTTACCAAAGCGCAAATAGAACAGAAGATCATACGCATGGCTTATGAGATCTTTGAGCGCAATTTTGAAGAGCAGGAGCTCGTATTAGCAGGCATACATGAGAACGGCTATACGCTTGCCAGCATGCTGGCCAGTCAACTGGCATCCATTTCTCCTATCAAAGTACAACTGCTGCATGTGCATTTAAACAAAGCAACTCCGCTGGATGCACCGGTTTCACTGGGGCCCGATGATACGGGTATAACCAATAAAGCTGTTGTACTGGTAGACGATGTTCTGAATACCGGCAAAACACTGGCATATGCTTTACGCTCCTTTCTTGAGCTAAACCCGAAGAAGGTGGAAATTGCAACACTTATAGACAGGCACCACCCGCTTTACCCGGTAGCCGCCACTTATACAGGATATTCACTGGCAACCACACTCAAAGATCATGTAGAGGTAGCGCTTACACATGAAGAAACAAGCGCATACCTGCATTAAACACCCAGGCAGGCGCTCTTTTTTATACTTTGCTGCCTGCACATCAAAGCTTCAATATTTTAAGTTAACCTCATGAAACAACTCTGCTTTGCTACTAACAACAAGCATAAGATTGCCGAAGTAAGCCAGATGCTGGCAGGAAAGTATAAACTGCTAAGCCTTGAAGACATAGGCTGCCATGTAGAATTACCAGAGGAGCAGGACACACTGGAAGGCAACTCGCGCCAGAAAGCCGAGTATGTGTGGCATAATTTTAACATTAGCTGCTTTGCAGATGACACAGGCCTGGAGGTAGAAGCGCTGGGAGGTGCCCCAGGTGTTTACTCAGCACGGTATGCCGGCCCACAGCGTTCTGATAGCGATAACATACAACACCTGTTAAAAAACCTGGAGCCGCACCAAAACCGCAGGGCACGATTCCGCACCTGCATCACTCTGATTCTGGATGGAAAAGAACATCAGTTTGAGGGCATCGTAGAGGGAACTATAACAACAGACTGGCAAGGCAACAAAGGTTTTGGTTATGATCCGGTATTTATGCCGCAGGGGTACAACAAAACATTTGCAGAAATGACCCCGGAAGAGAAAAATCTTATCAGCCACAGAGGACGTGCCGTTCAGAAACTGGTCGTTTTTTTAAGTACCCGCTAATAATGTCCAAATTTATTACCTGTGCTTGTGGGCTTGTTCTGTATAATGTCTTAATTTTGCAGTCTGAAACCTAAGCTTCCTATGCAAAAGCCATTTATAGTCGGGATCACAGGAGGTAGTGCTTCAGGAAAAACCACTTTTTTGAACAAGCTACTGACGTCGTTCGCACCTGAAAACGTGTGCCTTATCTCCCAGGACAATTATTATAAGCCCCGGGAATACCAGACAAAAGACCGAAACGGCGTCGTTAATTTCGACCTCCCTTCCTGTATCGACGATGAAGCCTACGCGCACGACATCCTTAAAGTGAGCCAGGGCGAAACTGTTTACCGCACCGAGTATACTTTTAATAACCCTAACATAGTACCTAAGCAGCTTGAGTTCAGGCCTGCCCCTATTGTGGTTGTGGAGGGTATCTTTGTTTTTTATTTTGAGGAAGTGGCAAAATTGCTCGACCTGAAAGTGTACATTGATGCAAAAGAGTACATTAAGTTGCAGCGCCGGATCGTGCGCGACAAAGTGGAACGAGGGTATGATCTTGATGATGTGTTGTACCGGTACACGCAGCATGTGGCGCCGACTTACGAAAAGTATATCAAGCCGTATAAGAACGACGCAGACATCATTATCCCTAATAACAACAACTTTGAGAAGGGGCTGGAAGTACTAACAACTTTCCTTAACGCTAAAACAAAAGCATGACGAGCAAATTTGCAGTAATTGGCCTGGGTATTTTCGGCAACTCTATTGCCCGAACCCTGGCAGAACGTGGTGCCGAGGTACTCGCTATCGACTACAATGAAGATCATGTAGAAGCGATCAAGGACGATGTTGCTTATGCCGTCGCTCTCGATGCAACAGATATCCGTGCCCTCGAAGCACAGAACATTCAGGACATGGACGCTGTGATCGTGGCCATTGGCGAAGATTTTGAGGCCTTGCTCATTACAACAGCCAACCTGCAGGAGCTAAACATTAAACGTGTAATTACCCGTGCCTCTAACAAGCAGCAACGCCGGATTCTGGAGAAAATGGGCGTACAGGAAATCCTTTCCCCGGAAGGCGAAGTAGGCAAAACAGTAGCGGAAAGGTTACTACAGCCAAGCATCCGTACTTTCCTCCCATTGCCGGATAACTATGAGATCGTGGAGATCAATGCTCCGCGTAACGTAGCAAATCGCAGCATCTCTAAAATTTCGCTTCGCGAAAAGTATAACCTCAACCTGATAACCATCAAACGTTTTTTTGAGGAGATACAGGATGGAAAACCAACCCAGGTAGAGCACATAATCGGGGTTCCGAAAGCTGACACCATTATTTATCCGTCTGATATTCTGATTCTTATCGGTAAAAAGCAGGATGTTAAACGTTTTATTGATATTAACCGCTAAGTATTTCTGATTTTTTCAGAAGAAACACTACATTTGTGGTTATACATGCCTAAAGCGAAGAACATATCAAGCCATATTAAGCATCTTTTGATGTCTGTTACCCTCCTGTGGGCGCTAATGCTCAACGGTCAGGAGGTGGTGGCTTATACTTCTACGGCAGATGGCGCACCGCAACAGACGGATAGTCGGTTAGCAGATGCGCCGGACCACGGGCACAAAGCAGTAGTTAAGCAAAAAGTATCTTTAGAGGCTACCACTTCATTTGTAGCCCTAAACCTTCAGCAAGCTGTGGAGCCACTCCAGCAGCCTACGTTTGCCAAGCCTGCCGATATTCTTTTGCCAGCTTACACTACTATTCCTCCCGGAATCAGATTTGTAGCCCAAATCCTACCTACCACTATTCAACCCAACGCTCCCTAGGGGCTTTTTCCTTTTTCTATTTACGTTTCATGTAGCTGTATTTGTAGCCTGCTTTGGCATAAATACGATTTCGCAGGAACGAGTCGGCTTTTACATAAGTTATGATAAAGCATTGGCTGACAACCATTAAACCTGATCAAAATTATTTTTTTCTATACTTTTCACTAATTAAACAATGCGGAACAAATCGTTAATAATCGTATTGACATTGATCGTATCGGCACTTTGCCTTTACTATCTGTCATTCTCTTTTATTGCCCGCAGTGTGCAGAACAAAGCGGAACTATACGCTACTGATGCACAAGGCAATGTAAATATGGCTAAGCAGCAGGTTTACCTGGATTCTATCTGGAAAGAACCTGTGTTTTTAGGCATGACTTACCAGGAGGTAAAAGAAAATGAACTGGGGCTGGGCCTTGACCTTAAAGGTGGTATGCACGTGGTTCTGGAGGTTTCTCCTGTTGAGATCATCAAGTCTATGTCTGGTAACAGCAAAGACCCTGGCTTCTTAAAAGCCTTAGATCGCGCCCAGGAACTACAGAAAAACAGCCAGGAGCGTTTTACTACCCTGTTTGAGCAGGCTTACCGCGAAGTTGAACCAAACGGACGACTGAGCCGCATTTTCTCAAACACTGCTAACCGTGGCAAAATAAGCTACGAGTCAACTAACGCTGAGGTAATTGATGTGATTGAAAAGGAAGTTGAGGATGCCATCGGTCGTTCATTCAACATCCTGCGTACCCGTATCGATAAGTTCGGTGTAAACCAGCCAAACATTCAGCGCCTGAAGGGTACTGGCCGTATCCAAATTGAGCTACCGGGTATTGATAACCCGGATAGAGTTCGTAAGCTTTTACAAGGCATGGCTAACCTGGAATTCTGGGAAGTATGGTCTCCTCAGGAGTTCGGCCCTTATTTCATGCAACTTGGTCAGTACCTCGAACAGCAGAAAAAAGCTGGTAACTTAAACCTTGCCGCTACTTCAACTGATGCCGGTAAAGCTACCGGTAACGCAGCTACTGTAGAAAATGCTTCTGCAGACGTTCTGGCTCAGGCCGCTGTTACTGACTCTACCGCTTCTGACTCTACTGCTATCGCTTCAGCCAAAACAGATACAGCAGCTTCTCAGCTTGACTCTTTAGCTAACGACTCTCAGGCAGGTGTTCTGGCTAGCCTTTTCACTCAAATGCCAGGTGGCCTGGGTGCAAACGTACGCGACACTGCTAAGATCAACGACATCTTCAGCCGTCCTGAAGTACGTGCAATATTCCCTTCTAATATGAAGTTCCTTTGGGGTGTTAAGCCAATTGCCGGCGATAACCGCCAGGAATTTGTAGAGTTTTATGCTATCAAAAAAGGTCGTGATGGAAAGGCCCCTCTGGCAGGTGATGCTATCAACGATGCCCGCCAGGACTTTGACCAGACTGGTCGTCCGGAGATCAACATGACCATGAACCCAACTGGCGCTAAGAAATGGGCTCGCCTGACAGGTGATAACGTAGGTCGCCAGGTTGCAATTGTACTTGACAACTATGTATACTCTGCTCCGGTAGTTCAGGGCGAGATCACTGGTGGTAGCTCTTCTATCTCTGGTAACTTTACTGTAGAAGAAGCGCAAGACTTAGCAAACATCCTGAAAGCAGGTAAGATGCCAGCTCCAACGCGTATCGTAGAAGAAGCTGTTGTAGGACCGTCACTTGGTCAGGAAGCAATTCAGCAAGGTCTGATATCTACTTTGGCTGGTTTCGTGATCGTGGTAATTTTCATGATCGCCTACTATAGCCGTGGTGGATTCATCGCTGACTTAGCCCTGCTTTTCAACGTGTTCTTCATACTTGGTGTACTGGCACAGTTTAATGCTGCCCTTACACTTCCTGGTATTGCCGGTATCGTACTTACACTAGGTATGGCCGTAGATGCGAACGTACTTATCTTTGAGCGTATGCGGGAAGAGTCCATGAAAGGGCTTTCGATGCGTGAAGTGATCAACAAAGGTTATGAGAAAGCATTCAGCACTATTTTGGATGCGAACGTTACTACCTTCCTGGTAGGTTTCATTCTTTATTTCTTCGGTTCTGGTCCGGTAAAAGGCTTTGCCATTACACTGATGATCGGTATCGTTACTTCATTCTTCTCCTCTGTATTTATCTCAAGGCTATTTGTTGAGAATGCCTTTAAGAAAGGTGGAAAACTTTCGTTCTCTACATTGCTTGCAGGTAAGATGTTCAGAAACATCACTTTTGATGTAATGAAGTATAGAAAGGCTGCTTATATTTTCTCACTTGGCCTGATCGTATTCGGTTTTGTTGCCATGTACATCAACGGCGGTCCTAACCTGGGTGTAGACTTCAGAGGTGGACGTTCTTATGTTGTAGAGTTTGATCAGGCTGTTCCTGCTTCCGATGTGCGTACTGCGCTTGTAGACGACTTCCAGAACCAGGGTACTGAAGTTAAAACTTTTGGCGCATCAAACCGTGTTAAAGTAATTACCAGCTGGTTGGCAGACGATGAAAGCATCGAAGCTGATGAGCAGGTAAAAACAGCATTGATGACAGGTTTGCAGCAATACAATAACCTGAACCCAGAAGTGCTGAGTTCTTCTAAGGTTGGTGCTACAATGGCCGACGACATCCAGAACACCGCCCTGATCGCCATGGTATTGGCTCTAGTGGGTATCTTCCTGTATGTAATGATTCGTTTCAACAAGTGGCAGTTTAGCCTTGGTGGTGTTATCGCCTTGCTGCACGATGCCCTGATGATCATCGCCATATTCTCTATCCTGGATCTGTTCGGAATTTCTTATGAGATGGACCAGGTGTTTATCGCAGCGGTTCTGACCATTATCGGTTTCTCTATCAATGACACAGTGGTAATTTTTGACCGTGTACGTGAGTACATCAACGATAACCCGCGTCTGACTATCAGAGAGGTAGTTAATCCTGCTTTGATCAGCACGTTTAGCCGTACTATCATCACTTCCCTGACATTGTTCCTGGTAGTTGTGATTCTCTTCATCTTTGGTGGTGAAGTGCTACGCGGCTTCTCACTGGCTATGATTATCGGTGTTGTATTTGGTACATACTCATCCCTGTTTATCGCTACACCAATTGTAGTAGACACAGTTAAAGATGACAAAAAAGCGACAGCTGCTCCGGTAGCACAAAAAGCTCGCTAAACTCAACTAACTGATACAAACAAAAAGCCCGGTGCTGTCTTAGCACCGGGCTTTTTGTTTGTATCAGTTATCCTTTTCTATATTGCAGTAGAAGCAAAAAAGCAGAGGCCGGTTTCTTTCGAAACCGGCCTCTGCTTTTTATGTACAGCTATGATTTTTTAAACCGTTATGCCGTCTGCTACCACTTCCTTCACTTCGGGCACCATACGCTTCAGCAGGTTTTCAATTCCGGCTTTAAGAGTAACCGTTGCAGATGGGCAGCCACTGCAAGAACCCTGCAAGTGTACAGTTACAACACCATCATTATAAGATTTAAAAGTAATGTTACCACCATCCTGCTCTACGGCCGGACGTACGTAATTATCGAGCAAATCAATTACTTTCTTGGCAATTTCAGTGTCTTCTGCAGATGCATCGCCATTTGTTGCGGCAGTCTCTACTCTCTTTGCAGAAAAACCTTCGTTAAATATCGGGCCTCCCGCTTCTACATAAGACTTTAGGAAAGTACGCAGTTCAGGAATAAGCTTTACCCAGTCCAGATCAGCGCTTTTAGTTACAGTTACAAAATTGCTGGCAATGAACACACGTGAAACGTAATCGAAGTTGAACAACTCCTGCGCCAGCGGTGACTCTACTGCACTTTCTAAGTTTGGATAGTCAACACTCTGCCCTTCAGGCAGTAATTGCACGTTCATCACAAACTTCATTGATTCAGGGTTCGGGTTTGCCTCAGCATATACCGAAACCATTTTTTCTTTATTTTCTGTCATGTAAATTCAATGTTTAAATTTAAAACTAGTACGCTTGTCTTAAAGTTTCCAAAATTAGTCATTATTTCCGACGAAGTAAACCCAGTCCGTTCAACAGCTTGAGGTACGTACATTAAACACCTCTCCCAGCCATGCTCAGTTAGCTAATTTGGTCAGAAAATGTATCTTTGTGCTGCAAGTTAATTTCGACCGGAACACACCGCACTTATCTGATCATGCTAAACAATTACATCTTACTGGTGCAAGCGCAGCATACAGCACCAGGATTCCTGATTATTCCTTTTCTGCTTCTGATAGGAATGATTGCAGCTGGCCCTATTTTCTTTGGTCACTTTTGGGAGCACAACTATAAAACAATAGCTGTTACCCTTGGCTTGGCTGTACTGGGCTATTATATTTTTGCCCTAGGCGATTATCACATGCCTGTTCACACCTTCTTCGAATATGCCTCTTTTGCTATACTCTTAAGCTCTTTATACATTGCTGCAGGAGGTATATACATTAATATAAATGCAAATGCCACGCCAGCCATGAACGTGGCTATGGTTGCTCTTGGAGCGGTGTTAGCTAATTTTGTGGGTACAACAGGGGCATCTTTGCTTTTGATTCGTCCGTTCATCCGCCTGAACGTGCACCGGATAAAGCCTTACCAGATCATATTCTTCATCTTTATAGTAAGTAATGCAGGTGGTTTGTTAACACCTCTTGGTGATCCGCCTTTGTTCATAGGTTTCCTGAAAGGGGTGCCATTCTTCTGGACGCTGAAGCATCTTTTCACGCCATGGGTCCTGTCTATTGCGTTGCTATGCCTTGTTTTCTTCCTGATTGACAGAAGAAATAAGGAAGTGGAATATACACCACGACCTGAAGTGGTTGAAAAGAACAAAGAAAAAACAGAGTTCTATATCAGTGGCAAGCGTAACCTGTTTTGGTTGGCTATTATCATTGGGGCTATTTTCCTGGATCCTAACGTGGTGGAGGGCCTACCGCATATTTCGTATGATGGCAGCAAGTTCTCTTTCCTACGCGAAATCATACAATTAGGGGCTGCATTTGCCTGTTACCGTTTTTCAAGCAAAACAGCATTGGCAGGTAACCAATTTAACTTCCACCCTATCCTGGAAGTGGTATTCCTGTTCTTCGGTATCTTTTTTACCATGATGCCAGCTTTGCAGCTGTCTGCTGAAATTGCTTCTTCACCACAGTTCTCAAAATACATAACCCCTAACTTCCTGTATTGGGCAACCGGTTCATTGTCTGGTTTCCTGGATAATGCACCTACATACGCCAACTTCCTGTCGTTGGGTATGGCCAAGTATGACATGGCTCAAAACAGCGTGGTAGAAGTCAGGCAGTTTGCTACCGGAACCGGTGCAGATCCGATCACACTTGTACTTCTGGAAGCCATCTCATTGGCAGCCGTGTTATTTGGCGCCTTCACATACATTGGTAACGGACCTAACTTTATGGTAAAAGCGATAGCAGAAAGCGCAGGAATTAAAATGCCTTCTTTCTTCGCATACATCGTGCGTTTCTCTATTCCTTTCCTGCTGCCGGTTCTGATACTGGTATGGTACCTGGTAGTGCACCTGCATTTATTCTAATTTAGCAGAACCTATATAAAAAGAGCCGCTTCTAACTTTAGAAGCGGCTCTTTTGTTTTTACTGGTAAAAAGCTATATTCATTATTCCAAAGCAAATTGATGAGTAAGTTAAGGCTATATTTCCTGTACCACAGAACCCTGATGAGCTTTAACCTGCCCTTCTCATTAGCAGCAAGCTTAACCGGCTTCTTTTTCAGCCAGCATGTTCTGATCCGGGTGATCAACAACTTCAGTCTCTGTCTAATGACCGGTGGTTTTCTGCTTTCCCTATACTTCTTCGAGCAGCGATACAGTGGACAGTACTATTTCTATCATAACTTCGGACTTAGTAAAATCAGGTTAATCATAGGCTCTTTGTTGATGAATCTGGCCGTAGTTATACTTCTGTTCTTCCTAAAACTATACTTGTATGGCTAAGCATATACTCGAGGCGGATAGTATCTTGTTTAACATTGGCGATAATCAACTCCTGACCGATGTTTACCTGTCTTGCCAAACAGGGGAAATAGTTGGCTTGCTTGGCAGAAACGGGTGTGGGAAAACAACTCTGCTGAAAATCATATTTGGTACTAAAGCTCCTGATCACAAACACATCCGGCTAGATGGGGAAGTATACCAGGAGCCATTCCGTCAAAAAGGACTTCTAGCTTACCTGCCCCAGCATGATTTTCTGCCAAAAAATATCAAGCTAAAACAGATCATCAACTTTTACCATCATGCCCCATTAAAGCAAAAACTAATAAAGCAGGATAAGAGGATACGGCAGCACTTAAACAAATTTGCCGATGAATTATCTAAGGGCGAGCGACGTTATTTTGAGTTGATGATTTTACTACACCTTGATGTAAAATTCCTCCTTTTAGATGAGCCTTTCTCTGGTGTGGAGCCACTTTATATAGAGCACATCGAAGAACTGCTTCAGATGCACCTTCCCGACAAAGGCTTTATTCTAACCGACCACGACTATAGAACTGTTCTTCGGGCCAGCAACAGAATTGTACTCCTGATCAATGGTTCCTGTAAGCATATAAGGAATCAGGAAGATCTAATGACTTGGGGTTATATTCCCGAAGGAATATAAGACTAAGTACATTTAATTGCTTTTTCTCCTCCATAAGATTTAGAGGTAGCCCTAATTATTTATCAGCCAATAAAATAAGCAATTCACCAGCTCGTTACTTATAGCAACATTTACATATTAAAATTTTGCTATAAGTAACGAGCTATTAGCTCCTCTCCCCCTACCTACCTCTATACTATGAAAAGACACCTCCTAAGGACCACAACCTTTGGGATAACTCTATTGCGTTGCCTGATCCTTTTGTATTCGGCAGAGGCGCAGCAGCACCAACAGGTTATACAATTTTCCGGACTGATAACAGCCACTGACAGCGCCACAGCCTTAGCCGGGGTTGTGGTTTATGTACCTGACTCTCAAAGAGGCACCGTTTCAAACCAACAAGGATTCTTTTCACTGCCCGTGCTGGCCGCAGACAGCATCGTTATTGCCGCGTTGGGTTATCAGAAACAGGCTATCATTATCCCCAAAGGCTACAGCAAAAACAGCTATTCAGTAAATATAAGCTTGGCAGAGAGTCTTCATGAACTCCCTACAGTAGATGTTATGCCCTGGGCTACGGAGCGGGACCTGAGGGAAGCGATCAAAAACGTAAAGCTCCCTACGCAACAAGACGCGGAGGAGAACGACATAGAGATGCTCATTAAAAAATACGGCACACCAGCATACCCCATGGATGGCACAAAGAACGCTGGATATGGTATACAGCAACAGATGCGCCAGCAGCAGGGCCGCTATTTTGTACCCAGCGATGTAAAGTTTTTGTCTATCCCGATCAGGCGGCGGAAGAAGAAGAAGTAAATTATACCTCAGTAAGGAGGCTATACTTTACTTGCCTGCTGCCGCATCAGGAAATCAGCTAGTACCAGTGCGGCCATGGCATCAACAATGGGTACAGCACGAGGCAGCACGCAGGGGTCATGCCGGCCTTTTCCTTTTAAGGTAATCTCTTCACCGGCATCGTTTATAGTTTGCTGTGGCTGCAGAATAGTAGCCACAGGCTTGAAAGCAACATTAAAATAAATATCCTGACCATTGCTTATGCCGCCCTGTATGCCACCTGAATTGTTGGTCCGGGTTCTGATATTACCGTCATCATCTGTGTAAAACTGGTCGTTATGCTCTGAGCCATGCATTTTTACCCCCTCAAAACCGCTGCCGTACTCAAAACCTTTCACAGCATTTATACTTAGCATGGCTTTACCTAACTCAGCGTGTAACTTATCGAACACTGGCTCTCCCAGGCCAGCGGGTACGCCCTTTATCACACAACTTACCACGCCGCCAATTGTATCCAGCGTGTCCCGGGCTTCCTCTATCACACCTATCATGCGGGCAGCGGTCTTGCCATCGGGGCAGCGCACTTTGTTAGAATCGATCTTATTCAGGTCAAGTTTACTGTAATCTTTACGCAGCTTCACCTTGCCCACCTGCGACACATAAGCATTTACACTGATGCCATATTTGTGCAGCAACTTGGCTGCCACTGCGCCTGCAGCCACGCGCGCCACTGTTTCGCGGGCAGAGCTGCGGCCACCGCCACGGTAATCGCGGGTACCATATTTTGCAGTATAAGTATAATCTGCGTGCGAGGGGCGGTATGCATGCTCTATATGGCTGTAATCGGTACTGTGTTGATCTTTGTTGTTAACCACCAGCGCAATAGGAGTACCTGTCGTTTTTCCTTCGAAAATACCGGATAGGATATTAACCTTGTCTTCTTCCTTGCGTGGTGTGGTGATATCAGATTGCCCGGGCCGCCTGCGGTCAAGGGCATGCTGTATCTCCTCTACACCGATCTCCAGGCCGGCCGGGCAGCCATCCAGTATCACACCCACTGCAGGGCCATGTGACTCACCAAATGTGGTAATCCGGAAAAGCTTTCCGTAAGAATTACTCATGTCTTATTTTTTTAAAAATACAAATGCTGACACGGCAAGCAGCAGCAGCAATATGATATTTGTATAGCGCTTTATTCTCTCGAAAAGGTGCAGGCTTACTAATGTATTATTTTCGTTTGTAATGATATTGTAGAACGAACCCAGATCTCTTGACAGCACAAGCGCATCGCTATCCCGGTTACCGGTTACCTGCACCTGTAGCGTTGGCCGGAGGGTATCGTAAGTGGCCGTTACCGGGTTAAAATAAATCCACTCAAGCGCATTTCTTAAATCATAAGTGCCGGGCTCACGGGGAAGTACTGTAAATGCGAACGTTTTAGCACCGGTTACCCTTCCGGCTCGCCTTACCACATCCTGCCTCACATCAGGCGGATAAAACTCCAGACCAGGAGGAGGCGTTGGTGATGGCGGCATGATTGCTGATAAGTTTCCCTCACCCTCCACCTCAAACAGGTAGTTGAAACTCTTGTTCACAGGCACCCGCTTTCTCGATAGACTTTCGTGTAACCTGTAGTCGCCAACAGGCACTATGTTACGCAATGGGTGAGGCGGCAATTCCTCCACCTCCACTGTTCTTTCGCGTGAGTAAAATACTTTATAACCCTCCTGCCGGTCTTCGGTTAACAGGTTCGGGTTTTTGGCCACTTTATACTTCAGCATTTTAAGCTGTAGCTGCGGAAACTTAAGCGGCTGCAAATTTATCGGGTATAAAACAGTTTCGTAAAGTCTGAAACGCAGGTAAGGCTTACCCTGTACCGTTACATTTTCAGAGGCGATCTCTGAAAAGTCAAAAGTCTCTTCCCAGGCGTTCGGCTGCTTTACCTGGCGAAGTATGGTTGTCATCTGGTTGGCAAAATCGTAAAACTCCAGTAGCCGCTGGTCTTCTTCGGCGAGGTAGAAATACAGGGCAACTGTTACCCCCTCACCTACAAATACTTTCTTCTTGTTTGTATAGAGGGTAAGAAAAGCATTATCATCCTCATCCACAAACTCAGGCTGTTCTTCCGCTGCAGTCTTGTCCTCTTCAGGTGCTAACAGATCAGGCAAGGCAGGGCTTTGTGCCACGTTTGCCTGCATCGGAGTTACCCGGATCGTTATACCCTGCGACTGAACTGTCTGCCCGTTAACTTTCATTGTGAAAGGCTTCAGGACATACTCTCCTTCTTCCAGGGCAGCATAGTTTTGGGTATAGGTGCGTATAACGTTCGTGTTACCGCCAGCAGTAATGGTTTTCTCCGACGAGAACTTGGTGCTTTTTTTAAAACCATCTATTTCCGGGAAAGCGGTATAATCTTTCAGTTGCTGATCTTGCAGCTTTATGGAAACTGTAAAATACTGATTAATGGGCAACGGACTCTTCCCTAATTCAATGCTCACCTGCTGCGCCAAACCAGGTACAGTAAGCATGATGAAAAGAAGTATAAAAAGTAATGGTAAGCGCATCATCTGATCACACCTGAAGTGGCAGGTTGGTTATAACTTTACAAATTTAACTAAATTCCAACATTAACCTGTGCTTATCCTGCATGGATTTAAGCTCACACACAGTACATTATCTGCAGATACAATACAAATAACGTATAAATATCATAAGTATCTTTTGTTATATTTTTGTTTAACAGGCGCTACTATATAGCTTCAATCATATTTACCTCTGTATTGCTGCAGCCCCATAAAACAGGCTATTCTGATAAAAGAACGAAGTAATTACTACTTTATGCCCTTAGAGAATTTAATGGCTTCCATTGCAATTCCCCTTCGAAGCTTTAAAATCAGAAAAAACAGTACAAATCCGATCTTTCTCCTGCCCCGTAGATAGTCATATTAATATAAATCCTGTACCCGCTGAAGCAAACTGCAGGTGTAGTATTATAAGTATGTAATCCTTTTAAAAGTAAAATTATGACAAAACTTACGAAGCCTGAAGAGAATGAGGGTGGGCTATTGAAGGCACTAACAGTCCCAATGCAGCGACGCAACTTCTTTCGGTACGCTGGTGCAACAGCTGCCGTCACCACATTAATTTTAACCACATCCTGTGATGATGATGACAATGATGTAAACCCTCCGGTTGGAGCTGTAAACCTCGGATCAGGAGATGTCGGTATTCTAAACTATGCCTATGCCCTGGAACAACTTGAAGCTGCTTTTTACACAGAAGTAGTAGCCAAATCCGGCAGCGCACTATCTGCTAATGAGATGCAGGTGATGATGGACATCAAAGCACATGAGATTGCACACCGCGAATTCTTCAAAACTGCCTTAGGAACTAACGCAATACCTGCTCTGGAGGTAGACTTCAGCTCCATCAATTTTAATGATAAGAGCAGTGTACTGCAAACTGCCAAGACCTTTGAAGATTTAGGTGTAGCCGCTTATAACGGAGCCGGAAAACTTTTGACTGATTCCGGTGCTGGACTTGATTATTTGTTAGCCGCAGGAAAAATTGTTTCTGTTGAAGCACGCCATGCCGCTGCTATTCACGACATGATCAGCAACAATGCCAGAGAGTTTGGGGAAGAGTTGATCGACAGTAATGGCCTGGACAGAGCAATGATGCCTGCTGATGTGCTGGCAGCTGCCGCACCATTTATCGAAACAGAGATTGACTTCAGCAATTTACCAAAATAAGCAAGAGGAGAAACACACATGAATATTTTCAGAATAATACAAGATATAGAAAAGGTAGACAACGAAGTATATGATCGATTGTCTAGCCGACGTAAGGCATTTGGTGACTTTGGTAAGTTTGGTAAAAAAGTAGCCATGGCTGCTGTGCCTATTGCCATGGGTACTATGTTTAAAAAGGCCTATGGCCAGTCCAGTGGCAGCATTGCCGATGTACTAAATTTCGCACTCACACTGGAGTACCTGGAATCAGAGTTTTACATGCAAGGCTTAAATGCCAGTGGCCTTAACTTTGGCGACACCAGAACTTTTTTCACACAAGTACGCGATAATGAGGTGGCTCACGTCAACTTCCTGAAAACAGCTCTTCAAAGCCTTGGTGCAACTCCCGTATCCAAACCAAACTTTGACTTTACTGCAGGTGGAAACTTCCCGGACTGGAATACAAACTTTCAGACGTTTCTGGCACTATCACAAGCCTTTGAAGACACTGGTGTAAGAGCATACAAAGGGCAGGCAGGTAATTTAGTGAGTAATAGCGATGTATTAACGGCAGCACTTAAAATACATGCTGTAGAAGCCAGACACGCAGCTGTTGTACGCCGAATTAGAGGCCTGAAAGGGTGGATAACGCTGGACGAACGCGGTGCTGGCATGCCTGCTGCGACACAGGCAGTATATAACGGCGAAGCTGAAACTATGCAGTTAGGAGTAAACGTGCCTTCAGTTTCCAGTATCTCAGCAGAAAACGTTAGCGAGGCATTTGATGAACCGCTTTCTAAGCAAGCTGTACTTGATATTGCAGGTCTTTTTTTAGCGTAACAAAAGAACTTGTTTGTTTAAGAGTGATAAAGAGCCGCAGCGATGTGGCTCTTTCCTTTTTATACTTTATCAATAAATATTATGCAAATTAGCATATATAATTGCATTATTATTCTATTGAATCACCTTTTTCAAGTACTCACGTACTTTAGAGCAGATTAACCAATTTTTCTGCTTACCAAAATGTTGGAATACATTAAGACGATTCTGTTGAAGGTTAGCTTCGACAAAATGTTGTTTGAAAAAGAGCTTCGAAAAGCTTTTAAGGTTCTAGTAAAAGAAGAACTTCAGCAACTAAAACAATGGTGCTATGATCAATTTTCGGGGGTTTACCTTCGGATTTTGAATAGCGTCTTCTCAAAAGCCCAGGTATAACTAGTCTTTATTTCCTTCTTCTGAAGTCCCTTTTTGCACGAAATGGATATTTCGCATTAACCCATTATAGCCTGTGCGTTTAACGGCAGACTTTTTAAACAACTGCGAAAATACTTCGTGCGTTAGCTCTGCCCAGTCACTTTGATTTAGCCCCATTAATTGGGGGTGTGGTGCAAAGGCAGGCTCCTTATGCGGTTTACTGAAGCGGTTCCAGGGGCACACATCCTGACAGATATCGCAGCCAAATACCCAATTGCCAAACTTTCCATTCATCTCATCCGGAAGCTGGTCCTTCAGCTCAATGGTAAAGTAGGAAATACATTTGCTGCCATCCACCACGTATGGCTCTACAATAGCATTTGTAGGGCATGCGTCAATGCAACGGGTACAGGAGCCACAGTAATCCTTTATCGGCCCGTCAAACTCCAGTTCCAGATCAACTATGAGCTCGGCAATAAAATAGAAGCTCCCCACTTGTGGAGTAATGAGATTGCTGTTTTTACCAACCCACCCTAAACCACTTTTCTTGGCCCAGGCCTTATCCAATACCGGTGCCGAGTCTACAAAGCAGCGGCCACCTACTTCCCCTATTTCTTCATTCACATAAGCCAGCAGCTCCTTCAGCTTATCCTTTATCACAAAATGATAATCTGTGCCATAGGCATACTTTGATATCTTATACGTGCCCTCTTCCGGCTGCTTCTCTTCCGGGAAATAGTTGAGCAGCAAAGACACTACAGACTTTGCCCCGTCAACCAGCAGGCGCGGGTCCAGGCGCTTATCAAAGTGATTTTCCATGTAGCGCATTTGCCCGTGCATGTTCTGGTTTAGCCAACGCTCCAGCCGAGGGGCCTCTTCCTCTAAAAAGTCTGCCTTCGACACGCCACAGTACATGAAGCCCAGCTCCTGCGCCTTCTGCTTGATGAGGTATGTGTTTTTTTCTTTGCTCAAATCGATGTTTTCTGCCGCCTATACTTTGGCTGCTTTACTTTGCTTCAACAAAATTAGGTTAAAATAAATCCATGTGCAGCTTTATGAGCAACTGTTATGCAGTGAAGGTGGATCGTCTTAGTAATTACTTCACATCGTTTGCCTTTACCAAGCCACAAAAAAAGCAACCCTGCCGGGTTGCTTCTCTTTTTATTACACAAACTTATAAATTAACCTGGCTGATTAAACAGGCCTGTAGAGATAACCTCCTGGGGCGGTATTTTACCCAGATGCCTGTAAGCCAGCTCTGTAGCTTCCCGGCCACGGGCAGTGCGTTTTATATATCCTTCCTGAATCAGGAATGGCTCATATACTTCTTCTATTGTCTCAGACTCCTCTCCACATGCTGTTGCAATGGTGGTCAGGCCAACCGGGCCACCTTTAAATTTATCAATAATGGTTAACAAGATACGGTTGTCCATATCATCCAGGCCATTATGATCAACATCCAGCGCATTCAGGGCAAATTTGGCAATATCAACGGTAATGGTGCCATCACCTTTTACCTGGGCAAAATCGCGGGTGCGGCGCAGCAGGTTGTTAGCAATACGTGGCGTACCACGGCTCCTGCGGGCAATTTCAAAGGCGGCATCTTCATGAATTGGCGCACCTAATAAAGCCGAAGAACGCTTTACAATGGAAGTAAGCAACCCTGCATCGTAATACTCCAGCCGCGAATTAATGCTAAAACGGGCACGCAATGGCGAAGTCAAAAGTCCGGAACGGGTAGTAGCCCCTATCAATGTAAAGGGATTCAGACTGATCTGCACAGAGCGGGCATTAGGACCAGAATCCAGCATAATGTCGATCTTGTAATCCTCCATAGCAGAATACAAGTACTCTTCCACGATCGGATTTAAGCGGTGGATCTCATCAATAAACAAGACATCATTCGGGTCAAGGTTTGTGAGAAGGCCAGCCAGATCACTTGGTTTATCGAGCACCGGCCCTGATGTCATCTTGATACCTGCGTCCAGTTCAGAAGCAATAATATGCGACAGCGTAGTTTTACCAAGACCCGGAGGCCCGTGCAACAGCACATGGTCCAGTGCCTCTCCCCTACGTTTAGCTGCCTGCACAAAAATTTTAAGGTTTTCCACCACCTTTGCCTGACCTGTAAAGTCGCGGAAGCTTAAGGGGCGGAGGGCTTTGTCTATGTCGCGTTCGGCTGGCGTCATATAGTCACTATCGCCAGTGAGATAATCTTCTCTCATGCTATAATCTTTCTTCTAAAATCTCTGCTTTTGCTGTTCCAATAAGTAACAGTAAGGGCTGTTAAATCGCTCCATTTCAGCTTACGAATTTACTGAATTTTGCTAATTATTTTATAGTTTCTACCCATAAATCTAACATAATTAGCAAACAGCAAACTATTTCAACTCAATCCGGATAGTTTGTAATATAAAAAAGGCAGCTGTAAAAGTAGCTGCCTTTCTTAAAATGACCTCCTCTCAATTGATAAAAGGTTTATTTAAATGCTTGAATACCCGTAATGTCCATACCTGTAATGAGCAGGTGTATATCATGCGTACCCTCGTAGGTGATCACAGACTCCAGGTTCATCATGTGGCGCATGATCGGGTATTCGCCTGTAATACCCATGCCGCCATGTATCTGACGTGCTTCGCGGGCTATATGCAGCGCCATGTCCACGTTATTGCGCTTTGCCATGGATATCTGCTGCGTTGTAGCTTTGCCTTCGTTCATCAGCGTACCTAACCTCCAGGCAAGCAGCTGCGCTTTAGTGATCTCGGTCAGCATTTCGGCAAGCTTTTTCTGCGTCAGCTGAAAACCTCCGATGGGCTTATCGAACTGAATACGCTCCATACTATACTTTTTGGCAGACTCGTAGCAGTCAATGGCTGCCCCAATCGCTCCCCAGGATATACCATAGCGGGCAGAATCCAGGCAGCCAAGCGGCCCTTTTAATCCATCAACGTTAGGCAATATATTCTCCTTCGGAATTTTAACATTATCAAAAACCAACTCACCGGTGCAGCTGGCACGCAGGCTCCATTTGTTGTGGATTTCAGGTGTAGAGAATCCTTCCATGCCACGCTCCACGATCAAACCTTTGATACGGCCTTCTTCATTCTTTGCCCAAACCACTGCTACCTGGCATTCAGGCGAGTTTGATATCCACATTTTAGAACCATTCAGCAGGTAATGGTCCCCCATATCTTTGATGTTGGTTACCATACCTCCCGGGTTTGAGCCATAGTCTGGTTCTGTTAGACCAAAGCACCCTAGCCATTCGCCGCTTGCCAGCTTAGGAAGGTATTTTTTGCGCTGCTCTTCAGAACCATACTTGTAGATCGGGTACATCACCAGCGAACCCTGCACAGAAGCCGTGGAACGCATACCGGAATCACCACGCTCAATCTCCTGCATAATAATGCCGTAGCTGATGTAGTCGAGGCCGCCACCGCCATACTCTGTCGGGATGGTAGGACCAAAAGCACCCACGTCTCCGAATTTCTTCACAATTTCTGATGGAAAATGCGCATCCTGTGCCCATTGCTCGATATAAGGCGATATTTCACGCTTTACAAAATCGCGCATGGTCTGGCGAATAAGAATGTGCTCCTCGGTTAAAAGGTCATCTATGTTATAGTAGTCAGGAGCTCCTGATGATTCGTAAGCCATAGTTTTGTTTTAAGGTTTTGAGAAGGGTAATACACAAAGTTAAAATTTTAAGTATAATCCAAACCAGGATTCTGAGGATTAATAATGATCAGCAGGATTTTATAAGAAGTCGTAGCGTGTGCAGCTCCTACGAGCGTCTTAATACCGCAGGTTTGAGACTAGCAGTAACTTGTGGTAAAGATTATAACAAGTTACAACTTGCGCCAGTTACAAACTGGCAATATGTGCAGCCACAAGTTACGCTATCGCTAAACTTGCGGCATAATTGGGTTGCCATAGTTTTATAGTTAAAATTCGTCAGCTTATCATCCCCCTACTCTTCAAAGGGAGACATTTCTTTTGCTGCCTCGAGTTTGCAACTCATCCATAGGTTAGTTTAAAGTATACATCCTAGTATATCCTGCAAATCCTGATTCTGAGTAGTCCTGAAATAGGTTGACTATTTATTGATTGCACAAACATTGTTAAAAAAGCTCAAACATCCACCAAAGGTGTTTGAGCTTTTTTGTTGTAGGACTTAAGTTTGATTTCCTTTTGCTGATGCATTTGGACCGGTGTTAGCATGTGGCAGCTCAGGTGAGGTCTGCTATTGTTATAGACACTAATGCTTTGAGCAGCTTGCTGCATTGCTTCGCTGATGTTGTTAAGTTGCTGTGATAAGCCGAACTCATCTTTGAGGATGCCATTTACGCGTTCTGCAATCGCGTTCTCGTACGGATCGCCGTTCTCGGTCATGCTAATGGTGATGTGGTTATCCTTCAGGTGGTCCGTGTACAGCTTACTGCAGTACTGTAGCCCTCTGTCGGAATGATGTATAAGTGCCTGGTCATTGTATCTCCTGTTCATAATGGCCATTTGTAGCGCTTTCAACGTAGAGGCAGCCTCCATGTTTCCGCATAGTTCATACCCCATGATCTGCTTGGAATATGCATCTGTTATCAGGTGCAGATACCCATGGCCGTCTTCACTAGTGTCGATATAAGTTATGTCAGCGACCCATACCTGTTCAGGCCGGACAAGCTCAATGTCTTTGATGAGATTGGGGTACTTGCGCATCCAATGCTTTGAGTTGGTGGTGACCGTATAGCGCCTTCTTTGGCAGACGAGCAGTCCTTCCACCCTGAGCAGGTCAAACAACTTATCTCTACCGATGCCAATCTCATTTTTCAGCAGAAAATGCAGCTTTCGGGTTCCCAGCCGTGGCATCTGCCGGCGCAGGCCAAGCACTAGCTCCCTGGCTCGTTGCTGCTTGTTCATTACTGAAGAATGCTGGGCTTGCACTTTATAATAAGCTTGTTTGCTATAGCCAAACAACGCACAGAACGTGTTTACTTTTCTTGGGTAGGTTCTGGCAAGCTCCCGGATTGTTTGGCTCCGTCTTTTTTTAAGATACTGATCCCTTCTTCTTGTTCGGCAATCTCGATCAGCTTTTCATAGGCAACCAGCTTCAGCTTGGCGTCTGCCAGCTGTTTCTCCAGGTCTTTGATTCGTTGCTTTTGCGGGTCTTTCATCGGGCGGCCCAAGGCACCTGCTTTTGGGTAGTGCAATTTACCATACCTGCGGCACCATTCCAATACCCGCGAGTTGCCTTTGATGCCATACTTGGCCTGGATTTGGTCTTTGTTCAAAAGCCCTTGCTCATACTCGGCCACTACAGATCGCCTGAAGGCCTCACTGTACTTAAACTGCGGGGCTTCGCCTTTTACTTTGATTACTTTGTAACTCATGCTGTTGACTGTTTTTTAGTCAACTTTTTTTAGGACGTGACATTCTGACAAAAAGAGCCCTACCAGATGGCAGGGCTCTTAAAAGTTAGTTAATAGTTAGTAAAATTTTAAAATTTAAGCCCGACAGATAACAGGAAGTTGCGTGTAGCCTGCGGGTAGTAGAAATTTTCAGTAGTTTGCGTACCTCCGTAGATATAGCTGAAAGTATACCCGTTGGCTGCATACTTCTCGCTAAACACGTTGTTTACCAAAAGTCCCAGTTCCAGCTCCTTCAGCATATTTTTGAAACCGATGTTGTAGCGCAAACGCAGATCGCCAACCTGGTAAGCAGGAATAATGCGGCTCTCGTTCTCGGTATTATCCAGGTATTGCTTGCTCACTGTTTTGTAAATGAAAGCCGCTTTTAAACCTTTCAGCACCTCTATTTCCAGCTGGCTTGCCGAGACAAAATCCGGAGAGAATGCAATGGTGGTTTCTTTGTACTGGTTCACAGCCTGATCATCATTGTCATAATTATCAATGAATTCACTGAAATCAGCGATCTTGTTCTGGCTGTAGCTTACGTTTGAACTCAACCTGGCAACAGAACCTAAATTTAAAGCAGCAACTAATTCTATACCCTGGCGGTAGCTATCGTCGATATTAGTTCTTGTATAAGCCCCCACATCATTTATCTGCCCGGTTAACACCAACTGGTTCTTATAATTCATGTAATAGAAGTTCGTCTCCACGTTAGCAGTAAGTGCCTTACCTGCTATCTCGGTCAGGCCAAACATGCCGCGGTAACCGGCTTCTACGTTGCGCAAGGTCTCATGCTTCGGACGGCTGCTTGGGGTAGAATCTGTAAAATCATCTCTTACCGGTTCCCGGTTACCTACAGCATAGGAAGCATAAAGCTGGTGCTCGGGCTGTAATTGAT
Source organism: Pontibacter sp. MBLB2868 (assembly GCF_051904785.1). Lineage (NCBI taxonomy): Bacteria > Pseudomonadati > Bacteroidota > Cytophagia > Cytophagales > Hymenobacteraceae > Pontibacter > Pontibacter sp. MBLB2868. The sequence continues at coordinate 4,647,684 of NZ_CP196710.1, read as the reverse complement.
AGGTGATTCCTGCTTTAGGGTTAAAAAACGTATAATCTACATCCTGCGCTAAACTGGTAAGGTCGTTATCAAAACCTACAAATGAATAATTTATGGTCCGCATTTGTAAATCCCCGAACACACTCAGTTTATCAGTTAAGCCATAAGTGGCTTTTGCAAAAATGTTGAAATCGGTTTTCCCGGCATTATTATCATAATATTTATCCCGGATATTTGAAGTAGAAGCAAAGCGTGCCCAGATCACTTCTCCGAAGTGGCGGCCTTCATACTTGTTCCAGGCTCCCCCTAAAGTAGCGTTAAGGCGCGTATTGGGGCGGAATTGTAGCGCATAGGTAGCACCGTAAAAATCATTATCGAGCCAGCGACGACGGATAATGTCTGAGGTAATGATCGTTTCTCCTCCAATTTCTACGTTTGGCAAGCCATAATCCGCCAGGTCATCATCCGTTTTAAACTGCTCGTAATAGCCACGGCCATACGTATAGTGCAGGGCACCTGAAAAAGTTAGGCCCGGCAAAATATCATGCGACAGGTGTAACTGGTAATGATCCTGCTGATAATTATCAGTTTCGTTATCGTAGGTATAATAGTTATACTTTCGCCCTGATGCGAGCAGGTTTTCCTTGTCTGAGCCTTCAATCCAGTTACGGTCTATGTAATCCTGAAGATCGGCGGCATTACCATATACCAAAGCTTCCGGTGTGCCATACCATGCCTGGTAGGTCTTCTCTTTACCGGAGAAGGTCACAAACTTCAGCGTCGTTTTATCTCCGTAGTAGCCTCCCGAAAAGTAGAATGACTTCAGATCAGAAGAAGCCCGGTCAATGTAGCCATCAGATTTGATTCGTGACAAGCGTCCGTCAAAGGCAAACTTACCATTAATAAGTCCTGTGCCGAAGCGCACGTTGTTCTTCCAGGTATCAAAGGAGCCGTAGCTGTTGTCGGTTTCAGCGTAAGCGTCGCGCCGCACTTGCTGCGTCTGGATATTTATACTTGCTCCAAAGGCTCCTGCTCCGTTTGTAGAAGTACCTACCCCGCGCTGCACCTGTATATCCTGCACCGAAGTGGCAAAGTCAGGCATATTCACGAAGAACGTACCGTGGCTTTCCGAGTCATTTATCGGGATACCATTTACCGTTACATTGATCCGGGTGATGTCGGAGCCACGAATGCGGATGCCAGTATAGCCTACACCTGCGCCTGCGTCTGAGTTAACTACCACTGATGGCACTTGCTCCAGCAGGTAAGGCATATCCTGCCCAAAGTTGCGCTCTTCGATCTGCTCGCGGCTAACGTTGGTAAACGTAGTACCTGTGCGCGCATCGGCACGTGTGGCCTGTACCACTACCTCGCTTGCCTGCAATGCCTGTGGGCGCAATGCAAGCTGCACATACTCATCCTGCTGCAGGTTTATAGTTACTTTTTTCTGCTCGAAGCCCAGGTAGCTTACTTTTAAAGTATAACTGCCGGCTGGCAAACTGTCAAACTCAAAACTACCATTCTGTGTGGTAGATACTCCTGTACTGGTGCTCTCCAGCACTACATTGGCACCCGCCAATGCGTTACCTGTGGCAGCATCAGACACTTGCCCGCTCAGTTTATACTGGGCAAGTAACTGCAATGGCAATACAAACACTGCCAGCGCTACTAACAACTTTTTCATTTAAAGTGTAAATATAAAATAGGTGAAACATACGGATATGCCAGGGGTAGCATCCCGTTACTTTTTGTTTCCCGCGTTATTCCCTTCGCCGGCATTACCCGGATCAGGTTCAATGGGTATGATCTCAGCCCGTTATAATAAGGCACCCCCTAAACTATTGCAAAGGTAAAGCCCTTTTCTGTTATATCAAATGTTAGCCGTTGCGTGATTGGTAAACGTATACTACATGCTGGTTAGTAGGATGTTATTTTTCATGAAATGCAAAAACCACATAGGCAAAATGTACGTTGAAAACAGTAAATGGCATCTTTCTTCTGCACCACCTGAAGATACTGTTCTAGGTACAGCAGCTAGCTGAAGATTTTAATGATAAAGTAGAATTGTGATGATGATCAGCATTTTGTATACCATGGCACTCCTGACGATACTGGCATATTATGCGTTCGCCCCTCGAAAGAATTTCAATCGTCCGCCATCCACTGACAGCGACGATGACGGAGGCGAACCGTTAGGAGACGACCTGCCAGACCTGGACCTCCCTCCCGGTATTTCTTTACCGATCAATGATTTTGAACCGAAATATGATTTCAGGAACATTAAAGTGCCCAAGTTTCCTGAGCCTTCTTTGCAGTAAAAAATGTTTTAAAGCAGAAGCCCCGGCCATACTTGTATGGCCGGGGCTTCTGCTTTAAAAAAGTATCTTCTAATGGTTAATAAACTGCAATTGTAAATGTTCGTTCAAAAGCTTGCTCAGGCCCCAGCTCATTGATCCCCTCCTTATCCTGCAACTCTCCTGACTCCCCAACTCTGCTGGCAATACCGCACCAGGGCTCAATACAAATGTATGGAGACGGCCCTGGCTTAGACCAGATACCCAGAAACGGAAAGCCTTCAAAGTTTAGCTCTACCCGACGTGGGTTTACATGATTGGCAAGCACTAGTTTTGTAGAGTTCAGATCTTTGAAAACCAAGGCATCTTTGTGAAAATACTGATGATTTAATGGTAATAACCTGCTGTTTTGCAGCACACGTTCTGTATCGCCGTTGAGTAAGCCATCATCATTCAACAAATAACGGCTCAGCGTTTCTTCTTCCTCAAACTCTATAAAATAATCCGTGTACTGCTCGTTCTGATAAAGTGGCACGTTAAAACCCGGATGGCCACCAACAGAAAACCACATCAGTTCATCGCCTTCGTTCCGGACCAGGTAGGTTACTTCTAATTTGTTATATTCCAGCTTGTAGGCAATTAGAAGCCTGAATTTAAAAGGGTACTGCTCTAGCGTCTCCTCGTCGTACTTAAGTTCGAAGACTAACTTATTATGATGCTCCTCTACCAGGTCAAACTCTTTATCACGGGCAAACCCGTGGCGCTTCATCTGATACGTTTCGTCGTTATACTTATAGTGCTGGTTAGGCAGTTCACCCACAATCGGGAAAAGATTGGGCGCATGTTTATTCCAGACAGCAGGGTCGGCCAACCAGATAAACTCCAGGTTTTCATCCTTTTTAATAAAGTGCTGCAGTTCGGCACCGTGGCTTTCAACACCTATTTTATGCGTTTCATTTTCGAGGAAGTGTAGCATATCCTTTATTTCAGTTTTTGATGTTGTTGAAGGAGCTCATCCACATGTTTTTTTGCCAGCTTCAATCGCTCATCCTGCAGTCCGAATATTTCCACAAAAGGAACATTCAGCGCCTGTAGTTCACGTTTATACCACTCGTAGAAAAACTGGCGCAGGTGAGGATGCTCCCGCAAAGGATCAGGCTCCCAGGGCAAATCAACGCCCATAAGCAGGCAAAGGTTGTAATCCTGCTGCTTTAGTTTATCAAGAATCCAATCCGGGCAATAACCAAAGGTATGCTCGCTCCATATCTTCAGTACCAGCATATCGGTATCAGAAAAAAGGAGGGTGTCGGCCTGTTTTAAAAGTTTTTGCTCCAGCTCCAACTGCCCTGACGCAATTGCCTCAATGTCCTGCAGGGTATAAGCGTCATTCAGGTTGCCAACATAGCTCCGGGCGTACTCTGGCACCCATACCGTATTGTAGTGCTGTGCCAGCTGTTCAGATAAAGTTGATTTGCCCGTTGATTCCGGCCCTGTAATCGCAATTTTAAGCATAAGGCAAATGTCGTGAAAAAAGAAGGCAATTACACATAAAACAAGATTGCCCCGGCACGTTAGTACCGAGGCAATCTCAAAAAGCTCAAAAAACTATTATCTCTTAATTATCTCTTGAGAATGAGCTTAACTGTTTTAACCTCAGAACCGCTCAGGATGCGGGCAAAGTATAAACCGTTAGGAAGACCTCGGCCATCTACTTCCACGCTGTTTACCTCCTTAGCTCTGGAAGTGCCTTTTGTCAGATGTCTGACCAGTGCTCCGTTTGCAGCATACAGGTTCACCTCGTAGTTCTCTGCTCTCTGCGTCTTAAACTCGATGGTCGTTCTATCGGCAAAAGGCATCGGGAATACAGTCGGTTTCTCTGTCTCGGTCAGGACTGGCTCTTCCTGCTGTGGCGGTACCTCATCCTTGCACTCTTCCACTACCACCGGCTCCAGGCAGAAACGTATATCGTCGAAGGCCCCTGAGCCAGCCAGGCTATTCATCTCGTTGCGGCCATCAAGTACAATGCGCACCTTCATGACACCCTTAGTATTGCCAAGGTCCACTACCTGCCTGCTGTTATTGCCCAGGTTCTGCAGCTGCACCTTGTAAAGCTCCTGGTCTTCTTTGTCGTACAGATACACCCACGAGTCGCCTTCGTAGCTATCAATATCCAGTGCCCTCAGGGAGTTCATCGTCACAGGGCCGAAAGCGGAGAAGTCGAGGATAAGCTCGCCACCCCACTGGTTGTCGTTCGGCACGCTACTCAGGTCCTGGTTGATGATCAGCACCTTGCCCCAATCCACAGTATACAGGTCAGCATCATCGCCGGTTGGCGCCTGCGAATCGAACATGGCTGCATGATTTTCTATGGCATACGAGCCATCCGGATTACGTTTCTTACCAAAGATACCTACGGTGCCTGCACCTGTTTTAAAGGTAGTGATCAGTCCGTTCGGTTCGTAGTTGAAGCTCATCTCATCGCAGGCTGGCTTTGCATCGGCCTCCACACAGAATTGGATCTCGTCAATGGCACCTGAACCGGCAAACCCGCCGGAAGCATCCCGCCCATCAAGTACCACCTTCATCTTCATGACACCCTTTGTATTGCCAAGAGCTACATCCTGCTTCGAATTATCGCCTAAGTTCTGCAGCTGTACTTTGTTGAGCTCATTGCCATCTTTGTCGTACAGGTACACCCACGAGTTGCCTTCGTAGCTGTCAATATCCAGTGCCTTCAGGGAGTTCATCGTTACGGGGCCGAAAGCGGAGAAGTCGAGGATAAGCTCGCCACCCCACTGGTTGTCGTTCGGCACGCTACTCAGGTCCTGGTTGATGATCAGCACCTTGCCCCAGTTCGTGGTGTAAAGGTCGTGGTCATTTCCGGTTGGTGCCTGCGAATCGAACATGGCTGCGTAATTTGCTGTTTCCCACGTACCATCGGCATTGCGTTTTCTGCCCATGATAGCTACAGGCCCAGCTCCTGTTTTAAAGGTAGTGATCAAACCTTTCTGCTCCAGGTCAAAGCCCATACTATGGCACACCTGAACCGGGTTAGCGATATTTACTACTGGCGCAGGGTTTACTGTTGCAACCGCACTGGCTGAGCAGCCGCTTAGCGGGTGTGTTACGAATAAGGTATAATCACCTGCCATTGACACAACCGGATTCTGAACATCTGATGAGAAGTTACCCGGGCCAACCCAACGATATGAAACTCCACCTTTAGAGGAAGACCCCATCAACTGTACAGTTCCCGTTGAACAGCTTAATGTACCGCCCTGTGCCTGCACGTCAGGTGTACGGATATCTTCCACCACCATTACCGCATCTGTTTTCACACAGCCATTACTTAAGTTTTTAACCGATAACGTATAAGTACCTGCCGCATCTACTGTAGGAGTAAGGGTGTTGGCATCGGATACAATGTGTCCGCCATTGGTAGCCGTCCATACAATACTCGCGTACTGCTCTGGAACCGATGTAGAACCCTTCAAAGTAACAGTAGTTACAGAACAGTTTAACAGTTTGGCCTCACCGGCTTCTGCATCCACTCCTTTGTTTTCACGCACACTAAATTCTTTACTAGCAGCGCATCCGTTGTCCTTGTTTGTAACTATCAGTTTGTATGTTCCTGCCACTGTAGCAGTAATTATCTCTTTATCAGAAGTAAATTCATTTGGCCCGGTCCAGCTGAACATGGCGTTCCTAATGTTGGTAGATCCAGTAAGCTCTATGGCGCTGACATTACAGGTAAGCACTGGATCGGCTGCAGCACTTATTGTCACAACAGGCACAGACTCATCCTGGGTAACGATCACTTTGTCGGTGGCAACGCAGCCACCTTTCAAAGTGGTTATAGTTAAGGTATAAGTGCCTGCGGCATCAACGGTTGGAGTAGGTGTGTCGGCACCAGATACAATGTGCCCGCCATTGGTAGCTTCCCAGGCATACGCTATGCCCGCAGTAGCAGAGCTGCTACCAGAAAGCTGCACTTGCTTCACAGCACAAGTAAGTACTTTGCCTTCCCCGGCATCCGCATCAGGTTTATCAACGATGGTTACTTTTACCGCACTCTTTGCACTTGAGCAGTTCACCCCAGTTGCCATCACATAGTATGTACCAGTAGTTAATGGTGTTGTAAGTGCAAGGGCTTCACCACCTTCCGCAGCCATATAATACGTATAAACGCCTCCGTTCTGAGGCAGGCTATTTACAGTGGCGTTAGCCGAGCTGCAGAATACCTGCTCACTTAACGCTGGAGTAGCTGGGGCGGCATAAACGGTTAACAAAGCAGACGTTTCAGGCGAACCACAACTTGCATCTGCTAAAACAGCCTTATACGTATCCGCATCTGTCATTTCTACTCCCGTAAGTGTCATTGTACTCTTTAGTCCGTCTACCGTGATCTTGCACTTAGCATCGTCTGATAGCATGACCGCACCTTTGTACCATTTCACATTGGCGGCAGATGCGCCAGTGCCTGCTACGGTAGTTGAAAACTGCACCTTATCCACTTCATTTACGCAGACTGAAACAGGTGTCAGGGCCGAAAGTTGCGCTCCTTCGTTTACCGTTAAGCTAACTGTCTGTACAGGAGAGTCACATGTTGCTTCTGTCAGTATGGCTTTATACATACCCGCATCCGACACTGCCACACCTGTTATAGTCATGATGCATTTATCACCGTCAACGGTGATCTTGCATTTAGCGTCATCTGAAAGTAAGGTTGTGCCTTTATACCATTTTACATTACCAGCGGAAGCGCCAGTGCCTGATACTGTGGTCATGAACACGGCTTCTTCTCCTGCACATTTTATAAGTGCAGTTGGAGCTGTTAATGCGGCAGGAGGATTCACAGATAGCTTCACTTCATCCGCTTTTGTTTCGCAAGCCGGATCCGCATTGCTGGTAGTGGTTAGCTTTAGCACTACATCACCAGTACCCGTTACTGTTACACCAGTATTCAGATCAGCAGGATCAGCGATAACCGCATTTCCGCTCACAATCGCCCAGCGGTAAGTACCGTTACCGGCTGCCCCTGACATTGTAAAGGAAGTTGTTTCACCGGCTGAACACTTGGCCTGGTCTGCTCCTGCGTTGGCTACAGGGTTCGGGTTGAAGGTTGGGGAAGCAACCTCACTCTCAGCCGAACAGCCCTTACTATCCTTCACTATTACACTGTAATTGCCTGGCACGGTTGTCGTGAAGCTGGCCACATTATTTGCCGGCTTGGTTACGCCGTCTGGCACTGACCAAGTGTAGGTAAAAGGACCGGTACCGCTTGTAACATTGGCCGTAACCATGGCTGAAGTTCCGGCACAAACAGCAGGAATACTCACAGAAACCGATGGTTGTGGGTTAAGTACTGCTTGCACCTCCACTCTCGCGCTCTCGCAGGTTGTAGTACTGTTATAGTTAGATACCCAGTAGGATGTAGTTGCCTCGAGTGCAGGTGTTGTATAAGTAGCACCTGTAGACAGAGGTTCTTCTGCAGTAGCAGTTGCCCACCAGCGGTAAATATTTCCTGCACCGGCGTCACCGCCTGTCAATGTTACAGCCCCAGGTCCGCAACGTTCTCCGCTTGCAGTGGGCAAGGCGGGGGTGGCAGGCTGAGGGTTAATAACCTTTGTTACGGAAGCTGTGCAACCAGCACTATTCCGCACTGTAAGCGTATAAGTTTTTGCTTCCAGGCTGCTAAAAGTTGTGCCCGTCTGAAATTGTACACCATCTATACTATACATCAGCCCCTGCCCTATTGGAGCAGTTACCTCAATCGTTCCTGTACTCACGCCACAAGTAGGCTGCTTTACGGTGGCTTCCGGAACGGCCGGCACGTCTGCCACTGTAACAGTGGCTGTAACCGACCTTGGGCAACCGTTGGTTAAAAAGTCGTATTTTACTGTGTAGACACCCGATGTGCTGGCATCAAGGTTGATCTGACCTGTTCTTGAGTCGATACTTAAGCCTGATGGCGAGGCACTAAACGTACCCCCCTGCACACTTCCTGTTGTAAATTTCACGTCCGCAGTACCTCTTTTACATAAAGGTTCTACATAACTAAATTCAGCTGTACCGAAACTCAGTTCAACCGGAATCGGCTCCACAAAATCTTTCAGGGCTGCAGTCTGTACATCAGATGCTTTCGTCTTTATAATGATATTGTCAACATTCAGCCCCATACAAGGATTAACTGTCCCGATCAAGGCTGTGATATTGATAGCTGCTTCTACAAAGGCGGAAGGCTGATATTGTGAACTACCAAACGCCATGAAGGGCACATCTGTAACCTCTGCATTGGTAGCGGCAAAAACTTTCCCCTGTAACGACGCAGCCGGAATAGTGCTATATTCAAATCCTCCTCCTGCTTTTGGCTGCCATATATAAGCTGTTACAGTTGGCGTAGTGCCTCCCCCACTATATCCTACAGAAATTGTGATGTCATTCACAGTTCTGCCACCATCCGTACCCAACGATGTAAAATTGTTGCTTTTGGTATTGCGGGTAACAGACTTCTGAAGCAATTCAAAATCAATGTAGCTGGTTCCGTTAGTAGAAAGCCTGTCACCACCGACTATGATCCACATGTCCCCGGTGTTTGGGTCTCTTGTAACCAGGTACATGGCGTTATTTATATCATTTTTATCCAGTGCACTCCCTGTAGTCCAGGCCCATTCTGTAGGACTACTGCTAAACTTGCTTCCTTCTGTAAATATGATATCTGAATTGCTGCTATAAGGTTCTTTGATTAACCTGGCATTTAATCCTGGCACTACTGTTCCGTTGGATTCGAAAATATGCCCCCCCGTACCTGTAGAGCCAGCCACCCAGTCGCCTAAGGCTGAATTCACTTTAAGGCCGCCATCAATATTAAAGCCCACGGCAGGCGGGTTTACCGGCACTTGCCCTGTCTGTGCAAGTGAGGCCGTACTACATAGCATGATTGTCGCCAGGTACATGGAGAGGCTTCGCCAGAGGGAGAGCACTTTTGCCATTACACCAGACGAACATGCCGTACTTTTGTCGATGTTCATCATTTATTTAAATTTTCTGGTTATGATTTCTTTAATTATGTCCCAGGAAACTGGCAAAGCGATTCCGTGCTGATGAAATTTGATTTCTCATCTGCAGAAGTGATTTGCGCAATTAAGGAGGCTTTTTAGTTTTTGCGGCTTATAAGAAGCAGCAGGGTCTTAAGTAGGCCTGAGCAGCAGGCACTCTGGCAAGCAGGTAGTTTTTGAAAAGTTTCGCATGTATAATTTCCCCATGTTTTATATTTGCACCATAAGAAATAAATTCAATCTTTTATCCGTTCGCAGTAGTAAACCATCTTCTGCACTTTCCCAATAGCTACACCTCCACTGCCGGAGTTATGATGGAATAGCTATATTTTCATACTCGTGTACTTCTATATAGCTTTACCAGCATTGGTACGTCATAAATTTATTTTTGATATACATAAAGTATAATTTTTTAAAAATTTACTTATATAAAATATCGTGTATTTTTAATATAAATGGATTGTAAATATCAAAGGTTAACATGCAGTCGCAGCATATTAAAGGGGCCATAGCTTCATAAAAACACCGCAGCCAGGGTAGCATAAAAACAACGGGGTGCCTGAGAGCAAGCTCCCGGCACCCCGTCTTTCTAAACAGCCTCCTTACTGCTTATTTGTTTTTCTTCAATAGTTTAATAGTTTTTGCCCCTGAGCTGCTTACCATACGGGCCAGGTACATTCCTTCAGCCATCATTCTGCCGTCTACTTGTATTTGGGTCACTTCTCCTGCTTTAGCAGTACCTGATTTGAGCTGCTTCAGAAGTGAGCCTTTCATGTCGTAGAGGTTTATCACATAGTTCCCATCACGCTCTGCTTTAAACTCCAGCGTCACGTTTTCCGAGAATGGAACCGGATAAGCAGTTAATTGATCTTTGGCTGTCTTGGCTTCTGTAGCTTGGAGAGAGCTGGTGGATTGGGAAGTTAGTGACGTTATCCCAGCCTCACATGTAGCAGCACCTGGACTTGTACAGGTTGTTGCCTCAGACACACAGCTAATATCGCTTATTCTCCTAACTCTGATACTAAAACCTGCACCTGCAGCAATGTTCGAGAATACAGGACTTGTTTGCCAATTTCCATTTCCATTCTGATACTGATAAACAGGATCCCCAGTTACCGGATTACTTGGACAAGTAACTGTTACCGAGCCGGTAGTTGGTCCGCAAATGCCTGGCTGTGAAGTTATACTTACTACAGGGCTAGCCGGTGCTGATGGGTTTGCATTTATAGTAACAGTTGAACTAGATGCTGACGAACAGCCGTTAAGCGTAGCTGTGACTGTATAATTGCCAGCGCTTAAGCCACTAAAACTGCCACTATTGTAGGCTATATTTAACGGGTTAGGACTTAAGGTATAGGTATAGTTTGAGTTTGGATTGCTAACTGTTATTGTTCCAGTAGGTGCAGCGCATGTAGGTTGTTGCGTTGCACTGGCAGTTGGCGCTGCTGGTGTTGGTGGCTGTGCAGCCATGGTGCCAGTCTTTGCGACAGACACACACCCAAAAGCTTCATTTACCTTTCTTCTTGCCGTAATACTGTAGCTTGCACCTGCAGCTACAGTAAAGTTTACACCATCCTGATATGTACCACCATTATTGCTGTATTCATAATCAATACCACCTCCATCTAGTGGCGCTGTAACTGTAACTGTGCCATTTGCGCTTGTACAGGTCGGAGGAACTGCACTCACGGACGGAGTTAGTGGTGTCGTATAGAAATTCACTGTAATGGTAGCTGAACTTGAACTACACACTCCATTTACAATAGTCCATTTTAGTTCATAGGCACCTGCAACAGTAACCGTTGCTGTTGAGCTTCCACTATTCACAGCGCTAAAAACAACATTACCTGGCCCACTTACTTTGCTCCAGGAACCAGTGCCTGTACTTGGCGTATTGCCTCCTAACGCATTAGAGGTTAAAGTACCGCAAAGATTTTGCATGTTACCTACAGTAGCCGTGGTTGGAGGTTGATTTACCGTTATTTTTAATATGCCAGACGTTACTTCGTTACAAACGCCACTCTTTACTACCGCTCTAAACCATGTGTCCTGGCTTAGAGCCCCTATAGCTGCAGCTGTCAACGTGTTTGTTGTATTAGTAATATCTGCAACTGTATTCACTTCAAAACCTTCAGTTGTTGATCTCTGCCATTTAACCACGTTACCTACATAGTTGCTAAGGGTAAGGTCATTGGTAGGTTGACTTCCACTACATATTGTCTGAGCAGAGCCCAAGCTACCACCTACAGTAGTGGGGCTCACCGTCACCTCCCGCTCGGCGTACGTGCTACCGCAGAGCCCGGTGGCCGTCGCCTTGATGGTGGCCTTGCCGCTGAAGTCTGCTGCCCAGTCCATCACCCCTGACGAGGCGTTGATCGTGCCGGCCGTAGCAGGAAGGACGCTGTAGCTTATGCTGGTCGCATTCGCTGCCGTGGCCGCGAAGGTGGAGTTAGCTGCATCTTGGCAAACTGTTGTCGGGCCAGAGGTGAAGGAGGTTGCTCCCGTCAAAGCGTTCACAGTCATTGTCACTTCGCTTGACGTAGCCGGGGACCCGGTCAGGCAAGGCGTGGCATTGGAGGTCATTACCACACTCACCTTGTCTCCATTGACAAGCGTAGAACTGGTGAAGATAGCGCTGTTGGTACCTGCGTTGGTACTATTGACTTTCCACTGATAAGTTGGAGAGCCGCCGCCGTTAGTAGGCGTAGCTGTAAAGGTTACACTTGTGCCCGGACAGATAGTGTTAGCAGTCGCGTTAGAACTAATACTAACACTAGCAGGAAGATTCGGACTAATGGTTAATAAAGCTGCACTCGTACTAGCCGGACATACTCTCTCCTCAACCGGGATGTTGCTATCGTTTGTTGTATTCGTAACCAGAACTCGGTACTTATTCCCATTTAAACTGGCTACAACAGGACTAATCCCTAATGTAGTTGTTCTAATACCATCCAATAAAGATATTGATTCTGTATAAGGTGCAGCGACAGTCAAGTTACTCCAGGAAGACTCAGTTGTACAACTTCCATCTGTACAAACTTGCCAAACATGGTTTGTAGTAATTTTAGCCACATTGCTCACTACATATTTTGCAGTAAATGAGGCTGCACCATTTATACATTTAGTATCTGCTATAGGACTTTGGCGTATAGAAGGTGCTTCACAAGGTGTCGTTTGTACTATGATTGCATCTCCGCTTATAAAGCTACATTTTGATTTAGTCTCTGGACAATTTACATCTGTTTCACTCAGACAAAAGCTCGTATTACCAGTACCCCAGGCAGTAAAGATGTCTTTTAATGTGGCCTTACCTCCGCAATTAAAGGCCCCCGTAGGTAACTTAACTTTCAGAACATTATTGTTACCATTTAATACATCACTAAAACAGTTTGAAATTGAGTAATTTACATTATCAACTGAAAGAGTTGCGGCCAGATATACTCCAACTCTTGAGGTCTTTGTTGATAGGGTTAAGAATAAATAAGCTTCGCTCACCACTTCAGAGCCAGAACATTTAAATAATTCACCGTTAACATCTGCGATTTTAGCTCTTACAACCTGCACATCGTTTGATGTACAATTAACTGTTCCACATTTTGTTGGGACTTGTGAATATCCCCAATTACTAAGCAGCATAAAGCAACAAACGAGAAGCCCTAAATACCAAAACTTCTTAACCAAAGGGCGATCCATTCTACCTTTTCGATTTTGCAAACTTTTCATAAATGTTTATCATATTGGTTTGTGTTAAATTGCATTCTGATTATGCATGTGCCCCAAATTTGAGGCATAGCTGTTCCTGCCCGGGAAAGAGAAACATCTCACGGCTAAGGATTAAGGAGGCATGCACCTGGTCAGGAACCAGTGCTATTTTACATGATTGCTTTAGGGAGGCTGAGCAAAACCGGAGGCAATACTCTCATAGCCTACCTTTTTTGTAAGGCAGATTTTTTTCATAAGCAGTTATGTTATTTAAAGGAGGCTAAACTCTATTAAGGGTTATAGAGCTGTAGTAAATTGTGCACCAGCTTTGCTAGTGGTATATCTTATACACTAATAAATTTTGTTCAGGTCTACACCTGTACCACCGCGGATTTAATATAAAGCCCATATGGGTTCATGCGCAACCACAAACTGCTTACGTAATATTAAATAATAATATTTTCATATTTAATCATAAAGTATACTGATCTAACCATTCTTATGTGAGCGTAAATATTTACGTGGTAAATGTGGTTAAGAAAGTAGTAAAGTATTATTTATGTATAATATTTTACTTTTATAAAGCGCAAAAAAGAAGACAGGAATTTACGCCAGAGATTAAAAACAGCTTAAACAAAAATAGCTGACCCTCCGGGTTCAGTTACCCTAAAAAACAACGGGGTGCCTGAGAGCAAGCTCCCGGCACCCCGCCTTTCTAAACAGCCTCCTTACTGCTTATTTCTTAAGTGACTTTAATCTTATTTGTATCATATTACTTACTGTGAGAGCATCACAAATTATTATCGTTTAGCATAAACCGTTTAAAATCAATACTAACATTTACAACATACTACATACTAACCTGTTACCTTGCAATGTCAGGTTAAAAATTAAGGTCAGACAGCTTTACATTTTTCTAACGAAAGCTATCTGACCTTAGATAAGGTAAATAAATTTTTAAAGTAAACGGTGTAAAAAAGACAGGGAATACGGATGTTATCGTTCTGAAAAGAAAAGTCCAGACCAACACCAGACCGGATTAAGTTTAGTTTCCGGAGAAGCTGTAGTCATAAAAGTTGTACACCTCTAACTCCTTCTCCACTTTATCGCCATACTGCTTGAGGTACATTTTTTTAGGATGCTCATCTGGCGACTCATAGCCCCATCTTAAACGATTGGAATACTTCAATTCTTCGGGTAATAGTAACTTCTTTTGCTTCATTTCCTTCAGGTTAAGCGTTACACATACTTCCCTCAAAATCAGGGTGCTTAAATTTTTTAAGCTTACCTACATGTACGTAGTCGCTCTTTACCCGGATTATACCTATCAGTAGTATAAATTGGACTTAATAAACTAAATTATTAAACGGCATTTAAAGCAGGTATCTTTTCCAGGTCCTTCTTCCAATCAAGGTAGCCTTTTACTGACAGTATAAAGAAAACAAAGAATAGACCGCTGGTCAGGTATAACTCTTTATATAAGTAAACACCAACATACAATACATCCACCACAAGCCATACAAGCCAGTTCTCAAGTTGTTTTTTAGCCATCATCCAATAGCCGATCAGGCTAATCGCAGTAGTTGCCGAATCTGTATAAGATAGGTCCGCATCGGTATAGTTCTCTAAAAAGTATCCAAGCCCCAAGGTAAACATCAGCCCTAGTACAAGCAGCACCGCCAGCTCTTTTCTGCTAATGCGGCTTACTTTACGTTCCGCATGCCCTTTGCCCCCATACAACCAGATGTACCAGCCATAGAAACTAGTGATCACATAAAAAGCATTCAGCCCCATGTCGGCGTAAAGGCGCGCTTCATAAAATACCACAACATACATTGCAACGCTAACCAGGCTTACAGGCCAGGTCCAGATGTTCTGACGGGCTGCAAGCCATACACCTGCAACACCGGTTAGTACCCCGATCAGTTCGATCAGGCTCATGGCATGCCATGCCTCCAGTACATTATTTACGATATTAGAAATTTCCATAGGGCAAAACTACAGGGTAAAGATATCGAAAATGGATAATCGTTGCTAAGTTTGTAAATCAAAACATAACTGCCAAAGATACGCTATAATCAAGGCAATTTGGCAACGAGAAGTATGGACGAGATCACAGCTGTTGAGCTAAAAGAGCGATTGGCACATAACAATAGAATACAATTGGTGGATGTGCGGGAGCCATCCGAATTCGAGATCTGCAACTTAGGTGGTGAATTAATCCCGTTAGGCGACCTCCCAAAGCAGGCTAACCGGATTCGCCGCGACATACCCGTGGTAGTTATCTGCCACCACGGCTTCAGAAGCGCACAGGCCATTAATTACCTTACGCAGCGCCTGGGCTTCGACAACCTGCTTAACTTAAAGGGGGGCATCCATGCCTGGGCCACACAAGTAGATCCGGAGATGGCAAAATATTAAAATTTTAGCTTCCCTGAAAAGTGTAGATACTGACCCAGACAGGCTTATAAAAAAAATTCTACCATTGCTAGCGTTATAATCTCAACTATTTTCTGTAGTTTTACGCGGCAAATAAGGACCCCTAATTTATTTGCCATGCTCTCTGAACAGTCAAGCATTTTATTTGAGGCACTCACATACGACGATGTGCTTCTTCTCCCGGCTTACTCCGAGGTATTACCCCATCAAACCGATACTTCGTCACAGCTAACGCGCAACATTCGCATAAATATTCCGCTTGTTTCGGCCGCTATGGATACCGTTACAGAAGCTGACCTTGCTATTGCAATGGCACAGGAAGGCGGTCTTGGTATTATCCACAAGAACATGTCGATTAAAAAACAGGCGCAACAAGTGCGAAAGGTGAAGCGTTCGGAAAGCGGAATGATCCTGGACCCTATCACGCTGAATCAGAATGCTACCTTAGGGGATGCTGTTCAGATCATGACGGAGAACAAGATAGGCGGCATACCTATAGTAAACGATGAAGGCAAGTTAACAGGCATCATCACCAACCGTGATCTTCGCTTCCAGAAGGATCTTACCCTTAACATCGCTGAAGTAATGACCAGTGAAAACCTGATAACTGCCAAAAAAGGCACTGATCTGGCTAAAGCGGAAGATATCCTGCAGGAGTTTAAGATTGAAAAATTACCTGTTGTGGATGAAGACGGCAAACTGGCCGGACTGATCACATATAAAGATATTCTGAAGAAGAAAGACCGCCCGTTTGCCTGTAAAGATGAATTTGGGCGCTTACGCGTTGGCGCTGCCGTTGGGGTTACGCCCGATGTACTGGACCGCGTAAAAGCGTTGGTAGATGCTGGCGTAGACGTGATCAGCGTAGACACAGCCCACGGCCATTCCAGAGGCGTACTGGATGCTGTTAGAATGATAAAGGACAAATTCCCGGAGCTGGAACTTATAGCAGGCAATATTGCCACCGCTGAAGGTGCCAAGGCACTTGCCGATGCTGGAGCTGATGCTGTAAAAGTAGGGGTAGGCCCGGGTAGTATTTGCACAACACGTGTGATAGCAGGTATAGGCGTACCGCAGCTGTCTGCAGTTATGGAAGCTGCCAGAGGCCTGAAAGGTACAGGCGTACCGGTGATTGCCGATGGTGGTATTAAATTTTCAGGTGATATAGTAAAAGCTCTGGCAGGCGGAGCCAGTACCGTAATGGTTGGCTCTATTCTGGCTGGCACCGAAGAGGCTCCCGGCGAGATGATCATTTACGAAGGCCGCAAGTTTAAAACGTACCGGGGCATGGGTTCTGTAGAAGCAATGGAAGAAGGATCGAAGGACCGTTATTTCCAGGGCAACGAAAAAGACTCCAAAAAACTGGTTCCGGAAGGTATTGTAGGTCGTGTACCTTACAAAGGTTTTGTAAATGAAGTGATCTACCAGCTGGTTGGTGGTATCAGAGCAGGTATGGGCTACTGCGGCACCCCTGGCATAGAAGATCTGCAGGGAGCCAAAATGGTGAAGATCACTGGAGCCGGCCTGCGTGAGAGCCATCCGCACGATGTACAGATCATGCGCGAAGCACCAAACTACAGTCGCTAATAAACCTCGTTTAATAAAATTATTTGCACCCCTGCATTTCGGCTACCGGAATGCAGGGGTGCTCTTTTATAGCCCTAGCTCATTTAATATTAACCAAACACTATCTTTTTACGTTATGCAGGTTGTTTTACAAACAAATTCATGCACTTTGACCTAAGAGCAAAAAATTTCTTACCTTTCACTAATAAAATCTTTCAGGATATACAAATTCTAACGCAGCAAAAGTTACACTCGGTTTTCCGTTTTATGCTATACAAAACGAACGCAAAATCTTTGTTTGTTACGACAGCTATTATTAGCTGGGCTTTGCTGTTGCTGAATGTTTTGCTTAGCGCAGAAGCAATCAAGCAGCCTGGCTCTGCCAAGCTGGCGATACCGCTTGTCAACAACCTGCTGATTGTTGTATTCATTGTGTCGGTTTTCCTTTTCCAGCGCATTAGTTCCGAAAGCCTGAAAGGCATCGACTTTATTGGCTACCTCTGGAATCTCTTTTCAAAGGCTGGCGTGGCCGCCTATGTCAGTGTTGCCTTGTTCCTGGGTTACAGGATTGTTACCAGCTATTACAATGTTAGCTCTCCTTTGCTGCTGCATTTCGTGTACCAGATAAACTTCGCATTGCTGGTTGTATTCCTGGCAAAGGCGTTTTATATCTGGCGACAGTTGCTGCTCTACCACAAAAACAAGTTCCTGCAGATAGCTTGGGACTGGTTTGAGCTGCTCGTATTCGGAACGTTGCTGCTCACACTGCTCAATTTTAATTATACAAGCTACATATTTTTACCACTGCTGGCGCTGCTCAGCTTTTACATCCTTTTTTTGTGCACCAACCTGAAGTGGGTGGCATATCTGACTTTCAACAACAAAAGCAGATCGCTTGTACTATTGGGAGCCATTCTGCTCAGCTGCTACATTTTCACACGCTTTTTCTATCAGTTAGCAGATAGTGAGGAGTTGGTTATAGATTATACTAATGTTGGTTTCCTGCTGTTGGCAATGCTGTTTGTTGGCTTGTACACTTGCGCAGCTTTCTTAGTGTCTTTGTTTAGCCTGCCCACATCCAGTGTGTTTGAGCAAAAAAGCGAAGATCTCCTTAACTTCCAACGTCTCAGCCAATCCATACAGCAGGGCCAAAGTGATGTTCAGGTATACGAAATGCTCTTCGGGAGCACCATTAAAGCTTCTGATGCCAGCGCCGCTTGGTTTGAACTGATCCGGAACAGTGAGCCACAGGTATCACAGATACTTAATATTAATGCAGAGCAAATTACCCGCATCCGCCATTTGTTACTGGCATACAACATCCAGAACATCGATTACATTAACAATAACCTGGATCGTAACCCCGGCTTCAGAGACCTTACGCTGCCCTGGAAATCACTGATCATACTTCCAATCAAATCCAAAAAACACTTGTTCGGTGTGCTATACCTTTTAAAGGATATTGAACAGGGCTTTGACCGCGAAACAGTTAATGTGCTCCGTACCTTCACCAGCCAAACGATACTAACTATCGAGAACCTGCGCCTCGTAAACGAGTCGTTGCAAAATGAGCGTTACAAGGAGGAACTTAAGATTGCAACACAGGTACAGGAAAGCCTTATACCTAAAACCTTTCCTACCGACAGCTGGTTTGAAGTGGCCACACATGCTGTAGCAGCCAAGGAAGTAGGAGGCGATTTTTATGATTTCCTGCAGCTTAGCGAGTCGCGTATTGCCATTATAATAGGCGACGTATCAGGCAAAGGTATTTCCGCTGCGTTCCACATGGCCCAGATGAAAGGGATTTTTCATGGCCTGATGCAACAGGATATGCCTCCAAGCGAATTTATGAAACAGGCTAACAGTGCCCTTAGCCGTTGCCTCGAGAAAACTTCTTTCATTACTTCCGCGCTATATATCATAGATTATAGAATGAAAGGCTTTATGTTTGCAAGGGCGGGCCACTGCCATACCTTGTATTATAACTCTATGATGGAAGACGTGTTTTACTTTCAGACGGATGGGTTAGGGTTAGGTATTATCCGCGACAAAAGCTACAACAACCACGTGCGTGAGATGTACTACGACTATAACCCTAGCGATGTAATGGTTATTTACACCGACGGTATTGTAGAGGCACGTAGTCCGGAAAATGAAGAATATGGTGAAGACCGCTTAAAATACATGCTGACTCAAACGTATCACCTGGAAGCAGAAGACATAAAATGCGCGATAATAAATGACCTGGAAGATTTTACCGGACCAGGTAACTTATATGATGACCAAACGTTGCTTGTTATAAAATTTAAACCTCTACAAACAAACGACTAAAAGAGCCGTACATATGCCGATGAAAATTACACACGAAATCAAAGACAACACCATCATCATAACCCTTGATGGTGAACTGGACGCCAGCTCTTCTGTAATACTGGATGAGGAACTATCTGACCCGGAGATCATGAAATACCACAAGATCCTGGTAGACTGTGAAAACCTGAACTACATATCCTCTGCCGGCCTTGGTGTGTTTATCTCACACTTGCAGCGTTTTGAAGATGCGCAGATAAAGTTAATTTTCTTTAACATGCAGGATAAGGTTCGTAATGTTTTCGAAATCCTGGGCTTGGATCTACTGATGACCATTGTGTCGGATTACGACGAAGCCATGACCATTGCAGATGAATAATTCCATTCGGGTAAATTGTACTAAAAAGAATTTAAAGCTGATACGGGACTTTGTCACGGAATATCTGCATGCCCTTACGCTTTCAGATATCCTGATGAACCAGATCGTATTAGCTGTGGATGAGATATGTGCAAACCTCATCATCCACGCCAACCAGGAAGACCCGAATAAATTTATTTCCCTGACTATTCAGAAAAAGCAGGAAATGATAAGTTTTGAGATAGCTGACCAGGGAGTACCTTTCAGCCGCTCAGAATACCAGGAGCCCAATATTGAAGAGCATATCCGTATCGGAAAAAAAGGCGGGGTAGGCATAGCGCTCGTTAACCGGATCATGGATAAAGTGGAGTTTACCTCCAATGGCAGCAAAAATGTTTGTATCCTCTACAAAAAAATTAAATAAGCCACTCAAGCACACTTTTATACACCTTTTCCCGTTATTCGGAACAAAACCGAATGCAATAGTATTATAGTGGTAATTTTTGACTAATCTGTCAGAAAATTTAATTAAAATTGCATGATCTGATCCCGATCAGCTAAACAAATTCTTGTTTATAATCAACCTATGCGCAGCAACCACTTACTTGTTGCAGCCGCCCTGTTTGTGGCCGGATGTACTGCAACCAAGAAGAACGATTCCAAAGAACCAGCCATCGCGACACTCGGCTTCGAGCCAATTTCTACATCAGAGTTTCGCTACGTTTACGAAAAAAACAACGCTGGCAACGACGATGCTTATACACGCGAGAGTATAACCGACTACCTTAACCTTTATACTAACTTTAAATTAAAAGTTAAGGAGGCTGAGAACCGTGGTCTGGATACAACAATGGCTTTTAAGCGTGAGTTGGAAGGCTATAAGGAGCAGCTTGCACAGCCTTACCTGACCGAAAAGAGCGTAACAGATCAGCTGGTAAAACAGGCTTATGATCGCCTGCAGCAGGAGGTTAACGCCTCTCATATCCTGATCACGCTACTACCGGATGCAGCACCTGAGGATACCCTGGCCGCTTACAATAAAGTGTTGGCTATACGCCAGCGCGTACAAAACGGGGAAGACTTTGGTAAATTAGCACAGGAGTTCTCTCAAGATCCTTCGGCGGCTGAGAACAAAGGAAACCTGGGCTACTTTACAGCCATGCAAATGGTTTACCCTTTTGAAGATGCCGCTTATAAAACTCCGGAAGGAGAGGTCTCTGCCCCTGTTCGCACCCGTTTTGGTTATCACCTGATTAAAGTGCACAACAAACGCCCGGCACGAGGTGAGGTTAAGGTAGCGCATATTATGGTTCGCGCAACGCCTGGCATGCCTAAAGCAGACTCGTTGGTAGCCAAGCAGCGCATTGACGCTATTTACAAGCGCTTGCAACGAAATGAGAGCTGGGATAAGCTGGCCGCTGAGTTTTCGGAAGATGCTAACTCTGCCAGCAACGGTGGCGAACTGCCATGGTTTGGCACGGGCCGCATGATCCCTAATTTTGAAGATGCCGCTTTCGACCTGCAAAAAGAAGGCGCCATAGCCAAGCCGGTACTAACCCCATATGGCTGGCACATTATTAAGTTGATCGACAAGCGAGGCTTGCCTCCGTTTGAAGACATGGAGCAAAACCTGCGCAACAAAATAGCCAAGGATTCACGATCAGAACTAAACAAAACAGCTTTCCTGAAGCGCATTAAAGCAGAGAACAACTTCACTGAGAATGCCACAGCTAAAACTGCCGCCCTTGCCAAAGCATCTGATGAATTACTGAAGGCAGCCTGGGATTTTGACGCCAACGACAAAACCCTGGGGCAGACACTCTTTACTATTCAGGGCAAGCCTTATACTATTGGCGACTTTTATACTTATGTAAAAGAGCAGCAGCGCCCCCGCACCTCTGGCACGCCAGCGTATGCTATGGGCCAGTTATATGATGCCTTTGCTGATAAGAGCCTGATGGAATACGAGAAAGCTAATTTGGCCAATAAGTACCAGGATTACCGCATGCTGGTGCAGGAGTACCATGATGGCATCCTGCTTTTCCAGTTAATGGACGAAAAAGTATGGTCTAAAGCTGTGGAAGACTCCGTTGGCCTGAAAGCATATTACGAGCAGAACAAGGAGAAATATAAATGGGGACCGCGTGTGCAGGCCACCATCATTAGTGCCGCTAACAAAGACCTGCTGAACAAAGCAGCAGCTCAGCTAAACAACCGTCATTACCCGGTAAAATCTGCAAACCTGACAGATGTGATGTTTGAGCAGAACAAAGCTGATCTTAGCAAAGAAGCGACCATCAGGTTAAATGAGTTTGCGGAGATTCTGAAGAACAACCCTTCCCTCTCCCTGGATGTGAATGGCCATGCCGATGCCCGCGAAGCAGCTTCTAAAGACAATGTTGCCGCCGCACGGGCACAACGTATCGTTAAATACCTGCAGGAAGAAGGTGTTCCGGCTTCACAGCTATCGATGAATGTACTTGGCAAAGCAAAGCAGGCAGGTCCGGACAATACTGAGACTGGCCGCCGCCGCAACCGCCGCGTTTCCTTTACCCTTTACACATCCGAACTTAGTGCGCTTGCGGATAATCTAAATGAAAACAACCCGCTTGGTGTTCAGATAACAGATAAGAAATTTCAGAAGGGAGATAACAAAGTACTGGATACTGTTAAGTGGGAGAAAGGCACTTATACCGTTCAACAAAATGGACGTGAGTACCTGATCATCATTTCAGAGGTGTTGGAACCTGCATACAAGCAGTTGAATGAAACACGCGGACTTGCCATTTCAGATTACCAGAATTACCTCGAGAAACAGTGGGTAGAACAACTGCGTGGCAAGTATCCGGTAAGCGTGAACGCAACAGAAGTAGAGAAAATCATTAAACAGTAGTTTCACCTGAGGCTGGTCCTTTTTTTGCTGTACAACCAGGCAGAATTCGAAACTAAGAATAAAGCAGTATCTTGCACGTTGATTAAGCAGCGTGTTTTAAAAAGAAGAATAACATTGAGAAAGACAATCAAATTTGCCAGGCTTACCTTTGTTGCAATTTGCTTCATCGTTACTTCCGTTACGGCATTTGCACAGGTACCGGTTCAGCGTAAGGTGGATGGCATTATCGCCAAAATAGACAACCACGTTATCCTTAAGTCTGAGCTGGAGTTTAACTACCTGCAATACCTGGCCCAGTCAAAGCAACAGCCAAACGAGGCGATCAAATGTGATATTTTCCGTTCTCTGGTACAGGATAAGCTTTTACTTGCCCGTGCCGAAATTGACTCTGTAACGGTAGAAGATGCTATGGTAACAGATCAGCTTAACCGCCGCGTAGAGTATCTTACTGCTCAGGTGGGTGGTGTGGAGCGCCTGGAACAGTATTACAACAAAAGCATTCGCCAGTTAAAAGAAGAACTGCGCACTACTGTCAGAGAGCAGATGATCATGGAGCGGATGCAGCAGCAGATTGCCGGTAAGGTAAAAGTGACTCCTAAAGAGATCAAAAAATATTTTAACACGATTCCAACAGACAGCTTGCCCTATTTCTCAAGTGAAGTGGAGTTAGGCCAGATCGTGAAATACGCCCAGGTAAGCAAGCAACAGAAACAGGCTGCGCGCGAGCAACTGGAAGCTATCAGACAGCGTATACTTGCCGGCGAAGACTTTGCTACACTCGCAAAGAAATACTCCCAGGATCCGGGGTCAGCACAGGCAGGTGGCGAGTTGGGCTTCTTTAAAAAGAAGGAGCTGGTGCCGGAGTATGAGGCAGCTGCTTTACGCCTTGAACCAGGTCAGATATCCAATGTGATCGAATCACAATTCGGGTTTCACCTGATCCAGTTGATTGAGCGTAAAGGCCAGGAGTTTAACACACGTCACATTCTTATCAAGCCGGCAACGGCCACTGTAGATGTGAAAGAGGCATCCGTTGCATTAGACAGCATTCGTACGCTGATATTAAACGACAGCCTTACTTTTGCCAAAGCGGCCAAGGAATTCTCTGACGATAAGAATACAAAAGATACAGGTGGTATGATCACGAGCCGTTCCACAGGCAGCATGTACATCCCAATGGACCAGGTTGACCCGGCTATGTTCTTTGTGATTGACACCATGCAGGTAGGCGAAATATCAAAACCAGTTCCCTTCCGTACTGATGATGGCCAGGAAGCAGTGCGTATACTTTACCTGAAGTCTAAGTCTAAGCCGCACCTGGCTAATTTGCAGGATGACTATCAGAAGATAGCCACCGCAGCGTTGAACGAGAAAAAAGGGAAAGCCATTGACAGTTGGTTCCGCAAGAACATAGAAACTGTTTTCATTGAAATTGATCCAGAGTACCAGGATTGTAAGGTGCTCGAGCTAACGCAATAAGAAACTATGACGCAGTACTCCTCTGACAAAGAAGCAGCCGACGCACTATACGATGCCTACCGGACATTAACTTCAGAAATATCGAAAGTAATTGTAGGCCAGGAAGAAGTCGTAAAATTAGTACTCACAGCTGTTTTTTGTCAGGGTCACTGCCTTTTGGTGGGCGTGCCAGGCTTAGCCAAAACCCTCCTGATCCAAACCATTGCCTCATCCCTGGACATGTCGTTTAGCAGGGTGCAGTTCACCCCAGACCTGATGCCCTCCGATATTGTTGGCGCAGAAACCCTGGACAAAGACCGCAATTTTAAGTTTGTAACAGGCCCGGTGTTTGCCAACATCGTACTGGCCGATGAGATAAACAGAACCCCTCCTAAAACACAGGCAGCCTTGCTGGAAGCCATGCAGGAACATTCCGTTACTGTTGCCGGCCGCCGGTACGATCTGCCAAAGCCATTCTTTGTACTGGCCACTCAGAACCCCATTGAACAAGAAGGAACCTACCCCCTGCCTGAAGCCCAGCTGGACCGGTTCATGTTCAACATCACGCTAGGCTATCCCAGCTATGAGTCAGAATTGCAGATCGTTAAAAACACGACCGGAGCAGTTATGACACAGCTGAACAAGATTCTTCACTCTGACGACATCCTTGCTTTCCAGCAATTGGTGCGTCGCGTGCCGGTTGTAGATAATGTAGTGGAGTATGCCGTGCAATTAGTGCATAAAACCCGCCCTAACATGCCCATGGCTTCGCAACAGGCAAACCAGTACCTGGAGTGGGGCGCAGGCCCAAGAGCCTCCCAGCATTTAATTGTAGGTGCTAAATGCAATGCCATTCTAAACGGCAAGTATAGCCCCGATATTGAAGATGTACAGGTTGTAGCCCTCCCGATACTTCGTCACCGGATCGTACGCAACTTTAAAGCGGAAGCAGAAGGCGTTACTGTAGAGCGTATCATCAAGGAGTTACTGTAAAATTCTAACTCTGTGCAGGATTCAAAAGCTGCACTATAAGCCACTCATTCTCGCAATCAGGATCAGCACCCGTTGGATGTAAACCAAATTGGTGTAATTTTGCATCTAATCTTTTTTCAACATTACCTATAAGCTTATGGAAGCGGCTGCTTTATACTTTCGCTTTAAAGATAACCTGGCAACTATAGCCGGCGCCCTCAACAGCAAACTGGAAGTAGGCACATTGCCCTACAATACTTCTATTCCGCTGGAGATAAACCTGCTTGCTGACCTGCTCCGCCTGCACGGTCTGGAGTTTTCTTCTGACACTCCCGGAGCTGCCCGCCTTTTTGATTTTCAGCAGTGGTATGCACTAAACGAAGAGAAGGTAAATGAGGTAATGCACCATATTTTAGAAGATAAAAGAGCTTATATAAAAACTGCAACAGGCACCGTGCTGCAAAAAGAAATGCTGTACCGCCGCCTGGAATTCTTTAAAGAATCAGCGCATACGCTGGATGTAATGATGATTCAGCAGCAGTTACATAGCCCTAAGCATTTCAACTACCCATACCTGAACGCTTAAAATAGCCATAGATATAATAAAGCCGCCGCTCTAAGATCAGAGCGGCGGCTTTATTTTTGGGGCCTCCTTGAATGCTTTACTTTCTTATGGAAGTATGCCCGTCCTTGGAATGATTTAACTTCAGCTCACCTTCCGGTTGTTTTTTCATACTGGCATCGGCCTGGTCTCCCACCCCACCTTTGGCAACCGTTATGCCACCATCAACCATATAAAGTGCACCTGTTACATAAGATGCTTCATCTGAGGCAAGGAAGAGATACACATTGGCCACTTCTTCCGGCGTGCCACGGCGCCCCATTGGCGTAGCTTCTTTCATGGTTTTTACCATCTTGCTATCCATTGGGCCCGTATCATCATGCGTCCAGGCAGTATCAATAGGCCCTGGCCCAACTAAGTTGCAGCGAACCCCGAACTGTGCCTGCTCCACGGCCAGTCCCCGCATAAAGGCATGCATAAAGCCTTTTGTACCTCCGTATGGAGTATTCTGTGCAATACCTATCATTCCTGCCTCAGATCCTGCAGAAACGATATTCCCTTTGGTTTTGTGCAGCTCCGGCAGGGCCGATCTACTCATGCAAAAGGCAGAGCGCAGGTTATTGCGTATCATATAATCGAAGGCCTCTTCTGAATAATCCTGCAACAGGTTTACCTCCGGAAACACCCCTGCATTGTTTACCAGGACATTCAGTTTACCAAACTGCTTAACGGCAAGTTCTACGCAACTTTTTGCATTAGCCATTACCGAAAGATCTCCGGTGAAAGCAATGGCATTGCCGCCATTATCCTGTATGGATTTTGCTACGTCTTCTACAGGGTCTTCAGGAAACCCTGCAACCACTACACTTGCGCCTTCCGCCGCAAACTTTTTACATATTGCTTCACCAATACCTGTTCCGCCACCAGTTATGATGGCTACTTTGTCTTTAAGTCTGTTTCCCATTAGGTTATATTGTACTTTAAATGTTAAACTATTATTCCAGTTTAACGGAGAAACAGTTTAGCAGTTAAAGCAGGCTAATATTATTCGCTGAGAGCGCACGTTTTTCAATGGTTAGCGTAAGACATAATTTAGGCACCCTGTGCTTAAACACCCAAACTTAGTTACAACCAACATGAGTATTTTATACCAAACCCTCTCCGATTCTTTTAAAGAACAATTAGAAACAGAGCACTTACTGTTAAGGCCCTACCAGGAAGGCGATGCGAGTGATTTTATGCGCCTGTTGCAAGAAAACCCTTCCATACTTAACCCTGCCTTTGGAGGGCGACTGGCGCGGGTACGTGCCCTGGATGATGCCCGTACGCAAGTGAAGCAGCTGCGTACTGAGTGGGACAATCGTAAGATCTTTGATTTTGGAGTATGGCTGAAAGAGGATAATGTTTACATCGGAGACATTGCATTAAAGAACATTGACAGGCGCATACCAAAGGCGGAACTGGGGTTGTATTTCACCAGCTGGCCTGAAACACGTGACCTTGCCATTGAAGGCATGAAAGCCGTTATCCGTTTCGCTTTTGAAACCCTTGAACTGAACAGGCTATACCTGCGATGTACGGCTTTTAACGCAGACTTTGGCGAACTGGCCGAGCGCTGTGGTTTCTTAAAAGAAGGTGTACACAGAAGCGACTACAAGAATGACGAATCTCAAGAGCTGCTAGACCTGAGCTTTTACGGCATGACGCGGGAAGACTACGAAACAACCCTGCAGGAGGAACAGAACAGCGCTACAGCGGTGGTGTAGGCTTGTCTTAAAAGAAACTGTTGACTACCTACGTGGTTTAGCTACAAAGAAATCTGTATCGAAGGTGAGGTAGAAGGCATTTGAGAACTCCAGCTTCGGGTCATTAAGGTCTACAACTGGTTCCAGCCTGATTGACAGGTATAGGTTATCCAGTATCTCAATGTCTTTCATGAACCTGAGTATAAGTATACGTCGGTCCTCCTGGAGGAAATCCGGATTTTTGAATGTGGTGGAAGCCGACTGATAAAGCTTACCGCCAAGTTCTGCTATATAGCCATCCCCCTGCCAGTAACTTAGCATCACATCCTGGTACTTTGTATCAATACCCGCGTTAAGGTAGATGCCGTGCCCTTGCTGAAAAGGCAGCAAATACTCATTTGAGAAGTCTTTAAAACCGACAAGATAATTTTTGGTATACAGGCGGTGCAGCACCTTCCGGTCATACTTCTTCTCAAGTTCAAGGCCAACAGCCATGTTAACCACTGTCAGTAAAGGCAACTCTGAAGCATCAATCTGCCCCCCACGGTGTTGTGCCGTAAACTGCACTGGCAGTGTCAGGCGCAGGCTATCGTTTAAGTTGCCGCGTCCCTCCTGCTCCAGCAGTTTAATTGCCACTACGGCACCTCCGTTAATTCGCTCCTGGTCATCCTCTCCCCGGTACAGCATGTGTGCCCAGTCAAGCCAGGTGTCAAGGTTTACAGCGTGAGTTTGCAACCTGTATTGAAGTCCGTTTTCGAGCCTGTTGTTTATTACCCGCTCAAAGTCATAGAGCGGTTCAATGTACCCATGGCTCAGGCTACCTTCCAGTGTTCCAAATATCAGCTTCCAGTTCTCTTTTGCGATGATGGCCGAGAAAGTGGGCGCAATGTCCTGATACCCCGAGCTACCAAAGTCCTTCCAAAGGAAAACACCTGCATCGATGCGCACAAATGGAGCAGGTTGGTAGATCAGTTTCGGGTTGAGCTGATAACCAAATAGGGTATAGCCATCGGCAATTTTGTTGAAATACTCATTGTTCTTGGAGAAGCCTAATGCATACAGCCCAAATCTAATTTCATTAGCATTTTCGGGTTTAACAGGCATCGTTTGCAGCAATGCATCGTTGTGCAATTGTGCCGAAGCTAATCTACTACAAAACAAGGCTATAATTAATGCAAAAAGCGAAAAAATACGCATAAATTTATTTCAAAAATGGGACAAAACAGGTGCATCCTGTGTTGTAATCAGTCGGCAGTAAACAACTAAAATTTTTAGTAAAATAGTTTTTTGCTTTCTTGCAAATAGCTATCGAATGTAGTAATTTCACCTTCAATATAATTCAAATAATTAAACACACATGAGCGTAAGCAACGAAAAACTTAAAGCCTTGCAGCTAACCATGGATAAGCTCGACAAAACATACGGTAAAGGCACCGTAATGAAGTTGAGTGATAACAAGGTAGAAGACATACCTGCTATTTCTACTGGCTCGCTGGGGCTGGATATTGCTTTGGGTATAGGCGGCCTACCACGTGGCCGTGTCGTAGAGATCTACGGACCGGAATCTTCAGGTAAAACCACGCTTACCCTGCATTGCATTGCTGAAGCACAGAAAAAAGGAGGCTTGGCAGCATTTATAGATGCAGAACACGCATTTGACAGAGTGTACGCCCAGAAGCTTGGCATTGATACTGAAAACTTATTAATATCGCAGCCTGACAACGGTGAGCAGGCACTTGAGATCGCTGATCACCTGATCCGTTCAGGCGCTATTGACATTATTGTAATTGACTCTGTTGCTGCCCTGGTGCCTAAAGGTGAACTGGAAGGCGACATGGGTGACAGCAAAATGGGTCTGCAGGCTCGTTTGATGTCACAGGCACTTCGTAAGCTAACCGGTACGATCAACAAAACCGGCTGTACCTGTATCTTTATCAACCAGCTGCGCGAGAAGATCGGTGTGATGTTCGGTAACCCTGAGACAACTACCGGTGGTAACGCCCTTAAATTCTATGCTTCAGTACGCTTGGATATCCGTCGTATCGGCCAGATCAAAGAGAGTGCAGATAACATTACCGGTAACCGTACCCGTGTGAAGGTAGTGAAGAATAAGGTAGCTCCTCCGTTTAAAGTAGTTGAGTTTGATATTATGTATGGTGAAGGCATCTCTAAGGTAGGCGAAATACTTGACCTTGGCGTTGAACTGAACATCGTACAGAAGTCTGGCTCATGGTTCTCTTACAATGGAGATAAACTTGGTCAGGGTCGTGATGGCGTGAAGCAGATCCTGCTGGACAACCCGGAACTGATGGAAGAAATAGAAGGAAAGATCAGGGCTATTGTAAAAGGAGAGCCTGAAAAAGTGGCTGCCGCACTTGATGATGCAGCCGCTGCAAGCGAATGAACTCTTTTCCCAAACTATAAGTAAATATAAAGGAGCTATATATTATAGCTCCTTTTTTACTTCATAATGAATTGATTAGCTATAAATATCTGTTTAACTTAGCACAAACGCCGCAGTTGGTATAAAACTTGATTAATAGATGAACACAACTGAGCTAAGAGAGCATATGAAAAAAACTTTGCCAATTATACTTATAGTACTAGCCGCTACATTTGGCTTTGTCACTAAAGATCGATTACGCACTATACCCAACGAAAGCTTCTCCTCCGGAGAAATTTTGAAGTATAAAGTTCACTATGGACCTATAACAGCAGCAGAAGCCGTGATAAACGTGGCTCCTACCATACAATATGTTAATGGAAGACCCTGCTACAGCGCAACCGTGTATGGCAAAACAACCAGCTCTTTCGATCTTTTTATAAGGATCCGTGACACCTGGCAGTCCTATATTGATACCGCGGCCATAGTACCTCACCGATCATTCAGGAATATTGAAGAGGGTGATTACCGTAAACGCGAAACCGTGGACTTTAACCATTTCAAAAATACGGCCCTCGTAGAGAAAAAGAAAAAGCACAAAGATAAAGAGACCAGCAATTATAAAATTCCGGATAACGTGCAGGATGTTGTGAGTGGGTTTTACTACCTCCGCACCATTAACTATGACAACATGCGCATAGGCGAAAAGGTAAATGTGCAAGGCTTTTTTGATGAAGAAACCTTTAACATGGAAGTAACTTATAAAGGCAAAGAAGTAGTGAGTACCAAAGCCGGCGACATAAAAGCCATTAAGTTAACTCCTAAAATGCCGAACAATGACATGTTCAAAGGAGAAAACTCGATTGTGGTTTACTTGTCCGATGACAAAAACAAAATTCCGGTAATGATCCAGGCCGAAATGTTTGTAGGTTCGGTAAAAGTAAACCTCTATGAATACAAGAACTTGAAACATAAAATAACATTAGCTAAGAATTAAGTAAAAAAGGCCGGTATTGCTCCGGCCTTTTTTTTTGCACCTCCCCTGAACACTGTACCTCATCAGAATGTTAAGAAAACGTTATGATTTAAGTTCAAAGGTTTATATTAGGTAACGAATTGTATCTTTGTTATGGAATTATAATTCTTAAGAACACTAATCCATACATTTTGCAAACTGCATCAAGCTATAAAGTCCTAGTAGTAGACGACGATCAGGATATCGTGGAACTGCTACAATACAACCTGACTAAGGAAGGTTATGACGTTTCTGTAGCCGATAATGGCAAAAAGGCAATTGAGGTGGCGCAGGCGGTAAAGCCGGATGTTATCCTGATGGATGTGATGATGCCCATACTTGATGGAATAGCTGCATGTCGCCAGCTTCGCGAGATGAGCGAATTCAAGCACACACATATTATTTTCCTGACGGCACGCTCAGAGGAGTTCTCAGAAGTAGCGGCTTTTGAGGCCGGAGCCGACGACTTTATAACTAAGCCTATTAAGCCACGTGCTTTGCTTAGCAGGCTTGCAGCTTTTGCCCGCCGCGAATCGCAGCAGGAAGAACAGGATGCGGTAATTGAGATCGGCAACTTGCGGATAGACCGCACCAGTTTTGCTGTGTATAAAGGAGACCAGAAAATTACGCTCCCAAAGAAAGAGTTTGAACTGCTGGCTTTTTTGGCAGCAACACCAAACAAAGTATTTACCCGCGAGGAGCTGTTAAACAACGTGTGGGGCAACGATGTGTATGTAATTGCCCGCACCGTGGATGTGCACATCCGGAAGGTGCGCGAAAAGATTGGCGAAGAGAATATCAAAACTATAAAAGGTGTCGGTTACAAGTTTAACACCGACTAATACATGAACTTCAACTCCCGTACGCTTACTCTTATAATATCATTGGCGGTGGCATTAGTGCTTACCGCCTTTCTTGCTTTAGCCAGCTACTTCTCTTCAGAAGGTTTCAAGGTGGCACTGGTAATAGTGTTCATCAGCTGCTTTTTACTGGTATACTTTTCCTATGAGGCACTGGTACTCCGCGAGATTAAGAATGTGTACTCAAGTCTGGAGAAAGTAAAGAAGCAGGATTTTAAGAAAATAGAAAGTAAATCTACTTTCAACACTGACCCGCTTACTAAAATAAAGGATGAGATCTACCTGATCGCCGAGCGCAAGCAGCAGGAAATTGATGAGTTGAAAAGCCTGCAAGCTATGCGGCGCGAGTTTTTAGCGGATGTGTCGCATGAACTTAAGACCCCCATTTTTGCGGCCCAGGGCTTTATCCATACTTTATTGGATGGCGCCATGGATGACCCAAACGTGCGGGAGCGTTTCCTTGAAAAAGCTGCTAAAAGTCTGGATGGGTTAGATGCACTGGTACAGGATCTGATCAGCATATCGCAGTTTGAGAAAGGCGTGGTAAAGATGGCCAAGCGTAACTTCGATGCGGCCCAACTGGTGCGCGAGGTATTTGAACAGCTGGAGCAAAAAGCAGAGAAGAACAAGATCAACCTACACCTGGCTGTTGATCCAAAGGAACAGATCATACTTTTTGCCGACCCTAACCGTATGCGTCAGGTTTTTATTAACCTGATCGATAACGCCATTAAGTATGGACGTAAGGGTGGAAATATTTGGGTAATGTTTGAAGAAGGCAAAAAGAAGTTTACAGTTACAGTAAAAGACGACGGTAAAGGAATTGCCCTTGAGCATATCAACAGAATCTTTGAGCGCTTCTACCGCATCGATAAAAGCAGGGCCCGCGATACAAGCAGCACTGGCCTCGGACTTGCGATCTGTAAGCATATCGTAGAAGCCCACCGTTCTTTCATTGCCGTTAAGAGCGAAGTTGGCAAGGGTACTACCCTGCGCTTTAAACTACAGAAAGCAAAAGCAGCGTAGGCACCATTTAACACTCCAAAATCATCTGACAGGCACCCACAGATGCTTTACTGCTTGCAGCTTTACCTCAACAATTTATCTTCTGCCAACCTACAAGCATCCACCAACAATTAATATTGCGTATCTTTGCAGGACACACAGTATTAGAAAGACCTGTGTCTTAAAGTTTAAAAGCAGATGAAGTACCCGGTTTTTAAAGACCTTATCATATTTGAGAACGAGGATTACATTGTTGTAAATAAGCCTCCTTTTCTCTCAACACTCGAAGACCGCACCCCTAACACCACAAACCTGTTAAAGATAGCCCGGCAATATAATCCCGAGCTTCAGGCATGCCACCGCCTGGATAAGGATACGTCAGGATGTTTGGTTTTTGCAAAGAACCCGGAGGCTTACCGCCACCTGTCAATGCAGTTTGAACACCGGCAGGTTTACAAGGTATACCATGCGGTAGCCTGGGGCGTGCATAAGTTTGAGGATGAATTGGTGAGCAGGGCAATTCAGCCCAATGCAAAAGGAGTAGCGCATCTAAGCCCAAAAGGCAAGCCAGCTGATACATATTTTACCACCCTGGAGAGTTATAGCCGCCATACCTTAATTGAGTGTATGCCTGTAACTGGCCGGTTGCACCAGATTAGGGTACATTTAGCATATTTAGGAGCAAACATTGTAGGCGATGAGCTTTATGGTGGAGAGAACCTGTACCTGAGCAACCTAAAACGCGGGTATAATTTAAAGCAGCATACGGAAGAACTTCCGCTGATCAAGCGCTTTGCACTGCATTCCTTCAATATTGGCTTTACCTTACTGAACGGTGAACCAGTTAAGATCGAAGCTCCATATCCTAAAGACTTCGCAGTATTGGTAAAGCAGCTGCGCGCTCATTAAAAATAAACAAAATACCTCCCTATACAGGACTTGTTTGTATCCTATATAGGGAGGTATTTTAATACTTAGCTCACCCGAAGCACGATCTTGCCGATATTCTTGTTTTGCTCCATATACCGGTGCGCCTCTGCTACATCCTGCCAGTCATATACAGAATCAACAACAGGTTTGATCGCACCGGATTTAAAATGCGGCATGGCAAAAGAGATCATATCCTGAGTTAATTTAACCTGGTAATCCTTTGGCCTGGTGCGTAACGTGGAACCCATCACCTGCAGACGCTTCACTAAAATTT
The DNA here is from genome assembly GCF_051904785.1 of Pontibacter sp. MBLB2868. NCBI lineage: Bacteria > Pseudomonadati > Bacteroidota > Cytophagia > Cytophagales > Hymenobacteraceae > Pontibacter > Pontibacter sp. MBLB2868. Next base: position 4,613,881 of record NZ_CP196710.1, on the reverse strand, counting down.
TACGCAGGTCGAACTCGTTCACTATTCCGCCGCCAAGGCTGGCAAGTATAACAAGCCGGCCATCGAGGCGCAGGCATTCAATGTTCTGCTTAAAATAGGGGCCGGAGATAAAATCCACGATCACGTCCACTCCCTCTCCATTGGTGTAAGCCAGCACTTCATCCTCAAAAGCTACCTGCTGATAATTAATTGTTTTATGAGCGCCCAGCTCTTTGCAGGCATGCAGCTTAAATTCTGATGCGGTCACGATAACTTCTGCATCCATTTTCCGGGCCAACTGTATGGCAGCCGTACCAACACCACTTGCCCCTGCATGTATTAGCGCCCGCTCACCGGACTTTAACTTCCCCAGCCAGGCAAGGGCCTGGTAGGCTGTCATAAACACTTCAGGTATAGCTGCAGCCTCTTCCATGGATAAGTTATCCGGCACAGGCATAGCCATGTCCTCGTCGATAACAGCATACGCTGCGTAGCCACCGCCTGGCAGTAGTCCGAAAACTTTATCACCTTTCTTGAAACGCTTGCAGTTAACGCCCGCTTCAACTACTTCTCCGGCTATCTCTAAACCCAGCAAAGGACTTGCCCCCTTTGGTGGCGGATACTTGCCCTGCCTTTGCAGCGTATCAGCACGATTCAGTGCAGTGGCATGCACCTTCACCAGTAGCTCGTAAGGCATAGGCAATGGCTGTTCGTATTCCCCAAGCGTCAGTTGCTCAGGTCCTCCCGGTTCTTTTACAAGTATGGCTTTCATAGTTCTTTATTTGGCTGTTTTAATAGACGGAAGTTTACATCAGAAGGATTTACAGACGGCAATATCGATTTCAGAAAAGCTGCTGAAGCACAGGGGTATTTCTAAAACCGGGCTGTAGCAAAATATTTGCCGCTACTCTCTCCGGATTGCATCAACCGGATCGAGTTTGGCGGCACGCGTGGCGGGGTAAGTGCCAAAAACAATACCCACAATTACTGCCACGACCGCAATAACCATAAAGGTATCCATTGTATATACTGCCCTGAACGGCACATCAACAAAAGCCTTAACTATGGGTACAATGGCAAGGGTGGCAAGTATACCTAAAAGCAAGCCAAGCATACTCCCGAACAACGACACAGAAACCGACTCTGCCAGGAACTGCATCAGGATATCGCGCTTTTTGGCACCCATCGCTTTGCGTACACCTATCTCTACGGTGCGTTCAGTTACTGATATCAGCAGCACATTCATCACCCCGATACCACCAACAATTACTGATATACCCACGATCAGGCCCATTACTACCCTGAACAGCAGAAAGCCTTTGGCCGCCTGCTCTACTCTACCTTCGTTTGTCGCTACGTTAAAGTCTGTCGTATCTGCCGGAAACCTGGTTTTAAGCCAGCCCTCTGCATAACTTTTAATGGCGGGCACATCCTCTATTTTATTTGCCTCGAGTACTGCTACCGGAGGATCTGCCTTGATCTGCTCTTCTGTGAGCAAAGTAACCGGGAAATAAAGGCGTGCAGATTTATCATCGTCTGCAGGCAATACACCCACTACCTTTACCTGTAAACTATCAAAGGCAACTATTTTCCCCAGGAGATATGCAGCAGAGTCTTTACCGAACGCATTTACCGCGAAGCTATGGTTTACTATGGCAACTGGCTTTTGCTGCTCCACATCGGCTTCGCTAAAAAAACGGCCATACTCAATTTCGGCATCTGTGGGATAATAAATATTAGTGGCCATCAGGGAAGTACCCAATGACTTCTGCCTGCCTGCTACCCAAACTTCGCTTTCACCTTTTGCCTGAATAAAACCCCGCGAAGGTTTCGGCGACGATGCCTCCAGGTCCTTAAATGTTTTGTAGTCAAGGTAACTATACTTGTTTTTGCGCAACATCACATCATCAACCCGCTTGTAGGTGCTGCTGGTAATCACGACAGCTTTAAGGTCGGTAGTTTTTGTGATCTGCTCCTGCGCAAATTCTTCCAAACCATCAATTAACGACAATACTGTAACCAGTGCCGCCACCCCTATAACAATACCAAGTATAGATAACAAAGTATGGAAGAGCCTGGAACGGATGTTCTGCTGCGCCAGCGAAAAGGATATGAATAGTTTCTTTAGCATAGTATAATTTAAGAAGCACAGGTATAAATATAGGATTTATACTTCAGCAATTCTACTGTTATGAAAGTGCGCCTGAAAGTGGTATTTCCTGGGCTTGATACGGGATTTAGATCCTATAGAATGAGCGTGTATTTTTGATTCAAAACACAGGATGAAACTGCCCTACCTGTGAACTAATCTTGTAGGGTGAGAAGGATGACAGTCTCAAACACAACTACTATTATCTACCCATTTAACCTGAAAAAAATCACTGTGAGGAACAATTAACCAGATCAAAAATATTTACGAAACTTTCGTAGCTTTTATTACGAAACATTCGTAACTATACGAAAACATCGTAGTACTATGGAAAAGTTAACCCAACAAGAAGAAGAAGCCATGCAGGTGATCTGGGAAACCGATGGCGGTTTTATAAAGGAATTCCTGGAGAAGTTCCCTGAGCCGAAACCTCCTTATACTACCCTGGCATCCACGGTTAAGAACCTTGAGAAAAAAGGCTTCCTGAAAAGCGAAAAGCTCGGAAACACCTACCGTTATCTGCCCCAGATAAAGGCTGAGGATTATAAGAAGCGATTTATGAATGGGTTTGTAGGAGATTACTTCAAGAACTCTTACAAAGAATTGGTAGCATTTTTTGCCAAAGACCAGAAGATCAGTGCTGAAGAACTGAAAGAGATTATTAACATGATCGAGAACAAAAAAGCAGAATAATATGCCGGCCTTACTCTTATACCTCCTGAAAGCGAACGTAGCCCTGGCCCTGTTTTACCTGGCTTACCATTTCGTGCTGCGGCGGATCACCTTTTATACTTTAAACCGGGTGTTCCTGCTGTTTGGTTTGCTATTTTCTTTCCTGTACCCTTTCCTGGACCTGTCTGTATTTTTTGAGCAACACGAGCCCTTGGCAATTGTGCATAGCTATGCTATAGCCATGCCTGCCACTTGGCAAGCAGCTCCAACAACAACTCCGGAAACTCAGGCATTCGATTACTGGCTGATACCAATAGGTTTGGTATTGGCTGGGGCATTTGTGGTAGCCATACGCTTGTTAATGCAGTTTATCTCACTCTATAAAATTCACATTCGTTCTGAACCTGCAGCTTATAAAAGCATTGGGTACAGAAAGGTGCAAAGTATAAAACATGCTTTTTCGTTCTGGCAGTCAATCTACCTTAACCCTGAACAGCACAGGCAGCAGGAACTTGACGCCATACTAAACCACGAGCTGGTGCATGTAAAAGGCTGGCATACATTGGATGTGCTTTTAGCTGAGTTTTGCACGCTATTGAGTTGGTTTAACCCAGGTGGGTGGCTTATGAAAAAAGCCATAAAAGAGAACCTGGAGTTTATTGCTGATCAAAATGTACTTACTGCCGGCGTGGACCGGAAAGATTACCAGTACCTGCTGCTGAAAGTAACCGGTATTTCAGAGCCTCAGATCGCCAATCAATTTAACTTCTCACCGCTTAAAACAAGAATAGCCATGATGAACAAAATGCCAAGTACTAAAGCGAATCAGCTAAAGCTGCTGATTGTGCTGCCACTTGTAACTGTGCTGTTGTTTGCTTTCAGGAGTGCCTCAAGCAGTTCTGAGCTTGTAGCCAACGCAGAACAAGCTGCCACGCAAACAACGCTGCAAGATGGAGGAAAAGATATTCCAAAAGAACTAAAGGAGTACCTGGAGCGCCATCCTGCCATCAAAAATGCAAGGATGAAAGTTATTGATAACAGAAACTCACTTGTTGTACATTTAAGAAAAGGCGGTACAGAAGTCTATTACCTGGATGATGCTAACAGCATAGCCGCCCTTGAAAGCAAGTATGGTAAATTACCTGAACTGCCTCCGCCACCTGCACCAGTTGCACATGACGCTGAGAATTTGCCAGCTCCGCCGCCGCCAGTACCAAGCGCAGTTGTATACTATATTGATGGGGTAAAATCTACTGAAAATGCTTCCAAACAGCTAAATCCAAACGATATTCATAGCGTGAATGTGCTTAAAGGGGAAGGCGTGAAAAAATTGCTCGGCGATGCCTCTCAAGCCAAAGACATTATCTCTATTACAACCAGGGAAAAACAAAATTCTCCGGAAGTGATAACATTTAACAAGAAGATTTCTGCTGAGCTTCCGGTTCAACCTCGGGTACAGGTGAAAGTTAACCAGCAAGACGAGCTGCCAACACCGCCTCCACCAAAACCACAAGACAAGAGCGAGCCATTTATCTTTATACTTGACGAAGTAGACTATTATAAGAATCAAGCTAACTGGCCTGCTGATTACAAAGACTTCCTGAAACGTAATCCTAACGTTGAAAAAGTTGGCTGGATCAGCGATAGAATAGACTGGAATTTGGAGTCGATCGTGATTTACCTGAAGTCTGACAAAACAGATGTATACGATTATGGCAAAAATCCAGTAATTCCGGCTGCTGAGGCTAAGTATGGGCAATTACCCCAGTTACCACCTCCACCACCGCCAGTAAGAAGCTTCCAGAATTAAACTATAGTTATAGAATCATTCCTAAAATCTCTCCTCATATTGACGAACAACTTGTTCTACTGACATTTAAATCTGTAGTTCTCAACATAAACTCTTCATGAAAAATTACCTCCTACTCATTTTACTGTTTTCTGTGCATCTCCTGTATGGGCAAACGCATGTGGCTCCCAAACCGTCTTATGTTATCCTCATAAACAATGAACTTGCCTCCATGGAAAAACTGGAGGCATATGCAAAACAGGGCTATGTCAAATCCATGAACAAAGGGGTATCTGAGGAGAAACATGCCGAGCTAGTAAAGCAGTTTGGTAATCAAATTGGCGATAAAGAATTCATTATTCTGATATCTCTGTTTACAGAGGAAGAAAAGGAAGCGAGAACAACAGGCAATAACGACGCCCCTGTCATTAACAATAAGGATGAAAACAAGGATGCGTTCGAATCAGATGTAAAGGATAATGCAAAGGATATTACCGTAAGCACGAACGATGGCAAAACGGTGAAACTGTCTGATCTAAGCAAAGAGGCACTGGTTTTAAATGTAAATGATGCTGCAAAAGATTTTACCGTAAACATGATAGATGGTAAAACGATGAGGCTGTCAGAATTAAGAGGGAAAATTGTGCTACTCAATTTCTGGGCTACCTGGTGTGCTCCCTGTCTTCTGGAGTTCCATGATTTCCCTTCAAAAATTATAGAACCAAACAAAAGCAATGACTTTGTGCTGTTACCTATATCCAGAGGAGAAACAAAGCAAAAAGTATCGAACAAGATGCTTGATCTGAAGAAAAGAGGAATAGACTTCAATGTCGGCGTTGACCCTGATGAAACTATCTGGAATCAGTATGCAAAAAGTGGTATACCTCTGAATTTCCTGATAGATAAAAACGGCATTATCAGATATGTGTCCATGGGTAATGGAGAGGCTAACATAGAAACGTTGGCTAAAGAGATCCAGAAACTCCTGAAAGAGTAACAGACCAAAAAGCAAACGCTTATAGTTTATAACAGCACAGCGGTAAATCAATAGCGCTGTGCTGTTTTTTTAGTTGTACCTTTAGCTGTTTCTATAACACACTAACAGGTAAGGACAACTTAGAAGCAAGAACTATAGTTAGCAGGAGCTATTTCCCTGATTAACGGTAATTTATAATATCGGTATTGCATATCAGATAAAGTCTTTCTATCTTTGTGACCATTTTTCAAGTACCGAAAGATCAATAATTAAATAAATAAATCGCTTACAACCACTAAAAATGGATCATTTAAGTTATAAGACCCTGATGGTCAACAAAGCTTCAGCTAATAAAGGCTGGGTTATTGTTGATGCCGGGCAAGGAAACTTGGGTCGTGTGGCATCTGAGATCGCCAAGATCCTGAAGGGCAAACACAAGCCTTCATACACTCCTAATGCTGACTGCGGTGACAACGTAATTGTTATCAATTCTGACAACGTACGTTTCACAGGCCGTAAGTGGGATCAGAAGTACTACCTGACACACACTGGTTATCCAGGCGGTCAGAAGAGAACTTCTCCACGTGAGCTAAAGGCGAAATCATCTACATTACTTGTAGAGCGTGCTGTACGTGGCATGTTGCCAAAAAACAGGCTGGGTAGCGAGCTATTCAGAAATCTTCATGTTTTTACAGGAAGCGAGCATCCATTTGCAGCTCAGCAGCCTAAAGAATTAACCCTCAACATCTAATTATTAATGGAAGTTATCAATACATCTGGTAGAAGAAAAACCTCGGTGGCTCGTATCTACATGACGGCCGGGCAAGGGAATATCACTATTAACGGTAAAGATATCAAGGCATACTTCCCTGACGAAGTACTGCAAACTATAGTTAATCAGCCGTTTCAAACCTTAGATCTAATTGGCAAGTACGATGTTACTGCTAATCTAAAAGGTGGTGGTGTAAGCGGCCAGGCTGAAGCACTAAGACTTGCTATCTCTAAAGCACTGGTAGTTGAGAACGCCGAAGTTAAATCAGCTCTTCGTAAAGAAGGATTTATCACTCGTGACCCACGTATGGTGGAGCGTAAGAAGTTCGGTAAGCGTAAAGCACGTCGTTCATTCCAGTTCAGTAAACGTTAATATTTTAGGTGTATCAACAACATGGCAAGTACTAATTATAAAGAATTACTTGAGGCAGGTGTTCATTTCGGTCACCTTACCAGAAAGTGGGATCCAAAAATGGCTCCGTATATCTTCATGGAGAAGAACGGAATCCATATCATTGACTTAAATAAGACATTGGTTGCGCTTGATGAGGCTTCTGCCGCTATCAAGAACATCGCGAAGTCTGGACGTAAGATCTTGTTCGTTGCTACTAAGAAGCAAGCACAAGAGATCGTTACAGAAGAAGCGAAGCGCCTTAAAATGCCTTACGTTACTGATCGTTGGTTAGGCGGTATGCTTACTAACTTTGCTACAGTGCGTAAGTCTCTTAAGAAAATGTCTACTATCGATAAGATGGTAAAAGACAACACTGCTTATGCAGCTATCGCAAAGCGTGAAAGATTAATGCTTTCTCGTGAGCGTGAGAAACTGGAAAGAGTACTTGGCGGTATCGCTGACCTATCCAGACTGCCAGCAGCTCTTTTCATTGTTGACGTAAAGCGTGAGCACATCGCTGTTAAGGAAGCACATAAATTAAACCTGCCAGTATTCGCAGTTTGCGATACTAACTCTAACCCAGAGCTGGTTGATTATCCAATTCCTGCAAACGATGATGCTTCTAAGTCAGTAGCTCTTATCGTGTCTATCATTGGTAAGGCAATTGAAGAAGGTCTTTCTGAGCGTAAGGTTGACAAAGAGGAAACTGAGCGCAAGCGTTCTGAAGAAGAAGGCATCAAGGCTAAGCAAGAAGCAGACGAGCAATAGTCAATTGTTCATATTGCAATCATAACAACTGAACATTGGGCTTTGCAGCTTCAATGTTCAGTTTGTTTTAGGGGAATTTTAAAAAGCAACAGCCAGAAGGCACAGAACACAAGACTTTTACAGCTTATAAAAAGCTATTAATAGCCGTTCTTGTCTATCAGAGTCTGAACAAACCCCGGAATAAAATTATTAATTCGTAATTCATAATTATAAAGATCATGGCTATTACAGCACAAGACGTTAACAAACTCCGCCAGGAAACCGGAGCAGGTATGATGGACTGCAAGAAAGCGCTTACAGAAGCTAACGGCGATTTCGAAGCAGCGAAAGATATTCTTCGTAAGCAAGGCCAAAAAATTGCCAGCAAGCGTGCTGACAATGCCACTTCTGAAGGTATCGTTCTAACGCAGGTAAATGCAGATGGAAACAACGGTATAGCAGTTGCTGTAGCTTGCGAAACTGAGCCTGTATCTAAAGTTGCTGACTTCAAAAGCTTAGCACAGCGAGTTATGGATACTGCTGTATCTACTAACGCTGCTACTAAAGAAGAACTTCTTGCCGCTTCTCAGGAAGATGGTCGTTCACTTCAGGATCATATTACTGACCTGATGGGTAAGATCGGTGAGAAAATTGATGTTGTTTCTTACGAGACTGTATCTGCTGACCAGGTAGTTGCTTACACGCACTCTACTGGTAAATTAGGTGTATTAGTAGGCCTTGTGAACACAAACGGCACTGATGCAACTGAAGTTGGTAAGGACGTAGCTATGCAAATCGCTGCTATGAACCCTGTTGCCCTTGATAAAGACGGTGTTGATGCAGCTACTGTAGAGCGTGAGATCGAGATCGGTAAAGAGCAGGCACGTGCTGAAGGCAAGCCAGAGGCAATGCTTGATAAGATCGCTCAGGGTAAACTGAACAAATTCTACAAAGAGAACACTTTGTTGAACCAGGAGTTCGTAAAAGACTCTTCTATGACTATCGCGCAGTTGCTTGATAAAACCAGCAAAGGCATGACAGTTAACGCATTCAAGCGTGTAGCTATCGCTTAAGTATAAGCTGAAAGTATAAAAAAAACGCCCCTGAGAAATCAGGGGCGTTTTTTTATGTTGGACATTAAATCCTCGCACAAGGAACGGGTGAAGCATCAGCCGAACATGATACCTGTGCTTTGATATCCAAAATTATTCTTCCGTTTTTAGTACTCCTCAACTATTACTCTATCACCACCATCTTACAAATGCTTGTTCAATCTGTATTCTGAAAGTAAATGAGAAAAAACTACATTTAAAGCTAAACCATTTTTCTTCCAAAAGAGCAAAGTGCATTTACTACTTCTGCTCCTTATCATTAATACAAAAACACAAATCAGGTGAATCAGAGAGAAAGTAGCAATGCAGAATTTTATTGCTATATCACCCCCTGATTTATTCCGGAAATATTAAAATAAAGAACCAAAAGTAAGCTAATCAGGCTGATAAATGCCTTTGATTTTATACTATTAATAAGGGTAATGGGCCGCGTGCATGCAAAGTACGAAACGTAGTGAGGGTTTAATATGCAATGTGTTGGCACAATAAGTTTTTGAGTCACTATTCTTCACCATGAAACAGCTGAGATGTAACTTACCTTTCCCCTTTTGTCAAATATGATTTGAGCTTGATATGAATTACCTGGTGGCACTTCATAGTTATAAAAGGTTTCTTCTTTAAAAAAATACCTATCACTTGGTCTTCCCATGATTGCAAGTACAGAAAGAGAGTCCATTCCTATTTGCACATCCTTAAGCTTCTTCAGATTTTCTAGACCCACTACAGCCTTGCTGCTGTGCTCACTGTCATAAATGGAGTATCCTATCAGCAATATTAAGCTTGCTGAAAAAGCGAGTAAGATATAGAAGACTCTCTTCTTCATTAATTACCTATTTTTGTCAACGTTACTTATGCAGTTGAAGCCCGAATCGTAGCAAGGGTTAAAACTTTGTAGGCATATGTAATTCTTCTAAGTGGTTTGGCAATGAAGATATGAATTTACTTCTAAAAAGAGGTTAATCAAGGATGGGGTATTCACATTCTCTCATTAACTTTCCTTCAGGTGAGTAGCATCTCCATACTCCTGAATAGTCACCCTTCACAAAAGTCCCTTCCTCTCTTAAGATATTAGTACCATAGTAATAGTCACGGTAGTAAACTTTGGCTTTGCCTTTAAGTTTATTAAATATTCTCGTCGAATTGAGGGATTCAAAATGTATAGTTTCTATAACCGAAGAGTCTGTATATTCTAATAATGGTGGCTCAATAGGCGGAGGATAAAAGATTTCAGCATCAGTAGTTACAACGGCAGGCTTTGAAGTAACATCTCTAAATGATATAGTCTGCTTTCCCAGATACACCATAAAAGATAAGAGCACCAGGAGAATAGCTGAAGCTAAAACTTCTTTCATAACTTTTATGTGTGCCAACTAGTAGATAAACGTAATATACTCAGTCAATCCAAGAATTAATTTACCCATTCCTCCTGATCGTGCTCACAAAGGCATCGCGCATATCCTGAAAACGATTTAGAACAGCCTCGATAAACTCCTCATCTATCAAGGCTTTTACGCCTTCGTCACCTGATACCTCTGTTTCCTCAATCTTATAGATCTGCTCCAGATTTGCTTTCTCCAGCTTTAATATATATTTGCCGTTGTAAGAGTGCAAAGTGATCTTGATGTGTGGGTTTGGTATATCTGCTACTACTCTCATGGTTCTGGGTTATATTTAGTGTGTTAATGTATAAATTCTGGAGGAGATGACCCACCTCTACCCCTCCTGGGAGGGGAAGGATAAAGTAGCTGTCATATTGGACGCAAAAGAAACCTCAAGTATTTCACAGACATTTCTGATCTCTTTTCCTACTCGCAACAACAACTTAGATGCGTCTCTTAACCTCAGTAGTCCTTTAGAAAGCTTACACCTTCTCCTCTATCTCAATGCCCATCAGCTGCATCAGCTTGCTGGCGTTAAAGCTACGGCAAATGCCTTTATGCAGTTTATAGTCGAACTCTATTTTATCACCAATTATATCGCTGTTAAAGCTATAGTTCTCCACGCTGCCTGGTAACTCCTGCTCCATTTCTCCTAACTCAAGGTCGTGGGTAGAAATCAAACCAGAAGCATTGCGTTTATGCAACTGCCGGATCAAGGCCATAGCCCCTGAGTGGCGGTCACGGGAGTTAGTTCCTTTCAGTATTTCGTCGAGCAGGTAGAATACAGGCAGCCCTTGCTCCGTGAGCTCTAAAAGCATACGCAATCGTTTTAATTCGGCATAGAAAGAAGATGTGTTTTCAGCCAGGTTATCTACAGTACGCATAGCGGTATATACCTGCGATGGTGCCACTCTCAGTTTTTGGGCATTTACGGGTGCCCCCATTAAAGCAAGTACCATATTGATGCCTACAGTACGCAGGAAAGTAGTTTTACCGGACATATTAGAACCTGTCACTACCATTGTTTTACCTGCACCCTGCATCTCAAAATCATTTGCAACGGGCTTAACCGAAAATATTAACGGATGGGCCATGTTAAAGGCACGAAACTCAAAGGGTACATCGCTTAACTCAGGAACCGCATAAGCCGGATGCGCATGCTGAAACGCTGCTATACTTGCCAACGCCTCAAACTCAGATAAGGTATTCAATACCTCCTCCAGTTGCAATAGGTATTTGTCTTTCCAACTCTCCAGGCGATACATCCATACAAAATCCCACATCAGTATCGTGTTCAGGAAAAAAGCCATCAGCGTACTTAACCGCCAGGAGAAGTAATCGATGATACTTGCCAACTTATGTATAATAGCTGAGCTTTGAGTACCCGACTGTCTCAACTTTGACTGTAGCGCCTGAAGCTGTGGCGAGGAGAATTTCTTCTGCTCAATATGACGGAGCTGCTTTGTATAGCTGCGCATAGCCTCGTAAATACCGATGCTCTTATCGTAGTAGTCATCACGCTCTACCCTGAACCTATAGGCAAGAATAAACTGAAGCGTTAAAAAAGCGCCTGGTATATACCCGCTTGCCCCATAACTCCAGGCAGCAATTGCAGCCAGCGTAAGCACTGGCAATACAAACACCAATACCTTTAGCAGAGGATATTGCTTATAAAAAGATTTACCTGAAAACCACTCAATAAAACCTGTCGCAGATTCTTCGTTGTGCTTATAGTGCATAGGGAGTGCCAGCAGATCCTGTAGCCAGTCCAGCTCAGATTCATTAGCCAACGATGCAACTGCCTCCTGCCTGTCTGTTACAGTTTGTGTAGGTGCCGCAGAACGCAGCCACTGTGCAAGCCTGTGCTTCCCAATACTTGTAACAGAACGATTGATAAGCTGAAACAGGGAGTTAGGCCCGAAAATATCAAGATCAGAAGTATAGGGATGGTGGTCGTTTATAAATTCTTCACCTCCATCAAACGCTTTAAGGTTCCCATGCAGCCTGTCTATTTCCTGCTGGTTTAGTTCACGGAGCAGCTTGTACTGCTCGTAGACGAACTCCAGCTTGCTATGCCAGCGTATTACCACCACAAACAACGTATAAAATATAAAAACAGAGACTGCCCCTGCTTTTTCATTATCTGTAGTAAAAAGCTGATACGCAATAGCTACGCCGATCAGGAACATAATAACCCTAAGCCACGATACCCTGCTGGATTTTTTAGCTGCACTGTTCTCTAAGGTTGTAAATGCGTCTATGCGCTGTTTGTATAATTCTTCTCTGTTTTTGATCACGCTGATACGTTTAAAGCTTCTTCTAACTTTGTGAAGGTGGTTCTATGGTAGCAATGCATTTTAGCTCTATGGCAATTGGTGTGGGCAATTTGTTAATCTCCACTGTAGTACGGCAAGGCTGATTATCTTTAAAATATTGCGCGTAGAGTTTGTTATAAATCTCAAAATCATCTTTCATATTTGTCAGGAAAACGGTTACATCTACCAGGTTTTCCCAACAAGTACCGGCATCTTCCAGAATATAACGCACGTTCTGAAACACGGAATGGCACTGCTTTTCAATGTCGTAAGATAAAATATTGCCATCTTCATCTAATTCCACGCCAGGTATCTTTTTACTGCCACGCTCTCGCGGCCCTACCCCCGACAGGAATAGCAGGCCACCCACCCGACGCGCGTGTGGATATAGCCCAACAGGTTCCGGAGCTTTCGAGGAGTTTAGTAGTTCTTTGTTATCTGCTGCCATTGTTTGTAATTTACTGCTGTTGTATATCCAAATCTAGTTAATTTAAACATTTTAGCTAAACCAATAGCGCTTCTTGCACATCATGTTCGTTAAAGCTTACAATCATACCGGCAGAAACAGAGCGCTAGATGCACTGAGAGGCTTTGCTTTATTTGGTGTGCTGGTAGCAAACATTTATCTATTTAATTGCTACACCGGGGATTTACCCGCTTACCTGAGCACTTTTAGTGACAAGATGAACATCCTGACTAGTTTTGTTGTTCAGTTCTTCTTCAGAGGCCGGTTCTATCCTATTTTTGCTTTGCTGTTTGGTTTAGGTATGGGAATGCAATTCCTGAAACAGAGCAACACAGAAGCAGCTTACAAACTTTTACTTAGACGGCTACTGGTTCTGCTGTTAATCGGAATACTGCATTACGTATTTGTTTGGGACGGTGATATCTTAATCAGGTATAGCCTTGCAGGTATAGTAGCTCTTGCCTTCATAAACCTTAAGAAGCACCTCATTCTTACTGCTGCAGTAACAGTTTACGCAATTCATAGTTTCTATGCGTATCAGATCAGCGAAATACTGGTACTAACTCACACACTAACCACTATACCTGTAATAGAATTAAACTACCCTGCCTTGGTACTGTTCAGAATCAAAGGACTTCCGACGAGCTATGAAAGTATTGAAAGTCTGTTCTACAGCATTAAAGTCTTTTCTTTTATTTTGTTTGGATTATACTTTAGCAAAGGCTCTATACTTCGACACTATGATAAAGTACGCTGGTTGAATACGCTGCTTATTTTGGTTTTAATCAGGATAACTACTGCCTTTCTTGCCTTTTCACTGGATCGTTTCACTAGTCTTAGTACGACATTAATTTGGCTGTCATTTCTGAACTACTTGCTGAATCCTTCTATTTATATAGCTGCTTTTATGTTTGTGGCCGGTAATAAGTGGTTTGACAAACCCGTAGCCATACTTGCTTGTCTCGGGCGAATGTCCTTGTCAAATTATATCCTTCAAAATGTAGTACTTGGGCTAATCTTTTATGGCTACGGCCTTGAACAATACCAGCAATGGCAACTTTGGCAGTTAATGCTATTTGCGGTAGTACTTTTCTTTGTGCAGGCATGCCTAAGTTATTGGTGGCTTCGGTATCATGCGCAAGGGCCACTGGAGAAATTCTGGAGGTTCTTAACCTATAACCGGACAGCACCAGAAGTAAGTGTGAAATGAGATTCCTGAAGTCTAACTTGTTTTGGCAGCTCTTCCTGCTTTTTGTAGCGATGTGCCTTTTTACAGTAACTGTAGAAATGCGCCCCGGCAGGGTGTACTACTTACTTCAGCTACTGCTTTTCAGGCAGAGCGTGCTGGAGTTACTTTTATACCTTGCGGTATTCGCCCTGGCAGTCTGGAGCCAGCAGGTTTTCTTACTGAACAGGAGCCGCTTTATACGCACCGCTTTTCTGTTTGTCCTGTTACCGTTACTCTTCATCAGCTTAACTTACCGGTATATAACAGGCTATAATTTTGCTTATACTGATGCCCAAACTGCCCTTAATAACTCCTCCTTCTGGAGTGCAGCCCTTACAAACTTTACCTTACCAGTAGTTCTAGCCTTAATCAGTTCGATAATTATAGTGTTGCTCCTGGCACAGCTACAGAAACGGATAAGCCGCTGTTATTCGCCTATACAGGCATTTGCATTTATACCAGTGCTATTAATCAGTGTGTGGTACGTGAATCGTTCATTGGGTATAATTGATGACTTACCTGCCTTTTACCGTGTACCGGTAAGTACGGGCTTAGCATCAGCCCACGAGCTTCCAATAGGAGAACGAAAACGAGTGAATGTACAACCATCACAGGCAGGCACCAAGCACCTGTTCCTGATAGTGGATGAAAGCATTACCGGCAGCTCTCTTTCACTGAACGGCAACCCGGTAAGCACTACTCCCTTTCTAGAAGCTGCAAAAGACAGCATCCTGAACTTTGGCATTGCCAGCGCCCTGGCAAATTACAGCGCCGGGAGTAACATTGCACTGATGAGTGGTATACAGACTGAACATTTACCTGATCTGCAACATGCTGCCCTTACGGAGCCAAGTATATTTCAGTATGCCAAACAAGCCGGTTACAGCACCTACTTTATTGATGCGCAGTTAGCATTAAACGCTATGCAGAATTACATGGCGCCAGCAGACCTGAAGTATATAGACCACTTTATTCAACCGGGAAATTCAAAACCGGAGCTACCCTACTATATGCGTGATTATAAAGTAGCCGCACTATTGGCAAAACTCTCAAAAGCTGATGAGAAGGTTTTTGTGTATGTAAATAAAGTAGGCGCCCATTGGCCCTATGCCAGAACATATCCTAAAAGTGAGGCTATGTTCACGCCTGTGCTTTCTGAAAGAAGTATGCTAAAGGATCAGGAGCGTTCAGTGAATACGTATCATAATGCACTACGCTGGACTGTAGATGGTTTCTGGAAGAAGCTAATGCAAAACATAGCCCCTTCCGACAGTACGGTTGTTATTTATACCTCAGACCATGGACAGAACTTACAGGGTGATGGAATCAGTATTGCACATGCATCTACAAGTAACACCAGCTCAATAGAAGCAAATGTCCCACTTTGGTTACTGGATAAATCAAAGGTGACTGCCAGGTTTACCATACCGGCACCTAACCAGCAGTCGCAAGCCCAGATCTTTCCTACTTTACTTTTACTCCAGGGCTATAATATCAAGTTCATTCATAGCAAATACGGAAATACCTTGTTTGAATCACCTGTAAACAAACAGCGCTTTTTCCTGACTGGCGATATATTTGGCAGGGGCAATACTCACATGGTCCCGTTTAAGGAGTAGGAGGAAGAGCAGTAGCAAAATAAGAAAGGCCAGCTGATAGCCGGCCTTCCCAGGGTCAAACAATTATTCACAAACAATTACTTGGTAAACTTCACATCGCCATATTTAGAGTTGATGCTGATCACACCTTTTGGAGAAGCGCCTCCGAACTTACCTTTATACTCCGCTGAGGTATATCCTTTTTCCAAAGAGGTAACATTCACCAGCGACTTATCTACCTTAAAGTCAGCGAACTGCACATTCACATCAAAGTTAAATGCGGAGTTATCAGCAAAGTTTAACAGGATAGGACTAAATCCGCTTTCCAGCATAATCTTACGGATGTCTTTACTTACCCGGTCCACTTTAAAAGAACCATACTTTAACTCCAGGTTTAGCTCCTGCCCCAGGTCCCCGATCTTAAAATCACTAAACTTAGAAGAACCCTGCAAACCGTTTGCGCCACCAACGTTCATATCCGAATAAGACACATTAATATTACCGCCGTTAATATAGCCACAGTTTCCGGAGCTATAGGCCAAGGACACACTATTGGAGTTATTGCTTAATCTATCTGTTTTCAGAGTACCATACTTTACAGAAATATCTGCTTTGCCCTTTAAGTTAGCCAGGTAAACATCTCCAAAACTGTTTTTCACAGCAATCGCATTATCTTCGGGCATGTATACAGTATAGTTAATCTCAAAGCTCTTGTCACCTTTGCCTGTGATCTTCATTGGCTCCATCTGGGTTTTAAAAGAGATCATACTACTCTGGCGGTTTTCCTGTACACTTATCTTATCCAGAATTTCCTGCGCTTTCGTGTCAGAACTGGCCCGTGCAATAATATCTACCCTAACTTTTATCTCGTTTTTGTTCCAGGTATTTACATGCACTTTACCAAACTTATTCTGGATGCTTAACACGTCCGATTTGGTTACTTTAAAGGTCTTATCAATCGCTTTGCGCTTTTCACTATCATACGCAGTTACGACCTCACCTGCGGGACCTGTCTGACTAAAGTGCTTGCCTATCTCTTTTAACTCCGATAGTTCGGACAAGTCAGGTATTTTCTTCAATTCGGCGAGAGAGGCAACATTAGCCAATGTCATTACATCCGAAAGATCGAGTGAGACTTGAATGTTGGAAGAACATGGAGCTGGAGCATCTTGCTTTTGTGCCCAGGCCATGCCAGGTGCTACTAAAAGGAGCACAAGCAGGGAGCGTATACTTTTATACATCTGTCGTTTCATTTTCTTTGATTTCTGAATTAATTGATTTTTCCAGATTTTTAACACTCTGGAGCACTTCCAACTGCTTGTTTAGCACTCTGATCCGTATCTGCAGGTTCTGGATCATGGCTTCAACAATTTCATCTGTATTTGGAGTGGTGTAAAGCTGTTTCTTGAGCTGGATATAACTACTGTCCAGCTTTGCTAATTCCTGGTCTACTTCACGCTGTTCGTCCAGGCCCAGCAACTTAAGGTCGTAATCGCTTAACTGGCTTTTCTTTTCTTTGATCTGGTTCACATAATATGCTTCCACTTCTACCATCTCAGGTGCAATGTTGCTGATCACCTTCTGTTCCGATGCCACTGCTATTGTGTTACTCGCAGCAGGTGCATTTTGCTTCATCAGGAAAAGGGTGATGCCGCAACCTAAAAGCAGCACTACTGCTGCCGCCACGCGCATAAACAATACATTTGCGCTAAAGCTGGCACTATCTCCAAAGTTAAATTTGATTACTTTGGCCTTTTTGCTCTGTGTCGCTGGCAGATCCTGGCAGATACTTTGCCACATATCCGGCCGGGGCTCAAACACATCGAACTCATCCCGATGCTCACTCACAAAATCTTTTAATTTATCTTTCATTGTAAATATCTCCTCATTTACATACTCTTTATTACTAAACCGAAAACTGGGGCTCTTTCATAATCTCTAACAACTTCTTTTTTGCCCGGCTATACTGCGACTTAGATGTTGACTCTGTTATTCCCAGCACCTCACCTATCTCAGCATGATCAAAGCCCTCCAGCAAGTATAAACTCAGCACCACCCTATACCCATCCGGAAGTTTTTGAATGGCCCGTCTTACATTGTCTACTTTCCATTCCGAATCATCCTCAAACTGCTCATCTGCCACTTCGGCAACAACCTGCTCATCCATCGGTACTAACTCAGATCTCCTTTTCCGGATTGCGTTGATGGCTGCGTTCACCACTATTTTTTTGAGCCAACTACCGAACGACGCTTCTGACTTGAAAGCATGAAGGTTTCTGAAAGCACTGATAAAAGCCTCCTGAAGTACATCTTCAGCTTCAGCGTAATCATTTGTTATGCGCATACTCACGTTAAACATCGCTTTAGAGTACAACTTGTACAGTTCGTACTGAGCGCGGTTGTCCCCTTCCTTACACCGATCGATCACGTGGCTATTTACGTCCTGGTAACTGACAGCTTCCAAATTATTCCGTTTAACGTTGTGCTTTTAACCTTTCCCGGCTTTCCTCATCTATTCGTCCCCTTCATCCATTTTCAAACTAAAGACAGCAGGAAAAAGCCAGGGTTGCATGAAGTTGCAAAATTTCTGATATTTTTTTCTGGAAAGAAATACTTTTAACCTGCATCCCTTCGTTTTATACTTGAATTTGCTTTTACTACCTGTTTTACTACCTGTTTTACTACCTGTTAAAACAAAAAGGCAACCCAGAAACAGGGTTGCCTTTTTGTTTTTTTGCTCCTGCCATTGTAGATCAGGAGGTATTTAATTAGAAAGTATTGCTGCGTGCTTTACAACTTAGTCCATTATATCAAACTTGATACCCTGGGCCAAAGGCAACTCGCGGCTGTAGTTAATCGTGTTTGTCTGGCGACGCATATATACCCGCCAGGCATCTGAACCAGACTCACGACCTCCACCAGTTTCTTTCTCTCCTCCAAAGGCTCCTCCGATCTCTGCACCGGACGTACCAATGTTTACGTTGGCAATGCCACAGTCAGAACCCCAGTGGCCCAGAAAAGCCTCTGTCTCCTGCAGGTTAGTAGAGAAAATTGCAGATGACAAGCCCTGGCGGACGCCATTTTGCAGTTCAATTGCATTCTCTACTTCGCCTTTATACTTTATCAGGTATAATATCGGGGCAAAAGTCTCTTCCTGCACCATCTCAAAATGATTTTCAGCTTCAACGATAGCCGGCTTCACGTAGGTTCCGCTTTCATAACCCCCTCCACTCAACACATCACCACCTGTTAGCAAAGTGCCACCTTCCTGCTGCACCTTCTCCAGTGCATTCGTGAAGGCTGCCACAGCATCTGTATCAATCAGGGGCCCTACCAGGGTTGTGCCGTCCAGGGGATGCCCGATAGGCAGGTTAGGGTATATCTTTAGCAAGCGCTCTTTTACCTGCTCATACATACTTTCGTGGATAATTAAACGCCGGGTAGATGTACAGCGCTGGCCGCAAGTACCTACTGCACCAAATACGATGGCACGTAAAGCCATTTCAAGGTCGGCGCTCTCGGTAAGGATGATGGCGTTGTTACCGCCCAGTTCCAGCAGCGATTTACCCAAACGGGCACCTACTGCCTCACCTACTTTTTTGCCCATGCGTGTAGAACCTGTAGCAGAAACTAACGGAATACGTTTGTCATGGCTCATCAGGCTACCGATCTCGGCATCACCAATGATCAGGTTAAAGATACCTTCCGGCAGTTCATTATCTGCCAGAACATCTCTGATTATATGCTGGCAGGCAACACCTGTAAGTGGTGTTTTTTCAGATGGCTTCCAGATCATTACATCGCCACAAACGGCAGCTAACATAGCATTCCAGCTCCAAACGGCTACCGGAAAGTTAAAAGCTGAAATGATGCCTACAATTCCAAGCGGGTGGTACTGCTCGTACATGCGGTGCTCCGGGCGCTCTGAGTGCATCGTATAGCCATGTAATTGGCGCGATAAACCTACAGCAAAGTCACAAATGTCAATCATCTCCTGCACTTCGCCCAGGCCTTCCTGGTAGATCTTGCCCATCTCGTAGCTTACCAATTTACCCAGGGCCTCTTTGTGCTCACGCAGCTTATCACCTATCTGGCGTACTATCTCTCCACGTTTCGGAGCCGGCACCTTACGCCATACTTTAAAAGCCTCCTGCGCTGTTTTTACTACCTGGTCATAATCCTCTGCCGTAACCATGTTAACAGCAGCTATAAAACTACCATCGGCCGGCGAATTAATGTTACGGGTATTGGCATTATTTTCTCCGCCCCAGGAAAGACCAGTGCTATAGGCAGGATTTTTCTCCTTTATACCTAGTTGCTGCAGTACATCTTTTATCTCCTTGGTTATCGGTAGTTCATCTATGGTTTGTTTCATGAGTTTTATCTATTTAGTGGTTAAAGAAAGGGTACTAGTACAAATCTAAAAAATAAAAAAGCTTCTGCAAGGTTGCAGAAGCTTTCTATTACTTTTAAAAGAGTAATATTAACCTTTTCCGATAGGGTAGTAAGCCTTTAAGCCGTCTGGGTAAACACCCTCTATATATACTACACTATCATTAATATTCTTCAGATATTTCTCTACATCGGCAGGCTTATTAACCGGGTACTTATCGATCCGGGTAATTATAAAGCCATCTTTCATGCCTGTATTACGGAACTTGCTGCTTTGCACATTGCTGATTTTAGCACCACCGTCAATACCGAGCTTATTCATTTCCTGCTTCGATAAAGGCGAAAAATTGGCACCTTCAAACTTAATAGGCTCAGCGTTGCTACGCTTAACAAGCTCTGTGCTATAGTTCACGTTTTTGAGTGTAACAGTCGTGTTTTTGTCTTTACCATCGCGGATAAAAGCCACTTTCACTTTATCACCTGGGCGGTAGCGGGCAATCTGCTCCAGTAACTGTGATGACTTAGCTACATTTATTCCGTTAACTGCTGTAATCACGTCACCTTGTCTTAAGCCAGCTTCTTCAGCTCCGCTTTTCTCTTCAACGCCGGCAATGTAAACGCCATTCAAAGTTTTGAGGTCTTTTTCTTTCGCGAAAGCAGCATCAATTTCCTGGATGGTAGCACCTAGCAGCGCACGCTGCACCTCGCCATACTTGAGCAGGTCGTCTACAACCTTGCTTACGATAGAAGAAGGAACCGCAAACGAATAACCGGCAAACTGTCCGGTCTGAGAAGCGATAGCGGTATTGATACCAACCAGATCTCCGTTCAGGTTTACCAATGCACCACCTGAGTTACCAGGGTTTACGGCTGCATCTGTCTGGATGAATGACTCTACGCTAAGGTCACGGTTCTGGCTGGTGCGCAGGATATTGATGTTACGCCCTTTGGCACTTACAATACCGGCTGTTACAGTTGATGTGAGGTTCATTGGGTTACCAACCGCTAACACCCACTCTCCTACCTGCAGGTCGTCTGAGTTACCATAGCGCACGGTAGGCAGTTTGTCAGCCTCAATTTTTAAAAGGGCAATATCTGTGGTAGGGTCTGTACCTACAAGTGTGGCTTCAAACTTACGTTTATCGTCCATCACTACTTCAATCTTATCGGCTTTATCGATCACGTGGTTGTTGGTAATGATATAACCATTTGAGGCTATAATTACTCCTGAACCTGAACCAAGTTGCGGACCTCGCGGAGCTCTTTCACCAAATCCATCCCCAAAAAACTCTCTCAGAAAAGGATCCATCGGGCTGCCATACTGTTCAGAGGACCTAACGCTGTACTCCGTCATGACGTGTACAACGGCAGGCGTTGATACTTGTGCTGCTTTTACAAAATTCAGGCCTTCCGGCACAACCGCATCACTGCTGCGCATGTTGCTGGTATAACGTACAGTCGGGAACTGCTCGTCTGATACGTTAGTAGTTGCTTCGTCTTCCAGCAGCTTATAGCTACCAACAGCAACACCGCCACCTAGCATGGCAGAAAGCGTTAAGCCAACGATAAACTGTTTCGTTTTCATGTAATTAACTTTGTCTTTTGATTTATCTAAAGATATTAAGGATTCTATATACTTAAATAGGTAACGTTACTAGAGTATACGGTAGTATGTACCTGCAAGGTAGTATAGAAATTATAACTAATTATAAACAAAAAGGAGGCCAAACTTTGTACCTCCTTTTTGTTTATAATTAGTTATGAAGCCTTTTTAGACTTCCCTTTTGAATCGGTTGCCGTTTCTTTCTCCTCTTTATTTTTTTGTTTGCCGTTTTCCTGCGAAGTGATGTTTATCTGGCGTTTCATAGTCTTGTGCTCGTCTTTAGGCACAGTAACCACCAATACACCATTATCCAGGTGAGCAGAAATTTTATCAGGATTCACTTTATCCGGCAGATAAAAAGTTCTGCTGAAGGAGCCGTACTGCGTTTCCAGCATGTGATAACGCCGGTTGTCTTCCTTCTTCTCCAGCTTTCTTTCACCGGTAATTGTCAGTTTACCTTCCTGGAAATCAATGCTGATATCTTCTTTTTTTACTCCCGGAAGAGCCAGTTCAATTTCATAATTTTTTTCAGTTTCACAGGCATCCACGTGTGGAGTAAAACCTGAGAAATTTCTGGAGTTTACAGATTCATTAAAGAATCGATCCAACATAGAGCTGAAAGTGTTCGCGTTCTGAGCACCTTCCTGCATTCCGTTATATCTTGTTAGTGCCATAGCTTTATACTTTAGTTTGCTTAATGATTTACAGCTAACTAATAGTAAATTCTATGCCATTCAGAATATCCTTTTAATTCATGCAATATTGTCATTTATTGCAAATGCAAACAAGGTAACTACCTGACAACATTACAGTTAACCTCTTTTTAATAAGTAATACTGGCAGGTGTAGTGGCTTTGTTAAGGTTGTATTTTATTTCCAGACCAACAACAGGCGCTATGCGATTTCTTTTGGTAGTATACCCTTCCAGTTCTAGTTGCCCCTGAGCGTTGTAAACAGGTGGCACCAGTACATAATAATAGTGCGTCTGGCGGGCAAAGTACGAATTGATACGGAGCTTTTCTGTTACTTCGTAAGTGAAATTCAAACGGAGGGCTGTGCGGCTAAAGAAGCGTTTCAGAGAACCACCATCCGTCTCTCTTCCAAAATCTGAGTGCAGCATGGCTTCATAGCTTATACTTGGCGTGATATACTTGCTCCCAAGAGGTAAACGTTTTCCAAGTTCAGCCAGAAGCTTAAACTGGCCAAACGGTTCCTGCTTTTCCTGCGTCACATACTCAAACATTAATTGCTTGTTGAAGTACAAACCCTTTAGATCTCCGGCATGCCTTACAAATAAAGTATAGTATAGTGTCTTCGGGAAATCCTCTGCCGCATAACGCAATATACCTCCTCCCCGCCAATGATCTGTCAGCTCCTGTTCATAGCCCAGGCTCAGTTCCACCCGCTCAAAACCACTTAAGGGTCCAGAATTCCTCAGATCATTGTACCTACTATCCGTATTGATGCGGTATTGGTTCCGGAAAAACAGTATTCCATTATCACCCAGACCATAATTAAGCTGCAGTTCAGGCCAGATAGCGGCAGGTGCTGTTACTTTGCTCTGACCTGATACCAGCAGGGGCAGCAGGAGCAACAAAAGAAAGTATAGTTTTTTCATAAGCTGATATTCAGCAACAGTTCAGGTATAGCACTACCTTTTGCTTTAGATGTGAATAAGCCAGCCAACGGCCGTCTTCCTTACCTAACAAATAAAAAAAGCCAATAGCTTTATCATCTGATTTGATTGTATTCCAGGCCTCCTCATCCGAGTAATTCGGATCGAAAGGCATGTTATCTGCAATGGCCGGGGACTTAAAGTTTTCATCTGAAAAGAAAGTCTTTATCCTTTTAAGTATAAACTCCTGCTTTTGAGCCTCCGTTGCGTTATCAATCAGGTCATAATTGATGAGGTAATTTGCTTCAAAGTTATCGCTGTACAACAGTTCCCCCTCGCTACTAACAATTTCAAGCGTGGCAGTGGCCGTTTGAACGGAGTCTCCTATCAGCTTTATTTTGAAAGTATCTGATTTTACCGGATCTGAGAAGGCATGCAGCTTTGACTGCTGTGCTAAAACATGCGCAGCAGCTGGTGTTCCCTGGGTTGATTCCGTGTCAGCCGGCACAGACTTGTCGCAGCCCGCAAGCAGTAGCACACCCATTGCACCCAAAAGCAGTATACTTCTCATAAATATATTCCGATTAAGACTCCAACTCCTGCAGGGCAATAAACGCCATCAATCCTATACCTGTTTCAAGGGCAGCCTCGTCAATGTCAAACGTAGGCGTATGCACCCCCGAAACAATACCACGTTCTTCGTTACGTGTTCCCAGGCGGTAAAAACATGCAGGCACTTTTTGAGAATAATAAGCAAAATCCTCAGCTCCCATCCATAAATCTAGGTCTACCACGTTATCGGTGCCCAGGTATGCTTCTGCGGCCGCCCGTGCACGCCCTGTTAAATCAGGGTCATTTTTTAAGAAAGGATAACCATTTTTAATATCGATCTCGCAGCTACCTCCCATACTTTCGCATAACCCTTCGGCCATCTTCTTAATACGCTTGTGTGCCTCCCTGCGCCACTCCTCGTTCATGGTCCGGAAAGTGCCTTCTATCTTCACTTCATCCGGTATCACGTTTGTGGCTCCCTTCGCTTCTACTTTTCCAAAAGAGAGCACAGAGGGTATTTTAGGGCTGGCATGCCGGCTAACGATCTGCTGCAAGGCCACGATCAGGTGTGATGCGATAAGCACTGTGTCTATGTTCATTTCAGGCATGGCCGCGTGGCCGCCTTTCCCTTTCACGGTGATATAGATCTCATCGGCGCTGGCCATGTACATACCTGAGCGGAACCCTACTTTACCGGCAGGCAGCATCGGGAACACGTGCTGGCCCACAATACCTGTGGGGGCCGGATTCTGTAACACACCATCTTTGATCATGATAGATGCTCCGCCAGGAAATTTCTCCTCTCCTGGTTGAAAGATCAACTTTACAGTTCCTTCAAACTCACCATTTAACTCCTGCAGTATCCGGGCAGTACCTAACACTGAGGAAGTATGCACATCATGGCCGCAAGCATGCATCACCCCTTCGTTAGTGGATCTGTAGGCTACCTCATTCGCTTCAACAATGGGCAAGGCATCCAGGTCGGCACGCAGGGCTATTGTTTTCTTCTCAGGATTACGGCCTTTTATCAAAGCAACCACACCTGTTTCAGCCATACTCTCAGACGCAATCCCGTACCCTTTCAGCACTTCCTTTACATAAGCTGCAGTGCCATGTTCTTCAAAAGACAGTTCCGGATTGGCATGTATATGGCGGCGCACTTTTACAGTATCGGGTGCATACTGTTGTGCAAGCTGTTTTATTTTTTCAATTATAGCCATTTATAGTGTTTAATTACGGATGGTTTAGCTGCTCTTCTTTACCTGCTTTACCTACGGTATTGCAATGTGGTGATTAACCGTAAGCTATAAAAATAAAAAAACGCTGTGCCCATTTCAGGCCACAGCGTTTTCAAAAATTTTTTGGTCTGGTACCTTAATAAGTCTTGTCGATGTTTATCTGATCCTGTACGATCTGTGCATTCGGTATCAGGTCTGAAAGCCTGTTCAGTACCTGCTGCGCCTCTACACGGCTAAAAAAATCGCCTACCTTAAGGCGGAAATTTGGCTGTTGGTACGTCAGGTAATCTTTAACGTCTGGTACACGTGTGATAATAGCTTTGCGCAGGTTCATTACTGTTTGGCGTTCTGAACCATTATAAGCCAGAATGCGGTAACCTTTTGCATACTTTATTGATTTGTTCACGCTGGCAACTGTATCCATAAGTACCGCCACTTTGTCATTTACATGATGTGTCGGCTCTACACGGGCTTGCGACGTGGCATCCGGCACAGTATATTTCGGGCGATAAACACTTAAGTCTTCTGCTACTTTTTCTTTCCCTGCAGTTTTGGATTTACCTGTATCGGCTGTCCCGCCCCCTTTGCCTGCAGACGATGCACAGGCAGTGGAAAGCATTAAAGCCATAACCAGAAAAAGACTTACAATTCTATTCATGAGTAACTATTTTAATACTGGCTGAACACCCAATCCTGTCAGCACCAGCTTTGATTAACGCTTCTGCATCTTCTATTGTTCTTATTCCGCCGGCAGCCTTTATTTTCATAGAGCTTGGCAAAACACGACGCATCAGCTTAACATCTTCAACGGTCGCTCCACCAGATGCGAAGCCTGTGGAGGTCTTC
Source organism: Pontibacter sp. MBLB2868 (assembly GCF_051904785.1). NCBI lineage: Bacteria > Pseudomonadati > Bacteroidota > Cytophagia > Cytophagales > Hymenobacteraceae > Pontibacter > Pontibacter sp. MBLB2868. Next base: position 4,588,060 of record NZ_CP196710.1, on the reverse strand, counting down.
ACGTAGTCAACGCCGGCGTTAACGCACAGCTCACATGCTTTTATTATTTCTGTTTCTGTCAGGAGCGCAGTTTCAATGATAACCTTTAACGCGGCTTCTTTTAAATGGCAGAACTTAGCAAGATCGCTTAGTTCATTTTCTACCTGATCATACAAACCAGACTTAAACGCAGATATATTTATAACCACATCAATCTCATCTGCTCCGTCGGCAATTGCCTGGTGCGTTTCCAGGAATTTAACCTTCGGATGCTGATAACCTAGTGGAAAGCCAACTACCGTTGCCACTTTAACCAATGCACCCGGGCCCAGTCGCTCTTTAGCCTGCTGCACATAACATGGCGGAATGCAAACTGCTGCAAAACCATAGTTACGGGCTTCGTCACATAACTGCAACACCTGCTCTGCCGTCGCTTCCGGCTTTAGTAATGTATGGTCGATGTAGGAAGCTAGTTCTTCTGCGGACATATTACTCATTAAATGACAAAGGATATAAGATCAAAGTAGCCTTCTTCTTACATCCTCTATCCAATAATTAAAACTTTGTGGCCTATCAACCTGAACGCTGACAGGCCACATTTATTACTCTTCGATCAGGACGCAGCGATTGTGCATCAGATCATCTTCAACGGTTTTAAACTTCACGTCTTTTACAACACGGCCATCCATGTACTGCACGCTCACCCTGTCGTTTCTGCCTGCTACCTTTTGAGAGTGCGCCGGCATCACTTTTTCTGGTGCTGCTGAAGGTGCTGTTGTATGTCCGGTTTCATCTTCAAGAGACGAATGTACCTCCTGCTTCTGCTCTTTAAGCACCGGCGGCTTTGGCATTTGCTGCGGACGCGGCTCCTGTACCTGCTCTGGTGCCTGAACCGGGATAAAGGCATGGAACAGGAACTGGATAGTTTGTTCGTTTACCTTACCGATCATGCGTTTGAACAGCTCAAAAGACTCAAACTTATAGATCAACAGCGGGTCTTTCTGCTCGTAAACGGCATTCTGAACCGATTGCTTCAGGTCATCCATCTGGCGCAGGTGCTCTGTCCAGGCCTGGTCGATGGTGCCCAGTGTAATAAGTTTCTCCATGGCACGAAGTAGCTCATTACCTTTCGACTCATAGGTCTTGGTTAAGTTCGCTACGGCGGCCACCTGGCGCTTGCCATCTGTAAATGGCACCGCCACGTTCTCGATCATTGGTCCACGGTTCTCGTGGATATCCGTAATGATCGGGTACGCCTGCTCAGCCGTCTTCTTGTTCTTCTCCAGGTAATGGTTCAGTGCTTCGTTGTATAAACGCTCTGCTAACTGGTTAGCAGGAGTAGATCTGAACTCTTCTTCTGTGATTGTCGATTCTATACCAAATACACGCAGCACATGCAGCTGGAAGTTCTCGTAATCGTTAATATTCTTATAGTTTACAATCACATCTTCGCTGATATCATAGATCATATTCCAGATATCAAGCTCCAGACGCTCTCCGTAAAGGGCGTTTCTGCGGCGCTTGTAAACTACCTCACGCTGTGCGTTCATCACGTCGTCATACTCCAGCAAGCGCTTACGCATACCAAAGTTATTCTCCTCCACTTTCTTCTGCGCACGTTCAATAGAGTTCGTGATCATCGAGTGCTGGATAACCTCGCCTTCTTCCAGACCCATGCGGTCCATCAGGCGGGCTATACGATCAGAACCAAACAAACGCATCAGGTTATCCTCAAGGGAAACAAAGAACTGAGAAGAACCCGGGTCACCCTGACGGCCGGCACGACCACGCAACTGGCGGTCAACGCGGCGGGATTCGTGACGTTCTGTACCAATAATGGCCAGACCACCGGCAGCTTTAGACTCAGGAGCCAGCTTAATGTCTGTACCACGACCTGCCATGTTGGTTGCAATGGTTACAGTAGAAGGCTTACCAGCTTCGGCCACGATCTCTGCCTCTTTCTGGTGCATCTTAGCGTTAAGTACCTGGTGCTTTATCTTGCGCAGCGTAAGCATGCGGCTTAGGAGCTCCGAAATCTCTACTGAAGTGGTACCTACCAGCACTGGCCGGCCCTTTTCAGTCAGGTCAACGATCTCGTCGGCAACGGCATTATACTTTTCACGAACGGTTTTGTAAACCTTGTCGTGCTCATCTTTTCTGGCAATAGGACGGTTGGTCGGGATAACCACCACATCCAGTTTATAGATATCCCAGAACTCACCTGCTTCTGTTTCGGCTGTACCCGTCATACCAGAAAGCTTGTGGTACATACGGAAGTAGTTCTGAAGCGTAACGGTAGCGTAGGTCTGTGTGGCATCCTCTACCTTCACATTCTCTTTTGCCTCAATTGCCTGGTGCAGACCATCGGAGTATCGGCGACCTTCCATAACACGGCCTGTCTGCTCATCTACAATTTTTACTTTATTATCAGGGGTAACAATATACTCTGTATCCTTCTCGAACAAAGTATAAGCCTTCAGCAACTGGTTGATCGTGTGAATTCGCTTAGATTTCTCCTGGAAATCGGCAATAAGGGCTTCCTTCTTATGGAGTTGCTCCTCATGCGTCATCGACTTATCATTCTCGATGTTGGCGATCTCAGTTCCGATGTCTGGCATGATGAAGAAGTTTGGATCTTCACCCTGGCCTGTGATCAGGTCAATACCTTTTTCAGTAAGTTCGATCTGGTTGTGCTTCTCATCTATTGTGAAGTACAGGGGCTCATCGGCCTCTGGCATCATGCGTGAGTTATCCTGCAGGTAGTGGTTCTCCGTTTTCTGCATGATCGCACGGTTACCTGTTTCGCTCAGGAACTTGATCAAAGGCTTGCTCTTTGGCAGACCACGGTAAGCACGGAACAAGGATAAACCACCTTCCTGCGTATTACCTTCTTTGATCATGCGTTTAGACTCTGTCAGGAAATTCTGAACAACTTTACGCTGTGCATCCACCAGCATGGCAATGCGTGGCTTCAGCTGGTAGAACTCGTGCTCATCGCCGCGTGGAACAGGACCAGAAATGATCAAAGGTGTACGGGCATCGTCAATCAATACAGAGTCAACCTCATCGACCATTGCATAATGATGCTTGCGCTGTACCAGGTCCTGTGGTTCGCGGGCCATGTTGTCGCGCAGGTAATCGAAGCCGAACTCGTTGTTTGTACCGTAGGTGATATCTGCTTTGTAAGCGTTACGGCGTGCTTCGGAGTTAGGCTGGTGCTTATCGATACAGTCGATGGTCAGGCCATGGAACTCGAACAATGGTGCCATCCACTCAGAGTCACGTCGTGCAAGGTAGTCGTTTACTGTTACTACGTGCACACCGCGCTTGGCAAGGGCATTCAGGAAAGCAGGCAGCGTTGCCACCAATGTCTTACCTTCACCAGTTGCCATTTCAGCGATCTTACCCTGGTGCAGCACAATACCACCGATCAACTGCACATCGTAGTGCAGCATATCCCATACAATCTCGTTGCCTGCTGCTATCCATCTGTTAGCCCAGATAGCTTTGTCGCCATCAAGCTGCACGTTTGGCTTACGGCCAGACAGGTCACGGTCCATTTCAGTGGCGGTAACCACGAGCTGGCCATTCTCTTTCCAGCGGCGGGCAGTTTCCTTAACAATGGCAAAACCTGTTGGCAGTACTTCCATCAGCACCACTTCCAGGTCTTTGTTACGCTCCTTCTCCAGCTCATCGATCTCAGAGAAGATATTCTCTTTTTGTACGATGTTCAGCTCCGGCTCATCGGCAATGCGCTTATGCAAAGCCGCTATTTTCTCATCAATAGGCTTTAGTCGCTCATCAATTATACCTTTGATCTCGGCAGTTTTCTGTCGCAACTGATCATCCGTAAGGCTGCTTAGCTTAGCGTATTCTTCATTAACTTTAGATACATAAGGTAGTACCTCCTTTATATCTCTGTCGGATTTGGTTCCGAATATTTTCGCAACGGTTTTACCGAAAAAATCAAACATGTGTATATGCTGTTCTTAATTGAAATCCTGTTTTCGCAATATCGTCAAAAATAGCTGTTTTTCCGATATATCTAAGTCTCTGTACTAAAACAATACCAGAATAAAAGCTACTTAAGTTATCTGCCATAATTGCCGATAGAGTATAGCACAACTTATATATTTGCTATAGCAATGTAAAATCCTATGCCATAATCTTGTACGGCCGTGGCAATGTGGCAGGTATACTCTCTTGTAAGCTGTTATCCACTAAAAATATGCTGCATCTCTATTACATCTTCCCATCCTTCCGGTGTCTTCAGCCATTCTTTGCGGGTGCCAACCCGTTTAAACCCTGCTTTGCTGAACAAATTTATACTTGGTTGATTGGTAGCAGTAACAGAGCAATAAACCTGGTGGAGTTGCAGCGTGTGCCGGCAATAGTGGGTAAGCATTGAAAGCGCATCTGCGGCATGCCCGTTTTTACGATGGTTAGCTGCCACTACTATCCCGATACCTGCTCGGCGATGCAAGGGGTCAAAGTCAAAGAGGTCGATGGCTCCTACAGCTTCCTGGTTTTGATTACAGATAACTAACCGGAGTTGCTTGACAGTATAAATATCCTGTGTGGCATTCTCCAGGTACTGCTCCAGCACAAACCGGGAATAAGGTGTTAGGGTATTGCCAACATGCCACACACCCATATCATTTTCCAGTGTATACAGAAAATCCAGGTCAGCAGGCTCCAATGCCCTTAAACAGGTATTATCTAACGTAAGAAACACGCAGCGTACGCTTAAACCTGCTGAAGTGCAATTGTGCCTGTAAACACCTGCCGTGCAGGGCCGATCAGGTAAATATATTTAAACAGGTTCCTGTCCTGTTCAAAAGCTACTTCAAGTTCTCCGCCAAGTGTCTTCACCTTAACCGGACTTTCCATACCTTCTAAACCTGCTACCAAAGCACAGGCTGTTACTCCGGTTCCGCAAGACAATGTTTCATCTTCTACGCCACGCTCATAGGTGCGCACAAAAATCGCGTTGCCCGAAAGGCGCTGCACAAAGTTTACGTTTGTTCCTTCGGCAGTAAAGCGATCGTTGTAGCGAATGGCTCTTCCTTCTTCATACACGTCCAGTTCCTCTACATCATCCACAAACCGTACATAATGCGGCGAACCTGTATTCAGGTAATAGTCGTTGCCTAGCTCCTCTATCCCTGACACATCGTTCATCTTCAGCTGAATCAGGTCGCGCTCCACACTGGCCTGGTGCTCGCCGTCTGCAGCCAGAAAGCAGGCCACATCCTCGATCACACCTAAATTACGCGCAAAGCGAACGGTGCAACGTGCTCCGTTTCCGCACATGGAGCCTAAACGCCCGTCAGCGTTATAGTACACCATCTCAAAATCGTAGTCCGGGTGATCCTGCAAAAGGATGAGTCCATCGGCACCAATACCTGTGCGTCGGTCACAGAGATGCTTTACCAATGATTCATCATCAGCAGGAAAAATGAGCTTACGGTTATCAACCATTATAAAGTCGTTACCGGTGCCCTGGTACTTGTAAAAGCTAATTGCCATGTTTATGTAACAAAAAAATCAGCGACTGCGTGCACTTTTTAAGGTTAAGCGGATATTGAGTACTTTTGCCTCATAGTGGCACAGAGCCAGAAATAAACGACAAAGATATGTATTCCTTTTTAACTACAGAAAACTGGGCTGACTATGAGCTGGTTGATTCCGGAAATTTTGAAAAGCTGGAGCGTTTCGGCGAGTACTTTGTAGCAAGACCCGAACCTCAGGCCATCTGGGACAAGCACCTGCCGGAGCAGGAATGGCAGCGTTTAGCCAATGCCGTGTTTACCCGCGACAAAGGCAGCCAGGAAAAAGGCCAGTGGAAGCTGAAAAAAGGAATGCCGGAGCAGTGGTTCATTAACTATAAGTATAACGACCTGAAATTGCGTTTCCGGTTAGGTTTGTCGTCGTTTAAGCACGTGGGCATTTTCCCGGAGCAGGATAGCAACTGGAAGTTTATTTACGACACTACCCGTAAGCTCAAGGCACAGCAACCTAAAATACTTAATATGTTTGCCTACACCGGTGCCGCCACTTTAGCAGCCAAAGCCGCCGGAGCAGATGTTACTCACCTCGACTCTATTAAGCAGGTAAACTTCTGGGCCCGCGATAACATGGAAGCCAGCAACCTGGACAACGTGCGCTGGATAGTGGAAGATGCCATGAAGTATGCCCGCCGTGAAGTAAAGCGTGGTAACAAGTATAATGGCATCATCCTGGACCCTCCTTCTTATGGCCGTGGCCCGAACGGCGAAAAATGGCAGCTGGAGAACGAGCTGAACGAGATGATAAAACTTTGCCGCGAAATGCTGGACGGCACAGATTATTTCCTGCTGATCAATTTATACTCAATGGGCTTCTCGGCGATGGTACTGGAAAACCTGATGCGCGATACGTTTGGGGAGCTGGTTAAGAACGAGGAGTTGGGAGAATTATACCTGCATGATAGTGGAGAACGCAGGTTGCCATTGGGTACTTTCTTTAGGTTTACTTCTGTGGTTAATAAATAAGCTAAAATGTTAATCTTATTCCGTTTAGCTGCCAGATTTGGGTATATAAACGGAATAGACTTCCGTTTACACAGTAGTTGGTGGTAATAACAATTATGAATTGGGAAAAGAATTTTTAAAAGGTGGTTTGAGAGCAGCAGCATATTATGCTATAGGATTCGCAATAGCATGGGCAGCTTATTTAATCATTGGTTGGGAGTATATACATGCTCCTGGCATCCACCACTTGATTGGTTTTCTTGTATTAGTCATTGGAGTAATTCTTCTGATTCGTAGGATAGTTGAATTTTTTAAAAATTCAGCTGATAAATTTAATAAAGGCGCACTACTGGCTCATTTCGTTGTTATAGGTGGCTTTGCTGTCTACTTCTGGTTTATCTTGAATGAAGCCAGTAAACCTTATGAACCTAATGAAAAAGATCTTGCTGAAGAAGAGTACTTAACTGCTGACAAGAATACAAAGACAATCTTAATAAAGAACGGATTAGGAGATACTGTTTTTCTTCAAGTTGCTGACTCGGTTCTAATTGATAAAAAGGGTTATAAAGAATAACTTCCACCAACAAAGTTCAGCCCTTATGCTCGGCTCCGCCTCGCCCATCGACTGCACGAGTAATGTTGTAGCCAATACAAATAAAACTTTCAAAAATGAACTTATCTAAATTAATTAAACAATTTCAAAAATTACAAACTGAAACTGGAAGCAACAGTTTCAGGAAAATTTTGGAGAGTATCCTACTATTGCTAAAGGAAATAGATGAAAAAAATATTTCTGAAAAGAAAAAAAGTGACATACAAAATGAAATAGAATCTCATCTTGGAAATATCCAAACAGAGCAAGAAGCAAAAAATGGGTTCAAGAATTTAAAAAAGTCATTAAACAGTGGATTTGGGTTTGTTCCCCCAAACTATTATATAACTATAGGAATTGGAGCTGGAATAGCTATTGGAGCAGGAATTGGAATTTCTTTTAGCGTTTTATTCGTTAATGGGATTATTTATGGCCCTGTGGTTGGCTCTTCACTTGGATTAATCTCAGGAATAATTATTGGGAAAATTTTGGATAAGAAAAAAGAAGACGAAAATCGGATATTAATCCATTTATAAAAGTATAGCTATAACAACGTGTATAGCTCGTTGCGGCTGAACTTTAAATCGGAATTCATTGCAATTTGCTATCTATTGGTTACGGCTGAAAAATAGCCGCCTATTTTCCCGCAATGAGCTATACACAAAAACGTCGTTCAGATAATTAAAGAAGTAGCAAAAATTAATAAAAACTACATGAAAAACCGCCTCGCACTAATTGACATGGGTACCAATACCTTTCATTTGCTCATTACTGAAGTAGATGAAGATGGAAAAATGCATGACTTTGTGAGAACAAAAGTGCCGGTGCGTTTGGGGCAAGGTGGTATTAGTAATGGAGCAATTGCGCCGGAGGCTTACGAGCGTGCAATCAAAACATTAAAAGATTTCCGGAAGCAGATAGATAGTTATGGTGTTGAAACAGTTCGTGCCATGGCTACAAGTATGGTTCGTAATGCGGCAAACGGCGATGACTTTGTGAAGGATGTCTTTAAGCAGACCGATATTACAGTAGAGATAATTGATGGCGCAAGAGAAGCAGAACTGATCTATTATGGTGTTCGCTCTGCTGGCGTGCTGGATAATAGAACTGCTTTGATCATTGATATTGGCGGAGGCAGCGTAGAATTCATCATCTGCAATGATCAGGAGATATTCTGGAAACAAAGCTTTGAAATAGGTGCTCAGCGCCTGATGGATAAATTCTTTACAGAAGACCCTATTGCAACAGAAAGTATTACCTCTGAAAAAGCCTACCTGGAGGAGAAACTGCAGCCTCTTACCGAGGCTGTAGCTAAGTATATACCTGCTGTGCTCATCGGCTCCTCCGGCACCTTCGATACCATCTGCGACATCGACGCTCTTAGCAAAGGCGATACCTCCCGCCAAAAGGCACAACCTGCCGCTTCTTATTTAACTATTGACGATTATTATAAGATACACAACGAACTGCTGCACAAAAACCACGAAGAACGCCTTGCTATACCTGGTATGCTGGAAATGCGCGTGGACATGATCGTGCTGGCAAGTATAATCGTGGACTTCGTGCTTCAGAAGTATAACCTGAAAGAGATACGCGTATCGGCTTATGCCCTGAAAGAAGGTGTGCTGCAACAGACATTGGCAAGTATGAAATAAAGTATAAGGCCCTGCTAATTGATTAGCAGGGCCTTATACTTTATTTCATACTTAGCTATTCTTCGCCAGTCTCTTACGCTCCTTCTCGTAAGCCTTTCTTAGCTTCTTCAGCTTTTTGTGGTTCTGAGTGTACTGAGCGGCCAACACATCTGCCTTCTGTCCTGAATCTCGTGCCGCATCTTTCAAAGCCAGTTGCTTACCTAATTGCTCCTGCACTTTCTTTGTTTTGCGTCTGGCAAAGCCTCTGTCCAGCAGGGAGGTCAGGAGTTGAATAGAAGCCTGCTCTTCGTTTATACTTGCCAGGTAATCCACTACATGTGCCGTGAACTTTTCGTTGCGGTTATCTTTGGCGAAGTTATATAGGGAGATGTGATCGAGGCCATACTTGCTCACGTTGTTTGCCAGGTAATAATCACGGGCAGCATTGTGTTCCTGTACAGCTTCGGTATATCGCTTTTTAGAAATGTGCCGCTCCACGTTCTCCAGCATACGCTGGTAAGTAGCCGCCGCCGCGATGGCAGCCTGGCCATCCTTGGCTGTGAACGTAGCAATACCACACTCCTGCTTTTCAGTTGCCGCACTGATAGCAGCCTGATACGCCTGGTCAGCGGCGATGTATTTCTTCTCACGGATCAGTGCTTGTGCATTCTGATAATGCTTATCATAAGTAGCCTGCGTATTCACACACTCCTGGGTAAAAATGCGCTCACGGAGCAGGTTATACTTGCTTACAACATCCGCATCGGCCTGTAAGCCAAAACGGCTTTGCATATCGGTGGCGGCAGAAGCTGTTGCTCTGGCATTGCTTAACCTGTTCTGCATCGCCTGCTCATATCCTTCCGTCAATTTTGCCAAGAGTATCGGCTTTGCAGCTTTTTGTGCCAGCACAGCCAGCTCCTGCACCGGCTTAAAAGTATAGCGCTTCTCCAGGTCCAATGCATCTTCAAACTGGTTTAACGCAGCAGCATAGTTTTGTTGGCTCAGGTGGCGCTTGCCCATATCTATATGTTGCAGGTAATACTGGAACTTCACCTGCCCCATCAGGTCTGTTGCCTCTCTTTCCTGGCTGAGCACAAAATCATAGTCATGCTGAAAGTCCAAAGCCTCTTCAGCAGCACGCTCAGCTTCTTTCAGGTCGTTGCGGGCAAGCAGCCGCTTTCCATTGTCTACCATGGCACGGTATGCACCTGTAGCAGCACGTGCCTCCCCATCATTTAGCGCAGTCATGTTGCAGCGGAGCCCGCGGGTAGTGCTGCAGATATTTCTTGCCTCTGCAAAAGCAGCTAAAGCGTTGTGATACTCTCCACGACTGGTGAGGCTGTTGCCTGTGCTGATATGGGCAGCATAGATCTCATCCATCAGCGTCATGGCGATGGCTTCTGTTTCACGGTCCAGGCGCATGTTGGTCAGAACATCGCGGGTTCTGTTGCTCGCTTCCCTGATATAACCGTTCATAAAATCCAGTCGGGCCAGTTGCACGTGTGCAGGTGCAAACTGCGGATTGGCATCAATTGATTTGGCAAAGTATGCCTGTGCCGCAGAACGGTTACCGCCTTTTAACAAACTGACGCCACGATTAAAGTATTGCTGATCGAGGGTTGCAAAAGCGTAATCAATAGCACGACGTCGCTCCTGCAATATCTCCTGCAGCTGCTTTAACTTATAGTTGAGGCGTTGCGGGTCGTGCTGCTCCAGGTTTAACTTACCCTGGAACTGGTTTTTTAAATCGGCGTAGACACCCTCCAACTCCCGCAGGCTACGTTCCTGCAAAGGCAGCCTATCAATGTCATCCGGACGAACATGGGCAACATCCTGCAAAGCGCGTAACACGGTAGCATCAGCAGCGAAATAGTTACGGATTAATTCTACACGCTCTTTCACCCGATTTACGTCGGCTGTAGCATACAGCACCTGCTTCTCCTCTACTTTTAACTTGTAGTTCTGATTGGCTGCGGTATCTGGTATCGTCACCTCCAGCATGCTCAGATCATTGCCATGCAGCAGCACACGCTGGTTTGTGTATTCTTTTACAAGCTCATTTTTAGCATTCAGTAGCTTCACTTTGTAGCGCAGCTCTTCCGGCACTAAAACCTCACTTACATCAAAGCCTTTAACATTAGCATCTCCTGAAACAGAAACACGGTTTAGCTTAACTTTCACCAGTAAATTATCACCTGTATCGGTAATGCGTGCCTGTTGCTCCAGTTTTACAGTGAACTCCGGACTACGCGAAGGTCGTCCGCCCTGCGCACTCACTCCCGCTTCGTTCAGTAAGGAGATAATGGTATTGAGGTTTTGCTGGTTTCCGGCAGAACCTGATTTCATCAGAAAAGCATCAGAAATAGTTTCCTCAAAAACTATCTTGTTTTGAGCCTGCACTGCAATAGCAGCAATCAGCAGGGGCAGAAAAAGTAAAGCTCTTTTCATATCGTGTATCTTATAGCATAAATCAGCCAAGACAAAATCTGGGCCACAACTGCTAACTAATCCCCGAAAATATATAAAAAGTCTATACTTATTTCTTTTATCATGGCCTGGTGCTTCAGAAAAGGAAGTATAAAACACTTCATCCTAAAGTATATACCCGTGTCTTTCATGAGAATTCGTTAATTTGGCGCTTTGATTAAGCAACAGAATTATGTATCCATACAGACAACTTTTTAATTTCACAGAAGAAGTCTTCCTTAGCATGGGCTGTCCGCCAAAGGATGCTAAACTTGCCGCAGAAGTATTACTGGAAGCTGATTTGAGAGGGGTAGACTCACATGGCGTAGCCCGTTTAAGTGGTTATGTTCGTCTATGGGAGGCTGGCCGCATCAATGTTAAGCCAAAGATGCGCATCGTACACGAAACACCAAGTACAGCAACCGTAGACGGTGACGGCGGTCTGGGTTTAGTGATAGCACCTCGAGCCATGGATATTGCTATAGGTAAGGCGGATCAGGTTGGCACTGGCTGGGTATCTGTTAAAAACTCCAACCATTTCGGTATCGCCGGTTATCATGCCATGGAAGCCTTGTCTTCAAACATGATCGGCATTGCCATGACGAATGCCTCGCCGCTGGTAGCGCCTACTTTTTCAACGGAAAGAATGCTGGGCACCAATCCGATCGCGGTTGCCGTTCCTACTGCCAAAAATCCTCCTTTCGTAGCTGACTTTGCCACTGCCTCGGCTGCTAACGGTAAACTGGAGATCCTGCAGCGGAAAGAGAAGAAAGCCCCGTTAGGCTGGATTCAAACAAAAGAAGGACACAAGACTACCAATGCCAACGAGCTGAAAGAGGGTGGTGCACTTTTACCTTTAGGTAGCGACAAAACACATGGCAGCCACAAAGGTTACGCGTTGGCTTCTATAGTTGATATTTTCTCGGCAGTACTTTCGGGTGCCAACTATGGCCCATGGGTACCTCCGTTCGTTAGTTTCCTGAATCCTCCGACAGACCCGGTTGGCCAGGGAATCGGCCACTTTTTAGGGGCAATGCGGATTGATGCTTTCCGTCCTGCCGATGAGTTTAAAGAGCACATGGATAACTGGATCGATACTTTCCGGGCAGCTAAAGTGAAAAAAGGCGAAAAAGCAGTGCTAATACCCGGCGACCCAGAAAGAGAGATGACAGAAAAGCGCCTGAAGAATGGCATTCCTTTACTTGCGCCTGTGGAGCGTGACCTGGAGACTTTAGCAAAAAAGTTTAAGCTGAAGCTGTAGACCTGTATGCCCTCAACCACAGCACGATTCTTCAGGGCTATTGGCCTGCGCTCTACAAAGCGAAGTATACTGATGCTGGTGGTAACCTGGACGATTGGTATAGCCTGGTTAGGCTTTAACTTTTTCTGGAGCATAGTACCTGTACAGGTATTTATAGCTGTGCCTCTGCTGCTCCTCGTTTATGCTGTGACTGCCCTGGTGGCTTATGCTTACTGGGGTGTGCGTGAAGTACGGGAGAAAGATACTCCTTATGCCAATATAATGATAGGAGTGATTGTGGCTATTACGCTGCTATACTTTAATTATTACCTGCTACAAATTGTGCTGATCCTGTACCGAAACTAATCTATACTATGCCTGATTTCAAACGCTTACTGCTTGCCCTCTGCCTGCTACTTACCTTTCAAATGGCATCTGCACAAAAGATGGAGCGCTTTTACAGCAGCGCTTATTCTGACACAGCCAGTAATTATACTTTGATTGTTAAGCCTGAATCGGGTAATGTAAATGGTTGGCTGTTACTTTTCCCCGGCTTCGGAGAGACTCCTTCTGATGTATTAAAAGAAACAGACTTTCCGATGAAAGCTGCTCAGGCAGGATACTTAGTTACCCTTCCGTATATTAGCAACAACACAGCACTGCTACTCTCTGAAGCCCGGCAGAAGCAACTGGTACAGCTTGTGCAGGATGTACAGAAAAAGTATAAACTGCAGAACAGAAAGCTAGCTGTTGGTGGTTTTTCGATGGGTGGCACTACGGCTGTTAAGTTTACAGAGCATAGCCTGGCATCAGCAACGACCCCGAATGTATCCGCTTTGTTTGCTGTAGACCCGCTCCTGGACCTAGAACGTTTTGAAAGAACGGTATTGAAAGCGGTGCAGCGTGAGAAATCTCAGGGGCCGAGGCAAATGTTACAGATGCTGCAGCACATGCTACAAAAAGACTTTGCCGCTACACCTGTTCAGGCTCCGGAGAAGTACTACACCATCTCTCCCTATGCGTACAGTGATACGGCAAACACTGCTATCCAACCTTTGAAGCAACTACCGGTACTTTTATACTCTGAGCCAGACGTAGCCAACCAATTTAACACGAATCACCGCGACTTGTACGACCTTAACGCCGCTGATTGTACAGCCATGATCACAGACCTGCAAAGTATGGGCAACCAGCAGGCACAGCTTATACTTACCAGCGATAAAGGCCGACGCGCTGATGGCAGTGTTAACCCGCACTCCTGGTCGATACTGGATGTAAATACAACTTTAGACTGGCTGCAGCAGCACCTTAAATAATATAAAGCAAAAACGCCGGTAGTGATACCGGCGTTTTTGCTTTATACTTAGTTTTATACTTTGGCTATTACTACTCGATCTTTTTACCAGACATCGCCTGCTTGATCGATATCTGCATTACTCGTTCTGCAAAAGGGCTTGTCTGCTCTTCCAGTACATCTACGGCTGCATAAATGGCATCCTTGTCACCTCCTGCGGCTAACACATCCTTCAGGTTCTGTAAATTCTTCTGCGTAAGAGTAATTTCCTCCTCTGTCAGGTGTTCTTTGTTCTTCTCCACAAAACGTTCTACCTGGTAAAGCATCTGTTCGGCTGCTGTACGTGCCTCGATCTGCATACGTGTCGCTACGTCTTCTTTCGCGTTCATCATAGAATCCATCAGCATCTGCTCTACCTGTTCATCCGTCAGGCCATACTGTGGCTTTACCTCTACCTCCTGCCGCACGCCTGAACGTAACTCGATAGCTTCTACTTTAAGTATGCCATCTGCGTTAAGTATAAAGTTTACGTCCACCTTCGGGAAACCGGCAGGCATGGCAGGTATACCTTTGAGATCGAACTCGGCAAGCTTACGGTTTTCTTTCACTACATCGCGCTCTCCCTGGTAAACTGAAATCTTCATGTTTACCTGTCCGTCTACGGATGTTGTATACTGACGCCCTGCTTTGGTTGGTATTTTAGAGTTTCTAGGAATGATAGGGTCCATCAGGCCACCCATTGTTTCTATACCTAACGTAAGCGGCGTTACGTCCAGCAGCAGGATATCTTTGCGGTTACCAGCCAGAATGTCTGCCTGTATAGCTGCTCCCAGGGCAACTACTTCATCCGGGTTTAACGAGTTGTTTGCAGGCTTTCCAAAGAACTCCGAAACGGCTTCATACACCATCGGCACGCGTGTAGAGCCTCCAACCATGATCACAGCATCAATCTGCTCCGGCTGTAGCTTTGCATCGGCCATGGCCATGCGGCAACTTTCTATGGTTCTGGCTACAATCGGAGCGATCAGTGTTTCGAAAGTATGGCGCTCCAGATGGCACGTTATCTTGTCGTTAATGCTGCTGGTAAATACCTCCTGTGAGCTTAAGGCTTTCTTTGCTTCTTCAGCTTTCAGGCGCAACTCCTGCGAAAGATGCTTATCCTGGTTCACAGTATCTGCTATCAGCTCATTTTCCTGGATCCAGTGGTTGATGATGGCACGGTCAAAGTCATCCCCGCCCAGGTAAGTGTCCCCGTTCGTAGAAAGCACCTCAAAAATGCCCTGGTGGATACTTAAGATAGAAATATCAAATGTACCGCCGCCCAAATCGTACACGGCTACTGTTTTCTCTTCGTTCGGATCGATACCAATGCCGTAAGCCAGTGCAGCTGCGGTTGGCTCGTTTACAATTCGCAACACATCAAGGCCTGCCAGCTTACCGGCATCACGGGTAGCTTGTCTTTGTGAGTCGTTAAAATAAGCCGGTACTGTTATTACTGCACGGTTCACCGGTGTTTTCAGAGCATGCTCAGCGCGCTCTTTCAGCTCCTGTAATATCTCAGCAGAAAGCTCGATAGGTGAATAGAACTTATCCTTCACCCGTATCTTCACCAAACCTTCACTATCATCATCGATCACTTTATAACCAAAATAATCCTTATGCTCGCCCAGGTCTTTATAAGATTTACCTAAAAGGCGCTTAACAGAATAAATAGTGTTGGCCGGATCTGTGAGCAAATATTCTTTCGCCTCGTTGCCAACTATAGTTTCGCCATTATCTGTAAAATGCACCACCGACGGAACTATGGTACCCTGCCCCTGATCGTTAATCGCGATAGGTTTCTTGTCTTCGGGATGAATGTATGCTACCAGGCTGTTGGTTGTACCCAGATCTATACCTACAATTACCTCTTCCTGCTGTATGGAACCTGTTGAAAGGTTTATTGCAACTTTTGCCATAATTTCTATTTTTTTAAGCTTATCACTTTTCAGCGACTGCATTTGCTGCAATTTACAAAAATTTAGGGAGGGGTTTTGTTTTAGGGCTTAATAGGAAACGTTTACTGCTTTTTAATGACTTTTACAGCACGCAAGTAAGTATAAACACAAAGGGCTGTTCATGCGAACAGCCCTTTGTGTTTATACTTTGAAACTTTATTAGTCTTCTTTTGTCACAACAATAAAAACATCCTCATTCGGTCGTTTCATCAGGTATTTTTCCCGTGCATACTTTTCCAGCAGCTCCGTGTTTCCCATCAAAGCTTTCCTGTCCTTTTCAACTTCTTCCATTTTCCGTTGATAATCCTCTCGTGTATCTTCCAGTTCACTCAGCTTGGCGCTCATCTGGTACTGTGTGATAAAATCATTGGAATCGAAAAAGAGCATCCACACGATAAATGAAAAGGTGGTTATGAAGTAGAAATTACGGAATACTTTCGGAATGCGCTTTAACATAGCTGAACGATGTAAGGGTGCTATACAAAAATAAGGCTGTGAGTTGTAAAACCCACAGCCTTAGCCATAAATATTTTATGGTACTGTAACTTAAAACTTCTTGCCAGGGAAGTATGCCACCTCTCCAAGCTCTTCCTCGATACGAAGTAGCTGATTATACTTTGCCATACGATCAGAACGGGAAGCAGAACCAGTTTTGATCTGGCCTGTGTTTAACGCTACTGCAAGGTCAGCAATGGTGTTATCCTCTGTCTCACCAGAACGATGGCTCATAACGCTCTTGTAACCATGACGTAAGCCAAGATTAATGGCGTTGATTGTTTCTGTAAGCGTACCGATCTGGTTTACTTTTATCAGGATAGAGTTAGCCACTCCCTGATCAATACCCTGCTGCAGGCGGTTTACATTCGTTACAAAAAGGTCGTCTCCAACTAACTGCACTTTGTCACCAATTTTCTCCGTCAGCTCTTTCCAGCCAGCCCAGTCATCCTCGGCCATACCATCTTCGATAGAAGCGATCGGGTACTTTTCGGTCCACTCTTTCCAGTAGCTTACCATTTCAGAAGAAGAAAGCTTGTCGCCTGTAGACTTCTTGAACACATACTTACCAGAAGAAGCATCATAGAATTCAGAGCTCGCCGCATCCATAGCAATCATCATATCATCACCTGGCTTGTAGCCAGCAGCCTCAATTGCCTGAAGAACTACTTCAATAGCCTCTACATTAGAAGCAATGTTTGGAGCAAAGCCGCCTTCATCACCTACGTTCGTAGAAAGGCCTTTTTTCTTCAGCACATTCTTCAGGTGATGGAAAACTTCAGAACCCATACGTAGCGCCTCTGAGAAAGAAGGTGCACCTACCGGCATGATCATGAACTCCTGGAAGTCAATTGCATTGTCTGCATGGCTACCGCCATTCAGGATGTTCATCATTGGTACAGGCAGCGTATTTGCGTTTACACCACCCACGTAACGATATAAAGGCATGTTAAGCTCCTGGGCCGCAGCACGGGCAATTGCCAGTGATACGCCTAGTATGGCATTGGCACCAAGGTTGCCCTTGTTGTCAGAGCCATCCAGCTCGATCATGATCTTGTCTAACAAATTTTGCTCATATACCGGAAAACCCACAAGCTCTTCTGCGATCTTCTCGTTCACATTCTTTACTGCCTGCTGTACACCTTTGCCCATGTACCTGCTTTTATCATTGTCACGAAGCTCAACAGCCTCATGAATACCTGTAGAGGCCCCGGAAGGGACAGCAGCACGGCCTAAAATTCCGTTCTCAGTTACTACATCTACTTCAACAGTAGGATTTCCTCGTGAATCGAAGATTTGTCTGGCTTTAATATCGGTTATTAAGCTCATTGTTTTTTAACTATAGTTTTACTTGATTTTTATTCTGTTCTAATAACGCTACAAAGTCATCGAATAAGTACTCCGAATCATGAGGCCCTGGTGACGACTCTGGGTGATATTGTACTGAAAAAGCAGGCTTGGTTCTCAAGCGAATGCCTTCAATTGTATTGTCATTCAGGTTAATGTGCGTTACCTCAACATCCGGATGGTTCTTCAGCTGGTCTGCATCCACAACAAAGCCATGGTTCTGACTTGTTACTTCACATCTACCTGTTATCAGGTTTTTAACCGGATGATTCAATCCACGATGTCCATTATGCATTTTGTAGGTAGCTATACCGTTAGCTTCAGCTAAAACCTGATGTCCGAGGCAGATACCAAATAATGGCTTCTTCTTTTCGAGCATCTTTCTTACACTGTTAACAGCATCTACCGTTGCAGCAGGGTCTCCTGGTCCATTAGAAATGAAATAACCATCAGGGTTCCACTGCTCCATTACTTCAAAGGATGTATTGTAAGGGAAGATCTTTACTTCACAGCCTCTGCTAACCAAATTTTTTATTATGTTTTTTTTAATACCCAGATCCAGAACAGCCACTCTATACTTTACTTCCTCTGGCTTCAGGTCATAGGTAGCTTTTGTACTTACCTGTGAAGAGAGCTCAAGACCAGCCATAGAAGGAATACCAGCCAATTTAGTACGCAACTCTTCTACATCTGTTGTCTCAGAAGATATGATCGCATTCATAGCTCCTTTATCTCTGATATGGCGCACTAATGAACGCGTGTCAATTTCACAGATTCCAACAATACCAGCTTTTTCAAAATATTCCTGTAGGGAACCTTCTGCTGTATTTCTTGAAAAATGATGTGAAAATTCTTTACAAACGAGTCCTCTTATCTGCACATTATCCGATTCAACTTCTTCGTGCTGCACGCCGTAATTACCCACATGTGATACTGTAGTAACTACAATCTGTCCAAAGTAAGATGGATCAGTAAAGATTTCCTGATAACCCGTCATGCCAGTATTAAAGCACAACTCTCCTCCAGATGTGCCAATAAGGCCTAAACTTTTACCTTTAAATAATGTACCGTCTTCTAGAAGAAGGATTGCTTCAGTGGTTGTATACTTTTTCATGATAACAATTTGATACAAAAATAAAAAAGGGACACGACTAACGTCATGCCCCTTTCAAATTATTTACAGAAAACGCTTATTCAGCATCTTTTGCCTCATCTTTAGTTTCTGTGGCTTCTGCTTTAGTTTCAGGAGCTGTAGTAGCCTCAACATCTTTTTTCTTACCAGAAGAACGACGACGAGTTTTCTTAGCACCAGTAGCAGCAGCACCAGTTGTTGCTAGCATATCCTCATTGTAGTCTACTAACTCGATAACACACATTTCTGCGTTGTCACCTAGTCTGTAGCCAGTCTTAAGAATACGAGTATAACCACCTGGTCTGTTAGCGATTTTAACTGATACTTCATCAAAAAGCTCTTTTACAGACTCTTTGTTCTGTAAGTAAGAGAATACAGTTCTTCTTGAGTGAGTAGTATCGTTCTTAGACTTAGTTAGCAGAGGCTCTACATATTTACGAAGCGCTTTAGCTTTTGCTACCGTAGTAGAAACGCGCTTGTGTAAAATTAGAGAAGAAGCAAGGTTTGATAACATGGCCTTGCGGTGCGCTGCTGTTCTTCCTAAGTGATTGATTTTTTTACCGTGTCTCATTATTTTTAATTGTGCACGGGCATACCGTCGATCAACCTATACGGGATCGGGAATTATGCCGTAAATGAATTATTCTTCTTCTAATTTATACTTGGAAAGATCCATACCGAATGTAAGGCCTTTCTCCTGAACCAGGTTCTCTAATTCAGTCAATGACTTCTTACCGAAGTTTCTGAACTTCATCATATCAGAGATATCAAGCTGAACAAGGTCGCCTAATGTTTTGATATCGGCAGCCTTCAAACAGTTGTAAGCTCTTACTGACAGGTCCATATCCTGTAATGAAGTCTTAAGCACTTTACGCATGTGCAGCAATTCTTCGTCTACAGCTTCCTCCTCTTCAGGTTTTGCAGTCTCAAATGTCATTGTATTATCTGAGAACAGCATGAAATGCTGTATAAGAATATTTGCAGCACCTTTAAGAGCATCTTCCGGGTGAATAGAGCCGTCAGTCTGTATGTCAAGAACTAGTTTCTCGTAGTCAGTCTTTTGCTCTACACGGGTGTTCTCCACGCTAAACTTTACGTTTTTGATTGGAGTGAAGATAGCATCAATTGAGATAAGACCAAATACCTGATCAGTTGTCTTATTTTCATCAGCAGGTACGTAACCACGTCCCTTCTGAATAGTAAGCTCAATCTCCAGGGTGATATTTTTATCCAGATGGCAAATAACCAGATCCGGGTTTAACACTTCAAAACTTGTAGTGAAATTATTAATATCACCAGCAGTGAAGGTATCCTTACCACTGATCGTTACTGTAATCTTATCATCGATAACTTCGCTTACTTTTTTGAAGCGAGCCATCTTCAAATTAAGGATGATATCAGAAACATCCTCCACCACGCCTTCAACAGACGAAAACTCATGCAGTACACCAGGTATGCGGATGCTTGTAATAGCGTAACCTTCTAAAGAAGATAACAAAATTCTTCGCAGTGCATTACCGATGGTTACACCGTAACCTTTTTCAAGCGGCTTGAATTCAAATAAACCATGAAAGTCGTCGGCTTTTTCCATTACAACTTTCTCTGGCATTTGAAATGCTAATATTGACATACTTGCAGTGTTAAAGGTTAAAAATTGATTAAGCTGATTACTTAGAGTAAAGCTCGACGATTAGCTGCTCCTGGATTTTCTCAGGGATTTGGTCACGCTCAGGCGTAGACACAAGCTTACCAACCATCTCAGAAGCGTTCCACTCTAACCAGCTAAACTGACGTGCATTACGTACAGAAAGGCTAGTTGTGATTGCTTCAAGAGATTTAGACTTTTCTCTAACGGCTACAGCATCACCAACTTTTAAGCTATAAGAAGGTATGTTAACAATCTCACCGTTTACAGTGATATGTTTGTGTAATACCAACTGACGCGCCGCTCTTCTTGTTGGAGCAATTCCCAGACGGTAAACTGTATTATCTAAACGAGACTCAAGCATAACCAGTAAGTTTTCACCAGTTACACCACCTTTACGGTGAGCTTTCTCGAAAATGTTAGCGAATTGCTTCTCCAGAATACCGTAAATGTATTTAGCCTTCTGCTTTTCTGCTAACTGAATAGCGTATTCAGACTGCTTCTTACGACGGCCTCTGCCATGCTGCCCTGGAGGGTAGCTTTTCTTTTTTAATGCTTTGCTTGGGCCAAAAATCTCTTCGTTGAATTTTCTGGAGATTTTGCTTTTAGGACCAGTATATCTTGCCATGTTATTTAATCTACTTTAAAAATTAAACTCTTCTGCGCTTAGGAGGACGACAGCCGTTGTGAGGTAATGGAGTAACATCTTTGATAGACGTAACTTCGATACCTGAATTCTGAACAGTACGGATGGCGGACTCTCTACCTGCACCTGGGCCTTTAACAAAAACTTCTGCTTTACGCATTCCAAGGTCATAAGCAACCTTAGCGCAATCAGAAGCTGCCATTTGTGCAGCGTAAGGAGTGTTCTTTTTAGAACCTTTGAAACCCATTTTACCAGCAGAAGCCCAAGAGATAACTTGTCCTGCGTTGTTGGTTACAGATATAATAATATTATTGAAAGAAGCTTTGATGTGTACTTGGCCAGTTGATTCAACAACTACAACACGCTTTTTAGCTTTATCTTTTCTTTTCTGAGCCATGATTAATGATTATTTAGAAGCCTTCTTCTTGTTTGCAACTGTCTTACGCTTTCCTTTTCTAGTGCGCGAGTTGTTCTTCGTGCGCTGTCCACGTACTGGCAGACCTTTACGGTGTCTTAATCCACGGTAGCAACCAATGTCAAGAAGACGCTTAATGTGCAACTGCACTTCTGATCTCAAAACACCTTCCGTTTTATGATCTGCAGCAATTACATTTCTAATCTCATTAGCTTCATCTTCAGTCCAGTCTTTCACCTTCTTGTCAAGATCCACCCCGGCCTTATTTAAGATAGTCTGAGAAAGGTTACGGCCAATACCGTAAATATAAGTCAAAGCTATCTCGCCTCTTTTGTTATCCGGAATATCTACTCCTGCTATTCTAGCCATACTCTTTTAATTATCCTTGTCTTTGTTTATATCTTGGATTTTTTTTGTTGATCACATAAAGTTTCCCCTTGCGGCGGATAACTTTACATTCAGCACTTCTTTTCTTTACTGATGCTTTAACTTTCATTGTAATTTATTTATATCGATAAACAATTCTACCTTTAGTTAAGTCATAAGGTGACATTTCTAATTTTACTCTGTCGCCTGGCAAAATTTTGATGTAGTGCATTCTCATTTTACCAGAAATGTGAGCTATTACCTGATGACCATTTTCAAGCTCTACCCGGAACATCGCGTTCGAAAGTGCTTCTACAATTGTTCCGTCTTGCTCTATAGATGACTGTTTCGCCATTTATTGTTTTTTAGCTTGTTCTATATATTCAAAAGATGTTAAAATCTCTGCTTTATCCTTTCGAACAACAACAGTATGTTCAAAGTGTGCTGATGGTTTGTTATCCCTAGTGCGGATAGTCCAACCATCTTCTTCCTGAACAATGTGCCTTGTGCCAAGATTGATCATTGGCTCAATAGCAATAACTAAACCATTCTGTAGTTTAATACCCTGGCCTCTTCGACCATAGTTAGCAACCTCAGGGGACTCATGTAAGTTCCTGCCTAAACCATGACCTACAAGTTCACGCACAACACCATACCCATTGGATTCGGCATGATGCTGTACGGCATAACTAATATCTCCTAATCTAGAGCCTACCGTAGCATTGTCAATCCCTTTATAAAGAGATTCCTTTGTAACAGTTAAAAGGTTCTGTACTTCGTCACTTACATTACCAACCGCATGTGTATAAGCACAGTCACTGTGGTAACCATTGTGGAACACTCCACAATCTACTGAAATTACATCCCCGTCTTTAAGAACATAATTACTAGGCATACCATGTACTACAGTAGCATTAACTGAAATACAAAGGCTATATGGAAAACCATTGTAATTTTTAAATGAGGGTTTAGCCCCATGATCCAGTATAAACTCTTCAGCTCTTTTATCTAACTCAGCCGTAGAGATACCTTCTTTTATAAGAAGAGCAATTTCGCCATGTGCTTTACTTAATATTAAAGCACTCTGGCGAATCAGCTCAATTTCTTCTTCAGTTTTGTAAAATATCATTTATTAAGATACCATGGCAATGTTCTCTGTACGACCTCTCAGTTTTCCAGATTTCATCATACCATCATAATGTCTCATGAGTAAATAACTTTCAATTTGCTGTAGTGTATCAAGTACAACTCCAACCATGATTATAAGTGAAGTACCTCCAAAGAATTGTGAGAACTCTCTTGTAACACCCAATAGCATTGCTAAAGAAGGGAATATGGCAACAAGTGCAAGATAAATAGCTCCAGGAAGAGTTATTCGAGTTAAAATTGTATCAATATATTCAGAAGTAGTTCTTCCTGGTTTAACACCTGGTATAAATCCGCCACTTCTCTTTAAATCATCAGCAATTTGATTTGGATTGACGCTAATTGCTGTGTAGAAATATGTAAACAAAAGGATCATTAAACCGAATACCAAATTGTATTGCCAAGAGGTAAAGTCAGAAAAAGTAGATCCGATATAGTTTGCAGTGTCACTGGAATCAGCCCATATAGATGCGATCATAGATGGCAGAAACATAAGAGACTGAGCAAATATAATTGGCATAACACCGGCAGCATTTACCTTTAAAGGTATAAATTGACGCTGTCCGCTGTATAAGGAGTTCCCTCCTACCTGTTTAGCATATTGTACAGGAATTCTTCTGATTGCCTGTGTTAACATTACAACAGACATTACTACAAAGAATAACACAGCTATCTCGAAAATGAAAAGCAAGGCGCCATTCAATTGCTTAGAAAGGAATTCAGCCACAATTGCACCTGGGAATCTGGATACTATACCAATCATGATCAGCATAGAGATACCATTACCGATTCCCTTATCGGTGATTTTTTCTCCTAACCACATACAGAAGATAGTACCTGAAGTAAGTACAATCATTGAAGTGATAGTAAACAGTGTTGTGCTAATTTCGATAGCCTCAGCATTGATTGTAGCAACAAAGCCAACCGCTTGAGCTAACGTAATAATGATAGTGAGAACTCGGGTGATTTGGTTTATTTTCTTTCTACCAGACTCACCCTCCTTCTGCATCTTTTGGAAGTAAGGTACAGCAATGGTTAAGAGCTGCAATACGATTGAAGCAGATATATAAGGCATGATACCCAATGCAAAGATGGAAGCATTACTAAATGCTCCACCTAAGAATGTATCCAGCAAACCAAACAGTCCTCCTGTATTAGCTTGAAGTTGATTAGGATCAATGCCAGGAAGAACAACATAAGAACCCAGTCTAAAAATGGCTATAAAAAGAATCGTATTTAAAATACGGACCCTCAGATCATCAATAGCCCAAATGTTCTTGATAGTTGTTATAAACTTCTTCATATCTACTAGATCGCAACTGTTTTACCGCCTGCTTTTTCAATAGATTCTGTAGCTGTCTGAGAGAAAGCATGTGCATGAATTTCAACAGCTTTACTGATCTCACCTCTACCTAATACTTTAATTTTATCGTTCTTCTGAACTAAACCATGTGCTTTGAAATAATCAAAGTTGAACACTGTTTCGTTCGTAGAATCTGCCAAAGATTGGATAACATCCAGGTTGATAGCTTTATATTCAACTCTATTGATGTTCTTAAAGCCATACTTTGGAACACGTCTCTGAAGTGGCATCTGCCCTCCTTCAAAGCCTGATTTCTGTGAATAACCAGAACGAGACTTGGCTCCTTTGTGACCTCTTGTAGAAGTACCACCTCTACCAGAACCAGTACCTCTACCTATTCTTTTTCTGTTTCTTACAGAACCTTCTGCAGGTTTTAATGAGTTAAGATACATTATTAAATATTTTTTACTTCTACAAGATGTTGAACCTTATTTACCATACCAGCAATCTGAGGAGTGTTTTCAACAGTTACCGATTTATTGATCTTACCAAGGCCTAAAGCTTGAATTGTAAGCTTTTGACTCTTTGGTTTGTCAATTATGCTTTTGATTTGTGTGATAGTAATCTGAGCCATCTCAATTAACCGTTAAATACTTTCTGAAGATTTACACCACGCTGCTGAGCTACTGCTAAAGGATCACGCATCTTAGCTAGTGCATCAAAAGTAGCCTTTACCACGTTATGTGGGTTAGAAGATCCTTTTGACTTACAAAGTACATCCTTAATACCAGCACTTTCTAGTACTGCACGCATAGCACCACCCGCGATAACACCTGTACCTGGAGCTGCTGGTTTAACCAACACATAACCACCAGAATACTTGCCTTCCATTGGATGAGGTACTGTATTATGATATACCGGAACCTTAACAAGGTTCTTTTTAGCATCATCAATACCTTTGGCAATTGCATCAGTTACTTCGTTGGCTTTACCAAGTCCGTATCCAACTACACCGTTACCGTCACCAACAACAACTATGGCAGCGAAACTAAATCTTCTACCACCTTTAACTACCTTGGCAACGCGATTAATAGCTACTACTTTCTCTTTTAATTCGATTTCGCTAGCTTTTACACTACGTATATTATTCTTCAACATAAATTTTTAGAATTTAAGGCCAGCTTCACGAGCGCCTTCTGCCAATGATTTAACTTTACCATGGTATAGGTAACCAGAGCGGTCAAAAACTACCTGGCTAATTCCTTTTTCAAGGGCAAGTTCAGCAATGGCTTTTCCAACTCTGTTAGAAGTATCTATGTTTGCTTTTGCATCATCAAGCTTAGCTGAAGAAGCAGCTACCAGTGTTTTACCGGTAGTGTCATCGATGATCTGTGCATAGATAGCCTTGTTGCTTCTAAATACAGACAATCTAGGTCTTTCAGCTGTACCAGAGATCTTATTCCTGATACTTCTCTTAATTCGAAGTCTTCTTGTTACTTTATTAGCAGACATGATGATGATTATTTAGACGCTGTCTTACCAGCTTTTCTTCTGATTACTTCACCAACGAAACGGATACCTTTACCTTTGTAAGGTTCCACTTTACGTAGTGATCTGATTTTGGCAGCAACCTGACCTATTAACTGCTTGTCATTGCTTTCAAGTGTTATAAGTGGTGCTTTACCTTTTTCTGTAACTGCTGTAGCAGAAACCTCTGCAGGCAGGGCCATGAAAATGTTATGAGAGTAGCCTAATGCAAGCTCAAGAATATCTCCCTGAACAGTTGCTTTATAACCAACACCCACTAATTCTAACTGCTCCTTATAGCCTTCGCTTACACCAATAATCATGTTATTGATAAGAGACCTGTACAGACCATGCATAGCCTTATGGCGCTTCTGCTCTGTCGGACGCTCAACAACAATCTGATTATCCTGCTCTTTAACAATAATATCTTTGTCAACTGTAGTACTTAAAGATCCTTTCGGACCTTTAACTGTAACTACGTTGTCATTACCGATGCTAATTTCAATGTTATTAGGCAGGGTGATTGGCAATTTTCCTATTCGTGACATTGTCTATCCTCCTATTAATAAACGTAACATAATACCTCGCCACCTATATTAAGTGACCTGGCTTCTTTCTCTGTCATTACGCCTTTAGAAGTAGACAAAATAGCTACACCAAGTCCATTAAGAACTCTTGGTAACGCTTCACTTCCAGCGTATTTGCGAAGCCCTGGCTTACTTACCCTCTCTAATTTCACAATAGCAGATTGCTTAGTGTTAGGGTTGTACTTCAGAGCGATCTTGATAGTACCTTGTACAGCAGAGTCTTCAAACTTGTAGCTTTGAATATACCCTTTATCGTACAATACTTTTGTTATCTCTTTTTTAATCTTGCTAGATGGTATTTCAACTATTCTGTGGTTTGCCTTGATGGCATTACGCACTCTAGTTAAATAATCTGCTATTGGATCTGAGTTCATTACGAATCACTTAAATAATGAATGCTTACTCTAAGCGAGCGGCAAAGATACGAATATCTTCTTTACTTTCTCACTATCGTAAGAAAATTTTACCAGCTCGACTTTGTTACACCAGGAATTTTACCCATTACAGCAAGTTCTCTGAAAACTACACGAGAAATACCGAACTTTCTCATATAACCTCTTGGACGTCCTGATAACTTGCAACGGTTGTGTAATCTAACAGGTGATGCGTTACGTGGAAGTTTATCCAGCGCATCATAATCACCATTAGCTTTCAATTCAGCTCTTTTAGCAGCATACTTTGCTACTAATTTCTGTCTTTTCAGCTCTCTAGCTTTTACTGCTTCCTTAGCCATGTCTTTTTATTTCTTGATGTTTGTGAAAGGCATACCGAATGCTTTTAGCAACTCATAGCTCTCTTCGTCAGTATTAGCTGTAGTCACAAAAGTAATGTCCATTCCAGTAATGGCCTTAATTTTGTCAATGCTGATCTCCGGGAAGATGATTTGCTCTTTGATACCTAAGGTATAGTTACCACGGCCATCAAAACCTTTGTCATTCACGCCTCTGAAGTCACGTACACGTGGTAAAGCAATAGTTAAAAGACGGTCCAAGAATTCATACATCTTTTCACCTCTTAAAGTAACTTTTGCACCGATTGGCATACCTTCACGAAGCTTGAAGTTTGATACAGACTTCTTCGCGATTGTTGCAACAGCTTTTTGACCAGTGATGGTTGACAATTCATCAACACCGATATCAACTAGTTTTTTATCAGCTACAGCAGCACCAATACCCTTATTGATAGAGATTTTGGTGAGTTTAGGCACCTGCATCACGTTCTTATATTGGAACTTCTCTTTCAGGGCAGGCACTACCTCATTCTGATATTTCTCTTTTAATCTTGTAGTAGCCATGTTAGATTACTTCTCCTGTTTTTTTAGAGTAACGCTCTGTTTTTCCTTCGCTGTTCTTTCTGCTTCCAGCTTTGAATGTTTCACCTTTTGCGTTTGCTAAGGCAACATTACTAGCGTGCATTGGAGCTTCAACTTTAGAGATTCCTCCCTGAGGATTGGCAGCACTAGGCTTAGAATGCTTAGTTACCATATTTAATCCTTCGATTGTTACTCTCTGCTTGTCTAGATTAACAGCGATCACACGGCCAGTTTTACCGCGCTCGTCACCGGCTATAACTTTAACTGTATCGCCAGTTTTTACATGAAGTTTTTTCTTATTCATCTTAATCTGAATTAGGGTTTATAGAACTTCAGGTGCTAACGAAACAATTTTCATGAATTGCTTTTCACGAAGTTCACGTGCAACCGGACCGAAAATACGAGTACCACGCGGTTCGTTGTTTGCGTTCAGAAGAACAGCGGCATTATCATCAAATCTGATGTATGATCCGTCTTTTCTTCTTACCTCTTTCTTAGTTCTTACTATTACTGCTTTAGAAACAGTACCTTTTTTAACATTACCAGAAGAAAGAGCTGATTTAACAGTTACAACTATTCTATCACCGATAGAGGCGTACTTCTTACCAGTACCTCCTAACACACGGATACATAGTACCTCTTTGGCACCACTGTTATCCGCAACAGTAAGTCTTGATTCCTGCTGTATCATTTTACTTCGCCCTTTCTATGATTTCTACTAAACGCCAGTTTTTATTTTTGCTCAACGGACGAGTTTCCTGGATCTTAACATAGTCGCCTATGTTACACTCATTTTTCTCGTCGTGTGCCATAAATTTAGTGGACTTGCTTAGAAACTTACCATACATTGGGTGTTTCATTCTGCTCTCCACTAATACAGTGATAGATTTGTCCATCTTGTTGCTAACAACCTTACCACTTCTTTCTTTTCTAAGATTTCTCTCGTTCATGATCTAATAAGTATTAAGAGTTAGCTTCAATTTCACGACGACGGATCTCTGTATTAAGACGAGCGATGGTGCGCTTAGTCTCACGTATCTTCATCGGGTTCTCCAACGGAGATATAGCATGTGCAAAACGAATGTTCTGCATGTTGGAGCGCTCAGTGTTAAGCTTCTCTTTTAATTCCTCTAAAGATAAAGCTGTTATCTCTGAATTTTTCATATACTATTTCTCAACGTAATCTCTACGTACTACAAATTTTGTTTTAACTGGAAGCTTCTGAGCAGCTAGTCTCAATGACTCTTTTGCTACCTCCATAGGTACACCATCAGATTCAAACATGATTGTACCTGGCTTAACAACTGCTACCCAATACTCTGGGGAACCTTTACCTTTACCCATACGCACTTCTGCTGGCTTTTTGGTAATAGGTTTATCTGGGAAGATACGGATCCAAACCTGACCCTCACGTTTCATTGCTCTTGTCATCGCGATACGAGCGGCCTCAATCTGGCGGCTTGTGATCCAAGATGCTTCAAGCGATTTGATCGCAAATGAACCAAATGAAATAGTACTGCCTCTATGAGCCAGACCTTTCACGCGGCCTTTTTGCATTTTTCTATATTTTGTCCTTTTAGGCTGTAACATTTTCTAATACTTAATAATGTTATCGAACACTTATTGACGACGCTTACGCTTAGGTGCTCCCTCAGCTTTCTTGCGTCCACCACGTCTATCACCAGAAGATGAACCAGGTCCTTTGCTTTCTAATCCAGCATTAGGAGTAAGATCTTTTTTGCCATAAACTTCGCCTTTAAAGATCCATACTTTGATACCTAGTTTACCATACACAGTTTGTGCTTCAGAAAGTGCATAGTCGATATCAGCACGTAATGTATGAAGAGGAGTTCTACCCTCTTTGTAATGCTCAGTTCTTGCCATTTCAGCACCACCTAGACGGCCTGAAACCTGAACTTTGATACCTTCTGCTCCTACTCTTAAAGCAGAAGCAATTGCTTGCTTCATGGCACGGCGGAAAGAGATACGAGCTTGTAGCTGCTGAGCGATAGACTCGCCTACAAGTTTTGCATCAAGTTCTGGACGCTTAATTTCAAAAATGTTAATCTGAACATCTTTGTTTGTAAGCTTCTTTAACTCCTCCTTGATCTTATCTACTTCCTGACCACCTTTACCAATAACAACACCCGGACGGGCAGTGTTAACTGTGATAGTGATGCGCTTTAGCGTTCTCTCGATTATTATTTTAGAAATTCCGCCTTTAGGAATACGCGCTAAAATATATTTTCTGATTTTCTCATCCTCGATCAGCTTCTCAGCAAAATCTTTGCCGCCATACCAGTTAGAATCCCAACCTTTAACGATACCGAGGCGAAAACCAATTGGATTTACTTTCTGTCCCATTTCTTACTTGTTGGCTTTTTTAGATTTCTTTGATTGCTGCTCTAGTTGCTCTTCAGTCATGCTATCTATTACTAGAGTAACATGGTTTGATCTTTTCCTGATGCGGTATCCGCGGCCCTGAGGAGCCGGACGAAGACGCTTAAGCATTTTTCCTTCATTTACAAAGATCTCTTTGATGAATAGATTCGCATCCTCAACTCGAGCATCTTCGTTATTCTGCTGCCAGTTAGACAACGCAGATAAAAGGAGCTTCTCAATTCTTGCTGCACCAGCATTAGGTTCAAACTTAAGTAAACCTAGGGCTCTTGAAACGCTTTTACCGCGGATCAAGCCAGCTACTAATCTCATTTTACGAGGAGAAGTAGGCACATTATTTAATCTTGCTACTGCTTCCATGATTAACGCTTACCTTTATCTTTTTTAGCGATGTGACCTCTAAAGTTCCTTGTTGGAGCAAATTCACCTAGTTTATGACCTACCATGTTTTCAGTAACATAAACCGGAATGAACTTATTACCATTGTGAACTGCGAATGTATGACCTACGAATTCCGGAGAAATCATGGATCTGCGTGACCAAGTCTTGATAACTGTTTTCTTACCAGACTCGTTCATTACATCGACTTTATTCTGGAGCCTATAGTCAATATAAGGCCCTTTTTTTAATGATCTAGCCATTTATTTTTTCTTTCCTCTGTTAACTATAAGCTTTTCAGAATACTTATTCTTGTTTCTGGTCTTATAACCTTTTGCAATTAAGCCTTTACGTGAGCGTGGGTGACCACCTGAAGATTTACCTTCACCACCACCCATAGGGTGATCGACTGGGTTCATCGCAACACCACGTACACGAGGACGTCTACCTAACCATCTGTTACGTCCTGCTTTTCCAAGCTTAACGTTCATATGGTCAGAATTAGAAACTGTTCCTACTGTAGCAAAGCAGTTAACTAGTACCATTCTTAATTCACCTGAAGGCAATTTGATAGTTGCGTATCTACCTTCACGTGCAACAAGCTGAGCATAAGAACCTGCACTACGTGCAAGTGTTCCACCATTTCCTGGCTGAAGCTCAATGTTGTGAATGATTGTACCTAGAGGAATATCAGATAAAGGTAAGCTGTTGCCAACTTCCGGTGCTATTCCAGGGCCAGAGGTGATCTCTGTACCTACTTGTAGTCCTGCTGGAGCAATGATATAACTCTTCTCTCCATCTGCGTAGTAAAGCAATGCGATACGTGCAGTTCTGTTTGGATCGTATTCTATCGATTTAACAGTTGCTGGTATACCATGCTTGTTACGCTTGAAATCTATAACTCGGTATTTTCTTTTATGACCGCCACCCATGTAGCGCATTGTCATTTTACCTGAGTTATTGCGTCCACCAGATTTTGTGATTGGTGCCAACAAAGATTTTTCCGGAGTAGATGATGTTATTTCATCAAAAGCAGGAGCTACTCTAAATCTTTGACCTGGTGTTGTTGGTCTTAACTTTTTTAAAGCCATTTCTACTTAATTATATGCCGCTGTAAAAGTCTATTACTTCACCATCCTTCACGGTGATGATTGCTTTCTTTATCAAAGACGTACGGCCACTTACAGCTCCAGACTTTGTATATTTAGTCTTCACTTTACCAAGTGATCTCATGGTAGCTACTTTTTCAACAGTAACTCCATACATCTTTTCTACTGCCTTCTTGATCTCAACTTTATTGGCTTTTTTATCAACCTCAAAAGCATATTTACCAACCTCGTTCATGGCAGCGTACTTCTCTGTGATTAGTGGTCTTTTCAGAACGTTCATTATTGTGCGCTAAAGAGGTTTTCTAATACTTTAACTGAATCTTCAACTAAAAGAAGCTTCTCAGTGTTCAGCAGATCATAAGTGTTCACGTCACTTGCAGTAGAAACTTTAACCTTTTTAAGGTTTCTGCCTGAAAGCACAACATTCTTATCAACAGCTGGAACAACTAACAAAGTTTTACCAGTTGAATTCAGGTTACTTAATATCGAGATAAATTCTTTTGTCTTAGGAGCATCAAAAGTAAATGACTCAACTAAGGCTACTTTATTATCACGTGCCAAAAGAGACAGAGCTGATAAACGAGCTACCTCCTTTAGTTTCTTATTTAACTTGAAGCTGTAGTTTCTTGGCTTAGGACCGAATACACGACCACCACCGATGAACACAGGAGACTTTAAGCTACCTGCACGGGCTCCACCTGTACCTTTTTGCTTCTTAATTTTCTTTGTTGAGCCAGCTACTTCAGCACGCTCCTTTGACTTGTGTGTACCCTGTCTCTGATTCGCCAGGTACTGCTTAACGTCAAGATACATTGCGTGCTCATTTGGCTCAACACCAAAGATCGCATCAGAAAGCGTCACCTTTCTGCCCGTATCTTCACCTTTAATATTTAATACAGAAAGCTCCATTTTACTTCTCAATTAACACGTAAGAATTTTTGGCACCTGGTACTGAGCCACTAACTACTAACAGGTTTTTATCTGCGATAACACGAACAACTGTTAAGTTTTGGATCTTAACTCTGTTGCCGCCCATTCTACCAGCCATACGCATTCCTTTGAATACTCTTGATGGCCAAGAACATGCACCGATTGAACCTGGGTGTCTTGCGCGGTTATGCTGACCGTGCGTTTGGCCACCAACACCTGCAAAGTTGTGACGCTTTACAACACCCTGAAAACCTTTACCTTTTGATGTACCAACTACATCAACAAACTCTCCTTCTAAGAAAAGATTCACATCTACTGTGTCTCCAAGGTTAAAGGACGAACCTTCAACGTCAAACTCAGCAACTCTCTTCTTAGGAGCAGTATTAGCTTTTTTGTAGTGACCTGCTTCCGCCTTAGTTACTCTTTTAAGCTTCTTCTCGCCATAGCCAAGCTGTACAGCTTCATAGCCATCAGTCTCGACTGTCTTCACTTGAGTAACTACACACGGACCTGCTTGAATAAGCGTAACTGGTGTGTATTTACCATCTGCAGTGAAGAGGCTTGTCATTCCGATTTTTTTACCGATAATTCCAGGCATTCAACTTGATTTTAAAAAGATGGATACAATATTATATTGCCCCTCAGTTTTGCTAAGGGAGTGCAAAGTTAACAATTTTTCTCTTGCTATAACAAACCTTTTCTAAATTATTTATTATCAGCCTTTAAAATAAAAAAGGAGAGCTTTATGGGCTCTCCTTTTTTATTTTAAAGGCTGTTTATCAAACTTTGATCTCAACATCAACGCCACTCGGAAGCTCAAGCTTCATTAGGGCATCTACTGTTTTTGAACTAGTTGAATAAATATCTACTAGTCTCTTGTATGTACAAAGCTGGAACTGCTCACGTGATTTCTTGTTTACGTGTGGTGAACGAAGAACTGTGAATTTATCCTTCTCTGTTGGAAGAGGAATTGGTCCGCTTACGATTGCACCTGTTGCTTTAACAGCTTTCACAATTTTCTCAGATGATTTGTCAACCAAGTTGTGATCGTAAGACTTAAGCTTTATTCTTATTTTCTGATTCATTTCTTTACTAGATTATTTAGCTGCTGTTCCTTTTACTTTAGCAATGATGCCGTCTGCCAGGTTTTGTGGTACTTGCTCATAATGAGAGAAAGTCAAAGAGGCAGTTGCTCTACCAGAAGTAATGGTACGAAGATCGGTTACATAACCAAACAGTTCAGATAGTGGAACGTCAGCTTTCACTACTGTCGCAGTTCCTTTCGTATCCATACCTTTCATGATACCTCTTCTTCTGTTCAAGTCACCTGTCACAGGTCCTGTATACTCATCCGGAGTAACAACGTCAACTGCCATGATTGGCTCAAGTAGCTTAGGAGCACACTGCTTACCTGCTTCTTTGAAACCTTGACGAGCAGCCAATTCAAAAGAAAGTGAGTCAGAGTCTACATCGTGGAATGAACCATGGAATAAACGCACTTTCATGGAGTCTATTGGGAAACCGGCAAGAATACCGTTTTTCATCGCTTCCTCGAAACCTTTCTGTACAGCTGGGATAAATTCTTTTGGAATAACACCACCAACAATACCATTCACGAATTCAAGTCCTTGTTTTCCATCCTCACGTGGGCCCATCTCAAATACGATGTCGGCAAACTTACCACGACCACCAGACTGCTTCTTGAACACTTCTCTATGCTCAACAGATTTTGTGATTGTTTCTTTGTAAGCTACCTGAGGTGCACCCTGATTCAGTTCAACTTTGAACTCACGCTTCATACGATCAATAATGATCTCCAGGTGAAGTTCACCCATACCACGAAGAATTGTCTGACCAGTTTCTTCGTCAGTGTTAACTTGTAGGGTTGGATCTTCTTCGATAAGTTTAGCGATTGCCATACCCATCTTATCTGAGTCAGCCTGAGATTTAGGCTCAATTGCATAACCAATTACCGGCTCAGGGAAGTCCATTGATTCTAAAACGATCTTCGCACTTTGATCACAAAGTGTGTCTCCTGTTTTGATATCCTTGAAACCAACTACCGCTCCGATGTCACCAGCACCTAATCTTTCGATTTGGTTCTGCTTGTTAGCATGCATCTGGAAAATACGAGAGATACGCTCTTTGTTGTTTGAACGTGTGTTAAACACATAAGAACCTGACTCCAATACACCTGAATATGCTCTTACGAAGCAAAGGCGACCAACATAAGGGTCTGTAGCAATTTTGAAAGCCAAACCAGCAAACGGCTCGCTTTCGCTTGGCTTACGAGATATTTCCTCACCTGTGTCTGGGTTTGTACCTTTGATGCTTTCCTTATCCATAGGTGACGGGCAAAGAGCCATCACATAATCAAGCATTGTTTGTACACCTTTGTTCTTGAATGAAGAACCACACAACATCGGAACGATGGCCATGTCAATAGTTGCTGCACGAAGAGCTGCGATGATTTCATCTTCAGTAATTGAAGATGGATCTTCGAAGTATTTCTCCATTAATGACTCATCGTATTCAGCTACTGCTTCTAAAAGCTTCTCTCTGTACTCTTCCGCTTCTTCCAGCATATCAGCAGGAATTGGAACTTCAGTAAAGGTCATACCTTTATCTTCGTCATTCCACTCAATGCCTCGGAAGTTTACAAGGTCAACAACACCTCTGAAGTTATCTTCAGCACCAATAGGTAACTGAAGTGCTACAGCGTTGCTTCCCAGCATCTCTTTCACTTGCTTACAAACAGCAAGGAAATCGGCACCGGATCTATCCATTTTGTTAACGAAACCGATACGGGCAACTTTGTAGTTATCTGCTAAGCGCCAGTTTGTTTCAGATTGAGGCTCCACTCCGTCTACTGCACTGAATAGGAATACTAGTCCATCCAATACACGAAGTGATCTGTTTACTTCTACTGTAAAGTCAACGTGACCTGGAGTATCAATAATGTTAATATGGTAATCGTCGCCTCTGTATGGCCAAGTAACAGTTGTAGCAGCTGAAGTAATAGTGATACCACGCTCCTGCTCCTGCTCCATCCAGTCCATTGTGGCAGCACCATCATGAACTTCACCAATTTTGTGGCTTACACCAGCATAATAAAGAATACGTTCAGTCGTAGTGGTCTTACCCGCATCAATATGCGCAGCAATACCAATATTTCTTGTGTATTTTAAGTCTCTTGCCATTACTAGAATCTAAAGTGTGAGAATGCTTTGTTTGCTTCGGCCATTCTGTGCGTGTCGTCTTTTTTCTTAACGGCAGCACCTTCACCTTTAGCAGCCGCGATTATCTCACCAGCTAATCTGTCTTTCATTGTCTTCTCACCTCTCTTGCGAGAGTAAGAAATCATCCACTTAATACCTAGAGATACTCTGCGGTCTGGACGAACCTCAGTCGGCACTTGGAATGTAGCTCCTCCTACTCTACGGCTTTTCACCTCTACGCTTGGCATGATGTTATTCAATGCCTTCTTCCAGGTTTCAAGTCCGTTTTCTTTTGTTTTTTGCTCTACTAGATCTACAGCATCATAAAAGATTCCGTAGGCAACACTTTTTTTGCCATCTACCATCATGTAGTTCACAAAACGTGTTACTAACGTTTCTTTGTATTTTGGATCTGGAAGGAGAATTCTACTTTTAGGCTTTGCTTTTCTCATTGTATTATAACTCTATGAATTACTTTTTCTTACCACCTTTACCTGCAGCAGCTGGAGCCTGACCTGGTTTTGGTCTCTTAGCACCATACTTCGAACGGCTTTGCAGACGTCCGCTTACACCTGCAGTATCCAGGGCACCACGTACTATGTGGTAACGTACTCCTGGAAGGTCTTTTACTCTACCACCTCTGATAAGCACAATTGAGTGCTCCTGTAGGTTGTGTCCTTCACCTGGAATATAGGCGTTTACTTCTTTTCCGTTTGTGAGTCTTACCCTAGCCACTTTACGCATAGCCGAATTCGGCTTCTTTGGCGTAGTTGTATATACTCTAGTACAAACACCACGTCGCTGTGGGCATGAATCTAAGGCAGGAGACTTTGACTTTGAAGTTAACTTCTCTCTTCCTTTTCTTACTAATTGCTGTATAGTAGGCATTTACAATCTGTTAATTATAGATTTTTCCACTCTAAAATTTGGTCTGCAAAGGTATGAAATAAGCTTTGCAAATTCAAAATTTTAATTCATTAATTATTAGCACCTTAGGCCTCTCCCACCGTTCCTCCGAAGTTCATCGGGAAAGATGGGGCATCCTGGGACTGCTTTATTTCTCCAAAACTTGCCTCAAATTTATTGATATTATCCGCCAGAGCAGCCAAAAGTCTTTTAGCATGCTCTGGGGTAATAACAATTCTTGATTTC
Source organism: Pontibacter sp. MBLB2868 (assembly GCF_051904785.1). NCBI lineage: Bacteria > Pseudomonadati > Bacteroidota > Cytophagia > Cytophagales > Hymenobacteraceae > Pontibacter > Pontibacter sp. MBLB2868. Next base: position 4,551,238 of record NZ_CP196710.1, on the reverse strand, counting down.
ACTTTTGCTTTAGGCACTCCTGGCATCAATCTTATAAAGTCAATCACAAACTCACTACTTGAATGTGCGATCATCGCTAAATTCGCATACTCTCCTTCAGCAATTTCTTCAGACAGCTCAATGTTTATTTGATTTTGCTTTTGCAGATCCTCCGCCATACCTTATCTGTTTTGTAATTCTTGTTGCTTGGATTTAGAAGTTGCTTTTTTAGATTCAACCAATGAATCGTACTCTTCCTGATTTCCAACGATCATTTTCTGATACTCTCTCAGACCTGTACCGGCTGGAATTAAGTGTCCTACAATCACGTTTTCTTTCAGTCCAAGCAACTCATCTGCTTTACCTTTGATAGCTGCTTCACTTAGCACTTTGGTAGTTTCCTGGAAGGACGCCGCAGAGATAAAGCTTTGCGTACCAAGAGATGCTTGAGTAATACCTTGTAGCGTTGGTCTTGATACTGATGGTTGTGCATCGCGCACAGTCACCAATTTCATGTCGCGGCGCTTCAGACTTGAATTTTCATCACGAAGTCTTCTTGCTGTAACAATCTGTCCTGGTTTCAAGCTTGTAGAGTCGCCAGATTCCTCGACAACTTTCATGTCGATGATTCTGTCATTCTCTTCCATGAAGTTGATCTTATCAACTACCTGATGCTCCAGGAAGCTTGTATCACCTGCATCTACCACTACTACTTTCTGCATCATCTGACGTACAACAACTTCAATGTGCTTGTCGTTGATCTTCACACCCTGCAGTCGGTATACTTCCTGAATCTCATTTACAAGATACTCTTGTACAGCTCCAGGCCCCTGAATATTCAAAATGTCTGTAGGTGTGATTGCTCCATCTGATAATGGCATACCAGCACGAACAAAGTCATTATCCTGAACAAGTATGTGCTTGGACAGAGGCACCATGTATTTCTTCTTCACACCATCTTTTGATTCTATGAAGATTTCACGGTTACCACGCTTCACACTTCCGTAAGTAACTACACCATCAATCTCAGACACTACTGCCGGGTTAGATGGGTTACGAGCCTCGAATAATTCGGTAACTCGCGGAAGACCACCTGTAATGTCTCGTGTCTTACCAATTGCACGTGGGATCTTAGCAAGAATCTGACCCGCTTTGATTTTCTCCCCGTTCTCAACAGTTAAGTGAGCACCTACCGGTATATTGTAGCCCTTCGGTTCACCATTCTTTGGATTTACAATGATAGCAGGGTTTTGCGTTTTGTCTTTTGTATCGACAATTACTTTTTCACGGTAACCTGTCTGCTCATCCGACTCCTCACGGTAAGTTACACCTTCAATGATCGACTCATAGCTGGTCTCACCGTCAAACTCTGACAATATAACTGCATTATATGGATCCCAGCTACATAGCTTCTCACCTTTCTCAACAGTTTGTCCGTCACTTACAGTTATAAATGATCCGTATGGTACGTGGTTACTGATCAATAGCTTACCTGAAGCCTGATCAATAATCTTCACTTCACCTGAACGACCCATTACTACTTTTACGGTATCGCCTTCGTTGTTTACGGTATCAATTGTACGTACATCTTCAAGTTCGATTTTACCGCCAAACTTAGCAACGATTGTTGCATCTACCGCGATGTTAGACGCTGTACCACCCACGTGGAATGTACGTAATGTTAACTGAGTACCTGGCTCACCAATTGACTGTGCTGCAATTACACCTACGGCTTCACCTTTCTGCACCATGAATCCTGTTGCCAGGTTACGGCCATAGCATTTTGCACAGATTCCTCGCTTCGATTCACATGTCAATACTGAACGTATTTCCACTGTTTCGATTGAAGTATTTTCTATAGCGCGTGCTACTTCTTCTGTTATCTCATCACCAGATTCTACAATCAGTTCATTTGAGATAGGATCATAAACATCATGTACAGTTACACGACCTAAGATTCTTTCAGACAAAGATTCAACGATGTCCTCGTTATCTTTAAGAGCGCTTACTTCCAGACCACGTAAAGTACCGCAGTCTTCTTCGTTCACAATCACATCCTGTGACACGTCAACTAGACGACGAGTCAGGTAACCCGCATCGGCAGTTTTAAGAGCCGTATCGGCAAGACCTTTACGAGCACCGTGTGTAGAGATGAAGTACTCGATTACATCCAGACCTTCCTTAAAGTTAGAAAGAATAGGGTTTTCGATAATTTCACCTACTGATCCTTGAAGTGACTTCTGAGGCTTCGCCATCAGACCTCTCATACCACCTAACTGACGAATCTGCTCCCTTGAACCACGGGCTCCTGAGTGCATCATCATAAAGATGGAGTTAAAGCCCTGGTCATCATTCTCCAGACGACGCATCAACGTTTCAGTAATCTGGTTGTTGATACGTGTCCAGATGTCAATTACCTGGTTGTAACGCTCGTTATCAGTGATCAGACCCATAGAGTAGTTCTGCCATACAGCATCAACTTCTTTCTTGGCCTGCTCAACAAGTATATCTTTCTCAGCAGGGATATTTATATCACCTAGACCCATTGACAGGCCACCTTTGTAAGCTGACTGGAATCCTAGTGTTTTTATATCATCAAGGAAGTGTGCAGTACGAGCCATACCTGTCTCCTTGAACACTCTTGAAATGATCTGCTGAAGTTTTTTCTTTGTTAGTAATTCATCAACAAAACCTACTTCCTCCGGAACAAACTGGTTGAATATTACACGGCCTGCAACCGTTTCTATCAGTTTCGTAACAAGTTCGCCTTGCTCATTCTTTACTTTAGTTCTTACTTTAATATAAGCCTGCTTTGAAAGTCGCCCTTCGTTGATAGCAATGATTACTTCTTCTGCAGAGTAGAATCTCATTCCTTCACCGGCAATTTTCTCATTTTCAGTGCTACGCTTTCCTTTTGATACATAGTATAAACCAAGTACCATGTCCTGAGAAGGTACAGCGATTGGTGCACCATTGGCAGGATTTAGGATATTGTGCGAAGCAAGCATCAGCATAGAGGCTTCCAGTACAGCAGCAGGTCCTAACGGAACGTGCACAGCCATCTGGTCACCGTCAAAGTCAGCGTTGAATGCAGTACACACAAGTGGGTGTAACTGTATCGCCTTTCCTTCAATTAGCTTTGGCTGGAATGCCTGGATACCTAATCTGTGTAGTGTAGGGGCACGGTTTAGGAGCACTGGATGGCCTTTCAGCACGTTCTCCAGGATATCCCAAACAACCGGGTCCTTACGGTCTACTATCTTCTTGGCTGATTTTACAGTCTTTACAATACCTCTTTCGATCAGCTTACGGATGATGAAAGGCTTGAAAAGTTCAGCTGCCATATTCTTTGGCAGACCGCACTCATGCAGCTTCAGTTCAGGTCCAACCACAATTACCGAACGGCCAGAGTAGTCTACACGCTTACCTAATAAGTTCTGACGGAAACGTCCTTGCTTACCTTTTAGCATGTCAGAAAGAGACTTCAAAGCGCGGTTTCCTTCTGCCCGAACAGCATTCACTTTACGTGAGTTGTCAAACAGAGAGTCTACTGCTTCCTGAAGCATACGCTTCTCATTACGCAGGATTACTTCTGGAGCCTTGATCTCAATAAGACGCTTCAGACGGTTGTTACGAATAATTACGCGTCTGTAAAGGTCATTTAAGTCAGATGTAGCGAAACGACCACCATCCAAAGGAACAAGTGGGCGTAGTTCAGGTGGTATTACAGGCACCATGCGGATGATCATCCACTCTGGTCTGTTTTCAATTCTTGTTGTAGCATCACGGAAAGCCTCTACAACACGAAGACGCTTTAACGCCTCCGCTTTACGCTGCTGAGATGTTTCGTGCGCTGCTGCATGACGAAGCTCGTAAGAAAGATCATCCAGGTTTGTACGCTCCAACAGCATTTGTAATGCTTCAGCACCCATTTTCGCGATAAACTTATTTGGATCAGTATTATCCAACATTTGGTTTTCGCGCGGAAGCTTGTCAATCATATCCAGGTACTCATCCTCTGTCAGAAAGTCCAGTGTGTTCACACTGTCTTCTGCAAGTATACCTGGCTGAATAACTACATATCTTTCATAATAGATAATCTGGTCAAGCTTCTTTGTTGGTAAGCCTAACAGATACCCGATTTTATTTGGCAGGGATTTAAAATACCAGATATGTGCCACAGGAACAACAAGTTCGATGTGACCCATACGCTCACGGCGCACTTTCTTCTCAGTAACTTCTACACCGCAACGGTCGCAGATGATACCTTTATATCTGATTCTCTTGTACTTCCCGCAGTGGCATTCCCAGTCCTTTACAGGTCCGAATATTCTTTCGCAGAATAATCCACCCATTTCAGGCTTATAGGTTCTATAGTTGATTGTCTCAGGCTTTGTTACCTCTCCGTTAGAACGCTCCAAAATCGATTCTGGAGAAGCTAAGCTTATCGTTACTTTAGAGAAGTCCTGAGTTAGCTTTTTATTTTTTGCAAATGCCATATTATTATAATAATGTCAATACAATGAATATGCCTTACAGCTTTGTCTTATAAAGTGCGCTAAGCGCTTCGGCGAATGCCTTAGCGCTTAGCGTTAAACTTTACTATTCTAATGTGATTTCAAGCGCAAGGCCTCTTAATTCGTGAATCAATACATTGAATGATTCAGGAATATTTGGCTTTGGAAGTACATCACCTTTAACGATTGCCTCGTACGCTTTCGCACGGCCAATAACGTCGTCTGATTTTACTGTAAGTATTTCCTGCAACACGTTTGACGCACCAAATGCCTCAAGCGCCCACACCTCCATTTCACCGAAACGCTGACCACCAAACTGAGCTTTACCACCTAGTGGCTGCTGCGTGATCAATGAGTATGGTCCGATTGAACGGGCGTGCATCTTATCGTCAACCAAGTGACCAAGTTTCAGCATGTATATTACACCTACTGTAACTGGTTGATCGAAACGATCTCCGCTTAGTCCATCAAACAGATAGGAACGACCGAATATTGGAAGACCAGCTTCTGCCAGCTCAGCTGACACCTGCTCTTCAGTAGCTCCGTCGAAGATAGGTGTTGCATAGGTTTTGCCTAATTTAAGGCCGGCCCATCCTAACACTGTTTCATATATCTGTCCGATGTTCATTCGGGAAGGTACACCAAGTGGGTTCAATACGATATCCATTGGAGTTCCGTCTTCTAAGAACGGCATGTCTTCCTCACGAACGATTCTTGCTACAACACCTTTGTTACCGTGTCGACCAGCCATCTTGTCACCTACTTTAAGCTTACGCTTTTTAGCAATGTAAACTTTAGCAAGCTGCACGATACCAGCCGGTAATTCGTCTCCAACTTCTAACGTGAATCGCTCACGCTTAAAGTGTGCTGAAACGATGTTTCTACGCTTATTGTAGTTCTTAACAAGCTCAACCAGCATCTTGTTCGCTTTGTCATCGCTTGTCCAGTTCTCCAGAATAAGATCTTTGAACATGTTCACCTCTTCAGGCACAGCGTAGTTGCTCTCGTCTTTATATGGGTTCTTCTCAGGGAAAAGAGCTTCAATGATGTTCTTTCTAGTGAATTTAACTCCCTTAGAAAGTATATCGTCTCCAAACTTATGCTTAATACCCTGTGAAGTTTTGCCTTCAAGTAATGCAACCAGCTTATCTACCATCACATTTTTGATAGCAGTCAGCTCTTTGCCATACTTTACTTTTAGCTCTTCTACCTCTTTCTTAGACTTAGCACGAAGGTTTTTGTCTTTCTTAGGTCTTGAGAACAACTTAGTGTCAATTACAACACCATTCAATGAAGGAGGCGCCTTAAGCGAAGCATCCTTCACATCACCTGCTTTATCACCAAAGATGGCACGAAGAAGTTTCTCTTCTGGTGTTGGATCTGTTTCACCCTTCGGTGTGATCTTACCAATCAGAATATCTCCTTCTTTTACTTCTGCTCCTAAACGGATGATACCATTCTCATCAAGGTTTCGAACAGCTTCTTCGCTTACGTTTGGAATTTCAGAAGTTAATTCTTCCTCACCTCTTTTCGTTTCACGAACTTCTAATTCAAACTCTTCAATGTGGATTGAAGTAAACACATCATCGCGAACAACCTTCTCTGAGATTACGATCGCATCCTCAAAGTTGTATCCTTGCCATGGCATGAAAGCTACCTGCAGGTTTCTACCCAATGCAAGCTCACCATTGTTAGTAGCATAACCTTCACAAAGTGGCTCGCCTTTCGTTACACGCTGCCCTGTTCTCACAAGTGGAGTCAGGTTAATACATGTATCCTGGTTAGTTCTTCTGAATTTGATCAGGTTATAAGTCACAAATTCCGCATCAAACGAAACTAGTTTCTCATCATCTGACAGATCATACTTCACAACGATCTTAGTAGCATCAACAAAATCGATCACTCCATCACCTTCGGCGATTACAAGTGCTCTTGAGTCAATTGCTGCTCTTCTTTCCAGACCTGTACCTACAATCGGAGCCTGTGGCTTCAGAAGTGGTACTGCCTGACGCTGCATGTTTGAACCCATCAGGGCACGGTTTGCATCATCATGCTCCAGGAATGGAATCATGGACGCCGCCACAGATACAATCTGGTTTGGCGCAATGTCCATGTATGTATAGATATTTGGCTCTTCTACAGGGAAGTCACCCTCGAATCTACCTTTTACTCTTTCATTAAGGAAGTTACCTTTATCATCAATCAGGGCATTTGCCTGAGCGATGTGGTGTGTATCTTCTTCCTCTGCTGTCAGATACTCTACAGTACCATCCACCTGTACTTTACCTTCAATTACCTTGCGGTAAGGAGTTTCGATAAAGCCCATGTGGTTTACTCTTGCATGCACGCAAAGAGAGGATATCAAACCAATGTTTGGTCCTTCCGGAGTTTCAATCGTACAAAGTCGTCCGTAGTGAGTATAGTGAACGTCACGTACCTCGAAACCGGCACGCTCTCTTGACAGACCACCTGGTCCAAGAGCAGATACACGACGCTTATGCGTCACTTCTGCAAGTGGGTTCGTCTGGTCCATGAACTGAGACAGCTGATTTGTTCCGAAGAACGAGTTGATCACAGAAGACAGTGTACGCGCATTAATAAGGTCAACAGGCTTGAAGTCTTCATTGTCACGCACGTTCATACGCTCCTTAATAGTTCTGGCCATACGAGCCAGACCTACGCCGAACTGTGCATACAACTGCTCACCTACTGTTCTTACACGACGGTTACTTAAGTGGTCAATATCATCCACTACAGCTTTAGAGTTTATCAGACCGATCAGGTATTTCACGATCAGTACGATATCCTCATTCGTCAGAACCTTAGCATCCCAGTTTGTATCAAGACCTAGCTTCTTGTTTATTCTATATCGGCCAACTTCACCCAGGTCATAACGCTTATCAGAGAAGAACAACTTCTGGATGATATCGCGAGCTGTTTCAACATCTGGTGCCTCTGTGTTTCTAAGCTGACGGTAGATCTGCTCTACTGCTTCCTGCTCAGAGTTAGAGTTATCCTTCTGAAGTGTATTATAGATGATAGCGTAATCAGCAATGTTTACATTCTCACGGTGAAGAATGATTGACTGCACACCTGAATCTAAAATTACATCCACATCTTCAGGAGTAACTTCAGAGTCACGCTCCAGGATCACTTCATTTCTATCTATAGAAACAACTTCACCAGTATCTTCATCTACGAAGTCTTCTGTCCATGTTCTAAGAACACGTGCAGCAAGCTTTCTTCCTACAGAATTCTTTAAGTTCGTCTTATTCGCAGGAACCTCCTCTGATAAGCCAAACAGATCCAGGATATCCTTGTCAGTTCCATAACCGATGGCACGTAACAATGTAGTAACCGGGAATTTCTTTTTACGGTCAATGTACGCGTACATCACGTTATTCACGTCTGTCGCAAACTCAACCCAAGATCCTTTGAAAGGAATGATTCGGGCAGAGTATAACTTTGTACCGTTGGTATGCTTGCTCTGAGCAAAGAACACACCTGGTGATCTGTGTAACTGAGATACAATTACACGTTCGGCTCCATTAATAACAAATGAGCCTTTCTCAGTCATATAAGGAATATTCCCTAAGAAAACTTCCTGCTCAATTGTTTCGAAATCTTCGTTATCCTCATCATTACAGATAAGACGAAGTTTCGCTTTCAACGGAACTGAATATGTTAGACCCCTGTCGATGCTTTCATCAACAGAATATTTTGGAGGATCTATATGATAATCGATAAACTCCAGTACAAAGTTCTCGCGTGAATCGGAGATAGGAAAGTTCTCGGCAAATACCTTAAACAAGCCTTCCTGAGCTCTATTTTCAGCTGGAGTCTCCAACTGAAAGAAGTCCTGAAATGACTGTACCTGAACATCTAAGAAGTCAGGATAATCTATTACAGGTTTAATAGAGGCAAAATTGATTCGATCTGTCGTTTTATTCTTAGCCAAAGCCTTGAAGTTTTACGTTTACAATCACTTAAGGGCACACAGAGTCCAAAACAGCTGTGGGCAAAAAAGGATTCAAAAATGAATCCATATACAAACAGGAAAAGACCTGACTAATATGCCAGGTCTACCTGTTGTCGGTATGTTGATGAAGTGAGATTATTTAACCTCCACTTCAGCACCAGCTTCTTCCAAAGATTTCTTCAGTGAATCTGCTTCGTCTTTAGCAACACCTTCTTTTAGAGCTTTTGGAGCGCCATCAACTAGTTCTTTAGCCTCTTTCAGACCAAGACCAGTAAGCTCTTTTACAAGCTTAACTACTGCTAGTTTCTGAGCACCGGCTGACTTAAGGATTACGTCGAAAGACGTTTTCTCTTCTGCAGCAGCACCACCTTCAGCAGCACCACCAGCCATCATAACTGGAGCAGCAGCAGCAGGCTCGATGCCATACTCATCCTTAAGAATAGTAGCTAGTTCGTTAACCTCTTTTACAGTTAAGTTTACTAACTGCTCAGCGAATGCTTTCAAATCTGCCATTTTTATTGAAATTAAAAGTTACTTATTGATTACGTTTTTAGAATTTATTCTTTTTCTGATAATGTTTTCAGGATACCGGCTAACTTACCGCCACTGCTTTGAAGCGCTGAAATAACGTTCTTAGCTGGAGACTGTAGTAAACCAATAACATCACCGATAAGCTCATTTTTAGACTTGATCTCAGAAAGCGCCTTAAGCTGCTCCTCGCCAATGTATAAACCGCTATCAATGAAGGCACCCTTAAGAAGTGGAAGCGTATTTCCCTTCTTTCTGTAGTCCTGGATTAGTTTTGCAGGGGCATTGCCTGACTCAGTAGAGAACAGGATACCGGAAGCGCCTTTCAAAACCTCTTCAAGCTCAGTTGTGTCAGCCTCTAAGTTGTTTAGGGCTTTCTTGATTAATGAGTTCTTGTAAACCTTGTACTCGATACCTCTATCGAATGCCATTCTCCTGAATGCGTTCACACCTGCTACCGTCATTTTAGACGCATCAGTGATATAGAAGTAGTTCGTGTTGGCTAACTTCTCGCTCAGGTCCTGTACAATTATTTCTTTTTCTTCCCTGGTCATTTTCTTAGATAGCTGAATTCTTGTCAACGATTACGGCCGGGCTCATTGTGCTAGACAATGTTATGCTCTTTATGTATGTACCCTTAGCAGAAGAAGGCTTCAAACGGTTTAGTGTCTGAATCACCTCAGCTGCGTTAGCAGCAAGCTGCTCTGTAGTGAAGGAAACCTTACCTACGCTGGTGTGGATGATTCCAAACTTATCAACTTTAAAGTCGATCTTACCAGCTTTAACTTCTTTCACTGCTTTCGCTACGTCTTGCGTAACTGTTCCTGACTTAGGGTTAGGCATCAGGTTACGAGGACCTAATATTCTACCTAAACGACCTACTTTAGCCATAACTGCAGGCATTGTAATGATCACATCAACATCAGTCCATCCTTTTTCGATTTTCTGAATATAATCATCTAGACCTACAAAGTCAGCACCAGCATCTTTTGCTTCCTGCTCTTTGTCAGGAGTAACAAGTGCCAGCACTTTAACATCTTTACCAGTACCGTGAGGTAGTGTAACGATACCACGTACCATCTGGTCTGCCTTACGAGGGTCAACACCAAGACGAACATCGATATCAACAGAGGCATCAAACTTAGTGAAGGTAATATCCTTTACTACTGAAGCGGCATCTGTTAAAGAATATTCTTTTGTCAAGTCAGCTTTTTCCAAAGCTGCTTTTCTATTTTTTGAAATCTTCGCCATTATCCTTTAACTCTAATTATTCGTTCCACGGAGCATTACCCGACACTGTGATACCCATGCTTCTAGCAGTACCAGCTACCATTTTCATAGCTGCTTCTATCTGGAACGCATTTAAATCCGGCATCTTAGTCTCAGCAATCTCTCTTACCTGATCCCATGTAACTGAACCTACTTTGTTACGGTTTGGCTCTTTAGAACCACCCTTAATTTTAGCAGCATCCATTAACAATACTGGAGCAGGTGGAGTTTTCACCACGAAGTCGAAGGACTTGTCTGCATATATTGTAATCAATACTGGTAACACCTGTCCAGGCTTATCCTGAGTTCTTGCATTAAACTGCTTACAGAACTCCATGATGTTAAGACCTTTAGAACCAAGTGCAGGTCCAACCGGTGGCGATGGATTCGCGGCACCTCCCTTTATCTGAAGTTTCAGATAACCTTTTATTTCCTTTGCCATTATTTGTATTTACTACGATTCTTTTTCCACTTGCATGTAATTCAACTCAACTGGTGTGTTTCTTCCGAAGATTTTCACCATTACGTTCAGTTTCTTACGCTCTTCAAATACTTCCTCTACTGTTCCAGAGAATCCGCTGAAAGGACCATCCATTACTTTCACTGTTTCACCAACGATGAATGGCGTATCCAGTACCTCCGCCTGCTCTTCAGCCTCATCAACAGTTCCTAAGATCCTGTTAATCTCTGACTGACGAAGGGGAACAGGCTTCTTGTTAGCGGCACTATCGTTAGCACCTAAAAAGCCAATAACACCAGGAGTGCTTATAATGATGTGCTCAGCCTCTCCATGTGAAAGATCAGCATGCACTAACACATACCCTGGGAAGAAGTTACGTTCTCTGATCCTCTTTTTGCCTCCGCGCATCTCGTATACCTTTTCAGCTGGTATAAGCACTTGCGGGACATACTCTTCAAGGTTTTGCCTTACAATTTCATTTTCGAGATAAGCTTTCGCTTTTTTCTCCTGTCCGCTTACCGCGCGAACCACATACCATTTTAAATCAGCCATAGCGTCCTTTTTAAAACTGGTTGTAGAACCACGTCAGGCCAGAATCGAAAACCAAATCCATAGCACCAACTACTATAGCAAAAATCAGAGAACCAATTAGTACCAATACAGAGCTATTCTGTAATTCAGAATAAGAGGGCCAGGAGACTTTGTCTCTCATTTCCTCAACTGTTTCACTTACGTAGTTTCTAACCTTGCTCATTTCTTCGCTATCCAGATAGTTTTAATTGCACGGGTGGAGAGACTCGAACTCCCAGCCAATGGTTTTGGAGACCACTACTCTACCAATTGAGCTACACCCGTAAAAAAATGCACGCCATTTTTATCAAATGGAGTGCAAATTTATATAAATCTTTTATGAAAACAAACCCGTTCTTAAAAAACTTCTCAAGAACGGGTTTGTAACATAGTAATTAGTCAAGGATTTCAGTTACCTGACCGGCACCTACTGTTCTACCACCCTCACGGATAGCGAAACGTAGACCTTTCTCCATTGCAACAGCGTTGATCAGTTTCACCTCGATAGTGATGTTATCACCAGGCATAACCATTTCTACACCTTCTGGAAGGATGATCTCGCCAGTAACGTCTGTCGTTCTGAAGTAGAACTGTGGACGGTACTTGTTGAAGAATGGAGTGTGACGTCCACCTTCTTCTTTAGAAAGAACATAAACCTCAGCTTTGAAGTGTGTGTGAGGCTTAACTGAACCTGGCTTACAGATAACCATACCACGACGGATATCAGTTTTCTCAATACCACGTAGTAATAGACCTACGTTGTCACCAGCTTCACCTCTGTCAAGAATCTTACGGAACATCTCAACACCAGTAACTGTAGACTTCAAGTTCTCAGCACCCATACCTAAGATGTCAACCTGCTCACCAGAGTTGATTACACCACGCTCAATACGACCTGTAGCAACAGTACCACGACCTGTAATTGAGAACACGTCTTCAACCGGCATCAAGAATGGAAGGTCAGTCAGACGAGCTGGAATTGGAATCCAGTTGTCAACAGCATCCATTAGATCTTCGATAGTCTTCACCCACTTAGCATCACCGTTAAGGCCACCAAGTGCAGAACCCTGAATTACAGGAATGTTATCGCCATCGAAATCGTAGAAAGAAAGTAGCTCACGGATTTCCATTTCAACAAGCTCAAGAAGCTCTGGGTCATCCACCATATCCACTTTGTTCATGAATACTACAAGCTGAGGAACACCTACCTGACGAGCAAGAAGGATGTGCTCACGAGTTTGTGGCATTGGACCATCAGTCGCAGCAACCACAAGAATGGCACCGTCCATCTGAGCAGCACCAGTAACCATGTTCTTCACGTAGTCAGCGTGACCTGGGCAGTCAACGTGTGCATAGTGACGGTTTTCTGTAGCGTACTCAACGTGTGATGTATTGATAGTAATACCTCTTTCTTTTTCTTCAGGAGCGTTATCAATTGAAGAGAAGTCACGAAGTGAAGCAAGACCTTTGCTAGCCAATACAGTAGTTATAGCTGCAGTCAATGTAGTTTTGCCGTGGTCAACGTGACCGATAGTACCGATATTTACGTGCGGTTTGGAACGGTCAAATGTTTCTTTAGCCATTGTATGATATTAAATTAAGGTTAAAACGTTTAAGTTTCTGTCGCGCTTTTAATTACACGTAACGGACTTAGAGCCAACGATGGGAATTGAACCCACGACCCCTTCCTTACCAAGGAAGTACTCTACCCCTGAGCTACGTCGGCTTAAAACTTCCCGAAGCGCCTAAATCTTAACTTACAATAAAAAGGAAATCCATCAAGATGAAATCCCTCCCAAATTAAACCCGTAAGTTAAAATTAATCTCTTCTTAAAAAATGAGCGGGAGACGAGGGTCGAACTCGCGGCCTATAGCTTGGAAGGCTATCGCTCTACCAACTGAGCTACTCCCGCTTTTAAAATTTTGAATAGCTTAATTTTGAATGAGTAAAAAACCAATCAAAATTAAGCCACTCAATTATTCAAAGTTTTCTGTGGGGAGAGCAGGATTCGAACCTGCGAAGTCGTAAGACAACGGAGTTACAGTCCGTCCCATTTGGCCGCTCTGGAATCTCCCCATACGCTAATTTCAAATTAAATCAGCAGAACTTTTCCCTTTGAAAGAAGCACTTCTGACGTGTTCTTCGTTCTAAGGAGATGCAAAATTAACCGCTTTTTCTTTCCTGTCAAATATTCTTGCAAAAAAAGTTCTTTTTTTTCTACTGCTGCACATTTTCATGCTCAGTTATACATCTCCAGCAAACGCGTATCTGATTCATTCTCTTTGATTTCCCTCAAAATCTGCTTCACTTCAGGTTTTTCTGACATAACCATTAATGCCTGGTACGCTGCCCCCCTTACATAGTAAATGTTGTGATTTTGGGCAATATCCTTTAACATCGCTATCACTTCCGGTGTGTTCGCATCTGGATTTGTTGCCAGGTAAGCACCGAAACTCTGTAGCAAATAATATAAAGCTCCACCCTTTGCACTCTTCGCCTGCTTCATAAACCAATCATATTTCTCAGCCCCACCTTGCAGCGCGTACAACGTGGATAAAGCGATCACAACATCTGCACTTTTCTCATTATCAAAGCGTGCTATCTTAGTCATGGTGTCTGGTGCACCTGTTCCAGCATACCCAAGTATACCAGCAGCGGCAACCTGGTAGGAACTATCCTGCATGGCCTGCTCGAACAAGTCCTTATACTTGCTTCCGCCCCAGTTTGCCAGTGCCAGGATAGCATCAGCCCGCACAGCCCCTTTTTTATCCTGCCGCGCCAGTCGCTGTACCTCTCCTACTATACCTGCAGCATTTTCAGCCTCTAAACCACTAAGGGCATTGATGGCAGCACTCCTTACTACCCAGTACTTATCCTGCAGTGCATCAGTCAGAAGCTTGATAACTTCTTTATCAGCCAGATTTATTTCCTTTAGCTTTTCTATAGCTTCCAGTTTAGCAGCCAGGTGCTTGGCATTGTAAAACTCGTATACCAGTTCCTGCTTAGACTTCTCCTGTGCTATGGTACCCAGAAGCTGGTGCGCCGGATCTAAAATTACTAGCTGCGGCTGTGCTGCTGCCGGAATTGTAAACGTTTGGTCTGCTTTATCAACAACGATTGGATGCAATGTTTTTTTACCATTTACCCATACTGCAACCTCCAAAGGCAGAAGGTACACAGGCATGTAAGCTGTATCCTGCTGCTGCATAACATGTAGGCTCAGTTGCCCGTTCTGGTAGCTGTGTTCTACTTTAAGCTCCGGATGCCCTGGCTTCATAAACCACTGATCAAAGAACCACATCAGATCCATTCCGGTTACATCTTCAAAAGCCATTCGCAGCTCTGCAACTTCTACCGCAGAGAACTTATTTTGCGTCAGGTAGCGGTTTAACGATGCCCACCATGCCTCATCGCCTACTAAGTTGCGCAACATATGCAATACACGGCCTCCTTTAGCGTAGGAGTGGCTGTCAAACATGTCTTCTTTGTCACCATAGTAATAGCGGATCAATGGCTCCCGCTTCGTCTCAGCCTCTTCCAGGTATTGGTTCAGTTCATCTAGTTGCAGATAAGCAGCCTCATCTTCTCCATACTTATGCTCTGCCCACAAATATTCTGCATAGTTTGCAAACGACTCATTAAGCGGAAGATTTGCCCACGACTCTGTCGTTACATAGTCTCCAAACCATTGGTGAAAAAGTTCATGTGCAATGATACCATCCCAATTCTTATCCAGCAGTTCCCGCTCATTCATCTGCAAATCTTCCATAAATGTTGACGCAGATGTATTCTCCATAGCCCCCGATACAAAATCTCGCACAACTACCTGTGCATATTTTGGCCAAGGATACACTACACCAAGCTTTTTGGAGAAGAATTCCATCATGTCCGGCGTATTCCCGAAAACTTTCTTTGCGGTACTTTTATAAGCAGGCTCCACGTAATAACTTACTTCCTTATCCCGCCACTTATCCTTAACTACAGCAAAGTCTCCAATAGCCAGCATTGTGAGGTAAGGAGCATGGGGCAATTCTTGTTTCCAGTAATCTGTTTTAGTACCATCTGCGTTCCGGCGCGAGTACATAAAAACCCCATTTGATAAAGTCGTAAATTTCGGATCAACAGTAATGTAAATATCCTGCGTCATGCGCTCATTGGGCGCATCAATAGTAGGGAACCAGGCAGAGTTTGCCTGCGTTTCCCCCTGAGTCCAGATCTGTTGTGGTTTTCCTGCCTCTTGGCCCAGCGGATTAATAAAATATAAACCTTTATCCTGCGTAATTGCATCGCTACCGCCAGCGGCAAGTTCGTTTGGTTTGGCAGTGTAATCTATTTCAACTGTGTACTCTTCGCTGCGCGTATAAGTCTTGTCCAGGTCGATGATCAGCTTTTGCCCATCGTACTTAAACTGCAACGGAGTAGCGTCATATCCTTTCATGAGACTTACGCTATGGATGTCCATTCCCTTTGCATCTAACGTAAGGGTATTCTGCGGGTAGAAGTACGGCTTTAGCGTAAGTTCCGCCAAGCCGTTCAGATATTGCTTTTCCCAATCAAAGCTTACACGTAACTTTGTGTGTATCAGATCGTGTTCTAAAGTATGGGACGGATTAAAGCCGTGTTTTTTGGGAGCCCAAACAGGAACTGTGTCAGCGGATGCCTGTTCTGATGGTTTACTTAGTGCTACGCTTGCTGTGTTCTTATCTGCTGCTGCTTTATTTGCGCTACAGCCAGTCATAAACGACAATGTTGCCACCAAGCCGACTACACTCAAAAACCTATGATTCATGATGGAATGTTTTAATTTTGAGGTCAAGTTCTAAAAATACTGTGAGAAATCAATTACCTTTAAGCTCTAAACTACATATACAAGATGCTCCAGATAAAAACCGCTAACGACAAAACATGGCAGGTTGATATTCAAAAAGAAACCATACTTTTAAACGGAACACCTTTTAGCTGGGACATACAGCCCATCAGCACTAACGCTTTCCACATCATAAAGGATAACAAGTCTTACACCGCAGAACTGGTTGAGACAGATTATCAAGCCAAAACTTTTACTTTTAAGATCAACGGCATCAAACAAACAGTAAACGTGAAGGATCGATTTGACCTTCTGCTTGACAAACTGGGAATGAGTGACGTTAATACAAATAAGGTAAATGATGTGAAGGCTCCTATGCCGGGCCTTGTACTGGAAATAAAGGTGCAGCCAGGCCAGGAAGTAAAGAAAGGTGACCCGATCCTTATCCTGGAAGCCATGAAAATGGAGAACATTCTAAAATCTCCCGGAGATGGCACTGTAAAGGAGATAAAAGTACAGGCCCGCCAAAACGTAGAAAAGAATCAGGTTTTGATTCTATTTTAACTTTTTTGTGTTGCCATACGGGCAGCACGTGTCTGCCCTCAGAAACTATAGATTAAACTCAAACAATTAAAGTATAGATCGTGAAGTATAAGAGAATATTACTGAAGCTTAGCGGTGAGGCGCTGATGGGAGAACAGCAGTACGGTATTGATTCAAACAGACTCATACAGTATGCTAAGGAAATCAAGGAAGTATCCGGAATGGGCGTTGAGGTAGCTGTAGTAATCGGAGGCGGCAATATTTTCAGAGGTGTCCAGGCCGAGCAGGTTGGTTTAGACCGTGTGCAGGGCGATTACATGGGCATGCTTGCCACCGTAATCAATAGCATGGCTTTACAAAGTGCCCTTGAAAAAATAGGTGTTTACACACGCTTGCTTTCAGGGTTAAACATACAGCAGGTATGTGAGCCGTATATCCGTCGTCGTGCCGTGCGCCACCTGGAGAAAGGCCGTGTAGTGATTTTCGGAGCCGGTACTGGCAACCCATACTTCACCACTGACTCCGCTGCATCGTTACGGGCAATTGAGATCGAAGCAGATGTAGTATTAAAAGGAACCCGGGTAGATGGCATTTATTCTGCAGACCCTGAAAAAGATCCGGACGCTATCTTCTATAGAAATATCTCTTTTAAAGACGTTTTTGAAAAGGGGCTGAATGTTATGGACATGACCGCTTTTACGCTTTGTAAAGAAAATGGCCTACCAATTATTGTGTTCGACATGAACACGCCCGGCAACCTGAAGCGTCTGGTTCAGGGTGAAGAAATCGGTACGCTGGTAACAATGAATGAGCTGACTGACCCGGTTGATTAGCTGCTGGAATCAGGAGCTCTAAACAAAACTGACAAAAATTAGTATTTTTGCAGCGCAACAATACGTATAGTTTCAACAGAACTTTTTTAAGCTACAATTGATATGACGGAAGAAATTCAGTTTTACCTCAGCGAGGCTGAGGAGTCTATGGAAAAAGCGGTGCAACACACCGGCTCTGAACTTTCTAAAATTCGTGCTGGCAAGGCATCTCCGGCTATGGTAGAAGACCTGCGCGTTGATTATTATGGCTCACCTACTCCTATTTCACAGGTGGCTAACATCGCTGTTCCTGATGCACGCACACTTCTGATCAAGCCTTGGGAGAAGAATATGCTCGGAGAGATCAACAAATCGATCAAAAACAGCGACCTGAATCTTAACCCTCAGCAAGAAGCGGATGCTATCCGCCTTAATATTCCGGCATTAACAGAGGAGCGCCGCCGTGATCTTGTTAAGCAGGTAAAAAACGAGACAGAGAATGGCAAGATCAGCATCCGTAACATTCGTAAGGATGTGAATGACAGCTTGAGAAAACTTCAGAAAGAAGGCACGTCAGAGGACGCCGTACGTGATGCGGAAGCTAAAGTACAGAAGCTTACTGATGCTTATATCGTAAAAATAGATGAACTGCTTTCAAAGAAAGAAGCAGAGATCATGACAATCTAAATACGATTCCCTTAGAACGTATCAAGATACTCAAAATTAAAGCAAAAGCCCCGCGAGATAACTCGCGGGGCTTTTGCTTTTCCACTTACTCGTAACATGTAGTCGGGAAATGGAATATGTTAAAGCTATTGATACAGCTTGTGTACTTTAATATATTCCGCCACTTCGTCAGGCACCAGGTACTTTATACTTTTCTCTTCCTGAATACACTTTCGGATAAAGGTAGCTGATATATCAAGTATGGGAGCTTTTACAAAGGATACGCTTGGCATATCCGGAATCTCAGTACTTACGGAACCGGAGCGTGGATATACATAAACCTTATGGTACTGCAGTATACTTTCAGAATTCTTCCACTTCGGGAACAGCGGGAGATTATCCTCACCCATGATCAGCACAAACTCATAGCTCGGATACTTTTCCTGTAGGTAAGTTAAGGTATCAATCGTATAGCTCGGTTTAGGCATGCTGAACTCTATGTTCGACACCCCAAGGTTTGGATTATCGGCAATCGCCAACGACACCATGTGCAGCCTGTCGAACTCGTGCAGCAGCGTATTACTGGGCTTAAACGGATTCTGAGGCGAAACCACCAGCCACACTGTATCCAGATCGGTGTTGGTTGCCATAAAATTGGCTAGTATAAGGTGCCCGATGTGGATTGGATTGAAGGAGCCAAACAGCAGGCCTACTTTCATACGATAGCCGGCTCTGCGTTCAGGAATTCATTCACCAGTTTCTCAGCCTCTCCAAAGGCCTTTTCAAGATTATCATTGACAATCACCTTGTCAAACTGGTCCTCAAACCCTAATTCAAATTTTGCTTTAAAAACACGACTCGAAATACTTGAATCAGAATCAGTGTTACGGGCAGTCAGACGCTTGGCAAGCTCCTCCACGGAAGGTGGTTTCACAAAAACTGCCAGGGCGCGATCTTTGTAAAAGTGCTTTATACTTAAACCTCCCTTTACATCTACATCAAGAATAACATGCTTGCCACTTTTCCAGATACGCTCAATTTCTGACTTAAGGGTTCCGTAAAAGGCACCCTCATATACTTCTTCCCATTCAACAAACTCATCGTTCGCGATTTTCTTTTTAAAATCTTCGGGGGTAATAAAGTAATAGTCTTTACCGTTTTCTTCGGTGCGGCCGCGCTTATCGCGTGTGCAAGCCGAAATAGAGAAGCTCAGATTAGGATTGATACTGAGCAGATGCTTTACAATGGTAGTTTTGCCGGCACCGGATGGAGCCGAAAAGATGATGATCTTGCCTTGCATTAGGGGTTATAAAGTTTCTTGAATCTTCGCTTTGATAGAAAATGCCAGGCTTTCTGGCACAATCACGCGCTTTAGATGGCCGCTAATAATCCCTTTGAGCAGCTTTTGCTTCTGATGGTTTTCGAAACAACTCACACAATCCTCAATGTGAGCGTTAAAAAATTTCTCTTCTTCAGTGGTTGCTTCCCCGTCAATAACGAGGTCTAGCATATCGGATACCTTACCACAATCTGTGTCGTGACCTTCCTCCGATGTTTTTTGGTACACTTCTGTAAATTTCGATTCCATCTTTACTCAAACTCTTAAAATCTCTAACTAACTGTTATAACCCATGCTTTTAGCATACTTTTCCAACTTCTCCTTTAAAGAGTTTCGGGCGCGGTGCAACCTGGATCGAACGGTACCTATCGGGATGTCCAGTATTTTGGCCATTTCTTCGTAGGTAAACCCTTCTAAATCACAAAGTATGATTACTGTCCTGAAGTCGACTGGCAAAGCATTCAAGGCACTGGCTACTTCATCCCCGATCAGATCCTGCACACTTTCTGTGCGCATGTCGGTTGTTGATGCCACACCACTCTCACCCTCTACATCTTCGGAATTATAATATCCCTCAACTTCGCTGTAGTCTACCTTAGCAGGTTGTTTGCTCTTTTTCCGAAACTCGTTTATAAATGAGTTCTTCAGGATTCGGAACAGCCATGCTTTTGCATTAGTTCCTTGCTCGAAGTAGTCAAAAAAACGATAGGCTTTCAGATACGTCTCCTGCACCAGGTCATTGGCGTCGTCTTCGTCTAGGGTGAGTCGGTAGGCAAAATTGTACAGAGGGTCCAGCACAGGCAAAAGTTCAGCCTCAAACCTTGCGTCTTTTTCCTCTTTACTTAGCTGTTTACCTGTTTGCTCGCTCATCTACTTGGATTTTGTACTTTTGTGAAGTCCTCCATCGCGTATTATACGCAAATATAGAAATTTTAATTACATACCTTGCTTGCCGCTTCAAGGTTGCAACAGTTATAACCTCACAGGCTGATAATAGAGTAATTATTCTGTTGCTTAATACGTCATTTAGAGAATTTAGTGTGGTTCATCTTTTTTTTTCGCAGTACTTCAGCTGCTTCTCCTTAATTTTGTAGTATCAACTCACTTAACAAACCTGCGGCAAACTGCTTATGGGCAATTTAATTTCAGTAACTGTACTAACAAAAAACAGCCAGAAACTGTTAAGCACCTGCCTTAGCGCCCTTCAGGATTTTGATGAAGTAATTGTACTGGATAATGGGTCTACAGACAATACCATTGCTATTGCAAAGCAATTTCAGAATGTAAAAGTTATTGAAACACCCTTCATAGGGTTTGGTCCCCTTAAAAATTTCGCGGCGCAATCTGCAGCTAATAATTGGATACTTTCTATAGATAGTGACGAGGTATTGGCTGATGATTTGAAGGCAGAACTTTTAAACCTGGAATTGTCAGATACAACTGTTTATAGCTTTAAGAGACATAACTACTATCGTAATAAGCATATTAGAGCCTGCGGCTGGGACAACGACGTGGTGCTGCGCTTGTATAATAAATGTTCCACAAGCTTTGCAAACCTGCAGGTGCATGAGTACGTCCGGACGGAGGGCCTGGAGGTGCAGCAGATAGCAGGCACGCTACACCATTACTCCTATGATTCCATCGCGCAGCTTATCTCGAAATCAAATTCCTACACCTCCCTTTTTGCGTCTGAAAACAGGTTTTTAAAGAAATCCTCGCCATTTAAAAGTTACTACAAGTGGGTATTTTCTTTTTTTAAGAACTACGTGCTACAGCGGGGCTTTTTGTATGGCTATGAAGGCTTCACTATTTCTTTTACCAATGCCGCTGGTGCATTCTATAAGTACATGAAGCTGTACGAGGCAAACCAAACGCTTCAAATAAGTTTGATCATCCTGCAACCTCAGAACAGGGAAGTATGGGAAACAACCAGGCAAAAGCTATGCTTGCAGCAGGAAGCGCCTGTTGAGCTGATCACAATGCACACAGATCCTGAAGTTAGCACCTCAGGGTTAGTACAGGTTCAGCATACTTTTATGCCTGTCCGATATGTAAATTCGTCAGGTACTTTCAACTTCCATGCTATACTTCGGGAGGCGGTTGAAATCTCTGTGGGCGAATATGTTGTTGTAGTTGCCAATAACGCTGTACTCACTACTGACTTTTTAAAGCAAGTAAAGCGGCAGGCAAAGAGAGGCACATTTATATATAAATCAAGTGGTGCCCCTACTTCTTTAAGCTCCTTTATAGCATTTTGGAAAAACGACTTTGCTTTACTGAGTGCATCAAAACAGCCCCCTACAGAAGCAACAGAAGGTTTTGATTCACTAGCTGCTGAGCTTCAATTGCATGGCATTAAAATGTGGGCTGATTTTTAAGCACTGCCCCTTGTACTTAAGCACCTCTTTTACTTTAATCTTACACAAAAATGGATTTACTTTTTCTGACGTTTGGCCCTAATATCAAAAATCACTACCAGGCTAATTTCTGCATGTTGTCTTTCCTTGTGCAACAGGAGGAAGTGGATTCAATTAATGTATATACTGATCAACCAAGCTTTTATGAGCGCCTTAGCCATAAGATCAACATCATTCATGTTACTGAGGCAATGCTAAAAAGCTGGAAAGGAGAACATGACTTCTTCTGGCGAATCAAGATAAAGGCCTTGGAACATTTTATTTTAAGCAGTAATAGCAATTCCCTGATCTACCTTGATTCGGATACATTCTTATACAACGATATTAAAGGACTTAAAGCAGCACTTCAGGAAAGTGCACTGATGCACGAGGAGGAGGGAAAACTTTCACAGTTAAAAAGTAAAACAGAGAAGTTGATGTGGGAGCAGGTTAGAGATAAAAGCTTTGGAGGAGTAACTATCACTGAATCTCATACTATGTGGAATGCAGGTGTGGTTGCTATTCCGCAGAAAAACAACCTGCAAGCTGTGCAACTGGCCCTTTCTATTTGCGACGACATGTGCCGCGAAAACGTTACAAGGCGTTTAATTGAACAGTTTGCCCTCTCAGTGGCCCTTGCGGAGACGTATGGCTTACAGGCTGCAGATAAATGGATCGGCCATTACTGGAGCAACAAGGAAGAGTGGAATGTCGGCATCACACAATTTTTCCTGGGTTCTTATTTAAAAGGCGGCAGCATTGAGCAGGATATTGCCAGGATGAAAGAATTTGGCTTTTCAGGCATTCCTATCCGAAAAAGAGAAAAGAACACCAAATTACGCCTGGCCAGCCTCCTGGACAGGATTTTCCCTGCCAAAGAAGTGGCTTATATAAAATAACCAGAAGTATAAAGTCCCTTTTTAGCAAGCGTCTATAGTATTGACATCAGTAGCAATTGCTTTTACTCGTTATTTTATGGCTTCTGCCACATAAGCGCAACTAATTAACTACGTACTTTTTAGCGTATACACCGTAAGCATTATTTACCCTTATCTCCTTGATTACAAATGAATTTGTAAGCCGGAGACAAAACTGTAATGGCTTTGATGTAATATATGCGCTTCCTTTTACTATTTTGTTTGCTCCTGTTGTTTAATGCGGCATCTGCACAACAATATAACTTCCGGAACTGGACACTTGAACAAGGTTTACCTCAATCGCAGGTAAACGATGTACTCCAGGACCACGATGGGCAACTTTGGGTGGCAACCAGGGGGGGCATCAGCCGGTTTAACGGGAAAGACTTTATTACCTACACTAAAGAAGAAGGCCTTAGCAGCAACAATGTCTCATGTCTTTTTCAGGATAGCCGCAATAATATCTGGATTGGTTCCACAGACCATGGTCTTACGCGCTACACGGGCCGCTCCTTTTTTAGATATGATCAAAAAGAGGCATTGCCTATCAAAACCATTTTTGCTGTGGCAGAAGATAAAATGGGGAGAATATGGCTTGCAACTGAAAAGGGGCTTTTCTATGGCAATTTAGAAGGATTTGTAAAGTATAATGCCTTGCCCGAACAAGCTTATACTTCGCTCCTGCTTCTACCCAATGGTACTATCTGGACGGGGTCAGCCACTAATGGGCTCTATAAGATCACTAATTCCGGCTCCGCTACAAACTACAAAACAGAGAACAGTGCGCTACCCAGCAATAGCATAAGTAGTTTGATCCAGACCAACGACAAAACTGTTTGGATCGGAACAGATGCTGGTGTGGCTCAGATAAAGCAGGACTCCCTTGCGTATTTCCCACTTCCCATAACCGGGTCTAACCTGGCAGTCACAAGCTTTGTGATTGATGCTTATAACAATCTTTGGATAGCTCTGCGCCAGAATGGTATCGTAAAGTACGATGGCAAATCGTATACGCACATCACGCGCCTGAATGGCTTGCGGTCAAGAAGGGTTAATACGTTAGCAACAGACAATGAAGGCAATGTATGGATCGGGATGAACGGGTATGGGCTGCAGCAGTACATGTCGCCTTGGTTCGTTCATTATTTTGAGTCAGGCGATATATCAGAGCCCAGAGTAACTGCTTTGTCCGAAGATTCTAAAGGCACTATCTGGTTGGGTACCGACGAAGGCACCACCGCTTATATGAGTGGTGGGCATTTGAACTGGAACCGTAAAACAGCATGGCCTGAGGGTACAGCTATAAACCACATCCTGATGCTGGATGGGGATAAAAACGTTTGGGTATCAACTAGCAATGGTGTCTGGCACATTACCCCTGATTCTACCATCCAATATACGATGAAAGACGGGTTGCCCGCGAACGAGGCTTTCCATTGCACATCGGATACCAAAGGAAATATTTGGATAGCTACGGCAAATGGTGCCACTTGCTTCAACAAAGGCAAATTCACCAACTACACCCCAGATAATGCGCAACCCTCTGAAAAAATATATCAGGTTTTCCAGGACAGTAAAAACCGCATCTGGTTTGGATCCATCAGCGGTATTTACCAGCTAAAGAATAATAAGCTGACGAAAGTGCCGGAGCTGGACCAGTTTCATTTTGAAGACGTTGTCTCTATTGTAGAGGACAAAGCAGGTGTCTTATATTTTGGGGGCTTTAACTATGGCATTATAGTTTTAAATGAAGCCTGGCAAAAGCCCAAGCTGTTTAATGCGTCCGATGGGTTGCCAAACGAAGGTATAAAAGGGCTTTTTGTTGATGCCAGCGATAACCTGTGGGTAGGCACCAGCCGCGATGTGTTAAAGGTCCGGTTACCTATACTACGTCAGAATGGCCGGCTTAATTACAGAAGCTATGCTGGCTCCAATGGTTTTAAAGGAATTGAGATCTGCTATAATGCCATCACTCAAACCCCGGATGGCAGTGTGTGGTTTGGCACTACAAAAGGCCTTACCAAGTACCTGCCTTCTCTGGACAGAAGAAATAAGGTATACCCGGAATTAGCCTTGACTGATATCATGTTGTATCAGAAGCCTACCAATTGGGAAAAGTTAGGATTTGCCGTGGACACTCTCTCCGGTCTCCCGGTTAACCTGAAGCTGCCGCATACACAAAACCACCTTACCTTTGACTTTCATGCCATCTGCCTCTCAGGGCCAGACAAAGTAAAGTATAAACACCGTCTGAAGGGCTATGAAAAACAATGGTCTCCGGCCACAGATCAATCGTTTGCTACCTATGCCAACCTTAATCCCGGCACCTACACCTTTGAGCTCCATGCACAGAACAATGACGGCTACTGGACACCGCAACCTTTACTTTATACCTTCTCTATTGTTCCCCCTATCTGGCGGCGCGAATGGTTTATCGGGGTATTGCTGCTCATATTAGCCGGCTCAGTGCTTAGCATTGTCAGGTTGCGCGAGAGGAGCCTGGTAAAGATGAACACGCTGCTGGAAATGCGGGTTAACCACCGGACCAGACTTTTGGAAAGGAAGAACAGGGAAAAAGAGATGTTGCTCCAGGAAATACATCATAGGGTTAAGAACAACCTCCAGATCGTGATCAGTATGTTAAACCTGCAGGCACGCCACGTAAACGACCCGCAGGCTGTAGATGTGATGCGTGCCATCAGAAGCAGGGTGCGCTCCATGGCTATCCTGCATGAGCGCCTCTATCGCCTCGAGGACCTGGACCAGATAGATCTGGACGACTATTTTATGAGTATTTGCCAGAGTTTATACGAAGCCTATGGGTTTACGCAGGAGGATGTTTTACTTGAGTTACAGGTACCTGCCATAAGAGTAGATATAGATACTGCAATAACTTTAGGATTAATTGTAAACGAACTTGTTTCCAATTCGTTAAAGTATGCATTCCCTGATTGTAAGGGAAAAGGACTGTTAAGTATTGTTTTAGAACAATTAGCGGCCCACCATTGTATATTAACTGTCAGCGATAACGGTAAAGGCCTACCTGCAAATTTCGACTATAAAAGAACGCAATCCTTTGGATTACAACTGGTTTCATCATTAAGCAGGAAACTAAACGGGACTATTAGCTTCATTAATAATAATGGAACAAAATCAATATTACATTTTGTTTTACCATCATAATTTAAAATTTATCGTAAGAACCTAATGCTATGACAAAACCCAAAATCCTTATTTCAGAAGACGAGGTCATCATTGCGGAGGATCTTGCAGCTAGTCTAGAAGAATTAGGCTACACAACATGTGCAATAGATTCTGGCGAAGATACCATAAGCAGAATCCGTGAGACGCAGCCCGACCTGGTGCTGCTAGACATTAATCTCAGCGGTGATCATGACGGCGTTGATATCGGTTCACAGATAAGACAGGAATTTGATATTCCTTTTATATACCTGACGGCATACGCTGACAACGCTACCATAGACAGGGCTAAGAAAACAGAGCCTGATGGATTTCTGGTGAAACCTTATGATGAAAAAAGTTTGCGCTCAGCCATAGAAATAGCTCTTTATAAACATGATAATGTGGGCAAAGAAGATAAGGAGATGAATGGCTCACATGTAAACAATAAAGACGCAGATGTTTCTACAGATTACATTTTTGTTAAGGTAAAGCACCGTATCATTAAAGTGCACTACAGCGAGATAATCTGGGTAGAGGCTTATGACAATTACTCTTTTATTGTTACCGCTGAACAAAAATATCTGGTGAGCTCTACCCTGAAAGACATGGAGCAGAAACTCCCTTCCCAAAACTTTGTGCGCGTACATCGTTCCTATATCGCAAATCTGGATAAAATTGAAGCACTGGAAGAGAACTCGGTGGTATTTGCAAAAGGCGATGTTCCTATTGGTAAATCTTACAAAAAGGCACTAATGTCAAAATTCAATATTATATGACTGAATAAGATACTCTTGACCCTTACCCCTAAAAAGAAAAAGCCGCTGCAGAAAATTCTGCAGCGGCTTTTTCTTTTATATATAAGACCCTAAGGTTTAGTATCTGTAGTATTCTGGCTTATAAGGGCCTTCTACTTCCACACCAATGTAGCGGGCCTGGTCAGGCGTAAGTTCATCCAGCTCAACACCGATTTTTGAAAGGTGAAGACGAGCTACTTTTTCATCTAAATGCTTTGGCAAAGTATAAACTTTGTTTTCGTAAGCATCTGCGTTGGTCCAAAGCTCTAGCTGTGCCAATGTCTGGTTAGAGAAAGAGTTTGACATAACAAAAGATGGGTGGCCTGTAGCACAACCAAGGTTTACCAAACGACCTTCAGCTAACACGATAATATCTTTACCTTCGATGTTATAAAGATCAACCTGTGGCTTGATCACATCTTTTGTATTGCCGTAAGCCTTGTTCAACCATGCCATATCGATCTCATTATCGAAGTGGCCGATATTACAAACGATAGCTTTATCTTTTAAAGAGCGGAATTCGCTCTCACCGATGATATCTTTGTTACCAGTTGCTGTTACTACAATGTCAGCTTCTTTAATAGCATCTGCCATTTTCTTTACAGCGAAGCCGTCCATGGCAGCCTGAAGTGCGCATATCGGATCTATCTCGGTAACAATTACGCGGGCACCTGCACCTCTAAGCGAAGCAGCAGAACCTTTTCCAACGTCACCGTAACCAGCCACAACAGCTACTTTACCAGCCATCATCACGTCAGTTGCACGACGGATAGCATCTACTAAAGACTCTTTGCAGCCATACTTGTTATCAAACTTTGACTTTGTAACGGAGTCGTTCACGTTGATGGCAGGCATAGTAAGCGTACCGTTCTTCATACGCTCGTACAAGCGGTGAACACCAGTTGTAGTCTCTTCAGACAGGCCTTTGATACCAGAAGCAAGTTCCGGATAGTTATCAAGCACCATGTTTGTCAGGTCACCACCATCATCAAGGATCATGTTCAATGGCTTGCGGTCTTCCCCGAAGAAAAGCGTTTGCTCAATACACCAGTCAAACTCCTCTGCTGTCATACCTTTCCAGGCATACACAGAAATACCTGCGGCAGCAATGGCAGCAGCAGCGTGATCCTGGGTAGAGAATATATTACATGACGACCAGGTAACTTCTGCACCCAGTTCAACCAGAGTTTCAATTAGAACTGCTGTCTGGATTGTCATGTGTAAGCAGCCAGCGATGCGGGCACCTGCCAATGGCTTGCTCGGGCCAAACTCCTCACGGATAGCCATTAAACCTGGCATTTCTGCCTCTGCAAGTCTTATTTCTTTACGCCCCCACTCTGCCAGTGAGATATCGCGCACTTTGTACTTAAGCTGTGTATCGATCATTATGTCTGTATTTTCTGATGAAAACACAAAAATACACAATTTGTTGCGCAAGTTCAACAATTATGCATCATTCAAGCTGTGTAACACCAGTTTATAAACTGTAAATGCCCACTATTTAAGCAGGCATTCACAGCAATTTGACTAACCTAGAATTTAATTATTTACGATCACTTCTGCACCCAGGGCATTGCTATTGCCGGATGGAGGGGTAACAAATCCTTTCGCAAAGATCGTGTAGATGCCCCCTTCAACCAGGTTTACAGTAGGTGATAAAACAACGCTTGTGGAACCCGCCGGCCTAACTTCCAGATTATAAGTTCCTGCATCAACAGGCATAAAGGCAGTGCCCTCTTTAAATTCTATATCAGAAAAAAGTACCGGTCCATTTTGCACTGCAATATCCACGGTCGGCGCATCCGGTGAAAGGTGTACAAAGCGCACATGTGCTTTACCTGTAGCTGGTTCTGCTAAATTATCCACAAGCACAACAGGCTCAATGCTACTTACAACATCTGCAGCAAACACAGAGTAAGCTACATCCTCATCCAAATCAACATCTGCATTTATTACGGCACTGCTAACATCTGCCCCTGCCGGCGTTACTTTTATATTGCGGGTGCCAGCTTCAAGCTCCAGATAACCGGTATTGTTAGGATAATTCAGGGCGCTGGGATTTACTTTCTGATTGTCAACATATAAGTCTACGGCAGGTGCATCTGGGGATGCGTGTATTACCATCACCTGTGCCGTGTTTTCCAATAGGTCCAGATCATCGTCGTCGTCATCGCAGCTTGTAAAAAACAGGGCAGGCATAATTGCCAGTAGCAAAAGTTTGGTCCAATTCTTCATAGCTAATTCATTTAAGTTTTACATAATTACAATTACTTGATTAGTAACCATATACAAATTGCATTGTTTAAAAAACACTTTGATATCTTTATCAGCCACTGAGCATAAAAGTATAAATAGCTACCTTTAAGGGCTTTTAAAAGGCACTCCCGACATAAGGGTGTATAAGAGATATGCGGAAATTCACGAAAGAGGAAATACAGTTTATTCAGGAGCACTCACGACAAGATCCTGCTGCATTGATGCTTCAGGCCAGCCGATACCCACATCTGCCAATGCTTGAACTTGTGCAGCAGATACAGGCAAGGCAAAAAGCGTTGCTAAAGCTGCCGTCCTGGGCACAGCATCCTGAAATTATTTTCCCTGTGTCGCTTTCAGTTGAGCAAAGTTCATCTGAGGCAACAGCCTCTTTTAAAGCATCCCTGCTAAGTGGGGAGTTGCTTGTTGACCTGACCGGAGGATTGGGAATAGATAGTTTTTTCTTTGCAAAAAGCTTTAAGCAGGTGATTCACCTGGAGCAGAATGCAGAACTGCAGGAGGTAGCCGCCTACAATTTCAACCTGCTGCAGGCAAATAACATTGAAAGTATAAACAGTAATGCTGAAACCTTCCTGGAGCGCTTTTCGAGTAAGGCTGATGTGATTTACCTGGACCCTGCCAGGCGCGGCGGCAGCGATGAAAAGCTGCACTTATTACAAGACTGTGAGCCGGATGTGCTGCACCTGCTCCCGCTACTGTTACAAAAAGCACAGGCAGTCCTTTTAAAAACCTCTCCCATGCTGGATATTGATTTGGCTCTGGAGCAACTTGGATATGTAAGTAAGGTATGGGTCGTGGCAGTGCAGAATGAGGTAAAAGAGGTGCTATACTTATTAAAGCCTTCTAAAACACCACTAGCAAATGTAGTGCGTACTGCTATTAACTTGCGCACACATGCTGCCCCCCAAGCAATTTCCTTTACCAGTGCCCAGGAAGAGCAGGCTGTGCCTCACTACACCGATCCACAGGAATATATTTATGAGCCAAATGCTGCCATACTTAAGGCCGGGGCTTATCGGTACCTGGGTCAGCAATACAATTTGAACAAGCTCCACCCAAACAGCCACCTTTACACATCTCCTATACTTGTGGCTGATTTCCCGGGCAGAAGCTTCCGGTGCCTTAGCCTTAGCCGCTACAATAAAAAGGAACTGATGCGCCACCTGCCACTCAAAAAAGCCAACATTACAGTCCGTAATTTTCCTGAATCAGTGGCCGAAATTCGTAAAAAAACAGGCATCAAAGAGGGTGGTGATATGTACTTATTTTTTACAACTGACATGCACCAAAAACCCCTTGTGCTAATTTGCACAAAGGTATAATTCACTAGTTTACTGCCAACTACCACAGCTTTACTTCGTACAATACCGTGTAGGCCTGCTCTTTTGCAGGCCTTTGTTTCATAAATTATGTATTGCTATGAAGACCAACAAAGACAAGAATCAGAGCAGAATGGCTGCTGATGTTAATGACACCTCCCGCACCATGAAACCTAGTAAAGGAATTAAAGGGGAAACCACTTCTCAAAACAGCACATCCTCCCCGAAAATCAGCAGTAGTGGTAGCACAACCAATATTCAAAGTAGCCAGGGCCGCGGCTGGCACGGAGATTCAAAAGGACATGCTAAGGCTGGCAGCCAAAGCCACAAAAACACCGATAAAGGCAAGTCCTGATAGCTGAATTCTTGAAACTTAAGCTGCAGCAGCAGCCTATACTATGTTTTACCCAAAACTATAATTACCCATGAAAGGAGAAAAAACAAACTGGGAATTCCATGGCTTTGCCAGTAACCCACAGAAATCTTACGAAGCAGGTAAAAAAGGAAGTATACTTGCAACGCAGGCCTCTTTGAAAGATGCTACAACCCCACATGCAGAAAGTAAAACAACAGCTAAAGCAAGTAATCAGGGTAAGTCTTCTCAAAGTAAAGGATGGCAAAGTGCAGGTAAAAACGATAACAGCAAGAAGAATAACTCTTCTGAAGAATAACCCACAGTAACCTATGAAAGCAATGAAAGACCAAAATAAAAGCAAAGGCTCTAGCCTTACGGATAAGAGCGAAGGCAAAAAGAAAGATATTTCGAACAGCCTGGACAGAGACGTAACCAGTACTCCTCTGTCGCGCTCACAAACTCCTCAAGGCAGAACCGACAACGAGCAGGATAAAGTAAAGAAGAAAAGATAAGCCGAAAAGCTTAAGCAAAAAGCCTGGCTGGGACAGCATAGATGTTGTACCTGCCAGGCTTTTTGCTTAAATTTCAGTTAATGCTGCTATCCAATTCAACAAGTAAATGAGAGCTTTGCTCAAAGATGCACGTAGTAGCTAGTTTGACAACTGATCATCATTCTTCACACGGTATTTATACCCCATAAACATGAAGCTGTTTCTCTTATCATTAGCTGTTCTATTATCATGCTGTTCCATTGCTGTTGCTCAACAGCCCTTCCAGGTTCAGTTTTTAATGAAATCACCTGCATTAGCTGACACTACTACTGTTTATATTACCGGAAGTATACCGCAACTGGGCAATTGGGATCCGGCTACCGCCAGGATGGAATATATAGGCAATCATACCTGGTCCAAGACAATAGAACTGCAGGAACCTCAGACAGTAGAGTACAAGTATACCCTTGGCTCCTGGGACCGGGAAGGCACTGATGCCGATGCAAAAGCGCTTCAGAACTTTCGTTTTAACGCCACTCAAAAAGCTATCATAACAAATGAAGTGCTGTATTGGCTGGACAAAAAAACGGTAACACTAAAAGGTGGGGTAACTGGCACCACCGAACTGCACAAAAACCTTACAGGAAAGGGCATCAAAGATAGAGACCTGATCGTGTGGTTACCCCCGGGATATGCCACCAGCACCAAAAAATACCCTGTGCTTTACATGCACGACGGCCAGAATGTTTTTGACCCCGCTACCAGTTCATTTGGAGTTGACTGGCAGATTGACGAAACGGCGGATAGTTTGATCAAAGCTGGGGCAATTGCTCCTGTTATTATTGTTGGTATTTATAATACCCCGGACAGGAGTGATGAATACACACCCGGTGAAAAGGGAAATGCTTACATGGATTTTGTTGTAAATACAGTTAAACCCTACATTGATCAGGCTTACCGCACCAAAAAAGGCAGGAAACATACTTTTACCGGTGGGTCATCTGCCGGCGGAATCATGGCTTTTATGCTGGCCTGGGAGTATCCCAAGGTCTTTTCAAAAGCTATCTGTATGTCGCCCGCTTTCAAGATACAACACATCGATTATGTAAAAGATGTACGGAATTACCAAGGCAGAAAGAAAAAGCTGTTTTTTTATATAGACAACGGCGGTATTGAACTGGAAGAGCGCCTGCAACCAGGCATTGATGAGATGATAGCTGCGCTTAAAGAAAAAGGCTATAAAGCCGGCAAAGATTTCATCTGGATCAAAGATCCGGAGGCAAAACACTTTGAAGCAGCATGGGCAAAACGCATGCCGTTAGCCCTCAAAACCTTACTCCCGCCTAAAGAGTAACATCACTTCTTCCTGCTTACCCATTTGTTGCCTTTCACCCAAAAACGCCAGGGCAGCAAAGCATCTTCTCCGGCATAGTCTATGCCAATTCGAGGCCCCGTGGATATATTTTCATGAGGTATGACGATCTTTTTATCTTCAATCCAGATGGTCTCTCCTGTCAGGTCGGCACCATAAAGTTTCTTATTGATACCAAGTGCTATACTTAGCACTCCTGGGCCGGCGCTCAGGTTTAGTTTTATGGTAGTGAAGTCCCTGCGTAGCAGCATTTCCTCTATCCCAACTTCCGGCTCAATGGCCCTGATAAGTACAGCGTCTGCCCGGTCCTTTATGTTTGTGATGATGTTGAACAGGTGGTAAATACCATAAACCAGGTACACATAAGCTACACCGCCTTCGTGGTACATGATCTCCGTTCGCTGTGTGCGCCGGTTAAGATGCGCATGGCAAGCCTGATCATTTTCTCCTGCATAAGCCTCTGTTTCCACGATCATGCCACCAGTCAGCATACCATCAATACATGTGTAGACGTATTTGCCAAGCAACTCCCGGGCAATTTGAACTACATTAGGGCGGGTATAAAACGATTTGGGCAGCTTTGTCATCAGAGGTTAACAGACATTTATAAGTATACTTAACACGACCCTCTTTACGTAGAACGCCCTGTTTTACGTTTCCCATTCAGTAGCTCTTTATCAGATTCCAGTCATTATTGATTACGCATTCCGAATTAATCACTAATTTTGCACCTGATTGGTGGCTGTAACTACTGCCGTGGTTATTGCCTTAAAAGGGAAGCAGGTGTAAATCCTGCGCTGTTCCCGCAACTGTCATCTTCACAAAAAAGTTAGCCCAACACCAACGGCCACTGTATTGCACCCGCAGTATGGGAAGGCGGACTAACCGAAGAGAGCCAGGAGACCTGCCAGTCCGACACTGATTTGTCGTATGCTTTCGGGTAAAAAGCTGCACGGCCACCGCTGAAACTGCGTTTGCTGTTACCTCTTTTTTACTTGCCGGCATGCTTCGGGACTAAAGCAAACGGAACATTGGCAAAATTCTTATTTTCTGAAGTATGGCTGATAGCCTGCTGTAGCTTGCTGGCACCTGTTGCCATGGCGCAACAGCAGGATACTACCCTACACCAGTTACACATAGTAGAAGTATTTGGCAAACCCGCTGAAGTATTTTCAGCAGGAAGCCACGTTGCGCATCTGGATAGTACTTACCTCAGCCACCATGCTTCCAGTTCGCTGGCTGATGCTTTACAAGCGCGCACTCCGGTTTACTTTAAGAGCTATGGCATCAGCGGAATCTCCACAGCCGCTTTCAGGGGTACAAACGCCTCTCAAACAGCAGTACTCTGGAATGGGTTACACATCTCCTCTCCTGTTTTAGGGCAAACTGATTTCTCTACATTGCCCGTGAGCGGTTTTGGTGGTGTGGCCTTACAATACGGGTCAGCGGCCGCTGTTTATGGTAGCGGGGCCATTGGCGGTGCAGTTCTGCTCTCTTCTCCGGTTAATGACAACAGAGGACTGGCAGCTGATATTCAGTTAGAAGCTGGCAGCTTTCACCGTGGTTTTGGTAGCGGCAACGTGAGTTACAGCAATGATAAAGTACGGATAGGTGCCAGCGCTTATGGCAGATCTGCAGAAAACGATTTCAAATACAATGACCTGTCCCGGTATGGCACCCCGGAAGTAAAACAGACCAACGCTGCTGTAGTTCAGCACGGATTTACCCAGGATATTAGCTGGCTGGTTAATTCCCGCACAACGGTTGCCATACACGGCTGGTATACTATTTCTGATCGTGAGATACAGCCTGCTATGGGCTCTGTTTACAACAATGCTACACAACAGGATAAGAGCCTGCGCCTTATGTCATTGCTTACCCACGACAGCCACTTCGGGCAGACCAGTATAAAAGCCGCTTACTTTAACGACTACTTAAACTATACCGACCTCTCAACTAATTCGGAAGCGGATGTGGCCACATATCAGCTACAGGCAGAGCAAACTTATACTCGTGCTGATAAGTGGAGTTTACGAGGAGGATTTAATCTGCAACGCTTCATAGCAGAAAATGATGGCTATGCTGGTGTCAAAGATGAAAACAGAGCCTCTGCTTTTGCTCTCTTTCGGTTTGATCCGGTAAAACAGCTAAAACTTAGCCTAAACCTGCGCCAGGCTTTTGTTGAAGGTTATAACCCACACCCAACACCTGCAATGGGTGTGGAATGGAAGTTCTACAATAACAATACTCACCAACTCTCCCTGAAAGGCAGCGCCTCCGGCAGTTACAGAGTACCCACGCTTAATGATCGGTTTTGGCAAGGTGCCGGCAACCCCTCCTTAAAACCCGAACAGGGCTGGAGTTACGAAAGCGGCTTGCGGCATGTGCTGGTGCCGGGCAACTTCTTTCTTCTGGAAACTGAAGCAACGTCTTATTTCATGCAGATTGATGACTGGATACAATGGAGCCCCAACGCAAGAGGCCAGTGGCGACCAACTAATCTGCAACAGGTTATATCCAAAGGCATGGAGCTAAGTACGCAAGCTACAATGAAACGTGGCGAGTTTACTTTATCAGGCGCTGCCGGCTATACTTATACCTCTTCGGAACAGGCGAAGGTTTATGAGGGAACCGGCGATAAAGGAAAGCAACTCATGTATGTGCCCCATCATAAAGCTATACTTAACGCAAGTATAAAGTATAAACAACTTACCGTTTCAGGCGACCTGAACTTTACCGGGCTCCGGTATACCAGCAATTCTGAATCAGGCTACCTGAACAGTTTCATGCTCCTGAACCTGGCGCTAAGTAAAGAGCTTTCAGTGGGGCCTAACAGGCTTGTCCTTAGTTTGAGATCTGATAATGTAACAAACACAGTGTATCAGACAATGGCTTATCGGGCCATGCCTCCAAGGGGCTACACATTTAGCATTCGCTTTCTTATTCCATAGTTAAATTCTTCTCTTAAATTCATGAAAAAAAGTAACTTTTTCCACAGGCTGTTTGCATGCGCTGTATTACTAACAGGTTCTCTTGCCCTCACTAGCTGCGACGAGGCTACAGATGCCCCGGCAGGCACTTACACCGAAGATGGCGTATTTGTAATAAACGAGGGCAACTTTGGGACTCCCAATGGCTCTGTTTCATTTTATAAAACTACCACGCAGGAGGTGCATACCGATGTTTTCAGCAAAGAAAATGAAGGCCGCCCTCTTGGCGATGTGGTGCAGGATATGATGATCCATGATAACCGCGCGTATGTAGTTGCCAACAACAGCAATAAGATTGAGGTTGTGAACGCATCTACCTTTAAGTCGGGGGGAGTTATAGAGGGCTTAAGTGCTCCACGCTATGTAGCTGCGGTAAATGATAAGGCATATGTAACTGAATGGTTACCTGCTAACGCTGATTATAGCTACAACAACGGGCGGGTATCTGTGATTGATCTTAAAACGAACACTGTTTTAAAAACGATTACAGTAGGAGTTCAGCCTGAGCACCTGCTCATTAGCGGCGGCAAAGTTTATGTAACCAACTCGGGAGGAAATACAATTTCGGTTATTAATACGACCACAGATGCTGTTGAAAAAACAATACCGGTTACCTTTGGGCCTAATAGCCTGGTACTTGATACAAACAACATGCTTTGGGTTCTAAGCTCTGGCAACAAAGACTGGGCTTTACCTGAGTCAGCTTATACGGCAGGCGCTTTAAGCAAGATCAACATCTCCACAGGCACTGTTGTAAACACCTTTACATTCCCCAATACCACAGCAATGGCAGATAGACTGGTAATAAACAAAACGTCCGGCATGTTGTACTATAACTATGATGGCCAGGTATACCAGCAAAGCACTACCGCCAACAGCCTTAGCCACAGCATGTTTATCAACAAAAGCTTTTATGGACTTAGTGTAGATCCGGCAACAGGTAATCTTTACGGAGGCGATGCAAATGGCTTTAAAGGTGATGGAACCGTTTATATTTTTACCCCCGCCGGCGTCCAGGCCGGTACATTTAAAGCTGGTATAGCGCCAAGTGGATTTGTTTTTAATTAAGTAACAGAAACCCTTAAAGAAAGAGCGCCCCTGCAACAATACTGCAGGGGCGCTCTTTCTTTCATTAAGGTTTAAAGCTTATTGTACTTCATCTCGATTTACACCATCTCCTTTGCCATCATAGGCGCCATCACCGATCGCTTCATCCGTATTATCCTCATGATTCTCATGGTCGGCATCATCGTAATATTTCTCAAGGTTGGTTGTATCGCTTGTGCGCTTCGTTTCATCATCGTCCCCGACAAGCTCTCCAGCATCTTTTATCTCGCTACGTTCAACATTTGTTTCACCAGGCTCCGTGCCTTTATCACAAGCACTGAATCCTATCGTTGCAACTCCGGCCAGTGTTATGGTTAGTATGGTATTCTTTAATTTATTTTTATTCATTGTAGTGTCGGTTTCCTGTTTAACATAATTGGCATGTTCCGCTATTGTACAGCAGCATCCTACTCAATGTACGACGGCAATTTGTTTAGAGTTAAAATATGCCCCACCTTGTAACAGGCTTCTGAAGAAGTGAACACACAAAAAGGTACTCCTGCTATATAAATCTTTACAAAGCTGTACCTTTGCTTCATAATAACTGGCTAATGAGAAACAATCTTTATCCGCACCTGAAGACCAGGCTTATGCTGATTGCTGTAATCAGTTTACTGCTTGCCTCTGCATTAAATCTCTATACATTCGGAATCAGCTCCGGCTTTCTTATAAACTGGATGCGTTCCTTTTTTGTCTTTTTCGTTTTGATAGGATTTACTGTTATGGCTATAGTACCGGGGGTTAATTACCTGATCAGCAGGATTACCGGCAACTGATAGATATTCATTTATATTTCTACCGTCATCTTCGAATCGATAGTAAGCGCCAGGTTAGCTACCAGTGGATATTTGTCGGATGTTGCCTTTAATCGGAATGTGATAACGCGGCCAGCTTTGATCAGTCCGAGTAGTTTTTGACTGGCGTAAGCATTGGGCACGATCACCGCACCTTTCTGCTTTGCCTCCGGATTTAGCTGATCACAAATACCTTCCAGTCTTCCTAACTCAATAAAATCTTTACTACCCTTTTCTGCGAAGGAAATTTCTCCCTGAAGCTGCTCCAGATCTGAAGTACCTTTCAAGAATACAGTTACACCTGTCAATTCCAGGCTCTTAATATCCTTTTCATATTTTATAAGTTCTGATGTACGGGTATCAACATCTTGCAGCACCAATACAGGCGCCGCAGAACCTGCATCCTGGTACAGCTGTAGTTCCACGTTGTATTTCAAAGGAATATCCTTCTGAAATAACGAGCAAACAGCACCTAATGCTAACAACATTACTGTAATAAACATCTGAACATTATTTTTTGTACTCATACACTATTTTACAATTGGAGTAGTTTCTTAAAGCACAATTATTGAATTACTTATATATAATATTTTTATTGTTTTTTTGAATCAAACAAAGCTAATTAGTTTTTAAATAAATATAAACTATCTATTAAAAATTATTTATTAACTAATATATTAACATTTTTATATATTATATCAACAATGAACCTCCTCCTATATTAAGCTGTTATAAAGCACACCAAATTGAAACAAGAGGTTCTGATGCCATATTTTTTGCAAATTGCATCGGTTTCTGTAACATATTTAAATCCTGAATACTTTGTCGAAGTCTAACATATTGTTGATAACTCCTCCGCTTACACAGCTAAATACTCCCTATCCGGCTACAGCCTATCTAAAAGGATTTCTGAATGGTAGTGGATATGCTGCAGTTAAACAGGCTGATCTGGGGATTGAACTGGTGCTGAAGATGTTCTCTAAGTATGGCCTGACCCGTATCTTCAAAGAAATAGAAACAGGTGCGTATGAGTTATCAGACAACAGCCTACGAATGCTGCGCCTGAAGCGCGAATACCTGCACACTGTTGAGCCCGTAATTCGTTTCCTGCAGAACAAAGACCTGACGCTGGCACAACAAATCAGTTATAGCCGCTTTTTACCCGAGGCCTCCCGCTTTGACCAGGTGGAGGATATTGACTGGGCCTTTGGAAGTATGGGTATTACAGACAGGGCGCGCTACCTGGCAACCTTATACCTCGAAGACCTCGGTGACCTGATCAAAGAAACGGCAAGCCCTTACTTTGGCTTTAGCCGCTATGCTGAGAAGCTGGCTTTATCGGCCACATCTTTCAGCCCAATGGAAGCTGCCCTTCAGGAAAAGCCAAGCCTTATAGATGAAATGTTGCTTGAGCTGCTGGAAGAACATCTGCAGCAGGCCGCACCAGATGTTGTAGGGTTTTCTATTCCCTTTCCGGGTAACCTCTACGGAGGGCTACGGCTGGCACAATATATCAAACAGAAATACCCACACATAAAAACTGCCATGGGAGGCGGTTACCCCAATACTGAATTACGAAGCCTGCGTGAGCCTCGTCTTTTCAAGTACATTGATTTTGTAACTCTGGATGATGGCGAAGGCCCTTGGCTGAAGTTACTGGAATACCTGCAAGAGGAAAGAGAACAGGAAAAAC
This sequence comes from Pontibacter sp. MBLB2868, assembly GCF_051904785.1. Classification (NCBI taxonomy): domain Bacteria; kingdom Pseudomonadati; phylum Bacteroidota; class Cytophagia; order Cytophagales; family Hymenobacteraceae; genus Pontibacter; species Pontibacter sp. MBLB2868. Next base: position 4,512,083 of record NZ_CP196710.1, on the reverse strand, counting down.
TTCAGCGCACGTTTCTTCTTTCTGATGGGCAGGTACAGTATATCAATGGCTGCCAGGATGCTGATATATCGCATACGGAGGTAGGCACTCCTGATTACAGCGACCTGCAACTAAGTAATTACCTTTCGGTTATCGACGTCATCAACCCGATGCACCGCCTTTGGAGCGATGGCCGCTGGAACAAACTTACTATTGCGCATGGCTGCTACTGGAAACGTTGTTCTTTCTGCGATATCACCCTGGATTATATTAACCGCTACGATGTAGCTCCGGCTACCTTGCTTGTTGACCGCATCGAGCAGATTATAGCCCAAACCGGGCAAACAGGCTTTCATTTCGTAGACGAGGCCGCGCCTCCTGCCCCACTTCGCGACATGGCTATTGAGCTTATCCGCAGGGGTGTTAAAATTAGCTGGTGGGGCAACATCCGTTTCGAGAAGACTTTTACGCCAGACCTGTGTCGCCTGCTGGCTGCCTCAGGCTGCATCGCTGTATCAGGTGGCTTGGAGGTGGCATCAGACAGGTTGCTTGACCTGATGGAGAAGGGTGTGAGCATAGGTCAGGTAGCCCGGGTTACGGATAGCTTTACCCAAGCTGGTATTATGGTGCACGCTTACCTGATGTATGGCTTCCCGACTCAGACCACTCAGGAAACAATGGATTCGTTGGAGGTAGTCCGCCAGCTGTTCCTCAATAATGTAATTCAGTCAGGCTACTGGCACCGCTTTAGCATGACGGCCCATAGCCCTGTCGGCAAAAATCCTGAAAAGTATAATGTAGTGAAAGTTGGGCCACCAGAAGGCGACTTTGCTAACAACGACCTGTGGCACGAAGACCCGAAGGGCACCGACCACAGCTTATTTGGCGAAGGATTGGCAAAGGCGATTTATAATTACATGCATGGTGTGGCACTGGAGGAGCCTCTCTCCTTCTGGTTTGACTTTAAAACACCACGCACTACACTAAAGCCAGACTTAATTAGCACTGCCATAGAGCAACCGCATCGCCCTGATAGTACCCGACTTAATGCCCGTGTTCTTTGGTTGGGTAATACGCCTGAGATAGACTTTACAATGTTTGCTAAAAAAGGGCAGACCATTGAGCGCTGTGTGCTGACCTTTTTTGAAAAAGGGGAAGACTTCCAGATTAAGACCACGGCTACCATAGGTCAATGGCTTTTCGATACTATCCGTAGAATTACGCCGGATAGCAATGAAACACTTACATTAAAGCAATTGAAAGAAATTTTCCCGGCAGAGGCACATTTAAATGCTGATGAGTTTCTGGCTTCGCCTACCTGGTTTGAGTTAAGGGAGAAAGGGTTACTGCTTTTATAAGTCTGGCACTGAATTCTGCACTTATTCTATTCTTTTAAAAATATCAGAAATTTTCAGATACCCGTGCAACCCTTTTACTACAATCGGCATCTTGTACATAGATGGCAGGCAAATGCTTTGACCTGTCGCGATGCTACTACCTACAACTATGAAAAATCCTGGTCCTGTTTCTGCTCCACCCCGGAGTAGAAGCAGGGTAAACCAGTTACCACACTTCCAGGTCTCAATATTCCTTCCTGATTCCGTTCAACAGTAAAATAAATATTCAAGAGCTTTTTCATGTTGAATCGTCAAAGGAATTCACAACATACCCTTTGCTACTAACTTAAAAGGCACCCAAAGTATAACCTTGGGTGCCTTTTAAGTTAAATACTCTTGAAAAACTTTATTTCATGTAAGCTTCGCGGGCTGCCTTGAACTCTGATCCGGTTTTCCATTTTGGCCATTCATTGGAATAAGCCAGTCTTTTACCCACTTTAAACAAAAGAGTAAGGTCATCTACAGCACCTTCTAACACAAGGTCATCGCGCATCTCGTCTGATGGTTTATGATAGTAGTCCGAAAAATACTCATCCAGCTTCTGCTTACCATAGGCTTTTCCTTTTTCCAGATGATCTATACCCGGCCCTATGAACAATGCCGGAACTCCGATCTTGGCGAAATTAAAGTGATCAGACCGATAGTATAGGCCTGCCTCCGGGTTCTCCTCAGGCGCAATATACCTGCCGGCAGCCTTAGCCTCCTCCGTAATGTAGTCCTCCAGTTCTGACTGCCCCAGGCCATACAGGACAATATCTTTCGTTTTTCCATAGGAGTTCATCATGTCCATGTTGATATCAGCCACTGTTTTCTCTTTCGGGATAACCGGGTTAGCAGCGTAATAAGCAGAGCCCCAAAGCCCTTGCTCTTCAGCTGTTACGGCTAAAAAAACGACGCTCCGCTCTGGCGGTGTTGGCAAACTTTTAAATGCCCTGGCAAGTTCAAGCAATCCCGCCACACCTGTTGCATCGTCCACGGCGCCGTTATAAATACTATCTCCGGTGGCATCTGCTTTGCCATATCCCAGGTGGTCCCAATGTGCTGTGTAAATAACTGCCTCATCCGGCTTAGTGCTACCCGGAATCTTAGCTATAAAGTTGTAGCTCTTATCATAAGCTACATTCGTTTTCAGCGATGTGCTTACCTTTAACCCCATTGGTTGAGGTTTCGCTCCTGGCTTTGATGCTCTGGCTACTGTGGCCGCATAATCCATACCGGCGGCATCAAATAACTTTTGGGCTGTGGCATCAGTTACCCATCCTTCAATAGCGCACTTATAGGATTCATTGCCACGTTCATCGAGGTATAGTTTAGAGGTATTCCAATTGTTCTGTACCACTTCAAAACCGTAACCTGCCGGTTCTGTTCTATGTATGATCAGGCAGCCTTTTGCACCTTGTCTGGCTGCTTCTTCAAACTTATAGGTCCAGCGGCCATAATAGGTCATGGCATTGCCTTTGAATTTGTCTGGGGTCCGTTCGTAAAATCCGGGATCATTAACCATTATGAGCACAATCTTGTCTTTCACATCCAACCCGGCATAATCATTCCAGTTATACTCTGGTGATACAATGCCAAAGCCTGCAAATACAAGCTCTTCGCTATTGATGTCAATAACTGGTTCTGTGCGTCGGGTCCATAGTACGTAATCTTCACGGCCCTGCAATACAAACTCCTTTCCATTGCCTTTTATTATCATCTTCTGGCTTGGAGTCGTTTTTATATCCACCATCGGTACTTCCTGCAGGTAGCTTTCACCATTGCCGGGTTCCAGGCCAAGAGCTTTAAACTCCTTCTCCAGGTACTGTAGCGTTTTCTTTTCTCCACTGGTAAAAGGCTTCCGCCCTTCCATTTCATCAGAAGCTAGCGCTGTCATGTACTTCCCATAATTTTCAGTGGACAGTGTCGCTACATTTTCAGATTCATTTGCGGCAGTTTCGCTTACGGTAGAACTGCATGCAGAAAGCATTCCTATCAGAACAGGCAATACCAGAATGGCTATTTTATTCATGCTTATACTTAATTAATGTTTCAGTGAGATTTATACTAAGGCCCTACCAAAACTTATTACCAACACTTAATCAAAAAAGGGGCTGACACCTACTTGTAATAAAAAAGCGGCACTATGCGGGCAGCAGCATTTTGATCTTCACGTTAATCCCGCTTGGTCTTTAGCAGCTTTTTTAGCTCAGTCAGTTCATCTCTATATTTGGCAGCTTGTAAAAAGTCCAGGTCTTTTGCGGCAGCTTCCATCTGCTTCTCTGTTTTCTTGATCAGCTTTTCCAACTCCTCCCGCTTCATGGTCTGGATGATCGGTTCTGCAGCAAGCGACACTTCTTCCGGACCTACATACATTTTTACTTCTTTCTTGCGAGCATCAGCAACTGAAGTCTGCTCCCTGATTTCATCATGAGATTTAAAGATGGTGCGTGGCGTTATACCATGTTCTTCGTTATAAGCCATCTGTGTAGCACGTCTACGGTTCGTTTCATCTATAGCGCGCTGCATAGAGCCGGTCATCCGATCAGCATACATGATCACTTTGCCTTTTTCATTACGGGCGGCTCGTCCCATAGTCTGTATCAGTGAACGCTGGTCGCGCAGAAAGCCTTCTTTATCGGCATCCAGAATGGCAACCAGACTTACCTCCGGCAAATCCAACCCTTCGCGCAGCAGGTTTACCCCTACCAATACATCTATTACTCCTAAGCGTAACTCGCGCAGAATTTCAACCCTGTCCAGAGTTTTAACTTCGGAATGCAGATATTTGGTTTTAATGTTCAGGCGATCCAGGTACTTCGTCAACTCTTCTGACATACGCTTCGTCAGCGTTGTCACCAATACTCGGGCTCCTTCTTTAACGCGCTCATCTATCTCATCCAGCAGGTCGTCTACCTGGTTTGTGCTCGGACGAACTTCTATAACCGGGTCAAGTAAGCCGGTAGGACGTATGATCTGTTCTACAATTACACCTTCAGATTTCTGTATCTCGTAATCGCCTGGTGTAGCGCTCACAAACACAACCTGGTGCATCATACTTTCAAACTCGTTAAACGTGAGGGGCCGGTTGTCCATGGCAGCCGGTAACCGGAAACCATATTCTACTAAAGCAACTTTCCGGGAGCGGTCACCGCCCCACATAGCGCGCACCTGTGGCACCGTTACATGACTCTCGTCGATCACCATCATGAAATCATCCGGGAAATAGTCAAGCAAACAGAAAGGCCGGGACCCTGGGGAACGCCTGTCGAAATAACGCGAATAATTTTCGATGCCTGAACAGTATCCCAGCTCACGTATCATCTCCAGGTCAAACTCGGTACGCTCTTTTATACGCTTGGCTTCCGTAGGCCTGTCCTCTTTAAGAAAGTACTCATGCTGTGCCACCATATCAAATTGAATCTCATTGATGGCCTGGTGCAGCGTATCTTTACCTGTTACGAAGAGGTTAGCCGGGTATAGTGTTATAGCCTTCTCGTCAGATAACTTTTTGCCTGACTGCGGGTCGATGCGGTGTATTTGTTCCAGCTCATCTCCGAAGAAATATAAACGGTATGCAAAGTCTGCATAAGCCGGATAAATATCTACTGTATCGCCTTTTACCCTGAATGTTCCACGTGTGAACTCTGCTTCGGTACGGCTGTACAGGATCTGAACAAAAGTATAAAGCAGGTTATTACGGCTATGTCGCTGACCGGGTGCCAGGTAAAGTACGTTCTTCCCAAATTCTTCCGGATTACCAATACCATAAATGCACGACACCGATGCTACCACCACAATATCTCTCCTGCCGGAAAGCAACGCTGAGGTAGTATGAAGCCTCAGTTTCTCGATCTCTTCGTTTATGGCAAGATCCTTCTCTATAAAAACATCCGATGAAGCAATATATGCTTCAGGCTGGTAATAATCATAGTAGGAGATGAAGTACTCCACTGCATTTTCCGGGAAAAACTGCTTAAACTCCCCGTAAAGCTGTGCCGCAAGTGTTTTATTGTGACATAACACCAGCGTAGGCTTGCCAGTGTTCCTGATCACATTTGCCATCGTAAACGTTTTACCAGTACCTGTGGCACCAAGCAAAACCTGCGCGGGTTCCCCCTTATTTATACCCTCAGTAAGTTGGGCAATTGCTTTCGGCTGGTCGCCGGTTGGTTGAAACTCTGATGTTAATATAAAATCCATTTTCCTGTTTTACGGATCAGTAAAGATAAACTATAACATTTAAAACAAACAGGAAGTTTGCCTGCTGTCAATTTATGATGTTGATACGTGGTTGCTGCAAGGTATGGCTGTAAACAAAAAGAAGCCTGCTGAGAACAGCAGGCTTCCTGGTAGTATTTGTGCAGGAAAAAATGTCTAACTTAATTCCCATCTGCAACTACCGGTGCAGGTTCTGGTTGGCTGCAGATACTTGAAATAGTTGCAGCCTCATATCTTATAAAAATTGCGAGACATAGAGGAATATCATCTTCCCTGTCTTCTAATTGGCATGTAAATTTAGTGCCTGCCTGTTTCAAGTTTTCAGGCACATTGTCTACTGTCACATAGCGCGGCTGTACTCCATTACCACACCGTACTATTCCGTCTACAGAACTATTCTCATCTAAAATCTCCAGCACAACTCCACCTCCACAAGGATCATTGTCTACTACACGTACCTCAACACAAGGTGACACCTCTGCTTCTTCACAGCTGCTTAAAAAGATAACGAAGGCAAAACAGAATAAAGTGTAAATAGTTTTTTTCATAATACTCAGTTAATGCTTCCAACAAGGTTATCTTTTAACCGCACTCATTCACATGACCCTAACCTGTATCATTTGGTTGCAAGCAGGTAAAACTTTTTATTGAAAACAGGTAGCAAGCGTACCTGAAGTTGCTACGTAAGCCCTAAATGAGGTAAACCCAGAAATAAAAAAGACCCGCCATAGAGCTGGCAGGCCTTTTACGTAAACACTATTTCCAATCAAAACAACACTAATAATAATATAGCAGTAGCACTTATAGGTGCGTAACAGTGCTGCCACATACGCGTTTTACTTGTACAGCCGGATACATAACCGCTACTGACACACAACGTGGTGCACTCTCACCATAGATTTCCAGTGCTAGCCCAACAGCAGTTCCTGGCTGCCTTAGCTCCTCCGGAAGATTATTTGTAGTAACATACCCTCCTTGCAGTTGGCCAGTATAGCCGTTGCTCAGTTTGCCCGAAGCTTCAGTGCTTTCAGCTAATTTCAGAATATACCACCCGCTGTCACAATCCGGCCCTACAACTTCGGCACTAATGCACACGGGTTCCGGTGCAACTTCGGTACATCTGGTTAAAAGTACTGCCAGAAACAGGTATAGCAGGGTAGTATATAAAAAACTTTTCATAGGTATTATATTGTACTAATGGCAGTTCGTTTTTGTAAGGCAGTCTGAAACTAACACAATTGCGGTACTACAAACACCCTGTGTTACAGCCCGCATAATTACCGGGTCAGTTCATAGGTGTCAGTAAAAACTGCAGCAGGGTCCCGGCCCTTAAACTCATTTCTTAATACCACTCTGTCAGTCCTGAGTTCTTCTACTATAAAGGTGCCTGACCAATTAGTCGTAGTTAAAATGATGGCATCACGGCGCGAATAATCAGCAGCAAAGCTTGTCTTCTGTCGTACGTCCTGCTCATCTCGCTGCACCAGATAGGCACTATCTGCCTTAAATTCGAAATAGTCCTGTGCAGTGCCAGCATAATAAGTAGTATTACAATTGTTTTCCCGGCAGAGCCTGTAACTGATCCTGTTTATAAACCACTTCCCTTGCACGGACGCTTTAAGACCTACTGAGTCCAGCGCTGGGGCAGGTTCTTCATTCTTAAAACATCCGGCAAGAGTAGTCAGGGCAAAAAAGCCCATAGCAACTACATAAGTAGTCTTCTTCATAGCTTAGATAGGAGCGAATAAAAGTATAATTTTTACCTTCTCTGTAGAAACAGAAGGTTTCCGGTGTACCATAAGACTATGCATTGCTGCATCACCTTTTGGCAGGCAGTTGGTGTATTCCGCTTTGGCTTTTACCCAGAGAAAATCACTGACATTAAAAGCAACATAAGCAGTACATACCACCCAGATAAATTTGCTTTGGCAACAGCTACTAGCGCAGCAAAGGTACTAGCATTCGTTTTCATAATTTTTTCTGATGATGTTCAGGTTATCTGCAAACGCTTTCATCAACATGACCCGCCTGTGGCTGCTTTGGTTGCAGGCTGTAGAGAAAAAATTTCTTTTTACCTCCGGCTAAGGTCATAGTTTACCGACATGTTTACACCAACGGTGTACGGTCTGCCCTGCGGAGCCAACGCCTTATCCGGTTCAGCTAACAACGAGTTGAAGTAGCCCCTGAACTCAGGACCCGCAGTCACAGAAATTGCTTTTGCAACACGCTTTCCTACACCCAGAGATACATTGCCAGAGAACTGGACCTTGCGGAAAGGTGAATCATCTCCATAATCGTAGCTTACATCTTTAACCTCATTGTTAGAAGCCATCACTGTTGTTTCTACTAAAAAGTTAGCAGCAACCCCTCCTGATGTGTACCAGAACCAATCTTTATTTATGTTGCCTTCATACTGCAGGCCAACAGGTAGTGTCACGTGGCGGTACCGGTAGTTTACATAAAAGTCATCTGTCTTGTCTACACTCAGGGAGTCTGTAGAGAAATTATTATTCAAGGATGGCAGGAACACGGAAGTAGCAGGCATGGCTACACGCTCATTGGTAGTAGGCTTGATCCAGAACTGCTTTACAATGTAGCTTGATTTTGTTCGGGATGTGTTCTGTGTAAAGCCCAGTCCTGAAAGCAATTTGAGTTTTTTACCGAGTTTAAAGCCTGTTTTAACCTCAACAGCATAAGAAAAAGCCGGATCAGTGTTTGCCTCAAACTCATCACGCGCCGCATCCATGTTACTTGCTGATTCTGCCGTCTTGTCCGGCCCAGACGATACTAAGCTATACCTGGACACGGTGCCCATCATCTGCTCTGGCATGCCTATGTTTTGGTTGAAATAAGATGGTGCGTAGCCCATGCCCAAGGTCCAACGGCTATCTGAACTGCCTTCCTTCTCTTCCTTTTCTGCACCCGAATTATTAAGCGCCATGGCAAGAGCTTCACTTCTCTGCTGTTTAGCAGCCATATCTTCCCGGACTGTTGTGCTGAGTTCTACCAAAGACTTCTGACGCTCTGAATATCTTGCAAAAGAGTTGATGGAAGAACCATTAAAAGATGGCGGGATCGAGGTTATTGCTTGACGGGCAGTCTGATAAAATGGCCTCAGTGACGTGAAAGCTGACTTATTTGCTATGCTTTCCTTTGCAGCACCTTCTGCACCGCCAAATATTTGATCGCTGTTAGCAGTAAGTTTGATACCATATGCCGTGGGAAGCGCTCCTGCTAACTGCTTATCTTTTACCGGAGCATTACTACCCTTCTCAGCTACAGTTGTTGCTGCTAAAGGACTAACGTTCTGTGTATCTTCTGACAAATTGCTGGCAACAGGATTGACAACTGAAGAGGCTTCCTGCCCTACGTCAGCCAATCCTTCCGGAGATGCACTCTCAAGCACATTGCCTTCCGCTGCCTTTGCTATTTCATTTTGTCCCCTTGGAGAAAGGTCAAGTTGTACAGTAGCAATGGCAGCAGCCTCATCCTGCTTGAAGTGATATGTTAACAGTGCTCCTGCCAACACGAAAAGGACAAAACATGCTGCCGCCAGTTGGCGGTAAAGCACCATCCTGCCTTTGTAGTGGCTGCTTTCCTGAATCGTCAGGTCATGATCTATGCGGGCCCATAGGTCAGGAGATGGCGAAGCCTCAGCGTCGTGCATCCGGCGCTGGAATTCTTCCTCCAGTGGTCCACGGTTATGGTTAGCTGCTGATGACATGCTCATTATAGTTTTTTTCCTGGCGCGTTAGCATACCCTGCAGTATGGCTCTGGCGCGTGAATATTGTGATTTTGATGTTCCTTCCGAAATGCCTAGCATTTCGCCTATTTCCTTGTGGTTGTAACCTTCTATGGCATAGAGGTTAAAAACCATTCTGTAACGCGGGGCAAGGCTTTGAATTATTCCCATCAGCTCATCCATACTATAGCTGCTTAGGCTATAGCTATCAGAAGCAATGCTGGCTACTTCCTCTGTCTCATGCGAAACCGTTAGAAGTTGTTTACTGCGCAAATGTTTCAGCGCCGTATTCACCATGATCTTCCTGACCCAGAACTCCAGTGGACAATCTTTCTTAAAGTTCTGAAGGTTTGAAAAAACCTTTACAAAAGCCTCCTGCATTATATCCTCTGCCTCGAAAGTAGTAGGAGCATAACGCAGACACACCGCCATCATCTTGCTGGCATAAAGGTCATAGAGCAGTCGCTGCATCTCCCGCTTACCGGAAATGCACCCCTCTATGAGCTTATCCTCTTCAGATTTTGGTTTAGTAAAAAGCTTCAAACGCTGCCAGATTATGCCTTACACAACTCTATGATTCTTATCAGGCACAAAGGGTTGCAAGGCTATAAAAATATTTTGGGAATAAAGGACGGCATCAAAATGATCGCATCACTTTAGGCAGACAAATGTATAAAAATTTTGGGGTTTTATATAGTTACAGCTTGAAGAATATAAAGCTGTGCGGTGTACTTTATGCACGCCTGAGCAGGTACAAACCAGAAAGTATTTCGCTTGAGTATAGTAACTAGTATAGTAACTAAAGTACAGAAGTGTGCAAAAACTTATAACACATCAGTGATATAAATGTAAAAGCGAGTAACCAGACATAATTTACAATTCTGGTCGCATTTACCGCTCTTTCTGAAGAACCATTGAATTCGTCGAATGCCTGGAGCCTTGCCTGCTCCACTACCGTTTTAGACAGCAGGTGGTAAGAGAAGTGAAATCCCAAGGCCACCACAATAACATCGTCCAGGAAACCAAACACCGCCACCATATCCGGAATAAAATCTATTGGGCTGATGGCATAACCGATGGCAAACGCCAGGAGTATACGAGCAGACCAATGCACCCGCTGATCACGATAAGATAAATACAGGGTGTAGATCTCTACATTAAGGGCATTGGTTTTCTGTTTTAGGGCGCTAAGTTGCATCATGCTAGTAGGTTTGAGCTTCACGTCTTCTACGTGAGAGCACCCGCTAAATGTTGCGTTGCCACAGAATAAATATATTAATACCTGTATGTTTGCCTGCTGTTATAGATTCCAAACCCGCCAGGCAGCCTCAGCCTGTGCATAGAGCATTTGCAGACCATTCATTGTATGAGCACCAGCCGCCGCAGCCTTTTGCAGAAAAACAGTTTGTTCTGGATTGTACACCAGGTCATAAACGTAATGATCGCTTGTTAGAGCCCCATAATTTAGCTCAGGGAAAGTGGCTGTATGCGGTGCCATTCCTAAGGGAGTAGTATTCACTAATAAGTTGTGTTGTTGTAACACTTCTTTTGTTAACTGGCCATAGTACAGTGAGCTTTCTCCCGGGTCTCTTGAAACAAGTTTATATGGAATATGCAGGTCTGCCAGGGCAGTGATCACAGCCTGAGCAGCGCCCCCTGTTCCTAATACCAACGCTTTACCACGCGCATTTATAGGGTAAAACGTATCTAAAGTGGACTTAAAACCTACATAATCAGTATTGAAGCCCCTGGTTTTGCCATTCCTGATCCTGATGGTGTTCACTGCACCAATGCGTGTGGCAGCCTCATCCATTTCATCAAGCAGGGGTATTACCTGTTGCTTATAAGGTATGGTCACATTCAGCCCCGCCAGGTCCGGCTCCCGTTGCAGCAAGCTTTTTAACTCCTCTACCTCCTGTAATTCATAAAGCTCATAGGTGGTATCTGCTATTCCTTCCCTTTTAAACTTCTCAGTGAAGTACTGTTTAGAGAAAGAGTGCCCCAGCTTTTTACCGATCAGGCCGAACTTGCGCATGCCTTATACTTGAGTTGTATTGTCGTCTGTAAATTTATCCACCAGGTATACCAGCATAAATCCAAAAATCGCCAGCACCACACCATAAACGAGGTAGGATTCTTTTCCTGTGAGAGACTCATAAGCTCCCGGCAACACGTTGTCCTGTATCAGAGGCTTAACTTCTCCGTGCCGGTCTGTATAGGTTTCTATAGTCAGCTTCCAGGGCCATACTTTGTTAAGAGAACCTACCATAAAACCGGTCAGGAGGGCAACTGTTACGTTGTGGTACTTCTTCAGCATCCAGTTGATCACATGCGAGAAAGAAAGTATACCAGTTAAACAGCCTGCACCAAATACCAGGATCACATCTACCTTCAGTTCCTTTACCGCCCCCAGAATGTACTCATACTTTGACAGCAGCACCAGCAGGAAGCTTCCTGAGATACCAGGCAAAATCATGGCACATATAGCAATGGCTCCTGATAGAAAGATAAACCAGTATGCCTCAGGGGTTTGTGTAGGAGTAGCCACAGTCACGTAATAAGCAATGGCTGCCCCTGCTAATCCTGCCAGCGGTACACCCCAGGTCCAGCGGGTAATCTTTTTGCTCACCACAACAGCCGATGCCACAATCAGCCCGAAGAAAAAAGACCAGAGTAATTCCGGGTAATTCTCCAGCAGGAAAAGTATAAGCCTTGATAAAGACGCAATTGAAAAAAGAATGCCTGATATAAGCACTACCAGAAAGTTGCCATTAATATGACTCCAGAAGTCGGCTAGCCTGAACCGGATGAGCAGCTTTACAGCCTCACCGTCTACAGAGCGTATCGAGCCGAGCAGTTCCTCATAGATGCCGGTAATAAAGGCGATGGTACCACCCGATACTCCTGGCACCACATCGGCAGCCCCCATGCTTACTCCCTTCGAAAAAAGCAGGATGTATTCTCTTAATGATCTCCTTTTCATTGATTCTTTTGGCTGCTTAACCTGGCTCATATTGTTACTTAACTAAAATTGCCCGTGCGGGCGTCCCGACGGGCAATTTATATACTTTTGATTTTATACTTCAATCCTCTAACAAGGTTTTTCTAAATCAAGGAAATGCAGGAAAGTATCGCCGCGCAGTCCTAACCGAATCGTTTCCAGAGGAATAACTTCATTTGGCGCAATGTTTCCGAGATTCACATTGGCTCCCAACAGCTTGATAAACCAAACCTGCTGTGCCTTTTGCGGCGCTTCCCAAAGGATTTTTTCAAAAGGGATCTGCGTCAGGATCTCTTCTACCAAACCACTACGCACTTCACCTGTAGAACGGAACAAACCAACATTACCGCCTTCACGCGCCTCCCCGATCACTTTCCAGGCACCGGCTTCCAGCTCTGCATTCATAAGCTTTATCCACATGTAAGGCGGGATTATCTTTTCAGCATCTTTAGAGCCTACTTCTGATAACACCGTTACCTGCTCTGCCAGTTGCTTAATGTAATTGCATTTCTCATCGTGCGGCAGCTCGATAGATCCATCCGATACTTCAGCAAACGTCATGTTATACTTATCAAGTACACGGCGATAATCATCAAACTGGTTCCTGATGATAAAGGCTTCGAACAGAGTTCCACCAAAATAAGTAGGTATGCCGGCGGCTTTATATACATCCAGCTTCTTTTGTAAATTAGGCGATACATACGAAGTGCCCCAGCCCAACTTTACAATGTCTACATAATCTCCGGCTACTTCCAGAAAGTCCTCTACCTCCCGTACGCTAAGACCTTTGTCCATAGCCATGGTATAGCCGCGTTCGCGTGGTTTTGCCTCGCGCTCCGGGATACTCTTCAGCGAATAGTTCATCTAATTTTATTTGCGATATTGATCAATTAACCTGGATAAGGCGCGCTGCGACTCCAGCTCAGGGAAGAACTCAAACAGCAGCTTGTGCTTATCGAAGTCCAAAATTAATGCATTTTCCAGATAATTATAAGCTTCGCGGTATTTTCCTGCCGAAAGCATGTATGCACAAGCCCTATAATACAGCTCTGCTTCGTCTGGTTGCAGTTCTATCGCATTCAAAATAATTTCGATGGCCTCTTCAAAATTGCCTTGTTCAAACAGAATGATGGACCAGTTCAGGTAAATATTCTTATCGCTTGGTTGCACATCGGCTGCACGCGCATAGCTCTCCAGTGCCGATACCACGTGCCCCACATTGTACTCGGCACCAGCCAGCGCCACCCAATAGTCCGCACTGTCATCGTACAGTTCCACAGCTTTTTTGTAAAAGTGTACCGCTTCGTACCATTTGCCCTGTGCATCCAGTATCACCCCAATCCCAAACCAGGCTTCATCCATTTCCGGGTCCAGGTCAACTGACTTCTGGTAGTACCTGCGGGACAGGTCCCACTGCAGCAGTTTCTCGTAGCACTCCCCTATGTTACAGTATACCTCCGCAGAAGGAGAGCCGTGCTCCAGCATGGCGTTAAACCCTTCTATGGCTTTGGTATACTCACCCAGGAACACGTACGCATTGGCCATGTTATTGTAAGCTGTTATAAAATCAGGCTTGATGATCGTGGCATAATCATAGGCTGCAATAGCCTTATCATATATGCCCTGTTTGTTATACACGTTGCCAAGGTTAAACCAGGCCACATAAGAATAAGGGTCCTTATCGACAAACTCCTGGAAAAACGGGATGTGATCACGTATGGTACCCGTCAGCTCCATGCAATAAATGACTTCCTGCATAGCAGCCTCGTTTTCAAGGTTCAACGCTACGCACTTTTTATAGTATTTGATGGCAGCGTTAAATTTACCCCACGTCTGGTAGGCCAGGCCAATGTTAAAGTAGATATCATCCCTGTCTTCAGAATAAGCAAGGGCTTTTTTAAAATAGTCAATAGCATCACGAAACTCGCCGCGCTGTGTATAGATAATACCACGTGTTAGCTGCACGTCTGCACTCTCCGGCTCTACCTCGGCCACTTGGTTTATAAGAACAAGGGCATCCTCAAAATTGCCGGACATTGCCAGCAGCTGCGCCTTATCAATCATCAATCCTGATGAAAAGGGATATTGCACCAATGCTGTGTCACAGGCTATTAAAGCCTTTTTGTAATCGAAATTAGCAGTATAATGATCTATTATTAATTCAAAATCAGAGAGATCAAAAAATACGGTCTCATCACTTCCGAGCATCTGCTCGAAACGGTTTATCAACTCCAGCTCCTCGCTGTGTTCTTCAAAGTCATCTTTCATCTCAAAAATCCAACAAGCTGCAAGGGAACAGCCTTTTTTCTATTACATTTTTACACCGCAAATAGTTTACCGCAATTCAGGTGCGGCGGCCTTTAATTCTTGACAAACCCAGGCTATACTTTCGGCTAAGGGCCTGAAGGTAAGGCCAGTTGCCTTTTTAACCTTATCATTGCTGAAAAAATGGTTTTTTCCGGATACGCGAGCTGTGTCCTTTGTAATCAGGGGGCGCCCGCCGGTAAACCAGGTACGGATACTCTCCAGTCGCCACACAACCTCAGCCAGGGCAGGAGGCACTTTAACCGAAGGTGCCTTTTTACCGAAGCCATCGGCCACACTCTTAAAAAAAGCTTTGTAGCTTACCTGTTCGGCATTAAGTATAAACCGTTCTCCGGTCACACCCGAGAAAGTCAGTTTCATCATCGCCTCCACTACATCACGAACATCCACAAAATTTGCGCTGCCCTGTGTGTAAAAGAGTCGTTCGTTGTAAACATATCTGAATAGTTGCGTGCTGCTGCGGTTCCAGTCTGCAGGACCAAGTATAACTGATGGGTTAACGATCACTGCATCTAACCCCTCCGAAATACCACGCCATACTTCCAACTCGCCCAAGTATTTGGAACTTGCATAAGCAGAGTGCTCAGCGGCAGAATCCCATTTGCTATTTTCTGCAAGCACTGTCACTCCTTTAGGCCTGCCAACTGCCGCAATGGAACTTACATGGCACAACTTTACATCCCCATGTTCCAGGCAAGCGTCTACAATGTTTGCAGTACCTTCAATATTTACTTGCTTCAGTAGTTCCTTATCCTGCGGCGCATAAGACACTAGCCCGGCACAATGAAACACATATTGCACATCTTTAAGCGCATCGCGCAGAAAAACAGGATCAAGTATGTCTCCCTCTACCCACGTTACCTGCTGTGCATTATGTACCTGGGGTATACTTCCGCGATATAGTGCTTTCACCGTATGCCCCTGCTCCAGAAGTGCCGGAATCAGAAAGTTGCCTATGAGGCCACTCCCGCCTGTTACAAATACCATGTGGCAGATAGTTAGTGAGGGAAATATTATAACTGATTGTTGCGCAACGGTAAAGCAAATGCTTTAGTCAGGTACTTTGACGACAGCACCTTTTGAAGCGAATCCGTATGCTTCAGGCCATGTGTATCTGTGCCCAGAAAATCAACCATTCCATTATCAATCAGCTTTTCAGCTACACTTTTTGCCCCTGATGAGTAGTAACCGCTCAGAGAGTTCAGGTTGGGCTGAAAGAACACTCCCAGTTCTTTTAGTTCAGCCAGGCTGTCGAACTTGCCATAAAAGTAGCTATACCGTTCCGGGTGTGCCAGTACTGGCTTATACCCTTTGGAGCGCATCTTGAATATTGCTTCACGCAGGTTCAGAGGTTCATTCAGGAAAGAGGTCTCAAACAGCAGGTAATTATCGCCAAAGGTCAGCAGTTCCTGTCCTGTATCCAGTTTCTCCAGAAAGCCCTCGTCCAGGTAATATTCGGCGGCACAAGCCAATTCCATTTCAATTCCTGCCTCCTTCACGGCATCCTGCAGTAACGCCAGCCGTTCACGTATTCCCTCCGGCGTGTTTCTATAGAAGTCACTCATGATGTGCGGCGTCATGATCAGTTTATGGTAGCCCATATCTTTCATGACCTGCACCAGCTCAAGAGACCTTTCCAGGCTATCCGACCCATCGTCAAGGCCAGGAAGGATATGTGAGTGCATGTCTACGCCAAGGGTGCTGAAAGACTCCTCAGCCACCTCTTCTCCTCCAAATAAGTTTTTAAAAAACTTTTTCATCTCCTGTTTCCGAACTTATTTATACGCGCTTTGCCTAGAACTAAAAGCAAAATACATTCAAAATAACGCAAATAAAATCCCCTATCAAAAAATATACCTCTCGGCCTTACTTTTTTGACCTTTACAAAGGCATAAGATGCTTTAATTCATGCACCTTCATTGTACGTTTACGCGCATTTGTATAGCTTTGTAAACAACGGATAGTGTATAGCCGTTATATATGCGTCGTTTAAACTGCCACTTAAAACTATAAATGGAATTAAAATTCACTGAAAATCAGCGTATGATCGCGGATATGGTTCGCGACTTTGGTGCGAAGCATATTAAGCCACAGATGCGGGAATGGGACGAAAGTCAGGAGTTCCCGATTGAAGTCTTTAAAAAGCTTGGCGAACTAGGCCTGATGGGCGTTCTTGTGCCTACCGAATACGGTGGTTCTGGCTTCGGCTATTTAGAGTACGTGACTGCTATCGCAGAGCTTTCCAAGATCGATGGTTCCATAGGTTTATCCATGGCGGCTCACAATTCACTTTGCACAGGTCATATTTTACAGTTTGGCAACGAGGAGCAGAAAAAGAAATACCTGCCAAAGCTAGCTACTGCAGAATGGATAGGCGCCTGGGGGTTAACAGAGCCAAACACTGGTTCTGATGCAGGTAACATGCGCACTGTAGCTGTACAGGATGGCGATTATTGGGTAATCAATGGCGCTAAGAACTTTATCACACATGGTAAGTCAGGTAATGTAGCTGTAGTGATCGTGCGTACTGGTGAGGTAGGCGATTCGCATGGCATGACTGCCTTTGTGATTGAAAAGGGCACTGAGGGCTTCAGCGCCGGCCGCAAGGAAGACAAACTGGGCATGCGTGCATCAGAAACTACTGAATTGATCTTCCAGGATTGCCGCGTACATAAAGATCAGATGCTCGGCAATGTTGGCGAGGGCTTTATTCAGGCAATGAAAGTGCTGGATGGCGGACGTATTTCAATTGCGGCACTGTCTTTGGGTATTGCACAGGGTGCTTTTGAGGCTGCCCTTGCTTATTCGCAGGAGCGTAACCAATTCAACAAGCCTATTTCAAGCTTCCAGGGTATTGCCTTTAAACTGGCTGACATGGCAACAGAGATAGAAGCAGCTTCTTTGCTTACTTATCAAGCCGCTGATATGAAGAACAGAGGCCTTAATGTTAATAAAGAGTCTGCTATGGCCAAGTTATATGCATCTGAGGTTGCTGTGAGAACTGCGAACGAAGCTGTGCAGATTTTCGGTGGTTATGGCTTTACAAAAGACTATCCGGCTGAGAAATATTACCGCGATGCCAAGCTTTGTACCATCGGCGAGGGAACAAGCGAGATACAAAAACTTGTTATATCAAGAGCCATACTTAAATAAACAGCTTTACTGGAAGCTTTTATAGCCTTTAATTTCCAGTAAGCGTAGTTTTTAATAGTTTTGGAGAAAATATTTACCCAATCTATTGATTTTTAAGTATAAGCTTCGTTAAATTTGCAACCCTAATTCTAAGAGAAGAGAGAGAACATGATTATTGTAAACGTAAAAGATAACGAGTCTGTAGACCGTGCATTAAAGAGATTCAAGAAGAAATTTGAAAGAACTGGTGTTTTAAAAGAACTTCGTTCTAGATCTTATTTCGAGAAGCCGTCTGTGTCTAAAAGAAAGCAGAAAGAAAGAGCTGCTTACAAGCAACAGCTTTTCGCTGATCAAAACTACTAGTCTTTCTACCAACATATTAAATAATTCCATAAATTAGTGTATCTGGCTTATTAGTCCGGTATACTTGTTTATGGAATTATTTTTTAAGTACCTACAATACGAAAAGCGGTATAGTCCGCATACGCTTACCTCTTATCATACTGATCTGGGACAGTTTTCCCAATACCTGAACCAGGTATACCAGATCACAGATCCAGCCGAGGCTAACCATACCATTATCCGTTCCTGGATACTGAACCTTGTTCAGAACAATATAAAGCCGAGATCTATAAACAGGAAAATTGCCTGCCTCCGCTCCTATTACCGCTTTTTGTTGGCTCAGCAACGCATTGAGTCTAACCCGATGCTGCGCATTAAAGCCCCAAAGGTTTCTAAGAAATTACCGGCTTTTGTAGCCGAAGAGCCTTTCAACAACCTCCTTGATACTTTTACCTTTGAAGAAAACTTTGAAGGGCAGCGTGACAGGCTGATCCTCGAATTTCTGTATGGCACCGGTATACGCCTCGCTGAACTTATTGGCATTGCAGATAATGACATTAATATGCACGCTAAAACAGTACGGGTGCTCGGGAAGGGCAACAAAGAAAGAATTGTACCTATAAATGATTCCTTATTAAGCTCCATAGAGGTTTATCAGAAGCACAAGAAAAGCGAATATCCTGATAACAATTCCGAAAAGCTGCTCGTTACTAATAAAGCTCGTCCTCTATATCCAAAGTTCGTTTATCGTGTTGTAAAAAAATACATTAGCTTGATAACAACCTCCGAAAATAATAGCCCGCATGTGCTACGCCATTCTTTTGCCACGCACTTGCTAAACAAGGGGGCAGACCTGAATGCAATCAAAGACCTGTTAGGTCACTCAAGTCTTGCAGCTACGCAGGTTTACACGCACAACTCTATTGAAAAGCTTAAATCGATATTCGAGAAGGCACATCCAAAAGCATAATTTTAACCATTAAATATTACGACTATGAAGCTACAGATGCATTCAATCCACTTCGAGGCTGATAAGCAGCTTACCGATTTCATCCAGCAGAGAGTAGACAAACTAGAGACATTCTTTGATCGCATAGTGGAAGGCGAAGTGTTTCTTAAACATAATAATAGTGACGGAATTGCCACAAAAACCGTAGAAATAAAACTTTTTGTACCGGGAGCTACTTTATTCTCAAAAGAAGAGGCCCCTTCTTTTGAAGCCGCCGCCGATGCAGCTGTAGAAGCCATGCGCCGTCAGTTAAAGAAGTTCAAAGAAAAACAAATGGCGCATTAATGGGAGATATTCTCCCCTAAGATCATTGCAAAGCAAGTTGACCACCACGGTCATTCTTACCTATAAAACAGAAAGGCCTGCTAGTTATAGCAGGCCTTTCTGTTTTAGAAGCAAATGCTTCCGGATTTAAGGTTCATCCAGCTTACAAGCCGAACTCAGCTTTAATTTTATCTACGTAGTCAAGTTTTTCCCATGTAAAGGTCTCAAAAGACTTAGTCTCTTTGTGCCCGTTTACAGTCACTTCAACCTCTTTTCTACCTGGTGTTCTACCCATGTGTCCATAAGCAGCAGTTTCAGAGAAAATTGGGTTCTGTAAGCCAAATCGCTGAATAATTGCATATGGACGCATATCAAACAACTTCGCTACTTTTTCTGCGATCTCACCGTCGCTCATTACATCTCCATTGGCATCTTTTACCTTAGTAGATCCATAGGTTGTAACGTAAAGACCAACAGGCTTGGCAACACCAATGGCGTAAGCTACTTGCACCAGCACTTGGTCAGCTACACCTGCAGCTACTAAGTTCTTGGCAATATGACGTGCTGCATAGGCTGCAGAGCGATCCACTTTTGATGAGTCTTTACCTGAGAAAGCTCCTCCACCGTGGGCTCCTTTACCACCGTAAGTATCCACAATGATCTTACGACCGGTTAAGCCGGTATCACCATGAGGACCACCTATCACAAACTTACCTGTAGGGTTGATGTGATACGTAATATTGTCATTAAACAACTTTTGGATACGCTCAGGAAGCTGCTTTAGCACACGAGGAATAAGGATGTTATCTACATCTTCTTTTATCTTCGCTACCATCTTCTTCTCAGCTGCATCTTTAGCTTCAAAACTGTCGTTCTCAGCTGGCACAAACTCATCGTGCTGTGTAGAGATAACGATCGTATCGATCTTCTCTGGCACGTGATTGTCGTTGTAGCGGATCGTAACCTGCGATTTGGCATCCGGACGCAGGTATGTCATTTCTTTCCCTTCTTTACGGATAGCAGAAAGCTCCTGCAACAAAAGGTGCGAAATGCTTAGCGCCAAAGGCATGTAATTATCGGTTTCGTTTGTAGCGTAACCAAACATCATTCCCTGGTCACCTGCTCCCTGGTCTTCCGGATTAGCACGCTCTACCCCCTGGTTGATATCTGCAGACTGCTCATGAATGGCTGAAATAACGCCACAGGCATCTGCATCAAACATATATTCTGATTTTGTATAGCCAATACGCTTTATAACGTCGCGGGCCACCTTCTGCACATCTACGTATGCTTCTGATTTCACCTCGCCGCTTAACACTACCAACCCGGTGGTTACCAGTGTTTCGCAAGCTACTTTAGACTGAGGATCCTGCTTTAGAAACTCATCCAGCAGCGCATCTGAGATCTGGTCCGCCACTTTATCCGGGTGTCCCTCTGACACAGACTCAGAAGTAAATAAATAAGGCATTTCTTCTATGGGTTTAGGTACAAAGTATAAACCTGCTGCCACAAATAGCAGCGGCTACAAAGCTAAAACAAATCTACCATAGTTAAAACATGTATCTACAAGGAGTACACAGTTTTAAAGGATACAATATATTCTAAAACCATATCTCCCATGCTTTTTAGCCACCTCCTGTTATGGCTCCTGCTGAACGCTTAAGACCTTTTTGCGCAAAACTTTTTGCGTCTGCCAGCGTTCATGAACATTGAAATATACTATTTGATAATCCTATCTATGAAACATATAATTACAGCTTTATCCTTACTTCTCCTGCTGACGCAGGGGGCTTTGGCACAGAACGATTCACCTTACAAAACAAGCTTAGCAGTAGATGGACCAATAATTGTGGCAGGCATGGGCCTTAGCTACTATGGTTTAACACTGATGATGGACAAGGACGGCCTCACAGCGGAAGAAGTGAACAGACTTAGTAAAAATGATGTAAATGGGTTTGATAGGTTTTCTGCCGGCTACCATTCTGATAATGCAAAAAAAGTAAGTGATATCCCCTTTTATGGCTCCTTTACCTTACCTATTGCCATGTTATTAAATGATAATGTAGGTAGTAAAGCTGGGCAAGTGTTAGTACTGTATGTAGAGACAATGGCAGTTACAGGGGCACTTTTCACGATGACGAATGGGAATGTACCCAGAACACGTCCTTTGGTGTATAGCGAAGAGGTGGATATTTCGGACAAGACCACAGCAAATGCCCGAAATGCTTTTTATGCAGGGCATACAGCGGCCTCAGCAAGCGCGGCCTTCTTTGCTGCTAAAATTTTCCATGATTTCAATCCTGATTCAAATGCCCGGCCATATGTTTGGGCAGCTGCAGCGGCAGTACCTGCTACCGTTGGTTATCTCAGGTTAAAGGCTGGCAAACATTTCTTAAGTGATAACCTGCTAGGTTATACTTTAGGAGCAGCAGCAGGTATACTTGTACCCCAACTTCATAAAAAGTCAAACAAAACCAACATCAGCCTTGTACCTATTACAGCACCCTCTTATAAAGGGGCATTGCTCACGTATAGGTTTTAACAGGTTATGATCAGGAAAGTGCTGCTGCTATGGGTTCTGTTGCTATGCTGCTGCCATAGCAACACATTTGCACAGTCCTCAACTTTTCCGTACAAAATTGATTGGGTTAAGGACGGGGCTATAACTGCAGGAGGTATTGGAGCCACTGTAGTTGGCAGTACGCTGATTACAAATAAGCCCAGACTCACGGAACAGGATCTGGCAAGTCTTTCTACAGATGATGTCAATAGGTTTGATCGCTTTGCCGCCGGCAATTACAGTGCCTCTGCTGAAACTGCCAGCAACATCCCTTTTTACGGCTCTTTTGTTGCCCCCCTGTTCTTGCTCCTCGATCAGGACGTACAGCATCATGCCCCTGAAATATACATGATGTATGGAGAGGCCATGTCGATAGCGGGTGGACTTTACGCATTAACCGCCGGTCTTATTGATCGAAAGCGCCCTAATGTATATGCTGAAGATGCCCCATTGGATGCCAGGTTACATAAATATGCCACCAACTCTTTTTATGCCGGGCACACTGCGGCTACAGCAAGCGCTACTTTTTTTGTGGCAAAAGTGTTTCATGACCTTAACCCAGACTCCCCTGCAGCACCCTATGTATGGACGGCTGCCGCTGCAGTTCCTGTAGCAGTAGGATATCTCAGGCTTAAAGCCGGCAAGCACTTTTTAAGTGATAATATTTTAGGCTATGCCATCGGCACAAGCATAGGCATATTGGTTCCTGAATTGCACAAGCATGATTCACGCTTGTCGTTACTTCCCGTCAGGACTGGTTTGTATGATGGGGTGGCGGTAGTGTATAGCTTTTGAAAACAAAGAAGGCCACCCAAACGGGTGGCCTTCTTTGTTTAATGATAAAGAATTAGTCTATCCTTTATTGATCAGAATAGCTACTCTCTTGTCTAATGGGTTAGGCTTTAATTTATCATTACCCGCCAGTTCAAGAACAATTAACTTCTCTGTAGCCAAAGCAGTCCCTGGATTCAATATCTCTACATCAATATAGCCAAAGCTAGAATTTGCAGGTATTGTTACCTTGCCTGACACGTTGAAATGAGTGCCTTGCACAGCCGCATCCGCATTAATAGTACCGCTCGCATAGGTCTCATTTGGTACAACCACATAAGTCAGTTCCTGTGCAACATCTGATTGATGCCCTACAAGGTTAACGCGTAGCTGAACTGTACCAGAGGTTCTGTTGATAGACGGATCTGCTGGCCAACCATTAGTTGTTGCAGTGTATACCTGACGTCCAGGAGTTGGCTTTCTCGAAATAACCGGATAATCCTTATCTAGCGCGTTTGAGTTGTATGTAGCAGCATCAAGCTCCACAAAGTCCTGCTTCAGAACGATATCCTCATTCTCTATGCACGAAGTTGTGGCAAGAGCGATGAATGTTAAGAATGCTAAAAATATTTTTTTCATGACTTTTCTATTGAAAATTAATAGCCTGAGTTGTTAACTAAGTTTGGATTACCGTCAATCTCTCTTGTTGGGATAGAAGGCAAAATTCTGTAATCTGTGAAAGGCACGTTAGAGTAGTGAGGTGACTTCACCAGGTCCATACCTAATCTCTTTAAGTCAAAGAAACGATGTCCTTCAAAAGCGAACTCTATTCTTCTCTGGCGTAGGATCTCATTTCTCAAAGCAGCTCCAGTCAAAGCTAAATCAGCCGTAGCTCTTGTTGAGCCTGCATAATCAGAATACCTGTTTTCTTTAATCTTTATAAGATCAAGACGAGCAGCTGTTTCATCAAACACTGGAGATCCAACAGTTGACATTGCCTCAGCTCTGATCAGGAACATCTCTGATATTCTGATCAACGGAACGTTATCAAGGTTGATAGATCCATTCTTGCCAAAGTACTTAGTTGTTTCTACATAAGGAACCCCACGACCAGTAGTTCCTAACTCATATAACTGGTTACGAACATCAGTGGTGCGGGCAGTGATACTGGCCGCATTGTTTCCATTACTTGCAACTGTTATACCCAGATCAGCAAGTAACGTGTTTGTTGGTACCAGGTCACCAAAACCACCTGTCTGACTTCTGTTACCAGACACAACTAGTGTTGTAAAGGAAGTTTGTAAAGACTCGTTCACGCCTATGTTTTCAGCATTGATTGTGAACGTTACCTCAAATAAAGATTCCTGGTTTATTCTGTTTCTCCAACCATTAACATAGCCACTTGCAGTAAGCAAACGTGCACCAGAGGTTGTGATCACTTTATCAGCATATTCTTTTGCTGTTGCGTAATCTTTGTTGTAAAGTGCCGCACGTGCAAGAAGTGCCTGAGCAGCCTGCTTGTTAGCAGTTGCAGGAGAAGTTCCAAGGTTACCTAGTTTTGCCTCTGCCGCTTTCAGGTCTGCATAGATCTGCTTATAAACATCTGATACTGATGCTCTGGCAGGCAAACGTAACACAGCGTCACCTAAGGTTTTAACGCCGGTAGTTACCAAAGGAACACCACCTTTATCATTTGCACCAACTACACTTCCAGTGCCTGGATCATAAGCGTACATACGCACCAGGTCAAAGTAGCTAAGGGCTCTCATAAAGTATAACTGACCTTCCCAGTTGTCTTTCTCTGCGTCTGTTACGGCAGGAATAACATTCAACTGTGGAATTGCTTCCAGCGCCAGGTTGATGTCATTAATGGCATAGTAATAGTTTTGCCAGTTGCTAAAGTGAGCACCATGAAGGTTACGGGCCTCATTTGCTAATCTACCTGATTTGTTTGTATAACGGCCGTTATCAGCCAACGCCTCAGGAAAAGCAATCATATCTCTGCCGTAAACTCTGGCAGACTTGAAGCGGGAATACACCCCTATTATGGCAGCATTAACGTTCTCTCTGGAATTTAATGCCGTAGCGATATCAACAGACTGCTTAGGCGTTACCTCTAGAGCTTTCTCGCAAGAGGAGAAAGTTAAAGCGGCTGCGAGTAGCGCTATTGATGAGAACTTATATTTAGTATTCATTTTCTTTTTCTTAATTAATTAAAATCCTAGCTGAAGACCTACAGTATAATTCTTGCTTTGTGGGATGATACCAGTTGCTGTTCCAAAGAATTCCGGATCATAGCCTTTGTAATCATCATAAGTAAACAAGTTAGTACCCTGCGCATAGATTTTAGCATTGCTTAACCTTGCGAAGCTCAGGAATGTAGCTGGCACGTTGTAAGAGAATGTTATTGACTTCAGGCGGATATAATCTACTTTATTGAAAGTTCTGCTTGAGCCTGTTACATGGTTTACACCACCTGGTTCAACACCTGCATCAAACGGTCTTGGTACACTTGTGATCTGACCTGGAGATGTCCAACGGTTATCAAAGTAGTACTGCAGTGTATTGAATGAACGGTTACCATTTTCCATCAGGAAGTTAAGCTGACCATCAGACTGCATTCTACCGTACTCATACTGGAACATGAAGTCTAGTTCAAATCCTTTGTACTGGAAGTTGTTCGTTAATCCACCGTACCAGTCAGGCTGTGTATCGCCAATTACTCTTCTGTCAGCGTTTAGCGGAGTATATACAATGTTGTCATTGATATCGTAGAACATTGGTCTACCAGTAGCAGGGTTTACGCCTGCGTATTTCTGCGTAAAGATTGCCCCAACAGGGTATCCAACACGAATAGAGTTATCAGATGGCAACACATCTAAGCCACCGTAAAGCTTCAGAACTTCGTTTTGGTTACGAGCTATGTTGAAGTTCGTGTTCCACTTAAAGCCACTAGCTGTTTGGATGTTCGCTGTTCTTAACTCAACTTCGATACCACGGTTGCGCAGTTCACCTACGTTAGAAGTAAATGATCCGTAACCTGCTGTCCAGGATACTGGCTGGTCTAAAAGAAGGTCTTTGCTCAGTCTGTTGTAAGCTTCTACAGTACCTGCGATACGATCGTTAAAGAAGCCGAAGTCCAGACCAACGTTGATTGTCTGATTTCTCTCCCACTTCAGGTCCGGGTTAGGTAATTGAGTAGGGTTTATACCAGCTGAACCATTGTAAAGCGCACCTGAGCCATAAAGACCTCTTGAAGCAAAGTTACTGATCTGGTCGTTACCTGTAGTACCGAATGAACCACGTAGTTTCAGGAATGACAGGAAGTCAACAGACTTCATGAACTCTTCTTCTTTGATATTCCATCCTACCTGAACAGAAGGGAATAAACCGAATTGGTTACTAGCTCCAAATCGTGAAGAACCATCATAACGAGCTGTTAAAGCTAGCAAGTATCTGCTACCAAAGCTATAGTTAACACGTCCGAAACCAGATATGCGCTTAAATTCTGTAACAAATTCACTTGCAGAAAGCGGGTTTGCGGCAGAGTTAAGGAATCTGAACTCAGGTGACGGGAAACCGTCTGCTGAAGTAAAAATTCCCTGCTGCTCCTCAGACTTGTACTCAAAACCAGCCAGCGCATTGATTGTATGCTGATTGATCTTTTTATTATAGTTTAATGTCTGAGTTGTGATGAAGTTAGTGTTCCAGGTGCTTTCTACCTGGCCTAAGCCTTTTCTTGCATAGGCATCATTTGTTCTTGGATCACGATAAGATTTACCCTGTACAATACGGTAATCTAAACCATAGAAAGTTTTAAATGATAAACCTGGTACCAGCTCGTAAGTAGCAGAAATGTTACCCACCACGAAATTGTTTGTCTGATTGGCTTCGTTGAAGTCGTTTACAGCAACAATGTTCTGATTCAGGATGCTTGGGAAGATTTGTCCGCTACCTGGCAAGCCAAAGTAAGAACCATCTTCGTTGTATATCTTGTTACTCGGCATCATCAATGACGCAGAGAAAGCCGGGTTACCTAAGAAAGAACCATCCGTAGAGAAAGGTGCTTGCTGGCTGAAAGAAGATAAGTTTAAAGAGGTTGTGAAAGACAACTTATCTGTAGCCTTATGGCTCAGGTCCATCTTTGCTGTACCTCTTTTAAAGTCCACTTTCTTAAACATTGCTTCATTAACGTTATAAGAACCGGCTAAATAAAATGTGGTCTTATCGTTACCACCGCTTGCTGATAACTCGTAATTCTGAATTTTGCCAGTCTGCATAACAGCATCCTGCCAGTCATAGGTAGGAAGTGCAGCAATTTCTTCAGGTGTTAAAGTAGCACCATTAGGAATGCGCATTTCGTTAGCCAGTGTATATTGTCTGTTAGCATCAAGACCATCCAGGTAGCGGTTGTTATACGCTTCAGTTCTTAACTCTAAATATTCTTGTGTGTTAAGCACATCCAGCTTCTTTAATGGAGAAGATGCACCACCGTAAACACTAGCATTGAACTTAGTTTTGCCAGCTGTACCTTTTTTTGTTGTGATCAATACAACACCATTTGCAGCCTGAGCACCGTAGATAGCAGCAGTAGCGGCATCTTTCAATACTTCGATAGAAGCAATATCATTAGGGTTTAAGAAAGCCAGTGGGTTAGATTGCGTAAACGAAGCATCACTACGTACGTTCAGCTGCACTCCATCCACTACATACAATGGCTGAGTTCCTGCCTGAATAGAGCCAACACCTCTGATACGCACATTGATTGCACCACCCGGGATACCGTTGTTTGCCTGTACCAATACACCAGCAGCCTGTCCTTGCAGAGCTTTATCCAATGACGGCATAGGCTTGTTCTCAATGTTTTTTGCAGCAACCTGAGATATTGCACCAACAGCATCTCGCTTGTTAACTACTGTGCCGTATCCTGTGATTACTACTTCTGACAGAGTTTTTGAATCCTCTTTCAGTGTAACATTGATCGTGCTTTTTCCTGCTGTGCTTATCTCCTGAGATATATAACCCAGAAAAGAATAAAGAATGACAGCATTTTCTGATGGTACGTTAACAGTATAACTACCATCCCCTGCGGTAAAAGTACCAGTTGTCGTTCCCTTAACGACAATGTTTACCCCTGGTAAGGGCTGACCATTCTCAGCGGCAAGTACTTTACCTGAGATGGCCCGACTCTGTGCTAGTGCTACATTTGAGAGCACTAACAACAGAACAAAGCTCAACAATAGAACTTTTCTCATAAAGTTAGATTAGAATAATTGGTTAGTTTGATAATAATTAGTTGCCAAATATATCTGTAAAATTCATATCCTAAAATTTTTATACCAAAATATTATTCTACCAAAATCGCAGTTTAAAGTGAGATAGCGGTAATTTACAAGAATCACGTTTTACTATATAGGCAATCTCATACCCATATATTACAACTAATAGCAGCGCACTAACAAATAATGTCTAAACATTGTATTATTGAAATTTAAGATGATTTTGACACACGGAAAGGTAATGTTATATAAAATAGAGGTTAATGCATACGCTAAAGATAGTACAATACACCTCCCTTAAGTCACTATTTGGAATCATAAGCCCACCTTAATGCACCCTATGTTACAGGAAAAGTATAAATAAAAAAAAACGGTGCAGAAACAACTTTTCTGCACCGTTTAAGTATAAGCCTAGGTTAAACCCGTCATTTTTGGGCCTTTAGGTTTTCTTCAAACAACTTAAAGATTCTTTTATACTCATCTGTCCAACTGGACGGTTCTACAAAACCATGATCTTCTACAGGGTAAACTGCAAGTTCCCAGTTATCCTTACCGAGTTCTATCAGGCGCTGCGTCAGCCGCACCACATCCTGGAAATGAACATTTGTATCTACCATACCATGGGCAATTAAAAGAGCCCCTTTTAATCCTTCCGCATAATAGATCGGGGAGCTTTTAGCATAGGCAGTACTATCTGTGTAAGGTGTATTAAGTATGTTAGAAGTATAGCCGTGGTTATAGTGCGCCCAATCGGTTACTGACCTGAGCGCTGCACCGGCAGCAAACACATCCGGCTCTGTAAACATGGCCATTAAGGTAATAAAGCCTCCATACGAGCCTCCATAGATACCCACCCTTTTCGGATCCACATTATACTTCTCCACGAGGTATTTAACACCATCTACCTGGTCACTTAAATCCTTCCCTCCCATAAACTGATAGATACCTGTACGAACATCTCTCCCATAACCGGCACTACCTCTATAATCTACGTCGAGCACAGTATACCCCTGGTCCGCCAGAAAATTATGGAACATATACTCCCTGAAATAGCTGCTCCACCATTTGTGCGCATTCTGCAGGTAACCGGCACCATGCACAAACACAACAGCAGGGCCATTATTCTCAGGCTTTTCAGGGCGGTAAAGGCGCGCGTAAACGTCTGCACCATCCTTGGCCTTAAAACTGATCACCTCCGGCTCACGCCAGTCGTATGACTTAAACTCATCGGTGAGTGAATGGGTAACCTGCTTTGGCTTTGCACCCTTTTTGTTATCCATCACAAACAATTCCCATGGTTTGTTGCTAAAGGAGTAGCGTATAGCCAGGTTCTTTTCATCCGGCGACACCTTTACTTCGCTGGCACCGGTCATACTTGTCAGCTGTACCATCTCTCCACCCTGTACCGGCATGCGGTAAAAGTGCTGCACACCAGGATGAACCTTGTTAGCAGTAAAGTAGAAGTTCTTTTTATCGTCAGACATACGCACATCCGACACCTCAAACTTGCCACTTGTTAGCGCTTTCTTTTTACCGCTGTTTACATTTACACTATACAGATGAGAATAACCACTTTCCTCCGACTGGAACCACACATGCTCATTGTCCGGCATCCAGCCAATGTCTCCTGGTCCGTAGCCAATACCCGGACCATTTATCCAGGCTTCATCACGCTGACGATCCAATACCGTTAGTTTACCTGAGGCAGGATCCAGCTTCATTACCCAACGGTCCTTATTATCCTGTGAACGGGCTACCACAACGGCATACTTTCCATTCTCAGACCAGAATGGGCCGTAAATTACCGTAGGTCTCACTTCAGCTTTCTTAGCTTTGCCATCAGCAGCGCCTTTAGCCGTGCTTGCTTCCGCATTTTTACTTAGCAGGTAAGCAGGCTGATCGTTGATGCCTTCTACATCATTCATTAGCACAGCATACGTTGTGTCACGCTTCGTATCATACACATAAAACTCATATGTGCTCTGCGCATCGCCAACTTTGGTACGAGTATTTATATCTTCGGTATAACCGGACGCCGTTACATAGTCCGGCACAATAGCTACCTTGGCATTTTTAGGACGTGTAATGAGCTGGTAAGTTATAAACTGCTCATTCGGGCTAAGCGTAACATCATTTACAAACTTATCCTCAATAAAGATCTCCTTTGGCCGGGCTGGCGCTTCGGCAAGACGTTGTTTTTTCTGCTCATCTTTCTTCTCCTCCCGCTCCCGGACTATCTGCAGCAACGATAACTGTTGCTCCTTAAGCCAGTCACGCTGTGCATTCTTACCTTCATCTGCTGGTTTACGTCCTTTTTTAAAGTCTGTCAACTGTACCGTCTGACCAGTTCCCAGGCTCCAGGCAAACAGGTTGTTATCTTTCACATAAGTGACTTTCTGCTCATTAAAGCTAAAGTCAGGGTTGCTTTCACGCTCTACAGTATTTGTTATCTGCTGAGATTTCCCGGACTTAATATCATATAAAAAGATGTCACCGTTCTTCTCATACACCTTTTTAGACTCAGCCTTATTATACTCTCCATTTTGAGCAGGCAGGTTTCTGCGTTCCTGCGCGCTTACCTTCCGGATATTTTTTCCGTCAGCGGACACACTATATAAGGAGTCGCTCTTGTTGCCCTCCGGGTTCCAGTAGAAATATATCTTTTTACCATCTTCGGACCAGAAGATATTGCTAGGTGATGTGCCGATCCATTTAGGGTCGCGCATGATTTTCTCTACACTAAGCGTCAGTTTACCATCCTGTGCATGCAATGCACTGCCGCAAAGCATAAGCCACCCTACAAGGGCTAAAGCTTTTCTTTTGAACAACATATTCAATTTGATAATGATATAGGTAGTTGATTTAGATTATACTCAAAGTAAGTAAACAAACAGCATGAAGCAAAAACCGCCGGCTGTTCAGGGGTTCTTCACAGGCGGCGGTTATAATTATGATTTCTTCTTCTGGTTGAAATTCATGTTTGGATGCTTCTCCTCATGCTGAGTTAAGCCTTGATAGAATTTGGCAAATGTGAGCACTTCTGCTTCTCCAAATAACTTACCCATGAAGGTAATGGTAGTAGGCATGCCATTTTTCTGAAAGCCTGTTGGTACTACAACACAAGGATGCCCGGTGAGGTTTGTTACTACCAGGTTGTTACTGGCAAACGAAGGACTTATATACATATCTATATCCTTCAGTTTCTCCTGCATCTGCTGCACAAGTAGATTTCGAACCCTTTGTGCCTGCAGGTACTCAACTGCCGGAATAAAGCGGCCAGCTCTGAAAATGTTCGGCCATGCATTTTTATGCTGTGCTACTAGTAAACTATCACGCCCACTTCGGGTCAGTTCATCAAAAGCGGCCGCACCCTCCACAGATATAGTTAGTGTTAAGGCACTCGCCGGCAAGTCCGGAAGCTCAATTGGCACCAGTTCTATACCTGCATTGCGCAAGGCAGCAAGGGCAGCCTGATCATTTTCTTTAAACCCATAGCTGCGTTCAAAGTCGCTTTTCAGATAACCTACCCGAAGCTTTTTAGCGTTAATAGCAGGGTTATAGTTAAAGGGTGCATCATATACAGACTGATCTTTACCGTCGGGGCCATAAATGGCATTGAACACAATAGCGCAATCCTCAGCAGATCGAGCAATCGGGCCGATCTTATCCATAGACCAGCTAAGCGCCATAGCCCCATGTCTACTTACACGGCCAAACGTAGGACGCAATCCTGTTGTGCCGCATGCAGTAGAAGGCGATACAATTGAGCCTAGTGTTTCAGTGCCTATGGCATAAGGCAGCAAGCCCCCGGCAACAGCAGCTGCAGAACCGGCAGACGAACCACTGGATCCTTTGTTTATATCCCAAGGCGTTCGGGTTTTACCTCCATACCACACATCACCCATCGCCAGGGCACCAAGAGTTGTTTTAGCAACTAATATTCCACCAGCATCCTGCAGGCGCTGCACAACAGTAGCATCCTCGTCAATTACCTGGTCTTTATAAGGCATAGCCCCCCAGGTGGTCTTGTACTTTTTAGTTGACAGCAGGTCTTTTACGCCAAAAGGTATTCCATGTAAAATTCCTTTATACTTACCAGCCTTTATCTCCTGGTCAGCCTTGCGTGCCTGCTGCATTGCCAGGTCCTCAGTTAATGTTGTAACGCATTCTAAAGCCGGGCCATACTTTTTTAGCCTTGCCAGGTAGAATTTGGTAAGGTCTTCGGAACTGATCTGCTGTGTTCGAATTAGCTCAGCCAATTGCGGAAGTGAATAGAAGGCAAGTTCATCCCGGTTCTTAGGCAGCTTTACTTTTTCTGGCCTAGCTACTTCAAAGCCTTGCTTTTCAGTAGGGAAGTTATAACCAACAGGAATCGGGTTAAAAACTAAGGCTGGAGCAACGCTATTTGGCAGGTCCTGCTTCCGTAGTGCTTCATAATTTTCCTGAAACCCCTCTAACTCTGTGATAGTGGAATCCAGCTGCGCATCTGTAAAGTTTAACCCGATCAGTTTCTGGGCATCACGCAGCATACTGACGGTGATGTTGCTTTCTGCGACTTTGTATGTAAAAGCGCCGGAGATAAAACATCCTGCACCTATCAAAAGTATAGCTCTATTTTTTAGCATTCCCTTTTTATTTAATTCTTTACATACAATTTAGTCATTTTCTATACTCTATCATTATTTCTAGCATTTTACTTAAAAATAAAAAGGCGAGGAAAACCCTCGCCTTTTTAACTTAATAAGCATTTAAGCTTCTTATAACTTTGTGAATTCCGCTTTATGTACCCCGAAAGATCCGGCACTTACTCTGATATTGAAAGTTACTGTAATTTTACCTTTCGACTCTGAGAAAGTCCCAACAGGAGCTACGCTTGTTAGTGTTGCAGGGCCATAACCATAGAAGTTACTTGAGAACTGCTGTGATGGTATTGAGACTGTTCCTGCGCATACATCAAACTTAACCTTCGCAGGCAGCCCTTCACCCCAGAAATTACTTATTGTAAAAGCAGTAGGATCATTGGCGTCTGGAGTTATTGTAGACTGATCATTATAAACTGAGTTATCAGAAGTATCAGTGTACTTAGCTGCAAAATCTCCTGTAAATTTAGATGCATCCAAAGGACAGTCATTATCAACTATGGTTACACTAACAGAACTGTTTGTATGCTCTGGTCCAGGATAGCCAAGATTAAACCCTGCAGTATTACTTTTCAGAGTTAATACAACATCTCTATTTCCATCTACTTTTTCATTATCAATCATCCTGATCTTCACAGTGTCAGAGTACACCCCCGCAGGAAAGTTAAGGGTTTTACCCTCAACAATTGTATAATCTACACCCTCTTTTGCACCTCCGCTTATTTCTATTTCAGCGGTTACATCACCTGGATGTGAGTTAGTAGATAGAAATACAGGCACACTTAAAATAGTGGATCTATTTTCAACTGTATTTAAAGTGGTGGATTTAAAGTTTATGAAGCTTTCTCCATCATAGAAAAACTCTTCTTCTTCACAGGAAGTCAGTGAAAAAACTGACACACCTATGAATAGCATTGCTGCAAATAATTTATTTATCTTTTTCATTCTAATACTCAACTAAATGTTACTGAAGGTAGCCTTCGTTTTGAACAATATTTTTATTGGCAAAAACTTCATCCTGAGGAATCGGGAACGTAAATCGGAAATTGCCTGCAGGAATAGTACAGTTGCTTTGAGGAGCTGCTGAACAATCAGCACCTCTGCTAAGCGTAAGGTTTAGCCTTTTAATATCGAAATAGCGATGACCTTCGTAAGCAAGTTCTTTACGTCTTTCAGTAATAATTGCATCCTTTAGTGTCTGGCCCGTTAAGTCGGTTACAGCTGTATAGCCCTCTATTCGGTTTGCACGAAGTGCATTCAGATCGGCCAGAGCAAGATCATTCTGTCCTAAATTAGCGTACGCTTCAGCTCTTGATAATAACATTTCGCCGGCTCTAAGAAGCACAATATCACTTAGACCTGTATTAGATGCATTTGGATCAGTATACTTTGTTACGATATTCTCTCCTGCCTCACGACCTGGAATATTTGTAAAGTATGATGTATACCTAACGTCAGCATCTTTGTTGTATAAAGCCAACAAGTCTTGTGTAGGATTAATGAAAGCTGTGTTCAAGGCCACTTCATAGAAAGCCTCTCCTACTCTAGAACTACCCACTGGCATAGGCAGTTTGAAGTATGCCTCTCCAGCAGCGTTACCCTGCTCCCACATATTTGCAAAAGTAGATTTATTAGCTACTCCTTTTGCACTTAAAGCAGCAGTAGAATACTCCACTACTTTAGCATAGTTCTTCTGATATAGAGCAACACGGGCTAACAATGCATTAGCTGCAGCTGTTGTAAACCTTGTTGGCACAGAGGCATCTTGCAGCAAACCTTTAGCCGCGAGCAAGTCAGCATTGATCTGATCGTAAACCTCTTTTACTGTATTACGTGCAGGCTCACTAATTTTCGACTCAAGCAAAATCGGCACACCCATGTGGCTTGCATCCGGGGTTGCATCATAAGGTTTTGCATAAAGCCTTACCAAGTCATGATAAGCTAAAGCACGTGCAGCAAGAGCCTCTCCTTTTATCTGATCTTTTTCAGCTTGCGAACCTTCAACTTCATCAATTCTTGTAAGAATAATGTTCGTTCTATCAATCACCCGGTAAACAGCTGCCCAAATAGCAGAGATATCACCTGTGCTTGCATTGAATGTATAATTATAAAGCTCAGCTCCCTGACCTCTGTTATCAGTGGATCGTCTGGCATTATCACTTACGTAAGCAAGGTCAATTTCCATGGCTGCACCATAATAGCTACCCGAAGTTAAACCTGAATAAACTCCATTTAAAGCAAGCTTAAAATCGTTCAGGTTTTCTAAAGCTATATCAGCAACTAGCTCATCCTTTGGTTGTACATCCAGCATGCTATCACAGGCTGATGTGGCAAAGAGCAGCCCTAATGAAAGAGCTACATATCTAAAGTTTTTATATACTTTCATTTTAATTTTCTCTTTTAATTTTTACAGTTTAAGGACTAAAGACTGATGTCTATACCTACAGTATAAGTTCTTGGAACCGGATAGTTAAACTGTAAAATGTTATTAGCAATTTCTGGGTCGAAGCCAGTGAACTTTGTGATTGTAAATAAGTTCTGAGCCTGTACAAAAACTCTAGCTCTGTTTAGCTTTGCTTTTTCGATTAATGACACAGGAAGCTTATATGCTAGAATCACATTTCTGAAACGCAGATAAGACCCGTCCTCTAAGTCAAATGTGCTGAAGTTTCTAGGCACATCAACACGTGGAATCTCAGTAATATCGCCTGGCTTATCCCATGCTGTCAACATTATTGTCTGCTGATTATACTGGCCAAAGGCAGGGTTCGTCAGGAAGAACGTGTTGTTATTGAAAAGCTGATTGCCCTGCACGAATGAAAAGAAAGCAGACAGATCAAAGTTTTTATAAGTTAATGACGTATTAAAACCACCAGTATGAGGAGGGTTGAACGTACCGTGAGTATTATAAGCTGCAAGAGCATAATCGTTCACAACACCACCATCTTCACCTAAATAAAGTGCATCGCCGTTGGCAGGGTTAACACCTAAATATGTTGGTATATAATGCGTACCTAGTGGCAATCCTTTTCTGATAATTGAAGTACCCTGCTCAAACTCTTCCACCTGGAACAGGTCAAGGATTTCATTATCATTATAGGCATAATTAACACCAAGGCTCCACACAAAATCAGAAGTTCTGATTACATCTCCATTCAGCCCAACTTCAATACCTCTGTTTCTCATCTCACCAGCATTTCTGGTCAAAGTTGCAAAACCAGAAGTCCTTGATAATTGCGTGTCAATAAACAGATCGCTTGTAACATTATTATAAACATCAAGGCTACCAGAGATTCTTCTGTCAAAGAATGAGAAATCTAAACCAACGTTAGCACTTGTAAGAACCTCCCATTTTAGATCTGGGTTATTCGGGCGAGTAGTTGTTGGAGCAATACCTTGCGCTCCGTCATAGCTAACAATTGAATAAGTACCAAGAGCCTGGAAATCCCCAATACCTTCCTGGTTACCAGCAGTACCATAACTAGCACGCAATTTAAGATTGTCAATCCAGCTATAGTTCTTCATGAAGTTTTCTTCAGAGATATTCCAGGCAGCACCTACTGAGTAGAATGTTGCATATCTGTTGTTCTCTCCAAAACGTGACGATCCATCTCTACGAAGACCTGCGCTCAGGTTATACTTTCCGTTATAAGTGTAGTTACCATTAAAGAAGGCTGATACCAACGCACTTTCTGAATTTGTACCACCCACTACTGGAATGAAACCGTTGTCAGGAGTACCAGGAGAGATGCCTGCCGGGCTCCATATCTTTGCATTCAAGCCATAGCCTGTATAAGTAGTACTCTTGAAGATCTCTTTGTTTACCTCACCACCTACTAATATATCAAGGAAGTGAAGATCACCTATCGCTTTGTTATAATTTAAAGTAGTAGTAGAGATAAGTTTCGTTCTATAGTTAGATGCTTGATTTAAGCTACCCTGCTTGCCTGTTGAACTGTTACCTGCTCTTGTGAAAGGCTGAACCAGACGCTCAAACTCACGAGTACGGTAGTCAATACCAGTTAGGTTCTTTAGGGTTAACCCGTCCATAATATCAAATTCACCATAAACGTTGCTTATCACTTTAAGCTCATTACGGTCATTAGTTGTCGTTTCATTTCTTTCAACAACATTCATTCCCGTAGCGCCTAAAAGGAACTCCCCTGTTTCCGGGTCACGAACACGTTCGTAAGGGTTATTCAGGTAAGCCGAAGCAAATGGGTTTGCCAAAGCAACAGCACCTTCAGACTCAATGAAGTTTGAAGTAGAGTAGCCCGCATAAGCATTCACACCAAAGCGGAACTTGCCCTTTGTATCATGATCTATATTCACACGACCACTATAGCGTTCAAGATCTGAACGAAGCGCAATACCTGACTGATCGAAGTAAGATCCTGAAATATAGAAACGCGTTTTTTCGTCACCACCATTTGCATTTACTTCATGTGTTTGTGTTTTACCTTCTCTGAAAAATACATCACTCCAGTCAGTATTTATTGCTGCAATCTCTGAAACACGGTTATCTAACTGAGCCTGAGAAATTGTTCCTTGTGCCAACTGCTGATACAACGAACCAACTGCGCCTTTATAGATGCCTTTCGTAGCAAGATATGATTCAAATTGAATTTTTTCAGCTGTATTCATCATATCAAACTTCACTCTTGTAGGCACCGAAACACCATACTGGCCGCTATAGTTAATTTTGGTTTTCCCCGCCTTACCTCTTTTAGTTGTAATTACAATTACACCGTTAGCCGCACGTGAACCATAAACTGATGTTGAAGCAGCATCTTTAAGAATATTCACGCTTTCAATATCATTAGGGTTAATAGAAGCAAATACGTTTGCATCTATTGGCACACCATCCATGATGTAAAGAGGATCGTTTGAGCTGTTGATTGATCCGTTACCTCTGATACGTACTCTGGCTGTTGCACCTGGCTGACCAGAACTTGCCGAAACCTGTAATCCAGGTGCGCGTCCTTGTAAAATCTGATCAAATGTGGCAATCGGAACTTGCTCAATTACTTGAGAATTTACTGTAGCAACAGAACCTGTTATTTTTTTCACATCCTGCTCCACATAACCAACTACAATAACCTCCGAAATTTCTCGGGTTGCCTGCTGTAGCTGAACGTCTATTTCTGTTTTTGTGCCAATGTTTTCCTTTTTCGTGGCAAAGCCTAAATAAGAGAAAACAAGTGTGTTTCCTGCAGCTGCAGGAAATGTTAAGCTATACTGCCCTTGTGCGTCAGTATTGGCTCCAATACTTGTACCTTCCAACAGCACTGTTACACCAGGCAAGGATGTACCATCTGCGGCAGACGTTACACGACCTTTTACTGTCCTTCCTTGTTGTGCCCATGCCTGTACGGCAACAGCAAGCACAAGGAAGAGACTAAAGAGTAAACTCTTCTTCATAATTACTAGATTTAGGTTAGATAATAGTTTATTGTAAATAGATAATATCTCAAATATAACTATTTTTCATTAAACCCAAAGTCAGTCTTCTCAAATCACACTTTTTTTTTGACACATACTTATAAATACACAAATCTTAAAATGCCATATTTTAACACAAGATAAAATAAAGGCTTAAAAACTGCCAAATCAACCTTTTTTAAAGCACTCTTGTTGGCCTGCAACATTTCAAATAAGAATATGCTTTGAGCTATATTAAATAAATGCAATTTATGAAGCCCTGTATACTTTATTAGTTAAATATAACTTTATCAATATAATGCATCCCATACAGGCTTTTAACCCAACATCTTGTGTTATTATAACAGGAGAGGCGAAACAGGATTATATAGCCGAATATTGATAAAAAAGTGTGTTACCTAAAGCTCATGCGAGGCTCATAAAAAAGGCTTAATATTTGGAATTCAGACTTTTAGACACATCTCTAAATATGGACATCTATTTTAATTATAATGCCGTTAAAAATATTCAGAATAAAAGCACAAGCAGCCTACTTAAATGAGACTAAACTTTATACTGATTTTGTTTACTGTTTTCAATAATTAACACTGAACACCCCATGTTATAATTGGGAATGAAAGCACGTGCGAAGGGTTAAATGGAGGAGAAAAACCAAAATTAAAGATCCACTTCGTAAATTATTTTACTTCAAGCTGCAATTACACGAGCAAATATTCGTATTATATACTCTTAAAATACAGCAACAGCATACTCACTTCACCTTAACCTGATGCTTTCAATGCGCTATTTGAACCAAACATGCACACTTTTTAAGGTATTCGCTTTTTTTATACTCTTTGCCATACTTCATTTTAGTGCTCATGCCCAGGAAATCAGCAGTTGCGCCGTTAGTCGTATAAGCGCAACGCAACGACAGGCAGTAGCCTCTCCCGAACATCAGCGGCTCATGAACCTCTACGACATGACCTTTTACAAGCTGGACCTGCACCTGGAACGCAATAGCACTTATATAGAAGGAAATGTGCGCTTATCTGCTAAAATAAAAGCAAGCAACTTCAATACTTTTGCTTTCGAGCTTCACCCTAACTTCCAGATCGACTCTGTACTGATTAACGGGCAACGCGCACATAATATAAACCGCAAAGGCAGCGATGTTACCGTCAACCTTAGTACTTCCCTTAATGCCAATGCAACTATCACTACCATCATATACTATAAAGGAACAGCACCCAACGACAATGCGGCGGCCATAGGCAATGGATTCAACACTGCACAAGAGTGGAAATGGGGCCCGCACGTAACATGGAGCTTAAGCGAACCCTATGCAGCTTACGAATGGTGGCCTACAAAACAAGTACTTACAGATAAGGCTGATTCAGTACATGTGTTTGTCACGACAAGTGCTGAGAATAAAGTAGGCTCCAATGGGTCACTTACCCGTGTCGTTAACTTACCAGGCAACAAAAAGCGCTATGAGTGGAAGTCCCGATACCCCATTGACTATTACCTGGTCTCGGTAGCAGTGTCTGACTACGATGAGTACCTGCAGTCCGCTAATCCGTCGGGCGCCCCATCCCCGGTTCCTATACTTAACTATGTATACAGCGGCGGCGCACTAAGCTATTTCAAGGAGGAGATGGACAGAACTCCAGGCTTTATAGAGCATTTCTCTGAGTTGTTTGGTTTGTATCCTTTTTATAAAGAGAAGTATGGGCACAGCATGGCTCCAATGGGAGGCGGCATGGAACACCAGACCATGACCACACAAGCTACCTTCACCTTCACGCTTACAGCACATGAACTGGCCCACCAGTGGTTCGGAGACAATGTTACCTGCGCCAGCTGGCAAGATATCTGGCTCAATGAAGGGTTTGCCTCTTACGCGGAGTACCTGGCTTCAGAACGGTTTGAACCTGATTTTTCCAGGCAGTGGATACATGATGCGCATGATCTGGCATTGCAACGCCCCAACGGATCAGTAAAAGTACCGGATACCCTAAATGTAAACAGAATCTTTGATTATCGTTTAACCTACAAGAAAGGAGCCAGCGTAGTGCACATGCTCCGTTTTGAGATAAATGATGATAAGCTATTTTTCAAGGTGTTACAGAACTATCAGCAACAGTATGGCGGGGCTACTGCTACTACAGCAGACCTTAAACAGGTTGCGGAGCAAACTACAGGCAAGAACCTGGGCTACTTCTTCGACCAGTGGTATTCCGGCGAAGGTTTCCCGGTCTTTCAGTTGCAGTGGAACCAGGAGGATGATCGGTTACTCTTAGCAACAAAACAACAAGGTAGCGGAAGCACTACGTTCTTTAAAACAGATATGGAGTACAAGGTCATAACAACAGCCGGAGACACCACCATTCGTGTGACACACTCCAGGCCGAACCAGAATTTTGTTGTAAACGTGACTGGCACCGTAACAGGCATTGAAGTGGACCCTCAGGATTGGGCACTGGAGCAGGTCATCAGTAACGAGCAAAATACGGCACTTAAAGTGCCTGCTTTAGAGACTCCGGCACTTTACCCAAACCCGGTGGCAAACGGCAGTATAAACGTGAGTGACCTTAACTTTACTCCTACAACCGCTTTCATTTATAACACAGCCGGCCAGAAAGTTTGGCAACAGCAGCTTGATACAACTCCTAATGTAAGCATCAGCATCTCATCGTTACCGGCAGGAGTTTACCACTTACTCCTCAGTAACGGCACTAACAACTACCGTGGTAACTTTGTAAAAGTGCAGTAATAGCAAGAGCTGTACAGGCAGAGGCTAATTCCTTCGCCTCTGCCTGTACAGCTCTTGCAAAATTTTAATTTACTTTCCGTTAAAACTCTGTGTTAGTACTGCATCATGGCAATTACCTGTTGCGCCTCCTTTACATTGTACTCATAGGCAAGCCTCCTGTAGTTGATCAGATCTATGATAGTTCCGATCACGCATAAGCCGCCAGTAAACAGGTATAGTAAACCCAAACCTATTTGGCCGATAACAAAACGCTGAATGCCTGCCACACCAAAAAAACCGATT
This sequence comes from Pontibacter sp. MBLB2868, assembly GCF_051904785.1. Taxonomy (NCBI): domain Bacteria; kingdom Pseudomonadati; phylum Bacteroidota; class Cytophagia; order Cytophagales; family Hymenobacteraceae; genus Pontibacter; species Pontibacter sp. MBLB2868. The sequence continues at coordinate 4,470,962 of NZ_CP196710.1, read as the reverse complement.
ATTGTGGTTACCAGGATAAGCATGGGCTCCCGGCGTCGTGCCCGGTAAATATTCGCAAATTGTCGTGCCTGCTCCTCCGACATATCCCGCACAAGCGTCTGTACATAATTCATTTCATCCGGTTCTAAGTCCGGCATCAGGTGCAAAATGTTAGCCATTATATCATGTTATGGTTAGAGATTTTATATGTTTATGTTGCCAGTAAATCAATTGTGCGCTACGCCAAAGTAACATAAGCGTTGCGGGCAATGCCAAAGGGTGAGCCTGCCAGGAGGCATGCCATTCTCCCCGAAAAAGGTACGCTATTCCGTGCCCCAGCCCACATCCCGGGCAAGCACTTTTCCATAGCCAACTAAAGGGGCAGAAACTGAACAAGTGAGTTCCTCGGGGGTCCATGAGCGCCATTACCGCAATGCCTATTACCCACAAAAGCGCCTCCAACAGAAATTTATACTGCTTTAAATGCTGCTGTATAGGTACAAAACTGTTTGCCATGAACAACGTGTTACCCTCACCGTAGTGAACTATGAAGATATAATTTAGAATAAAATTCTGATAATTAAAACTATGACAAGAAGTCCGCAGGTAATAGCTATTATTTTATTGCTGAGCCTTTGCAGCTGCTACCGCATATTACCTTCGGATGGTGGTGGCCAAGGCAGTATTCGCACAGATGCCAGACCTGTTAACCCAAATGACATTGCATTACCGGCAGGTTACACAGCAGAGGTAGTAGCCACAGGGCTTACCTTTCCGACAAGTATAGCTTTTGATGCTCAGGGTCGGATATATGTAATAGAGGCCGGGTACGCCTACGGGGAGGTTTTCCTGGAGCCTAAACTACTTCGGGTAGAGCCGGATGGCAGCCTTGCAACCGTTGCCACCGGACAAAAAAACGGTCCCTGGACCGGGGTGACTTACGAAAAAGGTTATTTCTATGTGGCAGAAGGCGGCCAGAAAGAAGGTGGTAAAATTCTCCGCATCAGCCCAAACGGCACCATCAGCAGCCTGATCGATGACCTGCCTACCAAAGGCGATCATCATACCAACGGCCCTGTTGTAGGCCCTGATGGGTATTTATACTTCGGTTTGGGAACTGCTACCAACTCGGGCGTAGTAGGCCCTGATAATTATGATTTTGGTTGGTTAAAACGTCATCCTGACTTTCATGATATACCTTGCAAAGACGTTATACTTGCCGGGCAGAATTATACCAGCGAGATACCCCTGGGGCCTGAAAGCGAAGTACAAACCACTGGCGCATTTTCTCCTTATGGCACTCCCACAACCAAAGGACAGATTGTGAAGGGAAGCGTCCCGTGCTCCGGTTCAGTTTTACGAATTTCTCCAGAGGGAGGAGAGCCGGAACTGGTGGCCTGGGGTTTCCGGAATCCGTTTGGTCTGGCTTTCAATGCGGCAGGAACGCTGTATGTAAGCGATAATGGCTACGATGTGCGTGGTAGTCGTCCGGTTTGGGGAACCGGCGATTACCTGTGGCAGGTAAAGCAGGGGCAATGGTATGGTTGGCCTGACTTTTCGGGGCACCTTAACTTTGACGGGGATAAGTTCTCCCCTCCAGGTGAGAAGGGGCCAAAAGCTGTGCTGGCAGATCATCCAAATCAACCACCCAGCCCTACAGCTTCACTAGGTGTGCACTCCTCCTCCAATGGGCTTGATTTTTCACGTAGCGATAGCTTTGGATACAAAGGCCAGGCGTTTATCGCACAATTCGGAGATATGGCTCCGGGTGTAGGCAAGGTATTAGCCCCTGTGGGGTACAAAGTGGTGCGGGTTGATGTAGAAAATGGCACAGTGACCGAGTTTGCAGCTAATAAAGGAAAAAAGGTAGCACCAGCTTCTAAGTTAAAAACCGGCGGACTGGAACGCCCCGTTGGTCTTAAGTTCTCTCCGGATGGGCAAAGCCTGTATATTGTTGACTTCGGCATAATGGAAACAGGGGAAAACGGCCCTACTCCCATACTTAAAACAGGAGTTATCTGGAAGATCTCTAAAACGGAAAACCAATGATAAGAATAACGATACTTGTAGCAGGATTCTTCCTCCTGCTCTCTTTAAGCAATTGTGGAACAGCCCGTAGAGGTGTACCTATGTTTGCACCACTCCAGATAGAGAATCCAGCAGTAGCTAAAGGAGAAGCAGTGTTTAAATCGCACTGCCAGAAATGCCATCCTGGTGGCACTGCAGGGCTGGCTCCTTCGCTTAACAATAAACCCCTCCCAGGTTTCATGATCAGGTACCAGGTGCGCCACGGGCTGGGCATGATGCCTGCCTTTAAAGAGGATCACCTTCCTAAAGAAGACTTAGATAATCTTATTGCTTATTTAAAAGAACTTAAAAAAGCTGATCAGCAACTTTAGTGTAAGGGTCTTTGATTGGCACTTATCGGGTAACACACAATAATATCTCTTTCACCCCTGCTACATCTTGGTTCTACAAGGTTTATGCTTTACAGTTTAACTTTCCATGTTTAGAAAAGTATAATTTTATGTAAACAATAAACAATTAGATCAAATGGATTGCAACGTAGGTGTAATGGAGCAAAAAGCGCGCGTGCTTGCCGGCCTTGCTTTAGTAGGCATAGGAGCATACTATAATGTAAAAGCCTTGGCAGCACTGGGTTTGATTCCGATCGCAACCGCTATAGTTCGCTGGTGTCCTATCAATGCGGCGATAGGATACAATGGATGTGAAAATAGTTCTGAAGAAACAACCAGCCATCAATAAAATTAAGTGATAGTTGAACCAGGAAGCGCTGCTGATGCAAACGGCAACTATAGTACATCTGCTTTAAAACCGATCCTGGTCTATGACGGCGAATGTGCGTTTTGCTTGTATTGGGTAAATAAATGGAAGCAAATAACAGCTGAAGAAGTTGATTACACACCTTTCCAGCAGGTGCCACCTGTTTACTTTGGGGTCAGTAGAGAACAATTTCAAAAGTCGGTTTACCTGATCACTTACTATAGAAGGTTATATGGCGCTGAAGCCGTATTCGAATTATTGTCCATTGGAGGCAATAATACCTGGCTCCAGCTTTACCACGGCATCCCGTTTGCTGACAGCCTTTTTGAACTTGGGTACCGCATTGTAGCAGACAACCGCAACTTCTTTTACAAAATCTTAAAGTTCTTTATCCCCGACGCCTGATAATAATTTGGCAAGCTCATGAGTTGCTGTGCTTGATATCCAAAACAATAACATTTGTGGCAGTTGCTACAGTATACTTAAAACTGGCCAGCCTGCACTACATGGGGATCATCGTTATTATTATACTTACTCTGCTAAACGGGTTCTTTGCCCTGTCAGAAACAGCATTGGTTTCAGTTAAAAAGAGCTCTGTAGAACACCGTGCAATCAATGGAAGCAAAAGAGCGGAAATCATACTACAGCTACACAAGCATCCTGAAAACTTTCTCTCATCCATACAACTTGGCATTACCCTGATTGGTATTATAGCTGGCGCTTACGGGGGCACTACACTTTCAGATGAACTTAAACCCTATATCAGTAAAATAGATGGACTAGCCCCTTATGCCTCCGAAATATCTATCACACTGCTAGTAGTTCTGATCACCTATTTTACTATTGTAGTGGGAGAACTGATACCGAAAACAGTTGCACTACGCAACACGCTTGGCACTGCCCTGATAGTCGCTCCATTTATCAGGTTCTTTACTTCGGTTACTTATCCCATAGTTCGCCTGTTATCCGGATCCACTAATCTGCTTATTAAGCTATTACACATCAACCCAAAAAAAGAAGCCCAGACAGTAACAGAAGAAGAACTGCGGCACATGTTACGTATTGCTGGCCGCGAAGGGGTGCTTGAGTCTGAGGAGGAGCAGATCCATCAAAACATTTTCAGCCTCTATGATCAGCGAAACCACAACCTCATGACTCTTCGTACTGACATTGACTGGATTGATATCAACATGTCTTTCGACACTATACATGAAATCATACTGCAAAGCCCGCACTCCAAATTCCCAGTATGCAGGGGAAGCATAGATCATATAGAAGGCATCCTGACAGCAAAAGATTTTTTTGCATTTAAAAATAATCCGAAATTTAAAATCCGTAATGTGTTAAAAGAACCCATATTCCTGTCAGAGCACATGCTGGCTGTAAACACACTTCGTCTTTTCCGGGAAAAGAAACAGTACCTCGGCATTGTAGTAGATGAGCATGGGGCTGTAGAGGGGGTTATTACGCTGCACGATATTCTGGAGGCAATAGTTGGCAACATATCAGACTTAGAAGAAGAGACCGAGCCAGATATTTATGTAAGGGATGATGGCTCAAGACTCATTAGCGGCATCACTCCCATTGAGCAATTAAACCAGCACTTAGGCTACGTAATAATTCCGGAAAATAAAGAGATCTATACTACGCTGGCCGGATTTATTTTGCATCACATCTCTCAGGTGCCCCACATCGGTGATAAAATCATACTTGATGGCAGCCAACTGGAAGTAGTAGACATGGATGGAGCCCGAATAGATAAAGTAATACTTACAAACATAAGAAGCAACCACGGGTAAAGTCAAAACTTAACATAAAATAAAGAAAAGCATAGCTCACAAAACAAGTAATATATAAGTCTGTGAATAAATTTACTTTTTCCAATTAACAACACGTCGGATCGAACAAAGAAATTTACTTCTGCTCTAACGCAGTTGCTCCAAGAGGCTACTCCATCATATCGTCCGAAGTAAGCTTCGCTGACATCTGGACAGTTCAGTTGCTATAATCATGAACTAGTTGATAATTAAATTATGTAAAAAAAGGCTATGCCGCAACTGCGGCATAGCCTTTTTTTACATAATTTAACATAGCCCCTTCTCACTCCAAAAGAGCAGCAGTAAGTTCTGGTTAAAGATAATTTTGTTACATCGCATCAGGTCTGTTGGTTCCCAGAGGAGGTCTTTCAGATAGGTCACAGCTAGGGTATTGTGTCCCTTGATCCATTCTCTGCTCTTTCTCCAATCTGTGTTTACGCTGAAGTCTCTCTTCTTCGAGCATTTCCTGGCTAGTGGCGTCCGTAAACTCTCTTGAAAAGCCGAAGCTTTCATTAACAGTCCTTTCGCTCATGTCTCCAGTGTTGTAAAAAATGTCTGAAAGGTGATCCCTTCCGCTTCTTCTTCGTCTCATCACGTACTCCTTTCTTAATTGGGTGCTGGTATTTTTTTGCCAACACTAATTAGTTTAATTATTGTACTATATTATACGAAGTATATCAGAAAATGTGGTTCAGCAGCAACAGCATCGAGAAATAAATACACCCAATTAAATATTTTTTAAACTAAAAAGGCCAGGGCCTGTGCAAAAGGATTAAATCCTGCACAGGCCCTGGCCTTTTTTATCCACTATAGTTTTTACTTTTTCTTTTTGCCTTTCTTTTTGAATGACTTCTCAGCTTCTTCTGCCTCTTTGATCAAAGATTTCCAATCATACTTAGCTTCAGCACTAAAGTCTATAGTGGCTTCGTAATCATCCTTATCTACTTCCAGCACTTTAATGTCCTTGGTCAGGTATTTCTGTATCTCGTCAAGTATAGGCTTCTCTTCAGGGGCACAGAAACTAACGGCTATTCCTTTTTCAGTACCACGTCCAGTACGGCCCACACGGTGCACATAGTTCTCAGGCTGTTCCGGCAGGTCGTAATTCACGACATACTCCACATTAGGGATATCAATGCCGCGTGCACTCACATCAGTAGCGATCAGCAACTTTACATCGCCTTTCTTAAACTGCCGCATTACATCCAAACGGTCTTTTTGCTCTTTACCGCCATGTATACTTATCGCTTTTACACCAACACGCTCCATGGCTGCTACCACCCGCTCTGCACGTACTTTGGTTCGCACAAAGGCCAGTATCTTCTTGTCAGGATTTTCTTTTACTACCCGCTCCAGGAAAAACCGCTTATCATCCATCCCGACATACATCACGGAGTGGTCTACGCTTTTAGCCACAGGATCTTTAGGCGATATCTGGATACGCACCGGTTTATTTACCAGGGAATAAGCCAGTTCCTTTATCTTTTCGTTGATGGTAGCAGAGAAGAACAGCGTCTGCCGCTTACCGGGCAGTTTGGTGATCAGTTGGCGGATATCATGTATAAAACCCAGGTCCAGCATATGGTCTGCCTCATCCAGCACCAGCACTTCTACGCGGTGTAAATGAATGTGCCCTTGGCTAACCAAGTCAAACAAACGCCCCGGAGTGGCTACCAATATATCAATTCCCTCCTCAAGTTTTGCAATTTGCGGCCCCTGCTCCACGCCTCCAAACACACAAAATGTTTTTACGCGAGTACCATGTCCGATCTCATTAAACACCTCGGTTATCTGGAGTGCCAGTTCGCGAGTAGGCACCATCACCACGCACTTTATGCCATCGTCGCGTTTGCGGTTTTTACTGAACTGCAGCCTGTCAAGCACCGGAATTGCAAAAGCAGCTGTTTTACCAGTACCTGTTTGGGCAATTGCCAATACATCCTCCCCTTTCATTATAGGCGGAATAGCCTTGAATTGGATATCAGTTGGTTTTTTAAAGCCTAGCTTACTCAGGCTTCTCTTTATCTCGTCGGAGATACGGTAATCTTCAAATCTCATGGTAACATTTTATACCTGGTTACTTCCAACACTAACGGAAGAACCAAAGTGCAAAGGTACAGGCTTTTATTTATTGATCGCTTCAAATTAAAAAATAAAAGTTTTATAAACTTTTTTGATAGTATTACTATTATAACTGAAAGCTTCTATACTTTTGCAAAACAAACAATGCTTTAAAATATTAGAACACATAGCTGACAGTACGTTTAAAATAGTACGTCAAAAACAGATGATTTATAAAAAAGAAAGCAGCAGCAAACGGAAACCTGGACACTTAAGAACGGTAACTTATAGTGGCTTATGCAAAACTAATATAGGATAAGAATGGAGGACATGATCATAACTAAAAAGTTGACTCCGATGCAGCGCTTCCTGAAACTACTTTCGATTGAGCGCCGGGAGATCTTGTACATGTACGTGTATGCCATTGCCGCAGGACTTATCAGCCTGATGCTACCGCTGGGCATACAAAGCATCATTGGTTTTGTGTCGAGCGGACAGGTGACCGTGTCAGTGATAGTACTGATAAGCCTGATCGTGCTGGCCCTGCTAATTGTTGGTGGCCTGCAGGTAATGCAGCTGTGGCTGGTGGAATTTATACAGCAGCGCCTATTTGCCCGCACCGCTTCTGAATTTGCTTACCGGGTACCGCGCTTCCAGCCTGAGGCGTTGCTAAAATACTACCCTCCGGAATTAATGAATAGGTTCTTTGATGTGGTTACCCTACAGAAAGGAGTAGCCAAGCTGCTGGTAGATTTCTCAACAGCCGTGATACAGATCATCTTTGGGCTTATTCTCCTTTCCTTCTACCACCCGTATTTCATATTTTTTGGCCTGATCCTGGTTCTTGTTTTAGCAGCTATTATTTGGCTCACAGGCGGAAAAGGAATAGAGACAAGCCTGAAAGAGTCGAAGTACAAGTATAAACTGGTGGCATGGCTGGAGGAGATGGCCCGCTCAATGAGCACCTTTAAACTGGTGGGCCATACTAACCTGCCCATGGAGCGCACCAACGGCTATGTAAAAAGCTACCTGGATGTGCGCAGGAAACATTTTAAGGTACTCATGACGCAGTACTACAGTTTTGTAGGCTTCAAAACTTTTATAACCGGTGGTCTACTCGTACTGGGCTGTATTCTGGTAGTGCAGCAGGAGATCAACATTGGTCAGTTCGTAGCCTCCGAGATCATCATCATCCTTATCATGACAGCGGTAGAAAAGATCATTATAAAGCTGGATACAGTGTACGACGTCATGACCAGCCTGGACAAAATTGGCCAGGTAACAGACCTGCCCATAGAGGAAGTGAAAGGCATAAAGCTTGAAGAACTGGCTTTAGATGGCGGTTTAAGTATAAAGGCAGATAACCTCAGCTACAGGTTTCAGGATACTAAAAAGGTGGCACTGGAGGGAATCAGCTTTGCGGTGCAGCCTTCGGAACGCGTATGCCTGGCAGGGTTTAACAGCTCCGGTAAAAGCACGCTCATAAGTTTACTGCTTGGCCTGCTTCCGTCTTACGAAGGTAGCTTAGCCTACAATGGCATCTCCATGCATGACCTGCACAAGGGCAACCTGCGCAGCTTCATCGGCGACAATATTTCAGCAGAGCAGGTTTTTGACGGGTCGCTGCTGGAAAACATAACGCTTGGCCGCGACCTCCCGCTCAAAGACATTCTGTGGGCCATAGAGCTTACCGGCCTTACCCAGTTTGTACATACATTACCGGATGGTTTACACGCCTACCTTACCGGCGGAAGCATGCGCCTGCCGGGAAGCGTAGCCCGCAAAATAGTAATGGCCCGAAGCCTGGTGCAGCGCCCTAAACTACTGATCATTGACAACTACTGGGCAGGCATGGCAAAAAAAGACAAAATGGATTTCCTGCGCCTGCTCACCAGCTCAGACTTTGACTGGACTATGATCATCGTGTCTAACGACAGAGAGGTAATGCAACTTTGTGACCGCACACTGCTGCTGCAGGATGGAAAAATGAAGGCCTTTGGCAGCTATGAGGAGATAAAACACCTGCATGTACTACAAGAGCTAACGGACGTAATAGTTTAAGCAATGGCAACTGAATTCAAAGAATTTGATAACACAGAAGAGGCACGCCTGGCAATGTTGTCGCTGGTACAGACACCCCGACTGGGTCGTACCCTCGCTTACTGGATTGGGGGTATTTTCCTGGGCCTGTTCCTCTGCCTTTTCCTCCCCTGGACGCAGAACATCCGCTCAGAGGGAATGCTAACAGCACTTACGCCACAAGACAGACCTCAAACAATTGAAGCTACCATTGCCGGCAGAATTGAGCAGTGGCATGTAATGGAAGGCGCTTTTGTAAATAAAGGTGATACTATTGCCAGCCTCTCGGAGATAAAGGAGAAGTACATGGACCCAAACCTGCTTGCACGGCTAAGTGAGCAGGTAGCGGCTAAGCAGGGAGCCGTTGGAGCCACTGAATCCAAAGCCAAAGCCATGGAAGAACAGATAAGCGCCTTGCGTGAAGGCCTTACTTTCAGCCTTCAGAAAGCCCGAAATAAAGTAGAGCAAATGCGCCTGAAACGGCAAAGTGACAGCATGGACGTAGTGGCGCAGCGTACAGAGCTAACCATTGCTGAATCGCAGTTCGAACGCCAGGAAAACCTTTATAAACAGGGCCTAAAATCGCTGACGGAGTTGGAGCAACGCAGGTTAAAGCTGCAGGAGGCGCAGGCAAAATTACTCTCCCTCATAAACAAGTATGAAGCAACGAAGGCTGAACTACAAAATGCACGCACGGAGTTAAATTCTTTACAGGCTGAGTATGGGGATAAGATTGCCAAAGCAGAGGCTGAACTGAGCGCCACCCGTTCTTATATCTATGGCACGCAGGCCGATGTGGCAAAGCTACAAAGTGAATACAGCAGCACGCAAGTCAGGAACCAGTATTACCAGATAGTGGCCCCGCAGGATGGCTATGTGGTAAAAACACTGAAAGCCGGAATCGGCGAAACGATAAAAGAGGGAGAGGCTCTGGCCACTATCATGCCCCAGGATCCGGATCTGGCCGCTGAGCTATTTATTGACGCACTGGACCTGCCTCTGATAGAAAAAGGAGATGAGGTACGCCTGCAGTTTGAAGGTTGGCCAACTCTGGTATTTTCAGGCTGGCCAGGTGCAAGCTTCGGCACATTTGGAGGCGTGGTTGCCGTGATCGATAACTCAGGCACCAATGGCAAGTACCGTATGCTGGTTGTGCCAGACCCAAACAAAGAACCCTGGCCTGATGCCTTGCGCGTAGGCTCCGGCGTGTATGGTTGGGCAATGCTTAAAACCGTACCGATCTGGTACGAACTGTGGCGTCAGCTAAATGATTTCCCACCGGATTATGCAAGCGGGAAAAGCTCGTCAGCATCTGAACCTAAAAAAAAGGCTGAAACCGCTGAAAAAGAGTAACCAGTAGCATGCGCATACTTAAACAACATATAAAGCTTGCTTTCCTGCCCCTGTTTATACTTTGCTCGCTTGCCCTAAACGCGCAGGTGCAGGATTCAGCAAAGCAGGCACTCACGTTGGAAGAATTCCACGGCATTATTCTGCAGTACCACCCGGTTGCATCGCAGGCGGCGTTACTCACAGAGCAGGCACGCCAGGAATTACGTATTGCCCGGGGGGCCTTAGATCCGGTTATCTCCAGCAAAGTATACCGCAAGGAGTTCGGAGGCAAAGAGTACTACAACATCTGGAGCAATTCGTTGCGTGTACCACTGTGGTTCGGGCCAGAGCTGAAAGCCGGCTTTGAGAAGAATCAGGGTGCTTTCCTGAACCCTGAGAACAAAACTCCATCTAATGGATTAAGCTCTGTGGGCATATCAGTCCCGTTAGGACAAGGTCTTTTTATTGATGAGCGACGTGCCACGATACGGCAAGCGCGACTGATGCAGGAAATTGCGGAGGCTGAACGGGTAAAACTCATCAACAAGCTACTACTGCAGGCAACAAAAGATTACTGGGATTGGCTGTTATACTACCGGCAGGTACAGCTGTACCAGGAGGCTGTAGAACTGGCCAGTTTTAGATTAAAAGCAGTCCGCGCCCGTGTGCAGGAAGGTGACCTGGCTGCCATTGACACAGTAGAGGCGCTAACGGAAGTGCAAAGCCGGCAGGTACTTTTGCAGGAAGCCTTACTCGGCTACAACAATGCCCGCTTAATGGTTGCCACGCATCTTTGGGCAGCCGATGAGGTACCGCTGGAGATCAAGGAGGCTACGATTCCCGCCCTGTCAGGCAGTGAAGTGGCAACGTTGCCGCCTGACTCACTCCGGCAGCTACTGGAAACGGCTAAGGCCAACCACCCGGATCTGCGCAAGCTCAGCCTGAAAGGAGAGCAGCTGGAGATTGAACAGCGTTTTGCTGCCGATAAACTTAAACCGAAGATCAATGCGGAGTATAACCTGCTGCAGGGTGATTTTTATTTAAACCAGGAAGCCCTGGACAGGCAGTTTATGGGAGAGAACTATAAGCTTGGCCTAAGCTTTAGCCTTCCGCTTTTCCTGCGGCAGGAGCGCGGCAAGTTACAGCTAACCAAGGCAAAACAGCAGGCCAACAACCTCGAGTTGATTCAAACAACCAGAGAAATAGAAAATAATTTATTAGCGGCCTATAATGATTGGCTTGCCCTGGAAGAACAGATAAAGCTACAACAGCAGATGGTGGAGAATGCCACTACACTGCGTAATGGTGAGGTTATCCGGTTTCAGAATGGTGAAAGCTCCTTATTTCTGGTAAACTCCCGTGAAATGAAACTAATGGAGGCACAGGCAAAGCTGAACAACCTGAGGGCGAAGTATGCAAAAGCAAAAACCTTTCTCTACTGGGCTGCTGGTAGCATTTAACAAAAACTTACCCCTTCCTGCCAAACCAATGCTGCACCGAAGAAGCCAGCCTTACAAAGTCGCTTCCTCCGGTGCCATAGGTATCATAGGCAAATTTGATGATGATCCCGGATACCACTACCAGGAACAGTACCCGCACAAAGCCAACACCACGCTTCAGTGCTGTTCGTGTTCCCAACTGTGAACCCAGTATACTGCATATGGCCATCGGTACAGCCACTTCATACATGATAAAGCCTTTGTAGCCAAAGTATAGCAGCGCCGACAGGTTAGTGGCTACGTTTACCACCTTTGCCGCAGCTGATGCTGCCAGGAAATTAAAACCGAAAATACCGATAAAGATAAAGATGAGGAAACTGCCTGTGCCTGGCCCAAAGAAGCCATCGTAAAAACCAATTGCTGCCCCGATCAGCAAACCGTACAGGCGCTCTTTCTGCTCCGTTAGCCTGGGGGCATGCAAAGCGCCAAAATCTTTTCGTATAAAAGTATAAACAGCCACCAGGATCAGCAGCACCAGAATGAGCGGCTTCAGCAGACTGGCATCGAGGTGGCTCAGTGCGCGGGCACCCAGAAAGGAACACACAAAAGCCGCTGCAGCCGCCGGAAGTATAGCCAGGTAATTGATCTGTACCGTTCGCACGTAACGGACCATGGCTGCCGTTGTCCCGGCTATACCGGCAAACTTGCCTGTCCCGAAAATGGCAGGCAGCGGTACTCCGGGCAAGAACACAAGCAGTGCCGGCAACTGTATAAGGCCTCCCCCACCAACTACCGAATCAATAAAGCCCGCCATAAAAGCGAACAGCGAAAGGGAAAGTATATCTTGTGTTTCCATGGGTAAAGGATACTGCTAATGCACCTGATGCATAACAGACTGCAGCCATAAAAAGGGCATTTAGTAAAGTGGCGCAAGATAACGGAATGATGCATCACCTGTTGCTGCTCCAGCTAAAAAAAATTATTGACTAAAGGCTGATGGCACTCTTCTAGTTTTATAATGTTTACAACACGCCATTATTCCTTTAAATCCTGGCATCCGTGATAAGACTACTTCTCCTATATACCCTTCCCTTTAGTACCCTTGCTACCCAAACCGGTTGCGAAAATGAGGCTATTGCGACCCCTGTGGCAGAGAAGGAGCTTTATGTCTTCTAAGAGTTGGTGACAACTGTCCCCAAAGTATGCTGCAATCTTTAGCTGCCGCTGAAGGGTATGGCGTGTATGCCGGTGAGATAAGGTATGAAGTGTCAGTTTGTCGGCTGCAGTGTACACCATTTACCAGGGTGAGGAGATTAAAGCGTCAGGCTTGGTGCGCGCGCCACAGGATATGGGAGCAACGGCGTCACACAGCAGTTCTTTTGTTCCGATGCTGCAATCTTTGGTGCCTTGGATACAGGAATTTTAAACAGTTCATCAGCATAGCTAAAATAGTCTGTAAACATATTGCAGAGCGCTTTTTGTCTTGTACTGCTGCAATCACACGAACCATCCCTCATCAGGGCATTATACTTATTAAAATATAGATTTATCTGATGTTAATCATTTTTCCCTATATTCGCGGCCTCAGATTATTAAACTTTTTATGAAAACACTCTTACTAGCGTTAGCGGCCTCCACCTTGGTCGCCTTCAACTCGTACGGCCAGGTTCCTGCAGCCGACTCAACTGCTTCTTCCTCGCTAAAGCCCCAGGCGAAACATGTTGCCACAGAGCTTAATATTAACCCCTTTAACGGCACCATCAGCCTGAACAACGCGATAAACCAGTTAAAATTCAGGTATTTCACGGCTTCTAACTTTGCCATCAGAATCGGGTTTAACGGCAATAAAACCTCTTTCTCCTCTGAGAACACAAACCCTTACGGCACCAACTCCTATCGCAATGAGAATGAGCGTAGCTCCACTACACTCGGCCTAAACCTAGGTGTTGAAAAACACTTCGCTGGCACCAGGAGGTTATCGCCATACATAGGCGCGGACTTTACCATCGAAAATAAGTCAACAGAGCAGGAAATTACCGAAGGTCAGGTTATAACTACCATCAAAGGGGGCTGGCGTGATTATACTTACTACTCTAATGGTGGCTACTCTTACTCGTACAGCGAGCGTGGCTATACCCGTTTTGGCTTGAACGTGCTTACGGGCTTCGACTTTTACATGGCTAAAAATTTGTTCTTTGGCTACGAAATGAACTTCGGCTTCAAAAAAACCAATAATCAGGAGCTAGACATCACCCAAACGGGCAGCAACTCTTCTACACCTAACAACCCCGAGATAAAAGACTCTGCCTTCTCGTTTGGCCCTAGCTTGATGAACGGCATCAGAATAGGGTACGTGTTTTAATTTTCTTTTTGAACAATAGGATATGAAAACCCTAATATTGCGTTTGCCATTTCTGCTGCTGTGCGCCTTGTTTATACTCCAGGGATGTAAAGAAGATGAGCCGCAACACCCCGAGGTTCAGACACTACAACTTGAGGCTAACTCCCCGTCCAGCGTTACCTTGAAAGGAAACGTAGTGGCCAGAGGCACCTACAACCTGGTTGACTACGGTTTTGTGTACGGTTACTCCTCCAACCTGAGCGAAACGAGCGGCACACGTGTAACAGTTGGCCAGGATGTGCCCATCGGCGAGTACCAAAAGGTAATTACAGGACTCACCGTATCTAACAGCTACTACAACAGAACCGTGTATGCCAGAGCCTTTATCACCAACGAGAAGGGCACAGTATTTGGCCAGGTGACCTCTGTAGAGCTTCCGTCGCCGAACATAAGCAGCGTGCTGCCAACTTCTGGAAAGGCAGGGGACAAAATAACCATAAATGGAAGCTTCTACACCAGCTCTGCTAGTGAGGTAGAGGTAACCTTTGGTGGCGTGGTGGCAAAGATAGTAGAGGTAACCCCTTCTAAAGTTGTAACCGAAGTGCCAACGGACATCAGCTACAGCTACTATTACAGCAACCAACAAGTACCTGTCCAGCTTAAGATCGCTGGCCAGACGTATAATGCCACATCCAGTTTTCGCATAATACCAGTAGCCAAAGACTTTTCACCTAAATCTGGCACATTGGGAACGGTGGTTACTGTAACCGGCGAAAATTTACCTTCCTCATCCTATTACAGCTACATCAGAGCCTACGTAGGTTCCGTGGAGGTTTCCGTTTCGAACTACAGCAGCAGCAGTTTCCAAATAACCATACCCTCTTCTTTGACCACAGAGAAAGCTGCCATAAAAGTAGTGTTAGACGGCACCACCACCATTTTGCCTGGGGAGTTTACGGTTATACCTCACACAGTTACGTCAATATCGCCTGTATCGGGGCTGGCAGGAAGCTCTTTTACGATAACAGGAAACTTTAATGCCTACAATACTTACTATGGCATTAACGCAAGCGTGATAATTGGCGATACACCGGCTAACATTTCCAACAGTTCATCCAGCCAACTTACCGTGAACGTACCGCAAAACATGATGGTTGGCAGCCATAAAGTATACGTAACAATCGGGCCGCACACTGCAGAGGCGCCACAGCAATACCAGGTATTGGCACCGTCGATTTCAGGCATCTCGCCGGCCTCAGGTGGTGCAGGCAAAGAGGTAATCATCAACGGGACCTTTATTGCAGGACAGTATTACACGGTGTACTTCGGAAACGTTTCAGTGTCCGGTTATGCGACTACATCCACCACCCTTCGGGCTTACGTGCCAGCTAACTTAACTGCGGGCAAGGTGCAAGTGTCTGTACAGATGGGCACGCAGCGCCTATACACTCCTACCGATTTCACCTTCGTGGCGCCCACCTTGGACTCTTTCTCGCCAAGTAGCGGGGTAGCGGGCTCAATAATCACACTAAACATCTCAGGCTTTACCCCAAGCTATTACACTACTGTAAAGTTTGGCACGGTTACTACTTCGGTGATCAGCTTTACAGAATCCACTATTCGGGTGGCCGCGCCTTCTGGGGTCACGGGCACCATGAAAATAAGTGTAATTAACAGCGGCCAGACCATGGTAAGCAGCGATAACTTTACGGTGAATTAAGATTAGTGCTTAACCTGTAGCCGGGAGGCGACTGAATTACCGTTCAGTCGCCTCTTTTTTTGCTCGGCGGCTATAACCTCCCCGCAACCACTACCCGTTCCTTATACCTATCCTTCTCTCCGTTTAACCCAAACAATTCTATGTAAAACAGGTAATAGCCAATGTTTGCCTTGGTCCCATCATCACGCAGACCGTTCCACTGGAAAAAACCATCGGCAGCTAATAGCTCATTCCGCACCAGCTTACGCACCTCCCGCCCCTGTGCATCAAAAACAGTAATGGTAGCAACTAGCCCCGTTTTATCGGTGTGGTAGTTAATGGTCGTAAAGTCCTCAAATCCATCACCGTCCGGAGAGAATACGACGGGCTCAATGCTGAAGACCCGCTGTGCTGTTACCCCCTCCCGCGATTGTGAGTTCTTATATCCTGGCGTAGCAAAAACCGTAGTAGCTGCCGAATGAAAGTTACTGGCTATGCTAGCTCCTTCAAGCCTGATCCGCTCAAGCGACACGCCGTTTAAGTCATCGATCAGGGCAAAATGCATGTCTTCATCATACCTGAACCTGTCTGCCTCTATTCCGTTTGGCTGCAGCACCACAACCGTTCCGGCATCATCGGGGTAACTGGGCAGGCTGCTCATTTTGATAAAGGCTTCCTGGTTTGCTGCCGGGTAATTCATTTTCACATTTTCAGGGTTGGAGGTTAGTATAACATAAGCTCCCGGTGTCAGCACATAATTATTTGTTGTTATTGTTTTCTTGTTGATGATGGAGTCTCCGCTGGTATTTGCCACCTGCCAGTTCTGCAGGTTGAGGTATTTACTGCTGCGGTTCACCAGCTCTACAAAGTCGCTTCCTCCTGTTCTTGGGTTAAACAGTACTTCGTTTATGACCACATCGCCTGGTACAGGGGCAGAGGGCAAGGCAAAAGTATAGGTCAGTGGTTTGGAGTTTAGGTTGCCGGAGCAATCACGAATACCGGTAGCAGTAAGCGTGTACAGCTTGCTTTCCTGAAGAGGGTTGGTTAAGGTAAGTACAACTTCTGTAAATAATGGTCCTTGTACCTGCACCCTGTCAATAGCTATACCGGGTTCAAAGGTGAAGTTTGTTATAGCGGTGGCCTTCAAACTATCCAGACGCTCGTTAAACCGTAACAGCAATTTATCGGGGCCAACGGCAGTTACTTCGGTTAAAGATGGAGGCGTGTTATCCGGGTTAGAAGCAGCAACGGAATTTACCTGGGCAGGTGTTCCCCCGCGAGGATCTACAGAGGCTGTCCAGTTATCTACGCCAGCGCAGGGATTTTGCACATCTATCATTTCCAGGCTCCATCCTCCTTCTTTTTTGCTACTGCTTTTATACCAGGCATCCGTGTAATTCAGGGCATAGATCAGGCGTCCGTTTGGTTGCCGAAGCTGCAGCAACTCACCACTGTTATTCAGGCTCGGGAAATTGCTGATACCGATTACCTTGCCATACTGGGCAAAATTCTGGACCTGGCTGTTGGGCACTACTACAGCATATTCGCCGGGCAGTAGCTGCACATTAGGCAATGTTGTAGTAGACGTAGCGTCGGAGTAACGGACACCTTGCAGCGTTAGCACCTTATCTGCTGTAGCATTAAACAACTCCAGGTATTCCTGCGCCGGCAAGCCCACTACAGGCGATTCATCGGCCATGACCTCTGTTATCAGCAACTCGTTATACCCCGGCAGTACAGCAGGAGGCACAAAGCTGAATTCTCTATCAACAGGACTGCTCAGGCTGTTGCCAAACAGGTCCTGCAGGTTGGTTATACGAAGCACGTTAGTGCCACTTCTGAAGCGCTGTCCAAACACCAGTCGTACTTTGCCTGGCGCTATGATTTCTGCAAGTATGGGTTTGGCGCTGTTGTTTAGTATGTAGTTATCGGTGCTTTTTGCCAGCTCCGGCTGCAGTGGTTCATTAAATTGCAGGGTCAGCTCCTGCGGGTCTATAGTCTGCAAAGCTTCTAACATGGGTGGCTCTGTATCTTTGATCAGAAAATCATCAAAATAAAATTTCTGACTGTTAGTAGAGGTATACTTTAGCAACACTCCAAAATAATCGGAGCGTTTGTAGGTAGCGTCCGTTAATGTTCCCTGGCTTACATAGCTCTGGCCCGTACCGCTCACATCTATCTGCAGTTTCCATTCATAGTTTATACTTCGGGTTACCTGCACCCGCACCACGTTATTACTGCTGCCGATGGTTTTATCCTGGCCATTGATCAGCATAACAGCTGTTTTGCCGCCATCCTTCCTGAATAAGCTCACTTCATCAGCGGATCCGCCAATACGCACAAAATAGCCACTTGTGCCACTGCTATTCAGATCAGCATTATCAGACATCAGAAAGATATCTGCATAGTTGCTAGCCGAGGTTGCCAGCTTTAAATTTGCCCAAAACTCCCATACAGTTCCTGCAACAGCTTGCGAGGGAGTTATGAGTTGAATAACTGAGCCCGTAACAGCGGGCCCATGACTCTGTAGTTGGTTTTGGCTGTTTACCTGAAAGTAGTTTGTGCTGCCGGTCCAGGTGAGGTTCCGGGTGAAGTCGCCGTCAGAGAAGCTATCCTGCAGTTGCGCCTGCACCATGAGTGGAAGTAGCAGAAGGATAGCTAGTAAAGTTTGTTTCATGCGCTGTTGTGGTGAAAACTTTTGTAATTTTGTGCCCGCATGAGGATTAGAAGCGGTACCCCGCAGCATAGCTCCTTATAACCTAAGCCGCTTTTGTAGATGTTAGAACTTTTACGGGAGCAATGTTGGTTTAGGTGTCAGGGCTATAAAAAACAGCAATCATACATTAAATATATACCTTAAATGAAAGTAGCAGTAGTAGGCGCCACTGGATTAGTGGGCGGCGAAATTTTGAAAGTACTGGCGGAGCGTAACTTCCCGGTGACAGAGTTATTGTTGGTTGCTTCTGAGAGATCTGTTGGTAAACAGATGGAGTTTAAGGGTAAACAGATAAAGGTTATCGGGATGCAGGACGCGATTGCGGCTGCCCCGCAAATTGCCATTTTCTCGGCTGGCGGAAGCACCTCTACGGAGTGGGCTCCCAAATTTGCCGAAGCAGGCATTACAGTTGTAGATAACTCTTCGGCCTGGCGCATGGACCCTACCAAAAAACTGGTAGTACCGGAGATCAACGCCAAAGAACTGACCAAAGAAGATAAGATCATTGCCAATCCGAACTGTTCTACTATACAAATGGTGGTGGCGCTTAACAAGCTGCATGAAGAACTGCAGATGAAGCGAATCGTGGTTAGCACTTACCAATCGGTAACTGGCACAGGCAAAGCTGCTGTAGACCAGTTGATGAACGAACGTGCCGGCAAAGAGGGCGACATGGCGTATCCTTACCCTATCGACCTGAACGTGCTGCCGCACATCGATGTGTTCCAGGATAATGGCTACACCAAAGAAGAGATGAAAATGATCCTCGAAACCAAGAAGATCATGGGCGACGACTCTATTCGTGTAACAGCCACTGCTGTACGCATACCAGTAATGGGTGGTCACTCAGAGTCAGTGAACGTGGAATTTGAAAAGGATTTTACGCTGGATGAAGTTTACCGCATCCTGAACCAGACAGAAGGTGTGAAAGTGGTAGACGATGTTAAGAACCTGCAGTACCCAATGCCAATGGATGCTCATGGCAAAGATGAGGTTTTGGTTGGCCGCATACGCCTGGACGAAACCCAGCCCCGAACCCTGAACATGTGGATCGTGGCCGATAACCTGCGCAAAGGCGCAGCTACCAATGCCGTACAGATTGCAGAGTATCTGATGAAGCACGAGCTGGTGTAGGTTTTTTAGACACTAGACTTTAATAAAATACTCTTCCGGGCTGATTAGGCCGGAAGCTAAAAAGGGGGACTTTTGTCCCCCTTTATTATTGTGCGGGAAATGATAAAGGTTCCCAGATATAAAAACAATTAATTCTATATAAAATATTATATATTGTAAAAATATTCTATTTTAACAACTAAATTTTAAAGCTATGGATTTTGTTACTATTGACTTTGAAACAGCTACTCCTGATCGAAATAGTCCTTGTGAAATAGGTCTTACTATGGTTAAAGATATGCAGATAGTTGATGCAAAGTCTTGGCTGATTAAACCCAAACATTACTGTCTCAAGTTTTCATTAGTTAGAAATACGACACTATCCCCTGAAAAGAGGAAAGCGTTGGTAGAAGGTCCTGATATATAATTTGCTGAACATTGTTTTTGGCCGTAGCATATTCCCAGTCATAATAAGCAGTTTCACGGGAATTTACTAAAAGGTTAGACTTTAGCTGCCATTTGATTTTAAGGGTAATAACACCGGCATCATTAACCACTGCATTCACCACAAAGGCGTAATTAAAGCGGCTCGTATCTTTCGGGTCGGTAGAAATGGTATAAAAATCTTTGTTGGATTCGGCAATGGCATATCCGTTTTGTGCCAAATGTCTACCCCATTTCACAAAAGCTTCTTCGGGGCTAAGGCCAGTGTTGATTACAATAGTGCTCGCTTTCTTAAAAGGTTCTTTCGATTGTGCAACGACCAAAGCAGGAAGTAAACATAGAAGGGCTAAGAGTATTTTCATACAGCAAGTATATTTAAATATAACTATGTAAACAATACCACAATGTCGCAAGTTTAGCGACAGCGCAACTTGTGACTAAGTATGATGCCAGTTTGTAACTGGCTTTCTGCATCAGCAGAAAAAAAGACCTTCAGCAAATTTATACTTTGCCAAAGCTCATACTATCGTATCAGTCATTGCCAGTCTTGCTTTTCCAAAGCACAGAAGTTACAAACTTCTGCCATGTTCGTCACAAGTTACGCTATCGCTAAACTTGCGACATTAGGGCATTCTGCTACGGCTTAGCAAAATTCCAGGCTACCCTTCTTATAGTTGGTTCGTACTAAAACATAAACATGTAAAGCTATGGACTACTATTTCAACAAAACACTAAACGGTAAGAGCTTCGAGGAGGCCGTGGAGCAGGTAACAGACGAGCTAAAAAAAGAAGGCTTCGGAGTATTGACGGAAATTGACGTGAAGGAGACACTCAAGAAGAAGATAGATGTCGATTTTAAGAAGTATAAGATCCTGGGAGCCTGCAACCCACACTTTGCTCACAAAGCACTACAAAGCGAAGACAAGATCGGGGTGTTTCTGCCTTGCAACGTGGTGGTGGAAGAGAACGATAACGGAGAGATAGAGGTGTCTGCCGTTGACCCGATAGCCTCTATGGCAGCAGCCAAAAACGAAGCGCTGGAAGGTATAGCAACAGAGGTGCAGCAAAAACTAAAGCGGGTGATCGATAACTTAAAATAAACTACAGCAAGTATAAATTTTGTGCTACATTTATATTTATAGTATAACGTTTTTCCTTTTCACTACTGAATTACTTGCTGAACTGGTAGGGCAAGCTTTAGCAGAAGGTCTGTTTGAAGGTATAGGAGGTATTTTTAAAGGTACCGGTGAAATACTTGGTGATGCATTAGCACATATTGACTTTTAATAGCCTCTAAACATTCTAATAAAGCTTGTAGCGCACCAAAAGATGCCCATAGAACATATTCACACCGAAAGGCTTGTGCTTATCCCCTTCACATTGCCAGTGGCAGATGCCCTTTTGCAAGGAGAGGTAGGGATTTTACGTAAAATTGGATTACTCCCAACTCCTTATTGGCCCGACCAGGAAGCAATTGAAACGCTGCCTAAGATCATCAAGAACCTGAAACTGGTGCATGAGCCGACAGGTTTTGAGTCGTGGATGGTGGTGCTGAAGAGCAACATGACAGTAATTGGTGATGCCGGTTTTAAAGGATTACCTAACGCTGATGGAGAAGTGGATATTGGTTATGCCATTATCAAGCAGGAGCACAAAAAAGGGTATGGCATGGAGGTAGCAAATGGCCTGGCTGAATGGGCTTTTCTGCAGCCAGTAACAAAAGCGATCACTGCAAAATGCCTGATCGGCAACACCGCCTCTGCCAGAATCCTGCACAAGTTAGGATTGCGTGAAACAGAACGAAATGATAAATTGATCAGCTGGCGAAAAGATAAGCCTGAGCTTATCCCCATTGCTGCACAAGCTATCTAAAAACAAAAAAGCCGGTTTTAAGCCGGCTTTTCATTTATTATTCTTTTTCACTTCCTGCAGGGCATTTCCGATCCATCAGCTGCCTGATATTTTCAATGCACTGCACCGGAATAAAAGTATAGACAGCGTCATCGCCATCGCAATATTTAAAGCTGGCAAACTCGGTACGGCTTTTAGGATACACCCATTTATCGCCCTGGCAGCCATACACGAATAGCGGAAACTCATTGTAATTAAAATCTACAAACGACACTACCTGCCCCTGGTTCACAAACAACAGGCGGCGATACCCTTCTTTCACCTCCGCCCCTTCCCATTTAAAGCCAATAGCATCGCTGATGTCCTTTTTGGTTTCATAAGGCTGAAAGTAGTACATTTTCTCCCACTCAAAATCAGTCAGATCGGCCATCCGAATGGTTTTATAGCCGTTTGCTCCTGCCTCACCTTCTGTTACTGCGGTCTTTAGTTTCTCCTCCAGGCTGGTATTACTATCAGAGCAGCCAGCAAAAACCAATAACATCAGGAATGGCAAAAGATATCTTTTCATCAGATCAGGGATTTGTATTGAGAGTAATTTTATGTTTTGATTCCGTACCTCAGCCCCGCACACCTATTTCGCTCTCCTTCGGATGATGCCCAAATACTTTGGCAACCCAGCGAGGCAGGAAAATAGAACCCAGGATCAGGTAAGGATAATAAGTGATCAGGCGGTAAAGCACGACCACTATACTGCTGAAACGGCCCAGGAACAAACCGAAGAAACTCGGGAAGGCCATCTCTACGATACCAGCACCACCCGGGGTAATAGCGATAAGCATTACGATCCAGAATATCAGGTTACGGGAGATGATCAGCGCATGCTCGCCCAGCGACACATCGGTAAAAGCAGCAATAAGGCAGTTGAGCAAGAAATAGCGCGCACTCCACACGAATATTGTAGAGATAATAGCTCTTGCCCAATAGTTAAAGTCCTTACCCTTTAGCTGCTCCGATGCCCAGATAATCTCGTTGCCATGCTGGAAAGCATTGACACGCCATTTGCGCAAAAAACCAATGGAAGTAGCTTTTAACAACAGCCATTTAAAAGCCCTGGGCCTTACAAACAGCGCATAGATCATGATAAAAGTATACACCGTAATCAGCGCGTAGCTGATGTAAAAAGCAGATTGAAGCTTGGCCACATCAGATGGCGCCAGGTTAAAAGTAGGAAACACCTGCCCTTGTGTTAAAAGCAGCGCGATGGGGGCGGCTATAATGAAGAACATATTATCCAGTACAGCCGTCAGCATGACATAGGCCAGCGACTTACCCAGCGGTATACCCTCTTTGTTAAGTATGATAGTGGCAATGGTGGTACCTCCTACAACAGAAGGTGTAATGGCGGAAGCAAACTCCCAGAGCATGATCACGTCCAGGCTGCTGCGCCAGCTCAAAAACTTATCTGTTAACGAACGAATGCGGTACATATAGCCTGCATCCCGAACTACCAGTACGGCCAGTGCAGCCACAAGCCACCAAACATTTGCATCGGCAATGCCTTTCAGCTCCCCTACCTTATCATCTTTTATAAAAAGCCATGCCGTGGCAATTATGCCCAGTATAACCGGCACAAGTATCTTGATCGGGCTAAAGCTTTTAAGTATCGTTCTTTTATTCTGATCCATGTAAGGTGTTCATGGTTTGTCTGCCCTCATATACAACGCCGCGGCTCGATAAAGGCGTGTAAAACTAAGCAACAATTAATCAATACAGACAAACTAATAAAATTAACTTTCCTGTTAACAGACGAGCTTATTCCACCAGGAGTTGTGTTACCTGTGCAGCATGTCCTTCAGCCTCGGTAATGATGAAGTCGTTAAACCCATCTCCAACCTCTATCCCGATCAGGTTCAGCTGAAGCATATCCAAAATGGCGAGGAAATTAAATATCATACCTATTTTATCCGGAAACTCAGAAATTAGCTGTGAGAAAGCCACCTGGCTACGCTGCTTTACCATGTCCATGATAATGTCGCGCTGCTCTTCAATAGTGTAAGCATACTGAATAACGGTGTGTTTCGGCCTGTTCTGCTCCTCCTCAAAGCGCGTCATTACTTTTTCAAACACACGCATGATCTTGTAGAGGTTCAGGTCCTGCAGCTCATACTCAAAGTGGTTGGCATTTGCGATCTGCTGCAGCTCGTCATGAATGTTACCACGGTTTTCCTGCGCCAAACGCAGGTCTTCCATTTCGGAAAGGTTCGGCACAGCGCTCTTAAACTTCTTGTATTCCAACAGGTGCTGCACCAGTTCCTGGCGCGGGTCAATTTCGTTGCCCTCTTCGTCCTTTTCGGTGCGGGGTAGCAGCATTTTTGCCTTAATGCGCATTAAAGTGGCTGCGGTAAGTATAAAATCACTGGCGACCTCGATGTTGAGCTGCTCCATCTGACGGATATACCCAACAAATTCGTTCGTGATCTGGAAGATCGGAATATCATGTATATCCAGCTCATCACGCTCAATAAAGAATAGCAAAAGGTCGAACGGACCCTCAAACAATGGTAATCTGATTTCGAAACTCACCTTCTCTGTATTTTATAGCGCGTGCCGCTGCGCCGATTACAAAATTAAACATTTCCAGCGGATTAATTCACGCCACCTGTGTAAGAACCTAATTCATGGCAGGCATAGTTCAGAACAAGTTGCGGGCTATACTGGTATAAGCACAAAAGCAGGCTTGCTGCACCGCAACCCAGTAAACAACAGTAGCTTTAACACGAATTGCATAACACTATATATAACTGAAAAACAAACCTTTTCTGCCTCGCAATAACTTAATATGCGGATTGGTGTTTGTAATTTTATTATCTTTACGATTTGGCTTTAAAGGTACAAAGCAATGCTTACTAAACTTTAGCTGAAAATATTTGTTAGAGGTCTATAAAGACAATTCTATGATCATTAAACCCGGAGAGCTGCTTGCCTCCATCAACACGCCTGCCGACCTGCGAAAGCTTAAGCCAGAGCAGTTGCTACAGGTAAGCCAGGAACTAAGGCAGTATATCATTGATGTCGTTTCGATACACGGTGGTCACTTTGGTGCCAGCCTGGGTGTGGTGGAGCTTACAACGGCATTGCATTATGTTTTTAACACACCATACGATCAGTTGGTATGGGATGTGGGGCATCAGGCATACGGACATAAGATCTTGACCGGCCGCCGGGAGATCTTTCATACCAACCGTAAGTATGGTGGTATCTCCGGCTTCCCGAAAAGAAAAGAAAGCGAGTACGATACTTTTGGCGTAGGCCACTCCAGCACCTCTATCTCTGCGGCGCTGGGTATGGCTGTTGCCTCTAAGTACAAAGGCGAAGACGACCGCCACCATATTGCCGTGATCGGTGATGGTGCCATGACGGGTGGAATGGCCTTTGAAGCACTTAACCATGCCGGGGTAGCAAACGCCAACCTGCTGGTAGTGCTCAACGATAATTGCATGAGCATTGACCCTAACGTGGGTGCTCTGAAAGAATACCTGACCGACATTACTACCTCCCGCACTTACAATAAAGTGCGGGACGAGATATGGAATGTGCTGGGCAAGATCAGCAAATTCGGGCCAAACGCGCAGCACATTGCCTCTAAAGTTGAGAGTGGCATCAAAGCTACTTTACTCAAGCAGAGCAACCTGTTCGAGGGACTTAAATTCCGTTATTTTGGTCCGATAGACGGTCATGACATTAACCATGTGGTGTCTGTGATGGAAGACCTGAAGCATATTCCGGGTCCCAAGATCCTGCATTGCCTTACCACCAAAGGCAAGGGGTACGCACTGGCCGAAAAAGATCAGACCAAATGGCATGCACCGGGTTTATTTGATAAAATTACCGGTGAGATCTACAAAAAGCACTACGATACACCTCAGCCTCCTAAATACCAGGATGTTTTTGGCCATACAATTGTAGAACTGGCAGAGCAGAACCCAAAGGTGATGGGCGTAACACCGGCCATGCCATCAGGTTGCTCACTTAACATCATGATGAAGGCCATGCCTGACCGTGCTTTTGATGTGGGCATTGCCGAACAACATGCAGTTACGTTCTCAGCTGGCCTGGCAACGCAGGGTTTAATACCTTTCTGCAACATCTACAGCACTTTTATGCAGCGTGGTTACGACCAGGTACTGCACGATGTATGCCTCCAGAACCTGAACGTGGTTTTCTGCCTCGACAGAGCCGGTTTTGCAGGTGCTGACGGGCCAACACATCATGGCGCATATGACATTGCTTATATGCGCTGTATCCCGAATATGGTGGTAGCTGCCCCCATGAACGAGCAGGAACTTCGTAATATGATGTTTACAGCCTCCCAAGACAATATGGGGCCGTTCACGATCCGTTACCCGCGTGGTGAGGGTGTTATGCCAAACTGGCGCACACCGCTGGAGCTACAACAAGTTGGCAAAGGCCGGGTGGTACAGGAAGGTGAAGAAGTAGCCATACTTACGTTTGGGCACATTGGCAATTATGCCGTAGATGTGTGCAAAAAGCTGGCTTACGACGGCATTACACCTGGCCATTACGACATGCGCTATGCCAAGCCGCTGGACGAAGAACTGCTACACCATATCTTTACAAAGTATAGTAAAGTGATTACGGTAGAAGATGGCTGCCTGCAAGGCGGCTTTGGTAGTGCAGTGCTTGAGTTTATGGTTGACAATGGCTATACCTCACAGGTGAAGCGCCTGGGTATTCCGGATAAAATTTTTGAGCACGGCTCACAATTAGAATTGCACCGTGAAGCAGGTTTCGCACCTGAAGACATTGAGCGTACTGTTCGTGAAATGATCGGTGTAACCGTGAAAGTCTGAGCCAGGTTTTGCAGGATAACTAAAACTCATTAGCTAACATAAAAGAAGGCCTCACAGTGTTTTATAACCTGTGAGGCCTTCTTGTTTGAAGGCAGGATTCCCAGATAAAGTAAAGGGCTAAAGTTACCGGCCACTTTAATTTTATCCTTTGTTTCTGAATATTTTGTAAAGGCGGTTCTAAAAGTGTTGTTCTGTCATTTCTACTACTTAATTTATACTTTTGGAAATCATCCTGAATGACATTTAATCTCGCCAAACCTGTTCCAACTATGATAAAAACACATTCACACGCCAACGACGCACTTGTTTTCCTTCACGGCTTCTGCGAAAGCACCAAAGTATGGGAAAAGTTTGCCAAACCACTAGAGCATAAGTTCAGAATCATACTTTTAGACCTGCCGGGCTTTGGTCAGAACACTCAAAACATTCATGACTACAGCATGGAAAGTATGGCCGGTTATGTGAAGCAGCAGCTGGATGAAATGGGCGTAAAAAAGTGTGTTCTGATCGGGCACTCAATGGGTGGCTACGTGAGCATGGCTTTTGCGGAGAAGTATGGTAACATGCTGAATGGCCTCTGCCTGTTTCATTCCTCTGCCCTGCCAGATACTCCTGAGAAAAAAGAGAACCGTAACAAAACAATAGAGTTTGTTGAAAAGCATGGGGTAGCTACGTTTATGGAGTCGTTTGTGGAGCCCCTTTTCTATGCTGATAACCGGAAAAAGCTGCGCCAGGAAATCGAGATGATGGTGCAGATCGGTAAAGATACCCCCAAAGAAAGTATAACCGCCGGACTGGCAGCCATGCGCGACCGCCCCGACAGAACAGAGGTACTACAGAAGCTGAAATGCCCGGTCTTGTTTATCTTTGGAAAAGATGATGGCGCTGTTCCTCTTGAAAAAGCACTGGAGCAATGCTACCTGCCCGACAATAGTATGGTTAATTTTTTGGCAAAGACAGGACACATGGGTATGTTTGAACGACCTTACGAGACCCGCAAGGCCATTGAAAAGTTTGCAGAAACCATCTATGGCTAAAATGCTTGTTGGTATACAGCATTTAAAGCTCGTTTCCGATCCTTCGTATAAGCAGAACTCCTTTTTAACTCCTATATGAGTGAAATTACCTTGGCTGTGCCGAGACGCGTGCTCCCTGTTATTGTTTTTTCTCAGTTTGCAGGCACTTCGCTATGGTTTGCCGGCAATGCAGTACTCCCGGAGTTACAGAAAACAATGCAGCTACAGGAGGAGGCACTTCGTATGCTTACATCTGCTGTGCAATTCGGCTTTATACTTGGCACCCTCTGCTTCGCCATCTTCTCTGTGGCAGACAGAATATCTCCCAGGCTACTCTTCTTATTATGCGCACTGGCAGGGGCCGGAGCCAACGCTTTATTATTAACCATTACAGTAAGTATACCAGCCGTACTTTTACTTCGTGCTATTACCGGCTTTTTGCTGGCAGGCATTTACCCGGTAGGCATGAAGATCGCGGCGAGCTGGTACAGTGGTAAGTTAGGCAAAGCAATCGGTTACCTGGTAGGAGCACTTGTGTTAGGCACTGCTTTCCCGCACTTGCTCCGCAGCTTTGGCACATCAATTCCCTGGCAAAGTATTTTTCTGTCTGTTAGTGCACTGGCTGCTATTGGAGGTATACTGATGTATGTGTTTGTCCCGGATGGCCCTTTTCTCGGGACAGGTGCAAAGGTTGACGCACGTAACATGTTACGGATATTCAGGGTACCGGACTTCAGGGCTGCAGCCTTTGGTTATTTTGGGCACATGTGGGAGCTGTATACTTTATGGGCCTTTACACCATTTATACTTGCGCACACTATGCCAGAAGTTCCTTCCCATTCCATTTCGCTTTATAGTTTTATGGTAATAGCGGCAGGTGCTGTCGGGTGTATTGGTGGCGGGTATTTGTCGCAATGCTGGGGAAGCAGCCGGGTAGCGTTTATTCAATTATTCCTGTCCGGGCTCTGCTGCCTTTTATCTGCGCTGGTATTTCAGATGCCGCAGCTGGTGCTCCCTTTCCTGCTGTTCTGGGGTGTGGTAGTGGCCGGCGACTCTCCCCAGTTCTCAGCTTTATCTGCACGAACTGCTCCACCGCACCTGGTAGGTACAGCCCTCACAATCGTAACATCCATTGGGTTTGCCATTACCATCGTAAGCATTCAGCTTACCGGTTACTTACTGGAGCATTTGCCAACGCAGCAAACCTTTATCTGGTTGGCTGCAGGGCCGGTAATTGGTCTGCTATCGCTACGAAGGCTGCTTAAAAAGTAGAAGCGGCAGCTTGTTTTTAAGCAAGCTGCCGCTTCAAATCGAAACCTTATGTTTATACTTTAAATTAAGAAAAGAGTTACTCCTTCATCTCAAGTTTCATTATAGCCCCGTCTTCTGCTTTTAACTCCATTTCATCATCTGAGAGCTTTATCACCTCAAAGTTTTCAGTGTTTTCCTCATCCTCAAACTGCAGGGACATTCGCTTTGCAGTTTCATCAAAAGACCAGGTACCTGTTTTTAACATACCACCACTGCCCATTGCAAAACGTCCGTCAGCATAAAACTGAAGTGTTTCATGCTTCTCCATTGAAGTAAGCTTCTCTTCTTCTCCGACGGCATTTAACTCTTCGTTAATTACCCAGGCCTTGCTGCTATTGCCCGAGATCATATGTTCGGTACCTACCTCATCTTTACCTCCGCAGCTAACCATTATTACAGTCCCGATTGCTACCAAAAGCAAACTGTACACTGCTTTTAAACTCTTATAAGTTGCATTCATTACGTTCATTTTAAGTTCCTTTTATTCAGGCCAGCCATCATTACCCGACGCTGCGCCAACGCCTTAAGTACGGCCTGCCGTGCTCTGCCGTTGCGACTGAGCAATACAACTAAGTAACTTTGTCGGCGTATCTTTATTAATAGAACTATTTGAGAATGAATAGTTCTGAACAGAAAACAGACTTAACTACGAATGAATATGGGACTATTTGATTTTTTTAAGAAGGGGAAAGAAGAACCCGCCAAAACAACGGGCAAAACCCAGCCTATAAGTAAAGGAACAGACATGAC
The DNA here is from genome assembly GCF_051904785.1 of Pontibacter sp. MBLB2868. NCBI lineage: Bacteria > Pseudomonadati > Bacteroidota > Cytophagia > Cytophagales > Hymenobacteraceae > Pontibacter > Pontibacter sp. MBLB2868. Next base: position 4,441,359 of record NZ_CP196710.1, on the reverse strand, counting down.
TTCCCGCACCCCCGGCCATCCGGAGCAGGGCTTTTATAATAAAGGTGATATGAACAAAGTAACAGATGCGGGGCCGCATCAGGATGTTTACACCGTGCAATCAGGAGACTCTTTATCTAAGATCGCTAAAAAGCACTATGGCAACGCCAACGCCTGGACCCGCATTTATGATGCTAACAAAGACAAGATTGGCGATAATCCAGATCTAATTCGCCCTGGTCAGCGTTTCGTTATTCCAAGAGATTAAAGGCTGCCTTACATAAAAATAATAACAGCCGGCCTCTGAATGGGGGCCGGCTGTTTACTTTTAGAATCGTACAGGTAATACATACTTAAATGGCACTTTGGGGTTCTGATTTTTTCCAGGAATCCATTTGGGCATAAGCTTAGCAACACGCAACAACTCGTCATCTTTTTGCGGCCCACCACTTTTTAATATTTGAAAGTTAGTGAGGTTCCCGTCTATATTCACTTCAAAGGAAATCACAACTAAATCAGCTATATTACTGCCGCCTTTTGTGCGTAAGTGTTTAAAAAGGAACTTGTTCATTTTTTCTACCCCTCCAGGAAAAGCAGGCATCTCATCAGCTCTATAAGGTTTACCATATTCAATAGTATCAGCCGACGTGTTAAATTTGTCTACAATACGATAGTATGATATTATTTTATGATTGTCACGCATGGTTCGTTTTATAACTTCATAACCAATTGCACTGGCAACCAAAGGATATCCTGTATCAAAGACTTTTCTGTTAGGGAACCATCCCTCTACTTTTTTCAGATAACTGTAACCATTGGGCTCTATCTCAAAGTCATTCACCAGGAATATACCTGTTTGTTTTTCCCCTTCTTTATAAACCTCTACTTTAGTCCGCTTCCCTGTTTTGTATTCATGCACCATTCTTAGCTCACCCGAAAGGCTGCTGTAGGTCCATAAGCCTTCTTTAAAACCGTTTTTATACTGCCCCTTCAACTGCATCACGGTTATACCGTCTTCATCTAGTAATTTGTCATAGTAGGCACCATTTCCATCTTTTACCTGCTCTACACCTTCTTCATCCCAGTAGCTAAGAACTTTTGCCTCAAGCACACTATGCTCCGTAACACACAATTTGCTTCCATTTTTCCTCCAAAGCTGCCACTTACCTATTTTATTATGCCCATTAAACTCCCCGGTACTCTCCAACTGGCCATTGTCATGATAAAACTGCCATTTGCCCCACTTCTCCCCTTCTCTATAAAAGCCTTTTGCCAAAACGGCACCATTCTTATAATAGTCTGTTACAGGCCCGTTAAAGGTATACTTCGTAAGGTCGTTTAACATACCTATTGAATCTTGCATAAAAGCGACTCTGGAATAAACTGCTGTCGGCAGGTTAGTAACTTCCCAGTATGCATTGTACCGTATAACAGCAGGTTTAAGTCCTGGATTAAGCGTCGTTTGTTGAGCAAGTGCAACTGTGCACGTTAGAAGAAGTAAGATTGATAGGTATAGAGGTTGTTTCATGTATTAATAAGTTAGCTACAAATATAAAAAGCCTGCCAAACGTGTCGCTTAGCAGGCCTTTCAAATCAATAAGTATACTTCTAAAAATTAGAAGCGCTCGTCAGCAGAGAAGAAGAAATCACCTTCAATCTTTGCATTCTCATCAGAGTCAGAACCGTGTACAGCATTTGCCTCGATAGACTTTGCATACTTTTTACGGATAGTACCTTCTGCAGCATCAGCCGGGTTAGTAGCACCAATCAATTTACGGAAATCTTCTACTGCATTATCTTTCTCAAGAATCATGGCTACGATAGGGCCAGAAGACATATATTTTACAAGGTCGCCGTAGAAAGGACGCTCTTTGTGTACTTCATAAAATTTACCTGCGCGCTCTTCAGACAGTTTTGTCTTCTTCATTGCCACAATACGGAAGCCGCCTTCCTCGATCATTTTAGTAATGCCACCAATGTGGTTATCTGCCACTGCATCTGGCTTAATCATGGTAAATGTGATGTTTCCGGCCATGTCTCTTTTAATAGTTAAAATTTATAAATCTCAATTTCAGTTTGCAAAAGTATAGCATTTCAGGCAATATTAGCATACTTTTCAGCTATACTTTAGTTAACTCTTCCTGGGGGCATAGAGTTATTATAAATGTGCCTGACAGATGCTTCAGCGCTATTTAATTGCTTTAGAAGTATTTTATTCAGAAATTTACGCCTTATATCCTTATTAATCAGAGGATTTAAATCTATAGTATGCACAATATCAACGCTCTGCAAGAGCTTTTGAAAGAGCCAAAAGAAGTGATGATCACTACGCATCATAAGCCAGACGCTGATGCGCTGGGCTCTTCGCTTGGATTGGCTGGTTATCTGAAGAAAAAAGGGCATCGGGTTACTGTCATCACTCCTTCAGATTACCCATCGTTCCTGAACTGGATGGAGGGCAACGACAGCGTGATCGTTTATTCCGAAAAAAATGATGCCCTGGTTCAGCGTATCATCAATGAATCGCAGGTGATCTTTTGCCTCGATTTTAACAACTTGTCGCGTATCAACGAGATGGGGGGATATATCCGCGAGGCCAAAGGCACAAAAGTGCTGATAGACCACCACCTGCAGCCTGAAGATTTTGCCGATCTGGATTATGCCAACACAGAAGCCGCAGCCACTGCTGAGATCGTTTATGACCTGATCAAGGCGATGGGCGACGGTAACCTGATTGATACTGGCATTGGAGAGTGCCTGTATGCCGGCATCATGACGGATACAGGATCGTTCCGCCACCCGAGCACATCCCAGAATGTACACTTAATTATTGCCGACCTGTTACAGATCGGAGTGCGGACCTCTGATGTACATCGCCTGATTTATGACAGCTCTTCGGAACTGCGCCTGCGCTTCCTGGGTTATGCCCTGAAAGAAAAGCTGGTGGTTTTACCTGAGTTTAAAACAGCCTACTTTGCTATCACATCAGATGAATTAAAGGCTTACGATTCTAAAACAGGTGATACAGAGGGACTTGTAAACTATGCACTATCCATTGAAGGCATTGTATTTGCAGCTCTTATCATCGATCGCTCACAGGCGGTCAAAATGTCTTTCCGTTCTGTTGGCAATTTCTCTGCAAATGAGTTTGCCCGCGACAATTTTAACGGTGGCGGCCATAAGAACGCAGCTGGCGGCATGTCGCTGGAAAGCCTGGAAGCAACAGTAGCCAAATTCGAAAGCCTGTTGCCTCTTTACAAGGATAAGCTGGAACACGCTACTGACACACAATAAAAATTTATCTCAACAAATAATCAATGCTATCTAAAACTAAATTTTTGCTGCCGGTAATAGCTGGCGCATTGCTTCTGCAGTCTTGCAACAAGAAAGACGAATTTCATACTACGGCTGATGGCCTGACGTATAAAATTTACGAAAAGAACGATAAAGGCGAGTATGAGAACAAAGGCGAGATCTCGCCGGAGGATACTACCGGTGCTAAGATTGGCCAGGTAGTAACAATGCAGATGATGTACAAAAATGCAGATGACTCTGTACTTTTTGATTCGCGTGAGCAAAAACAACCGATCATGATCCCGGTAATGGAGCCAACGTTTAAGGGAAGCCTGGAAAATGCTCTGATGCTTATGACTCCTGGTGACAGTGGTGTATTTAAGGTTAGCGCTGACTCTCTTTTCGCTAAGACATTCAACCAGCCGCTTCCTCCTTTCATCAAGCCTGGATCTCAACTTACTTTCTTCATCAAAGCTGAAAAAATTCAGTCTAAAGAAGCTGCCATTGCTGACCAGCAGAAAATGTTTGAGCAGCAAATGAAAGAGGCTCAGGTTAGAGCCGAAAAGCAGATCAAGATCGACGATGATAAGATTCAGCAGTATATCAAAGCTGAAGGTTTATCTAACATGCAGAAAACAGAATCTGGGGTGTACTACACCGTAACACAGCCAGGTAAAGGTCCGCAGGCAAATGCTGGTGATCAGGTTTCTGTACACTACAAGCTTTCTTTCCTGGATGGCAAGCAAGTAGAATCGTCGTATGACAACCCAATGTCTGGTGGTCAGCCTTTCACTTTTACGCTTGGCCAGGGCCAGGTAATTAAAGGATGGGATGAAGCTATTCAGAAATTGAAAGAAGGCAGCAAAGCTACTTTGTTAGTACCTTCTCCATTAGCTTACGGCGAGCAGGATCGTGGACCGGATATGCCGGCTAACTCTATTCTTCGCTTTGATGTGGAGCTGGTAAAAGTTGAAAAACAGTAACAAGTTTATTTTTATGAAAATGCAAACCGTTATCCAATGGGCTGCCCGAGGCAAAAATTTGCTATCGATGTTCCTCTTTGTGCTTATGGCTGCATCTTTCTCAGGCTGCGGCGAAGAAGTTAACCCCTATGTTTTTGATGTAGAGGGGCAGAAGAAGATTGATGAGCAAGTAATTCGCCAGTACTTCCGCGATAACAACGTTGACACAACAGCGGTAACCAAAACTGCTTCTGGTTTATATTACATGAACCTTACACCAGGAACAGGCGCAGATATTAAGGTTGGCGATTTAGTGGAAGTTAATTATATAGGCAAGTTGACTAATGGCTCCATCTTTGATTCTTCATACGACAGAGGCACCTCCTTTCCTTTTACAGTGGGAGCACGCCAGGTTATAGCTGGTTGGGATGAAGGCCTACAACTTATGCAGGTTGGGGAAGAGGCTCGTTTGTACATACCATCCTATTTGGGGTATGGATATCGGGGCACCGGCTCTATCCCTCCTAATGCAGTGCTTATTTTCGATATAAAAGTTATTCGCAAGAAATAAGAGCCACTACTAAACAAAAAAAGGGTGCTGAAGTTAATTCGGCACCCTTTTTTATTGCTTATGAATCTCTATTCAGATAGCACTTCTGAAAGTATAGCCAGAGATTTTATTTCTCCCAGCTTATCTACATGCAGCTGATAATATCGAATAATGATAGACAAAAGCTCTCTACGCACCTTTCCGTTTGGAATAACAGCTTGATCGGGCTGGTGTAACAGCCCATTAAATAACGCTTCATGCACCTGTAACACGAGTACCGATGGCGCAGAAGTATTGCTCTGTGTATTTCCTGAAAAAGCCACCTGTTCTACTATTTCAGCACCGGAACTTGGTCCGAAACCCAGATGAGAACTTAACTGCAGGAGGAAGAGCAGGTGAAAATTCTCGAAATCGCTTTCCAGTTCATCAAACAATATAATGGAATGGTACAGGAAGCTAAATAAGGCAGCGTTCTCTTCTTCTTCCTTAATAGTGCGGGACACAACTTCAGAAAGGAACAACACTATACTGCTTTTCCGGATATCAAATGGAATACTATGGAAAGGATAGGCGCTTTTGTATTCTGAGATACGGGTAAGCCCTCCTTTAGGAGAGGTATAAACCACCATATCCAGCAAGGTAAATGGCTGGAAAAGGCCAATGCGGGAGCCTGTACCTTTTTTGCGCAATCCGTTAATAATATAAGATTGAATACCGAGCTGCTCAGTATATACCCTTGCAATAATGGATGACTCACGGTACTTGATATGGTTAAGTACGATCCCCCTTGTCTTGACTAACATTTAATCCAGTACGGCTATTTTACTGATACAGGTTTGTTGTCCGTCCTCGCTGGAACTCATAACAAGATATACGCCAGCCTTTACCCGTTTACCGTTATAATCGCGGGCATCCCAAGCCAAAGTACCTCCTGTCGCTTTTGTTTTATAAACCAACGCGCCAGCCACATCTGTTATGCGCACATCCGCATTGTTTGGCAAACCAGAAACGCCCACCAGGCCAGTATATGATGCACTCACAGGGTTCGGAAAAACTACTGCACACTCCGGTGTGGCTTCAGTAATAGTCGCCTCAGCCCGGTAAGATGCCACTCCTGCGTCTGTGGCCACGAATACATCCCCGGTTTTATGTTCTACAGCCACCGACAACACTTTATCCGAAGGAAGCGGGCTATTGCTAGCTGTAAAATGGTGGATTAATTTATCTCCATCCGGGTTAAAAAGCCACAGGCCATTGTCGGTAGCCATCCATTTACGGTTAGCGCCATCTACTGCAATGCTCCGCACTACCTGCCCGTCCAGCAAAGGCCTACGGTCTATGATCGGAACACGTGCATCGTACCGGCTTTCAGAAAACACAATGCCCGGGTTATAGTATACGCCTACTCCGGCGGCAGTACCTACCCATATGTCGCCATTCAGGTCTTTTGTAAGCGCATACACATCCGCATTTGGCAAGCCCCCCGCTCCCTCCCCGATGGAAAGGTGCTTTAACTTATTCTCTGTCTCATCAAACACTACCAAACCGCCAACCTTGTTGCTCCTTCGGGCAATAGAAAGCCATTTCCGACCATAATCATCAATAAGAACTTGGTCAAGATTGCTACCGTCAGCAAAATTAGGCAGGACAAAAGACTTCCAGCTGCCATCAGGACGAAGCTCGTGCAAGCCAGGGGAATTAGAGAAATAGTTCCGGTTTACTACCCACACACTGCCATCTGTATCAACAGCAACGTCTGTTACACGCACGTATGCTTCTTTATCAGCCGACGAAAGCGCACTAAGCAAAGGGCTGTTATAGCCATTGTATAATTTAGAATTATCTGGTCCTCCCCACTCAATAAGCCCAGCGCCATAACTTGCCAGGTAAAGCTTCTCGGTGACAGGATTAAAAACAGCATCAACAATATCATTGCCCTTAACAAAGGAAGTAGTTGGGAACACATACTTATTAAAGCTTTTCCATTCTCCTTCAGAAAAGACATAGAACCCATTCCAACTGCCATTATTTAAGTATACCTCGCTAAACCCGCCACTTAAAACATAAACAGAACCATTATTGGCATATACTCTGAAACTATCACTTGAATAAGGGCCATCAGGCGCGAAAGCAGCAGCATCTGAACCATCAGGTTTCAGGCGAACGAGGCCCTTTGAATTATCTGCGACCCATACCCAATCTTCTGAATTTCCAACAACAGCCTCTTTAGCAGAAGTAAGAAGTGCGTTACTCAGCGTACGTACCTTTCCGCTTTTATCTAGCAGCATAACTTTATCGTCGGATGTAAGGCTCAGATAATTTACAGAGGCCGTAACAGCATTGAAGTTATTATTGGCAGCCCATGGCTCAGCAGACCACTTTTTGCCGCTCAATGAAAACAACCCATTGTTGGTGGTGGCAAAAAGCTTTTCATTAAAAGCTACCATTTCAGAAGCACCTGTTAAAGGTAAACCAGCACTCAAATTCCCCCAGCTATGAAAGTCCTGAAGGTTCACCCCCTGCCGCTTTGCACCTAATACACCCATGTTAGTCGCCAGGAAAATACTGTCGCCTAATATGGCCGATGACTTGACATTAACAATTTCTCCGTTAGGGCCAAGGTTCATGTAAGTGTCCCGGATCTCCAGCTTAACAAGGTCGAGTACAACTACCCCAAAAGTGCTGGAGATATAGGCTTGTTTATTATAAATGTTGATGTGGTTGATAAGCTTTTCACCTGAAATTGCTTTCCGGAAAATATCACTAATGTTTGTGATCTTATCGTCCCGGATCAGGTCAAGATTAGTATTAGCATAAGCCACGACCAGGGTTTTGGTACCGCTATCATAAGCGATGGTGCTTATCTGCTGCTCGCGGAGGCCATCCACTTTAGATATGGCCTGAGTTGTATTAAATTCTTTATCGTAGTAAAACAGCCCACGCTCTGCAGCAACATAAACTTTGTCTGCAGCATCAGCCACTGCTATTCCCTGCCGGTATGGTGCATGCACACGCCAGCTGCCAAGGGGCACATTACTTTGGCCATAGACAGTGCCGCAAAAAAAGAGTAAACAAATATAAAGCCTGCACTTGAGCTTGTGCAGGCAACTTTTGGCAGATACTCTTCTTGTTGCGCCCATTTATAAAGTTCTACTCACTGGTTTTAACCTATTTCTTGGATTTCAGACCTTCAACAAAGCAGTGGCGACAGCGTGCCTCATACGAGTCCGTTTCACCGAGCAGCACTTGCTGTTCGGAAGCAGCATTACGAAAGGAGTAGTTGGCAATATCACCACATTGCACGCAAACGGCATGTACTTTTGTAACATACTCAGACACCGACATTAAAGCCGGCATTGGCCCAAATGGTTTGCCCAGGTAGTCCATATCAAGCCCGGCGGCTATTACACGCACCCCGCTATTTGCAAGTTTCACGCATACTTCAGCAAGTCCTTCGTCAAAAAACTGCGCTTCATCTATACCAACCACATCACAGCTGCCCCCTAGTAGCAGCATATCCTGTGCAAAATCAACGGGAGTAGAGCGTATCGAGTTGGCATTGTGGGATACAACATCCTCATCATGATAGCGCTTATCCAAAGCAGGTTTAAATATTTCCACCTTCTGCTTCGCAATCAGCGCCCTGTTCAGTCTCCTGATCAACTCTTCAGTTTTGCCTGAGAACATAGATCCGCAGATCACCTCAATCCATCCCTTCCTGTTAACGTAGTTTTTGTTGCCTACGCGTGGTTCAATAAACATTATATAGTATAGTAATGTGGTTTTAAGTTCTGTACTTTTTGCCTTGCTTTTGCATTAACTGCTGATCAGGTATACTGATGGTCAATAAAAGTGACCTGTAGACTTACCTTTCTGGTACTTTAACTGCTATAAGTCATGTGCGGCAGCTTTGTCTGGTCAGGGACCTTCCCTACGGCATCTCCGTCTACTAATGTACACTGGCAGGCCAAACGTTCGTTATCCTTCAGGCGGCTGTTGTTTCTATAGCGAACCTCGCTCTCGGTAAGCGGGCCGAAATGCTCCATGCCCTCCAGCACAATAAGGCGACATGTAGTGCAACGGCCTTTGCCTCCGCAGGCGTGCATCCAGTCGATGTTCTGGTTCTGCAGTGCCTTGAGCAACGTCTGCCCCTGCCCCACTTTAACTTCAAGGTGGGCCAGATTTTGCACAGTCAACTTCGGCATAATTTTATAACTTTACAGAAGAAAGAGACTCCCTATGGAAGACAAATATAATCAATTACACCTGGATCGTTACAGCAAACAGTTAGCAAATCTGCTTTGCGACAGGCATTTTGCAAGTCACGACACCCTGAATGGCCCACAACTGATTGGCTTTACCCCTGTAAAACAGGTAAATCTGTTTATTATAAAGGAATTGTTACTAAAGTGGCACCACGAAATGGCCAACTTGCGTAGCCCTTATTTTGATTATGAGCACGAAGAAGTAAAAGAAGCACTACTAAACTTTATGAATGTGCTCTCGCGCAAGATACTCATGAAGCGGAATGCTTTTGAGCCACTGCTGCAGAAGGCCATTTATGATACGTTCCTGGTTGTTCTGGCTCCTGTCACTACATTCGAAGAAAAATTCCTGCGCATACAGGAAGAAATTACACTGCCCAAGCTGCAGGAGAACCTGAAATACATAGATATTGACAAACAACTTTTTGCCGGTTTTATAGAGACCCTATCTCCGAGTAGCCGCGACAGAGAGTACATACTTAGCAGGTTTAAGCTGTATGTTAATGCAAACTTAAGCGCCCGCACCTCTTTGAGCGCAGTAATAGAACAATTCAACCCATTGCTTCCAATTTCTGAGGCCGAGTTGCTTGGCACATTATCGCCTCAACCGCTGACGGCAAAGCCAACGCCTGCAGCACCGATCACAGAAAAAGAAGTAGTTGCCCCTATACATCATGCACAGCGTGAAGCATCTGCACCTGTTTCCAAACACGTGGTTTACGCACCTGACGAGGATTCCGAAGATGAGCCTGCACCTAATGCACGCCCTACACTCAACGACAACTTCCGGAAAGCGGCCTCTTCATCTCTGGCAGACTCACATAGCAACCGTAAGATTGACTCCTTGAAAAACTCTATCTCTATTAACCAGCGGTTCAGTTTTATTAACGAGTTATTTGATGGAGACAACATGTCGTATTACAATGTGATCAAAACACTGGATGAGCACCAGGATGTACAAACTGCCAAACAATTTGTGACAGAGGACCTGGCCCAAAAGTATAACTGGAGCCATAAACAAGAGCATGTCAACAAACTGCTTCGCCTGATTGAAAGAAAATTTGCCTAAGTGGCTTCTGCTAACTTATACAAATCCCCGTCTGTGTCTCAGGCGGGGATTTTTTGCTTTATTGTCACGTCCTAAAAAAAGTTGACTAAAAAACAGTCAACAGCATGAGTTACAAAGTAATCAAAGTAAAAGGCGCGGCCCCGCAGTTTAAGTACAGTGAGGCCTTCAGGCGATCTGTAGTGGCCGAGTATGAGCAAGGGCTTTTGAACAAAGACCAAATCCAGGCCAAGTATGGCATCAAAGGCAACTCGCGGGTATTGGAATGGTGCCGCAGGTATGGTAAATTGCACTACCCAAAAGCAGGTGCCTTGGGCCGCCCGATGAAAGACCCGCAAAAGCAACGAATCAAAGACCTGGAGAAACAGCTGGCAGACGCCAAGCTGAAGCTGGTTGCCTATGAAAAGCTGATCGAGATTGCCGAACAAGAAGAAGGGATCAGTATCTTAAAAAAAGACGGAGCCAAACAATCCGGGAGCTTGCCAGAACCTACCCAAGAAAAGTAAACACGTTCTGTGCGTTGTTTGGCTATAGCAAACAAGCTTATTATAAAGCGCAAGCCCAGCATTCTTCAGTAATGAACAAGCAGCAACGAGCCAGGGAGCTAGTGCTTGGCCTGCGCCGGCAGATGCCACGGCTGGGAACCCGAAAGCTGCATTTTCTGCTGAAAAATGAGATTGGCATCGGTAGAGATAAGTTGTTTGACCTGCTCAGGGTGGAAGGACTGCTCGTCTGCCAAAGAAGGCGCTATACGGTCACCACCAACTCAAAGCATTGGATGCGCAAGTACCCCAATCTCATCAAAGACATTGAGCTTGTCCGGCCTGAACAGGTATGGGTCGCTGACATAACTTATATCGACACTAGTGAAGACGGCCATGGGTATCTGCACCTGATAACAGATGCATATTCCAAGCAGATCATGGGGTATGAACTATGCGAAAACATGGAGGCTGCCTCTACGTTGAAAGCGCTACAAATGGCCATCATGAACAGGAGATACAATGACCAGGCACTTATACATCATTCCGACAGAGGGCTACAGTACTGCAGTAAGCTGTACACGGACCACCTGAAGGATAACCACATCACCATTAGCATGACCGAGAACGGCGATCCGTACGAGAACGCGATTGCAGAACGCGTAAATGGCATCCTCAAAGATGAGTTCGGCTTATCACAGCAACTTAACAACATCAGCGAAGCAATGCAGCAAGCTGCTCAAAGCATTAGTGTCTATAACAATAGCAGACCTCACCTGAGCTGCCACATGCTAACACCGGTCCAAATGCATCAGCAAAAGGAAATCAAACTTAAGTCCTACAACAAAAAAGCTCAAACACCTTTGGTGGATGTTTGAGCTTTTTTAACAATGTTTGTGCAATCAATAAATAGTCAACCTATTTCAGGACTACTCAATGTAAGGCTCATTTTCAGCAGGCGCACCATGGGCACTTCCAGGCTTTATTGCAAAAACTAAAGAAAAGTAATGCATGTGATCATCGCCGTTCTTGCAAAAAAGATTGTGAAATGGTAATTATGCAACTATTTCATTGGTTTGAGCTTTGAGACCTTGCTGAAATAGATTGAATTTTCAGGGGAAATACAAAGTTTGTCGACACAAACAGAAACTTAACCCGTACTAACAATAAAATAAAGAACCTTATTACCAGCCATGAGAGACGATTTTGACTACGATGACGACTTCGCCCAAAGCTATGACGAAGAAGAGGATGACGATGACTTCGGAATGACGTTCGAAGAGGATGTGTATTTGATGATACGGGAGAAACTACGTGACACTATTCAGGAATTTAAGGGAAAGTATCCTGAACTGAAAAAACTTGAAAGTGCCGTAAGCTCCTTTAAAGTAAATGCAAAAAACACGGACGACTCTAAATTTTATCCGTTGGCAGCAAAGCTTTTAAGCGAGCACATTAAGCCGCTTACAGCTGAGTCTGAAGAGATCGAAGAGATATACGATAACATGCAGGCAGATATCGCCCGTTTTAAGAATCAGCGTGCTCATGGCCATGAAGGTGACTTCTATTTAACGTAGCATCTACTAAAAAATATCGGAAGCCCTCCCTGTCTTAAACAGGGAGGGCTTCTTTATTTATATACCTGATTTTCAAGAGCTCGTATTAAAAACACCTAATATTTGGCAATTTTTTAAGATAAATTTTACATGTCAAAACACTAATTACTTTTTTTACACAGCTATTTATAAATTTAAAAATAATATATTTGCTTCTGCATATGTATGCAACCCTTTTTCTCTTTTAGGAATCTAATAAGTAGACATCTAAAAAGACTCTATTACTGTGATATTGACATTACTACGCTACCCAAAAACAAACAAGCTTAATACACCGTACAAAATGGTTAACTCAGCCCTATTAAACGGAGAGCAACTTCTTATTCAAACAGTGGATAAGAAATTAGCTCTTACCACACATCGGCTCATGGTAAAATATAGCCATTGGGCATATTTTGGTCAAAAATCTTTAATGTTAGAGGACATCATTAGCTGGGAGATGAAAAAAACCAGCAAGAACCTCTACTTTGGGCTAAGCCTTACCATGGCCTTTATGGTGTACTTCAATGACTCATTCGCCCTGTTAAGTGGCTTCTTTTTAATGCTTTACATGATGACCCGCCAACGCCGTGTACATGTAAAATCTACGCATGGGGTAGTTATTTTGCCTCTTGAAGTGGAAGAGAAACGCATGTCAAACTTGATTGATATGGTTCGTCAGGCGCAGCAGAATCGCAAATCGCAATTAGCAACGACACCAGTTACTGGAAATTAGCTATACGCCACATATCTCATCTAAAAGCACCATTGAGCAGGTGCTTTTTTCTTGCGCTGCTTCAGCAGGCAATATCTTGTCCCCCGAAACGTAATAATTACTATATTTAGGGGTTTAACATCCTGTAGCAATATGCCAGCAGAAGATTTAATTTACACAGACAATGTGAAGGCGCACCAAGAAAAGATAAAGCGGGTATTTAGTGAGGTGAGCAAAGTTGTTGTGGGTCAGACGTATATGGTGAACCGTTTACTGATCGGGCTCTTTACAGGTGGTCACATCCTGTTAGAGGGGGTTCCTGGCCTGGCAAAAACGCTAACCATTAACTCGCTGTCCAAAGCGCTCCGGCTGGACTTCCAGCGCATTCAGTTTACGCCAGACTTACTCCCGTCAGACCTGATCGGGACGATGATCTACAACCAGAACGCTTCCGTGTTCGAAGTAAAGAAAGGTCCTATTTTTGCCAACCTTATACTTGCTGACGAAGTGAACCGCTCGCCGGCCAAGGTGCAGTCTGCCCTTTTGGAGGCGATGCAGGAGAAGCAGGTAACTATTGGTGAAACAACATTTCAACTTGACCTCCCCTTCCTGGTACTTGCCACGCAGAACCCAGTAGAGCACGAAGGAACTTATCCGCTCCCAGAGGCTCAGGTTGACCGTTTTATGATGAAAGTATACATCGATTACCCAAAAAAGGCCGATGAACTGGAAATCATGCGCCGTATGGCGAATATGTCTTTCAACGACACCGTAGAGAAAGTGCTGTCGAAGGAGGATATCTTTAGCATTCGAAACGACATAAACCAGGTGCAGCTTTCAGAAACACTGGAAAAGTATATAATTGAACTGGTTTTTGCCACCCGTAGGCCAGCAGAGTACGATCTGCCTGAATTTGCGCCTTATATACAATTTGGCGTGTCGCCTCGTGCAAGTATAGCCTTAAACCGCGCTGCCAAAGCCATTGCTTACTTCGATGAGCGAGATTATGTGCTGCCTGAGGATATAAAAGAAGTAGCGCATGATGTTATGAACCACCGTATCATTCTCAATTATGAGGCCGAGGCAGATGGAATAACTTCGAAAGATTTTATTGAAGCCATACTTCGCAAAGTTCCAATCAGTTAATGGTGGCTTGAAGGGCTAAAAGCAATCCGTTTTAAATAAGTTGAAAAGCTTTTCACACAGAAGCTGTAGTATAAGAAGAGCCACTGCTAAATTTAGCAGCGGCTCTTCTGTTTTAAAAAGAAACCCGCTTTTGGCGGGTTTCGGACAGCCCGGGAGACTAATCCGGACTGCAGCTGACTGCCACGATGTTTCTCACCCATACATGAGCAGCCAGTGTATTTGTGGTTTTAGTACGCTACGTTCTGTGGGTTAAAGTTAGCCCAGCCGTTTGTCCAGTCAGAGGCTCCGAAAGCACCTACATAATCCACTGGCGTAAAGAAGCTGTCCAGGCCAGTAAAGCCTGGCTGCACAGTTGTTGTTGCTTTCACAAAACTTGGAGAGGCATTATATGCGCCTGCAATGTTAAGGCTGGCAGCATTGTCTACTACTGCATTTCCTTTAGCTGAAGCATTAAACCAAGTGGCTACATCAAAAGTACTACCAGAGGCAACTGTAAGCGCCTTACCTGCAGGGATGCCAGCAATGATCGTATTTTTGATCACAAACTCATTAGCAGTAGCATTCTGCTCTGTAGCAGTTCCGTCCAAAAGCAAACCAACAGGCCAGCCCATTACGATAGAGTTGTAAAGCTTCGTCTTGTTGTTACGGCGTAGGTGCAGGCCACGCTTGAAGTTAGAGTTAATGTTAGCTGCTAAGTTAGTACCATAAGGGCCGAAAAGTGTAACGTTAGAGTATGTAGGGGCAGTGATAGGTGTTGCAGTAGTACCCTGAGAATCGTTATCAGACTCAAAGCCATTTGAACCGGAAGCATCCGCTATATTAGGGTCAGCAATACCTAGCAGGAACTGAAGCTTGCCAGTATAACCATTGTCTGTGTCAAACATATCGTCTACTGTTTTGTAAGCGATCAGGTGCTTTACGTTAACAGTTCCTCCGAAGAATTCATAAGAATCATCGCCAGAGAAAGAAACCTGCACATAGTCTATTTCAGTACCTGAACCAACACCACCTAATGTAAGACCGTTGATCTCATTATCCGGCTGGAAAGCAATACCTGGATATTCAATGCGTACATATTTCAGTGAGCCTGAATTATCAGCAGCATCAGCGCCACCAAACTCTCTGTCTACACCACCTTCTATTTTGGCAGAAGAACCCAGGTTTACAGGAGCCTTGCCCAGGATGATAATACCACCCCAGTCACCGGCAGCACGTGAGCCGGCAGGCTGAGCAGATGTAAACACAATTGGCTTAGAAGCTGTACCATTAGCCATGATCTTACCGCCTCGCTCTATGATCAGTGTACCCTTTGTTGCTTTATCTCCTTTGATTATAGTACCGGGCTCAATTGTAAGCGTGGCACCACTCTTTACATATACAAAACCTTTAAGCATGTATTTTGTATCGGCCTTCATTGTAAAATTCTCTTCCGTTGAGCCTGAAATAACAGTCATGCCATTCGATTGCTCCGTCGTAAACTCCTGCCCTTTACTTACTGGTGTAGTAGGTGTTGTATCATCGTCGCAGGCAACAAATGAAACAGCCAGAACAGCCACAAAAAATAGATTAAGTAACTTTTTCATAATCGTTGTTAAAAAGTGTATAAGGTTTTGAAGTTTGATTCTTGGTTATTAAAACTTGTAGGTAATGCCCAAAGTAGAGTACTGGCCTTTGCTGAATTCTCTGAAAGACTCATCTACTGTGGTTACTTTCTGATCATCATTAGAATCCTGGATCAGGCGTGTTTTTTGGTTTAACAGGTCCTGGATACCTGCTTTGATCTCGAAATGCTCTCCTATACCTTTTGTTAAGGACAGGTCCAGTTGGTGGCGCGGCATTTCATAAACTGTCTGGCGCTGGTTGCTACCCGCTGCGAAAATGCGCTTACCAATTACATTGTACAGCACGTTGAACTGTAGTTTGCGGGCATCATCCTGGTAGTAAATACCTGTGTTTACCACGTAAGGAGACTGGCCAACCATGGCACGTTTGCCTGGCTGATAAGCAGCTCTGTCCTCTGTTAGTTTCACTTCACTTTGTACTAAAGCGGCATTCAACACCAGTGTCATGTTTTGGATGAAGCTTGACGCTGAAAGGTCAAGTAACGATTTCCTGACTTCCGCCTCTACTCCATAGCTGTAAGCGTTCTTTGCATTCTCGAAGGTGATCGTATTACCACCAGGGGTATTCTCGAAAACTGACTCGATCGGCTTGTTGAAGTATTTATAAAATGCTCCGAAAGAGATTATCTCAGATGGGTTTGGATAGAATTCATAGCGTATATCACCGTTATAGATCGTAGCTATGCCCAGGTCCGGGTTACCAATTACTTCCAGCAGGTTCACGAAGTCGAAGTATGGCGCCGGGGCTATCTCACGAAACTCAGGACGGTTTACACTTACACTTCCACCGGCACGCAGTGTAGCGCGAGGGGTTAAAGTATATGTAAAGTTGGCTGAAGGCAATACGCTCAGTACCGGATTATCTTTCACGATCGGGCTACCATCGAAACCTTTTGAAGAAAGCTCCTGGTTGTTAAACTCCACACGCACACCACCTGAGGCCGAAAGTCTATCAGAAAGCGGGGCTGCCCCACCTACATAACCGGCAACATTAGTATTAGCTGCTTTATAATTGTTCTGTGGGTTGGCATCTTCTACCAGCACAAGTCCATTGGACCTGTTGATGTTTTCAGGTGCAAAAACCTGGTCTAGCGGTTGAAAAGCAATGGAGTTATCAAAAACGCCATCCTTTGTATAACCAAATGAGAAGTAGCGGGAGAAGTAGTCTCTGTTCTTACGTTCAGCATAAAAGCCTGTTCTAATCTTCGGAGCGTTCTCGGCTGTTGAGTCGGCAGAAGTGAATCGGTGCTCGTACTGCCCGCTTGCCATTAGCACATGCTCATTCAGGTTTGAGTAAAAGCGACCTGCATCCTGAAGACTTGGGTTGGTTTCCGGTTGAAACTGCACTTTGTAAGCCTGCGCATTCTCGTCGTAAACAGTGCGTAGTCTGCGGTAGTCCGGCTCGTTCCTGTTAGTATAGTTGTAACCACCTGTCCAGGTAAGGGTTGATCTGTTATCGTTAAAATCGTGCGTACCCTGTAACTGGCCAGAGTAGATCGTACGGCTCTCATAGCGAAGGGCATAATTACGCTGCAACTGCTCACCGTTTGTAAAATCTGTTCCTTCCCGCTCTAATACCTCGTTGCTACCTAACTGGTTAAACAGGTTTCTGAATTCGATCTTATTATTGTTATTCAGGCGAGCAGACCAGTTACTAACAAGCCCTAAGCGGGCGCTGTTTGTGTACACATTGTCATTAAAACTGAGGTAAGGAGTGCTTGCGCCTACTTCCGGATCAAACCGGCCATATGAATTTCTTGTGCCTTCTGTTACTGATTGTGTATTGCTATAAGAAATTGCTGAGATCGTGCTCATTCTTACATCGCCAAGATCAAAACGACGGTTAAGACCAAGCGACATTCTCAGGTCCGGAGTTGCTGTACCTGACTTGGGAGCCCAGTTATTTGGAAAAATCCTGCCAATGTTGGCAAACTTCTCCTGCCCCTTAACTGCATCAAGACTAGCTGGTACACCTGCTGGTATGGCACGATCACCATTATCAAAGCCAAGGAAGTCGGTGCTGCCTTTTGTGTCTGACAGAAAATTACCGAAAGTAGTGCCCGCACGGTAAGATCCAGACACCCCAAGGGTAGTCTTATTCTCGTCCACTACGTTTTTCGTGTATATCTTAATAACACCACCTGCAAACTCACCAGGCAATTCCGGAGAACCATTCTTATAGATCATGATGCGATCTATCACGCTGGTTGGTAGTATATCGAAAGAGAATGCTTTTTGATCCGGCTCTGTACTTGGTGTGAGTGCATCGTTTAGCTGCACTGTATTATAGCGTTGGTTCATGCCCCGGATCACCACATAACGATCGTTCAGGATAGTTACACCCGGTATACGCTTCACTGTCTCAGCTGCGTCACGGTCCATGGATTTAGCTATCTGCTCACCGGCCACACCGCTTACCACCACCTCGCTCTGGCGCATGGTTTCCAGCACAGCCACCTCGGTGTTCGTCTGGCGTGTTCCAACAATCTCCACTGCCTGTAACTGAGTCGTATTTTCCTCAAGCTGTATATTAAGCGTGGCAGGTTGACCTGGCTTAACTGTTATACCTGTACTCTCAAATGGTTTATAAGAAAGAAAGGTAACCGACACATTATATACACCCGGCTCGAGTGGCAATGTAAAGTTACCTTCGTAATCTGTTGTTGTTCCTTTGGAAGTGCCTTTAATAAATACAACGGCTCCTATAATATCTTCGCCGGTTGCCTTATCAGTTACTTTACCTTTTAATGTACCTTGCTGTGCAAAACTGGATAGTGTGGCAGCAAGAATGGTGAGAATTGTAAGTAATGATTTCATTTGGTTCTACTTTTAATTAGTCTCGCTGCAAAAGTAGAACAGCAGGATTATGCCATGTTTACATAGGAGTTACCATTGTGTTAAAAATAGGGAGTTAGTATAAACATAAGGTTATCTTAAAATTAAGCCAGTATTAAGAGACCGGTTTTCAGGCTGCTCCAAACCCTTCCTCCAGCGGCAAATTATAGAATACAAGCTGCACTTATGTGCATAAAACGCATCTGGAATCATTCTTTTTAGAGATATCATTAAATTAACCTTGTCTTAATACCCTGTTAACATGAAGGAATCGCCTAAATTTGACACTCCTCTTACTGTTTTCATTTTTTCCGGTATACAAACCTGAGTCGCAGCTCCAAATGCTAACAAAAGGTTACTTTAATGTTACCCTTATGTTACCTGCCTGGTCTGTTGAGCAGCAGTAAGCCCGGGTGCGGCAGTGCTGCGTAAAAGAAAATATCCCATCCTGCGCAAAACAGGCCAAAATGCGCAGTGTGGTTTTTTAACAATTTGATAACACACCTTCGAACCCCTCATTGTACAAAATCCCGGTACTTTGCAGTGAAATTTAACTCACCTATTCAAAGCAGCCTGACTAACTGCTCTGAAGTTAAAAGTGCAAATTTCTACACGCTCTTAGCCATACTATATTTTAGATCAGCTTACCGTGTAACATATTTCTAGTCACGACTTAAGTATTTATTCTCACTAAAAACTGTTAAGAATCGTGAACACCAAATTAAAAGGAGCATTCATTGCGCTCTTCATTCTATTCATGGTTAATGCCTCCCACGCGCAGAGCATTAATAAATCAAGGTTTGGCAAAGGGCTGCAGTTTATTGCAGCCGACTCTTCTTTCAGCCTGAAATTCAGCACTCGTTTCCAGATGCTTTACCAGGGAGGTATCAACACCACCACTGATCAGCTTGATGACCGCTTTCTGATTCGCAGAGCGCGCCTCAAGTTTGAAGGCTTTGCATACTCTCCAAAGCTGGAATATAAAATTGAACTGGGCCTCAGCAATAGCGACATAGGCAACGATGACCCTACCATGTTCAACAATGCTGATAACATTATTCTGGATGCGGTTGCAAAATGGAATTTCGCTCCGAACTGGGAGCTGTGGGTAGGCCAAACAAAGCTGCCGGGTAATCGTGAGCGAATTGTATCATCTCAAAAAATGCAGTTTGTAGACCGAAGCCTGTTAAACTCACGCTTTAACATAGACCGTGACGCAGGTGCACAGCTGCACCATGAGCATACGTTCGGCAATGTTGTAGTGCGGGAGATTGCTTCCGTAGCAATGGGCGAGGGTCGCGACATTACTGTAAACAACGCAGGCGGTTACGATTACACTGCTAAAGTTGAGATCATGCCTTTTGGCGAGTTTGAGGGCGACGGCGCTTATGTGGGCAGCGATATCTATCGCGAAGAAACTCCTAAACTGGCCATTGCAGCTGCTTATGACTTTAATGATAATGCAACTCGTGCCAGAGGGCAGTTAGGCAGCTTCCTGAGCGATCAGCGCGACCTGCGCACCGTGTTCGTTGATGCTATGTTTAAGTACAGAGGCTTCTCATCGATGGCAGAATACGCAAACAGTACAGCTTCTAACGGACCAGTAGTAACGCGCACCCCTGAAGGAACTGTTGCCGAGACTTTTGTAACCGGAAATGCTTTTAACGTACAGGCTGGCTACCTTTTCCCGAGTAATTGGGAAGTGGCTGGGCGCTATACAACTTACAACCCTGAGAAAGTAACCAGCCTTCACCCACAGGAGCAGTATACACTGGGTGTGTCAAAGTATATTGTGGGCCATAGCTTAAAAGTACAGAGCGATGTAACGCTTCAGGACCAGCCAGGCAGAGAAAACAGCTACCTGTTCAGGCTTCAGATGGAACTGGCGCTTTAAGTTAAAAAAAGCTTAACAATAAGTTAACATTGCTTAGTTCTTATTGTAGTGGCTTATGCATCTCTTTGCAGTCCAAAACGGCTGCGTGCTAAACCCGAAAGCTGTTATTACAACTAGTTGATAAACATTTTAGTATATCAACAAAAGTTAATCAGACGAATAAAAAGAAATTAAAATAACCTCAAACCAAATCCAACTCTGACTTATGTTAAAGCTTACTAGTGTAAAACTAAATGCAGCAGTACTTATAGGCGCAACGCTTCTGTTTAGTGCCTGCGGCGGCAACAACGTAGAAGAAGGGAGCAACGGAGAAATGGCTGGCAGCATCCAGATCGATGGCTCTTCTACTGTCTATCCAATCACAGAGGCTGTTGCGGAAGAATACCGTGCAGAGGCTCCGGATGTTAAAGTAACAGTTGGTGTATCTGGCACTGGTGGTGGAATGAAGAAGTTCACCCGCGGTGACATTGATATTGTGGATGCTTCGCGCCAGATGAAACCATCAGAAGATAGCCTTGCCAAAGCAAACGGCATCTCTTATGTAGAGCTTGCGGTGGCTTACGATGGCCTGACAGTGGTTATCAACCCTGAAAACGACTGGGTAAAGGACATTACAACAGAAGAACTTAAGAAGATCTGGGAACCAGCGGCACAAGGCACTATCAAAAGATGGAACCAGATCCGTCCGGAATGGCCTGACAAAGAAATTCACTTATATGGCCCTGGTGTAGAGTCAGGTACTTATGATTACTTTACCGAAGCAGTAGTAGGAGAAAGCGGTGCAAGCCGTGGAGACTATACTGCCTCTGAAGATGACAACGTATTGGTACAAGGTGTGTCTACAGACCCTTACGCTCTTGGTTTCTTTGGATTTGCTTATTATGAAGAAAACCAGGACAAGTTAAAAGTTGTACCGGTTAATGACATGAACGATAGCAATGGAGCAGGCGCTATTGCACCGTCCCTTGAAACTGTGAAGGATGGCTCTTACGCACCACTTTCCCGCCCATTGTTTATCTATGTGAACTCTAAGGCAACAAACAACCCTGCTACAGTAGACTTTGTAAACTTTTACATTGATAATGCCGGGGAATTGAGCAAAGAAGTAGGTTACATTCCGC
The DNA here is from genome assembly GCF_051904785.1 of Pontibacter sp. MBLB2868. Taxonomy (NCBI): domain Bacteria; kingdom Pseudomonadati; phylum Bacteroidota; class Cytophagia; order Cytophagales; family Hymenobacteraceae; genus Pontibacter; species Pontibacter sp. MBLB2868. Next base: position 4,419,833 of record NZ_CP196710.1, on the reverse strand, counting down.
TGCCTGCTGAGAAGTATACAGAGCAAAAGGCAAAGTTTAAGCAGTTTGTGCAGAGCTCATCAAAAAAATAATTATATATTACGCTTAAACCAATGCCGCTGCAATAGCTTTTATGGTTATTGCAGCGGCATTTTAAACTATACTGCACCTTGAGAGTATCCGAAAAAATTATCGAGGGCTTATTGTGGTTATCTGCGGTAATCACAATTCTCATCACCATTGGCATCATCTGGGTACTGCTCTCAGAGTCTATCAGCTTCTTTCAGGTTGTTCCTTTAAGTGATTTTTTAACTGAAAAAGAGTGGACCCCGTTATTCGCTGATAAGAAATTCGGTATTATGCCGCTGGTAGCAGGCACATTGCTTACTACTGCCGTAGCCATTGCCGTAGCGCTTCCGATTGGTTTAACAATAGCCGTATACCTGAACGAGTATGCACACGCTAACATGAAGCAGGTTGTAAAGCCTTTGCTGGAAGTGTTGGCAACCATACCAACAGTAGTGTATGGCTTCTTTGCCTTAACGGTGGTTACCCCCTTTCTTCAGACAATTATTCCATCACTGGCTGGTTTTAACGCGCTCTCTGCGGGTATTGTGATGGGTATCATGATCATCCCGATGATCTCTTCACTAAGTGAGGATGCCATCAGTTCGGTGCCCCGTTCTTTACGCGAAGCTGCGTACGGCATGGGCTCAACGCGTTTACAAACCTCCTTCGGCGTAATGGTGCCAGCAGCCTCATCAGGTATTGTAGTATCTGTTATACTTGCTATATCAAGGGCAGTAGGCGAAACCATGATCGTAGCTATTGCAGCAGGCCAGCAGCCGCGCCTGACGCTAAACCCTTTAGTACCGATAGAAACCATCACCACCTACATTGTGCAGGTGAGCCTGGGCGACGTTCCGCAAGGTTCTCTGGAGTATAAAACGATCTTTGCAGCAGGTATTACGCTATTCGTTTTCACGTTTGCGCTAAACAACCTGAGCTTCTGGATCAAAAAGAAATACCAGGAAAAATATGACTAATTCTGACAAAAACAGGCTCAAAGACAAAGCCTTCCAGGTTTTTGGCATCTTTTGCACATTGATAGGGCTGGTGGTACTGGGCATCTTCCTATTTGATATAATACTGGAGGGCGCAGCCCGAATTGACTGGGACTTCCTGGTAAGCTTGCCATCCAGAAGAGCTAGCCGCGCAGGCATACTTACAGCCTGGGTCGGTACACTTTGGATCCTGGTGCTTACCACTATCATTGCCTTCCCGCTGGGCGTTTCGGCAGGAATTTACCTGGAAGAGTATGCTAAAAAGACGAAGCTGGCAAATTTCCTTGAGATCAACATCGCCAACCTGGCCGGTGTGCCTTCTATCATATATGGTTTGCTCGGTCTGGAGATCTTTGTTCGCCAGATGCACCTGGGTGGTAGTTTACTGGCGGGTGCACTTACTTTGTCACTGCTAATTCTGCCAATAATAATTGTAACTACCCGGGAAGCTATCAAAGCAGTACCGCGCAGCATCCGCGATGGCTCTTTTGCATTGGGTGCCTCTAAATGGCAAACAGTCTGGCACCAGGTGTTGCCTGCCTCTTTTGGCGGTATCCTTACAGGTATTATCTTAGCCCTGTCAAGGGCAGTGGGTGAAGCAGCCCCTTTAATTGTGATTGGCGCACTTGCATACGTTCCCTTTATGCCATCCACACCGCTGGATGAGTTTACGGTATTGCCTATTCAGATCTTTAACTGGACATCTAGGCCGCAAGAGGAGTTTCAGACAAATGCCGCTGCCGCGATTATAGTACTTTTGATCATCACTTTTATGCTGAATGGTATAGCTGTATACTTGCGCAACAGGCAGCAAAAGAAAATTAAGTGGTAACACATAACCATGAGTAAGAAAATAAATAAACTGGAGGCTGTTGACCTCAACGCATACTACGGTGATTTCCATGCCTTGAAAAGCATCAATATTGGAATGGAAGAGAAGGCTGTAACAGCTTTTATCGGTCCGTCTGGCTGTGGTAAATCTACATTTCTGCGAACCTTTAACCGGATGAATGACTACATCGACGGGTTTAAAGTAGAGGGACAAATTCTGATAAATGGCAAAGACATATATCAGAAGGATGTACGCGTAGATGAACTCCGCAAAGAGGTGGGCATGGTATTCCAAAAGCCCAACCCTTTCCCGAAAAGCATTTTCGAAAATGTGGTATATGGCCTTAAGATACAAGGGGTGAGCAAAAAATCGGTTCTCGAGGAAGCTGCAGAAACATCTCTGAAACGCGCTGCACTCTGGAACGAGGTAAAGGACAAGCTGCACAAGTCGGCCCTGGCCCTGTCAGGTGGGCAGCAGCAGCGCCTTTGCATTGCACGTGCCCTGGCTATATCGCCGTCTATACTTTTGATGGATGAACCAGCCTCAGCTCTTGACCCTATCTCTACAGCCAAAGTAGAAGAATTAATATATGAGCTAAAGAGTGACTATACAATTGTGATCGTTACGCACAACATGCAACAAGCCGGCCGCGTTAGCGATTATACAGCTTTCTTTTATATGGGTGAGTTGGTAGAGTTTAACAAAACGAAGACCATGTTCACAAGTCCGAAGGATGAACGCACCCAAAATTACATTACTGGCCGTTTTGGTTGATCCTTACTACAGTGACACTTGTTTGTTTTGATTCTCACCCGTAATTATAAAAGGAAAAAATGCCACATATAGATACAGAACTTGAGCGCTTAAAATCCAAACTCCTTGAGATGTGGGACCTGGTGGAGTACCAACTGCAAAGCGGCCGTGAGGCGATGGTTAATGCAGACCAAGAACTGGCAAAAATGGTTGTTAAGCGAGATAAAAAAGTAAACCAGTTCGATATAAAGATAGATCGCATGTGCGAGAACTTCTTTGCCCTGTTTACGCCTGTGGCCGTAGACCTGCGCATGGTACTGGCAGTGCTTAAGATCAATGCAAACCTGGAGCGCATCGGCGACACAGCAGAAGGCATTGCCCGCTTTGCCCAGAAACTGGAGGCACAGATAGAACCGGAACTGCTAGAATCGACACAGGTACTGCCGATGTATGCAGAAGCACTTGCTATGCTACAAGATTGCCGCGGTGCTTTTAAAAACAATGACCCTAAGCTGGCAAAAGACCTTATAAAGCGTGATAAGATCCTGAACAAGATCTACCGAAAATCAGATAGCGTTGTAACCAAATACATGACCAAGCACCCCGACAGAATCTCTGAGGCGCTGGCCCTGCTTTCTATCATTAAGAAACTGGAGCGTGTAGGCGACCAGGTTACCAACATTGCTGAGGAGGTTATCTTTTACCGCGAAGCCAAAGTAGTAAAGCACCGGCAGGACAAGAAAAAGAAGAAGAACGGCGACAACGGGAAGGCAAAGTAAGCCGTTACCGGTCCATATACTATTAACAAAAAGAGCATGAGCCAAAAAGGTTCATGCTCTTTTTGTTGTGTAGAAATTCACCTGTCGCAAGTTACCCTCCGCTAAACTTGCCGCAGGTGAAAATCACTATTACCTATCGACATCACATACTGCCAACCACCATTCAGCACCCCAGCCATTTAACACTTTAGCAAATCAGCGATTTGTGCCGTACCTTTGCAGCAAAATTTACGCACAGTGCTATTTAAAGAAGTTTTATACCTGATACAGAAGGACCTGGTGCTGGAGTGGCGACAGAAGTACGCCTTTAATGGCATGATCCTATACGTCAGCAGCACGGTATTTGTCTGTTATCTGAGCTTTGGCCTGCGATCTAATGTGCTAACAGTGCCTGTTTGGAATGCTGTGCTCTGGATTATACTTCTGTTTACCTCTGTTAACGCCATTGCCAAGAGCTTTATGCAGGAAAACCGGGGGCGGCTGCTATACTTCTATTCCATTGTTAGCCCGCAGGGGGTTATACTGGCCAAGATCATTTACAATGCCCTGCTTATGCTGATACTGGCAGTAATATGCTTTGTATTTTATGGCTTTGTGTTGGGTAACCCGGTACAGGATGTGCCAATGTTCCTGCTTACCATACTTCTGGGTGCTATCGGGTTCTCTACCTCGCTTACCATGATCTCGGGCATTGCCAGCAAAGCTGCCAATAGCAGTACGCTAATGGCAGTACTAAGCTTCCCGGTTATTGTGCCCATGCTGTTGATGCTCATCAAAATGTCAAAGAATGCCCTTGATGGCCTGGACCGTAGCACCAGCCTCGACGAACTGCTTACGCTGCTTGCCATAAACATGATCGTAGTCACTGTTTCTTATATCTTATTCCCGTACCTTTGGCGTTCGTAAGGCATGGCGTAACAGTGATCTTAAATGGTAGCTCAGCTTTTTTGGATATTATGGAGACAAAAGAGTTTTAAATGTGTTTATACCACGGACACCTAATAAAATGCTGAAGACTTATTAAAAAGATGAAGAAGAACTGGTGGAAAATACTGGCAATCCTACTATTAGTTTTTACTGTGGTAGCCGGTATGTTAACAGAAGTCCCACGGCTGGCCATACTTAACGAAACCATCCGGAACCTGTACTTTCACGTGCCCATGTGGTTTGGCATGATCCTGATTCTGTTGGTATCGGTTGTGTACTCTATTAAGTACCTGCGCAAGCCAACCATCAAGAACGATGTGATAGCCCACGAAGCAGCCAAAGTTGGCATCCTCTTCGGGGTGCTGGGTATTATAACAGGTATGGAATGGGCACGATTTACATGGGGCGAGTTCTGGAGCAACGACCCTAAACAGAATGGTGCGGCCATAGGCTTGCTGATCTATTTTGCTTACCTGGTACTCCGCAGCTCTTTTAATGAGCAGCAGCAGCGTGCACGGATCAGTGCGGTATACAATATTTTTGCTTTTGCGGCACTTATTCCGCTACTGTTTATCCTGCCGCGCCTTACCGATTCGCTGCACCCTGGCAATGGAGGCAACCCGGGCTTTAACTCATACGACTTGGACAACCGCCTGCGCATGGTTTTCTACCCCGCTGTAATAGGTTGGACGCTGCTGGGCATCTGGATCGTGAACGTAAAATCAAGATTAGAATTAATCAGACAACACTTATATGAAACTGTTTAGAATACTGGCTCTATGGTGCTTTATACTTTTCGGTTCGCTAGGGATGCAGCAAGTATACGCGCAGGCTCCCGAAGCGGAAAGCGCTGTAACTACAGCCACCGCTGAGCCACAGGTAGAAATGGCGGACACCCTTCGTCAGGATGGCAAGATCTATGTTGTGGTCGTGGTGCTGCTTACTATCCTGGCAGGCCTGATCGTATACCTTGTTGCCTTAGACCGCAAGGTAGGTAAACTTGAAAAGCAAATGCGGGATTAAACAGCCGCAGGTAACGCAGTTTACGTAAATAGGCTCATTCAACCATAGATTATATTTAGAATGAGCATCACCCTGAACCCAAGACTGTACGTTACCCTTCAGCCTTTAGAGCACCTAAAACCGCACCCGATAAACGATGGCCGCTTTGACCCCGCCTTTGCTTATAAAGTATTGGGCGCATACAATGCCAGCGAAACATCGGAATGTTTTTTTATAATTAGTAATACACTGAACGAGATCTGGTTTATCTCACAGCGCCACCTGCGGGCATACAAGCTTCTGGACTCCGACGAGTTATATACAGAGCTTAGTGAGCAGGACAAAAGAAAAGTAATGTGCTTATTAGGCAATGTGCCGGTTCATAGCAACGGAAAGAGCTGACTTGGGGAGTAGCATCTGTGCGTGTGGCCGCATTACAAAATAAGCGATAAGCAATGGATTTATATTATCCGGAAGCGTGTTAAGCTACCAGAAAAACGGAACACTTATTTTAGAATAGATGAAAAAGTCACACATCATCGGGATTTTAGTAATTGCAGTTGCGATCATCATCATCATGTCGTCGGTTGGCGATGCCAGTACATACGTTTCCTTTGGCGAAGCCATTGAACGTGCACAGGACGGAGACATGACTAAAGTGCATGTGGTAGGACGCCTGAAGAAAGATGCGCAGGGGCATATTGTGGGCATGAACTACGACCCTGTGGTAGACCCCAATTACTTTACTTTCATGCTCGTTGACACAAACCGCGTAGAGCAGCAGGTTGTTTATTATAACCCAAAACCACAGGACTTTGATCGCTCAGAACAGGTTGTTATTACTGGTAACATCCGCGACAATGTGTTTGTGGCCGATAAGATCCTCCTGAAGTGCCCATCCAAGTATGTGGAAAAAGAAATTCAACAAAATACCGCAAGCCTGTAAATTCAGTTAAGAGTTGAGAGTGGAGAGTTAGTAGTGATAGCTCTTATACTTCTTCAACTCATAGCTCTCAACCATAAACTTTTAACTCTTAAAAATGATTAATACGCTGATCGGGGATATTGGACATGTGAGTGTGATCGTCGCTTTTGTGGCGGCAATTGTATCCTCTTACGCATATTTTATGGCGTCCAGGGCCACAGTAGAGGCTACCGGCGACAAAAGCTGGCGTAACATGGCACGTGGCGCCTTTTATGTTCACGGGGCCGCCGTTCTTATGATTATTTTCTCGCTGTTCAATATTATTTACGAGCACCGATACGAATATTATTACGCCTGGAGCCACTCTTCTAACCATCTGCCAGTTTATTACATGATCTCCTGCTTCTGGGAAGGCCAGGAAGGCTCTTTTCTGCTCTGGATATTCTGGCATGTAGTACTGGGAGTAGTATTGATCAATGGCGGCAAGAAGAACAAAGTATGGGAAGCACCGGTTATGGCCATGTTCTCTTTTGTGCAGCTTTTCCTCACGTCCATGATTCTGGGTGTGGTGATAGGTGACCTTAAGATCGGCTCTTCTCCCTTTATACTAATGCGCGACTTCATGACAGACGCTCCCGTGTTTGCCATGGACCCTGATTTTGTACCAAAAGATGGTACAGGTCTTAACCCCCTGCTACAGAACTACTGGATGGTGATTCACCCTCCTACCCTGTTTTTAGGATTCGCTGCTACCCTGGTTCCCTTTGCTTTTGCAATGGCTGGCCTCTGGAAAGGCAAATTAACAGAGTGGGTGAAGCCCGCACTCCCATGGTCTTTGTTTGCCGGTGTTGTGTTGGGTGTAGGTACCGTTATGGGCGCTTACTGGGCATACGAGACACTTAACTTCGGTGGTTACTGGAACTGGGACCCTGTTGAGAACGCTGTTTACATCCCTTGGCTTGTGCTGGTTGGCGCAATACATACAATGATAGCGTATCGCCGTGGCAAGTCCGGACTGATCGCATCTTACATACTGGTAATTGCCTCTTTCATACTTGTACTTTATGCTACTTTCTTGACTCGTAGCGGTATACTTGGCAATGCGTCGGTTCACTCTTTCACTGACTTAGGCCTTTCAGGACAGCTGTTCGCGTACCTGGCAGTTTTCACCGTAATGGCTGTTGCCCTGCTTGCTTACAACTGGAAAAAGATACCGACAACTGATAAGGAGCTCTCAACCTATAGTGGTGAATTCTGGGTATTTATCGGGGCTGCAGTGTTGTGCCTGGCAGGTTTCCAGGTGTTGGTCACTACTTCCATTCCGGTATACAACTCATTCCTCGGCTTTATCGGCATCGACTCTAATATTGCCCTGCCTGCAGACCAGATCGCACACTATACTAAATTCCAGCTTTGGGCAGGTGTAGGTGTAGCCATACTTACAGGCATTGGTCAGTTGTTGTGGTGGAGAAAAGGTGAGAAAGGCAGTTTTCTGGATGCTGTTATGCTTCCGGGAATGCTTACCTTATTGTTTGCCAGCCTTGTAATAGTACTGTCTAAGCTAGGGGTGCTTAACAATCAAACTATTGACAACCCGGTTTATATCACACTACTTGTTGCTGCCTTATTTGCCGTGTTCGCAAACCTAAGCATCATCCTGACGCTGCTGCACAAAAAGGTATCTCTTTCAGGTGGTGCCGTATCGCATATTGGTATTGCCCTGATGCTGATCGGTATACTTTTCTCTTCGGGTTACTCTAATATTATCTCGCAGAATACATCAGGCATGGTTTACTCGCGTGAGTTTCCGGATGATGTGAACCGTGACAACGTACTGCTGTGGCGCAATACACCTGTAAACATGGATAAGTATAGCGTAAGCTACCATGGGCAGTTTCAGGAGATTATTGGCGTGCCAGGATACGTAAACCGCGAACTCCTTTTCCCGACAGCAGATGAATATAAAGCAATTGCACGGGGCCAGATAAAAGCAGGCGATAAAGTATACTTTGAAACCGGGGATACCCTGGAGTTATTGTCACCTGAAAATATCTTCTACCAGGTGAAGTACAAAGAGCGTGAGGGCGATAAAACATTTACGCTTTACCCACGCGCACAGGTTAACCCAAACATGGGATTGTTAGCTTCACCGGACATCAAACACTTTGCTGACAAAGACTTGTACACACACATATCCTCTGTGCCTAACCCTAACGAAGAAAAAGACTGGGGCGAGCTGAAAGAGTATGAAGTAACAGCCGGCGACACACTTATCCTGAACGATTACGTTGCTATTTTCAATGGCATCGAGCGGATTGAAAAAGTGCCGGGTGTTGAGCTTAAGAAAGGTGATGTGGCTGTGCAAGCAGACATGAAGATAATGGGTGAGAACAAGAACTACCATGCACACCCGGTACTTCTGATCAAAGACCAGATGATGGGCCGCTTACCGGAAGAAGTAGCTGACCTGGGTCTACGCATCACCTTTATGAACATCGATACAGAGAGTAACAAGTTTAAGATAGGCGTTAATGCTACCCAAAAGGATTATGTTATTCTGAAGGCAATGGAAAAGCCTTTCGTCAACATCCTCTGGATCGGAACAATCATTATGGCTATAGGCTTTATAATGGCTATTGTCCGACGCAACCAGGAGGGTACCGATAAGAAAAAAGTAAGTGGTAAGTTTAAGCAAAACAAGAAAGTACAGACAGCTTAAAAACTATTCTTATACTCAAAAAGCCTTTGCTGCCACAGCAAGGGCTTTTTGCTTTACAGACCTATACCTCTTAATTTAGCACAGTATAATAGTTTTATGTTAGCGGTAAAGAGCAGGAAAATAGCATTTATTGGCGCTGGAAACGTATCCTGGCACCTGGCACAGGCATTGGCAACTACAGGTCATCAGATCATATCCGTTTACAGCCGCACAATGGCTGGCAGTAAAGCGCTGGCATATAGGTTGCCCGACGCACAGCCGACCACCTCACTCGATCTGCACCAAACTGAAGCTGAAATAGTGTTGATTGCTATTCCGGATGCAGCCCTGGCTACTGTAGCTGAGCAAATAAAAGTAAAACCCGGCACTGTTGTAGCTCACACATCCGGCTCGCAACCGCTAAGCATGCTGGGTAACATTGCAGGGGCCAGCACAGGAGTTTTTTACCCTTTGCAGACATTCTCGAAAGTAAAACCCATAGACCTGGCTCAGGTCCCTATCCTGGTTGAGGCTACCCACGAGCATACGCAGCTGGAATTGGAAGAACTTGCCCTAAGTATCAGCCACCGTGTACTTCCAGTAGACTCCGCAGCCCGACAGCAGCTTCATTTAGCCGCTGTATTCGCCTGCAATTTCACTAATCACCTGCTGGGCATCAGTCAGCAGCTGTTGCAGGAGGCAGGCCTGCCTACAGAATTGTTACTTCCACTTATCAAAGAAACCATTGCAAAAGCGGCGCAGCAGAACCCGTACACAGTACAAACAGGCCCAGCCATCCGGCACGATGCAAATGTAATTCAGGCACATTTGCAGATGCTGCAGCGGCACCCGGACCTGCAGGCGCTGTACCAGAATTTAACAGTCAGTATTCAGGAAACAGGGAAAAAGGGGCATTCAGCAGGCACAACTATTTAGTACCATACCTGTTAAAGTACAGTACCCAAGCCAATCCTTTACTTTGATTCGGCTATCATGCTTCGTAAATTGCAGCCTAAATAGAAAAAGAGATGAAAGTTGTAAATATAACATTTAAGTTTGCTGACGGCTCACCAGATGAGGTTCACCCTGCGGTAGAGGGAGAATCGGTACTGGATGTTGCCCTTAACAATGACATCAAGCTGCAGCACAACTGTGGTGGCGTGTGCGGATGCAGCACCTGCCATGTATACATTGAAGCCGGCATGGATGACCTTCCGGAGATTTCTGACAAAGAAGAAGACTATATTGACCGTGCCGTAGATCCGCGCATTAACTCCAGGTTAGGTTGCCAGTGTGTAGTGCAGGGCAACGAAGACATTGTAGTAACTGTTCCGGAGCAGGATTTTCTGGGTCATTAACAAATTCAATCAACTACTTGTACCCGTTTATCAGCAACGATAAACGTAAATTAATAAAGAGATGAACAAAAGCTACGAACCGCCAATTCACTGGAATGACTATGAAGACATAGCCATGGCATTGTATGAGAAGTTTGGCGACGATTTCACGGAATCTAAAATATATCGCATTCGCTTTACAGAACTGCTGGAATGGGTACTATCGCTGCCAAACTTTGAAGGCACAAGAGAGCAGGCCAATGAAGGGCACCTGGAGCAGATACAGGCAGCCTGGGTGTACGAGTGGCGCGACAACCAGGATTAATTTACATCCTGCTCATTGTATGAATATCGTATAAATTATATATTTTTAAAGGTTCTTTCTTGTAAAGAACCTTTTTTTATTTTCCTGTATTATGGCGATAACTCAAACTGACCTTACCCGCATCAACACTTTTATATTTGATGTTGACGGTGTTTTAACCGATGGCTTTCTGTATAGCTTCGCAGATGGGGAGCAGGTGCGGGCATTTAACATCAAGGATGGCTTTGCCATTAAACATGCCATTAGCCAGGGCTATCATGTGGCTATTATATCCGGCAAAAACGAACCTGGAGTCAGGAAGCGCCTGGAGCAGCTAGGTATCGAAAACATCTTCCTGGGAATAGATGAGAAAACTGAGGTTTTCGAAGATTACCTGTACATGCAGGGCATACACCCGGCCACGGTAGCCTATATGGGCGACGACATGCCAGACTTTGAAGTGATGCAACGCTGCGGGTTCCGGGCCTGTCCGGCTGATGCAGCAGATGACATAAAAGAGATCTCAACGTTCATCGCAACGAAAGATGGAGGAAGAGGAGCTGTGCGTGAACTGATAGAAAAAATTATGAAAGCGCAGGATACCTGGTAATCCTGTGTTATCCTTTTCATACAATTGAATATAAATTTTATTTTAATATCCTATTGTATATATTAAAATAAATTTTTAGTTTACGAAGGAATTAATTACCAATAATTTTTTAACTTTTATGAAGACAGGAAAAGTAAAATTCTTTATGGAATCAAAAGGTTTCGGATTCATCACTGAAGACGATACAAATGAAGATTTCTTTGTGCATGTTACCGGCCTTAACGGCGTTCAGATTCAGCAGCATGACCGCGTTGAGTTTGATACTCAAGAAGGTAAAAAAGGAATCAACGCTGTAAACGTGAAAAGAATATCTTAGTCATATACTTCACCGTTTCAGAAAAGCCCTTGCTAAACACAAGGGCTTTTTTTATTTCTTTGTCACGTCCTAAAAAAAGTTGACTAAAAAACAGTCAACAGCATGAGTTACAAAGTAATCAAAGTAAAAGGCGCGGCCCCGCAGTTTAAGTACAGTGAGGCCTTCAGGCGATCTGTAGTGGCCGAGTATGAGCAAGGGCTTTTGAACAAAGACCAAATCCAGGCCAAGTATGGCATCAAAGGCAACTCGCGGGTATTGGAATGGTGCCGCAGGTATGGTAAATTGCACTACCCAAAAGCAGGTGCCTTGGGCCGCCCGATGAAAGACCCGCAAAAGCAACGAATCAAAGACCTGGAGAAACAGCTGGCAGACGCCAAGCTGAAGCTGGTTGCCTATGAAAAGCTGATCGAGATTGCCGAACAAGAAGAAGGGATCAGTATCTTAAAAAAAGACGGAGCCAAACAATCCGGGAGCTTGCCAGAACCTACCCAAGAAAAGTAAACACGTTCTGTGCGTTGTTTGGCTATAGCAAACAAGCTTATTATAAAGCGCAAGCCCAGCATTCTTCAGTAATGAACAAGCAGCAACGAGCCAGGGAGCTAGTGCTTGGCCTGCGCCGGCAGATGCCACGGCTGGGAACCCGAAAGCTGCATTTTCTGCTGAAAAATGAGATTGGCATCGGTAGAGATAAGTTGTTTGACCTGCTCAGGGTGGAAGGACTGCTCGTCTGCCAAAGAAGGCGCTATACGGTCACCACCAACTCAAAGCATTGGATGCGCAAGTACCCCAATCTCATCAAAGACATTGAGCTTGTCCGGCCTGAACAGGTATGGGTCGCTGACATAACTTATATCGACACTAGTGAAGACGGCCATGGGTATCTGCACCTGATAACAGATGCATATTCCAAGCAGATCATGGGGTATGAACTATGCGAAAACATGGAGGCTGCCTCTACGTTGAAAGCGCTACAAATGGCCATCATGAACAGGAGATACAATGACCAGGCACTTATACATCATTCCGACAGAGGGCTACAGTACTGCAGTAAGCTGTACACGGACCACCTGAAGGATAACCACATCACCATTAGCATGACCGAGAACGGCGATCCGTACGAGAACGCGATTGCAGAACGCGTAAATGGCATCCTCAAAGATGAGTTCGGCTTATCACAGCAACTTAACAACATCAGCGAAGCAATGCAGCAAGCTGCTCAAAGCATTAGTGTCTATAACAATAGCAGACCTCACCTGAGCTGCCACATGCTAACACCGGTCCAAATGCATCAGCAAAAGGAAATCAAACTTAAGTCCTACAACAAAAAAGCTCAAACACCTTTGGTGGATGTTTGAGCTTTTTTAACAATGTTTGTGCAATCAATAAATAGTCAACCTATTTCAGGACTACTCACTTGTCTTTTTACTGCTGTGGCGTAACTTTACAAGCGTCATAAAACCTCATCAGTGAAAGCATTACTACACCTAATCCGTTTTCCCAATCTTGTACTGGTCATTCTCAGCCAGGCATTGGTGCAGGCTTGTTTGTTAGGAGATGGGGTGAACTGGGGGAAAGTGCTGGAAACAGAATTCCTTCTCCTTACCTTCGCTACTGTGTGTATTGCCGCTGCGGGCTACATCATCAATGACTACTATGATGTGAAGATAGATGCGATCAACAGACCGGACCGCATTTTAGTGGGTAGAGCAATTCGCCGCCGCAGAGCTATGTTTGCCCACATCATACTTTCCTTTATTGGTGTGGCAATAGGTCTTTACCTGACCATACCTGTTGGCTTGATAAACCTGGGGGCGGTACTTTTACTTTGGGGCTACTCTGCCAGGCTTAAAAAAATGATGTTGATCGGCAATGTGGTAGTTGCCCTGCTTTCTGCCTCCATGTTACTTGTAGTAGCCGTTTATGCTGATACGCTTAACAAGATAACGCTTGGATATGCCTTGTTTGCCTTTCTTATCTCACTTATCCGCGAGATCATCAAAGACATGGAAGATGTAAAAGGAGATGCTTCGTTTGACTGCCGCACCCTGCCTATTGTCGCGGGCCTGCGCAATACAAAACTTGTGCTTTACCCGCTGATCACTATTTTTCTCTCCTTTTTAATTGTAGTGATACTACACCCTAAAACCAGGTTGTTTTTTGATGTTTACATGTTCCTGCTGGTATTGCTTCCGAGCATATGGCTGATCATAAAACTGACACGTGCTGACAAGAAAAGAGACTTCACTTACCTCAGCAACCTGAACAAGCTTATTATGCTTACCGGCATTCTTTCGATGCTATTTGTCAGGTAAACTACGGACTCAACATAAAAATAAAGGCTGACGATATATCGTCAGCCTTTATTGTAGAAGCAATCTTTATACTTAACGCACTACCACACGCTGTGTATTTACGCGGCTACCATCCTGGATCTTCACCACGTAAGTTCCTTTCGCAACTTGGCTCAGATCGAGAGCTACAATACCACCCACATTGCTTTTTGAAATAATGGTACGCCCCATCATGTCAATTATCTGGATGCTGGCGTTTCTGGCATCAGCCAGATCAATTTTTACAATACTTGTTACAAGTGTTGGGTAAATGGCATAGCCACTCTTCTCAGTCCCCTTGGTAATTGCAGTTGGCGCGACAACTTCCACGCTCTCAGTTGCAGTTGCTACCACCTTACCTCCGTCTACTTCATACAAACTCAGTGTGTACGTATAAGATCCGGCAGCATCAAAGGCCACTCTGAAAGCAGAACCGTTTATCTGGCTAAGAGCCATGCCTGCCTCAGGCCCTATCAGCGCAACACCATCGGCACCAATAGTGATAGGTCGGTAAGTTGTCCCATCCGCATCCAGGTATTCCAGCATAACATGTGTGGCATTAGCAGGAGTAGCCAGGGTAAGGCGGCCTCGCACCAATGTGGTCGGAGCAACATCACCAGCAGTTGAGGTAATAGAGAACATCGTAGCAGCGTCTTTGCTGATTTGCTGGTTGGCCAACGTAGTTGCTACAGTAGCATCCTGGAAAGCAGCAACGAGTACACGCTCCTCTTTGGAGGCAACAACTGTCTCGGTACCACCTGCAGTTACAACGGCTAAGGTATAAACATAAGTACCCGCTTCGTTAAAAGTAGCCCTGATAGCTGTTGTTGCATCTGTTAACGGGAAACCTTCTGCAGGACCAAAGTAAGCTACACCATTTTCGTTGATTGGTAGTGGGGCGAATGTTCCTTCATCCGTACGGTATTTAAGGGCTACATTGTCACGCTGCGTGGCATCTGCCAACGTCAGTTTTACACGTACAGTAGCACCAGCGTCGTCGTTTGCCACAGTTGTTACATTTACATCCTGCAGCATTGTAGTTTTAACATTTTCCCTTTGGTTAAGCGTCGAGGCAATGGTTGCATCAACGTAGGCAACGGTTACGTTTTCCTCAGCTTTTGCAATAACCTGTGGGTCACGGTCTGCTATTACCCGGAGCAGTTCCAGCGTATAATTGTATACTCCGTATTCCGTTGCAGTTGCTTTCAGGGTTATAGCAACATCCTCGGTAAGCGCTAAACCCTCTACATCACCTAAATAAGCGACACCATTGTCGTTAAAGGCCAGACTAACCGGAGTGCCTTCGGCAGTTGCCAGACTAAAGGCTGCTCTTTGCGCCGGGTCAGCAAGTGTAACTCTTACACGGTACTTCGTGTCTGCTCCCCAGGCTCCTTTGCCTATTTCTACTGTAAAGTTATGTACAACGTCTTTCCTGATTATCTTATCATCCAGGGTACTGGCAATGGAAGCGTTGCCCTCAACAACTGTAATCGTCTCGTTTGAGAAACCTAGCACGTCCTCCCCCTTCAGCACCTGTATAGTATAAGAAAAAGTCCCCGGTTCGGAGAAGTTTATCTTGAAAAGCTGTTCCATGTCCGCCAGGGTAAATCCTTCTGCAGGGCCGAAGACAGCCACACCGTCTTCACCAATCTGCAGGGTTTCAAATTCGGTTTCTGCTAAGTTAGTGGCATACTTTAATTTAAACTTGCTGCGATCAGCAGGGTTATCGAGTATGAGCTTTGTTGTTACAGTTTCACCGGCTCTACCTTCTGCTTTTAAAAATACCTCAAATAATACATCGGCACCGGTGGCAATAACATCATTCTGGCTGATGTTATCCAACGTGCTGTTGATGGTCGGCTCGTTAAAAGTTACTGTCACTGATTCGGCCTGTGAGGCTAGCACCGCAGTAGTTGCGACATCCTGTAATTCTAATGCATAATTGTAGGTACCAATGTTCTGAAATGTTACTCTGAAATCGATGTCGTAGTCATTGATGGGATAATTACCAAAGGTAGCCTCCCCGGTAGCATTCAGGGGCAGGGAGACCCAGTTCAGGCCTTTATCCAGGCTATACTCCAGATTTACTTCCGATGCTTGTGCAGCAGCGTTATCACCGGTAAGCTTTACTACACCTTTAAACTCTGTACCTTCAGGTACGTCGCCTTTCCTGATGCTTAAAACAAATGGGGTAGGCGCCAAAGCTCTGACAACGCTTAGATCATCCAGGGTGGTGCTGACGGTTGCAGTGGTTACCCTTGCTTGCACCTGCGTTACTAAGCTTACAAGTAGCAGAACAACCGCCATGTAGCGTAGAAGTGTTTTCATAAATTTTGTTTCTAAGTTTAAAAAATTCGTCATAAGTATAGATACTACTATACTCAAATATATAAATTATTTAATTAAAATTATCAATACGCATGGTCATGATCAAAACAAAAGAAGTCATAGTATTATATTTGATCGGTATACTACACAGCTAAAAGCCTACAGAGTTCTCTGTAGGCTTTTAGAATATCCATTATGTAATGAGGTTTATCTTACAATGAAGCGGCTTCCGGCAACATCATTTCCTTTGATGACCTTGATGAAGTAAGTTCCTTTAGCTAATTCCGCTGTGTTCAGCTGTACAGAACCCGCGGCACTATCAACTCGAAGCACCGTTCTGCCCAACATGTCTGTTACAGCAATGCTGGCATTGCGTACATCACCCAAATCAATGCGTACGCTGCCGTTGGTGATAGTTGGGTAAACCGTAATGCGGCTGTTGCCGATCATATCATCAATGCCAGCTACAATTGATACAGTTACTGTCTCTTGCACTGAAGCAAGAGTAGTGCCTTCGTCTCTTCTGAATCGTAAAGTATAAGAGTAGGTACCTGCTTGCGTGAAGCTGGCTTTCATGAGTTGGTTAATTCCATCGGCAGTTAATACTTCTCCTTCTGCAGGTCCGATAGTGGCAATACCTTGCTCATTAAAAGTTAAAGGCTGAAAGTCAGGATCGCCGCCTGTGGTGGTAGCTCTTTTGGCATCGTAGAGCAGCGTTATGTTTGCGCTTTGCGCAGGGTTTGCCAATACTACCTGTATATTACCTTTAACCCCTGCAAACTCATTGGCATTTACTAGTATTTGCCACTCATCCGCCTGATTAACTACAAGGCCTTTCTGCTGTGCCACGACATCGAGCGTACCATCTATAGTAGGGAACTGAGTAGGAGTAGTTACAGTAACAGCGCCATTTGTTGTAGCTACTGTTTGCGGTGTTGCTTCTACCGTTACCAGATCAAGTGTATAGTTGTAGGTGTCGGCTCTGTTAATAAAGATCTTAAAATCATGTGTTGTGGCAGTTGCCGGAAAAGTAAAGCCGGTTTCTGGTCCAAACATAATAATACCGGTAGGGTCAGTTGCCAGGGTAGTATATTCCTGAGCGCCGGGAGCTTTGTATTGCAGCACAATGTCGCCTTCCTGGTAAGGGGTGAAGTCAAATTTACCTCTTACCATCTGCTCACTGCCTCCTTGCGTGGTTACAGTGAATTCTTCGGTTATACCAGTTCTTACATTTGTAAGTCCTCCCAGGGTTGTTGCAACAGATTGGGCGAATCCGTATCCCTGCACCACCATTGCTAATAGTAAAGTAATTCCAATACGTAGAGATGTTTTCATTTGAAAAGGTTTTCGATGATATAAATATTTGATTAATCTTAATATAGCAGCCATACTTGTTCTGCCTGTATACATACGTACATTCTGAATATTGATTCAAAAAAATGGAGTATATATAGCAAAAAGTCTATAAATCACTTATAATCAATGCATATTTTTTAAACTATTCATTTTCAAGCCTTCCATTGCTTCTCGTTACAATGGATTTAAGGCTCCTCTTGATTGAATAATCAGGGACAACGTTATATTTGTGATAATATGGTACAGCAACAAAAGGAACTCAGAAAACAGGCGCAGGAACTACTGCTGAAATATGACCTGCGCAAAACAGGATGTAGAGTAGATGTGCTGGAGCTTTTTCTGCAAAATCCGTTTGCCTTATCGCACTCTGACCTGGAAAAGCTTCTGGGAGATGACTATGACCGGGTAACGCTGTACCGCACTTTATATTCATTTAAAGAGCAGGGACTGGTGCATAGTATAAACGATGTAAGCGGCTCTGTGAAGTATGCCCTTTGCAAAGAGGCATGCTCTCTTCATCAGCACCACGATAACCATATCCATTTTAACTGCAACAGTTGCGGACAAACTTTCTGCCTCGATGAAGTGCTGATCCCTGCCACTGCCCTACCCGATGGATACCAGATCGAGCGCCTGCACTTTTCTGCTCAGGGGGTGTGTAAGTATTGCAATACAGCAACCTGACCTCTTTTGTGGCAGCCAGTGCCATTTATTGCCATAAAATAGTATATTACAGTACCGTTAACTCACACAAGCTTTGTATTACTAGTATAAACGGGCAGGCAAAACATCCTATACCATGGCAACACCAACAAAATCAGTAGCAGCTTTTCAGAAACTCGTAGCCTCACCCGCTAAGTTCCGCCTGTTCATGCTCGCGAAGCTGCCAATGGCCTATATGGCCGATCTGCGGGTAAAGTCGTTGACTGAAGAGCGCGCCATGGTGTCCATACCTTATAAATACCTTACCAAAAACCCTTTTGGCTCTATTTACTTTGCATGCCTGAGCATGGCCGCTGAGCTTTCTACGGGTGTGCTGTGTATGATGCACGTGTATAAATCTGACCCGGCTGTATCAATGCTTGTTGTGCACATGGAGGCTGATTTCACGAAGAAGGCAGTAGGCAGGATCACCTTTATCTGCGAAGACGGAAAACGTGTGCAGGAAGCCGCCGACCATACGAAAGCTACCGGTGAAGGTGTTACAGTAGTTGCCACAAGCAGGGGTATAGATGAACAAAACGAGCAGGTAGCCGAATTCAGATTTACCTGGTCTTTAAAAGCAAAAAGCCCGTCCCGGGGTTAATGCTTATAAGCGGGTGCAAACCTTCCTGACCAGCAGCAATTTAAAACCATAACAATTGTCGAACTCCTACAAATTCCGTAGATTCGAATAGTTGCCGTTACCTTACTTTAGCAGGTATATCAGCCAAAGCCTTTACCTATCGGTTCAATCTCACCTAAACATATACTTATGCTTCATCCAAAACTACTCTACAAGCTCAGTGGAATCATGCTATGCCTGCTTTGCATAGCCGCAGGCCAGGCACATGCCCAAAGGCCTGATAAGATCAAGGTAAAGCCCACCTCAGGCAAACTTAGCGCTGACATCAGAAGTGAGGCCTATTATTATCCTGATTTTCAGGATGGGACTGTTTCGTTCAGAAATGGCAGAACCACTGTAGGCAACCTGAACTATAACATGCTTACCGGAGAGATAGAATTTATCAACAGTAAAAAGGACACGCTGGCATTAGCTAACATGTATGATGTTACTCAGGCCATTTTTGGAACAGATATATTTTATTATGATCCGGAGAGCGAAAACCTGTTAAAACTGCTGGAAGAATACGATGACAAGAAGCTTTTTGTAAACGAAAGGTATGAATTAACTAACATAAAAAACGTAGGAGCTTTTGGCATGGAATCCAGTACAACATCTCCTACAAGTTCCAGTAGCAACCAGAATATCGGTGACACTCAGAACAGGTTAAAGCAAAACGAAAGCCTCATTTACTCCGCTAAGTCTTCTTACTTTATTGCAGATAAAACCCAATACATGCCTGCTACCCGGGCCAGTATACTGAGAATGTTTCCGGAACATAAGTCAGAGATCAAGAAATACATAAAAAATCAGAAATTTAACTTAAATGAGAAGGAGGATTTAAGCCAGTTGCTGAAATATATAGCTGAACTATAACGGCAGGCAGTCATAGTCGCTTTCAAAAGTGCTCCCGTTCTGTTTTAGTAGTAGACCTATTATTTAAAGCGCTTCCTTATAAAACATGCAGTATGCTTGCTCAAACTATAGCTAAACCCGCTATATTTGCAGCTTCATAGCAATTTTATACTTTTGAAACGACCAGATAAGAAAAATATAGTCATTTTCGCTTCAGGTTCGGGGAGCAATGCCCAGCGTCTGCTGGAGCATTTCGAGCGCCACCCGGAGATACGTGTGGCTGCACTGTTCTCCAACAACCCGAAAGCCTATGCCCTTCAAAGAGCCGAGACGTACCACGTCCCGGCTCTTTTGTTTTCCAGGGACGAGTTTTACAACTCCGATAAAGTACTCAGGCAAGTACAGCAGTTTAAACCTGACCTTATTGTTCTGGCTGGTTTCCTTTGGCTGGTGCCTCAAAGCCTGCTCCACGCTTTTCCTGACAAGATCATTAACATACACCCTGCCCTGCTCCCGAGGTATGGCGGCAAAGGGATGCATGGCCTTAACGTACATACTGCTGTGGTTCAGGCAGGTGATTCAGAGTCTGGTATTACCATCCACCGCATTAACGAAGAGTATGACAAAGGCGAATTTATACTTCAGGAATACTGCCCGGTACACCCGGAAGATACCCCGGAAGAGCTGGCAGCCCGCGTTCTGCAACTGGAGCATAAGTACCTGCCCCTGGTGGTAGAAAAACTGTTGCTCGAAAAAGACGAATTGTAAATCCAACATCAACCCATACAAGCAAACCCATGCAACCCGTTCAAATTAAATCCGCACTTATTTCGGTTTATTACAAAGACCGCCTGGAGCCACTTGTTGAGCTTCTGAAACAGCACAATGTTACCATTTATTCTACCGGGGGCACGCAAACGTTCCTCGAAGAACAAGGAGCTGATGTAGTAGCTGTTGAAGACCTGACTGCCTATCCTTCTATTTTTGGAGGCCGTGTAAAAACATTACACCCAAAAGTGTTTGGCGGCATCCTGCACCGCCGCGACAACGACAGCGACCTGTCGGAGCGCGAAAAGTTTGAGATCCCGCCAATTGACCTGGTGGTTGTAGATTTATACCCGTTCGAGGAAACAGTGGCATCAGGAGCATCAGAGGCAGATGTGATCGAGAAAATTGACATAGGTGGAATCTCACTTATCCGTGCAGCAGCCAAAAATTTCAAGGATGTACTGATTGTCTCCTCCAGAGACCAGTATGGGGAAGTGGTGGAACTTTTAAAAAACAAAAACGGCGCCACTGAACTGGAAGACCGCAAGCGTTTTGCCGCCAAAGCCTTCGACATCTCATCGCACTACGATACACATATCTTTACTTACCTGAACTCCGGTGAAGAAGAGCAGGTATTCAAGCAAAGTATTCGTGAGGCCACCCCGTTGCGCTATGGGGAGAACCCGCACCAGAAAGGCACCTTTTATGGCAAACTGGATGAGCTTTTCGAGCAACTGAACGGCAAGCAGCTTTCTTACAACAACCTGGTTGACGTAGATGCAGCTGTAGCCTTAGGAGCTGAGTTCGAAGAACCGGCTGTAGCTATTCTAAAACACACCAATGCCTGCGGCTGCGCTACTGCCGAAACAATTAAAGAGGCCTATCTGCTTGCGCTTTCTTCTGATCCTGTGTCTGCTTTCGGAGGGGTGATCATCGCGAACAGAACCATAGACCTGCCTGCAGCCGAAGAATTGAATAAGTTGTTCTTTGAAGTGCTGATTGCGCCAGCATTTGATGCCGACGCTTTGGAACTGCTTAAGTCAAAGAAGAACCGCATCCTGCTAAAGCAAAACAATGTTGAACTTCCGAAAAAGCAGTTCAAGACATTGCTGAACGGTGTGATAGAACAGGACAAGGATCTGGCCACCGAAACAGAAGCTGACTTCAAAACAGTAACCAAGCGGGAGCCAACTCCGGAGGAGAAAAAAGCGTTGGTTTTTGCGGCCAAGGTTTGCAAACACACAAAATCTAACACCATCGTATTGGCCACAGACAAAATGATGTTCTCCAGCGGCGTTGGCCAGACATCGCGCGTGGATGCATTACGGCAGGCCATTGACAAAGCAAAAAGCTTTGGCTTTGATATTAGCAAGACAGTTATGGCATCCGATGCTTTCTTCCCTTTCCCGGATTGCGTGGAGATAGCCGACAAAGCAGGGATTAAAGCGGTAGTGCAACCTGGAGGTTCTATCAAAGATCAGGACTCCATTAACTACTGCGACGCCCACAATATGGCGATGGTCATGACTGGAGTCCGTCACTTTAAGCATTAAAAAATTGCACTTCTCATTAAAAAGAAGCCCCGGTCTAAAAATAGACCGGGGCTTCTTTTTAATGAGAAAATTTAAAATAATTGTATCAATTAAGGCACTCTTTTTAAATTTTACGCATTTATCTGCGTTGTATGCTACAATACGCCTGTTGTTAAGTAGCAACAGATAAATAAAAATGCAGGATTAAATTATTGGAACATCAGTAACACTATTAATTCCGCTGAATTTCACTAATTTTGCCGCAAGTTTTTGACTAAAAATATTGTATATTTAAAATATAAACGGGCTGGACGCGCCTGCACTTCTATAAAATGGGACTTTTCAATTTTTTAACTAGTGATATAGCGATTGATTTGGGCACTGCCAACACCCTTATCATTCACAATGATAAGATTGTAGTAGACGAGCCATCGATCATTGCAGTTGACCGGACAACGGGAAGGGTACTTGCTATTGGCCGCAACGCCATGCAGATGCACGAAAAGACACACGAAAACATTAAAACAATTCGTCCGCTGAAAGATGGTGTAATTGCCGACTTCCATGCTGCCGAAGAAATGATTCGTGGTATGATCAAAATGATCGATACAGGCCGCCGTTTGTTCCAGCCTTCGCACCGCATGGTAATTTGTATTCCGTCTGGCATCACTGAAGTTGAGAAACGTGCCGTTCGTGACTCTGCGCAACATGCCGGTGCCAAAGAGGTATGGATGATACAGGAGCCAATGGCAGCAGCTATCGGTATCGGTATTGATGTAGAGCAACCAATCGGCTCTATGATCGTGGATATCGGGGGTGGTACGACAGAGATTGCCGTAATAGCCCTTTCCGGTATCGTTTGCGACCAGTCTATCCGCATTGCCGGTGACGTGTTTACAAAAGACATTTTAGATTACATGCGCCGCCAGCACAACCTGCTGATCGGAGAGCGTTCTGCCGAGAAGATCAAAATTGAAGTAGGCGCTGCGCTTACAGAAATAGAGAACCCTCCGGCTGACTATGAGATCCGTGGCCGTGACCTGATGACCGGCATCCCGAAGGTGATCAAGGTAACTTACCAGGAGATCGCTATTGCCCTGGATAAGTCGGTATCTAAAATTGAAGAGGCTGTTCTGAAAGCACTTGAAATTGCACCACCGGAACTCTCTGCCGATATCTACGACAATGGTATTCACCTGACAGGTGGTGGCGCCATGCTGCGTGGCCTTGACAAGCGTTTGGCAGCTAAAACCAAGCTTCCGATTCACATTGCCGAGGATCCTCTTAGAGCAGTAGTGCGTGGTACGGGAGCTGCCATCAAAAATATTGAAGGGTTTAAGAACGTCCTGCTAACATAAGGGGACTAAATGCGGAATCTATTTGCTTTTATATACCGGTTCCGTGCTTTCCTTGTATTTGTATTGCTGGAAGTGCTGTGTGTTATCATGATCGTGCGCTATAACACGTATCAGGGGGCAGCCTTCTTTAATTCAGCAAACAAATACGTGGGGCAGGTACTTGATTTTCAGAGTGGCATCACCGATTATTTCAGGCTAACGACTATAAACCGGACGTTAGCCAAGGAGAACGCTGCCCTTCGGGGAGAGGTAATGCGCTATAAGCAAGCTGCGTTAGTGGACAGCACCAGCACCCTGGATAGCACTTTCTTCGCTTTAACAGATACACTACAGGCTAGTCCTTATATTTTGCATGCCGGGCGTGTTATCAATAACTCCATCCGGCGTTCTAATAATACCCTGACCCTTGCAGTAGGCACCGCAGACGGCGTTCAGCCTGGCATGGGGGTAATTTCTCCTAATGGAGTTGTTGGCAGGATCAAAACAGTATCTAAAAATTACTCTACAGCCACTTCGCTGCTGCATTCGCAGATGCTGATCTCTGCCAAAATAAAGAAAAATAATACCTTCGGCACCATTAAATGGACAGGAGGCGACTACCGGACTGCCCTGCTAGATTACATCCCTTTACACGTTAAGCCGGCTAAAGGCGACACTATTGTTACCAGCGGCTATAACACTGTGTTTCCGGAAGGCATACTAGTAGGCACTATCAGTTCTATAGAAAAGGAGCAGGATAAGAGTTTTTATACTATCCGTGTAAAACTGGCCGTAGATTTTGCACAGCTCTCTTATGTGTACGTGATCGAGAATACGGTAAAAGAGGAGCGTGAAGAATTAGAACAAAACGCAGGTATACTTCCAAATGAAGAGTAGCTTAGGTTTAACGAACATCTTACAGTTTATCCTGTTTGTAGCACTGCAGATCCTGCTGATGGATAACCTGGTGCTCTATGGAACAGGCTTCTGCTATATTTATGTAGCTTTTCTGCTTTTTCTGCCTTTGGGTATCAATCGCCTGCTGTTACTCTTTTTAGGTTTTCTGCTGGGTTTTACAATTGATGTGCTCTATGACACCATGGGAATCCATGCAGCTGCCAGCGTCTTACTCGCTTTTCTCCGGCCTCATATTTTGAACCTTCTTACCCCCCGCGACGGTTACGACATCAATGACTCGGTGAACATTCATGTGATGGGCAAAGGCTGGTTTTTAACCTATACATTCATACTCTTACTTATACATCACGCAGCTGTATTTTTCCTGGAAAAGATAAGCTTTGATGATTTGTTCTACACGCTGTTAAAGATAGTGGTTAGCACCCTATTCACCGGAGTAGTTGTAATCATACTACAGTTACTGTTCTTCTCACCCAAGAGAACTAGTAGAATATAAATGAAATACCTAGAGAATAGAAAGTACGTCATACAAGGCATTTTTTTACTGGTAGGCGTCGTGTATGCCCTGCGCCTTTTTTACATCCAGGTTGTAGACAGCAGCTACAAGCAGGCCGCTGAGACCAATGCCATCAAAACCATTATCCAATACCCGTTTAGGGGCCTGATCTACGACCGCAAAGGGAAGTTACTGGTCCAAAACACCCCTGTTTACGACCTGATGGTAATCCCGAAGGAGGTAAAACAACTGGATACGCTTCGGCTAAGCAACTTACTGCAGCTGCCTCTCGAGGACATTCGTGAACGTCTTAAAAAGGCGCGCACCTTCTCGTATGTGCAACCTTCTATCTTCTATCAGAAACTTACCACACAGGATTTTGCCCATATTCAGGATAACCTGATCGATTTTCCCGGTTTCTACATTAACGCACGTACTGCCCGCGGCTACCCGCATCAGAGCCTGGCACATGCCTTAGGGTATATTGCTGAGATCAGCCCAAAGCAGTTGGAAGACTCTACCTACCAGGGCTACCGGCCCGGTGACTATATCGGAAAAAGCGGTATAGAACTGGAGTACGAGAACTTCCTGATGGGTAAGCGAGGGGTAAAGTATAAAATGGTGAACGTACGGGGTATAGAAAAAGGGCCTTTTAAAGATGGTGCCTATGATACCCTTTCCGTAGCCGGCGAAAACCTTGTAAGCACCATTGACCTGGACCTCCAGGCCTATGGCGAGTTTTTAATGAACGGAGCTAAAGGGAGTGTGGTAGCTATAGAGCCTTCAACGGGTGAAGTGCTGGCCTATGTCTCCTCTCCTTTTTATGACCCTAACCTCTTTACCGGTAAAGACTACGGCAAGAACTACATGTCCCTGCTGTCCGACCCTAACAAAACGATGTTCAATCGTCCGATCATGGCGAGTAGTAACCCTCCTGGCTCTATTTTTAAGCTGGCGCAGGCACTTATTGCCTTACAGGATGGCATCATTACTCCCAATACGGGCTTCCCATGTAACCAGAGCCTGGTAAAGTGTTCGCATGCACACCAGGCACCAACAGATCTTTCCATAGCAATCAAGACCTCCTGCAATCCATACTTTTACCAGGTATTCAGGGCGGTTGTTAACCAGGGCAAGTCTGGCAATACCTTTAAAGACACAGCAATTGGTCTTGGTGACTGGCGTGAAAAAATTACAAGCTTCGGCTTCGGCACAAAACTCGGTATTGACCTTCCAAATGAAAAACAGGGCATTATTGCCTCACCTGCCATGTATAATAAAATATATGGCGAAAACCGCTGGAAGTTCTCTACTATCTATTCACTAAGTATAGGCCAGGGAGAGTTAGGTGTTACCCCCCTGCAGATGGCAAACTTTATGGCAACCATTGCAAACAGAGGCTATTATGTGACACCGCACATCATCCGCTCCATAGGCGAAAATGGAAAGCCGCTGCCAGAGTATCAGCAAAAGCATTACGCTGCTGTAGAGGCAAGGCATTTTGAACCAGTTATCGAAGGTATGGCGCAGGTAGTATCGTCGGGTACGGGCCGTAATGCCTCTCTTGAAAAGTTAGGTATTGCTGTGTGTGGCAAAACAGGAACCGCAGAAAACCCGCAGGGTAAGGACCATGCCGTATTTGTTGCCTTTGCACCAAGAGAAAATCCGAAGATCGCTATTGCTGTGTATGTAGAAAATGCAGGCTTTGGCGCACAGTCAGCGGCACCTATTGCCGGACTGATGATAGAAAAATATTTAACAGACTCTGTGTCTAGAAAATCAATGGAACAATGGGTGTTGAGCAGAAAGTACTTGGAGATAGACTAGTAGCGCCAAGCAGCAGCCGTACCTCGCGTCGAATAATTGAGCACATGGATTGGGTAACGATCCTGTTGTACTTCCTGCTGGTGGCCCTGGGATGGATGAATATCTATGCCGCTGTTTATAGCCCTGATAACATCGTTAATATCTTTAGCATGGATATTAACTCGGGCAAGCAGCTGCTGTGGATTGGCCTTTCGCTATTCCTGATACTGGTTATCCTCATTGTTGACTATAAAGTATATGAGCACCTCGCTTACCCTATTTATGGGGGCATTATTCTGTTGCTGCTCGTAACGCTGGTCATTGCTAAGCCTATTGCCGGCTCCAGGTCCTGGCTCGACCTGGGAGGAGGCATACGTTTACAACCCGCTGAGCTTGCAAAATTCGCTACGGCCCTGGCTGTCTCCAAGTATCTGGGTAGTATAAACCTGCGACAGCAAAAATTTAAGGACCAGATGGTTCTGGCTGCTATCACCTTTTTACCGCCGGTTATCATCATCCTTCAAAACGAAACAGGTTCTGCCCTTGTGTTTGGCGCGTTTATACTTGCCTTTTTCAGGGAAGGGATGTCACCGCTGATACTGATCATCGGAGGCTCTGCAGCCGCTATTTTCATACTTACCCTGCTGGTGCCAAAGCTATACCTGATCCTGGGGATAACGGCGCTGATGGGCCTTGCAATTGCTTTAGATTATCGACTGCTACGCCGCATTAAAACGATGGTAGCGATGCTCCTGTTAGTGGTGGGAATGATCTTCAGTGTGGACTATTTTGTAAATAACATCCTGCAGCCGCACCAGCAAAACCGTATTCAGGCCCTTATTAATCCGGAGGCGGACCCTCTGGGCTATGGTTGGAATGTTACCCAGTCTAAAATTGCTATCGGCTCCGGTGGTTTCTGGGGGAAAGGTTTTTTGGAGGGCACTCAGACCAAATTTGACTTTGTGCCAGAACAAAGCACTGACTTTATCTTTTGTACCATCGGGGAAGAACATGGCTGGTTAGGGAGCACTGTCCTGATCGGTATATTTATACTGCTTCTTACACGGATCGTAGCCATTGCAGAACGCCAAAGGTCTGTTTTTGGGCGAACCTATGGGTATTGTGTGGCCTCCATCATCTTCTTCCATTTTCTGGTTAATGTTGGCATGACGATTGGCCTTGCACCTGTAGTTGGTATTCCGCTACCTTTCTTTAGTTATGGAGGATCATCGCTGTGGTCATTCACTATTCTGCTTTATATCCTTATCGCTATTGATGCCAATCGCTCCAAGGACTTATCCAGGTAATTAACACTCCCTAGCTCCGTTTAATCCTCTCCAACATCAGGCGTTTGGTGGCGGTTGTTGTATCATCTATATTATTGGTTTGGGCTACTACTATTGGAGTAGCTGTATTTTTTTTCCTGAAGAGCAGTTGATTCCATACTTTCCCTGGTTCCCTGGATTGCAGATACTTTTTTAGAGCGTAAGAAGCCGTGTTCTCAATGTATCTGTTTATAGCAGTGGCTAACAATGTTATGCCAGCAAAGATCAATACCACTAAACCAATGTGCACTAGTATGTTTTCTGTCTCAAAGAGGTGACGGAATGCCAGCCCTACTTCCTGGTGCAATAGATAAAAAGGGTAAGATATTTTACCGAAGAATAACAGCCCTTTAAATTTGTTCAGGAAAGCCAGTTTTCCGAGCACCAACAGCGTAAATAACCCAAAAAAGGTCATTATGATCAGTGTCTCGTAAAGCGGGTTAAAATAAGCAAGGTGCTTTCCGAAAGAATACTGCACTGTAATGCCAAGGCAAACTAATAACCCCGTGCAACTTAACAGACTAAGCTTTTGGACGGCATGCACTTTATAGAAAATAATTCCAGCCACAAAAAGGCCAAAATACTTCACAACATCCTGCAGGTTCTTCTGCAACAGTATTTCGGTATTTAACATTAAGCCTGCCAGAGCAGCCAACAACATAAAACCTGCCCAAACTTTTACACGCTTTATTATGCCTAAAGCTAGCGATACGAAAACGATCATATAAAACACCAGTTCTTCAGTCAGGCTCCAATAAGCTCCATCAATGTTCTCGATTCCCAAAAAAGCTTGAAACATAGTGAAATTTCCGGCAATCTGGGAAGTAGTGATGCTTTGTCCGCTAAAAAACAGAACACAGGAGGTTATCAGTAGGCATACCCAGAAGGTTGGATATAACCTTGAAAAACGACCTATCACAAATTTTGAGGAATTCTTTACGCTATTGGCTGTCAGGAAAATAACAAACCCTGAAATAATAAAGAATAAATGAACACCAAGGTACCCATAGTCAAACAGCTGGAAGTGAAATAGAAAAACACCTAAGGCAGCAAGCCCTCGCAACGCGTCAAGTTCTTTTATTCTCATAACTGGGCTGTTAAGTGGCTTCATTCAACTTTAATAATGTTGTGTACCATATCACACTAAGGTGCATCGGGTACAGAGATAACATGGTACATTTAAACACTTACTATTAAACTAATAAATTGTTATATTTTTTTATATAGCTAATATGATTATTGCTTCAACTTCTAAATTGCATTTTGAAGAGAAAATGAATTTGCACTAGTAGTTGGTAATGTGGAGTAGTATTAAAAAATACTTATTGTTACTTCTGATCTGCCCCATAAGCGTAAATGAGTTATAAAAATAAATCGCATATTTTTTATAAAACAACAACTTTTCAACTGTTACTCCCGTAAAACAGATTGGCTAAAAGTTGAAAAGTTTACATTTAAATGAACCTTTCAAAAATAAATAACAAAGGCTCCCGGTAAGGGAGCCTTTGTTATTTATAGGTGTATAAGATCTGAATTTTGAAGCTGTGAGAGAAACCGGCAGCTGCCAGATAGAAACAAAAAGCCCCTGTGAATTTTATTCACAGGGGCTTTTTGTTAAAAATTAGTACCAGGAGCGGGAATCGAACCCGCACGAGCTTGCGCTCACAAGATTTTAAGTCTTGCGTGTCTACCAGTTCCACCATCCCGGCAACCTTCAGAGCGTTCTCTGAAGTGAATTCTGCAAAAAACAAAGACGTTGTTATTAGACAACGTCTCCTGTTCGTATTTTGCCTGAGCGGGAGACGGGATTCGAACCCGCGGCCTCGACCTTGGCAAGGTCGCGCTCTACCAACTGAGCTACTCCCGCTTTTGTTATCACCAAACCGCCGTAGTGATTTAGTGTTGCAAAGATATAGACAAAATCTAACATGTCAATAGCCTGCCGTAAAAATTTATCACCCCCTGCCCTTTTAGGCTGATTTTCAGGAAGAAAAAATTCAAAAAAGTTCTTCAAACAGATTCACCCGGTGTTGCACAAGGCATAAATGTACTACAGGCGAGGCACAAGTATGTAAACTATCGAAGCGCCTCCTGCTTTTTATCCTGCAGCAGAAGCTTCAGTTCATTCAATTTTAGCAGGGCTTCTACAGGGGTAATCGTGTTAATATCCAGTTGCTCCATCAGCTCCTTCACGCGCTGCATCTGCGGGTCATTTACCTCAAACATGCTTAACTGGTAGTTTTGCTTCGGAACCGTCTTCATGCGTTGTTGCGGCGCATCTTCTGACACCTTCTCCTTCTCCAGGTGGTGCATGATCTCATCGGCACGTAGCACCACGCTGTTTGGCATACCTGCCATTTGAGCCACATGAATACCAAAGCTATGCTCACTGCCCCCGGGCACCAGTTTACGCATGAACAGAATTTTGCCTCCTGCTTCGCGCACTGACACATTAAAGTTCTTTACACGTGGCAGCTCCTCTGCCAACTGGTTCAGTTCGTGGTAATGCGTGGCAAATAACGTTTTGCCTTTATACTTGGGGTGGTTATGGAGATGTTCTACAATAGCCCAAGCTATGGAAATACCATCATACGTACTTGTGCCGCGCCCGATCTCATCCATCAGCACCAGGCTTCTGTCCGACAGGTTGTTCAGAATGCTGGCCGTCTCCGTCATCTCTACCATAAAAGTAGACTCACCTTTAGATAAATTATCCGAAGCACCCACACGGGTAAATATCTTATCGATAATCCCAATACTTGCCGCATCTGCCGGCACAAAACATCCTATCTGTGCCATCAGCACGATCAGGGCCGTCTGGCGAAGCAGCGCACTTTTACCGGCCATGTTAGGACCTGTGATGATGATCACCTGTTGCTCTTCGTTATCTAAGAAAATATCGTTGGGCACATAAGCTTCTCCCAAAGGCAGCTGCTTTTCAATAACCGGATGACGCCCTTTCCTAATATCGAGCACATGACTGTCGTTCACATCAGGCTTCACATAATTACTGGCCAACGCTGTACCTGCAAAGGAAGAGAGGCAGTCTATCACACCGATCACCTTGGCATTTTGCTGTACCTGTGCCACGTAATCCAGGGCATGTAGTACCAGCTCATTAAACAGGCCGAATTCTATACTATAGATCTTGTCTTCGGCATTCAGTATCTTCTCTTCGTATGTCTTGAGCTCTTCGGTAATGTAGCGTTCTGCATTTACAAGCGTCTGTTTGCGTATCCAGGAGGCCGGCACTTTCTCCTTGTGTGCATTGCTTACCTCCAGGTAATAGCCAAACACCTTGTTGTATGCTATCTTCAGCGATGTAATTCCCGTATTCTTAACCTCACGCTGCTGTACCTGCGCCAGGTAATCTTTACCGGAGAAAGCAATAGCACGCAGCTCATCCAGTTCCGCATGAATGCCATCGTTGATCATGTTGCCCTGGTTTGTGAGCATAGGCGGCTCCGGCTTCAGCACATTCTTGATCTCTTCACGAAGTCCGTCGCAGGGGGCCAGCTGAGCAGCCAGTTTTTGCAGGGGAGCAATATCACTTAGAGCCAATGCTTTCTGAATAGGCAGAATAGCATCCAGGGCTTTCGACAATTGCACTAACTCCCTTGGGTTAACCCGTCGCACTGCCACTTTAGATATAAGGCGCTCCAGGTCATTTATCTGCTTCAGGTGCTGCGTTAGCTCCTCGAGTAGCTCCCTGTGCTGTGTCAGCGCCTCTACCGTATCCAAACGGCGGCGTATCTGAGTTACATCTTTTAACGGTAACACTACCCACTTCTTCAGTAAACGGGCACCCATGGGGGTTACGGTTTGATCCAGCACCTGGATAAGCGGCACACCCTCCTGGTGCTGCGGAAATACCAGCTCCAGGTTACGAACCGTAAATCTATCCAGCCATACATACTTGTCTTCTTCCAGCCTGGAAATGGTAGCAATGTGGCTGATCTCATGATGATGTGTTTCAGAAAGATAATGAAGGATAGCCCCGGCAGAAATAATACCCTCGGTCATACCTTCAATGCCAAAACCCTTCAGGGAGGCCGTCCCAAACTGGCGTGTCAGGGATTCATAAGCAAAATCATACTTGAATACCCACTCGTCCAGCGCATAATAGCGGAAGTCAGGGCCGTAACGCTCCGTAAAGGTTTCTTTCTCGCGTTTGCAGAACAGCACCTCCGAAGGAGCCAGACTCTGCAACAACTTGCCAACATAATTCTTATCGCCCTGTGCTGTGATAAACTCACCGGTAGAGACATCCAGAAAGGAAACGCCTGTCTCCGTTTTACCGAAATGCACTGCGGCCAGGTAGTTATTGCTGCGGCGCTCCAGCACCTGGTCGTTAAAGGAAACACCCGGTGTTACGAGCTCTGTAACGCCGCGCTTCACAATGCCTTTAACTGTTTTTGGGTCTTCCAGCTGATCACAGATGGCCACACGCTCTCCGGCTCTAACCAGCTTTGGCAGATACGTGTCGAGTGAGTGATGCGGAAAACCAGCCAGGGCTGTTTCAGATGACGAGCCGGCTCCGCGCTTTGTCAGTACGATATCCAGAATCTTACTGGCCCTGATGGCATCTTCGCCAAATGTTTCGTAAAAGTCTCCAACCCTGAACAACAGCAAGGCTCCCGGATGCTTCGCCTTTATAGCGTTGTACTGCTTCATCAAAGGGGTTACTGTGCCTTCTCCTTTCATACTATATCTAGTAACTTTGAATTCTGAGTTATAAGTTAAAGGTGCTTTTTACTCACCCCTACTCCATTTATAAATTAAGCGCTCTTTCTGACTTGTCAGTCTGAAAACATAATATTTCCTAGGTCCTGTTTCAGAAATAAAACGCGCAGAAACATCCGCCATTGGTATAGTTCCGGATGCATACATCCGGAACAGCAGAAGAATACCTCCTTGTTTCCAATTTTAAGCCGATAATTTGACCTTCCATCGGATTAACAACCGACCTAGGTTTGACTTTTGCCAAAATCAGCCTGACCTTTGCAGCAGCGCTGGCAAAACAAGGTCTTGTGTCTTGTATCTTCAGTCTTGCGTCTATAAAAGAATGCGTAAACTTTCGATGGACGACCTCAACCGCGATTCGGTTGAAGAATTCAAAAATAAGAAAAAAATACCGTTAGTCTTGGTGCTCGATAATGTGCGCAGCCTGAATAATGTTGGCTCTGTTTTCCGGACAGCCGATGCGTTTATGGCTGAAAAAGTATACCTCTGCGGCATTACCGGCACCCCTCCGCACCGCGACATTGAGAAAACAGCACTCGGAGCCACGGAGTCTGTTGCGTGGGAGCATGTACCTGATACGCTTGAGCTGATCAAGCGACTGCAGGCAGATGGTTACAAAATTTGCTCGGTGGAGCAGGCCGAGAATAGCACGATGCTGAATGATTTCAGGCCGGAGCCTGGTCAACCCTATGCTTTTGTATTGGGCAATGAAGTTTTTGGTGTGGAGCAGGATGTGGTAAGCGCTTCTGATGTGGTGCTGGAGATCCCCCAGTTTGGCACCAAACATTCCCTTAATATTTCCGTCGCCACGGGTGTGGTTGTATGGGACTTCCTGAGCAAAACACTCGCGCAATAGGCTTAACTAAGCTAAATTCTGATAGTATAAACAAGAACAGGGAGAACAATAAAACAAGTTCTGCCTGTTCTTGTTGTTCCCATATCCAACCCACGAAAGCCATAAAGTTTTCCACAACACTAAACCCTGCTGCACATTCTTAGTCTAGTTTATAAGGTTATTGCGTCTTTAATAAATCTAAAGGCTTGTTCTTTGGCAAGGGCGTGATCTCTTTTTGCAGACAAAATCAATGTTTAACCTGATTTTGGAAGCTTTCTGTCAGAGCTCCATCTTAACTATGAGAATAAATTTATTACATTTTTTATTACTGTTTTCCATTGCCAACACATTACCATTTGCACTACAGGCACAGCAGCCTCAAACTACCACCCGCGGCAAAATATCCGGCACTTTAGTTCAAGGCGACTCCAAGGCACCTATAGGGTTTGCTAACGTTGTGTTGCTTTCAGCCAAAGACTCAAGCCTAGTGACCGGCGCTACCACCGATGTAGAAGGATACTTTTTACTTGAACGCGTACTCAACGGCCGCTTTATACTTCGTGCCTCGATGGTGGGCTACCCGACCCGTTACGTTCCTAACATCATCATTTCACCCCAAAAGCCTGAGGTCGCTTTGGGAAATATAACTTTAAAGGCATCTTCGACAAAACTTAGCGAAGTAGAAATAGTGGCCGAGCAGCAACTCGTGGACTATGAGCTGGACAAGAAAGTGGTAAACGTAAGCCAGGATATTAACGCACAAAGTGGCTCTGTGGCCGAAGTAATGCAAAATCTGCCCTCTGTTACGGTTGATATAGACGGCAACGTAAGTATGCGGGGCAGCTCAAACGTTACGATACTGATAGACGGAAAGCGCTCTGCGCTTTCTAACCTCACCCTGGACCAGATTCCAGCTAACCTTATCGAGAGTATTGAACTTATCACAAACCCCTCTTCCAAGTATAACCCCGAAGGCACATCAGGCATCATTAACCTCGTGTTAAAGAAAGAGAAAAAGCCAGGCTTCAATGGCTCTGCTTCGGTTACTGCCGGCACTTATGATAATTACAACAGCTCCCTTAACCTGAACTACCGCTACGATAAGTGGTCGGTTACCGGGGGCTATGATTTCAGACAACGTAACAGGCCCGGCACCCGCAACAGCTTTACGGAGAATTTTTACCTGAACGAGCAAGGGCAGACAGACAGCACCAGCTACCGCTCACAAACCGGCGATCGTAACAGCACGGACGTTTCGCACAACTTCCGCCTGGGAGCCGACTACTACCTTACTCCACGTCATACTTTATCAGCTTCGGGTATTTACCGCTTTGGCCAGGATAAGGACAGGAATTCTATACTTTACCGTTTCCTGAACGAGAACCGCCTGCAGACAAGCTCCAGCCTCAGAAACACTACTGAAAATGAAGATGAAAAAGCCATGGACCTGACACTGGGTTACCGGCAGACCTTTGAGCGCAAAGGGCAGGAACTTACAGCTGACATCGTTTACAATACCAATGTGGATGAAGAGGAAAGTATGTTCAGCGAACATGATCTGCTTTCTGAAGCCTCACCTGAACTGCAGCAAACTTTAGTGGATGACGGAAACTATGAACTTGTGACCAAAGCCGACTATGTGCACCCGATCTCAGAAGACAGCCGCTTTGAGGCAGGATTCCGAAGTTCTTATGAGCGCCTGGATGAGGATTCACGTTTCTTTAACTTCGACAGCGCTGCTGGCAGTTATGTATATGATGTGGCTTTGAGCAATCATTTTGTTTACGACCAGCAGGTATATTCCCTTTACAGCAACTACAGCAACAAGTATAAATCCATCAGCTACCAGGTTGGTGTACGGGCGGAGCAGACACTTACAAAAGCGGATCAACGGACACAGGATATTGTAGCAAATAACAACTACTTCAGCCTTTTCCCGACGATCTTTATCACCAACGACTTCAACGACGACAACAAGGTTCAGTTCAGCTACAGCCGCCGCATTAACAGGCCCAGGAGCCGTTTTCTAAATCCTTTTGTTGACCGGTCTGACCGCTTTAGCGTGCGGTACGGCAACCCCGACCTGAAGCCGGAGTTTG
This sequence comes from Pontibacter sp. MBLB2868, assembly GCF_051904785.1. Classification (NCBI taxonomy): domain Bacteria; kingdom Pseudomonadati; phylum Bacteroidota; class Cytophagia; order Cytophagales; family Hymenobacteraceae; genus Pontibacter; species Pontibacter sp. MBLB2868. The sequence continues at coordinate 4,384,255 of NZ_CP196710.1, read as the reverse complement.
TTAATTCGCTCGAGTTAGGCTACCTGCGTTACTGGGGCAACACTTCTCTCAACGCAACCGCATTTTTCCGCCATACCACCGATGAAATTGAGCGCTTCAGAACCACTACGATTGTGGTAGTGAATGGCGACTCCATACCAGCCAATGAGGTTACTTTCCTGAATCTTTCCAGCAATTCTTCTTATGGCGTAGAACTCGGTTTTAATCACCCGGTTACCAAATGGTGGCGCCTGAACGGAAGCGTATCGGGTTTCAGAACACAATTGAACACTACGCAAGGCGATACAGAGTTAAGCAGTAGTCGCATCAGCTGGACATCCAAGCTTAACTCTACCATGACGGTGTGGAAAGACCTTGACATACAACTTTCAGGCTTTTACCGTGCACCGATGGCCGATATCCAGGGCCGGATGGAGCAAATGTTCAGCATGGACCTAGGTATGAAAAAGGAAGTCCTGAATGAGAAGGGAACCGTATCGCTACGGGTTTCAGATATCTTCAATACCCGCCAGTATAACTTCCTGAGCTTTGGACCGGAGTTCAGAACTGAAAGCGAGAACCGCAGGCAAAGCCGCATTGTGTACTTAGGCTTTACTTACCGCATAAACAGCGACGGAGAAAAACAACGTCGCCGGGACCAGCAGCAGCAGGACCGGGGCGGAGATGCAGATGATGACTTTTAACGCACCTGTTTTTATAATGCTTAATGGCCGGGGCATTTGCTCCGGCTGTTCTGTTTTAAAGCCAGAAAGCATCAGATAGCTGCTGGCTTGTAGAAATTCTCAACTTAAGTGTTGTGCTTATCCGTACTTCTATAAAAAGATAAATCTATGGCTTCTAACAGTACTACCCCACGCCTGCCGATCGTTGACATGCACTGTGACTTATTGGTATACCTGACGGATGTACCTGATTCGGACATGAACAAAGCAGAGGAAATCGGGTGCTCGCTACCGAACCTGAAAGAAGGCAATGTGAAGCTACAGGTAATGGCCATGTATAGCGCAACAGGCGCCGGCAGTACGCAGTATGCCGCCCTGCAGCGCGACAAGTTCAGAGAGCTGGCGGATGCAGACAACGGCCTGACTGCTGTAACGAATGTAGAAAGCATGCAGCAGGTAATGCAGCAAGAAGGAGCTACAGGCATGGTGGCTGCCGTGGAGAACGCAGCCGGTTTCTGTGAGGAGCATGAGTCGCTGGAGGACGGTTTCAAGAAACTGGAGAAAATGATAGAGGTGTGTGAGCGCCTGCTTTACATCAGTTTCACACATCATACTGAGAACCGCTTCGGAGGAGGCAACATGACCGGTAAGGGCATCACGAGAGATGGCAAAATGCTCCTGGACTACCTGCACGGCCGAAAAATAGCTGTTGATTTTTCACACACAAGCGATGCCCTGGCTTTTGACATGCTCACGCACATTGACAAGGAAAAACTGGATATCCCGATCATCGCCAGTCATTCTAACTTCAGGCCTGTGTGGGAACACAACCGCAACCTGCCAGATGAACTAACCCAGGAAATTATTCGACGCAAAGGCTTGATCGGGATGAACTTCTTAAGAGCCTTTGTAAATAACGAAGACCCGGAAGCACTACTGCACCACATTCTGTATGGCTTCAGTAAAGGAGCAGGTGATGTAATCTGTTTCGGAGCCGACTTCTTCTATACCGCCGACAGCACCGACCTTAGCCGCATACCCTACTACTTTAAAGAGCATGAGCAAGCCAGTACCAGTTACAACTATGTGCTTAATCAGCTAAAGGAGCAGCTAACCAAGGAACAACTGGAGAAACTAGCATACCGGAATGCCCAGCGTTTCATCACTGACTTGTGGGCGAGCGGGTAAAGCAGTTACTACTCTCAGGAAACCCACATCTAAAAACAGTAGTAATTTATGCTGCAAAAACTTCAGTTTACTTGTTTCTCAGGAAACTAGCCCAATCGAAACCAGTTAAAAAAGTGTCAGATTCAGTACTTTTTTACCGGCTTATGCAAATAATAAAAGCACCTGAAAAAAATCATACTAAAATTTAGCAAGAGAGAATTCTCTTTTCGTGGCCCTGCATTTTACATAAATCAAAGTAAATCAATAATTTATAAAAACATTTATAGATTTAAAGCCATTCTCTCCAGCTGTTTAGGGTATAAGATTGGACAATGTGCTTTATCATTGGTCCACAAAAGTCCGTATAACTACTAACAATACCTGTTACTTAACGTACAGGCAGCTAAACAGACTTGTACACTCAAAGGCCATGCCCATGGATGCTCAGGAATACTCGCCGTTATACGTACAGATAAATGAATTGTACATCGATACTGTAGTGATCGATGATACGGAATTTATAACGCTCTGGTGTTTCACTGTGCTTGACGATGAGTACAAGTTTATCTACATGGGTTGCGACTTTACACAGTTTAACCAGATACTGATCGCTGCCGGCGAAAAAGGCAAGGAGATTGCGCTGCACATGGCCGATGTTCTTAACAAGCCTTACGATACACCCACCATAATTCCTATTAAAGAGAAATTTGACGAGTACCTGGAGCTAACCTGCCACGATATAATTGTTTATGAACCTCTTGCCGTTGAAGATGACCTGGAAGAATTTGAGGATGAGGACGACATGGACATTGAGCAGTTCTTTGGAGGCCGCCAAAACAAGACTCAGCAGAAATACCTGATCTACCAGTTGGACAAGCTGTACCCATCTAAAGTTTTCGAACCCAAAAAAGCCACACAAGAAGAGCTGGCAGATTGCTTTGAGGATGATTCGCTGGAGATGGCACAACTTTATTACGACTACCTCAATGCTATAGAGAACGGTTATTCTGATTGCGAAGCACGACAGGTAGCCGGTTTAGAGCGAGACCTGTTTTTTAGGATGGCCCGCAAAGCGGCTGAACTCTGGAAGTAGCTTTCCAATTAATCCAAGATCTTTTAGTTTTAGCAGCCCTGCTTATTCAACACTTAAGGATTAGCCCCTCTTCATGGGTTACGCTGTACTATCATGGCTGATGTGTTACAGAATCTGTAGCTGCAACGGAATTCAGTTGTTCCCTCAAATGCACCAGCATCGCCTGTAGCCATTTTCTTGTTCCCTGATTTTCAGCTATACTAAGCGCCTCCTGGTATCGCTCCAGTTGCATCTTGTGGGAGTTAAGTATATAGTCGTGGTAGCGGGTATCAAAATCCTCCCCTTTCAGTAGCTTAAACTCTTCTACCAGATCGTGGTCTGCCGCACCCAGGCTGTCCGGCACATGCACTTTTGTTTGACTGGCTACCAGACTGCGAAGCTGTTCCAGCGCTTTATAGTGGAAATCGGCTGCTTTCTGACCTATCAATCTTATTTCTTCCGTGCTGCCTTTTTCTGCTGCGAGTTTTCCTAATTCTGTCTGCAGCATATTACTGCTGGCTGCATAGTCCCAGAAAACAGGGTTATCGCGCAAGGTTTTATTCTTGCTTACTGGCGTGCCTTCCTCTACTACAGTATCAGAAGTAGGGCCATCGCAGGATAAAACAAACAGGAAGACCAAGCCGAAAGCAAGGGAAATTACTTTATCTATAAACATGTTAAGGATGCGTGTATAAGTGTGTATTCCCTATACTACGCATCCTTAAAAATTGGTTAGCGCCAAACGCCAATTCCAACGAAAAATGCAGCACTGCCTTTGCATGCTTCTATTGGCAGGGCCTGATGATCAGAAGGAATACGATTTCCGGACAACTGTGATATTACTCGTACCACCCTGTTCGGCAATAACATGAGCCGGCTTTGGTTTTTTCACCAGTTCCTGTGGCAAGCCTATACTTTGGTCATACAGGTGCAACGTAAGAGGAGTATCTGGTGCCAGGTGCAGCTCCAGTTCTACTTGCTTGTTCACCGGCAGACCATGAAGCCGGACATAGTAAACTTTTCCTTCTTTGGTGTCTAAAGGCTTCAGGTCCAGCTCTTCACCAGCCAGCTTTACCTCATGCAATGATGCTGTGTCCTTCGGCTGCAACACCAGTTCCAGGTGCGCTGCATCGCGACGTGACGCAAGCCTTAGTTGCAACACCCGCTCATTAGCAATTATGGTATCAGAAACCACTTCTGCAACAGGCGCTGGCACATCAATACTCCTGGCATCACTCACAAGGTATTCCAGGGTGGCCTGTGGGTACATATCTGATAAGGTCTTTCTTGACGCTTCCGTAAAAAACTGCCTGTTCCAGTCGTCGGTTGTCTGGTAATAAGTGGCCCATTGCGCCTTACCGGTGTCAGCATTTAAATAGTAGCTTATATGGCTATGGAGTGGCCGTTCTTCAGAAGGCTTCTCATGCCCTACCGCCCTATAGGTTTGGATGCCCCCCAGCAGCAGAAGAACCAATGGCAGTACAGGCACCTGCCGCCAACCAAGGCTCTGTTCTACGATCCAAAGCAGAGGCAGCAAGAGCCCCAGTAAAAGCACGAACAAAGCAATAGGGCCGGCAGGCAGTTGTAGTCCGAAAGCAACAAACACGACCTGCACAATGGGCATAAGCAGGAAAATGGCAGGAACAGAAGCAAACAACATTACTAACGTATAGCGCAGGTCTACCCTCGGCACCTCATGCAGACCCAATAACAAAACAAGTAACAACCCTCCCATGCTGAACAGGAGCGGAAACAGCAGCAGGTAGGTAGCATTTGGAATGATCAGGAACAGCACCATCATCAGCACGAACTGCACCAGAATTAAGCCCATGAACAATGCAAGCAAGCGCAGCCAGCGCAAGACAAACCAGCTTAGCAACAGAAAAAAGCCTAAAGCCAGCAACAGGTAGGCGATAAAAAACTCATGTGCACTGTATACCCCGTTTGACCGGTGCGAAAATGGCAGCTCAGCCAGCACCAGGTTGTTGATGAGCATAATCATTACTACCACCAGCACGAGCACTACTACATATACAAAGAAGCTGATGAGCACCTGCCGTATGGTAAGTCCTCCTTTCTGCCTGCTTACCTTAACCGTTACCAACAGCAACAGCGTAATTAGCGCTACCCAAAGCACATTAAGTTCTTGCGGATAATTGATCACCCAGCTTCCTATAAAATTGAAAAATACAGAGTCAGGAGCTTTTGTCTGGCTGAGCGGGATATTAGCGAAATGCTTTGTTAACGCAAGCATGTTGCTGCCATGCTGCTGCAGGCTGCGTATATCCAGGTTTTCCGGTGAGTCAGTTGCTTTGTGGTAATGTACAAATCCATCAATAAAGGCAGAGTTCAAGCCACTGTAACCGGCATCTTTAAACACTGTAAAGTCAGTGTCGTTTGGCATGCGCTTGTATATTTCATAAGCCAGAGAACTGACGAACGGATAAGGTGCCTCACGTATATACTGCTTCGCCACCCAACCATTTTCAGGGCTCAGCTCGAAAGTCATACTTGGCCCGGCATTACCACGGGCCTCTACATTTAGCACAAGCGCCACCTGCTTTGCCCAGGGGTGTTTCATAAATGCTTTTGCACCATACAAGCCATACTCCTCCCCGTCTGTCAGCAGCACGATCACGTCGTGCGCAGGTGTGCCGTTCTGCTTTAAAGCCCGTATTGTTTCCAGAATAGCAGCCACCCCCGAAGCATCGTCGCCAGCCCCACGGGCATTGGGTTGTGAGTCGTAATGGGCCATCAGCAGGATAGCTTTGCCCTTCTTACCCGTTCCACGCAACCTGCCGATCAGGTTGTACACATGCCCCACATAAGCTACCCCATTCATATCATTCACTGCTGCTGCTTCCTGCACCTGTGGGTCCAGGCCTAGTTTCTGCATTTCCTGGAGCAGGTATGTTCGCACTTTTGCGTGTTCAGCGGTACCCATAGCATGGGGTTTACCTGCTATATGCTGCACGTGCTCCATGGCCCGTGTTGCTGAGAATGCTGTTACTGGTGCGTTGGCGGGTTTTGGGGCAGGAGGTTGAAGCAGGTAGATGCTCAGAAGAGCCAGGCTTGTTACGGCCACGAGTACAAAAACTGCAATGGCGCGGTGTCGGAACTGCATAACCTATTGGTTTAGAGTGTTGCTATAGATACCCTAAAGTAATTATAAAAATCAATAAAGCATATAGCAGGTTTTACCTTAAACTAAAAGCGGCGGCACCCCTGACAGATGCCGCCGCTTTTAGTTTTGTATGAAACAGTTATACAACTCTCTCCTCTTCTTCCGGTTCAAGCACCTCGTTCTGGCGCAGATGCACAGGAACAGTTTTTTTGCGTAACTGCATGTTCAGCATTTCCACTAACAGCGAGAAGAACATTGCAAAATAAATGTAACCTTTAGGTATGTGCTGATGCAGCGCCTCAACTACCAGCATGAAGCCAATCAATATAAGAAAAGCCAGGGCAAGCATTTTAACAGTAGGATGTTTGTTCACGAAATCACTGACATACTTTGCGAACGCCAGCATAATACCCATAGCCAGTATAACAGCAATTATCATGATGATCACTTCCTGTGCCAGTCCTACTGCTGTAAGGATAGAGTCGAATGAGAAGACGATGTCGATGATTACGATCTGCACGAGTATTTTACCCATGGTGGCATGCACCTTAGCTTTGCCAGGTTCTTCTTCCTCGCCTTCCAGTTTATTGTGTATTTCAGTAGTACTCTTCGCCAGCAGGAACAACCCTCCGGCAAAAAGGATGATATCTCGCCATGACACCGCAAAATCAGATTCGGTAAACGGCAGATTTATACTAAATAACGGAGCGCTTGCCCCAACTATCCAGGAAATAAACAGCAGCAGTATAATACGAAAAACCAAGGCTAACGAAAGGCCGATAGTGCGCCCCTTTGCCTGTTGCTCATGAGGTAGCCTGCCTATCACAATCGAAATGAATACAATATTATCGATACCCAACACCACCTCCATAAAGGTTAAGGTGAGCAAGCTTATCCACGTATCCGGATTAGCAAAAATTTCCATATTAAACTTATTAAAAATTATTCTGCACTAAGCAAAGCGATCAATTAGCACGTTTACATGTATTGAGAACAAGAAACACCCATGTTGCTGGACCAAAACAAGCAACTAAAAAGTAGTTTACGAGGTCGTATTAACCTTTCATGTTCACATACTGCAACGGCATGCCTATTTCTTCACTGTTGCTTCGCATCAGGGCGATTACCTCTTGCAGGTCGTCAATTTTTTTCCCGGTTACCCGAATGGTTTCATCCATCATGGCCGCCGACACTTTCATCTTACTATCCTTAATGATCTTCATGATCTTTTTGGAAGTCTCTTTGTCGATACCTGCTTTTACTTTGATGTCTTTTTTCACCATCGCGCCAGACTGGTAAGCTTCTTTTGAGAAGTCAAGTGCTGTTGCATCTAACCCCTGCTTCACCATTTTACCGATCAGCACATCCTCGGTGTGTTGCACGCGCATTTCGTTTTCCATGCTGATGTGCACCTCACTGTTCTTTTTATCGTACTCCAATGTGCCTTTGGTATCGCGGAAGTCATAACGGTTCATGATTTCCTTGCGTGCCACGTTCACAGCATTATCCATGATCTGCGGATCCACTTTACTTACAATATCAAAAGATGCCATAGTGTTTTTAATACTTTATACTTTGAAAATTGATTTTACCTATCTTAACCTGACAAAGTTATTCTTTTGATGTGAAGAAGCTATATTGTCAAATGCATATAATTGAACCTACCACCCCTGAGCAGTTTGAGAAATACTACCGCCTCCGCTTTGAAACCCTGCGCCAGCCGTGGGGGCAGCCCCAGGGCAGTGAGCAGGCAGCAGACGATGCTACTGCCACACACGCCATGATGGTAACTAACGCCGGCGATGCTATAGGTGTTTGCCGGGTGCACCTCAGCACGCCACAGGAGGCGCAGGTGCGCTTTATGGGCATCCGAAGCGACATGCAGGGAAAAAAACTCGGCGATCAGCTAATGCAGTATGTGGAGCAGCGCGCCCGTGAGATGGGTGCAACGAACATAATGCTGCATGCACGTGAGAATGCTGTAAACTTTTACCGCCGCAACGGGTATCAGGTAGTGGAAGAATCATACCTGCTGTTTGGCTCCATTCAACACTATAAAATGGCCAAGCAGCTTTAATATACCTGTTTTGGCAATGAAGAAGAACACCAGATTACTCATTAGTGCCGGTGCCCTGGCCTTAGGGGCATGGGTTATCAGCAGCTGCAGCAAAAAAAATTTGCCACTAGAAACTGTGCCAAACGTGGACCTGAACAAGTATGAAGGCCGTTGGTATGAGTTCGCTTCGCTGCCGAAGCGTTTCGAAAAAGGCTGCCACTGTGTTTATGCAGAGTATAAACAAAATCCAGAAGGATATGTAGAGGTGTATAACTACTGCCGCAAAGGTGGCCCGGAAGGCAAAGAAAAGAGTGTACAAGGAAAAGCTTTTCCGGTAGAAGGCAGCAACAACAGCAAGTTAAAGGTACAGTTCTTCTGGCCCTTCCGGGGCGACTACTGGATACTGGAGCTAGACCCCGACTACCAGCACGTACTTGTGGGCTCACCGGATCGGGAAAGTCTCTGGATCCTCTCCCGAACTCCTGTGCTGGACGAAGCTGTTTACAACCTGATGGTGCAACAGGCAAAGAGCAAGGGTTTCCCGGTGGAGCAGCTGGAGAAAACGGATCAGAGTTGTTATTGATGGTGTAAGCCGGGAGGCTATAGTAATCAATAGCTGTTGCAGTGCAGCCATCAGTAGCTGTTATCGGCCGTATATAGAGATAATGGTTAGGAAAAATTCAAACATGAAACAACTCATCCTACTTTGCCATTTTATATGTTTTATTCTGCCTGTCACTGCTTTTGCTCAAATTCCTCATGTGTCTGCAGGCCAGATAAAGCGGCTGGAGAACTTTAATTCAAAGTATGTCGCACCTCGCAATGTAGATGTATGGCTGCCGGCCAGCTATAATCCCGGTAAAAAATATGCGGTTGTGTACATGCATGATGGGCAAATGCTATTTGACTCCACACTCACCTGGAATAATCAGGAATGGGGAGTAGATGAAACCATGAGCCGGCTGATGCAGGAAAATAAGATCGAAGATTGCATTGTAGTAGGAATCTGGAACTCCGGCAAAAGCAGGCACTCAGACTACTTTCCGCAAAAGCCCTTTGAGAGTCTGCCGCAGGATTACCAGGATCAGTTAACAGTGATACCAAAAGGGATTAAAGAGATGATCCTTTTCTCTTCCGGAGTGCAGTCTGACAAATACCTCAAATTCCTGGTAACGGAACTAAAACCCTATATTGACAGCACCTTCTCAACAAAACCTGACAGAGAAAACACCTTTATACTTGGCTCCAGTATGGGTGGGCTGGTCTCGGCGTACGCTATCTGCGAATATCCCGAAGTATTCGGTGGGGCAGCGTGTTTGTCTACTCACTGGATTGGCACCTTCACAACCCGGAACAACCCGATACCTGCAGCCTTTATGGCCTATCTGAAAGAAAACCTGCCCTCTCCGGAAACTCACCGGATATATTTCGATTACGGCACAGAAACACTGGATGCCCTTTACGAACCTTATCAAAAACAGGTAGATGAGATCATGAAGGAAAAGGGCTATACTTCACAGAGCTGGATCACGAAGAAGTTTGAAGGAGAAGATCATTCGGAACGAGCGTGGAGGAAAAGGCTGGCAACCCCGGTTAGATTCCTTCTTGGGAATAAGAAAGGACAGTAATCAGAAAGCACCCAATGAGCAGGAACCATCGCACCAACCTTTCGTATTAATAATTCTCTTATTATTTGAATATATCAAACAAATCATAAAGCACCGAACTAAAGACAACTATGGTGAAACTATACAAGTATTTGTTGTTTACTGCCTTTGCAGGACTTTTATCCTGCTCTGAGAAAGAGCAAAGCGCTACTACTACAACTGCACCCCTTAATGCTACACCCCCTGCTCAAGCAACTGGTAGCACAGCACAAGCAGCAGAGCCTTTAAATCCAGCACATGGACAACCAAATCATCGCTGCGACATTCCAGTGGGCGTGCCATTAAGTATGCCGGCTCAGCCCAGGCTAAACGTGCCACAATCGTTTACACCACCGCCATTGGAAGCATCTAAAGCAGTAGCAGCATCCGGAATAAACCCACCGCACGGACAGCCAGGCCATGATTGTTCTGTAGCAGTTGGTGCACCGTTAAATAAATAGTCCACTCGTTTCTCATCCATGATAGCAACGGGCATCTGTATCAGGTTCAGCAAAAAGCCTGATACAGATGCCCGTTGTTTAGTTACATCCATACTATACACCCCTCATAACAGTTAACTTCCTTTTCAAACCTGGAGCTTCACCAAACACATTGGCATAATTCCCTTCCCATTTATTGAATTTCTAATCTTATACTTACCTTTGCGGCCTGAAACGCGAATAACCACTACCAAATAAAACTATGACTATTAATTTTTACCTCAGGCACCTGCTTGTGCTGGCACTACTGTGCCTCCCTTTTGCCTCTGTTGGGCAGCAATTGACCCAAACCATCCGCGGCCGCATCATCGATAAAGAGTCCCAGGAACCCCTGATAGGTGCTACCATTGCCATCGTGACCACTAATCCCCCTGTCGGTGCTTCAACGGATGCCATGGGTAATTTCCGGTTAGATAAAGTGCCCGTTGGTCGCCATACGTTACGCGTAAGTTATGTAGGATATGAGGAGCAGGTGCTTCCCGAACTTCTACTGGGATCGGGTAAAGAGCTTATACTTACTATAGGTTTGGGCGAGTCTTTTAAAACCCTGAAGGAAGTTGTGATCAATGCAGAGGAGCAAAGCAAGGGCAATCCGTTAAATGAGATGGCAATGATCAGCTCCCGCTCCATTGCCGTGGAAGAGACAAAGCGCTATGCCGCCAGTTTAAACGATCCTGCCCGTGCTGCCCAGAACTACGCCGGTGTTGGTATCAGCCAGGATATCAGCAACGAAATTGTAGTGCGTGGTAACTCTCCTCGTGGAGTTTTGTGGCGCATTGAGGGCGTGGAAGTACCCAACCCCAGCCATTTTGCCGAAGAAGGTGCAGCAGGTGGCGCCGTCAGTATCCTGAGTGTTAACATGCTTGACAACTCTGATTTCAACACAGGTGCTTTTCCTGCCGAGTATGGCAACGCTCTGTCAGGCATCTTCGACATTCGCTTACGCAATGGTAACAATGAGAAGCGTGAGTATGCGTTTCAGGCCGGCTTGCTGGGTGTTGACTTCGCAGTAGAAGGCCCGTTCAAGAAAGGATCAAAAGCGTCCTATCTGGCTAACTACCGTTACTCCACCCTGGCTATGCTTAACAAACTTGGTGTAGCAGTTACTGGTGAGTCCGTACCTGTTTTTCAGGATTTCTCATTTAAAGTGCATGTACCAACTCCAAAGGCAGGCGTTTTCTCTTTTTGGGGGCTTGGCGGCATCAGCAGACAGGATATGAACGCTGCCCGTGACACAAGCGAATGGGAAGGACACTGGGATCGTTTTGATCAGCGCTTTACAGGCAGCATGGGGGCAGCCGGGATATCACATATGCTTTTCATGGACAAGGACGCTTACCTGGAGACATCCCTGACAATGTCTGGCAACAACAACCAGATAACAGCAGATTCCCTGTCAACAGATTTCAACAACTTCCCTTTTTACCACCAGAACTTTAGCTACAACGCAGTACGCTTTTCAACGCTTTACAACCGCAAAGTAAACAACCGCCATACTTTCAGAACAGGTTTTATCCTGAGCGGACTTGGCTACAACGCATTTGCGGAGGGGCAGAACGATGATTTCGAGCAGGAGCGTTTTATTGAAGAACAAGGAAACACCTACCTCACCCAGGCTTATGCGCAATGGAAATACCGCCTGACAGAAAAGTTTACTTTTAACACAGGTTTGCACACCATGTACCTGGGCCTAAACGGAAACACGAGCCTGGAGCCACGCCTTGGCCTTAAGTGGCAAGTGAATGCTGCCCGATCTTTCAGTGCCGGCTTTGGCTTGCACAGCAGACACGAAGCTATGTCGACTTACTTTACGCGGCAAAACCTAAAAGGGGATGCTTATACATTACCAAACAAAGGCTTGGGCTTTACTCGTGCAGCTCATTATGTGCTGGGCTATGACCAGATGCTGCGCGAAGACTTACGCTTGAAAGTTGAGACGTATTATCAGCACCTGTTCAATGTGCCGATCGGGGTCGGACCGAACAGCACTTTCTCCTCGATCAACTACGAAGACGGTTTTACCACTGACAGCCTTACAAATAAAGGTACCGGCCGCAACTATGGCCTTGAGCTCACGCTGGAGAAATTTTTTACAAATAACTATTACTTCCTGCTTACCTCTTCCTTGTATGAATCCAAGTATACGGCAGCCGATGGAGTAGAGCGCAGCACCCGCTTCAACGGACAGTACATTGTTAATTTCCTGGCCGGAAAGGAGTTTAAGGTTGGCCGGAACAAGCAAAACCTGATCAGCACCAACATAAAACTAATGGCAGCTGGCGGCAACCGTTACACTCCTGTCGACCTGCAAAGCTCTATAGAATCGGGCCATGAGCAACTGCAAAAAGATCAGCCTTACTCCATACAGGCCGATGACTATTTCAGGTCGGATATCCGGGTAAGTTACCGCAAGAACAATCCGAAAGCATCCTACATCATCTCCCTAGACATACAAAATATTACCAACCGCTTAAACGTGTATGGCACTTATTACGACAACACTAAAAAAGACATCATCACTATTTACCAGAACGGTATGATACCGGTGCTGAATTACCGGATCGAATTTTAATTTTAATCATATACCTAATGAATAATACTACAGCGGCAGGACATACGTTCTGCCGCTGTGTTTTTAGCCGCAAATGGCTTAAACGACTTTTTTTACGTTACAGTAATGCAATTTAATTAATACATGAAGAGCTTAAACCAATTAGTGCTTTTGCTGATGTGTGCTGCCTTTTTTGCCTGTGGTACTGAGAACGGGAAAGAAGAAGCAACCGCAGAAGAAACCGAAAATATTCAAACTGCCGTACCAGCTGAGGCTGAAACACCTGTTGATGCGATCAGCTACCAGGAAAGCTTAAAAGCCGGCGGCATGAAATTTAATATCAGCACGACCGGCATGGGATCGATGCGTAACCTGACGGTGGTGGCGGAGCGCGACGAGCAGCCATCAACCCGTATAGATGAAGCAATAGAAGGCTCTGTTACAAACACCGCGGTAACCGACCTGAACCAGAATAAAAAGCCTGAGGTGCTGGTGTTTGTAGATAGTGGAGGCAGCGGCAGTTATGGCCAACTGTACGGCTATGAGTTTGAGCGGGAGTACTGGGGGCAGTTAAAGTTGCCGGAGCTTAGTCCTGCTTTACAGAAAGATTACATGGGGCACGATAAATTTGAAGTGGTAGGCAATCGCCTTGTGCGCACATTTCCTGTTTACCTTGACACAGACCCAAACTGCTGCCCTACCGGTGGGAAACACACCATTGTGTATACCCTGGATAACGCCTTGAACCTGCAGGTGGAAAAGGTGGATTAGTTTGTTTAGAATTCGTAAAACAGAGCTGAGCTGTTGCTATCTCTTTCATTTTAACACCTAATACCATGTCAGAAGAAGAACTGGAAAAACTACGTTACCCAATTGGTAAGTTTAATATGGAACAGCATATTACAGATGAGCACGTGGAACAGTTTATACTATCTATCGGGCAGTTACCAGCTAAACTTCGCCAGACGCTGGGAAACATGACCCCGGAGCAGTGGGACACTCCTTACCGCCCGGATGGCTGGACAGTTCGCCAGGTAATCCATCATATACCTGATAGCCACCTAAATGGCTATACCCGGCTAAAAATTGCCCTCACAGAAGAGATACCAACTATCCGCACCTATAACCAGGAAGAGTGGGCGGAGCTGCTCGATAGTACACAGGGGGATCCGGAGATATCGCTTTCGCTGCTTGCAGCTTTACATATGCGCTGGGTTCTACTCTTAAAGACCCTTACACCAGAACAGCTGAACCGCAGGCTCATACACCCTGAGTCAGGGGAGTGCACGATCAGGCAAAATATTGGTGTTTACGCCTGGCACGGAGAGCACCACCTGGCTCAGATACAGGCGTTGAAAGACCGCAAAGGATGGAGCACCGAAGCGCAAATAACAGACATGAACAATACAACTTCTTTATAACCCGCGCCTAAAATTGCCTCATTAACTACCTGCCGACATTACCGCTTTTACAGCTTCTTCCGGGGCAACAGGTACATAGCCAAAACGTTTCTCAAACTTGGAGCTGTCAAAAAAGTAATCCCTGTCATATTGGTACAGCATTTCCCTGAATTCGCGCATTATCGGCATGAACAGGCCAAGCATTCCTATCATCCACTTTGGCAACACGGTCAGGCGCGGTTCTTTATGAAGTTCTTCTGCAAAAAGCTTTACCCAATCTCTGCCAGTTAGCTGCTTATGGCTGGTTGGCAGGTGCCATACCTGGTTGTAGGCATCTGGGGTGTTACCAAGCAGAGCAGTGGCTTTAGCGGCCTCAGGTGTAAAGGTAAAGCTGTGAATTTTGTCTGCTGAAGCAAACCACATGGCCTTTTTACCCTTCCTTAAGTTATTACCTACTGTTTCTACCAGCACACTTTTATCAGATGGGCCAATAAAATCAGCTGCACGTGCAATCAGGGCGGTCAAGTTCCCCTGGCTTACTTCATCCAGCAGCATCTGAGCTATTCTTGCCCTTACCTCTCCTTTCTTGCTGATAGGGTTTATGGGAGTTTCCTCGGTCATGTGGTGCATGTGCGAGGGGTCGTACATGTACACATTGTCGAAAAACACGAGCTTAGCACCATGCTTTTTGCAGGCATCAATCACGTTACGCATCAGGCGTGGCCATTGCTCCTGCCAAACGCTGGCCTTATACGCTAACCCGGCAACTAAATAAACTACTTCTGAACCCGCCACAGCACGTTCAACTTGCCCGGCATCGGTCAGGTCTGCGGGAAAAAGCTCGTCAGAAGGGTTTACTTTTTCAGGTTTGCGGCTCACCAGCCTTACCTTGTCTGTATATGTCAGGAGTTCTTTGGCAAGCGGTATACCGATGGTACCACCTGCCCCAAGTATAGTTTGCATAATGGGATGGTTTAAAATATAGTTCTATTATTTGCTGATGTTCCTGGTAGTACCTTCAACCCAACCCAATACCCAACTATCTTCCCATTTTCATTACACCTGGAAATATCTTATCACTATCTGAAGGGCTATTTAATCCCTCAGGCAGGCCATGTAAAGCTACGGAAATACCTTTTGTCAAAACACGCTAGATGTGAACTTTCTTTCCCGGCAATCACGTGCTAACTGGCAGGTCACCTACCCTCCTACATCTTTCTATTGCCGCTTATATTAAGTGATGTCTCATTAACCGACTAATAATACTTCATCTCTGTCAGGTCACGTAATTCTGAACTCAGGTCTTGTGCAATCTGCACCATTTCTTGCAGGGCTTTTTCTTTTTTGTCCCGTTGCAGCAGGTGCAGCTTGGTGCCATCTGTCAACAGGAGGTAGCCGTCAAATTTTTCCATTGTCGTACCAGCCATTGAGCCCCTCGACTCCATTATTTTACTATACTTATTTTTTTTGAGGTACAGAAACTCAAAGCCTTGCAATGGTATTTTTTTTCCAAAGGTGATTCCTGCAAGAGTTCCCCCTTCGCGGTAAGTCATGTGTTGCAGGTCGAATGTTAACTGATAATAGGTAAATTGTGTGATAAGGCAGGCCGGTAAAAATAGCCAGGCGGTGATGGAACCATCCCATATAAAAAGTAGTGCAAAAATTGTGGAGATCCACCCAAACGCCCTGACTGCTGAACTGAAATATTTTCCTGTATTGTAAGTATATACGGCTGTACTCATCTCCATTTTAATATGCTGCTAAGTTCATTTTATGATGTTGATTTAAAAATTTGATATTAGTTTCCGGGCTGAATTAACTGTCTCTTTTTATTAAAAAGCCCCACCAAGATGCTGTTGCCCTTATCATCTACCTTAAGGCCTCCGTATTCAGCCTGCTCAAAAAATCTCCCCTGCCCTTCCTCAAAAAAGTATGCTTCTGCACCAATGGTAACCCGCTGTTCAACTTTGTTATACTTTATCAGTTGTTCGCTCTGGCGCGGGGGCGTTCGTTCTTGCTGGTATCGCAGCAGTTGCGCCACCCCCTGCTCATCCAGTTTCACGACGGCATACCCTTTGGCTGGAAGTTTATCCGGATCTTCGGTTTGGCTAATGGCATAATTCAACTGCATGTAATCGCCCTGCATCAGGGAACGCGGATCTACGGGAGCTAATTTCAGAAGCACCAGTTTTCCTTCGGCCAGGGTTTCCTCCTTCTCTACTACCGACCAGTTAAAAAGGCCTAGCACCAGCAGCAGGTTTACAAGTATAACAATGCCTCTTTTAGTCAGCATAGGATCTAATAAGTTTGTTAACCACCCAAAAACATAACAGGAACAACAGTCCGCTTGCCACCAACACAGCTGATTTTGCAAGCAGGGTCATGTGCAGGTCATAGTAGTACATAAAAATAAAGTATGCCAGCGCCACCAATCCTACCCAGAAACCTGTTTTGTGGCCTATATAAAAACTAGAAAGCAGAACAAGCAGTGCACCAGGGACCGATGGTGTAAATATAGTCGGGGCAAGCACAATGCAGCAGCTAACCAGGACAAGGAGCTGCATTTTGGAATTGGCAGGAGCCGCATCTTGTAGCACCTTGTAAACCAGCAGCAACAGACAAACGCTCAAAGCCAGGCTTGATACCCAATAATGTTCTATGGAAGTGGATAAAAACTTTTGATGCACCAAAAGTCCCAAAGTTGCCACTAAAGAAAAGATAACTCCCATCCTGAGTGACCCATACTTTAAATTTAGCTTAGAAGATGAGGCCACTAACTTTGACTCGTTCAGGCTCATATACGTAAGGGTGGTGCCTAAAACTACCAGCAACACATGCGATAGATCGTATAGCTTTTGCAGGAAGATCAGGCCGAGCAGGCTACCATTAAGCACCAGCACCGCCATAAAAACGCTTATGGCACTCCTTGACAGTAACAGAGCTAGCGTAGATGCGCAGGCAAGTACTAAGGCAACTATACTTCCGCTATCAGATAATTGCCCTGTTCCTATAGCCAACAGCACATACCCGGTGATATAAAGCGCTACACCCACAGAATCTGTTGTAGCGTCTTCCTTATACCTGATCAGCAACTCAGCCCCTACCAGAAACCCCAAGCCAAAGAGCAACAGCCCTAAACCAGACTCATAAAGCCCTGCAGAAAGGAAAAAGCCAACAAAAGTAGAGGTGCCCAGCAAGCCACCTAAAATTGTCAGCACTTTTATCGGCAGCTTCTTTACAACTGCACCGTTATCCCGGGCCACTTCTTGGTCAATACCAGCTCTATCGTAAATAAAGCCATCCTGCTCCCGCTCAATATCGTGCAGAAGCGCCTCTATTTGTTGCGCTTTAGTACTTTCCATGCCATTGTCGGTTTAATTTGCCCAGGTACTGAATAAGCAAGGTAATGCTTGCCATCACAAACAGCGTAGCCAATAGCAGGATAAGCTCAGGCACGTTCTCACCTAACTTCACTATTATTGCGGTAACAACGGCAATGCCACTGAACGGAACAGCAGACAGGTAAAACAACTCTCTGATTTTATGCCCGTACCAGATCGCGCTGCCATACATGACTAGGCCAAGTACATAGGCCGCGCCGTAATCCTCTGCCAAACCGGTAAAGAGCAGGGAGATCATACTTATTGTGATCGCAATGAGCGCAAACAGGCTCACGATCCGGGGAAACCACCTGTGCTGCTCCTGCACCTTTCCATTAGCCCTTAAAAACTCCCACGCAATTACAGCAGCTGCGTTCAGGATAAAAAGTACATCTAAAACCACAGCAAATGTCCAGTGGGTGGCTACTTGTTGCGTGTACAGCCAAAAGGTGGTATTTAGCAGCGCCAGAAAAATAAACCACAGCGGCTGGAAGTTTGCCACCAGCACCCATAGCACCACGCAGTAGGTCCACCCGAAAAAGAAGTCGAACGCGTTGGCCCCGGTTTGGTATACCTGCCCGAAAACGGCAAAAAGCACTCCTACCAACATGGCGCTGGCTGTTAACAGCACATTTTTAATTGTCTGGTTGAGGTGTGTAAAAAGTGCGGCTGCGGTGGTGGCTAACAGCAGAAGCTCCAGGAGTCCGAGCTTCAGAAACTTGTGCATGTCTGCCCAGTTGTAGGCAAAAAAGAAGATGATGCCGGCAATGGTAAAGCTGGCCCCGATCCCGAGGAGGAACAGCCGGATAAAAGCAGCCCAGTTTCGGGAGGTAGGGTAAACCTCCATCTGCCGCAGTCTGGCATCTATACCAGCTGCTTTCCAATTGCTGTGCCTGGCTATGATATGGATCAGCGCACGATTTATCTCTTGCTTCATTGCAAAGCCTCAAAATTAAAATCTTCGAAAAGCTACGGCTAACACACCGGCAGCAGCTTATTTTTCAAAAGTCACGAGCGCCTGCTCAGCCATTATCCTCCGCGCCTGCACACTTATACCATAACGGGCATTTAGCTCTTCTTTTAGTTGCTCAAATCCTGCCCTGGCAAATGTAAAATTATACTTATCAGTGTCTTCAGTTTGATTTACAAGTGTAACATTATATGCCTCACCCACTGTTTTAAGCAGGTCATTGAGGGTTACATTTTCCAGGATGATGGTTTTGGGTTCTACTACAGTTTTTAACAAACCGTCGGCAGCCACGGCATGGTGGTCCAACTTACTACTGTCCGTAATGGCCATGTCCCATACTTCTTTTTCATAGCTTGAAGTGGCAATATCAAAATGATAGAGCTTTTGAAGGCCCTCCAGCATGCGTTTGTTTCCTTGCTTAAAGTCCTCGTTATACCCTTTATAGGTCAGGTTTATGGTTCTGTTCAAGTGGCCATTCTCTCCAAACTGCACTGACACCTGTTCTTTTCGAAGCAGGTTGCCAATTACCTCGTCCAGTTTCATGTTTGTAAAACTAACAGATACAACAGAGTCATTTTGGCCATAAGTAGCTGTTTGAGTGGTTGGCGCTTTCAGCATGTGCTCCTCCACTTTCAGAGCATACTTATCGTTGCTGATGTTTATCTTTTCCTCTACTCCATTCATAGCAAGCAAGGCTATCGTGAAGAAAAATGCATTATGGCCTGCATGCAGCGCATAACCCCAGAAAAAGCCTTGTCTCACACGTATATAGCCAAATAATAACCCACCGACCAGTTGAGGAGCAACCAGGAGCGGAGACAGCAGCAGAAGTGTAGTAGAGTACTCGAAATTTGTGAGATGCACAAAGCCAAAAAGCAGGGCGACCACATAAAAAATGACCTTATACATCCGGGCCCATCTTGGCCGCAAAAACTCACCGATTATAGTTGAGGAATAGCTCAGGAAAAGTATAAGCAACAGACCAAACGTTGCCAGTACCACCAAAGCCCAGGTAAGTGGTAGCACGGAATAAGCGTAACCTGCACTTACCAGCAGCAGCGCTACAAAGAAGAACACCAGGTAGCCTTTACTGAACCGTAAGCCATATCTGAACAGGAACTCTTCCAAAAAAGGTACAACTACTATACCTGCCAGCAGAAAACCCCAAACCGGCATCGTACGCATCAGTTCCGCTAAGGCATGATTATCCATGTTGTACCAGCCCAGCGTTTCGATTAGCCCTATTACTCCGGTAAGTGCCATACAAATAGCAATATCCAGGAGAAACACCAGCAGGAGCACCCGTACCTTACCTGAAGTACTTAAGGCAGTATTTGCCCTGTCAACAGGGTTCTTCAGAAAAGCCCGAAGGTCCGTAATTGTTTGATTCAGGTGATAGGGTACAGATTTAAACATGCGAAAGGAAATAATGATTGGTACAATTGCTAGTTAATTTCATTAATATATGAAAATTACTTTATTTAGCTATCCTTACCTAATAAAAAAGCGGCAGTTACTTCACAGTAACCGCCGCTTTCATTTATATTCCGATGGCTACTTCTTCGCAGTAACCACTACAGGTACTTCCAGATTCTCCCATAACAGTACCAGGCCATCTTTGGTAACTTCATACTTCAGGCGCTCGTTCATGGTAGCCGATTTTTTTGGCTTCACCATCACACGAAGCGCATCCTGCCCTTTATCATACTCTGTGCCCCATTGCTTGGCCACTTTATTAAATATCACTGTCCACTGATCTTCGCCAGGTATTGTATAAAAGCTGTAAGTACCTGCCGGCAATGGCTGACCTTCTACCATCACATCTTTATCGAACGTAACTGTTGTGGCCTCGTTAGCTCCTGCACGCCACACCTCTCCGTAAGGCACCAGATCTCCCCATATGGTGCGGCCTTTAACCGCAGGGCTACTATAATCTACTGTAACCATGGCACCCCCTACTTTACCCGTAGCCTTTGCAGGCGGACTTGGGCGTTTAGACTTATCCTGATCCTGCGCCATAACGCTTGTTGTAAAAAGCATGCCGATTACCAGCATAGCGAGCAGACTTAAAATCCGTGTATTTTTCATAAGCTATTTTGTATGGTTAAGTATTGATGTAAAACGACTTAGGTACTCCAATAGTATGTTTTTGCCCTTTATCATAACTTGCAGAGCAACAAGTACCAAAGTAACAAAATCTTTAAATAGTTTTAAATAATTTTGCCATTTTACCAATTCCTCCTGCCATACGACTGATCAGGCCTGCCTCTCTAGCTTGAGGCCCCAGAACAAAACACTTTCTATATAAGGCGGTTCTGTAACCGTAAACTATGCATTCCTGCGTATAGGAGTGGTAGCAGGCAAAACAGACATAAAAGCTAAACCGGATTGCCAGGGATTCAAATGTAAACAGTTCACTAAAATGACTTCATACAGCAGAAACAGGGTAAACAGGTCAAGGACAAAAACAACACGCAGCAGTCAGCGCACCCCGGACACGCGCCCCATCCGAGGCAGGCAGAATAGCCGTATCAGAAACCCAAGAAAAAGAGTAAGCGGCGAAAATGCTGTAAAAGGAGCCGAAAACAAACTAAAAAACTTCAGGCAAGCCTCTATTCTGGCCGTGGCCATCACCGGGTTTATCATGCTGTTGTTTGCCCCAAGCGAAGCTACCGTAGCCCAGAATGACACCTCACTGCAAGCACTGACAGCAGATACATCCGCCGTCACAGACACAACCCTGGCACCTGCCACCGCCGCCGATACATCTACCATTGCATCCAGCAAAGAGGCAGCAGACGAAGCAATAGGCGCGCTCCAGGGTCTCTGGGACAGCTTCTTTTACAATCTTCCCAAAATGCTGATAGCACTTGGCACACTTGTGCTGGCCTGGTTCCTGATAAAGGGAATAAAAGCGATTCTGAACCGAACATTAGGCCGCTGGCAAAGCTCCAGTGCTATCATCTCACTGGTTTCGATTGGTGTGTGGTTGTTGGCAATAGGCGTTGCCATAAGCGTAGTTGCCGGTGATATACGTGCTCTGGTTGGATCATTGGGCTTAATAGGTCTGGCTTTATCGTGGTCGTTACAGACTCCCATTGAGAGTTTTACCGGGTGGTTGATGAACTCTTTTAAAGCTTATTACCGGGTAGGAGACCGCATCCGGGTAGGGGATGTGTTTGGAGATGTGTACCGCATCGACTTCCTGACCACTACTGTCTGGGAAATAGGTGACCCGTACCAGCCCGGCTTTGTACAGGCGGAGCAGCCAACCGGCCGTCTCGTTACCTTCCCCAACAACGAAATACTAACCGGCACAGTGACAAACCTGACCGGCGATTTCCCATTTGTATGGGATGAGTTAGCCATTGCTGTTGCCAACGAATCAGACATACCGCTTTCAATACAGGTGTTGGAAGGTGTTGCGGAAGACCTCCTGGGAAATTACATGGTGGAGCCAGCCCGTAATTACTCAAAGCTCCTTAAGCGATCCGGCTTAGACTATCACATACCGGATAAGCCACAGGTTTTCATCTCACTGGCTGACTCCTGGACAAATGTAACCATACGGTACCTGGTTGGCGCCCGTGAGCGTCGTAAATGGAAAAGTGAGCTTACACTGCGCATTACCATGGAGGTGAATAAACCGGAGTATACCGAGAAAATCATTCCGGTATATCCACGCCAGCAAGTGCAGTTTATTGATCCGGATGGTGTTCCCGTGGAAGCAAAATTCATAGAGAATAGCCAGCCAGATACCAGGTCGTAAAGTTTACACAGGCAGTTTATACTCTGATAGCTTATGGCTGCAGCAAAAATAATAAGGCCTAAAACCTGGCTTCCTTAAGGCTATGGCCTCTCATGAAAGGCTATCCCGACAAAAAGGTCTACTTTTGTGTTCTATACTATTTGCACTCTTTTGATTCTTATACTTTACTTTTTGCATGTCAGCTTCCAATAAACCCGTTCCTTCTCTCACCCCGCAGATCACTTCACCGGATAACCGGCAACTGAGTAAGCTACAGCAGGAATTCAATTTGAAAACGGAGCAGATAGAGCAACTGAAAAAGGAACTGGCTACCCGACGGGAAAGCATAAACCTGGCGCAAAACCGAATCGAAAAGGAGCTACGGCCAATTATTAAGAAGCAGCTTGAAAAGAGAGTTGAGCTAGCCCATCTGCTTGATGCGGCGCATGCGCTCGCCATCTTTAGCTATCGCGAAAAAGAAAAGCTTGCCTCCCTGATTGAAAATATCACTTTTGACCTGATCGAAAATTATGAACGGAAGGACATGGTGGAGTTACATGACAGGTATGCCGCTGTCACTTATTCAGAACAAAAAGCTTACACTGAAACCGTTCCGGATGACGCTATAGTTGATGATGAGACAGATGCTGAGGATGCCTATTCCGACCTGGATGATTTTGAGCGTATACAGGCCCGGTTGGACCGCGAGGAAGAGCAGCGCGCGCAGGAAAAGCAGAACCGCCAGAAAAACCGCAAAACAAAAGCACAGCTTGCCAAGGAAGCACAGGCAAAGGCTGAGCTTAACAACATCAGCAGAGCCAGCCGCCGTGTATACACCGAATTAGCCAAGCAGCTGCACCCCGACAAGGAGCAGGACGAAACCAAGCGCGCCTGGAAAGAAGAGGCCATGAAACGCGTTACCCAAGCCTACCACCACGACGACTTTTTTGAGCTGCTACGGTTGCAATTGGAGTTTTTGCAGGAGCAGGGCCAGGAACTTGACAGGCTACCCGAAGAACAGCTGCAATATTATGTAAGAATCCTGACAGACCAGGTAGATGAGTTAAAAGCAGAACTCAACAGCTTTATAACAGGCCCTGATGCTGACTTTTATACCCGCTTTTGTGGTACTGGCAGGCAAATGGACCAGAAGTTTAAATCAGCTAAAGAAGGTTTGACCAACGAACTGGAGCAGCTCAAACAAAATCTCCGCACACTACAGGACGACCCGCACATGATCCGGGTGATCTTGAAGTAAAACTACCAGTTCTTTCTGAATATTTCCGGCCTGGGCAGGTATTCGCCCATGTCATAATGTGCTTTGTTTTCTGCTCCGTTCCCCAGCACACAAATGCCTTTATAAAAAAGGTCCACCGTCTGTGAGAACTTCGGGTCCTGCACCATCTGCTCCCAAGCTGCATGCATATCCTCTGACCAGTAGATATCGTCGTGCACAATCAGGGCACCGGGTTTTAGGAGTGGCAACACACGCTGGGTATAGTGCAAAGTAGCCTTCTGCTCATGCTGACCATCTATAAACACACAATCGAAAGTGGCTTTTTCCTCTATCAGCTTGCTAATGGCTTCATCAAAAAGCATGTTCATGATGCGGTGCTTATCAGAAATACGGTCCATGTTCTGTTTGGCAATTTCGCATAGTGCATCAGAGCCTTCTATCGTGACAAGTTCTGTACCTGGCACAGACAAAAAGTAGCATCCAGAAAAGCCGGTATTCGTGCCCAGTTCCAGTATGCGCTTCACCCCTGCCCCTTCTACAATGCGGCGCAACAATATGCCGTTAAACGTAGACGAACCTGTCTTCATGTGTGCCTCGACAGCACTGCCCAAATATTCACCGGGCAAAGCATTCCCCTGCTCATCTGTTGCGAAGGAGTTAGAGTGCGGCGAAGTATAACTGTATATCTCTTTGGCTGAGCTTAGTTCTGGAATTCTGGACCGGAAGCTCTCTATCTTGCTGGCCAGTTCCTTTTCAGCCGGAGTAAACGTGTGGTAGAACAACAGCCTGGCTGCCCCGTGAAACTCCTTTGGCAGCCTCTTCAGGAATTCATTCTTGAACTTACCGTAGTTAAGCACGCGCTTTACCAGATTAGATACATAAAAGCTAACCTTTTTCATATTGCTATTGCGGTTTAGGCTTACAAGAAAAGAACATTTTTATACAAATGCGCTACTTTTTAAGTTAGAGTTCTGAAAAAACGGAAAGTGTGTAGCAAGTACTGTCTTGTGTACACTTTAGCAGATCAGTTAAATTAGTATAGGCTTATCTTCGTCGGGCAGGAATAACTTTATAGTACCATCATGTGATATTTTGATCGAAAGACCGTTTCGGGAAAGCACTTCGGCAGCCGCCTCGCCAGTACCTTTGATTTCGGTCACGCGTAGCTTACTGGTATCCACGATACAGCCAAAGTATCTGAGATACCCTTTCGAGTCTATCACTGCAGCTCCATCACTGGAAATATACCGAAGTATCTGGTTCACATATTTAACTTCGCTTATAGAAACCGGTTGGTAAACCAAGGTGTGCAGGCTCTCCGGCTTAACAAAATCCTGAATACTACTTATATTCTCAGGTACCCATATTACAGCGCTTATGCCTCTTCTGGAGCAGTATAAGGCAAAGTATAAAATTCTGTCTACAACCCTCTTATCTGCTACAACCCGGTGTATATAGCTCTTAATAATATTGTAATCCCGGATACGCCAGCGGTTCTCCAGGTACACAAACTCTACGCCATCAGAACATAAAATAGAGAACTGCTTCTCGTTTTCCACTCTAAACATTACGTCGCCGGTTTGCAGGGTAGCGGAGAGGGCGTTACTGTCTACATACTCCTGCTCAGGCCCTGTTGGCTCCATCACCATCATGTGCTGTATTTCCAGGTCCTTGTTAGCTACAAAATAAGTATGCTTGCCATCAACCAGGTACCAGAACCGCCGGTCTATTTCAAGGGTAGATTTAATGTTCTTTGTGATTGCAAGCGGAACGATCTCGCGGTGTGGTTCCCCTTTGCCTCGTTTAGTATTGGTGTAATGTGCTTTTGTGATAACCAACCCTGTACTAAAAGATTTACCTTCGAAAGTGGTGGATTTAAGCTTTTGAAAAAAGAGCAAAAGGTGCTGAAAAGCCTGATAGTCAATGTGCCCCTGTACAGAATAGTTAGCAATTGTGTGAATGATTATCTCATCGCCGAACAAGCTGCTGCAGTCTGTAAAGTCCTTTTTATAGCTGCTGCTCATTTTATCTGTAACAGCCTTTTCCAACACCTGGATGATTCCTCTATAAGAGCCAATTGGTTTGCCCTTTAGCAAAATACCAAGTCCGGAAATAGGCTCGTCAGCATCCAGTATCCTGGCATAGATAAGAAAAGTATCGTCATCGATGGGATAACAGCCCTGCTCAGAGCCCGAAGAGAGTGTTACTCCATATTTTGTTCGGACCTGTTCAACAGGATTTAAGAGAAAAGTGACTTTGCAATTCAGAAACGTTTCAATCGACTCTTTAAGCAAGGGCAACCCCGCCTCCCTCAGGTATTTGAATGGGGCGAGCTTCTCAATGTCTATGTAGCCATCAACAACCCTCATGCGCGCAACTAACCCTTATAGTTTAACCACCTACAACAGTATACTGTGCTATACAAATATCGTTTAGAGTAGAACTACCAAGGTATAGATGGATGAAAGTATAACGGTGGAGTAAGGAACATCACTCTCTTATACCTGCTTATAAACCATCAGCGGCACCTTGTTCCGCTGCCGTAGCCTCAGAGGGTGCCGCTAATAAAAATAGGTTCTGCAAAGAATAGTTATGCTGCTATTTCTGTAGTACAAGCTTTTTAGTGATTTCTTTTCCTGCAACCTGCAATCGGAGGAAGTATATACCACTGGCCAAACCATCTGTAGAAAGCTGCACACCAGTTTGTAACTGGTGTGCAGCAATAGCCTGCTGCATAACAGCCTGTCCGGTGCTATTACAAATTGTTAGTTGTACAGTACCCGGATTGCCTTTTAGATCTTTAAAAGCAAGGTTAACATCACCTATACTAGGGTTTGGATATACTTCCAGATATTGGCTGTTCTTTTCGGGCGAACCGGCGCTTAGCGTGCCAACATTCGCTTTTATCACCCAATAATCCTTATCCCCCCTGCCAGGCTCAGACTTATCGCCACTTATGCCAGAGTCGGATGCTCCCGCTAGTATGTAACCTCCGTCTGAGGTGCTGGCAATAGATTCGATCCAGTCATCGCCGTCACCACCAAAAGCTTTGTCCCAGGCCTTGCTGCCATCAGCATTTAATTTAATTACCCAGTTGTCATACCCTCCTTTAGTGGCCTCCGTTCTGTCTCCGGCAGCACCTGAACCTGAGCCACCTCCCAGCAAAAAGCCACCGTCGGTAGTCGCGACAATAGCACTAAACCAGTCATTGGCGCTACCACCGTAAGTCTTGTCCCAGGCCTTACTGCCATCAGCGTTCAGCTTTACTACCCAACTATCTTCACCACCCCTTGATTCCTCTGTCTTTTCTCCACTTATTCCTGATTCTGATAAACCTGCCAGTAGGTATCCACCATCCATAGTAATAGTTAATGCCCTGAAATCATCTAATTTGCTACCTCCATAGGTCTTATCCCATACCTTGCTACCGTCAGTATTCAGCTTCAACACCCAATAGTCTGAGTTACCCCTAGATGCCTCTGATTTTTCCCCACTTACTCCTGAAGAAGAGGATCCGCCCAGTACATACCCCCCATCAGACGTTTTTGTCAGCGCATGCAGCCAGTCTGTTCCATCCCCTCCGTAGGTCTTGTCCCAGACCTTGCTGCCATCAGCAGTAATCTTTACTAACCAGTAATCAGCACCTCCTCTGGACGCTTCTGACTTTTCTCCACTTATCCCTGACAAAGAGCGCCCCCCTAATAAATATCCTCCGTCAGCGGTTGCCGTTAAGGCTGTTAATTCATCATATGCTGCTCCTCCATAAGCTTTATCCCAATCTTGACTTCCATCAGCGTTCAGCTTCACCACCCAATAGTCTGCATCGCCCCTGGATTGCTCGGTCCTCTCACTACTTTTCCCGGAATAAGAGTATCCCCCGATGAGGTAACCACCATCAGAGGTAGCAATTGCTGCAGCCAGCCAGTCATTCCCACTTCCTCCGTAGGTCTTGTCCCAGGCTTTGCTGCCATCAGCGTTCAGCTTTACTACCCAATAATCCTGCCCACCTCGGGAGCCCTCCGTTTTATCGCTGCTGACGCCTGGTTCAGTTGTTCCTGCCAGCAAATAGCCTCCATCTGAAGTTGGTATAACGGAAGACAGATAATCAAACTGGCTTCCACCGTAGGTCTTATCCCACACCTTAACAAGAGTGGTCTGAGCCAGCAGGGGCTGTGTACACAAGAAGAGTGTTATAACAAATGAAGCTATGTATTTTAACTCCACCTTCTCTAAATAATACTCAAGCTTTGGGTGAATTAAACCCCTTACAATTTTGTAAAAATTTTTATCCATAATCAGTAAGCTTATAAATGAGATCAAGTACTTCAGAACTTATGTTTTCCTATTTACGACTTATAAAACCAATAGTTTATAAAGAAATAGTAATATTAAAATTATGGAAAGCATGATCATATGAAACTCATTTAGAGTTTGCGAAGAAACAATATCTAAAGTGCTGAACAATAATATCTCCCTCCGCAACCTTCTCCCCCTTCATCCTGTTCTGATAAAACATTAACTTGTAGTATCTTTGTAGAAGAACTAAAAGCAGAACACGACTTATTATATAAGCCCTGTGTTCTGCCTTTGCTGTTTTGTTATTTAGTTAAATGAAAGTAACTGATTTTTTAGAGCTTTACCGCCTCGATGGTGTGGTGCAGACCATTGCCCAGCGGCTGAAGGCAGACGAACCTTACCGCCTGCAGATCAAAGGGATGGCGGGCAGCCTGGATGCTGTGCTGGCATCGGCAGTTTATACCCTGAACTACGGGCACCAACTCTTCGTGATGCACGATAAAGAAGAGGCTGCCTATTTCTATACCGATCTTAAAAACCTGCTTGGCGAAGAGAAGGAGATCCTCCTTTTCCCTACTTCTTATAAGCGGCCTTATAGCTTCGACGATACCGAGAACGCAAACATACTGATGCGGGCGGAGGTGCTCAATCGCCTGAACCAGAAAACTGGTAAAGGTGAATTGATCGTGACCTACCCGGAAGCGTTGACAGAGAAGGTGATCAATAAAAAATCGCTTGTCGAGAACACGCTCGGGGCCAAGGTAGGTGAAAAGCTAGATACAGCCTTTTTAAGCGAAATGCTGGCTGAGTATGGTTTTGAGCGAACCGAGTTTGTATATGAAGCAGGCCAGTATGCGGTGCGCGGTGGTATTGTGGATGTGTATTCTTATGCCAACGACCTGCCCTATCGTATAGAACTTTTTGGAGATGAAATAGAGAGTATACGCACCTTCGACCCCGATACACAGCTATCGGTAGAAACGAAGAAAGCGATCTCTATCATACCTAACGTACAGACAAAACTACTACAGGAAACAAGGGAGGCTTTCCTGGATTTCCTTCCTAAAAATACAACGCTTTGGTTTAAGGATGTGCGCCTGACGCTGGATGTGATCGATGAGTATTTTGATAAGGCATCGCATAACTTCGAGAAGCTGATGGCAGGCAGCGGCGGCACGCAGATCGTGTCGGACCCCGAGCAACTGTTCCAGACGCAGAAGCAGTTCAAAAAGCTGCTGGATAAATATACTATCGTAGAGATCGGCAAGCGCTTCCACTTTAAGTCTGCGGAAGTTATGCAGCTGCAGGCTAAGCCCCAGCCATCGTTTAACAAAGACTTTAACAGGCTGGTAAAAGATTTGCATGAGCACCAGGGCGATGGTTTTGTTAACGTGATCGCAACGGACTCACCCCGCCAGATCAACCGTCTCACGCTCATTTTTGATGAACTGGACCACGATGTTAGATTCCAGCATCTGCCGGTTTCCCTGCGCGAAGGCTTCATCGACCACACGCTTAAATTAACCTGCTATACCGATCACCAGCTGTTCGACAGGTTCTATCAGCATAAGGCTAAGGAAGGGCATTCCAAAACCAAGGCCATGACCCTGAAAGAGCTGCGATCGCTGCAGCCCGGAGACTATGTAACACACGTCGATTACGGCATCGGCCGCTTTGCCGGCCTGGAAAAGGTAGAAGTTGGAGGACGTTTACAGGAGGCGATTCGTTTGGTATACCGCGACGACGACCTGCTGTACGTTAGTATTCACTCGCTGCATAAGATCTCAAAGTATAGCGGCAAAGAAGGTGGTCCGCCGAGCATGAGCAAACTGGGTTCGCCGGAGTGGGAAAACAAGAAGAAAAAGGTTAAAAGCAAGGTTAAGGATATTGCTCACGAGCTTATTAGCCTGTATGCCAAACGCAAGGCAGCACCAGGCTATGCTTATTCACGGGATGGCTTTTTGCAGGCCGAGCTGGAGTCGTCGTTTATTTATGAGGATACCCCGGACCAGGCTAAATCTACGGAAGATGTGAAAGCCGACATGGAGCAGCCGCACCCGATGGACAGGCTGGTATGCGGTGATGTAGGTTTCGGTAAAACCGAAGTAGCCATACGTGCGGCCTTTAAAGCAGCTTGTGATGGAAAGCAAGTGGCCATACTAGTGCCAACCACGATCCTGGCCATGCAGCATTACCGTACCTTCCGCGACAGGCTGGAGCAGTTCCCGGTAACAGTGGACTATGTGAACCGCTTTAAAACGGCAAAAGACACAAAAGAAACTTTAAAACGCGTAGCCGAAGGGAAAATAGACATATTAATAGGCACGCACCGCATTGTGAGCAAGGATGTAAAGTTTAAGGACCTTGGGCTGCTTATAATAGATGAGGAGCAAAAATTTGGGGTGAAGACAAAGGACAAGCTGAAGGAGATGCGCATAAATGTGGATACACTTACGCTTACTGCTACGCCTATTCCGCGCACGCTGCACTTCTCGCTGATGGGTGCACGAGACCTCTCTGTAATTGCTACCCCTCCGCCAAACCGCCAGCCGGTAAAAACAGAGCTGCATGTATTCGACGAAGGCCTTATAAGGGATGCCGTAGTAAATGAAATGAAACGGGGCGGCCAGGTGTTTTTCGTGCATAACAGGATCAAAGACATTGAAGCCATAGCGGATATGATCCTGCGCCATGTACCGGATGCCCGGGTAACATATGCTCATGGGCAGATGGAACCGGAGAAACTGGAGAAGCGCATGATGAAGTTCGTAAATGGCGAGTATGATGTGCTGGTGTCCACTAACATCATTGAGTCGGGCCTGGACATCGAGAATGCCAATACTATCATTATCAACCGCGCCCATATGTTCGGTTTATCGGACCTGCACCAGATGCGTGGCCGCGTGGGGCGATCAAACAAAAAAGCATATTGCTATCTGTTAACACCACCTGTAGCCGGCCTACCTTCCGATGCACGTAAACGCCTGAGCACACTAGAGGAATTCTCTGATCTGGGCGAAGGCTTTAAGATCGCGATGCGCGACCTGGATATCCGTGGAGCAGGAAACTTGCTGGGTGGAGAGCAAAGCGGCTTTATCACCGACCTGGGCTTTGAAATGTATCACCAGGTGCTCGACGATGCCATAAAAGAGCTAAAAGAAACTGAGTTCAGGGACTTGTTTTTGGGTGATAACCTGGCAGAATTTATGGAGCCAGTGCTGGAGTGTAATATCGAGACAGATATGGAAGTGCTGATTCCGGAGAGTTACGTGAGCAATATTTCGGAACGCCTGAACCTCTACAGCAAACTCGACAGCACCAAAGACCTGCAGGAACTGGAGAAGCTCCGCACAAGTATAGTAGACAGATTCGGTCCGCTGCCGGAGCAGGTCCAGCAACTCGTAGAAATAGTGAAGCTACGCTGGCAGGCGCAACAATTGGGCTTTGAGAAACTCACAATTAAAAAAGAAGTTTTGAAAGGCTATCTGCCAAGCGAGAACAACGACAAGTACTTCCAGTCAGATACCTTTGGAAACATCCTGAAGTATGTGCAGCAGCATCCGCGCCGTTCGCGCCTGAAAGAAGCAAAAAATAAGCTTATCGTAATTGTGGAAGACATCCAGAACCTGATTGATGCCAAAGAGGTGTTCGAAGGATTTGGAGTAAAAGAGGCGATATCTGTTTAAGATATCGCAACCATACTACTTCATAAAAAAGAGCAGGAATAGATTTAAATTCCTGCTCTTTTTTTATCTGCTCTTGTCATTAGTATAAGAACTAAAGCTTTTTTATAAGCACTCCCTTTAACACTTTTACCCTAAGTCGTACCGCTCTAACTAAAGTTATAACCTTAAAATATAATTTAACCCATACTTTTTATTGCCGGACTAAGCATTTTTACTTAATTTAGTTTTCGGCTTTAAACCTATTTTATTTACCCTTTCAGCTACGTGTCCTGATGCCATCAAACATCTCACATTCTACATCGGTATTAGGACCTGTATTCCGAGCTTTACCGGGTGTGTATCTGATACTCAATCATGACCTTACAATTCTCGATGCCACAGACGCTTATTTACAGGCAACAATGGTTACGAGGGAAGCGATTACGGGCAAATATTTTTTTGATGTGTTCCCAAATAACCCTGCCACGCCTACCCTGGATTCGGCAGGTGAGTTCGAACACTCGCTACGCTTTGTGTTGCAGGAACAAAAGCCACATACTATGCCAGTGCTTCGCTATGACCTGCCTGTAGCAGAAGGTAATAGCAATGCTTTTGAAACGCGCTACTGGAGCCCCACCAACTCACCGATCTTCGATGCAGAAGGCAAGCTTATTTACCTGCTGCACGAGGCACGCGATATAACTGAAAAGGTGTTAACAGAAGAGGCCCGTGAACACCATACCGAACGCCTGCACCTGCTTACCAGTGCCCTGAATGCTGTAGCCTGGGAATACGATATGGTAAATAACAGGTTAACATGGGGCCAAGGTCTTTTTGAAGTCTTTGGCTATACACCTGAAGAGATGGGCCCAGGTGGTGAGTCCTGGGACAGTCGTGTACACCCTGATGATTTTAAAGCACTACAAAGCAGTATATATGAAGCTACTTCTACCGGCAAAAAGATCTGGACTGGAGAATACAGGTTTAGAAAAGCGAATGGAGACTATGCGCATGTATTAGACCAGGGTTATATTATATACAATTGCCAGGGCCAGCCCACTCGAACGATAGGTTCCATCATTGACCTGTCGCGTAGCAAGCGTGTGGAAGAGGATTTAAAGGAAAGCGATTCCCGCTTCAGACACTTGTTGGAAAACCTGCCCCACATGGCCTGGACTGCAGACCCGAAAGGCAAAGTGCTTTATTTTAATGATAATTGGTACAGCTACACGGGCATGCAAAAAGGCCAGACTGAGGGCTGGGTTAACGTTATCCACCCCGAAGATACAGCCGATGTGCTGACCGCCTGGTACGAGGCTATAAACACAGGCAACCTGTATGAAATAGAGTACCGGATCCGGGATTTTATGGACGGCACATACCGCACCTTTTTGGAACGGGGGGTGCCTATGTATGACCCGAATGGCAATGTAAAACTTTGGATAGGCACTTACACAGATATAGAAGAACAAAAGCAGATACTAGAGAAGATCCGTTTTAAAGACCAGCAACTGGAAAACATCCTGAAGCTGTCCCCTGCTCATATGTGCTTGCTGGAAGGCCCTAACCACGTTTGCCGCTATGTTTCTCCTGGCGTATACCGCATCTATGGCAGCCGTGGCTATATCGGAAAAACCGCAGCCGAACTGTGGCCGGAGTTTAAGGAGTCCGGTTTTATTGCCCTGCTAAACCAGGTCTACCACAAGGGAGAAATTGTGCAGATAGATGAGTATTCTACATTATATGACCGCCACCAGCACGGTAACTCTGAAAAAGTATATTTCGATATTAAATACCAGCCGATCCTGGATAATTCAGGAGACATAGAAGGCGTATTAATATCGGCAGTAGAAGTAACGGAGGCTGTTAAAGCCAAACGTGAAGCCGCAGAAATGGCACTAAGGCTTCAGAAAATTATTTCCTGACCAATTGGTCTTCTAATAATTTTTTTAAGATAGTGCTTTTCATCTGACGCTAATTTTTTAATAGCTGCTGCTGTTTTAAAAATTTGTCCTTACCTTCCTTTTCAATCCTCTAAATTAGCTTAGCACCTGTCAAAAGTCAGGGTGCTACTTGATTATGGAAAGTCCACTCGCTTTAAATACAGTCGCCAACTTCGAACTCATTTTTCAGGCCTTGCATAGCCCGAGTATAGTGTTTTCTCCTGAGTTGCACATTTTAGCAGTAAGCGACAGCTACCTGAGAGCCGTCCGAAGAACGCGAGAAGAAATTATCGGGCGTTATGTATTTGATGTATTCACGGATAATCCGAATTCACTACAGCTAAAGGCTATTCAAAATGCAAAAGAAGCCTATTTGCGGGTGATCGAGCACAAAAAGCCTCTCCAGGGGCCTCTGCTTCGTTACGATATCAGGAATTCCGGTGAAACAGTTAACAGTGTAGAAGAAAAATACTGGGAAAGCACACTTACCCCAATCTTAGACAGCACTGGCAGCCTGCTTTACATACTACAGGAATTACGCGACTATACGCCAGAGCTAATCACGGAGCGCGAAGCCGAGAAGTCAGTTGACCACTTTCGTGCACTAACAGAAGGCATTGGCGGGGTTGTGTGGGAGTGTAACATACCTAAGAACCAACTTATCTGGAGTCCCTCTTATAAAAACAACTTCGGCTATTCTGACCAGGAACTACTAACGAGTTTAGAGGAGTGGGATAAAAATGTTCATCCCGAAGATTATGAACGCATCATAGCTGACCTGGAACTGGTAAAACAAACGAAAGGCAGGACCTGGACAGGCAAGTACCGCTTTTTACGTGCAGACGGCACTTATGCAGAGGTGCTCGATCATGGCTACATCTTTTATGATGAAGCAGGTAACATAGAGCGCATGCTGGGCTCCATGGTTGACCTGGGGCAGCAAAAGCAACGGGAGCAGGAACTCCGGGAAAGTAATCAACGATTTGAGCGTATTGCCATGGCAACGAATGACGTGATCTGGGACTGGAGCCTGCACAACGATAAGCTTTGGTGGAATGAAGGTATTTATACCTTGTTTGGCTACGAAAACAAGTCAACTACCTCAATCGAATTCTGGACCGAGCGGATACATCCGGAAGATGCCGCCAGCGTGAAGGATAGTATTAATAGTTTTATCAATTCCAATGAAACATTCTGGGAGCAGGAGTACCGTTTTAAATGTGCCGATGGCAGTTATAAGATAATACATGACCAGGGCTATGTAATCAGGGATGCTTCTGATAAACCCACCCGTATGGTTGGCGCTATGCTGGATATAACTGAGAAGAAGAAGATTGAGCAAGAACGGGAAAGCCAGTTAAACTGGATGCGTAAGCTACTCGACTCACTGCCGCATATGACCTGGACTGCCACGCCCGAGGGCATTACTGAATATTTTAATGAGCAATGGATCAGGTACACGGGGCTAACGCAGGCAGAAAGTCTGGGCTTTGACTCCTGGCTAAGCGCCATACACCCCGAAGACCAGCAACGCACCATAGAGCGCTGGATGGAATCAGTGAACTCCGGTATAAATTATGAAATAGAATACCGTATCAGGAATGGCAAACAGGGTCCTTTTCGCTGGTTTTTGGGCAAAGGTGTTGCCCTGCGTGATGCACAGGGCAGAATTGAAAAGTGGGTTGGCTCCTGTATCGACATAGAAGATCATAAAAGAGCAGAGGAAGGCCTTATAGAAAAGAATCTGGAACTGGAGCACATCAACCAAGACCTGGACGGCTTTGTATATACTGCTTCGCATGACTTGAAATTGCCCATTATTAATATGGCAGGCATCTTTGAAGAACTTATTCAAAGCGCCGAATTTTCAGATCCTGAAGCGCCTAAAATGATAGGACTGTTTAACAAGTCGCTTCAACAGATCCATAATACCATCCACGAACTATCAGAAGTGGTAAAAGTGCAGAAAACAAAGCGCCGCGATCTGGAAGAAGTACCTATAAGAGCTGTAGTACAGGATGTGGCCCTGAGCCTGCAGAACATGATTACGGAAACATATGCACAAATTACCACCGACTTTGCCGAGGCTCCTTACGTTTACTTTACCAAAGGCAGTCTGAAAAGTGTGCTCTACAACCTTATCAGCAACAGCATTAAGTACAGGGCACAAGACCGCACGCCACAAATAAAAATAAGCACCAAAATAAAGGATAACTTTGTAGAGCTCAGGATTTCGGACAACGGACTTGGGCTGGATATGAACAAACATCAGAGTAAATTGTTTCAGATGTTCAAGCGCTTTCATAACCATGTAAACGGATCAGGGTTAGGCTTGTATATTGTAAACAGGCTCCTGACAAACCATGGGGGTTACATTAATGTGGAAAGTAGTTTAGGAAAAGGCACAACATTTTTACTCTATTTCAAGCATAATAAGATAAAGAATTAAACTGAATAGTACCATGAAATCGCTGAACACAATATTGCTCATTGATGATGATGAGACTACAAACTACCTTAACCACCGCCTGCTTACCCGTATGGAGGTAGCGCCGGATATAAGAGTAGTTACAAACGGCGAGGAAGCATTAAATTATCTGAACAAGGCCTTTGCAGGAGAACCTGAGTACCCTCGTCCCGATCTGATCTTTGTAGACATCAAGATGTCGGTAATGGATGGGTTTGAGTTCTTGGAGGAGTATCAGCAACTTGACCAACAGGATAAAGATAAGGTTGTAATGTTAATGTTAACCTCTTCTGCCAGTTTTTATGACCTTGAAAAACTAAAGCAGTTCCCTGATGTGCGCCAGCACTACTCCAAGCCTCTAACCGAGGGTGACGTTCGCGACGTAATGCGGGAGTATTTTTAAGTAACTGCGTACCTTATATTTCTGCGGCACTTCCTTTAACAGGGGGTGCCGTTGTCATTTTACCGCTGCCGTCGCCTCTAACTATCAATCCCTCAACAACGTAAATATAAACCCGTACTGTGCGGGTTTATATTGTAAACTATCCATAAAACATAAAACTATGGCAAACATGACAGGCAGATACAGCGGCCATGAAGAAGAGAACTGGCGCATGGGCCGAAAACTGCATCAGGAAGATAAAGAACTACAGAAACGCTACGGCTATCGTGGCCATGATAACCGCGAATGGGACGAAGGTAATTACTTCCACACTGGTCCTAGCCCACGCGGTGCCCAGGAAACACCCGAACGCAAGTATGGTGAGAACTATCAGCACGATCGAAACAGCACCTATGCCCAGGGCCGCAACGCCCATTTGAGAGATCACTATGGCAGTCGCCCCAACAGCCCTTACCGCAACGAGCGCAGCTACCTGGATCATGGAGATGAGTACAGGCACAGCGAGCAACACAGCATGCGCAGGCCACACGCACCCGGCGGGGCGCTGCAAGGGACCACCTCCGACAGGACAGACTACCAGAATAATATCTGGCGCGAAGGCCCTGGCAGCAGAAGCCGTTATAAAGAAGACGACTTCCGGTATGGCAGCGGATCACATAACTGGTACCGTGAAGGCAGGTACACTCCAGACGTACACAATCAATCTCACGACCACCGGGGCTTTTTTACCAAGGTAAAGGACACCTGGAATGATATCTGGCATTCCGATGACCCAGAATATCAGCAGCATCGTCATTATGAGTCGCGGGCTGAGAGAATTGATCCGGCTGAGCGCCATGGGTCAGAGCCGTACCGTGACCGTAACTTTGACAGAGGCTACGAAGGAGGGCCTCGCTGGGCAGATGAAACAGACACTGGCTCTGATGATTACTACAAAGATATAGACCGAACTCAACGCTATCGAAGATAAGTCGTATAAATGCCTGATTAGGTAGATTTGGTAATAGATTAGTTTTAGTTAGTGACCAAGAAAGCCGGCAGACTATGCCGGCTTTCTTGGTTTTAATTCTTTTTTTGTCTATATTCTTACCAAACATCCTGATTATCAGAGCGTACATAGATTATAGACGCCCCATCAGGAACCGATTGTCTCACCTAAAAAACCACAACATGCATCACGACGAACATGACCCAAGGCATATACACTATCGTGCACAGCATCGCCGGCGGGAGCAACATCCCAATCATGCGCGCGAGGATAATTTTAATGATTTCAGAAGCCGCTGGGGCGAACCAAGCCCATACATTCACCTGAATCATCAGGAAGAATGGCAACACGGAGATGTTGGCCGCTTTGAAGATCAAGGCAGGTATCATCGGGAAGAATGGTTACCAAACCAGCGCAGGCAACACCAACACAGGCAGGGGGAGCAACAGCATTACCAGGAGCCTGTCTGGCGCCAGCGCGACATACACTTTGACAGCAGCAACCAGCGTGTGGAAGACCGTTGGTACGAAGACCCTCTTCTGCCACACCCCGAATCACGACGCCGTAAACGCGACCCGAGAGATGCCTATTGGCATGAGCGAAATCGCGAATAGTATTATACAGCATTAAAAAGGGCCGAAGCACAAACTCCGGCCCTTTTTAATGCTACGATTTAACGTTAAAAATGCTTCCGAACACCTACCCCAAATGAGATTAGCTCCGGGATGCCGGGAACAAGATTTACAGATAGGTCCGTGTTATTGTTTAACTGATAATTATACTCGAACTCTCCGCCATACCAGTAAAATTTATACTGCCAGTTGCCGCTCTTATTAAAATAACCGTCATCCTCATACTTTTCAATTGTTGTCCAGCTATGCCGGTATACTAATGTTGGTCCAAAACCGCCATTAAGGGAGTGTCGGCTTTTACGGAAAATGGTGCCGCGCCACCCCAGGTGTGTAAAACCAGCTAGTTTGCCGGCACAGTCAGCATAAATTCCCTGCTCTACCCGCACGCTAATGTCATTGCGTACTAGAAAGCGTTCATAACCTATTATACTGCCGTAGTTTAAAGCAGCATACCCTTTATCATCAAGCCTGTTCGGAAATATTTCGGGATAAGGGCTTTCTTTCAAGTGCAGCGAAAGTCCAAAGAACTTAACAGTTAAGCTGTTCTTATACCCGCCCCAATCCTGTGCCTCCGCTGCTGGCAGGCACCAGAACAATGCTATTAGAACGATATAAAACCTAAAACACCATTGCATTCTTCTTACACTTTCGGGCAACCTGATGCTGCCACTACTGCGCTTAAGTTTGTACCTTTGTTTCCTAAGCTATACTATGGAGGCACTGGAAAGTTTACTGCAGCAGATCCGCGCTTGCCGCATTTGCGAAGAAAATCTGCCACTGGGGCCGCGGCCTGTATTAGCAGCCAGTACCAGTGCAAGGTTGCTAATTGTGGGGCAGGCACCAGGCACCAAAGTACACGCCACGGGCATCCCCTGGAACGATCAGAGCGGCAAGCGCCTGCGGCAGTGGTTGGCACTAAGTCCTGAGGTATTTTATGATGCCTCACAGGTAGCGATCGTGCCTATGGGGTTCTGCTATCCGGGCAAAGGCAAAAGCGGCGACCTGCCACCCCGCCCGGAGTGTGCCCAGCACTGGCACCAGCAGTTGCTTCGTCAGCTCCCCAACATAGAGCTCACGCTGTTGGTAGGCAAGTATGCCCAGAACTATTTCCTGGGCAAGTCAGCCAGGCCAACCTTAACTGAAACAGTGGCCCACTGGCATGAGTACCTGCCACAATACATGCCCATGCCACACCCATCCCCCCTGAACCATTTCTGGCTCCGGAAAAACCCATGGTTTGAGGCAGACGCCGTACCAGCCCTGCAACAGCTGGTAAAAGACTTGCTTTTCAAAACTTAAAAAAGCAATTTTCGTTGCTCCAAACTTTAGCAGCCCCTATACTACATGATAAGCTACCCGAACAGCAAATTACCTGATGTTGGCAACAGCATCTTCTCGGTTATGTCAGGTCTCGCAAACGAGTACCAGGCTATAAACCTTTCCCAGGGTTTTCCTGATTTTAATTGCCCGGAGCCACTTATACAGCTCGTGACACAGTATATGCACGAAGGTTTTAACCAGTACGCCCCCATGCCAGGGGTACTGAAGCTACGGGAAAAGATCAGCCTCAAAACGGAAAAGATGTATGGCTACCGCCCTAATCAAGACACGGAGATCACGGTAACATCCGGGGCAACAGAAGCGCTATATGCAGCCATTACAGCTGTGGTAAGGCCCGGAGACGAGGTAGTGGTGCTGGAGCCCTGCTACGACTCCTACGCTCCTGCTATCCGTTTAAGCGGTGGTTCCCCGATCTACGTTCCGCTGGCCTTACCAGATTTTAGCGTAGACTGGGACCTGGTAAAAAAGAGTATCTCATCCCGGACCAGGCTCATCATCATCAACACGCCCCATAACCCCACCGGCGCCGTCATGACCAAGCAGGACATGGATACCCTTGCGAGGCTGATTGAAAGCACCGATATCCTGGTTATCAGCGATGAGGTGTATGAGCACATGGTGTTTGACGGGAAGCAGCATTACAGTGCCTTACAGCACCCACAGTTACGCGAGCGAAGCGTTGTGATCTCTTCTTTTGGTAAAACCTACCACACCACCGGCTGGAAAATAGGCTATGCCGTGGCGCCTGCTCCACTTACAAACGAACTGCGCAAGATGCATCAGTTTATAACGTTCTGTGCTGTTACCCCACTTCAACTCGCCATTGCAGATTTTATGGAAGAGGAAAGCCACTACCTACAGCTACCTGACTTTTACCAGGCGAAACGCGACTTCTTTTTGGAACAGCTGAAGCATACCAGGTTTGACGTTATTCCAGCGGCAGGCACTTACTTCCAGTTGGTAAAGTATGACACAATTTCTGAAGAATATGACCTTGATTTTGCAAAGCGCCTGACCAGGGAAATTGGTGTGGCTGCCATTCCGGTTTCGGCCTTTTATCACAACAAAACAGATAATAAATACCTGCGCTTTTGTTTTGCAAAAAGTGAGGCTACGCTACGGGCAGCTGGTGAAAAGCTGGCTAAGCTTTAGCTCTTCCCATTCCTGTTAAAATTACTTTCGTTTATACTACAAAGGCCCTGGTCAGTTTTTAAAAAACCCTTATTCTGCTTTATTGATTTCGCTCAGCATGGATCTACACATTACCATAGTACAAACAGAACTTCAGTGG
This sequence comes from Pontibacter sp. MBLB2868, assembly GCF_051904785.1. NCBI lineage: Bacteria > Pseudomonadati > Bacteroidota > Cytophagia > Cytophagales > Hymenobacteraceae > Pontibacter > Pontibacter sp. MBLB2868. Next base: position 4,343,716 of record NZ_CP196710.1, on the reverse strand, counting down.
CAAAACGCTGAGGCGAACAGAGGTATGTTCTCTGAAAAATTAAATGCAGCTGCTCCTCAAACAGACCTGATCGTGCTGCCAGAGATGTTTACGACCGGGTTTAGCATGAATGCGCCTGACCTGGCTGAAGAATCAGATGGGCCCACGCTAAGCTGGATGCAACAAGAGGCGCGAAAGCACCAGGCTGTGCTAACTGGTAGTGTGATAGTAAGGGAGGATGCTAACTATTATAATCGCCTGTATTGGGTTAGCCCCGATGGCAGCTACGAAACGTACGATAAGCGCCACCTTTTCCGGCTGGCAAAAGAGCATCATACGTATACAGCCGGAAATAAAAAGCTGATAGTAGATCTGAAAGGCTGGAAAATTTGCCCGATGGTATGCTACGATCTGCGCTTTCCGGTTTGGAGCCGCAACGCCAGCAATTCCTATGACCTGCTGCTCTATGTGGCTAACTGGCCCAAAGTCCGAAGTCAGCCATGGCGTGTTCTGTTACAGGCCCGTGCTATAGAAAACCTGGCTTATGTGGTTGGGGTAAACCGGACAGGCATTGATGGCAATAACCATCCTTACTCCGGCGACTCTGCGATTATCCATCCAAAGGGTTTCCATTTACTGGAGACAAGTGAGGCAGAGGGGGTGCACACAGTAAGGCTGAGCAAAAAAGAGCTGGAGGATTTTAGAGAAGCTTTCCCGGCACATCTGGATGCCGATCTCTTTAGTCTAGACTCAAAACTTTAGATTTTAGTCGCGCGCAAGGACGCTAGCGCTATTTAAATTAATCGTTTTGCAGGAATCGTTCTACCGCTCTTAAAACTTCATCTTCTTCCACGACAGCATACTCAATGTCAGGCCTTGCTCCGAACATCCGCTGCAACCTTGCATGCTGCCCCTGCAGCAATACCAGTCTTTGCGCATGTTCTTCAAACAGCTCCTCGAGTAAAGGCATCAGAACCGCAATATCCGTCGTGCTATCGTCCACTTTTATACATACTACTCCCTTTTCAGAATCGCGGAGCAGACGCAGGGCATAATGCTGCACTAACTCCCCGGATCGTGCATCGAGGTCAAGTATAGCTATACCAGGAAAAGCAGCTTTGATGCGTTCCGGCACAGGCTGTTGGTAGGCATTGGTATGCGTTAAGTTGATATAAAGAAAAGACTCCATTACTCTACAACCAGTTTTACAGAAACTTGCGCTCCAGTTGTAGCTGTAGCCCTGATAATATACATCCCCGCCTTGAACGTAGCAACAGGTAAACTGTGGTTGCGGCTGTAGTTGCCTGCGCTGTGGTACACCAGCCGGCCAATAGCGTCATACGCTATTAACTGCACCGGCTCAGATGCTTTGACAGACACAGCGTTACGTCCGGTTTTAGCCACAGGATTCGGGTAAACCTCCAGTTTCAGGCCGGCCGAAGGATCAACAGTTTCGGCCATGTTGCCTGCTGTTTGCTCCAGTAAGTATAGGCCTCCGCCCAGAGAGCCAATGGCCGCGAACAGCTTATTTTCCCCTCCCAATGGCGCAACAGTTATACTTAACCCTTTGCCTAACCGGGTTACCTGCAAATCTGCTGTTAGTTTGTTTTCGAGTAGCTTGCTTTCAGCTGTAAATGTGCTGCCAAGTTGTTTTGTAAAATTGCGGTAAACCTGCATAATGCCACTATCATCAACTGTGATAAGATCTGGAGTGCCTTCTCCATCCAGGTCAGCGACTGTTGGGAACAACCTTCTGCGTGACGAATTAAAACCCAAACCACCCAGGCTATTGTTCTCTAACGTATAAGCCGGCGCTGCTGCAGTACCGGTATTTCTGTAAAAAGCCAGACTACCATCAGCCATTCCCACCAACAGGTCCGGATCATTGTCACCGTCCACGTCAGCTACTGCAGGTGCAGCCCCATCCAGTAGCGCCTGTAACACCTTTATCTCGGCAAAATCATACCCGGCAGCCTGCCCTTTAGCGGCTTTGTTTGGTATAAAACTTACGCGCGTTGTGCCCGCTCCCAGTTCTTTATATGTCAGGACGAGGTCAGGAGTACCATTATTATTCAGGTCTGCAAAGGCTGGTTTTATACAAAACAACTGCTTGTTCTTTAGCTCCAGGTAATCGTCGGTCACTAACTCAAACGCAGGCGAAGTAATTGTTCCGGTGTTGCGGTAAAAGCTAATTGAGGCACTATAGCTGTTATTTTTATAAGAGGCAATATTTCCCAGCAGCATATCAAGGTCCCCGTCCGCATCAAGATCAGCAAAGGCAGGGAAAGCTCCCTCGCTTAAGTCGATCATCTGGCTTTGCAGGAAGTTGTCCTGAACAAAATTAAAACCTGGATTATTGGCGGCTCCCGTATTTCTATAGAGCCAGGAGGAGTTCTGAAAATCAATGTCCCAAATGTCCTGGGTTACCTGGGGTGCCACAAGCAGATCAGGCACTCCGTCAAAAGTCACATCTTCGTAGTAAGCAGCAGGATATTTGTTGAATGTTGCAGGCCTAGCAGTCGGGAATACGGGTGAAAAGCCTGTCATCACGGCATTTGCAGCACTGCCCTCATTCTCCATTAAAATCAGATTATCGCATTGTACCCCACCAGATATCAGTTCCTTATCGCCGTCGGCATCCATATCCAGCAGCAGAAGCGAAGAACCGTCATGGCCGGAATGCAGCGGCGCGGCTACACGACAAAAAGCATTGAACAGGTAACTGTTGCACCCTTCACATTCAGTAATACGCCCCCACCAGTCGCTTTGCTGCACAAATTGCAACGTACCACAAGCCAGACCAAGTTCGGCCTGCACATTCCGGTAAAGTTCCAGTGTTTTGCCCTGCGAGAACTCCGCTATCAGTATATCTAAGTCGCCGTCACCGTCCACGTCTGTAATGGCGGGAATATCGGCCCGGTTCATTTGCATGTTCACCTTACTACTGTTGTAGAAGAGTGTTTCGGCATCTACGCTAAACTTCAGCCCATTTGCCGTAGCCTCCTGCTTAAATACCCTGATACCGAGAGGGGTGCTTGTAAATATATCTTTTAGTCCATCGCAGTTGTAATCCCGGAGTAGCACCCAATGTTCCAGGTCTGCCGGAAAAAACACTTCATATTCCGGCGCATAACTATACTGCCACTGTCCGTTTTGCTGCACAGCCAGCCAGGTAAAAACTTTTTTCAGTTGCCTGTCGAAAATAAAAAGATCCTGCTGCCCGTCTTTATTCAGATCGATGGTAGAAAATTGAGGTGTGTTCAGTCCTCCGCTCCAGGGGTTGGTTAATGCTCCCCCGGAAACAGTTACCGGCACATCCTGGCGATAGCGAAAAGCCAGTTTCTCCGGTTCCTGTGCTAACGTATGGATGTAAGCGAACACTAAAAAAAGAAGGGTAAGAGTTATTTTCATACGTTGGAGTAGTAGAATAGCTTTCGTTACAAACTTTATACTTCAGATATAAACAGGAGAGCCGGGCATTGTTTATCGTGTTTCCTGTTTTGGATGTATATTGCCAGCCAAATGGCGAACTGTTACTACAACGATTGCTACCATTGCAACAACATCTTTTCAAGATAAAAATACGCGTTTTATGCCGAACAGCATCGAATTTCTGTATCAAAAGTACCTGGAGTGCCGCCATGTAAGTACTGACTCACGCGCTACCCAGGATCAAAGTATGTTTTTTGCCCTTAACGGCCCTAATTTTAAAGGGGCGAAGTTTGCTGTAATAGCGCTGGAGAAAGGGGCAAAGTATGCCGTGGTGGATGATCCGACTATGGCTGCTGACAATGTGTTTGTGGTTGAGGATACGCTGCAAACGCTGCAGGACCTTGCCCGCCACCACCGCAAGCAGCTAAGCATCCCGGTGATCGGAATAACAGGCAGCAACGGCAAGACCACTACAAAGGAATTGATCTATGCGGTGCTTAGTCAGAAATTCAAAACCCTCTATACCCAGGGCAACCTGAACAACCACATCGGGGTGCCGCTAACGCTGCTGCGCATTACCCCAGAGCACGAGATGGCGATCATTGAGATGGGAGCTAATCACATTGGGGAGATAGCCTTACTCAGCAGCATTGCCTTACCTACACATGGTATGATCACCAACATAGGTAAAGCGCACCTGGAGGGATTTGGCAGCCTGGAAGGTGTTGCCAGAGGTAAAAGCGAAATCTATGTGCATCTGGATAACTATAAAGGCACTGTGTTCGTGAATACCGGCAATGAGCATTTGATGCGCATGAGCCGCCGCATTGAAAATAAAGTAACCTACCCTGCCACCGGCGACTATTACCATTCTGAATTATTGGAAGCTTCGCCATTTGTGGTGTATAAAGACGAAGAAGGCAATGTTGTAAAAACGCAGCTGGTAGGCAGCTACAACTACGAGAATATGGCTGCGGCAGCCTGTATCGGCAAATACTTTGGAGTACCACTAGCCAAAGCCAACGAAGCCATTGCCAACTACAGTCCGGTAAACAACCGCTCACAGGTGGTGCATAAGGGCAGCAACACTATATTGCTGGATGCCTACAATGCCAACCCTACTTCTATGGCCGCCGCCGTGCGTAACTTCGGCAGTATGACTGCCCCACATAAGGTAGTTATATTGGGCGATATGTTTGAAATGGGTGCAGAAAGCGCTACTGAACACAAAGCGTTGGGCGAAGTAGTAGCAGCGCAGCCAATAGACAGAGTACTGCTTTGCGGCAAGGATATGAAATATGCCGCCAAAGTTAACAGCGACTTTTTATACTTTGAGACAAAGCCAGAACTACAGCAGTGGCTACAAGACCACCCGGTTTTAGATAGCTACGTGCTGGTAAAGGGTTCCAGGGGCATGGGGCTGGAAACGCTGCTGGAAGTGCTGTAATTTTGAATGAGTTAATGTTGTCTTGACCAGTGGTTAATGCTGCTTGAACCACAGATTAAGAAGGATTAAATTAATTAAGCATGATTTTCTCATGAAATTTAAAACGAGAAAGCCAGCAAATTATACTTGCTGGCTTTCTCGTTTTATGATTACGCCAATTACAAATACTCCAATGCCGCCAGTTTTAGCGAAGCAGTAACTGGTGGTTTGGCATGAAAACCAGTTTGTAAAGACGTAAGTTTAGTTTATGGTTTTCGCCAGTTACAAACTGGCACCACAGATAGCCACCAGTTACGCTGGAGCTAAACTAGCGGCATGATTATTCTCTATTCCTGTTCCGAACTTGCCTCCGGAACTTAAAAACTCAGGATGCGTCGTGTTGTCTTGATCCATCTGTTTGAATGTCATCAAAACGGAGAATCAAAATGCTTCAGCAACGGCAACACCTCATCTTTCGGCGATACCAGCGGCTCCGCAATTCCCCAATCTATACCAAGTGCAGGATCATTCCAAAGTATACCGCCCTCTGCTGAAGGCTCATAAAAATCGGTGCACTTGTACAGAAAAGTAGTGTTATCCTCCAGCGCCACAAAGCCATGGGCAAAGCCTTCCGGAATATAAAACTGGTTGTGCTTCTCCGCATCCAATATACAAGCCACATGCTGCCCGAAAGTAGGGGAATTTCTACGCAGGTCCACAGCTACATCTAAGGCCTTGCCATTGCTTACCCTTACCAGCTTTCCCTGCGCATGTGGTGGTTTCTGAAAATGTAGTCCGCGTAAAACTCCTTTTTGAGACACCGATTGGTTATCCTGTACAAAGTTGGGTTGAATGCCGAAGGGTTTAAACCACTTCTCGCTGTAAGTCTCTAAAAAGTAGCCTCTGTCATCTCTGAACACCCGTGGCAAGAACTCTATCAGTCCTTCAATATGGAATAGCTTATGATCCATTAAGTTTTATATGTTTGCTTCTGCTTGATTAAAAGGCTTGTACTTTTTAATTGGAAGAGGTAAGTTTTCAAAATTTTTAGAAGATCAAAAAACCCGCCTCTACACTATTACCTGGTTACTTATATCCTCGATTGCCTGCAGGTACTCTTTTATCACAATGCGGTCATCAAATTTAGAGACAGCTATCTGCCTGCTGGCCTGCCCCATGTGCTCCAACTCATCCTCATTTAGCTGCAGTACCTGCAGCATTTTCTCTGCCAGATCCTCCACGTTCCGTACCCTGCAAAGCAAGCCATTTACACCATCCTGTACCACCTCACGACAGCCAGGAACGTTAGTGGCTACAATAGGCTTAGCCATTGCGGCTGCCTCCAGCAAAGTCCGGGGGGTACCCTCGCGGTAAGACGGCAGCACCACGCAATCAGCTTCGGCTATCACACTGGCCACATCATCAGTGGCACCCAAATATTCTACCACGCCGGTAGCCAGCCACTCCTGCAGCTTTTGCTGCTTAATACCTGATCGGCTCCGCTCAGCTATCTGCCCCAGTAACTGGCATTTTACTTCGGGGTATTTTGCCTGCACCAGCTTGCTTGCCTGCACAAACTCCACAACACCCTTATCATACAGCACACGCGCCACCATCAGGAAGGTAAAGTGTTTATTGCGCTTAAACTTTTCTGCCGGCACAAACGCTTGCAGGTCTATCCCGGAGCCGGGCAGTACCTCCGTTTTATCTGCATTTACTAGCTTATTTCGTAGGAAAAGTCTCCGATCGTCCTGGTTCTGGAAAAAGACCTTTGCCGGATACCGGAAAGACAGCTTATACAACCTGAGCGCAATAGCTGAAATATAATCTTTGGTAATAAAGACTGTACCTAACCCTGAAACATTGTTGATGGCAGGAACACCGGCCCAATGTGCTGCAATGGCTCCGTATATGTTAGGTTTAATTGTGTAGTGCAGCACCACAGCAGGCTTTACGCGTCGATAGGTTTTGTAGAGCCTATATGCCAGGAGCAGATCGGTGAAAGGATTTGTGCCCTGCTCCATTTTGACAGGCACAAACTTACAGCCAGCAGCTACCAGTCTGCCGGAATAAGCATCCTTTGGGGCAATTGCCACCACCTCGTGCCCCTCTGCCAGTAAAGCCTTTATCAGGCTTAACCGGAAGTTAAAGATATTCCAGGAAGTGTTTATGACAATGGCAATACGCATAGTTACTTTCTCGGCCAGCAAAGGTACTATTCTTTAGAACAAATATCTATGTTAACCAATCCTGTGCAAAAAGAACCATAAACCCGTTAAACACTTAACAGTGCAGGCAAAATGCTGGGTAGCTGTTTCAGAAACTGCTTTTTAGGCATGGTTACTGAACACGATTGACCACCATCAGAAAATTTAAAGTAAATTGCGTTTACGTTTTCCAGGCAAGTTCAAGGCATCAAACCCCTGAATGTAAAAACAGTTGCAGCTTTACAAAAGCATGTGCTTGTAGTAGCAGAACAGCTGGCAATTTGCTGCCATTTGCTAACTATAATGGTCCTGACGAGGTAAAGGCCTTAGCTAGTGCTACTATGTTAACAAAAAGTAACTTAAGCCTGAAAGAACGTATAAATGTAACCGGAATGGATGCCGCCTGATGCCCGGCATCAGAAACCAGTGCACCGTGCAGGAAGCCGCAGCACTTGCAGCTTATACCATGACTCTTAAAAATCAATAATGGGTAAAAAGAAATATTACGACACCGCTAAACCACGCGAAACAGCTGTACTGGTGGCCGTACCTGGCTACCGCCAAACCGATGAGCAAACCAACGAGTACCTCGACGAGCTTGCTTTTTTAACTGAAACTGCCGGCGCAGAAACTGTAAAACGCTTTGTGCAGAAGCTGGATAAACCAGACAGGGCTACTTTTGTTGGAAGCGGCAAACTAGATGAGATCAATGCTTTTGTAAAGGAGCACGAAATAGACATGGTGATCTTTGACGATGACCTCAGCCCCTCACAAGTACGAAACATTGAGCGTGAACTGCAGGTGAAGATCGTTGACCGCAGCTTACTTATACTTGACATTTTTGCGCTTCGTGCTAAAACCGCACAGGCCCACGCACAGGTGGAGATGGCGCAGTACCAATACCTGCTACCCCGCCTTACCAATCTCTGGACACACCTTTCCAAACAAAAAGGTGGTATCGGTATGAAGGGTCCTGGTGAAACGGAAATTGAGACTGACAGACGTATTGTGCGTGATAAGATCTCTTTGCTGCGTGAGCGCCTGAAAAAGTTTGAGAAACAGAACTTTGAGCAGCGGAAGGCCCGTGCCGGTATTGTGCGTGTTGCCTTAGTTGGGTATACCAACGTAGGCAAATCCACGATCATGAACCTGCTTTCCAAGTCGGAAGTATTTGCGGAGAACAAACTTTTTGCTACCGTAGATGCCACCGTGCGTAAGGTAGTGTTCGATAACGTGCCTTTCCTGCTATCCGACACAGTAGGATTTATCCGTAAGCTGCCTACCAAGCTGATCGAATCGTTTAAGTCAACGTTGGATGAGATACGTGAAGCCGATTTGCTGGTACATGTGGTAGATGTATCGCACCCCTCCTTTGAAGACCACATTGCTGTGGTTAACGAAACCCTGAAAGATATTAATTCTGCTGACAAACCTGTTTTGCTGGTTTTTAATAAAATTGACCAATACCTGGAGCAGCGCGAGCAGGAGCTTAAAGAAGAAGGTGCCGATGTGCGGCCTTCTATTTCGGACCTGAAGGCAACTTATATGGCGAAGGAACATGCCCCTGCACTTTTTATTTCTGCAACAGATAAGCTGAACATTGATGAGTTGCGCGAAGAATTGCAGAAAAGAGTGGCAGCCATACATTTTGAGAGGTATCCCAATAACGTTTAAATTTTAAATTACTTTAACAGGAAAAAAGGAGCCGGCAACAGTTGGCTCCTTTTTTCTTTTCTCTGCCACTGAGCACCCGTTCACCCTTGTTCGCACAACCAATTACCTATAGTTTCAGTAATTAGCAAAGCCACTATTGTTGCCCGTTAAACAAAAGTGAGATTGCGAAAACCGAAACCATATGAAGACGCTATATATTCTCAGACATGCTAAATCAAGCTGGAAGTTTGAAGAGCTCAGCGACCACGACCGCCCGCTTAATAAACGGGGCCGGAGTGATGCACAGTTAATAGGGCAGGAGTTAGCCTCCAGAGGCGTAAACCCAAACATGATCATATCCAGCTCCGCAGTCAGAGCTATATCAACGGCCACACTTACCGGCAGAGAGATGGGATATGAGCCTGACAATATCGTTGTGAAAGAAGCAATTTATGGAGCAGGCACAGAAGATTTACTCGAAACAGTAAGATCGACCCCATCTGAAGTACAATACCTCATGATAGTTGGCCACAACGAGGCCATCTCAGATTTTGCCAACATGCTATCCCCGGAACATGTTGCCAGTCTGCCTACTGCAGGTATTGTTGCGCTGGAGTTTGACTGCGATAGCTGGTATGATATAAGTAAAGATAAAGCAACGATGTTGTTTTACGACTTCCCTAAAAACTACAAGTAAAGTGCCTTTACCTCTCCAGTGCACGATGCCAATACGATAATTAACCCTTGCAGGCCGTTCCAGAGGAGGCACACTAATTAATAAGATGGAAAAAGAGAAAGAGAAAGAGCAGAAAGCATCTCCGGATTACCCACTCATGAACCGTGAGCTCAGCTGGCTTGCTTTTAACTATAGAGTACTGCAGGAGGCAAAAGATAAACGCGTGCCTCTGCTGGAGCGCATAAAGTTTATGGCGATCTTCTCGTCTAACCTTGATGAGTATTTTAAAGTACGGGTGGCTACCCTGAAGCGCCTTATCAAGCTAAAGAAAAAGACACGCCAGAAACTGGACGAGGAACCAACCGAGACCTTATTGCAGGTGATAAAGGAAGTCCGCCGCCAGCAGGAGGAGTTCGGCAAGGTTTTCCGGGAAAACATACTGGCCGACCTGCGTGAGCACGACATCCACATGCTTACTGAAAACGACTTAAATAAGTCGCAGCAGACCTGGGTAATGAATTATTTCAGAGAAACAGTAGCTCCACTATTGCTGCCCATTATCCTGGATGATACCGAACTGCACCTTTTCCTGAAAGACCAGACCGTGTACCTGGGCATCCAGATGCTCAACCCGAACAAAGAAAGCGTAAAGCCACAACGTTTCGCTATGCTGGAGATCCCAACAAAAAAGCATGGCAGCCGCTTTGTGAAACTCCCAACTGTAAAAGGGCATCGGTATGTAATGTTTATTGACGATGTGATACGCTTTTGTCTTCCTATCATGTTTCCGGACTACGCTACTTTCCATGCCCATGCGGTTAAAGTATCAAGGGATGCGGAACTGGATATAGAAGAAGAAGTCTCGGGCAACCTGATGGCCAAAATACGCAAGAGCCTGAAGAAGCGGGAAACGGGCTACCCCGCACGCCTCCTGTATGACCCGGAGACGCCACAAGAGCTCCTGGACCGCATGATGGCACATACAGCCATAACTGAAGAAGAATTAGTAGAAGGAAGCAAATACCATAACTTCAGGGACTTTTTCCAGTTTCCGGACTTTAACCTGCCCGACCTGAAGTATACGCCGCAGCCAACCCTTATTCACCCTGAGCTGGAGAAGGAGAAAAGTATACTGGCTGCCATGAAGAAGAAAGATTACCTGGTGCACTATCCTTACCAGTCGTTCGATTACGTGTTGCGCCTGTTTAACGAGGCTGCCGATGACCCAAAGGTTACCGCCATGAGTGCCACTTTATACAGGGTTGCCACCAAGTCGGCCATTGCCAAGGCATTGGTAAAGGCCGCTAAAAACGGTAAGCTGGTAACTGTGGTGGTTGAACTGAAAGCACGTTTCGATGAGGAATCTAATATTTTCTGGGCAGGCAAGTTACAAAAAGCAGGTGCCAATGTAATTTTTGGATTGCCAGACCTGAAAGTACATTCCAAACTAGGTTTGATAACCCGCAACGAGAACGGAAAACTAGTGAATTACGCGTATCTGAGCACTGGTAACTACAACGAAGATACCTCTAAAATTTACGCCGATCACGCCTTGTTTACCTCAGACCCACGCCTTACTAAAGACATGGAGCAGGTGTTTGAGTTTTTCATTGACAGGCAGCCTGACAAAAAATTCGATCATCTGCTGGTTGCCCCGATCAATATGCGGCAGCGTTTTATGAAGATGATTGACAGGGAAATTAAGAATGCCAAGAAAGGACTGCCAGCCAGAATGATCCTGAAAATGAACGCGCTGCAGGATGAAAGTATGATCAAGAAGCTGTACACAGCCAGCCAGGCAGGCGTAAAGGTTGATCTGCTGGTTCGGGGAATATGTTGCCTGACCCCCGGGGTAGAAGGCATAAGCGAGAACATCATCGTGCGCAGCATAGTTGACCGTTACCTGGAGCACGCGCGCGTATATGTTTTCCATAACAATGGAGATGAGCAGTATTATGTTGCCTCCGCCGATTGGATGACACGCAACCTGAACCGGCGCGTGGAGGTAGCATTCCCGTTGCTGCAACCAGAATTGATAAAAGAACTCAGAACTATACTGGACCTGCAGATGCAGGACGATACCAAAGCCAGAAACGTAGATAACAGTTACATAGAGCCGGCAAAACCTACACATGTGCGGGCACAGTACGCCGCATATGAGTACCTGCGCAGTTTGGTGCCCGCAGACACAGATCCGGCTTGCTCCACGAAGTATTGATATTAAAAGAGGCCAGCTAAAATTAGCTGGCCTCTTTTAATATTTTTTTTGCTAGTTATTTTTTCTGCCTTTTTCAGTAAACCGGCGCGGAGGCACCAGGAAGATCTCTACGTTTACATAACCTGCACCAGCCAGATCATTCGTTATCAACGGATCCCGGGAGCCCACTTCATCAAATATCCTGTGCCTGTAGTACTGCCGGAAGCCGCCTTCTACTCCAAACCAAATAAAGTCGTATATCTCCCGCTCCAGCCTTAACAGGCCTTTGATGTCGGTGCGCCTAAACTCAATTTCACCAAACTCTTGTAAAGCGGTGCTATTTGCGAATATATCATAGCTGGCCCCCTCCAGTCGATATCCTCCATATAGCAGCGTCTTTTCGTCAAAATTATAACGTACTCTGGCATTGGCAGGAAAGATGGACTCCACACCCCATTTATCATTAAATGTTTTATTGAAAAGTATGCCCGGGTAAATGCTTTGCCGTCCATACGCATACCCAAGCTGAAGGCCTATGCCCAGCGCGTAATCTGGTGTACGCTTCCAGCCATAAGCAAGGTCCAGGGTAACTTTCAGGTAGTCTGGTATGCTGATATTGTCGCGGGTATAATCACCGTTTAGCTCCCCTTTTATTCGGAATAGGTAGAATCTCCTGTTATCCATGGAGTGGAGGTACGCCACTTGTAAGCCAAGGCTTTTCAGGTCTTTATCTTCCAGGTAACGGTACAGGCTATAGGAGGAAGGTGATATTTCGGAGAAGTTAAATTCCTCCAGTTTGTAGTCTATGCCTACTATTACTTTTGTCTGTGGTTTGTTTACGGCAGGTGCAAAGGCCCTTACATAGAACTTATTATGCCGGTGCACGCGGCCACTCCCGTTTCCTATTTTCGGGTCATCTGATTCTGAATCAATATCAAAATTTGGCAAGCGTTCATAACCGACTATCACACCTCTGCTCTTGCCCATGCCCCTTACATTGGGTGTGGCATACTCTTCTAATGTTTCCACTTCCGGCGACTGTGCCTGTGCGTGCTGCTCATAAATAAAAATGCAGAATACAAGTAGTAAAGTTAGTTTTCTCATAGTTTTCTGTCCTCCAGGCCTTTGCCTGCAGAGTAGGTTTAGTGCTCATTCAATTTATAGTTCTTACCGGCGTTAAAAGAAGAATCCAAACTTAAGCATCCATAGCTTATCCGTTTCGCCAACAGCATAGGTCAGAGAAACAATGGAATTATTTAAGGCATCGACCCAGATGCCGCCTCCATAGCCAGTATGTAGACTACGAAAGAAAGCTTGTTTTGGGTCTTCTTCGTAGTAAATGCGCCCGATATCTAACAATCCTAATACCCCGAATTTGCCTGGGGCCAGGTACATGTTAAAGTCAAAAAGCTCTACCCGGGCTTCTCCGTTGGCATAAATGCTACCTGTACCGGCATAGCGGGTGCGGCGGTAACCACGCAGGTTATCCGTACCTCCAAGAGTATTTGCCTGGTAAAAGCGATAGTCGCCGAAATTATAAGCCCCTCCTATTCTACCTGCCCACGTTAATTGAAACGGAAAGTTGGGGCTGACATAGAAACTGAATTCTGAACTCACATGCGTATAGCTTAACTGCTCTCCCCCCAACTGATGATTATAACTGAGGCGGTTATACCAGCGCATCCCGATATCAGGATTAGAAACGGTGCTGCCACCTCCCAGCACGATCAGGTTAGCATAAGCTGCGGCGCCAGCATAATGCTGTACTTCAAACTCTCCTGTTGCAGGATTGTAGGTACCCTCTCGCAGACCACCCTCCCTCGCCTGCTCAAGCAAATAAGTATCATCAGAAGGCATATCTATCCGGAAGCGGTCATACGTAGGTCCAATTCCGATTTTTACAAGAGAGCTGATATCTTTATAAAGGGATGCATTAAGTGACACCCGCTCATACCTTACCCTGTAAAAACTATCATCCAGATCAGCTGCTTGTTTTGTTTCATTGCCCAGGCCATAGAAGTTCCGCTGATACTGCGGCCCCTGCAAGGCTGCATTCATTGCCAGGTGCCACGTTTCAAACACCTGCCGCACATCGCCGGTATAGCGCACGTTAAACGAATTAGTTAAAAAGGCATAATTTGCTTCCAGCAGGTGCTCAGCAGCATAGGGCTTTTTACGGAACTTGTGTGTACGAAGCAGCAGACCTGCTCCCAGGTACAGGCCATCATCTACGTTATACTCAGCTGACAGCCTTGGCCCCAGGTAGGGAATTTTATAGTTCGCCCGATCGTATAAGTTAACCTCCGGATAGGGCTCTGTTTTATCCTTTGTTTCGGAGCTGAAGTTAAACTCATTTCCTTCTTCAGTGTCATACACAATGGTATGCTTCTTAAGGCCGCTCACATGCGACGAATCGACAATTATATCGCTGTCGCCACCTGCGATTATGCGTACAACAACGCTCTCATCCACATCACCCGTAACGATGAACTCATCCTGCCCATCCATTCCATAAATGCGCACTTCCTTAGTTTCATCAGTATAAAAGGTGCGGCTAAATATCTTCTCTAGTATTTCCCCTTCTTTTGATATCTTAAAGACTGTTACTTCTAACTCGTCGTTATTCTTACGGTTTATCTCAAACCGCTCATGTTTGTCACTACCAGAGATATCCACATACTGTACTAAAAAGTCGTAGTACTCTTTGGCGGCCTGTGGCAGTTTGTCTCTCCTGGACTGCAGTTTGGCAATGATCTCGTCTCCGGAAATAGCACGGATGCTCTCTGGCCAGGTATTCACCGCTTCACGTATCACCTCATCCGTCATACTTGCTTTTATATCCTCTGCAATTCGCATCCAGTCCTCACGGGTAACTCTTGAGGAGAGCGTACGATCCAGGGTAAGGCCATTCAGGTTAAGGCCCACAATATCGCGGTACTCGTATGCAAAGTTCTGCACTTTTCTTACTCCCCACTTGCGTGTAACAAGCCAGGGTAAAATGCCATCAATCTTAAAGAAGGCCTGATCCCTGTCTTCGGGAACGGGAGTATACAGCTTGCCCTTATCGTTCTTTTTCTTCTCCTCTACCCAGCGCCACTGCCCTTCATGCCTGTCCCAGTCTCCGATCAGCATATCAAACAGGCGCGCACGCACATACTCCTGCTGATCTACCTCATTATCATTGTCCTGCTCCAGTTCTTCCAGCACCTTATCAGTGCCTACCAGGTTTTTTGCAAAGCCAAGGCTGGCTATTTCCTCATGGTTCTCGTCCGCATCCTCTTCTAAAAAAGCCAGTGTGTTTCCAAACTCGTCCTCATACTGCCGCAGGTAAGGCGTGTTAGGGATGTAAACCAGCTTCGGATTGGTGTGGTACACTCCTGCTGCATCCGCCAGTTTGGGAATGATAAGCGCTCCAAAAGGATGTTGTGCTGAGATCTGATCCTGTATGAGATCCTTTGCGATGGTCTCCCGCAGGTATACCGGCAACGCCTGGGTAGGGTCCTTGTCTACTGTACGGAGCACATACTCTTTTGCATCCGGGTTACGTACTTTTAGCGTAGCGGTCTGTTTCCCGCCGCCTTTCATGTAAGGCCTTAACCCACCTAACTCATTCTTGAGATCAAGCAGGGGCACCTTTACCGGCGTGCGCCATTCAGCGCGATAATGGTCTCCAAGCAAAGTCTTACGCAAACCAGATGCCTCGTAATCCGGGTTAGCTGCAATCATTATAGAGCTGTCGGCGTAGTTGGTATTATCTACTATAGGCGGCGCCTCTTTACGTGGCTTTTTCTTGTAAACCTGGGTTTTATAAGCGATTTTACCAGTAGAGCCGTCTCCTTCGGGTACCCAGAACTCTGTCCATACCTCGCCATTTTCGTAGTAAAGTAACTTAGCAAATCCTTTTATTGACTGTAAGTAATTTGTGTAGTCGCCTCCGTTCTTCAGGTATTGCGTTTTACAACCTGATCCACTCACAATAAGGGGGATGTCGTTATACTTAAAATACTGCAGCCCATGCTCGTGCCCTGCAGCGTACACCACATTATCATACTTGCTGAATATATTCGTCAGGCCTTCGATGTATGCCTGATAGCGCGGGTGTGGTATGTCCTGCAAAATGCCGCCATACTTCCTGGCAAACGGGTAAATGGAGCCAATGCCCGGTAAAGGAAAATAGATCCAGTCGCGGAGCATCGTAAATGGGAAAAGGTGATCGCGCAGGGTAAAAAATCCGCCATGGTTACCTCTTGTAAGCAAAGGGTGGTGGCCAACTACTAAAATATCGCTGCCACTGTTTTTCTCAATAATGTCTTCCAGCTCTATTAAAACATCCACCTCAGTTGCGGAGCCACAGCTGCTGTTATCTCCATAAGGCCTGTCGAAAGGGTGCAGCCACCATTCGGAATCTATAGCGATCAGTACCAGGTCGTCACTGATCTTTACTTCATAGGGGCCCGGGCAACCATCGCCGGGCACATAAAAGTCACCTCCTACTACTATATTCTCGTCGGTGAGGTACTCGTTCACATACCTCTGCTCCCGTAATACCGCATCAATACCACCGCGTCCGCTGTGGTTCCAGTCATGGTTACCAGGTATCATGTATTTCTCGCCGGGGTATCCTTTTAAGATATCCAACTGCGCATTCAGTCGTTTCTCAGATATTTCGCGGTCATACCTTCCGGCAGGAGGAAGACCATTGTAGTAAACGTTATCGCCCAAGAAGATCGTAGCGCTTTCCATGCCTGCCTCTTCCATCTGCTTTCGCATCAAAATCATAGATGGTTCCCCATCCAGGTCCGGCGCTCCCACATCCCCGATCAGGAATACCGTGTATAGTACCTTGCTCGCCGGATCAGGAGCTTTCTGCTCCCAGTCAGCGGCACGTTTACTAAAGTATGGCTCTGTGGTTACACAGCCCGTTACTATAAAAACCAGTAGCACCTGCCAGGTAAATGGGATGCGCAGCAGTTGCCTTTTCAGTAGTCTTTTGATCATAATTCTCTCATACGCTTAGCAGCCCTGACAGGTCATGGCTTACCCGAATCCAGCTGTGCCTCGTCAGCCTCCGGTCTCTTGGCAGCATAAAGTTTAATGGCTGTAATTCTGGATGCTAAGGCAGGGCTGCGACAGGATTGGAATTCATAAACGAGATGAAATTAATTTAGGTTGTTTACCGGGAAAGGTGATTCACGGATTAGCGGTACAATGAATTCTACTAACAAAAAGCTATTTTCAACGTAACCGCAAAAGCTGTAGGTACATGTTGTACCCTATACATTACTGTGTTGGAATCACCCTTCCCCAGTGCAGAGGCATGACTACTATGAAAGATACAAATATTGTAACAGAGGCCAGTGAGTATGTTTTTAAACTCTTTAAGGAAAGACTCTCCAAGAAGCTTGTATACCATAACTATAAACACACTTTTGAGACTGTTTCCGAAGCTGAAGAGTTAGGTAAGCTGAGCAATTTGCCAGAAGATGAGCAGCAGGATCTGACTTTGGCGGCTTGGTTTCATGACACTGGGTATGTTAACGCTTATAAAGGCCATGAGGAAGAAAGTATGTCCCTGGCAACGGAATGGCTTAAGGAAAAGCAGTACCCGGAAGAGCGTATTCAGCGAATAAATGATATCATCAGCGCAACCAGGCACGACAAAGAGCCGGAGGGTTTGTTGCAGGAACTGATGGTGGATGCCGATATGTCTAACATTGGCAAAGAAACTTTTTTTGCTACGGCAGAACTGCTGCGCGTAGAGTGGGAGATATTCCAGGATAAGTTTTTCACAGACCGCGAGTGGGCCCAGTTCCAGATAGACTTCCTGTTATCTACTACCTTTAATACAAACCAGGCCCAACGCAAGTTTGCCGGCCAGTTAGGTTTAAATATACAGGAGCAACGCAAAAGGCTGAACAAGGAAGTAAAGAAGAAGAAAAAATCTGATAAGAAGCACCGCGAAACACTGGCACAGCCAAAGCGAGGTATCGAAACAATGTTCCGCAACACCTACCGTACGCACCTTGACCTGAGTGGTATGGCAGATAACAAAGCGAACATGATGATCAGTATAAATGCCATCATCCTGTCGGTTGTGATCACTTACCTGAGTGCTAAATCATCTACCACCGGTACTGAGTTTGTACAGCATCGTACCCTTATTATTCCTATAGGTATGCTGTTGCTTACTACACTGGGGTCTATCGTTTTCGCTATTATATCTGCACAGCCTGAAATTACCAGTTTCTCTTTTAACAAGAACAGGATCAACAGCCGCAAAGTGAACCTGCTGTTTTTCGGAAACTTCACTAACCTGCACCTCGATGAATTCCAACATGGTATGCACGAGATCATGCGCGACAAAAAGTCTTTGTATAACAACATGATCACCGACATTTACTATTTAGGAGAAGTGCTACGGAGGAAGTATAAGATCCTGCGCATTTCATATACTATATTTATGGTGGGGCTTGTGCTTACCGTATTTGCCTTTGCCATAGCTGTTTTATACTACGGGCCATCACAAAGCGCTTTATAGATATCTTTTACCTTTGCACAATATTATATTTGGTTTAAATTTGTCCTGCTTACTTTTTAAAGCGGCCCTGTAGTTCAATGGATAGAATAGGAGTTTCCTAAACTTTAGATAGCAGTTCGATTCTGCTCGGGGCCACAAAGACTACAAATTTAGCAGCATAGCCAGAAACTTATTCCGGTAAACGCAACATTTTCAACCTATAAGCATATACATACTACAATATGTATATGTACTACCATATGAGGCATACTGTATTGATAGTACTGCTTACCGTTGTTCTTGGTATCGCTTCGTGCACCGACAGAAACCAAGAGACAATACAGCAGGATTCTTCAGAACATACTGTAGCCAGCGAAACCGGCGAGCAGGTATCCTTACCTGCCGATGTACTCCTTGTTACAAAGCCTTTGGTAAGTGGCGCACTTTACGTTAGCCCTTCTTTTGAGAGCAAGTCTATTGCCAGTTTCGATACCTCACAGCAGATACAGGTGCTGGATACTTCTCATAACATCTTTGTGAAGGCCAGGATCAGAAGAGACACTGTGTCTATGACGGGATATGTTCCTAAAACCATACTCCCCGAAAATCAATAACGTTTTTTTGACGCCCAAAAGCTAAAAAGAAAACCCACCAAACTTGCGCCTGACAGGTTTCCGAAATCAACAAACAATTGTGAAAAGGTATTTAAAACTTATTTAGATCCTCGTCTGCCACCTTTGCGCTGGACCTGTTTCTCCTGCCTGTTCTGCTGCATTACCTCATACTGCTGTTTCTGCTCATCGGTCAGCAAGGCCACTATTGCTGCTTCACGCTCATCCCGAATAGTTTTCACCCTATCCATTTTAGATTGCCGATCCAGACTCTGATCATTGCGCAGGCTCATGAGCGTTTCTGCCGTATTTTTGTTTATCTCCTCCAGCTTTACCACCTGTTCGTCTGTTAAAGCCAGGCGCTTTTTCAGTTGTTCCGTCTGGCGCTCTGCACGTTCCTGTTGATTCATCTGCCCCTGCTGCCCGTTTTGTGCCACGGCTCCAACCGATGTTATCATGCCGATGCCAAGTATTAAGAAACTTTTAAGGATACTGTTCTTTCTCATATTCTCTCTGATTAGGATTTTGATCTTTTGACAGTACTTAAGAGTAAAAGTTTAATGAAGCCATAAAAAAAGCGACCATACTCAGGCATGGTCGCTTTTTTTATGGTGTTAGCTATGTATTAATATGTTACGGTCTTTTCAAGCAACGTTTTATCACCCTCGCCTTTTATTACCATTCTGACTTGTGTATTTTCTTTTCCCCAGTTAAAATAGAGTAAGCCAAAATTCAGCTGCTTCACCAGATTACCTACTCTGTATTTATTTGGTTCTATACTGTCGCCTCTGTACACATGTGTTAAACCACTGCTGGTGATCTCGTATAGGGGGTAGCTCATGCCAGGCAGGTTTGTTTTAGATATCTCAGCAATGTGCCGGTCTCCGCTTAACAGCATCACACCTTTAGCCCCGGAATCTGCAATCAGCTTTAAGAGGCGCTCCCTGGACTTAGGAAAATTGCCCCACTTCTCATACACCTGCTCTTCAGGCAGCACCTGTATCCCGTTACCAATAATATTGATTGCTGCCTTACTCTCGCGCAACTGCTTCTCCAGCCATTGCCACTGTTCCTCTCCCAGCATATCACCTGTCGCATTTACCTGGTAAACGCCATTGATGCGCTCCAGTGAATCGCGGTTATAGCGGCTGTCCAGCAAGATAACTTTTACCTGTTTCCCTTCCGGGCCGTAAGTATGGGCACTGTAAACGCCCTCCTGCTGCCGGCGTGGGCTGTTGGCTGGTTCCCCGATAAAGTCCCAGAAAAGCTTCTCGCTCTCCTCTTTCATTTTAAACTCCTTGCCAGCGTCGTTCTTACCATAGTCATGGTCATCCCAAACGCCTATAATTTTAGTGTCTGCCTGTAATTCCTTATAACCCGGCTCCTGAAGTACCATGTTGTACTTTCGTTGTAAAACTGCCATGGTATCAGAGTCTCCGTAAATGTTATCGCCTAGCCAGACCCACACATCCGGATCATTGTTGTTGATAACAGACCAAAGCGGCTGCGGCAGGTCCTGCCTGTTACATGACCCGAATGCCAGTTTTGTGATCGGTTCCTGAGCGTTAGAAGTTGAAACAGTGGCAGGTTGCTGGCAGGCATTAAGCACCAGCAGCAGGCCTAAAAGTAACTTTATAGAACGGTATGTTTTAAGCATGGCTGTTTTTTTGAAAGAATGCAAAGATAATACTTACAGCTTTAGTGCACCCCTTAAGCAAATAAAGGCAATGTTAAGAATTGCTAAAAAAAACAGGCGGCAGCCCTTTAGAGAACTGCCGCCTGTTGATTTTATAATGTACTTTAACTTTTACTTGATCACTACTCTCCTTACGGAGCTATAACTGTCAGTCTCCAGTTTTATATAATACAGGCCTTTCGCTTTTCCGCTCAGGTCAATGGTTTTAGAGAACTGGCCCTCGGTTCGGGTCAACGTTTCGTGGTAAATCTCGTTACCGATAACGTTTATGATGCGTAACTCTGCCTTCTTGGCATCCAGGTTCGCAACAGAAATTGTAAACACGCCATTACTAGGGTTCGGATAAATAGCGATCTCCTCGTTCCCTTGTTCCTGTACCTGCAGTTTTTCATCCTGGCTAACATGGGCCGCAACGGGAGTCCTGGCCTGTGCCTGGGAGAAGAGCACTGTAATACAAGATAATAGCGTAAGTATAATTTTTTTCATATATATATAATATCGTAACGTCCTGATCTTTTGATTCAAAGGTACAAAAGATGTACCAATTATTAAGAACGGCTGTAACTATAAATTGTTCTTGTATTATACATAATAAAAGAGGGGTGTTCACCACTTTTTTGCAGGTTTTATTGTACTATAAGCATACACGTAAGTATTAATTCGTAATTGGAAGATGTAGTTATCATTGGAGGCGGCCTGGCAGGTCTTACAAGTGCCCTTAACCTGGTACGTGCAGGCATTGCCGTGACAGTGATCGAGAAAAAGAACTACCCTTTCCATAGAGTGTGTGGTGAATATATTTCTAACGAAGTGTTGCCATATCTCCGTTGGCTGGGCGCTGATATCAACGCCCTTGAACCAGCCAGCATCTCCCGTTTCCTATTGTCATCACCAAAAGGTACAGTACTGGAAACAAAATTGGACCTGGGTGGCTTTGGCCTTAGCCGCTATACCCTTGACAACTATCTGTACAAGTTGGCGGCACAACAGGGCGTTAAGTTCAGGTTACAGACAACGGTGCAGGAGGTGCATTTTGCTAATGATTCCTTTACAATAGAGCTTACTGGCAACGAGCGGATACAGGCCCGCATTGTGCTGGGGGCGTACGGCAAGCGCAGCGCCCTGGACCGCCAGTTGAACAGGCCCTTTTTTAAATCACGCTCACCCTATATCGGTGTCAAATACCACCTCCACTACAAGCATCAGCCCGCTAACCTGATTGCCCTGCACAACTTTAAGGATGGTTACGCGGGTATTTCAGCCGTGGAGAATGGGCGCTACTGCTTCTGTTACCTTACCACCCGGCAAAACCTGCGGCAACACGGCAGCATCCCCAAAATGGAACAGGTTATACTTTCCCGGAACCCGCACCTCAGGCATATTTTTGAGGAGGCTGAATTTTTATATCCGCAACCCGAAGTGATCAATGAGATATCATTTGCCACCAAGACCTGCATCGAGGATCATATGCTGATGTGCGGTGATGCAGCGGGCATGATCACTCCTTTGTGTGGCAATGGCATGGCAATGGCCATTCATGCTGGTAAAATAGCCAGCGACCAGGTTGTAAAATACTTTGAGAACGGGCGCAACCGCGCTTCAATGGAGCTGGGCTATCGCTCTGCCTGGAAGAAAAAGTTTAAGTCCCGCCTGCAGACAGGGCGCCTGGTACAGCATTTATTTGGTGCCCCCCTTTTATCTGAACTGGCTGTTAACACACTTCGTTTTTTACCTCCGGCTGTACGGCTCATCATGCGGCAGACACATGGTAGCCCGTTTTAAAGCGCTTTTAGTTTGAGTGTATATCTATTATAAGATGGCTTCCGTACTTATGCCAAACTAGTTGCCCTTTGTGCGGCACATAGATTACCATAACCTTCCTGCCTCTCCTCTGTTCTTAGTGAGCCTGACAAGGGGCATATGGAACAGGTAACGATAAACGGACCCAAACATGAAAAGCTACATTTGCGCCATTGGCACAGCGAACCCACCCTTTAAGATACCACAGATGCAGATAGCTGATTTCATGGCTAATGCGCTGCAATTTGATGAACAGGACACTCGCAAATTGAAAGCTCTTTACAGGGTGTCAGGCATCGGGAACCGCTATAGTGTGCTGCAGGACTATACCAGGCAGAATGGAGAATTTACATTTTACCCCAATACGCCTACGCTGGAGCCATTCCCTACGGTGCAGCAACGAATGGAGCTCTACAGGAAACATGCCGTTGATCTCTCCGAAGATGCCGTTAGAAACTGCCTCAAAAGCTCTTCTGTTCCTTTAGAAGACCTCACGCACCTGATTACTGTTAGTTGTACCGGCATGTATGCTCCCGGCCTCGATATTGAGCTGGTGGAGCGGTTGAATCTGTCATCGTGTGTGCAGCGCACGGCAGTTAATTTTATGGGTTGCTATGCCGCTTTCAATGCCATTAAATTAGCCGATGCTATTTGTAAGGCCACTCCAGAAGCAAAGGTAATGCTGGTGTGCACAGAAATATGCACTATTCATTTTCAGAAACATGCCGAGCAGGATCACTTAGTTTCTAATGCCCTGTTTGGTGATGGGGCTGCAGCCGTGCTGATGCAGGGGAAACCCTGCCAGGAAGTAAGCCTGGAACTGCAGTCCTTCCACTGCGACCTGGCGCCGGCAGGCAAACGTGACATGGCCTGGCACATTGGCGATACGGGGTTCGAGATGACCCTCTCCTCTTACGTGCCCGACCTGATCAAGAAAGGAATAAAAGAGCTCACCGAAAGGCTGCTACAAGGTCTTAAAACCAAGATATCTGAGATCAACCTGTTTGCCATACACCCCGGAGGCAGGCGCATACTGGAAGTGATCGAACAGGAACTGGGCATGACCCGCGACGATAACCGTTTTGCTTACCAGGTGCTCCGCGAGTTCGGGAATATGTCATCGGCCACGGTGCTGTTTGTCTTAAAAGAATTGATGGATACGCTCACACTAAAGGAGCAGGATGAGCCTGTATTAAGTTTTGCCTTCGGCCCCGGCCTAACCCTTGAATCAATGCTGCTAAAAGTGCATTATGCTAAAGCTACGGTCTAACGAGCCCGAACTGATGGACGACCTGACAATGTCAGGCGAAGAGTTGCGTAAGAACCTGGAAGAGCTGGAGGTTATAAACCACTGGCTTGGGGGGTATAACGTAGTACTGGATGCGCTGGATAAGTTAGATGTGCCCCAAAACCATACCTTACGTATTGCCGATATCGGTTGTGGCGGCGGCGACACGCTTAAAAGTATAACCAAATGGGCCAGGCGTAAAAACGTGAAGGTAGAGCTGGAAGGTATCGATGCCAACGATTTTATGGTACAGTTTGCCCGTAAGCGTTGCGCTGCTTACCCAGAAATTAGCGTAAGCCAGTTTGATGTATTTTCAGAGGCATTTGCCGCGAAGCAGTACGATGTGGTGGTGTGCAGCCTCTTTTGCCATCACTTTACCGATGCACAGTTAGTAAGCATGTTCCGGCAATTGTATAGGCAAGCACATACGGCAATTATCATCAACGACCTGCACCGGCACTGGCTGGCATATTATTCCATCAAATATATTACGGCTCTCTTCTCAAGTTCAAGACTCGTAAAGAATGATGCCCCACTTTCAGTATGGCGAGCATTTAAGCGGGTTGAATTAGAACAACTTCTGGCACAGGCAGGTATTCAGAACTACTCCCTAAAATGGATGTGGGCATTCAGGTGGCAGCTGGTGTTCGGCAAAAATATGTCGCAGTAACATCAAGTGACTTGAATAGTAGGGCACAGCAAACTTTAACTAAAATTGATTTTTGGGGTATAGAAGGATATGAAAAAAGATAATATCAGGTTTTGGCTTCTATTTATACTTTCAGTCGCTATTTCGGCTGTGGCCATCTCCTTTTTCCTGGAGGCGCTCAAGATCGTGCTGTACATTATTCTGGTTTTAGCCCTTGCCCCGGTTATCTACATCATCCTGCGCAGCATTATTCCTGGACGCAAAGACGATTCTGATAAACTTAAAACCAGGGAATAAACTATAATACTACCTCTCAGCGTACACGATTTTTTCCGCAAAAACGCTTAAAACCACAGCTGCTGGGCTAGCCGAAAAGTATTGGCATGCGCCTCTACAATATGGGCAATTTGTTTTGAGTAGCCGCCTCCCATACTTATGGCAACAGGAAGGTGGTGCCGGTGGCAAAGCTCCAACACAGTACGGTCCCGTTCTTTGCAGCCTGCTATGCTCATGCCCAGCTTGCCTAGCTTATCGGTTGCCAGCACATCCACCCCCGACTGAAAAAATACAAACTCCGGCTCGTGCTGGTCTAGCAGCCGCGGCAGGTGGTACCTCAGAAGCTGTAGGTATGTTTTATCGTCAGTGCCTTCGTCCAAAGGCACATCCAGATCGGATCTCTCTTTATGGAAAGGATAGTTATGGCCGCCGTGCATGCTGAAGGTAAATACACGTGGCTCTTCTTTAAATATTTGCGCAGTGCCGTTGCCCTGATGCACATCCAGATCCACGACCAACACTTTGTTTATACTTTCATAGTTGAGCAGGTAATTTGCGGCAATGGCAATGTCGTTTAGCAGGCAGAAGCCTTCACCTTTGTCTGTAAATGCATGATGTGTGCCGCCTGCTATGTTCATACCCACGCCGTACTGCAAGGCAAACAAGGCTGCCTGTAAAGTACCGTCCATTATAACCACCTCCCTGTTTACCAACTCTTCAGATAATGGAAAGCCTGTTTTGCGAATCTCAGATGGCGTCAGTTGTAACATTTTTAACCGATGCCAATAGTCAGCACAATGGGTATCAAGTATAAATTTTTCCTGTAGCGGTTCCGGCACAAATAAGTTATCAGCTGTTATAGTGCCTTCATATAAGAGTTGTTCGGGAAGCAGGTCATACTTTGCCATCGGAAAACGATGGCCCTCCGGCAGGCTGTGAGAAAATATTTCGGACCAGGCAATTTTAAGCATAGCACAAAGCTAACAAGAAACAGCTGTTACAAGTTTGCTTGCCCTTTCACAAAAATGTAGAAATAAACCTGCGTCAGGAAACAGTGCAAAAGCTAAAGAATTTAGCAGGGTATCAGGCCCTGGTGGATAAGTTCATACCCAGGCATCACAGCACCTCAATAATAACGTTTCCGGATGTGGATAAATGTGGATAACCATGTTGATTACCCATAGTTATCCACTACTCTATGTTAAGTTTATGTTATAAAAACTCAATTTTATTAATATTTTCATATTACCCTGCCAAATAATCAAATTATGTTAGCAATCCCTGCTAATTTATTTACCAATCCAATTTGAGTAAAGGCTTCAGCGAAAGTACACATATCCATTACCATGTATACCCTTATTGCACAGCACAGTGCACACTGCATACTCCCCCAAAGTAACCAACGTAACTTTACATCAAGCCTACTAAGTATAAAGCATCATACAACGTACAGAAGCAAAAGGTATAAGCTGGCGCGGACGGCGACACAAACCATTAACTATGAAAAAAATATCTATAATTCTCCTGCTGCTGCTCTGCTCAATAGCGGTACATGCACAGGAGGTCGATTCAACAGCCCAAGTGGAGGCAGGCATGCTTAACTCCTGGCTTGGGGTAAAAGCAGGATTAAATTTCTCTGACATTTACGGCAACGACAAAACAATACTGGGGGAGACAAGTAACCACACCAGCTTTCATGCAGGAGTATTTGCGCAGATCGGATTGAATAACTATTTGGCCGTACGCCCGGAAATACTTTACTCCCGAAAGGGTTATGAACATGCGGACTCCGTTTTCAGGTTCGATTACCTGGAGGTGCCCATACTTGCGGTCCTGAATCTTACCAAAAATGTGAGTGTGCATTTAGGCCCCCAGGTCAACGTTATGGTATCAGCACAAGAAGAAGGTACCGAAGTTGCCCTGAAAGATTACAACACCTTTGACTATGGTGCAGCTGCCGGGCTTGAGGTACGTGTTTATCGTTTTATAGCAGGTGCACGCTACAGCTTAAGTTTTGAAAAGCTGCTGAAAGTTGATAATACCGGTCAAAGGGCAGACCTGGATATACACCCAAAAGTACTACAGGCATACTTAGCCATAGGTTTCTGACGTTAATCAAAAGATAAACAAAGCGTGGAAGCGATACCTACTTACAAAGGTAACACATAAGGTAGGCCGGTCATATCATTTTAACTAAAAAAACGTATTCAAATAGACCTGTAATCCGCTGCTACACTTCAACTTAAGTCTTTTTACATGAGCAAACTGAATTTGCATATAGCGCACTACTTCACCTTATCCCTATTTGCCTGCCTTATAGTATTAAGCTCCTGCGACACGACTGTGAAAACAGATAATGCAGCGGTAGGAGATGCTATTGTTAAAAAAATTACGGCGACACCCTCCCATACTTTTGTAATAGATACCACAAAAAGTGAGATTACCTGGATCGGCTCTAAGATGACCGGCAGGCACAACGGATACTTCAAAATAAAGGAAGGTGAGCTGCAAATGACAAATGGCTTAATATCGGGAGGCACCATTGTTATAGACATGACGCATATGCAATCCAGTGACAAGACAATCGACGTAAACAGCAACACAAAACTAACCAACCATTTAAAGTCCCCTGACTTTTTTGACACCAATGTGTACCCGACAGCAGTCTTTGAACTGACTGGCATTGCCCCCTATGACAGCACCAAGAACAAACCACAGGAATTACCCATTAGAACCCCAGACAGTGCTCTGCGTGTTAAAAACCCAACGCACAAAGTTACGGGCAACCTTACCTTAAAAGGGAAAACCAAAAGCATCTCCTTTCCGGCCAAGGTAACCATGGATAATAACTTGATAAAGGCTAAAGCCAATTTCAACATCGACCGCACTCAATGGGGATTGGTATACCGCTCCGACAACTCTCTGGGCGAAAAAACTATTTACCCCGAAGTAAATATAGGTTTAGACATTGTGGCAAAGCCGCAGGCTAATTAGTAACTATCATATATAGCCTTTCTACCTCCTAATTCAAACTATTACAAACTTTTATGTTGCAGGCACCAGTACGGTAGCAGCAGCAAAATAATTCAGAATATGAGAAGACTGTCGTGTCTGCTTTTTCTAATTCTTTTAAGCAGTGCTGCACAAGCACAAAGTGAAGCCCTCAGCACCTTTAATATACACCAGGAAAATATACTCCGGACCGGTATATTACTACTGGGCGGATGGGCTATCCTGAATATACTTGTAGGCAGTTTCAGGCTTACAAACTCAACCAGGGCCAGCAAGCACTTTTACCAGATGAACCTTTACTGGAACGTGGTTAACCTACTTATTGCAGCCATTGCATTGCATAATATTCTGTCTGACGACGCACTGATACGCGCACTACCTGAGAGTCTGCGCCTGCATAGCTGGTATAAAACAATCATATACCTGAACGTGGGCCTGGACCTGGGTTATATGATGCTGGGAGTATACTTGAAAGAACGTTCTAAAAACTCTGTCAGAAACGAAAAACTGTTAGGCTGGGGTAAAGCAGTGGTGCTGCAGGGCTTTTTTCTTTTTATGCTGGACCTGGTACTGGCGGTGTTGCTTGAATATAATGCACCACAGCTTTTCCGGCTGGTACCGGGCCTTTAAAAAGAAAGCCGCACCAGGTGTTGGTGCGGCTTTCTTTTTAGAGTTACAGACCGGGGTTAACGATTATGCTTGCCCTCGGCAAACTCTTCGATCATTTTCTTATTGAATGCCGGTATATCGTCAGGATTTCGGCTGGTGACCAAACCATTGTCGACGACTACTTCCTGATCAACCCATTCCGCGCCTGCATTTTTCAGGTCTGTTTGCAACGTATGGTAGCTGGTCATTTTTTTACCCTTTACTTTGCCAGTTTCAATCAGCGTCCAGGGCCCGTGGCAGATAGCTGCAACCGGTTTACCTGATTCCATGAATTTATTCACGAACGCAACAGCATCTTTATTTGCACGCAGGTGATCCGGGTTCATAACGCCTCCCGGTAACAGTAAGCCGTTATAATCATCCGCACTCACCTCGTTCAGTTTCTTATCAACTTCAAATTTATCTCCCCAATCAGTGTGGTTCCAGGCTTTTATCTCTCGGTTTTTATTTGGTGAAATGATGTGCGCCTCTGCACCTTCGTCTTTCAGAGCCTGTAATGGCTTTGTGAGTTCCACCTGTTCAAATCCTTCTTCTACAAGTATGGCAATCTTTTTGCCGTCTAGTTTATGCGCCATGTTTAAGTTTGTTTTGTGGTTTAACAATAAATCGCTTTAACAATAACGGGCGAAGGGCTAAATTGTTAATTTGAAAATTCTGTACAGGTCTCGGTCAACAGTATTATTGGTGAGTCATTCTCCTTCTTTTTCATCAGCAGGAAAAGGCAGTCCAGTTGGGGTAACAGTACTATCGGCACGCTTTGCCGGGCTCATGTGCCTGCGGTGCTTGATGCCCTCCAGCCGGGCTTCAACCTCATATTTATTATTATAATAACCTACCCGCATCGACTCCCGCAGATACAGCCACAGAAAACGGAAGTAGCCGTGCTCTTTAAACTGCTTCACGTGGCACAATTCATGTGCTACCCAACCCTCGTCTTTCAGAAAAGTACCGCGATCTACTCCACTCAGGTGAATTGTTTTGCCAAGTACCATGGCAACGTTTTTGCTCTTTAACACTAGCCGTGCAATTCGTGCAAATAAAGATTTTTCTACAATTTTATATTTCATCGCTGCATAAGCCCGCTAGTACTTTTTTTAATGTTCACCACTGACCAGGCGGCTTTGCCAGGAAAACAAATGCTTAACCGGACAGATGTACCACATTTACAGACAGGTAAGCTTTTGGCGTTGTTTGGCCATTTGAACTTTTGTAAGTAGATTTGCCAGCCTTAAAAACTGGAAAGCCAAACACAGCTTAGTCAGTTGCTTACTTTTGGTGCAATTTTTTTACGCTGCCCGGGCAGCAAAGGTGACACTGTTTATGCCCTTTACCGGCAAATAA
Organism: Pontibacter sp. MBLB2868; assembly: GCF_051904785.1. Taxonomy (NCBI): domain Bacteria; kingdom Pseudomonadati; phylum Bacteroidota; class Cytophagia; order Cytophagales; family Hymenobacteraceae; genus Pontibacter; species Pontibacter sp. MBLB2868. Next base: position 4,314,287 of record NZ_CP196710.1, on the reverse strand, counting down.
CAAGCTAAACCCTATGACAAAAGCCATTGTACTTAGTGCCCTTGCGATACTCTCGCTCACACTATCTTACTTTTACGAAGTAACACCGGCAAAGTCGTCAGCTCCTGCTCATGCCTCCACCACTTTTAAAATCACTCCTTACGCTATTAACTCTGGCGAAGACATGGTGCGGGCAATGGAATTTTACGAGCCGGTAGAAGAGGCAACAGCAGCCGCTGAAGAATTTTATTCGCAAAAGCTGAACATGCGGTTCACCAAACCCAAAAGCTGGCAGCTAGCCCAGACGGTAACCCGCTGGATAGGCACCCCCTACCGCTATGGCAGAAGCTCGCGGAAAGGCACCGACTGCTCAGGCTTTGTTAGCAGTATTTACCGCGAAGTATATGGGATACGCCTCAGCCGAAGCTCAAAATCGATGTTCCGGGATGTACAACATATTAAAAAAGATGAAATGCAGACCGGTGATCTTGTCTTTTTCCGCAGGGGCCCTAAGCAGCCTATCTTTCATGTGGGCATCTACCTCAAAAACAACAAATTTATACATTCGGCTACGAACGGAGGTGTGATGGTGAGCTCTCTTAATGAACCTTACTATCGTAACTATTTCTATGCAGGCGGCCGTGTAAACTAAGCACATAAATTATACAGCAAAAAGCCCTGCAGCAAAAAAGCTGCAGGGCTTTTTGTTTGTGCACTACCATAACAATTTTACTGGCATCAAGTATAGGTAGGTTAGCATTACTTTCAGCAAATTGCATCATAATTAGCGTATAAACATTAATACCCCGAGCAGGTTAGCTAAACAGTACACCAAACACAATAAGTATAAGCACGTACACAATCATGGAGAATCAAAGACCAGACGGAAAAAATATTGCACAAAGCCCTTTCTTCAAAAAGATCCTTGAAAAAGCTGAAACTTACCTGAAACATCCGTCGAAGGTGGCAAAGCTTTTGAATGACGCTTTTAAGAAGGCAACGGCTAAAAAAGGCGTTGGTGCACTGGCTGGCGAAGTGTGGGAGAACCTGCAATTGCTTTCGCGTCTGATTAAATCAGCCACATCCGGAGAGTATAAAGGAATCCCTACCCCTACTATTGTAGGTGGAATTGCCGTGTTCATTTACTTTCTGTCCCCGATCGACCTGATTCCGGACGTAATTCCGGTAATTGGCTTACTGGACGATGCCAGCTTACTGGCCTGGTTTATGACCAGCATCAAGTCAGAGCTTGATAAGTTTAAGGAGTGGGAGATGCAACAGAAAGACACAGAGAAACACCAGCCACAGACAGAGGGCGCTCATAATGCAGATACCTCCTTTGGCACTCCAAAGTACAGCAACCAGGTTGAGGGAACTGTACAGATAGAAACTGGAAAAGAATTATAAATAACGATAAACACAGATAAACTATGGAAACAAATAAAGGAAAAAACACTGATAAGAAAGATTGGGAAAAAACTGCACAGGATGCAAAAGGCGACCTTAAGACAGGTAGAATTCCGGATAAGCATACCGGTGAGCAATACCGTAATGTAAGCGACAAGAACCGTAACGACCCTAATCCTACGAAGGGAGAACCTAAGAACCAGAAGCAGGATAGCCCTAAAAAAGACCACTCGTCTCAGGGCCATTCCACAGATGCGAAAGGATCCGCTACAAGCAGTAAAGAGCCAACATTACGTTCTTCGACCACTGATAGCAGCCGTTCTCACAAAAACCCGCACGATGACCAGCCTACCGGTGGTAACATCAGGTAAAAGTTTTAAAAATAATTTTAAGTAAAGAATGCCGGCTAAAGTAGTTTAGCCGGCATTCTTTTTTTGTATTATTATAGCTTTCAATACCTCCAGCACCCCATTTCTATATCTCTTAAAAGATTAAAATATAGTACAATACGAATACTGAAATTTACATAAATTAACATAAAAGGCCTCTCTACTATAGTTTTCTAAGGAAATTATTTTTTATATTTGACCAGAGGATTTTGTATTTTAACTTTTAGCCAAAGTAAAATGTCTTCAACATTTTTACGACTTACTTCTGTTAACGTCCACATCGACGGCATCGGAAAAGTTCTGATTGAGCGGAGCGACAAAGCAAAGCGTCTTAGCATTAGCGTGAGGCCTTTGAAAGGTATACGGGTGGCAGTTCCACCGCATATCAGCTTTGAGAAAGCAGAACAACTTATTTATACCAAAACAGACTGGATAAAGGAGCACCAGGCACGCATGCAGCAGCACGAGCAGCAGCTAACCGTGTACGATGGTTCTTCTGAATTTAAGACGAAGCACCACACGCTTCGCCTGCTGACGCATGCACAGTATAACATGCGCTGTGTGATTCAGAACGGTTATATTAATGTGTTCTATCCTGCCTTTAAGGAGGTACGCGACACTGATGTACAGAAGTTCATTCGTCAGTCCATTGAAGATGCATACCGCAAGGAGGCTAAGCAGTACCTGCCTCAGCGTGTAGCTTATTTTGCTGAAAAGTTTGGATTTGAATATCAGAACGTGTTTATCAAGAATGCAAAGAGCCGTTGGGGGAGCTGTTCTCATACGAACAATATCAACCTGAACCTGCACCTGATGCGCCTGCCTGAAGCTCTCTGCGATTACGTGATCCTGCACGAACTGGCCCACACGGTAGAGAAAAACCATGGCCCGCATTTCTGGGCACTGCTGGACAGCGTTTGCGGCAATGCCAAAGCCCTGGACAAAAAATTAAAGGCCTTCCGGATCTCCATTTTTTAAACACCAAGCTATAGAAATACTTTACTCAACCTATTGCATTAGATTTACTTTAGTACTTCACGTGGTCAGCAACTATTAGGTGAAGCCTGCTATGCTCGGGCACAAGTTGCAGACTTAAAACAGCCTTACTCAGTATTCGCTTATACCTACTAAAGCATAAAAAAGCCCCGGAGCATGCTCCGGGGCTTTCACGTTATACAACTTTACTTTCTCTTCTAGCTGGCCTTTCTGATGCTATGCGTGGCCACGAAGTCAATAAAATCACCTACTGTATCTATGGGAACCTCATCCGGGATGGTTATATGAAAGTTTTTCTCCAGCTCCAGGATAATATCTACTAAGTCAACAGTATCGAACCCGAAGTCCTGCAGCAACCTGCTTGCCTGAAGACGATCCGCTTTTATCTCTTTTGTTTTGCTAATGATACGGATAACCTCTTTCTCAATAGCGTTATTTGTAGCAATCATAGTAATTTAAACTGTGTATTCTTCTCTAACTTTTCCGTTTACAGGAAGCTCCTGCGCCTGCAGTTTTGCTGCTTCACGCTTCTTCTTTCCGATTAATTTATCTTTAAGCTTCTCATTCAGCAAATACATTACCGGCACGATCAGCAGGGTAATCAGGGTAGCAAAACTCAGGCCAAATATGATCGTCCAGGCCAGAGGTCCCCAGAAAGCAACACTGTCGCCGCCCAGGAAGAAACCTGCTTTAAACTCCTTGAACAAGGTAAAGAAGTTAAGGTTTAAACCGATGGCCAGCGGAATAAGACCAAGCACTGTAGCCGTTGCCGTCAGCAATACTGGGTTCAGACGCGTTTTACCGGCCTCTACAATCGCTTCCTTCAGGCTCATACCCTCCTCCAGCAGCTTATCCGTAAATTCTACGATCAGGATACCGTTCTTCACAACAATACCGGCAAGGGCCACTATACCCACCCCTGTCATTACTACAGAAGTATCCATTCCAAATATCGAGAAGCCCAGGAGCACACCGATGATCGAGAACAGGACTTCAGATAAAATAATGAACGGCTTCGACACCGAGTTAAACTGGGTAACCAATATCAGGAAGATGATCAGGAAGGCTGCTACCAGTGCAAGCATCAGGAACACCATCGTTTCCTGCTGCTCTTCCTGCTGGCCACCCATTCTCACCTCGTAACCTTCCGGTGTCTGGAAATTCTGCAAAGCGCTCTCTATCTGCTGAACCACTTCATTAGGGTTATAGCCATCAAGCACGTTAGACTGCAGCGTAACCATACGCTTCAGGTTCTTTCGTTTGATACCGCCGTAGGTAGTGGAGTAATCTATACTTGCCACCGACGAAAGCGGGATCTGGCGCACCTGCCCTGAATTCATGTCGCGGTACGTAATGCGCATATCCATCAGCGCATCTATGTTGTCGCGGTAAGGCTCTGCATAACGCACCTGTATCGGGTACTCCTCTTCGTCCAGTTTAAACTTGGAGGCCTCCGTACCAAAGATTGCTGTCCGTACTTCCTGACCTATTTGCCCGGTGCTGATGCCCTCCCGGTTAGCACGCTCACGGTCGATGTTCACTACGATCTCCGGTTTGCTGTCTTCCAGGTCGGAGCGCAGCTCTTCTATGCCGCCAATCCCTTGCTGGTCGATGTACTGCTCCACCTGTTTTGACAATGTGATAAGTCCTTCAAAGTCCTCACCTGCTATCTCAACAGAGATCGGTTTACCTACAGGCGGGCCGCTCTGCTCTTTGTCTACTGTAATGTCAGCTCCAGGTATTCCCTGCACTGCCTCCCTTATCTGGCTGAGGTAATCACTGGTAGAAACATCGTCCTGACGGTCTTTATACTCAACAAAGGCAACGGTAACCTTTCCTTTGTGAGATTGTGGCGTTGTACTGCGCTCATTTTGGTCTCCGGCCCCGATCGCCACGTTAGATATCACGGACTCAACATTCGGGTTATTCTCTCCTATCACATTGTAAACGCGCTTCTCTACGATCTTCGTAACAGAGTCTGTTACAGCCTGATCCGTACCGATAGGCATATTAATATAGGCATACACAAAGTTCGGATCACCGGATGGGAAGAACACCATTTTAGGCGGCCGGATGGCTGTTAAAACAACTGAAAAAATTAATAGGCCTATCACTCCCAGAAACACTCCGACAGGCCTTTTACCTACCAGCATCCAACGAACGATTTTCTCGTAGCCCGTCATAAAGCGAGGGAGCAGGTTGTTCTGGAACTTGTTGATCATGCCCGTAAATACATACTTGTTCAGCAGCGCCAACACTACCACAAGCATCACCAGGTTAGCTGTACCATACCAGCCCGTTATGTAACCGATCACAGCAATACCAAACCCTACGGCTATCAGAATCCAGAAGAACTTACCTGAGCCTGTTGCGACCTCTTTTGTGTGGTCGTGATCTTTTTTCATGAAAGACGCCGCGAACACCGGGTTAATGATAAAAGCAACCAACAACGAAGACACCAGCGTCACGATAAGGGTGATGGGCAGGTACTGCATGAACTTACCAACAATACCCGGCCAGAAAAGCAGCGGAAAGAAGGGTGCAATTGTGGTAAGTGTACCGGCCAGCACTGGTATAAATACCTCTCCGGCGGCCACCTTGGCAGCCTTGGTTATACTTAAGCTAGTAGTATGAAAAATTCGGTGCGTGTTCTCAATCACCACAATGGCATCGTCCACTACAATACCTAAAGCAAGCAGGAAGGCGAACAGTACGATCATGTTGAGCGATATGCCAAAGAAAGAGAACGTGAGAAAAGCCACGAACATTGAGATCGGTACCGATAACCCTACAAATATGGCATTGGTGGTGCCCATAAAGAACATCAGGACCAGCGTTACTAACACAAAACCGATAATGATGGTATTGATCAGATCGTTCAGGGTGTGGCGCGTCATTTTAGACTGATCGCCTGTGACCGTAATTTTCAGATCATCTGGCAGCGTAGTGCCCTGCATCTCATCAATGGTTTCGCGTATCTTGTCAGATGCCTCGATCAGGTTCTCGCCGCTTCGCTTGATCACGTTAAGGGTAATAACAGGGGCATTATCCAGGCGGGCAAAGCTTTCCTGCTCCTCAAACCCTTCTTTTACCTCGGCAATTTCTTTCAGCTGGATGTTGGCACCGGGCAAAGATTTGATCACTATATCACCGATCTTGTTAGGGTCTACATACTGGCCAACTACCCGCACAGAGCGCTTGGCCTCACCCACAGTAACATTACCACCCGATATGGTTACGTTCTCACGGGCGATGGCATTTGCAATGTCATTGAAAGTTACTTTGGCAGCCTGCATTTTATAAAGGTCCACGTTTACCTGTACCTCTTTATCCAGAGCGCCCACAATATCTACGCGGGTAATTTCCGGGTATCCCTCTATGCGGTCCTGCAGGTCTTCAGCATACTTTTTCAGCCTGTCAAGGCTATAGTTACCGGACACGTTCACAAACATGATCGGAATCTCCGAGAAGTTTACCTCCTGCACGTTTGGCTCCTGCGTCAGGTCTGTGGGCAGGTCAACACGCACCTTGTCCACAGCGTCTTTCACCTGCTGCTTTGCCTGCGCTACTTCTACATCGGTATTGAATTCCACTGTGATCATAGAGAAATCCTGCACGGAGTTAGAAGTTACTTTTTTAACCCCGTTTATACCTTTGATCTCCTTCTCGATAGGCCTCGTTACCAGGTTCTCCATATCTGATGGAGAGGTACCCGCATAAATGGTGCTTACAAATACCGTTGGGATAACGATATCAGGGAAATTCTCTTTCTGAAGATTTATATAAGAGAAAATACCTGCCAGCGTGATAATGATGGTGACGATATAGATACTGGTCTTATTATCGATGGACCAACTGGTTGGCTTAAACTGTTTCATAGTTTATACTTTAAAAGGCACTCTTACTTATTCGTCAGGCTATTATTGCCCTCTGTAAACACAACAGGCTGCCCCTCGTTTAGATTCTGGTAACCAGCGGTAATTACCTTATCGCTTGCAGACAAACCACTCAGAACCTCCACTTTACCGTTGTAGCTCATGCCTGTTTTGATCTCTTTCCTGACTGCCACGTAACGGTTTCCCTCCTTTTGGGCGACATATATATATTCAGCCTTTTCATCCTGCTGCACCAGGTTAATCGGAAGCACAATGGTTTCATCATTTTTATAATCCTGAATGCGGACAACAGCTATCATGTTAGGCCGCAGGTTTATAGCATTGCCGTTCTTCAGGCGAAGTTCAACAGTAAAGGTTCGGCTTGTCGGGTTAATATAGTTACCAACCACATCCACAGTAGTTTCCACCTCTTTTTTGAGGTCCGGGAAATACACGACAGCTACATCACCTTTGTTTATTTTGGCCTGGTAAGCCTCTGACACCTCTGCCACAATTTTGCCTCCCTGCGTATTTACCACGCGGATAATACCCATACCCGGGGCTACTGCCTCACCGGAGTTCGGGATCACGTCATCTACCACACCACTGATCGGGGCTTTCACGTTGTACTGATCGCGTTGCTGCTGCAGGGTAGCCAGGCTACGCTCCAGGGCTTCTTTGTTATTTTTTGCTGTCAGGTACTGCATTTCCGTACCTATCTTCTGGTCCCAGAGGTTCTTCTGCTTCTCAAAGGCAATATTTGCCAGTTCCAGGCGCGTTCTCAGCTCTGCGATATTCTGCTCCAGCACCTGCGCATCAATGGTTGCCATGGTCTGGCCTTTGGATACACGGTCGCCGCGCTCAACACGCACGCTTGTCAGTACGCCTGGTACCTTTGCGCTTACCAGCACGTTCTGGTCAAAATCCACTTTGCCCTGTACCTCCAGGTAATGGCGGAAAGTATCCTGATCCAGGGAAGCTACGCTTACCGGCACCGTTTTTTTCTCTTTAACTACTGTTTTGCCTTCTGCTTTTAGCTCAGACTCCAGTTCTTCTATCTGCTCCTGAATGGAAGCCTGCTTGTCTTTCAGCTCCTGAAGCTTCGCCTCCTTGTCGTTGCTGTTGCAGGAAGCAAGACCAAGCATGATCGCCACAAATGATATTCCTAGTATTTGTTTCATTTCCGTTTTAGCAATTGGTGTTTTTCGATAGTTTTATTTAGTCAGTAAAGAACCGGTAGCTTTCTCCAGGTTCACTTTGGCAATCAGGGTATCGTAAATGGCTGCGTAATAATTTGTTTGGGCCTGGCGCAGATCGGTCTCGGCGGTAACCACCTCCAGGTTCGTGCCTACGCCTTCCTGGAACTTGATCTTCGCCACTCGCGCGATCTCCTGAGCCAGGTCCAGGTTCTCCTTTTGCGAATCCAGCACATCCAGGGCATTGGTCAGTTCCGTTAACGCCTGCTTTATTTGCAGGTCTATGCTTTGGCGCAGAGACTCAAACCCAAACTTGGTGTTCTCCAGCGTCAGCTTTGCCTGCTGTATTTGATAGTGTTTGCGCAAACCATCAAAAATTGGCACCTGAAGCTGCCCTCCTACATAGCCATACTCCAGCCAGTTACCGGGCTTAGTTATCTCATTAAACTGATTGTTAGCCGCATTGTAACCATAGCGGGCATTCAGAAATAACTTTGGCAGGTAACCGGAGCGCTTGTTGCGCAGGTCAAGCTCTGCCAGTTCGCGCTGTGTTTCAAGCAGGGAGTATTCGATGCGGCTGTTGTAGTCAAAGCTCTCAGGTGCAAGCTGGGCCATACTTACCTCAACCTCTGCAAGATCATCTGTCAACAGCAGGGGCTGGCTCTGCTCGATGCCCATCTGGAACTTTAACAGGCTTTCGCTCAAGTCCATCAGGCGCTGTGCTTTCTGCTTTTCTACTTTCAGGTTGTTTAACGACACCCGCAGGCGGTCCACATCCAGCTTCTCTGCCACGCCGTTATCAAACATGATCCTGGTCTGGCTCAGCAGGGTATCCAGTCTTGTCAGGTTCTGGTTTAGCAGCTCCATTCGCTCACGGTTTACAAGCACGCCATAATAGGCCTTTGATACCTGCTCCGCTATCTCAATTTCGCTTTGAATGGTGCTTTTGCGGGAGAGTTCGGTGTATGTCTTAGCAGCCTTTAACCCTATCAGGTAAGTACCGTCAAACAGCATCTGGCTACCTGTTAGCGTAGCTGTACCGGTATAGGCCGGCGTAAAAGTAACCGGCACGAAGGTACCTGGCGGAGGGGAGTTCGGATCGTTGGGGTCATTAAAAAATTCTGACGGCAGAAATGTCTTCTGCTGCACAAAGTTATCTCCCATATCCAGCGACCCGTTTATTTGCGGCAAACCAATGGACCTGATCTCACCTACTTTTGCCTTGGCTATTTTCTCCTCGTTACGGGTAGCCTTCAGGCTGGCACGGTTCTGCAGTGCGTAGTTTATACTTTCCTGCAGGCTAAACGGCTGCGCGTCCTGTGCCTGAGCCCTTGCCAAACCTAACAGGATGAAGCAGGACACCAACAGGCAGATTGTCTTTTTCATAATTTAAAAGGTAGTAGTAGGTAGTTTATTCTTCTTCAACTATATGTTTGTACTCGTTGATCATTTTGTGCCCTTTAAGGGTAGCCATGCCCAACATATAATGCTCCAGCATATCCAGCTGCACTTTCTGGAGGTTAAACTCATGAGGTGGAAATAGTTTATTATCATAGGCCATTTCTATCATGCCCAGGCGCATACGCGCCATTATCTCTACATCCAGATCGCCTCTGTACAAGCCTTCGGCCACGCCACGGAGTATGTTCAGCTTAATCTTATCCAGCATAAAATCATACTTATGGTTTACCCAGAGCTGCCAGCTATCACCGTGATACTTCTGTACATCGTGGAAAATAGAGGGGTGCACCCTGGTTACTATGCGCTTTGTCATTTCCATAAGCCTCCACAGCTCCTCAATTGCGTTATTTGCCCCTGTCATAGAGCATTCGCAATCCTGCTCCACCTCATGTAAAAAGCCTTTGCAGGCACCATGCACCACTTTATCCTTGTTGTCGAACCACTTGTAGATCGTTTTTTTAGACATGGATAAGTGTTGGGCAATGTCATCCATCGACACGCTTTTTACACCCCGCTGGCAAAACAGCTCAAAGGCTCCCTGCAGGATCTTACTTTTAGTTTCTGTGCTTTCTTCAGTACCCATTACACCACAAAACTATGGAAACGTTTTTTATCCCCAAAGTTTCCAAGGCTGTTTTTTTGTGCCTTTTTCCTTGTATTGTAAGCGCTAGCAAGCTGTATCTAAATAATATACAAAACTGCTATATAAGGGCTTCACCTGTGGCTTTACCCGGAGTGAACCCGTTTCATGTTACAAACTCAAATGAAAGGCAAACGCTATGAAATTCAGGCCAGGCAAACTGCATGGCAACTCAAAGCTTATCACAGAAAATTATAATCCTAAAACAGATCTTAATTTAGTGTAACCGCTTTTGCTCAAAGGAATCCGTTCACCGCTTTTCAGCAGCGCCACGTGGTTATCCTTTTCCAGGGGTTCTATTCGGGTGAGTTGGGCGAGGGCAAGTATGTAAGAGCGATGCACGCGCACGAAATGCCTGGGGTCGAGGGTGTTTTCATAGTAGCTCATGGTCTTTTTCTTCAGGAAGGATCCATCTTTCGTATGGATCTTCACATAGTCGTCATATGCTTCGAGGTACTGCACATCCGAAACAGGTATGATGCGGATATTGTTGCCAACTTTCACCACGATCCGCACCTGCTCTTCGGGCTGCTTGGCAGGCATCTCCTCCAGTTGCTGAAGCTTCTCCCCTGCCGCCGCCACCTTACGCTGCTCCTGCCATTTGTGCACTGCCGCGTCAAAGCGTTGCTTGCTGAACGGCTTCAGCAGGTAATCCACGGCACTGGCCTCAAAAGCCTTAATGGCATATTCATCATAAGCGGTAGTGAAGATAACTGCCGGTGCCTGATCAACCAGTTCCAGCATTTCAAAGCCGTTTATCTTCGGCATCTGTATATCCAGAAAGATCAGGTCAGGGTGGTGCTGCATGATCGCTTTTACACCTTCAAACCCATCGCCGCACTCTTGTGCCACTTCTATATCCGGATATTGCTGCAGGTATTCGGCCACAATGCTTCTTGCCAATGGCTCATCGTCGATAATCAGGCACTTACTCATAGTTGTTGTGGAATTTTGATGGTAGCGATAAATGTATGCCCCTGCTGCCGGGTTTTTAACAGGTCCTGCCGTGCGTACAGCAAGTATAACCTGCGCTGCACCGAACTTAAGCCAAAACCAGTGCCTTGTTGCGGACGCACGGTTTCCGGGTCGTATGGGTTTTTGACCTGCAACAGCAGGTGGTTGTCTTCAGCAGTTGCCGTAATGCTTATCTCTGTGTCTCCGATAGTATCATAGAGGCCAAACTTGATGGCATTTTCCACCACTGGCTGCAACAGGAGGGCTGGCAACTGCATGTCAGTTGTTTCATCCTGCACATCAACAGTGGTTTGCAGGCGGTGCCCAAACCGCACTTTTTCAATGTCCAGGTATAGCTGCAGGTGCTTAAGCTCATCTGCCAAGGGCACCAGTTGCTGATTATCTTTGCGCAGGGTCCCCCTCAAAAAGTCTGACAATTGCTGTATCATGTTCCGGGCCTGCTCTGGCCGTGCCCCCACCAGCGCACTGATGGAGTTAAGGCTATTGAACAGAAAGTGTGGCTGCAGCTGCTGGCGCAGGTTATAAAGCTCTGCCTCGCGGGCTAGTTTCTCGGTAGCAACTTTGCGGTCTTCGTCTTGCTGGCGCCCCAGCGTATAAAACCACATCCAGCTTAAGAGCAGGATCAACAGCACCATCAGCCAGGCGTACACCAGCCGCACAGGCAGGGTAGCATGCACAAAGGCCAGGTATACTTGGTTGCTGCTGTATAACCACCCGGTAAGCCAGTAAAATACGGTAACGCAAATGGCCGCCAGAGCCAGGCTCCAGCCAAATAAAAAAGCCCCTTCTCTTACGCTTGGCTGATAGTAGCGCAGCCCCCGGGTCATAGCATAACCACTGCCTACCAGCAACAGGTTAGTGAGCACTGCGTCCGCGACTGCCATTTCCCAACTCACCCCCATCCACCACAGCAAGGTGGTTTGGACCAGCATCCATAAGAATGCCCAGGCCAGGTAAATCGACAGAACGCGCACAGAGGACATATATGGCACCTAAACGTTAGTAACTTTTGATGTTAAGGCCTCCCAGCATGGTGGTACCTTTCAGGATCAGCACTTTGTTAGGATCATAGCCGCCGTGTAAGATAGGGCGTTTATCGTCTATACCGCCCAGTATGGCTACTGCCTCGGACTTTACCTCCCAATTAGGGGGAATGATCAGTGTAGTGCCGCCAAATATTTGCGTGGTTTCCAGTACAACAGGCTGCTGAATGTCTGCCTGGCTTAAGTTTAACTCTGTTCCACCAAAAACGCTTACAATTTCGCCACCCCTGAAGTTTTTAGAGATAATGTTCTTCTTAACGCCTCCGAATATGGCTGTAGAATCTACATAATCTTCTGTGGAAGTATCATTGCCCAGTAAATTGAAAGAAGCTTCCTGCTCATTCGGGTCTTCGCTCATGCTTCTGCGCGGCCTGCGCGGTGCGGCATGCCGATAATAGTTACCTTTTGGCTTAAGCATCACCCATAGTCCTATACCAATCAATAATATTGGCCAGAAATAGAACTTAATGTTAAAACCGGTAATCAGATCGTTTAACAGAAACACCGTACCGATTATGATCAGCACCAGCCACGAAGGCTTTCTGAAGTTGTGACGAAAGCCAATAAAAAGCCCCAAAACGATCAAGAACATCTGCCAGGAGAAAACCCACCCGGGCAGGAAGAAGTAATTCAGCTTTGTAGCAAGTATAACCAGGCCAATTGTAATAAGTAATAGCCCTCCCATAATTTTACCGTTGCTGCCACGACGAGGGGTTTCCCAGTTTCCGCCGTAATTGTTGTTTGGGTTCTGATCTTGATTTTCCATAGTCTTTGTATTTGATTTCTGTTCAAATGTACTGCTAAAGCCACATCAGGTCTATAGCAAATAGGCTGACCCCAAACAGAAGTCGGTAAACGAGGGGTTTCGGTCGGTAAACCTACAAACTATATAGTAGTATTGCCATATACAGTCTTAACTCATCCCACTTTTCCTCAGCAAGATATAGCAAGCGCATCTAGCAGGTACCAGAACAAATTTCCTGTTGCAAAGCTGGCAAGTTGCGTATGTTCAGAAAGGAAATTTAAATGGAACTGAGACGAACCAATTACCCTGTATAAAAATACTTAATTTCCTGTAGTAATTTTATCTTTGCATATTATGGTGGATAACATACAAAGAGTAGCACAAGAGATAGAGGCAGCGCAACTTACCAACGCTGCCGAACTGGAGCAATTCCGCATAGCCTATATTGGGCGCAAAGGCCTTATAGCTGACCTGTTTAACAACCTGAAAGAAGTTGCCCCGGAGCAGCGCCGCGAGGTAGGCCAGCAGTTAAACACACTAAAGAACCGCGCCCAGGAACGGTTTGACCAGGCGCAGGAGCAATTAGCCAGCGCTGCTGACACGTCAGGTGACACTAGCTTTGACTTTAGCCTGCCCACAGTACCAAACACGCTTGGCACCCGCCACCCGCTTTCGCTGGTACGCCGTGAGATCGTGCGTATTTTTGAGCGTATTGGTTTTAATGTGGCAGAAGGGCCTGAAATGGAAGATGATTGGCACAACTTCTCTGCCCTGAACTTCCCGGAGAACCACCCTGCCCGCGAAATGCAGGATACTTTCTTTTTGAGCGAGGACAAAGATAAATTACTCCGTACCCATACTTCCACGGTGCAGGTGCGACTGATGGAGAATAACCAGCCGCCACTGCGCAGCATCATGCCAGGCCGGGTGTACCGTAACGAGGCTATTTCAGCACGTGCACACATGGTGTTCCACCAGGTAGAGGGCTTGTATGTAAACAAAGGCGTGAGCTTTAAAGACCTGAAAGAAACGCTTTATTATTTTGCTAAAGAGATGTTCGGGCAAGGCACACAGATACGTTTCCGCCCCTCTTTCTTCCCTTTCACGGAGCCAAGTGCGGAGATCGACATTACCTGCTTTATTTGTAAAGGCGAAGGCTGTAACATTTGCAAAGGCAGCGGTTGGGTAGAGATCGGGGGTTCTGGCATGGTAGATCCGGCAGTGTTGCAGAGCAGCGGCATTGATCCGGAGGTATACTCAGGCTTTGCCTTTGGTATGGGTATAGAACGTATCTCTATGCTAAAATACCAGATAAAAGATCTGCGCCTTTTCACTGAAAACGATGTGCGCTTCCTGCGCCAGTTTGAAGGGGTTATTTAATTTTGAATAAACGATAGATGGAATGAGTGAATGTTTTGCCGTACAAGTATAGCAAAGCATTCACTCATCTCTTTTATAAGCAACAATTAGAGCTATGACGTTAGAGGACATTAAAACAATTGGTGTTGTTGGAGCTGGTACTATGGGGCAGGGCATTGCACAGATATGTGCCCAGGCGGGGTACAAAACTATCCTTTTCGATATCAATGACAAGGTACTGGAGAAAGCTAAGCAAACCATCGCCCAAAACCTGACAAAAGGCATTGAGCGTGGCAAGCTTACAGAGGCCGACAAACAAACTGCTTTGGACAATCTTTCTTTTACAGGAGAAACCCTGCAGTTGAGTTGCGATGTTATCATCGAAGCTATTGTGGAGCGTTTGGAAGTTAAAAAAAGCGTCTTTAAAGAGCTTGCCGACATCAATACGCCCGACACCATACTTGCCTCCAACACTTCGTCTATCCCTATTACCCAGATTGCGGCTTCCGTGCCTAACCCGGAACGTGTGGTTGGCATGCACTTCTTTAATCCTGCCCACATCATGAAGCTGGTAGAAGTAATATCTGGAGCTGCCACATCGCCGGAAACTGCTGAAACCGTAAAGCTGCTGGCTGAAAAGCTTGGAAAAACAGCGGTTATGGCAAAAGATTCTCCCGGTTTTATCGTTAACCGTGTAGCGCGCCATTTCTATGTAGAAGGGTTAAAGCTGCTCGAAGAGGGCGTGGCAGATGTAGAGACCATCGATAAACTGATGCAGGCAAGTGGCTTTAAGATGGGGCCCTTTGAACTGATGGACCTGATCGGTGTTGACACAAATTACTCGGTTACAACCTCCATGTTCGAGGCTTTTCATTATGATCCTAAATTCAGACCAAGTCGTATTCAACAGCAGAAAGTGGATGCCGGGCACCATGGCCGCAAAACAGGCAAGGGCTTTTATACTTATGAATAGACTCTGGCTGTTTCTGGTGCTTTTTAGTATTGTTAGCTCCTGTAAGGATACCTATAACGGGCCAGCCATACCTGATGTACCGGTAAGCGAACAAATAAATGTCAGTAGCCTCCAGTACCCGCAACTCCGCCAGGATGGCGGGTATGTATATCTTAATGGTGGATATAAAGGAATTCTGGTAGTGCGCCAGAACGCCGGACTCTATACTGCCTTCGAAAGGGCCTGCCCTTATGACCCGACTGCCGCCTGCTCTCAGGTAAAAGTAGACCAGTCGAATCTCTTTGTTGTTGATGAGTGTTGCGGGTCTCAGTTCGATTTTCAGGGAAACGTAATGGCTGGCCCGGCAGTTTATGGGCTTAAGCAGTACAAAACATCTCTGAATGGCTCCCTGCTGTATATTTATAACTAAAAAATTTCTGTTTGATTTACAGCCAATTACAGATTTATGAAAGATTTTTTTAGCTCCATACTTGCGTAGTAAGTAAAACTGCCGTAATATTGCACCATCAATCAGCGAGAAAGTCGCAGATGATTAACCGAAATTCCTCCTTAGCTCAGTCGGTTAGAGCACATGACTGTTAATCATGGGGTCCCTGGTTCGAGCCCAGGAGGGGGAGCAAAAGCCACTTACGAGTCAAATCGTTAGTGGCTTTTTTGTTTAGTGCTAAGCAACTTCGTTACTGCAATCACTTGCTTTCCTTGCAGATAAAATACCCTGCAACTCCCAGGGCTCCAGTAGCCCTGCTGTTCTGCCTCTGCTCTCCATATTCTAACACGCTATAATAAAGATTCAGTACTGCTGCACAATAACCAAAGCAGAACGAAATGATTACTCCCATGGCTATGGATGCTGCAGGCAACAGCTACATCACCAGTACATCCCGCCACTCCTTCTCGTATCAAGATGGGCCAATGAGTAGTATTACCATACTTAAAGTCTCGCCTGCAGGAAGTCTCGCCTGCAGGTAAAACATTGTGGAAAAAAAGCTATCGTGCGTATCAAATTACACAAGCCACAGCCATTGCTGTAGATAATGCTGGAGGAGTTTATGTAACTGGCACGAGCTACCGGAAGGGTTTAGGTGCAGCCACTTACATTGCAACCATACGCTATAATGCCCTTACGGGTAAGGAAAGTTGGATCACGCGCTTTAGTGGAGAAGAAGATGGCAATTCTTATTTTTTGTTTTTCAGATAGCCAGCCATTGATGCGCCTGGTCCTCATCCGTAAAAAATCTGAATTCAAATGATCCGGCTTTATTTTGGGGCAGCGCATTGATCTTATCCTGCAGGCTCATGGAGTCAAGCACCATTAAGCTATTTGTAGATTCAAGCCGGGCATATTTGAGTACCGATGATTCTATCAGGGAAGGTATAAAGTTAAGCAACAACCACTTTGCATCCTGTATAGTTATGTAGTGTGTTGCCCTTGCGTCTCCAAACCAATTTCTCGGATTAAACCTCCTGATGATATCAAGTAGTTGCAGAAACTTTTCCTGAAGCAAATCCCCTTCAATGTGCTGCTTCCAGGTGACATGCATCAAAGACTCAGCCAGATGGATGTCAACCTTATAAACTTGGTCTTCCAGGATGGTAATATTACGCATACTCATTCAGGGTTTGTGCTCTAACGGGAGTATAGATCCATCTAAATATACAGCTTTATAGCTACTTTTTCAAATAGCGCCTCGCCACAATGTACCAGCACCTCTGCATACCACACCGTACTCCCTACATCCGCTGTTGTACTTTTTTCAATATCTCCGGACTAACACCCTAACCTGTATATCCTATAAACCCTGGCTTAACCTTTTCAGCCGTAACACAGTAACAATAACATGGTAATATCGTCATATGACTGAAGCCTTCGGGCTTACTGGTCGTGGGACACGCCTTTTACTCCACACAATTTAAAAAGTAAAACTATGAAGAATATAAGACCTTATTTAATGGCCATCATCATACTGCTGACATTTACACTTAGCAGTTGTGACTTTATCGGAGATGTATTTGAAGCCGGTATGTGGACAGCACTCATCATTATTGTGGTTGTTGTGCTGATAATTGTCTGGCTATTCAGGAAGATCAGAAGGTAGTACAAAATATGAAAAAAGGAGCCTTTCGGCTCCTTTTTTCATATAACACTGCTATACCTATTTTGATCGTTTCGGCATAGTGCCTAGTATAAAGTCCCAGAGAGGCGACGATACGCCATATGCCACGTTAGGATCTTTGTAATGATGAATGCTGTGGTGTATCCAGAGCTGCTTCAGGAAATTTTTAGGCGGTGCATACGCATGCACGGCATAATGCACGAATAAATACATGGCATAGCCGAACAGCATGCCAGCTACTACCCCAAACACAAACTGACCGAAGATCAATTTAAAAATAAAGAAGAAGGCCGAAGCATACAGGATGCTCACGATTGGAGGCATCGCCAGGCGCTTTTTATCCTTTGGATATTCGTGGTGATTCCCGTGGAACAGGTACTGCAACCGCTCTCTGGTTGGCGTGCCGGTATCCATATGAAAAACATACCGGTGGGCCAGATACTCCAGCAGAGTAAAGATAACCCAGCCTAAAAAGAAGAAGCCAATGGCTTCCAGCACATTAATAAAGCTGTACGTCAGGCCATAGTAAATAAGACCAACGGCAATGATCAGGAAAATTGAAATTGGAAGGGCAATATGCGTTCTGGTCATCTTCTCAAGAATCGGATTCTGGAAGAGCTGAGCACGTCCTTTGTGGTTAGGTTTCATAGTTGATTTTGCTGTACTCGTTTTCGATGCAAAACTACTTATTTTTTTAAATGGCGCTATAAGTTAAACACCTTGTATAAACTTATAACGAGTCGCTTTATTTATGGTTGAGTAAGTATTGCAACTGCACTGGTGTAATGTGAGTGCCACTAATAACGTAGTTCGCTTGCTCGTAAAACCGTTTCCTTTCTTCTAATGTTTTGGCTAAAAACAACTTAACCTCTACCATACTTTTTCCGGCAAGCAAAGGCCTTTGCTCCAGGTCAGCAAGCTGCAATCTTTTAGCAATTTCGTCCAGTGGCACATCTAAAAAAATATTTTCTCCATGCCGGTTCAGAAAACTGATGTTATCGAAAAAGCAGGGCGCCCCTCCACCAGTCGCAACCACCACCCGATCCTGCGCTGCAACCAAGCGCTCCAGCGCCTGCCGCTCCAATTGCCGGAACCGCTGCTGCCCTTCTTCCTGAAAGATCTGAGGAATAGTTTTGTTCTCTTGTTGCTCGATGTACTCATCCAGGTCAACAAAAGTGTACTGCAGCAGTTTTGCCAATTGACGGCCAAGAGTAGTTTTACCACTTCCCATCATGCCAATCAAAAACACTCTCATCCTGCTGAATAATAGATCGTGATCACTATTTTGTTAACAGCTCCTGCACTTCTCCTATCTCAGGGGTATCGTTGTGATGCCATTTACCTTTTACGGTGCCGTTCTGGAGTAGCAGGATACCGGGATTAGAGCGGATAATTGTTTTAAGAACTGTTCCATCTCCGTAAAAGTAAGGGACAGCCAGGTTGGCCTCATGCCGGAATACCTCAAAATCCTGCCCGCTGCTACTGGTAACTACCAAAGGTGTTATCCCCTGCTGCTCTGCTGCTTTCACCAGTGCATTTATAGCACCCAGGTCATCGCGGTCTGCTTTGGCCACGCTCTGCACAATAATCAGCAGCTTGGTACCGCTCAGCACCTCCTGTGTAAAGTCTCCCTGGTCATTCCAAACGTTAAAGTCAGTTATCTTAGGGCCATCTTCCGGATTTATGGCTACCATTTCTTTGAAAGTATAGCTCTGATCGGTCGGGTACTCTTCAAACTCCTGCTCTTCGCCACCCTTCGTCATGATATACTTATAACGTAGCGGAGCCGACGCTTTCATGAGCACAGGAATGTTGTTACCCACTTTGTATGCCCTGAAATCTATGAACGGAAGGTGCTCATAGGCATACCAGCCAATGCCAACTGAGAGTATGGCGGTAAGTGCCGTTACAGCTGCACCGATAGCAGGCTTAGTAAATGGCTTCAGGTAACGCTGTGTAAACAACAGTACCAGGATCATTACCAGCAGTATAATATCTTTTGTAAACGACTCCCAGGGAGTTAGCTTGATGGCATCGCCAAAGCAGCCGCAGTCTGTTACTTTGTTAAAGTAGGCTGAATAAAAAGTAAGGAAAGTGAAAAACACGATCATCACCAGCAAGGCTACCAGCACCTCCTTCAGCTTCCAGCGGATAAGCAGCGCCACCCCCAGCACAATTTCAAGGGCACTTAAAAAGATTGAAAAGAACAGCGCCAGTGGCTCCAGAGACTTAAAGAAAGGGGCAATATCAGTGGAGAATACTTCAAAGTACTCTTCCAGCTTAATGGCAGTGCCAACCGGGTCGTTTATTTTGATCAGGCCTGAGAAGATGAACAACACGCCCACAAACAGCCAGCAAAATTTGCTTATGTATTTCATTATTTTGAGAGAGAAAGTCTATGGATTTATAATTTACAGCATCATCAGGCACTCAGCTACACGTAAAGCTAATGCACCTGTACACCTGCGGGATACACTATTTCACCTGCTCCGCAAAGCCTGACTTGATCAAGGCAAATACGGCGTAGTTGATCATGTCCCGGTAATTAGCTTCAACGCCTTCCGAAATCAGCGTCTGCCCCTCGTTATCCTCTATCTGCTTGGTGCGGTAAAGCTTCATGAGGATAATATCGGTAATGGAGCTTACCCGCATATCGCGCCAGGCCTCGCCGTAATCATGATTTTTGGCATTCAGCAGTTTGATGTTCTCTTCTATGTGATGCGTGTACTCGCGCTCCACGTCGTCGGCAGACAAGCTTAGTGGTGCATCCGCTGGCAGGTTCAACTGCATTAAAGCGATAACGCAGTAGTTTATGATGCCAACAAATTCCCCATTAATATCATCCTCCACCAACTGCTTCCCCTTTTCCTGAATGGAGCGGATGCGTTGCGCCTTGATAAAGATCTGGTCTGTGATGGAGGGCAACCTTAGCACACGCCAGGCAGTTCCGTAATCTTTCGTTTTCTTAACAAAGGTATCTTTGCAGCGGTTTACTACCTGATTATATTCCTGGAGTGTTTGACTAATCAACTTTTTAGCTTTAATTTTAAAAACAATTGACTCAGATGCCAACATTGGAAGCGAAAGATACGCTTTTTAAGAAAAAAACCACACTCAACTGCCACGGAAAAATCCTCTCTCTGGACACACCGCAGGTAATGGGCATCCTGAATGTTACCCCTGATTCTTTCTTTGCAGACAGCCGCCTTAGCACTTTGGACGAGGTGCTGAAGCGTACCAGGCAAATGCTAACCGACGGAGCCGACATACTTGATATTGGCGGGTACTCCAGCCGGCCGGGTGCCGCAGAAGTATCCTTGCAGGAGGAACTGGACCGCGTTGTACCAGCTATCGAAGCAATTCATACAGCTTTCCCGGAAGCCATACTTTCTATAGATACTTTCAGGGCAGCTGTAGCTGAGGCTGCCGTGGCGGCAGGTGCTGCCATCATCAACGATATTTCTGGCGGAAACCTGGATGAGAATATGTTTGCCACAGTGGCCAGGCTGCAGGTACCGTACATATTGATGCACATGCGCGGAACACCTCAGACCATGACTACGTTGGCTAAGTATGAGGATGTTGTGACCGAGGTGCTGGATGAACTACAAAGTCAGGTAGCCAAACTGAAGCAGCTAGGCGTGAAGGATATTATACTTGACCCTGGCTTCGGCTTTGCCAAAACGATCGGCCATAATTTCGAACTGTTAAAACGTATGGATGAATTGCGTATCTTAGAGCTTCCTGTACTGGCGGGGCTTTCGCGCAAATCCATGGTCTACAAGTTTTTAGGCATTGACCAGGCTGATGCCTTAACAGGCACAATAGCTGTAAACACTATTGCGTTAAGCAAAGGTGCCGACATTTTGAGAGTTCACGACGTAAAAGAAGCTAAGCAAACAATACAACTTTACACGAAAACATTACTTTGATATTTTTATTCAGCATAGGATTTTTAGAGATTGAGCTACTGGATATTATTGATATCCTGCTCGTAACAGTGCTTTTGTACCAGCTGTACAAGCTCCTGACCGGTAGTGTGGCGCTGAAGATCTTCCTGGGCCTGCTCTCTATTTACCTGCTCTACCTGGTAGTACGTGCGGCGGGTATGGAGCTTCTTAGCATTATACTTGGCCAGTTTATGGGCGTGGGTGTGCTGGCGGCTATTATTTTATTCCAGCCCGAAATAAGGCGTTTCCTGTTGCTGATCGGCAAAACCACTGCCTTTAATAACGATCGTTTCTTCCGGGGTTTCCCCTGGCGGCGCGAGCAGTCTGAAAAACTGAGCCTCACCCCTTTTATAGAAGCCTCAAAATCATTGGCAGGTAAAAACACAGGTGCCCTGATCGTTTTCGCAAAAAGCTCTGAGCTGAAGTACTATGCTGAGTCCGGCGACCTGATCGATGCGATTATCTCCAAACGCCTGCTGGTCTCTATCTTTAACAAGAATAGTCCGCTGCACGATGGCGCTGTCATTATTTCTGCTAACCGTATTAAAGCGGCGCGATGCATACTCCCGGTATCCGAGAACCAGGAAATACCTGCTTCTATGGGTCTGCGTCACCGTGCCGCAATTGGTTTGACAGAGATTACAGACAGTGTAGTTTTGGTCGTGTCGGAGGAAACGGGACAGATAGCGTTGGTGCGTAACGGCGAAGTATACCGCAATCTTTCTTCTTCTGACCTGCGGGTAAAACTTAACCAGTTCCTGTTCGACACTGATCAGCGGGCTGCCCCGGTTACACCAGCCTCAGAAAAATCTGTGAGCGCTGTTTAACCGGGGAGAGTACATTCCTTATCTGTATTTCTCCGGTATACTTAACTCCTGTTCCAGTAGAGCCAATAGGCAATGGGGCCGATAACCGGCACTAACCAGAGTATTACCATCCAGTTCAGACGTTTGATCAGGGGATAGTGCGTTTTGAAGATAAGGTGGTATATGCTAAACACAACTAACAGGTAGTTAGCCAGTATCAAGATTATTACAAGAGGATATTTTGCGAACAATGCCATTCCTATTGGTTTTGCTTTAAGTACCTGAAGGTATAGAAAAACAATCTTACAATTTATAAAATTCAAAAGCCACTCCTGTAGCAGGAGTGGCTTTTGAATTTTATAAGCTACGCAAAACATTTTTATTCTAAGATGTTATTACAGGACGCCCTTTATCAGCTTGTTTGTTAAAATTCTATTTCCCCATCAAAATTACGTTTCTATTGCTTGAATAGTAACAATCAGAATAATGCTAACAAGGATAATAAGGCTTAGAAATAACAATTCAATTTTTACTTTATCCTTTTTTTTCTCCTTTACAGCAACTAAGAAACTCCTTATACGCTTGTAAAATGTTATAAACAACAATGGTGCCAACGCAATATAAAACATTAACATAGTATTTAGCAATATAATATGACTATTACTTATCCTGCCGCATGTAAACAAAGTCCAAAGCTTACTACTGCAATAGCAACACCTACAGGCCCAAGCATTCTTTTAGCTACAGCGCCAAAAGCGCTTCTCATGGCTGCCATAGTCCATGCTGATGCTGATGAGCCTCCTAAAGCCCATAGTACATCAGCTCCAATTGCTGCCATTGCACAATTACTATAGTCATCAGCTGTAAGATTATATCGAGCATACACAGTATTCATGAAAATCCCTGAATTATTCTTCACTATTAGATCATTTTTTTCATTTTCCGCTAGTAACATTACAAATGGAATTAAATCCTGTTCCGTCCCACCTTCTTCTGCGATCATCTCCTGGATATCCCTTTCTGTAAACCCTTTAGCATATAAGTATTGTTTTGATTCTAATACTAATGGATTTAAGCTATTAACTATATCCTGAACAGGTACATCTATTCTGTAATCAGAGTTTAATGTAGTAGGTTCATATTGAATAGTTGCATCAGAATAATAAATTATGTCAGAAAGTTCTTGAATTGAACTAGTTTGTTGAAATGTATGATATGTTTCATTGCTTAACTCATTTGGAAAACTCAAATAAATTGGTTCTAAAGAATCATCTACCGTTGATCCATATGACATAGTACTTATTGTTCTATCGCTTTGCTTAGCAACTGATACATCACCTATAGTTAACTTATTTAAATCCAAAGCAGCCATAAATTTATCATTTACTGATTTTGAAGAGCTACTTTCATATTCCATTTTTTCACATGAATTTAGTAAAATAAGCTAGCACCGAACATTAAGTTCAAAACTAGAAGTGCAAATGTTCCTTTTGAGAACTTCTTTAAGTAATGTAAAATCTGAGTAAAAGTTTTCATATTTAATCAATTTATAAGGTTTATAATAATCAATTATAATATATATATATTCCTAATATTTTTGTCCTATTAAAAAAAACAGCCGCTTCCCCAATGGAAGCAGCTGTTACTATACCTCAATAAATGTAAACTTTTACTTTATTACACCTAGCTCTTTGCCAACCTCTGTAAAGGCAGCAATACACTTATCTAAGTGTTCTTTGTCGTGCACCGCTGAGATCTGCACGCGAATACGCGCTTGCCCCTTAGGTACTACCGGATAGTAGAAACCAATTACATAAATTCCTTTTTCAAGCATACGGGCTGCAAACTCTTGTGCTAACGGTGCTTCGTAAAGCATTACAGGCACAATTGGGTGGTCGCCTGGCTTAATATCGAAACCAGCCTCTGTGATTTTCTCACGGAAGTATTTGGTGTTCCATTCCAGCTTATCGCGCAGTTCTGTTGTTGAGCTAAGCAAGTCTAGTACAGCAATAGAGGCACCTACTATAGATGGAGCCAAAGAGTTGGAGAATAAGTATGGGCGAGAACGCTGGCGCAGCATATCAATCACCTCTTTATGGCCAGATGTGAAACCACCCATAGCACCTCCAAGCGCCTTCCCTAATGTACCAGTAATGATGTCGATCTTGCCCATTACATTGCGGTACTCGTGTGTACCACGGCCTGTCTTGCCTAAGAATCCAGAGCTATGGCACTCATCCACCATGATCAAAGCCTTATACTTATCTGCCAGCTCTACAATCTTATCCAGCTGTGCAATAGTACCATCCATCGAGAAAGAACCGTCGGTTACGATGATACGGTGCTTTGTATTAGCATCAACAGCCTCCTGTAACTTGGCCTCAAGGTCTTCCATGTCGTTGTGGTTGTAGCGGAAGCGCTGGGCTTTGCATAATCGCACACCATCAATAATAGAAGCGTGGTTTAGCGCATCAGATATAATGGCAGAATCTGCATCAAATAAAGGCTCAAAAACACCGCCGTTTGCATCAAATGCAGCAGCGTAAAGTATGGTATCCTCTGTTCCTAAAAACTCAGATATCTTACGCTCCAGTTCTTTGTGGATGTCCTGGGTTCCGCAGATAAAGCGCACCGAGCTCATGCCATAGCCATGTGTGTCAATGGCTTCTTTGGCCGCTTCGATAACCCGTGGGTGAGCCGACAGGCCCAGGTAGTTATTGGCGCAGAAGTTTAGTACATGTGGTTGCTGCGTCGTGTCAATGTCTGCTCCCTGGGGAGTAGTTATAATTCGCTCTTGTTTAAATAAACCCGCCTCTTTTATTTCGGCAAGCTGTTTTTCCAGATCCGGTTTTAAAGTCTCGTACATAGTTTCGTGTATCGTTATTCGTTGTTTACATATTTATACTCCTGCCCCTTCGTCGCCGTCTGTTTTAGGGGGCGGACGCCGAATGATCGGACGTGGACGAACGGGTTTAGGCTTTTCCTGCTCATTTGCTGTATCGTGCTGTTCCGGTTTTGTAGCTTCTGTGCTCGTTTCCTCAGTCTTGGGTGCGGCTGCAGCAGGCCTTTTAATAACAGGCCTTGGTCGTGGTGGTTTCGGCTTTGACTCAGACGCAGCACTATTTTCCGGCTCAGAAACAGGGGCTGTGTTTTCGGCTTCTGCTGCTGCTTCCTCTGCTGGCTTTTGCAACGCAACGGGGCGTTTTATGACAGGGCGTGGGCGAACCGGTTTTGCTGTGGCATCTTCAGAAACAGCTGGCTTTACCTGTTCTTGTTCTGCTTCGGGTTTCTGTAGTGCGGCTGGGCGTTTTATCACTGGTCTCGGCCTGGATAACTTTGCCCCTTCCTCTGCCGTGTTTGGAGTACCTAAAGCTGACTCTTCTTCTTTTGCAGCAGGCTTTTGGATAACAGGCCTTTTAATTACCGGCCTTGGTTTCGCTGCTGCTGGCGTGGCCTCTTCAGTAGCTTTATCATTACCCGCTTCTGTAGCAGCAGGTTTTTGAACAGCAGCCGGACGTCTAACTACCGGCCTTGGCTTTGGAGCCGCAGCAGCAGCCTCCTCTGACGTTTCCTGTGGAACACCTGACGTATCAGGGGCTATAGCCGCCGGACGAGGAGCAGCAGCCCTTCTGGCGGCAGGCCGTGGCGCTGCAGTAGCAGGTTCTGGTTTTGGAATATTCTCTTCGGCCAGATGATACCGAAGCCGCACATTATTGAGTTGCATTTTAACAGCTACCAAAAAGCTGTTTGGATGCATTTGTGCGTACATTTCCTGCCAGGCTGCAAAGCGCACAGGGTCACCAGCCTCAAAGGCGACTTTATCTATACGTTTCTTTACCAAGTATTCTTCGTACGTCATAATGTCTTTTCTTTACCTGCCAAGCGACAGCATTTTGAAGAGGTTTAATAAAATACAGCTATCTTGGTTATTCAACAAGGTCAGGCGCTCTACAAAGATAAGAAAAACCTGTTCCTGTTTCATTACTGCCTTAGCAAAGGTGATAGCTGCATTCCCTGATCATATATAACATTATTAAATTATTAAGCTTCGCTTGTACTGTTACAGCATCTGTAAAATGGGTTTACCTTTGCTGCCAGGTAAGTGAAAAAAACTCTGAGTTTAGGTTAGTTAGAATGTAGTAAAATACCTGTCTTTTGGCAGGTATTTTCAATTTCTACGCACAACCCGCTTTTTCTACAGTCACCTCTCTGCCATTCTTACGTGTTATACTTTCACTATTGCACTGAATTCGGTTACTTTGTGCAAAGAATTACAAGTAACTATGGCAAACACAACTGACACCGTATTGGTGATAGGTGCCTGCGGGCAGCTTGGCTCCGAACTAACCCTGGAGCTACGTAATATGTATGGAGGAGCGAATGTAGTGGCGGCGGATATTGCGGCACCAAAACAGGCTGACCTGCGTGACTCTGGCCCTTTCGAGAAGATCGATGTGCTGGATACGAAGGGAATGGGCGAGTTGGCCTCTAAGTATAAATTCAAACAGATCTATCACCTGGCAGCTGTACTTTCTGCCACTGGCGAAAAGAACCCTAAGTTCGCCTGGAAATTAAACATGGACGGGTTGTTCAATGTGCTTGACCTTGCCCTGGAGCAGAAGGTGGAGCGTGTGTACTGGCCTAGTTCTATTGCAGTGTTTGGTCCAAGCACTCCGCGCCAGAATACCCCTCAGCAAACCGTAATGGATCCTAATACAGTGTATGGTATCAGTAAGCAGGCTGGTGAGCGCTGGTGTGAATATTATTTCCAGAAGTATGGCCTGGATGTACGCAGCCTGCGTTACCCTGGCCTCATCGGCTATAAAGCTTTACCTGGCGGTGGCACCACAGATTATGCCGTTGAAATTTATCACAAAGCCCTGGAGGGGGAAACATTTGAATGCTTCCTGAGCGAGAATACGTACCTGCCTATGATGTACATGCCAGATGCCATCAAAGCTACACTTGACCTGGTGCATGCCCCGGCTGAGCAGATAAAAGTACGTGACTCTTATAACCTGAGCGCCATGAGCTTCTCACCGGATGAGATCACAGCTTCTATCCGGAAGCATATCCCTGATTTCGAGATCGTGTACAAGCCGGACTCACGCCAGCAGATAGCTGACTCCTGGCCACAGAGCATTGACGACAGTGCTGCACAACAAGACTGGGGCTGGAAACCTGCCTATAACCTGGATGCCATGACAGCTGACATGCTCCTTAACCTGAAAAAGATGAAGGAAGAGCAGTCGCTGGCGCAGTAGTAGATAAATTAAAGTATAAACAGAAAAGGGTGATACAGTTGTGTCACCCTTTTCTGTTTATACTCCCTGATAACTGCTTAACTCAATAACTCAATACTTGTCCATTCCTGATAACATGCAAAAAACGCATCGCCAGTCCTTTTATTCAACTTTTCTAATACTTATTAATACAATATTCAAGTATGTTAATATATTTGCATATTATATAACAATCTAATCATACAAGAAATGATAAACAAGCTTATTTTAGCTGTGCTGGCATGCTGCGTTACGCTAGTAGCAAGTGCACAGGCTTCGGAGGAAATTTTAAAACCAGTTGCAGGCAACAAGACGCTGGAAGTAGGGCTTAACCTGTATGGCTCTACTTTTGGACAACTAAAACTCCGAAAGTTCTCAACAGAAACACTTGCTTTCCGCTACAGCACAAGTGCTTCCTACAACTACAGCCACCCAACTTCCAACAACTACAATAAGCCAACTCAGGATGCAACTAGTTATTACCTGAGCATCAGCTTTGCTCCCGGTATTGAAAAGCACTTTTCAGGCACAAAAAGACTTTCTCCATACCTTGGCCTTGCCATACCTGTTACGATTAATAAGGGGCATTTTGAAAACGAAGATGTTGAGGTGAAAGGCGCTACCTCAGAGTATGGCAGCAACAGATCCTATGTAGGGGTAGGAGTAGATGGCCTGGCAGGTATTGATCTATATGTTGTAAAGAACTTTTATATTGGTTTTGAAGCAGGTGTTAGGTTAAACTATAATAAATATGGAGAAGTAGAGGTTAATTATAAAGATGATTACAAGAATGATATGACCTTTGAAGATTCTCATAGTATTAACTTCAACAGCTTTACTTCCGGAGGATTGAGAATAGGATTCGTTTTCTAAATCTGTAAGTCTTTCCCACAAAAAATGCCCGCTGGTTCAGCTAAACCAGTGGGCATTTTTTTTAACTAATCAGCCTGAAACTTCGTCTAAGAATGTATCAACTGTAGCAGTGAATACAATTTTATGACCATAACAGAATCTAACGACAACGAGCTAAGGCAATTGATATTTGAAAAGGAAAAGGTAATAGTAAAGTTTGTGGATGAGGCCTGTAACCTGTGTAAAGCACTGGCTCCCTCTTTCTCCAGCTTCTCCGCCAACCCGGCTTACAGCGACATTACCTTTGTGCGTATGAACGCCTCCGAGAATCCTGTTTCCAGCAGAGAAGTTAAAATGACAGGCACACCTTTTTTTGCGAGCTACCGCAACGGCACCCTGGTAGAGTGCGGCATTGTTTCTTCTGAAGAAGGGATTATAGCGATGCTACTCAAGTTAAAGTAGCTCATTTATAGAAATTTACGGCATAACTCTTGCACATTATAGCTGAAATAAAAAAGGTGCTTAACTTGCGCCGCTTTTATAAAATCAGACTATAACGTGAAGAAATCACCACTCCAATTAATTGCCTTTCTGTTGTTTATTATTGCCAGCACCTTTACCATACAAGCCTGCTCCAGCACTGATAAACTGAATACGGCAGCACCCGCCACTTCTGCAACTGGTGTACCTATGTATAAGCCGCAGCTTTCCTCTATTTCAGTGCCTGTTTCTATCTCTATTGCAGCCATGGAAGATAAGCTTAACAAAGAGGTAACCGGTATTTTATACAAAGACTCTAATTTAGAGGATGACAATGTAGCCGTAACTGTTTCAAAGAATGGCAGAATGAGCATCCGTGGCGAGAAAGATAAAATATACTTTAGCGTACCACTACGTATCTATGCCAAAGGCCGCTGGAAATGGGATCCCTGCAAGCTATGCCCAGCCATTGATAAAACAGAGGATACGTCTTTTGACATGATCATCAAGACCGAAAGCAAGATCGGTTTAACAGAAGATTACAAAATAAATACTATAACAAGCGGTGATTTTGAGTGGGGCAATACCAAACCTGTATTGGAGTTAGGCCCCCTTAAAATAGGCCTTGCCCGCTTTGTGGAACCAGCTTTGCGCAGCCAGCTGGCAACCTTGTCCAAGCAGCTGGATAAAGAGCTGCAGAACCACCTTGATATGAAGAAATATGTATCTGAGGCGTGGCAGATGGTGCAGGAGCCTGTAAAGCTGGACGATGCCATGGATGCCTGGTTGTCAGTAGTACCCAAAGAGGTTCGTGTTGCCCCATTACAGGCCAGGAACGGCACCTTAAACACACGCCTTGGCATTACCTCCTATATCAGTGTTACCACCAACGGCAAGCCACAGTTACAGTTAAACAAGAACCTGCCAAAGCTGATCGTAGATAGCCGCATGTCTGATGACATACAGATAGGCATGACAGCCAACATCCCCTATGCGCATGCCAGCAAAATGATACAGGATCAGATTGCCAGGCAAACCTATAAGTTTGACGATGGCAAAAGCCAGATAACGATAAACGATGCAACTGTTACGCCGGGCGGCGATCAGTTGGTGCTTATGCTGGATGTGAACGGCAAAACGAAGGCCGGTATCTTTACTAAAAAGATAGTGGGTAAAGTATACCTTAGAGGTACCCCCTATTATGATGCGGAAACGGCATCCATTAAGGTGAAGGATGTAGATTATGACCTTGACACCAAGGACAAGCTGCTGAGTACCGCCAGCTGGTTAGCTAAGAACAAGTTTAAGGACATGATTCAGCAGCAGGTAAACATTCCGGTAAAAGGCGAAATTGAGAATGCCCGCAAGATGCTGCAGGCCACCCTCGACAAGCAGGGCCGCATTAACGAGTCAGTACTGCTGCGTGGAAGTATAAAAGACATCACGCCGGATAATATTTACCTTACGCCGGAAGGCATAAAAGCTGTTGTAAACGCCAGGGGCAACCTTACGGCTACTATCGACAAGTTGTAGCACACCTATATAAAAGCAAAAGAGGCTGCCAGATACTGGCAGCCTCTTTTGCTTTTAAAGCTTACTAATTGGTTTATGACTATTAAACACTGCATCAGGTACAGTAGCAGGCGCTGCAATATCTTTGATCTTAAAATCACTTTTCGGATTGCTACGGTCACCCGCTAATTTAATCTTCCCGTAATTTTTGTAGTCTTTCCAACGGCGGGTAAAAGTTGGTTCGGCATCCTTGTAATTTCTAAAAAAAGCCCACTGCGTAATCAACCCTTTATCTTTATCGATCCAAAGTTTATACTTATTCTGCGGCGTTAGGCCAACTCCCTCAAACGTCATTTCCAACACATCTGCCTTAGTACCGTCCATGGTTGTTTCCTGACCCAGGTACTTCAGGTTCACCCCGGGGTCCTGTAATTTATAAGGCATCACCAGCCAATACGAATTGTTTATCCAAAGCGAATAAGCCTTGTCTAACAACTTCTGTTTCTCCTCGGGGTTTAACAGTTCCTTTCCATCCACGTATACTTTGCCATTTTTAGTCTGGGTATCAATAATGGCTACCAAACTATCCTGCTCCCAACGAAAACGGTTCTGGTGCTTGTCCCATATCTGATACTGATCATTGAAGGTCCAGGCCAGGTAGCGGGTATCGTTCCAAGCTTTCTCGCCTCCCATGTTTTTCATTACTTTATGGGCCACTTCTGCAGCTTTTTTATCAGTGCTGGCTGGGGTAGTTTTCTGGCTCAGAACAGGGGCTAAAGGAAAAAGTAGAAGCCCAAGCAGCAGGCAAAGGAAGGATTGTTTTTTAAGGAGCATATGCAATGGTCTTTAGGTAGATGGTTTATACGAGATTTCGCTCAGTAGGAAAACCAAAATGCATAAAAAAATCATCGCAGTAATATTCATATTCCCTTAAAAATTAACTTTAAAAAGGTGACGACGTATCAAAAACATCAAAATAAGATACTTGCCTATGGCTGATTATACAATAAAAGAGACACTCCCTTTACTTAAGAACTCAGCGAGTGAATTCATGGAAAACAACTCCCTGCGTTTGGCGGCGGCGCTTGCCTTTAATGCGATCTTTTCCATCCCTCCGCTTCTGATCATTATCATACGAATTGCAGGAGCAGTGTTTGGAGAGAAAGCCGTTTCAGGGCAGCTATCAGAACAGATCTCCAGTGCTGTTGGCCCAAGTGCAGCACAGGAAGTTGAAAACATCATCCAGAATGCTCAGGTTAGTGAATCAGGAGGCATTGCCCTCTGGATCGGTATCGGCACGTTAATCTTTGCCTCTACCACATTTTTTGCAACTCTACAGCAGTCGCTGAATACAGTCTGGAACCTGAAGGTGAAGCCTAGCAGTGGCATAATGCATATGGCGAAACAACGCATCTTCTCTTTCGGCATCGTATTAAGCATTGCCCTACTTATGTTGGTGTCTTTTGTTGTTAGTGCAGCTGTATCAGTTATGAGCGGTTATATTTCTGACATGTTGCCAGGGATTGGCGTTTGGGTAATCAAACTGATAGATTTTGTTGTATCTGTGGGCATAATAACTATCCTTTTTACGCTTATCTTCAAATATTTACCAGATGCCACTATCCGTTGGAAAGACACACTTGTAGGGGCTTTTGTAACGGCTTTGCTGTTTACAATAGGTAAGTTTTTGATCAGCTGGTATATAGGCACCAGCGATCCGGGTTCAGCCTACGGTGCGGCAGGTTCTATCATCGTTATACTTGTCTGGATCTACTACTCCTCGCTTATTGTGTTTTATGGCGCTGAGTTTACCCAGGAATTCGCGCGTAAATTCGGGCAGCGAATTCACCCTAAACCGTACGCAACCTTTGTGGAAGAACGCGAAGTGCATGAAGACCCTTACGACCAAAAAAGCGGAAGACCACCTTCAGAAGGACGTTTTGAAGAGGAATAACCTATAAGAGCGAAAGCCCTGCCAGGTATAAACTGACAGGGCTTCCGCTTTTATAATTGATCTTGTACTATCATTTAAATCTATACCGCCTTCTTCTCTTTTACTGCCAACTGCCCACAGGCGGCATCAATATCTTTACCACGGCTGCGGCGCACGTTTACCTGCAAGCCCCGGTCAGCCAGGTAATAAATAAAGTCCTGGAAACGGTCTTCGTCGGTATTCTGGAAATCAGCGTTCTCAATCGGGTTGTACTCGATCAGGTTTATCTTACAAGGGATTATCCTGGAGAAGCGCAGTAACTCCTCTGCATCCTGCAGGGTATCGTTAAAATTATCGAAAACGATGTATTCGTACGTCACCATGCGGCCCGTTACCTCGTGGTAATGCTTTAAAGCATCGGTGAGGGCCTCCAATGAGTTGGTTTCGTTTATCGGCATGATCTGGTTGCGCTTCTCATCGTTGGCAGCATGCAGCGAGAGTGCCAGGTTAGCCTTCACGCCATCATCGGCCATCTTCTTGATAAGTTTGGCGATACCAGCCGTACTAACCGTGATACGACGCGCAGCCATACCCAGTCCGTCATGAGCCGTGATGCGCTCAATGCTTTTCATTACGTTGGCATAGTTCAGCATCGGCTCTCCCATGCCCATGTAAACAATATTGGTGAGGCCTTCGCCGTATTGCCTGATGCTTTGCTCGTTTATGCGCACTACCTGATCGTAAATTTCAGCTGCGTCCAGATTACGCACCCGATCCATGTAGCCTGTTGCACAAAACTTACAGGTAAGAGAGCATCCCACCTGGCTGGATACACAGGCAGTTTTACGCTCATTGTGCGGGATCAGCACCCCTTCTACAATGTTATTATCGTGCAGTTTAAAAGCAGATTTAATGGTGCCATCGTTGCTGACCTGTTCAGTTGCAACCTGCACCGCATTAATGGCGAAATGCTGCTCCAGCTTCTCGCGCAGGGCAAGGCTCACGTTATTCATCTCCGCAAACGATCTGGCTGAGTGCTTCCAGAGCCACTCGTACACCTGCTTGGCACGGAAAGGTTTCTCCCCCTGCTCTACCAGCCACGCCTTCAGATCATCCAGCGTCAGCTTACGGATGTCCTTTTTATTAATGATATTTATATCTGCAATCAAACTCATACTGCAAAATTACAAAAAACATCAGGCATTAGTTTCAATCTTTTCCTTTACTTCTGCTGGCAGGCTTGTTAGTTTACGTTCTTTGTAATTAAAACATAGCATACCCGTCTTGGCGCGCGCTACTTCTTTGCCATCCTGGTTCGTAATATGATATGTTATATCAAAGCCATACTTATTCAAGTCATTAAAAGCTAGTTTCACATGCAGTATATCGCCATAGAACCCTTCGCCCTTGTACTCTATGGCTACGTCAGCCATGATCATGCTGGCACCAGCCAGATTGAGCTCACTCCACCTGAAATGAGCAAGTAACTGCATACGCGCCTCATGCATGATAGAAAGAAGGGCATCGTTCCCCAGGTGATTTCCGTAATTAAGATCAGTAACCCGTACAGGTATGACTGCCTCAAAATGTACATGCCCGGGTATATCTACTTTAACTCTTGCCATTTTCTTTATTATTGATTGCAGATTGTAGCCCAATATTACAAAACAAGGATTGCAGGTAATAATTAATCATTATTGATTACCAATTAATCATTAATTGTTGCAGCCTGTTCTTTGCTTTGCTTACTTTTGTAAAGTAATACCAAAAAGATGCACCTCGAAATACGACAGACCAAAGACGGATCGAACACCCTTTATGTTCCGGAGCTTAATGAGCATTACCATTCAGTTCATGGGGCACTGCAGGAGTCGCTGCATGTTTTTATCAAACACGGACTGGAAAATGTGCTCCAGAATAAAAAAGACATTAAGATACTGGAAGTAGGATTTGGTACCGGCCTGAATGCTATTCTCACTTACCCTTTTGCATTGGCTAAAAAGGCGTTCATTCAATACGACACCCTGGAGAAGTTCCCGCTGGACAAGAAGGTGATCATGCAACTATGCTTTGACAAAGCCATACTTAATCCGGAGCTGTACGAAGTGTTCCAGCAGATGCATAATGCCCCCTGGAATGAGCCGGTAGATATTATTCCTTATTTCACACTTCAGAAGATACACGAAACCCTGGAGGAATTCTGCTCACCCGCTGCTTACTACGACATTGTGTATTTTGATGCCTTTGCTCCGGAAAAACAGCCTGAACTATGGTCTGATGAAATGTTTGCAAAGCTATACAAAGCTACCCGCCCCGGTGGAATGCTGGTGACGTATTGCGCCAAAGGCTCGTTTAAGCGCAGCCTGAAAGCAGCAGGATTTGAAGTAGAGGCACTACCCGGCCCTCCGGGCAAGCGTGAAATGACAAGGGGTGTAAAGCCTGTTGAAGATTCACAATAAATATAACTATCCCCTTGTTGCACTTGCATTTATATACTTATTTAGATAACGAACTTTAACTTTCTGAATAATGTATTATTTTGCACATGCATGAAACACCTTTACAATTTTATTCTTGATGAAGACTAAGCTTAAAACAGTATTCACCCCCCTGCAGGCATTCGGGAAGAGCATTGCCAGGCAGTTTCAACCTAAGTATGAAGTTGTTTGCACAACATACCAGGTTATCCCTGGCCTGCCAATAAGCAAAAATGAGCAGAAGCACTCTTTTGATCGCGGGACAGGCATTCAGGCTAAAGAGTTTTACACCAAGGTAGTTACCTCTGACATGACTAAAACCATGGCTCCCGTAGAAGTGCGGTTGCGTAAAATTTATCTGAAAGGAAAAACAGTGGAGCAGGCAGAGTTTGGCCCGGTACAGCACCTTAAAACATTGAGCACTACTAAGAAAAAGAAGTAGTTGCCTCGGCTTCAAATCAAAAAGCCCTTCCGGTATTACGGAAGGGCTTTTTGATTTATTCCTATTCAGCTACCTGACCTGCAATAACAAACCGAACAGGTGGCTCACTTCCTAAAATGTAAGGGCAGTTTAACTTCACCCCCGAAAATCCGTACTTCTACATAAAAAAATAAAACATTTACCCATTTTAAAGCATCCGCTGCACAAAACGTTATTCCACATAAAATGAAAAAAGCAGCGATCATTACGATACAGGCAATTGGCACATTCTCCATAATTGCCACTGCCCTGCCGCTGCTAACCGCCGAGGAGTGGTATGTGCGGGTATTTGATTACCCCAGAGTTCAGCTCTTTTCACTGGCTTTGCTGTGCCTGATCTTATACTTATGGCTAGGCACCCGCACCCGTAAACGCGACATTGCTCTTTTTTCAGGGCTTGCTATTGCAGTCGTATACCAGGCCATACAGATCTACTCGTATACTTTTCTATCTCCGGTGCAGGTAAAACAGGCGCTGCAAGATGGAACGCAAGAAGCTTTTCTTAGTATCATGGTCTCTAATGTACTCATGACCAATAAAAGCTATGATAAACTGATTGCCCTTACAAAAGAGAAGAACCCCGATGTTTTGTTGCTATTAGAATCTGACTCTGTGTGGCAGCAGGCACTGGTACCTGTTACAAAAAACTATCCGTACAGGGCAGAGATACCTATTGCGAACACCTATGGCATGCACTTGTACAGTCAGTTACCTTTGCGCCAGAAACGAGTGCTTTACCTACTCGAAAGTGATATTCCTTCCATTAAGACGTTTATCCAACTCCGAAATGAAACCTGGGTAGAGTTGCATGCCGTGCACCCCAAACCGCCTGTGCCCACCGAAGACCCTAACTCCAGAAAGCGGGATGCTGAGATTGTGATGATCGGCAGGGACATTGCCGACTCTAAGTATCCTGTAGTGGTTGCCGGTGACTTTAACGATGTGGCCTGGTCCAGGACTACCAGGCTTTTCCAGGAGGTAAGCCATTTATTAGACCCGCGCATAGGCAGGGGGCTTTTTAGCACTTTCAACGCGAATTACCCACTCTTGCGCTGGCCTCTAGATCATATTTTTCACTCTGATCACTTCGAGCTGGTGCACATTGAACGACTACGCGATATTGACTCTGATCATTTCCCGATCTATATAAAGTTAAGCTTCGCTCCGCAAAATAAGTATGAGCAGGTAGAGCCTACAGCAGATGAAGATACACAGCAAGAAGCCACTGAAACCATAGAAGAAGGGCTGGAGGAAGCCTGTGAGGACTCAACTTCAGAATGAGGGCTGTTCAGGCCAAATACCTTCTGGTGTAATTGCGTAGTTTAATGGCACATCAAAGGGATTGGGGTCTGCTATGCTTTCCACGGGTGGTTCTAAGGATAAACCTATTTTGAGCACATCAGGTCGGCAGTCGGCCAGAAAGCGATCATAGAAGCCTTTGCCATAGCCTACGCGGTGCCCTGCCTTATCGAAAGCCAGTAGAGGGATCAATACCACATCTACCTCTTGCGCATGTATGATGTGCGCATTCTGCGGCTCCGGAATACCCCAGTTGTTTTCGATCAGCACCGCTTCATCTGTCAGGTGATGGTGCGTGAGTATGTTCTGCTCCACATCCGTAACCGGAACCGCCACGCGTACCTCCGGGTGCTCCAGCCGCAGGCGCTCAATAATAGGCCAGGTATTTACCTCGTTGTTTTTGATGATCGGCAGGAACACATGCACCGTTTGTTCTGCCCGTAACGGGAAATTCTCGAAAAAGCGTTCAGCAATTCGCTCACTGCGCAAAGCAACTTCTTCGGCAGGCAAGGCCCGCCGTTGCTGCAGCATCTTTTTGCGTAGCTCAGCCTTCTGCATTACGCTTCCTCCAGTATCGTAAATTTTAGATCAAACGGATCGAAAGCATCTACCAAAGCAGGTATAAAGTCCGGGTTGTTGGTTTTATAGGTTAGCAGGTTGTCCTGGCGTTCCTGCAGGCTTCCGTTTGGAAACAACTTATCTTTTAGGTTCTCCAGCTGCTTAAACGTTTGTTCGTGCTTGCTATCACGGGCTTTGGATATTTTCTTCTCCAGCATTTGCAGCGAATTATGCGCCTTCTGCTCCTCGGCTCCTACAGCTTTTACCAAAGTAGGGTCTATCTCCTTTGCCAGTTTCTCTACTTCGGCAAAAGCAGCAGCCACGGTCTTACGCTGTGTCTCCAGGCTAATCTCCTCTTCGTGAATCTGGCTCGACAGCAGCTTCTTCAGTTCCTGGTAATCCTGAAAAAGTTCTTCCGGATGTAGCCCCAGCTTTTGCATACGGCTGGCATTGCCCCGGTTAATATACAAAGCAGAGTTCCGCAGCATCAGCACCGGGAATGTTACATCAAAAGCTTCAAACACCTTCTTCAGCTGGAACCAATAGGCCACCTCTGCCCCACCACCAATGTATGCCAGGTTGGGAAGTATGATCTCTTCGTATAGCGGTCTTAAAATCACATTAGGGCTGAAACGCTCCGGATGCTCGCTTACTTCTTTCAGAATCTCATTTTTGCTGAAGCTGATATCCGTGTTCAGCACTTTATACTTCTCCCCCTCCTGTACAATACGCTCACGTAGGTTATCCTTCAGGTAAAACAGGTTGATCTCACGAGAATATACTTGCGGCTTATATCCCAGCTTGTCCAGTTCTGCACTGGCTTCTTCTACCAGTTTGTTTGATAGTTGCTCCGTAAGTTCACGCTCTATAACAGGCACGAAGGCTTTTTTCAGCAGAGCGTCATCACCATCCACACTCACCAGACCATACTCTCCGAAAAGCGCATGTGTAATGGCACGGGTAGCATCTGCCAGGTTGTTACTCTTACGGTAGGCATCTTCAAAAATCGGGTATGCTTCCGGCAACTCCTCCAGTACTTTCTCCAGCCCTTCTGTAGTAAACCGGCCTACAGCACCTGCTTGCGCGGTGTTCCAGGTATACTTCTTCCCGAATAAATTGAAATGGTTGATCTCTGCAAAATCATGATCTTCGGTGGCCATCCAGTAAACCGGCACAAAGTTATGATCCGGGTACTTCTCCTTCAGCTGCCTGCAGGTGTTAATGGCCGTGATAATCTTATACACAAAGTATAACGGTCCGGTAAAGATATTAAGCTGATGGCCTGTTGTAACGGTGAAGGTATTTGCCTCTTTCAGCAGGGCCAGGTTCTGCTGTACTGCAGGGTGAAGTTCCGAAACCGAAGTATACTGCTGCTGCAAAGCCTGGCTTAAGGTCTGACGCTGCGCTGTGGTAAAGCTTTTCTCCTTCAGCTGAGCCTCGAAGGCATCTAAGGTTGGAAAGTGGTTATAAAATGGTCGCAGCTTTTCGCTACGGCAGAGGTAATCAGATACAGTTTGAGAGAACGCCCCAGTAGTTGCGTAGTCTATTTTGGTGATTTTCATAGTTGTTGAAACTTCCATCAGCTTATCGGGCATTGGGTATAGCCCTTTTAACAGTTTTACCTGAATTGTGTTACAGCAAAGGTTTGCTTTGCCACAAAGTAAAGGTTTTATTTTTTGTTATGCAGATGATACGATAGAAAGCAGGCGGAGCGAGATGAGTGGCACCTTATTCTTTTGCCTGACTGGCGCAATGTACCTGAAGCTGCAACAGCTATCAGCAGGATTCCCTATACATTTAAGTTCATCGCGCAACTGAACACCACCATAGCAGGTATAGAGGAAATTGAAATACAACCCCTTACGCTTTCTCATCTTTTAAAACATAACTATGGCCACAACCCGACGCATACAACCCACTCCAGCGGCGTACCCTTCCCAGTTGCTTATCCGCAACATTTTAGAGCAACCGCTAAAATATGAACCGGAAAGAGAGATCGTGTACCGGGACCAGGTGCGCCTGACTTATAAAGAAATGAACAAGCGGGTGGCACAACTGGCAAACCTACTCACAAACCATTTGCAGGTGGAGGCAGGCCAGACAGTAGCCTTCCTCGACTATGACAGCCACCGCTACCTGGAAGGCTATTTCGCTATCCCTATGGTGGGTGCAGTACTGCATACAATAAACTTCAGGTTATCGCCAGAGGAACTCCTTTACACCATAAATCATGCAGAGGATATTGTAATATTTTGCCATGAGGATTTTATCCCGCTACTGGAGGGGTTGCAGGGGAAAATGGACACTGTGAAAAAAATAGTGCTGCTAACGGATTCTAAAACACCGGCAGAAACAGCTCTGACGCTTGATGGGGAATATGAAGAGCTACTGCAAAAACAGCCCAGCACTTACCAATATCCTGATTTTAGCGAGGACTCTGTTGCCACTACCTTTTACACCACCGGCACTACAGGCTTACCTAAAGGAGTTTACTTCTCGCACCGCCAGCTGGTACTACACACTTTTGGTCTTGCCACTGCATTAGGGGCCATGGATAACACCATGAAGATAGGTTCTAATGACGTATACATGCCTATCACGCCTATGTTCCACGTGCATGCCTGGGGCTTCCCATACTTTGCCACTTTTCTGGGGATGCAGCAGATTTACCCGGGCCGCTACGAACCGGCCATGCTTCTCGGGCTAGTTATCAAAGAGAAAGTAACCATTTCGCATTGTGTGCCTACCATCCTGCAGATGCTGGTAAACAGCCCGCAGGCAAAGTCTGCTGACCTGACAAACTGGAAAGTAATTATTGGCGGCAGCGCTTTACCGCGTGGTTTGGCAATGGCTGCTATGGAGTTAGGCATTGAGGTAATTACAGGCTACGGCATGTCTGAAACTTGCCCTGTATTATCCCTTACCTATATCAACAGAAATACGCTGCGCCACTTAACCAGGGATCAAGAAATAGACCTTCGTGTTAAAGCAGGCCGGGCTATTCAGATGGTAGACTTGCGGCTAATGAACGAAGAGGGTCAGTTTTTGCCAAATGATGGTAAAACAGCAGGCGAAATTGTGGTTCGTGCACCATGGCTGTCGCAGGGGTATTATAAAGACGAGGAACGCAGCCGCGAACTATGGCAGCACGGATATCTACATACCGGCGACATCGCCACCATAGACCCTGACGGTGTAATAGCTATTACGGATCGTAAAAAGGACGTTATCAAATCTGGCGGAGAGTGGATATCTTCATTGTTAATAGAAAGTTTGATCTCCCAGCATCCCGATGTGCAGGAAACCGCCGTAGTAGGAATTCCGGATCAAAAATGGCAGGAGCGCCCGCTGGCATTGATCGTACCTAAAGCCGATACTAACCTGACCGCCGAAGAACTTATCCGCCACATGGAACACTTCTCCGACAGTGGTAAGATAAGCCACTATGCAGTACCTAAGCAGTATAAGTTTGTTACTGAGATACCTAAGACCAGTGTGGGCAAAATTGACAAAAAAAGGATCAAGAAAGAGTTAGCTATATAATGAGTCACTTCAGCGACTCGCAACTTTATTAACACATAAATCAACCTTATAACCTATGGGATTATTAAGCGGAATGATGGGGCACGCTTCAGAAGTGTCTATCGAAAAAATAACCAAAGAATTTCAGCCGATTCTGATCGATGATGAGCGTATTGAAAGGGCATACAAGCTGATCCGGGACATGCTGGTATTCACGAATAAACGCCTTATACTGGTAAACAAGCAAGGGATTACCGGCTCCAAAACTGACTACCAGAGCATCCCTTACGGCAGCATTAAAATGTTCTCGAAAGAAAGCGCCGGTATTGCCGACCTGGATGCGGAACTGAAGATCTGGCTAACCGGTGAAACAGAACCTACCATTAAGCAGGACTTCCGGAAAGGTGATAATATTAATGAAGCGTATCGGGTGCTTAGCAAATACGTGCTGAAGTAGAATTTAAGATACCGGAATTGAGACACAAGTCCCGGTGAACAAGACAAAAGACTTCTACTGTTTTGATCTGTGGACACACGTTTCGCATAAAAAAAAGCGGTGCAGCAACTACTCTTGCTACACCGCTTTTTGTATTTTATATCTTACTCCTGAGTCTTAACTCACTACCTCGCCATAAAGATCGAAGTCAGAAGAGTCGGTGATCTTAACGTTAGCAAAATCGCCTAAGCGTACGTAATTGCTGTCAGCTGGCACCAATACTTCATTATCTACTTCCGGAGAGTCATACTGTGTACGGCCTACAAAATAACCGCTTTCTTTACGGTCGAACAGCACCTTATAGGTCTTACCTACCTTCTCCTCATTCAGCTCTACAGAAATTCCCTGCTGCAGCTCCATGATCGCATCGGCACGCTCCTGCTTCACTTCATCCGGCACGTTATCCTCTAATGTATGGGAGTGTGTGTTCTCTTCGTGCGAGTAAGTGAATATACCTAAACGATCAAACCTGGTCTCTTCTACCCAATCGTACAGCTCCTGGAAATCCTGCTCTGTTTCACCTGGGTGCCCCGCAATCAGGGTGGTTCTTAGAGCAATATCCGGCACACGCTGACGAATAGTATCTACCAGTTCGATGGTGCGGCGCTTGCTGATACCACGGCGCATTGTCTTCAGCATGTTATCAGAGATGTGCTGCAGCGGCATGTCCATGTACTTACAGATGTTCTCGCGCTCGCTCATCACATCAAATACATCCATCGGAAACTGCGACGGATAAGCGTACTGCATTCTGATCCACTCAATACCATTTACATCGGACAGGTTACGAAGCAGGTCAGCAAGCTTACGCTCACCGTAGTGCTGCAGGCCGTAGTAGGTCAAATCCTGGGCAATTAGCACCAGCTCTTTTGTACCCATACTTGCCAGTCGCTTCGCCTCTTTCACCAGGTCCTCAATAGGCCGGTCTACGTGCTTACCACGCATCAAAGGTATGGCGCAGAAAGAGCAAGGGCGGTTACAGCCCTCGGCAATCTTAAAGTAAGCATAATGCGAAGGCGTCGTGATCAAACGCTCCCCGATCAGCTCATGCTTGTAGTCAGCTTCCAGTTTCTTAAGCAACTGCGGCAGCTCCAAGGTGCCGAAGTAAGCATCTACCTGTGGAATCTCTGCCTCCAGAGAATCTTTGTAGCGTTGCGAAAGACAACCTGTTACATACAGTTTATCTATCTGTCCGGCTTCTTTTGCATCGGCATAACGGAGAATTGTGTCGATAGACTCCTGCTTGGCATTATCGATGAAACCACACGTGTTTACAACAATGATGTTAGAATCATCTTTATCAGACTCATGCGCCACATCAATTTCATTGGCACGCAGCTGCCCCATCAGTACTTCCGAATCCACTAGGTTTTTAGAACAACCCAGGGTGATTACGTTTACCTTATCCTTCTTTAGCGATCTTACTTTCACGTATTAATAACTTGCTTGATAATTGATCAGAAACTCCACATTTGTTACCTGCCCCTTCTGCACTTCTATTGGGTTGATGTTCATCTCACCATCAAAGATACTGGCAAATAAACCCTTTTCCTCTTTTGAGAAAAGGCTGTACTTACCGGGCTTCAGACTAACAGCAAAGTTGCCATTAGCATCTGTAACAACCTGAGTAACTAAATTAGTTTGAATGTTGGTGTGAAAAACACCATCTGTGGTTTTGGCCTGGCTGCTATTAGTGAGCTCATAGATGTAAAGCGTACGCTCTACTCCTCTTCCTTTGCTTGGCGGTGCGTCTGGTGAGGGCATTTGGTTACCAGCCAACCATAGCACCTGGCCTTTTATACCTTGCTCTATGGGAGTTTGCTGGTTATCGGCAGAACCACCTGCTGCTGACTGCTGCTGTTTATTCTCCTGTTCCATCTTTTGGGGATGATCGGTTTGTTGATTAGCAGATCTGGAGCCGTTGCAAAATGAAAGCAACAACACCATTGGCAGAAGCAGGAACTTGTCCATGGCCTTATAATTTATTTGCGTGAAAAGAAAGACTCTACAAATTCGTTTTTGTCGAATAACTGTAGGTCCTCAATTTTCTCGCCAACTCCGATGTATTTTACCGGAATTTTGAATTCATCTGATATTCCGATCACCACACCGCCTTTTGCAGTACCATCTAATTTAGTGATGGCCAAAGCGGTAACATCAGTAGCTTTGGTGAATTCACGGGCTTGTAACAGGGCATTTTGTCCTGTACTACCATCCAGCACCAACAATACCTCGTGCGGCGTATCCTCCGTAACTTTCTGCATCACGCGCTTGATCTTCGAAAGCTCGTTCATCAGACCTACTTTGTTGTGCAGACGTCCTGCCGTATCAATGATCACGACATCTGCGCCTGTCTCCACGCCTTTCTTCACTGCATCATAAGCCACAGAGGCTGGATCGGTGTTCATGCCGTGCGACACTACAGGCACTCCTACGCGCTCTCCCCAGATGATCAGCTGATCTACGGCAGCGGCACGGAAGGTATCAGCAGCGCCAAGCACTACCTTTTTACCTGCTTTATGGAACTGTGCAGCCAACTTACCAATAGTAGTTGTTTTGCCTACACCATTCACACCAACCACCATGATCACGTAAGGTTTTATACCTTCCGGCAGCTCAAAGTTCGCTCCGTCTCCGGCACGGTTCTCTTCCAGAAGTGCAGCGATCTCCTCGCGCAGGATGCGGTCCAGTTCATCAGTACTTACATACTTGTCGCGGGCCACACGCTTCTCTATGCGATCAATGATCTTGACTGTAGTGCTCACCCCCACATCGGCATGCACCAGGATTTCCTCCAGCTCATCAAGCACATCCACATCAACTGTGGATTTACCAACAACGGCTTTGCTTAACTGGCCAAAGAAGCTCTGCTTGGTTTTCTCAAGCCCTTTGTCGAGCGACTCTTTTTTCTTCTCTTTACTGAAAAAGTCAAAAATGCCCATACCGATTTAATTTGTAAGGATGAAGACTCTCGGTGATACGGTAATATACTAAAAAAGTCCCACTAATGGGACTTCTTCATGTTATCTATGTATAAGTAGAGTAGGCTTATTACTTTTTAAGGTATTCCTGCACTTTGTCAACAGGTACCATCTCTTCTTTAAAGCTGTAAGCACCAGTTTTTGGTGATCTAACAGCTTTAATAACTTTTGCCCAGTCTTTACCTGTGGCGGTTTTTAGGGTTGCAACTACCTTCTTAGCCATGGTTATTTAATTTCTTTATGTACAGTTACTTTTTTCAACACTGGATTATACTTCTTAAGCTCTAGACGCTCAGGAGTATTCTTTCTGTTTTTGGTAGTGATGTACCTTGAAGTTCCAGGTGCGCCAGTCGCTTTGTGCTCTGTGCATTCCATGATTACCTGGATTCTATTACCTTTTGCTTTTTTAGCCATCTCAACAGTAATTTTTTATTTAGGACTGCAAATATAAAAGCTTAAATCTCTAATTACAAACAAAGTAAAAACTTTCTTGTAAAACTATCGCCGTCAGCTTCTCAAACTTTACACATATGCGTAAACAACAGGCATCTAGTCCAGTTTAGGAAGGTTAAAATCATCCAGCGCACTTGACTCTGCCATCGTCTTTTCGATCTCAGCCACGGTACGCGGAGCCAGTTCAGAGAGGTTTTCCCAGCCTTTCTCCGTGATCAGGATGTCATCCTCAATACGAATGCCTATCCCCCACCACTTCTTATCGCAGGGGCTTCCTTCAGGTATGTAGATACCTGGCTCCACTGTAATAACCGTGTTAGGTTTAAAGGCACCGTAGGTCCCTGCATCGTGCACATCCAACCCCAGGTAGTGCGAGGTACCATGCGGGAAGTAACGCCGTACATCCGCCTTGTCTTTGATAAT
The DNA here is from genome assembly GCF_051904785.1 of Pontibacter sp. MBLB2868. NCBI lineage: Bacteria > Pseudomonadati > Bacteroidota > Cytophagia > Cytophagales > Hymenobacteraceae > Pontibacter > Pontibacter sp. MBLB2868. The sequence goes on along the minus strand of NZ_CP196710.1, from coordinate 4,269,630 downwards.
TCCCAGCTTCAGTAAGCCATCTGCAATTATTTGCTGTGCTGCCACTCCTGGAGCCTGAAAAGAGTTACCCACTTTACATTGCTCAAAGCCGGCTTGCTGCGCCTTTAGCACCAGTTCGTATAGCTGCTTTTGTTCTTTTGTGAATTTGCCGTTTGCCGGTATGGTACGGGTAACGTCGGCTGTGTAGCCTTTGTACTCGGCCCCTACATCCATCAACACCAGGTCATCGCCTACAGTTGGTTTTTTGCTTTCGATGTAATGCAACACACAGGCATTGTTTCCGGCTCCGACAATGGAGGGATAACCAACATGCTGTGCGCCATATTTCTTATGCACAAACTCATGAATCCCCTGCAGCTCCATCTCAGACATATCCGGACGCATAGCCTTCATCACCTCAACCTGCCCTAAACAGGAGATCTTTACAGCTTTTCTTAACAGCTGCAGTTCTTCGGGAGTCTTTATCTCCCTCATCTCAGTTAATGCTTTTTCAAGGGTGTGCGCATCCAGCTTGCTCGCAGGAACAGCTGCAATGGCTTTTGTTCGATCCGTGGCATTAGCAGCCTGCAGGTAGCTATTTAAGTATTTATCCTGCTGCAACCCTGGATTATAGCGCAGCATCTGGTTCAGGTAATTTTTCACCTCCGCAGGTTGGGCGGCACCTTGTTCACGAACAATGCCATAAAGCATGTTGCGGGAAGGATCAAAGCTGGCAGGTATACTTACTTTCTGCTTAAACTGCTGTAGCAGACTGTAAAGGTCGGCGTTATCGGAGGCATCGTCGCGCACATCTTGCGGAAGTTCCTTAAAGAGGATATGCTGCAAAGCTACGGTATCAAGCGTAAAGGCTGCGAAACCAGTATTCTCCTCTGCTCTCATTCCAAGTTCCTGTGCTGCACCCGCTACTCCCAGGCGTTTGCCGTTCCAAAGCTCTTCACGCGGGTTGTTGGGCTGCACAAACAGAACCTCCTTCACCTCTTCACCGGCAACATTGTGGGGCTCAGAAAACAGCACCAGAACTGCATTTGGCTCTTCATACCCGGTCAGGTAGTAAAAGTCAGGGTCCTGGTGAAAATAGTAATCCACATCGTTGGCACGGTTACGTACCGGTGCGGCAAAAAAAACAGCAACGGAGTGATGCGGTAACTGCTTGCGCAGCTGCTCTCTCCGTTGCTGGTGAAATGTTTTATCTAAAGTATCAGATGGCTTTGCCGGTTTAGTGCGTACCTGAGCCGTGGCAACTGTAAAAGTTGCCAGTAGCAGCAATATGCACAGCCGGGCTGCGGCCATTAGTACATGATGTAGCCTTGCTCTACTGCTTTCTTCAACACAGCAGAAATACCATTCTTGTTGATAGTTCTGATTGCAGAAGTAGAAACTTTAAGCGTTACCCAAGCATCCTCTTCAGGGATGTAGAAACGCTTCTTCTGAAGGTTAGGGTAAAACTTACGCTTAGTCTTATTGTTAGCGTGAGATACGTTGTTACCTACGCGTGGTCTTTTACCTGTTAAATCGCAAACTCGTGCCATCTTGTATTTTCTTCTAAATTATTTCAATAGGGGTGCAAATATCTGTAAAAAGATACAGAAATTCAAAAGCATAGAAAATATTTTTCCTTAAATTGTGTATTCCGCTGTATCAAGGCGCATTTTTAACACATATTTTATACTTCCTTTTTCTGGTTTGCCTTTAACCTTTGCTCATGAAAGCCATAAGGGCAATGCTTACAGGCATTCTTACAGCAGTACCCCCGCTTCTGCAGGTATTTGGCCGTCAGCACCATCAACCGCTGCTCATTAAAGTAAAAATCCTCCCCTTCTGTTAGCTTCTGACTCACTCTGTTTCTGTTTGTTTCGTGCAAATTACGTGAATTGAGGCATATCTGCCAAAACTCCTGTACCCTATCCGGGGGGTGCTGCCGTACAATGCTATTGTATATGCTCCGGCAACAGGCATATAATGTTCCATCTATTCTTTAGTACCTATGCCCCGATACAACACCTTTAAAGAAGCAATAAGTGCCATGCGAGACCGTGGCTTTACGCATACATTCAGTATTCAGCACGAGGAGCTGTTTTGCTCTGAGCTTAATAAGCCCATAAACCCCGAACAGCTGACTCTTATAGAGAGGCACCGTGTAGAAGCCCCGGAAAAAGATACCGGCGCGTGTGAGATCTACGGCTTCCGGGCCGACGACAACACCATGGGCCTCATGACAAGCACCTATGCAGAATATGACCCCGAAGGGTTTCAGGCTGTATTCAGGAGGTGCAGGCAAGCCAGGTAACTACGTGGAATAAGCCTTTTTACTGAATAGATTTTTAAGTCGGGGGCAAATCACTATTTTTACAAAATATAGAATTGAAATTGTAATACTTTTTTTCTCTGGTTTAAAAGAGAAATGCAGAACTTGATAAACTAAAACTATGAGTACGCAAACGATCACATCGAGCCAGCAGGCTATGGATATAGAGCACGAGTTCGGTGCTCACAACTACCATCCACTGCCTGTGGTTTTAACCCGGGGCGAAGGTGTTCACCTTTGGGACGTAGAAGGCAAACATTACTTCGATTTTCTGTCTGCTTACAGTGCCGTAAACCAGGGCCACTGCCACCCAAAGATCATCCATGCTTTAACAGAGCAGGCCAAGCAACTAACACTTACCTCCCGCGCTTTTTATAATGACAAGTTGGGTATAGCAGAGAAATATATCTGCGAGTACTTTAACTATGATAAGGCCCTGTATATGAATTCCGGTGCCGAGGCAGTAGAAACTGCTATCAAACTGGCCCGCAAGTGGGGCTATATGAAAAAAGGCATCGCTCCGCATAATGCAGAGATCATTGTGGTAGAACATAACTTCCACGGCCGCACCACGGGAATCATCTCGTTCTCTACTGACCCTGATTCTACCAAGGGCTTTGGCCCTTACATGCCAGGGTACAAGGTCATCCCTTACAATGACATTCATGCGCTGGAGGAAGCCTTAAAAGAGAACCCGAATGTGTGTGGTTTCCTGGTGGAGCCTATACAGGGCGAGGCCGGCGTAGTAGTCCCAGATGACGGTTACCTGGCAAAAGCACATGCCTTGTGCAAAGAGTATGACGTGTTGCTGATGGCCGACGAAATTCAGACAGGCATTGGACGTACAGGCAAAATACTGGCCAGTAAATACGACGATGTACACGCCGACATCCTTATACTAGGCAAGGCCCTGTCGGGTGGAGTGTTGCCGGTATCCTGCGTATTGGCAAACGATGACATTATGCTTTGTATCCAGCCAGGCGAGCATGGCTCTACTTTTGGTGGTAACCCCTTGGCTGCCGTTGTAGCTATAGCTGCCCTGGAAGTGATCAAAGAAGAGAATCTGACAGAGAATGCCCGTGTTCTGGGCGAACTGTTCCGGGACCGCATGCGACGCCTGATGGAAAAGCGCCCTGAGATCGTAACATTGGTGCGCGGCAGAGGATTGCTTAATGCCATCGTAATCAACCCGAACGACCAAGGACAAACGGCATGGGATGTGTGTGTTGAGCTAATGAACAAAGGGTTACTAGCCAAACCAACACATGGTGACATCATCCGCTTTGCGCCTCCGCTGGTTATGACGGAAGATCAGCTGCATGAGTGCTGTGATATTATTGAAGAAGTGATCATGAATTTTTAGGCATCACCATGCTTACAAGAAGAGGGCGAGGCAGTGGTTTCACCCTCTTCTTGTTTTATATGAAGCGCCATCCATCTTTTATTCTGCTAAAGCCTGTAAAAGAGGCTGAAATATTTTACCTTTAACACATGCCGCAAGAGACAAAACCAGTACAAATTTTCGCCGGTGACTTCCACCGGGCGTCTATCATTAAGAACATGCTGGAGAACCACGGCATCTATGTGTTTGTGCAGAACGAGCACATGGGCAGCATTGCCCCCTGGCAAGTAGCATCGGGTGGTTTTAACCCGGTAAAACTGATCGTTTCAGGCCTCGACAGCGAGCAGGCCCTGCGACTTCTGGAGGAATTTAATTCTGACTTGCCTGAATAGGCGCTCTCCACAAAACCATTTGCCTGTACAATTAAACCCGCTCCGTTTTCTATTTCCCCTGCTTTAGCCGTACCTTTGCAGCAACTTGATTTTGAACAATTTTTGTAAAGGATTTTTCACGTATGATCAGAAGGCCAAGACGCAATCGCCAGAACGAGGTGATCCGAAATATGGTGCAGGAAACCAGCCTGACACTAAATGACTTTATTTTCCCGCTCTTTATAATAGAAGGCCAGAACAAGCGCGTAGAGGTTGCCTCTATGCCGGGCATTAACCGCTTCTCCATCGATACCCTTTTAGAAGAAATAGCATCCTGCGTTGACCTGGGCGTAAAAGCATTTGCCCCATTTGCCAGCATCCCGGAGCAACTCAAGGATAAATATGCCACTGACAGTCACAATCCTGACGGTCTGTATGCACGCGCTATCCGCGAAGTGAAGCGTAATTTTCCGGAGGTGGTATTGATGACGGACGTTGCGATGGACCCCTATAGCTCCGATGGCCACGATGGCATTGTAGAAGGCGGAGAGATCCTGAACGACGAAACGCTGGAAGTGCTGGGCAAAATGGCTCTGACACAAGCCCAGGCCGGAGCCGACATAGTAGGCCCATCGGATATGATGGATGGTCGTGTGGCGCATATACGCCGTGTGCTGGATGAAAATGGCTACCATAAGGTAGGTATTATGAGCTATACGGCTAAATATGCCAGCGCCTTTTATGGCCCGTTCCGCGATGCCCTGGACTCTGCCCCTAAAAAAGGTGATAAAAAAACTTACCAGATGAACCCAGCCAACAGTAGAGAGGCATTGATAGAGGCTGAACTGGATATTGCAGAGGGAGCAGATTTTCTGATGGTTAAACCAGCCCTGGCTTACCTGGACATTATTAAGGCATTGCACGATAACTCACACCTGCCAATAGCTGCTTACAACGTGAGCGGTGAATATGCCATGGTGAAGGCCGCCGCGGAAAAAGGTTGGCTGGATGGCGAGAAAGCAATGCTGGAGAGCCTGTTAAGTATAAAACGTGCCGGTGCCGATGTTATACTTTCTTATTTCGCGAAAGAATACGCACAATTCTTGAGAAAATAGCACTCCAAAACCTTTTCTCAGAAAGCGTACCAGTCTCCCTGGTGCGCTTTTTTATTGACCAATTACGCTGCTGCACCTGTTACACCAGCTTAATAACAACACCTATAGTATAAAATTAGCCGGCACAAATTGAACTGCTTTGTCATTATCAGCATTTTGTTTTATATTGAAAAACTAAAACTACTACTCTATTACTTTTTTTTACACATTTTATGAGAAGACTGAGCCTTTGGCTTGTTGCTGTTTCTATGGCAACGGCAACAACGGCATTTGCACAGCGCGGAGCCTCCACGGTCCGCACGAATGTAAAAGCATTGGACCGTATTGCGACCTCTGCTGAAAAAGACTTTAAGGCAAGCCGCTCAAAGGCACTCCAATTGGCAAAAAAGCATGGATGGGTAGTTGAGAAAACCTTTACTGATGGCTCTCACATCTCCTTGCAGGGTCTCGACTCAAAGGGCATGCCGATCTACTACATTACCTACAATAACACAAGAGCAGCTGCAACTACTGCTACTGATGCATTGTGGGCTGGTGGTTCACTTGGTTTAAACTTAAGTGGCGCAAGCAACGCGGTAAACGAGAAGCTTGGCGTATGGGATGGTGGTCGTGTAAGGGAGTCGCACCAGGAACTGAAAGATCGCGTACTTCAAAAGGATAATCCATCTTCCACGAGCGAGCACTCTACGCACGTTGCCGGCACAATGATCGCAAAAGGTGTTAATCCTGTTGCAAAGGGCATGGCCTTTGGGGTAAAGCACCTGATAGCCTATGACTTTAACGGCGACGTAGCTGAAATGGCCGCAGCTGCCAAGGATTTGCTGATTTCGAACCACTCCTATGGCACTATCTCAGGCTGGCATTATAACTCAGACCGGAAAGGTACTGCCGAAGATCCTTTCTGGGAGTGGTGGGGTGATACGGATGTAAGCGCAACAGAAGATTATAAGTTTGGCTATTACAATGAAACGGCAGCAAGCTGGGATAGAATTGCCTACAATGCACCCTATTACCTCATCGTAAAATCTGCGGGTAACAACAGGAGCGAAAATGGTCCTAATGAAGGCCAACCCTATTACCAGCGCGACAGCAGCGGCAAGTTCACAAAGGTAGCCAGCCGCAGCGCTACCTTGAGCTACAATAAGGGGTTTGATATTATATCTACGTACGGTACTGCAAAGAACATCTTAACAGTGGGTGCAGTCAATACTATTTCCGAAGGATACAGAGACACCTCCGATGTTGTCATATCAGCATTCAGCAGCTTTGGCCCTACAGATGATGGACGAATAAAGCCAGACCTGGTAGGTAATGGTGTTAACCTTCTTTCTACTTCTGATAAAAGTAACACAGCCTATACTTCGCTGAGCGGTACTTCCATGGCATCGCCAAACGTTGCAGGTAGTCTTTTGCTGCTTCAGGAGCACTTCTCAAACTTACACAATGGCCAGGTAATGCGTGCTGCCACACTAAAAGGACTAGCGATTCACACGGCAGATGAAGCCGGTAAAGCAGTTGGGCCTGACTATAAATTCGGGTGGGGCCTGCTAAATACCCGCCGTGCAGCCGAGGTCATCTCTAATACCAACAACACGAACCTACTCCAGGAAAACTCCCTGGAGCAAGGGCAGGTGTACACGCAGCAAGTAAGAGCATCTGGCGCTGGGCCCTTAACTGTCACCATTTCCTGGACAGACCCTGAGGCAACACCGGTGTCACCAGCACTTAATAATAGAATGGCACGCCTCCTAAACGACCTGGATATACGTGTTACAAAAGGTAACACGACGTATCTTCCATGGACGCTGGACCCGGAGGAACCTTCACTTCCGGCTACAACCGGAGATAACAAATTAGATAACGTTGAGCAGATAAAGATTTTAAACGCTGTTCCGGGTGAGAGCTATACTATAACCGTAAGCCATAAGTCTAACCTGATTAAAGGGCCACAGTTATATTCGATGATCGTTAGCGGAGCTGGTGGTGTAGCATTCTGTGAAAGCAAGGCTTCTTCTGACGCTGGAGCCAAAATAACCTCATTTAGATTAGGTGCTACATCTCTAACTTTTGGAACCGGATGCACCACCTATCAGGACCTCACAAACAATGTGGTCAGGTATGAGATAGGGCAGTCGCAAAACTTAGCGCTTGGCCTTGGTTCATGTGCGGGCGACGCAGCGAAGGTAGCTAAAGTGTATATTGACTGGAATGGCAACGGCAGCTTTGAAGATGCAGGGGAAACAGTAGCCGTGTCGGCACCGATAAACGGTAGTGACGTGTTTAACGCTTCCATAACAGCTCCTTCAGCAGTTACAGTGGGCAATAAGGTAAGAATGCGCGTTGTGGTGCAGGAAACAAGCACTGCGGCAGACGTTGCTCCATGTGGCACGTATAGCCGGGGCGAAACGCAGGATTACCTTGTGCAGTTTGAAAAACCTGCCAGCGATGTTGGTATTGTCTCCGTTTCTCCTGTTGGGATTTCGCTTTGCGCAAATCCTACTCAGAGTGTAATGGTAACTTTACGCAACTTCGGAACGGCTACACAAAGAAATATTCCGGTTACTGTCCGGGTACTGAAAAATGGAGCGGAGATCAAACAGCTGAACGCTGTTTACGATGGCGAACTACAGCCTTTCAAAAAAGTGGAGCTTATCTTAAGCGAGACGTTTGCCACTGAGTCCGGGGCTACATATGAACTTGTTGCGCTTTCGGATCTGCCAAACGATGTGTTAGAATCAAACAACAGGATGTCCCGAGGCTTTGCCATTGGTACCCCAGAGGCAGCCCCGGTAGATGCCTCTGCATTCAGGTGTGGCTCTGATCCTAATTATGCTCTTTCGGCACAAGGTAACGGCACAGTATACTGGTATAACAACCCAACAGGAGGCCAGCCCATAGCAGCCGGTAACAACGTACTGGTTCCGGTAGGGCAGGTTGGCAGCAAGTTATACGCAGCTTTTAATGATCTTTCAGGAACAATTGGTGCGGCCAATAAAGATTTTGCTTCCGGAGGTGGATACAATATGTTTTCACCGGATGTGCTGATAAGTACCAAAGCTCCTGTTCTGCTGGAAAGCGCCAGGCTATATATTGGCAATAGTGGCAAGATCAACTTTACTGTATTCAGTGAAGACGGAGCTCCTGTTTCTTCCAGGACATTATACGTTACGGCTACCAGGACAACTCCGGCTCCTGGTGTGCAGGAAAACGACCCTAATGATAAAGGCGCTGTTTACTACCTGGGCCTGGAACTGCCTGCCGCCGGTAATTACAGGATCGCTATTTCGTACGAAGACGGAGCTACCATCTTCAGAAATAATGCAGGTGTTACAGGGTATCCTTTCCAGCTTGGCAATGTAGTTTCGATCACAGGAAATTCAGCCAGCACTACCCCTCAAAGCTACTATTACTACTTCTATGATATGAAGGTGCGTTCACTGGGCTGTCCAAGCCCGCGTGTAGAAGCGGCTGTAAAAGGCGGAACTCCGCTTTCTAAACCAGTAATTTCACGCAAGGAACAAACGCTTGTATCCAGTGCAGCTGAGGGTAACCAGTGGTATGAAAATAACCTGCCAATAGAAGGTGCCACAGGTCAGGTTTTCGCGCCTAAAGAAAGCGGCTCTTACAGTGTGGTAGTGTTTAAGGACGGATGTATCTCTGAAATGTCGATGGCATACAGCTTCTCTTATAAAGAAGGAATACGGGAGTTGGGCACTGCCCTGGTGGTTTCTCCAAACCCAAGCACAGGTCACTTCAGAATAGAGCTGGAAACCAGTCAGCCGGAAGATATCGAGTATGAGGTAGTGGATATGCTGGGGCACCCTGTCCTGAATGGCAAGGTAGTAAGCTACTACGGACAGTATGAAGGCTTCATTAACCTTAGCTCCAGCCCTTCTGGCTTGTATGTATTACGTGTTCGCCATGGCGATACACTATACTCAGAAAAAATACTTGTGCAGCACTAAAAGACATAAACAGTACCTTATATAAACAGAAAGCCCCTGCAATTGCAGGGGCTTTCTGTTTATAGCTAATTTCTTCGTTATTATGATTTGCTGAGCTTTTCTTTCATGGTCAGGTAATCGATGTAATATAATATCTTTATAGAAAACGAATTGTTTTGTGGTGATGAAATGGTACGGGAGACGTTATCAAAATAATTCGTTTCTACTCGATTGCCGCTTTCAAGTATGGCATTTTTCCAGACAATGCTGATCTCGCTGCCTGGTGCAAACCACCACGAGTACACCATATCCACATTAAAGGCATTGTAGTTTATGTTGTGGTCAGCATCAGCGAACTTTCCATCATACCCCTGCGGATATACATCTGGTTGCAATTGCCCCTCTGGCGTTAACCAATAGAAATTATTATACTTTGCACTTGACCAATAGTGTCGCGCACGTAATGAAACTGACATCCGGTTATTAAATATGTAACTACCCGTTAAGGTATTGGAAGTCGTTAAAACATCGCGCTTGCCTAAAATAATTCTACGTTCTGTTTTATCGTCATTTTCAGGATTCGGGTCAAAACTTTCAGCATATCCAATATCGTCATATCTCGAGCTTCGGCTAAGGCTATAGTTAAACGACAGTTGATTATTTACCCGGTAGCGTGGCGAGATAGAAAAATTAAAATTATGCCGGTCATTCTCATCAAATGCTCGGTAACTTGCCTCTAAGTCTAACGCTAACTTCTTTCGGTAATCGGTAGAGACCCATGCACCAAAACTATTATTAACAGGAAACTCATAATAATAACCAGCCACACGAGGCTCGAAAAAGTCGTTTGTTTTTACAGGCTCGATATTTACAAAAAGGCCGGCACTCCAGAAATTTTTAAACGTTCCGTTCACGTTACTGTAAATAAGAAAATTCTGGAATGCGTCAGGTTTATACCTGCGCTCGTAGATGGCTCCGATATTGGTATTTAAATTCAGCAGTTTCCAGAATGGGTTGTAAAAGTTATACTGCAAATGAGGGTTTTCTTCTATGCTATTAGGCGTGAACAGAATTCCCAGGTCGTTTGGGTTATAAGTATCAGACTCTACAGTGTGGCTGTAGCTATAGGTAAAGTTGCCGCTAACTTTACCTAATTTAAGGCTATACATGTAGCCCAGGTCGGTGCTATCGCTAAAATAGCGCTGGCTGAGAGCGGCTTTACCATTTATCGCATACTTATTGCCTTTGTTTGCAAACCTAAACACAGCACCTGTCAGGTTAGCATCATAGGTACTCCCCTGCCGCATCACATTTGTATTCACCAAAGTAACGTAGGAGTTGTTCTTTAAAGACTGATCTAAAACAGTGATGTTGTAGTTTGTTAATGGCTGCGTCTCCACCTCTATCCGGTTACCTTCACTGTTTTCAAGAGTCGCGAACTGACGACCAACCACTGCGTTAAATATGCCCACCCCAAGGCCCGACTGTGTGCGTCCTGAAACTTTTGTACCATTGATCATCTTCGTTTCACGAGGGTTTTCTATCACATCATATCCGGCATACTTAACCTTCGTATCGATGGATGCATTTACCGGCCTGCCGCCAATACGCCGGGAATAGAAAAACCCGCCTTTGTTAAATAGTTCTGTACCCTCCATAAAGAACGGCCTGTTTTCGTTGAACTGCACTTCAAAAGGCGAAAGATTGAGTACCTGGTTATCGGACTGCACCTGACTAAAATCAGGGACCAGCGTCATGTCTAGCGTAAAAGCATCGTTAATGCCATACTTCAGGTCCATTCCGCCGCTAAAGTTAAAGTCCTGCTTATACTTTATCTCCTCACTCCCCTCCTGGGTATAAGGATAGCTATTGGAGATAGCCGAAACATACGGGGATAACGACAAACGAAGTGGAGCCTCCACATTCTTGATCCCTGTTAGCTTACCCCACTGGTTTACAAAGCCGTTCTTTGCCGGATCTACATAGTTCCAGAAAAATCCTTTGCGCGTAGACTGTCTGTTGCGCATAAAATTCAGGCCCCACACTTGCTCGGGCTTGCTGCTGAAGCGTATGGCAGAGTATGGGATCTTAAGTTCCGCCACCCAGTTTGTACCCTCCAGCCGGGCACTGCTCTCCCAGACAGCATTCCAGCTAAAATCTTCACCGTTGGAAGAATAACGGGCATCCAACTGTACACCTGCAGGAGTAATAAAGAATCCGAAACCGTTTATCTCATCGTTGTAAGTATCCAGAAAAACCCCGAACCAATCGGTGTTGCCAAGGTCATCCCGGCGGCCCAACTCCATAAGTATACTATCCTTAGATACATCGTGCATAATGGCACCTACATAGATCGCTGCATCGTCATATAAAATCCTTACTTCTGTTTTGTGCTTTTCCAGTGGCCCGGGAGTAGGTCTGTTCTGAATAAAGTCTGTCGCTATTTCGGCAGTTTGCCAAATGGTTTCATCAAGTACACCATCTATTTTAGGTGCCTCTGAAACCCGAAGCGCCTGTAACTGCTTTTGAGGATAATTATACTCTTTGTTCTTTTCCTGAGCAAAGGCCTGGGAAAAGAGGCTGGAGACGAAGAAAAGTAAAATAACGAGTGGCTGATGCGTTTTACGCAGCAGGAGTAATAGTTCCTTCATAGTTTATGTGCGATAAAAATAAGCTGCTACAGCCCTTTAGGCTTATCAGATAAACTAAAGATGGTGCAACAGCAGCAATGGTTGCTTCAGCAGCATTTTTTAAGCAATATTTTACTCATCTACTACATGTGCCATGCCAAACTAATAAAAATGCCTCCAGATGATTTAAAGAGGCATTCTTGTTATTTGATAAAAATAAAGTGCCCAATATCGGACAGCTAACTGAACGATATCGGGCAAAAAAAGAGCGCCGCTTTATCAGCCGCGCTCTTCAGATAAATAAAGAAATTTTAGAGATCCTCCTCCCGCACCAGCATCAACACTGCTGACTGTGGCACGATAAAATACTTCTCCCCAAGATAGTTTATCTCGATTGCATCACGTTGCAGGTAAATGGCCAGGTCGCCCTCTTTTGCCTGCAGCGGAATGTAGCGCACCTCTTCTTCATCCTGCCCCCACGGTTCTTCATCAAAACCATAGTCGGTAGGAATTGGGTAGCCGGGGCCTACTTTCATAATATAGCCTTCCTGTACCTTTTCCTTAGCCTGTACGCCAGGAGGTAAGTATAAGCCACTTTTAGTTTGGTCGCGTGCCGTTTTAGGTTTGATCAGCACACGATCGCCAACAATAATTATTTTCTCCAATGTATTCTTCTCAGAAATCCTCATCGGTAGTGTATGCATATTTATAATGGGTCTGCTGTAACTTTAAAGCGCATCTTTGCATTAATGGTTACTTTCTGTGCAACAGCCTTAGCCAGTGTGGCACGTGTGCTGATTGTGTACGTATCACCTTTAATGTATTGATCAAGCTTTGAGTTCGTTGTTTTTAGAGTAATAGTGCTTACATCCTGCGGTACTTCATCCAGGTAAGCTACTTTAGTTTCGCCTTTGCCTTCTGCCGAAATATAGATCTCGACTTTCTTAAGAAAATTGAAGTTCTCTCCCTGCGGGCTGGTGATGTTAAGCTCCAGTTTATTTAGTACGACATCTTTTACCAACTCGGCGCGGGTTTTATTGTTTTTAAATTCCTCACTCGAGTTCGTGTCCACTGTTATTGGCGTAACAGGTACTACCTGCCCTATTACCGGGCTGGCCGGAATCTCAATTGTTTGCTCTTCCTCGATATGGAAAGACAGGAGTTCATCAAATTGCTTACAAGAAGTAACGGCAAAAGAGAACAACACTACAATGGCTAAAAGTAGTTGTTTCATAAAATAAGGGTGCTAAAAAGGGTTATAAAAGGTCGTATAAAATATAATTGCGGCAGGGTAAGTAATTGTAACTACTTTTCCTGCCGCAATTTACAGAATAATAATTGTATTAATCAAACATATCGCCTTTACGAACCTTGTCATTTCCATTTTCGTTCCAGCTCATCGGGTAATTCTTATCCATTAATGCTACAGCCTCTTCTGTAAGGTGTAGCGGCTTAAAGGTATCGATCATAACCGCGTACTCATGCGTTTCTTTTTTACCGATACTCGCCTCTACCGTACCAGGGTGCGGACCATGCGGAATACCTCCCGGGTGCACTGTAAATGAGGCCCTGTCAACACCTTTACGACTCATGAAATCACCTTCCACGTAATACAGTACTTCATCTGAGTCTACGTTGGAGTGGTTATAAGGCGCAGGTATGGATAAGGGGTGATAATCAAAAAGGCGCGGCACAAAAGAGCAGATCACAAAGTTGTGAGCCTCAAATGTCTGGTGCACCGGAGGTGGCTGGTGTATGCGCCCTGTTATCGGTTCAAAATCATAAATAGAGAATGCATACGGGTAGAAGTATCCGTCCCAGCCCACAGCATCATAAGGACTGAAGTCGTAGTAGAACTGGTGCAGTTCTCCCTCTTTTTTCACTAGCACCAGGTGTTCTCCACGCTCTGTTTCAGTGATCAGTTCTACTGGCGGACGGATGTCGCGCTCGCAAAAGGGCGAATGCTCCAGCAGCTGGCCGAAATGGTTCCGGTAGCGGCGCGGCGTTTCTATGGGGCTAAACGACTCTATGATCAATAACCGTACATCCCCCTCATCAAAGCGGAACTTATGAATTACTGTGCGTGGAATGACCAGGTAATCACCTGGCTTAAACGGGATGCGCCCCATCTGCGTGATCAGATCGCCGGTGCCATCGTGTACAAACACCACCTCGTCTGCCTGTCCGTTTTTATAAGAGTAATCCATTTCACGTTCTGATGGATTACAGATACAAATGGCCACATCGCTGTTAAACATCATCGTTTTGCGGGCATCCAGGTAATCAGTGCCTGTTGTTTTTTCCTGCAGGGTGCGCAGGTGGTGCGGAGCCAGTTTTACACCCTCTGCCTTTTTTGGGGCGAACGGTTTAGACTCACCAATGCGGCTGATCTGTGTGGGAGGGTTAATATGGTACAGCAACGACGATACGCCACTGAAACCTAAAGTGCCCACCAGCTGCTCAGCATACAGGCTGCCGTCCGGCTGCCGAAACTGGGTATGTCTTTTATGAGGAATCTCTCCTAACTTATAGTAATAAGCCATGCCTTATGCTCTAGTTTTTGAATCAGGTTTGTTTACTTACCCTTGCGCAGGCAATTTACACAAGAAATTTAAATGCCCTATGCACCTCCCTTTGCCAGGCGTTGTGCACTGCCAAACTGCTTAAGGGCCTCCTGGAACTCCTCATCCGATTCGTGCAGCACCGGGAAGAAACCCTTATTGCCATAGATGCTACGGGCTATAAAGGCTTTCAGATTATTCCGGAGTAAGTTCTTGGAGCGTTTGAATTCTGCCTCCTTATACTCGACTCCTGCTTTTGTTGCCATCTGCACAACATCCTGAAGCATTTTGTCCGATACCTCAAAATTCTTCCTGAACTTATCGAACGGCATTTTCTCCAATGTCTTGCGGTTATCTCGATAGTAGTTTAAAGTATATTCCCGGATGATGTTATTGTTATAGAGCTGCGTGAGGTAAGAAGAGAACTCCATGGTATCGCGTGGCACGAAAACATCCGGCATAATCCCCCCACCCCCATAAACCGGGCGCCCTTTCAGGGTTTTATACTTTAACGAATCAACAAAAAGGCTGCTGTCCGGATGAAAATACTCCCCGCTTTCGAAACGGTGCAGCATATCCTTCTGGTATTCCTCAGCATCGCCGTTATAAGGCTTTTGAATAGAGCGGCCGCTTGGAGTATAGTAACGGGAGATGGTAAGGCGCAATTCGGATCCGTCGTTCAACGGAATAGGCATTTGCACTAAACCCTTGCCAAAAGAGCGACGCCCAACGATCAGTGCCCTGTCGTTATCCTGGAGTGCACCTGCCACAATTTCTGAGGCAGAGGCGCTGCCTTCGTCCAGCAACACCACCAACGGGCCACTTTCAAATTCGCCTTTGGTTTGAGCAAATGTTTTAGAATCATACTTATCACCCTTTCCGTCGGTATACACGATCATCTTATTACCGGATATGAACTCATCTGCCATCCGTATTGCGTGATCCATATATCCTCCGGGGTTGCCCCGCAGGTCGAGCACAAGTTGCTGCATGCCTTTCTTGTGCAACTCAGTCAGTGCTTCTTTAAATTCTTCGAATGTGGTAGCAGAAAAGCGGCTGACTTTAATATAACCAGTCTTGTTATCCACCATATAGCTTACATCTACCGAATAGGTCGGGATCTTGCTGCGCTGAATCTTAAAATCGAGAAGTTTCTTATTGCCTTTGCGCAAGATACCGAGCTTAACAGTAGAGCCTTTAGGGCCCCGCAAGCGCTTAAACACACCTTCGTTTGTAATGCCTGTACCTGCTACAGTTTCCCCATCTACTTTGATGATCTTGTCGCCGGCCTGTAAGCCTGCAGCCTCCGAAGGGCCTCCACTTAAAGGAGTAACAACATAAATGGTATCCTTAAAAATATTGAACTCAATCCCGATGCCCTCAAAGTCCCCTTCCAGGTATGAGCGGGCCATCTCCATTTCGTCGGCGGGTATATATGCGGTATGCGGATCCAGCTTTTCCAGCATTTTTGATATGGCATAATCCGATAGCTCTTCAATATCAACCGTGTCAACATATTCACGATCTATATAGCTGAGAATGTCCCTGAATTTAAGGTAACTTTTGGCTGTACCCTGCGGGTTATTCGTGGATGGCGAAAATGTAGTTGCACCAATCAGTACCCCCACCGTCAGGGCCAATGCAATAAACAATGGCAACCTTATTTGAAATGAAGAGTTGCGGATTTTATTCCGATCTTCTCCATGCTCCATCTTATCCATATCTTATCTAAATCTAGTACCCTGCTATCTTCCCCGGACTTTGGGTAACAGGAGCAACAATTTAACAAATTCTTCAGTGGGGTTAATCATCTATACAAGTAGAAATTGCTAAGGTTGCGGCCGTAGGCCACCTTTCCACCCCTTTTAACCTATAACACCAGCTTATTTAAAATAATTTTAAATAAGGCTTGCCTAATATTCCGATGTCCCTTAGCTTTGCATCACTATTTAAAATAAGTCTAAATAAAAACAACTATACACGTTATGACGCTTTCAGCACTAAAACACAAAGCTTTAGCCCTTGTTGGTTTAGCCGCATGTATTACTTTTTCATCATGCTCTGAAGATAAAGACGATACTCCGTCTTACGACGTACCTGCTACTTATAACTTCGCTAATGTTAATTACTCTGGTCAGGAGACACGTATTGCCATGCTGGATGAACTTGGCAACTACATAAAGACAGGAAACAACGGCGTTGTGCTGAATGCGCAGAAGATGAAAAACATGTATGCCAATGCAAATGCTCCGTTTGCAAGTGCTAGCCTGAATGAGGCTACTTCTAAACAGCTGAAGAACAAAACTATCGAAACGGCTCAGGCCACTTTCGAGAATATGTTCGATAAGGTAGCAGCTGCCAGTCAGTCAGCAGGTGCACCAGCCACCAACGGCACAGCAGGCATACTTACCTCTGCTGATGGTACAAGAACTTACCTGGTTGACGCGAATGGCCTGGAGTATGGCCAGGTGATTTCTAAAGGCCTGATGGGTGGTGTATTTTACTTTCAGGCAGTAGAAGGATACCTGACAACAGAAAAGATAGGCCCCGCTGTAGATAATACAACCATAACACCTGGCGAGGGCACCACCATGGAGCACCATTGGGATGAGGCGTTCGGTTATTTCGGAGCACCAAAAGATTTCCCAACAAATCTTAACAACCTGAAATATTGGGCCAACTACAGCAACCAGGTAAATGCAGCGCTGGGCAGCAACAAAGTTATCATGGATGCCTTCCTGAAAGGCCGTGCCGCCATCTCGGCTAAAGACATGGCTGGTAAAGATGCAGCCGCTGCTACTATCAGAACAGAATGGGAGCGTTTAATAGCTGCCTCTGCCATACATGAACTGAACGAAGCAAAAGAAAGTGTAGCAGATCAGGCTAAAAAGAGCCACTATTTATCAGAGGCTATTGGCTTTGTAATGGGCCTGCAGTTCAAAACTGACCGCAAGCTTTCTGCTGCAAAGTATAACGAGTTCCTGGCAAAGATCGGCACTAACCTTTACAATACTACCGGAACTGATATTGCAGCTGCCATTGATATTTTAAGTAGCGCCTATAATATGGATGCTATAAAAGGCCAGCTGTAAAAGCTGATAAAATAAGTGTTTTAAATTAGAGAGCAGCAGCTGCGATAGTCAAATGTCCAGCTGCTGCCTTTCGCGTTAAAAAAAGTACTGGATGAAAGCGTTTAGAAATTACTCATTAGCTATACTGGCCGGGGTATCCCTGCTGAGCAGCTGTGGCTCTGATAACGACTCTGGCCCTAACACCGATTACGACCGCCAGACCATGCTGACCAACTATGCCGAGAACCTGATCGTGCCGGCATATCAGAAATTTAAAACTGAAACGGCTGAAATGGCCACTGCTGTTACCGCTTTTACTGCAAACCCAAGTACTACCACATTGGCAACCGTACGCAAAGAGTACCTGGACGCCTATAAAGCATGGCAGCAGGTAAGTGTGTATGAATTCGGCCCAGCCGATGAGCAAATGCTGCGCAGCAACCTAAACATTTTCCCGACTACCACTAGCCAGATCGAGAGCAACATCTCGTCCGGCTCATACGATTTTCAGGCAACTGCAAATATGTCTGCGAAGGGTTTTCCGGCTTTGGATTACCTGCTTTACACAAAAGCCTCCGATGCCGAGGTGGTAGCACTTTATACTACTGCTCCGAATGCAGCAAACCGCAAAAAGTACCTCCAGGATATTGCCAACCTGGTAAGTCAGCGCGCTGATGCAACTTACACTGGCTGGACAACCGGCAACTATACAAAAACATTTAAGGAAGCTGCCGGAACAGCCGTGGGTAGTGCTGTGGGTAACCTCGTAAATGAGTTGAACTCTGATATTGATGTTACTAAAGGTGCAAAGGTGGGTATTCCGAGCGGCCGTTTTGCAGGGGGAAGCCCCTTTCCGGAAAAGGTAGAGGCTTACTATAGCCAATCATCGCTGGAACTGCTAAAACAAGCGATCCTTGCCGAGAAGGCGGCGTTTATGGGCTTGTCTGCCTCCGGAGCCAACGGCCCGGGCTTAGATGATTACTTGGACCATGTGAATGCCCAATATAACGGAGTTGCATTGTCAGAGGCCATTGAGGCACAGTTTGACGCTGCACTGGCCGCTGTCGATGCCGTACAAGGTCCGCTATCAGCGGCTGTAAACACGCAGCCACAAGCCGTGGCGAAGGTTTATGATGAGCTTCAGAAGCTTATCGTGCTTACCAAAACCGACATGCCCGCTGCGCTGGGTGTAACGATTACCTACTCCGATAACGACGGCGATTAATAATTAATCACGCAGCACATCATGCTCCAGAAGCTGAAGCCATACTTAACCGCTCCTGTCTCCGCAGCACCGCTGGCGGTGTTCCGGGTTATTTTCGGTGGCATGATGCTGGCTAGCATTTTACGCTTTATGCTGAAAGGCTGGGTAAGGGAGCTCTATGTGCTACCTAAAGTATACTTCCCGTACTATGGCTTTGAGTGGGTGCAGCCGTTGGGCGAAGCAGGCATGTATGCGCTCTTCAGCCTGATGGCGCTCTCGGCCCTGGGCATTATGCTGGGGCTGTTCTACCGCTGGTCGGCAGTCCTGTTCTTTCTAAGCTTTACCTATGTAGAGCTGATCGACAAGACCAATTACCTAAACCACTATTATTTTGTAAGTGTAGTCGCCTTCCTGATGCTACTGGTGCCGGCGCAGCGCCATTTCTCGCTGGACGTACTGCGGAAGCCGGATACCTGGGTAAGCCACGTACCACGCTGGACGGTATTGATCTTTCAGCTGCAACTGGGGCTGGTATACTTTTATGCAGGTGTAGCCAAGCTTAACCCTGACTGGTTGCTGGAGGCGATGCCGCTGCGGTATTGGCTACCGGCACACACGCACCTGCCGCTCATCGGCCCCCTGCTAGATAAAGTATGGGTAGCCTACCTCTTCTGCTGGTTCGGAGCCTTTTATGATCTTACCATTCCATTTTTCCTGAGCTGGCGAAAAAGTCGTCTGCTGGCTTATGCAACTGTAGTGGTTTTCCATGTGCTCACGGCTGTGCTGTTCCAGATCGGCATGTTCCCCTACATTATGATGGTGAGCACGTTAATCTTCTTTTCAGAGCAGTTCCACGAGCGTGTTATTTCCTGGTTCAGAAGTACTGCGGGAGCTCGTTTGCCAACTTTCACGAAGCAGGCAAATGTTTCGGCACAGCCCATACTCCTTAACCTGCTGGCACTGCATTTTATACTCCAGGTGCTGGTGCCCTGGCGTTTTATACTTTATCCCGATAAGCTTTTCTGGACCGAGCAGGGATATCGGTTCTCGTGGCGCGTGATGCTGATGGAGAAAACAGGCACTGCTTTCTTTTATATTCGTGACCCGCGCTCCGGAGGAGAAACAGAGATCAATAACCGCGCCTACCTGACGGTAAACCAGGAGAAGCAGGTAGCGACACAACCAGACATGTTGTTGCAGTTTGCACATATCCTCCGGGAAGATTTTAAAAGTAAAGGCATTCCGGATCCGGAGGTACGTGCAGAGGTTTATGTAAGTATGAATGGCCGTGGCAGCAGGCTTTTAATAGATCCGGGTGTTAACCTGGCCAACGAAGAAGACAGCTTCCTGCCAAAAAGCTGGATATTACCTTTTGATGAACAAACACTGCAGCAGGATGCTGTAGGGCAGAAATAAGAACAGATGCATCGCTGTATACTCACTATCATACTTTCCTTTTGCAGCCTGCACATCGTGCTGGCACAGACATTTTCTATCTCTGGCAAAATAACAAATGCAACCTCGGGGCAACCTGTACCACAGGCTGAGGTGTTGCTTGTTAACTCAGGCAGCTTACATCAGGCCGATGTGAAAGGGCTCTACCAGATCAGCAACCTGACGCCAGGCACCTATACCCTCACCGCCTATAGCGTAGGCTTAGGCTCTGCCACGCAGCAAGTAACCATCAGCAATGCTAATGTAGTACTTGACTTTAGCCTGAAGCCACTGGAAGGAAAGCTAAAAGAGGTGAACGTGAAGGGAGAGCGTGAGAAAACTTTTGGCATCACCAGGCTAAATTCCGTAGAGGGTGCTGCTATTTATGAAGGCAAGAAAAGTGAAGTGGTAGTGCTGAGCGACATCACCGCTAATAAAGCTACCAACAACAGCCGCCAGGTATTCGCCAAAGTGGCCGGCCTGAACATCTGGGAAAGCGATGGCGCAGGTCTGCAACTCGGCATCGGAGGCCGTGGCCTGAGCCCGAACCGCACTTCTAATTTTAACACACGCCAGAACGGCTACGATATTTCGGCTGATGCCCTTGGATACCCTGAAAGCTACTACACCCCTCCTACTGAGGCTTTAGATAGAATTGAGGTAGTACGGGGAGCGGCTTCCCTGCAGTACGGCACACAGTTTGGTGGCATGATCAACTTCGTGATGAAGGAAGGTCCGGAAGACAAGCCTTTTGAACTGACTACACGCCAGACAGCGGGTTCCTGGGGTTTGTTCAACTCCTTTAACAGCATTGGCGGTAGCAAAGGTAAAATGCACTACTATGGCTTTTACCAGTATAAGCGGGGCGATGGCTGGCGCGATAACTCCGGCTTTGATGCACACACTGCTTTTGGTTCACTGCACTATAAACCAACTGACAAGCTGGAAATAGGCTTTAATTATACTTACATGGATTACCTGGCACAGCAGCCGGGCGGCTTAACAGATGTGGCTTTCAATGCAGATCCACGCCAGTCGGTGCGTGACCGGAACTGGTTTAAAGTAAACTGGAACCTGATGGCCCTGACACTGGATTACCGCTTCAGTGAACGCACCAAACTCAATATCCGCAATTTTGGTTTGCTGGCGCAACGCGATGCCTTGGGGTATATGGGTAAGATCAACCGCCCAGACGACCTTACTCAGCCCCGCACCCTGCTGCAGGACCAGTTCAGAAACATAGGTAACGAAACCAGATTGATACACCGCTACGACCTGGGCAACTCCTTTTCTACACTGCTTGTGGGTACCCGCTACTACCGTGGCTTTACTGACCAGAAACAGGGAGATGGCTCCGTCGCAGCAGATGCAGATTTCCATTTTTATTCTGAAACGGGTGCTCCTAACTCATCAAGCTATGATTATCTGAGCCGCAACATAGCCTTGTTTGCCGAGAACATTTTTAACATCACTCCTACACTTAGCCTTACACCGGGTGTGCGCTATGAGTGGATCAATACCAACGCAGACGGCAGCTATCGTAATGTTAAAGCTGACCAGGCAGGCAATATTATCTGGGATGAGGTGGTGCCGGAAGAACGTGAAAGCTCACGGAACGTGTTGCTCCTGGGCCTGGGACTAAGCTATAAGCCAAGTTTACAGATGGAGGTTTATGCCAACTTCTCACAGAATTACCGCGCCATCAACTTTAACGATATGCGCGTGATCAACCCAAACCAGACCGTAGACCAGAACCTGAGCGATGAGTCCGGGTACAGCACAGATATCGGTTTCAGAGGCAACATAAGCGGTTTACTTAACTACGATGCCAGCATTTTTTACCTGGCTTATAAAGACCGCATCAACTTTTTTACCCCGCCTGGCACATTGCAACGCATTCGTACCAATGTAGGAGACTCGCATAACTATGGGCTTGAAACCTTTATAGAAGCGGACCTGCTCAAGCTATACTTTGGCGCAGATCACCCAACCAGCCTTTCGGCATTCTCTAATGTTACTTTAGTAAACACTAAATACAGCAGCCCTTTGAGCGACATCAACGGTAAGGAAGTAGAGTTGGCACCATCGGTTATCGCCAAAGCTGGTCTGTCGTTCAAGCGTAAAAGCTTTAAGCTGGCCTACCAGTACGCTTACACTGCAGCGCAATACACCGATGCTCCTAATTCGTTGTCAGAGCCAACCGCTGTGGTAGGCCAGATTCCTGCATATTGGGTAATGGACCTTTCCGGCAGCTATACTTATAAGCGCTTCACACTGGAATCGGGCATCAATAACCTAACGGACAACCACTATTTTACCCGCCGCGCCACTGGCTATCCGGGGCCGGGCATTATCCCTTCGGATGCACGCAATTATTATGTAACGCTTCAGTTTCAGCTGTAAGGCTTGACTGTGGAAGAAGCTATTATCAACCAACAATTAAAATTCCTACCTTTGTAGTGCAATGCAAATACAATGGGCAGGATAGTAGCAATAGATTACGGTACGAAGCGCGTGGGGCTGGCAGCAACAGATGTGCTGCAGATAATCGCGAACCCTTTAGAAACCGTTCATGCCAAAGATGTGTTAGCATACCTGAAGGACTATGTGCAACGTGAACCCGTAGAGGCATTTGTGCTGGGTATGCCGCGCCGCCTGTCAGGGGAGGATACCCAGGCAACGCAGCATGTGGTGGGTTTCCATCGTACCCTGCAAAAGGCATTCCCCGGTATTCCGGTGCACTTAGTGGATGAGCGCTTTACCTCTAAAATGGCACAGGCTGCCATGCTGGCCGGTGGACTAAAAAAGAAAGACCGCCAGGATAAAGCCACTGTTGACCGGGTGAGCGCAGCCATCATTTTACAATCGTATTTAGAAAGCAGAACTATATGATTTACCCGATTACCGCGTACGGCGATCCAGTTTTAAAAGAAGAAGCGCAGGACATTCCGCAGGACTACCCGAACCTGCAGGAACTGATCGATGATATGTTTGCCACCATGTACCATGCCCACGGCGTTGGTCTGGCAGCTCCGCAAATCAGCAAGAGCATCCGGCTGTTTGTTATTGATTCCGAACCAATGATGGATGAGGGCGATGAAGGCAAGGGTGTGAAGAAAGCATTTATCAACCCGGAGATCATCGACGAAACCGGTGAAGAGTGGGGTTTTGAGGAAGGCTGCCTAAGTATACCTGGTGTACGTGAAGTAGTTTATCGCCCGGAGCGCATCGTTATCCGATACTTTGATGAAGAGTGGAATGAGCATGAAGATACCTACGATGGCATGACTGCCCGTGTGATCCAGCACGAGTACGACCACATTGAAGGTATACTTTTCACGGACCACCTGAACGGGCTGAAAAAGCGCCTGATCAAGAATAAGCTAAACAAGATATCTAAAGGCGAAGTAGATGCCGATTATAAAATGAAATTCCCGGCTCTGGCAAAGAAGCGCTAAGCCTTATCTTATTTCTTTAAAGTTAAAAAGGCCTGCTACAGAGTGTAGCAGGCCTTTTTAACTTTATTAGTGTTTCTGTTCGTAATCGAAGTTAACCATCCACTGAATATCATATTTATCAGTGAACATACCGAACAAGGCTCCCCAAAAGGTCTTATTTAACGGCATCGTTACTTTGCCTCCCTCCGAAAGTCCATTGAACAGTTTAGTTGCCTCTTCTTCGCTTTCAGCATTGATCGAGATTGAAAAGTTGTTCCCGATTACTGTTGCATGACCAAACGCCTCCGAAGAGTCGCTTCCCATCAGAACAGTCTCTTTGCTGATAGGTAAAGAAATGTGCATTATTTTATTTCCTTCAGCTTCAGGGATTGGTGTTTCGGAAGGCATATCTTTAAAACGACCTACATAAGGAAAGTCGCCGCCAAAAACAGATCTGTAAAAGTTGAAAGCCTCTTCGCAGTTGCCTTTAAAGGTTAGGTACGGAGAAATTGTTGCCATAATTTGTATAGGATGATAAGTTTAAATTGAGACTTACAAGTTAGTACTTCTAAGCACAGGTTCAAGGCCTCTCCTGCATTATCACTCAATTACACTGAATAACCTGTTCCAGCGCACCTTGTCAAACAAGCCTGCCTCCGGGTCAACAGACATCCATACAAAAACCGCCTTCCCTACCATATGGTCTTCAGGCACAAAACCCCAGTAGCGGGAGTCCAGTGAATTATGGCGGTTATCCCCCATCATAAAATAGTAGTCTTGTTTAAAAGTATATTTGTTAACCTCTTTACCATCAATAAACAACTTGCCGTCGTGCACTGCCGCATTTTCGTTGTGCTCATAAGCAAGTATAAGCCGTTTGTAAAGCGGAAGTGTTTTTGCATTAATAGCAACAGTTGCTCCTTGCTTAGGAATGTACAGCGGGCCGTAGTTGTCCCGGTTCCATTTATACACTGTCGGGGCCTGCGGAAAAACATCTGCCTCCGCTACTCCGGGTTCATGCTTGCTTAATGCTACCTCATTTATAAACTCCAGTGCTGCCAGTTGCTTCGCTTTTGCCGGTGACGTAAAAACAACATAGCCCCCTTGTGCACCATAGGCTTCTGTAATATCGCGCTGCTTAAAAAAATCATTATTCAGCACCCTGTCCGTTGAAACGAAATATTCAAATTGCCTCTCCCTCGGGTTCTCGGCTACTTTGCCGTTGATGTATACTTGTCCTTCCCGGATCTTAAGCGTATCTCCTGCCAAGCCTACGCAACGCTTGATATAATATGTCTTCAGGTCAGTCGGGTGATTATCTTCAGCAGGATAGTGAAACACCACCGCATCGTTGTGTTTTACCTCTGAAAAACCGGGAAAACGAAAAGAAGGAAGCCGAATAGCATCGGAATAAGAAGCTATATCAGTACCCCAGATGGTTTGGTGTGTAAGTGGCAACTGCAGCGGGGTACTTGGCGTGCGCGGCCCGTAATGAAGCTTACTCACAAACAGGTAATCGCCTACCAGCAACGACTTCTCCATAGAAGATGTCGGGATGGCGTAGGCCTCAAAAGTTGCCCATCGGATAATAGTAGCTGCCACCACTGCGAACATAACAGCATCACCCCACTCACGGGCAACGCTCTTCTTTTTTACAGCTTCTTTCTTCCAGAATTTTAGTTTCATAGTAAGTATAGCTTTCTAACTATATGATAACTGATTTCAGCACTAAAAAATTATACTTCAGCAGGGCTAAATATTATACACCTATACTTCAAGCTAAGTCTGAAATATCAACCTTTACCTTTAGCGCCTGTTTTCATCCATAACTAATTAAGAAGCATGCCGTTTACAAAACCGATACCTAAATACCCCCTGCAGGCGGGAAGAATTGTATAACACATCAAAAGAGATTAGCTATGGTAAGTAAAGGTTTACTGGTTAGACTTGAAGTAAAGTCAGGTAAGGATGCCGAAGTGGAAACATTTTTCCGGTCAGCCCTCCCAATGATTCAGCAGGAGGTAAATACAATTGCCTGGTTTGCTATCCGATTCGGGAAATCAGAGTATGGCATCTTTGATGTGTTTGAAACGGAAGAAGCACGGGAAGAGCATTTGCAAGGCTCGGTGGCAAAAATACTCACGCAGCAGATCAACACATTGTTTTCAGAACCTCCAAAAATTCAGCGGCTGGATGTTTTTGCAAGAAAGCTCCCTACTACCGTAACCCCACAACCAGACACCAAAGCTGTCTTGCTGACCTTTAAGGCAAAGGAGGGGCACAACCAGGAAGTAGAACGGTTCTTAGCCGAGGCAGAGGCACTGGCACGAAACGAACCTGACACAACAGCCTGGTTTGCCATAAAGCTAGACAACAACGAGTATGGCATTTTTGATGTGTTCCCGGATAACGGCGGCAGGTTCAAACACTTAACCGGCCAAATACCAAGAGAACTGGCAAAGCATGCCCTGTCGCTGCTGGGTAGTATGCCGGATATGGAACTCCCGACGGTACTCCAAGAAAAGCTGCCTATAC
The DNA here is from genome assembly GCF_051904785.1 of Pontibacter sp. MBLB2868. NCBI lineage: Bacteria > Pseudomonadati > Bacteroidota > Cytophagia > Cytophagales > Hymenobacteraceae > Pontibacter > Pontibacter sp. MBLB2868. The sequence goes on along the minus strand of NZ_CP196710.1, from coordinate 4,243,681 downwards.
ATTAACTCACCGGCAACACTGCCTGCCGGAGCAATTAATGTTTTTGTGTTGTTGTCTTCCTCTAAGAGACGTTAATTGAGCAAAGCCACAGCAGGAATAGGTAATGGTACCCGGCTCAACGGTTCATCTTTTTTAAGATGTAAGGTCGCCCTACTACCGCTATCAGGATGAGTGCCACAATAACAGCCAGCGGTATCGGCTTTGTCTGCACTTGCTTGTAAGCCGATAACACGATGGCAATCATACATCCGAAAGTGCCGGCAAGGCAAACTAACCTATACTTTACTTTTTGCTGGTAAGCTATAAAGTTAACAGTCCCGAATGTGATCAGAAAGATCAGGCTGGCTGCATCAACCAAGGTGCCCAGCGAACCGACAGCAGCCAGTGCTGCGGCAAGCCCTGCAATGATCATAATGGCGTAATAAGGGATGTGCGACTTATTCTCTTTGGCTAATGACGGAGGCAGGTCTTTCTTTTTGGCAACTGTTTCCATGAGCCTGCCCGTGGAGAACAGTGTGGCATTAATGGCTGAGCCCGTAGAAAAGGCGGCTGCAATTGTAACCAGCACCAAGCCTGCAGTGCCCAGAGCCTGCTTACCGGCAACTGACAAGGCGACTTCTTTTTGCGCTACAATTGTTCCTGCACCCACCAACATAGCAGCACCCAAAGCAACTAGAATATAAATAAAGATAACCGCGATCACTGCTGAAATGGTAGCCTTGGGCAAGGTCTTCTTCGGATTGTTAATGTCATCATAATCATACGACAGCAGCTGAAAGCCCTCGTAGGCCATAAAGATAGTAGCTGCCCCAATGATCGCCGTATACCAGGGTTTTTCTGAAACACCTGCCGATAACTGCTCCGGGCTCCACTGCACTATCCCGAACAATGCCAGGCCCAGGAGCACGAACAGCTTTCCCCAAACAGTAATGATCTCTACCTTAGAAGCATCTCCCACTCCTCTGAGGTTAACAAAAGTAAGCGCAGCAATGATGGAAAATGCAAGCACCCTCGGCAACCAGTTTCCCATGTTAAACACATGGGCTACATAGTGGCCAAAAGTAAATGCGTAAACTGAAATGGTCAGGATATAACCTAAGATCAGCACCCAGGATAAACTGCCTGCTAAACCTTCGTGGTTGATGTCATTCAGAAAGGTAAAAGCCCCGCCGCTTTGCTCGTACTTAAGAGATAGTTGGCTGTAACTATGCGCAGAGATCAAAGCAATGAGTCCGGCAATGGTAAAACTTAGCCAGGCCCACTGGCCAGCAGTTTCGATCACCACACCCAGCACAGAAAAAATACCTCCTCCCACCATGCCACCCACAGCCATAGACCAGGTGGCATTAAAACTCATCGCCTCAGACTTTTTGCTCATGCCATTGTTTTTTCAGAATCAGATTACTTCACGCTTCAGCTTAATAAGTGTGAATACCCGTGATCCATCAAAACAGTTGTAATAGCAGGTGCCCCAGAATAAGTGTTGCTGTATGAATGTTTGATTTTAAAAACGTGTAACTGGCCGCTACAACTCCCCATGTGCTGATGCCTTCTCCTCCAACTTACCTAAGAGCTCCAGGAACTTGCCAGACCGTTCTTCTAGTTGCTGTAGCCCTGCCATGGCCTGCTCAATATGTCCGTTCTTGTAAAGGCGAAACAATTGGTCGGCAGTAGAATCCAAGTCCTGTTGCACCCGTGCAAGCTCCTGCATCTCAGATATGCTGCCATACCTGCTTCTGCCTATCAAGCTGAACCATGCATTCACTGGCCCGCTACGTGAGAAAAAAGTCTCATCTTTTTCCCCTCCGTAGAGCACAGACCGCACCTTTGACTTAAACAGGATATGTTTAATCCGAAGTTGCTGGAAATCTACCTGGGCTTGGTTCATTATCTAATTAAGGGGGGCTTAATAACTTAGCTTTTGATGATAGGGATTAGGCATTCTTATTTTCGGACATACCAGTTAAGTCATACCCGCAGACCATAATGCCATTAATCTGCTGCTGCTCATCATAAATTGCTTGGTAGATAAAGGTGAGGTGCATCTCCTCTAGTTCTCCTGTGTTAAAGCGGTCTAGCTTAACGGGTATACCTTCAGCCACAAACTCTTTTCCCGTGGTATACACTTCATCCAAAGTTTTCAGAAAGCCCTGCTCAATTATCTCCGGCAGCACTTCCGCAACGGTTTTACCAAGTAACTCCTTTTGCGGCAGCAGTTGCTTATACTTATCATTTACTAACTCAAAGCGATGCTCAGGCCCCTTCAGGATACAGAAGAAAACAGGAGCTTTCATAATTAAACGTTCCAGTGTGCGGCGCTCTGCCTCAGCCTTGCTATAGGCCTGCTGCACCTGGTCTGCTAACACTGACATGTGCTCATTACTTTCCAGCAACTCCTCCGCCAGCTGTTTGGCATCCTGGATATCCGAAGAGCTACCCACCCACAGGATCACATTGCCATCTTTATCCTTTAGCGGGAGGCCTTTAGTAAGGAACCACCTGTACATACCATACTTATTCCGGATACGCACCTCTAACTGGTACTCTTCCCCTTTGGGGATCATCTCACCCATTTTCCGCTTTACAACAGGCAGATCATCCGGGTGAATAACATGCTCCCATCCCGCATCCCGCAGCGCCTCTTCCACTGGCAGACCTGTATAGTCTGTCCAGCGCTTGTTCAGGTACGTAACATTACCCTCAGCATCCAGCATGAATATCAGCTGCGGAACGGCATCTGTCAGGAACTTAAATTTCTCCTCGGTGATTGCCTGCGCCATTCTTGCCCTCTCCCTTTCTGTTACATCGTGCGTATTCTGAATAACATACTTCACATTGCCTTTTTCATCCAAAACCGGCGTATGGGAAGCTTCCCAGTAACGTTCACTGAAGCCTCCTCCCTCTTCTGCCGGCTTTGCTATATCGTAGCGAATCACATCCAGGTAATCTACCTGCTTTGTTTGGATGGCTTTGTCTATGGATATCTTCACCGGGTTTTCTTCGTAAGGCACCTCTTCGTTCGGGAAAGCCTCCAGCAGGAATATCAAGCCGATTATATCTTCACGTTTACGGCCGGTTGTTTTCAGGTAAGCGTTTGTTGCTGCCAGTATTTTATGCTCCGGTGATATGATGACGATGTTTTCCGGTACATTATTGAAGAAATCAAGGGTATCCATCCGAGTAGTTATAGCTTATTAAAAATGGAGACAATGGTATACAAAGATAACGATATACGAAGGTTTTACAATTTCATTTCCCTCTCCTTATGAATTTCTAACCCTGCGCTTATACCTCCTTTAGCCGACCTGTTTTAGGAATGCTCTTCCTAATAAAGCCTTGATATAATCACCGGCTTTCAAAACACGTACACCGCTGTATGGCTAAATCGCGCAGCGTTGTACTCTTTCTGATCTTCCTTCTGCTTCCATTCTGCGGATACAGCTGGGGCTTCTTTGCGCATCAGCGCATTAACAGGCTGGCTGTGTTTGCCTTGCCTCCCGAGATGGTGGGATTCTATAAAAAGCACATCCGCTACATCACCGAGAATGCTGTTAACCCGGACAAGCGCCGCTATGCCGTAGCCAACGAGGCCCCGCGTCATTACATCGATCTGGACGTGTACGGCGACAGCGCGTTGTATAAACTGCCCCGGTTCTGGCAGCAGGCGGTAGAGCAGTATACTGAAGATACACTGATGGCTTATGGCATCGTGCCCTGGCATATCAACTTTATGAAGTATCAGCTCACGCAGGCCTTTAAAGAACGGAACCTGGATAAAATCCTGCGCCTTAGCACCGAGATCGGCCATTATATAGCAGATGCCTGCGTGCCGCTACACACTACCCAGAACTACAACGGACAGCTAACCGGCCAGCGCGGCATACACGCCTTCTGGGAAACCCGGCTGCCGGAGCTCTTCTCCGATCACTATGATTTCTTTGTTGGCCAGGCGCAGTACCTGGAGCACCCACAGCTAAAGGCATGGCAACTGGTAACGGATTCTCATCTGGGTCTCGACTCAGTTTTATACTTTGAGCGAGAGCTAACCCTGGGGTTTGACGAGGAAAAGAAGTATGGCTTTGAGGTGCGAAACAACTTGACCACCCGTGTCTATTCACGTGACTTCTCGCAGGCTTATAGCAACAGGTTAAGGGGACAGGTGGAGCGGCAGATGCGCACAGCCATTCTTGCCACGGCCAGTTACTGGTACACCGCCTGGGTAGATGCGGGCCAGCCTAACCTGGGCACTCTTTCCAGCACATTGTCGCCGGAAGAATTGCACCGCCTTGAGATGGAAAAGAAAGCGTACGAAACAGGACCGCATAAACCACGCGAGGAAGGTGATCTGTAAGAGCCCGAATTTACTTGCCTTTCAACCTCTGTACCAGCCTCATCCTAACCTCCCGCACCAGCTTTATACTTTGGGGTAAGTGGTTATACTTTAACACAGGTATAGGCATGGCCTCAGCGCCAAAACTTCTGTAGAAATTTACTATGTCCGGCTCAGATTCATCGGGGCTTTCAAAATCAAGTATAAACTCTTGGTTAGAGTACTCCCTGATCACATGGTCCAGCATAAGTGTCCGGCCATTCTGTTTTCGCCCGTGCCCAGCTGCAGCATTAAAGATATACACGATCCTGTTTCGCCATATTATAAAAAGGCAGCCTGCATTCTTTCGTTCTTGCTGATCAAGTGTATAGTAGAGCCTTGCAAGCCCTCTTGTTTTAAGCGCTGCATACAGCTCCCGAAGCTGAGCGTAAGCTTCTTCCGAAACGCCACCATAGATCCGGCCAGCAGTTTCTGTTCTGAAAAAGGTTATCAGTGGCTCCATATCTTCGCTTTCTATAATCCGCAGCCCTGCCTTCTGTGCCCTCTTCAGGTTTTGCTTTCTGTCGCGGGTATAACGCTGCTGCAACTGCTCGTAGGGTTTGTTCAGATGCAGGTAAAGTGTAAAAGTATGCTCCTGCTGTGGTGCTGCCGGCAACTTATTGCTGGTGTTAAACTGGTAGCCCGTAACGTAGCGAAACCGATGCTCCAGCTCCTTTATAAAACTGTTATATACGGCTTCTGCTATACTTCCGTTGATGCTGTAAACGCCTAACTGCTGGCAGAACAGGGGCTGCTGTATATAGCGTACACCTAGTTTCTTGAGCCACGGCACAGGCATCACTATCCTATACTTTCCTTCCTCATCTAACTGCACCACTGCCTCCCAAGCCGGCGACACCACATCCAGGTACCACGACAAAGCATACACTTGCCCCTCCGGCGACTGCGTGATCAATGCATCCCATTGGATTTTATCTATTGCATGATGCTGGAGGTAAGCAATGCTCATGTAGCTGGCTCCCCCTCTACTTGCTCCGTTTCATGCAGCTTAAGTAGGTTAAATACTACCTCCCCGGATTCATCTGTATCGTATGCTCTCTTAAACCGGGCGCCCCAGAGTAATTCATCGTAGCGGTAAGAAAACCGGGAATTGATGTGATGCCCGAATGCTTCGTCGTAGCCTTTGATCAGTACGAGCACCTCGGCCCGCTGCTCTCTCAGCTGCGCTGGTGTTACGTTGTAGAGCGGACTATCCTTATCGATCCGGTGCTCAATCGTCCAGCTAAGCGGGAAGAAATGCTGTGAGGCCTGCTCCAGTTTCAGGTGATAGTAGTTGCGCTCATACGTTACGTCCTGCACCATCAGTAGCACCTTCGCCTCCATCTCCATCAGCATGTTGTTCCGCTTATTAGCTAGCCGGAACTGTAGAACATGGCCACCATCAACGGGGGTTATCAATGCGTTGTTGCTATACAGGATACGTACATTAGGCTTAGAGAAACGGCTGAACACTACTCCGGTAATGATCGCAAAGCCGACCCAACCAAGAAGCGACTCCAGCGTCACGATAAAGTTCATAGCCATCCCATGCGGCGATAGCACTCCATACCCTACTGTGGTAAAAGTCTGGACACTAAAAAAGAACGCGTTCAGGAAGGGAGGAAGGTTCGGATCTGCCCCATGCAGGTTTTCAACTCCGCACAATAAGTACAGCACCCCGAATACAAGATTGATCAGGAGGTAAAACCCAAGTATGAACAAGGCAAGTCGTTCCAAAGAAACGTTGCTCAGGTACTGGTATATATCATAAAGCCGTGGTTCGATGCCGCGCTTTACAATATTGAACGTTCCATTCTTGTTTAGCAGCCGTTTGTTCAGGCTGCTAAACTCTTCCCCTAAACCGGGGTCTATTTTTCGCCTCCACATCTTTTTCATAGGCTTTTTCAGGTACAGCAAGATACAAAAGTATAGTGAGATGTACTGTGGGCAGCGCTTCCCTGTCAGGTTAAAAATAAGTATATTGCTGCATCATCAAAATGCTATTTCTTAAAAAATGAATAAAAACACGTCATTCCTGCGGCTACAGCTCCTGCTGGCGCTGCTCCTAACTGTGCTTTTCACCTCTCAGGCACAGTCTCAAACAAAATCCGGGGTTGATATTTCCAAACTGGATGCCTATTACCAGAAGGCATTAAAAGATTGGAATGTACCGGGCATGGCCATAGCTATTGTTAAAGATGACTCTGTTGTTTTTGCTAAAGGTTACGGCGTACTGGACAATAAAGCAGGCGGAAAAGTAGATGCCAACACACTTTTTGGTATTGCCTCCAACACCAAAGCTTATACAGCAGCTGCACTTGCCACACTGGTAGATGCCGGTAAAATAAAATGGACCGACAAGGTAAAACAATACGTGCCTTATCTGCAGCTTTACGACCCGTTTGTAACTGAGAACCTGACCATAGAGGACCTGCTCAGTCACCGGGTTGGGCTCCAAACCTTCAGCGGGGACCTGTTGTGGTACAACACCACCTACAGCCGCGAAGAGATCATCAAGCGTATGCGCTACCTGGAGCCGGCTTACGGGTTCCGTGATGGCTATGGCTACTCAAACCTGATGTTTATAACTGCCGGCAAGGTGATTGAAAACGTTACCGGCAAAACGTGGGAAAACTATATCAAGGAGACTTTCCTGCAGCCCCTTGGCATGAACCGCACTTATACTTCTGTAAATGAGCTGAAGGGCATAAATAATGTAGCCTCTCCACACGGTTTTGATGAAAATGGTAAACCATACGCCACTACCCTTACCGCCTGGGACAGCTGGAATCCGGCAGCAGGTATATTTACCAGCGTTAGCCAGCAGGCACAGTGGATGCGCCTGCAACTGAACCACGGCACATATAAAGGTAAAAAGATATTTAGCGAAGCTGCCAGCCGCAACATGTGGACAGCGCATAACCCATTTCCGATCTCTGTAAAAGCTGAAGAAATTACTCCTTCCACACACTTTACTGCCGCTGGCCTGGGCTGGTTTGTAAGCGATTATGAAGGGCGAAAGCTTGTATACCATGGTGGTGGCCACGAAGGCATGAACAGCCGTACAGTGCTGGTGCCTGAGGAAAACCTGGGAGTAGTGATACTTACCAACAGCATGAGCAGCATAATGGCCCCGATTGCCAACTACACCATTGATCAGTTTATGGATGTGCAGAATGGCCGTGACTGGAGCCAGTTTACCCTTGATGCTATTGCAAAAGCTAAAAAAGAACAGGAAGATGCCGCCCCTAAGCTGGCAAAGAAAGAAAAGGAGAAAAAGACCAGAAACCAACCTGACCGTGCACTGGCAGACTATGCCGGCACTTACCACAGCGAGCTTTATGGCGATGCCACAGTCACGTTAAGAAACGGGAAACTGGAATTACAGCTTGTACCGGCACCTACCCTGGGAGGAACCTTGACTTTTTGGCAACACGATATCTTTAATCTGGACTGGAAGAATGATTATGCACTGTTGCACCCTACCAATGTTAGATTTATAGCAGGAGAAGATGGGAACATTTCACAAATGAGACTCGACTCAGATAATCCTGACTTCCACTTCGATGAGTTAAAATTTGAAAAGGTAAAGCAGGACCTGCAACTATAACTAAAATTTAAAACCTCCCGGATAAAGTTTGCCAAGTATGGCTAATACCTTATCCGGGAGGTTTTGATTTAACTTAAGTTGCTATTACTGCAACTGCACTCACAAGGGCAAAATAGGCTGCGATTATCCAATAGGCTACAGCCTCGCTACTGGGGTAAATTTTTTTCATGTCTTTAAACTTTAAAACGTTATGAAAAATCAACCCTTTGGCATTAAGTATCTAGCTATTAGTAGTATACGACTGCAATTTTATATTAGTTTGGTTTAACAATCACCCTTATTTTGCTTCATCACCCTCCCTTCCTCCTCTTATAAAACAACACCTGCTTAGCTAATGCGCTAACCTGGCCCGGTTAAATTTAGAATGATACTTTTTGCGTGCGCAAGAGTATATATTAGTATGCTTCTGCTATACTTTGAAACTTGCTTCTGGGCCGGATTTATTGCTTTGATGTACATGAGCACCACAACCGCAGTCCCTGCTACACAAACTGATGTCCGAAACATCAGGACAAAGAGCAGTATCACGTATGTGCTGGAGCATCCATTTCACACAGTGGAAGGGGTTAGTGAAGCAGTTGAAAGCAGCATCATCCTTAATCCTAGCACTAAAGAAATTGTGTCGGGGCGTGTTACTGTACCAGTAAAAAGCTTTGACAGCGGCAACAGAACGCGCGACAAAAGTATGCGGAAAGTAACTGAGGCCGCGAAATACCCGGACATACAGTTTGAAAGCTCCCGCATTACCAGCTCCGGTAATCAATTAAAGATCGAGGGTAAACTTACTTTCCATGGCATCACCAAAGAGATAGAACTGACAGCAGAGCAAAAGCAGGTAGAAAACAACAGGTTGGTAGACGGCCAGTTTATCATAAAGCTAGAGGATTATGCTATCAAGAGACCATCTATTTTTGGTTTGGAAGTTAAAGATGAACTGACCATTATTTTTCATCTCATGTACCCCATAAGTACGCCCGACCCCTGACATGTGGCAGCTCAAAGGCTGTGTACAACATAAAAGGCCGCACCTTAACTGGTGCGGCCTTTTATGCTTTTTAGAACCTGTTATCAGGAAAACTCCTGATAACAGGTATTGCTATTTTGAAACTATACCAGCTTCTTATACCGGATACGCTTAGGCTCAACATCGCCCATGCGTTTCTTCTTGTTCTCTTCGTAGTCAGTATAGTTACCCTCGAACCAATACACCTGCGACTCTCCTTCAAAAGCAAGGATGTGGGTACAGATACGGTCCAGGAACCAACGGTCGTGTGAAATGATCACGGCGCAACCGGCAAAGTTTTCCAGGGCATCTTCCAGCGCACGGATCGCGTTTACGTCCAGGTCGTTGGTAGGCTCATCGAGTAACAGCAGGTTACCGCCTTCTTTCAGCGTCATGGCCAGGTGCACGCGGTTACGCTCACCACCCGACAATTTCTCCACCTTCTTCTCCTGGTCGCCGCCCGAAAAGTTGAACTTACTTACATAAGCACGGGATACCACCTGTCGGCCAGCCATCATCATGTGCTCTGTGCCACCTGAAATAACCTCAAACACCGATTTGGTAGGATCAAGGTTGGCGTGCTCCTGGTCCACATACGAGATCTGCACTGTAGAACCAACTATAAACTCACCTGCATCTGGCTTCTCCTGCCCGGTTATTAGTTTAAATAAAGTAGTTTTACCGGCACCGTTCGGGCCGATGATACCTACAATACCACCCTGAGGTAGTGAAAAGTTTAAGTCGTCGAAAAGCAATTTATCGCCATAAGCTTTGCTTACATGGTGTGCCTCTACTACCTGTGTGCCCAGGCGGGGCCCGTCAGGTATGAACAGCTCCAGCTTCTCTTCTTTCTTGCCTGCATCTTCGCTGGCCAGCTTGTCATACTGGCTGATACGCGCCTTAGATTTGGCATGACGGGCTTTAGGCGCCATTTTAACCCACTCCAACTCACGCTGTAACGTTTTCTGGCGCTTGCTCTCTGTCTTCTCTTCTTTAGCCAGGCGGTCAGCTTTCTGCTCTAACCAGCTGCTGTAGTTCCCTTTCCACGGAATACCTTCGCCGCGGTCAAGTTCTAAGATCCAGCCAGCCACATTATCCAGGAAGTAACGGTCGTGGGTAACGGCAATTACAGTACCCTTGTAGTGCTGCAGGTGCTGCTCCAGCCAGTCTACCGATTCTGCATCCAGGTGGTTGGTAGGCTCATCCAGCAACAACACGTCCGGCTCCTGCAGCAACAGGCGGCAAAGCGCCACACGGCGCTTCTCGCCACCCGACAGGTTACCGATGATAGCATCTTCGGGCGGTGTGCGCAAAGCATCCATAGCGCGCTCCAGACGATTATCCAGTTCCCAGGCATTATGGTGATCCAGCTGTTCCTGCACCACGCCCTGGCGCTCGATAAGCTTGTTCATCTCATCGTCTGTCATTTCTTCTGCAAACTTCATGTTGATCTCGTCAAACTCCTTCAACAAAGCCACCACCTCGCTCACACCTTCTTCCACTACCTCTCTAACTGTTTTGGTAGGGTCAAGCTGCGGCTCCTGCTCCAGGTACCCGACAGAGTAACCCGGCGACCAAACCACTTCGCCTTGAATTTGCTTATCTACACCTGCAATGATCTTGAGCAAGCTTGACTTACCGGAACCGTTAAGACCCAGAACGCCGATCTTGGCACCATAGAAAAAAGACAGGTAAATATTTTTAAGTACTTGTTTTTGGGGAGGGTAAATTTTGCTTACCCCAGCCATCGAGAAAATGATCGTTTCGTTACTCATGCTTCAGATTAAAATTTTCCGATTATATATGCTTATAACCTGTACTACCACTCCGAGCCGATGGGCCTGACAGCGTACACAGGTTATCTTATCTCTAATTATTTTAGAATGAATTACAAATATCGCAAAAAATCATGTGTTTACGGTTCACAAAATTGCTTTGAAATCATTAAACTTGTAAAAAACTGTATGGGTAAAGTGTGTCCAGACTTACTTTAGCACCATGTTCAGGGGTATGCTGCCCTGCTCTACCTTTCATTGAATGGAGCAAGTGCAAACGCTACAAACGAACCTGCGTATGCTAAAGTTAGTTTTAAAATGATCGCCTTACCCTATTTTTCGACGCAAAACCCGATCCATTAACATGGAAAACAACGACCTATTTGAAGAAGCCAAGAAGTATGGCTTTATTCAGGACCAGCAAGTGTGGCTGAAGCCCTTCATGAACTACCCTGCCAGACAGGTAGGTGATGTGAAAGAATCTGAAGATGATTCGCTGGTATATTTTGCTAAGCGTTTCGAAATGTTCCAGGATAAAGTAAATAACCTGTTAGAACGTATCGCAACCTCTGAGAACAAGGGCTCCTTTTTGATGAAGGTGCTGCACATGAAAGAGCAGGTAGGCAACTACGATGCTTTAGGCGATTTTGAGAAAATCTACCATCAGCTTACCAAGGCTGAGGAAGAGATCAACGAAACGATCAAACAAAACCGCGAAAAGAACCTCTCTATTAAAGTCGAGCTGGTAAGGCAGGCAGAAGCGCACAGCGAAAGCATTGAATGGAAAGAAGCAACCGAGATGCTAAAGGAGCTTCGTTCTACTTGGATAAAAACCGGCCCTATTGAAAAAGAACTTACAGACGAGATCGAAGAGCGTTTCAGAGCAGCTATCGACAAATTCTTTGAGCGTAAGAAGAACTACTTCGAAGATAAGAAGCGCATGCTCAACCGCACGTATGAGCGGTACAGAGAGCTTATACAAAAGTCTATAGCCCTGCAGAACTCCGAAGACTGGGAAGAAACCACTGCCAAGCTGAAGCAGTTACAGCAGCAGTGGAAAGAAGTGGGCGGCAACCTGCCACGCAAAACTACCACCAACCTTTGGTCTGAGTTCCGCCGCGCACATAACCACTTTTTTGACCGCCTGAAGCAAAAGATCAATAACGAAAAGGCTGAGTCGAAGGAGAAGTATTACGAGCAGAATTTTGAGCGCAAGAAAGAGCTGGCCAGCGAAGCTGAAAGGCTGCTACAGCAAAACAGCTTGGGCGATGCCGTACGGCGTGCAAAGGAATTGCAGGCAGAATGGAAAAAAGTTGGCCCTGTGCACCCTTCTGTATCAGACATGATCTGGGAGCGCTTTATTAAAGGCTGCGACAAAGTGTTTGAGATGAGCAGCCTGGAACATTATATCCGAAAGCGCCAGCAGGCAGCCGGCGAAGTGCCATCGGAAGAGGATGGCTTGCAGGCCCGCATCAGCGCCCTAAAAGATTTCATAAAATCAGATAAAAGCGAGCTGGAGGTGCTGGAAAGCAATCTTGGTAAATTAAGCGACTCCCCGGGCAGTGATTCTTTCCGTAGCATGCTCCAAGGCAAGATCCGTAACTTTAACCGCAAGATCAACACTAAAAAAGAACTGATTGAGATGTTTAAAGGGCAGTTAAGTGCCATCAGCAAATAAGCAACAGCCAATATTGGTCATATTTTATAATACCAGGCGCCGGAAGTTTAACTTCCGGCGCTTTTTTATGCTAGCCTTTTTAAATGCGCCTGCAGCTACTGTTATTGAGGCTTAAAAATTGTATGAAAAAAGTTTATCCATTTTGAACATTTGTTATTTATTTGCGTTGTGTTGGTAAAAACAGACAAAAAAAGCAATTTTTTATTGCCAAAAATTTTTGTTTTTATATTTATTCATACTTTTGCAAACTATTTGAATTAGCCAATAAGTTAAAGGAGAAAATACTATGTACTGGACACTTGAATTAGCTTCATACCTGGAGGATGCACCCTGGCCAGCCACTAAAGATGAGCTGATCGATTTTTCAATCCGCTCTGGTGCCCCAATGGAAGTTGTAGAAAACCTGCAAGCCCTTGAGGACGACGGACAACCTTACGAGAACATCGAAGAAATCTGGCCTGACTATCCTACAAAAGAGGATTTCATGTTCAACGAAGACGAGTACTAAGAAGAATTAGAAACTATGAAATAGAAGTTAGAAATTGCTTATGGACTTATTCCTCACATTTCTAATTTTGGTTTTCTAATTTTTAATTTACCTGACTTTGATCGTTGAAGTAAAGAACTTGGTTGCGGGTTATGGCCAAAGGGTCCTGATTCGCAACCTTTCTTTTTCTATTCCTTCCCCTGCATTTTTTGCCATTATCGGCCATAATGGCGCTGGGAAAACTACGTTCTTTAAAGCCTTTCAGCAAAAGATTGCTTATAAAGGGCAGCTGCTGGTGCAGGGGCAGGACCTGAAACACCTTGCCAACCCTGCCGAAAAAGGGATTCTCTCGTACCTCCCGCAAAAGAACATCATTAACTTCCCGATAAAGGTGCACGACCTGGTGGTGATGGGTCTATTCCGGAAAAAGCGCTTTTTTGATGATTATGGCGCTGCAGATTACGAGCAGGCGGCACAGGTGCTGGAGCAACTGCAGCTTTCTCATCTCATCGATCATGACTTTACAACTCTCTCTGGTGGCGAGCAACAACTGGTGTGGCTTGCGCAACTTATGCTGCAGGATGCTGATATTGTAATGCTGGATGAACCTACGCAGCAACTGGATGTGTACTACAAAAACAAAGTATTTAGCCTGCTGCAGGATTGGGCAATTGAAAAAGGCAAAACAGTACTTTGTATCACGCATGACCTCTATAACCTGATGCCACTGCAGGGATACCTCCTTAACCTTTCTAAACCTGAGCCTGTTTTAGAACCTATTACGGCAGAAACGGTGCAGGCGAACCAGGCTTTTCTGGAAACAGGCCGACAGCCGGTGCTATAGCTTATCAGGATCAGTGTTAGCAAAGGCCTCAGCAAGTATAAGATCTTCGGGGGTGGTTATTTTGATGTTCCGATAGCTGCCTTCTACCAGCGTGATTCGTTCGCCTACACTTTCCACCACAGAAGCATCGTCGGTGAAATGTTCCTGCTCCGGCTGCTCGTAAGCTTTGCGAAGAATACTTGCCTGGAAGCACTGTGGTGTCTGTACCAGTTTATATTTCGTTCTTGGTACTGCACGGCTCCCCTCCTCCGTTAGCTCCCGAATAGAATCTTTAGGCGATACGGCTACTACCGCGCTTCCATGTTCAGCAGCAGCTTTAAAGGCAGCTTTTATCGTCTCAGCCGCCACAAATGGCCTCACACCATCATGAACAGCCACAAGCCCCTCTCCCATTACAGCGCCTAAACCATTTTTTACAGAACCGAAACGTGTTGTTCCGCCTGGAACCGTCATATGAAACAATTTAAAGCTGTGCTTTTTGCACAACTCACGCCAGGTAGTTAACTGCTCCTGAGGCAAAACTACAATTAGCCTGATGCCGGCATTGTACTTATGGAAGCGCTCAATAGTGTGCATCAGAATAGGTTTGCCGGCCACCTCTATAAATTGTTTAGGCTGGCTGTGCTGCATTCGGCTACCGGAGCCGCCGGCCACAATAATTGCGTATTCAGGGAGTTGAGCCATAGCACAAAGTTAAAATAAAATGCCCCAACCTGAATGGTCGGGGCATTTTAATATCAGTGTTATCTTTTAACCTTACAGGATCAGCATTACGTCGCCGTAGCTAAAGAAGCGGTATTTCTCTTTAACAGCCTCTTCGTAAGCTTTCATTACCAGGTCATAACCACCAAAGGCAGCTGCCATCATTAGCAAGGTGCTTTCCGGCATGTGGAAGTTAGTCACCAGCGCATTGGCAATTTTAAAATCATACGGAGGGAAAATGAAACGATCCGTCCAGCCTTCGTTTGCCTTCAGACGGCCATTAGCTGACACAGACGACTCCAGGGCACGCATAGTAGTGGTTCCGATAGCACATACACGCTTTTTCTTGTCAAGTGCACTGTTCACCATCTCTGCAGTCTCCGCAGGAACCATAAAGTTCTCAGAGTCCATCTTATGCTTGGTCAGGTCTTCCACATCTACCGGGCGGAAAGTACCTAAGCCAACGTGCAGTGTGATTGGCGTTACATCCACACCCTTAATCTCCAGGCGCTTCATTACCTCTTTCGTGAAGTGCAAGCCTGCCGTTGGTGCTGCCACAGCCCCTACGTTCTTTGCATACACTGTCTGGTAACGCTCTCTGTCTTCCGGCTCTGCCTCACGCTTGATATACTTTGGCAATGGCGTTTCGCCCAGATCGTTTATTGTTTTGTAGAACTCCTCATCAGTGCCATCAAACAAGAATTTAATGGTACGGCCACGGGAAGTAGTGTTATCAATTACTTCAGCTACCAGGTCACTGTCACCGAAGTATAACTTGTTACCTACACGTATCTTACGGGCCGGATCTACCAGCACATCCCACAAGTGTATATCTTTGTTCAGCTCACGCAACAGGAATACTTCGATCTTAGCACCGGTTTTCTCTTTGTTGCCATAAAGGCGGGCAGGGAAAACCTTAGTATCGTTTACCACCATCACATCGCCGTCATCAAAATACTCCAGGATATCCTTGAACACACGGTGCTCAATTTTACCTGTTTCTCGGTGCAGTACCATCATCCGGGACTCATCACGGTTCTCAGAGGGGTGTGTGGCTAAAAGTTCTTCCGGAAGCTCGAATTTAAATTCAGATAATTTCATAAATCAAATATTACGGTATTTGGCGTCTATTGCTGTTTTTGTTTTTCGGTAAAAGAGGTCGGGAAACCACTCACAGGGTTTTATATTATCTATTTACTTAAAAACAAAAAATCAGACCGCAAATTTACTCAGTTTGCCCGAAATATTCTTACTTTTAAGCAAATTACTTCGTCTTTGATATCCTATTTAATTAACAACTATGATATACCTGCGCTTAATAGCAGAAAGTTTTAGGTTCGCATGGCAGGCACTTCGTGCTAATCTGCTCCGCACCATTCTCTCTTTGTTAGGTGTAACGATTGGTATTTTTGCCATTATATCTGTCTTTACGCTGGTTGACTCACTGGAGCGAAATGTGCGCGACAGCATGAGTTTTATTGGCGACAAAGTAATTTATGTACAGAAGTGGCCATGGGCATTTGGCGGTAACTACCCCTGGTGGAAATATTTTCAGAGACCAGAGCCTAATATGCGTGAGTTCAGGTTGCTGGATCGTAACCTTACAAATGATGCCGGCACCGCTATTTTTGCAGATAAAGGCAATAATACTTTTAAGCAGGGCAGCAACAGCTTTTCAAAAGCAGGTCTGATCGGTGTTACTTATGAATACAATAAAGTAGCTGAAGTTCCGGTTGAAAAAGGCCGCTATTTTGTACCTCAGGAAGTAGATGCCGCACGAAATGTAGTGATCATAGGCCATGAAATGGCTGAAGCGCTTTTCCCTTTTACTGAGCCGCTGGGCCAGGAAGTAAAAGTGGCCGGCCAGAAGTTAATGGTGATCGGGGTGATGGAGAAGCAGGGCGAAAGTTTGTTCGGGCTTCCGAATTTTGACCAGATGGGAGTAGTTCCTTACGGCACCTTTGCCAAAATGTTTGATGTAGGCCCGGATGGTATAGGCTCCACGATCGCGGTAAAAGGCCGCGAGGAGGACCAGGGCTTGCTGGAGTTGGAGTATGAGATCCGTGGTTTAATGCGCAACATCAGAGGACTGCGGCCACGCGATGAGGATAACTTTGCACTGAACCGCCCTGAAATGGCCACCCAGGCTATCGGAGGTTTCTTTGAGGTAGTGGGTTTGGCCGGCTGGGTTATTGGCGGCTTTGCCATACTTGTTGGCGGCTTTGGTATCGCAAACATTATGTTCGTGTCGGTTAAAGAACGGACAAACATCATCGGCATCCAGAAATCATTGGGCGCAAAAAATTATTTTATCCTTTTCCAGTTCCTGTTCGAGTCTGTTTTCCTGAGCCTAATTGGCGGAGGCATAGGCATTTTGCTGGTGTTCCTGCTCACGCTTATCCCCCAGGACATGATGAAAGTGTCTCTGTCGGTAGGTAACATTATACTTGGGCTTGGCGTATCGGCCGTGATAGGAATGCTTTCCGGAATTATTCCTGCAGTTTTAGCCTCTAATTTAGATCCTGTTATTGCGATCCGCTCCAAATAACTATATTTACAAGTTGAGCGCTTTGCAAGGCTTCCTCAAAACGATGCAAAGCGCCTCTTATATTTTTTAAATTTATTGAGATGACGTGCGCCTGACGATATGGCGCCCAGAGGCAAGTGCCTCTGTGATGAAGATGAAGAAAATTTTATGACAAAGCTTAGAAAAACGAGCAAAACGAAGCTACACGACCAAGAGCTTAACTCTGGCAGCGGACAAACGATCCTGAAGCCGGATGTGAATGAAAATAAAGCAAGATCTGTAACCGACTTACGTGAAAGCGGCCAGACAACTGCCGCCCCTGCCTCACCAGAGGATAAAAAAATCCGCCAGGCCTTTGTAGACAAAGACTGGAACGAGATCAAGATAGCCGACTCCTGGCAGATTTTTAAGGTGATGTCGGAATTTGTGGAAGGATTTGAGAAACTGGCCAAGATCGGCCCTTGTGTTTCTGTATTCGGGTCTGCACGTACCAAAAACTCGCACAAGTACTATGTAATGGCCGAAGAGATCGCGGCAAAGCTGGTGCGCCATGGCTATGGTGTAATTACTGGTGGCGGTCCGGGCATTATGGAAGCAGGTAACAAAGGCGCACACTCAGAGGGTGGCAAGTCTGTAGGCCTTAACATCCATTTGCCTTTCGAGCAGTTCAACAATATTTACATCGACTCTGATAAGCTGATCAATTTCGATTATTTCTTTGTTCGCAAGGTGATGTTCGTAAAGTATGCACAGGGTTTCGTGGTTATGCCAGGTGGCTTCGGCACGCTGGATGAGCTGTTCGAGGCGATCACACTGATCCAGACCAAGAAGATCGGTGCATTCCCGATCGTACTGGTTGGCCGTTCTTACTGGGAGGGTCTCTTCAAGTGGATCGAGGATGTGATGCTGAACGTAGAGAACAATATCAGTGCAGAAGACATGGACCTGATCCACATCGTGGACGACGCCACAGAAGCCGTAAAAGTAATCGATGATTTCTACAGCAAATACCTGCTGTCTCCGAACTTCTAAGAAAAGAAGCTTTATACATGTACAAAAGCCCGCTGCAACCACAGCGGGCTTTTTGCTTTTGTGCTATATTTGCTAAGAAAGTATGACAGCATTATCTCATTCACAACTACCCACCCATGCCTAAGCAAAACGTGCAGCACTTCGATTTTCTGCGGAATAAGTATGGCACAGAGCTATTACTGGATGTGGGCCGGATGGAGTCGCTACAGAACTTCGTGCTTTCTGATACACCCCACGTACTCTCTTTCTACGACATTATGTTTCTGGAAAGAGGCAGTGGCACTTTTAGCCTGGATGGAGTCGCTTACCCGCTGGAGCCAGGAAGAATCTTATTCACCTCGCCGGGGCAGGTACGGCAATGGAAAACAGAAAGTGAGGTGGCAGGTTATACGTTGTTTTTTGAGGAAGGCTTTATCACCACCTTTTTCAACGATCCCCTTTTCCTGAGCCGCTTTCAGTTCTTTAACAATGCCTCCAGCCCTTCAGGAGTACTGGCACCTGCAGCAGACTTTGAACAGCACCTGCAAACGGTGCAGGCGCTTGAGCAGGAGTTTAAGCAACTGCAGAATGATAGTCCGCACATGCTGCGCGCGCTGCTGTACCAGTTGCTTATTCGCCTTAACCGCCTCTATGCCCAACAACACGGCACCAACTCCGATACGGAGGGCAATCATACCATTTATACTTTCAGAAAACTACTGGAGCAGCATTACATGCAAAAGCACCAGGTGCAGGAGTATGCTGAACTGCTGCACATTACTCCCGCACACCTCAACAGTATTACCCAACGCTATTTCGGCGCCACAGCCTCTACCCTTATCAGAAACCGCCTGATACTGGAAGCAAAGCGCCAGCTGCTTTACTCGCCTAAAACCGTAGCCGAGATCGCCTATAGTCTCAACTTCTCTGACACAGCTAACTTCAACCGCTTTTTCCGTTCGCAGCTAGGCCAGTCGCCTCAGTCTTACCGCAACGAGCACATAAAATGACCACAACTGCCAAGAAAACGACCTGTTGCCGCACCACACGATAGCCGTACTTTGTACTGTGCAGTTTGAAACATAGCTGCGATCATTAACATCAGTACAAAGTATAACTATGAAAAAGCTGTTCTTATTCTTGTGGAGCATGGCCTTTGGCGCAGCCGCCCTGGCCAGCGAAGGAAAATTCTCTTTCAGGTCAGGCAATTGGGTAGAAGACGGAGAGAAAACAAAAGTTGAAAGGTACCTGGGGCAGGAAAGCTTGTACCTGCAGCGTGGCCATCTGCTATACAGAGAGGCTGAAATGCAGGATGGGATTCTGGAGGTAGATATCGCACCGGACCCGACGCGCGGCTTGGCAGGCATCATTTTCCGCCACGATGGCAAAAACAACTACGAAGAAATTTACATCCGGCAGGGCAAGTCCGGGCAGCCTGATGCGCTGCAGTACACTCCTGTGTTTAACGGCAGCAGCTCCTGGCAACTCTACGCGGAGCACCAGTCCAGGCAGGTGTTCAGGCCTGGCGAGTGGATACACCTGAAGGTAGAAGTGCGTGGCGCATTGGCAAAAGTATACCTGGATTATTCTGAAGTTCCGGCCATGGTAATACCCAACCTGGGCCTTGGCAGCAAAGGTGGCAAGTTTGGCCTCTGGACTTTAAACGGTGCCTACTTTAGCAACTTTAACTACACCCCCCTGGACTCTTCTACGGCTCCCAGCCAAACCATTCGTTTAGACGTGCCGCCAAATACTATCCTAAAGTGGCAGGTATCGCAGGCGTTTCCGGCAAAAGACATGCAAACAGAAGTATGGCCAAAGCTTCAGCAGTTGAACTGGGACACCCTGCCTACGGATGCGCAAGGCTTGCTGAATATTGCCCAATACCGCAGCAAACAGGAGGCCGAGGCATTCGAGAATAATTCCGACGACATGGTGTGGGTAAAACTGGAGCTGAACTCAGAAAAGGAACAGACAAAGAAACTGTACTTCGAATACAGTAACAAAGCGCACGTACTCATAAACGGACAGCCTATCTACTTCGGCAACAACAGCTTTAGGGCTAAGAACATGATCTTCCGGGGTGAGATTGATAAAACCCTGCGCACCAACGCCATTTACCTGCCACTCAAAAAGGGCAAGAACACAGTATTGATAGCCTTAGCATCCAAGGCCAACGGCTGGGGTATTATGGGCCGGTTCGAGGATATGCAGGGCATCAGCCTGAGGTAGTTCAACATGTTATGAATACAAATCTAAGCCCTTGCCACCACAGGCAGGGGCTTTTCTATTCTCTATACTTTGCTTTCTCTTTTTGCACAGGCACATGGCCAAAAGCAAACTAATATCTGATACTTCGGTAGTACGGGGATTGATTTGAATAGCATCATGAATGCATTTGAGACAAACAATGCCAACGATGGAGCTAACGGCTTGTGCTACTCTATTACTGCTATGAACTGAGGAGGTAGCTTAGGAGAACTGGCAGGAGTTATAAAGGCTTGTTGTAAGTGATCTTTTAGCCCCATCCTGTTTAGCTAAAAGTATACTTACACTGATTAGGTTCGTATATTTTTCAAATACTCAGCCATGCTCAGTGAAGAACAAGAAAAAATACGGAAGCTCAAGAAGAAACTAAAGGTACAGGAGAAGAAGAATGCAGAGATACGCGACCAGATGTCCGTACAGCGCACTATTTTTGCCAACGAACGCACCCTAATGGCCTACCTGCGCACGGCTGTAACTGTTATTGCCGGTGGATTAGCTGCTATTAAATTTTCCAACGATCTTTATCTCAAACTAACAGGTATTACGCTTTTACCTATAGGAGTAATTTTGGCCGTTTATAGTTTTATAAGGTACAGGAATAAGCAAAAGCTGATTGAGGGCCACCATCAAAACTACTGCCCAACCAGCCATGAACACGATAAGATACACAGCAGAGACTCCGGTGGCAACGGCAAAGCTTAACTGCTTTTCTTCACCTGAGCAGCGTAGCACCTTTATTCATATTATTCTTCATTCGTCTAATCCGTACAACTACCAAACACAAAGCCATGGTCAATGAGGAGCAGGAAAAAATCAAAAAGCTCAAGAAGAAACTAAAGATACAGGAGAAGAAGAATGCAGAGATACGCGACCAGATGTCCGTACAGCGCACTATTTTTGCCAACGAACGCACCCTGATGGCCTACCTGCGCACGGCTATCGCAATAATAGGCGGTGGCTTTGCCGCCATTAAACTGTCTCAGCACCTGTACATTGAAATAATTGGCTATATACTGATGCCTGCAGGACTGGCACTGACCGGTTACAGTGTTTACAGGTACCTGCAAAAGCAGAAGTATATCAAGCAGCAGCGCGAGGATATCAAGCACACCAGTCAGCAGCATGCCGAACTGCACGAAAGAGAAGTTGCCGGTTATGGCAACGCAGATTAAACCCTTACAACAAACTTTCTTCAGGCTAAACCAATTACTACCATTTTCTGTTAAGAAGGGTTAACGTTTGGCCGTGCCAAGCGCTTATTATTTTGTAAATTGCGATTTAAAACCAATTATCCTGAATGGATTTCAACCAAGAGCAACCAACTGCTTTAACAGGCACAGCAACCAACTCTCAGATCACGGCATTAAACGGCGATGCGCAGCAGATTGAAGTATACGGTGCCCGCGAACATAACCTCAAGAACATTTCAATAAAACTGCCCCGCTATAAGCTGGTAGTTTTTACCGGTATTAGCGGCTCGGGTAAATCCTCGTTGGCCTTTGATACCATCTATGCCGAAGGGCAGCGCCGCTACATGGAGACCTTCTCGGCTTATGCCCGCTCGTTTATGGGTGGCCTGGAGCGCCCGGATGTAGACAAGATCGAAGGGCTTTCGCCTGTGATTTCTATTGAGCAGAAAACCACCAGCCGCAACCCGCGCTCAACGGTGGGCACTATAACGGAGATATACGACTTTATGCGCCTGCTTTGGGCGCGTACCGCCGAAGCCTTCAGTTATGTGACCGGCGATAAAATGGTGCGCCAGAGCGATGAACAGATCGTGAATCACATGCTGGAAAACTTTGACGGCAAGCGTATTGTGGTGCTGGCACCAGTAGTGAAAGGCCGTAAAGGGCACTACCGCGAACTGTTCCAGCAGATCCGCAAGATGGGCTTTATCCGGGCCCGTGTAGACGGAGAACTGGTAGAGATCGCACCAAAAATGCAGGTAGACCGCTATAAGATCCACGACATTGAGATCGTGATCGATAAGATCGTGGTGAAGGAAGAAGACCGGTTCCGTTTATCAAGCTCCGTACAAAATGCGCTGACGCATGGTAAGGGCACGGTGTTGATATTGGATATGGATACCGATAAGACGCACTTCTTCTCACGTCACCTCATGGACCCTGCTACCGGTATTGCCTACGACGACCCTGCTCCTAACTCCTTTTCTTTCAACTCCCCTTATGGTGCCTGCCCGGTATGTAACGGCTTAGGCGAGATACAGGAGATCACAGAAGAATCGGTTATTCCGGATAAGAGCCTGAGCATACGCCGCGGTGGCATTGCCCCCCTGGGCGAGTATCGCGATATCTGGATTTTTAAGCAGATCGAGGCCCTGTTCAAGCATTTTAAAGTTTCGGTTTCTACACCGATAAAAGACTTACCGGAAGATGTGCTGAAGGTGTTGCTTTATGGCCTGGAAGAAGACCTGGAGGTGAACACCAAGAAGGGCAATTATGTAGTTGAGTTTGAGGGCATCATCAACTTTCTGAAAAATCAGATGGAGTCTGATTCAGACAACATCCGCTCTTGGGTAGAGGACTTTACCCAAACCAATACCTGCCCTGAATGCAACGGCTATAGGCTGAAGAAAGAGTCGCTTCATTTTAAGATTGACGGCAAGAACATAGGTGAGCTTTCCACACTGGATATTACCAGGCTGGCCAATTGGTTTGAAGGGCTGGAAGACCGGATAAGCGAGCGCCAGAATGTGATTGCCCGGGAGCTGCTGAAAGAGATACGCAAGCGTATTGGCTTTTTACTGGATGTGGGGCTGGATTACCTGAGCCTGCACAGGCCTGTGCGTACCTTATCAGGTGGCGAAAGCCAGCGAATCCGTTTGGCAACCCAGATCGGTACGCAACTGGTGGGTGTGCTCTATATTATGGATGAACCCAGTATAGGCCTGCACCAGCGCGATAACGAACGCCTGATAAATGCCCTGAAGGACCTCCGGGACCTGGGCAACTCCATTATTGTGGTGGAGCACGACAAGGATATGATCATGCAAGCGGATTACGTAGTGGACATCGGGCCTGGGGCTGGCATCCATGGCGGCCAGGTAGTAACTGCCGGTACGCCAGAAGAGATGATGCATGCAGGCACTACCACTGCCGACTTCCTGAG
This sequence comes from Pontibacter sp. MBLB2868, assembly GCF_051904785.1. Lineage (NCBI taxonomy): Bacteria > Pseudomonadati > Bacteroidota > Cytophagia > Cytophagales > Hymenobacteraceae > Pontibacter > Pontibacter sp. MBLB2868. The sequence goes on along the minus strand of NZ_CP196710.1, from coordinate 4,220,275 downwards.
TAACCGCAGAGGCATAGCAGTGCCACGTGTTAAACGCCCGGGTACTGGTGAGAAGTTGCGCTTAAAAGGGGCTACCGGCCATAACCTGAAAAACGTAACGCTCGAGCTTCCGCTTGGTAAAATGATCTGCGTAACAGGTGTTTCCGGCAGCGGAAAATCATCGTTGATACACGATACGCTTTACCCGATTCTGAACACACATTTTTTCAGGGCAAAGCGCGAGCCTCTTCCATACAAAAGTATAGAAGGCCTGGAGTATATTGATAAAGTAATTGAGGTGGACCAGTCGCCGATTGGTCGTACGCCCCGCTCCAACCCTGCTACTTATACAGGTGTGTTCACGGATATCCGCAGCTTGTTTGCGCAACTGCCGGAAGCCAAGATCCGGGGGTATTCGCCAGGGCGCTTCTCTTTTAACGTAAAGGGTGGACGTTGCGAAGCTTGCCAGGGAGCCGGGATGCGCACAATTGAGATGAACTTTCTGCCGGATGTATACGTGCCATGCGAAGTGTGTAAAGGCAAGCGCTACAACCGCGAAACCCTGGAAGTACGCTTCAAGGGCAAGAGCATTACCGACGTGCTGGACATGACCGTAGAGCAGGCAGTAGACTTCTTTGAGAGTCAGCCACGCATCCTGCGCAAGATACAGACGCTGAATGATGTTGGTTTAGGCTATATCACCCTTGGCCAGCAGGCCACTACTTTATCGGGTGGTGAGGCACAGCGTGTAAAGCTGGCAACTGAACTATCCAAGAAGGATACAGGCCAGACACTTTATATTTTGGATGAGCCTACGACAGGTCTGCATTTCCAGGACATTGAGCACCTGACAGACGTCCTGCACAAGCTAACAGACAAGGGTAATACAGTGCTGATCATCGAACACAACCTCGACCTGATCAAGGTGGCAGACCATATCATCGATATCGGCCCTGAAGGCGGTGAAGGCGGCGGCGCAATTGTAGCCAAAGGTACTCCCGAAGAGTTAGTGAAGGCGGGTAAAGGCTATACGGCACACTTCCTGAAAGAAGAACTTAAGACCAGCCATTACCGCGAAGCCAGCACTCCTGCTGAAGAAGTGTAATAGGATCGATTAAAAATGAGAGGCCCCTGCTAATGTTTAGCAGGGGCCTCTCATTTTTTAGGGGAGTGTAATTTAAACTGTGTCATTTCCATATTTTCATTTATTGGCCCTGTTGGTGTACTGGTGTGAATCCTTACAGCAACAGGGCCAAACTTTTAAAGTGCGTCTCACTTCAAGTCCAGCTGCATTCTGTCCCCAAACCAGATAGAGAGTTGCTGGGCCGTCTGGCTCCAGTTGCTTAGCGGCATGACCCATTTTTTGCTGATGTTCTGGTGAGACAGGTAAATCAGTTTTAGCAAAGCCATATCCGTTGAGAAAGCTCCTTTGGTCTTGGTCACCTTCCTGACCTGGCGGTGAAAGCCTTCAATCGTGTTTGTGGTATAGATCAGCCTTCTGATCGGCTCGGTGTACTTAAAGTACGTGCTCAGTTTGTCCCAGTTTCGCTGCCAGCTCTCGAGCACCTTGGGGTACTTTTTACCCCACTTCTCCTCCAACTCCAATAGCCGCAGCTCGGCCAATTCCTTTGTTTCTGCCCGGTACACGGGCTTTAAGTCTCTGATGAATTCTTTCTGGTCCTTAGAGCCCACATACTTGATGCTGTTGCGGATCTGGTGCACGATACAGCTCTGCACCTCGGTCTGGGGGAAAACACTTGTGATGGCCTCGGCAAAGCCCTTGAGGTTGTCAATGCAGGCGATGAGCATATCTTCCACGCCCCGCTGCTGCAGATCGGTAAGTACCGAGAGCCAGAAAGTAGCCCCTTCGCTTTCGGATACATACACGCCCAGCAGCTCTTTGTGGCCGTGGCGGTCAATGCCCAGAATATTGTAGACAGCTTTAGAGATGGTGCGCCCTTCCTGTCTGACCTTGTAGTGCATGGCGTCTAGCCAGACAATGCAGTAGAGCCCATCCAATGGCCGGGCCTGCCATTCCTTGACCTGGGGCACGATCTTCTCGGTGAGGGCGGCTAAGGTGTCGTGGGAGATGTCCATGTCATACATCTCCTTCAGATGCGAAGAGATGTCCCGAAGGCTCATGCCCAAACCGTACATACTCAAAATGCGGGGCTCCAGGTTCTCGGCCAGCACCGTCTCCCGTTTGCGGATGATCTGCGGCTCAAAGCTTGCCGAGCGATCGCGGGATGATTCTACTTCAATCATTCCATCTGAGGTGCGAACTTGCTTTGATACTTTGCCGTTGCGGCGGTTGCCTTGCTGGCGCTGCTCAGCGTCCAAGTGCAGGTCCATCTCCGCGTCCAAAGCGGCTTCTAAGAAATGTTTTAACAGAGGGCCTAAGGCGCCGTCTTTGCCAAAGGTGGGTTTGCCGCTCCTAAACTCTTCCAGGAACTGGCGCTTGATCTTTTCCAGATCCAGCTCGTTTTTTTCTTCCATGTCAACTGTGTTAAAGGTAATACTCCTAATCCTTTGACACAGTTTATTTTACAGTCTCTTTTTTAGTCAATTTTCTCTTCCATTCTCTCTGCCATCTCCAGGTGTTGCCTTATGATCGGCAGCTGCTTGGAGGCAAACTGCTTCAACTCCATGCTGTTACCGTTCTCTGAAATGTCCTCATAGCGGTCCAGCAGATTTTTGTGCTGGTCAACCATCTCCCTGATATAGGCTACATCAAAGGCAATACCTTGTTTATCGGTAATTTCGGTATACACCTTCTGGTGGGCGTTCCCTAAGGTTTCAGGCAGTACAAGTTGGGTTTTACTGGCTAAATCCTGCAGCTCGTCCATCATCTGCCGGTGATCTTTTACCATCTCCTGGGCAAAATCTTTCACTTCAGGGCTAACGCCTCTTTCTAGAGCGGCCTCAGAAAGCTGTATTTGCAGCATATTAGAGCTTGCTGCCTCTGCTGCGAACAATGCATCGTTTTTCATGTTCTGCACGCCCGCAGCCTCGTACTGTTGTACGCTTTTCTCACTTGCTATTTCAATACTGTCGTTTGAGTCGCAGGCTGTGGCAAAAAGCAAAGCCGCTGAAGCAAGGTAAGTAAGTATAGTTCTTTTCATGGTTATCTGGGATTAAAACAAAAGCATCTGCAAGTATAGTTACTTACAGATGCTTTTATATGTTTTAAAAGAAAAATTAAATGTTACATCTTCTTATCTACCATGTTCTTTACTTCTTTTGCTCTGTCAAGGTGTTTGCGCAGGGTTGGCACAGTATTGCTGGCAAATGATTTTACTTCCGGATCTTCCAGGTCATTGGCAGCATCCTCAAACATGTCAATGTCTTTTTGGTGGTCATCCACCATCAGGCTTATGTATGCTTTGTCAAAATCTGCTCCAGTCATATTGCGCAGCTCCTGCACATGATCCATATGTTCTTCCCCCATGCTATCAGGGAGTACTATATTTTTTTGAGCTGCGAGCGCCTTCAGCTTTTCATTCGCAGCGCTATGATCTGTTACCATCATCTGCCCGAAGTCTTTTACCTCTTGCATCTGCCCTTTCTCCTGGGCCAGCTTACCCAACTCAACCTCCATCATTCCTCCTGAGGCTGCCTTGGTCATAAATTCCGACATGTCTGTCATCCGATCTTCCATGCCTGTGTCTTCGGCCATTTCTTCATTGGTTTCCTGTGCTTCTTCCACAGCGCCACTCTCCTGATTACAGGCCGCCACACCAAATATTAAGCCTCCCAGGACCATTCCTTTTAACAATACTTTTTTCATAGCTCTATCAAGTTTAAATTAAATTGTTTATTTTCAAACTGAATAGGTATACGCCCTACAATCAGGCAAGTTCTAAAAGCAGCCGCGGGTTTAATAAAAGCTCTTTTTTTGCACTTTTTACCACAGAAGATACTGCTCCTCAAGCACATGACAAACAAATTTTATAACCTTTTAGTAGCTTTCAGCATAAGGCTATTTATCCATACTATATAAGCTCTACCCTTTCATGAAAAAATTAAAAAGCAGAATAAAGCTAACCCTGTTATTCTCCCTACTCCTACTGTGCGCCGGACAATTAAAGGCACAGGACTATACCCTGGATGATGCCGCAATCGACACGCTCATAGATAAATCGCATGATTTTACTTACAAGTTGCAGCCCCTGCTAATAGGTGAAGTGCGTTTCTCTTATGAAAAAGTACGCGCCCCCCAGGTTAGCAATGAGTATGGCATTGGCTATGTGTACAAGGCCTACCTGAAAGGCGATGGTGGTTTTCTTGCATTTGACGGGAAAAACGTGAAAGGTGTAAGTATAAGAATGAGCCAGCGCCATTATACTTCAAAGAAAAACAAAGCGCCTTTTGGCTTCTCCCATGGTCCACTTTTCGGATACAGGTTTCTGGTGTTTGAAAAAGATGCGCTGCGCGAGGATGATTCCTCCAGGAACATAGGCCGGTTGTATCAACATGCTTTAGACCTAAGCTACCAGGCCGGACGTCAGTTTTTAGTAAGCAACCATATAACACTTGAAATAGCCGGCTCCCTTGGAGGCAGGATAAAATATGCCAAGGCTACTGGTGCTGGAGAACTGCTGGACAATAATATTATCGGGCATAAGTTTATGGAAGATAATGACTCCATCTTGTCCTGGGTACCGCTACCACAATTGAAGCTGGCCGTGGGTTATTCTTTTTAGAGGCTGTAAAAATAATTTATATATATAGCGTTAAACCTTTTTTATAAGTGTTACTCTAAAGGGCATTTAAACTTAATAGTCAACTTCATGAAAATCCATTTATCAAAACAATTGCCGTTTGTGCTACTGCTAGGCAGTGCACTGGCTTTTACTGCCTGTCAGAAAGAAGAAGTGCAGGAGTCTGTGGATGTAGAGTCAGCAGAGGCAAATGCTATTGCTGACCTTGAAATGAGTAATGTTGACGGGTTTGTGGAAGACATGGTAAACACGGAGCCTCAGTTAAACGGTCGTGTAGCTGCCCCTGAAAGCTTGCCTAGCTGCGCCACACGCTCTTACAACACCGATACACACACCATGACAATAGACTTTGGTACGACCAACTGTCTTTGCAACGACGGAAAAACCCGTCGGGGAAAGATCGTATCCGTTTTTGAGGCGAAGCCCAGTGTTGCTGGCGCGCGCGTAACTACTACGCTTGTAGATTACTATGTGAATGACATGCGCCACACAGGCACACGCATTGTAACTTACACCAGCCGGCACAACAAAACCGTTGTTGTGCGCGATGCCAGCGTTGTGACTCCGGGTGGCACAATTTCCTGGGCTGCCGAACGTACCATTGAACGAGTAGCCGGCAGAGATACGCCTCAACTTTCTGATGATGTATTTTTGTTTAGCGGGAGAGCAACAGGTGTTAACCGCAGGGGTGTAGCTTATACTACAGTAACAGAGCAGCCTTTAAAAAGAGTTATGGCAGCAGGTTGTGCGCGTCATTTTGTTTCAGGTATAATCGTTATTAAAAATGAGAACGGGAATACCCTGAAGCTTAATTACGACCCAACAGGTGGAGAGCCTTGCGATGATATTGCAGAAGTAACCATCAACGGCAAAAGAACAAAGACCATACAGTTGCATTAAAATCTTAAAGTCAAAAGCATGAAGGGCCACCATATCAATGGTGGCCCTTCATGCTTTTAATACCTTTATAGATCACTTAGAGATTTTGCTTAGCACACTATACGACATTAGCTTTCCGTTCCGGTAAGTTTCAGACCGGACCATCCCGATCTTAGGCACATAATACTCTATGGTCTGCATGCGCATGCCAGGCATTTTTATACCCATTGCCTGGTTCTCCATTTCCGTATTCTGGCTGATCTTAAAACTGTCGTAAGTGCCGGCAGGTACCTGTACCTTTTCCTTACCCTCCACTTTACGGTCAACAACATTCATGGTGATCGTGCTCATGTTACGGCCACTGCTTTGGTCTTTCACTTTTATGGTCATGGTACCATCCTCCAGCTTCTGCCCGACTGCCATATTACCAGGATACAGCATTTTGTCTCCCTCCATACTCACCTCCATGTTCTGATAAGCTTCCATCATACCGGGGGTCATTAGTGAGCGCATGTCCATCCAGATCGTTCCTTTCTCGCAGCCAACTATAAACTCGCCTTCTGATACTACTTCATCCCTTTTATCAAACACTTTGGTCTGTATTGTCGCCTCAATTGCGCCGTTTTTGCTGTTTACATTTTTAACATGGTACATGGCACGGCTTTCCAGTTTGTCCTTGTTGTTATAGGTTATGATCTCGTACTGCGCGTTGTTATTAAGCAGCATATAATCACTGCAGTCTTCCTGGGCAGCACTAATATGCGGCATGATGACAAGAGAAGCGATAAGTACTAAAAGCGATTTTATAAAGCTGCTTTTCATAATGACATTTTTGTAGTTAAAAAACTGACTTTTAATATGTTAAAATACTGATTCAAATCACAAACAGCTATCAGATCGTTTTACTTAAGGTGTATAAGCCTCTTATAAGTAAGTGTAGAATCTGAAATTTTTAGCATAAAAAAAGCCAGCGAAATGGCTGGCCTTTTTTTATCATATGAAAATCTGAAAGTCTTATGCTCCTTTAAACTGCGGTTTACGCTTCTCGTTAAAAGCAGTAACCCCTTCTTTATAATCCTCTGAATTTCCGGCTATCTTCTGGCAGTGCGCTTCATAATCCAGCATCTCGTCCAGGCTGGAATTGAATGACTTGTTCAACATTTTCTTCATCAGGCCAATTGCTTTTGTTGGGCCAGACGCATAACGCGCAGCCAGGTCAGCTACCGTGCTATCCAGTTCTTCAGGAGCCACTACCCTGTTTACCATCCCTAATTGCAGCGCTTCGTCAGCCGACACCTTAGAACCCAGTGTGCTTAGTTCAAATGCTTTTAAGGACCCTACTACACGTGGCAGAAAATATGAGGATCCAGAATCAAGCACCAGCCCCACATTCACAAACACTTCTATCATACTTGCAGCCGTAGATGCTACCACCATATCACAGGCTAGCGCCAACGAACAGCCAGCCCCTGCAGCCACACCATTCAATTTACAGATGATAGGCTTAGGCAGGTTGCGCATGGCACGAATAATCGGGTTATAACGCTTCTCCAGCGACTCAGACAAGTCACGTTTGCTGGCACTGGCAATTGCTTTCAGGTCCTGGCCAGAACAGAAGGCCTTGCCCGCACCCGTTAGCACTACCACGCGCACATTCTCATCGCGATTAACCTGCTTTAACGCATCCTGCAGGTCGTAGCTTTGCTGATCGTTAAATGCATTAAAAACATCTGGTCTGTTTAGCGTGATGGTAGCTACGCCATCCTGCACATCATATAATAAGCACTCGTAGGTCATATTGCGTTATTTGTTTGAATAAAGTAAAGTTAAGAAATCAGTTGCTTTTGGCAAGAGCAGCTTTTTGAATACTCAGGTTTTACAGCGCTACAAAAGTGGTTACAAGCGCCAGCATCAGGCCGCAGCCAAAGCCTGCATAAACTTGCTCGGGCGTGTGTGCGTGCAGCGCCAGCCTGGCAGACAGAACTGCTCCCGTTAATACAACAGCAACAGCTATTGGCAGAAACAGCCCTGCATCGGGCACGATCATGTTTAATCCTACCAGTATTCCCAAAGCGCCTCCCATACCTACACTGTGGGCGCTTATCTTCCAGAACAGCGACACCAGGTAGGTAATAAACACCGATGCGGCGATGATGCCCATTACAAAATAAAAGATCGCATCAAACACCTCTTCGCTGTAAAACAGGTACGCGGTAACAGTATAACAAACGCCTGTAAAAAGCAGTGGCATATTGCGCTGCTCACGCCGGTACATCTCCAGGGAGTCCAGGCGCCCCGTGCGCACCATGGTATAAGCCCCGATGCCCGGCACTATAAAAGTTGACAGGAAAACCATTCCCAACACCACCCAACGGCTCTGCATCGGAAATGTGAGCATAGAGGCCGGCATGTAGTAGAGTATAAACGCAAAAAGGTAAGTAGGCAGGAGTAGCGGGTGAAAAGCCACTGAAAGCACCTTTGCCAGAGAACGGTTCAATTTTAAGTGTTAAGGGGTTAGATAATAACAGCGCCAAAAGTCGGCCATTTTTCCTTACAGGTTTTTATCACCGAAAACGTGCATAGCTGCTTACTTTTTTGTTAAGCTAGAGCTCTTTACGTAAACGGGCCACGGGTATATTCAGCTGCTCTCTATACTTAGCTACTGTCCGGCGGGCAATATTATAACCTTTCTCGTTTAGCAGCTTCTCTATCTTTTCATCAGAAAGCGGCTTGCGTTTGCTCTCATTTTCGATGATCTCTTTCAGGATATGCTTCACTTCGCGGCTACTCGCATCCTCCCCAGAGTCTGTGGCAATACCTTCTGAGAAGAAATACTTGAGCGGGTAGATACCAAACTCCGTCTGCACGGCTTTGCTGTTGGCTACCCGGCTGATAGTACTGATATCCATCCCGATCTCCTCGGCAATGTCTTTCAGGATCATCGGGCGCAGCTCACTTTCATCTCCTTCCAGAAAGAAATCATGCTGGTATTTGATGATCGCCTCCATGGTTCGCAGCAGCGTGTTCTGGCGTTGGCGGATGGCATCGATGAACCACTTAGCCGCATCCAGTTTCTGCTTCACAAACGTAACCGTTTCCTTCAGTTTCTTGTCCTTTTTGTCTGATTTATCATAAGCATCAAACATGTCGGCATAAGAGCGGCTGATGCGCAGATCAGGCGCGTTGCGGGAGTTGAGCGAAAGTTGCAACTGCCCGTTGTCGTTGGTAAGTATAAAGTCCGGGATGATGTACTGGATGCGCGTCATGCTGGCACCGGCACCACCTGGCTTTGGGTTTAGTCTAATAATCTGGTCTACTGCCTTCTTCAGTTCATCCTCGGTGATATTGAATTTACTCTGGATCTTCTGATAGTGCTTTTTGGTAAACTCATCAAAGGCTTCGTTTATGATGCGCTCTGCCAGTATAGTGGTTTCGTCCTGCTCCCGGCGCACCAGTTGCAACAAGAGGCACTCCGGCAGGTCGCGGGCACCAATACCGGCGGGGTCAAAGGTCTGGATCATGTGCAATACCTGCTCGATCTCCTCTTCTGTGGTCTCTATGTTTTGTGAGAAGGCCAGGTCGTTGGCAATAGAGCTTAAGTCACGGCGGATGTACCCGTCATGGTCTATACTTCCTATCAGCTGCATGCCAATAGCAAACTGCTTGTCATCCAGGTCCAGGAACCCGAGCTGGTCCATCAGCGAATCAGTAAGCGTGGAGGTCATGGCAATGGGCATCTCACGGTCTTCTTCGTCTCCGCCTCTATCGCCCTGCATCTTGTAGCCGCTTATTTCATCATCGTTCAGGTAGTCGTTAATGTCTACCTCTTCCTCCTTGCCATAATCATCCTCGTAGTCGTCGGTGTCGCTGTATTCTTCGGCGGGCTCTTCGCGGCCCTCCTCCAGGGCAGGGTTAATTTCCAGCTCTTCTTTTATGCGCATCTCCAACTCAGCAGTAGGTATCTGCAGCAGCTTGATAAATTGTATCTGCTGCGGCGATAGCTTCTGGGATAAAAGTTGTCTTAAATCGAGTCGCTGCATAGTTTTATAGAAAAATAAGTGCGGTTCAGTGCACTTCCAAATTTAGGATAATTTTACTCGCATTTACAAAAAAGGTTAAAATATCGTTACTTTGAGGGATTTTGCAGGAGATACAAGATCAAAGACATAAGACAAAGAGCTTTAGAGGCAAAAAAAGCTATAAAAAGGCCCCCTGAAGCAATCATTTACAACTCCGTACAGGTTCAGCTGCTGAACTGTTTGAGGAATAAAATAAGATCGTAAATTTAGTCTTGCATCTTGCTACTTGTATCCTGATACTCTTTAATAACCATTACACATGCAACGCACAAAAGTAAAAGATCTGCTACAGGGCGCCGAGGTAGACCAAGAGGTTCTGCTGAAAGGCTGGGTGCGCACAAAGCGCGGGAATAAGTTTGTGAATTTTATCGCCGTGAACGACGGTTCTACGATAAATAATTTGCAGGTAGTGGCCGAGGCTGAAAAATTCAGCGAAGAGACACTGAAGGATGTAACGACCGGCGCTGCTATTGCTGTTACCGGTAAGTTGGTAGCATCGCAGGGCAAAGGGCAAGCCTACGAAATACAGGCTACAAACATAGAAGTGCTGGGCAAAGCTGACCCGGAAACATACCCGCTGCAGAAGAAGGCACACTCGCTGGAGTTTTTACGTGAGATCGCACACCTGCGCTTCCGTACCAACACCTTTGGCGCTGTGTTCCGTGTTCGCAATGCGTTATCGTTTGCCGTGCATAAGTTCTTCAACGAGAAAGGCTTTGTATACATGCACACGCCAATCATAACGGCTTCAGACGCGGAGGGTGCCGGCGAAATGTTCCGGGTAACAACACTGGACCTGGACAACCTGCCACGTACCGAAGAAGGGCACATCAATTTTGAAGAGGATTTCTTTGGCCGCTCTACCAACCTGACGGTTTCCGGACAAATGGAAGGCGAGGTTGCAGCCATGGCTTTCAGCGATATCTATACTTTCGGGCCTACGTTCCGTGCCGAGAACTCCAACACAACTCGCCACCTGGCAGAGTTCTGGATGATAGAGCCGGAGATGGCGTTTTACGACCTGAAGATGAACGCTGACCTGGCCGAAGAGTTTATAAAGTATATTATTCGTTATGCGCTGGAAAATAACCGCGAAGACCTGGAGTTCTTAGCGCAGCGCCAGGCGGAAGAAGATAAGAGCAAGCCGCAGACCGAGCGCCAGGAAATGACCCTGATCGAAAAGCTGGAGTCGGTGGTAAACAATGAATTTGAGCGCATCACTTACACCGAGGCCATCGACATCCTGCTCAACTCGAACCACTACAAGAAGAAGAAATTCCAGTACGACGTGAAGTGGGGTATTGATTTACAGAGTGAGCACGAACGTTACCTGGTAGAGAAGCACTTTAAAAAACCGGTGATCGTGACGGATTACCCGAAAGATATAAAGGCCTTTTACATGCGCATGAACGACGACGGCAAAACCGTAGCCGCCATGGATATTCTGGCACCGGGCATTGGTGAGATCGTAGGAGGCTCACAGCGCGAGGAGCGTATGGACCTGCTGGTAGAACGCATGAAGGCAGTAGGCATTAACCCGGAGGACATGTGGTGGTTCCTGGATACACGCCGTTTTGGTGGCTGTCCGCACGCAGGCTTTGGCCTTGGCTTTGAGCGTGTGGTGCAGTTCGTAACCGGTATGGGCAACATCCGCGATGTGATCCCGTTCCCGAGAACGCCGCAAAGCGCAGAGTTTTAGGCAAGATTTATACTTTATAAAAAGCCCGGCCAGGTATGGCCGGGCTTTTTATTTTCAAAAATTTTTAAAGTCCCTGTCCATCAAGCTTTTTGATTATAGTTTTATAAGTTGATTGCTAATATTTGCATAACTAATTTCTTCATACATTTTACAGGGTTTTTCTATACTTTGGCCAAATTTTTGCATCTTAAAAGTATAATTCTCAACCTCTTAATACTATGCGTAAATTAATCTTAAGTATGCTCCTGGTTGGCTTATCGGCGTTTGCTGCAAATGCCCAGCAGGAGTTTGCCCATATAGAGTTGCCCATGAACCGCGCCGAGGACTTAGTCACGCTCGCTGATGATGATGGCAACGTGGTGATTTATTTCTATCAGAAAGGAGAACTGAACTTTGCCATGCTCTCTCCGGATGGAAAGCAAATTGCCCGACACCAGATCCCTTACCGTTTTAGCGATGAACCACAGTTGCTCGGCACCCGTGTGACCGATGACGAATTTGTGTTTTACAGCCGCTACGTGAATGGCCGCCGCGAGTACCTGCGTCCTTTTGCCATTAACCGCAGAACAGGTGCTTTCCGAAGTATACAGGATGTGCAGATAGACGTGGAGCGAAACATGAACTTTGTAGGTGGCTTTGGTGACAAAGAACACTTCTATATGCTCTACACCGATAAAGACGGTAACATGCACCTGTACCGCGACTCCGATGAGAATGTGGCGCACCTGGAGCACAAAGTATTCACTTCGGATCAGATGCCACGGACACGCGAACGTTATGCTCGTGAGTCTGATATGATCTATGTGCATCCGGATATGCAGCATAATGTTTTTACAGGCTATCATCGCAGCAAGATCTACTCGCGCGGCGACAAGATCCATATGATATTTGATGGCTTTTACCTGAAAGGTAAAGACAGTGATGAGACGACTACCGAGATCCTGACGCTGGACTGGAATTCAGGCCAGACCCAGTACCGTACGCTTCCTGCTATCGATCAACATAATGCGCCAAGCTTCAACTCCTTCCTGTATAACAATACTTTATTCAGAGTAAACCTGGAGAAAGATCAGTTTAAACTGACAGCCTATGATTTCGCTACTCTGAAGCCAATAAAGGAGTATAAGTACAGCGGTGACGAAGAAATTGCCATCAAATCTTCGCCAGTTTACCAGCGCGGTGCAAGAGCGTTGTTCTCTCCGGATAATACCGTGATAGAGAAAACCTCTAAAGTGATGAAGAACCTGGCAAGCGGTGTGCCGGCCATTACAGTGGATACTTTTGCCGATAGCACCCTGCAGCTTACCATAGGCTCTTACAGTGCGCCGGAAGAGCGCAGAAGCTTTGACCAGGACAGGAACCGCCTGGTGCGCACACCAGATCGTTATGTGCAGACCTCCAGAGGCCTGATGATGATACCAGGGCGTTGGGTACCGGCTTATAATATTCCGAGCTATTACCTGAACTCACCGTATTACAGCCGCTATTTTTACGACCCTTACAACCAGGGAAGCACACAACCGGCAGGCCCTGGCATTAGCACATACTTCAGGGCAGTGCTGGATGCTGATAACCTGACAAAGGTAAACAGTGGTACTGATAAAGAGCAGCTGGCATTGCAGGACAAAGTGGAGAGTTATGAGCAGGAACTGAAGCCGGAGCCGGAACTGAAAACCGTTTACCGTTATGGCAACAAGCTGCACTACGGTTACTACGACCGACGGTCCAAAACATTCAAAATTGTGGAGTTCGCTCATGGGCAGCAGCCTCCGCAAGAGGAAAAGCCTCAGTAACACATAAAAGTAAAAGGCCCCGCTACCTGATGTAGCGGGGCCTTTTACTTTTATGTGTTACAATAGGTGCCTACTGCTGAGCCATCATCTTGTTCAGCTTTTCCTGTAACACAGGGTCCTGGCGGTAAGCTACCATTATCTGCTCATACCTGTCCAGTTGCATCCCTTCTTTCTGAATAGCAGCTTCCACTTCCTTTTGCAGGGCAGGTTGCATTGCCATCATGCGTTCTGCCGCTTTGTTAAAAGCTGTTTTTTCCTGTTCGGTGGCTACTACCTCATCCAGTTTTTCCTGCTGATGCGCCTGAGCCATTTCGTTAAACTTGTCTACACTCAGTTTTTCTTCCTCCAGTATCTTCAGCATTTTCTCCTCGCCTTTACGCTGTATTTCCATTAAGCGGTTACTGGCATCGGCAAACTGCTTTAGCTCCTTATCAGTAAAGTTCTGCGGTGCTTGCTGTTGTTGTGCCGGCTGCGAAGTTTGTTGTGCTGTGGCTGTTGTACCAAGTGCCAAAGCGATCAGTATCAGCGCAGTTATGGCTGTTCCTTTTAGTTTATAGGCTATTTTCATAAAATTCGGGCTTGTAATTATGTAATGATAAGATTCGTTGAAGGGAGCGCTAAGCTCCATTTTGCTATACCACTTTTCAAGAAAATAGTTATGCCATCTGGCAAGGGCATGCTTTTACCAGTACTGCAGGTAAGCTATACCTAATTGCATTCCAAAATATTTTATTTAATTAAAAGTTTAATTTATTATAAAAATCAGCTACTTATTGTATATTACTTCATTAACGCTATTTAACAATAGTCATACTCACCTTAAACATTTTAATATGAAAAGAATTTTACTGTGCCTGATTGCAATAATTGCAATGGCAAACACCATGGCTTTTGCACAGCAGGGAAAGCCTGCTAAAAGCTGCGCTACCATGGATGTACTGGAAAGACAGATGAAGGAAAATCCGGGTCTGGAAAGAAGAATGGAAGCCATTGAGCGTCATACTCAAAAAGTTGTGGCAAATGCTGCCAAAGGAAAACCCACACAGCCAACCGACCCTACAACACCGTCGCCAGAGCCTGCACCAACCGGAATCATAGTTAGGATACCGGTAGTGTTCCATGTGGTGTACAACACTGCTGACCAAAACGTATCTGATGCCATGATAAATGAGCAACTCAGGGTACTGAATGAGGATTTCAGAAAGCAGAATGCGGATATCAGCAAGCTGCCTTCCATGTTCGGGAGCTTGGATGCAGATACCGAGATTGAATTTACATTAGGAGGAATTACCAGAACAGCCACATCTGTTGCGTCTTTCTCTTCTAATGATGCCGTAAAATATACTAGCCAGGGTGGCCGCGATGCCTGGGACGCCAGCAAATACCTGAACTTCTGGGTTTGTAATTTAGGTGGCGGCTTACTTGGTTATGCGCAGTTTCCGGGAGGTAGCGCTGCTACCGATGGTGTGGTTTGCTTATACAGCTCCCTGCCTGGCGGCACTGCCGGCAACTATAATTTAGGTCGCACAGCCACTCACGAAATTGGCCACTGGATGAACCTGCGCCACATTTGGGGAGACAGACGTTGCGGTAACGACTACGTAGACGATACTCCTACGCAGCAAACATCTAATGGTGGTTGCCCTTCTTTCCCTAAGCCTACCTGCAACAACACAAGCGACATGTTCATGAATTACATGGATTACACGTATGATGCCTGCATGTACATGTTTACTTATGGCCAGAAAGAAAGAATGAGAGCCGTGTTTACAGCAGGTGGCCCACGCGCTACCTTTACAGGTTCAAGGTCTGGCATCTTTGCCGATGCCTCTACTACAGCGGCGGCAACTGCAGCCTTCGAAACTGCTAAATCAGCTTCTAACACGCTGGTTGTTTATCCGAACCCGGCCAACTCCGAAGCTACCATCGCGATCACAGTAGCAGACAATGCTTCTGCTGTAGCACTTCAGGTAACCGACATGAGCGGCCGTGTAGTACACAGCGAGTTATGGACTGATGCAAAAGGCACTTTCGATTATTCGCTTAAACTGGATAAGATGACCCGTGGCATTTACTTTGTTTCTGTACAATCAGGTACTTCCAAAGAGGTAACAAAGCTCTCAGTCGTAAGATAGAGACTGCTTAAGGCAATACAAAAAAGGGCGATACGTGTATCGCCCTTTTTTTATGCGCTCCCTGCTACTTTACAATTCATCCACCCTATCCTACAGTTCATCAGGTTTAAATTCTGATCTGTTAAATGCTTTTGCACCTTTGAGTCAGATGTTAACGACAACGACTATGAAAGGTACATTTACAGGCATTCTGACATTACTCTGGTTGGCACCACTGCTGGTGCTGGCACAAAACCAACATACCATTACAGGCAAAGTGCTTGATACGCGGGGCGAGCCGATAATAGGGGCAAACGTGTTCGTTAAGGGCAGTTACGACGGCACCTCCTCCGGCACTGAAGGCACTTTTAGCTTTACAACCGCTGCCACGGGCACACAAACCGTAGTCGCCAGCTTTTTAGGATACGAACAACAAGAGCTGTTACTTGACCTCAAGACAGACGCATCAGCAGTAACCTTCAGGCTACAGGAAAAACTGAGTGAGCTAAAAAGTGTGACTATTACGGCAGGTGCCTTTGAGGCCGGAGATGAAAAGCGCAGTACTGTGCTCAGCTCCCTGGATATTGCCACAACTGCCGGTGCCACTGCCGATATATTTGCTGCCATTAACACACTGCCGGGAGCACAGCGCGTAGGCGAGGAAGGCAAACTTTTTGTAAGGGGCGGCGACAGTTATGAGACCAAAACCTTTATCGACGGGCTACTGGTGCAAAAACCTTATAATTCTTCCGTACCCGATCTGCCGGCACGAGGCCGCTTCTCTCCTTTTATGTTCAGCGGCATTACTTTCAGTTCTGGCGGCTACTCAGCCGAGTATGGCCAGGCTTTATCGTCAGCGCTGCTTCTACGAAGCAATGGCTTACCCGAAAACACAGAAACAGGTGTTTCCATCATGTCTGTCGGGCTTGGCGCCTCTCACACACAACGCTGGGCCAATACCTCCTTATCCATGACCGCCGACTACAGTAACCTGGCCCCTTATACTAAATTGATCGACCAGAATATAACCTGGACACAGGCCCCCAAAAGTAAGGGCGGCTCTTTGATCTTCCGGCATAAGACCTCCGATACAGGCATGCTAAAAGCATACAGCAGCTTCACAGGATCAACACTGGCATTGTCGCAGCCTACCCCCGATGGTGTAAAACAGGATGTAAAACTCCGG
This sequence comes from Pontibacter sp. MBLB2868, assembly GCF_051904785.1. Taxonomy (NCBI): domain Bacteria; kingdom Pseudomonadati; phylum Bacteroidota; class Cytophagia; order Cytophagales; family Hymenobacteraceae; genus Pontibacter; species Pontibacter sp. MBLB2868. The sequence goes on along the minus strand of NZ_CP196710.1, from coordinate 4,203,825 downwards.
AACGGCAACTATTTCAGCAACATCACTTTCCAGGATCTGCTTTCAGCTAAGACTGCCCTCCGTACCGGGTTAAGTTTTATGCGAAACACAGATAACATTCAGGTAGATGAGCAGCAGATTGCAGAGCAGGATAACACGCTGCAGGCAAAGGCAACGCTGGAACATCAGGTAGCAGAACCTCTTTGGATAAAGTATGGCACAGAACTGACCTTGCGCCGCTACGAGCAGCAATACCAGGAACACGCAGGCGCAACAAGTATAAATGCCGGCTTTAACGAACTTATGACTGCCGCTTTTACCGAAGCCGACTGGCATTTGAGTAATAACCTGGTGGCTCGTGCAGGAGCAAGGGCAGAGTATACTGCATTAATCAACAAGGCAAACCTGGCACCCCGCCTGTCGCTGGCTTACAAAACTGATGCTTACGGCCAGGTATCCGCCGCTTTTGGCCGGTTTTACCAATTGCCGGAAGCCGCTTTTCTGAAGGTAACCGACCAGTTACAAAACGAAACCGCTACGCACTACATCCTAAATTACCAGCGCCAGAAAGATGACCGCACCTTACGGGTCGAAGGCTACTTTAAGAAGTATGATCAGCTCGTGAAGTATGATCCTGCATACCCTTACCTGCCTGGCAGCTATAATAACAATGGCAAGGGCTATGCCCAGGGCATAGACATCTTCTGGCGCGACAGGAAAAGTATTAAAAACGGTGACTACTGGGTTTCGTATTCGCTGCTGGACACACGCCGTAACTACCGCGATTACCCGCAACAGGCAGTGCCTGCCTTTGCATCAAAGCATAACGTGGCAGTAGTTTACAAACATTTTGTGCCCAAGCTACAAACACAGTTCGGTGCCACCTACTCTTTTGCCAGCGGCCGCCCCTACTACAACCCAAACAAGGCAGGCTTTAACCAGGAAACGACGCCAAAGTACCACGACTTAAGTCTGAATGCCAGCTACCTCACCAACATCCGGGGCAACTTTACAGTGGTGTATGTGTCAGCTACCAACTTGCTGGGGAGCGATCAGGTATTTGGCTATCGCTACGCCTCCACGCCAGACGAAACGGGGAATTTCAGCAGCCAGAAAGTCGGGCCTCCTGCCAAACGATTTCTCTTTATGGGGGTGTTCATCAACTTCGGCGGAAAGAGCATTCATCATTAAAATAGTATCAGTTCATACATTTTGATCAAATATTAAGGAAAACCATAAACACATATAACATGAAAAAGACAGTCATTTTCTTCGTTGCTGCTATACTTGTAGCATTTAATTCTTTGGCCCAGCAGGGGAACTATGAATCGGCTATGGCTAAAAACATACAGGCCTTAGGCAATGCAAAAACGGTGAAAGAATACCAGCAGACAGCCAATATATTTGAGCGCATTGCCAGCGCAGAACAAGGGCAATGGCTCCCTTTATACTATGCCACCCTGAGCTTTATTAACATGTGTAAGCCGGAGCGGGAGTCTGATAAAAAGGACCTTTACCTTGACAAGGCGCAGGAACAACTGAACAAGGCACTACATTTGCAGCCAAAAGAATCGGAATTGCATGCCCTGCAGGGGTTGCTGCACATGACCCGCATTCAGATATCGCCAATGGTGCGCGGCATGAAGTATAGCGGATTGGCTACTGAGGCTCTTGAAAAAGCAAAAAACCTTAACCCGGATAATCCGCGGGCTTACTACCTGATGGGGACAAACTTATACTATACTCCTTCTATGTTTGGAGGTGGACCTGAGGCTGCCAAGCCACAGTTTGAACAGGCTAAAGCTAAGTTTGACCTGCAAAAGCAAGCGCCAACACTCACTCCGGCCTGGGGAAAAAGCCAGAATGAATCTATGTTAGCCAGATGTAACTGACAATTAACTACCCCAGCCACTAGAAACTTAAATCACAATCTGCTATATTTCTGGAGTAATGCAAACATCGGTTATCAAACATAACACTCTTTATAAGCAGCTTCTCGCTATGGTTGCCCTGGCCATAGCCATACAGCTCTTCTTTACTTTCAACCACTCTTTTGGCTGGCAAAATTTTATCACAAACGTAACGTATAACTTTTTTCTTATTCTGCCTATCTGGTTGGGCAACGGGTATATCGCCGGAGGGCTTAGCAAGTATGTCAGCTGGATAAAGGAGCCTGGCAAGCGATTTATACTTTCGGTACTGGCCATGCTCCTTTACTCCACGTGTGTATTCCTGTTGCTGAACATCATTTTTTATATTTATATCCGCGGCAACGGTTTTGACATTATCACCAGCCCAAGGTTCCACAACATGATGCTTTTCCAGGTGGGCATCACTACCCTGATCACCTTCGTTATGTATAGCCTCTCTTTTTTCCATAGCTGGCGCGAACTGGCCGTTAATGAAGAGAAGCTCAAGCGCGAGCACCTTCGGGCCGAGTATGAAGTTTTGCGGGCACAGGTGAACCCGCATTTCCTGTTCAATAGCCTGAACGCTTTAACCAGCCTGGTAGAAACGGACCAGCGAGCAGCAGTTAAGTTTATCCGGAAGTTATCAGAAGTATACCGCTATGTGCTGGATAGCCGGCAGAAAGAAGTAGTGCCTTTAACAGAGGAGCTGGCTTTCCTGAACTCCTACATCTACCTTCAGAAAATACGGCACGGGGATGCGCTTTGTATACAGAATGACCTTCCGGAGAGTACAGAGCTGATGGTGGTGCCTTTAGCCTTGCAGATGCTGCTGGAAAATGCCATTAAGCACAACATTGCCATGGAAGAGCAGCCACTTCAGGTGCGGCTATATCTGAAAGATGGCTTTATAGTTATCAGCAATAACCTGATGGAGCGTAAAGTTCGCGAAGCATCCACGGGCACCGGCCTCACTAATTTGCAGGCCCGATATAGCTACCTGACAGATAAAAAAGTGCTGATAGAACGCTCTGAGAGTGATTTTACGGTTAAACTGCCTCTTTTATACTTAAAAGGCTGATGAGGATACTGATCGTAGAAGATGAGAAACTTGCAGCTGACAGGCTCGCCAGCCTGCTAAAGCGGATCGAGTGCACTGCAGAAATAGTGGCTACTACGCCCTCTGTACGAAAAACGGTAGCGCTTCTAAATTTAAAGCCACAGCTCGACCTTATTTTTATGGATATACAGCTGGCCGATGGCATAAGCTTTGAAGTGTTTGACCAGGTGCCCGTAGAAGTACCAGTCATTTTTACCACTGCGTATGATTCCTATGCTATCCGGGCCTTTAAGGTAAACAGTATCGATTACCTGTTAAAACCTATTGACGAAGACGAGTTGCAGGCTGCCCTGGAGAAGTTCAGGAAGATAAGGAGCCATGCCGCTCCGCCACAGCTTGGGGCACTGGAGCAGACATTACAGCTTTTGAACGGGGGCAAAAGCTATAAAACCAGGTTTGTAGTGAAAGTTGGGGAACACCTGCATACTATTCCGGTGGAAGAAGCAGCCTGTTTTTATAGTTACGAAAAAGCTACTTTTCTGCAGACCACAGCCGGGAAGCGCTACGCCATCGACTATACAATGGAACAGGTGGAATCCCTTGTTGATCCGGAGTGCTACTTCCGGGTGAACCGTGGCTACCTGGTTAAGCTAAAAGCTGTAAAAGATATTGTTGCCTGGTCTAACAGTCGCCTGAAACTGGAGCTGCATCATCCTACGCCTGCCGGCGAGGTAGTTGTTAGCCGCGAAAAAGTAAACGACTTTAAAGCCTGGCTCGACAGATAGCGCTACCTTAGGCCTCTTGTGGCTGGTACTTCTTCAGCTTTTCCTTCTGCACCAGTTGTTTCTGCAGTAGCTTTTGCACTTCGGGCTTTTCGTAATCTCCCACGCTTTGAATATGCTTCATCACTTTTTTCATGATCCTGTCCTGTTGCCTGCCTGTTTCCAGGGCGTAGGAATAAGGGAAGTCGGAGAAGGTAACCATGGAATAAAGCGGAATCCATTTATCAGGGTATTGCTCTGAGATCTTTGCTTCTATCTTTTTGCGGAGCAGGAAACGCGGGTCAGCCACCTTATCGCGCATCTCTATAAAATTCATTACTGCCAGGTCCGCGATGGCATCGGCATTAGGTTTACGGCTGCGCTCAAAGGCTTTAAACAGCGCCTCCCAGTTTTCCCCATCAAAGCCATCCAGCATCTGGTCCAGAACCGTGATATCTTCAAAACCTGCGTTCATTCCCTGGCCATAGAATGGCACTACGGCATGGCTGGCATCTCCAATCAACAAAGATTTTCCTTCGTAACTCCACGGAAAGCATTTAACTGTTACCAATGACCCGATCGGGTTGGAAAAATAATCCTGGGCCAGGTCCGGCATCAGTGGCACGGCATCCGGGAACACCTGCAGAAAGAAGTTGAGCAGGTCAGTATCGTTTTTAATGGCATTAAAGGAGCGCTCTCCTTCATAAGGGAAAAACAACGTGCAGGTAAAGCTGCCATCCAGGTTCGGCAAGGCAATCATCATATAGTTGCCCCGGGGCCAGATGTGCAGCGCATTTTTCTCCAGCGCCCATCCTCCGTCTGCCGTAGCAGGTATGGTAAGTTCCTTGTAGCCATACTCCAGGTAACTCTGCTCGTAGTTAAAGCGCTCCGTTTTCTGCATGGCGCCACGCACCACCGAGAAAGCCCCGTCGGCACCGAACAGCAGATCAGGCTCTATTATTTCCACTGCATTTGTTTCTGTATTCCGCAGCTGCACCTCATTGGTACGGAGGTTTACATCTAAGGCCTGCCTGTTAAAATGATACGTGATATCTTCGTTTGGCTCAGACAGGTTCATCAGCGCTATGTTCAGGCCACCACGGGATACTGAATAGATCGCCTGCCCTTCCTTACCATATGGCTGATAAGTCAGGCTACCATATTCATCGTGCATCATGCGGCCGTACATAGGTATGGCCACTTTACGCACCTCCTCTTCTATGCCAATACCGCGGAGGGCACGCCAGCCACGGTCGCTCAGGGCCAGGTTTATAGAACGCCCTCCATCTACGGTTGTCTTTCGCAGATCAGGCCTGCGCTCATACAGGTGCACGTTGTGGCCCCGCTTGGCCAGGTACAAAGACAGAAGCGAGCCCACCAGGCCAGCCCCCATAATGGCGACGTTCTTTTTCTTGGTCATAGTTTCAGTGCGTAATAAACCTCCGGTACTTGTAAAGTAAAGATTTCAGAACCGTATTGGCAAGCCTTTATGTTATCACATTTCGGAAAGTTAGGTTAATGCGAGGTTGTACGTTACGCTTAGTTATTGGGACATGGTGAAGCCAGTGATGCTGCGTTTGCCCTTGCATCAGTAAAAGGCTGCCGTGGCTCAGGTCTAAACTTACCGGCTCCAGGTCTTTCCGGCTTCTATGCCTGAACCTGAACTTCCGGGTGCCCCCAAAGCTCACACTGGCTATACCTGGCCCCAGCGCCGCTTCATCATCCGAGTGCCACCCCATGCTATCCTGCCCTGTCCGGTAGAGGTTTAGCAGCACACTGTTATAGGTTTGCCCACTGGCCTTTTCCACCCGCTCCCTTAGCTCCTGCAATACCGGTAGCCATGGCTGCGGCTTATTATGCAACCCGGAGTAAGTATACCCCTTGTCGCCGTACCAGGCCGTTAGCCGGGGCATAGGGCGCAGCTTACCGAATAGCTTTATACTTTCCTGCTGCCAGTTAACCTCCTCCTCTAAAGTTTTGAGATACAGGTCACTTTCTGCTGGTGTGAAAAAATGAGAGGCAAAGTATACTTCGGCCTCCGGCATGTCTATCTGGTGGAGTAGTGTTGGCATGCGTTTAAAGTATAAAATTTTAACTGATTCAGAGAACAGGTTTTTGGGCAACTGCTTTTCTCCTGTTGCGCCGCCTATCCAGGTAGCCCATGGCTTTTGAGGCTGTAAAACCATGTAAGATAATAGAGACCATCACAATAAAACCAACGACAGACCATAACTGATCCGCATCCACAAAATCAATTTTATCCAGCGCAAAAGAGAGGTAAAAGAAGGACCCTATGCCACGGATGCCGAAGAAACTGATCGCTATTTTCTCATGAAAAGGCAGACTGATACCCCATAAACCAATCAAACCAGCCAAAGGCCTTATGATAAACAGAAAGGCCAGGCCAATTATAGCCCCCTGCCAGGTAAGGAAGTTGAGCAGGCCATATACCAGGCTGCCCCCAAACACCAGCAAGAGCATAACCATCAGGATGTGCTCCACCTGGTTCACAAAGTCGTGCATTTCGGTGTGGTATTCATGCTCCGGCTCAAAACTGCTCATGGTAATGGCTGTGATAAATACGGCAATAAAACCATAGCCATGCGCCAGCTCCGTAAGTCCGTACGATACCAGCGTAGCTGAAAGTGCCATAAAGCCGTCCTGGGCTTTCGGAAAATTTGTCTTCCTGGGTAGTTTAAAAATCAGGAAAGCCAGCACCCGCCCTATCACGAAACCGATCACAGTTCCGGCTACCAAACGGTACAACAGATCGCGTAGCAGCCAATCGCCAAACCACCCGCCTTCGGTACCGGCAGCAACCGCTATGACTACTGCCAGCCAGGTAAACGGGAAAGCCATGCCGTCGTTCAACCCTGCTTCAGCCGTTAGCGAAAACCGCACTTCATCTTCCTCTTTCTCACTGGGTGGCCCTACCTGTACCTGCTCAGCCAAAACCGGATCGGTAGGCGCCAGCACGGCTCCTAAAAGGATGGCCGCAGCCGGGGCAAGCCCTAATACGCCCCAGCCTAAAAGCGCAAGGCCCGCAATGCACAACAACATGGTGATGCTTACCAGCCTTAACGGAATTTTCCAGTTTTTCAGACTCACTTTCCGCCGCAGTTTCAGTCCTGATCCCATCAGCGAAATGATCACGATCAGTTCCGTCAGGCGTACCACATAATCCTCCTGCCAGATAGGGTCAGGCTGGGGCAGTTCGTAAGGCAGCAGGTACACCAGCATGCCCAGCAGCATAAATACCATGGGGTACGAAATAAAGGTCCGCTTCAGCAGGGAGGGCACCCAGGCCATAGAAAGTGCTGCCAACCCCACCAACGTGAGCACAAGTATATAAGTAGACATACAATTGGTTTAATTCTTCAGATGTACTGCAGCCGCTTGCACTCATGTAACCTCCGATAAGGTAACACAGGATACGCAGCAGCCTTTTTACCGTAGCCTACCATACGTTTATTTACAATTTGTGCCTATCTTTATACTTTACTGAAAGCTCAAATTACCGTTTTGAAAGCATTAGAAGACTTTTTAACTGCATTTAGCAATGCCGCCTGGGGCATGCCTCTGCTCCTCCTGCTGATGGGTGGCGGGTTCTACTTTATGTTCTACTCCGGGTTCCTTCCTTTCCGCTACCTGGGGCACGCCATTAATGTGCTTCGTGGCAAGTACGACGACCCGGACGACCCAGGTGATATCAATCACTTTGAGGCTTTGTCGAGTGCGTTGGCCGCTACAGTAGGCATGGGTAACATCAGCGGTGTGGCCGTAGCCATTGCCCTGGGTGGCCCCGGAGTGCTGTTCTGGATGTGGGTGAGCGCTTTTGTAGGTATGGCAACCAAGTTCTTTACCTGTAGCCTGTCTGTGATGTACCGCGGCCGCGACAGTGTTGGCCACCTGGAAGGAGGCCCTATGTATGTGATAACAGAAGGCCTAGGTAAAAAGTGGAAGCCATTGGCAGCCTTCTTTGCTATTGCTGGCCTGTTTGGAACGCTTCCCATCTTTCAGGCAAACCAACTGACACAGGTTATCCGGGAGGTGGTGCTAGTGCCAAACGGCATTGCCACAACGCATCCGTTCTACTGGAACCTCGGAATTGGTCTTACCTTGGTTATCATTACCTCTATGGTAATTTTTGGAGGGATAAAGCGTATTGGCCATGTAGCCGGAAAAATGGTGCCGGGCATGGTGGTGCTGTATATGCTGGCAGTATTTTACATCATGGCCAGTAACTATATGAGCATTCCGGCAGCTTTTGCTTTAATTTTTGAAGATGCTTTTGCTGCAGATGCGGTGTTAGGCGGCGCTGTTGGCGCTATAATTATTGCGGGGGCGCGCAGGGCCGCTTTCTCAAACGAAGCGGGCATAGGCACAGCCTCTATGATGCATGGAGCAGCCAGAACCGACGAGCCGATCCGGGAAGGGCTGGTAGCCATGTTAGGTCCTTTTATTGATACGCTGGTAGTTTGTACACTCACTGGCCTTGCCATCATCCTTACCAACGCCTGGCAGACCTCTGATGGCAATGGCGTAAGCATGACAGCACATGCCTTTAACTCCTCTATGCCCGGCATTGGCAGCTATGTGCTGGTGGTATGCGTGCTGATCTTCGCCTTCACTTCGCTGTTCTCCTACTCCTACTACGGTACTAAGTGCTTCAGTTTTTTATTCGGGGCAAAGTATAAACACTACTACAACTACTTTTATGTGCTTACCATCATCTTTGGCGCCGTAGCCTCTATCACAGCTGTAATCGCTTTGATAGACGGCATGTATGCCATGATGGCTATCCCGACCATGGTTTCGGCTTTGCTGCTATCGCCTAAGGTGATGCGTGCAGCCAGGGATTATTTTAAACGTATGAAAGAATTCAGAGAAGAGCAGGTAAGGGCCTAGCATAGGCAAAAATACTTTTGAGCTGATATTCAGGCATCTTAAATCCTGCTACAGGCTAACATGTTTGTGCGATATCGTACGTTATGGTGTCTGTTATCGAACAGCATTTAATTAGCAAACAGGCCTTACGGGCTATAGAACCATATTTTAGTGTGGCATACTTGTTGGCTTGTACAAAGCCATTGTATTGTTCCTTTACGCCTGCTGAAATCAGAAACTATGATCCGACACAGTCTACTTTTACTTTATAGAAATTTTAAGCGGTTTAAGAGCACCTTCTTCATTAACCTCATAGGTTTATCAACGGGGTTGGCCTGTGCGCTGCTTATTTTTTTGTGGGTGAACGATGAGCTGTCTGTTGATAACTTCCATGAAAACGATAGCAGGCTTTTGCAGGTGATGACCAACCACCATAATGCCGAAGCCATTGTTACGAGCGAAGCAGGCCCCGGACTTTTAGGTGAGGCTTTGGCAGCAGAAGTGCCCGAGGTAAAATATGCCGTCAGTTCCTCCATCATCCCCGACAAATTTATTGTTTCCGAGAGCAACAAACACATCAGCGCAAGTGGCCAGTTTGTAAGCAAAGATTTTTTCAATGTCTTTTCATATCCCCTGATCCAGGGCAATAAAGATCAGGTGCTGGCAGATAAGAATGCCATCGTGATCTCAGAAGACCTGGCCTTGAAACTGTTTGGCACAACACAAAATGTGGTAGGCCGAATGATAGAGTGGCAGATCCTGAATTTTGAAGAGCCCGTGATCGTTACGGGTGTTTTTAAAAACGTGCCCCGCAACTCTTCCAGACAATTCGACTTCCTGACCTCATTCGAAGAATTTAAAGATATGATGGGCAGCGGTATTCACTGGGACAACCACAATGCTGAAACCTATTTGGTTATACAGGATGGCGCCGATCCGGACCAGTTTAGCCAGAAGATCTCCGGGTTCATTAAAAGTAAACTACCTGACTCAAACGTTACTTTATTTACCAGACCTTATCCAGATAACTATCTGTACGACACCTATGAGAACGGCGTACAGGCAGGTGGCCGGATAGAGTATGTCCGGCTGTTCTCCATTATTGCCGTGTTTATCCTGCTGATAGCGTGCATTAACTTCATGAACCTTTCCACGGCAAAAGCATCCAGGCGAATAAAAGAAGTGGGTATAAAAAAGGCCATGGGAGCCAGCCGTACGTCGCTGGCCCTGCAATACCTGGGAGAGTCGTTGTTGATGGCTTTAGCTTCGCTTGTTGTTGCCTTGATGTTGGTAGAGTTAACCAAAGCACCTTTTAACGAGATCACAGGTAAACAACTGGTTGTTTCGTTCAACTTATACTTTGTTTTAGCTGCACTTGGCATTGCCTTGCTTACAGGGGTTCTGGCAGGCAGCTACCCTGCTTTATACCTTTCTGGTTTTAAACCAGCAGCGGTGTTAAGGGGAAAGCTGGAAGGGCTGGGCGGCGAAATGTGGGCACGGAAAGGCCTGGTTATATTTCAGTTTACGCTTTCAGTTGTCCTGATCGTGTCGGTACTGGTAGTATACAAGCAAATTGAGTATGTACAGACCAAAAATTTAGGCTATAACAAAAACAACGTTATCTATTTTGCGGCTGAAGGCAAAGTGCAGCAGCACCTGGAACCGTTTCTTTCAGAGGTCAGGAAAATTCCGGGTATTACGAATGCCTCTAGCGGGGGCAGCATTATCCGCGACTATGGTTCTACTATAGGTTTAAAGTGGCCCGGTAAAAATCCTGACGATGATGTTGCCTTTCAGACAGTGGCTGTTAACTACAATATGATTGAAACGCTGGGCATCAGCATAAAAGAAGGCAGGGCATTTTCAGAAGAGTTTTCTACGGACACTTCAAAAATCATTTTTAACGAGGCTGCCATTGCTGCTATGGGCATGCAAGACCCAATTGGAAAAACTGTAAACCTGTGGGGCAAAGACAAGAAGATAATCGGCGTTGTTAAGGACTTTCACTTTCAGTCGCTGCATGAGCAGGTAAAACCTATGTTCTTCAGGCTGGAGCCCAACCAATCTATGAAAGTAATGGCCAGGATTGAAGCCGGAAGAGAAAAAAGCGTTATTGAGCAGCTCCAGGAGCTTTACAGTGCCTATAACCCGGGCTATGTGCTAGATTATAAGTTTTTGAATGATGACTTTGAGAGCATGTACGCGGCTGAGCAGCGTGTAGCGGTTCTTTCCAAATACTTCGCCGGACTAGCTGTTCTGATCTCCTGCCTCGGCCTGTTTGGCCTGGCCACTTTTACTGCCGAAAGAAGGATGAAAGAGATCGGCATACGTAAGGTACTTGGTGCCAGCGAACTTAATATTACCTACCTGCTTTCCGTTGACTTTTCAAAACTCGTCCTGACGTCCATACTTATTGCGCTACCTTTAAGCTACTTCATTGTAACCTACTGGCTGAACAACTTCGCTTACAGAATTGAGCTGAAACTATGGTACTTTGCAGGAGCAGGCGTGCTTGCGCTTGCCATTGCCTGTTTAACCGTAGGCATGCAAGCGATAAAAGCTGCCAGACTAAACCCTTCGGATTGCCTTAGCGACGAGTAGAATAAGCGGGAGGCATTTAACTTTAACCTGGCAAACGCCCTTGCGCCTTTTGTTGTAAAGGATCCAGTTCGGTGCTGTTCGCTGTATCATGGGTCACGATCACCTCAATACGCTTGTCAGGAATCAGCCACATTAAGGCTACTGCAACATATATGCCGCCGGCAATCCAAGAGCTGATGTAGGTAGAGAAAATAGCAATGAGATAAAGAGCAGGAGATAGCTTGCCTTTTATATCACTCCCTATTGCTTTGGAGAGTATAGAGTTCGGACCATGATTTTTGATAATGCGCTTTTGCAGGACCATGTAGGCAATGGCGCACATTAACAACACAAAGCCGTAAAGCGCCAGGGGCACAGGAGCAAAGTGGTTCTCCCCTATCCAGCCCGTAACAAACGGAATCAGAGAAAGCCAGAAAAGCAGGTGCATATTTGCCCACAGAATATCGCCGGTCACACGCTTCACGGTATACAGCATGTGGTGGTGGTTATTCCAGTAAATAGCCAGGTAAATAAAACTCAGGACGTAGCTCACTATTACCGGTATGAGTGGCTGCAAGACCTTCAGGTCTTTTCCGTGTGGCACCTTTATCTCTATCACCATAATTGTGATGATGATGGCCAGCACCCCGTCACTGAACGCTTCTAACCGCCCTTTATGCATAGCACCAATTTAGTGAATTTGATTCTTAAATACGCTTTGTGAATAAAATTAACTTACTGATACGCATCCCTTTGGCTGTGCTAATAAGGAGTTGGTTTATGAGCTTGTACAGGCAACTTGTGAGGCTCCAGCTGAAGCATGCAGTATATACAGCAAATGACTTGTTCTTATTTTGGAATTTCTACTTTTGCCTGTTCCCAGTTAATTTCAGGATACTTAGCTTGAATAATTTTATCGAGTCCTTCTTTTTCATGGCTAAAAGAAACTAGCTCTTTATCAAAATGCCATGTACCGAGATAGTAAACCGAGCTATCCGAAATTTCAAAAGAGAATTGTTCCAGGTCATTTTGCCGGATCTGTCCTTTCTTTAGTTTGTCAGAAGCAATTGATGATTCTATTCCTTTGAAAATATATTCGGTGAACATTTTACCTCCATACCACTTACTCTCAGTCCACCAGTAATTTAATATTTTATAAGTACCAGGTTTTATATAGAAACAAAAACTATTTTCCTTGGCTGATTTAAACGTTGGTTTGACGCGAAGGCTAAAAACTTCATTTGTTTCAACATTTATTAATCTGATATCTTGAGCAAACCCGCCACTACTAAAGCCTAAACGTTGTACAAAGTTTCCATAAATAATAGCTTGCTGCTTGTTGTCATGATTTTGTTTTGATACAGCTTCTAATGGTTTAATATTTTGACCATTTGCCACAAGTGTTATAAAGCCAAGTATAATAACTAGGAGGAAAGAGGTAAATTTCATTTATTTTAAAATAAGTTAAATGGCAATGTGCATGCGTATAAAGTGAGGAGGCGTAGCTGAACCTAAATTATATAGTTTTATCCATCGTTACACCTTCTTTTCTTTCAGATATTTCTATAACTGCTGCTTCAAGTTTAGGCAAGTCATTCTCATTTGTTCTGAATCTGACTTCATGAACTGTTGCACCTTTATGTAGAATCAACCTGTCATAGCTGAACTGGAAGAGCATATCAGCCTGCCACCAAATGTCTCTCTGGGTTCTATCCTTATCTTCTCTGATAATCTCCCCCTTGTCCAGATGCTTCAGGTCATGCTCTTCTTTGAAGAAGAATGGTCTTAGGAAGTAGAATTTCGCTACACCGTTTTCCAGATGTACCACACAATCATAGTAGCTACCCCAAACATGCAGAATAAGTCCTGACAGGATTCCTAAGCCAATCGCCAAAAGAGTATTTTCTATAACATACCCAAGCAGCAGAGATAGAACAACTACTTTAGGAATCAGAGAATAAGTATTAGCTGGTATACCTGTTTTTACCATTTAGTAATTTCAACTGCATAACGCTTGGGCTATGGTACGTTTATGTACAATAGCTTTTGTTGGCAAAGGTTTTTCTTACTTTATATCAGTTTCAAAAGCTTCAGTCTGGGCTCTTGTATATCTGTCAGGTTCTACAGCAAGAACTAGGGCTGTATCAATTAATGCTGTCAAATCTTTCGAGTAGTATTGCTTTTCGCCTAACTTCTCCAACGGCACAACTTCAAAATTTAAAGTATGAATTTCCTTTCCCTGAATACAGCACACCTTTCCATTACCCCAAAAAGCTGAGGGGTTAAAACCGACTAGACGTTCTTTGATGTTGTTACCGTCACTCGTATATACAACAGGCTCTGTATAAGTCTTTTCAAAAGTCCATTGATTTATATAACCGATTCCATTGCTATCAACATTTAAAATATTTTCATCAACGTTTGCCAAAATAAGAGTAACTTCTCCGGTAAAGCCATTTGGTACTATAATCTTTAAAGTCGGAGAGTACAATTTATAATGAAAAACCAAGAATGAGATTATTGTAGCAACTGAAAACAGAGTAATAAAAGAATACTTTTTAGTTACTACTCTTAAAATGCCAGCAACAACTAAACAGCCGAAGATGATGGCAACCAAAAGCATACTTCCTAAAAACAAGCCAGATAAAATCATTCCGCCAGGTATATAGTGCAACTTCACAAGCAAGCTGATTGCCAGAAAGGCGGATAGAAGCCCAGTTATTATTTGTAGTTTGCTGTCATTCATAACGGATCGAGGCTTTGCGATGGTGGGGCAATTGTAGCACTTGCGTTTAGTTTTGCACAAAAGCTCAATCGAAGAACTACTGTTGAATTTCGAGGTCTCGTCCCACTATCGAAAAGCCTTTGTTATGTGCAGTTCTTTATCATTCGCAACTTACAAGAATTCTATATTTTTTTAAGTTATTCTATATTTCGCAGTAAATTGCTCTTATTTAATTTTTAATCTTTAAATTTTAATATAGTTTCTGGAGTTACCAATTCCGCTAACTTACAGCAAGTATGACTACCGAAATAAAAGTAGTGCTGTACATTGCCATGAGCCATGTCGACTAAATTGTCAAGCCCAATGATGGTCTTTCTTTTTTATCCAGCGTAGAACATAAAGGGGAAGACAACGGCTATGCATCTTTTATCAAAACAATTAACACCGTGATCCTCAGCAGAAAAACTTATGAATGGGTGATATCTATCGTAGGTGCCTTAGCTTCTATACGAAGGCAAAGACACGTACGTCATCACCAGAACCCCAAAGCCCGACAAAGGACAAATAAGTTTTTACACCGGCAGCCTGAAAGATATTGTGCTGCAACTGAAGAGCAAAAAGGAAAAACATCTTTATTGAAGGTGGTGCAGAATAGGTGACTTTATTTTTACAGGAACGCCTGACTGATAAATTCATAATATTCAGTATTCTCTTTTACCAGTATTGATATTTTTTCAACCTGTGATAATAACAATCTGACCTAAAAAATTTCCTGAGCCATTAAGTAATAACTTCCTTTTTTTCTTTAATTATAAGTGCCTGCTTCGCACCATACCATACACATAATTCCTCACCCAATTAATTCCTCACCCAATATCAATTTCGCTTCCACCTGCGAGAGTGAGCTTTATGAGTTTTAGATCAAGTATACCAGCATAAGGATTTTGAAGAGCTGGTTATAGTATATGTTTTTGCGTTTCTCACGCTACAATTATTCATTTTTTTCACTTCTAAAACATTCTATATGAAAGCACTTGTTTATCATGGCCCATACGACGTAAGAGTTGATAATGTGCCGGATCCCAAAATAGAACAACCAACCGATGTGCTGGTACAAATAACCACCACCAATATTTGTGGTTCTGATCTTCATATGTATGAAGGCAGAACCAATATGGAGACGGGTAGAGTCCTGGGACACGAAAATCTCGGAAGAGTTGTAGAGGTTGGTAAAGCGGTGTCGGAAATTAAGGTAGGTGATATGGTATGCATGTCTTTTAATATCGGCTGTGGCCATTGCAAAAACTGCGAAAGGGGGTTAACCGCCTATTGCCTTAAGTTGAACCCCGGCTTTGCAGGTGCAGCCTATGGCTTTGCTGGCATGGGCCCTTATAACGGAGGACAGGCGGAATTTTTGAGGGTGCCGTATGGCGATTTTAATTGCCTTAGACTGCCCGAAGGTGCCGCAGAAAAGGAAAACGATTATGTAATGCTGTCCGATATTTTTCCAACAGGCTATCATGCTACCGAGTTGGCGGGTTTAAAACCGGGAGAATCGGTGGTTATCTTTGGTGCCGGTCCGGTTGGGTTAATGGCCGCGCTCTCAGCCAGCGTTAAAGGGGCCAGTAAAATCATGGTGGTTGATATGCATCCGGACAGATTGAAACTGGCTGAAGAATTAGGAGCTATTCCTATAGATTTTTCAAAAGGTTCTGCCGTTGAGCAAGTAATGGATCTGACTGATGGGCAAGGCGCCGACAGAGGTTGCGAATGCGTGGGTTACCAATGCTGCAATCAACGGAATGAAGAACAGCCCAACCAAACCATGAACGACCTGGTTCAGGCTGTCAAGTTCACGGGTTCTATCGGGGTGGTTGGCGTGTTTATAAACCAGGATCCCAATGCCAAAGATCCCCTACAGAAAAAAGGACATATGGATTTTGACTTTGGTAATTTCTGGATGAAAGGGCAGCGTATCGCTACGGGGCAGGCCAATGTCAAATCTTATAACCGTGAGCTTTGCGAGCTGATCTCTACAGGTAAAGCCATTCCATCCCACATCATCTCGCATGAATTGCCTTTAGAGGATGCTCCTAACGGCTACCAGCATTTTGATGCCCGGGATAATGGCTGGACTAAAGTGATTTTAAAACCAGGTAAATCGAAAAGTGAGTTGAAGCAATCCGCAGGTCAAAAAGCAAAAGCCGCATCAGCGTAAAGCTTTTTTAATAATAAGAGAGGCTGTTGGTAGAGGCCATAGAGAACCGAAGATGAGATATTTCGGTAATAAACCCACCTTGCACAAAAGGGTGGGTTTTTCCTTACCCGCTTCCGGTAACTCAATCCGACCCAAACGTTTAATGCTACAGCAAAGGCCGCTACAATAACTATAGACCGCACAATGCGGGCAAGGCGGCTGCCCTTAAATGCTATCTCCGCATCACCTCTATAAAATAGCTAACCGGGTTTAAACGGGTAAACCATTGCGCCCATACCGACATACTTTCAATGAAGGTATATAACCAGACTAAAATCACAAGAACATAAACAGGGAAAAACGTCATCAGCATGGCATGCTGTTGTGTAGCGGAAAACCAGTAAATGAGCAAACCGGGTACCGCCAACAGGTATACGGCAGCAAACAAATAGATTGTGAAAAAGCTTCCTTTATAGATCAATGAAGGCCCAATGCCTTTACAAATCCTATATCAGCAATGACTCATTACAAAGTGTAAGCCGACATGTGTTCATCTTGCAGTTGCTATTACAGCATCCTAATATATATGTCGCGACAGCATTCGAAGCTATTAGAGGCTGTGCAGTATTAGTTGAAGACTTCTATATCAAACTTCCTGTCGCAATAAAAAATCACGGTTGAATGGAGCGTCGCCTTTAGATGTGCTTTATAGTTCTTTGACAATATTATTACTATTATTACCAGGGGGTGTCCTGCTAGAGTCTCCTTCAAGGGATTGTGCGTTGGCCAAGGGACCCTGGTATGCAACGCAGGGGTTTCATGCCAATGTACAAGGCTTAGCAATGAAGACCCCGCGTGGATTAAAATATTTCTTCGCCGAAATACCTTGCGCCTATGGGCAACCCCCTATTATGCCGGTACCATGAAGATTTTATAATACATGCTTTCTTATATCCGTGTACTGTACATTGAAGAGCTGCTCACCTAACCTCAAGCGGCACCTTTTTGTGCGGTGGCGGAAAGGCCTGATCGAGTCTTGACAGATCTTCTTCGGTAAGGGTGATATCGAGGGCACGGCGATTTTCTTCTACATGCTTTGAAGTGCCTGCTTTAGGGGTTACAATTACATTCTGGTGAAGCAGCCATGCCAAGGCCACCTGTGCCGGAGTGGCTTCATGTGCCTCTGCAACCAATTTTAATGCTGGATTTTCGAGCATTTTCCTGCGGTCTTCGGGCGAATGTTCTAACGGCGAATAGGCCATAATGGGAATGGCACGCTGACGGCACCAGGGCACCAGGTCGTATTCGATACCCCGGCGTGCAGGATTATACATAACCTGGTCAGTCACTATTCCATCGCCTCCGGGTAACGTCAGTGCCTCCTTCATATCTGCCGTATCGAAATTGCTTACACCGTAATCAATAATATACCCCTGATCCTTGAGATAGGTAAAACCCTCCAATGTATCATCAAGTGGTATTTGGCCTGGCCAGTGCAACAGGTATAAGTTTAAGTATTCAGTCTTTAGCCGTTTGAGGCTTCGATGGCAGGCATCTATTACACCCTGTCTGGTGGCATGATGTGGAAGTACCTTACCCACAAGGTAAACTTCTTTCCGACGGCCTTCTATGGCTTGGCCTACCAGCTCTTCAGCGGCTCCATCGCCATACATTTCAGCAGTATCAATGAGCGTTAAGCCCAAGTCTAAGCCCCTTTGAAGTGCGGCAAGTTCTGCATTTCGCTTAGAGGATATTTCTCCCATCAGCCATGTGCCCTGGCCGAATACAGGTATCGACCTGCCTGACGGAAGCATCATTGTTTGTATACCAGCATTTGATGTGCTCATGTTTGCCTGTTTTGTGTTGTAAAACGATCTGGCTGACAATAGCGACAGGCAAAATAATTGCCTCATATTTTAAGCCAGATACTAGTATTTATATTCTCTGTCATTATCACCGTTCTAAAAGGATTTCCTTTCGTCCTGCCAGGGTCTCCTTCAGGGGTTTGTGAGTTCACCAAGGGACCTTGGAATGCAACGCAGGGGGCTCATGCCAATGTACAAGGCTTAGCAATGAAGACCCCGCGTGGACTAAAGGTTTTAGCACCCGGCGAGCCGTTTACATTGAAGAGATTGAAAAAGTAAATCTTTCAAAAATGCTTTGTCAGGCGTAGTTAGTTAGTATCAGCTTTCATTATTTCTCACCTCAATTTCAGGGTTTCTTCCAATGTGGAGAGTTTGTATTCTATACACAATCTTTTTGCATTTTCCTCTGCTGTTTCACTAAAGCCAGCAGCTTTTCTCCTTTTGTTGACCTGTAAAGGGTCGTGGATTGGCCAAAGAAGTCATAAATTTCATACCCGCTCCCGTCTGCTTCCAAGACTTGCACCCAGCCTCTGTAAGTGTTTATTTCTACATGATTGTGTACGCTCGTAATATCACTTGTATGAAACCATCTTGCGGTGATCCTGTTTACTTTTAACTGTTTTTACATCCAAAGGTTCTAAGGTAAACGGATTGCACGAAGAAAAAAGAAATAGCGCCAGAGCGAATAAGGTAATGTTGAATTTAATTAATTGTCTTTAATCGTTGTCTGCCAATTGTTGCGCCTAACGGCAGTTTGTCTAAAAACCTCCGCTCGGTTCTTGGTTAAAGATAGCGATTTGTAGATATATTGCACTAGAGGAAGGGACTTTTATACGTTGCCTGCAGCCCCGCCAGCAGGCCCAAAACATGGCTTTTAGGGTCCACAACACGCTTAAAGAGGCGGCATAGTAAGCCAGCAGCCGCTCCAAGCCGACGATATTAAAGATGCGGCGCAGGTTGTAGGCCACCAGCATCAGGCCCACGTCAGCCGAGGCGCGTTCCATTCCCTGCTTGGTGAGCACGTAGCTGTAGCCCCACTGCCGCTTGAGCGTGCCGAAAGGATGCTCGACGATAGCCTGCCGGCGCTTGTAGAGATCAGGCTGTGCGGCGATGTTCCGCCGGTTTCGCTCAAAGACCGGCGTGTAGGTGTTGCGCTCGATGAGCTTTCCGTTCCTGGCCGTGGTGCAGCGAGCTCGCGCCGCGCACGTCTTGCAGGCCTTGGTGCGGTATTGGTGGAAGCTGGTCGGGTGGGCGCGGCTCAGGTGCTTGGTGTAGACGTGGCCGTTGGTGGTGAGGGTGTGGCCCTCGGGGCAGGTATAGGTATCGCTTGTGTGGTCATAGGCGAAGTGCTCTACGTTATAGGCTGGGTCCGGCGCGTTGGATGCGGGCGCCGGCACGGCCACCAGCGCCGTGATGCCCAGCCCCTGGGCGGTCTCCAGCTCCGAGCCAGCATAGTAGCCCTTGTCGAAAAGGGCCGTGAAAGAGTGGTTGCGCACAATGCTCTTGGCCCTGCGGAGCATGCCTCCCATCGCCAGGCGGTCGTTGTGGTTGGTGACGCGGTAGTCGAGCAAAAGGTAGTGCTTGGCATCGACGGTCGCCTGCACGTTGTAGGCCACTTCGGTGATGGTGTTGCGGATGATCAGCTGCCGGCTCTCCGCATCGGAAGTGGAGACCTGGTCCTCACCCGAGTCCTCCAGGTAGCGCAAAAGCCTCAGGTAGTGCTCGCGCCGCAGCGCGTGGCGGGCCATGGCGTCCAA
This sequence comes from Pontibacter sp. MBLB2868, assembly GCF_051904785.1. Classification (NCBI taxonomy): domain Bacteria; kingdom Pseudomonadati; phylum Bacteroidota; class Cytophagia; order Cytophagales; family Hymenobacteraceae; genus Pontibacter; species Pontibacter sp. MBLB2868. Next base: position 4,184,107 of record NZ_CP196710.1, on the reverse strand, counting down.
AAGCGGCTCCACCTGGTTTGTCTGCGCCAGGGCCTGCTGAATGTCCGAGAGCCTCTCTTCGATGTAAGTGAGGTGGCGGGTGATCTTGCCCCGGTTGTAGTTGTTCTTCTTCGAGTTCTGGGCCCGCAGCTTGGTGCTATCGCCCGCCAGCAGCTCGCCGCCGATCAGGTCAAAGTGCTGCGCCGCCCGAACCGTGGCGCGGAAGACGCGGGTGATGGCCTTTGAGTTGTTCTTGCGGAAGTTGGCGATGGTGTTGTGGTCAGGAGCCAGCTGGCCCAGCAGCCACATCACCTCCAGGTTGCGGCCGCACTCCCGTTCCAGGCAGCGCGAGGAGCGGATGCGGTTCAGGTAACCGTAGACCAGGAGCTTGAGCAGTATGGAAGGATGATAGGCAGGTCGCCCGTTTTCGGGGAAGGCCGTGCGGAAGCCCAGCTTCTCGAGCGGAAGGGAATCGACGAAGGCGTCGATGAAGCGCACCTCGTTGTCGGCGGAGATCAGCCCCTCCAGGCTGGCCCCACCACCGGGAGGCTCGTCCCGGCTGTAGGCTTGTTTGAATTTCATAGCTTAGGTGGATACGTGTAGTATCACTTAGCTGCTTAGCTTGACAAAGGTTGCCGGAAGTAAGATGTTATTAGACAGTCTGACGTACTTGTGCAGCTGATGGGCGAAGCGTAGCTGAGCTTAAAAGCTGCACCTTGTTGGTGTTTGTTTTTCTTTAGTCCGCCTGGTGTATCCAAACATACTTACCTTCCTTCCAAGCTACTGTAGCTCCACCTTCTTCTTCGGTTCCGATATAAAAAGCAGGGTGTTCAAGCTTTATGTCTCTGCTTCCGTCAATATCTCCTTCTTCCATGAAAGTAACTTCGTAAGTCATACTGTCCGTGACGATGTTCCAGTTCTTTACCCAATAAAAGTCATCACCACCGTTTCCAAAATCCTTTCCAGCACCTATAACAAATTCTTCGTTGGTATTCCCGTGCTTTATTCTAATGCCTTTCTTATTATTGATTATTACTGCGAAGGCTGTATCTGAATGACCGTCACCGTTAAAGTCAGCTGTTAGGTATTCTGGATTGAGCCAGCTTGCTTCTGTGCTGCCTTCCGTTTTAGTTTGTTCTGCTTCTGTTGTTGCAGCTTCTAATTTACTCTCCTGCTGTTCACAGGAACACAGGACAACTAAGGCTATGAAGCAAAGGCTCTTTTTTATCATTTTTATAAATTCAAATACACACCAACGGATTAGTACAGGCTATGGACGAGGTGTAGCCGAGTATGGAGCCTGTGCCGTGTTGACACAAGTTATTTTCTCACGGCTTACAGTAGGTTTTAGAATCTACCAGCACATTGAATGGTAAGACTTGACAATCAGTTAGAAGCTGTACCCTGCTGAAAGACCAAAATTTTGTGCTAAGAAACCTGTGTTGCTAATTACTGGAGTCCAGTTGAGCCTAAACATAAACCCATTAGTGAGCGGCTGGAAACGATAGCCAAGATTTAAGTAACCATTCGTATCCCAACCATTTTTGTCAATTATTTTAGCACTTGTGGGACTGTAAATATCAGCACGAGCGTGATGAGGTGTGACCCCTACGCCTGCTTCGAATGAGCTTTTGTTTTCTCCAATTAAGTAGTTCAAGCCCATTGGAAACGCTACAACGCCATTCACTCTATTTCCTGCGTCAGCATTTGATGTACCTGTAAAGATACCTCCAACACCAAGTCTAAAGCCAAGTCCACTTTGTGCGCCTTTCTTAATTCGCATATCGTAGTTGACAGAGGCATTCAAGCCTTGCCCAAAGGCTTCTATAAAAATCGCCTTTTTGTAACTGATCGGTGTCTCTGTTTGGGCTTTCACCTGAAAAGAGAAGACTAGAAGAATTAGTGTGAATAGTTTTGTTTTCATATATTATAATTTTTGTCAACTTGTTTATAAACGGAAGTTATTCCGTTTAGCCAACCAACAGCAGGCGGCTAAACGGAACTTGACTAACGAATATACTATATTTCAGAAACTAAACCTCTTGAAAAACAAAAGCGGCTGACCTCAGGAGAGCCAGCCGCTTAATGATAGCTTAGATCTTAGTAGCAGTTAGTGCGCCTGCAAGCACTCGTGCAGGATCTCTGAGAAGCGGTATACTTCCTCAAAGCTGTTATAGAGTGGCGTAGGTGCTACACGAATTACGTTTGGCTCGCGGTAGTCCACGATAATGCCAGCCTCCATCAGCTTGTTAAACAACAGGCGGGCATCCTTTTTTACAAGTATAGAAATCTGGCAACCGCGCGCGTCCGGGTCGCGTGGCGTTATCATTTCCATCACATCCTTGCCAGCGTGCACATCATCTATCAGAAACTCCAGGTAACCGGTTAATTTCTCACTTTTCGCACGAAGGTTTTCCATCCCCGCTTCATCAAAGATCTCGAGAGAGGCACGGTGCATGGCAAACGGAATGATCTGCCCATTGCTTAGCTGCCAGCCTTCTGCTCCCTGCATCGGCACAAAACCCTTCTTCATCTGGAAACGAGCCTGTGCATCGTGCCCCCACCAACCGGCAAAGCGCGGCAAATCAGGATTATTGCCATGGCGCTCGTGCACAAATACGCCTGATGTACCACCCGGACCAGAATTCAGATATTTGTAAGTACACCACACGGCAAAGTCCACACCCCAATCGTGCATTTTAAGCGGCACATTACCGGCAGCGTGTGCCAGGTCAAAACCAACAATGGCACCAGCTTCATGTCCTGCTTTCGTAATAGCCTCCATGTCGAAAACCTGGCCAGTGTAGTAGTTAATGCCACCCATCATAACCAATGCCAGCTCCTCACCATGCTCTCTTATACTTGCCAGAATATCTTCGGTGCGCAGCGTCTGCTCTCCCTCTCTCGGGAACAGCTCTACTACAGCCTCATCAGGGTTATAGCCATGGAAACGTGTCTGCGACTCCAGTGCATATTGGTCTGACGGGAAAGCGCCACCTTCTGTAATGATCTTGAACCGCTTGCCTTCCGGCCTGTAGAACGACACCAGCATCAGGTGCAGGTTCACGGTCAGTTGATTCATGATCACCACTTCGCTCTCTTTAGCGCCAACAACGCGGGCAGCAGCAGGAGTTAGCAGTTCATGGTAGTTAAACCACGGCTCTTCTCCCTTAAAATGTCCTTCTACAGCCAGGTTAGCCCATTTATACATCTCATTGTCGATGTACATTTGTGCAGTCTTTGGCTGTATGCCCAGTGAATTACCACAGAAATAAATAGCATCGTGGCCGTTTACCTGCGGATAGTGAAAACGCTCTCTGAAATGATATAAGGGATCTTGTCTGTCTTGCTCCTGCGCAAAGGCAAGGGTATTCTGATAGTTCATCTGTGCGGATTTTATTTTTGAAGCCGTTCTATGTCGGCTTTATACTTTCTTATCGCGAAGATAAGGATTTGCAGTACCTGCTCCAACCACCCCTGCCTTCGCTCGAAACAAGTTAGAGATCTGAGGCTTATGGCTGGCTATTCTTTGACCTCTAGCCCATGAAGGGATCAGCGAGTCTGGAGACTCTCATCCACAAACAGTCACGGGAATGATTCCCGCGCCAGGCGTTGATCATTTCTGCTATAATGATGCTAAAGTAGAGACACTGTTGCCGAAGTTGCTATAATGAACCCACCCCTGCCCCCTCCGAGGAGGGGAATTGTTCCTATCGTACAGCAAAAGCTGAAGCTATCGAACTGATCCCAGTCCTGGGGTTGAGCGCCTCGAGAGGTTCCGGTGACGAGCGGGCAGCGAGGCATTGTGACGTAGGAGCAAAGGAAGCGAAAGCAGCGCGATGCCCGAGGACGTGCCCTCGCGGGCTAGAGCGCACCAAAGCCAGAAATGCAAAAGGACAAAGCTAAGACTGAGGATCAAAGGCAGCTAGAAAGCATAGCAGGATCTTCCAAAGTCCTGTAGAGATTTCTCACTGTGTTCGAGATGACAGCGTAGACAAGCTGGACAGGAATAACAGATACTAAACTCTCTCCCTTACTTTTTCCCCATCCTTCACAAACCTGCTTTTCTCCAGGTTCAGCCACTCCAGGGCAGTACCGCTAAGCATGCGCTCTTTGGTCGCCAGGTCGTAAGGCATAGATTCAATCAGTTTGCCCGGCTCCAGTTCGCCAAGCGGAAAAGGATAGTCAGTGCCGAGGGCAATGCTGTTAGCACCAACAAGGTTAACAAGATATTCTAAAGCTGCAGGGTCGTGTACCAGCGAATCGAGGTAGAACTTACCCAGGTAATCGCGAGGATTTACGTTGTTGTCGATGGCGCAAAGGTCAGGGCGAACTTCGAAACCATGCGCGATACGCCCTACTGTAGCCGGAAAAGAGCCACCACCATGGGCAAAAGCCACCCGTAGCTTTGGCAGGCGCTCCAGCACCCCTCCAAAGATCATGGAGCAAATGGCAAGGCTAGTTTCGGCAGGCATCCCTACCAACCATGGCAGCCAATACTTGGTCATTTTCTCTTTGCCGTACATATCCCAGGGGTGCACAAAAACTGCGGCCCCTAATTCTTCTGCCGCCTGAAATACCGGGAAAAGCTCTGGTGCCTCCAGGTTCCAGTCGTTGATGTGCGTACCGATCTGTACACCGGCCATACCCAGCTCTTTCACACAACGCTCCAGCTCTTTTATGGCCAGGTCAGGGGCCTGCATCGGCAAGGTTCCAAGCCCTACAAAGCGATCCGGATAATCGGCTACAATACCGGCGATGTGGTCGTTCAGCATCATAGAAAGGTCGAGGGTATGCTCCGGTTTTGCCCAATAATTGAACATAACGGGTACCGTACTTAGCACCTGTACGCCCACCTTGTGCTGGCTGCACTCGTGCATGCGCACCTTCGGGTCCCAGCAGTTATCCTGTATCTCCCGGAAGAACTTATCGTCCATCATCATACGGGCACAGCAAGGCTTGTGGTGCTCCAGCCTAACGAAGCCGCCATAGCCATAGCGCTCACGCAGATTAGGCCAGGTGGCAGGCAAAATATGCGTGTGTATGTCGATCTTCAGCAGATCGTGATCGGTAAGTATACTTGTTGTAGGCTTATTTTCTTGCATGCTGTTAAACGAACGAAAAGTACTACTATACGTTGTACGGCTGAATTAAGCAATCCAACAATATAAGCATTTTATACTTTCTACGCACGTATTATACTAAAAGCTTAGCCTAAAGCAGGTGTTTGGGAGGATGGTTTTTCCTTTTAGATGCTATCGTAAACCAGGTCGGTAAAAGCACCGTTCTTTACTTCTCTCTCCCGCAATTTGCCCTCGTATTCATAGCCTTATTGATTTTATGCCGGCTTAACAGGCGGCTCCATCACAGTACCGCATACGTTGCAGGTGCGGTGCTCCATGCTATCCCAGAAGTGGCTCATGATCTTTGGCAGCTGCTCTACAATGTCCGTTACATCGGCATACTCTTCATACAATTTATTGCCGCAGTTCTCACAGAACCACAGGAAGCCATCCTTTTCTCCTTCTTTGCGATAGCGCTCTATCACCAACCCGATGGTATTGGCCGGGCGTTGCGGGGAATGGGGCACGCGCGGAGGAAGCAGAAATATCTCCCCTTCTTTGATCGGAATATCAACCTGCTTCCCGTCTTCTATGATCTTGAGTGTGATATCACCTTCCAACTGGTAGAAGAACTCCTCTCCTTCATCGTAGTGGTAATCTTTCCGGGCATTAGGGCCACCTACTACCATCACAATAAAGTCGTCGTTGCCTTTAAACACCTGCTGGTTTCCTACGGGTGGTTTAAGCAGGTGGCGGTGTTCATCTATCCATTGCTTAAAGTTGAAAGGTTTTGCTATAGCCATAGTTTTATTGGTTAAGTTGATAAATTGAAGGTACGCAAAAGCAGGCAAAGATGGTAACGTAAGTATAGCAGGCACATCTCGCTATACAATTTTAATGGCTTTTCCGTACATTTATCCTATGAACCTGGACCTAACAAACAAACAAGCCATTGTGTGCGGCAGCACGCAAGGCATTGGCAAAGCGATAGCAATAGAACTGGCACAGCTAGGGGCAAGCATAACGCTAATAGCCCGCAACGAAGACAAACTGGAAGCTGTAACTCAGGAACTCGATACAAGCAAAGGGCAGCAGCACGATTACATTGTAGCCGATTTCTCTGACCCCTACGACCTGAACATAAACGTGCAGGCCTACCTGAAAAAGAAATCAATTGTACACATACTTGTTAACAACACGGGAGGCCCTCCCGGCGGACCAATCACAGAGGCTGTTTCAGATGAGTTTATTAATGCTTTTAACCAGCACCTGATCGCCAACCACCTTTTAGCCAAGGCTGTGATACCCGGCATGAAGGAGGCAAGGTATGGCCGCATCATCAATGTGATCAGCACTTCTGTAAAGCAACCACTTAAAGGTTTAGGTGTATCCAACACGATTCGCGGGGCTGTAGCCAGCTGGGCTAAAACAATGGCCAATGAACTGGGTCCTTTTGGCATCACAGTGAACAATGTACTGCCAGGCGCTACCCGTACAGGGCGTTTAGAGTCCATTATCGAGAGTAAGGCACAAAAAGGTGGAATTAGTATAGAGGCAACGGAGCAAGATATGATGTCTGAAATACCTGCCCGCCGTTTCGCTGAGCCGGAAGAAGTAGCCGCCGCTGCCGCTTTCCTGGCCACACCTGCCGCTGCTTACATCAATGGTATCAATGTACCTGTCGATGGCGGTAGAACAGGGTGTTTGTAAGCCCCAATCATAACTTTAATTCTATTTCCCAAATGCAGTGAAGCTTCAGAACTATATAAACGGTCAGCTAACAGAGCCTTTAGCAGGGCAATACATCAACAACTATAACCCGGCTACGGGCGAGCTGTATTCCTACATTCCGGATTCTGATGAGCAGGATGTGGAGCAGGCTGTAAAGGCCGCGCAGGCCGCTTTCCCGTCATGGTCTAAAACGCCAGCCGAAAAGCGGGGCCAGATTATGATGCGCATTGCCGACCTAATCGACCAGAACCTGAACCGTTTGGCTGAAGCGGAATCTATAGATAACGGTAAACCACTGAAGCTTGCAAAGACTGTTGACATACCTCGCGCCAGCAGCAACATGCGCTTTTACGGCACGGCTATACAGCATTTTGCTTCCGAGGCACATTACATGGAAGGCACCGAAGCGATTAACTACACGGTGCGGCATCCGCATGGTGTGGCAGGCTGTATCTCTCCCTGGAACCTGCCTTTATACTTGTTCACCTGGAAGATAGCCCCTGCCCTTGCCGCCGGAAACTGTGTGGTTGCCAAACCATCGGAGGTAACACCCATGACGGCTTACCTGTTTTCGGAGTTATGCATGGAGGCTGGCTTGCCTGCAGGTGTTCTGAACATCGTGCATGGTTACGGCCACAAAGTAGGAGCGGCAATAGTAGCACATCCTAAAGTACCTGTTATCTCCTTTACCGGAGGCACTAAAACCGGAAGCAGTATTGCCGCCACAGCAGCACCTATGTTCAAAAAGCTGTCGCTGGAACTTGGTGGCAAAAACCCGAATATCATCTTTGCCGACTGCGATTTTAATAACGCACTCCATACTTCTATTCATTCCTCTTTTGCCAACCAGGGCCAGATCTGCCTGTGTGGTTCCCGTATCTTCATAGAAAGGCCGCTGTACGACAAATTCAGGGAAGCTTTTGTAGAGAAGGTGAAGGCCATGACCATTGGTGATCCCCTACAGGAAGGCACTAAGTTGGGTGCAGTGGTATCGGAGCAGCATATGCAAAAAGTACTCTCCTATATCGAACTGGCCAAAGAAGAAGGTGGCACCATACTTACCGGAGGCCACCAGGTGCAGGTAGAAGGACGCTGCGCCAACGGCTGGTTTATTGCCCCTACTGTTATCGAAGGGCTCTCGCCGGAGTGCCGCACCAATACTGAAGAAATTTTTGGTCCGGTGGTAACGCTCATCCCTTTCGATACCGAAGAAGAGGTTATCCAATATGCCAACTGCACCGACTACGGCCTCTCCGCTACCATCTGGACGCAGCACCTTACCCGTGCGCACCGCGTGGCGCACCAGATCCACGCCGGCATCATCTGGATCAACACTTGGCTGCTTCGTGACCTGCGCACTCCTTTTGGCGGTATGAAAAGCTCTGGCGTAGGGCGTGAGGGAGGCTTTGAAGCGCTACGATTCTTTACAGAACCGCAGAATGTTTGTGTAAAGCTGTAGGAGGCTTTACCTTTGCCTGATGGACTTTAAGAGAAGAAGGCTGGCCGTTTCGCTTCGGAACCAATTAAACTATCCGCTGCAATTCAATCCATTTGTGTTCAGTAAGCTGTTCCTGCTGTGGGTGGCTGTGGGCATTGTGGGCGGCGTAATAGCCAGCTTTTACTGGACTGTACTGGAAGGTCTCCTGCATTATCTGTCGCAGTTCCAGGGATTAATGGTTATCCCGCTCATGACTGTAGCGGGCCTGCTGGCGGGCCTGGTCATTCACTTTCTGGGCGACCCGGGGGAGATGGACCTGATCGTGAACAACATCCGTTTTAAAGGTGGCAGGCTGGAGCCTAAAAATAATCCTTCCATGATCCTGTCGTCGTGGCTCTGCATAGCCAGTGGTGGCAGTGCAGGCCCTGAGGCGCCACTGGTGCAGGTGGTGGGCTCTACGGGCACCTGGATTGCCAAAAAGCTCAAGCTGCGTGGCGAGGACCTTCGCTCGCTGAGCATAGCCGGCATGGCCTCCGCGTTTACGGCCTTGTTTGGAGCCCCGCTGGGCGGCAGCCTCTTTGCTCTCGAGATTCAGCACCACAAGCACATCAGCGAGTACTACCAAGCCCTGATGCCAGCCCTGGTGGCCAGCTGCTCCGGTTATGTTATCTTCATTTTTATCACGCACATCGGCATCGGTCCCACCTGGGTTTTCCCAATATATACTACGCCGGAGCTGAACGACTTCTTTTATGCTATGTTGTACGCCCTGGCAGGCACGGCAGCAGGCTGGGTTTTTATCTTTACGATTCGTAAGTCGCGTAGCATCTTCGAAGCTATAAAGCTGCCGATTTACGTGCGCATGGCCATTGGTGGATTATTAGTAGGCACGATTGCTTATTTTGTGCCCCTTTCGCGCTACTTTAGCCATAACGAGCTGAACGTGCTGCTGCAACAGGAATTCTCGCTGCAGTTCCTGTTGATATTGGTCGTGGCTAAGATCCTGGCGATCGCTTTTACGGTCACCTCCGGTTGGCGCGGCGGTTTTATCATTCCGCTGTTCTTTTTGGGGGCAACGGTAGGGCTGGTTGTAAATCAACTGTTCCCGGGCCAGAACCTGCCGCTTATCATGGTGAGTTGTATGGCCGCCATCAACGCCTGTGTTACCCGTACGCCCATCAGCACGGCTATTCTGCTGGCCACCATGACGGGCTTTCATCAGTTTGTACCAATCATCTTCGCCAGCCTTACCGGCTTTTTTCTGGCTCCGAAAACACCGCTTATCAATGCGCAACTTGCTGTAAAGGAGTAAAAACCACCAGGCTATACTTAACCAGCAGGCTTAACACGCAACATTTAGTTCAAAAACCTATTATACTTTACAAGAGGGCCAACTAATGTCCTCCCCTAATGAGCGAAAACAACCCGACACAGAAAGCGACTGTACCCTTTATACTTTCTCTGCTCGATGAAAGTGAGGAGGAATTACGTGCGTTAGGAATTGATCCACAGCACCTGCTAGACATTTACAACGACTACCTTACCAGGCAAACGGAGCTTACAGATATTGCAGGATTTATCTCGCGACTTATGCAGAAAGCGAAAGGAGTTCATAGTATAAAGTACCGGGTAAAAGAACCCCAGCACCTGCTCAAAAAGATTGTCCGGAAAAAGAAGGAGTATCCGCAAAGAACTATTACCAGCAGTAATTACATGGACCTGATCAATGACCTGGTGGGTGTGCGGGTACTGCACCTGCACAAGGAAGCCTGGGAAGAGATCGGCCTTTACATCCTGGACAAGTGGAAACTGAAACGGGAGCCCTATGCTTATGTTAAGAGTGTACAAAAGAGTACTGCTACTAACAAACTTACCTCCTTTGGCTGCAAGATGCTGGTGCACCCATCGGGCTATAAAGCCATCCATTTTGTTATTGAGACTAAGCCTGAAAAACAACGCTATTTTGCCGAAATACAACTCCGAACCCTGTTTGAGGAAGGCTGGAGTGAGATAGACCACAGCATCCGGTATCCCGATCATGATAACAGTGAACTTCTGGATTGCATGCTGCAACTCCTGAACAAACTTACCACACAGGCTGACGAAATGGCTTCCTACATGCGCATGCTAACCAATAAACTAAACGAGTATAAGCAGCAGACCGGTAACAGAAACATAGCCGCAGAACTTCATGCTTTTGTAGATGAGCTACCCTTGCAAAATGAAGACAAAAAACAGTTGTACTCCTGCATCGGCAGGTTAACAGAAAAGAAATAGCCAGCGCTCAGGCATTTCTTTTGCCCAAGCACTGGCTATTGCAAAGAATTATTTCCTGTCGGGCACCAGGTTGTGCGCCACCAGCTTCCACTGCCCATCTACCACTTTCCATACTTTCAGGTAATGACCTGTTTCTTCTCCCTTGCTTGTAGGCTGGGTGTAGCTGCCATAGGTGTACGCCATGTCGGCTGCCGGAGAAAGCTCATGGCCTAAGTTCGAGTACACTACGTTAGAGGCTGGCTCAATTACGCCATCTTTATACTTGTAAGGATACTCACCTTCACGGTAGATCAGCGTTTCATCAAAATATGGCTGTACAGGCTGCACATCTTTTGCCAATAGGTCTTCTTTAGAGCCTTTTGCTTTTTTCTCTTTAGTGTTAGCCATTAAAGGCTGGTATGCCTCTTCTTTCAGCAGACCCGGAGAAAAAGAATTACCCAGATCCACGGCCACCTTCCACTGGCCATCTGGCTGCTTTCGCCACACCGACAGGTAAAATCCGGCTGCCGCTGCTTTCTCATCTTCTGGTTTAAGCTTGAGCTGGTATGGTCCGGTAGTATAGCCCCAGTCCAGAGAGCTGGAGATATCGGCGTAAGCAGGATACCAGGTAAGTAGCATAGGACTTTCAGGAGCCTGTGCGTGCAATTTTTTACCGTGAGTAGGTTTTGGGGCGAATACAAGACCATCTTCGGCCATGTTATCCACAAAAGCCTGGTGAAAACCTTTGGCCTCTGAGGTAGCCGAGAAGTTTCGCTCGGCATCGGCAAGGCTGGTTAAAGCCTTATCGCGGGTATTGTTCGCAGACTGGAATGCGCACAGTAAAAGTGCCAGGAAAAGCGATGTGGTAATCTTCATAGTTTATGGGTTTAGCGTGGCAAAATAAAAGTCAAATATAAAAGCAAAATAAATATCTGATACCTACAACCACTTAAATTTTAAGCATTTACACCATTTAAAAGCCTATACTTATGCTAACGCCCGCTGCGTTAACGTAATTGCTGCTGCGCAAACCGGCTCCCCCGTAAACAAAAAATGGCCTGCCAAAACCGGCAGGCCATTTTTATACATTTGTGCGGGAAAGTAATACCCTTGTATTATTGGTTAAGACTACCGCTTTTATCCGGGTTGATCAGCTTACGCTCCAGGAAATTAGTCATCATTTTAAAGCGGTGAATGTACGTATTGCCGCCATAGATGCCATGATTCCGGTTCGGATAGTAGAAGCTCTCGAACTGCTTATTAGCACTTATCAGCGCATCCTGCATTGCAACAGCATTCTGGAAATGCACGTTATCATCACCTGTACCGTGTATCAGCAACAGGTCGCCTTTTAGTTTATCAGCAAACTGTAGCGGAGAGTTATCATCGTAACCGGCAGCGTTCTCCTGTGGTGTTTTCAGGAATCGCTCTGTATAGATGCTATCGTAGAATCTCCAGCTGGTAACAGGAGCCACTGAAATACCTGCTCTAAACACACCATCTCCTTTTGTTAAGCCCAGCAGCGTCATGTAGCCACCAAAGCTATGCCCCCAGATACCAATGCGGTCTTTATCTACATAAGGCTGGCTGCCTAACCACTTCGCTGCATCAATCTGATCCTGGATCTCATACTTACCTAAGTTAGCATAAGTCGATTTCTTAAACTCGGCACCACGTGCTCCAGTACCACGGTTATCCACGCTTACCACAATTAAACCTTTATCGGCCAGCACCTGGTACCACAAGTAGTTGGTACCACCCCAGCTGTCAGTTACAGTCTGTGAGCCCGGGCCACCGTACACGAACATCAGCACAGGGTACTTTTTGTTCGGGTCAAAATCAGTTGGTTTGATCATCCAGCCGTTCAGCTTCGTTCCATCGGGCGTATTCATGGTGAAGAATTCCTGCTTGGCAATATCATACTGCGCCAGCGTATTCTTCAGTTTTTGGTTATCCTCCAGCACCTTTATCAGCTTACCATCTTTTGCCGAGTGCAGGCTTACAGTTGGCACCTCGTTGGCGGCAGAGTAATAATCCAGGTAGTACTTGAAGTCGTTACTCATGTTCACGCGGTGCGTACCAGACTTTTCAGTTAAGCGGTTTTTCTTTTTGCCTTTGCTGTTGATGCTGTACAGGTGGCGCTCCAGCGGAGAAACCTCCGTAGACATGTAGTACAGGCGGTCGTTCTTTTCGTCGTAGCCCACAAATTCACTTACCTCCCAGTTACCATCCGTGATCTGGCGCACCAGTTTACCGTTCATGTTGTACAGGTACAGGTGGTTAAAGCCTTCTACCTCTGAAGAATGTATGAAATGCTTGCCGTCTTTCAGGTAAGTCAGGTCATCGGTTACATCGATGTAGGCTTTATCGGTTTCTTTCAATACCACCTCCGATTTTCCGGTAGTAGCGTTGGCATGCAGAATCTCCAGCGTGTTCTGCAGTCGGTTCATTTTCTGGATGGAAAGCAGGTTGGCATCGTTGGTCCATTTGATGCGGGGGATGTAAATATCCTCCTCGTTGCCGGTGTCCATCTTCACGGTTTTGCCGCTATTTACGTCATACACCGATACTTTTACTTTAGAGTTGGCCTCGCCGGCTTTCGGATACTTGAACTTATAATCCTGTGGATAAAGCTCACCCCACATCTGCATGTTATACTCCGGCACGTTGGTTTCGTCAAACGTATAGAAGGCGATCTTCTTACCGTCTGGTGACCAATGGAAACCTTTGGCAAAGCTGAATTCCTCTTCGTACACCCAATCAGAATAACCGTTAATGATGGAATTGAACTTGCCATCGGTGGTTATCTGGGTTTCTTTCATGTTGCTCAAGTCCGTTACAAACATGTTGTTGTCGCGGGCAAAAGCAACACGCTTAGCATCCGGCGAGAATGAAGCATATAACTGCTTTCCACCATCGCTGAGCTTGGACAGTTTTTTAGAAGCTATGTCGTATATGTAGAAATCTGCTTTGGAAGAACGGCGGTAGATCTGCTCTGTATCCGTTGAGAACAGCACCTTTTTCTCGTCTGAAGAGAACGTATAGTCATCGAACTGGATAGGCTGATCGCTTCCCTCGGGCTTCAGGTTCTCCCCTTCGATGATGGTTGCCACAGGCTTACCGGTGGTTACATCATACTTCACAATATCATATACCTTGTTCTTCTCGTCAGGCACCTGGGAGCTGTAGTAGCGGCCGTCGTTCATCCAGTTTACGCCATAAACCGATTGTGAGCGGAAAGTGCCCTTCTGGTAAATGTCCTCCAGGGTAATATCCTTTTTCTGCTGCGCCTGCGCCACAAAAGCGATGCAGAGTAGAACAGCAGCCAAAAGGTTTGTTCGTAGTTTGATATGCATGTGTTTGAATTTAAGGTTTAGCTAACCCCTAAGTTAAATGAATATTATTGTTTCGCCATAGATAGAAGCCAAAACCATACCCAGACGAGTAGCAGGAGCAGAAAACATTGGAAAATAAAAAAAAACGGCAGCCCTTTCCGGAGCTGCCGTTTTCAAGTATAATGTAGTTAAAATCAGAAGTTATAACCGATCGTGAACATCAGCGTTGACTGTTGCTCTTTGATATCTACTACCGGCTCTCCGCCACCAGAACTAAACGTATATGGCGAGTAGCGGCTTTCAGTGTTGCTTCGCACATAGGCCATGTCAGCATAATAGTTTTTCAGGCGAACACCCGCACCGAGTGTAACTGCATTAATACTGCCGTCAAACGAAGCATTTTTATAAGGATCTCCGGAGTGGGCATAACCGGCGCGTAACCGGAAAATATCAAAGCGCCCTTCCGCTCCAAATTTATAGTTTACCACCGACTGGTACGTATCAGAAATACGGCTGTTCACGCTGCTAAAATATTCCCCGACGGTTCCAAAGTCATCACCGCTCTCTGAGAAGCGCATATTGCTATAGTTAACGAACTCAACATCTGCCGTCACGAAGCCATACTTGCCAATAAAGCCCGCCACACCTGCAGACGCTCTGAACGGAGTAGTTAAATTATAGGTGAATTCACCTGGTAGTTCAATAGCGCTATTGGTTTCAGGGGCACCAGAAGTTGGGTTTACAGTAGTTGCATATAAGGAGCGCTGGTAAGTATCTGTAAAAGTATAAGCTGTTGGTGTTTGCAAGGTAAGCCCTAAACGCAGGGCATCCACCGGCCTGGCTATTACACCTACTTTTAAGTTGATACCAGCACCGCGGGTCGTAAACTCATCTCGCAGTTCCAGGCTGTAGTCACCGTCCAGTATCACTTCGCCAGTAGTTTCATCATACTGATCTACATAATACCCTGACTCTCGGAAGATGCTCTCCTGGGTAAAGTTGGTTGTGAGAATACCCAGGGATGCTCCGAGGTACAACTTATCTTTATAGCTCGTGCCTATACCTATATCAAACTGGTTCTGCGAACCTCTGCGCTTAATGTCTTCTCTTTGGTCTACAGTACCCAAGCTGTAAATTGGCCGCACACCGGATACCGGATTCCCGAACTCATCCACAAAATTGATCAGATAAGTACCGTATGCCAGTCCTTCGAGGGTTATGTAATTGCCAAACTCAGCATCCAACTCGCTCTCTGTTCTGCCATTCACATTTGCCTGGTCTGCGAAATAATCCACAATGGTATTTGGGGGCTCAGTAGTGTTTTGGTAAGACAGGCGCTGGTTAAAGTTATTCAGCCTGGTAAAGCTTATACCAAGGCTGGCTCCGCGCCAGTCACTGATATCATCATCGTCTTTCCGGTTGCTGAGCACTAAACCTGCATGGGGTATACTAAGCACATTCTGATCTTCTGTAGCAGTCAGTCCACCTATTTTGGTATCTGTGCTGCTAAGCTGAAGTCCGGGGCTTATGCTAAATTCCGACCTCCGAAACATCCCTAGACCTGCAGGGTTAGATGAGATCGTAGAAATATCGGCACCAAGTGCTGTCTGCGCACCTCCGATGCCTTGAATCCGGGCAGAACCAGTTACTCCCAGGCGGGTGTAGCGCAGGGCATCCACCTCGTTTTGGGCAAAGGCGTTGCCGCCCCAGCCCAGCATAAGAGCCAGGCTGGCCAAAAATATCTTATTCATGTTCATGGGGTGTTTCTATTTAATGTCCTCTTGATGGGCGACCGCCACCACGGTTTTCGTTAGAACTGGAAGAAGAACTGCTTGATGAGGAAGAACTGCTGCTCTCCCGACGATCATTAGACCTGGTTGGCGGCGGAGTGGACTCACGGCGCTGCTCTCTGGCTGGTCTGGTTTGTACAGGCCTTTGCTGCGATTCACTTCTTTGCCTTGTTCCAGGAGTATATTCACGGGTACGTGTACTTCTGCGTTCACGCGGTACTGGTTGCACACGCTGCTCCTGCTCTCCTACCCTCACTGGCTGTTGTGTGGAGCGTTCACGGCTCTCACGCGGAACATAATATTCTGTTCTTCCTGGTCGTGCAGGCAAGGCATTTTTAGTTTCTGAACCTGTTTCCGGGTTTACGGTAGCATTACCAGCCCTGGACGGACGCGCAGGTCTTGCATTTCCTGTAGTTGGCCTTGTGCTTTCTGTACGTTTTACTTCTCCTTCATACGCCTCACCACGAATTGGCCTGCCCGCGTTTCTGCCGGAGCCATCTGTAACTACGGTGCCGCGTGCGTTGCGGGGGCCATACTGGGTTTTTACAGGGTTTACGATGATAGGTCGGTCATAATACCAGTTGTTGCCGGCATAAGCATTATTGTAGTAACCACTATAGTAGCCGTGGTAATACGGATTGTTCGGGTACCAGCGGCTATAATATGGCCTGTTCCAGCCACCCCAGCCATAGTTGTAGCTTACTACTATAGAAATGCCACTCCTGAACGGAGACCTGGCATAAAAAGGATCATAGAAGAAGGGGTCATAGTAAAAAGGATCGTAGAACGGGTCGTAAAAAGCTGAATTGTAGCGACTATAGGCATAATGGCGGGGCGTATAAGTGCTCCCCCAATAAGGATCTATATATGAATAGTTTGGTCGGTACCAATTATCCCGCGGGTCATATGTTCTGCCATCGTAATACTCGTCACCGTAATAGTTATCGCTAACCGCATTACTTCTGTTAGAGTACTCCGGGTTCTGCACCTGACCTTCAGAAAGAGCAGCTTCTCCCTCCTCCGGGTTTTGGTAAGATTGTGTGCTCGCTGTTGCCTCTGGAGCTACATACTCGGTCTTATCTGAGGAGCTGTAGTACATGTCATCGTACTCTGTTGACTGCATAGCCGTTGGGCTGCTGCAGCCCAGCGCCAACAGTGCGAGTGCGGGGGCTATTGTGTGTATCGTAAACTTTTTCATGACCTTCTAGTAGTAAAACTTCTTCTATATCAAAGATAAACACACAATGGCGCAAAACCTTATCAATAGTCTAATATAATAAACGTAATTTTGAGCCAGAATGATATCTGCCTATGTTATTTGCAGAAGCAAATACTATTCCAAAAGCATTAATTAATAGCAATATACAATAACAATTGTTAGAAATATGAGCAAAGGGCTACCAAAAAGAAGCGAAGACTACTCCTTATGGTATAACGAGCTGGTGAAAAAAGCCGGACTTGCAGAAAACTCTGCTGTACGCGGCTGCATGGTGATCAAACCTTACGGCTTTGCCATCTGGGAGAAAATGCAGCGCGTGCTGGACGATATGTTTAAGGCCACTGGCCACGAAAATGCCTATTTCCCTTTATTCGTACCCAAAAGCCTGTTCGAAGCCGAAGAGCAGAATGCAGAGGGTTTTGCTAAAGAGTGCGCTGTAGTAACGCACTACCGTTTACAAACAGACCCGGATAAACCAGGAAAGCTACGCGTAGACCCTACGGCAAAACTGGAAGAGGAACTGATCGTGCGTCCTACTTCCGAGGCCATTATCTGGAGCACTTATAAAAACTGGATACAGAGTTACCGTGACCTGCCTTTGCTTATTAACCAATGGGCAAACGTGGTACGCTGGGAAATGCGTACGCGCCTGTTCCTGCGTACTGCCGAGTTCCTGTGGCAGGAAGGCCATACGGCTCACGCAACTTCAGAGGAAGCGATAGAAGAAACAGTAAAAATGATGAACGTTTACGCTGACTTCGCAGAGCAGTACATTGCCCTGCCGGTGATCAGGGGTGTAAAGACACCAAGTGAGCGTTTCGCGGGAGCCCTGGATACTTATTGCATAGAGGGTTTGATGCAGGATGGTAAAGCACTGCAGGCAGGTACATCGCATTTCCTGGGCCAGAACTTTGCCAAGGCATTTGATGTAAAGTTTGCGACCAAAGAAGGGGGCCTGGAGCATGTTTGGGGAACTTCCTGGGGTGTGAGTACTCGTTTGATGGGCGCGCTGGTTATGGCACACTCTGATGACGAAGGCCTGGTACTCCCTCCTAACCTTGCGCCGATCCAGGTAGTGATCGTGCCGATCTATAAAGGCGAGGAGCAACTGGCGCAGATCAGCGAAAAAGTAAACCAACTGAAGCGCGAACTGGAAGCCAAAGGCGTTAGTGTAAAATTTGATAACCGCGATACGGAGCGTCCGGGCTTTAAATTTGCTGAGTGGGAACTGAAAGGCGTGCCGGTGCGCATTGCCATTGGCGCCCGCGACCTGGAGAACGGGACAGCCGAGATTGCCCGTCGTGATACAAAAGAAAAAGCGACACACCAGTTTGCCGAGCTTGACGACTACATCCCTGCGCTGCTGGACGAGATACAGCAAAACATCTTTAACAGAGCTTTGACTTATCGTGAAGAACATACGACTAAAGTAGATTCTTATGAAGAGTTTAAGCAGGTGCTGGAGACAAAAGGCGGCTTCGTATTAGCTCACTGGGACGGAACAGCAGAAACGGAAGAACGCATCAAAGAAGAAACCAAAGCAACTATACGTTGCATCGCACTTAACACCCCTGAAGAGAACGGTGTTGACATGCTTACCGGAAAACCAAGCAAGCAACGCGTGTACTTTGGGAAAGCGTACTAACTGACAACTGCCTTGTACTGATTGTCCTTTCGGCAAAAAGCGCCACTCTCCTACCCGGGGAGTGGCGCTTTTCATTTCCGGCCTCTGCAACAGCACGTTTACCCAATAAATTTATTCGTACTAAATAGTAGCTATTGACAATAATCAACAGCAATCAATTAGATTTTACTATATTTACTTATATAAGCACAGAAATTATGCCCCTCGACTGGATAACAGTTATTTTATTGATTGGGATTGGCTTACTGCTCATTATTATAGAGCTGATCTTTGTGCCTGGCACTACCATAGTAGGTGTGCTGGGGTTTGTGCTGACTGGTATTGGCATCTGGATCGGTTACACAGCATTGGGCACCACCACCGGCCATTTTATACTTGCGGCCACTGTACTAATAGCGGCCGTCGCTTTTGTGTATAGTTTCCGCTCCGACAGCTGGTCCCGCTTTGCCCTGAAAGAACAGAACCGGGGCAGGGTAAACGAAGATTTCCCGCACACGCTGCAGGTAGGTGAGGTAGGCAAAACGGTGTCTGCTTTAAGGCCACAAGGAACAGCCTTGTTTGCAGACCGGCATCACGAGGTACAAACCATGGGAGAGTATATTTTACCTAACACAGCAATTCGCATTATCAAACTAAACCAAAACAAGATCTTAGTAGAAGAGATCAGCTAACCTAAACAGATGGAAAACTTTTCAGCACTATTTCTCATAGCAGGCGTACTTGTCCTGCTTATTGTTTTCTTATACTTTGTACCGATAAGCCTCTGGATCACTGCCCGTTTTTCCGGTGTCAAAGTAGGTCTTCTGGAGCTAGTGTTCATGCGTATCCGAAAAGTGCCGCCAAGCCTGATCGTAAACTCCATGATCAACTCTACTAAAGCCGGCATAGACCTGACAACAACAGAACTGGAAACGCATTACCTGGCAGGTGGTAACGTTCCGATGGTTATCAAGGCTTTGATCTCGGCAGACAAGGCAAACATCCCGCTATCCTTTAAACAGGCCACCGCCATAGACCTGGCAGGGCGTAATGTGTTTGAGGCCGTTACTACTTCAGTAAACCCGAAGGTGATCAACACACCAAACGTGGCCGCTGTGGCCCAGGATGGCATACAGCTGATCGCCAAAGCCCGTGTTACGGTGCGAGCAAACATAAACCAGCTGGTGGGTGGTGCCGGAGAAGAAACCATACTCGCCCGTGTGGGTGAGGGCATCGTAACCTCTATCGGTTCTTCAATATCCCATAAGAGCGTACTGGAGAACCCGGATATGATCTCGAAACTGGTACTACAGAAAGGCTTGGATGCCGGTACTGCCTATGAGATCTTGTCTATTGATATCGCTGACATTGATGTTGGTGAAAACATCGGTGCAAAACTACAGATAGACCAGGCTGGAGCCGACTTAAGAGTGGCAGAAGCGAAAGCTGAGGAACGCCGTGCCATGGCCGTTGCCGTAGAGCAGGAGATGAAAGCCAAAGCTCAGGAGGCGCGCGCTAACGTTATACAGGCCGAGGTAGAAATACCTCAGGCGCTTGCGGCGGCATTCCGAAGCGGCAACCTTGGCATAATGGACTATTACCGCATGCAGAATATCCAGTCCGATACAGACATGCGGAATTCTATCGCTAACCCTGGCCAGCAAGGTGGAGGAAGCCCTAACAGGCCGAAGGAGTAGCAGCAAGCCTGCTTACCTATATAAATAAAAGCCCCGGTTCTGCTTCAGAACCGGGGCTTTTATTTATACTTCTAAATCTCTTTTACTGCTGCTTAAGCGTGAACGTGCGCGTTACGCTGTTGTAAGGCCCCGGGATCAGGTTTCCTTCGTTATCAACCAGTTCTAACTTAACAGTGTTTTCTCCCATTGGCAGGCCTTCCATAATGTATGGCAACCATCTATCCAACATAAACTCTGTTCCATTAATGGTCGCGCGCACTTTATTGCCTGTAGGAGACAGTTCTGTGTTAACCAGGTAAAAGTCCAGCATCACCTGTTCCGCATCCTTGCCAGTATATTCTCCTTTAGGACGGCTATAGAACATGTGCGGGGCCTCCATGTTAAATTCCATCTTTTCAGTAGGATTACCGGCCGTTACCATGCGCAGGTCATAAGCTCCCTTGTGCTTCAGACTTTCATGGTAAGATCTTGAAAGGAAAGAAAGAATCACATGGTCTCCTTCCGGCAGGTCTTTCGTGAATTCAGTTTCGTAATGGGCGGTATAAGGCTCATTATCCACAATGTTATGAATGTGCTGGCCCTGACCTGAATTAGCCATGTGCTCGGCATGCTCAGAAGGCGTCATGCTGGTTAGTTCGTAATTGGTAAGGTCATAAACAAACTGTACAGGTCCTGCCGCTACTTTTGCGCCTGCCTCCGGCTTTACGAGCGTTAGTTGTGCATCAGGAAACTTTGGCGAGTCGTCGAAGCCAAACACACGGATTCCATCTTTACTCATTACCTCGCCTGCAGGTGTTGGGCCTTCAGCATTTGTTGATTCACTTGGAGTTTCTGTTCCCATTTCCTGCGTCTGTTTGGTAGAGTCGCAGGCGGTAAAACCGAACATCAGAGCCGAGGCTAATAATACGTATGTTTTTTTCATGTTTTAAAATTATTTAGTTAGCAATACAGCTAATTTAGCGATTTTATTTTTCTTTGTATATTGCACGCGTTGCGTAGCTGAATAAGCCTACGTGCAGATTATTAAAAAGTATACAGCGAGAACTATATGAGCGAGATTTTGTTTGATGAGGTTCCTTCCCTGGACTTAGCTGATTTTACATCAGGAGATGCGGAAAGAAGAGCTCGATTTGTAAAGCAACTGGGCGAGGCGTACCAGAACATAGGCTTTATTGCACTACGTAACCACGGCCTGAGCGATGACCTAACGGAGAAGCTATATGCTGCTACTAAAAAGTTTTTTGCCCTGCCTGATGAGGTAAAAGAGAAGTATGAGCACCCGGAACTTGCCGGCCAGCGTGGCTATGTAGGTAAAGGAAAAGAAAAAGCAAAAGGCTTTAATACCGGTGACCTGAAAGAATTTTATCATGTTGGCCAGGAGCTGAGTGATATTCCGGATACCGACCCTATCAAAGAAGAATATCCTGCAAACATCTTCCCGACGGAGGTGCCTGAGTTTAAAGAGGTAACCCTGGAGGCGTTCCGTAAACTGGAGGCGGCAGGCAAAGAGGTATTACGCGCCATTGCGATTCACCTTGGCCTGGATGAGAATTATTTTGATGAGAAAGTAAAGTATGGTAACAGCATTCTGCGCCCTATCCATTACTTCCCGATCGAGAACCCAGATAGCGTACCTGCTGACGCAGTACGTGCCGCAGAGCATGGAGACATCAACCTGATAACCCTGCTAATGGGTGCCAGTGCGGATGGTTTGCAGGTGCTTCGCCGCGATGGGCAGTGGATTCCGATAACGGCATTGCCAGAGCAGGTGGTTGTAAACGTAGGCGATATGCTTGCACGATTAACAAACAACAAACTGAAGTCAACTATTCACCGTGTGGTTAACCCTCCACGCGAGCTGATGCATACTTCGCGTTTCTCTATTCCGTTCTTCATGCACCCGCGTTCCGAAATGGATCTTACCTGCCTGGAGAGCTGCATAGATGAGCAAAACCCAAAGGCTTACCCGGATGCTACTGCAGGCGAGTACCTGAATGAGCGACTAGTGGAGCTTGGTTTGAAAAAAGGATAAGTAAATACAGCAATAATAAAAAAGAGAGGTAGCGTAAAAGCCGTCTCTCTTTTTTTATGTTTATGCCATGAGTCTGCGCTACTATATCTTTTTAAAAGACGTACTGATGCTAGCCCTCACAGCTTTTGGGGGGCCGCAAGCGCATATTGCTCTAATGTTTAAGCTGCTTGTCGACAAACGCCGTTATCTCACGGAACAGGAGCTGATTGAATTAAATGCCCTTTGCTCCATACTACCCGGGCCAACTTCTACGCAAACTATTACTGCCATTGGATTCAAGATCGGTGGGCCTAACCTTGCCTATCTTACCCTGCTTGTCTGGATTACTCCAGCGGCAACCATAATGGCCATAGCCGCACTCACTATTTCATACTTACAGGATCAGGGTATATCCCTGGAGTTCCTGCGTATCATTCAGCCCATGGCGGTTGGTTTTGTGGCTTACGCAGCCTATATGATCAGCTCTAAAGTAGTGAACACCAAAACCGGTGTGGTACTAATGGTGATCTCAGCTATACTTGCCTACTTCTTCAGTTCGCCCTGGGTATTTCCAGCACTACTGATAGCAGGTGGCGCTGTAACAGCACTGCGTTTTAAGCAACACCCCCTGGAGAAGGATAAAAAGCTGAAGATTCAGTGGGCTAATTTTATTCTTTTTGTGGGCGTACTGCTCACAGCTGCCGTACTTGGTAGTATCACCTCATCTTTACCAGTCAGGTTATTCGAGAACTTTTACCGTAACGGCAGCCTTGTGTTTGGTGGCGGACAAGTGCTTATCCCGCTGCTGTATGCAGAATTTGTAGACTTTAAGCATTATTTAACCGGTGAAGAATTTCTTTCCGGTTATGCCATTGTACAAGCGCTTCCTGGGCCTACCTTTTCCTTCGCTTCTTTTGTAGGAAACCTGGCTATGCGCAGGTTTGGCGTAGCCGGACAACTGTTAGGTTCGTTTGTAGCCACGGTAGGCATTTTTCTGCCAGGCACTTTCTTAATATTCTTCGTGATCAGGTTTTGGGACGAACTGAAAAAGTACAGAGTTGTGCGCGCATCATTAGAGGGAATCAGCGCCGTCAGTTCCGGCATGGTGGTGGCAGCCGCTATACTTCTTTATCACCCTATCGAAAATACCATACTTAACTTCGGTATTGTGGCAGCTACTTTCTGCCTGCTGATGTTCACCAGAATACCGCCCCCTATACTTATACTTACAGGCCTGATGCTGGGCTTTGTTATCCGCTAGCAGCAAAAAAAAGCCGGACCAAAACATTTTAGCCCGACTTTCTGATATAACTCGATTTAGTATCTTACTTGAGTATACTTAATAAATAATCGCCGTAGCCGCTCTTTCTGAGAGGCTCTGCTATGCGCTGCAGTTGCTCGGCTGTGATATAGCCCATGCGGTAAGCCACCTCCTCAATACAGCCGATCTTGAGCCCCTGCCGCTCCTCGATCACCTGCACAAACGTGGCCGCCTGCATCAGCGACTGGATGGTGCCCGTGTCGAGCCAGGCCGTGCCGCGGTCCAGAATGCCCACCTTCAGCTTGCCTCTTCTGAGGTACTCGCGGTTCACGTCCGTGATCTCGTACTCCCCTCTCGGGCTCGGCTCCAATGCTTTGGCGATCTCCACTACCTCGTTATCATAGTAGTAGAGGCCTGGCACTGCAAAGTTGCTCTTAGGCTCCTTGGGCTTCTCCTCAATAGAGATCACCCTGCGGTTCCCGTCAAACTCCACCACCCCGTAGCGCTCCGGGTCCTGCACGTGGTAGGCGTACACCACGCCCCCGTCCGGGTCGTTGTTAGCCTGCAGCAGCTTGCTCATGCCCGAGCCGTAAAAGATGTTGTCGCCCAGGATAAGTGCTACTTTGTCCCTTCCGATAAACTCTTCCCCGAGCACAAAGGCCTGCGCCAGCCCGTTGGGCACCTCCTGCACCTGATAGCTGAATGCGCAGCCAATCTGGCTCCCGTCGCCCAACAGGCGCTCGAACATAGGCAGATCGTGCGGTGTGGAGATGATCAGGATCTCGCGGATGCCCGAGAGCATGAGCGTGGCCAGCGGGTAGTAGATCATGGGCTTGTCGTAGACAGGCATGAGCTGCTTGCTTACCGCCAGCGTCAGCGGGTGTAAACGGGTGCCGGAACCGCCGGCTAGTATGATTCCCTTCATTGGGTTAGTATAGAGGTTAGTGTGCCTGGTGCATCACCGTCAGGTGGCTGCAATGCTTTTGAGCACGGCTAATAGTTTAAAATCCGGTTGCCGTAATTCCGCCTTAGCGGTTCACGTACTGCTGGGTATAATAGCTTTGGTAGTTGCCAGAGGTCACGTTATCCAGCCACTCGCTATTGGCCAGGTACCAGTCCACGGTCTTGCGCAGCCCCTCCTCAAAAGTCACCGACGGTTTCCAGCCCAGCTCGTCCATCAGCTTACTAGAGTCGATGGCGTAGCGCAGGTCGTGCCCGGCACGGTCTTTCACGAAGGTGATCAGCTTTCTGGAGTGGCCTGGCTCGCGGCCAAGCTTCTCGTCCATCACGTCGCACAAAAGCTCGATCAGGTCCAGGTTCTTCCACTCATTCACGCCGCCAATGTTGTAGGTATCGCCTACTTTGCCCTCATGGAAGATCAGGTCGATGGCGCGGGCGTGGTCGATCACGTAGAGCCAGTCGCGCACATTTTCTCCCTTGCCATATACCGGCACCGGCTTTTCGCTTTTGATGTTATGGATAGCCAGCGGGATGAGCTTCTCGGGGAAGTGGTTTGGTCCGTAGTTATTAGAACAGTTGGAGATTTTCACAGGCAGCCCGTACGTATGGTACCAGGCCCTGACAAAATGATCAGACGAGGCCTTGGAGGCCGAGTACGGGGAGCGCGGGTCGTACGGCGTCTCCTCTGTAAAGAGCCCATCCTCGCCCAGCGAACCGTACACCTCGTCAGTGGAGATGTGGTAGAACAAGTGCTTGCCCATGTCGTCGGCCCAGTGCTTCTTGGCCGTATTCAGCAGGTTGACTGTACCGATCACGTTTGTTTGCACGAAGGCCAGCGGGTCTGCAATAGAGCGGTCCACGTGCGACTCGGCTGCCAGGTGAATCACCGCATCGAAGCCGTAGGCAGTGAAGATCTCTTCCAGGTAATCTGCATCCACAATGTCGCCTTTCAGGAAGGTATAATTCTCCTTGTCCTCAATGTCTGTCAGGTTAGCCAGGTTACCGGCGTAGGTCAGCTTGTCGAGGTTGTAGATCTGGTAGCTCGGGTACTTGTTGACGAACAGCCGCACCACATGCGAGCCGATAAAACCAGCTCCGCCCGTAATTAATATTTTCATGTTTATACTTTTGCTGTATTGTCTTGTAGTGATAATTGCCAGTCCCAGGCGCTTTGCATGGCTTCTTCCAGGGTGCTGGTTGTTTTAAAGCCTAGTACTTCTGTAGCCTTGGTTACATCGGCATAAATTTTAGGCACATCCCCTGCACGGCGCGGCCCTATCTTATAGTTAAGCTTCTGCCCTGTGGCATGCTCAAAGGCATGTATCGCCTCTAAAACCGTATTACCTGTTCCGGTGCCCACGTTGTAGAATTCTATACTTTCCGCTTTATTTTGCAGTAGCCTTTCTACAGCAACCACGTGGGCTTTTGCTAAGTCTACTACATGCACGTAATCACGGATACAGGTACCGTCCGGCGTGTCGTAGTCATTCCCGAAAACAGTGATCTGCTCACGGATGCCAGCGGCTGTTTGCGTAATGAAAGGTACCAGGTTATTTGGCACTCCCAGTGGAAGCTCTCCGATCTTTGCCGATGGATGTGCGCCAATTGGGTTAAAGTAACGTAGCGCTATACTTTTTATGTTGCTGTTGCCACTGCTGGCCAGATCCGTAAGAATCTCTTCGCATATTTTTTTAGTGTTGCCGTAAGGTGAGTTTGCTTTCTGCACCGGCGTCTGCTCTGTTACAGGTAGCTTCTCCGGTATACCATAGACGGTACAGGAAGATGAGAACACCAGGTTAAACACCTTAAATTCAGCCATTACCTGCAACAGCGTTACCAGTGAACCCACATTGTTGTGGTAGTACTTCAGCGGCTCTTCCACTGACTCCCCCACTGCTTTATAAGCCGCAAAATGAATTACGCCCTGTATATCCTGCTCCTGCTCAAAAACTTTTCTGAGTGCAGCAGCATCGGTACAATCTATGGTATGGCAAATTATACTTTTATGGAGTATAGCCTTGATCCCCTCCAGGGCACTTTCTTTTGAATTTGAGAAGTTATCGATGATAATGGGCTCGAAGCCTGCCTCTACCAGCTCAACAACTGTATGTGAGCCAATGTAGCCGGCTCCACCTGTTACTAAGATTTTTCCTTTAGACAATTTCTTAGGGTTTATTTACCTGTTAATCTATTTCTTTTGTTTGTCTTCTGCTTTCAGTTCGCACTGCCCGTTCCGTAGTAAGTATACTTCACCTGTTTCAGGGCAGATAGCCTCACTCGCGCTATTAAATGCTAGTTTATGCCCGTAGCGGCTTACCCAGCCATGTTGCACTCCCGGAACACCATAAACTAGCGCAAAAGCAGGTACACTTTTCGTAACCAAAGCACCTGCGCCAATCATGGCGAAGGCTCCTATCTCAACTCCACAAATGATGGTGGCGTTAGCACCTATACTTGCACCTTTACGAACCGGGGTAGCTTTAAACTCCGTTTTCCGGTTCACAAAACTGCGCGGGTTTATTACGTTGGTAAAAACCATGGATGGCCCCAGGAACACGTCATCTTCACAGGTAACGCCAGTATAGATCGACACATTATTCTGTACCTTCACATTTCTACCTAACACCACCTCCGGCGACACCACCACATTCTGCCCGATATTGCATTCATCGCCAATAATACAGCCGCTCATAATATGTGCAAAATGCCATATTTTAGTACCCTTGCCAATTCTGGCACCCTCATCGATCACAGCAGTATTATGTGCAAAGTAGTCCATAGGCAGCAAAAGTGTTGTTACAAAGGTACAAGTTTATAGTATAAGTAAGTCAGGATATAATAAATTCGTTACTACCGGCTGTCGTGTGTTATTTAACGGCTTCCACCATTCTGTCCTTCCCGAAAAGATCCTGGACCACTTCTGCCCTACTATACCCGTGCTCTAACAGTAGTTTTGCTACCTGTGCACCATATTGTTCGTTTATTTCAAAGTATAACTTACCACCTTTTTTCAACAGCTCCAATCCAATGGCGGCAATTCGTTTGTAATACTTCAGCGGGTCAGCGTTGGGAACAAAAAGCGCAAGATGAGGCTCAAACTGCAGCACATTTTCGCGCATCTGTTTTTTCTCATCTTCCCGGACATAGGGCGGGTTGCTTGTAATGATGTCTAACGATTCTGGTGCTATACCTGGTATTGGCTTAAATACGTCGTGCTCCAGCCACTCTACAGGCAGGTTTAGTTTTGCAGTATTTGCCCGCGCCACTTCCAGGGCACCTGTTGATACCTCCAACCCCACCACGCTATCGGTGTTCAGGTTAGCTGCCAGGGCTAAAGGAATGCAGCCGCTGCCTGTACAAATATCAAGTATGCGCAGGTGCTCTCTGTTTTTGTGTTGCTTTATCACCCTGTCTACCAGCTCCTCTGTTTCAGGCCTTGGGATCAGCACCCGCTCATCCACCTGCAGTTCAAGTCCGTAAAAGTGCGCAACTCCCAGTACATATTGCACCGGTTCCTGCTGCTGCAACCGCAGAACAGCTTGCTTCACCTCCTCTTCCTGCGCTTGTGTTACCGTCTCCTGCTGCTGCAAGCTCAGCTGCACCCGCGACTTATGAAGCACATGCTCCAGCACCAGTTGTGCAATTGCACCGGCTTCAGGTTCCGGGTAAGCCTGGTTAATATTTTCACGGATAAAAAACTGCAATTCCTGGATTGTGGCCACGGCTATACTTTCATTTAGATTATAGGTATCTTTGCAAAAATAACTTTTTTAGTGTTACAAGTCTTTAATTTAGAGGTACGAGTTAAGACCAGGAACAGGCACCGCCAGCTCTCTTTTCTCCTGATACGCTAACCTTAAACCTGCTATCTATAACTATGGCCGACGAACTATACATGCAGCGCGCTCTGGAACTTGCCCGTTTGGGGAGCGGCTTTGTAAGCCCTAACCCAATGGTAGGCTGTGTGGTAGTGCACGAAGGGCAGATAATTGGAGAAGGCTGGCATAAACAATACGGTGGCCCTCATGCAGAAGTGAATGCCATTGCCGCCGTAGAAGACAAAAGTCTGCTGCCTGAAAGCCGGGTATATGTAACGCTTGAACCTTGCTCGCACTTTGGTAAAACACCGCCTTGCGCCGACCTCCTGATCAGCAACGGCGTGAAAGATGTAGTTATTTGTAATACTGACCCAAATCCGTTGGTGGCAGGCAGGGGCATTAAAAAGCTATTTGATTCCGGAGCCCAGGTAAAAGTAGGTGTGCTGGAAGATGAGGGGCTGGAGCTAAACAAACGCTTCTTCACCTTCCATAGCAAAAAGCGCCCTTTTATACTTCTTAAGTGGGCCGAAACAGCCGATGGTTTTATTGCCGCTGCAAATTACCAGCAGCAACAGATTAGCGGGAAACTGGCACAGCGCCTGGTACATAAATGGCGCTCTGAGGAGCAGGCAATCATGGTGGGCAGTCGCACAGCTCTATATGATAACCCGCGCCTTAACACACGCCTATGGGGTGGCAAAAACCCGCTACGCCTTGTAATTGACAAGCAACTGCTGCTGCCTGAGAAACTGCACTTGTTTGATAAGAGCCAGCCGACGGTAATTTATAATTATAAGAAACAGGAAGAGCAGGAGAATTTATACTTTGTTAAACTGCAGGAAGAGGAACTGATGCTTCCGCAGATCATGCAGGACCTGCATCAGCGCAACGTTCAGTCAGTAATGGTAGAAGGCGGCACCTTTTTACTGGAAAGCCTGCTGCAGGCTAACCTGTGGGATGAAGCAATAGTGTTCAAAAGCATACATAAAACTTTGGGCAACGGCATTAAAGCTCCCCATATGACCTTCGGCAGGTTCGCCGAAGTACAAACTTTAGGACCTGATAAGCTGTTGCATTACCTGAACTTATAATCGGGTTGCAGTCGTTCATAATTTCCAAACAGAAACATTACCATCACTTTTTCAATTCAGTCATTCACATATTCACTAAATCAAAATCAAATCATGGCCGAATCTCTATTAGTAGACCAAGCCCTCAGTAAAGAGGAAAAATATAAAGCGCTGCTTCCGCAGATAGAAGCATTGGTAACCGGCGAGACAGACCTTATCGCTAATATTTCTAACATGGTGGCTGCCCTTAAGCAAGGTTTAGGCTTCTTTTGGGTAGGTGTATACTTTAATAAGGAGGGACAGTTGGTTCTGGGTCCTTTTCAGGGACCAGTAGCCTGTACGCGCATACCTTACCACAAAGGTGTTTGTGGTGCCTGCTACACCCGCCAGGAAACAATCCTGGTTCCGGATGTGGAAGCTTTTCCGGGGCACATCGCCTGCAGCAGCGACTCCAAATCTGAGATCGTTTTACCAGCCATTAAAGATGGAGAAGTAAAGCTGGTGCTTGATGTAGACAGTGATAAGCTTAACGATTTTGATGAAATAGACCAGAAGTACCTGGAGCAGTTAATGAAACTGGTAGAGAGCTGGTATTAGTATTGTTAAGCAATTGTTAGTAGCTAAGTATTCCTGCCGCAAGTTTAGCTTTTGCGCAACTTGTGGCTAAGTATGGCTGCAGTTTGTAACTGCTTTGCTTTGCAAAAGCAACATTGTGTTAGCCGAAGCTATACTTTATACTTCGACAACAAGCGATAAAGTATACATCTTGTAAAGTGTACTTTTCTATTCGCGTCGCGCCGAAAGCCAGTTGCAAACTGGCATCATGTACAGCCAAAAGTTACGCCTTGGCTAAACTTACGGCAGAATATTCGGACGGAATAGCCGGGCTTTTAAATCCTGTTTTATAAAAAAGAAGGCCGCTGCAGGTTATACTTGCAGCGGCTTTCTTTTTTTGATTTATACTTCAATTCTTAGAGCATATATCTCAAAAGAGTCTTATCCAAAGAATGTAGGGGCTTCTGTTTTAAGCTGCGCTATTACTGTCTGTCCACCTTTTGTTTTCTGACCCAGCTCTACTTTTATTTCTGTATCAAGCGGCACGAAAATATCTACCCTTGAGCCAAATTTGATGAAGCCAAATTCTTCGCCCTGGCTTACTTCATCACCGGTATTTACATACCACACAATGCGGCGTGCCATGGCTCCGGCAATCTGTCTGAACAATACTTCCGGCCCGCCAGTAGACTCTACTACCACTGTTGTACGCTCGTTTTGCGTGCTTGACTTTGGGTGCCAGGCCACAAAATAGTTGCCTGGATGATACTTAAAATACTTAACGATACCAGACACCGGGTTACGTGTAATGTGCACGTTGATCGGTGACATAAAAATGGAGATCTGCTTGCGCTTATCCTTGAAATATTCCGGCTCTTCCACCTCTTCGATCACCACTACTTTACCATCGGCAGGTGCCACAAGTAAATCTTCGTGTAATAAAAGGTTACGGTAAGGGCTTCGGAAAAACTGAAGGATCAGCAGAAAAAGTACTACGGAAACACCAGAGAAGATTCTGTTAAAGGTATTGTTTTCAGCGTTGAATTGGTAAAGTAACAGGTTCAACACCAATAATATCAGTAATGTAAAAAATAGAATTCTTCGTCCTTCTTTATGAATTTTCATTTTTGCTATGTTTGCCGCGGGTACTTATATAACTTATAATAGCTCATCCAGTTACGTGGATGAGCTATTATCCTGTGTCAAAATTATATAAAGTTTTGCTTATTCTTACAAAAAACTTCTCTTAGAAGCCTCCGCGGTATTTGTACGTCATGGCTACTTTATCAATAGCCACTATATAAGCAGCGATACGCATTGGCACATTATACTTCTGCGATGCGGCATAAACACGCTCAAATGATTCGTTCATGATACGCTCTGCACGCTCATTAACGCGGTCCAGGGTCCACTTAAAGCCCATACGGTTTTGTACCCACTCAAAATAAGATACGGTTACTCCACCAGAGTTTGCCAGGATATCCGGTACAACCATAATCCCTTTTTCGTTGATGATATTATCTGCTTTGTAAGAAGTTGGTCCGTTAGCACCCTCCACTATCAGGCGGGCCTGAATTTTATCAACATTCTTGATCGTGATCACATCTTCAACAGCAGCAGGTACTAATACATCCACCTTGGCAGTCAGCAACTCATCCGGATCCATCTGCTCGGCACCTTTATACCCTTCCAGTCGGCCGTTGTGCGCATTCTTATACTCAATGGCGCCTTCGATGTCGATACCGTTATCATTCCAATATGCGCCGCTTACATCGCTGATACCTAATATTTTTACACCGCGTTCTGCCATTAGTTTAGCTGCCCAGGAGCCTACGTTACCGAAACCCTGTACAACAGCAGTGGACTTAGTTGGGTCCATGCCCAGCTTTTCCATAGCAGCCATAGCCGATACCATTACCCCACGGCCAGTAGCCTCTACACGGCCCAGAGAACCACCAAGCACAAGCGGCTTACCGGTTACTACTGCGTGTACCGTTGAATTTTTTGTTTTAGAGTATTCGTCCATCAACCAGGCCATCTCACGCGGACCTGTACCCATGTCTGGCGCAGGAATATCCTGGTCAGGACCAAAAAGATCTACCAGAGAAGCTGTATAAGCTCTTGTTAAACGCTCGATCTCGCCGGCAGACATAGAGTATGGATCGCAGATGATACCACCTTTTGCCCCACCATAAGGAATATCTACCACGGCGCATTTCCAGGTCATCCAGGCAGCAAGGGCCTTTACTTCATCCAGAAATACATCCGGCGCATACCGGATACCACCTTTTGACGGACCCAGTATAGTAGAGTGTACTACACGGTATCCCTCAAACACACGCACTTTGCCATCATCCATCGTAACCGGAACGTTTACGATCACCTGGCGAGCAGGAGACTTCAGGACATTGTATGTTTCCTCATCCAGTCCCAGCACCTCAGCAGCAATATTGAAGCGCGACATCATCGATTCGAAAGGGTTTTCTCTGTCCTTTATCGGTGCAGGCTCTTTGTATAACATCATCTACTATAAAATTAAGCGGTGAGTGATTAATTATTCAGGCGGTAAAGTTGAGAATTATACTTGCAACCTCCTAAGGGGACAATCAAAATTTTTCTAGAAGATCTTTAGAAAAGCTACTACAAATGGTATTGCCATCAAAAGGCTATCAAAGCGATCAAGCAAGCCGCCATGCCCGGGAAGCAAGGTGCCCGAGTCTTTTACACCCAGGCTACGCTTAAGCAGCGACTCGGTTAAATCGCCTAGCACACCAAATACTGCTACAATTATGGCCACTCCAACCCACTGGTAAAGCTCCAGGTCTGAAAAGAAAAAGGACATTGCATACCCTACAATTACAGCCAGAAGCGTACCGCCAGCCCATCCCTCCCAGGTTTTACCCGGTGATATTCGCTCAAATAGTTTGTGCTTGCCGAAATTCTTCCCAAAAATATAGGCCCCGGTATCAGAGGCCCAGATCAACAACATCAGGCCTAGTATAGGTTGCCAGCTGTATTCGCCGTTCAGGTAGCCCAGCGTGTGCAGCAATCCGAAAGGTCCGGCCACATAAGCCACGCCCAAAAAAGTAAAAGCAATATTCGTAAATGGGTGAGGCTGCTTTCTGTATAGCTCCAGAATGAATATCAGGAAGAGTACTGGCACAGACAGGTAGAGCAGTTCTTCCGGCATCAGTTCTTTCTCTACTAAGAACATGGATATAAAGAACAAAATACCCAGCGTTATGCCCACGCCGCGGTGGGGCATTATTCCCTGCACTTGTACCAGCTTATAAAATTCTGCAATGCCCAACAGAGTGAGCCCCAGGAAAAGCAGGAAATAGGTCCATTCGCCAAAGATGATGCTACCTACAAAAACTGCGGCGCCCAGCACCCCTACAATAATTCTCTGACTAAGGTTGCTGAGAGTAGATATTTTGTTACTCATGTAAAAGGCTTTGATCGGTGCCGGGTGGGGCGTAGGTTAGGGTTTATTTTACAGGTTTGGGCACGGCAATGGCTAATAATCTCTGTCTTCCTCTTCTTCACGGATTCCTGCCTTTGCCTCAGCTATGCTTTCGGGTCGCACAGGCAACGGCGAGTATTGCTGGTACAGGTAATACAGTACACCAACACTTAATATTAGCGAAAGCGCCACACTTATCCATGGCATTGCATCGGTACTTTCCACATCGAAATTAATTTTACCTGTTTGCTGCAGGTAAAGCAGGAAAACGGTAAATCCGTTATTGATAAAGTGCGCCAGGATGGGGACACTTATCCGGCCTGACCAAAAATACAGGTAGCCAAAGAGAGCTCCAAAAATAGCCCTTGGCACAAAACCAAAGAACTGCATGTGTATTGCAGCAAACACAATGGCAGCTATCCAGATGGCGACATGTGTGTTGCCCGTCCAGCGATGCAACTGGCGCTGGAGCACCCCCCTGAAAACGAGCTCTTCACCAATAGCAGGAATGGCAGCAATTACAATGATCCCTACCAGTAGCTTAGGCAGCGTGCTGAAATCTGCGATCAGCTTTGTAAGCTCTGCCAGTTCATCCTCTTTAGCCCTTGCCCACTTGCCGAATTCTTCCAGAAAGCCTGGCAGTTCCATGTTGGCATTCCAGTCGATAACCAGTGAGTTCGCTGGCATTATAAGTATGATCAGCAAGCCACTTAACAGCACCAGCCCCAGGCCTGGCCATACTTTCCAGTTCAGGTAGGTATCTAAGTTGTACCCAAAGGCCTTTAGCAGATACAGCGGCGCTATAACAAAGGAGAAGAACTGAACAACCCCCTGAAACATCAGCATAGCGCTGGCACCATTCGGGTGTGCAGCAGGGTTTTCGACTACCTCAACCAGCTCAAAAATACTGATCCCGTAGACCCAGTTAACAATTAAGCTATACACAAAACTCGCCACAAAATAGCCTGCCGTCATAAAAGCTAACAGCAGCAACAGCACCCAAAATGGATGTAGATCTTTGGATATGAAACCTTTCATAGAGTAGATTAGGTTTAATTGACGTAAATTTACGCTAAAATTTAAATTTTGCTTTGGTAAAGATAGCGAACATAGAGCTGGGTGAGTTTCCGCTGCTGCTGGCACCGATGGAAGACGTGAGTGACCCGCCATTCCGTAAAGTGTGCAAAGCCAACGGGGCTGACCTTATGTACACTGAGTTTATTTCCTCTGAAGGTTTGATACGCGATGCCGCCAAAAGTGTGCAGAAACTTGACATTTTTGATTACGAGCGCCCTATCGGTATTCAGATATTCGGATCAGATATTGAGTCAATGCGGGAAGCGGCCATTGTATCAGCACAGGCCGGCCCTGACCTCATTGACATTAATTACGGTTGCCCTGTTAAAAACGTGGCATGTAAAGGCGCAGGGGCTGCCCTGCTGCGCGATGTACCCAAGATGGTGAAGATGACCGAAGAAATTGTAAAAGCTACAAACCTTCCGGTTACAGTAAAAACCAGGCTGGGCTGGGACGAGAGCACCAAATACATTGTAGAAACAGCTGAAAGGCTACAGGATATCGGTATTCAGGCGCTAAGTATACATGGCCGTACACGTGTGCAGATGTATAAAGGAGAGGCTGACTGGAGCCTGATTGCCGAGGTAAAGAACAACCCGCGCATGCAGATCCCTATCTTCGGTAACGGCGACATTGACTCGCCGCAGAAGGCACTGGAGTATCGCAACAAGTATGGCGTTGATGGCATTATGATCGGGCGCGCCAGCATTGGATATCCGTGGATCTTTAATGAGATAAAACATTATATGAAAACCGGGGAGATTCTACCTGGTCCTACTTTGGAAGAACGCGTAGAAGTTTGTCGCCAACATTTCACACACTCTCTTGAGTGGAAGGGCGATAAACTGGGCATTTTTGAAATGCGCCGTCACTATACTAATTACTTCCGTGGTCTGCCGCATTTTAAGCCGCTCCGCATGCGCATGGTGCAGTCCGAGGATATACAGGAGATATACGACACGCTGGATGAGATCGCACAAACAATGGCTTACGAAGAGGCATAGCAACCTTAAAAGCAAGTTGCTGGTGATAAACACTCTGGCTTTGTTACGCTGGTAGCAGGAGTTGTTTCTTAAACTATTGAAATACCACTGCAACCAAGGCACTTTATGTACCTTGGTTGCAGTGGTAACAATTTTATTATCTTACTCACTTCGGATTTCAAGTTTCCAAAAATCTTAAACCTACTCTTATTAAAACCGCTACTGCTCCCGCCCCTGAAAAGACCAATAATGCATTATCCTGGCTCTTAATTATTATTCTGACCCTGATCTGGGGCACATCCTTTATTCTTATGAAGAAGGGCCTGGTAGTCTACTCTTCAGGTGAACTGGGAGCACTACGTATGGTGATTGCCTGTGCGACCCTATTACCTTTTGCTCTGCAACATGTGCGTAAGGTAGAGCGGGGCCGGTGGAAATATTTAGTTGGCAGCGGCGTACTTGGCAACCTGTTACCAGCATTTTTATTTGCTTATGCCGAAACACGCCTGGCCAGTGGACTGGCAGGTGTGCTCAACTCCCTGACAGCTTTATTCACCTTATTGGTAGGTGCCATGTTCTTCAGGCAGTCAATTACCTGGATGCGCATGCTTGGCATTGTTATAGGCATAGCAGGAACGGTTATACTTATTTTCTCAGGCAACGGAAGCACCGACCTTGACAACAAGTATTATGGCCTTTACATCGTAGTGGCTACTATTTGTTACGGCGGCAGTGTTAACATTATCAAGCACAAGCTCCACGACCTAAAACCTTATGTTATCTCTGGCCTGGCGCTTTTAACGGTTGGCCCGGTTTCACTGGCTTACCTCCTTACAACTAGTTTCTTTTATAAGCTGCAGCATGTTCCCGGCGCCTGGGAGGCATTAATGTATATCGCTATACTTGCCGTGTTCAGCACCGCCATTGCACTTGTGCTTTTCAACAAGCTCATCCACATTTCCACAACGCTGTTTGCCAGTTCTACTACTTATCTTATTCCAATTGTAGCACTCATGTGGGGCGTTTTGGATGGAGAAACAATTCAACTGTGGCACTACCTGGGGATGTTAGTGATAATGGCAGGCGTTTTTATTGTGAATCGGGCTAAATAATAAAACACGTATTGTGACCCGTCCTAAAATAAGTTGACAGGTTTTACGATGATTTTACAGAACCTGTGGGCCTTGGCTCACAGGTTTTTTCATGTACCTGCTGTGGTGTCAGCATCCTCAGGCTCAGGTGAGGCCTTCGGGTGTTGTAGCTTTCCACTGCCTGTTTTACGAGCACATCCAGTTCCTGTCTGGTATTACAGGGGTAAATCAGGAACTCCTCTTTGAGTATGCCGTTCATGCGTTCAGCCAATGCATTCTGGTAGCAGTCATACCCATCGGTCATGGAAGGCTGGATACTGTGCTTTTGCAGGATGCGCTGGTAGTGCTGCGAGCAGTACTGCAGCCCGCGGTCCGAGTGGTGGATGAGCGGCAAAGTCGTCTTGCGTTCCTTCACAGCCATCTTCAGGGCCTTGCCCACACTCTCGGCGCTCAGGTCGTCGCTCAGGGCATAGCCCATGATGCGGCGGCTGAAGGCATCGGTGACCAGCGAGAGGTAATGGGTGCGCTGCCGGCTTTTGACATACGTGATGTCAGAGACAAACACCTGCTCTGCCCGCTCTACGGCCAGTTCTTTCACCAGATTGGGGTATTTCCTGAGCCAGTGTTTGGAGTGGGTGGTTTTGGTGTAGCTGCGGCGGGGGGCGATAAGCAGGTGCTCTGTGCGCAGATAAGCAAACAGCCCGTCACGGCCCAGCTTGACGCCTTGCTCCTGCAACTGTGCCGAGAGCAGGTAGTGGAGCTTACGGGCACCCACCCGGGGCAGCTGCCGGCGCACCTCCTGCACCAGTTCCCTGACAGGGGCCAGTTGTGCTGCGCGCCTGGTTTGCCGCGCCCTCAGCTGGTAGAGCGATTGCCTGCTGCACCCGAACAAAGAAGAGAGACGCGACAGGCTCACGCTTTTCTCTTTCTGGAAGAACCACATTGTCCGGGTAAGGGCTTTTTTGAAAAACCAGTGCCAAGCTGCTGGTCAATGTCCTCTACCATCTTCTCGAGAACCTGCCTGCGGAGACGTTCATCAGAGAGTTCGCGCTCCAGGCGCTTGATCTTTTGGGCGGGTGTTTCGGCTTCTTTCATACGTGTGTGTATACCGGGATAACGCCAATCCAACCGGCCGTGTTTCCGAAGCCACACTAAAACCGTGGAGCGCCCCTGGATCCCGTAATGGCGCTGGGCCTGCTTGTAGGTTAGCTCGCCTTCTTCAACCTGCCTGACAACAGCCAGTTTAAAGCCTAGCGGATAATCACGACTGCTGCGTCTGCTGCAACCTGTTTCTTCTTTTCCTTGCATAAGTCTAAATAGTGTCAACTTATTCTAGGACGACTCATTGGCATAAAAAAAGGCAGCTGTTAATCAGCTGCCTTTTTTTGTTTTGGTTATTTTCTTACCACTTTCAGTCGATGCTTTTGACCGTTTATTTCTACAGTAACAAAATATATTCCTGACTGTGCAATAGACTTTTCAACGCTCAGCGGCAACGAAGTAACACCGGCCTTCACCTGGTAAGACTGAGATACCAACTTCTGCCCGGTAACATTGTAGACCTCAACCAATGCCTGCCCTGGCACAACAGCACTTACGTTTACAGTTAAGTTGCTCTGGAACGGGTTAGGGTAAGCATACACTGCCACTTCTTTTACTATTTCAAAGGCAAGTGTGCGTGGACCATAATATGTTACCTTGCCATCAAAGTCCTGCTGTCTCAGGCGATAGTATCGCATGCCATTTTTACCTTGCTCTATATCCTTGAAAGTATATTTAATAGCTGCGCGGGTAGTACCGGTACCCTGGCTTACAAAACCAATCTCTCTGTAGCTAAATCCATCCTCAGAAACCTCAATCCCAAAGCCTTTGTTATCCTCTTCCGTAGCAGTCTCCCATGTTAAGAGCGCTTCACTTCCATTTTTCTCTGCCTTAAAGTAAATAAGCTCTACTGGTAACGGGGTATTTGTACTTGCTAAGGTCATGCGTCTTAAAGTAGGCACTCCCGTGGCTATTAAGTCGTTGCTGGTTTCATTAGGAATAGAGTTAGGGTGCGAGTACCACTTTACACCATCCAGCGAGTTGAAAAGCTGTAATGTACTTTCAGTAAGAGTATTCAATTCATGGGTAAAATAATGGAAAGTAACCCTAGCATCTAACTTGCTGTTTACATCTGCGACTACAAAGGAGTAGTTCCGCAAAATGCTGTTATTTGATGGACCGACAGCACGACCTGTTTCCCGAACAATGGTTACCAGCCCTGGCGCCAGCGTCGGAGTAATTTCTATACCTAAGCCCCCAAAGTTTTCTAGCGCTGTTGTCATGGTACGTTGGGTTTCAACGAAGCCAGTTACATAAGCATTCTCGCCTTCACTAATTGTACCACTTGCCTGATTTAGAACAATCTTGTTTGATCCAGTTATTACTTCTATCACATTATCAGCCAACGGTGAAACTGAACCTGTCGAAAGAAGCAGACTGTTTTTTACGTTTACTGTAGCACCTGTTCCAGTTATTGTCTTCTTGCCCTTCACAGAAAAGCGTAGATTATCATAATCTACAGCTGCTACTTTTTGAGCCCTGTCACCATTAAAATTAACAGTAGTAGCGTTAATAGCTAAGTTCGTAGATGGTGTTGTAACTGTAAAGTCTCCGGCTATGCCCGTTTCACCTGCTAGTAATGTCTTAACACCAGTGTTATTAAACTGCAGGTGATGATAATTTAGAGGCAAAACATCCTGTGCCACAGTACCATTGTAATTAACTGTTGTAGCGTTTGTTACTGCATCTACAGTTGCAGCTCCAGTATTAGTAAAAGCATCTGCTACTCCAACAATATCATTCAATGTTTTTGCTCCGCCAGTTGTAAGTGATAAATTATTGTAATCTATACCGGCTATCTGCTGATCACCTCCATTATATTCTATTGTTGCTGGGGCTGTTACCCTTGATCTGGTTACAACTTTTTCTGGTGTCTTGTCTAATACAAAACTACCGGCAATTTTAGTAGTTCCTTCAGCAGGCAAGAAGGTCTTTTGTTTATCTAAACCTAATGTATTCTCTAGCCTTAAGTTGCCATATTGAACATTCTTGACTTCCTGCTTGCCACCATAATAGATTACATTACTAGCTGGAGTCAGTGTTGTTACATCTACATCTGGTAAAGTTTTATCCCCTCCAACTTTTACTGTAGCACCATCGACTACTGTTAGAATAGTTTCTACTGGCTTGAAAACTGTTACTGGATTACCAAATTCATCAGTTGTAGTTTCTTCAACATCTGGATAAGCAACTATACTTTTATTTTTAAGATCAAGTGTTCCCTTTGCTACTGTTACACTTAATACTTTATCGATATCTGTCTCCAGATTCACAAACATTGGCTGTGTGTCTTTAAATACTTGCAGCCTTCCTAAGCTAAGTGGAGTAACTGGTTCTACACCTGAAATTATACTAGAAGGACCTGCACCAATGAAAGTTATAAGTGAGTTTGCTGAATTAAAGTCCAGCCCATTATGTGTTAAACTACTATAAATATTTATTGGTTTATTGATAGTTAATTTTGCTAATGGTGCGACTGTAAGGTTTCCTAGCATTGTAGTACCTGAACCACTTATGCTAGAGTTAGACCCTTCTATCGTAAAGTTTGCTCCAATTCCAAATGGAACAGGATTTAATGGATCGGGGTTCACACTAATGATGTACCCTTGATTAGTGATGTCACCCTTTATAAAAAAGTTTGTTCCAATCAAACCTTTACTAGCCACCTCTGGTATTGCATTTAACTTCCCTGTACTCTCAATTATTAAGCTCCCATTTAACTTCCAGTCTTTTATCGCTAAAATGTAGTCAGGACTTAATGTTGTTGTTGTTATACCTTTACTGTTAGATATAATCAAGTTATTCAGCGTTGGAGAAACACTTCCAGACAATAGAATTTGGCCGGTCCCTCCAAATTTTAATGTTCCTGTACTTGTAAAGCTTCCAAACTTGAAAGGATGACCAGCAGGAGCATCTGCAAAAGGATAAGGTGTAGAAAAGTCTAAAACTCCTGAACTTTCAAAGATTCCATAATTTAAAAAAGCCGAATATAATTTGTGGGTATATGATCCTGCAAAGAATTTCGCATTAGGCGTAATCGTGAAAATACCTGCTACTCCCCAACCAACACTAGCGGTAACACCTGCAGTATTACTAATGATAACATCCGCAAACTCTGGTGACCTTGTTGAGTTTAATATTGGTGAAATATCTCCTGCAAATTCTACTGTTGGAGCTTTTTCATTATATGGAATTATGGGAGCTAATAACTGAATAGTTTGTTTACGGCCTCCTAAGAATTTAGCTTTCCCATTACTAAACAACATTCCTGAATTTTTGAAATCACCCGCTATCTCAACATCAACTGAGGTCTCGAAGAATCCATTAGAAAAGATATTTGCTTGTATAAATCCTCTATCTTTAGGATTCGGTTCATCAGGTTTAGCATAAACATCTCCGTTGCCTGTAATATCTATACTACCGTTAATCACTAATTTCTCTGCACTGAAGTTATACATTGCAGCAACACTTATAATCATGTTGTTTACTGTTAACGTTTTACCTGTTATATTCTTTCTTGTACCTGTCAGTACTAATGGCCTAGCAAGTATTAGAGTTCCTGTGGGCGACACTGCCGGATCATAAAAACCTGGTAAGAAAATACCATCATTAACGAAATGACCATGCAATGTTAATGTCTGGTTATTTACATTAAATGTTGCATCAGCTTTCAGAATTAAACTATCAAGAACAGAAGATGCTCCATCTAAAGTCTTTGGGTAAGCTTGACCTTGCAACAAAGCAAGTTTTCCATAAACTATTGGCCTAACTTTCTGGGCTATTGTCCCAGAGTATAATACTTTACTTGTACTAGCTAAAGTATTTGTATTAAAATTGGATGGAAAATTATCTGCTCCTTTTAAC
This sequence comes from Pontibacter sp. MBLB2868, assembly GCF_051904785.1. Taxonomy (NCBI): domain Bacteria; kingdom Pseudomonadati; phylum Bacteroidota; class Cytophagia; order Cytophagales; family Hymenobacteraceae; genus Pontibacter; species Pontibacter sp. MBLB2868. The sequence goes on along the minus strand of NZ_CP196710.1, from coordinate 4,142,721 downwards.
TCTAATGAAGCTCCTGCTGCAACTTCGAATACTCCACCTGCTGCACTCCTGTTTGCTTTGATTGCTTCGCTCAATAGTAATTTACCGCTAGTAATAGTTAAATCACCATTTATAGTAGCATCTGATGTTATTACTTTCGCATACCCTGTAGGACCGTTATTTATGACTAAATTATTGAATACTGAACCGGTAAGGTTTTGAGCTCCTGTTCCAATAAAACTAACTGTACCAGTTCCTGGAATAAATTTGCCAGTAGTTGCTCTTGTCCAGTCACCTTTAGCATTAATGTTAGCTGTGTTCGCATTTAGAACCCCGTCTACATTTATAATGATATTACCATTTACAGTAAGAGCATTAAATCCCTGAAGCAACATTGTACCTGCTGTTACAGTAAGATTACCCTTTACTACAGGACTACCAGATGTACTATACTGTGCCACACCACCAGATTTATTTATGTTCAAATGGTAATAAGGAACATTTGCTACTGTCTGTGCATTACCACCTTCGTATACTACAGTACCAGCCGCAGCTGCAGTAGTGAAAGCACCACTAGTATAGCTGTAATCTCCTTTTATCTTAAGGAATCCAGAACCTATATTAATGCTAGCACCACTTTGGACCACGTTACCAGTGACTATTATATTGTTACTAGTTTTACGAATATGTATTCTATGGTTTATATTATCTAATATAAGACTACTATTTGTTTCTAACTTCCGATTTGCTGTCTTTATAACATGTTCTATACTTCCAGTCTCCAATGCCACTATATTTCCTCTTACGTTTAGGGCCGGTAGGGAAGTCACAATAGAGGTTGAATCAAATGACAATACTATTTTATTATTAGGAAAGAACTGTACACCTTTGACATATATTTCAGAATTAATGTGAGGCTGGTTTTTAGGTACTTCTCTACCAAGTTCAGCAATATCAGAGGGTGATGGCACAAGCAGTGTTCTTTCCCAAACTTGGCTTTCATTATATCTCAACCAATTTCCTCCTTGTTCCCAATTTTTGTTTACATCACCATCCCATGAAAATCTAGTTGGTTTGTCTGAAATAACCCAAAATTTGTTCAAATCGGTATAGCCTTCAGGTCTTGCAGCATCAATCCCATTATCTGATACCCAGTTACTAGTATAGTTATTACCATTTTTCCTTCCTTGGGACCAGCCAGCATTGTCGTTGTCAGAGTACGAAATTTTTAATCCATCCTCATCTCCAAATTCTGCACTACCTCCTTCTTTATTACCATTTAGCTCAGAGTCTTCATATTGAAGCTGTATTTGAGCCTTTGAATAGCTACCATTCGTTACTACTTTATATAGTCTATTTACTGGTATTGAGCCAGGGAAATTTACAACTGCAGGATTAGAAGTAACAGAGATTTCTGTTACAGTACTGGATACTGTTCCAAATTTGATAGCTACATATGGTCCATTAAATAAATAGGAGGTCCCAGCATTAAAACTAGACAATCGCCTTGTTATTGTACCTTCTACCCAGCCGGTATCATAGCGATCAATCAAAACTATTACCCTATTAGTTGCTCCTGTTTTAAGAAAACCTGTTGTTAAATAGATATTATTGGTTGTTATATCAGACCCATTTAGAGAGACAAAATTTGACACGTTGTCTTTCAATATCTTTAAATCATTAAAAGTAGTCGCACCTGTTATAGTAGTGTTTGAATTTCCGGCGAACACTATAGTACCTGTTCCTGCAGTAAAAGTTCCAGCGTCTATCCAATTTCCATAGATATTATGCGTGTAAGCTACATCTCCTGCATTAAAATTCGATCCGCCTTTTATTTCTAAATTCCCATTTACAGTGAGGGCATTATCTGCCTTCTTAGCTCCAGTTTTATCAAATACCAGATGGTGATAGGTTATAGGAGCAACTGTTTGAGCTATTGTACCATTATAGGTTACTGTATTAGGTATGTTAGCTGTTACATTAAGATTTCCTGATACAGTAAGTGTACTGGCAACTCCCATATTTGAGTTTGTCACCATTCGTCTGTCTGTACCAGATACTACTACCTTAAACAAGTTGTGTGTACCCGCAAATGTTGCAGTAGCACCTCTAAACTCGACAGTGCCAGCCGTAGCAGCTGTAAGATTATTCCCACTTAAATCAGAATCTACATAGAACGAGGAACTGGTAAGTGTTTTGGCATCAATTCGCAGCCCATAGAAAGTAAGGTTAGCAATTGAAGTAGCACTGTTGATTATGTTCTTACTTCCATCCCCTGCCATTGTAATTGTTCCGCCTGTTGCAACAAACGACTTACCACTATTAACAGTGAAGTTACCTTTAACAGTAAAAGATGTCGTAGTAGTTGTACTGCCATTAGCTATAAAATCATTCAATACAATACTATTTCCACTTATCGTTTTAGCCGCGCCTTCCATTGTCAGGCTGCCTGTGCTTTGCGTTAGGGTACCCGCGCCAGTTGTACTTAAATTACCTTTTATAACCAATGTTTGAGTGCCAGGGATTGTAATAGCTGTCCCTAAACCAGCTACTTCCAGGTTATTGAATTCATTTTTTAAAGCCGCAGTTACGTTCGCTGTTCTGGAAATCACCTTTCCTGTACCTATTAATCTAACCGTACTTGTATTCCCGGTAAAGTCTGCGTTATTCGTCCAGTCACCACCAACAGTATGTGTAAAACTACTACCATCAAAAGAAGCAGTACTTGTGCCACTCGTATTTCCTAAAGTAACATTGCCCGCTATAGCCATATCTGCTGTAGCTGTAAAGGAAGCACTTCCTTCTCCTAATAAATTCCCTGCAATTACCATAGTTGCTCCAGCAGTATTAGGCATTGTTTTGGCCCCAGAACCAATCAAGTGCAGATTTCCATAGCCTTTTGGTACATGCTGCACATTTTGAGCAGCGCCATAATATATGGTGGTACTGGTAGTTTTTAAGTCTACTGTGCTAAAGTTTGCGGGGAAATTAGATATACCGCTCAACTTCAATGTTGCATCGTAGGAGACACTCATTGTTCCGCCTATACTGGTCCTATTTAAGGTATATCCAATAATATCTAAAGTTCCCGATTCTACTAATAAGTTAGACACAATGGACGTTTGCACAACCGGACTTCCTACCGGGGCTTCTAACGTTTTTACTCCTGTTCCACTTATACTTAGAACTCCATATTGCTGAGAAGAAAGTACATTCTGATCTCCAGATGAGAACGAATCAGCAGTTGACCTGTTGTAACTAACTGTACCCAAGGGATCCATAATAGGGAATATAGCATTTCCTGTACTTGAGTAAGCATAATTCTCTTTGTAATTTACTGCCTTAACATATATAGTACCTGTTTGCTCTACAACAAAAGTAGGAGTACCATCAAAAGCAACTTTATACCCCATCGGATCAAAAGTTCCGGATACATACATTTTCGGATTTTCACTGGCGATTATTTCATCAGGTTTTGACTTATGCTTTCTAACTCTATTTACTTTTATAAGCGACATGCCGCTTAACATTTTTACAGATCCACTTATTTTAAGGTAACTAAAACCCATTGAGGATGAAGGGAACAGTATAGTTTTACCTGTACCAATGAACTCTGTGTATGGCCAAATTTTACTAGTTGAGTTACCCCATGCATATCCTGGATTAGAAGAATAGCCTGTTTCTTTATAAACTCCATTTTTATAAACCCCACTTGAGACCTCCTTTGTTAGTACTACAAAATTACCGCTATAGTAAGCCGATGATCCATGGTTTTCAAACTCTCCAAAGGCACCTATAGTAACGTTTCCATTGACACTAAAATCACTAGCTCCTACAAGTAATTTGCCGGATTTTTCTACACCAACAGTTAGAGATTTTATTGAAACAACAGAGCCTGGAGGGATATCAGGATAATTCTTTTCATCAAACCCTGCATCACCTATGAATACATCATCATTTGGGCCTGGAATTTCAGCCGGCTGCCAATTAGCAGCAGTATTCCAGTCTGTGGCAGTTCTATTATCTGCTCCTCCACGCCAATATTTCTGTGCCTGCACATCCGCATGCTGCAGAAGCAGAAATAACAGAGTCAAAACTAAACTAGTGAAACAACCAAATCTGGTCATTTTTAAATATGTAAAAGTTTTCATAGGCACTGACCCAAACCAGTTCATTAAAAATTAATAAAACACAAAACTATTTCTTCCGCCACCACACGATGAAGCCGTGATTCGGAGCAGACAAATTTAACTTTTCTAATAAATACTAAAAGACATGCAAATAAATTATCCAATTATTCTTTGGGATTATCTATTTCATGCAGTATTATATTTATAATCTTTATTACTATTAAGCCTGTTTTGATGCAAGTGGAGCGCTATTTTGAATTATATAGAAGATATATATTGTCAAACTTATTTACAAATAGTTTCATAGCAATTGCATCATATTTTTAATTGTACTTGCATTTTTTTAAAATTTAAATGCATATCATAGATCATTATAAGCAAAGTCATAATTTTTTTTTAAAATAATATATTTTTAAAGGACTTAAGATTTTTAAACTCGCTGTTTTAGTACAAAACATATACAATGTTTAAACATAGTATGCTTGCATAATATTACTTCTATATACAATGAATACTATATAAGACATCTTACTATTAGAGACTTTAGGCTTTTTTTCTTTAAAAAAGAGTCCGATATCATTGGAGGCTAATACAGACGTCAGGAATAGTTTCTGATTGTTAGAAATATTTACTTACTTAAGGGTTTGTAAATTCTGATCCGCTATTAATGAAGCTACCCAAAATACTTTTTAGTCTATTGCTGCTGCTTTTGATTGCCTTTAATTTAAAGGCGCAGAACATGCCTGGAAAAGACACTATTGAAGAGCTTAAACTACAGGCTGTAAACGACACGGCTTTTGCACTGAGCACAACAGATGCGCTGGGCAATCAGATAAAATATAGCGGCCCATTACCGCTCCGCATTAATGGCGAACTGCAGGAGATAAGTTTTACAGAAGGAGATGCAAAATTCACCTTACCTGAAGCAAAGAAATTAGTGCAGGTTACGGCAAATTTAGGCACACACACCATCGCCCGCTTGTATAGCATGAATGATGAAGCACCCCTGGGGGTTCAGGAGTTCCCGATGTGGCTTTCTATCCTTCCACCGTTAATTGCCATTGTACTAGCCCTTATTTTTAGAGAAGTTTTGATAGCGCTATTTGCGGGAATATGGATTGGTGGGTTTGTTATTTACGGTCTTTCATTCAAATCAATTTTCACTGGGCTGCTGGCTGTTGGCGACACTTACCTGATGGAGGCCCTGACAGATTCAGATCATGTGTCGGTCATCTTGTTTTCGATGATGATCGGAGGAATGGTAGCCATCATTTCAAAGAACGGTGGTATGGCTGGTGTGGTAAATATCTTGTCAAAGTATGCACGTTCTGCACAAAGCTCCCAATTGGTTACCTGGGCACTGGGTATTGCAATATTTTTTGATGATTATGCCAATACCCTGATCGTTGGAAATACCATGCGCCCGGTTACCGACGGGCACCGTGTATCGCGCGAAAAGCTTGCTTACCTGGTTGACAGTACTGCTGCACCTGTAGCAGCCATTGCCTTTGTAACCACCTGGATTGGTGCAGAGCTGGGCTACATTAAAGATGCCGCTACTTCCCTGGGCATCGAAGAAGGAGCTTATTCGCTTTTCTTCCATTCCCTGGAGTATGCTTATTACCCGGTACTCACACTAATTTTCATGCTGTTCCTGATCCTGATGAACCGTGACTTTGGCGCAATGCACCATGCTGAAATAAGAGCACGCGAAACCGGGGCTGTAACAGCTGCAGGCATGGACCGGGCAGGCCAGGAGAAGCAACAAATGGAAATGGCTGAATTTGAACCCATCGATCCTTCGCGTACCAGAGCCGTGAATGCCCTGATACCAGTAGTGGTTGTTATTTTTGGCACTTTGATAGGCTTACTCTATACAGGTTATAACCCTGAAGTCTGGGCTGATACCAGTATTGGCTTTATGCGGAAACTCTCTATCACCATCGGAGACTCCAACTCGTATGTTGCACTGATATGGGCTTCCCTGAGTGGTGTGCTTATAGCAGTTGCGTTAACTGTCGGCCAGCGAATAATGACCTTGGCCGAAACGATGGAATCGTTAGTGGTTGGCTTCAAAACAATGCTTCCGGCCATACTTATCCTGATCCTGGCGTGGTCGCTGGCTGCTGTAACACAGGAGCTGTATACAGCAGAATACCTTACATCCCTGTTCTCTGGTAATATCTCGGCGCACTTCTTACCTGAGATCACGTTTTTCCTGGCAGCTGTAATAGCTTTTTCAACAGGGTCCAGCTGGGGCACTATGGCTATACTATATCCGCTTATGCTTCCTGCAGCATGGTATGTGAGTCAATCGCAGGGGCTGAGCCTTGAGGAAACAATGCCGATCATTTACAATGTGATCTCTGTGGTACTGGCTGGCTCGGTTTTCGGTGATCATTGCTCCCCTATTTCCGATACAACCATACTTAGCTCGCTTGCTTCGGGTTGTAACCATATTGATCACGTGAAGACACAGCTACCTTACGCTCTGACAGTAGCCCTGGTAGCGAACCTGATCTGCACAAATTTATCAAGCTGGGGCGTGCACTGGCTGCTCGTTTATGCCATAGGGGCGGCAGTACTTTGGGGTATTATAAAGTTACTGGGTAAAAAGAATACGGTAGCAGTGGCTTCTGCCAAAGCTGCATAAAAGTATAAGCGCACCTCCTGAAGCTGAAGGGGTGCGCTTATTTTACAGATCCAATTCATAAAAATCCTGCACTACAGCCCGGGCACCATAACTTTCTTTATTAGCCAACAGCTTGCTGTTTAGCTCTAATCCATTTTGCTCCATAGAGGCACCCAGATCGAAGTATGGCTTCGCGGCAAATACCTCCTTCAACAAATAATCAAGCAGCACACCCAAGCCACCTTTCAGTTTACCTTGCTCGGTATACCCTATATACTGGCAGTGGGCAACAGTATCCGTCTCATAAATTAACACCCCAGCCAACATAACACCCTCTGAGTCAGTGGCTGAAAATAACTTTATATGCTCCGAAAACTTAGTTGCCAAAGAAGTAATCTCTGCCACATTATGAACAGGAACAGCGTTGTATTTCCGCTGCAACAAATCTGCTACTACGTGAATAAACTGCCTGAAATCATGAGAGCGGCCCACTATCAGATTATGCATCTGCTGTGATTTAGTGATCTCCCATCTGCGCTTCTTGCTATACTTTACAGTTGCCGGCTCTAAAACAGAAAGCAGATCCCGCCGGTAAATAGTTGCGCCTATCCTGAAAAGTGCAAGAAGATCTTCTTCGGCAGGTGCCCGATGATATATATGAGGAACAGTTTTATACCTCAGTTTTTTGAAGCTTTGCTGCTGCAAATACATCCTCAACCTCTCAAACACTTCCAGCATGACGCCTGACTTCATTCGCATATCAGACAGGAGGCCCCCATATGTTAAGCCTCCATGCGAGTTTATCTCCCCTTCTTGCTCATTCGCCGGAAAAAGGCCTAGCAGTTTCCCCTTGCGGTAAAACAACAGCGAATGGTCTTTGAAACGATCCGCATGATACTCTATATAGTCACGATAATGCAAAAAAGTGCCATTCTTGGATGCCTTTACAAAAGCATCCCAAGCCATTTTATGCGTTTCATTATACCTTACAACTTCTACCACAGCTTAAGCCTTAAGCACTTTTTCGCATTTTCTTTAAAACCTATTCCCCGGTAACTTCTTTTATCTGTTCAGGACGATACGGAAAGTGGTTCCCTTGCCCACCTCCGACCATTTCACGAAGAGCTTACCCCGATGATAATTGTCGATGATGCGCTTAGCTAGTGCCAGCCCCAGGCCCCAGCCCCTCTTTTTAGTAGTGAAACCCGGCAGAAAAACAGAAGCTACTTTGCTTTTTGGTATCCCTTTGCCTGTATCCGTTATATCCACGGCTATGTTCGCCTTGCCCAATAGCACCAGTTGTATCGTTATACTTCCTCTACCCTCCATTGCATCTACTGCATTTTTACAGATGTTCTCGATCACCCAGTCAAACAACGACACGTTTACCTTAGCAGTAATATCCGGAGAGAATGTTGACTCAATGGAAAAATTAACCTGCCGTGAGATGCGGTTTTGCAGGTAATTAATGGCATTTCGTGTAACCAGCAGTATGTTCTCATCGCGGAGCAAGGGCACTGAACCTATATTGGAGAAGCGCTCTGTAATTACCTCCAGCCTCCGTACATCCTTCCCCAGTTCCTCTATTATTGGCTCATGCTCAAATTTGGGGCTCGATTTAATGTATTCGTACCATGCCATAAGCGAAGATAGCGGAGTACCTAACTGGTGCGCGGTTTCTTTAGCCAAACCTACCCACACCCTGTTCTGCTCAGCACGGCGTGAGTAACTAAAGGCAAAATAGGCCATCAGAGCAAAACAGGCAATTACAATTAGCTGCACATACGGGTAAAACCGCAGCTGAGAGAGCAGCGCAGAGTCTTTGTAGAACACATAATTCTCTGACCCCTCCGCCCAGGGCACTACAATTGGAGCATGCTCAGACTTCATTTTCTCGATCTCACGCTGTAGCAGTTCAGCTTTTCTTGCTTCTGAAATGTTTTTGGGAAAATCTATGTTCTTAGAATCGAGAATATTTTCATACTCATCTGTTAAGATAACAGGCACTGTAGTGTTAGCTGACAAGATCTCTTCTTCGATGAAGACAATATTATCATCGCTGGGCGCATTGATCATGTACCGGAGACCTTTTGCATATAACTGCACCAGTTCTTGTTCGCGTTCAGATAGTTTGCTGACTAAAATGTTGGTGTAGGTGATGGTAGCAGCCCCTATTATAAGGGCTACGATAACAACAACAAGCTTAATCCTGTTCTTCTGAGAGTAAATGGGTATCATGCAGTGTACACGTAAATTATTTTAAATTAGTATAAATTAAACATTAAGGGCAAGTAAGTTTCATTTTAATAATCTGAACCTTAAATTTGCACTTTAGTAGAACTAACGTTATTATGCTTCAGAACTTTAAAGCAATCAGCCTGTCTTACAAGAAAGCGCCGCTGGATATCAGGGAGCTGATTGCCTTAGATGAAACATCCTGCAGACAGTTTCTCCAGACACTCAAAGCCTTTATCCAGGCTACTGACGTGCTGGTTCTTTCTACCTGCAACCGCACAGAAGTATACTACAGCTCCGACACTGACTATAGCCAGGAGATTGTAAAGCTGCTCGGGATTACCAAAGGCATTGATAATATCTCTAAGTACTTTGATTATTTTACCATTCTGAACGAACATGATGATGCTGTTCAGCATCTGTTCGAGGTGGCAATGGGCCTTGAGTCGCAGGTAGTGGGGGATATGCAGATTTCCAACCAGGTAAAAGTTGCCTATCAGTGGTCTGCCGACAATGAAACAGCTGGTCCGTTCCTGCACCGCTTAATGCATACGATCTTCTTCACTAATAAACGCGTTGTACAGGAAACTTCTTTCCGCGATGGTGCAGCCTCTACTTCTTATGCAGCTATTGAACTGATCGAGGAGCTGACCACCGATGTAGTGGAGCCCAACATATTGGTAGTAGGGCTTGGGGAGATTGGTGCCGATGTATGCCGTAACCTGAAAGACTCCGGTTTTAAAAATATCAAAATCACGAACCGTACGCAAGCCAAAGCGCAGGCCTTGGCTGAAGAGTGTGGCCTGGAGGTACTTCCGTTTGAGGATATCGTACAGGGACTGAAAGAAGCGGATGTCATTGTATCTTCCGTAGCACGGGAAACACCTTTCTTTACAAAGGAAATGGTAAAGCGCCTGAACGTTCTTTCATTTAAGTTCTTTATCGACCTTTCTGTGCCACGCAGCGTGGAGGCTGACCTGGAAAGTATACCTGGTGTGCTGGTGTATAATATTGATACTATTCAGAACAAGGCTTCTGAGGCTTTACAGCGTCGGATAAGCTCTGTTCCTAAGGTGCAGCAAATTATAGAAGAGTCTATTGAGCAGTTTAACGACTGGTCTAAGGAAATGATGGTTTCGCCGACGATCAACCGACTCAAAAATGCCTTGGAAACGATCCGGCAGGAGGAGATGGCCCGTTACATGAAAAAACTTGGCCCCGACGAGGTTAAGCGACTTGATAATGTAACCAAGTCTATGATGCAAAAAATACTCAAACTACCTGTACTTCAGCTAAAAGCAGCCTGTAAACGCGGCGAAGCCGAAACACTGATAGATGTTCTGAACGATTTATTTGATCTCGAAAATCAATCTTCAGAAGTAAACCACTAAAATTAGTAAATAGCTATATTTTCTTAGTGAATAAAAAGCCAAAGGTCCTCGTAAGCTTCATAAATGAAGAGGTTACGGGGACCTTTGGCTTTGTTTCCACAAAATGATTGCAGGCTATTACAGCCTGTGCCTCCACTTTTAGATGTCGATACAGCATTCTTCCAGGCAATCTATCACATCAATAAGTTTAGGAATAGCGAGGGAATAGTAGATCTTAGTACCTACTTTAAATGAGGACAAAACTCCCTTGTCCTTCAATGTGATAAGGTGCTGAGAAGCAATTGCCTGTGGTAGATCTAAGTGCTTATAGATCTCTGTAACAGTCATCTTATCTTCTTTACCCAGCAAATCGACAATAGCCAGCCTCTTTGGATGTGCCAGTACCTTCAGCATGGCAGCTGCCTTATCTATTTTCTTGGATTCAACTCTTGACAACAAACTTTTCATAATTAAAATTTATACCTAACAGTTTCTACATACATTTAATCACATCAATTCATAATAAGGTATATACGACATTTACATTATTTAGCTGAGTTGCTTTCAACGTAATTTTATATTTTCGTCTATGGATACTTATCATGTTATCGGGTTAATGCCCGGAACGTCGTTAGACGGTATAGACATTGCATATTGTAGATTTACGTATAAAAAAGAAAATTGGATATATGAAATACTAAATACTAGTACATTAACATATTCCAATACTTTAATTGACTCCCTCCGTGATGCGGAGACTACAACAGCACGCCAACTAATTGCACTTCACCATGCTTACGGAAAATTCCTTGGCCAGCAGGTGCACCAGTTTGTAACACAACACGGAATCGCACCTGATTTAGTTGCCTCACATGGCCATACCATCTTTCACCAACCAGACCAACACACATCTCTACAACTGGGACATGGCGCTTATATTGCCTCAGAAGCCAGTTTACCTGTTGTCTGCGACTTCAGAACGTTAGACATAGCTTTGGGCGGCCAGGGAGCCCCTTTGGTTCCTATAGGAGACGAATTACTCTTTAAGGAATATGACTACTGCATTAACCTTGGTGGTATAGCAAATGTTTCTTACTCGCAGCAAGGCAAAAGGATGGCATTTGATATATGCGCCTGCAATATGCTGCTAAACACACTGGCTAACCTGATTAGCAAGCCTTACGATGACAAAGGAGAGACAGCACGCCAGGGCGAAATGCAGCAAACATTGTTTCAGACACTAAACCAGCCTGCTTATTTCTCCTCATCCCCTCCTAAATCGTTAGGCAAGGAGTGGGTACTGCGCAATAGCCTGCAAACTATTTCTGATGATAACTCAAGTGTGCAGGATAAATTACATACTGTGTGCCATCATATTGCGTTTCAAATCCGGCAGGCGCTCCCAACCCTGCACCAGCAGGGGGTGCACCGTGTGCTGCTTACAGGCGGAGGCGCATTTAATACTTTCCTGGCCGAACTAATACAGCAGTACCTTGGGGATAAGTATAAAGTAGAGGTTCCGGCTCCCGAGATCGTTTCTTTTAAGGAGGCCCTCATCTTTGCTTTCCTGGGCGTGCTGCGCTGGCGAGGAGAGTACAATTGCCTTAAGAGCGTAACAGGAGCTTCGCAAGATAATGTTGGAGGCGCAATTTATTTAGCCTAAATACCTTTACTGTATCCTCTCCTCTATTTTTGTACCTTTGCACAAGCACAGAAATCAACATCCATTGCATGAAAGACCTATTAGAGAAATTCGAGAATAAAAGACCAGAAATAGTTTTTGAGTGGAAAGATGCCGAGACAGAGGCCGAAGGTTGGGTAGTTATTAATTCTCTTCGGGGCGGCGCTGCCGGAGGAGGCACCAGGATGCGCAAAGGCCTGGACAAACGCGAGGTAGAGTCACTTGCTAAAACGATGGAGGTTAAGTTTACAGTCTCTGGCCCTGCTATAGGCGGCGCCAAGTCAGGTATAAACTTTGACCCTGCCGACCCTCGCAAGCGAGGCGTTTTAGAGCGCTGGTACAAAGCAGTGATTCCACTCCTTAAGAGCTACTACGGAACAGGTGGCGACCTGAACGTTGATGAGATACACGAGGTGATCCCTATTACAGAGGATTATGGCCTGTGGCACCCGCAGGAAGGCATTGTTAACGGGCACTTTAACGCCACTGAACCTCAAAAAATAAATAAGATCGGGCAACTGCGCCAGGGTGTTGTAAAGGTGATCGAGGATCCGCACTACTCCCCTTCCACTGCCCGTAAGTATACTGTGGCCGATATGATCACCGGTTTTGGCGTTGCAGAGGCTGTGCGTCATTACTACGATATCTGGGGCGGACAATTTGAAGGCAAGCGTGCCATCATTCAAGGCTGGGGCAATGTGGGTGCAGCGGCGGCTTACTATCTTTCTTCCAAAGGTGTGAAAGTAGTAGGCATCATAGACAGGGCAGGCGGCCTCATAAAAGAAGAAGGTTTGTCTTTCAATGAGATTACAGACCTTTTCCTGAACCGTCAGGGGAATGCACTTAACCCGGAAGGCCTGCTTTCTTTTGAAGAGGTAAACGCACGCATCTGGTCAGTACCTGCCGAGATATTCATTCCTGCAGCTGCCTCGCGCCTTGTCACCAGAGACCAGGTTGAGCAGATGATCCACAACGGCATGGAAGTTATCTCTAGTGGTGCCAACGTGCCTTTCCAGGACCCTGAGATATTCTTCGGGTCTACCGGTGAATTCGCTGACCGCAACTTATCTGTTATACCTGACTTTATTGCCAACTGCGGAATGGCGCGCGTATTTGCTTACCTCATGGAAAGCGAAGTAGAGATCACTGATGAGGCTATCTTCACAGATATTTCTACAATAATCCGTGAAGCTTTAGTAAAAACACATGAGAAGCACTCTCAGAAGTCAGAAATCGCCAAAACTAGTTTCGAAATTGCGCTAAGCCAGTTGCTGTAAACTTTTTTATTATGAACTGGAGAGATATCTTAGAATATCAGTTTCTGGGTAACAATTTATCAGAATACCTGCTTTCAGCAGGTATTCTATTGTTTGGCTTCATCTTTAAAACGGTCTTATCCAGGATCGTTTCCACTATTCTGTATAGGTTGGTTAACCGGTTCTCTCACGAGGACAGCTTACCTGAGTTCAGACGCCTGCTTATCCAGCCTTTAGAGGTATTGATGTTCCTTGTTTTCCTGTACCTGGCGTTCCAGGTGCTGGATTACCCCTTAGATCCAAGCGAGCTTCGCAAAAATGACCCTTTTCTAAAAACGTTTATGTTCCGCACCTACCAGGTGTTTGTGATTGTAGCGCTTACCTGGGTACTCTTGCGGTTCGTGGATTTTATCGGTCTGATACTCAAGCACCGGGCAGAAAGAACTTCCTCAAAACTGGACGACCAGTTAGTGCCATTCTTTAAGGACTTCTCTAAAGTAATGGTGGTGATCTTCGCTTTCCTGATCATGCTGGGAGCTGTATTCGATGTGAACGTTGCCGGCCTTATAGCAGGCCTTGGGGTGGGTGGTCTGGCACTTGCGTTTGCAGCCAAAGAAAGCCTGGAGAACCTGCTGGCTTCTTTTACTATTTTCCTGGATCAGCCTTTTGTGGTAGGCGACCTGGTACAGGTAGGAGAACTTGTTGGTGTTGTGGAAAAGATCGGCTTCCGAAGCACACGCATCAGAACATTGGAAAAGAGCTTCGTGACGCTGCCCAACAAGCACATGATCGATAAACCGCTCGACAACCTGACGCTCCGCACTTTCAGAAGAGCCAAATTCGATATTAACTTAACCTACGCTACCTCTTCTGAGCAAATTCGCGCTATTACCAGAGACATACAGGAATACATTGACAAACACCCGCGCACCAACCAGGATGGTCGTATCCGCTTTTTAAACTTAGGGCCGCATTCTAAAGATATCATGGTATTATACTTTGTAGACACCATGGACTGGAACGAGTTTATCGATATCAAAGAGGAGATCAACTTTCAGATAGTAGAGATAGTGGAAAGGCATAAAGCAGAATTTGCATTCCCTACACAAACGCTTTACATTCAGCGCTCATCGCCTGGCCATGATAAGCCGGAACCAAAAAAGAACTTCTATGTCGGATCAGATTCTGATATAAAATAAAGAAAACAAAAAAGCAGGAGAAGCTCCTGCTTTTTTTTCACCCTTATATCTTTAATTTAATATTAATCTGTTTCGTTTCGCAGTAACTTTAATATAATCTATACCAGAATTTAAAGTTTGTTATTATTACTGCTCTTGTAAAACCTACTGATCTTTATTTTGTAGATTTGGTTTGTTTAACGGGCTTCTATGCCTATAGTTACCCTTGGGGTATAACTTTTCCGCTACAAGGCCCACTTTTACTGGTAAACACACTTTTATCTTACGTGAACGTAAAAATAGTATGTTCCATATATTACTTATTTCAACAATTAGAATCAGTAATGCGCTGCCTCCACTAAATAATATAACAATGGGTCTACGCCACAGGAGTTAATTGAAATCGAAATACTCTCCCTCCTGTAGTTCCACTTTCTTCTCTTTGTCCTTTGGCTTTTTGCCTTTGAGCAACTCCTTTAGCTCCTGCCCTTCCTGCTTCAGATCAGCTTTTATCTTCTGCCGCACCCGCACATCGTCATAAGCTAATTTAAAGTCACTCTCCTTACCTTTTAAGGTTAGAAACAAACTACTATTACCAGCGTCTGAATCTTCTGCCACAACCCCATAAGCAGAATCTTTGTCTGGTCGACGGCTGCCAAACAGAGGGAGTTTGATCTTATAATCCATATCCTGATCAAAAGTATGTGTCCCGGACACCGAGACGGTGGGCACAGCAGAGAGGCTGGAGCGAATATCCATCTCAGGAATATAGATGGTGCGCTGCTGGATCCAGAAGCTATTGTGAAGCTCTGCGAAGCGCATGTTAGCCAGCTCTGACCGCTTCACAAAAGCCGACATCTTCTGCATGGGTGCAAAATTGAGTAACTGGCCATTACGTACCGTGGCCGTTATCTCGGCCTGCAGCAGGTCAGTTTTCGGGTTCAGCTGGCTATCAAAGTATACCTCAGAAACTATATCCGCTGTAAGCTGTCCGCGCAACTGCCTGTCCATGATAAAGTTTTGCTGAAAATTTTCAAAGACATAAAAGAGGCTGTCTACACTCATGTTGTTCAACTTAGTGGCAGTGCTAACTTTTATGTGATTCCTGTTTCGTGCATCCAGGTTGCCCCGCACCGCAAAATTACCCCCAATGGCATTAAAAGAGATGTTAGGAGATGAAACGACCTGGTCCCGAAGCGTTATTTCACCTTTTACATTCTTGGCCCTGAAACGCCGGAATTTCACTCTATCTATCGTTGCGCTTAAGTTAAAAGCAATGTTTGGTGATACGTTAAACTTATAATCTCCTCCACCACCGGTTCGGGCTGTCTCTGGGGTGTTCAACTTCTCACTCAGCAACTGATCGCAGTTCAGGTAGTTGCTGTTAAAATCAGCTTCCACCAACAAGCGCTGCCTTTCAAGTATCAGCCACGCCATTACGTTCTTAAACATCCCGTTGATCATGAAATCCGACTCACCGAGTTTCCCCCTGAAATCAGAAACCGCCACATCGTTTCGTTTGAACATAAAGTTGCCATTCAAGCCTGTTAATGGCAGCGGAATATCCTGTAACCCTAACGAGACATTGTGCAGGGTTATATCGCCGGAAGTGGATAGTGTAGTGTTTCCCGGATGAGCTTTAAACTCATTCAGGTTTCCTGAGAACGCAATTCGCACATCTGCCAGGCCACTTCCATTACGCACCTGCTGCAACTTAGCAAGCCCTAGCACATAGCCTACATCAAGCATACCCTGTATATCAAATGCGATATGAGGGTTATTAAAGTTGCTATACTTTAAATTGCCTTTGAATGGACGCCTGTTCAGCATACCCGACAGGTTTTTCAGCTCGAGCACTGATGAGGTAGCGTTCCTCTTTTCCCCATTCGTAAAGCTACCTGTAAGGTTAATCTTCTCAATCCGCTGCTTTACATCCGGATGATAAAAAGAGGCATTGCGGGCACCAAAGTTAAAGGTTATCGCAGGGCTCTCTGCACCTGACACACTTCCTTTAACGGTGCCATTAAAGTAGATATCTCCTTCGCTACGATATTGGCTAAAGTCCTGTGTTATATGCTGAGGTAACAACGAGAACAACGACTGCAGGTCAGCATTTTTGCCATTTAGCTTCAGGTCCAGGGTTGTTGGGCCTCCGTAGCTAATTGCCCCTCCTACTTCATATGCAGCCCCTTCCACCTGCACTACCGAGGGCTGCAGCTGCACTGTCTGGGCCTGCCGGTTTATTTGAAGGGCTGTAGTCAGATTTACGTTTTTGTTTTTAAAATATTCTCCTGTCCCAACCTGAATGGTATGAATGGTAGCGCTCCCTGTTGCCTGAACTGCCACTACTTCGTTTGTTATCGCCAGAGCCGCCTCTAACTGGTGTGCATCCAACTCATAAGTCTGCTTCAGTTGCTGGTCAATATAATGTACTGCTACCTGGCTCAGTGTTATTTGCTCCAGGTCAAAAGAAAAGTCTTCACTAGCCGGTGCTGTGCTATCTGTTACAAACACCTGATAGTTCACCTGTCCGTCGGGTAAAACACGTACATAAATTTCGCCTTGCTCCATAAAGAGCTGCTTTATATTGTATTTCCCGCGTAATACATCCAGTATGCTAAAAGTAAAGTATAGCTTGTCTGCTTTCGCAAGCGACTCGTCGCTATCGGGTAGGGCTTCGTGTACGTTCACCTGGTCCAGTGATACGGCTATCTGCGGGAATTTTTCAAAAAGTGAAAGTGAGATCTGAGCTACCTCTACTTTTGTTTTGATATGCTTGTTAGCTTCAGTAACAAAAAGTTCGATTATTTTATCCTGATACACATACGCCAATCCAAACGCTACGCTCACTGCAGCCACTAAACTGGCAGCAACATAAAATAGCATTTTTTTTACACCTCTTTTCTTCACCGAGCGAAAGTTCAGATTTTTAGCACCTTACAAAACCTAAAGTTAACGCAGTAATAACACGCGTACAATAGCAGTAGAGGCAAGAAAAAAAAAATTACAAATTTTTTGTAAATGTTTTGCGGTTTCAAAAATAACCCCCATATTTGCATCATCAAACGGGGACAAAAGGTCTCTAAAAAGACAAAACGGGGTGTTAGCTCAGCTGGTTCAGAGCACCTGCCTTACAAGCAGGGGGTCACTGGTTCGAATCCAGTACGCCCCACAAAAGGACAACTTAAAAGTTGTCCTTTTTTTATGTCCATACTTTTCAAGAGCCCCTTCCTCTACTTCTTTTTTCCTTCTCCTACATTTCCAAAACGCTAGAATTCAGGCAAAAGTATAACAGGCCACTTCCGTGTAGTAGCTATTCCATACTTGAAATAATTTTGTAGATTTTTAGATCAGACCAAAGCCTGTTTTAAGAAATGCGCATGCAAGGCAAGTACCTGCGGAATCACTAGCTGTTGATCGTCGTTATAGATAATGTGATCTGCGCGCGCCATTTTCTCTTCCTCGCTTAGCTGCTTCTCAATTATGGCTCTTACGTCGTCCTCCGTGCGATGGGTATCGCGTAGCAGCAGGCGCTTAATCCGGACATTCATGGGTGCATAAACAGCGATCATGGTATCAATCTGCCTCCAGGCTTCGGACTCATACATCAGAGCTGCCTCCTTCATAACGTATGGCTTGTCGGCATGTCCGGCTACCCAACTAAGAAAATCTCTGCGTACATGGGGGTGTACCAGCCTGTTCAGCTGTTCGAGCCGCTGTGGGTTCTTAAAAACTATTTTGGCCAGATAAGCACGGTTCAGCTCCCCTTCTTCTGTGAATGTTTCTTCTCCGAATGCGCCTGTTAACTCCTGTTGTAACACCGCATTGTGGCGCATAACCCATTTTGCTCTTCCATCGGAATCATAAACAGGTACACCAAGTAAGCTAAATATTCGGCTAACTATTGTTTTACCAACACCTATCCCGCCTGTTATTCCGACTTTAAGCATAGTCCTGATTACTCTACAACAGCTTTGATGTGCTCCGGCCATAAAGTTACATTCCGTACGCCTCCGGGCTTTTGCACAAGTTCTGGAACAAGGGTAGAGTCTTGACGGTTGTAACGCTTGTAATTCAGGATAGCTTTAAAGTTATCCCTGTTCAAGGAAGGAATGGAGTCTTCGAGCAACTGGTACCGCACCAGCACATATGGGGGGCGCAAGGTAATTTCTCTACCTGCCGGCACATTTACGATCTCAGGTATAATCTGCCGTTCTTCCTGCACCAGGTTCTTAACATTGAGCCTCACTTCTGCCTCTTTTACGTTAACTGTCACCATGGACTTGTTATTGTAATTTATGGGCACTTTGATCTTGGCGGGTTCTGTTAGCGGTTCCTGCGGCAGGCGCAATAGTATCGGACTTGGGAGGCTGTCTACCATAGAAGACGGACCTGTAAAAACAACTGAATCCGGCTCTATCAGAGCAGGTCCTATAACAGCATGCTTTTCTCCGGTAAGCTTTTGAGAAGGATCCAGGCGCAGAGGGATAGTACGGGACACTCTTTCGTTAAAATTGAAATAGAGTGTATCTGTTACCACAAAATTAAGCTGTAAGCCATCCAGCGCATTTACCAGTGCAGGACGCAGGGCAGAGCCAAGTAGAAATTTGTTTCGAGGTAAGTTACGGATATAGATTTCGGCGGGCTGCACTTCCACCCTCAGCGATTTGCGCAGCAGTTTCCAGCCTTTTCCGGTTACATTTATAACAACTTCTTCAGGCAGCGGCTTTATGGGGATAAGTTCCTCCGTGTTATAAACAAATCTTACCGGATATGTTGTCTGGGTGGAGTAGCTTTTGTTCAGTGCATTAAGTAGCCAGAATGTAGAAGCCGCCACAAAACAAAGCAGTACTACTCTCCAGTACTGCTTTGTTTGCGGTCTAAATGGCTTCGCAAACCATAAAACTATATTTCTGACTTTCTCAATCGGCAACGTTTCTAAACTTTTTGTGCTTTAGCAGTAGCCTCCATAGAAATGGAAGATTTATCGAAGGTTAACCTAACGCCTTTGTCAACTTCCACTATCACAGTATTATCTTCAACGTCTATCAGTTTGCCATGTAATCCACCAATTGTGATCACGTGCATGCCTTTTGTAAGCTCGTCACGGAATTTCTTCTGGTCACGCACTTTTTTCTGCTGTGGCCTGATCATGAAAAAGTAGAAAACAAGGATAATAGCACCGAACATCAGAAGCTGTGGCAGCATTCCGCCGTCTGGTGCGGCTTGTAGGAAAATGGTTTGCATGTGTGAGGATTCTCTTAGCTGTATATTTTAAGCTTAATTTCTTTTTACCGGTCCATTTGATCCGGCTGCAGGAACGTTGTTCGGCTCTACTGTGCCTTTCAAAGATACTTGTGTAATATTAGGTACGGTGTTAGCACGCACTGTTACAGTCGGAGACTGCTGACCAACTTTGCCAGTACTGTTGAACTGCACTTTAATATTGCCGGTTTCACCTGGAGCGATCGGCTCTTTCGGAGGCTCAGGAACAGTACAACCACAAGAAGCAGAAGCACTCTCGATGATAAGAGGTGATTTACCGGTATTTGTGAACTGGAAAGTATGCTCTACAACTTCACCCTGCTTAATGGTTCCGAAGTCATAAGTTGTTTCAGCAAAAGCAATAACAGGAGCATTCTCCGGTGCAACCACTTCCTCAGTAGCAGCCACATTAGGGTTTGCCACAGGCTGTACAGCTGGTTGGGCAGCCATCTCGTTTTCGGTTACTACATCGTTATCAGTGGTTTTAGTATCGCAGCTAGTCGCAAATATCGCTACGGCAAAGCTTGCTGCTAAAATCAGGTTCTTTTTCATATCAGAAAATTTTTCGTGTTAAAGTTTTGAAATGATATTCTGTGCAAACTCCATTGTATTAGCTTTACCGCCAAGGTCGCCGGTACACTCTTCCGGGTTAGCCAGAGTGGCCTCCAGTGCAACTTCGATGCGGTTTGCTTCCTCCTTCATATCCAGGTGGTGCAGCATCATGATGGCAGAGCGTAGTAATGCTGTTGGGTTAGCAATGCCTTTGCCTGCTATATCAGGAGCAGAGCCATGCACGGCCTCAAAAATAGCCATTTCGTCGCCGATGTTAGCACCAGCCACTACACCAAGTCCGCCAACAAGGCCGGCACAAAGATCAGAAAGGATATCGCCAAACAAGTTGGTTGTAACAATAACATCAAACTGCTCAGGCTTTGCAACCAGTTGCATGCACATGTTATCGATGATCTTATCATCCGCCTCGATGTGCGGATAGTCTTTTGCGATGTCTTTGAATACGCCCAGGAACAAGGCCCCGGCACTTTTCAGGATGTTTGCCTTGTGCACAGCTGTTACCTTCTTGCACTGGTGCTTATTAGCGTACTCAAATGCAGCACGGATAATCTTCTGACATCCAACACGCGTTAAGCGCGCTACTGAGTCAGAGATCTGCAGGCGCTCATCAAACATTTCGAGACCGGAGTACAGGCCTTCCGTATTTTCACGGAAAAGCACAGAGTCTACGTTATCAAAGCGGGTGGTTATACCTTTGGTTGTTTTAGCCGGACGCACATTTGAATATAAATCAAACATCTGGCGCAGCTGCACATTCACACTTTTAAAGCCTTTGCCTACCGGCGTAGTGATCGGCCCTTTAAGCGCAACGCGGTTTTTGTTAAGAGAAGCGATCAGTGTAGCAGGAATCAGCTCACCAATGGCATCAAAGGTCGTCTGCCCGGCATTCTCCTCTTCCCAAGTAACAGGCACGTTGGCAGCACTAAAAATAGCTTTTACAGCATTTGTAATCTCAGGTCCTATCCCGTCGCCAGGAATAAGGGTTACTTGTCTCATACTTTATAGTTCTTTCCGGCTATTAATTTCGTTTATAAGTGAGTCTACATCACCTAAAAGCTTTTCTGCTTTATCTTTTGCATCTTGTATAACGCGCTGTCCTTCAGACTTGGCGCTTGAAGGCAGGTTATCTCCTTTGGCAACTAATTGCTCCAACAGGTCAGAGAGTGTATCGCGGTATCTTTCCAGGCGATAGCTAAGCCAGCTACGCGTTTCTCTTCCTTTTTCCGGGGCGAACAGAATGCCAAAGGCAGCACCCACAGCAGCGCCTGACATAAAGACTAATAAGTTGCTTGTCTTCTTACTCATCGTTTATATATTCTTGTATATAGGGACAAAATTTCTCCTTACTACGGCTAATTCAATCTATTGGCTAATGCAGGTGCTTCCGGCTTATTTGTTATCGATCAAGCCACGGCCTGACTTGCGAATCTCTCCTTTGCTTGTAAGCTCTTGCGCCATTTTATCGAGCACACCATTAACGAACTGCTTACTTTTCGGCGTGCTATAAAGTTTTGAGATCTCGATGTACTCGTTGATGGTAACTTTAACAGGAATGCTTCGGAAGATGTGCATTTCACAAAGTGCCATCTTAAGTATGATCTTGTCGAGAAGGGCTACGCGTTCTACATCCCAGTTCTTCACACTGGCAGCTATCATCGCCTCATACTTTTCATCTTCTTGTAGCGTCTGGTGGTAAAGTTCCTCAAAAAAGGCTTTATCATCTTCCCAGTTAGCCGACAGGTCCAGCAGCACCGGCTCTTCATCTGTCTCCTCGCTGAAGATCTTTATTGTCTTATTAACAAGGCTCTTTACGATAGTTTTATTTTCTATCCAGTTCAGATCCTGCTCTTCAAACAAAGATTGTAAGTTTTTTTCTTTAAAGATAATGTTTTTGAAAATATGTTTCACTATCTCCGCGTCCTGCTCCAGGGTAGGATCAGGTGTTGCCAGGTAGGCCAGAAAGGCTTCGTCCTGCTTCAATATGTTTCTGTACACGGCACGTATCTCACTGATATCAGAGCCCCAGCTAATATTGCGGCGAATGATATGTTGTTTGTAAGACTCGTTGTTAAGCAGTCGGTGTACAACGCGGTTACGCAGGAAACTCTTCACATCCGGGCCTGTGGCAGCCGTGTAACGTTTCTCTTTTTTCTCCTCCTCTTCCTCTATCAGGCTTACGAGCACTTCCAGGATCTGCAGGGTGCCCAGGTAGTGGTCATATATACGCTCCACAGCACTCAGCATCAGGCTGCTGTAGTGCTTATAATCTTTCTTTATAATATTGTTGTAATAAACGATGGCTCTGTTTACCGCATCGATTATTTCTTTATCTGTTTCCTCTGTTTCGAACTGGCGCGTTTCGTACCACTCCTTAAAAAGGATTTGTGCGATCTGCTTTTTCCCTTCAAGCAATTTCTTGTCCTGCACCTCCATAGAGTTCAGGTCTGGGGCGAAATCATCGCTTATCTGGTCTAGCGCCAGCAGATAATCGGAACCTTCGGCCTGCTGATAGGCATAAATAGCTTGCATTGCCTTGATTCGTAGTGTTCTGCGGTTGAGCATAATATTAAAGTAAAGAACGTATTATTAATGTAATTCTATAGTCTGTGCCTGAGCACATGTAATCTTTGCTGTACTCTTCAGAGCACATTACTTAAACTATAAGAAAGAATGCAAAGCAGACTGCTTATAGTTCCTTTTAGTGTTGTTGTGTGTAAAGCAAAAGTGCTACAGGTTAATGCAGCACTTTTGTCTTCAACACTATATGTTTCAAGTTCAGTACTTAAAAAGTAGAGCGAACTTTGCCGATGCTCTGAATTCTCTTTTCGGCCATCTTCATGGCTGCAGCCTGGTTATGGATGCCTTCTTTCTCAGCAAGTTCAAAGATATCCAGGGTATAGCCGTAAATACGCTCTGTTTGTGCGTAAGCACTTTCGCGGTTGTACCCGATCAGTTCAGAGTAAACGTTTATCAAACCACCTGCATTGATCAGGAAGTCCGGTGCGTATACAATACCCTTTTCGATCAGCGCTGGCCCGTGAATCTTTTCATCGCGCAACTGGTTGTTGGCGCAACCTGCAATTACCTGGCATTTTAAGCGGCCAAGTGTGTTATCGTTGATAGTTCCGCCTAGTGCGCAAGGAGAGTAGATATCTACATCAAGATCATAGATCTCATCCATGCTTACTACTTTGGCGTTATATTTTTCGGATACTTCACGCAGACGATCTTCGTAGATGTCAGTGATAAAGATCTGAGCATTTTCTTTCGCTAATAGCTCTACCAGGTAACCGCCTACATGGCCAACACCCTGTACAGAAACTTTTTTGCCTTCAAGGGAATCAGAACCAAATGCTTTCTTAGCAGCAGCTTTCATACCCATGTAAGTACCATAAGCCGTTACCGGAGAAGGGTCTCCGCTACCGCCCATAGATTCAGGTAAACCAGCTACGTGCTCAGTTTCCATGTGAATATACTCCATATCCTTTGTAGTCATCCCCACGTCTTCTGCCGTGATATAAGCACCGTTCAGGTTCTTGATAAACCGGCCGAACTTACGAAGCAAAGCCTCATTCTTGTCTTTTTTAGCATCCCCAATGATAACGGCTTTACCACCACCAAGATTCAAACCTGAGATTGCAGCCTTATAAGTCATCCCTCTGGAAAGACGCAACACATCATCAAGCGCCTCTGCCTCAGAAGCATAAGACCACATGCGCGTACCACCCAAAGCTGGGCCAAGCACCGTATTGTGGATACCGATGATAGCTTTCAAGCCTGTTTCCTGGTCATGACAGAAAACAACTTTCTCATGATTGTATTCTGAAATCTGACCGAAGACTGACTTGTCCTTCAGTTCTACTTCTTTTAATTCGACCATTTAGGTAATTGATTAAGGGTTATTCTATCTTTGCGTAAAAGAGGCAAGTTGTGCCACCCCGTTTCGCGCCACAAAATTAATTCTTTTTTTGATTAATTCAATTTGTACTTTGAAAGTCAACGTAAAAGCCCCTGAGTACTTAATCTATTGCTGTGAAATCATTAAGCTACCTAAATAAATATTTACTCAAGTATAAGTACAGGCTCCTCTGGGGTATTGTATTTACTATTATCTCCAACTTTTTCCAGATACTGCCAGCCCAGGTAGTACGCCATGCCTTTAACCTGATAAAGGAAGGAATAAACCTGCATGGCCTCTATAAAGGGCTGGAGCAACAGGAAACTGTTTATGACATATTTGCCAAAAGCATATTGGTTTATGGTGTCGTGATACTGGTTATGGCCTTGCTGCGCGGTGTTTTCCTGTTTTTTGTGCGCCAGACGATCATTGTGATGAGCCGCCTGATAGAGAACGACCTTAAGAACGAAATATACGAGCATTACCAGAGCCTGCCCCTTAGCTTTTACCGCAAAAACAACACCGGTGACCTGATGTCGCGCATCTCTGAAGATGTGAGCCGTGTGCGGATGTATGTTGGCCCGGCCATTATGTACGGCATAAACCTGGTGGTGCTTTTCCTGATGGTGATCCCGTATATGCTGTCTGTTAATGTGAAGCTGACAATGTATACCCTGATCCCGCTGCCAGTCCTGGCCGTGAGCATTTACTATGTGAATAACATTATCCAGCGCAAGTCCGATGAGATACAACGCAGCCTCTCCGGCATTACCACTTTTGTGCAGGAGGCTTTCTCCGGTATTCGTGTTATCAAGTCTTTTGTGCGGGAAGATGACTCACACAATAATTTTACGACAGCCAGTAACACTTATAAAGACAAATCGCTGGAGCTAAACTTTGTCAATTCCCTGTTTTTCCCGCTCGTGCTGTTCTTGGTAGGTCTTAGCACCATTATTACAATATACATTGGCGGCCAGGAGGTGATAAACGGCAGCATCACAACAGGTAACATTGCTGAGTTTATTATTTACGTGAACATGCTTACCTGGCCTGTTACCTCGCTGGGCTGGACAGCCAGCCTGGTACAACGTGCCGCAGCATCGCAGGAGCGCATCAACGAGTTTCTGCATACCAAGAACGACATTGTTACCCGCGAAAACATCAGCAAAGACATCACAGGCGACATCCGTTTCGAGAACGTTGACTTCATTTACCCCGATACCAACATCCATGCGCTTCGGCATGTATCGTTTGATATAAAGCATGGCGAAACACTGGCTATTATCGGTAATACCGGATCAGGCAAAAGCACTATTGCCAACCTGCTGCCACGAATGTATGATGTGAGCGGTGGCCGCATTCTGATAGACGGGGTGGATGTGCGCGACTATAACCTGAAAAGCCTGCGTAGCCAGATTGGATATGTGCCGCAGGACGTATTCCTTTTCTCTGATACCATCAGTAATAACATCGGGTTTGGCCTGCCAAGTATAACCGAGGAGCAGATGGTGCAGTCTACCAAGGATGCCGACGTTTATGAGAACATTGTTCGCTTCCCGGATAAGTTTGAGACCAAGCTTGGGGAGCGGGGCATTACTCTATCGGGTGGACAGAAACAGCGCGTATCTATTGCCCGGGCGCTGGTGCGGGAGCCACGCATACTCATCCTCGATGACTCTCTGTCAGCGGTGGATACTAAAACAGAGAACGCCATTCTGAACAGCCTGCGCCGCATCATGGACAACCGCACTTCTATTATCATCTCGCACAGGGTTTCTTCTGTAAAGCTTGCCGACAGGATACTGGTGCTGGATGATGGTGAGATTGTACAGCACGGCACGCATGAGGAACTGATAAACCAGGATGGGCTTTACAAGGTGCTTTACGAGCGTCAGCTTCAGTCTGAAGATACGGAGTAGCGTTTCTGTTTTTTAGCTCGTTGTAAGCCCAGATGTAAGGTGCCCGGTAACCTCATTTACAGAATGTGGGACTTTTTTAGTACAGATTCTGTTATACCAACGTATAGCAAATTTTACAACCCAAATTTTTTCTGTTTATGGCCATCGACTTACAGCAAATCGGTAAAAGATTCAGGTTTTACACCAACCTAAAAGAACTGGACATGGAGCAACTTAAGGCCATGACCGGTAGTGATGAAACCACCCTGGCAAGCATAATTTCAGGTCAGAATTACTTACTTGATGACCTTGTGGCGATTGTGAAGAACTTTAAAGAACTGAACCCCCAGTGGCTCATTTACGGAGAAGGCAGCATGTTTAAGCCTATGAACGGAGATGGGTCCTGCGATGACCATCACAAGGGCTGCCTCAAAAAAGAGAAGACCGCTTATCTAAAGCAGATGCAGGACATGCTCCTGGAACTGGATGCAGCAGAAGTCGCCAAAGGGCATCACCCCGATGTCGAGGCTTTGAAAGCTAAATTAGACCAGTATAAATCCACTCTTTGATACTGACTGAGTTTTCCAGCACAGCAGTAGCGCAACAAAACATTTGTGTTTGATATTAGCCGGACCGAGCATTGGTTTCATAAAAACCAATGCATTTTTTACGTGTGCCTCACTTAAACCACACTTGCTACAGCTTTGCCCGACCGAACATAAAATTGCTACTGCGGCAACTTATATGCGATTCCGTTTAAGATAAGATTTACCGTGAACAGTACATCCTGCTCTATTTTTTCAAAATCAATGGAAGGGAGTTTATGAAAATCTGCACGCTGAAACTCGTCGAACTGGATAAGGTCCTTCACAACCATAATTGAGTATCCTACACGCTCGGCTTCGCAGGATTTAAACGTACCGTTCGCTATGCCTTCTTTTAAAACAGCTGCATAGTAATTGGCTTCTTTGGCCCTGGACTCACGAAAAAGCTCCTGAAAAAGGGTACGTGTTTCGATCAGTACTTTAATAGAGATAGTGTGCTGAGTTACAATTTCCTGGTAGTAGCGCAACGAAGACCGGATGTACAGCAGCAGGCGCTCATGAGGATTGGGCTCCTGCTCAGCTATATGCTTGATGCGAGAAAGGCTCTCCTTCCACTCCTGCGAAAAGGCCTCAATAAAAAGTACCTCCTTGCTTTTGTAGTAATAGTAGAGCGTCGGCTTTTTTAAACCAATAGCATGCGCAATATCATCGAGGGTGGCTTTGCTGTAACCTAACCTCCCGAAAACTGACTTTGCAGCTTCCAGTATCAGCTCTTTTTTAGCCTCTGCTTTCTTACCCAAAATATTTAGTGTATAGTTTTTGGGGCGGAGAGAATGAGCGCCCTTACTCAAATATAGAGTATAATTTTATACTTACAAGTATAGCTGCTTACTGCTGCAAAGGCACCTCCAGCATACCCTTGTCATCTGTCGGAAACCACTCCACATAAAAGTCTTCCAGCTTCAGTTTCTCTTCCTTGGCATAGTCAAAAGCAGCAGCATAAAGTTTTCTTGGTGATAGCACCACATTTGCATCTACCTCTACATGTACTACTTTTTTTCCGCCTGGCACAGTACGCAAAGTATAACCGGCAGGCAACGTAACACCGGCGTCTGGCACGATAACTCCTATAAAGGCTCTAAGGCTATCCCCGCTTTTGTCCGGATCATTGTAATAAATGTTGCCCAGCATGCCTTCCAGCTCCTTGTTCTTCAGCACTTCTGCGGCACGCTGAAAAGCCTGCCCCATAGCTTCGTCGTCCACGGAGCCTTCAAAAGGCTGCCCTGCCACATACATGGTATCAGAAGTTTTTACGGTAACCTCAGGTGCTGTAAAACCACCAATGTATGTATAAAGCACCAGTAGAATGATGGCCAGACCGGCCATTACGTAGAAGAGTTTTTTCATAAATCGATCATGTTCTTGTACTGCATATGATACAGTTGCGCATAGTAACCGTTGTGCTCCAGCAACTCTTCATGATTGCCCATCTCCTTAAGCTCCCCCCTATCCAGCACGATGATCTTATCTGCTTTCTGAATAGTAGACAGCCTGTGTGCAATCACAATGGACGTGCGGCCATGCATTAACTGGTCTATTGCGTACTGTATTAATTCTTCGGTTTCGGAGTCAACACTGGAGGTTGCCTCATCAAGTATGATAACTTCAGGGTTGTATACCATGGCACGCACAAAAGAAATCAGCTGGCGCTGCCCTACCGAAAGGGTGGCTCCACGCTCCATCACCTTATAGTGCAAACCACCCGGCAAACGCTCTATAAATTTGCGAGCCCCCACCAGGTCAGCGGCCTCCCACATCTGCTCTTCCGTAATATTTTTGTTGCCCAGGCTGATGTTATCGGCTATAGTACCGGAGAAAAGGAATACATCCTGTAATACTACCCCGATGTGGTGGCGCAACACGCTCAGGTCATACTCTTTCAAATCATGCCCGTCAACGATGATATGACCCTTATTAATTTCGTAAAAGCGGTTTAGCAGGTTGATCACAGATGTTTTGCCGGCACCTGTCGCCCCCACAAATGCTACTGTTTCACCGGCTTTCACATCAAATGAAATATCGCGCAGCACCCACTCCTCATCGTTGTAAGCAAACCACACGTTTTCGAAGCGTACATTGCCTTTAATTTTTTCAGGGGCATAGGTTCCGTTGTCGGCTATCATCTCTTTGCTATCGAGCAGGCGCATTAAACGCTCCGTGCTAACCACTCCCAGCTGCAGTGTATTAAACCGGTCAGCGATCATGCGTATAGGCCGGAAGAACATCTGAATATAAAGTATAAAGGCCATCAGAGTTCCTAACGATGTTTCATCGTCTATCACTCCATGCGCACCATACCAAACCAGCAAACCTAAGCCTGCCGCGCCTATTATCTCCGCTACCGGAAAGTAGATGGAGTAGTATAAAACAGACCGCACATTGGCGCGGGTGTGCTCTTTATTGATATCCTTGAATTTCTGCATTTCGCGCTCTTCATTATTGAAGATCTGCACGATGCTCATGCCTGTAATGTGTTCCTGAACAAATGAGTTCAGCCTCGCTACTGCCGTTCGTACCTCCTGAAACGTATCTTTTATCTTTTCTTTAAAGATGTAAGTGCTGATCAGCATGATCGGGAAAGTGGAAAGGCTCACCAGCGCCAGCTCCCAGTCAATGTAAAACATGAAGCCCACAATGAACACCAACTGCAGTATATCCCCTATCATGGCGGCCAGCCCTTCGCTGAATACATCCGATAGCGTTTCCACATCCGATACATTGCGCGTTACCAGCGTTCCGATCGGGGTTCTGTCAAAAAACTTTAAGCGCAGGTCGAGAATATGACGGTAAAGTTTGATGCGGATATCACGGACCACATGCTGCCCCAGCCAACCGGCAAAGTAGGTATGCAGGTACTGCACAATGGCATGCACTACCAGCAGCACGCCCAGTATCACGAACATCTTGTTCAGTCCTTCCCAGTCGTTCTGCAGAATTTCGTGGTCTACAGTATACTGTATCAGGAAGGGGCGCAGTGCGGCAAGTATAGCCGATGCAAAGGTCAGGAAAATGATAAAGTAAAAGATCCGCACGTAGGGCTTCACAAACGTGAATAGCCGTTTCAGTACGTCTGAATCGAATACTTTACCTGTATTTTTTGGTTTGTCTTCCAACGTGGATATCTAGATTTAGGTGGCAAAGATGTAATTACTAAACGAAACAGTCTCTTCTGTACGTACGCCTATGCTTAACCGGTTGTAAAGTTAATAGTTTTGGTTCAGGAATTTTCAGGATTAACGGAGAGGGGTAGGATTCTTTTTGTTACTGCAAATATGTAAGAAAACCTGAGCGGCTAAAAAACAAGAGGCTGAAACCATAAACAGCTCCAGCCTCTTTAAATTATCAAATTTATAAACTTATACTCTTTCCAGCGCCTGCTCAATATCTGAAATAATATCTTCAGGGTGTTCTACCCCTACCGATATTCTGACCATACCTTCGCCGATACCCATTTTGGCTCTGTCTGCCAGGCAAATATCGGAGTGGGTCATAGAGGCAGGGTGCTCTGCCAGAGATTCTGTGCCACCCAAACTCACTGCTAACTTTATCAATCTGAGGCTATTCAAAAACCTGAAGGCTTCTTTTTCACCGCCTTTCAGGTCAAAAGAAATCATAGAACCGGCTGCGGTACAC
Source organism: Pontibacter sp. MBLB2868 (assembly GCF_051904785.1). Classification (NCBI taxonomy): domain Bacteria; kingdom Pseudomonadati; phylum Bacteroidota; class Cytophagia; order Cytophagales; family Hymenobacteraceae; genus Pontibacter; species Pontibacter sp. MBLB2868. Next base: position 4,112,388 of record NZ_CP196710.1, on the reverse strand, counting down.
TGCTTGTCATAGATTGCCTGCTGCTGCGGGTTATCCTGCAGGTCGCCAAGGTAATAGATCTTCTCAACTTTGGGATGTTGTTTTAGGTAAGCAGCTACCTCTTCAGCACCCCTGCTTTGGGCTTCCATACGTATCTTGAGCGTTTCCAGGCTTCGCATGAGCATCCATCCCGTCCAGGGGCTGGCCATGGAGCCGGTAAAGGTGCGCATGCCTTTTACTGCTTTCATTAGGGCTGCAGAACCAACGCAGGCACCGGCTATCAGGTCAGAGTGACCTCCGATGTATTTTGTAGCAGAGTACAAAACCAGGTCAGCGCCATGTTTGAGCGGGTGCGAGAAAACAGGTCCTAAAAAGGTGTTATCTACGGCTACCACTGCTTTTCGCTCTTCTGTAGAGTGCTCTTTTGCAAGCGCTACACAAGCTTCGATGTCTACCAGGTGGTTGGTTGGGTTGGCTGGCGTCTCAATGTAGATCATCGCCAGTTTATCCGCCACACCTGAGTTTTTCAGTAACTGCGACACCTCTTCAGAAGTAGCGCTTGCCTGGAAGCCGATACTCTGGATGCCGAACTTTGGAAGAATGTTTTTGATGTAGTAGTCGGAGCCCCCGTAGATCGGTTCGCTGTGTAGGATTACATCGCCCGGTTTAAGAAGTGCCAGAAGAGTTGTGCTGATGGCTGCCATACCGCTGGCGAATACGGCTGCATCTTCGGCGCCGTCCCAAACACGCAGTCTGTTCTCAAGTATTTCCAGGTCGGGGTTATTGAGGCGGCTATAGATCAAGCCCAACTGTTCCTCAGCATCTTTCTCGCGCAGGCCATAAGCCAACTCAAAAAAGGCTTTGCCCTCTTCAGCGTTCTTAAAAACAAAGGTGGACGTTTGATAGATGGGAGCTTTTACTGCCATTTCTGACCATTCCGGGTTATACCCGTAACTCATCATTAAACTTTCAGGCCGCACGTGTTTACCGTTTAAATGCGGCCCAAGATGGTCTTCTTCCAGTTGCATAGTTTTATATTTTTGTTTGGGTGATTTTCTGAAATATGTTCTCCGGGTACTCTACCTTAGCCAGGAACAAACCTTCTGAAGGAGCTGCGGCACTTGACCTGCTCCTATCCTGGCTGGCTATGATCTTCTCAAATTCCTGCACCGATAATTTCCCACGGCCTACATCTACCAGCGTGCCTACCACCAAACGCACCATACCCCGCAAAAACCTGTTGGCACTGATAGTGAATAGAAGCTCCTCCCCTTCCTGCTTCCAGGTGGCTTCGTACATTTCGCAGCGATAATGTTTGGTATCGCCTTTTACTTTGCTGAAGGTAGTAAAATCCTCATACTTCAGCAGTATGGCCGCCGCCTCATTCATCTTTGCTATATCCAGCGGACGGCTGTGGTACCAGGCATGGTATCTTTTAAAAGGATCTTTGCGGAGGGTGATGTGGTAGTGATATGTGCGGGCAAAGGCATCGTAGCGGGCATGGGCCTCATCAGTTACTAAGTATAAATTAAGAGCGGCAATATCATTTGGCAGGATGCGGTTTAACCTGAAAACAACATGCTGTGGGTCCAGAAGCTGTTCTGTATCGAAATGTACGAACTGCTGGCTGGCATGCACGCCTGTATCGGTGCGGCCACTGCCTGTGGTACTTATCGGCTCACGTAGCATCTTACTTAGGGAATCTTCCAAAACCTCCTGCACCGTGAGGGCGTTTGGCTGCACCTGCCAGCCGTGAAAACGGGTTCCGTCGTAAGCTATCTCTAAAAAGTACCGCATGTGGCAAAGGTATAAAAAATCCCTGCACAGGCTTAGTACCTGTGCAGGGATTCAAACAGCTTTTATATTTTAAGCTTTAAGCCAGTTCCTTTATATTAATTAGAACCTGCCTGTCCGTTACGAACACCATCCAAGATAACTTGCCCCACAGAACGGTTTTCAGTTCTACGGCGGCTATCTTCTCTGCGGCGCTGTTCTTCACGGCTTCTCTCCCAGCGGTCATCCTCTCTTCTCCTGTCGTCATCACGTCTTCTTTCATCCTCTCTGCGCCGGCTCCATACATCATCATCACGATCATCATCTTTGTCGTGCTTTTTGTAGCGCTTCTTATATTCTTTCTCGTACTCTTTCTCCCGCTTCCACTCCTCATGAGCACGATGCTTTTTATCAACAAAAGATGGTTTACCCTTGGCTTTCCCTTTGCCATTACCGTTACCATGTCCGTGGCCATCTGCGAATGCAGTCTGACCTGCAAAGGCAAAAGACAACATTAAGGCGATTGTGAGTAACTTTTTCATATGCTTGTTCTTTAGGTTCAGGCATGGTAATGCAAAGTGGGTGCCAAAAACTATATAGCGAAATTAATTATAGTTATTACACCACCTTAAAAAGCAAAAAAGTCCACTCTGGCTAAAGAGCGGACTTTTAATTCTTATTTTTAAGAGGAGTGCCCTAGAGAGCCCCGCACAACAGGCGCTGGGGTATTACAGTTTTTCGTAAATAACGGCTACACCCTGCCCTACACCTACGCACATGGTAGCTAAACCATACTTTACGTTTTCACGGCGTTTCATTTCATGAAGCAGTGTAGCGGATATTCTGGTACCACTAGCTCCAAGAGGATGCCCGATGGCTATAGACCCACCATTTACATTTACTTTTGACGGGTCCAGGCCAAGCTCATTCATACATGCCACTGCCTGCGACGCAAATGCTTCGTTCAGTTCGATCAGGTCGAGGTCGTTTATACTTAAACCGGCGCGTTTTAGTGCTTTGTGTGTAGCCGGAACCGGACCGATACCCATGTGTGCAGGATCTACGCCAGCAACGGCAGCAGAAACCACGCGCGCCATTGGTGTTAAGTTATAGCGCTTTACAAACTCTTCGCTTACCACGATAGACACCGCAGCGCCATCATTTATACCCGAGGAGTTACCTGCCGTTACCGAACCTCCTTTTTTAAACGCCGGGTTCAGGCTTGCCAGCTTCTCTTCTGAAGAAAGGCGCGGATGCTCGTCCGTGTCGAACACGATATCCTCACCCTTTCGTTGCGGAATATGCACCGGCACGATCTCATCTTTGAATTTACCGGCCTCGGCAGCAGCTTTATACTTCAGTTGTGAGCTATGGGCAAACTCGTCCTGGGTTTCACGTGAAATGTTGTACCTGTCTGCTACGTTCTCGGCTGTCTCGCCCATGGCAAACGGGTAGTGCAGCTTCGAAAGCTTATCGTTAGTAAAGCGCCAGCCAATGGTAGTATCATAAATCTCCGGAGTACGGGAGTAAGCTGTTTCAGCTTTCGCCATCACAAATGGGGCGCGTGTCATACTTTCCACACCACCCGCCAGGTATACTTCTCCGTCTCCGGCACTAATTGCCCGGGACGCATCTATAATGGATTGCAGACCAGAAGCGCAAAGGCGGTTTACGGTAACGCCACCAATCTCCTGCGGAAGCCCCGCCAGCAACAGCGCCATACGCGCCACATTCCGGTTATCCTCGCCAGCCTGGTTTGCTGCCCCCATCACCACATCTTCGATAAGTGCAGGGTCTAGGTTAGGATTACGGGCCACTATTTCCTTCATAACAAGGGCCGCCATATCATCTGGGCGAACCGAGCTAAGGGTACCGCCAAACTTGCCAACCGGCGTTCTAATTATATCAATTATGTATGCTGCGTACATCTATGTTTTGGTTTTACAGGTCTTTGTCTAATTTTGCATCTCATTGCAAGTTAAATTAACCGCTTCATGATACAAAGAATTCAATCCGTATTTCTGTTCCTGCTGGTGCTGGCTATGGTAGCTATGCTGTTTTTACCGCTTTGGTCTAAGACTGATGCTACCACCGGTGAGGAAGTTGTACTAACAGCCTGGAACATTAAATCATACGCAACAGAAGAAAATATAGCGCCTGGCACCATTCCGCAGGAAAATACTTTTGCCATCGGATTACTGGCTATTACCGCAGCCGTGGTCGCATTTTTCGAGATTTTCCAATATAAAAAGCGCCTGAACCAAATGAAGCTTGGCTTGCTGAACACGCTGATCATTGCTGCGCTGCTGGGAACATCTTTTTACTACGCTGCCTATGTTGGTGCAGAATTAGTTAAGGCTGATAACAACGGTGCGTATCAGGCTGGTTTCTATATGCCGATGCTGGCACTGCTACTTAACGCCCTGGCCAACCGTTTCATCAAACGGGATGAGGACCTGGTAAGGTCTGTGGACAGGCTGAGGTAGTTATGAAATTTGAATGAGTGGATGGGTGATTATACTTACAACTCATATGACAAAGAAGCCGCTTTCGGATAATTCCGGAAGCGGCTTCTTTAGTTTTAGACAGGCTCGCAGTTGTAAAACCCACCCCTAACCCCTCCAAGGAGGGGAATTTCGTACCATTACACTTTGATGAAGACTAAATACTAGTTGTGGATTCAAGTGCAGACGAATTCACATAATAACATCTTTATTTTACGCCACCTTGCTGCATCTTTATTTCAAATACCAGGAACGATTCCCCTCCTCGGAGGGGTTAGGGGTGGGTCAATCATGCACCCATGAAACGAACTATAATCCCTTATAAACCATACCTGAAAGAGCTAGCCAGGCAACTTCGCCAAAATAGTACTCTATCAGAAACTCTGCTCTGGAATGAGCTCAAAGGTAAGAAGTTGCTCGGCTTAGACTTTGATAGGCAAAAGCCCCTGAGTAATTACATTGTTGACTTCTACTGTAAGGAGTTGATGCTTGCTATTGAAGTGGATGGTGACAGTCATGACTATAAGTATGAGGAAGACTGTGCCAGACAGGCTGAACTAGAAAAGCTTGGTGTTAGGTTTCTAAAGTTTGATGATGCTGCTGTAAAACGAGATATATCAAACGTACTTCGGGAAATTGAAGGGTGGGTACTTAAACATCAGTAGATCTAAGAACCCACCCCTAGCCCCTCCGAGGAGGGGAACATCGTACAAAATTTAATCGTGTACAACTAAAACTCCCCTCCCTGGAGGGGCTAGGGGTGGGTCAATCATTAGTAGAACTCTCCTCACCTCCTGCCACTATACCGCTCCAGTTCCTGCACACTGCTGTCGAACTTGAAGAGGTCGTAGATGTAGTAGAAGTGTTCTTTGTCGCAGAGATAGTCGTAGGCGTATTTGGCAAACTCTACGCGTGTGGTTTCAAAATCAAACTGCTGCAGTACGCGCTTCAGGTCTTCGGCAAGTATACTTCCGCTGCGCATCGCATCGCGGGCAATACTTAATTTGGTGCTCTCGAAGTCTCGGCTGTGCATGGTCTGTATCAGGCGATCCACTTCGTGGCCTGTCATCAGGTTACGGCAATCGCCTCTGTAGCGATCGTCGTAGCGTGGTGGCACGGGCTCGTAGCGGTGATCGCGATCGTGGTCGTCATAGCGGTCCGGGTAGCGGGGCAGTGGTCTTGGTACCGGAGGCGCTAAGGGCACTTCGCTGATCAGGCGCAGGTAAGCTTTACCGCTTCTGCCTACGGTGCGTACGGCATAGTTAGCCTCTACCCCATTGGGCACTACAATGCGTTGCCCCATTGTGTATACTCCATGGCGTGTTCTCACCCTCACCTCCACATAATGCTTGCCCGGCCTCACCGGCGCAATGCGCACAAAGTTAGAAGCGGTGTGGTTAACGGTTCTGTCGTCTAGCTGAATATGGAACACCTCGCCACGCTCGGCGGTGAAGGTTAAGACAGAGGCTTGTGCAAACACCGGCACAGCCAGCAGCACAAGCAAGAGCGGAAGTAGAAGCTTTTTCATCGAAGTATAGGTTTTTGCTTATACTTCCGCTAAGCCAATTATTGTGCCAGGATTATACTTTGGCTATGAGACTGAGTTTGTACGATACAGTTTTTTACCTAATAGCATTTATTAGCTAGCACACCTTTATGAATTATTAATTTTACACAAAAAAAAGCCGCAGATGATACACCTGCGGCTATGTGACTATACAATAGACAGCTATTATTAACCCTTTTTGTTTTTTACTTTGGGCTTATTTCTCTATTGTTAAAATCGTTTGGGTATTGCCTATTTGCACGTCCTAAACAACTTTATCATTGAATCATACCTTAGTACATAGATTCTTCAATGATAACGGTGCCGGCCGAGGTTAATGTTTGCTAGCTTTTTTCTTCATATTTATTAATACTGCTATAGAGGCGAATAGTAAACCAATAATTGATAGCAGTATAAATACCAACTCCTTACCAGTAACATTTAGTAGAATGATATATCCTACTTGTGCACCAATAATAGTGCAAATAATAATAAAGAGTAACTTATACTTATCCATATATTGAAACAAAAATTTTACATAAAACAGCCAGCTAATGATGCTGTTGCAAGAGAATAACCAACCCCAGCTAACACCATACCAGTTAACCCAGCAGTGGCAACACTTGTAGTAACGAGCGCTGCTGCAGCTACTCCACAACCTGCTACCGCGAATCCACAAATTACTGCAGATCTAGGATTAATCTTATCTAAGGCAACAATCGAAATAAGACCACCCGTTAGATCAAAATCCGAAGAAAGATCAATTATTTTGTAATCAAATAACTCACTTGGAGTAGCCCAATTACCTGTATATTCATAAATGTAAGACCAACCTTCGGGAGCTGCTACCCATTCACTTAAACCCGTTGTATAGCCTTGCGCACGAATATCTGTGACAGGGGAAAATCTATTTGGGTAATCTTTATGATACTTGCTAATTTTCTCCGAGTCCCGTGTAAAAGATAGATAAATGTATTACCCCCTGCACCTTTATTTAAATCTACATCAATTCTTGTGTAACCGTCCTCTGCAGCTGGGAGTGAATCACTATCTTTAATAAATTCAAGATTATAGATATACCCGAAACCATGTGTTTCTGAACTTTTAAAATCCTTAATTATGGTGGTACCACCTCTGCTCCATTGCAGGGCACACGCTTTCATGTTTAAAAGCTGAAGTTTGATTTAGAGCAGAGGAGCAGAGGGTTTTATTCCTGTTCTTTAAAAGCTATAGTTTAAACCAACAGCCACAGACTTAGCTCTTTCTGCATAATAACTATAGCCTTGCAGATCTTTATACAATAAATTCCCTTTGCCGTAGACCTCAAAGCGTTGGCTTATTTTGTAGTTAAGCACTAATCCAGCGGTGGCAAGCACATAAATACCGGAATCATGGGCTTCGTAGGTATCTTTTGTTTCTCCTTCAAAAGTTTCTGATTCATGTTGATTAACCTCGCCAAATACTGGTATTAAAGAGGCAGTAACATAAAAGTTTAACCGCCTGTCCGGATTAAAGGGTGTATACTGCACCAAAAGCGGAACCGCTACCCCGTGGTTATCCCTGCTGCGGTTATAGTAGATAATGGTATCGTTGCGACCATAGTAGATGCTTGAAACTCCACTTTCTTTATCTCTGCCAAATCCTACACCTATTTGTAAATTCATCCTCCTGCTTAGCCGATAACCAAAGTTTAATTGCGCGTAGGGCGTAATACTCCCCCTTACTTTTGTATCTAATCCACCAATTGAATATGCGACAGTTGTAAGCTCAATACCAGCGTAAAACCTTTTACTCGTTGTGTCTGCAGCAGTAGACTTTTGTGCAAAAGCAGAAAATGAGAGAAAAAAGAGCAGGAAAAGACAGGACAACGGTGTTTTCATATCCAGTTTATTGAGTAGTAACTTTAGCAAAGTGGCATTAAAATGGGGGGGGTAAAAGTTTGCTTTTTCATGTAAAATTTTTATTTAGTTAGTGATAAAACAAACATATATAAAATAAAGAACATTAAAGCAGGAAGATCTTACCCTTAAAGTAACATCATAATTTATCGCCACAAACAACATTACTTGCCAATAAAACTGACAAGTCAAGCGCTTTACAATATTATAGAAGCTCGAAAAACATCAAAAGGTAACATACCTCGACAAAAAAATAGCCGCAGGCTATGAACCTGCGGCTACTCATAAGTATAAGTTTACACTTTGTATTTACCCTTCGTAGTAAAACTCGCCTTTACTGCTTCTGATGGTGAGTTCGTTACTCTTACTTGCCTCTACGCGACCAATGATCTGCGCCTCTACACCAAACGATTTCGAGATATCGATCAGCTCCTGCGCATACTGCTCCGGCAGGTAGATCTCCAGGCGGTGGCCCATGTTAAAGACTTTATACATTTCTTTCCAATCGGTATGGCTTTGCTCCTGTATAATGCGGAACAGCGGCGGCACCGGGAACAGGTTGTCTTTAATGATGTGAACCTTATCGGTAAAGTGAAGTACTTTAGTTTGAGCACCTCCGCTGCAGTGTACCATGCCATGTATGTGCTGGCGGTGCTGCTTTAGTATCTCCATTACGATAGGCGCATAGGTACGTGTTGGCGAAAGCACCAGCTTCCCTACTTCCATACCTGTTTCTTTCTCAATATCGGTTAACCTGTAGTTACCGGAGTAAACCAGGTCTACAGGCAACTCAGGGTCATAGCTCTCCGGATAAGAAGCTGACAGGTATTTATGGAACACATCGTGGCGAGCTGACGTAAGGCCATTGCTGCCCATGCCGCCGTTATACTCCTCTTCATACTTTGCCTGCCCGTAAGAAGCAAAACCTACGATCACGTCGCCGGGCTGTATGTTGTCGTTAGAGATCACTTCGTCGCGACGCATTCGGGCGGTTACGGTGCTGTCCACGATAATGGTGCGCACCAGGTCACCCACATCGGCAGTCTCACCGCCTGTGCTGTAAATGCCTACGCCTTTATCGCGAAGCATCTGCAGCACCTCTTCGGTACCGTTGATGATGGCGGCAATCACCTCTCCGGGAATGTGGTTCTTATTCCGGCCAATGGTAGAGGAAAGCAGGATATTATCAGTAGCACCCACGCAAAGCAGGTCATCGGTGTTCATCACTACGGCATCCTGGGCAATTCCTTTCCACACACTCAGGTCGCCTGTCTCTTTCCAGTACATATAAGCCAGCGAGGATTTGGTACCGGCCCCGTCGGCGTGCATGATGGCGCAGTAGTCTGGGTCTCCGGTGAGTATGTCAGGGATGATCTTACAGAACGCTTTCGGAAAAAGTCCTTTATCGATGTTCTTTATGGCGTTGTGCACGTCTTCCTTGGAGGCAGAAACGCCGCGGCGCAAATATCTATTTTCTTCCATAGCTGTGGATGATTTGCTTACAAATTTAGCAAAGCGAACGGGATAAGCAGTATGGACTGGAAATAAAAGTAACCGATTTTGCACTACCGGGTCCAACCACCCCTGCCCCTCCTTATCCTAGGAGGGGAGTTTTTTTCTACTCATCCTACTTCCTTGCGTTTACTTTACTATAACAAGTTATTACTACTTAATGGTAACGCACAACAGAAGGTATTTGAAAGAGAACCGGAGGCATTTGAGAAATAATTTAACGCCTGCGGAAGCTGAACTGTGGAAGCATTTGAAAGGTGGTAGCTTGGAAGGGAGAAAATTTAGACGTCAGCACAGTGCAGGTAATTATATTCTCGACTTTTATTGCCCATTTGAGAAGCTGGCTATTGAGCTGGATGGACAGGTACATAATAATGATGCTGCAGAATATGCCGATTATGAGCGTGATCTGTGGCTAAGAAGCTTGAATATTCGAGTACTCCGTTTTGAGAATAAAGAAGTATTCGAACATCTTGAGTCAGTACTACAGCGCATAAGAAGCGCCTTTGGTAAATAGAAATAGAGCTCCCCTCCTAGGATAAGGAGGGGCAGGGGTGGTTGGATCCGGTCCTACAGACAAAAAGAGCCGCACAAGTATAAACTTATGCGGCTCTTTACTTTTGTAGCGCTACACTGATTACTCTTGTATACGCACTACTTTAAATTCTGTACGGCGGTTACGCTGATGTTCTTCTTCGGTAGTAGCATTTTTCACCACTAGGCGGCTCTCGCCATAGCCTTTAGCTGAGATGCGCGAGCGGTCTATACCTTTCGAGATAATGTATTCTACAGCAGACTCTGCCCGGCGCTGCGACAGATCCTGGTTATAGGCATCGCTGCCGCGGGCATCGGTATGTGAGCTAAGTTCTATCGAAATACCTGGGTTATCGTTTAGCACCTGCACCAGTTTATCAAGCTCTACGGCTGCATCCGGACGTATATCTGCTTTGTCGTAGTCGTAGAAGATGTTCTCCAGCACGATCGCCTTTTCTTTCACGATCTCATTCAGTACCAACGTGGCTGTCAGGCGCACCTCATTTTCCTCCTCCGTCAGGTCCTCCTGCTTCGGCATCTTATCAACTGTGCTGATGCGCTGGCGTGCTGTAAAGAAGCCGGGTTTTTCTGCTATCAGGAAGTATGTAGAGGCTGTATCCAACGCAAAGGTAAACTGGCCATTTTCGCCTGTTTTCGTACTACGGAGGGCATTACCTGCCTCATCCTGTAAGGTTACCTCATGGCTTGGCACAGCCGCACGCTGTTTGGCACCTTCACGGAGTTGGTAAAGTGTTCCATCCACAAAGAAATTAACCAACTTACGCGCTGATTTGCTCAGGTAGTATAAATCGTCACCACCTTTGCCGCCTTCACGGTTAGATGAAAAGAAGCCTTTATTCTCGTTCTGCAGAAATATTCCGAAATCGTCGCCGGGAGAGTTGATTGGCTGCCCCATGTTTACCGGCTTGCCATTTTCTATCCGGAACAGGTCCAGGTTACCTAATCCAGGCAATCCGTCCGATGCAATGTAAAGCGTGCCATCCGGACCAACAGACACAAAGCTTTCGTTGCCTGGGGTGTTGATAGATGGGCCTAAATTTTCAGGGGCAGAAAAACGTCCGTTGTCGTCAATGGTAGATTTATAGATATCATTTCCGCCCAAGCCGCCTTTACGGTCAGACGAGAAGTATAATGTTTTGCCATCCGGCGAGAAAGCCGGCGATGAATCCCAGGCGCGAGGGTCGTTAATGCTTAGCGGCTTTGGTTCGCTCCAGGCGCCGGAACGGAAAAAGGAAATGAACATGTCTACGTTCTGACGGCCTTTCTTGGTCCCTTCGTTACTACGCGCAAAAACCATGGTGCGGCCTTCGTCGGTAAAGGTTGGCAGCGCATCGTGCATCCCCTCCAGGTTAATGTTCTCATACTTGCGCACATTACCCCCAATAGTTGCAACAGAGTCAGCAAGTGGTGTCGCAAAAATGTCTATAAAGCCTTCGCCATTGCCCATGTATACTTTATCTGCTCCACGTGTGGAAGAAAAGACCAGGTCATTATTCAACACATAAGGTGCAAATTCTGAGCCTTCTGTGTTCAGGGCTTCTAGGTTCTGTATCTCGTAGCGTGGCGCTTTATCGAGTATACTTTGTATGGTGCTGAAGTTCTCTATCTCACGGGCAGCTCTTGCTTTTAACTCCGGGTTAGAGCCAAACTTCATATAGTCCTGGAACTGTCCGCGTGCTTTATCATACTTGCCATTAGCCTTCAGGGCAAGTCCGTAGTAGAAAAAACCATCTTCTTTGCGATAGTTTGCATCCAGGGCAGCTTTATAATATGGTTCAGCTTCTGACAGGCGATTAGAAAGGCGGTAAGCTTCCGCTATTTTGTAATTCACCTCTCCCGGGTTAGCTGCGTTTTCAAGTCCTTTGGTATAGTACTGAATCGCACGCTCGTACTGCTCCTGCTCAAACCTCTTATCACCTTTACTGATATTTTTACCAGCCCCGCAGGAGCCCAGAAACAGTGCCAGCAGCAGTAGCAGCGCAGCTAGTTTAAACTGATGCGCAAGATGCCCGATATGTAGCGTTTGAAGCATGAACAAGTATGGTTAGTGTTTGCTTTATCAGAAATATTTGGTGAGCCAGCTAGTACCGGCAGGCCGTGGCCATGCCTGTTGCAGCTCTCCATAATTATTTACTAAAGTATCGAAGTATAAAGTATTTTGATCTATCTCTCCTGCCGCCACTTTGCTTTTCAGGTCACTTAGATTAACCTGCTCTACTTCACCTTCTTTTAAAAAGGCCAGCTTAGTCCGGTCAAAAAATGAAACTCCGAACTGCTGCTCCAGCTCCCGCACAAAACGCACAGAGGCATCAATGGAACAGCCACTAGCCGATGTCGCAGATTCATTATTAGCCAGGACCAGGAACTGGCCATAAAGCAACTTTGCAGATGCCTGTAAGCCTTTCCCGTGGCTACTCCACTCAGTAGCAAAACGCTCCAGAATCGGTTTTATTTCGCTTTGCTCCGCCTCGGTTAACGGCCTGTCGGCCTGGTAAATCCAGAGGCGCGCATGTGGCGGCAATTCGTCAAACGGAATATACATAGTAATGGTTGAATAGTTAAACTATTGCGTGGCTACACAGTTGATGATGAAATGTCGCAATAGTTTATTTACTTAATCCTTCAGCTTGTGCGATGAGCTCGGCAATGTCGAAAACTTTTACGGTTTCTTCCTGCTCCTTGTTCTTCACACCATCATTCATCATCACCATACAGAATGGGCAAGCCGTGGCGATCACACCATTGCCGGCTCCCAAGGTAGCCAGGGCCTCTTCTGTTCTCTCAATGTTAATATCTTTATCCCCGGGCTCAGGCTCCTTAAACATCTGGGCACCTCCGGCACCGCAGCAAAGGCCATTGGCGCGGCTGCGCTTCATCTCTACCAGGTCCGCATCCAGGGCAGCCAACACATCGCGAGGCGCCTCGTAGATATCGTTCGCTCTGCCCAGGTAGCAGGAGTCGTGGTAGGTAATACGTTGTCCTTTGAAAGCCTCTCCGCCCTTTACGTGTACTTTCCCTTCGTTTATCAGCTGCTGCAGGAACGTAGAGTGGTGAATCACCTCATAGTTTCCTCCCAGGTCAGGGTATTCATTTTTGATGGTGTTGAAGCAGTGCGGACAAGCCGTCACGATCTTCTTTACGTTGTAAGCATTCAGCACTTCGATGTTGGTAAGCGCCTGCATCTGGAACAGGAACTCGTTACCGGCACGCTTAGCCGGATCGCCGGTGCAGCTTTCTTCTGTTCCCAACACAGCATACTTCACACCCACATGCTCCAGTATCTGCACAAAAGCACGGGTTACTCTTTTATAACGGTCATCGAAAGCACCTGCACAACCTACCCAAAACAGGATCTCCGGTTCTTCGCCGTTCGCGGCCATCTGGGCCATAGTAGGCACTTTCACTAATCTCTTATTCTCTTCCATCTGTTATTTTAAAAAGGACACAAGACACCGGACTGAAGACACAAGACTTTTTATTATCTATTATGCCATTCATATAACCCTGAATCTTGTGTCTTACCTCTTATGTCTTATATCTGATAATTAGTTGTTGCTTGGCACGTATAATTCGTCGGCCCAGTTAAAGCGGTCGGCAGGCGAGAAAGCCCACGGCGCACCGTTGTTCTCGATGTTGGTAAACATAGCGTTCAACGAAGCCGGCGCAGCAGACTCCTCCAGCACCAGGAAGCGACGCAGGTCCATGATAGTAGACAGCTGATCGATATTCACCGGGCAGGCTTCTACGCAGGCATTACAGCTGGTACAGGCCCAAAGCTCTTCAGGAGTGATATAGCCACGAAGCAACGTTTTCTCTTCGGTTACCTCTACACGCTCCACACCCATTTCTTTATAGTGGTTAGGGTGATAAATTGCCGGGTGCTCTCCTTTTTCTTCCATCCTGTCGCGGGTATCCATCACGATCTTGCGCGGCGACAGCAGCTTGCCTGTTATATTGGCCGGACAAACGGATGTGCAGCGGCCACACTCGGTACAAGTATAGGAATCCATGAGCTGTTTCCAGGTCAGGTCTTCCACATCTCTTGCCCCAAAGCGCTGGATAATCGGATTTCCTTCGGCATCCATCTCCGGAGCGGGTGGCTGGTAGCTAGGGTCCAGCATGGCCTTGATCTCGTGTGTGATGGCTGGGTTTGTGGTGAACTTACCTTTTGGCAACAGCTTAGAGAAGTACACGTTCGGGAAAGCCATGATGATGTGGAAGTGCTTGGAGCTTGGCAGATAGTTCATAAAGGCCAGAATGCCCAGGATATGGAACCACCAGCCTACACGGCCTATCACATGCAAAGTGTCAGGGTCGCTGCCCAGGGCATTCACAAATAGAGAACTTACCGGAAATGCTCCTGCAAGGTGCGTTCCCCTTAGTTGCGCCAGCTTCAGATCAGAGATATTAAAGGCAAACAGAGCGATCATCAGCACGATCTCGGTGATTAGGATCAGGTTAGCGTCCAGCTTAGGCCAGGCACGCATTTCTACACCTTTAGAGAGGCGCGGCACGTGCGTGACATTTCTGCGCCATAAAAACATAACGCAGGCAATTATAACCAGTGCGGCCAGGATCTCATTTACCGCCATAAGGCCGCTGTACAGGATACCGGCAAAACCCAATATGCGGTGTGTCCCGAAAATACCGTCGATCAGAATTTCCAGTACTTCAATGTTGATCACCAGGAAGCCTACATACACAAACAGGTGTAGCACTGCGGGCAACATACGCTTAAACATTTTCTGCTGACCAAAGGCTACCAGCAATGTTTTATTAATTCGCTCTGACGGGTTATCCGCTATCACAAGGTCGCGGCCCATGAGTACATTTTTGCGGATCTTGCTGATCTGCCACACAAAGAGGCCAATGCCTATAGCGGCCACAATCAAGAAGATGATATTCTCTAGTCCTATTATCACGGCAATTTATTCGTTATACATACTATTTGGTATATAAAGATAGCAGAATAATGAGAAAGATGTACGGCAGCGCCATTTTTTAAAATATTTTTCTCAAGAATGTTTGCTACTTAAAAGTTAGTTACTACTTTTGCATACCCTTTAGAAACAAGGGGCACAACAAGAGCTGGTGATGTAGCTCAGTTGGTAGAGCAAAGGACTGAAAATCCTTGTGTCGTTGGTTCGATTCCAATCATCACCACCAGCAAAACCCTCTCCTTAACCGGTGAGGGTTTCTTGTTTTAGTGGCTTTACAGGGCTTTTTAAACTCAATCCTGAACCTTCCCTCCTATTCTAACTTAAACAGATGAGACTTTAACTAGTTTACGCTATTAGGCACAAAAGGCTACTATTCAATTCTTATCTGTCTCATGTACTGTCTCACTACAACATCAACTAGAGTTACTTTCAATGTTAAATAAATTAGAAACTACATTAAGAACTTCAAATATTTGCTTTTAAAGAAAGGTTGCAGCCACAGTGATTGGATTTATTAGAATTGATATAAAGCTACAGTAAGATCTTAACCAGGAGGATATCTAGTTTGCTTTTATAGGTTCTTTTTATTAAAAACCCAACTCGTTATTGACTTAACTAAAACGCCTACAGGAAGTTCTGAATTTAAAACTAAAGTAGCCTCACTAGGCAACTTCAATTGAACATCCACCTCTGTAGGATGATTATCAATATTGTGCATCTTACTTAAAGAAGAAACATCATCCCTCTTCCCCAACCTATTAAGTCGCTCAGACTCATCTATTGCTAAATAGATCAAGCAGATTGGCATTGGAGACACTAGCTCCTGCAAAATTTTATAAACTGCCCAATGCCTAATCCCATCAATGATAAAGGATTTGTTTTGCCATTCTATCTGATCAAGAACAGATTTACAGAATATGTAAGAGTTAACCTGCAATAGCTCTTCTCCAAGATCCTGTAAATATTCGCGTTGGTGCTCAATCCCCCTATTAGTGGCTTCTTTACGAACAAAATCACCAAAACTCACCAACTTCCAGTCTAACTCTTTCGCTACTTTTTTTGCTAATGATGATTTACCACTACCTATTTTGCCTGAAAATGCTAATACCATCAATCTACCTACACTTTTATTTTGTATCAAGGACAATCCAACCTCTTCTGTCCGCTTTTATGAAGTTTATAGATTGCTCCAATAGTTTTACATTGGTAATCTTCATTAGGGTAGCATAATTAGCATTCTTTTTTCTTTCCCAAAATTCTGGATTATTAATACATAAAGCTTTTGCATGAACACCTTTAATCTCTTCCCATAGGCTTTTATCAAGCTCATATGACCAAGCCTCTGTAACTCTACAAACTCCAACAATAGGTCCACCTGATTTTTTTATTAATATTATATCTCCTTTACCTACCTTCTTATAAGGGGATGTTTGATTTACAGAAAACCTAGACTCTAGTGTTTTTTGCCCATCCAGAATATATTGAAGATATGGCTCCACAAAAACGCCTAGATGAACCCTAATATTACATTTATACAATTCATTGTTAAATACTTGTCTCCAGTAATCATCATATAGTAAAACTCTATTAAGAGCAGTATACAAACTATCCTTCCACTCTTCGACACCTTTTGCCGAATACTTTATATCAAACATCATTATTGAATTTGGCCAGTAACAATTATCTTTATTAGCTCCAAAAGTCTATTTTTCTCGTACGACGAGACATTTATGTCTTGATCTAACATAGAACTTACCTCACTTATAGTACATCCTTTCTCTAGGTTTTTCAGATAGAGCTCTACTAAGGGCAAATTATCGATTCTCAATGCTATGTTATCAGAAGTCCAAAGATCAATCATTTTTCTTAGCGGTGAGCGTCTAGAAACAAAGGAAAATGTAAACCCTTTAGGATCTGCAGGATAGAATTCAAAAGCTTTAAAAGCCATTTCCTTTTTTTCCCTAAGTTTGATTTTCTTATTCCCAATAGTGAATTCAACCCATTGCTCATTCTCATCTACTGGCCATTGTTTTATGAAATAATCAATTTCGTTTTCTTTCTTAAAAACCCAAAGATCACCTTTCCTCCAGTTAGCACAAAATACACCATTAGCGATTAATGAATTATACTCAAATCTTGGTGTTTCATAGGATAACTCTCCTTCAAGCTCATCAATAAACACAAGTCCCATAGATGATGCTAACTCAATTATTCTAGCTCTATCTTCTTTTGCAGAAGGTCTTGTTAGCTCTGGCAGCACGCTTAGATACAATTTGCCACCAATATGTAACAGCTCACTACTACGTAACATGAAAGCCTCATAAAACTCATTATACCATGGAGGATCAGCGATTACAGCAGAAAAAACCTTCAAGGATTCTTTTATTGGATTTAATAAGTCAGCTTCGATTAATCCATGTTCAAAGCCTGCATCCTTTAGCTCTTTTATCAAAGAAGAGCTCTTAATGTAAAGTTTGGCTGGATAACCTTTATTAATAAGCAGAGGGTAAAGTGTTTTAGCACCAAGTAAGGCTATTTCTCCATCACATTTACCTAGATTTTTTATTGAATGATTTACTATAAACGAAGCAGTTGAAGCGTCGAATCTCCAGTCATAATCTGCAGGGTGAGGATCAGAAAACATTCTATTTGATGATACAGTCTTGGATAAGTGCAGTAGTGCGACTTTATCCTTTACAAGGTATGCTTGCTTGTCTTCTATATATGTGATACCTTCTTTCTTCAATATGTATAATACATCTAGTGGATAAGCCCCTTTTGCATTAGCTATAATATTATAAAGAGTCTTCTCTGCAGGGCTTTCTTTTTTAAGATAATATATAATGTGAGATTGGAGGTGCTCCAAATAATCAGGAGTGGATTCTAAAGCAGGAAGACTCATTGTTGATTTATATAATACTTAGTAAAGCTTATGCTCAAAAATCCTTTTAGACAACTCTTGTTTTGAAAATCTATTTTGCAACTCATTGTTCCAACACATTACTGCATCTTTTTGAATTTCTAATGAGCGATAATGGTCTTCTTTCATTCTAGACAGAGTAGGTGTAAATTCTTTTATTTGCAAAGGGATGGTTCTTAGAGGAAACAAAGGATGAACCTCTTCTTGCAGTTTATCAATAAGATTAGAAATATTTCTTCCTAAATCCTTATCTGTATTAGACGTCAGTGTAATATACCCATACATATCAATTCCAGTAGCAATTAGTCGCTTCATAATTTGAAACTGGTTGTAGAACAACTCAGGCCTAGCTTTAGTATTAAAAGAAAATGAGTTGGGGTCAAACCCTTTGAAACAACCTACTCTTCCATACATAGGATATGAAGCAATTCTAACTAGTTCTTGCTTAGTTAAGTGCTTCCACAAATAGTCATTACTTAGATTATCATCTGACCACAGGTAAACCTTTTGTGAAAGACCTCTCGCAACTAGAGCATCTATAAACCATAGAACCCATTCAGGAACAAGATCAGGCTGCCCCCCAGACAAATCAATTATAGGGCTCTTGAAGTCTTCATCTAGGTAAAAATCAATCAAATCATCAGCGGATAGAAATGATGATCTTTTCATATTTGCATTTAACAAACTGTAATCAACGAAGCAATACCAGCACCGCCAACTGCATATAGCATTCTGAAAGACTTGCACCTTAATTAAGTCTTCATAAGGCAGTCCTAAGGCTCTTGAAGCAGGGTCAATAGGTAAAGAATTAGGCGGAAAGAATGTATCACTCTCTCTTCTAAAGTGATGGATACGACCATATCCATTACAATTATACGATAGGGTAATATCTTTACTTTGCTCTGTCTCCCTAAAGCTGGTTATAAGTACTTTCCGAGTTTCTAAATCAACCCCTTTATTTCTCAAATGCTCAGAGCGCTCTAATGTATTTATGTGTTCTGCCAAGGGTTTTCTCGTAAAATTATATCAAAAGTTTAACTCCTGTTGTGCCTCGTTATTAGGAATATTCGGCACTCTTTCATCAATATATTTCATAATAAGCATTCCAAGATAATCTAAATCTTCATTAGACAATACTTTATCATAAGGAATCCTATGCCAATATTTGATGCACTTTCTACAGCAAGTTGCAGTAGCATGTTGGGCATAAAAAATGATATTTTCTTTGTCTACAGGAGTTTGAATCCCATCTCTAAAAATTTCTCTACCTGGGTTTTTAATAGATTTCGACAATCTAGCCTTAACCTCTTTCTCAAGTTTAGTTCTGCCTTTAATGAAGGTAGAGTTCTTTAAACTTTTACTAAGTGGAATTGTCCAGAACTTTTCTCTTATAAACTCTTGCCGCATTGCAATGAAAAGTTCATCAACTTTTAAAGTTGACAGGTTTT
This sequence comes from Pontibacter sp. MBLB2868, assembly GCF_051904785.1. Taxonomy (NCBI): domain Bacteria; kingdom Pseudomonadati; phylum Bacteroidota; class Cytophagia; order Cytophagales; family Hymenobacteraceae; genus Pontibacter; species Pontibacter sp. MBLB2868. The sequence continues at coordinate 4,093,313 of NZ_CP196710.1, read as the reverse complement.
CCCAATCGACTAAACTAACATCACAAGCATGACAATTACCGCCAGTCAACAACTCGGGCTTAGCTCGTTTAGGCCTAAAACAATGGAGCCCTTCATCACAATCAGTACTAGTACAAGTGACTTTTGGTAGTGGCTCATCAAAATCTAAACTTTCCATTACAACAGCGTTGATTTAAACTTTTCTTAATGCATTAATTAGAATTTCTTTATCTATATCTGATAAGACATCTAACTTTGCATTTTTTAGCAGCAAATTACTAGCTATCTCCCAATGCCCACCCTGATCAGATTGTAAGTTTGTTGCTACTCCCCACCAGTTTACCCTCTGTTCAGCCATTAGCCTAAAAGCAATGTAATTAGCTAGAGCCCCCGAATCAACACCCTCATTATTAGCCACTTCCACAACCTTTGCCTTTAACTTTGGAAGGTAACCATTAACTTCTGTTATAGCTCTTCTAGATAGTTCATTAGCCTTACCGTTTAACAAGACCTGTCCTGCAAAAATATTAGCATCTTTTTCATCCTTAGAGAGAACCATTTCTTCATTGAAGTCATCATTGGATTCAATAAAATTAAGACTTGGATTATCTGGATGTTGAGCGGCATGCCTTACTTCATGGATCAAGTCATATAGCCATCTAGTACCAGAATTTGTCTTCTGTTTTAAAACAATAACGTTTTTAAAATCTACTCTCCAACAGGCTCCATGAAAATAACTAGAATCACTAAGAGGCAACACAGGAATGCCTAAATCCCATGTATATTGCAGAGCCGTTTCAAAATTAATTACATTGTACCTGTGAATTATTTGATTTCGAAAAGCTATATAATCTTCAGGTATTTCTTTTCTAGTTAAATGTTTACATGCTTCTAATAGTATCATAGCTACCATTTGTGCATATATAGTATAAGGAGCTATTTTTTCTATTTTTGCATTACTAGGCTTCTTAAATCGTGTTTGATATACTTGAGTTATATCTAGGTTCAGGTCATAGCCAGTTAGCAGTTTTTCAACATCAACATTCAGTATTCTTGAAATAACTGATGCAGCTTGTAAAACTTTATCTTTACTTGCATGTATTGAGCCCGATAATTGTAAAGCTAAATTCTGAGGCAAAAGTCTGTTTAATACAAACTCTTTCTTAAACCCAATTTTAGCTAAGTTAGAAAACATAGTAGACTTAGAGATCAAATCTTCAGATACAAAAACATCTTCCTTGATCTTGAGCTGTAAAGCTTGAGCAATCTCTTTAAGTCTTCTGAAACTAGCACCTTCATAACTTGTATCTTCATACCTTTGAACTTGCTGCTCCTTTATTCCCAATATTTCAGCTAAATCTTTTTGAGTTAAACCTGAAGCTATTCTAGCCTTAATTAGTGCGATTGGTAGTTCATCAAATGAATTTACACGTATTGTCCTAACTCTTCCTTGCTTCAATGCCTCATAACTAGCTATATCTTCAAGCATCTCATCAAGTTGGCTTTGTAAAGCATCTTGATAAGCTTTAAATTGTATAGGGTGCATGTTTTTCCCTTCAATTCCTGACAATAACTCATCAATTGATTCTGTAAACTTTGCAGCTTGTGCCTTGGTAAGTCTGTATTGCTGTTCGTTCTTGATCATATAATTATAGTTTCAGTCCAACAATACCTTTAGCAATATTTGTATATTTCTGAACTTGAAAGAACTCAAGGAACATTTTACCTGTAGTTCTATCTGCTATTGCGCTATAAGGAAAGAACTCACCATAGTACTTTAACTTTTGAGCAGCTCTTCCATTACTAAACTCTAGCATAGTGGGATCTATTTTTTGTAGCAGTGCCCAGTCAATATTTGCATCTTCATAACATGCATCAAAATCGCCAGGTACAAGCTTGTCTGTGCAAAAGCTGCCATCAATGTATAGTTCTGTACACCCAGATTTTTTTAAAGATTCTATCCCTATCATCATCCCAAACAATAAATTACTTCTATAGGATGTATACCCAAACCTCTCTTGTATTTCTATCCAAGTTGCCCAATGTATCCCAGGTGGTAATAAACCATCAGCTGTAAACGGTGGAATCATGTATGTCTGCCTTTTAATTAACCTTCATGGTAACACAACGATTTTGTTGTGTTAAAGTTTATTATATTTATTCAAAATACAATAACATAATTACTAATTTTAAATAAACTGAAGATAAATATGATTTCAAAGATAAATTGGCTGCTCTCAGAAGAAGGAATAGAAGAATTAAGCTTGTGGTGTGCCCCTCAAAATATCACCGTAGTCACAAATAACAGAAATGGTAGAGAACCCTATCTTAGTGTTAACGACCCTATAATAAAAGAAACAACACTCACAGTTGAGCTTCAACTACAAAAAGATTTGAAAAACTTAATTAGTGAGTATATAAGAGCAATAGATAAACAGCTATTCAGTATTAAAATCCACTCTGAGAGGATACTCTTTGCTGAATATATAGTGAATACAACCAAAGTTGCACTTAGCGAGTGGTCAAACCTTCCCTCCTTAAACACATACCCTATTATTAGGTCATACCTTGATGACCTATATACACAAGTCAAGACTAAACTAAGCCCTCTAATAGATCTTAAAAAAAGCGAGTCGTCTTTCTCTAAAGTTACAGCGAACAACCAGGTAGTCTTTACATTTAGGTATTTTTATACTGATGCAAAGAAAACAGGAAAGTTTATTGATGCCCTCTTAAGTACAGGATGGATTGGGAGAAGTCAATTTGATAAACCACATGAAGAAAATGACCCGGTGCGAAAAGACTTAATGAAAGTATTCAGTGGCAGGAACATCAATCGTCCTGTGGCGTGGACAGGGCCTAAAAACCAGCTCTGCTACTTAATAACACAGCTATATAAACGTAAGCTCCTGCTAAATGCTAGTAAAGACAATTATTGGGACATGGCTACTAACAGCTTTATAAGAACAAATGGAGCTAAATACGACAAGCGCAGCTTACAAGTAACAAAATCACCTGTTTCTACAATAGTAATAGATAGCCTACTTGATAGTGTATAAAACTACAAGGTTCTATCATCTAAAAAACTATAGCGCGTACTCATCTCAAAATGAGCTCTCTGGACCTGTATGCCTACTCCTGAGCAACACAAAAAACTACAACTAAACTACAGCCTATTGTAGCCCCTTCCTTCTGATTGATAAACCCTCTAAACTTGTAACGCAATCAGGGCAGAAAAAGCAAATGGTGACTCGAAGAACTCCATTAACAAATGCTGCCTTTATCCTTCCCAGATGGTTTCCTAGGGTACCATATAGCCATCTGTTTAACAATGTAAAGGCAACCTGAAAGCATTTAAACATAGAAAAGAGATGCTGTCTGTCAATCTTACTGTAGCAGATACCTTTTAAAGTTGAATTTGAAAAGCGATTGCAAGAGATGAAGGAGCACCTTTGTGATACTCTCAAGGCAGCACTTGCGAAATAATAAACAAGGTGGCAGTAAGCGCAACAGGTATAGCCTAATCCTTCTGCTCGATGACCTGTAAAGCATCAAACATGCATCTAAAAGCTACAGGCATCAGAGCTAGGGTTAAAGCGCACGTTTGGCTGACACACTCTACTGGTCTTAGGAAGTAGCCGAACCCTAGGCACCAATGGTCAAAGGCAATTTATCAATGAAAATAATGGAAAATCAATCAGATATATTCAACGCACTGTTTAAGTCCTCATTAGACGGTAGATTAGACAAGTACCTAAACCTTGATAATGGAAGTACTAACGATATTGAACTTATCGAGCGTTTCCTGAAAAGAAACTATTACTTCCGCTATAACACTGTGAAAGGACAGTTGGAGATTCTTAAGGATGAGCAGGACAATTTCAGACCTCTAACTGAAAGAGATGAGAATAGCTTGTGGAGAGAAATTCAGAAAGACAAGTGGCTTGAGGATAAGGGCGTAAAATGCAGCATCACTTATTTAAGAGGGTTACTAGCTTCTGAATTCAGCGAATTGCATGACCCTTTTAAGGAGTATTTCGAATCCTTACCTAAATGGAACTCTAAGACAGACTATATTGCTCAATTAGCTAGCACAGTAAAGACAAATAATGATGAGCTATTCCATCGCTTACTAAAGTCTTGGCTTGTTGCTATAGTTGGCTCACTTCTGGACCCTAAAGTTGTAAACCATACAGCGATAATCTTCACTGGAAAACAAGGCATAGGAAAATCAAGTTGGATACAGAAACTCGTACCGCCACAGCTAAAAGATTACTATTACTCAGGTCCAGTAAATCCTTTCAATAAGGACACACTCATCAACCTATCCACCTGCATGATAATAGACCTTGACGAGTTAGAGAGTATGAGCAACACTGAGGTAGGAGCATTCAAAGAACTCATCACCAAACCACACATCAAGATTCGCAGACCCTATGGCAGATATAATGAAGACCTCCCACGAAGAGCTTCATTCGCTGGCTCGATAAATGATGCACAGTTCCTAAACGACTCGACTGGTTCGCGCCGGTTTCTTGTCTTTGAAGCTTTGGGAATAGACTATAAACATAAAGTAGACATGGATTGGGTTTACTCTCAAGCGCTTGCATTGTACCAGAGCGGGTTCAAATATTGGCTGAACGAAGATGATATAAAAGAACTGGAGGTAAACAATAGTAGGTTTCAGAGAACCACAGTGGAAGAAGACATGCTGCTTCAGCACTTTCAGCCCGCTAAGGAGGGCGAAGAAGGCTGTCTCTTCTACAGTGCAACTGAAGTAGCACGTCAGTTAAGTAATATTGCGCAAGGATTTACTTTAAGCAATGCAACAACTCAGCGCTTAGGCAAGGCAATGAGGAAGAATGGGTTCAAAACATTAAAAAAAGGGGGGCTTCTTAAATACTGTATTCGACACATTGGTAAACCTACTGATAATAAGGAGCCTTCATTTGATAATGTTGCATAAGGGTAGGCAGGGTAGGCAAGATTGACCAAAAGTAGAAAAAGTATACAGCTTACCACAAAGGAGCTCATCGAAAGGTGAGCTCCTTTCATTTCAAGCTACACCATAGACAAACACATATTATCGTATTTCTAAGTGTTTAAAAGGAAAGAGAGCCTGCAGAATCCTATTGTTTAGAGACTGTAAAATAAACTGTGTCAAAGGATTAGGAGTATTACCTTTAACACAGTTGACATGGAAGAAAAAAACGAGCTGGATCTGGAAAAGATCAAGCGCCAGTTCCTGGAAGAGTTTAGGAGCGGCAAACCCACCTTTGGCAAAGACGGCGCCTTAGGCCCTCTGTTAAAACATTTCTTAGAAGCCGCTTTGGACGCGGAGATGGACCTGCACTTGGACGCTGAGCAGCGCCAGCAAGGCAACCGCCGCAACGGCAAAGTATCAAAGCAAGTTCGCACCTCAGATGGAATGATTGAAGTAGAATCATCCCGCGATCGCTCGGCAAGCTTTGAGCCGCAGATCATCCGCAAACGGGAGACGGTGCTGGCCGAGAACCTGGAGCCCCGCATTTTGAGTATGTACGGTTTGGGCATGAGCCTTCGGGACATCTCTTCGCATCTGAAGGAGATGTATGACATGGACATCTCCCACGACACCTTAGCCGCCCTCACCGAGAAGATCGTGCCCCAGGTCAAGGAATGGCAGGCCCGGCCATTGGATGGGCTCTACTGCATTGTCTGGCTAGACGCCATGCACTACAAGGTCAGACAGGAAGGGCGCACCATCTCTAAAGCTGTCTACAATATTCTGGGCATTGACCGCCACGGCCACAAAGAGCTGCTGGGCGTGTATGTATCCGAAAGCGAAGGGGCTACTTTCTGGCTCTCGGTACTTACCGATCTGCAGCAGCGGGGCGTGGAAGATATGCTCATCGCCTGCATTGACAACCTCAAGGGCTTTGCCGAGGCCATCACAAGTGTTTTCCCCCAGACCGAGGTGCAGAGCTGTATCGTGCACCAGATCCGCAACAGCATCAAGTATGTGGGCTCTAAGGACCAGAAAGAATTCATCAGAGACTTAAAGCCCGTGTACCGGGCAGAAACAAAGGAATTGGCCGAGCTGCGGCTATTGGAGTTGGAGGAGAAGTGGGGTAAAAAGTACCCCAAGGTGCTCGAGAGCTGGCAGCGAAACTGGGACAAACTGAGCACGTACTTTAAGTACACCGAGCCGATCAGAAGGCTGATCTATACCACAAACACGATTGAAGGCTTTCACCGCCAGGTCAGGAAGGTGACCAAGACCAAAGGAGCTTTCTCAACGGATATGGCTTTGCTAAAACTGATTTACCTGTCTCACCAGAACATCAGCAAAAAATGGGTCATGCCGCTAAGCAACTGGAGCCAGACGGCCCAGCAACTCTCTATCTGGTTTGGGGACAGAATGCAGCTGGACTTGAAGTGAGACGCACTTTAAAAGTTTGGCCCTGTTGCTGTAAGGATTCACACCAGTACACCAACAGGGCCAATAAATGAAAATATGGAAATGACACAGTTTAAATTACACTCCCATTGTTTACAACAAATAGAATTTATCCCAAACACCCTACCCTACCTACCCTATAGTATCTGTTACCACACCTACTATTTTGTAAGAGCTGTTGAGATTCAAAATGAGCCCGACAAAAATACAGACTATCTAATCAGCTTATATCTCCACTTTCTAGCCTTCAGAAGAACTATAGACATAACAATTATATAGCTTTCTGGATTGAGTTTAAGAAATGTCACTTCCTTTTTTACCTATTCATACCTCTTTCACATCCACACTACTTCCTGCGTCAAGAGTAGGCTTAAACCTAATAGAGTACCTATACAATCAAGTTCAGTGAGTTTAAGGCTCACCCTTCTACAATTTTTTTTATTTTTTTTCTGCCCCTTTGAAAGCTATAGCCTCCTTCTGAAAGTACCCCCCCTAGGGAGCAGGGTTCGATGTACGGGCCTATGATGTATAACCATAAATCTTTAAACACATGGTAACAATTACTGGCTATGCCAAAAGAAAGAACTCTGCAGAAGAAGAGTTCAATGTGCTACTCCTGCAGGGGGAGATCGAACTGATCCAGTCGAAGGAGTCTGGCAGGTTCTACGCCACCGCTAAAACCTGTAGCATCGCCTCTACTTTCAATGACGCTATCTGCGCTACGCTCATAGGTAAGACGCTGCCTGGGCAGATTGAGAAACTGGAATGTGATCCTTATGACTTTCATATTCCTGGCACAGACGAGATCATCTCCCTCGCCTACACCTACTACTATGACCCAGTAGAAAGGACCATGGAGCAGGAGGTATTCCAAATGAAACCTGCAGCCTAAACAACTAAGGGTAGTCTTAATTGGCTACCCTTTTTCTTTTTATCCCTTTTACTACTCATGCAATGATTTCCAAGTTTCTTCTGAGTTCAGAGCCAAGCAAATTCTCTGACAGTTGCCTATTCCTATCAAAGTATAAGCTCCAGAGAGTTTACTGTCCTTTTGAGGTTACATGCACCAGGGATATTCGCAAGATTAGTGAAGGTGAGAGGCTAAGGGTTGACAGAATCTTGAGCTGGCACTCAGGAGTCATTCTGTTCTTCATTCAGGGTAAACTTTACCCGCACAGTCATTTCAGCTATAAACCTCCTACACAGTTCGTAGCGACAGGGATAAAGTAGCTGAGATAGGAGTTATGCTGAATTTCTTAGGCATTGTTCTGTGAGATGGTTTCTCTCCTTAACTAAAAAACCACTGAAAGAACGTAGCATTTTCTATTGGCTGCAGCTAGATAGAAAGGGATAGTATGCTTTTATTGGCTACTATCCCAAAGCTGCTTATTCTTGTTTTTAATGCACATGCCACTACTGAATAACAAATAAAAAGCACCACCTAAGTAATTAGATGGTGCCTATTTTTATATTAACTATGCTATTGGTAAGAATAAGCAACACCTTGCTTCAAGCTTTTTGGTACTGTACCCATACCTCCTGCTCCAGAGTATCCCCCTGTCTCAGTCTTTTGAGATTGGAGAAGGATTATATGAGCACCCATTGCTGCTGCTTCCTTCTTCAATTTCATAGTTGCCTTTTCGTCAATATTCGCTTGATTGGAGAAAGTCGATCCGCCTGAAGCTTTAGCTCTAACTTCACCTTTTCTAACTAAGCCTGCGATATCACTCTCTAATGTTGTAACTATTACTTTTTCCCAATCTTGCTCACCATTGATAACAATCTTTTCTGAGAATTTCTGTACTCTTCCACTCGCAAACTTGATTTCCTTTACCTGATTCTTATTTATTACATTATTAACTGTTTCATTTGGGTAAACAAATGAGATTTCTTTTTCGCCAACTGAGCTAACTAAAACTTCTATAGTTTCTCCATTGAGCTTAGTAATAGTGTCAAATTTAGCTTCTTGAGAAAAACATTGCATAGCGATAAATAGGAAAAAAAATGCAAGTAATGATTGTTTCATAACTTCTAAAATGTTTCATTTTGCTTACTCTATAGGCTTTTCAGCAACTGCCGCTTGTTGTTAAGGATCTCAGCTTCTTTCCTTAATTTTTTAAAGATAATATAATATTTATTAAATATATTGTATTTTTTATATACTTTGCGAAGTATTTTAAAATCAAGCCATGAAACAATTCTTACTAGCATTAAGCATTCTGTTCTTTATAACTACTGTCAGCTATGCTAACACCGTGTCTGATCCAATTAAGAGCAGCAAAACATCCAACATACAAGATGGGTGGTATGAAGCTACCGTTAAATACTACAACTCCAGTACCTATACAAGGAGTACCTATACCCTAAATGTTAAAGTGCAGTACAACAGAGTTGTGGCAATTGACTTTGGGGATGGAGGTAGTATTCACTCAGGCTATAATAACTCTGGTTATATTTATTCTGGGGGCACTCTATCTTTTCAGAGAGATTATTCTACTGGTAGTATTACTAGTGCAACTACCAGGGTAACTGTTTCTCAGGGAACAACTATGTTAACATACGATATTAGCCTTTAAATGAGTTTAAAGAATACTAACATCTAGTTTCTTAGGTACTTGCCTTTCTAGCTCATATTGAATCTTTATCGAGATATTGGATAGCAAATCTGTCTCGTCAGCAGGTTTATGGGACGAGTGTCTGGATATAAGTACAGAATAAATACTGCATCCCTATCCATTATCACAACAGAAGCAAAGTATGTGGTGAAACATTCCACAATCGTATGCCTGTGATACTATCGCCTGATAGCTGAGGAACGGTGGTAGGATGAGCATTAAAAACAGGAGGATTTACTTATTTTGCTTAAACCTTATCAAGCAGAAGACATAAAAGTATATAAAGTTTCTCCTTTAGTAAACTCACCACTAAACATTGTACCTGAAGTGATAAACTCATTATAAACTGAGCAAATTAACCAATGAATGATAAACCCATGACTTTCGCAGAACTTCGTTTGGAAGCGGATGGCAACCAGAAAATCACTTATCTAATGCTGTTATCAACGCGTGAATGGCAGGAAAAAAGACTTGAGGTTATTCGGCGCGACCACCATTGTTGCACCAAATGTGGTAAGGGCGAGACATTTAGTGAGTTCGACGAAGAGCGTCAGGAGACTTGGCACTTCTGGCCTCATCATAATACAGGGGATTGGGTAATAGGGAAAGATGGGAAATCTCACTACTGGAAGCTAGATGAACCAGTTTTTGACTTCATTGTTGCTGATAAACATTATCACATGCAGGTACACCATCTATGCTACATTCGCAACAGGTTGCCATGGGACTACACAGATGACTGTCTGGTAACGCTCTGCAATTGGTGCCATTGGGAATTTCACCAAGAGCACGAGGTACTTGTTTTTGAAGAGGATGAGGTAAGCTTAGCAGAAGGCATGGAGCCTTGCTTTAGGTGTAATGGGGTAGGTAGCTTTCCTGAGTATAATCATGTCCAAGGAGGTGCCTGTTTTCGTTGTGGCGGTGAAAGATACGAACGACCTCTAGTTGAAGTTAGATGACAATGTACCAGATGAAACCATTCCCCTGTAAATAAAGACAAGTTACTGCTTTTATGCATAATTTGAGAGACTGTAAAATAAACTGTGTCAAAGGATTAGGAGTATTACCTTTAACACAGTTGACATGGAAGAAAAAAACGAGCTGGATCTGGAAAAGATCAAGCGCCAGTTCCTGGAAGAGTTTAGGAGCGGCAAACCCACCTTTGGCAAAGACGGCGCCTTAGGCCCTCTGTTAAAACATTTCTTAGAAGCCGCTTTGGACGCGGAGATGGACCTGCACTTGGACGCTGAGCAGCGCCAGCAAGGCAACCGCCGCAACGGCAAAGTATCAAAGCAAGTTCGCACCTCAGATGGAATGATTGAAGTAGAATCATCCCGCGATCGCTCGGCAAGCTTTGAGCCGCAGATCATCCGCAAACGGGAGACGGTGCTGGCCGAGAACCTGGAGCCCCGCATTTTGAGTATGTACGGTTTGGGCATGAGCCTTCGGGACATCTCTTCGCATCTGAAGGAGATGTATGACATGGACATCTCCCACGACACCTTAGCCGCCCTCACCGAGAAGATCGTGCCCCAGGTCAAGGAATGGCAGGCCCGGCCATTGGATGGGCTCTACTGCATTGTCTGGCTAGACGCCATGCACTACAAGGTCAGACAGGAAGGGCGCACCATCTCTAAAGCTGTCTACAATATTCTGGGCATTGACCGCCACGGCCACAAAGAGCTGCTGGGCGTGTATGTATCCGAAAGCGAAGGGGCTACTTTCTGGCTCTCGGTACTTACCGATCTGCAGCAGCGGGGCGTGGAAGATATGCTCATCGCCTGCATTGACAACCTCAAGGGCTTTGCCGAGGCCATCACAAGTGTTTTCCCCCAGACCGAGGTGCAGAGCTGTATCGTGCACCAGATCCGCAACAGCATCAAGTATGTGGGCTCTAAGGACCAGAAAGAATTCATCAGAGACTTAAAGCCCGTGTACCGGGCAGAAACAAAGGAATTGGCCGAGCTGCGGCTATTGGAGTTGGAGGAGAAGTGGGGTAAAAAGTACCCCAAGGTGCTCGAGAGCTGGCAGCGAAACTGGGACAAACTGAGCACGTACTTTAAGTACACCGAGCCGATCAGAAGGCTGATCTATACCACAAACACGATTGAAGGCTTTCACCGCCAGGTCAGGAAGGTGACCAAGACCAAAGGAGCTTTCTCAACGGATATGGCTTTGCTAAAACTGATTTACCTGTCTCACCAGAACATCAGCAAAAAATGGGTCATGCCGCTAAGCAACTGGAGCCAGACGGCCCAGCAACTCTCTATCTGGTTTGGGGACAGAATGCAGCTGGACTTGAAGTGAGACGCACTTTAAAAGTTTGGCCCTGTTGCTGTAAGGATTCACACCAGTACACCAACAGGGCCAATAAATGAAAATATGGAAATGACACAGTTTAAATTACACTCCCTAATTTGACTTTGAGACTACCTGCAGCTTACGCAGGGTATTTACCAAAGTCTCTATTCCATATATGCAATAGCGCACATCATCCTGAATATCCATGAATTCAATATTCTTCTGGTGGTAGAGGCTAATTATATCGTATGGGCTTGACCAATATATCCTATAGCTTGGAAGCTCTTGGTATAGTTTATCAAAATGCTCTTGTTTATACCTGCGATTAACATCGTAGTCATCATTGTGCAACGTGATTGTAGCAAAACCATACCTGTTGGTAAGATCTATGTTTAGGTCTAAGAAGTTCTCAGCAACTAGCGCATCACCATCCCAACTGATTCCTGAGAATGGGTATTTCTTCTTTAAGACCTTGTACACTTCTTCCATCAACTCTTTATACTCATATTTGTTATAGGCTGTCTGTTGGCTTATTTCCTCCTTTGGCTTATAATTCTGTTGCTGTAGCTCAGCAGATGCTTTAATGGACTCTACTTCTTTCACGACCTCCTGGTACAGGTATCTTTCTTTTTTGGCATCTACCACGATGCCAAATTCCCTATTGTTGTTTTCAGAGAACTCATAAAGGTTCATGGAGGTGATCAACAACTGTTTTTCGTTGTAGTAACACTTTGCATGCAAGTTCTTAGCAAAGTATAAGTTAAGATTATTTAGCCTACTTAATGCAAGCTTCTGATCAGCCCTAAGCTCATCCTTGCCATAGATTATAGTTGTGAAGCAGCCCTTGCGATCATGTTCCATAATCCTCTCAAGTAGAAGGGGAGCAATCTTTAAATACGGTGTTACTAAAGTTATCTCCTTATCTGCCCTCTTTACTAATTCCTCAATGTGGTACGCGATTCCCTTCGTGGTGATAAACTCAGACATATAGATGCGATAATTCTGTAACTTGTTTGAGATGTTCTCTGATTGGCAATTTATCTCATTTTGCTAAACTGTACATAAAGTTTGCCTACTAATTAACCTCCCAATACCTTAAACACATGAATAACAGCAGCTTTACTTGACCATTCTCCCAATACTTTCCAACTTAGATTTTACGGGTTTTACTAAAATGCCTTCAGAGCGTTGAAAAGCTTTCTATAAACAAGGCTAAGTTATTAGCGCCTATCATAATATTACTCGTATTTGCCATGCATATTTGTTTGACAACATAAGAGACACTGTTATGTATTAAGCCAAAGTCATTTCCTATTGCGTCCTGGAGCTGTTAGATTGCAATGACCATCTTGAGCTCCCCTGTACGCCTCCTACATTTCTGCTGGGTTTCAATCGCCTGCAGATGATTACCTAGAAGACAGGATTAATTTGAGCAAATATTTAGTTCAAAACCCCACCTCCACCTTTATGATGCGCGTAAAGGGCAGTTCCATGCAGGACGCAAACATACACGAAGGGGATATATTGGTGATAGACAAGTCCCTTAAACTCATTGATGGAATACCTACTGTGTGTTTTCTGGATGGGAATGCACCGTTAAGACCTTCAGGAAGATCAGGGACAAAGGTACGCTTTGTCCTGCCAATCCAGCTTTCAAAGCCATTGAATTGACAGCAGAGATGGACGTAAGAAGATGGGGTGTCGTGGTATGGAGACTCCGCAAACCTGTGAAACGCTAATAAATTCTTTTATGGTCAAAACTGCATCATTAGCCGTAATCGTTCTTTTTATGCATAAACCACTTTCTTCATTGGGTTTAAGAAATGCAACTTTTCACTTTAACCCAATTATACAGCCAGGCACCTAATACAGAATAGTGGGCAGTTATCTTTATTGAACAGATATTAAGCTACTCAGAGATAAGAAGGGATCACCTCAAAGAACCTTGCGGAAGGTGTTAAGAGAACAGACAAGGAGATCAGAAGGTGAGAAACATAGGGTCTAACAAGAACCTACTGTAGGTTTAAAAGAACAATGTTAGGGGAATTGGGAGATAGGTTTAAAAGAACAATGTTAGGGGAATTGGGAGATGAGTATTGTATTAAATTTTGGATGAGACTGTAAAATAAACTGTGTCAAAGGATTAGGAGTATTACCTTTAACACAGTTGACATGGAAGAAAAAAACGAGCTGGATCTGGAAAAGATCAAGCGCCAGTTCCTGGAAGAGTTTAGGAGCGGCAAACCCACCTTTGGCAAAGACGGCGCCTTAGGCCCTCTGTTAAAACATTTCTTAGAAGCCGCTTTGGACGCGGAGATGGACCTGCACTTGGACGCTGAGCAGCGCCAGCAAGGCAACCGCCGCAACGGCAAAGTATCAAAGCAAGTTCGCACCTCAGATGGAATGATTGAAGTAGAATCATCCCGCGATCGCTCGGCAAGCTTTGAGCCGCAGATCATCCGCAAACGGGAGACGGTGCTGGCCGAGAACCTGGAGCCCCGCATTTTGAGTATGTACGGTTTGGGCATGAGCCTTCGGGACATCTCTTCGCATCTGAAGGAGATGTATGACATGGACATCTCCCACGACACCTTAGCCGCCCTCACCGAGAAGATCGTGCCCCAGGTCAAGGAATGGCAGGCCCGGCCATTGGATGGGCTCTACTGCATTGTCTGGCTAGACGCCATGCACTACAAGGTCAGACAGGAAGGGCGCACCATCTCTAAAGCTGTCTACAATATTCTGGGCATTGACCGCCACGGCCACAAAGAGCTGCTGGGCGTGTATGTATCCGAAAGCGAAGGGGCTACTTTCTGGCTCTCGGTACTTACCGATCTGCAGCAGCGGGGCGTGGAAGATATGCTCATCGCCTGCATTGACAACCTCAAGGGCTTTGCCGAGGCCATCACAAGTGTTTTCCCCCAGACCGAGGTGCAGAGCTGTATCGTGCACCAGATCCGCAACAGCATCAAGTATGTGGGCTCTAAGGACCAGAAAGAATTCATCAGAGACTTAAAGCCCGTGTACCGGGCAGAAACAAAGGAATTGGCCGAGCTGCGGCTATTGGAGTTGGAGGAGAAGTGGGGTAAAAAGTACCCCAAGGTGCTCGAGAGCTGGCAGCGAAACTGGGACAAACTGAGCACGTACTTTAAGTACACCGAGCCGATCAGAAGGCTGATCTATACCACAAACACGATTGAAGGCTTTCACCGCCAGGTCAGGAAGGTGACCAAGACCAAAGGAGCTTTCTCAACGGATATGGCTTTGCTAAAACTGATTTACCTGTCTCACCAGAACATCAGCAAAAAATGGGTCATGCCGCTAAGCAACTGGAGCCAGACGGCCCAGCAACTCTCTATCTGGTTTGGGGACAGAATGCAGCTGGACTTGAAGTGAGACGCACTTTAAAAGTTTGGCCCTGTTGCTGTAAGGATTCACACCAGTACACCAACAGGGCCAATAAATGAAAATATGGAAATGACACAGTTTAAATTACACTCCCTTTTGGATGGAGGGGGCGGCTATTATTTTCGCCCTAAAGGCCTTCAAATTTAATGTTTTTTGACCACACTTTCAAGTTTTATATCATTTATTTTAATCATAAATAACTAATTATTAATGCATTACTGCTACATTGCCTTTAAATATTACTACAGCTCTATCCTTGATTTACTCTAGCTGATAGCTGGAGTTTATCAGTCACTTAGAAACCCTCTGAAAAGAACTCCTGTAACGTCATTTGGTGAATCTCCAGCACACGAATAAGAGACTTCATTGTCATATTTACGCCTCGCTCCAACCTCCAGTACTGCATTCTTCCCAAGTCATGGTCAAGGGCAAATGCCTCATAGCTTGAGTAACCCTTTTGAATCCTGATTTCTTTAAGCCTTTTACCTATTGCTTTTAACAATTCGTCTTCGCTGTTCATGAGCGAAAGTTGATTCTAATAGCAATTAAATATTACACCTCATATTATTACACCATATAGTTGAATTTGTATATAATTATATATTTCTTTGGATGTACATTTCAAATACAAACTTTTAATTATAGAATCTATGAGACTAAGAGCTCTATTGCTGATAACAGTACTATTCATTGCAGTAAATGCAATAGCGCAGAGCAAGCCTGGTGTTATTGCCTTCAAAGCCAATAATTTATACATAAAGATCGGGGACAGGCTTCAAGACCTTCCAGGAATGAAGTATTTGGGAGCTGAGGGTTCAATGACATACTATACCTTACCTGGGGACAACAAATACCTAAATAAGAAACCGGTTAATTTTATAAAGTATGGATTTGAGAACAATAAACTGTCTGCCATTATTATGGACTTTGATAATTCATCGACCTTTATGGCTGGTTACGAACTATTGAATGAGCTGTTAGGAAAGCCCTACCGTACAGCCTCAGAAGGAGGTATACATGCTGCTGCTTGGGAAGTTGGAGATATATCCTATGGGATAAGATATGATAATAACACTAAAACAGGCGGGTTTGTAACAGGATATACCCAGAGCTTTTAATTATGATTCGCAGAACATTTATGCTGAAGTTATCTCTAATCTTAACTCTATTTCTATTGAGTTTAAGCCCTCAGGCAAAAGCACAAACAGAAGGCTCTATCGCAGCCCTTGATGTTGATTTTGGATTCAGGAATATCAAACTTAATACACCTTTAGAGAAGCTACCCTATCTACTCCTAAGCAGAGAGAACAAGTACTTAAAGTTCTACCAGAAGAAAGATGAGAATCTATACATAAACAATTACCCTGTTGACTATATAGAATATGCATTCGAGCAAAACAAACTCTGTGCTATATACATAGCGTTTAACAACTATGCATCGTATGAAGCTGCTGCGGGAATAATGTATATACTCTATGGAGAACCACAAGAGAATAAAAGGCAAGGGCAAGACATATTCATTACATGGAGGGGCAAAAAGGCATTGATAGCTACTAGTTATAACTTTAACTCCAAGGTTGGTTACATTGCTATACAAACCGTAGATTTTATGCATCGATGGAGAAGGATAGTAGATGGAGCGTAACACTTTACCCATTCGCATCGTCGTTTCTCACTAGTGCATACTGTACAATAAAGCGGCTTATAGCAAATAGAAACAGGGGCTCTTTCTTACTTTAAAGTTCTGGCATCACTGAGCTATCTATCTGGACTTGCCCAATGCTTCTTAGATAGGTTAGGCTGGTATTGAGGTTAGAGTGCCCCAATAGCTGTTGGAGTAACTTTAAGCTCTGCGTTCGCTCGAACACATTGACAGAGGCAGCATGACGAAAGCTATATAATGTCTGGGTAGGGTTTATCATCCCAAGCTCCAACATCTTCTTCTTCGCCCTCGACCACATCGTGTTAAAGTACGACTCATTAAAGGGATAGGCAGACTGTGTGAAGATGTACTCGTCATGTTTAAGCTTATCAACTCCCCTTGCCATTAGCTCTTCCCTCACGTATTCAGGAATTGGAAGACTCCTTAATTTGCCGCTCTTATTCTCATCGCCTTCCAGTATGAACTGAGTTATGGTACCATTGAAGTGCCTTCGTTTCAACAACCTGATTTCCTGATGCGGGCGCAGGAGCACGCCATACATCAACAAGGCGCAAAGAAACAGATTAGGATAGTGCTCCTTCAGGTAAGGCAGGACCTTCGACAACTGATCTGGAGTATACGCCTGGTGAAGCACAGCTTTCGCCTTACGTGTGGAGGTGGCTGTTACTGGGTTGAGTTTACAATACCCCTGTTTCACGAGCTTTGAGAACACTCCTGCCAGCGTTCTTCGTTTGTTCTGATAGTAGGTGCCAGACGAGGCGAACCGCTGCAGGAAACGCTCTATATCAGCCGACCTTAGTTCATTTGGAAACAGCCCCCCCCTGTTCTCGTTCTTCAGAAAAAGGGACAGTTTCTCTGTCACACTCGCGATGTCGCGTTTGTAGGTCTTGCTGTAGGCGCTCGCACCCACTTCCTTCACCACCATCTCCAGTAGCTCTATAACTGTATGCCGCCTGTGACTTGAGTGAGCATCAGTCTGGTTGGTGCCAGGAGACCATCCTTTTAACAAGGCACGGGTATACGCCCTAAGAAGCAGTTTCATCAGGCGTCCTCTCTCTGACAAGGTTTTGGAAGTGTTGGGGAAGCAGGAAATACCTAGGGCCTTCCCGTTATAGAATCGATAGCGCTTACCATTATAGTAGAAACTGATGAAGGCTCGCTGCGTTAAATCAGCAGGATTGTAGATTTGCGGGTCTGTGTACATAAGACAGTAGAGTTTAAAGTTACTGTCTCATCTGTTGTCTCGCATAGGGGGAAATCGACTGAAAAGTGCCCTGGTGATGTAGCTCAGTTGGTAGAGCAAAGGACTGAAAATCCTTGTGTCGTTGGTTCGATTCCAATCATCACCACCAGCAAAACCCTCTCCTTAACCGGTGAGGGTTTCTTGTTTTATAGCCTTTTAGCAAGCTCCTATACAACATCAACAGTAATTGCAGTTTCCTTCTGCAGCTACGCTTAAGCTGGCAGATAAGTAGTACTATATAAAAAGTAGAATGAGGCGCTGATTGTTTAGATCAAGTAAGTTATAAGTATATACTGCAAAATACTGTCACTCGCCTTGGTGTAGTTTCCCTGTTACTCCTCACAATTATTTTTTAGCTCAAACAAAGCAGCAGAATAACCCAATTGATAGGCCTGGTAGAAGTGATAGCATGCAGAGTCAGACATTTGCTGCTCTATTTCGGTGCGCCCTAACAAGTAGAGCACTCTGCCATTTTGGTTATCCAGGTCAAGCGCTGTTTTATAATCCTGCTCCGCCGCCACAAAGTCCTTTAATTTATAGTAACCGAAGCCACGGTATGTAAGGGCGGTTATCCAGTCTTCGCTTCCCTCCTTCTCATTCTTCAGAAAAATGGTAAGGTCTTCAATCGCCTCTCTATAATTTTTAAGAAAGAACAAGCGCACTTCTCCCCTGGATAAATATGCATGCCAAAGCTTGGGGTTTAGCTCGAGTGCGTGCGTCAGGTCTTTCTCAGACTTCTGATATTTTGCCAGCTGCTGGTAGCTTCTTCCACGCATCAGATACACCTGCGCAGATGGTCGCTCACGCAGTGCCACAACTTTGTTCAAATCGCTGAGCGCTGCCGGGTAATTTTCATACACATCCAACTCTATGCGGGCCCGGGCCTCGTAAGCCGCCGCGTTATCGGGCATAAACTGAATGGCATCAGACAGTAGCCTATGTGCGCTGCTATACTTGCCATCTTCGATATATGTTAAAGCGGTTTTGTACTTATCTTCGCCTGTAACGTGGTCCATTACTACTTTTAGTAACAAACTGAAAGTAAGCAGACCGGCTATAAAGGACATCGTGATAACCCAGTCTTTTCGGGAAAAGCTTTTCTCTTCGCGCCTGATGGGGCGGTAATGTCTTTCTGCAACGCCTGCTGGCTCTCTGGTCTGGAAAAACCGTGGATCTGTTTGATACGCCTGTTGCTGGTGCAGTACACGCTGCCGTTCGCGCTGGTACTGCAACCGCAGGTCATATCGCGCTCGTTTACCCGGATTAGACAAGGTCTGATAGGCTGTATTCACTAGCTTAAACATTTCCTCGGCACGCGTATCACCCGGGTTTCTGTCGGGATGATATTTGAGCGCAAGTTTTTTATAAGCTACCTTCACCTCCTGTAAGGTGGCTGTTGGGCTAATGCCTAAAATGCTATATAGATTAAGCTCCAAGCAGGTAAAGATTTGAACAATATTATTTCTAAAATTAACTAAAAACCGTCATTACACATCAAAATACGTACTATACTTTTATCCCGCTATGTTTAGCGTAAATATTTACAAGTTCCCCCGTATATAGAAAAAGCATTAAAAAAAGCGAAATAACACTATGGCAATCCAAGACAACGGCACTCGCGAAAAGAGTAATAATCTAATCGAAAACCTGATGGGGTATATTGATACCCGTATTGATATCATACGATTAGAAATACAAGAAAAGCTAAAGGCCACCTTTGTTAATTTGATCCATGTGGTGCTACTTGGCATCATTGCCTTTCTGTGTGTAATATTTTTGAGTATCTTTTTAGGCCTCCTGCTAAACGAACTGCTCGACAGCTCGTTCTGGGGATTTGGCATTGTGGCCCTCTTTTACATAATTATACTTGTAGTTTTGTTAATAGGGCTTGACAAAAAGGTTTTTGAAGACGTTGCAGACAAAGCATTTGACAACACCATTTATAAATCAGATAAACGAGAAAAAAATATATGAGCGAACTAACCAATCCCTTGTTCGATAATGAGCGGGAATTTCTGGAGCGACAAAAAGAGGAGTATAAAAATGCTCTGATGGGCGATGTGGATCACATAAAAACACAAAGCCAGGAAATAGGAAAAAAGGTAGCCGTAGCGGGGGGCGTTTTACTTGCCGGCTATCTTGTGAAACGTATGTTTAGTGGCGGAGAAAAAAAAAAGAGCAAAAAAGTAAAGGAAAAAAAGGATAAAAAAACGTCCTATCATGCCATACCCGTTACGGCGCAAATGGCAGAATATAATTCTATGGTACACGAGCAGGAGGACGATTATACTATCTCTTCTGAACGCATGCCCCATGCCAGCCATACTAAAAGTTCATCTAAAGAGAAAAAAAGCTTTTTGAAATCTGATGTAGCCAAAGTGCTTTCATCGCAGGTTGTGGCTCTGTTAATGATGTACGTAACCAAAAAGGTTGAAGAACATCTTAATACTGTCTCTGAAAATAACGATATTGCAGCAGCGCCTGTAGAGGTCGATATCATAGAGACAACAGAGTACATTGTACCAAAAGAAGATGCCGTTTAACACCCTTCACAAGAAAAAACATATTTCAGGCAGAAAGCACTTTGCGGTTCTGCTAGACCCGGATAACCTCACAGAGGCTTCTTGCCTGAATTTATTAGCTCTAAGCGAAGCACACCAGGTTGATTTCTTTTTTGTTGGCGGTAGCCTGATCACCTCTGATAACCAGGCAGCAATAATTAAACTTATCAAGGATAACAGTCAAATACCTGTTATCCTGTTCCCAAGCAATAGCCAGCATATTGACAAGCAAGCTGATGGCATTCTGCTACTTTCCCTGATCTCAGGCCGCAATCCGGAATTCCTGATCGGGCAACACGTGGTATCAGCACCTATACTTAAACAAAGCCAGCTCAGCATTTACCCAACAGGCTATATGCTGATTGATACTGGCCGCCAGACCACGGCTTCTTATATGAGTGGTACTACGCCTATTCCTTATGATAAGCCAGCTATAGCTGCCTGCACTGCCATGGCCGGCGAGATGTTGGGCCTGCGCTACATTTACATGGATGGAGGCAGTGGAGCCATGCATCCTATTTCGGCAGATATGATCCGAGCTGTGCGTAATGCTGTAGACACACCCATTATTGTAGGAGGTGGAATTGATACGGCAGAGAAAGCCGGTGCAGCTCTAGACGCCGGTGCGGATGTGCTTGTGGTAGGTAACCACATAGAAAAAAACCCCGGCTTTTTAGCCGAGGTTTCTAATCTTGTTGCTTCGTATAACGTAACTTTAGCTTAGATATTCATCGCTGACTCGCGGCGACGCATCTTGCCTGCTGGTATACCAAACATCATCTTAAAGCGACGGCAGAAGTATGCGGTGTCTTTGTAACCAACTTCTTTACCGATCTCGCGGATACTCTTTTTCGTAGTGCGCAGCAAGAACACGGCACGCTCCATACGCTGGTACTCAATGTAATCCTGCGGGTTGATACCCGTCAGCATCTTGAAGTACTGACCTACGTAGTCTTCAGACACGTTGGCAACGTTAGAAAGCACTTTATTAGATAGATCGCCACCTAAGTTCTCCTTGATGTAGTTGAACAGGTCGATAAGGCGAGGATCTTTAAAGTATGTGCTGTTTGTCGCTAACTGCTCCACAAACATTCTGTTTCTCAGGATGTGGCGAACGATCTCTACAACAATGTTCTCAGTGTAGATATTGATCAGTCGCTCCTTACCCGGCAGTTCCTGCATGCTCTCCTCCACAACTTTGATAACCAGATTGGCTAACTTGTTATTGTTAGAGATAAGGAAAGCGGGCAGATCAAGCGAAGCGAAGAAGTTAACCGAGTCAAAAACTTTTGCCTCGAAGCTCACAAAGCTGTGGCTCTCTTCTGCATCACCGATCAGATCCAGATCATTATTGCTCTTGAAAAACTTCTCTTTGTTCGTGATCAGATCATCGTTAGAGATAGTCTTTCCTGCTCCGGCCGGACCATACGTTACTTTTGTACTACGTCCGCCAGGGATAAACAACAACTCACCTTCTTCAACCATTTGCTCTTCGTCCCCAAAGAAGATGCTACCTTTATGAAGCAGGATCAAGTTATTGCCTACATCGTAGGAGTTGCGAACCGAAAACGGCTGCTGCAACACCAGATTCTTCGCCTTAATGAACCGCACCCCAAGCGATTCAATAATCTTATTGTAATCTTCCATGTGTGTTACCAACTAACTTTTATACTATAAACCCTTTAATTATGGCCTAAAGCTAAGATTTATCTTTATAAAATTCAAAACAATTTAAAAAATAAATTTTAATTCAGAAAAGACTATTCTTAGCTTAAACAACATGGAAACAAGGTTTTAAAGGTAATTTTACTTTAGTAGTTCTCTTGAAATTACTATTTTCTGTATCTCAGAAGTACCCTCGTAAATTTGTGTAATTTTTGCATCGCGCATTAAACGCTCTACATGGTACTCTTTTACGAAACCGTAACCACCATGAACCTGAACAGCTTCCACTGTTGTTTCCATCGCCACTTTTGATGCAAAAAGCTTAGCCATAGCTCCTGATTTGCCATAATCTGCATGTGTATCTTTGTCATATGCAGCCTGAAGGCATAAAAGGCGCGCTGCTTCTATGTTCGTAGCCATATCAGCCAGCTTAAACTGGATAGCCTGGTGCTTTGCGATCTCCACACCAAACGCCTTACGCTCTTTAGCATACTTCACCGCTAGCTCATACGCACCAGAAGCAATACCAAGTGCCTGAGAAGCGATACCGATTCGTCCGCCGGCCAACGTCGCCATGGCAAACTTAAAGCCAAAGCCATCGTCTCCGATACGGTTCTCCTTTGGTACTTTAACATCAGTAAACATTAAAGAGTGCGTATCTGAACCACGAATACCTAATTTATTCTCTTTAGGTCCTATGGCAAAGCCTTCCATATCACGTTCTACGATCAAAGCATTGATGCCGCGGTGTCCTTTTTCCACATCGGTTTGGGCAATTACCAGGTATACAGAAGCGGTGCTGCCGTTCGTGATCCAGTTCTTTGTACCGTTCAGCAGGTAGTAGTCTCCTTTGTCCTCAGCAGTTGTACGCTGTGAAGTGGCATCGGAGCCAGCCTCAGGTTCAGATAAACAGAATGCACCAATAATCTCACCTGTAGCAAGCCTGGTAAGGTATTTCTGCTTTTGCTCTTCTGTTCCGAAAGTCTCAAGACCCCAGCAAACCAGCGAGTTGTTTACAGACATAACAACAGAAGCCGAAGCATCAATTTTAGATATCTCCTCCATTGCCAGCACATAGGACACAGCATCCATGCCGCCGCCGCCGTATTTTGGGTCAACCATCATTCCCATAAACCCTAGCTCACCCATTTTCTTGATTTGCTCAGCCGGGAACTTCTGATGCTCATCACGCTCAATAACACCTGGCAACAGCTCCGTCTGTGCAAATTCTCGTGCGGCAGCTTGTACTGCCAAATGTTCTTCTGTTAATTGAAAGTTCATGCTTATTTTATATAAAGAATGATTTGAAACAATAAATTATCATACAAAATTAGGAAATAGACTTGTATTAAATCAACCTATCTCTCTAATAATTGTTATGCCTGCCGAATATTAATACAAGTATAAAATTGTATTCTTACCCAACATGTACAACATCGCACCTTTTAAAAACAAAACGCTACCTGCACAGGTAGGCAGGTAGCGTTTATAATTATACTTTTAGAAGACACATTAATCCCGGCGGCCCATCAACAAGGACACATAGTATAACAGGGTAGCTAATGAGCCAAGTGCAGCTACCACATACGTTAAGGCTGCCCATTTTAGCGCATCTTTTGCCATCCCGTGTTCTTGCTTCGTTACAATACCGCGCTGATCGATCCAGGCAAGGGCTCGCTTGCTGGCATCAAATTCTACTGGCAGCGTTATAAAGCTAAAAAGCGTTGTAAGGCCAAACAGCGCCACACCGATCGCGAGCGGAACAGGCGTCGTCTGTATCATCAGGATACCAATCAGGATGATCCACTGCATGTAACGGGAAGCGATGCTTAATGCCGGCACCATAGCAGAACGGAACTTAAGGAAGGCATAGGCCTTGGCATGTTGTACTGCGTGACCGCATTCGTGAGCAGCTACGGCAGCAGCGGCTGCGCTCCTTGCTTCGTACACGTATTCGCTCAGGTTTACCGTTTTATCTGCAGGGTTATAATGGTCTGTCAAACGACCGGCTACAGACATTACCTTTACATCTGTAATCCCGTTATCGCGCAGCATCATCTCTGCTATTTCGCGGCCACTAAGCCCTGAACTGAGGGGCGTTTGGGAGTATTCTTTAAATTTGCTTTTTAAGCGGGCACTAACGGCCATACTTATCAGCATAAAGGCTATACCTATAACATATATTCCTATCATGGCTTTATTTATGCTTAATTAATGTTTTTGAGTTTCTTCAATCTTTCTAACAATGTTGGTAGTAGAATAACCTTTTACCAGCGGTACTGTTTTCACTTCTCCGCCACTTGCCATTACCACCTCGTGCCCCACGATCTGCTCCACGTTGTAATCATCACCTTTCACCAGTATATCCGGCTGCACGGCTTTGATCAGCTCCAGCGGTGTATCGTTATCGAAGAGCACTACTGCATCAACAAACAAAAGGGATGCCATAACGCGTGCGCGTGACAATTCGTCCTGCAGGGGGCGGCTCGGCCCCTTTATACGACTTATAGACGCATCCGTATTGAGTCCGAGCACCAGCTTATCGCCAAGTTGTCGTGCTTTTTCCAGGTAATCCACATGCCCAAGGTGCAGCAGGTCGAAGCACCCGTTGGTAAATACTATCTTTTGCCCCTGGCTCCGCCATTTGCCAAGCTGCTCCTGCAGCTGCGGCAGGGCCATTATTTTATTACTTGAGTTCATGCTTTGAGGAATTCAGGTGTGTCCGCTGTGCGGCAAAAGAACGGGACTGTTGCAGCATGCTAGCCGCAAAGCTGAGCACCCCCATTAAAACCACTAAAAGTGTTTGCGAGGTATGCACCAACAGCGCATAGGCCATTCCTGCCTCTTTAGGCACTCCGTATAGTAGTAACGTAGACTGTACCAATAAATGATATACCCCTACACCACCCTGAACAGGCGCTGCCATACCCAGTGTACCAACAACCAGTATTGACAAACCGGCGCCCCAGCCAAGGTTGCTCGTGGCCGGAAGTGCCAACAGCACGACTACACTCATGCAGTAGTACATCAGCCACACAAAGACGGTGTGACCCCAGAAAACAGTTTGGTTCTCCAGTTTAGTAACACTCAAAGCTCCTTCCAGCATTCCTTTAAAAAAACTTACAGCTTTTTTAAAATAGGTGTGCTGCTGTAGCCTTTTAAGGTATTTAAGTATTAGAAGTACAGCAAATCCCGCTGCACCGATAAATACCCACAGTACCCAGTAAAGTGAGCTTAAGGTATACTCCAGGCTGGCATACTTTGTAGAGAAAAGGCCCAGAAAAAAGTCGCGGATGCGGTCAAACTCAACCAGAAAGGTCAGGCCCACTGCCAGCAAAAGCATGAGCATATCAATGAAGCGCTCTGCTACCACGGTGCCAAAGCCAGTGTTCACAGGCACCTTGTCTGTACGCTTCAATATAGTGCACCGCACCACTTCGCCCATACGCGGCAACACCAGGTTGGCCAGGTAGCCAACCATCATAGCGCGATAGGTATTTATGAGAGAAGGGTTATAGCCGGTTGGCTTTATCTGCATGTGCCAGCGATAAGCCCGGCTTACATATGCCGCCACCCCCATCACTAACGAAATGCCTACCCAGATGTAGTTTGCATTTCTAAGCTCTGCCCACATTCTCTGAAAATCAAGTTCTTTCAGAGCATACCACATTAAAAATGCTGATATGCCTAACAGGAACGCGTATTTCAGAACCGAAAGCAGTTTTTTCATGCAGGAGAATTAGACCAGGCGATTATGCTGATCCGGAAACACCAGTGTAGGAGTATGGCTTTTGGCGTCTTCGAACTTGATACTGCAGTATGAAATAACGATCACGATATCGCCTACCTGTACCTTTCTAGCTGCCGGACCATTCAGGCAAACAGTACCAGTACCACGCTCTCCTTTTATCACATAAGTTTCGAAGCGTTCGCCGTTGTTGATATTAACGATCTGTACTTTTTCATTCTCCACAACGTTGGCGGCATCCATCAGATCTTCGTCAATCGTGATGCTGCCTACATAGTGTAGCTCAGCCTGTGTTACCTTGCAACGGTGGATTTTGGATTTTAAAACCTCAATATACATGGTTTGTCTTGTAATAAAGCGCAAAGTTAGACAATTGCCAGCAGATTAGCTACCAAAGCCTCTTAGGTATTGCCTGCGTTGGGGCAACAAATTACATCGGCTATAAATTCACCAGAATATTGTCTATTAAACGTACCGGTCCTACATTGGCCGCCAGGCAAAGTGCCACCTCCTGCACCCCAGTCAAATCATCTACCGGTTGAAGGGTATTTACATCAGCCACCTCAAAGTACTCCAGTTCTACCTGATCAAGGGTATTTAAATAGGCACTAACTTCTTCTTTAATGGTGCTTACCGGCTTAATAGTCAAGTGGCTTTTGGCTAATTGCAACGCTCGGTACAACCCTGCTGCAAGTTGGCGCTGTTTGTCTGTCAGGCGCTTGTTCCTGGACGACATAGCTAAGCCGCTCTCCTCCCGGATGGTTGGATAGCTCACCACCTCCAGGTCAAAGCTTAGCCCCTGCACCAGTTGTTTTACGATGGTAACCTGCTGCAGGTCTTTTTGCCCGAAATAAGCGCGGTGCGGCTGCACAAAGTGGAATAACTTGCTTACCACAATAGCCACCCCGTTAAAGTGGCCGGGCCGGTGCGCACCCTCCATTACAGTCTCCAGTGAGCCGAAACTAAATTGAAGAAGCGGCTGTTGTTGATATACATCCTCCGCAACCGGGGCAAAAAGATAGTCGCAGCCTACTGTTTTCAGCAGCTCGATATCCTGCTCTATCGTGCGGGGATACAGTTTATAATCGTCTGGATTGTTGAATTGTGTGGGGTTAACAAATATACTGCAGATCGTTACGTCATTCTCGCTGGCAGAAGCGCGCAGCAGTTGCAGGTGCCCCTCGTGCAAAGCACCCATTGTGGGCACAAAGCCAATGCGCTTGCCATCACATCGTAGTGCCTGCACCTTTTCACGGATGGTGCTAACCTGCTTTATTACTTCCATTTAATGGCTTGCTTTAAGTAGTACCTGCAGTAAGCCGGCAAATGTAAGTTATAACGCATAAAATTGAAAATTAGAATAAAAAATACTAATTTTGCACGTCCCATTACTGTTGCTTATTAATTTTAACTACATATCATGTCTAAATTGCGAATCTTATACGCCGCCACCGAGATCAATCCTTTCTTACAAACCACTAAAGTAGCAGAGTTTTTACAAACATTGCCACAAGGTATGCAAGAACGGGGAATGGAGATCCGTATCTTTGTTCCGCGGTTCGGCCTGATAAACGAGCGTAAGAATCGTTTGCATGAGGTGGTTCGCCTGTCGGGTATTAACATTGCGGTGGGTGAAGATGAGAAACCGCTGGTAATTAAGGTGGCTTCTATCCCTAATGCTAAATTACAGGTTTATTTTATTGACAACGAAGACTATTTTCACAGAAAATCCGTTTTCGTTGACAAGAACAATAAATTCCATCAGGATAACGATGAGCGTGCTATCTTCTTTTGCAAGGGCGTGCTGGAAACTGTTAAAAAGCTTGGTTGGGCACCAGACATTGTACATTGCAACGACTGGATGACAGGTTTAATACCTATGTACCTGAAAACTACCTACAAAAAGGATCCTATTTTTAAGGACTCCAAGTCGATGTTTACAGTGTACAACCATAACTATAAGCATAAGTTTGACGGCAACCTGCTGGAGAAAGTTAAAATGCTGGACATTGAAGACAGTATGCTGGAAAACCTAAAGTCAGCAGACTTAGACAGCTTTATCAAGATCGGTATGGAGTATGCTGATTCTGTTATTAAAACGAACGAAAACTTTAGCGAGAATATCGATGCGCTTTTCAACGAGTATATGCAAACAAATAGCATCAATACTGTTAGCGCCGACGACACCCTGTTAGACTCTTACTATAACCTGTATAATGAACTTAGCCGTTAGAAGATTTTTATTATTCTTCTTTTCCATCGCCACCCTTGCATCTTGTGAAGACCCTACTGAAATCGGGATCGATCTGCAGGATGAGAACCAAATAGGCACCGATTTTACAGATACCATCACTATTAATACCGGCACGGTACTTTTAACCGACTCAATCCTGTCGTTTAAACTACCTCCGACTCAGGCAGGCAAATTAGCTGACCCTGTGTTCGGCACTTTAAAGGCTACTACTTTTACAGAAGTTAGCCTTGGTGGGGCTGCCTTAACGTTTGGTGAAAACCCTGTTGCTGACTCGTTGGTTCTTACCCTTGATTATAGCAGAATCTTCGGAGACAAGAACAAGCCTGTTTCCTTTAAGGTGTATCGCTTAACAGAGAATTTTGATGAAAAATCATCTTACTTCACTAACTCTTCTTTAGCCCGGGGAACAACACCTTTAGGATCTGTTACCTTGGTGCCTAAGATATTGGAAAAAAAGAAGTCTTTTGAAGATTCAACGGCTGCAGAAAAGCTTATAAAGATTCGTTTTGACAAGAGTCTTGCAAATGAGTTAGTGGCCCAGTCTGGTGGTACACCACTTGCCACACAGGAAAACTTCGAGAAGTTTCTGAAAGGCTTAGCTATTGTACCAGATGGAGACCCGGCTAGTATTCTGGCACTTAACTTAATTGCTGACAGCACAAAACTTGTACTGCACTACAAAAATGGTACTGAGAAGAAAAAGCATATCTTCAGGTTTGCCCAGTCAAGTGCAGTAAGCTACTTCACAAAATTTGAAGCTGACCGAACAGGTACGGCCATTGCTGAGTTGGATCAGAATACTGAGTTTTTGCCAGCCAGCCAGACCGGAGGGGAAAGCTATATACAGAACAATACACAGCTCCTGACCAAGTTAACGTTCCCATATCTCCAGAAATTTAAGGAGGCTAATCAGAACGTGATCATTAACAGGGCAGAATTAATTATACCGGTCAAGGCGGCTTCGTCTTCGTTCCTGCCAACACCGCCGCAATTGGTGCTTTACCAGACGAACAATACCAATCGCATACTTAGAGGTGTAACTGGCAGCCCGCTCGCAGTACAACAGAACCGCGTTGGTGTTTTAGAGAGCACTGCTTTCCCGGCTCCTCTGATGTATGACCCAAGCAGAAACAGGTATACACTGGATATCACAAATTATTTCCAGGCGATGCTTCTGGATAAGAAGCCTAATGATGGATTGCTGCTGGCTCCGGCCACTGTTACGGCAAACCAAAATGGTTCAGCCCAGATTTCTCAGGAAGTGAGGCCATACAGAGCCATCATCAGCAATACGCCAAGCAACAAAGTGAAGCTGGTAGTATACTACTCAAAACTTAACTAGATATTTAAAGTTTTTAAGATAAATAGGTACCTTTGCGGGTACCTATTGTTTTTTATAAGTATAAAATATGTGTGGAATTGTAGCATATGTAGGCCATAGAGAAGCCTGCCCAATCATTATCAAAGGACTTAAAAGGTTAGAGTACAGAGGTTACGATAGTGCCGGTATCGCTCTAATGAATGGAGGTTTGAGTGTTTACAAGAAAAAAGGCAAGGTTGCGGAACTGGAAGCCTTTATTTCAGAAAAAGACACACATAGTAACATTGGTATGGGCCATACACGTTGGGCTACACATGGTGAGCCTAACGATATAAATGCGCACCCGCACTACTCTACTTCTAAAAATATAGCCATTATTCACAATGGTATCATCGAGAACTATGCTTCTTTAAAGAAGCTCCTGATAGAAAAAGGCCATACTTTTGATTCAGATACTGACTCAGAGGTATTTATTAACCTGATCGAAGACATCAGGGTGAACAACAACTGCACTTTGCCGGAGGCAGTACGCCTGGCAATGCATGAGGTTGTAGGAGCTTACGCCATCGTTGTGCTTTCTCAGGACAGCCCTAACCAACTGATAGCTGCACGTAAAGGTAGTCCTTTAGTTGTAGGTGTTGGCAAAGGAGAATATTTCCTTGCATCTGACGCTACTCCGATTATTGAATATACAAATGATGTGATTTACCTGAACGATTTCGAACTGGCTGTTATTAATAACGGCGAGCTGGAAATTCGCTCTAAGGAAGATGTAAAACAGACACCATACGTACACCGCCTTGAGATGGCTCTTGAGTCTATTGAAAAAGGAGGTTATGAGCACTTCATGCTGAAGGAGATATACGAGCAGCCCCGCTCTATCCTGGACAGCATGCGTGGCCGTATGATAGCAGAAAGCGGCCACCTGATGATGGGTGGGGTACGTGAGTATGAGAATAAGTTTGCCAACGCAGAGCGTATCATTATTGTAGCCTGCGGTACATCCTGGCACGCAGGCCTGGTGGCCGAATACCTGATCGAGGATCTTGCCCGCGTACCTGTTGAGGTTGAATATGCCTCTGAATTCCGTTACCGCAACCCGATCATTACCGAGAAAGATATTGTAATTGCTATTTCACAGTCTGGTGAAACAGCAGATACACTGGCTGCCATTGAGTTGGCTAAATCTAAGGGTGCTACGATCTTTGGTATCTGTAACGTAGTTGGCTCTTCAATTGCCCGTGCTACTGATGCCGGTGCATATACCCATGCCGGACCAGAGATCGGTGTAGCAAGTACTAAGGCATTCACAGCTCAGGTAACCGTACTTACTATTATTGCCATGATCATCGGCAGCAAGCGTGGTGCACTCGAAACCACTAAACTGCGCCAGATGATAGCTGAACTGGAAAACATTCCGGCAAAAGTGGAGAAAGCTCTGCTGTTGAATGATCAGATCGTTGAGATCTCTGAGGTATTTAAAAATGCGACAAACTTCCTTTACCTGGGCCGCGGCTATAATTTCCCGGTTGCTTTGGAAGGCGCACTTAAGTTAAAGGAGATCTCTTACATTCACGCGGAAGGATACCCTGCTGCTGAAATGAAACATGGCCCGATCGCTTTGATTGACGAGCAGATGCCAGTAGTAGTAATTGCTACTAAAGACAGCTCGTATGAAAAGATCGTATCTAACGTACAGGAAGTAAAGGCACGTAAAGGTAAAGTTATCGCTATCGTAACGGAAGGTGATACTACTATCCCATCAATGGCGGATTACGTGATTGAGATACCGGAAACAAGTGAGCACCTGATGCCGCTTCTGTCTGTTATCCCGCTTCAACTGCTTTCTTACCACATTGCGGTAATGCGCGGTTGTAACGTAGATCAGCCTCGTAATTTGGCTAAGTCTGTTACTGTAGAGTAATATTAAAAAAATAGCAAAAAGAAAAAGGGAGCTGAAAGGCTCCCTTTTTCTTTTTGATTAAAAATTTATTTCGTCAGCGTTTTCGCTCTCGTTTTTACATACTAAGCTGCTGGTATTAAACAGCCTCTCCTTTTAAATACTTCGTCTTCAGCAGTGGACATACTTTGTACCTTTCTTCTTTCGTGTCCTCATATACTGCCTGCAGTACCTTATATACATTTTCAATGCCTAACTGGCGTGCCCACTCAAAAGGACCTTTAGGGTAGTTGGTTCCAAGCTTCATGCCCTGGTCTATATCCTCTACGCTGGCAGTCTTTTCCTGCAAAGTATAAAATGCCTCATTTATGATCATACAGATCATGCGTGGCGTTACCATACCTACCCTATCATCAACAACTAAATAATCTGTACCAAGGGCATCACATACTTCTTTCAATTTAGCCTCACAGCCACTATGCAAAAGGCTAACTTCCAGCACGGGTCTGTTAAAGAGCGTAGGCAGGCCATTGAACCCAATTAAGGTGCATGGCTCCTCCAGATCATTCTGATGAACCAGCGAAGCGAGCTGCACAGTGGCAGCATTACAGAACACGACCTGCTCCGGTGCATAAAGGCTTAACCGCTCCGGCTGCTCATGCAGCAAAAAATCAAACACCACATCAGAGGGGTTCAGTTGCTCGTCCAGCAGGCTGTGGCTGTGCAAAAAAGTATAGGTTATACCTTCTTTCCCTTCCGGAAACTTCTGCTGGAATTCGGCGGCCATTTCGGGGCCAGACAAAACAACTATATGCATATTTCTGTACTTTTGATGGTAAATATACACATTTAAAAGAATCTACTATGGCACATACCATCATCAACTCTTCTAAAGCACCTGCCCCTATCGGGCCTTACAGCCAGGCAACCCTAGCTAACGGCACTCTTTACGTATCGGGGCAGATCGCGTTGGATGCCGACAGCGGAAACCTGGTGAACGACAGCATCGAGAACGAAACGCACAAAGTAATGCAGAACCTGCAGGCTATACTTTCAGAAGCCGGCATGGACTTCAGCAACGTGTTAAAGTGCACCATCTTCGTAAAAGACCTGAACAACTTTGGCAAGATCAACGAGACCTACGGCAGCTATTTTACAAGCAATCCTCCTGCCCGCGAAACCGTGGAGGTGAGCCGCCTGCCAAAGGATGTAAATGTGGAGATTTCCTGCATCGCGACTAAGTAGTTTTTTAACAAAAAAGCCTCCCATTCAGGAGGCTTTTTGATTTTCTCGTTCTAATGTATGCCCTCACAGTTTACGAGTGGCCTGTCATCTTCCCCTAATACAAAGTCAACGACAACAGAATCACCCTTACTAAAATCAAAAGGCATGGTTTCTACTGTTAAGTAGCCTAGAGCAGCTACTTTTAACTGGTGCTTGTTATCTAATCGCCTAACCTTAAAGCTGGCCTGCTTTTGCTGTGTTTGCATTTTTTGGCAACCATAAACTATGGTCAAAGGCATAGGAGCATTCCCTCCTTCTTCATCTTTGACCTTAACTGTAACCCACGCACTATCAGGCATTAGCGTACTGCTCTTAAGCCATTGCCAGCTGTATCCACCTTTGCTGTAACTAGAATACTGTGGGGCAGATAGCCTGTGGCTGCAAGCTACCAGCTATCAGCGTACAGAGTATAAATAAGCATGCTATTTATGACATCCTTCTAGCATGAGTTAATTCGTACAATAAAAGGTAAATTCCACTGCCAGTTCCCCTTTCTGCCATTGTTGGTGTTCTCACCAACAGTTACACTTCAGCGGCTATTATGCTTGCTGGTGAAAACACGCTGCAAGGGCGGCTGCAAGTATCACTGTTAAACTTTAAATATTCGCTCCCCCATGCTTTTCGCCCTCATCAGTAATTGTCGGCTCTTCCTCCTCTTCCAACTCACCATACACTTCTTTCTCATGCTTGCCTGGCTCGGCGTTAACGGCTGAATTACCTACCTCTACCTCCTGCCGTATCACACGCACGGCATAGTCGGCAGGATAGATATTGAAGCCATACTTGCGGGAGTACACAAACGTGAACACAGCACCGAAAAAGATGATCTGTGAGGTAAAGAAAACCCAGGTAAGTATAACAATGATAGATCCCGCCGCACCATATACAGAACCCACATCATTCTTGCCAAGATAGAAGCCTATCAACCCTCTGAAAAGCACAAACAACAGCGACGTAACAAAGGCACCCACCCCCACATCCCGCCATTTTATCTTGGCATCGGGCAGAAATTTATACACACAGGCAAACAGGAAAGACATCAGTACAAAAGCAAAAAGGAAATTTGTGGCATGCAACACGTATATTACCCACCCGGAAAACCGCGCTGTGAGAAAATCTCCGATAGCAACCAGGATAGTGTCAGCCATTAAAGAAACAAGCAGGATGATGGCAATTATCAGGATCATGCCGAAAGACAACGCCCTGTCCAGTACAAGCTTAAGATAGCCGCGTTTCGGTACTGGCTTAACATACCAAATCTCGTTCAGGGAGTTTTGCAGTGAAATGAAAACACCCGTGGCAGCAATAAATAAGGCTATAACACCAACAAGAGCCGCAATATTAAAATCTCCAAACTCATTTACGTTCTCCACCATTTTCTGCACAGAGTATGCTCCCTCTGAGCCGATCAGCTCTTTGATGTAAAAGTATATCTCCCCGGACACTGCCTGTTCCCCAAAAAAGTAGCCCGCCGCACTTATGATAATGATGAGCATAGGAGGCAGCGAAAAAATAGTGTAATACGCCAGTGCAGCTCCCTTCTGAAAGGAGTTGTTATCTATAAACTCCAGGTAAGCTTCTTTCAGCAGTCCCCAGGTCATCCACAAGCGTTTTCGTACCATATATCAGCTGGCTTTGATTTGTTTACTTAGCAGATACGCAATTCTCTGATTATGTTTATTTTGACTGAGTTCCGTTGTAGCACTAAGCACCTGCTCTGGTATAAACAGATGCTTGCTATTAGTGTTACCGAATAGATAGTTAATTTTGTACCTTTGTGCCTGAATTGAAAGATTTGACTACGAGAACTATACATGGAAAGAGAAGTTAGAGTACGCTTTGCACCGAGCCCGACAGGGCCTCTCCATATTGGTGGTGTGCGCACTGCCCTTTACAATTTCTTGCTTGCCCGTAAAACAGGTGGCAAAATGATATTACGCATCGAAGACACAGACCAGAACCGTTTTGTGCCAGGTGCTGAGGACTATATACGCGAGTCGCTGGAGTGGGCTGGCATTGAGCTGGACGAAAGCCCATGGAAAGGTGGCCCTTATGCCCCATACCGCCAGTCGGAGCGCAAACCGATGTATATGCAGTATGCCCTGCAACTGATCGAGAGTGGCCATGCCTACTACGCCTTCGACACTGCTGAAGAGCTGGAGGAGATGCGTGAGCGCTTGAAGGCTGCCAAGGTAGCCACACCGCAGTACAACTCCATTACACGGATGACGATGAAAAACTCGTTAACGCTGCCAGAAGACGAGGTAAAGAAGCGCCTTGATTCCGGTGACCCTTACGTTATCCGTTTAAAAGTGCCACGCAAAGAGGAAGTTCGTCTCAAAGATATGATCCGTGGATGGGTAATGGTACACTCTTCTGCCATAGATGATAAAGTGTTGATGAAATCCGATGGCATGCCAACATACCACCTGGCAAATATTGTAGATGACCACCTGATGGAGATCACACACGTGATCCGTGGGGAGGAGTGGTTGCCATCAGCGCCGCTACACGTGCTGCTATACCGCTACTTAGGTTGGGAAGATACCATGCCTGAGTTTGCACACCTGCCACTGCTGTTAAAGCCGGATGGCAATGGTAAATTAAGCAAGCGTGATGGTGATAAGTTAGGTTTCCCGGTGTTCCCGCTTCGTTGGGTAGACCCAAACACGGGTGAGGTATCTTCAGGTTACCGTGAAAGCGGCTACTTACCGGAAGCTTTTACTAACTTCCTTGCCTTTTTGGGCTGGAACCCAGGTACGCAGCAGGAGATGTTCTCGATGGATGAGCTGATCCAGGAGTTTACTGTAGAGCGTATTGGTAAGTCAGGTACCCGTTTTGATATTCAGAAAGCACGTTGGTTTAACGAGCAGTACCTGCGCGCCAAGCCCGACAGCGAGTTAGCAGGTTACCTGATCAAAGCACTGGAGGAGCATAACATTACCACCACACAGGAGAAAGCAGAGAAAATTGCCGGATTGATGAAGGAGCGCGTAAGCTTTCCGCAGGATTTCTGGAAAGAAGCCGAGTATTTCTTTGTTGCCCCAACTGAATATAGCGAGAAAGTTGCTTCCAAGAAGTGGAACAGCCAGTCGGTTGCTGTTTTTGAGGATTTCAAAAATGAGTTGTCCTCGCTGCAGAACTTCAATGCTGATACAGTTAAAGATCTGTTAGTTGCTATCCTGGAGCGCCATGGCATGAAGCTTGGCCAGGTAATGCAGGCTCTACGCTTAGCCGTGACCGGTGCAGAGGCTGGCCCGGATCTGATGCACATTATTGAAGTGATCGGACAGGAGGAGACAGCTTCGCGCATCGAAACCGCCATTGAGAAATTAAGCCAGTATACTACTGCATAAGCATAGCATCAGGTTAAAGTATAAAAAGGCTAGCCAGTACGGTTAGCCTTTTTATTTTGCCCTCTTTCAGCTCAATCTGCAACAATTTAGCCTCAAGTGCTTATACATCAGAAGGTATTAACACGAAAATCATGGCTAAGAATAAAAAAGAGAGCAAAAGCAGCAAGAAAAAGTCGCGCGTACATAAAGACCTGGAAGGCTTTGAAATAAAGGTGAATGAACATGGTGAGATCATCTCTAACTATAGCATCGACAGGATCAATGAGTTTCTGAACAAGAACGTGGACGATAAGAAACTTATGAAGCGTGACGCTGCCGAAAAAGCAAAACGTGAAGAAGAGGAATATCATATAGAAGAAGGCGAAGAAGTAGAGGAAACGGATGAGGATTTCGTTAGAAACACCAGCGGAGCATCGGATGAAGAGGAAGAAGAAAAACTGCCTAAGGCACGCCGCAAGAAAAGCAAAGACGATGAGGAGGATGAAGAGGATTAAGAGCTGTTCAGCAATGCCTCTAGTGAATTCACGCTTTATTTTTTCTTAAGATTTTAGCTATCTTACTACTGACACTAACCTCAATTAAAACTATGGGAAACTCACACGAGATAGATTACAAAATTTTTGGCAACGACATACAGGTACTGGAGATAGAGCTCGACCCGAACGAGACAGTAATTGCCGAAGCCGGCGCTATGGTTTACATGGAAGAGGGCATCGATTTCCAGGCAAAAATGGGTGATGGCTCTAATCCGGGGCAGGGCTTTTTTGGAAAACTGGTTTCAGCAGGCAGCCGCCTTATAACGGGTGAATCGCTGTTCATGACGCACTTCACGCACAGAGGACATGGCAAGAGCCGTGTTGCTTTCTCTGCTCCTTATCCGGGGTCTATTCTCCCAATCGACCTCAGCACCACGCGGAATAATTCTTTGATCGCACAGAAAGATGCTTTCCTGGCTGCTGCCTTAGGCACCAAGCTAAGCATACACTTTAACCAGCGCCTTGGCTCTGGTTTCTTTGGGGGCGAGGGCTTTATACTTCAGCGCATGCAAGGCGACGGCAAGGCTTTTATACACGCCGGTGGCACAGTAGTAGAAAAGCAACTGAACAACGAGACACTGCGCGTAGACACTGGTTGCGTGGTTGCCTTTGAAGAAGGTATTGATTTCAGCATTCAGCGTGCCGGAGGTTTAAAGTCGATGATATTTGGCGGGGAAGGTATCTTTCTGGCTACCCTTCGCGGCACCGGTAGAGTTTGGTTGCAGTCAATGCCGGTAAAGAAGCTGATAGAAGCACTTATGCCGCGTGGTGAGAACGCCAATAAAGAAGGTGGCATGTTCAGCAGCTTTATGGAGTAGAGGTCGCTACACTTCTTAGAATAACGATAAGTTTAAAGAGCAGGGCCGGCACGTGTATACATGCCGGCCCTGCTGTTTCCTATAAGCCATTTACTGCCATTATCTCCTCCAGGTATTCGCGTGTATTACTTAACCGCGGTATCTTGTTCTGGCCGCCTAATTTACCTTTGTCGCGCAGCCAGTTCATAAAGGTGCCTTGTGGCACCGCATGCACTACCGGCTCTTTCAGGGCTATATCATTCTGCCGCTTAGCATCGTAATCAGAATTTATCTCCCGAAGCGAATCATCGAGCACTTGTATAAACTGTTGTAAATTACCTGGCTTTTTTTCAAATTCTATCAACCACTCATGTCCGCCGCGCTTTTCACTTTCCATGTACACAGGCGCGGCCGTAAAATTAGTTATAACGGCATCTGTAGCCTGGCATGCTTTTGTAATTGCTGCTTCGGCATTTTCCACGATCACTTCTTCGCCAAAGGCATTGATAAAGTGCTTTGTGCGGCCGGAAATTTTAATTCGATAAGGCCTTAGGCTGGTAAAACGGACGGTATCGCCTATTTTGTAACGCCATAAACCCGCGTTCGTCGAAATTACCAATGCATAGTTCTTGCCTAGCTCTACCTGATCTAAGGTTAATGTCTTTGGCTGCTCCTCATCAAACTGGTCCATGGGAATAAACTCATAGTAAACCCCATAATCCAGCATAAGCAGCATTTCATCTTCGGTTCCACGCTGATCCTGTATGCCAAAGAAGCCCTCAGAAGCATTGTATACCTCCAGGTAATTCATCTTATCTGATGGGATGATCTCTCGGAAGAGTTTACGATAAGGGCCAAAGGCGACAGCTCCATGGGTGAACAGCTCAAGATTGGGCCATACTTCCAGGATGTTGTTTTTACCTGTTACCTCCAGTATGCGCTTCAGCAGTACATAGGTCCAGGTAGGAACCCCGCTCAGGCTGGTTACATTTTCCTGTACCGTCACCTCTACCATCTTTTCGATCTTCTCCTCCCACTTATCCATCAATGCGATTTTAAGCGGTGGAGTCCGAATGGCTTCAGCCCAAATAGGAAGGTTCTGTATAATTACC
Organism: Pontibacter sp. MBLB2868; assembly: GCF_051904785.1. Classification (NCBI taxonomy): domain Bacteria; kingdom Pseudomonadati; phylum Bacteroidota; class Cytophagia; order Cytophagales; family Hymenobacteraceae; genus Pontibacter; species Pontibacter sp. MBLB2868. Next base: position 4,055,131 of record NZ_CP196710.1, on the reverse strand, counting down.
GCCGAAACATCTCCACAGGAAACCTTTGGGTTTAACTCACTGGGTTGATGGCTCCCTCCTATCGATAGTCCCTTACCGGTAAACAATTTTGTTTCAGGATAGAGGTTGACGTAAATGGAAAGCATGTCTTTACCACCCTTGTAGTGGCAGTCTTCTAAAGACTCAGGGCTTACAGGAATAAATTTGCTGCGGGCGTTGGTAGTGCCGGAAGATTTAGCAAACCAATCAATCTTACTTGGCCAGAGCAGGTTCTGCTCTCCCTTCATTACCCGCTCTATGTATGGGTAGAGATTTTCATAAGTACTGATTGGCACACGCTCCTGAAACTCACGCACAGACAATCCATCAACATAACCATATTTCCTGCCCCACTCTGTGCCCTTGGCTTTGCTGATCAGGCTGTGGAAAAGCTCCTCCTGCACCTCATGCGGGTACTTCCGAAACAGATCAATGTCATGGATCCGTTTTTTCATTACCCACGTCACTATCGAGTTAATTATTTCCAATTTGGATAGCTTAACGATTAAACGTGCACCTTGTACGGAACTGTGAAGTGCTTCGACCTGTAATATAACAAGTTGATTTTATATTTTCCGCTTTAATTCGAAGTGCTTACCCAAATAAACGCGGCGCACTTGCTCATCGGCTGCCAGTTCTTCGGCAGTACCAGCCTTGAGTATCTTGCCCTCAAAAAGCAGGTAAGCACGGTCTGTGATAGAAAGTGTTTCGTTTACGTTGTGATCTGTGATCAGAATGCCAATATTCTTGCTTTTCAACTTGGCAACTATACTTTGGATCTCTTCTACCGCAATTGGGTCTACGCCGGCAAAGGGTTCATCCAGCAAAACAAATTTTGGGTCAACAGCCAGGGCACGGGCAATTTCAGTCCGGCGGCGTTCCCCCCCTGACAGTACAATGCCTTTGTTCTTACGCACATGCGTAAGCGAGAACTCTTCCAGCAGCTCCTCTACCTTCTCGCGCTGTGCCTGCTTAGGCATATTGGTCATTTCAAGCACCGACAGAATATTCTCTTCGACGGTAAGTTGTCTAAAAACCGATGGTTCCTGCGCCAGATACCCCACTCCTTTCTTCGCCCGCTTATACATCGGCAGGCTGGTGATATCTTCTCTATCCAAGAAAATTTTACCGGTGTTTGGCTTTACCAGCCCAACAATCATATAAAAAGAAGTGGTTTTACCGGCACCGTTTGGCCCTAACAAACCAACTATCTCTCCTTGGTTAACCTCTACGCTTACATCGTCTACAACGGTGCGCGATCTATATTTTTTGATCAGGTGTTCTGCTCTCAGTATCATTGCTGCTAAATTACACATAAAGCCCTCATCCTGCAACGTACATATTTTTTGGGTCAGCATCTGGACTTCAGAAGATTATATTAGAATTCCACTATTAAAAATTTACTAACAATCTGTATAAACCTTATCATGAAGAGTTGTGTAAATCATTATAAGTATATAATTTGATACCACGCTTATAACTTCTATCAACTTTATGCCTTTTACTCTACTTATTTCCGCTGGCCAAAAGCTTGCAGTAACCGGTTTCTTGCTAATTGCCGGTTATACTGGCTTTAAAACCGGTACGCCCACCACAACACCACTTGTAAACAACGAACCAAAAGTTGCACTTAATAATAACAGTGAGGCTATCAAAGGGATTGATGTTTCGCGGTGGCAGAAAGAAGTAGACTGGTCGCTGGTGAGGGAGGCTGACGTGAAGTTTGCCTTTGTTAAAGCGACACAGGGTGACTATAGGTTAGACCCCTTCTTTGAACGTAACTGGGAGGAGTCAAAAAGACATGGAATAAAGCGTGGTGCATACCACTTCTTTAAGCCGGAAGCACCTGTTCAGGGGCAGATAGACCTCTTCATAAGCACCGTAAACATGGAGCCCGGAGACCTGCCCCCTGTACTCGATATTGAAGTATCAGATCCAAAAGTATCTGCGGAGCAGCTTCGGAAAAGCGTTAAAACCTGGTTGGAAGCTGTTTCGGCACACTATGGTGTAAAACCAATTATTTATACCAGCCAAAATTATTACCGACGTTACCTGCTGGGCCACTTCCCGGATTATCATTTCTGGATTGCACGCTACAGCCCTGTTGAACCAGAAGTACATCATACAGACAGCTGGATGTTCTGGCAATATACAGACCGTGGCAATATCAGTGGTATAAACTCCGCAGTGGATGTCAACTTTTTTGCCGGCGACTTCGAAACGCTGGCGCAGCTTTGCCTGCCTGTATCGAGCAACCCCCTCGAAAGCCCTTTGCAGCAGTTAAAGCACATGTACCCCAGACCTTAATAAAATATAAACCCATTAATAAGAAAGGCTCCCTTTAGGAGCCTTTCTTATTTTAATCTGATGTCTTTTATCCGGAGCTGTAAGGTAATGATGCCCCGGTAAATGTTCTCTTCTATGGTGTAGCACACATCAAACGGGATCCCCTTTGAAATAGCTTTGTAGTAGTCGCTTAGCCCGAAACCAATGGCATCTATTCTGTGAAAACCATCCTGGGTTAAATTCAGCTTCAGGTGTGAGTCACCAACAATACGCACGCTGCCCGTATCGTACACGCACTCCGATTCAAACACTGGCTTTAGATTGCCTGGGCCAAATGGCTCCATCTGGCGTAGAATATTATAAAAATTACGGGTGATCTGTTTCAGCTCAATTTTAGAGTCTATCTCTATTTGTGGTATCTTCTGCTCTTCGGTAATGGTGTTAGCCACTACTTCTTCGAAACGTGCTCTGAAGGCCGGGATATTCTCTACAGGGAGTGTCAGGCCAGCTGCATACATATGCCCCCCAAACTGCTCCAGCAAATCGGAACAACTCTCGATGGCACTATGCACGTTAAAGCCATGCACTGAGCGTGCCGACCCCGATGCTTTGCCGTTTGATTGTGTCAGGATAATAGTAGGCCGGTAGTATTTCTCTATGCACCGAGAAGCAACGATGCCAATTACACCTTTATGCCAGTTGTCTTTAAAGAGTACGGTGGAATTTGCACTACGCAAAAAATCGTCCTCCTCTATCATCTGAAGCGCCTCTTTGGTAATGTTGCTGTCTTTGTCGCGTCGGGCTTTATTAGACTCATTTATGATGTCTGCCATTTTAAAGGCTTCTTCCTTGGTTTTGGCGAGCAGCATCCGAACTGAGTTTTTGGCATCACCCATACGCCCTGCCGCATTTATGCGTGGCGCAAAACCAAACACGATGCTGGTAATATCCATGTCGCCGGTAATTGCCGCCAGTTCTTTCAGAGCATCCAAGCCAGGACGCATTGGTTGCGGCCCGTTCAGATGTTCAAGCCCAAAATAAGCCAGAATACGGTTTTCCCCTGTGATCGGAACAATGTCAGAGGCTATGCTAACTACCAGCAGGTCGAGCAACTTGTATGCTTCTCCCTGATCAATATCGTTCTGATAGCAAAATGCCTGAATCAGCTTAAAACCCACTCCGCAGCCCGACAGTTCTTTGTAGGGGTAAGCACAGTCTATTTGCTTCGGATCCAGCACAGCCACTGCCTGCGGAATGTCCTCATCTGGTAAGTGGTGATCACAAATAATGAAGTCAATGCCTTTGCTGGAGGCATAAGCTACTTTGTCTGCTGATTTTATGCCGCAGTCCAGGCAAATGATCAGGCTAAAACCATTTTCGGCAGCCCAGTCAATACCTTGCTGCGATACGCCATACCCTTCTTTGTACCTGTCCGGAATGTAGAAATCTATTTGGTGGGTGTAATTACGCAGGAAACCATACATCAGGGCTACAGAGGTAGTGCCATCTACATCATAGTCACCATACACCAGTATTTTTTCACCCCGGTGTAATGCTTCGTTTATCCGGTCCACTGCCTTATCCATATTCTTCATTAAGAACGGATCGTGCAGATGCTCAAAAGAAGGACGGAAATAGTTTTTGGTATCCTCGAAAGTGCAAAGACCGCGTTGGCAAAGGATGCCGGCAAGAGTAGGGCTTATTTTAAGGCTCTGTGCAAGCCTTTCTACCACCTCAGTTGGTGCCTCTTTTACATAAACCCACCTTTTATCCATAACTTCTGCTTTACTTCGGGTAAACTTGCTGCAAAGGTAGCTAAAAATAAAAACAGTATCTTTGCAGTAACAGTATCTTTGCAGTAGAAGTAGAACAGAGCAGATCGTGAAACGATTCAGAGAAATTTTTGAAAAGTATAAAAACTATTCGCTGGACATTATCATGTACGGCTTCTTTCTTGTTTTTATACTTATACTAGTTATCTTCTTCGGCGACTAAAGGGCTTTTAGTTTACAACATCTCCACGCAGTTTACGGAAACGCTTCCTGGCTTCCGCTACATAAATACTGCCTTTATGCTTCACCAGTAAGTCATTATACAACTGCTGCGCCTTTTCCTTATCCTTTAAGTTTTCTTCATAAATGTAGGCCATCCGGTACAAAGCGTCGTCGCTTAAAATGTCGTACTGCGGATTGTCTACTATTTTCTGTAAGTTATCAACGGCCGCTTTAAACTTGCCCATCCGCTCGTAGATGTTTGCCTTCTGGAAGTATATTTCGTCGGTAAGGCTGTGCCCGGGGTATTTCTTTAGCAACGCATCCAGAGCTGTCACAGCTTCCTCCATTTTATTCTGAAATACCAGCAGTTCTATAGCAGCATATTCTTCCATAGCTGCAGTGGAACTATCCAGGCCGGTGTTATCTGTGATGAGCAGACTAAGGTCCATGGCATCATTTGCTATTTCCCGGCTGGTGGCCAGTTTTAGTATATCCAAGTGGGCCTGTGCCAGTTCGAAATCGCCTTTGTAGTAGTTAAGCCTGGCATTGCGCAATTTAGCATCGTATCCTATGGGCGTGTCTTTATGAGATTTTTCTACCTGGGAGTATAGCAGCGTACTTTCCCAGGGTTCTCCTTTCAGTAAATATATGTCTCCCAGGGTAAGTTTACTTTCTGCTATTAAATTAGCATTTGCACGGGGCATATTGATAGCCTCCTGCAGTAGCTCTATGGCTTTTTCTTTATCATCCAGGTAAAAAGCGTATAAGCCTGCCATGTGCTGCAGTACTTCAACTGTCTGTGCTGATCTTCCAACCTCGGTTAAAAGTGCTTCATAATCTGCTATAAGCGCCCTGATGTTGTCTTTATTTACTGGGAAGGTATTCTGCACCTGTGCCTCACGGGCATGTATCAGTTTCTGGCGGGCAAGCAGGTAGTATGGGCCTTCCGGATACTCTTTAACTATGTACTCAAAAGCTTCAATGGCCCCCTGATAGTCGTCGTTTCTGAGGCTGATCGTACCAAGTTCCATCACACGTGTTCCCCCGCTACGCGTGCGCTTATCAACTGCGCGGGCCTGCATCAGCGCACCATAAAAATCGCGGCGCTGTATGTATAGCCAGATCAGCAACTCATTATAGGCCAACTTATCCGGGTTTTGCTGCACCCGAAGAATAAGCTCCTTCTCCAGTGCATCAAGTGCCGCTTCTTCACGAAGGCTGTTCTGTAACATGTTCTGGACATATCCCAGCTCATTCTCATCCACCTGCAACAAGTTAAGCACTTCCGGAATAAGGCTTTCCGTCTTCTGCCGGTAAGTATAGAGGGCAATTAATGGGCGGTTATATTCTAACTGGTTCCCGGCAAGCGTACGGCCTTTTAAATAGGCTTTCTCTGCGTAGTCAAATAACTCGTTTTGAACAAAAGCATTGGCAACTGCAATAACTTCTGCAGGCTTCATCTGCTCTAAAAGCTTATCGAACTGCTTCTCTGCCGCAGACTTATCTCCTGCAGCTAAGTATACTTTCCCCAGGTCTACCTCATACGTGGGGATGTCCTGATTGCGTTTTATTGTTTTCTTTACGAGTTTCTCAGCTTCTTTATAGTTACGCTGGGCTAACAATATTTTAAGGTAATCCGGGTAAACCACCTGAAAAAGCCTTGGCTCATTAATCAGTTTCTCATACATCTTCTCTGCCTTGGTATAGTCTCCCTGGTTATAATATTCACGCGCCAGTTCAAGCTCCTGGGTTTGTGCCATGGCATAAGGTGCTGCAACAGATAACAGCAGCCACAGCAGTAAAGTATGAGTCAGTTTTTTTAGCATCTTATTTCTAAAACGGGATTAGGGTAACAGTTGATATGACCATGCCTCTCTAAAATGAATATACGCATAAACGACAAAAGAGCCGCTCTGTCAGGAGCGGCTCTTTTGTCGTTTATTACGCGGGGATGATTAAAAAAATCTTACGCGGTTGTCTTTGATATCGGCTTTCTCCTTGATCGCCTCAAACGCCTTGCTTTCAACATTACCAGCTTTAGTAGCACGTATCTGCTCTTTCACGTTAGAGAAATCATTGATTTCAGGAGCTTTGTTCAAGCTTAACAGCTCAACTATCAGCACACCGTTCTGTCCTTCGAATGGAGCAGAGGTTGTACCCGGCTTCATGCCGAAAGCCTTACCGATAGCAACTGGCTCAACTCCCAGGCCTGGTACGGCTGCAGAAGCAAGAGTAACGTTATCAGCTGTTTTTACGATAGCATTCGGACCATAGCTGGCAGCGATCTGATCAATTGATCCCTTCTGCCCTTTTAGCTTCTCAATAACCTGCTGGGCCTTCACCTCATTACGGACAGCGGCAGTAAGTTCATCTTTGATGTCCTCCACTTTCGCATAGCCTTTTTCACGCTTTCCTGTTAGAGTGGCAACCACAAACTGATCTTCAATTTCAAAAACAGGTGAAACATCACCTACTTCCGTATCTTTTGAATAAGCCCAACCAACCAGCTCACGAGCATTGTTCAAGTTGTTTACAAGGATATTGTTTTTACCTATGTTTACAGCTTCTTCTTTAACCAAAGATTTATTCTTGGCTATATTTTCATTGAATTCTGTAGTGCTTCCGCTGGTTCCTGACAGTTCATCCGCCACGGCATAAGCAGCATCCCGTGTTGATTCACTTGGCTCAACAGCTCTTTGAACTGCAGCAATCTGGTACTGCTGATTTGTTTTAGGCTCCGTAACCTTTACAATATGATAGCCATAATCTGTTTCAACCAGATTTGGCAGTAAGCCCGTGCCAGATGCATTGAACACTGCTTTATCAAATGGGGCCACCATCTGTCCTTCAGGGAACCAACCCAGGTCGCCTCCTACAGAAGCTGTACCATCTGAACCATACTGTGTAGCCATCTGAGCGAAGTCAGCGCCACCTTTAATCTGGTTCAACACATCCTGTGCTTTTGCTTTAGCAGCTGCCTTAGCCTCTGGTGTGTCATTTTCCGGCCTGATAAGGATATGGCTTGCTCTTACGGCACTTACATCTCCTTGTCTGGCATCCATCACTTTATAAAGGGCCATTGTTCCCTGTGTTGTATAAGGACCATATACCTTTCCTTCCTGTAGCGGAAGCTGCTTGCGCAACTCCTCAGGTAGTTCGCCAGGGTTCTGGTAGTTACCATTGAAAGGAGCATCCGAGTTTGCATAAACAAAGGCCGAATCGTTTGTAGCCGATGCAAACTGCTGTGCCAGTGTACCGATCTCTTCTTTATAATAAGTACTATCTTCTTTAGAAGCACTTACCGGAATGGTTACATACTCAATAGAACGACCATCCTCTACCTTGTAAAGGTCTTTATTTCGCTCTAAGTAGTCCTTCAGCTGAGCATCCGTTACCTCTACAGTAGAATCAGCAATTGTGGCATAAGGCACAAAAAGGGCCTTAATACTGGCTGCTGAGTTCATCGCATTATAGTAATGCTTTGCCTCCACTGAGGTAATGTAAACTGACTTAGAAAGCAGGTTCGCATACTTAGACTGAATGCGATCAGCCACGATGCCCTGCTGGAAGTTAGCCCACATCGGACGTGCTTCAGGCCCCATCTGGTCAAGGTTCTGCAGGTACTGCACCACCTGATTACGATCAAACTCTCCTGTTTGAGGGTTAACAAACGCCTGCTTTACAGCCGGGTGAATATTATTGCCCTGTACCATATCAACTAATTCGTCTTCTGATACGGCTATGCCCAAACGCTCGTATTCTTTCTGTAAGGCAATCTTAAAGATTAGCTGGTTCCAAGCCTGCTCACGCAGCATGGCCAACTCACCCTCTGTAGCCGTACGGCCTACCTGGTTCTCGTAGTTAGCTTTTATCTGCTGGAACGATGCATCAAACTCATCGTACGCAATCTCCTCGCCGGCTATTTCGCCAATAACATTCGCATCGTTACCCAAAAGTCTTGAGTTAGGACCCAAAAGGTCACCGCCGACAACAAATATACCGAGCCCCAGGGCAATGGCGCCTACAGCCCAACCAGACTTCTCTCTAATCTTGTTAATTAATGCCATTCTTTATTTAACTTATAAAAGGATTGTGCAAAATAAGGTTAATCGCGCTAAAATTCAAAATTTTGTGCGCTCCTGTTTATAATTCTGCATCTGCTTGATTCTCTGTTTTTTTAACCAGCTTAACAGCATTGATGCGGTTATCGTCCATAGAAAGGACTGTGATGTGAAAAGGAGGCACTTCTACCTCGTCACCGGGAGTTGGAATTTCTCCGAAAACTGAAAAAATAAGTCCACCAAGCGTTTCATAATCACCTTCAGGCAGATCTAATTCATACTTATCATTCAGGTAGTCAATCTCGTGTCGGGCACTCAGGAGGTAAATGCCTTTATCTGCCATCACCTGCTCCAGCAACGCCTCATTCACGTCAAACTCATCCTCGATCTCACCAAAAATTTCCTCAATTACATCCTCCACAGTAACTATGCCAGATGTACCACCAAATTCATCCACTACCACCGCCACGCTCCGATGCTCTGATACAAACTTCACGAATAACTCACTGGCCAGCATACTTTCCGGAACAAGACTAACCGGTGAAAGTATTTCTGCTATGCTTTCAGGCTGCTTAAACATATCCAACTGGTGGCAGTAGCCTACAATATTGTCTATGGTGTCGTCGTATACTAAGATCTTGGAGTGGCCGGTTTGCACGAACTTCCCGCGTAACTCTTCAATTGGATCTCCTACCTCAACGGCCTCAATTTCGGTCCGGGGCACCATGCACTCCCGCACCTTCACGGTTTTAAACTCCAGCGCGTTATGAAATATTTGCGGGTCCACTTCCGGGGCGTTTTCCTGCTCAGGGTGGTAAAGATGATTTTTGATGTAGGCATTGAGGTCTGTAAAGCCAAAAACGGGATTCTCCTCCGAAAACTCAATTTTCAGCACTTTCTCTGCCATCCACTTACTCAAGCCCACTATCATGTACACTACCGGGTAAAGCAGGTAATAGAAAATCAGAATGGGCACCGCCAGCACCTGTAGCATGCGGTTGGGGTTGATCGCAAACAGGCTGCGCGGCAAAAACTCTGCGGTTAGCAGCACAACCACCGAAGCTATGATAATCTGCAGCAAGAGTATAAGGATGTTGAGCTGAAGCTGCTCGGGCAGATAAAGCTGCAGCAATTCGTTGAGGACTCCCGCAATGGCAAAACCATATAGTACCAGCGCCAGCGTATTGCCGATAAGGGTGGTGCCTAGCAGGCGTGCCGGGCGCTGCAGCAAATGCCAAAGTATTCTTCCGGAAAGCACGCCATTTTTTTCACTCAGTTCTATCTGAATTTTGTTGGCCGCCACAAAAGCCATCTCCACACCTGAGAAAAAGGCTGATAACAGCAACGCTACAAAAAGCAATATGATCTGACTGGGGTCTATCATGTTAAAGTTTATTTCTCTGCACTGTCTTTCTTCTTTCGGTGCCGGTAAAGCACGAACAGGATCAGGCCGATCATGAAGATCCAGTAGTTGCCGGCGACATCAGCCTCAACAATGCTCCTATGTACACCAATAACCATCGTGACGAACGCCAGTGCCAGTAAAATTGAGTTCAACAGTTTGGGGTTCATTCTTCTTTCAGATCAATGATGCCGGTTGGCTTTAATATTCTATACCTTGAAAAATCCTGGTTAGCCCGTAGCCCCTGCCCCATCAACACTTCCTCGGCAGTGGTTATCTTTACAAACTTATCTGTATAAATTTCAGCTTTATTCTTATCCCAGAAAAGTTCTTCTGTTTCCAGCTTTTCATGTTTCACCAGGTTGTTTACCACCACATTGCCCTTGGCCTGGTAAATGTCTTTATTTCTTTCCTGCCTGGCGTAGTTGGCTTTAAGGGTAGAGGTCATCTGTCCCGGCTTTTCATAAAACTCCACATAGATACCCTTCGGGAAAACCCCGTCGCCATTTTCAAACTCCTGCTGTACTGGTGCCTGAAGCTTAATCAACAGCCTGGCTGAGTCACTGTACAAGGTTACCACATCGTGGTTTTCGATAAGCGGGCCTTTATACTTCTGCTCTTTGTCCGGGTCCTGCAGATCGTCTCCACAGCTAAACCCAAAACCTGCAATCAAGGCTATTAACCCTATTATCCATGCTTTTCGCATTATTGGTTTCTTGTTTTGTTATGTGAAATTAACAAAAATTATATATCTGTACGTCCACTGTATTCTTATCAGCGCTTATACCATAAAAAAGGCCGCTCCAAGAACGGCCTTTTTAAATATTTTTGACTGTACGTGTGTCCTGTTACTCAATTCTACGCTTGATAAACCACCTGCTGTTAACAGTGAAACCAACGCTGAACTGGAAATAGTTCTCAGCGATAAGACCATTGTCAGTTGTGCCACGGTTTCCGTACCCTAATGCAGCATTCAGTTGATACATGTCATAGATCGTTGAACGGCCCAGTGGCATTGTAAAGCCAGCCGTTACACCTTTATCTTTTATCTGCTCTCCGTTTACAATGTAAGGGGAGTTGCCGTAGTAAACACCTGCACGGTACGTTATGCGCTTAAAGTAATTGTCAATCGAGTTTGCGTCAGGGGTTAGCTCACCCCCTACTGCTATCTTGTAGCTGTTTGCTAAATCGCTTCTACCATCAAAACCTTTAAAATCTGACCACTGCTGGGTATAAAGGTCTGCAGCCAATGTAAAGTTTTTGCCATTATCAATCGTAATGCCAGCACGAAGGCTTGCCGGTACACTTACACTTGAAGTAGAGCTGTCTGGCAGGATGTTTTCATCTATCACATTATCTGACAAGGTCCTGCGTTCATACGAAGCTTTACGCTTTGCATCAAAGTTGGCCTCCAAACCATAAACGGCACCGGCACTTAAGAATAGTTGCTCGTTCAGTTTCTTTCTATAATTAGCACCTGCTCTGAAAAGAAAATTCTCGTAGCGGGTCCGTTCGCTGTATACTACACGCTCCTGGCTGATATTTGCCAAAGAGTCGTCACGAACCAAGGAAGCAGCTTCTTTAGTGATAGCACCAAACACATAAGAGGCACTACCTCCTATTGTTAGTCCGTCAGCAATTTTAACACCATGGCTGAAGTATATTTCTGATAATCCACCCTCACCAGTGTAGCGGTTTTCTATAGTTGCACGCGGGTTGCTCTCTAATGTTGTAGCGGCGCGGGCTTCATAGTTAACCGTTGAATATGGCCTCAGACCAACTGCGGCACTCCATCGCTTTGACACCGGCACCACCAGCGTTAAATTATAAAGGCTCGCATTGCTATCCGTTTGCTTCTCAGAGGCATTTTTAACAGATTTCACCTCACCGGCCAGGCCCATATCAAAAATAGTGATGCTGTTATAATACAGCAATGCCGGGTTTGCCGTATTGGCCTGGTAGCTGTTACCAGCGCTGATGCCTACCCCTGCCATACCTGCATTACGCACGTTGCCCAGGTTATAATTGTATTCACCTAAGCCATAGCGGGAGTACGGTGTGTTGCCAATATTTTGTGCCTGTGCGGCATGTGCAATACATAAAATGGCAAGGCCTATCAGTACTCGGAGTCTTTTATACATTATGTGCTAATATTCTGTGAAGCCCGAACAGAACCAGTTCAGGAATTACAAAGATGCGTCCTTTTAATTTACTTTCAAAAAATCCTGCGTCTCCTCCGCAAAGTATAACCACCAGATCAGCTGCTTTTTCGGAATAGGCATGAATAAAGCCGTTTAACTCTGCCACTGTGCCTGTCAACACGCCGCTAAGAATTGACTCTTCTGTTGTCTGCCCGGTTAACGGGGAATCAAAATCTTTCCGCTGTACTAACGGCAGGCGCTTTGTAAAAGTATGCAAGGCATTAAATTTCATCTGAAGCCCCGGAGCTATGCCACCACCATGGTACACACCGCTGCTGTCAATAAAATCATGGGTGATACAGGTGCCGGCATCAAACACCAGGCAGTTCCGGTGCGGGAAAAAATAATTTGCCCCTGCTACCCCTGCAATCCTATCCACACCCAGCGTTTGGGGCGTTTTGTAATTATTAAAAACAGGCAAGGCTGTCTGTGCCGAAAGCTCTATTACGCTTCCGGACACAGACAGCCTTGATTTTATACTTTGCGGATCGCCAGCCACCGAAGCAACTATCGCATGGTCAAATGTTTGGTTTAGCAGTTCCTGCGGCAATTGCTCCTGCCCATCAAAATATGCCTGCTTCACCAGGGCATCTCCTTCAAAGATGCCATACTTTGTACCGGTGTTTCCTATGTCGATGGCGACGCTTCGCATACCTTACATAAAGTATTTCAGCCTGATTACTTCTTTTTCTGTTAAGAAACGCCAGTTTCCGCGTGGAACGTCTTTCTTGGTAAGGCTCGCATACTGTACACGGTCCAGTGTTACCACCTCATACCCCAAGTGTTCAAAAATACGGCGAACAATACGGTTACGTCCAACGTGGATCTCAACACCTAAGAACTGGTTAGACTCTCCAAGTATAGCGATATCATCCACTTCTACTTTACCGTCCTCGAGTTCTATGCCTTCCGCGATCTTCTGGAAATCAGCTTTCGTGATAGGCTTATCGAGCTCAACCTGGTAAATTTTCTTGATCGCGTTCGATGGGTGCGTCAACTTTTGGGCTAATTCCCCGTCGTTGGTGAAAAGAAGCAATCCGGTAGTGTTACGATCCAGACGGCCTACCGGGAAAATACGCTCTTTAGAAGCATTTTCTACCAGGCTCATCACTGTTTTGCGTCCTTCTGGGTCGTCAGTGGTTGTAATAAAGTCCTTTGGCTTGTTCAGGAGTACATAAACCATTTTCTCACGGTTCAGCATCTTTTTACCATACTGCACATTGTCAGTAGGCTGCACCTTGTACCCCATTTCAGTTACTACTTCGCCGTTTACTTTTATCTCGCCAGACTCGATAAGTACATCGGCCTCACGACGTGAGCAAACACCTGAATTAGCAATATAACGGTTCAGGCGAATTATGCCATCATCTTCTTTTTCCCGCTCAGACTTTTTGATACGGGGATTATCTTTGTAGCGGCTCAGGTTATAAGTAGGAGCTTCCTGTACGTCGTCACCTTCTTTTTTGCGGTCGCTGAAGCGTCCGCGGCTCGGAGCCTGCTTTCCTAACCTCTCCTGTCTGTTCTCTCGGTAAGGCTTTTTACCACCGTCAAAAGCACGGCGTTCACCTTCCTCACGTTTAGGCCGGTCCTGGTTAAAAGAACGTCTCTCTCCGCCTTCACCTCTATCATTGACATACGCTCTCTTATCTCCTTCTTCGCGGCGTGGTCTGTCAGAGTTGAAGCTGCGGCGTTCGCCACCTTCTCTTCTTTCAGGACGGTCGGAACCAAAAGATCTTCTTTCTCCTCCTTCGCGTCTGTCATTGCCAAACGATCTTCTTTCTCCGTCTTCACGGCGAGGACGATCATTTCCAAAAGAGCGGCGCTCTCCTCCTTCTCTTCTCTCCGGTCGGTCTGAATTGAAAGTGCGTCTTTCTCCTCCCTCGCGTCTGTCTTTGTTGAACGTGCGTTTTTCACCACCTTCACGGTCATAACGCTTCGAACGATCTCCTTCAGATGGGCGTCTCTCCCCGCCTTCTCTGTCGTAACGTTTGGAACGGTCTCCGTCAAAGCTGCGACGTTCGCCACCTTCTTTTCTTTCACCACCACGGCGGTCATCTCTTCTTTCAGGACGGTCGGAACCAAAAGATCTTCTTTCTCCTCCTTCACGTCTGTCTCCGCCAAAAGTACGGCGCTCGCCTCCTTCTTTTCTATCACCGTATGAGCGGCGTTCGCCACCACTGCGGTCGTTTCTTCTATCGCTGTCTCTTCTGTCAGAGTTAAAAGAGCGGCGCTCTCCCCTGTTTTCTGACCTGTCCTCTTTATCTCTTCTGTTAAAGATCTTCTTGCCTTCGCGGTCTTTATTGGGTCTGTCAGAAGAATTTCTTCCAGCATTTTCTCTACCAGCGTTATCGCGGGCAGGTCTTTCGTTTTCTCTTGCCATTTTAATTTATTTAGTGATGCAGTATCGCTACTGTACCTTATGTATGTGCAGTAATAATTGAATTAAACCTATTATGGTTCAATAAAGGGTGTTTTGAATACATTAATCAGCAGATTCGCCGATCATATTTTCTTCGGTTACGAAGTCTTTCAGTTGCGGAAGGTCTTTGATGTGATTAATGCCGAAGTAGTCCATAAACTTAGGTGACGTGCCGTACAAAACGGGCCGGCCAATGGTATCAGCCTTACCTTTGATCTCAATAAGCTCTTTTTCCAGGAGTTTATGAATGGCATAATCGCAGCCCACGCCCCGTATCTGCTCTACCTGGGTACGTGTTATCGGCTGTTTATAGGCGATAATTGCCAGCGTCTCCAGAGAAGACGCTGACAATTTTTTCTTTGATTTCTGCTTCAGGTACGTACTAACGGTGTCCTGGAACTCCGGCTTGGTAAGAAACTGGTATCCGCCCCCTATCGCATAGATCTGGAAGGCGAAGTTTCCTTCGGCCAATTGCTCGTTTACACCTTCAATAGCTTCCAGCACATCGCTCACCAGTACCTCTTCCATTCTCAGCGACTCCTGAAGGCAACGCTGAATCTCTTCGATGCTGATTGGCGATTGGGCACAGAAAACTAATGCCTGAATATGATTTTGCAGAATATTCAAGTGGTAATTGTACTAGTCGTTACGCTGTAATTTAGCTTCAATAGAATGCTGTGTGTGAGGTACGGCACGCAATCTTTCTTTAGGTATCAGTTTACCCGTAACAATGCAAACGCCATAAGTGCCGTTTTTAATACGGATAAGAGCATTTTCTAACTGCTGGATAAACTTCATCTGGCGGGAAGCCAACTGGTTCAGGCTTTCCTTTTCTGCTGTGTCAGCACCATCCTCCAGTACTTTTGTAGGAGATGCTGTGTTATCAGTACCAGAATCATTCCGACGACTCAAAGTCTCCTTGATAAAGGTTACTTCTTTACGGGCGTTTGTCAGTTTTTCCTGAATAATACCTTCAAACTCTGCTAAATCTTCACGCGAGTAGCGCTGTCTTTCTTCGTTTGTGTTCATTCTACTATTTTAGAACTGTATTTCGTTAACCTACTTAAGGGCTTTATTTTCAACTACAGCTTATACGGCCATAACAGCCTAAAAAGCTTTAAAGTTTAAACAATACTATATAACTATTAATTAAACCTGCAAGCTGCTGTTAATAAGTCTATTCGGTAAAATTCGTGCAAAAATAAGACTTATCATTTTAATAAGCTATGCCATATACAAAATTAATATAAACTTTAAATTTATATTTCCTCTTGTTTATACCTTATTTACGGTCAACTTGATTGTAAGCAACAATTGTGCAGAATTTTATTCTCAGAAGCTAAGCATACCTATAACCGCTGCTGCAGCCTCCACTCCTTTATTCCCGTGCTTTCCTCCTGCTCTTTCTAATGCCTGCTCCATGTTGTTGGTAGTAACCAGCCCAAAGGCTACAGGCTTATTAAACTTGAGCGCTACATTTGTAAGGCCGTTGGCTACTGCATGGTTAATATAGTCGTCATGCTTCGTGTCGCCTTTAATTACTACGCCAATGCATATAACAGCATCAATTTCTTCTTGCATGGCTAAGTATTGTGCCCCAAGGGTTAACTCAAAACTACCTGGAACTGCATTGATATAAATGTTCTCTTTTTTTGCCCCATGCTCCAGCAGGGTATCTACCGCCCCCTTGCACAAAACGCTTGTAATGTCATCATGCCACTCGGCCACTGCAATGCCAAACGTCTTTTCAGACATGTCTTTGAAAGAGTCCTTTTTATAATCATTCAGGTTTTTCAGTGATGTAGCCATTAATGCTTTATGCTAATATTGTAACTGTATATAAATAAAGTTAAGCCCTTAAAATGCATAAAGCGCTTCTGCCAGTTAGACAAAAGCGCTTTATTTGATAAGGCAGAGCCTGTTTGTGTCTTAGTTTTTGCCACCTGCCAGCATCTCGGCACGCGCTTTATACTTCTTTGCATCTGTTACTTCATTAGAAGCCACGAAATCAGTGATGATCTTGTTGTAAGCTTCAGCTGCAGCTGCAAAGTTATTATCTGCTTCGTAAGCGATGCCCGCCTTCATCAGGTACTGTGGTGAGAAGTATGGGTTCGCATTGTAATCGGCCGCTTTCATATACATGTCAGCAGCTTCTTTATTTTTACCTTGCTCCAGCAGTGCATCGCCGGTAAGGCTATAGGCACGTGCTTGCAAAAGGTAATCATCAGATTCAAAATCCTCCAGGTGGTTGGCAGCCTCTGCAAACTGCCCCTGCTTTAACAAAGCAACGCCAGCATAGAAATCAGCCAGGTTACCAGCATCCGTACCATCGTATTTATCTGCTATATCCAGCATACCCAGGTACTGTCCGTCACCGTTCAGCGCTTTGTTCAGGGAGTCAGCCTCAAAATAATAAACCGCCTGGAACATGGCATTTTGTGCCTCCTGGTTCTGAGAAGAACGGTAGTTGTAGTATAAGAAGCCAGCCACAACAATTGCTGCGATAGCTGCAAACACACCGAGAAGCTTCGATTTGTTTTTCTTCACAAAATCCTCTGACTGCGACAGGCGATCTGCCAACGCATCCGGATTTTCTACCAGCTCCTCAAACTCGCTGTGCTTCTTAACTGTTTCCTTTGCCATTGATTTAATTTGAATTATAAATTCAAAAGTAAAAATTAAAAATGAATTGCACCAATCTTATTAACAGGACAACAACCTATTCCTAATTTTTAATTCCTGATTCTTAATTTTTTAAATGATTTAGTCCATTATGTATGGATAGTCCGACTCCACGTAGATATCCGTGTAAAGCTCTGTAGCCTCAGGATAAGGAGAATCCTCGGCAAACTGCACGGCTTCTGCCACTCGCTGCTTCACTTTCTCATCTATCTGCTCCAGTTCCTCTTCTGTAGCCCACTCGTTTTTCAGAATAGTAGCTTTTACAGCCTCTATAGAGTCGCGGCCTTTATAATCTTCCAGTTCTTCTTTGGTTCTGTACTTAGCAGGGTCAGACATAGAGTGCCCTTTGTAGCGGTAGGTTCTGAACTCCAGCAATGTAGGTCCTTCGCCGGCGCGTGCACGCTCAGCAGCTCTTGCTACTGCCTCATGTACTTTCTCCACCTCCATGGCATCTACCGGCTCAGATGGGATGTCATAGCTTTCACCTAAGGTGTAAAGCTCCTGCACGTTAGATGTTCTGCGAACAGATGTACCCATTGCGTAACCATTGTTCTCAATAACAAAGATCACCGGAAGCTTCCAGGTCATGGCCATGTTCAGGGCCTCGTGGAAGGCTCCCTGGCGAACAGCACCATCACCCATGTAGCAAATACACAGGTTACCTGTCTGATTATATTTTTCAGCAAAGGCGATACCGGCACCAAGTGGCACCTGGCCCCCTACAATACCATGACCGCCAATAAAGTTAACTTCTTTATCGAAGATGTGCATCGAACCACCCTTGCCCTTAGAGCAACCAGTAGCTTTTGCAAAAAGCTCTGCCATCACGGCGCCTGGGTCTGTGCCTAATGCCAGCGGATGTGCATGGTCGCGGTAAGCCGTGATCCATTTATCATCTTTGGTAAGCGCAGAAACTGCACCAGCCACACAGGCCTCCTGGCCGATGTATAAGTGGCAGAATCCCTTGATCTTCTGCTGACCGTATAATTGACCAGCTTTTTCCTCGAAGCGGCGCATGAGTTTCATCGACTCAAACCACTCCATGTATGTTTCCTTTGAAAACTTTGGTTCAGCCTGTACCTTTGCTTTCGCCGACTTCGCTTTTGCCTTTTCTTTCGTATCAGCCATGGGTAAATATCTAATCTGGTTTTTATCCGTTGCATGCTCAGGCGGAAAAGCACCTGAAACAGCGGGCTATCAGGCCCATAACGGGTTTAGCTTGCGAAATTAAGGAAAAAGAATTCAAAGTAGAAAAAATGCTCCTCGAAAATCTAAGTTTACTCTTTTTCAAAAATTACGAAGAGGCCTCACTGGCTTTCACGGAGCATATAAACTGCTTTATCGGTGATAACGGCAGCGGCAAAACAAATTTGCTCGACGCCATCCACTACCTCTCCATGACAAAGAGCGCTTTTCCGGGCACTGAAGTGCAAAGTATAAAGCAGGGTGAGGATTTTTTTATGGTAAAGGGGCGCTTTAATGTAGCGAATACCAAGCACACGGTGCAGGTAAGCATGAAGCAGGGCCAAAAGAAGACGGTAACACACAACAAAGTACTTTATGAAAAGATAAGCGATCACATCGGTCAGTTTCCGGTGGTGCTTATCTCGCCCTACGATACTGATCTGATCCGGGAGGGTAGCGAGGAACGTCGCAAATACTTCGACAGCCTGATTTCGCAGCTCACACACCCATACCTCGAACAGCTCATTCAGTATAACTACATCCTGAAGCAACGCAACTCGCTTTTAAAGCAGTTTGCCGAGCGCCATTATTTTGACAAAGATTACTTACACATCCTTAACGAGCAGTTAATCCCCTTTGCCGAACAGCTTACGCAGGAACGTGAGAAGTTTCTGCAGGAGTTTGTGCCTGTTTTTCAAAAGCATTATCACCACCTTTCTGATAGCAGCGAGGAAGTTACCCTTACGTATAAAAGCCAGTTAACCGGATCTGACTTTGGCCAGCTGCTGCACCAGGCCGAGCGAAAGGACCTGGCACTGCAACGGACAACAGTCGGGCCGCATAAGGACGATTTCGTTTTCCTGATGGATGGGAATTCTGTAAAAAGCTTTGGCTCACAGGGGCAGCAGAAAAGTTATGTGATTGCCCTGAAGCTGGCCCACTTTGAGATAATGGCCGAGCGCCATCAACACAAGCCCCTGCTCCTGCTCGACGATATTTTTGACCGCCTCGACGAAAAGCGCATCACCAAGCTCATGCAAATGGTAGCCGCCCATACTTTCGGACAGATCTTTTTAACAGATACGCATCTGGAAAGAACTGATAAAATACTCGAAGGTCTCTCAGAAAGTATCCGTAGATTTGATGTTAAGGACGGGACCGTGAAGTTAATTGGGTAACTACTGATTATCAAGAAGTCTTCTCTGTAAAAATTATACTTCAGGCAGCCGTAGCTACACTTACGTATAAGTTAAAATCTCTCTATATTTGGACTATGGCCTTACGTGAAGAAATAAGAAACCAGTTAGAGTATTTCAGGGAGCTTTGCAGCAGCCATCAGGTTAAGTATATCTATGCTTTTGGATCTTCTGTTTCAAGTCGGTTTCGTGAGGACACAAGCGATATTGACCTGTTAATTGAGATTGACGAACCAGACCCAATTAACCGAGGTGAAAAATTAATGTCGTTATGGGATAAGTTGGAGACATTCTTTCAACGCAAAGTAGACTTACTTACTGAGTCATCGATAAAGAACCCCTTTCTACGGAAGTCAATAGACGATACCAAAGTACTTATTTATGACGGATCAGGAGAAAAAGTACTTATCTGATATACTTGCAGCAATTGATAAAATAGAATTATTTGTTGCTGATACTCCCACTTTTGAAGCTTATACCCTCGACCTTAAAACACAAAGTGCTGTAGAGCGGCAACTAAGTATAATTGGCGAAGCTGTAAATCATATTGATAAATTAAATGCAGAGCCGGTTCTTGAAAATGCACGACAAATTGTAGGCTTCCGAAACAGATTGATTCACGCTTATGACAGTATGGATAATGCTATTGTTTGGGCTATACTTAAACGGCACATAGTACCTTTGAAAGCAACAGCAGCTAGGCTTTTAGTGTCCTAGAGGCCTAATTCGATTACCCACTCATTTTAAATTAAACCTACTCCCGTGCGCTACTACAAAAAGAAAGAAGAGATTGACAGACGAAAGGCCGATATTCAGCCGATTGGAGAGAGCCTGAAAGCACTGATGAAAGCGTACAGGCATGATGGGAAGCTTGGCGAGGTGCAACTGGTGCAGAACTGGGAGAAGATCATGGGTAAGCCAATTGCCATGAAAACACAACAGTTGTATTTTAAAGAAGGGAAATTATTTGTTCGCCTCACTTCTGCCCCGCTGAAACATGAACTTAACATGTCGAAAAGCAAAGTAATAGAACTCCTGAACATTGAGGCTGGCAGCGAAGTAGTAAAGGATGTCGTCTTTTTATAAAAAAACAAGTTCCCACCCTTTAAAGTATAGCCGAACATTACTTTCAAAAGCTTTTTAACATCATGAAAATACCATCGTTTCGCCCTGTTTCATATTCCCAGACAACATTAACTGAGCTCATGATACCGAGCTATGCCAACTTTGGGGGCAAAATACATGGAGGCATATTACTTTCTTTGATGGACAAGGTGGCCTATGCCTGTGCAGCCAAGCACGCCGGTAATTACTGCGTTACAGTATCTGTGGATGGTGTAAATTTTTTACAGGCCGTAGAGGTAGGTGAACTGGTTTCTTTGAAGGCATCTGTAAATTATGTAGGCAATACCTCCCTGATGGTGGGCATAAAGGTAGAGGCCGAAAACGTGAAAACAGGGATTGTGAAACATACCAACACCTCCTACTTCACGATGGTAGCTAAAAATGAAGAAGAGCAACCTACGCAGGTGCCCGGCCTGTTACTTGAATCCCGGGAAGATGCCCGCCGCTTTCTGGAGGCTATCAAGCGCAAAGAATTCTCACGCCGCTATCAAATGGAGTTCTTCAACACCAAAAGTATACTAAGCGTAGAAGAAGAGCTGTACCTGCTGCATGATGAGCGTTGTAAACTGGCATTTTAAGCTTTTCTTTATCTGTAAGCACCTCATTATCTGCTTTAGGTTCACCTTGCAAAGCTTAAAACAAGGAATGGTTTTTGCCGATTCTTACTTATCTTTATAGTACTATCATACTTTTACTAACCAAGCATGACCTTAAAATCAAACCTCACCCGACTGCTGGCTATAGCCATGCTGGCAGGATCAAATTTTATTTTACCAACCGCAAGTATAGCACAGGAAGTTGTGCGACAGGACGATGATATCAAACAAATGGTTGATCAAGTTTCCGCCAAAAACCTGGAAGAACTGGTTCGCAAAATGGTAAGCTTCGGCACGCGCCATACCCTGAGCACCACCACCAGTAAAAAAGAAGGAATTGGTGCTGCCCGCGAATGGGTAAAATCAGAGTTCGAGAAGTATGCACAGGCCTCAGACGGCCGCATGAAGGTAGAAATGGATAAGTTCGTGGTAAAAGCTGACGGACGTCGTATTCCTGCCGATGTGGAAATGGCAAACGTAATGGCTATTCTGAAAGGTACCGATCCGAACGATGACCGCGTGTTTATAGTAGGCGGCCACCTGGACTCGCGCGCTACCGATGTAATGGATGCAAAAAGCAAAGCGCCTGGCGCAAACGACGATGCCTCTGGCGTTGCAATGGTAATGGAAATGGCCCGTGTGATGGCCCCGCATAAATTTCCGGCTACCTTGATCTTTGTTGCTTTCCAGGGTGAAGAACAAGGCCTGTACGGATCTTCTCACCTGGCAGATCGTGCCCAAAAAGAGGGATGGAACCTGGTGGCCATGCAGAACAATGATATTGTGGGCAACTCATATTCCGCAGAAACTGGAATTCATGACAACTCCCGTGTAAGGATCTTTAGCGAAGGCATCCCGGCTAATGAGACAGAAGAGCAGGCGCGCCTGCGCAAAACCTTAGGCGCTGAAAACGACAGCCCGAGCCGTAACCTTGCCCGCTACATGGAAATGGTAGGCGAAAAGTATGTTGATCAGCTGGATGTGGTTTTAGTTAATCGTACAGACCGTTTCCTGCGCGGTGGCGACCACACTCCCTTCAACAAGCTTGGATTTACAGCGGTGCGCATGAGTGAAATGAACGAAGATTTTGACCACCAGCACCAGGATGTCCGCAAAGAAAACAATGTGCAGTACGGGGACCTTCCGGAATATATGGACTTTGAATACCTGAAAAAGAATACCGGGGTGAATCTTGCCTCGATGGCAAGCCTGGCATGGGCTCCTGCCGCACCCGAAAAAGTAGGTGTTATTACTTCTAACCTGACCAACAAAACAGACCTGAAGTGGGCCGCGCCAAGCAAAGGCCAGAAGCCAGCCGGATATTATGTGCTGATGCGCGAGACAAGCAGCCCCACCTGGGAGAAGAAGTTTATGGTGAAGGATACAAGCGTTACCCTGCCATACTCCAAGGATAATTATTTCTTTGCAGTACAGTCAGTAGACGCTGAAGGCCATGCTAGTTTACCAGTGCTACCTGCGCCGGTGCGTTAAGGAATTGTAGTACCAGAAACAAAGCGGGCCGTTGCTAGTTAGCAACGGCCCGCTTTGTTTTAATCTCTGCTGACCAACTTACTGAACTTGCCATCCGGCTCATGCAGCAGTGCCAGGTTGTTCTTGTCAAATTCTTTAAAGAACTCCTCCCAGCTTATTTTTTCAAATTCGCTGTTATTGCTGCTCTGATCTGGAAAATGCATCCTCAGAAGCCCCTCCCCGCTACCATCGTTCTCTGTGCCTTTAATAATGGCTGGCACAGCTCCCTGCTTTTCAGCCCAGTCTTTGATCTCTTTGTGGTTTGTTGTTTTCTTAGCTTCACTCATAGTTTGTACAATTTAATGTTCTGTTACGTGTACTAAACACTACGGAGGAAGCCATCAAAAGGTATTTGACAGGTAATGTAAAAAAAGCAGCCTTAAAGTAAGGCTGCTTTTCCGGGATAAAGGTTGTATTCTCTTTATAATCTTGAAATTCTTGCTGCTGCAGATGTTTCTGATGTAATGCTTGGGGTACCTTTGTAATACACAGCAGAAGCTCCGGAAGCGGCTATCGAGAGCGACTCCTTTGCGTATACTTTCACTTTGCTGGCACCACTAGCCCCAACTTTTACATTCTTCGCTTCCAGCTCCGAAGCATCCACATTAGAAGCGCCTGACATTTCCATGGTCAACTCATCAGCTTTACCTGACAATTCCACTTTGCTGGCACCACTCATATCGGCCCTTACCTGCCTTGCATCTATAGCCAGTGTTACTTTAGAGCCACCACTCATATCAAGGTTCATGGTATTTGTTTTAAAAGTTGACCGGCCTAATACTTTAACACCACCGCTTATGTCTACTTTATTCAGTTCCTTGATTGTAATGTAAGCTTTCATGCCTTTAGAGGTAGTAACACCATGATCATTGTATATGTGGAGTACACCGTCTCTGACTTGTGTTTTGATATTATCCAAAAGATTTTCCTCTGCTTCTATTCTAACACTTTCGGTATTGCCCTGGGTGATCTCTACAGTAAATCCTCCGCTAACATCTATTCCTTTAAAGCCGGAGACATTTCTGGTTTGCGTCTGAAAATTGCCGTTGCCGCGCAAGTGCTGCGCCATCAAGGGTAAGTCAACCAGTAAAAGGGAGATTACCAGTACTGCAAGTGAGGTAGCGTAAAATTTCATGATCTTCATAGTATCAGTTTAGTTTGGTTTTTAAACTTGTTTATAAGCCTTAAGAAGTTTCTTATGCAGCTTCCGAACTAAAGATGCAGCACAAATGAAAAGGTTGCATATTGACGTAAAAAAAGTATTTTCTTAACAGGGGCAACAGTGGTTATTGCCCAAACTGCATGTGTATAAGCTACTGCTTTTCAGCAAGCTTATAAGGCTGATTGATGGTGGAATTAAAAATAACTGCTCCTAACGAATACGCTATTATATCCAGGGCATCGGCTGTATATCGATCGGAAAAGGCGGGCAGAATAACCTCAAATACTACAGTGAATGATAGAAGCGCCAGAAGAGTGTAGTGCCAGGGTAGCCTGAAGTAAGGGTTTTGAAAGTAAGCCCGCTCTGCAGCCAGTATGATGGTTAGTATAATGGGGAGGCACAGTAAGTCGTCGAGGTGAGTGTGCAGGGGCTTAATAAATACCTGCGCATGTTCCAGTAGCTGATTTAGCCCGAAGACAAACAGACACAGCAAAAAAACAGGATGGAATAAGGCCTTCACCAGTACTAACTTTGTTTGATCTATCTTTTCCAGTGTATATCCGGACTATGCTTATCCAGCTTTAGTTTGTCATGGAGGGTTAGTACTGCTACTCCTGCTACGAACGTAACAGCTAGACAGCCACAAGACCTATCAAAAGCATTATACTACCTAAAATAAGCAGGAAAATTTCAGCTGCATTCAAATTCCTGAGCCACGCTCTTTTGCCCTGTGGCAAAGGCTTTCCGCAAACAGGGCATCGTTGCTCCCCGGCTGGCACCCTTGCTCCGCAATGCGGACAAATAACGGTTGAATCTGTAGCTGACATTCTCTCAAGTATATTTACAGTTGTTATACTTTACTCCTTTTTTGTAGTGATAACAATTGCACCTCCAGCTGCTTTTTTACCGAAAGTCTCTTCCGCCTCAGTAGCTTTAAGCAAAACAATGCTCTTAATTTTATCCTGTGACAACTGCTGCATTTCCGGTAAATCATCTCCCTGTGATGCCACTCCAAGCACTTTACCATCTAATACGTATAAAGGATCGGTTACTGATGCCATATCCGTTGAGTCCAGTGGAGCGCCGTCGCTGCCGGTGATCATGCTTTCGTCCAGCCCTTGTTCTCCAGCATCAGTATACTGTGTCTCCGCTTCTGAAAAGTCATCTTCCTGCAGCTGTTGTGCATAGTGGTTAATAGCGTATAGCATTTGCCGCTGCTTTGCGTGCATCAGGGGGCGGCCAGCTTTCAGGTCATCCCGTAACATCTGATACGATAGTTTGCGAAGGCGGACGTAATCCAGCATAGCCGTAAACCTTGCTTGTTCTTCTTTCGGGGCATCGTCAATGTTTTCCAAAAGCACTTCGCATTCTTCCCACAACTCTATTCCCCCTTCTACCATGGGCAATAATTTAGCTGTATCAGGATGATCGCCTGCTTTATCCAGCTCATATACCGCCTGCATGGCCAACTCCTCTTTTTTACCGATCTCATCCAGGGCGAAAGTATAGCGTGTCATGCCTGTGAACGGAATCAGGTTGAAGAAAACAACAAGTGCTCCCAAACCTAGTCCAACTGTTACGGCAGTGCCCTTCAGGTTGTAATTTTGAGTAATGTAACGGTCTGATCTAAGCAGCAGAACTGCACCATAGGCCATACCTGACAACAGCCCTCCTACGTGTGCCGCATTATCGATTCCGCCACGCATGCCGTAGGCCAGGTTTATACCAATCACTACAGCCATATTCGTAAGTATGGCTTTCTTATCTTTCCAGGCTAGTTCCCTTTCCAGGAGCATGACCACAAGCAGCAAGCCAAACATGCCGAAAATAGCGCCAGAGGCCCCAACAGACACGGATATTTCCGGGCTGATCCACCAAAGGCTGGTAATACTGCCGGCAAGGCCACAAAGTAAATAGGCAACCGCAAATTGTACGCGCCCGATCAGTGCCTCTAACTGCATCCCGATCTGCACAAGCGCCACCATATTAAACAGCAAGTGAACCACCCCTCCATGCAAAAACATACTCGTAAACAAGCGCCACCACTCACCGGTAAGGGTATACGGACCAAAGTTAGCACCTATATCTACCAGGCGATTTGCATCAGGATTCATGAAATCCAGGCCCAGTACAAGTCCTCCTAAAAATACTAGCAGGTTCAGGTTTAGCAGGATAGGAGTAACCGTATAATACGGCTGTGGCACGAAGAGCATCAGGAAGCTTTTTGCGTTCTCTGCCTGCGTTTCTTTAACCGGCTGCGGCTGCTCTAACTCCTGTAACAAGTGATATTTGCCAGGTACCTCTACACCCCGGTGTTCCAACTCCTGTATTGCTGCCAGCACGGCCTCTGCTTCATATTCGCGGTATTCCTGTAGTACAGTTAGCAGGGCATCTGTAGTAAGTTCCTGAGCTTGTGCAGTATAATTTTTATCCATTGGGGCGCTTTAAGTCTAGCAAAAGTAACTAAGGGGCTGTCAAGCTCAAAACCTAATGTTGCCAGGGTGCCCGAATAAAACCTTCAGAGGCTGAAAAGGGTACATTCTGTACAAACCTTAAGCTATGACACATACTAAAGTAGATACAGCCTGCTATACTATTAAGCGTGGCGAAAGCCCTTTAGTGGCAACGGCTATCCATAGCGGACACAACGTGCGCCACAACATCAGCAACCTTTTTGCACTTGCCGCCGAAGAGCGGCTGCGCGAGGAAGACCCTTATACAGACCAGTGGGTAGTTATTGCGGATAACCAGATCATAGGTCATAACTCCCGCTTTGAAATGGATCTGAACCGCTCTCCTGATAAAGCGATCTATCGCCTGCCAGAAGATGCCTGGGGCCTTCATGTTTGGGAAGACGAACTTCCTGACGAACTGGCAAAGGAATCGATGTCGCGGTACGATAAGTTTTATGCCGATGTAAAGCAGATGCTAACGGAGGTAAAAGAACAGCACGGCTGCTTTGTAGTTTATGACCTGCATACTTACAATCACAAACGTGAAGGAGCTACCGGACTACCGGCAGACCCGGAGCAGAACCCGGAGGTAAACATCGGTACAGGCAATATGAACCGCAAAAAGTGGGGCCCTGTAGTGGATGCCTTCATGCATTCCCTGCAGTCTTACAACTACATGGGTCGCCACCTGGATGTTAGGGAGAATGTGAAATTTGAAGGGGGGTACTTTATGCGTTGGATACATGACACATTCGGAGACAGCGCATGCGTTATGAGCATCGAGTTTAAAAAATTCTTTATGGACGAATGGACCGGTGAGCCTGACGACCAGCAAATACAGGAAATAAGGAAAGCACTGGAGCAAACTACCCGCCCTGTGCTGGAGGCGCTTGCACACGTGTGCCAGGTGTAGACACAGGACCATGATCGAAAGTATAACCGATAACTTTACCAGAAAAATTGTACGCAGCCTGAAGCGGGGAAAGCAGGTGCACCGCCGTCTGCCCGATGGTGGATTGGTGTACATTGACCGCCCCTTGCCTTTCCTTGTACTGTTCCGCCATCCAGAGGGCGAGCCAGACCACGCTACGGCAGATTTTGTAAAAGCCAATGCCGCTTACATTATCGCTGATCAGGAGCAGACAGAGGAGCTACGCAACCTGGTGCAGGAAATAGCTAAAGCAATGGCTGATAAATTTGGGGCATTTATGCTGATAGAACTGATGGCCGCCCCTGAACCTGACGCACCACTGTTCAAAATTCTGGGCCCGGAAAAGCAGTTACCCGCTACCTTAAAAGTCCTGACAAAAGAGTTGGAAAGTATAAAACTGAGTGGTGTCCGGACAACCGTAGAAGTTGCTTCCAACGAGCCGCTGCTACAGGAGCCATACTGCCTGATGCCTGTGGAGGAACTTAAGAAACACGGTATCCTAACCCTGGGCTTACAACTAAAACCTGTTTACAAGAATACTGACACGGGTAAAGTATACCCGCTACTACTTCGCACTTTGCGGGAGAAAATTTCCGATGCTATAAAAAAAGCTGTTTTTGACTTTGTACAGGTTCAGACAACGCACCAGCCTGTGCATTTTCAGGCGCTGGGCCGGCAGGCAGTAAACCGGGTAGTATGGCGTATTGATAAACAGCTGACCAGTATCAGCGACCAGTTTCGTTTCCTGCTACTGGTAACCCCCGTTAACAACAAGGAGGCGTGGGAAGAGTTTCAGAAAAGCAGGTTTAGCAAAACGCCAACTTTCCATTACCGCCTCATGCCTGTGGATGCCGATCAGCTAAAGCGTAAACTTTACAATATCCCGGTTGAGAAAGTGGATGACCCGACCCTGTCCTACCTGTTCCGGGATAAGCGGCATGAGCTGGACAAGATGCTCACCATGCTGGCAGACCGCAGTACTCCTGCCTTTTTGTACAGCAGCATGCAGTTGTATGGCGGCGTAGATGATCAGCTGCTGAAAGTAGCAGAGGGCATTCTGGCAGCCATCCCGGAACCTACACGCGATAAAAACACCGACATTATACCAGTAGAAGAATTTAAGGCACTGGCCGAAAAGGAAATCTCTTTCCTGAAGGAACAATTCCCGGGTGTGGATTCTGGCGTTGATGTTCGGGATGATATTATTGGCTTGATCGTATCGAAGGGCAGGTTGAACGTGGGCTCCGATGCCCGTATACCCCGGCATCGGGCCGAGGCGCTTATACAGCATGAGGTGGGCACGCATATCCTTACCTACTTTAATGGCAGGGCACAGCCGCTGCAGCAGCTTTATGTCGGCAGCCCCGGTTACGAAGAACTGCAGGAGGGCCTTGCCGTGCTAAGTGAGTGGCTGGTAGGAGGCCTTGATCAGGACAGGATGCGCATCCTGGCAGCCCGGGTAGTTACAGTATATCACCTCACCAAAGGGTGCAGCTTCACAGACAACTTCCGGCGCCTGAAAGAGGAGCATCATTTTGATGATGAGGTGGCTTGGGATGTAACTATGCGCGTGCACCGCGGGGGTGGTTTGACCAAAGATGCGGTGTACCTGCGGGGCCTTGTGCACCTGCTCGAATATCTGAAAGAAGGGAACGACCTGGAGCCACTACTGATCGGCAAGATAAGGCAGGACTACATTCCTATTGTACAGGAGCTGATTTATCGCAATGTGCTAAGGCCTGTACCAATTAAACCGCGCTATTTATTAGATCCGGCTATCCGACCTAAGTTGAAACAACTTAAAGCCGGTATTTCAGTATTTAACTTACTGTGATCTTCCAACCACATCAACCAACATAGAAACACACCCACATGACAGTAGGATTTGTAGTAAATAACATAGAAACTGAAAAAGCACAATATACAACCATCTTTTTAGCTCAGCGGCTTCATAATGCCGGCCACACAGTTTACCTGATGGGCGTAGGCGACCTGGCATATTACCCTGATGGGTATATGGGCGCCACTGCGGTGCATGCAGACCCAAATCACAAGTTTAAGTCTCCGGCTACTTACATTGATTATATCCACAGTGAAAAAGCGAAAAAGGTGCGCGTAACTGCCCGTGAACTTGACGTGCTGATGCTGCGCAATGACCCCTCCTCAGAACCGGAAGGGCGTGCCTGGGCACAGAATGCAGGTATAATCTTCGGCCAACTGGCCATGCGCCATGGTGTGATCGTGCTGAACGACCCTACCTCTCTTTCCGATGCTGTTAACAAAATGTATTTTCAGCATTTCCCGGAAGCTGTGAGACCCCGCACCCTCATTACCCGTGACAAAGAGGAGATAAAGGAATTTTTTAACGAGCAGAAGAATAACATCATCCTGAAACCGCTACAGGGCTCTGGAGGCTCGGGTGTATTTATGGTAAAGAAGAAAGATGCCACAAACCTGAACCAGATTGTGGAGGCTATTAGCCGCGATGGTTATGTGATTGCGCAGGAGTACCTGCCGGAGGCCACTGAAGGCGATGTACGCCTGTTTGTGATGAACGGTGAAGCACTGCAGCATAAAGGAAAATACTGCGCTATACGCCGCGTAAACAGCCCGGATGATATCCGCAGCAACATACACGCAGGAGGTTCTGCCGTTGCCGCTAAGGTGGATAAACGCATGCTGGACCTGGTAGAACTGGTAAAGCCAAAGCTTATTCAGGATGGAATGTTCTTGGTAGGGCTTGATATTGTAGGCGACAAGCTGATGGAGATCAATGTGTTTAGTCCGGGTGCATTGCCAACAGCAAGTGAACTGGAAGGCGTTGACTTTTCAGAGCCGGTTATTGCCGCCCTGGAGCGCAAGGTGCATTACAAGAAAACATATGGGGTGCAGATCGATAATAAGACAGTTGCAATGATCTGACCCGCAGAAAATATTCTGTAAAAAAAAGCTGCACCGGCTGGGGTTACTCCTCAACCGGTGCAGCTTTTTTTATTACAGCCATAATCCTCGGCCATAACATATGGTGTTGCAACATTATTCCATTAAAACCATCGATTCAGGTAGGGTGAAATTGTTATTTTGAAAAAATATTCAAATAAGTTTCGCCTTAATAACAACTGAAAATCAGGTGGTTATACTTTAAAAAGACGCATCCCTCCAAAATATCAAAAAAAATAATGTGACTTTGTTTGCAAGAAGAAAACAAAACACTAATTTTGCACCCGATTTAAGAGGAACGGAATTGCGGAAAGCTAATATATACATAAGCTTTTATACCTGCAAACCCGAAGGAAAATATTTTTCAAAAAAATTTTTTCTCCCCCTTTAGGTCAGTGCCTGCATATGGCTCTAAAAGTGTTTAGAACTACAGATCGGGCCCCTGGATAAGAAGTATTATTACTAAAGATAAGGTTAGTTAAAGTTTAGATTAGTTTAGTTTGTTTAAGGTGAGAGAAAGCCCCGTCATATTCTGGCAGGGCTTTTCTCATTAATATAGAGGGGTATACCTCTCCAATTTTAAGTTAGACATATAGCAGAAGAGCCTGGTTTTTAACCAGGCTCTTCTGCTATATAGGTAATTATACCTTGTTCATGATAAGGAGCCAGGCAATCAGAATAGCAATGGGTATAAGTGCCACAATGATCTTCCCTGCCAGACCAGGCCTGGAGGTACCTGCCGCCCAGGAGCGCCTGCTGAAAATATAGCGCATACTTGTAATAAAGGAAGCAAGCACCAGAAATGCCAGGGCAGCATGTGTAATAAGCAGCACGCCACTTAAGAAAGCATCCTGCTCCAAAGCCTGTTGTCCGGCCTCTACCGTCCAGGGCAGTAGCGCCAATAAGCACAGCACTGCCACTACTGCACCTACCTTCTCCAAGAACAGCTTTAACCAGGATACCAATCCAAATAAAACCATGGCACCAACAAGCGCTACTGTAGCATAAGTTGTTGTTGCCGCGCCTAAATACCCTCTGTAAAACAGAATAACAACTGCGTGGGCAAAGCCTGTAAGGAAATACAGTAAATATCTCGTCATAAATTAGCTTTACTCCTATTTGCCTGATTCAGATACCAGCTATTGTTTATCCAGTAAAAAAATTAGCTGGCAAGATATAGAACATGCTTTGTTTGCTTACCGTCGCCGATGTAACACTTACTCCCCGGTTACCAGAGTATGTTCCATCACCTCTTCTTCCACCTGCTGTGCATCGTCTTCTGTCGGGTCCGGGTTAAGTTGCACCACGAAAGTAGCCTTTACTTTTGTAGAAGTCTTAAAATATGGAATCCAGATGCCTGCACCGGCAAGCGCACTTATAATGTTTCTTACGCTCTCATCCGTTGCTACTCCTGGCAGATCAAGCATGTGTACCAGTAAATTATCAAGCAGCACATAGCATAAGTTAACGCCATAATAGATCATCATCAGCTTCGGCACACTGGTACGCCGTTTGATGAACAGGTAAATGAAAAGCAGACTGAATACCAGGAAAGCAACATTTGCTGTTAACTCGCCCAAAGAAACACTCACCAGTGCCGGCGAGTAAACATTTGAGGAGGTATTTAATAGTTCGGCCCACACTTGCTGATTAAAATACTCATTTGTAGACAGGAAATTCAGCACCCGGATCGGGGTAAATATTAAACCGATCAACGGAAGCACCAGCCAGCCACTGATACGTTCTCCGTTTAGCAGTTGATACCCCTGCGCTGGCAGTGGATCCCAGAAATACAGCTTGTAAGCCCCCGCGGAAAAGCCGGCGAACAGCAGCACAACAACTAGTAACATTCCCCAGCTGAATTCTTTTTCCCCGCCGCTGATGAAGGCTTTATTATACGTTATACCATAACCTAACTCATCCAGCAGGTCTTTCTGCTTGCGCAGGTATCCTGCCGTGGCCGCAGCCGTTACATGGTCCTGCCGCGATTGATAAGAATAGTGTAGCGTCAGTTCTTTGCCTGCAGGACCATATGCTACTGTTTTCCGGAAATAGAAAGCATTATCCTCTACCTCTTTTTCCTCATCAGCTATTGGCCAAGATTCCGGAAGCAGCACTGTTATCTTCTGCTCAACATAAAGCGGATGACTTAGTGCCAGTGGCATGGTACGCTTAATTGTTTGTGGCTGCCGGATATAGCTGCGCAGCAGCAGCGGCGAGAACCAGGCCTCTACTACCTTCTCATTATCGTCCTGGGCAATCCAGAAGTTCGGGATAGTATATTTTTCAATTACTATGAAGGTATTGTTTATCTCCTGATCTTCGGTTCTGATGTTCTGTGCTTTCTCAATTTCCGGGTACTGGTTAGCATAAAAGTTAAGATAGCCTTTATCAATATCATTCATACTGGTAGTGGAAAAGTAGCTGCGCTGATAATCAGCCTCTGAACCAGTATATTCCGTGCGCACCTCAAGAGTAACAGCCTTATCTATGGCGTCAATGTAGTAGATCTCATGCGACTGCACATGTGGCCTATCTGAAGTGGGAGAAACGACTGTGGTAAGTTTTTTAGTTGCTGGAGCTATTACGAGGGCCTTTCCATATTCCGGCAGGTAAATATTCTTAAAGTCGCCTCGTTGTTTGCTTATAGTGGCATCGTACCAATACGTTTTACCACCAAGCAACTCCACCTGCACAATACAGTGGTTAAACGCTGAAGGCGACGGAAGCACGTCCTGCACATGCGCCTGGGTACTGGAGTTAACAAGCGCAGGGTAAGCGGTAATGTCCATTTGCCGCAGCATTGTGCACAGCAACAAAGCCTTGTCTTTGCAATCGCCGAAACGACTGTTGAAGACCTCTGAAGGCGCTCGTGGCTTAAACCCGCCTATACCTGCTTCATAGCCCAGGTAGCGTACCTCATCCTGCACAAACCGAAGCGCGGCCTCGAGGCGCTGTTCATCACTCCCAACTGTACTTTTAATACTATCGATCTTAGCCTGAAGTGCTTTAGCAGGCTTATCAAACCCCTGGTACAACGGAAGCGCCCACTGGGCAACTTCCTGCCATGTGTTAAACTCAGACATGTATACGCCAGGGTAAGGGTCAAACCAAGATGGAGTCTCATCATCTACCACAGTACCGGGCAGGTTTTGCAGGTGCCAGGTATAGGTAGTATTTCCCTCTTCCTTTGCAACTTTAGGCTCCTTGTTTGTGCGGTAAAGCTTGTAGTTAAGTTTGCGGTTCTGAGGCACTTCGATACGCACCAGCAGTTCATCCATGGGGTCGTAGTTTTGCAGGTTGAAAGAGTTAAAGAACTTACCCCTGAAAACTGGGTTTCCTCCTTTTATCGTACAGGCATACTCCAGTATGTCACCGACACGTATATCCTCCAATACCAGTACAGCTGTAAGGCTTTCATCATAAATCCCCCTGTCCATACCCTGTTCGCGCTGGATAACTTTTACCTTGTTCAGGTCGAGCTTGTTTATGGGTTTGCCATTGCGCCACACAACTATTTTGTGCAACTGCAGCTGTTCATGGTTCGGGTCAAAGCTGAGCCTGATCTCCGAGTAGTTCTGCACACCCTCTTCTGTGGTGAGCTTGTATACGTTACGGTAGTAAGTTTCCTGTTTCGCTACCTCTATCTGCATGTTCATTAGCAGGTAATGGTAACCACCGTTAACATCATCCGGGCTAATTTTGGTTTGCGTGCGCTGCGGCAGCTTTTTGATCCAGGTTGGCTCAGGTTTAACAGTTACATTGCGGGGTGCGGCAAGTGCTGTCTGCTGCCAGACTACCGCCAGTAAAAACAGAAATGTAACAGCCAGCGATTTAAAGTTGTTTTCTTTGTAAAAGTGCTTCATATATCCAACAGGTGAAATTCCTTTTAAATATAGTATAATTAATGTTATCATATATTCAAAAATTGGCATTAGTACATGCTAAAGCACAAAACATAATGGATTCTGGCTGGTATAGGTATAGCAAGGCCAAAAGCAGCAGCGTAAAATAAGTAGTATGAGTAAAGAAAGAAAAGGAGAGCGAGTGGCAGCTAAAACAAACAGTGAGAAGAAAAGCTTCCGGGAACAGATGGGGGCACTTAAAAACCTCCCTAAATTCTTCAGGCTTATCTGGGAAACCAGCAAAGGCATGACCATCGGCAATATACTGTTGCGCCTGGTGAAGGCATCTCTGCCGCTGGCAATGCTGTACATTGGCAAACTGATCATAGATGAAGTGATCCTGCAGATTGATGTAACGGGAGCACGCAATTTATCTTACCTCTGGATACTGGTGGCGCTGGAACTGGGGCTGGCCATATTATCAGATATTATCAACCGCGGCATTACACTGCTGGATAGCCTGCTCGGGGACCTGTTCTCTAACCGGACTTCCATAACTTTGATTGAGCATGCTGCTACGCTAGACCTTGCCCAGTTTGAGGATGCCACCTTTTATGACAAACTGGAGCGGGCAAGGCGACAAACTGTTACACGGGTAGTGCTGATGTCGCAGGTCCTCTCGCAATTACAGGATATTGTCACCATCGGTTTCCTGGCAGTGGGTCTGATTACTTTTAACCCGTGGCTCATACTTATACTGTTGATAGCAGTGATTCCGTCATTTCTGGGAGAAACCTATTTTAACGAACGCAGTTACTCCCTCTCCCGCTCCTGGACCCCGGAGCGCCGCGAACTGGACTATTTGCGCTACATAGGAGCCTCCGACGAAACAGCGAAGGAGGTGAAAACCTTCAACCTTTCTGGCTTCCTGTCTGGCCGCTTTAAAGAACTATCTGATAAATATTACAACCTGAACAAGAGCATCACCCTGAAAAGAGCTGTGTGGGGAAGCATTCTTTCCTCTTTGGGGGCGCTGGCATATTATGGGGCTTATGTTTTCATTCTGTTCCAGACAGTGGCAGGCATTATAACAGTGGGTACCCTTACCTTTTTAGCGGGATCTTTTAACAGCATGCGCGGTCTCCTGCAAGGTATCATGACACGTTTCTCACAGATCGCAGAGAGTGCCTTGTACCTGCAGGACCTGTTCGACTTCCTGGAACTGAAGCCGCAAATCACGCCGCCGGTAAACCCGCTGAGTATACCCCGACCAATTAAGTATGGCTTTACATTCGAAAACGTTGGATTCAAGTATCATAACAGCGAAAGGTGGGCAGTCAGAAACTTGTCTTTCCACCTGAAGGCCGGGGAAAAACTGGCTTTGGTGGGTGAAAACGGTGCCGGTAAAACAACATTGGTTAAGCTGTTGGCCAGGCTTTATGAGCCAACAGAAGGCAGAATTTTGCTTGATGGCATTGACTTGCGAGACTATAACCTGGATGACCTTCGCCACCAGGTGGGGATCATCTTCCAGGATTATGTCCGTTTCCAGATGACAGCTTCTGATAACATCGCTATTGGCCAGATCAGCAATATCAGTGACAAAGAGCGTATTCAGGGTTCTGCTCAAAAAAGTCTTGCCGACCTCGTGATCCAGCGCCTTCCTGATAAATATGACCAGGTGCTGGGTAAACGCTTTAACAATGGCGTGGACCTATCGGGCGGTGAATGGCAGAAGGTGGCTTTAGCGCGTGCTTACATGCGCGATGCGCAGCTTCTTATCCTGGATGAACCTACCTCTGCCCTGGATGCACGTGCCGAGCATGAAGTGTTTCTTCGTTTCTCAGAGCTCATTGAAGGACGTACCGCTGTACTTATCTCTCATCGTTTTTCTACGGTACGGATGGCAGACAGAATTCTCTTCCTGGAGCAGGGCCAGCTAAAAGAACTTGGCTCTCATGAAGAGTTACTTGCTAAAAACGGGAAGTATGCTGAGCTGTTCCTGCTGCAGGCGCAGGGTTATTTGTAGACTAATTTGGAAGGACTAGCTTTTGAATGACTATAAAGCTTATTGTTAAAGTTTACATTCTCACAAATCCCTCCTGTATTGGGTAGAGCAACATTTTTCTTGCCAGTAATTGCTACAGTAACGCCTTTTCTATTATTCAACTCAATTCAGCTCAGCAGCTAATCAGAAGTATTCACGTGGAACATCTTTATCAGAATGGGAAAAACATTGGCAGTATAAGAGAGGCCAATATCCAGAGTAAAATATTAAGCGGCGTTCCTACTTTTAAGTAATCGGAAAAGCGGTAGTTACCAGGACCATAGATCATGGTGTTAGTCTGATAGCCCATAGGGGTCATAAAGCTGAGCGATGCCGCGTAGGCTACAGCCATCAGAAAAGGCTTAACACTTACCCCTAACTCTTTGGCTGTTACTATTGCGATAGGTGCCAGAAGTGCCGCAGTAGCGTTGTTCGACATAAAGTTAGTGGTCATGAAGGTGATAAAGAAGAACACCGATAACAGCGCATGCGGCCCATATTCTCCAACACCATAAATCAGGTAGTCTGCCAGTAACTTAGCTGCACCTGTTTTTTCCAGGGCAGCACCCATTGATAGCACGCCGGCTAGCATAAAAATCACTTTCCAGTCTATTGCCTTATAAACCTCGCTTACACTAATACACTTAAAAAGTATGAGCAGCACTACGCCCGTCATAGCACTTAACACAATAGGTATAATACCAAAAGCAGCAGACATTATTACTGCCACACTTATCAAAAACACAGGAATGATCTTACTATAGTTGTATGGGCTTCGCTCTGTTTGTGATATGATCAGGATGTCTTCGTTTTGTTTAAGCTTATCTGCCTGGTACTTGTCGGCGGCTATAAGCAGCACATCACCAGCAGAAAGTTTTACGTGAGCCAGTTTTTCGTGCAATATTTCATTTCTGTGCCGAATTGCTAAGACCGATGCTCCATAATTGTACGACCGGAAGTCAAGGTCTTTAATTGATTTCCCCTCCAGGTAAGAGTTTGGGGTTACGATGGCCTCATACAACTTACTGTCGTTTATGCGAAGGTCCCTGTCTCTGAACTTTCGCTCTGACTTAAGTTCTATGCCTCTTTCTTCTTTCAGCAGTTTCAGTTTGTTTACACTGCAGCGCACTTTCAAAACATCATCGGCATACAAGATGAGTGACGGGAAAACCTGAATCCGGTCTTTGTTACGCGTTACTTGCATTACCTCTACATCCAGGTTCTGTACCAAACCTGACTTATAAAGTGGGAGGCCTACCGAAGGAGAATCAGGAAGCAGGACGATCTCTGTGATATAATCTCCCATGTTAAAGCTTTCGGAAAGGTCTTCGGCTAGACCGCGGTTAGGGAGCAGGTGCCGGCCAATCAGAAACATATACACAATACCCAGCAACAGGAACCAGATGCCGGCTTTGGTAAACTCAAACATCTGCAAAGGCTCCTCTCCCTGTGCCTCTGCAATCCCACTTACTAAAATATTGGTAGATGTTCCGATAAGCGTACATACCCCTCCCATCAAAGCACCAAAAGAGAGCGGAATTAGCAGCTTGGACGGACTTATCTTTATATCCTGGCTTACCTGTATCACTACGGGCATTAAAAGCGCCACAACTGCTGTATCGTTTATAAAAGAGGAAAGTGCACCGGAGATCAGCATCAGGGACAGCAGGCACAGCAGGTAGTTTTTTCGACCAATGCGGGTAAGCACCACCCCCACACTGCTCAAAGCACCTGACTTAAAAATAGCCGAACTGATGGCAAACATAGCGGCCACTGTAATGGTAGCAGGATTACTGAAGCCAGCAAAACCCTCGGAGGGCGTCAGAATGCCGGTCATCATAAACAACACCATTATCAGAATGGCTACTGTGTCTATGGACAAGCGCTCTGTAACGAACAGGACCACAGCCAGCATAATTATTCCCAGAACTATGGCAATTTCATATGTCATAGGTACAGTAATAGGGATTTAGCTTTAGGACTTTGGCTATATCAGGCTGCAAAAACAACAGTCATAGCTATTAGCTAGCAGATACTCTTGATATGCAAATATAGTTTTATGCTTGCATACGAATTTAAGGCATAAAGGCTATGCTACCGACTTGGTTATCTACTAGTTAGAATGATTAAGCTTTATTCAACCATTCTTCTGCATCATCCGGAGTGGCGAAAGTAAGCAAGGGAAGGGAGCTCTGGCCATATATCTGTTCTACCTGGAGCTTTGCGATCAAATCGATTGGATCGAGGCGGGCAACCCGTACTACACCACCTTCTCCGATAAGTTTCTGAACTTCTATGTGGAGGTTGTTGATGCTTGGTGGGTGCGTAATCATGGT
The DNA here is from genome assembly GCF_051904785.1 of Pontibacter sp. MBLB2868. Lineage (NCBI taxonomy): Bacteria > Pseudomonadati > Bacteroidota > Cytophagia > Cytophagales > Hymenobacteraceae > Pontibacter > Pontibacter sp. MBLB2868. Next base: position 4,016,722 of record NZ_CP196710.1, on the reverse strand, counting down.
ACGTAAGTCTGATAGCACAGAAAAACCGGAACGGGTTAAAGCTAAAGCTTTTTGCCAATCGCTTAAATAGGCAGGAACACTATTCTTGCTTTTCCAATAGCCGGTTAAAGTAAAGTATATTCTGTTTTTAGCAGAATCGTAAATCAGTTCGTAGCAGTTGGTACTAGCAACATGCACGATAGGCGTAACAGAGTCAGTATTTTCTTCAGTGCTATACATAAGTAGGTGCTTGTTACTTACGCAAACCACCCCGTGCTGCTTTACATTATAAGAAGTATAAATTGAATCTTGAAAACTAATTTATACCTATTTTGCCTGTTACTTAAAATGTATCCGAACAAAAAAGAAGGTCGAGGCCCTGTTATCAACTACAACAGTGCCTCGACCACTACAGATAATTTCCGCTATACTTAAGACTTTATTATGCCTCCCAGTGCATGGACCACGCCATTTTTTACCACTTTATTTGCCTCTACTATGCGCACACCATCCACCAGGGTATAATCTTTCTTCCGGCAAATAGTAACTTTTGTACCAGCCAGCGTTTCTACTGTGGCCCCGTCTTTAAGATCACTTTCTTTATAGCTGCCTTTGAGAATATGACCTGACAAGATCGTCCTGATCTTCTGTGGTGATTCATTTTCAAGGTTTTTTAGCTCTTGTTCAGGAGGAGCCAGTAACGTATAAGTATCGTTACCAGATAGTATAGGTGTTAACCCTGCCTTTGTTAACAGATTTGCCAGCGTAGGTTGGGTATCTATTACATATTGTAACAGGGAGCTACGTTCCTGGTATTCCGTGACTACCTTATGTGCGTGCGCCTGGCCCACGCCACACACCAGCACTGTTATAAGGGCTAACTTAGCAAGGGTGATCGTTTTAAGTAAATTCACAGGTATAAAGGCTTGATTGTAGCGTTTTATACGGAAGTGAATTTATAACAGCCACATAACAAAGGATGTATTTTCTGATTCCCTGTTAAAGCTCTGCTTTAGAACAAGCGCCAGTTACTGATCTCTGAGAAGAAGTTTGGAAGCGACTGTGGCACAAGTGCAAGGGTTAATAAAAACCCATAAATAGCGCCATACAAGTGTGCGTCATGGTTGATGTTATCGCCCATCTTTTTACCTGAGAAGTAGGAATACACCACATACAGCACCCCTAGTATAAACCCTGGCACGCACAGCACCGCATATAAACAGATATCTTGTGTAGGGTAAAATAATATGCTAGAAAAAACGACTGCAGCAACACCACCCGAAGCACCCAATGCGCGGTATGACGGATCGTTACGGTGTTTAAAAAATGTTGGGATATCAGAAATTATGATCCCGCCGACGTAAATCAATAGGTAGATCAACATACCCGTACCTGGTCCGAAAATGATATCAAACGTCTGCTCAACTACATCGCCGAAAAAATAGAGCGTAAACATGTTGAAGAACAGGTGCGTAAAGTCGGCGTGCAGAAAGCCGGAAGTTAAAAAGCGGTACCACGAGTTATCACGCTGTACAGCATAGGGCTGAAAGATCCATTTGTGCATCAGATCCTGATTTTGGAATGCATAAAGGGAAATGCCAACGGTAATGATAATAAGTATGATAGTAACGCTCATTTTCTAATTTTGAATAACTGATTTAATGACTAACTGAATGGTTGGCAGCATTTACAACTGCTACCTGATCACGCAACCATTTAGCAATTTAATTAACTATCACGCTCCATCAGCTGCAAGGCCAGCCCACGGATAGTTGATTTCCTTTCTTCCGGCAGATTGATGGCGTCAAGATGATGCAGGGCTCTCTGAAAATACAGATCGATGTGCTGTTCCGTTTGACGACGTATATTGAGTTGATCGTACACCGAAGTAATTGCCTTTACTTTTTCTTCAGCTACACTTTCGCCCGTTTTATTGCGCCAGTTGTTAATAGTAGCAAGTTGTTCTTTGTCAGCCTGCTCCAGTGCAGTCAGCATCAGGAAGGTTTTTTTATCGGATAGTATATCACCGCCAACCTGTTTACCAAACTTATCCTTGTCGCCGTATACATCCAATAGGTCATCGCGTAGCTGGAAAGCTATACCAACGTTATCTCCGAATGCTTTCAGGTGCTCGGAATCCGCATCGGGCGCCCCTTGTAGTATAGCACCCAGTTCTAAGCTAAAGCCTAGCAACACTGCTGTTTTAAGCGTAATCATTTGGATGTATTCCGGGATGCTTACCTCTTCGCGCAGTTCAAAGTTCATGTCCAGTTGCTGGCCTTCACACACTTCAGCGGCTGTAATGCTGAATAACCTAATTACCTTGGCTAACTTATCCGGCGCTATGCCGAGTAGCAGCTCATAAGCACGTACAAGCATTACATCACCACTTAGAATAGCAGTGTTGGCATTCCACTTTTCATGAACCGTTTGTTGCCCACGACGTAGTGGAGCCTTGTCCATGATGTCGTCATGCATCAGCGTGAAGTTGTGGAAAACCTCTACTGCAGCAGCAGGCAAAAGTGCGTGCTCCACATCCTCATCGTACATTTTAGCAGCTAAAAGTACCAGTAAAGGGCGAATACGCTTGCCCCCCAGTGCCATAATGTACCGGATCGGCTCATATAGCTCTGGTGGGTTTTCGCCGTAGCGCAGCGTTGATAAAGTATGATGAATCTTTTCAGAGAGATGTGAGATATCCACAGGTCTTCTTAATGTTGTTTCAGGGTTTTTACCAGTTCAAGATCGATGGTGCGGTCATTCAGGTTTGCGCTCTTCACTTCTACGATCACTTCATCGCCAAACGAAATAATGCGTTTTGTCTGGCGACCAATAATGCGGTAGTTGCTTGCGTCTAGTTCATAATAATCATCATTAAGATCTGACAGTCGCACCATACCTTCGCACTTGTTTTCCTCGATCTCCACAAATATACCCCATTCTGTGACACCTGACACAATTCCTTTGTACTCGTTGCCAATGGTGTCTTTCATAAACTCTACCTGTTTATACTTAATAGAAGCACGTTCAGCATCTGCAGCACGCTTTTCCATTTCAGATGAATGCTGGCAACGCTCTTCATACTCTTCCTTCTCAGCAGATTTTCCGCCATCCAGGTAATGCTGTAACAGTCGGTGGGCCATCATATCCGGGTAACGACGGATAGGCGATGTGAAGTGAGAGTAATGATCAAAGGCCAGTCCGAAGTGCCCTTCAGGGTCAGTGCTATACTTTGCCTTTGCCATCGTTCTGATAGCCAGGTTTTGCAGTACGCTCTGTTCAGGCTTACCCTCTATCTCTTCGGTAAGGTTGTTCAATTCAACTGAAATATCACCATCCGGATTTACCTTGTAGCCAAACTTGCGGGCAAACAAGGAGAAAGTACTAAGCTTATCCGGGTCTGGTGAGCCGTGTGTACGGTATACCATTGTCGGGTGCTTTTTGCCTTTGCCTAAGTTATACACATATTCTGCTACTTTTTTATTGGCCAGCAGCATAAACTCTTCAATAAGTTTATGAGCATCTTTTCGCTCTTTCACATACACTGAAAGTGGCCTGCCCTGCTCATCCAGTTTAAATTTAACCTCCACCGTTTCAAAACTGATGGCACCATTCTTAAATCGCTTGGCCTGTAATTTTTTAGCAATCCGATTTAATATATTGATCTCATCGGCAAAATCACCTTCTCCGGTCTCAATTCGTTCCTGAGCCTCTTCATAGGCAAAGCGGCGATCCGAATAGATAACAGTTCGGCCATACCAGGTATCGTAGAGTTTACCATTATCATCCAGCTCAAACACTACTGAAAATGTCAGCTTCTCCTCGTTAGGGCGCAGGGAGCAAAGTCCATTGGACAGGCGCTCAGGTAGCATCGGGATCGTCCTATCCACCAGGTACACAGATGTGGCCCTGTGGTAAGCTTCTTTCTCCAGGATGCTGCGTGGGCTAACGTAGTGCGTTACATCGGCAATGTGCACCCCTATCTCCCAGTTGCCGTTCTCCAGTTTCTGTATAGAGAGTGCATCGTCAAAATCCTTGGCATCTGCAGGGTCAATGGTAAAAGTGGTAACATCCCTGAAGTCGCGGCGCTTGGCAATCTCTCCGGCTGTAATTTTATCTGAAATGGTCTCCGCTTCTTCTTCTACTGTTTCCGGGAACTCAAATGGCAAGCCAAACTCGGCCATGATCGAATGGATCTCCGCCTCGTTCTCACCAGCTGGGCCGAAAACGCGTATTACCTCTCCTGTCGGATTCTTATCAGGGTCTTTCGGCCATTCAACGATCTTGACCAATACTTTATCTCCGGACTGTGCTCCATTCAGGCCACGCTCGCCAACAAAAATATCAAAGTATAAGCGCTTGAAGTCCGGTACTACAAAGCCAAAGTTTTTGGATAACTCCATCACGCCCACCAGCTCGGTGCGCTTACGTTCCAGTACTTCAACCACAACGCCTTCCTGGCGGCCACCACGCACAGTTGGCAGCACCTCAACCTTTACCAGATCGCCATCCATGGCATACTTCAGATGCTCCCGGAATACGCGTATATCTTCTTCACGCTCTTCTGAAACGATGTAGCCATACTTGCTATTTGCCAGGTCTACACGCCCGGTAATAATATCTACTTTAAGATTTATGATAAATTTATCTTCATCTACCTTAAGTATTTTATTCTCTGATTTGAGTACGTTTAAAACATTCTCTATTTGCTCGCGGCCATTTTTATCTACCACACCCATCCGCCGACAGATTTGACGTTGGGTGAAAGTATAATCAGGGCTATCGGAGAAAATTTCTAATACGGTGGCCTTAAGTGATTTTTGTGCTCCTCTACGGCCTGTTGGCTCTCTTCTGGCAGATGCTTCGCCCCTTGATGATGTTTTTCTTGTAGCTGGAGTTTCGCCCCTTCCGCTGGAGCTGTTTCGATCTTTGCGATTATCTTTATTTCTATCGCCTTTTTTACTGCTTTTACTTCTCATGAATATTCTTCAATATGGGGATAGCCACTATAGCCACCGCATCCATTTACAATCTTTAACCTTAAAAGTTTTTATACTATACGCCTGAATAGGGGGATTGGCTAAAGACCTGTGTAATTTATAGAGAATTTTCTATATAAGCTGGAAAAAGGGGGAACTTTAGCCTGAAAGGTGTGTCAATACCAAGACAGGGAACACTATTCAAACCGCCACGAGGTGCTACAACGCTTAAGCTTTATTAACTAACTATTTATGCCATCAAAAGACGCTGCAACAGCTTATGTACGTATCTAAATTAAAGAATAATTATACATAAATAACATAATATTGTAACTTTAATTGAATATTAACCTATTTGCTGCTCTACTTTTGGATAATAAAAGTTTTGGCTATTATTTTGGCTTTGAACGCACGAGTATCTTAACTCCTTTTTTAGAAACAAACACAGTTTAAAATGTTCATTGCAGCCTCAATTTTCGTAGTACCATTGTTCCTTTACTGCCTATATCTTTTTGCTAAAGATGTTAATGAAAGTTATACATTGTACAGGTTTAAAAGAAACCGCTTAAGAAACAAAAGAACTGACTGATCAAAAGTATCAATCACTCTTCAACAAGTTACCTGATGGCTTTAATTCTGTTATATCTGAATTAAAGCTATTTTTTTTGCCTGCAAGCAATAGTTCTCCATTATTCCGCCAACGTCCTTTCATACTTCTCCTGCAAAGTCAGACGACCTGTGGCACTATCTTGCTAATTGCTCTTATTAGTGACTTCGTATATTCCTGCTGCGGATGTTCGAATATCTGAGCCGCAACGCCACTTTCTACTATCATACCATGGTTCATCACCAAAACCCTGTCAGCCATATGCTTTGCCACAGACAAATTGTGCGTGATGAAAATATAAGTGATCTGGAATTCGCGCTTTAGCTTATTGAGCAAATTTAGTACCTGGGCCTGCACCGACACATCCAGAGCTGAAACCGGCTCATCGCAGATGATAAGTTTAGGTTGCAGGGCTAAAGCACGCGCAATGCAAACACGTTGCAACTGCCCACCCGACATAGTGTGTGGATAATACTCAAAGTGTTCACGCATAAGCCCCACTTTTTCAAGCAATTCCATCGCTTTTGCAAGGCATTTCTGTTTATTGGAGTAGAGTTTGTGCACACGCATGGGTTCCATAATTGCTTCTCCTACCGTGTGCATCGGGTTAAGAGAACCATAAGGGTCCTGGAAAATCATTTGGATATCACGCCGGCTTATTCGAAGCACTTCCGGGCTTAACTGAGACATGTTATGGCCATTGAAAATAATACGGCCCGCTGTTGCATCTAAAAGTCTTAACAGGGCTCGGCCCAGCGTTGTTTTGCCACAACCGGACTCTCCTACTAAAGCTACTGTTTCACCAGGCTGAACTTGAAAGCTAACATCATCTACAGCTCGCACATAGTCAGCATGGCGTCTCCAAAAAGCCTTTCTGACCGGGAAATAAACTTTTAGGTTTTCTACCTGAAGCAAAGGTGCCTTCTGCCATACATCCTGTTCTTGCTGTTTGTTATCTGGAACCGGGGCTGTATGAGTAATTCCAGCATCTGCCGGAGTTGGCTCAGGTGCATGATATTCTTTTTCATGAACATTGCCAAACTCATCCTCCATCATAAAATCTGATATGGTGGGAAGTAGAGAATGGGCTTTGGTAGAAAGAGTTGGCCGGCAAGCCAGTAGTCCTTTGGTATAGGGGTGCTTAGGATTTGAAAAAATCTCCGTTGCCTTGCCTTGCTCCACTATCTGCCCTTTATACATCACCAGTACCCGATCAGCAATCTCGGCCACAACTCCCAGATCATGTGTGATAAACAGAAGAGCAGTATTGTGCTGTGATCGTAACTCATTTAGTAATTGCAGGATCTGTGACTGCACAGTTACATCCAGGGCAGTGGTAGGCTCGTCGGCAATTAAGAGACCAGGCTTACAGGCCATTGCCATTGCAATCATAACGCGCTGCTTCTGTCCACCTGATAGCTCATGTGGATAAGCATCGAATATTTTTTCAGGTTTACGCAGCTTAGTCATTTCAAAGAGCCGCAATACATGCTCCTTTGCCTCTTTCTTGGAAAAATGCTTGTGAGTTAGCAACACTTCCATTACCTGTTTTCCACAAGAGAAGACCGGGTTTAAAGAGGATGCCGGCTCCTGAAAGATCATTGAAATCTCATTGCCCCGTATCGACCGCATCTGCTTTTCAGGCAGCGTCATCAGGTCTACCTGCCCTAACAGAGCGGATTGGAAAATAACCTCACCGCCGGTTTTTACTCCCGCAGATGTGTTGATAAGGCGCATCAGCGATAATGCAGTTACTGATTTGCCCGAGCCTGACTCTCCAACGATGGCTACCGTTTCTCCTGCGAATACCTCTAAAGAAACCTTGTCCACGGCCTTCACAAAACCATGCTTTGCTGAAAAGACTGTTTCTAAGTCTTTAATTTGAAGTATAGGAGTAGGTACAGGCAAAAGAGAATAGTTTAGGCTTTTCGTAAAAGTAAGTGATTTGAATGGATCTGTTTTTTACAGTCCACTAAAATAAGAAAAGGAGCTGCTCCACATGGAACAGCTCCCTTCTTTTATTTCTTTTTATACTACAGCCCTTGCTGTTGTTCAACGATAGTAGCCTTTCGTGCTGGCTCTTCATGATGACCAAAAAAGCGCTTTTGGTTGAAGAGGATCAGTAGCACTCCGATAAAAATAGCAGAATCGGCTACATTGAAAATAGGCCATAACGACATAGGTTTACCGCCTAAAAGAGGGACCCAATGCGGGATTATGCCTTCCCATATATCAACATAAAACATATCGATCACCTGGCCATGAAACCAGGGAGTGGTAGCACCATAAGGGGCGTTATCAAACCAAACACCGTAAAAAGTACTATCGATAAGGTTACCGATGGCACCGCCCAAAATGAGCGCAATGCACCAAATAAGGCCTTTTGGAGCTTTATGCTTTGCCAGGTAATACAAGTAATAACCTATACCGAACATAGCAACCAGGCGGAACAGTGTTAGTATCAGTTTGCCATAATCTGAGCCGAGTTCTACCCCAAAAGCCATACCTGGGTTAAGGGTGTAGTGCAACTTGAGCCAGTCGCCAACTAATTGAATTTCGCCGGGAAGGCCCATTTCCATGTTGTAGTGCACTATCAGCTTCACAGCCTGATCCAACACGATTACGGCCAGTGCCGCCATGTAATATTTCCAGTATTTCATATCTTTATTTAACAGCTTCAGTCTAGAAAAGAACAAGTTCCTAAACTTGCCACAATATACTCCTTCAAAGTATAAAAGCCCCAGGAAAGCCATTTAGTTTCCCGGGGCTTCTAAATTAAATGGCAGCTTCGCCTTCTGTTTTAATGTTGAGCAACACCGTGTAGTCGTCTATATCCAGGATTGCAGCACTTTCCAGTTCTTCAACGATATCCAGGGTCAGAGCCTGCGTCTCGGCACAGATATAAGCGCTATAATTCATCACGGCATCATTTACCTCAGGGGCCGCACGCTGCATAATGATATGAATCTTGTCTTGTACCTCCAGGTTGCTGTCTTTACGGAGGTTCTGGATACGGTTAACCAGATCGCGCGCAATACCTTCCTGCTTCAGATCCTCGGTTAAGGTAATATCTAACGCTACCGTTAACCGGCCTTCACTGGCAACCAGCCAGCCCGGTATATCCTCCGACGATATTTCCACATCATCTGGGGTCAGAACGGCTGTTTCATCATCGGCCAGCATAATCTCAAATCCTCCTTCGCGCTCCAGGTGCGCAATGTCGTTCTGATCCATTTGCTGAACGGCTGCGGCTACCAACTTCATCTTAGGGCCAAACACTTGTCCCAGTTTCTTGAAGTTAGGCTTTATTTTCTTTACCAGGATTCCAGAGGTATCATCAATATACTCGATAGCTTTCACATTCACCTCGCTCATGATCAGGTCAGAAACAGCTTCTATCTGATGCTTCATTTTCTCGTTAAGCACCGGGATGAGGATGCGTTGCAATGGCTGACGAACTTTGATCATCTGCTTTTTGCGCAACGAGTGAACCAGAGAGGATACTGTTTGCGCCAGTTCCATTCGTTCTTCCAGATCTTTGTCTATATCCGATTTCTCTACCTCCGGATAATAGGCCAGGTGCACAGAGTCTTCTTTATGCTTGTTACTTACAGCGTTCAGGTCGCGGTACAGTTGCTCCATGTAGAACGGTGCAATCGGGGCCGCCATTTTTGCCACAGTTTCAAGGCAGGTATAAAGCGTCTGGTAAGCAGCGATCTTATCCATGTTATACTCGCCTTTCCAGAAACGCTTACGATTCAGGCGAACATACCAGTTACTCAGATCATCCACTACAAAATCCTGGATGGCACGGGCTGCACGTGTAGGGTCGTAGTCCTCGTAATAAGCGTCTACGTTACCTATCAAGGTATTTAACTTAGAAATGATCCACCTGTCTGACTCCGTACGCTGCGCCATAGGCACATCGGCTTCGTGGTAGGTAAACTTATCCAGATTGGCATACAGTGCGAAGAACGAGTATGTGTTCTGTAAGGTGCCAAAGAAACGACGCTGCGTCTCTACTACTCCGTCCGGGTTAAATTTCAGGTTATCCCATGGCGGTGCATTAGCGATCATATACCAACGTACTGCATCAGGCCCGTAGGTTCCGATCATCTCAAACGGATCAATAGCATTGCCAAGGCGCTTGCTCATTTTGTTACCGTCCTTATCAAGCACAAGACCATTAGCGATCACGTTTTTGTAAGCTACGCTATCCTCGAGCATTACTGCCAGGGCGTGGAGCGTAAAGAACCAGCCGCGTGTCTGGTCTACACCTTCAGCAATAAAATCGGCAGGGAAATTTTTCTCAAACAACTCTTTGTTCTCCAACGGGTAATGCCACTGTGCATAAGGCATGGCGCCAGAGTCAAACCATACGTCGATAAGGTCTGGCTCTCTGTACATTGGCTTTCCGGAGTTGCTTACCAAAACTATATTATCCACATAAGGTCTGTGCAGGTCTTTTACTTCAACAGCCGAATCCATGAAACCACGTTCCACAGCTTTCTCTATGGCCTCAGAAAGTTCCGCAATGGATCCGATGCAACGCTCCTCTTCTCCGTCTTCTGTTCTCCAGATCGGCAGCGGCGTGCCCCAGTAACGTGATCGGGACAGGTTCCAGTCTACCAGGTTCTCCAGCCAGTTTCCGAAGCGACCAGTTCCGGTTGATTCCGGTTTCCAGTTAATGGTTTTGTTAAGTTCTATCAACCTGTCTTTAACGGCTGTTGTTTTGATGAACCAGCTATCCAGCGGATAGTATAGCACAGGCATATCTGTTCTCCAGCAGTGCGGGTAGGTATGCTCGTATTTCTCTACTTTAAAGGCTTTGCCTTCCTCTTTCAGCTTAATAGCGATCTTTACATCCGTTGGCCTGTACTCCGGAGAAGACTCATCTTCCTTGGCGTAGTTCTTAACGTACAAGCCTGCAAAGTCCGTGATCTGCGACACAAAACGACCCTGTTTATCTACAATTGGGACCTGCTTGCCTGTTTCGTCAGTAATAAGGAGTGCCGGAATGTCATTTTGAGCAGCTACTCTAAAGTCATCAGCACCGAAAGTTGGGGAGATATGCACGATACCGGTACCATCTTCTGTGGTTACATAATCTCCTATGATCACACGGAAAGCAGGTTTCTCAGGAGTCACGTAAGGCATCAGCTGGTGATACTCCACTCCCTCCAGGTCACGGCCATCAAACTCCTCCACAATCTGGTATGGGATCAGTTTATCGCCTGAGCTATAGTCTGTCAAAGCGATTTCAGCTGCTTTCGGGTTGAAATAGCGGCTAACAAGTTCTTTGGCAAGTATAACAGAGATCGGCTCGTAGGTGTATGGGTTGTACGTCTTAACTTTTACATACTTGATGTTTTTACCTACTGCCAGCGCTGTGTTACCAGGAAGCGTCCAGGGGGTTGTCGTCCAGGCAAGGAAATAAACATGCTCCTCCTCGTGTTCGAACAGGAACATGTTGCGTGTGATTCGCTTAACAGCAAACTGAGCTACGATGGTGGTATCTTTCACCATTTTATAGCAGCCCGGTTGGTTAAGCTCATGCGAACTTAAACCCGTACCTGCCGCAGGCGAGTATGGTTGGATGGTATAGCCTTTGTACAGGTAGCCTTTATCATACAGGCGCTTCAGTAGGGCCCAGCAAGACTCGATGTATTCATTCTCGAAAGTGATGTATGGGTTGTTCAGGTCTACCCAATACCCCATCATTTCGGTCAGGTTATCCCACTGGCTCTTGAAGCGCATCACTGTCTCGCGGCAGCGTTGGTTATACTCTTCTACAGTTATTTTCTTACCAATGTCCTCTTTAGTGATACCCAGTTCTTTTTCTACTTGAAGCTCTACAGGCAAACCATGAGTATCCCAGCCACCTTTACGATTCACGTGGAAACCTTTCAGCGTTTTATAACGACAAAAAATATCCTTAACGGCACGGGCCATCACGTGATGAATGCCTGGGGTACCATTCGCTGATGGAGGTCCTTCATAGAATACGAAAGGCGTATTGCCTTCACGGGTAGCTACAGAACGTTCGAAAACGTTGTTCTGCTTCCAGAACTTCAGTACTTCTTCGCCGACTTTGGCGTAATTCAGATTTTTATACTCGTTGTATTTCACCGTAAGCAGGTTTTTTATCTTCTTCAGGATTTTCTTCTTCAAATTTTAACTTAAGCAGCTTCAGGTCAAGCTCCTCATCCTCGTGCTCCAGGTAAAACTCATCGTAGTGCTCTATCAGGGCATAAGGATCGTGCTTGTACTTACCACTATCAAAGCTGATCAGCAAAGTTGGCAATATAATCAGGTTTGTGAATAATGCAATCAGCAAACTTACCGACATCAGCACACCAAGTGCCTTTGTACCGCCAAATTCAGAAAAGGCAAATATCACAAATCCAAAGAACAGGATCACCGAAGTATAGATCATACTTGTGCCGGCTTCCGCTAAACTGGTCGTGATCGCCTTGCTGACATCAAAGCCATTTGACAGTAACTCGCTTCTGTATTTAGCCAAAAAGTGGATAGAGTCGTCTATGGCAATCCCGAGGGCTATGCTAAAGATAAGTGCTGTACTTGGCTTTAGCGGAATGTTGAAAAAGCCCATCAATCCTCCTGCTATCAGCAAAGGAATCATGTTCGGTATCAGCGATATAACCACTATCCTTACCGACTTAAACAACATTGCAATAACAATAGTTACCAACACAAACGCCAGCACCAGACTAGAACGCAGGTTGTTGATAAGGTACTCATTGCCTTTAATGAACAGCAGCGTGGTACCAGTCAGGCTTACAGTGGTCTGGCTCCCTGAATCGTCACGGGTAAAGGTCATGGTGTTACCCTTTTCTGCAACCGATACGCCTTCACCGCCATAGATCTCGCGCAACTCCGGCTTTATTTTATTAAGGATCAAAGTATCTAACTCTCTTGATCCGGCATCGGCAACTTTAAGCGAAATACGGGCCTGCTGACCTGTGCTGTCTACGAAAGAACGCAGCAAATGCTGATTTGCTTCATTATCCTGTTTTGCCAGGTAGCTGAATATAAAATTGCGCTCTGTATTATCAGGTAAGCGGTAAGAATTTGGATCTCCGCCATAAAAAGCCTGGGTGGCTGTTTTAATCAAACCTACCACAGAGATAGGTGCAGAAAGTATTGGCTGCGTGCGCAGGAAATTCTCCAGCTTGTTAAGCTTTACCAGGTTAGGCAAGCGCATTACTCCCTGCTTTATTCCCGTATCTACAATGATCTCCAGCGGCATTACGCCATTAAAATGGTGCTCAAAGAAAGTAAGGTCTGCATTAACGCTGCTTTCCTCTGGCAGATCATCTACCATGTATGACACCGTTTTCACTTTATAGATACCCCAAAGTGACAAGAACAAGGCCAGACAAGTAAAGAAGTAAACCAGGTTTCGTTTCCGGTGTACTATGTAATCGATAAACTCCAGCAACTTATTGAGCGGCCTTGCATCCAGGTGACGAAGCTGCCTTGGCGTTGGGGGCGGCAGGTACGAAAACACGATTGGGATCAGTACCATGCTAACAATAAAGGTGACAAAGATATTGATGCCAGCCACCACACCAAACTCATAAAGTATGGCTACATGGGTAAAAGTAAATACAATAAAACCAATTGCTGTGGTAGCATTGGTAACCAGGTTTACTACACCAATTTTGCTGATCACCCGAGAGAGCGCCAGCATTTTATTACCGTGCTTGCGGTAATCATAATGGTAACGCGTAAGCAGGTAAGTAGAATTAGGGATGCCTATTACTACAAGTATGGCGGGAATAAGGCCAGTAAGCAGCGATATTTTATAATCGAGCAGCGAAAGTGTTCCCAACACCCATATCACCACCAGGCTTATTACCAGTAACGGAAATACAACTGCGTAAAAAGAGCGGAAGAAAATAAAGAGTGTTACCCCTGTTACCAGCAAAGCAAGCAGCAGGAACATCTTCATTTCAGCTGCTACTTTAGTCGTCATGACGGCACGGACAAACGGAAGCCCTGCATAATGTAATTTAATACCGGTCTTCTTTGAGAAAGCCTCCGTACGTTCCATCACTTTATCCATCACCTCCACACGTCTGGCAGAATTGAGATAAGCAGGATCTACAGTTACAGCCAGCAGGGTGGCACCAGTTTTATTATTGATGATCTGTCCTTCGTAGAAGCCCTGGTTGTGCACCACCTGTAACAGGCTGTCTAGCAACAATTGTGTGTCGGGTAGTGGAGAGAAAATAGCCTGGGTAGTAAACCTGCGTTCTGCTGTATCTTTTACTACCTGGATCAGGGTTGGCAACGAGATCACCGCCTTCACGCCTTCTACCCCCTTTAACTGCTCCGACAAAGTTTTCAGCTCCCGGAAATTCTGAAGCTTATATACTTTATTGTCTTGCATGCCTACCACCAGTATGTTTCCGTCTTCGCCAAATGTGCTCTTGAAACGCTGGAAATACTGCATATCCACATCGTCCTGCGACACAACATTGGCAAAATCGTAAGACATCTCGGCATCTTTGGCCTGATAAGCCATGAATGCAGTAAGCAAGGTTAAGAGAATGATGAGCCTTAACCTGTTTTTAATTATAAAAATGGCAATCTTATTCCACATGATCAGCTACAATTCGGCAAAGGTAGGCAATTTTGCTTTCTCGTGGAGGTTAGAAAGTATAAAGCTGCTGTAAAACGGGGTGTTACTGCGAACAAATACTGCCTTATTTAAGCTAAAGACAAAAAAATAGCCTCAGGTAAGAGGCTATTTTTAATCATTTAATCCTATTCTAACTTTTCTTTTTTGTGCTGGAACTGCTTTTCTCAGGAACACAGTTTGGTACCTCCTCCTCATCTTTTTTCTTTAAACCTATAGGTTCGTACCCTTTCCAGCAGGGGTTATTTTCTTTTAGGTTGTTCTTCTTATCTGTTTTTGATTTCGTAGTCATTTCTAATTTGCTTGTTTACAAATAACTATACGTGAGTACCCCTGCAGGTTGACAGGTGGTTTGGTAAAGCCTCTTTTTGATTTCGTTAATCACTAAAACATTGGTGTTATCAGCTGTTAATAAATAGCTTCATAAACAGCTTCTACTATGCTCCAGGCCTGTTATGTAGCGTTTTCTCAACATATTTAAGCGCAGTTCCTGCTTCTCCTCAACAATTCATTCACAGTTTTTATTTCAAATAATTTTAAACCTGTTTTTACCTTATTATTTAGCCATTTCTATGTTTACAAGTTAGTCTAAAATGCCCCTATAGCTTTATAGGGGCATTTTTTGGTTCTTTTTATAAACAGATAAACAGACTTCCGGGGTAAGCCAAAAGCTCGGATATATTAAACTATCTTAATTTAACATAAGTCTTGCACTTTGATGCTAAAATAAGATTTAAGGCCTGACTAAAAAAGCTAATCCATTGATATGAATGCTTGGACTATATGCAATTCGCTATGGAGTTACTGCTTTAGGTAAAGCCTTTTTCAGGAAAGAAACCCTTTATATTGGCTGCGGCACTTGTGGCTGTATTTGCTGCAACCGGAACGAAGGAGCTTCATAATTCTCCGGAAGGTACCCTGCAGGGATTGTCACCATGTTGCCATCGCGTTGTGCACGGTAATGTGGTGACAAAATCTCGATACCTGCTTCATTGAATTTATCCTGAATGTTCTGATGAATATTTGAATAAATCACTGCCATCTTGCCTGCTGTAAATGTGTAGGCATTCAGTTGATAACTTACATAAAAATCATCCAGGCTTGTTTGAAGGACAAATGGAGCAGGTGTTTTTTCAACATCAGGAGTGGCCAGGGCAGCGTCGATCAAGGCCTGATGTACCTTTGGCCAGGGCACATCATAACCAATAGTAACGGTAGTGTGCAGTACCAATCCTTTTTCACTTTGCTCACTGCAAGTGGTAAAGTTAGTTGTGTGACTGTTTAGGATCATAGCGTTCGGAATGGTGATATCTTCATTCTTGGTAGTCCGAACCCGCGTAACAAGCAATGTTTTTTCTATTACATCTCCGGTTATTTCACCGATCTTAATGCGATCTCCGATTTTAAATGAACGCATATAAGTAAGTACTAAACCTGCCACCATGTTGGCAATAGCTGACGATGACCCCAGGGAGAAGAGAATTCCTAAGAAAACAGAAACTCCTTGAAAAACTGCAGAATCAGAACCTGGCAAATAGGGCCAGATAACAATGAACATAAAAGCATACAGCAGGAAGCGTACGATGTTATAAGTAGGTTTTGCCCAATCTTTGTAAAAACCAGGTACCTCCAGTTTTCCTTCTTCAACCTCAACAGCTAAAAACCTTAAGAATTTTACAACATAATGTGTTACCACTATTATTACCAGGATGGTAAGCAGATTAGGTATATAATTCACCAGTCCCATTCCAATCTTGCGTAGAGGACTCAGGATATAGAGCAGCAATGTATCTGCATAGCCTTCTGTCCAGGGGAATATGCTGAACAAAACTGGTAACAGGATATAGATAAGTATGAAAATGGTGATGATCCGTATAAACTTCATCGCTGCCAGAACAACAGCTGCCTCCCGCTCTGGCGTTAGCATTTCGTAGTTTTTTACCTTTAAGCCTTTCAGGGCTTTTCCCTGCTGCTCCTCAATTTTCCCGAAAATATATTGGAATAACTTATTCACGTATTTTATCAGGATGAAGAAAACGATCAGCACCAACGCTGCTAAGCCAATCTCAATCAGGATAAATCGCAGACTGTTCTGTTCAGCAGACGTTACTACTGTCTCCCTTATCTTGCTGGCATAAAGCGCTGCCAGTTCTGCTCGGGGTACATCAGCTTGTGCTGCATCCATGTCGGTTACACTCAGGATCACCCTGTCCATGTAAGCAACATCCGTTGATTGAACATTCTCGATCACTTTCACAGAATCAGCTTTAAAGAAGCGTTCTTCTGACAATTCTGCCACTCGTTTACTTATGGCTGATGCCCGCTCCTCCTTGCTAAAAGAGCCCACAGAATTATAGATTTGAAACAATGTGTCGCGATGTAAGACTACGGGAACACCCTGTTCGCTAACTGCTATAGAATCAACCTGTGCTTTAGCCTCATTAAGTAAAAGCACGCTTATAAAGCATAGTAAGATTTTAATGATCTGCATTATCCGAAAAGTATTTGAATCCTTTAAGCTACAAAAAAATAATGTTTATAAACTGTAGCCATACCACCTCAACTGTTGATTGTATGCGTTGTTTCTTGTGCATAACATAACTGGTTTGCTGCCTTTGAAAAAGCATAAGCATTTAGAATTGAAAAAGTTATTGAATTTTATCAGCCAGACTTTCCACAGCGGAACCAGGTAGGGTTCAGGCAACAAAAAAGGCAGCATGGTTATACATGCTGCCTTTTTAAATGATTGCCGGTTTTGCTCTATGCTAGTTGCTCAAAAATACTTTTGAAGCTAACAGCCTTTTCTATATAATCCCGCAGTTCGCTGATTGGCATACGTATCTGTTCGCGGCTATCGCGGTCGCGTACTGTTATCGTATTATCCTCCAGCGTCTGGTGGTCAACAGCGATACAGAACGGGGTTCCAATCAGGTCCTGACGGGTATAGCGCTTTCCGATGCTGTCGCGTTCTTCGTAAATTATATTGAAATCGTATTTTAGCGCATCAAACAACTCAGTTGCCTTCTCGGGTAAGCCATCCTTTTTTGTTAACGGAAGTATAGCTGCTTTAACAGGAGCTAATGCCGGATGGAATTTCAGGAAGGTACGTGATTTGGTGCTGTCTCCTTCTACGATCTCTTCTTCTGTGTAAGCATTGCAAAGTGTCATCAGGAACAGGCGATCTGCTCCGGCTGATGTTTCGATCACGTAAGGAATGTAATTACCGTAAGGCTTGCCTTCTTCGTTCAGATCGTTATCGAAGTATTGCATTTTCTTGCGGCTCAGCTCCTGGTGCTGTGTCAGGTCAAAGTCTGTACGGGAATGAATACCTTCTACTTCTTTAAAACCGAATGGAAATTTGTATTCGATATCCACTGCAGCATTTGCATAGTGAGCAAGCTTATCGTGGTCGTGGTAACGTAGGCTTTCAGTTGGAATACCCAGTGCAAGGTGCCACTTCTTACGGGTCTCCTTCCACTGCTCGTACCACTCCATCTCAGTACCAGGTCGAACAAAGAACTGAAGTTCCATTTGCTCAAACTCCCGCATCCTGAAGATAAACTGACGTGCTACAATCTCGTTTCGGAATGCTTTACCTATCTGTGCTATACCAAAAGGAACTTTCATGCGTCCTGTTTTCTGCACATTAAGGAAGTTCACAAAAATACCCTGCGCTGTTTCGGGTCGCAGGTAAATTGTTTGCGAATCTTCGGCAACAGAACCTACCTGTGTAGAGAACATCAGGTTAAACTGACGAACTTCTGTCCAGTTTGCTGTTCCAGAGATCGGGCATTTAATACCTTCGCTGATAATCAGTTCACGTACACCTTCCAGATTTTCATCTTCCAGTAGTTTACCCATCTCGGCCAGTAAGGCGCCGGCTTCCTCTACTCTACCCTCTGCTTCGTACTGAGCAGCTTTATCTTCTATCAGAACATCGGCACGGTAACGCTTTTTAGAATCCTTGTTATCAATCATCGGATCATTGAAGCTGTCTACGTGTCCTGACGCTTTCCAAACAGAGGGGTGCATAAAGATGGCTGCATCTAAACCAACTACATTCTGGTTCAGTTGTGTCATGCATTTCCACCACAAGGTTTTAATGTTGTTCTTTAGTTCTACTCCCATCTGGCCATAATCATAAACAGCCTGCAAGCCATCGTAGATGTCGCTAGATGAAAATACAAAACCATACTCCTTTGCGTGGGAGATAATATCTTTTAACTGTGCGTTTTCCAGCGTTGTTTTTTCTTGTGTCGCCATGCTGCAAAGATAGCTTATTAGTGATTGATTATGCCACTGTGAATTTACTGTTTTTGTTTCTTGCTATTAAAATTTACCACTTATAGCTTACAAAATTGGTTTTAACGGCTATTAACCATCTTAAAGAGGCGTGTTAACAATTTCTTAACATAGCCTCTACTCTCCTTCTTCTTTTTTGAAGTAACTTGCGCAGTTTTTTAATTTCTCACCCAATAAATTAATAATGGTCAAGTTAAAAAAGGCTAAAAAGCCTGTTGTAGCCAACCAGCCTTACAAATTTAGGAAGCGTTACAACTTTGTAGATATTTATATCCATAAGGAGAAGAAGTTTCTTTACTTCATCGCTTTTTCCCTTATCCTGGCTGGTTTGGTTTACCCTTATGCTTCTATAGCCATGTGGGTAGGTTTTGCCTTCGCTGGATATTCTGCTATTGCCAACGATAGTATTCAGACCATAGGTACTTTTATTGTTTCTAACGAAGACAAAAAATGGTACTGGCAGTGGTTATTTATGGGTGCTATTTTCTTAGGCACTGTGTTTTACAGCTGGTATGTCTTCAACGGAGACGTTACCTTCCAACGCTTGGCTTCTAAAGGCTTCAGCCAGAATGTTGACAGCTTTGTGTACCTGCAGCTTGCTGCCCCGATCGTTCTTCTCCTTTTAACCCGCTTCAAGATTCCTGTTTCTACTACTTTCATGCTACTTAGCGTGTTTACTGTTAGCTCAGGTGCCATTGTAAGTATGGTTAGCAAGAGTTTAATGGGTTATGTTGCTGCATTTGTAGCTGCATTCATCATTTACGTTATCCTCTCCAAGATTATAAAGAAGTTTATTAAAGGGGAGGCACATGGCGCATGGGTAGTGGCTCAGTGGGTAATCAGTGGTTTCCTTTGGCATACCTGGCTTGCACAGGATCTGGCAAATGTTGCTGTGTACTTGCCGCGTCAACTGGGTGTTTGGGAATTTGCCGCATTTGCCGGTTTCATTTTCCTCGGCCTTGGTTTCATGTTTTACCAGCGTGGCGAGAAGATCCAGCACATAATAAATGAAAAATCAGAAGTACGTGACGTTCGGAGTGCAACTATCATTGACTTGGTTTACTCTATCATCCTTTACTACTTTAAAGAACTTAACAATATCCCAATGAGTACTACCTGGGTATTTGTCGGCTTGCTGGCAGGCCGTGAATTAGGTATGCGTCTACGTGCTCATGACAGTCCTGTTAAGTTTGCCAAAACCTTTGGCCTTATTGGTAAGGATATTTTATCTGTTACTATTGGTTTGGTTATCTCAGTTATACTAGCTGTTGCTATCAATCCGGTGATACAGGAAGAGCTTATGAATTTCTTCTTTAAGTAAGAGCAATTCTCTACTTTTTATTTGTTCAAGGCCTAGCATATGCTGGGCCTTTTTTTGTGGAATATTACTACACTTTTATGGCTCTGCTTTCTTAAAAAGGACTTTAAGGTATACTTTTACACATTTTCAACTCTTCCTTATGCTTCCATTTTTTGAATATGGTGGCTCATAGTGGCTAATAAAAAAGTCCCGCTCTGTCAGGAGCGGGACTTTTTTATATTTAAGAAGGTTATTCTTATTTCTCAGGCCAGATAACTTCTAAGTTATCATTGATGAACACTCCGAAGTTTACGGCTATCAGCTGATCTTCATCAAAGTAAAGGTCTATCATCTCCTTTTCAAAAGAGACACGGGTCTCCCCTGTTTCCGCCTCTTCCTCCTCTGGATTCTTGATATCATTATCAGCAAATAACTGAATGACTTGATCCTTGCTCATTTCAAAGATGCGTTCACCCCAAAGCTGAACTTCACGGTTTGCTGTTTCTATGCAGCTCAGCCTGTAGTTGTCCTCTTTATCGAAGTATAATGAGTAACCGTCTTCCCAGTAATTCCAGGCTTCATGTTCAAACTCATCCTCTTCATCAGATTCTTCAACCTCTTCCGGCTCACCCAACAATTCTTCAACTTCTTCCATTGTTAGGCCGAACTTTATTTTACCAAGTCCTTTACCTAACCTGATGTCTTTATTAATCATTTTAATTGTGATTGATTTTTTGCAAAGATACGTGTTTAACTTGTTTTATGGTTCTAAATTACTGATCAGATGTTTGTTTAGAACTGTAAGTGGCAATAAAATTTTCTTTCATCTCCTTATAAGTGGCATTTTCCTTTGCCAGTTGCCACTTTTCTTTAAATATTTCCGCTGATCTGGCTTTCTCCGGATCCGGATCCCTTGGTAGCTCCTTTCTTCCGTGCGCACCACTTTGGCCTTTCTTATCATCGGGAACGGGTCCTTTGTATTTTTTACCAGTCCGGTGGTTTGCATAGCGCCTTGACCTTGTGTAGCCCATTTGCAAAAACTTTCTTGCCATGTCAGCCCCTACAAAGTCTTCCTGTGCTAAGTATTCCTGAAAGAGCTGGTAAATCTTATCAGATGATTCTTTTGCTATATCAGGTGTTTTAAATTTCCAATAAGGCAGTATTTCTGATTTGTAAGGCTCTACCAGCAGTACTCCCTGCTCTCCTTTTCCTACACGATACTGTGCCGGGTTCTCCCTGAAATTTATTTTCTCAAAATCCAGCTCATAGTTAAAGGCTTTGCTTGGTTTTATTTTCATAGGCTATTGGCACCCCTTTCACGGGCACACTTTTATAAACAGAATACTGTTCCGGGTAAATTACGATGAAGCTGTTATCCTTGTAGTTCCTGGATAATACTCTCGGTACAAAATCCAGGTTGCTATTATAGGATACGGTTGCTTTTCGGGCTGATATCACAATCACCATATCATCCTTGTTCAATTCTGCTTTCATGTTCGCAAATTCATTCAGATTTGTATAAGGCATGTATTCTGCCTCCACTGCTGGCTTGTTCTCTTTCACTGCCTGTTTGAGCTTATTCAAGGTCCTCTTACGCCCTCGGAATACTATCGGGGCACCCAGCTGTTGCGAAAGCAGCTTAATGCTCCTGATCCATCGCATAAAGCCTCTTTCTAATTCTGCATTTGTCGGCACCAGTACAACTATTCTTTCTGTCGTATTCAGGGGCTGGATGATCTTACATACCAGGATCATTTCATCCGTATTATCCAGCAGGTTATCCATCACTGTTCCAAAGATGCGGTCTCTGGTTGTGATCTTCGCATTCCACCCCAACACTACTTCTGTGATCATCAATTCTTTTATAGCCCTCAGAATACCGCTAGATATGTTCACATCTATTTTAGATACCAGCTGAACATCGTTATCGGAGGCAGAAGCGTGTGTAATTGCTTCTTGCAGCATTTTATTCTTTTTAAAGATCTCCTCCTCCGCGTGTTCATTGTCAATCACTACTGCTAATGGATATATCGGGCTTTTATGCTCCGGATTCTTTAACATGATAGAGAGATCAATCAGATTTTCTATCGTTTTGGGGTTACTGATTGGCACCAGAATTCTATCAGGTTTTACGCTGATGTCCGGCTTTCTTCTGCTTTCCAGTATTGCCAGCTTCCGCCCTACTTTCTCTGTAGTAAACGAGCTTACCATACTTGATACCAGGATCAATACTACAGCACCGTTCAATGCACTCTCTCCCAGTAAACCTATTTCAAAACCTGCTAACACTACTGCGAGCGTCGCAGCTGCGTGCGCACTGCTCAAACCAAATATTAGGTTCCGCTGCAGTACGCTAAACCCAAATAACTTTTGTGTTAAATAAGCGGCTGCATATTTTGCCAGTGGTGCCAGTATCACAATCGTACCTGCTATCAACATGGCACTTGTATCAGTAAACAGTACAGTCAGGTCTACCAGCATGCCTGTGCTGATCAGGAAAAACGGAATAAAGATGCTATTGCCCACAAACTCTATTCTGTTCATGAGCGCTGATGTATGTGGGATAAGCGGATTCAGTGCCAGTCCTGCCAGGAAAGCTCCGATTATGGCCTCCATACCTGCAACTTCAGATAAAAATGCTGCGGCAAATACAACAGTTAATACAAATATATACTGTGCCCCTTTTTCACTTTCCAATTGCTTGAACATGTACTTTGCAATCTTCGGGAAAATCCACAGTACTACTGCAACAAAAATTGCCATCTCTGTTACCATCCATACCCAGAACCAGGTTCCTGTCTGTCCTTGCGTGGAGTTGATCACTACTGCCAGAACAAACAGCACTGCCGTATCGGTTACCAGAGTTCCTCCTATTGTCAGCGTTACAGCTTCATTCTTACTCAATCCTAATCTACTAATTATAGGATATGCTAATAGTGTATGTGGGGCAAACATGCTGGCCAATAATATCGCAGGTTTCAATTCATACCCGTGCAGATACAGAAACACTACTGTTCCTATCGAAATTGGAATTAAAAAGGTAAGGGTTCCGAAAACTACACTTCGAGCCTTATACTTTTTAAAATCTATCATATCGATTTCCAGTCCCGCCTGGAACATGATGTAGAGTAATCCTACTGTTCCAAACAAAACTATACTGGCATCTCTGGCCAGTATATGAAACCCATTCGGTCCCAATATTACACCGGCTAATATTAATCCTACAATTCCTGGAATGCGCAGTTTCCCTAATATAAGCGGAATCACCAATATGATTAAAAGAACCAAAGTGAATATTAACACGGGTTCTTCGAAGGGGAGCGAAAGGGACATCAACAATTTCATAGTTCGTTCTGTGACTTTAATCTTTAAGCACTCTTAAAGATATAGATTTTCTTTTTGTTTACTTTTTTGTTTCCTCACCCAGCTTTTTTACTCTTTTTTGTTCCCTTATCCACCTTTCCACAAACTATAACATCTAATAACTTTTTATAAAATAAATTTTTAAATAATCCTTCTTTCATTATTTAGTGTGTTCATAAGTTGATAACTCTTTACGATTTTGTGTAATGCCTATAACATGTTTATACGTGTTTAGCTTTTCACCAAACCTTCCACAGCCTACCTGTTGCTTACAACTTGTGTGTCAAATGAATAGACTCGTTTTCCACTTTTTACTGCTTTTTGTGTATTTCTTTATGCACAGGTTACGCAAACGTGGAAAAGCCTTTTTATAGGTACTACTTGTACACCAGTTTCCACTTTTTACTGCTTTTTCGGGGTTATGTTCGTGCGGGTCATTTCTACTGTGTAAACTTATCCCGGGTTTACCCACGATTATCCACACTTTTACCCACTCTGTTGTGGACTTCCTTTCCCATTTTTATGAACCTTGTTTTGGGTGTTCTTTTACACGTTCTTGTTACTGAGTAAAGCTCTTACGACACAATGAATTTTGTGCTAAGGCCAGCAGTTTTGCGTAATATTCTGTACTCTTTACACTCTAATATATTGAAAGGAGTCGCTGCCTTTGAAGGCTGTTCTAGGGAAGGATTAAATCTCTTTGATTTTATTACGCAGGATCCTGCTTTATAAGTTTTCCTTTTGCTAGCAGACACTCTGCTTAAGAGGTGCTTGATTTGTTTAGGCAATAAAAAAGGGAGACTGTAGCAGCCTCCCTTTTTGTTTGGTTTTTCTAAATTAGAATTCCAGAACAATATCTTCAATATCCCAATTTGCTCTAACATCTATTGGTTTTGGATAGATGTATACCTTCTCGGGTATTTTTTCTAAATCTGGAGTACCCTGATCCCATTTCTTGTTATTGTTCTCGTCTACTAACACACGAATAAGATATGATCCCGGGCTTATATTTTTAAACTGAAAGTTCTTCTTATCCTTTACTTCTTTCACCAGCTTGTACTCTGGGGTAAGCAACTGTATAATAAAGGAGGTATACTTTGTAGTTATTTTTCCGTTTATATTTCCTGTTCCACCACTTTCTTCCAGTGTCAAAGGTAATGGTGTGAAACTTAAACTTTTTCCTTCTATTGGCTTGATCAAAGTACTATCTAACGTAACTGTCAATTGTTTTCTGTTGCCACTGATTTTAGGCATTTTAAAAGTCAGCTCTGTACCTGTAGGGTCTACTGAAATTTCCTCAGGATATTTGATCTTAGCTATTACAGTAGAATCTGCCTTGATCGAGATAGGCTCCTTGCCGATAACTTTAACCGGTGTCTCCAGTTCTACCGTTACCGGTGCTCCTACAGTATAGGCGGTTGTGCCTTTTGCTGTGTTCACAACTTTTAATTTTGCTCCTTTTATACTTTGTGCTCTTTTACCTTCAAATTTTAATTCAAGCGTATCAGAGGCTATATTGCCTGAGGAATCAACAGCTGAGATTATTGTTTTTCCACCTTTGAATTTCTCAGTTTTAAACAGTTCTACTGCCTTTCCATCTACTCCTATTTTGTAGCTTAATGAGTCTTTTGGGGCTGCCTGTTGCTTAACTTTTATTGACCTTATCCCTTCATTATAGTTTGCTACAAATCTATCTGTATACTGATCTCTTCGTAGCAGGATAGGTTTCTTTGTATCGAACTTTGTTAATTCTAGTTTAACTGGTTCTGTAGTGGGAGTAATTTTGATTGGCCCTGCTAAATACCCTATTTTCTCTTCTTCATTATCGTAGAAGTAGTTATTGTTCTTCTCTGCCAGCGCATAAATTCTATACTCGCCCGCTTTGATGTTCGTCATTTTGAAGTTTCCCGAAGCATCTGTTTCAGTTTGATAATAGGGCCTGTTTTTCCTGATGCTCAACGTATCATTTGTCGGATACAACGCAACTATTGCTTTTTGTTCGGGCTTCTGCGTTTTAAGGTTCACCACTGTTCCACTCACTTTGCTTGAGTCAATGTAGCTACCCGTGCTGAACGAAATGCGCAGATCCTTGGCTTTATTTTTTTCAGTTATATCCGTGATCCCTTCTCTGAAACTCAATGAGTAGGTAGTATTATCAAGCAAAGGTTTATCAAACTCCAGGCTTATCTGGTTCTTATCAGTTTTTACTTTATACTTGTTTTGAGTGTTTGGAGTAATGATGAGTTCTTTCTGAAGATTATTTTGTTGCACCTCTTCATCAAATACCAGCGTTATTGTTTTTGACTTTACATTCAGCGCCTGATCTTGTGGATTACTGCTTACCAATTTAGGAGGTGTTTCGTCTTTAGGTCCTCCTTCCGGTGCGCTTATACTGGCACATGCTGCTACACCAAATAGTGTTGATAAGATTAATGTAATCTGCCCTAACTTCATTATTTACCTGTTTTATAAAAGTAAAAGAGGCAAACTTTCGCTTGCCTTTTACACTGTTTTTAGTTGATATCTATTTTTTCTTTGCTATAAAAATTAAGCTCGAATAATCCTTGCCATTTTTCTCTGCATAACTATTCGATTTAAAACCGTTCATCATACTATTGATCATTTTCGTCTTACCCTCTTTATGCTTCTCGCTTAACATACTTACATAATAAGCATCGAATTTCATTGGGTGCACTTCCTCCAGTATCAGCTTATGCTTTTTCAGAAAACGTTTCATTGTTGTCTGAGTAAAATGGTAAAGATGGCGGGGCACATCATAGGCTGCCCAATTCTCTTTATAAAGTTGCGCATCATGAGAGTCAGCGTTAGGCACAGCTATTACAATTGTTCCATCGTCCTGAAGTTTGTCCACTAATTGGCTCATGGTTTCATTCAACGAATGGATATGTTCCAGCACATGCCACATGGTGATAACTTCAAACTTCTCACCTTCAAGTTCTGTAAGATCTGCTGCGATCTGTTGTTCTGTTTCCTTTGATGCTATCTCCCTTGCTTTTTCACTTGGCTCCACTCCGCGTATCTGCCATCCGTCTTTTTTACAAGCCTGCAGGAAAACTCCTGTACCACAACCATAGTCTAGTACAGCCCCTTTTGCGGGAGCATATTTGTTAATAAGCTCCACTTTTTGTTTCGTGGTTATTGACCGAACCACATGGTACGCTCTGTTGATAATCCCTGTTTTTGTGTTGCTGTGCGAGATATAGTCTTCTGATTCATAATAGCTTCCTATACTCTCATTGTCAGGCCTGGGATTAGTGAATTTAAAAGAACAATTCTCACACTCCACTATTACAAAGCTTTCCTTTGAGACAGTATTATCAGTAACTACTAAAAAATTTTTGAACTCTTCCTTACCACAGATCGGGCATTGTTCCAGTCTTTCGTAGCTCATTTATTTTCCCAGGTATACCATTAACACTGAAATGTCGGCTGGCGTTACTCCACTAATTCTAGAAGCCTGGCCAATTGTTTCAGGCTGTACTTTCAGTAGTTTTTCTTTTGCCTCTGCCGACAAGGCAGGTATGTTCCGATAATTGATTTTGTCTTTGATCAGGTAGTTTTCCAACTCGCTCATCTTGCTGGCCATGGCGTATTCTTTTTCAATATAGCTCTCATACTTTACAGCTATACCTGCCTGCTCTACGCTATCTGGTTTAAACTTACTCAGATATTCTGCTACTGCTGGCACAGCAGCAGCTATATTTTCTATCTCAACGTTAGGTCGTTTGATCAATTGCCCGGCACGTTGCTTTTCAGTGATTGGTGCGGATCCTAAGGCCTCCAGCATGCTGTTGATATCTTCAGGCTCAATCGGCTTATTATTTAAGTATGCGATGATTTCTCCTGTTTCTTCTATCTTCTTATCCACAGCTTTCAGACGGCTTTCATCTGCTAGGCCAAGCTCATAACCCATCCTTGTTAAACGGATATCCGCATTATCCTGGCGTAGTAAAATGCGATGTTCAGCACGTGAAGTAAACATACGGTAAGGTTCTTCAGTGCCTTTGTTTACCAGGTCGTCAATCAGAACTCCGATATAAGCTTCTGATCGTTTTAATACGAATGGCTCTTTGTTATTGATTTTGTTGTGGGCATTTATACCAGCCATTAATCCCTGACAGGCTGCTTCCTCATATCCTGTCGTTCCGTTTATTTGACCGGCAAAGTAAAGGTTACTAACAAGCTTTGTCTCCAGTGTGAGGTTTAGCTGTGTTGGTGGGAAGAAGTCATACTCTATAGCATATCCTGGTCTGAACATTTTAGCATTCTCAAAGCCTTCTATTTTTTGCAAAGCTTTTAACTGTACATCTTCAGGTAATGAACTAGAGAATCCATTCACGTATACTTCTACCGTGTTCCAACCTTCCGGTTCTACAAAGATCTGGTGTCTGTCTCTGTCGGCAAACCGGTTAATCTTATCCTCTATTGATGGACAATAGCGAGGTCCAAGTCCCTGGATACGGCCTTGAAACATTGGCGATTTTTCGAATCCGGTTTTCAGTATCTCATGTACCTCCGGATTTGTATAGGTTATATAGCAGCTACGTTGCGATGCGAGGGGCTCTGTATCTGTATAAGAAAACTTCGATGGTTTCTCATCTCCAAACTGCTCCTCCATTTTTGAATAGTCCAGGCTTCTGCCGTCCACACGAGGTGGCGTTCCGGTTTTCATACGGCCTGCTTCAAACCCGAGCTCTATCAGTTGTTCTGTTATACCTTTTGCTGATTTTTCTGCTGCTCTTCCACCACCAAGTTGCTTCTCTCCGATGTGGATAATTCCATTCAAAAAGGTGCCGTTCGTTAAAACAACAGCCTTTCCACGTATAGTTATCCCCAGGCTAGTGCGTACTCCTGAAGCCTTTCCATTCTCTACTACGATGCCAGTTACCATCTCTTGCCAGAAATCCACATTCGCTGTTTCTTCCAAAGTCAGTCTCCAGGCTTCTGCAAAACGCATACGATCGCTTTGAGCTCTTGGGCTCCACATGGCAGGACCTTTTGACTTGTTCAGCATCCGGAACTGTATCATTGTTTTATCAGTAATGATACCACTCATTCCGCCTAATGCATCTACTTCGCGCACAATCTGTCCTTTTGCTACACCTCCCATTGCTGGGTTGCAAGACATTTGTGCAATTGTATTCATGTTCATGGTGGCCAATAACACCTTCGAGCCCATTTTAGCCGCTGCAGCCGCTGCTTCGCAACCTGCATGACCGGCTCCAACTACTATTACATCGTATTCTGGAAACATGTATTTCTGGATTTAGAGACGTTTCACGTGAAACATCGTCTGGGGGTTGGTAATTCCTTTTTGCAATTAAAACTTTCGCAAAGATAAGGAAGAATCTTCTTGTTTACGCATAAGCACCTCTTCCTCTTTGGTTTTGTCTTTAAAACCAAGTAGGTGAAGCACGCCATGAATGATAACCCGATGGAGTTCATCTTCAAAAGCAGTGCCATGATCGTGAGCATTATCACGAATTCGATCTATGCTTATAAAAATATCACCTTCAACAGTGCCTTCTTCGTCGGCATTATTGAAGGTGATGATATCTGTGAGCGTGTCGTGGTCTAGATACTCAACGTTGATCTCGTGAAGGTAATCGTCGGAACAGAAGATGTAAGTAAGATTAGTTAATTCTTGTCCGTGTTGGTTGATTACAGTTTCAATCCATTCAGAAACCAGGTCCGGGTTCTTTAGCTCAAACTCTATGTCTTCACTAAAGAACTCAATGGGATGTTCCATTATGAGATGGTGTGATGTTAAAGATTAATTGTACTCGTTTGCCTTCGTTTAAAAAATTAACTTCATCGCAGAGGTTACGCATAAGGAATATGCCACGACCACCAGGATTCTCAAGGTTTTCAGGAGCAGTTGGGTCTGGCAGATTCTCATAATCGAATCCCGGACCTTCATCTTCGATCTCGAAAGACAACTGATTCTGTTCTACCTGAAGGGTGAGGTATACGTTTTTATCCTTATCAAACTTATTTCCGTGACGGATGGCATTGTTCACAGACTCCGTAACAGCAACCATGATGTTACCATAGATATCATCTTCAAACTCGAATTCATCTTTAGAATTATCAATAAAACTTTCAATAACTCGGATGTTCTCGATTAGCGACGGAATCTGAATTTTTACCTGATTCATATTAATCGTTAAGTGTAAAATAGGTGCTTGTTATTTGCTAATATTCTGAAAATACTCATTAACCTTCTGCTTGTAATACGGTGTTAAGGCAGGCGGTATTGTCTTGAGTAACTCAGTCTGTTTTTCTTTTGCTCTTAAATATTTCTCAAACGAAGGAGGAACTTTACGTGCTATCTCCTGTGCAGTTTTTGCTTCCCGTTTGTTATCAATTTCACGCTCTTTCACTGACTTCTCAGCTTCTAGTAGCCTTGTTAATATCTCACGCTGGCGCATAATGGTCTGTTCAGTCAAACGTTTATTAACGAGATCAGTCTCGCTTTGTTCCATCATCTTACTGATATTTCCCAGTTGGCCATTCTTGCCATTTTCGCCAGGTTTTTTACCTTGTTTCTCTAATTCTTTCAAGGCATTTCGGATAGCCTCCTGCTCAGCAGCCAATTTAGCTAATTCTTCAGAAAGTGCCTTACCTGACTTGCCACCTTTTTTCAAATCTTCTATTTTTTTATTCAACTGCTGCTGCAATTTCCCCATATTGCCAGGCATTGGTTTGTTTCCTTTCTGTTTTCCAGCCATTCCGCCTTTCATTTGCTGCATGGCCTGTTGCATTTGCTTAAGTGCATCATTCAGCATCAATGCCAGATTGTTCATGCTGGTCATGGCTAATTGTTGCTGAGCAGTTGCACGACCAATGTTCCGTTCCTGAAGCTCGTGCATGCTATTATCCATGCTTTCGTTCATGGCTGCAACCTCTCTGGTTACGAACGATTGAATCTGAAATACCTTTTTAGCCAGCGAGAACAAGCTATCTTCTACAACCTGGGCATTATCACGCAAATTTAGCTGTTGTTGTGACAATGCTATAAAACGTGGATCACTTTGGTTTACTTCCCGGAACTCCTTCATCAAACCTTCCTGATCAAAAGAAAGCTTAATAAGGTTCTCGAGTATATCACGCAGGTCATCCAGGTTCTGCTGCATACCGGACATGCCCATAGAGCTTTTCATGTCTTCCATCTGCTGGGCCATTTTCTCCATTTTTTGTCCAGCCTTCTGCTGTGAGTCGCTAGCCTTCTTATTCTGCTTTTTCTGAAGCTGTTCCTGGCTTTGCTGCATGTCCTGCTCTACCCCCTCCTGATCCTTCTGCTGTTGTTGCTCATCAAGCGAGTTAGGGCTGTCCAGTTTATCGTTCAGGTCTTTCAGCTCTTTCATCTGCTCCTTCACATCTTCAAACTGCTGCTGTAGATCCTTTTGCTGCTCTTGTAACTGGTTATTGTCCTCCTGCTTTTGTTCGGTTTTGTCCGAGAGCTGCTTCTGGTCTTTCGCCATTTCCTGCAGTTTATCTGTCAGGTTATCTAACTTTTGCTCAAACTGTAGCTGTTTAAATAACTCCAGGGCACGCTCAATTTCCTTTTCCAGGTTACGTTCCTTGTTATCAAGTTTGCTCAAAAGTTTCTGTAGCTCTTCATTGTTCGGTTGCTGCTGCTGTAACAGCTTATCCAATTCCTCATAGAGTTTCTTCGTCTCAGGGTCGAGCAGTTCATCCATTAGTTTTTGCAGTTGCTGTGCTTTCTCTGCTAGCTGCTTGTCCTGCTCACTCAGCATGTTCTGTTTTTTGTTCAGCTCCTTAAAAAGCTCCTTCATAGAAGAGATGTCCTGCTCCAGCTGCTTTTTCTTCTCCATCAGGTCCTCTATCTGCTTTTTATCCTGCCAGTTCAGGTCGCGCTTCATTTTCATCTTTTCCTCCGATCTGGAGAGCTCTTTTTGCAGCTGAGTTGCCTTTTCAAGGGTTTTGCTCATCTGGCTGGCTACAGATTGGGAGTTATTATTTAATTCTTTCTGAAGTTCGCGTTTATCAGGTACTTTGAGTTGAAAACTACGGGTACGGGCGCTTTTAGGACCATTTATGGCATCGTTATCCCATACCTGTACATAGTATTCTACTTTATCACCAGGTTGTAAATTAAGCGTAGCAGTGTTCCATTGGTAATAATAGGTTTGGTTGAGCTGCTGTTTATTGAGAGGCAGTGCTATACTTTTATACTTTGCCTGAGGAGAATTGTTGCTGCTGATGCGGTAGTTTAGTGCAAGGCGTGTCAGGCCATAATCATCTGATACATCGCCTCCAAGAACTAAAAATGTATAAAGGGAAGTATCTTGGTATTGCTCCAGACTGATCTGTGGTAAGCGATCAGGTATGGTAGTGATCTGGTATGAGATAGGGTCTTTGTTTGCGCTGTGCTCATTCTGGAGCTTTATGCTATACGCCTGGCTCCTGCTGAATTTTTTACTTGCGTTAAAGTTTTCACCCTCCTTGCTCGTACTCAGAGCTTGTGCAGGTTCTTCGAAGGCAAGCTTGATGCTTTCAGTATCGGTTGCCTTAAAGTGCCAGTTAACAGTACTGCCTTCTGGTATAGTGGCATTGCCGGTGTTCTGAATGAGTTCTGGCTTTCGCTTCAGGTAATCCGGGTACTCAATCTCCAGGTAGAAGTCCTTTAAATTAGGACGTGAAAGCAATTCCAGGTGATAGGTATCAGAAGTAAAGCCAGAACCTTCTAACTCAAAGTCAATTGATTTTTGAGGTTGCTTGAATGTATAAGTATAACTGCCATCAGCTTTTTGATTAAGTTTCTGACGTCTGCCGCTATAGTTAACAAATATTTCGTCAGGTATGGCTTCGCCTTCAATGGTAACCTTTAAATCAAAATCTTCTCCCCTATACGTTTCTAATTTATCATTTTTAACAGCAAACCTAAATGGAGCAAGAGGAGCATAATACCTTTTATAGTTGATGATGCGCTCGGTTCCCTGCACAAAAATGGTAGGGTATAACAGCACGATCAGCAGCGCGACTACAGCAGGCAGGGCCACATATTTCAAAAGCGGCCTGTTCTCCTTATAAGTAACAGCTTCTTTAAATCTGAAGTGGAGTAGTTGGCTGCTGCGTTGCTCTATGCTAGCGGCAATAAGGGCATTTGTTCTGTCAAAATGCTTTAACTGGATGGCATTAAGCAACTTATCGCTGATCTCAGGATAATGTGTACCCACTTGCAGCGCTGCCTGTTCATCGGTCAGTATTTTCCTTAGATTAGCAAGAGCCGAAATGGGTAGGGCTATCCAGCGAACAAAAACATAAACAGCAAGGGCGATAAAAGAGAAAAGCAGAAAAGCCCGAACATAAGCCGGGAAATAGAATAGATATTCTAGCAGACTATAAACAATGTAAATAGAAAGCAGGAGTCCAAGCGCGAAAATACTACCCCTAAGCAACATGTTCAGGTAGAATTTCTTTTTGAACTCCTGCAGCTGATGCAGCAGCTGATCCAGTGCATCGTTTTGTTTCATGCTCTAAATGCTACATTTTAATTTCTATTGCTGCTATAGTTGTAAATTAACTAAAGATGCTTAACGTGCTGTAATATAATACGAAAAGATCTTTGGAATAGTATTCTAAGTATAACTATACTCAATAGATTTTAATCTATTTCCAGTAAAACTGGACAATGATCAGAGTGCTTAGCCTCTGTAAGTATGGCAGAGCGCGTTAACCGTCCTCGCAGATTTTCGGTGGCCATATTATAATCAATACGCCAACCAAGATTTTTGTTGCGTGCACCTGCTCTGTAACTCCACCAAGTATAGTTATGTGGCTCCGTATTAAAGTGCCTGAAAGAGTCGATAAAGCCACTGTCTATGAACTTGCTCATCCAGCTTCGCTCTTCGGGCAAAAAGCCAGAGCTATTCGCATTTGACTTCGGATTGTGGATGTCGATAGCTTGATGGCATATGTTGTAATCCCCACTTACTACCAAACCTGGTAAGGTATTTTTAAGATCACCTATATAGCCATAGAAATCATCCATCCATTGAAATTTGAAATTCTGACGATCTTCTCCGCTTGATCCTGAAGGCATGTATACGCTCATGACAGATACATCGCCGTAATCAGCACGTAAAACGCGTCCTTCTACATCGTAGCATTCCATACCGCAACCTACTTCCACATGTTGTGGTTTCTCTTTAGAAAGAATTGCCACACCACTGTAGCCTTTTTTTACTGCCGGGTGTATGTAAACATGGTAGCCCAGATCCTCAAATATAGCTTTGTCAAATTTTGATTCGTCGGCTTTGATCTCCTGCAAGCAGAGCACATCAGGGTTAGCGGCCTGTAACCACTGGTCGAAACCTTTGGTAAGAGCGGCACGAATGCCATTAACATTATACGTAATTATTTTCATGGGTGAAATTGGTAGCGCGCAGCACGTATTTCGTATCAGGTACTAAAACAATAAATACAAACTAATGAAATATAAAGTCCTCAACCTCCTGCTCCTATCATCACTCCTATTCCTAACTAAGGATACGGGTAGGAAAAAATAGGCAGCCTTAAAAATACGTGATACGGAATTCTTAAAAATCTAAGCTTCTTCAGATTGTCTGAAATACTCAATTACATGCCATTTCAGCATATTTTCCTGCTCCCTCAGGTTGGCAAACGGAATAGATTTCACGGCTTTATAGTGGGGCCAGCCCTCTTCGTCCAGGCCAGTATACTCATAAAAACCTGACAGGCTAAACACTTTGCAGGTGGCAATGTGCATCAGGTCTTGTTTTTCTTCTTTGGTAAACTCCCGGATACCCAAACCAAGCTCCTGAATGCCGATTAGAAACAGGATAGCATTCATATCTGGTTTCTTGCCGAACTGTTTCATTAAAGCGGCTCGTAGCTGGGTCCAGTTATGTTCTAAATTATCAGATTCAAGATCTAACTTCATCTTACTTGCTGCTACGTATGGTTTACTAATTGTTGCTACTGTTTATTCGGCACTTCCGCGTTCTTTTAACTCTTCCCAGTATTCTACGGCGCGGCGGAAATGTGGTATCACGATGGATCCTCCCACCAGGTTTGCAATAGAGAAAATCTCCATGATCTGCTCATCGGTAACACCTTCTTCGTAGCATTTGCCAACGTGATATTTAATGCAGTCGTCGCAGCGTAGTACCATAGAGGCAACCAACCCCAGCATTTCTTTGGTCTTTACCTCCAGGGCACCGTCCATGTAAGTATTTGTGTCCAGGTTAAAGAAACGCTTAATTACTTTATTGTCATAAGACATGATGCGCTCATTCATGCGCGTGCGGTAGTCATTGAATTCTTCTACTAAACTCATTGTTATGTGTGCTTATCGGTTAATTAGCTTTAAAAAGTTTAACTATAAAGTTACAAGAAATTAACCATAATACCTTAAACCAGTGCTCCCTGCCAATGTTTGAAGACCTGATTTCGCTTTTGTTCCCGGAAAGCTGCTATGCTTGTGATGGAGCAATGGCACGCGGGGAGAAATACATCTGTACGAACTGCAGTATAAAGCTGCCTTACACAGATAGTCATGTGCATGGGGCAACGGAGCTGAACCCATTTCAAAGGAGGTTCTGGGGCAAGGTACCGGTGCGATTCGCTTTTTCTTACCTGCACTTTATGCCAAAGGGCCGTGTACAGCGCCTGCTACATAAGCTAAAGTACAAGGGGGCGCAGGAACTAGGTGAACACCTGGGGCAGCGGTATGGCTCCCTCCTGTTTGATCATCATTATGCAGCGCACTTTGACCTGATCGTGCCTGTGCCCCTGCACAAAGATAAACTTAGGCGTAGAGGGTATAACCAGTCCGAATGCTTTGCCCGAGGCTTGTCAGGAAGTATGGCTCTTCCACTACAGGCACATGCCATAAGAAGGACAATAGATACAGGAACTCAAACCCGAAAAAATCGACTGGATAGATGGCAAAACGTAGAGGAAGTGTTCCAGGTAAGTCAGGGGCAAATGTTACACGGCAAGCGCATTCTTTTAGTAGATGATGTGATGACAACAGGGGCTACTCTCGAAGCATGTGCGGTGGCTTTACTGGCAGCCGGTGCTCAGGAAGTGAGCGTAGTAGCCATAGCAGCCGCATAAAATCAAAGGTAAAAGCGTTAGTATCAGAAAGAACTGAAGTACAGCAAATTGTTGTTACAGCTGATATTAGACACTCTTCTCGCGTCAAAGCATAATGAAAAGTCGTAGTAGATCAATGATTAATTACAGGAATAGTATCGCTGCCATTCACTTCAGCTATAAACTAGCTTTATGGGCAGTGCTTGCTTTAGTTGTAATTTTACTATGGGGGGCAGGACAGCCAAAAGGCAACATAGAACCTTTGGTACTGCGTACCGAACCAATGCCTTTTACTCCTAAAGAATTTTATATTGCTGAAATAGTAGATGAGCGAAGCAATAGAGAGGCTGTAGCATATCTTTTGCCCCTGCCAACTACAGCCTCTCCGGCTACTTCTACCCTACCCGTTGATTTACAAGGAGGCGGATTAACGGCGATCAGGCAGTATGTAAACAAAAGCTTAAAGCAGGATACTAAACTACGACCTATAGTTGTACGCCTGAAAGAAGTGCAATTAAAGGAATCTGCGGGAGCTAAAGGTCGTGTGAATGGTACAGTGGCAGTGCATATGGCCTTCGACTTGATGCAACGTGAAAGCGAGCAAATTCCTTTAATTGAGTTCAGAGGCGGGGCAAGATACAGCAGGCCAGCCAGTCAGCACGATGTGGTAGAGCCAACGCTCAGGCAATCGCTTGTAGCCGGATTACAATATTTTAATACCTGGATCGACCAGGAAGCCAACAGGAATGAATTATTTGCGAAGGCGATAAAAGTTAGTTTTCAGGATTATATTCCGCATGAGGCAGGTGATACTGTCTTTTATGGGGCAAGGCGCTTACTGAACTGGGCTGATTTTACCGGAGCGCCAAACGCTTCCAGTAAATATGCTGCTGCGGTGTTTCCGGGCTTTTCCTATGAAGGACAAAGCGAAGTGGTAGACGGCGTGATTGACCTGAAGCTGCTGATGAAGGTATTTGTTGTTAAAAGCGCTTCCTGGGTAAAGGGTGCTGCCCGCGATGCTTATAGCCTGAACCACGAGCAGCGGCACTTTGATATTGTAAAACTGGTGGCAGAACGTTTTAAACAGAAAATACAGCCAGATAGTCTTGACTTGGCAGATTATAACAGCATTATCCAATACCAGTACATTGAGTCATTTCGGGAAATGAACCGCCTGCAGGATCAGTATGATAATGAAACGCGCCATGGCATTGACCAGGTGGCACAGCAGCGTTGGAATCAACGTATTGATGCGGAGTTTAAAGAATTAGGGCTAAAGCAGTAGCCTTTACTCATAACGATCCTGTATATCCACGTTTACCAGCTGGATGTAAAGTTCTGCCATTTTTCCGGTGACAGCTCTAAAGAATTTCTCTCCTTTTTCTTTGGTCGCTGCTTTCGGATTTCCTATTCCAGTATCAGCAGTAACCATAGACCATTGCCTTTCTGACCAGGCCCATCCTTCTCTGATACCTGCTATTTTAGATTTCCGTTCTGTTCCTTCGCCTGCTTCTTCTAAAGGTAAAACCAACTCAGGTCGGAGGTAAAGTAAAAGGCTTGTTTCCATCTCATCGGCGTGATCCCCTTTTTCATCGAAGTATTCTTTTTTATCAGGCAGTTGAAACCAGTTGCTGCTCACTAACAACATCTCCGGGAAGCGCAGCCCCAGTTCGCGCAGGATCGGCTTAAAGTCATTTCCACCGTGGCTGTTTACAATTAGAAGTTTGTGAATGTTCTGGCGGTGCAGCACCTCTACAATATCGCGGAGTATAGCTAATTGTGTGCTGGGGTTTAAATTAATGTCTAGTTTAATATCGGCCTGCCCTGTGTTAACACCGAATGGAATTGTTGGCAGTACCATTACCTTTGCCCCTTTCTCCCATGCAATTCTCGCAGCTTCGGCTGCTATATGATCGGCCTCTATTACATCTGTGGCATAAGGCAGATGAAAATTATGAGCTTCTGTGGCTCCCCACGGAAGTATAGCTAAGGCTACTTCCTGTTCTTTTATTTGTTTCCAGTTGCTTTCGGCCAGGATATATGGTCTCATGGGTTTATAGGTTTAATAGAGTAGCCTTAAAATATAGTTTCTTCAAAAAAGATACAAGCGGCAAATCAATAAGACTTTTAATTTATACTTATAGTTGATGAGCGGGTCCTGCCACGATAGTATATAAAGCAAAAGCCCGGAATCACTTCCGGGCTTTTGCTTTATATTTCGGTATTTAAACTTCTTATCTGTTAGAGCCAGCGTTGATCATGGCGCAACGGAATCCGATAGTTGCTGTTGATGAATCCTGAGCCATGAAACGGCGTGTACCAGGAGATAACCAATAAGCAACATCTTTCCAGGAACCACCTTTATAAACGCGAACCTCATCGTTAATAAGTGAGTGGAATCCTACGCTTGAGTCATAGTTCTCAGCTTCATCCAGGTAACCGTCTCTACGGAATGGGTTTAAGTCTTCCACATCCTCGTAAGAAAGCGGACGATACACATCTTGTACCCACTCGTTCACGTTGCCGGCCATGTTATACAGACCAAAATCGTTTGGCGGGTAGCTGTAGATGTAATCAGTAATCATGGCACCATCGTTCAGAGCACCTGCAATACCGGCGTAGTCACCGCGGCCGCGCTTGAAGTTAGCCAGGAACTTACCCATCTCCTTACGACCATACGGGTTACGTACCTGGTGGCCATCCCAAGGATAAAGGCGACGGTTATTTTGGTTTTCATCTTCAGAGTACTGCGTGCCTATCATAGCTTGTGCCGCATATTCCCATTCAGCCTCAGTTGGCAGACGGTAATTCGGAAGCACATAGCCAGACTCGATAGATGGTTTTGTAGATTCTGCAGATTCGTTGCCACCTCTACGGCCGAACAAGCCTCTCTTGCCTCCTCCGCTAGCTTGGCCAGCCAGATTTTCGTTTACCTTAGCTGTAC
Source organism: Pontibacter sp. MBLB2868 (assembly GCF_051904785.1). NCBI lineage: Bacteria > Pseudomonadati > Bacteroidota > Cytophagia > Cytophagales > Hymenobacteraceae > Pontibacter > Pontibacter sp. MBLB2868. Next base: position 3,978,475 of record NZ_CP196710.1, on the reverse strand, counting down.
GCCAAACGCAATAATCATTTGCCTGTAACCAGCTTACACCCACAACCGGGAAGAAGCGGAAACCTGGGTAGCGAAGATAATAAGTGACATAAGGGTCATTGAAAGAAAGTTGCTGCGACCAAACTGTAGTGTCTGGCAAGGCAGCAGTGTATACTTCCGGTAATGAATCCTGCTTCAGGTAGTGCAGGTATTCCAACCAGTGAATGTTGGCCACCTCTGTTTCATCCATATAAAAAGAAGCTACAGTAACAGTACGCTCAATATTATCGCGCGTCATAGCTACATCTTCTTCCATAGAACCCAAAACAGTACGTCCACCTTCTATAAAGATAAGACCCGGTCCTCCCTGGATATCAGCATAATCATTCACCGCAAAGGACTTTTCGTCCTCGCCATATTCTATACCAGTGGCGGAACTGTAATTTCCAGGGTCTCTGCTTGTTGGTTGTTTTCCTTTAGAACAGGATGACAGGAGGAGCCCCCCCATAGCCACAACCGTTAGATACTTTGCAAACTTCATAAAATAGTACCCAGTTTAGATAAGGTTCTTGTATCGTAAATTAACATGCAATTATAACTAAAATCAGAATGCCGGACAAGGAATGGAATTGTTAATTTTCCGTTCTCTTCGGCCTCTGAACAGTTTATTTATCTCAAGTTGTTCAAAAACAACAGAAATTTCGTTAGCACCGCCTGCCTGACTGCTTATTCCGCTTAAGCCTACATCGTGGCTGAAGCCTATTTTAAAGGCCTCAATTTGTAAAGCTGCTATTACGGCCAACACTTGGTCCTGGTTGGTTTCAGCAACTGCAGGTATGCCTTTATATATAATACCTAACGTAAGAGGTGTGTATATAGTGTGTAAGCCCAGGTCAAGCCTTTTAAAATTTTGTTGATGAATATAAGTTACTGATGGTGTAAAGCTTAACTCAAATAAGCGACCCTGTTCCTGATAAGATCTTGCATAGAACTTGTAACCAGCATTAGCAACGTAAGTTAAGGGTAATTTTGTTTCATTTTCAAACCCGGAATTTGGTTTATTTAAATGATCGACTTTTAAACCTGCCCAAAACTGCCCTGAGTAAATAAGGCCCCCTACCGCAAAACTCAGGTAGCTGCTGGGCTCAAAGTTGTTTGCCTCTGCCGAGGTGACAGCAACCTGCCCATTATCAGAAAGTTGGTCCCCGAAAACAAGGTTATCATAATTTACCTGTAAACGCCCAAAGGTTGCCTGCAAGCCGGCCGCCATGGCCCAGGTGTCAGTTACACGTGTGTGATAAGCATATCCGGCAGTAGCCTGTATTTTTTGTAATCCTCCAATACCGGCGCGGTCCTGTTGCAGTAAAAAACTGACAGCGCTTTTTGTGTCTCCTAGTTTATAGTCGGCGGTAAGTTGGTTTGTAATAAAAGAGCCGTTCAGGGCAGGCCACTGGTTCCGGTGTGCCAGCGATACGCTCCAGGTATGGTCTAAGCCAGCAAATGCAGGATTCAGGTAGAGTTTGTTGGCATACTGTTGTGTAAAGTGAGCATCCTGTGCCCCTGCCGAAAAACTGCATAAGCACAGGATAAAGCAGTAGTACAGGCTCCTGAATTCCTTGTTAAACATCCTTATCAAATCCGTAAAACTATATTTACTGGAGTATCGAATAAGAAGCTAATAATATTCTGCACGATTTTAGCTATAAAATATATAGTTTAGCTTCTATAAGCTGTTATCATTAAATATCCTACTACCCTAACGAATGAAAAAAGTAGCAATAGGCTTTTTTATCTTTCTGGCACTGCTGTTTGCCGCGGCAGCACTGGTTCCGGTTCTTTTCAAAGATAAAATTAAACAAGCCCTCGACAAAGAGATCGCCAAGAATATAAATGCGCAGGTGATCTACGAAACGGATGATGTAAGTCTCTCCCTCTTCCGCAGCTTTCCTAACCTATCGCTTAGCGTAGACAACCTTTCTGTTGTTGGTAAGGATTCTTTCCAAACGGATACGCTGGCACAGATTCCATCTTTCTTCATGGGCCTGGACCTGATGAGCGTGATCAGCGGCGATGAACTGAAGATAAACTCTGTTACTTTAGACGAACCGGTTGTCAGGCTTATTGTGCTTAAAAGCGGAAAAGCCAACTGGGATATTTTTATAGAGGATACAACAATCACAGAAAGCGATACTGGTGCGTCAGATTTTAGGTTGGCCATCAAGCAATGGGAGGTGAACAACGGTACCCTTTTTTACGATGACCGCAGCATACCACTAAGCCTGCAGGGTTATAATGTAAACCACACAGGTAGCGGAGACTTCGAGAAAGATGTTTTCGACATGGTTTCACAAACTACTGCCGAGAAATTTAATATGGTGTACGATGGGGTGAAGTACATTCAGGATGCCACGCTGGATGCAGATGTAACCATGAGCATGGATCTTAACCAGTCGCTCTATACTTTCAAAGACAACAGTATCCGGTTAAACTCACTTCCTTTTAAATTTGATGGTTCTATTCTGATGCCTGAAGAGACCATTGCCATGGATCTTACCTTTAAAGCAACTGACGCAGATTTTAAAAGTGTATTGTCGGTGGTGCCGGGGATGTACTCAGATAAGTTTGATGACATTAAAACGAATGGTAAACTTAGCTTTGACGGATACATTAAAGGACGACTTAACGATACCCTTACCCCTGGCTTTGGTACGGAGTTAAAAATTGTAGATGCTATGTTTAAGTACCCGGACATGCCGCAGGCCGCTACAAACATTAACGTGCACATGCTGGTGGATAATCCGGATGGCGACATGGCCAAAACAGTGATCGATGTAAAGCAGATGCACATGGAGTTCGGTAAAAACCCAATTGATGGCCGTGTGCTGGTGCGCGGGCTGGAGCCGATGTATGTGGATGGAAACGTTAAGGCAAATGTGAACCTGCAGGAGCTTACAAATGTGTTCCCGATAGAAGGTATGACGCTTCGTGGCTTGCTTAAAGTGGATGCCGATGCAAAAGGAACTTACAGCGATACCAAAATGCCGGTGATCGATGCTGATATGGTACTGACGAACGGATATGTGAAGTCCAAGGATTTTCCGGAGCCAATTGAGCGCCTGAACATGGCGGCAAATATCCTGAATAAAACAGGCAACACAGTTGATACCCGCATTAATATTGAGCACTTTAAAATGGCCCTGGCAGGCGAACCTCTGGAGGGCCGTGCGCTGATAGTTGGCATTGATAAGCCCGCCTTTGATTTTAAAGTAGACGGAGTACTTGACCTTACCAAACTGACCAAGATCTTTCCGATAGAAAATACCACACTGGCGGGTGTGATCCGGGCAAATGTTGCTGCCAAAGGAAAGATGTCTGATATAGAAGCAGAAAAGTATACTAATGTGCAGGCGAATGGTACGATAGCGGTAAACAATCTGAAGTATGTAAGTACCGATATGCCAAACGGTTTGCGTATTGATAAAGCCGCTGCCACATTTAACAACGACCGTATTTTAATACAAAGCATGAGCGGCTATCTGGGTAAAAGTGATATTCAGGCCACAGGCTCTATCTCAAACTATCTTGGTTATGCGCTGGCTGATAACCAGTCGTTGCGTGGTAATTTTAATATCAGCTCTAACCGTTTTGATGTAAACGAGTGGATGGTAGTTGATGAGGGTGCTCCGACTGATGAAGCTACAGAAGGCGTAGTAGAAGTGCCGGAGAACCTGGATGTGACCCTGAACATTGATGCGAAGAAAGTGCTGTATTCTAACCTTACACTTAATAATATGAGTGGGCAGGTGCAAGTGAAAGATAAAACAGCCAGGCTGAACAAAGTTACTTTTAATACCCTAGGTGCCACGTTTGCCACCAGTGGTAGCTATGATACAAAAGACTTATTGCACCCGCTCTTCGACATGAAACTGGATATACAGAATCTTAGCTTTAAAGAAGCTTTTGCAGCTTTCAATACGGTTAAGGTGTTTGCCCCTATCGCTAAGGTGCTGGAAGGTAAATTCTCTACTAATTTTGCCTTTGCAGGTGAGTTGGGGCAGAACATGGTACCAGTCTTTCAGACATTAGATGGTGAGGGAGTTATTAAAGTTCTTAAAGCCGCCGTTAGAGATGTGCCAATCCTGGATAAGATCAGCAGCCTGACCAACTTTCAGGATCTGAAAAACTTTGTAATCGAAAATAAATACATAGATGCACGGATTGTGGATGGCAAGTTTGTAGTAAAGCCTTTCGATGTAAGCGTTGGCAACATCGATATGTCGGTTGGCGGTAGTACAAATGTAGATGGCGGCATTGATTATGTAACGGCTTTAAACGTACCGTCGGGGAAAGTGGGCCGGGAAGTTAACTCGCGCTTAGCAGGTATCCTTGGCAAAGAGAATATGCAGGGATCGGACCGTGTGACACTAAAATTGAATATCGGTGGAACATACTCTGATCCGAAGGTAGCCTTAACGGGTGGCTCAGTGAAAGAAAAAGCAACTGAGTTTGTAAAGGAAGCTGTTGAAAATAAACTCGATGTAGCCAAAAAGCAGGTAGAAATACGTAAGCAGCAATTGCAGGATAGTATTCAGGCAGAAGTGAACCGTAAGAAGATGGAGGCTGAGCAGAAAGCACTGCAGGAATTACAGAAGAAACGCAGTGATGCAGAGCAGCAGATCAAGAAGCAGGCTGCAGATAAAATCAGCGATTTTCTGAAGCCTAAGCCAAAACCAGCACCGAAGCAAGAGCCTGTGAAGCAGGATACAACCAAGACAGGTACGGATTAATACAATTTTAGGCGTTTTTAGAATTAACTGAATTATTAATTGATACATTTTGAGAAAGATGCCTGGCGCGCAAGCTTCAGGCATCTTTCTTTTTGGGAGAAACGTAATTTCGTGCAATTATTTGCGTTTGTCAATTTGGATGGCCTCCAAGAGAGAAGATGAGTGAAGGTGCTATAAAATTAAAAATAGAAGTTTTTCGTTTCTTCATCTTGTCTTCATATTACTGCCCGATATTTGGCAGATAACTTAAACATACAATTACCATGAAAAGAAAACATCTTATTCCGCTAATGCTCGGCTGCCTTGTGTGGTTCAGCGCCTGCGACAATGAAAGTGACAACACAGGTACTGCTAAAATGCAAGTTCGTATGACTGACTCACCAGGTGATTATGAGGAGGTTAACATCGATGTACAGTCGGTGCAGGTGCACAAAGAGACTGATGGAGATGATGCTGGCTGGATTACTTTAGACGAGATAAACCCAGGTGTATATAACCTGCTTGATTTTGCGAACGGTAATGATACATTGCTTGCCAGTTCAACTTTGCCTGCTGGTAAAATCTCCCAGATCAGACTTATTTTGGGTAACGATAACAGCTTAAAACTAAAAGATGGTACTGTTGTGCCTCTTAAAACACCTAGCGGACAGCAATCTGGTGTAAAGCTGGATATCAATGCGGATCTTGAAAGTGATGTAACGTATGTGCTGTTACTGGACTTTGATGCAGCCAAGTCTGTAGTGCCAAGAGGCAATGGCATGTATAACCTGAAGCCAGTTATTCGCACTATCACTCAGGCTGTAGCCGGGGGTATCAAAGGTAAAGTTACCCCAGTTGAATATGAGCCAGGTATTTATGTTATCTCTGCTGCTAACGATACTATTGGTGGCTTTGCCGATGAAAGCGGTAACTTCCTTATCAAAGGAGTGCCGGCAGGTACATATACTGTAAAGTTTTATACCGAGGGTGATGCCCACAATAAAACTGTTGAGAACGTGAGCGTATCGCAGAATCAGATCAAGGATCTGGGTACTGTAGCACTGCCTGAATAGCAGACTCCGTTTTAAAAAGTAAACACTATTACAAACACAAAAGGCTTCCTGTTACAGGAAGCCTTTTGTGTTTAATGCTTTATAGTTTAAAACTAATATACCTGGCCCATCAGTTCACGCACATAAGTCACGTAATCTGTGTTAGGTGGTGTGTGTCCATTTTTACGCAGGTCTGTGGCAACCTGTGCCCTATGGTAGGTAGCGTGGTTAAAAGCATGTGTCAGGATGTCGAGCACGCGTGTACTGTACTTGTTGCCCTGGCTGTTAGTATAGTCTATCAGGCGGTTGAACTCAGCTTCGTCAGCATTCGCTACTATTTCAGCAAGCTTATAAGATGCATTCTTGTGCAGTTCTTTAAGTCGTGCCAGGTTGTGCTCCTCCCATACTTTAACCGGGCTTTGTGTACCGGTGATGCGTGCAATCCAAATGGCCTGTGCGTTGAGTGCATGGCTGAACAAGCGTGCCGCGTTGTTTGGTATGCTTGGCAAACCTGAAAATACATCCAGCATTGTCTGATTTGCCCAAATGTTATATTCTGACAGATTTTTTAGTACGTCGTTACCAGTCATTTTACTTATCGTTCTCGTTTATCTTCCCAAATTAAAGTTTCATTCTGCCGCCTCTCAAAAAAATCGGGGCAGCGGCCGTCTCCCCTTCCAGTAATACCTCCATCCGGTTCGCACAGCACGTTTCCTTGCGCATCGTACAGTTTGCTGGGTATATCGCAGCAGCGCCCTGTCAGGTAATATACTTCCTGTTCCTTATAAGTATAACGGTATATCTTAGCAGGTGGGTTAGCAGGTTCTTCCTGCTGTAACTCATTGATCAGTTTGTTCAGCCACGGAGCAAGCTGAGCTCTTTCAGTTGCGGCATCAGATACTTGTTGTGAAGCACCAGGCTTGCAGGCAGCAGTAAATATTACCAGCAGCACAAGAATCGCCTTTGCTATAAACGTTGCTCTAAGCATAGAAGCTATTTTAAGTATAAGGCGCAAAGGTAAATAATTCTATTGAATTGCAGGTTGCAACACCGGGTTTGTAGTTACTTTAAGAGCTTCTTTTCCGGCTTACTACAGTTTGTGGTAGCTTTTATAGAGACGTTTTCTAAACTTAATCAAATCTGGTGTAAGCCAACAGGTAAGGCAGAAACACAACAGCGCCTACTACTGCGGCTGTGAGAGCGGCAATTAATACAGCGCCGGCGGCCAGATCTTTAGCTTTTCCAGCCAGAGGATTAATTTCCGGAGACACTAGGTTAGTAAGGGTCTCAATGGCTGTGTTGATGATTTCGGCTGTTATAACTAATCCCATACTACCCACTAACAGGCACCATTCCATTCTGGTTATGTTAAAGGCAAAACCGGCTATGACCACTGCCACCGCCGACAAAATATGGATGCGCATGTGCGGCTCTGATCTGATGGCAGAATTTATTCCCTTAAAGGCAAACCGGAAGCTATTGTAACGTTTCTTGAAATATGTGCGCAAGGTATTTTCGTTTTGTAGAGGTTTACTATGAGTAACTATACTAAGTTAATGATAAAGCCTTTTCTATCTTTCGTTACTCGTTATAATGTCTGCAAATTACTTTGGATTTACTCATTTTGCAGGCTATTCTCCCAGGCGCTGTTGGCCAGCTCCAGTAGTACAGTATAGTAGGGCCTACGCTGCATTTTTGCTTTTAACCAGGCATAGAAACTCATCGCCTGAATATCAGTACTTTCAAAGGAGGTAAATTCAAGGGTGTTTTCCACGTGCTGCACAAATGCAGGCTTTTCTATTGCCTCAGGCTGATCGAGCATAAGCTTTATTAACTGCAGGTAGTGTTTAACATTTTTGTAAGCAGGCTCCCGCAGAAGATCTCCAAAAGTACGTTCAAATGCCCGGATCTTATTCAGGGCCAGGTCTTCGTTATTTAATTCATACTGAAGGATCAGCTCACCGAGGTTCTTCTTCAGTACCCACTCCCGCCCCATTTTGCCTTCGCACCACTTGTCAGACCGCTTTATACTCATCAGTACTCTGTTAGCTTTTGAATAAGCTCCCTGTGCAAAATAGTTAAAGCTCAGGCCCATTTGTGCAGTAAGTTGATCTTTGGTGCCGAGGGTAAGCTTACTTTTGTACAGTAAGTATTCCATTAAAGCAATAGCTTCCTCGTTACGGTGCAGAAATACCAGGTTGGCTACCATCAGAAAAATATAGCGCGGATAAAATGCAGCGTAATGTATTTTACCTTCCTTACTCATTCCTTCATTCAGGAGGCCCAGGTAATGCATTGACTTGTTAAACTTCTTATTCCGGTACAGCACGTGCGCGATCATGTAAAGCAGGCTGAGTTTGTAGTGGTAGTGTGCTTTTTTAAACCCATAATGTTGCTCTGCTTCCTGGTATTGGTTGATGATGTATGGTTCAAAAGAAAGGAAATCTTTTCGGGCAAGTATGGCGCTACGGGCTATAGACATCAGCTTGTAAAGCAACGACGGGCGTTTATTTACGGCTTCTGAAAGATCATATGCACTCAGCACCTCCTGAATGATCTTATCAAAATTCAGATCGCTACCCTGTTGGCGCACAGCATGAAGCCTCTGGTTTATGATGCTATTGGCAATATTGGCTCTTTCATCCTCATCGGCAATTATTTTATTCTGGTTTCGCTTGTCAATGATCAACTCCAGCTGGTCAGCAAACTCACTGTCTGCTTTTTCTATCTGTAGGTTATAAACAGCATTTAGCAGGTCGTACTGCTCGTTAGATTGTGCCAGCTTTTCTGCCTTGCGCAAGTGGGCCCACGCCAGTCTGTCTACCCGCGCATCAAAAAGGTAGTTTGCCAGAGAAAGCATTCCCATAATAGAAGAGGCTGCCGTAATGTCTTCTGTGGTGCGCTTGAGCAAAATAAAATCGGAAAGGTGCCGCAGTAGCCGTTTCCGGAGGGCATAATACGCTACAGGATTTGGTGCATCCGGATAAAGGCGGTTTATAAGTTGTTCAGCTGTATAAGTATGCTGCTGTTGTAACAACTGGAAAAGCTCCAGGTCCTTCCGCTGCCTCTTCTTTTTATTGCGCTTAATAAATATGGCAAGTTCCCGCTTGTCATCCTCTGAAAGCGTGTCGAGCGTAATTTTCAGATCATCCATACTTAAAGCGGTTACATTTTAATGCTGGTTAACACCATCGCAAAATAATTAATAACTTTAAAAGTCTGAATTATAATATGTAAATAATTTAAAATCAGTAATATATATTTTTTAATTAGGTTTAAAAAGTCCTTAAAGGCGTATATGTGGCTTTATAACCTGTTTTATGTCTATTACTTTTGATTCAATATAATCGTTAAATTATCATAATTTAAAAATCTGCAATGAAAAGACTCATACTCTCTTGCCTGGCCCTATTTACATGCTTGATGAGCCAGGCCCAGGATCTGCTTTTAAAGCGTAATGGCGACGAAATTCAGGTGAAAGTTCAGGAAATCGGACTGGATGTTATCAAGTATAAACGCTTTGATAACCAGGAAGGACCTATTTTCACTATAGCTAAGCAGGATGTGTTCATGATAAAGTATGAGAATGGCACAAAAGAGGTGTTTAACCAGGCTCCTGCTACTAGCGCACAGGGGAATTATGGCAACCAGGTTGGGTATGGTAATGAGCAGAAGAACTTGAAGCTATCGGGGCCTAGGATTGGGTTTACTGTGCTTAGCCAGCGGTACAGCGATAATATTAATGAGGAGTTTAATACTGACGTGAACAATTTCATGACGCAGTTTGGCTGGCAGTTCGAAACCAGGGTTTTTACGCTTGATAATGGGGTGTCCGGGTTGTTTGAATTTGTACCCTTGATTGGTGGTTTAGAGCAGGGCAAGTTTCTGCCAAGCCTAAGTGCTTTAATTGGCATCAGAGGCGCTAAGGGGTTTGAGTTTGGTGTAGGGCCTAACTTATCATTAGGTGGAGCTGGCTTGGTGTTGGCTGCAGGCACTAACTTTCAGAGCCAGGGCGTAAACTTTCCGGTAAACTTTGCCTTTGCCCCTTCAAAAGACGGAGGCCGTTTCAGTGTGCTGTTTGGGTTTAATTCCCGCAGATAATTGCATTTCATATCAATCAGTAAACTATTCTAAGGACACATGTTATGAAAAAAAGTATGTTGCTCGTCCTGTTTCTGGTGCTTTTGCAAAGCGCTTTTGCCCAAGATAAAATTATCAAATTGAATGGGGAGGAGATCCTGGCCCATGTTGTGGAGATCAAAGTATCTGAGATCACCTATCAGCACCCGGACTCGCTAACAGGTAAGCTCTACCTGATACCAAAGGCAGATGTTTTTATGATACGGTTTGCTAATGGCAGCAAAGAGATAATTGCAGAAGCAATAGGCCAGCAAAGCGTTATGATGCCTAATACACCAGAGCAAATGTATGAGATAGGCAGAAAAGATGCCGAGTTGCTCTACAAAGGAAAAGGAGCTATGTGGGGGTCTGCTGCGAGTAGCTTTATTTTCCCTTATGGTTTGGCAGGGTCAGTGGCTATTGGGCTGGTGCGCCCAAAAGCGGCTAACCATCCTGTGTCTGACATCAACTACCTGTCTAATCCTGATTACGTGAGAGGCTATGAAGACCGGGCCAAGAAAAGGAAACTGGGCAAAGCGGCAGCCGGTGCAGGAATTGGTATAGGCGCTTTTACGGTAGTGGCGGCCGTGGCTACAGTTATGGTGCTCAACTCGTGGCAATAAGACATTCTGAAACAGGTGCAAAGTGCCTGCTGGCTTTGCTGGCAAGCACTTTGCACCTGTTTTAGGTAACTACTTGATTTAAAATATGTACTACAAGCGTTGCGTTTTAACTAAGAATTTAGTTAGTTTAATCTATTCCTAAAAAAAATCTATGAAACAGCTACTTATAATTGCCCTAGCGCTGGTGCTTGGTTTAGGTATCCAATCCTGCAGAAATGAGCTATACAAACGGCCTGTAACCATTGATAAGTTTGAATTTACCAACACAGCTGGCGAAAAGTATGAGGAGCAGTTTCAGAAGGTGAATAAAATCTATGTGAAGAGGATAAAGACCTTTGAGGAAGAAAAACAAGCTTTTAAAATAGACACTACTGCCGGAAAGCGTTATCGGAAGTATAACCACACCTTAGTTGCCTCACTGGATACGCTGAATCTTAACGGAAAAGCCGGAGTTTACTACCAGTTATACTTACGCCCCAACAGCGGCATTGGCAAGATAAAAGGTGACGTGCAAGAGGATAAGTATAATGAGCTAAAACTTTTTTCACCTGAAAAGCTGTTTCTGCAACACAACGAACAGTTTTACAGTGACAGTGTTTTGACAGGTCCTCTCAAAAATGTAATTGCTACTACTAGTTTTCTGCAACCATCCAACAGCGATGAACCCGGCATCATTACCATGTCCATAGACAGCATCAACTTTGATAAAGGGTTTAACAAACGACAACGCGAAGGCATTATCCGGATCATAAATAACTCAATTGTGCTTGAGCAGCTACGTACCGCAGGCAAAGACCCAAACAAATACACGGTGTTTAACTATTATCCTAATTACAGCAGTAAAAAAGGTAAAAGCCCTGCTGCCTATACTATAAACCTGAATGTAACGCAGGATATGCTATCGAATAAAATAATTGTTAAAGCGAGTAGCCCGGGATACACACCCGATAAGTTTACCTGGACAGAGTCGAAAATAAACAGGAAGGACTATATGAACGGCCACGACTACGAAGCTAAAATAGCTTTACGATTGTTGGCTCCTGCGTTTTTTAGAAGCTTATACCACTCCAGGCAAATACAAAGCAGTAACTAAACTTCATGCTTTATTGCCCCTGCATTAATGCAGTAGCGAACATTAGTAGGTGTTCTGGCATCTTTAAACAAATGGCCCAGGTGCTGCTTGCACTGGCTGCAAAGCAACTGAATTCTATCCCGGCCATACGTATCCAGTGGGTTGTGCAGCACATGCTCCCCAATCTGTGCCCAAAAGCTTGGGAAACCAGAGCCTATTTCGAATTTGGTGCTGGCCTGGAACAATGAGTTGCCACAACGTGAGCAGCTGTAAACCCCCTGCTCCTGAGCTTGATTTGAGGTATTTATCTTCTGATTTCGAACCATTGAAAACAGCATGACAGCTGTGCTTCCACAACTGCCATGCAATTAGTTATTGCTTTTCCAGTTCATCCACAGGCACAAACTTCATCGATAGTGAGTTTACACAGTGGCGAACGTTCTTTGGCGTAAGGTATTCCCCCTCGAACACGTGCCCCAGGTGTGCCCCACAATTGGCGCAAACGATTTCTGTACGCCTTCCGTCAGCGTCTGGTATACGCTTTACCGCGCCAGTTATCTCATCGTCAAAACTTGGCCAGCCGCAGTGCGACTCAAACTTATATTCTGAAGTATAAAGCGGATTGTTGCAGCGCCTGCACAAGTATACCCCCTCGGCCTTGTTGTGCTCATATTCTCCCGTACCGGGATACTCTGTGCCTTTATCAACTATTATGCGTGCTTCCTCTGGTGTAAGCTTATTATATTCTGATGGATCTTTCGCTATTTTCATAGTTTGTGGTTTTTACGTTGGTCTTTTTATACGTGTGGTTTAAAGAACATGGGAAAGCATATAAGTGTTTTAGCAATTCATACTTTTTCTAAACCCATTTCGCTTCTTTCCATGTGCGCTGCTGCTCCTGCGTCAGGAAAGTCCAGGCTACGATACGACTTACTTTATTCCCTTGGCTCATTTCAATGGTTTTTACATCTGTAGCACCTGCTTTTTCTACAGCATAGAGAACGCGTTTCAGGTTAGCAGCTTTGGAGATCAGTGTTGTAAACCAAAAGCAGGATGCGGCGAATTGCATACTTTCTTTTACCATGTTCTCCACAAATGTAGCCTCTCCCCCCTTACACCACAGCTCAGCATTCTGGCCACCAAAATTGAGTGTAAGCTTGGCAGGTTTCTTTTGCTGGAGGTTTTTTAATTTACGCATGGTTCCTGCCTGGGCCTCTTCCAAGGAGCTATGGAAGGGAGGGTTGCAAATAGTCAGATCAAAATGCTCTTCTTTCCTGATGATCCCGTGAAAGATATTCTTGGGCTCGTGCTGCAGCCGTAAATCCACACTCCCCTTCAAAGCAGGGTTTGATTCAACTATCTTATTGGCCGATTTAACGGAGACAGGGTCTATATCTGAACCGACAAAAGCCCAGCCATACGTTTTGTGCCCTATGATCGGGTAAATGCAACTGGCGCCGGTGCCAATATCCAGGCATTTTATTTTGCTCCCAGTCGGAATCCTGCCTTTGTTTGAAGCCGCCAGTAAATCTGCTACGTGATGAATATAGTCTGCTCTGCCGGGAATGGGCGGGGTTAAGTAGTTTTGAGGGATGTCCCACTTGGAGATGTCGTAGAAATGCACTAGCAGGGCTTTGTTGAGCATCTTTACCGCTTCAGGATCAAAGAAGTTTACGGATGCATCATTGTAAGCATTTATGGTGACAAACGGCTTCAGTTCCGGGCAACTTTTAACAAGCTGCTTGAAATCGTAGCGTTCACGGTGCCTGTTTCTGGGGTGCAAACCAGCTTTTTCTTTTGGGTGCGATTTCTTTTTAAGTGACATACAAAGTAGGGCACAAGCCTAAACTAGCGAAGTGCCAGGAAATCTTAGTTTTTAAACGTGCAAAGCCATGCTTTTGGCTTAGCCGTTCCAAAATTAGATAATTTCTGCGCTGGCTGCTCCGGTTTTCTTCCATTACCTTAAAACTTCAGTTAGTATAAAGTGGTTTTTGCAGCATAAGTAACCCCCTGCATCATTGGCAAGTATAGAAAACTTCATTTAACTGGTAAATTATGAAGCTCAAAAATAAAGTAGCCATTGTAACCGGCGCATCAGAAGGAATAGGTAAAGCCACAGCCAAAGCACTAGCTGAAGCAGGTGCCAGGGTAGTACTGGCTGCCCGACACGCAGATGACCTGGAGGAGGTAAAAAAAGAAATAGAAGCTAACGGCGGGGAGGCCATTGTTGCCGCCACGGATGTAACGGACCTGAACCAGGTAGAAGCTATGGCCCAAATAGCCCTCGACACGTATGGCACCATCGATATACTGGTAAATGATGCCGGACTGATGCCCCTCTCCTACATGAAAAACCGCCACCTGGACGAGTGGGAGAAGATGGTTGACGTAAACCTGAAGGGTATCCTGAAAACGGTGTATGCTGTGCTGCCCACCATGACCAAAAACAAGAGCGGCCACATTGTGAACATGGCGTCTATTGACGGACGTGTGATGTACCGTGGTGGCGCTGTGTACGGTGCTACCAAAGCCGCTGTCATCGCGCTGTCTGAAGGGCTGCGCATGGAACTGTCCCCGGACTTCAACATTCGCATCACCACCATAGAACCAGGTACTGTGAACACAGACCTGCGTGAGGCTGTAACCGATAAGGAACTGCTCAACGACATGGACTGGGGCAAAGATGAGCCAAAGCTTGAACCTGAAGATATTGCAAATTCCATAATTTACGCCCTCACATTGCCCAACCGCGCCAATGTGAATGAAATTTTGCTGAAGCCTTCTGGGAAGCAGTAGGTTTTAGCCTCACTATTATCCCGCAAGTTTGAGCGGAGCGGAAACTTGTGGGGAAGTATGGAAGCAAGTTTTCAACTTGCGAAAGTATAGTTATGATAATCGCCAGTTACAAACTGGCCTGAAACTATAACCACAAGTTACGCTTACGCTAAACTTGCGGTATTGGGGAAGCCTTCAGGGAAGCAGTAACTTTTTGTTAAGAACGCTTTAAGCTCCCTGGCCTACGTTATGAGATAGCCCTCCATCCATAAAGTAACTAGAGCCTGTAACGTAGTCAGCATCTGAAGAAGCCAGGAAAACAGCTACTTTTGCAATTTCTTCTGGCTTACCTGCTCGTTTCATAGGGATGTGTCTTTCACTTTCTTCACGAGCCTTTTTATCTTCCACGGCTTCCTGGTTCATGGGCGTCAGGATCATGCCCGGGCAAATGTTGTTTACGTTGATGCCGTCTTCAGCCAGTTCCAGGGCCATGGTGCGTGCAAGGTTACGAATGCCAGCCTTTGAGGCGCAGTAATCTGCCGTGCCTGCCGAAACAATTTCTTCGTGCACCGAGGATATGTTAATGATTTTGCCTTTACCACCCTGTTGTTTTCTGTGCCTGATAAAAGCGCGGGAGCAGAAGAAAGTACCATATAAGTTGGTTTTGATAGTGCGGTCAAAAACCTCGGTACTCATATCAGCCACACGAATGCCCGAACCATTAACTGCGGCATTATTCACAAGTATATCGATGGTGCCTAAATTCTTAAGCGCCTGCTCAAACAGTTGTTCTACCTGCTGCTCATCGCTTATATCCACCTGTAGCACGATAGCTTTCCTGTTTTGTTTTTCTACCTGGAGAAGTGTTTTTTCAGCACCTTCTCTGTCTGTATGGTAGCAGATAACTATGTCTGCTCCTTCTTTTGCATATTCTATCGCAGTGGCCTGGCCAATGCCGGAGTCAGAGCCGGTAATCAGTGCGACTTTACCTTGTAGTTTGTCCATAGCAGCAGGTATAGGTTATAATAGCTTCAGCGCATTTCGCTTGAAACATATACCTTAAGCGTACTACGTACCTAAGATGATGGTTGCACGACAGCTTACTCTGTACTTATTATACCGCCAGTTTGAGCGCAGCGGTAACTGGTGGTTGGGTATAGGGCCAGTTTGCAAAGGCGGATATAATGTTTGGGTATTTACGCCTTTACAAACCGGCCTCAATAATAGCAGCAAGTTACGCTCACGCTAAACTTGCGACATGGAAATAACAGTGCGTTGTTCGAGTTTAGAAAGATAAATTAGTTTCCAGTAGCAGCTTTTCTTTGTTTTAATTCGGCAGCAGGATGTGTGAATACTAAATAACCGAACAACAGAGCAAATATGGAATAGGTGATGGTGATTGCCAGCAGGGATAGATCAGTTGGCGCTTTGAAAGATAATTTCACCAGGGCCAGTGCTGCTATCATAAAATGTGCAAAATTTCCGAGTGCAATGGGCCGGCCATAGATTCCACCAATCAAATTTGCCTTTGCCATCCAGTTTGTCGTGGCAAAACCGAAATATACAGCACCTAATACCTGCATAACAATAGCATTGGCTGGTGCAGTGCCGTTCATGCTTTCTGCTATTTCTTGCGGGAAAAAGGAAAGTGCCAGACCAGTAACCCCCATAACAATGGCAGTAGCAGTCATTAAAAGCTTTGTGCTGATCATAATTTCAAAGAATGTTAGATAAACTCATATAAAATTTAAATACAGCTACACCCGATCAGGTCTACTTCATCATGCCACAGGTAAACGATCTTGTCTCCCATCTTCATCACAAGCCCTCTGGATGGGGTCTCCAGTTTGTTATTCAGCGGAAAAGTATCAGCGTAGTTAAAGTACAAACCGTCTACTCCCTTAAGCGATGCAAAGGTTTTCTCTAGCTCAAAGCTGGAAGGGCAATCAGCGCACTCGGGCTTAAGCTGACTTTTCAGAGCCACGTCAATCTCAGGATAATTCCTGAAGGTTAACTCAATGTTATACTTACTGCCAAATAAGATGCGGTCATTACTATTAAATGGTTTTGTATCCAGGAGGTAATTATAATACTCCAGGCATTCTCCGGTGTAGGTTGCGAAGTTTTGTAGCTGCGTTTTTACCGACTTCTGCGCTGTAAAAGTATAAACTGAACTATCTAAGTGCCTGAAAAGCGAATCAGCCATCTGTTTGTGGTAAACAAGATTTTTTTCGGTATGCGGATCTGCAGTTGTTGAGATGTTGTGGCTCTTCAGCTGTTTGCGCTCTGCTGAAATATCTGTAAAGGTCTCATCTTTGGTATCGTATTGCGGAAATCCTATGATGCCTAACTCTCCTTCGTTCAGCTTAAACACAGGAAAAAGGAGTTGCTGTGGTACTAGCTTGCCACTTTTATCAATATCTGATTGGCGCAGGTATTCCTTCAGGTCGAGTAGGAATTTTCGGTTTTTCTCCGGCAACTCTGGGTTAGCCAGGGCTTTGGCAAGTATGTTCTTCTCGAAGTAATCTGCTTTTTCAGCATTCAGTTTTTCCCACTCTTCATAATATGCTTCGCATTCATTTGCCAGTTTTTCCCGGTTCACTTCGCTGTGTGCGTTGGTAACAGGCTGGCTTGCCTGAATAGCTTCTTCGGACTCAATAGCTATGGCTTCCTGTTTAGCTTCTCCTTGGGAGCAGGAAAGTATAAGGGTTGATGAAAGTATAAAGGTTATGGCGTAAACAAGCTGGTTCATAGCGGGATTCAGTGTTTAGGAGTAGTAATATAGTAAAGCGTTTTCATAATCTCTCATAATCCCGCAAGTTTGAGCGAAGCGGTAAATGTGGGGAAGTATGGCAGCAAGTTTTCAACTTGCGAAAGTATAGTTATGATAAACGCCAGTTACAAACTGGCCAGTAAGTATCTCCACAAGTTGCGCTGACGCTAAACTTGCGGTATGGAGTTAAGTAGGCACTGTTAGCACACACTATCGAATATGTAGATACCCCACCAGGGGGTATGAAGACTGTTTGCTATTTATAATTAATATAGTTATGTTTATATATAGCAAACTTCTTCCTATGAAAACACATTTACAGAAATTATTGAAGATTCATTCGATAACCTTCTTACTGCTTCATTCTTTTGTCTCTTTTGGACAGCAACTGCCAAAAGGCGCCTGGGCAGGCGAGCTTAATTTTGGAGGAGCAACAGCACACCAAAGTTTATTCAACTTCAGTGCAACAGAGGGAGAAAAAACAAAAGTACTTGTTTCTTTACCTTCTTCAGGAATGCATGACTTACAGGCAGATCGCATTAAGGTAGTAGGAGATAGCATATGGGTAAGTTTTAGAGATCACATGGCGAGCTATATCTATGCAGCATTATACAATAAACAAAAAGAAGAAATCAGCGGTACTTTAGCTGTGCCTTCAGTAGGTATTAATGCTCCTTTAACCCTTAAGCCTGTGAACATTAGCACTATTCTACCGAGTCGTCCACAAACTCCACATGCGCCATTTCCTTACGCTGTACTTCCTGCTGAGTTTAAAGGAGGAGATGAAGGAGTAATCCTTCGTGGTACCATCACTGCTCCTAAAGAAAAGAAAGAATTACCGGGTGTTGTATTGGTTTCTGGCTCAGGGCCACATAACCGCGACAGCGAACAATTTTACCACAAAACATTTTTAGTGTTGGCTGATGAACTGACGAAGCGTAGATTTGCAGTTCTTCGTTACGACGAGCGCGGTGTAGGCGAATCATCCGGTACTTTTGGGGGGAACTTTACGGAAGACTTTGCCAGAGATGCAGCGGCGGCAGTAAAAGCTCTCCGTACAGATAAAAGAGTGAAAGTAAAAGATGTATATGTGATTGGCCATAGCGAAGGTACACTCATGACACAGATTGTAGCGGCCGAGGATCCTGCTGTTGCCGGTGTTGTGTTAATGGCAGCAGTAGGGTTAAATGGAGTAGAACTAAGTAAGGCAACGCATCGCGCGTTGTTAAAAGCCAGGGGATTATCAGAAGAGAAGATAGAGAGTAACCAGGATGTAAAGTTTCAAGATAAGGCATATGAAATAATTGCTGCAGCTCCTGATAGTGCTACTTCAAGAGTTAACTTTAACAAATGGTTTAAAGAGGAGACGGGTTCTGATGCTGATTACAGCGACATCTACGTTGCTCCGTATCTGAATCCATGGCACTTCCACCACCTACATTTTGATCCGAAGCCTTACCTGAGAAATATTAAGGTTCCTGTTTTAGCCATAAGTGGAGCTAAGGATTCTCAAGCGCCTGCAGAATCAAATTTTTCAGCCATTAAAAAAGGATTGCTTGCAGGAGGCAATAATAACTTTACAGAAATTATACTTCCGAAGATGAATCACTTTATGCAAACTTCTGTCACAGGCACATATGATGAACCCTATATTTTAGAAGAAACCTTTGCTCCTGAAGCTTTGAAATCCATAGGAGATTGGCTGGAGAGCCAGGTTATGTACAAGAAAACAACAAAGGCAAGCAAGGCACCTAGAAATAAGTAAACAAAAAAGCAGCCCCTTGCGGAGCTGCTTTTCCTTTTTCTATTAAAGTATAAAGTTACTATTTCAAGCTGCCGATCATATCTTCTGGCTTCACCCACTCGTCGTACTGCTCGTTGGTTAGCAGGCCAAGTTCGATGGCTGCCTGACGAAGCGTAGTACCTTCTTTGTGAGCCTTCTTCGCGATTTTGGCGGCGTTGTCGTAACCAATGTGTGGGTTAAGCGCAGTTACCAGCATTAGCGAGTTCTCCAGGTTGTGCTTGATACGCTCTCTGTTTGGCTCAATACCAACGGCGCAGTGCTTATCAAAAGAGTCGCAGGCGTCGCCGATCAGCTGAGCACTCATCAGCAGGTTGTAGATCATCACCGGCTTAAACACGTTCAGCTCGAAATGGCCGTTCATGCCTCCTACAGAGATCGCTACATCGTTACCAACTACCTGTGCGCAAACCATGGTCATAGCCTCGGCTTGTGTTGGGTTTACTTTACCCGGCATGATGGAAGAACCCGGCTCGTTCTCCGGGATCATGATCTCAGCGATACCGGAACGCGGACCGGAAGCCAGCAATCGAATATCATTGGCAATCTTCATCAGGCTAACTGCTAGCTGCTTTAAGGCGCCAGAAGTCTCTACCATGGCATCGTGTGCGGCAAGCGCTTCAAATTTATTAGGAGCCGTACGGAACTCATGACCAGCATACTGAGAGATCTTTTTAGCTACCAGCACATCGTATCCAGCAGGCGTGTTTAGGCCTGTACCAACTGCAGAACCACCTAGCGCAAGGTCTTTCAGGTGATCAAGTGTGTTCTCTAGTGCCTTCATGCCATACTCCAGCTGCTTCACGTAACCGGAAAGCTCCTGGCCTAGTGTCAGCGGTGTAGCGTCCATCAGGTGCGTACGTCCGATCTTCACTACATCCATAAACTCCTCCGACTTCGCCTTCAGCGTATCGTGCAGTTTTTTTACCATTGGCAGCGTGTGCTCCACCACTTTCTTGTAAGCGGCAATGTGCATAGCTGTCGGGAACGTATCGTTAGACGATTGCGATTTGTTTACATCGTCATTTGGGTGGATCTTCTTTTTCTCATCCATCAGGTCGCCGCCAAGCAGTACATGTGCACGGTTAGCTACTACCTCGTTCACGTTCATGTTAGACTGCGTGCCAGAACCTGTCTGCCATACTACCAGCGGGAACTGGTCGTTCAGCTTTCCTTCCAGTATCTCGTCGCATACTTTAGAGATGATCTCTGCTTTGTCCTGCGACAGCACACCTAACTCAGCATTAGCCTGCGCCGCAGATTTCTTAAGTATGGCAAAGGCCTCAATTACCTCCTGCGGCATACGCTGGCCACCAATCGTAAAGTTCTCTTTTGAGCGCTGTGTCTGGGCGCCCCAGTATTTGTCTGCAGGTACCTCTACAGGTCCCATGGTATCTTTCTCTACGCGAACTTGCATCTAGTTTTATGTTTGGATTAAAAGATCTTGTTTGTGGCAAAAATACAAAATTATTTTTTCGGGATGCTAGCTTTAGGTATTACTAAAGCAGGCGCGCAAGGTTTGTAAAAGCTACGTTTACTTACCTGATTACCCTCTTTCCGGAACGTGCTGCCAGTAATGCAATCATCTCAAGTTGTACCGGCTTTAAGTAGGCTGTATTGATCGTGGTTTCGTCGTTAAAAGAGATTAAGTACTCTCCTTCTGCACCAAGGTAATGTATATTTTGGATGTCCTGCATCAGGTAAGTGCGCTGTTCCTGTAAAAGATTCGTGATCTCAAGCTTTTCTGAGTCTATGGCAACATGCCAGCGCATAGCATACCAGGAAACCAAACCGGAGATCACCAGCATCAGGATTAGTACGATACCATATTTCCTGGTGGACCGCTCCCCTTCTACGTGCTGCATATAATTTTTATAGAGATCAAAATCATGGCTGAGCAGCGTGCTCTGTACCAGCCGCAACGGAATAGCCGCTAATGTAAGGCCCAGCAGCAGTCCGGGTGCAAAAAGTGCCCTGAAATTTGGGGTTAGTACAAACAAATGCGCATTCGACGCATGAATGATGCTGGAAATCATTGCCAGCACACCTGCGCTGAATACAGCTAGTACACAGGCAAAAAAGAAATAAAGTATTGTCAGTTTTACTTCCTGCCGCTGTATATATTTAACCTCATCTGCTGTAAGTGGAGTAAGGCCACGTGCCGGCGACAGTGTGCGGAGCATGTAGCGTATAACAGGCAAAAGCACCGCAACAGCAAAGAAAGCTAAAAGTAAAATTTTGATGATCTCCAGCATAAGGCAAGTATTTATGCTGCAAAGTTAATACGGGATACCTAATTTCCGATAAATAAAGCCAAGCAGCCATGCCGGCCCTATCAGCAGAAACTGAAGGTCTTTCAGAAACGATGGTTTTTTGCCTTCTACCTTATGCCCGTAAAACTGGCCTATCCAGGCAAGTATAAAAACAGTGAGGCTTACAAGCCAGAGTGGGGCGCTAGTATATACATCTACGGCATAAACTGCCCACAGCATAAAGGCACACACTAAGGCCATGCCCAGAAACATTGTGAACGACAGCCGCAGGTAAAAAAGCAAGCCAAGCAAAACAACCACTGTTCCGAAATGAACAAAAGGCTGGACTTGCGGTGGAAACAGCTCCTTTAGCGCACCGCTGGGGATACTGGCCAAAAGGCCGATAATACTGAAAAATATCAGAGGTACACAGATCCAGTGTATTATTTTGTTTGTATGGTTCTGATGGCTCTGGCCATAATCGTCAAACCATTGCTGCATCTTTTTCATGGGGCGGTTCGGGTTAATTTTGAACTACGTCACTTAACTTAAGAAAAGTACGTTTTTTGTAGTATAAAATCAAGATGCCATAAATTCCCATTTGTTTTATTCCTGTGTATATAAACAGTCTCTGCGTCCTGTTTATACTTGCCGGTTACTTACTTTATTTGTATATTTGACTACACCAAAGTGCATTTTCTGGTCATCTTTAAAAGGCAGTGGGATACACGTTGCAGTGGACCTTAAATGCTAAAAAAAATATGAAGCTCACAAGGCTCAAGCTGTTCATCAGAGACTATTTTATTGCAATCTTTTCTTTCCTGCTCATATTTCTTCTTACGCTTTTTATTTATTCGGAAACCAAGAGAAAGGCAGAGGAGCGGAGCGAAAAACTCTTCACTTTAAGAGCAGACCAGGCTACTGAAGCGATTGATAAGCGCATGCAGGATTATATCCAGATCCTGATCGGAGCCAAGGCTTTGTTCATTGCATCCGATACCGTGGAGCGCAGTGCCTGGCACGAGTACTACCAAACGCTGCACCTGGAGCAGAACTACCCTGGTATACAGGGGTTTGGATATGCTCATTTTATAAGACCGGAAGAACTCGAAGCGCATGAGCAAAAGATTCGGCGCGAAGGCTACAGATCTTACCAGGTATACCCCAGGGGAGATCGGCCTGTTTATACCTCCATCATTTATTTAGAGCCATTCTCTGACAGGAACCTGCGAGCCTTTGGTTTTGATATGTTTAGCGAACCGATACGGCAGTCAGCCATGAGGATCGCCCGAGACACAAAACAGCCCGCCCTATCGGGTAAGGTGCGACTGGTGCAGGAAACAGGTAAGGATGAACAGGCCGGATTCCTGATATATCTTCCTATTTACAAACACAATGCAGACCCGGAGAGCATTCAGGAGCGGCAGAAACTTATTAAAGGTTTTGTCTATAGCCCTTTCAGGGCAAAAGACCTGATGAAGTCTGTATTGGGGCAAAGTTTCGGGGATATTGATGTGGAGGTTTATGATGGCACCTCAATGGACAAAGAGTCGTTGCTCTACAGCTCCGATTCAATCCTCTATTTCCATACCAAGAGCGACAGGAGGTACAGCAAGATAGGTACCATCAGCATAGGTAACCATACATGGCGCTTGTATATAACCGCCAAGCCAGCGTTCGGCAGGTCAGCAGACACAGAATTGCCCTATTTCATACTATTGGGGGGCTTTATAATCGGTCTGCTGATGTTCTTCATTATCTGGTCTTTGTCCAATACAAGGCGCTCAAACAGATTAAAGCAAACTATTACTGATAATGCCACGGCGGCGCTGTTTATAATTGATGCCAATGGTTACTGCACCTTTATGAATCCGGCTGCCGAAGAGATGACAGGTTATACTTTTGAGGAAGTAAAGGAGAGAACCTTGCACGAATTGATCCATTACATGCACCCGGATGGCACTCCTTTTCCGGCTAATGAGTGTTTGATTCGCAATGCCGTGGCAGTTAAAGACCCGATGCGCTCTTATGAGGATGTGTTCATTCGTAAAGATGGCAGTTTCTTTGATGTGTCCTGCGCGGTGCAGCCTATCTCAGAAAGCAGCAGCGAAACATATGCGATCATTGAGGTACGTGACATTACAGACGAAAAACGAGCACAGCAGTCAATTATTGAAGGAGAAGCGCGGTTCAGGAACATGGCCGACAATGCACCTGTAATGATTTGGGTAACAGATGTGTGGGGGCAGTGTGTGTTTGTGAACCAGCAATGGGAAGATTTTACAGGCCAGCCCTTCGATGAGAGTATCACAGAAGGATGGCAAAAAGTAATAGAGGCTGGGGATGTAGAAAATTTCCTGGAAGTTTACCAGCGCTCTACTGATAGAACAGCCCCGTTCCGGGTTGAATTCAGGATGAGGCGGCATGATGGTGAAATGCGCTGGGTGGTAAACTCCGGAACCCCGCGTTTTGGCATCAACCACAAGTTTCTGGGCTATATCGGGTCTATTATCGACATCACGGAAATGAAAATGGCTGAGCGAAAGGTAAAGCAGAATGCTGAGTTGCTGCAGAAGCTATTCCTGGAAGTGCCTGCCCTTGTCGGGTTGGTGCGTGCCCCTGATTTCCAGTATGTGTTAGCCAACCCGGAATACCGCAAGTTGTATGGCAACCGCACTTTGGTGGGTAGAACAATGTATGAGGCACACACTGAGGTGGAGCGGGATGGGTTCTTTAACAGAATAGAGCAGGTATTTGAAACGGGTATACCGTTTGTAGGGAAAGAGGTACCGGCTATAGTAGAGCGTAAATCCGATAGTGAGCAAGTGCATGGGTACTTTAATGTGGTGTACCAGCCCCTTATAGATAGCAAAAGCCATGTTGAGGCTGTACTTGTATTTGCCGTGGAGGTGACGGAACTGGTAGAGGCCCGGAAAGAGCTGCTATCCAAAAATGACGAATTGGTTGATAAAAACGATGAGCTGCTGCGCATCAACAACGACCTCGACAACTTTGTGTACACTGCTTCGCACGATCTCAAATCACCGATCGCAAACATGGAAGGTTTGGCAGAGCTGCTGCGGAATGTACTGCAGGGTAATCTAAACCCTGAAGACATGCAGATACTGGATATGATGCAGAATGCGGTAAATAAGCTGAAAGGCACTATCGCAGATCTGGCCGAGATCACCAAAGTGCAGAAAGAGCTGCAGTCGCAGGTGGAGCCACTGGAGTTTGCAGATGTGCTGCAGGACATTAAGCAGGATATACAAGGGATACTGGAAAAATCAGGCGCCACAGTTACCACCAACCTGCAGGTGCAGAATATCCTTTATGCGCGTAAAAACCTCCGCAGTATCATCTACAATTTAATTTCGAATGCCATCAAGTATAGGTCTCCTGACCGAAAACCGCATGTATCAGTAAGAACATATCAGGAAGATGAGTATGTAGTGATGGAGGTGCAGGACAACGGATTAGGCATCAAAAAAAACCAGCAGCACAAGCTGTTCACTATGTTCAAGCGCCTGCACAGCCACGTGGAGGGCACTGGCATCGGGCTTTACATTGTCAAGCGTATCATTGAGAACAACGGGGGCCGCATTGAAGTAGAGAGCCAGCTTGACGAAGGAACAACCTTTAAAGTATACTTTAAACAGGAACCCATACCTGCAGCTGTTTAGCCGAAAACAAGAGATGCAGAATTCAATAACTAATTTGCTTAAGAACCATTAATGGCCAAGATAAAAACATCATATTTCTGCCAGAATTGCGGCGCACAATCAGCAAAATGGATTGGTAAGTGTCCGGCCTGCGGAGAGTGGAATACTTATGTAGAAGAAGTGGTACAGCGGGAGGAAGTAACCCCCACCAGTGCCTGGAAAGTAGGAAGTAGTTCAGCACAAGTATCCAACAAGCCTAAACCTATTGCGGATATAAGCTATCAGGAGCAGCAGCGAATTATTACCCAGGACCAGGAGTTGAATCGTGTGTTAGGAGGAGGTATCGTGCCCGGTTCTATGGTATTGATAGGTGGTGAGCCCGGCATTGGTAAGTCTACACTTATGCTGCAGATAGCACTAAGCCTGTCCGGGTTACGCATTTTATATGTGAGCGGGGAAGAAAGCGAGCAGCAGATAAAAATGCGTGCGGAACGCCTTGCAGCGCAAACGTCTGACTGTTTTATACTTACTGAAACCGGTACACAGAACATCTTTAAACAAATAGAGCAGCTAAGGCCACAGGTATTGGTGATAGACTCTATCCAAACCCTCCACTCCTCTTTTATTGAGGCTGGTGCAGGTAGTGTGAGCCAGGTGCGGGAGTGTACGGCTGAGCTACTGAAGTTTGCCAAAGAAAGTGGTACGCCGGTATTTCTGATTGGCCATATTACCAAAGAGGGGAACCTGGCAGGGCCAAAGATACTGGAGCACATGGTAGATACCGTGCTTACATTTGAAGGAGACCGCCACATGACATACCGGATTCTGCGCACCACCAAAAACCGCTTTGGCTCTACTTCTGAGTTGGGTATTTATGAGATGCTGGGCTCCGGCCTGCGCGAGGTGAGCAACCCGTCTGAAATATTGATCACGCAACGTGAAGATGCCTTTAGTGGGATTTCTATCGGTGCTACGCTGGAGGGTAACAGGCCTTTGCTGATAGAGGTGCAGAGCCTTGTGAGCCCGGCAACATATGGTACGCCACAACGTGCCAGTACCGGTTTTGATGCCAAGCGCCTGAACATGCTGCTGGCTGTGCTGGAGAAGCGCGGAGGGTATAGGTTAGGCTCCCAGGATGTGTTCCTGAACATTGCCGGAGGTCTGAAAGTAGAGGATCCGGCGCTTGATCTTGCTGTTTGTGCCTCCATTCTGTCGTCTTTTGAAGATATGGCCATACCAAGTACAACCTGTTTCGCAGCCGAAGTAGGTCTGGGTGGTGAGATACGTGCCGTTAATCGTGTTGAGAACAGAATAAGTGAGGCCGAAAAGCTGGGTTTTAAAGACATCTATATTTCCAAGTATAACAAAAAGGGGCTGGACCTTAGTAAATTCGCTATCCAGGTGCATGCGTTTGGCAGGTTAGAGGATGTATTTAGTAGCCTGTTTGGGTAAATTGAAGCAGTATAATATTTAAAAAAAAAGGGAGTTTGTCTCTCAACCTCCTGGCACAATTTAGTGCCAGGAGGTTTTTTGTTTAGGCCATTCACACGAAAGGTTATCTTTTGCGCTTTAATAACCGTTCATACTATAGATGCGTACTTAATTTCTACCCTTTACTGCTATAAAACAGGAAAAAGGAATTCATTTCAGATCTTATACTAAACAAAACAAACATATGGCATTGATCAACAAGAATGACATTGAGAAGCTGCTTAATGTACAGAATAATACAAAGAATGCGCTGTGCATTTCTATCTACATCCCTACTCACCGCTCTGGTAAAGAAACCCTGAATGGCCAGGATCACATCTTATTTAAGAATAAGATAAAAGAAGCAAAGGCACTGTTAGCAAGGCACGATGTTCCGGAAGCTGAAATTGAGGAATATATGAAGCCGGCGGAGGCGCTGCTGAATGACAACAACTTCTGGCGGCACCAGGCAGAAGGACTTGCAGTCTTTATCACAAAAGGTTTCTCTACACATTACACTGTTCCGGTTGAAATGCCAGACGTGGTTTATGTGCTAGATCACTTTTACTTTACTCCGATGCTGCCTATTCTCAGCCAGAACGGACGCTTTTTTATACTTTGTCTGTACCGCGAGAAGATCGGTTTCTTTGAGGCGACCCTTGAAAAGATCAGGCCGATTGATATCAGCTCTTTTGTGCCGGAAACTATGAACAAGGCCCTGAAGTTTGATATAAAAGGTAACGACCAGGATTTTACAAACTCCACTACAACCGTAAACGGCTCTAACATAGTGCATGGCCCCGGCTCCACTAAAGGCGATGAGGAACATGAGCGTGTTCGTGAATTTATGCTGGAGATAGACAATAGCTTGCAACAGATACTGCACAACGAATCAGAGCCACTAGTGCTGGCAGGTGTAGATCACTATTGCGGCATCTACCGCAACATCAGCAAGTATAAGAACATTGCCCCAGACAACATCAATGTAAACGAAAATGCGGATATCTCTAACATAAACAACCTGCATGAGAAGGCGCTGCGTGTAGTAAAGCCTATGATGCAGCAGAACCATACCGATTCGCTTAACCGTTACCAGAACGTGGCAGGCACCGGTGTAACATCTGAAGATATTGCAACAGTGGCAGCAGAAGCCGTACACGGACGCATCGATACATTATTTATTGCCCCCAGCGAACCGGTTTGGGGAAGCTATGACGCTAAAAGTGCCACTGCCGAAATACACGATAACTACCAGCGTGGCGATCATGACCTTATAAACCTGGCAGCTACTAAAACGCTGGCCCAGGGCGGAAAGGTTTTTGTGAGCAGCTACGGAGGTATGAACGAAGTAACTGATGGACGTGCAAATGTTAAAGCCCTTTTTAGGTACTAATAAAGCCTGATTTTTGGTCTTTCGCATCAGAAAGTATAATTTAGTGGGGCAGCCTTTAAGGCTGCCCCTTTTATTTAACCAGAGAAGCTGTACTGCTTCTTCCTGAACTGCCCCTTTAGCCTCCATACTACATGAAGCTTCAATTAACCGATGGGTTAAATTTTTTATCAAAACTTACTCCGCTACGTGCGTTAAATGCGCTGCAGGTGGTAGGTAGTTATATAGTTTCTAAAGTTACAGGTAAGGCAACCCATTGGGGGCAGCCGCTTAGCATATCACTCGAGCCGACTACATCCTGTAACCTGCGTTGCCCGGAGTGCCCCAGCGGCCTGCGATCGTTTACACGGCCTACCGGTATGCTGCAGGATGATCTGTTCATCCAGACCATTGACCAACTGCACAAGCGCCTGCTGTACCTCATTTTCTATTTTCAGGGGGAGCCTTATTTGCATAAGAATTTTCTAGGGTTGGTAAAGTATGCGTCAGATAAAGGCATTTATACTGCCACCTCCACTAACGCTCATTACCTGAACGATGAGATGGCCCGCAAAACAGTTGAATCCGGGTTAGATCGCCTGATCGTATCTATTGACGGAACCACCCAGGAGACCTATGCCGCCTATCGTGTGGGAGGCAAGCTTGACAAGGTGCTGGAGGGGACACGAAACGTTGTGAAGTGGAAAAAAGAGCTGAAATCGAAAACACCACACATCATGTTTCAGTTTCTGGTTGTGAAGCCTAACGAGCATCAGCTACAGGACGTACAAGAGTTGGCAAATGAGTTAGGCGTGGATGAAGTAGTGTTTAAAACAGCCCAGATCTATGATTACGCGAACGGTTCTCCGCTCATACCTACCATAGATTATTACTCAAGGTATAAAAACAATGGTGATGGTAGTTTTGCTATTAAAAACAAGCTGCTCAATCATTGCTGGAAAATGTGGCACTCCTGCGTTATTACCTGGGATGGGCTGGTAGTGCCCTGCTGCTTTGACAAAGACGCAGAGTATAGGTTAGGCGACCTCAAGGGAAACAGCTTTGCCGAAGTGTGGCAAGGAGAAAAGTATAATCAGTTTCGACAGGCATTGTTAGGCTCCCGTGCAAATATTGAAATGTGCCGGAACTGTACTGAAGGAACAAAAGTTTGGGCCTAACTTGATAAGATAAATTTGGAAACATATATGAAAGACATCAACAATTCTCTGGAGCTGCTCTTACGCAAACTGGAGTCGTGGGGGGATCAGATCATTCTGATGCTTCCAAACCTATTGGTAGCCCTTATACTTTTGATTATTACGTTTTGGCTGGCAAAAGTAATTCAGAATGCATTAGACCGTGTAATTGGCCGTTTCTCGCATAGTGCTGCCATCAACAACCTGGTATCCACTATTACCTACCTCGTGCTGCTCCTGGTTGGTTTCTTTTTCGTGCTCAGTGTGCTGCAGCTCGATAAAGTTGTTGTTTCTCTGTTAGCCGGTGTCGGTATCATCGGTTTGGCTTTGGGTTTTGCCTTTCAGGATATTGCAGCCAACTTTATATCTGGTGTGATCATAGCAGTTCAAAAACCATTTGGTGTTGGCGATATGATCGAAACCAATGATTACTTTGGTGTAATTGAACGCATTACACTACGTACTGTGGACATTCGTAAACCAACCGGCGAACTGGTAAAGCTGCCAAACAAAATGGTTTTCGAAAACCCGCTTACCAACTTCTCTATCCATGGCATTCGTCGCGTTGATGTTGAAGTGGGCATCTCTTACGCCGAGGATCTGGAACAGGTACAGAAAGTTGTGATTGAGGCGCTGGAAGACGTAAAAAACCGTGTGAAGACACGTGACATTGAAGTAATGTATGATGCCTTCGGGGATAGCTCCATTAACTTTAAAGCACGCTTCTGGGTGAGTTACAGCCGGCAGGTTGATTATGTAGGAGCTAAAAGCGATGCTATCATCCGGATAAAGAAAGCTTTCGATGCGAACGATATTCTTATCCCATTCCCGATCCGCACATTGGATTTCGGTATAAAAGGAGGAGAAAAATTAAGCGAGGAGCTACAGACGATAACTACCTCTATAAAAAATGGCCAGGGCCTGGGAGGCAATGGCCGGTAAAACTTTTAACAGCAGTAACATCAAGGGCCGACATAGTAGTCGGCCCTTGATGTTACTTGTCTTTTTTGTCAAGATTTTTTCCTAAGTCTTCTACCTGCTTCAGGAAGTTATCAACGCGTTCATCAGCATAAGGGCCGTACGAGTTGGAGATGGTTCCTTTGAGTCCGGTTGTAGTCTCAAGCGCATATAGAATCGACATATCACTTGGGTCGCTTTCACCTTCGAAGCGGTAAAAATCCACGATACGCACTTTTTCAGGAGTAAAAGTATCCTTTTCCTCCATTGTGCATAAATTTCCATTATCAGATATTTTGAAATCATACTTGAAGCCGTCTTTGCGGAGTCGGTTCAGTACGTTTATCAAAGATCTTTCTTCAACTTTGTCTTGCATATCAACTAGTGTTTATTGTTCCAATTGTCGAGTACTGAACTATACGCAAAAACAGAGTTTGGATACAAAAGGAGAAAGATAAATTGACGTTGAGGAAAGAATAAGTGTTAATTAATTCTTGAGGGTTGCCTGTTGCTGGTCCAGGTCTTTCTGTATTTTTTTGAAGTCGATGGTAGAGCAGGC
This sequence comes from Pontibacter sp. MBLB2868, assembly GCF_051904785.1. NCBI lineage: Bacteria > Pseudomonadati > Bacteroidota > Cytophagia > Cytophagales > Hymenobacteraceae > Pontibacter > Pontibacter sp. MBLB2868. Next base: position 3,948,050 of record NZ_CP196710.1, on the reverse strand, counting down.
GCCACCACAGCCTTTGGCACAACCGCTTTTTGCGGAGAAGCTACGGTACAGCATCCGGGCCATATAGAAAGCTGCTGCCAGAAAGATTACCAGTATAATGAGTTCCTGTATCATACGCTCTTATCAACCATGCAAAAGTATAAAAAGTTTAGTTGCCGGGCTGTTTCCAATGTTCAGCAATAGTCTCCAGCATTTCGGAATGTATGGAAGTGTTGCTGGCTACAATTTCTCGCCCGAAGATATAATCCCCACCTTCAGTAAACTTACTTACTTTGCCACCAGCCTCCTGTACAATAATGGCCCCGCCTGCTACATCCCAGGCATTGAGATTATACTCAAAAAAGCCTTCAAACCTGCCAATTGCTACATAAACCAGATCTAAGGCAGCTGACCCTATGCGGCGGATACCATGCGACTTACTCATGAAGCCTCCCAGTACCTGCAGGTATTGCTGCGTCAGATTAAAATCATAATAAGGAAAACCGGTTGCTATAAGTGAGTCCTTTAAAGCGGGTGCATCTGAAACCTTGATGGGGTTATCATTACAAAAAGCTCCTCCCCCTTTATGTGCAGAAAAGCATTCGTCACGGTTAGGGTCATGCACCACCCCTACTACCACTTCATCCCCGTCCATCAGACCAACACTAACTGTGTATGCTGGCAGGCCGTGAATAAAATTGGTGGTGCCATCCAGCGGATCAATTACCCAGTTATATCTTTCTCCCCGGTTAGTAGCTGTATTCTCTTCTGTTATAAAGCCTGCTTCTGGTAATATCTTCCGCAGCCCTTCCACAAGCTGCTCTTCTGCTTGTTTGTCTACATAAGATACTAGATCGTTAAAACCTTTATGTTCTGTTTTTGAGCGATCAAAGTTCTCGCCTTCATGTAAAATAAAGGCTCCGACGCTACGGACAAGAACGTTTAGGTTTTGGCTCAGTTGCTGCAGGTTCATATGGTTTCTTTTACTTTGGCTTTGGTTACTGTTACTTCGACTTTCCTTAAAAACCATACATTATACGCAGCTCTTACTCCTAAAGACAGCACAATGGGAAGAAAGGCCATATTGAACTCCTGGGGCCACCACGGCCAGGCAACTACGAGTAATGCCGCTATGATAGCAGTGATCAGCAAATAGGTCCCCATCCACTTAGGCATTTCCCGGCGCCCAATGTAAAAAGCCGCTATAAGGTGAGTCGGTATTCCCCACATCAGGTTATAGTTATTAGCCGTAGCCTGATGGTCTGTCGCAAACCAAAGCAGTAGGAACATGAGTCCTAAAAAGCCTGTAACCAGAAATAAGGTAAAATCCAACCCACGGCTGCGTCGGCGATTCATGAAGTCATATGCTGTAAATGCAAGCACCAGCACCAGTAGTACCCAACAAAGCAGGAAAGGAGTAAACAGTGGCGTTTCAGGTAGCCTGGACGTATCCTGAAGGTAAACTGCCTGCGGTAAATTGGTTAGTGGCACTGACTGCCCATTCTGCTCTATGGTTGCGTTCGCAAAACCTTTGGATAAGTAGTCCGGCAGGAACATGTATTCATAAGGTGTCGCCTCCCGGTCAATTTTAGCACCTAAAGCCAGGTCTATGCCAAAGTCTCCCCAGGGTTGTGGCGGCAGGTACAAGTCGATCAGGTTTCTGAAAGTATAGTCTTTATCGAACTGGCTGATGTTGAACTTGATCTGGTTATTGGGGAAAGTAGCCTCCAAACCATCCCGGATGCGGGTAGCACAGTTATCAAAAAAGAAGTCGTAGAGGTAGAACCGGTTTTCCGGCAGGTAGTTGTTTGTCAGGAAGTTCCAGTACTTTTGCCTTTGCTCCGGCGTCAGGTTTAGCACCTGTTCATACACAGAACGATTATCCATGGTGTAGCTGTACAAAAAGTCAGAAAAGTAAGCCACCGACAGCTTGTAGTTTAGCTTGCCCCTGGCAAACTTGAGGTAAAAGTTAGGCTCATTAAAATCGAACGTGCCGTAGTTGAAAATAATATCCATACCGCTGGCAGGATCCTGTACCCTTACAGCGCTATGCCCGAATACAGCATACAGATCGTTCCCGCTTGAGCAGGTGATCAGGCTTATTTTGGCAGCAGGGGAAAGCTGGTAACCTTCAAACTGCGCCTGCCCTTGCAATGCATAGAAGCAGAGGACAAATGTAAATAGGAGTGTTTTAAAATACTTCTTCATAAAAATCTGATTCAGGCATTAAGCTTTAGCTCCTGCTACCACTACTACAAATTCGCCTTTGATAGCCTTTGTAGTAAAAATATTGATCAGTTCGTCTAGGGTGCCGTTTATCGTTTCTTCAAACATCTTTGAGATTTCACGTGAAACAGAGGCCTGACGCTCTTCCCCAAAATATTCTTTGAACTGGGTCAGCGTTTTTAGCAGGCGGTGAGGCGACTCATAGAATATCATGGTCCGCTCCTCTTCTGCTAAGCTTATGAGGCGGGTCTGGCGACCTTTTTTGACTGGCAGAAAACCTTCAAACGTAAAACGATCGGTGCTGAATCCGGATTTAACCAAAGCAGGAACAAAAGCAGTGGCTCCGGGTAAACATTCAATTTTAAGATCATTCTTCAGGCACTCACGCACCAGGAAAAAGCCCGGGTCTGAGATACCGGGCGTGCCAGCGTCGGAGATCAGGGCCATAACCTCGCCCTCTTTCATCCTGTCAACGAGATGCGCGGTAGCTTTATGTTCGTTGTGCAGATGATGGCTATGCATCCGCTTCTCAATGCCAAAATGTTGCAGCAGTTTTCCGCTGGTGCGGGTATCTTCGGCAAGTATAACATCTACCTCCTTCAGCACACGAATTGCACGGAGGGTTATATCCTCCAGGTTGCCAATAGGGGTCGGTACTAAATACAAATTTGTTTTTTCCTGTTCCTGCATGGGTCAAAGGTAAGGCAAAAAGGCATAAAAGCAGAGACCTACCTGCTGTACGAGCGGGTTAATTGATCATAGATCTCATCAATCTTTGCAGCCAGCTTCTTATCTTTTTCTGTAACAGTGTTACCTGCATCGTGCGTGGTAAGTTCTATTTCCACTTTATTATACACATTGCTCCACCAGGGGTGGTGATCAGCTTCTTCAGCCGCTTGGGCCACCTGGTTCATAAAAGTCATTGCCTGTTTAAAGTCTTTGAAAACAAGGCTGCGCTTAAGTTTATTATTTTCTTCTTTCCACATGATGGTCTCTGTAACAGCGTTTGTGTAGCTATGCTTCTGTAGCCCAGCAACATGCCCTTAACTGAAGGCGTATAGTGTAAAATCTTCTTAAAAATGGAGTTCTAACATAAAGCTATGAAAACTATGGAAAATAAACCGAAATCTTTTCCCCCACAGGTTCAGGATGATCAACCTGGAAAACAGCATGAGATGCGGCCAGAACCGGAGGTAATACGCAAAACTTATAAAGGAAGCGATAAACTGAAAGGTAAAGTGGCGCTTATTACCGGGGGTGATAGTGGTATTGGCCGATCAGTGGCAGTTTATTTTGCCCGTGAAGGAGCGGATGTAGCCATCGTGTACCTTGATGAAGATAAAGATGCCAGGAACACCAAAGAGATGGTAGAAAAAGAGGGCAGTAAATGTATTTTAATATCCGGAGACGTTGCTGATGAGCAGTTTTGCAGGGATGCGGTGGAAAAGGTTGTGAGTGACCTGGGCAAATTAGATATTCTCGTTAATAATGCGGGTGAGCAGCACGAACAAAAGGACCCCAAAGACATTTCGGCTGAGCAACTGAAGCGTACGTTCGAGACAAATATCTTCTCTATGTTTTACCTGATGAAAGCTGCCCTTAGCCACATGAAAGAAGGAAGCAGTATCATAAATACCGCTTCTGTTACTGCTTACCATGGCAACAAACTGCTGCTGGACTATTCTTCTACTAAAGGGGCCATTGTATCCTTTACCCGTAGCCTGGCCCAAATGGTGGCAGATGATAAGATCCGAGTGAACGGTGTTGCGCCGGGCCCTATCTGGACGCCTCTTATCCCAGCCTCTTTCGATGCAGAACATGTAAGCAAATTTGGCCAGAACACCTTGCTAAAGCGTGCCGGCCAACCCTCAGAAGTAGGCCCGGCCTATGTCTTTTTGGCCTCGGATGATGCCTCTTTTATTACCGGTCAAATGATTCATGTGAACGGTGGAGAAATGGTGGTAAGCTGACATTGTTCCGAACCTAAGCGATATAAATCGAGTAAAACACTATTGAAGGCGCTGGAATTTCAGAGGCGTTTTAACTAAAGAAAAGCATAAATTATGGCTGAAGATAAAGATAAAAAAAGCCAGCTGCGGGGCCAGGGGCCTAACCAGCGGCCAATAAGAGTAATAGAAGATGATACCAGTGAGGAGGAAATGAGAGCGGGCCATATAGTGCCCGGAGCAGATCCGCCTAAAAACGAACACCAGCGCGGTGGCTTTGGCAACCGTGACGGGAAAGAGGGCTTCGGTAGCGATACAGCATCTGAAGGACCATCTGCTACAGGTGTAAATGATTATGCTGACGACGGCACTCCTCCACCAGACAACATGCGTACCGAGGAGGAAGGCCGCGGCACCTAAGTATAGGATCAGCCTTAATAAAAGGCGAAACAATTTTTAATTTAACAAAGGAGGACATTATGCCATCATATAAGCACACACAACCAAGCTCAGAAAACAAAGGAAAGCCTGCAGGTCAGGGCCAGGATAAAGCTGCCGGCGGTAAGCCAGTTGATCCTAACCAGACACGTGCTGAACACAAAGAGCTAAAGAAGAAGTATACAGAGGGGCCGAATGATCCGGCTGCGAACGTAAAAACCAATAATCCGAACCGTAATACGGATAAGACAGAAATAGATAACAATAAGTATAACTAAGTAATACCTGATGTCTATATATAAGAAAGCACCTGCAAAACAGGTGCTTTCTTATATATTTGCTTTCCGCAACTTTAAACTGAATGGCCAGATACGCCCTGACTGATATACACGGTTGTCATAGAACATTAAAAGCACTCGTGCATGAGCAGCTTAAACTTAAAAAAACAGATGAACTTTACATCTTAGGCGACCTGGTAAACAAAGGACCAGATAGTAAAGGCGTTATTGATTTTATACTGCATTTGCAAAAACAACAGTATCAGGTTCATTGCCTGCGCGGTAATCACGATCAAATGCTTTTAAAGGCCTCTCAAAAAGGAGAAAAGGCGCTGAGTCTAACCTCGCCCGAAAAAGAACTTGTATTACAGAGCTTCGATATCACTGATTTTGAGCATGTACCTAAAAAGTATGTGCATTTTATTAAACAACTCCCCTATTACTTTAATATCCCTGACTTTTACCTGGTGCATGCCGGTTTTGACTTTAACCAGTCAGATATCTTCAAAGACACGGATGCCATGATGAACATCCGGAATTACAAAGTAGACTGGGACCTGCTGGATAATAAGCGCCTGCTGCACGGGCACACACCTACAGCTCTTCATAGTATAAAAAAATCAACAGGACACAAAGACGCCAAAATAAACCTTGATGCTGGTTGTGTATATTATCGTAACGCCGCCTATGGTAACCTGGTCGCCCTCGACCTTGACTCACAGGAGCTCTTCGTGCAACCTAACGAAGACAGGCCTTATTTTGTAGCCCGTAAAAGCTAATCCCATCAACATGCTGACAGTCGAGCTTTCTGCGTAGCAAAGATTTCAATTGTTATAACATCCATATTTTTTATAGCATAGTACTATTTTAACAATCGCACTTCTTCATTAGTATATTATTTAATGAAAATGTATATTTATATATAGATATAAGTACTTTTCTTCTTTAGGCTACACGTGAAAGTATTTGTTGTAGTTGATAACATACAATACCCCTGTATAAGTTATTTATTTTATTAAAAAGCTTACAAATAGGGTGTTTGATATTTGTATTTATACAATAATATATCATTTATTTTCAAGGTAAAATAGTATTTAAAACAGCTACATGAAGCAAAATTTCGCCGCTTATTTTTACCTCAATGCTTTCATTTTCACAACACTGTGTTTGTGTCCGTTGGTATCATCGGCAGCAACGTTTACAGCTAGAATTAGTGGTAACTGGTCGGCCTCTACAACCTGGACACCTGGCGCAGGAGCCACTACAACCATACCAGGTGCGGGAGACATTGTGAATATACCAGGGGGCATTACAGTGACGGTTTTAGAAACCACGCAAAACGCTGCCTGCGCTACGCTAAACTTAGAAACTGGGGGCACTGGTAGCACTGGCGGAGGCATCATTATCATTAGCGGCATCCTGCAGGTGACAACCATTAACCAGTTAGCAGATAACTCTACAAATAAGAATCCTAAATTACAGATAACTGAAAAGGGGCATCTTAAAATATATGATGCATATAATTTTGAGGCTCCTCCCAGTGGGTGGGTGGGTTATAGTTTTCTGGCTGGGAGCAAGGTGGAGTATAATGGAACGGGAACAGAACAGAAAATATTACCCTGGCTCAACTATAGGAACCTGATACTAAGTGGCCAGGGAGTAAAAAAGTTAATTACCACTATAACGTTAAATACACATACTTACGCCTTAAATCCCTCTTTAACAGTACTTGAGGATTTTATCATAACGGGTTTAGCAAGTTTTAATGCAAGTCCAGATTTGCCTACGGCTGTTCCGAATCCATTACACAATGTAACAGGAAATCTGGCTGTTTCTGGCAATGGGGTGTATAATGGAAACACTTGTAATATGACAGTGGCAGGATCAGTGACAAATGGAGTAGTTGCAAGCAGCAGCGCAAAGCTAAATATGAACTCAAGTACTTTAAATGTTGCCAAAGACTTTACAAATAACGGTACTGCTAACGGAGGAGTATTAGGACAAATAAATATCGGGGGCAATTGGGTTAACAACAATATCTTTGAGCCAGGTACCTCTACTGTTAAGCTTACCGGCAGCTTAGCATCTATTTCACAAGTAGGCATTGGTGGTACAGCCGAAACTACATTTCATAACCTCACCATAACGCTTCCGACAACACCTGTTAAAAGTGCGCTGATGACCAATCACATCACAGTGAACAATGACCTTAGCCTTAGCAATGGAAAACTGAATACAGGCAATGGAACCTTAGCAAACTATTATCTGATCACGCTCTCAAGCACAGCCAGGCTCATCACAGTGGAGACGAACGATTCTTATATCAACGGCAGAATAGCTTCTACACGTACTATACCGGCAAGCGGTGCACAAGGATTTGGAGGAATTGCAATTAACATTTCCCGTAATGCCGTGGATCCGGGGTCAATTAAGGTTGAGCGAATAACAGGATTTTCATTAACTGACGGAGTGGATAACAGTGTTCCCCGGTATTTTGACGTGCAACGTGTGAGTGCAGGCGACATAACTGGCATAAGTCTGACAATGAACTTTACATTTTTATCCATGGAAATACCGCCATCGATAGATGATTATGTGTTAGTAAGGGAGCTGTCACCGGGGAAATTTACAAGGCCTAAATTCACAAAGCAAAGTACCACAACAGTACAGAATGTGAATAGTGGTGTATTCTCCAAATATACACTGGCAAAAAAGATAGCACCCCTCCCCGTAGACCTTGTTTGGTTTAAGGCGGAGGCACGTGGTAGCGTCGCGCTTTTAACTTGGCAGACAGCCTGGGAGCGGGTGAATGCAGGTTTTGCGGTGCAGCTGTCAGAGGATGGCGAAGAGTTCCGGCAGGTGGGTTTTGTGCAGGAAGGCTCTGCCACTAAGAATGGCGCCCAGTCCTACTCCTTTGTGCACGAGGACTACCACAAAAGCGGCACGCGCTACTACCGCCTTGCCCAGCACGACCTGGACGGGACGGTGACGTACTCACCGGTGCGGGTGGTGGAGATCAGAAGCGAAGGGCAGTTAGGGGCCTATCCTAATCCGTTTTCAGATGAACTGACGGTGGTGCTGCCTTCAAACGCCCCTTCTAGTATTATCATTATAAACCAGATAGGCCAAGAGGTTTACAGAGTCTTATCACAAGAAGCTTTACACAGCATATCTTTAGGTGCTTCCTTGCAAAGTGGAGTTTATTTTTTAACCGTACGCACTGCAAATGAAACCTATGCCTGTAAATTAATTAAGCGTTAAAGAAGTTATAAAAGCTATAAAAAAAGGCTTGCTGCAGGTTCCTGCAGCAAGCCTTTTTTTATAGTAATCAGGTGGGGCTAATGTAAAAGTAAGTTTGGGCAAGCTTAAAGTTGCCTTGGCTGTTATTATCTTTTCTGTCCTTCAGTTATTCATTGTTATCAATCACGTTTGTTTTAACAATTCTTGCAGATGCTTTATATGCTATTAAGCATGTACAAGTCAAATACTTCTATCTGTCTAGTTAATAATTCAAATTTAAATACAATAAAAAAATTGTATTGTTCCACTATTGGGGCATCTCATATAACAAAACATTAATATATATAGTATATTTAATAATAAATATTGCTAAATGTATGTTTATGCGCTTGAATCAATGGTATACTACTTAAAAGTTCCTTATAAACTTGCTAGAATAATCAAATAGAATATTGAATTAATAATTTAAAGTGAGTTTTAATGTTGCAACTTTCAAAGAATTTTTAATTAAAAACATATTTTCAGTAATAAAATCACTCGTAAAATGATGCCAGTATATATCAATATCATTAATGTGAAGTTTATACGATTTGCTGCCATTATACTTCAATTCCGGCATCGATGGAGTGGTTTTTCATTAGTAAAACTGGTGCCAGTTTTATTACTCTTACTATTACCGCTATATGGTTCAGCGGCAACTTTTACAGCAAAAAAAGATGGTAACTGGTCAGATCCAGCTACCTGGACACCTGGCACGGGGGCAACTACCACTATTCCGGGCTCAGGAGATATTGTAGTTATACCTGGCAATAAAGTGGTTACAGTAAATGTGACTAATGCGGTATGTAATTCAGTTATTTTAGAATCAGATAACCCCAAAGCAGAGTTAGTAATAAACGGTGTTTTGCAAGTTGCCACTATAAAACAATTTGAAACATCCGGGAACGGGCAGGCTAATGGAAAAATAGGCAAGCTCACCATCAATTCAGGTGGAACTCTCAAGATTTCAGATAAGGTAGATTTAGATGGTAGATCAACCTGGTTGAACTATGCCTTTGCTCCGAATAGTACTGTGGAATACAATGGGACAGCTACATCGCAGTTAATTGAAAAATCCTTTATTTATAAAAACCTTGTTTTAAGCGGGAGCTCTAACAGCTTAGTAACAGGGCCTTTTGAAAAAGTTGTTGATGGAGGGCTCACAGTTGCTGAAAACTTTACAATCAGCAGCACTGCTAACTTTAAGGCTGATGCTTATACACATTCAATAGGTGGACACTGGATCAACAACGGCAACTTTACAAGTGGCGCATCTACCGTAAATTTAAGCGGGGCCGCTACGCAGCAAATAAAAGGGAGTTCTATAACGGCTTTTAATAACCTGCATTTAAGCGGGGTTGGAGTAAAAGAGTCGCAGCAGAATTTTTCCGTAGCCGGAAACTTTGTAATTAATCTAGGAAGTACATTTGATGCAAAAACCTATACACATACTATAGGAGGCAGTTGGGCTAATGATGGGGCATTTACTGCCGGCACATCAACAATTGTTTTCAATGGAACTGCTCCTCAACAAATAGGTGGAACAGTATTGACAACTTTTTATAACCTCACCTCTTCAGGCACAAAAGGAACTACACTTGCAAGCAATATTACTGTAACTAACAATTTAAGCATAAGCAACAGTAATTTGAACACAGGAACCGGGCCAAGATTAATGGATTATTATTTAATAACCCTTGCCCCGACAGCAAGTCTTACAGGTGAAGCTGATAACGCATATGTAAACGGGAGAATAGCTACGCAACGTTGGGTTACAGCGTCAGGGGCTTCGTTTGGGGGCATAGGTTTTTACCTTGCCAGTAGCAGTATAAATCCGGGGGAGATAAAAGTAGAGCGGGTAACAGGGTTTACACGCAGTGGGAATGGTAACCAAAGTGTGCCGCGCTACTACGAAGTAAAGTATGTAAGTGGTGATCAAACCAACCTGAACTTAAAAATGGATTTTTCTTTCCTGAACCGGGAGTTAACAGGAATAATTACCGATTACGACATGGTGCGGGAGGTTGTTGACGGAGATTTCGACAATGTAAAAAGTATAACTTCTCCATCAAGACCACTAAGTGTGCAAAACACAGATAAAGGAGTGTTTGGCAGGTACACTTTAAGCAGCAAAAACTTTCCTCTCCCCGTAGACCTTGTTTGGTTTAAGGCGGAGGCACGTGGTAGCGCCGCGCTTTTAACTTGGCAGACGGCCTGGGAGCGGGAGAATGCAGGTTTTGCGGTGCAGCTTTCAGAGGACGGCGAAGAGTTCCGGCAGGTGGGTTTTGTGCAGGAAGGCTCTGCCACTAAGAACGGCGCCCAGTCCTACTCCTTTGTGCACGAGGACTACCACAAAAGCGGCACGCGCTACTACCGCCTGGCCCAGCACGACCTGGACGGGACAGTGACATACTCACCGGTGCGGGTGGTGGAGATCAGAAGCGAAGGGCAGTTAGTGGCCTATCCTAATCCGTTTACAGACGAACTGACGGTGGTGCTGCCTACTGACCAGCTTTGCAGGCTTTATTTAACCAACCACCTTGGCGAGAAAGTGTACAGTGCCACAACAACCACTCTCGAACATACGATCAGGCCTGGAAGCTCTCTAAAAAGAGGAATATACTTTCTTACGGTTGATACAGGGAGTGCCATTTATACCCGGAAATTAATAAAGCAGTAAAGAAAGGATCTCATAGCTATCGCAAGAGGGCAGCCGCAATCCGTTGACGGCTGCCCTCTTGTGTTATGACAACAGCTAAAAGAATAATTCTTGTCAGCTGCTTAAATCTGACTCACCTCCCCCTCCCGTATATAAACTTCTGAAACATTGGTTTATTCGGGTGCAAGCTTTAATTTTGAGCGCTTATAAACCAAAAACAAGTGATGCAGAAAGATACAGCGATATTTGACCTTATAGCACAAGAAAAAGCACGCCAAACACATGGCCTGGAGTTGATTGCCTCAGAAAACTTTGTTTCTGATCAGGTAATGGAAGCCATGGGCAGCGTGATGACTAATAAATATGCCGAAGGCCTGCCCGGCAAACGTTATTATGGTGGCTGTGAAATTGTAGATAAGTCTGAGCAACTGGCTATTGATCGTGCCAAGGAGTTGTTTGGAGTAGCATGGGTAAATGTTCAGCCCCATTCTGGTGCTCAGGCAAATGCTGCTGTTATGCTGGCAGTGCTTCAGCCTGGAGATAAGATACTGGGTTTTGATCTGTCGCATGGCGGTCACCTGACCCACGGTTCTCCGGTTAACTTTTCTGGTAAACTGTACAACCCCTCTTTTTATGGTGTGGAGCAGGAAACCGGTTTAATAGACTTCGATAAAGTAGTAGAAACTGCGCGCCGTGAGCAGCCAAAGCTGATCATCTGCGGAGCCTCTGCCTACAGCCGTGACTGGGATTATAAAAAACTGCGTGCTGCTGCGGATGAGGTTGGCGCTATTTTATTAGCTGATATCTCTCACCCATCAGGATTGATTGCACGTGGCTTGTTAAATGACCCATTTGAACATTGCCATATCGTAACTACTACTACTCATAAAACTTTACGTGGTCCTCGTGGTGGTATGATCATGATGGGTAAGGATTTCGAAAACCCTTTCGGTTTAAAAACGCCAAAAGGGGAAACCCGTATGATGTCATCTGTGCTGGATGGCGCTGTTTTCCCGGGCACACAGGGAGGTCCGCTAGAGCATGTGATTGCCGCGAAGGCAGTAGCTTACTTTGAAGCGCTGTCCGATGATTATCTGGGCTATATAAAGCAGGTGCAGCAAAATGCACAGGCAATGGCAAAGGCATTCATAGACTTGGGGTATAACATCATTTCAGGAGGCACTGATAACCACATGATGCTGATCGACCTGCGTTCTAAAGGCATTACAGGTAAACTGGCAGAGAATACGTTAGTAAAAGCCGATATTACAATCAACAAGAACATGGTTCCTTTCGATGATAAATCACCGTTCGTGACATCAGGTATGCGTGTAGGTACGGCAGCTATTACCACGCGGGGCCTGAAAGAGAATGACATGAGCCGCATCGTATCGTTTATTGACCAGGTGCTTACAAACCATGACAACGATACAAAGATTGGTGACGTGCGCAGAGAAATTAACAACTGGATGCAGGAGTATCCACTTTTTGCTTATTAATTTTAAAGAATAGGAGCCACTTTTGATGGATCAACCTTATACGGAAGAAAAACAGCCCCAGGAAATGTCCTTCGTGGATCACCTCGAGGAGCTGAGGTGGCATGTTATCAGAGCACTAGCTTCCATTTTTATCTTCGGTACAATTGCTTTTCTGGCCAAGAATTTTGTGTTTCATGATATTATCCTGGCTCCCGCCCGCACTGACTTTCTGAGTTACAGGGTGATGTGCCAGGTAGGGCAAAAGATCGGCTCGGAATCACTGTGTATAGATCAGATGGGCTTTACAATACAAAGCCGGCAGATGAGTGGGCAGTTTACCATGCACCTGCTGGTGTCTGCCATACTTGGTATGGCAGCCGCTTTTCCCTATGCCTTTTGGGAAATCTGGCGTTTTGTAAGGCCGGGTCTCTATCCGCAGGAGCGTAAAAACTCGCAGGGTGCGGTGTTTTTTGTCTCCATACTTTTTGTGATGGGGCTTTTATTCGGGTACTATGTCGTTTCTCCTATCTCCATCAACTTCCTTGCTGGATACCAGGTGGATCCGACCATTGTAAATGAATTTGACCTTTCATCCTATATTTCAACACTAACTACACTTTGCCTGGCTTGCGCATTTATGTTCGAGATGCCTGTGATCGTGTTTTTCCTGACAAAGGCAGGATTGATCACGCCTGAAACAATGAAACTTTATCGCAGGCATGCATTGGTAATTATCCTGGTGGTAGGTGCTATCATCACACCTCCGGATGTAGTAAGCCAATTGCTGATATCTTTGCCGTTGATGCTGCTTTACGAGGTGAGTATCACTATTTCGAAGTCGATTCGTAAAAAGGATATAAAGCGATTAAACGAAGAAAACACACTATAATGGCACTTAAAATAGCAATAGGCGGAGATCACGCTGGTTTTACTTATAAGCGTATGCTAACAGAGGTACTGAAAAGCCTCGGGCATGAAGTACTGGATTTTGGGCCTGATTCTGAGGCGTCTGTTGATTACCCGGACCACGTGCACCCGCTGGCAAAAGCAGTAGTAAATAAAGATGCTGACTTTGGCGTGTTGATATGCGGCAGCGGTAACGGGGTAGCTATAACGGCAAATAAGTACCAGGACATTCGTGCTGCCTTATGCTGGACACCCGAACTGGCAAAGCTGGCACGGGAGCATAATGATGCAAACGTACTATGTATACCAGCCCGTTTTGTGTCAGAGGATGTTGCAAAGGAAATGCTTACAACTTTCCTGAAAACTGATTTTGAAGGTGGCCGTCACCAGAACAGGGTAAATAAGATTGCAGCTTGTTAAAGAAGAATATACTGGATAAGCTTAAATAGAAAAAGCCGCTTTACAAAGCGGCTTTTTCTATTTAAGCTTATAGATATCTGGATATTCTGTTTGCTCATACCTGCCAAATACGGCGGGCAATTTATAGGTAAGCTCAGGTAAAAGCCCCTCCTTATCTATAAGGTAAGCAGGCATCTCCTTCCTGAAGTTCTCATAAATATCAAATACGGCCTTATATTCTCCAAGCTTACCAAAGTGACGTTGAGCAAGCTCCCAGTTAAGGTATGGCGTAACGGGCTTATTATGTGTGTAATACCGGATGTCATTCCCGAGTACCAGGACAGTGCTGTTTTGTATAGGCACTTTATTGTCAGGGTCAAGTAGCAGCGGCGACTCATCGAGCAACAGATACTTGTTTAAGCCTAACACTAATCTATAACGCAGAACCAACACCCCTGCAAGCGCCACCAGAAAAACTGTATTCAGGATCCAGAGTTTTCGGCCGGAGTAAAAGAAAAATTCGCTGAAGTATGCAATTGGAGGAAGCGCCAGCGTAAAAGTGGCTACAGAGATTTCATCGCGGGTAAAGATGATCAGTAAACTCGTTAGCAGCCACACCCACATCACCTGCTGAAATTTAACCTGAAAAACCAGGCGCTGTGGCAGCGAAGAGGCACTAAGTAAGGATAAGACCAGAATAACGGCCGGAATAGCCATCAGCTTGGCAACATCGGCAGGAGGCCTTAAAAAGTCAACCTGTAACTGCCAGGGGCGCAAAAGGTGCAGCGTAATAAACTCTGATAGAGCTCCCGTATAAAAGTAATAGGTCATGAGCATGGCATACGGAAACAAAAAGCCACAGAACATGAGCATAAAACTACGGAAGGTATTAGAAGAGAAGAAAATTACGGCAAACAGCCCTACGATTAAAAACATAGCCAGGGGTAGATAACTCATAGCCGCCAGGCCTAGCATAAACCCTCCTACAAAAAGCCTGTTGTTGTCGAAGCCCTCCCTGGAAAGTGTAATGATATACGGCAGCGACAAAATGACAAATGTGTTTCCGATAAGCAAGGGGGTAAGCATATCAAACTCAAAGGAAAGACTCCCGAGAACAAGGTAAATAAGTGCAGGCAGATAATTATTGCTGGCATACACTTTATGGTGGTTCAGGGTGCTGTTAAAGATGATTGCCTGCAGAAGCAGCAAGACCATGGCTGTGAACCTGTATACCAGAAATGAACGGCCAGCCATCAGGTCGATAACCCAGAAAACCATGGCCGACAGTGGCGCTGTGTTATCGTACACGCCTTTGTACATGCTAAAGCCATCCGCTAATCGCTCTCCAACCAGCATGTGCAGCAGTTCGGGTGTGGTGGCAGGAATGCCCCAGATTATTAAAGGAAGCTGAATGCCAAGGTAAATCAAGACCAGCAGGATCAGTCGGGAAGGCAGTATGCTTCGGAAGTAACTAATCAAGTGTAGACGGAGTTAGAAGGAACTATAAATAAGCCTTGCCCGAAATGAGTAAGACGCTTTTGGGGTAAAAATGCGAAATTAATATGATATTTGCATCTTCATATGGAAAGTAAAAGACAACAGAAGTTTTCGCGCCTGATTCAGAAAGAATTGGCGGATATTTTTCAGCGTGAGGTTCCGCACCTGTTTGGGGGCGCTTTTATATCAGTAAGTACTGTGCGTGTATCTCCCGACCTGGGGCTGGCCCGCACCTATTTAAGTGTTATGATGGCCCCAAACCCGCAGGAACTGCTGCTGGAAGTACGTTTGAACACTAAAACAATCCGTCATCATCTGGCGCAGCGTATCAAGAACCAGGTGCGCGTTATACCTGAGCTGGCATTTTACCTCGACGACAGCGCCGAGTATGCCGCTAACATGGATAAGATTTTCAATAACCTGGACATCCCGCCGGCAAGTGAAGCTGATGAGGACGACGATATTTACACTAAATAAAAGGCTAAGTCTTTTTTCACCCTTATGCAGTACGATCCGATAAAGCGTGTTCTTGGTGACGCTTTTAACAAGACGCCTTTTCTGCGCCGCGTATTTTATAATCTCCTGGACCTTCTGTTGCTGCGCACCTGGCATGTGCACAAAGAGTTGCGCGAGTGGGCAACAAATCGCCGCAACAAAGAGCAGCACATTCTGGATGCAGGATCCGGATTCGGGCAATACACCTATTATATGTCCGGTATCAGTAGCAAGTGGAGCATACTGGCTATGGATGTTAAGGAAGAGCAAATTTCTGATAGCAACTGCTTTATTCGCGCTATTGGCCGCCACAATGTGCTTTTTAAGATCGGTGATCTGGTAAAGTACAGGGAGCAGAACAGGTATGACCTGATCCTGTCTGTGGATGTGATGGAGCATATACTGGAGGATGTGGAAGTTTTCCGTAACTTCCATACATCTTTGCGCTCTGGCGGCATGTTGCTTATTTCAACTCCGTCAGACCAGGGTGGTTCCGATGTACACGGCGAAGGCGAAGAGTCTTTTATAGAGGAGCACGTGCGGGATGGCTATAATATCAAAGAGATACAGGATAAGCTGAAACTGGCGGGCTTCAGAAGAGTGGATGCCCGTTATTCATATGGTAAACCCGGGCAGATATCCTGGCGCCTGTCTATGAAATACCCGATGATTATGCTGAATATCTCCAAATTATTCTTCCTGGTGTTGCCGTTTTACTACCTGATTACTTTTCCGTTTAGCCTTGTGCTGAACTGGATGGATGTAAACCAGAAGCACAGCTCCGGGACAGGCCTGATCGTTAAAGCCTGGAAATAATTTTATAGTTGAAGTACCTGCTTCGTAGTTCACATTATTTGTGCGAGCCATGGCAGCCGATAGTTTGATTACCACTAAATAAGAAGTAACAACTTAGAAACTAATGAATTTCCCTTTTCTAATAGCGAAGCGTTATTTTTTCTCCAGAAAGAAGAGGAACATCATTAGTATAATCTCCAACATTGCCATGATAGGCGTAGCGGTAGGCTCCGCAGCACTTATCATAGTATTATCAGTCTTCAACGGTTTAGAGGATCTGATCCGCGAGATCTACTCCAGCTTCGACTCTGATCTTAAGATCACTGCCGTAGAAGGGAAGTCATTTGAAACAGATACGGAGTTTATGAACCGTATTCGAAAAACCCCGGGGGTGGCTGTGGTTTCGGAGATAATAGAAGACAATGCGCTTCTGCGCTATAACGACCGCCAGATGGTGGTAAAGGTGAAAGGGGTAAGCGACAACTTCTTTGAGCAGAATACCATTGCGGAGTCTGTGGTGGAGGGAAGCAGCGATCTGGTTTACAACGATACCTACCACGCCCTGGTGGGGCGTGGCGTACAGTATCAGCTCTCTATCAGGCCAACGAATCAATTTGTGCCTTTGCAGTTTCTGTACCCGCGAAACACCAAGTTTAATCCGCTAAACCCGGAAGGAGCATTTAATAGCCTTAACATTTTGCCTGGGGGAATATTTGCAATTGAGCGGCAGTATGATGATTCGTACGTTTTTGTGCCACTTAACTTTGCAGAAGAATTGCTGGAGTATGGCCGACGGCGCACAGCTCTGGAAATAAAGGTTACGGAGGATGCTAAAATAGAACAGGTAAAGCAAGAGCTCCAGAAAAGGCTTGGCAGCAGCTTTAAAATTCAGAATAGCGATGAGCAGCACACCAGCCTGCTACGTGCCGTTAAGGTAGAGAAGCTGTTTGTTTTTATCACCTTTGCGTTTATACTTTTCATCGCCTCGCTCAATATCTTCTTCTCACTCTCTATGCTTGTGATTGATAAGAAGAAAGACATTGCCATCCTCGCCTCCATGGGGGCCACGGCAAAAACGATTCGTAACATCTTTTTACTGGAAGGTGCCTTGGTGGCCTTTATCGGAGCAGCTTACGGCCTTACCCTGGGCATGCTGATCTGTAACCTGCAGCAAACATTTGGCCTGGTAAGTATGGGTATGGCAACATCAGTTGTAGAGGCCTATCCTGTGAAGATGGAAGTAGAGGACTTTGCTCTGACAGGTTTAGCCATTATCGTGATCACGTTGCTGGTGTCGATCAGGCCGGCCCGTAAGGCTGCTGCCATGTCTGTGACAGAGAACCTGTAATCTCCGCCATTTAAAGTATACTCAAGTACCCTCTCCTCTTCATGTAGCTTTTACCATAGCTTTGGTGTAAGCGAAACAACAGTTCAAGTCCTTTTATCATCTGACTTCATTTAGCCAATCATTGGTATAAGGTGGCGAATAGCAGCTTTTTTGATAGGAATTAAGCTTGTTTAAGATTAAATTTGAAGTCCTAAAACTGTCTTTGGCATGAAAGTTTATACCACTCAGCCTTTTCAGGTAATTTATTCTTTGTTCGAGCATGAGTACCTGGGATACCTGTTCGAATCTTTTGTGGTTCAGGTAAACTCCAAAGGACAGCTTACCCTGCAGCATCAGAATATCTCCGCAAAAAATGCGGATGAGTTTGCCTCCCGCCTGGACGCTAACGACTTTAAACTTATCCAGCTTATTGATCAGATACAGCAGGATGCGGTGCTAAAGCGTTTCGCTGCCAAAAAGATGTCTACAGTAGATTTCTTCCTGAAAGTATATGACCCGGAGAAAGGCGATAAGAACCTGCAGGATACAATCAGTCACTATATTCAGGGGCGCATGGGCAAGATACTGGACCTGCTGCGCAACAAGATGACTTTTATAATGGGGAAGGATGGCGAACCCACCTGGAAACGCATCAGTATTGCTCCTGAAAAAGCAACGGTGCTATTCCATTTTATGCGTAACACCGATAATACCCATTATTTCCCGACTATAAAATATGAAGGCCAAAAGCTGGAGTTTCAGTATAAGAATGCCTCACTTATCTGTTACGAGCCTGCCTGGCTGATGCTGAATGATGTTGTCTACAGTTTCGAAAAAGCCGTAGACGGCAAAAAACTGCAACCCTTCCTGAATAAAAAGTTTATTGTTGTGCCGCGCTCTGTGGAGGAGAACTACTACCGAAAGTTTGTGGCGGCATTGGTAGAGTCATTTGATGTGCATGCCAAAGGCTTCGATATTCAGTCGGAGAAGTATGAGCCAAGACCTTTCCTCCATTTTTCAGAGATCGCAGCTACTGACTTGCCTGCTGTAAAGGCAAATGGCAATGGGCAGACAAAGAAGATCCTGTTTACACTTTCCTTTAAGTATGGAGACCATCTGGTGCAGCTGCAGGATGCCAAGCGGATAAGTGTGAATATGGAGAAAACCGCTGATTCCTATATTTTCCATAAACTTATACGGAGTGGAAATCAGGAAAAGGAATTTGCAAAGGAATTACAAAAACATGGCCTGGAGTTAAAGAACGGGCAAGCAGTGCTCGATAAAAGCGATGCGTTCTCGTGGCTGAACAACAATTTGCAGGAACTGGAGCAAGCCGGCTTCACTGTTCGCCAGACAGAAAGCAGTGGGAAGAACTACTTTATCGGCGAGATTTCACTTGAAGTAGATATATCAGAGAAAAACGACTGGTTTGATATTTATGGTACGGTTCGCTTCGGCGAATTTGAGGTGCCGTTTATAAAGCTAAAGAACTATATCCTTACCAAGAATAACGAGTTCGTGCTTCCGAACGGACAAGTAGCCATTATTCCGGAAGAGTGGTTTACGCAGTACATTGAGTTATTCGCTTTTTCAGAAGGAGAGCACCAGCTTACCCTTAAAAAGCACCACATGTCTCTGGTGAACGATCTGCAGAATGGCAACCTGGCTACCGTAACAATGAGCAGGAAGCTGGAGCAGTTACGTGAATTCGAAGCAATCGAGGACAAGCCATTACCGGCAGGCTTCCTAGGTGAATTAAGGCCGTATCAGAAAGCGGGCTACAACTGGCTCCATTTTGTACAGAACTACAAGTTTGGAGGGTGCCTTGCGGATGACATGGGCCTGGGTAAAACAGTGCAAACACTGGCAATGCTGCAACACCGCAAGGAGAGCGGAGCAGAATCGGTCTCGCTGCTTGTAATGCCTACTTCCCTGGTGTACAACTGGATAAACGAAGCTCAGAAGTTTACCCCTGAATTGCGCATTCTAAACTACACAGGCACTTACCGCGATAAGAATGTGGAGCAGTTTGTGGATTATGATGTAGTGCTCACTTCTTATGGTATCGTACGGTTAGATGCTCAACTGCTGAAAACTTATTATTTCGATTACATTATTCTGGATGAGTCCCAGGCGATAAAAAACCCGGACTCCAATACTTCCAAATCAGTGCGGGAGCTTAAGTCAAGGCACAGACTTATACTTACCGGTACCCCGGTTGAGAACAGCACCATGGACCTGTGGTCGCAGATGTCTTTTATCAACCCTGGCCTGTTAGGGAATCAGCACTTTTTCCGTAATGAGTTTCTTAAACCAATTGAGCGGGAGAAGGATGAGCAGAAGACCCGTAAGCTGCACGCGCTGATAAAGCCATTTATCCTGCGCAGGCATAAGTCTCAGGTGGCAAAGGAGTTGCCGGAAAAGATTGAGCATACCACCTTCTGCAAAATGACGGAGGAACAGGAGCATGCCTACGAAGAAACAAAATCCTTTTATAGGAACAAGATACTGACAAACCTGGAAGAAAACGGACCTGGCAATACGCAGTTCATGCTCTTGCAGGGCCTAACCAAGCTCCGGCAGATTGCAAATCACCCGCTGATGACTGATGCCGGCTACGAAGGTGAATCAGGCAAACTGAAAGAGGTGCTGCGCATGACTAAAAATATTGTGGGCAAGGGGCATAAGGTTTTAATATTCAGCCAGTTCGTAAAACACCTTGAGATCATCAGAAAATCGTTGGATGAGAAGGAAATAGCCTATACTTACCTGGATGGCAACACCAAAAACAGGCAGGGGCAGGTAGACCGTTTTCAGAACGATAAAAGTATACAGGTGTTCCTGATCTCTTTAAAGGCTGGCGGTGTTGGCTTAAATTTAACAGCGGCTGACTATGTATTTGTACTTGACCCTTGGTGGAACCCGGCCGTAGAGGCACAGGCAGTGGACAGAGCGCATAGAATTGGGCAGCAAAACACGGTGTTCACTTATAAATTCATCACCAAAGACACCGTGGAAGAAAAGATTCTAGCCTTGCAGAACCGTAAGATTCAGCTGGTCACGGACCTCATTAGCACTGATGAAACGATCATCAAAAGCTTGACAAAAGAAGACATAGACAATCTGCTGAGTTAAGCTTTACCGCTGACTATTAGTATAAAAGTTTAAAAAGCCGCTGCAAGTATACTTGCAGCGGCTTTTTAATTTGCCCAAAGGCATAACTTTTACTCTGAGAAGAGGTTAATGGAAACAGGGCCGGTATAAGTAACCAAACCTACACCAACTACAATACATGCAGCTACATTTACAAACAGCGGTACAGCAGGATTATATGCGCGTTTTCAATGCCTTTGATGAGCAGTTGTTCCGGAAGCTGTCTCCGCCATACCCTAAGCTAAAGCTGTTGCGCTTTGATGGCTCGGAAACAGGCGATGTAGTGGATGTAGAGTTGCAGACAGGTATAAAGTCTTTCCGCTGGACAAGTTTGATCGTAGACAGAAACATTACGGATGCAGCGGCTTACTTTATAGATGAAGGGCAGCAGCTGCCCCCTCCCCTGCGCATCTGGCGCCACAAGCACCTGGTCGCAAAAAATGGAACAGGGGCCATTATCCACGACATCATCACATACAGCACCGGGTACAAACTGCTGGACCTGTTGTTGTACCCGGTTATGCGGTTACAATTCGGAATGCGCAAGCCAGTATATCAGCGGGTGTTCGGGAAAGTATAACAACTGAAAACTTTTCCCCTGCTCCATCAGTTTACTGCACAAAAAGTATAAAAGCGTATATTAGGGTATGTCGAAAGCAGCTATTATAGGGGCAGGAATAGGGGGCATTGCCACAGCAGTGCGCCTGGCCGTAAAAGGCTATGCTGTAACCGTGCTGGAGGCCAATGAGACCTTTGGCGGTAAGATGCATGAGTTCTGGCTGGGCCAATACCGGTTTGATGCGGGACCTTCGCTGTTTACACTGCCACACCTGGTAGATGAGCTTTTTATACTGGCTGGCCGCAAGCCTGAAGATTACTTTACCTATACGCGCCTGGACCCGATCACGCATTATTTCTGGCCGGATGGCAGCCAGGTCAAAGCCTATGCCGATGCCGGGCGATTTGCCGAGGAAGCAGCGCAGCAACTAGGTGTGCCGAAGCAAGCGGTAAAGGAGGCGCTTACCAGGAGTAGCAGGCTTTATAAAGGCACGGCAGATACCTTCCTGCACAAGTCGCTGCACAAACTAAATACTTACCTGAGCCCTGATGTACTGAAGGCATTAAGCTGCCTGACCGACCTCGGCCTGACCACCACCATGCATGAGGCCAATGCACGGCAGTTCTCAGATCCTCGCTTTGTGCAGCTGCTGGACAGGTTTGCCACTTATAATGGTTCAGACCCTTACCAGGCGCCGGGCACGCTCAATATTATCCCGCACCTGGAACACAATATCGGTGCTTTTTACCCCAAAGGAGGTATTTATGCTATTGCGGAAAGCCTGGTGAAGCTGGCCAGGGAATTAGGCGTTGAGTTCAGGTACAGCGAGCCCGTAAAGCGGATAATGGCCGAAGACGGTAAAGTTACAGGTGTGCAGACAGATCGGGCCTTTTATAAGGCGGATGTGGTGGTAAGCAATATGGATGTAGTGCCGACATACCGTAAGCTTCTACCAGACCAACCCGCTCCTGAAAAAACGCTTCAGCAGCCGCGGTCTAGCTCTGCCCTTATATTTTACTGGGGAGTGAAACAGCGTTTTCCACAGCTGCACGTGCATAATATTTTCTTTAGTCAGGATTATAGAGAAGAATTTGAAGCTATTTTTCAACATAAAACTGTCTCTTCTGACCCAACTGTATACATCAACATCACGTCCAAGACTGATGCCGGCGATGCGCCTGCCAATTCAGAAAACTGGTTTGTGATGGTTAATGTGCCGCACAACCAGGGGCAGGACTGGGACCAGTTAACAAGGGATACCCGGCAAGCTGTGTTGCAAAAGATAAGCAAGATGCTACAAACCGATGTGGAAGCGTTAATAGAGGAAGAGCAGGTACTGGATCCGCTCCTCATCGAAAGTCATACTTCTTCGTACGCTGGAGCCTTGTATGGGAGCAGCTCCAACAACCGGATGGCAGCTTTTCTGCGGCATCCTAATTTTAGTGCCAAACTCAGCGGCCTTTACTTTTGTGGTGGCAGTGTGCATCCGGGCGGAGGTATTCCGTTGTGCTTGCTTTCAGCCAAGATCGTGGGAGATCTAACGCCGGCAGCTGCCCCTTTACCCGCTAACTCATTAATGAACCATGCCTGATATCAAAGCAGCACCAATCCTCTCACCTGTAGCGCGTAGGTTGGGTAAGTACGCTTTACCACTGGCTGTGGCCATATTGGTCATCTTTCATGCTGTAGGCTTTTGGGGGATGCTCTACAGTGGCAGGCCAGAGTATTTTCAACGACTTACCCCCATGAACCTGTTGCTCACCAACGCGATACTGTTTGCGTTTCATCGTCGTTGGAACGCTGCTTTTGTTCTCTTTGCCGGGGTCGTTTTTGCGGTAGGTTTCTTCTCAGAGGTGCTGGGGGTGCACACAGGCTTGTTGTTTGGTAACTATAGCTACGGGGTAGCCTTAGGAATTAAAGTGTGGGAGGTGCCCTTACTGATCGGCTTAAATTGGCTGATGCTAACTTACGTAACCGGCATAATAAGCAGCAGGCTGCGGCTGGCATGGTATGCTAAAGCTTTGGTGGCAGCCCTGCTGATGGTGCTGCTGGACTACTTTATTGAACCTGTTGCCACGCAATTCGATTTTTGGAGCTGGCAAGGGGGGCATATTCCGATTACAAACTACTTGGGGTGGTTAATTGTGGCCACATTTTTGCAATTATATTTTCAGAAAGCAGCTTTTCCGAAAAAGAATGCGATGGCGCCCTATGTATACCTTGTGCAGTTGCTGTTTTTCCTGTTCATTGGAATTATCGCTTGAAAAGTATGCAAGTATTCCGGAATCGCTTGATGAAGCCTGACTAATTTAGCTAAATTGCGTAGTTAACCTTTGGGTCATTTTATAAATGTATAATGCCCGGGCAAATTTATACCTGAAAGACAATGACATTTCTGGAAACAATATTGGAGGAAACTCTCCAGATATTTAAAAAAGAAGGCATAGAGGCAAATTCTGAAGAGCAACTGATCAGAAAGCTAGACATCAGGGAATCTTCTTACAACGAAATGTTTAAGAGCAAAACAGAGTTGGTAAGGGAGACGGTACTGTTTGATATAGATACGCAGGAAAAAGGAAAAGAGCGCATACTGGCTTTGGCCCAAAACCCTGTTGAGGAGATCATGCTGCTGCTGCAGGACGGACTGGATAACCTTCAAAGTATGAATCCGCTTTACTTTGTTGACCTTCAGCAATCATATCCTGAAATATGGAAGCTCTGCCTGGATCATCTTAACTCCCACTCCTACCATCAGATATCTGACATAATTAACAGAGGTATCATAGAATCCCTTTTCCGCAAAGATGTTAACCTGCAACTGGTTACAAAGATCATCCTGGAGCAGATAACTATGATCCTGAACCCGGTGGTTTTTCCGCCAGAGCGTTATAATATCAGGGAAGTGTTCCGCAGTGTCTACCTATATTATTTAAGAGGGATATGTACAGAGCACGGGGGGAAAATGGCAGAAGAGTTCTTCTCGAAGATAAACAATAAGTAAAATTCGTCATTCATAAAAAAAGCGTCCGGCATACACTTATGTAGCCGGACGCTTTTTTTATGAAAAACATTGATGTGTTCGAATTTTACTAACAGCGTTATTAGCTGATAGATACGCGCACTTTTTTTGTATATTCTCTGAGTGAGTTTTTAAACTCATTGCCATTATCTTCCATATCATTCAGAATCCATACGGCAGCCAGAATGTGCGTGAGTTGCTCGCCTTCATCATCTCCTTCAACCTCAATAGCAGGCTGCTGCTCATCTACAATCGCTTCTTCGGCGGCAATGAGTTCATGCAGGTTATAGTTCTCTACAAGTTTCTTTATCGCAGGTATCTTCATGTCTGGTTACGCGTCTAGTTTATGGATAAGGGAAAGCACAGCCTCTTCTTTACTGGCTGCAACAGAGTCGATGAGCTTGCCATTCTTAAAAACGGCGAAGAAAGGCAGGTTTGTAACCTCTGCCATCTTACGGGCTTCCGGACTGGTTTCAGCGTTTACGTCTACAAAGGCGATATTTGTAAAGTTCTCGTCGTCGGACATGCGCTTAAACTTAGGCGCGAATAAACGGCAGCTACCGCACCAGTCCGCATAATACTTCACTACAACCTTCTGGTTAGAGTTTAGCACTTCGTTAAAATCGCTGTCAGTTGCTTTTATTACGGCCATATTATATAGTTTTAATCAGTTTAAAATCGAACCAGGTATTCATTAAACATACTTGCTTCAAAAGTAAATGTTTCAAGCAAAATATGCAGCTTTTACTATAGTTTAAATAAACAGGCCTAGTGTGTTTTTGTTTGTGCTGGAGTTAATATAGCTGCATGTTTACCAATTGAAACTAACCAAACCTGTAGCAAGGTTATAGTTTTGAGATGTTTACACCAATTGAACATCTTTTTAAGCTAATTTGTATAAAAGAAACTACACTGCAATTTCGTATCTTTGTAGCCTAAAACCAGAAGAGAACAATGTTAGATAAGTTAGAAGCCATAAACCAGCGATTTGAAGAGGTAAGCCAGTTGCTTATCCAGCCTGATGTGGCCAGCGATATGAAGAGATTCAAGGCGCTGAACAAAGAGTATAAAGACCTGGACAAGATAGTTGTTGAATATAAGAAGTACCTGAACATCCTGAGCAATATTGACAGCGCAAAGCAGGTTATTGCAACAGAGAAGGATGAAGAGTTCCGTGAAATGGCAAAAGAAGAGATGGATGAGCTCCTTCCGCAGCGAGAAGCAATGGAAGATCATCTGAAGGAACTGCTTATCCCGAAAGACCCGAATGATAGCAAAGACATCATCATGGAGATCCGTGCAGGTGCAGGTGGTGATGAGGCTTCGATATTTGCCGGCGACCTTTACCGTATGTATACCCGCTTTGCTGAAAAAATGGGCTGGCGCACAGAACTGATCGATGCCACAGAAGGTACTTCTGGCGGTTATAAAGAGATCATGGTAGGCATGTCTGGGGAAGATGTGTACGGTAAGTTAAAATTTGAGTCTGGTGTGCACCGCGTACAGCGTGTGCCAGCTACGGAGACACAAGGGCGTATTCATACTTCTGTAGCATCGATTGTGGTGTTGCCAGAAGTAGAAGAGTTTGATATTGAACTGGATATGAACGACATCCGTAAGGACTTGTTCTGTTCTTCCGGACCTGGTGGACAGTCAGTGAACACAACATATTCTGCCGTTCGTTTAACTCACTTACCAACCGGACTGGTAGCCCAGTGCCAGGACCAGAAATCGCAGCTAAAGAACTTCGACAAAGCGTTGGCTGTATTACGTTCCCGTATCTATGAGCAGGAGCTTGCCAAAAAGCAGGAAGTAGAAGGTGCGCAGCGTAAGTCTATGGTAGGCGGTGGTGACCGTTCTGATAAGATCCGAACCTACAACTACCCTCAGGGGCGCGTAACTGACCACCGTATAGGATATACTGTTTATAACCTGCCAAACGTTATGGACGGAGGAATTGAAGACTTTATCGAGGAACTGCGTATTGCTGAGAATGCTGAAAGGCTAAAAGAAGGCGCATCAGCAGAGTAATGCCATCTAAGAAAGATTAATAAGGATGCAGTCAGGCAAGTATAGCTGAAGCTGCATCCTTTTTTTGTTGTTAGCCGATTTATTAAATTGCTACTGAACGTAGTGCACCCATTTACCAATCCGGGTTTTTTAATAAGCCTGTAATTCATATATGCTTTGAGATACCTGCTCGCCATACTATCCTTTCTCCTTGCGCTCTCCGTGTTTTCCTGTGAGCCAAAAGATGAGATATTTACCTCAGACCCAAGTGCTGTACTGGAGTTCTCTGGTGATACAGTGTTATTCGATACAGTATTTGTGAGTAGAGGAAGCGTTACCAAGCGCCTGAAAGTATATAACCGGAATAAAAGAGCAGTCAGGATCAGTGAGATTGCCTTGGCAGGTGCGGGCGCATCTGCTTATCAGCTTACTGTAAACGGGGTACAAAGCCCCCTTGTCAACAATGTGGAGCTACGCGGTGGTGATAGCCTATATGTATTGGTAAAGGCCAATATCAACCCTTCTGACGATAAACTTCCTTTTCTTGTAGCGGACTCTATCCTTTTCCGGACCAACGGGAATGCACAACATGTGAAGTTGGTGGCATACGGACAGAACGCGTATTTTCATCGGAAAGAATCTATAAACACACTGACCTGGAAAAACGACAAGCCGCACGTACTCCTGGACACTGTGCTTGTACAGGAAGGCGCAACGCTAACTATAGAAAAGGGAACGCACATTTACGGAAGTAACAGATCGGTACTGCTGGTAAACGGACAATTGCTGGTGGAAGGTACCCCCGAAGAACGTGTAGTGTTCAGTGGCTACCGACGTGAACCGGAATACCTGACTGCCCCGGGGCAATGGGAGGGTATCAGAATATTAACTAAAAGTGGTAGTAATAATATTCGCTACGCCGATATTAAGAATACGCAGTATGGCCTGCGAATCGGTAATCCGGGTAAAGCAGGCACTCTAGTAGAAGGCTGCGCTATTCAATATGCTTTTCTGGATGGCATAGTCGCTTTTACTTCGGATGTGAAAATTGTTAATACCTTGATTCATAACTGTGGTCAATATGGCTTTGGTGGACTGGGAGGCGGCAATTACGAGATCATTTACTCCACCATTGTCAGTTATAAGAACCCGCTGCTACGCGAAACGCCTTTGCTTGCCATTGCCGATTTTATACCGGGAACAGAGATAAAGGATAAACCTACCTCGTTCCGCCTGGTGAACTCCATTATCTTTTCGGATGGCTTTAGCGCTGATAACGAAGTTCTAATAACTCCTTTTGCTGCTGCGGTTAATGTGAGTAACAACATCCTGCGGACGCAGGTATACAAGGATCAGCTAAAGGATAATGGGAACAAGCTGAATGTGGCGCCTAAATTTAAGGCTCCGGATAAATCTGATTTCAAACTGGATACTTTATCTCCTGCCAACGGAGGGGCTAAGGTGCTGTCTACAGTGTTATCAGACATCAAAGGTGAGGTGCGTAGCACTACTGCCCCGGACATAGGCGCTTTTGAAAGGACTAAAGATTAAGTCCTGTCCTTTATCACTCTCACGCCAAATTGTTAAACTATGTGGTTTCAGAAAGAAATAAGGTTGCCTGCCGTTAAGCGGGGCTTCCATTTAATAACCGATCTGATTACAGCGAACCTGCCAGAGCTGGAAGAAATAAATATAGGGCTCGCTCATATATTTATAAAACATACGTCGGCCAGCCTTACTATTAACGAAAACGCAGACCCAACGGTGCGCCAAGATTTTGAAAGCCATTTCAACCACATGGTGCCTGAGAACCAGCCTTACTACCGGCATACTTTAGAAGGTTCAGATGACATGCCGGCACATCTGAAAGCGGCTATACTGGGCACGTCTGTTACTGTGCCTGTCAAAAACGGAGATTTTAACTTAGGAACCTGGCAGGGAATTTACCTTTGCGAACACCGGAACAACGCCACGAAACGCACGCTTGTCGTGACGCTTCAAGGGGAATAATGGGTGCGCTAATAAAAATAAAATAGCTTCTCTCCTATCTATCGTACAACGCTTACCTTTTTAACAATAGTACCGTTGGTGCTGGTGATATGAAGGAAGTATATGCCGGGAGAAAGGTTGCGTACATCTACACGCAGCACACGGTCCCGTACCTCTGCTCTCAGCACTTCCTGCCCCACATGGTTCAGCATCTGCACCTGGCGCACCGTAATGCGGGCTGGTTGCTCTATCGTGATAAAGTCAGTAGATGAGTTAGGGTATACCGTTAAATCATTTACAGTAACGTGCACATAGTTATCTTTAACTTTGGTGCTGTTAAGGTCTCCATTTGTAATAGTTAGCTGTACGTTATACCTGCCCGGGTTAGGATACGTAACAATGGGATCCTTTTCAGTAGAAGTGGCAGGTGTTCCTCCTTCAAATTCCCAGAAATACGACGTTGGGCGTATGCCGGCAGAGGCACTTACGAACTGTACCTTTTTACCAGCCAGGGTAAGGGTATCTCCTACTATCTCAGTTCTGAAATCGGAGCGCAGGGTTGCGGAACAAGCCAGGGAGCTATACAAAGAATTGCGAGAAGTACTTAAAAAAGCCTGCATTCGCGTGGCTTGCCCATTTGTAAAAAGGTTCATGCAGGCATCATCAGTATAATCCATATAGTTCTGATACATATCGCCGTACGGGGCATTGTCGCAGGAGACTTTGTTGCCGCTTGGGCAGCCAGTGTTCTCTTCATACTGATTGGGTGTATCGTCTACGCCATCAGAGTCGGAGCAGGTAGAGTTGCCATTGCCCCAGATGTGCCATAGCCCCAGCCAGTGGCCTACTTCATGCGTGGCTGTTCGCCCACGGTTGTAGTTGCTTGATACCTTGTTGAAAGGTGGCGCGCCTACTGTGGCATAATGTACTACTACTCCATCGGTAGAGGCCGGAGAGCCCGGGAGTGATGCATAACCTAATACGTTATCAGAAATCCTGCATACCCAGATATTCAAATACTGGTTCCGGTCCCAGGCATCCACACCTCCCTGGCTGGAGAACTTCATCTCATCGTTGAGGTAATTGAAAGATACTTTGTTGGTCTTTGTGCGGGTAACGCCGGAAGTGGGATCGCCATTCGGATCTAAAGACGCCAGGCAGAACTCTATTTCTGTGTCTGCGGCAAAAGGCTGAAAATAAGAAGGTGTGTTTGCTGCGTCTGCATTCTTTCTTCGGAAATCAGCATTTAATATACTTAACTGTGAAAGCAGCTGCTCATCTGACAGGTTCTCAGCATCTGTGCTGTAAATAACATGGAATACAACAGGAATTGTAATGGTAGTGGCTTTTCGCAAGTTCTGGCCGCCCTGTTGCCCTTCCTGACGCTTCATCAAAGCCTCTTGCATGGCTTGTTCCGCCTGTTGCTGCATCTGTTCAAACTCAGGGTTGCGCTGCTTCAGAGCACTAATATAAGCTTCCAGGCCACAATTACGCTTTGTAGCTAGTTCTATAGAGGATGTTTTCTGGGCAAACCCAATGGAGTGCAGGCAAAAACCAGCCAGGAATACAAGTAGTATAAGGCGCATGTAATGGCAAAGTATAGAAATCAGCAAAAGGCCACACCTGGTAAGCGCATAACCTATAGGCAATATACTAAAAAAGTGGTGAAAGGGATTATGCCTATTTACCGGAGGCCGTTATCTTTTAAAGATTGGCGTCTACGGCGTAGTGTAAGGAGTCGCTGAAGATCAGTTTTTGCACGCCCTGAACATTATAACCAGAGATATTCCCGGTTGCCGGGTCTGCCTGAAGCTGTATAGTACGGCGTGAAAAAAACAGTGGGTTCTTGTCCTGCAGCACCGCATCGAGTTGCTGAAGTTGTTTAGTTGGAGTAAGCGTCAGGCGGAGGTATTGCACCACTGGCTCAGTGTCTTCAATTTTCCGGTATTCAACGGCTACATTGCCATTTTCCAATACGGTTTCCTGCTTTGTATAATACTCCTGTAGTGCAGGGCGGTTCAGGTCAGCCTGTTCAAAAGCAGCCAGTTCATCTTCCCAGTCAATTTTATCTGTCTGGATAGTTTCTGTTGGCTTATTCTCTGTAGTTACAGACTTCAGCACCATGGGCTTTTGGGCTTCAAGACGCTGTTTCTGCTGCTGCAGGTAAGCAGTCAGGTTGTAAGTGGCCTCCGCCTCGGCAGAAGTAGGCGGAGCTGGCCGCTCACAAGCTGTAGTGGCCAGTAACAGGCCTATTAAAATGATAGGGATATGTCTGGCCACAGGTTCTTTTATTTATCGATAAGTGAAGTTCCGGCCATTTCCTCAGGTTGTGCAAGGCCCATCAACTCCAGAATGGTCGGAGCCAGGTCGCCGAGCTTGCCTTCGTGCAATGTCCCTTTAAAATCGTTGCTCACCAGTACACAAGGCACCAGATTGGTAGTGTGCGCTGTGTTAGGTGTTCCGTCCGGGTTGATCATCATGTCAGCGTTGCCGTGGTCAGCAATCACAATAACATCATAATCATTCTCTAAAGCAGTGTTGATCACCTTTTCGGAGCACTCATCCACTACCTCGCACGCCTTCACCGCTGCTTCGAATACACCTGTATGGCCAACCATGTCAGGGTTAGCAAAGTTAAGGCAAATAAAATCAGCGGATTTTTTCTCCAGCTCCGGCACAATCGCATCACGGATATCCTTAGCGCTCATTTCCGGCTGCAGATCATAAGTGGCTACCTTGGGCGACGGACACAGCAGGCGGCTCTCGCCTTCAAACTGCGTTTCGCGGCCTCCTGAAAAGAAGAATGTAACGTGTGGGTACTTCTCCGTCTCGGCAATCCGGATCTGCTTTTTACCAGCCTTGGCCAGCACCTCACCTAAGGTATTATTCAGGTTATCTTTATCAAATATGGATTCGACGCCCTTAAACGTATCGTCGTAATTGGTCATGGTAATATAGCGCAGGTCCAGTTTGTGCATGTCCTGCTCCGGGAAATCGCGCTGCGTCAGGGCCTGCGTAATTTCACGTCCACGGTCGGTTCTGAAGTTGAAGCAGATCACCACGTCTCCGTCTTTAATTGTGGCAATAGGCTCCTGCTCATCATTTACCTTAACAATTGGCTTAATGAACTCATCGGTTACCCCTTCGTTGTAAGACTCCAGCATTGACTTGATCAGGTTCTGCGAAGGCTTACCTTCTCCTTTTACCATCACGTCGTAAGCCAGTTTAACGCGTTCCCAGCGGTTGTCGCGGTCCATGGCATAGTAACGGCCAACTATAGAGGCAATCGTGCCAGTGGTATTCTCCAGGTGCTCTTCCAGTTCATTTATATACTTTACGCCTCCCTTCGGGTCTGTATCACGACCATCGGTAAACGCATGGATGTACACCTCGTTGAGCTCCTGGTCGAAAGCGGCGGTACAAAGTGCCTTCAGGTGGTTGATGTGCGAGTGAACACCTCCGTCTGATAACAGGCCGATCAGGTGTACAGGTCTTTTATTTTCTTTGGCATAGCTAAAAGCGTTAGCCAGAGCTGG
The DNA here is from genome assembly GCF_051904785.1 of Pontibacter sp. MBLB2868. NCBI lineage: Bacteria > Pseudomonadati > Bacteroidota > Cytophagia > Cytophagales > Hymenobacteraceae > Pontibacter > Pontibacter sp. MBLB2868. The sequence goes on along the minus strand of NZ_CP196710.1, from coordinate 3,916,082 downwards.
CATGGAACGCATTTTATGGTCTGCGATGGATTTGTTTATACGTACCAGGTCCTGGTACACTACACGCCCGGCGCCAATGTTCATATGCCCCACTTCAGAGTTGCCCATTTGTCCTTCTGGCAAGCCAACAGCCTCCCCGGATGCCTGGAGCTGCGTAGTAGGGTACTTCTCCATAATGGAGTCAATGAAAGGTGTATTAGCTTTTTTTATAGCTGAAACCTCTGGGTTGGTGGTAATTCCCCACCCATCTAAAATCACTAAGAGAACCTTTTTATTCATGGTGCAAATATAGGTATAATCTTTCAATGGCAGTTTATAGCTTGTGCCGGCTATGCTTCTATACGGCTACTGATTAAACATCTATTTAGTTTTTAACACGCCAAAGCAAAACTTATGTTAATAGTATAAGGGCAATTTTATTATCTTTAGAAGATACTTTTAACTTTGTAGCTGTAATTCCGCGCCCTGTACTATGTGGCATAGTTTTAGCTAATACAAGGACGAGATCACAAATATCTTTTATGAAAAACATTAAACAGATTGCAGTAGTATTTTCGTTGTTGTTAATGGCAGTGTTTTTTACTGCGGGTAGCGCTGCAGCTCAGGGCGATGCTATGGGTGGCGTAAAGTCAGCTATCAAAGTAGGCTCATCTAAAGACCTTGCCCGTAACTTCAGCAGTGTAGTAGAAATTACCCTGGATGGTGGCGAGGCTACGAATTACAGCAGCACACAAGCTGAGTTCGTGATGAAGAACTTCTTTAGCAAGAACCCCCCGGTGGATTTTTCTTACAGCCACCAGGGAGCTTCTGATAAAGGACAGCGTTATGCGATCGGTACTTACACCTCAAAGTCTGGAAGCTACACCGTTTTGGTGCGTATGAAGGAGTCCGGAGGCAAGTATTTGATACAATCCATGAACTTTATCAAAGATTAAGCAGATAATAATGAGATTTTTAAGAAGGCTCGGAGTTTATACCGAGCCTTTTTTTATTTTTGCACCGTGAAACCGACATACCTAACCGAAAAAAGTATAAACGAGTTTATCTCGCTGGCACTGGCCGAAGACATTGGCGACGGTGATCATTCCTCTCTTGCCTCTATTCCGGAGGACGCGCAAAACCAGGCGCGCCTGTTGGTAAAAGGAGAAGGCATATTGGCGGGTGTAGAGCTCGCAGGTTATATCTTCAAAGCTGTGGATGCAAACCTGCAGGTAGAAGTACTGTTGCAGGATGGTGCCCGTGTAAAATATGGGGATGTGGCTTTAACCGTGAAAGGCAAGGCGCAGTCTATACTTACTGCAGAGCGACTCGTGCTAAACTGTATGCAGCGCATGAGCGGCATTGCCACTTATACCAGCCATATGGTTAGCCTGATTGAAGGTACTGGCGCTAAACTGTTGGATACCCGCAAGACCACCCCTAACTTCCGCATTATGGAGAAATGGGCTGTGCTGATCGGAGGTGGCCATAATCACCGCTTTGGCCTGTTTGATATGATCATTCTGAAAGATAATCACGTGGATTATGCAGGTGGTATTCGTGAGGCAATTGAGGCTACAAAGCGCTACCTAAAGGAAAAAGGAAAAAACCTGAGGATAGAAGTAGAGACCCGCAACCTGGAAGAAGTTAAGCAGGTGTTGGATACTGGCGGTGTAGACCGTATTATGCTGGATAACATGACACCGGCCATGATGCGCGAGGCTGTAACGATGATCGGGGGCAAGTATGAAACGGAGGCTTCCGGAGGTATTACCGAAGAAACTATTCGTGCAGTGGCAGAATGCGGCGTAGATTATATATCGGTAGGTGCCCTGACACATTCCATCAAAAGTATGGACCTGAGCCTGAAGGCTTATTAAAGTTAAATGTGCTTCTGCTTTACCGGCAGGAGATTATTATATTCTTATACTCTCATAACAGGCATGGCCGGAGAGCAGAAGGAGAACAGAGAGTTTTATTTTTAATTATTATGCAGCAACCAAATCAAAGAGGTCACCGGATGCAACAGGGCGCAGCCCCAGGAGCTATTCGCACAAAAAAATACCAGTTAGATAAAGACATGTTCACGCGCATAGCTGTCACCCAGGTATGGAAGAAAGAGTGGTGGTATGCTTTGATCCCTTTCGCTATTTTTATGATACCGGCTATTTTCGACTTTTCGTGGTGGTGGGTAGCGATTGCGGTAGTGGTAACTTTATTATTCGTGCTGCTTCGTTCGGCGCAGGTGATGGGTGTAACGCGTGTTGAGCAGGGTAATGTGCTTTTCGAGAAACTGCTGTATGAGATCGATAACCGCCAGATTCTGATGAAACGCAATGAGCGCGAAGGAATGGCGCTTACCTGGGACATGATCCAGAAAGTACAGCGAAAGGAAGATGCATTTATGCTTTGGCTGCAGCCGCCGTCCGCTGATCAAATGCCAGGAGGTTGGAAAGGGTGGGTTGCCCGCACGTTCCAGGCGCCTATTTTTATTCTTCTGCCATACCGCATCTTCAACACCCAGAATGATATAAAATTGTTGGAGAGCATCATGCGCCGCAAGAATCTTATATCTTAGCAGTACAAAACCGAAGTCGGAGTTTGCTCCGTAAAATATTAATAGATAATGCTTTGTGTTTTTTTTTAAATGCGAAGTGGCTATATAAAAAGTAAAAAACGTACAAAAATGAATAAAAACGTAATAGTAGTATTTGCCGCTGTATGTGGTTTGGCAATGGCTTCGTGCGATACGCCAAAAGATCTAAGACCAGGTGAAAAAGTATCAACAGAGATGGTGCCTCCGGGAACACGCGATACGTACAATGTTTCTGATGCAGGCTCTCCGGAGGTAGCTCATGGTGCAGTACAGCAAAGCAAAGTAGAGCACGAGCAGGTAATGCCGGATCGTGACCTGGGTGGTAACACAATACAAAAAGGTGACAGTGTATTAGAAGTAACTGAAACCAATACTGAAGCAGGCGCAACCCGCCACTAGTATAAAACAACATAAGTAAACCTGCCGTTGTTGTGCATAGCATCAGCGGCAGGTTTTTTTGTGTGTCTGCCTTTCCCGCGTGTTTAGTCGTGTTCAGATAATTCGGCTATATTTGCAACATTATTGCTTTTATGAAATTAATGGCTCAACAGGAAGTAGAGTGGTTTAGTACGTGGTTCGATTCACCATACTACCACATTTTGTATAAAGATCGTGATCTGGACGAGGCACAGCGCTTCATGGACAGGCTGCTGACATACCTGCACCCGAAACCGCACGAGAAGATCCTGGACCTTGCCTGTGGCAAAGGCCGCCATTCTGTATACCTGAACCAGAACGGATATGACGTGACTGGTTTAGACCTTTCGGAGCAAAGTATAGCCTTTGCAAAAAAGTTTGAAAACAACAGGCTACATTTTGATGTGCATGACATGCGGCAGGTGTACAAGCCAGAGTATTTTGACTTTATACTTAACCTGTTTACCAGCTTCGGCTATTTCGAGAACGAGACAGAGAACGTAGTGGCCTTATGCGCCACAACTGAAAGCCTGAAGCACGGCGGAAAGATTGTCATCGACTTTATGAACACCGATAAGACTATTGAGCACCTTGTGGCGGAGGAAGAAAAAGTGGTACAGGGGATAAGGTTCAGAATAACCCGCAAACTGGAGAACGACTTTATCGTGAAAACGATCCGCTTTAGCGACAAAGGGGAGGATTATCATTTTGAAGAGCGCGTAAGGGCGCTACGGGAAGAGGACTTTATGGAGTATTTCCGTATGACACAGCTACGATTGGTAGAAGTGTTGGGCGATTATAACCTGAACCCTTATGATCGTGAAAAAAGTGATCGTATGATCTTTGTCCTAAAGAAATAAGCAGCGCGCATGATCATAGCTATACTTGCTTTATTCTTTACCGTAGTATTCTCCGGTTTCCTGGTAAAAGTTTTTCCGCCGCATAATACCAAGTGGCTTAAAATGGCGCTGGCTTTTAGTGGCGCTTACCTGTTTACTATTACCATTATTCATTTGCTGCCCGATGTGCTGATGGAAAGCAACGGTAGCGGATATGGCGTTGGGTATTGGGTGCTGGCAGGTTTCTTTCTGCAGCTGGTGCTGGAGATTTTCTCACATGGTGTAGAGCATGGGCATATACATCACCACGACCATGGACGCGTAGGTTCAATGCCATTTTTGCTGCTCGGGTCTTTATTTGTACACTCCTTTTTAGAGGGCAGTATACTGGTGGAGCAGCGTTACCCTGCTGTGGCCGGGCACGCCCACGGTGGCGATAGTTTTTACCTGGTGCTGCTAGGGGTTACTCTGCATCACATACCGGCAGCTTTTGCGCTAATGTCTGTCCTGCTGTTCCGTTTAGAAAACTTTAAAAAGGCTTTTCTGTGGCTGCTGATCTTCGCGTTAGGTTCTCCGCTGGGTATAATCTTTAGTAATACGGTATTGGCGCAAGAAGCACCGAACGGGCTTATCTATACAGCATTAACAGGGCTGGTGGCAGGTAACTTTCTGCACATTTCCACAACGATACTGTTTGAGACAAGCCCGGACCATCGTTTTAACCGCAACAAACTGGTGGCCACACTCCTGGGTTTGGTACTGGCACTGATCAGCGACTTTATTTAATCTGACCTTAAGCAAATAGCTGGTAAAAGGGCTTAATCTATCTACTGCCCTGCCTCTATTTTTTCCTTTTGTACCTCAAGCACCTGCCTGCGCAGTTGCTGTTGCCCGGGAGTAGCATTGGCATTATCCTCCACTACAAATTTCAATTCAACACTTTCCTCCTTCGGTGAGAAAACCTTCTTGTACATCTTGTTCTGGCGTATGTATGAAATTTCCAACGCGTCTTTTGACTTAACTTCTAGCACAGCCTTCAGGAGCTGGTAAATATTCTCTTCGGTTAGTACCTCGCCGTTTACAGCATACAGCACATCATACTTCTGCAGGCCAAAGGCATTGTTCATAGGCTCTGCAATCCAGAAGAACTTTCGCATCTTTTCGAAACCCAGCCTGAACTCGCCAAAAGTATACTTTGTGCCAGGCTTTTTATCAGTAAAGCTCCACCCTATTTTGGTATAGTATTCTTGGTAAGGCAAAGGCGTGTCACCAATAACGTAGTCATCAAAGAACTGTCGCATTTCAGGATATGTATCCGCAACGATCACATCTATCAGTTCCGAATCAATAAACGGCTTGTTTGGGCCATACTTCCTGGAGAGGTTCAGCATCAGTTCACGTAGACCCATTTTCCCGTTGCTGAGCTCCTTCAGTCGTATGTCGAGCATAAAGCCAATGAGGGCTCCTTTTTCATACACATTGTTATACATCTCCTGGTACTCCGGCTCAATAATACGGCGGCTCATTTCAGTAAAAGACACGTCTTTATAGCTGCTGCCCTCGCGCATCTTTCCCATTATTTCCTCCTGGAAAGCGTCGTATGTTTTTAATCCCTCCTGCAGCTGTACCAACTGTGAAAAATACTCTGTTACACCCTCATAAAGCCAGAGGTGTTGTGAAAGCTTAGGGTCTTTAAAATCAAAATACTCGATCTCCTCGCTATGCACATTCAGGGGGGTAAGAATGTGCAGGAACTCATGGGAAGCTACATCCAACACCATGCTACGCAGGTCTTCTCCTGTTTGCTCTGGCAGGAAATACATAGAACTGTAAGAGTGCTCCAGTGCCCCAAAACCACCAAATCTGGTAACCTTGTTATCTGCCATCTGTGGGAAATACATGATAAACTGGTAACGGTTTACTGGCATACCCCCGAAGAAATTAGTTAAAGCAGATGCCAGGGGCTTTATCATTTCACGCACCTCCCCGGCCCTTACCATTCCTGTTTCAGAGTAGACAGATACAGCCACTGTGGTATTGCCAGTGCGAAAGCTGGCTGTGTCTGGGCGACTGTACATGATTGGCGCATCCGCCAGGCGCACATAGTCAGTAGCGCTTATCTCATCACGCTCTGGCGATACATGGTTTACAGGCAGGGATGTCGCTGCATATAATTGCTCCGGCTTGTCTACCTGAACCGTATAGGGCAGCATCTTGTAACCCTCCAGGTAGCCATAGAACCCGAAATGGTTGATCAAAAAGTTCTTGCCGGCATCAATGTTTGTTCCGCCAGGCTGAAAGATGTAATTATTATCCTTGCTGACATCCCAGGTATCGTCTACCAGGTATTCAATGCGGGCTAGTTTACGCGCTTTCTCTATTTCAAAAAGGTTCTTACCCTGTTGCCTGGTTTTTAGTCGTCTCCCTTTGGCATCATAAGCCTTAAACTTACTGATAAAGCGGCCATAGTCTTTCTGGGCGTAAGAGCCTGGTATTACACTCGGGATGATATAAGTGATCTTGTTCTCCTTAACTTCCGGTGTATTCACAACCACCTTTACTTTGTCCTCAGATACATTCTTCAGGTCAAGGTTTATAGTATAGGCTTCCTGTGCCATCGCAACGCTGGAAAGCAGCAGCAAGTAGCCTAGTAAAGAAATGCTTTTCATATAATATCTAAGTTTGTATATGCTGACTTCCGGTAATGTCTGCAGTAAGTATAAATATATATAAAAACAGTAACAGCACGGCAAGGGGCTAAGCTGTTTTCTTATGGGAGTATACATAAAAAAACAGACCAGTGCTTTATACACTGGTCTGTTTCAACACCTTAAACACAAACACGGGGAAATAGTTAGTAAGCTTTTCAGCTTGGTAACTAGTAAACTACTGAACATGCTTTTTGTTTAAAGATGTTTTAGTAATTGATAATGGAATAGCTTTTATTTAACTTATGTAGCTAAACGACACATAAATATGGATAAGCAGACAGAACCCCGCTATACTACTTTTAAAGAGTTTTATCCCTACTATCTCTCAGAACACCAGAATACCACCAGCCGGATATTACATTTTATTGGAACAGGGTTGTTAATTATAGTAGCGATCACAGCTTTGGTGGCGGGTGCTTACAAATGGCTGATCCTGGTGCCTGTTATTGGATATGGATTTGCCTGGGTCGGGCATTTTTTCTTTGAACGCAACAAGCCTGCTACATTCAAATACCCTTTTTATAGCCTGGCCTCAGACTTTAAGCTTTTCTTTGATATACTGCGCGGGAAACAACACTTCAGAAGCGAAGTGTAAAAGTGGGATGTACAAAAAGAGTATTAAACTACGGGAAAGAGGAGATTACATAATAGTGGAAAGCAGCGTGGCAATCAGAGCTTTCACTGTGATCATGACAGCACCGGAGTTTGGTGCAGCCTCTGAATCATCTTCTTCAGCGGTAAAGGCATTTTTGAAATAAGCGATCGGGCTATCCAGCACCTCAGCATCCAAAACAGACTTATTACGTGGCTTGGTAGTGACTTTAGCCTTAGGCTTAGTGCCTTTCTGGTCTCCAGCGTTTACTGCAGTTGCATTGCTTTGCTGCGTAGATTGTGGCTGAACAGTAGTAGTGGTCGTGCTGCCATTGCCGTTACCATTTGCCTGGGCAGCAGGTATAGCAAAGCTGCTTAGCAGTATTATAACCGCTAAAAGCATAAATCCACGTACGTGTTGCCACAACATTGTCATACCCAAAAGTAACTGGTTAATTTATAAAAATCAAGAAATCAGTTGTATAATTTAGAGAACCGCTGATCTTATCAGGTGAACGTAACTATATCTTATATGTTGTATAGTAAGAATTATATATTTAGTTTTTTGTTGCTGATCGCAGCACCTTTACCTTAACAGGAACAACCCCGGCTTGCTTGGATCCGATGCGTTTTGCTGCGGCTTCAGATAAGTCTACCACTCTGCCTCTAACAAATGGCCCCCTATCGGTAACCCTCACCTTCACCGACTTATTTGTTTGCAGGTTGGTAACTTTGATTTTAGTGCCAAACGGAAGTTTTTTGTGTGCTGCCGTTAATTTACCACGTCGGTAAGGCTGCCCGTTTGCCATCTTGCGCCCCTGTAGTTTTGGGCTGTAGTAGGATGCCTTTCCCTCTTCTGTGTAGCCCCGTTCTCCAAACGCTGGCGAAGAGCCGGCACAAGACGTTAAAACGATAGCCACTGCTATTGCTACGATGCTACGCTTGAACCAGTAATAAGAAAATGATCCTAAAGAAGTGAAAGTAAAATACATAAATATAAATTCAGGGCTATAATGTGGTTGTGCCGATAAACTGACTGATCTCATAGGCTAATCTTGCTGTAGGAACGAGTTCAAGGGGGTGTTTCGTGTTTGGAAGCACAAGTAAACTGGCCGAGGGTAACAGGCGGTAGGCCCAGATAGTTTCTTCTATACTTACCATTGTGTCATGGTCGCCGATGGCCACCTGCACAGGCAGGCCTAACCCTAGTAAGTTTTGTTCATGTAACGCAGGGGCATCTCCGAGCTGCCGCATCAATGCAGCTGTTTGGTGCATCACTTTTTTCCAATCCTGAGGGGCGTGGCGTTCAGCCAGAGAACGGGCAAAATGAGGTACTTTCTGCTCAATCTTATCCGGATCTAACAGCTTTGTTTCATGGGCGGCCGCCTCAGCAGACCAGGCAAATTTAGTAGCCAGGGTAAAAATGCTTTTTACACTTTCCGGGTGATGCAACGCAAAATGAAGCGCAGCATAACCGCCCATACTATAACCAAAAATGTGTACCTGTTTAAGCCCCTCCTGCTCCAGCAACTTTAAAATATCACCAGCAAAAAGATCCATAGTTAGAGGTACTTCCGGAAGAGGGCGGCCTCCATGCCCTGAAAAGTCTAACGTAAAGACGTTGTATTGGGCCTGTAGCTCCTTTTTCAGCGCATCTAAAGTAGCAGCAGAGCCTAAAGCGCCGTGTAAAAGTAAAAGGTTTTCCATGGGGTGTTTTTAGGTATTGAGATAAGAGCCTGCCTTACCCGACCATATATGTCCGGGTAAGGCAGGCCCAAAAGCTATGTGATAATGCATGAAGGTGTTTTACAATGCCTTATGCAGCAAAGGTTATTGCCTGATCTGGTAGTTGTATACTTCCATGGCCTGCGTCAGTTTATCCTTCTGGAAAAGGTTTATAACAAACTGGGCACCAAGCACTCCAACACCCGCATACATCAGCGGAGACACCTTAACACCTGTATTCGGATCCTGTGAGTTATCAATAGACACTAAAGCTCCTGCTGCCAACAAGCCCGCACCTAAAATGGATACCCCGGTGTTTATCAGCTTGTCGCGCTTGTATTTGCCTAGCAGGTCCATGCTTGCTGCATTATCAGCCAGCGCCTGCTGCAGGTTGTTATAGTCCATGAGGTAAAGCGGGCCATTGTCTTTGGAAAAGAAATAGATCCGCTTGCGGTTGGAGCGTGGCACACCATATCCATAAGGCGAGTAACCGTAGCTATAATCATACATAGTGCGCGTTGTGTAAAACTTGTCGATGCGGGGGCCATCCAAAACGCGTTTGGCAAAGTCGTCGTAGCTGTTGCCGGCCTCTACGCGGGCAAAATAACCTTCATCGCTTTGATAAGCTGCCACCATACTCGGGTTATACTTCAACGAGTCGTTTACCAGGAAGTGGTTTGACTTAAAAAGCGGTGACTTCAGCTGCAACTTCCTGGCATATACAATTTCTCCGTTCTGTAACTGCAGAAAATATTTTGCCGGCTGGTTATCTCCGATTTGCGCAAACGCTGCTGTAGTGCCTAACAGGAGGCAAAGCAGCAAAGAGAGAAGATTACGTTTCATTTCTTATTGATTTATTAAGTAGAAGCAGGTTTGCCTGCGGATATTTAAAATAGCATGAAAAGCATTATAACCATGCCCACAAGTGCCAGATATACCCAACGCATAAGCTGCCCGCGGTGTTTGCTGGGTACAAAGCTGCTGATTAACATCACAACGAATAAAAGGCACAAAATGTATAGCAGAATAAACGTTACCGCCTTAACCCAATTGGGCACAACAGTGTTTTCTGGTTGTAGCTGGTTTCCCATACCCATACCCGATAGCAGCCATTGTAGCCCTAAGAATACCACAACTTCAAAAAGTATAAAATACAGTAGCCAGGCTATCCAGTTGCTCTTCCCGTTGCTGCTCATGGTGCGAGGGTTTTTATAATATGCTGATTTCTGCTTTAAGGCCTTTTTTATGATAAATATATAAGGCTACAGGTAAACACTTTTACAATATAAGGAGAATAAAATTTAATTATGAGGGTAATGAACCTATGAATATTATAAGAATCTAGCTGTATAACTCCGAAATTTGAAACATTCTTAGGCTGCCTTATCGTTAAAATACGAGAAAGGTGTTGGATATGAGGTTATTGAAGAACATAAAATTAGATAATTATAAGTACTATCATGGTAAAGAGCCCAGAAAGATCTTCAGCATAGGTTACGAAGATCTGACGACTCTCATATACTATCAGGATACAGATAACAACTACACGCTGGTTGTTGCAAAAGACGATGATCCTCCGTTGATACTCGAAAAGAATATCTCCAGGGCTGAAGCATTCAGATTAATGAATACCCGGTTGTAAAGTTTAACCGGGTATTTTTTTTGCGGTAATTCTATTTTTAAATTTCCTTGATCACTTTTACTCCTGTTCTTCTTTCTTTGCCTGGTTAGCATTAACGAAAGGGCGCAGGATGTTGCTTCAAACCTCACACATTACCCACATGCCCACCTTTCGTACCAATTAACTCCCAAAAGCTACCCTCGGGTCGTATAGTTCTTACATGAATATTCGGAACAAGTATTATGCTATCGCTTTAGTTGGCTTCGTAATTAATTTACTGCTGCAAGTGATCCTTTTCTTTGCTGTAGATCCTTATTTTGCATCAGTTCTGTCTCCTCTTTACCCCATCTGGATAATAATCTTTGTTGTAGGCTGGCGCAAGGAGCATCCGAGGCGATAAGAGCGCTGCTTATTTTGTACCAATCCAAGTATGGGATGAAGTATTGTGTGTTTTTTGACTAAAAGCAACAATTTTAATAAGCAGTTTGGCACTTTTTTAGCTGTAACAGGCATTATATTAGCCAAAGAACAAATGCTATACTTATGTCTGATCAAAATGTAATGACAGATGTGAATCATGTGCAACACATGTTTCTGCATGTAGAGAGCAGTGACATGGAGTGTGTGATAAACATTGCTGGTCACCCTTACCGGTTGCGGGAACTGATTTTTATGATGATTCAAAACGACTGCCGGATTAAGCAAACTTCAGCCGAAATATATAATACCTTTATTTATGATAAGGAAACAGTTGAGGTCCATGACTTCCTCACCTCCATTATAAAGGCTAAATTTTTTAAATAGCCGTTCAAGCGTTCTGGATAGGGCAGGCAAAAATACTGTAATACAAAAGAGGCACCATTTACGGTGCCTCTTTTGTATTACAGCTGCTTAATTTCTATTTCTCTTGGCTCTCCTACTGACTCGTAGTACGGAAGTTTAACTTTTAATTGCCCTTCCTGGTACAATGCCTCTATCTTGCCTAAGTTCACTGCCGGAGGCAACATAAATACCTTATTGAACAAGGGAGCTGCTAGCTGCGGATTATGCTCGCTGTGTAGCACAGAATAAACTGTAAGCTGATTGTTATGTAACACAACTTTAAAAGCTTCAGGGTTTACTCCTGCGGCCCAGATATTAATTACTGCTCCTTTTTTATACTTCTTTACATCCACATAAGTCTCACTTACTCCACCGCCTATTGTATTAAACAGGTCGAGCTGCTGCGCTATATTGCGTAAAAACTTTTTATCTTTTATTATTTTCATTTTTCTATCTCCTCTATCTTTTTCATATGGAATAGTGCAAATGAAGTGCCAAACCACCTTCAATTCAAATCGCTTTTATACATGCTTATTTAGTGAGACATATTGTCGTAGGAGTGTTTAGTAGAAGTAAATATTTAGCCAAAATGACAGTAAATAGGCTGGTCCGAGCACTTTAAAGTACTATTTAAAGTGTCCGCACAGCTGGATAAAACATATGAGTGAGCTGGCAATTACAGTTTTGTAAAAGATACTGGCAAGTTGAGTATGTCTATGATCCTGTGTACCTGTTCTACCTTTAAAACTATCGTGCTTACTAGTAAGATAACCTGCTATTTTAGTAAATCAAAAACGATGTGTTTCTGATGCCCGTACATCCTATTGAACCAAAATATGAATGAAAATGAGACTAAACTTAACTGTAGTAGCCATGTTAGCAGCAACAGGCTTGATGGTAAGCTGTAACGAGGTAAAAGAAGATAATGTAGATAGCGCCGCCGAAGTACGCGAAATTGCCACTGAAGATACAGCGGTAATGTATAGTGAAGATAACCTTGCAGGAGGTGTACTTGAGGCAGATGAGGAAGAATTTAAAGAAGTTGATTTTAACGCTCCTGTAGTGGAGGAACCATCTTTGCGTGCAAAAGAAATAGAAGTGCGTGGTACAGATGATTACCGTATTTACACAGTAGGCGAAGATATAATGTTTGATCTTGATAAAGCTCAGATTCGCCCTAGTGGAGAGCAGAAGTTACAGGAAATTGCAAATACTATTAAAAAGCAAAATCCGGAAGGTTTAATCAGAGTGTATGGCTTTACTGACTCACTGGCAAGTAACCAATATAATAAGAAACTTGCCATGGATAGAGCGCAGGCTGTTGAAAACTGGTTGCGTAACAATAGCGGAATAGATACTACTCGTTTAAAATTAGTACCTGTAGGTGAACATATGTTTGAGGCAACAAACGAAACAGCAAGTGGCAGGCAACAAAACAGAAGAGTAGAGATTGTAGTTGTGAAAAAGTAAAACTACATGAACAGGCGTGGAAGACCGTTAATTTGGCATGCCGCGTTCGAATAGATTTAGTTAAAAGCTACAAAGCAAGTTGGCCTGCACTTATGTGTTTGTCAGCTTGCTTTTTTTTGGTTGAAAATTTTATTTGTTCTGAGCCTGAATATAGTTAGCGGTAGCATCGCAGATACAAAGTAAATGCGCTTTGTTGGATATCAACGGTGCTGATACCTGGCCGCAGATATAACTACTGCGTTCATAACTTGAAGTGACTGTGGGAATTAAACTTTTTCAAGAAAAGAGGCTTTAAAAGCTATTAAATTAGAACTATCTTTAGGCTTGCGATGGTTTTTAAAGATTTATACAAAGCATTTTAGTGATGGAAGTTTACTTCAAAAATAGCTTTGTTGCTTTTTATTACGACAAGCAGTTGCGGTTAGGCAAAGCGGTTTGGAAGGGGCAACTGCGTGGGGCAGAATTGAGGGAGGCATACCTGCTAGTTCTGGACATGATCGATCGGTTTTACCTAACCCGTTGGCTGGGAGATGATCGGTTGATGGAATCCATTGACCCTGATGATCTGGCCTGGAGTATGGAGGTGTTTGTTCCACGCCTTGCAAAAAGCTCGCTGCGCAGGTTAGCACGGCTCCCTTCACAGTTTATGGAAAATCGGCAGGCTGTAGACCGGATGGTACGTGAAGGGCAGGCTGGTGAAGTCCATCTCACTTTTAAGGATTTTGGAAGCGAGGAGGAAGCTGTAGCATGGTTAATGGAGCCACTCTAGTTTTTATTTCACATTGATACCTATATATGAAATGCCGTTGAGATATACTTTCAATGGCTTTTTAGTTTCCTTAAAGTTCTTATCGTGCAAGCCGATGTTGTTTTCAACGATATCCTGTTTGGTCAGCCTCAGGAGTAGCTTTGGTTCAACTGGTGCCAGGCTTAGTCTTTTTGAGTCTATAGATTCTTTTGCTTCGTTGCCTCCGATAAGAGAGGCTTTGATCCTCTTTTTATTGCTATTGCGTTGCCAGCCTGGTAAGAAACAGCTAAGGGTATGGTTAGATGTCTATTTCTCTTCTGTTTGCAGCCAGGTAGCAGATGTAGAACCGCAATTGGCCTGCTCCGTACCTCTTAGTATGAAACTTAACAAACCAACTATGAAAAAAAGTACAATAATAATGATCCTTGGTGTTGGCGTAATGAGTGCCTGCAACGACCCACAAGGGACTGTAGAAAACGACTCACTCTCTGACGCTACTGCCGATACGGCTGTGATGTATGATGATGAACGTGGAGTAGTAGAGGCAGACGGTGCCGAGATAGTAGATGTAGGAGAAGACTTCTGGGCCGGCATTAACTGGGACGCTCCGGTTGTAGAAGATCCGGAGATGACAGCTGCCAATGTAGAAATGCGCTCCGATAATGAGTATAACATCTACACCATGGATGACCGCTTGCTGTTTGACACGGATAAAGCTCAGATCAGGCCTGAGGGCGAAGAGAAGCTTCAGGAAATTGTAAACGAAATAAAGGACCTGCCTAAAAATGGTCAGATTCGGGTATTTGGCCATGCAGATGCCCGTGCAAGTAACGAATATAACAAAGAACTCTCTGCAGAGCGTGCCAATGCTGTAAAGGATTGGTTGCAGAACAAAGGCAATATTGATGCCCGCCGTTTATCAATAGAAGCAATGGGTGAAACAGCGCCAAGAGCTACAAACGAAACAGCCAGAGGTCGCCAGCTAAACCGCCGTGTAGCGGTTGTGGTAGTGACCCGTGAGCAATAAATAAGAAACAATCTAAAGAAAAGCCGCTGATGGTGAATCAGCGGCTTTTCTTTAGCTTGTTTCTTATCCGCCGTTACGCTTCTTATCTTATATAGCAACTATGATGATTTATTAATCAGCTGAAAAAGAATCAATTATTTTTTCACTTATTCTGCCGTTGTTGGTGTTCTCACCAACAACTTCTTTAGATTTGTTACTAGCAGTAGCTTACGTTTCTCTTGCTGTGGATAACAAGTCGTTGAGGGGGTAGATATTTGCTGCTTCGTTGTTACAACTTAGTAGTTGGTGAGAACACCAACTACGGCGGGAAAATGCCTGTTAAGGGTATGTACAGAATTGTTTTCAAAGATGGCTCCGAGGATATAGCTGAAACACGTATACTTTCAGATAAAGGCAAGCATTACTTTAGCTATAAAGTCTTCGGCGAAAAAGTGACGGTTTATCCAGACCCAGTTTGTTGTTCGGTTATGGGGCGAGTTTGAGATAAAGGGGGAGCCCAAGGGTGATCATTGGTTTTTTTCAGACAATTGTAGGTAGCATTAATGGCTATAGTAAACTACCCAATGCTACAGGTGGTAAATCGCTGCTATACATACAGAAGGGAGATGGGGAACTTCTGCCCTTCAACTCAACTAATGTTCTGGAATTTGTTAGAGACCAAGACAGTTAAAACGAAGCCCTGAGCAAGGGAGATTATTTTGGCGCTATTGTAGAGTATAATCAGAATTGCCAAATTTAGACTGCAGTTCATGCAGATGGTATAAAGGCTATGTTTCGTAGCAGAAAAGCAAGACACTCGCGGGGCATTAAGACGCCGCGAGGTCATGAATGTTTGTTTACAAATAGTTTTAGGGTATGGTTTCACAAACCAAGAAGCTCTTTCATAATTCCTAAAACAGGTGTTACACCTGAAACTAAAATTTGCTTAGACGGAAGTAAGTTAGAGTAGAATGGATAAAAAGTAGCCAGCATGCTAAGTACAGAATAAGTAGGGTGTTCCATAGCGCATTTTACAAAGCCCGTAAAATCAGAGCCATAAATGTGGTAAAAACGTGCAGCTACTTTTAATTTATCACAGGCCGCTTCCTCCAAAATGAATGCTAGGCACTCAACTTTCTTCTGTGTAGAGTGATGTAGTAAATGATAATTTTTTTGAATATATGCTTCAGCCTCCTCTATTCCTGTAAGCGCTCTAACAGGCTTAAACCCATTCCTTTTAGCAAGTGATAACAGTTTCCCTATATCCCCTTTTGGTTCATATTTATTTGAATAAAGCTGTTTCAAAATTTCTGAAAGATCATATTTACTTTCATGTTGAACTCTCGCAGGTTTCCCTTTTAATGACTTGAATCGTAACTCTAAAACTTGAAACCCATAGGTGAAGTCTTTCATCTTCCAATGAACCCACTTACA
The DNA here is from genome assembly GCF_051904785.1 of Pontibacter sp. MBLB2868. Lineage (NCBI taxonomy): Bacteria > Pseudomonadati > Bacteroidota > Cytophagia > Cytophagales > Hymenobacteraceae > Pontibacter > Pontibacter sp. MBLB2868. The sequence goes on along the minus strand of NZ_CP196710.1, from coordinate 3,900,123 downwards.
TGACTTGTTAGATCTTATGTACTTAAAGAATTTATTAAGGAAATCTTTTTCTACTATATCTAACTCATGTTCCTTTAACTCTTGATCTATAAGCCCCATTTCTTGAGCCGAAAGGTGTAGCGAGAATGATTCAACTTGTTTTTTGTCAAGATCATAAACAGATATTGATGTAATTCTAGGGGTTCTATTATAGGGGTTTATGAAGGCTTCACAAGCATAGTGAATTACACGAATCTTAGTTCGTTGGTGTAGTAAATATGTTAGAGTGTTCTGTCCTTGCCTTCTTTCTGCAAGTCGAGGAGAATCAAATTTCATTTTTTGTTTTTGATAGATTATAGTATCTGCTATTCAAGAAAGACATTGTGAGCAGACAAAGTATAAGCAACAGTATTCTATCCGCTGGCAGGACGCCTGCAGTCACAGAGGTGTTTTATAGGTAGGAAAAATAAGAAGGAGGACAATCAGCCCTCCTTCTTTAGTTATTTACGATCCGCAAGCTTCGCAAGCGTCCGGGTTATCCAGACTGCAACTCATGTCGCTGCGATTCTGCTCTTGGTTGTATACCGGCGAAAGGGTTTCGGCGGCTTGTTTCTCTACAGTAAACTTAATGGCATCTACGGCAGACTTAGTGCGCAGGTAATACATTCCTGTCTTCAAGCCGGTCTTCCAGGCGTGGAAGTGCATGGAGGTCAGCTTGCCGAAGTTCACGTTCTGTACGTGCAGGTTCAGCGACTGGCTCTGGCAGATGTAAGCACCACGCTCAGCACTCATATCTATTACTGTGCGCTGGCTTATCTCCCACACTGTCTTATACAGGTCTTTGATGTGCTGCGGGATGTTCGGTATATCCTGAATCGAGCCATTAGCTGCTATGATATCCTGCTTCAATCTGTCGTTCCAGATGCCTAGCGCGATCAGGTCCTTCAGCAGGTGCTTGTTTACAACCATAAACTCACCAGACAATACACGACGCAGGTAAATATTAGAAGTATAAGGCTCAAACGACTCATTGTTACCCAGGATCTGTGCCGTAGAAGCAGTAGGCATAGGCGCTACTAACAGTGAGTTCCGTACACCATACTCCATTACATCTTTGCGCAGGCTTTCCCAATCCCAACGGCCAGATTCAGGCGTTACGCCCCACAGGTCGAACTGGAATTTACCCTCTGACAGCGGAGAGCCTTTGAACGTTTCATATGCACCATTCTTCTTCGCCAGATCCTTAGAAGCCGTCATGGCTGCAAAATAGATCGTCTCGAAGATATCCTTGTTCAGGCCGCGTGCTTCATCGCTTTCGAATGGCATGCGAAGGTGGATAAACGTATCTGCAAGGCCCTGCACACCTAAACCAATAGGGCGGTGACGCATGTTAGAGTTCTGCGCCTCTTTTACCGGGTAATAGTTTATGTCGATAACCTTGTTCAGGTTAACAGTAGCATGGTATGTTACATCAAATAGCTTCTGGTGATCAAACTCCTTGCTTCCATCCTGATTTTCCTTCACGTAACGAGGCAGTGCTAAAGAAGCCAGGTTACATACTGCCACCTCGTCCTCGCTGGTATATTCCATGATCTCCGTACACAGGTTAGAGCTCTTGATCGTGCCAAGGTTCTGCTGGTTAGACTTGCGGTTTGCGTGGTCTTTGTACAGCATGTATGGAGTACCTGTCTCAATCTGCGACTCCAGGATATGGAACCACAGCTCCTGCGCTTTTACTGTTTTGCGGGCACGTCCCTCACGCTCATACTTATTGTACAGGCGCTCGAAATCTTTGCCCCAGCACTCAGCCAGTCCGGGTGCTTCGTTCGGGCAGAACAGGCTCCAGTCGCCGTTCTCTTCTACGCGCTGCATAAACAGGTCTGGCGTCCAGAGTGCATAGAACAGGTCGCGGGCGCGATTCTCTTCCTTACCGTGGTTCTTCTTCAGTTCCAGGAAATCGAAGATATCAGCATGCCAGGGCTCCAGGTAGATCGCGAAAGCGCCTTTGCGCTTACCACCACCCTGGTCCACGTAGCGGGCCGTGTCGTTAAACACCTTCAGCATCGGGATGATACCATTGGACGTGCCGTTTGTGCCTTTTATATAAGAACCGGTTGCACGTACATTGTGGATGCTCAGGCCAATGCCTCCGGCACTCTGCGATATCTGTGCACACTGCTTCAGGGTATCGTAAATGCCCGGTATGCTGTCGTCCTTCATGGTTAACAGGAAGCACGATGATAACTGCGGTTTTGGTGTACCTGCGTTAAATAATGTTGGTGTGGCGTGTGTAAACCACTTTTCAGACATGAGATTATAAGTCTCGATGGCAGATTCGATGTCCTCCTTGTGAATACCCACGGCCACACGCATCAACATATGCTGCGGACGCTCTACGATCTTGCCATCCAGGCGAAGCAGGTAAGAGCGCTCCAGTGTCTTATATCCAAAGTAATCATAGTTGTAGTCGCGGTCATAAATGATGGTTGAATCGAGCAGGGCCGCGTGCTTACGGATGATCTCATACACATCTTTGGCTATCAGCGATGCGTTCTCACCTGTCTTAGGGTCCTCATAGGTATAGAGGCGCTTCATGGTGTTAGAGAACGACTTGCTTGTAACCTTGTGCAGGTTCGAAATAGCTACCCGCGCCGCTAGTGTAGCATAATCCGGGTGCTTGGTTGTAAGCGAAGCAGCTGTTTCAGCGGCCAGGTTATCCAGCTCTACAGTGGTAACGCCATCATAGATGCCATCAATCACCTTTTTGGCTACCTCAATCGGCGACACATAGTCCATGTGCAAGCCATAGCACAGCTTCTCGATTCTTGCAGTGATCTTATCAAATTTGACGGATTCGCGGCGGCCGTCTCGTTTTACTACTAGCATAGCATATACATTTAGCGGGTGTCAAGGGCCCGGTTTATTAATAGGATATATAAGGAGCCCCTGCCTTTGCAGGAGGCGGTTGTTCTATAGTGAAGTATACAAGCAGGCAATACGCTGTTGGCAGCATAAACCGTTGTAGTACAAATGATTGTAAGTAAAGCTAAATGCTTTAACTATATAGGGGAGTGAGTTACCCCTTTAGTTGGCGAGGTGCCAGCTAAGATTACGCTCAGGCTGCTAAACCGTGCATTTTGGTGGTAGACCGAGCGGTAGGCTATTAAATATAATTAGGTAAAGGAAGGGAAAGAAGATGAGCTTTTTCCCTTTGGCTACCTAAACATACGAATTCTCTATATATGTTAAAAGTCTTCGTCCAGAGAAAAAACGTTTTTGTCTTTGTCTCCTAAAACTCCAGCCTTCTGATACTCGCCTACGCGTTTTTCGAAGAAATTTGTCTTGCCCTGAAGCGAGATCATTTCCATAAAGTCGAATGGGTTTGTAGCGTTATAGATCTTCTGATAGCCAAGCGCTACTATAAGCCTGTCAGCCACAAACTCGATGTACTGGCTCATCAGCTTAGAATTCATACCAATCAGATCTACTGGCAAAGCATCTGTAACAAATTCCTGCTCAATACTCACGGCATCGCGAATGATCTCATGCACGCGCTCTTCCGACAGCTTGTTTTGCAGCATAGAGTACAGCAGGCAGGCAAAATCGCAGTGCAGGCCTTCGTCACGGCTGATAAGCTCGTTAGAGAATGTTAAACCAGGCATTAAGCCACGTTTCTTAAGCCAGAAGATTGAGCAGAAAGAGCCCGAGAAGAAGATACCCTCCACAGCCGCAAAAGCGATCAAACGCTCTACAAAATTCTCGCTGTTGATCCACTTTAATGCCCACTCCCCTTTTTTCTTCACGCAAGGCACCGTTTCAAGAGCATTGAACAAGTGGTCTTTCTCACTTTGCTTCTTTACATAGGTATCTATAAGGAGAGAGTATGTTTCAGAGTGGATATTCTCCATCATGATCTGGAAGCCATAAAAGCAACGTGCCTCCGGTAACTGCACCTCCTGCATGAAGTTAATGGCCAGGTTCTCGTTTACAATGCCATCAGAGGCTGCAAAGAAAGCAAGTACATGCGTGATAAAGTGTCGCTCACCATCATTAAGGCTTTCCCAATCTTTAAGATCCTGGCTCAGGTCAATCTCTTCAGCTGTCCAGAAACTGGCTTCTGCTTGTTTATACATCTGCCACACTGCATCGTTCTGAATCGGGAATAAGACAAAGCGGTTTGGGTTCTCTTGTAAAATTGGCTCCATAATCAATTAAATAAGCGTTTTATTGGTTGAAGGGGTAAGCATTTTGCTTAGAAAACACCCCATGGGATCAATTGTTCTGGGTAACACCTGGTAAGTGTAGCAGAATATCATGACTTCAAATATATAGAAATGAACTTGATTTCAGGGGTTAAAGTTGTTCAATTTATGCACACTTGGTTAACTGATTGGCTGTTTGATTATTACGCGTGTATAAACATGGTTATCCACATGAGTTATCAACTATATAGTTTTGTTATTATATTATTAAGAAACTATTAAATATATGTTAGATGCCTTTTTTGGTGTGTTATAAGCGTTTTGTGTCAGATTTGCCTGCGATTCAGGAGTTTTATTTTGCTTTTAATGAGGCGCAATGGGTAAGGAATGTAAATGCACCCAGAGATTTACACAGGTGGTGTGGAAAATGTGGATTACTAAGTGGCGCCGTATCGTGTTAATCCTGAGGTGTTTCTGTGGTTTTTTAACAGGTGCTTCAAATATGCATGTAGATGTCAACAATGTTATCCACATAAATATGTGTAAGTGTTGGCTCTGTTTTTACAAATTATAAAACAAGCCTTTGCATAATTAAAATATGTACCGTACTTTTGCAGACTAATTTTAAATTATACATTGAAGCTGATGTACGCAATTGTAGAAATCGCAGGTCAACAGACCAAAGTAGAGAACGGCAAGTTCATCTACGCTAACAAGCTTTCCGGCAATGAGGGTGACGCCGTTGAGTTCACCAATGTTCTTCTTACTGATGATAATGGCACTGTAACACTTGGTGCTCCTTTCGTTAGCGGTGTTAAAGTGGTTGGTAAAATCCTTGGCAACGTGAAAGGCGACAAAGTGATCGTTTTCAAAAAGAAGAGAAGAAAAGGATACCGTAAGAAGAATGGTCACCGCCAGCACTTCACAAAGGTCCTGATCGAGAGCATTGGTTAAGCAGTAAGAAGAAATTAATCGAAGAATCTTTTCAGGGGACGCCCCCGCTAACCTGAACTAAATTTTAAAAAAATGGCACACAAAAAAGGAGCTGGTAGTTCTAATAACGGCCGCGAGTCGCATTCTAAACGACTAGGTGTTAAGATTTACGGTGGCCAGGATATCATCGCTGGTAACATCATTGTAAGACAAAGAGGTACTGCGCATCACCCAAGCGCTAACGTAGGCATGGGTAAAGACCACACACTATTTGCGTTGGTTGATGGCATCGTATCTTTCAGAAAAGGTAAGAAGAACCGTTCTTACGTTTCTGTAATTCCTAAGGTAGAAGCAGAAGCTTAATTCCAGGCACTGTTGATGCAATAAAAAAGGGATGCCGAAAGGTGTCCCTTTTTTTATTTAAAGTTGGTTTTACTGCAACCGCCCTTTTTAGAGGACGTATATACTATCATAGGGTCGGATTCGCTAATAAGCGAAAAAGATTCTATAGGAAAGGGACACTTATAGTGTCCCTTTCTGTTTATATATACTTATAGCATGAAAAAAGGCGTCCGGAGCAACAAAATTTTGTATTTACCGGATATGTATATAATTTACAGCTTCTTATCAAGAAAGACCGAGGGATAGGGCCCGATGACGTCTTAGCAACCTTGTTAAAGCCTGGTGCTAATTCCCTTCCAATCGCAAAAAGCGTCTGGAAAAGATAAGAATGTCCATCCTCCCGGCAGGGTGTCCTTCTTGATAAGCTAATGCAGAAGACTTACGAGAAGAAAGACACCGGACATGAAGCACAACCATCCTATTCATCAACTGCTGAAAGAACGCATCCTAGTGCTTGACGGCGCTATGGGCACCATGATTCAGCGTTACAAGCTAACAGAAGAAGATTTCAGGGGCGAACGTTTTAATGATCATCCAGGTGATTTGAAAGGTAACAATGACCTGCTTTCAATTACCCGCCCCGATATCATTAAATCCATACATGCCGAGTATTTAGAGGCCGGAGCTGATATTGTAGAAACAAATACTTTCAGCGGCACCAGTATAGCCATGGCCGATTATCACCTGGAAGACCTGGTGTATGAACTGAATTACGAATCAGCAAAAATAGCGCGTGAGGCAGCAGATGAAATAGAGGCAAAAGTGGCTGGCAGACCCCGCTTTGTGGCAGGTGCCATTGGCCCGACAAACCGGACCGCTTCCCTCTCTCCGGACGTAAATAACCCCGGATACCGCGCCGTTACCTTTGACCAGCTGGTAGAGGCATACTATGAGCAGGTGCGTGGTTTAGTTGATGGTGGTGCCGATCTGCTGCTGGTAGAGACAGTATTCGACACCCTGAACTGTAAAGCCGCCCTGTTTGCCATACAGCAGTACGTGCAGGATGGTGGTAAAGAGCTTCCGATCATGGTATCCGGTACTATTACCGATGCCAGTGGCCGTACCCTGTCCGGCCAAACAGTGGAAGCCTTCTGGAACTCTATCGCGCATGCAAACATCTTAAGTGTTGGCTTTAACTGTGCACTGGGTGCCCGCCAACTAAAAACCCATATACAGGAGTTGGCGCGTATCTCTGACTGTTACATCAGCGCCTACCCAAATGCCGGTTTGCCCAATGCCTTTGGCGGCTATGACGAAACAGCCGAGCAGATGGGGGGTATCGTGGAGGAGTACCTGAAGGAAGGCCTGGTAAACATTCTTGGTGGTTGTTGTGGCACTACGCCTATGCACACCAGAGTTATCTCCGATCTTGTTCAAAAGTATAAGCCGCACATTCCCTCCCCGGTTCCCCCTCTCCCACGTTACAGCGGCCTCGAACCCCTCACCATCACCCCTGAAACACTATTTGTAAATATTGGCGAACGAACCAACGTGACAGGTTCTAAAAAATTCTCGCGCCTGATCGTGAATGGAGAATTTGAAGAAGCCCTATCGGTAGCGCAGCAGCAGGTAGAAGGCGGGGCGCAGATCATTGATGTGAATATGGATGAAGGGATGCTCGATTCGGAGCAGGCCATGACGAACTTTCTTAACCTGATAGCTTCCGAACCGGACATTTCCAGGTTGCCAATTATGATCGACTCCTCTAAATGGAGCGTGATCGAAGCTGGATTGAAGTGTGTACAAGGAAAAAGCATTGTTAACTCCATCAGCTTAAAAGAAGGCGAAGATGCTTTCAGGAAACTGGCCCGCAAGGTGCGGCAGTATGGAGCCGCTGTGGTAGTAATGGCTTTTGATGAGCAGGGGCAGGCAGATACGCTGCCGCGTCGCATTGAGATCTGCGAGCGCTCTTACCGCATACTGGTTGATGAGGTTGGCTTCCCGCCCCAGGATATCATTTTTGACCCGAACATACTGGCTATTGCCACAGGTATAGAAGAGCATAATAACTATGCCGTTGATTACATTGAGGCGGTAAAGTGGATAAAAGCCAACCTGCCGCACGCACAGGTAAGCGGCGGTGTAAGTAACCTGTCTTTCTCCTTCCGGGGTAACGATGCCGTACGTGAGGCCATGCACACCGTTTTCCTGTATCATGCGATCCAGGCTGGTATGGACATGGGAATTGTGAACGCAGGCATGCTTGGCATTTATGAAGAAGTTCCGGAAGAACTCCGTGATCTTATTGAAGACGTCATCTTTAACCGTCATCCTGAAGCTACCGAGAAACTGGTGGCCTACGCTGAAACGATCAGAGGAAAAGGTAAAACAGCTACAGCAGCTGACAGTGCCTGGCGCGAGGCCCCTGTGGAAGAGCGTTTAAAACATGCGCTGGTAAAAGGTATTGTAGAGTACATTGAAGAGGATACTGAGGAAGCCCGTCAGAAAGCTGCCAAAACCCTTGATGTGATCGAGGGTCCGCTGATGGCAGGGATGTCTGTTGTCGGAGATCTGTTTGGGGCAGGTAAGATGTTCCTGCCGCAGGTGGTGAAAAGTGCCCGTGTCATGAAAAAGTCTGTAGCTTACCTGCTGCCGTACATGGAGGCGGAGAAGGCCGGCTCCTCCTCTTCTTCGCAAGGTAAAATACTGATGGCTACTGTAAAGGGTGATGTACACGATATCGGGAAGAATATTGTGGGTGTTGTGTTGGCTTGCAATAATTATGAGGTAATAGACCTGGGCGTGATGGTGCACCTGGATACGATTCTGACGGAAGCCCAAAAGCAGCAGGTAAATATTATCGGCTTAAGTGGTTTGATCACGCCATCTTTGGATGAAATGGTGTATGTGGCGCAGGAGATGGAGCGACGAGGCATGAAAATTCCGTTGCTGATAGGTGGGGCTACTACTTCGCGGGTTCATACGGCTGTAAAAATAGCGCCGCAATACAGTGGGCCGGTTGTGCACGTGCATGATGCTTCACGTAGTGTAACGGTAGTGAGCAGCTTGCTTGGCAGTAACAAAGAAAGCTACATAGCTGAGATAAAAGCAGAGTATGAGAAGCTGCGCGAAGATCACCATAACCGAACCAAAGACCGTGCTTTTGTAAGTATAAAAGATGCTCGTACGAACAAGTTTAAAGTAGACTGGCAAACTACACAGCCAACAAAACCAAGCTTTATCGGCAACAAAACATTTATGAACTATCCGCTCTCTGAGATCATTCCTTTCATCGACTGGACACCGTTCTTCCATACCTGGGAGCTGAAGCGGCAGTACCCGAAAATTCTTAACGACCCTGAGCTGGGTGCAGAAGCAACCAAACTGTTTGCTGATGCGCAGGAAATGTTGAAAGATATTGTGGAAAAGCAGTTGCTGGAAGCGCGTGCCGTCGTTGGGTTTTACCCTGCCAACGTAGAGGCTGATGACACCATTGAAGTATACGCTGATGATGCACGTGAAAACGTTGTCACTGAGTTTCATACGCTGAGGCAGCAGGGGAAGAAGGGGGGCAATGTGCCTAACCTGGCCTTCTCTGATTTTATAGCCCCTAAAGACACAGACCTGCCAGACTACATAGGAGGCTTTGTCGTGTCGGCTGGATTTGGCATCGAGAAGCTGCTGGAGCAATATGAAGCCGAGCACGATGACTATAAATCCATTATGGTAAAAGCGCTGGCAGATCGTCTGGCCGAAGCATTTGCAGAACTGATGCACCAGAAGGTGCGCCGTGAGCTCTGGGGATATGCACCGGAAGAGCAACTGGACAATGAAGGTCTGATAAAGGAGCAGTACAGAGGGATTCGACCGGCACCGGGTTATCCGGGTTGCCCGGACCACACCGAAAAGGTTACGCTGTTTAACCTGCTTGATGCAGAAAGAACGTCAGGGGTTATACTTACCGAAAACCTGGCGATGTACCCGGCGGCCTCAGTAAGCGGCTTATACTTTTCGCACCCTGAGTCGCGCTATTTTGGTTTGGGCAAGATTGGTGAAGACCAGGTGGCTGATATTGCACAGCGCAAGAATATGCCAAAAGAAGGGCTGGAGCGCTGGCTGTCTCCGAACCTGAATTACGAGCCAAAACCGGTAACGCAGCAGGCAGTTTAATTACCGCACTATACTTACCAAAAGGCTGACAGGCTTACAAAAAGGGTAGTTGGACCCGGCAATAAAACCAACATCTGGATAGTTGAAGCACTTAATCAATATATAAATTTGAAAGTAACAGAGCATTTCAAGAACAGCGACAAGACCTTGTTTACCCTGGAGGTATTGCCGCCTTTAAAAGGAGAAAACCTGAAGAGTCTGTTTAACCACATTGATCCGCTGATGGAGTTTAAGCCTCCTTTTGTAGATGTTACCTACCATAGGGAAGAATACATTTATAAGCAGCGTGAGAATGGTTTGCTTGAAAAACGCACTACGCGCAAACGCCCTGGCACAGTGGGGATTTGTGCGGCCATACAAAACCACTATAAAGTAGACACGGTGCCGCACCTGATCTGTGGCGGCTTTAGCAAAGAGGAAACGGAAAACGCACTGATAGACCTGCACTTTTTAGGAATTGATAATGTGCTTGTATTGCGCGGCGATTGTGTGAAGAGCGAGCAGCGGTTCATGCCGGAGCCAGGCGGCCACAACTATGCCTCAGAGTTAATTGAGCAGGTAGTGCGCATGAACAATGGTTGTTACCTGGACGATGAGCAGGCATTTAATAACGGCACAGATTTTTGTGTAGGCGTGGCGGGCTACCCGGAAAAGCATTTTGAGTCGCCGAACATGAAATCCGATTTGCGTTGGCTTAAGAAGAAGATCGATCTGGGTGCTGAATACATTGTTACCCAGATGTTCTTTGACAACCAAAAATACTTCGACTTTGTACATCGCTGCCGGGAAGAAGGTATAACCGTGCCTATTATTCCGGGCATAAAGCCACTTACTACTAAATCCCAACTTACTGTTCTGCCAAGTTTTTTTCATATAGAAATCCCCTGCGAACTGGCAGAAGCTGTAGAAGACTGTGCTGATAACAAAGCGGCTGCCCAGGTTGGCGTAGAGTGGGCCATACAGCAGTCTAAAGAGCTAATGGCATTTGGCGTGCCCTGCCTGCACTATTACTCAATGGGAAAATCTGAATCGGTACGAAAAGTGGCGCAGGCGCTATTTTAAAGAATTACTTCCTACACTTACACTACTACTAAACCTAACTAACCGAAGGCTGGGGCATTAGCTCCAGCCTAAATTTTAGTGTAAGCGATACAGGACAGGCTTGCTGGGGCTGGCATCCAGCTGCAGGCTTGTGATTTGGATATTGAGCAGGTAAAGCCCATCCGAAATATGGTTTGGCACAAAGAGGAGTTCCGTAATAGTTGAGCCGTAGCGGGTATTGTAAGGATACTGCCAGAAAGCGTGATGGCACAGTAACTTACCTTCATCCGATTCCCGGTCAACGGAAGGCAGGTCGAGCAGGAGGTGTTCCACATCATGGTCTGCCAGGAAAGCACCGATGCGGTGGTCCAGGTAAGGAGGATTTGTTCCGGAGTAGTGCCTTGTAAGCTTGTGGTCCGGGTTTGGTAATGTACGGATAACGACTGCCTCAGGTACCATGCCCGTTAAATGCCGCTGCACGTCTTCCAGCACCACTATCTCATCTCCGTTTTCAAGCCCCTGCGGTTGTACGGTTATAAGCTGCGCAACAAAAAGGAAGCGCTTCAGGCAATTATGAATGGTGGCGTTTGGATCAGCGGCTATATGGCCGTAGCACTCGGTATGGGTGCCGTTGCCATGCGGTGTTACATGAATCCGCTTATAATTGGTTGATCCCCCTTCTGCTACACTTCCAACAAAATCACCTACCCTTATTGTCTCAAACTCAGCAGGCTCAGCCCAGAAGCATTCCGGTTGCAGGGGCTGGTCGTGCAGCGGCATGGAGATGTCGAGTGGTTCGAGCGGGTTAAAAGTATAAGTTCTGTTGTTGTAAGTGATAGAAGCTGATGTCATACAGGCGTGCTAAATTAATTTTTACGAAGTCAACAGCCAGTTTAAAGCCTCCTCTTCTTCTGCAAAATTCTTGAAGGAGTAATTTAAGTGAACCATAGCTTCTGCTCTTGTCATAACAGATTCTAAGGCTATATGATGAAAAAGGTTTGCAGGTAATATGCGTGCTAATTTCTTAACAGGAGTCTGTGATAAGGTGTTATAATAAAAAGTAGCAAGCCATTCTTTTGATTCAGTTTTAAGCGCGCTTAACTTTTTTGCATTTGCCAGCACCATTTCTATCTCATGATTAATCAGGACTTGCTTTAATTGCATTGCCCCCTCTTTTAACTCTTCATCAGTTACATGCCGTAACCACTCCGTTTTAGCCAGAGCCTTGGCAGTATCTACTTCAATTTTAAAGAATTCAGAGGTATAAATAGTTTCTAGCTTTAGCATTCGGAATTACAAAGTGATTATAAACAGCAATTCTGTTTTATGAGAGACATGGGTTGTGTAAATATAAAGACTTAAAGCAAATTTCAGAACTTCATTAACGAAGCCTCTATTTTAACAGATCCAGTGTGATCTGGTCAGCTAATAATTTGCCTTTGTCTGTTAGGTAAAGCGTATCATCCAGTATCTTAGCCAACCCCTTTTCACTTAACTGCAGAAGGTACGGTTTGTGCACCAGTGTAAGATCATAGTCATGTTCCTCGCGCATCCTTTTTAGATCACAACCCCAGGTAGTGCGCAGGCTGGTAAGCAGATAGTCATTCGCCTGGTCTGCCAGGGTAAGCTCCTCTTTCTCAAAAGGAACAATGCCCTCCTGAACGGCATCTACATACTTCTTGTTATGGGACACATTGTACTGACGCGAAGAACCGTTAAAAGAGTGCGCGCTTGGCCCCACGCCGAGGTAATATACGCCACGCCAGTAATTACTGTTATGCCGGGATTCATACCCGGGCTGGCAGAAGTTGGATATTTCGTACTGCACAAAGCCATGTTGCCGCATTTGCTCCAGTAACATCTCAAACTGCTGTGCTGTAAATTCATCTTCTGCGGGGATAAACTTCCCTTTTTTGCTCCAGCGACCTAAAGCAGTATCAGGTTCAATGGTAAGGGCATAGCAGGAAACGTGCTGCACCCCCAACGAAAAGAGGGTACTCAGGTCTTGTTGCCATGTGCTGTGGTCGGGCGCTGGTATGCCGTAAATCAGGTCAACGGTTATATTATCAAACCCAGCCTGCTGTGCATCTTTTACACACTGCAGGCTCTCTGTAGCGTTATGTGCGCGGTTCATGAGCTGCAGGTGCGGCTCATGGAAAGACTGGAGCCCAATGCTCAACCTGTTTATGCCGGCTGTTCTTAGCATTTGTAGCTTATCTGGTGTCAGGTCATCCGGGTTTGCCTCCAAGGTGATCTCTGCATCATCAGAAACTTTAAATAGTCGCTTAGTTGTTGCTAAAAGCAGCTGCAGTTCGTCCTGGTTTAGCAATGAAGGGGTTCCTCCTCCAAAATAAATACTATGTACAGGCTGCCCCTGCAAGTAGTGCTGCCGGAGTTCCAGTTCGCGTACTATGGCATGCACAGTTTGTTCCTTTAGCCCCATGGAGGTGCTAAAGTGGAAGTCGCAGTAGTGACAAGCCTGCTTGCAAAAAGGGATATGAAGGTATATTCCGGCCAATTTAATTGCTGATAGTTATTTTGTTAAAGGTTGAATAGTTAACTTGTTCATCGGTTTAAACATATGTGCAAACGCTGTTGCTTCTATTTGCAGCCTCTCAACCTCTTAACAATTTAGCCCATTAACAGTTCATCCCACAAATGTACAAAATAGCTGCCTTATCCTTTTGCTTTCTGTTGTGGCTCTTACTAGTGGCTGCACAGGCACAGGCGCGGCAGGTACCGGAGGTCCAGAATAAGGTCATACTACAAGTGGACGCCCGGGAGCCTTACAGTCAACAGCTGCTAAAAGGATATAGCTACCGCACTGCATTTCCGGACTCTGCAGCGGCGGCAAAGGAAGCTTTGCAACTCGTGTATAAACTGCAGCAGGATGCTTTTTTACTGGCATCAGCAGATAGCTTATACTTGCACCGCGACACGCTCCACGTGAAACTAAATACAGGTCAGCAGTTTGAATGGGCTCAGTTAAGAAATGGCAACCTAAGTGAAGGCATCCTTATTGAATCAGGGTTCAGGGAAAAGTTTTACCATAATGTGCCCTTTAAGCCGTCAGAGTATGTTAAACTGCAACAACGCATCCTGGCTTATGCCGAGCGCAACGGGTATCCGTTTGCATCCGTGTGGCTGGATTCCATTCAGGTAAAAGAAAACAAAGTAACAGCGGCCTTAATGGTAGAAAAAGCCTTTGTAGTTACCTATGATTCGCTGGCGATAGTAGGTGATACAAAGACGCAGCCGAAGTTCCTGATGCACTACCTGCAGTTGTTGCCGGGGCAGATATATAACCAGGACCAGATAAATGCTTCGCAACGCATGCTCACGCAGCTGCCATACATCAGGTCTACACGATCGCCACAGGTGCGTTTTGCCAGGGATAAAGCTAAAGTATACTACTTCCTGGAAGACCGGCAGGCTAACCAGATAGATGGTGTAGTGGGGTTTTTACCAGATCCTGCACGCAAGGACAAACTGCTGATTACAGGGGAGGCAAACCTGAACATCCGAAACATACAGGGTACCGGTAAGCAGCTGGGGCTACAGTGGCGGCGGGTAAATAAAGGCTCCGTTATACTTAACGGCGAGTACCTCCACCCTAACCTGTTTGGAACTCCTTTTGAGGTTGGGGCCAAATTTAGTCTCCTGAAGCAGGACTCCTCCTTTATTACCATACAGCCTCGTTTGCAACTGGCTTATCATACTTTAAAGTATGGCAGGGTAAGTGTTTTTACGGAATGGCGTAATTCCCGCGTACTTTCCTCGGCCAGCACACAGAGCCTGCAGCAACTGGACCTGGCTGATGCCCGCACAAATACATATGGCTTTACCTACCTCTGGAATAACCTGGACGACTTCTACTTTCCCAAACGTGGCAGGCTGGTCGAGCTGCAACTTGCTGCAGGAAACAAAAAGTTGCTGCGCAATGCAGATTTAGAGAAGAGTTTTTATGATACTTTGGATATCAAAACAACCCAACTAAGCCTGGGACTGCGCCTGGAGAATTTTCTGAGGGTAGGTAAAAGCAGTGCCCTGCTAACGCGTGTACGCGGAGAAGCGCTGCTCAACAACCAGATCTTTCTGAATGATATGTACCGCCTTGGTGGCTTGAACACATTGCGCGGCTTCGACGATTATTTCTTTTATGCGTCCTCATACGCTGTGGGCACGCTGGAGTACCGCCTCTTTACAGCGCAGGATTCTTTTGTGCTTTTGTTTTATGATCAGGGATACTACCGTAGCGATCTGGAAAGCACGTTGGTCCAGGATTTCCCTTTTGGCATCGGAGGTGGTATCAGCTTCAGCACCGGGGTCGGTATTTTTCAGTTGGTCTATTCTTTGGGTAAATCAGAGCAGCAGCCCCTATCTTTTAAGTATTCAAAGATACACTTTGGTATAACCAGTAAGTTTTAGGCATAAGTAACTTTTTTTGCGCTTTATAGTAAATATAGCTTGCATGGTATAAAACAAAAGTATACTTTTGCATCATACTCTTAGAGAGTATTACAGTGCGGGGTGGAGCAGTTGGTAGCTCGTTGGGCTCATAACCCAAAGGTCACAAGTTCGAGTCTTGTCCCCGCTACCAAATAGGACCGATTAGCTTTTTTGCTGGTCGGTCTTTTGTTTTTAGCGCTGTAAATGCTTGACATAGTGTGAATTAAAGTGAAAACTGGATTGGTTCTGTCGGTTCGATAGTCGTCTTTTTCTGTATTATAAGCTATCCCCTCCTCAAACAGCATCTTTTGTAACAATTGCTTGGTGTGGAAATCTCCTAAAACCCATGATTCAGAGATGTTTACGGAAATAGAAAGGGCTAGGTCAATGGATTTTTCCAAGTTCGATAATTCTAAAGCCTCTTTGGAGGATTCAGCCTTTATTTCCTCTAACTCCTGCTCATACTTGCGAATAAACTTGTTGTAAACCTCAGGAGGTATGCTGCCGTTAAAAAGTCTTTCCTGAGCATTTTCAATTTTCTGCTCAAGCTCCTTGATTGCCTTTTTAAAGTCTTTTCGCTCCTCCTGCTGTTGCTCTGAGACACTTTTTAGTAATTTTTTTATTGAATCGCGTAAAGGTGCAACAGCCCTGTCTTCGATCTCAAAGCTGCTCAAGAGCTGGTAAAATTTTGCATGCATGTGATTGGCGCTTTTGTTGCTGCCACACCCTTTCTTGTTGCATTTATAATAGTGTTTGCCTTTGCTCTTGACCTCATAGCCAGTCATGGTGGTGCCGCACTTGGCGCATTTGACAAAACGCTTTAAGGGCAGGGCCTCATCGGTTTGCTTGTGCTTATAGCCGCTGTTGTTCTTGGACTGGAGCGAATTTACCTTGAGAAAGATGTCCTGAGAAATGAGTGTTTCCTGCTTCCCCTGTACAATCTTATCTCCCAGCATTTGATGCGAAATGAGGCCACAGTAAAAAACGTTGCTGAAAATTTCAGATAACTTTTGCTTGTAAATCTTTAGTCCCAGCTTCCGTAACCTCTCTACTATTTGAACATTGCTTAGTCCCTCATTGGCTTTCATGAGAAAAGCTTTTTGAATAAGACGGCCTGTGTCATTGACGACAATATGTTGTTCTCCATTCTTCCTTGTATGGCTAAACCCGAGAGGTGCTTTGGTTACCCAATACCCTTGCTCCAGGCGCTCCTTAGTGCCCGCCATTGTTTTGTCTCTTCGCTCCTGGTTATCAAAATGGCTGAAGCCGAGAAGAAAAAGTTGGTGTAAGGCTCCACTGTTTGATTTTGGGTCTATTTGCTGCATCACTGGCCATACATAAATGCCAACCTTCCTAAGGTCCTCCATGATCTTTACAGCTTCAGGGCCAGATCTTGAGAATCTATCAATTGAGTATATAATGATGTTGGCAACCTTTTTACTTCGGGCATACTTTAGCATTTGTTGAAACTGGGCTCTTTCATCATTTTTAGCACTCTCATGGGTTCCTCCAAAATATTCTACGATGCGGAAGCTTTTGCTTTTGGCGAACTCCTCGCACACTTTCTTTTGGACAGTAAGGCTTTGGTTGTTCTCTGCCTGTTCTTTGGTAGAGACCCTGGTATAGATAACGGCATAATTGTTATCACTATCTGTGGTGTTTGTAGCCTTGTTTTTAGTAAAGCGCTTGAACTGCTCTAGATTATTCATGTTGCTTTTCCTTAAGTGTTCTAACTGCTGCTTGCGCAAGCGTTCTCAATGTCAGGATGGTGTTTTCTGCCTCGACGTCGGAGATGTTTTCGTATCCTGGGTAGGTGCGTAACCAGTCGATTGTTAATGGTTCATGTTGTTTTTCTTTTTGATTTGATTTTTTCAATTAATTACTAGGTGTGGCAGCGGGATAGGTTCTCTATCTGTTTGCCTAATCGAAATATGCAAATCTGAAGTTGTCAGACTTGGTCAAAGGGTGCTACAGAAGCACTCTTTCTTTTCTAGTGATTGAGCAAGATACTTGGTTCAACTGGTCAATACCTTTGATTTTTACTTCCAAGTTCTTGTTAATTCGAGCGACTAAGCTGGTTGCCTCTGCTTTAGGCATGGTTTTATTAATGGTTGCCTCCAGCTGCCAGTGAATTTTGTCTTTGCTTAATTTGCAGTTTGTCCAGTCAGAGGATCTGAGAAAGTTCAGGAGCTCAGCCTCTGCTTTGCTTATTACTGTTTGGTTTGATTTAAGCGCTGGTACATTTCTAAGCGAAGGGATTTCTGTTAAAATTTGATGAAATGAGAATGTTCTAATAATGTGTTCGTTCTTAGGCTTAGCTGTTGTGAGATCAGTATTGGTGCACACAAATTCTATACTGCCTTCTGAATACAAATTGATAAGAATGTCCTCATGATTTGTGATAATGTAGTGAAGGATCTCATCAATAAAGTATGGAGCGCCTTTCCAGTTAATATCATCCATCTGAGAGGAGTCATTCATTCTGTAAAGCTTTGCGAAGAGAAGGCCTTTAAGTTTGGGGATGTCTTTGACTGGATAGCTTGTTAATAACAGATGAGCTATGATGTACAGCCAGGCAGCGTCTGAGATGGTTAAAGTTTCTTTGGAAGACACTATCTTGTTTTTCTGTAGTAGTTTATAAAAGTCCGGATCAACCCCTATGCTAGCCAAAGTAAGAGAAGTTCTTTTTAAGTACTCTCTGACATTATTCTTTGGGAAAAAGTATGAAGGGCTTGAGTGCATGTCTTTCATTAGGTTTATTTTTTCTTGTTTAGTCCTAAAGCTTTAGTCGTTTCCTTGGTAAGAGCATCTATGAATAAACTAATGCCATAAGCGAGAGTGCTGGTTCTAAAATCTTTGTAAGCATCCAGCAAGGGGTAGTCTTCTCTTAAGTTCTCCTTGTTCAAAAGGTAGTCCACGCCATCAATGGCAAACACTGATGCGATGGCATCAGCCACATTCGTGTCATTCACCGCTAAAGTATCACTTGAAGGCTTTTGTTGGTGTTTAATCAATGCCTCTAAGAATCGTTCAGTGTTCAATTGCATCCTCTCAATCTGAGCGGCTTGCTGCTTTACAACTTCCTCCAGAACACCATGATTGGATAGCCCTAATCTTTCTTCTGCTGTCTCATGATTGAAAATTTCTTCGCTGCTCATGTCGAAAACACTCTGCAAGGCCTCGAGCTTTTCTGGAGAAAGATTTACGTCTCCCTTTTCTATTCTGCTGTAGTTCGCCTTGCTCATGCCTAGAGCTTGTGCTACATCCTCTTGTTTAAGCTTTTTGAGGAGTCTAATTGATTTGATTTTGCTGTTAATGTCTTTCATTGGTTTCAAAGGTATGCAACTTTTTATTACATGCAAATTATGTTAAAAATAAAATTTAATAAACTTTATTGCATTAGTTGCAAATATGTCGTTACGCCTCTCCTTTTAATAATGAGTAATGGTTATTGCAATACTACAATAGACTTGAAGCTTTGATAAGTATTGGAACAAATGTGGCTATGCAACAGCATTAATAATTGTGATGGTAAAACCTTCAGGCACAATTGCGTCAAGAAGTAAGGCAGGAGAACTTTAGATAATAAATAAAACATGCGTTTCCCTGTTTCTTTTAAAGTTGTGAAAGACAGGACAGTGTCTCAGCAAATATTAACATAATAAAATATTAAGATAACTCTGTATTTCTTAGCTTTGTGAGGCTTCTAAGTCTATGTTTAAGTTAGCATTTTAATAAAATGACCTCTCGCATTAAAACAGTCATTTGCCTCATAATAGTTGTAGTTGCCTTCAATATTTCCAGGGCGGGTATTGGAGAAGGGCATAGGGGAAGGTGTACGGGCAAAGTAAACTGCACAGCGTGCTCAAGTTGTAACTACTGCAACCACTGTAACAGTGGCGGTTCATGTGGAGTGTGTGGAGGGGGAAGTTCTTCACAGAGTAATTCTTACTCTACATCAGCAACTAATACAGCATATTCAAGCAGCTCAATCTCTACATACAGAAGCTATGTGGTTATTGTGGACCAGCTAAACGTAAGAAGCGGTCCCGGATCTGATTATGCTGTTATAGAGAGGGTCGCCAAAGGTCAAACAGTAAAAGTTGCCTCCAGTTTGTCTTCTTCCTGGGTACGAATAGAGTTCATGGCCATTGTGAACGGTGTTGTGGTGCTTAAGGAGGGGTATGTAAGCAAGAAATATTTGTCAGCTATTCAATAGGTAGTTATACATCTGATAGTAGAATAGCTCTTCCTTTTTTAGTTAAAAACGCTAAAAAGATATGCAGCGCCTGTACAGGACTAAGGGATAAATTTTTTGTACTCTTTTTGAGTTGTTTTGCTATGACTGTATATAAAGTTAACTATATATAGTTATTTTTGTGCTCAATTTCTAACACCGGACATACGAGGAGAAGACCTGCTGGAAAAGCGTCCTTTCATGTTCTGGTGTGATTTTTTAGAAAACAAACTTAGCAAAAGGGCCATTTATGGGTATACGTTTACAGAAACACAGAATTGTTCTCACCACTACGCTTTTCCTACTGTCTCTCTTTTCCGTACTAGCACTGACAAAAGAGTATAGAAACTTTTCTTTTAGTGTTCTTGCAGCAGATCCAGTTTGTAAGCCTGCTATAGAAGTCGTTGGTTCGACTTCTTTTTGTCCTGGAGGTAGTGTGACGTTGAAAGCCAGTGTAACAGGTGCAGGTTATACTTACACTTGGTATAAAGACAATGTAGAGATAACTGGCCAGAAAAATAGTTCGCTTACTGTTAAAGAAAGCGGGAAATACGCAGTAATAGTAGATAATGCCTATGAATGTAAGGAGAACAATGTAAAGTCAGATGAAGTAGACATTACCATTACTGTTTATCCAAACCCTGTCGCAGATTTTACCTTCACAAATGACAATGATTGTTCTGGTACAACGATAAAGTTTACAAACGCCTCTTCAGGCACTGGGCTTTCCTATAGCTGGGACTTTGGAGATGGGAGCACTAAAAGTACTGTTCAATCACCTACTCATGTTTTTACTGCGAAGGGATCTGGGACAAAAACGTTCAACGTTTCTTTAACTGTAACAACAGATAAAGGGTGCTCGCATGTCATCACTAAGTCAGTTAAGGTAAAGGAAGTTCCTGCAATTGATTTGAGAAATGTTCAAAACTTCAGGAACTGTACTGGTCAAACCTTTAACTTGGTTGTTGATGATAACTCAGCATCACCAGATGCGAAAGAGTACACGATAGATTGGGGGGATGGTACAGCGCCGTATCAATCAAATGTGGCCCCAATAGATTTAGCTCATAGTTATCCTGTTGGAATTTATAAGCTGAAATATACAATTAAGGGTAAAAATGACTGTGTTGTAAGTAAAGAAATATCAGTCTATAACATCACAAATCCAGCTGTCTCTGCGACAAGTTCAGGAAATACTACTGGTTGTGGCCCTTTAACAATTACTTTCCCTATTACTAATGTTGCAGATAACCACCCATCAACTGTATATACAATTGATTTTGGGGATGGTTCACCGAAACAAACCTTCAACCATCCTGCGCCACCAAGTGTAACACACGTTTATACAAAGTCTTCTTGTGGATCACCAGGAAGTCCTCCAACGTTTCCTGCAGATGCTTATATCTTTACAATCACTGCAAAGAATGCTTGTGGAGAAACGCCTGCCGCCGTTGGTGGTATCAAAGTATATTCAAACCCACAAGCAAAGTTTGAAGTTACTACCACCATTTTGTGCGTTAATACAACCATTAATTTCGAGAATACCACGGTTGAAGGGTCTAATTTTGATTGTAGTAAGTCATCAACCTATACCTGGGACTTTGGTGATGGGAGTGCTAAAAAGAAGGTATTTGATAAGAGCAACCAATCCCATGTATTCACGAAGGCAGGAACTTATATGGTTAGCCTAAAATCAGAGAATGCATGTGGTTCTACTTTATTTGAGCAAACTGTAACTATAAATGAGCCTCCACAAGCTTCCTTCTCAGTCAATCCAGCAAGTGGTGAAGGCTGTAAAAGCTTAACAGTTACTCCGATAAATACTTCAACGGGAGAAGGTTTAACTTATACCTGGTCTGTAAGTCCTACTTCAGGTTATTCATTAACAAGTGGCACGCTTACAAGCGCAAATCCGGTATTTAACTTTACGCAAGTAGGGAAATATACCATAAGTTTAGTAGCAAAGAACTCTTGTGGATCTAGCACGGCCACAAAAGAAATAACGGTAAAAGATGTACCTGCTGTCACGTTACCTAGTGCTAAATCTTACTGTGGCCCACAAACAATAAAGTTTGATGCTGCCAGTACATTCCATAAGCCTATGTATACCGTTAATAACGGGACTATAACAGCCTATACCTGGACAGTAACTGGCGAAGCTGCATTTACAGGAGGTACAACTAGCGCATCTCAATACCCAGAAATTAATTTCCCCAAAGCAGGTAGCTACACAGTTACTGTTAAAGCAACTAATGAATGTGGTGCTTCTACTGCAGCTACACAAACTATAACAATAAGCGATCCCGCAGCTGCACCAACTGTTACTTCAGTTACAGTATGTAAGGGCGCTTCTACTTCTTTGAAAGCAACTGGCAGTGGACCAACTTATAGATGGTATTCATCTGAAACCGGGGGTATAGCTCTTTATACTGGAGATACCTACAATGTAAGCAATGTTAGTACTACTGTTACCTATTATGTAGAAGCCACAAATGCCGCAGGCTGCCCAAGCGCTACACGAACAGCTGTTACAGTAACAGTAGACCAACCTGTAACAAGTAACTCTATTGGATCTGCTAAGACCATATGCGTTAATACAGAAGCACCAGTTTTAACAGGATCAACTCCAGCAGGTGGTAATGGTAGTTTTGCTTATACCTGGCAAATTAAAAGTAGTAATGGAGCCTATGTAACTGCTAGTGGAACAGCAAATGAAAAAGATTATGCTCCTGGGGTATTAACTCAAACTACCACCTTTAGAAGGGTGGTAAAGTCAGGAGTTTGTGGAGAGAGTAATAGTAATGATGTTACTATTACTGTTCAAGCCAGCCCAGTAGCACCTACAGTAGCAGGTGCAGAAATCTGCTCAGGTTCAACTGCTACACTCAATGCACCTGTTGTCTCTGGAGTTACTTACAAGTGGTATGACGTTTCTACGGGGGGTACAGCTTTAAAAACAGGGCAGAGCTTTACCACTCCAACATTAACAACTGACGCAACTTATTACTTAGAAGCTATCAATACAACCGGCTGTATCAGTACTACTCGGTCTACAATAAAGGTACAAGTTAACCAGCCAATTGCTGATAACACCCTAAGTGCTAATCAAAGTATTTGTGCCGGAGCCAATGGGGCTACAATTACAGGCGAAAGCCCAAAAGGAGGTAACGGGGCCTACAGTTACAAGTGGTATAAGAGTACTACAAATTCAACAAGTGGTTTTACTGTAATCCCTAATGAGACAGCTCAAAATTTAAATCCTGGTGCAGTTTCTGTAAAAACTTGGTATCAAAGGGAAGTTATCTCAGGCGGTTGTACTTCTAAATCTACAGCTGTAGAGATAAGCGTTAAGACTGCTCCTGTAGCGCCTACTGTGGCAGGGCAGACCATCTGCAAAGGAGGAACAGCAACCCTAACGGCAACAGCACCTGGTGGTAACTATACCTGGTATGATGGTGCTACTAGTAAC
Source organism: Pontibacter sp. MBLB2868 (assembly GCF_051904785.1). NCBI lineage: Bacteria > Pseudomonadati > Bacteroidota > Cytophagia > Cytophagales > Hymenobacteraceae > Pontibacter > Pontibacter sp. MBLB2868. The sequence goes on along the minus strand of NZ_CP196710.1, from coordinate 3,877,301 downwards.
AATAAAGTAGCTGAGAACACCAATACATTTACCACGCCAGTACTAAATGTAACAACTGATTACTACGTACAAACAGAAGTAGACGGTTGTACAAGCGCAACAAGGACTAAAGTAACTGTAACAGTACAGCAGCCAATAGAACAAAACACTATAGCTAGTGCACAATCTCTCTGTTTAGGTCAGTCAGCGGCAACACTTACCGGCTCCACTCCAACAGGCGGAAGCGGTAGCTACACCTATCGTTGGGAAAGCAGCACTACCTCAGAAGCGGTAGGCTTTGGAACAGCCTCCGGCACAAGTACTGGTAAGGATTATAGTCCTGGTGCGGTAGCACAAACGACCTGGTTCCGCAGAGTGGTGACAGGAGGCCAGTGCACAGAAAGTAAAAGTGCCGCCATTAAAATTGAGGTTACACAAAGTATCACAGGAAACGCCATCACAGGTGATCAGGTAATCTGTGAAAATACTGCTCCGGCTAAGCTTACCGGCCCTGCCCCCACAGGAGGTACGGGTAGCTTTACTTATACCTGGGAATACAGTGTTACAAGCTCCAGTACAGGATTTCAGCCTGTTACCTCTGCGAGTGGGGATGAGTACACTCCGGGTACCATGTCGCAGACTACCTGGTTCCGTCGGATAGCAACTTCCAATAACTGTTCTGTAACAAGTAACACCGTAAAAGTTACAGTTGAAAAGACTCTGGCAAACAATACCATATCAGCAGATCAGACTATCTGTAAGGGTGCCAGTGCCGCAACTTTGAACGGAGCAATACCAACAGGTGGCAGTGGGGCCTACACTTATACGTGGGAAAGCAGCACGGACGGCAACACATATGCTACAGCAACTGGTACCAGCACCACCCAGAACTATAGTCCGGGAGCTGTTGATGTTACTACTTGGTTCAGAAGAAAAGTGAGCGGGGGACAGTGTGATGCAAGCTTTAGTGAGCCTGTTAAAATTACTGTTTCCGAGCCTATAGCAGGTAACACTATCAATAACACAGACATAAAGGCTGTTTGCAGCGGAAGTAGTCCGGAACAACTTATTGGCTCGACACCAACAGGCGGAGACGGAACCGGGATGTTTAGTTACCAATGGGAAAGTAGTGTAACTTCGGCCACAAGCGGTTTTGGTAATGCTGCCGGGGAGTCTAAGCTAAAGGACTATACCCCAGGTGCCCTAACACAGAGTACCTGGTTTCGCCGAAAAGCTACCTCTGGCGCTTGCTCTTCAATTTCGGATGCCGTGCAGGTTGTTGTAAAAGACCTATCAACAGCGCCTACAGCAAACGGGCAGACCATATGTGCCGGTTCCACCGCTACGCTTACTGCCATCGGTTCCGCCGATAACTACGAGTGGTATGCCGACGCCACAGGGGGCACGGCTGTGTTCACAGGAGCAACCTTTGAAACTGATATTTTATCAGCCACAAAAACCTACTATGTGCAGGCGGTTACGAATGGCTGCTCAAGCCCGAGCAGAGCTGCTGTAACGGTAACGGTGGAGCAGCCTATAGGGGGTAATGTTATTAGTGAGGCACAGGTAATTTGTGCAGGTGCTATACCAGCCAAACTTACAGGTACTGCCCCAACAGGCGGCGATGGCAACTACGCCTACGCCTGGCTTTGGAGTAACGATAACACCACCTTTACAGCTGCTCCGGGAACAAATAATACTGCAGATTACGCACCACCGGCACTAATTGAAAATACCTACTTTAAGCGGATTGTTAAGGCAGGAGTATGCCAGCAGAGTGAAAGTAACATTGTGCTGATCACAGCCAATCCTTCTCTAACCAACAACACCATAGGACAGGAGCAGGAAGTCTGTTACGGCAGCGCTCCATCTCAACTTACTGGTTCCACTCCGGAAGGTGGGGATGGTAACTATAAGTATACCTGGCAAATGAGCACTACTTCCGCTACGGCAGGATTCACTAGTGCAACAGGATTAAAAGATGCAAAAGACTATACTTCCGGTCCTCTTACCAGCACAACTTGGTTTAGAAGGGTGGTGAAGTCAGGTGTTTGCGATATAGTATCACCGGCTATCAAAGTTACTGTGAAACCACTTCCAGCTGCTCCGGTAGTGGCTGGAAAGGAAATCTGTAAGGGCAGCATTGCTACGCTTGCAGTAAAGGATGAAGGCGGTACTTATACATGGTACGATGAAGCAGTAGCCGGAAATCTCTTGCACACTGGAGTTACTTACGAGACACCTGTGCTGAATAGCACGACTACTTATTATGTGCAGGTAACAGACGAGAAAGGGTGTGCAAGCGCCAGAACTGCTGTTACAGTAAAGGTTAATCCGCTTTTAGCAGGTAACACCATTTCTGAAAGTCAGGCGGTTTGTACTGGAGAAAAGCCTGCTGACTTGATCGGTTCCGTGCCTACGGGAGGTAACGGGAGTTATTCTTATCAGTGGGAGCAGAGTACAGACAACATCACCTATGGTCCGGCTGCTGGAGTTAATACATCCCGCGACTACCCGGTTTCTGTTCTAAGTCAGGAGACCTGGTACAGACGTCGGGTTACTTCCGGGGGATGTGAGGATGTGTCTGCCCCGGTACAGATTGTGATTAATGGTGTAATTGCCAACAACAGCATCAGTGCACCGCAAACTATCTGTACTGGTGCAACACCTGTTGCGTTGAGCGGAACTATACCAACGGGAGGCAACGGCAGCTACACATACCGTTGGGAAGCTAGCATTAATGGTTCAACCGGAATATTCACACCGGCATCCGGAGAGAACAACCAACCTGGATATGTATCAGAGCCGCTTACCCGCACTACCTGGTTCAGGCGCGTGGTTATTTCTGGAGGATGCTCTGATCAGTCAGCAACTGTTGAAATAAAAGTAAACGAGAAGATAGGCAATAACTCCATCTCCGCTGATCAGACTGTGTGCCATGGAAGCAGTGCCGCAACACTCACTGGTAGCCTTCCAACAGGAGGTAACGGTGGATATACCTATGTTTGGGAAGTGAGCACCTTGAGTGCGACGGAGGGCTTTACACAGGCAGTTGGAGCAAGTACGGAACAGAATTATACGCCGACTGCTTTAACGCAAACCTCCTGGTTCAGAAGGCGTGTTATTTCAGGCCCGTGTGAAGAGCATACAAGCGCAACTGTCAAAGTCACTGTAAATGGAGCCATTACGGCCAACTCCATTTCTGAAGACCAAATTATTTGTGCTGGCTCTGCTCCGGCAACGCTTATAGGCTCTGCACCAGCTGGTGGCAGTGGTAGCTATACTTTCCTGTGGGAATTTAGTACCGAGAGCGCGACAAGTGGCTTTAAGGCAGCAACTGGAATGAACAACGGCGAAAACTATCAGTCGGGCAGCCTCACTCAAACTACCTGGTTCAGGCGCACGGTTCTATCCGCTCCATGCCCTCCATTGATAAGTAACACCATTAAAGTTACTGTCAACCCTGTTATCACTGAAAACACAGTAGCCGGTAACCAGACTGTTTGCTCTGGCGATACGCCTGCGCAATTCAGTGGCTCCGAGCCAAAAGGTGGTGACGGTGTATATGCTTACCTGTGGGAGTACAGCCAGGATGGAGTAACCTATGATGTGGCGCCTGGCAAAAACAATGGGCAGGTATATCAGCCGACTAGCCTGACACAGAGCGCGTGGTTTAGAAGAGTGGTGACATCAGGTAACTGTATTTCCCTGAGCGGGGAAGTAAAAGTTACGGTAAACCAGCCCATCGCAAACAACATGGTTTCAGAGGATCAACTAATCTGTCTTGGAGCCACTCCAATAGAGCTGTCCGGATCGGAGCCAACCGGTGGCGACGGTAACTATACGTATCAATGGCAAAGTAGCACAACAGGTCCTAACACAGGTTTTGTAACGGCTTCCGGACCAAGCAAGGGAAGTAATTATGATCCGGGAGCTATTACTCAAACTACATGGTTCCGGCGAGTGGTTACAGCGGGTATTTGCCCGCCGAGCTATAGCAATGCTGTGAAAATAGAAGTAACGCCACCGCTTGCAAACAACAAGATCAGTACGCCACAGTCTGTATGCGCAGGAGTAACACCGGCACCGCTTACTGGGACACAGCCAACGGGCGGCAATGGCGAATATCGGTATGTGTGGGAGAGCAGCACCAAAGGACCTAATACTGGCTTTGTTCCGGCAAATGGTGTAAATGATGAGTTTACCTATGCTCCTGAGCAGCTTCCTACAACCACCTGGTTCCGTAGGGCAGTGTACTCAGGTGGCTGTGTACATGTTTCTGTTGCTATACAAATCACTGTAGTACCACAAATCACTGGTAACATTATTAGTAATGATCAGGTCTTGTGTGCGGGTACTACGGCAGCTGCCTTAACGGGTACAACACCGGCTGGTGGCAGTGGTACTTATACTTATCTATGGGAATCAAGTACAGATAACGTTACCTACATTCCAGCCTCAGGGGCTAACAAAAACGCTGCTTACGATCCTGGTGTGCTAACCACCACTACCTGGTTCCGTCGAGTGGTTTACTCAGCTCCTTGCTCTGAAATAGTAAGTAACTCAGTTAAAGTAACCATAAACGCACCAATTGCCAACAACACCATTGGTTCGGCACAGCAAGTTTGTTACGGTGATAAACCGGCCCTGCTTCAGGGAACTACCCCATCCGGCGGAAGCGGCACATATATGTACTTGTGGGAACAGAGTACTACCAGCGCTACGGCAGGCTTTACGGCGGCACCAGGCACAAACAGCACAGCCAGCTATCAGCCCGGTCCGCTGACACAAACGACTTGGTTCAGACGTGTGATCACTTCTTTGCCTTGTGCGGACAACACAAGCACAGCCATTGCCATTACCGTAATTCCTTTACCAGAGGCGCCAACAGTAACGGGTGCTACAATTTGTCCTGGCTCCACGGCTACGCTCCAGGCATCAGCCAAAGCGGCTGACTTAAGTTTGGAATGGTATGACCAACCTACAGACGGTACACTGCTGCATAAGGGGAACACTTATGTTACGGATGCTCTAACGACTACCACTGATTATTATGTGCAGGCGGTAAATAACTTTGGCTGTGCCAGTGATACACGTGTGAAAGTAACGGCTACTGTATTACCCTCTACTGCTAATGCAGGACAGGATGTGACCATTATAAAAGGCCAGAGTACAGGCCTCCGTGGAAAAGGAGGTGAAACCTATCAATGGTCACCAGCAACAGGCTTGTCTGATCCCGGCATTGCCTTCCCTGTGGCAGCTCCACAAGAGACCACCACTTATACCCTGACTGTCACGACGAAGGAAGGATGTGCTTATACCGATGAGGTAACAGTCAATGTGCTTCCACGCATCGACCCGACAAATGCTATCACCGTGAATAGTGATAACATAAACGACTGGTGGGAGATCCGAAACATAGAGCATTATCCAAACTGCCGTGTACAGATCTATACCCGTTGGGGTGCCTTGATCTTTGAGTCAAATGGCTATAAGGAGCCATGGAACGGGACCCATAACGGAAAGCTCTTGCCGATGGCAGCCTACTTTTACATCATTGATCTGGGAATAGCGAATGAGAAGCCGGTTTCTGGCAGTGTTACACTTATTAAATAACGGCACATGAAGTCTTTAACTACAGTTTTAATTTTCTGCTGCATGTGCTTAACAGCGATTGGGCAGCAACGGCCGCAGTTCAGTCAGTACGTTCAAAATAATTACTTGCTGAACCCAGCAGTAGGTGGGATCGAGAGCTACACCGATGCACGTTTAGGGTTCAGGAGTCAGTGGATTGGACTGGAGGATGCTCCTTTGACCTTCTATTCCAGCATCCATACATCCCTTAACAAGAATGATAGGAATGTTCCTGTACGTAAGGCTCGGGCATATAATGCTGGTAAGTTTATGCCAATTTCAAAATCAAATAAAAACAACCGATTTTATAAACAGCCGCATCATGGTGTCGGTGCTGTAATCCAGATGGACCGCTCCGGCCTGCTCACCACGTCATCTGTGAATGTGAGTTATGCCTTTCATTTACCTATCGCTGACGGGGTGTATGCCTCCAGTGGAGTTTCCACTGGTTTGGTACAGTACCGGCTAAATAAAAATGACCTAGACCTAACCACGCCAGACGACCCCTACTTAGCAGGTGACGTTGGGAGTATCAATAAGCTTGATTTAGGGGTCGGCCTCTGGCTGTACAGCCGTGACTTTTATGTTGGGGCTTCCGGGCTTCAACTGGTGAAGAGCAAGAATGATATAGAGGTGAATAACAGTCCGCGTGCTTCATTGCAGCCACACTTTTATGCCACGGGCGGTTTCAGGATTCCTGTGTCCTATAGCTTAGATGTAATACCCTCTGTTCTGGTGAAAATGGCCGAGGGTGGATTAACTACTGTAGATGTTAATGCCAAAGCCATCTTTGTTGAGCGGGTCTGGGCAGGGCTTTCATACAGGCATAAAGACGCGACTTCAGTAATGGCAGGAGTGCATCTGGGCTATTACGCTGATGTGAGTTATTCTTATGATTTTACTACGTCTGATATTAATCGAGTGAGTGCCAATAGCCATGAAATTGTTGTGGGGTTCAAACTGAACAACCGCAGAAAAGTTATTTGCCCACAGTGGATTTGGTAATTATTATGTGTTACTCCAAAAGGTAACCCAAGCATGACTTTAACTTAATAAACTAATAAAAGCTTATCGCCAACATATAAAGTTAGCATCATGAACTTAAAAGCATTAACAATAACAATCGTGTTTTTACTTCAAATCCACTTTGTTTATTCACAAGAGAAAATTAGCGTTTCTATCAACGGGGCAGATACTTACATAGAAACTTATAGCAAGTCTTTTGGTGACGAGTTGAGACTTGATAAGGCTTACAGGCTAGGACCAGGTGCGCTGGTAACTCTTAAACAAGGAATAAAAAAGGCTCTTGAATGGGTCAAGTTAAATGAATTGCATCAGAAAGCCTTCGAAAAAGAAATCTGTCGCTTTAAAGTCATGGATAAAGAACAGTACAAATTCCATGGATATGTAGATCAGATCACTTCTGAAATAGTGTTGTTGTTCAAAGGCTTTGAAGATGGGTCCTTTGAGTTAATGATAAAGCCATACAATAGCAGCTATGATACTTTTATAGAATTTAGTGATAAAGAGATGCTTCAAAATTTTGATAATTTGTTAAATGGGAGATCTGCAAATAAAGAAATAGATGATATTTTCAACTAAAATCATTAGTTCTATAAATCAAATGGTAGGGCTGCTTAAAGTAATATAAGCATAGCGGTGAAGTTATTTTTTTTAAGTAAACTTGTTTAATGGAATGTTCTTGTTACAACTAGTAACTCTTCTAAAACAGACTACCCTGTTCCGGCGCCTGAGCTAAAACAGCAGGTGTATTGTTAGCTACAGAATTAACTAGCGGAGAAACGGCATAAGACTTCATCTCTGCTACCGGAAAAGGCTGTAAGATTTCCTGTAACAAGTTGTTACTTTTTGTTACATCAAGCCAAGCCTCTTCTTTTTCCGGCGTAAGGATTACCGGCATCCGGTCGTGAGTCGGCTTTACAAGATCGTTTGCTTCCGTAGTAATGATAGTGAAAGTTTGCTGTGCTTCACCTGTTTCGGTGTCCGTCCACTCATCCCAAAGTCCGGCAAAAGTGAACAGTTCTTCGCTCTTAAGGAGGAAGCGGTAAGGTATTTTTCCGCCATTCGTAAAATCCGTCTGCCGGAACAAGGCAGCGCCTGCGGTTGATCAATTCCCGGAAGCTTGGCTTCTCCAAAAGCGTTTCCGCACGAGCATTGACTGCCTTATTTCTGTAGTTATTGTCTTTAGCCCAATGCGGCAACAATCCCCAGGAAAAGAGCTGTGCTTTCTCCGGCTCATCCCCTGTTACAACCGGTAACAGCTGGGAAGGTGCGGCATTGTAGTACGAATCCATCTTCAACTTCTCCAGCAATCGTGCTATACGGGAAGCTTTGTTGTTCTTATCTTTTACCGTAATGGTTACGGAATACCTGCCACACATCTGTTATAATTGTTTATTACTTTTTGTTACAACTTGTAACACCCAATCCGGCTGATTCCGCTAAAGCTTAATAAGTATATGATTGGGTATATGACCTCATAACTGTTCTTTCTTTGTAAGAGCTAAAATAGGTTAATTCTACTAAATAGAAGTCAGGCGGCTTAAGGCTTTACCTATACAACCCAACTTTCAGCTTCTCTTTTAACTCAAACTCATCCAGACGGAAAAAGTCCATCAAACCAAGCTCATGCTCTTCTTTAGCTTTATCCTTCCTGTAATGCCAATAGGAGTTGTAGTATCCTGCCTGTAGCCATATTTGAACCACTTGCACCTCTTCTTCAAGCTCATAGCTTATCTTTTCGACAAAGAAGTGGGATGTCTCCAGGTACGCCGAGAAGAATGGTAAGGAAATCTCCTCCCCTACTCTGGGCATGATAGGCAACTGATCAACCTCCATGCTTAAGAACTTGTTTTTACTATACCCTCTAATCAAGAGTTCATAACGGAATTTATGAAAGGTAAACACCGGGCGTGCCTCATAATTCATCACAAGGTCATCGTATATGGCCTCTATAAGCTTCCTTACTTTCCCATACTTTACCCCGCTCGCCTCACTTAGTTCTTTTAGTGAAGGCACCGGAATATCTTCGTCATGATAAAAGTCTCTTGCAAGTATACATTTTAGAAGGTCCTCATATCCCTTTCCGTTTCCGATTAGGCTATGGGCTTTATTTCTCATGGAGCCGATGTTTAGCAACATGTCTTTCGTTGACAAGCTATCTTCTTTCATCTTCTATTACTTTGATATTATACTATATATGCCATAATTTATATTGTAATTTTATGGGATACGAAAACAAGCTGATTTACATGCAAACACTTCTAGATAAAATTGGAGTAATAGATTTCAAATATAAAAAGCTGCGCGAGCAGGATGATTTTAATATTTTCGGCATACTCAGGAGTAAAACTGATGAAGTAAGGATTCACTCGAGATTCATTGCAGAATTACTTAATCCGACAGGTAGCCATAGACTAGGTGACACCTTCCTAAAAAGCTTTCTCGAACTGTTTAATTTGACAGTAACTCAATACCCAAATGCACGAGTACACAAGGAATACAACGACATTGACATCCTAATAAGAAGTGGCATAAAGGCGATAATTATTGAGAATAAGATCTGGGCCAGAGATCAGAAGAGACAGCTTGACAGGTATCATGAGATTATGGAAGCTGAAGGTGCACAGGAAATCAAGATTATTTACCTCACATTGGATGGAAAGGAGCCGAGTGACTTCAGTCTTGGTGCGTTAAAGACTGATCCTAAACTTTATAAAAAACTCTTTCTATGTTCCTATGGCAATGAGATTCTCCCTTGGCTGGATTCATGCCTAAAGGAGGTTTCTACAAAGCCCACTCTTAGAGAAACTATCGTCCAATACAAAAAATTAATTGAAGAACTTACTGGTAACTCTATGCCTGCAGAAGAACGAATTGAGATAAAAGAATTGCTTTCAGAAAACGATAACATTTTAAAAGCTTCTAAAATAGTAAAGAACTGGAAGCACATTAAATGGTACACGGAGTGGGACTTTTGGAATGAACTCGAAGCTGAGATTAGCAATGACGGCTTCAGTATACTCCCGAATGAGAAGTTTGATGCACAAAAGCTGAATAGTGTAATTCATAAAAATAGAAACCGTAACCCTTGGTTCGGAATTATGATTGAGTTAGCGCATCATAAGGATGATATAATCTGCTTGTACATCAGACGAGGTACTAGAAACATATACTGCGGTATAACTGTGCTGGGCAACGGCAAAGACAGACATAAAAGCAGCAGTTCTGAGTACGACCAACTGGCATTAATGTGTAAATCGACTATCGAAAGAAAAGACGAACGATGGGTTGCAAAAAAGTATTTTAGTAAACCTGTAAATTTTGAAGCATTCTCTGATAAGAGAACCTTACTAATAGCAGACCCTTCTTTTAGAAAACAATATATAGCTGATCTATGGAGTGAAGCAAAAGCCTATCTGGAAGAATGTAATATTGATGGCTTTCTAACAACAATGGTTTCCAACTAAGAGATTGATACTTAATTATACAGATAAAGCTATGATTGAAGAACTTTACTATCACGACGTAATAAATCCAAACATCACCGCTGCAACGATAGGTGTTAGCAAAAATAAATGGGTAGCAATAAAAGATAGTGAAATTGATGGTAACAATTATCTCACTATCATGCAGGAGAACAGGTTCAATATTCTCCCAATAATTTCATCTGATGGTCAGGCATATGAGTACTTTAGATCGGTATCACTAAATGACTACAGTGCTGCTACTCGCGAAATCATTACATATAAAGACACTATCACGCTAGATACAAGTATAAAGGAGCTCATATTCAAGTTTGGCTATATGTCTAAAAGCCACTTTTTTTTAACCCTAAATGGAAAAGTTTCAGGCTTGGTCTCTCTGAGTAATTTAAACACCAGGAGCGCACAAGTATATATTTTTAGTCTGGTGTGCGAGTTAGAAAGAACATTAAGTGAATTTATTCAGGATAATATAGAAGAAGGAGTGCTACTAGAAAACTTAAAAGAGAAAGCTAAATATGATAATAAAATCAGATCATTAGTAAAAAATTATAATAAGCTACTATCCGAAGATTATGAAAATAGTATAACGGAAAGCTTATACTTTAGGCAATTTTTTGAAATAATTAAAGAATTTAATCTTCACCTTATTTTAGGGTATACTTCAAATGAAGAATGGGAAGAACTGTATTCAATGAATAAACTAAGAAATTCAGTAGCCCATCCATCTAAGAGCCTTATAAATAAAGATCAAAACATTGAATTTATACAATCAAAACTAGAGCAAATTGATGATTTACTATTTAGGTTGAGACATCAGAAAAACCCTAACATGTCTAAGTCAGTTTTATGCTAAGGCCACTACATAATACAACAAACTATAAAAATATCAACTATTAATTCACCTATATTTCCTGTACTTTCACGCTATAAAGCGTGAAAGTAAAATGATTAAACATAAACTTACCCTACCAAAATTAGAGTCCCTTTTACTCAAGGCCTGCGACATTCTGCGAGGCAACATGGATGCCTCTGAGTTTAAGGAGCATATCTTCGGGATGCTGTTCCTGAAGCGTCTGTCTGACAAGTTTGAGGAAGACAGAGCCAACCTGAAGAAAGAGTACGAGGCGAAGGGCTGGAGCGAAGAGCTGATACAGAAGCAGCTCGATAACCCGAACAAGTATAACTTCTACATTCCGGAGCAGTCGCTCTGGAAGAACATCCGCCACCTGAAGAAGGATGTGGGTACATCACTCAATAAAGCGCTGGCAGCCATTGAGGATGCAAACCCGAACACCCTGCAGGACGTGCTGAAAGGCATTAACTACAACAAGAAGATCGGCCAGAAGGCGATGGACGATGCAAAGCTGGTTGAGTTTATCCAGCACTTCGAGAACATCCCGCTTAAGGACTCTGACTTTGAGTTTCCGGACCTGCTGGGTGCTGCCTACGAATACCTGATCAAGTACTTTGCCGACAGTGCAGGCAAGAAAGGCGGCGAGTTCTATACGCCTGCCGAGGTGGTGCGCCTGCTGGTAACCATACTGGAGCCGGCACAGGGCATGAGTATTTACGACCCTACGGTGGGCTCAGGTGGTATGCTGATCCAGAGCAAGAACTATGTGGAGGATATGGGCGGTAACACCCGCGACCTGGCGCTGTACGGGCAGGAGCTCAACGGCACTACCTGGGCGCTTTGCCGCATGAACATGCTGCTGCACGGCTTCTACTCTGCCGACATCCGCAACGAAGACACCCTGAAGAACCCGCAGCACCTGCAGGAGAACGGGGAACTGCGCCGCTACGACCGCGTGATCGCTAACCCGCCGTTCAGCCAGAACTACACTTCTAAAGAGATGCTGCACAAAGACCGCTTTAAGTACTGGATGCCGGAGAGCGGCAAGAAAGGCGACTTTATGTTTGTGCAGCACATGGTAAGCACACTCAAAACCACAGGCCGTATGGCGGTGGTGATGCCACACGGAGTGCTGTTCCGGGGCGGTGAGGAGAAAGCCTGCCGTACCTGGCTGGTGCGGAGCGGACTGCTGGAGGCCGTAATCGGACTACCGCCGGGACTGTTCTACGGCACCGGTATACCTGCCTGCGTGCTGGTGGTAAATAAGAAAGATGCTACGGACCGCAAAGAGGTGCTGTTCATCAACGCCGACAAAGAATACAAAGAGGGCAAGGCTCAGAACAAGCTGCGCCCTGAAGATATTGAGAAGATCAGCTACGTGTACCATAACCGCCAGCAGGTGGAGAAGTACGCAAGGCTGGTTTCGCACCTGGAGCTGGCGCAGGAAGACTTTAACCTGAACATCCGCCGTTACGTGGACAACTCCCCTGCCCCGGAGCCGCACGACGTGCACGCGCACCTGAATGGCGGCATACCTGCCAGCGAGGTGGAGGCGTTGAAACAGAACGGTATGGAGCACTACAAGGGCCTGAAAGAAGATTTGTTCTGCGACCTGAAACCGAACTACCTGCAGTTCCAGGAGCACATAACCGAAAAGGAAAGTATAAAGCCGCTGGTGGAGGCTCATACAGGTGTAGCCGAAGTACTGCAGCAGTACGACAAAATGTTTAACCTGTGGTGGAGCCAGTACCAGCAGGAGCTGCAGCAACTGCCAAACGATAAGCCGCTGCACGAGGTAAAGCAGCAGGGCTATACGTCGCTGGTGGAGTTCTTCCAGCCTTTGCCGATGCTTAGCGACTCGCAGCTGCGCGGTGCTTTTGCCGGCTTCTGGAGCGACCTGAACAGTGACCTGAAATCGGTGGCGGCCAGCGGCTGGGGACCAGAGCTTATACCGGATGCCGATATACTGGCCTCGCAGTTTCCGGAGCAGCTGGAGAAGATAGGGCAATATAAGGCACGCATAGCGGAGATAGAAGCCGCCCTGGAAGAAGCCGAAAGCGAAGACTACGACTGGGAAAACAGCGAAAGCGGTGCCCTGCCTAAAAATCAGCTGAAAGACCTAAAGGCAAAAGCCAAGACCGACAAAAGTATAAAAGCGCTGGTGGCGAAGCACGAGGCCCTGACAAAAGAGCTAAAGACGCTGAAAACCGACATCAACACGATAGAGAAAAATAAAGACGAGCTGGTAGAAGTGGCCCGCCAGAAAATAACGCCTGCCGATGCCGAAAAACTGATACTACAGCGTTGGCAAAATGTGCTATGGGCAGGCCTGCAAACGCACCTGAAGCAAAACCAGATGGAGGTGCTGGCTCAGCTAGAAAACTTGTTTGAGAAGTACCAGATGAACCTGAAGGAGCTATTGAACAGCAGAGAAGAAGAGCAGACTATTTTACAAGAATTTTTAGTGGAGTTAGGGTATGAATAAAGTAGAGATTCGCAAGCTAATTAAGACTTCTGTACCTGGTGAGTGGGGAAGTGAGCCAATAGGCGATGAACTAGATTTTATTGTTCTTCGCTCTACTAACTTCACAAACAAGGGAATAGTTAATGCAAAAGATATTGTTCTAAGAAATATTCCTGCTTCTAAAATATCAAGTAGAAAGCTAAATAAGGGTGATATTCTACTTGAAAAGTCTGGTGGCAGCCCTGATCAACCAGTAGGTAGAGTTGTATACTTTGAGGAAGGTTCTGGGAATTATACGTGCTCTAATTTCATACAAAGACTCGAACCTATAGATGAAGTAGATAGTAGGTATTTGTTTTATACTTTGTTTCAAAACTATCAAGAACTTAAAGTTTTAAAATACCAGCAGCAGACAACTGGTTTGATAAATTTTAAGCTTGAAGACTACTTATCTTCTGAAAAGGTCTTTTTACCGGAAAGAAAAGCTGAACAGCAGAAAATAGCTAAAATTCTGCGGACGGTGGATGGGCAGATTGAGAAGACGGAGGCCATCATTGCCAAGTATAAAGCCATCAAGCAAGGGCTGATGCAAGATCTCTTCACCCGTGGTATAGACGTGGCCACAGGCAAACTCCGCCCCCGCTACCAAGACGCTCCTGAGCTATACAAACCTTCTCCGCTGGGTATGATTCCGAAGGACTGGGATATTGAGTCTATTGGTTCACTAACTGAAAAAGTTGGAAGTGGAGTTACTCCAACAGGTGGTAGTGAAGTCTACCTCAATGAAGGTGTTCTCTTTATTAGAAGTCAGAATGTCCTTACTGGGGAGCTATCTCTTGAAGACGCTGCATACATAAGTGAAACCATCAATGAGAAAATGGCTGGCTCGAAGGTTATACCTAACGATGTACTGCTTAACATTACAGGTGCTTCAATTGGCAGGTGCGCTTACTACCCTTCAGGTTTAGGAGAAGCAAATGTTAACCAGCACGTTTGTATCATTAGATTTAATGAAGTTTCTCATGAGTTAGCTGTTTTTGCCTCTACTTTCCTCAACTCTCATTTTGGTCAGAACCAAATCTACAGGTTAAATGCTGGCGGAAACCGAGAAGGCTTGAACTATCAGCAGATTCGATCTTTCTCTTTTCCGAAAATTGAAAACAAAGAGATCAAAGCAATATCAGAAAAGTTAGAAGCTATGGCTTCAAAGATAAAATCAGAAGAGGAAAGCTTATCTAAACTACAATTGCTGAAAAAAGGCTTAATGTCTGATTTACTTTCAGGTAAAGTGCGTGTGCAGGTGGACGAGCGGGCTATTTATTAATCAGTCAAAGCTCAAACAATTTTCAAGTTTTGGTACTTAGAAAATTCTCAAAAGTATTCTTCACACTTTAATTTTTAACAGTTAATTACTTTAACAAATGACATATACTCCTGCTGATACTATAAGACGACTAAAGATAGGACGGATTGACTGTACAGACTACCTAATACACTTTACTAGAAACGCGAACGGTCGTTCAGCTTATCAAGTTCTTGAACAAATAATATATGATGGGTATATTAAAAGTGGATGGTCATACAGAGGAGAGAAACGCACGGTGTTTGGTCCTGAACCAGCAGTTTGTTTTACTGAAATGCCTTTATGGGCGCTAAATGTGTATGCAAGCAACAGAAAGAACAGAGATAAAATTGATTGCTATGGTATAGCTTTAAGTAAGCAAGAACTTTTTAGAAGCGGCACTCGGAATGTAATCTACGGCACATCAACACCTTCAGAAATAGAAGTCAAAGCATTGAAATCAGATGAAATGTACAATCCAGCACTTCCTATAAATGAGCAATACAGATATATGCTTACTGGCATCAATGACTTAAATGACTGGACACATGAAAGAGAATGGAGATGGACAAAAAGAGACGCAACAGAAGGGCTACGTATAGATGGAGTAGAGGGGCTCCCTCTATATATTCAGCATCCTAAAGGCTTCCTACACCATGCCTTTTCTAAGATTATTTTCATTGTTCAAACATCCACGGAAAAAGACAAACTTCTTGATATAGTTAACTTCACAAGAGAAATAATTAGGAAAAAGGAGAGTGAACCAAATTCAAAGGAGATTATTTTGAGTGACTTCTTTTTAAATAAGACTAGAGTTTTGGTTATCGACGATTTTAAAGCTAAACCAGACCCATACTTTTCAATAGAAAGAGTGGAAGAAGAAATGTTTTATAAACCAGCCCCATTATCGCACAGCTAGCATAGCATACGCCACTCCTATGACAGAACATACTTTAGTAGAGCAACCCTTCCTGAAGCAGCTGAAGAACCTCGGCTGGCAAGTATATGAGCAGCCTGCCGGTATACCCACAGATGCTACACTCTCGCTGCGCACCAACTTCAAAGAAGTGCTACTGCCCGGCGTGGTGATGAAAGCTCTACAAAGTATAAACCTAGATGAGAACGGTCAGTCCTGGCTGAGCGAGAAGCAGGTAGAGGAGCTCTACAACGAGATCAGCGACTTCGGGCGTATGCACCTGCTGGAGGCCAACAAGAGTTTTACGCACACGCTGCTCAACAACAGCCTTCGCGCCGATTACCACGACGACCCCGCCGATCCGCGTCCTGTCAAGCTGATAGATTTTGACCATCCCGAGCGCAACAGCTTCATTGCCATCAACCAGTTTAAGGTAGATACGCCGGGGCTGGCAAAAGCCTGTATCATTCCCGATGTGGTGCTGTTCGTGAACGGTCTGCCGCTGGTAGTGGTGGAGTGCAAGAACACCAATGCCTACACCACCAACCCGCTGCACGAGGCCCTGAAGCAGCTGCAGCGCTATAGCAACCAACGCCCTTCCACCCACGCCGCCGGCCTGAAGGAAGGCGAAGAAAGCCTGTTCTGGTACAATCAGATCTGCGTAGCCACCTACGGCGACAAAGCCTGCTACGGCACCATCACCAGCCTCGATGAGCAGTTCTTTTCGGAGTGGAAGTACATCTACCCAGAAGCTTTCCAGAACTACATTAAGCCGCTGGATGTGGAGCGCAGCCAGGAGCGGCTGGTGCAGGGCATTTTGCCACCTACTACCCTGCTGGATATTGTTCGCAGCTTTACCCTGTTTATGCCAGTAGGCGGAGGCAAAGAGGCCAAGATTGTGTGCCGCTATCAGCAGTACCGTGCCGTGGGCAAAATAGTAGAGCGCCTGAAAAAAGGCCAGACGCCCATGGAACGCTCTGGTGTGGTATGGCATACGCAAGGCTCCGGTAAGAGCTTAACTATGGTGATGCTGATCAAAAAGCTGCGCACAGTAGAGAAGCTGAAAGACTACAAGGTACTGCTCGTAAATGACCGCACCGACCTGGAAGACCAGCTCAGCGACACCGCCACACTCACCGGCGAGAAAATAGACTTTATCGAAAGTATAAAAGATGTAAAGCCGAAGCTCTCCACCCCTACCAGCAACGCCGTAATGGTGATGATGCACAAGTTCCAGGCAAAGGAGTACAAGCTTGCAGGTATAGCCGGTGAAATACTAAGCCAGGCAGCAGAGCCGCTAAAGCAGTTCAACGTGTTCGGAGAGGTAAACCCATCCGAGAAGATCCTGATCCTGATAGACGAGGCGCACCGAACCCAGAGCAGCGACCTGGGCAACAACCTGTTTGAGGCTTTCCCGAACGCTACTAAGATCGCCTTTACCGGTACACCGCTCATCACAGAGCGCCATAAGAAAAAGACACACGACCGCTTCGGCGGCTACATAGACCAGTATCGCCTGCGCGATGCCGTAAACGACGGGGCTACTATCCCTATCCTGTACGAAGGCCGCGAACCCGACAACGCCATCAACGACAAGAGCGGACTGGACCAGAAGTTTGAAGAGGCTTTCGGCAGCAAAGAGCAGAAAGAGAAAGAGCTTATCAAGCGCAAGTACGCCATCGGCAGCGACCTGCGTGAGGCAGAAGAGCATATTGCAGCTGTAGCCAAAGATATAGTAAACCACTACACCGAAAACATCCTGCCCAATGGCTTTAAGGCACAGGTGGTAACTAGTTCGGTGCTGGCAGCCGTGCGCTACAAAGATGCCCTGCTAAAGGCGCTGCAAGAGAAAGTAGCTGCGCTGAAGGCTGAAGCCAAACCAGATGAAGAACTGATCAAAAAGCTGGAGTTCCTGCAGGTATACGCTGTAGTTTCCGGGCAGGGCACGAACGAAGAAGCCATCATTACGCAGGCTCGTAAAGAAGCTTCTGCCGCCAACGCCGTAGATAACTTCAAGAAAGCCTTCGACTACGATAAACCCGAAACAGGTATCGCCTTCCTGGTAGTATGCGATATGCTGCTGACTGGTTTCGATGCCCCTATTGAGCAGGTGATGTACCTGGATAAAAAGCTGAAGGAGCACAACCTGCTGCAGGCCATTGCCCGCGTAAACCGAACCTACAAAGGCAAAACCCGCGGCTATGTGATAGACTATGCCACCAACACCCAAAACTTGCAAACCGCCCTCAGCATTTACGGCTTCGAAGAGGTGCAGGAGATCATGGAGAACCTGAAGGGTGTGGAGACGGAGATACCGGTGCTGGAGTCGCGTTACCGCAGGCTGGTGCAGCTCTTCGAGGGCAAAGGTGTGGCCAATTTTGAGAAGTACCTGACCCAACAGATAAAGGACATCCCCACCCTGCTCAAGCTACAGGAGCAATGCATAGAACTGGCCGCAGACATTAAGTTCCGCTCCAGCTTCGACGTATACCTGAAACAGTTCATGGAGAGCATGGACATTGTGCTTCCGCGTCCTGCCGCTTCGCCTTATCGCATACCTGCCAAGCAACTGGGCCACCTGCAGATCCTTATCCGCAACCGCTACAAAGACGACACCATCAACATAGAAGGTGCCGGCGAGAAGATTCGCCAGCTCATCAACGAGCACCTGGTAAGCTTGGGCATTAACCCGAAGATCCCGCCGGTAGAGTTGCTCTCCAAAGATTTCATCAAAGAAGCCAGGAAGAACAGCAACCCGAAAGCCGTGGCCTCGGAAATGGAGCACGCCATCCGTAAGCACATTAAGGTAAACGTGGATGATGACCCAGCCTTTTACACCAAACTGAGCGAGCGTCTGGAGAAGCTCCTGCAGCAACACCACGACGATTGGGATGCCATGGTAAAAGCTCTGGAAGACCTGCGCAACGAAGCCGCTGCCGGCCGTCAGGAAGGTATAGCCGGGCTCTCTGCCACCGAAGCTCCTTTCTACGACCTGATGATGCAGACCGCCTTCAAAGGCAAAGCACCATCAGCTGAAGAGGAAGAAAAAGCAAAAGCTACTTTAAAGCTGGCTGTAAAGCTGATGCGGGCCACCATTAAGTTTACCAGCTTCTGGGAAAAGGGCAGCGAGATAGACCTGCTCAAAGGCGACCTGTCAGACATTCTTATTTCGTCGGATGTAGAGGCGCTGATTGAGCATGAGAACAAGATTATAAATGACCTGCTGGACTTGGCAAGGCGCAGACACAACGAGTTGATACATGAAGAGCAGCAAGCACCTGATCCAGTACAATCTTAAGCGAAGCCAGCGCAAAACAGTCAGTATCTATGTAGAGCGTGACGGTGAGGTAATGGTGATGGCTCCAAAAGAACTATCCGATGCAGCCATTGACGAGCTGGTAGACAGCAAAGCCGCTTCTATCTTTAAGCACCAAGCAGAACTGGAAGAGCTGAACCAGGTAAAGAAAACACGCGAAGCTGTAAACGGCGAAAGCTATCTCTACCTGGGTCGCAACTATAGGCTGGAGCTGGTAGAGCAGCAGGAAGCTCCGCTAAAGCTAAAAGATGGCTATTTTCTGCTGCAGAAGAAGCACGCCCCTAAAGCTGAACAGGTCTTCAAGCAGTACTACAAAGAGAAAGGCGCCAAGCGCATACCGGAGCGCGTGCGCTATTATGAAAAGCTGATGGGTCTCACCACCAGCGAAATCAAGATTATGGACCTGCAAAACCGCTGGGCCAGCTGCAATACCAAAGGCGACCTCAACTTCCACTGGAAGTGCATGATGGCCCCGCTCAAGGTTCTAGATTACATCATCGTGCACGAACTGGCCCACCTTATCTACGCCAACCACTCCGAAGCCTTCTGGAACGAAGTTGACAAGGTGCTGCCGGATTACCGTGAAAGGAAGAACTGGCTGCGGGTGAATGGGGCTGGGATGGATTTGTAGAAACTAAGTAGCAATAGCTTCTAATGCTTATAAATATCCTCTGTTGATTGAATACGCTACTGAGGCAGAAATTTATCTATTCAAAGCTCTCCCCTACTTTACAGCCTGCTCAATCCCCCGGCTTACGATAAGAAACCATACAGTACTACTCAATAGGTAGCTTTAGTATTTAATGCTTCTGAACAGCAGCAACAATATCGTTAATTATTGCTCATAATTTTCTCTATAAAAATCAGCAGAACATTAGAATATTAGTATATTTTAACTATATTAGAACTTTACTTCTGAAAATTTTTCATTAAGAAAGAAAACACCCTTAGCCAAGCTTTATCATTTTGTATCAAAAGAGACAAAACAAGCAAGTAGGCACTTTTTATATAAGTATAGAAAGAGTGAGTTCTCCTGCAAAAGAGATTTTAGATTTCTCTATTAGCTGTGGCTGGAAATGCCATACAATTTTGCCTTCTAATATATTCCTAAATACTATTTATCAAAGTTATGCAAACAACAATACTTGACCAGGAACTTAAGAGTCACTTCCTTAACCTGTACTTCCTGGCTCTTTCTGACACTCAGATTGATTCTGAAGAACTTGAAATGCTTTTCGAGCTGGGACAAAAAAAGGGGGTTGCAAGAGAGGAAATTGAAAAGATTATTCTACACCCTGACAGTATAAGATTTACTGTTCCACAGGATACCCTAACCAAAATAGAGTACTTGTATGATTATGTTACCATGATCTTGGCGGACGGAAGAGTTGATGAGAATGAAGAGTTGACGCTCAGGAAATTTTGTAAAAAGTTCGGCTTTGAGGAGCAGAATATATCAGCCATTATGCAATTCTTAATAGAAGAGGCAACCAAAGGGACTGATAAGAAGGTGATTATTGAACAAGTAAAACAGGCTCTTTAATTATGGTTAAGCTATTTAAAGGAATCTTCGATAATACCAGCCAAACTGATACTATTGAGCGCACACCTTCATTTGAGGAGTTTGTTTTGGTTGATTGGTACGACGAAGGAAAGGCAAAGGCTCTGAATCATGGAGCTTCAGAAACAGGGCTAAAAACATGTATTGGCAAAATTTACCATAATCATAAGGAAATCTTACGAAAAGATGAGATAGAGCAAGAGAAAGCTAAGCAACCTTACAGGGTAAAGCTAAAGGAGTACATCAAAAAGAATGATTTTCTCCAGGAGCGGATAGAAAAGATCAAATCTGAAGAGCTTCCAAAGCTGGAAAGCAAAATTGAATACTTGCAGGAGGAAATCAGAGAAATAAAAAAGAACCCTGATCAGTTTATAGGCGATAAGGTTGGGAAAGCCGGTTTCATGGTGGGTTGTATTATTCTGGCATTTTTGACTGTCTACCTTTTTATTTTTTATAGCTCTGCTTCATTCTCTGCATTCTTCAAAGAGTTCACGTTAAATGAAATCGGCGTTGCCAGTTCCATATTTGACCCCAAGGCACTTACAATAGCTTTCCGTGACGGCTTTACTGAATTGATACTAATCCTCACGATCCCTTTTGTATTCTTAGGGTTAGGTTACCTGATACACAAGTTTCAGGAGGTAAAAGGGTGGGGGAAATATCCTAAAATAGCTATGCTGATTTTAGTGACCTTCATATTTGACTGCATACTAGCCTATGAGATTACAGAAAAGATTTACATGATAAAAGCTGAGAATAGTTTCGACAGCTTACCGCATTATACAGTAGCAATGGCATTTCAGTCTGTGAACTTCTGGCTCATCATCTTTGCTGGTTTTATCGTGTACTTGATCTGGGGCTTTGTTTTTGACTTTGTGATGGAAGCATACGGCAAGCTGGACCAGCTAAGTGTATTAATTAATGCTAAGAAGGAAGAAATATTAAAGAAGGAGGAACAGGTACAGAAACTGGACGAAGAAATCAACAAGCTCACTTACACCATAGGAACAAACAATACGGAAATAGAAAAGCTTAATACTATACTGGAGCACTCCGATGTTATCAAACCTAAAGAGTTGGAGCATTCTCTTATGCGGTTTTTAGATGGCTGGCTTGAGTTCCTGAATTTCAACAGTAGCAATGAAATGCTCCGACAAAATGCCCACAATATTGTTTGTGATTTTATCAATCTAAATGTAAAACCTTTAGAAGCTTTAACACAAGAGAATGAAAAATAGACTAACGATTCTTCTTATAGCTTTATCTCTTTTTGGATGCCAAGCAGAGACAGAGCAAACAGAAGCTTCTGCCAGTGAACCAACAAGTGCTGTGCAGCCAGATTTACTCAACATCAGTATTGTTTTAGATCTTTCTGACAGAGTAGTACAACCAATGCAACCATCACAGAGTGAAAGAGATATTCAGGTTGTAAACAAAATAACAGAAATCTTCAAAAACAATATGAAGGCTAAGGGAGCCTTTAAAGCTAAGGACAAAATAAGAGTCCTGTTCACTCCTGCCCCGAAAGATCCTAACATAAACAGCATTGCCAGCAGTTTGTCAGTTGACTTGACAAAGTTAGATAACAAAGGCAAAAAAGAAGTTTACGACAACATAACTACTACTTTCAAAGAAGGACTGGAAGAGATCTATGCGCAAGCTATAAGAACCAAGAATTGGCCAGGATCTGATATTTGGCGCTTTTTCAAGTATGATGCAAAGGAGCTTTGCATAGACCCAAACCCACAATACAGAAATGTTTTGGTTATTGTAACAGATGGCTACCTATACCATTCGCAATCCAAAGACAGACAGGAAAACAAAACCGCATTTATAACAGCCAACTTTTTTCAAAAAGAAGGATTTAGAGACAATTCTAACTGGAAGGAAAAGTTTGAAAAAGAAAACTATGGCTTAATTGCTTCGGAGCAAAGCTATGAAAATCTGGATGTGTTAGTTTTAGAAATTAACCCGTCCCCCGCGCATAGAAACGATGAGGACATCATTCGCGCTTATCTAGGAAAGTGGTTTGATGAAATGAAGGTAGGGAACAAAGTGTTATATCATACTGATTTACCATCAAACACAGAGAAGCGAATCGAAAGCTTTTTCAGGAGTAATTAGCCCCTGAGGGTTTTCCCGACATAGGTTCATTAAATGGTATGAGCCTGGGAATTAGATACGTGAAATCAGCCTTTTTAACAAGAAGCCTAATGGACTAAAGTGTGTAATTATACCTTTTAGTCCATTAGGCTCTTTACTTTATCCATAGATACTAGTAAAGTCGTGAAAGTACTCTGTGCCATTGACGATCTTCGCCTTCAGGTAAACCATTTTTAACAGTTGTGTTCAAGACAATTCGTTGAAATTAATTTTATTACAAGCTTTTATACATATAAGTAAATATCTATATATTTATGTAATGTCATATTGGAAACTGTTCCTCAACTTACTATTAACTTATACAGCATAAATGGAATTAGAACTAAAAGATTGCCGGGAGGTGATAAATGAAGATGAAAAAGATCAGGAAGTTATAACTGTTTGGCGCTTAATCAATAATAAAGATGCAACTGAAATCAATCTCAATAGACTACTTGATGTAGATATTTCTGAGTGTGACTGGTACGGAGAAGACCAGAAGTTGATAAGTATTAGCTACTATGATTGGGATGAAAATTATGCTATGGCCTTAGTATCAAGTTCTGGCCAAGTAATGTTGAGGGATATATACTCTGTTGAGGAAGATTTACTAGAACATCATGATTGTTTTGTAGTTCAGGTTAGAGGGAGGCAACTATTAGCTTATGATTCAGCAGAATATTATGGCATAGATCCTGATGATTATAGAATGGGAGTGATGAATAAGTGGGGAGATTATATCGTTAGTCCTGACTATGATCATATCTGTTTTGAAGAGGAAGATCATTTGTTCCACGCTAGTGGATATGGAGGTGAAACGAAGTACACCCTGAATGGAAATGTTATTTCTAAGGCTACTATCAAGTATTCATTAGAAGAAGAATTACAAAACCTGTCGACATTTACTGAATCAGGAATAGAAGTCATCTATGATTATAAATTAGGGAGTGGAGTTAAAGCAGATGTAGCTTTCTTGTATGGTGGTAAGTGTATAGCTCTCGGACATTTTACAGAACACTATTTAAAAAATAAAGAAAAAGAACACTTATGCTTTTTCACATATGAAGCGTGTCATAGCTTTCATAACTGTGGTACAATAGCTAAATATTGGTTCTATTATAATGGGGATACAGTAGTGTTCAATGATTTCAGCTCTACCTTCTTAGAAGGCCGCTATGTAGATAGCTTTGAAGGTTTTGCTGAACTATTGATGCGAAATTTAAAACTAGAAGCTGAACCAAATACCTTTTAGAGAAAAGGGTAAGAAGAGTTCCTGTTAATTGGAGTACAAATATGTTCTTATTATAAATTTGTTGATTCTCTTCTAGCATTTCTATTAACATTCAGAAACCAAATTAAAATAATAGAACCTGTTTGCTGAGATGCTTCGCAAAGCTTCTTTAGGTAAGAGCTGAATGCTATGAACTACTTCAAAGAAGTTTAACTGTTTATTTAACTCCAAATTTCTTGTACTTATAAGCCAGCATAAAGTGACTATAGATAACCTTGTTGATAAGAGTAAAGAGCTACACAAGCTACGGGATACCACAGTCATATTTAATGAGCTTAATAATGTTGAGCAGGACACTCTTATTGGGCTAGTTAATGACTGGCAACCTGATAAAACTTTTAAGCCAGTTGTTCTGCTTCGCTTCCTGATCGCTCAGAAACTACTTAATGGGGAAAAGGTTAGCCAGCAAACAATAGACGAACTCAAAGAAACAATTGAAAGTAGAGACATTACCTCTCATTACGCTCCTTCACCTGAATACCTCCAGAGTATAAAAGCCTACAAAACGAGTAGGCTGGGGATGTTTCATCAATGGAAAGATCCATACATTATACTTTTCCCCTTCTTCTATAGTCAAGCAGAAAAGCAGGTAACAAGGCAAACCCTACAACACCTGGCAAACGATATTATTGCAGAAAATTCGATTCCCAATGCTAAAGCGCACTGGAATGACTTTGATGGGCCTAATAATTATGGTACTGATCATGTTTGGGGGGCTATAATTCCAGATGAGGCGACAAGTCCGCAGGATGCATATCAACTGTTTTTCCGAATTGATAAAGATGGTATTAGTGGTGGCTTATACAAAGGTCATAGAGTTGAGAGCAATGGATTTACCTCAGTAGATAAGCCGTATAGTAGCTGGGAAGAACTTACAAAAGATGTAGCAGAAGAGCTTCCTAAATGGAGAGAGCTGAATGGTTCTATTAATCATTCCTTTCAAAAAGATGAAAAGGAATTTAAAGAAAGAGTTAGTAAGTGTTCTGTTGATAATCTAAACGTCTACTTTCAGACATTAGACTTCATCATAGATGAACTTTCCTTACCAGACGAAGATAACCTAGTATTTAGCACAGGATCGAGGCATCTAGGTTTTCATGTTGGCAAGCGATACTGCCTGAACTTAAAGAATAATTCATTTTTCTTCATCGCGCCAGAAGATAATGATATTCCTGGAGTTGAAAGAGAAGGCTTTACTGGCGGTGACACAGCGGCATACTTTAAAAATACGTCTGCGCAGGTTGTCCAGCAACATATAGATGCCATTGTTGAGGCTGTTCAATTTGAGATAGAAAGAGATATTAGCACTGAGCGTAAAGAGTATGATAATACAGCCTTCAGAAAAGCTGCTTTTGATAAGGCTTACAGAGCTACCTTATTCAACTTCCAGCCAAGCCAGACTAAAGCAACTAAAAACGAAGAACAGAATCAAAATGATAGAGATACTGCTAAGCATACTATGCCATTAAATCAGATATTATATGGACCTCCTGGTACAGGCAAAACATACCACACGAAGCAGTATGCCCTCCAGATAATAGAAGAACTATCGGAAGAAGAACTGAAGAAAAAGTATCCGACAAGGGATACTATAAATAAGCAGTTTCAGGTTTATCAGGAGCGCAAACAGGTTGAGTTTGTTACATTCCATCAGTCATTCTCTTATGAAGACTTTGTAGAGGGTATTAAACCGGTGCTACCTTCTGAAGAAACGAAAGGAGAAGAAGAGGAGGAAGCCGCATTAACACAATCTGGCGACATCGCTTATGAGCTTCTACCAGGCATCTTTAAGAATATGTGTGAAAGAGCAGAAAGCTATGTGAACTATGAACCTAAAAATCAGTCAGATCAGTTTAAAAGTATCATAAGGGAAAACTTCAAAAATGCACGTTTCTATAAAATGTCTGTTGGTAATACAGCCTCTTCGGATGATGATGAAATCTATCAGTACTGCTTAAAGAACGATAGTATTGCCTTAGGATGGGGCGGCGGAACAAATTTCGAAGGAGTAAAGAGTCGAAAGGAGATAAAGGATCTTTTAGATAAAGATGGACTAGAAAGAAGTAAGTATGAGACGACTGCTGTAAAGATGTTTGTAGTGGACATGAAGCCCGGCGACTTTGTGTTTGTTTCAAACGGCAACTATAAAATTCGCGCTATCGCACAAATAAGCGGTGACTATTTTTTCGAAGAAGATTCCCCTGTTTCTTACAACCACTTCCGCAAGGTAAAGTGGCTGGCAAAGGAAATTAGCTTACCAGTAACCGAACTTTACAAGAAAGCTTTCTCACAGCAGACGGTCTATAGTCTGAACAAAGGACTGATTAAGCAAAGTTATTTTGAATCGGCTCCAGTAACTGAAATGTTCCGAAAGAACCATGTTCTTATTATAGATGAGATAAACCGGGGTAATGTCTCTCAAATATTCGGAGAATTGATAACTCTCATAGAGCCTGATAAGAGAGCTGGCAATACAGAACAACTAAAAGTTGCCCTGCCGTATTCTAAAGAAGACTTCTCTGTTCCTGCTAACCTCTACCTGCTGGGAACTATGAATACAGCAGACCGAAGTGTAGAGGCCCTCGATACTGCTCTTAGGCGCCGTTTCTCATTCAAAGAACTGGCTCCGGATGCTGCGCTAGTGCCAAGTGCAGCCCACATTTTTTATAACCTGTTATGGCGTCACAAGGATAACAATTGGCAAAGCAATCGTTATAAGGTTGCCGAAACCATGGTACTGGAACTTATCGGAACACCAGAAGATCTGCATACTAGAAAGTATACTATTTGGAATAGTATGAAGGGAGAGGGAGAGATTGGCTTTGATATAAATAAGTATTTCGTAGGAACGGAGTTCCCAGGGGTAAGCCCTCAGGAACTATTCATAGCCATCAATGATAGAATTGAAGTGCTCCTGAATAGGGATCACTGTATCGGTCACTCCTATTTTATCTCCTTAGCACATACAGATGATGTACTATCAGAGCTTAAAAAGATCTTTAAAGACAACATCATTCCCCTGCTACAGGAATATTTCTATGGCGA
The DNA here is from genome assembly GCF_051904785.1 of Pontibacter sp. MBLB2868. Lineage (NCBI taxonomy): Bacteria > Pseudomonadati > Bacteroidota > Cytophagia > Cytophagales > Hymenobacteraceae > Pontibacter > Pontibacter sp. MBLB2868. The sequence goes on along the minus strand of NZ_CP196710.1, from coordinate 3,850,250 downwards.
CTATGGGCGCATAGGCATGGTTCTGGGAGAAGGTTTTGTAAAGAAGAAATCCAATGGGGCCACAGGCAGAAGAAAGTTCGCAAAAGGTAATTGGGGTAATGACTATGAGTTAAATGATAAAGATGTATTTGAATTTACCGATTCAGCATCTTGGACAGTAGATACATTTAAACAGGTATATGCCGGTTAATGTAGTACAAGTCTTTGAGCATTCGTGTCTTGAAGTGGATGAAGATAAATTCACTTCAAAGCATTTTGATAGACTTGTGCAATACAATGAGAAGCAGGGTAATACCTATTTCAATGTTGGGCATAAACGTCTGCATTTTAAAAGCTATGTAGGGGTAATACAAGTTGATGGACTTACGATTGAAGTGTTACCTAAAGCTGATGTAGGAGATGACACTGAAAAGTGGCAGAAGGCCTTATTCCTGCTTCTTAGAGAAACTGGGTATCTATCAGTTTCTTCCTTATCAAATGCGATGCTTCGGTTGCGCTCATCTTCGCTGCTGGAGCTGTTTCTTTGGCAGTTTCTGGAAGGAGTTGACCAACTAGTGCATCAGGGATTGGTAAAGCGCTATCGGCAAGAGCAAAACAATCAGAAGGCCTTAAAGGGCAGATTGCTTTTTCAAGAGCAGATAAAAAGGAACCTTGTACATAAAGAGCGATTCTTTACTGATCATCAGGTATATGATCGGGACCACCTGTTACATCAGATAATAAAAAAGGCGCTTATTATTTTAGCAGGTGTTAGTTCTGCACATATAAGAAGTAATGCGTCTAGGTTGCTCTATACCTTTGGTGATTTTGATGACATAGTAGCTACAAATGCTACATTTAGTAAAGTTCGATTTAATCGAAAAACACAGCCTTACGAGCAGGTAGTTCAACTTTCTAAACTAATCATTCTTAACTATAGTCCGGATTTATCCTCAGGTGGCGAAAACATTCTTTCTATTATGTTTGACATGAATCAGCTGTTTGAAAAGTATGTTTATAGGCAGATAAAGAAGGACGAGCAGTTGTTTCAAGCAAATAAGCTATTTGTATCTGGACAGTCAAGCAGGAAGTTCTGGAGCTCTAAGACTATCCGTCCGGATATAGTAATTCAATATGAAGAAGATGAAGGTGGTATAAAGGTCAAGCAGAAAGTAATTGTTGATACAAAGTGGAAAGTACTTTCAGATCATACACCCTCTGATAGTGATTTAAAGCAGATGTATGCTTACAATATACACTTTGGTGCAAATCATAGTACACTACTATACCCTCAGGTGCATGGAATACAGAAGCTACATGAAGCGTATCATCCTTCTGATTTTTACGCAGACAATCATTCATGTAGCTTAGACTTCATAGACTTAGTTGAACCAGATGGAAGTTTGATGCAGGGAGTCGGTAAAAGGATTATTGAATCTGTAACGGGTTTGACTCCATTAGCAAGTTGATCTGTATTGTGGAAAACAGGAATCATTAAAATATATGGGGAGCATTATTCAAGCCGTATGTCCATGCGGGCTAGAGTCAGAAGCAATCATGCAAGGTATAGGGTTTAGCTATCCAGACACTAGAACTCAAATTGAGCCAGCCTACTGCGATGCCTGTGGAATAGTTATAGGCAGAGATGCGAGTAAATTATTCTCCAAGTGCCCGAAATGCAGGAAGAAAGTGCGGTTCTACAAAGACGAGCTGGAGACAGATGAAGAGAATCCAAATTCTATTTTTCCTTCGCTAGACTACCAGCAGACAAAGGAATTCTGGCATTGTCCGAGATGTAAAAGGGAAACTTTGCAGTTTGGGTCTATGGGTTGCTGGGATTAGTTTCAAAGTCACTATTCTTCTAGTTGTATTCCTGTTTCGCTTAATAGACGGTTCAGCAAAATCATGAGCTCATCAAAGTTATCAGGATAGGCATTGGAGCCATAAGAGTTAATATTAACCCCTGGTGCCTTCAGTTTTAATTCCCACTGCGTTCCATCCAGAATATCACTATCGTATCTTCTTTTCCAGTCACAGCTTTTAAGGAAACTCATCAGCTGATCCCAATTCTTATTTCCCTCAATAGGCACAATCTTATCATGCTCTAACAGTATTCCATAATACTCAGAGCAGCGCAATTCATTGTCGTGAAGTGTGAGGCGGTAACTGTCACGGCCATACCCACCGATGTAGAAGTTTAATGTCATAAAAAGAAAGTTTAGAAAAGGTTCTAGCGCAAAGCTCTACTTTAATTTAACTAAAAAAGCAGATGCTATAAAGAGTATATTGTTACATATTAATATCTTTATATATGGAATGGCCCAAGAGGGGGTGCAGTATAAAGTTATTCAGTTAATAGATCTTAGCAATTAGCTATTCCATAATAGGAAACAATCAATCTTGTATAGGGGCTTGATTCAGCGTTGATGAAAATACAAAACTTTAAAGCTTCTCTTAAGCCCTTGTTCATAAGCATTACCGAATTAAAATGCCGTTAATACTTTTATTTATAGCCGTTGCTGGCTACTTCATATTCAAGTGGAATAGTTCTCAAAAAACAAAAGCTGAACTTCAACAGCTGTTGTCAAGCAAGCTACAGGATATAGAGGCGGCAGTTGCAGCTTATGAGTTAAACCTTGACTTTGCACTTGGTTATTTTACTAACTCCAAATTGGGAGTATGGTTAGCTAATTATCAGGAGCTATACGCCTCCTTGAATGGAAAACCGATTGAGAAGGCCAGTCTAGAGCATAAGAGCTCAGTAGTAGTGAAGAAGTTTCTTGACTATTATAAGAACGCACAAAGCAACAGGAGCAAGTATAACGCTGCCTTTGTCAAACAAGAACTCAACACGTACAAAGACTTTTTTGATTCAGCTGCAGGTAAGCCGCTTGATCTGCAGCAAAGAACGGCCATCGTGGAGGATGAGGATGCCAACTTAGTCATTGCTGGGGCAGGCTCCGGTAAAACCACGACCATTGTGGGCAAGGTGAAGTACCTAGTGGAGCGTTATAAGACAGACCCAGAAAATATCTTGCTTATTTCCTTTACAAGAAAGTCAGCCGTCACGCTCGCCTCCCGCGTGAACGTGGAAGGGATTTTTGCCAAGACCTTCCATAGCTTCGGTATAGGCGTGATCAAGCAGGTTGAGGAGAAGCGACCGTCCATTTTTGAAGAGCAGCAGTTTAAGCCCTTTATCAAGAAGACGTTCAATGAGCTAATTAAACGGGAAGAGTACTTAGCTAAAGTTACAGACTACTTTACCAACTTTCTAAAGCCTGTCAAAAACCAGTTTGACTTCAAGAACCAGGGCGAGTACATCCAGTACATCAAGGATCAGAACTTCAGGACCTACAAAGCATACACTACCTCAAGTAATGGCAGGATTACCCACCGAATGGAGATAGTCAAAAGCATTGAGGAGTGCCGGATCGCCAACTTCCTGCTCTTCAACGGGATCAACTATGAGTACGAGTATCCCTACGAGTTTGAGACAGCCACATTAGACAAACGGCAGTACAAGCCGGACTTCACCATTCTTCAGGACGGCAAGCGGGTTTACCTGGAGCACCAGGCGATTTCCAGGGATAACAGCGTGCCCCCCTTCTTTGCGAAAAGAGGCGAAACGCAGGAGCAGGCGAACCAGAAGTACTGGAGCAAAATCAATTGGCAGCGGGATGTGCACAGGCAGAACAGTACCCGGCTTATCGAGACCTACAGCTATGAGATGCTTGACGGCACCTGGGCTGCCAGTCTCACAGAGAAGCTGCAAAGCGCCGGGATAAGGTTGTCTCCAAAGTCGCCTAAAGAGATCTGGGCTATCATCAACCATACTGCCGGCGAGGAGGTGGATGGCTTTGTAACGCTGTTCCAGACATTCATCACCCTCATGAAGTCAAACAACTACACTGTAAGTGATTTGGCTGAACGCAACGGATCGGTGAAGGATGAGATGATGAGAGAGCGAAACAATCGCTTTATTCAGATCATAAAGCCCATCTTTGAAAAGTATGAGGCACACCTGGCTGAAAGGCAGGAGATAGACTTCAGCGACATGATCAACAAAGCCACAGCCTATGTTGCTGCCGGCGCTTACCAGAAGAAGTTTGACTACATCATCATTGATGAGTTTCAGGACATATCCATTGGCCGCTATAACCTGATAAAGGCGCTAAGGGAGAACAGCCCCGGATGTAGACTCTTCTGCGTGGGCGACGACTGGCAGTCGATTTACCGCTTCACGGGCAGCGACATTACCCTATTCAAGGACTTTGAGCGCTTCTTCGGGTATTGCATCAAGTCAAAGATTGAGACCACTTACCGCTTCTGCAATCCGCTTATTAACTTGTCAAGCGAGTTCATACTCAAAAACGACAGCCAAACCGCCAAGTCACTCAGGCCGGCGTTTCCGGACAAGAAGACCAGATACGACCTTGTCTACGCACCTTCAGGCGATCAAGGCGATACGATAGCAGTAAAGAACATCTTAGATGAGCTGCTGTCCAGGCATGCAGATTTAGATAAGAAGTCTATCTTTATACTGGGCCGATACAGCTTTGATCTAAGGAGGCTGGAGGACAAGAACAGCTCCTTTAGCATTAAGCGAAACATATCAGTCAAGGAGGTTGAGGCAGGCCACGAGTTTACACGCGAAGCGGACATCGTAGAATACAGCCCCATCGGCAGGCCGAAAGTGAAGGCTGAGTTCCTGACGGTGCACAAGTCGAAGGGTCTTGAGGCGGATATTGTTATAGTCATTAACTGCAATTCGGGCAGGCATGGTTTCCCTTCCGAGATGTCGGATGATCAGGTGCTTAACCTATTGCTGAGTGATGCCGACCAATATGAGAACGGCGAGGAGAGACGCCTGTTTTACGTGGCCATGACCAGAGCCAAAGAGCAGGTTTATTTCGTGGCAGACGAGACCTACAAGTCAAAGTTTATCACCGAGCTGGATGTAGGCAACAAGGATAAAAAGATAGAAAAATGCCCGGACTGCAAAATCGCCGACCTGGTTGTGAAGAAGAAAGGCGTCGCAAAAACCGGGAATCTCTACACGTTCTGGGGCTGCACGAACTTCCTTTACGGCTGTGACTACTCAAAAACGGAGTGGGACAATAAAGCTAAAAAACGAAGGGCTCTTAGTGAGGCTTAGAGGCTAGGCTCATCGCTTACATTTGCAGAAGTGTAAAAGCCCTTCAGAATTCTGAAGGGCTTTTACACTAAATCACTTTAGTCCTGCTTATACATTTTCAAAGAATTTTACCGCGTACTGGCAGTACTCAATGATCTTCTCCTTATCTGTTTCAAATTCTTTGCGGCTTCCTAGATAATTACGGCAGGTAGGGGTTATCTCCTTTCCTTCCACTAGCTCTAAATAAGAAATACATTTAATGTGCTTCTTTGATACCAGCAATATTAGGGCGTTCTGATAAGGATAGTCTTTGTTCTTGTCAATGTCCTTCAGCTGGAATGTGCCGTTAGCTCTGAATTTTACTTCAATAAAGTGTGCTTTGCCATCTTTATACACTACTAAGTCAGGCATTCTTCTTATCTCCATCGCCACCTCATCGCGCACACCCTTTAGCAGGTCCATGATACCGGGTATAGTGTTCTCCATCCCGTACTTGAAAACCTGGAAGCCAAGGGAAAGAAACAACTGCTCTACAAGCGTCTCGGCTATACGCCCCTTGATCAGATTGTATACCCATTTATTGTCTGTTGTCTTATCAAAGCTTTTGACTGGCGCCGCGTTATCTTTGTCTACAACAAGTGTTACCTGTTCTCCATTTTTATTTTTGTAGCAAGCAGTACATAAGCCACCGTTATATTTTGTAAAACTCCCACATTGTATGCAATCCGCCATTACCCTAAATCTTATGTTTGAATTTACTCTGTCCTCTTTACCCTTCCTCCTCGTTGTTTCTAATATTAATATTTACTTTAGCTAATATAGCCATAAAAAGCTAAACAGGCTAGTAAAATGTCTAACTTGCTGGTTAGCAAGTTGTGAAGTAACTATTCATCCTGCTGTAGTTTTTTAGGAATACTACTGTTCCCCCAGTCTTTGTCCCCCTTCAAAGAATTGATTTTGTTACAGTCTGACGATACTCCATAGTACTCAGAGCAGCGCAGTTCATTGTTATGCAGTTCTAACCGATAGCTGTCACGGCCATACCCACCGATGTAGAAGTTGAATGTCATAAGTATTTAGTAAGTCTATAACTTTAAGTAGAATGCCAGTGGATAGAGCACTACTTCTTTTGGAATCTGCTACTGTGTTTCCAATCCTTTTACTAAAAAAGTAAAAGCTATGGAGTTTATATAGTTATATATTAATATATTTATATCAAAATTGCTTCAGAAAAGAAATCCAACATTGGATGCACCCACATTAGCTGTGGTAGTAGAAAATGCGCAGAAAGGGAAGATATAAAAATGAGAACAGAAGTAATATATAAGTTAAACTCCTATTTCCATCTGTATAAAGAGCTGGACAGAATAGGTGGCCCCGAAGCAGACGGTGATTTGTTTGAAGAAGTTCTAGGTCTGGAGGAAGAACTCCTGCAGAAATTCGGGCTTCCTTTGTCAAACAAAAACAGGAGCATACTCTGGAAACTTGCACAGAAGAAAAAGCTGTCAGAAAAGGTTCTTCAACAAACACTGGAGCATTTAAATGCTGCAGCACAGCAGCACCATTTCTCACCTGTACTAACAGATCTGGAACAGTTAAAAGAAGCAAAAGCAAGGAATAAGGATGCTTTTGATATACTACCAGAACTAGGTCACCCTACCCACGAGTATACTATTTTCCTCTACGATGTTATACTAGGTTTTGCATCACCTGAAGATGTACTGGCAGAGCTGAGTGCTCTTAAGAGGTTGGATTGCTATGGGGATGCCGCATCTTTAAAGAATCAATATCCCCGTACCTTCCGCAAGACAAAGGCTTACAAGCAGCTAAAGCCATACCTTAAGTTTCTGGATAATTATTTAGATCCATCTGATTTGGATTCGATGATCAAATTAGGGCAAGAGGAAGAAGAGCCGGCTCCTCATCCTCTGGAAATGGCAAGAGTTTTCAGATTCAATGAATTTAGGGAAGAACGTTCGGATAGCGAACAAACTGACCTTTTCTCACTTGCCCGGCCAGATGCTATAGATTTCACGCCAGACTACTTCGTTATTGCCGGTATAGTAGAAATCGAGGAAATCATCTTCAGCGAAGATTCAGCTGTAACCGTCACAGGTCAGTTGCATGAAGATTATAACAAGCCTTCTCCAGTTACTTTAGGATTTGACTTCGATGCACTGACAGCACTAATTCGGGAGTATGGTAGTAAAGGGCAGTTGGTACTGAGCTACTTTAATAAAAGCCGCCAGCAAAGCTTGATTGACTGCCCGACTATCATTTCTTTAAAGGATAAAACTGGCAGTACCTTAGAATTGCATCAGCATTACCTTAAGGTCTATAAGCCGCTCACATTGGGTCCAACTGGCAAACCTGAGATGATCAAAGACGCATTCTATATAGTAGAGGAAGTAATAGACAAGGCCCGCTATGACCAGCAGTTAATAGAAGATATGAGAAACGGATTGGGTGGTTATTTCCATCATATGAAGAATCATTATTACTGCTATCTCAAAGCAAAGCATAATGGAATGGGTGAAGCAGAGGCTAGAAAGGACAATGGTCTTGAGGACCATGTGAGGTTTGAAGTATCTAAAATGCTTTACCTGCTTTACAAGCATGGCGGTAGAACGGAGATGAAATAAAAACGAATGATAACCACTACTGTATGAAAATATATCTACTGCTCATCATATCAGCTACTATGCTGGTAAGTTCTAACCCAAAATCTGATAGAGTTAGCGATCTGGAGTACGAGCTTCAAAGCTTAACACAGTCCTTTGCAGCTAACGCTAACAAAGAAGACTGCGAGTACTTCTTTAGAAAGATTGATTCCTTGAATGATGATATAGAAGAAGCAATAGATGAGGAAGAAGAGGACCTTATGGCACTTAATAGGCTTCAGAAGAAGGCTGATGCCTTCTATGAGTTTGCAGCTACGCTTACCCGCTGTAAAGGAACCAGTAATGAGGTAGACATTCCAAATTTTAACACATTTATTAAAGAAACTGGTCTTTCCCCTGTCTTTATCAAAAAGAATGACTGTGTTTCTATCTATAGAGTGAGCATAAATGGGTTTTATACTTTTTATGCTGTTAATCCAAGGAAGGCGAAGATGGTAAAAGTTACGATAAAGAAGGGTGATAAATATAACTCTTCTACATCCACCAACTCTTTCGGCATGATGTGCAATTCTGTAGAAGGATTTAACCAGGGGGAAACACAGGGTAAATTTTCAACAATGACAATTACCTGTTCTGAGATGAGCTCCTCTTTCGGAATGGATTGTGACTAATAAGTTTTGATTTTTCTTAAAGCTCTTTCTAAATGAAAAACCTTTACCTGCTTCTGTTTACTGCTCTGCTTTTCAGCTGTGATACTAATGATACAAATTATTCTGATGCAGCTGATGAGGAAACAGCTTACTATGAAACAAGTGAATATGAGGAAGAAGAGGTAGTAGACTGCTCTGATGCTAAGTCCTCAGCAAGTTACGGGTACGACTATGCGAGACAGGCCTACTACTCTGAGACTGTAGAGGATATGCAGTATTATGCCAAAAGAGCAATGGATGAATTCGATAGCGCCATGAGTTATGCTTCTGACTGTGGGTGTGATGACGCGAATTACGCTGCAGATGAAGCATACTCCAATGCAAAAAGCGCATATAATGCTGAGACCATTGAGGATGGAGAGTACTATGCGAAAAAAGCAATGGACGCTAGCGAAGAAATTGAGTCCTATGCTAGTGACTGTGAAAATTAGTAGTGCTGACTTTGCAAGACCATAAAATAATACTTGTTAACCCATGAAAAAACTTTTACTGCTTTTAGCTTTCTCATTAAGTGTGTTGAACTCTTCTGCGCAATCCTTCGATGCTTTTAAAACAAGTGGCATAGCTAAGCTAGAAGCTGAAAACTACACAGGAGCTATAGATGATCTTAACAAAGCCATTGAGTTAAATGCTAATGATGAAGAAGCGTTTCTTAAGAGAGGAATGGCAAAGTTTTATAATGGCAACAGTGCTGAGGCAATAGAAGACTTTAACCGCTCTATAAGCTTAAGTCCTGGCACAGGTATGGCCTATTACAGCCGTGGTTTTGTAAAAGCGTACCTTGAGGAGTACGAAAATGCCTTGATAGATTATAACGAAGCAATCGAGTTGAATAATGATGGGTACCCTAAAATGTACTTAAACAGGGCTATAGTAAAAGCTGAGCTTGGTGATATAGAAGGAGCCCTGAACGATTTTAATCATGCAATTAAAATAAACCCGACAGAGGGATATTTTTATTACCGTCGTGGTATTGTAAAGGCAGGTTTAGAGGACTATAGTGGAGCAATAATTGACTATGACAAGGCTATTTTATTAGACCCCAAAGATGCTAATACATATTTTGAGCGAGGGACAGCTAAAGCTTATCTTGAAAACAATTTAGGTGCAGTTGAGGACTTTTCGGCTGCTCTTGTTTTCGATTCAAGTAATGCGCAAACTTATAACAGTAGGGGGTATACCAGAGCAAGACTAGAAGAATATCAGAGTGCAATAAAAGACTACAGTAAAGCCATTGAGATAGATAAAGAATATGCAAGTGCTTACTATAATAGAGCGCTAGCAAAAGAAGCCATTAATGACTCAACTGCGATACACGATCTTACTAGAGTTATTGAATTAGCCCCTGAATATGCTGATGCATTTTATAAAAGAGGTTATGCCAGGCTTCAAGCCAAGGACTATCAAGGAGCTTTGGCCGATTACGATCAAGTGCTAGTGATAAATCCGAACCATTCCTATTCATATTATAATCGTGCAGTTATTTGGGAGTTGCTCAATAATAAAGAAAAGGCGCTGGACAACTATGGAAAATCGATTGAGGCAGACTCCTCGAATTTAGAGGCACTTTTTAACCGCGGCATATTACGAGCTGAGATGGGAGATAGTATAGGAGCAATGTCAGATTTTTCAGCTGCCGTTAACCTAAACTCTGAGTTTCTAGATGCATTTGTTGAGCGTGGAACGATAAAGAGAGGCATGGGAAATTATGCTGAAGCCATATTAGATTTTGATGAGGCCATCAAGTTGGCGCCAAACAATAGTCACAACTATGTTTCCCGAGGGTTAGCACATGATTTTATGAATGAATATCAAAAGGCACTTCTCGACTACAATAAGGCTATCGAGCTTGATGATGCTAATGCTTTTGCTTATTACTGCAGAGGGACAGTGAAGATTGATTTAGAGGACTATAAAGGAGCTATTGTTGATTTCAGTAATTCCCTAAAGCTAAATCCTGATGATATAGATGTCTTTATCCTGCGCGGTAATTCTAAGCACTACATTGAAGACTTTAAGGGTGCAATCGAAGATTACAATAGAGCACTAGTGTTAAATCCCAAGTCTTCTGTTGCTTATAATGACCGTGGGGTGGCAAAGATGAACTTAGGCGACGAAAAGGCAGCCATAAAAGATTATGGTATGGCTATTAAATTAGATCCAGGTGATGCTATACCATATTTTAATCGTGGTACAATTAAAGAAAGTCAGAAAAAAAATGAGGCGGCTTTAAAAGATTATACAAAAGCAATTGAGTTGAATGCTGAATATGCTAATGCCTATTATCGCCGTGGAGCATTGAAGAGCACAATGGGGAAAAAAGAAGGGGCCTGTATAGACCTAAACATAGCTAGTGAATTAGGAGACCTAGATGCTACGGAATTAGCCAAAACAGTTTGTAAGTAGTCATCTCCATTTAGCATCATTAAGTACAGTAACTATATGAAAAAGCTACTACTGATTTTAGCTGCTCTGCTTTTTATTTCACCCATTGGTTTCGCCCAAAAGCTAACACTTACAGAGCTCATGAGCCTTTGTGGAAAGCAGAACTGGGAAAGTGTGAATACAACTCTTCTAACTAAAGGGTGGATTTATCATGACTCTCAAAAAGGAGACAGTGATCACTACAACACAATTACTTGGTCCTACAATAAAAATAGCTACAATAATAAAGCTCAAGGTTGGTTTTACTTGTTTACATATAATTCTCAGCCCGACAAGGTATCCTATGTGACCTTAAGTAAGACTTTTTACACCCAAATTCAAAGTTCTCTTACATCATCAGGTTATAAACTGTTAGGGAGCAAGATAGAAGACAGTGAAGTTGTTTCAACTTATGCTAATGCTACATATGCCATCAAAGTAAGTACTCAGAGGAGAGATGAAGATGAGTGGTCTGATGCAAGTTTAACAGCATATCAAATAACCGTAATCAGGAAAGCCGGAATTTATGATCCTGACAATGGCAATAAAATAAGCTATTATGCTGACGGTGAGGTAGAGACGGAGTATTCCTTGAAAAACGGCAAGCTGCACGGCTTACTCAAGATTTATTATGAAAGTGGGCAGTTAAAGAAGCAAGGAACCTATACGGATGGCAAAGGCAATGGCAAATTTGTTGAGTATGATGAATATGGCAACAAGACTGCCGAATATTCCATGGTGAATGATGAGTACAATGGAGTGGCTACAATTTATGAAGACAGCTTCAAATCAATTGAAAAGGAATATGTAAATGGTGAGCAGACAGGCAGATATGTTGAATACTATTATGATGAGGGAACAGGAGAACCTACTGTAAAAATCATCGGCTCAACCAAGAAAGGGGAAAAGGATGGGAAGTGGACAACCTACTATGTTGGAAATGGAGAGGAAGAAGTGCTGGAGTTTAGTCATTACCTTAATGGGGTAAAGCATGGAGCTGCAGAAGAGTTTGCTGGCAGTGACACCATTGTAACAGCGCTATATGCCAACGGGGAGCTCCATGGTGCTTACAAAAGGCGTGTAAAAGTCAAATTGACAATCTCTAAAACAGGAGAAACAGACTTCATTTGGATTGATGACTGTGAAGGGAGCTACAAAATGGGACTCAAAAGCGGCAAATGGACCTATCTAGGTTTTACTGGTAAGGAAAGCGAAGGGAATTATGTAGATGGTTTGAAGGAAGGGAAATGGACGTATTATGCCCCCGTGAGTGATCGTTTAGGCGAGGTAATGCTTGAAACATATTTTACCGCTGGTAAGAAACAAGGTGTGGAAAAGCGTTTTCTATTTATTGATGAAACAGAAAGGCTGGTAGAAGGCAAGTCGGAGATATATTTTAAAGCAATACCGGTTCTGGAGACTACAACTTATAACCGCGGCATCAAAAGTGGAAGCTATGAGCTTAGAGATTCTACAAACACATTGATAAGAAAAGGCAACTATCTTAATGATGAGAAGCATGGGGCGTGGCTTGAAGCCTACCAGAGCCAGATGCCGGATGGGGCTAATTCTTGGTTCTTTTTTGAGGGAGAATACAAAAACGGCAAGGAAGAAGGGAAATGGATCGGGTATTATGATAAGAGATTGCTTACGAGGACGATGAACTTCAAAGAGGGCAAGCTACATGGGGAATACATTGAATGGAATAAGTATGGTAAGCCTGCAGAGAAGAAAATATTTCATAATGATGATTTTGCAGAGTTGACTATCTATGATAGCACTGGAGATAAAATCTTAACCAAGTATGAGATATACGATGAAAACTCTAGTAGCCTCATGTGCCGTCAGACGGAATACTTCGATAGTAAAATAACCTCACAGGAGTTTAAAATTTTTAGACAAGAGGAGATAGATCATAACGATTTTGAAAGGGTTTTTCTGAACCTGACTGGGATAACATCTAATGGAATATACGGCTATAAAGACGGTGAATTCAGAGTTACTGATATAAATGGTAATCCCGTTGTAACTGGTAAATACCGAAATGAAGATAAGATAGGTCTTTGGGTCTATTATTTTCCAGAGCAGGATGTTAAAATAGAGTCAAACTATGCAAACAATGTTCAATTGGATGAGAAGTACCTGACACTGAACAATTCACTGTTCTCAGGTGAGTTTGTTTACCACGATGCAAAAACAGGCCTTAAAGAGGAAAGAAAAATCAAGAATGGCCTACGAAATGGTAAGACTGCTTTTATAGATGGCAATAATAAGGTAGTAAAGAAAGAGAGCTATAAGGATGGGGTTCTAAAATGATAGTGCTTAAGAGATGACTTTAAAGCCTCCCCCGCAGGAGTATAATATTGAACGCCTGCGGGGGAGGTATGCTTACTTTTCTTCTGTCTTATGTTTTAAGACCAGGCTATGGTTTGCCTTATTAAGCAAAAGCCAGACAACAGTACATATTAAGAGGAACAAGATAAGGTATAACATGTAAGAGGGATTGACTTTTTCGCCTGAAACAGTGGAATCCCAGTATAGGTCACAGGGCTCAGCATAAACAAATGTACTTTCCATAGCTATTTCTCCTCTCTTATAGTAATTGTTTTCCTTTCTCCGTCTGCATAAGTCCAGCCATAGCTACCCATAAAGTAATAAAGAATCTTATCTATGGACTTGGCCTGAAGCATTAAGTTAAACTGGAAGCCTAGCTTAGCCAGCTCCATTCTTTCAAATGACTTCTTTCCATATTGTGTATAGAGATCGCTAAGAATTTGCTCGTTCTGCAAAAGGGCAGCAAGGGGCTTGGCAAAAGCCGGTTTTGTAAAAGGTAAAAGCTTTTCCAGCTCCCTTTCTGTCTCTTGCTGTTTTTCGTTAGCCGCGGTTAGTCTATTCTTTAATACCTTTAGCCCCTCTTCCCCGTTTTGACCGACAGCCACTAAAACGGCTACATACTGAGCCAAACTCATATTAAGGGTATCAGCCATTTCTTCTATCTGGCTTTTCATATTCTCACTAACCCTGCAGGAAAGTGGAGCGGTTTTTTCTTTATAGATTCGCATATATTTTTTATTTATAGATTAGTTGTGAGTTAGTTAAAATCTTAGATCAGGGGCACTCTTTGAGTACTGAATGACATTGCACATCTCTCTAAGGCGGGAGCGGGAAACATCTTTATAGTTCATGGTTAGCTCTTCCACATTCAGATTGGTTGTGAAATAGCTCTTACTGCCAGTCTTCTTGTAGTGCAGGTGGCGCATATATATTAAATCAATGGCTACTTCTGCTTTAACACCATAGTGTGACCCTGTTCTTTCCACTCCCAAATCATCAAAGAGGCATTCAATAGGCTTTCCTGTGCCAGAGTGTAAAGGACCGTGGCGGTACGGGCGAATAGCTTTATCACCATTTTCGTTAAAGGCTGCTGTAACATCATACATGTAAATATCCTTAATGCCAGAGGGCGTGAACTTGCGTAGCATTAAGATGAGTTCCGTCTTCCCGCATCCAACTGGGCCCATGACTAATAACCCTTTCTTCGGATTAATATTAAATCTTTGCATAGCTTCCGTATCACCTGCAGCATAGGCAGCTACTTTTTCAAAAATGTCCTTGTGCCAGTTTAAGTTGATAAGCTTCTCTCTTATCTCCTGAGGCCACTCCACATTCTGTATAGACTGTAGGAAGTAGTCTAAAATTGTCTGTGTTGTCGGTTTGGGGGCGATGCTATAGTGTGCCGCTGTACTCTTTGCCTCTGTCGGTGTTGAGGCGGTTAACATGCCCCCTCCATTGGTTATTTCCTTTATTGATCTTGCTGTGCTCATTTGAATGATTGTTTAATGTCTGTGAAATATTTTGTGTTTTATTTAACCAGTTGCGGGCTGCTGCCTGCCAGTCCTGAATCGGGCCGGCTTTCATTTGCCAGCCAAGGGCAGAGTAGTAGTCCACAAAGGACCGGGCCTCCTTCCCTTCTGATTTGTTAAGCCAAGGGAGTTTCAGCGTCAGCATATAGCTCTCTACCTGCTGCTGGTCCGGCCACTCAGATTTAGAGTTAGCGACTGAAAAATTTTCAGATTTTAAACTGGCTTGAGAATCCCCTTCTCTTTCATCTTTATTTTTAATATTCTTATTATATATAAGGAGTGAAGCCGTTTCCTCTGGCTCATTTTGTCCCGAGGTATCCTCTGGAATGTCCATAGGTCTAGACATTTTTGGGGTATCATCACATAAAAATATGCTCCTCTTGTTACCCTCCTCCTGATTGATTTCAACCCTGATAAATCCCAGTTGTGCGAGGTGCGTAATGCAGCGGGAGATTGTTTTAATAGTAAGTCCGAATTTCTTGGCAAAGTGTGCGTTAGTTGCCCAGCACACTTTATGCTTTTTGTAAAGGCCGGCTATCTCAGAGTAGATGATTTTCTCGGTGGAGCTGAGCCTTTTGTCGTAGCGGACCTCTGCCGTCATGACGGTTTTAATGCCTGGCTTGGTCTCTAATGAGGCCTTGGTGTTTGCTGAGCTAGCACCGCTTTGTGTAGGATTGTGTTTCTCCATCATCCCTATTTCTTTTTAGATTTAGTAGATGATTTAGAGCGGCTAGTGGAGGTGTAGCCGGCGTAGTGGTAAAAAGCCTCTATGGCAGCGATGTCTTCCTGGAGAAAGTTCGATAGCCGTGAAGCCTGGTCTACCAAAACAAAAAAGCTTGTAGGTGAAAACTTACAAGCTTTTTTGTTTTTAGGGTGTCCGGTTACTTCCCCCAGGTTTAAAATAGGATGAAAGTACCTGTATCACTACAAAGCAGGAACGCTTTTGCCTTTCCCTGTATTAATGCTGGCGTCTTTTTCTTGGAGGAAAACTGTTAGCTTTTTTATGAGAAGCAAGCGGCAGAGCGGCTTGAAAAGGTAAGTTCTAACCTGTTTAGGAAATATAGGCAGGTTCCGTCAGCCATTTCAAGGCCATGTCACGGTTAGAGAAATTCTGAATCTGGTAAGTTGCCGGATTATTTTCGAGTACCTGCCCTTGTACAAGTATAGCCATCTCCTCAAGCTTTACATTGCTGCTCACGACCCGTGCTACCTTTTTCAATCGGGTCTCTTTTAGTTGCATTGATACATTATAAATCAATGCGTTGTAAGAGGCTTCTCCTACTTCAACTTCTGCCTGACTGGAGTCCAGTAACAAATTCTGTACATGGTAATTCTTTACGAATTCCACCAATATCTCAAAGCATCTTTCAGCCTCACTCAATCCGCTGGTACGCATTTCTGGTAGCACCATAGTTAAAATGTCCGCGGAAGCATCAAAATCAAGCTGAAAAAAGCCGTTACTAAACAATATCATGCTATAAAATTAACAAATTCTTTTTTTAATCCTTTAAAAGGGTCTGTGTACCGCATAAAAATTTAGTAGGAACAGATCTGTTTGTTGCTGCACCAAGGGCTTATTTTTGAATGTCCTTTTTCCTATTCCATTTAATGTTCTGCCCTGCTTTGCATAGTATAAATCATTTTCAGATTTCCGATACAAACGTCAAGTTAAATCCAGTCAGGTATTGCCTTCAAATAGTTTATGGCTAGCCTTTTACTATAGTTAATGTCAGCTTCAAATAACACACGTTATATCCTTTTTATAGGATATATTGAAGATGCAATATAGTATATATGGTTTTAATAATTTATTAACTGATTTTTCTTTCACTTGGGTTAAATATTGCAAAACTTGTATGCCTTATTTTACTCATAACTCCAGTGAATGATGAAGCTTTACCCGGTTACAAAATTTTTTATCTTATTACTTGCCTGTAGTATTTTAACAATAGTTTCTGCTAATGCTCAGGTGATTATCTCTCAGTATTACGAAGGTACGGGGGTAAACAAATGGATTGAGCTCACTAATTTAAGTAGCTCAGAAGTAAACACAGCCTCCCCCCAGTTAAAGTTAGCTTCGTGGCAAATAAGCGGCGATGCAGGCAACATGAATTTAACTGACACGCCATCTAATGTGGTAGCGTTAAATGTAGTGATACCTGCGCACGGTACTGTGCTGATAGGGCGCTCAAATAACAGTACAGAAGTACCTTACCTTACAGTGGCAAGTGCCGCGCAATTATCTGATGCTGTTATAAATTTTAATGGGAACGATGCCATAGCCTTGCTGGATGCTTCTGAAAATGTGATCGATGCGTTTGGGCATGGCATAAATGCGAAAGACAAAAGCTATGTAAGAAATGCTTCCGTTTTAAATGCTAACCCGACCTTTACACTGGCAGAATGGAGCAGTGTTGCCATTACTACGGTACAGGATGCCGATGGCCTGGACGATTCGAACCGCTTAGGGGTGCATTCGGCAGCTAATCTGCCTGCTTGTGTGGCACCGGCAAACCAACCAACCGCTATGACCTTTGGCGCAACAGGCACTAAAAGCATTACAGGGTCTTTTACCGGAGCTGCAGGTGCTGATGAATACCTGGTTGTAATGAGCACAACAAATAGTCTCTCAGCTAATCCCCAGAATGGTGTAGTTTATGCCCCTGGAGACAATATTGGGGGAGGTGTGGTTGTTGGAAAGAGCCCGTCCACATCATTTACAGCGTCTGGCCTTACTCCAAGTACATCATATTACTTTTTTGTCTACGCTCTTACGAGTTCTGCCTGTAATGGTGGGCCGCTTTACCTGGTGCCAAACCCGCTTGGGGGCTCTCACACAACAGCAACACCACCTGCTTGCGCTTCTCCTGCCGGACAGGCCACTAACTTTGGTATAACCTACTTTACATCATCTAAAATACAAGGTAAGTTTGATGCATTCACTGGCGTTGATGAGTACCTGGTTGTAATGAGTACAACCGCTAACCTGACTTCATTGCCGGTAAACGGAACAAGCTACCAGGCAGGCGCAAGTATAGGCAACGGGAAAGTTGTGCAGCAAGGCGCTGCTACCTCCTTTACGCAAAGTAACCTGGACCCTGGCACCACATATTACTTTTATGTATTCTCTGTAAGTACAAACTGTACTGGCGGACCTATATACTTAACAGCCTCCGCGCTAACTGGGTCGAAGCAAACACGGGAGCAGAACACAGGCGGATACAATTTTTACTACGGAAACATGCATGCGCACAGCAGCTATTCTGACGGTAACAAAGACGATGCAACCAAAACTCCGATAGATAACTATGCTTATGCAAAGGAGGCCATGCACATGGATTTTCTGGGTATTAGCGAGCACAACCACACAGGAGCCGGTATGCAACTGGCTAACTGGAAGCCAGGCAGAGACGCAGCCAAAGCGGCAACCACCGACTCTTTTGTAGCGCTTTATGGTATGGAGTGGGGCACGATTTCAGGAGGCGGACACGTAATCGTGTATGGTTTGGACTCTTTAGTGAACTGGGAAACCGGTCAATACCAGATTTATGTACCTAAAAGTACCTACTCTGGCACAACAGGCCTCTTTAACCGGGTAAACAAACACGGCGGCAATGCTATTGCCTACCTGGCCCACCCTAATACCAGCGACTATAATAACCTGGCGGCTAACTATGATGGTCTTTGTGATAAAGCGATAGTAGGAACAGCAGTGGAATCAGGACCTGCTTTCTCAACGATCACGAACTACACGAACCCCGGAAGCAGCATGAGCTACCTGAGCTACTATAATAAAATGCTGAGCAAAGGATATTTCCTTGGCCCAACTATAGACCACGACAATCACAACTTTACATTTGGCCGCACAGCCCGCTCCAGGTTAGTTGTACTGGCCCCTGAGTTAACCGAAGATTATTTACTGGAGGCAATGAAAAGCATGCGCTTTTATGCCACCCAGGATTTTGAGGCAAAGGTATACTTTACCATCAACTCCCAGCCTATGGGAAGCGTGTTCACAGACCGTTATGCCCCTAACATTGCAGTTACTACAGAGACGGCTTCTCCTGTGAGTAGTATAAAGCTAATGCACGGTGTTCCGGGAAGTGGAGTGAATGCCACACAGATAGCGTTGAGCAACGGCCCCAGCCTAACTTATACTGATAATGCCCTCGCAAACCTTGCAACCGGCTACTACTACCTGGATATTACAGAAGATGATGGCAGCAGAACAGTAACATCACCGATCTGGTACACCCGAAACGACAATACTGTGCTGGGTGTAGATGAAGAGTTAAGCAAAACTGCCAGACTAAGTGTATGGCCAAACCCTACACAGGGCAACATCAATGTTTCTTTTGATCTGTTAAAAAGAGAAAATGTTTGGGTGCGCGTGTTAGGCTTAACGGGTAAAGTAGTATCAGAAGAACTACTTTCAGGTGCTAGCGGCCATATAGAGAAACAGTTAAATCTTGCCTCTGCTAGCCAGGGGCTATATATACTGCAGGTGCAGATCGGCTCTAAAACAATAAGTAAAAAGATTGTTGTTCAGTAAATAGAGTTGTTACTGCTAAAAAGCTAATGACCAGTTTCCCCTACAGGCCCCGCATACCAGATGCGGGGCCTGTAGTTTTTAATAGTATGTTTGTTGTGGCAACTGATACAATTTGCAATTAACCAAAATCGTTAGCTTTGTAAGTACTATGAAAAAAAGATGTTGCCATGTAACCTTTTAAAGCATTTGCCTATAGAGTAAATGGTGATCGTGTGCCTGCCCCTGATTCTCTTCTAGCAGGCCCACCCTCCCTGAACATCTTGGCGATAGTTCTGTTCTCTGCTCACGGGTTAGGCTAAAACTATTCCTAAACCCTTGAATATATTGTTACCGTAATGTAGATTGGACTGCAAAGTCTGTACTTCACCCATTAAGAAAGTTTGAATGCGTCTTCTTCTACCGAAGCAATTATACCTGAGTATATTTTCACTGTGCATATTTCTGGGCAGCCATGTAACTCTATTGGCACAAACGCCAAACTGCCCTGCTACGATTACTGTAGAGGGAAGAACCGTGTTGTGCCAGGGCGAAAGCACTACCCTGAGAGCGAACGCGGGTGCAGGACTTACTTACGAGTGGCTGAAGGATGGAGTGGATATAGGCGCAACTGGCGAAACAATTGATGTAAGTCAGGCAGGTACTTATCAGGTTCGGGTCTCAGGAGGGAGTTGTACCACAAATCTCTCTACAGGCACAGATATTGTCGTAGACCCTCGTCCTAATCCCCCTGGTTTTATAGTTGACCCCACTACGGTACAGTGTTCCGGCACCCCCCTGACATTCTCCATCAATGCACCTATGCCTGATCTGATATATACCTGGACGTTCGGGGATGGTAGTACAAGCAGGGGCACAGAAGTTACCCACACGTATGATGTTACAGGTACCGGTGTTGAAACCTATACTGTTTCAGTGTTTGCGACCAGCACAACTTCAAGCTGCGAATCAGAGCCGGTTATTCGGGATGTACAGGTAAAACGAATTCCTGTAATATCATTCACTGAAAAGAATGAATTTATAACCTGCTTAGAAGATTCTGTTGCAGATTCAGATATTAAAGTAACAGCCGAGATCTCCAATACTACTCAAGCACCATTTTTATCAGATATAAGAAGTTACACCGTTGACTGGGGCGACGGTAGTGCACCTGTAATATACCGTGCTGCTGATTTCCCGATATCAAATCCTAATCCATATACTAAGGAAGGTGACTTTGATATAGTCATAACAGCATTGGCAGGCAATGGATGTACTGAAACATTTACCCAGACTTATACTGTAAGCAAAAATCCTAAAGCCGGTTTTGAGATAGACAAACAAAGGGAAGAACAGGATCAGCTACCGCCTTGCGTGCCTGTTGTGGTTACGCCAACTGACACTGCATCTGGTGCCGGCCTTTCTTATAAATGGTCTGTACAGCCTAAGCAAGGCTGGAGCTTTGTTACTGGAGACTCAACTTCGGCTGCCCCTGTTTTCCTGTTCGAAGAGTCAGGAGTATATACGATAGAGCAGATCGTTAGCAATGCCTGTAGCAGCGATACCACATCGCAAGGTATAGTAGTAGGATGGCCACAGGTACAACCGCCATCCGGAGGTACTTTTTGCGGTCCGACTTCGATTAAATTTAGTAGTAGTGGCCCTGCAGGTGGCGGTGGAGGCTCTGGTCCCGGAAGCATACTAGTAGATAAGAATTTAGGGGAGAAGATCACAGTGGCTGTAAGTATAACAGGCCCGAAAAGCTTTTCCCAAACATTCAATTCGGAGAGCTTCAACTTTAGTTTCGACTTCGATGTCCCCGGGCGCTATCAATTAACTGTAGTGGCAGAAAATGAATGCGGTGACTCTGACCAGATTACAGGGGGGCAATCGACTCCTATAGAATACGTCATCTTAAAACAACCCACGGCACCCACTGTGCAAGCTCCGGCAATTATTTGCGAGGGAGATGCCGCGACACTTACCACAACAGGTGGCGGCCCACTTTTTGTTTGGTTTGATACTAATGCACCAGGAGCTGCACCCATAGCAGATGGTCCTACTTTTACTACACCGGCACTGGCAAGTGGCGTTACCAATTTTTATGTTGCGGCCCTGGATACCGCGAATGGAGTAGTATGTATCAGCCCGCTTCGCGAAATACCAGTTACTGTAAGAGAAAGGGTTGCCAATAACATCATAAACGGGGCTGATACCCGCAGTGTGTGCAAGGGAGGAACAGTAGCAGAGCTGACAGGAAGCACACCAACAGGCGGAGATACCAGCAACCCTTACAACTATACCTGGATACAAAGCTCAAGTGGCCCGGACGGAGGTTTTACGGCAGCCACCGGAACAAATAATAACCAGAACTATACACCAGGTGCGATAACTGCAACCACTTGGTTCAGGCGCGTGGTGAGCTCCGGCAGCTGCTCCCCTGACACAAGTAACGTGGTGCAGATAATAGCTGTGGACCCTGTACCCGCTTCAGCCAATACCATTGGGCCGGCGCAGGAGATATGCGAGGGCGATACACCACAACAACTGGTGGGAAGCCAGCCATCAGGCGGAGCAGGCCCCCCTTATACTTTCTTATGGGAAGTAAGTACAACCGGGCCTACAACAGGATTTAGAGCGGCACCAGGCCCCAATAACACGGCAAATTATACGGTTCAAAGTTTGCAGCCCGGCGATAACTGGTTCAGGCGGCAAATTACCTCAGGCGGTTGTACGAACCCATCAGAAGCCATAAAGATCACACTATACCCCCGGTTAGCGGGTAATACAATCAGCCCCCTTAACCAGGATGTTTGCGCAGGCACGGCTACCTCCTCTCTGGACGGATCAGTGCCTACCGGTGGTAAACCCGGAGAGTACAAGTACCAGTGGTTAAGCAGCACAACAGGAGCAAACGGAAGCTTTACAGCTGTAGCGGGTAACAGTAATACCCAGAGCTACACACCTGCGCCACTAACAGGAACAACTTACTTCAAGCGGGTAGTTACTTCAGCAGGTTGCGGTGCTGACACCAGTGCAGCAGCAGTGATACGAATACGGCCTGCCATAACCGGAAACAGCATCTCTGCCAGTCAGGAAGTTTGCTCAGGTACTGTACCGCAAGCGCTAACAGGTTCTGCTCCTTCAGGTGGTAACGGAGGATTCACATATCGCTGGGAAAGTAGTATTAGCGGTCCATCCACTGGTTTTACACCAGCAGCAGGTCCCAATACAAGTGCAAGCTATACTCCTCCGGCGCTTACCCGCAATACCTGGTTCAGGCGAGTAGCTATCTCACAGGGTTGTGAAAATGTTTCAGATGCAATTGCCATTACTATCCTGCCTTTACCGGCTTCCCCTACGCTAACGGTGAAGGATGCACGGGCATGTGTTGGCGGTTCAGCTATACTTTCTGTAGTCAACGCAAGCGGAGAAACTTACGAATGGTATGAAACGGCAACAGGTGGAATACCGGTTTTTGTGGGACCGGAATTTGAAACACCAGAGCTGTTCCAGAACACTACCTATTTTGTGCAGGCAGTAAATAACAACCAATGCGCCAGCGCTTCCAGAACAGAAGCAACTGTAACCATCGTTACGCCAGTGGCAAATGCCGGGGACGATGTTACAATTATACAAGGCAGAACTACAGAGTTGCGTGCATCAGGAGGGCAAACTTACCAATGGGAGCCTGCAGTAGGCCTTAACAACCCTAACATAGCAAATCCAATAGCTAAGCCAGATGTTACTACCACATATACCGTAACCGTAACTACGGCAGAAGGCTGCGTTGCTACTGATGAGGTCGTGGTGACAGTAATACCTGCGCTGTCAATTCCGAATGCCTTTACGCCTAATCGTGATGGCGTGAATGAGATATGGGAATTAGGCAATGTGGAGAACTATCCGGATGTGCGGGTGGAGATATTCAACCGTTGGGGAAACCTGATCTTTACATCAAATGGGTATGGCACACCTTGGGATGGCACTTACAATGGCGAGAATCTGCCTGTGGCCACTTATTATTACATGATCTACCTGAACAGCTCGGAGAAACCAATTTCAGGGCATGTTACCATTATCCGTTAAGAAATGAGGAAAGTATTTCTATTCATACTAACTATAGTCACTGTGGCACTGCAGGCAAACGCCCAGCAACGGCCACAGTATAGCCAATACATGCTTAATAACTTTTTGTTGAATCCTGCTATTACAGGCATCGAAGATTATACTGATATAAGAATAAGCAACAGGCGGCAGTGGGTTGGTTTGGATGGAGCCCCGGTTACCTATTACCTTACAGCCCATACACCTATCAACAAGGGGGCTGCCAGTAACAAATTTCATAAGGAACTGGCACACCATGGGGTGGGCGTTTCTTTTCATACAGATAAGACAGGCCCTTTACGCCGTACAGGGCTTACAGGGTCTTATGCCTACCACATGGCGGTTACGCGCAGCATAAATGTGTCGGCGGGTGCGGCGGCAGGTATTATCAGAAATAGCATAAACACAAGTGAGCTTCAACTTACTAACCCCGGTGATCCGCTGTTAGGTGGCGGAAATATAAATAACAATGTGCTCGACCTGAACCTGGGGCTGTGGATTTATTCCAAGAATTTTTCAGTTGGTGTTGCAGGGGCGCAGCTGCTGGAGGATGTCGCCAGTTTTGCTCCGGAGGGTAGTACCGACCCTGCCCTTGACCTGCAGCGGCATTACTTTGTAACTGGTAGCTACCGCTTTTCACCAACTCCGGAACTGGACGTGGTTCCTTCGGTAATGGTCAAGCTTGCTTCTCCCAGCCCCGCCTCTATCGATGCGAGTGTTCGGGTGCTTTATAACAAACAGTTTTGGGTGGGAGGTTCTTACCGTCACAACGATGCCCTGGTAGCTATGGTAGGTGTATATGTAAGTCCACTACTCGATATCTCTTACTCCTACGACGCTACTACTTCAACCCTTAACAAAGTCAGTGCCGGAACCCACGAGGTAGTAGTCGGCTTTAAGGTTTTCAACACACGACGAATTATCTGCCCGCAATGGATTTGGTAAACGGTGCCTGGTTTCACCTTATTAGCAGAAGCTTTCCCTCCTGATATTACTTGCTCCCTCACTACCCTATAATAAGCAGTGTGAAGCACATCGTAAGTGCTGTCACTTACACACGCTCTTGATATTATATCATTCTTGTGGGCACCGTGCAAGTTATCCTCATCAAATAAAATATAGGGATATATTTGCAAGTAGTTCCTCTTGTATTACCTTTGCCCGCCATTAATAATTAATTATAGATAAAATTCAATTTAGAATGTGTGATTAGCCTTTAAAGCTATTCTTAATTATTGAGTTTACAGAGTTATAACTAAATCCATAGCATAGTATGGCATTTGTGAGATATTTCTGAATTTAATTTTATCATTATAATTTGGATTGTACTAAAAATCGGTAAATTTCAGAAGAAAATTTATGCTAAAGGCTCTTGTGCGATTGAAAGCTGCCGATTAAAAGGAATTTTTAAAGTTATAGTTGTACTTGTTTTAAGCTATACCTTAATAGTTAAGTGTTTAAAAGAGGAGTTTAGTACAATAAAAAGTGCTGTACCCTCTTTATTTTTTAATCTGAAATTAAATTCTATATAACAAACTTTTACAAAACCCGATGAGAAGTCCATTTGGAAAAGTTATACTATTAATAGTATACTTTTGCACTGTTACCACCCTGGCTTTCGCACAGAAAGCCCCTCCGCTTGGCGCTGCCCGAGAGTATCATGCACTAGCCGATAAGAAGATAATTAATAAAAAGAGTTCAGCAGAGAGCCTAAAGCTTGGCGTTGCAAATGGCTCGGTGCGAGGGTATTCCCGCAGCGGTGCATCATTGGCGCCAGATGTGAATAATGCTTCTTCCCGTAAAGCCATGAACGATGCACGCCTGGCTTTTGATAATGCCTTGAGGCAAGCATCGATTGGTGTAACATCATGGCAGAAAGACTTCAATCCTGGAGTGTATAAAGTAAACGGGAGTGCAGTGTTCAATGGCAAAGTGTCCTTGGCTGATGCAGGACAGGCCGCTCCGGTTTATATCTTCCAGGTTCCCGGTGATCTTACAATTTCTGATAATACTGTTTTGGAGTATTCGTCAAATGTAGACTCTGAGAAAATATATTGGGTTGTTGATGGAGATCTCACGATAGGTAAGAATACCAGGATGGCAGGTACTTTCATTACAAAAGGTAAAATCACCTTAAACGATGGTACCCGACTGGATGGTAGAGTGATCTCACTTACAAGCAACGTAGTATTAGGACAGACAGTTCTTGCTACTCTATCTGACCTGAGCGTTACTATAAGTGTTAGTCCTAGCACTTCAGGTACAGCGTCTTACCTGAACGGAGAAGAAGTTGATATCTTTTATAGTATTACGAACAATGGTCCTGCGGATGAGACCGGAGCTATCATGAGAAATATCACCTTTACAGGAGATTACCTCAGCAGCTCATCAAGCGTGCAGGGTGCCAATTATAATGTGCAGCAGAAAGAATGGAACATCCGTAACTTGGCAAGCGGCCAAACCGCAACCCTTACGATACATGTTAAGCTTACTAAAGCTGGCCTTGGGATTGCACAAGCCTTTGTAGAAGGTATTAACATTGATGATAACATTGCTAATAATACATTAAACTTCACTTACTGCGTACTTTTGCCATCTACCGGTGATATTACAGGTAAGTCAGAAGTATGTGTAGGCAAAACCTATTCGTATAGCATTGAGCCTGTGAGCGGAGCAACCAGATACACCTGGACTGTACCTGCGGGCTGGAACTATACCCTGATAAGCGATACGGAGATTAGTGTGACTCCAACAACCACAACAGATCCTGCTACTCCTGCTGTGATCTCTGTGCAAACCAGTAATATCTGCGGCGACAGCCCGGCTAAAACAATCAACATTGCCTCAACAGCTGATAGACCAGCACAACCAGGTGCTATCACTGGTCCAACTCCCGTGTGTGCGCTTACGCAAGGGTTAACTTATTCCATAGCGGCTGTACCCAATGCCACTGCTTATGTCTGGACATTACCTGAAGGATCAGGATGGGGCTTTGCAGATGGAACAGAAACAACTGGTACATCTATTACAGTAAAAGCAGGTACTGCAGGAGGTGATATAACAGTGGTTGCAATAAACGCTTGTGGTGCCAGTGACCCAACAGCTACAACCATAGCTGTTAGTACCGAAGCACCTACTGTAAGCGCTATACGTGGTGATATAGATCCTTGTGTAGGAAAAACAGTTTCTTACGAGATCGATGCTGTGCCAAATGCACTGGAGTATATATGGGACGTGCCTGGAGACTGGTTGATTTTATCCGGTAAGAACACGAATAAAATAACTGCAACAGTTGGAAGTGATCCGATAGATATAACAGTAGCGGTAAGAAACGCTTGCGAAACAAGCCAGCCTAAAATGCTTACCGTAACGCCAACACTTGACGTTCCGCCAGTACCAGGTGCTATCACAGGTTCTACAAATGTATGTGCCGAGGACAAAGGGCTTACCTACTCTATTGATCCGGTTGACGGTGCCAAAAGCTATGAGTGGGTAATACCAACTGACTGGGAACTTGTATCAGCAAATGGTGGTACAAGTATAACTGTAAACGCTGGTACAGCAACCAATGGAACGGTCTCTGTGAAGGCATTAAACAGTTGCGGAAAAGGTACTGAAGCAACACTTGCGATTGAGATAACTTCAGGTGTTCCTGCTGCTCCAGGCGCTATAACCGGTGAGCAGTTAGTGTGTGCAGGTAGTACACCGCTAACTTATTCTATTACACCTGTAAGCGGAGCAACCTCTTACAACTGGGTAGTACCCGGAGATTGGAAAACAGAATCTGGTCAAGGAACTAACTCTATTACTGTAACTGCCGGAGCAGATAATATAACAATATCTGTTACAGCTATGAATGCATGTGGTGATGGACCTGCCTCTACACTGGCCGTTACATCACAAAACGCGGTGCCGGCAGCTCCTGTATTTGTTGCCAAACCTGCTGAAGTTTGCCAGAATAAAACTGGCCTTGTTTACAGCGTAACTCCTGTAGCTGGCGTTTCGGTTTACAACTGGCAACTGCCGGCAGGCTGGACTTATGAGAGCGGTGAAGGCACATCAAGCATTACGGTAACTGCCAGCTCAACAGACCTGACGCAAAATACTGTGTCTGTTACCATGACAAACGAGTGTGGTACAGGTCCTGCTGCAAGTACAGATGTTAAAATTGTGACATCCGTACCAGATCAGCCGACAACGATAACTGGTAAGGTTTCGGCCTGTATCAACGAACAAAACATTACCTACTCTATCGAGCCTGTTGCCAATGCTACATCATACAGATGGGTTGGTACTAACGGATGGTCTGTAGAAACTGGCCAGGGTACTACCAGTGTAACAGTAAAAGCTGGTACAGCAAACGGTACACTATCCGTAGTGGCAGTTAACGTTTGTGGTGATGGTGTTGAAAAACAACTGGCAGTGTCTGTTTCCAGTGCTGTGCCTGCAGTGCCAGGCGCTATTACGGGAATGGCCACTCCGTGCGTTGGCAAAGAGTACACCTACTCTATCACTGATGTGACAGATGCGCTAAGCTATACCTGGTCTAAACCAGCTGACTGGACGTTAGTGGAAGATAATAATGGCACTACGTTCAAGGTGATTGCAGGAAGTGATCAGGGAACAATTAGTGTAACTGCCAATAACAGCTGCGGGTCAAGTACACCGCAAACTTTGACAGTAACTCCTACAGCAGAGGCTCCGACTGGTATCACAAACATTACTGGTACAACAAGAGCCTGTGTGGGTGATGTGCTTACTTTCAGTGTAAACGCTTCCGCTAACGCCGTTTCTTATACCTGGAATGTGCCAGCTGACTGGACAGAAATGACAGAGCTTAATGAGCCAGGAATAATAAAGATATCAGTGAGAGCTGGTGCCACAACTGGTCCTGTAAGCATAACTGCCAGCAATGAATGTGGGATAACCACTGTAGGTAGGATTGTTACAGTTTCAACGGCTGCCCCAGCCACGCCTGGTGCAATTACTGGCCCAAGCCTGCTTTGTGAAGGTTCAACGGCAATATTCTTTATCGATGATGAAGTTGCTGGTGCTGACTCTTATGATTGGAATTTCCCGAGCGATTGGATGAAGATGGGTAGCACTGATGGCAGAAGTATACAAGTGACTGTTGGTAAATCAACAGGTAACGCTACGGTAAAAGCTATCAACTCTTGCGGAATCAGCAACGAGAGTGTATTAGCTGTAGCGCCTCAGCCAAATACCCTGGTTGCTCCTGATGCTATCACTGCTTCCGAACCTACCTTCTGCCAGAACGCTACAAACCTGAACTACAGCATACCTTTAGTTGAGGGAGCTACTGTTTACGAATGGAATGTGCCAACTGGCTGGTTTGTAGTATCTGGTTCTGGAACAACCGCTATCGTAGTAAATGCAGGTTTAAATGGTGGAAATATAACCGTTACAGCAAGCAACGATTGCGGTGCAACAGTAAGCAAATCATTGGCTGTTCAGCCTAATAAAGCTCCGGTTGTAGTAACGATAACAGGTCCTGTTACACCATGTGCCGGTGAAGCGGCAACCTACAGTATTACAGAAGAAGCTGGCGTAACTTATGCCTGGGACTTCCCAACAGGCTGGAAAGTTGAATCCAGAACAGCAGGCAATGGACAGAACTCTGTTACAGTAACTCCATCAACAACAACTGGGGCTGTGAGTGTAATTGCCTCAAATAGCTGCGGAACCAACGATGTAGTAGAGTTGCAGGTACAGCCAACGAATGGAGTGCCAGCAGCGCCTGGTGCGATCACCGGAACTGCAAACGTGTGTGCGGGTCAAACCATAACTTACACAGTAGGTGCTTCAGCAGGCGCAACCTCTTATGCCTGGATACTGCCGCAAGGATGGTCTTTAGTACCAGGTACACCTTCTAATACAACACAGATTCAGGTAGTTGCAGGTAGTACATCAGGTAACATTTCAGTAGTAGCGCAGAACAGCTGCGGAAACAGTACAAGCACTGCACTGGCTGTAAACGCTAAAGTACTGGTTACTCCAAGTGCCATTGTAGACAGCAGCTCACCTTGTGTGGGTCTTGTTTACGAAGTTGCACCAGTTGCAGGAATTACTTTCAACTGGACAGTGCCAACTGGTTGGACAATCACATCTGGCGCAGGTACAAACAAGATAAATGTTACAGCAGGTGCTGGCGCTACTAGTACAGGAATGATATCAGTAGTGGCAGACAACGGCAATTGTTCGAGCCAGCCAATTAGCATTGTTGCAAACAAAGATCTGGCAAACAGTGAAATTGAACTGCCAAATGTATTCTCGCCAAACAACGATGGTAACAACGATACCTGGAAAGTTAAGAATCTGGAGAATTACACAGATAATGATCTGACTATTGTAAACCGTTGGGGTAACGAAGTATACAGAGCCAAGTCGTACAAAAATGGCTGGACCGGCAACGATTTAAGTGAAGGCACATACTTCTACATGCTTCGTGTAAAAATGTGCGATGGTGCTGATAAAGTATTTAAAGGTTACGTGACGATTGTAAGATAATAGTTATGAAGACGAACAAATGGAGTATAGTTTTGGTGGTGCTTGGCGTGGCTATATCTAATTTCGCCACTGCCCAGCAGGCACCTCAGTACACACAGTACATATTCAATGAATTAGCAATTAACCCTGCTTACGCAGGTAGCAAAGGTATACTCAATATCAATGCTACCTACCGTAACCAGTGGTCTGGGTTGGAGGGTGCTCCAACCACACAATTCTTAAGTGTTGACGGCCCAACGGGTAAGTCAAACATGGGATGGGCCGGTTACATAGTGCATGACGAGATAGGAGCACAAAGCCAGACCGGCGTTTACGGTAGCGCTTCTGTGGGTATTGACCTGAGCACGACAACTAAGCTTTCCTTTGGCCTCTCACTGGGAGCTGTTCAGTATACACTGGATGGAACAAAGCTTACCTCTGGTAGCGAAACCCCGGATTCAGCCATACCACAGGGGCGTGAGTCTAAGGTATTGCCAGATGCCAAGATCGGAGCGTTCATACATTCAGAAAGGTTCTTTGCCGGATTAACAGCTGCCAGCCTGGTACCTTTTAACAGTGACAATATGTTTATCGCAACGCCACGCCGGCACTACTTCCTGTCGACAGGGTATACCTTCGACCTAAGTAGTGATCTGCGTCTGAAGCCAAGTGTGCTACTGAAAGAAGATTTCGATAGCCCGACGAACATAGACCTTAACACGTTTTTGGTATACAACGAACGCTTTTGGTTTGGAGGGTCCTACCGTACTTCGGCGCCCCTGTTCACTGATGTGGAGACAGATAACCTGAAAAAGCGTAATGCCTTTGCCATATTAGCTCAGGTATATGCAACCCCCCGCTTCCGGGTTGGCTACTCGTATGACATCAGCCTTGGAACAATGAAGAGCTACAACACGCATGAAATCTCTATCGGCTATACTTTCTTTAAATCAGAGAATGGCCGGATATTAAATCCTAGGAATTTATAATATAGGAACGGATGATAAAGTTACGCTTAACACTGATTACGTTATTGTTGGCAGGGTCATGTGGTGCACCTGTTGCCCTGTTAGCCCAAGACATGGAGCAGGCAAATCAGCACTTCAACAATTATGAATATGCCTTGGCGCTGAATGATTACCAGAATGCTCTGAAGAACGGGAAAGCCAGCTTAACTGTAGTACAGCGTATTGCAGATAGCTACCGCTTACTAAATAACAGCCAGGAAGCAGAGCAGTGGTATGCAAAGGTGGTGACGTATTCCAACGCTGCTCCTATTAATACTTATTATTATGCGCAGGCAGCCAAGCAGAACGGACATTATGAGAAAGCTAAAAAGCTGTTTCTGGAATATAGGCAGAAAGCACCTGAACAGGCAGCAGTTGCCATGCAAATGGCCGCTTCTACTGATACAGCAGTAGCCTGGATACAGAACCCACGCTCTTATAAGGTGCAAATAGTAAATGACCTGAACTCAAAAGCAGGCGACTATAGCCCGGTAAAGGAAAAGGATGGCTTATTCTTCGCTTCTACAAGACTAGGTGCAGCAAACTCAGAGCAAAATGCAACAGCAAGCACGTATGTGCAATTGTATTATGCAAAGGCAAACAACGACAGCACCTGGCAAACGCCTGTTCCGTTAAGTCCGATCATCAACACAGCATACCATAACGGACCTGCAGCTTTTTCACAAACTGACCAGACGCTGTACTTTACGCGTACCCAGGTAAATAAGCGCAATGTTGGCAAGCTTATCGCTGACCCTACCAGTTGGCTTAGAGGTAAAAGCAACGGTAACAGCACACACACCAACCACCATGGTATATTCATTGCTGACCGCAAAGATGGCAAGTGGGAGAATGTAAGACCCTTCAAGTATAATAACTCGAAAGCATATTCTGTAGGTCATCCTGCTGTTACCCCTGATGGTAAAGTATTATACTTTGTATCTGACATGCCGGGTAGCTTGGGAGATACGGATATCTTTTATTCAGAGCGACAGGCCGATGGCTCATGGGGAGCACCGGTTAATGCCGGAAACGTGATCAATACAAGTGGCCGCGAAAGTTTCCCGACCATCGGAGAGGATGGCAACTTATACTTCTCCTCTAACGGGCATTTAGGAATGGGAGGCCTGGATATTTTCAAAGCTGTTGGTTCGCATAATGCGTGGAGCAAAGTAGAAAACATGAGAGCCCCTATCAATTCATCGAATGATGATTTCAGCTTGCTGATAGACGCCGCAGGTAAGGCGGGTATGTTCTCTTCGGCACGTGCAGCACAAGGTGGCTCTGATAATATTTACAGCTTTAAGGAAGTTAAAAAGCAGCCGCTTGTGCTAAAAGGCCAGGTAATAGCGAAGGCTGGTAAAGCAGACTCTGTTAGAAAGCAAGTTACACCAATTGATAGCGTGTTGTTACAACTAACAGAAAGCGGTAGCACTAAACCCGTAGAGCTTTACACAGATGAAGATGGCAATTTCAGCTTCGAAGTTAAGCCCGGAAAAACCTATACGCTGCGCGGTTCTAAAGAAGATTACCTTTCTCAGAACTTAACCATTGTAGCTGATTCAAGCCTAATGTCAGATTCCTATCAGTTAGAGTTTGTGTTGGAGCGAAAGCGGGTTAACGTACCGGTTGTTTTGAATAACGTTTACTACGACCTGGACAAAGCAGTAATCCGACCAGAGGCAGCTGCAGAGTTAAATAAGCTTATTAAGATCATGAAAGATAATCCGGATGTAATGATCGAAATAGGATCTCATACGGATAGTCGTGGCCATAGAAAGTATAACAGGTTGCTTTCAGAGCGAAGAGCTAATTCTGTGGTTGATTACCTGATCTCAAAAGGCATCGACAAAAGCAGATTAACGGCAACAGGCTATGGCGAATCTCAACTGATCAATGAGTGCAACGACGCTAAGAGAAGGTCATGTTCTGAAGAGATGCATCAGCAAAATCGCCGTACAGAGTTTAAGATCATAAAATAAGTAGTTCCATCTACAAGTATAAAAGGAAGGGGGCTGCAGTTACGTAACTGCAGCCCCCTTCCTTTTATATCTATTTAAAACCTACTGCGCTGACCAGCCGCCATCAATCGGCATCATAGTGCCAGTTAGTTGCGAAGATGCCGGAGAGGCTAAAAGCAGTGCCATCTGGGCTATAGCATCTACATCCACGAATTGTTTCACAGCTTGCTTTTTCAGCATTACTTTCTCAATAACCTCTTCTTCTGACATCTGGTGTGCCTTTGCTTGGTCTGAGATCTGTGCCTCCACCAAAGGCGTTCTTACATAGCCAGGGCAAATAGCATTGCAGGTAATATTATAAGGTGCCCCCTCCAGCGCTAAGACTTTAGTAAGGCCGGCAATGCCATGCTTGGCTGCAACGTAAGCTGCTTTAAACTCTGATGCACGCAGGGCATGAGCAGATGCAATGTTAATGATCCTGCCAAAATTCCTCTCTTTCATACCTGCCCATACGGCTTTGGATGTGTGGAACGACGAGGAAAGATTTACGGAAAGTATGGCATCCCATTTTTCTTCCGGAAACTCATCAATAGGAGCTACATGTTGTATGCCTGCGTTATTTACAAGCACATCTACCTGACCTAATTCCTGCTCCGCCTGTTTCACCATCTCCCGTATCTGGCCTGGGTGCATCAGGTTGGCACCGGAGAAGATAACCTGAACGTTATGTGCTGCAGCCAGGTCATGCGCTATGTCAGCACCATTCTTCTCAAGGCCGTTTATTAAAAGGTTATAGCCATTAGATGCAAAATGGCGTGCTATTCCTAATCCGATACCACTGGTGCCTCCGGTTATAAGTGCATTCTTCATATTATGGGGATTTTGATATTGCTCTAAAAAGTCAAAGCGCCCCATGAGGGCGCTTTGACAACTAATTATTATCTAACCTATTTTACATCACTTGCTTTTTTATTAAATGCAGGGAGATTAACCTTCAACTCTACAGAATACAATCTGCCTATAAAAGGAGAGGCAACGAATTCTCTAACTTTAGAGTCAAACAGGTTAGTTACCTGGGCAGACGTTGTCAGGTACTGGTTTATACGGTAGCCTGCACTAACATCAACATTTGTAAAGCCACCTAGCGGGCCATAGTTCCAGGTTCTTCCGAAACGGGCATTTTCTTTTAAACCCAGTGCTTCGTCGGCACTAGCGGCTACGTTAATACCTGAGAAGAAATCAAACTCCTGTACCCAACGCGTGAAGATAGAACCAAAGAATTTGCCTTGGTTATAGTTAGCTGCCAGGCTAAAGCGGTTTGCCGGAGCATTGATAGATAAGTCAAGCTGATTTACTTTTCCGTCTCTGTTACCATCATTCGTAAGGTTATTTTTATCGATCTTATAACCGAAATAAGAATAGTTGGCAACAAAGTTCAAGGCTGGAATAGGAGCGTAGGTCAGGCCAAAGTCAGCACCATAGGTATCAACTTCACCGAAGTTTACATACGTGAGCAGGAAAGCAGCACCGGCCTCCGGAGTTCCCGGAATTACCTGCGACATTGGCGTATCACCACGCTTCGTAACCTTGCGCCCTTGTGTGGCAATGTTGATTGCAGGGCTCAGGAAGTTCTTAGACATGTTGTAGTAAGCGTTTACATCCAGGAACACTTTGTCAGATACTTTTCCTTTGTAGCCTGTTTCAATGGTGTTGATAGATTCTACTTCCAGTTTGCCTATTTTAGTGCCATCGCTCAACGTATAGCCCTCACTGTTACCGATCAGCAGGCCACCAAACAAGTAGCCTTCCAGGTTAAGGATAGTTGGGGCTGCGATACCTTTACCATATGTCAGGCGTACGGAATGGTCGTTTTTAGTCCACACCAGGGCTGCCTTAGGTATAAAGTTAAAGCCATACAGCTCGTGGTTATCGGCACGTCCGGCTACCAATGCCTTAAAGCCACCACCAAGTTGTCTTTCAATCTGACCGTAGAAGCCAAGCTGATCAACCTCTATCGGGCCGGCCTGATCAAACAGGTAAGTATTCTGGCTGTTAGCAATGTCGCGCTGGTACTGCGTTCCGATAATGTAATCGAATCCTGCCAAACGGTTATTGTACTGCAACTCTCCGTTGATACGGCGTGAATCATCTTTGAAAACGGCACCTCTAGGCAAGGCTATACCTACACTTGGCGATGAGCCAGCCCACTGTTCGGTGTATGATCTTCTGCGGGCTTCTTCTTCGCTGAATCCTGCGTTTTTAAAGCTTAAGTAGTTTTGAGTGCGCTGGTTTATAGCATACGTTTCATCGGTGTTACTCCAAGTGTGGTAAACCTGCGCAAATACCCGTGGAGAAACATAACGCGCGTGCAGGTAGTGCACCTGCCAGTCTTTTATCTGGTTGCGGCCAGCGTTTGTTTGTGCAATGTTGTTTGAATTGCTTCCGCCATATGACAGGATGATGTCAGACTTGTCATTTAAAGAATAATATACGGCGGCTTCACCGCGTAAGGTATTAAAATGCCTGTCAAGCTCTAGTTCTGCTGCTCTCTGCGTAGCTCCAAAATAAACGGTGTCATCATACGCAAAGTCAAGTCCTTTGGTATACTCACCAGTAACCTTAAAAGCAAACTTCGGGCTTAGCACCATAGCGTGTCTTAACCTTGTCGAAAATACCTGCTGATTACCTACGTTTAATGCAAGCGTTGTTCCTTCGGAGCGGCGCGGGTCTTTTGTGATAGTGTTTACCAGGCCGTTATGGGCGTTCGGTCCATAGAGGGCCGCGGCAGGCCCAAGTACAACTTCAATTTGCTCAATATCTTCTTTAACTACAGTTGATAAAGGGCCAAGTGGTAAGCCTGTGGCAATAAGGGTAGACAAACGGGCATCGTTCATCTGCAGGTTTTTAGGGTTAAAGGCACTGTTCATACCTCTAACGTTTATACCTGTGCCTAAAACCCCCGTCCTGATAAACTCTACCCCTTTCTGGCGGGCAAGTAAGTCGCCCA
This sequence comes from Pontibacter sp. MBLB2868, assembly GCF_051904785.1. Lineage (NCBI taxonomy): Bacteria > Pseudomonadati > Bacteroidota > Cytophagia > Cytophagales > Hymenobacteraceae > Pontibacter > Pontibacter sp. MBLB2868. The sequence continues at coordinate 3,814,402 of NZ_CP196710.1, read as the reverse complement.
CATTAAAGGATGGCGAAAGTTCAATATCCCGGGATGAGATCAGGCTGATCGTAGCAGGTGCTTCTGTTAATTTTTCTGGTCTGCGAGAGGCCGATACTACTACTTCTTCACCGATCATAACAGATGCTTTCATACTGATTTTGCCCACATCTGTGGTGCTGCCAGCAGCAACAGTTACCGGAATAGTAGGGTGTGAATAGCCTATGTAGCTTACACGCAGCTTATAATCGCCGGCAGATAAGTTAGGAATCTGAAATTCACCGTTGGAGTTGGTGGTTGTGCCTTTGGATGTGCCTTCCACCAATACAGTGGCACCTATCAGGGCTTCGTCTGTACCGGTTCCGACCACTCGTCCTTTAATGGCTCCACCTTGGGCAAACGCCGCCTGTGCGATGCACAGCAGCGAAAGCAGGATAAGGTAAATCTTTTTCATGTTGTTAAGGTTAGGTTATAGAATAATGAGTATAGTTTTACTTTGTACTGGTATTCAAAAATTCCCGGACGGCCTTGTTAAAGGCCGCTGGTTGCTCGTATTGCAGGAAATGCCCTGCCTCAGGAAGCATCACCACCCGGCTGTTAGATATAAGTTTCTCTCCGGCCTCCGCAACCGCTTGAGGCGTTAGCGAAGGGTTAAAATACTTATTAGGGATCAGTGCGTCGTTTTCACCGAACACAATGAGGGTAGGCATTTGCAACTGCGGGAGCTTTCCATAAACCGGCTCATCCACCATGGCTGCCACGCTGCCTGCTACCGCTTTGCTGTAGTCATCAAACTGATCTGATTCCATCATCATTAGCCGGTCATTTACCATGTGCTGGGCATCAGAAGGCATGTTATAAAAGTTGACTTTATAATTAGCGGCTGTTTGCTCTGGGGTTGTTTTCTGCACACTTTCCGGTGTAACCGTCATTTTAAAGAGTTGCTTCTGTTGATCTGTAAAGGTCTCCAGGCCGGCTGGTGCAGCAAGTATGAGTTTCTTAACCCGTTCAGGAGCTTGCAAAGCAGCAGTGATGGCCACCTGACCACCCATGGAATGACCCGCCAGCGTCGCCTGCTTTATCTGGAGCTTGTCCATCAGTTCAAGCACTGCTTTGGCATAACCAGCCATACTTACCTGTACATTCTCTTTTGATGATTTTCCGTAACCCGGCAAGTCCAGGGCAATGGTTCTGTAGTTATTTTTGAGTTCGGTGATGTTTTTTTCCCACGCCGGCAGGTAGCTGCCTAATCCATGAATAAAGATGATGGTTTGAGAACCTTTACCCTCATCTATATAAGCTATTGTCTGGCCATCAGAAAGAGCAACTTTTTTTACAGGAAACTTATACTTCAGGCTCTCAAATACCGGGTCTGCAGAAATAGCAGAAGCTCTGCTTGCGGATTGTGCCGCAGGCGACTGGCACTGCGCATTCAGGCCAAGCAGGCACATGAACGAAAACAGGAGAGTGGCTTTATACTTAGTTCTCATATGCAGGTTGTTTCAAAGTGTTGGAAGGCATCACTTCTTCTACAGGCACTGGTTTGCGGAAAGTGAAGTATAGCGCGAGGCCCACAATAACTGAAGCAAGTATGGCCAGTGCAGCGGCTATGCCCGGGTTGCGTACAGGTGCATCCATGTAAGAAGTTAAACCGCCGTAGTAGATCGAAAAATGTACAACTACCGAGGTAACAGAGGCGGCAATTGGCGCTACCAGTGGTACTCTCTTCAGGAACATGCCAAAAAGCACAGGTACAAAGGCTGCTGAAAAATAAGCGTAAACACCATTTTGCGCAAAAATGCCAACACTTAGGTTCGGGTTGAGCAGCTGATCGAAGGTGAGAAATATAGACACAATGGCCAACGCAACTATTACAAGCCGGTTAACCAACACACCACGGGCCTCTACTTTCGGTCCGAAAACAGGTGTTAGTATATCAGAAGTAATTGTGATGGAGAGCGACTGAATCAAGCCTTCTAAAGTGGACAGACCAGCTGATATTAGACCCATGACCACCAGCAGCCCCACATATACCGGAAACTCGCTGACCACATAAGCCGACATGATTCCATCAACAGGAATTGCCTTACCATTTATACTTAAGTCAGGAAATGTAATGCGGGCATATAGGCCGGCGATAACCACCAGGAAGAAAAGGGCTTCTGTAGCTACACCCACTAACAGGTACAGGTTTACATCTTTCTCATTCTTTAGCAGTAGCGACTTGGTAATGATGTGCGGCTGACAAACAATAGCAACTCCAATGATTAGCTGGCAGAAAATGATCTCAAAATTATCCCGGAATAAAAAGCTTTTAGGGTTTGTAGATCCTACCAGTAATGGGTCAATGGCAGCGAGTTTATCCAGAAAGCCGTGTACGCCGTTACTAAAATGCTCATAGCCGGAGCCTAAAAGTATAAAGGCAACTATCACCATCAGGATGGCCTGTATCATATTGGTGTAGACCATAGAGTTGGCGCCGCCAAACATCATATAGCCAAACACGAACACCACGATGCCTACGCATACGTTCAGTTCATTCAGGTTAAGTACACTGGCCAGCACTTTGGTCAGGCCCACGCAAATCAGGACAATAAATGTGATGAGTAGCAGCGACAGGAACGCGAAGAACATCGTGTAGCCTTTGCTTTTATAGACGGCTCCCATCCATTGTGCCATGGTTTGTGCCTTTACGGCTGTGCCCATTGCCCTGAAACCCTTTGTGAGTACAACCAACGATAAAAGTGCCGCAGCAGGTAGGGCAATAGCCATAGAAATAAACCCGCTTACGCCATAAAGCGCTATAAAACCCGGATTAATAATAAAAGTGGCAGCACTCGTCATGGAAGCAGCCAGGGCCAGGCCCACAGCAACCGGAGAGAAAGCTACGCTGCCTAAGGCGTAGTCTGAAATGGAGCGGATCCGTAAGGCTCCCCGCACCACAAAGAAAAGTATAAGTGCAGCATAAGCGATAACAAGTATCCAACCAGCCGTTACAAGTTCAGAAGGGGCTAAGCTGTTCATAAGGAGCAGTGTTATAAGTAATATTTCGTACTGTTAAAGTATAAAATATTATACATAGCTCGCAGTGTATACTTGCCAACTCAGCATAATTTAAGGTGAAATCGGGAGTGGCTCAGGTGATGTGGTTTTAGGGGTGGGTGAGCAGGCACTTACATTTAGCGGTTTAAAAAAATTAAAGGATATTCTGATTCTTGCACCGTTAAATTATCTGCAGACGCTTCAGAAGTGAATCTTTGTGCGTGTTACCGATTGGAATACTTTTACCCCCGATCAAGATATTGTTGTCCTCAATTGCCTCAATAGCCGTGAGGCGCACCAGGTACGAGCGGTGCACACGCATAAAATCCTTGCCTGGCAGGCGCTGCTCCAGGTTCTTCAGGCTTTGGCTAACCAGGTAAATATGTTGTGGTGTTTTGATGTTGCAGTAAATGTCCTGTGCCTCTGCCCATACAATGTTATCCAAAGAAATTTTCTCCAGCCGGTTACGCACCTTCACAAAAAGGGCATTTTGTAGCAGGTAGTTAGCTGGTTGCTCAGCTAAAGGGGTTTCTGCTGTTGACTCAGCATCAGCCGTCGAAGTATGGTGCTGCCGTAAACTGGCATTGTGAATGGCCACTTCTATGCTGCTCTGCAACGTACGCACATCAAAAGGTTTGACGAGGTAAGCATGCGGGCTGGTAAGTTTTGCGCGGTCAATGGTATCCTTATCCGACAGGGCAGTCATGAAAATGAAAGGGATCTCACTTGATCTGGAAAGTATAGCAGCTGTGTCAATCCCATCGAGCTTTCCTTCAAGTGTGATATCGAGAATAGCCAGATCAGGTTTAAACTTATGCACCTCCAGCAGGAGCTCTTCGCCAGTACTGACCACCGAACATACTTCGTAGCCCATTTCCTCCAGCGATAGCGCCAGGTTTTGAGCAATCACAACGTCATCTTCGGCAATTAAAAGTTTTACTTTGGCCATACTTGCTGTTCGTTAACACTTTCAAGATAGAAAAATACAGCTAACGCAGCAAAACTACTTCTACGATAGTTGAAAGTATTGCAATTTGTAGATTTTTTGTAAATTGATAGATGCTTCTGTCACTCCTCCCGTATCGGCTAAAATTTGTAAGGTATCTTAAAAGCCTTTTGCTGGTGTTGCTCTGCATGCCTGCTGTGGCCGCAGAGCTGCATCCGGATACGGCCGTGCTGCAGCCACAGGAGCAGCGGCTGCTTCAGCAGCTGCAGGTATACCATGACCGTAGCGGGAAGCTTTCGATAGAGGAGGTGCAACACCAGCCTTTTTTGCGACTCGATACAACTGCTACGCTCCTGGCAGGTAAAACCGTGCACTGGGTGCGGGTGGCGTTGTATAACAGCAGCCACTTTGAACAGGAACGCTACCTTTATGCCGGCGACTGGAGTAAACTTCAGTTGTACACCTCACAGGCTGACAGTACTTTTAAGGTGCAGCAAACAGGGCAACTCCTGCCCATATCGAAACGTGATGTGCCCCAAAACAAGCCGTATGTCCGGGTGAGGATGATGCCACAAAGCTATGCCCTACTTTACCTGCGTTTGCAGGGCGATCTTAACCTATATAAGCCGCAACGGCTAAGTTTGCAGCTGCTTACACCGAAGCAGGTTGTAAAAACTAATAACGATCGCTTACTGGTGCAGGGCATTTTTATTGGAATCATCCTGGTGATGACGCTCTACAACCTCGTGCTGTTTATCTCTGTGCGTGACCGTAGCTATTTATACTATGTGTTAGCGCTTCTGGGCACAGGCCTGTACTTTATGTTCTACCATGGCTTTGCCTTAGAGTTTCTCTGGCCAAACTCACCTTACTGGAACGCCCATAGCTTTGCATTTATCGTTACCTTCAACGGCCTTTTCAGGCTGCTTTTCACCCGAAGCTACCTGGGTACAAAAAAAAGTCTCCCCCTCTGGGATAAGCTCCTCCTATTGCTGGCCATGCTGTATGCGCTACCCGTGGCAATGGCCCTTCTGTCGTACTTCACCCCTTTGGATCTGCTGCAGCCCTGTGTCGACTTGATCGGCATTATCGGGGGCGGTGTGCTGGTGGTTATGTTGCTGGTTGGGGTGGCTTCGCTGATACAGGGATACCGTCCGGCCTTATACTTCCTGATCGCTAACGTGTTTTTTGTGATTGGAGCACTGCTTTTTATTTTGAAGGAGACCAACCTTTTACCCGGTACAATACTTACTGTGTACTCAGTACAGGTGGGGATGGTGGCACAGGTAGTGCTCTTCTCGCTTGGTTTGGCTTACAGGCTTAACACAGTTACCAACGAACTGGCTACTGAAGTGCTTGAAAAGGAAAGACTGGAGCGTGAAAAGGAAACAGAGCGCAAACGATTAATAGAGCAGCAGAAGAAGGACCTGGAAATTACAGTGGCAAACAGGACATCAGCTTTGCGACATAAAACTGAGGAATTGAATAAAACCGTCAGGCAGCTAAAAGCTTCAGAGTATAAACTGCGTCGCCTTAACCAGCTGAAGGACCGTTTCTTTTCTATCATCTCGCATGACCTCCGAACGCCGCTGGCCACCCTGGATTCTTTCCTGAACATCCTGCTGAACTTCTCGGATAGGATGAAACCGGAACAGATGCAGAAACTCGCCAACCACACCCAACTCTCGGTGCGTAACCTGCAGGCACTGCTCGAGAACCTGCTGCAGTGGGCAGCCTCTCAAACTGCTTCTGATCATTCTGTACGCTTTGAGCCGGAGAGCCTTAAGCTGCAGGATGTTGTGCAGCGGAACATCTATTTGTTGCAGGATACTGCCGATACAAAGCAGTTACAATGGCAGGTACAGGTACCGGAGCAACTCGTCGTTTTTGCCGACGCAAACATGCTGGACTTTGTGATCCGGAACCTGCTGCACAACGCTATTAAGTTTTCGAACCCGACTGGTATTATCAAATTAAGTGCGAAGACCACAGGAAATCATTTTGCAGAAATAGCTGTGGAAGACAACGGTGTAGGTATGACAGCAGAAGTTTTTAAATCTCTTTTTCATGAACAGCATCCGGCCATTACAGCCAAAGGAACCTCCAATGAAAAAGGGACAGGATTAGGGTTACTTCTGTGCCGCCAGTTCGTAGAGCGGTTTGGAGGGAGTATACGGGCAAAAAGCGAAACAGGAAAAGGTGCTTGCTTCCTGTTTACGGTACCTTTGGCCTCACTCAAGCCTCCCAGGCAAGAAGAGCCTAAACTGGAAAAAGAAACCTGCTGAAATATTTTATAACCACAAAAGCGCCTTTACCATATAAGCATCAATATTTCACACTTTCTAATATTCCGTTAGATTTGTTAATTATCCACAGTAAAAATCTTGACTATGAAGCATACCCTACCCGACGAACTACAGTTATACTATGAGTTACACGGTAACCCGGAAGCCGCTCAGGCTATTGTTTTCCTGAATGGCCTGTCGCAATCCACGGCGGCGTGGGCGGGGCTGGTGCATGCGCTGGGCAAGAAGTATAAACTGGTGCTTGTAGACTTGCTGTTTCAGGGCCAGTCTGATGCCGCACCGGAGCACCGCAGCTTCGAGGGACATGCTGCTGACCTGGCGGATCTACTGCAAGCTCTGGAGCTGCCGGAGACGTTAGTAGCGGGTATCTCGTACGGTGGGGCTGTGGCGCAACGCTTCCTGGTAAACTACCCGGACTTAGCACAGGCAGGAGCTCTGCTGTCTACGTTCCCGTACAAGGATGCTTATTTCGAGGCCATTGGTTATAGCTGGGAGGCTGCTTTGAAAAATGGAGGTTACCCGCTGATGCTGGATGTGATGCTGCCAACTGTACTGGGCCGCAGCTATTTTCTTAACCCGATCATCACGATTGAGAACCTGAAGAACAGCAAAGTCACACAAAGCCCCTCTACAGAGAATATCCTGAAGCTGACGCAGGCCACCAAGGAGAGCGGCAATTATTTAACAGAACTCAGTAAAGTGCAGGTGCCCGTACTGGTGGTGCAGGGCGAAGAAGACCCTCTTTGCACCGTAGAAATGGGCAAAGCAATGCACCAGGCCCTGCCAAACGCGGAGCTGGAGATTGTGCCGAGCGTAGGACACACGCTTAACCTGGAATGTATTCCGGCCTTGATAAAGTTGCTGGATAACTTCGCGGAGAAGGTGAAGCAGGTGGTGTAGCCGAAAGGTTTTTGGCTTCCTGTTGCTTGATATATGTTTTCAAAGCTGCGCCAAAAAAGATGTAACGGTCTTAGTGTGACTTAGCTAAAGGTCCAACTAATGGCAAGCCGCCCATGCCGCAAGTTTAGCGTGAGCGTAACTTGTGGCTATTATTGATGCCAGTTTGCAACTGGCGAAAGTAAAATTATGGAACACGCCAGTTACAAACTGGCCCTATACCCAACCACCAGTTCCCGCTGCGCTCAAACTGGCGGTATAGCCGGGAATTTTGCACATAATAAACTCTACAGCAAAGCAATTTTACCCTTGTAAACATCCCCGCTAAAATTTCTCCTCCAGCCACAAAAAGGCGCTGCTCAACGCAAATAGCAAGAAGAACCAGACTAGCGATACAGGTTCCTCTTTGTAAGCGACAATGCTTTCTGAAGGGCTTGTACTTTGCTTTGCCATGTATTCCAATGTAGCCTGCTGCCTTGCCTGGATGGTGGCAAAAGACCAATCAACAGCATCATGTACATAAAAATAATAAGGCTCGGCATCAGGAGTCTGAACCTGGTACCAACCACCGCTGCGTGGCCAGAAGGTGCCGTTATACTTTTCAAGTTGATGGATGTTTTGGGCCAACGGCAGGTTTATACTAACAGAGTCGGACAGGCTCGTAATTGTAGCGTTGGGTGTACCAGACTTCGCCTCAGAAGTATAATCTGTGTAAACTAACTCCATCGGTTGATCCGGCTGCGGCACCTGCGGTTGCGCTACCATCCAGAATTTTTCCTGCACCTGCTCCTTTGCCACTCCGGCTAATAAGTTTGCCCAGTAGCTTGAGTATAATTCGTCTTTGCCTTCCAGCTGCCACGGGAACGTTTGCGGTACAAAACTCATAGCCACTTTTCCCCAACCTGCTCTTTTTGCTCCTGCCAGCAATACGTTGCCCTGCTCCTCTACCAGATTATTCACAGCAGTAGTGTTAATAAGTGCGTAAGGGGCAGCTGTGGCCGTAGCAGTTGTGTTGCCCGACCAGGAGGCGCGGGCATTGCGGGTATCCTGCTGCGAGAGTCGCCTGCTCTGGAAAGCGGTAAAGAAGGCGGTGCTACGGCTGTTAGCAGGTGCTGTGGTAATGGTTAAAACACCTAAACCATCTTCAGAAACGGCTTTTTGCAAAGCAGTTCTTTCGGTAGTACTCAGGTTTTCCAGCGCCTCAGGCTCCGTAACCACGACATCAAAATACTTTAACAGCTTGGGTGCTATCCGGGTAAGCTCAGTTTTAGGCATGTTAAGCCACTCCGTTTGGGTAATAGCTTTGCTGACCGTGGTTCGTAGTGCTACTTTGTGCTGCAGCGCTGCCAGATGGTTTTTCAGGAACCTGAATTCGAAGTTCGGGGCAGATGCCAGCATCAGGATTGCCAGTTGCTGCGCCGGCTTTACCTGCACCGGCACCTGGCCAAGCGTGTCCGCCTGGTCTCCTGTTTTAGCCAGCAAAGTATAGGTAAAGCGGCCAGCCTGCTTTGGCGTGTAGCGAAGCCTGAAAGCGAGCGTGCTATCGGGCTGTAGTGCAACGGAGTCCTGCGCCTTGCCCGCCGCATACAAATATAGTTTTGCTTGTGCCTGCTTACCGGAAGTATACTTACCGGCTACCTCCACGGCTTCACCAAAATGTACGCTTTGCGGCCATTGTACCCCTTGTGCACCGGCAGGAGTGGCTGAGAGGTGAGGTTGTAACCGGATGTTAACTAACTGGTGTAGTTCATCTTCATCCAGGCCGTAGCCCAAAAGGTGCAGTGTCTGCAGGCCAGGTTGTTGCTGACGAAGATTTTGTAGGCTTGATAAGGATACAGCATCATCTGCCGGAGCTGTTTTGTAAGTATACACCTGCGGCTTTGCCTCTAGCCCTTGCAGCAGCGCAGCCAGTGTATCGGAGTCATAGCCTTTTGTGAGCAGGATAGCCGTACCCGGGCTAATGGCCTGCTGCGTAGCAGGCGGAAATACCAGCAGCACCAGGCTAACACCTGCCACGGCGCTGGCAAGCAGTCGCCACACTAGTCGTTGCCGGTTGGGCCTGCGCCATGCCAACCATAGCAGCAGCAGGACTACAGCGGCTGCTAGCAACCCGGGGAAGTATGTTGGTACGTTTATCATTTCTTTCGTCTATCTCGGCGGGAGCCCCAGTATCGCCCTGAACTCCTCTTTGCCCTCAGGCAACTGCTTCAGGTTTTCTATGAGGGTAATGGCTCTGTCTACGCGCAGCTGCGTGCTCTTTACCACCCCTACATGGTTGATGATGTAGCGCTGCATGCCTGCTGTTAATAATCCGAACCGCCTCGCTCCTTCATCGTCCTGGCGAAGCAGCTCTTCGAACTCCTCGGGTACAGCGGTGCCATACTTGCTGTCATCCTTCTCCAGCTTCACCCGGGCCTGGTCGCCGCATTGTAGCCCGAGTGCCTGCATTCTTTTCTTGCTGATGCTGATATAAGCTCTTCCTTGCCCCAAAGCCATTAGCCCGCACTGGAATGTAAGGCTGCCGTTAACGGTGCAGTGCAAACGCAGCTTCAGCTTACCGCCCAGTTGCTGCACGATCTCCTGCGGCACCTCCAGGTAATGCATGCCCGGCAAGTGTGGCAACAGGTTGATATGTGTGTTAAATTCTATCATACTTTCTTTCCGGGCTAATTTAAAGTTTAGTTTGTAGTCCGACTGGGCCGGAGGCCCACGCTATTGTAATTCGCCCATGCCGCAAGTTTAGCGTCAGCGTAACTTGTGGCTTTCCATGAGGCCAGTTTGTAACTGGCGTATGTAAGTTTTGGTATTTCCGCCAGTTATAAACTGGCCCTATATCCAACCACCAGTTACCGCTGCGCTCAAACTGGCGGGATGTTATTCCTCCAGCCGTTTCATGTAATCTTTTGCCAGCTTGCTGCGCACCGTTTGCTGTGGCTGCGGCGTTTTCTCGGCTTCGGGCAGCAGGTTAACCCACGCCCGCTCCACGGATATCAAGCACGAGCTGCACAGCTTCTCTCCGGCCTTGATCTCTGTAATAAGCTTTCGGAGGTCCTGCAGGGCACGCAGATTTTGCCCCGGTTTGTTCAAAACCTCCTGAGCCAACTCCCGCCCGGCCTTCTCCAGCAAAGCCGCATCCGATGGTTTATACTTTCCGGACTGTTTATACTTTGCCAGCCATTGCAGCGCCGTTTGTGTGTGAGGCAGCTTCTGCTCCTGCTCAATTACTTTCCTTTCGGATGATGCAGTGATCTTATCCAGTTCCCCTGACAGCCTCAGTTCAGGCTCTTTCAGAGGCGGCGCCTCAAAACCGGTTTTGGCCACATACGCCCGCTGTGACTGCTGTACCTCTTTCAGCATCCGGAGCGCTTTGTACTCATATGGCAATGCATCTTTGGGTTTATGGGTGCGCAGCCTTAATTCTGCCTCCCACATCTGCGCAAGTGCTCCTTTGAGCTTCGCCTTTACAGCAGGTTCGAAAATTGTCGCTTCATCCTCCTGGTCGTGCTTGTGGATGTAAGGGTCGAGCAAGGCTTCGGGGCTGTTAGGGTTTTCCTGTTGCTGTCCGTGGTCGTGGCCATCGTCGTCGTGGTGTTCCGCGCCTTCGGGTATGCCGCCTCCCGGACCGATGCCGCTTTCAAACTCCTCACCTAAAAACTTGCCGTAGCGCAGGCGGAGTAGCTTTTGGTCTACCCCCAGATTATTGGAGCGTTCCTCAAACACGGCCCGGCTTATACTTTGCTGCTCTTTCAGAAGTTTTTCGGTGTCGATAATGATCTGGCGCTGGCTCCGGAAATACTCCGGCACCGGGTTCACACCCATCGACATATCAAAAGATGCCTCTACGATCGTGGTGTCCTCTATCTGCACAAAGTATGTTTCGGAGCGAGTATAGCCCCGGTGATTGTCCCAGGCCTGCAGGTAGAAGTATAGCTCATCGCCATAGGTCATGCCCATTTTCTGCAGGTCCAGGGTTTGGCTGAGGCTGTAGCTCCGGCGGCTGCCGTTTAAGTTTAACTTGATCTTCTCTTCCCGGAATTTCACGGCTTCCCCCGTTCCCTTGGCCACAGTGGCGATCATGTTAGCCTCCCGGATGCCGTAGTCATCGGTTAGCCTGGCCTGTAGCTTTACGCGCTGCGGTTCGCCGAAAAGGATTTCCGTGTACTGCTCCGGCTTTTGTATCTGAATGACTGGGGCATTGTCCGGGATGATCTCCAAGGTATAAAAAGCGGATTTCTGCCCATCCAGGTTAATAGTGTAAAGTGCCGACGCCGTAAAGCTGCGCGATAAAGTATAACTGGTTCCTTGTGCTTTAAATGAAAGAGGCTTCTGCTCGTTCAGCTCCAGCTGTATCTGTTTGGCAGGCCTGTTTGTTTCGATGCGCCAGGATACGGTGGCCCCTTCTTCCACACGCAGGTTCGGATTGTCAGCCCGGTAAGGTTGCTTGCCGGTATAGGCTGGGGGATTCACCGTGATTTCGATTCGCTCGATCTTAACCGCTGTATCGGCCACGGCGGCAGGCTGACCGGGGAATTCCAGCTTTACCTTAGCTGGCTCAGCCATACTTGCCAGGGGTGCTGCAGGCAAGTATAAAATACCTGCCGAAACGAGAAGGGCCAGCCCCAGCGCCAGGTAGCTGGCAAGGCCACGGATACGGAAGGTTTTCTGCTGCTCCGGATGAAGTTCCTGAAGTATAGTTGCTATTTTCTTTTGCTGCAGTCGCTCCAGCAGGTTCCGGGGTTCGTGAAGCAACAGGGCGGTACTTTCTTCCAGTTGGGGATACTGCCTGTTCAGGTGCCGTGCCACCTGTTGCAGATCAGTTTTATAAGTGCTTTTCCAGGCAAGGGCAAAGTATAAAATGCCGCAAAGCATAATCGCCAGCGCCGTGACAACCAGCAGGGGCACTTCCCATTGCCAGCGCCAAAGTATAGCTGTGCCCAAAAGTATAGCTGCCAAAGCCTGAAGCGCATACAGCCACATCTTCGCCTGCACGTACTGCCTGCGAATGCGCTGAAGGATATGGATGCTTTCTAACTGGCTCATGACTGTACTTTACTGCGTCGGCTTACGATAAACCGCTCCATCAAAAATAATATAATCGCCACCAACACTACCCAGGGTACAAGAGGCTCCCGCTGCGTTTTAGAGGCCTCTGCGGTTGCTACTTCAGTTCTTTGGTTGGGCATCAGTTGCTGCTCGTCCAGTGCCCGCAGGTCATAGGTTGCTGCCGGGGTTGGTAGTAGTAGCGGCAGTAACAAGTCCGGCAGTTGTGCGCTTCGCCCCAACTCGCTCCAGGCCGGACTAAAGCCGCTCCTGAAAGTATAAATTCTGCCCAGGCCCATTGGCTGCCAGGAAAGTATGGGTTGACTGTTGGCAGCTGTCCATAGCGCAGCAGCTTTACTACTTTGCTGGTTTGCCGCACTGACTTGATGAACCTTAATGGCTGTACCGGCAGCGCCGGCTATACTTGTGTTCAACTTTGTTGGCTCAGCGCCCTGCTGCACCCATAGCTTCAGCCCCTGCTTTACTTGCTTCTCCAGGCTTACAGGTACTTTGGCGTTGCGCAGCCAGAATACCCAATCAGCGGCGGCTGTATCGGTTTTTAGGTGGATCGTGAGTTGGGTATAGTTACTGATCGCCTGTATGGCTGCTTTCAGGTAGCGCGCTTCCTGCTTATGGGCTTCGTCCGGAAGTATGGCAATCTGCAACGGCTCTTTTTGCACCTGCACTTTGCTAATAGTATTGCCTACAACGGCCTGCAGCGAATCGTTTTGCCTTTGCAGCTGCAGCACCTGCTTACCCGGCAGGTTCAGGCTTAGTGTGGCTTTGCCTATACTGTGGCGGTTATATGTAATGCCGTCGCGGGTGCTGTGCCCGGTGATCAGCAGCAGGCTATCTGGAGAGGTTTGCACGGCTGCCTGCAGCCAGGTAGCCGTGGCTTTGGTGGCAATAGGTATCCAGTATATGTTTTCCGGCAGGTTCTCCGGGCGGTCACTGGTAAAGTAGCGCTGCTGATCCGATGTGAAGAGCCAGACGCTATCCTGCGGCTGATCATACTTCTCCGAAAGTGCAGGCAGCAGGCCCCAGTAGTTTGCGCTAAAGTTCAAGGTTGTGTCTGTGGTTCGGTTACTGATCTGCTGCCACGCTTCCGGTGTTATCTGCCTGAAATCGGCAGTATATGCATACAGTGAATAGCCCCGTTGCAGAAGCGAGTCTATGGCAGGCTTTATAGGTTGCAGGGCAGAAGTATAGAGTAGTTCCTGCCCCACGTAGATGGCTTTCTTTGCCTCGGATTGTTGTGGCTGGTGTACCAAAACCGGCTGTGCCAGTGCCACGGCCAGCAATATAAGTATAAGGCAACGCAGCAGTAGCAGCCATACATCGTTCAGCTTGATGCTGCTCCAGCGCGTGCTTGCCGAGGCCTCCAGCCAGCGCAGACTGCCCACCTTCACCGTCTTCCCCTGCCGCTTGTTCCAGAGGTGAATGGCGATCGGGACAAGTATAGCCGACGCTGCAAAAAGCCAATATGGTGCGAGGAAAGTCAAGTCTGAATTACTGAGTTTTAAATAACTGATCTATACTTTGCCTACCCGGGCGATAATGTCAAATACTACTTCTTTTTGCTGTGCATTTCCCCAGGCCTCAAGCAACTCCTGTTCTATCATGGCAACCGGATTTTCAGAATGCTCCCGTTCGTAATGCTTCACCGCCGACCAGGTATTCAGGTAACCAACAAGCTGCCCAAACGTCCAGGTGGCGTTTATACTGAACTGAGGCACCTCCAACTCCACAAAAGGAAAAGGAATGGTTCTGTACTCTTCGTCGATGTAGCGCCGCTCCGGGTCCCAGTAGCTATTCAGAATCCCATCGTACAGTTTCATGATCACTTCGTCTATAGCTGGATTTATTCTGATCAGGCCATAGCCGATGAGGGCAACCACACCTTCCGGTCTTACAACACGCTTCACTTCCTGGTAAAACAAGCCGAACTCAAACCAATGCACCGCCTGCGCCACCACAACCAGGTCTACAGATGCGGCAGGCAAAGACGTGTGCTCCGCAGGCTCTGCCAGGTAACGGATGTTAGGCGCCTGCACCGCGTTTTGCAGCTGCTGCTCACTGATGTCAGTTGCAACGACTTCTGCAAAGAATTCGGCCAGCATGACAGCTACCTGCCCGTTGCCTGTAGCGCAGTCCCAGGCCAGGTGATGCGCAGGAGCCAGAGACACCAGGTGCGCAATCAGCTCATGCGGATACGTGGGCCTGTAGGTTGCATAGTCAGCTGCGTGGCCGGAGAAGTTATCTTTCATGGTTTTTAAACAGACGTCAGTATCAGGATGTAAGACACAAGATATTCATATAATAGCACATTATCCATACAGTAGTCGCTTCTGCAGGAAGGTGCGGAGCGCTTTGTCCAGCGGCTCGTCGGTTACAAAACGGTCGTAGGCGATCTGGTGGTCGCGCATATCTTTTTCTGTTTCCTGCAGCCATTCCGCTTGTTTTTCCAGATAGGCTTTGCGCTGCTCTGCGGTGCTTACCTGCAGCGTTTGCCCTGTCTCCAGATCTTCGAAGGTGAGGGTGCCGCTATAGGAGAAATCCAGTTCGTTCCGGCTCATCAGATGGCACAAGAGCAGTTCGTGCCGCTGTGCCCCCAACTTGTAAAGCAGGTCCTTTATTTCGTTTTCATGCTCATACAGATCCGTCAGGAAAACAGTCAGCTCTTTCTGCCGCCTGTCGGCAAACAGGTTCGCAGCTGTTTGTGCATCCGGGAATTTACCCTGCGGTTTTACTTCTGCCAGTTGATGCCAGAAACGCTGCAGGTGCATGTTATCGGAGCGCGGCGTCAGGTTGATAAGCTGGTTCTCGTGCATTACATACAAACCCACGGCATCGCCCTGTGTGGTGGCCAGGTAAGCCAGCGAAGCCACCAGAAACCGTGCATATGCTATTTTGCTGATGCCGTTCACATCCTCATGTGCCATCGAGGCGCTGCCGTCCAGTATAAACCGCACCGTGATGTTGGTGTCTACTTCGGCCTCACGGATGTAATAGCGGTCGGAACGGGCAAACATTTTCCAGTCGAGCTGACGCAGATCGTCGCCGGGTTGGTAGCTGCGGTATTGGCTAAACTCCAGCCCCGCCCCACGCCGCACACTCTGGTTCTGCCCCGCCAAAAAGCCCTCCACCACCGTTTTAGCCAGCAGCGGCAGATCTTTTATGGTAGCCAATACTTTCGGATCGATGAATTTGTGGGTGGTCAAGGTTGGATCAGGATTTATGGATTAATGGGATGGATAGGATTATCTGATTGTATCTATTGAAACTAACTCGTTATTCTGCCACACTTGCTCTACTATGTAATTAGCATGGTAAACTATTCTCTTTCCTTCAGCAATACCCTTTACATAATCCGCTTCAATAAAAAGCTTTTTATTTGGATGATAGATTGTAAACTTTCCATTCGGTTTTCCATTCGCAAGATCAGTTAAACTATATTTGCCTTGCTCAAGAAAGCTAAAGGCAAAAGCATGCGCAGGTAATACAATGTTAGGTGACTTTAAGTATACCGCTTCCTTCCAATTCTCTTCAATCATTTTATCTCGTTGAAAAAATAGCAATGTATGGCAGTTGTTTGAAGGTTTAAAGTCCTCTAAAAACTGAACAATGGCTTTTCTGTCAGTTGTGCTAGCGTAAAAAAGATAAAGGTTTTCGTTTTCATGTCCATGCCAACACCTATCTGGACTCTGTTGATAATCGAGTAGCTCAAACGTTGTGCTGTCTATTTGGGTGATTTTCTTTACAGCAGGCTGGCTCCAAAAGACAGTGTAGTTTGTTAGATAATGAAAAGAAGTAACAATTAGAAGCAAAATCACTACTGTCAGAAAAATGTACAGGTTTGTTTGATTTCTAAACATCTTATATGGATTGCTATACTTCATAAAACCTACACCAAACTCTGCCGCAACTTTAAATCCACCAGTTCCGCTTCAATAGTAGCCTCATCAAGTATAATATCTACTCCGCCAATTAACTCCTCACGTACTTTGAGCATGTATTTTTGGGTGTCGGTGTAGAGCACGATGGCGGCGTCGTAGTGGATGGCTTCGTCAAACTCCTGGTTCCAGTCCTGGTAGATCTCCAGCATCAGCACCTGCGACGACAGCACCTTTATCTCGGAGCAAAGCCCCGACTGCAGTAGTTTTTCTTTGCGAAGCGGCACTTTGCTTTCCTCTATCTCGAAGCCATAGTAGGTTGTCGAGGATCTGGGAGAAAGCTTGTAGTCGGCGCTGATGTTGATGAAGCTCTGGTCCCCCCGGTTGGTTTTCAGGCCGATGGCGAACTCCGGTGCCCAGTACAGCACTTTGCTGCCGGACGCTTCTACCTTTATCGTATCTGTAAAGAAATAGCAGATGCGCTCTCCCAGCATCTTCCGCAGGAGGTTGGTTCCTGTTTCCGTCAGCTTTATAATATCCGTCTCTTCCATCTGTTTCTACTTTTATAGCGCGAGCGTCCTCGCTCGTGTTTATTATCGTGTGGCCTCTGGCCACTTTGTGCAGAACAAACTGGGCCAGAGGCCCCTGCTATAGTTAGTCACGAGCGAGGACGCTCGCGCCATTAAACCAACACCTCTTTCGGCAACTTTATACTTTGCAGCAGTTCATCTACTACCCTGTCTGGCGTTACACGCTCTGCCTCTGCCGTAAAGTTTACCAGTATTCTGTGGCGCAGCACCGGGTAAGCCATGGTTTTGATATCATCCACAGTTACAGCGAAGCGGCCGTGCAGCAAAGCTCTGGCCTTGGAGGTAAGTATAAGTGCCTGCCCGGCGCGAGGTCCGGCTCCCCAACGGCAATACTGCTTTATAAAATCAATAGGTGTGCTGTCGGGGCGGGTGGCGCGTACGATCTGGTTTACAAAGCCCAAAAGCTCGTCGCTGATGCTTACCTCGCGCACCAATTGCCGCAGCAGCATTACCTCTTCGCCGCTAAGTATGGGCTGCACCTGCGCCTGCCGCGTGCCGGTAGTGCTGGATAGTATGTTTAGCTCCTCCTGCTCACTTGGGTACTTTATTTTGATGAATAGCAGGAAACGGTCCAGCTGCGCCTCAGGCAACGGGTAAGTTCCGGCCTGCTCTATCGGGTTTTGGGTAGCCAGCAGGAAAAAGGGTTTCGGCAGAAAGTACGTTTTTCCGGCATAGGTTACCTCGTGCTCCTGCATGGCCTCCAGTAAGGCGGCCTGCGTTTTGGGTGGCGTACGGTTTATCTCATCGGCCAATACTATGTTTGAGAAAATCGGTCCTTCGTTAAACTTAAAAAAGCGCTTGCCAGTGGCATGGTCTTCCTCCAACACTTCAGTGCCTAGTATGTCAGTCGGCATAAGATCCGGGGTAAACTGTATCCTCCGGAAACCTAAATCCATGGCATTGCTGAGGGTGCGCACCAACAAGGTTTTAGCCAGGCCTGGCACGCCTTCCAGCAAACCATGCCCACCAGCCATCATCGTGATCAGTACCTCGTCGAGCACCTCTTCCTGGCCTACGATTATTTTCTGTATCTCCTGCTTTAGCTGTGGTAGTTTGCCCAGCAGGTGGTGTATGTCTTTTTCAGTCATTTTATACTTTGTGATGACTATGGTAATTGGTTAAGACGCTCACAGGAGTTTCGCTCGCTGTGAGCGTCTGGTGTTTTAAAGTGCTTTAGTCGCTATCTCCATCGCTTTTTCTAAAAACTCATCACGTCCTTCGCGTATGCCTTGAATCGTTTTCTCTACATAAACATTTGGTAGTATACCTATTCCGTGATGCTGCGAACCGTCATGTTTCTGTACTTTCATGCCAGTCCAGGAGATGTAGTAGCCGCCGGGTAATGTAAAAGGGTTTACGTTGCCGTTGGTGCCTGCCGTTGGCTGACCTACAATGGTGGCCAGTTTATAGTGTTCAATAAAGCTCATGTAGCTTTCGGCATAACTAATGGCGCGTCCGTCTATCAGAAAGATGATCTGAGCAGTTAGCTGTGGTCTCTTGGGTCTCATTAACCAGCTTGATTTTTTGTAGCCAACCAGCCTTTCCTGATCAGGATAAATTATTTGCGGCGTCTGCATCCATTGCCTGGATGTATCGGCCGAAGGCAACAGGTACTGGATAAACTCATGGTTACCCTTAGGATACCCCCGCAAATCGCAGATAATAGTCTTGCTTTGCTGCAACTGTGGCATTGCTTTTTCAATTTCTTCCATGGGCGTTACATCTAGGTTGATGTACATGATGCCATCTGCCAATTCTTTGATGTTATCTGACTGCGGTAAAGCACTAACAATCTTCATTCTGGAGAGTGATCGCTTGAGCCGTAGCTCTGATGTGGAGTTATCAGGCTTTAAAATAGTAAAATTCATTTCTGTACCCTCTTCACCTAGCAGCGATTCTGTCTTGGCTCTGTAGTTAAGCCAGCCTTTGGTGGCTGCTGAGATATACTTATTTACCTCCGCAAAGTAGGCTTCTGCCGATATGCCGTTTATACCTGTAACTATATCACCTTTGTTAAGCGGTGTTGATGCGTCAAGCACATCGGTAATTACAAGCTTGCCTTCTATCCATTCCCACTCGATTGGTGGTTGATATG
The DNA here is from genome assembly GCF_051904785.1 of Pontibacter sp. MBLB2868. NCBI lineage: Bacteria > Pseudomonadati > Bacteroidota > Cytophagia > Cytophagales > Hymenobacteraceae > Pontibacter > Pontibacter sp. MBLB2868. Next base: position 3,795,614 of record NZ_CP196710.1, on the reverse strand, counting down.
TTGCATTGCTTTCGCCGGCGGCTACACGTATATGGCCGTCTTTTAGTTTGGCGATAAGCTGCTGCAGGTTCCCCTGAAAATCAACCGCTGTTTTGTCTGTGTAGGCTCTGGCAAGAGCGTCGCGCAGGTCTTGGCCCCAATCTGTTTGAGCTACATTAAAGTATGGATAGAAGTGCTGAAAGACATTCCAGGCGATGGTAATGTTTCCTAACCGGGTGTATAGATCAGCTCCGACAATTTCTTGCGCTGGGATTGCTTCCAGGTTGCTCTTAAGCTCCTCTAGCGATGCCTTGTCTGCAGCAGGGTATGTTTGGTTTTTGGTGCCGTAAAGCGCTAACGGGACAACAGCTTTCAGGCCACCTCCGATTGTTTTTGTAGTGTACTCGCCTACTTTCGGGTATGCCTGATACAGGAGTTCGGGCTTTTTCTGCTTTTCTGCTGCCTTTTCACTTTTGATAGAGTACCACTTGTTTTCTTCGCTGCCTGTATTTTGTGTGATGGTAAAAAGGTAACCAGGTGAAGGCTTGTTATTAGCGCGGTCGTTGCTGAAAGACCTGGACGTTTCACCAACTTTCTGGTTATTAAACTGCTCTGCATATACTTCTTTCCAGGTGCCATTGTCATTAATTTGCAGGCTTACATCATCCAGGTTAACCTCACCTGAGCCTATAATGAAGGCGCCGATGTGCAATTGTTTGGCATCTGAACCTATCTTGCCCTTTATCTCATAGTATGCCCAAGTTTCTGACTTAATTGGGCGGTCGCTCATGTTGTCAAAAAAGATCGATTTGCTATTGGAGTTATCTACACGAGCCCACAAATGCCCTGTTCCTGGGCCTTCTGCCAACTTTACTTTAGCCTTGTACACAAATTCTTTGCCTATATAATTGGTAGCGTCTATTGTTGTGGCTGCAGACCCGAACTTAGCTGTGGCAGTTTTATAAGTAATAGCTCTGTTGGTGCGGGTGCTTTTATAAGGACTTCGTTTATCGCCCATGCCAAGGCCTTGATGCTGCCATGCTACTGTTTTATACTTCTTAACTTTTGATGGCGTAAGTTCTTTTGCGTTGAACTTCACATCATCCCCCTCCAGGTATACTTTAACTGTTGGTGCAATGGGCTGAAAAAGTGCCGTTAGTGTCTTTTGCAGTTCCTGGGGTGTTTGGCAATTTGCCACTTGCTGCTGGCCGTAAATAGCAAACCGGTTCCAGTCCACTGCTGCGGCTTCATCGCTAGGGTGGAAGTACCTGACGTAACCATATAGTTTTGTGAAGGCTGTGGCGTTGTCTATTTTCTGAGACTGACCAAAGGATGTGTTAACAACTACTAAAAGCAGGAGAAGTAGAAGCGATTTTAGTTTCATAGTTTTGGTTATAGCGTTATGGATAATATTAAGTAATTACTATGTACTAACTGGTAAGTGCATACATTATTATATTTATTCCAAACTTCGTATTATCCTCGGCCAGCCAACGCTTGTTTCTAAAGTCGTAATCCCATTCGCAGCCGTAGTCTTTGTTGCTGTAGAGCACGGCTATGCGGCCGTTTACTTCTATCGCCTTTAGGTAGTCGTGCACCAGGTCGTCGCCCCAGCCATTGAGCTCGAAACTAGTGGTGGGTGGCCCTTCTTCAAACGTGAAGAAGCTGCGGTAGATTTTGTGGTTGTTCGGGATCTTCTTCAGTGCATTTGCTCCGAATATCTGCCGCATCTGCTCTTCAAAAGATCTTGCAAAAAGGCCATCGATGTCGTGGTTGCAATCGTCCACGAACACAAAGCCACCGTTCTTCACGTAGGTCTCAAAGTTCTGCCGCTCCTTCTGGTTAAACTGCACCAGCTTGTGCCCGCTCAGGTAGCTGAAGGGGTACTTGAAAAGCTCCGCACTCTCCAACGACACGACCTTCTCCTGCTCGCTTACCGGTACCGTGGTATACTGGATAAGCGAGTGCAGCAGGTTGCTTGGCATACGCGGGTCGGTATCCCAGTTGCCAGAGCGGTATTGCAGGCGCACAAAAGTGAAGGGTTGCACGATAGGAGTTTAACTTCTAAAATTTGACCCACCCCTAACCCCTCCGAGGAGGGGAATTTTCTCAAATAAATATTCCCCTCCTCGGAGGGGTTAGGGGTGGGTACTGATAACTAACGTATGAAAATGAATGCCGCACACAGCAAGCTGCATACGGCATCCAAAGTATAGATCAGCAGCTTTTACACTGCATCCGATAAGCTTGTAAATGTAAAGTCACGTATCTTCATCGGCGGCACCAGGCTGCCATTAATGCGTTGCGGCTTACCCAGAGCTTCCAGGTTGTTGAGCATGATCACCGGGCTCTCGTTGAAGCGGAAGTTCTTTACCGGGTACATGATCTTGCCGTTTTCGATGTAGAACGTACCATCGCGGGTAAGGCCGGTGTAGAGCAGCGTTTGCGGATCAACAGTTCGGATGTACCACAGGCGTGTTACCAGTATACCGCGCTTGGTGCTCTTGATCATTTCTTCCAGGGTCATGTTGCCACCCTCCATAATAGTGTTACCTGGAGGCGGAATAGAGGCAGAGCCCTTATTAGAGGCCCAGTAGCGGGTGTTGTACAGGTTCTTTACTACACCTTTATCAATCCAGGTCACTTTTTCCTGCGGACGACCATCGCCAGCAAACGGGGCTGTTGGAACGTCGGGGTTTGAAGGGTCAGAGTACACCGTTATACGCTCATCTACCAGTTTCTCGCCTACCTTTGTTTTTCCGCCTGGTTTGCTCAGGAAACTGCGGCCTTCTTCGGCAGCACGCTGATCCATGTTGCTGAACATGTTGCGCAAAAGGTCAATAGAAGCAGCAGGCTCCAGAATAACCGTATACTTGCCCGGTTCCAGCGCTCTGGCGTTTCTGGAGTTAGCCGCTTTATCGGCAGCTATCTGTGAGGCTTTCCCAGTATCCAGCTTACTTACATCCGAAAAATCCTGCGTCACATAACCAGAGCCAGTTCCATCCTCGGTACGCATCGTTACAGAGAAATCAACTGAGGAGGATGGATGATAAACAAAAAGGCCTTTGTTGTTCATTTTGGCCGTAAAGTTCGTGTAGTGCTCCAGGAAGCCTGCGGCAGTCAGCCCTTTATCAGCAGCGGCTTTGATGCTTTTTGCTGCAGCATCAGCTCTGTACGCAGGATCTATGTTGGCCGTGGAATCAAAATAAGCTTTGGTGGTAATGTATTTCTGTGGACCTAGCAGCTCGATATACTCAGGGCTTTCCGGGGCCAGGCGTGCCGTCTCTTCAGAACGTCGGATTACTTTCTCTAACGATTTGTCGTCAAATTCATTAATAGTTGCCACGCCAGAGCGTTTTCCAAAGCGTGACTCCACAGCCATAGAAACGTTTTCTTCGGCTCCGCTGGTAGAAACTTCATTACGGGCATAACGGATGTTGCCACCCTGGTTGCCGTTGAGTGTAATTTCGCACTCATCAGCTTTCGAATAGCTAAGCGCTTTTTTTAGAATCGCCTGTGCCTCTTCTTTGCTTAATATTGCCATTTTAATTAATGCTCTTTAGAAGGTGATAGACTAGATTTTGCGGGCTGTGTTGATCACGTTCACACCGTTGAAGCGGGTGTGGGCAGAGCCATGCGATACAGCGCTGATCTGGCTCGGCTGCCCTTTGCCATCGAAGAACGAACCGAACAAACGGTAATCGCTCTCATCACAAGAGCCGGCGCAGGAGTTCCAGAATTCCTGGGTGTTGCTCTGGTAGGCTACGTCTTCTAATGGACCAACAATTTTACCATTCTTGATCTCATGGAAAGTAGTACCACCAAACTGGAAGTTGTAGCGCTGCTGGTCAATGGAGTAAGAACCGCGGCCGGCAATATAAATGCCTTTATCCACACCACTTATCAACTGATCCACATTCATCTTCTCCTTACCCGGTGCCAGCGATACGTTTGGCATGCGCTGGAACTGAACAGAACTCCAGTTATCGGCATAGCAGCAGCCATGTGACTCTTTTTCTCCGATAATATGTGCCTGATCACGGATAGCCTCGTAATTTACAAGAACGCCATCTTTGATCAGGTCCCATTGCTTGGTCTTCACGCCTTCGTCGTCCCAGCCCACCAGGCCTAAGGAGCCCTTTTGAGTTTTATCCGCGAATATGTTCACCTTATCAGAACCATACTTGAAGTTCTTCGACTTCCATTTATCTAATGTAGCGAAGGAGGTGCCAGCGTAGTTCGCTTCGTAGCCCAGCACACGGTCAAGTTCCAGCGGGTGGCCAACAGACTCATGAATTGTCAGGCCAAGGTGATTCGGGTCCAGCACCAGGTCATACTTGCCAGCCTGAACAGATTTGGCTGTCAGCTTTTCATTGGCTTGCTTGGCAGCCAGTGTGGCATCTTCCAGCATGTCATAAGCATAACGATACCCCATCATGCCAGTACCTTGTGGTCCTTTTATTTTTTCAGATGCCTTCGGGATCATGTACTCATAACCCATGCCCATTGGTGCACTAAGGGCTTCACGGGTTCTGAACTTGCCAGATGCTTTGTCTACGGCTGTAACGGTAAAGTTCGGCCAGATACGATGAATATCCTGATCGATATAGGAGCCCTCTGTAGAGGCAAAGTATTTCTGTTCGTTTACCTGGAACAGGGCAGAGTTCACGAAGTTGGCACCGTTATCCAGGGCGGCAGCGTTGGCCGCTAAAAGCAGGTCGGCTTTCTCTCCCACAGGTACTTCAAAGGCATTTTTCTCGATAGGGGTTTTCCAGCTTACTTCGCCATAGCCTGGCACAGGTGCCAGTTGAACCGGTTCTTTCTGTAGTTTAGCGTTTGCCTTGGCAATGGCCACGGCCTGCTCAGCCGCTTTGGCAACACCTTTATCAGATACGTCAGAGGTGGCGGCAAAGCCCCATGTGCCGTTAGCCAGCACACGCACACCTACACCAAATGATTCGGCGTTCACAATGTTCTGTACCTGCTTTTCGCGGGTGAAAATGTACTGCTGCAGGTAGCGGCCAATGCGCACATCCGCATAGTTAGCACCCTTGGATTTGGCCGTGTTCAAGGCAACATCGGCAAGTCGCTTTTTCAAGGCGACATCAACAGTTTCAAGTGCTCGTTCTGGCGATATGATATTACCAAACACGGGAATAGAAGGCAGCATTAGCCCTCCAAATCCCAATGCAGACAATTCAAGAAAGCTTCGTCTTTTCAAGGTTAGGTAAGGTTAGGTTAAAGTTTGATGAGTTTAGGTAGCTAATTATAGCAATTCTTTTCTGCACATCAAAGTATAACCACTGACTTTACGCTCAAGCTAAGGATTTTACAGATGAACAAGGGGAAGCCTTCTACAAACGTAATACTTCGAAAAAACAAAAGCGCAAAGCCTCTACAGGCTTCGCGCTCTATCTAATAGTAATAAACTCTGGGAAAGAGCAAAGGCTAATAAAAGTGCCTTTGCTTTTTGCTGAGCAGAACCTGTTGCTTAATTTCTACGGATTCTGTTATCAGCAAATAATTAACCTTAAAAAAGATTATTGGGCTGAAGCAAGTTCAGCACTTGATTCCAGCACTTCTATCTTCACATTGCCAACACCCTGGGCGCGGATGTGAATTTTTCGTGCAGCGGCCTCGGAAACATCAATGATGCGATCTCCTACAAAAGGACCTCTGTCGTTGATGCGAACAATTACAGATTCATTGTTGTCGAGGTTGGTAACTTTAACCTTCGTGCCGAAAGGAAGTGTTTTGTGTGCGGCGGTCATGTCGTTCTTATTGTAACGCTCGCCACTGCTGGTTTTTCTGCCGTGGTAACGACTGCCGTACCACGATGCTTCACCTGTTTGGGTGTCCTGAGTTTGTGCAAAAATTGGTTGATGAATGCCAATAAATAGAAGAATGATTACTGTTAGCAGGTAGCACTTTCTATTATTTATCATATCATTAAAAAGTTGATGAAGCCGCAAAGTTACGGAATATTTTGCAAACGAGGCCTTTTACGCGATTATTGTGTCTTGAGTGTAGGGGGATACGGGTGTGACGAGTAAAATCGCTATAAGTCAGATAATGCAAAAATGTTTGTTTGCGGCTTGTATAGCTTGATTTTTTTGAGGGTTGAGTATAGAAAATACACTATAAAAAATAGTTAAAAAAAATTTTATCGTCAAGAGATTTTTGAGTGAGTTCACAGCTTTTTTTACAGTTGTTTGATAATGTGTTGCCTGAAGAAGTCATCACTTTTTGCGACTTGACTACAGCAGGTTCGTATTAACTTAAGATATATAAACTATGGATTTCGGAAAGCTCCAAGACATAAGCAAAATTGATTTTGCGCTGCCCCCCGACCATCCGGATACCTTGCCTCTTTTAGAGCGTTCCGGGAGTTATATGAAGCCCCAGGTATATGTGGGCCTCCCGGTGTGGGTGAACAAGGCTTGGGTTGGGAAATACTACCCTGCCCGGATGCCAGAGAAAGAGTCGCTGTTATGGTATGGCAAGCAGTTTAATACCATTGAACTCAACAGTACCCACTATCATATTCCCAGCCCCGACACCATTGACCGCTGGCGGAATATGGTACCACGCGGTTTTAAATTCTGCCCTAAGTTTCCGCAGCTCATCAGCCATGAAGCGGCTCTGCGAAGCACACAAGATGTAACGGCTGCCTTTTGTGAGTCTATTGCCGGATTGGAGGAGAAACTGGGAAGTTCTTTCCTGCAGTTGCCCCCATACTTCGGGCCAGGTCAGCTCCCTGATCTGGAGGCTTTCCTTCAGTTTATACCTGAGAGTATACCTGTTACTGTAGAACTGCGTCACCCTGATTGGTTTGTGGATAATGTAGCGAGTCAGGAGCTTTTTGAGGTGCTGGAGAAGTACAAAGCAGGAACAGTACTGACCGATGTGGCCGGCCGTCGCGATGTGCTGCACATGCGCCTCACCACGCCTTCTGCCATGATCCGGTTTGTGGGCAATGGCCTGCACCCGACGGATTATACCCGCATAGATGACTGGGTCGAGCGCCTGAAAACGTGGTTTGAAAAAGGGCTAAAACAACTGTACTTCTTCGTGCACGAGCCTGATAATACCCTTGCTCCTGAGCTGGAAACATACCTGGTGCAGCAGCTGAACAAAGTATGCGGTTTTGACCTTAAGCCTCCCAAGAAGTATGTGCAGCCGGTGCAGGGGGAGTTATTTTGATGAGGCGAAAAGCGTTGCTTCAGTACAAAGTTAATAAACCCTGAATTGCGTAAACATATTGGTAATCAGTGTGTTTTTATTTTTACCGTTTTATAACCAAACAACTATCTAAGCTATGAAATACTTAATGAGTCTTACACTTTTAACACTTTGTTGTCTTACTGCCGGAGCACAGCAGCAAACGCAGCAAGGGGCTTATAAGCCTGGAACAAATTTAAAACCAGGCGAGCAGCACCTGCTGTTTCTGTTCCCTGATTTCGTTTCGCAGCCGGATGGAATGGAGAAAGACGAGTCCGGTAATATGTATGTGTCAAGCCCTAACTTTAGTAACCCGAAGTACCCTGGAACACTGCTCAAAATATCTTCTGACTATCAATGGAGTGTGTTGTATAACCTGCCCGTGAGCGACAAAACGAAAAAAGTAGGTCCCATGGGGCTGGCCTTTGGCCCCGATGGCAACCTGTACATTGCAGATAACCAGTACTACTACGATAAGAACTTTAGCTCACGCATCCTGCGATTGAACATGAAGGATGGCCAACCTACAGGTGTTGATGTAGTGGTGAAGGGGCTGAAACATCCTAATGCGGTGCGCTGGCATAACAACAACTTATACATTACAGATACTAAATGGAGCACCTCTGATACAGCAAAGACCAGTGGCGTATTTCGGGTTGCCCTGCAGGAGATGACCAAAGATTCTGTAATGATACAGCCCTCCATGAAGGAGAAACATCTGCTGACGACGTTCAGAGCGATAGAGCAGCCAAATGGTAAAGCTTTTGGGGCAGATGGCATGGACTTCGACAGCAAAGGCAACATGTTTGTAGGTATGTTCAGTGACGGGCGCGTGTTTAAGATCACGTTTAACCAGGATGGCTCCATCAAATCAAAAGACGTGTTCTTGCCCTACGGCACCATTGCCTGCTGCGACGGTATTTATATTGATAAGGCAACGGACAACCTATACATTGCCAACTCTCAGAAGAACGCGATCAATATTGTAACGCCTGATGGCAAAGTAAGTGTGCTGGCCCAAAACGGAAATACTACCGGTATAGATGGCAAAATGGATCAGCCTTGCGAGCCGCTGCTGGTGGGCGATAAACTGATTGTGGCAAACTACGACCAGCCAAACGAAGGCTTCGTGAATGAGCGTTATGACGAGGTGCATAACATGACTATCATTCAGGTGCCGCAGCAGTATCTAAGCAAACAATCGGGTAAGGCTAAATAATTGTAATTTATACTTAAGTGCGGATTAAACTTAAAAAAAGCGGCTGACCCATTCCTGAGTCAGCCGCTTTTTGTTTAGATAAGTGTAGTTGGTGCAGCAGCTTAATGAAGTTTACATTTCAAACTTAGAGTTCTAAAAGAAGTATGAGCAGCCGGTGCAGGGGAGTTGTTTTAATAGTTACATAGCTAAGAATGTACTTTAGGCGTTATTAGGTGTTGTATATGACAATTTCAGCTGCTGTATGAAGTCTTCAGGTTGATCAGGTGTAAGTATGTAATGTTTATTATCTCTTGTTTGAATAAGGACATAGTTCCTTTTTTGAGTGGCATACCATAGCATGCTCCCTATCTCTAAATTAGAGAATTTTCCGAAATAGCCATAGAGGCCGGCAACACCGAAGCTGCGGAGTGTTCCTTTCATTTCATGCCTGTCAACCATTCTTACACGCTCTATTTCCCTTTTTCTAATAACGACGTTTTTAAGCGGCCTTCTAATAACGACCCGCTCGGCTTGAATACAGTAATTTATGGGGTGGTAGCAATATGGAACTAGCAGAATGCCCAGCAAAAAGAGCGAGGCAATAACTGAGTTTGACTGCGGAACTTCAAAGAAGATAAAGACCTGCCAAAATATCACACCAAATATTAATAAAGTATAGACAGTTGAGAATGCCTTGGCAACTCCGTCCAGCGAGGCTTTAAATATCATGTTTCTCTGATTTTAGTAAAGTTGAGCTCTTGCTTTTAGGGTGAAATTCTTTGCGTTTTTTATAGCGTCTTATAAGCTTTCCATTACCTTACTGTAAAAGGCTTACATGTATAGGCCCAGTCGTATTTGCCGTCTGATCATTCTTTACGTAGCGCTCCCCATGTAATGTAATATCTTGAGGCTGTACTGGTACGCTATTGATCGTAAAGTCACTTAAAGAAAAGTCTCTCACTTTATGTCCGGTGAAACGCACCCGAACAAAGGACGTGCCACTTGGAAGGGAGAACTTCTTTGTAAGTTTCCCATCCGGCAACAGTTGTGTTGTCTCATAATGTGTTAGTTCCTGATCCTCGTTCAGATAGTTAACAGACATTTCTACCCCCTTTCTTGCTCTGGTAAGTGTTTAAGGTGCTGTAGGAGCTTGCAAAGGAGAGTATGAGGGTGTTGCCCCGCAGCAAATCCCGATGCTTTTCCTTGTCCAGCTCCAGGTCCATATTAAAACCGTAAAGCTTCCTTACCTGAAGCGGGGTGGACTCCCTGACGTAAAAAATGCAGTCAAAGGCTTCGGCTAAAGCTTCTGTTCGAGAATACATAGGTGTGGGGGAGGCAATACCCATCGAGATGGTGTGACTTCGGTTAAAGAACTCTGTTAGTGCTGGCGTTGCATTCAGGTGCAGTAGGCCGGCAGGAGAATTTGTTGCCTTGGCTATGGCTGTACCTATCTTACCCATCTTTTCAGCAATGGTGGTAGTCTCCTCCTTTTCAGAGTAGATGTAGCTCCCTTTCCAGGCTTCTGTGCCGATCACCGCATACTTATCCTGATGATGTTGGTTGAGGTGCCATCCCAGACGAGCAATACCAGGAGAAATATCTTTGTACCCAACCTTCTTCGCGATATGAACATTATGGGCGTACACAAGCATTTTAGCCCCCGGTCTTTGCTTTAGAACCCACTTTATGTTGTTGTGCATAGTAGAATCCCTGAATGAATCTTGTGAGTGGCTGGCAGCGAAGTAAGACCTAAGAGCATGTTCCAGATTAGTAATGCTTTGGTGCAGCCACAATTGCCTCAGGTTAAGGCTGTCCTGTTGTAAGTTGTTTGACTGTGCCAGCCTGTAAAGCGGCTTTATTTTTTGTAGGGTAGCATCTAAAGAGAGTCTTGTGCGAATGTTTTGGGATGCGCTGTATAACGGGAATTGACTTATGGCAGTCAGCGACTCGCGCGTTTCATTAGGTAGGATGATGTTGTTTTCTTCACAGTACAACAGTGCGTTACGAGCCGCCTCGTTAGGCGAATTCACATCTGCGCCAAGGAACCACACTTTCTCTTTTGGCTTTTTATTACTGTTGTAGGCGCGTATCCATTCAATTAGCTTAACCCTGTCCTCCTGCAGGAAGGCGTATGGTGTATGCATCCCTGCTTCGGTACCTTCCGGGCTGTGCAGCACGTAGTTGTTGAGCGCCCACGTATCGGCAAAGTTCATCTCCGCGAACACTACCACGTTAAAACCTTTTTCCCGTATAAGCTTTTTAGAAATCTGGGCAAAGGCTCTCTCGAATTCTGCCGTCCCGTGCGTCGCCTCTCCGAAACCTAAGATAGACTTATCATCCACGATCTTATTTAAGACTTCATGGAAAGCTGCTGTATTACTGCTGGTGCCGGAAAAACCTACTGGGGCAAGGTGCGCAGCTATTTGTGGGGCAATCTCCCGCTGCAGGTATAGCACCCACATTCTTTCGAAAAAGAATGCCACCATTGCGACAAGGAGGGTATACAGCACCCACTTTACCGTCTTTTTAAGTTTGTTCATGCTATATCTATAAAGTGCTATTCTTGAACACTAACCCTAAAAAGGTGGGAGCCTTCTGAATTTGATTACCTATAGTATTGCTGATTTAAAGGCTTTTTACCTCTACCGCCATCTTAGGCGCAAACAGGCCGCTACTGCTTATATTCCAGTCGGCCTGGCTGGCGCTTCGGGTGAATACAGTGCCGCCGAAAGCTTTCTTGGCTCCAAAGTATAAGCCAGACTGCTCTTTTCTGGTCAAATCCACCTTGCGGAGCCTCTTGACATACTCCAGGCTAACCACAAAGTCTTCGTTTACCATGATGTTGTAGGGCTGCAGGTTTATACTTGCCTTCCCTTTCTTTCCGGTAAATTTGAGGTACACAGGCGCGTGTAGGATGTTATCCTTGGGCAAGCCGTTGTCTAAAGTATAAATGTTCAGCCTGAAGAAAAGTGTGTCGTAATCATTCAGGAAGATATCCACGTTAAACGCTTCTAAGTATGTTGTTTTGCCTTTTACCTTGCAGAGCAGCCCAATCTCATTTCCTAAATTGCTGAATTTAAACGGAGTCATGCCGACACCGGCTGGAGTAGCTTCATTACCCAGCGTTACAGCTTTTAATTTCTTGCTTGTTACCTCTACCTCATTTAAAGTATAAGTAGCAGCCACCATCGTTATTTGGGAATTGATTTCTAGCAGCTGAGACAGTTCTTTTACAGTATACCGTAACGGTACATATCCTACCATGGAAATTATTACTGTATCAGAGGCATGCTTTTCAGCTACAGATAACTCGAATTCGCCATTGCTGTTGCTAACGGTGCCGAAGTCTGCGCCTTTCAAGCCTAAACTTGCAAAGGGTATGGAGTTACGGTTGGCAGCATCAACGGCAGTGCCTTTTAGTTTGATGTCATTGGGTTGTGCCAGTGCGATGGCAGGAAGTATAAGCAAGCCTGCAATCAATAACCAGAAGCCTTTCATGTTTACGTTTTATCAGGTGATGAAGAAGTATGATCACACAAACATAACAGGTGCTGATCTAAAAAAAAGCTGTTTTTGAAGCCAGTATAGCCCGTTTTCTGAAAGTGATACCTTTAACACACCTGTTTTGTGTGTTTCTCACGATATACCTTTGGCGATATGCCTTCCATCTCTTTAAACACTCTGTTAAAAGTCGCTTTTGAGTTGAAGCCGCACTCTTCGGCTATGGCAATGATGGTCAGGTGCCGGAACTGCTCATCCAGAATGCGGTTCTTAAATTCATCTATCCGATAGGTGTTGATAAAGCTGGTGAAACTGTGGCCTGTGCGAAGCTTAATAAGTTGCGAAACATACTTTACATTAGTTTGTAGTAAGGATGCTACTTCACTAAGCTTAAGGTCGCTTTTGCGGTATAACCTCTCCTGCTGCAGCAGGCGCAGCAGACTGTTAAAGTATAATGTTTCCTGCTCAGGGCTTAAAATATAAGCAGCCTCTTTTTGACTGGTGTGGATCTCATGCATGTGCTTAAAACTAAATATGCTGATTGCGAATACAGCTATAAAATCCATGAGAGTAAGAAGGCTGATAACCTCGGGTGTGTATTTTATTACATGGGAAGCCTGTGCAAGTACAAGGGCAAAGTATAACGACCAGAACACAAACCGCCCCATAAAGTAAGACAGGATATACTTCAGCCACTTCTGTTTTAAAGCAGATAAACTTGCGGAGCTCTTGATGAGGATCAGAGAACGGACCGTAAAGTAGATAGAGAAAAGACTAGCGGCGAAGCTATGTAATGCAGCTCCCCAGATGAAATACTCATTATAAGCTAGTTTAAAGAGTTGCTCAGTTCCTAAACTCAGGAGTATGAAGTTGCCAAGAAGTTCCACTGCTGCAGGAACAAACCACCAGTTGTAGGAGCGTTTCCAGGTAAAGTTATTTATAGAAAGCGATTTAGAATAGAAGTACAGCAATGGCCCAAACCAAAGCAGGAACAGCGACGGGAACCCTAGAAGCCAGTTATACTGATTCACTAATCCAGAGTTTAGGAAAAAGCTGTGAAGCGAACCGAAGTTAAATAAAAGCAGAAAAAGGCCGAGCAAATTATTGGCGTGTCGGTTGCCTTTGGAGTTGCTTAGAAAAAGTACCCCGAGCAGCAGCCCCTGTGAGAAGGAAAGCAGATCGGCAATGGCAAGTGAGTTTAAGCTCAAAGTTTGTTTCCGTTGATGTATTTAAAGTATAAAGCTACAAAATAGTAGACGATAAGATATTTAACTTCAGAGTAAGCGATCTAGACTTTACAAAAATAAAAAAGAGGCTAACTTTTTAGGATAGCCTCTTCCACAATCAAAGTATAAAATTATAATTACAGTTTAAACGTTTCGTCGTTGAGTCCTTTGTTAACCTCGATATTCTGTACTTCAGCTTTGATTACCTGAGGGCCAACGCTGGTTTCTGTGATATAAGGGAACTTCACACCATTCACTTCTTTGTAGTTACTGTAATTCTTAGTTTGCGTGATCACACCTTGAGGCGACTGCAGGTTCTTAACTTCTTTGAGCAGTAACCCGGATCCCTTTGCAAAGTAAAGCGTAGATTTTTGCCCGTTTGGCAGAGCAACTTCAACAGCATAAGCATCCTTGCCATCCACTTTATCCATACCTTTCAGGTCTGTTTTGATACCCAGTTTGTCATACTGTAGCGTAGGGAACATGTTGGCATCCAGTTTCTGAGCATTAAGTTCTTCGGCTGTCATATCTTTTTTAACACCTTGCATTGGAGCCTCTACTTTGCCTTTGTCACCGTTGATGATCACGCGCTGCATCGGGTTGTTGTTCATCAGCACCTGCACGGCAAATTTCTCGTTGCCTTTCTGCTGCTGGATGATGGTAAGCGGCATGCCTTGGATGGTTGCATTGCTGGTAACAGTTACGTCTTTCAACTTCTCGATATTTGCCTTTCCTCCAATAGCTTTAATATAGTCTGCAATCACCTGCTCGGCTGTTACGCCTGCCGGAACACCCATAGCCGCACGGTCTACTTTCTCACCAGTGGTGCTGTAGTAACTGATGCTATTATCATCTTTGTCGAATTGCTGCAGCTTATCGGCTATATCAGACGCATTACCCACAGCTATAACATACATCTTGTCCGGGTGAATGTATTTTTGTGCCACGCGTCGCACATCCTCTGCTGTTACGGCTTCTACTTTTTTCAGGTAATTTGAGTAGTAATCTTCTGGTAAGCCATAGCGGGCTGTGTTGATGGCGTAAACAGCTACAGTTGCAGGGTTTTCGAGGCCACGGCCATAGCTACCCATAATGTATGCTTTTGCATCGCGTAATTCTTCGTCAGTCACACGTTCGTTGCGGATCTTGTTCAACTCTTTCATGAACTCTACCACAGCGCTATCTGTAACCGCATTCCGAACGTTTGCCGATGCGTTAAAGCGACCAAGTACTTCGTCGTTGTTGATAGAAGAGTAGGCGCCATAAGTATAGCCGTGCGTTTCGCGCAGATTTTGGAAAAGACGTGAGTCCATACCTCCACCCAGAATATTGTTCATCAGAGATGCTGCAACAGCATCCTCAGCGCCTGGCTTCAGGTCGGCAGGGTTAGTAAGTGTAAGCACACTTTGTACAGCGCTCGGGCGGTCTACTACTACTACCTGGGTTTTCTCAGGTGCTTTAGGAAGGTCAATCGTTCTATCCTTCACCTCGCCTTTTTCCCATTTAGCAAAAGCCTTTTTCAAAAGCTTTTTCATTTCTTTAGGTTTTACATCGCCAACTACTGCCAAATATCCGATGTTTGGCTTAAAGTAGCTGTTATAATAGCTCTGGATGTCCTGCAGTGAAATGTTGTCCACAGTTTCCTCGGTCATTACTTCTCCGTAAGGATGATCTTTGCCATAAAGCACCAGGTTTCGCGTACGACTGGCAATTGCCTCCGGGTTGTCTTTTGACTGTGCCAGGTTTGCCTTCATCTGCTTCTTGATCTTATCCAGTTCCTCCTGTGTGAACTTCGGGTGCAGGAGCGCATCTGTTGTCAGCTCGACAAGGGTCGGCAGGTGTTTTTTTAGCGAAGAAGCCGTGAAGCCAGTGGAAGAAAAGCTAAGGTCGGCCCCGATAAAGTCTACCTGCTCATCAAACTGATCTTTAGTTCTGTTCTCGGTACCGGTGCGCATCATCTGGCCGGCAGCTTGTACATAACCTGCTTTATCACTTTCCAGAATAGGGTCTCTATCCAGAACAAGCGACATAGATACCACAGGCAGTTTATGGTTTTCTACTACGTATACCTTCAGACCATTCTTGAGCGTGAAGTGCTCGTATTCACCCAGTTCAATTTTTGGGGCAGGTCCTGGTGGTGGTGGAGTTTGTTTTGTTTGGGCCGGCGCCACATAAACAAAGGCCAGCGCCAGAATTACCGTACTATATATTTTCTTTATCATGATTGCTATTTCTTAAAGGATACAAGAAGTAAGACTAAAGCGTAAGAGATGTTGTAGGATAAAAATATTAATTACCGTACTCAGTTAACCTAATACCTGTATCTTAAAGCTTGTGTCTAAAATCTACTATCTATTCTGGTTGTGATGATTTTGGAAGATAATGCAGTACTACGCGATTGTTTTTAGTTAAGTACTCATTCGCTACGCGCTTTATATCTTCTTTTGTCACATTCATGTACCGCTGCAGTTCTGTATTGATCAGGTTAGCATCTCCGAAGTAAACGGCATAGTTAGCCAGGCTTTCGGCACGGCCTGCCACAGTGCTGTTCTGCTGCACAAAGTTGCTTTCTACCTGGTTGCGCAGTTTCTGAAACTCACGGTTAGAGAGGGGCTCTGTTTTTACACGTTCGATCTCAGCGTTCATGGCTTTCTCAAGTTCATCTACATTTACCCCCATATTGGCAATGGCAAAGGTCAGGAACAAGCCCGGATCTTCGGTTGGGAAAGGGATAGAACCGGCGGCAACAGCTTTTTGCTGCTTATCCACCAATGATTTAGTCAGGCGGGCACTCTCGCCTCCTGATAGCATCGTAGTAAGCATTGAAAGTGCATAATAATCTTCAGTGCCTTGTGCCGGAATGTGGTAAGCCTGGATTACAGCTGGCAACTGAATGTTATCATAAACAGTTTTACGGCGCTCCTCTGTTTGCTTTGGCTCTTTTATACTTGGGCGAGGAATTTCTTTAGAGCCTTTTGGAATGCTGCTAAAGTATTTCTCTATCATCTTCTTGGTGTCATCAATATTGATGTCGCCGGCTATAGAGAGAGTTGCATTATTTGGCACGTAGAACGTCTTATAGAAGTCGCGGAACTCATCAATGCTGGCTGCATTCAGGTCTTTGAAAGACCCGATTGGCATGGTCTTATAAGGGTGTTCTTTATAAGCAAGAGCAAACACATTTTCACCCATAGAACCATACGGTTGGTTGTCAATGCGTTCACGCTTCTCCTCCTGTACTACCTTACGCTGAGTTTCTACGCCTACCTGGTCAATTTTAGCATGTTTCATGCGCTCTGCCTCCAGCCACAGGCCTAACTCCACCTGGTTTGATGGCAGCAGCTCATAATAATAGGTGCGATCGAAAGAGGTGTTGGCGTTTAATGCGCCACCCGCTTTCTGAACAAGGGAGCTGTACTCGCCACGGTCAATATTCTCAGTCCCTTCAAACATAAGGTGTTCAAAAAAGTGAGCGAAGCCAGAACGACCTTGTACTTCGTTTTTAGAGCCCACATGGTAAAGCACGGATACCGCCACATTGGGTGTGGATTTATCCTGATGCAGGATTACGTGCAGTCCGTTTGGGAGTGTGTATTCCGTGAAATCAATCTTATTTCCTTTCGTTTGTGCAACTGCTGCAAAGCTGGCGGCACACCACAAAAGGGAGAAAAACAACTTACGTTTCATGCTTAACTTTTTGGTTGTGAAATATGAAAAGGCTTTAAAGCCTTGCTATAATCTGTGTTCAATCAAGAGTTTCTTTAATTCAACTTCTGTGAAGATACCATTTTATGGTCAAAACAGTCCAGCCGTTTCGGCAGAAACGGTAGGAGTGCAGATGAAACAAGTGATTTTGTAGACGAATGCGTTGCTGGATTAGGAGCAGATTTAAGCTAACAGGGAAAGCCTGTTTTATATGCCGCTGGCTGTTATATGCTAAAACAACTGTTTAAGGTGTGTTAGTATAAACTCTTTAGGCAAGTTCAAGAGCAGCGACACAGTAAAAAATATAAAAAACGTGTATTTGACGCGCTTTGCTCCTTTTATAGCATCTGGTAATTCAACCAGGCAATATAACACAGCAAAAAGTAGCAGTATACTAACCGGGGAAAGCAATCTGTAATCCGGAGCATCAAATGGTGAGATGCTACGGAGAGTTAGGAGCACAAGCAGGTACACGGCAGCAACTCTGACAGCTACATGCGAGAGCCGGTTTTTTTTAATTGTAGCCATAACAACAGCCCGTTGGTGCCTTAGTGCATATACCACATAGCCTGTAATAAGAACTTGAAAAGCTGTAGTAGACAAGGTGAGCAGGTCTATCTGCCCGTGCAGGTAATATTTTCTAATCAAGAATAGCTCGATCAATAATCCCTTTGCGGTCAACCATACCGTTGCCGGTATATTTTCCGCATCAATTGCTAAACGTTGCAGATCAGTATTATATCCTGCTATAATATAGTTGTGCAGCACATAGGCCCAAACGAATAGTACGTTTAAAATGAAGGCTATAAATAGATGTTTGCTAAGTCTTTTCCTTTCCTCAGCCCATGTGATGAGCGCTAACGATAAAGTCAAAGCCCCTGCAAAGATGCCAATATACCTGGTTAGGAAAAGAAATACGGCTGTAATCAATAACAGGTATGCCCATACAATGCGACCAATTGTATATGTTCTCTCAAGAACTACAACCAGGCACAGGCATCCGAACAAAAATACAGCCTCAGACCAGGTATAAGAATATACTTCCACGAACGTAAAGGCACCGTACATAGACGCCAGCACAAAAGCATAGCTTCTATTGATTTTGCGTAGCAGAAGAAAACCTAAACCAACAAAAAGAAGATTAACCAGCTTAGAGGCCCAGAATAAATTCAACTTGCTAAGCCAGGCTGCTGTTGCAATCAGGACCGGGTAACCAACAGGCCAGGCAGTAAAATAAACTAATGTGTTTTTGTCCGGACCGTGAAGTGTTCTTATAAAGAACTGCTCACCATCGGTAAAACTGCGTGCGGCTTCTAAATAATAGTGAGAATCTATAGTTGTATATCCAGTTGCCTCTACATTTATCCTCAATATTATAGCTGCACAATAAGTGATGTAAAACAGCAGCAGCAGCAGGTCGGCTCTTTTAAGCTCGTTTTGTAACATGTGGCCGGCTCAGTACATCTTCGGTAATTCGATACCCTTAATTTTGCGGTAAAGGCCCAGAGCTGCCTGATCTGTGAGGCTGGTAACAAAGTCAGTGATATGAATGATACGCTCATAAGCCGTTGCAGACTCAGGCAGGTTGATGTATTGTGGCGGAATGAGTGCCGCCAATTTGCGGTGGTGCTTAGAGTCTGGTTTAAAGGCTGCTTTTATGCCTGCATCCAGCAACCCTCCCAAAACCTCAAAGCCTGCAGCCTCAATTTCTAATACTGGGCGGTTCTGATAGATCAGCCTGATAGATAAATCTTTTATCTGGTCGAGCACAGGTTTGCAAGCCAGTTCATTGATCAGAGGCTTGTCATAAGTACCCTGCAACATTTCCTGTTCATGTTCTAAGAAAACAGCAGTGGTTTCTTCTATTAATTTCCCGATAATACGTGCCCGCAGATAACCGATCTCTTCTTTCCAGTCATAGAACGTGAGGCTTGATTTGCGCTCCGGGTCATCGTTAAGAATTTGGCGGAGCAGGTTCAGCCCTTCTTCCTGGGGTACCAGGCCAAGTTTAAGTCCGTCCTCAAAGTCTATAATACGATAGCAGATATCATCGGCAGCTTCTACCAGGAAAGCCAGTGGGTGACGATGGTAAAATACCTCTCCATCTTCTCCTTTCTTCAATAGCCCTAACTCCTTTGCAATATTCTGAAACCAGTCTTTCTCCGTCTGAAAGAAGCCATACTTCTTCTCGCTTGTATTTTTCGTTCTGTCAACAACAGGCAGCGACTCTTTCGGGTATTTAGTGAAAGTGGCAAGTGTAGTGTAAGTAAGGCTTAGGCCACCTAGCAGGTTGCAATGAGTTGGGTAAGTATAAGTTAATACCCTGAAACCTGCAGCATTGCCTTCGTAACGCTGTAAGTCAGCTTTCTCGGCTTCAGAAAGAGTTTGCAAATAGGGATGTGCCTCGTCACTCAAAAAGTAAGAAGAGATGGCGTCTTCACCAGAATGCCCGAACGGAGGGTTGCCAATGTCATGAGCAAGACAAGCCGCTGCCACCATGTCTCCGAAATCTGCTTCCTGTATGTTCTTTTCCATGGAAAGGTGTGGATGGCGCTCCAGTATACTTTTCCCCACGATACGACCCAGCGAACGACCAACAACTGAAGCCTCCAGGCTGTGAGTAAGGCGGGTGTGTACAAAATCACTTTCAGGCATGGGCATTACCTGTGTCTTGTTCTGCAGCCTCCTGAAAGCAGAAGAAAATACGATCCGGTCATAGTCCCGCTGAAACTCGCCCCGCACTGATTCATCCGTACTATACTTTTTATCTGTTGTTTCGAAACGCTTCTTTGAGATCAGTTTGCCCCAGGTAGTGGTTGGTGTCATAAATGTAAAGAAAGTTAACTCATCAGCACGCTTACGGCAACAGTGCCCAGCAAGAACAATGTGAGCGTAATTAAGTATATCAGGCTAAGAGGGATCATACTCAGCAGTGTGCGCAAGTATGGCTGTTTGTATACCCGATGCAATGCCAGGTAAAGGTAAAGCCCCATGATGCCGAGCACAATGCTATTCAATTCCAGGGCCGGGAACAAGCGGTTTACTAGCATCGCTACTATCAGCAGGATAAAGTAAAAGGTGTGCAAATGAACGGAGAACATGAGGTGCTCCACATAGTTTCGGCCAAGCTTGCGATAATACAGGTACAGCAGCAGCGCAAAAAACGGCATCAGCAGGAACATCATAAAAGATAAGTTCTTAAACAGTTTTTGCTTTGACTCTTCGCTGTGGCTGCTAAACCGGTTAAACTTCTCTACAAACATGGCGGCTTTTTTGTCTTCTTCTAAACCGGCCTTAATATTTTGAAGCTCTTTGTTATCATTGGCTATGTTTTCAATTTTCTCAAGTTCTGCGGCTTTGGCAGCGAGACGCACGGAATCTGCTGCGTTGGTATTTATCGTCATGCCAGGCAGTACAGCCGTGGCTTTACCGTCTCCTTCATCAGTTCCGCGTAGTTCAATGGCGTCTTTTGTGGTTAATGCCAGCACAAAAAAGAAGATCAAACTGATAAATACATAAAGCCTGAAGGGAGGTACATAAGAAACGCGCTGGCCGACATTGAATTTTTCGGTAAGAAAGCCAGGCTTTATGATCAGGTATTTTAGTGTGCGCCACACCTTTGTATCGAAATGGAGCGTGCTTTCAAAAAACTCTGCAATAAGGTGTTTTGCGGGCACATTCAGGTCATGGTTCTCCTGTCCGCAATTAGGGCAATAGTTGTTAACGTCCTCAAAATTGTAGCCACAGTTAGGGCATTGGGTAAACTTGCGCCTGTTTTTCGCCATACTCTGGTGTTATTTTTATACAACCTTACTTCAAATATAGCTTTATGCAAATAATAAAGCCAAAAAAACAAAATTTGCCTTTCAGGTTTATATCCTTACTCATTTTTACAAGGTGAAACCCGTAAACTTCAAATATTTAAAGTACTGATCCCGTACATCTTGTTTACTATAATTAACGCTTGTTAGATTGCTTTTATTAGCTGTTAGGTACTTGTGGCACCTAAGCGGTTTGTAGTGAATATTAAGTGAATGATAAGTATTGCCCTGTTAAAACACCAGCAGTTTACAACAAGCCTCTGGTTGAGGCGTAAAAAATAATAGTGTAGTATTTTCTTTTATAGTTTATACTTAGAACACATAAAAAGGAGGGTAACATGGCAAACTTAAGTAGAAGAAACAGTGGCTCATCTTCACCATCACGATATGGGCTACCAGGTATGTTCAGCGATATGGATCGTTTTTTTGACAGCGATTTCTGGGGCATGCCAATGCAAATGAACCGACAGATGATGGCTAACATGCCAGCAACTAACATTCGGGAAAATGAAAAAGACTACAGTATTGAAGTGGCAGCCCCCGGAATGAAAAAAGACGATTTTGATATTGATGTGAATGAAGGGGTGCTGACAATCAGTTCTCAGAAAGAGGAGGAAAAGAATGAAGAAGAAGAGAACTTTACCAGACGCGAGTATAATTATAGTTCTTTCAGTCGTTCGTTCAGGTTGCCAGAGTCTATAAATGAGGATGACATAAAAGCTAAATACCAGGATGGTGTGCTGCATCTCACTGTGCCGAAGGGCAAGGAGAAAGAGCATCCAAAAAGAAAGATCAAGATAGACTAATTTGCAAATTGATTAAAAAAGTATGGCCCTTGCTGTATTTTGCAGCAAGGGCCATACTTTTTTAAATAGCCTGTTGCTAAAGCTTTATTATTTTAAACTCGCCACTATTGCCCCGTTCCTCCCAGCGCAGAATATACATACCAGCGGCCAGGCCACCTAACGGCAGGTCAATCGGTGTGTTTACATCTGTCAGCGTCAAAGTATACTCCCGCACTAGCTTTCCGGAAGCGTTGTACAGGTTGATGGTCATGTTTGTATTTGTTTGTACCAGGTACAACAGCCTGATGCTATGCCTGTCTGGTGGGATGGGGTTAGGGTAAACCCGTAGCACCCGTAAAGAGGCCGGATCGAGTACACGTGCCCGTGGAGAGAACCGAACGGAGCCATCAACATACACTACTCTTAAGCGGTAGTAGCTGATGTCTGGTAGCGGATCCTCATCAATGTAAACATAATCGAGTGGGGTTGTACTTGGTCCTTGTGCATCTACAGTGGCAATGTCTGACCAGTTATTACCATTGTCGCTACGCTGTACTGCAAAAAAATCTACAGCTACTTCTTCCTGAGTCTGCCACTGCACAGTAACACGCCCGTTCTGAAAAGCGGCTTCAAAGGTAAATATCTCTGGTGCCAGGTTACAGTCTCCTTCTAGTTCCGGAACCATTGGGGATTGCTGGCATATGTTTGGCCCAGTACTGTTTGCCATCACAAACGTTGCCCCGCGTATATCTGCAGCACTTAAATCCCGAAACAATTTCTCGAATTCTACGGCATAGTGCATCACAGCGCGTGGAAGAATAACATGGCCCAATTGGTGCGCATGGCCTAACTCGTGCAGCATAACAGTTTCAAAGTCATACTGCTTGTTAATAGGTGGACCAGGGCCATACTGCCAGTTAATGGAGTTGTTTATCTGCATGTCGAACTCCGATAACCAAAATAAGGTGTCGGTGCGGGTGGCGCAGCCTTCGTAACGGCTAAGGGTTGAGGCAAGAACATTCTCGTCCAGATCGCCGGAATTTACGAAACGGATAATGTTACTGTTATCATCGGCAGTCTTTTCTGTTGTGGTGGGTGAGCCAATCTGCCAGTTTACCTGTGTGTTGCAGACCCAGCTGTTCATGGCTCTTCGGAAACCTTCCTGTGCTGCATTGCGGCTTTGTATACTTGGAGCGAACTGTATGGTATATCCGCCCCTGTTATCGGTATCTATTAGGATGGGTTGGAAGGATTTCCCTTCAAACGATACATTTGAGTACACATACTCAATCTCTATTTGTTGTGTGGTGGTAAACGATGTTCCATCATTGGCAGTGATACGTATAACTCCGGTGCCTGCTGCGCCGTCGTCCGGGTCCTGCCCCCTGGATGGAATGTACATACGTATCTGTGTATTACTCCAGGAGAGGTATGCAGAAGGAAGGGGAGTCATGAAAGTTTTGCCACCAGCATCGGCGTTTCTGAATTGCACCATACCACTACCGCGTGTATTGCCAAATCCGGTGCCGTTAATAGTAATTATAGTCCTGGTGCCTGCACTGGCTACAGTAGGGGAAAAATTGGTAACCACAGGGGCTGCCATAGAACGCTGTACCTGGCTTTTCGAAGTAGTTATTGCCTGCCGCAGCTTTTCATTAACTGTAACTGTTCGTACATCCTGCCCTGTGATGGCAGTTATTTTATCATACACTTCCTGCACAGCGTCGTATTGCTCAAATACTCCCGTTAAAGGCCCGTTATTCAGGTTATAATCAATAAAGCCTTGCTGGCCGGCATAAGCGCGTACTTTTAATCTATTCCCGCCGGGTGTGCTTTGTATCGGTTGGTTTTTGCTTAGAAAAAAAATGCCTTGTTCCCCTTTTCCCAGTTCCAGGGCAGAAGAAAGGACGTGCATTTTCATGCCCACCGTTCCTCCTTGTGTGATAAGCTCTATCTCTTTGCTTTGTACCTCTCCTTTAAATACTTTGTAGACCTTTATGATATTGGAGGTATAGATGTTCTCGTGCCTGCTATCCCAGAAAGCCTTTTGTGAAATAACTTCCCCCTCCAGCACAATGTCTGCTTTACTGGTGCGCTCTTCTAAGGACATGGGTATTAGTTGCTGCCTGTCGGCAGCGAAGCCGCTAACTGAAAGGAGTAACAGTAAGGTCAGGAGCAGATACCATCTGGAAAGCATAGGGGCAATGTGTACAGCGTATAGTTTTATCATAGAGACTGTCAGGGCTATTATTATTTGTGCTAAATATGCCGCGAAAAAGCAACTTGTGCAGCAGCGTGTTATACTTACGCAAAATACAAGGTAAAGGGATATATAGTTTTTTATAAGTTGCTTGTGCTACTCAACAAGTTAAAAAAATAACCTGCCAGAATAAACACTCCGGCAGGTTATTTTTAAATATGGGCAGCAACTGGCTACTTGCTGTTATACTGAAAGTTGAAACTTCCGTCTCCTTCTATTTTTACCTCCATCAGCTTTTTATACTTCTCAAACATCTCCTGCGACTGCTTTTTACCATTCACGTAAAAACTGTCTTTCGTCATTCTGATTTCAATCTTGTCAGTTTCATTTTTCAGCAGCCCATCTTTTACCATCTCTTTCTTTAGCTTCTGCATTTGCTCCTCGTGCTTTTTAGCCATCTCTTTGTGCCTTTTGGCCATTTCTTCGTGTTGCAAAGCCATTACTTTGCTACGTTCGGCCTGTATTTCAGCTAGCTCCATCTGGCGGTGTACCTGCCTTTCGATGCGTTGCTTATCTACTCTCCCGGCCCCCTGCTGCTTCTCTATTTGTAGCTCATATTCTCTTAGCTTTGCTTCGTGCTTCTTCAGCTCCTTTTCATACTGCTTCATGGCCTTTTCATGCTGCTTTTGGTCCTCCTCGTTTCCTGGAAAAAGGGCAGCGGGTGGTGGTGGCAGTGGCGGCATTGGTGGCATTACAAAATTCGGAGGCATTGGTGCCATAGGGGGCATCGGAGGCATAGGCGGAACTGGCGCAAACCCGGCAGAATCGCCCTCTTGGAAGCGGAAGACATAGTTGAAATTCTCCTGTTGCCTGCGTTGTGCATCAGCTACTGCGTTTTGCGCAATTTCCATTTCCATGGCTACTTCTGCTGCTGTTGCCTTTGGGGCTTTTTCTATTGCCTGCAAGCGCTGATCGATCAGGTTACTATAGCTAGGGATGTCTTTTTTAGGAATACGTTTGCCATCCACATACAAGTCAGTCACTTTACCTTTCTTATTTTTGATGATCACCACATCACGTTTCTGCCCGTCGAGGCCCTGAGCTGCAAAAGCAAAGGCGTTCGTGTCTTCTTCGGTTAAAGCATCTGCCTGTTTACTTTCATTTTGGTACAGAGCGGTAGTTTTGCTTTCTGGCGTTTTATCAGTAGACTGTAAACTGGCCATGGCCCCGCACGATACCACAGACAGCCCTGCCACCAGTACAAGCGCAGCAGCAAAACCTTCGGTAAAGGTTGGACGCAAGGTCTGCTGGCCAACTAATCTTTTTATTCTACTCAGTAACGTTCCGCGTTTACCAGAAAATGCCATAGACAAAGCGGGGCCGGCTGGCAGGCGCATTGCTTCAAGCTCGGCCAGGGCACGTGCATAAGTTAACTGATCGCCGCAAACTGCAACCGCAATATCATCGCAGCAGTTCTCTCGTTCGGCACGGACCAACCCGGAGATCCACCACATTGCCGGATGGTAGAAGTAAATGATATCAATAACAGACTGCATCAGGTTAAACAGGTAATCACGGCGCTGTATGTGGGCCAGTTCGTGGGCAAGTATTGCCTCTACCTGCACCTGCGACAAACCTGTAACAGCCCCTATCGGTATAAGTATGACCGGCTTAGCATAACCAATAGCCATAGGCACCTGTACCAGACCCGACTCCACTAAACGTACCGCCCTGGACATGCCCAGTTCCTGGCGGAGCATTGAAAGTTTTTGTTGCCACTTCTCTGCCAGAGGATTTGTTTTGTAGTGACGTAGCCGTTGGGTATATGCCAGACCACCAATAAAACGAAGTGTCATCAATACTAGTCCCATCAACCAGATTGTTACCAGCAGTGGCAGGTTCTGCTCAAAGTAAAGTTGAGCTTTAGCAAGTATTTCCATCCAGAAAGAGGTGGCACTGGGCGAAAGGACTACAGCCTGAGCAGAACTATTAATAGCGAGGCCTTCCGTAACAGGCAACGCTCTACCATACGCTGCACTATAGTAGTGGTCAAAGGTAAGGGCAGATAAGAGCACTTGTAACAGCAAAGCACTGCCAGTAACAAGATAGCGGGTTTTAGAAGTATGGCGGTGCAGGAGTAGCATTAACAGGCTTAGCACTAAAGCCAGCAAGGCACCTTGCCATAAGGAGTGTAGCAGGGTCCAGCCCATGGCTTTCACTAATGTTTCTGAGAAGTTATCAAGGACCTGGCTCATTTTTTACCTCCTTCCAGTTTATCTAATAAGTTTCTGATTTCGTCAAGTTCTTCTTTGGATGTTCTGTTGTTGCCGAGTGCCTGCATTACCAGTTTGCCTGCCGACCCGCGGAACGTTGCATCCAGGAACCTGTCAAGCAACTGCCGCTGAGTATTTTCCTCCTCCAGCAGGGGGCGGAATATATGAGACCTGCTTGTTTTGTCGGCCTTCAGCATTTCCTTGTCAGCCATTATCTGCATCAGCTTAAGCGTTGTAGTATAACCGACTTCTTTTGTTTTACTCAACTCTTCGTGCACAAATCGCACAGTGCTTGGGCCATGTTGCCAGAGTACCTGTAGTATCTCAAGCTCTGACTCTGTAGGTTTTGGGGCTGTCTCCATAGTTTTGGTTAATAGATAGTTAATGATTCAGGTTAGTTACATTACAAGTATATACGAATCATTTCGTAAAAGGAAATTTTAATTACGATATTTTTCGTATAATAAGTAAACAGATTCCTGATCAGGGTGAAAGGTCTGGATTATCGGGAAAGGATGGAGTAGAATACTAAGGAGTGACCTGTGCGATTAAGCTAATATACAAGCCGCAGGAAATTAAAGGTTTTAATGCATGGAGGCTGATTTGATCATGATAAACTCGTTAATATTATCTGTGTTGATAACGCCGGCCAGACGGCCATTTTCGAGCACTGGGTAAAGCGGAGCACGTGTTTTCTGTAATTCCGTATACGCTTCTGAAAGTTTGTCCTGCACATTGAATGTCTTAAAATCCTGCGACATTACATCGAGAACCGGAATAGCCATCTGCTCCTCTTTAACTGCTTGTATCAGCTGGCTCCGGGTGAGGGTGCCTACAACCTGCCCGTCAAGCTCTACTATAAATTCGTGCTCAGAACCCATTAATAACTTGTTCAGGGCATCGCGAACAGTTTCGGTTGGGGCAAGGGTCACGAAGTTTGTCATCATGCCCTCGCGTACACTATGGCCTCGTAAAAAGTCCAGGTGCTGCACCAGCATATTCTCAGAATAAGCCCCAAAAAAGACAAATGCACCGATCAGAATTAGAAAAGGATTGAAAAAGAAGCCGACAAAAATGAAGAAGATAGCAAGCAACTGACCCAGGTTAGCGGCAATTTGCGTAGCTCTAACGCGGCCTAGCTTAAATGCAAGCAGGGCTCGTAAAACCCGGCCACCATCCATCGGGAAGGCAGGAATGGCATTAAACACCACCAGCACAATATTTACAAACAACAGCAGGTACAGAAAATTGGATGGGGTAATGCGCAGGAAGAACTCTTCTGCGGGGGCGCTTTGCAGCGAAGGCAGCACAAGCCATAGTATAAGTGCAATAACAATGTTCACGGCCGGGCCGGCCACAGCTATTAATAACTCTTGTTTCGGCTTTTCAGGCATGCGCTCCAGGCTTGCCACACCCCCGATAGGCAGCAGTGTGATTACTTTGGTCTGGATGCCGTAGCGCTTTGCCGTAAGCGCATGGCCTAACTCATGTAGCACAACACACAGAAAAACCGACAGTATAAACCCTACGGCAAGTAAGGTAGTAAACAGGTCACTGCCACGCTGTACCTCAGAAAAGGCAATCCAGCCAAGTAACAGAGCAAAAGTCCAGTGCACTAGTATTTTGATGCCGGCTATTTTGCCAAGGTTCAAAGACCACTTCATAGTTGCAAATGCTTATGCTTAAATTAACGCTTGTGCTTTATGATTGTTCTTTACTTCTGTAATCTTTTATAAATCGGGGCCTTATTAAGCGTTGGGGTGCGCAGGTGTAGGCGCAATTAGTATATTTGTGTAAGATGCAACACGAAGCAATGGATTTAAGAGAAAGAGATTTAGAGAGAGAATTGCTGTTTCAGGCTTCCAGAAGTGGAGGTGCCGGAGGCCAGAATGTAAACAAGGTTGCAACGAAGGTTGAGTTGAAGTTTCATGTGCAAAACTCGGAACTGCTCACAGAAGATGAAAAGGCGCTGGTGCAGGAAAAGCTCGGCAGCCGCATTAACAACGAAGGCTATCTGCAGGTGGTGTGCCAGACAGAGCGCACACAGCTAAGAAATAAAGAATTATGTGTGGCCCGCTTTTACGAGCTACTGCGCCAGGCTCTTACAAAGCAGAAAAAAAGAAAAGCCACCAAACCTACCCATGGTTCTGTAAAGCGGCGATTGGAAGGTAAAAAGCGGCAGGCTGAGAAAAAGGCCGGCCGCAGCTACCGTGGCGACCATTAAGCGTTATTTTGTCTCATCATCCCAGGCCATGGCGCTTATCAACCACTTGTCGCCTGCTTTAATAAACTGAATACAATTAACTCCTACTGCTATCGGGGCCTCATCAGCTTCATCGAAGCGTGCTTCATACGTGCTGAACCGATGTGCTACTTTCCCAAAAAGTTCTGTTTTACTGGCAACTTCCTTTTCATGAAACGCCTCAAATGCCCCTTCTGAGATTTGCTGCATCACATCCTCGCGAAATTGCTGCACTGTGTATTCCTTCGGTTCGTTACCGCTGTTGTTTATCAGTTTCCCAGCTCCAAAAAACAGGCTTTCCAGCTTCTTGAGGTCTGGTTTCTCACCTTTTTTAAAGCATACACTATTGTAAAGATCTTTTGTTAGTTGGTCAAGTTCCTGCATACTTGTTTCTGTTATAGGATAAGAATTAAAGAAAAGCTGAGCCAGGCTTACTGTCTGGCTCAGCTAAAGGTAATGGGGTATTATTTCTTACTGCTGCCGCTTGCCGCAGTGGGTTTGTTTTTCAGGTAAGTGTCCAGGAAGGTAAGGATGGCGCTGTAACCTTTTATCTGGTTCTCTTTCTTCTCAAATCCATGCCCCTCGTCATCAAACACCACATACTCTACTGGCACGTTATTTTTTTTCACGGCGGCTACTACCTCATCCGATTCTACTTTTAGCACACGTGGGTCGTTAGCTCCTTGCAATACCATAAGGGGCTTTTTGATCTGGTTAGCAAAAAACAGTGGGGATTTGTTGTACAAGGCGAGTGAGTCAGTTTCGGGGTTGCCCATCTCTTTATAAAGCGCCTCTCTGAATGACTCCCAATAAGGAGGAATACTGCGCAAGGTACGGAGCCAGTTAGCTACACCAAACAAATCTACGCCAACAGCAAACTCATCCGGAGCAAAGGCTAAGCCTGCAAGCACCATATAGCCACCGTAGCTGCCACCTAAAATTCCGATCTTGTCTTCTGCCACATAGCCCGTGCTGGCCATGTAATCTTTTGCTTCTATCACATCTTTCAGGTCTGCGTCTCCGTGCTTCTGATCATCGGCGGCATAAAAGGTTTTGCCATAGCCGGAGCTGCCACGGTTGTTTACAGCTAACACTGCGTACCCATGGTTTACCAGGTACTGCATAAGCGGACTGTAGTTCAGGCGCGTTTGCCCGCCGGGGCCACCGTGAATCCAAAGTATAGCGGGCACTTTGTTCTCCGGGCTGGCGTTGTGCGGCTTCATGAGCAGTGCAGGAATCTCAAGTCCGTCATACGATTTATAACGAATTACTTCAGCTTCTACCAGGTCTTCAGAGTTTATCTCCGGGTTCATGGTGTGGGTAAGTTGTGTGGTCTTGTTACTCTTAAAGTTGTGCACGAAAAGGTTGCTCGAGGAGGTAGGGCTGCTTACATAAAAAGCCATCAGGTTCTCGTCATCCGAAAAATTTATGCCTGTAATGTCGCCGTCGGGTATATTGGGTAGCTGCACCTGCTTACCTGAAGCAGTGTCGTAAACCTTTACTTCGGTGCGCGCATCGTTGTTAATTGAGGTTACCCTGTACTTCCCGTCGTGCGAGAAATAAGTATTGCTGATATCCCAGTCCGCTTTTTCAACATTTGCTAACTGGCCACTACCCAAATCATAGCTCATCAATTCCATAAACTCCCCATTCTCATTTGTCAGGAAGTATAGGTGCTGGTTATCAGGTGTAAATGTTTGCGGGAAATACTGTATATCTTCCTTGTGGTTGGTAAGTTTTTTAAGCTGCTTTGTAGCTGTGTTGTACAGGTACATGTCGCTGCTGTTGGTGTTGATGCTCTTTATGAGTGCAATGTACTTTTTGTCCCGTGAGATGGCGGCAACGTCTAAGCCCTGCTCATTTTTCATGACCAGCTTTGGTGTGAGCGTTTGCAGGTCCATTTCATAGAGATCAAAATACTTGGGATCACGTTTGTTTGACAAAAAGTAGAAGCTGTCCTGGTCATGACTCCAGCCAGCAAATTCAGCCTTTGCTGCTGCCTCCGGTGTCAGGTCCCTGGTGGTGCCATCCGGATTAAGCATGTACAGGTGCGTGATTTCGTTACCGCCCTTATCGCTGGAGTATAAAATGCGTTCATCTTTCGGGAAGTAAGATATTGCAAACACAGAATTATCCGTTGACTTGGTAAGTTGCCGGGGCTCTCCTCCTGCTACAGGTACTTCAAAGGCATTGTAAACGCCCGTTTGATTGCTTGAGTAAAGTATTTTGGAATTGTTAGGCGAAAAGTCGCTGCCTGTAATGGAAGTGGTGTTCATGAACTGGTCGATGGTATAAGTACTAGCCACCGGTTCTGTTGTCTGGTTGTCAGCGGATGAGTTTTTCTGGCACCCTGACATAAGGAAGGCCACTGCTAAGGCAGCGGGTATCCATTGTAATTTTTTCTTCATAGATGTTACGTTTGTAGTACGATATTATTGGGTTAAGCTACTGAATTTCAATAATAAAACAAACAGGTAGTGCCGCCGCGATACGATATTTCTATCAGCTGCTTTTTATTTTTATAATCTAAATTTATAGTTGAGCATCAGTAAGGCTGAATATTTGCTACTGATGCTTTAGATCACCCTTATAGAATATGGTTAAGAAATCACTCATTATAGTTTGCCTGGTTTGTGGCATAAGTAGTATGTGCCACGCTCAGAAATACAGAACTGCAGCCGGTGTAAGAATCGAGAGCGATAAGTTTGGAGTAACGCTACAACAGAAGCTGCATGAGCAGGGAACTTTGGAAGGTATCCTGGCTGTGGGGGCAAGGGAGTATAGTGGCACCGCTTTGTATGAGTGGCACTTTCCGTTGCTGGGCAAGCGCTTTAACTATTACCTGGGTGCCGGAGCTCATGTTGGCAACCTAAAAGATAACGGTGTGTTTACAGGTGGTGATGCCATCCTGGGAATAGAATATAAAGTTAATGGACTTCCTTTCCTGCTATCAGCCGACATAAAGCCTGCAGTGCATATAAACCATGAAGATTGGATCAATTTATCTTCGGGCGTTTCGGTCAGGTATGTGATCTTAAAAGAGAAAAAGGAGAAAAAAAGCTTGTGGCCATTCGGAAATAAGGACCAGGATACTAAAAAGCGAAAGAAGAAAGATAAGCAGGGAAGTATACTGGATATATTTAAAAAGCAGGACAATTAAGGGGCAACGGTGCTAGGTAAAGTATAAAAATAGCCGGAAAAAATAAAGCCCGGTTGGGGCCGGGCTTTAAGGGAAAAAGTACTGTTTAGCAGAACATTCTTGTCTAACCTGTTTGTGTTTAAGTTTGCTCAGACTTCTCGTTGCAGTCGGGGATTTTACGGCAATGTGTTGCTCAACAAGCATTAAACTATGCTACCCAGTTCAAGTTGGTATGAAAGTATTGGGTTAACGTTCTTTTTCCTTTATTTTAAATATCTTATGTTATTGATAGTGCTGTTGTTAGGTGCCTTTGATGCCCTGCCTTCTGCAATGAGTTTTAACCTGATCAGGTTAAAGTTCTCACGTTGTCCTGGTCGGGCAAAAGCATTTGACATGCGTTTGCCTATACTGCTTTGCGTTGGGGCAGGACCCTATTTAGGTGTAAATATAGAAGGGGGGAAATAAATATAAAAGGTAATTTAGGCCTCCATTGTAACATGGAATTTAAGGCAATTTTATTCGGGAAGGAGCAGTGTTTTTATCTTTACTGTTAATTTGATGCGTTTTTTAATGTTAAAATAGGTGTGATTTGTAACATTATGCACTGCAAAATTTAGTGAACGGAAAAACCGGAATGGCTGAAGGGAAGTTTGAGCCCAGGCTAAATGACATTTATAGCCTGGGGCTGTACAACATAACTTGTGGTGGTGACGGTTGCAAGTAACTGTTCTCGCTGAGCCAGTTTAACTTGCGGGTCAAAAGTCTTTTTATACAGAAGACAAACAGCAAGCAGCATACCGAATAACAAGATCAGGAATTTCATAGTTTTATTCTGACTAATGGCTGGTTATGCAATAATACATTAGCTGCGGGTAGTAGTTATCTCTACTTCTGGCAACAAATTAGGGTATGACTCATAAGCTTGTGTTTCGATCTTTGAACTGATCTTTTTCTGATCGTCTGCTGATTTCTTAACTGTGGCTCCGAAGCCAATTAAAATGGCGATTAAAAGAATTATAAGTTTCATAGTGGTAGGTTTAAGCAGTAATTATTATTTTTCTTACATCAGTTTTTTAGAGGCTGAACTAGCTTTTATGCGCTACGATTTCAACTTCAGGTAGCAGGTTAGGGTAAGTTTTGTATTGGTTGATTTCTGTTCTAGTTTTGATCTTTTTGATGTCGTCACTTGATCTTTTAACAGTGGCACCGAAACCGAAAACAAAGGCGAGAAGAAGAATGATGATTTTCATAGTATTTAATATTTTAAGTGTTTTAATTTATTGTCTTTCTGTTTAATAGATAGCAGCTTAAGAGTAAAGGTTGCTTGTGGCTGCAATAATTTTTTTTATTTCTGATTACCTTATTACATCTTGCGTGCCAAATCATTTAATTAATTGAAAATCAAACAGTTATAGCTAAATTTAAAATATTTTAATTGTTTAAAGTGTCCGGCTGTGAACAGTTTTATGTTCGGTACCGAACAGTAGATTTTAAACCGGCAATTTTTCTTTCGGTCTCTGCTCCTGCTGCTCCTGAAATCCATGCCTCCGTACTGAAACTAAAGCCCTGCTTTGAGGGTAGCTTTAGCCTATGAGATTCTTGTTCCCGAAGTTTGATAAAGTAGGTATGCCCTTGCTTGGTGTGGCTGCAGCAGCTCTTTTTGTGCTTGAGGCAAAGCGGCAGTTGCGGCCACGTACCCGTCCGCTGGCAGAAAGGCTGGTTGAAAACGGAAGTGTTGCCGCCGCAGCATTACCAGCGCTCCGCTTCCTGCTGGTTCCGGTGACGTACGCCACCGCTAGTATGGTTACTAAAAAGGGCTGTGGAATTCTGCCTTTGCTGATGTTGCCCAGATGGGCAGCATACGGGTTGGGTTTCCTGATGCTGGATTATTCGAATTATCTATGGCATGTGCTGCTGCACAAATCAGAGTGGCTTTGGCGTTTCCACAATGTGCACCACACCGACCTGGACCTTGATCTTTCCACGGCATGGCGCTTTCATGTTGGGGAGAATATTGCTTCGGTGCCGTACCGTAGTGCTGTGGTTGTGGCGGCAGGCATCCCTGCCTCACTTGTTTTGCTCTATGAAGTAATTTTTGAAGGGTGCACGGCTTTTCATCACTCCAATTTAAGGCTGCCGTTGCAGGTGGAGCGCGGCCTTAGCAAAGTAATGGTCACGCCACGCCTACATGGTATCCATCACTCTATAGTGGCAAAAGAAACAAACAGCAACTTTTCCGTTATTTTATCCTGGTGGGATCGCCTTCATAATACCTTGCGGCTAAATGTGCCTCAGGCGGCTATTACTATCGGAACCCCTGCTTACAGAGATCCTGCCGAACAAACTCCTAAATGTTTGTTCTTGATGCCGTTCCAGAAACAAAGGCCCTGGGTTTTGCCAGACGGTACAGTTCCTGAGCGGCCTGAAATTCCAAATAGGGAACAGTTGTTGTCTTAATTTGTTACTATATCGGTACTGCTTAACACAGAATGTATAAAGCGATCACTTTGCTAACCAAGTAGGAGTTAATAAAGTATAAGATACCACATTAAGAGTAAACGTATAAATGAAAGAAGTAAAGGGAAAATTGATCGCTCTTGGTGGAGGGGACGATGACGTATTAATAAGACTTATCCGATCTCAGATATGCAATATTTCCTCCTGTATAGAAGTAATAGCTACGGCTGCTACGGAGGCCGCAGAGTCGGGACAAGCATATAAGAAGGCTTTTGAAGAATTAGGTTGCAGTAATGTGCGCTTTATGCGGATAGACGAAGAGCATGAGGCTGATACACCAC
Organism: Pontibacter sp. MBLB2868; assembly: GCF_051904785.1. Taxonomy (NCBI): domain Bacteria; kingdom Pseudomonadati; phylum Bacteroidota; class Cytophagia; order Cytophagales; family Hymenobacteraceae; genus Pontibacter; species Pontibacter sp. MBLB2868. The sequence goes on along the minus strand of NZ_CP196710.1, from coordinate 3,761,526 downwards.
ATAACCTGGAGAGGATCAAAAAAGCTGATGTAATATTTTTTACAGGAGGTGACCAGGTACGGCTGGCCAGATTTTTAAACGGAACAGAACTACTGGATATTATGCGCCACAGGTACGTGGAAGATAACATTATTATCTCCGGTACCAGTGCCGGCGCAGCCATGATGTCTGATAGAATGATATACGACGGCTACGGGCATTACTCCCTTATTAAAGGAGAAATGAAAACGACCGGCGGTTGTTCCTTTATCAAGCACGTGTATATTGATACACATTTTGCAGAAAGAGGGCGCTTCGGGCGTTTAGCACATGCCGTGGCACATGACCCGGAATATGTGGGTATTGGGCTAAGTGAAGAAACAGGTATCATTATTAAAAAAGGAAACCAGGTAGAGGTGTTTGGACCGGGGGTGGTAACCATTATTGATGCCAGCCAGATAAAGTTTTCCAATACCCGGGAGGTGGCAGAAAATGAGCCGATTGCCGTGGAAAACCTGAAAATGCATTTGCTAGTGCACGGCTACCGCTACTGCCTGAAGGAACACCTTTTCCAGCCGGTGCCAGAGAGAAAGACTGCCTACGGAAGCATAGCAGCCCCTGCCGAAGCCGTTCCCGGAGAATAGTACCGGGCCGTTAACAAGGGCTGTTATTGCAGGTCAGGCATTTATTCCCGCTCTTCCTCCTGTAGCTCCATATTTATAGCAACACCTGCTTTTGCGCCTTCAGCTGCAGCAACAATTACCAGTTGCATGTCGCGGGCTGCATCGCCGGCTACATAAAGTCCGGGAATATTTGCCTGCTGTAACCTGCGGGTCCTTATAACACCTGAACTGGTAAATTCACAGCCTAGCTCCTGGCCGAGGTTAGATTTCTGCTTTGTGCCTGTTGAAAAGAACATGGCTTCTTGCGGGTGCTTCTGTCCGTCGTCTGTTACAATAAACTGTAGCTGCCCGTCAGTGCCCTCAAGCTCTGTTATTTTTGCATTGTTTACTTTCACCCGATTATTGTGCAGCTTTTCTAGGTCTGCCCGGGTTAATTTAGTTGTGCCATCAGTGTACAGGGTAACATCATCGCTCCAGTTTTTCATAGCTAATGCCTGCCCTACGCCATTCCTGTCTTTGCCATAAACGGCAATTGCTTTGTCCCTGCTTTCCCAGCCATCACAGTAGGGGCAATGGTGTATGCTCTTCCCGTAAAGCGGAAGTATACCCTCTAGTTCCGGGAGGTCATCTTGAAGGCCAGTGGCAAGCAGTAGTTTCTTGGCATGATATACTTTACCGTTGGCATCATTTACTACATACTGCCCTTTGCTATAAGTAGCAGACTCTATCTTAATATCGATTAGGTCAACACTATACTTCTCCAGCTCTGCCCGGCCCTTTTTTATAAAGTCTCCGGGGTTTACGCCATCACTGCTCAAAAATCCATTCATGCTCCTGGCCCACCTGTTCCGAGGTTCGCCACTATCAAATACAGCCACTCTGCGCCTGGAGCGCCCTAATATCATTGCCGCGTTCAATCCAGCCGGCCCACCTCCTATTATTATAACATCATACATATATGTCGTGCTTTATGAATGTATGCTAACGTATGGCAGCTGTTTTGGATAGATAACCTTTAAACAAAATTTATAACCCAACTAATAAAAGAACAGATGTACCATGATCGCAGCAGGGGCAGGTTGTCCTGCAATTCAACTTTTTCGACTCATTTTAAAAAATATTTGAAAAAAGGAGAGATCGTCGGTATGCAGAGCATAATTTATTTATATATTTGTTTTAGACGTACAATCACCCTTAATTAAAAATTGCGTTTTTATGAAAAGCAAAATATTAGCCTTACTAGGCGGTGCACTACTATCGGGCACAGCGATGGCCGGAGGATACCAAGTGAACCTGGCCAGCCAGCGACAAATTGGTATGGGCCACACGGGTACTGGTATTCAAACTGGTACTTCCAGCATTTTCTTTAACCCGGGAGCCATGAGTTACATGCGGGAGAACGGAATTACTGTTGGTGCCAGCGCGATCAACTCTAGAATTGCCTACCGCGCCCTGGAGCCTACAACCACAACGGCTGAAGCTGACAACGGAATCGGTACGCCATTCCAGGTATATGCTGTGTACGGGATCAATGAAAAATTAAAAGTTGGACTTGGCATCTACACTCCTTTTGGTAGTGGTGTAAAATGGGGTGATGAGTGGAATGGACGTTTTGGCTTGAGCGAGATCGACCTGAAGGCTATTTATTTCCAGCCTACCCTTAGTTACCAAATTACAGATAAGATTGGCATAGGTGCCGGATTAGTAGTAGCTACCGGTGGTGTTAATCTACAGCGTGTATTACCAGTGCAAAACTCCGAAGGCAACGAGGGAAGAATTGAACTGGATGGTGGTGCAAAAACTGCTTTTGGCTTTAACGCCGGTATTTATTTCCAGCCTACAGAAAAACTATCTATTGGTGTTGACTACCGCTCAAAAGTTGATATTGAAGTAGAAGATGGATCAGTGACATTCTCAAACATTCCTGCTGCAGCGAAATCTAACTTCCCTGACGGTACAAAGTTTTCAGCAGCACTTCCTATGCCTGCCACGCTAACAGTTGGTGTTGGTTACAGACCAAATGATAAGCTTACACTGGCAGTTGATGTGAGCCGTATTGGTTGGAGCGCGTATGAAAAACTTCGCTTTGACTTCAGCCAGCCTGTTGCAGGAAATACAGTATCTGAAAGTTCCAGAAACTACGAAGACGCTATGATCTACCGTATTGGTGGTGAGTACATGGCTACAGAAGCACTGGCTGTGCGTGCAGGTTTCTATTATGACCAGACCCCTGTGCAGGACGGCTACCTGACTCCTGAAACTCCGGATTCAGACTCACGTGGCTTATCTGCCGGACTTGGTTATTCTGTTTCTGATCATTTCAGTGTTGATGCTTCTTTCCTGTATGTTAACAAGGCAAAGAGAACTGACACAGCTGATAAGTCAAACGGTGTACCTGGTACATTTAAGTCTATTGCCTATATCCCTGGTGTAGGACTGAATTTCAAATTTTAATTACCTCAATTAGTCATGAAAAATATATTCTATAAATCGAGTGTGCTGGCGCTATTTGCCAGTGTACTTCTTACTGGTTGTGATCCTGAAATTGATGCGCCGGCAACAAGCTCCGGACAGGCAGACTTTTCAAAGTATATAGCTGTTGGAAACTCGCTAAGCGCAGGCTATGCTGATGGTGGTTTATACCGTGAAGGCCAGCTAACCTCTGTTCCAGCTTTATTAGCACAACAATTTGAAGCAGTTGGCGGTGGCGAATTTAAGCAGCCGCTATTTTCTGAAGCTCAGAAGAATGGTTCTGGTTACCTGAAATTAGTAGGTTTCACACCACAAGGGAGCCCTATTACAGCTAAGGTAACAACTGAGTTGGCAGTACGTGGTTTAAACTCTAAAGGTACTCCACTTTATACCAAAGATACTGGTGATATAAATAACCTGGCAGTACCTGGTATCAGAACAGCCGATTTTAAAACTCCCGGCTATGGTAGTGAGCAAGGTAACCCATTCTTTGAGCGCCTGACCAATGATCCTATGCAGACGTACCTGCAGTATGTTCAGGCCAAAATTCAGACTGTAAAACCTACTTTCTTCAGTGCCTGGATGGCTGAGAACGATGTACTGGCATATGCAACCTCTGGCGGTGCATTCTCTGGCGGTATGTTAAACTCAGATGCACAGAAGATCACACCTGTTAGCACATTTACTGACAACTACACAGCTTTGTTAAATGCACTGACAGCTAATGGAGAAAAAGGTATTTTGGTAACGATACCTGATGTTACTGCTATCCCTTTCTTTACTACAGTTGGTGGATCTGTAAAACAGTTACTGGCAGCTAACCAAATACCTGCAGTTGTTGCCCTTACAGGGTCTGGTAGCAGCCGTATCGTAATAACAGCTGATAAGATCAATGCAGCAGATGGTGTGTATTTCCCACTTACAGCTTCTACATACGCTCCTTTAGTAGGTATGCCGACTGGTAAGTACTGGAGAGATCTTGCCCGCCAGGTAAGTTCAAGCCAGAACCCGGCTGTTATTCAGGGTACCCTTGCCGCTATGCTGGCAAATTACCAGATCGATACAACAGCAATGTTTGGCCTTTCTGCTGGTAACCCACTTCCAAGCGCACTGGTGCTGGATGCTACGGAGCAGCAGAATGTTAAAACTAATACCATCGAATTTAACAACATTATCAAGGCACAGGCTCAAGCAAAAGGTTTGGCTTTATGGGATGCGTATAGTTTCTTTAATAAGATCAAGGGTGGTTTTGCACAAAATGGAGTGGGTTACTCTCCATCTTTCATTACAGGCAATCTATTCTCACTAGATGGTGTTCATTTAACACCTAGAGGATATGCAATTGCAGCAAATGAAATGATAAAGGAGATAAACGCTAAGTATAACTCCAATGTACCTTTGCTGGACGAAACTCAGTACAGAGCAATACGATTGCCATAGCACCAATAAAGTTTAAAGTAAAAAAAAAGCACCCCAAATGGGGTGCTTTTTTATTGGTAATGCAGCTGTATTAATGCGCTTCAAGCCAGTTATCACCTACTCCCAGTCCTACTTCCATCGGTACGCTAAGTGGCAGGGCGTTGGTCATTAGTTCAACGATCTTTGGTGTCACGATCTCAATTTCTTCATTCGGAGCATCAAACAGCAATTCATCATGTACCTGCAGGATCATACGTGTCTGTAGTTTCTCCTGCTCCAGGTACTCATGTATGTTGATCATGGCGATCTTTATAATATCTGCGGCAGTTCCCTGGATAGGAGCATTTATTGCATTGCGTTCAGCAAAGGCACGTACGGTCTGGTTGCGCGAATTGATATCCCGCAGGTAACGGCGGCGGCCCAGTAATGTCTCCGCATACTCCAGCTCACGCGCTTTCTCAACGGTAGTGTCCATGTACTCCTTAATAGCCGGGAACTCCTGGAAATACGCTTCTATAATATCTGCAGCCTCCCGGCGTGGAATAGCAAGACGCTCGGCCAGGCCAAAAGCCGAAATGCCGTAGATAATACCAAAATTTACCATCTTCGCTTTGCGGCGCATTTCATTATCCACTTTTTCTAGCGGCACATGAAACACCTTGCTTGCCGTGGATGCATGAATATCCAGACCGTTCTTAAAAGCCTCTTTCATGGTAGGGTCACCGCTAAAATCAGCCATAATGCGTAACTCAATCTGAGAGTAGTCAGCAGAGATGATCTTATGTTTACTGTTACGTGGCACAAAAGCCTTGCGTATTTCACGACCCCGTTCTGTTCGAATCGGGATATTCTGTAAGTTCGGGTTAGTAGAGCTCAAGCGTCCTGTTGCAGTAACAGCCTGATTAAATGATGTATGCACTCGGCCATCCAGTTCACAAACTAATTGCGGCAGGGCATCTACGTAAGTAGATTTTAGCTTGCTAAGCTCACGGTGTTCCAGTATCAGGCGAACAATTTCGTGCTCGTTGGCCATTTTAGATAATATCTCTTCCCCTGTAGCGTATTGGCCGGTCTTTGTCTTTTTTATTTTGGACTTGCCGTGCAGTTCCAGTTTATCAAAAAGAATCTCGCCAAGCTGTTTTGGAGAACCAATATTAAACTGCTCCCCGGCAATCTCAAAAATGCGCTTTTCAATATTGATGATTTCACTTTCAAGCTGTGTCGAGATGTCGGCCAAAGCTTCAGAGTCAATACTGATACCCTCTTTCTCTATATCTGCCAATACCGGCACTAATGGTGTCTCCACATCCCTGAAAAGCTTCATCAGGCCTTGCTCCTGCAACAGGGGCTCAAAGTACATTTTTAGTTGCAACGTAACATCAGCATCCTCGCAGGCATAATCTTTTACATCTGCCGGCTCCAGGTCGGCCATGGTTTTTTGATTCTTACCTTTAGGGCCAATAAGGTCTGTGATCGGCACAGAGCTGTAGTTCAGGTACGTCTCGGCCAGCACATCCATGTTGTGGCGCATTTCCGGCTCTAGCAGGTAATGAGCCAGCATGGTGTCAAAAACAGGCCCTTGCACTTTCACGCCGTAGTTCTTCATCACCAGGATATCATATTTAATATTCTGGCCAACCTTGGCTATGGATGGGTTCTCAAGCACATCCTTAAACTCCTCCACAATGCGTTGCGCCTCCTCCAGGTTATCGTGCGGCACTGGTACATAATAGGCTTCGCCGGGGCGATAGCAAAAAGACATACCTACCAGGGCGGCCGTAATAGGGTCTATACTTGTCGTTTCGGTATCAAAGGATATCTCATCCTGCTTTAACAGAAAACTGATCAGGCTTTCCCGTAAGGCAGGTGTGTTGATAAGGTGATAGTCTTGCAGGGTTGTTTTCAGGTTTCGCATCAGGGCCGGGGTCGCTTCCTCATCTGCTGCCTCTGCTGCTGGTGCTGTTGCGGAAGCAGCTGTATCAAACAAAGATGTCTGGTTTGCGGCGGAGCTTTTTCCTTTGCGTACCCCCTTGGCTGCAGGCGCAGTAGCAGCCGACGCTAACGTCTGGCCGAGCACGCGCTGTGCCAGCTGCCTGAACTCTAATTCAGCAAAAAGTGCTGTAACCTGCTCCTCATTAGGACCATCGTAGTGCAGCGTTGCTTCATTAAACTCAAGCGGTACGTTGCGGTGGATGGTAGCCAGTTCTTTTGACATCATGCCCTGGTCCGCGAAGTTTATGACGTTCTCTTTCTGTTTGCCTTTTAGCTGATCAGCGTTGGCGATCAGGTTTTCAACAGAGCCGAACCTTTTGATAAGCGCTTTAGCAGTTTTTTCACCAATGCCAGGTATACCCGGTATGTTATCAACAGCATCACCTTGCAAGCCTAATATATCTATTACCTGCTCTACCCGCTCAATTTCCCACTTATCAAGCACCTTTTGTGCATCCCATACTTCGATGGCGTTGCCCATAAATGCTGGCTTGTAGAGAAAGATGTGTTCATTTACTAACTGGCAATAGTCTTTGTCGGGCGTCATCATGTACACATCAAACCCTGCTTTATCAGCTTTGCAGGCCAGCGTGCCAATAATGTCGTCGGCTTCGTAACCATCCAGGATCAGTACCGGGATGTTGAAGGCCTCCACTATTTTTTTACAATAAGGTATGGCAATCGAAATATCCTCTGGTTGGGCCTGCCGGTTGGCTTTATAATCAGCAAAGCTATCATGCCTGAAAGTTTTAGCTGCCGAGTCAAAAGCGACACCAATGTGCGTTGGCTGCTCCTTCTGGAGTACCTCCACTAACGTATTGGTAAAGCCAAGGGCCGCACCGGTGTTCATGCCTTTTGAATTTATGCGCGGATTTTTGCTGAACGCAAAATGCGCACGATATATCAGTGCCAGGGCATCTAGCAGAAACAGTTTTTTGCGTGGTTCACTCATTTGCTAAAGGTAATTAATTTTAAGCAACCTTTTCCAGTGTGGTAGTAGCCAATTGTGCTGCCTGGGGCTTTTTACGCACGTTAAAAAGCTATGTGCTTTTAACGTGAGGTGTCACACACTATGAGGTTACATTCTACACTGTGTGGATTTTTTCCACAGTTTATTTTATAGGATATACCTAAGTTAAAATAAAATATTTTTTATAAGTAATTGTATATCAAAGGTTTGTATTTTCAAGCAGATATCTGGCACGGTTCTGACATATAGGGAACAGACTTTAACGGTTATCTCACCTTAAACATTAGTACACATAAATAAAACATGAAAAAGACAATTGTTTATGCCTTTGCATTTGCATCCATAGGATTATTTTCAACTATAGCCAAAGCACAATCCGTAGAGTCAAATTCTATTCAGCAGCCACAAGTTACAGCGCAGCCACAGCAAGAAGTAAGTAAACAGCCCATCGCAGCCGATGCATTGCCAGATGCTGTGAAGCAGATACTTAAAAGTGATGCACTGAAGGAGTGGCAGGTTAGTGAAGTGTACAAAGTAGCTCCAGATGCAGAAGTTGCAGAAGCCACATATGAAGTACACTTCACTAACGCTGAGCAGAAAAAAGCTATTGCCCGATTTGATGCAGAAGGTAAGGTTATGGCAGGCAGGAAATGAGATCTTAAAAGATAAAGTATATCTAAACGTATTAAGCTTTTTACATGAGAAAAAAGAATGTTATAGCTGCTGCCTTTGCACTGTACGGCCTCACAATAGTGACGGATGTACAGGCACAGAGCGGGGCAAGGCAAAATGCTCCTCCCGGGCAGAAAAAGTTAGCAAAACAGATAAAAGGAAAGCAGCAGATACTTAGTATAGCAGCGAGTACTTTTAAAAACCGAAAGATTAATAATCAGCAGGTTTCAATCTGTTAAAGCTACTACCTGGCTAAGCCATTCAATATATAAGTTATTAAGGGAAAGCTTCCGTTGGCGCGGGGGCTTTTTCTTTTTTATGCCTGTGCCAGTCAATAAGCCGGATGTTTATTTGAGTTTGAATAGGTAGCGAACAATTCGGCGGTTTCAGTCGTTACAAGGTAGCTCTTACAGCCATTTTGCCGGCTGGTAATTGTGCTTCTGAATATGCCAAAGATTCTTCTAATTGATGATGATCCAGCTTTCTGCCTGATGCTCCGGGCCTTTTTACAAAGGCAGCAGTATGAGGTAGAGGTGGCATATACTGCCACAGAAGGACTGCAGAAAGTCAGGGATGGTAACTTTGACGTGATCCTGACTGACTTTAGGCTTCCTGATAAAGACGGACTTGAGTTAATGATGCAGGTAAAAGTTCTGAACGATAAGGTACCTGTTATTCTGATGACCCATTATGCCGATATCAGAACTGCTGTGAAAGCCATTAAGATGGGCGCCTTTGAGTATATCACAAAACCGATCAATCCGGATGAAACGCTGCTGCTTATTCAGAATGCCCTGCAGAAGCGACCAGGTGAAGAGGCGAAAACAGCACCCGAGTCCAGCGCTCAGTTTGTGCACGGGCAAAGCAAAGAAGCAGCTCAGATAGATGAATTTATCGCATTAGTGGCTCCCACTAACCTGTCGGTTATACTGGAAGGTGAAAGTGGCACAGGTAAAGAATATGTTGCCCGCACTATTCACCAGAACAGCAAGCGCCATAAAAAACCATTTGTAGCTATAGATTGTGGTACGCTGTCCAGGGAGCTGGCTGGCAGTGAGTTGTTTGGATATGTGAAAGGTGCATTTACAGGTGCCGAAAAAGACAAACAGGGGCAGTTTGAGGCTGCTGAGGGTGGCACGTTGTTTCTGGATGAGATAGGCAATCTGCCTTATGAGGTACAGGTAAAGTTATTGCGGGCGCTTCAGGAACGCAAAGTTCGCAAGGTAGGCAGTACTACAGACCAGGATGTGGATGTACGGGTCATAGCCGCAACCAACGAGGATCTGGTACAGGCTGTGTCTAACGGCTTATTTAGGGAAGACCTCTATCACCGTCTGAATGAATTTAAGATTAATATTCCTCCGTTGCGTGATCGGAATGGTGATGTTGTGATCTTTGCAAGGCATTTCCTCGGGCAGGCAAATGAGGAAATGGAGAAGCAAGTGCTTGGTTTTGATGCTGCTGCAGAGGAGGCACTGCTTAAATACAGCTGGCCCGGTAACCTGCGCGAGCTTAAGAATGTGGTAAAGCGGGCCGTATTATTAACAAAATCACAATATATAACTTTGCAAGTGTTGCCATCAGAGGTGGTAACGTATACTGCTGCACCCACAAAAGAGGGGCAGCCTGCTAAGCCACAGCTTATAGGTGAAGAAACAGACCTGAAAAGTATACATGAGCGCAATGAGCGGGAAATGATCCTGAAAATGCTTGAAAAGGTAAAGTACAACAAGGCCAAAGCAGCCCGTTTGCTTAACATAGACCGCAAGACGCTCTACAACAAGCTTAAACTATATAACATTGAAGCCTAGTTACTGCTAAACAGTAGGCTGAGCGGCCAGCTCCTTCAATTGCGTTTGCTCTTGCTGCAATTCAATCAAAACTTTGTTTGCCTTTATAAGGATATCTGCTGCTACGGCAGGTAGTTCTTTAGTTTCGATTTCTGGTACATGCAGTACCTGCTCCAGTTGCTGTAGGCCTGGCGTGACTGTATGTGCCTGTAAGTGCTTAAAGGCAGTGAGCATTTTATGAGCAACATTTGCAGCCGCTACCCAATTTACTTCCGCAGCAGCTGCCTTCAGCTGTAGCAGGTTCTGTTTCTGATCATTTAGCAAAACTTCCAGCACAGCAGCCAGTGTAGCATTATCATCGCCGGTAAAGGCGCGCATTTCGGATAGGCTGTATAGCTCAGACGAATCAGAGCAAAGCCCACCTTGCTGGGCGTCATGTTCTGGTTCAGGCACTTCAGTAACAGGTGGCCCTGAAGTTGGCAATACCTCCTGTAGTTTCAGGTGAAGCTCCATTTCTGTGAATGGCTTCAGCAAGTAACCCGCAATGGCTGACCCTTTGAAAAAGTCAGGGTCATTGCTAAGTATATTTGCAGTAACGGCAAGTATAGGCACTTCTTTATCGTGTTTCCGGATGGCTCGGGCTACCGTTTTACCACTTACTCCCGGCAATTGAATATCCGTAAGCACGACATCAAACTTATTTTTCTTTACCAGTTCCAGTGCTTCCTGACCATCATTTGCCAGATAAACCTGCATCCCCCATCTGCTCAGCATCAGTTCGCCAAGGGTGCGGCTGTAGGCATCATCATCAATAACCAGTGCGCTAAAACCATGGAATGATTTGGTTACCGGTGCGGCCTTTACCGTCGCAACTGTACTTGCTGTTGCCTTCAGGAGCGGCAACACAATTGTAAAGGTAGTACCGGTGCCCTGCTCACTTTTTACGGATAGTGTTCCGCCCTGCATTTCTACTAGTTTTTTACTAATGGACAGGCCAAGCCCGGTGCCGCCATACTTTCGTAAAATGGTGTTGTCGGCTTGATTAAATTCACCAAAAATGTGCTGCACTTTATTTTGAGGGATGCCAATACCCGTGTCAGACACAGTTATACTCGTAACAACCCGGCTCCGGCGCTGGCTCAATAAATTAACATCTACACTCACCTGGCCCTGGTGTGTGAACTTGATCGCATTGTCTATCAGGTTAAAAAGTATCTGCTTGATACGAAGCGCATCACCCTGTAAGGCATCTGGCATGGCATCACCTAAGTGGCAACGGAAGTCTATACTTTTGCTGGAAGCCTTCAAAGAGAAAGCTTGTTTTACCTCTACCAGGAGTTCTTGCATGCTGAACGAGGTAGAGTTAATGCTTAACTTTCCAGCTTCAATTTTAGAAAGATCCAGCACATCATTCACAATGTGCAACAAGTGCTGACCAGCGCCGTTGATAGCCTGCACATGTTCCTGCTGCTGTATTTTAAGGGGGGTGTGATGCAGCTGTTGGGTAAAGCCAAGTATAACATTTAGTGGCGTACGCATCTCATGGCTCATGTTTGCTACAAAGGCCTCCTTGGCACGGGCAAGCTGAACAGCTTCTTTCTGTGCCTTTATCAGTTTAGAGCGATAGTTGTTACTGCGGGTAATATCGCGGAGGATGAGCAGGATGAAAGCGATACCGCCACCTAAGCCTCCTATACCCACCAGCAGAAGCACCATGGATGTATCTTTTGCCACCACGCGAGCCCTGGCAGAGTTCTCAATGGATTTCTCCAGCTCGTTGCGCTCCAGTTCATACATCATAGACCGGATCTGATCCATGATATGCTTGTCCTGCTGTAACAGGGCCAGCTCCTTTGCCTGTAGCTGCTCTGCTTTCTGCTCCGCCTCCCGCTGCACATTGTGCAGAATACGGCGCACTTTGGCCAGGGGCGCTACAGGTGATGTTATTCTGTTAGTATCTACTTCTACTTCGCGGGTGACATTAATTTCAGGTATGATCACTTCCGGAGGAGCCTCAGGCTGCTTTTCATCTTTATCTTTCCTGGAGAACAGTTTACTAAAGAAACCTTTCTTTTCTTCTTTAGGCTGCTCCTGTGCCCGGGCAGGCTCTTCGCTATCCCCATTATTCTTCAGGGTGAGTCTATCTGAGATTGTAGTTGTGGTATGTTGCTTTATAGTAGTAGACAAAGGCTTTTCCTCTGCTGAGGAGGCGATTTGTCGCATGGCTTTGCCGGGCAGGTCTAAGCTTTTCTGCTCTTTTTTAAGTGCAATGAAGTTTTGGAGGCTCTCCTGCTTTGCCTGTAGCAATGTGGCTATTGAATCTACTTGTGCCAGCTCGCCAGGGCTATACTTCATGAGGGCCTGTAGCGTATCCAACTGCCCCTCTATGGAGTCCAGGTGATTGATGTACTCCTTGAAGTGTTCTTGTTTAGTGGTAAGCGTATAAGCCCGGATCGAACTCTCAGCCGCCGATATAGTTGCCAAAGTATGTTGCAGGCTATTGAGCTTTCTGTTCGGTTCCGAAAGCACGTCAACCGAGTGTAGCAGCTGTGTAAAACTAGCGTAGGTAAGGTAGATCGCAAAAACGACCAAACTTAAGGCAAGGCCAAAACCTACTACTACTTTTGCTTTAATACTATCTCCGAACAACTTCATTAACTGGTCTTTCTTTGGCTAATCGTTTCTGGGTAAAAGATAAAATACTACAACGCCATTTAACTTAAAATGATTACAAAACTGCTAAAAAGTGTGTCTGCTAAATTTTAAGTGTATATAGTAATAAGGTAATATAAAATTTATATATCCATATATTTTATAATTACGTTTAAATATTTCGAAGTCAAGATACTTAAGGAGATCAGCCTTGGAATATCAAAAATGTTATAAGTGATATATGGTACTGCATGTGAGAAATCTACTATTAATTTTACTGTCGCTGGCCTCTTCAGCTGGATGGGCACAGGACATAATTGTGAAGAAAAATGGAGAACAGGTAATTGGCCGTATTGTCAATCTGAGTACCGATTCAATCCATTACCGATACTTTAGTGATATGGAGGGGCCAATGCTGGCCATGTCGCGGCAGGAGGTGGCGCAGCTGAAACTAACAGCTACAGAAGGCCCGGAGGCGTTGGCTGAGAAAACCTTTATTGATGAACGCACCAGTGTTGCGGAGCAGGCAGAACTACGTTTGCAGGCGAAACTAGATGCCAACGCATATTATAAGGCGAGAGGAGTATTCTGGACTACACTCGGGTCCACTATTTTACATCCTGCTGCGGGTCTGGTAACAGGTGCAGTTATGTCTGCAGTTCCCCCTAACGTTAATTCAGACTATAACCCTAACAGCTATTTGTTAAAAGAACCTGTGTACCGGGAAACCTACATGAGGCAAGCCAAAAAGCGAAAAATAGGGAAGGCTGCAGCCGGGTTTGGTGCAGGAGCAGCTGTAGTGAGCGTAGTTTACATGGCTTTAGTAATAAGTATAATAGGTGGTTAGTACTTCAAAAGACGGTAGCCTTTATTGAAATTTAGGTTGAATAGAAAAGGGCATCGGAAACAGTGTTTCCGATGCCCTTTTAACTTTATAGGAGTGCTGTTTTAGTAACGCGCTTGTCTACCAGCTGCTGCTGGCCCCTCCACCACCGAAGCCGCCACCTCCAAAGCCGCCGAAGCCTCCTCCGCCTCCACCGCCGCCAAACATACCTCCTCCGGAGCGGAAAGTGCCAAAGCCCCCGGGTACGATAACAGGCCCGCCAAACGTACGCGAATAGCCTCTGCGACCACCCCGGCCGCCGCCGCCTCCCATTCTGGAAAGCACTATAACAACCAGTATCACAATGATAATGATGAAGAACAGCGAAGGCCCTTTTTCGTCCTCTCCCATTGCTTCAGGATCTGCCTGATAGGCGCCACTGGCAAGGTCAATAATGAGACTTGTTGCTTTGTCAAGGCCCTGGTAAAACTCGCCTTGTGCAAAAGCCGGTTTTAGAGTACGTTCGGTGATGCGCTTGGCCAGTGCATCGGGCACATATTCTTCCATTCCATAACCAGTCTGTATCGCTACTTTACGTTCGTCTTTGGCAACAAGTATGATCAGGCCGTTGTCATACTTACCTGTGCCCACTCCCCAGAGTTGGCCTAACTCAGCGGCGTACTGATTTGGGTCATAGCCACCGATAGAGGTTATGGTAACGATCGCTATTTGCGTAGAAGTTGTGTCGCTGTAATTTGTCAGCTTCTGCTCCAGGGCTGCTTCTTCCTTGGCGGTCAGCATATCTGCCAGGTCGTTTACCAGGCGTGGCGGATTTGGCTTAGGAGGGAAATCACTGTTTTGACCTAAAGCCAATACGCTCAGAAAGCAGAAGTAAAAAAGTAAGATGGAGTGCTTCATGTATAAATTATTCGCCAAACGAAATATCGTCGTCAAGCTCGTTAATATCTGTGTGGCGGTTGTACGGAAAGTGGGCTTTAAGCTGCTTTCCGGCCATCAAAATACCCGTTGTAAGACCTTCGGCATACTTATTCTCTTTGAACTGCCTGATCACCTCTGCTGTAATTTCTTGCCAGAAATGTTCTGGCACAGTGGCATTAATACCTGCATCACCCAGCACGGCAAATTCGTGATCTTCGAGAGCCACATAGAAAAGTACGCCGTTGCGCAGTTCAGTTTTATGCATTTGCAGGTCTGCAAATACTTCTGTGGCCCGATCCAGCACATTGCCTTTGCAATTACTTTCTATGTGTACCCGTATCTCACCAGATGTGTTAGTCTCTGCTTCTTTGATGGCAGCCATTATTTTTGCTTCATCAGCGGGTGTAATCGTGTCTTTGGGCATCGTGTCAATGGTTAGCTTATCTGTTAAACTAGTCTGGCTTTTTAAAGCAGCTTTTCACAGCTGGAGCTCAGTTAAAATTCTACCGTTGGGGCAGACTGAGCGCCTGCATCGGCCTCAAAATAACCTTTCTTCTCAAAGTCGAACATGCCGGCTATCAGATTGCGTGGAAAGGACCTGATGTAAGAGTTATAATCCTGCACCGTTTCGTTAAACTTTCGCCGCTCTACCGAAATTCGGTTTTCCGTACCTTCCAACTGGGCCTGTAGCTCCAGGAAATTCTGATTTGCTTTAAGTTCAGGATAACGTTCTACTGAAACCAGTAACCGGCTTAAGGCACCGCTTAATTCACCCTGCGCCTGCTGGAAGCGCTGTATGTTTTCAGGGGTAAGGTTATCAGGACTAATGTTTACGCTGGTTGCCTTTGCACGGGCTTCAATGACGTCAGTAAGCGTGCTCTTTTCAAAGTTTGCGGCTCCCTTCACTGTGTTCACGAGGTTAGGTACCAGGTCAGCACGGCGTTGGTATGCATTCTGAACATTTGCCCAGGCGGCTTCTACATTTTCATCTTTTGCTACCATTGTGTTGTAGCCACAAGATGATTGAGATGCCAGAATTACAAAGCCAATAAGATAAAAAAACAATTTTTTCATGGTTCGGGGTATATGTGTGTACTATACGTTATGATTGGCCCATTGGGCCCCTATGAGTACGAATTTAGTAAACTCATGTTAGGAAGAAGGAATAAATATGAAAAAATTAACAGGATGCTATATATAGTTAAGATAACACAGTCTTGTAACGGGTTTTAATCAGAAGGTTAGCAAGTTTGTACTTTAATTTGCAGTTATTATTCAATATATTGCAGGAAAAGCATAGTGTATGAAAGCAGTTATACCCGTTGCAGGAGTTGGATCAAAGCTTAGGCCGCATACTCATACGCAGCCCAAGTCGCTGGTGCCTGTAGCAGACAACACTATACTTGGGCACATCATAGAAAAGCTGTTAGAGGCGGGTATTGATGATTTTGTTTTCATTATCGGCTACCTTGGCGAAAAAGTAGAACAGTATGTCAGGCAGAAATATCCTGCTGTAAAAGCCACTTTTGTAGTGCAGGAGCCTAGAGAGGGGCTCGGACATGCACTTTGGATCGCGCGTCATACTTTTGAAGATGATGGGAGTGTGCTGATCATGCTTGGCGATGCGATAGTAGATGTCGATCTGAAAGCAGTAATAGATGCACCAACCTCCGTGTTAGGCGTTAAGAAAGTATCCAAGCCTTCTTTATTTGGTGTTACCGAGGTGGGTAACGACGAGTATATCGTGAAGGTGGTAGAAAAGCCTAAGATACCGAAGTCTAACTTTGCATTGGTAGGCCTTTACAAAATCATACATCCCAAACAACTGGTTGCGTCTTTAGAGCATATTATTACCGAAGACCTGCGCACGCAGGGTGAGTACCACCTGACAGATGCCTTGATGCACATGATCAAGAATGGTGAGAAGATGGTAACCTGGAGCGTAGACCACTGGTTCGACTGCGGTAAGAAAGATACGTTATTAGAGGCAAATGCTACATTGCTGGCTCGGCCACACTTCCGTGAGCGTGATTATAGCAATAAATGCCCTGGCTGCATCATAATACCTCCGGTTAGCATCGGCGAAGATTGCACCATCACCAATTCAATCATTGGCCCCAACGTTGCCATCGGCGATAATACAACCATTACCAACTGCATCCTGAGCAACTCCATCATCGGGTCTTTTTCTGAACTGCGTTTTGCTGTTATGCAGGATTCCATTATTGGCAGCGACGCCACTTTTAAAGGCTTCAGCCATAGCCTGAATATTGGCGACAGCACAGAGATCAATTTCGGGCAGTAACTTTTAAGGACGCTGGAAATTTATATGAAAGTCCTGTATCCGGATACAAGTGGCTGTTTTACAAAAACGTCAGGTCGTTTAACTGGTCCAGCATCCAGCCGGTTAAGCTGTAGCGGTGGCGGTTAGCGGCGAGCACTTCGTGTGGAATCATATCGGCACGGAAACAGGCCAATCGTCCGGCAATCGGCAGAATGTCAATCTCTTCTTCAGCTCCGTTCTCTTTAGGGAGGTATAACCTCAGGTTTCCACCATGCTCCGGCAACCAGTCCTCATTCAGGTAACAGATAAAAGAAAGGCGCCTGTGGTCGTTTACCTGAAACTGGTCGAGGTGACGTTGGTAGACAGTGCCCGGGGGATAAACGGTGAAATGAAACTCGTAATCTTTCAGCCCTAAAAAGCACGTGCGGTTTATGTAGCGCATCACCTCGTTCATGCGGTCCAGGAAAACCTGCGTTGGCGGCAAAGCCTGCGCCGGCTCAATCCAGCGTATATAGTCACCTCGCACCTGTTTATCCACCGTAAACTGGTCGGCGGTACCGATGCCCGCTTTTTTAAAAGTACCCTGCTCCTGATGAAGCGTCAGTACATCCAGTAGGTCACGCACCTCCTGTGGTTCCAGGAAATTATCTACAATGGCATAGCCTTTCTCAGATAGCCTGTCTGCTATCTGTTCAAACTTTTGCAGTAATCTTTCGTCTTCCAGCTCTTCTGTCATGATGCATACGTATGTAAGGGGCTATACTTGTAAATACCCTTTATGGCTGCTTTTTTTAGTTTGAATTTGGCAAAAGTACTATTAAAACTTATCGTTTGGTTCGGTTTTAGCAGAAGAATTTGCCGGTTTAACTGCCTGTGCGCCAGTTAGAAAAGAAGCCGTAGCAGGCAGTAGTGAAGGGATAGTTGTGCAAAGTAAGCCAATTTGCGTATCTTGTTTTATTGCTTTTTAGCTAAACTCAAATTTATCAGGCAAAGCCATTATGAAAAAAACGACAGTATTACTGCTTGCAGGCGGCTTAACGGCTGTGTCGGCCTGCAAATCAACACAAAACGATACAACTGCCACTGGCATGACAACAGAAACAACTACAGCCACAGTAGAGGCTAAAGAAGAATTAAACTTAGATTACCCCGATACCAAGAAAGTAGACCAGGTAGATAACTACTTCGGCACACAGGTTGCAGACCCTTACCGTTGGTTAGAGACGCATACAGAAGAGGTTGAGGAGTGGATTGAAGAGGAGAACGAGGTAACTCAAAACTACCTGAACAGTATTGACTTCAGAGATAATATTAAGAAACGCCTTACCGAAATATGGAATTACCCTAAGTATGGAGCGCCATTTAAAGAGGGAGGTAAGTATTATTTCTTTAAAAACGATGGACTTCAGAACCAAAGTGTACTGTATGTACAGGAGAGCCTGGAGGCTGAACCGAAAGTATTCTTCGACCCAAATAAGCTGAGCGAAGACGGAACTGTGGCTCTTACTGCCCTGGAGTTTTCTGAAGATGGCAAGTACCTGGCTTACGGTACTGCCAGCGGAGGGTCCGATTGGAATACATACCACGTAATGGAAACCGCAACCGGCAAGAAGCTGGACGACCAGGTAGAGTGGGTGAAGTTCTCTGGCCCGAGCTGGTACAAAAATGGCTTCTTCTACAGCCGCTACGATGCTCCTACGGAGGGGAATAAACTGGCCAATAAAAACGAGTATCACAAAGTATACTATCACAAAATAGGCACACAGCAGGGTCAGGATAAGCTGGTATATGAGGACAAGGCACATGCGCAGCGTAATTTTTATGGCCAGACTACTGATGATGAGCGTTTCCTGATCCTGAATGCTTCTGAGGGGGCAAGTGGTGCCAATGCATTATACTATAAAGACCTGAAGGATCCGAAGGCAACGATCAAGCCGATCATCGATAATTTTGAGAGTGAGTACAACGTAGTGGATAACTTTGGGGATAAGCTACTTGTGATGACCAACAAGAACGCGCCGCGTTACCGCCTGGTATTGTTAGACCCGAAAAAGCCGCAGGAGCAGAATTGGAAAGTGGTGGTGCCTGAGTCTGATAAAGTTATTCAGAGCGCGTCTTCTGTAGGTAATCGTATTATTGTGACTTACATGAAAGATGCCACCAGCCAGGTAGTTGTTTATGACCAGGCCGGCAAGCAGCTAAACGAAGTACAACTACCAACTTTAGGTACAGTAAGTGGCTTTAACGGTGACAAGGATGATAATGAAGTGTTCTTTACTTTTACCTCCTTCACGTATCCGCCAACAATTTACCGTTACGATATTCCGAACAACAAAGTAACCCAGTTCCGCAAAACAGAAGTAAATGTAAACACTGATGCCTTTGAAACGAAGCAGGTATTTTATACTTCGAAGGATGGTACAAAAGTGCCTATGTTTATTGTGCACAAGAAAGGCCTGAAACTGGATGGCACAAATCCTACTTACCTGTACGCCTATGGAGGTTTTAATATCTCTATGACACCAAGCTTTAGTATTGCTAACATGCTGTGGCTCGAGAACGGCGGCGTGTACGCGATGCCTAACTTGCGTGGCGGTGGCGAGTATGGCGAAGACTGGCACAAAGCCGGCATGACGCCAAATAAGCAAAATGTGTTCGACGACTTTGTTGCCGCAGCTGAATACCTGATCGACCAGAAGTATACTTCATCCGAGAAACTGGCCGTGGCTGGTGGCTCAAACGGTGGTTTGCTGGTAGGTGCCTTCATGACCCAACGACCTGACCTGGCAAAAGTGGCCATACCTGCCGTGGGTGTTATGGATATGTTGCGTTTCCATAAGTTTACTATTGGCTGGGCATGGGTACCAGAGTATGGCTCTTCTGATAACGAAGCGCAGTTCAAGAATCTATACGCCTTCTCGCCGCTGCACAATATTAAAGAAGGGGTAACGTATCCGGCAACGCTGGTAAAAACAGCCGACCACGATGACCGGGTAGTGCCGGCCCACTCCTTTAAATTTATTTCTGAGCTACAGCAGAAAGCTGCTCCGGGTAATCCATACCTGATCAGAGTAGATGTGCGTGCCGGCCATGGTGCTGGTAAGCCAACCTCTTTGGTTATCCAGGAATATGCCGATACGTATGCTTTTATCTATAAAAACATGGGCGTAAATCCTTACCAGCAAGCTCAGTAAGTAGTATTACTTCCTCTGCAGGTAGCCGCATGTCCTGAAGCCAGGCATGCGGCTATTTTTTTATAATCTTACAGGCATATAGGTTATATTCAAAATTTTAGATATTTTGCTATATATTTCAAACAATAGTATCTATGGAAGCAGAATTTTACAACAACACACCTTCAACTCAGTTATTAATCATCAATAATGATTCTGCCAGTTTCTTGAGCAGCGCGGCAAAATGGGGTAAGTTTTTAGCCATTGTCGGGTTTGTTATGATTGGCCTTACTGTGCTTTTCGCTTTTTTCGCAGGTTCTTTTTTTGGCCCGATGATGAATGAACTTGATGGCGATACTAATTTTGCAGGAGGAGCATTCTTTGCAGTGTTCTACATTGTTTTTGCCCTGCTCTACTTTTTCCCGGTGCTGTACCTCTACAAGTTCTCCTCAAAAATGCAGGATGCTTTGCGCCTGCAAAGTGAGAATGTGATAGCTGAATCTTTTAAAAACCTGAAGTCCCTGCTTAAGTTTGTAGGGATCTTAACCATAGTGTTCTTTGGGATCTATGCGCTCGGGCTTATCTTTATGATGATCGGGTTTGGAGTTGGAGCGATGATGTAAACGACTTTAAAATTCTTTCTTGAGCAAATGGCACACCTTAAGCGAGGTGTGCCATTTGTTTTTATTTCTTTTTAACTTAGCAAGCCACTAACCCAATAGCTATGCGATCAACAGGAGGAGCGACGGATTTTAAAGTGCGTTCGAGCGAAGTAGACTATAAGGGGCAGGTTACGTTGCCGGTTCTGGTCAATTATATGCAGGAAGCCGCCTGGGAGAATACATCATCGTTAGGCATTTCGATGTATGAGCTGCTGGAGCGGGGGCTGACCTGGGTACTTCAGCGCATACGCATTGAAATGTTCCGCTATCCAAAGCATGGCGATAGTATAAACGTCACGACCTGGGCATCTGGCAGGGAGCGTGTTTTTATGCACCGGGATTTTCGGATATATAGCTCTGATGGGGCGCTGCTGGGGCAGGCAACCAGCGTATGGCTGGTGATGGATGTGGTAAAACGCCAGTTGGTGTCGGTGCCGGATTTTATTGCAGCCCTGGAGGTAGTGCCCGGGCAGGAGCCATTACCTTTTGCTAAAGGCAAATTGCCACCATTGCAGCAGGTACAGTACAAGCAGCTAATGCCTGTTCGTTGGCACGACATAGACCTGAACCGCCATGTTACAAACACCCGCTATCTGCAGTGGTTACTCGATACGCTGCCGGCTGAGGTGCTGGAGCGTCAGTTACAGGAAGCAGACATCATATTTAAGTCTGAGAGCATGCTCGGCGATATTGTTCTATCAGAGGCAGGGGAAAGTGACGACAGTAGTAATGCCATGCTGCACCGGCTCACAAGCCAGGATACAGGCAAAGAACTGGTGCAGGCCAAAACGATATGGAGTATAAATGTTTAAAATCTGGCTTTGGCTAAGTAGCTTTGCATCCAGAATTTAAAATCCGCAATTAAAGAGTAAATGATACAGATACGAAAAGGAATAATTGATGACCTTCCGCAGGTACTTGGCTTAATACAGGAGTTGGCAGTATATGAACGTGCGCCAGAGGAAGTAACTAACACACTTGAAGAGATGCAGCGGGATGGTTTCGGTGAGAACCCGATCTTCAAGTTCTTTGTAGCAGAGTCAGAGGAGGGGATAGTAGGTATTGCTTTATATTACACAGCTTACTCTACCTGGAAAGGGAAAACCATTTATCTTGAAGATCTGGTTGTAACAGAGCGTTTACGCCGTGGCGGTATAGGCAAGAAATTGTTTAACGCAGTAGCCCAGGAAGCCAAGGAAACCGGGGCAAAACGTTTCAGGTGGCAGGTGCTGGACTGGAACGAACCAGCTATTGCCTTTTACAATGCAATAGGCGCTGAACTGGATGGGCAATGGATCAACTGCACCATGACGGAGCAGCAGATACAGGATTATAGCATATAGCGCAGCAGGCAAAGGGAAACTGCGTTCATGCCTATATGAAGGCCGTAGTTTCCCTTTATTCTGAATTACTTTTCTTCCGGACGTTCTACATTTACCCCTACCACCTCCAGCATGGTCCTGAACGAGGCGTACTGGCCGGCATAACGTTCGTTTACCTTCTGCTGTAACTCTGGAGAATGTTCGCGCTGGTACTCCTGCAGGTCCTCTACGCTGCGGCAGGTATATTGTACCGCATAGGTCATACCCCCGGTGTCCTCATCACCCATTACCCGGCAAATCTGATTACCCAAAAAGTAACCCGTGCTCATTACTTCCGGAATATGCACTTCCTTCATCCATTGCAGCCAATCCTCGGCCACATTTGTGTCAATACTTACGGTTACGTTGTATAATATCATGCCCAAATTTACAAAATACACATTGCTTTAAAGAAAGGTACGTTTAAAATAGTGTAGTAGTAGGCTGAGCTATGCCAAACATGCACTACAACTGTTTTAAAAGCTGCGGCCACCCCGTTTAGGGTGGCCGCAGCTTTTAAGGTGGTCATAAGGTTTTTTACTGGCAGCTCCAGCGGCCAAGGGTGCCGTCAGGGCGTTCTCCATCCTGGGGGTTAGGCTGATAAGCCACCACTACCGGAGTTGCACTCGGATATGCCTTTAACTGCATTTTACCTTCGCTTAACTGTAAGTAGATAACCCCTTTCTCATCGTATTTGGCCCATAGGGTGCCGGCGTTATTGTTAACCAGGTAGCTGTTGTTGGTGTTTAGACCTGTGGCAGTTAACTCTGTTACTTTGTAAGCTTTAGTTTTAGAAATAGCTCCTGAATTGCTAAACGTTACTTTGTCGGTGCTTTCCAGCTTGCCTCCGAGCCATAGGTCTTCACCGAGGCAGTTAGTAGTTTTTGCAATCAGGTCGAAGTATACCTCATCAGATGATTTTTCTATGGCAGCCACCGTTACAGATGTGGTTTGTTCGGCTGCTACAGCTTCAGGTTCTGATGCCGTGCTTTTTACTTCCTGCTCAACATGGGTCGAACAGGAGCCTAGTGCAAAAGCAAAGAACATGAAAGCTAATAAGGTATAATCGGAAAATTTTGGAGTAAATGTTTTATTCATAAGCATGGCTATATTTATAGTGAAACTCTATACTTTATATACATGCTTTACAATATTTAAGTTGTGTTAAAGGATCATATTCTTGTATTAGCCGATGTCTGGTAAGTTGTTTTGAGTCAATAGTTTATACTTTAGTTTCCGGGGTTTAGTGCGGCAATACATCACTGAACCAGACCTCTTAAACTGGCTCCATGTAATCCAGATCTTTGGCGTAAGTTTCCTCTAAGGAGAGAATGGAAAAGAGAGCTATGGCAAGGCTTAAAGCACCTAGTATCAAAGCGCCTGGAACAAGCCCTACCCCGTCCTTAAGATAGCTGAACGAGAGGGTGAGAGGTACTACAGCGCCACGCACAAAATTGGGAACAGTTGTGGTAACTGTGGCGCGAATGTTTGTCCCGAACTGTTCAGCGGCAATGGTAACAAATACAGCCCAATACCCGCTGCCAAGCCCTAACATCACACAAATTATATAAAACGTGTTCAGCTTAAACGAATGGCCAAAAAGGTAAATACCAATAAAAACAGCTGTAACTATTAAAAAGGCCACAACAATATAGCGCCTGCTCCTGAAACGCTGACTGAGGTAGCCACTGGCAAAGTCGCCGAAGACCAGGCCGAGGTAACAAAAAGAAACGGCTTTGGCAGCAGATACAGGTTCCTTCATTCCTAAAGCAATACCGAACTCAGGCGAGAAAGTGATCAGGATTCCTACCACATACCAGATCGGCACACCAATCAGTATACATTTGGCATATTTCCAGAACCGACGCCAGTTAGTGAACAAACTCAGGAAATTTCCACGTGTAACATCCTGTGCTTTTTTCAGGTTCTTAAACATCCCCGACTCGTAAACGCTTACACGCAGGAAGAGCAGAAATAAACCCAGGCCGCCACCAATAAAGTATGTTGTACGCCAGCCAAATAGCTCACCAACCACACCGGCAAGTATAGCGCCGGATATGCCAATAGTGGCAACTACCATTGTGCCGTAACCGCGTTTCTCCTTCGGGAGAACTTCCGAAACAAGCGTAATGCCTGCCCCAAGTTCTCCGGCCAGGCCTATGCCCGCCACCAGCCTTAGAAAAGCATACATAGGTATGCTGCTAACAAAGCCGTTCATAATAT
Source organism: Pontibacter sp. MBLB2868 (assembly GCF_051904785.1). NCBI lineage: Bacteria > Pseudomonadati > Bacteroidota > Cytophagia > Cytophagales > Hymenobacteraceae > Pontibacter > Pontibacter sp. MBLB2868. The sequence goes on along the minus strand of NZ_CP196710.1, from coordinate 3,737,492 downwards.
TGGCAACCGAGTAGAGAAAGATGGAACCGAACAAAACAGAAAGCCTGCCCCTTTTATCACCAAGTATACCCCAGGCAATACCTCCTAGCAGCATCCCGATCATTTGCATGTTCAGGAGTATTACCCCCTGGTCCAGAAGGTTGGTCTGGCCGGTTACACCGAGATCCTTTAAACTTGGAATCCGGACAATGCTGAAAAGTACCAGGTCATAGATATCTACAAAATAACCTAAGGCTGCAACTATTACAGATGCATTAAAAAGATAGTGCTTTTGTTTGGGCTCAGTTAGTTGGGGCATAGAAGATAGCTTATCTGTACCTTAAATATAACTTTTGTTACATAATCTGCAAAGCGGGTAGCGTAGGTTTAGGTTGCAACAAGGATTTTATTAGATTTAAGGCATCAAAAGATGCTATGTTTCTTAATCGCTAAACTATGTCAGATCTGGGGAAAAAGTTGCAGCTTCAAAAAGCAGGATCTCTGTTGCTGCTGAACGCGCCTGAAGGTTTCGCTAACGCCTTAAAAGGGGAAGGATACACCTTTATAAACACGGATGAGGCACCCGCCATTGGTACGTTTGATGTGGTGCAACTATTTGTGCGTAACAAAGAGGAGTTAGATTTCTTTGCCCCTTTGGCTGTACCACTTTTAAAAGCTGACGGTGCCTTGTGGATCGCTTACCCCAAGAAATCATCGGGAGTAAGATCAGATTTGACACGTGATAAGGGCTGGCGTACGGTTGCAGACTTTGGATACGAGGCGGTGCGGCAGATAGCTGTTGATAGTACCTGGTCAATGCTTCGGTTCAAACATATGTCTGAACGGAAACAGGCTTCGATGTTCGGAATTGACCTGCCCGGTATTGACCGGCAAACAAAGACAGTGGTGCCGCCTGAGGATATGCAGGAGGCGCTGGAGCAGGCTGGCTTAACAGAAGCTTTTAACAAACTGGCCTTTACACACCGAAAAGAATATGTAGTGGCGGTGCTGGAAGCCAAGAGACCTGAAACCCGGGCAAAGCGAATTAAAATGGCAATAGATGGATTAACTAAAAAGGCAACCTGATCAGGTTGCCTTTTTAGTTAATAGCTTACTGAATAACTACCGGGAAACTGGCCTCTACATCAGTCTCTCCTTTTGTGATATCACTTGAGTTGCCTTTTTGATCGGGTTGATGCTTTAGCGTGATTTTTAAGGTTCCGGAACTGGCTGTACCTGTTACTACAGTTGCCTCCAGACCAAGTGGACGGTTGTTTTTATCCAGGTCCGTTTTAGATACAGTTAAATTAAGGCCCGATGCTACAGTGTAAAACAGTTCATGTTCATCACCCTCAGCTATTACTTCCGGGTTCAGGTCTCCTGCGCCATTCGGGCTATCGTCGCGCAACTTAACGGAAGCCAGGTAGGTTGTGCCCGGTGCTAAATTTAAGGCGCTAACGGTTGGGTTATTACCTCCCACTCCATCCGGGTCGCTGTAAGTTGCTGACACGGACTGGCCTTTTCCCTGTTCAGGCACAAGGTTGATTGTAACTGTGGTGATAAGTTCCTGCTCCTCCACTATCGGCTCCGGGTCATCACTGCCACAGGATGAAGCGGCAAATAACAGGGAACCCATCATTAAAAAGGCTGCATATGGTCTGAAAATTTTCTTCATGATTATAAAAGTCGATTTAAATGATTCACAATACGCGATACCTGCTGATTTGATCAGAAAGCTCTAAGATTTCGTGAAATCCAGTGGAATTTTAATACGGAACATAAGTAATCGTCCCATTTCATCCGCAAAATAACGGAAACGGTTCAGGTAATCACGGTAACTGGTGTTTAGCAGGTTGCTGCCTGTTATGCCAAAGTCAACAGCTTGTTTCCCGAAATGCAGCGTTGTGCCAGCCTCAGCATTAAGTAAAAAATAGGCGGCTGGTGCCGGGGCATAGTCTTCGTCTGTTTTAACAGGTACCCTTGTCTGCTTTGCCATATAAACTCCGCCAAGGCTAATATAGGTATTATTAAATAGAATTGAATTTGTTTGCCGGCTAAGCTCGTATCTAAGGCTGTTCTCGAACCTGTCTGCGGGTATATTGATTAAAAAATCATCCGTTGTAGTGTTTTTAGCCCGCACAATTGACGTTTTAGAGTTCAGCATCAAACCTGGCAGCAGGTTGTATTGCAGGCTCAGGTCTACACCGCTGAAGGTAGCATTGGTCTGTTTATACTGAAATGCGGGGAAAGCGCCTCTAATCGTAAGTACAGGTTCCGGGAGAGGTGCCAGGTAGATATAGTTGTCGATAAAGTTGTGGTAAACGCTGAGTTTGCCATTTAACCGGGCATTGCCGTAATAATCAGCGGAAGCCTCAAAGTTATAAGCCTGCTCTGAAATAAGGTCCGGATTTCCGCGCTCGTAGGAGGCTGCACTATGATGGACCCCATCGCTAAAGAGCTCGTTAACACCTGGGGCACGCCAGGCGGAAGTAGCGCTTACACCTAAAGTTAAATGATATCCCACATCGTATAGCGCACCCAACGTGCCGGACACGTTGTTGAAATCATACGTTGGCTTTACCACATCTCTGTTCTGTTCGAGCATTTTCACAAGCAGGTGCTTGTAGTCATAACGCAGGCCGGCTTCCAGTTGCAATTTATCCTTGCGCCATTTCTCAATCGCGAATGCGCCGGCAGTCATGCTGGTGTAGTAAGGCAGAAAATCGTCATACTTCCAGGTGTTGTCCTGGTAAATTGTGCTGATGCCAACAGAACCTGAAAAATTATTGACAGGCGTGTGCTCCCACACGGCCTCCGTAGTATGCGTAATCAGGTTGAGGTATAGTGCAGGGTGCGTACTGGCATTATGCACGTCAAATTCTTCCCGGCGGTTTTGCTGCAGGCCATACACAATTTCCAGTTTGCCTGCATCCCCGGTTTTAATAAAGCCTTTTGCTTTTAGCAGCTGATGCTGCACGTCCTGATAAGGTCTGCCAATAGCGTAAGTGAATTCAACTTCGTCGGCATTTACCGGTTTGCCCCTTTCTATGGCAAAGTTCAGGTCCGTTAAATTACCAATATGGGCTGCCTTAAGTATACCAAGCTCTGTGTTAAACTGGCTGTAAAATAACGATGCGCCAAAGTTTTCCCTGCTATAGCCTAAAGCTGCTGAAAAATTCTGTTCGTTAAAGGCCGTGTTCTCCAGGTAATAGCCTGGTGTTCGGGCATTGCCCGCTTTTTTCAGGGTTCCTTGTAGCCGCCAGCTGAGGGGCAGTTTTTGAAATTTACCCTGGGCAGTGGCCGAGGTGGCAAACTGGCGGTTGTTGGTTGTGCCCAGCAAATTGACCTCACCGCTTATGCCAGCAGAGTCAGGTAGCGCCTTAGGCTCAATGATCACAACACCGCCTATGGCATCTGATCCATAACGCACCCCAGCTGCGCCTTTGATCACTTTCACCTCAGTTGCCACAAACGGGTCTATTTCCGGGGCGTGCTCTGAGCCCCACTGTTGCCCTTCCTGCCGTACGCCATTGTTGAGTAATAATACCCTGCTGCTGTGCATGCCATGTATGACAGGTTTGGCAATGGTAGGGCCAGTCTGTAGAGTAGTAACGCCGGCAAGGCCTTTAAGAGACTGGGCCAGCGAAAGGCCGCGTGTCTCTTCGAGCTCTCTTCCTGAAATTGTCTGCGACGACTGCGCCTCCTCTTGAATACGGCTGCCTTTGACCTCTACAGTGCTTAACATTTTAGTGTCGGTGTGCAGTTGCAGGTCGCGCACTGTTGATGCACTGAGTTTGACGGTAAAAGCTTCAGGTTCATACCCGACATAGCTTACCTTTAAAGTATAGGTGCCCTGGCACAGGTGATGGAAATGATAGTTCCCATACTCGTCTGCTACAGCTGCTTTGTCAAGTTCAGTAATATAAACAGTAGCCCCTACTAATGTTGCCCGGGAGTCGTGGTCAAGCACTTTCCCTGAGATGGTGAGCCCGCAGTCCTGTTCCTCGTGTGGTTCAGCGGGCGGATGATACTGGGCCAGGATAGGCTGTATTCCCAGTAATATAAAAAGCAAAGTAAATATTCCCTTGCCAGGCATTCTTTTATATGAAAGCATAATTAAGTCTTCGCTGCATTAAAATCTGAAGCAACTGCTACCTGTTGCCATACTTATGAAGGCGTAATCCGGACACGTAGCGAGGGTAAGCCTTCAGGAGCTTGATAAATGAATAAGAGGTACCTATGCTGGCCAACTACAGATGGAAAGAGAAGCGGCGCATAGATGCTAAAGAAGACTAGGCAATGGGAGGACCGCGAAGAGAAGCCTGAGAAGATACAGAGCGATGCCAGTGGCTACTGTAGCTGACAACATGAGCCGTAGTATGCACGACAGGAGTAAAGGCAACTGACGTTTGAGCACTATGGCAGGGTGCACCGAACAGGTCCTCTACCGGGCAATGCTTGTGCTTTTGCCCAAGCTGGGCGTGCTTGGTGTCAGCTTGTGTAATATGTACTGTATGGGTATGGGAGTGGAGCTGGAGCAATATGGCATCCGGCACCATCGCTCTACAGAAGAGCAGGAGCAGCAGTATGGCGATATGTCTCAGGTAACGTTCCACTTTTATACTTTACTTAGAACCCAAACAAAGATACTATAAATTCCACAGTGTTGCATTTAAGCAAATTCTTGAAAATGGTCAGGCTCGTATTCATGCCAATTATAAAGATAAATTATGACCTATACGACATGTTATGTTCCTTTATTTACAGTTTGTTCTGACATCCTGTCACAGAAACGCGTGGTTATACAGTATGGAATGGGATTTGAAAGTCTTCCAACCATCACACTTGTATAGCAAATAGAGATTCATAAACTTAAAGTATAAACATGGAAGAAAAAGGTAATATTTCGATTCACACCGAGAATATTTTTCCGATTATTAAGAAATTTTTATACTCTGATCACGAGATTTTCCTGCGTGAGCTGGTAAGTAACGCCGTAGATGCCACTCAGAAGATTAAGCGTTTGGCGGCCATCGGAGAGTATAAAGGAGAGCTGGGAGACTTGGCAGTTAAAGTGGCTGTAGATAAAGATGCCCGCACCATCACTATTTCTGATCACGGTATCGGTATGACTGCCGAGGAGATCAAGAAATACATCAACCAGATCGCTTTTTCCGGTGCCACTGAGTTTGTGGAGCGCTACAAAGAGACTGGTGGAGATAAAGATCAGATCATCGGTCAGTTCGGTCTTGGTTTCTACTCTGCCTTTATGGTGGCTGATCGCGTGGAGATCATTACAAAATCGTATAAGGACGATACTGAGCCTGCACACTGGACCTGCGACGGAAGTACTGAGTTTGCCATTGCCCCTGCGCATAAAGAAACAAGAGGAACAAACGTTGTACTGAATGTAAACGAAGATTCTGAGGAGTTCCTGGAGCCAGCGCGTATCAAAGCCATTCTGGATAAATATTGCAAGTTCCTGCCTGTTCCGGTTGAGTTTGAGGGCGAGATAATCAATAACCCGAACCCAATCTGGACGAAGCAGCCATCTGAGCTTACAGATGAAGATTACAAGAACTTCTACAAAGAACTATACCCTTTCTCTGAGGCACCATTGTTCTGGATCCACCTGAATGTAGATTATCCTTTCAACCTGACAGGTATTCTATACTTCCCTAAGATCAAGAACGACTTTGAGATGCAGCGAAACAAAATTCAGCTGTACTCACGACAGGTGTTCATTACGGATGAGGTGAAGGACGTAGTGCCAGAGTTCCTGATGCTTTTACACGGTGTGATCGACTCACCAGACATTCCGCTGAATGTGAGCCGTTCTTTCCTGCAGGCTGACTCGAGCGTGAAGAAGATCAATACCTATATCACCAAAAAGGTGGCAGACAAGCTGAACGAGATCTTCAAGAAAGACCGCACAGCATTTGAAACCAGTTGGGAAGATATCAATGTGTTTGTGAAGTATGGCATGCTGAGCGACGACAAGTTCTATGAAAAAGCAAAGGACTTTGTGTTGCTACAGAGCGTGGATAACAAATACTACACTATAGAAGAGTACAAGGCCCTTGCGCAGGCGAACCAGACCGATAAGAATGGCCAGCTGGTGCTGCTTTATACTACAGACCAAGACAAGCAGCATGCTTTTGTAGAGGCGGCTCAAAATCGCGGATACGATGTGCTGAAACTGGACTCCCTGATCGACAGCCACTTTATTGGTATGCTGGAACAGAAACTGGAGAAAACCACGCTGAAGCGTGTGGACTCGGAGACAGTGGATAAGCTGATCGAGCGGGATGAGACCAAGGAAAGCGTACTGAACGACAAGGAGAAGGAAGACCTGAAAGGGATCTATGAAAAGGCCATCGATAACAAGAACATGATGGTAGAAGTAGCGCCGATGTCCCCGGATGATGCTCCGGTAATTATCACGCTTCCTGAGTTTATGCGCCGCATGAAAGATATGAGCAAGAGTGGTGGTGGCGGTATGATGTTTATGGGCGACATGCCGGACACATACAATGTTACGATCAATGCCAATCATAGTCTGAGCCAGCGAATCCTGCATGCTAAAGAAGAAAACAAGGAGCGCATCGCACGTCAGGCATTTGACCTGGCGCTACTGTCGCAGAACATGTTATCAGGTGCATCGCTTACGGCGTTCGTGAAGCGCAGCTTTGAGCTGATAGACAAAGAATAGTTTCGATTAATTTATACCTACAGCAAAAGGCAGCAACTCATTTGGGTGCTGCCTTTTTGTTTTTACATGGTTTCGCCTCATGAAACTATCCATTTACAGCCACAGTTATAGGGGCAATTAACTTATTGGTGCTTATATGATATTTACGCATCTTTACGTTATATTATTTCACTTACTCAACATACAGGCATTCAAAATAATATGATACGTTCGCTCCGGTTGGTGTTTTTCTTTGCGGTAGGCTCAGGTCTTTTGTGCCTGGCAGGTTGCGGGCAGCCAAAATGGAACAGCGACTATAACCTGAATCAGGCACGCATGAAAGATGGTGCTGCTGCGGGTGCGCTTGCCTCAGCAGATAGCACAGCGCCTGCAGGGAGTATCAACAGTACCCTGGAAGCTGATGTGGAGAAGAAGGAGCGAAAGCGTAAAAAGAAGAAAAACAAGCGTTACTTTTTAGGTCATAAAGTAAAGCGCGGCTTCATCAAATCAGGCCGAGGAAGTAGAGAAACACTGGAAACATTCAGTTACCTCGAAAATTACGAAGAGCCAAACCCTTATGCGCCGCTTAAATATTACTATGATTCTAAAAAGCGTGTTTTACACCGCTCTGCCAGCGAAGAGAAAGAGCCCGAAAGGTATAAAGTTTTGCACGGGCCTTACGAAAAGAAAGTGGATGGGCAGGTAGTAGAGGAAGGCTATTATTATATAGGCACCAAGCACCTGCGCTGGGAGCGTTACCGACGAGGTGATGATGGTATTCTGCTTGATAAGGAGCATTTCGAAAAAGGTTTCCCAAGAGATGCGAAAGTCACTTACTACGATGGAGAGGGCAAAAAGCTGAAAGAGGTGCTACCCTACGAGTATGGCGAAGTGCAGGGGACTTATTACCGTTTTTATGAAAATGGCGAAGTAGAATGGATGGGCCAGTATGAAAAAGGTCGTAAAGTAGGTGTCTGGATCAAACATTATGATTTTCGTGGGCGCCGCCACTACGAGTACCAATACCCTGAAACTGCTTACGATAAACCGTTTGAGCCGTATCTGATCAAGGAGTATGACCGCCATGGCACCCTGATCTATGAGAAGGACAAGTTTGACAAAAGGCCGCAGGCAGCCCAGCGTTAATGAAAAGCATCCTCGATGTGATGGATCGTGACAGGCTTGTGAAGCGTAATAGAAATGATATCAAACCGTACTTCATGCTCCCACTTAGTAGCATGTATGAACTGATCGGCGGCTTTTAGCAGCATCCTCTCTTTTTTATAATTAACCGCCTCTTCCGGATATCCGTACCCATCAGTAGATCTGGTTTTAACTTCTACAAACACCAGCATACGGTTTTTTCTGGCGATAATGTCCACTTCAGCCCGCCTGTACCTGTAGTTTTTATGTAGCAGGGTGTATCCTTGTTTGGTTAGGTATTCTGCGGCGGCACGTTCGCCATATTGCCCTGTATGTATATGTGTGTTTGTTTGAGAAGCCATCTAAAACGTGTAATTTGCAGCAAATAAGACTTTTAAAGTCTTACGGAATAAAAAGGACAATGAAACAACTGGTAGAGGAATTTGTACAGCAGCTTCGGCAAGCCACAGCGCTGGGAGAAAAAAACAACATCAGGTTTGCAGGATTGCAGTTCAACAATGTTGTGATTGCAGGTATGGGAGGCTCAGGCATCAGTGCCAGTATGGTACAGGCCTATGTTACTAATAAGCTGGATGTGCCGGTTGTAGTAAATAAGAGCTATACTATTCCTGCGTTTGTAAATTCCAACACGCTGTTTATTGCTTCTTCTTTATCGGGTAACACAGAGGAGACCATTGCTGGCGTTAGAACGGCCATGGAGTGCGGAGCCACTGTGTGCTTTATAACTTCAGACGGCGAAGCCCTTCGCTTAGCCCAGCATTATAAGCTACCACACCTTGCTATTCCGGATAGCATGCATATACCACGTGCCTGCTTAGGGTTTAGTTTTGTATATATACTGTATGTCCTGCATTATGCCGGCCTGCTGGGGGAAGAATTTAAAACTGAACTACAGCAGAGCATTAACCTGCTTGAGGAACAAACAGGAAGTATAAAGGTACAGGCAAGTGCGCTTGCTGCCTCTTTCAAATCTAAACTGCCTGTCTTGTATGCCAGTGATATTTTTAAGCCTGTAGCCGAGCGGTTTCAGCAGCAGTTAAACACTAACTCAAAGCAGCTGTGCCATGTGAACGTTTTCCCGGAGATGAACCATAATGAGATTATGGGCTGGCAGTATCCGGAGCAGCTTTTTGAACACCTGGCAGTTCTGCTGATCAAATCTGATTACGACCATCCGCGTGTGCACCTGCGCATGGATCTTTGTAAAAAGATATTCAGTGAGAAAGTGCAGGATGTGCTCGAAATAAAGGCAATGGGTGCTACCTTTCTGGAACAGGTGTTTTACCTGGTAAATATATTTGACTGGGTATCGGTTTACCTGGCAGAATTAAATAATGTAGACCCGAAAGCTTCAGAGGGTATTGATTATCTGAAAGACCAACTTTCAAAAGTATAAGCCTATCACGTGTTAAAAAATAAACAAATTCAGTTTGAGCATCTTGGTCTGATTGACTATAAAGAGGCTTGGGATTATCAGGACAAGCTTTTTACAAGTGTTTTGGACCTGAAGGTTCAAAACCGGAAGGCTAACCCGGAAGAGCAGCTTGAAACGCCTAACTATTTGCTGTTTTGCTCGCACCCGCACGTCTATACCTTAGGCAAAAGCGGCCACGAGGAGCATCTGCTTCTGAACGAAGAGGGGCTTAAGGCTAAAGGAGCAACATATTATAAGATCAACAGGGGCGGCGACATCACTTACCACGGACCGGGGCAAATTGTTGGTTACCCTATCCTGGACCTGGAAAACTTTTTTACAGATATCCATAAATACCTGCGTTACCTGGAGGAGGCCGTAATTCTAACACTGGCAGAGTATGGCGTAGCGGCTGGCAGAATAGAAGGCCTGACCGGTGTGTGGCTGGACCACCAGGAACAGGTAAACCCCAGAAAGATCTGTGCAATGGGAGTGAAGTGCAGCCGCTGGGTAACCATGCATGGCTTTGCGTTTAATATTAATACTGATCTTGACTACTTTAATAACATTGTTCCTTGTGGTATTTCGGATAAGCAGGTAACTTCGCTCGCAAAAGAACTAGGCCGCGAAGTAGCTTTAGAAGAAGTAGAAGAAAAACTTAAAAAGCATATTGCCACCTTGTTTGATGGTACTATTATAAAGCTGTAAATGAAGAAAGATATTGATTTTGGTGAAGTTGAAGGCATATCAGTAGCTATTGCCAGAGCAATAAGTGAACTAGGAGAGCCTATTTGGAATGTTTACCTGCTTAATTACAATGCCCATCCTTTAAAAAATGTGTTGGTTACCTCTAAAGGGTATGGTATGCTGGAGGGTGCCGAGGTGAAGACATCTGTTCTGAGACACATGTTTGAACAGGTAGCGCCAAAAAGCTTTGTACAGATAGAACCGATAGATCCTGCCATTTTTCATATTAATAATGAGTATTGGGTAAGCTATTACATTGATAACAAGATATTTGATAAGAAATTTGTGTTCGTGCCAGACTCCATAACCGAGGATAACCTGATAGATATTGGTATGCTTCAGTTACAGGGAGTGCTCCATTCCTAATTGAGGGTAAGGTCTGGTTATTTTGTTAATAAAAGTTTTCACCTAAAGTAAAATTTGTATCTTAAGATGATTTTAATGGTGAAACAACTTGTTAACACCCGTTGCGCCTTGCTGTAGTAGCTTATGGAACACACTATTTTACCCCTAATACTTGCGTCTTGCTGGGCATTCTTGATTGCGATCTTCGCTGTTCCATCAATTATAAGAGTAGCACATATCAAGAATATTCTTGATCAGCCCAACCTGCGCACTGTGCACGAAGAGCTTACGCCACGCCTGGGCGGGGGAGCTATTTTTGCAGGCTTTATGTCTGCACTAACTATTTTTACAGAATTGAACAATGGGGTGCAACAGCTTTTAGCTGCTTGTGTCATGCTTTTTTTCATTGGCCTTAAGGATGACCTCATTAATATATCTGCTCTAAAGAAATTTTCCATGCAATTGCTGGCAACAGGTATCGTCATGTTTATGGCAGATATCCGGATTACCAGCTTTCAGGGCGTCTTTGGGATAGGTGAATTAGAGATGGGCATAAGCTACGGGTTCACATTTTTGGTAATTATTGGCATTACAAACTCCATCAACCTGATTGATGGGCTGGATGGGCTGGCAGGAACTATTGTTATGATAACGGCCTGTACATTTGGGGTATATTTTTATTTGTACGGTGGTGCTGCCTACGGAAATTACGCGGCGGTTGCTTTCAGCCTCGTTGGCGGCGTTGCCGGGTTTCTAAGGTACAACTTTCACAGGGCTACTATATTTATGGGCGACACAGGCTCGCTTTTATGCGGCTTTATCCTGTCGGTGCTTGCCATACAGTTTATCGAAATGCGAAACGTTTCCGCTGCTCCCTCCATAGCAGTAGGCGTGTTATTTATTCCTTTGTTTGACACCATAAGGGTATTACTGATCAGAACCATTCAAGGTAAATCCCCTTTTCTGCCGGACAAGAAACATATTCATCACCGGTTACTGGCAATGGGACTATCGCAAATTGGAACCGTCATTGCGCTTGCAGTCATTAACCTGCTGATCGTGCTGTTTGTCGTGTTGTTTGATGACATAGGGAACGATAGTATTCTGCTGTCCCTACTGTTCTTCTCAGTGGCGTTAAGTATTTTTCTTGGTATTTATAGGTATCGTAGTGCGCATAGTGTATCAGAAGTTTAAAAATTATAAGCTTTATTTTTTCCTTGTTTTTGTCAGCCTTCATGTTTTTGGGCAAGCCGCAGCGCAGGTTCAGCTCCCCCTGGAGCAAAAAAACAGCCTGACCAATGAGTGGCTGGTGTACCAGGGCGCTTCAGACCAACTGGTGCCTTATGTGGCAAATGCGCATGGTAACATCAATGCATTGCATCAATGGGTGTCTATCACTCCCGCACAGCCGTTCCTGATAGGGTTTACTGCTCCCAAGGACATGTCTTTGTTCCTAAACAACAGCCTGATCTTTAAAGCAGACTCTTCTGCTACTTATAAACTGAACCTCTCTGAGTATGCTGCTGGTATTAAGCCACTAAAAGGGAAATATCTGTTAACTGTGTGGCATCCTACACAACAACCTAACATCAAAGGTTTTTATAACGAGGTGCAAAGTAGCTCGAAGGGCATTGTAACTAATAGCAGGCCATTGTCAATTAGAGTAAGGGAATATGTCAATCAGAACGCCTTTATTTTGTTCCTGCTGCTGATAGGGTTGATCTACGGATGGCTGAAAGTGAACTATCCAACAGATTTCTATAGCCTATTTAATACAAGCTTTATGGGCAAAACGAACAGGGTAGATGAGGGGGCGCTCTCCAAGCCAATCAGTTCATGGTCAAGTATTTTGTTTATACTTGCCTTCTCCTTGTCGTTGGCACTGCTTATTGCCGCCATTCATACAAATGTGCAGCATATCCTTCTTTTTAATAGGCTTTTGCCAGTATCCGAAACAGATATTACCACGAAAATTATCGTTTACTCGATTGTGATTTTTTTGTTTATCCTGATAAAGTACCTTTTTCTGAAATTTATGGCCTTTATATTTGGCCTGGAGGATGTGGTGCCGATGCAGTATGCTGCGTTTATTAAAACTATACTTTTTCTTGGCATCTTTCTGCCATTTGTAATGCTGCTGTATCTGTCGATGAACGCTTCCATACCTGAAATTATTTTGTTGGTCTCAAACGTGCTGGTTTCGTTACTGCTGGTTCTCACCATATTTAGAGTGTTTATAGCTGTAAATAAAAAGGCTCCTGTACTAAATTTGCATTTATTTTCATACCTTTGCGCCACAGAAGTAATCCCGCTTGCCATAGTACTTAAACTGATTGTGTTTAGCTTTTAAAAACACAAAATCTTTAGAGAATAGCAGCAGGTAATATTTAATAATCGCATTTTTTATATGGCTGAGAGTAAAGCAAAGGGAAGTGCAAACCCTGAAAGACACAAACTACCGATCAAAAGTATACTGGTTACGCAGCCGCAGCCTACAACAGATAATTCGCCGTACCTGTCTATCGCCGAGAAATATGATATTAAAGTAGACTTCAGGGCGTTTATTGAAGTAGAGCCAGTTCCTTTTAAGGAGTTTCGCAAAGACAAAGTAGATATCCTGTCTCATACTGCGGTTATTTTTACAAGCCGTAATGCGGTAGATCATTTCTTCAGAATCTGCCAGGAGAGCAAGATAGAGATGCCTGCGGATATGAAATATTTCTGTATTTCAGACCAGACGGCATATTACCTGCAGAAATACATCACTCTGCGCAAGCGTAAATTGTTTGTTGGTGAGAAGACAGCAAAGGATCTGTTTGAGGTAATAAAGAAACACAAGAATGAGAAGTTCCTGTTTCCGTGCTCAAACATACGCAAGGATGATATACCGGAATTCCTGCAGGCAAACAAGATCAAGCACTCAGAAGCTATTATCTATAAAACAGTAGCAGCCGACCTGTCTGACTTGGATGATGTGACCTATGATTGCATTGCTTTCTTCAGCCCATCAGGTATTAGTTCGCTGTTCATTAACTTCCCTGATTTCAAGCAAAAAAATACACGTATAGCGGCTTTTGGACCTACAACGGCTAAAGCTGTACGTGATGCAGGACTGGAGCTGGACGTGGAGGCTCCGCTTCCTAATGCGCCTTCTATGACAGGAGCCATCGAGGTGTATATACAAAATCAGAAGCTGGATTTAAAAAAGTAAGCGCATAACGCAACTTTTATCCTGCTTTTACTTACTATTAAAACGCAAAAGCTAGTATTATTCCTTTTGATACTAGCTTTTGCGTTTTAATAGTAAATAACTATATTTGGTAGAGTATATGCCCTTGTCTTGTTATACTTTATCTTGCCTTCTTACAGAAACCTATGAGAAAGCTTCTACCTGTATTGGTGTTGATGCTCATCTGCCAGTCCTTCAGTTGGGCACAGCAACAGCCACAGTTCACCCACTATGGTTTTAATGGTATGCAGATAAGCCCTGCTTACGCCGGAATCACAAACCGGCCAGAGCTGCTTTCTATATACCGGTACCAATGGTTGGGATACAATGCTACTTTCGATGACGGAGGCTCTCCACAGACCTTATTGCTTACAGCGAATACACCTGTAAGGCTGCTTCACGGTGGCGTAGGTTTAAATTTAATGCGCGATAAAATCGCAAATACAACTTTTTTATCGGCTGCCCTCTCCTATTCTTACCATATAAAAATTGGAGAAAATAAATTAGGTTTAGGTATTCAGGGTAATATCAATAATATCAAAAAAGGCAGTTACAGGGCAAATGATGCCGGAGATCCAAGTGTTCCATATAACAGTTCTGATACTAAATATGACTTTGGCGCGGGGGTGTGGTATGAATCCCAAACATTTTATGCAGGTGGAGGGGTAACAAATTTGCTTCAGTCAGAGTATGAATTTGCAGATTCAGCCAGAACAGGCAACGGGACGTTTCTTGCAGAGAACCACATATATGTAACAGCCGGTTACAACTTCCCGCTCTCAAGAGATGTGGTGGCAACACCCACCGTCCTTTTAAAGCATGATACAGAAACTTTTTCATTCGATGCCGGTGCACGCTTTACGTATGCAGAAAAATACTGGGCAGGAGTGAATTATAGATATGAAGAAGCTGTTAGTGCGCTTGTAGGGGTGGCACTATTACAGGATAATGCGTTGCGAATAGGATATGCGTTAGATTTGACAACGTTTAACAAAGATGCAAAAGCGCTTACTTCACATGAAGTAATGCTTAGCTACAGATTGCCGGAACCAGTAGTTAGGTTCCGTCCGCCAATCAGGACACCAAGGTATAACTTCACAAAATAGCCGGTATTTTAAAAAAATCCCGGCACTGCAGGCTTATCTTAGGATAGTACACAAAAAAAATATGATTTAGCATAATAATAATCAAGGTGTTAAACCGTTGAAAAATAATAAACAAGAAGTGTGTTTAATACTTTTTGTTTTGGTATTAAATCCTATATATTTGCTACACTTGTAATAGTGTTTAGAAAGAAATATTACTAGAAAATTTACTTTTTACTACTCATCATGAACAAACTATTTAAGCTGTCTTCCTTCGCTTTGGCGGTAGTATTGCTGGCAAGCTGTGGATTGAGGAGGGGACCACAAGGTGACCTTGTGGGTGCTGAAGACCGTCCAGAGTACAATTCACAGGAAGTACCTTATGGTATGGTACCTTGCCCAGGCGGTACTTTCCACATGGGACAAGCTGACCAAGATATCGCGGCCTCCATGGCTAACTTAAACAAACAGGTGACAATCAGTGGGTTCTACATGGACGAAACTGAGATCACTAACAACGAGTACCGCCAGTTCATAGATGTTATGAAGGAGGATTCTCTTGATGTGTTGGGTGAGGAGTATGTGATGTCAGAATTGTACCCGGATACAACAGTATGGGTAAAAGACTTCGCCTACCACATGGGTGACCCATTGATGGAGTATTACTTTACACACCCTGCCTTCGACGATTATCCTGTTGTGGGTGTTGACTGGTTTGCTGCAAAGTACTTCAGCGAGTGGCGCACTAAGCTTAAAAACCAGGCACGTACTGAGAACGGACAGGCACCAATGCCAGAGTTCCGCCTGCCTTCAGAGGCTGAGTGGGAATATGCAGCAAGAGGAGGACGTGACATGTCAGTGTTCCCTTGGGGCGGCCCATACCTGAGAAATGCTAAAGGCTGCTTGCTGGCAAATTTCAAGCCGGGCCGTGGTGACTATTACAGCGATGGCTTCTCTTATACAGCACCGGTTGCGCAATACTTCCCGAATGACTTTGGCTTGTATGACATGTCTGGTAACGTGGCAGAGTGGTGTGAAGACGCTTACTATGATGCTGCAGTTCCGGTTGTTTGGGACCTTAACCCTGTATACAACGACGATAATGAACCACGCAAGGTGGTAAGAGGCGGCTCATGGAAAGATATCGCATTTTTCCTGGAGACAGGTACCCGTAACTTCGAATACCAGGATTCAGCCAGATCATTTGTTGGTTTCAGAAACGCAATGGTTTATTTAGGCAGATCTTCAGGTAGAGAATTCAGATAGAATTAATTAAAATCAATCAAAAACAAACTTACACAATACCCAAACCCAATTACCCAATCGTTCACATTTAATTCGAAAACAAAATGAGCAAAGCAAAAGGCCGCAATTTCTTATATGATGTAGTAATGCCTAAAGTGTATGGCATTGGTGCTGCAGTAGTAATTATAGGTGCGTTGTTTAAAATACAGCACTGGGATGGCGCTGATACAATGCTGATTATTGGTCTGAGCACTGAAGCTGTTATCTTCTTCTTAAGTGCTTTCCAGCCAAATGCACATGAGCCGGATTGGGCAAGGGTTTACCCTCAGTTAGCAGATGACTACCAGGGCGAAGCGCTGATGCCTGCTAGTGCAACTGCAGGAGGTGGTACTTCTTTAACAAGAAAACTGGATGATATGATGCGTGATGCTGACATTACTCCGGAAACAATCAACAACCTGGGCATGGGCCTGAACAGGTTAAGCGATACGGCAGCACAAATGGCCGACCTTAGCCAGGCTACAACTGCTACACAAGAATACACAGTACGTGTGAGAGCAGCTGCAGACCAACTTGATAACATGAACAAAGCTTATGCAACTACTGCAGAAGCCCTGTCTCATATGGCTGGCTCAACAGTGGATGCACAGGAATACCACGGCCAGATTCAGAGCATGACAAGAAACTTAGGTGCTCTTAACGCTGTTTACGAAATGGAGCTTCAGGATGCAAATAACCACCTGAAGGCAATGAACAAGTTCTATGGCAACTTAAGCATGGCAATGGAAAACTTAACAGATGCCAGCAAAGACACAGAACAGTTTAAAAATGAGGTGTCCCGCTTAACGCAAAACCTACACTCACTGAATACAGTGTACGGTAACATGCTGACAGCAATGAAGGGTTAATCCGTTAAGATTCATTTTCCATATCAACAAGAAAACAACAGTTAATATAGTATAAAATGGCTGGAGGAAAAGAGACACCACGGCAGAAGATGATCGGTATGATGTACCTCGTACTGACCGCCCTTCTTGCCTTACAAGTGAGCTCGGCTATCCTGTTAAAGTTTCAGTTCTTAGACGAAAGTTTGAAAACTGTGAACGATAAAACAGTAACGGATAATGCCGGGGTCGTATCAAATATAAGAGCTGCCGTTGCAGAGAACAAAACGCCATCGGCTAACGATAAGCGGGTTTTGGAAAATGCACAGAAGGTACGCCAGGAAACATCTAATCTCATTGGTTACATTCGCGGCTTGCGTCAGTTACTAATTGATAAAACGGGTGGTACAAATCCTGAAGATCCAAATCAATATGCAAATCCAAGTTCTGAAGATGTAGTAGCTATCAATATGATAGGGGCTGCGAATAAGAACAATGGTAAAGCTTATGAGTTGGAGGATAAACTGAATCAGTATGCGAAGTTTATGAAGGAGTATAACCCTAACATGCCTGCTAAATTAGCATTGAGCGGTAAAGAAGACCCGGTTGCTAAGAATGATAAGGAGCAGCGTAACAAGGATTTTGCTCAGTTAAATTTCGAAGCAACACCTTTGGTAGCTGCTTTAGCGGTTCTTTCTCAAAAGGAAAGTGAAGTGCTGAAATACGAAGCAGATGCGTTGCAGAAGCTAGCACAGCAGGTTGGTGCCGACATTATCAAGTTTGAGAAGATTTTTGCAATGGCTCGTGCAGAGTCTAAGACAGTAGCTGCTGGCACAAAGTATAAGGCAGATATGTTTATTGCGGCATCTTCTGATAATATCGTTCCTAAAATGTCTTTCCAGGGTAAGCCGGTGAAAGTTGAGAACGGAATGGGTAAAGTAGAGTTCGTAGCTTCGGCCTCTAATTATGATGCAGACGGAAATTCTAAGCAAACCTGGAAAGGGCAGGTAACGATCAATCAGAATGGTCGTGATACTACTTTTGTTGTAACAGAAGACTATGTAGTTGCTAAACCTGTAATACAAGTGCAGTCTGCTGCAGTTCAGGCATTGTACTTCCAGTGCGCAAACGAGCTAAACATTCAGGTACCGGCTTTAGGTGCAGTGTATGATCCAAGCTTTAGCGCAAATGGTGGATCTGCTATCAAGGGTGCTAAAAAAGGTGAAGTAACTATCATACCGAACTCAACACAGGTAACAATTAATGTTAGCAGTGGCGGCAACTCTATCGGATCAGAAACATTTAAGGTACGTCCGATACCGAAACCTGAGTTAGTAGCGTTGGTAAATGGTAAGCCTCTTGATTTTAAGCGTGGTGTTCCGGCAGCTTCTTTGAGAGCTGTAGAAATTCAGGCTGTTGCAGATGAAGGGTTTAAACAATTATTACCTAACGAAGCACGTTATAGAGTTACCAAGTGGAGAGCATATCTTGTTAGAAACAACCAGTTGGTTGATCAGCAGGAAATAAATGGACCTACAGGTAATCTTTCCAGCTTTGCTGCTAAGGCAAATAAAGGAGACAGAGTTGTGATGGAAGTACTCGACGTTAAGCGCCTGAACTATAGAGGAACAGCGGTTGATGTAAATATTGAAGATAACTTTACGCTTCCATTGAATTAAATTACAAGCCTACAAGGAGTATGAAATTAGTAAAAGTTATAGGAGTAGCAGCAGGCTTAATGTTATCTGTGGGTGCTATGGCACAGCAGGTGCCAACTACAGCAGCAGCAACAAACCCTTCAGCGCGGCCGATTCCAGAGCAAGACATCCTGTTCAAAAAAACAGTGTGGCGTAAGATAGATCTGAGAGAGAAGCAGAACAGGCCGATGTTCTCTGAGAATAGAGAGATCACCAAGATCATCATAAACGCTGTAAAGAGTGGCGAATTAACAGCCTATAAAACTGATTCGGTTAATACACCACTCACACGCGAGGAGTTTGTTCAAAACATGACTCCAAAAGAAAAGGGTGCTGGCTTGAGCGATGCAGAGATTGCTGCAGGTTTTGGTGAGAAGCAACAGGAGGATGAGGCTGATGCATGGGGTGCTGCCCTTGGTGAGGATGCTGTACAGGAAACTGGACCGGTAAGTAACGAATACTTCCCAAAACAGCTCTACCTGCTTGAACTAAAAGAAAACGTGGTATTTGATAAGAAGCGTTCGCGCATGTACCACGATATTCATACGATCAGCATAAAAGTGCCTGCTACATTGAACCCACTTGGTTTTGAGCAGAACGTAGGTTCATTTAAAATGAGCGATCTGGTAAAAGTTTTCCATAATAACCCGGAGCTGGCTATTTGGTACAACGAACAGAACGATGCGCAGCATAAAAACCTGGCAGAAGCTTTCGACCTGTGGCTGTTTAGTTCTTACATCACTAAAATATCAAACACAGGCGACAGAGCTTTGGCAGATATCTATGGTGGTGGTAAAAAAGGACTTCTGGCTGCTCAGGAAGCCATGGAAGCTTTAATAGAGTATGAGTATAGCCTGTGGAGTTACTAAGCTTTCAGGCATACAAAGCATAAAACAGAAGGGGCGACTTGAAAAAGTCGCCCCTTCTGTTTTATGTATAAAAGGAATCAGACAGAAGAGGAATGCAGGTGGTTGAAAACAACCTGTGCTTTGGCTTGCCCTACTTCACCTTTCAGCTCTTCCAGAGATAATTCCTTCAGCTTTTTAACAGATTTATACTTAAGTAAAAGAGCCTCTGCAGTGGATGGGCCAATGCCCTTAATATCAGTAAGCTCGGTTTTGAGAGTGCCTGCATCACGCTTACTTCTGTGAAATGTTATTGCAAAACGGTGCGCCTCATTACGTAAGCGTTGGATCAGCTTTAACGATTCGGATTTCTTATCAATGTAAAGAGGAAGAGAGTCGCCAGGGTAGAATATCTCCTCAAGGCGCTTGGCAATACCTACCACAGCTACTTTCCCATAAACATCAAGGTCCTTGAGTGCTTTAACAGCCATACTTAATTGTCCTTTACCCCCATCAATAACAATGAGCTGAGGCAGCGGCAGGTTCTCACTTAATAACCTTCTGTAACGCCGGGTAACAATCTCGTACATCGACTCAAAATCGTTAGCGCCAACTACTGTTTTAATATTAAAGTGGCGATAGTCTTTCTTGCTGGGCTTACCATTTTTGAAGCAAACCATAGATGCCACAGGGTTGTCACCCTGAAAATTCGAATTGTCAAAACACTCTATCTGGCGCGGGAGCTCGGTCAGGCGAAGATCTTTCTTTAAAGTTTCTAGCACTCGTAACTCACGCTGCTCACCAAGATCCTTGTTTTTCTCCTGACGCCCTTCCCGCTCCTTTCGCAGGTACAGGGCATTTTTAAGTGAAAGGTTCAGCAGCTTGCGTTTATCGCCAATTTGCGGTTGCAGTACAGTCACATTGTCTAACGGAAGTACAAGATCGATATTAGCGATCACTTCTCTGGAAGTGCTTTCAAACTCTTGTCGCAGTTGAACAACAACAGATGCAAGTATGTCACCATCTTCCTCGTCCAGCTTCTTTTGTACCTCCAGAGATTGCGTTAAAATAATTGAGCCGTTCATAACCTTAAGGTAATTGATAAAGGCGCAGTTATCGTTGCTGGTTATCGTGAAGACATCAATGTTAGTAAGCGTATTGCTAACCACAGTAGACTTAGCCTGAAAGTCCTCCAGCAGATCCAGTTTCTGCTTGAACTGATGCGCCAGTTCATACTGGTAATCCGCAGCAGCGGCAGCCATCTTATCTTTAAAATAAGTTTTAGCTACTGTTAAATTACCGGAGAGGATATTCTTTATCTGGGAGATGTAATGATTGTAAGCAGTTTCATCTTCCAGAGCTTCGCAGGGTCCTTTACAATTGCCAATATGGTATTCAAGACAAACCTTGAACTTACCGGCTGCGATATTCTCTGGTGACAGATTATAGGTACAAGTACGAAGTGGATAGAGCGTTCTGATCAGGTCCAGCACAACATTCATCGTAGTGCCGCTTGGATAAGGCCCAAAGTAGCGTGAACCATCATTCTGCTTATTACGTGTGCTGATAACCCGTGGGAAGCGTTCGTTGATAATACAGATATAGGGGTAAGTTTTACCATCCTTCAGCAGGATGTTATACTTTGGCTGGTACTGCTTAATCAGGTTGTTCTCCAGCAGAAACGCATCGGTCTCTGTGTCTACAATAGTAAACTCGATATCCTTGATCTGGGAGACAAGCTTTAAGGTTTTTTTATTATGCTGGGATGAGCGGTTGAAATAAGAGCTTACGCGCTTCCTTATATCAACCGCCTTACCTACATATATTATACCTTTGTCATCGAAAAACTTGTAGATGCCCGGCTTGTGCGGCAAATGCGAGATTTTCTCCTTAAGCTTTTCATTCGCTGGCATAAAACAAATAAATTAGATATCTGAATCCAGATCGATTTCCGTTGGCAGGTTCAGGAACTCGTCTTGTTGGGTTGAGTCTATCTGAACACCTTGGTTATATTTAGCACAATCTAATTCTACAGATAAAGGCGCTAAAGGTTTAGGGAAAGCATCCTTGGAGACATCCAGAGACTTATCAGCATAAATTTTTTGCATGAAAGCTCCATAAATAGGCATGGCCATTTTATTACCCTGCCCCAGGGCAATAGACCTGAAGTGGATCGAACGGTCTTCACCGCCAACCCAGGTACCGCATACCAAGTTAGGGGTTAAACCCATAAACCAACCATCAGACTGATTTTGAGTAGTACCAGTTTTAGCGCCTATCTCATTTTTTAAGCCGTTGCGGTGGCGAAGGCCATAATAGGCTGTTCCACCTGGTTCTGCCGCTGCTTTCAGCATGTGTACCATCAGGTAAGCCGTTTCTTCGCTTAGCGCTTCCACTGTTTTAGGGGCAAATTCAGCGATTACATTGCCATGCTTGTCTTCGATACGAGTGATAAAGTTAGGCTCTATCCAGGTGCCGCCGTTAACAAAAGTGCTATAAGCGCCCACCATATCATAAAGCGTTACATCACTTGTGCCTAGTGCTAAAGATGGTGTAGGGTCAAGCGGAGTAGTAATGCCCATGCGTTTAGCAGTTTTTACAAGTGTTTCTGCCCCCAGTTTATTTACCAGGAATGCAGAAACTGAGTTTACTGACTCTGCCAGTGCCTTGCGCAGCGTAAATTTCTGGCCGCTGTATTTATTGTCTGCATTATTAGGGCACCACATATTACCATCCGGAAGCGGAATACATACTTTCGTATCGATCACCTCATAGCAAGGGTAATAGCCGTTTTCTATAGCCGCAGTGTATAAAAATGGTTTGAATGTGGAGCCAGGTTGACGGGCACCCTGTTTCACGTGGTCATACTTAAAGTGCTTATAGTTGATACCGCCAACCCAGGCTTTGATATGCCCAGTTTGAGGCTCCATGGCCATAAAGCCGGCCTGAAGGAAATGCTTGTAATATTTAAGCGAATCCATTGGGCTCATCATGCGCTCTTCTTCACCGTTCCAGGTAAAGATGGTCATCGGCACTTTTTTATTCAGGTAATAATTAATAGAATCCTGGTTTCCGTCGAAGCGGGCGTTGAGGCTACGGTAACGGTCAGTGCGTTTTATAGCAACCTCAGGGAAATTCTTGATTTCTCTGTTATCCCGGTCTACCCAAGGATTTCTGCCTTTCCAATGTTCAAAAAATACTTTTTGCTGGTTTTGCATATGTTCAGCCATTGCCTGCTCTGCATACTGCTGCATGCGCGAATCAATAGTGGTATAAATCTTCAGGCCATCAGCGTAAAGGTCATAGCCATTTTCGCGGCACCACTGCAGCAGGAACTTGCTAGCCTCTGTACGGAAATAAGGGGCTAAACCAATGTTCTGGTTTTCTACACGGTAATCAAGGTCTATGTCCTTGTCCTTAAGCTTCATAAACTCTTCTTCAGGCAAAAAGCCATACTTCACCATCTGTGAAAGAACCACATTACGGCGCATTTTAGAGTTTTCCGGGTTAAAGCGGGGGCTGTAGTAAGTAGGGTTCTTAAACAAACCAACTAGTACAGCAGACTCCTCAACAGTAAGGTCTTTTACATTTTTGTTGAAGAAGGTCCTGGATGCGGATTTGATACCAAAAGCATTGCTGCCAAACTCGAAGATGTTAAGGTACATAACCATAATCTCCTTTTTGGTATAAGACTGCTCGAGTTTAACAGACATTATCCATTCTTTCGTTTTATGGATAAGCGTGCGAAGGCCAGGTACACTGTTTAGTAAACCGTTATTCAATTCATCACCGCGGGTTCTGAAAAGGTTTTTGGCTACCTGCTGTGTTAAGGTACTGCCCCCTCCTTTTGACTGGCCAGTAAGAATAGCAGCCGCAACACGGGCCATGGCTTCAGGGTCAATACCAGAGTGCTCTTCAAAGCGCACATCCTCTGTTGCTACCAGAGCCTGTACCAGGTTCTCAGGTAATTCTTCGTAATCTGCCGGAGTGCGGTTCTCGCGGAAATACTTGCCCAGCACCTGATTGTCAGCAGAGTAAAGTTCAGATGATAAGGCGCTCTTTGGGTTCTCGAGCGTACGCATGTTGGGCAGCTCCCCGAACAAATTCAGGAAGTTGATGCTAACAGCGTAGATGTAAATAACAAGTGCTGCAAATCCGCCCAGGAAGAGGATCCAAAGTGCCGAAACTACTTTTGGGTAAAAAGACTTTTTCGGTTCAACAGTTTTTTGACGCGTAGTCATGTATTAATAATTGTTTTTAAAGAAAGTCAGGTATGTATCCAGGTCCTTCTTCTGCAGTAACTTCTGATAGTTAGCCGAAGAGATGACAAAGGTAACGAAATCTACGCCTCTTATTCTGCCTATAGGTGATTGAGGCGCTTTTTGTTTAATGTTAAAAGACTGTGCAAAGGTAGGGTCAGAAAATGTTTGAACCACTAGCATTGCCTTGTTATTAGAGAAACCAAGTGAAACTATAGTTAGGTTCTGTTTGCCATAATAAGTGCTATTATATTTTTCAAACTTTTGTTGAATGTCTTTAAAAGCCGCTTCTTTTTCAGGGTAAACCAACACAAAATAATAAGCGGTGTCAACTGCAGCCTTATAAGCTAAAGGGTCAACAGGAGGCGCAGCTGGTGTCGTTGCTGTCTTTGCTGAGTCAGTGGGTAATGCAGGCGCTACTGTTGATGTTGCCGCTGGTTCTGTAATTTCCGGAAGTTTTGTTTCAGTTACAGGTGGCACCTCAACTGCAGCTTCTTTTTGTTGCTTTCCCTCTTGTTGAGCAGTTTTGCCGGCAGCTACCGTGGGCAAAGTAAGGATACTGTCCTTGGATGCCGACGCTGTAGCAGAAGCAATTTCTGTGCTAACTTTTTCTTCTGGGGTCATGGCCGAAGCAGCCTCTGGTTTATCAGCCACGGCTACAGGAGCTTCTTGTCGTAATTGGTTCTTCTGTTCTAAATCCTTGTAGGTAGCTAGCAAATCATTGGCTTGCTGCACTAAAGGACTTTTTGGATAAGCAGTAACAAATTGGCTCAGCTTCAGGCGCAGCGCCTCAGGTTTTTGAGTACGGGCTGTCACCATTGCCTCTAAAAAAGCAACTTTATCCTGAATGTCGTTAAACGGGTACTGGCTCACCAGTACATTAATGGTGCTGGTCGCTTTATCATACTTTTGATGTTCGTAATAAGAGTACGCTTCATCATAAAGCTGATGGGCCTTTTGGTTGTCAGCTGCATTTTTCGACAAAAAGTTGGCATCATCTACCAGGCGCGCATAAGTTGTGTTCGGGAACTGTTGCTTGATCTTAGAGTAGTAGTTCTGCAGTTTCGCATTGTCGCCTGCTTTACCATACAATAAATAAAGACTGTAGTATGCGTCTGCGGCATGTTCGGTGTTAGGGAAGCGCCTAAGCAGTTCCTCAAAAGTTTGTGTGGCTTTAGTAGCGTCTTTTAAATTCTGGCTGTAAATATTTGCCAATTTAAAATAAGCATCCTCTACCTGCTTCTCTGAGCGGGCCATTGCCGCATTTGTTAAAGGGATATCCTGTAAGTATTGCTGTACGGCTGCCTGGGCACGTTCTTCCGTGCTTAGCTTATTTTCAACGTTATCCTGCGTGGTGCTGGCGATTTGTGCTTCATTACCAGTCTCTCCACGGCTACGTATGCGCCAGAAGTCCTGCAAAGGTCTGTCGCCCCAACGGCGGGTAAACTCAGCGCGGGCCGAAGCCATGGCCACAGGGTTATCGAAATACCATAAGCCTCCGGAGCTGTTAGTAGCAAGTGCCTCTCCGTTTTTTCTGCTCCGGTTATTAGCTGAGCCCGATCTGTCAGCACTGCTCTGCTGTTCTTGCAGGGCAACTTCCTGCAGGCGCTGCTCTTCCTGCTGCTGTGCCAGCTGTTGTAAGAACACATTGCGCTCCGATTCACTCATGCGGGCCAGGCGCTGGAGGCTGTCCTGAGTCTGAATGGTGCTGAACTGCCGGGCGAATTCTGCCAGGATGTCTCTTCGCTCTGTTACAGATGCATATTCTGGCGCCTGTTGCGGGTATACTTGTGCTGCGCTGTCATAATAAGCTGCTGCCAGGTCATACTTGTTCAGGTTATCGAAGTAGATCTCACCTGCCGAAACATAGCTATAAGCCTTTTGATTCTGTAAAGCTCCGGGTGTTCTCAGGGATTCCTCTAAAAGACTAAGCGCTTTTTGATAGTTCTGTTGCCGAAGCTCAAACTGCGCCATCTCGTAAAGTATCTTGTCACGGTATTCCTTATTTTTTTCATCTTTCAGTAACTTCTGGTAATAACCTGCAATGCGCTCCTTGTCGCGCTCATCGGTAAGTTCGGTTACCTGTCCAAGGTTTAATCTGCTGAAGAAGCCAAGGTCATAAGGAGGGTTACGGCGTAGCACTTTGCTGTATTGCTTGTACGCTTTATCATCCTGGTTGGTAAGCTGGAACAGCTGTGCTAATGCAAATCGCGTGCGGGACTGATCATCCTTCTCCTTGAAATTTGGCAGTGAAAGCTCCAGGTTCTCTATTACAGCGGCTGTATCCTGAAGTAAAGTATAGTACTGGGCACGGGCAAGGTAAAGCTCCCGGGCATTGTCGCGGTTCAAACGCTCCTTGCGCAGGTACTCAGACACTTGCTGGGCATTGTCCATTTCACCCATTTTCATGAACGTACGCATGAGCCACACAAGAGCCTCATGCCTGTCGTCGGGGTCTTTGCTGGTAGAGTTTACATACTTAAAGGTACGTGCGGCCTCTGCAAACTTCAACTGGTAGTAGTTTGCTTTACCAACTAAAATATAACTGTTATCTACCCATTTGCTGTTTTTGTGGTACTGTATCGGGTAAGATGCTTTTTTTAAAATATCCTCCAGATCTGTGGCCAGGGCTTTGGATGTAGAGGAGTCGAAAGCCGGGTACTGTGGCAGCACCTGGTTATAATCGTACTGCATCTGCTCTTGCAGGGTGTTCTCTACCGCATGCATTTTTTCATTGGCAAGAAAATAGCCATTGTAGCGGGCAGTAGTGTTATGGTAGGTTTTGCTAACAGGATTATTGCGTTCCGCCGAGCAGGCGGTTGTTAGCAGAATGACTACGACAACATAAAATATGTGCAGTGGTTTATTATTCAAGGTGTTACAGGTACAAGGGTATGAACGCTATATTATATTATGTATAAACGACCAGGCTTTCGCTTAAAGTATAAAGGTTTGCCTACATGAAAAAAACCAATGGAAGCTTAAGTTTAACTAAAAGATAAGAACCTCATACAAAAATACAATAATCTGCCAATTATTAAGCAAAAGGCTAAAACACAGCCCGCTATTGAACTATACAAAAAGCTAATTGGTTTCAGCTCCAATTGCGGCATTTTACAGTATGTGCCTTAAAAGTATAACAAAAGATATAGTACGGCGGTGCGCTAAGCTCGTAAAAAAGAAGTAGTTTTGTGCCGTTTAAGAACAGCAAGTCAATGTCTGAAAAAATGCCAGCGGATAAATCGAAAAGCGACAACGTTAAACCTTACCTGAAATACTCGGGGTTAGCGTTCCAGATGATCGGTGCAATGGTACTTGCTGCTTTTATAGGGATGAAGCTTGATGATCATTTTCATACTAAAAATCCCTGGTTTACAATTGTGTTCCTTTTAGTGGCAGTTGTAGCCTCTATGGTGCTGGTTATTCTATCACTTAACAAAAAATAGATTACGTGAATTTTATCAGAAACCTCCTTATTTTCTCTGGAGTAATGGGCGCCCTTACGGCCGCGCTTTTATACTTAACCGGCACACAGTTGGTCCATCCTTATGTGTGGTACATCTTTGCATTCTTTGTAGTGGTTACGGCAGGTACTTTTTATATTACCAGGCTGGGTATTAGCTATGATGAGGATAATTTTCAGTTGTACTATTTTGGCTCGATGGGATTTAGGATGATCCTCAGCATCGCGGTTATCTTTATATATGTGTACCTCTTTTCAGAGAATGAACTGCAGTTCGTTTTAAACTTCTTTGTGTTTTATTTTCTATTTACCGGGTTTGAAATTTACAGCTTATTGGCTAACTTGCGCCCGAATTTGAAAAGGCAGGATCAAATATAAGGCTTTGCTTTATAAAAATTGTCTCTAAATATCTCTTAATGAAGAAGTTATTAGTATTACTGTTTTCCTTTTTGACGATTGCGGCACATGCCTCTGAATCGGCGGAAGGTGGCGAGTTTAGGCCAGGCGACATGATCACGCATCACATCGCAGACGATTACACCTGGCACTTTGCTGATGGAGTGGTTCTTTATTTACCGGTAATCCTGGTGGATAACGGAGATGTTAACATGTTCTCGTCAAGCAACTTCTATAACGAGCATCATGAAATTGTGCCTTATAACGGGTATGCTTTGGAGCATGGCCACATCTATAAAGCAAATGCCGAAGGCGAGCCTATGGAGGAATATGCAGGCTTGTATGATTTCTCGATCACCAAGAACGTGGCTTCCATGTTTGTGAGTGTGGCGTTGTTGTTTATTGTGTTCTTTAGCATAGCGGCTTCTTACAAAAAGAATGCTGGTAAAGCCCCAAGAGGGATGCAATCTTTCTTTGAGCCGATCATTATATTTATTCGTGATGAGATTGCGAAGGCGAATATCGGTCCGAAGTATGAGCGTTACATGCCTTACCTGCTTACCATCTTCTTCTTTATCTGGTTTAACAACCTGCTTGGCTTAATGCCAGGTGGCGCAAACCTTACGGGTAATATAGCTGTTACACTTGTTTTGGCAATCTTAACGTTGCTGATCACAGTGTTTAGCGGTAACAAGAGCTACTGGGGCCATATTTTTGCTACACCGGGTGTTCCTAAATGGCTTGCTCCGATTATGATCCCTGTAGAATTGATCGGTATTTTTACAAAGCCGTTCTCCCTGATGGTCCGACTTTTTGCAAACATTACAGCGGGTCACATTATCATCCTTTCTCTGTTTAGCTTGATCTTTATCTTTGAAAGCCTTGCAGTTGGTCCTTTAAGTGTGGCATTTGCTACTTTCATGAACTTCCTGGAGTTGTTTGTGGCGTTGTTGCAGGCTTACATTTTCACGCTTCTTTCCGCCATGTACTTTGGTGGTGCAGTAGAAGAGCACGACCATGTGGATGACATGGGATTCGGTGACGGCGGTCATCATTAATAACGAATTCTTTTTTTTAACTCTATATAACTACAATTATGTTATTAGCAATTTTGCTTCAAGCAGTAGCGACTGACTTTGGTCTAGCTATCATGGGTGCCGGTATCGGTGCAGGTCTAGTAGCCCTAGGCGCTGGTTTAGGTATCGGTAGAATTGGTGGCTCAGCTATGGAATCTATCGCTCGTCAGCCTGAGGCTGGTGGGAAGATCCAGACTGCCATGATTATCGCGGCTGCCCTTATCGAAGGTGTTGCACTTTTCGGTGTGGTAGTTTGCTTGTTAATTTCTTTCAAAGGCTAGTAAGCCTTTTGCTGATCTCACGTCCAGGCGTATGGCCTGGACGATGAGATCAAAAGTAGTTTTTAGGCAGTTGCGGCCCTCGTCTGCCAGAGTAAAATCGAGGCCATCTAAAACAGGAATTATTTCTCTAACATAAAAAACAATGCAGTTAGTAACCCCAGGTATCGGTTTAATTTTCTGGCAGCTAGTAACATTTCTTATTGTTCTGTTCCTGCTTGCTAAATTTGCTTGGAAGCCAATCATGAAGGCGCTTCACGAGCGTGAAGATTCCATCGAAAGTGCATTGAGCGCAGCTGAAAAGGCAAAGCTTGAGATGCAGTCATTGAAGGCGGATAATGAGAAGCTGTTGGCAGAAGCGCGTTTAGAGCGTGATAAGATCTTAAAGGAAGCTTCGGAAGCTGGTAACGCATTGGTAGAAACTGCCAAGCAGAAGGCGAACGAGGAAGGTGCACGCATGATCGTGCAGGCGCGTGAGGCAATTGAAAACGAAAAGCGTGCGGCTATTACGGAAGTTAAAAACATGGCAGCAACTCTTTCTCTTGAAATCGCAGAGCGTATTCTAAGAAAAGAACTGACCAATCCGGATGCACAGCAGGCTTTGGCAGCAGATTACATCCGTGAAGTAACGCTTAACTAAAAGAATTTAATGGCGGTCATTATCTTAAAGGCTGCTATATCATAAACAAGCATTATGTCAGAATTAAGAGTTGCTTCCCGGTATGCGAAGTCGCTGATCGAACTGGCGAATGAGAAAGGAATCCTGGAGCAGGTATATAGCGATATACAGCTGCTTTCGAAGGTGATCTCTCAGAACCGCGATTTCCAGTTACTGCTTACTAACCCGATTGTGAAGCCAGAAAAAAAGTTGGCTGTACTGAATGGAGTATTCCAGGGCAAAGTGCAGGAGCTTACACTGGCATTCTTCAATATACTAACACGCAAAAAGCGTGAGGCGCTGCTGGAGTTTATCCCAGCTTCTTTTGAGGAGCAGTACAATACCTTAAAAGGAATTGTAAAAGCAAATGTTACATCGGCTTACCCGTTAACACCCGCTCTTCGCGAGCAGTTAGGGCAAAAGCTTGCTGTAGAATATGGTCAGAAAATTATTTTGGAAGAAATAGTTGACCCATCGCTTATTGGCGGCTTTGTGCTGACAGTAGGTGATAAACAAATTGACAGCTCTGTGAGGAAAAGCCTGCGCAAGCTGAGAAATGAATTCAAAGACAACCCATATATTAATAAACTATAATCATGGCAGAAGTAAGACCTGACGAAGTATCAGCCATATTAAGAGAGCAGCTATCAAACTTCCGCTCTGAGGCAGAACTGGAAGAAGTTGGTACTGTACTACAAGTGGGTGACGGTGTCGCTCGAATCTATGGCCTTTCCAAAGCACAGTCTGGTGAGCTTTTAGAGTTTGAGAACGGACTTCAGGCACTCGTTCTGAACCTGGAAGAGGACAATGTAGGTGCCGTATTACTTGGTGACTACAGCGAGATCAAAGAAGGAGCTACCGTTAAAAGAACAAACCGCATCGCCTCTATTAAAACAGGTGAAGGCATTATTGGCCGTGTAGTTAATACACTTGGTCAGCCTATAGATGGTAAAGGACCGATTGCTGGTGAGCTATATGAGATGCCACTTGAGCGTAAAGCGCCAGGTGTAATCTTCCGTCAGCCGGTAAACGAGCCGCTACAGACTGGTATCAAAGCAATCGACTCAATGATTCCGATTGGCCGTGGCCAGCGTGAGTTGATCATCGGTGACCGCCAGACAGGTAAAACAGCTGTTGCACTGGATGCAATCCTGAACCAGCGTGAATTCTACGAAAGAGGAGAGCCTGTTTTCTGTATCTATGTTGCCATTGGCCAGAAAGCATCTACTGTAGCGCAGGTTGTAATGGCGCTTGAGAAAGGTGGTGCCATGGATTATACAGTAGTTGTTGCCGCTTCAGCTTCTGATCCGGCTCCAATGCAGTTCTTCGCACCATTTACAGGTGCTGCGATCGGAGAGTTCTTCCGTGACACAGGCCGTCCTGCACTGGTTGTTTATGATGACCTTTCCAAGCAGGCAGTTGCATACCGTGAGGTGTCTCTACTTCTTAGAAGACCTCCAGGGCGTGAAGCTTATCCTGGTGACGTATTCTACCTGCACTCTCGTTTATTAGAGCGTGCTGCGAAGATCAACGCATCTGATGAGATCGCTAAGAACATGAACGATTTACCAGATTCACTTCGTCCGTTGGTAAAAGGTGGTGGTTCACTTACTGCCCTTCCAATCATCGAGACACAGGCTGGTGACGTTTCTGCCTATATCCCAACAAACGTAATCTCGATCACTGACGGTCAGATCTTCCTGGAGACTAACCTGTTCAACTCTGGTATCCGTCCTGCGATAAACGTAGGTATCTCGGTATCACGTGTGGGTGGTTCTGCTCAGATCAAGTCAATGAAGAAAGTAGCGGGTACACTTAAGCTTGATCAGGCTCAGTTCCGTGAACTCGAAGCATTTGCTAAGTTCGGTTCTGACCTGGATGCGGCTACTAAGCTTACAATTGAGCGTGGCCGTCGTAACCTGGAGATCCTGAAGCAGGCACAGTATTCCCCTGTATCTGTAGAAGAGCAGGTGGCAATTATCTACTGCGCTACCAATGGTCTGATGGACAACGTTCCGGTTACAGAGGTTAAAAACTTTGAGAAAGACTTCTTACGTACCATGCGTGCACAGCACAACGATGTACTTAATGCATTGAAAGCAGGTAAGTTGGATGACGAAACTACTGCAACGCTTAAGCAGGTTGCCAGAGAGGTTTCAGGTAAGTACAAAAAATAGTCAAGTTATAAAGCCTCCGGTAAAGAGCAAGCTGCCCTTTACCGGAGGCCTATGCTCATAGCAAAAACAATATGGCAAGTTTAAAAGAAGTTAGAGGCCGCATCACATCGATCTCATCTACTCAGCAGATCACAAAAGCCATGAAAATGGTGGCGGCTGCTAAGCTTAGACGTGCTCAGGATAACATCTTGCGTATGCGCCCTTATGCGCAGCGCTTAAGTGGCATTCTGGCAAATTTGTCGTCCATGACAGAGGGATCTGTTGAGAACCAGTTTGCAGAGAAACGTGATGTAAATAAAGTATTGATCATTGCAGTTTCATCTGATCGTGGTTTGGCTGGTGCTTTTAACTCGAATATCATCAAAGGTGTAATATCCCAGATCAATAGTAAGTACAACCGCCAATACGAGGCAGGTAATGTAACTATCATGACTATTGGTAAAAAAGCATTTGAGGCTTTCAGCAAGAGAGGCTACAATGTAATAGGTGACTTTACCGGTACTTTCACAAACTTGTCTTTTGACACAGTGCGTGCAGCTGCTGAATTTGCCATGAACGGATTTGTAAACGGCGAATACGATCAGATAGATGTTGTTTACAACGAGTTCAAAAACG
Organism: Pontibacter sp. MBLB2868; assembly: GCF_051904785.1. Classification (NCBI taxonomy): domain Bacteria; kingdom Pseudomonadati; phylum Bacteroidota; class Cytophagia; order Cytophagales; family Hymenobacteraceae; genus Pontibacter; species Pontibacter sp. MBLB2868. The sequence goes on along the minus strand of NZ_CP196710.1, from coordinate 3,705,245 downwards.
TTGCCACTCAAATCGTAAAAACAGAACAGTTCCTGCCGATTGAGGAGAATCCTGTTGATGAGAACCCTTCTGCGATGCTTGTAGATTATACCTTTGAGCCTTCAAAAGAAGAGATCATCGAGGAACTCATACCAAAGTCTCTGAAAATTCAGATATATAAAGCGGTTCTGGAATCTAACGCTTCTGAACATGGTGCCCGAATGACGGCCATGGACAAAGCCACGGAAAATGCCGGTGAGCTTCTGAAACAGCTGAAGTTGACCTACAACAGGACGCGCCAGGCTGCAATTACCAAGGAAATTCTTGAAATTGTGGGTGGTGCAGAGGCTCTGGCTTCAAAATAAGAAGTTTAAGAAATTCAATAAAGCAGCGCCCATCACTAAGGTGGGCGCTGCTTCTTTTTTTATGGTTTAGTAAGCTGCCAATTTTAATTAATTGTGAAATTTAGTGTGCGGCGCGATTAAGGAAGTAATTGAAAGAGGTACTTGTTATCTTTGCAATAAGAAACCGATACAACAGTAGAATGAAATATTACCTGCACCCGGTATTTAAAGCTGTATTTGTACTTGCCTTACTGCTAAGTTCTTGCACAGCGTCAACAAAAACAGCTTCAACAGCAGCAACTGGAGCCAGTATTCAGAATGAGACACTGGAAAAACCAAAGCTGATCGTTGGCATTGTAGTTGACCAGATGCGATACGATTACCTGTACCGCTACTGGGACAAGTATGGCGAAGGCGGATTCAAAAAGCTGGTGAAGCAGGGATTTAACTTCAGGAATAACCACTACAGCTATGTTCCAACTTACACAGGCCCGGGGCATGCATCGATATATACAGGAAGCGAGCCTTCTTTAAACGGTATCGTTGGTAATAACTGGTATGATCGTGCATCGAATCAGGTTGTGTATTGCGTAGATGATAAAGCTGTTAAGACAGTGGGAAGTACTTCTACTGCCGGCCAGATGTCACCGGAAAACCTGCTGACGACCACGGTTACCGATGAGCTCCGCCTGGGAACCAACATGGGTGCAAAAGTAATAGGCGTTGCATTAAAAGACAGGGGTTCAATTTTACCAGCAGGGCACTTAGGTAATGCGGCCTACTGGTTTGATTCGCCGACTGGAAACTGGATTACAAGCACATACTATAGAAATGATCTCCCAGCCTGGGTACAGGAATTCAATAATCAGAAGTACCCGGACCAGTACCTGAGCCAGGTGTGGAATACTTTATTGCCATTAGAGCAGTATACAGAAAGTTCTCCAGATCTTGTTGCTTGGGAAGGCACACTGCGTGGAGAGAAACAACCGGTTTTCCCTCATAACCTCCCTGCCATAAAAGGGAATGACTATGAGTTGATACGCTCTGTACCTGCTGGAAACACACTTACAAAAGATTTTGCCCTGGCTGCCTTAAAAGGGGAGAACTTAGGGAAAGGAAAGTTTACGGATTTCTTAGCTGTTAGCTTCTCTTCTACAGATTATGTGGGCCATACTTTCGGGCCAAACTCTGTTGAAGCAGAAGATATTTTCCTGCGTCTTGACCAGGAATTGGCAGAAATGATCAAAGAGATTGAAACAGAAGTTGGTGCTGGAAATGTTCTTTTCTTTTTGACAGCCGATCATGGAGCAGCACATGTGCCAGCTTTTTTAACAGATAAAAACGTACCGGCAGGCGTTTCAAGCTCCAGTGCCATCAAAGATTCTGTAGAAACATACCTTAACAAAGCCTACGGCAAAGGCAAGTGGGTGGAGAGTTATATAAATCAGCAGATCTACTTAAACAGAAGCCTGATAGACAGCAAAAAATTGAACTTGTCTGATGTGCAGCAGCGTGTCGCAAACTATGTAGTGCGGTTTGAGCCAGTAGTTCGAGCTGTTACAGGTACCAACCTGATGACAACGAATTGGTCTAGCGGGATGATGGAGCGTGTAGAGCGGGGATATTTCCCTCCGAGATCCGGCGACGTTGTCCTGATCCTGAGAACTGGCTGGTTCGAAGGATATGGTGGAGAGCCAAAAGGAACTACACATGGGTCTTACTCTAATTACGATACCCACGTTCCGTTAATTTGGTATGGCTGGAAAGTAAAGCCCGGTGAGAGCAACGTAGAGACGAAGATAGTAGATATTGCCCCAACCATTTCCTCCTGGCTGTATTTGCAGGAGCCGAATGGCAGTGTCGGGCAACCTTTGCAACAGTACATGAAATAAATACAGCGCCTGATGAAGATATAATGACGGCGATCATTAAAAATTAGAATACAATGGAGAATACGGAGAATAACAATCCATGGCATAGCGTAAGTTACGGAGAAGAGGCTCCCAGTGTAGTAACGGCTATTATTGAGATCCCAAAGGGGTCGAAGGCAAAGTATGAATTGGATAAGGACAGCGGGATGCTTAAGCTTGACCGTGTGCTTTTCTCATCAGTGAACTACCCGGCAAATTACGGCTTTATTCCACAGACCTACTGCGATGATAAAGACCCTCTTGACATCCTGGTGATCTGTTCAATAGATGTACAGCCAATGTGCCTCATCGATGCGAAAGTTATTGGCGTTATGCAGATGATCGATAACAACGAAGAAGATGATAAGATCATTGCCGTTGCACATAACGATATGTCTGTTCGTCATATAAACGATATTTCAGAGCTGCCACCACACACGTTGTTGGAAATGCGCCGCTTCTTTGAGGACTATAAAAAGCTGGAGCATAAAGAAGTGATTGTGGAGCAGTTCCTGGGTCGTGAGCATGCGTATAAAATAATTCAGAATAGCATTGAGTTGTATAATGCTACTTTTGGAGAGCCAAAAAAAGCTAAGGCTCTATAATAAAATTACTTTTTCCTGTTAAGCCTGGCCTGGGGTAATCCTACGTCAGGCTTTTTGCTTTTTTAAAAAGCTGCTGAACAGAGATTGACAGAAGAAGTATTTGTTGCGTAATTGCAAAAGATGGGGCAGAACCAAAATATAGGCGTGAGCAGAGGCTATAGCGGTTTTCATGTTAACAGGCGGATAGAGCAACTGGTAAAGGGTGTGCTCTATAGCAGTATGTTTATCTCCTGCTGCGCTTTTAGCCTGACCATTGAAACATATAAGTTGGCAGGTCTGCAAGCGTCGCTCCCTATGGCGTCATTCGTCTTTCTGGCTACCCTTTTCACCTATAACCTGAGCAGTGTTTACAGCGTGATAAGAAGGCCATGGCAAAAAATAAATGACGCAGAAGCCCACTGGACGCAAAGGCATAAAAAGATGCTGGCTGGGCTAGGGATGTGCAGTATTGCGCTCGGAGCAGGAATCTATTTTTATTTTGGCTTGCGCGTTAACTTCTGGATAGTGTTACATCTGGCCCTGATCTCGATTGGCTATACTGTGCCTTTTGTATTTCGTTCGAGGCGGGTGAAGCCCCTGCGGAGTGTACCACTGTTAAAAGTTTTTCTTATTGCTTATGTATGGGCGGTAGTAACAGCACTATTCCCTTTGATGGATGCAGGCGTAGCGGTATGGCAGGGAGCCCCGTTGCTGTTGCTCCTGCGTCGCTTCCTGTTTATACTTGCCTTGGCGCTCCTTTTCGACATTCGGGATTATACTTACGACAGAACCATGAAAACTCTGACCATTCCAGGCCTGATTGGTGTAAGAAATACTAAATTGATTTCATTGGGACTATTGCTGGTTTATGTATTGGTGTCAATGAAAACGGAAACAGGTGCCGTACAGGGTGCCTTGTTAGCCAGTGCTGTCGGAGCAGGGTTAGTTGTAATTCTCTCTTCAGAGAACAGGCCCAGAATTTATTACCTGCTATTGGCAGACGGTGCCATGCTGCTGCATGCAGGGTTAGTGTACCTGGCTTTCAGCTAACAGGCTGAAGCTGCATAAATGCCTCAGGGAGATGATCAATAACATCGGAGGCAGTCATGGATATTTCTCCCACACTGTTCAACGCCAGGTCGCCGGCCAGGCCATGAACGTAAACACCAACCAGGCAAGCTTCTTTTAGCGTATAATTCTGCGCCACGAGAGCAGTAATGATTCCGGTAAGTACATCGCCTGTGCCGCCAGTAGCCATCCCCGGATTTCCAGTGGTGTTAAAATGAAGTTCGCCCTCAGGAGTTCCGATCACAGTATTGCTTCCTTTTAACACAACATAGCAGCCATAGATCCGGCAGAATTCAAGGAGGTCGCGCAAACGGTCATAATCGTTGTTGCTTTTACCTATCAGGCGTTCAAACTCTTTCGGGTGAGGAGTAAAAATTATCTTGTTCCTGCTGAGTTGGGCCTTTAGCTTATCACTGGTACTGATAATGTTTATGGCATCTGCGTCGATCACTAAGGGATGTGAACTGGTGGCCAGCAACTGGCCAATAGTAGATTTTGTTACCTTCTCTGTGCCTAGCCCCGGACCTACTCCGATCACATTAAATGAATCTATCTCTTCCGGCAATTCTGATAAATGCTTGCGGTGCTTGTCTGCAAGTGTCATGGCTTCGGGCACTGCCGTTTGCAATATGGTGTAGCCAACAGAGGGGGCCTGTACTGTAAGCAGGCCTACACCGGCACGTAAGCAGGCGCGCGCTGCAAGTACGGCAGCCCCAATTTTGCCAAATCCTCCGCATAATAGCAATGCGTGTCCATAAAGTCCTTTGTGTGAAAACTTTTTGCGTGGCTTTAAAAGATACCTGATATCCTGCGCTGTCGTGTAGTATAAGTTTGTGGTAGCCTCAGCTATATACTGCTCGCTCAAACCGATGGGCACTACATGCCACTCCCCGACATACTGTTCATTCTGGGGTAATAAAAAAGCCTGCTTCGGTAACTCAAAACTTATGGTATAGTCTGCCTTTACGACAGCTCCCTCATCTGGTGTCTGGCTATCGGTGTAAAGACCTGAAGGCATATCTATGGAAGTGATAGTGCAGTTACTTTTGTTCAGTTTCTGAACAACGTCTGCATAAACTCCGGTAACAGGCCTGTTTAGGCCGGTGCCGAAAATAGCGTCAATTACACACGCTTTCTCAGAAATACGGGGTAAGTCGCTTTCTTTTTGAATGTGCAGCTGCTTTATCCCGTTTGGTAACTGCTGCAGGTTAGCGGTAAAATCCGGGGATGCCTTCTCCGTGTTCCCAATCAGGAGAACCTTTACGTGATACATCCGCTCGTGCAGTAGCCTGGCCACAGCCAATCCGTCTCCGCCATTGTTGCCTGGTCCGCAAAGTATAAATACCTGCTCTGATGGCTTAAACTTATTTTCAAACCAACCTACAAATGCTTTGGCCGCTCTTTCCATCAGGTCAACGGAAGAGATCCCCTGATCTTTTATTGTGTAAGCATCAGCTTCTCGGGTTTGGGCAGCAGTAAGGAGTTTCATGAAGTATAGCCGTTTATTTCATTCCATATACTACGATAGCACTGGCAGGTTATACTAATAGGGTGTTTAGAAAGCAATTGTTAAAGTCAGCTTTACGCGCAGGTTGTCCTTTGCTTTGTCAAAAGCATAAGGGCCGTAGCGGTAAAAGGCGCCAACACCAATTCCGGAAAAAGTAGAGCTGATGATGTTGTTGAGTAATAAACCGGACTCATAGAAGCCCTTGTTCATGGTGCTGAACTGCTCCGGCAGCATGCCCTCTAGTGGCTGCAGCAGGTCGCCCCAGCCCACATTTGTAACAGCTACCACATCCGGTTTAAAGAAACTGGTGCGCAAAAAGCGCTTGCCGAAATTATGAGCGAAGAAAAGTGCCATGAACCTGTCGGAGAAGAATTCGTACGGGCGCATGGTTTCAAATCCCTCACCAATGTATACTTTATACTCTGGATTATTACTGCCGTAGCCGTTGTAGAGGCTTACAAAAGGGGCGTGCCCATCTACCAGACCGCCGGTAAGTATAATGCTGCTTTCTCCAAAGGTTCTGTGCCGCAGGCTCGTCTCCAGCTTCATATCATACTTATTATAACTGTAATTGCCATCAAGTATGTTGTTCAGACCGCGGGTATACTGTAGCCACAGCACAGGATAGCTGCCAGGCATCAGTATCTTTTGGTTAAACTGCTGCATGTATTTTTCGCCATAAGCATACCGGAAACTGATCACTCCTTCCGTCAGGTTGTAAGCAAGTGGCTGCGCGTCGGCTGCTACGCCTAAGGTTGGCCGGTGCTGCTCTTGCCTCAGCTGGGTCTGTGCCTGCAGATAACGGAACAGCCTGCCTCCAAGGGTAATGCTTTTATGCGTGGTATAAGTAAGGTCTGGAAGTATGGCGGGCCGGTAATTACTAAGCAGGCCTTTGTGCTGGTAAGGCAAGTTTCTGCCACCTGGCTCTGACACATCTTCAGAATAGGCTGCTTTAAGCTGTAGCTCCGATGGCTTGTGAAGTATAACAGTTGCATCGGCTCCGTACTTCTCTTGCTCATCTCTGAAGCCATAGCCCCAATAACCGCCAACTATAAACCGCTCTGACCATAAGGCATTCGTGTGCATGCCAAATCCTAACCGAACCCCTTCAAATGCGCTTACTTTAAAAATGCGTGGAATATCAATGCTTACCGGCCCCAAAGGTATTTGCTTTGCCATCAGGTACTCCATTACCCGGATGGTGCGATCCAGTTTATCAGCCTTGCCCACACTGTCCAGGCGCTGGTATGTTCGTGTCTCCAGTGCATTGAGGGAATCGGGGCGGAACTGCTGGTAGTAACTGTCTGGTTGCAGGTGCGCATCTGCTTTCTGTTGCAGGGCAATTACGCCAAAATCTGACTTGCGCAGGTTGGGGTTCAGGTTGATATTGGTAATATAGGTACGCAGATGTCCGTAGGGTTGGTGGCCTTTTAGTGAAAGCTGGGGCACGGTGATCTCCACATCCAGTTCTGTGGGGAACCACTGCTGCTGTGCTCCCACCTGCTCATATCGCTGCTGTAGCTTTATTCCACGCTTATCATCGTTGGCCGCTGACTGTGCCAGCACGTTTTGTACTGCCCAACCGTTGCTGTTGATGTACAGTAATCCTTCCAAACCATCAAAGTTTTTGCCTGCTTCCGGTTTAAAGGAGATCACAAATGTAGTGTCACCGTTAATGGCAACAGTCTCCTGTAACAGGAAATCATACTTGCGGGTGCTGCCCGGGCTCAGCGGGCTCAGGTAACGCTTACCAAAAAAGACTGGCATATCTTCGTACACGGAAAAGTCCCGGGCCTCTGCGGCTACTACACCAAAGCTCGGTTGTTGCAGGCCGGATACACGTGTGGCCAGTATGGTCTCCTTTGTTTTACCGGGTTTCAGGTAAGCATAATCTGTGATGCTTTCCATCAGGAAGAGGTGCTGTTTATCAAGCAGCTTACGCATCTTCAGGTAAGCTGAGTCCTGTGGGGATAGCTGTAGCGTATCGCTGAAATCCACTTGCCGGGTATCGGTAGCGGTAAGTATCAGTTTGTTATAAGTACGATAGGTGTAGGCTGGTATATTTTCCAGCTGGTGTTTCTCCCGGTTCTGTGTGGCGAGACGAATGATACGGTGTGCCGGGTTTTCACCGGTGCCGTGCACGATCACCTCCTGCAGCTGGGCCGCTGCTGGCTGCAGGTATACATTTAATATTTGAGAGGAATCTGGGTAAACAACCTGGGAGGCATAACCCACATAACTGAACCGGAGACTCCTGATTGGCTTGTTGTGCTGAAGCTGATATTGCCCCTCCAGGTTCGTAGTAGTTCCTGTCTCGCCATCGTTAGCGGCTATACTTACAAAGGCCAGTCTTTCATTGGTCTGAGCGTCGCGCACCACGCCCTGGACCTTACGTACCTGGGCAAAGGTAGCGGACGAGAGAAGTATAAAGGATAAGACCGGGAGCAGTATCTTTGGCAGCATACTGTAAAGATAAAAAAGAATGGCGCTTCCTCCTGCTACAGAGGGAGCGCCATTTATATTTAATTAGTTTATACTTTAGAACTGCACTGTAAGCCCCATGCCGGGAGATCCGTTTGGTAACATGGTAGGCGCAAGCGTTGTATTCAGTCCTTTGTCTTTAAATAGCTTGTCGTGTAACCAGTATACAGTGTTTACTGATAAAATACCAACACCCGCACCAGCCAGCACATCGGCCATCCAGTGCTCATTATTTAAAACGCGCATCACACCTGTAGCCGATGCAATGGTATAGCTACCCACACTTATCCAGGGGCTCTTATGCCGGAACTCTTTATCTACTACAGTTGCAATAGTAAAAGCGTAGGCTGTATGGCCAGAAGGAAAAGCAGTAGGGTCTCCATTAGGCCGGTCAATGTTCGTTAATTTCTTAACAGGCCATACTATGGCTGAGGTAAGGGCACCAGAAGCTAACAGCAGTCCGGTCTGGCGGCGAATGTCGTGGCGGTTTTGAGAAGAAAACGCATTAAAGCCATACATGTACGCAATAGGAAGAAAGAAAAGGTAGTCGTCAACTTTTGTGCTGAAGTTCGGAAAGCTCTCAAACCTTTGATCACGGGCATCAAAGCTGCTGTAAAGTCCGTTACCTTGTATTGTATAAATTCCTGCTCCGATAAGTGCTGCAGCTGGTAAAACAGCCCTTTTCAGGAATCGTTTATTATTACCCTCTTGTAGCTGGGCATCGGTAAAAGGTTTTTTCTGCCCTGGATAAATGGTATCCGCTACCGCGCTTAACTCTTGCAGCGTATCAGCAGTAAAGTTTACTGTTTTAAGTAAACCTGCCGATGCTGCATCAGTAGTGATTGTTGTTGATAAATTAACAGGCTGTGTTTCCTGTGTCTGTGCCACAACCGGGCCAACGAGTAAGCTCATCCAAAGCAGGTGAGCAGTCAGAGTCTTATTAAATATCAATTTTTGGGGCTTTTGATGTGATTGTTACTTAGCAAACTCATTTCAAATAAAAATCGTGCCGTAGCTACTGTAGTTTTTGCTGTGCTTGTTAACGATCTACCTCACCCAACACAATGTCTACTGAACCTATAATTGCGATCAGGTCTGCCACCATACAACCCCTGCTTATTTCCGGTAACACGGACAGGTTTACAAAGCTGGGGGCACGGCCTTTAGCCCGGAACGGAATGTCGCTGCGGTCTGTGGTCCGGAAGAAAAAGCCCAACTCGCCACGCGGTGTTTCTCCCCTGAAATACAGCTCCTGTGTTCCGGTCATGCGCATTTTTTTGGGGCAGGCAGCCTGTGGGTCAAATTCAGGAGTGCGTTTATGAGCACCGGTTAACTGATCGAGGCACTGGCGAATAATTTTCACCGATTCGCGACACTCCCGGGCACGTACGTAATTGCGGTCCCAGCAATCGCCTACGGTGCCGGCTAAACCCTGGCCGATAGGTACATCAAATTCAAGTTCAGGGTATACGCTGTAACCATCTACACGACGCAGGTCATACTTCAGGCCAGAGCCGCGCAGCATTGGGCCGGAGCAGCCATAGTTAATGGCTACATCTAAAGGCAACACACCCACATTGGCAGTACGGTCTATAAAGATCTTGTTTTCCAGCAGGATGGTATCCAACTCATCGAGCTTAGGCAACAGGTAATCAAGAAACTCGCGGCAACGCTCTTCAAAGCCGATAGGCAGATCGTAGTATAAACCCCCTATCCAGATGTAGTTATAAAGCATACGAGCCCCACTTGCCCACTCTAAAAGGCGCTGAATGTGCTCCCTGTCGCGCAGCATCCAAAGGAATGGCGTAAAAGCGCCAATATCGATGGCATAAGTGCCAATGGCTACAAAATGAGAAGCAATACGGTTAAGCTCTGCCACCAGTACCCGTATGTATTCTACCCGCTTTGGAATCTGGTCTGTTATACCCATCAGCTTCTCTACTCCCATGCACCACACATGCTCTGAGTTCATGGCGGCGAGGTAATCCATGCGGTCTACGTAGGGGATGGTCTGGTTATAGGCCATATGCTCGGCATGTTTCTCGAAGCAGCGGTGCAGGTAGCCAATGTGCGGCACCACTTCCTGTATAATTTCCCCGTCTGTGACTACCTCCAGTCGCAGCACCCCGTGTGTGCTGGGGTGCTGTGGCCCCATATTCACGATCATCTCGCCAGCCTTCAGATTATCAAGACTAAACTTGTTAGGCTCCGACTGCAGCAGGTACTTTGTATAGGTAGACTGGCTCAAGGGTTAGCGTGTTAAATGGTTTGGTATACAGGTTTGCTTCTTCAGCAAAGTTCGTAAAAAAGAGGGATTTGTGCAGCAGTTTGTTGCTTGCCGTTTTCAGCCTGGCTAGATGATTTGCATTTTAAGGATAACTGTACATAATGATTATATAATGCCGGGGATATATAGTATATTCGTTAGTTCACCTGCCTTTTGCATGTGCAGGAGTAGGGTATGGGTTTAATAAAACACTGCGTAAGGATCAATTAAGTAAGGCGTACGTGAAATACGCTGTTTTGAAAACCAGTTAAAATAATCCTGATATGAAATTTGAAAGCCCAACTCCTATCCTCCGGATGTTTGATGAGCATAAAGCAAGGGAGTTTTATATTGAATATTTAGAGTTTCAGGTTGATTGGGAGCACCGGTTTGCTGCTAACATGCCTTTGTATATGCAAGTGTCGAAAGGCAACTGTGTTTTGCATTTATCTGAACATCATGGCGACTGCTCACCCGGAGCCGCTCTCAGAATAGAAACGCCGGATATTGTACAATACCACCAACTGTTGAAAAAGAAAAAGTATAAAAATGCCAATCCAGGCATGGAAAGCCAGCCTTGGGCAAGTAATGAAATGTGTATAGCAGACCCTTTCGGAAACAGGTTAATTTTTTTCAGCCCACTTGATCAATAAGATCATTCACACTTTGCAACGAGCCTTACAAGTAAATTATATTACCCACACCAGATGAAATTCCAGTATTTATTTTTACTAGGTATACTACTCATAGTTGATATACTTACGTTCACAGAAATCGCCTCTATGGTAAGGCAGCCTTCTGATGCCTCTGTGGCGATTGGCCTGCTCTTATTGGCTGTACTTGTTGTGGCCAACTATTTTGTAATTCGTTTCTCACTTAATAAGTTAAAAGCATAACAATGAATAATGCCCGTCAAATCCTTACCTGGAGCCTTTCTTTTCTACTAATTCTTATTTTCTCTGTTACTGCCATGAAATCCTGTACCCGCATTGATGCTGGTCATGAAGGCGTATTGGTGAAATTATACGGTACCGATAAAGGCGTACAAGATGTGTCGCTGGTAACAGGGCGTGTGTGGTTTAATCCTTTAACAGAGGAAGTGTTTCAGTTTCCTACTTTTGTGCAAACCATAGACTACAGCGAGTTTACAGTGAATGCCAAAGATGGTTCTGTTTTTACGGTAGACCCTACCATTTCATTTAGGGTAATTCCCGGAGAGAGCCCACGGATCTTTGCTAAATATCGTAAAGACATCGATCAGATAACTCAAACTACGCTTTATAACTATACACGTGATGCTTTCCGGATTCAGTTTAACCAGTACAGCACAGACAGCATCATTTCTAACAGGCAAAGCTTTGAGGATAAAGTGCAGCTGGCTCTGGATAATGCCCTGCGTAAAGAAGGTTTTGAGCTGGAGCAAATGACCAGCGGCTTACAATACCCGGAAGTAATAGTGCAGGCAGTAAACCTGAAAAACAAGGCAGTGCAGCAGGCAATGCAGGTAGAAAATGAACTGAAGGTAGCCGAGGCGCAGGCCCGTAAAAAGATAGTGGAAGCCGAAGCAGAAGCTAAAGCAAATGAGTTACGACAGCGCACTCTTACACCTATGCTCATTCAGCAGCAGTTTATCGAGAAATGGGACGGCAGAACTCCGCTCTATGGTAACTCTCCTACTTTCTTCAAAAACGTAGATTAATCAGGTAGCTGACGATACAAAAAAAGCCGTTGGATGTAAATCCAACGGCTTTTTTTGTGGCAATTTGGTCAACCACCCACACCAGGTAGGTGGTACTAAGCAAACTACTGTGGCTTTTCGCGCATATCCGGAAAATTCTCTGCTTCCGGGTTAATAATGCGCTGTGGTTCTCCTTTAAAGCCGTTAAACTCGTTGTGTTGGTCGAAAGGCACTTTTATGCCATGGTAATAATCCTGCAGCTGGTAATCTTTGCGGAGCGGGTGTCCTTCCCAGTCAGCGGCACACAGGATGCGGCGCATGTCCGGGTGATCTGTAAAGTAAATGCCCAGTAGGTCGAACACCTCACGCTCATGCCAGTCGGCGGTGCGCCAGATGTGGCTTACAGTTGGCACCTGTGGTATACTTTGCTCAGCTGTGTTGTTGCGGGGCACCTGTACTTTCAGCGTCAGGTGATGATCATAAGGGATTGAGTACAACGTATAAATAACTTCCATTGTGCCTGCTTCAGGGCCGTTATCCAGGCCAGTTACGCAAGACAGGAAGTCGAAGTACGTCTGATCGTTATCGTGTAGTTCCAGGCACACCTCCGGCAGTCGCTCCGGCTGAAGCACCAGGTAAGGCTGCATGTTGTCTGTTTTAGCCTCAAGTATAACTTCGGCTCCAAACTTAGCTGCTATAAAGTCTCTTAGCTCTTCGAACTCCACCTTATTTTCTGAATTAGAAATTAAAAATTATGAATTAGAAATGACCTCAGTCTGGGATTCGTTTCCAGCTATTGACTGGGTGTGCTGTTCTCGCTTCGCCATGATCTGTTGTACCGCTCTCGGGGCCCGGATGCTTTCTTTGCGGATGATTTCCTGTAATTTCAAAAATCCGCCGATAAGTGCTTCCGGCCGTGGAGGGCAGCCCGGCACGTACACATCCACAGGTATAATTCTATCTACACCTTTAACCACATGGTAACCGTGCTCCCAGTAAGGTCCGCCGCAGTTGGAGCAGGAGCCCATCGAAATAACATAACGCGGCTCGGGCATCTGTTCGTAAAGGCGCCGAACCCTGTCAGCCATTTTAAAGGTAACCGTACCAGCCACGATCATCACGTCCGACTGGCGCGGTGATGCTCGTGGTATAATGCCGAAGCGGTCCATGTCGTAGCCAGAGGCATAAGCGCCCATCATTTCTATAGCACAGCATGCCAGGCCAAAACCCATCGGGAACAGCGAAGTCAGTCTGGCCCAATTAAGCAGGTCATCCAGCTTCGTTATAACTACACCGCCTTCTCCGGTCTTATCCTGTGGTATATCCAATTCTAAATAAGGTTAAAAAGTATGCTCAAGCCTCATATGGCTATTACCAAGTACTTTGCTTTTATAGTTGCTGGCCTTCATCCTGGGCAGCGTTGCTCCTGTAATACTTGCGCTCGTTCACGCGCTGATACACATCGAGAGGTATTTTAGAGCGGCTCTGCGGTAGTATAGGTTTTGGTTTTATCCAATCGAGGTGGCCCTTTGCCCAGGCATAGGCAAGTCCCAATACCAGCACACCAATAAAAATGAACATCTCAATGAGCGAGAACCAGCCCCAGGCTCCGTCAGTTGCCTCTATCAGTTCTCGTCTGCCGAACACAGTTGCCCACGGAAACAGGAATGCCAGCTCCACATCAAATATGATAAAGATAAGCGCTACTACGTAAAAACGCGGGTTAAACTGGACCCAGGCATTACCGATCGGCTCTTCACCGGACTCATACGTTGCCAGCTTCTCCGGATTAGGGTTTTTCGGACGTATTAAACGGCTTGTAAATAAACCAATCACCACGAAAATAGCGCCTCCAATCAGAAAGAGCAGTATTGTACCAAAATCAGAAGTATAAGTTTCTGCCATTGCTTGCAGGTGTTTATACAAATTTACAACAAAATTGCGGGAATTGCCCCACTCCCTATTTGCTGTAATAACAGATAGAAGCGGTTATCAATTTTTCAGTTAACCCAGACTTTTGGAGGGCCGGTAACCGGAGGTGACTCCAATTAAAAAAACATTTCCCGTTGTATAGCTGTACGAATTATAAGCAGAACTTCTAAACCACCGCTATGCTTACAGGCAAAGTTAACGCACCAGAAATTAATACCGAGCATGGCTGGCTGAACACAGACAGGACCTGGTCTATAAAAGACTTCAAAAACAAGATCGTTTTGCTGGACTTCTGGACCTTTGGCTGTATTAATTGTCAGCATATTGTGCCTGACCTGAAACGGCTGGAGGAAGAGTTTCCGGACATCCTGGTGGTAATTGGGGTGCACTCAGCTAAGTTTGATGCCGAAAAGCACAGCGAAAGAATAGCGCAAGCCATACAGAAGTTTGGTATAAATCACCCTGTGGTAAATGATGCTGACTTTAAAGTATGGGACCAATACGGAGCCAAAGCCTGGCCAACTATTGTGTTGATCGATCCTGCTGGCAAAGTGATCGGGCAACATGCCGGAGAAGGTGTTTATGATACAGTTCATCCTTACATTCAGAAATTAAAAGAAGAATACAAAGACCGACTGAACCATGAGCCACTAAGTTTTCACGTGGAGCATCACCCGGAATCAGTCTTGTCTTTCCCATCAAAACTTATCTGCGACAACCAAAACAATATTTACCTCTCCGATAGCGGCCACAATAGAATTCTGAAACTGAACCAGGAAGGGCAGGTGCTGGAGGTGATCGGGAGTGGGGAACAGGGGTTTAATAATGGCGGATATGCCGACTCTACTTTCTATGAACCGCATGGCATGGCCATACACGGGGATGTGCTTTACATTGCCGATGCCAAGAACAATGCTATCCGTAAGGTAGACCTGAAACACAAGATGGTGAGCACAGCTGCCGGAACAGGTGATTTAAGTTATTACTTCCTGGATGATCAGTTGGAGGAGCCAGTTAACCCGAATAGCCCGTGGGACCTGCTCATTTACCACGATAGTATGTTTATTGCCAGCGCCGGGAATCACCAGATACTGCGCATGGACCTGGCTATCTCTAAAGTTTATCGCTTTGCCGGCAGCGGCCGCGAAGCGTTAACTGACGGACCATTGCGGCAGGCTGCCTTTAACCAACCCAGCGGATTAGCGAATAATGCCCATGTGCTCTACGTTGCTGATGCCGAAGCCAGTGCCATCCGTACAGTTAATCTGAAAACAGGCATGGTGCTTACACCTCTGGGCAAAGGCCTGTTTGATTTTGGTGATGTGGATGGCACTGTAGATGATGCACTGCTGCAGCATTGTGTTGGTGTGGAAGTAATAGACACAGACGTTTACATTGCGGATACTTATAATGGTAAGATAAAAGTGCTGGACCTGTCGCGGGGGCGGGTGCACACCTTGGCGACTGGTTTTAGTGAGCCCAATGACGTATTATTTATGCATGGTCAGCTTTGGGTAACCAGCACCAACAGTCATCAGCTATTCAAAATAGACATCAGCTCCGGCGAAAAGCAGGAGGTGGAGGTAAAGCTGTAGAGCGAAGCGGCTTATGCTGCCGCCTGCTTTGATACCTGTTGTTTTACACGCAGCGCCTGCTGCACGTGCCGCTCCTGGTGCACTACCACAAACTCCAGTGTCTCGCCAATACGCAATTTCAGCAGCTTAAAGAACTCTACCGGAACAGCCTTTTTATTTAAGTTAGCCTTTTTTGCCTCCTGAAGCAGGTCTAATAATTCCTTCTGGTGCTGCAGGAATTCTTCAACTGTGGCACGATCCAATTCACTGTTGTTTGGGTTCATGTGCTTCACGGTCTTATTTTTCTTCATGTTGCCCGGTCGTACCATATCCAATGATTTTTTACCAAGCCAGCTGTAGCTTATACTTTGCACGAAGTTTCCGTCAGAATTACTGGCAATGGCTTTGGCCAGAGCCGGGTTATAGTAGCGGCTGTAACGGTTCAGGTGCTCGAGGCACTCCAGAATGCTCCAGCTATCGGGGGCGGGTTTAAAGTTAAGAGTACTCAGGTCCAGCGATGCGAAGTCGGCAGTTACGGTTTCCTTAAGGCCTCTTGTAATTTGCAAAAGTTGCTCCGGTGTGTTCATAGTGGTCATAGTTTTATGTTGTACACTACAAAGATACAGCAGGTTATACCTCCTAATCCTTGATTGAGATCAAGACTTTTGCTTTCTGAAGCCTTTTTTACCTTCTAAAGCACGGAAACATTGTGTTAAGTCAAGCCACAACGTTATTAATTGAGTTTTGAAGAAAACGGATATTAAATATGTAAATTCTAAAAAGTTATTTTATATCTTTCATGTTATATATTTATAAAACAATTATTAAAAGCATATGAAGAAATTTTTTCCTGTCCTGATGTTAGCACTGGCTGCTGGTCTGGCAGTTGTTGATGCAGCTGCGCAAGGTGTTAATATTACTATTGACGGTGAATCGATGCAGGCGTTTGGCAAAGATTACAATAACATGAAAGGCTCACCTTACCTGTACCCGGAATGGACAAAGGGTAGTGTAAAGCTAACCAATGGTATTGTTTATGAAGGTATGGACCTGATTTACGATCAGCTAAAGGACGAATTAATTTTTAATGCAGAGGGCGATAAGCGGCAGTTGTTCATGAACCCTGTTCATGAGTTTGTTATGCATAAAGAGATAAACAGTGCAGTTGTAGACGAAAGAGTTTTCAGAAATGGTTTCCCCGCTATAGATGGCGCTGGTCTGACATCTTTTTTTGAGGTGTTGAACGATGGTGATACAAAGCTTTTAAAGAGAACTACTAAGGCAATTGTTGAAGAACGCCCTGATGGTTCTATTGTAAAAGAAAAGCAGATCAAGGAGTCGGTGAAATACTATATTTCGACGCCAGGTAAAATGACGAAGATCAATCAAAACAAGAAGTCAGTGCTTGCTGCCCTGGATAGTAATAAGGCTCAGGAGGTGCTGAATTTTCTGAAAGAGAACCAGTTAAATTTAAAGGAAGATGCTGCCCTTGAAAAGCTAATTGCTTTTTATAACACGCTTTAAAAACTTATAGCCGGGGCAACGTTGGTGTCGTTTCCCCGGCTATGTATTGTTAAAAATGTGGATTTGCGCTTTAGTTTCTAAACCTACTTTAATCTACTCAATGTTTCCGGCGACATACGCAGGTAGGAGGCAATATACTTCTTCGGGATGTGCTGAAACAAGTGAGGGCTTCGTTGCATGACACGCTGCAGGCGTTGCTCCGGCTCTGGCAGCAGCAGGTCTACTTCACGCTCTATTTTCCCCACCAGTGCCTTTTCCAGTTGCTCGTACCAGAAACGCTTGATAGTAGGCCGCTCCTCCATTAGTTGTACAAGGTCATTTTTGCTGATGCCCAACAACTCACTCTTCTTCAGAGCCTGTATGTAATAAGCAGAGGGTTTGGCATCTACAAAAGACGGAAAAGAAACAACCAGTGTATCGGGGTAAGCAAAGCCTACGCAAATATCTTCGTCAGGCAAAGGATAGTAAATACGAAGTGCGCCACTAGTGACAAAGTATAAACCCTGCTCTACCTGCCCCCGCCGGATCAAAAAGTCATACCTACTCAACTGCACCCGCTTTTTCCAGAGAAGCTCAAAAGCAGCGATATCTTCCGGGGTGAAGTAAGGGATTTGTTGGAGGAGGGTGTGGAGCATGTGTTAGCTTACTAAATTATCAGCATATTCTGATAACTCATTTAAAACATCATCTGACATATATTCAAGCCTTCTCTCCTTAGATAACTCCTCAACTGAGTTATAAGTAATGAAAGAGCATGAAGGGGCTAAAGTGTGTTTGAAAACAGGCCTTGATAGTTCTTTCATAACCTTATCATATCTCTCCACTGGAGCAACTATATGTGCCTTAATATTGAGGTTAGGTTGTAGTGCCATGAGATCAGCCATCCTTAATATGCCAGAGTAAATGGAGGTAGTATGTTCTACCTCGAAGGCACGTACAATAGAGTGCCCCTTTATCCAGAGCACATCAATATTCTCAATCGTCTTTAAAGTATCAACATCATAATTGAGAGGCAGATCCAGTAGAACGGAATTACTCTTTTTCGGCTGCCAAACCTCCAGAACTCTACTCCTGTCATTTTTCGGAAGCCAGATTTTATATTTCATGCGCTCACCAATTTCGGCTAGTATAGCTTGAATCTTAATTGAGTCACGGGTTATAGTTGGTGATTTTTCAAATGGGGCATCAAAATTACTGCTATCAACTTTAACCTTAAAAGGTATAAATGACTCAGTTTTGTTAATATTGAACGTTTTGTTTAAGAGCTCACAAGCCAATTTGTCAGAAATAGGTTTAGAGGCTTGCATATATTTGACTCCCCAAAATGGACCTCCTGTCTGAGATAATATAGAGATGTCAAAAGGCTGACAGTATTCAATATCTTTTACTGTAAGTGCATGAATGTATTTTTGCCCATCAGGCCACGGCTTGAGGTCTGTTAGCTCATCAAGTTTAAATCTTGCACCACACACAGTTTTCTTGCCGTCTTTAACTGCTAAATATATTACGTCATTAGGTTGAGGGCCTCTGTTTGAGAAGCCTGCAATTTTTTGATCAATGCAGATATTGTAGTTCTCAAAAGAAGTTGAACAGTGAAGGATTCTAGTACTCATCAGCCTAATTTAAAGTAATATGTATAGGATAAAGTTAATGTATAATTATAACATATTCTAGTAGTTTCACCTCACCTCCGCTGCTCAAACCCATCAAAGCCTTTCAGGTCCGGTTTCTCCTCTACCTCCACTTTATCAACCTGTGCTTTACTTGGTCCCTCATGTGCCCATTGCTCCAGTTTTTTTAGTGCTTCAGGGCTTCCTTCGGCTTCTAAGTATACAGTGCCATCGTCCTCATTTTGGACGAAGCCGGTAAGGCCAAATTCTTCCGCTTTCTCTACGGTAGTGGCTCTAAAAAAAACACCGTGTACTTTGCCATGTACCCGCATGGCAACGCGCTTTTTATCTTTTCCCATAGTATAAAGTAAAGTTTAAGTGGTTCTGCTTCTTTGTAAGGTTACTCCTGCTGCTGATCTTCCTTACACTCCTGTTCAATTTCGGTGAGCTGGTCCTCATTTATCCAGCCCATTTTGACGGCATGTTTAGCGGCTGAAAATGTTTCTTCCGCTAGCATCATTTCAATGCCCTTTTGCTTTAGTCTGTTTGCTATCTCTTTAACCTTCTTGTTACTTTTGTCGGGAGTTACATCCCGAATATAAATGCCAATAATACGGCCTGGATATTCATCTGCAATTTTTTCGTAAACTTCCGGGTCTTGCTGGCCGCTATCGCCGATGCATATAAAATTAATAGCGGGATAGGTATCCAGGATATGCCTGATTTTTTCACGCTTATACTCCGCTTCGCTGGTCTCATTCTTCCCTTTGTCCCAGGTGGTGCCATGATCACGGAGTAGCAGCGGCCCTTGGGGTATATTATGAGATTTAAGGAAACTTACCAGTAGATCGTAGAGGTTCCACTCGCTGCCAGATACAAAGAAAATAGGGTTGTGGCCATTGCCATCACTGCCTTTTTCTAGTGCCCTTAAATAGGCTGCAATACCCGGAAAGGGGCTTCGTTCTGTTGCATTTTTCTGTAGCATCAGGCGTATAGTGCCCATAAACTCCTTAACATGCGATACCAGTACGGTGTCATCCACATCAGAGATCACTCCAAACTCAATATCTTTACCCGGTACAAACAGGTAGCCTTCAGCATCTTTCTTATCATGATCTGTGTACTGCTCCTGTAGCTGCAGTTGTATTTTATGGCCGGTATTGCCGAAATTAATTTTCTCATCCGTGTGGATCTCTACATCAAAATATCCTTCTTCATCTGTTTCAATGTCCAGTTCCTTGCCATCAAACCAGGCTTTAAGCTTTGCACCGGGTATTTCATCCGATTCCATGCGTTTCCACATGTTAAGCCACTGCTCCGTTAATTTCTCAACATCAGCAGTGTCTTTTAGCTTTTCCTGCTCCAGAACACGGCCTTTCAGGTATACATAATTGTCGCTGGCGAATCCGTAGAAGGGCATTATATTAACAGGTTCAAGCACATTCAGCCTTTTCTTGACAGCAAACTTTACCATAGAGGCTTTGCTGCTTAGTTCGCTTAAGGCATGAAGCAGGTTTTGCTTCAACTCCTCAGTTATCTTGGTCATAGTTTTTTTACTTTTGTTGAACGTCAGGGAGCAATGGGAGTTAAATGAAAATTTGATTTTGCCGGCAAGAACGTTTAAGGCTGTTACCTTTGTTAAATAGGCACAGGTAAAGCTGTGTATAGAAATTGTGTTTATATTGGGTGACCCCGGCAGGTGTCAGGCTGGATTGTTAAAGAAAGAAATACTATGTCATTATTATTCACTGATTTTAAAAGCTGGGAAAAGCATTGCGCCGAAACCGGAGAGCCCCTTTACCAGGCCGTTCTGGATTATGAAGTAGAACAGAAGGGCCGCAGCGAGGAATATATTTGGGAAAACATTGCCAAGGCTTTCGATGTGATGAAGGATGCCGTGCATACAGGTCTGACAGAGAATATGACCTCGCGGTCGGGCATGGTTAATAACAGCGCAAAGAAAGTAGCGAAGTCGCCGGTAACGGTATTGTCGCCGGAGTTTCAGATGCTGGTGTCCCGTGCCTTGGGAGCCAAAGAAGTAAACTCTTGCATGGGCCGCGTTGTGGCTGCCCCAACGGCGGGGGCCTCGGGTATTTTACCCGGAACTCTCACTACGCTGCAGGAGCTGCATAACCTGGAGGACAGAAAGATACACGAAGGCCTGTTGGTAGCAGCCGGTATTGCCCTGATCATTGAGCAGAACGCTTCATTGGCTGGTGCAGTGGGTGGTTGCCAGGCAGAAACCGGTAGTGCCGCTGCAATGGCAGCAGGTGCTATTGTATATTGCCTGGGCGGTGATGTGCAGCAGGTGTTTAATGCTGTTGCCATTACAATACAATGTATGCTTGGCCTGGTTTGTGACCCGGTAGCCGGCTTAGTAGAAGTGCCATGCATTGTACGCAATGCCAGTGCTGCGGCCATTGCTTTCTCTTCGTCGCAGTTGGCCATTGCCGGTGTAGACCCTGTTATACCTGTTGACCAATGTGTGGCAGCACTGGGTGAAGTAGGCGAAAGCATGGAGCGCAAGTATAAAGAAACAGCCGAAGGAGGTTTGGCGAATACACCAAGAGCACGCGAAATCGAAAACTTCGTGCTGGTGCAGGATGTAGAGATTTTGCCGGACGAGGATTCGGAGTAATTCTGAAATAAAGTGACTGTTAGAAAGGTAGGAGCCGGGTAAGGTTTCTACCTTTTTTGTTTTAATCCTTCTGCCTCTAAAATAGGTATCTCTGTCAGTATCAGGATTTGCAGGATTAGAGGGTGGGCTCCTCCCCCCAACAGAGACAGGATTTCTGCAGCGCCGTTGGCAAAGCTGTGGGCATGAACCCACTCCTAACCCCTCCGAGGAGGGGAATGAAACTTGTTTCATAGCAAAGGCTGCAGCGACCGAACTGATTCCAGTCTTGACGTTGAGCGCCTCGAGAGTTTCCGGTGACGAGCGAGAGCGAGGCAGCCCGAGGCACGAGGGCAGGAAAGGAAAGCAGCGCGATGCGGCAAGACGAGGCCTCCCGGCCAGGAGGGCACCAAAGTTAGAAATGAAAAAGGGCAAACGTAAGACTGCGGATCAGCAGCAACTAAAAAGAATAGCAGAATTGGTAATAGTAGCAGTAGTTAACACAACCATAAAAAACTAGCATATTTTATTCCGCTAAAGCAAAAGAATCTTCATCTTCTGGCATTATATATGCTAAAGCTATATTTGAATTAAACTTGCATTATAACTACTTTACCTATAACAATAAAACTATGAAAAAATATCTATTACTGGCATCACTGGCGGGACTGCTGCTGCTGTCTTCGTGCTCAGTGCCTCCTATGGCCGTAGAATCCTCTTTTAAAGAACAGGCCACAGAGTTACCGGTTGCTGGCCGAAAGATGTTAAAGCCTAATGGCGATTTTATGATCGGTGCTTTTAAAGTTGCTGATGTGCATCGGGGATGGATGAAAAGCGGTGGCTTTAACATCCTGGGTTACGATAACCTGCGGGCATCTCAAAAGTATGAGTTTAGCCTGAAGGATACCCAGGAAGGCAGCGAGTGGTATGTTTTTGGCGCAAGCAAGCTGCATGAAAAAAACCTGAAGTCTACCAATGGCATTACCATTCAACTGGCACCCAACAAAGAATATTATGTAAGTTATTTTACGTCACCGGAAAGCGGACAGTGGCACCTCGTAACAGTTGACCCGGGGCACTACTTAGCACGAAAAAAGTTTGAGGGTGAGGTTACCAATGGGCGCAAGGTGTATCAAGTAACACCTGTCTATAAATTTGAAGGAAAGACACTGCCTCTGGGAGATATTTTGGGATACGAATTCAGAGATGCCGGGGAAGTGATCGGTGCCGTGCAGGTAGTGAACAATGGCAAAGTATGGATGAGTCCGGGGCTTGCGCAAGATACGCGTAAAGTACTGGCCAGTGCCGCTGCATCGCTGTTGCTTTATGACAAGCTTAAGGACTCAAATACTGATTGAACTAAAGCAGCAGGTGCCACGTTGCCGGATTATACTGTAAGTTCGTCACTTTTAAGGGCTTATTCGTCACATTTAAGTGTATAAAAGTATTAACACCAGTAGTTTGCGCGTTATACTTTAATAAGCACTGACTGCACTTGCTCCAGTTTTAATCTGTACAGGTAATAATAAATGAAAAAATTTTTTTGGTGGTGTGCCGGAGCCGACGACACTATTCTTGAAAAGTGCTCTAAGTCTGAGCATATAAAATATGCAGGTATAGGTGCTACGGTACTCTTTACTGGTTTGCTGGCCAGTATCTCCGGTGGTTATGCCTTACATACTGTATTTGATTCTGCTCCCTTGGCAATTGCTTTTGGCTTGCTGTGGGGTGCTGTTATCTTCAACCTCGACCGGTTTATTGTTTCCACGCTACGCAAAGAAGGCAAGTTCTGGAAAGAACTGCTGCAGGTAACACCACGAATTTTGCTGGCACTGGTGCTGGCTGTGGTCATCTCTAAACCACTGGAGCTTAAAATATTTGATAAGGAGATTCAGGCTATTTTAAAGGAAAAGCAGGCAGAACTGGCGATAGAGCACAAAGCGTTGGTAGGTAAGCAGTTCGCTGAGGTAGACTCTGTGAAATCAGAAATTGCCGCTATTCGACAAGCTGTGGATGCAAAGCTGCAGGAGCGTAACAAGCTTTATGAGATAGTAGCCGCAGAAGCCGATGGTACAGGTGGTACAGGTAAAGTGGGTAAAGGTCCGATATTTGAAGAGAAAAAGCAGCAGTACGAGAAAGTAGATGAGGAACTGAAGCTGATGCAGGCAGATGCGCAGGCGCGGATTTTGCTGAAGGAGCAGCGCATCGCGGATCTCATGAAGCAATACGACACCACTGTTGCCGAAGGCCAGGAAAGTTTCTCGAATTACGATGGCTTAATGGCTCGTATCAATGCCTTGGATAAGTTACCCTGGCTACCGGTATTCTTCATCACCTTGCTGTTCATCTGTCTTGAAACAGCCCCGATCTTTACTAAATTGATTTCCAGTAAAGGCCCTTATGATGATATTCTGAAAGGCGTAGAGCATGAGCGAACCACGCAGGAAATACAGCGTGTGGCTGAGCGTCAGAAGCAGTATGATACCCGCCAGATGGTTGCTGAAGCAAAATTCTCGGCCCGGACCGATTATGAAATTGATGCCAAGCGTGAGGAAGAGCGGATTAAATCAGATGCGCACCTGGAGGTTGTCAGGGAGTCTGCCGCAGTTTGGAAGGAGCGTATGCTGAAGGATATTAGTCGTAGCCCCGGTACTGCAGCCGACATTTTGAATGACGGTGAGGAGAACGGTTATTATAAATGGTAATAAAATAAAACCAACTTTCACATAATAAATCGCCTGCGTCTTACTTGATGCAGGCGATTTTGCTTTTATACTTAACTCGGGTCACTCTGGAAGTTAAGCACGCCATTCGGCTCCTGCTTTTCTGCGTAGTTACAACATTGATTGGCGCTGCCGTTACCCGTCTTACGGTCTTCAAATCGTGCACATTCACTAATAAATCATAAGTTATTGGCGCATTTTGCGGCTAAATTTTTAACTTGTAAAGCACATAAAGCTAATGCCCCATGACTGTTTCTAAAATGGCGCAAAACCTGATCGGCTCCGAAATTATACGGGTTGCCGGCGAGGTAAACGCAATGATCGCGAAAGGTGAGCCTATCTGTAACCTTACCATCGGAGATTTTGACCCAAGTATTTACCCGATTCCGGAAGAACTCCGGATAGGAATAACAAAAGCCTACGAACAGGGCCACACCAACTATCCTCCTGCCAATGGCGTGGCGGTGCTGCGTAAAGCAGTTGTAGAATTTACCAAATCGCGTTTGGGGCTAACGTACCCAGAAAGCGATATACTGGTGGCCGGGGGCTCCCGCCCATTGATCTATGCTACCTATATGGCTTTGATCGATCCAGGTGATAAAGTGGTCTATCCAACACCATCCTGGAACAACAACCACTACTGCCATTTATCAGGGGCGACACCTGTAGAGGTGAAAACAAGGCCGGAAAATAACTTTATGCCTACTGCGGCTGACGTTAAACCTTTCCTGAAAGGGGCTACAATGCTGGCACTTTGCTCACCGCTTAACCCAACCGGTACTATGTTCTCGAAAAAGGATCTGGAGGAGATATGTGACCTGGTGCTGGAGGAGAATAAAAATCGTGCAGCGGGAGAAAAGCCACTGTATATGTTATATGACCAGATTTACTGGATGCTGACCTTTGGCGATGTGGAGCATTATGATCCGGTAAGCCTGCGGCCTGAAATACGGGATTATACGATCTATATTGACGGTACCTCTAAATGTTTTGCTGCAACCGGTGTGCGGGTAGGATATGCTTTCGGGCCAACTGTAGTGATGGATAAAATGAAGTCCATACTTGGTCATATTGGGGCATGGGCCCCGAAGGCAGAGCAAATGGCTATGGCCGATTTTCTGCAGCACCCCGCCGATGTAGATGGCTTTATGGATACATTCAAGCCGAAAATTCAGGAGAGCCTCGAGGTACTTTATAAGGGCTTTAAAGAGTTGAAGTCTGAAGGGTTTACAGTTGATGCTATCGAACCAATGGGAGCCATTTATTTGTCGGCCAAGCTTGACCTGGCAGGGAAGACCACCCCAGATGGCAGCTTGTTGCAAACAAGCCAGGATATTACTTTTTATGTGTTGCAGGAGGCAAAGCTGGCGGTAGTGCCATTCTCCGCATTCGGATCCAGCCGTGACCTTAACTGGTTCAGGTTATCTGTGGGAGGAGCTTCTCTGAATGATATCAAAGCATCTTTAAGCAGGTTGCGTGATGCGCTGCAGAAGCTGAAATAAGCACATCTGAATTCCTATAATCATAAATTAAAATGCCTGCACGGGATTGGTGCAGGCATTTTAATTTATGACCTCTGCTCTTTCCAGAGCTGGTTAAACGATTTTTTAGGAACGTGCAAAGGCTCCCGGCGTTTGCTCCAGGTATCTTTTAGCACTTGTTTCAGCACAAAATTCTTAATACCGGACGGAGCCAGGTTTAACAGTTTGCGGCTTTTCATGGCCTTTAGCCAGAATTTAAAAGCAGTAGTTTCAGTGCTTTCAGCAAAGCCCTGGTCTACACTCTGCTTGCGGTTTAGCAGCAACAGGTTGTGAATGTTGATCTTTACCGGGCAAACAGAAGTACAGGCACCACACAGGGAGCTGGCAAAACTCAGGTGCTTGTTTTCGGCCATGCCATTGTAATGAGGCGTGATCACAGAGCCTATCGGGCCGCTATACGTGCTCTCGTAGGTGTGGCCGCCAATGTTTTTATATACCGGGCATACGTTCAGGCAGGCACCGCAACGAATGCAGTTAAGCGCTTCACGTTTTTCAGGTAAGGCCAGCAGATCAGTCCGGCCATTATCCAACAGCACGACATACATTTCCTCCGGCCCATCCTGCTCTCTTGGTTGCCTTGGGCCGGTCATGATCGTGTTATACACCGTTACGTTCTGCCCTGTTCCGCTAGTGCTTAGCAAGGGCCAGAAAAGATCCAGGTCCATTACAGATGGGATCATCTTCTCGATACCGACAA
Organism: Pontibacter sp. MBLB2868; assembly: GCF_051904785.1. Lineage (NCBI taxonomy): Bacteria > Pseudomonadati > Bacteroidota > Cytophagia > Cytophagales > Hymenobacteraceae > Pontibacter > Pontibacter sp. MBLB2868. Next base: position 3,679,213 of record NZ_CP196710.1, on the reverse strand, counting down.
TGGCGATATGGGTTTTCGGGAATGTGGTGGAAAGCCTGGCATTGCCTTCGTTTTCTGTTACCGCTATTCCCCCAATATCTGCGATCAGAAAGTTACCCCCTGTTATGCCAACCTCTGCAGCGGTATACTTGTCGCGCAGCAGCTTACGGGCAATACCTACCAGCTCTTCTGCATTATCGGTAGGAGCAATGCCAAGTTTGCGCACAAACAGTTCCGCAATGTCTTTTTTAGACATGTGCATGGCCGGTGTTACGATATGATATGGCCGTTGCTCCGCTAACTGTACAATGTACTCGCCAAGGTCAGTTTCAACGGTTTCAATACCGTTCTTTTCAAGATAATCATTTAAGTGGATCTCCTCTGTGATCATCGATTTCGATTTTACCACAGAACGGGCGCGTTTGCGCTTCATGATCTCTCCGATCTCTTTTAGAGCTTCCTGTGCATCGCGGGCCCAGATAACCTTACCGCCACGTGCCGTAAAGTTCGTTTCAAACTCCATCAGGTACTTGTCAAGATTGTTGATGGAGTTCGTTTTAATATAAGAGCCGCGTTCACGGGCCAGTTCATGATCGGAATATTGGGTGAGGCCACGTTGTACAGCGGCGTTATACTTGCCGATGTTGAACTTGATGGTAGCGCGGTGGCCCTGGTCAAATGCTTTGGTCTCTGCATCCAGCAGAAACTGTTTCAGTTTACTCATACTGTTTCCCTTACGGTTTTTCAGTGCAAAGGCTGCATCTTGAGGTGCAACAAAAAAGAAAAACACCCTTAAAGTTAGGGTGTTTTTCTGAAAGCTGCTAGAGCTGTGTGTTTTAATACAGATAACGGGTGTTATGCCCTTCTAGTATTTTATTTTTTATGGCTATCTACTACGATGCGGTTATCGCGGTTTGCAAGCTCCCATGCCACGTGAAACGCCAGGCGAGCTACTTTTTCTGCACTGTCAAAAAGAATCTTGTCTACCTCGTCAGATGGCTGGTGGTAGTCTTTGTGAACACCGTTGAAGTAGAACACGATCGGAATACCATTCTTTGCGAAGTTGTAATGATCAGAGCGGTAGTAGAAGCGGTTAGGGTCGTTTTCGTCGTTATAAGTATAATCCAGCTTGAGGCCTACATACTTCTGGTTCATTTCTTCGTTAATCTGGTGCAATTCTGAAGAAAGTTTATCTGCACCGATCACATAGATATAATTACTGTCGTTGGTCTTTTCATGGTCAGTATCCATACGTCCGATCATGTCGATGTTAACATCGGCTACAGTGTTCTCCAACGGGAAGACAGGGTGTTCAGAGTAGTATTCAGATCCTAATAGTCCTTTTTCCTCGCCGGTAACAGTCATAAACAACATGCTGCGGCGCGGGCCATAGCCATCTTTCTTAGCCTTGGCAAAAGCCTCAGCCAGTTCAATAACTGCTACAGTTCCGGACCCATCGTCATTGGCGCCATTGTAAATCTGGTCACCCTGCTTTGTGGTATCCACGCCTACGTGGTCGTAATGAGCGGTTACTACCACTACCTCGTCCTTTTTATCTGACCCCTCGATAAAGCCAAGTACGTTTTCGGTGGAAAGGGGCTCAGATTTACGCTCTGTTTTGATCTTTACATCCTTTGCCACTGTAAAATTTGCAGGTACAGGCTTACCAGCCTTCGCTACCATGTTGCCATAGTCAAACAACTTATCAGTGGTAGTGCCTAAAAGGGCGGCTCCGGCAACTGGCGAAATGAAAACAGGCGCTGCTGTGGGCTCTTCGCTGCTGCTCTTTATGCCAATAGATGGTCGTGTTGCATAGGCTTTGTAACGCTGTGTCAGGCTATTGAACTCATCCTGGCTCGTGCCTGTCACAATCATCACAGCCTTGGCGCCTTGTTTTGTGGCTGCATTGCGCTTCTGGCGGTAATCGTTGCCCCAATCCGATGCCTTATCGGTTCCGCTGATCAGGTATTTTCCTGTGGCATCTTTCGGTTCTCCGGCCAATACGACCACTACCTTGCCTTTAACATCCTTGTTAGTATAATCAGAGTACTCGTCCGTGTCAATACCGTAGCCGGCAAATACAATGTCTGCGGCTTGCTCTGTCTGGAATGGAGAGTTGCTTCCGAGCACAAAGAAGTCCTGCATCATCAGGTATTTCTCTGGCCCGATTGTCATGTAACCGCTTCCCCACTGGCTCTTCTCCAGGTCAAAAGACTGGTAATAAGGATTGGTGGTATTACTTTTTACCGGACCTGTCAGGCCATCTTCACGAAACTCACGGGAGATGTATTCGGCGGCCATTTTCTGACCTTTTTCACCAGTATTACGGCCTTCATATTCATCAGAAGCCAGGATGTGCAGGTGTTTGGAAAGGTCAGCGGCTGTAACTGTTTCTGCATATTTTTCAGAAACTTCGCGAAGCTTATTAGCGTCGGTGATAGGTTCTTTGCTGGCGGAAGGCGTTTTAGTGCAGCCAAACCCAAGGGCAGCTAACAGCAAATACCCGTAGACATTATGTCTCATAGTAAGTAGAAGGTGTGTTAAAAGTATTGATTTAGTTTAGTCTGATTTGTTGGACCTGGCTTAGCTTACTGCTTTACGATAAGTACGGTTGCAAAAGCGGCTACTCCCTCTTTTTTGCCAACAAAGCCAAGGTGCTCTGTAGTGGTTGCTTTTACAGAAATATCGTGCTCCGGAATCCCCATCACTTCTGCCAGGCATGCCTTCATTTCCGGGATGTGCGGGTTCAGTTTCGGCTCCTGCAGGCACACAGTTGTGTCTATGTTCCCAATCTCATAGCCTTCCCTGGATAAAAGGTGAACCACTTCCTTTAAAAGGATCTTGCTGTCGATGCCCTTGTACTGCGGGTCTTTATCAGAGAAATGGAATCCGATGTCGCGCATGTTGGCGGCTCCCAGCAGGGCATCGCAGATAACGTGGATCAGCACATCGGCATCTGAGTGGCCAAGTGCGCCGTGTGTGTGTGGAATTTTAATGCCACCGAGCCAGAAGTCCAGGCCTTCCTGCAGCTGGTGTACATCATAGCCAAAGCCGGTTCTTATTTTCAGTTTCATGTAGCGTGATCTATAGTATAGCCTTGCCTGTAGCTCTAAAACAGAGAGTACAAAAAGTAAATCTAATCGAAAATTACGATTGTGTGCTATTTACGATGCTCTTTTTTGAAGTTAGTACATTAAAGTTCTCTCGGGCGCAGCACAAAAAACAAAAGCCAGCTACCTTCGGGTAGCTGGCTTTTGTAGGTATATATGTAAAAGCGCCTTTGGCTTAGGCCTCCACTTCCGCCAGGGAAGGGTAATCGATATAGCCTTTGGCACCAGGAGTGTAAAAGGTGTCTTTGTCAGGCTGCTGCAGCTCTGCATCTTGTTCAAAACGCTCCGGCAGATCCGGGTTAGCAATAAACGGTACGCCAAATGCTACCATGTCGGCATCGCCGGCTTCTATTACTTTGTTGCCTTTTTCCTGGGTGAAGCCAGCGTTTATGATCAGGTTGCCATTGTACATCGGGCGGTAACGCTTGGCAATGTGCGGTTCTGCGTGCGGCAGGTCACTGACATCGTTAAATGGCTCTGACAGGTGCAGGTACGCCAAATCATACTTGTTCAGGTTCTCTACTATATAATCGAAGGTAGGGATAGTATCCTCGTTCAAGGTCATCCCGAAAATGCCGTTCAGGCTTGGGTTCAGGCGTACACCTACTTTCTCTGTTGCTACTACTTCTTTTATTGCATCAATCACTTCGAAAAGGATACGGGCACGGTTCTCAATAGAGCCGCCATACACATCCGTACGCGTGTTGGAAGTAGAAGCGAAGAACTGGTGTAGCAGGTATCCATTGGACGCGTGAATTTCCACGCCATCAAAGCCAGCTTCTATTGCGTTCTGAGCTGCGTTTTTAAAATCCTGCACGATCTGCTTGATCTCCGGGATGGTTAGCGCACGTGGGGCAACGGTATCTTTGAAACCCTGCGGTGTAAAGGATTTATCATTCGGGTTAATAGCAGATGGCGCTACCGGCAATTCACCATCATGAAAGTCAGGGTGCGACATACGGCCTACGTGCCACAGCTGCAGGAATATCTTGCCGCCTTCTTCGTGTACGGCTTCTGTAATTTGTTTCCAACCTTCTACCTGCTCTTTTGAATAGATACCAGGCGTATTCACGTATCCCACAGCTTGCTTGGAAATTTGTGAGCCTTCTGAAATGATCAGGCCTGCGCCTGCTCGCTGGCGGTAATAAGTTGCCATCAGCTCTGTTGGTACATTCCCCTCGTTATTTGCGCGGCTGCGCGTCATGGGTGCCATGATCACCCGGTTATTTAATTCTAAATCGTGGAGTGTTATTGGTTTTAAAAGTGCTTGCGTCATTTTATTCGGTTATAGATGTAAGAAGCGAAGGCCAACGCTGTTAAGTAAGTGCTATGCCCCGGCTTTCACTGCATTCAATTTTTAAATTCAGTTACTCAAATTTTTTTAATCCCATTGCGGGGCAAACGGCGGGTTTACAACGCGTGTATTCTCTGCCTTCAGGCGGTCAATCTGCTGCACCTCCTCCGGTGTCAGTTCAAAATCGAAGATGTTGATGTTTGACTTTAAGTGGTCCAGCTTTGAAGTTCTGGGAATAGCCAAGACCTCATCCTGTTGCATTAGCCAGCGCAGCGATACCTGAACCTCATTTTTGCCATACTTCTCGCCGATCTTCTTCAGTGTTTCCTGTCCCATCACTTTGCCTTGTGCAATAGGGCTATAAGCAGTGAGCGTGATATGGTGCTCCTGCAAATACTTAAGGAGCTTTTCCTGGTTGATAAGCGGGTGATATTCTACCTGATTGGTAATGATAGGGGCACCGGTAGCCAGCACTTTGTCCAGGAGGTGTGTTGGGTGGTTACTAACGCCTATATACCTGGCATACCCTTTTTCCTGGGCAGTCATTAACTCCTTCATATATTCTTCTACAGGTACATTTGCGTTTGGCCAGTGGATGAGTAACAGGTCTACATAATCTGTCTTCAGCTTATTAAGGCTCTCCTCCACCGAAGGCATAAAGCTCTTCTTGTACAGGTTCTCCCTGAAAACTTTAGTTGTCAGGAACACATCTTCGCGGGCAACAGGTGCCTCTTGAATAGCTCGCCCAACCCCTTCTTCATTTCCATAGATCTGCGCTGTATCTATATGGCGGTACCTTTCAGCGAGGGCTGCCTTTGTCATTTCGTACGCTGCTTCGTTTTCAAGTTGGAAGGTGCCCAAGCCCAAAGCTGGAATAGTGGCCCCTTTTATTTTTATCTCTTTCATAATTTCAGGTTTATACATTATTTGTTGCTACAAATATATGGCTAAAAAAATAGCTTATCCTCTAAGCTTATCAAGCATATTACTAACCAAAACAGCCTCCTCCTTCGAAAGGTTATGGAATTTGGCGAAAAGCTCAGGAAATTTATCATCTACCTGCTTAAGCTTCTGCAGTCCTTTTTCCGTAACGCGTACTTCGATCATGCGGCGGTTCGCGGCGCAGATATCGCGGGTAGCATAGCCTTTCTCTATCAACTTATCGATCAGGCGCGTCACGTTGGAGTTACGATCAACCATACGGTTCTGAATATCTCCAAAGCATACAGGTTTTGGGTGCTGACCACGCAGAATGCCTAACACATTATGTTGTTGTAGCGTTAGGCCAAGCTCTTTAAAGAAAGGCATCAGTTGCTGATTAACCCAGTTGTTGGTAAACAACAGGTTTGCCAACAGACGACGATGATCGTTCTTAAATTCTTCCTGATGTATTTCGTCTTCTATGCGCATCTGTTTCTGCTAAGGCGGTGCAAATATATGCACGTTGTTTGTATATACAAATGTTGGGCGTTAAAAGTTCAGCTTAATCTAATCAGGAAGTATATAGGTCGCCAGACGGCAAAATAACAAAGCGCTCCTAAAGCAAAAAAGCGGCCCATCGGCCGCTTTTTTAAAGTATAAACTGTGTAAGAGTTAAGCTTCCACAGCTGCCTCTTTCTTCTCGGCCTTATAAAGCAAGGTGCTGCAGTTGTTCGGATCCAGTACCTTTTTGGCGCAACGCAGGATATCGTCAGGCGTTACAGCCTGGATCTTTTCACCTTCGGTATTCACGAAATTAGCGTCCCCTAACAATTTACCATATGCCAGGTTCATGGCGCGGTTCAGCAACTCTATCTCCGAAAATACAAGCGAGGTTTCTGCCTGGTTCTTCACTTTATTAAGCTCATGTTCATCTACCAGTTCATCCATCAGCTCCTGGTTAATAGCTTCAATAGCAGCATTGGCTTCCTGCAGGTCCACGCCCTCATTCAGCTTACCTTGTATAATCAGCAAACCAGGTTCTATTGAGCCTGACACGGAAGCAGAGACAGAGTTAAACAGCTTCTGCTCCTTCACCAGCTTATTGTATAACCTGCTCGACTTACCACGACCCAAAATATCGCTGATAAGGTCAACGGCATAATAGTCCGCTTCGGTTCTTGCAGGCATATGGTATGCTTTATAGATGGCACTAAGCGGCACGTCCGCGCTTGTTTCCAACACGCGCGGCTCAGTCTGCCTGGGCTCGGTTGGTGTTTTGCGCTCATACTTCTCACCGGCAGGTATAGGGCCGAACCATTTTTCTGTAAGCTCCTTTGCTTGCTCAAAAGTGACATTGCCGGCAACAACAAGTATGGCATTGGTAGGCGAATAATGCTTTCTGAAAAAAGCTTTCACCTCGTCCATGGTAGCGTCTTCGATGTGTGAAATCTCTTTACCGATGGTAGCCCATTTGTAGGGGTGCTCTTTGTAAGCTAAAGGACGGAGCTTGAGCCACACATCGCCATAAGGCTGGTTCAGGTAATTCTGCTTAAACTCTTCTACTACTACTTTGCGCTGTACTTCCAGGCCATTCTCATTAAACAACAGCTCCATCATCCTGTCCGACTCCAGCCAGAAACCTGTTTCAATGTTCTGTGCAGGTACTGAAAGGTAATAGTTGGTGATATCGGGACTGGTAAAAGCATTGTTCTCGCCACCCACACGCTGCAGAGGCTCATCGTAGCTGTGTATGTTTATGGACCCACTGAACATCAGGTGCTCAAAGAGGTGCGCAAATCCGGTATGTGCCTCGTCCTCGTCACGGGAGCCTACATCGTATAGCACGTTTAACACTGCCATAGGCGACGTATGATCTTCGTGCACGATCACGCGCAGACCGTTGTTGAGGGTAAATTCTTTGAAGTGTATCATAAATTTCTGAGACGTTAGATTCAGGACATAAGACTCAAGATCTTAAACTTGCTTTTCTGTTAAACAATCAGGAGACTTGATAAGTCTTGTGCCTTCAATCTAACGTCTTATGTCTATATTTAAGAACAAATGTATAAATTAGCTGCGTATTTTCAGGGTTTGGTTTAATACATTAACTTGCCCAACTATAACGAGGTTTTCTTTTATACGATGAATTATAACCGCAAAGATTATACTGACGACGAACTAGTAGCTTTATACAAGGCCATTCTTAAGCCGCGCATGATCGAGGAGCGCATGCTGGTGCTCCTGCGACAGGGCAAGGTGAGCAAGTGGTTTTCAGGCATTGGCCAGGAAGCCATTTCTGTTGGCTCGGCGATGGCGTTAGATAAAGACGAGTATATTTTACCTCTTCACCGTAATCTGGGGGTGTTCACGAGCAGGGACGTTGAACTTGACAGGCTATTCGCTCAATTCCAGGGCAAGCTTACTGGTTTTACAAAAGGGCGTGACCGTTCCTTCCACTTCGGCTCAAATGAACACCATATTGTTGGCATGATCTCCCACCTGGGGCCCCAGCTGGCAGTTGCCGATGGTATTGCCCTGGCAGACCTCCTGGAGAAGAAGGAGAAGGTAACCTTAGTTTTCAGTGGCGATGGCGGAGCTAGTGAAGGAGACTTCCATGAAGCTCTGAATGTGGCAGCGGTATGGGGTTTACCTGTGATCTTCATGATTGAGAATAACGGTTATGGACTGTCTACGCCAAGCAACGAGCAGTTTAAATTCAATCAGTTTATAGATAAAGGCCCGGCCTATGGTATTGATGCCCTGCAGGTGGATGGGAACAACATCCTGGAGGTGTATGATACTGTTCGGCAGGCGGCGATAAGTATCCGTAAAAACCCACGTCCGATGCTGATAGAAGCGATCACGTTCAGGATGCGCGGACATGAAGAGGCCAGCGGTACTAAATATGTGCCGCAGGAGCTGTTTGAGAAGTGGGCGAAGAAAGACCCCGTGGAAAACTTTGAGAAGTACCTGCTCGAAGAGCTGGTACTGACGCAGAAGACCATGGAAAGTATAAAAGAGGAACTGAAGGCAGAGATAGAGAACGGACTGAATAAAGCCTTCGAAACCCCAATGCCAGAAGCCAGCCGTGAGCAGGAGCTCAAGGACATGTACAAGCCTTTTGATCCGGAGTTGATCCGGCCTGCCTCAGATGCCAAAACGGAGAAACGCTTTGTAGATGCCATTTCGGATGGATTGCGCCAGAGTATGGAGCGCTACCCGGAGCTGGTACTGATGGGGCAGGACATAGCTGAGTATGGTGGTGTATTTAAGGTAACAGAGGGCTTTGTGGATAAGTTTGGTAAAAAACGTGTCCGCAATACACCTTTATGCGAGTCAGCTATACTGGGCGTTGGCCTGGGACTATCGGTGCGCGGGCAGAAAAGTATGGTAGAGATGCAGTTTGCCGACTTCGTAAGCGCAGGCTTCAGCCAGATTATAAATAACCTGGCCAAGAGCCACTACCGCTGGGGGCAAAATGCCGATGTGGTGGTGCGCATGCCAACTGGGGCAGGTGCGGCTGCCGGGCCGTTCCACTCGCAGAGCAACGAAGCATGGTTTTTCCATACACCCGGACTTAAAGTTGTCTATCCATCATCACCATACGATGCCAAAGGGTTGCTGAATGCGGCCATCGAAGATCCTAACCCGGTGATGTACTTCGAGCACAAGATGCTCTACCGTTCCATCTCACAGGAAATTCCGGACGATTATTATACCATAGAAATTGGCAAAGCCAGAACCGTGGCCGAAGGAACAGACTTAACCATCATTACGTATGGCATGGGAGTGCATTGGGCAAAGCAGCTGCAACAAGACCTGAAAGATGCCAGCCTGGAGATCCTGGACCTGCGTTCGCTGCTGCCCTGGGACAAGGAAGCTGTTCGCGCTGCTGTAGAAAAAACGGGCCGTGTGCTTATCCTGCACGAAGACACCATGACCGGTGGCATTGGCGGAGAGATAGCAGCCTGGATAAGCGAACACTGTTTTGAGTTGCTGGATGCCCCTGTAGCCCGTGTGGCAAGCTTAGACACGGCTGTACCTTTTGCACCGCCGCTTGAGCAGGAGTTTTTGCCACAAAAGCGCCTGCGCGATAAAGTAGAACTAATGCTATCATATTGATATTCAAGCGATCCTTTTTTCTGTTGCCACTCATTTGGGTGGTGCTGGTGCTAGGCAGCAGTTGCCAGCGCAAAGGTATTTTACGTTGTCCTAAAATAGATGGCAAGGGGAGTTCAACAGAGGTGACAGGCAAAGATGGTAAGTCCGTTCAGGCTACAAGGGTAGCTTTTAATAAGAACGGGCGTGTAAAGAGGAAGAAGAACCGCCTTAAGTTCTGGCAGTAGAACAAGCCTTGTGAAAAACAGTATAACTAATCAGAAAGTATTTCTGATGTTATCTTGTTCATCACATAGCGGACATAAGCGTTTTGTACTACTCCTGGTAGCGCTCTTAATCGCTACTGCGCCTGCTTTTGCCCAGATCAGCTATGAGACGTATAGCCATCACAAGCAGTTGCGGAAACAGTTTCTGAAGCAGGCCGATACAACAGTCTCTCCCTATAAAGATACGCACCTTGACGTTAGCTCTTATAATTTCAAGAAAGGGGAGCCGGGGCGTACACGGGTAGAGCGGCGCAGGTATCAGAAAAGCAGAGAGAAAGATAACCCGAAGAAGCGTCTTTTCTTTTGGAAGAAGAAAGAGAAGCGGCAAAAAGAAAAATCAGTTAATTAGAATTTAGAAAGCACTATATGAATTGGCATCCGCTAACAAGCACAGAGCAGTTAGATGAGGTAATGGAGGAATCTAAAAATACCCCGATTGTAATTTTTAAGCATAGTACCGCATGTTCTATTAGTTCCACTGCTAAAAGTAGACTGGAGAGGCAGTGGGATGGAGCAGGGCTGGATCATATCAAACCATACTACCTGGACCTTCTGAGCTACAGGCCTGTTTCGAATGAGGTGGCAGAGGTACTGCATGTAACGCATCAGTCGCCGCAGCTTTTGCTGGTGCAGGATGGAGTTTGTACCTACGATGCCTCACATTTGGGAATAAGTGTGGATGTTTTGAAGAAGAAGGTAACAGCATAACAGCCTTATTGGTCTGCTATGCCGCTACAGCTTATTTCTTAAGCGGGATGCCTAGTAAACGAAATTAATGGTTTGTTTAATGTCAGGATGCAGGCTTAAAGCTACCGGGCAGGTACGGGCGGCGTTCTCCAGCATGGCTTTCTCCTTATCGGAGTAATCCTTGGCGGGCATTTTAAAGTTGAGCACAACCTCAGCGATACGGCGTGGTTCAGAGGCCATGATCTTTACGGTTTCGATCTCTGTTCCTTCTATGTCGATGTTGCTACGGTTGGCTACTATGCCCATAATGGTCATCATGCAGCTGCCAAGAGCGGCGCATACCAGGTCGGTTGGCGAGAAAGCCTCTCCTTTGCCGTTGTTATCGACAGGGGCATCCGTAATGATTGTGTTGTTTGAGGCTACGTGTACAGCGGAAGTGCGCAGGTTGCCTTTATATGAGCTCTTAACGGTTATCATAGGGTGTAAACTATAGTTTTGAATAGAACGTAAATTTAGCTACTTTTAATAACAACTATAAATAATTAATCGGGTGGTTAGATACCTTATACTTGTACTGATTCTTGCTTTTGGTTCAGCCTTGCCGGCATTCGCACAATACGAAGAAGACGAGAGCTTCCAGAACGAACTCAGCTACGGCATCAACTTCAATTCAAATGGAGGTCTCATAGGAGGTGCCTTTATCCGTTCGTCTTACTTCAGGAATAACCGCATGTACCAGTTCGGGGAAATTGAGGTGGTTGAGGTAAAGCACCCGAAGGAAAACCGTTTGTATAGCAGCGAAACAGGAGACTTTTTTGTTGCCGGAAAGCAAAACTATCTCTTTGTGATACGCCCACGCTATGGCCGTGAAATAGTTCTTTTCCGCAAAGCGGCAGAATCCGGGGTGCAGGTGAATGCTGTTGGGGCTATTGGTCCTTCACTGGGTTTGCTGGTGCCATACTACATCCGGTATAACTATGGAGGCGGCTTAGGCGGCCAGGATGTGCGCACGGAACAGTATGATCCGCAGAAGCACCGTAACCTGGAAAACATACAGGGGAACGCTTCTTTTGTGCAAGGCTTCGGTGAGTCTGACGTAAACATAGGCGTTAACCTGAAAGGTGGACTCAGCTTTGAGTATGGCCGTTACAGAGAGAGTATCGCCGGTATTGAGGTAGGCTTTGTAGTGGAGCTTTTCCCGAAAGAAATGATCATTATTCCCCAGGCCGATAACGAGCAATTTTTTACCTCTGTATACCTCAACCTGTATTACGGGCGCCGCAAATAAATTCTGTAACGAACATTTCAGGGGAAAGCCTTGTTAAGGATGCATGCCTGCCACTACACAATTCTTAGTTAATGGCTAAACTCTTAAAGCATTACTTCCTATCTTTGCATCATGGATGATTTGATTACACTTCCGGTTATACAGCCCAATGCGACACCTGAGGGGCTGAACGCCTTAGGGAAACCCCGTAAGCCGAACTGGCTTCGTGTAAAGCTGCCGGTAGGGAAGGAATACGCGAAAGTTAGAAGTATAGTAGAAGAATATAAACTGCACACCATCTGTGAGAGCGGCAACTGCCCGAATATGGGAGAGTGCTGGGGTGCTGGAACTGCTACTTTTATGATACTGGGCAATGTGTGTACCCGCAGCTGTTCTTTCTGCGCTGTGGCCACTGGTCGCCCCAATGAATATGATGAGGACGAGCCACGCCGTGTAGCAGAGGCCATTCAGTTGATGGGCGTGAAGCATGCTGTTATCACATCTGTTAACCGTGATGAACTGAAAGACCGTGGTGCTGCCATCTGGCATGAAACAGTAAGACAGGTAAAAGCCATGTCTCCTGCTACTACCATAGAAACACTTATTCCGGATGTAAAAGGAACGTGGGATGCCTTGATCACCATGATATCTCCAGGGCAGGAAGTTGTTTCGCATAACATGGAAACAGTAAAAGAGCTTTACCGACGTGTGCGTCCGCAGGCGAAGTATGATCGTAGCCTGGAACAGATTCGCCGTACGAAAGAGTATGGGCAGCGTACCAAAACAGGTATTATGCTTGGTTTAGGTGAAACGCGTGAGCAGGTATACCAGGCCATGGACGACCTGGCTGCCAATGGTTGCGATATATTGACACTGGGCCAATACCTGCAGCCAACAAAATTACACATTGAAGTAGCAGAGTTTATCCACCCGGACCTGTTCGATCACTACCGTGAAGAAGGTTTAAAAAGAGGTTTAAAATATGTGGAGTCGGGCCCATTGGTTCGGTCTTCTTACCACGCAGAAAGGCACGTGCACGTTTAGAACCTGCATTTGCGTTGTTAATACTAAAGCAAAAAGCCCTGCTACCAGAAAGGTAGCAGGGCTTTTTGCTTTAAATTGTACTGTTTTGTTGTCATGCATTGCAGCATGACAAGCCTTCTGACTAATGCTTAGCGTGCAATACTGGCCTTGTTTATACTCTGGGGCATATTGACTACCGCATGAGATAATGATATTCTTTTCATTATCTTTTAAATAATTGCACTGCTAAAAAAATAGTTTAATAATGCTCCATAATCAGGGTAGTGTTTAGTAATATAATGTTTTATTGATATTTAAGTATATACTTGTATATTTATATAATATTTACAATTATTAACAACCTGTTTTCATTATTTAAGTAAAGGAAAATATTCAATATCTGTAATTCTATCTATAGATATTTAGTTATACCCTTATTCTCTTTGCTTAAAGGATATGAAAAAATCTTTACTGCTAATCATCCTTTGCCTGATTGGTACTACCACCCTAAGTATAGCACAATCAGCACCTAGTCTTGGCAAGGCTACCACATTTGCTATTATTGGCTCAAACTATGTTAGCAACACCGGCACTACAGGCGTTACCGGAGATCTGGGAGTAACCCCGCAGGGGATTTACACAGATGATGGTCAGTTACTGGTGCGGGGTACCAAACAGATTGGTTTGCCACTTGTGAATGAGGCGCTACAAGACGCCAGGACCGTTTATGATTACTACAGCAACATGACAGGGACGCCCTTTACAGGTGCGGGCCTTGTGGCTGGCGGTAGTTCTCCGGGTATTTACAGAAACAGCGGCAACGTTGACCTGGATGGGATTGTCGTGCTGGACGCACACGGCGACGTGAATGCGAAATTCGTGTTCATCATAGACGGAGACCTGACAACTCCATCCATTGCGCCTCCCGCACCGGGAACAGGACTCCTCCTGCAGAACGGAGCTCAACCTCAAAATATTTTCTGGATCGTTAAAGGCAAGGTTAACCTGGGCAACTCAACGAGTTTCCAAGGCAACATTATTTCATTAGGAGATATCACCCTGGAGCCTGGTGTAAACCTGATCGGCAGGGCTATTTCACTGGACGGCGGCGTTAGCCTGAATACCAACAACGTGTTCCTGCCAAGTGTTGTGCTCGCAGACCTTTCCGTGGAAAAAGCCGCTACGGAAGGTGAGTACCTGATTGGCGATGAAGTAACTTATACTATTACGGCCCATAATGCTGGCCCTAGCACTGCCTACAATGTAGTGGTAAATGAAATAATTCCTGCGGAGCTGGAGTTTGTGCGTGTGGAGAGTGCCAGTGCAGGCACCTATGATCCTGCCACGAAAGAATGGACGATCGGGGAGATGCAGCTGAATGAAACTGCAGAACTGAAACTTACTTTCAGGGTTATTGCCGCAGGTGATGTTGTTAACAAAGTATCTGTGGGTAGTAACAATCCTGATCCGAAACCAGGTAACAACGATGGGGAAGATCCTGTGGATGTGCCGGAGGTTTCAGCGGATGTAAGTGTGTCGAAAACCGCAAACAGTGGTCCACATACAGTAGGAGGCACCATCATCTACACGATTGAGGTGAAGAATAACGGCCCTTACACGGCAGAGGATGTGGTGGTTAACGAATTATTGTCAGAAAAGCTTGAACTGATCAGCTTTACAGCAAGCAAAGGTATCTATGATCCGGCCACAGGTCTGTTTACGGTTGGTTCTCTTGCTAATGGAGAAACTGCTACTTTAACCATCGAGGCAAAGATTCTGGCGGCCGGCGAGATTAAAAATACTGCCGGGGTAGGGAGTTCCACTCCTGATAAAACACCAGGAGATAACACGGATATTGTGGTAGTTGAGCCTAGTTGCCCAGCTCCTGCACTAAGTATTTCAGGCGGAGCCTCCCAGTGCGCTGAAACCACCGCTGTAACTTATACTGTTACCGAAGTCTTTGGTGCAACCTATGCTTTTGAATTAACAGGAGGCCTGACGGAAGTGTCGCACACCGGTAACTCAATTACTGTAAACATAGGTACTTCAGCCGGAACAGTAAAAGCAACAGTAACCGATTTATGCGGCAATGCTTACACCGTAGTGAAAGAGGTTACAGTAATTACCAAACCAGAAGCCCCAACCATAGCAGGAGGTTCAAGTGTTTGCGCAAACAGCACAGGTAACAGTTATACAGCAGAAGGAGCTCCCGAGGGTGCAACTTACACCTGGACAGCTGACGGGGACATACAGATAACCGGAGGGCAGGGAAGTAAAACCGTGCAGGTAAGCGTAGGGCCTAACGGCGGTACGTTAACCGTTACAGCGGGCAACGAATGCTTTACAAGTGATGCATCTGCTATAACGATCAATACAAATCAGCCACCTGTTTCGCCGGCAAACATTTCAGGAGATACAGAGCTTTGTTCAGGCAATGAAGCCACCTATACCATACAGGCGACAAACGGTGCGACAGGATATACCTGGACCGTGCCTGCAGGCTGGACGATAATACGCGGACAGGGCACGACAAGTATTACTGTAAAAGCAGGAGCTGGCTCCGGTAATGTAAGCGTGATTGCAGAAAACGACTGCGGTGCGAGTACAGGTACAGCGTTGGGAGTAACAGTTAATGAAAAACCTCAGACCCCGGCTGGTATATCCGGAACTGCTGACGCCTGTGCCGGCAAGGATGGATTTACCTATACAGTTAGTCCTGTTGATGGTGCTACAGGGTATACCTGGACCGTTCCGGCAGGCTGGACCATCGTAAGCGGACAAGGAACTACAAACATCACAGTAACTGCAGGCACAGCGGGAGGTAACGTAACAGTGGTTGCAGAAAATGAATGCGGCAGCAGTACACCTGCCGAAATGCCACTCACTGTAAGTAAAGCTCCTGAAGCGCCCCTGGCCATTACTGGTGATGCAGCTGGCTGCGTGGGTTCCTCGCTAACCTATAGTGTTGGTGAAACGGCAGGCGCAGAAGCGTATACCTGGACTGTTCCGGCAGGCTGGACCATTACAAGCGGCCAAGGAACCGGAACCATAACTGTAACAGTAGGTGATGCACCCGGTGACATTACAGTAACAGCAAAAAACAAATGCGGCGCCAGCTCAGGCATCAGTAAAGCTGTTTCTCCTACTCCTCCACCTGTTACTCCGGGGGCAATTTCTGGTCCTTCGGCGACATGCGGCGGCACCAGCGACTTAGTCTATAGTATTGCCTCGGTACCGGGTGCTACAGGATATACCTGGACTGTGCCGGCAGGCTGGACCATCGTAAGCGGACAGGGCTCCACAGAGATAAAAGTAACAGCAGGGTCAGGTTCCGGCGATGTTACAGTAACCGCTGATAATGCCTGTGGGGCAAGTGCCGCAGCTATTTATACAACAAGTGTAAATAATGCACCGCAAGCGCCACTAACCATACATGGTAGTTCCAGTGGTTGTATAGGATCAGTGCTCACCTATAGTATTGATGACTTGGGTGGTGCTACAGGATATACCTGGACCGTACCGGCAGGCTGGACAATAAAAAGCGGCCAGGGCTCCACAACTATTGAGGTAGAAGCAGGAAACAACCCGGGAATGATAACTGTAGCCGGTACAAATGAGTGTGGCACCGGGGCAACAGCAAGTATAGCTGTTTCGCCAACCACAACGCCTAACGAGCCCGGAGCAGTTGAAGGCCCTGACGCATCGTGCGCGAACAGCGGCGAGAACCTGGTTTACAGCATTACAGTGCTTACTAGCGGAGAAACTTATAATTGGACAGTGCCTGATGGATGGACAATCGTAAGTGGCCAGGGCACTTATAGTATAACTGTAAGCGCAGGCGACACAGGAGGTAAAGTAAGCGTAACGGCATCAAATGACTGCGGCACAAGTACTGCAAGCTCTTTGGATGTAGAGATCACAACACCTCCGGCAGCAACCACCCAGATAAAAGACATGAGCTCCTTGTGTAACGGCCTGATGTATACCGTAAACCCTGTGCCTGGCGCCACAGGATACACCTGGACTCTACCGGCCGGCTTTACAATCGTTTCCGGACAAGGATCTACAACCATTGTTGTGAAAGCTGATAATCCAAACTCCTTTGGTGAGGTAAGCGTGGTGGCCAATAATGGCAACTGTAGCAGCCCCGTAACCAGCCTGCCAATCGACACATCGGTGTTGGATGGTGAACTGGAGTTCCCGAAAGCCTTCAGCCCGAACGGCGATGGCAAGAATGACACATGGGTAATTGCTAACCTGACGAAGTATCCGAAGAACCAGGTGATCATCTTCAACCGCTGGGGTTCTGAAGTATATAAGAAAGACAATTACCAGAACGACTGGAACGGTAACAAGCTGGAGCAGGGTACCTACTATTATAAAGTAAGTGTAACCTTATGCGACGGTGTAGAAAAAGTGTTTACCGGTTACGTTACGATTTTCCGCTAAGAGACATCCTTATCAAAAGATAAAGAACAATACCATGAGAATATTTTATACCCTGCTGTTCCTGCTGCTCGCGTTTGGAGCCAGTGCCCAGCAAAACCCACAGTACTCGCAGTATATCTTTAACAGCATGGGCATTAACCCGGCTTACACAGGTAGTAAGAACGTGCTCAACCTCAATGCCTTCCATCGTTCACAATGGACTGGTATTGAGGGGGCACCTTCTACACAGTCGCTTACAGTGGATGGCATAGCTGCTAATAATAAATTAGGCATAGGCCTGGGCCTTACCCGCGATAAGATCGGAGCCCAGTCCATGTTCTCAGCTTATGCAAACATTGCTGTAAAACTGCAGGTAAGCGAAAATGGCATCTTGAGTTTTGGGCTTGCACCGGGCTTCGTGCAGCACACCCTGGATGGGGTCGAGATAGGCATAGAAGATGACCCTTCCATTCCTGCCGGAAAAGAAACCACTCTCAAACCAGACGTTAAAGTAGGCGCATACTATCATACAGAACGCTTTTATGCCGGTGTCTCAGCATCGGACCTGCTGCAGTTCAAGGATATGGAGCAGATTGAGCCGGAGCGCCACTACTACTTTACCTCAGGATATGTGTTTGACGTAGGAAGCTTCCTGAAATTAAAGCCGAGCATATTAATTAAAGAGGATTTTCACGCGCCGGCCAACGTCGATCTGAATGCTTTTGTGCTGCTGGCCGACAGGCTGTGGCTGGGTAGTTCTTACCGCACCAGCATGAACCTTTTTAACAGCACAACAGACATGGAGGAAGCCTACAAAAGGTCAGCGATTGCATTTATAGCAGAGCTTCAGATACATAAGTCGTTGCGGCTTGGCTATGCTTATGATAAGATGCTGAATAACCTGAGTGGCTTTAATACACACGAGATATCAGTAGGGTACTACTTCTTCAAGAAGAAAGAAACCAGGATACTTACTCCGCAATACTTTTAATCCTAAGCCCATTACGAGATGAACTATAGATCTACACCCTTATATTTTGTAGTTGCGGCCATGATCGGCTTGAGCACAGTAGCTCAGGCACAGTCGGAACTACGCAAGGCAAACAAACAGTTCGAAAACTATGAGTTTGCTCTGGCTCTGGAGAACTACCAGGTGGCAGTAAAGAAATCACAGCCAGACCTGTATACAATGCAGCGCATGGCAGATGCCTATCGCCTTACCCGCCAGAATGTGCAGGCGGAACAGTGGTATGCCAAAATAGTGAATACGGCAGGACGAGACCCGCAGAACCTATACTTTTACGGTGAGGCTTTGCGCGGTAACGGAAAATATGAGGAGGCAAAAAAGCAGTACGAGCAATGGGCTTCCGAAACAAAGGATAACGGCTTGCAGGCCAAAAAACTGATGGAGGTCTGCGACAGGGCGCTGCTTTGGCAAAATAAGCCTGCAGTTGCCGAAGTAACTCCTTTAACGGCAATTAACACAGCAGATTTTTCTGATTTTAGCCCTGTGTCGTATGGCAACGAGATTATTTTTTCTTCGGATAGAGGTGCGGTCGAAAGCGCAAAGAAATCGAATGTATATGGCTGGACAGGGCGGCCTTACCTCCAGCTGTACTCGGCAAAGAAGGATGAGCAGGGTAACTGGACAAGCCCGAAGGCAATGGAAGAAATGATCAACGCGGATTACCACAATGCCACGGCATCCGCTGCTGCAGACGGGAAAAAACTATACTTTACCCGCACCCATATGGTGCCGGTGCGGAAAAGGACCAACCCTGACCCAACCAGCTGGGCAAAAGAGGCTGCCACACAAGAGTTTGTGAACCGCCTTGAGATATTTTCAGCTGAAAGACAAGGAGAAGAGTGGGTTAACATTCAACCATTTGTATATAATAAAGTAGAAGCATATTCAGTAGGCCATCCTGCCCTGTCAAAGAGCGGAGATGTGCTGTACTTTGCCTCTGATATGCCTGGAGGAGTTGGAGAGACGGATATTTATTACTCTGTTCGCAATGCGGATGGTAGCTGGGGAGAGCCTGTAAATGCGGGCCCTACTATTAATACCTCCGGCCGTGAGAGCTTTCCTTATGTAGATGCTGACGGCAAACTATTTTTCGCATCGGATGGACATGCCGGCTTTGGAGGCCTGGATGTATTTGAAGCCGAAGGAGAACATGCTTCCTGGTCAAAAGTGCGCAACCTGGGAGCGCCGATAAACTCCCCGCAAAACGACTACGGCATTATGTTTACAAAGCCTGGCGCGGAAGGCTTATTCTCTTCAAACCGTAAGTCAGAAAACGGAACCGACGACATTTACTCTTTCAAACTGCTGCGTAGGCCAGTGGTGGTAATGGTTACTACCCTGGAGCGAAAACTGAACGGGCAGAACCGCAAAATTGAAGTGCCCCTGCCAAAAACTCAAATTGTTGTGTCGCAAGAGAACCTAAAAGATTCTGCTGTGGTTATGACAGATGAAGGGGGACGTTATTATATGGATGCCCGTAGAGGGGACAGTTTCTCGATACTTGGCAGAAAAGACGGATACCTGACCCAGGAAGCATTGGCCAACATCCCGGAAACAGCTGGCGATACCGTAGTGGTTGCCTTACTGTTTGATAAAAATGAGGTGGATAATGCCATCGTGCTGGAAAACATCTACTATGACCTGGATAAGTGGAATATTCGTCAGGATGCTGCTACTGGCTTGGACAAGCTGGTAACCATACTAAAGAATAACCCTGAGGTAAAAGTAGAGTTAAGCTCCCATACCGATAGCCGTGAGACTGAAAAGTATAACCAGCGGTTGTCAGAGCGCAGAGCGAAATCTGCTGTTGATTACCTGGTTTCTAAGGGCATCAGCAGAAGAAGGCTAACTGCTAAAGGGTATGGTAAAACCAAATTAGTTAACCGATGTGCCGACGGTGTGGAGTGTTCTGAAGAAGAGCATCAGCTAAACCGGCGAACTGAATTCAGAATTATCAGAAATTGATATAAAGTTCTCATTAGCTTTCATAGTTTGGAAAGGCTCCGCAGTTTCTGCCGGAGCTTTTTTTATTTTAGTAGCTTGACATAACCCAATACCTGTACCAGGCACTCCGGCCCAATACGCGCCTGATGATAAACATTAAGGAGGCTCATGCGTTTTCTTTTGGATATTGCTCCTGTTTATGACTGTAAGAACACTCTTTTACATAAGTCTCACGTTTTTTCTCCTGTCACTTCCGCACCAGCTCTGGGCGCAGGATCAATACCAGGGTTATGTTTTAGACTCTAAAACGGAATTGCCACTGGAGGGAGTTACTGTAACTGCTAACACAGGGGCGCAGGTTATCAGCAATGCGAATGGCTATTTTACTCTTCCGGTAACAGGGGATATCAATAGTGTCGTTTTCAGTTACATCGGTTATAATACAGCAACAGTGCACGCACCAACTGCCTTTCAGCAAATAAGGGTGCTGCTGCAACCTGCTGCTTCTCGTTTACAGGAAGTACTTGTAACTGGATATGAAAGTAACCGGCCTTTGCTGCAAACAGCCGGAGCTTTAAGCCTGCTAGAACATGAGTCAATAGCGCGTTATGACGAAAGCTCCATTGTACGTGCTTTGAACACAGTACCGGGTGTGCGGATGGATGAACGTGCCCCGGCCAGTTACCGGTTGTCTATCAGAGGCAGCACCTTGCGATCTCCTTATGGAGTACGAAATGTAAAAGTATACTTTGATGGCATTCCGTTTACGGAAGCAAATGGCACCACGGCGCTAAACTTGCTTGATGCGGCCAACATTGGAACAATAGAGATACTGAAAGGGCCGGCAGGCAGTATTTACGGAGCAGGAACAGGTGGCACCGTTTTACTGGAACCCCAAAGAGCTGCCCCCGCTGAGAAACAAATACGGATTGGCACTACCCTGGGCTCCTATGGCTTGAGGAGATATGTAGCCAGTGCCAGCGTTGGGGCGGAAAACAGTAAGACACTGGTGCAGTACACACGGCAGCAGTACGATGGGTACCGCCAGCAATCTGCCACAGACAGAAGCGTTCTGTTGCTGTCGTCTGAATTTAAGCCTTCTGAAAAAAGAACGCTAAACGCCAATCTAATATATTCTGATCTCTTTTATGAATTGCCGGGCGGACTGACGCGTGAACAGTATCAGCAGAATCCGAGGCAGGCACGCGGTGGCATGTTTGGCAGCGTGGCACAAAATGCGTCGCTTGGCCTGGAGGGTATTACTATGGGCCTGAAGCAGGAGTATAAGTTCAGTGCTGATTTCAGGAACACCACTGCTTTGTATGGATTGCATAAGTTTAAAGATAACCCGTTTAACACTGACTATGAACGCAATACTAACCAGGAACTTGGTGGGCGCACCAGCTTTGTTTACAATACATCCCTTGGAACAGTAGGTGCTACATTTACTGTAGGCGGAGAGTTTCAAAGAGGCTTTGAGGCTGCCCGTACGTATGATAATAACGGAGGTACTCCCGGCGCCCTCCGGACAGATGATGAGGTGGTTACCAAAATAGGATTTGTTTTTGCACAAGCGGAATTATACCTGCCAGCAGACATTATAGCCACAGCAGCGCTTAGCCTTAATGATGCGCAGTATAAAATTACCCGTTTACATCAGGCAAGTAGTGGCAACTATAAACTGAACCGTAATTTTAAAACGGTTTTATCGCCAAGAATAGCGCTGCTAAAACAACTAACGAATAAAGTGTCTGTACACGGCAGTGTAAGTTCCGGCTTCTCACCTCCTACCGAAGAAGAAATCCTTACTTCTGACGGTTCTTTAAATGAAGACCTGGAAGCAGAGAAAGGTACAAACTATGAGCTGGGGGTGCGGGGTTTTGCGCTAGCAGATAAGTTAAGCTTTGATGCAGTAGCCTATTACTTTAAGTTAAAAGAAACAATTGTAAGCCGACAGGATGTGTCTAGTGTGGCTGTGTTCCGAAATGTGGGGTCTACAGCGCAATCGGGTTTGGAAGTGAGCCTGGGTTATACATTGCTTTCTGAGCCGGATAAGTCGCTTAGTTTGCTGAAAATATGGAGTAGCTATGCGTATAGCCATTTCCGGTTTAATGAGTATGAAAAAGGTGAAGCTAATTTATCCGGGAACAAACTGACAGGGGTAGCGCCGCATGCCCTCACTACAGGGCTTGACCTGGATACTCCGTTCGGACTTTACCTGAACCTTACTTCAAATTACCTGGATGATACACCCCTTAACGATGAAAATACTGTGTACGCGAGCAACTACTTTGTATTTGGTGCCCGGGCAGGACTAAAACGGCAACTAGGAAAGCACCTGAAGCTTGAGCTGTTCGCGGGGGCAGATAACCTGACAAATGTAAAGTATAGTCTGGGCAACGACCTGAATGCTTTTGGAGGCCGTTACTTTCAACCTGCCCCCGATCGTAATTACTACGGCGGCATCAACGTCGGCTATACATTGTGAAATGCAGCGCTTTGCGGGTAAGTATAACTGCTTTTTACTACCGGGTAATGTCTGGTGTGGGAGGGAACCGGGACATAATGTTGGCAATTATTCTGTTTATTTTTCGTGAGTCAACAGCCGTTGCCGGATCTAAAACCGACTCAGACCATCCGCGCCATATCAGTTGATTTGTATTGCGGTCAATAAGGTCTATTACTAAAGTGCCTGCCCTGTATTCTCGTATGTTACGAAACTCAGGAATACCGCCATCACCATAGTTATAGCGGTACCCATACCAGTAACTGTACCCATACCCAAAGCCCGGCGGAAAAACATAGTTGCTTGCCGGCTCCTGTTGTAGGTCCACAGCTATGTCATAAGCCACAAGTAAACCCGGATCTAAAGTAGTAGGGCTCAGTCCCTGCTTTACCAGTTCACTGGCAATAGCCTCTCTTATGCGTAAGTCCAATGCCGAATTATATGGAAGCCCTTCTGCTCCTGCTGTTGGAGGAGGCACCTCTGTTGGGTACCAGTTAAATGTCTGGTATACTTTAAAGTTGGCAGAGCGGTCATAAGCAGTTTCCACTTCGGGTATAACCGCACAACTTGTTAGGCAAAGTGCAAACAGTAAAGCAGTAGCTGTTTTTAATCGTGTAAACGCAGGTGTTATAGATAGAGGCATCGTAGCTATATTTAGTTGATGAACTATACGCTTGTGCGGAGTAGATGGCTGCGTTATGCTGGCGCACTTGCTTCAGACATGAGCTGTGCCGCTGCCAACGTATAGTATAGAGAAGGAGTTGATAAAATAAAACGCCGTGCGCTTCTGCTGAAATAGAAGCACACGGCGTTGCTAAAAGTTGAAGTTATTGCTTATTGATTATTTGGCTGGCGGGTAATCATTTAAAATGTCTTTAACGATGGTATTAATGCGCTCCTGGCTAATTCCTCCTGCCATATCAACAGCGGCTTCTCCAACGCCTCTCCATACCAGTTCATTTGTATCAGCATCAACTAAGTCTACTACTACTGTACCCTCTTTATACTTATTGATAGTTTTGTAAGTGGCCGGAAAGCGGTTAAAGCCATAGTTGTATCGGTAACCGTACCAGTAGCTATAACCATAGCCGAACCCCGGAGGGTAAACGTAATTGGTGTTTACTGCCATCTCTGTGTCAACAGTTACATCGTAAGCAACTTTTAAATCAGGATTTGTCGCATCGTAAGAAAGGCCCTGATTACCTAAAGACTGACGTATAGCAGTTTTCAGATACTGATCCAGCATCGTATTATAGTTACCGGAGGTCTCTCTTGATTCAGTAGGCTGCTCCTGGTAAAAGTTAAATGTTTTGTATTGGCTAAAGTCAGTTGATTGAGCATAGTCTGTGTTTACATCAACTGTAGGAGCACAGCTTGCTACTAGTAGAAAACATAAGCCCAAAAGAAATAGCTGGGTTGATTTTGTAATTTGTTTCATAGTCTTGATAGTTAATATGTTCATTTATACATGTATACGGGTACATTCAGGTGTTTTGGTTCAAATCAGGCTGTTTGATTAGTAATTAAAACTTTAAAACTTGTCTATAAAGCAAAAAGCCTGACCGATACGGCCAGGCTTTTCCATTCACTATATATAAGGTGTTGCAGCTTATCCCACTGCTACCATTTCATTGTTATTCTCGTTGTATGACTCAATCGGGGCGCAAGAGCATACCAGGTTACGGTCACCGTAAGCGCTGTCGATGCGGCTAACGGTTGGCCATACTTTATTGTCGCGCAGGTAAGCCATCGGGAAAACCGCTTTTTCACGAGAATAAGGGCGCTCCCAGTTCTCTACCATCACTACTTTTAATGTATGTGGCGCGTTTTTCAGTACGTTGTTCTTCTGGTCGGCTTTGCCCGCTTCAATCTCACGTATTTCCTCACGTATCGAGATCATCACGTCGCAGAACCTGTCCAGTTCTTCCTGTGGCTCAGACTCTGTTGGCTCTACCATCAGCGTACCAGCAACCGGGAACGATACCGTTGGCGCATGGAAACCATAGTCCATCAGGCGCTTGGCGATATCCTCAACCTCAACACCAACTTTCTTGAACTCACGGCAATCCAGGATCATCTCGTGCGCGCAACGTCCATTCTTGCCAACATAAAGCACAGGGTAATGCTTCTCAAGGCGAGCCTTAATGTAGTTGGCATTCAGGATGGCCACCTTTGTTGCCTCTGTTAAACCTTCGCCGCCCATCATGGCGATGTAAGCATAAGAGATAGGCAGAATAGAAGCTGAACCCCAAGGCGCTGCAGAAACTGCATGAATCGCTTTGTCACCGTTGATCTTTCTAACTGCGTGGCCCGGCAGGAACGGAGCCAGATCTTTTACCACACCGATAGGGCCCATACCAGGACCACCACCACCGTGAGGGATACAGAAAGTCTTGTGTAAGTTCAGGTGGCAAACGTCTGCGCCAATGTGCGCCGGAGAAGTAAGGCCAACCTGGGCGTTCATGTTGGCGCCGTCCATGTAAACGCGGCCGCCGTTGTCATGTATAATCTGGCAGATCTCGATGATGCTTTCCTCATATACACCGTGTGTAGATGGGTACGTCACCATTAAGCAAGACAGCTCATTCTTATACTGCTCTGCCTTGGCACGAAGGTCAGCTACATCAATGTTACCTTTCTCATCGCATTTCACGATCACCACTTTCATACCGGCCATTACTGCAGAAGCAGGGTTTGTGCCGTGGGCAGAAGAAGGAATCAGGGCAATGTTTCGGTGATGATCACCACGAGACTCATGATAGGCACGGATTACCATCAGACCGGCATATTCACCCTGAGCACCTGAGTTTGGCTGCAGCGAAACAGCATCGAAACGTGTTATCTCACATAGCCAGGCTTCCAGGTCAGCAAAGATCTGCTCATACCCTTTTGTCTGGTCAGATGGGGCAAATGGGTGCAGCTGCCCAATCTCAGGCCATGTAACCGGGATCATCTCAGCTGTTGCATTCAGTTTCATGGTGCAGGAGCCAAGCGCGATCATCGAGTGAACCAAAGAAATGTCCTTGTTCTCCAGGTGCTTCATGTAGCGCAGCATCTCATGTTCTGAGTGGTGCTTGTTAAACACCTCCTGCTGCAGGTAATCGCTCTTACGGATCAGGCTGTCAGCCCACTTAACTTCAGTTTCTTCCGGTAGCTCATCTATACTTAATACATCAGCAGATTTGCCAGCCACTTTTGCAAATACAGCCAGGATATCTTTTACATCCTGCAGGTCTGTATTCTGGTTAATTGAAATGTGAATTTTTGTATCACCATTGTATAAGAAGTTGATACCCGCTGCCTCAGCCTCCTTGCGGATAGCCTGCTGCATATCAGAACTTTCTACAGTAATGCTGAGCGTATCGAAATACTGCTCATTCTGCTGCTCAAAGCCAAGTGCCTTTAAGCCTTTGTCCAACTGCTGTGTAAGGGCATGCACATTAAGACCGATGTACCTCAGGCGGCGTGGCCCATGGTATACGGCATACATACCAGACATTACAGCCAATAATACCTGTGCTGTACAAATGTTTGAAGTAGCTTTCTCACGGCGGATATGCTGCTCCCGCGTCTGGAGGGCCATACGGTACGCTTTGTTGCCTTCCGCATCTATAGATACTCCAATGATACGGCCAGGGATCACACGCTTAAAAGCATCTTTTGTAGCAAAGTAAGCTGCATGCGGACCACCAAAGCCCATCGGCACACCAAATCGCTGTGTAGTACCTACTACAGCATCTGCACCCATTTCACCCGGAGGTGTTAATAAAGTAAGGGAAAGGATATCAGCAGCTACAGCAACATAAATGTCCTGAGTGTGTGCGTTGCTGATAAAGTCTGTATAGTCATACACGCTACCATCGGCAGCAGGGTATTGTAAAAGGGCACCAAAAAAGGAATCATCATTTAAGTCAGCCTCACGATGATCACCAATCACTAACTCAATACCAATAGGTGTAGCACGTGATGCCAGCACATCTATTGTTTGTGGCAACACCTGATTTGAGACAAAGAAACGGTTTGCGTTTTTGCGTGAGCCTTTGCGCTGCGCATAAAACATACCCATTGCCTCTGCAGCGGCAGTACCTTCGTCAAGCAACGATGCATTAGCGATCTCCATGCCAGTCAGATCCATCACCATCGTCTGATAATTGATCAGAGCCTCCAGTCGGCCCTGTGCAATCTCAGCCTGATATGGTGTGTAAGCGGTATACCAGCCCGGGTTCTCCATAATGTTACGAAGTATAACCGGTGGCACGATCGTATCATTATAGCCCAGGCCAATGTACGACTTGAACACCTTGTTCTGCCTGGCTATCTGTGAGAACTTATTCAGGAAGTCCTTTTCAGTTAAAGCGGTTGGAAGGTTAAGAGGTTTTTTCAGACGGATGGCGGCTGGAACAGTCTCATCGATCAGTTGGTCCAGCGAGTTAACCCCGATGGTTTCAAGCATGTCCTGCATCTGCTCTTTATCAGGGCCGTTGTGGCGCTCTTTGAACACATCCGCAGGTTTGGTTTTAAAAATCATAACGATGATATATTAGTCTGGAATTTGTTGGGTTTTTAACTCCTTTAGAAACAGGTTTTAAGTCTGTTGCCTACTCTTTTTACAAAAGTAGTAATAGTTTATTATATTGAAGCATGAAAGCTAAATAGTTCATAACTGCATCGAAGTATGCTTAACCTCTTGAAGTATAAGCACCAGCAGCTGGTTTTGTTTATGAGCTAACAAGAAAACCGAGCTAACAATTCAAGGAAAAGGAACCAATGGGCAAACTGAAATTCGGCATCATAAAAGAAGGTAAGATACCTGTAGATAAAAGGGTGCCTTTAACACCGAAAAAATGTGTAGAGGCGCTGCAGGAATTTCCGGAGATGGAGATTGTGGTGCAGCCAAGTGATATCCGCTGCTTTACCGATGCCGAATACCGGGAGCTGCACATCCCGATGCAGGAAGATCTGAACGACTGTGATGTATTGATGGGAGTGAAAGAGGTGCCGATAGACCAGCTTATTCCAAACAAGACATACATGTTCTTTTCGCATACAATTAAGAAGCAACCCCACAATGCAAAGCTTCTCCGTGCTATACTTGACAAGAACATCACTCTGCTGGATTATGAAACCTTGAAATCAGCGGATGGACAGCGGGTAGTAGCCTTTGGCAGATATGCAGGTATTGTGGGTGCATATAATGGCATACTCACCTATGGTAAAAAACATAAGCTCTTTGATTTGAAGCCGGCTTACCTGTGCCATGAAATGGAGGATATGCAGGAGGAGTACTTTAAAGTAAAGCTGCCACCTATTAAGATTGCCGTAACCGGAGGGGGACGTGTGGCCGGAGGCGCCATGGAAGTATTAGATAAAATGGGTATCCGGAAGGTGAGCGTCTTTGATTACCTGTACAAACAGTTTACCGAACCTGTTTATGCGCAGCTACACTCCGGCGACTATAATGCACGGCCAGACGTGGAGGTGTGGGACTCCCCGGATTTCTATGCTAACCCACACCTATATAAGAGTACCTTCCGGAAGTTTACTAAAGTTACCGATCTGCTACTGGCCTGTGCCTACTGGGATCCACGGGCACCTAAGCTTTTTACAGAGGAGGAAACGCGAAAACCGGATTTCAGAATAGATACCATTGCTGACATCACCTGTGATGTAGACGGCTCAATACCCACCACTAAAAGCGCTACAACTATTACAAACCCTGCTTATGATTACAATCCTGAAACAGGAGTGGTAGAGCCTCCCTATTCAAGAGCAGACAACATAACTATAATGGCCGTAGATAACCTGCCTTGTGAACTGCCTCGGAATGCCTCACGCGATTTTGGACGGCTGCTTATAGATAATGTGTTCCCACACTTTTTCAATGGAGATGCAGAAGGAATGTTAGCGCGTGCTACTATTGCCAGAGATGGTAAACTAACAGAACGGTTTAGTTATTTAGAAGACTATGCTAATAGCGCTACTAATAATAAGGAGAAGCAGGAAACAGTGTAGAGTGCTGAAATAGGAATGGAATTAGGATAAAGTACAGGCTATTATATACGCTATAGTTACACGCAAAAACTGCAGTGCGAAAAAAGACAGGGTATGCTTAAAAATTTTCTCGCTGCAAATCAATGTGTTGCAACATTGAATGGTGAAAATAGATACTTTTTTAGGGGGTAGTGCTTGCGGGGCTGAAAACTCTTCTTACCTTTGCATTCCGGTTCAGCAGGAACGGGGCAGAAAGGAAGGGAAGACAGGGCAGCGAAAGCGGCCCGGAGGCGGCGAGAAGGCCATTTTGAAGGACTTTAGGCCTTGAAAAAAACTTACCTTGCCCCTTGCGGTTTCCAAAAAAGCACTTACCTTTGCATCCCGGTTCGGAAAGAGGGCCGGCGGTTGATTCGGAAGCAGCAGGCTGAAAAAAAAGAGTAAAAAAATTTGCTGCAAATTAAAAAGGTTTTGCTACCTTTGCAGCCCGCTCCGGAAGGACGTTCTGAGACGGAAAGAAGAGAAAAAAAAAGAGTGAAAAAAGATTTGGGAGTTTGAAAATAACTTCCGAACTTTGCACCCCGCAAACGAGCGAACGGCTCGAAAGGGAGTAAAAATAAGATCAGCGCCCCCTGGGGCGCTCCGGCGAAGAAAGTAGTTCTTCGGTAAGTTCTTTGAGAGATTGTTGAGACAGAAATAACATACAAAAAGATAAGGTAATCCGCGCAAGGAATTTGCGCCAGTCCTGTAAGGGACAAGGAAAGCCGGGGTCGAACGGACACATTTTGCAGGGAACTGCAGTAAAGTTTTTTACAATGGAGAGTTTGATCCTGGCTCAGGATGAACGCTAGCGGCAGGCCTAATACATGCAAGTCGAACGGATCAGGGAGCTTCGGTTCCCTGGTCAGTGGCGCACGGGTGCGTAACGCGTATGCAACCTGCCTTCTATTGGGGGATAGCCCCGGGAAACCGGGATTAATACCGCATACCACCACTGACCCGGCATCGGGTTGTGGTGAAAGCTTCGGCGATAGAAGATGGGCATGCGTGCCATTAGCTTGTTGGCGGGGTAACGGCCCACCAAGGCGACGATGGCTAGGGGTTCTGAGAGGATGGTCCCCCACACTGGTACTGAGACACGGACCAGACTCCTACGGGAGGCAGCAGTAGGGAATATTGGGCAATGGCCGAGAGGCTGACCCAGCCATGCCGCGTGCAGGAAGAAGGCCTTCTGGGTTGTAAACTGCTTTTATCTGGGAAGAAAACGCCCCTGCGGGGGTAACTGACGGTACCAGATGAATAAGCACCGGCTAACTCCGTGCCAGCAGCCGCGGTAATACGGAGGGTGCAAGCGTTGTCCGGATTTATTGGGTTTAAAGGGTGCGTAGGCGGCCCGTTAAGTCAGCGGTGAAATCCCACGGCTCAACCGTGGAACTGCCGTTGATACTGGCGGGCTTGAGTTCGGTCGAGGCGGGCGGAACTGGTGGTGTAGCGGTGAAATGCATAGATACCACCAAGAACCCCGATTGCGTAGGCAGCTCGCTGGGCCGAAACTGACGCTGAGGCACGAAAGCGTGGGGAGCGAACAGGATTAGATACCCTGGTAGTCCACGCCGTAAACGATGATGACTCGATGTTGGCGATATACTGTCAGCGTCCAAGCGAAAGCGTTAAGTCATCCACCTGGGGAGTACGCCCGCAAGGGTGAAACTCAAAGGAATTGACGGGGGCCCGCACAAGCGGTGGAGCATGTGGTTTAATTCGATGATACGCGAGGAACCTTACCTAGGCTAGAATGCGCGTGACAGCTCCAGAGATGGAGCCTTCCTTCGGGACACAAAGCAAGGTGCTGCATGGCTGTCGTCAGCTCGTGCCGTGAGGTGTTGGGTTAAGTCCCGCAACGAGCGCAACCCCTATCTCTAGTTGCCAGCACGTAATGGTGGGGACTCTAGAGAGACTGCCTTCGCAAGAAGTGAGGAAGGTGGGGACGACGTCAAGTCATCATGGCCCTTACGCCTAGGGCTACACACGTGCTACAATGGCCGGTACAGAGGGTCGCCACCTGGCAACAGGGCGCCAATCTCAAAAAGCCGGTCTCAGTTCGGATCGGAGTCTGCAACTCGACTCCGTGAAGCCGGAATCGCTAGTAATCGCGTATCAGCAACGACGCGGTGAATACGTTCCCGGGCCTTGTACACACCGCCCGTCAAGCCATGGAAGTCAGGGAGACCTGAAGCCGGTGACCGTTAAAGGAGCCGTCTAGGGTAAAACTGGTAACTGGGGCTAAGTCGTAACAAGGTAGCCGTACCGGAAGGTGCGGCTGGATCACCTCCTTTCTAGGGTCGACACCCGGCTTTCCGGGCACAAGCAGACCGGCGCGGATCCTCTTCTTTTGTAATTTTTGTCTCGGCAACACCTCAAAACCTACACTGTATGGTGGCTGTGAGGCGCCCAGCACTCATTCTGGGCTTGTAGCTCAGGTGGTTAGAGCGCTACACTGATAATGTAGAGGTCCGTGGTTCGAGTCCACGCAGGCCCACTTGATTACCCTGGGGGATTAGCTCAGCTGGCTAGAGCGCCTGCTTTGCACGCAGGAGGTCAACGGTTCGACTCCGTTATTCTCCACACCAACACACAACAGGCAGAAACAGCAGGTTTTTGCTTCCAACTTAAGGCCTTTGCTTTGGTTTAGGCTGCTCATAGGGCAGCAGGAGCGGAAGAAAGGGCATTTGAGAGAAGTTCTTTGACATGATGGGAGAGAGAAAATAAAAGTTTAGGTTGTCGGAAACGACAACTCATGCAAAACGAGAAAAGAGGCGGGCCGTTTGCTTTTAGGAGCAACGGCCGAGAACGCAGATAAGGGCGCATGGGGGATGCCTAGGCTCTCAGAGGCGATGAAGGACGCGACAAGCTGCGATAAGCTGCGGGGATTGGCACATACAAATTGATCCGCAGGTTTCCGAATGGGGCAACCCAGTATATTGAAGATATACTACCCTACGGGGAGCGAACCCGGAGAACTGAAACATCTAAGTACCCGGAGGAAGAGAAAATAACAATGATTCCGTAAGTAGTGGCGAGCGAACGCGGAAGAGCCCAAACCAGTCGTGTCACGGCACGGCTGGGGTTGTAGGGCCACGACGTCGGACCAAAGATTGAAGCATAACATCCTGGGAAGGATGACCAGAGGGGGTGATAGTCCCGTGTGCGTAAGCTCTTTGGCCGTAGTGGTACCCTGAGTAGGGCGGGACCGGAGAAATCCCGCCTGAATCCACCGGCACCATCCGGTAAGGCTAAATACTCCTGAGAGACCGATAGTGAACCAGTACCGTGAGGGAAAGGTGAAAAGTACCCTGAATAAGGGGGTGAAATAGATCCTGAAACCATGCGCTTACAAGCGGTCGGAGCCCTTTAGTGGGGTGACGGCGTGCCTTTTGCATAATGAGCCTACGAGTTACTCCTCCCTGGCAAGGTTAAGCTTCTTGAGGAGCGGAGCCGGAGCGAAAGCGAGTCTGAATAGGGCGCACAGTCAGGGGGGGTAGACGCGAAACTTTGTGATCTACCCATGGGCAGGATGAAGTTTGGGTAAAACCAAATGGAGGTCCGAACCAGTTTACGTTGAAAAGTATTTGGATGACCTGTGGGTAGGGGTGAAAGGCCAATCAAACTGAGAAATAGCTCGTACTCCCCGAAATGCCTTTAGGGGCAGCGTCGTGGTGGAGTCATATGGAGGTAGAGCTACCGATAGGACTAGGGGGAGTCACATCCTACCGAATCCTGACGAACTCCGAATGCCATTTGATATACACGGCAGTGAGGCGCGGGGTGCTAAGGTCCCGCGCCGAGAGGGAAAGAACCCAGACCGCCAGCTAAGGTCCCAAAGTCCACGCTAAGTTGAACAAAGGGGGTCCAGTTGCCTAGACAGCCAGGATGTTGGCTTGGAAGCAGCCATTCATTTAAAGAGTGCGTAACAGCTCACTGGTCGAGCGACAGGGCATCGATAATAATCGGGCATCAAGCATGGCACCGAAGCTGCGGATTGCACACTGTGCACTGGTAGGGGAGCATTCCAAGGGCAATGAAGGCGTCCCGGCAAGGGGCGTTGGAGCGCTTGGAAAAGCAAATGTAGGCATAAGTAACGATAATGCGGGCGAGAAACCCGCACACCGAAAGACCAAGGTTTCCTGATCAACGCTAATCGGATCAGGGTTAGTCGGGTCCTAAGGGCGAGGCGAAAGCGCAGTTCGATGGACAACTGGTTAATATTCCAGTACCGGCACGTCATAGCGATGCGGTGACGGAGAAGTGAAAGGACGGCGCACTGACGGAATAGTGCGTTTAAGGGCGTAGGTATTGGCCTGGTTGTGAAGTACGCCAGGCTAGCTGAAATCTGAAAGTACTCCAAGCCCTCGGGCGCGGAGATCGTCCCTAATCAGGCTCCCTAGAAAACCCGCTAAGCGTTTAAATGGCATGCCGCCCGTACCGCAAACCGACACAGGTGGTCGAGGAGAGAATCCTAAGGTGCTCGAGTGAATCACGGCCAAGGAACTCGGCAAAATGGCCCTGTAACTTCGGGAGAAGGGGCGCTTCCTTGTAGCAATACAAGAAGCCGCAGTGAAAAGGCCCAGGCGACTGTTTAACAAAAACACATGGCTTTGCGAAATCGAGAGATGAAGTATAAGGCCTGACACCTGCCCGGTGCCGGAAGGTTAAGAGGGGATGTTAGTCGCAAGACAAAGCATTGAATCGAAGCCCCGGTAAACGGCGGCCGTAACTATAACGGTCCTAAGGTAGCGAAATTCCTTGTCGGGTAAGTTCCGACCTGCACGAATGGTGTAACGATCTGGGCGCTGTCTCAGCCGTGAGCTCGGTGAAATTGTAGTCTCGGTGAAGATGCCGAGTACCCGCAACGGGACGGAAAGACCCCATGAACCTTTACTATAGCTTAGCATTGACGCTGGGTAACTCATGTGTAGGATAGGTTGGAGACTGTGAAGCGGTGTCGCCAGGCATCGTGGAGTCGTCCTTGAAATACAACCCTTGAGTTGCTTGGCGCCTAACCTCTCCAAGAGGGGGACAGTGCTTGGTGGGTAGTTTGACTGGGGTGGTCGCCTCCAAAATAATAACGGAGGCTTTCAAAGGTGCCCTCAGCACGCTTGGTAACCGTGCGCAGAGCGCAATAGCATAAGGGCGCTTGACTGTGAGGCCTACAAGCCGAGCAGGGTCGAAAGACGGATATAGTGATCCGGTGGTTCCGCATGGAAGGGCCATCGCTCAAAGGATAAAAGGTACTCTGGGGATAACAGGCTGATCTCCCCCAAGAGCTCATATCGACGGGGAGGTTTGGCACCTCGATGTCGGCTCGTCACGTCCTGGGGCTGGAGAAGGTCCCAAGGGTTCGGCTGTTCGCCGATTAAAGTGGCACGCGAGCTGGGTTCAGAACGTCGTGAGACAGTTCGGTCCCTATCTGTTGTGGGCGTCGGAGATTTGAGGGGTCCTGACCTTAGTACGAGAGGACCGGGTTGGACGAGCCTCTGGTGCACCTGTTGTGGCGCCAGCCGCAGCGCAGGGTAGCTACGCTCGGACGGGATAAGCGCTGAAAGCATCTAAGTGCGAAACCCGCCCCAAGATGAGATCTCCCTTAAGGGCCGTCCAAGACGAGGACGTTGATAGGCCGCAGGTGTAAAGCTAGAGATAGCAAAGCCGAGCGGTACTAATTGCCCGAGCGTGTTCTCACAGGCCACAGGCCTTTAGCCGCAACGCGGCCCGCCACTTTTCCGCTCTCTCCCCAATCATGCTCAAAACAAGCTTCTATAAGCATTAGACTGCCACAACGACGGCAGCGACGATAATGGTGGCTATGGCTCCGGTGAGCACCTCTTCCCATCCCGAACAGAGAAGTTAAGCCCGGACGCGCCGATGGTACTGGGGTCACACCCGGGAGAGTAGGTGGCCGCCAACCCCAACACCAGCAGGGCAGCATCCGCACAGGAAGCTGCCCTGTTTGGCATTTATACCCCCACCAACCACCAGCAGCAAAACGTAATGACGCCGGCTGGTGCCATTCACCCTGGCAACTCACCAAGCCAGGCCGCTGCCAAAGGGTGATCCTATGGAAAGGCAAGGCAAAGCAAGGCTAAGGGCCTGGGGATACAGGCTAAGGAACAAAAACAAAGAGGGCGCCCGCTATAAGCAGGCGCCCTCTTTGTTTTGATACCGATCTGCGCTTAGCTGTTGATAAAGCGCGGGTGCAGCAGGTTCTCCAACGAAAAAACCTCCTCCCACTTCGATTGCGTGATAAGCTTGCGTTCAATAACTGTTATATCGTGTATAGACTTTCCGGTGTTTAGTGCTTCTTTTGCAATCGAGGCTGCTACTTCATAACCAAGTATAGGATTGAGAGAGGTTACAATGCCAATACTGTTCATAACCATATTCTTACAATGCTCTTCATTGGCAGTTATACCATCTATACATTTTTGTTGTAAAGTATAGCAGGCATTTTCCATGTAAGTAAATGAGCTAAACAAGCTAAACGCTATAACCGGCTCCATTACGTTCAGCTGCAACTGACCTGCCTCTGCAGCCATTGTTATTGTTACATCAGAACCTATCACATAATAAGCGGTCTGGTTCACTACTTCCGGAATTACAGGATTAACTTTGCCAGGCATAATAGAAGATCCGGGTTGCATGCGTGGGAGGTTGATCTCATTTATGCCAGCCCTTGGACCTGAAGATAACAAGCGGAGATCATTACAAATTTTAGAGATTTTGATAGCGCTTCGCTTTAAAACACTCGAAATCTGAACATAAGCACCAGTATCACATGTCGCTTCGATAAGGTCCTCTGCCAGTACAACGGGTATGCCAGTAATATTTCGTAAGTGGTCTGTTACAATTTGCGGATAACCTTCTGGGGCATTAATAGAAGTACCAATGGCTGTAGCTCCCATGTTAATTTCACAGATCAACATTTTAGCCTCATTTAAGCGTTGAATGTCTTCTTTAATTGTTGTAGAAAAACCATGAAACTCAGCTCCCAAGGTCATCGGAACAGCATCCTGAAGTTGAGTTCTGCCCATTTTCAGCACTTCATTAAACTCTAAACCTTTGCGGCCAAAGGATTCCTGTAATGCCTCAAGACTACTGATGTAATTATCTATCTTTTTGTAAAGAGCCAGTCTGAATGCTGTTGGATAAGCATCGTTAGTCGATTGAGAGAAATTGACGTGGTTGTTAGGATGAACAATTGTATATTCACCCTTTTTATGACCCAGTATTTCAAGCGCAATGTTAGCAATTACCTCATTAACATTCATGTTAACGGAAGTACCTGCCCCACCCTGGATCATATCAGTTACAAACTGATCTAAATATTCCCCGGCAATTAATTTGTCACAGGCCTGGCAAATGGCATCTGCAATCTTTGGCTCCAGTACACCGCAATCTCTGTTGGCCATGGCAGCTGCTTTTTTAACATAGCCAAAGGCCTGTATAAAAAGCGGTTCTTTAGATATAGGGATTCCGGTAATATGAAAATTATCTAAAGCCCGGGCTGTTTGGATACCATAGTATAGTTCATTGGGGATTTCCTGTTCTCCAAGAAAATCATGCTCCTTTCTATATTCACTCATGTTATTGCTTAAGTCTAATATGATTACGTTCAGTTTGTTTACCTTTTATTTGGCAGCTTGTTTAAAAGTAGGTGCTGGTAAGGCAATATTGAGTTCTGCAGCCGTTTCCAAAACTATGGCAGTGGCATACTGTTTAAGGCAAATGAGTTTACCAGTCTGGCTATACTCATTAATTACGCTTTGGGTAATAATAAGACGGGAAGCATATTCCCCGTATTTTTTTACAATTTGCTTCTGAACCTGAGTTAGCTCCTCTTTACGCTGCTCTGTTTCTGGGGTCCGTTCCGGCCGCTGCCAGCGGTTTTCAGTGTAGTCGTGGCTGATGTTATTAGCCTGGGCACTGGCTATAGCCTGTATCAAAGCATCTTTCAACAGCTTTTCGTTCTTAGGCTTCTTCAGTCCGCCATGTATTCCCTTCGTATGGTTTAGCCACTCATGCAGATCAGTTGAATAGTTCTGTGCCAGGTCAACCAAAGCTTCATTCGGAATAACATAGGGAGCAGGTTTATTAAATTCTCTTCCCATTTCATCCCGGAAAGCATACAGACCTTTTAGCACATACTGCTGAAAGTAGTTCAAACGGAATGCGTTCTTAAGTTTAAGATGTGGGTTTTCAGGTTCTGTATACTGTAGGGTTTGCAAAAGTTGGTTCTCTTCTTCCAGCCAACGCATGCGGCCTAACTTTTCTACCTCCTCTACTAGTTTATCTTTAACCCGATGCAGGTAGATCACATCAATAGCGGCATAAGTAAGCTGAGCTTCAGTTAATGGCCTTTTGTTCCAGTTACTTGACTGCTGTGATTTATCAATCTCTTTGTTAAACTCCTCTTTCAAGACAGTTGCTAAAGAAGATCGTTCATAGTTGATCACTTTGGCCGCAACGTCAGTATCCATAACAGACTTGATATTGCAACCCAGCTTATTTAACAGAAGGATATCGTTGTTAGAATGATGTATGATCTTAGTGATACGCTCATCTTCAATAAGGTCAAAAACTGGCTGTAAATCCGTAATTGAAAGTGGATCTATGATATAGCAGTTGCTGTTCCTGTCCGCAATCTGGATAAGGCAAAGATTAAAGCCATAAGTAAAACGATGCTGATCAAACTCCAGGTCCAGTGCAAGCTCTGTACTGTTCTTTAGCTCTTCCACTGCCTGTTTCAGTTGCTCGTCTGTCTCAACTAGCCTGATGGTAGTTCCATCGTGCATTAGAGGTGTATTTTCCATTCCTAAAGTTAAAAATGTTTACAGCATATCCATACCTTCTGTTTTCATTCTTTTGATCAAATTCATTGTTATAAAGCCACTATGCTATAAAACAAGAGTCCCTGCCTTGTGAGCAGGGACTCTTGTTTTATGATTCTAAAAAAGTATATTATTGAACAGGAGGTTGTTCCTCTTCTATTTCATCCATCACACCGTTATTTATAGTGCTATCCTGTACAGTTACAGTATCTTCATCCATACCGGTACCGAGCTCTGTATTTAATTCCTCTGTATCTTCGATATTTTCTGATTCAGTGATCGGTTTATCTTCATTTTTGCAAGCTGTAAACGCAAGTAGCGCGCAGGCAATAAATGCTAATTTCCAATTATGTTTCATAGTAATTATCTAGTTGATTTACAGATAATAATACTTTTAAACACTAAAAGTAACCCACCATGCAAGTATAGGTTTGTGGATAACAGGTGAATGGATCAAAAAAGCAGGTGAGTGTACAGAATTCATAAGTAGAGATATCAATCTACTCGTATGCCGACAAATTCTTACTGATATTGAGCCTTTACACTGTCTGCAGGCTCAGCTAACATAGCTTCACGCTTGGCTTTAAATTCTGTCCCGGGCTTCCATTCCGGTAGTTTTGCTGTATTTGCTACTTTATTGCCTACACGAAGGAAAAGCTTCAGGTCCTCGACTGCCCCATCTAAGTTCCAGTCGCTTTTAACTTCATCTGTAAGCTTATGGTAATCTTCAGCAGTATACTTATCCTGCCATTTCTGCACATAATCAGCAGGCTGGTTACGGGCTATCACACCAGATTTAGCATACAATGCAGGTACTCCCTGTTTAGCAAATTCAAAATGGTCAGAACGGTAAAAAGAACCTTTCTCAGGTGATGCTTCCGGCACAATACGGCGGTCCTGTGTACTCGCTTCATCTGCCAATACATCCTCCAGGGTAGAGTTGCCATACCCAACTACTATTACATCCTCAGTAGGCCCATAGGCGTTAAGCCCATCCATGTTGATATCAGCAACAGTCTTATTAAGTGGGTATAGTGGGTTAGTAGCATAATATTTAGAGCCTAATAAGCCCTTTTCTTCCCCTGTAACAGCCAGGAACAGGATAGAGCGCTTCGGTTTCTCTTTTAATTTGCTAAACGCTTCGGCAATTTCTAACAAGCCGGCTGTACCACTCGCATTGTCAATAGCACCATTATATACCTGGTCTCCCTTCAAATTAGGGTCTTTCCCAAGATGGTCCCAATGTGCTGTATAAATAACATACTCATCTTTTAACTTAGGGTCCGACCCCTCCAGTTTAGCGATCACGTTTTTAGAGCGAACCTCACGCAGTTTATTCTTAATAGTAAAAGAAGCTGTGGCGTTGAGTGGAATAGGTTTAAAATCCTTTTTGGCGGCTGTCTGCTTCAATTGGTCAAAATTACGACCAACTGCAGAAAATATTTCGCGCGCCTTGGGTTCTGTAATCCAGGCTTCGACCTTTGCACGGTCCATGTTTTTATTAGGAGTTATAATTTCAAAACCTTCGCGGCTGTGGCTGCCCGAAAGTACTTCATAAGGATAACCTGCTGGCTCTGTCTCATGAATAATAATGGCTGCGGCAGCACCTTTCTCGGCAGCTATCTCATATTTATAGGTCCAACGACCATAGTAGGTCATGGCTTTGCCACCAAACATGGTGCTATCTAATTGGTCAGGGTTACCAGGACTAGGAATAGGAGGGTCATTAACAAGCATGACTATAGTTTTTCCTTTCACATCTACTCCTTTGTAGTCATCCCATCCATATTCCGGAGCTACAATGCCATATCCAACAAAAACCAGTTCTGAGTTATTAATGTCTACGTTCGGTACATAGCGGCGTGTCACGGCAACGTAATCCGAAGGGAAATTAAAATTGATCGTTTTGCCACCTGCTTTTACAGTTGCTGTTGGCTGAGGAGTATAGCCAAACATTGGAACTTCCTGTACATAAGTGCCATTTGGGTTTCCGGGTTGCAGACCCATTTTCTTAAACTGGCGGGTTAAATAATTAACAGTAGAGTCTTCTCCCACAGTAGCAGGACTCCTGCCTTCAAAAGCGTCCGACGCCAGTACATTGATACGATTTAAAAGGTCGGCAGCAGTAATGCTCTGCAAAGCCGGTTGTAGGTTTGTACTGTCAGTAGTGTGGCTGCTCACGGCCTCGTCGTTAGTCTCGTCGGCTACCTCACGTGAGCTTTCATTACAGCCAAATGCCACCAGGCCAATGAGGGCCAGTAGCGTAAAGTGCTTTCTCATAGTATTAAATAGTTATTGGTCTATTGAAGATAAGTATTTCCCACTACATCTTTGCTACGCCTTGTCCTCTCCTTCTGTATAAATAGCTGAAGGCAAGCTGCTTTTTTCCAACTGCCAGGTAATCTCTGGTACAGCTCCTTTATTACTGAATTGCAGTCTATTATGTTTTGAGACAACTGGAAGCGCCTGAACTCAGCTCCTTACCAACCTGCTGCATCATGTAACTGCTTATACTTAGGATTACCAGTTCAATTGACGCAATTAAGGCGGCTAAGGTGCTATCGGCCAGTGAGCGGCAGTTTGGTATGTTGGGAAGTACTGTCTGATCTGTTAGGCAAGGCTGCTCATTTTCAGTGTTCAGGATTACATGTACTTTGTCTGTTTTGCTTAAAAGCGATAGTAAATGCGTGTCATTGTACTGTCATAGGGGTCATAGCCTGGCCTGGTATTGCAAAATCTTTCTTCAAGCGAGGTCAAATTCTCTATTTTGTTGAGCGGGAATACATGCCACCCTTCTTCGGTAAATTCGGGAGATGATGAACTGATAACCCAACCTAAGATACAGTCCTGTTTTAGATGATGCCGGCCCAACAGGTGAGGTTCAGCCACGTGATAATAGCCATTGCACTCAAATTTCACAACCAACCGGGCACCTATAGCCTTTGAAAATTCTTCTAACAAATAGCTATACATAAGGCTTAGTATAAATATGTGAAGTAATCGCGTCAGGTAAGGCCTGAACTACAACAAGATGCTTTTGTACGAGCTAATTCTGTGGTTCTAAAATAAAAAAGTACCAGGTAAATAAACAGGAAACAAAGGGTGTGGAAGTAACATCCAAAAAGAGATAATATCAGAGCTTCTTTTACATTAATATCTTTTTAAAGGCGGTTTTAGGGGTAAGGAGACTTCTAAAAATTGCAAA
The DNA here is from genome assembly GCF_051904785.1 of Pontibacter sp. MBLB2868. NCBI lineage: Bacteria > Pseudomonadati > Bacteroidota > Cytophagia > Cytophagales > Hymenobacteraceae > Pontibacter > Pontibacter sp. MBLB2868. The sequence continues at coordinate 3,638,567 of NZ_CP196710.1, read as the reverse complement.
AAGTAACATCGGTATATTTTGCTGATCTCAGAAAAGTGACCGACATAGCAAAACTTTATAACCTTTACAGAAAGTATTCTTGTAAACCTTTACATGAAAGCAGCGATCACAGAACATGATAAAATAACGGGGAATTGGGTGTTGGTGTCGGCTACCACTGCTTCTGCCATGGTTTTTATCGATGGTTCAGCCCTGAACGTGGTGCTCCCATCTTTACAACACGATTTAGGAGTGGCTGCCACAGACCTGCTTTGGATAATAAATGCATACCTCCTTTTTCTGGCTTCCTTTATTTTGTTAGGTGGTACGCTAGGTGATAGGCTTGGGCGAAAGAAAGTATTTATGTGGGGTATTGGCCTGTTCATGTTCGCTTCGCTGTGTTGCGGCTTAGCTCCGAAGGCGTCCTGTTTGATAGCTGCACGTAGTGTACAGGGCTTAGGTGGCGCACTGATGGTGCCGGGCAGCCTGGCTATCATATCTTCTCATTTCCAGAGAGCTGCACGCGGAAGGGCCATTGGCACCTGGTCTGCTGTCACGACAATGGTTACAGTGATAGGGCCAGCTTTGGGAGGCTTTCTGGCTGATCTTGGTTGGTGGCGAGCCGTATTCTTCCTAAACCTGCCGCTAGGTATTCTTGCCTTGCTGGCTTTATACTATAAAGTGCCCGAGAGCCGTGATGAGGAGAGTGGGAAGGAGATTGATTGGACCGGTGCAGTGTTGGTGGTAGTTGGGTTAGCTGGGATAACCTATGCCTTTATTGCAGCGCCGGAAAGAGGGTGGTACAGTGCGTTTGTTGCTGGAGCACTTTTAGTGGGTATTGCGGCAGTTATGCTTTTTATATGGATCGAGTCCCGTAAAGAGCACCCTATGGTAAAGCTGGAACTGTTCAGGAACAGAACTTTTTCCGGAGCTAACATGCTGACGCTTCTACTGTATGGTGCCTTAAATGTGGGCCTTTTCCTGTTAGTACTAAACCTGGTGCAGGTGCAGCAGTACACCCAGTTACAGGCAGGCATAGCTACGTTACCTTTTGGCTTAATGCTGATACTTTTTTCCAGGAAAATGGGTGATCTGGCTGCAAAGTATAACGCAAAATATTTTTTAGTTGTCGGCCCTCTGGTGGTTGGCATTGGTTTTCTGATGTTGGCAAGGGTGCATCTGGCTGTAGGATTCTCAAACTACTGGACCACCTACCTGCCGGGTATACTTGTGTTTGGCTTTGGAATGTCTGTCACTGTTGCACCCCTTACTACAACAGTAATGAGCGCTGTTTCTGACCGTTTTGCTGGCACGGCATCAGGCGTTAACAATGCAGTGAGCAGGATAGCAGGTGTATTAAGTATAGCCGTGGTCGGTTCTCTGGCAGTGGCATCCTTTACTGATAACCTCGCTACCCAGCTGCAGCGTTTAGACCTTTCTGCAGCAGAATATACAGCCACACTTGCTGAAGCCGGAAAGCTCGGAGCAGCCTCCGTTCCTGAAGTAGTTACTCCACAACTTAAAGCTACCGTTGCGGAGATTCTTGATACCGCTTTTCTAAATTCATTCTCACTTGTTATGAATATATGCGGAAGTCTGGCTTTTGCCGGGGCTGTTATTGTGCTCCTCTTTATTCCCTCTAAATCAGGAGGTAAGTAGTTTAGTGCGCGCACAGCTAAATATGTGAGGATGTATGTTGTTGTGAGTAAGGTGTATTTGCTTATGCGAATTAAAGTAATTTGATTTTTGAATAATACTGTTAACTTTGCCTTTATACACAGTTGTAATTCCTATGGATAAATATACTTACATCGCCAATGCGCACGGCGATTACATCGATGGGCTATATAAAGCTTATCAACAAGACCCGGAGTCAGTAGATGCCGGATGGCGCAAATTTTTTGAAGGTTTTGAGTTCGCAACAGCTTATGGCGAAAACGGACACGAAACTGCTGAAGGCATTGCCGCAACTCCTGCAAAATCAGTAGCAAGTGCGCTGGAGTCTGAGAAAGAGGTAGCAGTACGTAACCTGATTCATGCTTACCGTACACGTGGCCACCTGCGCTCTACTACAAACCCTGTGCGTCAGCGTAAAGACCGCAAAGCTCGCCTGGACCTTGCAGATTTCGGCCTGACAGAGGCTGATCTGGATACTGTTTTCCAGGTTGGGGAGATCATCGGCATCGGACCTGCCACACTACGCGACATCGAAGCAGCTCTCAAGAAAATCTACGAAGGTTCTATTGGGTTTGAGTACATGTATATCCGCGATCCGGAGGTACTCGAGTGGTTTAAGCAGAAGGTTGAGCACGAATCCCTGAACTTTAATCCTTCCTTGGATTTCAAGAAACGCATTCTTTCCAAGCTTAACGAGGCAGTGGTTTTCGAGAACTTCCTGCACACGAAGTTTTTGGGCCAGAAGCGCTTTTCACTAGAAGGTGGCGAAACAACTATTCCTGCCCTGGATGCTATCATCGACAGAGGCTCTGAATTGGGCGTGGAAGAAGTAGTGATCGGTATGGCACACCGTGGCCGACTAAATGTGCTGGCTAACATCATGGGCAAGACCTATGAGCAGATCTTCTCTGAGTTTGAGGGCACTGCCGTTCCGGACCTTACCATGGGTGACGGTGACGTGAAATACCACATGGGCTACTCTTCTGAGGTAGTTACACCGTCTGGTAACAAAGTGAACCTGAAGCTTGCCCCGAACCCATCGCACCTGGAGGCGGTGAACCCGGTAGTGGAAGGCTTTGTGCGTGCTAAGATCGACACATTATATAACAAGGACGCTGACAAGATCCTTCCGATACTTATCCACGGTGATGCTGCCGTGGCCGGACAGGGTATTGTGTACGAGGTAACGCAGATGGCTAACCTGGATGGCTACAACACAGGTGGTACCATCCACTTTGTGATCAACAACCAGGTAGGTTTCACAACCGACTTCGAAGATGCCCGCTCATCTATTTACTGTACTGACGTTGCCAAAATACTGGATGCGCCTGTACTGCACGTAAATGGTGACGATCCGGAGGCCGTGGTATTCGCTATGCGTTTTGCTATGGAGTACCGCCAGAAGGTGAACAACGACATCTTTATCGATATGGTGTGCTACCGCCGCCATGGCCACAACGAGTCGGATGAGCCTAAGTTCACGCAGCCACAGCTTTACAACCTGATCTCAAAGCACGCTAACCCGCGGGAGGTATATAATAAAGAACTGATCACACGTGGGGATGTAGATGCGGACCTGGCCAAGAGCATGGACAAGGAGTTCCGTAAAATGCTGCAGGACCGCCTGGACCTGGTAAAGCAGAAGCCACTGCCATACAACTACCAGCAAATGGAGCTGGCATGGCAGGAACTGCGCCGTTCTAAGCCGGAAGACTTTAACCAGTCGCCGGAGACAGGCATTTCTGCTGAAGCTGTAGAGCAGGTAGGAAAAGCGCTGACCACCTTGCCGCAGGGCTTTAAGCCTTTAAAACAAATTGAAAAACTCATCAAAGAGCGTAAAGAAATGTTCTTTGAGACCAAACAGCTCAACTGGGCTGCCGGTGAGTTACTTGCCTACGGTTCTATACTTTTAGATGGTCGTATCGTGCGTTTCTCTGGCCAGGATGTGCAGCGAGGTACATTCTCGCACCGCCACGCCGTATTGCATGATGCGGTAACCAGCGCCCCTTATAATAACCTGAACCACATGGCCGAGAAGCAGGGATCATTTGAGATCTACAACTCGCTGCTGTCAGAGTATGGTGTATTAGGCTTTGAATTCGGTTACGCTATGGCTAACCCGGATGCACTGGTGATCTGGGAAGCACAGTTTGGTGACTTCGCTAACGGTGCACAGGTAATGATCGACCAGTTCATCTCTTCCACAGAATCTAAGTGGCAGCGTATGAACGGCCTGGTAATGTTGTTGCCTCACGGCTACGAAGGCCAGGGGCCGGAGCATTCCAACGCACGTCCGGAGCGATTCCTGCAGCTTGCCGCAGAGAACAATATGTTTGTGACAAACATAACCACACCGGCTAACCTGTTCCACTTCATGCGCCGCCAGCTGGCATTGCCATTCCGCAAACCGGCTGTAAACATGTCGCCTAAATCCTTACTGCGTCACCCGATGGTAGTTTCTCCGGTAGAGGATTTCACATCAGGTAGCTTCAGAGAAGTAATTGGCGATAAGTATGCTTCAGCTAAATCGGTGAAGAAAGTGCTGCTTTGCTCTGGTAAAGTATACTTCGACCTGCTGGAAGAGCAGCAGAACAACAAGCGCAAAGATGTAGCGATCATACGCATGGAGCAGCTGGCGCCTTTCCCGAAAGTACAGCTGGAGGCTGAACTGAAGAAGTATAAAAATGCAAAAATCTATTGGGTACAGGAAGAGCCGGAGAACATGGGTGCCTGGACCTATATCCTGCGCATCATGCGTAGCCAGGTAGAGGATGTTATCGCACGTAAAGCAAGCGCATCACCTGCTACAGGTTACATGAAAGTTCACGTAAAAGAGCAGCAGGACATCGTAGAACGCGCATTCACTGTTTAGTAATAAGTATGGACGTGGCTTACAAGCCATTAAACAATGGTGTTTGTAGCCATCTGCCATACTTCATCCGTAGTTTAAAATTCGTAATTCCTAATTGAATAAAATATGAGCTTAGAAGTTAAAGTGCCTGCTGTAGGTGAGTCGATCACCGAGGTAACCATAGCCCAATGGCTTAAGAAAGATGGCGACCGTGTGGAAATGGATGAGGTGATTGCTGAGCTGGAATCTGACAAGGCCACCTTTGAACTGCCAGCCGAAGCCGCAGGCATTTTACGCATTGTAGCACAAGAAGGCGACACTGTAGATGTGGGCGCCATTATCTGTAAAATTGAAGAGAATGGTGCTGCTTCATCAGCTCCGTCTGCACCGACTGCTGAGAAAGCAGCTGCTCCGGCAGTAGAAGCGTCTGCTCCTGCCCCTGCGCAAGGTGGCGGTGAGACAGTTGAGATGACTGTCCCGACTGTAGGTGAGTCGATTACAGAGGTTACAATTGCCAGCTGGTTGAAAAATGACGGCGACCACGTGGAGATGGATGAGGTGATTGCCGAACTGGAATCTGATAAAGCTACGTTCGAATTACCGGCAGAGGCTGCGGGTACACTGCAGATCGTTGCCAAAGAAGGCGATACTGTAGAGATCGGTGGGCTGCTTTGCAAGATCGTGACTGGTGCAGGTGCAGGTGCAGCTAAACCTGCAGCACAGCCAAGTGCTCCTGCTGCACAAGCTGCTCAACCTGCCGCTGCTGCTCCTTCAGGTGCACAAACATATGCTTCTGGCACACCTTCGCCGGCTGCCGGAAAAATTCTTTCTGAAAAAGGCATTAAACCAGCCGATGTGCAGGGTACAGGTCGTGATGGCCGCATCACCAAAGAGGATGCCCAGAACGCACAGCAGGCTGCTGCAAAGCCAGCCGCTGCCCCTGCTCCTAAGCAAGATGCTGCTGCATCTGCGGAGGCTCCTGCTGCTACTGGTGCCAGAAACCAGCGCCGCGAGAAAATGAGCTCACTGCGTAAAACAGTAGCTCACCGCCTGGTGCAGGTGAAAAACGAAACGGCTATGCTGACTACCTTCAACGAGGTGGATATGAAGCCGATCATGGACATCCGTGCCAAGTATAAAGATAAGTTTAAAGAAGTTCACGAGGTAGGTTTGGGCTTCATGTCGTTCTTTACCAAGGCTTGTACAGTTGCCCTGCAGGAGTGGCCTGCGGTAAACGCGCAGATCGATGGCAACGATATGATCTTTAACGATTTCTGCGATATCTCTATCGCCGTTTCATCGCCGAAAGGCCTGGTGGTGCCGGTTATCCGTAACGCGGAGCAACTGACACTGGATGGCATCGAGAAGGAGGTAGTTCGCCTGGCCAAAAAGGCACGCGACGGTAAGCTTTCCATCGAAGAAATGACGGGCGGTACCTTCACCATTACCAATGGTGGTGTGTTCGGTTCTATGATGTCTACACCGATCATCAACGCGCCGCAGTCAGCTATACTTGGTATGCACAACATCGTGCAGCGCCCTGTAGCTATCAACGGTCAAGTAGAAATTCGCCCGATGATGTACCTGGCCCTATCTTACGACCACAGAATTATCGACGGCCGTGAGTCAGTAAGCTTCTTAGTTCGTGTAAAAGAGCTGCTGGAAGATCCGATGAGATTACTTCTTGGAGTATAAATTATTCAGATAATGAAGGAGGGGTAAGCGAAGAAGTTTGCTCCTCCTTCATTTTATACTTGCAGATAGCCAAAGTATGGCGCGAGCGTCATCGCCCCGAAATGTTTCGGGATCTTTGACTCGTGACTAATTATAGTGCGGCCTCCGGTCTAAGTATAAGTTAACCCACCCCTAACCCCTCCGAGGAGGGGAATTGGGTACTGCAGAAAATCCCCTCCTTGGAGGGGCAGGGGTGGGTTTAAAATTGCAGCGAAAATCAAATACAAAAACGAGGGCTTGCTCTCCTTAAAGTATAAAGCAAATGAAATACGATGTAGTAGTTATCGGTTCTGGCCCTGGCGGGTATGTGGCGGCTATCCGTTGCGCCCAGGTTGGCCTGAAAACCGCGATCATAGAGAAATATAATGTGTTGGGTGGTACATGCCTTAATGTTGGCTGTATTCCATCAAAAGCACTTTTAGATTCATCAGAGCATTACCACAACGCAGCGCACAACTTCAAGACGCACGGCATTGAGCTGAACGACCTGCAGGTGAACATGGAGCAGATGATCAAGCGTAAGGGTGAGGTGGTAAAGTCGAACAACGACGGTATTGCTTTCCTGATGAAGAAAAACAAGATCGATACCTATTATGGCCTGGGCTCTTTCGTGAACAAAAACACGATCAAGATAACAGACGCTGAAGGAAAAGAGCAGCAGATAGAAACGGATAAAACCATCATCGCAACCGGTTCTAAACCAACTGCTCTGCCGTTTCTGCCAATCGACAAGAAGCGCATCATCACTTCTACAGAGGCATTAACCCTGACAGAAGTTCCTAAGAAGATGATCGTGATCGGTGGCGGCGTTATCGGTCTGGAGCTTGGCTCTGTGTATGCCCGCCTGGGTACGAAAGTACAGGTGATCGAGTACATGGATTCCATTATTCCAACCATGGACCGCGCACTGGGCAAGGAACTGATGCGTGTACTGAAGAAGACATTGGGCTTTGAGTTCTTCATGAGCCACAAAGTTACGGGCGCTACCAATGAGGGCGATACAGTGAAAGTAACTGCCGAGAGTCCGAAAGGCGAGGCTGTGACCTTTGATGGGGATTACGTGCTGGTATCTGTAGGTCGTAAACCTTACACTGAAGGCTTAGGATTGGAGAACGCCGGTGTGCAGATGGGTGAGCGCGGTATGATTGCCGTAAACGACCACCTGGAAACAAACGTGCCGGGCATCTATGCTATCGGTGACGTGGTACGTGGCGCAATGCTGGCACACAAAGCTGAAGAGGAAGGCGTGATGGTGGCAGAGCAGATCGTTGGCCAGAAGCCGCACATCAACTATAACCTGATCCCGGGTGTGGTGTATACCTGGCCGGAAGTGGCAGGTGTAGGCTTTACTGAGGAGCAACTAAAGGAACAGGGCCGTGCTTATAAAACTGGTTCGTTCCCGTTCAAAGCATCTGGCCGTGCCAAGGCTTCCGGTGATACGGATGGTTTTGTGAAAGTACTTGCTGACAAGGAAACAGATGAGATCCTGGGCGTGCACATGATTGGCCCGCGTATCGCTGACCTTATTGCTGAAGCGGTAACGGCCATGGAATTCCGCGCCTCAGCCGAGGATGTAGCCCGCATGAGCCATGCGCACCCTACTTTCGCAGAAGCGATGAAGGAGGCATGTTTAGCAGCTACGGATAACAGAGCTATTCATATTTAGGAAAGTTCTTTCTTATAAAAACAAAGAGCCCCGCTTCATGAAGCGGGGCTCTTTGTTTTTATAGATGGAGATATTCGAATAGTAAGTTTTTTTAATATATAATCATTAGGGTAGGTTGATGATTGTGTGTAAATTGTAATTTACTTTTATCACACTAGATTACTGCATGAAACAAACTCTACTCAAGTTCTTGTTCACCATTACGTTTATTCTGGTCTCGTTAGGCGTACATGCCCAGTTTAGGGAGAACATTCAATCTATTGGAGGTAGTTACAACGATCGTGTTATTAAAATCATACATGATGAGGATGATAACCGGTACATAATGGGCGAAATAGGAATGCCCGGAAGCGGCGTTCCCAACTTTAGTGAATACGAGCCTGAAGAGATTGATTTCGGCAGCATTAAAAAAGATATCATTAACGGGTTCATTGCCAAGTATGATAAAAATAACCAGTGCTTGTGGGTAAGGGAATGCCCTAAGTCATTATTCAATCCTTATTCTACCTTCACAATCGATAAAGCTGGCTTTGTTTACGTAGCAGGTAATATTCGTGCTGGGAACTACTTTTTTCAGAAGTTAGACCCAAATGGAGATTTAGTCTGGGAGAAAATCTATCCATCTTACTTTACTAAGGATAAGTTTTTCACTCAGGATATTACTGTAGATGCAGAGGGTAATATCTATATGGTAGGGGAATTTGATGGTTCTCCGATTGGTAACTTTACATTTAACTTCACACCATCCTCAACTTCTTCTTACACAGACTATGTGGCTAAGTTTAACCCAGAGGGAGAAGCACTTTGGGTTAAGACGTCTTTGGGAAGCAATATATCATACTCTGATATTGTAATAGACTCAAAAGGGAACATTATAACAGCAGGAGGATTTAAAGAGACGGTAAGTTTAGCTGGTTATACTTTTGAAAATACAAATCTTCCTAATAGCTATGGACCGGTATATGATAAGCTCATTGTTAAAAGAGACCCTGATGGGAATGTGATCTGGGCAAGAAGCTATCCTCTGAGAACATACTCTTATTTATCATTTGTTTTAGACGAGGACGATAATATTTACTTCACCACCCCATCTTCATACGGCGACCTAAATATTACAATTGATAACGTGTTGATAGACAGGTCTAAAAAGCAGGCGCTCTTAAAGCTGGATCAGCAGGGCACAGTGCAGTGGGCGACAAGCTTTCAAGGGAGTTATTCCACTCTGCCATTAATGTATGCCAACCAAAGGCTATACTTAGCAGGAGACTTTTCTGGTGAGTTCAACTTTCAGAGCAAAGTAGTTAAAAGCAATGGAGCCTATAGAAATGATATATTCCTGATAAAGCTTAATTTGGATGGAGAAGCCCTGGAGGTGAAGGGATACGGAGGAATAGCAACCGAGACAAAAGCAGCTTTATCCTACCTTCCAAAGCAGAAAGAAGTAGTATTGGCAGGAACATTTTATGAGCAGATGCCAAATAATGGCAAGTTCCTAGTTAGTAAGGGCTCCGGCGACATATTTATAGCTCAGATCATTGACTCTCTGCAGGGCATAGAGCCAACTGCTAAAATTAGTGGCAGGTTGTATGAGGACAAAAACGTTAATTGTATTGCTGACCCTTTGGAAAGAGGTCTTGCCAACACACTACTCAAAATAGAGCCCGGGCAGCAGTATGCTTCTACCGATGAGCAGGGGAATTTTGCTTTTAGAGTTCCTTATGGCAGCCATACTATTACACCTGTTTTTGGACTGAATAGAAACACACAACTCATGACCAAGTGTGTGGAAAGCGTACAGGTTGTTGCCGATAGTTTACATCAGGAAATTACCGGGCTTAATTTAGGTTACAATATTGTAGAATGCTCCCAACTAACCGTTGATATAGCCGCTGACCGCCGCCGCCGCTGCTTCCGAAGTAATACCACGGTTACGTATACCAACGACGGGAACGTTGATGCGCAGAATGTCAGGATCAAGGTTATTTATCCGAAATATGTTGTGCCGATAAGCAGTGCCCGGCCATGGACAGCCAAGCTTGATTCTGCGTTAGTATTTGATATTGGAACCGTAAAGGCCGGTGAACGCACCAGCTTTGTGATCACTGATTCTACTATCTGTGGCAACGAAGCCATCAGGGGCTTGAGCCAGTGTATTAAAGCAGTTATCACGCCTAAAAGTACTTGCGAAATGCCTGACCGTGGTTGGGGGAAGGCAAGTGTAGCAGTAGCAGGTAGTTTTATTAACCAGGAGCAGACAGCGGAGTTTACCATCGCCAATCGTGGTGTTGCAGCTATGAGCGACAGTACTTCTTACCGTTTATTTGCCAACACTGCCCTGATCAAAGAAGGTAAGGTTAAACTGGGGCAGGGAGACTCCACAACATTAGAAGTGCCTGCTCAGCTCGTTACCTATCGCCTTGAAGCAGACCAGGTACAGAACCACCCCGGTAAGAGTCGCCCTACAATAAGTCTGCAACCTTCCACTATTCCGGTAGCTTCGCCAGTAGCAGATGTGCTTACACCTGTCGATGCTTTTTACCAGGATGATGCCGATGCAGAGGTGGATATCTCCTGCTTAACCATTATAGACAGCTTCGACCCGAATGACAAACAGGTAAGTCCGAGAGGTATTACCAGCAGGAATTACATAAAAGCTGAAGATGACCTGGAGTACCTCATCCGTTTCCAGAACACAGGTACAGATGTAGCCTATAAAGTGGTGGTAAAAGATACCCTTAGTGCGAACCTAGATATCACATCTTTGCGGGTCAGATCTGCTTCGCACCCATTTACCTATAGTGTATCCGGTAAAGGAAATGCGGTGCTCACTTTTACTTTTGAAGGTATCAATCTGCCGGCGGCTAAAGTGGATGAGCCTGGCAGCCATGGGTTTATAAAGTTCTCTATTGCTCAGAATCCTGATAACCCAAAAGGAACGGTTATCAGGAATACAGCCTACAACTACTTTGATTTTAACAGCCCTATTGCTACGAATGAAGTAGTAAACATTATTGGCGACACATTGATCATGTCGCCTACGCCAGCTGTAGTTTATGATTGTAGTGAAGAAATGCCAGACATTGCCCAGGCAGGTCCTGACATAAATTTATGCGAAGCCAGTACGGCTACCTTACAGGCAAATGCACCCACAAAAGGAATCGGCAAATGGGTACTTGTAAACGGACAGGCAACTATTATTGACCCGTATAGCCCAACATCGGAAGTACAGGATATTGGCTATGGGGAAACTATACTGGAATGGACAATAACGCTTTGCAGGAATGTGTCCAGGGCTCAGGTTAAGATAAGCCGTTTCTCTATACCACCAGCTCCGCAAATTACACAGCTGCCACTCCAGTGCGAAGGAGATAACTTATTGCCGATAACAGCAACCGGAGACAATATTACCTGGTATCAGGATGCGGAAAAGCAGTTTAAACTATTTACAGGCAACAACTATGTGCCGGTGGTGTCGGCTTCCACTACGCTCTATGCTACACAAACCGTAAATGGTTGCGAGAGTCCGGTAAGTTCTACCGTGGTGGGCATTCACCCTAAAGAAGTGCTTATTACAGCCATAAATGATACTTTAGTTGCACCTCAGGCTGATAGCTATCAGTGGTTCTTTAATGATGAGCCAATAGCAGCTGGAACAGCTCAGAAGCTTTTTGTAAGAAATTCAGGTCAGTATCGGGTCAGAACCATCACGAATGGGTGTGAGTCGAACAGTCAGAATATAAAGCATACTGTAAACCTGCCAGCTTCTGTTCTCAGCATTGCTCCTAACCCGGTTCGGGATGAACTGTTTTTGGAGCTTGCCTCCAAGGCTACAGGAGAAGTGAAAATAGTTGTAAGAGATCAGTTGGGTAAACCGGTGCTAAGCCATACCATTCTCAAAGAGAATACGGTTTTAGAGCTGGTCCTTCAACTCGAAAAACTGGCCCCAAGCATGTACTTCCTGGACGTGCAGCTGAACAACGAAGTACATAAAGCTAAAATAGTAAAGCTTTGATTAGTTACTAACCAAACAGCAGCGCCACCTCGTGAGGGGTGGCGCTGCTGTTTTAATACAACCCCATCTCCTTAAACTAAAATATTTTTTAAGAAATGTTTGGTAATATCAAAACTCTATTTACATTTGTAGTGTACTAGTTGTCTAATACACCAAGACGATAAAACTATGATAAAACTATCTAACATTGATTTCAGGTATAAGAAGACGAAGCCGCTCTTCGAGAACCTGAACCTAACGCTACAGCCGGGCTTTATTTATGGCTTGTTAGGTAAAAACGGCGCTGGTAAATCATCGCTGCTCAAGCTTATTTCAGGATTACTTTTTGCAAACAGCGGACAGTGTTCGGTATTTGGCTTTGATGCCTCAGCACGTAAACCGGAAATGCTACAGGACATCTACCTGATTGCGGAGGAGTTTGAGCTGCCACCAATTAGCCTGTCTACATTCGTCAAGATCAACTCTGTTTTCTACACAAATTTCAGCCAGAATCAGTTAAACGCTTACCTGGCAGAGTTTGAACTGTCGGAAGATGCAAAACTCTCCACTTTATCTTACGGACAGAAGAAGAAGTTCCTGATCGCTTTTGGTCTTGCTACCAACGCCCGTGTGCTGATCCTGGATGAGCCTACCAATGGCCTGGACATTCCATCCAAGAGTCAGTTCAGGAAGATTATGGCCGCTGCGCTGGACGAAGAAAAGATCATCATCATTTCCACTCACCAGGTGCGCGACCTGGAAAACCTGATCGATAACATTGTGGTGCTGGAGAAAGGAAACATCATCTTTAACCAAAGCATTGCCAATATTTCTGAACGACTTGCTTTTGAGTATAATCTGGCTGGTGTTCCGGATGAGGAGATACTTTATGCGGAAGAACTACAAGGTAGAAAAGCTGGCATTGTGAAGAACATAGCAGGTGTAGATAGCCGTGTGGATATGGAATTGCTGTTTAACGGTATTGTGAAAAATCCTCAGGCATTGAATGAAGGCTTTGCCAATGTGAAGTATGAATACTGATAGTAACCAAAAAGTGCACAGCAGATCTGCAAAGCGAGTCCTAAATCTGCACTCGTTCTGGATAGGGTTTGCAGCTTTGGGTTGTGCCTTTCTGCTGGAGGCAGGAGAAGTGAATCTTACTTATCCGTTTGAAGTGTTTTTGAAAGGCGTGATAAAAGATAACGCCATTATTGATGACCATTTGTATACGATAAAACTATGAGTACTGAATTTAACTTAACGCGGCTGGGCCAGTTTATAAAACGGCAGCTGTATATGAACATTAGCTCTATGTGGATTGCGATTGCAGCCATTGTAGGAGTATTGTTGGTGATATCTGCCTTAGTGGCAGTTTTCAATCCGGATGCTGTTTATAACCTGGTACCACTTTACCTGGTGGTGTTATTCCTGGGAGGGTTCATTTTTACAAGCAGAGTCTTCAACGAGATGCATTCGCCTCAGAAGAGTTATGCTTTCCTTACGTTGCCAGTATCTGCTGTCGAAAAGGTAGTGGGAGCCCTGCTGATCGTGGCGCCGGTTTACCTGATAACAGCTATGGCGGGTATATTTATGCTATCATTTCTGAGTACTATGGTGGCCGGTCAAACTGCCAATCTTCCGGAGCTGACAGATAGCACCTTTATTAGAACTATTGGCTCATTCCTGGTAGTGCAGACGTTCTTTTTTGTGGGAGCAACAGCGTTTAAGGGTAACAATTTTCTTAAAACATTGCTGGCGCTTTTCTTGATAGCACTCGTTATTGGTGCATACAGTGCCGGGTTGGGCTACCTGCTTTTTGGAGGCAATGAGTATCGCGCGCAGCCAGGAACAGAACTTAAGGGTACAATGGAGTTTATTTTTAAAGAAGTCGTACCGTTCTTGTTCTGGTTTGTGTTGGGTCCATTCCTGATGGTTGTGTCGTATTTCAAACTTAAAGAAAGGCAGGTGTAAGATGGAGTTTAAAGAAAATCAAGCTATTTATTTACAGATCGCGAACCGCTTCTTCGAGAATATCCTGAAGAAGAAATGGAACAGCGGTGATAAAATACCTTCTATCCGTGACATGGCGGTAGAGTTTGAGGTGAACCCAAATACTACAATGAGAACTTTTAATTACCTGCAGGATAAGGGAATTATCTACAACAAGCGCGGCATTGGCTACTTCCTGGCAGATGATGGTTTTGAGAGAACTATCGCACTAAAGAAAGAACAGTTTGTAGAAGAGGAGCTACCGGTATTTCTAAGAACAATGAAGCTGCTGGGGCTGTCTTTGGAAGATCTGAAAACTTATGCTGATAAGTATACCAGGCCAAGCGTTAATTAACAGTTATCATTCTCATTATTAAAGAACGTTACCATGAAAACTAGTAATAAACTTCTTTTAGGATTGCTGGCCTTTGTATTGCTTAGCATAACCACCATGTTGGTTGCAGGTAAGTTTTACGCCGAAGAAAACATGACGGCTAAACAGGAAACAGTAAAACCAGCGCCAGTGGCACCGGAAGCTCCGGCAGTCCCGGAATAAAGAAATTCGAGATATATTTTTAAGCCCATACCTGCAGGTGTGGGCTTTTTTTTTGAAAAGTTTTCTTGCGAGGCAACCTTTATCATTTTCACTGCATCTTTAACACAGATCCCAAAGCAGGATATCGTAAACTTTAACATAAACTATGATGAGAAAAGTACAGGCACTATTCATTTTATTAATGCTCCCTCTTTTATCCTGGGCACAAACAAGTGTAAATGCTTCGGAGATCATCGCCAAAATAAATCGTGGCGAAGCTGTGACCTATAAGGATGCAAGGATTACGGGAGATCTTAACCTTACAAAGCTGAAAAATATGAAGCTAAAGGAGGAGAGCAATAATAAGTATGATTCAAAAGAGTATATCAGCACTGTTACAGCGCCTATAACCTTTATAAACTGCACTTTTGAGGGGGATGTGCTCGCTTATTTTAACCCTGATAACGGAGTAAAAATTGGAAACTCTTCTAACGAAGTATATAATACAAACTTTGAGAAAGAAGTACGTTTTGAAGGCTGTGTTTTTGAAGAAGCAAGTGCTTTTAAGTATTCTGAATTTAAAGGAGGCGCCTCATTTATTAATACCCGTTTCGAGGAAGAAGCACTTTTCAAGTATAGTAAATTTCAAAAGAGCGTCAACTTCAGCAGCGCCAGCTTCAGAGAAGAAGCAAACTTTAAATATGTGAAGTTCCCGGTAAAAGTTAGCTTTACAGGAGCAGCCTTTAACGAGGAAGCTAACTTCAAGTATGCACACTTCCAGGAAGGAGTTAACTTTCAGAAAGCGGAATTTAATGGCATCGCCAATTTCAAGTATGCTCAAATTTCTGATAGCTTTAATGTGCAAGGTGCCAGCTTTAATGGGGGCGACGACTTTAAATATACCAAGCTCAATAATAAGCAGGTGTCGCTTGCCAGCCTGCAGCAAATGAACAGGTAAAACTCAGCACTCATAAAAAGACCGGGGCTGCCTTGACTGGCGGTCCCGGTTTTTTTATGTCTTTTGCAGCAGCAGCCCTAATATCTTACCTACTCCTTCTGTGGGACTTATTTTTTTAATAGGAGCAAGCCTTAGCCATTCCTTGCGTGCATTGTTTATGACTTTAGCATCTATTTCCGAGGTTTGCAGACGCCAAGATGCCATAATAGCTGCGATAGCTGTTTTGATAGCTGCCGCCTTTACCCGAATAGTATGTGGCGCATAGCGCGCTGGGTGCAGGTGCACATACCTGCCTTCTATCACTCCCCATCTCAGTACCCAATCTGTTGAATCTGATAATGTAATGCAGCGGTAGTGGTTGTCTGTGAGCGATAAGTACTCGCTGAATTTCTCAGGCTGAAGCAGGTCCCGCTTCTCCAAATGATCTATTGTCTCCTGTGCTATCTGAAGCGGCGTAAGTGGGCCACAATACAGGTCTAGTTGTGATGTGCCTAACGTGAGCAGGTCTTGCTGTATATCAGGTACAGCGCTTGACCTGTTAGCCTTCATGTAGGCTACAATGTGCCCCAGGTGGTGCTTAAGGGGGTGGAAAAGTACCGGCTTTGGGAGGTCAGAAGAAAACATGGTCTCACTGTCATGATCTTTTAACTTGTACTTAAGGGGCCTTGCTTTGGGTTGTCAAATTATTTTTCGGGTAAAGCAACTAAGGTTCAGTTATATGCATCTATAGATCATGAACAGAACGGATTAGGGTTTGCTCCGGCAAGGCATCTCGTAAAATTGGGGCAAGTTAGTAGAAAGAGAGGTGGCATAAGTCGATAAAAAGTCCCGGTAAGTATAAACTTATAAGGAAATAGCAAATTGAATAGTACCTTGTATAGCAAACTACCGTAAAAGAATAAAATATCTCCGGTAAAACATAAACTATGATCAAGCTAAACAACATACATAAATACTATGCCGTGGGTCAGAATAAGTTGCATGTGCTGAAGGGCATAGATATGCATGTGCGGGAAGGTGAGTTTGTGTCTATTATGGGTTCATCAGGTTCGGGTAAATCCACGCTGCTAAACATATTGGGTATACTCGATGACTATGAAACCGGGGAATATAACTTGGCTGGTACCTCTATTAAGAACCTCTCTGCTACCAAGGCTGCCTATTACCGCAACAAGTTTCTGGGTTTTGTATTTCAGTCATTTAACCTGCTCTCGTTTAAAAATGCGATGGAGAACGTGGCGCTGCCACTCTATTACCAGAAAGTAAGCCGCAAAGAGCGCAACAAACTGGCACTGGAGTACCTGGACATGGTAGGGCTGAAAGATTGGGCGGAACACTCTCCAAAAGAGATGTCTGGGGGGCAGAAACAGCGAGTAGCCATAGCCAGGGCCCTTATTTCGCAACCCAAGCTGATACTTGCCGATGAACCAACCGGTGCGCTTGATACCCAGACATCTTATGAGGTAATGGACATTTTTAAGGATGTAAACAGCAAGGGTATGACAGTAATGATCGTGACCCACGAGAACGATATCGCAGATCAGACACACCGTATTATCCGGTTGAAAGATGGCTTGATCGTGAATGATGACCATGGCCTGCAAGAGACTGCCGGCAACGTATCTGCCAGAGAGGTCGCACGGTAACACGATAAGGCAGCAGTTAAAATCAAACCTCAATCAGTAACCGCTATATACATGTTCGATTTAGACAAATGGCAGGAAATATTGGCAACGATGCAGAAGAACAAACTGCGGACGTTCCTGACGGCCTTTGGCGTGTTCTGGGGTATATTTATGCTGGTGCTGCTGCTTGGGGCAGGCAAGGGCCTGGAAAACGGCGTGATCAACCGCTTTGGTAACGGGGCCAAGAACAGTATCTACATATGGAGCGGTAAAACTGCGCTGGCCCATAAGGGAATGAGTCCTGGTCGAGAAATAACGCTAACGAATGAAGACCTGAAAGTAATTGACAGGGAAGTACAGAACCTGAACATGGTGGCCCCCCGCAACCGCGTGTTTGGCGAGTACACGATCAACTATAAAAAGCAAAACGGCTCTTTCCAGGTTTTTGGCGCGGAGCCGGATTTTATGCTTATGAACGGGGAGACTGCTTTCCGTGGCCGCCTGCTGAACGAGAACGATGAGATGGAGAAGCGGAAGGTAGTTGTGCTTGGAGAGCAGGCTGCCAAAGTGATATTTGGGGAGCAGGACCCAATTGGCGAATACGTTAATATTCGCGGCATTTATTTTAAAGTTGTTGGCACTTTTAAGACCGGTGGCAATAACGGTGCCCGACGAGAGGAGCGTGCCTACATTCCTTTCTCAACAACACAAAGTGCTTTTAATCAGCCAAACCAGGTGCAGATGATGGTCCTGACAGCCCAGGACGGTGTGCCCGCCAAAGAGATGGAAGACCGCTTACGTGTGCTGTTGGCGCAGCGGCATAAATTTGCCGAAAACGATGACATGGCCCTGGGGATAGAAAACACAGAAGCAGAGTTTCTGAAGGTAATGGGCCTATTTAGCGGTATCCGCATTTTTGTCTGGATTGTAGGTATAGGCACACTCATAGCCGGTATTGTTGGTGTAAGTAACATTATGCTCATCATTGTAAAAGAGCGGACCCGTGAGATCGGTGTTAGAAAAGCCTTGGGGGCCACTCCGGCTTCTATCGTCAGCCTTATACTTCAGGAATCCATCGTGATCACCGGCGTGTCAGGTTACATGGGGCTGTTGGCAGGCACGGGGCTACTTGCCTTGATGGAATATGCCATGGAGTCGTCGGGGGCAGAAATGCCTTTCTTTGCCAACCCGGAGGTAGATCCGGGAGTAGCGCTGTCGGCAACGTTGGTGTTAGTTATATCCGGTGCTTTGGCTGGCCTTATGCCGGCCTTAAAGGCTGCCCGCATTAAACCTATAGAAGCGTTACGCGCTGATTAACCTGAGAGCCATGATAGACATCGATAAATGGACTGAGATCTACAATACTGTAAAGAAGCACAAGCTTCGTACAGCATTGACTGCTTTTGGCGTGTTCTGGGGCATTTTTATGCTGGTGGTGTTGCTTGGGGCAGGCAAGGGCCTTGAGAACGGCATCGTAGGCGAGTTTAACATTGCAAAAAATGCTGTCTTTATCTGGACCCAGCGTACCAGCGTTCCCTATATGGGGCTGAAGGCGGGCAGGTTTATCCAGATGACGAACGACGACGTGGCCGCCATACGGGCCAATGTGCCGGAGGTAGCCGTTATTGCGCCGAACAACCAGCTTAACGGAGACTTTGCAGTTAACTACCAGACAAAAAGTGCCGCTTTTACCGTGCGTGGAGAAACACCCGAAATGCTACAGGTAAGGCCAACTAAAGTAATGACCGGCAGATTTATCAATCAAAAGGATATTATTGAGCGCCGGAAGGTAGCAGTTGTGGGGCCGAGAACGCTGGAGCTGCTGTTTAAGGACATAGATCCTATCGGGAAGTACATCAACATAAAAGGCAGCTACTTCCAGGTAGTGGGTACTTTTGAGCCTGTTGGTAAGGGCGAGGACATTGTAGAAGACTCCAAGATCATCTACCTGCCAAATACTTCCCTGCAGCAAACATTTAACCAGCCAAACCAGGTAGGTTCGCTGGCCATGACACCAGTGGCAGGTGTGCCTGCCGCTGTGATAGAAGATAAAGTTAAAGCCTTACTGATGAAACGACATAATGTGGCGCCGGATGATTTGAAAGCTTTTGGTTCTGCGAACATAGAAAAAGAGTTTCAGGACATACAGGGCTTGTTTACCGGTATAGCGGGCTTTAGCTGGTTGGTAAGTATAGGCACCATCTTCGCCGGAATTATTGGGGTGGGTAATATTATGCTGATCGTGGTGAAGGAGCGGACAAAGGAGATCGGGGTTCGTAAAGCGCTTGGTGCCACTCCCTGGTCTATTATCAGCCTGATCATACAAGAGTCTGTTGTAATAACCGGTTTGGCAGGATATACCGGTTTGCTGGCAGGTACTGGTATAATTGCCATTATAGAATACTTTATGCGCAAGTTTGATGTGCAGGCGGGGTACTTCGGTGTTCCGGAGGTTAACTTAGGCATTGCACTTTCTGCTACTATACTGCTTGTGTTAACCGGTGCTCTGGCGGGTCTGATACCTGCTACTAAAGCCGCACGAGTAAATCCGGTAGTGGCGTTACGCGATGAATAATTAAAAAAGAATTAAAGACTTAAACTATACTTCCATTATGAAAAAGGTTTTTCTAGGCTTATTCATTATCATTTTCCTGGGTCTTTCGGTTTGGCTGGGCTACTACTTTTACAACAAAGCCAATACTGATCCGGTGGTGTATAAAACAGAGACTCCCTTTAAGGCCGACATTGTGAAAAAAACAGTTGCCACAGGTTCTATTGTACCGCGCAAGGAGGTGCAGGTAAAATCGCAGGTATCGGGCATAGTGGAGGAACTGCACGTGGAGGCAGGCCAGGTTGTGAAGAAAGGGCAGCTTTTAGCTAAAATACGAATAGTGCCCAACATGGTAAGCGTGAACAATGCCGAAACACAACTTGAAACAGCTAAACTGAATTTTAACGAGGCAAAGCGCGAACTCGCCCGTTATGAACAGCTGTATGAGCAGAAGGTAATTCCGGAGCAGGAGTACCAGAAGTATAAAGCCGACTATAATCTGAAACGTGAAGCCATGCAGGCTGCGGAAAGTAACCTGTTACTTGTCCGTGAAGGAGCCTCCCGTAAAAGTGGACAGGCATCTAATCTGGTATATTCTACCATAGACGGAATGCTGCTGGACGTGCCTGTAAAGGTGGGTACTTCCATCATCGAACGCAACAACTTTAATGAGGGTACTACCATTGCCACAGTGGCAGATATGCGTAGCCTGGTGTTTGAGGGTAAGATCGATGAGTCGGAGGTAGGTAAGTTGCGTGAAAACATGGCCCTGCTCCTGACTATCGGGGCTATAGAAGGGCGTGTATTTAATGCCAAACTGGAATATATTGCCCCAAAAGGCGTATTGGAAGAAGGTTCTATAAAATTCCCGATACGGGCACAGGTAGTGCTTAACGATAAAGATTTTATCAGGGCGGGCTACAGCGCCAACGCTGATATTGTGCTGGATAAGCGGGATCAGGTGCTGGCGATCAAGGAGAGTATGCTGAAGTTTGAGAAGGAACAGCCTTATGTGGAGGTGGAAAAGTCGCCGCAGACTTTTGAGAAACGTATGGTAAAAACCGGTCTGTCTGATGGAATAAATATTGAGATCGTGTCTGGCCTTTCAAAAAATGAAAAGGTGAAAGTGCCGGATGCTACTATCGCCCAGATGTAACGCAACTAAGATGGATAGTGGAAAAGGTGAGTGTAACAGCTCACCTTTTTGTTTAAATGCTACTGAAACAGCCATGTTAGCAGGAGGTGAGAAGGCAGGAAGACAAACAATGGGAAGAACAGCATCACGATCCAGAAGTATAGGCTTTCGGGGATTCGGGTCTGAGGGTTATTGCCCGGTCCAAAAACCCAGTTAATATTTTCTTTTGGATCTGTGAAAAGGTACACAATAGGGAGTACGACCCAGGTCAGAAGCGTTTGCCAGTATATTGCCTTTGGGTTGTAGCCCCATTCCAGTAGCAGCCAAATAACAAGGGCAGGTAGAAACACATGGAAAAGAGAGAGCCCGCGCAGGAAAAGACTCTTGCTACTGTCAAACATATAATCGCTTAGTCCCAGTAATGGCTTTTGCCTGATGAGCCTTCCAAAATAATCAATGTTCCAAATGATCTCCAGGCCCAGTACGCCCACAGCGATCATACTTACCAGCATCCTGCTCTCCGTCCATAGCGATATGCCGATGGCGAACAGGGCGATATCTGAGAACCAAAGAAAGTTGGCAGGTTTATACTTTACCCAATACACAGGCACAAGCACCACCACAAATAAAGTATAAGACAGTTGCAGCCAGAGCGGAACAGTTGAGCCCATCATGTTTTATGTTTGTTGAAGATACAGGTATGGCTATAGAAACGATGCAGTGCAACGAAGAAAAATGATTTACTTTCCTGATCAATTTTAAAAGGCACTCTACAGGTTTATAAGTATAAAATAGAGTTTTAAATTTGCAGCAGCATATTTAACAAACGCGTTATGGCACAACATTACAATACACCTTCGGCAATTCAGATCGTAGATTTCAACATGTTCTATGCAAAGGCTTTTTACGACCTTAACCATGAATGGATATCTAAATATTTTGTAATGGAAGATGCCGACACGAAGTCTTTAACCGACCCGCAAGGGTACATCATAAACAAAGGCGGCTATATACTGATGGCGCTTTTTAACGGGGAGCCTGTTGGTACCTGTGCCCTGCTTTATGAGGAAGAAGGTGTGTTTGAGTTGGCCAAAATGGCTGTTGCCCCTAAAATGCAGGGCATGAAAATTGGTAAGATGCTAGGAGAAGCGGCAATAGACAGAGCCCGGCGTGCTGGGGCAAAGAAACTATACCTGGTATCAAACAGACGACTTGAAACGGCCCTTAACCTGTACCGCAGGCTTGGTTTTGTTGAGGTGCCCATGCCACCGAGCATCTATGAACGGGCTGACATAAAAATGGAGCTGGACCTGTAAAGCGTAGATTCAAAAAGAGGTGTGCGCGCCATGTTTATGGTGCGTAAAACAAGATGCTGCTACTACTTAACCTAGGTCAGGCTTGTCTGCCTGTTCTGGTCCATTCGTGCAATTCCTTCTGTCATCCAGCAGCCTTTGTACTTGCCCTTTCGTTGCTTGGCTAGTATAAATAAAAATACTTCTTCATGGCCATCTCTGCCGTTGATCACTGCCAGTTGGTACGCGGTATTTCCTGTAACAACTAACTGCCCCAACTTAAAGCTTTTGAAGTTTAACATGGGGCTATAGGCAGGATTGCGAACCATAAGCCTAAAGTGATTAAGCGGACCAAGATGCATCCTGTTTCTGGGTGATGAAAAATTGAAAACAGTGATGATGCCACTATCCTGACGGTCATTTTGCTGTAAAGCGCGAAGCTGTATCCTGATCACTTCGCGGGGTGAAAGCGCTTTGTCAGGTTTCAGATATGTCCATTTTGAGGTAGAATTTGTCTCTTCGCTTGGTGATGTGTAGGAGGCGTAGTGCTGATCGTCTGGTGAAGGAGCTGCGGGGAATTGCATGAAAAATAGTGTTAGCAAAAGAATTCCAGTTGCCAGCATTATCTTATCAAACACTTTTTCTATACCCTTCATACTAAATATGTACTTTGGTTAGAGAAGGATAGTTTTACTAAAAGCGGCTTTTAAAAGTGAACACAGGGAATTATGCAGGCAAATAGAGTGCTGGCAAACAAACAGGGAGACCTGCGTATATATTCATCATTGTAAAATGCTATGAAGAACCTGCTCTCGCATCATGTAAGAAAAACCAAGCGCTGGTTTCTGCACTGGCCAGTCGTCCGGCACTTCCAGCAAAAGCACCCCGGCATAGCGTCTTTTATCAGTAACAGGTTTCACCCAAAAACTTTTGTAGGGCTGCCACTCACTTTAATTGTAGCAGTAATCTGGATAAACATCATGCTCCTATCTGAGCTAACGGAAAGCGTGATCGACTCGGAGTGGATCGTGATCCTGGACAAGAAGTTCACAGTTTTTCTTTACAACTTCAGATCCCCCTGGCTGAGCCAGTTCTTATATGCCATTTCTTACCTGGGGGAGCAGATAACTGTTTTTATAGTTGGGGCATTGGTGTCGGTTGTGTTCCTGTACAGGAGGCGGTTTGTGGCGCTGGTTGCTTTCTGGCTTGTTATGGGCGGTTTGGGTATTTCAGTGAGGTACGGGAAAACGTTTATCAGCCGTGCACGTCCTTCTGATGTTGCTTATTATCAGGTAGAGCATTTCTCCTTCCCGAGTGGGCATGCAACCACTGCTCTGGCCCTATATGGCTTATTAGCTTATTTTCTTTACAGGCATTACAACAAAAATGCTTACCAGAATCTTACGATTTGGCTTTCTGTTATACTCATCTTCCTGGTTGGGTTTAGCAGGATCTACCTGGGTGTGCACTACCTGTCAGATGTGTTAGCTGGTTACTTGCTGGGGCTGCTATGGCTTTTAGTAGGTGTGAGTTTGGTAGAGGTAATGATGTACCGTAAAAATAAGATGCCCTTTGATGATGACAGCATCTAAAAAGCACCTTTTTTGATTTTTCTCGTATTCCCTGTGTTATGAAACGCAAGTTATACCACAGCTTTTGCTGCTTCGCCCTCTTACTATTTATTTTTTTTATAAGTGCCATGCCGGCTTCTGCTTATGGAGTGCTCTCGCACCAGGCAGTAGTAGATGCCAGTTGGGAAAAAGGCCTGAAGCCGCTGCTTTTGCGCCGCTACCCAAATGCCACTGAAGCAGAATTGAAGAAAGCTCATGCCTTTGCCTACGGCGGCTCTATTTTACAGGACATGGGGTACTTCCCTTTCGGGAGCGTATTTTTTACAGACCTTTTGCACTATGTGCGCAGCGGGGACTTTGTAGAAAACCTGATCAGTTCTTCCGAAACACTGGATGAGTATGCTTTTGCACTGGGTACCCTGGCACATTACAATGCCGATAACTACGGACATCCAATCGGTACCAACCAGGCTGTGCCGCTGGTGTACCCAAAAGTAAAACAGAAATTCGGGGAAACAGTAACCTATGCCGATGACCCCGTTTCACATATTAAAACAGAGTTTGGGTTTGATGTGCTGCAGGTTGCCAGGGGCAACTATGCTCCGGAAGCTTATAAAGACTTTATAGGATTTGAGGTAGCCCCTGATCTCCTTAAGGAAGCTTTTCTGAAAACGTATGGCTTGGAACTGAAAGACGTTTTTGTAAGTCTTCCGTTGGCAGTTGGCTCCTATCGCTATACAATTAAGGGTCTGATGCCAGACCTTACAAAAGCGGCCTGGCAGGCAAAGAAAGATGAGATACAAAAATCGAAGCCAGGACTTACGCAGCGAAAGTTCATGTACAGTATGCGCATGTCTGAATACAAGAAAGAATGGGGTACTACCTTTGACAGACCTAATATTTTTGCCCGCTTCACTGCCTGGATCATAAAGCTGCTGCCTAAAGTAGGGCCCTTACGGCCGCTGGCCTTTGTGCCCCCAGGCCCGGCAGCAGAAGAGCTTTTCATGAAAAGCTTTAACAGCACCCTTGACCATTATATGGCTAATCTAAAGCAGCTGTACTCAAACAGGCAAAGCAACTTGAAAAACCTGCAGCTGGATACCGGTAAACCAACGGTTTCTGGGCAATACAAACCTGCCGACGAGGCATACGCAAAGTTACTGCATAAGCTGTCGGATGCAGATTTTGAGAATATCCCGCCAGACCTGAGACGCCATCTGCTGCAATTCTACAAAGATGAAAAAGCCCCCAATTTTCAGAAGGAGGACGAGGGGGAATGGGAGAAAACTCAGGAAGCTCTCACAAGGTTAAGGGCAATGCAGCAGTAGCTGAGTTTTATTGCACTTTTTTATACCGATCCAAAGGCAAATAATTGCAATATGGAATATAGGGTATATTTAGTTATAACAAATTATTTATACTTCCGGCTTGCAGAAATAGTGAACATTGCGCAACCCTAGCCTCCTGTTTCGCGATAAAATAAACCTAGCACCTTTCACATTCAGTGATTATTCGTGCTAAAATAAATTTAATTAAAGTAATCGATACTATGGAAAATAATCAGAATAATAAAAACTCGCAGCCTCAGTCAAATACAAATTTAAATCCGCAAAGCTCTTCAAGTTCTACGAGCAACCAAAGCTCAAACATGCAGAGCAGTAGTTCTAAATCTAGCAACATGCAGGGCCGTAGCAACCAGCAGGGTACTACAGGTCAGGGTGGTTTAAAAAACATTCAGGATAAACTACAGCAGTTTGGCAGCGCCACTGCGCAGAAAGTAAGTAACCTAAGCACAACACAGAAAGTTGTTGGTGGTTCGTTGCTGGCTCTTGGTGCAGGTTGGTTAGCATTAGGCTCTAAAAATAAAAATAAGATCAAGAACCAGGCAGGTTCGCTTGCTTCGTCAGCCAAGGATAAGATCAAGTCAGAGAAACATAGCCGGAAATTCGGCAACTCCGGATCGTCTAGCATTGACGCACGCGTAAAATAAGAACCACATTAGCATAAGAAATAGAGAGCCGGGCAGATTGTCCGGCTCTTTTTTTTGGCGTATAGGCATGTAAAGAAACAGGCTTTGGCGTATGGCATTTCAAATCCTGACGTACCATACCAGGTAACAGGTTTACATAAGGTAGCATGACAACTAAGATCACTCTTGAATTCGACCATAAAATAAGTCTTACCCCTGATGGGAAACATGTGCGTGATGGCCTCTCCACAGCCTTGCGCACCGGGGATAACCTGTGGCTTAGCTGCGATGAACGTACTGCTGTGGAGAGGCTCACACTTACTGCAAAGGGCACCTTTGCACAGCACGCGTCTTTCAGGCTGAGCGATTATCTTGACTTGCCGGGGCAAGAGCAAAGTGAGGTGGACATTGAGGGAATGGGTGCGGCAAACGGGTATATGTGGATCATGGGCTCGCATAGTTTAAAGCGGAAGAAACCAAAGCGCCATGCGAGCATCCAAAAACAGATAAAGCAGCTGGCGGACATAAAAAATGATGCGAACAGATACTTATTGGCTCGTATTCCTATGATACAGGATAAGGAGTCGGGCCAGTTTACGCTCTACAAGGAGGTAGAAGACCCGGAGCAGGAAGGCCGTCTTCTCAGAGCAGCCCAGCTGCATGGCGATAAAACCAGCAGCATTTTATCAGAAATACTGCTAAAGGATGAGCACTTAGCACCTTTCATGACCATTCCCGGAAAAGATAATGGGTTTGATGTAGAAGGCCTTGCCGTATTTGGAAATCGCCTGTTCATTGGTTTGCGAGGACCAGTGTTACGGGGTTGGGCAGTTGTGCTGGAAGTAGAGCCGGAAGAAGATAAAAAAGGGAAGCTGCACCTGAAAGAGTTGGGGAACGGACGCCTTTACCGAAAGCATTTTTTGAATCTGCGTGGCAAAGGGATCAGGGAGCTGCGGGTATTTGGAGATGATATGTACCTGCTCGCCGGCCCAACAATGGATCTGGACGGAGTAATTGCTATTTACCGCTGGCCCAATGCCGTGAAGCAGGAAAAAGAACAGTTGCTGCATAATAATGAGTTGGAACGGATTGGTGAAGTACCACACGGAACCGGTGAGAACACCGGTAAAGACAAAGGCGAAGGGCTTGCCTTTTTTGATGAGAAGCATGTTTTGGTTGTATTTGACAGCCCTGTAGAGGAACGCAAAGTAGGCAAAGACGCTGTTCAGGCAGACCTGATCAGAGTTATATCCTAAGCCGTTTACAACCTTCTCGAAAATATTTAGCTATACAGCAGTAAGTACCTTAACTCAAAATATAAAACTATGAACGATATATTGAAAGCAATGGCAGGCGGAGTAGCAGGTGCCTGTGTGTTAACGCTGGTGCATGAAACGCTGCGGAGAGTAGTGCCGGATGCCCCACGCATGGATGTGCTGGGGATGCGCTCAATCTCAAAACTGATGCAAGAAGCAGGAGAAGAGCCACCAAGGGATAGAGAAGAACTTCATAACTGGTCGTTGGCCGGTGATGTGGTGTCAAACTCCTTGTACTATAGTTTGGCCGGAACCGGGAAAAGTGCCTGGTGGCGTGGGGCTTTGTTAGGAGCTGCGGCTGGAGCAGGTGCTGTTCTTTTACCGGGCCCTTTAGGTTTGGGAGAGGAGCCAAGTAATAAAACAACCAAAACGCAGGCAATGACTGTCGGTTACTACTTGCTGGGAGGCCTGGTGGCGGCGGCTGTTGGGGCCGCTCTCAGCGATGATGCTGACTAAGTAACCATACCCTCCTCAAACTGCTGAAAACAAGTATGAACAATTTGCCAGTAGCTTGAGGAGGATATATTTTACATCTCTATTTCGTTAGTATCTGTTTCTGTACCCATGTTCTCTGTCGTGTCCAGCGGGGTAGCCTGTTCTTCGATCATGCCCTCGTCCTCATCGTTAAGTCTTCCGTCCACTTCATTTTCCGTCGTTTCAGTATCCACTCCGGTTGTGTTATCAGTTCCGCAACTATAAAGGCTTAAGCTTAAGAATAAAGCTCCAGAAAGCATCATGGCATATGTTCTTTTCATAATTTCGAATTTTGGTTAGATACTGTTTTACGGGCCACTTAGGAATTTGATAAGGTATTTAATATTTACCGCTGTACCGTGCGCGTTCCTGAAGGTAATCCTGCCTAGCCTGCTCCAGCTCATTTATAATAAGTTTACGTTGCTCCCGCAGCTGCGCTACCAGGTTGTTCCTCTTAAAAAATAGCCTTAGTAACAGCCAGTGCTCTTGTGTGTGGAGCAGCCTGCTCCAGTAGTGTAAGGTGAAAAATCCGCTGGCAGGGAGGCTAAGGAAGTATAAAATGAGCCACTGGGGCTCCAAGTCCAGTAGGTGCCACGCCAGCCATACTTCAAGAAAATAAAAGACCGGGAAAGAAAAAATGCCTGCGGTAAGCATGATCGGCGCATACCATTCTTCCTCTTTGGTTATAGCACGTGCTATTTTTGCGGGAATGATGTAAGGGAGATAATTATGCACCAAACCATAGAGGTATAAAGGCATTCCGAGCACCAGGTAAAGCAAGCCAAGTATACTTTGCCTGACCACAATGTCCTCACCTTTTCCCAGTACTGCATCCTGAAGCCGAAGTCGCTTTAGTTGCAACATATAACTGTTAATGCCCTGCTTAAGATGCACCACCCTTGCCGGTGCCGTCTGGCCGAAATAGGAGATGCTCTTTACAATGGCCTTCGTAATTTTAAAATCATACTCATAGTTGGTGGCACCTGATGAGGCAACAGTGGCTAACCTGCCTTTATACAAGATCTCTACCTGCTTTGCCAGTTCATCCTCTTCTTCAGTATGCGTGTGAATGATCAGGTTTTCCATTCGTTGCCTTATTTCTTCGGTCAGGGCAAGTACTGCCTCTTTCTGGTCCTGCCGGTAGTGTGCTAGGTAGTCTGCTACGGCGATAGGTTTACCAATATTCACTAACAAGTTGCTGCGGAACCGGGTAGAGGCGGAATAATTAAGCCCTACGGGTAATATATTTATTCCCAGCGGTTGAGGCTGTGCTCCTTCGGCACCTAGGGCAATTCGTGCAGTTCCTGTTTTTATCTTGCGTAACCGGCGCTGGTTAAAGCTGTTCCCTTCCGGGAAAATGAGGAGCGCTTTCCCTTGGTTCAAAGCCAGAAAACTGGCTGCAAATGCTTCGGCATTATCAATGTTCTGGTCCGGGTTATCCTCCCGGCGGTGTATAGGTATGAGGTGCATCTGGCGGAGCATCCAATTCTGGAATTTTGATCCGAACACAGTGCTTTTAGCGATAAAAAATACGGGCTTGTGCAACAGCGAGGCTGTTACAATAGGATCCATAAAAGTATTAGGATGGTTGGATACGATTAAGAGGGGGCCTTTTGCAGGAACGAAATTGCGGTTAATAACTTCAAATTTCCTGAAGAAAACCCATAACCCAGCTCTATAGATTAATTTAAGAAGTGCGTAAAGCATACTGCATGCAAATTCTGACTAACGAATGAGGGGCAATATAAATCTATTTTGCCTTTACCCCAACCAGCCAGTCGTAAGCCGACGTCAGATCATCGAAGGCTTTGGCCTCGAAAGGCAGAGGATAATCTTCGTTATTCAGGAAGTTAGGTAGCACCTGCTCGGCAGCTTCATCAAAAGAGTTGAGCACAGCAAAACGCTTTAACGGCAGCTTTCGGAAAAGAGGTAAGAATACATTCACAGTCCACTCCAGGTCATTTTGGGGCAATGCAGGCAGTGAGCGCCTGTCAGCAATAGCAAAATGTACATCGTAAAGTCTTACATAAGAGTTGAATCTTAGCAGTGCCTCCCGGTATTGTTGGCTGGTGCACTTCCCGTACCACTGTGTTACTAACACATTTGGAGTTTCGTAAAGCTCTACATGTAGGTATTCAGAGTCGAAACAGATCATATACGGTCGGGCTTTGGGTGGGTGTTACATTAGGTAATTATAAAGATTAATCTCTAAATATCAAAGTTTTAACCTCTTAATTTTACATTAATAACTATTGTTTTTTTAACACAGGAAGTATGTTTTTTATACTTCATAGCAATACCCGGTTATTACATAAAAAACTGCCCCATCTGCAGAGCCAAAACGCAGACGGGGCAGCAATAGCTGTCATTCAGATAATTGATTATTTTGTACGAAGGTTGTTGGCGTTGCTGCCGTCCAGCTTACGCGTGTCTTCTTCTTTTTTTGCTGCTACATTACCAGCCTCTTCTTTACCCTCATACTCACCATCCATTATGTCAACCTCTTTCTTTTTGGTACCCAATAATGGTTCAGGATTTTCATCGGGTAAGCGCTTGCTCTCATCAGCGTTAGTAATAATGTCGTCTTCTTTAGGTGTTTCCATGTTCATTTCTTAGTTATCTTACTTTAGTTTACGGATTACAGCGCGAATGTTTACCCGCTTAAGCTGCCCCTGGGTTTAGTTTTTAATTAGTTTTAAGAAAATAAATCAGGCAATAATGGCCGCTTTGCAGCTTTCTGCGGCAATAAGTTGCCAAGTAGTGGATTTTACTTTTGCCTGCCCCAACATTTTGCGCTAACTTTGGGCAATTTATACATACCACACCATGCCTAAAGACACCAGCATTAAATCTGTTCTTATTATCGGCTCCGGCCCAATTGTTATCGGCCAGGCCTGTGAATTTGATTACTCCGGCTCTCAGGCCGCCCGCTCTCTGCGCGAAGAGGGGATTGAGGTAATACTGATCAACTCTAATCCGGCTACCATCATGACTGACCCTGTAACGGCAGATCATGTGTACCTGAAACCGCTGGAGAAGAAATATATTATCGAGATATTAGAGAAGCATAAGATTGATGCTGTACTGCCAACTATGGGCGGGCAAACCGCTTTAAACCTGGCCATCGATTGTGATAAGGCAGGTGTTTGGGAAAAGTACGGTGTCCGTATGATTGGGGTGGATATAAAAGCCATCGAAACGACAGAGGACCGGGAAGAATTCCGACTGAAAATGATAGAGCTAGGCGTTAACGTTTGCAAAGGCGAGACGGCTACCTCTTTTCTGGAAGGAAAAGAAATTGCGCAAGAGATCGGTTTCCCGTTAGTGATCAGGCCATCGTTTACGCTTGGCGGCACCGGGGGCGGTTTTGTGAACACCCCTGAAGAGTTCGATGCAGCGCTGACCCGTGGTCTGCATGCTTCGCCTACGCACGAGGTATTGGTTGAGCAAAGCATCATGGGCTGGAAAGAGTATGAACTGGAGTTGCTGCGCGACAATGTCGGTAACATCATCATCATATGCTCTATCGAGAACTTTGACCCTATGGGTATCCATACCGGTGACTCCATTACGGTAGCTCCGGCCATGACACTTCCTGACACCATCTATCAGCAAATGCGCGACCTTGCTATTAAGATGATGAATGGAATCGGGCAGTTTGCCGGTGGCTGTAACGTGCAGTTCTCTGTTAACCCGGAAGATGATACCATCATCGCCATTGAGATCAACCCGCGCGTTTCCCGCTCATCAGCACTGGCTTCTAAAGCAACAGGCTATCCTATTGCCAAAATAGCTGCCAAGCTGGCTATCGGTTATAACCTGGATGAACTTAAAAACGCCATCACCAAAACAACATCGGCTTATTTTGAACCGGCACTGGACTACGTGATCGTAAAGATACCGCGCTGGAATTTTGATAAGTTCCCGGGTGTTGACCGTAAACTAGGCCTGCAGATGAAATCTGTGGGTGAGGTAATGGGCATTGGGCGTACGTTTCAGGAAGCGCTGCAGAAGGCTTGCCAGAGTTTGGAAATTAAACGAAACGGTATTGGCGCAGACGGTAAAGAAAAGACTAATTACGATGAACTGATCTATAGCCTGTCTAACCCGAGCTGGAACCGCTTGTTCAGTATAAAAGATGCCATGCGCATCGGTATCCCGACCAGCACTATTCAGAAGATCACCAAGATAGATCCATGGTTCCTGGCTCAGATTGAGGAGCTGGACGTGATGGAGAAAGAAATTGAAAAGTATAGCCTGGATACTATTCCAGCAGATCTGCTGCGTGAGGCAAAAGTAAAAGGGTATGCAGACCGGCAGATCGCGCACTTGCTGCGTTGCCTGGAAAGCGAAGTATTTAATGTACGCCAAGAGTTAGGCATCAAGCGTGTGTATAAAATGGTGGATACCTGCGCGGCAGAGTTTGAAGCCACCACGCCATACTACTACAGCACTTTCGACGGCGAGAATGAGAGCATTGTAACCGATAAGAAAAAAGTTGTTGTGCTAGGCTCTGGCCCTAACCGGATCGGGCAGGGAATTGAGTTCGACTACAGCTGCGTGCATGGTGTACTGGCGGCAAAAGAGTGCGGCTACGAAACCATCATGATCAACTGTAATCCCGAAACAGTGTCTACTGACTTTGATATTTCGGATAAGTTATACTTTGAGCCGGTATTCTGGGAGCATATTTATGAGATCATCCTACACGAGAAGCCAGAAGGGGTTATAGTACAGTTGGGTGGACAAACAGCGCTGAAACTTGCCCAGAAGCTAGACCGCTATGGTGTAAAAATATTCGGTACCAGCTACCAGGCCCTTGACCTTGCCGAAGATCGTGGTTCATTCTCAACGTTACTCCGTGACCTGAGCATTCCTTATCCTCCTTTTGCAGTTATCGAAACAGCCGAAGAAGCACTGGAGCTTAGCAAAGAACTGAAGTTTCCGCTGCTGGTACGCCCTAGCTACGTACTGGGTGGCCAGAACATGAAGATCGTGATTAACGAGAAAGAGCTGGAGGCCCACGTGATTGACCTGCTCAAAGACCATCCGGGCAATAAAGTGTTGCTGGACCACTTCCTGGACAATGCCATTGAGGCCGAGGCAGATGCTATCTGTGACGGAGAGGATGTGCACATTTGTGGTATTATGGAGCATATCGAGCCAGCAGGCATCCACTCCGGAGACTCTTATGCAGTGCTTCCTCCATTTGACTTGAGTGATAATGTGATCAGGCAAATTGAAGAACATACCCGGAAAATAGCGGTAGCGCTGCAGACAGTTGGGGTGATCAACATTCAGTTTGCAATCAAGAACGAGACAGTGTACATCATTGAGGCCAACCCTCGTGCCTCCCGTACGTTCCCGTTCATAGCCAAGGCATACCGTGAGCCATACATCAACTATGCTACCAAGATCATGCTGGGAGAGAAGAAGGTGAAGGATTTCGAATTCAACCCTTATAAGCACGGATACGCCATTAAAGTACCGGTGTTCTCTTACAACAAGTTTCCGGAAGTGAACAAAGAGCTTGGCCCGGAAATGAAGTCTACAGGAGAAGCGATCTATTTTATTGATGACCTGCAGGATGATTATTTTGTGAAAGTATACTCTGAGCGTAACTTATACCTGAGTAAGTAAGCTTAACAAATAACCATAAAAACAGGGGGCACTTCAGTAAATGGAGCGCCCCCTGTTTTTATTTTAAGTGCCATGATAAAGTGGCCGGATAATTGATTGCACAGACCTTAGAAAATCGGAGGTTTTATAATTGGGAATAAGTGAAGTGCAGCGCCCGTCAAGTAACTTTGAATCTTATCTTTTATACTATAAATTGTTAGTCCAATAGAACAAATTTTAAATAGAAACATATGCGCAATAAAGTATCTACAGTTCAGATGGCCTCCTGGCTTTTTTTGATGATGATGGGCGTGCTGGTAAGCTGTACTGCTCCGCGCGCAGTAATAAACTCTGGTAAGGTAACAGCACCAGGCAAGTTTAAGGCCGGTGTGAACTTTGGCGGCAATATAGCAACAGAGCCTCTTAGCCAACTGGACGATATTACGAAAGCTGCCGTTGATGCCATTGCTAAGAAAGACACCGTGTTTTATGATGATGAGGTAGAAACCGCAACAAAGGCACTTCTGGCTTACGCTTTAGACCCTGTTGGGCCTACCTTCGACTTTTACATCCGTTATGGAATAGCGCCACGCCTTGATGCGGGGTATAAGTTTGCTTCAGGTGTACACGTATTTGATACGCAATACCAGTTTCTTGGCCCTGTTGGCACACCAGAAGCCCCTGGGCAGGGGGATTGGTACGGAAGCATAGGCTTGCAGTATGCAGGGCAGAGTTCTGATTGGATAGACGGATTGTTTCTGGATAAGCTGCAACCTGTGTTGCAGTTCACGGCCAAACGCAAAGATGTTACGATCCCGATTATCTTTAGCAAGTCCTTCGGACCGGAAGAAGAGAATGGAAGTATTGCCTTTGGTGCCGTCTACAACCATACGTTTATCAAGTATGGATTTGAGCCGGGCAGGTTGTTTAAAAAGTATGGTAGCGAAGTAGAAGAAATCAACCCGCTGATGGAGAAGAACAGCTTCGGGTCTTACGGATTTTTTGTGAATGCCAGGTTCGGCATTAAGTACATCTACATAGTGCCAGCCCTCACGGTTTACTACCAGAACTATGGTGACTATAAACTTCTCAATAAATCCGTTTACAGCTACTCCGGATTAACGCTTATTCCATCTATTGGCTTACAGGCGAGTTTCGGAAAAGGGAGATAAACTAATATTTTATACTAAAAGGGTTCTTCTCAGAAATAGGGAAGGACCCTTTTAGTATAAGAATTACCAACATAAGCAGCAGGAAAGATTAACCAAAAGGCGGGCATTATAATATTTGCCTACACGAACAGCTAACAGGGCATCAAAGAAGCCAGAAAATTCTGCTACAAACAACAAAGGAACTAAGCCATTCTTCAAAGCATTAACCAAGTATACTTCTTATCTTTGCACCGTCTCCGCCAAAACGGCAGATAAAATGTTTTGGCAAGGGAGTTGTTTAATAGATAAGGTACTGTTTTTGCAGTATACTATTTTGTTAAGAAAGCATTAGCATGATTAAATACATCCTCACCACCATACTTATTATTTACTTTGTACGACTGGTTGCCCCTGTCCTGTTCAGATGGCTTTTAGCATTATTTGTCAAAAAAAGCCTTCGCAATGGTTCGTTCTTTTACAGCAACATGAAACAGCAACAGCGCCAGTACCAGGATTTCCATCAGAATAACAGCCAACCTAACTCCAAAAGCAACGGCAGCGTGAAGATAGACTATGTACCTGACCAGTCTGACCGAAAGGATTTCAACGGCGGCGAGTATGTAGATTATGAAGAAGTGAAATAAAACTATTATCTTTCAACCTCTATTTTGAGGTTTTTGAAAGATATGACAACACCCTTTGACTTTAAGCGTGATGTGCTCCCTCACATCATTGCAGTAGCAATTTTCCTGGTCCTGACGGCGGTTTACTTCTCGCCAGTGGTATTTGGCGATAAAGGCCTTGCGCAGCACGACATCCTGCAATTTAAAGGCGGCGCCAAAGAAATTCAGGATTACCGTGAAGCGACAGGCCAGGAGGCACTCTGGACGAACTCCATGTTCAGTGGCATGCCTGCTTACTTGATCAACACGCACTTCCCCGGCGACTGGTCAGGCTACATCCACAAAATACTTACATTCGATTTGCCTGCACTGGCAGGTAACATTTTCATCACGCTGATCTGTGCCTATATATTATTGGTGGCTATGGGCATGAGTTCGTGGCTGGCAATTGTAGGGGCAGTGGCGTTCTCGTTTACAACTTACAATTTTATTATCCTGGAAGCAGGGCACAATACAAAGTCACTTACCATAGCCTATATACCCATGGTTCTGGCCGGTCTGATCTATGCGCTGCGAAAGAACCTTTGGATCGGGGCCGCGTTATTTGCCGTTGGCCTTACCATGAACCTGCACTTCAATCACCTGCAGATGACCTATTACATGCTCCTGTTGATACTGGTGTTTGCTATAGTAGAGATCATCTATGCAGTGAAGCACGGCACTTTTGCCGAGTTATTAAAGCGAGGCCTGGTATTAGCAGTAGCGGCGGTGCTGGCAGTAGGGGTGAATTTTGGCAGATTGTATACTACCGCTGAGTACGGTGAGTATAGTATTCGTGGTAAGTCAGAGCTTACGCAGCCCAATAGTGGCGAGAACGTAGGCAGCGGCCTTGACAGAGATTATGCCTTTAACTGGAGCTATGGTGTTGGCGAAACTATAACCATGCTAATCCCCGACTTTTATGGCGGTAGCAGCAGCGCATCGTTAGATACAGATTCCGAAACCTATAATGCTTTTCTAAAAATGGGCGCGCCACCTGTACAGGCGGAGCAGCTTGTAAAGCAGGGCTTGCCTATGTATTGGGGGCCGCAGCCCATGACGAGCGGACCAGTGTATATTGGTGCTATTATTATCTTCCTGTTTGTGCTGGGGCTTTTCATAGTAGACCGCCGCTGGACGAGCTGGTTGGTTGCCGGTACGATCCTTTCTATTGTGTTGGCCTGGGGTAAGAACTTTGAAGCGTTCAACTACTTCATGTTCGACTATTTCCCGCTATACAATAAGTTCAGAGCAGTATCTTCGACATTAGTAATTGCTCAAATTACTATTCCGTTCCTGGCTTTACTGGCTCTCTGGAAACTGCTGCGTGAGCGGGATCTTATTAAGGACCTGGACAAGAAACTCCTGATCTCAGGTGGAATAACGGCAGGTATCTGTTTGTTAGTGTGGTTATTTGCCGGTGCGTTCAGCTTTACTTCTGCCGCAGACCAGCAGTTAATGCAGGCGCAGTTCCCGGTAGATGCCATTCGTGCAGACCGTGAAAGTATGATGCGCTCTGATGCCTTCCGTTCGTTTATATTTATTGTGCTGGCAGCAGGGTTACTTTATGTATATGTTAAAAATAAGGTTTCAGCTACCGTTGCCATTGCCGGTGTAGGTGTGCTGATACTGGTAGATCTGTGGTCTGTGGACAAACGTTACCTGAACGAGGCAGATTTCCAGCGGGATGTAGTAGCAACGCATTTCCAGCCTACGCAGGCAGACCAAATGATCCTGCAGGACAAAGACCTGAGCTATAGAGTTATCTATCTTCCGAACCCGTTTAATGATGCCCGCACCTCGTATTTCCATAAATCAATAGGAGGTTACCATGGTGCAAAGCTGCGACGCTACCAGGACGTGATAGATCGCCATATCTCTCAGAACAACCTGGAGGTTTACCGTATGCTGAACACGCGTTATGCCATTACGGGCAATCCGCAGCAGCCGGTGCAGCGTGTACCAGGCGCACTGGGCAATGCCTGGTTTGTTGAGGAGGTTAAGCCGGTGCAGTCTCCGGATGAAGAGTTGGATGCCCTTACCATGTTTGATGCTGGTACTACAGCGGTTATTGATGTAACTAAATTCCCGGTTGAAAAGCAGAGTTATTCTGCAGATAATGCCAACATCGAGTTAGTATCTTATCAGCCAAACGACCTGAAGTATGAGTATGAGGCACAGCAGGATGGGCTGGTTGTGTTTTCTGAAATATACTATGCTGATGGATGGCAGGCGTACCTGGATGGTAAGCCTGTAGACCACATCCGCGCCGATTATATCCTGCGTGCCATGCAGGTGCCGGCAGGAAAGCACACCATTGAATTTAAATTTGCTCCAAAAGCTTACACACTTGGTAATACTATTTCGTTGATCTCTTCAATCCTTTTACTGCTTGTTGTAATCGGAGTAGTTGCTTACAGCGTTAAAAAGAAACCAACCGAGGAGCCGATTGTTGCCAAAGTATAAGCTGAAGAAATTAACCAGTAATGAGCACCTGGCTCATTGCAATAAAAGACAGGAGCCTCAGCTAAATGCTGGGGCTTCTTTTTAATACATGGAAGCACCTCTTCAACAAGTTCATGATCAGCTACTAGCGGATCATAAAATAGCGCTTTGGGTAAAGCGGGAAGACTTGTTGCACCCACATATATCTGGCAATAAGTGGCGTAAGCTTAAGTATAACCTGCAGGAGGCTGGCCACTTGTCAAAAGATACGCTGCTAACGTTCGGGGGGGCTTATTCAAACCACATTGCTGCCACAGCAGCAGCTGGTAAGGAGTTTGGCTTTAAAACAATCGGCATGATTCGCGGTGAGGAGCATTTGCCGCTTAATCCGACACTTAGCTTTGCCGTTTCCTGTGGCATGCAGCTGCACTACATTACCCGTGAAAGGTACCGTCAAAAAAATGAGCCGACTTTTCTGAATGAATTAGCAACCCACTTCGAGCAGCCATACATTATACCGGAGGGAGGCACTAACACTTTAGCAGTAAAAGGTTGTTCTGAAATAACGGAGGAGATAAATATTGACTACGATTACATCTGTTGCGCATCTGGCACTGGTGGTACTCTGGCCGGCATAATTGCAGGCCAGCAAGGTGAGCAGCAGGTATTGGGTTTTCCGGCACTAAAAGGGGGAAGCTTTTTAAAGGAGGAAATTGAGCAACTGGTTTTAGCCTACAACGGGCAAGCCTACCCTAATTGGAAACTGATCACGGATTATCATTTTGGAGGATACGCGAAAGTGAAACCGGAGCTATTGGCGTTCATGCGCACCTTTCAGGAACAGCACAACATTCCGTTGGAGCCTGTCTATACCGGGAAGATGTTTTTTGGGCTGTATGACCTGATTGAAAGAGGCTTTTTCCCGGAGAACAGTAAAATTATTGCCATACATACCGGAGGACTGCAAGGCAATGCCGGCTTTCAGGAACGCTTAGGTATTAAGGTATAATAGTTGTATTAACTGTTTGGGTTAACCTGTCCTGACTTTTATAGTAGTGTGTATCTGCTCCAGGATGGTAGTTTCTGCAACTTATTAGTCCGGTTTACAGTTTTGTAAGCGGATATCTTAAAATTCAATTAAAGCTACATAGCATACCCCATGCCCTTAATCCGTCTTCTCATCAAGCTTATTCCCTGGATCATTGTTTTGGTGGCCGGTATTTTCTTATGGCGAATGGTTAAAGATTATTTTGCAGATAACGAAGCAGAGAAAGAGCCGAAGGTTGTAGTAAATTACAATACCATACTAACCTCTGTGGAAGACTTAGGCAAGATGGAATTGGTCCGCTATAATTTTAAGGATGTAGTGGAGTATAAAAAGAGTGTGTCGCGTTGGGTGCCTGACTCTAAAATAGTGCTCATTGTATCAGGAGAGGCAGTGGGATGTGTAGACTTTACGCAAATAACCCAGGCTGATATTCAGTTCCAGGGTGATTCGCTGGTGCAGATAGCCATTCCTGCCCCGGAAATATGCTATTATAAAGTTGATCACAGTAAGTCCAAGGTTTTCAGTAAAGAGAACACCTACTTTCAGGATGCAGACCTGGTGGAAGAAAGTTTCCGGTACGCAGAGCAGAACGTGAAGAAAGCCGCTTTAAATTCAGGCATTCTGCGGCAGACAAAAGTAAATGCTGAAAAGATACTGAAACCAATGCTGGAAGAGATAACAGGTCGCAGAGTGGTGCTGGTGCCGCAACGGCGCATCAAAAACCCAAAGCTGCCACCTAAAAGATAGGGGCGTGCCGGCCAGTTGTTTCTAACTCCTATGCTGCAAGCAGGACAATAAATTTCTAGTTTTCCAGCTCTTTTATGGCATCTTGTACAAGGTCGTTCTCATAGCCTTTGCTCACTAAGAAGTAAGTTAGTTTCTGGCGTCGGGCAAAAGGGTTCTTCTCTTTTTCGGTAGCATTCTTTTTCTCCAGAAGGTGCAGCAGGTTTTGCTCATATACTTCAGGGTCAATTTCTTTCATGCCCTGCTTTATGCAGTAATCGGAAATTCCTTTACTTTTCAAGCCTTGCAATATCTTCCTGCGGCCCCACTTTTTAAGGCCATACTTACCCCGGACATAGCTCTGGGCATAGCGTTCCTCGTCTATCATCTTTTCCTGGCTCAGCCTGATGATCAGTTCCTCTACATCATCCGGCTCCAGGCCATAGGAGTATAACTTGTCGCGCACCTCCTGCTGCGTGCGATCCTGGTAAGCGCAGTAGACAGCCGCTTTGATCAGCGCCTCCTTCGGGGTATAGTTTTTTTGTTTCTTCTGTCGCTCCAAAGTGGTGTGGTTGGTTATCTAAATTAAACATCCTGCCACAGCACAAGGTTCTGAAGAAGGAGAGTTAAAAAGCTTGAAAGTTAAAAAGTGCAGGGAAGCTAAAGCAAATATAATCATGTAAATTCCTAATCCATCCTGTAAATCTTGATTCAGACAATTAGTAATCAACAATTAAATCCCGGACATTTGTAGTGAAAACAATTTAAATATGCTGTCAAAAGGAGTACGGCACATGCTGCTGGCTACGTTTTTCTTTTCACTGATGAACGTTCTCGTCAAGCAGGTGTCGCATATACCGGCGGTGGAGGTTATCCTTTTCAGGTCGGTTGTATCGCTGGGAATGAGTTGGGCAATGCTGAAAAGGCAGGGTGTAAGCGTATGGGGTACTCACCATGGGCTGCTGATCACGCGGGGCATAACCGGGGCCATGGCGCTGATCCTTTTCTTTATTACGCTGCAGAATATACCGCTGGCCACTGCCGTTACCATACAGTACCTTTCCCCAATCTTCACCACCATATTGGGCATTTTCATTGTCAAGGAGAAGGTAAAACCCTGGCAATGGGTTTTCTTCCTGTTGTCATTCAGCGGCATCCTGGTTATTGAGGGTGTGGATGCACGTATTTCGCCGCTTTACCTGGCGCTTGGCTTAGGCAGTGCCCTTTTTGCTGGTATAGCCTATAACATGATCAGGAGGCTCAACACCCGTGAGCACCCACTTGTCATCGTGTTTTACTTTCCGTTAGTGGCGCTACCCGTTACCGCGCTTTACTCTCTTTTTAACTGGGTGCAGCCTGTAGAATGGGAGTGGGCTATACTTATACTTATCGGAGTGCTAACCCAGCTGGCACAGTATTACATGACCATGGCCTATCAATCTGAAGAACTGTCAAAGGTTGCCAACCTGAATTACATCGGTATTATTTATGCGTTGATCTTTGGGTTTGTGTTCTTTGGAGAGCTTTTCAGCGTTTGGTCATATGTCGGAATGGCGCTGGTATTAGTGGGGGTTATCTTCAATATCCGTTACAAAAACCGGCTCTCAAAGCAGGAGGCGCTGGCAACCATGCCTTCAGAAAAGATCAACAGGTAGTTTTTGTGAAAGAACTAGTATAAAATCAGATAAAATATAAACATGTGTGGCTTCGTTTTGCGTTAGCTAATTAAATTGCATTTACACATAACGAAAGTTCCAGACCCCGGCGCATGCGGTATCTTTACCTGATAGTATCTCTGCTTTTACTACTGCCCTTATTTGCTGAGGCAGGTACACTACATGGGCGTATAACTGATGAAAACGGGCAAGGTCTGCCTTTTGCCAGCATTTACATTAACGAGACAGCCAGCGGAACAGCATCCAACGATCAGGGCTATTACCAGTTGCAGTTGCCTGCGGGCACATACACCTTGGAGTTTAAGTATGTAGGCTACCGCGCCAAAAACGAAACGGTCACGGTTGAAGAGGGTAAACAGGAGCTGAATGTGCAGCTGCTGCCAGAGGTGCTGAACCTGAAAGAAGTGATCGTGCGGGCCTCAGACGAAGATCCGGCTTACGGTATCATGCGAAATGCCATTAAGCTGCGCAAATATCACCAGAACGAAGTTAATGCCTGGGCGGCACAGGTATACATGAAAGGCGTGTACCGGCTGGATAAAATTCCCTCTAAAGTACTTGGCATTAAAGTAGTGGATGTGGATACAGGTATTGTTTACTTGTCGGAGTCTGTATCTGTTCTGAACTTTAAAAAGCCCAATAAAATACATGAGCGGATGATCTCGAGCAAGGTAAGCGGCCAGAAGAAAGGCTTCAGCTTTAACCAGGCCTCCGAGATGAATATCAGCTTCTATGACCCGCTCTTGAAGGTGCAAGGCCTGAGCGAACGAGGATTTGTATCGCCACTAGCTAATAATGCGCTCTTCTTTTATCGGTTCGAGTACCTGGGTACATTTCAGGAGAACGGACGTACTATCAACAAGATCAAAGTTATTCCCCGCCGTAAGAACGATCCGGTTTTCTCGGGCAATATTTACATCGTAGATGGCAGTTGGCGCATACACAGCACAGATCTGAAATTGACAAATGCTGCCGGTATTGAGTTTGTAGACTTCATACGCGTGCGACAGGTGTATGCCCCTGTTGCCGAGCAGGTGTGGATGCCGGTATCGCAGAAATTTAACTTTGAGGCGGCAGGGCTGGGTTTTAAAGGCGGAGGTTATGTCACTGGTGTGTACTCTAAGTATAAAGTACAGCCTGCCTATAGCAAGCCTCCTGCGCTGGAAGAGGTGGAGCCTGCAGGCGAAACAGTTGTAGCCGAGGCTAAGCGGACCAAAAAGCCTAAGATCATACTTATTAAACCTAAAGAGATAGCACCCGAAGAGCAGCAGCCTATTCAGGAGGAGGAGATATTCAGCAAAGAGGTCTTGTTAGTGGAGAAAGATGCCAATGTACGCGATTCGGCCTACTGGGCTTCGGTTAGGCCGGTGCCACTCACGCAGGAAGAGGTGCAGGATTACGCGCATAAAGATAGTATGGAAGTGATTAAAAGCTCACAGGCTTATAAAGACTCTGTAGACCACATCCGCAATATACCCTCCTTTGAGAATTTTTTTATCAGGGGCTATACTTATTCTAACACATATCAGCGCAGGTTTTATCGGTTCGATCCGCTCTTTGATATTTTAGGTGGCCCTAGCATTTTGCAGTTCAATACGGTAGAAGGCGTTGCCGCTGATGTCCGGGTAAACTATCTGAAAACTTTTGAAGATCGCCGTTCTTATGTAGTTGAGCCGGCTGTGCGCTATGGCTTCTCCAACGAGAAACTAAATGCAAAGCTGCGTATGCAGTACAACTTTGACCCTTTTAAAAACAGCTCTGTTGCTCTGGAGGGTGGCCGGTATGTATACCAGATAAACAACTTAGACCCCATTTCACCTTTTGTGAACACACTCTATACCTTGTTTGCAGAGCGCAATTATATGAAGCTTTACCAACGTGACTTCGGGCAGCTCACATACCGCAGCGAAATCTGGAATGGAGTAGGGTTGAATACCTCTGTTAATTATGCGCACCGCATGCCTTTGCAGAACACCACCGATTTTACCTTCAGGAAAAACGATGACCAGGAAAGCAGATTCACCTCTAATGTTCCTAACAACGCCGAACTCACCGATGCTTCTTTCGCCGCACACGAGGCCCTGACACTAACAGTGGGGGTTAGCTATAAACCAGGGCAGAAGTATATTATGCGTCCGGATGATAAGATAAACCTGGGGTCTAAATACCCTCGTTTTACGTTTAGTTACCGTGGCGGCTTCAAGGTTTTTGGCTGTGATGTGCAATACAATACAGCTGGCTTAAGTATAAGTGACGATGTAAGTATGGGTTTACTGGGAGTGAGCCAATACAGTGTGTTGGGCGCTTTTTTCTGGGGTAAGCAAGACATGCGGCTATTGGATTACAAACATTTTAACGGCAACCGCACCCATTTTGCCGGGTCTTATTCTGGTTTTCAGTTGCTGGATTATTATCGCTACAGCACCAATAACAGCTACCTCGAAGCACATTACGAGCATCATTTCAATGGTTTTCTTTTTAATAAAGTCCCCTTGTTCCGTAAGCTGAAGTGGCAGGAAGTAGTGAGCCTTAACTACCTGAACACTCAGGAATCTAAAAATTACCTCGAGCTAGGACTGGGGATAGAGCATATTTTTAAAGTGATCCGCGTAGATTTTGTGACTTCGTTCCAGGAAGGTAACAAAGCCCGGACAGGTGTACTGATAGGCTTAGGATTTTGAGCCCTGCTGCTGTTCTGTTACCCCGGCAGGAGCAGCAGCCTTATAACCAATTAGCCCAGTGAACGTTAAAAATAGCCTGAGAACTAAACTAAATAAGACATGAAAACCATACAGCATATATTCAAAACAGGTGTAGCAGTAGCCTTTGCGGGGGCAATCGGCTTTGGCTGTAATTACGATAGGCCAGAGTCAAATCCAACGGATGATACCAGTACATCGGAAGCCATAGTGGCCATGGACTCCTCTGCGGCTAACCTGAACAATCCGAGGCCTGCGCCAATCGGGGATACTTCGGTAACGGCAGAACAGGCAAACAGATTTGGAGAGTTGAAGTCAAACCAGGATACAACTGCCAGAGCACTACATAAACTAGATGAATTGAAGAAAAAGAAGCAGAACCAATAAATTTATAAATAGCGATAGCAATGCCCTACCTGTACTTGTTACTGGAAGGGCATTGCTATTTTATAACTGCTGTGGTACCCACAGGTGGTATAACCATACCATTCGCACTTTTTTTACGGCCCTTCAGGTTGATGTTGTAGATGATCACAGAGATGAAAATGATCATGTAAGCCAGTACCTTTAGTAGTGTCGTCTTCTCATCAAAATAAAGAAAAGCCATAATAAAATTCAGGATCGGATTGATATACATCAGTATGCCAATCGTGCCTGAGGTAAGTTCTTTTAGAGCAAACAGGTTCAGGAAAAGGGGCAAAACTGTAAAACCAGCACTTAACAAGGCAATGTTCAGGAAAAAATGACTATCCAGTACCGCTGAAGAACCTTCGGTGAAGAAACTGTAGAACGGGCCTATAAAG
This sequence comes from Pontibacter sp. MBLB2868, assembly GCF_051904785.1. Classification (NCBI taxonomy): domain Bacteria; kingdom Pseudomonadati; phylum Bacteroidota; class Cytophagia; order Cytophagales; family Hymenobacteraceae; genus Pontibacter; species Pontibacter sp. MBLB2868. The sequence continues at coordinate 3,594,428 of NZ_CP196710.1, read as the reverse complement.
ACAAAGGAAAGGATCAGCTGAAGCGTCAGGAGCACAATTTTATCATAGTCTTTTAGAATGCGCTGCGAGATCAGGTAAAAAGCGTAAGAAAGGGCAATCATCAAGCTAAACAGCAAGCTTCTGATCTCACCGGAACCCACCAGTGCACAACTCAGAGCACTTAAGGCAATGGCGATCCATTGGTTGGTTCTAAGTTCTTCTTTCAGCAGCAGGAAGCCAAGTACAGCCGTAATGATAGGGCAAAGCAGGTAAGAAAAAGAGCCTGTCTGAATACTGATATGGTTGATCACATAAATAAAGAGCAACCAGTTTATTGTTAACAACGCCCCACCCAGAACAGTAAAAAGTATAAACTTCCGCTTTTCCTGTGGCACGCTTTGCTTTACCTGTGTAAGTACCGCCTTGATCTGCTTTCTGCGAAATAACAAAGAGATCAGTAGTAACAGTACCACAGAAAGTGCCACCCTGAAATACAGGATTTGCCCGCTTGGGTAAGCTGCAAGCGCTTTTAATGGAAAAGGAATAAACCCCCAGATAATAAAAGCAGCCAGCCCGGCGGCATAGTATGGTCTTTTTTCGATTGTGCTCAAGGTAGTGTGCGGGAATAAAACGTTACAAATGTATAAAAGCCAGGGCTGTTTTGATGTTGCTACACCTTTTTATGATAAAATATTTTCAGCTACGGTTCTTGTCGTTCCCTGATTTGCTTTCGCAACTCGTCACGCTTTGCTTTTAACTCATCGTTACTAAAACTATCTTTGATGTACGTATAAATTATAGCTCATGCTTACGTTTCAGCAACTCGCTTCTATTGTTAAAGGAACACTTGTGCAGTTTGTGCAGGAGTTGCCTGTTGTACACCTGCTTACTGATAGCCGTAAGCTATCACAGCCAACAGGGTCAGTGTTTTTTGCCATAAAAGGGAAGTATAATGACGGCCATAAGTATCTGCAGCAGCTCTACAACCAAGGGGTGCGGGCATTTGTAGTTGAGCAGGGGCAGCCGGAGGAACTGAAGCTCCAGTATCCTGAGGCAAATATACTGCAGGTAAAAGACAGCCTGCAGGCTTTACAGAAATTGGCTGCTTGGCATCGAGCGCAGTTCAACATACCTGTTCTTGGCATTACAGGCAGTAATGGCAAGACCATTGTAAAAGAGTGGCTCGCCCAGTTGCTGAGCCCCGATGAGTTGGTGGTAAAAAGCCCAAGGAGTTATAACTCACAGCTGGGCGTGCCGCTGAGTGTATGGCAAATGGAGCCCAACCACTCCTTTGCAATTTTTGAGGCGGGCGTATCGCAACCCGGCGAGATGGAGAAGCTACAGCAGGTTATTCAGCCTACCATTGGCATCTTTACCAACATTGGCAGCGCGCACGACGAAGGCTTCATATCGCGGCAGCAGAAAATAGAGGAGAAACTGAAGCTTTTTAAAAATGTTGAACTGCTCTTTTATTGTTCCGATTACGAGGATCTTCGAAATGCTGTGCAGACACATAAGATAAACGCTTTTACCTGGTCCAGAAAGCAGCAACAGGCAGACCTGCATATTAAGGCTACCACCCCGGCCGGGCACAGAACCATAGTTGTCTATACTTATAAAGGTGAAAAGCAGCGGCTGGCCATTCCTTTCACTGATGAAGCCTCGATAGAAAATGCCTTGCACTGCCTGGCTGTGCTGCTGTACCGCAACCTGCCGCTGGCCGAAATCCAGGATAGGCTGGATAGACTGCACCCGATAGCCATGCGCCTTGAAATGAAGGAAGCTATCAATGGCTGCTACCTGATTGATGATACCTATAACAACGACCTGGGTGGCCTGGCCATAGCCCTGGATTTGCTGGTTAACCAGCCACAACGCGGTAGTCGAACCGTTATATTATCGGACCTGCTTGAATCAGGGTTGCCTGAGGAGAAGCTGTATGCTAAAGTGGCAGAACTGGTGCAGGCGCGTGGCGTGGAGCGGCTCATAGCCATAGGGCCAACCATCAGCAAGTATAAAAACATGTTCAGCCTTCCGGCTACGTTTTATGCGGCAACCGCTGATTTCCTGAAACATTTCAATAGCACAGAATTCCGAAATGAGGTGATCCTGGTGAAAGGTGCACGCGTGTTTGAGTTTGAAAAGATCGTACATGCTTTTCAGCAGAAGGTGCATGGCACAGTGCTGGAAGTGAACCTGGATGCGCTGGTGCATAACCTGAACTTCTACCGATCCAAACTGGCTCCGGATACCAAGCTGATGGTGATGGTAAAAGCCTTTGCCTACGGAAGCGGGAGTTTTGAGGTAGCAAATTTGTTGCAGTTCCACAGGGTAGATTACCTTACCGTGGCCTATGCTGATGAAGGAGTGATGCTGCGCGAGCACGGGATCACGCTACCTATCATGGTCATGAATCCTTCTGCAGACAGTTTTGCCAAGATCAAGCAGTATAACCTGGAACCCGAAATCTATTCGATGGAGCTCTTGCGGGCTTTCATCACCTCTGTTGAAGAATCGGCGACTTACAAGATCCACTTAAAGCTGGATACTGGTATGCACCGTCTTGGTTTTGTGCATGAAGATTTCAACGATCTATTCACTGTACTACAGCAATACCCGCAGGTGCAGGTCGTAAGTGTATTCAGCCACCTTGCCGGTGCTGATGAAGCCCTGCATAACGATTACTCCCAGCTGCAGATCGCTCAGTTCAGGCAAATGGCTGCAGAAGTGGAGGCAAGGTTGGGAAGTAAAGTGGTAAAACACATCCTGAACTCTGCGGGTATTGTACGTTTCCCGGAACACCAGCTGGACATGGTGCGGCTTGGAATTGGTTTGTATGGTGTAGAGGCCACTGGTTCAGAACAGGAAGCACTCAGGCCGGTTAGTGTTCTCAAAACGACAGTGTCGCAGGTCAAAAATATAAGACAGGGAGATACAGTTGGGTATAGCCGTAAAGGCGTTGCTGACGCTGATAAAACGATTGCTACTATTGCCATTGGTTACGCTGACGGTTATGACCGCCGTTTCAGCAATGGAGTAGGGCATGCGATACTACATGGCAAAAGATGTCCGGTGATAGGGAATGTGTGCATGGACATGTGCATGATAGATGTGACAGGTTTACCTGTTAAAGCAGGTGACGAAGCTATACTTTTCGGACCGCAGCTAACGCTGGTAGAACTGGCAAAAAGCATCGGCACCATACCTTATGAGCTGCTAACCAATGTTAGTACCCGTGTAAAGCGGGTGTTTTTTGCAGAGTAAGGTTTAGTTGGTGTGAGTAATAAAAATAGCTGAGTTTTAGATGTGTTCATAACCAGTTGCTTGCTTTCTCGCTTCTACAGGGTGCATTGTATTATCAGATTCTGTAAAAACCAAATCAAAAAAATGAGAATTATCACAAATCAGTAAATCTTTTGCTTTAAAGTTGAACACCTTGTAACTTGCAGTTGTTTATAAACAGTCTAAATAAAAACAGCAAGAGGTGCGAAATACGATAGAAGTGAAGCCGGAGCGGAAAAGTGTGCGCGACCTGAAGATTGGGGAATTTGGGGTGATCTGTTGCCTCCAGGACCCTGAAATGGGATTGAAGTTGCTTGAAATGGGTTGTATACCGGGCACAGAGGTTAAAATGAATAGCCGTGCGCCTTTCGGAGATCCGATCACCATTATTGTGAACGATTATACCCTTTCTCTGCGATTAGACGAAGCCGAGACTATTTTGCTTAAATAGTGATCAATTAAATGACTGTAGCTACCCAGCCTGAAGAATTAAAGGTCGAAAGGCCGCCCATACGCCAATCGGAAGCTAAAATTGCGCTTATTGGTAATCCTAATTCAGGAAAGACATCTTTGTTTAACCAGCTGACAGGCTTAAATCAGAAAGTTGGTAATTTCCCGGGTGTTACTGTCGATAAAAAAACAGGCTATAGCCAACTCACACCAAACTTAAGGGCCGAGATCATTGATTTGCCCGGTACCTACAGCCTTTATCCAAAGTCATTGGATGAGCGCGTAATCATAGACCTTCTTTACGATCCTGCTTCTAAGCATTACCCGGATCTGGTAGTTGTTACTGCCGATGCCTCAAACTTGAAGCGTAACCTGTTGTTGTTCACTCAGCTGGCTGATTTGCATATTCCTGCTATACTGGCGCTGAACATGGTGGACGTTGCAGAGAAGGAAGGAGTGAAAATTGATATAGCTGCGCTGCAGCGTGAGCTCGGTGTACCTGTGATACCAATGAACGCCCGCAAGGGAATTGGGGTAGCCGCGCTCAAAATAGTGATGACCCAGCAACTGGAGCCAACACCTGTGTCTTTTTATGAGATACCGCAGGAACTGATGCGCCTTCTGCAGGTTATTAAGACGCGCTTCGGGCTTAGCACAGATTATTTAGCCCTGCACTACGCTCACCAATATAAAAATCTGCGGTTTTTGCCGGAAACGGATATCGCCTGGCTAGACGAGCAGTTGCAGGCAGAAGGTTTCAAGTCAAACACATTGCAGGCGAACGAAACAATTGCCCGTTATGTGCGGATCAATGAGCTCCTCCTGGATGTTGTGCGTGTAGAGAAGGCTGTGAAGGATGAAAAATTCAGTAATCGTCTGGACCAGGTACTAACGCATAAGGTATTTGGCTACCTGATCTTCTTTACAATACTCTTCCTTATGTTTCAGGCAGTTTTTGCCTGGGCAAGTTATCCCATGGATCTTATAGATCTGGGAATTGCGAACCTGAACAGCCTGATACAGGAGAACTTTGAAGGCCCACTTGTCAATCTGCTTACTGAAGGCGTGATTTCTGGGCTGGGAGGGGTGCTGATGTTTGTGCCGCAGATCGCCATTCTCTTTGCCTTTATTGCCATACTGGAAGAAACAGGATACATGGCGCGCGTAACATTTATGATGGATAAGATCATGCGCAAGTTTGGCCTGAACGGCAAAAGCGTAGTGCCCTTAATCTCTGGTGTTGCCTGTGCTGTACCAGCTGTAATGTCTGCCAGGACGATCGAGAACTGGAAGGACCGAATGATCACGATATTCGTGACTCCTTTAATGAGCTGTTCAGCCCGAATTCCGGTTTACACAGTGTTAATCGCGCTGGTGGTGCCGGAGAAGTATTATTTGGGTTTCCTGAACCTGCAGGGCCTTGTGCTGATGGGGTTATACCTGATCGGTTTCCTGGCTGCAATATTTTCCGCGCTACTGCTGAAAACAATCCTGAAAGCCCGTGAACGGAGTTACTTCATTATGGAGTTTCCGGTATACAAAATGCCACGCTGGAAAAACGTAGGGATCACGATAATCGAGAAGTCGAAGGCTTTTGTTTTTGAGGCTGGGAAAGTAATTGTAGCTGTGTCCATTATTTTATGGGTGCTCGCTTCCTATGGTCCTGGCGAAAGTTTTGAGCAAGCCAGAAAGAAAGCTATAGTTGAGGCAGAAGCACAAAACTTAACTGAAACGCAGACCGAGAACAGAATCGCATCCCATCAACTGGAGTCATCTTATGCCGGATTGATTGGTCGTACTATTGAGCCTGTTATAAAGCCGTTGGGCTACGATTGGAAGATCGGAATTGCCCTGCTCACATCTTTTGCAGCCCGCGAGGTGTTTGTAGGTACCATCTCTACGATCTACAGCATAGGAGAGGAGGAGAACGTAAGTACAATAAAGAACAAGCTAATGGCAGAGAAAGATGCCAATGGCGACCCATTTTTTACTCCTGCCCGTTCGTTCTCACTGATGATCTTTTACCTCTTCGCTATGCAGTGTGTGAGCACGTTAGCTATAGTTCGCCGCGAGACAAAAAGCTGGCAGTGGCCTTTAGCACAACTGCTGTATATGAGTGGCCTGGCCTACGTGATGGCCTTTATAACCTATCATATCTTTAGCTGATACCTCCTCAGTCGTTACTAGTCCTCCTTGCCTGTATCCCTTTGGGAGCGAAGTGTGCTTTTGTTTTGAAATCCATAACCAAGCAGCTTCAGTGTGCTGATCGCTTATTTTGTTAATTTTTCCCCCAAGTCTTTTACTTTTCAATTCCATGTTAATAAATTGATATTCAATTTATTAAGTATAGATGTGGGTTGCCAGGATCCGTGTCGCAACATTTTTTTTTGATTGATTTGAATCATCTCGCTTGTTTAACTTAAGTTTTAATGTTAAAATTGTTTATTACTTATTTAATTCAAACGGCCAATGTTAAGAGTAATACTCTCTAAGAATTCATTTCTGATTACTTGTTTAAACTTCTCTTCAGATGCTGCATCCTCTTTGCAAGCGCAGATAATTATATCTTAGCACATCTTTTTTTATCATGAAAAAGTAAGGTGCCTGCCTAAACAGATTGAGCAAATAAGGTTTTGCTTCGATCACAGAACAGTTACTGTTTACTGATCTCACTTTAAATGCACAAAAAGACTCTTAGAGTCTCGAGTGGCTGATAAAAGGCCTGGGTCTTCTGGTGCCTTCAGCAATAAACAAATTACTAATTACTAACTACCTAAAACAAAAAAAGAGTACAATGAAAAGACTACTACTTTTAAGTCTTTTGCTCGTTGCAGCCGTGTGCGAACACGCTGTGGCGCAGGTAAAAGCCATCACCGGTAAGGTGATTGACGCATCCACGAACCAGGCGTTACCAGGGGTAACGGTAATGGTTAAAGGGACCTCTGTAGGTACTGCAACAGGTGCTGATGGAACGTATTCCATTAACGTACCAACTGATAAGAATACATTAGTATTCCGTTTTATTGGCTACACAACTGTAGAGCGCGAAATTGGTAACGCAAGTGCAGTAAATGTATCGCTTCCTTTAGACTCTAAGCAATTATCAGAAGTTGTGGTAACAGCTTTAGGTATTGAAAGACAGAAGAAAGAAATCGGATACGCAACTACAACTGTTTCTAATGAAGTAGTGACAAGAGCAAACCCGGTTAACGTAGCAAACGGCTTACAGGGTAAAGTTGCCGGCTTGAATATTACAACTACAAACAGTGGTGTATTCGAGAACGTGAAGATCAACCTGCGTGGTATTCGATCTCTGACTGGTAATAACAACCCACTTTTAGTTATTGATGGGGTGCCTGCATCTCTAGACTTCTTGTCTTCTATCAACCCTAATGATATCGAAAGCACAAACATACTAAAAGGTGCTTCTGCTGCTGCCATTTATGGTCCGGATGCAAGAAACGGTGTTATTATCGTTACAACTAAGAAAGGATCTCGTAATGAAAAGCCTACAGTAACTGTAAGCCATTCTACGCAGTTGTCCCAGATTTCTTTCTTCCCTAAGTTCCAGACTCAGTTTGGTAGTGGTGGATACGGAGTCTATACGCCTTACGAAAACTGGTCTTGGGGACCTGCATTTGACGGTTCTGAAGTAGAAATAGGACATGAGTTAGAGGATGGAAGCGTTCAAAAAGTAAAATACAGCGCAACAGATGAGCGCAAAAACTTTTTTGATACAGGCGTTACTACACAGAATGACATCTCTTTTGCCGCAAAAAACTTCTACATCAGCTTTCAGGATGCCAACATACACGGTATTGTTCCAGATGATAAGAACCGTAGAACTGGTATTAGACTGAACACATCCAATGAGTATGGTAAGTTTAAAGTTGGGTTCAACACGAACTATATTCAGCAGAACTACAACGTATTTGATGATGCGCAGATGGCTGACTATAACACCACTCAGAACGTTGGTTTGAATCAAGGTTTGATGAACTTGATTTTCAACACACCTGCACACATTCCGATTTCTTCTTACAAAGACTTTAGAAACAACAAGTTTGCCGAGTATAATGGCTATTTTAACGACTATGGCTTAAACCCATACTTTGCAATAGCTAACTGGAGATTAGATGGCAAGCGTGAAGACCTGCTAACAAATGTTGACTTAGGATTTAAGGCGACTGATTGGTTGACATTGAACTACAGAGCCGGCTTAACTAACAGAGCAATCACTGAAAGAAACACTTCTGAAGGTGTAGTTCCGACTCCATACGGCGAAGACAGAGGATTCTCAACTATCCCAGGTGCGGTTAATGAAAGATCATACAAGAGCACTCGTTTGTCTTCTGAGGCATTTGCGAATATAAACAAAGAGATAAACGAGAACTTCAAAGTAACAGGTATCTTGGGTACTTATTTACGCCAGGTTGATACACGTGACACAGAAGTAGGTGCCACTAACCTGGTTGTTCCTGGGCTTTATAGCATCGACCACTTAACAGGTCAGTTAACAGGTTCATCCCCTTTATACAAAACAAGACTTTTCTCCTTGTATGCAAGTGCCGGCCTAAGCTACAAAGGATGGGCTAACGTAGAGGTAACTGGGCGCCAAGATAGAACTTCAGTTCTGAGCCTTGATAACAACACCTTCTTCTATCCTGGTGTAAGTGGGTCATTAGTGCTTTCAGAAGCTATTCCTAGCTTACAAAACAGCAGCCTGATTTCTTACCTTAAGCTAAGAGGATCTTGGAGCAAAACAGGTAACGCTGATATTAACCCATATCTGTTAGCTGCGACTTTCGGACAAGCTAGCGGTTTCCCTTATGGTGCCTTACCTGGATATACTGCTAACAATACTATCTATACTTCAGAACTTGAGCCAGAGTTTATTGAAAGTAAAGAAGTTGGTGTTGAGACAGGCTTCTTAAATGGTCGAATCAATTTAGATGCTACTTACTATCACCAGAACAACGACAACCAGATAATTCCTATTGGTGTATCTGCAGGTACAGGTTATACTAGTGCATATGTAAATGCTGCATCTTTCATCAACAAAGGTGTTGAGCTGGACTTGAGATTGACTCCACTTGTTGAGCTTGGAGATGTAGATATTGAGTTTAGAGCCAATGCAACATATAATGACAGCGAGATTACAAGCGTATATGCAGGACTAGATGAGCTATTTATTGGCGGTTACACAACTGCGGCAAACTACGCCATCGTTGGCCAGCCTGCTTTCATTATCAAAGCAGTAGATTATGCGAGAGATGAGGAAGGTAGAGTTATTGTTGATGCAAAAACTGGTTATCCTTCAGTTGATCCAAACCTAAAATCTTTTGGTCGTACACTTCCAAAATGGATAATAGGGTTAAACCCATCAGCTAAATGGAAAGGTTTGAACCTGTCTGTACTAGCTGAGTACAAAGGTGGCCATTATGCTTATCATGATATCGGACAGGCAATGGCATGGACAGGTGTATCTGCCGCTTCTGCTCGTAACAACCGTGAAAGATTTGTGTTCCCTAACTCTGTTTATGAAGACCCAGAGAACCCAGGTCAGTACATTGAAAACACTGATATCACGATCAGCAATGTGAATGACTTCTATACAGGTGTTTATAGAAGCGCAAGAACTAACTTTATCACGAGTGCATCTCACTGGAGATTACGTGAAGTAGCGTTAAGCTATGCTGTTCCTGAAAAATTCCTTGCAAAACAGAATGTTGTGAAAGGAGTAACAGTGGCGATTACCGGTAGAAACCTTCTACTATGGGTACCTGAAACAAATGAGTTCCAGGATCCTGATTTCAACTTCACGCAAGGGAACGCTGCAGGTATCTCAAACTCTCAGATCAACCCTCCAACAAGAACATTTGGTGGTAACGTAACGCTACGATTCTAATAACCAGGAATTCTAAAATCTAATTAATAGAAAATGAAAAAGTTTATATATCCGATTCTTTCCTTCTTGATGCTTTTTGCAGCAACGGGTTGTAAAGATGATTTCTTCGATATCAACGAAAATCCAAATGCCCCTATTGAGGAGTCAATCACACCACAGTTGATTCTCCCAAGAGCGCTACATGCGACGGCAGCAAGAATGGCAACATCATATGACTATGCAGCACATTGGACGGGCTATTGGGCACGCTCTGGTACTTATGGTCCATCTACTGAGCAGGAGTCTTATAACATTACAACGCAGTACCAATCTGATGAGTGGGCTGGTTGGTATGACATCTTGAACGATGTTAACTTAATGGAAAAAAAGGCTAAAGTAACTGATCAGAAGTTCTATCAGGGTACAGCTAAGGTCCTTAAGTCAATTGGTTTCATGTATTTGGTTGACCAGTATGGTAATGTGCCTTACTCTCAGGCATTTGACTTTAAAAACAACATTCTGCCTGCTTACGATAAAGGTGAAGATATCTATGATAGCCTTCTGGTGGAGCTTGATGCAGCTGCAAAGCTTTTTGCAGAGGCCGAAGTAACTCCTGCCATGGAAACTGTTGATATTATGTTTGGTGGTGATGTAACAAAGTGGAGAAAGTTGGTTAACACCCAGCGTTTAAAACTAATCCTTCGCCAAGCTGAAGTTCCTGGTTTTGATGCCGCTTCACAAATGGCAAAAATCACGACTGATGGTAGTGGCTTTTTATCAACTACTGCTGAAGTACAGCCTGGATATGCAGTTGTTGGAGGCCAACAAAATCCATTCTGGAACGCATATAAGTTAGATGTTACTGGTTCTGTAGCTGATAACTATAACAGAGCAAACAACTATGTTCTTAGTAAGCTTAGAACTAGTAACGATGTTCGTTATCAGTATTACTTCAGTAAGGCAAAAACTCCGCAGGGTGGAAACACTTACTACGGCTATAACTTTGGTGAGGTAATACCAAACAGTGCTCCTAAGGCTGCTAATTCATCTGATGTAGCAGGGCCAGGTCTGGCAAAAACGGCAACACAGCCGCAGTGGTTATTTACTTCTGTTGAAAGCAAGTTCCTGCAGGCTGAAGCTACTGCAAGAGGTTTGTTGCCAGGTGAGCCTAAAGCGGCTTGGAAAGATGCAGTTATTGAATCATTCAAATGGTTAGGAGTATCAGAAAAGGATGCTACTACAGGCAATTTAAAATCTGCTACTCAGGTTGCAGAGGAATACTTGGCACAAGATAATGTAGACCTTGTAAACTATGATGCTGCAACTGATAAGGTGAAGTTCATTGTAATGCACAAGTACTTGTCGTTGGTAGGCATTAACAATTTTGAAGCATGGGTAGACTATAGAAGAGTAGGAGTTCCTTCTGATCTTCCGTTGTCTCTTTCTCCTAGTAAAGGTTCTAACGGAATACCTAAGCGTTTGATGTATCCAGCAAACGAGTACAGTTATAACGCTGCGAACGTTGCCAAAGAAGGAAGCATCAATCCTCAGTCAACAGCTGTGTTCTGGGATGTTAAATAACCTTAAATATTAAGATATCAAGAATATGAAATTACTGACTAAACTACTCCCATTTGCTGTGCTATGCATGGGCCTAAGCTCTTGCTTGGACGATGAGCGTATTGTACCTGATACAGCTGATGCAGCAAATATCATCGAGTTTTCTGCAAGCCCTTCAGTATATCCTTCTTCAAGCTACTTGTTTCCTGTGGTAACATCAGCGTACGAAGTTAAACCTGCGGCTGAAATGGAAGTTGTAGTAAGCTATTCAGGGACTGATGTAGCGCCAGAGGACATCACTGTTAATATTGAAGTTTTACCAGCCCTAATAGACGAGTTTAATGCTAAAGTTGAAGCGGATGCAAGGGCAGAAGCTATTGCCACAAATGATGATCCGGACGCAGCTGCTGAGGATGCTCTATTTGAGAATGGCTATGATTTAATGCCGTCAGAGCTTTATGAGCTTAAGGCTACTCAGGTAACAATAAAGAAAGGCGAAAGAAAAGCGATCCTTCCGATTACTGTTCATACTGATCAGTTTGATTTCTCTAAGCAATATGGTATTCCATTGAAAATAAGCGGAGCTTCTACAGGTACGATCAGTGGAAACTTTGGTGCTGCAATCTTCAATGTTAAAGCGAAGAACCAGTATGATGGAAAGTATAGTTATAAGGGCGCAGCTGATCAGTCACTTGGTGCTGGCAAAGAAGCAACAATAGTAATGGCAACTACTGGTGAGTTTACTGTAAAAACCGGTTTGGTAGCTACTTATAGCAACGAAGTGTTTTATACTGTAGACCCAGCAACTAACAAAGTAACTGTTTCGATGACAACGCTTCTTCCTATAGCTACAGATCCAAGTAGCCATTACGATCCTGCAACAAAGACTTTCCACGTAAAGTGGACTTCAAATGGTGGAGCGAGACATTTCGAAGAAACAATCAAATACATTAAGCCTAGATAATAATAGCGTTTGCTTAATGTGCGTGCTATCATACAGAGATTATTAATAAAGTAAATAGATAAAAATACTAGGTAATCTTCTTCATTGGACAAAGGCCCCCGGAAACCGGGGGCCTTTTCTTTTTTACTACCAAGTCTTCAGTCCCACCTGTTTTAAATAGCGTTGATCAGCTACATGCTACAACTTTAGTATTGCTCCATCCCCCCACATAGGCATCAGTTAATTATTTAGGTATTTCAATTCGCTTATATTTTATACACTAATTTATTACCCATAATTTTTTAGTATCCGTAATAGACGTAGCTACTTGAACAGCATCAGCAGCTTCCGGTAATAAAAATTGATAAAAAATAATTTTCGTTCTCTAAATATTGTGTTAATCGCAAAGCACTCATAGTTAATATGTTATAAATTAGAGTGCAAGTACCTGAAAATAAATGTTGCAACATTTTTCTTGCAAATGTTAAGAAAAGTTTTGTGAAACTGAACTTAATTCATTAAACTTGTTAATCTCTCACCTTAAACAGATATTAATATGAAAAGACTGGTACTCTTTGAGACGTCATTTCCAGGCATTTTTAAAAGCCCCTCTTTGAACGCTCCATCACCATCATAAGCGTTAACCGGCTAATTTATCGTTAATTTCTTTATCCCAAAATTTTGAACTATATGTTCAGGTGGCTTTCTATTGCCTTTTTCTAAGGGTGAATTGATTTTGCTGCTGTCTGAGCAGGGAGCGCTGAAAGAGGGTTAATGAAAATGCAATTAAAGTTCTATGATATCAATGTATTGTTCAAATTTGAACGATGCAAAGTACTCAAACACTTTATTGTACTATTCCGTTAATTTGCTGCACGAGCAAAAATCTTAACTGGCTAAATAATACCAGTTCCGACTGCAGGAGAGGGGATTACCTAATCAAATTACTGCACCAACGCTTATCGGTAGCAAATTTTTCTACACTTACTTGGCTGATCAGGCTGAAATAGAGTAAGCCTCTCGGTAATAAAACAATATTTTATATTCACTTACCTTAAACAAACAGCGCAATGAAAAAACTTTTAATGCTGACCTTCCTTCTGGTCTCTTGCTTGCTTCAGCAAGCAATGGCACAGAGTAGGACAATCACCGGTAAGGTGATTGATGCCTCCACAAACCAGGCGTTACCAGGTGTAACGGTTATGGTGAAAGGTACTACTGTTGGTACTGCTACCTCTGCTGATGGTACTTACAAATTAAATGTGCCACAAGGTGCAAACACGCTGAAGTTCAGCTTTATCGGCTATCGTGATATCGAGAAGGCCATTGGGAATGCTGCCTCAGTAGATGTGGCTCTTCCGCTTAATACTGAGCAACTTTCTGAAGTAGTTGTAACTGCTCTTGGAGTTAAGCGAGAGGCCAGAACAATTACGTATGCCTCACAAGAGGTTACTGCTAAAAACCTGAACATTACACAAGGTGTGAACGTGAAAGACGCTCTTGCCGGTAAAGTTGCAGGTGTGCAGATCAACGGTCAGGCGGGTTCTAAACTAGGTCAGTTTGGTAAGCTTCGTATTAGGGGTGCCATATCTCTGACAAGCGATAGCGATCCGCTTTATATCGTTGACGGTATTCCAACGCCTGATCCAAACGACATCGACATGAACAACGTTGAGTCGGTAAACGTGCTTAAAGGACCAAACGCAACCTCTCTTTACGGACAAAGAGCTGAGGCAGGTGTAGTTGTAATCACAACTAAAAAAGGCACAGGCGGACTATCAGTTGAGCTTACAAATGCAACTACATGGGATAAGGTAGCTTACCTGCCTAAGTATCAGAATAAGTATGGTCAGGGATATGACGGTGAAGATGCATTCGGAATCTTTGACTTTGAGGCTGGTGCAGATGGTGAGCCATATCCTGAAGAATGGAAAATTTTTGATGGAAAGCGTTACCTGCTTTGGGATAATAACTATGCTGACGAAAGCTGGGGACCTAAACTGGATGGACAGGAGTATGTTCCATGGTACGCTTGGTGGAAAGGTACTGCAGAAAACCCGAACCCATACTTCGGACAAACTGCTAATTACACAGCTCAGCCAAACAACATTAAAGATTTTTATGATACTGGTTTAACTAAGAAAAACGGTATCTCTGTTAGCGGCGGTAACGATAGATTTAACGCACGTTTAGCTTATACTAACCTAGATCAGTCAGGTATTACTCCTTACACAGACCTGATGAAGCACTTCGTGAACACGAACTTTGAGTTTAAAGCAACAGATAAGTTAACTGTTAACTCAAACATCCGCTTCACAAACTCTACTATCCACGGTGATTATGATGATGGTTATGGTAACCAAACTTCAGGTTCATTCAACTCATGGTTTGGTCGTGATGTAGACATCAGCAAACTTAGAGAACTAAAAGACCTGGTTACACCTGGTGGACACTCTGCATCATGGAACTGGTGGGGACCTGACTATTATTCATACTATGGTGCAGGATTTAAGAAACCTGCTTTCTGGTTCAACCCATACACTTTCCTTGAGAACTACAATCAAGAGCGTACCAACAACAACATAGCAGGAAGCTTAAGTGCTGCTTATAAGATCAATGATAATTTTGAATTCTCAGTAACTGGTTCAAGAAACGCGACTAACTACGAATCACAGTACCACTTCCCATTCTTCCTGTCAAACTCTGCAGCTCCGGAGCTTTACAATGCCTGGTCAAACAGCTTTGGTAAGTACCGCAGATCAAACTCTGAGAATAACTTCAGCTCTATGTTGAAGTATGAGAATAATTTTGGTGACTTCGACTTATCAGCTTTTGTTGGTGGTAACATCAGAACAAACGACTATGAGAGCCTTGAGGCTTGGATGACAGTTGATGCCAAATCTGGTGGCTTGATCATACCTGATGTTTATGATTTTGCGAATGCTGGTGAACTACCTACCCCTAGACCATACATGTATGAGAAAGAGGTGAGAAGTATCTATGGTAATGCATCTTTAGGTTATAAAGATATGGCTTATCTGGATGCAAGTGTAAGAAGAGACTGGAGCTCAGCGCTTCCGACTGATAAGAATGGTTACAGCTACCCATCAATTGGTGCCAGCTTAATCTTCTCTGAGCTTGTTGACTTCGACGCATTATCGTTTGGTAAGTTGAGAGCTGGTTGGGCACAGGTAGGTAACGATGTGGATGCATTGCAGATCAATCCAATATACTCTTTGGGTGCAAAACCATATTTGGGTTCAAATGTATTGATGTACCGCTATACTACACTGGTAGACCCTAACATTGTACCATCAACAAACACTTCTATGGAAGCTGGTTTTGATGTTAAGTTCTTCAAGAACAGAGTTGGCTTAAGCTTTACTTACTACGATGAGAGCAGAAAGAACGAGATCATCCCTGTGAGTACATCCAGAGCTTCTGGTTACAATGCCTTCCTTACTAACGCTGGTGAGTCTTCAAGAAAAGGTATCGAGCTTGCCTTAGATGGAGATATTTTCAGATCTGACAATGGCTTTAACTGGAATGCGACATTCAACTTTGCAAGAAACAGAACTACTGTTGATGCACTTCCAGCTGATTTTAAAGCTATCACTGCTCCAGGTGGTTCTGATGCCTACGCTTTTGCAACGGTTATCCATGAGCTTGGTAACAACTGGGGTCAGCTAAGAGGTACTGGCTTTGCAAGAGATGATCAAGGCAACAAGATCCTTCAGTCGAATGGCTTGTATGCGATTGAAAGAAACCAATACTTTGGTAGCGTACTTCCAGATTTCACTGGTGGTTTGTTGAACAGATTTAGCTACAAAGGCCTTTCTTTAGTTGCTTCTATTGACTTCCAGAAAGGTGGTAACTTCTTCTCATTAACTGAGATGTGGGGTGAGTCTTCTGGTCTGTTAGAAGAAACTGCTGCTACAAACGACAAAGGCAACAACGTACGTGATGCAGTTGCTGATGGTGGTGGTGTTCACGTAACAGGTGTTGACGCAAACGGTGAAAAAGTAGATACTTATGTAGATGCATATGACTATTTTACACAGTTTTATGGCAACAGGTTAGCTGAGCCATTTATCCACGATGCAAGCTTTATTAAGTTAAGAGATGTTAGCTTGTCTTACGATATTTCTACCCTGCTGAAGAAGAACTTCTTTGTAAAAGGAGCTACAGTTGGTGTAGTTGGCAGAAACCTGTGGCTGATGTCAGTATCTAAAGACAATACTCATCGTTGGGATCCATCTGAATTGTCTCAGACATTCGGTGAGAACGGACAGTTGCCAGGAACGAGAAGCTATGGTGTAAATGTTAGGTTAACTTTCTAAAAAATTGAAAATGAAAAGGATTATATATTTATTATTATTCGCGTCGCTGTCACAAGGTTTCGTGGCATGCGAAACGGTGGACTTCGGTGACACCAATGAGAACAAAAATGGTGCTGAAGACCCATCTGCTTCTGGTCTGATGGCTAGTGCTATGATGTCTTATGGTAATATTACAGGAAGACAGGGAATAACGCAACCAACTCTGTATGTACAGTACCAGTCTCAGGTAACTTACACAGATGAGATGTTGTATTCTCAGGCACCGGCATCATGGTACACTTACTATGTAGATGTGCTTTCTAACCTGGATCAGGTTATAAAGATCAATCAGAACGAGGAAAACATCACACCTAATTTCATACTTCAAGGTGCTCCGGAGAATCAGATCGGTGTTGCAATGATCATGAAAGCAATTGTGATGAAGCGTGTGACTGATACTTGGGGTGATGCTCCATATTCTGAAGCTTTCAAAGGACTGGATGATCTTTCTCCAGCTTATGATAAGCAAGAGGATATCTATAAGGCGCTTATCAGCGAGTTAAAGGCAGGTAGAGATATGCTGGATGCATCTAAAAATATGCCAACTGGTGATATTATCTATAATGGCAATGTAAATGCATGGAAAAGGTTAGCGAACTCTGCTTTGCTACAAACTACCTTACAATTATCTAAGCGTTTTCCATCGCCATCTGGTTATGCCGCTACTGAATTTAAAGCAGCTTTAAATGATCCTGCTGGTGTTATTGATGAAGTAGGCGAAGAAGCTTGGTTCAAGTTTCAGGACGTTACTGGTTTCAGAAACCCTTGGAACTCGAACAGAACGCGTGACTACTTCCTCACAGGTGAGTTTGTAGATGCTTTACAAGGTGATCCAATGGCATCTTCACTGAACCCTACTTCAAACACTGCTGCTGATGCTAGAATCCAGGTTTACGCAAAGTCAGCCACAGCTGAAGGTGTACCTTATGGCCATGCAGATGGTAGCGGTTCTGGTAAAAATCAAATGTCAACTAAAAACTACTGGAACAATACTTCTCCGTTGCCTTTAATGACAGCATCTTATACTTACCTGAACAGAGCTGAAGCGGCGATGTTAGGTTGGACAACTGAGGTTGCTACTGATATGCTAAAAGAAGGTATCGTAATGTCTTTCAAAACACTGGATGCGCATAATGATGCTGGTGTAGCTATCAGCGATAAAGCCCTTGCTTATGCTACTGCACGTCTTGCAGATGTTGCAACTGCACAAGGTGGCCTGGCACAGGTCATTGGCGAAGAGAAGTGGAAAAGCTTGTTCGGAATGGGCTTCGATGCCTGGGCAGAGTGGAGAAGAACTGATTATCCACATCTTACTCCTGCAGAAGATTACCAGAACGATGGTCAGATTCCGACAAGATACCTGTACCCAACTGAAGAAGTTAACCTGAACAATGCAAACTATACTGCAGCACTTTCAGACTTGACGCCTTCTAAGGACAGCAACACAGCTCACGTTTGGTGGGATGTTGACTAACAAAAGAATAATTGGTTAATAAAGTAGATAGATTAGAATACTAGGTAGTAGTCTTCTTCATTGGACAAAGGCCCCCGGTTTCCGGGGGCCTTTTCTTTTTGGGATAGCACAACAAAAAACCTCAGCTCCAGCAGCTGAGGTTTTGCTTTATCTTGAACTTGGGGAGGATGTGTTACTTATGCTGAAGTAAAAGTTCTATCTGTAGATCAAAAACACAGCCGGCTGCTTATGTATATCCGGTAGCTTACCTTTCCACTGCTGAATGGTTTTGGTTTGGATAAACTCCAGTTCCGGAGAAGTGATGTTGGCAGCGATGCAAAGCTTTGTTTCAGGGTGTAGCGTAGTAAGCAGGTCTTCCAGAAGTTTGTTGTTGCGGTAAGGCGTTTCCATGAAGATCTGAGTCTGGTTACGCTGTTGCATCTCCTTCTCAAGTTGACGTAGTGCTTGCAGACGTGGCCCTTTTTCTATAGGTAAATAGCCGTGAAAGGCAAATTGCTGACCGTTAAAGCCGCTAGCCATTAAGCTCAAAAGAATGGCCGAAGGACCGGCAAAGGGTATAACTTTTATGTTTTTCTGGTGTGCATACTTTACAACTTCTGCACCAGGGTCTGCCACTCCCGGGCATCCGGCTTCTGATATAATACCAGCATCTATACCTTGCTCCAGCAGAGGCTTTAGCGAAGCCTGCACCTGTGCCGGGCTTGCATCTTTATCTACCTGTACAAACTTAAGCTCTTCTATAACCAGCTCCGGACAAATGCTCTTCACATAGCGGCGGGCCGTGCGCAGGTTCTCTACTATAAAATAAGTCAGGTGGCTAACAGTGTCTGTTACCTGCGGTGATATTACTTTGTCTGCAGTCCCCTCAGCAAGTACAGTGGGAATAAGATATAAGGTGCCGGCTTTTTTCATGTCTGCAAAGGTAGGAGATTAATTAACTGCCACTGCTTTCATGGCATTTCGTCTGAATCAGGATTTGCAGGATGGCGTTGAATTTTCAGGATCGATTAGCATGAGCTTGTACCACAATTAATTTTTACTGGTACTATAGAATTTATCCTGTTTATCTTTTCAAATCCTGAAAATCCTGATCCTAGTCAGTGCTCAGGAAAGTAGTTACTAAATCATACACTTTATCCGGTGCCTCGGCATGAACCCAATGGCCTGCCTCCGGTATGGTTTCCATTTCCACGAGAGTGAACAGGTGTTCTATGTTGGAGTACAGATCTTCCTGCGTAATGTAGTTCGATCTGCCGCCACGTATAAACAATGCATGTTTTTTGAAAGGGACATCTGCGGTAATAGCTCCGGCTATCTTTTCGTAGTTTTTTTCAATAGCATCTAAGTTCATGCGCCAGCCAAACGTATTATCTTCTTTGCGGTAGAGGTTCTTCATCAGGAACAGGCGTACATCTTCCTGTCTGATATACTTTGCCAATTGCTTGTCGATGTCTCCACGGCTGGTGGCGTTGCTCAGGTCTACAGACTGCAGGGCGTCTATGATCTCATCGTGATGTGGGGGATAAGCTTTAGGGGCAATGTCTACTACAATTAATTTTGTGAGGCGGGTAGGATACTTCAGCGCATAATTCATGGCAACTTTACCACCCATCGAGTGGCCCATTATGGCAGGTGTTGGTATCTGCAGGTCATCAACTAACTGAAGCACATCAGCAGCCATGGCATCGTAATCGTGCTGCTCGCTGTGCGGGGAGCGGCCGTGGTTACGGAGGTCCACAAGAAATACATTGTAATGCTCAGCTAATCGTTTTGCCAGGGTTGCCCAGTTATCCAATGTGCCAAACAAGCCATGCAAAATAAGAAGCGGCTGGCCATGGCCCATTTCTTTATAGTGTAGTTTCATACTTTCAGGTACTATTTTTCATGAATATTTAAGCCTCAGGATTGAGCAGTAAACTCTGATTCTTTACCCACCCCCAGCCCCTCCAAGGAGGGGAATTTTACTTGTACATGTAATTTCCAAGCTATGCCGCGAGTTTAACGTTAGCGCAACTTGTGGCATAGTATGAGGCCAGTTTGTAACTGGCGTACTATTTAAAGCTATACTTTTGCCAATTACAAACTGGCTACCATTCCGGCCACCAGTTACCGCTTTGCTCAAACTGGCGGCATACATGGGCATATGTGAACTAATTATAGGAAGTACGGAAGCAGGTGACAGGTAGATAATATTTATTCCACCTTAATCAGTTTCTCTTCAACCTCACGCTCCTGAAGCATACCAAAAGGCTGTAGCTGCAGGCCATACTTTTCAAACACCTGCAACACTTCTTCGCGGCCAGCCGGATCAACAGCTACTAACAGTCCGCCACTGGTTTGCGGGTCGCAGAGCAGGTGTTTTTGCTCCGGAGTAAGTTCTGCTAGTTTATGCCCGTAGCTATCGAAGTTACGGTGTGTTCCGCCAGGTATAGCATTCTGAGCCAGGTATTCTAATGCTTCAGGTAGTACCGGTACTTTATCAAAATATACCTTAGCTGTCAGGTTACTGCCCTCACACATTTCGGAAAGGTGCCCCATCAAGCCAAAGCCCGTTACATCGGTCATGGCTTTTACCTGTGGTAGTTGCCCCAGTTCCGCCCCGATCTTGTTCAGTTGCATCATTTGCTGCGGCGCAAGGTGTGCATGTTCAGATTTAAGTATGGCTTTTTTCTGAGAAGTAGTGAGTATGCCTACGCCCAATGGTTTGGTAAGGTATAGTTCACAGCCGGCTGTAGCAGTGTCGTTTTGCTTCAAATTTTTGATGTCTACCATGCCTGTTACGGCCAGACCAAAGATCGGCTCCGGGCTATCGATGCTGTGGCCGCCAGCCAATGGAATGCCTGCTTCGTGGCAGATGCTGCGGCTGCCTTCAATTACTCTTCGGGCTACTTCCGGCGATAGCTTGTCAATCGGCCAGCCCAGTACGGCAATTGCCATCATCGGTGTGCCGCCCATAGCATACACATCCGATATTGCGTTGGCAGAAGCAATACGACCAAAATCATACGCATCATCCACGATCGGCATAAAGAAATCAGTCGTACTGATAACAGCTTTGCCGTTACCGATGTCGTACACAGCTGCATCGTCACGAGAACTATTGCCTACCAGCAGGTTCTTTTCTTCCGGGTAATGGATATCGGAGTGCAGGATCGAGTCCAGTACTTTCGGGGATATTTTGCAGCCGCATCCAGCTCCATGACTGTATTGGGTAAGTTTTATGTCTTGTGCAGTGGTATCTTCCATGGCTATAGTAAATTATTCTTTTTAGCGAACTGCACCACTTGTGCAGCGTTTTCTTCGGGATCTATACTTTGTAATTCCAGGGGCAGTACATGTTGCCGTTTAGCCAGGTCAAAAGTATAAGCCTTATCATAATAAGCGAGTGCTAGCTCAACCATCTTCTCCATATCACCTCCGGCAATAGCAGCCAAGGCCTCTTTGGTTGCCAGGCCGCCAAGCCGTTTTTTTATTTTAAGGATAGATGCTTCCAGTATGGCTTTATCGGTTTGGCAATATTCCTGTGCCAGTTTCCGGATACGTAGGTTTTTAGGGATATCCAGGGCAATGGTAGGGGTTGCCTGCATTTGGTTATGAAGTTCCGGAGGCATCACAACACGGCCAATTGTTTTGCTCTCGTCCTCCAGCCACAGTGGCTGAAGCGGGTCATGCTTTAGCAGCTCCGTAGCCAGCAGATTTTCGAAATGCTCAGTACTGGGCTGTGGCGCCATGCCAATACTTCCAAAAGCAGATCCTTTATGGCTTGCTAAGCCTTCCAGGTCTACAGTTTGTTGGCCTAGTGTAGCCAGGTAGGGGAGAATGTCAGTCTTGCCACTCCCGGTAAGGCCACCGAGTATAAGTAGCTTACGGGGCAAGCTGAACTGCTCCAACACCAGGTGCCGGTATGTTTTATAACCTCCCTGGAGCAGGTGCACGTTAAATCCTGAGAAATCAAGCAGCCAGGCCATCGCTCCGCTTCGCATGCCACCACGCCAGCAATGCACTAACAGCTCTTTGTCTTTAGCCAGTTTGGTGGCTTCTTTTACAAAACCTGACATGCGAGGGCCAAACAGGTCAAGGCCAAGCAGCACAGCCGGGTCATGGCCTTGTTGCTTGTATGCAGTGCCTACTTTGGCGCGCTGCTCATCATCAAATATAGGAAAGGAATGTGCTGTGGGAATATGCCCGGCTTCAAACTCTTTAGGTGCGCGTACGTCGAGCACTGGCAGTTGCTCTGCCTTTTTTAAAAATTCCTGTATCGTTATTGTATTTACCATCTACTTAAGCTGACGAAGGTACAGCTGTATGGTATTTTCCAGGCCATAATAAAGTGCATCGCAGATCAGTGCATGGCCAATGCTCACTTCCATCAGGTTAGGCAACGTATCATGCAGGTATTTCAGGTTATCCAGGTCCAGGTCATGGCCGGCGTTAAGTCCGAGGTTAAATTCCTGCGCTTTTCTGGCCGCTGCCAGGTATGGAGCAATGGCCTGCTCCCGGTTAGCATGATAATGGCGGGCGTAATCTTCGGTATACAATTCTATTCTGTCGGTGCCTACTGCTGCGGCTCCCTCCACCATGGCAACTTCCGGGTCAACAAAAATAGAGGTGCGAATCCCGATTTCTTTTAGTTCACCGATCACATCTGTAAGAAAATCTTTGTATTTTAGGGTGTCCCAGCCAGCGTTTGAGGTGATGGCATCGGGGGCATCGGGCACCAGTGTTGCCTGTTCCGGCCGCACCTCTTTTACCATTTTCAGGAAATCCGGAGTTGGGTTGCCTTCGATATTGAACTCGGTGGTTACCACTTGTTTCAGGTCGTACACATCTTGGTAACGGATGTGACGCTCATCCGGGCGCGGATGCACGGTAATGCCCTGAGCACCGAAGCGCTCGCAGTCCTTTGCCGTTTGGACCACGTTTGGCCTATCGCCGCCGCGGGCGTTCCGAAGCGTTGCTATTTTGTTTATATTTACACTCAGCTTGGTCATAGGTGTTATGTTGTAGCCTGTAAAGGCCATGCTATTAACTTACATAAATGAATGACTAAATTAGTGGAATTTTGTTTAAGATGATAACTTATACCCTCTGCTGTAGTCACGTATAAAAGCAGGCTGCTACATGAAAAGCAGTATCTCAACAGTTTAAAGAACTAATAATATAAAACTATGTCATTAAAAGAACGCATTAACGCCGACATTAAAGAAGCCATGTTGGCAAAAGATAAAGCCCGTTTACAGGCCCTTAGAAGTATAAAGTCGCAGATTATGCTGGCCGAAACTGAGAAAGGCGGCACCGAAGGTATTAGTGAAGATGCAGAGATGAAGCTGTTGACAAAAGCAGCCAAGCAGCGCCGCGAATCGGCAGAGCTCTATGCGCAGCAAGGCCGCACAGACCTGGAGGAGATCGAACTGCAGGAATTGACTGTGATAGAAGGATACCTTCCAAAGCAGTTAGACGAAGGTGACCTGCGTGTGCGCCTGGTAGAAATTATACAACGTGTAGGCGCAACCGGACCTTCTGACATGGGTAAGGTAATGGGAGTTGCTTCCAAAGAGCTGGCAGGGCAGGCAGACGGACGCGCAATCTCGACGGCAGTAGGACAGCTGTTGAACAATACTGATTTTTAAATTTTATCTGGAAGACTGTCTGAAAGGCAGTGTCTCGTGCTGCTTAGGCTAGTTGCAAGAGCAGCACGGGATATTTTAAATTATTTCACCCTTGAGCACGTTTGATTTTTTTCTGGCATTGCCCATTTTGTATGGTGCTTTCCAAGGCTTCCGCAAAGGGCTGCTATTAGAGCTGGTATCTTTGGTAGGGCTGGTGCTGGCTATACTTGGCGGCCTAAAGCTTTTAGATACCGCTTTGCCTGTAATGAAGGATTTTATTGGAGACGCACACGGGCTGCTGCCTTATGTTACGTTTCTGGTGGTGTTCGTCGGAATCATCCTGCTTATTCATGTGGGTGGCCTGATCTTGAAAAAGGTGATTGACTTTACGCCATTTGGTCTTTTCGATAATGTACTGGGAAGTATACTTGGTGCCTTAAAGTGGTGCGTGGCGCTGAGCCTGCTGCTTTATGTTTCTGATATGGCCGGTATCAGTGTGTCAGAAGATACGGCTGCAGCTTCGATGGTATACCCGGTAGTTTTAAAAACCACTCCTTATGCGCTGGATATTCTGGGGTATGTTCTTCCGTTTGTGAAAGCCCTTATCTTTTCGCTGCAGCAGAATTTTTAGCCTGCAGGTAGTTAAGGTAAAGAATATAGCGAAAATAATTGCACACTGTCAGTCATGCTACTCCTGCTCGATAATTTTGACTCGTTTACCTACAACTTAGTAGATTACCTGGGCCAGGCTGGCGTAGAGGCTATGGTAGTTCGAAACGATGTGCCACTGGAGGAAATAAAACAACTGCCAGTTACAGCGGTTGTATTGTCGCCTGGGCCGGGAGTGCCGCAAAGTGCCGGCTGCCTGATGGACGTGATCCGCTATTATCATGAACGGGTGCCGATGCTGGGGATTTGTTTAGGGCACCAGGCACTGGGGCAGTTTTTTGGAGCAACCCTGGAGAAAGGTATAAAACCGATGCATGGCAAAGTATCGGAGATCGTGTGCGAGGATGATCCGCTTTTTAAAGGCTTGCCAAAACAGATGCCCGTTGTCCGGTACCATTCGCTGGTGCTGTGCCATACACCAGATTGCCTTTTGCCCCTGGCTTGCACAGCCCGAGGAGAACTGATGGCCTTCCGGCATAAAACGCTGCCGTTGTACGCACTACAGTTTCATCCGGAGGCGGCCTTAACTACTTATGGACTCCAGATGATTCAAAATTGGGTTAGTATTGCTAATATTGCATGCTAATTAACCGTATTAGGTAAAAAATACGTTTCTTTTACAAAGCTTACATTACATGGATTTACAGATAAAACAGGAAGGCGGATTTAAATACATCGACGAAGGAAGTGGAGAGGTAATGGTTCTGCTACACGGTTTGTTTGGGGCGCTCAGCAACTGGCATGGTGTCGTAGATCATTTTTCAAAGCACTACCGTGTTGTAATTCCATTGATGCCGATCTATGAGATGTCGCTGCATAAGGCCGGAGTGTCTGGTTTAGTGTCTTTTGTAGAAGACTTTGTAAAGCATATGCAACTGAATGATATGACCCTTCTGGGAAATTCACTGGGTGGGCATGTGGCACTGGTTTATACCTTAAAAAACGGTGGCAAAGTGAAGCGCCTGGTGTTAACCGGCAGCTCCGGCCTCTTCGAAGACTCCATGGGTGGATCATTTCCGAAGCGTGGCAATTACGAGTATGTGAAGGAGCGGGTAGCCTATACTTTTTACGACCCGAACACAGCTACTAAAGAACTGGTAGATGAGGTTTTTGATATCACCAACAGTAATGCGAAATGTTTGCGCATCATTGCCATAGCCAAGTCGGCACAACGACATAATATGGCCAAAGATATCACAAATATCAATGTGCCTACGTTATTGATATGGGGCCTGAACGATACGATCACACCACCGATGGTAGCCCATGAATTTAACAGGCTTATACCTAACTCGGATCTTTATTTTATTGATAAATGCGGGCATGCGCCAATGATGGAACATCCTGAGAAGTTTAACAGTATCTTAGAAAAATTTTTAGCCAAAACCCCCATAACTGAAACCGCCACATGATAGCAGAAGAACTCATCAACCAAATGATTCCGCCGCTAAAGCTTTACGATACCGTAGAAAAAGCTTTGCGATGGATGGATGAGTTTCGTGTGAATGAACTGCCTGTGGTAAGCAACCGCAAGTACATGGGCCTGGCAACAGAACAAACCCTGATTGAGCTCCTGGACCGGGCACAGCCGCTTAAAGAGCTTGAACTGGAATATAAGGACGTGCACGTGCAGGGGCAGCAGCATTTCTATGATGTAATGGAGGCTGCCATAAAGAACAAGATACAGGTAGTGCCGGTGCTTGACGAAGAGCAGGATTATATCGGTATCATCACCATTAATGATACACTGGCTGCGTTCGGGCAGATGTCGGCGTTGCAGGGGCAGGGAAGTATTCTTGTGCTCTCTATGCCGGAACGGGATTACTCTCTGAGCCAGATAAGCCGATTAATAGAAGAGGAAGGCACCAAGATTTTAAGTGCCTATGTATCGCCAGATGAGCTGGACCCCTTTAAGATCAAACTTACCCTCAAGCTGAACACTACCGACATGAGCCGCATCATAGCAACGCTAGAGCGCTTCGAATATCGTATTACAGCACAATTCAACGATGGCACTGAGCAGGACATAGGCCGCGACAGGCTGGACATGCTTTTTAAATACCTGGATATTTAAGCTGGTGCGTTGATGCTCCGTTCGTTCCTTTTCTTAGTAGCATGCCTGTACTTCTCTATAACTGTTTTACAGGCCTCACCTTGTGCAGATCCGGTGGTGGAGGTAAGCAACATTACGTTTGCCGGTAACGAAATCACAAAACCCCTGGTAATGCTGCGGGAGCTGAGCTTTGCTCCCGGTGACTCCATTGCAAGCAATGAACTGGAGCCAATACTGGAAGAGAACCGGAAGCGACTGCTTAACCTGCGCCTTTTTCATGAGGTAAGTTATACTTATACCTGTAATGCTGGCCATGTGCAGGTGCAATATGTAGTGCAGGAACGCTACTACTTGTACCCGATTCCTATTCTGGATTTTGCAGACAGAAATTTTAATGCCTGGCTCGAAAAAAAAGACTGGAGCCGCATTGACTACGGTTTAAACCTGGTTCGGAAAAACGTTAGGGGCCGGAATGAGGAAGTGCGCCTCCGCGTGCAACAAGGCTTTAATAAACGGTTGGAGGTGTCGTACAGGGTGCCTTACCTTATACGGCAATACAACTTAGGCGCTGAGGTTGCCCTGTCAGATTACCGGAGCCGCGTTACAAGCTACACGAATTATAAGAACAGGCAGCGCTTTATTGAGCAGGACGAGGTGCTGCCGATCAAAAGAACTTCTGTAGCCGCAGGCATCATCCATCGGCAGAGTGTGGCGAGGCAGGAAGGGCTGAGGGTATCTTATCATAATGAACATATTTCTGACTCAGTATCCAGGTTAAACCCTGAATATTATGCCGATGCGTTAACGGAGCGGCAGTACATTCGCCTGGAACTTTATAAGGTTATAAACCTGCGCAATAATTTTGTGTATCCGCTGTCAGGGAGCTACTTTGAAGCAGGGTTGGCACAGACTTTTTTTCTGAAGGACACGGGTTCACCTTATACTATGGCCCGGGCCAAGTATGTCAGTTATTTTAAGCTTTCCGATAAATACTCTTACATGGCAGGTGTGGAGGGGCAGCTGCGCCTGGCCGGCGAGCACGCGTTTGCTGATAATATTGCTCTGGGGTACCGGTCTTTGGTGAGGGGTTATGAGCTTTACGTAGTGGGAGGGCAGCATTACGGCCTTTTTAAACAAGGTATTACGCGCCAGTTGCTTGATATTAAAAGTATTAAGCTTAAATTTATAGATAGCCCAAAGTTTAATAATATCCCTTTGTCTGTTTACCTGAACGCTTTTACAGATGCCGGGTATGTTGCAGATAATGTTTTTGATGAAAACAACCCGCTTACAAATCGTGTTTTAGCAGGTGGAGGGCTGGGCTTACACGCTGTTACGTTCTATGATATTGTGCTCCGGCTGGAGTACACGTTAAACCGGGAAGGTGACAGGGGATTATACTTTAGTGGCAGGATTCCTTTTTAAAACGATCAACAATGAGAATAGCTATACTTGGCAAACCCTTCAGCGATAGCATTGCACCTTTCATCCAGATGCTTTTTGATGAGCTGCAGCGCCGGAAGGCAGACTTGTTTATGGTGGAGCATTTCCAGCTCTACCTGAAAAATACCCTGAACCTGCCTACTGGTATACAAACCTTTAACCGGGGTGATAAGCTGGAGGATGTCGATGTTGTGCTAAGCATTGGTGGCGACGGCACCCTGCTTGATTCTGTTACTTATGTCGGGGCCCAGGAGATTCCCATACTTGGTATAAACACGGGCCGCCTTGGCTTCCTGGCTACTATACCTTACGATAGCATTAACATCGCCCTGGATGCACTGTATAAAGGGCACTATACTTTAGATGACCGGGCACTGATACGGGTGGATTCCGATCAGGAGATATTCGACGGGATAAACTTTGGGCTTAACGAGTTCAGTGTTTTAAAGCGCGATACATCTGCTATGATTGTGGTGCATACCTACATTGACGGGGAATACCTGAACTCATACTGGGCCGATGGTCTGGTGGTGGCTACACCTACTGGCTCCACAGGCTATTCGTTAAGCTGTGGCGGGCCACTGGTGCTTCCACAGACCAACAATTTTGTTATCTCGCCCGTATGTCCCCATAATCTGAATGTGAGGCCCATGATTGTATCTGACCGGAGCGTGATTTCTTTTGAAGTTGAGGGCCGTAGCAGTGGTTATCTGGCTTCGCTCGATTCCAGGTCTACCCCAGTAGATATGTCGGTACAACTGGCAGTAAGGCGGGAGAATTTCTCAGCACGCTTAGTAAAGCTCCATCACGTTAACTTCCTGACAACGCTGCGGAGTAAATTAAACTGGGGGCTGGATAAAAGGAATATTCTTCTGAAATAGATGATATTAAATATCCTTTATATTATTTCCTTTGCAAGATTAAATGTTTATTTTTGCTTAACACTTAATAAGTTGGGAGTTTCTTGCTCTAAGAAACTCTGTTCTTCAGATTTGTTTTGTTTATGAGAAGTCTTTGTGCCCTGGGATTACTGCTTACCCTCACCATGACATTAGTTGTCACAGATGCGGAGGCGCAGCTGTTTACAATGAGGAAGCGGTACAGCTCTATCGGGCTTAGCTTAGGCGCTATGAACTATTTTGGGGATATAGTGCCGGAGCCGAACTTTACAAGTTTGCGTTTCAAGTCTACGCGCCCTAACGTAGGTATCAATTATACCCGCAGGTACAGGCCGCGCATATCCGGAAAAGTAGCTTTTCACTGGGGCCGCATTATGGGAGATGATATGCTGAGTGCCTCAGTAAACGAAGCAGAGAACATGGGGCGCTTTGGGCGTAACCTCTCCTTTAGGAATGATATTTCGGAGCTTAGCCTGATAGGCATTATTGATTTGTTTGAGAACCGTCAGACTTATCAACGCCGACCTGATTTTGCGCCATATATGTTTTTTGGGGTAGCTGTTTTTCATCATAACCCGAAAGCTTATTATGAGAATGGGTCCTTCCCGGGTATTACCCCTGATCAGGACATCCCTACAGGCTGGTATGAGTTGCAGCCATTAGGCACGGAAGGCCAGTACGCGGAAGGTGATTATCCGGAACCATATAAGAAAATAGGTATTTCAATTCCGTTTGGCCTGGGCGTAAGGTATAAACTGGACAGGAACTGGGACCTGAGCCTGGAACTGGGTTGGAGGAAAACATTCACTGATTACCTGGACGATTCCAGCACTGGTTATGCCTGGAAAAATGATATCCTAAACGGCGGAGGTAGTAATCCAAAAGCTGCTGCATTATTATCGGACCGTAGCGCCATGAGTGGCTTCGGAACAACACCTGACCCTAGCGGCACCCCGTATGCCATCATTACTTTCCCGGACGATTATGGAACGCCCGGCAACCAAAGAAGAGGGAACAGATCGGATGATGACTGGTACATCACAACCAGCCTAACCATCCATTATATTCTCAATCCGGGGGTTAGAACACCAAAGTTTAGATAATAGAAGAAGCAAAGCATCGTTATTCTCTAAACTCCGTTAGTAACCTACATGAATTTAAAAATATCTAGACAAGTACTCCTTGTTTGCCTTGTACAGCAGATAGGAGTTCTTTTTTTTACCCTTCCTGTTTTTGCGCAGTCCAGTCATGTTTCTACCAGTGAAATAGGTGTAGGTATTGGTGGAGCTAACTATAAAGGAGAGTTATCTCCTTCTTACCGTTTTCTGAACAACCAACCCGCGTTAACGGTGTTTTTCCGCAAGGACATCTCGCAGCCTATCACCCTGAGAGCAGGGCTCCTGTTCAGCCATCGCATTATTGATGATAATACCTTCAGTGATGAAGCGTTTGATCTTCCGTTGCCTAACTACCGCCAGGCTGAGGCAGCAGTGTCTTTAGCAGAACTGTCTTTAGTAGCAGAGTATAATTTTCTGGATTATTATGACCTGAGCCAGAAAACGCGCATTTCGCCATACTTTTTTGGTGGTGTTTCCGGGGTTCTCTATAATGTGAGGCTCTCCACACAAAATGAAAACCTTAGCACGCAGCTAAACAAGCCTTTTGAAACAAATGTGGCCATTGCCATTCCGTTTGGGGTAGGCGTAAAGTATGCCTTAAGTAAGCATTGGAACCTTGGGGCGGAGTTTGGGGCTCGAAAGCTTTTCACGGATCAGGTGGATAACCTGTTTGAAGTTGATGGCAAGACACTTGCCAACCCCTACGACAATGATTGGTTGTTTTATAACGGTTTAAGTATTTCTTATACCATTTACACAATTAAATGTCCCCCTCCTTATAAAAATAAGCCCGGTATTTTAGATTAGAAGATTAATCTTTCACAAATTTGTCTTGCTTTTAGTAACTTGCAAGGAAATTGTGTTTTAATGAATCTTAAAGAGAAAGTAGATTTAGACAATTTACCCAAACACATTGCCGTTATAATGGACGGGAATGGGCGCTGGGCAAAGCAAAGGGGTGGACTGCGCATATTTGGTCATCAAAGTGCCATTACGGCTGTGCGCGAGACAGTAGAGAGTGCGGCAGAGTTGGGGGTAGAATACTTAACCTTGTATGCTTTCTCTACAGAGAACTGGAAGAGGCCTGCCGTAGAAGTTTCTGCTCTGATGAAGCTGCTCGTTTCTACGATCAGGAAAGAAACAGCCACACTTAATAAAAATAATATCCGCTTACAGACTATAGGCAATACAGGAAGCTTACCAGCTTCTTGCCAAAAAGAATTGCAGGAGGCTATTGAACTTACCAAGCAGAACAGCCGCATGACGCTGGTGCTGGCGCTAAGTTATAGTGGCCGCTGGGATATTACCCAGGCAATGCAACGTATGGCGCATGAGGTGGGTCAGGGTAATATACAGGCAGATGCCATAAATGAGGCCACTGTAGAACAATTTTTGTCTACTGCAGGCATGCCAGACCCTGAGCTGTTGATACGTACCAGCGGCGAACAGCGGATAAGCAATTTCTTGCTGTGGCAGTTAGCATATACTGAATTATACATTACAGAGTTGCTTTGGCCTGATTTCAGGAAAGAGCACTTATATGAAGCAATCGTTTCTTACCAACGCCGTGAGCGTAGGTTCGGAAAAACCAGTGAACAACTAACCAAGTGAAAATATTAATGACAAGATGCATCTGGGTGCTTGTGTTTCTGTTTATTACAGGCACAGCTTCGTCTCAAATTCAAAATAACCCATCGCAGACCAGCCCCTTTAACTACGCACAGCCGCAACAGTATACCATTGCCGGCATAACTGTAAGCGGCGCGAATTTCCTGGATCCTACTGCCCTTGTTTCTGTTACAGGTTTAAAGGTTGGCGATGAGATAACCGTGCCCGGCGAAGATATCAGCCGTGCCATTAAAAAATTGTGGGACCAGGGCATCCTGGGTGATGTAGAGGTTTTTATCACTAAAGTTGAAGGCAGCCGCATCTGGTTAAACTTCAGCCTGAAGGAGCGTCCTCGACTGGCTGACTTTAGTTTTACCGGCATTAACAAAACGCAAGCTGACGCACTAAAGGATAAGGTGCCCTTGCAGAAAGGAAAGATCGTAACGGATGCCGTTCTGAACAGCACACGCAATGCCATTCGCAAGTATTATGCAGAGAAAAGCTATCTGAACGCGAAAGTAAACATCGTGCAGCGCCCTTCTACCAACCTGCCAAACAGTGTGGTGCTTGACATTGCAGTTGATAAAGGCAATAAAGTTAAGATCGGTGACATTGAGATTGTAGGCAACGAGGCTTTCACAGATAAGAAGTTACAGCGCCAGTTGAAGAAGACAAAAGAAAAGCGCTTCTACAAGATCTTTACTTCCTCCAAGTTTCAGAAAGATGAATACGAGAACGATAAGCAGCTCCTGTTGGATTTCTATAACTCAGAGGGTTATCGCGATGCAACAATAGTTTCGGACTCTGTATACAAAATCAGCGATGATAGATTGGGTATCAGAATAACTGTAGATGAAGGTAACCGCTACTACTACCGCAACATCACCTGGAAGGGTAACTACATTTATGATGATGCTTACCTGAGCAGGGTATTAGGTATTGAGAAAGGAGATGTTTACAACCAGCAGGAACTGGAGAAACGCCTCACTTATAACCCGACAGGAGGTATAGATGTATCCGCATTGTATCAAAATGATGGGTATTTATTCTCAAATATAGATCCGGTAGAAGTAGCCATTGTGGGTGACTCTATTGACCTTGAAATGCGTGTTACGGAAGGCCCGCAGGCTACAATCAATAAAGTAACAGTATCCGGTAACGATAAAACCAGTGACCATGTTATTCTGCGTGAGCTGCGCACACTGCCAGGGCAGAAGTATAGCCGCGACGACTTAATTCGCTCCAGAAACGAATTAGCCTCACTAGGATATTTTGATCCGGAGCAAATTGGACTTTCTCCTATCCCGAACCCAGTAGACGGTACGGTAGATATCAATTACAGCGTTGTTGAAAGACCTAACGACCAGATAAGCTTATCTGGTGGATGGGGAGGACCTATCGGTGCCGTTGGTACTGTAGGTTTAACATTAAACAACTTCTCTACACGCAAACTATTTAAGTTGTCTGAGTGGAGACCAATACCTAGCGGCGATGGTCAGCGATTGTCTCTTAACGTGCAGGCAAACGGAAAGTACTACCAGTCTTACTCGCTTTCTTTCACAGAACCCTGGTTAGGAGGTCGCAAGAGAAATTCATTTACGGTAAGTTTATTTAAAACAGTTAGAAGAATTCCTAACTCGGAACTGGACCAGCGCCTGAATGTAGATGGTGGTGCTATTAGCCTGGGCCGACGCCTGAACTGGCCGGATGACTACTTCTACATGAACCACTCCTTCTCTTACAACCGTTATGACCTAAGCAACTACCAGCTTTTCCCTGGTTTTGACAATGGTATCTCAAACAGTATCTCTTTTGTAAATACTGTGGGTCGTAGCAGCATAGACAATCCGACGTTCCCGCGCAGAGGGTCTGCCATCTCATTGAGTGTAAACCTTACGCCTCCTTACTCACTCCTGTCAGACAGAAAAGACCAGTTTGAGTACATCGAATTTAACAAGTGGATGTTTGATGCATCTTACTTTATAAACTTGGCAGGGAATTTGGTATTGAATACAAGAGCGCACTTTGGTTTCCTGGGCACGTATAGTTCTGATGAAGAAATCGGTCCTTTTGAACGATTTAAGCTTGGTGGTTCCGGCCTTGGAGGTGGCAACATCTTTGTAGGAACAGAATACATTGGCTTACGTGGCTACGACGATGAAAGTGTTGTAAACAATGATAATGCAACTTTACGCTCTGCCGGTGGTGTTGCTTATGATAAGTTTGTATTGGAAGCTCGTTACCTGATCTCTCCAAACCCGGCTGCCACTATATATGGCTTGGCGTTTTTGGAAGCAGGAAATAATTTTGGCTCTTATGAAAGATTTAGCCCGTTCAAGCTTTACCGCTCAACAGGTGTGGGAGCCAGAATATTTATGGCAGCATTTGGTATGCTAGGCTTTGACTATGGTTGGAGATTAGATACGTTACCAGGTGGTCAGAATGATAAAAGAGGCATGTTCCACTTTATCATAGGGCAGCAGATACGCTAACCTATTGAATTTGTATGAGAAAGTTTTTGTTCATCTTTTTAGCAGGCTTTTTGCTAGCGCATGTTTCGCAGGCACAGAAGTTTGGCTATATTGACTCAAATTATATTTTGAGCAAAATGCCTGCATATAACAAAGTGCAGCAGGAGATGGATAAATATGCCGATGCCTGGCAGAAGGAAATAGAAACACTTCAGCAAGGAGTCGACAAACTGAAGCAGGATTATAAAGCTGAGGAAGTTCTCCTGACTGAGGAGATGAAAAAAAAGCGACAGGCTGAAATAGCGAAGAAAGAAACTGAACTAAGAGATTATCAGCGTAAGATCTTCGGTTATGAAGGCATGATGTTTAAAAGACGGCAGGAGTTAATGCGCCCTATACAGGACGAAGTTTTCACTGCCGTAGAAAAAGTATCTAAGGCAAAAGGGCTACAGATCATGTTTGATAAATCCGGTGACCTGGTAATGATCTATACAAACCCGGTGCATGATTATACAGAGTATGTACTGGAAGAATTAGGATTAGCTTCTGATAAACAGAATACACCAGGTAGCAAACCTGCCAATACTACAATAGAAGATCCGAATAACCTGCCGGAAACAGAAGCAGGAGAGCAGCAACCAGAATCTCAGCCGGTAAAAACAAAACCGGCTCCTAAAAAGAAGTCAAAAAACTAAACCCTGAATATTACTTAACTTACCAACTAATGATGAACAAAATCAAAACCTTAGTAGTAGCGTTCTTACTTATCAGCTTTGCGTCTTTTGCACAAAGTAACGACCAGCCTCTAAAAATTGGTTATACTAACGTAGAGTATATTCTACTGCAATTGCCAGAAAGCAAGCAAATTGAGTCTGACCTTAAAACGCACAGCACTCAACTTGAGAACCAGCTCAAAAACAAGTACTCTGAGTATGAAACAAAGATGAAAGCTTATGAGCAAGGTGCTGCAACCATGGATAAAGTAGTGCGCGAAGACAAAGAGAGAGAGCTAATGAACCTGAATAATTCTATCCAGGAGTTCCAGCGTAATGCTCAGGCGTCTCTTCAGCAAAAAGAAAAATCTTTGGTTGATCCGGTAATCACTAAGATCGATAAAGCGATCAAAGAAGTAGCAAAAGAGAACGGCTATACTTACGTAATCAGCAACCAGGCATTGCTTGCAGGCCCTGAGGATGGTGATATCTCTCCACTTGTATTAAAGAAATTAGGTGTTGATCCGTCTAAAGTTCAGCAGACGCCAGAGCCAGCTGCCGCTAAGCCTGCCGCTACTCCAGCTAAAACACCAGCTTCTACCAGCAAGAAGAAGAAGAACTAAAAAAGCTTAAAATTTATTTAAGGGGAAAGCCGATGTATCTACTTCGGCTTTCTTTTTGTTTATAATACACGTTAATCGTATAGTACCTGTGGTTGATTATATAGATCAGGAAGAAACATCAGAAGATTCAGATGAACTCTACGAGCACCATAGAATAGTGGTGGATAGCAGGCAGTCGTTGTTGCGCATCGATAAGTTCCTGATGGATCGCCTGCCGAACGTTACGCGCAACAAGCTTCAGGGAGCCATTAAATCGGAGGCTGTACAGGTTAACCAAAAGCCAGTTAAGGTAAGCTATAAGGTTAAGCCCCACGATGTAATTACCATAACGTTGGCGGAGCCTCCGCGCGACACAGATATTCATCCGGAGAATATTCCGTTGGATATCTTGTATGAAGATGAGGAGTTGCTGTTGGTTAATAAAACAGCAGGTATGGTAGTGCATCCAGCCTATAACAACTGGAACGGTACTCTTGTAAATGCACTGGTATACCACCTTCAAAACCTGCCAACCACCCGCAACGGGGAGGGTAGGCCAGGCCTTGTGCATCGAATCGATAAAGACACATCTGGCTTATTGGTAATCGCTAAAACTGATTACAGTATGGCTTACCTGGCTAAGCAGTTTTTTGATCACTCAATTGAGCGAACCTATTACGCTTTGGTATGGGGTGATGTTAAAGATGATGCCGGTACGATAACAGGCCATGTTGGGCGCAGTGCTAAAGACAGAAAGGTAATGACAGTATACCCGGAAGGTGATTACGGGAAACATGCTGTTACGCATTATAAAGTGTTACGACGTTTTAAATACGTTACGCTGGTGCAGTGTAACCTTGAAACAGGTAGAACACACCAGATCAGGGCACATATGAAGTACATTGGTCACCCGCTATTCTCTGATACAACGTATGGTGGAGATAAGATTTTGGCAGGCTCTCCCGTAGGGTCTTATAAATCCTTTGTGGAAAATGCCTTCAAGCTCATGCCTAGACAGGCTTTACATGCAAAGTCGTTAGGCTTCATTCATCCGCTGAGCAAAGAATTTATTCAGTTTGAGACGGAACTTCCGGAAGATTTCAGGGCAGCACTTGAAAAGTGGAGCCTGTATGAAGATCAATGATCAAATAGGTAAGGCAGCCTTACGAATATAAATCTGGTATACATGAGTTATGTAACGGAGTATAAAAACAACTCACATAAGTAAAAACAAAAAAGCCTGCTCACTGAGCAGGCTTTTTTGTTTTTACTTATGTGAAGTTAATTACTTCTTCTTTTTAGTAGACTTATTGATTTCTGTTAATGCTGCTTCCGCTTGAGGGTTAGTAGGATCAAGA
The DNA here is from genome assembly GCF_051904785.1 of Pontibacter sp. MBLB2868. Lineage (NCBI taxonomy): Bacteria > Pseudomonadati > Bacteroidota > Cytophagia > Cytophagales > Hymenobacteraceae > Pontibacter > Pontibacter sp. MBLB2868. The sequence goes on along the minus strand of NZ_CP196710.1, from coordinate 3,557,931 downwards.
GCTTTAACACGCTGGTAGTGCTTTATAGCCAGATCTCTGTTGCCTTGCAGGTAGTTATAATAACCCAGGTAAGTATTGGCTTCTATAAGCTCTTTTTTATACTTGTCGGGCTCGCTATCAGCTTGCTTGATAAACTCCTCATACATTCCTTTTGCTAAACCTTTTTCAGTTTCCGGATCCTGGCTTGCTTGTGCTCGTGCTCTCCAGATATAACCATACGCATAAGTTGGGTTAGTTTCTGTGATCTTAGCATAAGTCTCATCCGCTTTCTTAAAGTCACCGGCCATCATGTAGGCATTACCAATATGGAAATAGTCAGTGTTTGATGCGCCAAGCTTCTCCTGCTTCAGGTTATAGATACCAATAGCCTTGTCATACTGCTGCTCACGTGCATATGCGTTTGCAAGGTCATAATACAGGTCAGCGTTTGTAGAGTCCTTTTGAATGGCGATCTCTAAGTTCTCAATAGCCTTTTTCGGCTGATTGTTTTTACTATAGATCTTACCAAAGTATGCGTAGTCTTCTGCGATCAGCTTATTCTTATCAACATTTTTAAGATAAGTATTCATCGCTTCCATGGCTTTCTCAGGTTTACCTAATTCAAGGTAAGAGTAGGCACGTAAACGGTTCATTACCGTATTGCCTGGCTCCTGCTGCAACACCTGATCTACCTCCTTCAATGCCTGCTCATAATTCTTAGTCAGGAATAGGAATGAAGCATACTTAGCACGTGTTTCAGGAGTTTTCTCGGCCATGTCTACATACTTCTGGAAAGTAGACAGCGCTCTGTCGTACTGACCGGCAAAGTAGTATAGTTCGCCCAGATCACGGTAAGCAGGAGCATAATTAGGATCAATTTCTATAGCCTTCTTAAAAGCTTCTTCTGCCTCGTTATAGTTACGTGAGCTAGTATAAAGCTGACCTCTTCTTAAGTACGCTTTAGCATAGCGATCATCCAATTGGATAGCTCTGTCGTAATTTGTCATCGCCTCGCCACCTTTTTTCAAAGAAAGGTAAGCATCACCTAAGATAAGGTTAGCAGCAGCATTGTTTTTATCACGTTCAAGGGCTTTTTTAAGGTAATCAATACCCTTGTTGATCTCTTGTTCAGTAGCGTTCGGAGCGTTAACATACGCATCTCCGATCATTGTAAGAACATAAGAGTCTTTTTTACCCCGGCCTTTTAAAGCCTGGTCAAAATTTTCTTCTGCTTTAGCCTTATCACCTTTTTCGAGTGCAACCTTACCTAAACCTACATAATTGATATAGGATTTCTTGTTCTGAGCTATACCTTGATTGAAATAGTATGCTGCAGAATCAAGTTTCTCAGTTTTCAGGTAAATGTCACCCATTGCAAAATAGGCATTATCGGCATCCTTACCACTTAACTGAGACTTGTAAATATTTTTAGCTTCTTCATAGCGCTCTAGATCAACGGCTCTTTGTCCAGCACCACCAGTTTGTGCAAAAGCTGCTGTAGCAGGGAAGGCTGCCGCCATCAGAACTATATACTTCCAGTTATTCGTCATTGTATTTAAGTTTAGTTGTTTTAGTTTGAAAAATGCAGAATTCGTTAGTTGCTTAGTCCCACAACACGCACTGGCATTGTGGCAGGCACTAACCCAGACTTAAGAATAATACGCTGGCCTTTGTCACCTGCAACATATGATGCAAATCCTGTGCCAAGCCCTGAACGGCCTTCAGTACTAATGATATATAGGTAACGACGCAATGGGTACACACCCTGCGCGATATAAGCCTGGTAGGGCTGGTAATAGTCATCTGTCGTTAATGGATTAGAGTCCTGACTAAGCGCTAGTACTTTTATTCTTTTTTGAAAATTCACAGCAGTTGAGTCATCAAAATCGCTTATCCAGTTTACCCCGATAACACCGATGGCATTCTCGTTTTTCTCCACATAATCAATCAGGGCCTTATGCGATTCGGCGGCAAAGGTATTTTGGGGAAGCTTCCCGTCAGTTATTAATGAATCACGTACATAACGTGCCGTGCTGGAATTATTGTTATCAAAAACAATCGTTATGTCTCCTAGTTTAGAATCTTCATCCAGGTCGCTCCATTTTTTTGCCTGACCGCTAAATATCTTCTTCAATTCATCAACTGTCAGTAAGGTGTCCTTGTTGTTCCTGTTCACGATGAGGGCAATGGCATCAATCGCGATCTTTGTTGAACGGGGGATTATCTTTTTCTTATCAAAGACAGCTTTTTCACTTGGCGTTAATTCTCTTGATAACACCGCTACTTTGGTGCTATCATTAAGCAGGTCCTTCACAACATCGCCTTCAGGCTTGTATCCGGCATTTATATCAGCATACTTATAGATACCCTCAAATGTATCAACTTCACTTTCTATGATTGGCTGAAAAGACTCATCAACACTGATGTTAATTTTACCTGTTGTAGGCGTGTCCAGCTGTGTTTTAGGATCACCTCCGCAGGAGAACTGAACGATCAGAGCTGCACTAGCTAAAATGCTGAATATGTTACTTTTCATTCTCATTGTTTTTAGACCGTTTGTTTAGTTGGTATACTCTAATGAATCTGGCTGCACCATATAATATCAATATACCGCCTAATACCATCCTTACCTCTTTAGAAAGATTAAGGTTCAACTGGCTATTGTCAATAAAGATCAGAAACACCCCAAGAGCTACATAAAGTAAAGTCATCAATAAGGTGAAGATGCGCACAAATTTTTGTACGGCATTTCCTGTTTCATTTTCTCTTCTTGGTCTGAGCATTCTGCGACAGCTTAGCTATAATTTATTGTTTAACCCTTAAAAATAGCGTTTGTGCTTTAAAAAAGAAAGCAGAAGCAAACAAAACCAATGTTTGCTTCTGCTTTTATACGTTTCTCACTATTTCAGGCTGAATCGAATAGGTAAAGTATACCGGACCGGTACTTTACGGCTATTTTGTTTTCCCGGTTTCCAGTCCGGCATATTTCTTACTACACGTAGTGCTTCTTCGTCTGTTCCGGAGCCCAAACCTTTTATTACTTCCACGTCTCTGATCTTTCCTGTTTCTGATACAATAAAACTCACTACCACAAGCCCTTCTATACCTTGTCGCTGGGCCATGGCCGGATAATTGATTTTCTTGCTCAGATACTGCAGCATAGCTTTTTCTCCGCCTATAAATTCAGGCATTTCTTCCACAATAATAAAGATCTCCGGTTCATTTTTTGCACTGCCATCTCCTAAACCTGCAGGAGGAGCATCAACTATTTTAATGTCAGGAATTGTAGGGGGTGTCCCTTCAATTTTCTGTGTGCCAAAGTTAGCTTCTTTCAGATCTTCCTGGTTAGCAAGTTCTCTTGTCTCCACTTTCGCATCATCTGGTACCACTTTGGTTTCAGCGTATACCTCTGTTTTCACTTGTTGCTTTTTTGCTGCCACAACCTGTTCCTCTATTTTTGGTTTATCAGGTAATGGCGGTATAACTATAACATCGGTTATTACCCGATCATCAGTTTCAATAATTGGTAACTGGCTTTTATCTGTGCTGGCAAAGAACATGTTTTTTATCAGCGGTGTGGCAAGCACTGAACTGAAGACAACTATAGCAATAAACAATGCTGCTATTACGTGCTTCTCATACTTCTGCCTTAATTCGAAGGCACCATATACCTTGTTTCTGTCTTTGAATACAACTTCGTTAAAAGTGGCGCTTAAATAATAGTTCTTGTTCATGATCCCGGATTTAGAGGTTAGATTAATTTTATTTTGCGTTATCAACAGGAGCAGTGTGCTGTGTTTTCTCCTGATGTTCTTAAGCAATTTTACGCCTCTGAATTCCCTAAATCCTTTCTTTTCCGGATCTGAGGACTATCAAATCCGGATTTGAACACTCTTTTATTATTAGTGTCTCTTTTGATTATGTATCACCTGGCTGTTCTACTTTTAGCTTTGTTAGTTTAAAAGGTATAAAACAGAAAAGGCCAGCTATTGCAGCTGGCCTTTTCTGTTTTATGTACTGAAGTACTTATTTGATCGTGAATCGTACTGGTAAAGTGTAACGAACAGGTACTGTTCTACCGTTCTGCTTACCTGGTGTCCACTTAGGCATTGTTTTCACAACACGCATAGCTTCTTCATCTGTACCGGCTCCTAGATTTTTGATTACCTGAATCTCAGATATCTCACCTGTTTTACCTACTACGAATGAAAGAACAACCAGACCTTCTACACCTGCACGCTGTGCTGCGGCTGGGTATCGGATGTTTTTAGCCAGATACTTTAGCATTTCAGTTTCACCACCTGGGAAAGATGGCATCTGCTCTACGTATGTATAAGGCTTCTCCTCTACAGCTTCAGCAACTACATTGCTTGTTCCATCGATATCACCAAGGTCAAGTGGTGCGTTTTTCACACCCTCCACTGTTTTGGTACCAGCGTCAATTTCTTCTAGTACTTCAACATCCGGAATCTCTTCCTCTTCCACTACTTCATTGTCACGCTTTACTACCGGCGGAGTGTATTTAACACTTGCACGCACTGGCGGTGGCGGTGGCGGAAGATCTGGTGGCGGCGGCGGCGGCGGTGGCGTAGCCTCATCAATTGGAGGTGGCTGGGCCAGTTCTACTTCCGTTACAATTCGCTCTACCACTTGCGCCTCTTCTTCACCTGCTATCAATTTTTGAATCAGCGGAATGCTGATAAAAATAAAGAATAACACTGTGGCGATGACAGCGGCCTTAATGATATGCTTGTTGTAAAGTCTGCGAAGTAGGTAGGCACCGTATGCTTTGTTTCGTCCTGCAAAGACGATATCATCAAGCGATGCTTTTGATAACTTACTTGCGTCCATATCTATTGTCCGGTTTTTTGCTGAATAAGTTGTTTGTCGTTGTCTGTGATTTCAACAAGAGCAAACTTCTTCGTATCAGTGATTTTTAACTCATCTAAAATGTCAACAACATTCTTGTAACGTGACTCTTCCATAGGCTTTATCATCACAGTCATTTTTTCATTTGACTTTATACGTGGTGATAAAAGAACCTTACGAATACCACTAGCCGAATAATCAGACTCAATTACTTCCGGGTTTTCAGCTGGATCGCCTAGACCGAAATAGTAATAGAGCTTATCATCCTCGCCTAGAATTATTGTCATGGCGTTACTTGCTTTAAGCGCTATTTGCTCTTCTTCTGTTTCAGGTTTCACAGGCATGTTAATTTCCATGGTCTGTGGTTTACTGAACGTAGTGGTAAGCATGAAGAATGTAAGCAAAAGGAAAGCAAGGTCTACCATAGGAGTCATGTCCAGGTGAGTGGACATCTTCTTGGCTCTTTTTTTCCCGCCTTTACCGGAGTCGCCTTTTTCTTGTATCTCTGCCATTTCTAGTCTCTCGATTAAAGGTTTTGCGGTTTATTTTCCATGTCAGTGATCAGGTTAAATCTGTTCACTTTTCTGTCCTGCAGGGTTTGAATAACCTTCTGAATCGTTTCGTAGCTCACGTCTGAGTCACCTTTGATGGCAATAACCACTTTAGGGTTTGAAAGACGTGTTTGAAGTACCCAGTCAGATAACTCATTGTTAGTAGAGTCAATCGGAATACCTGGGGCACTTTTATCAAACTTCTTACGATCGTCACTGCTTAAAGCCAGATAAGACTTAAGCCTGTTCATCGGAACGCCGAAGTTAGGAATTAACGAAAACGTTTCCGTTTCTGCTGGGCTGAAGCTAACACCGTACTTGCCTGCCATCTTGTTGAGAAGTGCTTCCTTTGTTTGCTTGCCATCAACTCCAAAGAATACCCGGTTGCTCTTGTCAACCGTTATAGTAATTACGTTGGATTCAGGAAGTTTGATTTCTGAAATAGACGATGGCGTATCTACGATCACCGCTTCTTCAGGAGCAAACTTTGTTGTTAGCATAAAGAAAGTAACCAGCAAGAAGGCCAAGTCCACCATCGGTGTCATATCCAATGAAGGTTTGGTTCTTTTTACTTTTACTTTAGGCATTTTCTTGTGTTAAATTGATTAAACAGTTTGTGGTCTTACTGGAGCACCAGTTGTTTCGTGCTGAGCAGCGAAAGTAGAGATAATGCTGAAACCAGCCTCATCAATGCTGTAAGTAAGCTCATCGATCTTGCTTGTAAAGTAGTTGTAAGCGATAATAGCAAGAGCAGAACCTGTAATACCAAGAGCTGTGTTAATCAAGGCTTCAGAGATACCGTTAGAAAGGGCGGTAGCATCCGGAGTACCTGCAGCTGCAAGAGCCGAGAACGCTTTGATCATACCAAGTACTGTACCGATCAAACCAACAAGCGTAGAGATAGAAGCAATAGTAGAGATAACTACCAGGTTCTTCTCAAGCATTGGAAGCTCCAGTGCAGTAGACTCTTCAATTTCCTTTTGGATAGCAGCAATTTTCTCAGCTTTTAAAAGCTCTGGCTCATTCTGCATCTCCTTGTATTTAAGAAGACCTGATTTTACCACGTTAGCTACTGAACCTTTTTGTGCATCACAAGCAGCAATTGCACCGTTGATGTCACGCTGGTTTAATTTAGCAGATATAGCACGAACGAATGCAGGAACACTTTTAGAGCCTTTTGCTTTGCTGATAGTTAACACACGCTCAATAGCGAAGATAAATACCATCAGTACAAGAGACATCAAAACAGGTACTACATAACCACCTTTATATACAATTCCCAAATAGTTTCCAGGAAGTGGGTGGTTTTCGTTGCTTCCGCCTTCGAAGTTTGCTGGATTACCAAGTACGAAGATATAAATCAGAATACATACCAGAATTGCCAACGGAATCACGATAGAAGCAAATACTGAGCCACCAGTGCTGGCCTTAGTTTCTACATTAGCATTTTTGCTTACTACTGCAGTCTTTTTTTCCATTTTCTTAAAGTTTAAAGTTTAGCTGTTTGTGTTGTAATTTATTTGTTTGTGTAATTCTTAATGCAATTATTTTGCTTTTAGTTCTTTGAAGAATTCGCAATTTCTGTATTTTCTGCAATTATCATATAGTACGGCGAGGAAAATTTTAAAAACATTTTTAACGATATTTAATCGACCTTGTTATTTTCCAAATTTTTAACGCTATTGTTTTTTGAAAATTCTGCGCCTCTACAAATCTAAATAATTTAATTACTTATCCAAAGTTAAAACGCTAAATGGCATTTTAACATCTGTGCCTTACTTGTTTGTCCACTACCTTTAAAAGGTAGCAGGATTCGCCTTTGCCAATCCATGACAAGTTTAACCAGTAGGAGGTAGTTTACTTATATCTGCATGTTAGCAGATAGTAAGTTAGAAGGCTGAAGGTAAAAATTCTAATTATTATCTATTTAATAAAACGCTATAAATCGATATAGGGTCAGGTTTTTTTAAAAAAGTGCTATAAATATAGTGAATGAGTATTAATGTTGTACGCACGCAGATTATTTTTTTGCTTTATTCCAGTAATAGTCCATTTCTTCCAAGCTCATATCCTGTAGTTGTTTGCCATTTTTAGCCGCTTCGGTTTCGATATACTGAAAGCGTGATATGAACTTAAGGTTAGTCCTTTCCAAAGCTTCCTCGGGATTGATGTCGATGAAACGGGCAAAATTTATTAGTGAAAACAGCACATCTCCAAACTCCGCGGTAGCTTTCTCTCTGTCTATCAGGGTTGTATCTTTTACATTAAACTCAGATTCAAACTCATTTAGTTCCTCCTGCACCTTTTTCCATACCTCTGATTTATCATCCCAGTCAAACCCGGCGCCCCTGGCTTTCTCTTGAATGCGCATAGCCTTTACAAGTGCAGGCAGCGAAGAAGGTACTCCTCCCAGCACTGATTTATTGCCTTCTTTGAGTTTTAGCCTCTCCCAGTTTTGCTTTACTTCCTCCTCGGTATTTGCTGTGGCGGCGCCGTATATGTGCGGGTGCCGGAAGATCAGTTTCTCGCACTCTCCATTTAAAACGTCAGCAATGTCGAACGCTTTTAATTCAGAGCCGATCTTGGCATAAAAGACCATGTGCAGCATCAGGTCGCCGATCTCCTTTTTGATCTCCTGCAAATCATTCTTCATGATAGCATCAGAGAGTTCGTACGTTTCCTCTATGGTAAGGTGCCGAAGGCTCTCAAGTGTTTGCTTGCGGTCCCAGGGGCATTTCTCGCGCAAGTCATCCATAATGTCCAGCAATCGGTTAAATGCCTGAAGTTGTCTGCCACGCGGGCTATCGTCAAAGTTCATAGTAGTCATAAGTATTACAGGAGCAAATATACGTAAAGCAGGCGTAAGGTGCTTCAGAATGCACAGTGTAACAGGTAGAAAGCCTTAGGCCGATTCTTTATTTTCGGGATTATTTCTAAATCTATTGATAAGTTATACTTCTTAAAGTATAACTAAATGATTACTTTTGCCCAAGTAAAAACATACGAAAAGTGGCTTTAATAAAATCAATTTCTGGAATACGTGGTACGATAGGCGGACGGGCTGGTGAAGCACTCACACCTGTTGATGTGGTGAAGTTCTCCGCTGCTTTCGGAACATGGGTATTAAAAACAACTGGTAACAACACAATCATTGTTGGCCGCGATGCGCGCATCTCTGGCGAGATGGTTAATAAACTGGTTTGCGCAACCTTGCAAGGGTTAGGCATTAATGTGATAGACGTAGGACTGTCAACAACTCCTACTGTGGAGATGGTAGTGCCGGCTAAGAAAGCAGGCGGCGGCATTATCCTGACAGCCAGTCATAACCCGAAACAGTGGAACGCACTAAAGCTTTTGAACCAAAATGGAGAGTTTATCTCTGATGAGGAAGGAAAGCTGGTGCTGGAGATAGCAGAGAAAGAAGCATTCGAATTTGCTCAGGTAAACGACCTTGGCAAGTATAAAACATCCGATACCGCTATTAAGAAGCACATCAAGGCGATACTTGATCTGCCATTAGTTGATGTGGCGGCTATCAAAGCAAAAAACTTTAGCGTAGCAATTGACTGTGTCAACTCAACTGGAGGAATAGCCGTGCCGATGCTTTTGGAAGCACTCGGCGTGAAGAAGGTAGAGAAGCTGTTCTGTGAGCCAGATGGCCATTTTCCGCACAACCCTGAACCACTGCCTGAGAATCTGCGTGAGATTTCTAAAGTGATTGAGAAGGGCAAGTTTGACCTGGGCATTGTGGTTGACCCTGATGTGGATCGCCTGGCCCTGGTAAATGAAGACGGCAGTATGTTCGGGGAAGAGTATACACTGGTAGCTGTGGCCGATTATGTTCTTAAAAACAAGACAGGAAATACAGTGTCTAACCTTTCCTCAACCAGGGCACTACGTGATGTGACCGAGAAGGCAGGCGGCGAGTATTTTGCTGCTGCAGTAGGCGAGGTGAATGTAGTGAACATGATGAAAGCCCAAAATGCCGTGATCGGTGGAGAGGGCAACGGAGGTATCATTTATCCGGAGCTACACTATGGCCGCGATGCTTTAGTGGGAATCGCTTTGTTTCTTTCGCATTTGGCTAAGTCTGACATAAGCATGACGCGCCTGCGCTCTTCTTACCCTAATTACTACATTTCTAAAAACAAGATAGAGCTTACGCCGGATGTAAACGTAGATGAGGTGCTGCGCCAGATGCAGGAGCGCTACGCGAAGCAGCCTATAAACACTATTGATGGTGTTAAGATCGAGTTTGATAAGGAGTGGGTACACCTGCGCAAGTCAAATACAGAGCCTATAATTCGTATTTATGCCGAGTCTGATAGCAATGCTACAGCGGAGCATTTGGCCAATAAAATCATTGCTGACATCAAGGAAGTTATTTCTGTAAAAGCCTGATGTGCTGTTGTTGTAAAATAATATAAAAAGGCAATTTTAGTTGCGCCAGAGGAGGAAATGAGCCTTTTTCTCTCTTGGCGCAACTTTTTTTTATACTTTAGCAGTTCCTAGAGAAGTGAATCCAAACTCAGATACTATGCGTGTTTATTTAGATAATGCTGCCACCACCCCTCTGGACAAGGAGGTGTTTGATGCCATGGCTCCTTTTATGCTGGAGCACTTCGGTAACCCATCTTCCATTCATTCACATGGCCGCGAGGTGAGGTCGGCTATCGAAAAAGCGCGCAGAACAGTAGCCGGATTATTGAACACATCCCCAGCCGAGATCTTTTTTACTTCTGGGGGTACTGAGGCCGATAATGCCGCTATCCGATGCACCTGCCGTACCCACGGTATAAAGCATGCTATTTCTTCCAGGCTAGAGCATCATGCCGTGCTGCACACTATGGAGTTGCTCGAGAAGGAGGAAGGGGTGCAGGTGTCCTACCTGCGTCATGATGAACGTGGTAACTTAGACCTGGCGCACCTGGAAGAGTTGTTAGCCAGCAAGCCCAAAACATTAGTGTCTGTGATGCATGCTAATAACGAGCTGGGTAACCTGAATAATATTGAGGAAATTGGAGAGATCTGCAAAAAGTATGATGCGATCTTTCATTCCGATACAGTGCAGACTATGGGGCACTACAAGCACGACCTTCAGCAGTTAAGCACAAGTTTTATTGTTGGGTCCGCGCATAAGTTTCATGGTCCGAAAGGAGTCGGCTTCTTGTATTGCGATGCGAATGTTAAAATTCAGCCGCTGATCCAGGGAGGTGCACAGGAACGTAACATGCGTGGTGGTACGGAAAATGTGTACGGTATCATCGGTTTGGCCAAAGCTCTTGAAATTGCATACCGCGACATGGAGGAGCACCATGCATACATTCAAAGCCTGAAAGACCGCATGATACATAAGCTGCGGGAACAGATGGAGGGTGTAAGTTTCAACGGAATGTCCGAAGTTAGTGATAAGAGCCTTTATACCGTGCTCAATGTCAATCTGCCAGCTTCTGACATAAATGAGATGCTATTGTTTAGCCTGGATATTAACAAAATTTCTGCTTCAGGAGGGAGTGCCTGTAGTAGTGGTGCCAATGCAGGCTCACACGTACTTCGTGCGTTAAATATTGATCCGGCACGCGGTTCAGTGCGTTTCTCGTTCAGCAAGTACAATACGTCGGAAGAGGTGGATTATGTGGCGGAAACACTGGCCAAAATGTATAAGAAACAACTCGCTTAAAATCTAGCGAGCTATTCCTGAATTGGGGCTCCGGCATACGTGCTGGAGCCTTTTTTTTACGTTATAAAAAACTTTAAAGAATGAAGAGTATTGGTGTTTTCTGTGGTGCCAACACCGGGGCAAATGAAGTATACCAGCAAGCCGCATCCAGGCTGGGGCATTTAATGGCGCAACAGCAGGTTGCACTGGTCTATGGTGGCGGCAATGTAGGCCTGATGGGTACCATTGCGGATGCAGTTTTAGCAGCAGGAGGCCAGGCTGTAGGTGTAATACCGCAGAGCCTGGTAGATAGGGAAGTTGCACACATGGCCCTGACAGAACTACATGTAGTCCAGACAATGCACGAGAGAAAGGCCATGATGGCTGCCCGTTCCGATGCTTTTGTCGCTATGCCCGGTGGCTTCGGGACTTTCGATGAGATATGTGAGATCATTACCTGGAATCAGTTGGGTATCATCAGAAAACCGGTTGCTTTTTTAAATGTAAACGGGTTCTATGACAGGTTGCTGGATATGGTGGATCACTGCGTGGCCGAAGGTTTTATCAAAGCAGACCAGCGCGACAACCTGATTGTGGAAAATGATCCGGAACTGCTGTTGCAGAAAATTAGAAACTTCGCCGATTTAACTTCGGACTACTGGGTGGATTTTAAAAGAATATAATGACACCAGAGCATGTCCCTGTCTGGTGTTCAAGCGCAGGATGCTTTTTCAATAGGGCTGGCTGGTTTATCTGCAGGCCCGTACCTGGAGTTCAGGAAAGAAGAAGGTGCTGTAGTAGGTGTGAAAACGGATTACTGGCTTAACTACTTCGCAGGCATTAACTACAGGTACAGGTACGATAACGGGACTAACCAAAAAGCAGAAGCCCGTGAGTATATCTCCCGGGCTTCTGCTTTTGTTTGGAACAGTAGTACCTTAAAAGGTAATGCTGCTGTTGCTATAATTAGTTTTTCAGGATCATCTCCTTTACAGCCTCCACCCACTGTGGGTTTGAGTTAAGGCTTTCTACCAGCTGCCATTTCTCGCCGCCGGCATTAATAAACATCTCCTTGAATTCCTCTCCAACTTCTATGGTCGTCTCGAGGCAGTCGGCCACAAAGGCAGGGCTATAAGCAAGCACTTTCTTAATTCCTTTGGCAGGCAGGTCTTTCAGCACAAAGTCTGTGTAAGGCTGTAGCCACGGATCTCTGCCCAGTCTGGATTGGAACGAAACGGTATATTGGTCTTCGCGCAGGCCAAGCTCAGCTGCCAACAATCTGGAGGTGGCAAAGCACGCGGCTCGGTAGCAGTATTTATTCCGCTTGTTATACGTATTGCAGCACGCCCCTAATTTACAGTAGCCATGGTCACTGCCTTTCAGGATATGACGCTCAGGCAGGCCGTGGTAGCTGAAAACTACGAAGTCATAGTCATCCTGGGCCATGTGCTGCTTGCCCAACGCTGCGAAAGCTTTTATAAAGCCTGGATCATCGCAGAAGGATGAGATGAAATTGATGTTTGGTATGATCCACCAATCTTTCACAATCTCCATAACCTTATCCTGCACAGATCCTGTAGAGGCTGAGGCATATTGCGGGAACAAGGGCAGTACAATAATCCTATCCACACTTTGCTCTCTTAATTCTTCCAGAGCGCTCTTTATGCTTGGGCTCTGGTAACGCATGCCAAAAGCAACATGATAGTCGCTTCCAAGCGCTTTTTGCAGTTTTTCCTGCAAATCGCGGCCATGGTACAACAGCGGGGAACCGCGCTCTGTCCATAGCTCTTTGTAGACTTTCGCCGATTTAGGTGCCCTGAAAGGAGCAATTACGCCATTGATCAGAGCATACCGTGCAATAGCAGGTATGTCAATCACGCGTTTGTCCAGCAGGAACTCTCGCAGGTACTTTCTTACGTCAGGGGTGTTCGGAGTATCAGGTGTGCCGAGATTTACTAGCAGCACGCCAATTTTACCAGAGGCTTTCTTGCTCATGTAAAGTATAAATGCTTATCTGTTGCAAAGGTACAAACTATAAAACTTTCTTTTTAATGAGAATTGTCATTGTCCGGAGTTGCGGGGACGCTAGTGAAAGCAAGAAGTATGGCAAAATGTTCAACTCAATTTGCCGCCGTTTCCAGATCATAGAGATTTATTCTATCATTCTGTGAATCAATTATTCAGCTATTGGGGTGGCGTCTCGTAAAAAAGAAGTAATTTTGCAACCTTAAATTTTAGAGTATGGCCGAAACAACGCATAAAGCTGGTTTTGTAAGTATAGTGGGTAAACCAAACGTGGGTAAATCTACCTTGATGAATGCCTTGGTAGGGGAGAAGCTGTCTATAATTACATCTAAAGCGCAAACTACGCGGCACCGCATCATGGGTATTCTGAACGGAGATGACTTTCAGATTGTCTATTCTGATACCCCGGGCATTATTAAGCCTCAGTATGCGCTACACGAATCGATGATGAGTTTTGTGCGCACCTCTCTTGAAGATGCAGACGTTATCTTGTTTGTTACAGATATCTATGAAAAGCACGATGAGGATGATGTGATCAAACGACTCCAGTATGCTGAGGTGCCGATTTTGCTGCTGATCAACAAAATAGACCAGGCAACAGAAGAGGAGTTAAACGAGAAGGTCGCGTATTGGCAGGAAAAAATGCAGCCGACTGAAATTCTCCCGATTTCTGCCCTGCACAACTTTGGGCTGGAGCATCTGTTCGAGCGTTTGCTACATTACTTGCCACAGCATCCGCCGTTCTATCCAAAAGATGAACTGACTGATAAGCCGGAGCGTTTCTTTGTTTCGGAAATTATCCGGGAGAAGATCCTGCTTAACTATAAAAAGGAAATCCCCTACAGCTGCGAAGTAGTGGTAGAGGAGTTTAAAGAGGAGGAGGACATCATCCGCATACGGGCCGAGATCAGTGTGGAGCGGCGCAGCCAGAAAGGCATTGTGATCGGTAACAAAGGAGAAGCGCTTAAAAAAGTAGGCACTCAGGCCCGTGTGGACATGGAGAAGTTTTTCCAGAAAAAAGTATTTCTTGATTTGTATGTGCGCGTGAACGAAAACTGGCGAACAGACCAAAAACTGCTTAGGCGTTTTGGTTACAGCGAGTAAGTAGGCGCATTGCATAAAGCTTCGGAGCAAGGTGCTCCGGGGGCACTTTAACTATTTTATTTTATTTCGATGTCATCAAACATCATTGCAATTGTAGGCCGCCCAAACGTAGGCAAGTCTACACTTTTTAACCGCCTTATTGGCAGACGTATGGCCATCATGGACAACGAGAGCGGTGTAACCCGCGACCGTAGCTATGGCCATGGAGACTGGACAGGCAAATATTACACCGTGATAGACACAGGTGGTTATGTGCATGGCTCCGAAGATATTTTTGAAGAGGAAATTAACAAGCAGGTAGAGTTGGCTATTAAAGAAGCTGATGTTATTCTGTTTATGGTGGACGTAGATGCGGGTTTAACAGGCCTGGACGAGGAGTTTGCCAATGTGTTGCGTCGAACACACAAGCCTATTTATGTAGTGGCGAATAAAGCCGACACAAATGCGCGGATGCACCAGATGGGTGAATTCTACTCTTTAGGTGTAGGTAAGGAGATCTTTCCTGTTTCATCGCAAAGCGGTTCCGGCACAGGAGAATTACTTGATGCTGTAGTTAGCCACTTTGAAGACGCAGGCGTAGAGGACCCGGATGCAGGCATTCCGAGGCTTGCTGTGTTAGGTCGCCCGAACGTAGGTAAGTCATCATTTGTGAACTTGCTGCTTGGCGAAGAACGAAACATTGTAACGGACATTGCCGGTACTACCCGCGATGCAATTCACTCGCGTTACAATGCCTATGGCAAAGAGTTTATAATTGTGGATACGGCGGGATTGCGTCGTAAAAGCAAGGTTAGCGAGGACATTGAGTTTTATTCGGTGATGCGCTCTGTGCGTGCCCTGGAAGATGCTGACGTGTGTATTGTTATTCTGGATGCTACACGTGGTATCGAAGCGCAGGATGTAAACATAATTGCTCTGGCTGAGAAGAACCGCAAAGGAATTGTGATCCTGGTAAACAAATGGGATCTGGTAGAGAAAGACACGCATACAACCAAGCAATTTGAAGAAGAGATTCTGAGCCGGATTGCCCCTATAAAGTATGTACCTGTCATCTTTACATCAGTGCTTACAAAACAGCGTATTCATAAGGCTGTGGAAAAAGCGATGGAAGTATATGATAACAAAACGCAAAAAATCCCGACTTCTAAGCTAAATGACTTGCTGTTGCCGGAGATTGACCGTTATCCGCCGCCAGCTATCAAGGGTAAGTTTGTAAAGATAAAGTATGTAACGCAGCTACCTACACACAATCCAACCTTTGCCTTTTTCTGCAACTTGCCGCAGTATATTAAGGAGCCCTACACCCGCTACCTGGAAAACCAGATCAGGAAACACTTCGGATTTGAGGGTGTTCCAATCAAGGTTCTGTTTAAAAAGAAATAGTTTTGAAAAATATTTGGAGGCGCAGATATAGTAGTATATTTGCGCCTTCATTTTACAAACATCAAAACAATATGAAAAAGGTATTTGGTTTACTTTTCGTTGCTGGTCTTTTCGCTTTTGCATCTTGCAACAACACTGAAGAAGCGGCTACTGAAACTGAAGTTACAGAAGAAACTGTAGTTGAAGAAACTCCTGTTGTAGAAGATTCTACTGCACTTGAGGCTGATACAACTGTTGTTCCAGTTGATTCTGCTGCTGCTACTCTTTAATTAGCTACGAAGAAACCTGCTGGCTTAGGCTGGCAAACATAAAAGGCACCTCACAAGGGTGCCTTTTATGTTTTTATATTTTTTTTAAACTATATTCTAATAATGGCGTATTCGTTCTCAGGCTCACCAGAGATGTTTGGTGAGGCAAAGCTGCTTGAGACGGAGCTGATTTGATGCGTAATTACCTGAAATTAACTTTAAAAGATAGAATTATGAAAAGATTAATGTACGCTTTTGCTCTTACAAGCTTAATGGGCTTCAGTGCCTGTGATTCTCCAGCTGAAGAAAGAGCTGAAGATAGAGAAGAAGCTGTAGAAGAAATGGAAGATGAAGCGGAAGATCGTGCCGACGAAATGGAAGACATGGAGGAGGAAATGGACGACACTACAGCTGTGATCGAATAGATTTCAATAAATGCTCAAAAGCAGGCCGGGAGTAGTTTCGGCCTGTTTTTATTTATAGCTCAGTCATACACTTCATAATGCGATTCTTAACCTTGTTAACTTGGTAACCGTTTGTATGGGTAAAAATTTTATGGAGCGTGTGAAATGGCTAAATGTAAAATAAGAATATATGTTTAACTAAAATTATAGATACATGAAAAAGTTAATGTTTATGATGTTCGCTGCCAGTATTTTCACATTAGGATCTTGTAACTCTCCGGCTGATGAGGCAGAGGATGTTGCAGATGAAGTTGAAGATGTGGCAGAAGAAAAGCAAGAACTAAACGAAGAAGTTCAGGAATATAACGAGGAAGTAGCTGAAGATATGGATACTACTACTGTTGTTGAATAAGGTTAGATTAACTCCTTAGTATACTTATGAGTTTCTTGCGCACCTGGTTATCAGGGCTGGATCTAGTTATCGCATGCCTATTTAGCAGGGGAGCAGCAGGGGTAAACACATAGGAAAACAAAGGGTACTAACTTTCAAAAGCACATGAGCCCCGCCTAAGGCGGGGCTCATGTGCTTTTAAGCTCCAAGTCGCTTTTGGATCATGCTGTTCACCAGCGCAAATAGCCGTTTGGGTGTATATGTTCTCCAATGAATGTCTTCTAACGTGCCGCCGGAGTTAATATAGTAGTCCAGGTTGTAATTCTTCATTTCACTTAGTACAAAGTCCTGGAACCCCAGCGCGGCTATCCAGCCTTCCTCAATATCCTCAAACCATTCTTCATAATAAGAGTCATCGGAACCATGAAAGTTGAAGACATTTTCGCCGATGATAATAAAGTGCTTTATACCTTCCTGAATCAGTGGGTCCAGTATATTGCGCTTCAGGCTCATAATATCGTTATGCAGCGTGTCATTCCATTCTCCAATAAACTCAATCACAGTAAACCCTAGCTCATAATCAGCATAAAGGATCTTCAGGAATAGTGTCTCAGAGTCAATATCATCCCATTGCGGATGAATATAGTATCCGTAAATGGTGTTTGTGTACTGGGTCAGGCTATTTTCTGTACCGAACAGCGGTGAGCGCGGGTCTTCAGTAGCAGAGTATTTCTCGATCCAGTTATAAAAAGGTTCTATTGTATGCATAAACTAATGTGATATAGCAATGTAATGCTGCCTTAATGCTTTTTTTACTTAAAAGTAAGGGCAAAGTTGGCAATTCTTTTTAGCTTTTTTTATGTTAGGAAACTATCTTTCAGGAATTGGTTTTAAGATATAAGTATTCAACGGGAGTTGTCGTTATACTTATCCAGGCAATCCTGGCGCATATCCTTACCCTTACAAGTAGAATGAAAACAGTACTTTTCTATTCCCGACGCAGTTTAGCCAGCTTAATGGTGTGTGTGCTGTTACTGCTGGCTACTTCAGCTGTTGCAGATGCTCCGGATTATAGGCAGGTGTATCATCCAGCTATAAATGAAGCTGAAATTAATATCGTACAAGAGGATTATTCGGCAGCGCTTGCGGCCTATCAGCTGGCCTTTTCTGAAGTGCCTGATCCTTTTGCCCGGGATTATTATAATGCTGCTGTGTGTGCCCTGCTGGTAAACGATCAGAAGCAGACATTCGATTACCTGGAAAAGCTGGTTGTAAAGGGTGTTAGTTTGTCCTATCTCGAAAACCAGGAAGTTTTCTCGGATCTTCAAAAGTCCAGGAAGTGGCGGAAGTTCAGGAAAAAGTATCCGAAGTACCGGCGTGAGTATCGCGAAAAAGTGAATGAAGATTTACGTGCCGACCTGGATGAGCTTTATGCACGCGATGAGTACTTCAGGCAGGCAAAAGGAGGATATCGTGTGTATGGCGATACCCTGCAGAAAATTGAAAAAGCGAATACAAAGCGTTTTCTTGACTGGGTGGAAAAGTATGGCTATCCCGGTGAATCGTTGATAGGAGTAGCAGATACATTGGAGCAGTTGCCACGTTTCTATATCGTAATCCAGCGGCAGACTAAAGCCAGAAAAGGGTATGATTTTACTGATATGCTGACGCAGGCAGTGGAGCAAGGTAAGATGGAGCCACACGCAGCTGCTTACCTGATGGATCAGCAGTCTGGAGATAACAGGTATAGCTCTAAACCCTTCATCAAAGTAAATTGCAGCACTTGTAAAGATGATAAGACCTTTGAAGGCATTGACCAGTACTTTGAAAAGTCACGGACTGACAGGGAGTTGGAGGCAATAAACAAACGCCGTAATAAACTGGGGCTGGAATCTCTTGAGGAATATAAAAAGAAGGTGCTCTATAGCAAACGTGATAACCGGTTTAAGCTTGGCAATACATGGGCAGTTTCTAATTACTATGTACCGAGTAAAGAGGCCGCAATGATAATTATGGAGAAACTTGTGGCGGCAGAGTAACAATTTGCCCATTAAAACGAACGGGTGCAAATGTCTTCATTTGCACCCGTTCGTTTTAATAAGTAAGTCTTATTTTTTTAGGAAGGCATTGATGGCAGCCCGAACGCTTCCGTGTTTTTGAAGTAATTCGGCAGCAGCGTGCCTGTCCAGATGTAGTTCTTCCATTACCATTCGTGTGCCACGGTCTACAAGCTTTACATTGGAAAGCTGCATATCCACCATCTTGTTTCCTTTTACCCGGCCTAACTTGATCATGGTAGAAGTTGTGAGCATGTTCAGAACCAGCTTTTGCGCAGTGCCAGCCTTCATACGGGTGCTTCCAGTAACAAATTCAGGACCGGTAACCACTTCAACAGGGTACAATGCTTCAGCGGCTACGGCGCTATTTGCATTGCAAACAATGCAACCGGTAGTGATGCCAATAGAACTGCAAGCTTTTAATCCCCCGATCACATACGGCGTACGGCCCGAGGCTGCAATGCCCACTACAATATCCTTATCAGAGATGTGGTGCTCCTGCAGGTCTTTCCAGGCCTGTTCCTGGTCGTCTTCGGCAAACTCAACTGCCTTCCGGATGGCTGTGTCACCTCCGGCTATCAACCCGATCACCAGTCCGTGAGGCACACCATAAGTAGGGGGGCACTCTGAAGCATCCAGAATGCCAAGTCTGCCACTTGTGCCAGCGCCAATATAGAACAACCTGCCTCCGCTGTGTAGCTTGGCTACGGTAGCTTCCACCAGCTTTTCTATCTGTGGGAGTGCTTTTTCAACTGCCAGGGGCACTGTTTTATCTTCCTGGTTTATACCAACCAAAAGCTCCTTTACACTCATTTTCTCCAAACTGTCGTAATTGGAGGCCGACTCGGTAGTAGACATGCAGGTTATGCGTTGCGATTAAATGCTTAATATAAAAATGCTTTGTGCATTATTTCGTTGTGTTGTCCGGGGTGCCAAAAGCGCTTATAAGCTCTTGATGATATTTGATCAATCCGTCAATAGGGCTTTGCAGTATCGTTTCAACATGCAAACCGTACTTCTTGGCAGCCTGCTTTAGCAGGTCGCTGAAATAGAAAGCAATGGAACCCACAAAGTTTACTGGCAGTTTCTCATGGCCCTCATACTTTAACACGTGTCGCTCAAAAAACTCAGAGAAATTCTCATAAATCATGGCGCGAATTACCGGGTGCTTCTGCTTGTCATGCATGAACTTAGCAAAAGTAGCCATGTAGCGGCTTGGGATAGAGGAGCCATACAGGGTGTCAAGTATGCCGTCTTTTGTCAGATTATACGTATTCTTTAGCGACTGAGCTAAATCTTCAGGCAATTCGCGGTACAGGTAGGCCTTTATCAGGAGTTTACCCATGTAGGCGCCGCTGCCTTCATCTCCGAGCAGGAAGCCAAGCGAAGGCACATTGTCTATAATCTGGGCACCATCGTAGAGGCATGTATTGGAGCCTGTTCCTAAAATGCAGGCAATACCGGGGTTGCGGCCGCAAAGGGCACGTGCCGCACTTAAAAGATCATGATCCACATACAGCAGCGCCTCCGGGAAAGCCAACCGAAGCGCATCTTCTACACGCTTGTTTCGTTCAGGAGAGCTACAGCCAGCGCCATAGTAATATATTGCCTGTGGGTGCTTATCAGTAAGCTGTGGCAGTAGCACATCGCGTAGTTCAGCATGTATTTCGTCCGCCTCCTGGTACATGGGGTTAAAGCCAGCAGTCTGTGCCTGTGCAAGCACTGTGTCTGCAGTTACTATGCGCCAATCTGTTTTCGTTGAGCCACTGTCAGCTATAAGTATCATAATTTGTTTTTTGTTCTGAATTAAAAATGGGCAGTCCCAATATACGATATTTATGCAAAGTACGCCTAATTCTGACTAGATAGATAGGCGGAGTTCTTAATAATTCCGATTACTTCGAACTTATCAAATACATATTCCGTGTGCGGAGCATCCTTCAGTTCTTCTGTCAGATCCTGGCCGGCCCAATGCTCATAATGGTTGCCATCGCGCCAAAGCCTTGATTTTCTGACATCATAGATCAGACCTTTATAAGCGACCCATATCTCATCCCTGTCCTGCCCGTTACGGGAGGCTAGTTGTTGTAATGTATATTCCGGCAGTTCCATATTTGCTAGCCTATTCTTGCCTGAGTTAATATCCACCTGTTAGGCACTTCTCCCTTTATGGCCTGCAGGTAGTCTTCGTAACTGCAAGGCACAATCCGGCTGCCTTTATCGCTACTTAAAGGTTCTACTTCCAACCACCACTTTTCACTGTTCTTGCTTTTATAGAAGATCATCCGATCCGGGTTATCATCGCTAAACGCCACAGCATATTTGGTAAACAGCTTACCGCTGAAATCCACTTCATTTTTACGGTGATAAAAGCCTTCTATGAAATACCAGATCATAGTGGCAATGGTCATGGCTGTCAGCCTGCGCTTATCCAGTTCGGTATCATATTCATAGATCCCCAGCGAAGTAAGGTTGTCGCTAAGGCCAGCGTACCAGCATAGCTGGCAGGCTTCTTCACCTGTCAGGCCAAAAGGGTTTGCCGGTTCGTAGCCGGGGGCATCCTGGTGACGGATAGCCGATATGTCAAAACTTAGCAGATCTGCCACGCGCACGACGGGCTCCATTTCCTGCACGTTTTTATGTACTTCCCCCACCCGGTAAGCTTCAAAGTGTAGCTTCTCGAGGGTCGCCATCACTTCCGGTTCCACCAGGTACGACTGGTACCCGATCTGGCCCAGGCTAAACAGGTAGTTAGGGTCGTGCATCAGGATACGGCGGAGCTGCCGCTTGTTCGGAGGTGCGGAAGCATCCTCGGTCATGTCTACGCTACTATCTACGGTTACCATGTTAACTACCCGGTCTAAGTGCTCATACCCCAGGTACTGCCCGTATTCCAGGTCATGTGACCCTCCTATAATAATAGGTATCGTATTGTGTGAAATCAGTACTTCCACGATCTCTTTGAGGCGCAGGTACGTATCTTCAAGGGTAATGCCCGGGCGCAGGTTCCCAAGGTCCACAATCTGGCATCTGCCACTCCCTTTGTGAAGTGTGTAAAGCTTCTTCCTGACTATTCGCGCCGGGGCTGTGGAGGGTAAGGTGATTTCGGCTGCTTCTTCCACATGCAGCCCCCTGGTTTCGCTTACACCTATAATTGCCATGTCGGCAGTACGCCAGTCAGGAAATTTGCTAACAAATCGGTTTATGTAGGCGCCAAGGGTGCGAGGCTTGTTAAGTTTAACGAAAACATCCTCATTAAGAGGCTCAAAGAATATCGAAAGGTTCATGTTACGAGGGCTGAAGAAGCCAAAATTATGAAAAATGAAGCACGAGTGCAGCTTAACTTAGCACATTGTTATTCAATCTATAAATATAAGCTTTGTAAAATATTTTTAGAGGCCATCGTGGAAGTTTTGAAAAAAATACCTAAAATGCGTTAAGCATAGGCTCAAACCAGTAAAGACTCACTAATTTATACACAATGGAAATTACCCGTACACTAGATCTCCTGCCCTACCAACTTACCAATTTCCCGCAGCCGGATTGCCTTGCTGCCAAAGTAAATGGCGAGTGGGTGAAATACAGCACGCAGGATGTGCAGGATTATGCCGACAAAGTTAGTCTGGGCCTTTTAAAGTTAGGGATTGGTAAAAATGATAAGGTTGCGATCATATCTTTCAATCGCCCGGAGTGGGTCTTGGCTGACCTGGGCATACAGCAGGTAGGTGGTATAAGTGTGCCGATGTATCCTACTATTACGGAAGAGGATTACAGGTATATTTTTAATGACGCAGAGGTTAAAGTGATCTTTGTATCGGATGCCTCCCTTTATAACAAAGTGGTAGCAGCTACAGAAGGCATGGACACAGTGAAGGAGATCTATACCTTCGACAAAGTGTCAGGAGCAAAGCACTGGGAAGAGGTGCTGGAGATGGGAAAAGGAGAGGATGTGCAACAGTTAGGACCGTTGAGAGCAGCGGTGCAGCCTGACGATGTACTGACTATTATTTATACATCCGGAACTACAGGTAACCCTAAGGGCGTAATGCTTACGCACCAGAACCTGGTGAGCAATGTGCTTGGCACTGTGCCATACGTACCGGTTAGGCAGGAACATCGTGCATTAAGCTTTCTGCCTTTGTGCCATATTTTTGAACGCATGCTGCTTTATTTATACATGCGTATGGGGGTATCAATTTATTATGCCGAAAGCATAGAAATGGTAGCTGAAAACCTGAAGGAGGTGAAACCGCATGTATTTACTACAGTACCCCGCCTGCTTGAAAAAGTGTATGACAAGATTGTATCCAAAGGGCTTGAACTTACCGGCGTAAAGCGTAAGCTATTCTTCTGGGCTCTGGAGCTCGGGCTGAAGTATGATACACAACAGGACCAGGGATGGTGGTACAATAAACAACTTGACCTGGCCAACAAGCTTATTTTTAGCAAGTGGCGCGAGGCTCTTGGCGGTAATGTGATAGCCATTGTTTCGGGCGGTGCTGCATTGCAGCCTCGACTGGCACGGGTATTCTGGTCTGCCAATATCCGGGTTATGGAGGGTTATGGCCTCACCGAAACATCGCCGGTAATAACAGTAAATCGTTTTGAGCCTGAAAATAACATGATCGGCACTGTTGGTATGCCGATAGATGGCGTTGAAGTTAAGATTGCAGAAGAAGATGGTGAGATCTTAACACGTGGACCGCACGTGATGAAGGGCTACTATAACAAACCTGAACTGACGGATGAGGTGATCGATAAAGACGGCTGGTTTCATACAGGCGATATCGGGCAGATGATCGACGGCAAGTACCTGAAGATTACAGACCGTAAAAAAGAAATGTTCAAAACGTCGGGTGGTAAGTATGTGGCGCCTCAGCCAATAGAAAATAAACTGAAGGAATCTGTACTGATTGAACAGGCAATGGTGGTTGGCGAAGGGCAGAAGTATGCTGCTGCTCTCATTGTGCCTGCTTTTCCGGGGCTGCAGGACTGGTGTCAGCACAAAGGCATCCCGTATACTTCCGATGAGGAGATGATCACCAAACCTGAGGTGCTCGATAAGTACCAACGGGAAGTGATAAAGGCAAATGAAGGGCTGGCGCAGTATGAAACTGTAAAGAAATTCCGGTTGATACAGAACATGTGGACAGTGGAAAGCGGTGAACTTACTCCTACTTTAAAGGTGAAGCGCAAGATCATCACTCAGAATTACAAGAACGTGATAGATAGTATGTTCTAAGAAGTACATTATTTTTAAGCAAAAAGCCCCCTGGATAACCACCAGGGGGCTTTTTGCTTTTTATCCGTGCTACATGGCATACTTCCATAGTTGTTTTCAGTATAACAATAGCTTTAGCATTTATAACATTAAGCAGTGCAGGGTGATAGGCTAAAAAGAAATTAATTTCAAAAATAGTATGCAAGCATAACATTTTTTCCTATATTTGGTATACATCAGAGTTATGAAATGAAGCCAGAAGAAACAGTAGATTATCACTTTAAAGTTTGTTGGCATGCAATCTCGCGCATGTACAATGCAGAGGCCGTTCAGAACGATATTACAACTTCTATAGGGTTTGTGCTGTTAAATATAGATCAGCAACATGGCACGCCTGCTACCAAGATCGCTCCTTTGCTTGGGTTAGAGGCGCGTAGCCTTACCCGTATCCTCAAAAGCATGGAAGAGCAAGGACTTATATATAAAGTGTCGGACCCAAAAGATAAACGTTTGGTCCGCATTTTTTTAACTGAAAAAGGACTTGAAAAAAAGGAAGTATCACGTCTGACGGTGAAGCAGTTCAACAAAAAAGTACGCGAAGAAATACCGCAGGAAGAGCTGGATAAATTCTTCAACGTCTGCGGCCGTATACTTGGCATGATCGAAAACAAAGAAATCTTTTAAACCATAGACAACTATAGCTATTCTATGAAAAGAATAATTAAAAAAGTAGCGGTGCTCGGCTCCGGGGTGATGGGCTCCAGAATTGCCTGCCACTTCGCTAATATTGGAGTGCAGGTACTGCTGCTAGACATCGTACCTAAAGAGCTAACGCCGGAAGAAGAGAAGAAAGGCTTGACGCTGGAAAACAAAGCCGTGCGTAACCGCCTGGTAAATGGCCACCTGCAGGCAGCTATCAACTCCAATCCGTCGCCACTTTATCGCAAATCAGATGCTAGCCTGATCAAAACGGGCAACTTTGATGATGATATGAAGGACATCGCCACAGCCGACTGGACCATTGAGGTGGTTGTGGAGAACCTGAAAATAAAGAAACTGGTGTACGATCAAGTGGAGCAGTTCCGAAAGAAAGGTACCCTGATCACATCTAATACCTCCGGTATCCCGATTCACCTGATGCTGGATGGCCGCTCCGATGACTTTAAAAAGAACTTCTGCGGTACGCACTTCTTTAACCCGCCGCGCTACCTGAAACTCCTCGAGATCATCCCGACACCGGAGACAGACCAGGAGGTAGTAGACTTCCTGATGCACTACGGAGACCTCTATTTAGGGAAGACCACTGTGCTGGCCAAAGATACGCCTGCCTTTATTGCCAACCGTGTGGGGATCTATGGCATCATGCAGACGCTGAAGGCCATGGAGAAAGTTGGCTTAAGTATAGACGAAGTTGATAAGATCACCGGTCCGATCGTAGGACGTCCGAAGTCGGCTACGTTCCGCACGCTGGATGTGGTGGGCCTCGATACTACAGTAAATGTTGCCAACGGCCTGTACCAGGCAGGGGAGAAGGACGAGTCGAGAGACCTGTTCAAGATTCCGGGTTATGTGCAGCAGATGGTTGATAATAAATGGCTGGGCGATAAGACCGGTCAGGGCTTCTACAAAAAGACTAAAGATGCCAATGGCAAAACGGAGATCCTGACGCTGGACCTGGACACGATGGAGTATGGTCCGAAGAAGAAGGTGAAGTTCCAGAGCCTGGAGGCCCTCAAGCCAATAGACGACTTGAAAAAGCGCATCAAAGTTTTCTCAAACCAGTCCGACAAAGCAGCGCAATTCTTCAACGAAACACTGTTCGGCCTATTCCAATACGTTTCTAACCGCATACCTGAGATCTCTGACGAACTATACCGAATAGACGATGCCCTGCGTGCCGGCTTTGGCTGGGAGCTTGGCCCGTTCGAGTACTGGGATGCCATTGGTGCCCGCGAAGGTGTACAACGCATGATCGAGGCTGGTTACGAACCTGCGCCTTGGGTAGAGGAGATGCTGAATAACGGTAAAGAAGCCTTCTACATCGTAGAAAACGGTACCCGCCGTTATTACGACATCCAAACAAAAGAATATAAAGCCATACCAGGTGCCGAGAATTTCATTATCCTGAATAACCTGCGCGGCAGCAAAGTTGTTTGGAAAAATAGCGGCGCTACCCTAACCGACATTGGGGACGGTATCCTGAACGTAGAGTTCCACACCAAGATGAACACCATTGGTGGCGATGTGGTGGCCGGCCTGAACAAAGGAATAGAGATCGCTGAGCAGGACTTTAGAGGCATGGTAGTCGGCAACGACGCGGCCAATTTCTCTGCAGGTGCTAACGTGGCCCTGATCTACATGTATGCCCTGGAACAGGAGTATGATGAGATCAACTTCATGATCAAGCAGTTCCAGGATACGATGATGCGCATGCGCTATTCTGCTATCCCGGTAGTAGGCGCACCGCATGGCATGACGCTTGGCGGTGGCTGTGAGCTTAACCTGCATTGCGACCACGTACAGGCATCTGCCGAGACTTACATGGGTCTGGTAGAGTTTGGTGTTGGCCTGATCCCGGGTGGTGGTGGCACAAAAGAGATGACTCTTCGTGCTTCTGACGCTTACTCGGAAGGTGATATCGAATATAACGAATTGAAAAACGCTTACCTGACCATCGGTATGGCTAAAGTATCGACTTCAGGTAAAGAAGCAATTGATTTGGGTTACATGCGTAAGAGCGATGGGATCACGATCAACAGTAACCGCCTGATCGCCGATGCCAAAGCACACGCCATTATGCTGGCTGACGCAGGTTATACCAAGCCGGTACAGCGCACCAATATCAAAGTACAAGGTAAAGGTGGCCTGGGTATGTTCTACACAGGAGCCAACGCCATGTATACGGGTCGCTACATTTCAGAGCATGATATGAAGATATCTCACAAGCTGGCCTGGGTGATGTGCGGTGGAGATTTATCTGCCCCAACTGAGGTGAGCGAACAATACCTGCTGGATCTGGAGCGTGAAGCGTTCCTGTCATTAACAGGTGAGCGTAAAACGCTGGAGCGTATCCAGAGCATCCTGACCACAGGCAAGCCGCTGAGAAACTAGGAACTATAGTATAAACTATAAAAGAGCATCAAAATGAACAATGCATATATCGTAGCCGGATTTCGTAGCGCAGTGGGGAAAGCCCCGCGTGGTGTGTTCCGGTTCACCAGACCCGATGACCTGGCCGCTGATGTCATCAAACACTTATTGAGCACGGTACCGGCTTTAGACCCGGAGCGTGTAGATGACCTGATCGTAGGAAACGCAGTGCCAGAGGCAGAGCAAGGCTTACAGATCGGGCGCATGATATCGCTATTGGCGTTGCCAATGTCGGTTTCAGGTATGACGGTTAACCGCTACTGCGGTTCGGGCGTGGAAACCATAGCGATTGCCGCTAACCGCATTGCAGCGGGTATGGCTGACTGTATTATTGCTGGTGGTACAGAATCTATGTCGATGGTGCCGACAGCCGGTTGGAAAACCGCTCCCAATTTTAAAATTGCGAGCAATAACCCTGACTGGTACCTGAGCATGGGCCTAACGGCAGAGGCTGTAGCCAACGACTACAATGTTTCACGTGAGGACCAGGATGAGTTCGCCCTGAAGTCGCACCAAAAAGCTTTGAATGCGATAGAGAAAGGTTACTTCAAAGATCAGATCGTGCCTATTACTGTCGAGGAGACTTACGTGGACGAGAACGGCAAGCGAAAGAAGAAGACTTACGTGGTAGATACCGATGAAGGCCCGCGTGCCGATACTTCTCTCGAAAGATTAGCCAGGCTAAAGCCTGTGTTTGCCGCAGGCGGTACGGTAACGGCCGGTAACTCTTCGCAAACATCTGACGGGGCTGCCTTTGTTATAGTTATGAGCGAGCGCATGGTAAAGGAGTTGAACCTGGAGCCAATCGCGCGCATGGTTAGCTACGGCACAGGCGGCGTGGATCCGCGCATAATGGGCATGGGCCCGATTGCAGCTGTTCCGAAGGCCCTGAAGCAGGCTGGCATGACGCTGAACGACATTGACCTGATCGAAATGAACGAGGCCTTTGCCGCGCAGTCTATCGCCGTAATGCGTCACCTGGAGTTCGACCCGGAAAAGCTGAATATCAATGGCGGTGCCATTGCCCTTGGTCACCCACTGGGTTGCTCCGGCGCAAAGCTATCTGTGCAGCTTTTCAGCGACCTACGCAGAACAGGCGGCAAACACGGTATTGTAACTGCCTGCGTTGGCGGTGGACAAGGTGTGGCCGGCATTTTTGAGTTGTTGAAATAAAGTAATTATTAAATAAAAATAATAAGCGTGTCCTGATATCAACTTCACCACGGTCCGATTTATATAAGTCGTGATACATGATTCGAGTTACCTGATACGATAAGAAAAATTTAAAAAGCCATGGCAAATACAACAGAAAAGCAAACAGCAACTATTAAAGGCGGGGAGTTTCTGATAAAGGAGACTGACCCACAAGACGTTTTTATTCCTGCTGATTTTAACGAAGAGCAGCGTATGATGGCCCAAACGTGCAAGGATTTTGTGCGTGAAGAAGTATTTCCGTTACTGGACCGCTTGGATAACCACGAAGAAGGCCTGATGGAGAACCTGATGAAAAAAGCGGGAGAGCTGGGTCTGTTCGCTGTGTCTATACCTGAGCAGTATGGTGGCTTGAACATGGACTTCAATACAGCCTTACTGGTAACAGAATCAGTTGGCGGTGGTCATTCATTCCCGGTTGCCTTTGCAGCGCACACTGGTATTGGTACATTACCAATTTTATACTTCGGTACTGAAGAGCAGAAGAGCAAGTATATCCCGAAGCTGGTAAGCGGAGAGTGGATGTCAGCTTATTGTTTAACGGAGCCAGGGTCTGGTTCTGATGCCCTGGCAGCTAAAACCAAGGCAGTATTAAATGATGCAGGCACACATTATATTCTGAATGGCCAGAAAATGTGGATCACAAATGCGGGCTTTGCTGATGTGTTTGTGGTGTTTGCACAGGTAGACGGAGATAAGTTTACAGGCTTTATTGTAGAAAAAGACTATCCGGGATTAAGCCTTGGAAACGAAGAGCACAAAATGGGTATTAAAGGGTCATCTACCCGCCAGGTGTTCTTTGAAGATTGCGAAGTTCCGAAAGAGAATGTATTAGGTGAGATCGGTAAAGGACACCTTATCGCTTTCAACATCCTGAATATTGGCCGAATCAAGCTAGGGGCTGCAACGTTGGGCGCTGCTAAAAGCGTAGCTGATCTTTCAGTGAAATATGCCAATGAGCGTCACCAGTTCAAGCTGCCCATCTCTAAATTCGGAGCTATCCGCTACAAGCTGGCGGAGCAGGCTATCCGTATTTATGCGATGGAGTCGGCTATGTACCGTGCCGGTATGGACATCTACCGCATGGAACAGGAGCTTTTAGCAGGCGGAGCTGACGAGAATGAAGCATTGCTTGGTGCTGCCCGTGAGTTTGCTGTTGAATGTGCTATGTTAAAGGTAGAAGGTTCTGAGGTGTTGGATTACGTAGTAGACGAAGGTGTTCAGATCTATGGTGGCTACGGCTTCTCGGCTGATTATCCAATGGACCGCGCCTACCGTGACTCTCGTATCAACCGTATTTTTGAAGGTACCAACGAGATCAACCGCATGCTAACCGTAGACATGATCCTGAAGAAGGCCATGAAAGGCGAGTTAGATCTGATGGGACCAGCGCAAGCCGTACAGCAGGAGCTAATGGCTATTCCTGATTTTGGTGCAGAGGAAGAAGGATTGTTTGCTGCTGAGCATAAGGCGATCAAAAACCTGAAGAAAGCGATTCTGATGACAGCCGGCACAGCCGTTCAGAAATTCATGAACTCTCTGGCTAAAGAGCAGGAGATACTGATGAACATCGCCGACATGGCTATTAAGACCTATGTGGCTGAATCTACGCTCCTGCGTGTTGAGAAGCTGGTTGATATGAAAGGTGAAGATGCCGTTTCTAATGAAATTGACATAGTACGTGTGGTAGTAAACGATGCCGTGGATTCGTCCTTTAAAGCCGGCAAAGAAGCTATCGCAGCGATGGCCGAAGGGGATGAGCAGCGCCTGCTGTTCATGGGATTAAAGCGCTTTACAAAGAAAGACCTTTATAACACCAAAGAAGCCCGCCGACGTATAGCTGCCTCCATGATAGAGGCCAATGAATTTGTTTACTAATTTCTGACCATTTATAGTTTAGAAAGGCCTTCTCCTTAGGGGAAGGCCTTTTTTTATATATGAAATTTTTACTATTGTTTCGCGTGGAACTATAGGAACGTTTTCCTGGGAGAAGAGCTTCTTAGAGGAGAAGTATAATTCCCGGGATTATTAGTTTAGCTGATCCTGCTCCAGTTTACCGTGTTAACACTAAGGGATTGGATATGGCGACGGAGGTTGGCATTCTGCGGTTGCTCCAACTGCGGATCGGTATTGAGCAATCGTTGTGCGGCAGCCCGAGCCTCCTGAAGTATGGGGGCATCCTTAGCCAGGTCAGAGATCAGCAAATCCAATACGCCACTCTGCTGTGTTCCCATTAAGTCGCCGGGGCCACGAAGCTTCAGGTCAATGTCAGCTATTTCAAAGCCATTGTTTGTGCGTACCATTGTTTCCAGTCTTGTCTTACTGTCTTTGCTCAGCTTATAGCCTGTCATTAGTATACAGTAGCTTTGCTCTGCTCCCCGACCCACGCGGCCACGCAACTGGTGCAACTGCGACAAACCGAAGCGCTCTGCACTTTCAATGATCATTACAGAGGCATTCGGAACATTTACGCCTACCTCAATTACAGTAGTAGCAACCATGATCTGTGTCTCGTTCTTTACGAAACGTTGCATCTCATAGTCTTTGTCCTGCGGCTTCATCTTGCCGTGAACCATACTTACCTTATACTCCGGGAAAGCACGTTTCACACTCTCGTAGCCGTCCATCAGGTCCTTGTAGTTCTCCATCTGCTCAGACTCCTCAATGAGCGGGTAAACAATGTAAACCTGCCTGCCCAGCTTTACCTGATCACGGATGAACTGGAATACCCGCAGGCGATGAGAATCAAAGCGATGCACAGTAACGATCTCTTTACGGCCTGCCGGCAACTCATCTATCACAGACACATCCAGGTCGCCGTAGAGAGTCATGGCCAGCGTGCGGGGAATCGGAGTAGCTGTCATGACGAGAACATGCGGAATGATGCGCGGGTTCTTACGCCATAGCTTAGAGCGTTGCTCTACACCGAAGCGGTGCTGCTCATCTACAATGCACAGACCCAGATTTTGGAACTGCACCACGTCCTCGAGCAAAGCATGTGTGCCAACAATCATCTTCATTTCACCGGATCGGAGCTGCTCATGCAGTACTCTGCGGTCTTTGGCTTTTGTAGAGCCTGTTAGCTTGCCCAAATTTATTCCTAGGCGATCGGCAAAGGCTTTTAGCCCTACGTAGTGCTGGTCGGCCAGAATTTCGGTTGGCGCCATCAACACAGACTGCGCGCCGTTGTCTGCGGCAATCAGCATAGTGATAAAGGCAACTATAGTTTTACCTGAGCCCACATCACCTTGTAACAGGCGGTTCATTTGTTTCCCGGCTGTCAGGTCGCCATAAATTTCCTTCACAACGCGCTTCTGTGCATTGGTAAGGTCAAAGGTCATGTGGTTTTTGTAGAACTCTGTTAATGTGGGCACCTGGTTAAATACCTGCCCCTTTAAATCAGCTTTACGAACTACTTTTTGTCGGAACAGGCGTAGCTGTATGTAAAAAAGTTCTTCAAATTTTAGCCTGAACTTGGCTGCATTATACTTTTCAACTGTTTCCGGGAAATGTATGTTAGCATAGGCACTGCGTTTATCCGTCAGGCGGTAATGATCGATCAGCTCCGGCGACAGAGATTCCTGTACGTTGGGGAGCGCTACCTTCAGTAGGTGCTCCATCATCTTACTGATCACTTTGCTGTCGATGCGGTGGGCCTTTAGCTTTTCGGTTGTGTGGTAAACTGGCTGCAGAAAAGCAGTGGTTTGTTTCTCTTCAGCTAACTCCTCCAGCTCCGGGTGCGCCATGTTAAACCTGCCGTTGAACTCTGTTGGTTTACCGAAAACAATATAATCAGTATGATTCTTCAACGATTTTTGCATCCATTTCACCCCCTTAAACCACACCAGCTCCAGCTGATCGCCGTTTTCATCAACTAAGGTTGCTGCCAGGCGCTGCTTACGTCCTTCCCCGATCACTTCCTTGCTACGTATGCGTCCACGCACCTGCACGTATGGCATACTTTCGTCCAGCTCCGAAACCTTATAGAACTGGGTGCGGTCCAGGTAACGGAAGGGGTAATGTTGGATGAGGTCGCCGTAGGTGAAGATCTGCAGTTCTTTCTGCAGCAGCTCCGCCCGCATCGGCCCAACGCCCTTCAGGAATTCTATTTTAGTATTGAAGAAGTTACTCACGCTTGCTTAGTATAATAGGTATGGCAAGTATAGGTGACAAAAATAAGCAAAAGCCCCGACAGGTGTAAACGCTGCCCGGGCTCTTGTAGCTTCAATTAAATTTTTAGACAGGTTGAAGTTTCATACTGAAAGAACAGATTATAGTTTTGATCCTCGGGTTTGCAGGACATCCACGAATTGGCAATGCTAATTGCGGACAACAACTACTTGTTCTCCTTCCACTTCAGCGTGTTCAGCATGTGGATGATATCCTTCTTTACAAAATCAATGACTGGTGCCAGGGAGTCGTTCTGCGTGGCTGTTCTAAAGTATAAAGCGCCTCTCAGGAAATGCTGAGTTGAGTCGGTAACATAGAACTGAAATTGACTAGGAACCTCTCCTTCCAGCTCAAAAACAGAAGCAACGTCCCCGGTTGGGATCTTTACCTCAGTTTCTTCTATGGAGTAAGCCTTTACCTGGTGCTTCGATGTGAGCTTGCGTGCATCCTCCATCAGGTCATTCAGCATTTTCTGGTTATTGTTGATGTCCTTGTATGTCAGCTGCACATTAGCCCCCAGGCTTGGGTATATGATGTTGATCCAGTGTGGCTGCGCAATCATAGAGGAGTCAGGCCTGATTTTGGCGTGTTCTGAGTACTCAAACGTATAAGGGTGCTCCTCCTGCAAAGTCTGATAGGTTTGCAAGGGCAGGTCAATACGGTTAAATCCTTTGGGTTTAGGCGTGTATTCAGCACCACAAGCTACCATAGCTGCTGCTAATCCAAACCACACGAATGCCTTTAGTTTAGCCAACTTTATAGTAGTGTTCTTTTTTGTTTCTGACATTGATTTTAACGCGTTTAACACGCTTCGGGTCTGCTGACTCTATCGTGAAATGAAAGCGGCCGTACGAAACATCTTCGCCAACACGCGGGATGCGTGAGAAAAGTGCCAGCATCAGACCTGCTACTGTTTCGTTCTCTCCCTTTACCTCATTAAAAGCATCGAACGGAATTTCAGCAATTTTGCAGAAATCGTGCAACGATGTCTTTCCATCAAAGATATAGGTATTTTCATCTAACTGCGAATAGATAATGTCATCATCTTCGTCAAATTCATCGTTGATCTCACCCACAATTTCCTCCACAATGTCTTCAAGTGTAAGCAAGCCGGAGGTAACGCCATACTCGTTAACAACGATGGCCATGTGTACATGCTTTTCTTTAAAATCCTGGAAAAGAGCAGCAATACGTTTTGTTTCAGGCACAAAGAACGGAGGGCGGACTAATTGCAGCCAGTTAAAATTTTCGCCTTCGTGCAGGTGGGGCAGCAGGTCTTTAATGTAAAGTATACCTTCTATTTTGTCCGTACTTTCTGTATAAACAGGAACCCTGGAATATCCCCATTGCAATATTTGTGGGAGTAGTTGCGGGAGCGTCTCTTTCGTGTTAAATGCAACAACATCAATCCGTGGGCGCATGATCTGTTTTACCGTGATGGAGCCGAAGTTCACTACGCCGCGTAGTATCTTACGCTCTTCCGGCGAAGTGTCTTCATTTGTAAGGGCCACATCCAGGCTATGGTGCAGCTCTTCGATGGTGTGGTTATAGCCACGGATCATGTAGTTCTTATCAATATACCCGCTTATCCTGGCCATGATCCATGTTAAAGGTAAGGCTATGACTTGCAGGGAATGTATGGCAGGGGCTGTAGCACGTACCACATTCAATTGCTTTGTCTGGACATATACTTTAGGTAAAACCTCTCCAAAAAAAACAATAAACACAGTAGCAAAAAGTACGCATATGAACATGGGCAAAGCCGACAGGTTCATGGTACCAAACAGTTGCCAGGCAATATAGGCGAACAAGGTGATAATGCTCACATTAATGCCGTTATTGAAAACCAGTAACGTGTTTAAAAGCTTACGTGGGTGTTGCAGCAGGTTGTAGGCTTTCCGCTCGGCAGGGAGCCGGCTGTTTTTGCACCTCTCTAATTCTTGCTCTGAGAGAGAAAAGAAAGCTGCTTCTGCTCCCGATGTGAGAGCAGAAAGCAGCAGTAAGGTGAAAGCGGCAAAAATTGCTGCTATATATTCTATCCTGAGCTCGGTAAAGGAGTTTTGTATTAATTGAAATAAACTAAAACTCAGGGGGTCTCCGGAATCTAAACTTTCCAAAATTAAACAGTTTCGTTCAACATAGGGTTAGAACGGCAGGTCGTCTGGCTCGTCGTTCTGAGGGGCAGGTGCCCCTCCGCCACTAAAACTACCGCTGCTGGAATTGGCAGGTGCTTCCTGGTAATTGCCACCGCCGTTACCATTTTCACTTCGGCCACCCAGCATAGTCATGGTGTCAGCTACTATTTCAGTGCTATATCGCTGAATGCCGTCTTTGTCCTGGTAGTTATTTGTTCTGATCTTACCTTCAATAAAAACAGACTGACCTTTGCGAAGGTACTTTTCCGCAACTTCGGCAAGACCCCTCCACAGCACAACATTATGCCATTCGGTTCTTTCCTGCTTTTGGCCGGCCTTATCTTTGAAAGTTTCAGAGGTTGCGATAGGAAAACGTGCTACGGCTACTCCGCCTTCTAAATGACGCACTTCAGGGTCTTTGCCCAGGTTTCCGATCAGGATTACTTTGTTTACACTTGCCATGTCTTTTTTGTCTAAATAGTTAATTAATTGGGCTACTCCGGCAACCTAGCCGGAGGCAAATATGGCTTACTGAACTACAAACTTACAGCTAAATTAGTTCTGTTTATAAATGTACTAAAATCTTAGCATCTTTCAAATAGCTACTGATCAAAACGGGCTTAGGCAAAGCCTCTATTTTTTCGGTGTTGTAAAGTGCTAATCTTGTTTCTTTTACGACCTCTTCCTTTAAACGGGATTTAAGTTTGAAATGATAGAATTGCGCCATAATTTTTTGATGGCTCAGGATATGCTTATACACTTTGTGCGGCTCACGGAGTTGAGAGTCTTTGATATCGATGCCTGCTTTTGCCAGTTCCTGAAACATTGCAGCCCTGTCAATATCCTTGCTTTCGCTTTCGTACAAATAAAAATCATACAGCCCCTGCCAGATATCTCCTTCCAGGCGTTTACGCAGGTAATAGTGGCCATCAAACTCCAGTACAATATAGTGGAAGAACCGGTGCCGTGCCGCCTTAGCCTTAGATTTTACGGGCAACTCCTGAACCATGCCTTTGTTAAAAGCAAAGCAGTCCTGCTGCAATGGGCAGAACAGGCAGTCTGGCATGACCGGGGTACACTGTATAGCTCCAAACTCCATAATCGCCTGGTTGTATGTATCAGGCGCATTTGGCGGTACCAGTTCATCGGCTAGTTTCTGAAAAACCTTGCGCGAAGCAGGCACGGCAATATCGTCTGCTATGCCAAAAACACGTGAAAGCACCCTGAAGACGTTGCCATCCAGCACTGCCACCTGCTCCTTAAATGCGAAAGAAGCTATGGCTGCTGCGGTGTAGCTGCCTACTCCTTTTAATTTGAGCAGTTCCTCATACTTATCCGGGAAACGGCCTCCAAAATTTTCTACAACCAGCTGGGCTGTGTGGTGCATGTTGCGGGCCCTGGAGTAGTAGCCAAGCCCCTGCCACAGGCGTAGCACATCATCTTGTGGAGCCGCTGCAAGGTCCTGCACAGTAGGGTAAGCTTCCACAAACTTTAAATAGTAGGGCATGCCCTGCGCCACCCTCGTTTGCTGCAGGATTACTTCTGAGAGCCATATGTAATAAGGGTTGGTGGTGTCGCGCCAGGGCAATGCGCGCTTATGCTGCTCATACCACTGCTTAAGAATTTGGGAAAAGTACTGAGGTGATGGGCAGGTCATAGTAGAACAAAATTGACTTAAGAAATGATTTAAATGAACGGACAAAAGTAATCATTTGTTGAGAGTGCTGCCATGCTGGCTGATGACTGAAATATTATCAGAAGGGCTGCGTTATGCAGGCGGATACGTGGCATGGGTATTGTATAAATTGAGTTTGCAGGGGTAAAATCGTAAGTATCAGCCTGTAATAATTTACAGGTAATGCTTTTACTTATCGAAAAGTAAAATTACCTTTGTGCCCCGAAAATCAGCGAATGAACTTAAGTTCCTGATTATAAACATTGAAAAGTTAACTGATTATCAAATTTATAAAAATCTAAGAAAGTGACTAAAGCAGAAGTAATATCAGAGATTGCTGATAAAACAGGGATTGATAAGGCGGATGTCCAGGCTACAATTGAGGCTTTTTTCAAAGTAGTTAAAGACTCTATGGCTGATGGTAACAACATCTACGTGAGAGGTTTTGGTAGCTTTGTGAATAAGAAGCGCGCGAAGAAAGTGGCTCGTAACATCTCTAAGAATACGTCCATCATTATTGATGAGCACTTTATACCGAGCTTCAAGCCATCTAAGACTTTCATCCAGAAGATCAAAAACAGCAAAAAAATCAAAGAGTTAGCTACTGCTTAATTTTTTGTATCTTTGCAAAACTCATTTGTTTGACTTATTTATAATTACTTAAGCAGAAAGAATGTCCCGGTCCCAAATACTGATCGTTATTGCAGCCATCGCATTGGCGGCCGCCATGTTCTTTCTGCCTAAAGTAGTTGTAAATGAAGATGATAAAGACAATTTAGCTAAAGGGGAGACAACGTCTGCTGCCTCAGAAGGACATTCAGAAGATGATGGCCATGACCATGAAGCAGCGGCAGGAGGCGAAACAGCGGCACACATGTCTGCAACGCCAGAACAGTTGATGGAGTTAGCTACTGCCCGAGCTAAGTTTAACAAAGCAACGGACGTACAGGCGCGCAACCGCCTGGCATCAGAGTTAGGAGAAGCTTATTCGGCTGCTGCTAAGTATGACAGCGCCGGCTACTATTTTGAAATAGCCGCAAAAGCCCGTGGGGGTGAAAAGAGCTATAAGAAAGCCGGTGATGCTTACTACGAAGCATTTACATTTGCCGCCACTCAGGAGCGTGCCAACGAATTAGGAGGTAAAGCCCGTGAGATGTATGAGCAGGTGCTAAAGAATAATCCTTCGGAACTGGATGCTAAAACAAACGTAGCCATGACCTACATTGCCAGCACAAACCCTATGCAGGGAATAATGCTGCTTCGTGAGGTGATCGCGACGGATCCGGATAACGAGAAGGCGCTGTTCAACTTAGGTATTCTCTCTATTCAGTCAAACCAGTACGATAAGGCTGCCGAGCGTTTCCGCCACCTGATAGAGGTGAACCCAAAGCATGTGGAGGGAACATTTTACCTGGCCGTATCACTGGCTGAAACAGGCGAAAAGGAAGAAGCTAAAGCTTTGTTTAACAAAGTAAAGAGCATGAGTAACGATCCTGCGCTTGCTGCATCTGTTGATGAGTACCTGGCTAAATTAAATTAAACGAAAAGAAATTATTCAAAACATAAATTTTCAAGACTATGCCTTGCGGAAAGAAAAGAAAAAGACATAAGATCGCTACACACAAGAGAAAGAAGCGCCTGAGAAAGAACAGACATAAGAAGAAGTAATTTCTTCTGCGTTAATTGAGGCCCACATTGCTTTGCAATAGTGGGCTTTGGTCTATACATCCAACTAATCTTTGAGAGAAATTGAGTAACGAACTAATTATCAATTCTACTCAGGATGGAGAACGCATTGCGCTATTACAGGATAAAAGACTAGTTGAGTACCACTTCGAACGTAAAGACACAAATTACATCGTAGGTGATATTTTTCTGGGAACTGTAAAAAAAGTAATGCCAGGCCTAAATGCTGCTTTTATTGATATTGGCTACCAGAAGGATGCTTTTTTGCATTATCATGATCTGGGCGCCAACATCAAAACATTAAATAAGTACCTGAAAGTAGCACAGACTCAGAAGAACGCAACGCCTAAACTTAACCAGTTAAAATTTGAGCCCGAGATAGACAAGCTAGGCAAAATAGCTGATGTACTTAAAAAAGGACAGCAGCTATTAGTCCAGATTGTAAAAGAACCTATTTCTACAAAAGGGCCACGTTTATCCTGCGAGATATCTTTAGCAGGTCGTTTCCTGGTGCTCGTACCGTTCTCAAACACGGTGAGCGTATCCAAGAAGATCGTTAGCAAAGAAGAACGCACACGCCTCAAACGCTTGATCACTTCGATCAAACCGGAAAACTTTGGCGTGATAATCAGGACGGTGGCCGAAGGGCGTGAAGTGGCAGAACTCGACAGAGACCTGCGCAACATGCTCGCTAACTGGGAAGAAGGGTTTAAGACGTTGAAGACTGCTAAGCCATGTGACAAAGTCATAGGTGAGCTAAATCGTTCTTCTTCCATTTTGAGGGATTTGCTTAACGAAAGTTTTGATAACATAGTCGTTGACGATAGTCAACTCTATGATGAGATCAAAACATACATCGGAAGTATTGCACCGGATAAACTAAAGATCCTGAAGCAATATACCGGCAAAACCAAAACCTACGAACACTTCCACATCGAGAAACAGCTGAAAGCTGCTTTCGGAAAAACAGTGACCATACCAGGAGGCGGATACCTGGTAATAGAGCACACCGAAGCGCTGCATGTTGTAGATGTGAATAGTGGGAACAAATCTAATACCGAAACCGATCAGGAGGCGACAGCGCTTAATGTGAACATGATGGCTGCCAAAGAGGTGGCACGTCAATTACGCCTTCGGGATATAGGTGGTATCATAGTGATAGACTTCATAGATATGAAGTCGCCGGAAAACCGCCAGAAAGTGTATGAGGTTGTAAAAGAGGAACTGAAAAGAGATCGTTCAAAATCTACCGTTCTTCCAATCTCAAAATTTGGCCTGATGCAAATAACGCGTCAGCGTGTAAGGCCAGAACAAAATATTATAACCGGAGAAGTTTGTCCTACTTGCAACGGCACCGGTAAAATTACAGCCAGTATACTGGTTACTGACGAAATTGAAGCAGCGGTGAACGACCTGCTGACAAGCCACAATCATAAAGGCCTGATAATTTACCTGCACCCGTTTGTACACGCCTACTACACGAAAGGCATCATTTCGAAACAGGTAAAATGGTTCTTTAAGTACTTTAAGTGGGTAAAACTAGTTAAAGACACATCGCTGGGCATCACTGACTTTAAGGTGATGGATACGCGAGGAGATGAGATAGAACTACGCGCTACTTTTGCGGAAGAGCTCGAAGTACTTGATAAAGAAGAAGAGTAAGTATATACTGAAAGCAAAGAAGCCGCTCTGATGCAAATCGGAGCGGCTTCTTTGTTTATGACTGATCCTGAATGGTTAGAACTTCACACCCACATCTATAGAAAAGCCGCTGTTTTTTAAAGATATGTTCTTGTCGCCAAGCAACTCACTATAGTAATCATCAATATCGGACAAGCCCCTGTGGTAAGTAAGGCCGGCAAACAACTTCGTGCTTTCACCCATCTGCATCTCTGCACCGCCACCAAGTATGGCATCCGCTTCAAAAATGTTAAAACGTTTGATCGCCTTCTCGCCGTCAATCACTTTTTTGTCGTTCACGTTAGCTGCTACTTTCGTGTTTAAAGAGCCTCCAACCTGGAAATAAACCAAAGTACCTGGCGCAACTTCGTTTGTGAAAAGCTTCAGGGAGAGGGGTAGCTCAATGTACTGTAAGGTGATGTCGTCTTTACCATTGGTTGTAACCGATGATCCATTTTCATCGCGGGTATAACTGTAAGTAATTTCGCTTCCTTTGCTGCGGTACATAAGCCCGGTGCTAAAGGCATAATTTTTAGCGAAAAAATAATCGGCAACTACACCTACTCCTAAGCGTAGTTTGCTGCTTTCTTTCTCAAAGTTATACTTATCTTCGGCTATAAAACGGTTACTTGAAATAGTTGGCGACAACATTAACCCAATTTCAATTTGGGCCATAGAGGCATAACCAGACAATAAAAAAAGCAATAAAATGGCAAGTTTCTTCATGTGTATAATTAATTTGAAGGAATAGTGTTACTCTAATACGTAAGAACCCTCTATTTTTGTACAAATATACTAGAATAATGTATTACAGATTCTTAATACTTGTGGTGCTGCTATTCTCCTTCGGTTGTAAGGAAGAAGGGTGCAAAATACCTGATGAAGTAGCCAGTGTCCCGGTTGATGTAACTATAGAGCGCTTAGAAAAACCATTTTATGCCGCAGACAGCAAAGCGGAGATGGCATTGTTCCTGCAAAAGCATCCTCTATTTGCAGACAAATACCTGCAGCGGGATCAATATCCCTCAGATTCGCTACTTATCAATCCATTGCTGGAGTTGGCAACCAATCAGTCTTTAGATACTTTGGTGCAGGAAGCAGAAAAGCGTTTTGAAGATATGGAGCAGGAGAGGGAACAACTGCAAACCGCTTTCAAATACATTAAATACTACTACCCCCAATTTAATGTGCCACAGGTTAAAACCTTTGTTACCGGCCTTGGCACCATCGGGAACGACCTGTTTGTATCAGATTCCTTGCTTGTTTTTGGTCTGGATTACTTTATCGGGAAGAATGCAACATACAGGCCACAGGCTTACGATTACATATTGAAACGATATGAACGTGAGATGATGGTTCCTGCAGCCATGCTTCTGCTTTCTAATCAGTTTAATAAAGCAAATTTCACCAACAGAACCCTGCTTTCTGAAATGATAAATATGGGGAAGGCTTACTATTTTGTAGACCAGGTTATGCCCTGTACAGCAGATTCCCTTATCATTGGATACTCAGGACAGGATCTAGCGGATGTGCAGCATAACGAAGGCCGGATCTGGGCACATTTTATTGAGAAGAGCCTCTTGTATGAAAAGAATCCTTTCCTGATCAACAAATATTTAGGAGAAAGGCCTTCAACCCCAGAAATCGATGAAAAAGCTCCCGGACGTTTAGGTGCCTGGGTAGGCTGGCAAATCGTACGAGCATACATGGAGCGCAACCCTGAGGTCACACTGCCTGCATTAATGGCTGATACAGATGCTCAGAAAATATTTAATGAATCGAAGTATAAGCCCGAGAGGCGCAAATAATCAGCGCTGAAAGATACTCGCTCCGGATGCACATAGCCGTTTTTAACCAGCACCACCATAATCCTGACTGCCCGGCTACTTGCAGGCACTATACTTTTATTCAGGAACTGGCAAAACGGCATCAGGTAACCTTGATTACAAGTGACGGATGGCGCCGAACCAGGATAACAAGTCAATACCCTTGGGTGCCGGAAGGAGTGACGCTTTATGAGTGTGCTTCCCCTTATGCCAATAAAATGGGGGTAGTGCAGCGGATGAAGTCCTTTAGCCACTACGGGGCCTATGCTTTAGCCAAAGGATTGACAATACCTAAACCAGATGTGATTTGGGCAGTGTCTACTCCTCTTACTACTCCCTGGGCCGCAGCGCAGGTAGCAACACTGCGCAATGTTCCCTGGGTATTTGAGGTGCAGGACCTGTGGCCACGGTTCCCGATAGAAATGGGTGCTGTAAGAAACACTCAGCTGCAGCGCCTGCTTTACCGCATCGAGGAAAAACTGTATAAAGCTGCCAGCCAGGTAATAACCTTGTCTCCTGATATGTCCGGTTATGTATATGAACTGGGCATTGCAAAGGATAAGGTTTCTACTATACTTAATGGTACTGATTTAGATCTTGTTGATGCTGTGCAGCAGCGGGAGGTGGAAGAATTGCGGCAGAAGTATGGGCTTACCGGCAAGCAGCTCGTACTTTATGGTGGCACCTATGGAAGAGCCAACGCCATTCCTGCCCTGATGCAGACAATACAACTCATGGCATCGGATAAAACTATACATTTTGTGCTTGCCGGAAATGGGTATTATAAGCCGCAGTTAGAAGAACTTGCAAAGCGAGTGCCTAATTTACTGCTGCTGCCCCCCCAGCCAAGGCATCAGGTTTTTACCCTTTTCAAGCTTGCTGATTTATCCCTGGTAACATTTAATGATCTACCGGTGCTGGCTTCTAACTCACCTTCTAAGTTCTACGACAGCCTGGCTTGTGGTACCCCCGTTCTTGTAACAAACCCAGGCTGGACAAAAAGTTTTGTAGAGGAACATAGGGTAGGGTGGTA
Source organism: Pontibacter sp. MBLB2868 (assembly GCF_051904785.1). NCBI lineage: Bacteria > Pseudomonadati > Bacteroidota > Cytophagia > Cytophagales > Hymenobacteraceae > Pontibacter > Pontibacter sp. MBLB2868. The sequence continues at coordinate 3,515,473 of NZ_CP196710.1, read as the reverse complement.
TGCGCCCGCTGAAGATCCACTCAAACTCGCTCAAGCTATCAGACAAGCGCTTAGTGAACCTGCTGCGTTGGAAAGTGCAGGGGAGAACGGGGCTGCTATCTCACGGGAGTTATTTGACAGGAAGTTAATGGCTAAACAGGTAGATGCTATCCTGCAAACTGCAGCAAGATCAAAAAAATAAAGCTAAGTATTCTTTCTTCTATTTCTGGCACAGCATTTGGAATGGTTGCTCAAAAGAGCAGATGTTCCTGGGCCTACTGCTCAGCGCTCTTTACCAATTAACCTTTTAGACAAAAGAAGATGAAAAAGATCATTGCAATATTATCGTTGGGTGTTTTGATGGCTGGTACTACTTATGCTCAGACTACACCACAAAAAGAGAGAAAGCATCGCACTGAACGGAAGCAGAAGCAAAAAAGATCGCCAGAAGAAATGGCTGCCAAACGTACCGAGATGTTAACTAAAAAGCTTGACCTGAATAAGTCGCAGCAGAAAAAGCTACTGGCCCTTAACCTGAAGCACGCTCAGGAGAAGCAAGCCATGATGCAGGCTAACCGTGGAGAAGTAAGAAACCATGAGAACATGCGGAGCGAAAGACAAGCTAACCGAGCACGCTATGAGGCCGAGCTAAAGGATATATTGAATAAAAAGCAGTATGCACAATACGAAGCTGATAAAGCAGAAATGCATGCCAGACATGAGAAGAAGCGGGAGCAGCGTAAGGAACAAAAAGGAGAACTACAGCACAGAAGCTAAAGATAAGAGAATGCAAAAGGGGGGCTTAATGGCCCCCCTTTTCTTTTATGCATATACTTTTAGACTACTCTTTTAAAACCATATCAATGCACATAACGGCCCCAAGTATAAGCAGGCGGATGTTGTTGTTTTGTGGCACTTGGTCAGTCATGGTAAGCATGTAATTATCGGCAGATGTGAAAAGCTCTTTGCCAATGCCAGCCCACTTTTTATTTACACGCGCAAACTCCGTGTTCTCCTTTACAAACTTAAAGTCCCAACTGGTCCACTTGCCCTGTAGTGAGAATAGGTAGTTGTCATTTGGGTCAACAATATTAAACTTGCCACCAATCGATAATACCTTTTGCTTAAAGCGACCTACTACCTCGTCATTTGCGTCCAGGATCTCTACTGTAGATCTGAAAAAAGCTACTCCTCTACGTACAGTTAATACCTTTTCGCTGTTGCTGGCTGTTCTTATCTCAATAGTGAACGGCGTCATGCGCTTGTAATCTGTAAAGCGAAGCAAACGGGAAATTATGCCCAGATTTTCTTCACGGCAATACAAAGCGATCTCCTGTGTTTCCGGATCGTAAATGTCGTAGTGGTTGGAGGCCTTGAATACGCCTGTGTGTTCTTTTACAAAGTATGAGTTCTGGTTTAAGGCTGGGTGCATGTGGTAAGGTTGGTTTGTTTTAAGGTAATGTATAAGGTACACGTAAGCAATATAGTTAAATTAAAATATATGCTTCTATAATGAAGCCTGCTATAGTTAAATGAAATTAGTACCCAATCCAGGGGTTGTGATATCAGCAGAAAGTGATGGTATATAATTTCTGTCCCTCTGCAGTAAATATAAAGCCTGCCGCAACTATAGTTACAGCAGGCTTTGGTGCTTCATACTTTAAATCTCTTACACTCCACTAAGCTTATTCTCAGGGTCATCAGGAATATTAGGGAAGTTCTTCTGGAAAAAGGCGCAGAAATGGGTTAAAGGACATTCTTCGCACTTCGGCTTTCGGGCAACGCAGATGTAGCGGCCATGAAGTATAAGCCAGTGGTGCGCCTTTGAAACAAGATCATTCGGAATGTTGGCTACGAGCTGCTTTTCTACCTCCAACGGGGTTTTAGCTGCTTTTGTAACTAAACCGAGTCGTTTACTTACCCTGAACACATGCGTGTCTACAGCCATGGCCGGCTGGTTCCAGATGACCGAAACTATGACATTGGCAGTTTTGCGGCCCACACCCGGTAGTTTTACCAGATCTTCTACTGTGCTGGGTACTTCGGAGCTAAACTGTTCCACCAGCATTTTACCCAAACCAGCCAGGTGCTTAGCCTTGTTGTTAGGGTATGAGATACTTTTGATGTAAGGGAAAATTTCTTCAGGGGAGGCAACAGCCAGGTGCTCCGGCGTAGGATATGCCTCAAAAAGAGCAGGTGTTACCATATTCACGCGCTTATCAGTACATTGTGCACTTAGCACAACGGCAAGTATGAGCTCGTAAGGGTTAGAATAGGCCAGTTCTGTTTCAGGCTCCGGAAAATGTTGAGTAAAGTACTCAATCAGGAGCTTATAGCGATCTTTCTTAAGCATAAAAAAAGTTTGCAGTCGGTTAGGACTGCAAACTTAAGCTTTTTGAATAACTAAGTATGCTTTGAACAGAGCGCTTAGTTGGGCTTTTAAGCGCGCCGGTTAAGAGGCTTTGGATTTGTAAGAGCTCAGAGCAGCTTTCGGCCAGCTCATCATCGTGCATAAATGCCGCTTCCAATTGTTCACAGGCATCTTCTGCCAATTCATCATAAACATACTGGATCAGCTCATTCTGAGTAGAGGTTTTTATCATAAGCGAAATTACTTTTTAGCATCTTTTTCCTCAGGTTTATAAGCGCATAGCGCATACGGCCTAAGGCTGTGTTGATGCTCACACCAGTGGCGTCGGCTATCTCCTGGAAGCTCATGTCTGCATAATGACGCATCATAAGAACTTCCCGCTGCGTTTGCGGCAGCGTCTGGATAAGCTCCCTCAGACGGGCATGTGTGTCTTCTTTTACCTGAAGCGACTCAGCAGAGTCCTCGGAAAAAGCCATTGTATTAAACACATTGCTGCCGTCATCCAGCGTGATCATCGGGCTTCTCTTCTCTTTACGGAAAAAGTCGATCGCCAGGTTATGTGCGATACGGCATATCCAGGAAGAGAACTTACCTTCTTCGTTATACCTGCCGCTCTTCATGGTATGAATCGCTTTTATAAAAGCATCCTGCATGAGGTCCTCGGCTGTATAAGAGTCCTTTACAATTAATAAAATAGTAGTGTAGACTTTGTTCTTGTGTCTGTTTACTAGCTGTTCAAACGCATTTTCTTCACCTGCGATATAGAGTGAAACTAAAGCAGAGTCACTCAGCTGGGTCGTTGTATTCATCTTAAAGCTACATTAGTTTAACGTAGAGCTTTATATCATATTGTTGCGTTTAAAATTTTTGAACAAAGATTTTTTAGAAGTGTAAATCAAATATAGGTAATACATTTTGTTCGTGCAAGAGCCGCCAGATCCTCTTGTGAAAAAAGTATAGAACCTACGTACCAATCAACTAATCCGGAACGTTTCAGTGGGTTCTGATTTTTTCTTATACGTTGACAAAGTATAAATGAGTGGCAGATTACTTCAATTTAGTTTTCCACATATAGTTGCAGGCTGGTATAGGGCTTTTTGACCCTGAGTTCAGTGTCTGTGTAAAAGTTTTTATGTCTGTGTAAAAGTTTTTATCCTACATATAACTACTTGATTAATACTGAGAAAACGGGTAATGCAATAAGCCAGTAGCTGACTGATCCGCTACTGGCTTATTGCATAGGGTATAAAATAAAGTGGTGCCGGAGTTACTTCAGACACCCGTTCATTTCCATCTTGAGCTGGAAAACATGGGCAATGCTTGCTGCCTTCTGCTTGGCTTCTTCTGCTTTGGGGCCTTCGAACAAAGTATCAATAGTATGCGTGAACAAGCTAACCCAGCGAGTAAAATGAGAGCGTTCAATGGGCAGGTGCATGTGTTTAGGGAAAGGCTGCCCTTTGTACATCATGCTGCCAAATAAAACTGTACTCCAGAAATTATACATAACAGGCAAATGGTGAGACCAGTCTACGTGTGCATAACCATTAAATACCGGCGAAAGGAGGTCATCCTGATTAACATCCTCGTAAAACTTATCTACCAGAAATTTGATGTCCTCTTCGCCTTCAATATCCTTTTTCATTATTGTCAAGCTGCTGTAAAGCAATGTTTAGTATTTATGGTGCTGCTTTAGCAAAGCATTTTCCCATTTGATGTTAGCCTAGCAACGGGCTAATTATGCAAGTTTACAAGCATTACCGCTCTCATAAAATGATAAATGTCACTTGCTTGTAAAGGAGAAGGAGGCGCGTAGTTCGCAGGTAATGGGTAGGGGCAGGCAGGTTGCGATTCTTGCAGGTGCGGCGCGAGGGAAAGTATGGGCATAAAAAAATCCTTCGAAAGAGCTGAGGAAACTTTACGAAGGATAAGTTAATAATGCGTTAAGGTGTTATTTTCTACTGTAGCCTTTCAATCGGTTCAGGATTAGCAGAATGCGCCTGTTAATGTCGCGTTCTTCCACTGGGTTGCATTGCGCTGAAATATCGCAGGGCTTTCTCAGTTTTTGCTCGACGGATTTTAAATGCTCAAGGTAACACTCAAGTGTAGTGCAGGAAATATTTTTCAGAGAGCTCTCTATTTTGCTGTCGGCTTCATTTTCTTTCTTGTACTTCAGGTTAATCGCCTTGGCAATCTCCGTGTTGATCAGGTTTGTCACGTCTGTATCGGTTGTGATCTCCTGTTGGCTCACCTTCTTCTCGATGTTCTCCAATAAGTCTCTAATATCTAATATCTTCATTTCTTAATGTTTTTGAGTGAATAATAGGTTATTTGCAACGGCCTGCAGTTTGCTAAGTTACAAACTATGGCTACCTGCGTTTGTTGAAGTCAGATTTTTTACAAACACTTAATAAATCATTGGCTAAGGTAACAGAAGCATAAAATGCTGGTTACAATTAGCTAAAACAAAACAGGTGCTTAATCGCTGAGGCAATCGTTGGTTGAGCAGATAACGAATCGTGAAATTTTATACTTTGTTTTACAAGGTTGTGTTGCGAATAAAGATCATAATTAAGGGAGAAATTTTGTCAGTATTCCAAGTAGAGATTTTATAAATGCTTATTTTAAAAAGGAAAATACTGTGAAGCAGCGAGTTATGGTTAAATTTTAGGTGGTGCTACGCGTTAAAAATTTTATAATACTATACATGCTGCTAAACCTGTAGCTGATTGGTTAATTTTGGCATATAACCGGGCAACAGCCAAAGTTTAATGAGTAACAAAAGTAAAAAAGACCCTTACGCTGTACTGCGTATACCAGAGTTCAGGCGTTACGTTTCAGCCAGGCTGTGCATTACGCTGGCCATGCAGGTACAGGCAGTTATTGTTGGCTGGCAGATATATGACATCACCAAAGACCCACTCTCCCTGGGTTTAATTGGTTTAGCAGAGGCCATTCCCTCTATCTTCGTTTCGCTTTATGCCGGGTATGTAGCAGATATGGTGCCACGTAAGAAGATAATTATTGTAGTAATTGCCGTACTCCTGCTTTGTTCACTGGCCTTGCTGTTCTTTACGCTGGATATTAGCCTGGTGCTGCAGAACTATGGGGCGCTGCCCATTTATGGCGTTATATTTTTAAGCGGTATTGCCCGCGGATTTATGGGGCCGGCAGTTTTCTCTTTTATGCCACAACTAGTACCTTCCAAGCAGTTGTATGCTAACGCTATTACCTGGAGCACTACTACCTGGCAGGCAGCCTCTCTGGCCGGACCTGCCATTGGTGGCCTGATCTATGGTTTCTTTGGTGTCAGCGCTGCCTACTGCACAGATGCCGTTCTGGTGCTGCTTTCGCTGCTTTTCTTCTCCATGATTGGCGCACGTGCTTTGCCTGAGAATGCAAATCCTCAGAATATGAAGGATAGCCTGCGTTCCGGGATACAGTTTGTCTTTGGCAACCAGGTTATACTTAGTGCTATATCTCTGGATCTGTTTGCTGTGCTTTTTGGTGGCGCGGTGGCCTTGCTACCCATTTTCGCATCCGACATATTAAACATGGGGCCTGAAGCTTTAGGGTTTATGCGTGCGGCCCCTGCAGTCGGGTTTGTGCTGATGGCCGTACTCATGGCTTATTATCCGATCAGTATCGACGCGGGTAAAAAAATGCTGTGGTGCGTGGCAGGTTTTGGCGTGTGTATCATCCTCTTTGGCTTGTCTACCAGTTTCTGGTTCTCTATGCTGCTCTTGGCGTTGAGTGGTGCGTTTGATAGCATCAGTGTTATTATCCGCTCTACCCTTATCCATACGCTCACCCCGGAGTATATGAAAGGGCGTGTATCCTCTGTTAATAGTATTTTCGTAGGCTCTTCTAATGAAATTGGTGCCTTTGAATCTGGGTTTACAGCTAAACTGATGGGAGTAGTGCCTGCGGTTGTTTTTGGTGGCGCAATGACCTTGTTAGTGGTAGGAGTTACAGCTTTTAAAGCAGATAAGCTGCGCGCCCTTGACCTCACACCTGAAGTAGAACATGCTTAAACCTAAAAGCGCAGCTCCTGAAACCGGAACTGCGCTTTTAGAGAAGATGGCACTAACTTATGCTGTTGCCTCTTTTTGCTCTTTGGGTTTGCTTGGGGCGCTGTTAGCCTTACGTGGGCGGCGGTTGCCAAAAGTGCCCTTAGTGATCTTACCTTTTCTGGATTTTTTATCTCCTTTTCCCATAAATAGTTTTGATTAGTTTCTAGCTACTCTTACGGCAAGAGAGTTAGATGAGGTTCATACGCAGTTATATGAACTGAAGTTGTATAAGCTAAGCAAACGTAACTAGCTTAATAAAAGCAAAAGCTAAACCTTTTTAGGATAGCAGGTGTTACAAAAAGATGCTTCAGACCTTCGTAAGCTAAGATTTTTAATTTCTGCCTTCAAACCCAAAGCTGGCAAGGCAGATTGTTGAAACACTTTCTTAAAGAGGTCAGGTATTTGTAACTTTACACAATTATCTAAAGACAGAAAAAACTCGTGCAGCAGTAGAAATTATGCTGCCGCAGTTTAAGCTTATATGGCACACACACCAGAATATAACCTCGACGAGCTCGATGCTCGCCAAAACATCATTATAAAAGGAGCACGGGTACACAACCTGAAAAACCTGAGCGTAGCGCTTCCGCGCAATAAATTCATTGTAGTTACCGGGCTTTCCGGTTCCGGTAAATCTTCGCTGGCCTTTGATACACTGTATGCTGAAGGGCAGCGCATGTATGTGGAGAGCCTTAGCTCTTATGCCCGCCAGTTTCTGGGGCGTATGGATAAACCTGATGTGGATTATATCAGGGGCATCAGTCCCGCTATCGCCATTGAGCAGAAGGTAAGTATAAAAAATAACCGCTCAACCGTTGGCACCAGCACAGAGATTTATGATTACCTGAAGCTGCTTTATGCCCGCATCGGTAAAACATTCTCGCCTGTTTCAGGTGAGGTGGTGCAAAAGGATAGCGTGGCGGACGTAGTGGATTTTATCTTTAAGTTAGAAGATGAAGCACGCGTCATGATCCTGGCGCCGCTGTTGCAGCACCACGACAGAACGTTGGCGAAAGAGCTGGACCTGCTGTTGCAAAAAGGCTACTCCCGTATTTATGCGGATGGCCAGGTATACTTTATCGAGGAACTGCTGGAGCAGAAAAAGCCGAAGCTGGGCAAAGAGATATTTATATTAGTTGACCGGGCGGTCATTTATAAATCAGACGAAGACCTGCAGTTCCGAATTGCCGACTCGGTGCAGACAGCCTTTTTTGAGGGGCAAGGTGAGTGCCGCGTGTTGTATGGTAACAACGAAGAGCGTGTTTTCTCTGATAAGTTTGAACTGGATGGAATCGTGTTCGAAGAACCGTCGGTTAACTTTTTCAGCTTTAACAACCCCTATGGCGCCTGCCAGACCTGCGAGGGATTTGGCAGCGTTCTTGGTATAGATCCTGATCTGGTTATCCCAGACAAAAGCCTGACCGTGTATGAGGGGGCTGTGGCACCCTGGCGTTCCGATAAAATGAATGAGTGGCTGCAGCCGCTGCTCAAGAATGGCATCCGTTTTGACTTTCCAATACACCGCCCCTATAACGAATTGACAGAGGCAGAGCAGGAACTGCTCTGGACAGGCAACAAATATTTCGATGGCCTGAACGCCTTCTTTAAGCATGTGCAGCAGCAAACACACAAAATACAGTATCGTGTGCTCTTGTCGCGTTACCGTGGGCGCACTGCCTGCCCCGACTGCAAGGGTTCTCGTTTGCGCAAAGATGCCAGCTATGTAAAAGTAAACGGCAAAAGTATAACCGACCTGGTACTGATGCCGATCACGCAGGTACTGCCATTCTTCCGCAACATCGAGCTAACGCAACATGAACAGAATGTGGCAGAACGCCTGGTTACGGAAGTGGCTAACCGCTTGGGCTACCTGGAGCGTGTGGGCTTGGGCTACCTGACACTTAACCGGTTATCCAACACTTTATCCGGTGGCGAGAGTCAGCGTATTAACCTGGCTACTTCATTAGGTAGTGCCTTGGTGGGCTCTATGTATATTCTGGATGAACCGAGTATAGGGCTGCATCCAAAAGATTCGGAGCAGCTGATTGGTGTGCTGCGTACGTTGCAGCAGTTAGGCAACACGGTAATTGTGGTAGAGCATGAGGAAGAAATGATGCGTGCCGCAGACCAGTTGATTGACATTGGCCCGGAAGCCGGCTCCGGCGGCGGAAACCTGATGTTTCAGGGGTCTTTTGAAGAGATGACTCAAAGTGCCGACACTTATACTGCAAAATACTTGTCTGGTGCTATGGAGGTGCCTGTGCCGGCACAGCGCCGTAAGTGGCGCAATTCGATAGAACTGGTTGGTGCCCGCGAGAATAACCTGAAAAACCTGAACGTGAAGATACCGCTGAACGTGATGACGGTGGTGACAGGTGTGAGTGGATCAGGAAAATCAACCCTGATCAAGAAAATACTGGCCCCGGCCATGCAGAAGCTGCATGGCTCTACATCGGAGGCTACAGGTAAATTTGATAAACTGGCCGGTGATTACAACAAGATCAGGCATGTGGAATTTGTAGATCAAAACCCGATCGGTAAGTCCTCCCGCTCTAACCCGGTTACTTATGTAAAGGCTTATGACGCTATCCGTACACTTTACGCGGATCAGCCATTAGGGAAATCACGCGGTTTTAAACCGTCTCACTTTTCTTTTAACATAGAAGGCGGGCGTTGTGAAGTATGCCAGGGTGAAGGCCAGGTAAAGATAGAAATGCAGTTCATGGCTGATATCTACCTGACTTGCGAGAGCTGCCACGGGCAACGCTTTAAGCAGGATGTGCTGGATGTGAAATATAAAGAGAAGAGCATCTCCGATGTACTGGACATGACCATTGCTGATAGCATCGCGTTTTTTGCCGACCAGCCGAAGATCATTGAAAAACTCCGACCCTTAAATGAGGTAGGGCTAGGATATATCCGACTGGGGCAATCGAGCAACACGTTGTCGGGTGGCGAGGCGCAACGCGTAAAGCTGGCATCTTTCCTGACCAAGGGAGCACAGCCACACCAGGAAGACATCCTCTTTATTTTCGACGAACCAAGTACAGGCCTGCACTTCCACGATATCAGCAAATTACTAAAATCCATAAGCGCACTTATTGAGAACGGTAATACCGTTGTGATCATTGAGCATAACATGGACATTATTAAATCTGCTGACTGGATCATAGACCTTGGTCCTGAGGGTGGTATAAACGGGGGGCACCTGCTTTTTGAAGGCACTCCCGAGGATATGGCTAAGTTGGAAGAGAACCATACGGCCCGTTTTCTGAAGGGTAAATTGTAGGTACAAATAAAAAATAGAAAAGCCGCCGTAGCTATAAGTTACAGCGGCTTTTGTTTTTAGCAGAGAGCAGGGGGAGGTATACCATAATTTATTAACTTGCCGTAAAGCAGCAGAGATTGTTAAAACAAGTATAAAACCTATTATCAAACTATAGAACATGAGAAAACGAATCGTTGCCGGCAACTGGAAAATGAACAAAACCTACGAAGAGGCGCTTTCGCTGGTGTCAGAGATCGACAATATGGTGAAAGATGAGGTAAACGGAGAAGTGACTGTGGTAATTGCACCTCCGTTCCCGTTTCTGCAAAGCGTTGGTAAGCTAACACAGGGCAACGACCTGATGCACCTGGCGGCCCAAAATGTAAGCGAGCACGATAGCGGTGCGTTTACCGGGGAGGTATCGGCAAGCATGCTCAAGTCTGTAGGCACGGAGTACGTGATTATCGGGCACAGTGAGCGCCGCATGTACCACCACGAAGATGCTCAGACACTTTATAAGAAACTGAAAGCTAGTATAGCGCAAGGCCTTAGACCGATTTTCTGCTGCGGCGAGCCGTTGGAAGAGCGCGATGCAGATAACCATTTTGAGTATGTGGGCAAGCAACTGCACGACAGCCTTTCTTACCTGAGCAACGAAGAGTTTGATCAGGTAGTGGTAGCCTACGAGCCTATCTGGGCTATTGGCACTGGCCGTACGGCCAGCAGCCAGCAGGCGCAGGAAATGCACGCTTACATCCGTGAGCAGCTGTCGCGTATGTTCGACGCGGAGGCAGCTTTTAACACATCCATACTTTATGGCGGTAGCTGTAACCCTGGCAACGCGCAGGAGTTGTTTGCCCAGGAAGATGTGGATGGTGGCCTGATAGGTGGTGCTTCGCTTAAGTCCCGTGACTTTACGGCTATAATCAAGTCGTTTTAAATAAAAGTTTTTCAAAATATTAAGGCTGCCGGTGCAATTTGTCGGCAGCCTTTTTTGTTAGCGCATATAGTTATCTTTCTTTAACTTTAGAGTATGCATATTTTTTTTACACTTTGGCTGGCGTTCCTGCCGCTACTACCTGCGGGTAGTACAATTTCGGCACCTGTGTCTGCACCTGCTGCGTCACGGGATTATTGCAAGATTTACGGCTCTGTTTACCTGGAGCGTGACCCAAAGTATAAAAATACAGCCTCCTATACTGTGTTCCTGAACGAGGAAGAGGCTTTTGCCAACATGGTAGTGTACCGGGAAAATAATAAGCTGTTTGCCGATGGTACTGCTATTTGGTATCTTACTCCAAGCAAAGCTTTTGCCGATCATGTGCTATATGTGACCGAAAACCGTAATTTTGCAGACTTTACTGTGCATTATACTGATGTGCGGTCGTTTGCCACTTGCCGCGAATAAATACAAAAATGGATTTTATAGAAGTAACCCTTAAAGTGAACGCGGATTTCGCGGACATATTTACAGCCGAGTTGGGAGAACTGGGCTTCGACGCTTTTGTTGAAACAGAAGATGGCTTTAGCGCCTACATTGATGAAGATAAGTACTCGCAGGAGGAACTGGAGGAGGTATTAAACCGCTATGCAGATCTTGTGCAGGTGGAGTATGCCACGCAGAAAATTGAGCGCCAGAACTGGAACGAAGAATGGGAAAAGAACTTTGAGCCCCTGTTCATAGGTGGCGAAGTGTCTGTGAGAGCTTCGTTTCACGAGAAACCTGCAGCCGCAAAGTATGACATCGTGATCAACCCAAAAATGTCGTTCGGGACAGGCCACCACGAAACTACTACACTTATGATCGAGAACCAGCTGACACTCGACCACCACGGCAAACGTGTGCTGGACATGGGCTGCGGTACAGGCATTCTGGCTATTATGGCCGGTGAACTGGGGGCTTCTGAGATTGTGGCAGTTGAGATCGAGGACTGGACGGTAGAAAATGCCCGTGAGAACGCCGCACTCAACAATTACGATGCTATTGATGTGCGTTTAGGCGGAGCCGAGACAATAGAAGGCGATCAGCCTTATGATATCATACTTGCTAACATCAACCGCAATGTGCTTTTAGATGACATGCCTGCCTACAAGGCTGTACTGAAGCCGGAAGGCTGGCTGTTGTTAAGCGGATTCTATACCGAAGACCTCCCAATGATACAGGAAAGAGCATCTGAGCTTGGCCTCAGTTATGTATCGCACCGTGTTAAGAACAACTGGGTGTCTGCCATTTTTAAAGCAATCTAAACCTAATTTCTCAAGCTAATAAACCACCCGCTATGAGGCACAAACTTTTACCCTTCCTTTTCTTCTTGACAATTTTTACTGCGCAGGCCCAGACAAAACTTTCGGATAAGCCTGAAAGTTTTGTGGCTGATGCAAAAGCGATGCTTATCTACGGCAAAGCAGAGAATCCTGAAAAACTGGCTGCCGACCTGCAGCAGGTATGGGACAGTGGCCGGCTCACGGCAAAGCAGCAGAAAGAAGTTATAGACATTGCGCAGAATCTGTACAAGAAGCGGATGCGTGTTAATCCGCATTTCTCTGATTTCTTTACCATGGTAATCGCTGGTGTAAATACCCAGAACATGCAAGGGAAGCAGATCGACGAAATGCTGGAAGTTACTGCAAAGGCGGTGCAGCAGGAGGATGGCAAGCAACTTGAGAAATTTTTAAGTGCGGCAAGTTTATATTTAAGTAAAAACCGTCTTTTTCAGAACTCATACTATAGTCTGCGGGCCTCAAAGGGTAATTTTAGCTTTTCTTACGAAGGAGGTGGCAAATCAGCAGAAGCAACAGCAGACGCCGGCAGCACCTGGGATAACTCATGGGACGATGAGGTAAATGATAAGGGAGAAGTGATAGAGGATGATGGTTGGGGAACAATTACTGCCGCTCCTAAGAAGGAGGACAATAAAAAGACGGAGAAGAACAGGAAAGAAAGCATAAAGCGCCAGTTTATTCCAGAGCAGCCCAAACCAACAGGGCCTGTACTTAAATTAGAAAACCTGACGATAACATTTGTTACACCCTGGGATTCTACAGCAATAAAAAATACGCAGGGGCAGCTTATGCTGGCCAACAACATGTTTGTTGGCGAGGGTGGTGCTTTTAATTGGAATGTAAACGGGGAGCCTGTAGCTGCTGTTATCAACAAGTATAGTTTTAATACTTCTTTTGCGGGGTTTAAAGCCCCGGATGTAACAATTACATACCCTGCTGTACTTGCTCAACCAGTTGAGGGAGCCATGGAATGGATCAGCGGGAAGCGTAAAACAAGCGAATATCCGTACCCGAAATTCTTTTCCTTTACGAATGATGCACAGCTCAAAACACTAGGCAGTAACATTAGGTACACGGGTGGTTTCTCATTAGTAGGAAATGCTGTAGGAAGTAAGTCTTTGGATAATAGCCTTTCTGAAATTGTGGTGTCGTATAACAATGAGCGAAAATTCAGGTCTACAGCCCGTAGTTTCACCATTAACGACTCTTTAATAACAGCAAGCAGGGCTTCGGTAGTTATTTATCAGCAAAAAGACTCCCTGACACACCCGGCAATGCAGCTGCGTTTTTCCAAGCCCAAACAAGTGCTAACTCTTACAAAGGATAAAGGCCCCTATGCCAGCACACCGTTTTACGATACTTACCATAAGCTTGAAATTACAGCAGAGCGTTTGCTTTGGGACCTAAGCGCCCAAAACCTTGACTTCTCAATAATCAACACAAAAACGCTTGTGCCGGTGCAGTTGGAGTCAAAGCATTATTATTCTAACAACCGATACCAGCAAATGGTGGGGATAGCCCCTTTTCATCCGTTACAGGTGCTGGTGGGGTATGGTGCTAAATCTAAAAGCAATACATTTTATACTTCTGAAGTGGCACGCGCCACTAAGCTAAGCGAGAAGGCGATAAAAGAAGCTGCACTCACCATGCAACATGCCGGCTACATTGACTATGAACCTATATCCGGTTATGTTGAGCTAAAGGAAAAGGCCTGGCATTACGTAAAGTCATCACGTAGCCTGGCAGATTATGACCACCTGATCATAAGGTCAGTAGTGCCATCGGGGCGGAATGCAACTTTAAACCTGGCAGACAACAAGCTTACGGTGCGTGGTGTAGATAAGATCACGTTCAATAATGATACAGCCAGTGTGTTTATCACTCCCAGGAATAGTGAAGTACATATTCTTAAAAACCGTGATATCGAGTTTGACGGAAATGTATTTGCCAGTAGCTTAGCTTTTAAAGGCAGTAAGTTCAGGTTCAATTATGATGAGTTTTCTATTGATCTGGTGAAACTGGATACCATCGCCCTGATGGCAAGGCAACGTCGTTCGGGAAAAATGACCAGCCAGGTGTTAACAGGAAAAGGTCGTGCGCTATCAGGTAAACTCTATATCGATAAGCCAAACAATAAATCAGGGGAGGAGCATTTTGCGGAATACCCGAAGTTTGATGCGCCTATGGGAGCACAGGTTGCCTTTGCACGCCCAGACGTGGCAGGTGGCGCGTATGATAGTACCGTATATTTTGACATTCCACCTTTTAAGCTCGATAGCCTTAGCGCAGGTAAGAATGTGATCGGGTTTGAGGGCACTTTCAATTCCGGGGGTATTTTCCCGCCAATCAAAACAAAGCTGTTGATGATGCCTGACAAAACCCTGGGCTTCTATTACCAGCCAACTGCAAAAGGCCTGGCTGCTTACGGAGGTAAAGGTATTGCGTACGATACCATTATGATGAGCTCCAGCGGCATTCAGAGTAAAGGCAAACTGACATACCTTACGGCTACCTTGCAGTCTCCTGTTTATACTTACTTTAAAAATTCTGTTGTCACTAAAGTTGGTGGCTCCGCTGCTATTGCAGAGGCCAGCTTGGGAGGCACTAAGTTTCCGGTAGCCAAACTTGCCGGTTTCGACCTGAAATGGTTGCCGCAAGCAGATACCATGTATATTCAGACGCAGAAAGAGCCGATGAAGATCTACAAAGAAGAGTTTGATTTCAAAGGAGTGGCCAAGCTATCCCCGGGCGGTTTATATGGAGCCGGCGTGGTGGATAACCCGGTGGCAAATGTAACCTCGCAGGAGCTTTACTTTAAGCAAAGGGAGATAAGTGGCAACCATGCCACTATGATCGCTAAATCAGACGTGGCTGGTAAACCAGCTATCAAAGCGCAGGACATGGCTTTTAAATATGACTTGGTAAAAGGCTTTGTAGATTTTGAAAGTGAGCAAAAGGGTGTGGCAAGTATAGAATTCCCGAAAGCGCAGTACAAAACTTCAATGAACAGTGCCCGCTGGGACATGAACCAGCAGAACGTGAGCCTAAAGGCGGATGAGAATGGCAACAAGAACTGGTTCTACTCCATGCATCCAAAGCAGGAAGGGCTACGGTTTATGGCCGCCAGCGGTATGTATGACCTGAAAGCAAATACTGTGCTTGCCGGTGGTGTGCCTTACATCACAGTAGGAGACTCTTATGTAGTGCCGGATAGCGGTAAAGTAGCGGTAGCCGCAGATGCTACTATCAAAACACTCCGTAATGCCCGGATCCTGGCTGATAGCCTGCAGCAATACCACAAATTATATGCAGGTACTATTAATATTTTGTCCAGAAACTCCATGACGGCCACAGCGATGCACGATTATTTGAATGCGGCTTCAGACTCTTTCCGGTTACAGTTCTCCAATTTTGTGTATGGTAACCCACGCGAGAAGAAGAAACCAATTTATACATTTGCCGAGGCCAATACGGATGAAAAGAATCCATTTTATGTATTCCCCCGCATTTTGTACCGTGGTAAAATCGTGATGCATGCCATGAATGAGAACTTTGACTTTGACGGAGACCTGAAGCTTAACTTTACAGGTAATCCATCAGATTCAGATTGGTTCTCTTATAAGCAGGAATCACTGGACCCAAGAACAGTACGTATTCCGATCACTAAACCAAAGACTGCAGATGGTACTCCGCTTTATACAGGTCTGCACGTATCCAAAGCCAGTTCAAAACTTTATAATACCCTTGTTTCAAAGAAGCAGGCCGACGATGACCTTGATCTTTTTGTAGTAGATGGCTTGCTGTCTTACAACAAAGACAAGAGCGAGTTTAAGATGGGAAGGGAAGGGCGTGCCTACTCAGATTCTTATGAAGGTAACATGCTGCTTTACAACGAAGCTTCTAATACCATTCATTTTGAAGGTATGATGAACCTGGTAAGCCCTATGAAGAATTTCTCTATGGAGGTTTCGGGTAGTGGTGATGCAAACGTGGACAGTAGCCAGTATGAACTAGATACTTTTATAGCGTTGGATCTAACTGCCCATAAAAATATAATGGCAGCATTTGCAGAGTCTTTAAAAGACAATGTTGGTGGTGCACCGGAGGCAGTTGAAAACAACGATGCAGCCCTGTATAAACTTGCCGGTTTTGTAGGCGACAGAGATGTGCGTCAATATAAGCAGCGTTCTGCCACAGGGTATGTGCCATTGCCGGAGCTGTCTGGCAAACTAGTGCGAAGCCTGCTCCTGAATAAAGTGAACCTGCGTTGGTCTAATGAGCAAAATGCATGGTACAGTGTAGGTAAGATCAGCGTAGCCAGCACAATGAAAGAGGATATCAATGCGCAACTGGATGGATACCTGGAAGTGAAGCAGGATCTGAACGGGGAGCCGGCTGTATCACTTTACCTGGAGGCAAATCCGAACTCATGGTATTACATCAATTTCTTTGAAAATGGGCTTACCATCGCCTCATCTGATGACGGCTTAAGCAAGCAAGTACAGTCCAAATCTAAAGGGAGACGTGGTGTAAGCACTAATTATGACGTATATTCTGGCGAAGAAATGGATAAGAATATCTTTCTTGACCACTTTAGAAAAAACTATCTGAATGGAGAAACAGGCTTTAAAGCGACGGCGGTACAGCCGCAACCGCAGGCGGAGCCCACACAAAAAGTAACAGATACAACAGATAGTCAGAAAAAAGAGAAGAAAAAGAAAAATAAGGATGAGAAAGGAAATTAACCAGGAACTTTAGACATCCCGTATATAGTTTAAGAGAAACTTGATTTTTGGAGTTTAAATTAAGTTATGCCTATATTTGGGCTTCCTTTAGAACCAGACAAGTGCCTTTCAGTGTACTTTATTGTAGGGATGGAGGAGTCTGAAGGCTAAAACGAGTTGTGTATACATGGACATTTTATTAACAGCAATATTATTTGTAGCTGCTTACCTGATCGGCTCTATATCTACAGCCGTTTGGCTGGGTAAAGCCTATTACGGAATTGATATCAGGCAGCATGGCAGTGGTAATTCCGGTGCCACCAATACATTTCGTGTTTTAGGTAAAAAGCCGGGAACGGCAGTTATGCTGATCGATATTTTTAAAGGCTGGGTAGCTACGTCGTTGGCGGGCTTACTTGTGATCTTTAATGTTATATCTGCTGACAACCTGGTATACTTTCAGCTTATAATGGGTGCTTTGGCTGTAGTAGGACATATTTTTCCGGTTTACGAGCATTTTAAGGGAGGTAAAGGCGTTGCTACTCTTCTGGGTATGATGCTTGCCATCCAAACTGAAGTGGCGTTAATGTGTATGGTTATCTTTGTGATCGTGCTATTTACATCGCGTTATGTATCGCTGGGATCTATGATCGCAGCACTAGCTTTCCCTATTCTACTGCTGTTGCCACGCTTCCACCCGGATAACCCGATACTGATAATTTTCGGCTTCATCCTTTTTGCCGTAGTTGTACTTACACACCGCAAGAACATTAACCGGTTAATTGCCGGCGAGGAAAGTAAGGCCAACATTAATCTGGGACTAAAAAAATAGCGGCAGCTTTCTGCCAGTTGTAAAATCTGTAATATTTTGAAAAGCTATCCTTTACTGCAAGGGTAGCTTTTTTTTGTAACTTTATGTTTGAACCAAAACGTATCCACTGCTATGATAAATCAATATATCAATGAGAACAAAGACCGTTTTATAAACGAGCTGCTCGACATGCTGCGCATACCATCAGTAAGCGCTGACCCAAAGTTTAAACAAGATGTGCTTGGTACGGCTGAGTTCGTGAAACAACGCCTGGTAGATGCTGGTGCTGACCATGTGGAGCTGGTTGAAACAGCAGGTTATCCGGTGGTGTATGGTGAGAAGATGGTAAGTCCTGATCTGCCAACCGTGATTGTATACGGACACTATGATGTACAGCCTGCAGACCCTTACGAGCTCTGGAGTTCACCCCCTTTCGAACCGGTTATAAAAGATGGGAATATTTATGCACGGGGCGCTTGCGACGATAAAGGGCAGATGTACATGCACGTGAAAGCATTCGAGACAATGGTGCGCACAGGCACGCTGGCCTGCAACGTAAAGTTTATGATCGAAGGAGAGGAGGAAGTAGGTTCTGCTAATCTGGCCACTTTTGTGAAAGAGAACAAAGAAAGGCTGAAGGGAGATGTGATCCTAATCTCTGATACGGGTATGCTGGGCAACGATACACCTTCTATAACTACTGGTCTGCGAGGCATGAGTTATGTAGAAGTGGAAGTTACCGGCCCTAACCGCGATCTGCATTCCGGCCTTTACGGTGGTGCAGTGGCTAACCCGATCAATATCCTGTGCCAGATGATTGCTTCGTTGCACGACGAAAACAATCATATTACCATACCTGGTTTTTACGACAATGTAGATGAATTGAGCCAGGAAGAGCGTGCTGAAATGGCGCGTGCTCCCTTTGACCTGGAGAAGTATAAGAAATCTCTTGACCTGAAAGACGTGCATGGCGAGGCGGGTTATGTAACCATGGAGCGCAATTCGATCAGGCCGACGTTGGATGTGAACGGTATCTGGGGCGGCTATACAGGTGAAGGGGCCAAAACAGTGATCCCTTCTAAGGCCTTTGCCAAGATCTCCATGCGCCTGGTGCCACACCAGACTTCAGAAGAAATAACAGAGAAGTTTAGAAAGCATTTTGAAAGTATAGCTCCTGCCAGTGTGAGCGTAGTGGTAAAGCCACACCATGGCGGTGAACCGGTAGTTACCCCTACTGATTCTGTTGCCTATAAAGCTGCTTCTAAGGCGTATGAAGAGACATTTGGGGTAAAGCCAATCCCTGTCCGTAGCGGTGGTTCAATTCCGATAGTTTCAATGTTCAAATCAGAGCTTGGCCTTGACTCGGTATTGATGGGTTTTGGTCTTGATTCAGATGCAATCCATTCGCCAAATGAGCATTTCGGAGTTTTTAATTACATGAAAGGTATCGAAACAATTCCGTTGTTCTACAAGCACTATGCTGAGATGAGTAAATAACATTGGGATTTATAAAAAACAAAGGGCTTGCTACAGAAGTAGCAAGCCCTTTGTTTTTTATAAATCTTTTGAGGCTGTTAAGGAAGCACAGGGCGCATCAGGTATCCAATGCTTAGCTTAAAGACAACGTTTTTCTGATCAAGTTCTTTGGAGAAAGATTTAAATCCGCCAGTGTTATGGAAGCTCATAAAGAAGCCATTATCCAGTTCAATGCCAAGACCAACGGTATAGCCGTAATCCCACCGTTCAAAATCGCTAATGTGCAGCGGGTATTTACCTAGTTCTACTGGCTCAGGGTCCTCGAGTGTGGCACTGTCCAGTATCCTGACTTTTGTTCCTTCTGCCACCAAGTACCCAACGTAAGGTCCACCTAAAACAAACAATCCGCCTTTCTGAAGTTTTAATTGTAGTGGTAGGGTCAGGTAGTGCAGCCGATGGTCATCAACGAGTGCTTCAGTCGGGCTAAGAGGGTAGTTATCGTACGTAAACCCTTTCTGATCATACTCAAGCTCAGCCTGTACGGCCAGCTTTGATACAAATTCGTAGCTTCCTATAAAACCGCCATGAAAACCTGCCAGGTAATTTGTGAAATCAGATGAAGCGTCATCACCTTTAACCGAGGTGAAGCCGCCGCCTACTTTTGCCCCAAACCTGGCAAACTGAGCATGTGTCACAATAACAGGAGCAAGTATAAGCAGGAATACAAAGAGCGTCTTTTTCATAGCATATATGCAGTGGTGAGGCTTATAGTTTTACTATAGTTGGCAAAAAATAGTTTGAAGTAGGATACGCAAAAAAAAAAGCCGGCCCTACCTGAAAGGCAGAGCCGGCAAAAATTGTAAGTAGCTAAATAAAGCTAAATAATAAGAATTTATTTTGCTGATGGTATTGTAAAGCCTAATGTTAGCATAATAGTAGAGTGACGTGCGTTGGTTAGGTCACCATCAAAATACTCCTCAGTGTCTTTGTCTACAAAATCAGTTAAGCTTCCGTTATAACGTAAACCTAAACTAATACCACTTCTGGACATAAGCCCTACACCTGCAGCATAGCCTAGTTCAAATTCTTTCAGACCATCTTTGTCTCTCTCTGTAGTTGTGGAAGACTGCAGGTTACCATTAAAGTACTCCTTGGTAGCATTATTTACGCTTAGCAGGTAGGATGCTTGTGGGCCCGCCTCAAAGTATAAAGGGCCAGCTTTGATCTTGGCAAGTATAGGAAGGTCCAGGTAATTATAGTTTACATTACCTGTGCGCTTATAAGTACCAAGGGGAGTAGTAAACTCTTCATCGGCATTTTTAAAGCCTTTGTTAGAGTACAACAGTTCCGGCTGAATAGAGAAAAACTCATCAACAATACCAAAATTAAGAGTAACACCTGCGTGAAAACCAAACTTGTTTTCATAGCGGTCTTCGTTACGCAAATCTCCTGATAGATTAGAAAGATTAGCACCACCTCTGATACCAAATGATTGTGCCTGAGCGAAAGAGAAAGAGGCTAGTACAAATGCAAATACAAAAAATAACTTTTTCATAATCATAAAAATGTTTTGATACGCCCTGATTAACGAGCAGTATGCGGTAAATAAGATAAGTTAAGACTCAAATTTTTATTCAATGTTTAAGATTTTGATACAACTACCTGATGGTTAGCGATAAAAATTTAAAGGCTTTTTTCGGGCAGTTAAACCGTAATATGCATGCAAACATAGCATAGCAACAAGCGGGCCAAAATATTAACATTGCCTATATATGAAGTGTAAATATTGGTTTTAACGGAGTCGGTGGAAGTGCCGGGGGAGTTAACTAATGGATAGAGCCCGACAAGCGCCGGGCTCTAACTTTCCATAGTAATATTTTATACTAACAGGTAGTCTGCGTTATCTGGTCGGGAATGTATAACCAAGTGTTAACATAAATAGGTTGTTCCGTGCATCTGAAACGTTTTCGTTATCATAAAGTTTTGAGATGTCACCATTATAACGCACACCAAGGCTTAAACCTAATGGGGTGGAAGCAAAGCCAATACCTGCCGCATAACCAAAACTAGTACGCTTAAACTGGTCCAGGTTATCATCTATATTCACACCATTAGACTCAATGTCGCCGCCAATGCGGAAGGAAGCCTGGGGGCCGCCTTCAAAGTATAATGGTCCGGCATTGATACGTGCTAGTACGGGCACATCTAAATAACTGATCTTATACTTAAAGCTGTCATCTTTCGACTCGGCTCCTTTTGTAGAGAATAAAAGCTCTGGCTGTATTGCAAAGAAACCATCACTGGAAAGCATAAATTGTGATGTAACACCGGCATGAAAACCAAAAAGCCTATCAAGGTTATCGGCATCATCACCAGAAAAGCCGGAGTAGTTCGCACCTGCTCTTATTCCAAATCGCGGGGCTTGCATTTGTGCCTGTGCGGCAACCGTGGTTACCATTGCTAAAACGAATAATATAAGTGTCTTTTTCATTGTTTCTAAATTCATGTAATTAAAAGTATTCTCCAGGCCGGCAGTAAGAACTATCTGCCTGATGTAAGCCTCTTACGACAGGATATTTAAAAAGTCTAAGAATTAGCAAATAATTTTGTTGAGGTAATAGTATTTTATGTGAAGCATATGGTGCAACTGCAAATAAAAAAGCAGCGACATAATATGCCGCTGCTTATCGCTAAATAGCTATCTATGTATAAATTAAGTAGTTCTGAATTATCCTGCCCAGCCTTCTCGGTCCAAGCTTCTGTATTGTATAGCTTCTGCTAAATGTTCAATTTTTATATTTTCACTTCCTGCCAGGTCAGCAATGGTTCTGCTCACTTTCAGGATGCGGTCATAAGCACGGGCCGATAACCCCAGGCGCTCCATTGCTGTCTTCAGAAGGGTGCGTCCTGCTTCGTTTATCTGGCAAATTTCTTTTACCATCTGCGATGGCATCATCGCATTGGAGTGCACTGCAGGGGTCTCCTTAAAACGTTCTGTCTGCAGGTCCCGGGCCTGCACTACTCTTTCCCTTACAGTGGCGCTGTCCTCTGATTTTCGGGTGGCAGTCATCTCATCAAAAGTTACCGGTGTCACCTCTACGTGCAGGTCGATCCTGTCCAGAAGAGGGCCACTCACCTTATTAAGGTAACGCTGCACCACGCCTGGGCCGCACACACATTCTTTTTCCGGGTGGTTATAATAACCGCAGGGGCAGGGGTTCATGCTTGCCACCAGCATAAAATTAGCAGGGAAGTCGATGGTTGTTTTGGCCCTCGAGATCGTTACACGCCGCTCTTCAAGCGGCTGGCGCATTACCTCCAGCACGGTGCGCTTAAATTCCGGGAGTTCATCCAGGAATAGTACCCCATTATGAGAAAGGGAGATCTCGCCTGGCTGCGGATTACTGCCACCTCCTACTAAAGCTACATCAGATATAGTATGATGGGGCGAGCGGTAAGGGCGCGTTGTCAGCAAAGAGGCTGCTTCGCCCAGTTTGCCTGCCACAGAGTGTATCTTCGTTGTTTCCAGTGCTTCGTGCATGGATAATGGCGGAAGCACAGACGGAAGTCGTTTAGCCAGCATGGTTTTACCTGCACCTGGAGGGCCGATCATGATGACGTTATGCCCACCTGCGGCAGCGATCTCTAAAGCACGCTTGATATTCTCCTGGCCCTGTACATCGGCAAAGTCAGCGGCATATTGATCTACGGTACTCTGGAAAATATCACGGGTATCAATAGTTAAAGGAATGATGTCGCTTTTCCCGTCAAGAAAATTGATGGCCTCCAGAATATTGCTGACACCGATCACATCCAGGTTATTTACAATGGCAGCTTCCTGTGCATTTTGTGTTGGAAGTATAAACCCCTTGAAGCCTTCTTTGCGGGCCTGGATAGCAATAGGCAATACACCTTTTATTGGCCGTAACGATCCATCCAGAGATAACTCACCCATTATCATATACTGTGAGATTTTCTCAGTAGCTATCTGACCCGAGGCGGCCAATATTCCCATTGCGATGGTTAAGTCATACGCTGTACCCTCTTTGCGAATATCGGCGGGTGCCATGTTGATAACAACTTTCTGGCGGGGCATTTTAAAATTGTACTGCTTCAAGGCAGACTCTATGCGCTGCTCGCCTTCTTTTACCGCATTATCCGGGAGGCCAACCAGGTAGTATCTGGTGCCGGCACTAACATTAACTTCTACGGTTACGGTGTAGGCATGTACGCCCTGTACGGCACTGCCGAATGATTTAATAAGCATCTGGTATAAGTTATCCCGGTAAAAAATTGCAGGTAATCTGTGCGCTAACACGAGGCCAAGCTACAAAGTTCTAAATATTGAACTTAAGAAAGAAACCTCTTGCAACATCAAATAAAAATTGATGGAAGTCGCTGCCGCTACTGAAGCGTATCGCCTTTTAACCTGGTCATGTCTGGGTGGATAGGTAAGTATGTTTCTGTTACATTTTCGCCTTTCGGATGCACAGTGATTGCTGTGCAAGTACTGTCGGGAATAGTAATTTCAAAGGCTATGCCTTGTGGTTGATCATCGTAAATGTAAACCTGCTGTTTCATTTGGTTAGTATAGTATGCAAGTGGCCGCAGATTGCTGAACTCTTTACGAACTCTGGCAAACGTATCACCAGTGCCGATGCCGCTTTTGGTTTTGTAACCGGAAGCAGTAACCTGTATCTGCTGCACTTTTGGAGGGGAACCACTGCCATCGAAATTGTTGACGGTATACGCTGCCACGTAGCTGCGTTTGCCTTTTGGATCATTGCTGATCCAGAACTGCAATGATTTACCCATCGCAGCATCACCGCTATCAGCTTTGCCCATAATGCTATACAGTTCATTGGCAGGCATTAGCAGATTTATCTCACCTATACTTTCGCCGGGTACTATAAGAAAAGCGGAGTCGGGTGCTTCGGTGCTTGCAGGTGCTAAAGCTGCTGTGTCAGCGGCCTGGGGCTGGGTCTCTTCTGTTAGATCGTTGTTAACCTGAGGCTGACAGGCAAGTAGGCTTATAGCCAGAATAAAAAATAAGTAGTGTTTCATAAACCGATGCTGCTTCCTGCTTGTACCCGGAGCGCAACCTCCATTACATACGCACCTTATGGCATCGGGGAGAGAATTTTACGGCAGTAAATAGTTAAAGAAGAGAGCAGCGTTTACGAGCGTATAAATTCTGTGCACCGGGTGACTTGCGGTGACTGTCCTCCATTTAAAAAAAAACCCGCAACTATCACGACAAAAGCTGCGGGTATACTTTGGGTGCTTGTAAATGCACGTTGTCTTTTATACTAGCTTTTGCTCAAGCAGCAGAATAAGTATATGAATAACTTTAATGTGTATCTCCTGAACCCGATCAGCAAAGCCAAAGTGTGGAACGCGGATTTCAACATCACACAAATCTGCCAGTTTTCCACCGTCCTTGCCTGTTAGGCCCACCACTTTCATGCCTTTTGCTTTAGCTGTCTCAGCGGCTTTCAGTACGTTGCCTGAATTGCCGCTCGTACTGATCGCTAAAAGCACGTCTCCCTGGTTACCGAGCGCCTCCAGGTAACGGGAGAAAACAGAGTCGTAGCCATAGTCGTTGCCAACGCAGCTCAAGTGGCTGGCATCAGAGATGGCAATAGCTGGAATCGCTTTTCTGTTTTCGCGGTAGCGGCCGGTTAGTTCCTCGGCAAAGTGCATGGCATCGCACATGGAGCCGCCATTGCCACAGCTCAGGATTTTGCCGTCTTTGCTCACGGCTTCAGCCATAGCATCTGCGGCAAGCTCGATAGAGGCTATGTTTTTTGCATCGGATAAAAACGCATGAAGC
Organism: Pontibacter sp. MBLB2868; assembly: GCF_051904785.1. Taxonomy (NCBI): domain Bacteria; kingdom Pseudomonadati; phylum Bacteroidota; class Cytophagia; order Cytophagales; family Hymenobacteraceae; genus Pontibacter; species Pontibacter sp. MBLB2868. The sequence continues at coordinate 3,490,658 of NZ_CP196710.1, read as the reverse complement.
ACTTCCTGTGCCTGCGTTAACTCTGCCAGTATGGTGGTGGATGTCATGCTTGTTTAAGGAGCCTTACCTCTGCCTCGATCTCCTCGGCTTGAGGTTTGTAGCTGTTGCTTCTAAATTCCTGTCGTTTCTCGTAAAGATCCGCTTTTAATCCGTTTATTTTAAGTTGTGCAAGGTGCTGCTCGTGCTTCAGGTCTGCGATGTAAAGGTGGTTAGCCAGCAATCTTGCAAACATGATCACGCCGCCAATGGCAACTATAGCTTTGTAAAGTAACAGAACCTGCTCGTCTGTTTGGATGTTCAGAATTGTGTTTTCGTTAAGTACGGTTGTGAGTAGCAGAACAGTGAACACGATGTAGGAGATCACAAGGAAATCCAGGAATGCTTTAAGTGCTTTCATGTAGAGAGTAGGATTTTAGTGCAACAACATATTTTCTTAAAGCTAAAAAAAAATATGATTCTTTTGCAAGGCTAAACCCTAATTCCTTATAAATCGAACAATTAGCTGATAAATAATACTATTAATCCTCTAAACGGTTAATTGCATCTGGGTAAGTTTGGCATAAAGGCCGCTATTTTGAAGCAATTCCTCGTGGGTGCCACGCTCTATTATGCGGCCTTGTTGTAACACCAGAATCTCATCTGCATACTGAATAGTACTTAACCTGTGTGCTATAACGATGGAGGTCCTGTTTCTCATCAGGTTGGTTAAAGCCTCCTGTACTAACTTCTCAGATTCAGTATCCAGTGCCGATGTTGCCTCATCAAGAATAAGTATCGGAGGATTTTTAAGTATAGCCCGGGCTATGCTCAGGCGCTGCCGCTGGCCACCTGAAAGTTTGCTGCCCCGGTCACCTATCATCGTCTGGTAGCCATTTTCAGAGTCGATGATAAATTCATGAGCATTGGCAATTTTAGCTGCCGCAACTACCTCTTCTTCTGTAGCATCGGTCTTATTGAAAGCGATGTTATTATAGATAGTGTCATTGAACAAGATAGATTCCTGCGTAACTACCCCAATCTCATCACGCACAGATTCCATTGTATAATCCCGGATGTCATGCCCGTCAATAAGTATGGCACCTTTGGTAGGGTCATAAAAACGCGGTATCAGGTCTGCCAACGTAGACTTACCTCCACCGGAAGGACCAACCAAAGCAATAGTTTTGCCTTTTTCTATGGTGAAGTTAATATCTTGCAGAACAGGCTTATCTCCATAGCCAAAGCCGACATCAATAAATTCGATCCGGCGCTCAAAATGAGGCAGCACCTTGGCATCAAGTTTATTCACGATCTGAGGCTTGGTGTCAATCACTTTTAACACCCGCTCACCAGAAACCAGCCCGCGTTGTATATTGCTGAATGCAGCAGACATAGCCTTTGCAGGCACTAAGACCTGTGAGAAAAGTATGATGTAGGTTATAAACTCCGCTGGCTTCAGATCAGACTGCTGGGTTAAAACCAGTGTACCACCATAAAAAAGCAAACCTGCCACCACTGTTACTCCCATGAACTCAGACAGGGGAGATGCCAGGTCTCGTTTGTTAGCTATTGAGCGCTGGATACGGGCATAACGATTATTCTGGTCATGAAACTTTTGAAGTATAAAGGGTTCTGCATTGAATGCTTTAATCACCCGGATGCCACTCAACGTTTCATCGATAATGGTAAGTATAAAGCTAAGGGAGTCCTGCCCCTGACTTGCCTTGCGCTTTAACTGCTTGGAGATACCGGAGATGATACCCCCTGAAATCGGCAGCAGGATAAGCGTAAACAAGGTAAGCTTAACAGACATTGTAAACAGGATGGCAAAAAAAGCGATGATGGCGATAGGCTCTCTGACAACTACTGTTAAAGTGCTCACCACAGAGCTTTCCACCTCCTGTATATCAACTGTCAGGCGCGTCATTAGGTCTCCTTTTCGCTCGTTGCTAAAGTAACCCAGTTCCAGCTCTGTCACACGCTTGTATACCTTTTCCCGCATTTTCTCTACCACATGTGCCCGTAGTGCACCTATTATCCTGAATGCCAGGTAACGGAAGAGGTTAGCCAGGAAAATAGAGATAACAATAATAATGCAGACAAATAACAGAGCCCCCAAACGGCCTTCCTCCAGAATTACCTGCCCAAAGTGGTAGTTAAAGAAATTCTTAATGAAATCTATCGTAAAGCTGAATTCAGGTTTTGTTGTAGCCATCATGGCGGCTTCTTCAGTACCTACCTGCCCAAATAACACATTAAGCAAAGGGATGATCAGAGTAAAATTAAACAGGCCGAAAATGATGCCGAGTACGGTGTACAGGGTATATAGTGGCACAAACCTGCTGTAGGGTTTTGCGAACTGAAGTATGCGAAGGTATGTCTTCATGGTATTTAATTTGTTGCTGGCTGCTTCTCCTGCATAAAGCCGTTGCTGCACCCTCACAACCACTATGGTAGCAATTTATAACTGCTTCGTTCTTATTTTTATATCTGGAAAGGCTTCTGTTTTAGCCGCCGCAAAGATACTGAATAAAAGGCAGAATGGCAGAAAAGTAAAAAGGTAGAACATTTGTTGTTCTACCTTTTTACTTTTTAGACCCAGACTGTTTTATCTCCTAAAACTCATGCAGCCTTTGAGGTATGTTCCAGCGGAAAGCAAACGAGAAAAAGGTGGTATTTCTGTCCAGTGCGTTGATTTCTGCATCCGTGCGCCTGAGTATTCCCTTCAGGTCCAGGAACATGTTATGGCGGAACTGATACGTTGCAGTCAGGTCGAGGTGCAGTTGATTGGTTGTGTTACCCTGGCCAATCTCATTTCCATAGTCTGAAACGCGTGTGGTGTAAGGGAGCAGCACGCTGCCACCATAGTTCAGGGTGTCGGTATCAGTAATTATATCCTGCCCATAACGGGTGGCAATAGCTTTGCCGGTAAGCATCAGGCGTGGTACAGGCTGGTAATAAACAATACCTATCAGCTCTGCCAGGTTGGCGCCAATAGGATGTGCGAGTGACTGGTTGTAGTGCTGGTAATTGGTAGTGGAGTTCCGGTGCTGGTAAGTATAAGGCCGTATAATGTTAACCTCACCCTGCAGATCGAGGTTACTAAGCCCAAAGGCATCAATATATTTAGCACCGATCTGCCCGGCCTGCTTGTTGGCCCACCAGCCATTCATCGCTTTTACTTCTTTCAACACAAACTCATCCAGCTCTAACTGCCCATAAAGCTGTAGTCGGTTGTGTATGTTCCAGCGGAAGTCTGCACCCAGCATGGCATTGTCTTCGCTACCTACAGCCTGCTCAATGGCTCTGTAAAATATTATGGGGTTCAGGTACTGTAGCTCGAACTTGCCTTTATCGCGGGCAAATACAACCTGCTCAAAAACGCCGATGTTGATGTTGTCGGTTACATTTATGCCCAACCTATGCAGCGCCATGTATTTTTTAGGGAGCAGTTTATCACCACCGCCACGCTGGAATTCCGAAGTAAGCTCCTGGAACAGGTTCATGTAATGCAGCTTCCAGACACGTGTGTTTAACTTGAGGAAAAATGCAGGGGGAGCATAGTCCGAAAGGACTAGGGAGCGGTAGCCATCGCCTATAAAATGGCGGTCGTGGCCCAGCTGTATCTCCACATGCTTGCTAAGTGCATAATTCAGGTAACCGCGTGCTGTTATATAATCGTAGCCATCTTCTTTAAAGTCTTTCCAGAATCCTTCGTGCGGTACCACGCCATCCCGCCGGATGCGATCCATTACATAGGCTGGGTAGCGGGCCTGGTTTTCACCGATGAAAGTATAGAACCCAAAACGGCCATCAATAGAACCTTCTATCTGTACGCCGCGGGTGTTCACATAACGAATGCCATCTGTCTGGTCATCCATCCCCACCTCAAAGTGCAGTACGGGGTTAACGCGTAAAGTAAAAGCATCACTTTCATAGTGGAAGAGATCTGTTTTATTTCTATAAAAGTAATTTAAGATCGGCTTCCTGCTTTCGTTGTTCTCCTGGGTAGTATAGTTCCAGTTATCGTTCAGCAGATAAGAAGTGTTAAACTCATCTACTGCCGTGCGGGCATTTCGAGCACTTATCTCGGCAAGGTTGGCTACATCCTGACGTCCATATGGGTGTACTGCGGTTTGCAGACCGGGGACTTGTTCACCGTACTTTATCTGGTAACGGTCTATCCAGTGGTATACATCACGGTTATAGGGTACATACACATCCTGTGCCTGTGCGGAAAAACCAACAAAAAATGTCAGGGCAAAGGCCCATCCTAGTCTTCTCATGAATAAAACCTAAGGGGAAATCAAAGCTTTGAAATGCGAATGTACTCTTTTATAAAATTAATGTTCAAGAAACCGGAGTGAATTTATACTTTAGCAGGACATTAAAGCCCTGGTGCCTCATGTTGCGTTACCTGCTACACCAAGAGATAAACGAAGAGAAATGGAATGATTGTGTTGCCGCATCTGCGGAGCACATTATATATGGGTATGCCTGGTATTTAAATGCTGTGTGCCGGAACTGGGATGCCGTGGTTGAGGAGCAGGATGGCGTTTATGTATCTGTTTTTCCGCTGCCCCTTGGCCGGCGGTGGGGGCAACTGGGGGTGTTGCAGCCTTATTTCACGCAACAGCTGGGCCTTTTTACCACTGTCAGCAGTGCCTTCAAAAATATACAGGATTACCTGGCTCTGATTCCTGATAAGTACAAGAATGTTTACCTGCAGCTGAACACGGGGAATACCAACGCATTAAATATTGAGATACAAACGGTTAGCCTGTCGGAGCGTGTAACGTATCACCTGGACCTGAGGCCAACTTATAAAGACCTGCTCAAGAATTACCGCAACCGGCACAAGCTGCATAAGGCACAACGATCCGGCCTGGAGATAAAGCCACTCAAAAATATAAAGCCGCTTGTTTCCATTTTCAAAGCGACCAAAGGCAGAGAGCTCTCCGAAATGAAGGAGAAGCATTATCGTATGTTGGCCGGGTTATATGAGGTGCTACAGAAGCATAATGCTGCTGAACTGCTGCAGGTAGTAAATAGTATGGCACAACCAGTTGCTGCCGCGTTGTTTATAGTACAGCCTGGTAAGGTGATCTTCCTTTTTTCAGCCTCTTCCGAGGAAGGACGAAAAAGTGCTGCTATGACACTGCTCCTGGACCATGTCATCCGGAAGTACGCAAACGCAAATGTTATTTTTGATTTCGAAGGAAGCATGGTGCCATCTGTTGCAAAATTTTACGCAAATTTTGGAGCAACACCTGTGCCCTATGTATCTTTAACAAAACAACACAAACCCTGGTACCTCAAATGGAAAGACGCAATCTCAACATCCTGACCGAAACCCCCTCTCTTGCTAACCATTATATTGCAGAGCTGCGCGATATTCATGTACAGGGAGATAGCCTGCGTTTCCGGAGAAACCTGGAACGGATCGGGGAACTGCTGGCCTATGAGATATCCAAAACGCTGCCTTATAAAATGGTGACCATTACAACCCCATTAGCTGAGACAGAAACAATGCTGCTCACAAACCAGCCTGTACTGGCCACCATTCTGCGTGCCGGTTTGCCTATGTACCAGGGCATGCTGAATTATTTCGATAAGGCGTACAGTACATTCGTTGGAGCCTACCGGGTAGAGGAAGAGAACACCGAGCTGCAGATAAATATGGAGTACCTGGCATCAACTGACCTGCACGATAAGATACTTATCCTGGCAGACCCCATGCTGGCAACAGGGAGATCCTTGGTGAAATCTTACAAAGGCATGTTGCGACACGGTAAGCCAATTCAGGTGCATATTGCCGCCGCCATTGCGTCGCCGGAAGGTATTGCCCATGTGCAGCAGGAGATTCCGGAGGCATTGATCTGGTTAGGAACACAGGATAGCCACCTGAACGAAAAGTCGTACATTGTGCCGGGCTTAGGAGATGCAGGAGACCTGGCTTTCGGGCCTAAGATCTGATCCTGAACTTTAAGTATAACTTGCCTGTTGCTCATACTGGAATCCATAATGTTTTGATATTTAAATTTTTGCAGAATTTGCAGACCTGAGATGTCTGTAAACTCATATAAACTTTATGGTTATGGTGCGTATACTATATACTTCCAACCCTTTCCTTTTTTAGAGTACAATTTAAATTTATTGCTGTGTTGGTAGAAGTTCTGAAGTACCTGTCGGTGTACTTGGTGAGTATGGTAAAATTTTTTGGAGGACCTGTAACCGGAGCAACCTTAGGATTATCTTACATGGAGTCAGTGTTGTTAACTGTGGCAGGCATGATGACAAGCGTTATCATCTTCTCCATAGTTGGGAGGGCTTTTTCTAAAAGGGTCTCTACCATGCGCCGGGCCAAGCGTAAGCCTATCTTTAGTAAAAAGAACAGAAGGGTTGTGCAGATATGGAAGCGGTTTGGTGTAACAGGTGTGGCCTTTTTAACGCCCATTTTACTTACTCCGATATTCGGAACAGTAGTCGCAGCACTTTTTGGTGCCTCACGCAAGCACATATTTATACATATGTTATGGAGTGCTATATTCTGGAGTGCACTACTTAATTTTATGGTTTTTGAGTTTGGTAACATAGCATCTTCGCTGTTTTAGAACAGATAAGAAATAAAAGAAAAAGCCCCTCAGTAATTAAGTTTACTGAGGGGCTTTTTCTTTTATTTCTTTCTGCTGCTACCTTTCTTCTTTGTTTTCTGCCAATAGGAATTTTTAGGGTCGCCTTTCTTTTTGCCTTTCTCAAAGTTTGATTTATGGCGCCCTTTCTTCTCATGAAAAGCCCCTTTAAAGTCCGGGTCTTCACGCCGTTTATGGCGGTCTACGTCACGGGCCATTTCCTGCTGTTCCTCAAAGGGCGTGTCAAACACTTTTACATCGGCAGGCATTGCCACCTCCGGTATCTTCATTCGAATGATCTTTTCAATCTTGCCTACATGATACATTTCAGCTTCAGTGGCAAAAGTAATGGCGGCTCCTATGTTTTCAGCGCGCCCTGTCCGACCAATACGGTGTACATAGTCTTCATAGATCAGAGGTACATCAAAATTGATCACATGGCTGACCATGGTTACGTCGATACCCCTTGATGCCACATCTGTAGCCACCAGGAAACGTATATCACCGCCTTTGAAGGCTTCCATAGAGTTAATACGTGTATTCTGGCCTTTATTTCCATGAATGGCACGCACTTCGCCGTAGTTACGATGCTCCAGAAACTTGGAAACGCTCTCTGCATTTTTCTTGCTCCTGGTAAAAATGATCACGCGGTTAAACGTCTCATTATCCTGGATCAGGTGCTCAAACAGTTCGATCTTAGTGCGCAGGTTTGGTACGCGGTAAAGGGTTTGGGTAACAGTTTCTACCGGAGTGGCCTGAGGGGTTATCTCTACCCGTGTCGGAAACTCAAGAAACTCCTCTGATAGCTCCACCACTTTGTCGGGCATGGTGGCTGAGAATAAGAGGTTCTGGCGCTTGCGCGGAATTACCTCCAGCAGCTGGCGGATCTGTGGCATAAAGCCCATGTCCATCATCTTATCTGCCTCATCTAGTATCAGTGTTTTCAGCTCCTTAAGCACCAGCTCCCCTTTCAGGTAAAGCTCCATCAGGCGCTTAGGCGTGGCAACAAGTATATCAACGCCTTTATTAAGGGCTTCAATTTGAGTTTTAGGTCCGAGTCCGCCATAAATGGCCAGGTGGCGCAGGTCCGTATATTTTGCCAATAGCTCAATATTCTCTTCTATCTGCATGACCAACTCACGGGTAGGAGCCACGATCAGCGCACGCGGGTTATGGCCTTGTGCATACTTCACTTTCATGAGCAGTGGTAGCAAAAAGGCAGCAGTTTTACCTGTTCCGGTTTGAGCAATGCCCAGTATATCGTGGCCTGCCATTATTAACGGAACAGCCTGTAATTGTATAGGTGTAGGTTTTTCGTAACCGGCATCGGCAATGGCGTTCAGTAGCTGTTTGTTCAGCTTAAAATCCTCGAACGTGGTTATTTCTTTGTCTGCTTCTTCTGCCATGGTGGTAATTTATGCTTTGTATTTGTGTACAAAGGTACGGCTTTTTTACGGGAGGCAGATGAAATGATGTAAGAGAGCAAAAAGTGCCACTGATGCTGGATATGCGTAGTGTTATGGCTTACTTGTACACTTTTAGGTTCTCTGACGGAATAATATATATTGTAAGCTTGCAACTCTTTTATCCTGTTAAGGGTCAAAATTATATACTTAGGTATTTAGCGGTTTACACTGCCGATCCCTTACTAGCTTAGTAACCATGAAGAACTCTTTACCAAGACTCCCCCTTTTAATTACTCTTGCCGCTACTGCTGCTTTGTCTTTTTCATCCTGTCAAAAAGAGCAGCTGGACAATAATGCCCCTAACGTGCGGCCATTAACGGCGCAGGAGCAACTGACCGTAGAAAGCTCAAACGATTTTGCCTTTCGTGCTTTTGCTTCGCTTAGCGAGGAGGAGGGTGCAAAGAATGTGTTTATTTCTCCTCTCAGCATCAGCATGGCTTTGGGTATGACATACAATGGTGCAGCATCTACCACAAAGGAAGCAATGTACCAGGCTTTGGGTTTTAAGCTGAATTCAGACGATGAAATAAACAAGTCATTCAAAGATCTGACCAGCCTGCTGCAGGGGATAGATAAGAAAGTTGTTTTCACGTCTGCAAACTCCTTGTGGCACAGCAACCAGTTCAAGCTGCAGGCTCCGTTTATCGAAACAAACAAAAAATATTTTGATGCGACGGTGCAGGGGCTTGATTTTTCTTCGCCAGCTGCGAAAGACCAGATCAATAACTGGGTGAAAAATAAAACCAACGGAAAAATTGATGGCATTATTGATGAGATCCGGCCTGAGCAAATATTATTCCTGATCAATGCGATCTACTTTAAAGGTACCTGGACTTACCCGTTTGACAAGCAGCTGACAAAACCCGGTACATTTCATCTTGAAGATGGCAATACCGTTACCCACGACTTCATGACGCTGAAGAACGGCAAGTACCTGCATTATGAGGATGCCAGCAAAGAGGTGGTTGACCTGCCCTACGGTAACCAGCAGTACAGTATGACAATAGTAATGCCTAAGGAGCAGCATACGGTGCAGGAAACTGTAGAGGGGCTTAGCGAGAGTAGTTTGGCCTCGTGGCTGTCAGCAGCGGATACAATGAAGCGAGAGCTTCAGATGCCTAAGTTCAAATTAGAGTATGAGAGCCAGCTGAATCAGGTGCTGACACAATTAGGTATGGGCATTGCCTTTAGTGATCAGGCAGACTTTAGCCGAATGGTTGAGGGGCAAGGAGGTTTGTCTGTTTCTGAAGTGAGGCATAAAACATTTCTGGGCGTGAACGAAGAAGGGACAGAAGCTGCAGCAGTCACTTCTGTTGGTATTGGGGTTACCTCTGTGCCTTTGACCGTCCGGATAGATCGTCCTTTTGTGTTCATGATCCGCGAGAAGTCTTCCAATGCCATACTGTTTATAGGCAAGCTGATGCAGCCTGAATAACAGGGCCAGAGCAGATTTGCTAGAGGTAAAGACCCGAATACTGCATGAAACCAAGATAATGTGTTAAATTTGTTCAGCACATATCTTAGCAGCATGAAAAGTATTCTGATCCAAAACGCACAACTCGTAAACGAAGGAATTATAACCACTGCTGACGTTCTTGTACAAGATGGACGTATTGCGCAGATCGGACATAGTATAACAGCAGAGGCTGACGAAACAATTGATGCCACTGGCCTGCATCTATTTCCTGGGGTGATCGATGACCAGGTGCATTTCAGAGAGCCGGGGCTTACCCACAAAGCGAATATTGAAACGGAGGCAAGAGCGGCTGTGGCCGGTGGTACTACTTCGTTTATGGAGATGCCGAACACCGTACCAAACGCACTTACGCAGGAGCTGCTGGAGGATAAGTACAAAATTGCTGCCGAGACCTCGCTGACGAACTATTCTTTCTACATGGGCGCCTCCAACGATAACCTGGCCGAGGTATTGCTCACCAACCCCAACACTGTGTGCGGTATCAAGATATTCATGGGCTCTTCCACAGGAAACATGCTCGTAGATAATGCCGAAACGCTGGAGCAGATCTTTGCCAAAGCCAAACTGCCCATCGCGGTGCATTGCGAGGATGAACAGACCATACGCGACAACATGGCGATCTATGAGGAGAAGTACGGCGAGGATATCCCCGTGAAATGCCACCCGGAGATACGTAACGAGGTGGCTTGTTTCAAATCATCCTACCTGGCCGTGAAGCTGGCTGAAAAGCACAACACGCGCCTGCACATCCTGCATATTTCCACTGAAGAAGAGTTGAAGCTCTTCAGAAATGATATTCCGCTGGAGCAGAAACGCATCACGGCAGAAGTGTGTGTGCATCACCTGTGGTTTGATAAAGAGGATTACGACAAGTTTGGTACCCAGATCAAATGTAATCCCGCTATTAAAGAGCATCGCCATAAAGAGGGATTACTAAAAGGGCTGTTGGAGGATAAACTGGATGTGATCGCTACAGACCATGCCCCCCATACCTGGGATGAGAAGCAGAACAAGTATAAAAAGGCTCCTTCCGGTATTCCTTTGGTGCAGCACTCGCTGCAAATGATGCTGGAGTTTGTAAAGCAGGGTAAACTGACGCTGGAGAAGGTAGTGGAGAAGATGAGCCATGCACCAGCTATACTTTTCAACGTGCGTGAGCGCGGCTACGTTCGGGAAGGCTACTGGGCTGACCTGGTGCTGGTAGATTTGAATAAACCCTATACTGTTACGAAAGAGAACATCTATTATAAATGCGGCTGGTCTCCTTTAGAGGGCCATACTTTCAACAGTACTATCACACATACGCTGGTGTCAGGGCATTTGGCCTTTGCTAATGGTACGTTTGATGAGAGCAAGAAGGGAGAGCGATTGTTGTTTGACAGATAGTATGGACTTAGAGAGATTTAAAGAGCTGCATGCCCGCTTTTTCGGTAAAAACCTGCCTGAAGAAGTTATACAGTCGGAAGAGTATGAAGCTTATGCAGATGCCATTCATGAAAATGAAGCCTGCTATACCTGGGCGACGACAGAAAAGCTAAAGAGCAAAGGCTTTGACTACGAAGGTTACTGCTGCATGATGATGGCCGATAAAGTGTTTCAAAGCCTGGATGAAGAAGGTGAGATAAAGAGTGATGACCCGGATGTGATCATCAACAAGTGGGATGAAGGTTTGTATGGCATCCCCATACATGACGGTGGTGCATCTATGGTGGTCATAAATTATTGCCCTTGGTGTGGCAGTAAATTAGCCAAGTAAGTTTCTTTAGCTAAGCGGCTTAGGCTGTACCTGCCTCAAAATGCTAAAAATAATTCTTCAAAAATGCGCTTAGGGTATTGCATTATGTGATTTCATGTGTATATTTGCACTCTCAAATGAGACACGGTGGTTGTAGCTCAGTTGGTTAGAGCACCAGATTGTGATTCTGGGGGTCGTGGGTTCGAGACCCATCTTCCACCCCAAGCCCTTGAAGCAAACCTTCAGGGGCTTTTTTATTTTAGTTAATTGCTAACTTGCGGAGTGTTTAACGCGCTGATTGTCAGCTTCGATCTTTTACTCTCTAAAATCAGTCATTCAAAATTTAAAAATATGAGCTTAACAGTAGTCGGTTCAATGGCGTTTGATGCGCTGGAGACGCCCTTCGGAAAAACAGATAAAATCGTAGGCGGAGCGGCAACATACATTTCATTGTCATCTTCATACTTTGTGAAGCCTGTAAATGTAGTGTCAGTTGTTGGCGGTGATTTTGATCAGGATCACATCCAACTCATGCATCAGCGCGACATCAGCACCGAAGGCGTGCAGGTAAAAGAGAATGAGAAGTCTTTCTTCTGGTCTGGCCGTTACTTTAATGACATGAACAGCCGCGAGACACTTGCTACAGAGCTGAACGTGTTAGGCGACTTTGATCCAATCATCCCTGATAGCTACCAGGGCTGCGAATACCTGATGCTGGGCAACCTGGCACCACAAGTGCAGCGCACAGTAATTGAGCGTTTAACAGAACGCCCAAAGCTAATCGTGATGGACACGATGAACTTTTGGATGGACATCGCACTGGAAGAGCTTAAGGAAACGCTGGCACTTATAGATGTGCTTTCTATCAACGATGAGGAGGCACGCCAGCTTAGTGGTGAGTACTCGTTGGTTAAAGCTGCGAAAGTGATCATGGCAATGGGACCAAAGTTCCTGATCATTAAGAAAGGTGAGCACGGTGCCCTGTTATTTAATGAGGAAAAAGTGTTCTTTGCACCAGCCCTGCCACTCGAAGAAGTGTTCGACCCAACCGGCGCAGGCGATACCTTTGCGGGGGGCTTTATCGGCTATCTTGCCAAAAGTGGTGATATAAGCTTTGATAGCATGAAACGTGCTGTGATCTATGGTTCGGCTATGGCTTCATTTTGTGTTGAGAAATTTGGGACAGAGCGCCTGAAGAACCTGACGCAGGAAGAGATCGAGAATCGTGTGCAACAATTTGTAAAACTGGTTCAGTTCGATACGGTACTACAGTAGTCCTATTTATACTTGTGAATGCAAAAAGGGAAGCCAACGCTTCCCTTTTTGCATTTATTTACAGCAACAATCCGCTCTTTAATTTTAGAAAAATGTAACAAAGTATGGACGGAAAGGGTAAAACTATGTATAGACTAATGAGGAGATTGGATTATGAGTATAAAGAACCAGAATAAAAAAGACATAGATGAACTGAAGAAGAACAACCCAAACGAGGTTGATCCGAATAAGCCAATGGGTAATATCAATGATAGCCCAAACCGTAATGCACTAAACAAAGACGCTACAAAAGTGCAAAACCCTAACCGCAATTTAGCGAAGGGTGGGAATAACACTCCCGCAAGAAAGAAGTAGCGCATACCGAGCAAAATAAATACTATGAAAATACTGAAGGAGGATGGCCTTAGCGGCTTTCCTTCTTTTTTTATGCCTTATAAAGTGTGGCTGTCTGAGCAATTCCTTATCTTTCGTTTGCTCATAACGCTTACACATGTATAAAACTGATATCTGCATACTCGGTGCCGGACCAGGAGGCGCCACTACAGCACTTCACCTGGCACAAAAAGGAATATCTTCTGTATTAATAGATAAGGCTAGCTTCCCGCGCGATAAAGTTTGTGGCGACGCCCTTAGCGGGAAAGTAGTAAATGAACTCCGCAGGATATCTCCGGATTTACCCGGGTTGTTCAGTCAGGAGCAGGAGGTGCAGGTGCCTTCGTGGGGTATTCATTTTATCTCGCCGGGTGGGCAGAAACTGAGCGTGCCCTTTAAGTATAACTATAAGCCCGAAGTAGATGCTCCTGCCGGTTACATTTCAAAGCGTATCGATTTCGATAATTTTCTGGTGGAGCAGGTAAGGCAGCGGTCTGAGATTGAACTGATGGAGGGGCTTGACATTGCCAAGTATGAGCGCCAGCAGGATGGGAGCTTTTTATTGTCTGATAAAAATGGTGATGTAAAGATAGCCGCCAGGTTATTGATAGTTGCTAATGGTGCCCAGTCTGGTTTTACCCGGCATGTGGCAGGGCTGCAGCAGGAACCGGAGCATTATTGTGCCGGCCTGAGGGCCTACTATAAAGGAGTGGAAGACCTGGATAAAGATAATTTTATTGAGCTACATTTCTTTAAAGACTTTCTACCAGGTTATTTCTGGGTATTCCCGCTGCCCAATGGCTTTGCCAATGTAGGCGTAGGCATGCTAAGCAGTGCGATAAGCAGCAAAAAGATAAACCTGAAAAAAGAAATGCTCCGCATGATCGAAACACACCCGGAGCTTCAAAAACGCTTTGCCCATGCAGAGCTTGTTGGCGATATAAAAGGTTATGGCTTGCCATTAGGCTCTAAAAAGCGCTCCCTTTCAGGCGATAATTATATGTTAGTAGGTGATGCCGGTGCCTTGATAGATCCTTTCACTGGAGAAGGCATTAGCAACGCCATGATCAGCGGCCGCTGGGCAGCTGACCAGGCCGCTATGTGTCTGGAGCACCAGGACTTTTCTGCCTCCTTTTTACAGCAGTATGACAAAGCCGTGTATAACCGACTCTGGAAAGAGCTTAAGCTAAGCCGCCAGATGCAGAAACTGCTTAATTATCCTTGGTTATTCAATCAGGTTGCAAACAAGGCAACAAAGAATAAAGCATTGGCCGAAACCATCTCCTGTATGTTCAATGACCTGGACCTCAGGGAGCGGTTGAAGCAGCCATCATTCTATTTTAAACTACTCTTCAATTAAGCCCGTAACCAAACAATTTTTTTCGGAACGCACACTAGCCCTGGAGAGAAAGCAGGGCCTAAAACTCCTGTTTCAGCCACAGTTTAAAATTCTGCTTTTCTTCAGGGGTAGCGTCTTCTCTCTTGGCAATAGTATACTTGCTGTAATAGCGGTGGGTACCTTGTGGCAGCTGCACTACATGGAGCTGCTTCTCCCTGAATAGCGTTAAGGTTGGCGGTTCCTGCTGCTGGGCCATAAGGTGTTGCAGGTTGTTTTCTATTTTGCGGCCATTAATTGCAACAAGCTCATCTTCTACACTTAGCACATCATAGGCAGGTGAAGCAGGGGCAATAGCAGTAACTTTAGTGCTTCCTTCTGAGCTTACTTTAAATCCATACTTGCTTTCGTAGAGCAGGGTGTTGGGGTGCTCTTTTACCGTGCATCCTACATAATTAAGTGCCTCATCCAGGGCGTGCTCAATAGCAACTGTACCATTTATGTAGGCATCAAAGTATGATTGCATGGATGTGCCTGCAATGCGTTGTACTAACTGAGTATAGTCATCTTCGGTGTAGCCAATCCCTTTTTTCCCGAACTGCTCCCACAGTGCTTTCATCACTGTGTCTAAGCTGGCTTTGTTATGAGTGTGCTGCCGTAGCTGCAGGTCCAGGAGCAGGGCAGTAAGAGCCCCTTTAATGTAGATCGATACTTTGCGGTCAGGAATGCCGGGTTTGTAGCCATCAAGCCATAGATCGAAAGATGAGTCAGCTACTGAAAGGTTGCTGCGGCTGTAATCCCCGAAATAACGCTGCAGCGATGTGTTCAGCTCCTCGAAGTACTGCTCTGCTGTGAATACCTGTGCTCTGGCCAGCATGTAGTCGCCATAATAAGTGGTAACACCCTCAGCTACATAACCGGTCTTAAAGTAATTCTCTTGAGCAAAGTTGTAAGGCATCATTTCTTTTGGCCGGATTTTCTTCACATTCCAAGTATGGAACAGCTCATGAGAGCTAACCCCCAGAAATTCTTTGTAAAGCGCTGGGGTCATCAGCAGTTCACCCGGGCCAAGCGTGATAACAGTGGAGTTGCTATGTTCTACACCATGGTAGAAACGGTAAGGCAATATCTCATTCAGGTAATGGTACTCTTTAACCGGAAAATCACCGAATACTTCCAGCTGCTCCTGTGTAAAGGCGCTGAAGTCGTGTTTTATCTTATCCCAGTCTGGCTGGCAGTGCCCTTGGATCCAGATATTAAAACGGACTCCGTTAGCCTCATAAGTTTCTTTTTTTAGTGAGGAACTGGCAATCAAAGGGCTATCCACCAGGGTATCGAAGCTATCTGCCAGTAAGGTGTGCCTGCTGGTTTCAGGCATGCCGCAGGCTACTTGCCAGTTCTCAGGTATGGCAAATTTTAGCTGGCAAGCCTCCTGTTCCCGTCCTTCCACGGCCATGAGGCAATTGATAGGATTTAAGTAAAGCTGCTCTTCGTCAAGCCAGGAGCCGCCGCCGTCCATTTGCCTGGCATAAAAGCTGTACTTTATTTCGATAGAAGACGCGCCATCAGTTTCGACTACCCAGCGATCCTTGGTCTCTTTGTGGATGCCGATGTCTTTACCATTAGCGCTTGCCGTTATACCCCGCAATTTTTGGGCGAAGTGCTGCAATTCATAGCGTCCGGGTCGCCAGGCAGGAAGCTGCAGGTACAGTAAAGTGGCAGTATTTTGTGGAATGGTAATAGTGATGTTCAAAAAATGCGACAGGGCACTGGAGTAGGAGAGGGAGTAGCTTATCATAGTTGAAGGTATCATATGTAATAGATTGGCACTAACTGTAGCTGCCGGATGTAGCCTGAAATGGCAAAATTAGTCAAGCTGTGAAAGTGCGTACGAAAAAACTTGCTGCAGTTAAGGGCTTAATTACGCTATTTTAGAAGACTTAAGGGGGATATAACCATATTTTTACGAAAATTCTGAGGCAGGCTTTGTAATTTACAAAAGGTTGTCTAATTTTGCAGGCCATAATAAAACCATTGGCAGACGATGAAAAGAACATTCCAGCCTTCTCAGAGAAAAAGAAGAAACAAGCACGGTTTCAGATCAAGAATGGAGACCGCTAACGGTAGAAGAGTATTGGCTAGCAGAAGAGCCAAAGGCAGAAAGAGATTATCTGTTTCTGACGAAAAAAGACATAAGGCGGCTTAATTCCTGATCAGGGATATGCTTCGCTTATTGGTGGCCGCTCATGCATAACGAGCAAGCTAACGATATTAAAGGCGAGCAGCCAACTTCCTATACATTTTCGAAAGAAGAACACTTGTGTAGCAAGCGCCTTATCGCGCTGCTTTTTAGCAAGGGTTCTTCTTTTAATTTGTATCCCCTGCGGTTTATTATTTATTCTCCGCAGGAGATGTCTCCTGGTACACCCCAGGTGCTCCTCTCTGTTTCCAAACGCTACTTTAAGCGTGCAACAGATCGTAACCGCCTAAAAAGGCAAATGCGTGAGGCATATCGCCTTCACAAGCATATTCTTACCCGTAACCCGGAGCAAGCACCGCTGCTTTTGGGTATACTTTATATAGGGAAAGAAAAAAAAACCTTTCAATCCATCCAAAAAAAACTAATTTCAGGTTTGGAACGTTGTTTGAGTAAGTAGTCTTACCACGTTCTATACACCTAGAAATTATGTACAAGAAGTCTATTGCCGGCCTGTTGGTTGGTGTCCTATCCTTAGCCTTTTTTTCCTTTAAATCTGATTCAGAGCGCTATTTTGAAATAGCGAAGAATCTTGATGTGTTTGCCACGCTCTTTAAGGAAGTCAATACCTTTTATGTAGATGATGTGCCCCCATCCAAGATGATGCGCACTGGTATTGATGCCATGCTCAAGTCACTGGACCCTTATACCAATTATATCCCGGAAGATGATATTGAAGATTTCCGTACCATGACCACTGGTCAGTATGGAGGTATTGGTGCTCTTGTAGGTAACCGGAATGGTAAGATAACTATCCAGATGCCTTATGAAGGATCTCCTGCGCATAAAGCAGGCCTGGTAATTGGTGACGAAATTTTAAAGGTAGATGGTGTAGACGTTACTGGTAAATCTACTAATGATGTAACAAAGCTGCTCAAAGGCCAGGCTAATACCACCGTGAAGCTGGATGTGCGTAGCTATGGCCAGACCAAACCCAGAACTGTTGAGCTTAAACGTGCCAATATAATGGTAGATAATGTGCCTTACTATGGTATGCTCGATGATCAGATCGGTTATTTCCAGTTATCCGGTTTTACCGTGGATGCATCGAAGGAAGTGAAAATGGCTGTGCAGAAGCTGAAGGAGATGGGTGCAAAGAAAATAATCTTTGACCTGCGCGATAATCCTGGTGGCCTGTTGCATGAGGCAGTAAATATTTCGAATGTGTTTGTAGACAAAGGCAAAGACATTGTGAGCACTAAAGGAAAAGTGAAGGAGTGGAACAAGACATACAAGGCACTGGACGAACCTTTGGATAAAGAAATTCCCCTTGTTATTCTAACCAGTTCGCGTAGTGCGTCTGCTTCTGAAATTGTGGCTGGCGTAATGCAGGACTATGATCGTGCGGTACTGGTTGGAGAGCGTACTTTTGGTAAAGGGCTTGTGCAGGCTACCCGTCCGCTTTCTTACAACTCCCAGTTGAAGGTTACTACGGCTAAATATTACACTCCTAGCGGACGCTGTATTCAGGCAATAGATTATACACACCGCAATGAAGACGGTAGTGTCGGTACCATTCCGGATTCGTTACGCGTTGCTTTCAAAACCTTGGGGGGCCGCATTGTTTATGATGGTGGTGGTATCAAGCCTGATGTGGAAGTGGAGCAGCCTACTTACTCTGAGATAATTAAAACGATTGCCAGAAATGGTTACTTTTTTGATTATGCTAATAAGTTTAAAGCGGGGCATGCTTCTATTGCACCAGCAAAGCAGTTCAAATTGTCTGACCAGGAGTACCAGCAGTTTATAGACTATCTTGCCAATAAGGATCTGGCTTATACAACGGGTGTAGAAAGTGAACTGGAAGATCTGGCTGAGAAAGCGAAGGATGATAAGCACTATGATGATATTAAAAACGAGCTGGAGGCTATAAAAAGTAAAGTAGCTCATAATAAGTCTAATGATCTGGTGCGATTCAAAACAGAGATCAAGGAAATGCTTGAGGCAGAAATAGCATCCCGCTATTACTTGCAGAAAGGATATATAGAATCATCTTTTGATGATGACCCTAATATACTGATGGCAAAACAAGTTCTGAATAACTCACAGAAGTATAGCTCTTACCTAAAAGTTAAGTAAACTACTGGCAATAAATCAGGAAAGGCTATACTGTAAAGTATAGCCTTTTTGTTTTTCATACAACCAGAACAAGTAAGCAAGTATTTTGTGTCTTCATTCGCTTGGCGTAATTTTGTAAAGCAAATTTTATACTCATATGTCAGCACCCTTACTACTTGCACTCGAAACCTCTACAACAGTATGTTCTGTTGCCTTATATAAAGGAACACAGCTAATGGGGGCGTCTGAACTTCGGATAGAAAAGTCGCACTCCTCCTATATAACTGTAATGATTGCGCAGCTGGTCGAAAACTGTGGGGAAAAGATGGCTAACCTTAGTGCAGTAGCAGTATCCGGGGGGCCGGGTTCTTATACAGGATTAAGAATAGGTGTATCAACGGCAAAAGGGTTGTGCTACTCCTTAAACATTCCTTTACTGGAAGTGTCTACATTATATGGCATGGCAGCACAAGTACTGAGTTTTACTCCAAAACCAGAGCGTTTCCTGTTTAGTCCGATGCTGGATGCGCGGCGGATGGAAGTATATACCTGCTTGCTAAACTCTGAGATGCAGGAAGTAGAGCCTATAGCCCCGGTTGTATTGAATGAACAAACTTTTCAGGAATACTTGAAAGAGCAAACGGTGATCTTCTTCGGAAATGGAGCCTCAAAGCTGAAGAGTCTGGTGGGTAACAAGGGGAATACATTGTTTATAGAAGAGATAGAGCCATCAGCAATTACAATAGGTAAATTAGCACTGCCAAAATTTGAACAGGGCTTATTTGAAGATGTGGCCTACTATGAACCCTTCTATCTAAAGGATGTTTATATAACAAGTGCGAAAAAATAACGCATACTATAATAGCTAATAAGATGTCAGAGATAATAAATAAAGTAGCACAGAGCTCACTGGTAACAATTAACCTGGAGGAACTGCTTCATCCGGGAGAAAGAGTGGTGTATGATATCAAAGAAAATCTGTTTCACGGACTCATATTAAAGGAAAAGGACTTCCGGGCCTTTGTGAAAGAGAATGACTGGTCGCAGTACGACGGGAAGAACGTTGCTATTATATGTTCAGCAGATGCCATAGTGCCAACTTGGGCATATATGCTGTTAGCAACAAAACTAAGCGGGCACGCAAACTTCTTTGTATTTGGCGACCAGGAAGCACTGGAGCAGGCCTTACTGCAGGAAGCGATCTCAAAAATTGATGTGGAAGAGTATAAGGATGCCAAAGTAGTAGTGAAAGGTTGTGGTAGCATTCCAGTACCTACTTATGCCTATGTTGAGATAATGCGCAAACTATTACCAGTTACAAGTAGCTTAATGTATGGCGAACCATGCAGCACTGTTCCATTATATAAGAAGCCCAAAAACGGGTAATAACATTTACAGAAAAAAAGAGGGGGCAGTGTGAACTAAACACTGCCCCCTTTCTGTTTATCATCTGCTGAAAGGCAAAAAAGATACTGCTGAAGATGGTGGGAAAAGTTCTATGAAAATTTTGAAGCTGCAACACAGCCACTTACACAAAACTGTAAAGAAATTTCAGACCCACCCCTTGCGGGGCTGAAAACTCTTCTTACCTTTGCATCCCGGTTCAGCAGGAACGGGGCAGAAAGGCGGGGAAGGCGGGGCAGCGAAAGCGGCCTGCAGGCGGCGAGAGGGCCATTTTGAAGGACTTTAGGCCTTGAAAAAAAACTTACCTTGCCCCTTGCGGTTTCCAAAAAAGCACTTACCTTTGCATCCCGGTTCGGAAAGAGGGCCGGCGGTTGATTCGGAAGCAGAAGGTTGAAAAAAAGAGTAAAAAAATTTGCTGCAAATTAAAAAGGTTTTGCTACCTTTGCAGCCCGCTCCGGAAGGACGTTCTGAGACGGAAAGAAGAGAAAAAAAAAGAGTGAAAAAAGATTTGGCAGTTTGAAAATAACTTCCGAACTTTGCACCCCGCAAACGAGCGAACGGCTCGAAAGGGAGTAAAAATAAGATCAGCGCCCCCTGGGGCGCTCCGGCGAAGAAAGTAGTTCTTCGGTAAGTTCTTTGAGAGATTGTTGAGACAGAAATAACATACAAAAAGATAAGGTAATCCGCGCAAGGAATTTGCGCCAGTCCTGTAAGGGACAAGGAAAGCCGGGGTCGAACGGACACATTTTGCAGGGAACTGCAGTAAAGTTTTTTACAATGGAGAGTTTGATCCTGGCTCAGGATGAACGCTAGCGGCAGGCCTAATACATGCAAGTCGAACGGATCAGGGAGCTTCGGTTCCCTGGTCAGTGGCGCACGGGTGCGTAACGCGTATGCAACCTGCCTTCTATTGGGGGATAGCCCCGGGAAACCGGGATTAATACCGCATACCACCACTGACCCGGCATCGGGTTGTGGTGAAAGCTTCGGCGATAGAAGATGGGCATGCGTGCCATTAGCTTGTTGGCGGGGTAACGGCCCACCAAGGCGACGATGGCTAGGGGTTCTGAGAGGATGGTCCCCCACACTGGTACTGAGACACGGACCAGACTCCTACGGGAGGCAGCAGTAGGGAATATTGGGCAATGGCCGAGAGGCTGACCCAGCCATGCCGCGTGCAGGAAGAAGGCCTTCTGGGTTGTAAACTGCTTTTATCTGGGAAGAAAACGCCCCTGCGGGGGTAACTGACGGTACCAGATGAATAAGCACCGGCTAACTCCGTGCCAGCAGCCGCGGTAATACGGAGGGTGCAAGCGTTGTCCGGATTTATTGGGTTTAAAGGGTGCGTAGGCGGCCCGTTAAGTCAGCGGTGAAATCCCACGGCTCAACCGTGGAACTGCCGTTGATACTGGCGGGCTTGAGTTCGGTCGAGGCGGGCGGAACTGGTGGTGTAGCGGTGAAATGCATAGATACCACCAAGAACCCCGATTGCGTAGGCAGCTCGCTGGGCCGAAACTGACGCTGAGGCACGAAAGCGTGGGGAGCGAACAGGATTAGATACCCTGGTAGTCCACGCCGTAAACGATGATGACTCGATGTTGGCGATATACTGTCAGCGTCCAAGCGAAAGCGTTAAGTCATCCACCTGGGGAGTACGCCCGCAAGGGTGAAACTCAAAGGAATTGACGGGGGCCCGCACAAGCGGTGGAGCATGTGGTTTAATTCGATGATACGCGAGGAACCTTACCTAGGCTAGAATGCGCGTGACAGCTCCAGAGATGGAGCCTTCCTTCGGGACACAAAGCAAGGTGCTGCATGGCTGTCGTCAGCTCGTGCCGTGAGGTGTTGGGTTAAGTCCCGCAACGAGCGCAACCCCTATCTCTAGTTGCCAGCACGTAATGGTGGGGACTCTAGAGAGACTGCCTTCGCAAGAAGTGAGGAAGGTGGGGACGACGTCAAGTCATCATGGCCCTTACGCCTAGGGCTACACACGTGCTACAATGGCCGGTACAGAGGGTCGCCACCTGGCAACAGGGCGCCAATCTCAAAAAGCCGGTCTCAGTTCGGATCGGAGTCTGCAACTCGACTCCGTGAAGCCGGAATCGCTAGTAATCGCGTATCAGCAACGACGCGGTGAATACGTTCCCGGGCCTTGTACACACCGCCCGTCAAGCCATGGAAGTCAGGGAGACCTGAAGCCGGTGACCGTTAAAGGAGCCGTCTAGGGTAAAACTGGTAACTGGGGCTAAGTCGTAACAAGGTAGCCGTACCGGAAGGTGCGGCTGGATCACCTCCTTTCTAGGGTCGACACCCGGCTTTCCGGGCACAAGCAGACCGGCGCGGATCCTCTTCTTTTGTAATTTTTGTCTCGGCAACACCTCAAAACCTACACTGTATGGTGGCTGTGAGGCGCCCAGCACTCATTCTGGGCTTGTAGCTCAGGTGGTTAGAGCGCTACACTGATAATGTAGAGGTCCGTGGTTCGAGTCCACGCAGGCCCACTTGATTACCCTGGGGGATTAGCTCAGCTGGCTAGAGCGCCTGCTTTGCACGCAGGAGGTCAACGGTTCGACTCCGTTATTCTCCACACCAACACACAACAGGCAGAAACAGCAGGTTTTTGCTTCCAACTTAAGGCCTTTGCTTTGGTTTAGGCTGCTCATAGGGCAGCAGGAGCGGAAGAAAGGGCATTTGAGAGAAGTTCTTTGACATGATGGGAGAGAGAAAATAAAAGTTTAGGTTGTCGGAAACGACAACTCATGCAAAACGAGAAAAGAGGCGGGCCGTTTGCTTTTAGGAGCAACGGCCGAGAACGCAGATAAGGGCGCATGGGGGATGCCTAGGCTCTCAGAGGCGATGAAGGACGCGACAAGCTGCGATAAGCTGCGGGGATTGGCACATACAAATTGATCCGCAGGTTTCCGAATGGGGCAACCCAGTATATTGAAGATATACTACCCTACGGGGAGCGAACCCGGAGAACTGAAACATCTAAGTACCCGGAGGAAGAGAAAATAACAATGATTCCGTAAGTAGTGGCGAGCGAACGCGGAAGAGCCCAAACCAGTCGTGTCACGGCACGGCTGGGGTTGTAGGGCCACGACGTCGGACCAAAGATTGAAGCATAACATCCTGGGAAGGATGACCAGAGGGGGTGATAGTCCCGTGTGCGTAAGCTCTTTGGCCGTAGTGGTACCCTGAGTAGGGCGGGACCGGAGAAATCCCGCCTGAATCCACCGGCACCATCCGGTAAGGCTAAATACTCCTGAGAGACCGATAGTGAACCAGTACCGTGAGGGAAAGGTGAAAAGTACCCTGAATAAGGGGGTGAAATAGATCCTGAAACCATGCGCTTACAAGCGGTCGGAGCCCTTTAGTGGGGTGACGGCGTGCCTTTTGCATAATGAGCCTACGAGTTACTCCTCCCTGGCAAGGTTAAGCTTCTTGAGGAGCGGAGCCGGAGCGAAAGCGAGTCTGAATAGGGCGCACAGTCAGGGGGGGTAGACGCGAAACTTTGTGATCTACCCATGGGCAGGATGAAGTTTGGGTAAAACCAAATGGAGGTCCGAACCAGTTTACGTTGAAAAGTATTTGGATGACCTGTGGGTAGGGGTGAAAGGCCAATCAAACTGAGAAATAGCTCGTACTCCCCGAAATGCCTTTAGGGGCAGCGTCGTGGTGGAGTCATATGGAGGTAGAGCTACCGATAGGACTAGGGGGAGTCACATCCTACCGAATCCTGACGAACTCCGAATGCCATTTGATATACACGGCAGTGAGGCGCGGGGTGCTAAGGTCCCGCGCCGAGAGGGAAAGAACCCAGACCGCCAGCTAAGGTCCCAAAGTCCACGCTAAGTTGAACAAAGGGGGTCCAGTTGCCTAGACAGCCAGGATGTTGGCTTGGAAGCAGCCATTCATTTAAAGAGTGCGTAACAGCTCACTGGTCGAGCGACAGGGCATCGATAATAATCGGGCATCAAGCATGGCACCGAAGCTGCGGATTGCACACTGTGCACTGGTAGGGGAGCATTCCAAGGGCAATGAAGGCGTCCCGGCAAGGGGCGTTGGAGCGCTTGGAAAAGCAAATGTAGGCATAAGTAACGATAATGCGGGCGAGAAACCCGCACACCGAAAGACCAAGGTTTCCTGATCAACGCTAATCGGATCAGGGTTAGTCGGGTCCTAAGGGCGAGGCGAAAGCGCAGTTCGATGGACAACTGGTTAATATTCCAGTACCGGCACGTCATAGCGATGCGGTGACGGAGAAGTGAAAGGACGGCGCACTGACGGAATAGTGCGTTTAAGGGCGTAGGTATTGGCCTGGTTGTGAAGTACGCCAGGCTAGCTGAAATCTGAAAGTACTCCAAGCCCTCGGGCGCGGAGATCGTCCCTAATCAGGCTCCCTAGAAAACCCGCTAAGCGTTTAAATGGCATGCCGCCCGTACCGCAAACCGACACAGGTGGTCGAGGAGAGAATCCTAAGGTGCTCGAGTGAATCACGGCCAAGGAACTCGGCAAAATGGCCCTGTAACTTCGGGAGAAGGGGCGCTTCCTTGTAGCAATACAAGAAGCCGCAGTGAAAAGGCCCAGGCGACTGTTTAACAAAAACACATGGCTTTGCGAAATCGAGAGATGAAGTATAAGGCCTGACACCTGCCCGGTGCCGGAAGGTTAAGAGGGGATGTTAGTCGCAAGACAAAGCATTGAATCGAAGCCCCGGTAAACGGCGGCCGTAACTATAACGGTCCTAAGGTAGCGAAATTCCTTGTCGGGTAAGTTCCGACCTGCACGAATGGTGTAACGATCTGGGCGCTGTCTCAGCCGTGAGCTCGGTGAAATTGTAGTCTCGGTGAAGATGCCGAGTACCCGCAACGGGACGGAAAGACCCCATGAACCTTTACTATAGCTTAGCATTGACGCTGGGTAACTCATGTGTAGGATAGGTTGGAGACTGTGAAGCGGTGTCGCCAGGCATCGTGGAGTCGTCCTTGAAATACAACCCTTGAGTTGCTTGGCGCCTAACCTCTCCAAGAGGGGGACAGTGCTTGGTGGGTAGTTTGACTGGGGTGGTCGCCTCCAAAATAATAACGGAGGCTTTCAAAGGTGCCCTCAGCACGCTTGGTAACCGTGCGCAGAGCGCAATAGCATAAGGGCGCTTGACTGTGAGGCCTACAAGCCGAGCAGGGTCGAAAGACGGATATAGTGATCCGGTGGTTCCGCATGGAAGGGCCATCGCTCAAAGGATAAAAGGTACTCTGGGGATAACAGGCTGATCTCCCCCAAGAGCTCATATCGACGGGGAGGTTTGGCACCTCGATGTCGGCTCGTCACGTCCTGGGGCTGGAGAAGGTCCCAAGGGTTCGGCTGTTCGCCGATTAAAGTGGCACGCGAGCTGGGTTCAGAACGTCGTGAGACAGTTCGGTCCCTATCTGTTGTGGGCGTCGGAGATTTGAGGGGTCCTGACCTTAGTACGAGAGGACCGGGTTGGACGAGCCTCTGGTGCACCTGTTGTGGCGCCAGCCGCAGCGCAGGGTAGCTACGCTCGGACGGGATAAGCGCTGAAAGCATCTAAGTGCGAAACCCGCCCCAAGATGAGATCTCCCTTAAGGGCCGTCCAAGACGAGGACGTTGATAGGCCGCAGGTGTAAAGCTAGAGATAGCAAAGCCGAGCGGTACTAATTGCCCGAGCGTGTTCTCACAGGCCACAGGCCTTTAGCCGCAACGCGGCCCGCCACTTTTCCGCTCTCTCCCCAATCATGCTCAAAACAAGCTTCTATAAGCATTAGACTGCCACAACGACGGCAGCGACGATAATGGTGGCTATGGCTCCGGTGAGCACCTCTTCCCATCCCGAACAGAGAAGTTAAGCCCGGACGCGCCGATGGTACTGGGGTCACACCCGGGAGAGTAGGTGGCCGCCAACCCCAACACCAGCAGGGCAGCATCCGCACAGGAAGCTGCCCTGTTTGGCATTTTTACCCCTACCACCACCAGCAGCAAAACGTAATGACGCCGGCTGGTGCCATTCACCCTGGCAACTCACCAAGCCAGGCCGCTGCCAAAGGGTGATCCTATGGAAAGGCAAGACAAAGCAAGGCTAAGGGCCTGGGGATACAGGCTAAGGAACAAAAACAAAGAGGGCGCCCGCTATAAGCAGGCGCCCTCTTTGTTTTGATACCGATCTGCGCTTAGCTGTTGATAAAGCGCGGGTGCAGCAGGTTCTCCAACGAAAAAACCTCCTCCCACTTCGATTGCGTGATAAAGATAGTTGAAGCATCATCAACTCTTTCAATTGTTAAAATCACTACATACAAAAAAAGCCAGTGCATAAACGCACTGGCTTTTTTTATAAAGCGGAATAGCTTTAGTTTTTACCTGCTATAGCAGTAAATAAGCTATCCTCATTCAAATAACGTTGAGCTAAATCCTGGATTTCGGAAGGAGTTATATTTCTGATTGTGGTTATATAATTGTTATAGTGGTCCATAGACAAGTTGTGCAGCACAACTTTCTTATACCTATCGCACTGCTCGAAAATGGTTGTCACATCATTTATGAACTTACCCAACATATAATTTTTTACTGTACTGAGTTCTTCCTCTGGAACAAGCTCATTCTGCATTCTTGCTATTTCCTTTTTTATCTCACTTATAGTATCCGCTGTAACTGAGGATTTGACGTCCGTTCCAATAAAAAATAGCGTGTCATGTTCTTTTGGAGAAATAGCGGAATAAATACCGTAAGTATATCCCTTGTCTTCCCTGATATTCTTCATTAACCTCGATCCGAAATACCCGCCAAAGATTTCGTTCATAACCTTCAGCTTTAGGTAATCTTCACTGTTGTTAAGTGGAAAGCTTCTGCCTATTCTTATCGAAGACTGTAGGCTTTCAGGTGTTTCAACAAGTATCTTCTTATTGGTCTCTGATACTATGGCTTTATTCGCATTATTGCTTTCAGCCTTGATACCATTTTCTAAATTCAGTTTGCTGATACCTGTAACAAAGTTCTGATACATCGTATCATCTACTGCTCCACAGGCAAATATCTCAAGATCTTTCGTGCTGTAATGCTCATGATAGTATTGCTTTAATAGCTCAAGCTCTACATCATCCAATCCATGCTCATCAAACCCAAATATGTATGGGTGGTCTTCACCGTAGATCAGTTTTGTTAAAGCATGTGTAGCGAGGTAGTTGTTTTTTTGTCGCTGTACTTTTAAAGTTTGTAAAGTTCTCTTCTTTAAAAGCTTAAACTCTTCTTCTGGAAATGTCGGATTCTGAAGGATATCCAACATAAGAGGCAGCAGTTCATCAATATATTTTGAGAGGCAGTACACCGTAAGTTCGGTGCGGTCGTACCCATGGTTAATGTCCATGGAGGCACCAAAGAAGCCAATCTTTTCTGCGATTTGCTTAGCAGTATAATTAACTGTCCCTTCCATTAACATTTTAGCAGTCAGGTCAGATACTCCTGTCTTAGCTTCGTACCACTTGCCGGCCTTAAAAACAAAATCCAGCCTGATCACAGGCTGGGTTTCGTTTTTGATAATATGTAATCTTGCTCCGTTGTCTAAATGTGTAACTTCTGCGATCTGTAAAGAGACTGCGTCAATTTCGTGTATGTCAGGAGCTATAGTTCTGTCAAGCATTATTTTTTTATTGGTTCTATTAATCCAGGTTGAGTGCTATACTAAAACGTAACGTTTGAGCCAGCGGATTGTTCTGGTCATTTGGTATCAGGTAAGCTGCATCGATGCCAAATTTCTGGTAGCGTAAACCTAATCCTAGTGAGAAATACTTACGACCACCCTTGTCTTCATTTTCGAAGAAATAACCAGCTCTGGCAGCAAAAAGATCATTATACCAATACTCTACACCGCCTGAAAGAACAACTTCCTTAACTTCTTCACTGAAACCGCCTTCAGCGTCTCCGAACGAAGTGAATATACCGCTCAATACCGTTTGGGTACTGTCAGCACCAGGAGATGGTACCAGAAGCTTGTTCGCATCTAAAAGGAATGTCAGCTTGTTATAAGCATCCAGGTTATAAGTAACCGCTGTACCAAGCTTAAGGTTTGTAGGTAAAAAGTCCTTTTCGTCTTTTGTAGTATAAGATATCTTACCACCAATATTAGACACATTAGCACCTAAAGCAAGGTTAAGAGATTGTCCCAGGTCCTTGTTATAATATACACCAACGTCAACTGCTGCTGTATTACCTGGTTCCGACTCAAAGGTGGATGATGAACCTCCAACATTTACGTTTCCTGCCAGGTTAGAGTGTATAAACCTAGCTCCAATACCCAGACTGAAGTTTTCGCTTAGTGCCTGGCCATATGCTAAAGAAACAGCATATTCCTTAGGATTATAGTCATTTATAGGAATACGGTTCTCATCAATGAACTGAATCTGTCCTAGATCAAAGTATAAAAGAGAAACAGATAAGGCTGATGTCTCACTTAACCTTTTATAACCGGATAAATAGCTAAGAGACATATCATCAACAATGTTGCGTAACCAGGGAGAGTAAGAGAAACTAACACTCATATCATTCTTCACAAAGCCAAGTTTTGCAGGGTTCCAGAATGGAGCATTTGCATCCGGGCTAAGCGCAACACCGGCATCTCCGAGAGCGGCAGAGCGAGCATCTGGAGCAACTGTAAGGATAGGCACTGCTGTTGTCACTGCATTACTACCAACAGTTGTTTGGGCAAAAGCAACTGGAGCTGACGCAAACGTTGCCAAAAAAGCAAATGCCTTTACTAAAGTACTTCTTTTATACATATGTAGTTTGTTGATAACTATATCAAATATAGAAATTATCGGGTAATTTTTAATTTAAAATTACGAGCTTCTCAAATATTGAGGTTTTAGAACCATCCAACTGCGATCGGACATTCACTTTATAAATATAAACGCCTCTGCCAAGTAAATCATTATACTCATCCCTGCCATTCCATGTTATATCTGCAAAATGTGCCTTACTTGCATAGCTTGTTGTTTCAAGTGTCTTTACCAGTTTACCTGAAATTGTAAATATCTGCACCTGTATCTCCAGGTTATCTCCAGCCCTATTGTGGTCAAAATGAAATGTTGTTTTAGTGGAAAAAGGATTAGGATGATTCAGCACATGCTCTAACGCAATTTTGCTATCATTAGATACAACAAATTCTATGTATTCTTCGGCTGCATTGTTATGTGTATCCCAGGCTTTCACCCGAAGTGAGTGCGGACCGGGTGCCAGATCTTTAAAGTAATACTTAACCCTTCCCTCCTGATAACTGTCTGCCTCGGCAGTATAGTAGTCATTTAAAACAATTACATTATCCCTATCATCATCCAGGATTGCCGTTAACTCATGTCCTATTCCTAAACCTGCTGTATTAATCCCGTTATCGTCAAAAAGTTTAGCAAGCAGCACAGCATCTTTATTAGTAGGGGCTCCGAACACAAACGATTCATCATTCATAAAAAGCTTTACTGTAGGAGGCGTATTGTCTGCTTCAGCGTTTTTGGCACTACCGCCTATGATGACAGACTGGTTTGCACCTAAAGCATCTAACGCCCCGTTTGTTGCATATAAAGACACCTTACCGTTGCCATAGTTATAGGCAATGTCTTTCGGTACCACAAACGCTACATCAAATAAGCCACTCTTGACTGTTGCCTTACCATCATACAAAATATTTTCACGCACTTTAATAGGCTGCGGTTGAGAGCCATCATCGCCAAACGTGCGCAGGGTTACAGGTTTTTCGTATACCGTTACCCTGATATCACCATTGAAGTCTGCAGCCACATTGCCAGAATAAGTGGTTACATTGCCTTTAAAGCTAACCTTGCTGAGTGCACTTAAAGTATCTGCAGCAGCTGCTTTGCCATTGATATGTGTAATTTGTGCCTGCAACGATGGGTAAGCTAATTGTAATGTTGGGTCTGCCAGCAGCGTGAAGTTGCGATTGTTTACTCCTTTAGAACCACTCACATTATCTGTGATACTATTGTTCTTGGTGCTCATCAGCAAGTCTCCTAACCTGGGGTATTGACCTGCAACAGGGGCAAAGGCACTCTTAAAGAAATTTCTGTTCAATACCCGGTTACCGTTAGAATAAACAGGGCGCGTGGTAGAGATAAGGCCAACCGCTCCACCGTTCGGCTGCAGCAGGATGGTCTCTGCTCCTGATGGGCGGGAAGGGTCGTCGTAGCGGCCAAATTCGCAAGTGGCAGTAAGCAGGAAAGTGAGATTATCTTTGTTTGTAAAGCTGTTTATTTGTGGAATGGTAAGTATTTGCTCCGAAGACCAGCTAACCTCGTTTCCGTGGCCGGTATAGTTGGTGATCAGTGAGCCCTGTTCTATAGCTTTATTTAAAGCTGCAACGGCATCTGGTGCGCGTTGGCCATTTGAAACAGCTACCTGTCGGTAAAGGTCAATATATACTTTGTTTGGGTTGTAATTAGGTGCAATCGTCTGCAGAAGGTTAGCCAGGTACTCCGCATCGTTCAGGTGCTCGTTATAATCTCCGTCATCCGCTACAAAGGTTACCCGACTTCTCCAGTTTCCTAAATGAGAGGGACTATCGTAAGCAATGATTTTATTTACGATGTTGGCTGCTTCCGTTTGAGATTCAGCTGGTAACCGGCCAATGCCTATGTCCAGTAAATGATCGCCTGCAGTGGTCTCTGCCCATTCTCCTTCATCATCATCCAGAAAACCATAATAGTCTTCCGAAGAATAGCTGGAGATAGGGTGAAGTGACTGCCGGGATTCATAGACAGGTACAAAGTTCGTATTGTTGCTAAGGCGGTTCTTATAATCGTAAGAGGTATCCCCGAAAAGCAGCAGGTACATATGGTTGTCACCACTCTTGGTGCTTCGTTTGTACAACATCCGCATAAAGTCGCGTATGGCAGTTACATCCTGAGCCCCGGAAGAAAATTCATTGTAGACTTGTGTGGTGGTTACAACAGATACCTGCATGTTACTGTGCTTGCGGCGGTGTTCTGCCAACCGGTTGGCCTCCTGCAGAAACTTAGGATTAGTAACGATAACAAAATCTAACTGGCCGTTCTGGTTTTGGTTATGCAGGTTCTGGTTGGCTACTTTACCTACTGCTACAGGCTTGTTTGTAATATTACTCTGCAGCACAATAAACTCCCTGAGTTCGTCAGTGGCTATACTAAACGTAAGGTTAGCCCCAGAGGTGGTTTGCTGCAATACCGGTTTAAGCGGGTCTGTTACATCCCACACCATAGCACCTGCAGGTGCACCCGAAATGCTAAAAGTACTTACCGGAGCGGCCATGCTTGCCACTGATCTGAAACTGCTTTGTTCGCCGTACAGCTTTAGCTGCCTGTTGTAGTTTAACTCCAGGTAGTTAAGGTACCCGAGTGAGGTAGAGCTGCCACCGGTATTAAAGTCTAATGTAACCTTATGATCTGTTGCAGCGCCTAGTTTTTGCTGGCTCAGGGTATAAGTTTGCGTACTGTTAACCCCCTCCGGGTGAAAATAGAAATTCCCTCTGCTGGGAATGCTTTGCGTACCCAGGTTCTGGTCATTGAGTTTGATTGTAAAAGAGCACTCTGCCGGGGAGTTAGCCATCAGGAATGCTGTAAGTTTTACGTCAGAACCTGGCACTACATCAGAAACCGGAAAACTGACGGTGCGCGATACATTAAAAGAGCTGAATTCCTCACCATACCACTCACGCCCAGAAAAAACCATATTTTTCAGGTCTTTTTCATGAAACATGTGCTCATCGTAACTGGTTATGGTTTGTGTTGCACCTGCTGCCTGTGCGCGGCTGTTAATCCGGGTTCCCTGCGCTGACCCAAGCCGCAGGAAGTAAAAAGCAGTATCCGAGTAAAAGTTGTAGCTATGCTCGAACTGTTTTTTTGTATCGTTATAGTTCCAGGAGTGCGGCCCTTTTGCATAAAACAGCGCATAATCTGCGTCATCAAAACGCCCGTCGGCCTCACCCGTTACCATAATCGGGTTCTCCGTCAGGTCGTCGGGCCGGGGGGCGCTATTGGGCTGCGGCAGCATACCACCGCCATTTCCGTAAATCTGAATTGTTCTCGGATCCAGGGATTGTGTGTTTACGCCCAGGCTCTGCAGCAAACTTTTATCGATTTTAAATACGCCTGTTGTTGTAACCGCCAGTTTGTACCATTCTCCGGTGCTTAAAACTGAATTAGATGCAAAGTTGCTGCTGCTTGTTCTGGCGTTGCTGGTTTTACTGCTACGTCCGTTGTAAGTATAGCTGAATGAGATCAGCTTTTCCAGTTGATTGGTTTGTGGATTACGGCGTATGGGCAGTACGGAAACAATTGCTACGGGCAGTTTATTTTCTGTGGCATTTGAAATTTGCACTACCGGCGCTGCTTCAAATGATTGCTTGCCAAACAGCTTCTGCTCTTCTAGAGTAAAAACTTTGTAAGTAGTGTTGGCGAGCGTAAAATTCTCCAGATGCTGTGGTACACGCAGCCTGTAATACGGCAGGTGTAGGGTATAGTCTACTGTAGCTCCATTAAAGGTGGGTATTTTATCAGTAAGCGTAGCAGTAGGGGGCACGGCTTCATAGCCGCTCCAGGTAATTGTTATCGTTGATTGGGCTTTTGCTCCATTCGTCAGCAAGTTCAGTAAAAGGAAAGCGCAAGCAAAAACTAGTCGAATAAGGCCCATATTAAACCGTGTCTTTGTTAAAAAATACTGCCAGAGACTTTGTACCCCTGGCAGTATTTCACAAGTTAACACATATACAGCTAAATTATTGCAGATCAGCAAGTTTTTTAAGCCTGCTTTAGTTCATAAGTATAAAATTTCACTATAAGGTTTGCCAGTAGTTTACTGCAAGCCTTCTCTACCTTCTGTAAGGTGTTTGCCAAAGAGAACATCATCCACCTGATCCAGTCCGAGGTGTTCCAGATTTGGTAATACAACTTCACCTTGTGGGGCTGATAATTCCGGACGAGGCACTACATCAATATCGACCTTCAGCTTCATGATTGTGAAGTTGTTTTGATAATAGACAACAGGATGTATAACGCAATGATCAGTGGTATAGCTGCGAATTTAAGAAGTGCTATCAAAATAAGCGACAGAATCAGGAATATAAAGCGCAGGGAGTTGTCTTGCCAGGTAAGGTTCGAAAACTTCAGCGCAAACAAAGGCAGCTCAGCTATCAGCAGAAACGATAGTAGTATGGTTAGGCCAATAAGTACCAGTGGATTAAGTATAATCTCATAATGAATCAGGTCGCCGTGCTCCAGGATAAGTGGGAGCGAAGCCACCAGAATAGTACAGGCTGGTGTGGGTAGCCCTATAAAGGAGGTGGTCTGGCGGGTATCGATGTTAAATTTAGCCAGTCGAAGGGCAGAGAAAATGGTGATCAGGAAACCGACGAAAGCTACTTTATCAGTAGGGAGACCAACTATAGTGTTACCGGTTTTCTGCAACAGCATGAACATAACAGCGCCGGGCACAACGCCAAAAGACACCATATCGGCCAGGGAATCCAGTTGCTTTCCGATCTCGGAATAGGCCCCTAAGACGCGGGCGATCATTCCATCCAGAAAATCGAAGACTGCAGCTAGAGCTACCAGGTATGCGGTATAGACCAGTTGGCCCTGAAATGCAAAATACAATGCCAGGCAACCGGAGAACAGGTTGAGGCAGGTGATGGCATTGGGTATGTGTTTTTTCATGTAAGGGAGGCTGTAGCTGGGCTATTGCAGAAAGGGATTATGATTTTTCTCATCGCCGATGGTTGTTTCCGGGCCATGACCCGGATAAACCGTAACCTCATCGGGAAGCGAAAAGAGTTTCGTCTTTATACTTTTGATCAGCGTATCGAAGTCACCGCCAGGTAAGTCAGTGCGGCCAATGCTGGCCTTAAAGAGCACATCGCCTCCGATCACTACTTTATCTTTTTTGTTATAAAAAACTACGTGCCCCGGTGCGTGGCCTGGTGCAAAAATTACTTCCAGTTCAGTGTTGCCAAACGTAACAGTGTCACCTTCGTGCAGGAACTTACCTGGCAGTTGCTCTGCATATAGCTGAAAGCCATAGTTAGGCGCATAAGCAGGCACAGCCCGAAGAATCTGCTCATCCTCGGGGTGTATCTCCAGAGGAACACTGTAGGTATCAGCTACAAATTTGTTTCCGAGCACATGGTCAATATGGCAATGTGTATTCAGCAGTCTTACCACCTTTAAGTCATTGTCTTCAATAAACTTCTTCAGTTGTTCGCGTTCGTGCTTTTCGTAACAACCCGGGTCTATAACTACGCACTCCTTGGTTTCGTCGTGCAGCAGATAAGTGTTTTCCTGAAACGGATTAAAGGTAAGGCAGGTAACTGTCATTGCTTTCTTTGTTTTGTCTTCTGGCCCATAAAACTGGCTTCTAAGTTACGAATTTCACCTGTACATCTTGTAACTTGCCTCTATGAATTACGATTTTATAGTTGTGGGGCACGGCCTGGCTGGAGCCATACTGGCGGATACGTTACGCAAACGTGGGCATCGAGTGCTGGTAATTGATGAACCAAAGACAAACTCCGCTTCCAGGGTAGCAGCAGGACTTGTAAACCCTATTGCAGGTAAGCGCTTTGCGAAATCCTGGATGGTAGATGATTTTATTCCGGCAGCGGATGAATTTTATGATGCGTTAGAGGGCCGTTATGGTGTGGAGTTGTATGTACATAAGCCGATCTATAAGATATTCTCCTCCATTGAGGAGCAGAACACCTGGATGGCTAAAAGTGCCGGTGAAGGTTGGGATAAGTATATTGAGGCAACCTATACACAAAGCATAGCGCAGCCAACAATACACGATCCGTATGGTGGGATCATGATAAAACAAGGCGGCTACTTAAAAGTGGCTGAGATGCTGCAGCTGCTCACGGATGAGTTACTGGAGAAGGGGCTGATGCTACCGGAGCGGTTTGACATGGAGCAACTGCAGCTAACTGAAAGCGGCGTAAAGTATGGAAACATCACTGCAACACATCTCATTTTTTGCGAGGGATACCAGGTTGTGCATAATCCATACTTTAAGTGGCTGCCGCTGCAGCCTACCAAGGGGGAGGTATTAGAGGTGCAAACGGAGAATTTTGAGCCGGAATGCATCTATAACAAAGCTGTTTACGTTGTTCCGGTAGGAGGGGGCAGATTTAAGATCGGTGCCACCTACAACTGGCGCCAACCTGACGAACTGCCCACAACAGCTGGTAAAGAAGAGCTTGCTGAGCGTTTTACGCAGATCACATCGCAAAACTTTCACGTGGTAAATCACTGGGCAGGTATCAGGCCCGCCGTACGGGACAGACGACCGTTAGGTGGGAAACATCCGGAACACCCGCAATTGAGTATATTTAATGGCATGGGGTCTAAGGGAGTGCTGATGGCGCCGTTTCTTGCCCGGAACTTTGCCGATGCCCTGGAAGGAAAAACGGACCTGCTGCCAGAGATACACATTTCGCGTTATTTTTCGTTATATTACAACTATAAAGAACACCAGAACTATCAACCCTAAGCGCATGCGTTTATATACTAGGTTATTGTTGCTGCTTGTGCTGTACGCTTTAGCGGCAAATACCCTTCAGGCACAACCTGGACGAGATGTTTTCGGAAAGAGCCGGATACAGTACAAAAACTTTGACTGGAAGTTGTACAGCACCCAGAACTTCAACATTTACTTCTACGATGGGGGCAAACTAGCCGCCCTGAACGCTGCCGAGTATGCCGAAAAAGAACTGAAACGCATTACTAGTCTGATCGGGTATTATCCTTACTCCAAGATAACCCTCATCCTCTATAATTCCACAACTGACCTGCGCCAAAGCAACATTGGCCTGAACAGTGACCAATACCAGACAGGTGGTGAAACCCTGTTCATGAAAAATAAGATCGAGCTGGCATTTAATAATACCCAGACCGACTTTAAACGTGACCTGAGTTACGACCTTACCGAACTCCTGCTTAACGACATGATGTATGGCGGTAGTTTGAAGGAAGCGTTGCAGAGCAGTTACCTTTTACGCTTACCTGATTGGTTTATCAGTGGGGCCGCCGCTTACACTGCCGAGGGCTGGAGTGTTCGGATGGATAATTACATGCGTGACATGCTACTGGAAGGGAAGCAACGCCCGGAGGCATTTTTTGCCCGCAACCAGGAACTAACCGGCCAGTCAATCTGGAATTATATCGCCGAGCGCTACGGCTATACGTCCATCCAGAATATCCTGAACCTCACCCGCATCACCCGTGATGTGGAGATTGGGATTACCAGTAGTCTCAACATACCTTATAAGCGCTTCCTGCAGGACTGGTATAACTATTATGTCCAGATCAACACCAGCACAGACAGCCCATTGGTTAATATGCCGGATGCCGCAAAAGTTGACAAAAAGAACAAGCAACAACATCATTACAGTGAGCCGGTGCTAAACCCGGCCGGAACACTGCTGGCATACGCCGAGAACGATAATGGCAGCTTTAAGATAATTGTGCAGGACGTTAGAACCCAAAAGGACTGGATAGTATGGCGTGGTGGCTATAAAACCATGGATCAGCAAGTGGATTACGCCATTCCTGTGCTTGCCTGGCGCTCCAACAACCAGCTGGGCTTTATAGAAGCCCGGCGTGGTAAAATGACTTTAAGGCAGGTTGACGCACGGGATCATTATTCAATGATTCCGCTGTATGAAAACCTGACTACACCGGCTGTTGTGCTGCAACAGTTTACGCAGGTGTATGACATGAACTACTCCGAAAATGGCCAGGACATAGTGGTGAGTGCTACCCAGGACGGACAAACCGACATATTCCTGCTGAGTGCCAATGGCCGTTTGCAGAAACAGCTGACAAAGGATATTTACGACGACATTCAACCTGCTTTTCTAAAGGGTACCAATAATATTGTTTTCAGTTCGAACCGCTGGGTAGACAGCACAGGGAAAACTGCCACACCAACCTTTGCAAGTATCGTAAATAACTATGATATTTTTGTTTTGGAACGGCAGGGGCCTAATTCAAACCTGCGCCAAATTACAAACACCATCGCAAGCGAACTGCGCCCAAGATCTACTGAAGACGGAAACATTCTTTTCCTTGGCGAGGCAAGCGGTGTGAAAAGCCTGTATCGATATGACCTCGGAACAGGTGTAACCAAGCCGCTCACTAACTTTGTACAAGGCATAGAAGATTATGATTATGTCGCGAGCAACAATACACTTGCTTTTGTCGCCAAAGACCGATCTGTAGAGTTCGTTTATCTGTTGCCAAACTTTGAGCCTGTTGCTTTAACCAGTCTCCCTAAAACTTCGCGGCAGATCATACTGGAAACAAGGGCACGGATGCCACAGCAGGCGGCACTTACCCGAAAGCTGCTGGAAACCGACTCTAAAAAGCAGGACACTACCCGTACAAAGGGGGAAGTAAATATTGAAAACTATCAGTTCAGTAAAGAAGACCAGCCTAAAAAAGAGTCTAAAACTACGGTTAGAAGAGCTGGAGCAGTAGACAGTAACCTGCAGATTGCCGGCCCTCTTGATTATGACCTTCGCTTTAGTGTGCAGGAGGTAGTGACCTCTGTTTATGCCGATCCGCAATTAGGTTTTGGTATTGTAGCAGGTGTAAATATGAGCGACCTCTTCGAGAACCATCATATTCGGGGCAGTGCCTTCCTGCGTACCGACCTTGAGACAAGCCGCTTGTGGGCAGAGTACATGAACTTAAAGAACCGGGTAGACCTTGGGATGCAGTTCCGTCGTGATATCATTGTCACGCAAGTAGATGAAACAGGCGCTGTGTTGCGTTTTGCAAAAAATGAGTTCTCACCAACACTGGTTTACCCCTTAAGTCATAGCACCAGCATCAGGGCACAACCTAAGTTTGTAAATACGCGCTTTACGTTTGTAAATAACTTTGCCACCCCGGACAGTATTACCAACTTTGGTGGAGGTAACGTGGAGCTGGTATATGATAACTCTGTAGCCACTGGTGTGAATATGATGGAAGGAACCCGTATGAAAGCAGGTGTACTTTCAATGAGGGGCTTCGGGGAATCAGCTGTTAACTTTAGTAAGTTTTATGTTGACCTGCGCCACTACCAGAAGCTGCACCGACAGATTATTCTGGCTACCCGTTTAAGCTATGGATCATTTTTCGGTAATTCTCCCAAAAAATTCCTGATTGGAGGTATGGATAACTGGCTGCTTGCTGATGAGGATGCTGCTTCGGAGCAAAATGATATCCTGATACAATCGCCTGCTGATCTGTTTTACCTGGAATATGCAACACCGTTACGTGGCTTCAATTACAATACACGCAATGGTAATAAATACTTGCTGGCTAATGCGGAGTTGCGCATCCCGATCGTACAGTATCTCTATAACGGCCCTATTCCTTCTGGTTTCTTCCGTAACCTGCAGCTTACTGCTTTTGCCGATGCTGGCTCCGCTTACAATGGCTCCAACCCCTTTACAGGGAATAACTCTATTAATACACGTGTTGTAGGAGGTAACACTGGCGGAACAGGGAATAACCCATTTGAAATAACAGTTATTAACTACCGGAATCCATTCCTGGTAGGCTACGGATTCGGAGCCCGGACTACCCTATTAGGTGTGTATGGCAAGTTAGACGTAGCCTGGGGCGAAGAGGATTACAAAAGCAAGGGCCCTAAATTCTATGTAACACTGGGTTACGACTTCTAAGCTACTTCATGAGCATAAAAGCAAGACGTTATGGAATAGGAGCAGTGCTACTGCTTGGCCTTTTTGCGGCCTGGATAAACATAGCTGACAAGAACTATGTGTACAAAGCCGTGTTTTATAACTTCGCCAACATCGATGACAACAAGATATTTGAGCAACGCGAGATAGAGGCTCCAGCTACATCGCAACCCTGGCCATTGGCCGAAAAGTATAACAAGCTGCAATTGCCCCCTAAGCTGGAGAAACTCCACCAGGATATTCAGTCTGTTGCTTTTCTGGTAATAAAAAATGACTCTATCCTCTACGAGCAATACTGGGGTGGTTATTCGGATGAGTCACTTAGCAACTCGTTTTCTATGGCCAAAAGCATTGTAAGTATGCTGGTGGGTGTTGCAATTAAAGAAGGCAAGATCAAAAGTGTAGAGCAGCCTGTTGGCGACTTCCTGCCTGCATTCAAGAAAGGAGATAAGGCAAAGATCAAAATAAAGCACCTGCTCTGGATGAGTTCCGGCCTTAACTGGGATGAATCTTATAGCAACCCTTTCTCCATGACCACAGAGGCTTATTATGGTACAAACCTGAAAAAGATAATTAAGCGGCTGGAAGTGGCAAGCGCACCGGGGGAGGAGTTTAACTATAAAAGCGGCGATACACAGGTACTTGCTTTTGTGCTGAAAGCTGCCACAGGCAAAAACCTAAGCGAACTCGCCGAGGAAAAACTATGGAAGCCTTTAGGTGCCAAAGAGGACGCTGAATGGAGCGTAGACCACCGGGGAGGCATAGAAAAAGCGTACTGCTGTTTTTTCTCCAACGCCCGCGACTTCGCAAGACTGGGCAAGTTATACTTGCACAATGGAGTATGGAACGGAGATACGATTGTTCCTCCTGCCTATGTAAAAGCCTCTATTACGCCTAGTGGTATTATTGATGCTGATACCCAAAAAAAGGTGGATTTTTACGGCTATCAGTGGTGGCTTCTGCCTGATTACAAAGGGCAGGAGGTGTTTTATGCCCGAGGAATATTAGGCCAGTATATCATTGTTATCCCTGAGAAGAATATTTTAATTGTACGCTTGGGTAAAGAACGTGCCGAGCGTATAGGCAAACACCCCGGCGAAGTATTTGCTATGATAGATGCGGTAAACGAAATGGTAGATTAATTTAACGAGATTCCGGTACTTAATATAAACCCGAGGGGCTTAACGTATAAATCCCGCTGCCTTCCGAATTCGGATAGGCAGCGGGATTTATACGTTAGGCAGCTGTTAGACTATGAAAGTTTATCTGTCACGACAGCGTAATGCGGATCCTCCATTATATTTACATCAATCACCTCGTCAGCGTTTTGTAGCAGCACCAGGCAATCAGGACTCAAATGTTTCAGATGTAGCTTTTTGCCTGCTTTGTTATAGCGCTCTGTCAGTTTATTTAAGGCATCGATGCCTGACATATCGGCTACTCTACTCTCCTTAAAGTCTACAACCACTTCTGCAGGGTCATTTAATACATCAAACTTTTCAGAAAAAGCGGTAACGGAGCCAAAGAACAGGGGGCCATAAATTTCATAATGCTTTACACCATTTTCATCTACATATTTCCGTGCCCTGATACGCTTTGCACTTTCCCATGCAAATACAAGTGCCGAAATGATAACACCAATTAATACTGCCAGGGCAAGATTATGCAGCCAAATGGTGACCAAAGCCACCAGAATACCAACAAATACATCCTGCTTGGGCATTTTGTTAATGATCCTGAAACTGATCCACTCAAATGTGCCAATAGCAACCATCACCATTACGCCAACCAGTGCTGCCATAGGTACTCTCTCGATGACAGGTGCTCCGATAAGTATGATAACTAAAATGGTAAGGGCGGCTATTATACCAGCCAGGCGTGCTCGTGCTCCCGCAGAAAGGTTTACTAATGTCTGCGCGATCATAGCACAGCCACCCATACCAAAAAAGAAACCGTTTAAGACGTTGGCACTACCCTGTGCCACACATTCACGATTACTTTGACCTCTGGTTGCCGTTATTTCATCTACCAGGTTTAATGTCAGGAGGCTTTCAGTCAGGCCTACCCCTGCCATAATTAAAGCATACGGGAATATTATCTGCAGCATCTCAAGGCTCAAGGGCACTTCCGGTATATGGAAAGGAGGGAAACCACC
The DNA here is from genome assembly GCF_051904785.1 of Pontibacter sp. MBLB2868. Lineage (NCBI taxonomy): Bacteria > Pseudomonadati > Bacteroidota > Cytophagia > Cytophagales > Hymenobacteraceae > Pontibacter > Pontibacter sp. MBLB2868. The sequence continues at coordinate 3,449,776 of NZ_CP196710.1, read as the reverse complement.
ACTTACTGCTGCGATGTCTGCAACTGTTTTAGTATCTATCCCGAACCCAAGCACGATGAGAAAAACAACGATAATAGCTACCAGGGAAGGTGGTACTGCTTTGGTAAATCTTGGCAACACAACTATTATAGCAATGGTCAGGGCTACGAGTCCTGCCATAATATACAAAGCGCTACCTGACAACCAGGCTACATCTCCGTTAACAACAGTTTGAAACTGCCCTACCTGAGACATGAAAATAATAACGGCAAGGCCATTTACAAAGCCATACATAACAGGCTGAGGCACCAGACGAATAAACTTGCCAAGCTTAAACACACCAACAAGTATCTGAATTACACCAGCCAGTGCTACTGCTGCAAAAACATATTCCAGGCCATGAGATTGCATCAGAGCAATAAGCACTACAACTGTTGCGCCTGCCCCGCCAGAAATCATGCCTGGCCTGCCCCCGAGAACTGCCGTAACCAAACCCATTATAAAAGCGGCATATAAACCCACCAGTGGCGGAAAACCAGCCAGAATTGCAAAAGAAAGCGACTCCGGGATCATGGTCATGGCTACTGTAAGCCCAGCCAATACCTCGACTTTGTAGTCTACTTTCTGGCTGAAATCAAAGAGTCTTAAATACTGGTTCATTATTTTAATTTGAATAAACAGATGTTAATTGATTGTTGTACAAAATGTACACTCCTACTCCAGGCTGTACTCACATGAATCATGTAGATGCACCAGTTAGATTCAACAGTGATGCATAAATATTATCGAGCCTAAATCTCCACTCGCTTCCCAGGCATATACACATGAAGCGGGTATACTCGTTTAGGCAGGTAATAAGTAAACATTAACAGATGCTACGAAATGCCAAGGGAAGCACAATGACATGCTAAGTGGTATAGCTTGTTATTTCCCGGATTCAGGGCGGAGTAAGTGTCTTGAAGTGTACTGTTAAGCTCATTAAGAGTGCAAAAGTACAAATTTTAAATCAAAATAGGATTTAACTTCAGAAATCCGGTGCCGTGGGCTTGTAAAACTTGTAAAATAAGGAGCCTCCCCAAAAAGCTTGCGGGGAGGCTCCTTTAAAATTATTATCTAAAATCTAAGCGTTTATCGCTTGCAGAATCGATTCAAAAATAGCCAGACCATCCGTATTGCCCAACTTAGGGTCAACGGCACGTTCAGGGTGCGGCATCATACCAAATACATTCTTCTCCTGATTAGTCACGCCGGCTCTATATATACGTTATTCTAGATAACACTTCTGGTTTACATTGCAAAGCAGGGCACCCGGCAGGAGACCAGCCTCTACCAGAATCTGGAACCCGTTACAAATTCCTGTTACGTAGCCACCATGATCTGTGCGTACTGAATCACTTGCTGCTGAATGGCATTGCTAACGGCATCTAAAAGGTCTTGGTCGCAGTTGGATCCAGAGAAAACCACTACACCAGGTTTCATGATACATATTAAATTATGCAGGCCATCACACATAAAAGAAGGCTTTTGGAAGCTTTAGTGCGACTGGCTACACAAAAGTGAATATTTATACTTAATTTGCCAAAGTATCATTATATAATGAGCTTATGTTGCAGTCCATGACAGGCTTTGGCAGTGCCCGCCTTGATTCAGACCAATACTCGATTTCAGTGGAGATTCGCTCACTGAATTCTAAAGGAATGGATCTGAGTGTACGCACGCCTCGCTACTTAAACGATAAAGAGTACGAAATACGGAACATGGTAACCAAGGCGCTTGTGCGCGGTAAGGTTACTGTTAGTGTTGATTATACCAAGAATAAGGCCCAGAAAGCACGAAATACAATTAATAAGGAGCTGCTGCAGGCTTATTATGCTGAGCTTAGCAGTGCAGCGGATGCAGTGGGAGCCTCAAAGCAGGATATTTTCAGGCTGGCGCTGCATATGCCGGATGTCTTACAACAAGAACAGGAGGACGAAGCCGGAGATGCCGAGTGGGATGTGATTCAGCCGCTTTTAGAAGAAGCACTCAAGAACCTCAATTCTTTCCGTACGGATGAAGGAAAGGCTCTCACCGCTGAGATCATGTCTTATATAGACAGGATCAGAATCCTGCTTGCTGAAATAGATAAACACGATCCTGTACGGATGGAGAATATCAGGACACGTGTCAGAGGGCATCTTGTTGAGATATCCAACTCTGAACAGTTTGACAAAAACCGCTTTGAGCAGGAGATGGTGTACTTTATGGAAAAGCTGGACATAGCTGAAGAAAAGGTACGACTGATAAACCACCTGCACTACTTCACTGAAACGGCTTATTTGCCGGAACCTACAGGTAAAAAGCTAGGCTTTATCTCTCAGGAAATAGGCCGCGAGATCAATACAATAGGTTCTAAGGCGAACGATTCCAAAATACAGCATTATGTAGTGGAGATGAAAGAAGAACTGGAAAAGATCAAAGAGCAGATTAACAATATCTTATAATATAATATACCGCTACTTAAAACGCGCCAGTAGCTTAATTGCTGCTGGCGCGTTTTAAGTTTTAAGGCAATCATACTGTATTCCACCCCACTTTTTTTAGAAAACACTTAGAAGCGAAATGTTACTTTAAGGCTTTTTTTGATACTGTTTTTGAGATAAATACTTAGAAATTACTGCAGAAACCAATTATGGCTATAACACAGGCTATGTTACTTTTATACGTATATATTCCTCTTTTTATTTTAAACCAGGATTTACTTTTGACTTACTAAACGATTGTGATTAAGGACATTGAACAGATATCCTTGCAACCTTAATTAAATGGTTTGGCGCTGGTGTTTTGCAATACCTATAAAGTTTGCCCTGGCTTTTATGCATAGCGTAGCTTTAACTGCAAAATTATGTCATTCTGTTTTAAGCGTTCCAAAACTTGATTTCTGTTTAAATTATATGTCTAACTTTTAATTGTTTTAGTTTATGAAAGTAACTCGTTTACTTACTTTGATCGCATTTGTATGTATTTGCGGTTTCTCCTCGTGCCAGCAGGAAGAGGAAGTGGTTAACAAAGAAGAGGTTTCGGAACAAACCCTCGCCCAGATCTCTAAAATGGGATTCAGCAAACAAAATGTTCAGCGTGTTGAAGGTGGTTATTTAGTAGAAGGGGATATTCTGCTAACACAAGACCAACTGCAAAGCCAGTATGATTCTAAAGCTGTTAGAGTAGGTGAAGCGGAGCAGTATCGTACAAACAACTTAGTAAGTGTAGGTTACTACGGTCGTACAATCCGTGTAGCTATTACTACAAGCTTGCCATCAGCTTACGTGGCTGCCCTGGATGAAGCGATCAGACGTTACAATGCGGAAAACCTGTATATCCGTTTCCAGAGAGTATCCTCTAATTACGAGATACTTTTCTCGAAGGCGCCTGCAGGATCTTCTTACTTAGCCTCTGCCGGTTTCCCTTCTGGTGGTAATCCTCACAATAGTGTTTTGGTAAACTCAGACTACCTTGGCTCAAACCCTGGTACAAATTACCTGGCTTCTATCCTGGCTCATGAAACAGGTCATTGCATCGGTTTCCGTCACACAGACTACATGGACAGAAGCTACAGCTGCGGCGGTGCATATACTAACGAAGGTGCAAGCACAGTTGGGGCTGTCTTGATACCTGGTACACCAGCTGCTCAGGATCCAAACTCATGGATGTTAGCATGTGTAGGTACAGGTGTAAACCGTCCGTTTAACTCAAACGACAGAACTGCCCTTAACTATCTTTACTAAGCCGGTTAGATCACAGAGTTTTTGTTAACTCTTCATGATCACCTAGCCTAAGTTAAGCTTACTTCACGTTTTTATCTGACGTGAATATAAACATGAGCTGTATAGCTGCTGGATATAACTTCCACAGATGTGCAGCTCTTGTTTTTTAACTGAACTACTAGAAGATATAATAGCAATTTGCGACAGTGTGGCATTTGCAACAAAGCGGCAAAAACAAGTCTAAAATTATTAGAATAATTATAAAAGTTAATTCTTAATATATAAACCTTTTGTTTTTGCTAAATCACTGTTTAAACACTTTAAAATAAATAAAAAATAACTTGTGTTATTGTTTTTGACCCCCTATATTTCATTTATGTCTAACTTAAAATTCTTAAAAAAATGTTAACAAAACGTTTACTAGTTTTCTCAGCTGTAGTAGCTGTTCTTGGTTTTTCTTCTTGCCAGCAGGAAGAGGAAGTTTCTAACAAAGAAGAAGCTTCTCAAGAGGTCCTTACACAAATCAAAAGCTTAGGCTTCAGCAACCAAAATGTGCAGGTGGTTAATGGAGGTTATGTTGTAGAAGGAGATATTTTCTTATCTCAGAAGGACCTTACTGGTGCTCATAACACACAAGCTCTTCGTGTTGGAGAAGCAGAGCAGTATCGTACAACAAATTTAGTAGCTGTTTCAGGTTCTAGAGTGATCACAGTATCTATAGATCCTAAATTGCCATCAAGCTATGGCCCGTCATTAGATGAAGCTATTGCTCGTTACAACGCAGAAAACCTATCTATTTCTATGCAGCGTGTTTCTTCTGGAGGCGACATTAACATTGTTGCAGCACCTAGGTCTGCGCAGTACCTTGCTTCTGCCGGTTTCCCTACAGCAGCCGGAGACCCGCATAACGAAGTAAAAGTTGCTACCAGATATATCGGTACTGCTCCTAATACAAACTGGTTTGCTACAATCCTGGCACACGAAATGGGTCATTGCATCGGTTTCCGTCACACAGACTACATGGACAGAAGCTATAGCTGCGGCGGTTCTTACACTAACGAAGGTGCAAGCACAGTTGGCGCTATCTTGATCCCTGGTACACCAGCTGCTCAGGATCCAAACTCTTGGATGTTGGCTTGTATCGGTTCAGGACAGAACCGTCCGTTTAACTCAAACGACAAAACTGCCCTTAACTATCTTTACTAGCAGTAACCGTACTAATGTACTTTAAAAGGGCTCCCACTACTGTGGGAGCCCTTTTTTATGTTGTGTGGTGAGGAATTAAACAGAGGACTGCATCAGTACCTGTAATGCCATAGGGGTGTTGTAGCTGTAGCAGGCAGGCGCGAAGCAGTAGTGTAGGGTTAAGCTGGTGCAGGCTAAGTCTTAATAGACTATAGAATGTGGTTGGAGCAAGAAAAAACTGCAGAACGCTTTTAAAATTATAAGGCTAAGTTAGCTGCTATTAATAAAATCAGAGCACTACAATACGGGTAGTGACCAAACCACCATCCGATGTAAGAAGCCTGAGTATGTATAGGCCCTTTTGTAAATGTGCTGTATCCAGCGATTTGACTACAGCATTTTCTTCCGATTCATACACAAGCTTTCCTAACTGATCATATAGCTGCAGAATGGCTGAATCGTTACTGATAGCAATGGATAAAGGCTGGCCTATTTCCACAGGATTCGGGTACACCTGAACATAACCCGGTTTAACAAAGACTACTTCTTCAGTCTGACTAACGTAAGTTGCGCCTTCCTTTGTTTCTACTCTAACTCTGTAAAAGTTACTGCCCTGTTTTGCGCTTAGGTCCTGTAGTTTGATGGAAAGCATTGTAACCGGCGCGATTTTTAAGGCAGGTATAAAATTGCCCCCTTGCTGACGCTCTAACGTAACAGATGTTAAGTTATATAAAGTGCCAAGTTCCAGGTTGAGCATTACCGTATCCATTACAAACTGCTCTGGCAAAAAACTTTTGATATAACAACCCGTGATCTGGCGCTCATAAGCGACGACATCACTTGTTAGCGCCTCTTTGCCCTGGATGAGCGGTGCAACTGCGATAAATTCACCCAATTCTGCCAGAGTCTTTTTATCAAGTATGGCCAAGGTATCCGGGGTAGTTAAAAAGGGTTCGAGGTTTGTTTTCCCGATGCGGTAAAGCTGATAGGCACTCGCACCTTTCAGGGGTTGCCAGAAAACCATAGCATTTTCATCACACTTAAAACCAACCTGTAATCTCAATTGCCGGCTGAGGATAAAAGCACCAGATAAAATCTCCTGGTTGGAGGTTACCAGCCTAAGTTGTGCAATAGCAGCTGTGTCCGGAGCATGCCAGTCCGTAAAGGAGTTGGTAAGGTTTACTTCTTTTACAAGGTGCCATACTTGTTCTGTGGCAAAGCGATACTCCAGCCTTGCCGTTTCACCTGCAACACTCCCTTGCCAATGAAGGAGATTAATGCTTCCAGCTTCCAGAATCGTGTTAGTGGAAGGATAGAGCCACTCTAACCCACTTTCGTACTCATAAGCAACACTGTACTCAATTAACTGCCCCGGTACCTTGTGCCCCTGCACAAGCAGCTCGTAAGTGCCAGCATCAGGGAGCATGATGCTAACCTGTTCTACATTGTTTATTCTGTCTACTCCTCGCCAGGCATCCCTGTGTAAAGAGTCAGGGTGGGGGTAAGTGCTCAGCACCCAGGGGCGCCAGCTGGCGCCAGTAGCTTTGTTCCTTATCAGAAGGTCCAGGTCGTTTATCAACGCAGCAGCAGGGTTCGGATGTGCTTGTGGGTCGTGCCACACCAGTGTTGCCTTTAACTGCCGTACACCTGACGGAATACTGATAGGATAATTATTCTGGCTGCCTTCGTTAATCTGGGCGGTAAAAAAGCGTTTGTCTTGGATTGTTCTTACAGCTCCCAGGGCATCTGTATTTCCAAAACCTGATTCAAAATCCACAGCAGGACGGCCTACGTCGTCGGCACTGTTAATTAAAACTGCCTTTACCAGAGAGGCAGCGGGCACGTTGCCGGAGAAGTTTTGCTTGTATGCCTGCTGCACCAGCGCCGCCACACCAGATACTACTGCAGCAGCCTCAGAAGTGCCGCCTTTACCATATGCAACGAGTTCTGGCTTAATTCTGCCATCGAACGCCGGCCCACGTGAACTCAGTACCCCCACTGTGCCGTCAGGGTCCAGGGCGCCTACGCTTAACGTGTTTTTAGATGTTTTAAACTGACCAGTAAGGTTCGCAAAGCCCGCCAGGTTAGCGTAAGGGCCTGTGGCATCTGCTTTGTTCCCACTGTTGCCAGATGAGAAAATATGTAGGAGCTGTGGGTTCTGAAACGTCTGCTGATCATAAGCAGCCGCTTCCAGGCCGTAATAATTTTCAACTCCTACGCCATATGAATGATTCTGAATGGTAATGCCCTTTTCAAGTAGCTTCGTACTATTGTCGGGTAAAAGCTCCTGAAAATCAGAAGAGGCCACGTAAGCCTTTGCGGCGATCCCTTTTCCTTTAGGACCGGAATTGCCCGCCCCCGCTATCAGGGTGGCCATGGTAGTGGCGTGAGAAGTATATTCTGCTCCTATAGATTCCGGGGAGAGCACGCGGCCTTTCAGGTCCAGGTCATTAGGGTTAAATGCGCCTTCTTTTACTGACACTATCATTTCAGATCCGTTTAAGGAAGGGAACTGGCTATGAACTGCAGGTATATTGTTTACTATAAAATCAGCATCCTTTAGCTCCATCTCTTCCTTTGCCACCCGGTTTGTACGGTCAACATATGCCGTGAACGGGGAGGAGAGAAGCTGTGAGAGTTGGTCTGAACTAAGTCGTGAGAGCGTATATGTTTTGTTATAGCCCGGTATAGCCTTGGAATTTGGCTGAAGCTTATGCAACTGTAGCCATTGTAAATAGGCAACTTCATCTAAAACTACTACTCTATATGATCCGGATAAGCCCTTACGAAAGTCTTTGTGCAGGGAAGGAGCTAACTTTTCGGTAAGAGGATGCCCTACTTCGGAAGCATTTTTTTGTTGTGCAAGTATAGTTAGAGGCAGGCAGCTGAGCAGCCATGCCAGCAGCCAGAAACGGCTAAAGGTATACTTGTAAAGAGATGCCATACTTAGAAACAGAGAGTGACGATTCCGGGTAAGGGAAATGTTTGCGTAACGCTAAAACTAATTATTTGGAATCATATTGGCAATAGTATTCTGCACCCTGATACAAGAAATATTTACCTGTAGCCTTACAGGATAAATTCCATCTTTAAAAGGGGCTACTTTTCTTGCCTACTGCTGTAATGCTGCAGTAAAATCTGTAAGCAGTTTAAACACTTCAGGAAACTTTGTAAGGGGTAACTGAGCCGCAAAATCCTGGGTATTATGATAGGCTGCGGTACCTCCCAGCGTATAAAAGAAAAAAGCGGGAACACCCTTCTCGGAAAATGGGTAATGGTCAGAGTTGGCGGCTTTGCCTCGGCTCCTGATCTGCGAAAGATACTTGTGTTGTTCATTGAGGCTGGTGAGCAAAGCAAATTCCTGTTCATGTACTTTGCCATTTACTACCATCAGGCCGTCATCGCCGGTGCCTAAAAGGTCAAGGTTTGTAAGAAACCGGATCTGGTTAAGAGGAAAGAGAGGGTTTTGCACATAGTAAAAAGACCCCAGCAAACCGGCTTCTTCTGCAGCGAAAGCAATAAAGGCAATGCTATACTTCGGCTGATTCTCTGGTTTGCTGTAATAAGCTGCCAGTTCCAGCAACATTGTTGTACCACTGGCATTGTCATTTGCTCCCGGGAAATAAACGGATTTCCCTTGCCCGCCCAGGTGGTCATAATGAGCTGTAAATACCAGGAACGAATCCGGTTGTGCACTACCTTTTACAAAAGCAGCTACATTCTGCGTTTGGTGGGCAGCATTTACTTCGGCTTTTACACAGTAGTTGACCACAGTGGCACCGGCAGGCCAGGCACTTTCTTTCACTTCTAAAACCGGTACAGCATCTTGTTCGTGTGCTACTGTAGTTAATAACTCCTTAGGCTGCAGTATAATATGCACTTTAGCCTTTTGTAGCTTAAGCAGGTAGTTTTGCGGAAGCAGGCTAAGGCGCTTTGAATCTTGTTGGCGGTATACTAAAGCTTTTTTTGAAAAGTTCTTGGAAAAGAATTTCTGTGCTGCGGCCTCACTGTTGAAAACAGCAGTGTCAAGAGCCAGCACTGTGGCGCTTCCTATACCTGAGGCAGACGAAGCCCGTGCTAAAAAATCTTTTCCGGGTATTAGCTGCACTCCATTTACTTGCAGCCTGGGTGTTTCGGTGATTCGGTTAACAGGAAAGGTGAAGTACTGGAAGTACGAATTCCCAAGCGGTTTTAAACCCAGTTGCTGAAATCTGTTCTGTATATAAGCGGCTGCTTTTTTATCACCGTCCTCTATATAGCCGCGGCCATGGAAGTATGGGCTGGTGAGGGTGTCTATGGTCTGGTGAACCTGAACCATGTCTTGTGCAGGCGCAACAGTGGCAAAAAGGCACTGCAGTAGCAGTAAAGTGTACAATTGCTTCATCTTTTAAAGATAAGCAAAAAATGGAGGGCTGGTTTACCAGATATATATCCATTTAAACATCACGATCCCGATCAGGCAGCCAATGGTATCAGCTAATACATCTATGATATCGCCCTGGCGTCCATAGATAAAGAAATGCTGCATCAACTCAATAAAGATACCGAATAAAGTGCTGATGAGAAGGCTTGAGCGAATAGCGTAGTGCCGCAGCTTCAGGTAAGTGAATTGCTTTGTAAGCCCGATTATCATCAGGAATGTAAGCCCCATGAATAAAAAGGCGTGGGCAAAGGAGTCGAAAGAAAAAAGCTCCCAGATAGAGAGCGAGGGCATAGAAGTAGAGGGCAGCAATGTCGTTAACATTATCATTGCTGCCCAAAGTATAGTAAATAGGTTATAGCGTAAGATCAAAACCTACTTATTTTATCTACAAAGAATTATTGACCAATTAGTTCGCGGTATGCATCTGCAGTAAGCAGATCATTTACCTGGCTGTCATCTGAAATTGACATTTTAATGATCCAACCGTCACCATAAGGATCTGAGTTTACTAGCTCAGGGCTGCTCTCCAGCCTTTCGTTAAACTCGAGTACTGTACCACTTAATGGGCTGAACAGGTCAGATACTGTTTTTACAGCCTCTACTGTCCCGAATACTTCTTCCTGGTTCACTTCTTTGTCTACAGTGTCGATATCAACATAAACGATGTCGCCAAGTTCGCTTTGTGCAAAGTCAGTGATGCCCACAAAAGCTTCATTGCCTTCAATGCGTATCCACTCGTGATCTTTGGTATACTTTAGGTTTTCAGGTAAGTTCATTTATTTCTCTTGTTAAGATTACTGTTCAAAAATACGGTCTTTTTCGCAATGCCAAAATTTTATTGCAAACTAACTCGTAATTGAACGCCACCTTCTGTCATGCTGTTACGGAACGACGTGGATATCTTCGGATCCGAAACAGTTCGGAGTACATAGAACTGCAGGTTTACACGCTGGCTTAGTACATAATCTACTGTAGGGCGAAGCTGCAACTGGCGTGTTCCGTTAGTGATCTGGTTCTGGCTGCGCTCAATACCCTGATCGTCGGTGGCAATAGCTCTTTGCACGGTCTGGTTATCGCGTACCGAGAAGTCCAGGCGCATGGTTAATTCATTTTCCAGCACCCGTCTCTGGCCCGCAATTTTAAATGGAATACGGAAGTTGCTCGTGCTGTAGCCAAAGCCAAGTACATAGTCCTTTACATTTGTCTCCGTTACTTGTGCATTTGTCAGGTTCAACGACAGGTTTCGCTCCATCTTGTACTCCAAACGGCCGGTAAAATTTGTTTTCGTACGGAAGTTTATACCTAATAGCGGTGCCAGCCTTTCTGCTACTGTTAGCTGGTTTACGATGTAGTATGGTACCAACTGCCCAAAGTCATTCTTTTCGGTCGGGAAGCCGTCCGGTTGCTGCTCATAGGCTAACGACGTGGTAAAGCTTGTGATGTTGTAACTGGAGTTGTAAGCATGCGTGATGTTTACCTGGCTAAACCATTTCTGGAAGAAAGGCAACTGTGATAATCCATTATAGTCCAGACGCCAGTTTGGTATTGGCAGGCGCTTGAACGGGTTATCCGGGTTAGCCTTATAGCCATTTATGTCTCGCCCCTGGTAAGCGTACAGGAACGACTTCATCAGTACCTCCTGAGAATTTAAAGTATAACCGGAGTCGCCGGCGGCTGCATTCATGGCCGTAAGCCTGTCGCGCACAGCATACCGATTACGGATAAAGTTGTCGAAAGCCTCTGAGGTACCCGCAGTGGTAGATTCAAATAGTGTTCCGATGGCTATAAATGAAGTACTGAAGGAGCCGGTATTAAATGGATTCTGGCGCTGGTCAACCGCTCCAACCTCCCCGAAATCATCAAACTCTTTCCGGTAAAATATCTCTTCGATCACAGACTTAGTACGTCTAGCATCCAGCTGCACATTAAAGCTCCTGAAGGGTTCAAGGTTAGCACGGGCTGTAAATGTTTCAGTTAAAATAGAGCTCAATGGTGTGTTCAGGTACTGGCTGCTGTCTGTGTACCAGCCATTATCCCTGGCTTTAAAGTATAGCTGATCCAGATCATATTGTTTACCAAGCACAAATGGCAGACCCGGAGCATCAAATCCGTCACTGAAGCCAAACAGTTTTGTTTTTGGCAGGTAGCCCGGTAATAACGTTCCCTGGTTCTCCAGGTAAGTAAAGTTAATGGAGCGTGTCATCATGAGCATTCGTGCAAGCCCTTTAACAAATTTAGACTGTGATGCAGGCTTCTGTGCTGTAGTATCGTTAGGGGCTGTTGCCACAGGTCTGCCGGCTGGTGCTGGCGAGTTAACGGCTTTCAGGAACTTTACCTTATTATAAAGCTTCACCATATCAAACTTTCCGTTCACACTAAACTCTGTGTTATTCTCCAGGGTGTTGCCAAGCTGGAAATTTGCATCCTGGTTCAGGGCCGTGGAGCCCGCTGTCCAGATATATGTAACGGCATAGCGTGTCTCGGCACCCATCCAGTCAACAAGTGGAAACTTGTCTAGCGGAAGCTTATAGTTAAGGGCTATTAATTGATTGAAGTTGGTGTTACGACCAAAGTCCTTCAGGTTATCCCAAATGATTTTGTTCTTATAAGCTAGCGAGTCAATGTCATTGTTGATCCTATAGTCGGGTTCGTCCACTACTGCTCTGTTGGTGGCAGTATAATCCAGTGAAAGGCTTTTACTCAGGTCCCACTTCAAATCATAGAGGCGGTTAAAGTAAAAGTATTTCTGGAAAGTCGGGTCAATGCCACGTGTTGTGATCAGGCCTGTTTCCGGATCTCGGCGCTGCAGGAACGTCTCATTGTAACGGCGGTCCAAATCGGCCCGGAATGCAAAGCTGCTCGGCAGGGGTGTAAAGTTCAGGTCTTTAATCAGGCGCAGATACGGTGATTTCAGACTTTCGCTTTTTTCAAACGGGGCAATATTCTTAGGTGTGGTGCTATAGGTATAGGCAACAGCGCCATTGTACGTTTTTGTAAAGTCCCTGTCCGTTTCAATGTTCGTGAATTCCCGTTCTGTGTAAGAGTAGGAGAAAGAGAGATTCTCTATGTCATAAGGCTTAACCTTATCTTCAGGGTCTGTTCTTTCTTTGCGAACATTCAGCAAACTGATGCTCTTGCGGGTCTCGCGGGTAGTTACTTCCTTCTTATACTCTTGCTTAGCTTCATTAGACTCAAACCTTGTCAGAGATTCCTCCAGGGGCACATCCTTATCAAGTGGGTCAAATTGTGGTTCGCTGTTCATGGTACCATACTGCACCGAAAGCGGCACCCGTATCCCGAGTTTCTCCGGAAGGAATTTATCTGCAACTACGTTAGCGCTAACATCAAACAGTGCTGTATTCTCACGGGCACGTTGGGCGATTTTCTGCTGCAGGCCTCCAAATCCTACGGTAGTGTAAGCTCCTGTTGCCGTGATGTTGGCAAAGTCTGCCAGCTTAGTGTTTAACCTGGCATTAGTAGCCCAGCCAGACTGATTTCTAAAGTCTGTCACGCGCAATTCATCTACCCACATACACATAGAGTGCGGTTGACTGTCATCACTTGGGTTCCGGATACCGATCATAATGCCCTGCACTTCGCTAAAATCAGGGTTACCTACTACTCGTATAATTTTCCCGTTAACGTTTACCTCATATGGCCGGAAACGGTCAGAATTAGGGTCCCGGTTACGTTGCACCTTGGCATCTACAAAGTCTTTTAAGGCAATGTCTATTTGGTTAGCTAACGGCCAGATAGCATCTTGAGTAACGCTTCCACGCTCTGTAAACTGCAAGGGCACTACATACTCATAATAGTTTTGGGTAAAGTCGGTGCCTATCCTTATAAAGGCCTGCATGTCGCCGTCTTTTATATTCGGGTCCGGGCTTTGCGCATGCAGGTACATTTTCAGGCGCTTGTAGATGAGCATGTCTAAAGCGATGTTTTTATAAACGGCCTTAGAAAATGAATCCTTTAGTTCTTCAACACAAAGCTGGAGCGACTGCTCATTCTGGCGGCGGTCATTTGTAGAAGCATAATCACGCAGACGCTGAATACCCGGAGGCAACACATAAGGTATTTCTCCTTCTACAGCCTGTCCGTTTTCCTCAATGTTTACCGTTGATATAGTGAAAGCCTTTGCATCATCGGTACAGTTGAGGCAAGGGTTGCCATTTGTGATCGGTTGCAGGTACTGCCGCCATTGGTTTGCCACAAACTGGAACTGTACGAAGCGCAGCACCACCGGGTCAGCAAACTCTGTTAAGTACATGCGCATAAAGCGGATAGACTTAAAGCCATTGATGTTACCCACTGTACCTGTTGGCTGGCGCACCGGAATACGGAACTGGTACCAGGTTACATCCTGGCCATTTACAGTGTTCTGTACGGCATCTACTATGTAATTCTGGCCTACGTTCAGCTTGCCTGGCTCCAGGTCAATTTTATACTCATAATACTGCTCAACGTCATTGATAACATTGTCCTTGTTCAGGTCTTCTTTGTCAGGGAAGGCATAGTTTGAGAAGCGGCTGTTCTCCGGAGAGTTGTTCTCCATGCCGTTAAAATTCTTGTACCGGGCAAGTATACCTGCGTTCTGTGCATCATATGCCGGATCGAGGTGGTGCAGGAAGTTATCAGCAGATGGGTCATCAAGGACTATCTGAGGTGGAGAGCCAGGTATCAGATTGAGGAAGGAGTTGCGGAAATAATTTTGCTCATTCACATCGTTCAACCCGTCCAGGCCGATATCCTGTAGCTGTCTTGCCCCGGGCACGCCAGAGAAGGCGTCTGTCAGGAACTGTTGCGTAGTGATGCGCCCCCAGATCGTCTCCTGAATATTTTGCAGGTTATCAGCTACAGGCAAGCCGTTTTCAAAGGCATAGAGGTTATCTTTCAGGATATCTTCTGAAACGCTTCCCAGGTTAAGGACCAGTTCTCCTCCTTCGTTCGTGTTAATCGGGTTGCCAAGTGCGTCTTTTCTACCATTGGGCCCGGATATGAACGGATCCATCAGCCAGAACTCAATATATTCTATGTTGGCATTATCGAAATCCGTGTCAAAAGAAATATCACGGCTGATACCACCCCAATTGTTACGAGGGTCACCTGCTAGCCGTCCTTGCGGCGTGAGGTTCGGATTATAGTTGTACTGGCCTCTGTCGCTTGGGTAATAGGCAAGGTCAAAGGTATATTCAAAAGTATTTGAAATTTCAGGGTCACGGCCAGGGAACACTTCATTCCTGCGCACACCGCGCACATAATGGTTTTGTAGCTCTTCTTTGGTAATGTTTTTAGGGCGCAAGCCGTCTGAATCACGGTAGAAGATCTGGTCAATTGTATACCACGCTAATTTGGCGCGGTTGTATGAATAAGCCAGGCCGGCTCCGGGCACCAGTGGGGCAGGAGTAGCGGCTAATCGCCAGCTGGAGTTATTAAAGCCTCCAAGGCTGTAAGGTGTTTCGGCACCTTCAAAGTCATCAATGTAAGAAGCCCCATCTTCGTTTACCGCAGATTTTGTAGTAGCTGGCACAAGTTGGGCAAACTCACCGCTAAAAGAGACCAGGGAAGGTACTTTGGTTTGGATCAGCGGAATCGCATCAGTCATCTTGGTCAGGAAGCGCGATTCCTTCTGCAGGTTCACGTCAAAACCGTAGATGGTGTTGTTGGTAGGCTCGTCGCCAATGCTTACCCGGTTGATGTAGGGCTGTTCACTTAAGTGTAATACCGTGGCTCCCAGGTTCACATCTTCGCTTAAGCGGTAATCGAAGCGTGCACCCAGCAAGGACCGTGGTTGTATGTTCAGCAGTTCCGCTTTTTCGTAAGTTACCCGCAGGTCGCTGGCCGAGCTGATGTAGCTCGGGTTCAGTATTTTGATACGGCCAAGATCGTAGAACACCTGGTAATCGGTGCCTTCCACTAATCTTGTGCCACCGGAGTAAACTACAACAGAGCCTTCGGCAATTCTGAAACCAGGAAGTATGATCTCATCTGTAGAGGTCGCCTGGAAGCGACCTTTCAAAAAGAACTTGGCCTTTACGTTATTCTGTTGCGCATCGGTCTGGGTCTGGTCATAAAGCTCCTGGAAAACATAGCGGTCAATCAGCTCTGGCCTTCCTTCGAGCTTTTGGGCAAGATAATCACCGAAAGGCTCTACCTCTGGAAAAAATATTCGGCCTGTTTCAGGGTCAACGGTAATGCCCGGTAAAAAGTCAAAATTACCGTCGCTTGGCTTGTCGTTGTTGGAGTTTACGTTATCCAGGTTGAGCACTTCCACCAAAGGTATGTTCTGGATCGGGCTTGGCTCTTTTAAGCTTGTGATGTCAACGCCTGTTTCATCGTCTTTGTAAATTACCTGTAACTGGAAGTTCTGGCGGTTAAGCTGGGTGGCATCAAGGCTGTACACGTTCTTCATCATCAGATCCCAGGTAGGGTATTGCAATGATGGGTTGGTTGCGCGTAATAACTTCATCTGGATAACTTTTTGGTCGTCCAGGTTCTGGTAATTATCAATCAGCTCACCAACCTGGTACGTCTTACCATTATAGGTATACTCAAAAGCCACCCCCAGCACCTGGTCCGGCAGCAGGGCCGTGTTCAGGGAAATGTACCCCAGTTGCGGATTGAATTTATACTCTCGCGGATCCAGCTTACGTGCACGAACGTGCTCAAAGTCAATTCCTTTTTGCAGGCCGCGGCTTCTCAGGTACTCATCTACCTGCGTATTATTGCGGGCGGTAGAATTGGTCAGTATACTATAAAGCGAGTTAGCATCATTGTCAGCCGGTGCAGTGGCAGGGCGGCCTTTGTCAAATTGCTCGCGGTAAGGGTCCGTTTCACCAATATCCATGTAGGCAACCATGTTGCGCAGATTTTCGGTAGAGCGGTTATTGTTCGTTACATACAGTTCCAGGCGGCGGATAACGATGCCTGAGTTTACCAGCGGCAGCTTTGCCAGCGCCTGATTGTATCGGCCCCTGAAGAACTGCGACAGGAAGAAGTGCCGGTCTTTGTCATACTCATCTATCCGGATCTGGAAGGGCTTGTTCTGCGCACCGTTCTGTATCACCACTTCATCGTTACGGCCTCTTACATTAGAGGCAATGGTTGTAACGCCTAGGCGGCCGAACTGCAGTTGCGTTTTTATACCAAACAGGTTCTGGGCGCCCGTTATCAATGAGTTATTAAGCGGCAGGCTTACATTACCCGCTTCCACTTTTCGGATGATCTCTTCCTCGTAACCGGTGTAGTCCAACTTCATGTTATTCTCAAAGTCGAAGTTGGCATTATTATCCCAGTTAAAGTTGATGCGCATTTTCTCACCAATCTTGCCTACCAGGTTAAGGGAGATGTTCTGGTCAAAATCAAAATCGCCGGTGCGCTGCTGGCGGAGCGGGATGGTTGGGTTCTGGTTGCGATTAAAGCGCGCGCCAAACTTCAGCGAAACGTTTCCATTTGGCTGAATATCTACATAGTTACCCCCGAAGATCCGATCAAATACCGGGCTGATGTATATTTTGGGGATAAGGCGGTTGCTGCTTACGACACTTTCCCCGTCCAGGCCAGCTGACTTGGCTCTCCAGTAGTTCCGGATCGCTTCACGCTGTTGCCACTCAGAGTACTGTTGCATCGTCATGGACGATGGGGGACGATAATTTATGTCACCTATCGTTTCAGTGATATTATATAGTTGCAGGCTATCATCCAGGTCTACATTTAACTGCAGGTTGCTAGGCTGGCCAAGCAGGAGCGGAGAGGTGGAAGAACGGGTGCTGAATGGGTTTCCACGGCGGTCGGAGGGCACAAAAGTAGGCCTTCGGCTAGGGATGTAGGAGGTATCTTTTTTTACTGTATCTTGTTTAGATAGCAGATTTTGTAGAATAGTATAGCCAAATCTGCTCCGCGAGCGCAGTTCTTCCGCTTGAGACCACCAAGCCAGCATAGAGATAGCTGCAACCGTTGCCAGGAGCAGGTTGTTTTTTTTACTTTTCCAGATCAAATTGGGTATAATCTATTAAGACGATTTTAACGCGAACTTTATCAGTTCCTCGACACTCAGGCTTCCGCCCTCCCTCTTTATGATATTATCCAGCGTTTTCTCGGCTACGTTTTTAGCGAAACCAAGTGTAACTAAAGCTGATAACGCTTCCGCTCTGTTTGTATTGTGTGAAGCAGCAGGTACAACACCATCTGATAGCATTACCTCCTTCTTCAGTTTATCCTTTAGCTCCAGTATAATGCGCTGAGCCGTTTTAGCGCCTATTCCTTTTACATTCTGTATCGTACGCACATCTTCCCTCACAATTGCCTGCTGCACTTCTTCCACTGACAGGGAAGACAGGATCATGAGCCCCGTATTGGGGCCCACGCCTGAAATAGAAATCAAATGAAGGAAAGCCTCTTTCTCCGCGACAGTTGTAAAGCCGTACAGCGTGTGTGCATCCTCCTTTATATTTAAATATGTATGCAGTTTACATCGTTCGCCAGCTGGCAATGATGAATACGTACTTAATGAGATCTTGATCTGATACCCAATGCCATTAACATCAATAATGACATAGGTAGGATCTTTATGAGCTAATTTGCCATCTATATAGGCTATCATCTATATATGTTGATTATTATAGTTCTGAGCATCTACGACGGCAATAGCCACCATGTTTATAATTTCACGGATCGAACTTCCCAATTGCAGAATATGCACCGGCTTCCGCATTCCCATCAGGATAGGTCCGATGGCTTCGGCGCCACCCATTTCCTGTAATAGCTTATAGGCCACGTTACCGGAAGTAAGCGTCGGGAATACTAGTGTGTTAGCCCCTTTCTCTGCTAAATTGCTGAATGGGTAGTGCTCGCGCAGCATTTCGCGGTTAAGCGCCGTATTTGCCTGCATTTCACCATCTATCAGCAAGTTAGGGTATTTTTCCTTTGCTTTGCGTACAGCCTCAGCACCTTTATTCGGAATATCGCCTTGTACTGAACCGAAGTTAGAGTATGACAGCATAGCAACGCGTGGCTCTGTATCGAAGAAACGTACAGTGCGCGCTGTAAGGCCAATAATATCTACTAACTCATCAGCTGTCGGGTTAACATTTACAGTTGTATCTGCAAAAAAGTACGGCTCCTTTTTATTCAGGATAATGTACATACCCGCCACTTTATTAATGCCTTCTTCAACGCCCACCACCTGCAATGCCGGCGCAATGGTTTTTGAATAGTCACGTGTTAAGCCAGAGATCAAGGCATCTGCTTCGCCTGTATTCAGCATCATACTACCAAAGTAGTTACGGTCACGCATCAGGCGACGGGCATCAAAAAGGGTAAGGCCTTTACGCTGGCGCTTTATATAGAGCATTTGGGCATACTCCTCGCGTTTGGCATCTTCCTCAAACGGATCAATGATGGTGACACCATCCAGAGTCAGGTTATTTTCCTCAATAATAGCCTGTATGCGTTTTTTGTTACCTAATAGTATAGGGTTTGCTATGCGCTGGTCATTTACCGTTTGAGCTGCCTTTAATATCTTGTAATTGTCGGCCTCTGCAAATACTACCGTTTTCGGGTTTTTCTTTGCCTGGTTTGTGATGCGCGTCATCAGCTTCTGGTCAGCGCCAACCCGCTCCTGTAGCTCTTGCTCATACAGCTCCCAATTGGTGATTGGTAAACGCGCAACACCGCTCTCCATGGCTGCTCTTGCCACAGCTGGCGACACCGTAGTGATCAGGCGCGGGTCCAGTGGTTTTGGGATCAGGTAGAAGCGCCCGAAAGTGATCGTGTTGTCGCCGTAGGCTTTGTGTACCATATCAGGTACTGTTTCCTTGGCTAATTCGGCTAAGGAATGCACTGCGGCCAATTTCATTGCCTCATTAATTTCAGTGGCACGCACATCAAGGGCGCCCCTGAAAATATAAGGGAATCCAAGTACGTTATTCACCTGGTTCGGATGGTCAGAGCGGCCGGTTGCCATGATCAGGTCCTCACGGATAGACATTGCCACATCGTAAGGTATTTCCGGATCCGGGTTCGCCAAAGCGAAAATGATCGGATCGGGAGCCATCAGTTTTACATACTCTGCCGGCAATACATTTCCTGCCGACAGACCTACAAACACGTCCGCATCGCGCATGGCATCTTCGAGCGTATCGATCTTGCGCATAGTCACGAATTGCGCTTTGTAAATATCCAGGTCGTTACGTTCCGGGCGAATGATGCCCTCTTTATCGAACATAACAATGTTATCCATTTTCACGCCCAGGGCCACATATAACTTGGCGCAGGCAATGGCGGCAGCTCCTGCACCGTTCATCACCATCTGGATCTCCTCAATCTTTTTACCTGTCAGCTCCAGGGCATTTAAAAGTGCCGCCGCCGAGATAATGGCAGTCCCGTGCTGGTCATCATGCATCAGCGGGATATTCATCTGCTCTTTCAGCGCATTTTCTATCTTAAAGCTTTCCGGCGCTTTGATGTCCTCCAGGTTGATTCCACCAAAAGTTGGTTCCAGTGATTTCACAATCCGTATAAATTCCTCCGGATCGTTACAATCTATCTCAATGTCGAACACATCAATACCTGCAAATTTCTTGAACAGTACACCTTTTCCCTCCATAACAGGTTTAGAAGCGTCCGGGCCTATATTGCCCAGGCCAAGTACGGCTGTCCCGTTAGAGATAACACCTACCAGGTTTCCTTTGGCAGTATATTTATATACATTGTCTTTATCTGCGTAGATTTCTTTGCAAGGCTCTGCTACTCCGGGAGAATATGCCAGTGCAAGGTCATGCTGCGTGCTTAACATCTTGGTTGGCACTACTTCAATCTTCCCTGGCTGCCCTTGCATATGGTAATTCAGGGCATCCTCTCTGTTAACTTTAATCATGGTATGCGTTGTTGTTTGTTTTACTCGGACACAGCCTGGCTAACATTTTCCGTGGTTTTTAACCATATACATCTGGCTAAAGACCAATTTCATAAGAATTTAGCGTTAATCCAAAACTGAACCTTCAAAGATAGTCGCTCTTAATGCATTGCAAAGCAGAAAATGTAAATTTTTAGTGTGGTTTTGCTTTAAAGCCCCTCCTGAGGGTAGTGGATTAAAATAAAAAGGGCACCCTGTATAAGGTGCCCTTTTTATTTTGTATGAGTCGTCCTAGAATAAGTTGACACTATTTAGACTTATGCAAGGAAAAGAAGAAACAGGTTGCAGCAGACGCAGCAGTCGTGATTATCCGCTAGGCTTTAAACTGGCTGTTGTCAGACAGGTAGAAGAAGGCGAGCTGACCTACAAGCAGGCCCAGCGCCATTACGGGATCCAGGGGCGCTCCACGGTGCTGGTGTGGCTCAGAAAACACGGGCGGCTGGATTGGCGTTATCCCGTTATACACACACGTATGAAAGAAGCCGAAACACCCGCCCAAAAGATCAAGCGCCTGGAGCGCGAACTCTCTGATGAACGTCTCCGCAGGCAGGTTCTCGAGAAGATGGTAGAGGACATTGACCAGCAGCTTGGCACTGGTTTTTCAAAAAAGCCCTTACCCGGACAATGTGGTTCTTCCAGAAAGAGAAAAGCGTGAGCCTGTCGCGTCTCTCTTCTTTGTTCGGGTGCAGCAGGCAATCGCTCTACCAGCTGAGGGCGCGGCAAACCAGGCGCACAGCACAGCTGGCCCCTGTCAGGGAACTGGTGGAGGAAGTGCGCCGGCAGCTGCCCCGGGTGGGCACGCGCAAGCTCCACTACCTGCTCTCGGCACAGTTGCAGGAGCAAGGCGTCAAGCTGGGCCGTGACGGGCTGTTTGCTTATCTGCGCACAGAGCACCTGCTTATCGCCCCCCGCCGCAGCTACACCAAAACCACCCACTCCAAACACTGGCTCAGGAAATACCCCAATCTGGTGAAAGAGCTGGCCGTAGAGCGGGCAGAGCAGGTGTTTGTCTCTGACATCACGTATGTCAAAAGCCGGCAGCGCACCCATTACCTCTCGCTGGTCACCGATGCCTTCAGCCGCCGCATCATGGGCTATGCCCTGAGCGACGACCTGAGCGCCGAGAGTGTGGGCAAGGCCCTGAAGATGGCTGTGAAGGAACGCAAGACGACTTTGCCGCTCATCCACCACTCGGACCGCGGGCTGCAGTACTGCTCGCAGCACTACCAGCGCATCCTGCAAAAGCACAGTATCCAGCCTTCCATGACCGATGGGTATGACTGCTACCAGAATGCACTGGCTGAACGCATGAACGGCATACTCAAAGAGGAGTTCCTGATTTACCCCTGTAATACCAGACAGGAACTGGATGTGCTCGTAAAACAGGCAGTGGAAAGCTACAACACCCGAAGGCCTCACCTGAGCCTGAAGATGCTCACACCACAGCAGGTACATGAAAAAACCTGTGAGCCAAGGCCCACAGGTTTTCTAAAATTATCGTAAAACCTGTCAACTTATTTTAGGACGGGTCAGTATGCCAGACCTTAGCTAAGAATAAGTTTTTGCCCTGGCTTGATTTCGTTTGTTCTTAGTTTATTTAGTTTCTTGATCTGCTCAACGGTTATACCATTGTAACGCTGCGATATATTCCACAAAGTATCTCCTGGCTGAACATGGTAGATCAACTGTTCAGGCTGTACTATTTTATTTGAAGCGGCTTTAGTAGCTGTTTTCTTAGAGGGCTCTGTTTCCTGGTTAGAAGCTAACAAGGCTGTTGTCTGTTTACCGCTTGGTTGCATTATAACCAAATGCTGATCATACTTGATCTTACTTGCTTTAAGGTCATTCCACTCTTTTATTTGCTCGATAGTTACGTTGTGTTTATTGGCAATGGATGTAAGGTTGTCTCCACGTTGTACCTTGTAAACTATCTTTTCAGAGATGTTGGTATCAGGAGCGGGTGTTTTGACCTGCTCAGGCTCTTTTTCCGATTTAGCTGCTGCCAACAGCACTTGCGTCTTTGCTGGTTCAGGTTCAGGAAGAGGGGCAGCAACAGGGGCTGCTGCTAAAAGAATACACTCTTTATCGTTTGAGGAAGCAAGCAAAGCTGCACGCTGGGCAGGTATGCGAAGCTTATAATTGCGCATGTGCTCCGGTATCTCCCTTTTTTGTAGTTCGGGGTTCAAGGCCATCAACTCTTCCGGCGTTATATGGAGTTCCTGTGCCAGCTTATCCAGGTCTACTGCTTTCGTTACTTCCAGGTGCGCAACTTTAGGTTCGTAGAGAATAGAGTCGGAGAAAATGTTATGCTCTGTGGCATAATTCATAGCATAGATCACGGCTGTCATGTTTGGTACATAACTGCGCGTCTCACGCGGCAGGTATGGGAAAATTTCCCAAAAAGTCTTCTGTCCACCACCGGCTTTCCGGATAGCTTTGTTAACGTTGCCCGGCCCGCAATTGTAGGCTGCCATTGCAAGTTCCCAATCTCCATAGGTATTGTGTAAACGGCGCAGAAAACGTAGGGCAGCATCAGTGGACTTCTCAGGGTCCATGCGCTCATCAACATACTGGTTCTGCTCCAGCCCATACTCTTTACCTGTGGATTTTATGAATTGCCACAAGCCTACCGCAGCTGCAGGTGATTTAGCCGTTGGCTTTAAACCAGACTCTACAACAGCAAGGTACTTTAGCTCCTGGGGCATGTTGTATTTCTGCAGGTATTTCTCGAATAGCGGGAAGTATACATTTTGCCTTGAGAGCACCATGCGCGTATACTTCCTGTTCCGGATCGTGAAATAATCAATGTGACTCCTCACAAAGTTGTTGAACACCAGGGGGATCTCCGACTCAATACAGCTTAGCCTATCCTGAATAACCTCATTAGGTTCGTTGGGGATATATTCAACAAGGAGGGCCAACTCGTCAGGAGAAAGTACTATGGTGTCGAGTCGGGCCTTGAGTGTGTCTTCTGCAATAGGCTTGTCAGAAAAATGGCTATAGCCGGTTGCTTGAGCACATATGGCCCCAAAGCTACCGGCTATAGCCGCCAACACTGCAATGAGTTTGGTGTAAGTCATGTCACTTTATACTTCAACGGTTATCTTATCCAAGATGTAATTTGAGAATGCAAGCAAAGCTGCTTCCTCAAATGAGCGGGTCATTAGCTGCAACCCGATGGAAAGGCCGTTGGCATCCCGAGCAACCGGAATAGATATCGCCGGTACACCCGCAAGCGAGGCCTGAACTGTAAAGATATCGGCCAAATACATAGCCAACGGATTTGCTGTATTTTCTCCTATCTTAAATGCTGTAGTAGGAGCAGTAGGCAAGATAAGAAAATCATATTGTTGAAGCAATTCGTCCGTCTTCTCTTTTATCAGTCGTCTCACTTTCTGAGCCTTAGTGTAATAAGCATCATAATAGTCGGCGCTTAATACAAAGGTGCCAAGCATAATACGACGCTGTACTTCAAGCCCAAAGCCCTCGGCTCTTGTCTTTTTATACAACGATGTAAGGTCAGTGGCATTGTCTGAGCGGAAGCCATATTTTACCCCGTCATAGCGGCCCAGGTTAGAACTTGCTTCTGCCGTTGTCAGGATATAATAAGTAGGAACAATGAAATCCAGGTATGGGAACTCCACTGCCTCTACCTGATGTCCGGCATCTTTAAGCAAATCCTTTACACCCAGTATGGCGTCTTTTACTTCTGTATCTAAGCCTTCGCTTTCGAAACAGTCGCGGATGTAACCTATTTTATACTTTTTCTCAGTTTGTAATAACTCACTATAAGCTGGCACTTCACGCTGGCTCACGGTGCTGTCATACTCATCTTTACCAGCCATCACTTCCAGTAAAAGAGCTGCGTCGGCAACACTTTTGGTCATGATACCTATTTGGTCAAAAGAAGACGCATAAGCAATTAACCCGTAGCGCGAGATACGTGAATAGGTAGGCTTTAAGCCTACAATTCCACAAAAGGAAGCCGGCTGCCGTACGGAACCACCTGTGTCAGAACCAATGGAGGCTAAACACAGGTCAGCTTGTACTGCTACTGCCGAACCGCCTGAAGAACCTCCTGGCACACGACTGTGATCGTCAGCGTTGCGCACGGGGCCAAACGAAGAGTTTTCGTTAGATGCCCCCATGGCAAACTCGTCGCAGTTCTGCCGGCCTATGATGATCGCATCTTCAGCCAAAAGGCGCTGAACAGCCGTAGCTGTGTACAACGACTTAAAGCCATTCAGTATCTGACTGGATGCCTGCAGGCTGTGTCCTTCAAAAGCAAGTACATCTTTGATGCCGATCACCATGCCAGCCAGCTTACCGGCTGTGCCATTTGCGATCTTATGATCTACAATGTCAGCCTGCGTGAACGCTTCTTGTTCAAACACTTCTAAAAAAGCGTTCAGCTCGGCTTGTTCCTGAATATTGTGGATATAGTGCTCTACCAGTTTGCGGCACGTAAGTTGGGCGGTGGTAATAGCAGTGCGGATGTCGTTTAGCGAATTATACTGTTTCAATCTAGTTTGACTTCTTGTCGTCTTCGATAGAACGTTCTAGTTCATTTTTAATTTCGTTCGTGGCATCTTTAAATTCCCTGATACCGCGACCAAAGGATCGGGCAATACCAGGAATTCTGTCTGCCCCGAACAATAAAAGGACTGCTGTTAAAATAACCAGCATCTCTCCGCCCCCCAGGTCTCCCAGGAAGAGGAAAATTGTACCAAAGTACATAACCTTATAATACGCTTAGGAAATAAGAATTACTTTGAGTGAGTGTCGTCTTTAACAGAAGACTCGATCTCATTCTTTACTTCTTTGGTGGCATCTTTAAACTCTCTGATACCGCGACCAAGGCCTTTTGCTAGTTCCGGGATACGCTTAGCGCCGAAAAGTAATAAGATGGCAAAAAGGATAAGTAGAACCTCTGTGCCTCCAAGGCCACCAAGAAACAAGAAAATGTTAGTTAAAACCATGTTCTTAAATTTTAAAATGTATGCTACAAAATTAGAGTTTATATTTTAATTAAACCCACAACAACACAGATAAGTTTAATATGTGTCTAATGTTGGTTAGATAGTTACGAAGCCACTACCGTTCCAGATTTCTTTTGGTAATTATACTTTCCGTTTTAAAAGTTACCAATGGCTGTTGTTCTCGTAAACAAAAGTTATATAGTAATGCAACAGGAACATGTATATAGAGTTGCTGTTTTTCAAATTGGGATTATTGGATTAAAACGAATCCAATTTTGGGAAAAATAAAAACTTGCAAACTTGATTGTGCTTTGTGAATCAGTTGGTTATAATTTTTTGTGTTTTTGGCACCAAACTTGACTATGTAAAAATGCAAAGGCAGACAGCAGCAGTAATTAATTACTGAATTGAGTCTCAAACATAGCGGAAACGCCGCTTTTTATCAACCTTTGACGCAACCTTATTGTGGAAACCCGCATCTTTAAATAAAAGCAGGTTAGCGATGCAACAAAATTTATAAATAGTAGTATAGCTATCTATTATTTGTGATAAGTGTACATATGTTAATTGTTTGTACATTTAAAAATAAGGTTGTACATTGATTAAAGATTATAACGGCAGCGTAAACTGGAAACCAGACCGGCTGCTTTCATATAAAATATTAAGTTTGTTTTCATAGCTTGGAAAGGCACCCTGCACTGTAGGGTGTTTTTTTGTTTTAGAGCTATTTTAAAAGATATATGCTAATAAAAAAGGCCACCAGAACTCGCTTCTGGTGGCCTTTTTTATAGTGTAACAAAATCAAGTCTTACTTCCTTTTCAACCAGGTTTCAGGATTCATGTTTGAGCTGTTTTTCCAAATTTGGAACTGGAGTTCAGTTGTGCCATCTGTGTCAGTATAAATGGTACCAATAGGTTCATTTACCTTCACTGTTTGTCCTGTGGTTACGCTCACAGATTTTAACTTGGCATACACCGTAAAATATTCTCCATGTTGTACCATCACGATGTTGTTCATGCCCGGTACGCTGGCTACCGTTAATACTTTTCCTTCAAATATCGCCCTGGCAGTTGCGCCTGCAGCAGTTTGGATATCAATACCACGGTTTTCTACAATTACACCCTTTAACACAGGGTGATTATGGCGGCCAAACTTCTGAGAGATAAATCCTCGTTCAACCGGCCATGCAAAACGACCCTTGTTACCGGCAAAGGAAGATGAGATGAGGGCAGCCTCCGGAGTTAAAGTCATTTTGCTCGTGCTGCCACTGGACTTTTTGCCGGCCTCCCGGGCAGCTCTTGCGGCACGGGCTATTTCTTCGCGTACGATGTCTGCAATCAGTTTATCTAGTTTCTTAACGGCTTGCTGGCGTTGGTCAACTTCCTTCTTTAAATCTGATTCCTGCTTACTAAGGCGCGAAATAACACTGTCCTGCTGTACTTTCAGGTTTTGAAGGTTGTTGCTCTCCGCCAACTGCTTGCTTAATAGATTTTCTTTCTTTTTTTTCTTGGACTCAAGCACCTGAAGCTGTCCGTTTAACACGGTTTGGACCTTGTTAATCTGCTCTACCTGTTGCTTGCGGGCTTCAGAATACTGCTGCAGGTAACGCAGGCGCATTACTAACTGGTTAAATGAGTCAGACGCGAAAAGAAACATCAGTTTGTTATAGCTGTTAGCCGTTTTAGAAGCGGCATACACCATGGTGGCATACTCGGCTTTCAGCTTTTCCAGGTCATTCTGCAGTGCACCTACTATACCCTCTGTTTGTTGTACATCAGATTCGATAAAGGTAATCTCTTTGGAAATATTTTTTATAACACCTTTCTGGACATCAATCTTTTCCTTGATAGCAGTAAGCTGACCAATAGAAGCTTCTTTCTTCTTCTTGGTTTGTTGCAAGATCTGGTTTGCCTGCTTAATACGTTTAAGGTTTTCCTTTTTCTCTCTCTCCAGTTGTGCCTTTGATTTTTGTTTCTGAGCCACGGTGGCCAGAGGCAATGACAGTAGGAGCAGGAAAAAGGCGAATCTGTAAAGGGCCTTCATCAAACTATCGGTTGGTCTACACTTAGTTTACAAATATGCTAAAACTATAAATGAAGAACCAACGGACCTCCTGATTTAATTAAAAGTTAGGTGCTTATAATCGGAAGGTACAGTGAAAGGAAACTGCAATTCCTCATCCGTAACGGATACGCGGGTGTGCTTTAGTGTGAAATCTGTAACCTCGCCTTTTTGCAAAACCTGTGCAGCCATGGCATGTGCAAACGGAACAACTCCAATATCTCCGAAACTGTTATACTTTACCGTGATTGTGTTGCTCGTATTTTTGTCCTGCACGTTCAGTTGCTGGAGTTTGTTATTCTGGAGTCCGATGAAGTAATTGAAGAGGAGGTTTTCCCGGGCCTGCTGTATGTGCTGCATATTGCCCTCGTCCATCACTTTCTCGGTACCTTCTGATTGGTAGTTTCCTAAGAGTATGGCTTGCAGCACTTCGAAATCCACGTCCACGTTCAGCTTGCTTCGCAGAAAACGGTAATCAGTGGCAACATATTCTTTATGAAGCCGATTGATCATATAGACAGAGTCCTGCGTTAGCATCATGCGTGCAGCCTCGATCCCAAGGCCTGGTTGCACTGACACCCAGATTACGCTGTCCTTTTTTATGCGCAGCGAAATGCCGGATGAAAGGTTATCGTTCTTGTCGTTAAAAGTGATCTGGCCTTTAGAGCTGAGGTAGTTAAAATCCAGGTTATTTACCGTAACACGACCTACCGTGGCAGTGGCTTCAGATGCCGTAGTGGGTATAGTCTCTTTTTTGCAGCTTGCCAGCATGATCAGCGTGCAGAGGCAGAGCAAAAGGTGTTTACTCATAAAGTTTTTTGTCTTTGATTTTCCTGTCGATAAAAGCCGATGCTTCGCCCTTTAATTTGGCTTTTTGCCACTGGCTCACGGCTTCTTCTTTTTTACCTAGCTTGAACAGTACATCGCCATAATGCTCTACAATAGTAGCATCATCCGAAATGGCAACTGCCTGCTCCAGGTACTTTCGTGCTTCGGTGTATTCGCCGAGTTTGTAAAGTACCCATGCATAGGTATCCAGGTAAGTGGGGTTATTGGGATGTTGTTTTACAAGGCGCTCAGACATTTCCTTGGCCTTTGGCATGTTCTCGTTGCGCAACGACAGAAAATAGCTGTAATTATTAAGCACATGCTCATTATCTGCATCTACGGCAAGTACTGCATCATATGCCTGGTCAGATTTTGCATAATCCTTTAAAGAATTATAGCTGTCGCCGAGCTGTAAATTAAATTGAGTAACCAGTTCTGTCTCGTTGGCTGACAAGCGCTTGCCATACTCCAAAGCCTTCACAGCCTTGGCGTAGTTTTTCTCGATCATGTGACCTGTGCCGTTGTAAAACCAGAAAACTGCCTGGTTCGGGAACAGTTCCAGTGCCTGTTCTGAGTGTATCACCATAGAGTCGGCCTGAGATAGCTCTGCGTCTAACAGTACAATCTGCTGCCAGATCTTGAAGTGGGAATCATCAAGCTTAACAGCTTTTAAATAGTTGTTACGGGCTTTCTGTTTCTTACCAACTATGGTTTGCAGGTCACCGGCTACGGCGTATGCCTTAGCCTCCTCCGGGTGATTGGCGATTGTCAGATCAACAAGCTCCAGCGACACATCTTCAATTTCGGGGTTTGGCAACTGGCGAATAAAATCAACCAGAATACGCACTTTCGTATCGATATCCAGTTCGGGGCTTGAAAACGCAATTTTTACCTGCTGTTCAGCTTCCTTCATATCTCCTTTCTGGCGGCTGAGGTCAGAAAGCATCAGGTGGGCAAAGGGGTTATTCGGTTCAATGCGAAGCGCCTTTTCAATTGTAGCTATCGCCTGGTCTGTTTTCTTGGTAGCATTATACAGTTCTGCCTGTGCTAAAAAATAACGAACCTCTGCAGGGTTGGCAGCCATTAGCTTTTCACCTTCCTGTATGGCTTTGTCCATGTTTTTCTGGCGAAGGTATATCTGCTGCCGGCTTACCGACAACTGCTCCAGTTCTCCAAACTGCTTTTCAATACGCTCATACGTTTTAAGCGCATCATCATAGCGGGACTGTGATAAGTATAGGTCAGCAAGGTTGAACAGGTATTCTTCTGAACCGGGCACGTTGCGAAGCAGGTCGTTATAAGCCTGGGCAGCGGCATCATACTGTTTTTGCTCCGTGTTAAGCTGGGCTAACAGGAGGTAATAATAAGCATTTTTGGTATCCAATGACACGGCAGCCTGTGCAAAAGGCATGGCTGCTTTCGGGTCTTTAAGCACCAGGTATGTTTCGGCAAGTTTGTAATTTAAGCCGGCATTGCCGGGTGTAATTGTATAGGCTTTTTGAAAAAGCTGGAGGGCTTGTTGATAGTCCTCCAGCATAAAATATTTCATCCCATCCAGAAATAACGCCTCACTTATCTGCTGTTCCTGCTCCGTAGGCTGCTGCGTGTACTGGGTAGTAGCCGCGGCGGCCTCTTTTTGAGCTTTAGCTTTTTTCTTTGCAGATTGTGCGTTTGCTTCCCCTGCTACGAGCAAAACCATGCAGCATGCGGCTAGGAGAATATTTCTGAAAATGGTCATGGTAGTCTAATCTATAAGCGTATTGTAGTCGCCTAGGCTGAGATCAGATGGGCGGCCCTCATATACAACAAAATTGCCTAGCATTGAGTTTGCAATGTTGCCGTTTTTAAGGTTGGTGTTCTCCTGGATAATAGAGTTACTCACCACTGAATCAGATACAACAGTGCCGTTTCCGATTGAAACGTGTGGCCCGAT
Organism: Pontibacter sp. MBLB2868; assembly: GCF_051904785.1. Lineage (NCBI taxonomy): Bacteria > Pseudomonadati > Bacteroidota > Cytophagia > Cytophagales > Hymenobacteraceae > Pontibacter > Pontibacter sp. MBLB2868. The sequence goes on along the minus strand of NZ_CP196710.1, from coordinate 3,419,729 downwards.
CACTGAATTTGTAATCTGGGCATTTTCACCAATGTACACCGGAGGGATGATCACCGCATTCTCAAGCTTTGCCGACGAGGCAACTAAGCCTTCCTCATTCTTTATATACTCTAAATAGCGTTGATTAGTATAAACAGTTGCGTTTTTATTTCCGCAGTCTAGCCATTCTGAGATCACGGCAGGAATAAATTTCGTGCCTTTGTTCTTCATGTTCTCCAGCGCGTTGGTCAACTGGTACTCGCCTTTATCCTTTATGTCGTTATCAAGCAGGTACTGTAACTCTTCACGCAGATACGCTCCGTCACGGAAATAGTAAATGCCGATAATAGCCAGATCAGATACAAACTCCTGAGGTTTCTCTATAAAGTCAGTAATCTCGTTCTTGTCGTTTAGTTTTATAACACCGAACGGGCGCGGGTCATCTACACGTTGTACCCAGATTGTTCCATCTGCATTTGTGTCAAGCTGGAAGTCTGCCTTGAAAAGTGTGTCCGCAAAGGCAACCACTACTTTACCCTTAAGGGCATCTTTTGCACAAAGTATAGCATGAGCTGTGCCCAGTGCTTCTTCCTGGTAATGGATGCTGCCTTTGGCACCAACTTTTTCTGCAATATTGATCAGGTCTTTCTCCACTTCTTCGCCAAAGTGGCCAATAATGAATGCTACCTCTTCGATGGGTTCCTGGCAAACTTTGGCAATGTCCTCTACCAGGCGCTGCACAATTGGTTTGCCCGCGATAGGAATCAGCGGTTTTGGAACTGTTAGTGTGTGTGGGCGCATTCGCTTACCCATACCTGCCATCGGTATGATTATCCTCATAGCTAATTTTTTAATTTTAAGTTATAACTGCGGCCTTTACCACAGTTGTATCAAGTATTTAATTCCTTGTTGATCTAAGGGAGAGCAGTTTTTAAAACTGAACGTCAAGCTTATTTAGTGCCTGTGCTTCCATAGCCTCCTGCACCACGATCGGTATCTGACAACATTTGTGCTTCTGCCCATTCGATGCGCTCATACTTAGCAACCACCATTTGTGCAATCCGTTCCCCATCTTCAACCACAAAATCCTGGTCAGATAAGTTAACAAGCAGCACTTTAATCTCTCCACGGTAATCGGCATCTATCGTGCCCGGACTATTTACAATGGAAATGCCATGCTTATAAGCCAGCCCGCTACGCGGACGAATCTGTGCCTCATGTCCTTCAGGCAGCTCAATGAACAGGCCGGTAGGTAACAAAGCACGCTGTAAGGGTTTAAGTGTAACAGGTACCTCCAGATTTGCCCTTAGGTCCATGCCGGCGGCCTGCAAGGTCTGGTAAGATGGAAGCGCGTGTTTAGATTGGTTAATGACGTTAACCACTGCATTCTTGTTGTTCATCTTCTGTAAATAAAGATTAAAATTTAAGGAAGCGCGGGCGTTCTTTCAGCCAGATCACAACCGGGAAAGTAGCGGTTACTGCCAAATGAAACGCATGACGCAGCCAGAAGTTAGGAATTTCTATGCCTAATGCCAACCATACAAGCGCAATTGCTAAAAGTATATAGCCTATAATGGTTTTAACAGGGTATGGGATAGGGTAATGATGGTTTCCTAAAAGATAGCTTACCAGGGCCATGCTGAAGTAACAGATAAAAGTGGCAATGGCAGAGCCCATGTATCCGAGCACAGGTATAAGCAGCAGGTTAAAAACAATAGTGACAGCTGCACCGCCAAAGCTGATGTAAGTCCCGAATTTCGTTTTGTCCGTTAACTTAAACCATACTGATAGGTTGTAGTAAACCCCCAGGAATAAATTTGCCAGTAGCAGCACAGGTACAACCAGAATACCGGTTCTATAAGACTCGCTACGCAACAGATGGGCAAAGTCTTCGAGGTTAACAGATATGAAAACAAATATAAGGGCACATGCAAGCACAAACCATTTCATTACCATCGCAAAGGTGTTTGGAGAGTTCTTGTCCTCCGCCTGTGAGAAAAAGAATGGCTCTGCCGCGTACCTGAAAGCCTGTATTGCCAGCGTCATAAATATGGAAAGTTTATAGCAGGCACTGTAAATTCCAACGGCCGCCATGTTACTCATACCCGGGTAGAAATTTTCAGGTAGCCACTCCTCCAGCAGGATCCTGTCTATCACCTCGTTTACCATGCCTGCCAACCCCATAAACAGCAGGGGGTAAGCATACACCAGCATTGGCCGTAACAGCTCTTTGTTCAACTCAAACCGGAAAAGCGAAAACTCTTTCCAGAGCATTGGTATCAGCATGCCATTGGCTATTAAATTTATCAGGAAGATATAACCAATACCAAATGCAGGATTATAGACCCGGGTGACCAATGGTCTTAGGCTTTGCAGGTATTCGCCCTGGTAAATATCACGGCAAAGCACCAGGAAGAACATATTAGCCCCCACCGTAAGAAGTATGTTGGCAAGTTTGACGGATGCGAACTTGACCGCTTTGTTCTGAAGCCTGAGCCAGGCAAAAGGGATAGAGACTATGGCATCAACGGCAAGTATGATCGCCAGCCATATTATATACTTTTGCTGCTCCGGATAACCAATGTAGTCTGCTATTGCCCCTGATGCGAGTATGATGATGCCAGAAAACAATATGCTGCTGCACAGAATGATGCTTAGCACTTCGTTGTACAGCTTCTTCTGGTCTGCCCCGGTTTTGTTGGCAAACCTGAAAAAGGCTGTCTCCATTCCGTAGGTGTACAGGATGTTGAAGAAAGCCACAAAGGCATACAGGTACGAAACCACACCGTATTCCTCCGGAAGGAACACGGCGGTATAAATAGGGACAAGCAGGTAGTTAAGGGCTCTGCCAACAATACTGCTTAAACCATAGGCAGCAGTCTGCCCGACCAATTTCTTGGCTATACTCATAGGTTTTGAGGGTCGGGTGGGGAGAAAATCAGATACCTTTAAAGGCTGGCTTGCGCTTCTCAAGAAACGCGTTGGTTCCTTCTACAAAGTCTTCTGACGTGCAGCAGCGGGCAAAAGAGTTAGCTTCTGTCTGGTAACCATTCTCGTCTTTATTAAAAACAGCGTTTACACACTCTATTACCAAACCAATGGCTAAAGGTGCCTTCGTCATGATTTTTTCCATCAACTCCATGCATTTCGGCATCAGGTCTTCCTGTGGCACCACATGGTTCACCAGCCCTAAAGCGCGGGCCTCTTCAGCCGAGATCATGTCTCCGGTCATCATCAGTTCCATGGCTTTTCCTTTGCCAATTAACTGCGTCATGCGCTGTGTGCCACCATAGCCTGGAATTACACCGAGGTTAACTTCGGGCTGTCCGAAGCGGGCGTTGTCGCTGGCTACACGCATGTGGCAGGCCATTGCCAGTTCACAGCCACCGCCAAGCGCAAAGCCATTTACGGCAGCTAGAACAGGTTTATTACAACGCTCGATCATGGCAAATACTTCCTGGCCCCGTTCAGCAAAACTACGGGCGTTTACTTCACTCAGCTCAGCTATCTCAGAAATGTCAGCGCCGGCTACAAACGCTTTCGGGCCTGCCCCCGTAAAAATGGCACCTTTTACATCGGCATCATCATATACTTGCTGGATAGCGTTTTTTATTTCCCTGATTGTGTCGATATTTAAAGCATTAAGCTTATCAGCTCTGTTTATCGTGATGGTCAGGATACCATTATTTAATTCAAGCAACAGGTTCTCGTATGCAGCCATATTTATTTAGCTCTTTTTGTTTTCTTGATTTCTGTCACAAATATAGTGATTTCATTAAATCCTTTAGCAGCAATTTAGTAAGGCACCGGAAGCACAAGGTGTGGGGAACTGCGATAGCCACCTCTCTAAAACAGATAACGTTAGTTTTGTGTTATGTTTCACTTTTAAATAATTTATATGAGTTTATTTTCTGAGTTCAAAAAATTTGCTGTGAAGGGCAACGTAATCGACCTGGCAGTTGGTGTCGTTATCGGAGCAGCCTTTAGTGGAGTAACGAACTCATTAGTAAAAGATGTAATTATGCCTCCGTTGGGCCTGCTGGTAAGTAATGTTGACTTTACCAAGCTAAAAATAGTGCTCAGGGAAGCAGTAGAAGTAAATGGAGAGGTAATTACTGAGCCAGTCGCCATTAGTTATGGTAATTTTATACAGGCTTTATTTAATTTCCTGATAATTGCCTTCGCTATTTTCCTTTTGGTGCGCACCATAAACCGCATGCGCGAAAAAGAAGCTGCTAAGCCAGCCCCTCCTATAAATAAACAGGAAGTTCTTTTGGCAGAGATCCGTGATCTTCTGAAGAATAAGGACGATGCCGCTTCCCCAGAGAACAAGGTTGTTTAATTTCCGTTTCCTTACTTTTTAGAGTTTGCACAGTCGTTACTGTGTAATGTATTTATCATTTCAATTTCATGAATTACCTTACGAAAACACTTTTACCACTTCCATTTATTTTTTTACTAGTTTTTTCTTCGACTGCCTTTGCTCAGACTGACCAGGTACCCGACACCACCAGCGTTTGGGATTTCGGTGGAATAGGAACAGTTAATTTTAGTCAGGTTAGCCTCAGCAACTGGGCCGCAGGTGGTCAGAATACAGTGTCGGTGCTGGGTGTGGCAGGTTTGTTTGCAAATTATAAGCATGGCGATAACACCTGGAATAATTCCCTTGATCTTACATATGGACTGGTAAAGCTTGAGAACCAGCGTGTACAGAAAAGTGATGACAAGCTGGAGCTAAATCTGAAGTATGGCCATCGTGCTTCAGAAAAATGGTTCTATTCGGCCCAGTTGAACCTCAAAACACAACTTACGCCTACTTATACTGCCTCCCGCGACACACTCATTTCCAGTTTCTTTTCGCCTGCTTTTGTACTGGCCTCCCTTGGTATGGACTACAAGCCCAATAAAAAGCTGTCTGTATTCATCTCTCCAGTTACAGGTAAATTTACCTTTGTGCAGGATCAGACTTTGGCTGACCGGGGCTCCTTTGGTGTTGAGCCAGCCAGCACAGATATTGAGGGTAATATAATCCCCGGCACCGGAGAACATTTCAGGAAAGAGTTTGGTGGCTATATCAACGTTCGTTACAAAGAAGAAATCCTGCAGAACATCACTTTGCAATCTAAGCTGGATCTTTTCTCGAATTATCTGCGGAAGCCTGGTAATGTGGACGTTAATTGGGAAAATCAGTTAAACTTTAAAGTAAACAAGCTTATTTCAGCTGGCTTGTTTCTGCACATGATCTACGATGACGATATCAATGTGCCTATTGATACAAACGATGACAACAAGATCGATGCAAAAGGGCCGCGGTTACAGTTAAAGGAAACCCTGGGCATAGGTATTTCTTATAGTTTTAAATAGCTGAACTTTTAATGTTTTATTAAGTGTTTTGGGAAAAATGTATACTTTACGTGCTTTCTTCGTTGTAAAGTATGAACACAAACAAGTTAATATGAAAAAAGTATTCTTACTGGTACTGTGTCTGGGTTGTTTCTTTGCTTTTTCTGAAGCCAATGCACAGTCTACTTCTAAAAGTAGCAAATCGAAGGATGAATATTGGGGAACTGCCAAAGTTGAGGATAAAGGGAGCACAGTAGATGCTGTAGGCAAACGAGGCGAAGGCCTCGACAAGCGGTTTAATACGTATGAAGAAACCTCTAACCGTAAAAGAAGCTACGATAAGCTCAGGATAAAAAACAGTAAGAGAATGAAGGAGATCCTTAAAAAGGAGAAGGAGATGATGAAAAAGCATGAGCGTGATAAGAAGAAGCTCGAGCGCAAAAATAGAAAAAGACGAAGCCAGTAACTTACTGTATCTTTAGCAAAGGCAACAATTAACTGGTAATGATAATAAAACAGAAAGCCCCGGCCACTTACGTAGCCGGGGCTTTCTGTTTTATTTAGTTTTGTTAAAGCTTGCGCTTTATTTCTTTCTCTTCGTAAGCCTCAATAATATCGCCTACCTGAATGTCATTATAGTTCTTAAGGCTGATACCGCACTCATACCCTTGTCTCACTTCCGATACATCATCTTTGAAGCGCTTAAGAGCTAATATCTCACCGTCCAGAACCACAATACCATCTCGTACTAAACGTACTTTCGAGTTTCTGTGGATCGAACCATCTGTTACCATACAACCAGCGATTGTACCAACTTTTGTGATCTTGAACACGTCACGAACCTCTGCATTACCCACAATCTCTTCTTTCAGAGTTGGAGCAAGCATACCTTCCATGGCATCTTTCACCTCGTTGATCGCATCGTAGATGATAGAGTAAAGGCGCACATCAATTTGCTCCTGCTCCGCCAGTTTGCGTGCATTCTGAGAAGGACGAACCTGGAAACCAATGATGATGGCATCTGAAGCAGACGCTAACAATACATCTGATTCTGAAATGGCACCTACTCCTTTGTTGATGATGCTTACCTGAACCTCAGGAGTAGACAGCTTCAATAATGAATCCGATAAGGCTTCCACTGAACCATCCACGTCACCTTTCACGATCACGTTAAGCTCCTTAAATGTACCGATTGCCAAACGACGTCCGATCTCATCCAGGGTAATGTGCTTACGGGTACGTAAACTCTGCTCACGCTGCATTTGCGAACGGTTAGAAGCAATTTCACGAGCCTCGCGCTCAGATTCCATTACAACAAACTTATCACCAGCCTGTGGCGCGCCATCTAAACCAAGTAGCTGTACCGGTGTGGATGGACCCGCTTCTTTCATCTTCCTTCCACGGTGGTCAGTCATGGCTTTTACTCTACCGAAGTGCGAGCCTGCCAAAACGATATCTCCAATGTGCAGTGTACCTGTCTGTACCAGCATAGTAGCAACGTAACCACGGCCCTTGTCCAGGGAGGCTTCGATAACAGTACCTATTGCCTGACGGTCAGGGTTTGCTTTAAGTTCTAGTAGTTCTGATTCAAGCAGTACCTTTTCCAAAAGGTCTTCCACACCAAGTCCTGACTTAGCAGAAACTTCCTGTGACTGGTACTTACCACCCCATTCTTCCACCAGGATATTCATCTGAGAAAGTTCATCACGGATTTTATCCGGGTTGGCTGCAGGCTTATCAACTTTGTTGATTGCAATGATAATAGGTACACCTGCTGCCTGTGCGTGGTTGATTGCCTCTTTTGTTTGAGGCATCACAGCGTCGTCTGCGGCTACTACTATAATTACAACGTCCGTTACCTTGGCACCACGGGCACGCATGGCCGTAAAGGCTTCGTGACCCGGCGTATCCAGGAAGGTAATGTTACGGCCGCTTTCAGTTTTTACTTTATAAGCACCAATGTGCTGTGTGATACCACCGGCTTCACCGGCAGTAACGTTTGCGTTACGGATGTAGTCCAGTAAGGAAGTTTTACCGTGGTCAACGTGACCCATGATCGTTACGATCGGTGCTCGCTCAGCAAGGTCTTCCTCATTTTCCTCTACTATATCCTCCAGTCCCTGCTCTTCTTCAGAAGTGATGAAGTCTACATCGTAGCCAAACTCATCCGCAATAATGGTGATGGCCTCAGCATCCAGACGCTGGTTGATGGAAACGAACATACCAAGTTGCATACACACCTTGATTACCTCGTTTACACTCACATCCATCAGGGAAGCAAGGTCGTTGGCAGATACGAATTCCGTTACACGCAGTGTCTTAGACTCTGCCTGCTCAGCCATACGACGCTCTTCTGTTGCATCTGCAATAGCCGAACGTTTCTCGCGGCGATACTTGGCACGGTTACCACCGCCTCCTTTACCACCACTAAGCTTGGCAAGCGTTGCCTTAATCTGCTCCTGGATTTCCTTATCAGTAACCTCTTTTTTCTCTGGTCTGGCAGCAGGTGCGTTGCCGCGTCCTTTTGCTGGTTTAACAGGTCGTTGGTTTCTGTCGTTCGGGCGAGCTCCTAGTTGTTGCGGAGGTCCTGGTGGTCGTTGCTGACCTGGTTGCCCCTGCTGGCCTTGCTGACCCTCAGTTGCGACCATAATGCGCTTACGCTTTTTCTTTTTGCCTCTCTTCTCATCAGAAGATGCTACCGGCTTAGATCCTTTTCTTCTGGACTCTGTAGGTAATTCGATTTTACCAAGTACAGTAAGACCCTTCAGCTGGTCGGCTTTTCCTGTAATCGTTTCTATTGGTTGTTCCTTCTCTTTATCTGCAGTTGGAGCAGCTGGTGTAGCTGGCTCTTTAGTTGCAGGTGCTTGCTCTGCAGCAGGCGGTGTTTTAGTTTCTGCTTTCACAGCAGTTGGTTTCTCTGTAACTGGCTGTTGCGGAGCCTCTGCTTTTGGCGTGGCAGGGGTCTCTTCTTTTTTCGGAGCTTCCGGTGCAGCTGGCTTTTCGGCCACTGGTTCTGTCGGTTTTTGCTCTGCAGCAGGAGCTTCTTGTTTCGGAGCTTCCTCTGCTTTTGGTGTCTCTGCTTTAGGGGCCTCCACTTTCGGAGCCTCTACTTTCGGCGTTTCAGCTTTCGGTGCTTCGGCTTTTGGAGCCTCTTCGGCTGGCTTTTCTGCAGGCTTTGGAGTTTCTTCCTGCTTAGGTGCCGGCTTTTGCGCTACCGGTCGGCCTTTTGCATCCAGTTCAATTTTGCCAAGCACTTTAATGCCTGGAAGTTTTGCCTCAACGGCAGGTGCTTCCGGCTTGGCAGGCTCGGCTGGCTTTACTTCTTCAGTGGCAGCCTTAGGCTGATGCACTGTTTTTATCTGTAGCTCTTCCTCTGGCTCGCTTGCTTTCTTAACTTCCGGCTGAGACTCTGACTCGACAACCTGATTGCTCTGCGGTTTCTTTCCGATGTTCAGCTCCTCGGCTTCTTGCTTGTCCTGCATAGAGGACGCGAATTCTTTAGCCAGCATACCGAACTGCTCCGCTGTGATTTTAGACGTAGGCTTGTTCTCCACGTCAAAACCCTTAGCAGAGAGGTAGTCTACAATGGTAGATGTACCAATGTTTAACGTAGTCGCAACTTGTTTAAGCCTCCTTGTTTTTTCTTCTGCCATGTTGTTCTAATATGCTGTCTTTTTAATTCTAATGTTAAGTATAGCTGCCTTGCCAGATAATGTATTCTGCTCTGTTAATAAATCTTTTTCAAAATTATACTAACAGAGCAGAACTAACAACTATTGATTGTCTTCTTCTTCCTCTAGCTCTTCACGAAGAACGGAAAGCACATCTTCAATCGTTTCCTCTTCCAACTCAGTGCGGCGAAGCAGATCTTCTTTACTTACTGCCAATACGCTTTTTGCTGTATCGAGGCCGATGCGCCTTAATTCTGCAATTACCCAGTCTTCGATCTCATCTGTGAATTCTTCCAGGCTGATATCTTCTTCATATGATTCAGACTCACGGAATACATCGATCTCCATATCCACCAGCTTACTGGCAAGCTTGATGTTCTGGCCTCCCTTACCAATTGCCAGTGATACCTGGTCAGGCTTCAGGAACACAGATACGCGTCCTGTTTCTTCGTCTATTTTCATGCTGCTGATCTTAGCCGGGCTAAGCGCACGCTGAATGTAAAGCTCCAGGTTATCTGTATAATTAATTACGTCAATGTTCTCGTTCTCCAGTTCACGCACAATGCTATGGATACGCGAACCCTTCATACCAACGCAGGCACCCACCGGGTCAATGCGGTCATCGAAAGATTCTACGGCTACTTTAGCGCGCTCACCTGGCTCACGAACAATTTTCTTTATAGCGATCAGGCCATCAAAGATCTCCGGCACCTCGTTTTCGAATAAACGCTCCAGGAAAGTAGGAGAGGTACGGGAAAGAATGATCTTCGGGTTACCGTTTACGATCTCCACACGCTGCACTACCGCACGAACTACATCACCTTTACGATAACGGTCTTTTGGTATCTGCTCGCCTTTCGGGATAAGCAGTTCGTTTTCTTCCTGATCAAGTAACAACACTTCACGGTTCCAAACCTGGTATACTTCACCAGAGATGATCTCACCTACCTGGTCCTTATACTTCTGGAAAAGTAATTCCTTCTCCATGTCCTTGATACGCTGGATCAGGGTCTGGCGTGCTGTCAGTACAGCGCGGCGGCCAAAGTCTTCCAGTTGGATCTCTTCAGACACTTCCTCGCCAACCTCAAAGTCAGGCTCTATTTTACGGGCCTCAGAAAGGCTGATCTTATCATAGTCCCAGATATCCTCTGAGTTGTCGTCCACGATTTCACGGTTACGCCAGATCTCAAGGTCACCTTTCTCCACGTTAAGGATGATGTCAAAGTTCTCGTCGGTACCCCACTTTTTGCGGATCATGGTGCGGAAAACATCCTCCAGGATGCGCATCATGGTCGGACGGTCAATGTTCTTGAATTTCGCAAATTCAGCGAACGACTCGATCAGGACTGAACTGTTCATTATTTTATCATTTAAAAGATATTACAACATTTGCTTTTACAATCTCCCCGAAAGGTATTTGCACAGGCTCATACGTTGCCTTTTTGCCTTTTTGTTTCTTTTCCTCCAGCAGGTTTATACCTGTTTCTGTTACTTCTTCCAGTTTGCCCACTTTTTCAGAATCGTCCTGCAGTTTTACCTTCAGGCTGCGACCAATGTTGCGTTTAAACTGCTTGGGCTGCGTAAGTGGAAAATCCACCCCTGGCGAGCTTACTTCCAGTACGTAACTCACTTCCTCGCCTTCGGCCTCCTCGATCCTTTTGTTGATGCGGCGGCTGATGGTGGCGCACTGGTCTATAGTGATTCCCTGTTCGCCGTCAGCCAGCACCACGATCTTTGGGCGCACCGCTGAAGAGGACACAGAAACATCCACTATAAACAGATCACTATCGGGGAGGCTCGCCTCCGCCATTTCTCTTATTACTGGTGCGGTAAGTGCCATAGTTACTGGTTAGGAAATAAAGAAGGGGACTTCTATGTCCCCTCACTTCATTGGATATAACGCTGCAAATTTACTACAAAAACATTATATAAACAACACAGTGTGTTTTCTATAGCTAAGTTAAATAATATTTTATACTTATTTACAAGTTAAACACACTAGTTGCGTTGCTTCAGGTGCCAAGTATAAAATAACAAAACCGGGCAAATCATAGTTCGCAAGAATCAATATGCGCTTTGTCGGGGCTGCATGCCTTTACAGCTGTTTAAAAAGATATTCTGACGAGAGGCATAGTATAGATAAAGGCATAATTTGTAAGTTTGCTTTTGTGGCGGCTACTTTTAAAAAAATAAGGAGAAGGGTTTGGCTCATTCTAAACATTGCAGTAGTGTTTTGGGTGTTGGTGGGAGTACTGTGCCTACAAGTGCCGCCGTATGAGTTCTGGCCTGCCGCTTTTATTGCATTTTCATTGCCGGGAGCTTTGGTGCTCAACTTTCTGTTTCTGCTGTACTGGGTGGTCCGCAGGTCCTGGCTCTTCGTGCTGCCCCTGTCGGTGCTGCTGCTGGGCTGGAATTATTACGAACGCCTGGTAGCAGTTAATTTTAATAAGGAGAGTGTGCCCAGTGGTAAATCGCTGCAGGTGCTCAGCTTTAATACACACGTTTTTAATGCTTATGCCGATCAGGATGGCAGTGAGGCACAGGCTTCCATGGATATGGTGGAATGGGTTGCCACGCATCCTGCAGATATCATATGCCTGCAGGAGTTCTACAGCAATCGGGGCTCCAGCACTTATAACACCATTAGCAAAATAGGTACCCGCTATAACCGGCAACGCTTTTTTTCAGTGTCTTATGTAGATAAGAACAAAGCAGATATCGGTATCGTTATCTTCTCCAAATATCCTATCGTGGATAAGGGGATCATCCGGTTTGGGGAGTCTCATAATAACCGGGGTATCTGGGCCGATGTAAATGTAGAAGGTGATACGGTAAGAGTATACACGGCACACCTACAGTCGATGAGCATCAAATCCCAGGATATTGAGAATACGTATTCTGCCATCGGCAATGAAGGCAGCTTTAAGAAGGAAAGCCGGAATCTGGCACGTCGCCTGAAGAAAGGTTTTGTTGCCCGTGGCCATCAGGTAGAGCTGTTGCTGGAGCATATAAAAGAATCTCCCTATCCCGTGATCGTTTGCGGCGACTTCAATGATATCCCTTTCAGTTATACCTACAATGAACTGGCAAAGGAGCTGGATAATGCCTTTGTGGAAGCCGGGTCTGGCGTAGGGGCAACCTACAACGGGCCACTACCATTCCTACGCATTGATAACCAGTTCTACAGTGAGTCTATGAAAGCGTTTGACTTTGAAACACACTATGAGATGGGGTTGTCTGACCATTTTCCGGTATCTGCCAAGTATGTACTGAGACCTGGCAAAGACGAAGCGCGTTAGGAGATAGTGCCTGAGATTGATAATTTTGAACCATGTTTTGTTCTGTATTTTTAGAACAGTATGGTAGAAGTGCAACACCAGCAGGTGTTTATATTTTATACGAAACATGCAACAGAAACTGAACCTGTACAATACGCTCACGCGAAAGAAAGAAGAGTTTATACCACTGCATCCTCCGTTTGTAGGCATGTACCTCTGCGGGCCAACTGTTTACGGTGAACCTCACCTTGGCCATGCCCGCAGTGCCGTTACCTTTGATGTGCTCTACCGTTACCTGAAATACATCGGTTATAAAGTGCGTTTTGTGCGCAATATTACAGATGTGGGGCACCTGGAGAATGATGCTGACGAAGGAGAGGATAAAATCCAGAAGCTGGCAAAGCTGGAGCACCTGGAGCCAATGGAAGTGGTACAACATTATACAAATGTGTATCACCAGGACCTGGATAAGCTTAACGTACTGCGGCCTGACATCGAGCCCAGGGCTTCCGGACATATCATCGAGCAGATCCAGATGGTACAGGAGATCATCGATAATGGTATGGCCTACGAGTCAAACGGTTCTGTGTATTTCGATGTGCCGGCTTATAACAAAAACCATAATTACGGTAAGCTTTCAGGGCGAGTGATAGAGGACCTGATGGCTAATACCCGCTCAACTGAGGGGCAGGGTGAAAAGCGCTCACCGCTGGATTTTGCACTCTGGAAAAAAGCTTCACCAACCCATATCATGCGCTGGCCTTCGCCGTGGAGCGATGGCTTCCCGGGCTGGCACCTGGAGTGCTCAGCCATGAGCCGCAAGTATTTAGGCACCACTTTTGATATTCACGGTGGAGGATTAGACCTGATGTTCCCGCACCATGAGTGTGAGATTGCGCAGAGCCAGGCTAGTAATAACCATACTGATGCGGCCAAGTACTGGGTTCATAATAACATGATCACAGTCAATGGGCAGAAGATGGGAAAGTCACTTGGCAATTTTATCAACCTGAGCGAACTGTTCAGCGGGAATCATAAAATGCTGGAGGAGAAGTACTCTCCAATGACGATCCGTTTCTTTATACTTCAGGCGCACTACCGCAGCACACTGGATTTTAGTAACGAAGCACTGCAGGCTGCCAGAAAAGGGTATACCAAGCTAATGAACGGGCTAAACGTTCTGAAAAAGATTTCATACCCGGAAGACCCGGCTGTAATAGAGCCCGACGGGAAGTTGAATGAGGAACTGACAAAGCTGGCAGAAGAGTGCTACCGTGGTATGAACGATGACCTGAACACGGCCAGAACCATTGCATCTCTGTTTAACCTGCTTAAGAAGATCAACGGTCTTTACCTGGGGCAGATCAAGATAGAGCAGCTTACCCGGGGTACTTTTGATACGATGCGCGAAACCTATCAGGAGCTGGTTGTGAATGTGCTTGGCCTGCAGGAAGAGCAGATCGGAGACATGGACGAAATGCTGAGCCTGGTGCTTAACTTCTATAAAGAGGCGAAAGAGGCAAAGGCTTACGATAAGGTAGATGCCATCAGGGCGGAGCTAAAAAAGCAGGGCATTGTAATAAAAGATATGAAAACCGGAATTGACTGGGCATATGAAGAGTAAAATGAACATGATAACGCTGTTGTTTGCCGGAACGCTAGCCTTATATAGCTGCGACTCTGCAGATAATGGGGGCAGGCAACAAGCACGGGTCGAAGAAAAAGAAGCACCGGTAGTGCAGGCGCCTGAGTTTAACGCTGACACTGCATATGCGCTTATTGCCAAGCAGGTAGCTTATGGTCCGAGAGTGCCTAACACACCGGCACATTATGCTACCGGTGAGTGGATCATTAAGAAGCTGCGTGAGTATGGGGCTGAAGTGGAGGTACAGAATTTCCAGATGCGCACCTATGATGGAAAAATGCTGAACCTGCGCAATATTATTGCTTCCTATAACCCCGGAGCTGCTAACCGCGTGCTGCTGGCAAGCCACTGGGATACCCGCCCCTTTGCCGATAAAGACGAGCAGGACCCTAAAACACCCTCTGACGGCGCAAATGATGGTGCCAGTGGAGTAGGTGTCATGCTCGAAATTGCCAGAACCATACATCAGGCAGAAAAAAAGCCTGGGATCGGTGTCGATATGATCTTCTTTGATGGGGAAGACTATGGTCAGCCAGACGACAGCGGCTTACCTTACCAGGATAATACCTGGTGTCTGGGGTCACAGTACTGGAGCAAGAACAAACATAACCCTAACTACCGCGCCAATTATGGTATTTTATTGGACATGGTAGGAGCAGAGGGAGCTAAGTTTGCACGCGAAGGTACCTCTATGCAGTATGCCAAGGAGATTGTCGGTAAAGTATGGAAAGCAGGTAACCGGATCGGGTATTCAGATTATTTTAAATATGTGAATGCCCCGGCCATCACGGATGATCACTCTTATGTAAACGCATGGGGGAACATCAGGATGATTGACATAATTGAGTATAACATGAACAACCCGGACGATTATTTCGGGCCGTACCATCACCGGCATTCCGACAACATGGATGTGATTAGTAAAAATACATTGAAGGCTGTTGGTCAGACATTGCTGCACGTGCTGTACAACGAGTAGGTAAATCAACTGAGTTCATAAAAAAAAGGAGTGCCGCGGCGGCACTCCTTTTTTTTATGTCTTAAATTTTACGTTTGAGGTCATTTTAGCGCAATAAATTTGCCTGGGCCAGCCTGCTGACAGTTAATTCTGCAAGGGTTTCAGATGCTTTTCTTAAGCTATTAGGGGCATACGATTGTGATTGAGCCGACCACAGCAGGTTTTCACTATTAACATCGTACAGGTTTGTTTCCAGGAAATAAATCTTGTCTTCAGTATAGTACCCGGGGTCATACAAAGTTGGATACCAGTAAGTATAATAGCCTCTGAATCTTCCGTACCACCCAAAGCGCGTAACCGGGGCATAGCCATAGGTGCCGGGCACATAACGTGTCTCTGTTTCTTCATCTATCAAAGCCACCGTCATGATCGCGTCATAACCTTCACCTTTTATCTTCTCCATCAGAAGATTAACATCCGGGCCTTCTTTACTCATCATGGTGGGCGGGAACAGGTTTATGCTTTTAATAGCCGTAACACCACGCTGTTGTAACTGCGCCTGCATATCGCTCTCTACTTTCTCCCTTGCCCGCACATTGTCTGTAAGGGCAGCCACCACTATCTTATTATAGTTTTTCTCCCCGGCATCAGGGTTTTTCCAAGTGCCCGTAATTCTGGTAGTAGGCGTGCATCCAAGCAGGCATGTACCTAACAATAAGAATAGCAGCAGGGCTGTGTGTTTCATTAGATTTGCGGCTTTTGATATATGCGTATCCATCAGGTTAATAAATAGTTGCCTCTTTATATTAACGGATTAAATGCGGTTTAGGTGTTGCGGGGCAGCCGTTACAATCACAGCTTACCAGATATAGCTGGTGAGCTCTTTTATTTAAGGGTTAAAATGGTTAAGTTGACAGACTAAACGAAACTAAACCTTATCATTCACCTTTATACTTTTTTATGAAACATAACATGCGGTTGGCGGCTGCCATGGGGCTAGCGCTGATGCTCTTTACGGCAGGTAAAGCAACAGCGCAGGAGCAGCCCCACGTTTTTAAAGGAGCTAAGATAATTCCGGTAGCAGGTGCACCTATCGAAAACGGAGTGCTGATCGTGCACAAAGGAAAAATTACAGCCATTGGTGCCGCTGATAAAGTGAAAGTACCTAAAAATGCTGTGGAGTTTGATATGACAGGCAAGGTGCTGATGCCGGGTTTAGTGGATACTCACTCCCATCTTGGCGAAGGATCTGGCGGAGATCAATCTGCGGCCATGCACCCGGATGTACGGATCATAGATGCCATCAATCCATTGAGCGATACATTTAAGAGAGCCCTGGCAGGTGGCATTACTACTGTAAACGTAATGCCCGGCTCAGGACACCTGATGAGCGGGCAGACTGTCTACCTGAAGATGCGGGAAGGAAAAACGATTGGCGACCTCGCCTTTTGCGATGATGTGACAAACGGGATCTGCGGCGGAATGAAAATGGCAAACGGCACCAATCCCATGAGGCCAACTCCTTTTCCAGGTACCCGTGCTAAGTCGGCTGCCATGGCGAGGCAGTTGTTCCTGGATGCGCAGGCATACAATAACAAGATAAAGGCTGCAAAAGGCAAAGCTGACAAGATGCCGGAGCGAAAGCCAAACCTGGAGCCACTGGTGGAAATACTTGAAGGAAAGCGTATTGTTCATTTTCATACGCACCGCTACGACGATGTGCTTACAGCGCTCAGGCTGCAAAAGGAGTTTGGCTTTAAGCTAGTACTTCACCATGTAAGCGAAGCCTGGAAAGCAGCAGATGAGATAGCCAAAGCAGGGGTGCCGGCCTCGATTATCACCTTGGATTCTCCGGGAGGGAAGGCCGAAGCCGTAGAAATTCGCAATTCTAATGGCGCCGTTCTTGAGAAAGCTGGTGTGCTTACAGCATTTCATACAGATGATGGCATAACAGATTCACGTTTGTTCATGCGCAGTGCTGCGCTGGGTGTGCGTGCAGGTATGAGCCGCGAAAAAGCACTGGAAGCGTTAACAATTTCAGGGGCCAAAATGCTGGAGCTTGATAACAGAGTAGGCTCACTTGAAAAAGGGAAGGACGCTGATTTTATCGTGCTGAACGGAGAGCCCTTCAGTGTATATACTCATGTTGAGCAGACGTGGGTAGAAGGGCAGAAGCGTTTTGATATCAGTAACCCTGATGATAAAAAGTTTGCGACCGGGGGCTACAGTGTGTACGATGGCGTGTTACATTATCATGCAGATTAACAAAGGTACAGGAAGTAAGACACAGGATAATATTACATTCCCCAGTGACATGTATCAAAAATAAAGTTTGAGGTAATAATTTGCCTTATTCATAAAATCAGTTGTCTATCATCCTTAGTGCTGTATCTCTAAAAAGAAAAAACATCATGAAGAAACATATAAAAGTAGCAGCAGCCATACTTTCTGGCGTGGCTATTATTGGCATTAATCAGCAGAGTAGAGCCCAGGTAGCTGTTAAAGGCGAAACGGTGTATACCATGGCGGGTGCCCCTATTAAAAATGGGGTGGTGCTTTTAAAAGACGGAAAGATAGAGGCTGTGGGGGCAAACCTGCAGGTACCGGCTAACTATAAAGTATACAATGCTAAAGTGGTAACCCCGGGCTTGGTAGATGCACATACTTCCATAGGCCTGGCCGGAATTTACAATATTCCTGCAGACCAGCAGCAACTGGAAAAAACAGCTCCCATACAACCAGAACTACGCGCCCTGGATGCTTATAACCCAAACGAAGAGTTGATAGAGTGGGTGCGTAACCACGGAGTGACCACCGTTAATACAGGGCATGGGCCAGGTGCTTTGATAAGTGGGCAAACCATGACGATCAAAACCTCGCCGGATGGATTTGCCACCCTGATGGATACAACCAACATGATCGCTTTTACCCTTGGCACAGAAGTGGGTGAAAATTATAAATCGCCGGGAACATCAGCCAAGGGTATGGCTATGCTTCGGGCTGAGTTACAGGCGGCGCAGGCATACGCTAAGAAAAAAGCGAATTCCGATGCCGGTAAACGTCCAGATCTGAACCTGAAAATGGAATACCTGAATGGGGTGCTGGATGGAAAGTACAAAGCATTGATCACTGCAAACAAAGCCAATGATATAATGGCTGCAATGCGCCTGGCAAAGGAGTTTAACCTGAATATGGTGCTGGATGGCGGTGCAGAGTCATACTTATTAGTTGATGAGCTTAAGGCCGCAGGTATACCGGTTATACTTCACCCGACAATGGCGCGTGCTAACGGGGATAACAAGAACATGTCGTTTGATACAGCAGCCATACTTGCCAGGGCCGGTATTCCGGTTGCCATACAGAGCGGGTTTGAGCAGTATGTGCCACGGGCACGCGTTATCCTGTTCGAAGCTGGCGTTGCAGTTGCAAATGGCATGACCACAGATCAAGCCCTGGCCGCCATCACCATTGCTCCTGCAAAAATAATTGGGCTGGACAAGCGGATAGGTTCACTTGAAAAAGGAAAGGATGCCGATGTGGTGCTTTATGATGGTGATCCGTTTGAATATACGTCACATGTGTGCACCGTTATAATTAACGGGAAGGTTGTGAATGAAGAATGTAATTAGAATTATTATTATAAATTAATGCACATCGCCTGCTGCCACTCCGGCAGCATGCGATGTGCATTTTAGAGCAACTTTTTTTTCAGGTGCTAGTATGTTTGGTGAGTTAAACTATGTTAAAGCCTTCCTGTAATTGCCTGGCAGGCATCTAGCCGTTTTGGCTTCCTTTTAAAGCAAGTAAGGGAATGGGAAGTTTATATGTGAATAGCACCAAATCAAAGTGTCTCTATCATAAAACAACAAGACAAATGAATTACGATAACATCGTTTCTTTACTTGGCTCTGAAGCAGAAAGCCTGTTGCAGTATGAAAGTAAAACAATATCGAAGGAGCAGCTGCATGCACCGGGGCCAGATTTTGTAGACAGGATATTTGCCTACTCCAACCGTAGTCCGCAGGTTATGCGCAGCTTGCAACACCTCTACGACCATGGCCGCTTAGGTGGCACGGGCTACCTTTCTATATTACCTGTTGACCAGGGCATTGAGCACACTGCCGGCGCTTCATTCGCACCGAACCCGATCTACTTTGATCCCGAAAACATTCTCAAACTGGCGATGGAGGGAGGTTGTAATGCTGTTGCCACTACATTTGGCAACCTGGCGATGATGTCCAGAAAATACGCGCACAAAATTCCGTTCGTAGTAAAAATCAACCATAATGAACTGATGACATACCCTAACAAGTATGACCAGATCATGTTCGGGTCTGTGGATGAAGCCTGGAACTTAGGTGCTACTGCAGTAGGAGCTACGATCTATTTCGGTTCGGAAGAGTCATCGCGGCAGATCATTGAAGTAGCAGAGGCTTTTGAGAGGGCACACCAGTTGGGTATGGCTACTATCTTATGGTGCTACACGCGTAACAATGCCTTTAAGAAAGATGGCATTGATTATCATGTGGCCGCTGACCTTACAGGGCAGGCAAACCATTTGGGTGTTACGATTCAGGCGGATATCATTAAGCAAAAGCTTCCGGAGAACAATGGTGGTTTTAAGGCAATAGGTTTTGGTAAGACAAACGAAAAAATGTATACCGAACTTACCACAGATAACCCGATCGACCTGACACGCTACCAGGTAGCCAACTGCTACATGGGCCGTGCCGGCCTGATCAACTCCGGTGGTGAGTCTAAAGGGGAATCTGACCTGGCTGACGCTGTGCGCACAGCTGTAATTAACAAGCGTGCGGGCGGTATGGGGCTTATTTCCGGGCGTAAGGCTTTCCAGAAAGACATGAAAGATGGTGTGGAACTGCTAAATGCAATTCAGGATGTGTATCTTTCTAAAGAGATTACATTAGCGTAATTTGTAGCAGAACTGCTGATTATTACATATTTTTGTGACCTGCTTTAACCAAATGCCTCAGAAGAGGTGTGGCTGGAGCAGGTCATATTATTTTATATACTGCTGTGTAGCAGGTATATATTTAACTTTAAAGTGCTGTAAGCACGCTTTTAACTATGATGCCTTGGTTTAAAAGAGCTGAAAAAGGAATTCATACGCCTACAGAGCAGAAAAAAGAGACGCCAGACGGTTTGTGGTACAAGTGCCCCGAATGTAAAACGGTTACCAGCATGGCTGAGCACCGAAAAAATCTGAGCACTTGCGTAAAATGTGATTTCCATGACCGCATCGGGTCTAAAGAATATTTTGCCATACTTTTTGACGATAATAAGTTTACGGAGCTTGATGAGAACCTGACATCAGGAGACCCGCTTAGCTTTGTAGACTCTAAGCCATATCCACAGCGTATTGCCGCTACACAAAAGGCCACGGGTCTGAAGGATGCGGTACGGACAGGTTTTGGCAGAATAAATGGCCAAGATATTACTATCGCCTGTATGGATTTTGCTTTTATTGGTGGCTCCATGGGGTCAGTGGTAGGAGAGAAGATTGCCCGCGCCATAGACCATGCCCGCAAAACACGTACACCGTTCCTGATGATCTCAAAATCTGGTGGAGCACGTATGATGGAAGCTGGCTTCTCGCTAATGCAGATGGCAAAGACCTCCGCTAAGCTGGCATTACTGTCTGAAGAGAAATTGCCTTACATCTCTCTGCTAACAGACCCCACGACAGGTGGCGTAACGGCATCGTATGCTATGCTGGGTGATTTTAACATTGCCGAGCCTGGCGCACTGATCGGTTTTGCCGGCCCAAGAGTTATAAAAGAGACAATAGGAAAAGATCTGCCAAAAGGTTTCCAGAGTGCAGAGTTTGTGCTGGAGCACGGATTCCTTGATTTTATAGTAGACCGTAAAGAGTTGAAAAATAAATTAACAGACCTGCTAAGTATGGTGCTGGCGAATGGCGCGGCAGCAAAGCCGAAAGCTAAAAGTTCTAAAGCTACTAAAGCCAGTTAATTTGTATTATATTTATACTGAAAAGGGCCTGTTAAATATTTAACAGGCCCTTTTCAGTATAAAGAACCTTATTAGCCAGTTATGGAGAATAAATTTTAGACGATGATAAAATAAAAAATTAAATTTTTCGTGTATAGCTAAAGGTAAATATATTATTGGCACACGTATTGCCTACGGATACACAGATCAACTTACACTCTTGATTAACTAAGAATTTACAAACAACCAACTTTATGAAATTTTTAAAACTATCACTTAGCTCTTTGTTAGCTACAACCATGTTGTTTACTGCTTGCCAGACTACTGCACCTACGGCAAGTAACGATGGAAACGAAACAACAACTTCTGCAAAAACAGGATCTCCAACTGATACTAAAACAGCGGAGGCAGATAAGAAGGGGATGACTAAGACGACCAAAGGCGGTATCATTGGCGCCGGTTCTGGTGCCGTTATAGGTGGTATTATTGGTAACAGGTTGGGTAACACTGCTGCAGGCGCCATTGTAGGTGCTGCCGTAGGTGGTGCAACGGGTGCCGTTATCGGACGCCGTATGGATAAGCAGGCCGAAGAACTGGAGAAGAGTATGGAAAACGCAAAGGTAGAACGTGTAGGAGAAGCCATCCGGGTAAACTTTGACTCGGGTATACTTTTCAATGTGAACTCTGCTGACCTCAGCGCCAATGCCAAACGCGACATCGAAAAGCTTGCTAAATCTCTAAAAGAGAATGAAGGCACGAATGTTATCATAGAAGGACATACAGATAATACCGGTTCTTATGAGCTTAACCAGCGTTTATCAGAAAAACGTGCCGAGGCCGTAGCCGCTTACGCGCGAAGCCTGGGTGTTAGTGGAACACGTCTTCAGGCAAAAGGCTATAGCTACGATCAACCGATTGCAGATAACAGTACTGTAGAAGGCAGAGCCCAGAACCGCCGCGTGGAGATCATTATCATCGCTAATGATGAGTTGAAGAAAGCAGCGGAAAAAGGTGAGCTAAAGTAAACATTACATATTAGCTATAAAACAGCAGCGCCTGCCGGATTTACTCCGGCAGGCGCTGCTGTTTTATAGCTGCCGGTAAAGGTGCAGCTAAGCTTGGTGAAGGCTTCTTAATTCAATAACCCGAATATTCTTTCAGCCGTTAAAGTAGAAGGCTTTTTCAGGTAAGTTGTTGTTAATCAGTGTTGGTTGCTGTTTCAAAAGAGGTGATTAAAACCAGGCTGCAAGTAGCTTACCCGGGCAAAGGCAAACATTTTAGTTTATATATAAGTATTAACCACAGAGCTGAATAACTCATAAACAAGATTTAATTTAAAGACTATGAAAAATTTTAGAATAAACCTCTCTATCATAGCCATTATAGCTGTACTACTTTCTTCCTGTGCTTCTGGTAGCGGAGGTGGTATGAGTAAGACTGCTAAAGGCGGTATAATTGGTGCCGGTTCAGGTGCCGTGGTAGGTGGCGTTATTGGTAGAGCTGCGGGTAGCACTGCTACCGGAGCTATAATTGGTGCCGCTGTAGGTGGTACTGCCGGTGCGCTTATAGGCCGTAAGATGGATAAGCAGGCCGAAGAGTTGCAGCGTGACCTGGAGGGTGCTCAGGTAGAGCGTGTAGGTGAAGGTATCAAGATCACATTTGATTCAGGTATCCTGTATCCGATAAATTCTGCTGAACTTCAGCCAGGTGCCAAAACAGAGATAGCCCAGCTTGCTGCTACACTTAAAAAATACCCTGATACAAATATTGTGATCGAAGGCCACACCGATAATACCGGTTCAACCCAGATCAATCAGCCTTTATCGGAGCGACGCGCACAATCTGTTGCTGATTACCTTGCAACGATGGGTGTTGACCGTAGCCGCATGACAACTCAGGGTTATGCAGATACTCAGCCTGTGGCAGATAACTCAACAGCTGCTGGCCGTGCTCAGAACAGACGTGTAGAGATCGCAATTTTTGCGAATGAGAAAATGAAGAAGGCCGCTGAACGTGGTGATTTATAAAGCAAGAATAATTGAGATAGTGAATAATTGGTGATTTTTCCAGCCACGCCCCAGGCGTGGCTGGTTTTTTTATGTCCCTTTCTGAAACAATGCTGTGATCGCCATTGCTGTTATGGCGCCTGCAAGTGCAAGTGCAATGTCCTTTTGGGCATCCCAGATATCACCCTGCATCCCCAGAAAGATCATGCCTTGCTCAGTCCCTTCATAGAATATGTCTGCCACTATCCATTCAACTATTTCATATAGCGCGCTAAGCGACAGGACTATTTCTACGGGCATAAGGTAACTTAAGAACCTGCCTGCTCTAAACCCGCGCTGCAAAACCTCATGCATCGGGTAGGCCAGTAGTAGTCCGAAGCCGAGGTGTACCAGGCGGTCATAATTGTTCCGTTGCAAGTGATAGGTTGCTTTCAGCCATTCTCCAAAGGGATTCTCGGAATATTGGTATTGGCTGCCAAACACGTGCAGGAGTAGGAAAAGAAAGATTAGCGTATAACTGGTGTCGGAGAAACGGAAGATGTTGTAAAACGCAACCAGAAAGATGAGGAGAGAAACGGTAAGTGTGTTTTCCAGTACCCAGTTTTCCAGGTCTGGTGTTGTTAAAGCTGTGTATACCCAAAAGCAAAGAAAAAGAAAGATGTAAACCAGGTGAAGCGGTTGGTGCAGGATACTCTTACTTTTAATGGCTTTTGTGGTCATAGGCACAGGTTGGGTTGTATAGATGGCAGTTCTATAGCTATGCCATTAAGTCTTTCTCATAAAATACGAGGCGAATCGGGTTATCGGATGGGTTCTCTGACGGGTCGCAATGGTACCCGAATATATCGAGTCCGTTTAGGTATGGAAGAAGCTTTTTGTAATATGTGTGGCTGGTATTAGCAGGATTAAATGTAATGTCATGAAACACACAGGTTGGCAACGAAGGCATTTTAGCCAGTCTATCAAAAAGAAGCTCCGGTTTGCCAAGATCCCCGGAGTATACAATCCGCTCGTTATCTTCCTCAAAAATATAAGCATAAGTCTGCAGGCCTTCCGAGTGCTGTCCGTAAGTATCTATGGCGGTTATGCCGTTAAACTGCTCTAAAGGAACAAAATCAGCGTATTTCTCAGGATCTTTTACCTGGATTGCCAGAAACTCATAGAGCTGTTGCCTGAACTGCTCTGTAGGATAAAGCAGGACAGGAGGTTTTACTTTTTCAATTATGCGCTTGTATAGCAGCAAATTGGCAAGGCTTCCGCAATGGTCGTTGTGCAGATGAGTCAGCAAAATATGGTCTACCTTGTTTATAAGGTTCTTCTTAACAAGTGTCGGGTAAACGGTAAAACCACAGTCAATTAGCAGGTTAATATCTCGAAATTCCAGTAAGGCGGCTGAGTTCAGGAAGTCTGTGTCGAAGGCACCGCCTGTTCCCAAGAATTTAATTTGCATATAATAGAGGTAATTATTTAGATATCAGTGTTTCTGTGCCTCTGCATATAGCGTTAAATCATGCTAAATAGTTGTATCTGTCAGGATAATTGTACTCGGTCAATACAATGAATGGTACTTGGTGTAGTGTGTAATCCTTTTAGTTACTTGTTTACTATGAGTGAGTTATGTTTTGAGGCTAACAGTTGAGTGCCTCTTGCGTAAAGAAAAAGTCCATAAAAGGCACAAAATGGATGCTCATAAACTACCTGCTGATGAAAAAGCGCTCCTGACGCATGACCTTTTGAATGAAGCGTACAAAAGGCTGAAACTGGAAAACAGGCGTGACCCTATGCATGAGCTGATCTCTACCATGCTTTCGCACCGAACCAATCATGCAGATGAGGAGAAAGCTTATTATACAATGCTGGAACGGTTTGGTGACTGGGAAGGTGTGATGAATGCTGATCCTGATGAACTTGCAGATGCCATACAAACAACGCGCTACCCAGGGCAGAAAGCTCCACAGATACAGGAAACCCTGCGCATTATAAAAAAGGAACGGGGGGAGATCAATATTGATTTTTTACAGGACATGCCGGTAGATGAGGCGATGAAATGGCTTACAAAGCTACCAGGGGTAGGGCCGAAAACAGCTACGTTGCTACTGCTCTTTAATTTTAAAAAACCTGTCATGCCTGTGGATACACATGTATTCCGGATCAGCCAGCGTGTCGGGCTTATCGGAGCAAAAGTAACAGCTAACAAAGCCCACGACCTGTTGCTAAATATGCTGCCTCCGGATCCGGTGGAGTTGTATAACTTCCATATTCATATGCTGCGGCATGGGCAGCGCATCTGTACCTACTATAGCCCCAGATGTGAGAAATGCGTGCTTAATAGTATCTGCAACTATTTTCAGGATGTGCGGCAGAAGGGGATCGATAAAGCGGCCTGATGAGTAGTTTTTATTTTATTGCTAGTTGTAGCTAAGGCTTGTTCCCTCCTCACTTACCTCCAGCCTGGCCTCTCTGCCACATACCAGGGCCAGGTTAAGCGGCTCGTGGCCTACCGGAAAGCCATAGCAAACAGGATAGTTATACTTGCCACTATGCTCCAGTATGATTTCGTAGGCGGTTTTACCAAATGGTACAGGCGTATCGTTCATGTCGCTCATGTCCCCGACGATGAGGCCAGCAAGGTTAGCTAGCTTACCGCTGCGATCCAGGTGTACCATAATGCGGTCTAAATTGTAGAGATACTCGCACAGATCCTCCAGGAAAAGGATCTTACCATCTGTGCTAATATCGGAACGCGTGCCTGTAATGGTACCAAGCATCGATAAATTGCCACCAATGAGTTGGCCCTCTGCTGTACCTGTTCGGTTTAGGGCGTGTGGGGCAGCTGAGTAATTTAATGTTTCGCCAAAAAGCACCCGGCGTAGTGTTTCAATAGAATTTTCGGCTCCATCTTTCGGGAAAAGCAGTGGCATGATACCATGAACACTTTCAATGCCGTAGTTGTGAATATGGCAATGGAGGGCGGTTACATCACTGAAGCCAACCACCCATTTCGGTTGCTTCCTGAATTTTGTAAAGTCTACCTGATCAATAATGCGGGTAGTGCCATACCCCCCGCGTGCGCAGATAATAGCTTTTATATGCTCATCATCCAGGAACTGCTGCAGGTCCTGCAGGCGCAGGGCATCGTCTCCGGAAAAATAGTTATAGCTGGCACCAATGCTTTGCCCCAGCACAACTTTTAGTCCCCAGCTCTCAAATATCCTGATGGCCAGCTCAATTTCCGGGAAGGTAATCTGACGGGCAGTGGCAGTAATGGCTATCGTGTCGCCGGCTTTTAATGCTGGAATCATAGGGAATAGTATACGTTTGACAAAAGCTAAGATATAGCTTTTAGACAAATTTTAGAAGGAAGATGCGATAGTTCTGAGCAGGAGCTTACCCACTAAAAATACAAAAGCCACACTTTTATAGTGTGGCCTTCGGTTATGTTCTTCTAGGTAGTAGAAGATTTGGGCCTTACTTACATCTCACCTTAAACAAGATACCCTTTGCATACTTAAATGCATTACAAAGGTAAAGGTTTAAAAATTGTGTGAAATTATTTTATACCAATTGCTCATTTTAATAGGCAATCAACCTAAAATAGAAGATGAATACCTAAAACAGCTTTTAAACCAGTTAGTGCTTATTTTGGGCTGGGTACCGGTACAAGGTCCACACTCTCGTTAAAGGCTTTCCGGATATTTTCTCGGGCTGCATATCTATGGTTTGCCCCCATTACAAAAATGAGTTTCTTGCCAGGGTTGTTTTTTATGGTCTCAACGATGTTCTTGCCTATTTGCTCGTCTCGCTTGCGGTTAAAGGTAGTGTAAAACTCATAGGGTAATCCTGCCATCATAGCTTCCATCTGATCATAAAATATCTCAGAAGTAAGCTCATAGTCACCGGAATTGTTCAATGTAGCGGGGGTACTTGTTTTAGCTAAGGTCTGCATCTTGTTCATCAATACAGCAATCATTGCCATTTGACTGGTCAGGCTGGTGTCGGCGTTCAACTGCCGCTCTAGTAGCTTAACTTTTGATAGCTCATTGTTGCCACCTTTCAGAGCATCCGGGGGCAGTAATTTGCCTTCAGCTTCCTGGCCATACCAGTCAAACCCGATCAGCTTTTCTTTTGGAAACAGCACCGTGATCTGCCGCATTTCCAGGGGGTACATTTGCTTTAGATAGGATGTATCCTGGCCGATGTCTTCGGGTCTTATCTCAACTCCAATAACATCCGGATTAAACTGCCTGATAATGTCATATACATCCGCATAAGTGTAATCAGGATTTATTTTATGTATCCCATGCAGCGTTGCCAGCAGCATGACCTGCGTTTTAACGGTATCCGGTGTTTTTGCACCGGCCATTTCGGGCTTTGCAGAGGTGCACCCGGAAGCGATGACTGCAATCAGGGCGAAGAGCAAGTAGATATTAAACTTCATAGTATGGGTCAGTGGAATGTGTCAGGAAATTTTCTCCTCTGTCAAGCACTGCTGTAGCCTCAATTTCAACCAATAATTCAGGCTTGATAAGCGCCTTCACGGCTAACAGGGTAGAAGCGGGTTTTATCTTGCCGAAAAACTCTCCATGCGCTTTGCCTACTTCCTGCCATTTGCTGATATCTGTAACAAAAATACGGGTGCGTACCACATCGCTCAAGGACGCTCCGGCAAGTTTCAGGGCTTTCTCAATTTTTGAAATCGCATGCTTCGTCTGATCATAAGCATCCCCTTCACCCACGGTTTCATCGCCATCTGTGGCTGTTGTGCCAGATACTTCGATGGTGTTGCCTACCCGTACAGCGCGGCTATATCCCACTGTATCTTCCCAAACGGCTCCTGAGGAAATGTTTCTTCTGTTCATAGGTTTACTCACTCGGATTTAATCAAATATAGTATTTCTGCTGCTAAAGCTAAAGTTTGCGTTGGTAACCGGCAGCTGTGTGTCGTATACTTCGGGCATAATGCTTACCTTTGGCTTATAAACACTGCTTATGCGCCTGACCTCTAAACCTGTACTTTGCAATTATTACGTTACCTATCGTTGTAATGCAAAGTGCTCGTTCTGTGATATTTGGGAAAAACCATCGCCTTATATTACGCTGGAAGATGTGAAGCAAAACCTTACTGACCTCAAGAGGCTCGGAGTACAGGTGATTGATTTTACTGGAGGAGAGCCTTTGCTCCATCGCCAGATAGATGAAATGCTGCAGATGGCGCACGACATGGGTTTTGTAACCACCCTTACCACCAATGGACTGCTATACCCTAAAATGGCTCAACGCCTGAAAGGGAAAATAGACATGCTTCACTTCTCCCTGGATTCTTCTGATAAAACAGAACATGATACCGGCCGCGGCGTAGCTTGCTACGATTTTGTGATGCAGTCAATTGAAGTGGCCAAGCAGCTTGGAGAGCACCCGGATATTCTTTTTACTGTTTTCAAGAAGAACCTGCACCAGCTTGAAGAGGTGTATCATAAAATCATTCTGCCCAATAAGCTACTCCTGATCATCAACCCGGCATTTGACTACAATGATATTGAAGCCGGGGAACAATTAACCGCTGACGAGCTAAAATATCTGTCTGATTTTGGGAAGCGCAAGCGTGTGTACATGAACGAAGGCTTTATTCAGCTGCGCCTTGATGGGGGCAATCATGTAAATGATCCGGTTTGTAAAGCGGCCAGTACTACGCTGGTTATTTCACCGGAAAATGAGCTGGTACTCCCTTGCTATCATTTGGGAGCAAAAAGTTTCAGGATCGAGGGTAACCTTTATGAGTTATACAAGAGCCAGGAGGTAGAGCAACTAAAACGACAGGAGGGCAGGTTACCCGAGTGTGAGGGCTGCACGATAAACTGCTACATGCAGCCAAGTTTTGCCGTAGAAATG
The DNA here is from genome assembly GCF_051904785.1 of Pontibacter sp. MBLB2868. NCBI lineage: Bacteria > Pseudomonadati > Bacteroidota > Cytophagia > Cytophagales > Hymenobacteraceae > Pontibacter > Pontibacter sp. MBLB2868. Next base: position 3,390,990 of record NZ_CP196710.1, on the reverse strand, counting down.
AATAAGTATTTTTGGAAAGCACTGCCCAGCACGCTTAAGTATAACTACCTGAAAGGCACCTGGAAAAGGCTCCTTCCGTTTAATGTTTAACATCTGCTAAGTAACATTCAGTTATTCAAAAGTAAACGTATGCCAGTAATATTACCAGTGAAAGGTATAAAGCCACAGATGGGACACGGTTGTTTCATTGCTGAGAATGCAACCCTTGTAGGCGATGTCGTAATGGGAAATGAGTGCTCCGTTTGGTTTAACGCTGTAATTCGTGGTGATGTGAACAGCATACGCATCGGAGACAAATCCAATATTCAGGATGGTGCCGTTATCCATTGTACTTATCAAAAAGCCGCCACAACCATAGGCAGCAATGTGTCAATAGGCCACAATGCCATTGTGCATGGTTGCACCGTAGAGGATAATGTATTGATAGGAATGGGGTCTATTGTGATGGACAATGCGCTGATCCAGAAAAATTGTATTGTGGCTGCCGGCGCCATCGTGCTGGAGAATACTATCTGTGAGTCCGGGTGGATCTATGCAGGTATACCAGCTAAAAAAGTAAAGCAGTTAAGCCCTGAGCAGGTAGAGGGCTTAGACAAAGTAGCCAATAACTATGTGATGTATAGTGGCTGGTTTACCGGTAAAGGATAAACTCAGCTCACATTGGTTGATAAATTGCTGTAGCCGTTTGATTATAATTTACAATCAGCTTATTTCATCGCGGGCTTCTTCTCGCACAACCAGCAGCACCCACTCAACGCGGCGCTCTGACTTTTCCAGTATCCGCACGTCATATTCGTTGAAAGTAGTGATCTCGTTCAGGTTTTCCGGAATCTGACCATAAATCACATTCATCAGGCCACCCACTGTTTCATAATCCTCGCCCTCTGGTAATGGGTAAGGCAGGAAATCATTGGCATCTGAGATTGGTGCAGCACCATTTACTTTGTATTCAAAGTCATTGATTCGCTCTACTAAAGGTGCTTCCTCATCATATTCATCCTGTATTTCGCCTACCAGCTCTTCTATGATGTCTTCAATCGTGACAATACCGGATACGCCACCGAATTCATCTGTGGCAATAGCCATGTGCATGTGGCGGCGCTGAAACTGCTTTAACAGGAGGTTAATTTTCTTTGTTTCCGGAACGAAGTAGGCCGAACGCATCAGCTCTTCTATATTGATGGGCTTGTTAAGGCGCATGATACTCAAAATATCCTTCACATAGAGTATACCCACAATGTTGTCAACGTTGCCATTGTAAACGGGCAGGCGCGAATAACCTTCATTAAAGATCACCTCCATGAGTTCCTGCTCCGGTATATTTACATCGATGGCTACCATTTTGGTACGTGGCACCAGGATCTGCTTTACCATGCGTTCATTAAAGTTGAACACATTTTCGATAAGCTCATGGTGTGAGTCCTGTATGGCACCACCTTCCACGCTTTGCTCAAATAACAAGCGTAGTTCTTCCGCAGAATGCACCTCTGCACCGTGTACTGCCTGTATACCCATAGAGCGCAAAACCAGGTTGGCTAAGCCATTGAGCATCCAGATGAATGGCTTAAATACCACATAGAAGAAGCGAAGCGGGTAAGCAATAGCCAGTGCCGTTGACTCAGAACGTTGAATAGCCAGAGACTTAGGTGCCAGTTCACCGAAAACGATGTGAAGCACGGTAATAATAGCAAAGGATATTGGCAAGGCTATGGTATGAGCCAATTCTTCACCGCCTGTAAAACCAAAAAAGTGCAAGATGTTTATAACCAGCTGGGCAACAACACTTTCACCAATCCAACCTAATCCCAGCGATGCTAAGGTGATACCTAATTGTGTGGCTGATAAGTAAGCGTCGAGGTGCGTAAGCATATTTTGCGCCATCTTCGCCATTGCGTTACCTGCCTGCGCCTTCAGCTCTATTTGTGATGACCTGACCTTTACAATTGCAAACTCCGCGGCAACGAAGAAGCCATTCAGGAAAACAAGGAATATAGTTAAGAGTATGTCTAAAAGCATAGTTTGTACAGCTGTTTTACTGCAACGGACTGTAAATTTAGTTAAAATACGTGCATAAACTACCGCTACATTTGCTAGTGGCTAAACAAAAGCCATTTCATGCATAGCAGTGTGTACGCTTTGCTACACAATATAGATTATTTTGAATGGAGTATAAAACAAAAAGGTGCCGTCTGGCACCTTTTTGTTTTAGGACACGAAAGCAGGACCTCAGGATTGTAATCGCTTCTGTGGCGCTTCAGTAGTGTTAAACAATTCACGAGCGTTGGCCTGAGACAGCCGGTCAAGGAAAATCCGTTTTGCTTCAGCTTCAGATATCAACCTGTAAGTATCGGCTGTATGCGTGTCCTGGAAGGGATTGCAAAAGGAGTAAATAAACTCATCGGAAAACGTTTTGTATACAACATGGAAATTATGCTTCTCATCGCGCACCAACTTGATAGCTTTGAATACATTAGAATATTCTTTGCCACATTCAGTACGCAGTGTAAACACATTGTTTGTATACAGGTTTTCCATAGGTGTAGAGTTTACGATATTTAATCCTTTATTAATTATACACTTAGCCTCAGTTTTAAATTCCTGCTTTGATGCAGGTTGTTACTTTATGTTCGTGAAAGTCACTTATTGCTGGGTGAACATTTATAATTTTCAGGTTAATAATAAAATCTTTATTAATTTGTATTTAATACGGAATAAAGATGAATATGTATGTATATAGATGTATTAATTTGATAATATTTATTAATAATTGCATTTTTGTTAATAGGCTGAAGTAGGGTTAAAATTCAAAAATGCGCGATGAAGACCAAGACAGCTGCTTTAACGTTAGCAGGTAGTAGATAATTTGCACTTAAATAAGTGCAGAATTATTTAAAATTTTTTCATGAAGAGTGACAGGATAAACAGGAAGTGCCCAGATTTGAGGTCTCTTCGTTTTATGGAGTGACAATGGTAACGTTGAGGTTGCGTGTCATGTTGTTTATCTGAATGGTTTCTGTGTTGGGAAATCCATCCAAAACATCAAGGCAAAATTACCTACTTTTGTAGTACCAGAGCCTAAGTGAGGGTTCAATAAAGTTTGTGATACATGTATATGAATAAAATCATCATTACAAAAATACTGACTGCCACCTGGCTACTTCTTTTTTTTATAACAGCTGTACAGGCACAGGTGCTGAAGCCAGCTACCTGGAGCTTCGAAACCTCTAAAAAGCAGGTAGCAGTTGGCGAAGAAGTAGAACTTATCTTTAATGCCAGAATTGATAAAGACTGGTACTTATACTCCTCTGACTTTGATCCTGAACTCGGGCCGATGGTAACGGTGTTCAAGTTTCAGAAAAACCCAACTTATGAGCTGGTAGGTAAATTGGTGCCTGTAAATCCTAAGAAAAAGTATGATGACCTTTGGGAAGGGGAGTATACCTACTTTACAGGCAAAGCACAGTTCCGACAAAAGATAAGGGTTTTAAAACCTGACCTGTTGGTAAAAGGAAACTTTGAATACCAGGTTTGTACGGATGTGGATGGCCGTTGTATTCCTTTTGAGGACGATTTTACTTTCACGAACAAGCAGATCAACGTTGTTGCTGCAGCTAACCCAGAAGCCAGGCCCGCTCCTAACGAAAAAGCTGGGAGTGCCACGGAGCAGGAAGCCAGTAAGAATGTAAGTACTTCAACTGATGCGGCCAATGCAGCGCCAGATACGGCGGCGGCCTTAGCTGCAAATGATACTCTGGCACCTGGTACAGCTGAAGGAACCCCAGAAGCAGGTGATACAATAGTAAAAGCCATTCCGGAGACTGCCCCTGCTAACGTGAAAGATGGTGGCTTATGGGCATTTATGCTGGTTGCGTTTGGCTCTGGTTTGGTGGCACTGCTTACGCCTTGTGTTTTCCCGATGGTACCCATGACGGTAAGCTTCTTCACTAACAGCAGTGGCAGCCGTGCACAGGGTATCGTAAAGGCTTTGGTTTATGGCCTTTCCATCATTGCCATCTATACATTAATAGGTACGATCGTAGCCAAACTATTTGGGGCCGACGGGGCGAACTTTATTAGCACCCACTGGCTGCCAAACATACTTTTCTTCCTGATATTCCTGGTATTTGCCATGTCATTCTTTGGCATGTTCGAGATCACACTGCCAAGCTCCTGGCTTACTAAAGTAGACTCACAAGCTGACAGGGGTGGCTGGATTGGGGTATTCTTCATGGCCTTTACACTGGCGCTGGTTTCCTTTTCGTGCACAGGGCCTATTGTAGGAAGTATACTGGTGGCATCTGCCGGAGGTGAGACTATCAGGCCCGTTGTGGGTATGTTCGGTTTCTCACTGGCCTTTGCCTTGCCCTTTACTTTATTTGCAGTTTTCCCCTCGTGGCTGAGCGGATTACCAAAATCAGGAGGGTGGCTTAACTCGGTTAAGGTGGTGCTGGGCTTTATAGAACTGGCACTGGCTCTTAAGTTTTTAAGCATTGCGGACCAGGTTTATCATTGGGGTATTCTTGACCGCGAAGTATACCTGGCCCTCTGGATCGTAATTTTTACTTTGATGGGCTTTTACCTGTTGGGTAAGCTGAAGTTTTCTCACGATTCTGATTTGAAACACATCAGTGTGCCGCGTTTATTTTTCGCGATCTTAACATTCGGTTTTGTGGTTTACCTTGTACCTGGTATGTTCGGGGCGCCGCTCAATGCATTGGCAGGTTATCTGCCGCCACAAACAACCCAGGACTTTGACATTGGTAACATTGTACGCCAGGGTGGTGGAGGCAGTGCAGTAGCAGCTGTAGGCGCAAATGAAGTATGTGAAACGCCAAAGTACAGTGAGTTCCTGCATTTACCGCATGGCTTGAAAGGGTACTTCGACCTGGAACAGGCCAAGAAATGTGCAGCAGAGCAGGGTAAGCCAATCTTTATCGATTTTACAGGCCATGGTTGTGTGAACTGCCGCGAGATGGAGCAGAATGTGTGGTCGGACCCGGCTGTACTGAAGCGCCTGCGGGAAGAATATGTGATAGCCGCTCTTTATGTGGATGACCGAACAGAGCTGCCACAAAGCGAATGGTATACCAGCAGTTACGACAATAAAGAGAAAACCACCATCGGTAAGAAATACGCTGATTACCAGATCACGAAGTTTAACGTGAATGCGCAGCCATACTATGTGCTGATGGATGAGAACGAGAACGTGCTCGTGAAACCTATTGCCTACGACCTTAATGTAAATAACTTTGTGAAGTTTCTGGATGCCGGTGTCGCTTCTTATAAGGCAAGACATGACCAGGTGGCGCAGAAATAGTCTGATCTGCGTTTCTGATTATTAGAATAAATACTAAAAAAGCTTTTAACAGAAAACCCCTGCCATTGCTGGCAGGGGTTTTCTGTTAGTGGGCAAAAGTCTTAAGTCTTCTGCCCTGTATCTATTGTCTGTATTAAGACTACTTCGCTTCGTTGTAGCGCTTAGATACCTCATCCCAGTTCACTACGTTCCAGAATGCGCTGATGTAATCGGGACGACGGTTCTGGTAGTGCAGGTAGTATGCATGCTCCCATACATCCAGGCCAAGAATTGGCTGACCACCGCATCCTTCTGCAAACGACATCAAAGTGTTGTCCTGGTTAGGAGTTGAGCAGATATCTAATTTTCCGCCTTTGCTCACGCACAACCAGGCCCATCCTGATCCGAAACGCGTAGCTGCGGCAGCGTTAAATTTCTCTTTAAACTGATCGAAAGAACCAAAGGCAGAGTCAATAGCATCAGCCAGTTCTCCTGAAGGCTTGCCACCTCCGTTCGGAGAAAGCACTGTCCAGAACAGGTTGTGGTTGTAGTAACCGCCACCGTTGTTGCGAACAGGTTTATTGTCTTCTTTCACGCTACGCATGATTTCCTCGATAGACTTGCCTTCCATGTCAGTGCCGGCAATAGCCTTATTCAGGTTGTCTGTGTAAGCCTGGTGGTGTTTTGTATGGTGGATTTCCATGGTGCGCGCATCGATATGCGGCTCCAAAGCGTCATAAGCATAAGGTAGTTTCGGAAGTTCGAAAGCCATAGTTTTATATATGTTTTATGTGTGAAAAATGATATCGTACTAAGTGATTAAAGTGTACGTCGTCGTTTCAAATATAGTTAATTTCTTTTACCCGCAAAGAAAGTAGACATCAGGTCGGCACACTCATGTGCCATAATGCCGCTTACCATTTCAGTTTTTGGGTGCAATAAATTACCAACACGCCTATAACCACGTTTGGGCTCTGATGTTCCGAAAACCACCCTCTTTAGCTGCGCCCAATAGCTGGCACCCGCACACATAACGCATGGCTCTACTGTTACATAAAGCGTGCAGTCGTGCAGGTACTTGTTGCCCAGGTACTCTGCTGCGGCGGTAAAGGCAATCATTTCGGCGTGTGCCGTTACGTCGTTTAGCTTCTCCGTCTGGTTATATGCTTTGGCAATAACACGGTTGTTACTTACCACTACAGCTCCAATCGGCACTTCCCCTTCGGCAAATGCCTGTTGTGCCTGTTGGTACGCCTGCTGCATAAAATATTCGTCGCTGTAAAGAGATAAAAAGTCTGTTTCCATAAGTACAAAGTTACAAGTTCTGGAGTTTAGGAAAAGCTATCATTACATATCAGTTTAGATGGAAGTGTAACAGGAGCCCCAAAGCAAAAAGCCCTCCTGTACAGGAAGGGCTTTTGAAGATATTAGCTACACGTAAGTCTAAGCTTTGAATTTGATAGAACTCATTACCTCCCGCATAACAGGCTGCCACTCGTTTTTTAACATAAAAGGCGCATGCATGGTAAAGATCATAATTTGGTTTCCCTTTATCAGGTACTGTATAATGCTATACTTCTGAACAGGCTTCAGGTTAGTAGCACCGCGTTCGTCAGCTAGTTTTGATACAAACTCAAAGACAATGTAATTCTCCCCTTTGATCTCTACAACTTCACTTCTGATGAAATCAATGTCGGTGAACTTTTCCATCAGGTTTGCCTTGTAGAACTCCTGAAGCATTTGCAGGTCGCGTGACCTGAACTGCGTAAATTTTTGGGTAACGCTAAAATCTACCTGACCATTAGGGCTGGCGTACACAGCCAGTGGTTTTGTTGTAGCCGGAAACTCCCGGGCTATGTCATCATCAGATAATGGCGAAAAATCTTTCGGTAACATCACCGAGATCTCTTTGCTGATCTGAAATTTTTTCAGTTTTGGCTGGGCCAGGGCAACGCCAGCGATTAATAAGATTGCTAAAAAGGCTAAATAACGCATATTCATATGGGTAGAGAGACAAAGCTATAAAATATTGAGCAGATTGAAGTGCTTACCTTTTCAAAACAAGAATTTTGCCAAAGTTGTAACATCAGAAAAACAATGAGGATAACAGATGCAGGTATCTTGTTTGCAGGATAGACGTTACTATAGAAGAAATAAATTTTATTAAACGCTATACTACATTAATGATGCTAGAGAACATTATAAACCAGGTAAAAGGACAGCTTACAGGTGAACTTCAGGATAAATTTCAGTTGCAGCCGGATACGGCTAATCGTTCAGTAGATCTGGCTAAGGATAACCTGATGGACGAAGTGAAACAGAGAGCCGGTAGCGGGGATTTGGGAGGGTTCATGGATGTATTGAAAGGAAATAAGGGTACAGCAGAGAGTCCAGCCACTAATAATGTGATTCAAAAATATATTTCGGACCTAACTACCAAACTCGGCATTCCGGAAAATATTGCCAAGCAGGTGGCTCCGTTCGCTATAAACTTTATCATGCAGAAAATATCCGGTAAAATGGCTTCTGAAAACCTGGGCCAGTCAGATATACTGGGCAGCCTGGTGGGAGGGAAGCTAAAAGATACGCTTGGCAAAGGGCTGGGCGATAAGCTTGGTGGAATGTTTAAGTAGAGGAAAAACTAATTAGGAGTAAAAAAAGAAGCCATACCCAGCAGGTATGGCTTCTCCTTAACGTCACTTAGATTTTTGGAGCGTAAAGGCTTTTACTTACTTACATCTCACCTTAAACAAGTATGCCTATTATCGTTGCTGGATCAGCCTTCCGATAATGTCTTTGTATTATCTGACGGATTTCGGTCTATCAGTATATTATATGGATCAACACCAGCTTTTGCCGGAAGCTTATCCACTGTAAACTCAAATTTATTCTCACCAGCTTTAAGCCTGTGCTTTTTCAGGTAAAGCGGAGTGTCCTGCCAATGACCCTTCGTTTTCTCGCGGGCTAACACGCCTATATCAACCCAGTCATTCATGGTAGCTTCGCTTTCAGAACCTAAACTATCCGCATAAAGTTTTTTAGCATCTACTGTAAAAGTTACTTTATACTTCCCGTTCTTAAGCTTTTCATACTTCGCATCAGTGGTCTTGTTCTCATACAGTGTGATATTTTCAAACATGTCGGTAACAAGGTACTGCATCGAGTCCGGAACGGCGGCGCGAATATACTGCATAAACTCTATAGAATTTGTATAGGGCGCTTCCTGGAAAGCAACTTTTTTTATGTAATTCTGCAGGGCTTTGTTCAACTTGTCTTCACCGATATAATCTGCCAACGCATACATCACTACGCTGCCTTTTCTGTAGTGTATATATCCTTGACTTTCAACCTTATAAAGAGGCATTTCTTTTTTGCTTTCTGCTGTGCGCCCTACCAGGTAGGAGTTCAGTTCATACTTCAAAAATTTATTCATCTGCTCCTCACCATACATATGTTTCATCACCATCAGGGCACTGTACTGACTCATGGTCTCAGACATCAATACAGACCCCTGCACATCGCCGCCAATAACCTGGTGTGCCCACCATTGATGCGCCACTTCATGGGCTGTAATGTAGAATGGGTAATCAATATCTTCCGGATCACTGTCGTCCACATCCGCTATAAAACCAATTGACTCGGAGAATGGAATAGTATTCGGAAAGGACTGTGCAAATGAAGCATAAGCCGGAAACTCCAGAATCCGGACCTGGCGGTGCTGGTACGGACTAAAATTCTCTGTAAAATAATCCAGCGACTTTTTAACCCCTTTCACCATGCGGTCAAGGTTATAAGTATGGTCTTTGTGGTAGTAAATCTCAATGGCTACCTCTTTACCATTTTTGCCTACCCATTTATCCTTTTTAACCTCATACTCCGCTGAAAGAAACGAGTAGAAATTAAGGATAGGGGCATCCATTTTATAATGGAAATAGCGGCGGCCGTCCTTCGTCCATTCTTTTTGCAAATATCCAGGGGCAATAGCAATCTGGCTTGGTATGGTACTTACCGTTGCTTCAAAGTTTATCCAGTCGGCTTCGTTGCTGATGTAGGTGTTCTGTCGAGCCTCCTCATCATTCACATCGGCCATACGTGGTTTAGGTTCAAGCCCGTGCTCTTTACGTATGTCATCGTCACCAAGCTCTACAGCACTCTGATAACCAATTTTAGGAAGATACTGGCTGTTAATGAAGGTTCCGTTATACACAATGCCTGTGTTGGAGCCGCTGTTTCTAAACCCTTTTGTCTCATAGAGCAAATCCATGTTTAACCGCACCGAGTCGCCGGACTGCAGGGGCTTACTGAGCTTATAGATGTAATACCCGTTGTCCTTATCATCCAGCACCAGCTTGGCCTCCTTCGTAAATTCCAGCTTCTTGATCTCGGCTGCGTCATCCAACATCACATGTATGGAGTCAATGGGTTGGCTGTGTTTGTTTTTGAGCCAGAAATATCCCTGAAAGGCAAATGCACGCTCTTTTGGATATATGTCCACATTTAAATTAACGTCAGTGATGCGGGGCTGCGGAATACCATCATATTTTTTGTAGGTTTTCTCGAATGCAGCCTGGCGTTCCTCCTGCTGGTCTGAGTTCCGGAAGGTATTCAGGATGTTGGTATTATAATATATGTATCCACCTGTAACCATAAAAATTGCCATTGCAGCACCTGTTACAGCCATAGTTGGTCTGTTAAGTTGCAGCGCTGCCAATTTAAAGCGCCATTTCAGCATCGATTCTGTTCCGCGAATCCAGAGCATGTTTGCCAGTACGGCAAGCAAGAGCGCAAAGGCTGCCCAGTAGATTTTGTAGACAGTAAAAGGCCATACAAAATGTCCGTACCCATTCATCGCCGAATAGGTGATGCCCGGATCAGAGTTAAAGCTGTACAGGTTGTGCTCCCAGCCTAATTGTCCTTTAAAGATGTTTAACAGGAAGTACACCACCATTATAAAGTGGCCCAGGTATTTGTTGTTCACAATAACCTGCACCAGCATAGCCAGCACACAAAGCATAACATATTCTACCAGTTGTATACCAAAGAGGCCCTTAAAGTATATATCCAGTTCATAGTTATAATAGCCCTTTGCAGTTTGTATGAGAATGCCGCAGGCCATGATCACAAACAGCAGCGTAACCTGCACCAGTACCAGCGCCACTAGTTTGGAGGCAAAAGGAACCCAGTTAGGAATGGGCAGGGCATCGTAAATCTGGTTGATGTTGTTATCGCGCTCACGCCAGGTTAGCTCACCGGCATAAAACGTGATGATGATCAGGAAGAACAGGGCAAACGTACCGCTCAGGATCTGTACCACCTGCGATGTTACCGGGAAAAAGTTAGTGTCATACATCTTCCCGATCTGCGACCCTGACACGAAGAGGAAAATAACACCAGCCAGGGTAATTGACAGAAAATAGATGCTTTTTACAACTCCTTTATACTCTAATTTAGTCAGTTTGAGAAACTGCTGCCAGCTATGCTTAAACGAGAAGTATTGGTTGACCTTGGGTAAAGACAGACGCTCTGAAGGTACAAATGCGCCGGCTGCCTCTGCACTGTTTCGCTTTCGGAACAGCTTTATGCCTGTGTTTGCAAAAGAAAAGCTGAAACGGAAATAACAGAAGGCTAAAAGCGCAAGGCCTATGCCTGTCCAGAGGGCGCGGTTAATTAACACGTACTCGCTAAATGGCAGCATAAGCGTATTACGCTCTGCAGTAGTCCAGTAACGTTGGGTATAATAGATGGCAGACGCACCAAGCGGATCCAGTAAGTTGGCAATCGTTTCATTGTCCAGGTCGCCGGTTAGGCTACTGGAAACGCCGTACAAAACCAGAAAGATCACACCGCCAACGTAAATGGAAAGTGCACTGCGGGTAAGCGTAGCCAGCGTGAAAAAGATGGCGCCTGTAAGTATAAGGTTCGGGATGATAATTGTCAGGTACGGCTGCAGGTACCACATCAGGTTAAACGGACCAATCTTATCGGGCTCTACCCACGGCATGATTGTCGCTGCCCAGGCACCCAACGCCACACCCAGAAATACGAAAAGAGTGATCAGGAAAGACCCGAAAAAGCGGCCAAATAAATACCCAGCCTTACTGATGGGGGTAGTATAGTAGAGCGAATGGGTCTTGTGCTCAAAATCTCTGAAGATTGGTGTTCCCATCATCGCGGAAGTGATCAGCACACCAAACCAGCTAAGCAGCGTCACGATCCAGTTGATCTGGTAAGGGGAGTTAGCGTATACTTTTCCCCCGCTGGCATCCCCGATAATTATGTTTCCTCCGAATGCCCCTGCCAGGCCCAACATCGCCAGGAAGGCCATCAGGAATAATAAACCGAAGTATATGTAAGTAGCAGGCCGCTTTAGCCTGTACTTCAGTTCAAACAAGAATATTTCTTTAAACATGCTCTTCAGTGTTATAATTGATGATTTTTAGATTTTTTACTACAGCTATGCTCGGGTGTTAGTCTAAAGCCTTTTGCAATTGCTATGAACCCACTTCTCTATGGAGTAGAGTTATGGGGCAATATCCCTTCCAGGTATGGGTTTTGGGTGGGGGATATAATAAGGACGTTAGTTAACCGCCAGTGCTTCCGGCTCTGCATGCTCCCGCATAGCAGCCTCATGTATTTTGCTGAAGTATACATCTTCCAGGTCTGGGGCAACTGCCTCGAAGTCGGGGCCTGGCTGTACATCTGCCAGTACATGGATGATGGTTTTGCCGGCAAACAGGCGCGAAGAAATGACTTCATACTGCAACTGATGCTGGGCCAGTTCACTTTTATGGATAAACTTGCGCCAGATACGCCCGCTTATGTTGTTGATCACCTGTAACGGGTCACCCTCCAGGAGTACTTCCCCTTTATTTATAATGGCAAAGTTGCGGCAAAGGTCGGTAACGTCCTCTACAATGTGCGTAGAGAGTATTACAATGATATTTTCACCGATCTCGCTGAGCAGGTTGTGGAATCGGTTTCGCTCAGCAGGGTCCAGGCCTGCAGTTGGCTCATCCACAATGATGATCTTGGGATTACCCAATAAAGCCTGGGCAATACCAAAGCGCTGTTTCATACCTCCTGAGTAACCTCCCAGGTTCTTTTTGCGCACATCATACAGGTTGGTTTGTTGCAACAGGGCCTGTACAATTTCTTTTCGCTCTTTTGTGTTGCTGATACCTTTAAGAACCGCAAAATGGTCCAGCATCTCTTCGGCCGAAACTTTTGGATATACACCAAACTCCTGTGGCAGATAGCCCAGCACCTTCCGCATTTCCTCTTTCTCGCGCAGCACATCAAGGCCACCGAGCATAATACTACCCTGGTCAGCCTCCTGCAGTGTGGCAATGGTGCGCATCAACGATGATTTTCCTGCACCGTTAGGGCCAAGTAAGCCAAACATGCCTTTAGGAATGGTAAGGTTGATGTTCTTTAACGCCTTAGTACCATTAGGATACGTTTTGGAGAGATTGGTTATGACTAATTCCATGGTTTCGATTGGTTAGGTGTAACTTACTGTTAATAAGTTAAATAATTCTTAGCTGGTATTCAAAATAAACTATACTAACACACAGCATTTATCGACAAAGAGTATAAAGAAGCAGATGCTTGTTAATCAATGATAAAGATGCTTGGGGGAGGAGATTAGCGGCAGCGGGTTTGGTAGCCACAGCAATGTCTGTTATTTTTGTACTCTTGCTGTGTGCCGGTTCAGGCAAATAAGAGCAGCTCTGAAAGTAAAACCTGATGCCTGTACACTTACAAAGTCTTTTTTTGAAATTTCTGAAGTTTGGAATTGTAGGCTTTTCCGGCCTCTTGCTAGATTTTGGCGTGACCTACGTAGCAAAAGAAAAGCTACACTGGAACAAGTATGTGGCGAATAGCCTGGGTTTTATACTTGCCAGTGCCAGTAACTTCATTTTTAACCGGATCTGGACCTTCAACAGTCAGGACCCTGAGATCGGATGGCAATACTCAAAATTTTTGGGGGTAGCGCTGATCGGCCTGCTGCTTAACAACCTGATCATTTACCTGCTTACAGAGCGCTTTATGCGGCTAAATTTTTATGTAGCCAAGTTCTGTGCTATTGTAATCGTGTTTCTCTGGAATTTCTCTATCAATTACCTGTATACTTTTCCGCGGTAGCGATTAAGCAAGCAGATAATATTCACATAGTGTCTAGCACATCTAAATGAATGTATTTCAGGTGAATTATAGAATAAAAAAAGGCCCGCTTTTCAAAAAAGCGGGCCTTTTTTTATTCTATAATTTTATAAATATTCACCTGCTCATCCTTGTGCACACGTGGGTTCAGGAAGTGCAGGAGCTTATCATATAAAGATGGTGAGATAACGTGCTCCAGCTTCAGGTTAGGGAACAGGCTGTGCAGACGTGCCATGCGTTCTTCCATATCATCAGTGCCAACTACTACCACATAGTCGGGCTTATAAGGTGTGGATTGAATAGCGGAGTCCAGAGTGGCAACTGTTTTGTCTCCGTTCAATGTATAGATCATGGCGAACTCTTCTGGCAACTGCTTCTTTCCTTGTAGATAATCAGCCCACACCATGTCCTTGTCTGTTACATAAAGATCATAATCCACGCTGATACGGTTCAGGTAAAAAAGAGGAGGCGCTTTTACGCTATGGTTGCCAAAGTCCAGTACAGCAGCATCCATATCCTGCTTCTCAGACAGGTAAACCAAAGGAGCTACGCGGCTCTTCTTGGTGTAAGTAAAGGCAAGGCCAACGGCGGCAATTAAATTAAGCACCCAGAAAAATATCCAGCTGGCCGCCAGTAGCTTTCTCCGATTCTGCCAAAACCGTGAATTTCGTGCATACTGCTGCCAGCCAATCACTCCAAGGATCATGACCAGGGGCAGTAATGGTAAAATAAAGCGCTCTTGTTTGTTCGGGAACAGCGAGTGTGCCACAAAGAATATCAATCCTCCCCAAAACATCTTAGGGGCCAGTTTAGCGGTGCGAAAGTAGCCCACTACCAGGAATGCGCTTACCGGCGGAACCAGGAACCCAAGTATGGTTAAGGCAAAGCGATAAACAGGGCCTGTGCTGTAGTTATAAGCGTTTTCGGTGTTATACAGAAAATAAGCTACAATAGAGTGGAATGGATAATCAAAAAATATGACATCGATAGTACCCTGTACGGCTGTAGCCGCTACAAGGAAACCGGCCATTAAAGAGAATGCCTCGCGCCACTGCCTGCGGTAAAGAAGCACCACACCGGCACCTGCCCCGAAAAGCATGGTGTGGTAGCGCAGCGTAAAGGCCAGCGCAAACAGGACCCCAGCCCAAAAGTATGGCATCAGGCGTTTTCGATCACTCTGTTCCCCTTTCAGCATCAGGTAAAAAGCTGCCATAAAAGGCGGAATACAAACCATTTCAACCAGGTTGCGCACACTCATAAAAGGCATGAACCAGACCAGGGCCAGCATAAGCCCAACCAGCCTGGCATTTGCCTTATTTGATAGCCTCTCAGTTATTTTATAGCCGTAATACACTATCAGTAAAGAGTAAAGCCCGTGCAGCACGCGTACCACCGTCATCTTAACCTCGGGGCTATATACACCCAGGTATTCCATTGTATAGAATATCCCATAATGAATCAGGACATACAACATACTGTGGCGAGGAGGCATTGGCTCGTTCAGCCATAGTGGTAAGCCATCCAGCCAGCCCTGTGCGATAGTAATTACGTCAAAATGGTCATCGCTAAAAGCAAATCCTTGTGAGAAGAACGCCGCCAGCATGCGTATAACAAATGCGATTATAAGTATAACGGATAGCGGAATTAAATACTGTTCCTGCGGCTGGCCAAGAGTGGCCGCATCAGCGGTAAAAGCTTTAGAAACAGTTGATTTTGTTGTGCCTGACATAATACTGGTTTGTTCAGCTGTAAATTTAAGGGTATTTAAAAAGATTTGGTGTTACCTTCGCTTTATTATTATACTATAAGCAGAAAATTGAGCAGTAAAGTCAAATCGAACAGGCTAAATCTTGTGAACAGGTCCAGGAAAACGTTGTTAGGATTTTCAGCGGGATTGTTTTTACTAGTATTTATAGTTGCCTTCTTTCTGCCTGCTGGCAGAGCAGAGTATTCAGATGCCCCGGTTCTTTTGCTTGGGCATGCTGGTTCTGGCTTCCTTTCGCCTCTTAACCCTTTTAATCCTCTTCCTGCAAATAGCATGGGCTCTATAGTTAAAGCTATTGAGAAACATGGTGCTGACGGAGTAGAAGTAGATGTGCAATTAAGTAAAGATGGTGTTTTTATCCTTTATCATGATGCTACCCTGGAGTCCATGACGGAGCAGACAGGTATGATAGAGGAGCACAATGCCTCTGATGTTGTGGGCCTGGAGTATAGCGGTGGTATTTTCTATGACCTGTTTCAGGATGAAAGTATCGTTACGCTAGAGCAGATGCTGCAGCGGTTCGCGACTTACCCTGAGCTGCCTTACCTGCACATCGACTTAAGAAACTATAACCCGGAGCGCCATTTGAGTTATGCGCAATCTCTGGTGGCACTGTTAGAAGAATATAACTACCCTCTCAACAAGCTGGCCTTTATTTCTCCTGATCCCGCTTTTTTGGAGGCATTCAGGCAAGTGGAGCCGGAAGCCATACTTATTGCCGATGCTGACCTTGGTTTTGAAGAAACATTCAAACTCACACTTGCTCATAACCTAAATGGTATCTGCATTGATGGGAAGGATATCAGCCCTGAACAAATGCTACGGGCAAAGCAGAAAGGGCTGCAGGTGGTATTGTTTGGTGGCAAATCAAGCTCCAGGATTTCTAAAATGATTGCCTTGAAGCCTGATGCCATCCAGGTAAATAATGTGGAGACAGCACACGAAATGTTGGAATAACATCTTTGTGTTTGTTAAAGTAAACGAAAATACAATTAGTACATTTGCATAAAACTATAGATTACAAAACTATGCTCCGAACTCATACTTGCGGCGAATTACGCCTCATAAATGTTGGTGAAGAAGTGATCCTGACTGGTTGGGTACAGCGTCAGCGCGATAAAGGCGGTATGCTTTGGATTGACCTGCGTGACCGATACGGCATTACGCAATTAACTTTTGAAGATGGAATAACACCACCCGCTTTATTGGATCAGGCACGTAGCCTTGGCCGTGAGTATGTGATCAAAGCCATTGGTAAGGTAGTTGAGCGTTATTCTAAAAACGACAAAATACCCACAGGGGATATTGAGATAGTTGTACACAAGCTAGAAGTACTGAACCCGGCCAAGTTACCGCCATTCATGATAGAAGATGAAACCGATGGCGGTGATGACCTGCGTATGAAGTACCGTTACCTGGACCTGCGCCGTGCCCCTGTCCGTCGCAACCTGGAACTACGCCACCGCATGATGCGTGAAACACGCAACTACCTTGATAACCATTACTTTATTGAGGTGGAGACTCCGGTGCTAATTAAATCTACTCCGGAAGGTGCCCGCGATTTTGTGGTACCAAGCCGTATGAACCCGGGTGAGTTTTATGCCCTGCCACAGTCGCCTCAGACTTTCAAGCAGCTGTTGATGGTATCCGGATTTGATAAATATTATCAAATCGTTAAATGCTTCCGCGACGAAGACCTGCGAGCTGACCGTCAGCCTGAATTTACACAAATAGACTGTGAGATGTCTTTTGTGAAGCAGGAAGACATCTTAAATACCTTTGAAGGATTTATAGCACACTTGTTTGAGAAAGTGAAAGGAATCCACTTGGGCAAACTGCCGCGCATGACCTATGCAGACGCTATGAAGTTTTACGGCTCTGATAAACCGGATACGCGTTTCGACATGCAGTTTGTAGAGCTGAATGCTCTTGTAAAGAACAAAGGCTTTAAAGTTTTTGATGATGCTGAATTAGTTGTTGGTATCAATGCAAAAGGGGCAGCTTACTATACACGCAAGCAGTTGGATGAGCTGACTGACTTTGTAAAGCGTCCACAGATCGGTGCGACCGGATTGGTTTATGCCCGTGTGAATGAAGATGGCTCAATTAAATCTTCAGTAGACAAATTCTATTCTGCGGAACACCTGCAGGAGTGGGCAGATGCTTTTGGTGCAAAGCCTGGCGACCTGTTATTGATTCTTGCCGGTAACAAAGATAAAACGCGTAAAGCACTTAATGAGCTTCGCCTGGAGATGGGAGACAGGCTTGGTTTACGTGACAAAAATGTGTTTTCTCCTCTTTGGGTGATAGATTTTCCACTACTGGAGTGGGATGAAGATGCTCAGCGCTACCATGCCATGCATCACCCTTTTACCTCTCCTAAACCAGAGGACATTGAGTTAATCGATGACCGTCCGGGTGATATAAGAGCTAATGCCTACGACATGGTAATAAATGGTGTTGAGGTTGGCGGCGGTTCTATTCGTATACACGACCGCCGGTTACAGGAACAGATGTTCCAGCTCCTTGGCTTCTCACACGCTGAAGCAGAGGCGCAGTTTGGCTTCCTGATGAATGCCTTTGAATATGGCGCTCCTCCTCACGGTGGTATCGCTTTTGGCTTCGACAGGTTATGCTCTTTGTTTGGCGGCTCCGACTCCATCCGTGATTACATAGCTTTCCCTAAAAACAATTCTGGACGTGATGTAATGATTGATGCGCCTTCTACAATTTCGGGTGATCAACTTGATGAATTACACATTAAATTGAAGAATGTGCCGCAGCACTAAGCGCTGCTTATCAACATAAACAAACAGGTCTGCTTCCTTAACTGGAGGCAGGCCTGTTTGTTTATCCACATTCTACTACTTGTTAACATCTGCATTGTGGATAAGTCTTGTGTTTATGGCCTCATTTTCTTCAGTAAATTTTTAATTTTTGGTAATTGCTCTCTTTTACTGTTGATATGTGGATAACTATAGTTTATAAGTGCTGTGTATAAACCCATGACTGATGTTTACACAAGCTTTACAATTATGTGTAGCTTATAATTGCATTGGTGTAGGCAAAAGCTTTAGCTGTAAGGTAAAAGTATGGTGAGGGTTGGCTGCTAAATGGAAGCGCTGAGTCCCACTGACCGGAAGTATCAATTGGGTTAGGGATAAAACAGAAGCGGCTGCCTTGGAGGGCAGCCGCTTCTGTTTAAAAATAAAATATGTTGTTATAGGATATCGCTAACCAAAGCCGGTGCAATACCTAATAAGATGGTAAGCACTGTAATGAAGATCAGGGTAAAAGAGGCAAAGCTGCCCACCTGTATTCTTTCGTAATTGCCAGCTGGTTGCATGTACATGGCAATTACAACCCGGAAATAGTAATAGATACCAACTGCTGCAAGTATAACTGCAATAACAATTAGCCACATCAGGCTGGCATCCTGAAGCACGGCAGAGAACACGAAGAATTTAGCAAAGAATCCTGCTGTAAGGGGGATACCTGCCAACGAGCACATAGAAACTGTCATGGCAAATGCCAGTAGCGGGTTTGTTCTGCCTAAACCACTGAAAGCATCATACTTCTCGGAGCCTCTCTGTGCTGCCACCATTTTCATAACACCAAAGGCTGCAATTGTTGCGGTAGAATAAGCCAGTGAATAGAAAAAGATCGAAGAGTCAGACTTTTCGTTGAAGGCGATCAAAGACATTAACAGGTAACCTGCATGTGAGATACTGGAGTAAGCCAGCATGCGCTTTGCGCTAGTCTGGATAACGGCTCCAACATTACCAACTACAAGTGTAAGCACTGTGATCGCGATCAGGGTCGGGAACCAGGTAACGTAAGATGCTGCAAAAGCTGCTGCCATCAATTTATAGAAAGCTGCAACACCAGCTGTTTTCACCACAGTAGACATAAATGCGGTGAAGAACGTTGGCGCTCCCTCGTAAACGTCAGGTGTCCAGAAGTGGAAAGGTGCGGCTGAGATCTTGAAAGAAATACCAATCACCACCATCAGCAGGCCCAGCACAAACATGGCACTCATCACGCCGTCTGTAGCAATCTGAGCAGCCCCAATCTCAGTAACATTAAATGTACCTGTAGCTCCGTAAATCAGCACAATACCAAACAGCAGGATGCCTGTGAAGAATGCCCCCATCAGGAAGTATTTCAAGGCAGCCTCGTTTGAGCGAAGGCTTTTCTTGTTGCTGCCCGCCAGTACATACATGGCAATGGAAAGAATTTCGATGCCCACGAACAGCATGATCATGTTCTCGTAGCTAACCATCATGATGGCACCTACCAGCGAGAACAGCAATAAGCTGTAATATTCTGCCAGGTTCGAATCCTTTTCCTCAACATAGCGCTGCGAAAATGGGATAAGTAATAACGTTGTGAGCGTCATGATGCCCGTGAAAGCCACCGCATAATTATCGATGGTAAGCATGTTATTGAAGTAGCTCTGGGTATCGTTCCAGCTAAACAGGTTCACAGCGAACACAGTTAGCAGAAAAAGCAGTGCCAGAGGCAACAGTATCCTCTTAGACTTCAGAAAACCTACAAAGAGGTTTACGATGCCAAATACGGATAGAAGTATTATCGAAGTCATGTCGTCGTATTTCTGATAAACTGTTTAATCTATTCTTTAGCTGCCTATCGGTTAATGATGCCCAGCAGATTCATAACCGCAGGTTCCGAAATGCTCAGGAACGTATTAGGGAATAAGCCGATCCAGAACACCATGATCACCAAAGGGATAAGTACAGCTTTTTCGTTCAGGTTAAGGTCTGTAAAAGTTTCTGTGAACTCAGACTTAGCACCAAACATAACACCCTGGAACATACGCAGCATGTAAACTGCACCAAGTATGATGGTTAAACCTGCTACAGCGCCAAACCAGGCATTGTATTGGTACACACCAGCCAGCAACAGGAATTCTCCTACGAAACCGTTTGTAAGTGGCAATGCCACAGAACCGAGCAGCAGGATCATAAAGAAGATGGAGAGAGCCTTTGCATTCTGTGTGATACCTCCCAGGCTGGTGATCTCTCTTGTATTAGTGCGGCTGAAGATAATGTCAATGATGAAGAACATACCTACCACGTTGATACCGTGGCTTAGCATCTGGATAACGCCTCCCTGCAAACCTTGCATGTTCAGGGTAAAGATACCCGCAGCGATAAGGCCAACGTGTGCAATGGAAGAGTAAGCGATCAGGCGCTTCAGGTCGCGCTGGCGGATGGCGATTATTGACGCATAAACAATTCCGATGATAGCTAATACCAGCACCACTTCATCCCACTGGCTTACGCCAAAAGGAACAACAGGCAATAACCAGCGAATAACACCATAGATACCCATTTTCAGCATAATACCTGATAGCAGCATAGTAGCCTGTGCTGGCGACTCAGTATACGTATCGGGCTGCCATGTATGGAAAGGGAACACCGGCATTTTAATAGCAAATGCAATGAACAGGAACCAGAAGATCCAGCTCTGCGATTCTGCTGAGAGTGTAAGCTGATAAAAAGCGTTTATATCAGAAGTATGCGTTCCGGGCGTTTGCAGGTACAAGTACACGAAAGCGGCCAGCATGAATAGCGAACCAAAGATCGTGTATACAAAGAACTTGAATGTAACCTTAACACGGTTAGCTCCACCCCATATCGCAGCGATAAAGTATACCGGTATCAGGGCTACTTCCCAGAAGAAGTAGAAAAGGAATGCATCCATTGCCACAAAAACACCGATCAGGCCTGTCTGCATAAACAGGATCAGGGCGTAAAAGGCATTCGGGTTTTTATACTCGTGCTTGTAAGAAGAAAGTATAATAAGGGGCACCAGGAAGGTCGTCAGGAGCACCATCAGTAAACTGATGCCATCCATGCCGATGCTGAAGTTGATGCCTGCACTTTCCACCCACGGAAAGCTTAGCGCCAATTGTGTACTGCCATTTTGAGTGTTAAACCCAGAGAGAGCGAATAAAGAAAGCGCGAACTCAACAAGCGCTGCAATAAAAGCCACTTTCTTGGCACCTGTCCCTTTTATCAGCAACACCAGAAGTGCAGCTAAGGCAGGCCAGAAAAGTATAAGAGCTGTAATTATCATCTTCTTAGAACCTTAACCGATAAAGAAGTTTAAAAATAGAATCAGGACAATGCTGAACACCATCACCAGAATATAAAAGCCGATAACCCCGCTTTGTGCGTAACGCAGGGTACGGCCACTTTGCATCACAAATTTGCCGAAGCCATTCACAATGCCATCCACCACGATCACATCCAGGAAACGGTGGAAAGCAGTTGACATCCACATCAGCGGACGCACGATGATAGTGTCGTAAAGTTCGTCGATATAATATTTGTTGTAGATCAGGTTGTGGATAGGAGACAAACGCTCACCTTCCGGTGCAGGTACTGTTTTCTTGCTCACATACATCACATAAGCAATAATAGCGGCAACAACTGCTACGGCTACAGATATACCCATCAGCATCCATTCAGTAGCATGATCTATGTGCAGCGGTGCTACTGCAGCAGCATTGGCAACCTGTGCATAGTTGTAAATAGGAGCCAGGTAGTTTTGCAGCACATGCATGTTCTCACCAAACACGGCAGGAATTCCAAGGAAACCACCTACTGTAGATAGTATAGCCAGAACAATCAGCGGCAAGGTCATGGATAGTGGCGACTCGTGCAGGTGGCTTTTCTGAGACTCAGTACCACGGAACGTTCCGAAGAAAGTCAGGAACACAAGGCGGAACATATAGAAAGAGGTCATGAAAGAGGCCAGCATACCAAAGCCCCAAAGCACTTTATTGTGTTCCCATACATGCGCCAACAGTTCATCTTTAGAGAAGAAACCAGCAAACGGAGGAATACCTGCTATTGCTAATGTGCCGATCAGGAAGGTGATAAAAGTAATTGGAAGGTACTTGCGTAAGCCACCCATGTTACGAATATCCTGTTCGTTGCTCATGGCATGAATCACTGAACCTGCACCCAGGAACAGAAGCGCCTTGAAGAATGCGTGTGTCAGTACGTGGAAAATAGATGACGAGAACGCCATTACACCAAGTGCCAGGAACATGTAACCTAACTGTGAAACAGTAGAGTAAGCCAGCACCTTTTTAATATCGTTTTGTGCCAGGCCTATTGTTGCTGCCACTACAGCTGTAACCACCCCTATAATAGCAATTACTTCGAGTGTAGTTGGGGCCAGTACGTAAAGCACATTAGAGCGAAGTACCATGTAGATACCAGCCGTTACCATGGTTGCCGCGTGGATAAGGGCAGAAACCGGAGTAGGGCCCGCCATCGCATCTGGTAACCATGTAAATAATGGAATCTGCGCACTCTTACCCATCGCACCTACAAACAGGAGCAGGGTAATGGCGATCATCACAGTGGAATCGATGCCTCCTGTATAACGGGCAGCCTCAGCAAACACTTGTGGATAGCTTACAGAGCCAAAGGTGATAAAGATCAGGAAGATACCTAATAAAAAGCCTAAGTCACCGATACGGTTCATTACAAAAGCCTTTTTTGCGGCATTGTTATAGTTAGTGTTCTTGTTCCAGAAGCCGATCAGGAGGTAAGAGCAAAGTCCTACACCTTCCCAGCCCACGAACATCAGCACGTAGTTAGAGCCCATTACGAGCAGTAACATCGAGAACATGAACAGGTTAATGAAAGCGAAAAACTTACCGAAGTTCTCATCGTGGCTCATATAGCCTGCAGAGTACAGGTGGATAAAGAATCCGATACCTGTTACCATCAGCATCATCAGCAGCGTCAGCTGGTCGATCAGGAAAGAGAAGCCAATGTGCATTTCACCAACCGAGATCCAGTTATAGAAATCAACAGTGTAGGCGCGGCTGCCATTAGCGGTAAAATCTAAGAACAGGTAGATCGAGATCAGGAAGGAAGCCAGTACGGTTCCGCATCCTACTAAACTTACCACGCCTTTTGCCAGTTTGCGATTGCCCAGGCCGTTCAGAATAAAGCCCAGAAGGGGCAGAATCGGAACCAGCAGACAAAGTAGTGCCATTCCCTGGTTATTAAGCGGCATTACAATTTCTTGCATCTGTATATTTGTTTAAGCTAATTCAGATTAAATAGGGGCTGTTACCACTTCAGGTAATTCAGCAATTGCACATCTGTTGATCGGATGTTGCGGTATGTCATTACTATAATGGCCAGCCCGACACATACTTCAGCTGCTGCAACGGCCATAATAAAAAACACGAATACCTGCGCGTTAGCATCTGCCCGGTAGGCAGACAGTGCAGTAAGCAAAATGTTCACGGCGTTAAGCATAAGCTCTACGCACATAAAGATCACAATCGCGTTGCGACGGGTTAGTACACCAATCACACCTATTGCAAAAAGTGCGGTGCTGAAGAACAAATAGTATTCTAATGGAATGGTTCTGATTACCTCAGGTATGTGGTTCATCTTCTGTGGGACTGAACGAATTAAGAAAATTTACTGTCCAAAAATCAAGTTGCAAAGTTATCCTCATTTTTGTAAAATCCATAACATATTTCTATTCTTCTTCGTAAAGCGGCGGCCCCTGCCAGGCTCATTTGTAACACATCTGAACCCTTAATACCTGCTTTTGCACTTTAAATTTCCTGATGCTGTATTATGCGCAGATTTATACTTTTACTTTATGTTTGCGTAGCTTAAGTAAATTTTGATACTCACGATCTATGCGCCACCTGAAACTATTTATACTTCTGGGTTTTGTTACTCTTATTACTGCCTGCAACTCTGAAAAACCTATCGCTGCTGCCTCAGATAGGCCTGCCATGTCTCATCGTATGGACAATATGAAACTCACCGCCTCTACGTTGCAGAAAAAGTACTACAGCAATCTTCCTTCTGCTTCAGGTTTAGAAATAGCTCAAGGGTTTTATTATGTATTAGGTGATGATACACCTTACCTGTACCAGCTGGATGCTCAATTTAATGTTATGCAAAAGTACGCGCTGTTTGATACAAGTAGTTTTGTGAACGGACGGATACCAAAAGCTACAAAGCCAGACCTGGAGAGCATGACGTATTTTAAGTATGGGCGTGATGAAATGCTGCTACTGATGGGGTCTGGTGCAAGCAAAGCACGTAACAAAGGCTACTTAGTGAACTTATCGGAAAATGTAGCAGTAAAGGAGCTTGATCTGACTCGTTTTTACACCTTTCTGAAGCAAGTATTGAAAATAGAAACAGAAGGTGTGCTAAACCTGGAGGGTTTAGCCATGGATAATGTCTATACTTACCTGATGCAACGCCCACTGGCCACGGGCGTAAATGTGCTGTTCCGCTTTGACACCAATGCTTTTAAAGATTTTATTCTTACCGGGAAGGACATCCCGGCAGTTGCTGTGTACCATTTTAATTTTCCGGGATTAGGGAACCGTATTGCAGGTTTTTCCGGAGCTTATGCCTTAGATGGTAAGCTTTTTTTTACCGCATCTGTAGAGGACACGCCAAATGCTCTTGATGATGGGGAAGTGCTGGGCAGTTTCATTGGAGTGATCGATCTTCGTTCTTTGCCTTACGCTACTGATCCGGCTAATCCGTTACAGGTGCCTGTTGTTCAGTTAAAAAATGTGGATGGTTCGTTTTATACAGGTAAAGCGGAGTCTTTGGTCGTTAAAAAAATGGACGCGGATGGTAAGTACAGCGTTATTGTAGTGTCTGATGATGATAAAGGAGGATCTGAACTTCTGGAGGTGGAACTAGCTGTGGAAGAGCCCTTACAGCAATAGTATTATCAGTAAACTGAATTTCCGGGCTTGCACATTGTTTGGGTGGTCCTGAAGCCATAAAAAAAGAGGGGTGCTGCCATGGCAGCACCCCTCTTTTTTTATAAGCAATGGCAGATTTTAAAAATGCTGCTCGCCTGTTTCTTTCTTTCCCAACATTACGGCACCTACCATAGCAACCAGGAACAGAACTGAAGCTAATTCAAATGGTAGCAGATAATCACGGAACAACACTGCTCCGAGGTTTTCAACCATACCGATCTGTGAGTTGTATGTGTCCGGGTTGTAGCCTACTATTTCAGTATCTTTTAAGGCAGCAATCATTACTACAAACAGTAAACCTCCTGCAACTGTACCCGATATTTTGCTGAGGGTAGATGTTTTCAGTTTCGCATCAGACTCTTTACCCATGTTCAGGAACATGATCACGAAAAGGAAAAGCACCATGATCGCTCCGGCGTAAACGATAATATTTACGGCTGCCAAAAACTGAGCATTAAGCAGAATGTAATGGCCCGAGATCGTAAAGAATGTTATGATCAGGAATAATACGCTGTGCACCGGGTTCTTTGATATCACCACCATCAGGGCGCAAAGCAGCGTAAGCGAAGTCAGGAAATAAAACAGGTTCTCTGTCATCGGGTTATTTTGTTTCTGTAGTTTTCAGGGGCTCCACCAGGCGGTCTTTGCCGTAAATAAACTCGTCGCGCTCGTAACGTGCCGGCGCAATTTTATCGTCTTGAAGAAAAATTGCTGCTTTAGGGCATGCTTCTTCACAAAGTCCGCAGAAGATGCAACGCAGCATATTTACTTCATATGTTACTGCATACTTCTCTTCGCGGTACAGGTGCTCTTCACCAGCCTTGCGCTCACCGGCTGTCATGGTAATGGCTTCGGCAGGACATGCCACAGCACATAAACCACAGGCAGTACAACGCTCAGCACCCTTTTCATCACGCTTTAAAACGTGTAATCCGCGCCAGAACTCGCTGCGTTCACGCGTTTGCTCCGGGTACTGTATTGTAGCTTTCTTTTTGAAGAAGTGCTTTAATGTTATTCCAAGACCTTGCGCAATAGCAGGAAGGTAAGCTCTTTCTGAAAAGCTCATTTCCCTTTTTTGCACTTTCTTGCTTCTATTTGATAGTGGTTCCATCTCTATTTCGATTATGAACATTGCATTTGCAGGTTCTTACCTTTAACAGGTTACCCGCCGGCAACATTCAAATTTCGGTACTATAGTTTAAAATAAATAGTCTTTCAGCAGAATACCGCCACCTGTTAACATGATATTCAGGATAGCAAGCGGAATTAATATCTGCCAGCCCAGTTTCATCAGTTGGTCATAACGGAAGCGCGGAAGCGTCCAGCGTACCCACATAAAGAAGAAGATGAACAGGAATATTTTGGCGAACATTGCTGCCAGGCCTACCAAGGTCACCACGTTATTGGCTACTACCGGGTCGCTGATAGACTCCCTTAGCTCATCCATGAACGGGAAGTTATATGCGCCAAAGTATAAAGTAGACATCACAGCAGACGCTACAAATATGTTGATATACTCTGCAAACAGGTACATCCCCAGTTTCATGGAGCCATACTCTGTGTGATATCCGCCAATCAGTTCGGCCTCACTTTCAGGTAAGTCAAACGGGGTACGGTTTGTTTCTGCAAAAGCACATACCAGGAAAATCAGGAAGCCAAGTGGCTGGTACCAGATGTTCCAGTTAAAGCCATGCTGCTGTTCCGCGATTACACTAAGTGATAAAGATCCGCTTAGCATTAGCACTGCAATGAGTGAAAGACCCATGGCGAGTTCATAGCTGATATTTTGAGAAGCCGCCCGTATAGCTCCCAGCAAAGAGAACTTGTTATTAGAAGCCCATCCACCTATCATCAAGCCATAAACGCCCAGCGAAACCACTCCAAATACATAGAGTACCCCGATGTTGACATCAATTGCCATCAGCTTTATTTCGTGGCCACCGAGTATCAGAATATCTCCGAAAGGGATCACTGCGCTTGACATGGTTGCCACCAACATAGCTACACCCGGGCCAATAATAAAGAGCGCCTTGCTTGATTTAGTAGGTATAAAGTCTTCTTTAAAGAACAATTTACCTGCATCAGCCAGTGGCTGTAGCAAGCCCAGCGGACCAGCACGGTTCGGGCCAACACGATCCTGGATAAACGCAGCTATTTTACGCTCAAAATATGTTGAATAGG
This sequence comes from Pontibacter sp. MBLB2868, assembly GCF_051904785.1. Lineage (NCBI taxonomy): Bacteria > Pseudomonadati > Bacteroidota > Cytophagia > Cytophagales > Hymenobacteraceae > Pontibacter > Pontibacter sp. MBLB2868. The sequence continues at coordinate 3,363,780 of NZ_CP196710.1, read as the reverse complement.
TTGCTATCAGCAGGGTGATACCGAAGATAGCCAGAATGTATATCGCTTTGTATAATAGGTCTACAGACTCCATTTTATTCCTGTGGAAGGTTTTTCTTAGTGGATACTGGTAAATTTGGAACGATCGGAACATTAACCACCGGTAATTCATAGTGGTTAGCTGAGATCACAGAGCTGCTGTCTATATGACGTGGCCCTTCAATTGTCCAGTCTTTTACCTCTTTTTTATCAAAGCGGCAGGTATTACAGATAAACTCCTCTACTTCGTTGTACTGATCCTTGCGGGCTGTTACTCGAAGTACTTCTTCGCCCCGCGTCCAGAGTGTTACCTTGCCTGAGCAGGTAGGGCAGTCGCGGTGTGCATCCATAGGCTTTGTAAACCAAACACGGTTCTTAAAGCGCCACGTTTTATCTGTTAGTGCACCAACCGGGCATACATCGATCACGTTACCTGAGAACTCGTTGTCGATCACATTTTCAATATAGGTACCGATCTCAGCAGCGTCGCCACGGCCTAGCACACCGTGCACACGGTTTTCAGCGATCTGATCTGCCGTGTATACACAACGGTAGCACAGGATGCAGCGCGTCATGTGTAACTGGATGTATGGCCCCAGATCTACTTTATTAAAAGTACGGCGCTCTTCCTCGTAACGTGTTGCGCTAACTCCATGCTCGTAGGAGAGGTTCTGCAGGTCGCACTCACCAGCCTGGTCGCACACAGGGCAATCCAGTGGGTGGTTGATCAGCAGCATTTCTACAATCCCTTTGCGGGCATTCAATACTTCTTCGTTTGTGGTATTTTCTACTACCATACCTTCCTGCACCTGTGTGATACACGAGGCTACAAGCTTCGGCATCGGGCGTGGATCTTTGGTAGAGCCTTGTGCTACTTTTACAAGGCACACACGGCACTTACCGCCACTACCTTTAAGTGGGGTGTAAAAGCACATGGCAGGAGGTACTACACCGCCACCAATTTTTCTGGCAGCCTGCAGAATGGTAGTTCCTTCTTCTACCTCTACCTCGATGCCGTCGAAAGTTATTTTAACCATTATTGATATCGTTTCTCGTTTTCCGCTGATCATTTTTCGAAAGGATCAACAGCAAACGATTTAGGCTATACTTATGAATGACTTTTCAGGACATGAAGAAGATGTTATGTCTTTTGCCCTGTGTCTTATTTCTGTTTTTTATGCTGTAACAGCGTCTAACTGGCCTCTGTACACGGCACCCGGAGCTGTTGCCTCCTGCGGGTACTTTATATGCCACTCAAACTCATCACGGAAATGACGTACGGCACTTGCTACCGGCCATGCGGCTGCATCTCCTAGCGGGCAAATAGTATTACCTTCGATCTGCTTGGCAACACTTACCAACAGGTCGATGTCCTGCTGATGTCCGTGCCCGTATTCAATGCGGTGAAGCACTTTTTCCATCCAGCCGGTACCTTCACGGCAAGGGCTACACTGGCCACATGATTCATGATGGTAGAAGCGGGCATAGTTCCACGTGTTACGCACGATGCACTGATCTTCATCAAACACGATAAAGGCACCTGAGCCCAGCATAGAGCCGCTCACAAATCCACCATCAGACAGTGATTCGTAAGTCATCAGGCGATCTTCGCCGGCTGCTGTTTTAAGTATCAGGTTTGCTGGCAGGATCGGAACAGAAGAACCACCAGGCACTACGGCCTTCAGTTGCTTTCCTTTCCAGATGCCTCCGCAGTATTGGTCAGAATAGATAAACTCTTCTACCGGTACTCCTAATTCGATCTCGTATACACCCGGCTTATTGATGTTGCCGCTTGCTGAGATCAACTTAGTGCCGGTGCTGCGTCCTACACCTATTTTCGCATACTCTGCACCTGTGTTATTCACGATCCATGGCACAGAAGCGATAGTTTCCACATTGTTTACCACAGTAGGAGACTGGAACAAACCTTTCACAGCCGGGAATGGAGGTTTGTTTCGCGGGTTACCGCGCTTACCTTCCAAAGATTCCAGCAATGCCGTTTCTTCACCACATATATAAGCACCACCACCCGGAGCAACATGCAGGTCCAGGTCGTATCCGGAGCCAAGTATGTTTTTGCCCAGTAAGCCGGCCGCATACGCTTCAGCAATAGCTTTCTCCAGTATGCGAAGCACGAACAACAACTCACCACGGATGTAGATGTAAGATGTATTGGCCCCCAACGCGTAGCTGGAAGTGATCATGCCTTCTACCAGTGCGTGCGGGTTTTTCTCCATGAACCAACGGTCCTTGAAGGTGCCCGGCTCTGACTCGTCAGCATTACATACCAGGTAACGTGGAACACCTTCTGGTTTAGCCAGGAAGCTCCACTTCATACCAGTTGGGAAACCGGCCCCACCACGACCACGAAGTCCTGATGTTTTTACCTCTTCCACCACTTCTTCCGGAGACATCGTTTTCAAGGCTTTTTCTACAGATTTGTAGCCGCCATGCTTACGGTATACCTCCAGGGTCTCGATGCCTGGTACGTTAATATGTTCGGTTAATATTTTTAGTCCCATTTTAGCAGGATATATATTGTAGCAGCTTTTAAACTTTCTGCCGCTTATACTTTATCTATTTAAAGTGCTTATCTAGCCTTTGCTGGTGTTTTCACCAGCAAACAGCTTGTTTGCGACCTTTCTGGTTGTTGGTGAGAGCACCAACAACGGCTTTTTACTTTGCCCAGGTTGGTGTTTCGTGCTCTTTGTTGCGCATCATCTCCAGGAACGCATCCAGCTTTTCTTCGCTGTCGATGTTCTCGTAGTATAACTCGCGTACCTGAAGCATTGGTCCTGTTCCGCAGGAGGCAAGGCACTCTACAGGCTTCAGGGTAAACATGCCGTCAGCTGTCGTTTCGCCTTCTTCAATGTTAAGCTTCTCCTTGATCATCTCGATCATCTGATCGGCGCCACGGAGGCAGCAAGGGCCTGTGCGGCATACTTCCAGTACATGCTTGCCAACCGGCTTTAAATTGAACATGGTATAGAAAGTAGCTACTTCATAAACCTCTATCGGCTTTATGTTCAGTATATCTGCTATCTTATCCATTACTTCCGGGCTTACCCATCCACCAAACTCCGCCTGTGCGATGTGCAGGATAGGCAGCAGGGCAGACTTTTGACGGCCTTCCGGGTAGTGGCTGATATAGCGCTGAATTTCGGCCATGGCCGCATCAGAAAACTTTACTTCGTTTATAGTCTCTGCCATTTCTTCAATTGTCACTGATCAGTCAGATAAGATCAGTGTTAAATGGTAATTGATAATTCTAATTAAGCGTCCAGCTCGCCAGCAATCACGTTCAGGCTACTTAGTGTCAGGATCGCGTCAGCCAGCTGGCCTCCTTTGATCATTTCAGTATAAGCCTGGTAGTAAATAAAGCATGGTCTGCGGAAGTGCAGTCTGTACGGCGTGCGGCCACCATCGCTGATCAGGTAGAAGCCTAACTCACCGTTACCGCCTTCCACGCTATGGTATACCTCTCCAACCGGAGCATCAATCTCACCCATCACTATCTTGAAGTGGTAGATAAGTGCTTCCATGTTGCGGTATACTTCCTGCTTTGGAGGCAGGTAATAATGTGGCGCGTCAGCGTGATAAGAACCTTCGGGCAGGTTTTTGTAAGCCTGCTCAATTATCTTCAAGCTTTCCCATACTTCAGCATTTCTAACCAGGAAGCGGTCATATGTATCGCCTTTGGAGCCTATTGGTATCTCAAACTCAAAGTCTTCATAAGAAGAGTATGGATTCATGGCACGTACATCATAGTCCACGCCGGCAGCACGCAGGTTAGGGCCTGTGAAGCCGTAGCTGAGGGCACGCTCCGCAGAAATAGCACCAACATCGGTGGTTCTGTCAACGAAGATGCGGTTACGGGTAAGCATCTTTTCAAACTCAGCCCATACCTTCGGGAAACGCTTCAGGAATTCGCCGATCAGGTGCAGGGCTTTCGGCGTAAGATCACGCTCCATGCCCCCGATGCGACCCATATTCGTGGTTAAACGGGCGCCGCATACTTCCTCGTAAATATCATAAATGTGCTCACGCTCCTGCATCACGTACAGGAAACCTGTAAAGGCACCCGAGTCCACACCCAGGATCGAGTTACAGATCAGGTGGTCTGAGATACGGGCAAGCTCCATCATGATCACACGAATGTACTGCGCACGCTTCGGTACAGTAATACCCAGCAGCTTTTCCACTGTCATGTGATACCCCATGTTATTGATAGGGGAGGAGCAATAGTTCATCCTGTCAGTCAGTGGTGTGATCTGGTAGAATGGTCTGCGTTCCGCTATTTTTTCAAAAGCACGGTGAATATATCCGATCGTTGGCACAGCATCCACGATCTTTTCGCCATCCATTTGCAGGATGTTCTGGAAAATACCGTGTGTTGCCGGGTGCGTCGGACCCAGGTTCAACGTGGTTAAAGGCCGTTCTTCATGCAGCGCAAGTCCGTTGTCTAAACGGAATTGTTCCAGGTCAGTAAGTTCAGCTGTCTTATTTTCAGTAGCCATTTTAATATCTTTTGTCGTCTGCTGTTATCGTGCGTGTTAAGCATAACAGCTAAACCGGCTTATCGTCCGAAAAATGTATTTATTTTATCTTCCCTCGTCTGGTCTTCCAGCGGGTACTGCTTCAGCATCGGGTGGTACTCCATCTCCTCAATATTCAGGATGCGGGTCATGTTCGGGTGCCCCGTAAAGATGATACCATAGAAGTCAAAAGCCTCACGCTCCATCCAATTGGCTGTTGCGTACAGGTCTGTCATGGTTGGCATAACCGGGTCTGAAGCAGGCATGAATACCTTAATGCGGATGCGATAGTTATGGCGCAGGCTGTGCAATTGATACATCATGCACAATTCCTTGTCTTTGTGGTCAGGGAAGTGAATGCCGCACATCGTTGTGAGAAAGCGTATCTGCATTTCCTCGTCATCGCGCAGGTATTCAATCAACTCATGGATCGTTGCGCGGTTGGTGGAAATGGTCATGATGCCATCCGGGTTCAAAGCATCCCAGACATTCTCTTCACCAAATTTGCTAATGATCTTGCCGAGTACGTTTTCGTTCGTAAGCTCCATTTGCTTATTTAATATTGTAAGAGGCTAATAATGCCTGGTACTCCGGAGAGTTGCGGCGGCGTAGCGATTCGTTTTCTGCCAGGTCCTGTACACGCATCAGGCCATCAAGTATCTGCTCCGGGCGCGGAGGGCAGCCTGGTACGTAAACGTCTACCGGCACCACCCTGTCAATGCCCTGCAGCACAGAGTAGGTATCAAAGATACCTCCTGAGCATGCGCAAGCGCCAACAGCGATCACCCAGCGTGGCTCTGCCATCTGCTCGTACACCTGCTTTACAACCGGTCCCATTTTTTTTGCAATAGTACCCATTACCATCAGGATATCAGCCTGACGTGGAGAGAAGCTTGGCCGCTCTGAACCAAAACGGGAAATATCGTAGTTTGAACCCATTGTAGCCATGTACTCAATACCACAGCAAGAGGTGGCAAATGGCAATGGCCAAAGCGAGTGCTTACGGGCCAGTCCAATTACTTTCTCAAACGAAGTGGCAAAGAAACCTGCACCAGATATGCCTTCTGGTGTCTCTGCTAACTTTATATCTGTATTTTCGCTCATTTCAATTTGATTGACTGTGTCTTATTTCGATGCAATTGCACCGATATCAGGAACACAAAAGCCTGGTGAAAAGTTTATTAGGCTACTCCCACTTTAGTATGCCCTTCTTGATCACGTAGAAGAAGCCTGCCAGAAGCATGATCATGAACACGACCATCTGCAAAAAGCCATCCAAACCAAAGCTCCTGAAGTTAACTGCCCACGGGTACATGAAGATGATCTCCACGTCGAACAGGACGAAGAGAATCGCTGTCATAAAATATTTATAGGAGATCGGGGTGCGGGCATCACCTACTGACTCGATTCCACTTTCCCAGGCGGCTCCTTTTACCTCACTTTTGCGCTTTGGGCCCAATAAGTGGGTAGCCACAAGAGCAAAGATCACAAATCCCAGCGCTGCTGCGAACTGGATAATTATCGGTAGGTAATCCGATGGTACATACTGATCCACAGTTGGTTCCATAACTACGTAATCGTTTCTACAAATTTGGTGGCAAAATTAGGTATAAATAGGCATTAATCAAAAGTATAAATCAGATGTAAATTGTTCTGAAAGCGGTGTGATTGTAGTAGTTAGCAGCGCTAAGGGTGATAAAGCAATTTTTAAGTATAAAAATACAAAGGCCGCTCCCGGTCAGGAGCGGCCTTTGCCAATGTTTCAACTCAGAGATTGCTTATTTATTCTCGCCCAGGAACGGGTAACGGTAATCAACCGGCGGAACAAAAGTTTCTTTGATAGAGCGGGCAGACACCCAACGCAGCAGGTTCAGCATAGAGCCGGCCTTGTCGTTTGTACCTGAGGCACGCGCACCACCAAATGGCTGCTGGCCCACTACAGCGCCAGTAGGCTTATCGTTTATGTAGAAGTTACCGGCCGCATTTTGCAGCTTATTGGTTGCATGCTCTATAAAGTAGCGGTCCTGGCTAAAGATAGCGCCTGTCAGGGCATAAGGTGACGTAGCATTTACTAGTTCCAGTGTCTCTTCAGCATTGTTCTCATCATACACATAGATAGTGATAACAGGACCGAAGATCTCCTCACACATGGTGATGTACTGCGGGTTATGCGCCAGTAACACGGTAGGCTCTATAAAGTAACCTTTTGACTTATCGTAGTTACCACCAGCAATGATCTCTACCTCGTTGCTTTCTTTTGCATTGTCAATGTACCTGGCAATTTTATCAAAAGACTTTTCGTCAATAACGGCATTAATAAAGTTGCCGAAATCTTCCGGGGCTCCCATTTTAAAGGATTTCAGGTCTTCCACTACGTAACCCTTTACTTCATCCCACAGGTTGCTTGGGATATAAGCACGAGAGGCTGCAGAGCACTTCTGCCCCTGGAACTCAAAAGCGCCACGGCTGATGGCTGTAGCCAGTGCTTTGGCATTAGCCGACTTATGTGCAAAAATAAAGTCCTTGCCACCTGTTTCGCCTACAATGCGTGGGTAAGTTTTATACTTGTGGATGTTTGTACCAATGGTTTTCCAGATGTTCTGGAAAACGCCTGTGCTACCCGTAAAGTGGATACCGGCAAAGTCAGCATGGTTAAAGATAACGTCTCCTGTAGTTGGGCCGTCCACATACACCAGGTTAATTACGCCATCGGGTAAGCCAGCTTCCTGTAGCATCTCCATGATAATATGCGCAGCATAGATCTGAGTGTGTGCAGGTTTCCAGACAACCACGTTGCCGAGCATAGCCATTGAAGTAGGCAAATTGCCGGCAATGGCCGTGAAGTTGAAAGGAGTAAGTGCAAATACAAAACCTTCCAGTGGGCGGTGCTCCATGCGGTTCCAGATGCCCGGCGATGATTCCGGCTGCATGTGGTAGATTTCCGTCATGTATTGCACGTTAAAGCGCAGAAAGTCGATCAGTTCGCAGGCAGAGTCAATTTCGGCCTGGTAAGCATTCTTCGACTGTCCGAGCATGGTGGCTGCGTTAAGTCTTGCTCTCCATGGTCCGGCTAACAGGTCTGCTGCTTTCAGGAAAATGCTTGCTCGCTGCTCCCAGGCCATGTTTGCCCAGTTTTCGCGTGCCGCTAATGCAGCATTAATTGCCTGTTCCACGTGTGTCGCATCTCCTTCGCTGAAGTGACCAAGAATGTGCTTGTGGTCGTGTGGCTGCAGCATTGGCTGCTTTTTGTCGGTGTATACTTTGTCGCCGCCGATGTACATCGGCACATCCAGCTCTTTCGATTTGAGCTCTTTGTACGTACGCTGTAGCTCTTCTCTTTCAGGAGATCCTGGAGCATAAGATTTAACAGGCTCGTTTACTGGAGCTGGTACTCTAAAAAATCCGGTTGCCATTTGTTTTATAGTTAAGGATTCAGAATTAGATTTTCATAGTTGATACAGCCTTTGCAGGGCTATCTGAACAAAGGTAAGGCTTATTATTTGATTTTCAGGTATGAGATCAGGGAAGTCTAGAGTATACGCTTCAGCTCGCTGAGGCAGCTAATTTCGTAGGTAGGCTTAGGCCGTTTGCGCCCTTTAATTTTTTCAGGGTTAAAGTAAACCTGGTCTATGCCGGCATCGCGGGCACCCTCTACATCGCATTCATAATTATCGCCAATCATCAGGCAGTCCTCTGGTTTGATATTGACTCTGTCCAGGAGGTGTTCAAACATACGGCGATCCGGTTTCTTAAAACCGCAGCACTCAGAAGTAATGATCTCTTTAAAATACCCGTGCAGTTCTGACGAGGCCATTTTAACATGCTGTACCTCTTTAAAGCCATTGGTTATAATGTGCAGTCCGTATTTTGGCTGTAAGTACTGCAGCACTTCGTGGGTATAAGGAAAAACAGCTCTCTTGGTAGGGCAGAGCGTAGTGTAAGCCTCTGATAAGCCTGCAGGTATCTCATGTGCCTCCAGCCCCAGGCCAACCAGCGTTTTTGTGAAGCGATCTTCACGTAGCTCTTTTTGATTGATCTTGCCTTTGTTGTAGAGGTCCCACATGCGCGTGTTCACAAACTTATACTTTTTGTAAAACGCACTGCTGTCAAACTTGCCGAAACTGGCTAATTTAAATTCGTCGTATAAAGTATACAGGGTTTCTTCGGAATTCTTTTCAAAATCCCAGAGTGTGTGGTCCAGGTCGAACAGGATGTGGGTGTATGTTTTCATGGGGGTGTGAGCTTAAAGTGATCTTGTGAAACGGCTGTTTTTAGGGCGGTGATGCGGAACAGCGCCGCTGGGTACGTAATGATTGTGAACAATGCAATAAAAGAAAAGTTTAACTGTTATTAAACGGTTCCTTCAAAAGCAGGTCTAAGGGGCAATCCAGCGACGGGTCTCCAGCTTATTTACGGCCAGTTCGCGGTTTGAGAACAGAATATCATATGTCTCCAGGTCTTTCTGTAGCTGGGAGTCACGCTCCAGGTAAGTAAAGATCTGATTTACCAGGTCAGCACCTTCATCCTTGACAGAATAAAATACCCATTGATCGAGTTTGCGGGATGTAACCAGGCTGGCGTTGCGCAGGTAGGCCAGGTGGCGTGAAGTTTTGGTTTGGGTAAAGTCGAGCACCTGTTCCAGGTCCGAAGTGCACATCTCTTTGTTGCGCAGGATCAGGTTAAGAATACGAATGCGGGATTCATCTGCCAGCGCTTTCAGAATCTGCTCGCCGAAGGAAATACTAAAATGTTTTAACCTCATAATTAGGGTGAAAGCGTAAAACAAAATTAGGCAAAAGCTGCTATTATAAAATAATTAATCCTATAATTGTGCTGAATGAATTCATTTCTCTTGAAATATAACCTCTCTTTCAAGTCTTTGAAACAGGCTATTGCGCCTGTTGTGGTCCTGTTGCTGTTGTGTATGGCTTTGCCAAACCAGGTTGCTGCCCAGGGTAAGCAGCGGGTAGTGCAGCTTTCAGGTTTTGTGGCAACCGGAGACAGTTTATACGGAGTGGCCGGCGTAAGTGTGTATGTGCCTGGTACCAGCCGTGGTACCCAGACAAATCAATATGGCTTCTTTTCAGTGCCCGTATTAACCGGCGACAGCGTATTGTTCAGTGCCCTGGGGTATAAAAAGCAGTACCTGATCATCCCGGAGAAGTATAGCAGCCAGAGCTACTCTATTATTATGCAGATGCAGGAAGACCCAACCGAACTGCCTTTGGTTGATGTTTTTCCGTGGCCTACAGAGCGTGATTTTAAGGAAGCCGTAGTGAATGTGAAGCTGCCGGATGAGGGGCGAGCCATGGCCACACGAAACCTGGACCCTGAACGCCTGGAAGAACTGTTTAAGAATACGCCAATGGACGGAGCCTCTAACTTCAGGTTCTGGAATCAGCAACAGTTACAGCAACAGCAGAACCGCGTGATGTACCCTACTATAAGTCCTTTTGCGATACCTGCCCTGATCAATTCTATTTTTAAAGGTTCGGACAAGTAAACGGCAAACAACCCTGTTTTCGCGTACTGCTTATTGCACTCTGCCGTGCATATTATTGCCTTATAACATGGGCTTTAGCCCCCTTGGTAACTAACAACAGCATGTTTCGTTATTTTCCTGTGTAGGCGCACTACTTGTGTCCTCTTGTAGACAGCAGCCATGCCGGCTTTTGCTTTACATTAGATAAAAAACCAAATTATGCTTGAACCAGATAAGTTATCATTAAATATTCCGGACACCACCAAGCCGCGTGTTGTAATAGTAGGGGGAGGATTTGGAGGCATTAACCTGGCTAAAAAACTCTCAGAAAAATACTTTCAGGTAGTAATGTTTGACAAACAGAACTACCATGGCTTCTGGCCATTACTTTACCAGGTGGCTACTGCAGGACTTGAGCCGGATTCGATTGCGGAGCCGCTTCGTAAAATGTTTGGCAGCGACGACTACAAAGACTTCTATTTCAGACTGGTAAAGGTTACGAAGGTGAACCCTGCCGCTAAAACCGTTGAAACCCTGATCGGAGAGCTGCCTTACGATTTCCTGGTAATTGCCACCGGTACAAAGATCAACTACTTCGGTAACGAAAATGTGAAGAAGTTCGCATTTCCACTGAAGCAGATCCCGCATGCGCTCAACCTGCGCAGCCAGATGCTACAGGCTTTTGAGCAGGCCAACATGACCAAAGATGCCATGCTGCGGCAGAGCCTGATGAATTTTGTGATAGTGGGTGGCGGACCTACAGGCGTAGAACTTGCAGGTGCCCTGGCTGAGATGAGAAGGCATGTGCTGCCAACAGATTATCCCGGCATGGATTTTACCCAGATGAACATCTTCCTGATTGAAGGTATGGACAGGGTGCTGCCTCCTATGTCTCCGGAGTCTAGTGAGCGAACCTTTAAGTACCTGACTGAGCTTGGTATTGACATACGGCTTAATACCCTGGTGCAGGATTATGATGGGAAAACAGTAACCCTGAAAGGTGGCCAACAAATACAAGCGCATACACTTATATGGGCTGCAGGTGTGTCTGGGGCTGTTTTACCCGGACTACCCGAAGAAACAGTAGAGCGGGGAAGGATATTAGTGAATGAGTTTAACCAGGTGCTGGGTTACGAAGATCTTTTTGCCATAGGTGATGTGGCATTCATGAAAACACCTGATTACCCGAAGGGGCATCCGGGCGTAGCGCAGCCAGCTATTCAGCAGGGTAAGTTGCTGGCTAAAAATCTTCAACGCATTATCAAGAAAGAACCGCTGGAGCCCTTCAAGTATTTTGAGAAGGGGTCTTTAGCTATTATTGGTCGTAACCGTGCTGTGGCTGATCTGCCAAACAACATACACCTGGGCGGGTTCTTTGCCTGGGTAATCTGGCTGTTTGTGCACATCATGTACCTGATCGGCTTCCGGAATAAACTGGTAGTGCTTAGTAACTGGATCTACAAGTTCTTTACCTATGAGAACGGCACTCGCCTTATCATAAGGCCGTTTATCCGGAAAGGAGACAGGGTGACACGGGAGTTTATCGATAAGTATGGCGGAGATTGATTGGTGCTATATTGAGGTAAGTTGCTAACAGGAAATCTGCCGGTAACCCGCCAGAGCCCTCAAAGAATGAGCAAGCTGTACAGCCTGAACCATAAAAAAAGCCCCGGAAGTTTTTCCGGGGCTTTTCTGTTATTCAGGCAAATATTACTGTCCTGAATCGTTCTTGCTGTTTTTACGGCTGGTAGAGCGTTCGCGCTGCATTGGGTTTTGCAGCTCGCGCTGCTGCTGCTTGTATATATCGAAGCGTGACGGTGCCAGGCGACGTGGGAAGAAGTTATTTGATAACTCTGTGTCCGCTGTCTGCAGGTATGGGTCAAGCTCAAAGCTTACTACCGGTTTTTGCGTGATAAACACTTTCGTGATTTCATCGTTGTTGTAGCGCCAGATCTCAGCCGGAATGTTTACGATCTCCTCAGACCCGTCTTCATACTCCATGCGCACGATCAAAGGCATTACCAGGCCACCCAGATTCTTAAAGCCAACTTCGTAGAAGTTAAGTCCTGAATCCAGTGCTTTTTTCTGCGCCGGCGACAGGTCTTTCATAAACGACTGGTAGCGTTGCTGGTCGCTAGCAGTGGTGGCCAACGGATCGTAATTGTTATAGAAGTCTTTCAGGCTGGATTTCTGATCTACCAGCGTCTTCGGAATATCTTTCAGGTTACGCTGCTCAGATAGCGTTTTAGGAGACTTGTTCTGCTGCTCACGAAGCTTTGCATTTACAAACTCCGGGTTTTGAGAATCGATGGTATACCACTTCACGTTATCAATTGAGATATCTGTGTGATCCGTAGTATAGAACCAGCCTCTCCAGAACCAGTCCAGATCAACACCGGAAGCGTCTTCCATGGTGCGGAAAAAGTCTGCTGGCATAGGGTGCTTAAATGCCCAGCGTGTAGCATACTCTTTAAAGGCATAGTCGAATAGCTCACGGCCCATTACTGTTTCACGAAGAATGTTAAGGGCAGTGGCTGGCTTGCCGTATGCGTTGTTGCCAAACTGAAGTATGGACTCAGAGTTTGTCATGATCGGCACCATTGTGTTTGGTGCTCCCTTCATGTACTCTATAATGTTTGCAGGCTCTCCACGGCGAGATGGATAGTTGCGCTCCCACTCCTGTTCTGCCAGGTACTGCATAAAGGTGTTCAGGCCTTCATCCATCCACGTCCACTGGCGCTCATCAGAGTTGATGATCATCGGGAAGAAGTTATGGCCTACCTCGTGCAGGATCACTGAGATCAAGCCATACTTGGTGCGGTCAGAGTACGTGCCGTCTTCTTCCGGACGGTAACCGTTGAAAGAGATCATCGGGTATTCCATGCCGCCTACAGGGCCATGTACTGAAATAGCTACAGGGTAAGGGTAATCAATAGTATGCTTAGAGTATACTATTAAGGTATGCGCTACTACCTCAGTAGAATACTGACCCCAAAGTGGGTTGGCCTCTTTCGGGTAGTATGACATGGCCAGCACGTTTTTGCCGCCCACATTTACGTTCATGGCATCCCAAACAAATTTACGGGAGCTTGCCCATGCAAAGTCGCGTACATTTTTAGCGGCAAACACCCATGTTTTCTTAGCAGTTGCCGGTGTCTTCTCAGCTTTCGCAGCTTCATCCTGCGACACGATCACCACTGGCTTATCGCTTTTAGCTGCTTCTGACCAACGTTTCTGCTGTGTAGAAGTAAGTACCTGGCTGGCATTCTGAAGCTCTCCGGTTGCACCAACCACATGGTCAGCAGGTACCGTGATGCTTACTTTGTAATCACCGAAAGGCAAGGCAAATTCACCGCTACCCAGGAATTGCTTGTGCTGCCACCCGTTCACGTCGTCGTAAACAGCCATGCGCGGGAACCACTGCGCCATCTCGTACAGGTAATTGCCATCTTCCGGGAAATACTCATATCCTGAGCGGCCGCCAAGGGCTTTCTGGTCGTTAATGTTGTGGTGCCAGTCGATATTGAAAGACACACTTTGTTTTGATTTAAGCGTTGTTGGCAGATCGATACGCATCATTGTATTATTGATGGTGTACTTCAGTGCCTTGCCACTTTTGTCTTTCACAGCGTCAATCTTAAACCCACCGTCAAATTTCTCACGGGTAAGGTATTCCATTGCCTGGATCGACATTTTATCGTTCAACTGGCCTGTTCTGGTCAGGTTACTGGCAGAGTTTGGCTCGAAGATGTTCTGGTCCAACTGTACCCACACATAAGACAGCGCGTCGGGTGAGTTGTTGGTATAAGTAATGTTCTCAGAACCTTTGATAGACTGGTTCTTGTCGTCCAGTTCAACTTTGATAGTATAATCTGCCTTCTGCTGCCAGTATTCATGGCCTGGGGCGCCAGAGCCCGTGCGATAATTGTTTGGCGTAGGCAGCTCCTGCTGCAACTGCTTAAACTTAGACTTATCAGTATTGTCCTGCGCCTGTGCCACCACAGGTCCGGCGAACAAACCGAGTAATGCTAAGCCAGATAAAAGGTTTCTCATTATAGGTTTTGCTAAAGTTTAGATTAGTTTAGTTTTGAAATATTATTGGTGTTGATGTGTTTAAAATATACTTGTCTCCATCATCAAGATCAAGGCTACACCTGCCGCGGCACTGGAAATAACCATGATCCAGTCGCGTTTTCTCGCATTTAAAATGTTCATCACTAAAAAAGCGACAACAAGTAAGATTAACACGATCAGCAACTGACCAAGTTCAATGCCAACGTTAAAAGCCAGTAACTGTAACCAGGTGTCGGAGCTATGGCCTAACAAAGACTTCAGGTAATTGGAAAATCCCATGCCATGTATCAGGCCAAAGAAAACAGCCATGGCATTATGTAAGGATAAGATGGCTCCCTGTTTTGATGCTGCGCCCTTTAATTTGAAAAAATTGGTGACGCAGGTAATAAATATCGTAACAGGTATAAGGAACTCAATCAGGGCTGTATCGAAGCGAATAATATTAAACGTAGAAAGCGCCAGCGTAATGGAATGCCCAATAGTAAAACTGGTAATCAGCGCTACTACCTTGCGCCAGTCATGTACGGTATAAATAGCGCATAAAGCCAGCAGGAATAACATATGGTCGTAGGCTCCCAAGCTAAAAATATGATGGAAGCCCAACTTTAAATATGTTGATAAAACAGATGACACAGCTTTTGTACAGGTAAATTATAAGAGGTCTTAAGGGGCAAATTAAGTGTTTAAACTTGTATATACAATAGTCATGCCTGCCTTCAACCCGGTTTCCCGGAATCTTTGGGTAAAATTCGACTAACTGAAGAAGTTACTCGACGAAATTAGCCGGGTTTCTTAAGTTGCAGCTGCTTTGCAACTAGTTCTTTACCCTTTCCAGGATGGTTCTGGTCTTACCATCTTTGGTCGTTTGTATCATCTTGTTGCTGTTTACCCAGCTAACCAGGGCGGTGTCGATCTGGGTGCCGTATTTTATGCTCAGTATGCTGCTTTCCGGATCATAAAAGTAACCGCCTTGCAAGCCTCTCCCATCAGCGTCGAGCATCATCTTAAACTCTCCTGAAGCTTCGTAAACAAACTTGGTATTGCTCTGAGAGAGTGTTTTACTCATGTCCTTTGCGCCCCCTTCAAATTGCATATCCACCAATTTCCAGATGCCGATAATTGAGTAGTTGCTTTGCTGTGCGGGTGTGGTACAACTGGCAATGCTAAAAGCCAAAGTAATTGTTAAAAAAACTAAGCGTGTTATCATAGGGCTGTGTTGTTCGGTATTGTGCAGGAAAGGTAAGGGTTTTATCAGATAGTTCGTAATTCATTTAGAGTGAGCCACTACGGGCAGCCCTGACTTTTTGGAAGAATAGCAGGTGATACTCCAACGAATTGGTCCAGTAAGCCCAGGAGTGGGAGCCAGGGCGCTCTATATAATCGTGCGGGATGTTGTCATAAACCATGCGTCGGTGTAGCTCACGATTGTCTCCGATCAGGAGGTCATCTGTGCCACAATCGATGATCAGATTTAATCCGGATGCTTTTAGCTGTGGCAGCATGTACAAAAGGGAATTTTCCTGGAAGCGCTCCCGGTTTTCTGTTTTTGAGCCAAGTACAGCCTCAATGCTCTTTAGTAATTTTTCCTGTTTAATAGCCGCTATATTTACTGTGCCGCTCATACTTCCGGCAGCCAGGTATAGGTCCGGGTGGCGTGCAGCCAAATAAAGCGCGCCATGGCCACCCATGCTCAAGCCTGATATAAAACGACCTTCTTTTACAGCGTTGGTTTTATACTTTGCATCCACTTCCTGTACCAGTTCTTTCGTGATAAACGTCTCAAACTGGCTTGCTTTATCAACCGGGCTATCAAAATACCAACTGCTGTATCCTCCTTCAGGGGTCACAATGATCATCTGGTATTTATCGGCCATTGTTTGCAGCAGGTCCTTTTGCCTGGGAGCTTTTAACCAATTGCTGAAATTGCCGCTATAGCCATGTAGCAGGTAAAGTACCGGGTAGGGTTCGCTTTTTTTCCTGGAGTAACCGGCAGGGGTAACAACGCCTGCTTTAAGCACCTGCTGCATAGAGGCACTCTTAATGGCTAGTGTATCAACCTCTGCCTGTGCGCTAAAAAAGCAGCAGAAGATAAACAGTACAAGTGGGATGAGTTTCTTTGGCATAAATACATACTGTGTTGCAACTGCAAAGTATGAATTTTATGCTAAAGTAGGTAGCGTTTGAATCTGATGATCCGGGAAGAAGCGGTTCCAGTTCAAAGGTTTAAGAAACTAAAACATTCACAGCTAGCTTAGATCATGCCATGGCAGTATTTGTTCCAGTAATCTAAAAACATTTTGTCTGAGGTAGAAGTTAAGCCTTTGCCCTTGCTAGGTGTAGGAGTGAACTCTCCAAAAACAGCGCCTTTGTCTGTAGCATAAAAGTCTATTCTAACAAAAAGCTCATAAGCTTTGCTAAGTTTTTTGGCTTGCGTGATCATCTCTTGCAGGCATGCCGGAGGGTCTTGATATGGTGACGGTTTATACAGTCTGCCAATCTCTTCTATCATGTTCCAGTCTTGGTCATAGCAACTTGTCTGTCCTGATTTAGCGCTAGTTCTGTTGATCACATTTATAACTGCTAGTTCACCATTAAAAAGACTTAATTTATAATCTACAGGTATTTTGTATTCCCCTTTCTCATTCTTTAAAAACTCTTCAATAAGAAATTCCTGATGTGGATTCTTTAGCAGACTTGCCTCCATGATCGCTTTAAGCTGTTCGTTGGAATAGAAGCACCTGTCCATGTGATTCATATGCTTATCCATTAAAAAGACTAATTGGCAAGAATGGCCAATAGTTGGCCTGATTACAAATTGATCCGGCAATGTGTTGAAGTTGAGTTGGCTCAAGTCCCTGCCTTTCCAGTATAACTCTGACACCTTGCATCCGTGTAGTTGAGCAAACTGCTTTGAATTAAACTTGTTGCTTAATTTCCTTTGCCATAAGTGGCCTGATTTCCATTCTTCTATTGATGCTTCGGGATGGATAATGGCATTGCGAACTGTCTCAGCATCTGCAGCTTTCCAAAAAATATCGTGTCTACGCATGATTCTTACAGAAAATTCACAGCTGGATTTTTGGTTCTTAGTTTTTAGCGTCTTAACTGCCGCACCAAGATAGTTTTTAATAAGTTTATACATGCCTGATAAATATAGATACTGAAACAATCTCTTATATTTAATAGTTGTACGCTAAAAATTGAAAAAGGGCAATAAAATAAAACTATAATTATATAATTGACTGTCAGTCGATTATTTCACTTTAGCAATTCTGTTTCCGGAAGAATAGATTTAGGAGCCAGTTTGCCGAAGGCCGGATAATACTAAGTAATAGTTCTGTTAAGGTATGTTAGATTGATGTGAGATTAAGTTAACTGGCTTTTTTGAACGGGTTACTGAAATGTAGTTTCCCGCTGACAGCTAAAATAGTCAGGTGTAATTGTACTGATCTGGCTGCTTTTGCTAACATGAACTTTGATGCAGATAGCATAATTTATTAGGAGAATACAAACTTGAAAAAGGTAGGGTAGTCGTGATTTGTGTGCGGTAGTAAGATCATTTCGCTAATTTTAGAAAGTCATAATTAAATTATAAGCGTGGTTGTAGTATGGTTTACAGTAAATATCAGGGTGTTAGAAGCGTTTTTAGAGAAATAATTATGTTAGGATTGGCTTGTACCACATTGGCGTTCTCATCTTGTACTACCACTACATCAGGCAATGCAAACGATAGTGATGTGGTAACGCGCAGCGCCGGCAATACTAGTCGGGTATATGTTGGGACTTATGCTGAGCCTGATAATGAGAGTATTTTCCTGTATAATCTGAATGCAGAAACAGGAGCGTTAACCCGTATGCTGGCTGTTAAAGCCGGCGCTAATCCGTCTTACCTCGCATTGGATGCACAGCAAAAGCATTTGTATGCTGTTAACGAAACCACGAATTACGAAGGGACGAATAGCGGTGCTGTAAGTGCCTTTGCTGTTAACCAGCAGACAGGAGGTCTGACTATACTAAACAAAGTGCCTTCGATGGGAGGAGCCCCCTGCCATATCTCTGTTGATGAAGCAAACAAAGTAGTACTGGTTGCCAATTATGTGGGTGGTAATGTAGCTGCCTTCCCTGTGCAGGAAGATGGGAAACTTGGTGAGGCCGCAGCAGTACAGCAACACCAAGGTGTCGGACCAAACAAAAAAAGACAAGAAACCCCGCACGCACATTATATAGGCCCAGGTCCTGATAACAAGTATGCTTTTGCCGTTGACCTTGGTACTGATCAGATACTTGGTTATAAACTTCAGCGTAATGGGAAAGTGCTAGCACCTGTTACACCTGCAGTAACTTTTGCAGCGGCACCTGGCGCAGGGCCGCGCCACATGGTGTTTCACCCCAACGGGCGCTTTGCTTTTGTCTTA
This sequence comes from Pontibacter sp. MBLB2868, assembly GCF_051904785.1. NCBI lineage: Bacteria > Pseudomonadati > Bacteroidota > Cytophagia > Cytophagales > Hymenobacteraceae > Pontibacter > Pontibacter sp. MBLB2868. The sequence goes on along the minus strand of NZ_CP196710.1, from coordinate 3,345,256 downwards.
AATGAGCTAAACTCTACCATGACAGCGCTTGCCTACAACAGCGAGAATGGCACCTTTTCAGAAGTGCAAAGTGTAGCCACCGTTCCTGCCGACTTTAAAGAAAACAACCAGCCGGCTGCTGTTAAGATATCCCCGGATGGCAAATTCCTGTACGGCTCTAACCGTGGGCATAACAGTATTGTAGTTTTTGCGATCGATAAAAATACTGGCAAACTAACATTAGTGCAGCACGAGAGCACCGGCGGCGATTGGCCCAGAGATTTTACAATTGACTTAACGGGTAACGTGCTTTTAGTTGCCAATGAGCGCTCTAACAACATCGTGTCTTTTAAAATTGACAGGGAAACAGGCAAGCTTACTAATACAGGCTATGAAGTGGAGGTGCACAAGCCAACTTGTTTGAAGGTGGTGGCTGCGCTATAAGATGTAAGTAAATAAAATCTGGTTGATATAAAGGTAAGGTAAAACAAAAACGGCCACCCCAAAAGGGTGGCCGTTTGCTCAACTAAACTCTAAACTTACTTCTCCGTCGGAATCTCGACGTCGATATTATTGAAACGAATCTCGCCGTTGTCTAGTACTGCCTCTACCACAGAATCTTTATTAATTCTGCCGGACAATATCTCTTTCGACAACTCGTTCAGCACCTGTCGCTGGATCACGCGCTTCAACGGTCGTGCACCGAACTGCGGATCGTAACCCTGCTCACCCAGGTAGTCCAGCACCTCGTCGGTAGCCACTAGCTGGATGCCGGCCTCTTCCAGACGATCCTGGATGTGGCGGAACTGGATCTGAACGATCTTGCGAATGTCGCCACGGCTCAGCGGACGGAACATCACCAGCTCATCGATACGGTTCAGGAACTCCGGCCTTACCGACTTCTTCAGCAGTTCAAACACTTCTTCCTTCGTCTGCTCAATGATCTCGTCATGGTTAGCTGGTGTCATCCTTTTAAAATTGCTTTGAATGATATGCGAACCAATGTTCGAGGTCATGATGATGATGGTGTTCTTGAAGTTCACCACACGGCCTTTGCTATCGGTCAGGCGGCCATCGTCGAGCACCTGCAGCAGGATGTTGAACACGTCCGGATGCGCTTTTTCGATCTCGTCGAGAAGAACCACAGAGTATGGCTTGCGGCGAACAGCCTCGGTCAGTTGGCCACCCTCTTCGTAGCCCACATATCCCGGAGGCGCTCCCACCATACGGCTCACCGCATGGCGCTCCTGGTACTCACTCATATCGATACGCACCATGGCGTTCTCATCGTTGAACAGGTAATCGGCCAGCGCCTTGGCAAGCTCGGTTTTACCCACACCGGTTGTACCCAGGAAGATAAATGAACCGATAGGTCGTTTAGGGTCCTGCATACCGGCACGGCTACGGCGTACGGCATCCGAGATAGCCTCAATCGCTTCTTCTTGTCCGGCCACACGTTTACCCAGCTCCTGCTCCAAGTGCAACAGTTTTTCGCGGTCACTCTGCAGCATTTTGCTTACCGGTATACCCGTCCACTTGGCTACAATTTCAGCGATGTCTTCTGAGGTGACTTCCTCTTTCAGCATTGGGTTTTCGCCCTGCATCTCGTGTACCTGCTCCTGCAGTTGCTTCAGTTGTGCCTCAGCTTCCTGAATTTTGCCATAGCGCAGCTCAGCCACACGGCCATAGTCGCCGGAGCGTTCAGCCTGCTCTGCTTCCAGCTTATAATTTTCAATATTCTCCTTCTCTTTCTGAATGCCTTCGATGATCTGCTTTTCGTTCTGCCACTTGGCTTTCAGGTCATCGCGTTTGCCACTCAGGTCGGCAATCTCCTTGGAGAGCACCGTTTCTTTGTCCTTATCATTCTCACGACGGATAGCCTCTCGTTCGATCTCCAGCTGCATTATGCGGCGCTGCAACTCGTCCAGTTCTACTGGCAGCGAGTCAATCTCGATGCGCAACTTGGCCGCTGCTTCGTCCATCAGGTCGATGGCTTTGTCTGGCAGGAAGCGGTCTGTGATGTAACGGTTCGAAAGCTCCACAGCGGCAATAATCGCATCGTCTTTGATACGTACCCCGTGGTGTACCTCATACTTATCTTTGATACCGCGGAGTATAGAAATGGCATCCGGCACGCTAGGCTCGTCCACCATCACCGCCTGGAAACGACGCTCCAGCGCTTTGTCCTTCTCGATATATTTCTGATACTCCTTCAGGGTCGTTGCACCGATCGCGTGCAGTTCGCCACGTGCCAGGGCAGGCTTTAGCAGGTTAGCGGCATCCATGGCGCTCTCACCCCCCGCACCGGCACCTATCAGGGTATGGATCTCGTCGATGAAGAGGATGATCTCGCCTTCAGCGTCGGTTACCTCTTTGATCACCGCCTTCAAACGCTCTTCAAACTCCCCTTTATACTTGGCACCTGCCACCAGCAGACCCATGTCGAGGCTCATCAGCGTTTTGTTTTTCAGGTTCTCCGGCACGTCGCCAGATACCATGCGCTGCGCCAGACCTTCCACGATCGCGGTTTTACCCACACCTGGCTCGCCCAGCAGCACCGGGTTGTTTTTGGTGCGGCGGCTCAGGATCTGCAGCACGCGGCGTATTTCCTCGTCACGGCCAATCACAGGGTCAATTTTACCGGCACGGGCCATCTCATTCAGGTTACGGGCGTAGCGTTTCAGGGAGTTATATTTGGCCTCTGCATTCTGGTCAGTTACTTTGGCTCCGCCACGTAGTTCCTTGATCGCCTTCTTCAGGTCTTTCTCATTAAAACCAACATCCTTCATCAGGCCAGCCACCTTATCCCGGCCAGCCAGCAGGCCCAGCAGCATGTGCTCGATGGCCACGTACTCATCGCCAAATTCCTTTAGAAAAGAAGTAGCTTTCTGCAGGGCCGCATTCGCATCATTTGCCAGGTATGGGTTGCCTCCGCTTACTTTAGGGTAAGCCGCTACAATCTCGTCTAGCTTGCTGTGCAGGATATTGCCGTTAATGTTCAGCTTCTGGAGCAGGAAGTTGGTGACGTTTTCGTCGGTTTCCAGAATCGCTTTTAATATATGCCCGGTCTCGATCGCCTGCTGCTGGTTGCCGCCTGCAATCTCAGTGGCCTTCTGGATGGCCTCCTGGGCTTTGATGGTATAATTATTAAAGTTCATATTGCTATGCTTGAATTTCCTTAGTTATAATCTACGGGAAGTATAGCAAAGGGTGCACCAGTGGTACTTTTAGATGATTTTACTGAAATAATGGCAGGTGCAGGAGTTGTGAATTTGTGGGATTCGGACTTTTTGTCTGATTTAAAGCGTTGACCTCACAGGGTCTAACAGACCTGTGAGTGTCTTGCCGGCACCAGACGCTCACAGGTTTTGCAAACACTGTGAGGTCTTTTTGAGCAACTGTTATAGCTCGTCATCTTCTACGAAGGTTGCAATTGTGCTGAAGTCAGCAGCATTTTCCTCATGAAATTTTCTGTACCAATCTCTGCTACCGAACCATTCTAAAACATTTTCTCTCATTAATAAGGTTTTAGATTCAGAATGCAGGCTATGATATGAAGAGTAAGCCCAGTTGCTGAAATCATCGATCAAGCCGTGATGCTGTGGATTAAAATGAATGTAATAAACCAGCCTGGTAAAGTATACTTCTGAGGTTACTTCCTTCCGACGAAACCGTTCCTGAAATAAGCTGCCTGTGCGGTTGTATCTTTTATTTATAGCTTTTGTGTAAGCATTAAATAAATGCGAAAATTGACGCTGAAGGTTAATCTTCAGCAAATCCTCATTTTCTAAGGTCCGGATAATTAATTGTTCTTCAGGTTTAATCCGAATCAGGAAGTGGACATGGTTGGGCAGAAGGCAATAGGCATAAGTATCTGCGTAAGGGGAAACATACTTTTTGAATAGCTGCAGAAAATAAAAGTAGTTTCCCTCCTCCTTGAAAATACTCTCTTTATTATTGCCGCGTGTGTAAACGTGGTAAAACTTATCAGGCTCAAGAAATACAGTTTGCTGCATTGTGGCTTATACGGAAACGCTTATTTGAAAGACCTCACAGTGTTTGCAAAACCTGTGAGGGTCTATAGATAATAGCTGGTAAGACACTCACAGGTCTTTTAGACGCTGTGAGGTCAAAAGTGCCTCCTTTTAAATACTGCCGCATAATGGTCAGCTAGCCGCGTTGGCTCTGGTAGTTTATACTTGGTGGCACAGTGCAGGGCAATGTTCGTGGCAGATTCTAAGTCCATGAGGTGGCCCGGCGAAACGAAGACGGGCTTTATGTTGTCTTTGGTGCGGAGCACGTTGGCAATGATCTCGCCCTTATACTCCAGCGGTGAGATGGAGCCTTTGGTGGTGGCCGGCTCTTTATACTTTCCGACAAGCACTTTCTTGGCTACACCCATCGTCGGCTTTTCCAGATGAAGGCCCAAATGTGTAGCTATGCCGAGGCGCCGCGGATGTGAGATGCCGTGGCCGTCTACCATGATCAGGTCAGGCTTTTGCTGTAGCTTTTGGTAAGCCAGCAGCAGGTTTGGAGCTTCGCGGAAAGCCAGGAAGCCGGGGATGTAGGGTAACTCCACCGGCCCAGCATGCCATACTTTCTCCACCACTTCCAGTTCCGGGTAGGTCAACAACACAAATGCGGAGAGAATGGTGTCTTCACCTATAAAAGAGGAGTCGCAGCCAGCGATGAACTTTAGCTCGAAGTCCGGCTTTTGAATAATGATGCGCTCCTGCATCTTTTTTTGCATTGCTGTCAGCTCCTGCAGTAGCTCCGGATCGGGGGGAGGAGAGTTATATCGTTGGTAGTAGGCCATACATTATGTAAGAAGTAATGGATCATGCTTGTGTTTGGTGTACGACAAAAAGCAGTTTACCACACTTAATTAGTTTTCTAGAAGTAAGTTACTCATGGTTTATTTTTCACTCAATAAACGCAAAGTTACGCGCTGCAAGGATAGATGAGTTTAGCAAAAAGGAGTCGCCAGTGGCCCTGTATATAGCCAAAGTGGAACTCGAAGGAAGTGTTGGTGTGCAGCACTGACTTTTGTACACGAGGCAGCGTTGTCTGTATGCGTTTTATGTCTTGCATCGGCAGACTGGCGTAGTTCCAGTATCCGCTTTTCTGAAACTTTTCCGGCTTCCATACAAAACAACCCTCTTTACTATACCCTGATTTCCCGGCTTCATAATCTACGTCGGCGCAACTGAAGGTAGGGAAAGCCTCTTCCTGCAGATCACACGCTTTCATTTCCTCGGCTATAGTAAAAAAGGACCTGTTCTGATATTCCCTTTTAAAGTCTGTGATATCCGTTACAAATGTCATTTTTGGAACAGCCCCAGGTTGCTCTATTACCCAAAGGCCAAAATCAGGATGAATAAACGTGTTGATAGCAGCTGTATCTCCGGTTTGTAAAGCCTGAAAGAAGTTGTTGAATGCTGCCTCAAAATCAGTGGAATCTGTGTTGCCTGTATCGGATGAGCTATTGCCAGTAACGCCTTGGTTAGTATTGGCTTCTGAGTTAACGGTGGTGCCGGATGAGTCGGAATTGGAGGTTTCAGATGTACATGAAAGTAAGTAGAAGAGACTAAAGAAAAGTATAAGTAAGTGTTTCATAGAAAATATAAGTTTTAATATACTGTACGAACACAGCCAGGTATGGATATGTACTTAGTGAACTTTGAGATATACAGGTCGTAACTTGATATAGAGCCTTTTACATCATCTCACTGATGCTTGCATCAACCTATAAAACAACAAGCTATGACAAACTATGTAATCAATGAAAGTGTTGGGATCGACCTGGAGGAGGTGAACCTAATCGGGGATCTGGCAGTGCCGGAAGAAGCAAGAGGGCTGGTAATTTTTTCGCACGGCAGTGGCAGCAGCCGCCTGAGTACAAGAAACAGATATGTGGCGGAACACCTGCAGCGGTCCGGGTTTGCGACTTTACTTTTTGATCTGCTTACACCGGAAGAGGACCAGGATAGAGCTAACCGGTTTGATATACCGCTGATAACCCGGCGCCTGGTTGAAACCACACGCTGGGTGCAGAACGACCCTCGTATCAACAAGTTTAATATCGGATATTTTGGAGCGAGCACAGGTGCGGCCTCGGCCTTGGGTGCCGCCGCCGCACTAGGTGATATGATCAAAGCCGTGGTGAGCCGCGGAGGGCGTCCTGATCTGGCGGATAGTGTACTGCCGGATGTGCAGTCGCCAACTTTACTTATTGTTGGAGGGAAAGATGAGCCTGTGATCGGGATGAATAAAGAGGCGCATGACCGGCTCCAATGCTTGAAGGACATGGAGATAGTGCCGGATGCTACCCATTTGTTCGAAGAGCCTGGTGCGCTGGAAATGGTAGCACAACTCGCAACGGATTGGTTTAGAAAATACCTGGAACCCGGTAAGCAGCACCCCCTACATCAGAATAAACCATAATTCAATGATTTGAGTGGGCGAGTGTATAAAGTTAAAGGTACTTACTCGGCTCACTCATTTAGCAAACAATGCTATGGAAAAGATACAGAACCGAGGGCAAGCAGCCATCATGCTGGCTGAGCGGTTAGAAAAGTATAAGGGGCAGCAGGGAGTTGTGCTGGCAATTCCACGGGGTGGTGTACCAGTGGCTGCTCCGATCGCCAAAAAACTGGGAATGCCGTTAGAAGTAACCTTATCCAAAAAGATCGGACATCCTTTTAACAAAGAATTTGCTATTGGCTCGGTTAGCCAGGACAGTATAATTGTGGATGATCGCGTTGATGTATCGCAGGAGTATATCGACAGCGAAGTGGAACGGATACGGGAAAACCTGCGGCAAAAGTATAAGCTTTTTATGGGTGACAGAAAGCATATTCCGCTCACGGATAAGGTGGTAATTATTGTAGATGACGGTATTGCCACTGGTAAAACGCTGGAGGCAACCGTAGAGCTTGTGAAAAAGGAAAAGCCAAAAAAAGTAGTGATAGCAGTACCTGTGGCACCCTATTCTGCCATAGATCACTTCCGGGGAATGGTAGATGAAGTTATTTGTTTATTAGTGCCACCTTTTTTTCAGGCAGTGGGGCAGTTTTACGAAGAGTTTACGCAGACCTCGGATGAAGAAGTCATCAGCTTACTGAAGGAGCAGGATAAAAAAATGTAGAGCCAGCGCTAATGGGTAAGTATAAATTTGCGCTGTAAATGTTGGCCGCTTCCAGTTACCCTAACCAGGTACAACCCGGCGCTATCTGTTGCGCGCATTCGTATTTCTTCCGTTACAGTGCCCTCTGCAGAACATTGTCTGTTCACCAGTTTTAGTAGCTTGCCGTCAGGGGTGTATATGGTGATGCAGATTGTTGAGAATGGCTCCTGATCCTGTAGCTGCACCGTGACCTTTTTATCACGACTAAGGGTAGGAAATACCTGTAACAACTTTGCACCGGCTTCTCCTGCCTCGCCAGCATGTAAAACCTGTTGTTTTTCAACCTGAACGGTTTCAGAGTAACTGTTGCTGCCATCGAAGCTGATTTGTTTTAGCTTATACTTTAATATTCCATAAGGTGCTGTTGTATCTGTATAGTTATACGTAAGGTTGCCGGTTGAACTACCGGCGCCGTCAATTTCTCCAATTTTTTTAAAATCCTCCCCTTGGTTAGCTCTTAACACCTCAAAATTGTCGTTGCCATTTTCTGACGAGGTTTTCCATGTCAGGTGCACGTTATTATCTGTAGATAATTCAGCTTCAAAAGCTGCATATTCAACCGGAACAACTTGTATGGCCTGCATAATTGCTTCGAACCACTTTTGCGCCATCTTCTCTTCGCCAGAAGCATTGGGGTGCACACCATCCCAGGTATCTTTACCCGTAGTAGGGTCAAAGCCTGTGTACTGATCTACAAGTATGACCGGAGACGTAGCTGTGTGTAGTTCTTTAGTTAATGCGGGGAGCTTTTCATTTAACAGGCGAATATTGTCTGCTGCCTGCACCCCTACTTTTTGTGAGAAAGCCGGTATCAGCTTAGCTAAAAATATTTTTGCCTGTGGATTGTCTTTCCGAACATGGTGTACCACTTCTCTGATTTCATCAAGGGTACCGGCTATTGTCTGGTTTCGAAACATATCATTAGTGCCCAGGTGCAGCAAAACAATGTCAGGCGTATATTCTTTTAACCACTCCTTAAGATGTCCTTTGGCAGGCTCATCGGTATTACCGGCTAAAATCTGATCGGCACTCCAGCCCCAGTGGCCTTCGTTATCACTGTCAAATTGATGGCCTTTATACTTTGGCCACTGCGGATTACCGTTTTTATGCACGTTGTGGGAACCTACATAGTCGGCCTCCACACCAGCATCAATCAGTTTCTTCCAGAGGTTGTACCTGTAGCTGTGGTTTTCGTGATTGGATTGTGTGATCGAGTTTCCCAGAGCCATGATCCGCAAGGGTGCAGAAAATGCCTTTTCAGCAAAAAGAAGAAAGAGGAAAAGCGTGGGAATAAGTTTGAAAAGTAAGGTAGTAAAGGTAATCGCCATAGCAAAATATTACATTACGCTAATAAGCTTCCTATAGACGAGCTTATTGATGAGTTGTTTTACGTCCTGTGGTGCTTTTTTGGTGAAAGGAAGTCATTTCGGGATTAAGGAGTAGTTATTTTTAGCGAGTACTTATTTTTTAAAAGTAAATGTTCGAAAACTGGCACTTCCTAATGAGTGTAGCTGGTTCCCGGCGCTCCCTTCAGGGTTTGATTTGCGTGGTTAGGTAAGAGCACAGAATGGCTGCGGATGCACAGAGGAATGTCGCCATTTGCCTGACCTATATCAAAAAGACTCTTATATTTGCTACTGATAATATCTTGACTCGCCTCATTCATGAGAGGTGATGTGATTCAAAACATAAAAGAACGACATGACAAAAACAGCCAAAATAGTTTATACCATAACTGACGAGGCGCCTGCTCTGGCAACGCGCTCTTTTTTACCAATTGTTGAGACCTTTACGAAGGCAGCAGGCATAGAAGTAGAGACAAAAGACATCTCCCTTGCAGGTCGTATTCTGTCAACTTTCCCGGAAAACCTTACCGAGGAGCAGAAGCAAAGCGATGACCTGGCTTACCTGGGTGACCTGGCTAAAACGCCTGAAGCTAATATCATCAAATTACCAAACATCAGCGCTTCTATCCCGCAGCTGAACGCAGCCATCAAAGAACTGCAGTCGCAGGGTTATAATATTCCAAACTATCCTTCTGAGCCTAAAAACGACGAGGAAAAAGATATTAAAGCCCGTTACGCCAAGATTCTGGGTAGCGCAGTAAACCCTGTGCTGCGTGAAGGTAACTCTGACCGCCGTGTGGCTGATGCTGTGAAGCAATATGCCAAAAGCCATCCGCACTCGATGGGTGCCTGGTCTTCAGACTCTAAAACGCGCGTTGCCCACATGACGAAAGGCGACTTCTACGGCAGCGAGAAATCTGTAGTGGCTGATAAGGCTACGGATGTGCGCATTGAGTTTGTAGATGCCAACGGTAATACAAAAGTGCTGAAAGAGAAGATCGCTCTGAAAGAAGGCGAAGTAATGGACTCTTCTGTGATGCACGTTGATGCGTTAAATGATTTCTTCGAGAAAGCAATTGCTGAGGCGAAGGAAGATAACATCCTGCTGTCGCTGCACCTGAAGGCTACTATGATGAAGGTGTCTGACCCTATCATGTTCGGGCACGCGGTGAAGGTGTTCTTCAAGGATACTTTTGCGAAGCATGCGGCTACATTTAAAGAGCTGGGCGTTGACCCTAACAATGGTTTAGGCGACGTTTATAACAAGATCCAAAACCTGCCAGCAGACAAGCGTGCCGAGATAGAGGCTGACCTGAAAGCTGAGATGGAGAAGCGCCCTGAGCTGGCGATGGTAAACTCTGATAAAGGCATTACCAACCTGCACGTTCCAAGCGACGTGATCATTGACGCGTCTATGCCGGCGGCTATCCGCTCTTCGGGCAAGATGTGGGGCCCGGATGGTAAGCTGCACGACACGGTAGCTATCATCCCGGATCGCTCTTACGCAGGTATCTACCAGGAGGTGATCAAATTCAATAAAGAGAACGGTGCTTTCGATCCAACTACGATGGGTACTGTGCCGAACATCGGTTTAATGGCGCAGAAAGCCGAAGAGTATGGCTCGCACGACAAAACCTTCGAAATGGCTGAGGCTGGAACGGTGCGCGTGGTAGATGCCAACGGCAATACGCTGATGGAGCAGCCGGTAGCGAAGGGCGATATCTTCAGAGCTTGCCAGACAAAAGACGTAGCTATCCAGGACTGGGTGAAGCTGGCCGTTACAAGAGCACGCATCACGAACACGCCTGCTATTTTCTGGTTAGACCCGCAGCGTGCCCACGACGCTAACCTGATCAAAAAAGTAGAGAAGTACCTGCAGGATCACGACACTAATGGCCTTGAGATCAAGATTATGTCTCCTGTAGAGGCGATGCGCTATACTTGTGAGCGCGCCAAAGCTGGTAAAGACACTATCTCGGTAACCGGTAACGTACTGCGCGACTACTTGACTGACCTGTTCCCTATCCTTGAATTAGGAACAAGCGCTAAGATGCTTTCTATCGTTCCGTTGCTTGATGGCGGTGGATTGTTCGAGACAGGTGCCGGTGGTTCTGCACCGAAGCACGTAGAGCAGTTTGTAGAAGAGAATTACCTGCGTTGGGATTCATTGGGTGAATTCCTGGCATTGGCCGTTTCTCTGGAAGACCTGGCTTACAAAACCAAGAATGAGAAGGCCGAGGTATTGGCAGAAACCCTGAACAAAGCTAATGCTGAGTTTCTTGAGAAAGACAAGTCTCCGGCCCGTAAAGTAGGCGGCATCGATAACCGTGGCAGCCACTTCTACCTGGCTATGTACTGGGCACAGGCACTTGCCGAGCAAAACAAGAACCAGGAACTGAAAGATAGGTTCAAGAAGCTGGCTCAGGAGTTGACTGATAACGAGCAGAAGATCATAAACGAGCAAATTGCCGCGCAAGGCAAGCCAGTTGACATTGGCGGTTACTACCACCCGGATGCTGACAAGGCAAGCAAAGCGATGCAGCCAAGCGAAACACTAAATCGTATTCTGGCTGAGTTCTAATCAGAAGAATAAAGTATAAAAAGGAAAGGCTGCCTGAGAAATTGGGTGGCCTTTTTTTGTAAGATGATACTTAGTTCAAGAACTAGATAGCTTGCATTTATTTAATATTAATTGTTACTTTATGTCTACTTTATAGATTTATATTTCACAAATTGAACTTACATGAGCACTTTTAAATATACTTATAGATTGATTGCATTCGTAGACATTCTCGGCTTTAAGGATATAATCTACAGAAGAGATGCAAATGAAATTTTTGAAATTCTAAGAACATTTCAAGAAGAAGGTTTGAAAGAAACTACATTTGAGAGTGGGCCAAAAGGTCGTGAGAAATTTGATTTCTTTCCCCAAGATCTTATACTAGAAAAGAATAAAGAGGATATGGAAGCCGCTGCAAAACAAGATCGACACGTCTCAGTATTTTCTGATCTGATTGTTATCTCTTATTCCAATCATAAAGAATATTTCTGGTGGAGCATTAAAGAACTTATAGATCAATTAGCTTCTTTACAAGATCGTTTGCTTTCTAAAGGCGTTTTAATAAGAGGTGGTGTTACATATGGGAAGTTGTTTCACAATGGGCAAATTTGCTTTGGAGAAGGGATTATTCGGGCATATGAACTGGAGAGTAGAGAAGCTATTTTTCCTAGAATTATTATAGATAAGAATATTTCGAGATTCAAGCTATTTCAGAGTTTATTAGAAAAATCTGGAGGTCACTTTAAATTAGAGTGGTATAATGATGGAGTTCAAGGCATATCACATTTTAATGGATTTCGAGGTATTGATAAATTATTGAATTTAACAACATCAAGTAATGGATACTGGAGGGAGGACATGGAAGCTACCCCCAAATTTTATGTTCACATGAATCTGAGGAGATACAAAGAGATAATTGATAGTGGAGTTACAGAAAGCAAGAGAGCTATTAACCTAGGTAAAGCAGAAGGTGAGAGGGCTTTGGTGAAATTTCATTGGTTATCAAATCAATACTTACTAGTGCTTAACGCACTAAAAGAAGTAACTGAATTTAATGATAAGTATGGTAAGTTAGAATTAGAAAATTGAAGATACAATTTGATTTTTAACCTATGCCGCAAGTTTAGCGACAGCGCAACTTGTGGCTGTACATGAGGCCAGTTTGTAACTGGCGTATTCCATAACCATACTTCCGCCAGTTACAAACTGGCCCTATTTCCAACCACCAGTTACCGCTTCGCTCAAACTGGCGGTATGTTCTTATAGTAGTGGCATGAGCCGAAACTTTAAGATCAGCGACCAGAGCAAGTTGCACTTTATCTCGTTTGCCACAGTGAACTGGATAGACGTTTTTACCAGACCTGCTTATAAGGACATTGTAGTTGATAGTCTAAATCATTGCATCAAGAACAAAGGGCTGGAAGTATATGCCTGGTGCATCATGTCTAATCACGTACATCTGATCATTGGCTCAGAAACGGCTAACCAATCCCACATTATCCGCGACCTAAAAAAACATACTTCCAAAACTATAGTAAAAGCCATTTTTGATAATCCACAGGAAAGTCGCAAAGAATGGATGCTTTGGATGTTTGAGCGGGCAGGTAAGCTAAATAGTAACAATCAAGGTTTTCAGTTCTGGCAGCAGCACAACCAACCTATCGAACTCAATTTTAATTTTCTGATGGATCAGAAGTTAGATTACATTCACAATAACCCTGTAGAAGCTGGTTTTGTGTACGAGCCGCAAGAATATCCTTATAGCAGTGCCATTAACTATGCTGGAGAAAAGGGTATGGTGGAAATTATACTTATCAACTAACCATACCGCCAGTTTGAGCGAAGCGGTAACTGGTGTTGGAAATAGGGCCAGTTTATAACTGGCGTGTTCCTTAATTTTACTTTCGCCAGTTACAAACTGGCTTCATGGATAGCCACAAGTTACGCTGTCGCTAAACTTGCGGCATTAAATGGCATTAAATGCTTAAAGTATAGATATACTATAGTGAGGGACTACAAACTGGCGTTTAAAGAGACTTACTTTACCTGCCTGGCACGCAACACATAGATCGTATAGTTGTAAAGTTTTTCGCCCCTGTACTTTATAGGTACTACTTTTTCATCAAGTTTATCATAACGCTGCCCCACCTCTGGCGGTAGTTGAGGGTTATCTGTAATTAACAGCGTGTTAACAGGGGCAGGATTCCAGCCACTGGCAGACCAAACCATAAACTGATCATACTTCCTTTTGACGCTGAGGCAGCGCACATTTTTGTTGCCTGAGTAGAAAGCAAGTTCAGAGGCAACCTGGTAGTCTGTGGCAACAAGTTCGAATGGGGCGAGGCTGTCATACGTATGGCTAAGTGCCTGTACCTGCTCTCCAAGTTGCTGCCAACCCACCAGCCGTTTCAAAACGTCGAAACGCACGGGTATAAACCGGTTCATACTGGTAAGATCCTGTACCGAAGGAAACATGAACAGCAGCAGTACCCCGGATGTTAGGTAAAAGGGCAGGCGGATCTTAGGAATTCGTTTTTCCTGCACTATAAGATAAGCTAAACCAATAGGAAGCAGCATACAGCCGGTGTTGTACCAGTTTACCTCCACACGTTTGCTGAAAGCAACAAATGTGAACAGCAGCAGGCAGCCAATGGCAGGAACTATGATCAGAGCCAGCTTTTGTTTGTCAGCTTCAGGTATGGATTGCCGGCCGTGGAAGAAGGTGCGCAGGAACAACGGAAAGAAGAACGGTGAATTGATCAGGATAAATCCTCCAAATAATTCAGGTAGGTGCCTGAAAGCTTTAGAAGGTTGTGTTGCCTGTTCTGAACCGGCCAGGTTCAGGAGGTGGTGTAGCATGATCCAGTCGTGCTGGTAGTTCCAGATAAGTATAGGTAAATGAAAAAGAAGAACAAGCATCACTACCAGGGTCTGCCCCCTTACATAACGTTTCCCGTTTTGCCAGAACAGTGGCCATGCTAACGGCAAGATAAAAAACAGCATCGCCTGCTTCGAAAGGCAACCTAAACCGAAGCTTATTCCCGTAGCCGCCCACAGCCCAATTGTGTTCTCTTGTAATGCTTTCAGGAAAAAATAAAATGTACAAACCCAGAAGAACAGTAACAACGAATCGGTGGTGAAGAACGTGGAGGCTAGTACAAAGTAGGGCATGATGCTTAGCAACATAGTAGACAGGTGAGCCAGTTGCTTATTCTTGAAAAGGAGCATACTTACTTTGTATAGCATGAATAGCGTAGCTGCCCCTAGTGTAAGTGCGGTAAGACGTATCACTAACTCATGATCACCGAATAAGCTGGTGGTCACAAAATTTACCCAGGCTATCAGTGGCGGCTTGGAGTAATATGCCCAGTCCGGGTGCTTTGACCAAAGCCAGTACTGCGCTTCTTCTGAAAACAGGTTATACCCCGAAAATAGGAAGCCTGCTTTAATGCAGAAATACAGGCACCAGTATATGAGTCGGTATGAAGCGGGCATGGCAGATTCTTTAACTCATGCTTGGATGCTCTTTCCAATTTTATCCAAACAGCTTGTGCAGTAAGACTTTTACTGATCACTCAAACACAGCATAAATTAGTGCGATGGTCTATCTATTTGCTACGCAGTCAGTTGCAAAGGTTTTTGCTTGCTAGGTATTCTTAGTATGGAGGAAGAAAAAGTAAGGCAAAGGCAGGAATAATTTTGTGGTGACACTAGTATAACCGGGACTATCTTGAAACTTAATAACCTTATTTAGAAGAGCAGGGTGGTTTCAGGGTAGGCAGCCTCAAAAGCCTGTCACCTATCACGTTTTCTTTAAGAGACAACTGCTTAAGTAGTAACATTTCCTGCAAAATCCTGTTACTAGCCATAAGTAAACGAGCAGTTATGGAAGAAAACGACACATTAGATACACCAAATTCAATAATAGTGCTGGCAGGTGGTACGGGAGATCTGGGAGGACGCATTGCCCGTTCGCTCCTTGAGAAGGGGGCTCAGGTGAGGGCACTGGTTCGAAGTGACAGTGATCCGGATACAGTTGATGCCTTGCGTAGATCAGGAGCGACTATCTGTGAAGTAGATTTTCATAATGCTTCTGAATTAACGACGGCCTGTGAAGGAGGTGCTTGTGTGGTTTCTGCCTTGTCGGGGCTGCACTATGTGATGGTTGGTATCCAAACCTTGCTGCTGAATGCCGCTGTGGCAGCAGGGGTGCCCCGTTTTATCCCTTCTGACTTTGCGATTGATTTTACAAAGCTCCCTTATGGCAAAAACCGTAACCTGGACTTCAGGAAAGAGTTTCAAGAGCGTTTAGACAAAGCGCCTATAGCTGCTACTTCTATACTTAACGGCATGTTTACTGACTTGCTAACAGGGCAGGCGCCGGTTGTTCTATTCCCAATAAAGCGGGTGATGTACTATGGAGATGCAGACCAACTGATGGACTTTACTACTATCCAGAACACAGCCGATTATACCGCTGCCGCAGCACTTGACCCTTCTACACCACGTTACCTCCGGATTGCCGGTGATGTATTGAGTGCAAATGTTTTAAAAGATGCTGCCAGCAAAGCTACCGGGGATCAGTTCCGGTTATTCCGGGTTGGCGGGTTAGGTTTGCTGAATGCGATAATCAAGATCACAAAAACGCTTACACCCTCTAGTAACGAAGTTTTTCCGGCCTGGCAGGGCATGCAGTATATGCGCGACATGTTCAGCGGATTAGCTAAGCTGGAGCCATTGGATAATGAACGCTATCCAGAAGTAAGATGGACGAGCGTAGCCGAGGTGCTGGCGAAGCGGTAAACTTTATACTTTCATCGCTCCCGCTCTTTCGGATCAGTTATCTGAAAGTATAATGCTAGGATACGCCTAATAATTAGTCTATAGTATAACAAAAGCGGGCAGCCATACTTGGCTGCCCGCTTTTGTTGTGGTCAAACGTCAGATATCTGACATCTTACTAGTTAGTACCCAAACAGTGTCTTCAGGTCCAGCTGCTTCACTTTGCCATACTTCTCGAGTGCTTTAAAGTTCAGCTTATCTTTAGAGCCGATCACAAGTATAACCTGCGGCTGGCCTTTTACATACTTCTGCTGGAAATCCTTCAGCTGGTCAAAAGTCATGGTGTTGGCGCTTTCATAAACATCCTGGCGGATATCGTAATTCAGGCCTAGCTTTTTGGCGCGCTCATAATCGAACAGTATACCAGCTTTTGTAATGCGCTCTGTAGAGATGCTATTGCGAAGCGCAGCCTGCGCGTTCTGGAAGTTAGCATCCGCCAATGGCATATCGGTAAGCAAATTCTGCATGCCGGCCATTGCCTCCGCCAATTTATCTGACTGTGCCCCGATGTAGGAGATCAGGTAATTTGCACGATCCTTTTTTGAAGCCGGTGAATAGAAAGAGTAAGTAGAGTAGGCCAGCGCTTTTGACTCACGCAGGTCCTGGAACACGATGCCGCCCATGTACTCGTTGTACAACCTTACTACCGGAACAATATCCTTGTTATAAGGCACAGACTTACTCAGGAACAGCATTTCGGCCTGCACCATGTCATAGTCTGCCCAGTAAACTGTTGGCTCTTTAAAGTCGATCTCGGTATATACTTTCTCTTCCGGTACAGGCTTGAGTTTAGCAGGTACCTGATGCCCTTGGTTCAGGGTAGCAATCAGGTTCTCTGTTTCACGTGGACCATAGTATAGTACACGGTGCTCATACGTTGGAATGCTCTTGATAATGTTTGTCAGCTCCTGCGGCTTCACAGCCTTTAGTTCTTTCTCGCTAAGCACAGTGTTAAAAGGATTCTTCTTGCCATACTTGGCATAGTTCACCATGGCTTGCTGCAGGATAACACCCTTGTTTTTCTTTGCATCCGCACGGGCTTTCAGAATACCCGCTACCATGTCGTTTAGTGCCTGCTGGTCAGGCTTCGGATTTGCCAAAACACTTTCAAACAGGTTCAACCCTTTCTCGAAGTTCTCATCCAAACCAGTCAGGCTCACATAAACCTGGTCTCCGGAAGAGAACACATCAAAAGATGTTCCCAGCTTAAAGAACTCCTTCTGAAGCTCCTCGGCTGTATACTTGTCGGTACCCAGGTATTTCAGGTAGTTCACGGCCATGCCCAACTTCTGGTCGTTGTTGGTGCCCATGTCCAGGATGTAGTATAACTGGAATAAGCCGTTATCCTTGTTCTTAGTATAAAGCAGCGGGATATCCTGCTTCAGCTTGGCTTCCGTGATGTCTTTGCTGTAATCCAGGAACACTGGCTGAAGCGGCTGCACGTCCTTCGCCATAAACTCTTTGTAGTATTCCGACTGTGCATCGCGGTTAACAGCTACCGGCGTAATGGCAGGCTTCTCTACTTTCTGTGCGTTAGGGTCTTTACCTGTGCGCTTATAAACCAGTACATAGTTGTTGTTGAAGTACTTGTTTGCCACATCCATCACCTCCTGTTTGGTGATGCTGGCAAATTCCTCCTGGCGATTAACGAATTTCTGCCAGGGCATATCGTAAATAAAAGCAGTTACAAAAGCATCGGCCCGGTTGCCATTATCTTCGTAAGCCTTCATGGTGCTGATCTTGTTGTTGTTCACTACAGCCTGTATCAGCTCTTCGTCAAAATCACCTTTCTTTATCATGTCGAGCTGCTTTAACAACAGGTCGCGCACCTGGTCCAGCGTCTGGCCCTGGCGTGGCATGCCCGTCATCCGGAAGGTGCCATAGTCTTTCATAGGTGTATCGTAGGCGTAGGCCTGCAGTACCTTCTGCTGTTGGTTCAGGTTCAGGTCTACCAAGCCAGCCTGCCCGTTATAAAGCAGGTTGCTGATCATCTGAATTACCAGCGCATCGTGCTCTTTTATGCCTGGCGTGCGGTAAGCAATAGACACATTCTCTGCATCAGGGCCCAACACCTCTTTCACGATCGGCTTCTGGATTGGCTGCTCTTTTGCTACGTTAAAGGAAGGCACAGGCTCCTTTTCCATTCCTCCCCAATACTTGTCTATCAAGCGAATGGTCTGGTCAAAATCAATGTCGCCACTCATGGCAATCGCCATGTTGTTCGGGATGTAGTACTTGTTGTAATATTTTTTGATCTCCGTGATGGACGGGTTCTTCAGGTGTTCGATGGTACCGATAGTTGTCTGGGTACCATACTGGTGTGTCGGGAAAAGCGCGGTGTTGATCACCTCGGCTACTTTACGTCCGTCACTATCCAGGGTGCGGTTTTTCTCTTCGTAAACTGCCTCCAGTTCCGTGTGGAAGATACGTGGCACCATGTCACCGAAACGATCTGCTTCCAGTTCTACCCAACGCTCCAGCTGGTTGCTAGGGATATCGTTGGTGTATACTGTCTGGTCTACCCAAGTATAGGCGTTGGTGCCTTTTGCCCCGATAGAGCTGAGTATTTTGTCGTATTCGTTGGCAACAGCATAGGTAGCGGCTACGCCCGATACTGAGTCGATCTGGTGGTAGATATTTTTGCGGGCTGCCTCGTCTTTAGTGGCTCTGTACTTTTCATACAAGGCTTCAATCTTGTCCAGCTCCACCTTCTCTTTTTCCCAGTTCTGTGTACCAAGCTCCGTAGTGCCTTTAAACACCATGTGCTCCAGGTAATGCGCTAAACCAGTGGCATCAGCAGGGTCATTTTTGCTGCCTGCACGCACGGCAATAAACGTCTGGATACGTGGTGCCTCCTCGTAATCCGAAAGGTATACTTTCAGGCCATTGTCTAACGTATAAATGCGGGCGTTCAACGGATCTCCCGGAACGGTTTCGTATTTATACTCTTTTTCGGCAGTGGCAGCGGGGGCTGACGCCGTCGTTTCTGTGGTCGACTGTATTTGGTAGGCCTCGTTCTTACATTGCGTGAACGTAAAGGCTAAGGCAACCAAAAACAGGGATGACGCTTTTTTGAGAATCATAGTTTTTGCTGTTAGTGATGATAGAACTATACGAATATAGGGTATAACGGATGTTAAAAATCCGTGTCCAGACCAAATCGTTGCTTTAAATCGACGATAACCGGGAATTTCTCTGCCAGGTAGTTAAACTTGTCCTGCGATGTATACAGCTTTCTTCCTTCATCCTGCATTTCCACAACTTCTGCTCTCAGTTTGATATTCTTGTTACCGGTCTCTTTCTTCAGCTCCCGAAGTATGTCCGGGCGAAGTGCGGTAAACTGATCCATCATCACGTGGTTTTCCAGGTGAAGAATGACCTCATTTTCAGGGCCGATGTGGTACTGGCGGTTCAGAAGTGTAAACTCCATCATATTCTCTGCCTTTTTTCGGCGAAGAATAGCGTGCCACACTGTCTTTAACCTGGCCTCATCTACTGGCACAATAGCGCCATAGTTCGTTTCTTCCTCCTCTTCCACAACAGCCACATCTGCCGCTGCGGCTTGCTGGTGCTGCAGGTCTTTCAGGCTTGGGAGCTTGCTTAGCTTTTTAGGCGGCGGCAGCTGCACTTTGGAGCGTGGTTGCTCCGGGGCAGCTTTTGCTTCCGGAGGACTAATATGAGCATCCGGTGTTACGTGCTGTGGCTTAGGTGGCTGCTGCAATCCTTCTGACGGCACTTGAGTGGGTGCGTGAGGAGGTTGTAACCGCTCCGATGGCACAGTGCCCGGGCTTGGCTGCTGCATTTGCTGAGAGGGCACAGCGTTAGGCGCATGCGGTGGTTGCATGGCTGCGGCTGGCGTGGCACCTGCTGATACGGTAGGGGCTGGTGCCGGAGCCGCTACCTTAGCTTTTTTTGATACTTCTCCTTCCTGAGCAAAGCTCAGGGCTGCATGCAGGTGCGCCATCTTCATCAGGCACAACTCTACGTGCAGGCGTTGGTTCTTGCTGCTCTTATAGTTCGTGTCGCAGGTGCTTACCAGGTTCAGGCCAGACAGCAGGAATGATACAGAAGCTTTCTGCGACTGCTCTGCATATTTGGCCTTAATGTTATCCGATACCTCCAGCAGCTGCACTGTCTGTGGGTCTTTACACACCAGCAGGCTACGGAAGTGCTCCCCGATACCGATCAGGAAATTATGGGCATCAAATCCGTTCTTGAGGATCTCATCGAACAATAGTAGCGAACCAGATAAGTTCTGCTCCAGCAGGTGATCTGTTAAACGGAAGTAGTAATCATAATCCAGGATGTGCAGGTTCTCTACAGTAGCCTTGTATGTCACGTTACTGCCCGAGAAGGTCACCATCTGGTCGAAAATAGACAGGGCGTCGCGCAACGCTCCATCGGCTTTCTGAGAGATCAGGTGCAGCGCATCCGATTCGGCATCTATACTTTCCTTCGTAGCAATGCTACCCAGGTGGCGCACCATGTCCTCGATCCTGATCCGGTTGAAATCGAAGATCTGGCAACGTGAAAGTATGGTTGGGATGATCTTGTGACGCTCTGTGGTAGCCAATATGAAAATAGCATAGGAAGGCGGCTCTTCCAGGGTCTTCAGGAATGCGTTGAAGGCCTGGTTCGAGAGCATGTGCACCTCATCTATGATGTAGATCTTATACTTGCCTGTTTGCGGCGCATAACGCACCTGCTCCACCAGGTTCCGGATATCCTCTACAGAGTTGTTTGAGGCAGCATCTAGCTCATGGATGTTGAACGAGCTGTTGCTGTTAAAGCTGCGGCACGACTCACACTCGTTGCAGGCTTCTACCTCTGGTGTGATGTTCTGACAATTGATGGTTTTGGCCAAAATACGGGCACAGGTGGTTTTACCCACGCCGCGTGGTCCGCAGAAAAGGAAGGCCTGCGCCAGATGCTTACTGCTGATGGCGTTTTTAAGGGTGTTGGTTATATGATGCTGCCCCACCACGCTGTCGAACGTGGTCGGACGGTATTTACGCGCTGATACTACAAAATTTTCCATTACTACAAAGATAATCAATCTGAAGCTGACTTGGGAGTGCTTTTTATCCAGTACTTTTCCAGAGAGTTATCCACTATTCAGGATTACTTCTATCATCACAGTTGCAAGGTAAAAACAGTTCATCCAGCCTTTAATAAAGGGCATAGACCAATCCGGTTGTAGTAATATCGAGCTGAACCAAAATGCTCTTGTAACATAAGTTATATCCAATGTATTGATGCAAATTGATCTTCTCTGTTCAGTTGAAGTTATAACACGGTTTTCTGATTTTAAGAATATAACAATTTGAATATAGATTCGATGTGCAAACTTTGTTTGTCGATTGCTATACCTCCGGTTAAAAAAAATTAAATGTGAAGTAATGCCTTTGCCAGCAGGGTTTTAGGAGGTGGTTTATCATGTTAATAGCTATATAGAAATATATTTAAGAGCTATGTAATGTAGTTGTAAAAATATGAATAAAAAAATAAATTATTTCGAGTATCAAATATGAACTAAACGGTGAAGCAGGACGTAATACTTTGATTATTCCTTATAAAATTATAATCATTATTATTATGGGCAAAAATTTACGCGTTTACACGCGGCTGGCTATAGTTGTGGCCATGCTGTTTGGTTGTACCGTTACTTATGGACAAGGAACGGGCAGGTCCGAGAAAAAAGAAGTTCCACAGGCTGCACTTGATCATATCAAGAAGAACAAGCAAAAGCTTGGTCTTGAGGATGCAGACATTGCGGAACTGGAATTGAGTAGTGCTACTGAAAGTAAGAAAAGTGGCATGAAACACTATTACCTTAAACAGCTTTACCAGGGAATAGAAATTCACGGTGCCCTGACAAACATCAGCCTGGATAAGGATGATAAAGTAGTTACAATGGGAAACCGCTTAAACGCCAAAGTAAGCAAGAAGGTGAAAGACAACCAGGTGAGTTTAGATGCCCAGAGCGCAGTGGCAGCTGCAGCCCGCTACCTGAACACCTCGCTTAAAGAGCAACTTACAGTAAAGGAAAAAGGGAGTGGCAGAAACCGTGAGGTGCTGTTTTCAACGGGAGGAATTTCGCTGGAGCCGATTCCTGCTAAACTGGTATACCAGCCGATGGCAGATGGAAGCCTACGACTTGCCTGGGAGGTCTCTATTTATGAACTTGATGCCCAGAACTGGTGGAATATCCGGTTAGATGCCAGTAATGGAGAGGTATTGGATAAGGATAACATGGTAGTACACTGCCAGTTTGAGAATAATGGAGTCAATGGCTCGTTTCTGCACGATAGCCACAGTCACAATTTGATTTCGCCTAATGTGGCCAGCCCAGCAACGGCTGTCAGTGTGGCTGAAGTAACCGGTTTCAATGTGTTTGCTATGCCGCACGAAAGTCCAATCCACGGGGATCGCTCTATCATCAGTACCTCAGCGGCCAATCAGTCTGCCTCTCCTTATGGCTGGAATATTGAGACCATAACACGTGGTAATAATGTGTTTGCCTACGAGGATCCTAATAATAACAACAGCTACTTAAATAATTACAGCCCGGATGGTGGCCAAACCTCTAACTTCAACTTCCAGATAGATTTTACCAAAGAGCCGGTTAACTCGCGCGATGCTGCCATCACAAACCTCTTCTATTGGAATAATTTGGTGCATGATGTTTGGTATCAGTATGGCTTTGATGAGACTAGCGGAAGCTTCCAGCTTAATAACTATGGAAAGGGCGGTGCAGCCGGCGACCCGGTGCTGGCAGAGGCACAAGATAGCAGAAACATAGCTACCACACGTAACAACGCCAATTTCTCTACTCCCCGCGATGGGTTTGCACCCCGCATGCAGATGTATTTATGGAGCGCTAAAACAGACCCTGAGGCGTTTACCGTTGTCTCTCCGGCCTCAGTAGCCGGTACATATCCTATCGCAGGTGCCAGTTTCGGGCCAAAATTATCGCCCACTCCCATTACAGGTAAACTAGTTCTGGCCCAGGATAATGTGAGCAACGAAGGGTGTAATGCATTTACTAATGCAAGCGATATAAGCGGAAACATTGCAGTAGTGTACAGAGGTACCTGTGCTTTTACAATTAAAGTGCAAAATGCGCAGGCAGCGGGTGCAGTTGCTGTTGTCGTGATCAATAGTGTGTCCGGAGCACCTATCAGCATGGGAGGCACACCAACTGAGCCTATTAACATTCCTGCTGTAATGGTGAGCGATGTAACAGGTGCTAAAATACGTGAACAATTAAATGCAGGCATAGAAGTAGTGGTGAGCCTGAAAGATTTTGGGAATCCTGAAATGGATGGGGATTTTGATAATGGCATTATCGTGCATGAGTATGGCCATGGTATATCCAACCGCTTAACGGGTGGGCCTGATGCGTCTTCCTGCCTTGCCAGTGCGCTGCAGTATCCTAACGGAGATATTATTTATACAGAGCAAATGGGCGAAGGCTGGAGCGACTGGTTCGGACTGATGATGACGATGAAGCCCGGCGACACCCGCACGAAGGTGAGGGGAATAGGTACTTATGTAAGTAACCAGCAAACAGATGGCGGCGGTATCAGACCTGCTCCTTACAGCACCAGCTTCAGTGTCAATGGCTTTACCTATGCTGCTACAAATAACCCGGCTATCACCGCTCCACACGGTGTGGGATTTGTGTGGGC
Organism: Pontibacter sp. MBLB2868; assembly: GCF_051904785.1. NCBI lineage: Bacteria > Pseudomonadati > Bacteroidota > Cytophagia > Cytophagales > Hymenobacteraceae > Pontibacter > Pontibacter sp. MBLB2868. The sequence goes on along the minus strand of NZ_CP196710.1, from coordinate 3,321,652 downwards.
CACCATGCTCTGGGATATGACATGGGACATGGTGGATAAGTATGGCTTTGACGAAGACTTATACAATGGTAAAGGTGGAAATAACATGGCTATGCAACTGGTGATAGATGGCCTGAAAATGCAACCTTGCCGTCCAGGATTTGTGGACGGACGCGATGCTATACTTTTAGCAGACCAGGCGCTTTATAACGGGGCTAATCAGGAGCTGATCTGGCGGGCCTTTGCTAAGCGTGGCTTGGGCTTCAGTGCAAAGCAAGGATCTAACTTAAGCAGGTTTGACCAGGAGGAAGCCTATGATGTGCCGCCTATGTATGCATGCGAAAAACCTGTTGTTGAGGCTGTTGCCATGTCTTCGGTATATACTGGTGGAGTTGTTACCAACATATACCTTGGATATGGTCCGCAAAGTGTGAAGCTAAAAGCTACCGGCGACGTTACTAATATTTATAAATGGAGCGGACCTGGCGCAACAGAGTTAAACAGTACTACTGCTGCGGAGCCTGTGTTCACCCCTACGAAAGCTGGCAGTTATACTTTTACCGTTACAGCCTTAAATGAGTTTAAGTGCAAGCGCCAGGCAACCATCACTATTACGGTAGTGGATGTGCGATGCGGCGATAAAAAGAAGCGTGACAAGGTGATGGTATGTGTGGATGGCGAGAACAACTGCGCCGACCCTAGGGCAGTGGACGCGATGCTGACCAAAGCAGGCGGCAAACTTGGAGACTGCAGCCTGAATATGAGTGTAGCTTCTGCATCGATTGCTGCGTCCGGGTTGGTTAAGGAGGAGGATACCGAGTTTATACAAAGCTATCCGAATCCATTCTCTGAAAGCACCACTATCAGCTTTAAGGCAAAAGAGACTGGTTATACTTTGCTGAAGGTGTACGACATTACCGGTCGTGAGGTGGAAACACTTTTTGAAGGCAATGCAGACAGCGGTAAAACGTATAGCTACAGCTTTAAAGGCACTAATAAGAAGAGTGGCGTCTACATCTACAGAATCATAAACGGAAGTGTTTCACGCTCTGGCACGATGCTGCTCGTGAAGTAACAACGCTTATTAAGTATTTAACATCGCAGGAGCCCTGCCGCAGTTGATAAGCTGTGGCAGGGCTCCTGTATTTTCTGTCCGCTACATTATCTGATCTCCTCCAGGCCACCTACAATTCCCTTTTTGGATAGTAGCAACTGCCAGAGTTGGTTGTTGCGTGCCCGGAACGAGCCGGCGCTGGATAATAAATAATACTTCCACATGCGGTAAAAACGCTCGCCATATTCTCCCTGCAGTTGCTCCCAATTTGCGTCAAAGTTGCGGAACCAGGCCATGAGGGTGGGATCGTAATAGGGGCCGAAATTGTGCCAGTCTTCCACAATAAATGTATGTTCCATGGCTGCACCCAGTTGTTTTACGGAAGGGATAAGGCAGTTTGGGAAGATATAAGCATCTGTAAACGGGTCGGCTGATGTTTTAGAGTAATTTACCCCGATGGTGTGCAACAGGAAAAGCCCGTCATCTTTCAGGCATCTTGCTGCAGTTTTTAAATAGGTACGGTGGTTCTTATACCCCACATGTTCGGCCATGCCTATTGATACCACGTGGTCAAAAGTTTCGTTCACGTCGCGGTAGTCCTGCAGCCGAAGCTCCACCGGCAGGCCTTTGCACATTTCGCGTCCGAGCGCTACCTGCTCTTTCGACACAGTAACACCAACTACCTCTACGCCATACTTTTCGGCAGCATATTTGGCAAAACTGCCCCAGCCGCAGCCGATGTCGAGCACGCGCTGGCCTGGTTGCAGCCTCAACTTCCGGCAGATCAGGTCGAGTTTCGCTTCCTGTGCCTGGTCCAGGGTATCAGCATTTTTCCAATAACCGCAACTGTAAACCATGCGCTTATCCAGCATCAGCTGGTACAGGTTGTTACCAATATCGTAATGTCGCTGTGCATTTCGTTCGGCTTTGCCTTTGGCCTGCATGTTCAGGATTTTGGCCAATAGCATTTGCAGAATAGTTTTCCAGCCAAACTTTGCTTGTTTGTACAGATCGGCCCGAATTACTTTAAAGGCAAATTCATCAATGCTGTCGCAGTCCCACCAGCCATCCATGTAGGATTCGCCCAGCCCCAATGTTCCTTCTGTGAGTACACGCTTGTAAAACCGGTCGTCATGCACCTGCAGGTCCCAGGGGTCAGGGCCGTTAATTTTGACGTCAGCGATTGCTAAAATATCAGTTACTTGCTGCTGTAGGCCGGTTGCGCTCATCGTTCGGAAGTTGCTGTTGGATTAGGATTTATACTAATGCGAGTATGAACGAAAGCAACAAAGATTAGTTGAAATCAGACTTTCAGCTTCAGGATGCAAGGCTGATAGCAGTGCGCATAGGGGTGCAGTTAAAAATCAATAATGACTTCAATAATTATCCTGAAAAAGGCAGTAAACAGGAGGATCCAGAATAGTAAAGTATGAGATGTTACGTATGCTACATGGAATAAAGTATAGCAATAAGAACTATAAATCCGCTTAGCAGCAACAGGAAAGTATAAGATAAAGCCAGTAGCAGGAATTTATAAACAGTACGCCACCGCTTGCTCCCGTAGTAGTTGCGCATGGACCGGTAGATGTACCAGGTTACAATCAGAAAACCCGCAAACTGTATCAAACCTGAAATGAAAGGGAGCATCCATTTTAGAACGATGAGTATAGAGCCGAACAGGAAAAGGAACGAGTGCACATGTATAGAGTAGATCAGGTGCTCGGTATAATACTTCCTGGATCTACGGTTTACCAGCTTTAGGATAAGGGCAAACAGGGGAAGCAGAATAAACATAATTTTGGGTAAATGACTGAGCAGCTTATTTTGGAAAAGTTCACTGTTTACATCATCGTCCAGCACTTCCCTAAATTTTGTCTGTAGTGTGTTTGTTACTATGTTGTTTCCGCCAATCGTTATAGAGGGCCGTTTTTTATTTTCTGACCCTGCTTCTACTGCTGTAGGGACTTTAGCATCTGTGCGTTTGCCGGCGCTACCTTTAACCGATTGATCTTTGTTCAGGAGATCTGCTGCCTTTTTAGATTCCGGGTTGCCTGTAGTGGTTTTATCTTTTTCGGTTTCTGCATTGGCAACAGTGATCTCTTCTGCGGTATCCTCTTTTAAAATATCCTTCCTGTTAATGTGAGTGTTAGCAGTAAAAAGCGTAAAGAATAAGATACTGATAAAGATGTACATGCTAACCGGGTTGAGGTGTGAGGCGCGTTTGCCTGCAAAATACTCCTTTGTCAGAGAACCCGGTTTGGTTAGTAACGGCGCTATACTTTTAAAGAACTTAGACTCGAAATGGAAGTAATGACCTATACTGTGGAGGACCAGGTGAAAGAAGTTTTCGTGTAATTCCAGGTTCTCCTGTCCGCAGCTCGTGCAAAATTTATCAGGAATGGTTGCATTGCAGTTGAGGCAGTTATTTTCGGAGCGATATAGTTTTTTCATAGATATTTTGACAGAATGAGCACAAAAATAACTAATCCTTTAAATGTTTGCTGCTTTAGCAGGTGTAATATTAAAAGAAGTATATTTTTAACGCTAGCGGGATATTCAGTTCCAGAATTATATACTAAACACCAGCTTAAACACAGTACCTACGCCTTCTTTGCTCTCTACCTGTATCGTGCCTTTGTGTAGTAGCATGATGTGTTTGGCAAGGCTGAGTCCGATGCCGGAACCATCTTTATGGGATGTAAAAAAGGGAATAAAGATGCTTTCCAGAATATCCTCCGGAATACCAGTACCGTTATCCTGCACCTCAATCACTGTTTTGCCATTTTCCTGTGCGGCGGTAAGTATGACCTGTGGCTCAGGCCGGCCTAGTACGGCACGTTTTGCATTCAGGATCAGGTTGATGAGCACCTGTTCCAGCAGGTTTACATCACCATAGAGAGTTAGGTTAGGAGGTATTACATGGCAATCAAGCTTAACGCCCTGCTCTTCTAACTGCGGACGCATCAGGCCATTTATACTTCTAAACAGCTCCTGCACATACACCGTGGTCAGCATCAACTCCTGCGATTTGCTCAGGTTGCGGTAGAAATGCGCAAAGCGCAGCAGTCCCTCACTTCGCTTCTTGATGATGGAGATTCCTTCTTCCGTATCCTGCAATAGTTCAGGGTCAGGGTTTGCTTCCGGTTCCAGTTCCTGTTGTTCCCGCGCCATGTGCAGGTGGCGTTCCAGAGTATCGGCCAGGGAGGCAATAGGGGCTACCGAGTTCATGATCTCATGCGTCATCACGCGCAGCAGTTTTTGCCAGGCCTCGGTTTCAGTGGCATCTACGGTAGCGCTTATATTTTTGAGTGCGATGAGCAGCAGGGGGCGGCGCTGCATCACAAAGGCCGTTGCTGATAGAAGTAGCTGTGTCTGGCCATCTTGTAATTTCAGCTTCACCAGTTTACTGTCACCTGCTTTTATACTTAGCAGTGTCTCATAAAGTAGCGGGTAACGTGGTTCCAGGGTATTGATGCTCTTGAGGTAGGGTAGGTGCAGGATCTTTTTAAACGCGTCGTTCACCCACTCCACTTCTCCAGTCTCTTCGTTCACAGCTATGATCCCTGTATCAATCATCTGGAGGATGGTCTGCATGTACTGGAACTGGGCCTCCTGCTCAACATGTAACTGCTTATAAGTATCGTTGATCAGGTTAAAAGCATGATGCAGCTGGCGCAGCGAACTGTTGGTGGTATATTCGTTAAAGCGCTGTGAAAAGTCACGTTGCTTAACGGCTTCCAGAAACCGGGCCAGCTCATTGTTGCTGCGGGTAACGTAAACAGCCAACTCCCAAACCTGTGCCAGCATTATGAGTATGCCAGAGGTAACCTGCAGCCATGTAAACTGCGTCAGGTACAGAACCGTCAGGAACATCATCCCCAGTAGCAGGATAAACCGGACCAAAAGTCCCAACTCAAGGCGCTTAAATATCATGTTTGCTCAGGCGGCGGTAAAGGGCAGTACGGGTCAGGCCTAGTTCTTTGGCTGTTTTAGAAATGTTGCCTTTGTTTTTCTCCAGCACCCTTACAATGGTTTCACGTTCGATCTCACTTAATGGCACCGGTGTTTCAGGTATAAAAGATGCGGCAGGGGCAGCGGGAGCCATCTCTACAGGCGAAAAGCTGAAATCCTGTGGCTGCAGCACGTTGCCTTCTGCCAGTATAATGGCTCGCTCCACAGCATGCTGCAGTTCGCGCACGTTACCCGGCCAACTGTGCTGCTTTAGTTTCTGAAGCGTTTCAGGTGCAAAATCAGGGGTAGGCTTATGATTCTTTTGGGCGTAGATGGCAGCAAAATGCCTGGCCAGCAGTTCCACATCACCGTGGCGCTGGCGCAGTGGCGGTAGCGTGATCTCTACGGTATTTATGCGGTAAATAAGGTCTTTTCTAAACTGATTTCGGGCCGCCAGCTCATAAATAGGCTCGTTGGTGGCCGAGATCAGGCGAATATCCACGGGCACGGGCGTATTAGAGCCCAGTGGCGTTACCTGCCGGTTCTGCAGCACTGTGAGTAGCTTTGCCTGCATATGCGGGGAGATGTTACCGATCTCATCCAGGAACAAGGTGCCACCGTTGGCCGCCTCAAAACGTCCGGGACGGTCTTCGCGGGCGTCTGTGAAAGCGCCTTTCTTATAACCGAACAACTCACTTTCAAAAAGCGAGTCGGTCAGGGCACCCATATCTACGCTTACAAAAGGCTTGTTAGCCCTAAACGACTTCTCGTGCAGTGCCTTTGCAACAAGCTCTTTGCCGGTACCATTCTCGCCAAGTATAAGTACGTTCGCCTCGGTTGGGGCTATTTTTTCAATCTTGTAGAGCACCTCTTTTATGGCTTCTGATTCACCAAGAATACTGGTACTTTTAGGAGTGGAAGCACTGGCAGTTCCTTTAGCTTTCTGCTGCCGTTTCTCGAGCGTTTGGTGAAATGTTTCCAGTAACTTGTCATTGTGCCAGGGCTTCACGATAAAGTCTGCGGCGCCTTCTTTCAGAGAGCGTACAGCCAGTTCAACATCCCCGTACGCCGTGATCAGAATTACCGAAGCATCTTTGTCTCTGTCAAGGATCTGGCGGAGCCAGTAAAGACCTTCGTTACCGGTGTTGAGGGCGCTTTTGAAGTTCATGTCCAGGAAAATGACATCGAACTTCTGCCGCTCTAATAAACCAAGCAAATTTTCAGGGTTCTTTTCGGTAACTACTTCCTTTACCTCGGTTTTAAGTAGCAGCTTCATCGCGAACAGCACGTCCGTTTCGTCGTCTACCACCAATACGCGGGCATTTTTTACAGTGGCCATGGGAGCAAAATTCTGATTGAGAAATCGAATATAACTATTCTATCTGATAAAATTAAAAACAGCCGAAACAGACTTTGGAGAGAGAATAAATGCTATGTTCAGACCTGTACCGGAAGCGCACAGGTGTAACGCGTGCAGGTGTATCAGAAGCGAACACTTTTAAACTGGCAACTGTGGGTATAATGTTGATTTATAGGTATTTATATGTTTGGCATTTTAATTTCTTGTGACTTTGCCATAGAGCAGAAATTTACTTTTAAAATTTCTGAGCCACTGTACCAATTCAACACTTAAAACTATGTATACGAACAACCTCAAAATGGCTTACCGCAACCTGATGCGCCACAAGGTCTTCTCGCTCATCAATATTTCCGGCCTGGCATTAGGTATGACTTGTAGCATCCTGATCCTGCTTTGGGTGAAGGATGAATTCAGCTTTAATCGTTTTCATAAAGATATTGACAATTTATACCGCGTTCGGGTCATTCAGCATTATCCTGGTGCAGAGGATCTTAACACAGATGCCAACCCTGGCCCTTTAGCTGAAGCGCTGGAGGAGGAAATGCCGGAAGTGAAACAGGCAGCGCGTATGAACTGGCCTTCGATGCAGCTTTTTACCTTTGGCGATAAGGCTTTAAAGCTGACAGGCCGTTACGTTGACCCTTCTTTCCTGAAGATCTTTACTTTCCCGTTGCTGCAGGGTAACGTGGAGCAGGTGTTAAGCCAGCCCAGAACAATGGTCATTACAGAGGAAAAGGCCATCAGCCTGTTTGGCTCTGCTGACGCCGCCTTGGATAAAGTAGTGAAGGTGAACAACCAGGACAGTTACCGCATAGCGGGAGTTTTGAAAGATGTGCCCAAAAACTCTTCGCTGCAGTTCGATTACCTGATGCCTTACCAGGATCTTGCTACCCAACCAATGCACCAGTGGACGAAGAGCTGGGACAATTATGGTATCCGCACCTTTGTGCAGCTAAAGCCGGGCACCGACGTGGACGCTTTCAATAAGAAGATCGAACCTATCATCCGCAACCACAGCAAAGAGTCCAGGTCAGACGTCTTTGTGCAGGCAGTAAGCGATATGTATTTACACGACGATTTCAGAGTAGGTAAAGTTGGTGGTGGAAGAATCGAGAATGTGCGTCTGTTTACGATTGTGGCTATTTTCATACTTATTATCGCCTGCATAAACTTTATGAACCTGGCCACGGCACGCTCTGCCAAACGCGCCAAGGAAGTAGGCGTTCGCAAAGCCATTGGAGCCGATAAATCTTCGCTGATCAAGCAGTTTATGGTGGAGTCGGTGCTGGTTGCGTTTCTGGCCTTGTTCCTGGCTGTAAATTTTGCCGGCATGCTGTTGCCTCAGTTTAACGACCTGACAGGAAAGTTTGTAGAACTTGACCTGTTTAACCCGCAGTTGATAGCCATGTTGTTAGGCGTAGCCCTGCTGACGGGTATACTTTCTGGTAGCTATCCGGCCTTTTTCCTTTCGTCGTTTAACCCGGCTTTGGTGCTAAAAGGTACAGTAAAGCTGAATAAGCGAGTAGGGGTGTTTCGCAAAGGGCTGGTGGTTTTCCAGTTCATCCTGTCTGGCTTGCTTATCATCAGCACGCTTGTTGTGTACCTGCAACTGCACTATATCCGCACAAAAGATATCGGCATGGATCGTGAGAACCTGGTGTATGTGCCAATAGAAGGCAACCTGAGAGATCGCTATGAGGTGGTGAAAAATGAGCTGCTGGACAACCCGAACATACTTGCTGTTTCTTCCACAGACCAGAACCCGATGATGGTAGGCAACTCCACCAGCATTAACTGGAAAGGCAAAGATCCCAATGCGGATATCCTTTTCAGCGTGATGAGCGCGGATTATGACCTTCTGAAAACGCTTGACATCAAGCTGAAAAGTGGTCGGGACTTTTCTAAGGAGTTTGGCACCGATACCGCAGCATTTTTAATTAACGAAGAAGCTGCCCGCCTGATGCAACTACAAGAGCCGGTGGGAGAGTGGCTGGAGTGGGGTAACAAAGGCCACATAGTTGGCGTGGTGAAAAACTTCCATACAGTGCCGGTGATGGTGAAAGTGCAGCCTCTTGTGATCAGGCTGGATCCGGGCCACAGTAATTTGATGCTGGCGCGCATTGCACCCGGTAAAACCACTGAAACACTGGCTGCCATGGAAGGAGTCCTGAAGAAGCATAACCCGGCTTTCCCGTTCGAATACCACTTCATGGATGATGATTATGAGATGATGTACAAGAGCGAGGCCATTATGGGGCAGCTGACAAAATACTTTGCAGGCATTGCCATCTTTATCTCCTGCCTTGGCTTGTTTGGTCTGGCCCTGTTTACAGCAGAGCAGCGCACCAAAGAAATAGGAATCCGCAAAGTGCTGGGTGCCTCCGTTTCCAGCATCGTGTATATGCTGAGCAAGGATTTCCTGAAACTGGTGCTGATCGCAAACCTGATCGCCCTGCCGCTTGGCTGGTACTTCATGAGCAACTGGTTAAACGACTACGCTGACCGCATGGAGCTTAGCTGGTGGATCTTTGCCGTGGCCTTCATCGCTACCTTTATCATTGCCTTGGTTACTCTTAGTTTCCATGCCGTTAAAACGGCGGTAAATACACCCATAAGCTCTCTCCGGACAGAATAAAATATCTCTAAAAAGAAGTATAGAATACAAACCATGAAAAAGTACCTTATTGCCCTGCTGCTGCTGACCGCTTTTGCCGTTAAAGCGCAAATACCCAATACGATCAGCCCGGCTGACAAAGTATATGGCCTGTCTAAATTCTGGCAGGAGGCAAACTATAACTTCGTGTACCTGGATAAGGTGGACCGTAGCAAATGGGAGAATGCTTATCGTGAAGCGATAACTACAGTACAGAACACTAAAAATGACTACGAATATTACCGGGAGCTGCAGAAGTTCTGCGCCTTACTGAACGACGGACACACTAACATTTACTTCCCTAGAAGTATAGACTCACTGGTTCACCGAAACACGTTCGGTAAGTATAAAATCTTTCTGAGCAACATCGATAACAAAGCAGTAGTTACCAGAACCAACCTGAGCATGAAGGATGAGGTGCCCATAGGCAGCGAGATTATAGAGGTGAACGGTATGGCGACTTCGGATTATCTGAAACAGCATGTGCTGCCCTACATCTCATCGTCTACGGATTATGTGCTGATGGATTGGGCAATTCAGGACTTGCTGAAAGGCCTGGTGGGAGAGAATTATGACATCAAGTACAGAACCCCTAAGGGTAAGGTAAAGAGCCTGACGCTGACACATGCCAAAACCGCGGAACAGGAGGTGTACCCGGCTTTAGAGAAACGTGAGTTGCTGGAACTGAAGTGGCTGCCGAACCAGACCGCTTACCTGGCACTGAATGGCTTCCATGATCCAAAAATAAACGAGATGTTCCTGGAAAAACTGCCGGAGCTGCGCAAAGCCAAAGCCCTTATAGTTGACTTGCGCTACAATGGCGGGGGGAATACCGAAATAGGCCGTGAGATATTGAACTATCTGTCGCCGGACACGCTGTTGTATGGCTCAAAAAATACAACCCGACAGCATCTGGCGAGCTTTAAAGCCTGGGGTAAGTTTACTGAGCCTAAAGATACTGTTGGCAATGCCTGGGCCGCTAAATCGCTGAACGCTTACCAGGATAAGTTGATGTATGAGTTTGACTATGCACCAGACCGGAATGAGGTAAAGCAAAACGAGAAGGTGATTGTACCCACCATTATCCTGATCGGGCATAAAACCGCCTCTGCCGCCGAAGATTTCCTGATCTATGCCGATAACCAGCCTCACATGACGAGGATTGGCGAAAACTCATTCGGAAGCACCGGTCAGCCGTTTATGTTTGACCTGCCAGGCGGCGGCGTTGCCCGCATCTGCACCAAAAAAGACACTTACCCCGACGGCAGAGAATTTGTGGGTTATGGCGTGAAACCAGACATTGAAGTAAAGATGACGTTGCAGGACTATATCCAGAAGAAGGACCCTGTGTTGGATCGCGCCCTGAAGCACCTGAAAGAACAGAACACGAAAGCGCAGGCAAAGCGCTAATAACTATCATACTTGTCGGGTCAAAAGGCGGCAGCCCTGTAAGCATTTTAGCTTACAGGGTTGCCGCCTTTATTTATGATGCAGGCTATTAACCAGCCTGTAGCACAGCCACAACATGTTGCGAAATGTTCCAAAAGCGCACATGTGTATCAGGTACAAGTGTATCGGAACCGTACATATTTAAATTTTTATAATTTATAATTATTTGAATATCAATTAATTGTGTTTTTGGCATTCAAATTTCATATGCAGTTTCAGCAAACCAGGAAAGTAGAACTGAAAGCTGGGATCACAGAAAAAATTAAACCGCAACCTACTACACACAAAATAAAACTAGTATCAATTAGCCATTTAGTACAATCTTAAAACTATGAAAAAGTCACTATCATTTCTGTTTATGCTGTTGGTGCTGCTAGCGCCAGCCATCGCTCAAAAAACATACAAGGGCCTTCCTGTTATAGAAGCAAGCTCTAAGGTTGCAGATTATAAAATAGGGGAGGAGTTAGTACAGGGAAACTGGAACATCACGCCTGAGATCTCTCCTGATGTAATGAAAGTTCCGGTGCATTCAAAAAAGCAGCCTGTTACTTTTTATACTGATTCAGATTCTATCAGCTTCAATGTAAAGCCAGGTAAATCTTACCAGTTCTATGTGCTGTTGAACAACAAGGACTATGCCCTTACAGAGTTAAAAGGCTATGCATTTGAAGCGCAGCAGTTTAATACAACCAATAAGATCCCGGGCTATACGCTGTTCTATGAGCAAAACACAAATAATCCTTATATGCAAACATTACGCTCGCAGTACAACCTGGATGCCATTGTGGCAGGAGCTGCCAACGATACTGAGAAAGCGCTTAGAATGGTGAATTGGGTGCATAATCAGTGGGAGCACAATGGAATGAATCAGCCTACCAAGAGCGATGCACTGACTATACTGGAAGAGGTAAAAGGAGGCAAGCAGTTCCGTTGTGTAGAATATGGCATTGTGACCACAGCTTGCCTGAATGCCATTGGTTTACCAGCCCGCACGATGGGGCTTAAGATGAAAGATGTAGAGACCATTGAGTCTGGTGCAGGCCATGTGCTGCTGGAAGTATACCTGCCAGACATGAAGAAATGGGTGATGCTGGACGGACAGTTTGACGTAATGCCTGTGCTGAACAATGTGCCGCTGAATGCAGTGGAATTTCAGCAGGCAATAGCCAAAAACTTCGACAAACTGGAGATCAGTAGCCTCTCAGGGACAAACAAGGCGCAATACGTAAATTGGGTGTATCCGTACCTGTACTACTTTGATGTGAAGTTCGATAACCGTGAAGGAGTAGATTTTGCCAGGGAAACCGTTGATTCGAAGCAGTCGTTGATGCTGATACCGGTAGGAGCAAAGCAACCAAAAGTGTTTCAGAAGAAGTTTCCAATGAATACGTACAAGTACACCAACTCCCTGGTTGACTTATACCAGGCACCTGTTCTGCCTGTGGCAACTCCTACAGCTCATAGATAAATGCACGATAAGCCCACGCTTTAGAATGGATGAAACCTTTTGGCCGTTGCTGCTCGTTTATTTAACGGCAACGGCCAAAAGCCCATTAATTTTTGTATATTTGTGGCATACTTCTTGAAGTATAAATATTGTAAGAATTCGTTCTTTATTTATTGGGGATGACCGGAATTGACAGCTTGTGCAGATTGCGTGTAAGCATGTCGGGTGGGGAATGTACACCTGTTAAAAATTCGTTCGAACAATAACTGGCGAATATAACTACGCCATGGCTGCTTAATCTAGGTATTAAGCAATTGCCATAGTCTCGTGCAGGTTTCGTGAAACTGCTTGCACATTAGAGGCTTCGATCCGTTTTACTAGTCTGTGTAAAGGTGCGGTGCACAGGCGAAATTAAGCATCTAAGGAGTGCGCATAGGCTTGACCTAGGCCCGCAAGCTCCCGACAATCCAACTAGCGTCTAAGCATGTAGAAGGCACGACGGTTTCCTTGTCTGGACCAGGGTTCGAATCCCTGCATCTCCACATTATTAGTGCAAAAAAGCCTGTAAATCACGTATTTACAGGCTTTTTTGCTTTTAAGCGATATTGGTTACTCCAGCCTGTACTACATGTCAGGTGAGACATACTTCGGTTTCATTCTCCTGTTCTAAAAATTAAATAATTACGCATCGATAGTTCCCGCATTGATTTGTGTACATTTTAGTAAATGTGCGGATTTGCCAACTAAAGTGAATATGATCCAAGCTATAATGGATTGCTGCTGCGTGTCAGCTATTTGTTTTTTATAGCTTGGGGCTTCACTAAAAGAGATGCGATAGAGTAGTCCTACTGCCAAGATGGTTAAAGGGACTATTGGTCGCTTCTTTTCTCCATGTTATACTTATTTAGTAGTAGGATCTATCCGGAAAAGCCGAATAAGGTCGGGAGAAATGATTCTTTTACTTGGCTACCTGAGCAGCAAGACCACCGAAGTGTATACACATGCAACCCGTTACGGGTTGGATAAAATCGTGAGCCCGCTTGATAATTTATAGAAATACGGTATATTAGGAGTGTGCTATGGATATGAGCGCTGGTGATGTATGTGCGAAAAAAAGTATTTAAAATGCAGCCGAACACCACCACCTATAGTGCAGCTAGTTGGAGTAGGTACTCCTGCAAGCCTGTAGTTAGCTGAAAATTAAAAAACATGAGAAGAAGAGATTTTATAAGAAATGCAACAGTTGCAACCGTTGGCATTTCCATCGCTGGAAATGTTGAGTTGTTCGCACAAAAACTGGAAATAAGGAAGATATTCCTAACTGGTGGGGGATATGACCTTAAAACCATCAAGCATCTTATTTCCCTCACAGGAAAAGAAAATCCTAAAATATGTTTCTTGCCGACTCCAATGGGAGATAGTGAAGCTTACATCAACAAATGGTTTGAAATAGCGAAAGAACTGCCAGTACAACCTTATGTGCAAAAAGTCTTTGTAACAAGTGCAGAACAGAAAACACCTTTCGAAGACACACTATTACAAATGGATGCTATTCTAGTTACAGGCGGCAATACTTTGAATGCTTTAGCATTATGGAAAGCACAAGGCATTGACATCGTTTTGAAGAAAGCCTGGGAGAAAGGAATAGTTTTATCAGGACCAAGCGCAGGGGCAATTTGTTGGTTTGAAGAGGGGCTTTCTGATTCTAGGCCGGAGAATTATACTGCCGTGAAAGGATTAGGATTCTTGAAAGGAAGTAACTGTCCACATTACCACACTGAAGCAGAAAGGCGTTCTTTATACTTAAAAATGGTTGAAGAAGGCAGGTTGCTTCCAGGATATGCTTGTGATGAAACAGCCGGTCTTTACTTTGAAGGCACCCAATTGAGAAGAGTTATTACTCAAAATACAACAGATAAGGCTTACAAGGTAACTATAAGTAAAGGTAAAGTGGTAGAGACAGCCTTAGAGTCTGAACTAATTTAGACTAAAACCGCTAGCTAACCACTGCTTATTGCTATCGCTGTAGTTTAGAATAAGCGATTCATTGTAGCTTTTTATAGGCTAGTAGAATATTACTTCTAAGCCTGCCAAAGCAATTAGCAAAACCATTGAGTAATTGAGAGAAAACAATGAAACAAAGCCTAACATACTATATTACTTTATTGGTGATAAGGCTGAAAGGTCTTAAAAAGAACTTTAGTCTGGACCCAATAGACTACAAAAAAATAAGGAAAGGAGATGTTCATCATCCAGGGGGTAAGCTTTTTAAGCAGAATAAAGTACGAACTTTTAAAGTTTCAAATTCCGTAATTACTGAAATAGAACGGTGTGGAAATTCTAAGAACCTGTTGCTGTTCATTCATGGCGGTGCCTTTATTTCTGGCCCAGCACAACATCACTGGGATGCTATTAAAGAAATTGCTACTCAAACAAGTCATACGATTTGGATGTGTAGCTATCCTAAAGCTCCGGAGAGTAATATATCTGAAATATCAGCGAATATAGATTCCATATACAAGGTTGCTTTAGAGAATTATCGTCCAACTCAGATTTCGTTGATTGGAGATTCTGTGGGAGGGACCTTAGTTACAGCCTTGACTCAACGCCTTGTTAAAAAGGGGGCAGAACTACCAAGTAAAATAATTCTTATTTCACCAGTTATGGATGCATCGATGTCGAATCCTGAAATAGAAAAGTTGGATGCAGTGGACCCCATACTATCAAAAGCAGGAGTGTTAAGTGCAAAAAGAATGTGTGCAGAGACCCATGATCTTAAAAATGTAATGATTTCACCTTTGTATGGCAGCTTTGAACAATTCCCAAAAACAATTCTTTATATAGCAGATAAGGACATTACTTATCCCGATCAAAAATTGGCAATCGAAAAATGCATTGATGCTAAAGTGGATATTGAAATAATTGAAGGAAAAAAAATGCCACATATTTGGCCACTCTTACCAGTAATGAAGGAGGCAAAAGTTTCATTAAATAATTTAATTAGTAAATTAAACGACTAATTACAACGCTTCAAGAACAGTACAAACCCTCGCTGCCAGGTTGGGTTCCGGTGATGTGCATAATACCGAAATAGGTATATTATTAAAAAATAAAGGAGAGTATGAATGGGCAGCTTCGAGGAAAGTCTTATGAACAAAGCGTTGGCTATGCCTTGCTCACTGCATACTAGAGTGGCTTTGGCACAAACGAAATCATAATAAAAGCAAAATGAAGAAAAACCTGGTTCTGCTCGTTATCCTAATCATTGTTGGCATACTTTCTTTTATGTACAACCTGGTTAGTCTTCTTTTGCTGGCGATAATTGTTCTGAGTTTTGCAGTTATACTGGTGGCAGGTACAGTTAAAGTTTTTCGCACCAGCCTTAGTGCAAGGTGGTTTAAAGTACCTTTGATAATAATAGCTGTATGTGTGTCCGGGGTTATAGCCGGACTCTTTCGCCCTTTGGAGCCTGCTGTGGTACGTTCCGGTGATGTGAGTGATAAGTTAGCTTACGCCTATAATACTGACCAGGCTGACCGAATGACCATCAAAGCATATCTTGGCATGCTTAATGACAGCATGGTGAAGCGAGATAGTATAAGGCTTGAGCAAGTCAGCCAGCTTTACAGGGATAATAAGATCAGCCAGCCAATGGATAAGTTTTATGCCGCATTTATCTTCCACCACAGCAAGAAGAGTTCGCTATTTGAAATAGCGCAGAAGCTGGCTAGTGAAGCTGCTTCTGTAAGCGAGTTAAAGGATAATTACGTGGTGCAATGGTTAGCCAAAGCAACATACGACAGGTGGATGGTCTCTTTGGGCAAACCACAAAAATACAACACCCAGGACAAATTTAGCGTGAGCGTGGACTAGCATATTTCAAAGCAGGCCTGTAACAGGTAAACCACAAATAGGAGCTTCCGGAAACCGGTGAGCTGAATCAAGTAAGTGGATCCTCGTTTGCTCAGGCCAACAGCAACTGTTTGTTCTGCTATAATTTTCTTCAGATAGTATCTTTCAAGCCTTACCTCACTTTGAGCTGCTGTTATTTCCTTTGTCTTCGCGTTATAATTAATCCATGTGCTTACAACAACTTAATATTAATTTATCAGTATCTCTTTACTTTAAAATATCTGTGACCTATACTTGCCAGTTAATACAAAACATTTGCGGATGATCAATGAGAACGAGAAAGAGGCGCTGTTTCAGGAGATAGAGCAGGAGCTTACAAATAGTAATTTTGAGATTGTAAAAAAAGACGATTCCAGGCCTTGGGGCGGTTTCTTTGTTATAAATGAAGACCAGGCCAAGGAGTTCGCAGAGAAATACTTTACAGGCATTCCCCTGGAAGAATTAAAAATATCGGGTAAGCTTAGTCCAAAGTTTTTACTGGTAGCGCCAGGCAAGAGGCTTTCCTGGCAGTACCATCACCGCCGTGCGGAAATATGGAAGGTGTTACAAGGCAAGGTTGGTGTAGTAACGAGTGCCACCGACCAGGAAGGCGACCTGCAGGAGCTGGAGCCAGGTACACTAATAACGCTTCAGCAGGGTGAACGCCACAGGTTGGTAGGGCTTAATGAGTGGAGTGTACTGGCAGAAATATGGCAGCACACAGATCTAGAAAAGCCTTCTGACGAAGAAGACATTGTACGGGTTCAGGACGATTTCGGAAGATAAGCCCTTACTGAAATAGTAGTATTTGAAGTATGATCCTCACGGTCATACTTTTTTTATGGCTGCTTATACTATTGTGGTTGTACCTGCGTTAAGCCTTGCATACAATTATATATCCTGATGAATTACCTTAGTAAAGGGCTGGTCGTAATGGCCTCCGCATTTTTGATCGTATCCTGTTCTTCCTCTAAATCAAAGCCAAACAGCACAGGGAAAATAATAATTATCGATGGCAAGCAGGTGCGCATAGCCAATAGCCGACATGATAATGGCTTGCACAAGGGTTGGTACAAAAATCCTAACAACCCCCATCACCCGCACACTACAAACCCGGGACACACAAAGCATAAAAAGAAAGGGAACGGTAAAAAAGAAGATTAATATATTTTTATATCGGTTTAAAAAGGCGCTGAAAACTTAGTTGTTTCAGCGCCTTTTTTGTACTTTAATGCTGTGAATATCATTTTACCAGTAAAATGAATTACCTTTTTATTGCTTTTAAAAACAGTATAATATTTTTTATACTAAACCATTGTTTATTTATAAAGTATACCCAAATCTTAAAGAACCAATTCTGTTAAACCGGTCTTTAAAGATTCAAGACTGAAAACAAATATTAACTTATGCGAATTTTTAAACAAGGATTACTTGCGCTTCTGTTTGGCCTTATGATCGCCTCCTGCTCACCTTTGGCTAGAAGCAAGAAAGCTATTGTACTGGATGATGACCGCAGAAGCATGCGCTTTAACAACGGCCGCCAGGAGAGCAAGAACAAGAAGTGGAATGGATCAAAGAGCTTAGGTAAACAGCGTAAGCAGCGGGACAAGGCATTTAGAAAAAGGAGAAAGAATTAGGGGGAAACTTTTACACTATTTATCGCTGGCAGAAGAGCAGGGAATAAAACATACCGTTTTTTGCATCTATTCGTATAAGCGCGTATGATAGAGCAAAACAACCGCTATACCCGCACCCCACAAACTGAAAGCCTGAAATGGATTGATCATATGGTGCGCCTGATGGACAGCCAGTTCAGGCTGCCGGGCACCAAGTTCAGGTTTGGGCTGGATCCCCTGTTAGGGCTTGTGCCGGTTGCCGGAGACCTGGCTTCCTTTGCAGTTTCGGCTACTATTGTAATGACGATGGCCAGGCACGGGGCCAGTAACAAACTGGTAGTGCTTATGCTGTTAAACATTGCTTTGGATACCGTTATCGGTAGCATTCCTGTGCTGGGTAATATCTTTGACTTCTTTTACAAAGCCAATGAGCGTAACGTGCGTATGTTGCGGGCGCATTACGAGGAAGGAAAATACCAGGGTAGTGGCAAAAAAGTTATTATAGGTGTTCTGATCGGAATTGTTGTGCTCTTCGTGCTAATGCTTTGGGGGCTATGGGAGTTGGCAGAGTGGTTATATCATCTAATTGCTGCTTTGTAGCTGTACCCTACCCATACTTTTTGCTATTTCCAGCGCTTTAAGCGCGCTTTCTTCTTTATCCTTTATTTCAAGCATCAGGTCCATATCCAGGCCCTCTGTTTCAGCTAAGAAATCATGGAAGAGCTGCTCTTGTATACTTTGAGTATGTTTTCCTTTGCGCTCCGCAGGAGCCTGTGAACTATAGTCCATCATTAACAGCCCATCCTTTTCAGGATGCCAGGTAGTGGCTGCCAGTTGAACGGCCTCGTACAGAGGTTCTCCGTTGTTTACGCATTCATGATGCAGGTTATCAAATATTACCGGCATGCCGGTAAGTTCATGCAACTGCAGGCAATCCTGTAAAGTATAGGTCCTGTCATCATTTTCCACACACAACCGTGCCTTTACTGCTTCAGGCAACATGGTATGATATACTTCAGCAAATCGCTGGATGGCTGCCGGCTTGTCGCCGTACGCGCCGCCGCCATGTATCTGTAATTTGGCAGTGGTGTCAAGGCCCATCAGATCCAGTACGCTGCCTTGGTACTCCAGTTCTGCTATGCTGTTTTTTACTGTTTGAGGATTAGGGGAATTGAGCACCACAAACTGGTCCGGGTGCATGGAAATGCGCATGTTATTATTCCGGATGTAGGAGCCAAGCCTCCGGAAGGTCAATTTAAAGTGCTCCTTCCAGTTATAAGTGTTCACTTCATGCGAAGCAAATGGGACAAGGTCTGAAGTGAGGCGGAAAAAGAGTAGACCGTGTTGTACATTATACTCCAGTATCCGCCTCAGGCAGGCAAGGTTTTGCTCTACTGTTTCGATCAGGCGTTCTTCGGAGTACGAAGCCAGGCGAAAAGTGCGGGAGGAACTGCAGTCGAGAGTTTGGTTAATACAGGGATATCCGATTTTCATAGGCGCAGGTGCTAAGCTTATTTGTTTAACCTACGCAAGCGGTTATTGTTTGGCTGCCGCCCTTACTCGTACCCGGTATTGTCTTTAAAGAACTTATTATACTCTTCCTTTTCCTTACGCATCTGTTCTATTTCCTGCAGCAATAATAGCTCCTGCAGCTTTTTTTTCTCTTTCCCTTCTCTTGACAGCATGTCGTAAAGCAAGCTTGCCGGACTCATAATAGTAGGTGCAGCCGGTGCAGCGGGAGGGGGAGGCTCTAAACCGGGAATGTAACCGGGTTTCTTCACCTGGCTTGTCTGGTCACGCTTCATATTGCGCAGGGCACGTTGTATCATCTCCGGTGAAGGGCGGCTGGTAATCTCTACTTCACCCAACATTACGCTATCTTCCTGCAGCACAATATTTACCCGGATCTCAGATACAGGTAATTGTTTGGGCAAGTATAGCAGCGATTTAAAGCCGATGGCTCTGATCAGTAAAGTGTCTTCCAGGGCAATGTCAATTAGAAATTTACCTTTTTCATCAGATATAACACCCATCTGGGAATTCACTTTTATAATGCTGGCCCCCGGAATGGGAGTAGTTTTGTCTGGCTGCAGCACCGTGCCGCTTATCCTGATCGTTTTCTGAGCCTGCGCCTGAAAGGCAAAAGCAATTAACAAAAAGGGCAGACAAAATAGCAGGATATTTCGGAGCATCTATAAGTATATGGTTCTGGCTTAAGGGCTATGCAAAGATTAATACGCCACAAATGACTTAAAAGTATACTAGCCTAATTATTTAAGTTCGGGCAAGTTACAAAAGGAATTTTACAATGGCTATAACGCAGAGCGCCTGTAGCATAGTAGGGCTACAGGCGCTCTGCGTTATACTTTTCAGATGCTGTTACTGGTTTTTTCCAGTTTTTTCAAGCTGCATCTGGTGGTATTTGCTGCGGTTCATCTCATAGGTTTTATACTGTTCCGGATTAAGAACCTCCTTTACTTTTTGGTCAGTTTCCTGGTCTATACGTTCCTGCTCAGCTTTTTTCTGAGCCTCGGTCATTGGCGGTTCCTTGGTTTTGGCGTTGTCCGTCTCTTCCGCGGCCTGGCCTCCCATGCGCGATGTTTCTGAATACTGATAGCGCTGCTCCAGTTCACTTAGTTGCCTGTTGCGGTCATAGTAAATCTTTACCATCTCGGTCGCCAGATCTGCGTCCAGGTTTAAGTCCTTTGCAAATGCATCTGAGTATTTGTCTACTTCAAAACCATACATCTGTCCAGCCTCTGGGTTAGCAGGTGGCGCACCTCCTGGTTCACGGTCTCCATAACCTCTGAGGTTATTTGGGTTTACGTTTTCATCTTCATTAGAAGAGGCCACTTCAGTAGTCGTACCCCTGTCTTCGGAACATGAGGAAGCCATAAATAGCATGGTGCTGAGTGCAAATATGGAATAGAATAGTCTTTTCATAGTTTAGTATATAATGTTGCTCGCTGTCTAGTACTGTATTTACAGGGCCTTTGCGAATTTCTTTTTTTTACGGCTGCCAGAGAGTTATTGTTTGTTGCATGATAGGGTGCAAGACATCTGAGCAAACACCGCAACAAGTAAACCTGCCGCTAAAAAAAAGGAGCCGGCACAAATGCCGGCTCCTTTTTACAGAAGTTGTCTGAAGTTAGGCGCGCTTAAGCTCAAATACAGTGATCTCAGGTAAAAAACCAACCCTACCAGGATAGCCCAGGAAGCCAAGACCAGTGTTTACATAGAGGTGTTGTTGTCCTTTTTTATAAAGACCGGCCCACTGTTTATACATATACTGTACAGGGCTCCACTTAAGCCCTGGTATGTTCACGCCAAATTGCATGCCGTGGGTGTGGCCGGAAAGTGTTAGGTCGATATCCTTGTAACTCTGGTTTATTTCTCCGTCCCAGTGCGATGGATCATGAGAAAGCAGCACTTTAAATGGGGTGCCTTCTGTGCCCTGGTAAGCATCTGATAAGCGTCCGTATTTCGGGAAGCCAGCCTTGTTACCCCAGTTTTCTACACCGAGTATGGCAATCTTTTCCCCGTTTTTCTCGATGATACGATTCTCGTTCATCAGCAGGTCCCAACCCATTTCTGCATGACTGGCCTTCAGGCGCTTCAGATTTTCGCTCTTGGCAGTTGGCGTTGGCCACTCCCGGACATAATCAGCATAGTCGTGATTGCCGAGCACCGAATATACGGCAGATTTAGCCTTAATTTCTTTTAGCGTAGGGATATGTGGCTGAACCTCAGAAGCAAGGTTGTTCACGAGGTCTCCTGTAAAAAGTACCAGGTCAGCTTCTTGTTTATTGATCAAGGCAACGGCTTCCTTCAGCGGGTCTGTAGAACTAAAGCTACCTGTATGGAGGTCTGATATCTGCAGCATCTTATAACCATCAAAAGCAGCAGGCAAATTCGGGAAACGAAGTGTTACACGCTTTACACGGTAATCATAAGCTCCTTTTACCATACCATAGATAAATGCCGTGAACGGCACAGCAGCTACAACCAGGCCTAACTGGCTGAAGAACAGGTTACGCGAAGGGTCATATGGTGTAGTTGAACTCAGGCTGTTAAACGTTAACTTACCTAATCGCACGACATCATCGAGCATCAGAAAAACTACTACTACCAGCTTGGAAGCAAAAATAATAAACAATGTACTGGCCAGGTAAGTCTGAAAATTACTTGGAGGCGTGCCTCTGGTGGCAGAGGCAAGTACAAACGTGCCTGACGTAATGGCAAAGATCAGCCAGTACAGAATGTATATGACCCGCTGTGACAGGGGGCTAAGTGACTGAGTTACGACCCGCACTGCCTGAAAGACATACAAGTCTATCAGGAAAAGGATCAGGACAATTATACCAAAAGACAAAATACGATTTATCATATAACTTTACCGCTCTAAAAGGTATCAGAAAAACACCTAAACGGACAATTTTAGATTTAATTGATTTAAAAAGAATTAATAGCTGCTACTGCTGAACTAATATTTAGCAAAAAGAATTGCACTAGCATCTCTTTTGTTATCAAAATCTATACCGTAAGTGAAAGAACCAGAAGCTACTGCCACCGCTCCATACGATCAGCCTTTAAATATTAAAACATGGGCCGAGGAAGATCGCCCCCGGGAAAAGTTACTGCTCAAGGGTAAGTCTGCCCTTAGTGATGCAGAACTGATCGCTATACTTATCGGCTCCGGAACGCAAAACCTTACAGCCGTGGATGTGGCTAAACTTATTCTGGCCGCTGTGAGCAACGACCTGAACGAACTGGCAAAGCTATCTGTAAAGGACCTGACGAAGCATAAAGGTATTGGAGAGGCCAAAGCGATTTCAATAGTGAGTGCACTGGAGCTTGGCAGGCGTAGAAAAGAGACGGCATCTGCGGCCAAAACACGTATTACCTGTTCCTCAGATATTTATAATTACATCAAACCCCAGCTGCTAGACCTGCCCCACGAAGAGTTTTGGATTATACTTTTGAATCGTGCCAATGTTGTGATGAGAAAAGAAAGCATCAGCTCAGGAGGGGTAGCAGGAACCGTGGCAGACCCTAAAATGATCTTTAAAAAGGCACTGGAACAGTTAGCCAGTTCCATTATACTGGTGCACAACCACCCCAGCGGTAACATAAAACCTAGTGCCGCAGATATTTCCCTTACCAAAAAGATGAAAGATGCAGGGCAGTTCCTGGATTTACCTGTATTAGATCATATTATCTTCACCGACAGCGACTACTACAGCTTTGCCGATGAAGGGATTCTCTAAAGCCAGGGAGGTGGCAGGTCTTTCTTTCCGAGTATTCCGGTTTCTAAAGGCAGTTGCTGAAGTAAACCGGCATAGCTGAGTAACGGTATAAGTTGCATCAGTTAATGCTCCTTATAGTAAGGATAATGCCTTAATCTTCTTCTAAGATCTCCTGTACTCTGCCAACTTCGCCAGTTTCTAACCTCACTTTAATGCCATGTGGGTGCGTAGGCGACTTTGTAAGGATGTCCTGAACGTAGCCTTCGGTTAGGTTGCCGGTACGCTGGTCCTCTTTCAGAACAATGTTTACATGAAGGCCAGGTTTTATATCTGATCGTCGTTTCCCGTCCATATTATTGTACTGACGTAACTATGTTGATGTAAGGCTGGTCCTCGTTAAAGCTGATGCGGTTAACGGCAGTTACATCTTGTGTCTTCAATTCTATTTTATCTATCAGTTTGATATCTGCCAGAAGAAGCTTTTTATCAGGCACCAAGGTATCATTAATAGCTATTTGCAGCTGTCGTTGGTCCTGAGGAACTTGAAAATGTCTGTATATATCCTCTAACCCTGCCAGTACCAAACCTTTCTTTAAATTAATAACTACAGCGCCCTGTTTTGCCTTGTTACCAAACTTTGCAAGGGCACTTTCTTCTTTATACACATTTACAGAGGCAATCTGCTCTGGCTTCAGGATAAACGCTCCCATTGCTGTTTCAGTATCATTTATCAGTACCAGCGGCCTGGCTGTTTGTACACTTGCCGTTGTAGTGGCAGGCAGGTCTTTTGGTGATCCGGAAAGTACCTGCGCATCTGCGCCGAAACTACCTGTCAGCAGCAGTAGAAAAAGGGCTAGTTTTGTTTTCATAAATCAAATATAGAGCTTATTTGTTACTAAGTTGTTGTGTACTTTCCTTGGAAACATGCTTTTGCTGCTCCATATCATTTACATATTTCATATACATAAAAATAGCGGCAACACCGGCTACATGGCCTGCAAGAATAAGGTATAAGCCCAGGTTGTTCTCTGACAAGTGCATGATACGTATTATTGCCCCGATCAATACCAGAAATGCAGCAATTTTGTACAGGAGTTTTTCAATCGTTCTTGTTCTCATCAAACTAAGGTTTGGTTAAACAATACTGCTGCCACTAAAAGTAGTAAATGGAGCAGGAAACGTAAATTAGTAGTACTTTAACAAGGCAAATATATAAAAAAATAACAATAGTGCTACATTTAAATTGTTGAAATTCAAATTGATAGCCTGTTATGAGGAGCTTGATGGGTATTTGACCTTATAGATTCGTTTTATGATCAGCTTTTAACTCCTCCAGATCAGATATATGCAGGCTGCGTAGCATGGAGGTTTTTTTGTTCTGGTGTTCTTGCATCCGCACCAGGATATCGTGCAGGAACTCAATAGCCTGCACTACGTGCGGACCTTTGTTTAACATGACACAATCTGCCCGTTGTGCCATGGCGGCATCCGTGATCTCTGCCCGGGAAGGTCTGCCTTTCTTAGCCAGTGTTTCCAGCACTTGCGTAGCCCACACTACCGGTATATGCGAGGCCTCACAAAGCCAAAGTATCTCCTCCTGCACCTCGGCCAGCCGCTGCCAGCCACTTTCCACAGCCAGGTCACCGCGCGCGATCATGATACCTGCAGGATAAGCTTTCATGGTAGCCAAAAGCAGGCGGGGAAGATTTCTAAACCCTTCCTGTGTTTCAATTTTAAGCATCACACCAAGCTTCTGTGCCTTCAGCCTGTGCATCTCTTGCAATAGGGCATCTACGTTCTCTACCTGGTTCACAAAGGACTGATTTACGATATCGGCATGTTTTACAATAAATTTCAGGTCATGCTTGTCCTTGTCTGTGAGCCCCTGCACATGAATCTTGCTTTCAGGCAAGTTAATGCCCTGATCGGCGCGCAATTTGCTCCCTGTCTGGCTGGCATAGGTGATTTTTATTAACAA
This sequence comes from Pontibacter sp. MBLB2868, assembly GCF_051904785.1. Classification (NCBI taxonomy): domain Bacteria; kingdom Pseudomonadati; phylum Bacteroidota; class Cytophagia; order Cytophagales; family Hymenobacteraceae; genus Pontibacter; species Pontibacter sp. MBLB2868. Next base: position 3,297,028 of record NZ_CP196710.1, on the reverse strand, counting down.
CTGGTCCGGGTTAACATCTTTTATTTCCCCTTCAATTTTACCATCGTTAAAAAGTATGGGCTGTCCCGGTTTAACCTGTGTAAACACCTCGGGTAGTGTGCATGGGATATGCGCTGGCTGCACTACATGCCCCTGCGCATTAAACTGGGCAGGCTCCCCCGGAATTTGTTTTTTCGTGAGGAGCAAGAAGCTGTCTTTTTTGAGTATGATAGGAGAGTAAATAGGGGGTAACTCCCCTACCTGGGCTACTTGCTGCGCGATGGCCTTGTTTTTTACACGCAGCTCCGTGCCTGTCGTGATGTAGGAGGTCTTGAAAAGGTTAGTAACCAGACCATTCGGTTCTTTGCGGATAACTGAAAAAAAGCGTTTCCTGCCACGTGTGTCTGTAAACCTGATCTTATCCCCCTCTTGTAGCTGGGCAAGCCACTCCAGGCTTACAGGCAATGCGGCGTCGATGTTCTTGGGGGGCGTTGCCCCCGGAGGAGCCAGCCATATTTTAGCGGCTTCCGTTATCTGGCCTATATCATTCTGTACCGGGTGCAACACGGCCAGTTTTGGCCCCTCTTTTAGCGGACCGGTGCGTAGTTTCGGGCCCATCAGGTCCATTAAAATTTTGCACTTAAGGTGGGTTTCTTTCTTAGCCTCATTAATATGTTGCACCATTTTGAGCCAGGTTCGTTCGGTGTCATGCGCACAGTTGATCCGGGCACAGTTCATGCCGGCCTTTAACAAACGGAGTATGAGCTCATAGTTGTCGTCCGCCTCGCCGGGGATAGTGACCATGATACGGGTAGAACGTTTTTCGGGCCTGGGCCCCAGCAATGCTTCTGTATGTTCGGAAAGTAATTTGTGGTTTTCAGAAAAAGATACTGCCACATGTTTAGAGGTTGGTTCACAGGCAGACAAGTGGCAAAGCTGGTTACGTACAGCCTGCAGACTGGCCAGAACATGCCCTTCTGCCCGCCCAAGCGACGACAGGCCCATTTGTGACAGCTTTTCCTGCAGTACCCTGATATCATGATGCCGCAATGTGAGGTAATGGAGCAGGTTTTTAGCACTTTTCTTAAACTCGGGGGCAACTTTGGCAATGGCCGGTGCAAACTTTTTCTCCAGCGCTATAGCCTCTTCATGCAGTTGCTCTAGCTGTGAGATAAGATCCTGGTAATGCTTTTCCTGTTTGGTTGACATAGTCTGTATGGCAGCTTTCTACTTTAGAAACTCAGGTAAGCGGGGGAGGGTTGTGTGTTTCTTATTTACTTCAACCGGAAAGTGTGTAACTGCTTCACGTACCTTTCTCGCTGGTACCAATCGTTAAAGACCAGTTCTATGTGTTTGGCTGTAAAAGTTCCGAAGTTGTGGTTTCTATACTTTTCTAAAATTTGTATCATTCCTGTACGGTCATGTAGGCTTTCCCGGAACCGCATAACAGTAGCATGAGCCGTAGCTATTGTATAGCGGCTGTCAATAGTTTCCTGTAAACCAGCGCTTTTAAATTGTTTTCTCAGGTTATCACGAAGCTGGTTCAGGGAGTTGTTGCCAGGGAAACCCTGTAACATTATTGCAGATGCTGATGCCGTTACACCATGAAAGTTGATCTCAATGGCATTTATACCTTCAAGGCATTTTTCTATGATTGTAACATAGTCTTCAACTGAAATATCTTCTAACCGAAAGCCGCTGTAACAAGATATGATCGACATAACAGTGATGTGTACATCAGAAAGCGGATAATAATACTGCGTTGGATTGGCTGCTTTGAGTTCATCCATAAATGCCTGAATGCTACTTTTGATCTGCCTGGTGGGCCGGATCAGCAACGTAATGCCAAACCTGTTGTCTGAAGAGGAGTCAATAAGGTCATCAACAGTGTAGTTACCCTGTAAAATCTCTTTTGAAGATTCTGTAAACAGGTTGTCGTAATGGTTTTTTAAATCCATTTTGATTTCGGATAAGCTGCAAGATGGTAAACGAAAGAGGTGAAGCCAACTATATTTCCTGTTAAAAAATTACGACCTTTGCAGAAACAAAAGAAGCTGAGTTTTATGCAGAGACCGCTAAGACTGATCATACTTGCCGGCGTAGCACTGGTGCTTTTATATTTCTTTAAGGATGCCTTCTTTAACGAGGAGAACTATCTGAAGCCTTTGCAAAAGGAGCGGGAAGACAAAGACCTTTCCTTCAGGGGGCAGGCAAATTCTCCCTTTGTGGACGAAGATCGCCGAAGTTTTAAGAACCTGCTGTATTATGAGCCAAACGTGGAGTACCAGGTTCAGGCTCAGGTAGAGCAACTTGCAAATCAGGATACACTGCTGATGACGCTCACTAGTGGGAGTTATGAGCCTTACTTACGCTATGGCATCGCTACGTTTGAATTAGATGGCCAGCCACAACGCCTGACGCTCTATAAGAAGCTAAGTGGCGAAAAAAAGGAACAGCTTTTCGTACCTTTCACTGATAAAACAAATGGCTTTGAGACGTATGGTGGCGGGCGTTACCTGGATGTGCCTTATGAGGAAGGCGATCAAACAGTGACCCTTGACTTTAACCGGGCCTATAATCCTTATTGCGCTTACAACGCAGAGTATGCATGCCCGGTGCCCCCTAAAGATAACCGCCTGGATATTGCCATACCGGCTGGCGAAAAGACCTACGATAAACATTAGAGCAGTAGCCCTGGTGCCCTGTGCACCACCTTCTAAAGCCTGATGGGTATCTAATTTGGTGGCCTTTGTGCCACTAAACAGAATTATGTTTAATTTTGAAAAAGATTGGCTTCTGTAGTAGTGAGGCTATACTTTATTATAAGAGACAGAATAACAATATGCTGATTTCATTCGACTGGCTAAAACAACTTATACATACAGATAAAACCGCAGACGAAGTGGGCTCTTTACTTACAGGCGCAGGCCTGGAAGTGGAAGCGATCCATAACTTTGAGATGGTAAAAGGTGGCCTGGAAGGTATTGTGTTAGGGGAAGTGCTCACGTGTGAGCGCCACCCGGATGCGGACCGCCTGAACATTACCACTGTAGACATAGGCGCTGAAGAGCCAAGCCAGATCGTGTGTGGTGCGCCAAACGTAGCTGCAGGGCAGCGCGTGGTGGTGGCTACGGTAAACAGCACGCTGCACCCAACAGGTGGCGAGTCTTTTAAGATCAAGAAGTCCAAGATACGGGGTGCCGTGTCAGAAGGTATGATCTGTGCCGAGGATGAAATAGGTATTGGAGCCTCTCATGCCGGTATCATGGTACTGGATACGGACCTGCCGAACGGAACACCTGCTGCCGAGTTTTTTGGTTTAGGTTCTGACAAGGTTTTTGAGATCGGCCTTACACCAAACCGTGCCGATGCCGCCTCGCATTACGGTGTTGCCCGCGATCTGCAGGCTTTGATCAATACACCAGCTATACTTCCTGCTGTTGATGATTTCAAAGTTGATAACACCAGGAAACCAATAGCTGTTGAAGTTGAGAGTACGGAGGCTTGTCCGCGTTATGCTGGTGTAACAATCTCAGGTTTGAAGGTAGGTCCTTCGCCGGAGTGGATGCAGAAACATTTGCGTGCCATTGGTTTGTCGCCGATCAACAACGTGGTAGACGTAACCAACTATGTGCTGCACGAGCTTGGCCAGCCATTACACGCCTTTGATGCCGATAAGATAAAAGGTGACAAGATCATTGTAAAGACCGTTGCAGAAGGCACTGCCTTCAAAACGCTGGATGGCGTGGAGCGCAAACTGAAGGCTACTGACCTGATGATCTGCGACACAGAAGGCCCGATGGCGATCGGTGGTGTGTTCGGTGGCGAAGAATCTGGGGTAACAGACGAAACGACCAGTATCTTTATCGAGAGCGCTTATTTCTCTCCGGACTGGGTGCGCAAGACAGGTATGGCCCACGGCTTAAAGACGGATGCATCCTTCCGTTTTGAGCGCGGCACTGACCCGAACATGGTCATTACGGCCCTTATGCGTGCAGCGCTGCTGGTGCAGGAAGTTGCCGGCGGAGAGGTGTCTTCCGAAATTGTGGACGTGTACCCGGATAAAATTGAGAATCGTGAGATAAAGCTGAGCATTGAACGGGCGCATATGCTGATCGGGCAGCACATTGGTGCTGAGCGAATCAAAGCCATACTAACAGACCTGGACATAAAAGTTACAGCTGAAACAGATGAGTACCTGACGCTGTCGGTGCCGCCGTTTAAAGTGGATGTTACACGGGAGGCAGATGTGGTGGAGGAGATCCTGCGCATTTACGGCTTCAATAACATTGAAATGGACGAGAACCTGGCGACTACTTTCCTGGCCAAGTTCCCGAACCCCTATGCTGAGGATGTGACAGATGTAGTCTTGAATTACATTGCAGCCAACGGCTTTAACGAGATCATTACCAACTCCATCACCAATTCCAACTACTACAAGCCGGCAGGTGAGCAGGAGATGGCGGGGCTGGTGCAGGTGGTAAACTATAACTCCGAAGACCTGGACGTGATGCGTAAGAGCATGATTTTCTCGGGCCTGGAGGTGCTGCGCCGGAACATCAACCGCCGTCAGCGAGACCTTAAGCTTTTTGAGCTGGGCAAAGTTTACGAGCAGCTGGACGGGCAACTGAGCGAAAGCCGTAAGCTGTCGCTGTACATGGCTGGTAACGTCAGCTCCGAAAGCTGGAAACAGCCAAGCGTAAAAAGTTCTTTCCATGATCTGGCAGGTGTGGTGCAAAACGTGCTGCGTAAGATGAATGCCGGAGATTTTGAGGTACAGCAGCTGGAGGAGAACAGCTATATGCGCCAGGGAATCTCTTACATGAAAAACGGGACGGAGATAGCGAAGCTGGGCGTGCTGGATGCCGGTGTTACCAAATTTATGGAAGTGAAGGAGCAGGTGTGGTATGCCGAACTGAACTGGGACTACCTGCTCAAGAAGTATAAAGATAAACTGGTAGCAGAAGAGTTGCCGAAGTTTCCGGAAGTGCGCCGTGACCTGTCGCTGGTGCTGGACAGGAATATTTCTTTTGACCAGGTGAAACAGATTGCCTTACGAACAGAGCGCAAGCTGCTGCAGGATGTGAATGTGTTTGACGTGTATGAGGGGGATAAAATAGAGGCGGGTAAGAAAGCCTACGCCGTTAGCTTTACGTTGCTTGATAAACAGCAAACATTAACCGATAAGGTGATCGACAGTGTGATGAGTCGCCTGATGCAACAATTTGAGAAGCAACTGGGAGCATTTATCCGCAAATAGTGTTATGCAAAAAGAAAAGCAACTACAACAACTCCAGCATATTGAAGAAAAGCTGCGTAAGCTTATCTCCCGCTACACCGAGGTGCAGCAGAAGCTGGCCCAGGCCCAGGAAGAAGTAAAGCACCTGGAGGGCTTGCTGGAAGAAAAGGAGCAGCAAATAAAAAATTTTCAAAATCAGGAGAATATTGTTAAAATTGTAGATACGATAGCAGGAAACACTGCAAATTCGACAGAGTTAAAGCTCAAGCTAAACGAATACATTAGAGAAATCGATAAGTGTATTGCTTATCTTCAGGACTAAACGACAGGAGGAAAGGATGTTAGAAGCCTTTAACTGGAGTAAAACCGGTAAGCTGCACAATAATAAACGCAACGGATGGGTGAATTATCAATAAAGATTCGCATCGCGGAACGCGAGTATCCGATGCGGGTAAAAGAGGAAGAAGAAGAAAGACTTCGGGTTGTCGGGAAATTACTGAATGAGCGCCTTCGCTTTTTTAAGGACCAGTTCAGTATTCAGGATAAACAAGACCTGTTAGCCATGGTTGCCTTTGAAACCATGGTAGAGAAGTTGAAACTGGAGGATGAGCAAGCTGCGCATGTCTCTAAAGTTGGCCAACAACTCAACGTCCTGGACGACCTCCTCTCATCGACAAATAAATAATAAGCCACTGTGGCCAGTATGGCCCGGTGAACTGCTTATACTTCGTTAAGGGCTATCAGCCTTATACTGTTCCTTTGCAGGTGCTGCTATACGTTTTTAATTAACCATAAAACTATAGTTATGCTCAATATCCTTTATATTTTATTAACGGCCGTTGTTGCGCTTGGAGTAGGCGTATACATTGGGCGAACGCTGTTGCAGAAAGTGTACAAGCAACAGGAGAAAGACGCGCGCCAGAGAGCCAAGAACATCATTCGTGAAGCCGAGATCAACGGCGAGAGCATCATGAAGGATCGTATCCTGGAGGCTAAGGAAAAATACCTGAAACTGAAGTCGGAGTTCGAGGAGGAGATGAACAAGAAAAAGAACATCATCATCCAGAACGAGAACAAAGTGAAGCAGCGCGAGCAGCATGTGGCCAAGCAAATGGAAGAGACGAAGCGCCGCGAGCATGAGCTGAACAAAGAAAAAGAGCACCTGGATACACAGCTGGAGCACCTTAGAAAGCGCAAAGAAGAGGTAGAGCAGCAGCATGAAAGCGTGGTAAGCCAGCTGGAGAAGATTGCCGGCCTAACCGCGGCTGAAGCACGCGAGCAAATGGTGGAGGCACTGAAGAGCGAAGCAACCACTCAAGCCTCATCGCACATCAAAGACATTATTGCACAGGCGAAGCTTACCGCTACCAAAGAAGCCAAAAAGATTGTTATCGAAACCATTCAGCGTACCGCTGCTGAGCACGCTATTGAGAACTGCGTGTCGGTGTTCAACATCGAAAGCGATGATATCAAGGGTAAGATCATTGGCCGTGAAGGACGTAACATTCGTGCTTTAGAGGCAGCTACAGGTGTTGAGATCATCGTGGATGATACTCCTGAAGCGATCATTATCTCTGGTTTCGACCCTGTTCGCCGTGAGATTGCGCGTCTGTCGTTGCACCGCCTGGTAGCCGACGGACGTATCCACCCGGCCCGTATTGAGGAGGTAGTTTCTAAAACACGCAAGAACATTGAAGAAGAGATCGTGGAGATCGGTGAGCGTACTGCCATTGATTTAGGTATTCACGGCCTTCACCCAGAACTGATCAAGATGGTAGGCCGTATGCGTTTCCGTTCATCTTATGGTCAGAACCTGCTGCAGCACTCCCGTGAAGTGGCTAACCTTTGCGCCACTATGGCCGCGGAGCTTGGCCTGAACGTGAAGCATGCGAAACGCGCAGGTCTGTTACACGATATTGGTAAAGTAACCCCAGACGAGCCGGAATTGCCACACGCGATCATTGGTATGGAGCTTGCCAAAAAGTACAAGGAGCATCCGGATGTTTGTAATGCAATTGGAGCTCACCACGATGAGGTGGAGATGACCGCTATGGTTTCTCCGCTTATCCAGGCCTGTGACGCTATTTCTGGTTCAAGACCAGGAGCACGTCGCGAGATCATGGAGTCTTACATCAAGCGTTTGAAGGAGCTGGAGGAAACAGCTGTTTCATTTGAAGGTGTTAACCAGTGCTACGCGATCCAGGCTGGTCGTGAACTGCGCGTGATGGTAGATGCGGATAACGTTACGGATGAGAAGGCAGCGCAGATATCTTTTGATATCTCTCAGAAGATCGAAAAAGAAATGCAGTACCCTGGCCAGATTAAGATCACAGTGATCCGTGAGATGCGTGCCATCAGCTACGCAAAGTAAGTTTTTACTTGATATTAAATAAGGTTAAGCCGCCTGCTGCATTTGTGGCAGGCGGCTTTTTTTGTGCTTTACTTTATCGCCACCACCTGTTCTTTTTTCCTGTTCCTGATCTCTTCAGGGATAGATGCCAGAATCTCCTGCTGCAAGGCTTCAATTAATTTCTTTTTCAGGAAGCTGCGGTGTACTACCAGGCTCACTTCACGTAGCGGCTGTGGCTCCTGGAAAGGGTGCACCAGTTTTCGCTTGTATTCCGGCATCTCCAGCACCGATAGCTCCGGCAGTAGGGTTAAGCCATGCTGTGTCTCCACGATGCGTTTTAAAGTTTCCAGGGAGCCGCTTTTGTAGTCGAAGTTACTGTATTGCTCCGGAGTTCCACTGCTGCCCCGGTTACAGATGTTCAGGACTTGGCTGCGGAAGCAATGCCCTTCGTTTAATACCCAGAGCTCATTCATATCCAGCTGCTCAGGTTTTATAGTAGCATACTGTGCCAGTGGGTGCTTTGGATTGATATAAGTCACGAATGCCTCATAGAACAGAGGCAGCTCTTTTATACTTTTGTCCTCCAGGGGTGTTACCAACAATCCTACATCCAGTAACTCATAGTTAAGCTGCTCTACAATCTGCTCCGTTAGCAGCTCCTGCACCACCACCCGCACATTGGGGTGTTTCTCCAGGAAACTGGTAATAAAAAGCGGCATCAGGTAAGGGGCCAGGGTAGGAATGACACCAATCCGTAGCTCGCCTGAAAGCTCCTGCTTCTGGTCCTGTACTATCTCGCGTATCTTTTTCGATTCAGTGATGATTTTCCGGGCCTGAGCAATGATCTCTTTACCTATTTCTGTTGGCCTGACAGGCACGCGGCTGCGGTCAAACAGCTGCACACCTAATTCATCTTCCAGTTTCTGAAGCTGCATACTTAAGGTTGGCTGCGTTATAAAGCAATGCTCAGCTGCTGTAGCAAAATGCCGGTGCGTATCCACGGCTAATAGATATTCCAGTTGTACCAGTGTCATAGGCTATATTTATGTGTAAAGATACTTAATAGCCTTTATCTATAATAGTTGGGCTTCTATCAGAGTTTTGAAGTTGGTGGGCAAGGCGACTGGTAAAAAAAGAAACGGCTGCCTTGATAGGCAGCCGTTTCTTTTTAGCTATACTTTAAAGTATTAGTTCTTTGTAATTAAGCAGTGATGCCAGCTTCCTGAAGCGCTTTAACCATTGTAGCACCGATCTCAGCAGGAGACTCAACTACGTGGATGCCGTTCTCACGCATGATCTTCATTTTAGCAGCAGCTGTATCTTCAGCACCTCCAACAATAGCACCCGCGTGGCCCATACGGCGACCTGCAGGAGCAGTCTGGCCAGCGATGAAACCTACTACAGGCTTCTTGTTGCCAGTTTCGCTGATGTATTTAGAAGCCATTGCTTCATAGTTACCACCGATCTCACCGATCATTACGATGGCGTCAGTCTCAGGGTCTTCCATTAACAGTTGTACCGCATCTTTAGTAGGTGTTCCGATAATTGGGTCACCACCGATACCGATAGCAGTAGAGATACCGAAACCAGCTTTTACGATCTGGTCAGCAGCTTCGTATGTTAAAGTACCAGACTTAGAAACAATACCGATACGACCTGGCTTGAACACAAAACCTGGCATGATACCAACCTTCGCTTCACCTGGCGTGATAACACCCGGGCAGTTAGGGCCGATCAGGGTTACATCTTTATTTTTCAGGTAGTTTTTAGCAGCCACCATGTCTTTCACTGGTATGCCTTCTGTAATAGCTACGATCACTTTAATGCCAGCGTCAGCAGCTTCCATAATAGCATCAGCGGCGAAAGCCGGCGGTACGAAAATGATAGATACATCAGCGCCGGTTTTCTTAACAGCATCTTCTACTGTGTTGAAAACAGGAAGATCCAGGTGAAAAGAACCACCTTTGCCCGGAGTAACACCACCTACTACGTTTGTGCCATACTCAATCATCTGATGTGCGTGGAAAGAACCCTCTGAGCCGGTAAAGCCCTGCACGATCACTTTCGAATCTTTATTTACTAAAACACTCATGTGTATCTTTTTTAGTTTTTAATACAGTCGAACTATAAGGATGTGCAAAAATAGGCTTTTTTAGGACGGTTACAAAAAATAGTTATACCTAATATAGTAACCAAAGCCGCATTTGAAGGAACGGTATCTGTGTTATGCTGTGTTGAGTAAACAGGCTGCGTTCGCAGGACATCACAATCAATTTAAGTGAAATACAGTAGCGGAAAAACTATAATATTTAATTCTTACCTTTGCACCCAAATCCAAAACCAAAGCAGATGAAGTATCTGAACCATATAACCGAAGCGATCGGTAATACGCCCTTAGTGAAGCTTAACAATGTCACGAAAGGCATAAAAGCCACTGTGCTGGCTAAAGTGGAGTACATGAACCCGGGCAACTCTGTAAAGGATCGTATGGCCATTAAAATGATTGAAGATGCCGAAAAGGCAGGTCTGTTGAAGCCAGGCGGAACGATCATTGAAGGAACATCAGGGAATACAGGGATGGGCCTTGCCCTGGCGGCTATTGCAAAAGGGTACAAATGCATTTTTACCCTGGCTGATAAGCAAAGCAAGGAGAAAATGGATATCCTGCGTGCCGTAGGTGCAGAGGTTATTGTTTGCCCTACTAATGTTTCTCCGGATCATCCGGACTCATATTATTCAGTGGCTAAACGCCTGAACGAGGAGATCCCGAATTCTTTCTACCCGAACCAGTACGACAACATGTCTAACACGGCAGCCCATTACGAAAGTACTGGCCCGGAAATATGGGACCAGACAGATGGCAAGATCACCTGTTTTGCAGCAGGCGTAGGCACAGGCGGTACTATTTCAGGTATTTCGAAATACCTGAAAGAGCAGAACCCGAATGTTAAAGTGGTAGGTATTGATACGTATGGTTCTGTATTCAAAAAATATAAAGAGACAGGCGAGTTCGACGAAAACGAGATATACTCTTATGCCACAGAAGGTATTGGAGAGGATATCCTGCCAAAGAACGTGAACTTTGACCTGATAGACACTTTTGTAAAAGTAACTGACAAAGATGGTGCGCTTATGACCAGGAGACTGGCGAAAGAAGAAGGCCTTTTTGTAGGTTGGTCTTGCGGTTCAGCTGTTTACGGTGCGCTTGAATATGCAAAAGAGCACTTGACAGAAGACGATATAATGGTGGTGCTTTTACCAGACCATGGTACGCGCTACCTGGGTAAAATCTATAACGACGACTGGATGCGTGCACAGGGGTACATAGACTAAACCCTGCCGCACTTTTACTAGTTTAAAAATGCACTGAAAGCCTGGACTTTAGTTTCAGGCTTTTTTTATAACATTTACTGTAACTTAAATTTTAAAAGCAGCTATTAAATCAGGCTAAGTATAACTTGAATTTCGATAAACAAAACCTGTGTTTCGTAATACTATAGGAAAAGCTTTCAGAAAGTTTTCTTATTTTTTGAGAAAAGTATGATACTGAAGCAAAGATGCCGGTTTAAAATAACCGCTGATGTTACAGGATATTTTATATTTTTACGATGTGCTGACACTAGCATGGGGGATGACAGCAATGAATAGGTAAAGAAAAATTAGCCTCAAAGCCATTGCCTGAGCATGTGGAGGATAGCGGAATTGAGTTTTATATGGCGTAGTGCCTGGTAGAGAATTGCAAAGGAATTGTTGCAGGAGTGTTGTGGAACAAAGTATAATACTTACCATTAAAATTGCCTGTATTAAATAAGGGAAAGAGATTAAAAGAATGAGAAAGCTATCTGGCGTCTTATTAATTGACGATGACGACACAACAAATTTCTTAAACCGCCGTCTGCTGGAGAGGATGGAGGTAACAGAGAACATCCGGGTTTTTGTTAACGGGAAACAGGCATTTGACTATCTCTACAATGTAAGCAACAAAAACTATGAGCATACCAGCAAAGACTATTTTCAGCCTGAGTTGATATTCCTGGATATTAATATGCCGGTAATGGATGGCTTTGAAATGTTAGATCTATATGAGCGACTAAACCCTGAGTTCAGGAAAGGCATTATGATGGCTGTGTTAACCACTTCCACTCATCCCCAGGATACGGATAACTCCAAAAAATATGCGGCAGAATATCTTACCAAACCGCTGACAGCAGAAAAGGTGAATATGCTGCTCGAAAAGCACTTCCGGCAAGAAGAGCGGGAAGCTTAAAAGCTTCCTTTACTCGGCCACCGGTACAAACTTAAACTCATCCCCGTTAAACAATCCTTTATCGCTGAGCTTCAGCGATGGTATTACCAGCAGCGCCATAAACGACAGCGTCATGAAAGGCGATTCAAGTGTGCTTCCCATTTCTTTGCTAAGCTGGTCAATAGCTGAATAAGCCTTCGCCACTTTATAGCCGTCCTCAGCTGACATAATGCCTGCCACTGGTAAAGGCAAAAGTTGTTCTTTGCCTAAGCCAACAGCTGCCACGCCGCCCTCCGCCTGTATAATAAGGTTAACAGCCCTGGCTATACTTTCATCATCCACACCCACAGCAATAATGTTATGAGAGTCGTGCCCCACCGAAGATGCGATGGCTCCTTCTTTAAGGCCAACATTTTTAATGAACGCAACAGCAGGTATTGTATTCTCATAGCGGTTCACGACGGCAATTTTTAGTATGTCTTTCGCAACATCCGCCTCAATAAAACCATTGTCAATATTTGCGTCTGCCCATATCTCTTTCGTGATCAGCTGCCCGTCAAAGGCCTCTATAACGCGTATGGATGTGGCATCGGCTGCGGCAACTTTAAACTGCTCCGCAGCTTTTTCATCCGTATCAAAATTGTTAATGACCTCACTCGGGCTGTAAGCAATTTTTGAAATACCGTTCTCTGCTACCAGTTCTCCATTGATATAGGTAGCTTTCAAGGTAAAATTATCAGGGTTATCAATCACAATAAAGTCAGCGGCATCGCCCTGGCGCAATAAGCCTACCTCGAGCTTATAATGTTCGACAGGGTTAACACAGGCTGCCTGCAGCACATGGAACAGGTCGTTGCCTTTAGCCAGCGCACGTTTCACCAGCAAGTTGATATGTCCTTCTACCAGGTTGTCGGGGTGCTTGTCATCAGAGCAGAACATGATTTGCTGGTAATGCTCGGGCAGTAGCGGAATAAGTGCTTCAAAGTTTTTGGCGGCGCTGCCTTCGCGTATCAGGATCTTCATGCCAACGGCCAGTTTGTCCAGCGCTTCTTCGGCGGTGAAGCACTCGTGGTCGGTGGTGATGCCAGCAGAGGCATATTGTGCAGCCTGATCACCTCTTAAACCAGGTGCATGCCCATCCACGGCTTTACCATACTTCCTGGCAAGCGCTATTTTTTCCATCACGTCCGGATCACGGTTCAGCACGCCAGGCCAGTTCATCATTTCAGCCAGGTACTTTATCTCGTCGCGTTTGAACAACGTTTCAATATCAGCGGCAGTAATCTCGGCTCCTGCAGTCTCAAACGGGGTAGCCGGAACACAGGATGGAGCTCCGAAGTAAAACTTAAACGGTACCTTTTTCCCGTTATCCACCATATACTCAACTCCCTTCAGGCCGAGTACATTCCCGATCTCATGCGGGTCCGAAACAGTGGCAACAGTACCATGCGGAACAGCAAGGCGAGCAAACTCACAAGGCACCAGCATCGAACTCTCCACATGCACATGAGCATCCACGAAACCCGGTAAAATATAATCGGTGGCATCGGTGGCCTCACGAACTATTTTAGAAATATGGCCGTTTGACACATGAACCGTGCCTTGGTAAATTTCCTGGTTATGGATATCAATTATGTGTCCGGAAATGGAATAGTCTGTATGCATGGTACGAGGTGTTTATTCGATAAATTGGCCTTGTGTAAGGCAGAAAACGGTAAATTACTTTATATTTGCGTTAAATTCAGTCGTTTTGAGAAAGTATATTTCATTTTTGGTTTTAGTGGGCTTCCTGGCAACCGGTGCCTTGGAAAGTTGTACTGTTAGAACACCTCAGCAAAAAAAGACGGCATCCCTTAAACGGAAAAGCAAGCGCGGCAATCTGCCTTGTCCTTGTGATTCTAATTAATCCCATTTATTTTTTCTCTATGAAGAAAATCGTGATCGCACTAGACGGATATTCCTCATGCGGTAAAAGCACTACGGCAAAATTAGTGGCAGCCTCGTTAGGCTATGCCTATATAGATACTGGCGCCATGTACAGAGCGGTTACATTGTATTTTCTGGATCATCATGTTTCTCTTACCAACCCTAAGGAGGTAAAAGATGCGCTGAATCATATTGATATCGATTTTCACTACAACCCTAAAACTAAACGCAACGAAGTTTTCCTGAATGGCCTGAATGTTGAAGATGAGATACGCAAAATGTATATCTCTGATCAGGTAAGTGAAGTTAGCGTGGTGGCAGAAGTGCGCCATGCAATGGTAGCGCAACAGCGGAAAATGGGCAAGAAGCGTGGTGTTGTGATGGATGGCCGTGACATAGGTACAGCTGTTTTTCCGGATGCGGAGGTGAAGATCTTTATGACTGCTGATGTGGATACAAGGGCGAAGCGCCGGCAGGAGGAGTTGTTGGAAAAGAAGCAGTTAGTTAACTTAGGCGAGATTAAGGAAAACCTGCTGAAACGCGATCTGATCGATTCTACCAGGAAGGAAAGCCCGTTGCGGCAGGCAGAAGATGCTGCTTTGCTCGATACCTCTCACATGACCATTGACGAGCAGGTGGATTTCGTATTGGATAAGGTAACATCAGCTTTGATACATGAAGAGAGGGTACTCGAACAGAACTTAAGCGAAAGAAGATGAAGGTAACCATAGATAAAAACTCTGGCTATTGTTTTGGCGTGGAATTCGCTATTCAGATGGCTGAGGATGAAATGGAGCATTGCGAGGAATTATACTGCCTCGGCGATATTGTGCATAACAGCATGGAGGTGCAACGCCTCTATAGTAAAGGGTTACGCATAATAGACCGTGAACAGCTGCAGGAACTGCACGATTGCAAGGTGCTGATCAGAGCGCACGGCGAGCCACCTGAAACCTATAAGCTGGCCCTGGAAAATAATATTGAGTTGATCGATGCTTCGTGTCCGGTAGTGCTTAAACTGCAGAACCGTGTAAAGCATGCTTTTGACGGTGGGAAAGGTGAGAACGGGCAGATTGTGATTTACGGACAAGTAGGGCATGCAGAAGTAATAGGCCTTGCCGGGCAAACCGGCGATGAGGCGATCATTGTTACAACTGATGCAGACCTTGATAAGATCGACTTTACCCGTCCGGTTACTTTATTTAGCCAGACAACCAAAAGCACGAAAGGCTTTTACCATATAAAGGAGCTGATCGAGGAGCGGATTAAGCAGGCAAACCAGGATAGTACGCAGCCTCATTTTAATGCAAACGACAGTATTTGCCGCCAGGTATCAAACCGCGAGCCTCAGTTGGCCCGCTTCTCTACGGAGCATGATGTGATTGTTTTTGTCAGCGGTAAAAAGAGCTCTAACGGAAAAGCCCTTTATAGCGTATGTAAGCAGCACAACCCCAATAGCTATTTTATTGAGAACGAAGAAGAGCTGCAGGACGAGTGGTTCGCTGGTACTGGCAGTGTGGGCATATGTGGTGCAACCTCCACGCCCATGTGGCTGATGGAGAGGGTAGCCGGCTACATTTCTGATCTTAACTTAGCTGAAGTATAAAAGCATAGTAAAAACATTATAAAGCATTTTTGCTACATTTAGGCTTTGCTTCGGCAAAGCCTTTTTTGTGATATCTGAAAAAATGAAAAACATATTCCGCTATTTTCTGAATGGCTTATTAATCATTGCCCCTTTTACCCTTACCGTATGGATTGTGGTAGCGATAATAGACTGGCTGGATAGCTTGTTTGACCTGGGCATTCCCGGGCTCGGTATCATGTTAATGGTGGTCCTGATAACACTTGTCGGCTTTATTGGCTCTTTTTTCTTCGTAAAACCTTTCCTGGTTATCACAGAGCGGCTTTTCCATAAGGTGCCGTTTATCAGTATTATTTACTCCAGTTTAAGAGACCTGTTAGATGCTTTTGTGGGCGACAACCAGAAATTTAACAAACCGGTAATTGTTAAAATGTCCGAAGATTCTGAAACCTGCAAGCTGGGCTTTGTAACGCAGGATGCCCTACAGTCTGTCAACATCGAAGACAAAGTGGCTGTGTATTTCCCGCACTCCTACAATTTCTCCGGAGAACTGTTTATCATTCCTAAACATAACGTTACTTACCTTGATGCCCCAAGCAGCGAGGTGATGAAGTTTATTGTTTCAGGAGGTGTGTCAAAACTTTAAATCTTAAAAGAGAAAGCGACAATTCAGCAACTAAATTGTATGCATGCCGAATAATATAGTGTTGCTCATACAGATTTACTGCATTAAGCTTAATCATGCCCTACATCATACAAGACAGATCCAAACTCCATTATCGAATAATCGGCCATGGCAGTAAAATAATGCTGGCATTTCATGGGTATGGGCAAAGCAGTGCCTATTACCAGCCCATGGAGCAGGCATTAGGCAACGACTACACTATTTATGCCTTTGATCTTTTTTACCACGGGCAGAGCCACCTGCACAAGCATGATATGCCGCTCACAAAGGAGTTTCTGAAGCAGGCTATTTCACACTTCTTAGATAAGTATAGCATTAATAGTTTTTCGCTGACAGGCTTTAGTATGGGAGGTAAATTTGCACTTGCACTGGTCGAGATGATGCCTGAGCGTATTGAAGAATTGGTGCTTATTGCCCCTGACGGTATAAAAACAAGCTTCTGGTACAACATTGCCACTTACCCGGGTTGGTTGCAGCAACTGTTTAAGCGCACAGTGCTTAAACCAGACTCTTTCTTCAAGTTACTTAAAGTACTGGAGAAGTATAACATGGTACACAAAAGCCTTGTCCGGTTTGCGCATTTCCAGATGGACAGTACGCCAAAACGACTTCGTGTTTACCGCAGTTGGATAGGGTTTCGGGAGCTTAACTTTGACATAAGACTGATAGTGAAGCTGCTGAACAAGTACAAAGTTCCTGTAACGATGTTTTTAGGGGAGTATGACCAAATTATTTCGCCTAAGCGGGTTGGTGTTTTTGTGGATGCCCTGGACCGTGGCGAACTGGTTATCTTAAAAACCGGACATTCTCATTTGTTGCAGGATGTGGCGGAGCTGCTCCATAAAAAGAGAATGGAGAAAGAAGCGTGATTGTTACCTGTTTAGATCAGTTAAATAGTGTGTTGCTTTTTCTGCCTGATGCGCTCCCAGAGGGCACTAACAAAACAGTAGTACCCTCGAAAACATTGTAACCTTGATCTAGTATACCATCTAATTATTATAAACAGTTAACACTTCTGGCTATCCACTGTTTATATATCATTCCTATTACAAATTATTAAGATTATGAAAATACAGAGCACCCTGTTTATTTACTGCCTAACCCTTGCCGCTATCAGCTTTGGATGCTCATCCGGAGATGTAGCAGATGAAAATAGTACAGCAAATGATGTAGAAGAGACAGTGTCTGCCGGTACGGCAAATATCCCCACCGGACCAGTAGATAAAGACCTTGCCCGAATTGACCTGCCTGACGGATTCCGTATCGATTATTATGCAAAAGACGTTAAGAACGCACGTTCGATGGCGCTAAGTAAATCTGGTATCTTGTTCGTGGGCACACGTAGCAATGATAAAGTGTTTGCAGTAGTAGATAAGAACAATGATGGTAAA
This sequence comes from Pontibacter sp. MBLB2868, assembly GCF_051904785.1. Taxonomy (NCBI): domain Bacteria; kingdom Pseudomonadati; phylum Bacteroidota; class Cytophagia; order Cytophagales; family Hymenobacteraceae; genus Pontibacter; species Pontibacter sp. MBLB2868. Next base: position 3,279,627 of record NZ_CP196710.1, on the reverse strand, counting down.
GCAGAAGAGGTAGTAACAGTAGCATCGGGGCTAAATTCGCCAAATGGTGTAGCCTTGCATAATGGTGATCTGTATGTGGCTGAAATAAATCGTGTTATCAAGTTTCCGAACATTGAGCAGAGTTTCCGCAATAACCCTAAGTTTGAAGTGGTGAACGATAAGTTTCCGAGTGATGCGCACCACGGATGGAAATACATAGCCTTTGGGCCGGATGATAAACTTTACGTGCCGGTAGGGGCACCGTGCAATGTGTGCAAAGAAGAGAACCCAATATATGCGACCATTACACGCATGAACCCCGATGGGTCTGACCTGGAAATCTATGCAGAAGGGGTGCGTAACTCAGTAGGGTTTGATTGGAACCCTAAAACCAAAGATCTATACTTTACTGATAATGGCCGTGATATGCTGGGCGACAACATGCCACAGGATGAACTGAACCGCGTTACTAAAAAGGGACAGCACTTTGGTTTCCCGTATTGCCATGCCGGGAGCATTTCAGATCCGGAGTTTGGCAAAATGCGTAACTGCAGCGAGTTTGTAGCGCCGGTTCAGAAGCTGAGCCCACATGGTGCTTCGCTGGGAATGAAGTTCTACACAGGTAGTATGTTTCCGGAGAAGTATAGGAATGATATTTTTGTTGCCGAGCATGGCTCCTGGAACCGTTCTGAAAAAATAGGATATCGCGTAATGTTGGCAAGTACAGATGCCAGCGGTAATGTGACCAGTTACGAACCTTTTGCCCAGGGATGGCTGCAGGGAGGAAACGACTGGGGGCGTCCGGTTGATGTATTAACGATGCCGGATGGATCTTTACTTGTTTCTGATGATAAAAACGATGCGATCTATCGGATCACCTATACAAAGTAAATAGAGGCTGGCAATCAGAGTGGATAGCTGTGGATTCTGATTGTAATGATCGGTATTCGCATTAAATAATTATTATTCGTTACTCCTTACTAAATTCTCCTTTATCTTTAACCCCTAATGAAAGAGGACACAAAAGATAAGTTAAGTCTAGAAAAGAAAGTGATTGGCAGGAGGGAACTTGTTTCTTTCCCTGAACTGAATATTGATGAAATAGAAGCAAAGGTAGATACCGGTGCCTTTACATCAGCGATACACTGTTCAGACATACACGAGGAGACGAAGCCGGATGGGACTAAAGTTATTTGCCTGGACCTGCTGGATCCATCTCATCCACAGTACAATCATAAAAAGCTGGAGTTTGAAGAGTACGATTTGCGCGAAATAAAAAGCTCGATAGGAGAGAAGCAGGAGCGCTATGTTATCAAAACCAAGATCAGGTTTTTTGATGAGGTGTTGGAAGGGGAATTCTCTTTATCTGACCGTAGTGATATGAAGTATCCTGTACTAATTGGCCGAAAGTTGTTAAAAGGACGGTTTATAGTTGACGTTTCCCGTAAAAACGTAGCCCGGAAGTTTAATAACAGGCAAAAGAAGAAATAAAAGATATATGAAAATAGCCATTCTGTCCCGCAACCCCAGGTTATACTCCACCCGCAGACTTGTTGAAGCAGCAGAACAACGTGGGCATGAAGCCATCGTACTGGACCATTTACGTTGCGACCTTGTAATTGAGCAAGGCAACCCGCACATTCTGTACAAGGGGGAACGCCTGAGTCAAATTGATGCCGTTATTCCACGAATTGGTGCATCTGTTACTTTTTATGGTACAGCTGTAGTACGCCAGTTTGAGATGATGAAAGTTAAGAGTGCCGTAGATTCGCAAGCTATCGTGCGCTCCCGGGATAAGCTGCGCAGCCTGCAAATTCTTTCCCGCGCAGGTTTAGGTATGCCCAAAACAGCCTTCACCAATTATTCCAAAGAAACATCTGAGCTGGTAAAAGAGGTAGGTGGTGCTCCGCTGGTTATTAAGTTACTGGAGGGTACCCAGGGACTGGGAGTGGTTCTGGCCGAGACAAAAAAAGCCGCTGAGTCGGTAATAGAAGCATTTCATAACCTGAAGGCACGCATTATTGTGCAGGAGTTTATTGCCGAGGCCGGGGGCGCTGATATCCGCGCTTTTGTTGTGAACGGTGAGGTAGTGGGCGCCATGAAGCGACAGGGCAAGGAAGGAGAGTTCCGGTCTAACCTGCACCGCGGAGGCAAAGCCATGCTGATCAGGCTTACCCGCCAGGAAAAAGCTGCGGCACTGCTGGCAGCAAAATCGCTGGGTTTAGGCATTGCTGGTGTAGATATGCTGCAATCAAAGCGTGGACCACTAATTCTTGAAGTTAATTCCTCTCCCGGTCTGGAAGGTATAGAGAAAGCTACTCAGAAAGACATAGCCGCAAAAGTTATTGAGTATGTAGAAGGGCTGACACAGAAGAAAACTAAAAAAAGAGTGAAGGAGTAGCATGCCGGAAACAATCGTTATTAACGGTCGGAGTATAGACCGTGGTGAAAAGGTACTTACAAAGCTCGTGATCAGTAAGCTGCCCAGTGGTACCGTAATAGAAATACCCATTTATGTTTTCCGCTCCGTACACGATGGCCCTGTACTTTTACTGATGGCCGGTATGCACGGAGACGAAGTGAATGGCACCGAAATTATCAGGCGTATGCTCTCTAAAAAGATGCTATACCCGCTCAAAGGTACAATCATCGCTGTGCCTGTGCTTAACATATATGGCTTCCTTAACTTTTCAAGAGAGGTGCCCGATGGCAAAGATGTAAACCGCAGCTTTCCCGGCAACCGGGACGGCTCTCTGGCCAGCCGCGTGGCACACCGGTTTATGAAAGAGGTTATGCCGTACGTAGACTTTGGCCTGGATTTCCATACCGGAGGATCAAGCCGTGCGAATTACCCGCAAATACGTTGCATGCTGGCTGAACACAGAAACGAAGAACTTGCACGTGCCTTTGCCCCTCCCTTTATTATGAATGCACCTTACCGGCAAGGATCTTTGCGTAAGGAGGCCGGGAAACTCGGTAAATCCATACTTGTTTACGAAACAGGGGAGTCGCTCAGGTTTGATGAGAAAGGCATAAACATAGGCATAGAGGGTACCTGCCGCGTGCTGCATCACCTGGGTATGATGGCCAACCACACAGAACCATCGGAGCCGACAGTACTGTGTACAAAAGACGTATGGCTACGTGCTAAAAATGCTGGCCTGTGGCGTACATTTATATCTATCGGAGAATTTGTAAAGAAAAATCAATTTATAGGCACCATTACAGACCCCTATGGAGAAATGGAAGTACGCCTGAATGCGCCAGCTGCCGGTTACGTGATTGGGTTAAACAATATGCCGGTCGTTAACCAGGGCGATGCATTGCTGCACATTGTTTATTAAGAAGTAAGTACGATAAAACTTTAAAGGCAAAGGCTACCTTGTGAGGTAGCCTTTGCCTTTGGTGTTTAACAGAAAATTCCTATATTTAGCTACGCCTGTATTTTGTGGTCTGATTTTAACCTGTTTCAGAATTGATCACAAACTATAGGTGTCACTAAAATGAAACGCATTATGTTAAGATTTTTCAAAAGCTGTAGTACTGATAGAGCCAGATTTTCCTTACCTGTTCTGCTACTAATAGTTGTTGTCCTTTTTTGTGCAGGTTTGATGGTAGGAGAGTCAGTAGGTCGTTTTATATATAATGTTACACATTAATAAATATACTATTCCGGAGCCTTTGGCCTTCTATAATTATTCTGCCTATGAAGCTGATAAAATATTGTAATAGCAAAGAAAGTAAGTTCAATTACCCTATAGTAGGAGTTCTTGCTATACTATTCTTTATGTATTTCGCAGGCGAAGCTTTAGGAGAGTTTCTCTATACTATTACGCATTAGCACAGGGTAAAACAGTAATAAAAAGGCCCCGCTATTATAATAGCGGGGCCTTTTTATTTACGAGTGACTTAATGCCAATCCGGAAAACCAGATCAATTAAAACACATAGCGTACATGCAGTGCGCTATCCCAATAGCCGCCGCCGCGAGGAATGTTGATATACGGCTTAATATCAGCGCCAATGGTAAACGGAATGTCACGGATGTAATACTCCAGGCCAAGAACGCCATCCACACCTAAACCAAATACATCATCGTCATAGTGCTCGTGTCCGCGATGATAGTAATAGCGTCCGTCGTAGAAGCCAACGTGGCCTCCAATACCGTAGTACCACTGTAAACCTTTGGCATTGAAGGCCGGAGCATGTTTCTCATAAAGTACTGTGATCACGGTGCCTCTGTATTTAAAGCTGGTGCTTAAGATACCTTCAATGGCAGCATCGCTTTTAATAAAATGCTTGATGGTTAAGCCGGATGCGGCACCGCCTCTGAAGCCGATGCCTGTTGTGTAGCCACTGCTTTGCGCTTGTGCGGCAACGGTTACAGAAAGAAGTAGAGCAAGTGCAAACGAAATGCGAAGTAAGATTTTCATGTAATATATTAATGATAAAAGTACGCTTGACCGCAACATAGTCTTATGCTTTGGTGGCCGCAAAATTACAACTTCTAACGTACATACTGGCGATTATTGTATTGGCAGATCAATTTTTAACTTCCTGTTTGTAGTCCTGCAGGTAGGCAGTTTTTTTGGTGCGGCGCGCAATTAATTTGAAGAAAGATATAAAGTGCTGATCATCATGCTGTATCGCTCTGGCAAAGGCATCTTCTTCGTTGTTTTTCTTGTAATCTTCAATGTACTGTTTCCGGATCATGGCTGCTTCTTCCAGTTCTTTTGCCTGTTCAATTTTTACCAGCCCCGTTTTCTCCCAAAGCTTTTGCCACCAATTAATGGTATGTATAAAGTACCAGTAATTTTGATAGTCTTTTTTGATGAAGTCGGGCACCTGCTCTAATGTCTCTATCTCTTTTGTAAAGCATACATCCACTATCGCCAGATAGCCTTCAGGCTTTATGAATCTGGCAATGTAGGGCAGGTATTTCTCATCTGTACCAAAGTAAGTATAGGAGTCAACCACAATTACGGCATCAAAATATTCCTCAGCAAAAGGCAGGGCACGGGCGTCTGCTTCAATTGGTATCACCTGCTCTTTACAGCCCTCACGGCGTATGCGCTGGTAGTTATCACTTGCAGAAACGGCCGGATCCACAGCCCATACTTTCACGCCAAATTCTTTCGCCAGAAAAATAGAACTGATCGCTTTACCGCAGCCCAGGTCCAGTACTTGCATGCCCGGTTTCAGGTCCAGCGACTTTGTGAGGCTCTCCAGGTTGAAGAGCACGTTTTCGCCCATCGAATGCTTGCGCACCCATTCAGGGTCATATTGAAATGCTTTCGGGAAAATATATTTCAGGTGCTGTGGCTGCATGTCATTCCATAAATGTGTCTGCAGCTTACGGCAGGGCAGGAGCTATGGTTTTGAACCTAGTATCGCGATCTCGTTTGAATTATGAACATGCACCCCTTTCTCATCCTGCGAGGCGGCAGACAGCATGGCTCTTGCTACAGTCTCTGCCTCTATAGGTTTGTAGTCCTTAAGTGGGCCTATCATCAGTCCGCTTAAGGGCTTCATTATTTTAGAAGCCCACTCTTCACCGGATCGTTTCTCTTCCCGTTCGCCCAAAAGCAGTGACGGCCTGAAAATGTGTACAGTGCTGAATCCAAGTTGCTGTACGTCACGCTCCATCTCTCCCTTTACCTTATTATAAAAGATCATGGAGCCGGCATCAGCACCCATAGCGGAAACTACCAGGAACTGCGACGCGCCTTTCTGCAGGCTTACTCTTGCAAGTTCAACCGGGAACGTATGGTCAACTTTATAAAAAGCCTCCTTCGAACCTGCTTTTTTAATGGTGGTGCCCAGGCAACAAAAAACATCATCTGCAACTAAATTGGCAGAAGCGGTTTTAAGCTTATTAAAATCAACCACATGCTGCTCCAGTTTCGGGTGGATCAGGGGCAGGTCGTGACGACCGATAGAAATAACCTGGCTGTACCTCGTGCTCTGCAGTAGAAGGTTAAGGCAATGACCGCCCACTAATCCGCTGGCGCCGGCAATAAGTGCTGTCCTTACTTTTTGCATCTGTTCTAGTTTAAGCAGAGAGTACGTTTTTTATAGCTATATAGTCTATGAAGTATAATAGTTTAACGGAGAAATTGTTGTTCTGCGGAGCCTGTATAGTCCGTGAAAGGTTGTCAAAATATAGTGGAGTTACCTTATTGTTACTGTCCTGGATAGCGTTTTTCCAGACAACGCGCAATTCGCTGCCGGGTGCAAAGCGCCAGCTGTAAACCAGGTCAATATTAAAAGTATTGAAATTGATGTCTTTGTACCTGGAAAGATTAGGATCCTGCGCTTCAGTAACGCGCTCTACAGTGCCATCTTTCTGCAAATAATTAAACCAATTATTTTCTGCCCTGGACCAGTAATGGCGCATGTTCAGTGTTAAACCGGTTTTTTCGCTAAAAATATATTCCCCTGATAAGGTTGTGGTAAGTGTCTTAACATCCCGGTCAGCCAGAATGATCTGTTCTGAAGTAGTTTTTTTATTTGGATCTTTTATATAGCCGATATTATGCCTGCTAAGGCTATAGTTATTACTATTTATGAGCAGCAGCTTATCGTTCACTCTAAAACGGGGGCTGAAGCCGCCCCACCAGTTACTTTGGTTGTAGCGGTCAGACCGCCATTGGCCAACCGAAGCATCCACGGCAAGGCGTCTGCGGTAATCACTTGAAATGCTGCCACTCAACTCAAAGGCAGGAGGTTTAATAAACACCTGCGGGAAGGCACGCGCTTCAAAAAAGTCATAGGCCTCACCTGGTCTCACAGACCAGTTAAAGTTAGAGCTGATAAAGTTTCGGAACTTCACAAAATGCCCGCCTCCAAAGCCAAAGCTTACAAATTCACGCGGGGCATACAGCATATTGTGGTTTATACTTAGCCTGTTGTTCCAGTTCAGGAACTTCCAGACAGGCTGGTAGAAGTTGTAGCTTACCTGCGCTGATGTGCTTACCTCATTGTTATTTTGCAAATAGCCTAAGTCGTTTATATCGTAGGTGTCTGACTCAACGCTCCGGTTTAAACTATACTGCAGGTTGCCGCTTATTTTAGCCAGGCTGATGTTATACTGATGGCCTAACGTTACCCCGGGCTCACCTGCTTCGTTGTTATACTTGCCGTATAGTTGGCTAAGGTTACCACCCGCACGCACGGCAAAGGTGTTGCTTCTATCGGCAAAACGCATCTGTACTCCGGTTACATTGGCATCGTAAAAGCTCCTGGAACGGGTTACATTCGTGTTCGTGAAAGTGATATAAGAGTTATTGCGGAGTGTCTGGTCTAATACAAATACGCTGTAGTTCGTTAGCGGATCTGTGAGTATTTCGCGGGTATCTCCTGTTTCATCTTCGGCAAGGGCAAACATGTTGCGCGTTAAGGCATTAAATAACCCAATGCCTAAGCCTTTTTTTGTTCTCCCGGATACTTTTGCCGCGTTCAGTAAACTACTGGTGGCAGGGTTCTCAATTAATACCTCTCCCGGGTTCAATAGATCTGCTGCTTTTGAACGAAGTATGGGCGCTCCTCCAATGCGCCTGGAGTAAAACAGGCCTGCCTTGTTAAAGAGCTCTGTCCCTTCAGTGAAAAACTGCCGGTTCTCACTGAACTTGACTTCAAAAGGTGACAAATTCAAAACCTGGTTATCAGATTGTGTCTGCCCGAAATCAGGAATAAGTGTTACATCCAGCGTAAATGCATCGTTGATACCATACTTAACATCCATGCCGCCATTAATGGAATGGCTGTAGTTGCTTTTGCCTTCCACGTTAGCAGGGTAATGGTTCACATAACCTGATATATAAGGTGTAAACTGTAGCCGCACCGGCGATTCGATATTTTCAATTCCGATGGCCCGGCCGCCCTGGTTCACAAATCCTTCTACCGAATTGTCGACGTGGGTCCAATATGATTTTTCGCGGGTACGGCGGATGATACGCATAAAATTTATACCCCAGGACTGAACTTCTGTTTTAGGAAATCGGATTGCCCCGTACGGGATGCGCATTTCCACTACCCAGCCTTCGGGAGTAAGCTTTGCTTTGCTCGACCATACAGCGTCCCAGTTTCTATCATCCCGCCCCTGCGATAATTTGATGTCGGTTTGGACACCTGCCGCAGAAACCATAAAGGCAAAAGCATTCTGCTTATCGTTGTAGGTATCCAGATATACCCCGAATAAGTCAGAGTTATTCTCACCGGAGTCGCGTTGGCCAAGCTGTGTAAGTATAGAGTCCGGGGCAGTGTCGTGCAACAAAGCACCTATGTATATTGCCTCGTTGTCATAAAGCATGTATACTTCCGTTTTCTGAGACGATGGCTTGCCATTTAGCGGATCGTAGCGCACAAAATTCGTAGCAGGCGCAACTGTCTGCCAGACCTCAGGCTCCAGAAAGCCATCCAGTACGGGCGCGACAGAAGTGCGGATAGCCCTTGTCGTTTTTATTTTAGAAACTGCCTCGGGGTCTTTGGATGTGCCTGAGGCGTAGGCACAGGTTGTAAAAAGTAAAAGTGTTAGTGCAACAAGTAATAGTTTGTGAGGCATTGTTCTGTAACTACGCCAGGTGAGGGCGTAATTTTTAAGGTTAGCAGATAGGTAGTAGGTCAGAGTGAAAGTGCAGGTATGTACAGTTTATTGGACCAGCCGGATGCTATCGTCAGATAAAGTGATTTTGCCGGCCTTGTATAAACCACCTATAGCACGTTTAAACGTTTTCTTGCTCATGCCTAAAGCCTTGTAAATTTCCTCGGGTGTGCTGTTGTCGGATAATGGAAGCCAGCCGCTGCCTTGTTCCAGCAGCCTGATGATCTTATCAGACGCCTCGTCAGACTCTACTTTCTGGGTGGTGCCAGGTTTACGCAGCGTTACATCAATTTTATTGTCTGGGCGGATAAGTTTAACGTAACCGGTTGCTTTATCACCAATGTGCAGGTCTTTGAATACTTCATTGCGGTATAGCATGCCCATGTAGGCGTTGTTGATGATCACCTTGGTGCCGAGATCTGTAAAGCCTGCTACTAAAAGCTGCACTTCCTCTCCCTCTGTTAGTTGTATGTCTTCGTTTTGCAGGTACTTGCCTAGTTTAGTAGTGGCTACAACACGGTCTGTGGTTTCATCGAGGTACAGGTAAACGCAATATTTTTTGCCAACCTGCATTTTATTTTTCTGGTTGTTCAGCGGCACGAGCAGGTCCTTCTCCAGTCCCCAATCCAGGAAAGCGCCAAAAGGAGTTACATCGTTACAGGTAAGGCAGGCAAACTCACCAACAGTAGCGTAAGGGATCAGGTTGGTGGCAATGATGCGGTCTTCTGAATCGCGGTAAACAAACACGCGCACGAAGTCACCTACACGGGCCCCTTCGGGTATGTACTTGCCGGGCAGCAGGATATCACCATCCTCTGATGTTAAATATACTCCGAAATCAACTTCACGCGCTATCTCTAGCTCATTGTAATCGCCTAACTCTACCATGATTTATTGTTTGTAAGGTGCTGTCTTACAAAGCTAACAAAAAGCAGGCTTGCTTGAAAGTTGTAACAATGGATAAGTAGTCGTTAAACCGTATTTTTCTATCTGAAATCTGCCACACCTGGTCGTGTAAAGCGGAAGTCGGTGAAGTCGTAGTACGGGCGGGATGTTTCGAAGATCCTGAAACTGTTGAAGTCCTCGTTAGCAGGTAGCTTTGGGTAATACCCAATTAAAATCTGTATGGTGCTGAAGGAGAGGTACTCGTTACGGAAGCGGAAGCCAATGCCGTATCCGCGGTAGGGTGTTTTTTTAAACGGAGAGCTTTGGTTGCCAGTAGAAAGCCAGGCAATGTCGGCGAATAGTACGGTGGCCAGTCGGAAGCCCAGTAAAGAAAGTGGCGTGTACAGGTTGGCCTCATAGTTGAAGGTTACCCTGCGTGAGCCGCGCACTAGCTCAGAACGAAAGCCACGCAGGCCGTACTCATTATTGATTGCCAACAACTCTTCGGGGTTGCGGTTAATACCAAAAGTACCACGGCCCAGCAGGTAATGGCGTAATTTCCAGTTTCCCCATTCCGACAGCTTCGTGAAGTATAACGACTGCACCTCCAGTACGCCCTGCTCAAAACGGTCATCGCGAACAAAGGTGCCGTAGGTGGCGCTCCCATACAAATACCCAAAATTCGGGCTATACTTGGCTAAGGAGGTCGAAGCTGCAAAATATTTTCTGTCGAACACGTCGCCGCGTTCATAGCCCCCCGTGAACGAGATCAGCGAGCCTGCCGGTATGTCTTCTGTGCGGCCAAAACCAAACAGATAACGATCTTTGTAGTATTTCCGGATACTGTAGCCCACACTGCCCAGCATCAGGGTATTGCTCTGGAAATTTTCAGTGGGCACTGTGCCATAATTAGTGTCCACGGCACGTAAGCCAACAATCAACCGCCCCCTCGACTCATATCCCAGGTTATATGATTTGAATTTAAAAGCCCGCCCCAGCCATGCATCGCGGCGGGAATAGTTCAAGTCCCCGAAACGCGGTATTGTGTCTTCGGGTGTAGGTGGTAACAGTATCTGCTCATCGATCCAGCTGGCTCCTACTGCTCCCGCATATTTAGTATTAGTAGAGAAGAAGTCGCGCCGGAAGTATATACTTTTTTCTTTGTAGTAGTTCTGGTCAATGTAATTCAGGTCAGCTGATACGTAAGTCCTGCCAATGTTCTCGACACTATACGAGCCGGAAACCTCCCAGGGGCGCGGGCGGTTCATGTTAAAGCGGTAAGATCCGCGCACCTGGTGCCCCTGCCCCAGAAAATTGAGCTCCCGCAAAGATATTCTGCCAGAGCCCGAAGAAGGGGAGTAGGAGCCTGAGCCGCCAAGGCTGAAGATGTCCTTGGTGATCACAAATACATCCACACTGTCTTCGGTAGTGGTTTGCTCATTTACTATGATACGGGCATCAAGTATATATTGCGTCTGGCGTAACAAACGCTCAGATTCTACCAGGGCAAGCGGTTGAAGTGGTTCGTTTCTCTGAAAAAGTAGCTTATTGCGGATAAGCCCACGCCCTGTCTTTACATGAAGAGAGTTTCCTGCTTTTTCCAGAAAATTACGGGGTACACGGCTGGTGTCATTTATGGAGTAGCCAAATGCATCTAAAGTGACAATGTCGAGGTTACGTACTACTTTGTAGTTATGCTTTTCATATTCCCGCTGTATTAATTCAGCATCCAGGCCATATACCTCGACTTCGTTTTTGTCAAACACCAGGATAGCCTTGAGCAGCTTGCCCATAATTGTCTTTCTTTCGGACATTCTGCGAAGGTTGTCCATTATTCGCTCATCAAAACGCTGTGGTATGGTGTCCTGTGGTACAACTGTAGAATCAGGTTGAGTTTTAGGTATTACCTGTGCCTGGCACACCCCGGCGCATAACAGTAGCACCCCTAGTAGCAGAGGGTATAAGTACTGTATGATGTAAGGGCGTGGTGGCTGCATAATGGAAGCAGAAGTAAACAGAGCAATGAATGAACCTTCTAATATAACGATTTCTTGCTGTAGAGGTCGTGAAGCAGCATTATTTTCAAGTATTGAGGAAGCAAGTCTTCAATTGTGCTAACTGAGTTAGTAAAATAATGATGTGTTGATAACTCGTTGATAAATAAATACTAATATTTTTGGCTTTTTAAGATCGCACGCAGTATCTTTAGTTCGAAATAGGTACAGTAAATCAAGTAAATGGACAGCAGGATCACAGAGAAACTAAAAGTATTAGCAGATGCAGCGAAATACGATGTTTCTTGTTCATCGAGCGGTGGAAAGCGAAAGAACGATAACAAAGGGTTAGGTAACGCCGAGGGTATGGGTATTTGCCATAGCTATACGGAAGATGGCCGTTGCGTTTCCCTTTTAAAGATCTTGCTAACTAACTTTTGTATCTACGACTGCGCATACTGCGTGACCCGCAAAAGTAACGATGTTAAGCGTGCGGCCTTCACGGTGCAGGAAGTAGTAGACCTGACCATAAATTTTTATCGCCGCAATTATATTGAGGGACTTTTCCTGAGCTCAGGCATTTTTAAAGATTCCGATTATACCATGGAGCGTTTGGTGCGGGTTGCTAAAAAATTGCGGCAGGAGCATAAGTTTAACGGCTACATACACCTCAAAACCATACCTGGCGCCAGTGAAGAACTTATAAAAGAGGCGGGTTTATATGCTGACAGGTTAAGCGTGAACATAGAGTTGCCTTCTGAAATGAGTCTACAGCAGCTTGCTCCTGAAAAGAATTATAAGGAAATACTATTGCCGATGGGCAGCATCCGGGATCAGCTGGCACAGGCAAAGGATGAGCAAAAGATCTTTAAATCGGCACCTTCCTTTGCACCTGCAGGGCAGAGTACCCAGCTTATTGTTGGGGCCTCAGCAGAAAATGATCACCAGATACTGCAGCTGTCCAGCCAGTTGTATAAAGACTATAGTTTAAAGCGTGTGTACTACTCCGGCTATGTACCGGTAAGCAGCGACACCAGGTTGCCCATTATTTCAGAGCCACCCATTATCCGGGAGAACAGGATCTATCAGGCTGATTGGCTGATGCGGTTCTATGGGTTTAATGCACAGGAGATAGTGGACGAGCAAAATCCCCACCTTGACCTGGAAATAGATCCTAAGTTGGGTTGGGCGCTGCGAAACAGGTTTATGTTTCCGGTAGAGGTAAATACAGCGGATTATGAGATGATCCTGCGGGTGCCTGGCATCGGAATCAAATCTGCAAAGAAAATAGTGTCGGCAAGAAGGTTCGCGCAATTGAACTTTGAGCATCTGCGGCAAATGGGGGTAGTGTTGAAAAGGGCTAAATATTTTATCACTTGCCAGACAAAGAGCCTGCAGAAGCAGGATTTTGACTCGCAGTTGATCAGAAGAAAGATCTTGTTCGGAGATGGTTCTGTTCGAAATGCCTTGCTAACGCAGCAACTGGACCTGTTTCGCCAGGTAGGTTAATTGAAAGGTGCATCACCATGGCTACATCAAAAAAGAAATCACCAATACCGAATCATACAACTCAAGCTGTACAACCTAAAAAAGTTATTATTATGAGAAAGAATCAGAAAGTTGCCCGTGTTTCAATGTACTGCAAACTGAATATGCTGGTGCCACAGTTGCAAAGCCTGTCAGCAAGAATGCAACCGGAAGCAAATGAAAAAAGCAGGACCAACCATAATAGCGCCAAATAACACAGCCTGTACCGGGTTGGCCCTCTACACTTACGACGGTAGCTTTGAAGGTTTGCTGACGGTAGTGTTCGAAGCATACGCACGCAATGTATGGCCCCATACAATTGAAAAAACACACCTGGCACAGCCTGTTATGTTCGGGCAAACAGTGGGTGTTGTAACAGATGAGGTAAAGGTGAACCGGGTATGGAAAGGCCTTCAAAAGAAGCTTTCTCCAACTGCTTTAACGGCACTGTACCATACGTACCTGTGGGAGCAGGCAGGCTTTGAGATGATTATTTTTAAATACATCAGATTGGCGTTTGCAACAGACCAGAACATAGAGACAAACTATACCGCGCCTTGTGTATTACAAGTTCAGCAGGCAGCCAAACAAATGTTCAGGGAGAAGCATCGGATGGAGGCATTCGTGCGTTTTCAAAAAACAGCCGACAACCTGTATTACGCCGCTATATCGCCTGACTTTAACGTGCTGCCTTTAATTGTGAGTCATTTTGAAAAAAGGTATGCTGACCAGTGCTGGGCCATTTATGATACAAATCGCCGATATGGTGCTTACTTTGATTTAAAAGGTACTACGTTAGTAGAACTGGAGCAGTCTGGGCCTGGGCGGCATGGGGTGCTTCAGGAAACAATGCTGACAGATGATGAGGATACATATAAGCAACTCTGGCAAGTATACTTTGATCATGTCAATATAGCCGAACGTAAGAACCCGAAGCTTCATTTACGCCATATACCCAAAAGATATTGGAAATATCTTTCTGAAAAACAGCCCCGAAAACTACGCTAGCATCATCTTCTGCAGCATCTAATGATAGTGGTGATTAAAATGTTGTAAAATTGGACTTCATTTGCAACTAAATCTGCATAAAATACGTTTATAATAATATATATCAGTTTAGTTGTACTGCAGGAAAGGCTTCTGAGGCAAAGTTTGTAGCTTGGAAGCATTAGCTGCGCAAAAATAAATTTTGCACTATGAATGCACGCGTACGAAAGAAACTCATTCAAGTAGCTCGCGGTAGAGCTCATTTAATGACCTTCCAAAATCTAATTTATGAGGCCGAACTAGGTCTTAATTTAGAGAATCCCCACGAAAAATCCATGCTGACAGAAGTAATCGACGAGATTTCCGAGCGTGAGTATAAAGAGGGGCGACCATTGTTAAGCTCACTGGTAAGAGTAAAAGGACAAAAAAACCAGGGGGACAGCTTTTTCAGAATGTGTGAGAGGCTTGGCTTAGGTAACTGGAAAGAACTTAAGCGGAACTCAGAATTTATCGAATCACAAAGAGAAGCTTGCCGTGAGTTTTGGCAAGACAAGCAAAACTTTTCATCCTACTTGTAATAAAAACTGATAAGAAGCGGCAGTGCCATCCTCTTACCCTGGGCTGCCGCTTTTTATTTTTATTAACTAGCTGCCTCCTCAAGCCCCCTTCAGTAATCCTTCAATAGACCCGGTACTTAACCACGTTTCATCTGAAATTACTTGCTAACTTTAGTAATACACTAATCCAGCGCTTTTAACAGGCACTATAAAGATAAAAGTGTTCTTTTTGCATCTTGCCCAATAGACAGAACTAAAGCACAACTCCCTTCACAAATATAAATTATGCTCAACATCTTCAACTGAGCAATAAAAAGTAAAAACCTTCCTTATCAGATACCATTCACTTGTTTTGCTACCAGGCATATAGTTTAGCAGGGAAGCATGTTGTAATACAGTTCTCATCACATGGTCTATCCATGATGATTTCCTTATATAATTCTCAGCCACTTTCTCCATCAAGCAACAGTTCTTTATTGTACAGCCGCTCAAACATCTTTACCCACTGAACATTTTTGTGCCTACAGTTTAACGACTACAGGGCAATAAATGAAGGCTATCAGATGGGATAAAAAAAAATCATAGATACGAACAGTGTAAATTTAACAGTAAGGCTATAACAGGGGCTGAATCAGGATAAATAAAAAGTTATCATATGTTATGCCATAAAGTAAGCTGCGAGTTTTTTTATATAAAATGTTCTCAAAAATCAAATAGGGGTTTGAATATATAGATTAATAATGCTTTATTTATACTTCCATTTTGTAAAATACATTTATAACCTGCTTGGAGCAGCGATAGCAGGTGTTTAAGCAAGCTGCAAATTGCACCTATTTTCTAACTAATATTTTAACAGCTTGCCTATGAAAGCAACATCTACACTTACATCTTTCATTTTATTTTTTGCACTTATTTTTGGAATATCAAGTGTGCATGCCCAGGAAAAAAAGTTTGGTAAAGTAGAAGAAGCCGAACTAAAAATGGACAGCTACCCTAATGATACAAGTGCCGCTGCTGTTATACTGTTTGACCATGGGGAAACCAGGTTTACCTTCAACCATGAGATGAAAGTTGTTTTCGATAGGCACATCCGGATAAAGATTCTTAAAAAGGCAGGCTATGACTGGGCGAACGTATCTATTCCATTCTATATTAAAAATTCTGACAAAGAACGGGTTACAGCTATTAAAGGCTATACTTTCAACCTGGTTAACGGAGTAGAGCAGAAAGATAAACTGGAGTCAAAAAGCGTATTTGAAGAGCAGAATACGGAGAACTGGTACGCCAAGAAGTTTACAATGCCTAATGTAAAAGAAGGCTCTGTACTTGACTTAAGTTATTCCATACAGTCTGATTTTATATATACGTTACGTGAATGGGAGTTTCAGACATCAATTCCAACCATTTGGAGTGAGTACCATGTAGAGATCCCGGAGTACTTTGACTATAAGTTTGTGATGCAGGGATATCTGGCTGTTAGCGATGCCAGCCAGGGTAGAGAAAATGCTCAGGCAAACATGATGAACAATACCTATTACTGGATATTAAAGGATGTGCCTGCCCTGAAAGAAGAAAGATACATCACAACTTTAGATGATTATCAGTCTAAAATAGAGTTTGAGCTGGAAAAAGTAAAGTGGCCTGGCGAAATTCCAAAAGTGATGACTGGGAATTGGGAGGAAGTAACAAAAGACCTTCTGGCAGCAGAAGAATTTGGCTTACAGCTAAACCGCAATAACTTTTTTAAAGATGACCTGGCGGCAGTGATGGCCAGTAATAAAGAGCCTAAACAGCAAATGGAGGCTATTTATGAACTGGTGAAGAAGAAGGTAAAGTGGGACGGAAAACATGAGGTATACGCAAAGAACCCAATCAGAAAAGTATATGATGCTGGCACCGGAAGTGCGGCAGAAATTAATTTACTGCTTACTTCTATGCTTTTAGAAGCGGGGCTTGATGCAGCTCCAGTGCTACTTAGCACCCGTACCCATGGCAAGATACGCACTGCGATGTCTCCGATGCTATCCAAGTTCAATTATGTGATTGCTCAAGTTAAGATCGGGGAAGAGGAGTTTCTTCTTGATGCCACTGATCCGCTGTTACCAGCCGGAATGTTACCTGTGCGCTGCCTGAACGGTGAAGGTCGACTGATCAAGAAAAATGACCAGCGCTGGGTTGCATTGAAGCCAGTTATGCCATACAGCCGCTTGTTTAATGCCAATCTTACTATTAATAAAGATGGTGAAATCGTTGGTACAGGCTATGAATCAGCGGGAGGATATAAAGCGTTGGCTTTGCGAAGATCTATCCTGGAAGAGGGAGAAACAAAGTACTCAGAGCGTATTGCGAAGGAGGTAGGCGATTTTAAAGTAGGCAAACCTAAAATTGAGAACCTGAACAGTATAGGCAACTCGCTCAATGTATCTTATGATATCAAAGCCAGTGGAAGCGGGCAGGTTAACGATATTATCTACTTGAACCCGATGTTAGGCTATGGCGAGAAGGAAAACCCTTTCAAGTTAACGGAGCGCACTTACCCCGTAGACTTTGCCACTCCAATAGACGAAACCTATATCTGCCGCTTTGTTATTCCGGATGGCTATGAGATTGAGGAGGCACCAAAAAGCGTTGCTGTGAATCTGCCGGAGAATAACGGACGCTTCATATACATGGTGCAGCAGGAGGGGAATGTGGTACAGGTGATGAGCAAAGTGAATATTAACAAGCCTGTTTTTTACGCTCCGGAATACCCCTACCTAAAGGAACTCTATAACCATATTGTAGCCAAGCACGCTGAACAGATCGTGATCAAAAGAAGCACAGCACTTAAATAAATTTCATCAGGGTATCTTTTAACACACATCATTCCCGGTCGTCGCGACAACCGGGAATGATGTGTGTTAGTAACCCCATTAACTATCAAGTTAGCATGCGGTACATTTTTACTTTTACCTGGCTCCTGTTGGGGCTGCTTTTCATTCAGGGGAAAGCGACTTTAGCAAGTGGAGAAAACTCCTTTGCAAAAGATGCAAATGTAGTCATCCGTTCAGAAGAAACAACATTTACAGTGGATGCTATTAACAGCGGTACCACACTATTTAAAACCACTATTACCATTTTAAATGATAATGGGAAGCATAAGGCAAAGCTGTATGTGCCTTACGACAAACTCAGTAAGGTCGGGTATATAAAAGGGGTGCTGTATGATGCAAATGGCAAAAAAATAAAGCAGCTGAAGAACAGTGAGATCTCTGATGTTAGTGCAGTATCTTCTATCTCACTGATTGACGATAACAGGGTGAAGATTGCGAACCTGACGCATACCATCTATCCTTACACGGTAGAATTTGAGTATAAAGTCACTTCTAAAAATATGATGTTCTACCCGCTCTGGAGGCCGTTGGATGAAGAAGATATGATGGTAGAGCATGCCCTGTTACGAATTGAGGTGCCAAAGGGGGGCAAACTGCGCTACAGAGAGACCAATATGCCTGAAAAGGTAAAGATGAGCTCCACTGACCAGCACGATGTGTATGAGTGGCAAGTAAAGAACTTATCGCCTATGCGGCAGGAACCCTATGGGCCTGCCTTGCGGGAGGTGGTACCACAAGTACGGACGGCGCCCGCTGATTTTGAAGTAGATGGTTACCAGGGCAATATGGAAAGCTGGAAAAACTATGGACTATTCATTGAGCAGCTGAACAAAGGACGCGATGTTTTACCTGCTGAAACACAGCAGCGTTTACAGGCAAGTGTGGCCGGACTTAAGACTCCGGAAGAGAAAATAAAGAAGATATATGATTACCTGCAGGGGAAAACGCGTTATGTATCGATACAGTTAGGCATCGGAGGCTGGCAGCCGTTTGAAGCAAGTTTTGTAGATAGCAAAGGATACGGAGACTGTAAAGCCCTTACCAACTATACGCAGGCTATGTTAAAGGCAGTAGGTATAAACTCTTACCAGGCTTTGATCCGCGCCGGAGACGATGAGTCTGATCTCTTAGTTGATTTCCCGAGCAGCCAGTTTAACCACGTAGTGCTTTGTGTACCTGTTGAGAATGATACCATTTGGTTGGAGTGTACCAGCCAGGATGCCTCTGCTGGCTATGCCGGTAGCTTTACCGGAGGCCGCCATGCCTTACTGATAACACCGGAAGGAGGCAAGCTGGTTACTACACCAGATTATAGTGCCCGGGATAATGTGCAAAGACGAACAACGAAGGTGAAGTTAGATGAAGCGGGCAACGGTATAGCGCAGGTAAGTACACTATATACAGGTTTGCAACAAGAATCACGCGACTACGTGCTGCACAATCTGAAGCCTGAGGAGCAGCGGAAGTGGCTTTACCAACAGGTGAAAGTACCTTCATTTGAGATTACTGATTTCTCGTTTCAGCAGCAAAAGCAGTTAGTACCCGAAGTTTCAGAAAAATTAGAGTTGAGCTTAAATAAATGTGCTACCATTACTGGCAAACGTTTGTTTTTAAGCCCCAACTTAATGAATAAGTGGACTTATGCCCCTGAGCAACTGGCAAATCGCACAACAGACATCGTCCGGACCATGGCATTTATGGATGTAGATACTGTAGTGTTTGACTTGCCGGCAGGTTATTCGCTTGAGCACAAACCAAAGGACCAGGAGCTAAAATCTGAATTCGGAGAATACAAGTTCAGTATTAAAGTTGAGGGCCAACAGGTGACCTACATTCGCATACTGCAGATGAAAAAAGGGGTATTTAAACC
Source organism: Pontibacter sp. MBLB2868 (assembly GCF_051904785.1). NCBI lineage: Bacteria > Pseudomonadati > Bacteroidota > Cytophagia > Cytophagales > Hymenobacteraceae > Pontibacter > Pontibacter sp. MBLB2868. The sequence continues at coordinate 3,260,354 of NZ_CP196710.1, read as the reverse complement.
AGAGGCATATACGCCTTACCTGGAGTTTCTGAACAATATTATAAAAGGGGATAAACAGCAGATTGTCTTTGTGAAGAATGTGCAGTAGGCAGGGAGCGGCTTATGGTTTAAGTGATAAGAAAAAAAAATAAAAAAGTCTGCGTCTTTTCAGAAGTGGCTCCGTCATCAGGGTGTAATCAAAACAAGAACATCTTAAAATCGATAAAGCCATGAAAAGATTTCACGTAAACGTAAGAGTAAAAAACCTGGAGGAGTCAACCGCTTTTTATACAGCATTGTTCGGAACAGAGCCAACAGTACTAAAAGGCGATTATGCAAAGTGGATGCTGGAAGATCCACGCATTAACTTTGCTATCTCGTTGCATCCGGAGAATGCCGGTATCGAACACCTGGGCATTCAGGCTGAAAGTGAGGAAGAACTGGCAGAAGTTTATGGCCGTTTAAAAGAAGCGAAAGGTGCCATCCGTGAGGAAGGAAAATGCACTTGCTGCTACGCAAAATCTGAGAAATCGTGGATAACTGACCCACAAGGGGTAGACTGGGAGGCGTTCTATACTTTCGGAGAATCTACTGTGTACGGCGAGGGCGCAAATGCCAGAACAGCCAACACTGAAATAACTGCCATTTAGTACAAAATAAGACTTTAGAGCAGCAGCGCGGGTATTTTATACTTCGCGCTGCTGCTTTTTTTATTTTATATTCGTTTATTTAAGTATGGAAAACTGCTGTACTACCCCAAATAATGCGAATGCCCCAGCCACTGAAAGTTGCTCTGCTGTTGCTCCTGTGTTTCTGGCTTACGAGGCCCAGCTCAAAGGCTTTGTTCAGAAGCGTATCCTGGATAAGGAGGAAGCCAACGACATCCTGCAGCAGCTTTACCTGAAAGTTTATAAAAACTGCGAGCAGCTGCAGGAAGTAAAGAACACGAAAGCCTGGCTGTACCAGATCACGCGCAACGCCGTGTATGATTTCTTCCGGGAAAACAGCCGCCGCCAAAGTATAAGCGACATGGAGTTGGCTGATGGGGAGTTGCCGGAGGATACCCGGCATGATGTGGAGGCGCTGGTTGAACCACTTATTAAACTGCTGCCCGAAGAATATGCGGAAGCGCTACGCCTCAGCGAGTTAGAAGGGGTAAGCCAAAAAGAAATTGCGGAGCGTCTCAATATTTCCTATTCCGGCGCTAAGTCCAGGGTGCAGCGTGGCCGCGAAAAATTGAAAGCCCTTTTTATGGAGTGCTGCCACCTGGAGTTTAGCCATAATGGGCAGGTAATTGGAGCCAGCGTAAAGGAAAGCTGTAAGCCACTGCAGCATCTTAGCCAGAAGTAATTCCGTTTTGCAAATACTTTTCCGGCTTCAGGGCATTCGAGAAGGGGAATTATATTAAAAATTATCATCCTTCCTGCCCTAGGATAAGCCTTCTCTTGCTTGAGGGTACTAAAACAGGAAGTGAAATTATGGGTTTGTAAGGCTGAGGAACAGCGGCATCCAGTAAGTATAGCCAAAACTGCAGGTAAGCCCGCAAAATGCTATCAAAACTTATACCTCACCTGCACTTTCACATCAGATCGTCTCGGCCCTTCAATAGTTTCTAAACCAGACCCTATACTATCCTGGTTACGGTAGTAAGTCAGGCCATACTTTACCCACACATCCATCTGCCGGAAAGGCCTGAGTTGCAACAGGGCATATACCCTGGTGCCCCTGCCGCTGAAGGCTGGAATCGAGAAGGCGTACAACACATCGCGCTCATATACATATTGGCGGGTATCGTAGCTATCAGTGTCGAATATGGCGTAGCGGGTACTGAGGCGAACGTTTCCAAAGTTAAAGTTGATGTCCTGTGCAATCAGGTATCCCGTCTGTTGGGGCGCCTCCTGCTCAAAGCTGCTGAACTGTACCCGCGATTTAAGGATAATAAACTTAGTAGGAGCAAACTCATAGTATAGCAGGTAATTATTGCGAAGTGCCTGTACTACATAATCTATATTTGTAACCACGTTTGCAGCGTTCAGTCCTTTGCTCTCAGCTCGATACTGAGCATACAACGTACTTTGGCGAGAAGGCTTAAACAGGAGCCGCACGAGGTACTCGTTCCCATGAGAGGGAGCGTCCACACGGTAACGAAGCCACGGAAATCTGAAATGGTCATAGTAAGCTGTTACCTCCCACTTGGGCAAGGGCTTTATCTTAATTCCGGTGTAAAAGCCGCGTTCATTTATGTTACGGGTTGCTTCACCAAAAGCGCCTCCATAAAAAGTATGAAAATTACGGGCATAATTACGGTATAGCATCGCAAGCTCTACTTTGTTTGAAAGATTTGCTATCAATCCGTTCACTGTACCTAAACCACCACTTTTACTGATGGCTGTCTCCCCAAACAAGTATAAATTCTGCCAGGTATAGCTGTAGTTGGTGCCGATGTTATAGTTGCGTGTGCCGTTAAATTCAAAGCGCTGATAGGTTAATCCTGCTTTTTGAACCGGTGCATTATAGCTTGTGCCAAGGGCAGTGAGGCCCAGCGTAAGTGTTCTATCCGTGGATTGATAATGCATATTGCCTCCGAATATCTGCTCCCGCACCTGGTCTTTATTTACCAATTCGGTAGGGGTGCGATGGAAGCCGGTGGTCTGAACGCCGGTAAAGAGACCTGCTTGCTGATTGAGCGTGTCAAGCTGTGTCTGGAGGTTTGCATCTACCCGTTTGTTTGAATAGAAGCCTGTTATATCAAGCTTGCCTAACGTATAAGTTAGTGCCCCGCCTCTAAAGTATGCATATTCCAAAACCGAACTGTAGGGCCTGATACCGAGGTTGGCTCTACTAACGGTAGCAATTGTCTCACTCCCTTTACCAACGCTATACCCTGAAGACAGCAGTAAACCCTGCCCGATCTGCAACTGGTAGTCACCAATGGCGATGGCTTTAAATTTCCCTTTGTTATATAGCTGTAGATGTGCCGAGTAAAAGTCAAAGCCATAGCGATGTACATTGGGCTCCCAGTTAAAGGTTTCACCGGCATCCTTTTCTGCTGTAATGCCAAAGCTATAGTCGCGGGTGTGGCTAACTCTGTAGCGCAGATACAGCTTATCTGGTGAACCAAGGTAGCGGCTACCGGATCTGCCATTGGTATCTGCGGACGCATACCCTCGACGCTCCTGCAGGGTTCTTTCATACCTCACGATCAGCGCATTGTTATCTTCACCCACCATTCGCTGCCAGAGCGGCCGTTGGTCTGCGTTCAGTCCGGCATCATCTACACGCACAAAAGGAACCAGTTGATAGATTGTTAATAGACCGATGTCCGGGATGGCCTGTAGCTCATAAATGCTTAGCAGCTTGCCGTTTTTTTCCATGTAGTCAAAAATAGCAGCGATCTGCGGGCGTGAAAGTATATAAAGAGAAGCCAACTCCTCAGGGTTTGTGTTGTTAAGGTCTATCGGGCGTTGGTAGTACTGGAAAAGTGCCTCATAAAAATCCTCGTAAGGCAGATCCGCGTCTTCTTGCTGAGCAAATAGCTCTTGTGCAAATAGGTCAAAATCAATGTTTTGTCGTGGGTATTCCTGAGCCTGAAGTGGCAACCAAAAGCAAAAAGTAAACCAGCACAGTAAAAAAACTCGTACCATAGGCATCAGAACCCCGCGTGTATAATTATTTATACTTAAGGGCTACTCTGCACTTGCCAATAATGTTGTTCTGCACCTTAAAAACACTACATGGAGCTCTTTCACATTTTCTCTGTTATACTGGTTATTTCGGCCATTTTTGCCTACATCAATTATAAGTATTTTAAGTTACCAGGAGCCATTGGGCTGCTTCTTGCGGGTTTATTGCTTTCGCTGCTGGTACAGGTGTTAGGTGAGATTTCCCCAGCTTTTGAGGTACTAGTGGAAGGGCGTTTAAGAGAAATAGATTTCTCTGAGATCCTGCTGGAGTTCATGCTGAGTTTCCTGCTGTTTGCCGGTGCTTTGCACACCGATCTGGAAAAGCTGGCGCAGTCAAAGTGGCCAGTGCTTATATTTGCCACGATTGGTGTGTTGATATCGACATTTATTACTGGCACGGCGTTTTATTACTTGCTGCAGTTGGTTAACTACCCGGTAGAATACATTTACTGCCTGCTGTTCGGGGCGCTGATTTCGCCCACAGATCCAATCGCAGTACTCGGGATTCTAAAACAAGCCAAGATCCCTAAACAACTGGAGGTTAGCATAACCGGTGAATCGCTTTTTAATGATGGTGTTGGTGTAGTGGTGTTTATCTCTATTTTTGAGATAGCCCAGATCGGTGTGTCTAACATAGAGGGCTCTTTTGTGGCGGAACTTTTTCTGAAAGAAGTAGGTGGCGGCATTGGTTTGGGCTTACTGATCGGATACATTGCTTTCTATTTTATGAGGCGCATTGACCATTACCAGACAGAAGTTATTATTTCGTTGGCGGTGGTTACAGGCGGTTATAGCATTGCGCAATATTTTCATTTTTCAGGCCCGTTGGCGATGGTAGCTGCAGGAATTTTAATTGGCAACCAAGGCACACGTTTAGCTATGAGCAAAACTACAGCAGATTATCTTACAAAGTTTTGGGAGATGGTGGATGAAGTATTGAATGCGGTACTTTTTGTATTAATTGGCCTAGAGCTGATGTTAATTCCGTTCCACAGAGAGTATTTCCTGATTGGTATCATTACAACGATCATTGTGTTGCTGGTGCGGTATGTGGCACTGGCTATACCTACATATTCTTTCATGTTGCATCGGGCTTTTGCCCCAAATACATTGTTGATCATGACCTGGGGCGGGTTAAGAGGTGGTATATCAATAGCCTTGGCCCTGTCGTTAAAACCTGAAATGCACAGAGAATTTATTGTAGCTATAACCTATGCGGTTGTGCTGTTGTCACTTACAATTCAGGGACTGACAATAGAAAAGCTGATCAGGCGCCTGGAGGGAAAGGTACAAGTTTAAATAAGGGACTAAGGCTTACTGAAATGATATGCAACCGAGAGGTGATGGCTATTGCCTAAGGGAGTAGCATTGCCGAAAGCATAATCTATCAGCAAGAGCCGTGCTTTAAAACCTGCCCCGAAGGTAAGGGTGTTCGTTTTACTTATAAAGCCGCTTCTAAGTGTAAACTTATCTTCTAAAATCTGGTATTCAATGCCTCCTTTAAAAGTAGCATCATAGTCAATGTTCTTTTCAGTCTCCACTGCCAGTAATAGCTTGCGGTATGGGCTGTAAGACAGGCCTGCCTTCATAACCGTGGGCAAACGTTCATCTTCAAAGGTAGCGAGTTTCGCCTGATTCAGGTTGTATGCATAAGCGCCAAAGTGTAGTTGCGGGACTATCTCAGCCTGACCTCCAACAGAAAACGCAAGTGCTTTTTGGCTGCCATAGCCTTTCACTGCTATCTGCCACACATCAACCTTTGCGCCAATACTAAACTGACCAAGTTTGTGAGCTATGCCAAGGCCGGCATGTTGTTGCCGAAATAGCTGGTCTCCAAAAGTGCTCAAGCTAACACCATAGCTCCCATACCTGGTAGGGTATACCCCCGCAAGAGCTACTGTAGTAAAGGCCTTTACCCCAGATCTGTTTTCTGCATATGTACCCGCCTGCAACTCTTTCACACCGGTTATTCCCGCTATATTATTATGCACTGCCCACAGGTCAGATAAAGTAACAGAAGCGTTGCCCAGACCTGCAGCACGAGCCCCAAGAGGTGTATCAGCCTGAGCCAAAGCTGCTCCCGATAGCATGCAAAAAATCAGGGAAGTGGTTATGTAACGGATGGGAAGAATCAAATAAATAGTGTTGCTAGATGGATATAACACTCTTACGCTACAACATGAGTTTAGATTTTTTACGGTTAAATTTCAATCACTCAGAGGCTACAATGGCAGTGCATGCCATTGTATATCTTTGATGTTAATGTTGCCACGCTATTATAATTGTAAAGCAGCTATAGGATATAACAAAGAAAATATAAGCTAATATATATAATTATACCAATTTCATATATAAGACAATTGCCCTACTTTAATTTAATTTAGTCGTATTTTAAACTTTAAAACTTGGAGAGAAAGTCAAACACAGCTTAATAAAAAATTAAACAAACGTTTGCTTGTCAGGTATTTATATAGCAAAGTTATCCTTTCGGTGAAGTAGCCATGCCCTTAGGCTACCACAACCAGACCCAAAGCGGAATGGTGCTCTGTTCAATTATAAAATTTTTCACATAAAATGGATTGTTATGAAAAAACAACTACTACTAAGTATTGTGTTGATGCTGGCATTAGTAGTGCAGGTATTAGCGCAAGAAGCTCGGACAGTAACCGGTCAGGTTACCTCTGAAGCAACAGGTAGCCCACTAGTTGGGGTTACAGTTGTTGCAAAAGGCACATCGATTGGTGCCACCACGAACGCTGACGGGAGGTACAGCCTTAACGTACCTGCAGGGGCTAACACCTTGGTTTTCTCTTATATTGGCTTTGGAAGTCAGGAAATAAACATAGGCTCCAGAAGCACTGTCGATATTGCCTTATCGCAGGATGAGCAGCAACTGTCGGAGGTTGTGATCACCGGGTATGGTACCACAGTAGCAAAAGAGCTTACTGGGTCAGTGGCCAGAGTAGATGCGTCTAAAATTGAGGACAGGCCGCTGCCATCCGTAGACCAGTTACTGCAAGGACAGGTGGCCGGTTTGCAATCTGTAGGTAATTCAGGCCAGCCTGGCGCCAATCAACAGATCAGGATCAGAGGTATTGGTTCGATCAATGCCGGTTCTGATCCCCTTTATGTGGTAGATGGCATCATCATTAATACGGGCGATGTGTCACGACTAACAACAACCTCCAATCAGTTGGCAGGCCTTAACCCGAATGACATAGAAAGTATTACTGTGCTAAAAGATGCTGCATCTACTTCTATCTATGGCTCAAGAGGAGCAAACGGGGTGATTTTGATCACTACAAAGAAAGGAAAGTCTGGGGCAACCAAGTTTACTTTATCAACCGAAATAGGCTCTACTGAAATCGCCAAAGTGCCCGATGCAGGGGAGTTTCTGAATGCAGATGAGTGGCTGGCGCTAACCCGTGAAGGCTTACAGAACGCAGGTTATGGTCCTGGTGTCATTGATCCTTACCTGGCTTCACTCGGTGAGGGATCTGGGGTTGACACAGATTGGCGTGACCTTGTAACCAGAACCGGAACACAGCAAATGTATAACTTGTCTGCCTCCGGCGGCAATGACAGAACACGTTTCTACATATCCGGCGGCCTTTTTAATCAGGAGGCTCCGATCATTGGCTCTGAACTTAAACGGGTTACCGGTGCTATCAACCTGAACCACTCTATTAATGATAAGATCCGTTTTTCCAGCACACTAAACTTATCAAACATTGATCAGCAAACTCCGGCAGCGGGTGGCGCTTTTGCAAACCCGGTAGGCGCTATTGGCTTTCTGTTGCCAACTCAGAATCCTTATAACCCGGATGGTACTTACAATATTTCCCGGTCCGGCAACCTGGGCTTTTCCGGTAACTATAACCCGTTGTACCTGGTCGATAACGACGAAAGGAATCTGTCTAACACCAAAGGCCTTGGCTCACTTAAAGGTGAATGGGATATCGTTAAAAACCTGACCTTCAGTTCGCAGATAGGTGCCGATTACATTAGCCTGGAGGAGAGGATGTTCTGGAATAAAGTACATGGAGATGGAAGAAGCTACGGAGGGTACGGTTTTGACTACTATACCCGAATTTTTAACTGGACATTTACGAACCTGTTAAATTACCGTTTTACAACCCCTGGAGTAGAAGAACTGACGGCTGATTTAACCGTTGGCTATGAGGCTCAGAAATCAAACAGCTACTTCCTTACCAGTAGTGCCAATAACTACCCGGCAGCCGGCGAGTTAACAGGAACAGTGATTGCGGCAAGTCCCGTAGAGGCCAGCGCATCTGGTAGCGACTATACTTTCTCTTCTATTATTTCGAGGGCTACGCTAAGTTATGCTGATAAATATGTAGTAAGTGGTAGTTACCGACGGGATGGTTCCTCACGATTTGGAAGTAATAACCGGTATGGTAATTTCTGGTCAGTAGGCCTGTCTTGGAACGTAGATCAGGAAGAATTCCTGCAGGGGCTTGATTTCCTGTCTACCCTCAAGCTCAGAGCTTCCTACGGAGTTAACGGTAACGGTGATATTGGTAACTATACCTGGCGGCCTCTTTTTGGTTATGGCTCTAACTACAACAAACAGCCGGGCGGCTCTTTCTCAAACTTAGGTAACATTGACCTGACCTGGGAAAAAAACAAACCATTTAACGTAGGTATAGACCTGGGCTTTTTGCAAGACCGACTGACGCTGACAGCTGACTACTATGTAAGAACCACCAGTGACCTCTTGTTTAACCGCCCGCTCTCCTTAACCACAGGCTTCCCGGATGTGCTGCAGAATATAGGCGAAATGAAGAACAGGGGTGTTGAAATAACAATTGGCGGATACCCGATAGACGGGGCCTTTAAGTGGAAAACAGATTTCAACTTTGCTACCAATAACAATGAAATCACCAAGCTTCCTGATGGTGAAGATATTATAAGTGGCGCTTTTATTTTGCGTGAGGGCGAAGACTACAGAACATTTTACGTGCGCCAATGGGCGGGGGTAGACCCACAGACAGGCGACCCATTGTGGTACAAAGATGAAAGTAGAACTGAGACAACCAGTAACTATTCGGAAGCGCAGCGGGTGCTGTACAAAAGTGCCTCACCAAGCGTATTCGGTGGCTGGAGCAACACCTTCACTTTTAAAGGCTTTATTGTGGAAGCCCTGATCAATTACAACTTTGGCAATTATGTTAGAGACGGATGGGAATTTTACCTGATAGATGGCGCCTACCCATTTGCTAATAAGTACAGGAAAGTACTAGACCGCTGGCAGCAACCCGGCGACATTACAGATGTGCCACGGTATGAGTATGGCCTCAACAACAGTTCAAACTCATTTTCAACCAGATTCTTGTACAGAGGAGACTTTATCCGGCTCAGAAACCTGACTGTTGGCTATGAACTGAAAAGAGATTGGATCGAGAGAATTAAACTTACCAGAGCTTACGTGTATGTGCGCGGTACCAACCTGTTAACGAAGATCTATGATGATAATCTGACCATAGATCCGGAGTCAGGAGTTAATAGTACCGGCAACGCTGATATCCCTATCAGCAAAGTTTACACTGTGGGAGTGAATGTGAGTTTCTAATTTAAATTTATCAGACGATGAAAAAGATATATAAATATATGGCCGTGCTGGCCTTAGCTGTGTTGCTTGGCTCGTGTGGGGAGGACTTTCTTGAGCAGGAACCATCTGCATCTGTGCCCATTGCAACGGCAATAACTGATGTTGGAGAGCTGCAAACAGCCGTTTACGGCATGTATGCCTCGCTACGTACTTCAAATGCCTACGGCAGAACAATACCTGTACTGGGTGACCTGATGGCTGACAATACCTTTGTAGCCCCTTCAAATTCAGGACGTTACCTTGTTCAGAATGTATACAGAACGATTGCCTCTACAAGGGAGCCCGGAGAGATTTGGACTGCACTTTATAACACGATCTTAAGAGCAAACGCAATTATCGAAGCAGACATAGCATCTACTGCAACTGTAGATCAGCTAAAGGGTGAAGCGTACGCAGTTAGAGCGTTGGCATACCATGAGTTGGTAAAGTTTTTCGCAACTCCTTATACCGTTAATCCCAATGCCCTGGGTGTGCCAATTGTTACAGAATTTGATCCGAATAACCCTACAGACTACTATGTTAATCAGCAGCCTGAACGGAATACTGTGGCGGAAGTATACACCCAGATAATTAGTGATTACCAGATGGGTTTTGACATGATGGGAGACAGGTTTATAAACTCTTCTTACATGAACAAGTGGGCAGCCAGGGCTTTGCAGGCCCGTGCTTACCTATTTATGGGAGATTATCAGAAAGCCAAGGAAACATCTCTGGATGTTGTGATGCGCAGTGGATTTGAGACTGTGTCAGCGTCCAATTACCTTAATTACTGGACTAGTGCAGCTCCTGTAACTAGCAGAACAGAAACGCTGTTTGAGATCTCAAACGATAACATCGATAATAATGGGTCAGATGCGCTGACGAATATTTACGACCAGGGTGGATATGGCGATATTCTGGCAACTGCTGATTTGGTGAGTTTATACGAAGAAGGTGACGTGCGCGGCACAGATCCTTCTGTGCCAGGGGTACCCGTTATACTAATAGACAGCAGGAGTGACATTGATCCTGCTTATGTTGTGAATAAATACCAAAACAGGACTAACCCATCTGACCGTGATGATATCAAAGTGATCCGCTATGCTGAAGTGATGTTGACTCTGGCTGAATCTTATGCGAGAACTGGAGAGTTCGACCTGGCGCTTGATATGTTGAATCAACTGATGGAAGCCCGGAATGCCTCAACTTATTCCTCCACAGATAATCAGCTTATTGAGGATATAATTACAGAACGACGAAAAGAGCTTGCTTTTGAAGGGCATCGTTTCTGGACACTAAGCCGGCTCAACCGGCCAATCGTACGTACTGCGGAGCAACCGGCTTCAACAGCACTGATTGACGTAAATAACTTCAGGCGCATCTTGCCGATACCACAGGCTGAGATTGATGCCAACCCGAACATTGAGCAAAATCCGGGCTATTAAGGTACAAGATGATCAATAAAAAAGGCGCTGGAATTTTCCAGCGCCTTTTCTTTTATAGCTAAGTGGTTTACTTAGTCTTTTACTTGCAGCTTCACTTTTGCGTCGCCTTTCTTTTTCTCGATCTTGAATTCTGTTTTACCGGCACGAAGCTTTTCGTTTGCTTCCTGAACAGTAGCTTCCAGAAGTTCGGCCTGTGGTGTTTGTGGGGCCGCCTCTGCTTTAGCAGCGTCTCCTGCGCCTGGGCTATCAGTATCCACGATCGTCATCTCGTTGATCAGGTTCTGAGCACCCGCGAACTTATCGATCAGGAACAGCAGGTAGCGCGTATCCATGTTAATGCAACGCTTGTAATCCGGATCATACACGAGGTCGCCGGTCATAGCTTCCCAGTTACCATCAAAAGCAAGGCCAATTAATTCACCTTTACCGTTGATCACCGGAGAACCTGAGTTACCGCCTGTAATGTCGTTATCTGTGATAAAGTCAGTTACCAGTTCACCTTTAGAGTTAGCGTAGCGGCCATAATCCTTAGCCTGGTACAATTGCTTCAGTTTAGCCGGCACTACGAACTCCTCATTGTTAGGGTCTTCTTTTGCCATTACACCATCCAGTGTCGTGTAATAGTTGTAAAGCACACCGTCCTGTGGGCTGTAGTTCTTAACGGCACCATAGCTAAGGCGCAGTGTAGAGTTAGCATCCGGGTAGAATACTTTATCTGGGTTCATCTGGCGAAGGCCAGCTACATACAAACGATTTGCTCTGTCTAGTTTCGCGTTGCTTTCTGCCAGTTTAGGAGCAATGTTAGTTCTGTAATTATCAATAATAGAGCTTACGATCATGAAAGCAGGGTCATTCTCAAGCGTTTTCTGATTTGGGTTCTTCAGGAAGTTGTTGAGTTTTTGTTCTGTTGCTACCACAGAGTTGCTGTACACATAGTCAGCAAGTTTTTCGAAGTTGCCGTTATACTTCTTCACCATGCTTCTGAAAGCTTCTGGCTGCTGCTCTTTCGTGATGTCGTTGTAGTAATACTTCATCATGGCAGTAAACACTTTCTTGTCAACTGGCATGTAGTAATCTTTAAAGAACGCATCTACACGTGGCTGCAGGTCTTCAACTGCTTTCTTAGCAGCGGCTTCGTTACCTGATTTTAAGGCAGTGTAAAGTGGCATCATACGGTAAGCCATCAATAGCGACTCTGTTCCAAGCACAGCTTCGTTCAGGTAGATATTACCCAGGTTATACTTCTCTATGTTTGAGTACGCATCTGCGATATCGCTTAGCACGCTGCCATAAGTAGCTTTGCGTGTAGCATCAGCATTAGCCCAGTTCTGGAACTTGTCTTCATCAACCAGTTTGCCCTCGATAGTGCGCATGCGCTTAATACCTTCGTTCTGGCCGATAGAGTACTTGTAATAGTTAGCTGTAGAAGCATACTTAGAAGCATATTTGATGCGTGTTGCAGGATCTTTGTCCATGTCAGCTTTCCACAGGTTCAGTTTGTCGTTACGCAGTTTAATACGTGACTTGTTCAACTGATTTACTTCCAGTTTCAGACCATGAGAGGTCATGAAACGCTTGGTACGACCAGGGAAACCGAATACCATCGAGAAATCACCTGGCTCTTTGTCAGCGATGTTAACAGGCAGGTGGTGCTTTGGCTTGAAAGGAACATTCTCTTTGCTGTAAGCAGCCGGAGAACCATCTGGTGCCATGTAAACACGGAACATAGAGAAGTCACCAGTATGGCGTGGCCACATCCAGTTATCTGTGTCGCCACCAAATTTGCCGATTGATTGAGGCGGTGCGCCTACCAGGCGTACATCGTTGTAGCGGTTGTAAACGAACAGGTAAAATTCGTTGCCGTTATAGAAGTCGCGCACGTACGTTACATACTTACCGTTTTCTGATGCTTCTTTGGCAATTGCCTGGATACGCTGTGTAATCAGTTGCGTGCGCTCCTGCTCTGGTGTGTTGGCGTCAATGCCTTCCAGCACTTTGCCGGTAACATCATCCATGTGGTGCAGAATGTCTACAAAAAGACCTTCGTTCGGAAGCTCCTGATCTTTAGACGTAGCCCAGAAACCATCTGTCAGATAGTCATGTTCAGGGGAAGAGTGCGACTGGATAGAACCGAAACCACAGTGGTGGTTGGTAAGCAACAGGCCTTCAGGAGAGATAAACTCACCAGTACAGAAACCACCAAACTGTACGATGGCATCTTTTAAGCTAGAGTTATTTACAGAATAGATCTCTTCGGCAGTAAGCTGCAGGCCTTTTTTCTGCATGTCTGTATAATTCAGACGTTTGATAAGCATCGGCAGCCACATACCTTCGTCTGCTTTTGCGGCAAAAGGCGCGCTTAGCGAAACTAAAAGTACGAGTGAAAGGATTCTTTTTAGCATGAATATTTGTTTAGATAAGTAAAACTATCGCAAATTTAATAAAATATTACAGTTCCTAACAGACGTTAGGATGCTTTAAGTTGTTACAAAAGCCTTGCCATGACCTGGATCATAAAGAAAATAGTGTTGGCTATCATCTGGGTTTACCAGTACATGATCTCTCCGCTGACTCCTGCTGCTTGTCGTTTTACACCTACTTGCTCCACCTATGCAGTGCAGGCGGTTAACAAGTATGGTCCGTTTAAAGGTGGCTGGATGGCACTGAAGCGCCTTGGTAGGTGCCACCCCTGGGGCGGAAGCGGATATGATCCGGTAGAATAGGTATAATATGTCTGAAAGTTAGTTGATTACGTATGGATTAGGAGCAGGGCAAGAATATAGTTTTAAAATTAGAACGATTGTTTCTTACACTTGACCAATTAATTGCTTATACTGCAAACCTGCTATAAGTATAAGTAGGCGCCTGTATTATTTTTATTATAAATGTAGGCATCCATGACTATCCAAATCCAAGCCCCAGAGGGCACTTTTGATACAAAAATTCTTCTTAAAGATATTTTATACCTTGAAACCAGGAAGCTGAGTTTCTTCGGCAAAAATAAGTACAACCTGTATGTGTATGTAAAGAAGGGAGAAACAGAACTTTACCACCTGTTTGTGTATGACCAGCTTTTGCACATGCAAGCAGCACATACGCAGCTACAAACTTCCATGGCTGTATTGCCAGATGATGAAAAAACAGTTTATTTCTCGGCCATGACGTTTGCGTAGTAAGAGATAAAGCACATACTTAAAAAAGCATATTCCCTCCTTGTAGTTGAGTTCATAGTCACTTAAACTCCTTTTTACACCTCTCGTTTTCCAACCTTTTTATCGGTAATTATTCCGGGTAAGTATTGATCTTTTCTCGTTTCGTATAATGCATGATGGCGATTGTAGGGTATTATAAATTTTCTAGCCATATTTAGAAAATAGTATAATCCCTTATTAAAGCAATATGCTTCTAACGCTACTCTCTCAACAGTTGAAAGCGAGCAGACGCTCCTCCGTATTTCAGAAAAGCATTGTGCTAAATGTCATCATGGGCCTGCTGATCCTTTATTTCGGGGCCATATTTCTGGTGATAGGTTTTAACTTAGGTGAGCTGTTAACCAAGTTATCGCCAGGCAAAAACCCGGTTGACCTTTTTAATGGCTCCCTGTTATTTTATTTCCTGATTGACTTATTCTTCCGCTTTATGCTGCAGGAGCTCCCGGTGCTGGTGATTCAGCCATATCTGCATCTGCCTGTTTCTAAAAGTAAACTGGTGCATTTCGTGCTCCTGAAGTCAGTGCCAAGTATGTTTAACCTGATCTTCCTGTTGGTATTTGTGCCTTTTATGTTCTCTAACGTGGTGCCGGTATTTGGAGCAGGGGCGGCGTTTGCCTGGCTATCAGCCCTGATCGCGCTGACGTTCTTCAATAACTTCCTGCTTATCTATTTCAAACGGCAGCTTGCCACAAAGCCTTTGATTACTTTATTGTTCGGGCTGGCAGTAGCGGGGCTACTTTTACTGGATTATTTAAAAGTTTTTTCCTTGTTTGAGGTATCTACAGTAGCCTTTGGAGCCGTTTTACAGCAGCCCTGGCTGCTAATGGTGCCTGTGTTGCTTTTAACAGGAGCCTACCTGCTAAACTATTTTTACCTGCTAGCCCATACATACCCGGAAGAGCTGGCAGTTCGCAGAAACACAACAGTTGAGGGCAAACGTATCGTTTTCCTGGATCGCTTTGGTGACATCGGACGATTGATAGAATTAGAACTTAAGCTGATCTGGAGACACAAGCGACCTAAATCAGTAATTGCCATGTCAGTCATATTCCTGTTTTACGGGTTGATATTCTACAGGAACGACGCGTATATAGATGGCTTCGCTATGCTCATATTTGTCGGCATTGTAATGACGGGCATGCCTGTGTTTAATTATGGGCAGTTTTTGCCGGGTTGGCAGAGCAGCCATTTTGATGCGTTACTGACCAAACGCATTTCTCCCTATCAGTTTTATGCTGCTAAGTTCTGGATATTTGTGCCCACTATTATCCTGGTATATGTGTTGTCTCTGCCTTATGGCCTTATAAGTTTTAAAATCATACTCATCAACACAGCTGCGATGCTCTTTAATATGGGTGTTAATGTATTTGTAGTGTTCTTCTTTTCAGTATACAATACAAGTCGCTTAGACCTAAGCAAAGGGGCGGCCTTTAACTGGCAGGGTGTAGGTGCCTCTAAATTTCTCATGGTGATCCCGCTGATGGTACTGCCAGTACTGATCTACCTCCCTTTTGGCTATTGGGGTGTGCCTTATGTAGGTATTGCTGGTATCGGATTGCTCGGGCTGATAGGGCTGTCCTTTCAAAAGCAATTGCTGCACATGATGGCCAGGCGCTTTGTAGCGCACAAGTATAAACTGGCAGCCGGATACCGACAGGAGTAAACACAACTTATTTTGATACAAGCAAATCTTTGAAGTATAAATACTGAAGACATGATAGAGGTAAAAAACATCCAGAAGTCATACAATGGCAACATAGTCGTAAATATACCGGAGTTAACTATATCTGCAGGTGAGTCTGTTGGGTTAGTGGGGAACAACGGAGCAGGTAAAACTACCCTTTTCAGAATGGTGCTTGACCTGATCAGGCCAAGTAAAGGGGAGGTGTTTTCGAAAGACGAGAACGTTGCGAAATCAGAGAACTGGAAAGAATATACTGGTTCTCACCTGGATGAAGGCTTCCTGATCGATTACCTGACCGTTGAGGAATACTTTAAGTTTATCGGAGATTTGCATGGCCTGACGGATGGTGATATTGCGGAGCGCCTGTTGCCTTTTCATGATCTGTTTAACGGCGAGATTCTAGACCAGCGCAAGTATATCCGCGACTTCTCGAAAGGAAACCAAAAGAAGGTGGGTATTGCCGCTGCGGCCCTCTCCAACCCGGAACTGCTGATCCTGGATGAGCCATTTGCCAACCTGGATCCGAGTTCTCAGATCCGGTTGAAAAACCTGTTGCGGAACATGCGTGAGCATAAACAAATTACCATGTTTATTTCAAGCCACGACCTGAGCCATGTCATTGAAGTATGCGAACGTATCGTGATTCTAGAAAAAGGGCAACTGGTGCAGGATATGCAGACCAACGAAAACACCTTAAGAGAGTTGGAAACGTATTTTACCGTTTAAAGTGGCCTGCTGAGGTAAAGCAAAGCCCTCCATACTTATTTATTTTAATGTATGGAGGGCTTTTTAAATACTTACTCTACTTCACTACTTCTTTCATCCAGTTAGCTATTTTTTCAAGTGCGGTAGGTGCTATTGTCTCTTCCAGTTGTCCATATTCTGCCGGTGAGCCTGTTTTGGCTGTCTGGAAAAGGTGGTTAAGGTCTGCCATTTCCACCACCGTGTATTTCTTGTTTCCTCCTGCTTTTAAGGCTTTTTCAGTGGCAGGTAAATTCTGTTGGTAAGGCACCTGTAAATCTTTGGTGCCGTTAATGGCGAGAACAGGCATCTTTAATTTTTGCAATGTTGGCGCAGGATCATAGGCTAAGTAATAGCGCATCCAGGGAGAACTTAGCTGCGCAACAATTGCCTGCTCGGCCTTGTCAGTTAGGCCAAGTTGTTGTTGCTCCTGTGCCGTCATGTTCGCTTTTGCCTTTTGCTCCAGTTGCCTTATATTCTCTGCCGCCTTCATCACATCTTTTTCTGTGGCAGCTACTTTAAACTGCGCCTCACGCAGGTTCAGGTACTGCTGCAGTTGCTCTTTAGGTACGCCGGCGTTTTCTAGTAAAGCTTTGTTCTGAGCCAGCAATAGTTCAGTGCCGGGAACGGCATTCCCTGCCATGAGCACTACAAAAGCAACTTCCGGATGTGTGGCTGCTACTTGTTCTGCGATCAGAGCTCCTTCGCTGTGGCCGAGTAAGCCTACCTTTTTCTTGTTTATACTCTGATGATCTTTCAGGTAAGTAAAGGCGGCAGCTGCATCAGTAGCAAAGTCCGCTGTGGTTGACATAGCAAAGTTGCCACCTGACTTACCCACGCCGCGGTCATCGAGGCGTAACACAGCAAAACCCTGCCGAGTAAGGTAATCAGACAACACCAGGAAAGGCTTGTGCCCAAGTATAGTTTCATCACGGTCTTGTGGGCCTGAACCGGTCAGGAGCAGTACAGCAGGGTGTGGGCCTTTGCCCTGCGGCAATGTGAGTGTGCCTGCCAGTGTGATGCCAGCAGCCTCGTTTTTAATGGTTACTTCTGTGCTCTGGTAAGGATATGGTTTTGACGGTTCCTGTGGCCGTTTTAGAGCCGCCTCAGGTGCCCCCTTCTTTAGTTGCAGTGCAAACGCCTGCCCCGACTGTTTCCAATGGCCTTCAATGATCTCGGGTCCGGACAACTTACCCGCATAAGCACCGCCAATTGCTTTCAAATCCAGAAAGATGCTGTCTTGTGCCAACCGCACCGCTTGTACAGGAATACCTGTGGCTCCTTGCCTGGGGCTGTCCATGGTGGCGGAAAGTGAGCCGTTTTCATCCGTTTTAATATGAAAAATAATAGGTAGCTCCATGCCACCTGCGTTTAAAGAGCCATTCCAGTCACCTATAAAGGGTGTTTTTTGCTGTGCAAATGCAGCAATACCGGAACACATCAAGAGAAGAAGTGAGAGTATGTATCGATTCATAAGTCTGAAATTTTCTTAATGATGTCTTTGGAATATAAGAAGCTTTAACCTGGATGCTTCTGCAATTAACTGAATGTTTGTCCGCTCCCTGTCATCAAATTCCATCTGAAAACCATCTTCGTAGCCATTCTGGTTGACCATTCGCCAAAGCCAGACTATTTTTTTTCGCTGATTTGAAATGGAGGTTTTACTAAACTGCTGTTCCAGAGTCTCGGGATCTATTTCCGATAGAATAGAAACGGACACTTCATCAGTATCACCTTCCACGGCAATGACCAGGTATACGTCCTCTACCTGAAATATTACTTGCTGCAGCCAGCCAAATTCCAGATCATGGAGGGCATACGCCTGGAGCACGTGTTTTCCGGGTAAGGAGTCAAGGTCAAAGATGGTGTTCATTTGATAACTATTTACTACCTAAGGTATCTAATTTTATTAAGCTTTATTAAATAAAAGCAAGGTATTTGATCCTGTACACTATTTTGCCGGTGTTGCTGCAGGTAAGGAATTTTCAGATGGGTAACTTATCTTTAGGAAAATAAACAATGAGCGTGCTTCCTGAAAATAGGTAGCAGGTTGTAAATGAAAGCGTATGAAAAGAGTTAAGATAATTACTTTTGGTTTAGCTGCCATCGTATTGGCCGGCTGCACCAATAACCAGAGCGGAAAGGAAGATAAAGTAGCAACTGCAAATACTGATACAACTTATGTGGCAGGTATTGATAACTGGCATGCGGAACGGATAGAAAATTTAAAGAAGGAGGATAGCTGGCTGGCACTGGCAGGACTTTACTGGCTAAAACCAGGTGTAAATACCTTTGGCAGTGCCGAAAGCAACGACATCGTATTTCCGAAAGGGACAATTGATGCTCAGGCCGGTAGTTTTATACTTGATGGAAACAAAGTGCTGCTGGAAGCAAATGAAAACGCAAACATTGAACTTAACGGGGAAGCGATCAAGCAGCAGGAAGTGATCTTTTCTCCTGAAATGGAGCAGGCGCCCCAATTAAAACATGGTTCGCTTAGCTGGGTAGTAATAAAGCGAGGTGATAAGTATGGCGTCAGATTATGGGATGCGGAAAGCGAAGGGCGCAGGAACTTTACAAGTATAGAACGATACCCAGTTCAGCCGGAGTGGAACCTGGAGGCAAGGCTTGAGCAGAATGCACTGCCAAAGCAGGTCGCGATCACCAATGTGTTGGGGCAAACATCACAGGAACCTTCACCAGGAGCGGTTGTTTTTACAGTAAATGACCAGCAATATCGCCTGGATGCGCTGGAAGAGGGAGAGGAGTTGTTCATCATCTTCGCTGACAAAACCAATGGAAGCGAAACCTATGGGTCGGGGCGTTACCTATACATCCCGAAACCCGGTGCTGATGGGAAAAC
Organism: Pontibacter sp. MBLB2868; assembly: GCF_051904785.1. NCBI lineage: Bacteria > Pseudomonadati > Bacteroidota > Cytophagia > Cytophagales > Hymenobacteraceae > Pontibacter > Pontibacter sp. MBLB2868. The sequence continues at coordinate 3,241,136 of NZ_CP196710.1, read as the reverse complement.
CACTATAGATTTTAATAAAGCATATAACCCGCCCTGCGCGTTTACCGGTTTTGCAACTTGCCCCTTACCCCCCAAACAAAATTTCTTGCCTTTCAAGGTTACTGCCGGTGAAAAAGCCCATGTGGCGGGACACTAACTGAAATAAATTTCGGCCATAAAAACAGAAAGCCTTGCTACAATAGCGGGGCTTTTTGCATGACATGCTACGTTGTTTGTTTGATTTGTATTAGTACTTTTCCATTATAATTTGTATCTTCGTTTCGGGCAGTGCAAAAGTGTTGTGTTTGTTGCCCTTTCAAATTGCCTTATGGTTAGTAGGAAACGCACTATTAGCTGGTATCAGCCTACTTAAAACATATTAGTAGGAAAAAAATAATCTTGCCTCTGTAATCCCAATAAACTTAGAGGCTCTTTTACTGTTTAACCAGTAAAAACCTATCCGGATAAGGCATCGGGGAATCTTTTTAAGCTTAAAAGCTTTATTAAATTGGTCGTTTTGGATTTGGATTAAAAAACATCCACCCAATTTTGTTTGTGTAATCACGCGCAATCAGTCCTTAGCATTCCCAAGCACATCCGGGGAAAAAACGATGATGAATATAGTCTAGCTGTGGAAAGGATTTTAAGCAACTTTGAAAAGTGCTTTTTAGCAGCGGTAACGACTTCAATTCGATTGAGACATAGAAACAAAATTAAAGATATTTAAACCCTTAAATATATAATAGAGTATATATTTAAATACGCGAAACAAAATATGACAGATTCACATATGATGACAAGCCCTATCACCCACGAACATTTAGCAAAAGCAATTACTTACGGACAGTACCGTGAGTTGATCGATTTGTTACTGGCTGAAAACAAGACGACAGGAAATGACCATTCGGAAGGAATGGTAGAGTATACCCGTATGAACATGCACCGCATGCGCAGAGTAGAAAAGACCACTGTGTTGGAAGATGAACTGGTACAGCAAATGCTTAGCCTCCAGACAAAAATGGTATGGGTAGTGCTAACAGAGGCTTGGTGTGGGGACGCAGCGCAAAATGTGCCTGCAATTGTTAAGATAGCGGATGCTTCCCCGTTTGTAGAGGTGAAGCTGTTGCTCCGGGATGAAAACCCGGAGATAATGGATGCCTACCTCACCAATGGCGGACGCTCCATCCCGAAGTTGATCGTACTTGATGCTGAAACACTGGAAGTGCAGGGCACGTGGGGGCCTCGGCCAGAGCCAGCACAGCAGTTAGTGTTAGATGCCAAAGAAAAAGATGTACCTTTTATGCAAATGGCAGAACAGCTGCATGGCTGGTATGCGCAGGATCGTAGCCGCACACTGCAAAAGGAGTTTAAGCAATTGATTCCGAAGTGGGGAAAACTGGTTTCACTGAATGAGCAACTGGTAGAGAGATGCTCTTAAAATAACCCAAGTATAAACTAAAAGAGGCGACACCACAGTGTCGCCTCTTTTAGTTTATACTTGGGAAGTAGATTTATACTAGGGTTATACCCGATGTTGGCATCAATACGAGCCGCCAGCCATCAGGATCTTCAATGGTTACAGCTCCTTTTGCCTTCCAGTAAGGATTTTCGGGTTCTGTTTCAGGATATCCCATACGTGTCAGCCTCTCAACTACCTGGTCTATACTTGGTTGGTCAGGGATGTACAGCACAAGCAGGTTGTCTTTACTCGGGGCAGGGCAGGGGCTGCCTTTTTCGTGTTGTGTAAACTCCAGGTGATACGGCAGGCCTGGCAAGCCGATCATAACACCATTGTAGCCTGCATGCTTTTCAAAAGAACCAAGCTTCTTCAGGCCTGCTCCAGCACAGTAAAAAGCTTCAACTTCTTTAAGTTTATCAGTAGGTCTTGCTATGCGTACCTGCGCAACGGGGAGCGTTAAAGGCCAATTTTCATTCATTTGCTGCCTAACTTTATTTCAGGTCGATGTCAAGTATCTGGTCTCCAACCTCTAGCTGATGCACTACGTCCATCCCATCTATTACTTTCGCAAAAATAGTATAGCGGCCATCCAGGTGCGGTGTAGGCGAGTGTGTTATAAACCACTGGTTGCTTTCCGTATCCTTGCCCGCTGAAGCCATTCCTACGAAGCCCTCGCGGTAGTGCAGCGGCGCAAATTCTGACCGGATTGAGTAATCGGAACTGCCCCAGCCATCACCGCGCTTATCGCCTCCCTGGGCTACAAAGTTTGGCACAACACGGTGAAAGTAAAGGTTGTCGAAAAAATCCTGTTTAGTAAGCTCTACAAAATTGGCAACCGTACCTGGGGCATCCTCTACAAATAACTGCATTACGATGGTACCTTTGGTAGTTTTAAGCAGCACTTGCTGCCCTACAGGTATGGCTTTTACCAGCTCCCAGTCGATAGGGTGAGTAAACGGGGTCTCTGGTGTAACGCTCTGTTGCTTGCCGTTCAGAAAGTCAATGGTTTTTTGAAGCTCTATGTTTGTCTCCATATCACGGGGTAGCTGTAGTTTTTGCTGCGCCTGTGTCAGGAAGCTGAAATCTCTGTATTGGCTGCGCAGGTTTAATTTAGGCTCCCGTATAGCTGCCGCTGCCATGCCTACCAGGGCTACGTCAGAAGAGTTTATGCCTTTTTTAAAGATTTCTGCAAAATAATTTTCCAGGCTTTTCGGGAAATCTGGCTGCTGGCGCATGGTAATAAGAGCCTCCATGCCAGTAGTGGCAATTATTGGATGCTCTGTTGTAAAAACCTCATCTGCTACATATTTATAGTTGTCCAGTTTGCCGGCAAGCCCTTTCAGTAAAAATGCTTTTTGGTAGGGAGTGCGGGCCTGTTGGTATTGCTGCTTGAATCGGGTGTTCAGGAAGGGCTTGCTCTGAGGTGGAGCATTCTTCATTATTACCCATAATAAATTGCCTCTCACCCGTGCATCCTGCATCTGGGGCATTACATCTAATAATACCTTCGGGTCTACACCTGTGGGGTTCGCCTGTAAAAACTCAGCAGTAGCAACAGCAGTGTTGATGTTCTTATCTTGCAGGGCAGCAAGTATGGCAGTCTGTATCTGGCTGAACTCAAGTCCGCTCATCGAACGGATAGCACTTAAGCGTACGCGGTAATCAGGGTCACTTTGCGCAATATTCGATAAGAAAGAAGCTTTATCAGGAGCCTTAATTTTTGCCAATGCTTGTGTTACAGCCATTCGTACTTCCGGAGTTGCATCAGATGTGGCACTTGTTAACAACTGCTGTTTGTAAGGGGTTAGATCTAACTTTGGAGTTCTGGCCAGGAAGTGTGCCGCTGCCAGTCGTGCCTCATAAGGCTTGTCCGCGGCAATTAGCTTAATTGCCTGCTCCACACTCTGCGGAGTGTACTGCTGGCGTAAACCTGCCCGGTATATTCCCCATGCCTGGCCTGCAAGGGCAACAGGGTTTGGTGCATTGTAGGTGGATAGAAACGTAACGCCCTTTGTGGTTGCCACTTTGCCCAGGGCCTCAAACAGTTCCGCCTGCACCGCCGGTTTTTCTTCCTGCGGAATATAGTTGATAATTCCTGCTTCTGCTGACTTGCTTCCGGTTTGCCCAAGTGCATAAGCGGCAGCTTTACGAACAGCTACTGACGTGTCTGACAGCATGCCCAGAAGGTCGGGAACAGCCAGTGTGTCCTGCACAGAGGCAAAGGCCAGAGCGGCTTCTTTTCTGTAGGTAGATTTTGGATTATGCAGGTAGGGTAGTAACTCTGCGGTATTGCGCTCATCCTGGAGCGTGTATATTTTCTGAATGTTGGCGTCGGAGAATTTATTTACGGAAGCCTCCTGACTTTGCATGGGCGCTTGCTGGCATGCGGCTAAAGTCATCAGGGCTAACGCAAAAGAAATATTTTTCTTCATGGGTGATATTTTGTTTTGCACCTCAATATAAGCAAAAACACTGAGAGGAGGTAAGTTTGTTGTAAAGACACATTTGTGAATATCTATATAAATAGCTATTTTTAGAAAGACATATTGTTATGCAGATGCAGGAAATCAGCTACAAGTTGTTTACAGGTGCCTATGACACAACTCAGAAAACAGAGCAACGTGTTATGCTTCTGGCTGCGTTTGCAATTGTGCTCCAACTGGCTTTAATTATATATCTTGCAGTTTCAAAAACTTTTTCTCTAAGTTTAGTTGTTGTATTTTTAATTAATGTGTTTGTTTCTGCCGGCTTCCTTTTTCATGCTTGGCTCGATAAACACCCCAGGTATCGCAGGCACCTTACCCTTACTGAGGAGGGCGTACTGTACCGAAGCCGTTTTATGCAGCCTGAACAGGAATTTGATTGGAATGAGATTGACCAGGTGCGCCTGGAGTTATTAAGAGTGGTTTTTTTGCTTAAAAATGAGGAGGAGCATGTCGTGAGCCTGGAACAGATCCAAAACGACAGCGTGTTGAAGCAGGTGAAGGAACAGATTAAAATGATGGTGATTAGGAAGAACGTAACCTTAGCCTAGGCTTTTTTTCAAAAATTTCATGTACGTAAGTTTATACTCCCGCAAACAACTTAAGCAAACCAAGCAGTTTATATTTCTAGCTAGTGTTTTTATAATGGCAGGTGGGGCATACGCTCTGATCAGAGAGTTTTTCTTTCAGGACTCTTTCCGGTTAGGTTGGGCTGTTGCCAGCGCTGTGTTAGTATTGACCGGCTTTTTGTGGAGCCTGGTGGGGAGTAATAAGTTCAGGTTTAAAGATGCTTACTTTTCCCTGACGCCTGAGCGGATAAGTTATCGTCTTGCTGTTTTCTCGACTGAGAAAGTGATCTTTTGGAGTGACGTATCCAGTGTGCAAATAACCAGGAATACCGTCTGGTTTCATCTCGATTCCGGGCAGAACATAAAAATGAGGTTGGGCAATATACAGCAGCCGGAGGTTAGTTTGCACGTTGCCCGTAGCATTCATTTGGCTGCCCTCGAACAGGGCGTTCCGGTTAACGGAGTGCCTTCCTCACTTGCTAACCCGGTTATTGGGGGATAACCTTACTCTTTTAGGTATTTTTGTACTCCAATAGTTACAAGTAACCCATTCGTAGCCTTTCAATACCTTCATCACAGAATGACTTATTCTGTTCTTTGTACACTCCTGGCTTTGTGTTAAATTGAACTTATAGAAGTTTCTGTTTTAGCTTTGCATTCATTGATTGAATGATGTCACTTAAGCAAAACGAAATAATTGTGTGCAATTCACCTACCTCAAGCAAAAACCGATTATAGATTAAAAATTTATATTTAAGGTTAATTAGTTTATGTTTTAAATGATTTATCAGAAAAAAATACAAAAAATCTGATTTAAGCTTAGCTGCTGCTGCTGCTTTATCGTACAAGCACAGAAACCAGTTCTTATCCTTTTATTTAAGCTAAAACCTAAAGGCGTATAGCACTTATTTAATATAAGGCTTGGTCTGAGGTTGCTGACTGCATCTGATGATGCGTAAAGGGAAGTTCTGTTTCATATTGTGTTAAGTTTAAAGCGTAGTGTGTATGGAAAATTTTGCGGTGAAATCTGTTTTTATTGGAGCGTTGGGTGCCCTATTGATGAACTTTACAAGTAAAGAACAGGAGCAGGTAGAGCCTCTGGCAGCATCGGAGGTGAAGTATTTTGGAACAAGCCCGGAGAGTTGCGAAATAATAGAGTTTGATGCCGAAAACGGTAATATAAGTGGTAGTGGATCTATTACCACGCTCTACAGCCAAAGCACCCCAGTAACGGTTTCTGCACAGGTCCGCTCTAAAGGAGGTACTTATGAAAATACAGCTTCAGCAGTGCTCTTCGATACAAGTTCACCACAAGGTAAATACAGAAAGTTCAGAACTCCTAATCCTGATGCTATCAGGCCAATGGGCAATATATTAGCAGCAGGTAAAGCAAACGGAAAAGATGTTGCTATCTATGAGCAGGGTAGCCGCCTGGAACTAGACTTCTCTGCTATGGGAAGCATTACTTTAAAAGGCATTCATGTGCTGGATATAACAGAAGATGAAGCAAATTCTAAACTTGAAATGCTTGATAGCAGCGGAAAAGTAATTAAAACTTTGAAGCTGCCTGTGACAGGTGCCTACGGTGCTACTCGCCTGAATACTGAGAATACACCGGGCGTTGTAAAGGTGCGCATCACGTTTGAGTCTAAAAATAAAGGCGGATCAGGCGCTATTGATGTTATTGAATTCTGCCGTAGTTAAGAGCCTTAATTAAGTAAATATAAATTGGTTTATAGCACTTTTTGCTGTAAACCAATTTTTTTTGTATACTTTTTTTTATGAACGCAGTATAGTAATTGTACCAGATACTACCACCATTTTTTGTGTGTGCCATGTTAGGGTCACCCTCTTAACATTTGGCAGCTCTTTAAAGAGTTTAAAATTCCGCCTCTAAATTATTTGATCCACGGTCCGCTAAATCTTTGTATAGCGGTGGGCACCATTTTGTGCCACCTTTGAATTGTATGAAATTTTAAAACTATGAAAACAAAATTATGATTAAAAATCTGACAAAATTAGGTGCAGTATGCCTTAGTGCACTATTGCTTTTCGGTTGCCAGAACGACGAAGAAATCAACCCGGACTTCTCGGCTAATACTGGAAAAAATTTAATGGAAAATAATTGTTACACGATAGATTTTGAGAGTTTCTCAGCAACCGACTTCCCGATAACACAAGTTTCAGGAGATTACGGCACTGTAGGGATATTTGCTAAGAAAAGAGCAGAGGGTGTAACAAGTGATGAATATACCAGTGTAAATGTAGCCAGAGTTTACGATGCGAGAGTACACACCGGTGATGATGGACATGATCTAGGAGTACCAGATCAATTAGGAAATATGTTGATCGCTAATCAGTATACTCCTGAGCAGGTTGCGGCAGATCCGGACGGATTAGATGCGCAAGGATATAAATATTCTGATCCTAGTGACAATGCGTGGGGTGCTACAATGGAGCTGGATTTTAGTTCTATAGAAGGTTCTGTGATGTTAAAAACCATTCAGGTGGTAGACATTGATAAGAACCATGTTGTAGAAAACAGCTCTTATGTAAAGGTAATTGATGCAAATAATGCTTCTTATACTTTCCCGCTTACAGCATACGAAGAGGAGGGGAGTGTTCAAACGGTTACACTTAACGTTGCAAATGCTAAAAAGCTGATCGTGGTTCTGGATGGTGTTAATGCATCTGTTGGATCTGGTGCAATTGACAATATCGTTTTCTGCAGAGAAACGATGGTACCTAATCCACCGCTGGAAGGCTGTACAAGAACCCAGGGCTATTGGAAAAACCATGGACCGGATTCAAAACATTATGATGCCACTTGGGGAGAGATTGAGGAAATAGATAATTTTTATGGAACAGGAATTTCTTATATGAAAATTCTGAACACTCCTCCTAAAAAAGGGAATACTTATTTGATACTGGCGCACCAGTTTATTGCTGCACAACTAAACATGTTGTCAGGAGCTAGTATAAGCCCGGTAAGCAATGAATATAAAATGGCAGAAGATTTCTTTTTACATGCCACTTACGGCCAGGAGTCGTGGGGAGAGTATGACCGGGATGACCTAACTGATTGGGCCGAAGCGCTTGATAAGTATAATAACGGAGAGATGGGCGTACCACATTGTGAAGATTAACGTACACCGAATTTAGTAGTAAAAGCGCCTGCGTACCACAACGCAGGCGCTTTTGTTTTTTGTGCTCCTATGCAAACTTATTCTGTTAACATTAGTTAATAAGAACTTATAGTAATGAGGATTTATGGCTTTCGATAATAAACCTTTTATAGAATATCTGGCTTCCAAACACCGTCAGGCGATGCACATCGTGCCCAGGTCGTTGAGCTGCACTTTTCTCGATGGCTTGTTGCAATTGCTTTTTCCGCCACTTTCTGAGCAGACGTTTAAAACAGCAGCTGAAGTTCAGGCTTACATGGACAAGCTGCAGTCTGACCTGGAGTTTCTTCTGCTTAGGTTACAAGAACGGCTTGTTCAGCCCCCAGGAGTTATTACCAGGCTTTTCTTCGATGCGCTTCCGCAAGTATATCAACAGTTAATGGAAGATGCCGCGACCATTGAAGCAGGGGATCCGGCTGCTACCAGTGTGGAAGAAGTGATCCGGACATATCCCGGTTTTTATGCTGTTGCTGTTTACCGAGTTGCCCATCTGTTATGCCAGAACCAGGTGCCACTGTTGCCCCGTGTGCTCTCTGAGTATGCGCATGCTAAAACGGGTATTGATATCCATCCTAAAGCCCGGATCGGGAACGCTTTCTGCATTGACCACGGAACAGGTATAGTGATCGGAGAAACAGCTGTTATAGGTAACCATGTGAAAATATATCAGGGTGTTACGCTGGGAGCAGTGAGCGTAGAAAAAGCAATGGTTAACACTAAACGGCATCCTACTATAGAAGATCATGTGGTGATCTATGCAGGTGCAACCATTCTAGGCGGCAAAACTGTGGTTGGCAAAGAAAGTATAATAGGAGGAAATGTGTGGCTTACAGAAAGTGTACCGCCTTACTCACGGGTATACCACCGTCCGCAGATAAGAGTAAGGCAAGCATCTGAACCGGATGACGTTCTGAATTTTTCGATTTAACTGAATATACGATACAAAATGAAAGCAGAAACAATATTAGGCACCATTGGCAATACGCCTCATGTGCGCATAAACAACCTGTTTAATAAGGATGCGGAAGTGTGGATGAAGCTTGAGCGAAGTAACCCGGGGGGAAGTATAAAAGACAGGATTGCCCTGGCCATTATCGAAGATGCAGAGACACGCGGGCTACTGAAGGAGAATAGCATTATTATAGAACCGACATCCGGAAACACAGGTGTAGGCCTAGCCATGGTAGCGGCTGTAAAAGGCTATGATATTATTTTAGTGATGCCTGAATCCATGTCTATTGAACGCAGAAGGCTAATGGCTGCCTATGGGGCTAAGCTAGAGCTTACTCCTCGTGAAAAAGGGATGAAAGGTGCTATTGAAAAAGCAAGGGAGATGGTAGCAGAAAACGATAAAGCCTGGATGCCGATGCAGTTCGACAATGAGGCGAATGTGCAGATTCATATTGAAACCACAGCACAGGAGATATTGCAGGACTTTCCTGAAGGAGTAGACTATCTTATAACTGGTGTTGGTACAGGGGGGCATATAACAGGCGTAGCGAAAGTGCTTAAAGGACATTTTCCTGCCCTGAAAGTGTTTGCTGTGGAGCCTGCCGATTCACCAGTATTAAGTGGCGGCCAACCTGGTCCTCACCCAATTCAGGGGATTGGTGCAGGTTTTATTCCTCAGATAATGGATACCTCGCTTCTGGATGGGGTAATTCAGGTGGAGCGTGACGAAGCATTTGATTTTACAAGGCGGGCTGCCCGGGAAGAAGGCATCTTTATCGGTATTTCTTCAGGAGCATCTTTGGCTGCCGTCAGTAAGAAAATAGGAGAAGGGGTGCCGGTCGGTGCAAAGATACTTACATTCTGTTATGATACAGGTGAGCGTTACCTGTCTGTTGAAGGGTTGTTTATTTAAGTGCAAGTGCTTTGCAAAGTGGGGCAAAATATGGCTCCACTTTGCAAAGCATTCAAATTAATTCTAATTCGTTCATTCAAATCTGAACCTGCTCTAGCATAGCTACAGGTTAGTTGTAGTCGCACTTTAGCAAAACCAAGCTAAACTTATTTCAAAAATGCCTTTTACTTTTTCGCATCCAGCCATCGTACTGCCACTCACCACTTTGCCCAGAAAATGGGTTTCTACAACAGGTTTAGTTATTGGCAGTATGGCCCCTGATTTCGAAAAGTTCTTTAAAATGGCTCCCGGAAATACAGTAAGTCATACTTGGGAAGGCATTTTCTGGTTTAACTTACCCCTAGGAGTCGTGCTTGCCTTTCTTTTTCATGGAGTAGTACGTGATCCACTTATTCAAAACCTGCCGCTACCATTTAGAAGGCGCCTTTTGCCGTTTACCGGCTTCAACTGGAAATCTTATTTTAAGAGAAACTACCTTGTTGTCATGCTGTCTGTGTTAGTTGGAGCGACATCTCATTTGTGCTGGGACAGTATTACCCATACAAGGGGACTAGGGGTTCAGTTATTCCCTTTCCTATTGCGGGAGGTGGCAATTGGGAATATGGCAGTGCCCTTATATCAACTGTTGGATATAGTAGGTTCTGTACTAGGTATACTGTTTATTTTAGGTGTAGTGATGAGTCTGCCCAACACGATAAAAAGTAAATCTGTGCCTAGCCCTGACACCTGGAGGATGTATTGGCCGGTTGTAATCACTTTCAGTATATTGGTAGTTACAGCAAGGGTTGGGTTTCTTAACATGGACCGAGAAGCGATCTGGAGTTTGCTTATAACCTCCATTTCCGCCACAATGGTAGGAATTATTATTTCCTCATTTATAGTAAAGAGTAGTGTGATCAAGTAAACAGTTGATGCTTATTTACTGCTAATCTTGTAGGTAAAAATCTTTCGCCTGATTTATACCGCCAGTTTGAGTGCAGCAGTAACTGGTGGTAGGTTGTGGAGCCAGTTTATAACTGGCGTAAGTATAAACTTGGATTACGCCAGTTACAAACTGGCATCAAAGGTGGCCATAAGTTGTGCTGACGCTAAACTTGCGGCATGTTTGTTTTTCCCTACATTAGTATTTGCTGGGGGAGAAGGCTATGAACTTTGTGATCTATCTGGGAGGTATGAATCACAAAAGGCAACCGAAGTGGTTGCCTTTTTATAGTGGAGAATATCGGAGTCGAACCGATGACCTTCCCGAAAGCATTCGGGACGCTCTAGCCAGCTGAGCTAATAAGCCATTGAATATATTTTCTGCTCTTTTTCTTTTTGATCTCAGTTTCACGTTTTACTGCGGCAGAACGAGTTAGATGCTCCTCTGTATGCTTCAACTGCCAAGGAGCTCCTGCTTTGGTTGAGTGATTTCTGCCGGAGTTATGTTGAAGGAAACGCATTTCCATACTTTCACAGCTTCCGACATAATAGCGATCAGATCTTTCGGAGTATAAGATGTAAGTGTAGAAGGGCATAAGGCAGAAACGAAAAAGGCAACCTGATCGGTTGCCTTTTTTTAGTGGAGAATATCGGAGTCGAACCGATGACCTCTTGCATGCCATGCAAGCGCTCTAGCCAGCTGAGCTAATCCCCCTTTTGAGTCATACAAAAATAGAGGAATTTTCTGAATTGCAAAACAGGCTGGTGTAAAATGCACAAAAGAAAAAAGGGGCAGCGATTGCTGCCCCTTTTTATGTAAAAGCTGTGGTTAAGCTTAGTTGAAGATATAACGGATACCAACCTGTGCTCTCCAGCGAGAGATATCACTAGTATTGTCACGGAAAGAATCAGTAAGTACTGTATTTGTGCTGGCATTCAAATATGGGAAAGCAATCATCGGTTTGCCATCTGCAGTATAACCGTTGAAGTTAAGTAAGCTGGTTCTGTTTGTAGTTTCTACAATACCCCAGTTCTTGTTAAGCATGTTTCCGAAGTTAAAGATATCAAAGCTTAACTGTAGGGTGTTTTTCTTACCACCAACATTAGTGAAAAGGTCTTGTAGTAAACGAACATCCATGCGTGTTGTCCAAGGAGTTTCAGCGCCGTTACGCTCAGCGTACTGTCCTCTTCTTGAGTTCAGGTAAGTATCCTGAGAAATATACGCGTCAAGCTGGTTCCAAAGTTCAGAAGCTTCACGTGTGTCGCTTGAGTTTGCAGGAACAAGGTTGATCTCGCTAGCATTTCTTGGGATGTAGATCAGGTCATTAGAAGTAAGACCGTCGCCGTTTATGTCGCCTGAGTAAGTATAAGAGAAACGGTTACCAGAAGAAGCCTCAAAGAAAGTTGAGATAGAAGTAGCCAAATGACCAATGTACTCTTTCTTGTAAGACAGTGCCAGTATAGCTCTGTGCTTCGTCAGGTAGTTAGAGTAAGAAAGAACGTTATCGTTAGGGTCACCAGCTACTTGTCTGTCTCTCCAGATAGAGTAAGCGATAGAACCACCGTCATTTACTGAACGTGCGTCAGAGTAAGTATAAGCTAAGCTTGCAAACAAACCGTTTGTAAAGCTCTTCTGTAACTGGCCAGTTAAAGTATAAGAGTAGCCTTTGTTTGTGTTATCCATCACAACTGCATCGCTCACATTTGAGTTGATACGGTTAACAGCTACTAATTTTCCTTTTACATAAACCGGATTCCCGTTTGCATCAACCTGGTAGTAGATATCACGGTTATCGGCTCCTTTAGCAGTACCAGTAGCGTTAGGCAAGTTGGCGTTACGATGATAAACAGAGTTTACATCTTTTGTATAGATCGCTTCCAGCGTTCCAACTATACCGAAAGGTAGCTGATGGTCAACAGCCAGGTTGCTGCGGAACACTTGCGGGAATTTAAAGTCACGAGAAGTAACAGCTAAGCCATAAGATGCTGCAGCAGCTCCTCCTTGAGGTATATTAGCAGTTACATCAGGGTTGAAAGGGTAATTCTGATTTTTGTCAGTGAAAGAACCGAATAAAACACCGTTGTTTGATGCCTGGTTAGAGATCCAAACAAAAGGTACGCGGCCAGTAAAGATACCTGTACCACCACGAACCTGAGTAGTAGCATCACCTTTTACATCCCAGTTAAAACCGAAGCGAGGAGACCAAAGCACTTTAGTGTCTGGCATTTTGTCCACGCTGATTTTCTCACCGTCACGGAAAGTCATGCCGTCTACAGCTGGGTTTGACAGTAAGTCAGTATTGAAGATTGGTAAGTCAGCACGAAGGCCAGCTGTTAATTTTAAATTGTTTGTAACAGCGTATTCGTCCTGAGCATAAAAACCAAGCTGCATAGCCTTGATAATGGCAAAAGGGAAACCACCTGGTACAGCAGAGTACTGTAACTGGTATTCTGTTGCTTTTGCAGTTCCGGTATTTACATCATCATAAAAATCCTGTAGGCTTGCATAACGGTAGCGACCATAATAGTTAGGTGCAAAACCATTCTTAAACTTATAAGCTTCGTTAGAAGTACCCAGAGTTATTACATGCTTTCCAGCAAAAATAGAGAAGTTGTCACTTAACTGGTAAACATCAGAATCTAAGACGTTGTTAGCTGAAAAAGGCTCATAACCAAATGCTGTTAAGCTTGATTTATTGCCATTTTCAATATCAACAAGTGGAAAAATACCTCCACGGCTCTCACGGAAATCACGGAAGCCAGTGTAACCCAGGATCAGGTTGTTAGCGAACTTGTTACCAAAACGGCTGCTCAACTCACCAATAAATGAGTTCAGGTTGTTGTTGATAACATAATTAGAAGACTTGAAAGGTAGCGAAGTAACACTTGGCTGACGGTTGTTTGCCGGTGCGCCAGAGTTAGAAGCTGGAATGTCTTTCCATGATTTCAGGTAATTGTACTTGAAAGAGAAAGTGTGGTTTTTGTTGATATTCCAGTCAATCTTAGTGTTCAGTTTATTGTTATAAGTCTCCATATTGTAGTTCTCAAAAGGACCAGTTTCGTAGTTGAACTTGTCTTTCAAGAACTTGCTTAGTTGCTCTAGCTGAGCAGCATCAGCTGCAGAAACGTTAGAGCCAGACAAACCTGGACGTGAAGCTATAAAGCTTGAACCTGGAGATGACTGTCTTTCCTGCTCGTAGTTTGCAAAGAAGAAGAGTTTGTTTTTGATGATTGGTCCGCCTAAACGAACACCACGCTGCGATAGCGAAAACTCTTGCTTTGGCATTTCAGTATCGCCTACTTTAAGGCCAACCAAATTTTCGTTACGGCCAAACATATACACAGAGCCTGTAAATTCGTTTGTACCTGAGCGAGTTACGGCATTAATGCCAGCTCCTGTAAAACCACCCTGGCGAACATCGTAAGGTGCAAGGTTTACCTGAATCTGCTCAATAGCATCCAAAGAAATAGGTTGTGCACTTGTCTGTGAACCTACGTTGGACTGCAGACCAAATGAGTTGTTAAATAGTGCACCATCAATAGTAGTGTTGTTGTAGCTACTGCTACGGCCAGCAAAAGAGTTTCCGTTTGCCTGTGGTGTAAGGCGAGTGAAATCCTGGATGCTACGGCTTAGAGTTGGCAATTTTTCGATTTGTTCACGTGCAACGTTTGTGGCAGCACCTGTACGGTCAATGTTTATAACATTGTCTTTCTTGCTTACAATCTCTACCTCTCCCAGATTTACGTTGCCTGAAGTTAATTTGAAATCCAGATTCAGTGCTTGTCCGAGCTTTAAGTAGATGTTTTCGGTACGCTGTTCCTGATAACCAACATAACTGGTTTTGATAGTGTAAGGTCCTCCTACACGCATGTTCTGGAAATTGTAACGACCATCTGCGTTCGTTCCAGCCACATATTGTGTATTGGTTGGTGTGTGAATTGCAACTACTGTTGCGCCTGGTAGTCCCATGCCGCTTTCATCGACAATCTTGCCGTTAAGCGCAGACGTGGTGCTACCTTGTGCCCAGCTGTACTGTACTGACAGTACCAGCGCTAGGGCTAGACATAATGCACTATAAAAATTTTTCATAAAGGGGTTGATTGATTTTGACGCAAAAGTAAGTCGGTATTTTCATTTAACAATCGCTTTCAATATTATTTATTTATTAACCTTCAGTGTGTAACCGTTTAAGCAAATGTAAGTGTAGAGAAAGGGTGTTTTGACTTGATATATAGTGTTTTGTAATCTAGTCTGGGATTTGCTTTGTATCATTTGTTATTGATTAAAAAGGTGTGAAAAAAAGCGGATTTTTTGCATTTGCATAGACGAATATTGGCAATTCTAAAATGCAATTTTAAAAGCAGTATTTTAAAATTGCATTTTAGAATTGCCGACTCGTTGTTTGGCAGCAGCGATGTGGAGTTAGATGCTGCTCAACTGTAAATGTTTGACCCATATAGAAAAGAATGGGTAAGTTGGATTAATATGCTTGTTTTGAAGACAGGCAGAAAGTGTGCTTCGCTTTTTTAACAGCTGAACTATAACGTTCAGTTTTAGATAAAATAAGTGGGGAGTAAAATGCTATTTATAACTTAATTAATAAATGAAAATCGGCTTTATAGTGCTCAATGTGACTTAAATTATATTTTGTGTATTTTATAAAGAAAAAAAAGATAATAAAATCAAGTTAAGAGTATATGGATAGTTGCAATATTTGCTGTGGGTTGTAAGTCTTGTATAACACAACATGTTAGTGAAAATTTATACTTCAACGGTGTAACATGAATTTTGTATTATAAATGTAATATGCAGATTGTCTGTTATTTAATAATTTTAAGTTGTCGTTTTTTTAGCGAATGCACTTCTAAAGTTTAGTTAATAAAGTAACTCATAAGCTGCAATATTCAAAAGTGAGAAATTGTATTTTATTGCATTGTTAGTATGTGAGGATTGGTCAGATGTTATTTGCAATTGATTGATAATCTTGTATATGGTGAAAAAAGAGGTGAAATGGCAGTTAAGTTTCTGTAACCTTTTTCGAAATGTTTTTATTCTTTTTTAATACGAAGTGTTGTGCTTTACTCACAGGAGGTTATATCTTTGCGCCAAATTAAATCAACCAACCAATCACTAATAGTATTTAAGATGAAGTACAATTTACTCAGTCTATTCCTGCTGATGCTATGTACTAGCTTAGCACCAAAGGATTTGTTCGCACAGGGGACTGTAAAAGGCAAAATTGTTGACGCAACAACAAAAGAACCTTTACCTGGCGCAACAGTGGTCCTTAAAGGCACAAACCAGGCTGTCCCAGCTTCTGCGGATGGTACCTTCACGATGAAAGTAGACGATGCGAATGCAAAGGCTATTTTAGTAAACTACATTGGATACATTCAGAAAGAAGTGTCTATTGCAGGTCTGAACGGAGTTAAGAACTTAGGTACTATAGCGTTATCTGCTACAGAAAATTCATTAAATGAAGTTCTTATTACTGCCAATAGCTATGCAATCGAAAGAGAAACGCCGGTAGCTATGTCTACAATTACAAGTGATATTATTGTTGAAAAAGCAGGTCAGCAGGAGTTTCCAGAGTTATTAAAATCTACTCCTGGTGTTTATGCTACTAAATCTGGTGGTGGCTACGGTGACTCCCGAATTAACCTTCGTGGATTCCAGAGTGCTAACATTGCTGTTATGATCAATGGTGTGCCTGTAAATGATATGGAAAGTGGTAAAGTTTACTGGTCTAACTGGGCTGGTTTAACAGATGTTACGAAGGCAATGCAGGTTCAGCGGGGTCTTGGTGCCTCTAAAGTAGCTGTACCTTCAGTAGGCGGTACTATTAACATTATCACTAAAACAACAGATGCTATAAAAGGCGGTTCTATCTATCAAGGCCTTGGTAGTAATGGTTACAGTAAAACAGCTTTCTCTTATTCAACTGGCTTAACTGAAAACGGTTGGGCATTTGCTGTATCAGGCTCTAAAACTGAAGGCGATGGTTGGGCAGAAGGTCTTAACTACGACGCTTACAGTTACTTCTTTAACGCTTCGAAGCTGATCAACGAAAAGCACACGATATCCCTAACTGGCTTTGGTGCACCACAGTATCACGCTCAGCGTTACGACCGCTTAACAATTCAGGAGTACAGAGATGCGCCACAGGGTCTTCGTTACAACCCGAACTGGGGCGTGCTTAACGGTGATTTTCAGACTATTAGCGGTAACTTTTACCACAAGCCCCAGATCTCCCTTAACCACTACTGGACAATAGACGAGACTTCATTCCTTTCAACTGCCGCTTATGTATCAGTTGGTACAGGTGGTAATGAATTCGATAACTCTCCATCTGCAGGCTTAGATTTTGAAAAGTACAGATTTGGTAATAACAAATACCAGCCAATTAATCTTGATGCAATTGTAGAAGAAAATGGTAATTCTGAAGATGGAAGAGCGCTTGGTTACCTGCAATCAAACAGAAATGACCACAGATGGTACGGTGTCCTGAGTACCTACCAAAAGTCACTAAGCCAGAACTTCAATCTGTTAGCAGGTGCTGACTTGAGGTACTACAAAGGTATCCACTTCAACTCAGTTAGAAATTTATTGGGTGGTCAGTATGTACTTGATAACGGAGACATCAACAACCCTAACAAAAAAGCTGACCAAGGCGATAAGATTGGTTTCTATAACGAAGGTATCGTGCTGTGGGAAGGTGGTTTCTTACAGGGTGAGTACAAAGCAGGTCCTTTAGCAGCCTTTGTTTCACTAGCAGGTTCAAATACATCGTATCAGCGTATCGATTACTTCAAGTACAAGAATGATGATCCGATGCAGAAGAGCGATAAAGTTAACTTCTTCGGATTCCAGACTAAAGGGGGGGCTAATTACAACCTTACTGAAAACCATAACTTGTTCGCAAATTTAGGATACTTTGAAAAAGCTCCTTTCTTCAACTCAGTGTTCTTAAATAATGAGAACGTTGTTAACAAGGAGGCTGTTCGTGAGAAGATTCTTAGCTACGAGCTGGGTTACGGTTATAGGACTGCAAAGCTATCTGCGAACGTAAACCTGTACAGAACTACCTGGAGAGACAGATCATTTACGAAATCATTCCAAGGACAAGACGGTTCAAGATATTTTGCAAACCTTCTGAACGTAGACGCACTTCATCAAGGTGTAGAAGTTGACTTTGCTTACAACCCTATCAAGACAGTTAGCTTAAAAGGTATGGTTTCTGTAGGAGACTGGACTTGGCTAAATGATCTTGGCGAAACTAAAGTTTTCGACGAGAATCAAGTAGAGGTAGGTAAAGTTCCAGCTGTTTACATGGCAGGCCAGAAAGTTGGTGACTCTCCACAGACAACTGCTGCTATTGGCTTGGATGTAAATGTTACAACTGAATTGAAGCTTGGTGTTGATTATAACTACTTCGCAAACTTCAATGCAGACTTCAACCCAACTGACCTTACAACTCCTGGTATGACTCCTTGGTCAGTTCCAGATTACTCTGTGTTCGATGCGAATGCTTCATTTAAATTTAAATTTGCAGGCCTGAATGGTACACTGTATGCCACTGTGAACAACCTGTTCAATACTGAGTACATTTCTGATGCTTTTGCAAGATTCGGTACTAGACCAGAAACTGGTGAAAAGTTCAATGATGTCACAAATACACAAGTATACTTCGGTAATGGTACAACCTGGACAACAGGCTTAAAAATTAACTTCTAATTGAAACTTAGATGAAAAAGATAATATATATACTATCAGCTCTTACGTTGATTTTCACAGCTTGTGATCCAATGGAAGACGTATATGATGAATTGGATAAAGTTGTTGCAGAGAAAAGCGATGAAACAGATGTTGTTACTACGCTATCTGCTGCAGATTATAAATTATTGAAGGATGTTCCGGCTTATATCACAACAAAGTTTTACTTTGCTACAGAAGATGAAGCAATTCAATACATCCCTACTATACTTGCAAAAAAGTACCCTCACTTAGGTAATGGTGCTGACGCTTTTGTAACATTTAATCAGCAGTTGTATCCAGGTATTACTACAACAGTTGCAGTTTCGACTAAATACACAGCTGTAGCAGAAGATTACGATGTAACAGGAGATGGAAAGTATGATAACTTTAACTCTTCTGATGATATGATTGAGTTTTTGAACTACAAATATCCAGATGCTCCTGAGAATCAATTAGTGATCTTTACGTTTGACTACTATCTAAATGGGAAAACAGTAACCGTAACCGATTCTTTCTACAAAAAAGATGGTACCTGGATAAACATCTACTATGTAACTCCAGAGGATTACGCATCTGTTGGTAAACGCTCTGATTTCAACTCTTCTGATAATGATGTTCTAGGAGAGTACTTCAACAAGTTCTTAACAAACAATGTGTTTGGTGCTGAAGTTGGTGATGTGCAGTACGTAAATTACGCATATTACAGTGGTGGTGTATCTCAGAAAGTTGCTGCTGTGGGTTTTGATGGTACAAAATGGACTATCGTAGATTCTGATGTAACGAAATCTGTAACACTTAAATTTAACAAAATTCAAAATGAGTGGAATGTTGACTTTACAGTTGATTATGCTCTGACTAATGCTGACTATGATTGGATTGGTGAGTTTAATACTAACCCAACTTATGGTACAGCAACAAATAGAGAAAATTTAGCCAAGTATAGCAGCTTTTACACTCAAACACAGGGCGATGACCGTTATTGGAGCCAAGATGAGATCATAAAAGCTCTTTTAGCTTTTGCAGAGCATCAATTCCCTAATCCTAAAAAAGGTGTAAAATATAGATTGAACTATAAAGTATATAGTGGTTCTACTGTCACCCTTTCTGTAGTTGTTCAAAAGAATAACTCTGGTCAGTATGAAGTTAAGAAGTAATTAGCTTTATCATAAAACAGAAGCGCCTCCCAGTATCCGGGAGGCGCTTCTGTTTTATAGCTACTGTAAACTTAATTGAAGATATACCTGAGGCCTAACTGTCCTCTCCACCTGGACGTGAAATCATTTACAAAGTATGGGTTTCCGTCAGATAGGCCCCTGCCAGTGTAGTTAAAGCGAGGAGTTGTGGTACCAGGTTCGTAGCCAACAAAGTCAATTGCCTGGAAAGCGTTAAAAGTAGCAGAATATTGTCTGCCCCAGTCTTTGTTGATGAGGTTGGTAAAGTTAAACACATCAAAAGTGATTTGTAACTTATGGGTATTCTCTGCCTGGCTCAGCTTAAACTCCTGTATGAGCCTCAAGTCCACTTGATTTGTCCAGGGCAAGCGGTCACCGTTGCGTTCCGCGTACTGCCCTCTTCTCGAACTTAGGTAGTCGTTATCTGAAATAAAAGCGTCCAAGGCCATCCATTGCTCTTCCGGAGTGAGTGAGCCGGGTACTATGTTGCCGCTGCGGTCTGTGATTGGTACAAGGTTTATCTCAGATGCATCTCTAGGTATATAAATGAGGTCATTGGTCCTTCCTGCATCGCTGTTAACATCGCCATTATAAATGTAAGAAAGCGGTAAGCCTGACTGTCCATTATAGAACGCTGATATAGTGGTGGAAGCGAATCCAAAATAATTAAGTGTATAAGATAGCGCCGCCACTACTCTTGAGCGGATATCATTATCAGCAAAAGCAGCATCTACATTATTAAGGCCGTTTACCTGGTTCACGTTTATCCAGTTGGAGCGCGCCTGGCTGGAGTTACCTGGGTTCACATCTTTAGCACGGGAGTAGGTATAGGCAACAGATCCTGAAAAACCGGACCCGATAAAGTTATTCTGTATCTGGCCGGTAAAACTATAAGCATACCCATCACTTGTATTAGTGAGGTAAATGATATCCTGGAAATTATTGCCTTGTATTCTACTGAAAACAGGTCTGTTATCTGCACCATTCAAGGTGCCGGTTTGCTCTAAATTGAGGTTCTGATAATAAATGTTATTTAAGTTCTTAGAGTAAATACCTTCTAAGGTGGCAATAAAGTTACCGCCTAGCCTTTGGTCTACGGCTGCATTTACTCTAAACAACTGTGGAAACTTGAAGTCTGGGTCGGTAATATTTATCTCAGCTGTCCTGTCAGATAGTCCCAGAGAGGAGGCATTAGGCTGAGCGGCAGGATCAGGCTCAAATCTTATTTGTGAGAGCGTAGGGCCGGAAGTAAGGGAGACGCTTCCGAGCAAGAGGCCTGTGTTGGTATACTGATTTGCAATCCAGACAAAAGGTGCTCTACCGGTAAATACACCCAAACCACCGCGTACCTGGGTGGAGCTGTTATCAAATACATCCCAGTTTATACCGAGCCTTGGAGAAACCATAAACTGAGCCCCTGGTGTTTTGTCAGTGGCAAGTCCGCGGTCAGCAAATGCCTCGTTGAACTCATCGTTGGCAGGAGGGTCATCATTGAATGTTGGTATATCCAATCGTATACCTGCTGTTAACTTCAGGTTTTTCATAACAGCATATTCATCCTGAGCATAAAACCCGAGCTGAAACGCTGTAAATTCAGCACCTTGTTGCCGGACATCCGTTCTGGAGTAATTCCTAAAAAAAGCCGATGGCGCTTCTTCTGCCGGAGTGCCAATAGCTTCGAAGGCATCTATGGAATTGTATTCATAGGCACCAAATTCTTGCCTGATAAACAGGTTAAAAGTTTTATAAAATTCGTTGTGTGTACCTAAAGTGATGGTGTGTTTACCTAAAAAGATGTTGAAATTATCAGTAACCGTAAATACGTCCTGGTCTAGCTGGTTCTGTACCGAAAACGGCTCACTACCCAGTGCTATCGTTCTACCGCCAGAGAGCCTTAGTGTAACACTAGGGAACGGATCTCCAACTATACCTCTATCATCACGAACCCGGGTGTAGCCAATAAGTGCTTCATTGGCGTACTGGTTGCCGAACTGGCTTCTAAGCTGTATAACACTTGAGTTTGTAGTGCTGGGGAAAAACTCAGCGTTGTTTGCAAAACGTAGTGCGTTAGGGCTTCTGCTGTTATCATAATTTTCTGCATGCACATAACTATGACGGACAGTTAATTGATGATTATTGGTGATGTTCCAATCCAGGCGAGCAAAAATCTTTTCACTTGTTGTTTTGTCTTCTATACTTCTGAAACTACCGGGGTCATAGCCCAAACGGTTAGCGACTGCTAACACCCTGTTAGCCTCCTCAACGGATATATTTGAACTTGGAGTTCCGGGCTCAAAAAGAAGAGGAGAGTTTCTGTTTGTCTTTTCGCCATTTAAAAAGAAGAAGAGGTTGTTTTTGATGATCGGTCCACCTACCCTGAACCCAGCCTGATAATCTCTGTATTCTGGTAGTTTTGTCCTTTCATCGTCAGGGCTTTTGCCAACGAAGTCTTCATTGTTAACAAAGTAATAAGCTGATCCTGTGAACTTGTTAGAGCCACTACGGGTAATGGCATTAATACCACCACCTGTAAAACCGCTCTGGCGAACATCAAAAGGGGCAATTACAACCTGAATTGCCTCAATTGCATCTAAAGAGATAGGTTGCACGCCGGTTTGTCCACCGTTTGTACCGGTGCTGGAAAGGCCAAATACATCGTTGTTTACAGTACCGTCTATAGAGAAGTTATTGAAGCGGTTATTTTGGCCCGCAAACGATATTCCTGAGCCAGCAGTGGATGCCTGAGGCGTAATACGGGTGAAATCCTGTAAACTTCTTGAAATGGTAGGCAATGCGTCAATTTGCTCGGTAGATACGTTTGTTGCCGCACCAGTCCGGTCAATACTGATCAGGTCATCTCTCTTGCTCACAACTTCTACTTCGCCCAGCGTCTGGCTGCTTGGGTTAAGCGAGAAATTTATTGTAAGGTTTTGACCAAGGCCCAGGTTAATGTTTTCAGTTACCTTATCCTGGTAGCCCACATACCTTACGGTTACGGTGTAGGGGCCGCCAACACGCATGTTCTGAAAGTTATAGCGTCCTTCGGTATTGGTACCCGCTGCATATTGTGTGTTTGTCGGAGTATGAACAGCGATGACAGTTGCTCCAGGTAGAGCTGTACCATCCTGATCTTGTACAACTCCGTTCATGGCGGCAGTCGTGGTTCCCTGTGCAGATACCATTTTTACTGGAAGCAAAAAGGTCAGGCACAGAAATAAAGTAGTGTAAAAAAGTTTCATAGTACTTATAACTAGTTGATTAACAATAGCTTTTACTAGCTTTTAAGTACGTATGTTATAGGTAATTAATGTTAGGAATATGTTAAATATAGAAGTTCCTTAATCGGCTAAAGAATATGTAGTACTGCCTAAGAAATTGTGGGGTCTTACGGCTTTTATGAAAATACGTTGGTAATAATCAGAGTATAAATTATTCTCTATTACGCCCAATGAAGTAGAGGCATGAATAAAACGGATCTCTTTATCGCTGATCACTTCCGTTACCATGCCTACATGGGTTATGTCGTTGCTGTTTCTGTTTGCCCCAAAGAAAACTAAATCACCTTCTTTGATGTTTTTGAGTTTTACTTCGCTGCCATACCTGCTTTGCTCGTTAGATGTACGGGGTAAAATGACATCAATGCTTTGAAAGGAAGTGCAAAGTAAGCCTGAGCAGTCCATCCCTGCTCGCGTTGTGCCTCCCCACCTATAGGGTGTGCCCGTATAAGACCGTGCAGCCTTTACGACTAACTCTACCTGCTTGTCCAGGTTGCGGGGAACACGGTGCTTTTTACCCTTCGAAGCAATAGTGTTCTGACTTTCCCCGTTTCTGCGGGCCAGGCGTTTGGCTTTGCGTTCCTGCCGCTTCGCCTCGGCAATTTCTCTGGCAGTTTTGTACTCTTCGCCATATTTGCTGAAAACTGGTTGAGATGACTGGCAGGAGGCCATTACAAGCAGGAAAAAGATAAATAAGGCGGAAGTAGTAAAATGTGTTTTCAAAGCGTAATTTAGAAAAGTAAGGGTATTAAAATATATCTACTTGCTAATTTACACATTAGCTCTCCTTTTTAAAAATGAAATTTAACTCAGTTACACCCCAGGTTATAGAGGAGCTCACTGCCATTGTTGGTTCAGCGTATGTGCTTCTACCCGCAGCTTCTGATGAGATGCTGCGCTATTCGCACGATGAAACCGAAGACCTGCGCTATGAACCTGAGATAGTCCTTAAACCAGCTAACGCGGAAGAGATAAGCCGTATTTTACAGTACTGCCATCAAAATTTTATTCCTGTAACACCACGAGGTGCGGGTACTGGCCTGAGTGGCGGCGCGCTTGCTGTGCATAAAGGGGTAGTGCTTTCTACTGAACGCCTCAATGCAATTATTCAGATTGATGAGCGTAACCTGCAGGCTACCGTGGAGCCGGGAGTAATTACCCAGGTCTTTCAGGAAGCAGTTATCGCCAAAGGACTTTTTTACCCGCCTGACCCATCAAGCAGGGGGAGCAGCTTTTTAGGAGGCAACCTGAGTGAGTCCAGTGGAGGCCCCAGGGCTGTAAAGTATGGCGTTACAAAAGATTATGTTTTAAATATTGAGATGGTGCTGCCTACCGGTGAAATTACCTGGACAGGTGCAAATGTGCTTAAAAATGCCACCGGGTATAACCTGACGCAGTTAATGATAGGCAGCGAAGGGACTCTGGGAGTGATTACAAAGATCGTTTTCAAGCTGATACCTTACCCTGGCCAGACGCTGGTAATGCTTGTGCCGTTCCGAGATGAGGAAGAGGCCTGTGCTGCTGTATCTCATATATTTAGAGCTGGCATAGTGCCATCGGCTTTAGAATTTATGGAACGGGACGCTATAGAGTGGACCAGCAGATACCTGAACCTCAACCTGAACTTACCTGAAGATATAAAGGCACATCTGTTAATAGAAATGGATGGCAAAGACATGGAGCTGTTGTTCAAGGATGCAGAGCAGGTATATGAAGTGCTTGAAACTTATGATGTGGGTGAGATTCTGGTAGCGGATAGTGAAAAACAAAAAGCTGAACTATGGCACTTGCGGCGTAACGTAGGGCATGCTGTCAAAAGTAACTCCGTGTATAAAGAGGAGGATACTGTAGTGCCGCGGGCCGAGTTGCCGAAGCTTTTGAAGGGAGTAAAGGAAATTGGCGAGAAGTATAATTTCAAATCAGTTTGTTATGGGCATGCTGGCGATGGCAATCTGCACATAAACATTGTGAAGGGTGATATGAGCGATGAAGACTGGAAGTACAAACTTCCGGAAGGTATAAGGGAGATCTTCAGGCTTTGTGTTGGTCTTGGCGGAACCATATCTGGGGAGCATGGTATAGGCCTGGTTCAAAAGCCTTATATTAACATTGCCTTAAATGAAGTGCAGCTGAAGTTAATGCGGGGAATTAAACAGCTCTTCGACCCAAATGGCATATTGAATCCGGGTAAAATATTTTAAAGCAAAAACAGGCGCGTATTGCCACAGCGCCTGTTCTATAAGGTGGGTTATTTTCACTTAAAGGTTTACTCATATACTTGCTTATTCTTTTTCTTTCTTGGGTTTTTGAGCATCTTCGGGCAGGTCGCTATATTTTTTTTCTGCCAGGTCCTGATCCAGGTTCCTGAGGTGTTGCCATGACCGCATTACATTTGTTGGCGATTCATTCAACTGCGACTTGTCTGAAGATAGTTTTGCTTGTTCCTTCATGTGTAAAAGCTCTTCCTGGGTCTGGTTCGCTTCTTCAGTAGTTTGGTAGGCTCGTAATATTGCCTCTTCTTTGGCCTTTTCTGTTTTCATAATAAAGCGGATTGTTAATGTGTTTAAGGTTAATAATTAATGTTGATCTACTAAGTGGCGTTTTTTCTGCTCTTCCTTCACAAAATTGCTTACATAGTTTGCTACTTCCTCAGCGTTATCCTCCTGCAGGAAATGCCCGCCATCTTCAAAATGAATAACGTAGCTTTCATGGAAGAATTTTTTCCAGCGTTGAAGTGCTTCTATCTTAATCAGTTTATCTCGTTCTCCCCAAAGTATAAGTGTCGGGATATCCTGTATCTTTTTTCGTTGTTGCCACAATTCCTCATACCATTTGGTTACACCCACAAGTTCGCGTGCACAAGCTAGCTTTCTAACGCGCTGGTTAGGGTTTCCTAAAGCCTTTACATAATGCTCCTTAATGGGCTCTGGCACCTTGTCCTCGTTCCCGAACAACTCGTTAACCAGCGTGTGAGCAGATACATTGAGCTTGGAGTGCAGGAATTTGCCTAAAGGACCTACCAGGTATTTGCTGGTTTTGGTAAAGGTCTGGTGCTTTGACAAGGACCATGTCCAGGAGTTGATCATGGCGATGCGCTGTACGTTCTCCGGGTATTTAATAGCGTACGCAAGGCCAATTGGAGTTCCAAAATCATGCACCAACAGGGTAATATCCTTTAGCTGCAAGTGCTCCATTAGTTTCTCAAAGTTAGCTGCATGAGCCCGGGGCTTGTAGCTAAAGTTATCGGGCTTATCCGATAGACCGAAACCTATCATGTCCATGGCAATGCACCGGTATTTTTTGCGGAGGATCTTTATCAGATTTCGGTACACGAAAGACCAGGCGGGGGTACCATGTATCATTACAATCGGGGCTCCTTTGCCTTCGTCAATGTAATGCATTTTACCAGCTTCCAACTGTAGATAGTGCGATTTAAAAGGATACTCCTTCGTATCCAACCATTCTGGTTTCATAGGAATTAGGGTGTGTCTGTTTTAAATATACTTTGAAAGGGGGCAGAGGTTGTTTAATTTACTTAAAATGCGGCTAGTCCTACGTCAAAATTTAGGGGCGGTATCCTGGTAATATGCCAACAGTAAAACAGAAAGCTTAACTTTACAAGTAGTTATGTGTGGATTAACAGGAGTATTTGCTTTCTCGGAGAGTGGAAAAGTTATGCAGCAGCAGTTGCAGGCAGCTTCCGGAGCCTTACAGCACCGCGGGCCTGATGCGGCTGGCCTGTTTTTGCATGGGCCCATCGGCCTTGCCCACCGCCGACTTTCCATTATTGCCCCTTCACCCAATGCGGATCAGCCTTTTACAGACCCTCAGGGGTGTTGCACCATTGTGCTGAACGGAGAAATATTTAATTATCAAAAGCTGCGGGAAGAACTTCAGGTAAAAGGTGTGCAGTTTACTACGTCCTCTGACACGGAGGTGGTTTTGCAGTTGTATAAGCGTGAAGGGCAGGAGTTTCTGAAAAAACTGCGCGGGTTCTTTGCATTGGCAATTTATGATTCTCAGCAGCAAAGCCTATTCCTGGCCCGAGACAGATCCGGTGAGAAACCGCTCCTCTACTACAAAGATGCCGACAGGTTTATGTTCGGTTCAGAACTTGGTGCCTTGTTCGAGCTTGGGGTTCCACGTGAACTTGATTATACTTCATTGTATCAGTACCTGCAGCTCACTTACGTGCCGGCCCCTGCCAGTATGATCAAAGGAGTAAAAAAACTGCTGCCTGGCCATTCCCTCCTGATCAAGAATGGCAAGGTGCACAATAGCATGTGGTATCGGCTACCTTTTGACCCTGAAAAGGCATCACATAATTTACTAACGTATAAACAACAACAGGCAAAACTGAGGCAACTTATGGAACAGGCTGTATCAGACAGGCTTGTTGCTGATGTGCCTGTTGGAGCTTTTTTAAGTGGCGGAATAGATTCCTCGGTAGTAGTTGCCCTTGCCTCGAAGCAGGTTGAAGGCCTGAAAACTTTTTCTGTGGGGTTTCCGGAGCAGCCTTATTACGATGAAACCCAATATGCCCGGTTAGTGGCACGGAAATACAATACCAAACACACCGAGGTGCTGTTAACAGGGCAGGAGTTATACGATAATTTGTTTAGTACGCTCGATCATTTCAGTGAACCCTTTGCTGACTCGTCCGCACTTGCCGTTTATGCTTTAAGTAAACATGTTGGGCAGGAGCTGAAGGCAGCGTTATCAGGGGATGGTGCCGATGAGCTTTTTGGCGGTTATAATAAGCATCTCGCTGAATATAAGGTATTAGCAGGCGGGGGCAGTGCAAGTGCAGTTAAACAACTTAAATTTTTATGGGATGTTCTGCCAAAATCAAGAAACTCTTTTACTGCAAACAAGGTAAGACAACTACAGCGCTTTGCTGAAGGAGCAAACCTGCCGATACGGGATCGTTATTGGTTTTGGGCTACCTGGCAAAAGGAAACAGAAGCACTCATGCTACTGAAGCCCGAAAACCGAAGTGCAGCAGCCAACAGGTTATACTTTGCACGTAAAAGCCGCTTGCTTGATTGCTTGGATAAAAAACCATATAGTATTAATAGCGTACTTTGTGCCGATTGGAATCTAGTGCTGGCAAATGATATGTTGCCAAAAATAGACCTGATGGGCATGGCGAACGGCTTGGAGATCAGAAGTCCTTTTCTAGATCATCGGGTCGTTAAGTTTGCTTTTTCGCTACCTGATGTTTCCAAGATAGAGGGAGTAAAGCGAAAACGCATATTGCTCGATACTTTTAATAGTGTGTTGCCTCCAGAACTAACTAAAAGAGGGAAACAGGGATTTGAAGTTCCGCTGAATAGTTTATTAAGAGTACAGGCAAAGGATTTAGTAAATGATCTGCTGGCTGATGACTTTATACTAAGGCAGGGTGTTTTTGAAATGCAACAGGTTAGGAAGTTGCGCAATGATTTGCTGAATGGTAGCAGTGCCACAGCATATTTACAAATATGGAGTATACTTGTATTTCAGTATTGGTGGAAGAAATATATGGCTGAGTAATAATCTTTACCGGCTAGTATTAAGTGATATTAAGATAAAAACATAAATTTGTAGTCTTACCCAAAAGTTTAACCTATGAGAATAGCTGTAGTTGGTACGGGATATGTGGGCCTGGTGACAGGAACCTGCTTTGCGGAGGTGGGGATCGATGTGACCTGCATAGATATTGATGATAAAAAAATAGAAAACCTGAAGAACGGCATCCTGCCGATCTATGAGCCGGGTTTGGATGAGATGGTGGCACGCAATGCGCAAAAAGAACGCCTTACCTTCTCTAACGACCTGGCCTCGGTTATAAATAGCTGCGGCTGCGAGGCCGCCTTCATCGCTGTGGGCACGCCTCCGGGTGAGGATGGCTCAGCGGACCTGAAGCACGTACTGGCAGTGGCAAGAAGCATTGGCCAGAACATGAACGACTACATGGTAGTGGTAACTAAGAGCACGGTACCGGTTGGCACAGCGCAGAAGGTACGCCAGGCCATTGAGCAGGAGCTGGAAGCCAGGGGAGTCGACATCGCCTTTGATGTGGCCTCTAACCCCGAATTCCTGAAAGAGGGAGCTGCCATTGATGACTTCCTGAAGCCTGACCGCATTGTAGTGGGAGTATCCTCTGAGAAGGCTGAGAAAGTAA
Organism: Pontibacter sp. MBLB2868; assembly: GCF_051904785.1. NCBI lineage: Bacteria > Pseudomonadati > Bacteroidota > Cytophagia > Cytophagales > Hymenobacteraceae > Pontibacter > Pontibacter sp. MBLB2868. The sequence goes on along the minus strand of NZ_CP196710.1, from coordinate 3,212,307 downwards.
TGAAAAAGCTCTACAAGCCATTCCTGATGAACGGCCATCCGCTGATCTTCATGGATATCCCTTCTGCAGAAATGACTAAGTATGCAGCCAATTCTATGCTGGCCACCAAGATCAGCTTCATGAATGATATCGCCAACCTGTGCGAGATCATGGGGGCTGATGTGAACATGGTGCGCAAAGGCATAGGCTCTGACGCCCGCATTGGCAACAAGTTTATTTACCCGGGTATCGGCTACGGTGGCTCGTGCTTCCCGAAAGACGTAAAGGCGCTGATCAAAACAGCCGAGGACAACGGCTACGAGATGAAGGTGCTTAAATCTGTTGAGCAGGTAAATGAGAACCAGAAGTCAGTGCTGTTCAATAAAATAGAGAAGCACTTTAACGGGGACCTTACCGGTAAGACTTTCGCTATATGGGGGCTTTCTTTTAAACCGAAGACTGACGATATGCGGGAGGCTCCTTCGCTGGTGATCATAGAGAAGCTGCTGGCGCGGGGTGCTAAGGTGCGTGCCTATGATCCGGTGGCCATGAAAGAGGCCAGACACACACTTGGAGACACCATCGAGTACGGCAAAGATGAGTACGAGGCACTGATCGACGCAGATGCGCTGCTACTGGTTACAGAATGGCCGGAGTTCCGCTCCCCTAACTTTAACGTGGTAAGCAAGCTAATGAAAGATAAAGTGGTCTTTGATGGTAGAAACATCTATGAGGCCGCAGACATGCGTGAGAAAGGCTTTACCTACTACGGAATCGGTATAAAGCAACAGGTTCAGCAGGAAAAGGAGATTGTATAAATGACAATGAAAAAAGTACTCATTACAGGTGGGGCAGGGTTTCTTGGCTCACATCTATGTGATAGATTTATAAAAGAAGGTTACCATGTAATTGCCATGGATAACCTGATCACGGGCAGCCTGGAGAATATTGAACACCTGTTCAAGTTGGAGCACTTCGAGTTTTACCACCACGATGTGTCCAAGTTTGTACACGTACCGGGCGAACTGGATTATATCCTCCATTTCGCCTCGCCGGCAAGCCCGATCGATTACCTTAAGATACCGATTCAGACGCTGAAGGTGGGCTCTTTGGGCACGCATAACCTGCTTGGGTTGGCTAAAGCGAAGAATGCCCGGATGCTCATCGCCTCCACTTCGGAAGTTTACGGTGACCCACTGGTGCACCCACAGCAAGAGGATTACTGGGGTAATGTGAATCCGGTGGGCCCGAGAGGTTGCTACGACGAAGCCAAGCGCTTTCAGGAAGCCATGACCATGGCTTACCACATGCACCACGGCCTGGAGACACGTATTGTGCGTATCTTCAACACTTATGGCCCGCGCATGCGCCTGAACGATGGACGAGTGTTGCCTGCTTTCCTAAGCCAGGCCCTGCGAGGCGAGCCGCTAAGCATTTTCGGGGATGGCAGCCAGACGCGCTCCTTCTGCTATGTAGACGATTTAGTGGAGGGTATTTACCGCCTGCTGCTGAGCGACTATCACATGCCGGTGAACGTGGGTAACCCATCAGAGATCACCATTAAGGAGTTTGCCGAAGAGATTTGCAGGCTGACAGGCGCTGAGCTGAAGGTGGAGTACCAGCCACTTCCAAAAGATGACCCGCAGCAACGTCAGCCGGATATCACCAAAGCCCAGGAGATATTGGGTTGGGAGCCGAAAGTAGACCGTGCAGAGGGCTTAAAGCGTACGCTGGAGTACTTCAAAGAGAAAATCATACTACCTGCCGAGCAGGAAGCTTAGTATAAAACAGAAGAGGCTGCACATGCAGCCTCTTCTGTTTTATACCTCGTCGCTTAGTAAAATATCCCGCAGCCTTTCCCCGGCCTTCCCGTCAAACTTATACATCCATTCTTCCGTGAACTTAGCCTTATTGGGCAGCTGTTTTTGGTGCAACTCATCAATGTTGGGTAGAAGAGTATGCAATTCTTCCAGATCATAAACAGGATGTGCAACGCCAACGTCTATAAAGGATTTTGAAACGTTCAGTTTGCCAATGGGGTGGTTCTCCAGTGTTATAACTGTAGTATGTTGTTGTGCAATTAGAGGCAGTAAATAAGTTGAAGCAAACCCTAAAACAATGGGAGTTTTAGGAATAAGGTGGAGCATGTCCTCATCATTCACTAGCCTGATATTGTTATGAGAAGGAGGTATTTGTCGTGGATGTGGTTTAAGATGCAAGTTAAAGCCATACTTAGCGGCAATGGTTACAAGTTGCTTTATAAATTGATCATACTTTGCTTGTGTCCAGCCAAAAATGCCTCTTTCTGCAAGACCCTGATCGATGAACAATATATTCTTTTCTAGTACAACAGGCTCTAAAGAACTTAAATGATCAAAGATTGGGATTCCGATGAAATGTACTTGCTGATCAGCAGGTAAATAATCTAATATTCTATGTACTTCGTAGGTTTTGGGACTAAAGGCAATATAAGAGTCTGCAGTTCGAAGCGGCGAAGGGATAATTTTATAAGTTTCCCAAAAACTTTTTCTTCTTCTGATCTTTACAAAAGCTCTAAAAAAATCTGCCTCCTCGCCAGGTAATAATTTGGTTGTATTTATTATAAATAGTCTGGCCCTGAACCTTGAATAAAATTGTGTTGCTCTTTTATAGTATATATTATATATACTTTCTTTTTGTGGAAGAAGAAAAGGTTCTAACCTAATATTAATATTTAAGTCTCTTAGGCCATGGTCAATTAGGAAAGTCTCTAAATTTCTAACTTTACATGCTAGTCTTAAGGCTACATGGTGATAAGACTCGATAAAGAAGAAAACTATTTTAGAGGGTTTGGTTTTATCTATTAATTCGAATGCATCTTTGTAATCTCCCCAGAATATAGCTTTACCGAACAGACTATGGTATTTATTATTAATTTCTTTTTGTGAAGAGAACTCTAAAAAGTAGAGCTTGCAATAGCTATTACACGCTATGAACAAGTTTACAAAGTCTTCTCTGTTGTAATTGCCAACTACTAATATATTTTGCATTTAAGAATATTATTCTCATTCATGAGTATATTGCTTTATGAAAACTACGGTATTGCATGTTATTGAGACGCTTGATAGAGGAGGTGCGGAAAAATTTTTTGTAAATTATATTAATGCACTTCCAAATCACTACATTAATATAGTAGTTATCCTTCGTGAACCTTATATTTTAAGCAAAGAATTAACAAATGTTTCTGAAATATTTTATTTAGAATTTAAAGGCAAATCTAATATTCTAAGTGTAGCTTTTAAACTCAATAAGATTACTAAAAAATGTAAAGTTAATATAATTCATTCTCATCTTTTTTGGCCAACATTAGTTGCAAGAATTGCAAAACCTTATAATGTGTATCTAATATCGAGTGTGCACAACCTGATATCAAAAGATGCTTTCGAACCAAATATTTTAAGTAAAATCGCTGAAATTCTTACTGCTCATCTTACAAATTATTTTATTTTCGTTTCAAACGAAGTAAGATTAGATTATATAAAACATATAAAAGTGAGTAAACCGTCATCTGTTCTATATAATTTCTTGGACAATGAGTTTTACGCTAAGAATTATAAGATTCATACTAACTTAACAAAAGAATTCAAATTAGTTACAGTTGGGAATCTTAGATATCAAAAAAATCACTCTTTCCTTATTAACTGTTTGCAAAAGCTTAAGAGTCAAAATATTAACTTGGATATTTATGGAAGTGGAATTGAATATGAACAGTTATTAAAAAAAATTTTCAATCAAAATATTACCAATGTAGAACTGAAGGGTAGCACTGCAAATATTTATGAAGTAATTGGGGAATATGATGCTTTTGTTTTGTCAAGTAGGTATGAAGGTTTCTGTTTGTCAATGGTAGAAGCTATGAAAATGGGTTTGCCATGTGTGGTTCCTGATTTAAGGGTGCTAAAAGAAGTTTCAGGCAATACACAAGTCTATTTTTCTCAACAGAATGAAGATGATTTTATAGAGAAGATACTAAAAATAAAGAATGATCATAAATTAAGAAATACTTTGGCTGAGAATGGGAAAATAATGGCTTCAACGTATCAACCCAAAAAACATTTACAAAAGCTGATAAAAATATACCAAAAAGCGTGTTCGTAAGCACAAATCAAACTCTTCTACTTATCTGTTACTGGAGCACGAATGATATATTAACAACTTCTGCTGTGTTACCACATGTTAAGGTTTTAAAAAAACTTAGTAATGTTAGTAATATTATACTAGTAACAATTGAGAGAGATAGTAAGCCTTTTAATAATCTTTCTGATGGTAAAAAAGTAACTCATATAAGTTTAAAGAGTAAAAGCATTTCACTTAACTTATTGAACAAAGTCAGTGACTTTGTAATATTTCTTTACCACTTAAAAAGAATTACTAAGTTAGAGCATGTAGATAAAATCGTCGCTTTTGGCTCATTAGCAGGAGGTCTTGCCCTCGCAGTTAATCGTATGACTGCAATACCTTTTTATGTAGCTTATTATGAGCCCCATGCACTTTATATGCTTGAATCCAAAGTGTGGAAATTTTTTGATATAAGATATTTATTTCAGCATAGGTGGGATAATCAACAGGCTTTAAATGCTTCAGGTTTAATAACTGTCTCGCATACTTTATATGATAAGCTAATTTCCGAAGGAGATGTAGATCCTAAATTGTTATTAAGGGTTCAAAATGGAGTAGAGCTAGAATTGTTTACTTTTAATCATGAAGCAAGAATAAAAGTTAGGCAAACTTTAAATTTTCAAAGCGCTACAATAGGCATCTACGTTGGCAAATTCGGCGACCTTTACTACAAAGAGGAAGCATTTGAGATTTATAAGAAGTGCTTCGAACTTATCCCAAACTTCAGATTGATCATTCTGTCTCCACAGCCTAAAGCAGAAATCCTGCAACTCCTGCAGGAGCAAGGTGTTGACACAACTAAAGTACACATTGCGTCTGTTCCTCATCATGAAGTACCTGCTTACCTATCAGCTGCTGATTTTGCTTTTGCAACTTATAAACCGGGGCCTTCAAAAAAATATTTATCCCCGATTAAGATAGGCGAATATTGGGCAAACGGCTTGCCTGTTCTGCTAACAGAGGGAATAGGGGATGATAGTGAAATAATTGAGCGGGAAGGGGGAGGGGCCTTATTTAACCTGCATAAGAATGGCAGTGTAGAGCATGCAATAGTGAGGATTATGGAGATCATGAAGGACCCGGGACATCGGCAGGAAATCCCAAAGCTTGCCCATAAATACAGGTCTCCGGAAAGGATTAAAGAGGCTTACGAGTACTTTTTTGGTAATGGGCAGGAGGTAAAAGAGTGAAAGTGCTGTTTGTAGTACCCTACCCTTTAGGCAAAGCCGCTTCTCAGCGGTTTAGGGTAGAACAGTTTCTGCCTCTTCTTCAAAAGCATAATGTAGATTATGATCTGAAGCCATTCTGGTGTTCTGATGCATGGGCATTACTTTACAAAGAAGGCTATGCACTTTCTAAGCTATTTCATGTTATTAAGGGATTTTTAAAAAGGCTGCTACTCCTCTTACAGTTGCCTGATTACGATTATGTTTATATTCACCGCGAGGCCACTCCCGTTGGTCCACCATGGTTTGAGTGGATAGCAGCTAATCTTCTTGGCAAAAAACTGCTGTTTGATTTTGATGATGCTATCTGGCTGGACAATACTTCGTCAGAAAATAGGCTTGCCGCAAAGTACAAGTGGCACAGCAAGACAGCAGAAATTTGCAGGTGGAGTGAAAAAGTGAGTGTAGGAAATAAGTATCTGCAGGAATATGCAACACGTTTTAACAAACAAGTTGTCTGCTTACCCAGCACTTTGGATATTGTGAACAGGTACAACGAGTTAAAAGCTCAGAACACAGCGAGGACAGTAATAGGCTGGATAGGTTCTCATTCCACATTACCCTACCTGAAAATCATTGAGCCTGTATTGCAGCAACTGGAAGAGAAATATGCGTTTGATTTTGTAGTTATAGCTGATAAGGTTCCTGAACTGAAATTGCGTTCTCTCTCCTTTGTGCCATGGAACCCTGAAACTGAGGTCAGGGACCTGCTTCAGTTCAACATTGGGGTAATGCCTTTGCCGGATACTGAATGGGCGAAAGGGAAATGTGCTTTTAAAGCAATTCAGTACATGGCTCTGGGCATTCCGGCTGTTGTTTCGGCAGTAGGAGCTAACACAGAAGCTGTGGTAAATGGCGATACAGGTTACACCTGTACTACTAACCACGAATGGTACGAAAGCCTAAGCCGATTGCTGCAAGACACAGCATTAAGGACGGATTTAGGACTAGCAGGGCGTGCCTGGGTAACAGAAAAGTATACCATGCGGGCACATGAGCAGACTTTTATAAGTTTGTTCTCTTAACTCTTTCTGTTGTCTTTCAGGTACTTCTTAGCTTCTTTGTAAGGAGATGATTTCTTTTCACTGGCCTGTAAAACAAGACTATAATACCGCTTGGCAGCAGCTTTGTCTTTTTGCTGATTCGCAATACGGGCTAAATTCAGGTAGGAGTTAATGAAGTAGCCGGAATCACGCTCATTGCTTATTTCAGCATACATGATAGCATCCTGGTAATATTTCTTGGCCTTGTCAAAGTCGTGGTATTTGTTCTGGTTGATATATGCCAGAATATAAGAGGCATACCTTCCGCTCACGGCTTCGTAGCCAGGCATTTGTTGCTCCAGCTTGGTCAGGATGTCTTCTGATACGCGTTCAGCTCTTGTAAACTGCCCTTGCACAAAGAGTAATCGGGCATAATAACGTTGGAAGTAAGCATTGTCAGGGTACTTCAAGGCTAAGTCCTGAGAGATTTTAAGTGCTTCATTCATGTTGCCTTCCTCATTGGCATAGATCTTCATCAGGAAGAACTTGGACTCGGTACCCGTATAGAATCCGGTATTCGCCACATAGCGCAGCTGCTTCAGACCTAATCGTTTATCTCCGTCCGGGAAGAACATCAGCACAGGACGCAACATTTTATAATTTTCGTGTATCCAGACAGCGTAGTAGTTGAACAAGGCCTCCCCGAATAAAAACTCTGGACTTAGACCATTGCCGGCCTTGGCACGTTCCATGTACTCCAGTGAGTTTTTGCTTGCTATGGTAGCTTTGCGCCAGTTGCTGCGCTCAGAGTGCAAACGGCCTGTAAAACCATAGGCAGCAGCCAGGAAGAAAGCAGCCTCAATGTTTTCATCATCCTCGTACATTTTCTCCGCCTTTTGTATGGTTGTATCCATATAAGCAAAGAAAAGGTCATCATATTTAAGGGTTTGAATATTAGTAGGCACAATCTTCCACCATTGGCTCAGACCCATCAGAAAGTATGGAAGCGGATGCTCCGGGTAGCGGCGGCGTAGCGACTTGAACTGCTTTTCAGCTCGCTCGTACTTAAAGTTGTACATATTATCCACAGCCCCTTCCAGTTCATACTGTACCTCTTTATTAAGCAGGAGCATACCTTTCACTTTTACCGCTTCAGGCAACACTTCGATGGACTCAATGGTGACCTGGCGCATAGCGGTTGTATCAACAGGAGCCTGAGCTACTGTTATAGCTGATATACTAAGTGAGAAGATGGTAAATAATAGCTTCTTCATTAAAATTTTATATTTCTATGCCGGTTTGCTGTGTTGCCTTCTGGGTAGGGCTTGAGTAATAAAAGTACAACAATTATATTAAATTTGAATTCCATAAATGGAAAATAACCTATGAGACTTTTAGAACAGCTTTGCAAAATACATGCCCCATCGGGTAATGAGAGAAACCTTTCAGAGTTCCTGCTAAACTATATTGAGGAGCATAAAGTTCAGTGGAAAAAACAACCAGTCGTATTATCCGGTGAAGGATTTCAGGAGTGCATTTTGCTGGTTTTCGGTGAGCCGCGTGCTGCCATTTTTGCACACATGGATTCAATCGGTTTTACTGTTCGATACAGAAAGCAGCTGGTTAAAATAGGAGGCCCTGTAGCAGAGAAGGGCTTTAAACTGGTAGGGCAGGACGCGCAGGGCGAAATTGAATGCAGTCTGAAGTATGATGAAGAGGAAGGGGAGCTGTTGTATGATTATGAACGTGAGATAGAGCGCGGCACCGAACTGGTCTTTAAATGCGATTTCAGGGAGACAGAAGAGACCGTGCAGAGTTGCTACCTTGATAATAGATTAGGAGTCTGGAGTGCCCTGAAAGTTGCCGAAACCCTGGAGAATGGCATTATTGCTTTTAGTTGCTGGGAGGAGCATGGAGGAGGTTCTGTTGCCTACCTATGCAAATATATCTACGAGAATTATGGCGTAAAACAGGCCATAGTGTCTGATATTACCTGGGTAACTGAGGGGGTGAGGCCTGGCAAAGGGGTTGCTATTTCTATGCGGGATAGCCTGATACCACGGCGCTCCTACGTAGAGAAGATCATTGCTATTGCGAAGGAATCCGGTGTGCCTTACCAGTTAGAAGTGGAAGGGGCCGGTGGAAGCGATGCAAAAGAGTTGCAGCACAGCGCTTACCCCTGGGACTGGTGCTTTGTAGGAGCCCCGGAAGATAATGTGCATACCCCTGATGAGATAGTTCATAAAAAAGATATCAAGAGCATGGTGCAACTGTACGAGGCTCTGATGAAAAAGCTTTAGCGAAGGTTTAATGCTGATTAAGATACAAGGCTGACTTTTACAGAGTCAGCCTTTTTATATGCTTTTACTGCCTTAAACACGTCTATTGGGGTGTTTAAGGATTATTGGTGGCTGTGTGCCTGCAAGTGATTAGCAAATAAGTGGATAGGAGATAAAAGATGCGCTGTGAAAGGAGGCGGAACATTTGGAAATTTCTATAGAAACTCTTTTCTTTAATAGCTATATTCGAATATTATCTAACCTTAATCAAACTGAATGGAACCTATTCTTTACGCAATTCCTGCATTTGGACTGGCGGCCTTAGTCTATACCTGGATCAGGTCGGCTTGGGTAACAAAGCAGTCAGCTGGCAACGAGCGCATGAGCAGCATTGCACGCCACATCGCCGACGGCGCTATGGCCTTTTTGAAAGCCGAGTATAAAGTTCTCGCTTACTTTGTTATCATCGCCTCTGTGTTCTTGTTCTACCTGGGTATTACAGGCGAAAAATCTCATCCCCTGATTGTAGGAGCCTTTATAATAGGCGCAGTATTCTCATCGCTTGCCGGCTTTATGGGTATGCGTATTGCAACCAAAGCCAATGTGCGAACAGCAGAGGCAGCACGTACGAGTCTCTCCAAAGCATTGCGGGTTTCTTTTGCCGGTGGTTCCGTGATGGGTATGGGAGTAGCCGGACTGGCAGTGCTGGGTCTTGGCTCTCTGTTCATCTGCTTTTATTATTTCTTTGTGCAAAGCGTGGGTGCTTCTGCCAATAGCGTAGAAATGGAAATCGCCCTTGAGGTGCTGATGGGTTTCTCGCTGGGTGCTGAAAGTATTGCCTTATTTGCGCGCGTTGGTGGTGGTATCTATACTAAAGCTGCCGACGTTGGAGCTGACCTGGTAGGTAAGGTTGAGGCAGGCATCCCGGAAGATGACCCGCGTAACCCCGCAACAATTGCCGATAACGTAGGTGACAACGTGGGTGACGTGGCAGGTATGGGAGCCGACCTTTTTGGCTCTTATGTGGCCACTATTCTGGCCACCATGGTGCTTGGTCGTGAGGTGATCGCAGTCGATAATTTCGGGGGGCTTTCCCCGATCATACTTCCTATGTTGATCGCCGGCCTGGGCATTGTTTTCTCTTTAATAGGGATGCTGTTTGTACGCGTTAGCGAAGGTGGTGATGTACAGGCTGCACTTAACCGGGGTAACTGGATATCGGTGATCCTGACTGCCATTGCAGCATACTTTGTGATCCATTGGTTGTTGCCTGCAACGCTGGTACTGCGCAACTTTGAGTTTACAAACAATGGGGTTTTTATGGCTGTTATTGTTGGCTTAGTGGTAGGAGCGTTGATGAGTATCATCACGGAGTACTATACGGCCATGGGCAAAAAACCTGTTAATTCTATCGTACAGCAGTCTTCTACAGGGCACGCCACTAATATTATTGCAGGTCTGGCAGTAGGGATGCACTCCACTGTTATGCCAATAATCGTGTTGGCTGCCGGTATCGTACTTTCTTATACAGCTGCCGGCTTATACGGTGTGGCAATCGCCGCGGCAGGTATGATGGCGACTACTGCCATGCAGTTGGCCATTGATGCCTTTGGCCCTATTGCTGATAATGCCGGCGGTATTGCCGAGATGAGTGAACTGCCTAAAGAAGTACGTGGTCGTACTGACATTCTGGATGCCGTGGGTAATACTACGGCCGCAACTGGTAAAGGCTTTGCCATTGCCTCTGCTGCTCTTACTTCACTTGCGCTGTTCGCCGCTTTTGTTGGCATAGCTGGTATCCCAAGTATAGACCTTTACAAGGCTCCTGTTCTGGCAGGTTTGTTTATTGGTGCCATGATCCCATTCGTATTCTCTGCCCTGGCTATTGCTGCCGTAGGTAGAGCAGCCATGGCCATGGTGCATGAGGTGCGTCGTCAGTTCCGTGAAATTCCGGGAATTATGGAAGGCACTGGCCAGCCGGAGTATGAAAAATGCGTGGCTATTTCAACGAAAGCAGCTATCCGCGAAATGATGCTGCCTGGCGCTATTGCCCTGATTGTTCCGCTTATCATAGGGTTTGGCTTTAGAGGAGTATTTGCAGATACTTCTTCTGCTGAGATACTGGGTGGTGTACTTGCCGGTGTAACTGTTTCCGGGGTACTGATGGCAATGTTCCAGTCAAATGCAGGTGGCGCCTGGGACAACGCAAAGAAGTCTTTTGAGAAAGGGGTAATGATTAACGGCGTGATGGAGTACAAAGGATCTGAGCCTCATAAAGCATCTGTTACCGGTGATACTGTTGGCGATCCTTTCAAAGACACATCGGGGCCAAGTATGAACATTCTCATCAAACTAATGTCGATCGTGTCGCTGGTAATAGCGCCGCATATTGCTTTAGACCGTGAACCGGCTATCCCGGAACCACCACTAGAAATAAATGAGATCAACATGAACGGGCAGCATCTTTCACCAGAAGCTGTTCAGATACAGGTCAATACTGAAAAAACGTTTGCACTTCGTACCGCTGTGCTGCAGAAATAAAGATTTGAACTGAAAAATGCATAAGCCCAACCATCGCGTTGGGCTTATTTTTTATTTTATACTTACCTTTGTCTGTATATCAACCATACTTCCCATGCATCCACGTACCGTTCAACTGCACGATTGTGAATTTAGCTCCTACATTTTCGAAGAAGAGATAATTGCCCGCATCAATATTCTGGCCGAGCAGATAGATCAGGATTATGCACATAAGCAACCTCTTTTCCTGGCAGTGTTAAACGGGTCATTTATGTTTGCTGCTGACCTGCTAAAGCGTGTGAACATTCCGTGTGAAGTAGCTTTTATCAGGCTTTCGTCTTACCAGGACATGGCCAGTACAGGCAGTGTAAAAGAGGTGCTTGGGCTAACGGAGGATGTGCATAACAGGCACGTTGTAGTACTGGAGGATATTGTAGACACAGGCCATACAGTACACGGCCTTTTAGACCAGCTTAAAGCAAAAGGCCCTGCCTCAGTTGAGGTGGCTACGCTGCTGATGAAACCGGATTGCCTGCAGCACCCCCTGGATGTAAAGTATGTAGCTCGTACCATTCCGAATGATTTTGTAGTGGGCTATGGCCTGGACTATAATGGCCTCGGACGGAACCTGCGCGATATTTATAAGATCATATCGTAACCCTTTAGGGTATAGGTGCCGTTAGCAGGGCTTTGAGATGGAGATGTTTCTATAGCTACCTGCCAACCAAAAAAAAATAAAGTTCATCATAATTATACTTACATTTGTCTTTTATTTAGCTAGAAGATATGCTTAACATCGTTTTGTTTGGTCCTCCAGGCGCCGGAAAGGGTACCCAGAGTCAAAAACTTATAGATAAATACAATCTAATCCACCTTTCTACCGGGGATTTACTTCGCTCTGAAATTGCAGCGGGAACTGAACTTGGACTGGAAGCTAAAAAGCTGATGGACAACGGTATTCTGGTGCCGGATGAAGTAGTGATCGGGATGATCGAGAACAAAGTGAAGGAGCACAGACATGCTGCAGGCTTTATCTTCGATGGTTTCCCTCGCACTGTGCCACAGGCGCAGGGGCTTGATAAATTGCTGCAAGATAACGGTACTGAGATCTCCTGCATGATCGCGTTGCGCGTTGACGACGAGGAGCTAACAAAGCGCTTGCTGCTTCGTGGCCAGACCTCCGGACGCCCAGACGATCAGAACGAAGAACTGATTCGTAAGCGTGTGCAAGAATATAACACTAAAACTCGCCCTGTAGCCGATTATTACGCTGGGCAGAGTAAATACTGTGCTGTAGAAGGTATCGGTGAAATAGAAGATATTTTTAAGGCGCTTTGTCAGCAGATAGACGCGTTAAAAGAAAAGCAATAATTACAAAATACACTTTTACGCTTACCTGGTTTGGCTCAAAGTAACTTTATAGATTACGTTAAAATATGCTCACGTTCAGGGCATGGTGGCGGAGGTTCCGCTCACTTGCACCGTGATAAGCTAACGGCAAAAGGCGGTCCTGATGGGGGCGACGGAGGCCGTGGCGGGCATGTTATACTTAGAGGCAACTCGCAACTTTGGACATTACTGCATTTGCAGTTCCGGAAGCATATAATTGCTGAAAACGGCCATAACGGAGGCCCCAACCACTCATCAGGAGCCCAGGGCAAAGATGAGATACTGGAGGTGCCTTTAGGAACAATCGCCAGAAACGCTGAGACTGGTGAGTTTATGTGCGAGATCACCGAAGACGGACAAGAAATTATCCTGACACCGGGAGGCCGTGGAGGTCTTGGTAACGCCCACTTTAAATCTCCAACGAATCAAACCCCTCGCTACGCCCAGCCAGGTGAAGAAGGCACTGATGAATGGGTAGTGCTGGAGTTAAAGCTATTAGCTGACGTAGGACTGGTAGGTTTTCCGAATGCTGGTAAATCTACTTTGCTGTCAGTGGTTTCTGCTGCCAAGCCAAAAATTGCCAACTACGCCTTTACTACCTTAGAACCTAACCTGGGAGTGGTTGCCTACCGCGATTATAAGTCGTTTGTAATGGCCGACATTCCAGGGATCATTGAAGGGGCATCAGAAGGAAAAGGGTTAGGGTTAAGGTTCCTGCGCCACATAGAACGGAACTCCATCCTCTTATTTATGGTTTCTTGTGAGAGCGCGGATATTGCAGAGGAGTATAACGTGCTCCTGAATGAACTGCAAACCTTTAATCCGGAGTTGCTGGATAAAAAGCGCTTGTTAGCCGTAACCAAATCTGATATGCTGGATGAGGAACTGGAAGAGGAAATGCGTAAGACCCTTCCGGAAGGTTTGCCAACAGTGTTTATATCTAGTATAACAGGTAAGAACATCACCCAATTAAAAGATATGATTTGGGAAGCGCTAAACAGTTAAGCACAGCCCAGTAACTTATATAGTAACCAGATCGGTAGAGGCTGAAAAGTCTACTACCGATTTTTTTTGAAATCAGGCTGGATTTGCTGCAGCTAAGCATATACCGGAAGCGGGCAGCATAGATAATAGTATCACAAGTGTTACTATTTATTAAATGTCAGAATGGCACAAAAGCTGTTTTGGCAAGTTAATTGACAAGACAACATAGACTTATCAACCTAACTTTTTTAAGGCATTATGTCAGATAAAAATAGTAAGAAAGAGCAGGATAACGAAGAACTGCAGGAAAAAACTGCCAACACTGAGGCAGATGAGCAGGACCTGAACCAGGAAGAAGAAACAACAGAGCAAGCTGAAGGCGCTCAGGAGGATAGCGTAGCTGCTGAATTAGCAGAAATGAAAGATAAATACATCCGCCTGATGGCTGAGTTTGAGAATTTCAGACGCAGAACTGCTAAGGAACGCATCGATTTGGCTAAAACCGCTACTCAAGACCTGATGGGTGAATTGTTACCTGTATTAGACGACATGGAGCGTGCCCGCCAATCAATAGAGACTACCAAAGATGTGGATGCTATGCTGCAAGGGCTAGAACTGGTGTTCCATAAACTGAAGCACGTAACGCAGCAAAAAGGTCTTAAGCCGATGGAGATCCATCCTGGCGACGCCTTTGATCCAGATATGCATGAAGCAGTTACTCAAATTCCTGCCCCATCAGAGGAGCTGAAAGGCAAAATAGTAGATGTTATTGAGAAAGGATACACCCTGAACGATAAGGTTATCCGTTTCGCAAAAGTTATAATAGGAGCGTAAGCAATGGCTAAGAGAGATTATTACGAAGTTTTAGGTGTAAGCAAAGGTGCGGCCCAGGAAGAGATTAAGAAGGCTTACCGTAAAATTGCCATTAAATACCACCCCGATAAAAATCCGGACGACCCTACAGCAGAAGATAAGTTTAAAGAAGCTGCAGAAGCGTACGAGATCTTAAGCGATCAGCAGAAGCGCCAGCGTTATGACCAGTTCGGTCATCAGGGCGTGAATGGCGGCTTTGGCGGCGGCGGCATGAACATGGATGATATCTTCTCACAGTTCGGCGATATATTTGGCGGCGGCAGTCCGTTTGAAAGCTTTTTTGGAGGTGGCCGCTCAGGCGGAGGCGGACGACGTACCCGTAAAGGTTCTAATCTTCGCATTAAGTTAAAGCTGAACCTGGAAGAGGTAGCGAATGGCGTTGAGAAGAAAATTAAAGTTAAAAGATACGTAGCCTGTGCTACATGTGGCGGAAACGGTGCTAAGAATGGTACTGAGATGCAGACCTGCGGTACCTGCCAGGGATCCGGACAGGTGCGCAAGGTGGTAAACACCATGCTGGGCCAGATGGTATCCACAGCAACATGCCCTACCTGTAACGGGGAAGGCCGTATTGTTACCAGCAACTGCGAAACCTGCCACGGAAGTGGTAGAGAACTGCAGGAAGAGGTGATCACGATCAACGTTCCTGCCGGTGTGATGGATGGCATGCAGCTGTCAATGAGCGGCAAAGGTAACGTGCCAGAGCGTGGTGGCGTACCCGGTGACCTGTTAATACAGATAGAAGAGGAGCCGCACCCAACACTGAAGCGTGATGGTAACAATGTGATCTATGATCAGTACATCAGTTTTGTGGATGCTGCCCTGGGCGCTGAGATTGAAGTACCTACTATTACCGGTAAAGTGAAGATCAGTATCAAGCCTGGTACTCAGAGCGGAGAGATCTTCAGGCTGCGCGGAAAAGGTATCAAAGATATTAACGGCTACGGAACCGGTGATCAGCTGATCCATGTAAATGTATGGACGCCTAAGTCATTGAGTTCTGATGAACGTGCTGTGCTGGAAGGCCTGCGTGAGTCAAATAACTTTGCACCACACCCGGGGAAAAATGAAAAAGGCTTCTTCGAGAAAGTAAAAGATTACTTTCAATAACAGAAGTTAACGTATAGAAGAGGGCTGCTTTCCTGATTGGGGAGCAGCCCTTCTTTTTTTAAGATGATTTAGTCAGGCATACTTTTACCTTGGTCAGCCGTACACTTCTCTTTGTCGATAAAGTATATACTTAACTTAATATTAGCTTGTCTTATCTGTAGGATAAAGCTATTTTTGAATAAATCAAAAGCATAAAACGTTGAGCATCCTTAAAATTGATGGCGTTACAAAACGCTACAGCAACCACACTGCCCTCGACAACGTGAGCTTCGAGATTCCAACTGGCTGCATCTTTGGCCTGCTGGGGCCTAATGGTGCCGGCAAGACTTCTTTGATCCGAATCATCACCCAAATTACCGGGGCCGACAGCGGTGAGATCTACTTTAATGGAGAGCGCCTGAAACCCGCACACATCAAAGAGATAGGTTATTTGCCCGAAGAGCGGGGCCTGTACAAGAAAATGAAGGTTGGTGAGCAACTTTTATACCTGGCACAACTAAAAGGCTTGAGCAAAGCTGAAGCCACAGCCAGGATTAAAGAGTGGGTAGACCGGTTTGAGATCAGAGAGTGGCTGGGCAAGAACATAGAAGACCTTTCCAAAGGGATGCAGCAAAAGGTACAGTTCATTGCTACGGTTATGCATGAGCCGGCACTCATTATTCTGGATGAACCATTCTCAGGCTTCGACCCTATCAATGCTAACCTGATCAAAGATGAAATTCTTCGGCTTCGGGATAGAGGTGCCACCATTATTTTCTCGACCCATCGTATGGAGTCCGTGGAAGAGCTGTGTGATTTTATAGCGCTGATCAATCGTGCCCGCAAGGTGCTGGATGGGCCTGTGCAGGAAATAAAAGACACTTACAAAACCAATACCTACCAGATTATCGGAAATGGCCAGCTCCTGATCACTTCTCCCGATTTTGAGGTGCTGGAGCAGCATGATAATCATGGCGTGTTCAGGGCTGATGTGAGGCTCCTGGATGATGCAACACCGAACGACCTGCTAAGATATTTGATTCAACGAGTTGAGGTGCATTCTTTCATAGAGTTGGTACCAAGTATAAATGAAATTTTTATCCGAAAAGTAAAGGAGACGCACCATGCATAAGATATGGCTTATAGTACAGCGCGAGTACCTGACCCGCGTACGCAAGAAGAGCTTCATTATCATGACTTTGTTAACGCCTTTGCTGCTGGCTGCCTTTATGGTTATCCCGGCCTGGCTCGTTACTATCTCTGATAGTGGCGAAACAGTGATGATACTGGATGAAAGCGGATTGTTTGCAGGGAAGCTCGAGAATAAGAATGACCTGAAATTCGTGCCGCTTGCCGGGTCATTGGAGCAGGCAAAAACAGTATATAGGGAAACGGATAATACTGCGCTGCTCTACATCCCGAAAGAACTGAGTATCGATAAGCCAGAGGGTATAAAGATATATTCTAAAAAGAATACGAGCTTACAGACTCAGGTGCGCCTTGAAAACGCATTGGAGAAGGAGATTGAGAACCAGCGGTTTGTTGCTTCGGGTATGGATAGGTCCACGCTTGAGAAGATGAAAGCCAACATATCGCTTACAGCTATTAACCTGAGCGATGAGGGTGAAAAGGGGAACAGTGCCATCGTTACCTCTGCTGCAGGGGTGATAGGAGCCGTTATTATCTACTTTTTCATCTTTATGTATGGCGTGCAGATCATGCGTGGTGTGATCGAGGAGAAAACCAGCCGCATTATTGAAGTAATTATCTCTTCTGTTAAGCCATTCCAGTTGATGATGGGCAAAGTGATCGGGATAGCTGCCGTAGGCCTGACACAGTTTCTGCTCTGGGTTGTGCTGTCGATGGTGGTGGTAACAGGAGTGCAGGCTGCTTTCGGGGTAAAAGCTGCCCCTACACCTATGGAGCAGTTGGCGGCAGGCAGAGCTGCTGCTACCGGCGAAGTGGATGTAGATGATGAAGAGCAGGTAGCTGCACAGGAAAATGGTGCAGCAGAAGTAATAGGAGAAAGTATGACGGCCTTGTCTAACCTTAATATTCCTTTGATTGTCGGTTGCTTTCTGTTTTACTTCCTGGGTGGGTATTTGCTTTATGGTTCCCTGTTCGGGGCCATTGGCGCTGCCGTAGATAACGAGACTGACACGCAGCAATTTATGTTCCCGATCACTATTCCGTTGATCATCTCCTTTATCATGTCTTATACTTTGGTCCTGAAGAATCCTGATGGGCCGGTTGCTTTCTGGATGTCGATCATACCATTTACGTCTCCCATTGTAATGATGGTGCGGGTGCCTTTTGGTGTTCCTGCCTGGGAGTTGCTCCTTTCCATGGCGTTGCTGGTGCTAGGGTTTATTTTTACAACCTGGATTGCAAGCCGCATCTACAGAATAGGTATTTTAATGTATGGCAAAAAGATCAACTACAGAGAACTTTCGAAATGGTTATTTTATAGAGTATAGACCACATATAATTACTAAAAAGCCGGTACTGTTAAGTACCGGCTTTTTAGTAAATTAGAGTATAAAAATCTGCATCATGAAAAGGGTACTTTTATCACTCATTCTGATTATTATAGTCGTTATGGTTGCTTCTGCCCAGAACAAAGACAAACCGGCTTACAGGCTTTTTACAAAAGATGGCAAAAGTCTGAGCTACGGTAAAATGCTTGAAGCGCTGGAGAAAGCTGATATCGTTCTGTTTGGAGAACAGCACAATGATCCTATTGCCCATTGGCTGCAGCTGGAGGTAGCCAAAGACCTTTATAAGAAGCATGCGTCAGACTTTGTACTGGGTGCTGAAATGTTTGAGTCTGATGTGCAGCTGGTGTTAAATGAGTATCTGAGCGAACAGGTGCCGGAAAGTAATTTTGAGCAGGAAGCAAGGCCATGGCCAAACTACAAAACCGATTATAAGCCTGTTGTGCGGTTTGCCAAAGCAAAAGGTATCCCATTTATAGCCACCAATGTGCCCAGAAGGTATGCCGCTATGGTATCAGGAGGTAGTCTGACGGCACTAGAGGGCGTTTCGGAAGAGGCCCGGAAATTTATGGCACCACTTCCCATAGAAGTAGACATGACTTTACCCGGTTACCAAAACATGCTGGCCATGTTCGGGAACAGCACGCACGGAAACACTAAAAGCACAAATATTGTGCAGGCGCAGGCGCTAAAAGATGCTACCATGGCGCACTTTATAGTACAGGCTCTGAGAAACGGCAAGCACATGCTGCACCTGAACGGAGGCTATCACTCTGATAATTTTGAAGGTATTGGCTGGTATGTAAAAAAAGCAAATCCAAAGCTGAAAGTTATCACCATCACGACCGTACTGCAGGAAGATTTAGAAAAGCTTTCTGAGGAAAGTACAGGCAAGGCAGATTTTATACTTGTGGTACCAGAAAGTATGACCAGAACCTACTAGGGTACATAGGCAAAAGATAAATAAAAACAGTAAAGCCCGGCAATCTAGCCGGGCTTTACTTATCTAAAGAGAAAGAAGGTTTCTTTTATGCTGAGAATGAGCTACCACATCCGCAGGTACTGGTAGCCTGAGGATTGTTGAAGATAAACCCACGTGCGTTAAGGCCATCCTGAAAATCAACCTGCATGCCAAGTACATACATCGCATGCTTTTTATCCATGATCAGGTCAACACCTTCTAAATGGAAGATCTCATCAGTTTCTTTTGGCTTATCAAAACCTAGCAGATAAGACATACCTGAGCAGCCTCCGCCTTGCACGCCAACGCGCAAACCGTATTCAGTAGGTACATTTTTTTCTTTAAGTATATTTTTAACCTCAGCTAAAGCTCTCTCTGTAAGAGTAATAGGCGCTGTTTTAGTTTCTGTTGCCATAGTAATTCCTATTCATTATTTGTAGCCACAAACTTACACAATTATCAGTTAAAATGCTTGTGGCTGTTTGTTGTACTATGTAAACAGCTAAAGCGCTGAAATGATTCATGTGCACAAGATTAAATTTTTACGATATTTATACTTTCATCTAACGCAAAACATGAACGAAACTGTCTTGTTCTTCATTGAACTCATCAAAATATCATTACCTGCCCTGATCGTGGCAGTAGCCATGTATTACCTGATTAAGAAACACTATGAGCGCGATTACCAAATGCGTTTACTGGAACTCAGGAAGAAGAATACGGATGTAGTATTGCCGATCAGGCTGCAGGCGTATGAGCGGGTGGTGCTGCTCCTGGAGCGCATAACTCCAAGTAACTTGCTGCTAAGAGTAAGCGCCGCCGGACAGACAGCGGCTGAATACCACAGAATTTTGCTTAGCGAGATCAGAAACGAGTTTAACCACAACATGTCGCAGCAAGTGTACATGACGGAACAGGCATGGCAGCAGGTACAGCATGCCCGCGAGGATGTTGTGAACCTGATCAACAGAACGTTTCAGGAACTGCCGCAAAATGCTAAAGGAACAGAACTGGCTAAACGGGTGCTGGAGAATGTGCTTAACTCAGAAACCGATCCTACAGCCCGTGCGCTGAGCTACGTGAAGCAGGAGATTGGTCAGGTATTCTAGTTGCTAGTAAAGCATTCTGAATTTTATAGTATGTGGCACCTTTCTTAGGTCGCTTATCACCTGCTTGTCATACGCTTTGTTTACATCTGTGATAACGTAGCCAACCTGCTCGTTTGTTTTAAGGTATTGGCCAAGTATGTTTACCTGGTTGTGCGCCAGTGCATTGTTGATATTTGCCAGCACCCCCGGTACGTTAGCATGGATGTGGATAAGGCGGTGCGCATCTTTCAGTTCAGGCAACTGTATGTTCGGGAAGTTGACACTCTGGTAAGTGTTGCCTGTATTAATATACTCCATGATACGGTTAGGTACAAAGTGTGCGATATTCTCTTGTGCCTCAGTGGTACTGCCACCAATATGAGGGGTAAGTATAACATTGTCCAGGCCGCGAAGCTCGCTTAAAAATGGCTCATCATTAGTAGCAGGCTCATAAGGAAAAACATCTACTGCGGCACCGCTGATCTTGCCGGATTTTAATGCTGCTACCAATGCGGGTATCTCTACCACATGGCCACGGCTCAGGTTCAGGAAAAGCGCCCCGTCTTTCATGGCGTCAAACTCCGTGCTGCCAAACATGTTTTTATTATCTGCCCGCCCATCCACGTGCAAGGTTACCACATCAGAAATTTCTAACATCTGTTTAAGCGTATCGCATTTGCGGGCATTACCTAGCTGTAGCTTCTCCACTACGTCGTAATAGTATACCTGCATACCCATTGCCTCAGCCAGCACAGATAACTGCGCGCCTATATTGCCATAACCAACTATGCCCAGTTTCTTATCCCTGACCTCTACACTGCCACTAGCTGATTTATCCCAGACTCCCTGGTGCATCTTGGTACTTTTATCGAAAATCTTCCTGGATAGCATTATAATTTCTCCTAATGCCAGTTCCACTACACTTCGTGTATTACTGAAGGGAGCGTTAAAAACAGTAATTCCGGCTTTTAAGCTTGTTTCCAGGTCAATTTGGTTTGTCCCGATACAAAAGGCACCGATGCTCATCAGGCGGTTAGCACTCTCCAGTACTTTCGCGGTTACCTGTGTTTTTGAACGTATGCCAAGTATAGAGACATCTTTAATATGTTCGCACAGCTCCTCTTCGCTCAGCGCTCCAGCAATAGTCTCTATCTGGTATCCTTCTTTCTGGAAAAGTTCAGTCGCTTTGGGATGCACGTTTTCCAGTAGCAGGACTTTTATGCGGTTTTTTGGATAAGATATAGCCATCGGAAGCTTGTTTTGATATAAGAATTCATCCAGGCTAGGCGCTATGTGTTCTGCTTTCTCTACAACCTTATTACGCGTAATATTTTCAGTAAAAGCATAAAACTTATTCGCCATTCCGGCCTCTTTGATCTCATAGTCAGTATAACCGTCACCGAGTACATACACATCTCCCTGCAGGCCTAACTTATCAAGTAATTTTATTTTGCCTTTATCCTGGCACAACACGTTTTCCTCATCAAATCCAATGATGTTCCCTTGCTCATCAAACCGGAAGGTGTTAGCAAATACATTCTCTTCTTTGATGCCATACGGTGTTACGATGGGCACAATAAATTCTTTGAATCCGCTGGATACGATCAAGACCTGGTCAGCAAATTCTGCGAAGAATTCTTTATTGCGCTTGATAGAATGAGATACCTTTTCCTGAAGTACAGTTATTAGTTCCTGCAGGTCCTTTTTATTGGCTTGTAGCAATTGTAACCGCTGCGTCAGGCCCTCCGCAAAAGAGCTGCTGCCATCCATGGCACTGTTCGTGATGTCCTTTATCTGTTGAAGTACCTCCTCTTTGTCCTCCTGCTGCCGTAACGAGATCTCTCCCAACTCATCCAGGGCTTCCACCTGCGTAAAGGTGCTGTCAAAATCAAGTATAAAATATTTGTCTTTGTTCATCGGTGCTGGATTTGGATTCTGGAAATCAGGTGTTTACGGAATATACAACATAAAAAAACCGACTGCTAACAAGCGTGTCGGTTTTTTTTAGTTTTACGAGATCATGATAAAGTAGTTAGAGCAAAGCCAGCTGCTCAGAGATTACTTTTTGGTATAGATTTTCATACAGCGGCACAATTTTGCTGATATCGAAGACTTTAGCCCGTGCCAGTGCATTTGCTTTAAAGCGTGGCAGGTTGTTATCATCCAGCACTTTCAGGGCATTCTGCACCATTTCATCTACGGCACCTACCGGGCTGGTAAAGCCCGTTACGCCATCAATGTTAAGCTCAGGGATACCTCCTGCATTAGTGGAGATAACAGGTACTTCACAGGCCATGGCTTCAAGAGCGGCGAGGCCGAAACTCTCTTTCTCGGAAGGCATCAGGAACAGGTCCGCAATGGAAAGCACTTCTTCCACGGCATCAAGTTTACCCAGGAAGCGCACATCATTGCATATTTGCAGCTCACGGCAAAACTTCTCCATTTTAGGGCGCTCAGGTCCGTCGCCAACCAATAATAACTTGCTAGGCATGTGCTGGCGTACCTGTGCAAAAATACGTATTACGTCCTCCACACGCTTTACAGTCCTGAAGTTAGATGTGTGCACCAGCAACTTTTCGTTGTTCGGGCTGATCGCCATCCGGAAATGGTCTTTCTTCTGTCGCTTGAACTTCTCAAGGTTGATAAAGTTCGGAATAACTTCTATGTCCTTTTCTATCTGAAAGTACTCATAGGTCTCAGCGCGCAGGCTATCAGACACGGCTGTTACGCCATCGGACTGATTGATGCTGAAGGTTACGACCGGCTCAAAAGAGGCATCTTTGCCTACCAGGGTAATGTCTGTGCCATGCAGGGTGGTGATAATAGGAATATTGATCCCTTTGGTACGCAGTATCTGTTTGGCCATATAAGCAGCTGAGGCATGCGGGATGGCGTAGTGCACATGCAGCAGATCCAGCTTCTCAAACTTTACAATATCTACCATTTTGCTAGCTAAGGCAAGCTCATAAGGCGGGTACTGGAACAGTGGGTACGTAGGAATATATACTTCGTGATAGAATAAATTCTCGTTAAAAAGGTCGAGGCGTGCGGGCTGGCTGTAGGTTATAAAGTGTACCTGGTGCCCTTTAAGAGCGAGAGCCTTGCCTAATTCTGTGGCAACCACACCGCTACCCCCGAAGGTAGGATAACAAACTATACCGATTTTCATAGTTATGAATGCTGTGAAATAACAAGTGCAGCCCCATAGTTTGGCTGCACCTGCTAAACTACATAATATCTTTTATGTTTTAGGAATTATCGCTTTATAAATCACATCATGTATACGTGTGCGGATGTTATACTTAACAAGCTTATTATTGCCGCCGTCAGGGTATACTCTGTTTGATAAAAAAACGTAAATCAATTTATTTTCTGGATCGACCCAGGCACCTGTACCTGTAAAACCCGTATGGCCAAAGGTGCTTTGTGGTGCCATGCTTGAGGTAGGGCCGCCGCCTTCCATTTCCGGTTTATCCCAACCCAAACCACGCCGGTTACCTTCAAACTGCTTCTTAGAGAACTCAGTAACCACATTGTTGGTAAAGTAATCGTGGCCGCCATACTTTCCGTTCTGTAAGTTCATTTGCAGAAGTATAGCCAGGTCGTTGGCGTTAGAGAACAAGCCAGCGTGGCCTGCTACACCGCCCAACATTGCTGCACCCTGGTCGTGCACAGTACCCCAGATCAGGTTGTGGCGGAAATATTTATCATCCTCAGTAGGTGCAATTGCTTCTCTCGGGAGCTTTAGCAGTGGTTTATAGGTCATGGTGCTTAAGCCAAGCGGAGCGTAAAAATTCTGATCCATGAACTCATCCAAAGGCTGGTTCAGCAGTCTTTCCGCTACACGCTTTAAAATATAGAAGTCCAGGTCACTATACTTGTAGTCATACCCTTTGCCATCCTTTCTGGCAGGGATAAGTCTTGATTTTACTGTCCAGGTCCATAATGAGTCTTCCATGCTCTTGATAGAGTAGAAGCCAGGTGTTACTTCATTCGGATAAGAGTCTGTCTGCCGGCTGGCGTAAAACAGTTTCTTTGTCTCTATTGACTTTAAAGTGTTCTGCCAGGCTGGTATACCAGCAAGTAATCCTGCCTGATGCGTGAGCACATCGCGCATTACAATGTTCTCTTTGTTAGATCCTTTCAGCTCCGGCAAATAAGTAGATACCTTTGCATCCAGGTTAATTTTGCCCTGGTCTTTCAGGAACATGATAGCTTGCAGAGTAGCTGCCACTTTCGTGATCGAGGCGATGTCGTAAACAGTGCTGCTCGTAACAGGCTTTTCTTTTGCGTAGGTATAGTACCCATAGGATTTATTAAAAACGACAGTACCGTCTTTTATAACCATCACCTGGGCACCGGGTGTAGCGGCATATGCAATAGCCTCCAGTGCAATATTGTCGATCTGCTCCAGCACAGAAGAACTCATGCCAACACTCTCCGGAACGCCATACTTTAATCTGCCTAGTGGTTGAGTTATCACACCGGTACCTGCTTTCAGCTTAGCAGATGCAGTTACAGGAAGGCTGCCTTTAGCTCCCCTTGCGCCAAAAAGCATCTGTGGTACCAGGGATTGAGCAACAGGATGATCCTCGAATCCGCATACGAGTGTGTTGCTGTTCTCGAAAAACTTCAGGCTATAAGCATTTCCCATTACAACTACCACTACTTTTTTATTGGTATGATCCTGTAGATATTTAATAAATGCCCTGGTACCTACGCCAATCCCAAACTCCTTGGCAGGAGTCATATTCATGTTATGGATGCTTACCACTACCACATTATTGTCCTTTATCTTAGGTATGATCTTCATAAAGGCAGTGTCGGGTGCAAAGCGATCAGAGATGGAAAATTTATTAATAGGAGCATAGTAGCCCAGAGTTTCCTGGAACTTGTTATACTCCGTTACGCCTACGGCAACAGAGGCAATGCTCAGCGTATCAAGATTTTTGAAAGGAAGCAGCCTGTCTTTGTTCTGTACAATAGTCACAGCATGATCGTAGAGCTGCTCCTGCACTACACTACTCAGGGGCCTGTCAATTTCCTCCTGAAGGTTAGCCAGGGCAACAGGTTTAGAGTTATTAAGCCCTGCCCAGTACTTGGCATGTAATATTTTTCTCACATGCAGGTCCACTTCGTCCTGGGTCAGTTTGCCAGCGGCAATGGCTTCTTTTATTTTGAAGATTGCGGTAGGTACGTCTTCCGGAAATAGGAGTACATCATTACCGGCCATTAAAGCTTTGAGGTCAACTTCACCTGGTTTGTAGTATTTGCTGACACCTTTCATATTCAGGGCATCTGTGAATACAAGGCCTCTGTACTTCATCTTGTCCTTCAGCAGCCCGGTAACAAGCGGCCTGGACAATGTGGTAGCCAAATTTTTGGTGCTGTCAATTTTGGGCATATACAGGTGTGCAACCATAACACCCATCACGCCTGCCTCGAAAGATTTATTAAATGGATAAAGCTCAACATCCGACAGGCGCTTCATATCATGTGTTATCACTGGTAAGGAAAGGTGCGAATCGGTGTCCGTATCGCCATGGCCCGGGAAGTGTTTTGCAACAGCAATAACGCCGTGATCCTGAAGCCCTCTGATATAGGCAACCCCACGTCTGGCAACTTCTTCTTTAGACTCTCCGAAAGAGCGGTTCCCAATCACAGGGTTGGCTGCATTCACATTAACATCCAATACCGGAGAGAAACTTACGTTTACGCCCAGGCGCTTCATCTTTAATGCGATTTCCCTACCCATCAGGTAAGTATACTTATCCTCGTGCATGGCACCAAGCGTCATCTGGCGTGCAAACTGCATGCTGCTATCCAGGCGCATACCCAGGCCCCATTCAGCATCCATTGCAATAAGCATTGGTACTTTTGATTCGCTCTGGAAACGGTTTGTAAGCTTTGCCTGTCGCACAGGGCCACCCTGCATAAACATGATGCCGCCAATACCATAACGACTTACCAGGGTATCAATCTCCCGGAAGTGTTTTTCATTCTTACTGGAGTAGGCGGCCACCATAAAAAGCTGGCCTATACGCTGTTCAGGGGTCAAAGAAGTCATTACACTATCAACCCAGGTTTGTTCCTTCACATTCACTATGAGCTGTTCTGATGACTTTAATGACATCAGCGGCCCCATTCCGAGAAAAATCAGAATCAACAACCCTAAGCTAAAACTCTTCAACATCCTGTACTAGTATTTTATAATTGGAACAAGTTAAAATTAAGCCTAATTTTGCAATAGGCGGTTCGGAAACAGACCATAATCAGATATAATGCCTTAAGCCGTCGACTGACCGGAGAGAAGGTGGAACCTTAATACCAGCCTCAAGCTAGTGTGGCACCAAAAAAAGTAGCATCTGTATATATGCTAACGCCACTATCCTGCTAATTGATACAAGCGACAAGTGCTTTTTAGAAACAGGCAAGGCAGTGAAATGGTTAATTTGCCAACCTCTTAAATTTATCGGTCTGTAAATTAACAATAAATTTAATTCTGAATAAGTTCTATTTTCACAATTTAGTGAGTGCAAAAATTTGGCCGGGTTGTAAAAGTAGCTTGAAATGTAGTTAAATTTAGTCCATTAATTATTTAAGGTTCTTATAAGCGGATGCCCGACATTATACATTTACTGCCTGATTTCTTAGCAAACCAGATCGCTGCCGGCGAGGTGGTGCAGCGTCCTGCTTCAGTTGTAAAAGAGCTGTTGGAGAACGCCATCGATGCTCAGGCAAATAGTATTCAGCTAATAATTAAGGAGGCCGGCAAGCAACTGGTGCAGGTAGTGGACAATGGTGTCGGGATGTCTGAAACGGATGCCCGCATGTGCTTCGAACGACACGCTACTTCTAAGATCAGCACCACCGAAGACCTCTTCCGGATCCGGACGATGGGCTTCCGGGGAGAGGCCATGGCATCGATCGGTGCAGTTGCCCAGGTAGAACTGAAAACAAAGCCAAGAGGGGCAGAGGCTGGCACGAGAATGTTAGTGGAAGGGTCGGCTGTTGTATTGCAGGAGCCTGCCGCAGTGCCAGAGGGTACATCCATTGCTGTTAAGAACCTTTTTTACAACGTGCCAGCCCGCCGCAATTTCCTGAAAACAAATGCCGTGGAAATGCGTCATATCCTGGATGAGTTTCAGCGTGTGGCATTGGCTTACCCTGAGGTCGCTTTCTCGCTGCACCACAATGAGATAGAAGTTTTTAACCTGCCGGCAGCCAAGCTCAGCCAGCGTATTGTGGGCATTTTTAGCAGCAATTACAAAGAGCAAATGGCTTACTGCGAAGAAGATACAGGCTTTTTAGTAGTACGAGGTTATATAGGTAAGCCAGAGCATGCTAAAAAAACACGTGGAGAGCAGTTCTTTTTCGTAAACAACCGTTTCGTGAAAAGCGGTTACCTCAACCATGCTGTCATGACGGCCTTCGAAGGGCTGCTGCCGAAAGAAAATCACCCCTTTTATGTGCTTTTTATTGAGATCGACCCGGAGAAGATTGATATAAACGTACATCCTACCAAAACAGAGATCAAGTTCGAAGACGAAAAAACAGTGTATGCCATCGTGCATGCGGCAGTTAAAAAAGCGTTGGGCACCTATAATATTGCCCCATCACTCGACTTTGAAGGAGATGTGAACTTTGCACCCTTACAACCGATCCGGGTACAGGGAGGCTTTAATGAGTTTGACACAGACAGTAAGTTTGGCAGCGGTGGCAGTACATCGTTCCCTGGCTTTACGCCCCCCGCATCTAACACCCGAAGAGCTACATCTAAGGGATGGGAGCAGCTGTATGAGCCAATGCGGGAGCAGCAGGAGCAGGTAACGTCGGCCACTTCCGGTATGGATCTTCTGGACGATACCTTTGCTGCGGACTCCTCTGCTATGGCTTCCGCCAATAAGGCAATCCAGATTCATCAGAAGTATCTTCTGGTACAGGTAAAATCCGGTATGATGATCATTGACCAGCAGGCGGCCCAGGAACGGATCCTGTACGAGAAGTATGTTAACTCCCTGAACAAAAAAACAGGGGCCTCGCAGGTGTTGCTTTTTCCGCAGACCGTAGACTTCTCCCCATCTGATGCTGTGCTCGTGAAAGAACTGGCAGCTGAATTCAAAGACATGGGTTTTCAGTTTGAAGATTTTGGAGGGAATACGATCATTCTGAACGGAATACCAGCCGATGTGCATGCAGCCAATGAAAAAGAATTGCTGGAGGAGCTTGTTGAGCAGTACAAAAACAATTCGGCTACGTTAAAGCTTGATAAAAGAGAAAACCTGGCCCGGGCAATGGCAAAACGCCTGTCGTCGCGCACGCTGGCCCGCATGTCGGATTTGGAGATGAATTCTCTTGTAGATAAACTTTTCGCCTGCCTGGTACCTAATTATACGCCGGGCGGCCAAAAGACGCTGGTGATCATGGAGCTGAGCCAGTTGCATGACCTGTTTCTGAAAGGCAGCTGAAAGCAGGCAGTTTTTTAACTGTTATTTTGCTGCAAGGCTATTGCTGTGGAAACAGTAACCGATGCTTGCAGTAAAATTTTAAAGAGTATCAGCCAGGTATAGTTCTTGGCTGGGCATATACTTCAATAGTAAAGAATATACGCATGTTTAACATCACCCCCATGGTCAGGAATATCCTGATCATTAACGTGGTCATATTTATACTTCAGGACAGGCTGTTCCCGGCGAACCAGTTTGCCTTGTACCAGTTTGGCTCTGAGAACTTTCAGCCCATCCAGCTCTTTACCCATATGTTTCTGCATGGGGGCTGGGGACACTTGTTCAGCAACATGTTCAGCTTGTTTATCTTCGGGCCTTTACTGGAACGTTTCTGGGGGCCACAGCGCTTCCTGGCCTTTTACCTGATCTGCGGGCTTGGCGCCAGCCTGATGTACAATGGAGTGCGTGCCTATGAGCTGAACAAGGTTGAAGAGGAGGCCGCTATTTACATGGAGCACCCCACCCCGATGGCATTCTTCAACTTCATGGAAGACCATTTTGAAGGCCGGTACGAACGTAAATTTGCTGTGGAGTATCGCCGGAACCCGGATAACCCGACCTATGTAGCAGAAAGCAAGGAGGCCGTTCGCTATGTGTACCAGCAGTTGATCAACGTGCCGATGCTGGGAGCTTCTGGTGCTGTTTTCGCTATACTTATGGCATTTGGACTGTTGTTTCCGAACATGGAGCTGATGCTACTGTTTTTTCCTTTTCCGATCAAAGCAAAGTATTTCGTACTGATGTACGGAGCGTTTGAACTGTATTCGGGCTTTAACCGGATGCCAGGCGATAACGTAGCACATTTTGCACACCTCGGCGGTATGTTGTTCGCGTATATACTTGTAAAGATGTGGCAACGCAGCGATTATCAGAATAATTTCTAGAGCAAAATGAGTATTATTGACGATATAAAACATGCTTTCCGGCAGCCCAACAACACGCTGAAACAGCTTATTCTGATCAACGTGATCGTATTTGTTGTGCTCATCATCACCCGCACCCTGTTATACCTTACAGGTGGTTCAGCTGCCTACAATGTGCTGATGCGCTACATTGCCCTGAACCCTGATCCGATTATTTTTATTACTCGCCCCTGGACGCTTATCACGTATTTTTTTACACACGAAGGGTTTCTGCATATCATCTTTAACATGCTTAACCTGTACTGGTTCGGGCAGCTGGTGCGGGAGTACCTGGGCGAGAAAAAGCTTTTGAGTCTATACATACTTGGTGGTATTGCCGGAGGTGCTTTGTACATGCTCAGCTATAACTTTATTCCTTTCTTCGCTGACCGGGCTGCTTTTTCATTCATGATAGGTGCCTCTGCCAGCGTACTTGCTATTGTGGTGGCTGCAGCAACGCTCCTGCCAAACTTTACCTTTAACCTGATCCTGATCGGGCCGATCCGCATCAAGTACATTGCAGCTTTCCTTGTGCTGTTGTCTATTTCAGGTGCTGTTGGTGATAATGCCGGGGGTAATATAGCCCACCTCGGGGGCGCTTTAATAGGTTGGATATTTATCAAGCAGTTGCAACGGGGTAATGATATGGGGCGTCCGTTACACGCCACGCTCGACTTTTTCTCAAACCTGTTTAAGCGCCGGCCAAAACTGAAGGTAACGCATCGGCGTACCACTCCATCGTCTAACGGCTCCGCTTCCAGAACCGGCTTCAACGGGTCAGCCAAACCAAGTCAAAACGAGATAGACCGTATTCTTGACAAGATATCAAGTTCTGGCTACGAGAGTTTGTCTAAAGAAGAGAAGCAAAAACTCTTTCAGGCAAGCCAGAAAGATAGCTGATCGCTTATCCGTTAATAAACGCTCAAATTTTAACACCTGTTCTTGCAGCC
Source organism: Pontibacter sp. MBLB2868 (assembly GCF_051904785.1). Taxonomy (NCBI): domain Bacteria; kingdom Pseudomonadati; phylum Bacteroidota; class Cytophagia; order Cytophagales; family Hymenobacteraceae; genus Pontibacter; species Pontibacter sp. MBLB2868. The sequence goes on along the minus strand of NZ_CP196710.1, from coordinate 3,181,924 downwards.
TGAGACCCAGGTATAAATCAAAAGCGGCGCTCCATTTCTGAAGCGCCGCTTTTTTTAATCAATAAGTAAAAAGATAGGTTATGCTTTAGCAGTCATGTTGTCTAACGCATCCATTACTTCTTTCACATGGCCACGAGAAGTTTCAAGCAGTTGCTTCTCATCGTCGTTCAGTTGAAGTTCGATGATCTTCTCGATACCATTTTTACCAAGGATAACAGGTACACCTAAGTATACGCCATCAATACCATACTCACCCTCCAGCTTCACGCAAACAGGGAACACACGGCGCTGGTCACGAACAATAGCTTCCACCATTTGAGCCGCTGCTGAACCTGGTGCATACCAGGCAGAAGTACCCATTAGCTTTACAAGCTCACCACCACCATTCTTGGTGCGATCAACGATAGCATTTAGTTCTTCTTCACCGATCAGTTCAGTTACCGGGATACCGCCAACAGTTGTGTAGCGCGGAAGCGGAACCATTGTGTCGCCGTGGCCACCCATCAGAACTGCCTGAATATCTTTCGGAGATACATTTAGCGCCTCAGCAAGGAATGCTCTGTATCGAGCCGTATCCAGGATACCAGCCATACCCATTACCTTCGTGCGTGGAAGCTTGGAAGTAATGTGAGCAGCGTAAGTCATTACATCAAGAGGGTTAGAAACCACAATGATGATAGCATCCGGAGAGTGCTTAACAATGTTTTCAGTTACCGACTGAACGATGCCAGCGTTTGTAGAAATCAAATCATCACGGGTCATGCCTGGTTTACGAGGCAAGCCAGAAGTGATCACTACTACATCAGAACCAGCAGTTTTGCTATAATCGTTTGTTACGCCAACTGTGCGTGTGTCATACAGGTTGATAGGCGCTTTCTGCCAGATATCAAGCGCTTTGCCCTCAGCAAAACCTTCTTTAATATCCACTAGTACTACTTCGTTCGCGATTTCGCGGTAAGCCAGCACATCGGCGCATGTTGCACCCACGTTACCTGCTCCAACTACAGTTACTTTCATTATCGGATATACTTTATTTTGTTTGAGATTCTATTAATTCCTGTAAAATTAGAAAAATCTATTATTAAAAGTGTGATTTTTGGCCAAAAGACACAGGATAAAGGATATAAGCACTTTTTTATTCCCGGAGCTCAGGTAAAGTATACCCAAAACGAATAAAGAAGCTGAAATCTTATGATTTGCGCGCCATACTGATCTCCACCACACGTTCTGTTTTGTCGGTTACTTTAAACCGGTTGTCCAGCCGCTGTCCTACTATCCAGGCAATAGACTGGTCCGATACTAATACCAGTATTTGGCCTTTAAGGTTAGCCGGAATTTTCTTGTCGATCAGAAAGTCGCTGATCTTCTTCTTCCCGTTCATGCCAAGTGGTACGAACCATTCGCCTTCCTGCCACGCACGTAATTTTAAAGGAAACTTTAGCTGGTCAGCATCCAGGGCAGCTACATGCGGTTTTGTGTTCAGTTTATACTTGGCAGCTTCTATATACTTAATGGAGAGCACAGTATTACCGGCTTCTACCTCAGTATCGCCCTCCTGGATGAGGACGCTTCCAAAACTGCCCAGATCGCGGGGAGTGATCACCAACTGATCGCGGTCCTTCACAAGCGTATGGGTAGGGGAGGCAAACTGCTTCCCGGAAATGCCATCCAGCGCTTCTGCCAGTTCCAGTACAACGGAGTAGCTGAAATTAAAAGGCCTGAGCAATTCATGCAGTACCACTGGCAAACCGGTTGCATTCTGCAACGGCAGTAAGGCTATGTAAAAAGCATTTTCAGCCTCTTTTATGCTTTGCTCGCGCAGGTTTTCGATGTAAGCGGCCACAATGGCTTCTGCATGGCTAACCCGCTCTGCCGTATGCTGCATTGTTTCCTCCAGGCTCGGGTTGATTTCCTTTAGTACCGGAATTACCTCGTGCCTTATTTTGTTGCGTTGGTACTTGGTCGTTTCATTGGATACATCTTCGCGCCAGATCAGCTTGCGCTCTGTAACGAACTCAAAAATATCATCTTTTGTAACCGCAAGCATTGGCCGGATAATGTGGCCGTTTTTTGCCGGGATGCCATGTAAGCCAGCTATACCAGTGCCCCTGGTCAGGTGCAGCAATACAGTTTCTGTGGTGTCGTTGCTGTGGTGTGCGGTGGCAATAAAATCATACGCTTCCTGCTGACGCACCTGCTCGAACCACTGATAGCGCAGGTTGCGGGCTGCCATCTGTGTGGAAATGTGCTCTTGCTCTGCAAAGGCACGGGTATTAAAGTTTTCGGTATAAAAAGGTACGTCATACTTTTTGGCCAGCTTTTTGACAAATTGCTGATCGGCTTCCGCGTCTTCGGCACGGAGGCCAAAGTTGCAGTGCGCAATGGCAAATTCATACTTTAGCTGGTGCAATACCTCACATAGCACTACTGAGTCAATGCCGCCGCTAACGGCCGCTAAGATTTTGCTCTCTGGCTGGCAGAGATCATGGGATTGTATAAAACCTGAAACTTTCTGTAGCATAAGGCAGCGGCTGGTAATTTTTTTCTAATTTTGAAGTATCTATTAGACGCAAGAAATTGACAAAGGAACGTTAGGTAAATACACCGATGAAAGTGTGGTTACAAATATCTTGCGTCTTAGGTCCTGTGTCCTGAATCCATTAAACTAATGAAGTATACAAAATTACTGTTTTCTCTTGTCTTTACGCTGATAACCTTTGTGGTTTTTGGGCAACAGACGCCAAAGCAGCCGCAGACACAGTCCTCTAAAGCAGAACTGAAAGGTGCTGATGTTTTGGAGGGAGGCGTTTACAACGGGCAGCGAATTACTAAATTGCTTGGTAATGTGGTGTTTAAACATCGGGATACGTTTCTGTATGCCGATTCTGTCTATCAGTATCGCGATAGCGATATATTGGATGCATTTGGCAATGTGCGCATTAACCAGGCTGACTCAGTAACCATGACGGGAAACCGCGCTACTTACGATGGGGCAAACCGGACTGCTAAGATGAGTGGCAACGTGGTGATGCAAGACCCGCGCATGACGTTAACAACTCCTGTTCTGGACTATGACTTTAAAAACAGAACAGCCACTTACACCGAAGGAGGTACTATTGTTGACCCTGAGAACCGCTTGGAGAGCCGTATTGGTACTTATGACACAAAGTCAAAAATGTTCACTTTTCAGCAGGATGTAAAGGTATTCTCGAAGGAGTATAACATCACTGCGCAGAACATGAAGTATAATACCCAAAGTAAGATCGTTTATTTCCAGGGGCCGACCTTTATCAAAGGGGAGCAGGGGGATCTGTACGCGGAAGAGGGTACTTATAACACGATCACGAAGGTGTCTAACTTTGGCCGTAATGCCTATATACTTACCAAAGAATACCGTTTGGGTGGCGACAAACTTTTTTACGACCAGGCAAAAGGGTATGGGTATGCTGAAAAAAATGTCTCGCTGAGATCGCTGAAAGACGATGTGACCATCAGAGGGCAGATAGGCCGCTACTGGAGAGACAAGGGTGAAGCAAAGGTTTACGGCAGCCCGGTAATGGAAACGATCCTTGATAAGGATACTTTGTACATGTCAGCAGATACACTTTACTCACGAGAGGCAAAAGGAGCCCGAAAGAAAAGTATGTTGTTTGCCTACCCAAATGTTAAGATCTTTAAAAAAGACCTGCAGGGCAAAGCTGATTCGGTAAGCTATAACCGCACTGATTCTGTGATGTACATGAACGTGAAACCGGTGCTGTGGAATGATAATAGCCAGTTGGTTTCCGATACCATTCGCATACACCTGCGCAACAAGACCATCGATAAGATGTATATGTTCAGCAATGCCTTTATTTCTTCAGAAGATACCCTGAAAAATTATAACCAGGTGAAAGGCCGTGACATGGTGGCTTATTTCAAAAATGGTGATATACGAAAAGTGGATGTTCAGGGCAATGGTGAGAGCTTATACTTTGCCCTGGAAGGCGACACCGTACTAACCGGAATGAATAAATCCATATCAAGTAATATGGTATTACGGTTCGATGAAAATAAACTGAAGACGATCTCGTTCTTAGTGCAGCCGGACGCAAGCTTTATCCCGCCGCACGAATTGAAAGAAGAAGAAAGAAGGCTGGAAGGATTTAACTGGTACGCTGAGTTGAGGCCAACCAGGAAAGATGTTTTTGCAAACCGGGTACCGGCAAAGCAAAAGGCACAGCCTAAAAAAACGCCGAAAAAGAAGCCGGCCACTATAAAAAAGGCCACTCGTGGTAAAAAATGACATAAATTGCGCCGGGTTTAACCCAATATATTCAGTTTTGTAAATCACGTAGATATTGTATAATTTTGCCCGTTCATGAATAGAGGCTTTTTACATACCGTTGCCATACTTGGCTTGTTGCTGCTTGTTTCCAGCTGCAGTAATTTTCAGAAGCTGCTGAAGAGCAACGACGTTGACAAAAAATACAAGGCAGCCCTTGAGTATTATCAGAAAGAGGATTACTACCGTGCGAACCAGTTACTGGAGCAGGTAACGCCACTGCTAACGGGAAGCGAAACGGCAGAGCAGGCTAAATATTACCTGGCTCAGACCTATTTTGAGCTTGGGGATTATTTGCTGGCAGATTTCCATTTTAAGAATTTCTACCAGACCTACCCACGCAGCCCACTGGCAGAAGATGCTATGTTCATGCAGGCAAAGGCACTGTATAACCAGTCGCCTTCTTATGAACAGGATCAGACAAGCACTTTAACCGCTATCGAGTCGCTGCAGGAGTACCTGGTGCGTTACCCTAATAGTGAAAACGTAGCTGTTGCGAATGAGATGATTGATGAGCTGCTTACTAAGCTTGACAAGAAATCATTTGACAATGCCAAACTCTACTACCAGTTGCGTTACTGGAGATCGGCAGCCGTTGCATTTGATAACTTCCAGAAGGAACACGCCTCTTCTCCGTATAGCGAAGAAGCAGCTTATCTGAAGTTAGATGCGCAACTTAGGTTCGCGCTTGAAAGTATACCGAGCAAGCAGGAAGAGCGTTTATATACAGCCATTGATTACTATCAGGCTTTTATCGACCAGTATCCAAACAGCAAGTTTGCCCGGGATGCAGAGCAGATCTATGAGCAGGCGATGGCAGAAATAGAAAAAATCAAGAAAAATAATCAAGCAAATTCATAAGTATACATATATGGCATCAGTTCCATCATCTATCGTTACCCGCAACATGGCCGACTTTGCAAAGCAAACTGGCAACATGTACATGTCTGTGGCTGTGATATCTAAAAGAGCAAACCAGGTGGCAGTAAAGCTAAAGGAAGAGTTAAACTCTAAATTAGCGGAGTTTGCCACTACCGTAGATAACCTGGAGGAAGTGTTCGAGAACCGTGAGCAGATCGAGATCTCTAAATATTACGAGCGTTTGCCTAAGCCTACAAACCTGGCAATTGAGGAGTTTCTGGAAGGTAAGGTTTACTACCGTACACCAGACGAGGAGTCTGAGGAAATTTCCCTGTAGTACAGGTCTATGCTCCGGCATAAAAAAATAATACTGGGAGTTTGCGGAAGCATAGCTGCATATAAAGCAGCTTTGCTAGTACGCCAGCTCATAAAATCGGAAGCAGAAGTGCAGGTTATCTTAACCGCTTCTGCTTCTGATTTTATAACCCCTCTCACATTGGCCACGCTCTCTAAAAGGCCTGTGCTTACCAAATTTGTCAAAGACGATACTGGTACCTGGAACAACCATGTGGAATTAGGCCTTTGGGCCGACGCAATGGTAGTAGCCCCGGCTAGTGCCAATACGGTGGCTAAGATGGCTAACGGCTTTTGCGATAACTTGCTTACTGCTACGTATCTTTCTGCCCGTTGCCCCGTGTTTGTTGCTCCTGCCATGGATCTGGATATGTACCAGCACCCATCGGTGCAAAACAACTTCAGAAAGTTGCAAGGCTATGGCAACCGCATCATAGAAGCGGGGTATGGCGAATTAGCTAGCGGACTGGTAGGGCAGGGACGTATGGCTGAGCCAGAGGAAATTATTCAAGTGCTTCAGAATTTCTTTGCAGGTGACCAAAAGAACGTTTAAAGGCAAAACCATACTTGTTACAGCAGGGCCAACCCACGAGCCGATCGATCCGGTGCGCTTTATCGGGAACCACTCTACTGGTAAAATGGGTTACGCATTAGCAGAAAGCTTCGCGATCCGGGGTGCCCGGGTCCAACTTGTGTCGGGCCCTGTAAACCTGGAGGCAAAGCACCCACAAATTCACGTTACTGCCGTTACCACTGCCGAACAAATGTATGAAGCAGTGAAAAGTATGGCAGCCACAGCTGATATACTTGTGTTTGCAGCTGCAGTTGCCGATTATCGGCCAAAGGTCGTGGCCGATAAAAAAATAAAGAAAAGCGGCAACGAACTCACAATAGACCTGGTTAAAAACGTTGACATTGCAGCAGCGCTGGGCAAAGCAAAAAAAGAGACGCAGTTCTCAGTTGGGTTTGCCCTGGAAACCAATAACGAAAGCGAGAACGCACGCGAAAAACTGCAGAAGAAAAATTTAGACATGATCGTGCTCAACTCCCTGAATGATCCGGGGGCTGGCTTTAAGCACGATACGAATAAAATAACCATCATCGAGAAAGATACTGTAACCGCTTTTGATCTGAAGCATAAAAGTGAGGTAGCAGAGGATATTGTAAACCTGATCTGGGAGAGAGTAAATGCCTAAAAAAATACTTGTTTTGCTGATGTTTTGCCTGACAGTTTGGTCTGTGAGTGCGCAGGAGCTGCAGTGCGATGTAGTGGTTAACAGCGAACAGGTACAATACACTGACCGGCAACTGTTCACGGATATGCAAACGCGTATCTTCGAGTTTATGAACAACCGGCGCTGGACTGACCAACCTTACCGCCCGGATGAACGCATTAAATGCCGTGTGCTGATCAACCTGACGGAGATGCCGGAGATAGGAGTTTTTAAAGCCAATGTACAGGTAGTATCTGTTCGTCCAGCCTATGGCACGGGTTATGAATCCACGCTTTTCTCTTTTATTGACAAAGACTGGACTTTTCAGTTCAGCGATGCCCAGCCGCTGGATTTTGCTGAGAATAATTACTCCTCTAACCTATCATCTATGCTGGCATTTTATGCCTACATGATCATAGGGGTTGATAATGACAGTTTTGGCAGATTAGGCGGCGCACCTGCTTTTGATAAGGCACGGGCAGTACTAAACCTGGCTGCCTCGCAAGGCCCGGGCTATCAGGGCTGGAAAGCCTTTGATAGCAACCGCAACCGTTATTGGTTGATCGATAATATGCAGGACCCTCAGTTTCTGCCGTTCCGCGAAGGTTTGTACAACATGCACCGCCTTGGGCTTGACCTGATGATAGAAAATCCGGAAAAGGCACGGCAGACGGTGATAAGTGTTTTAGAGAACATTCAACGCCTGCAGCAGCAAAAGCCAAATGCCGCTGTAATCCGCTCTTTTTTCGATGCTAAATCTGATGAACTGGTTAATATGTTCAAAAATGCCACCCCGGCGCAGAAGCAGCAGGCCTATGCCATCCTTTCCCAAACAGATCCAACGAACAACAGCAAATATGAAGTTTTGCTAAAACGCTAAAATTTTTAGAATTTAACTAAATCGGCGTAACTTCACGGCAGCAGAAAGAGCTGCTGATTTTATACTACATTCTATGGGCAAGCGCCAGGTCCGAATCTTCCGAAAAAATCTAGAAGAACATCTTCCAGAACTGTTGCTGCAATCATCAGTACAGGTTGTTTTGCGCTCTAAAGCGGTGTTAAACGGTGTTTTAAGTTCATCGGGCCCAGCAATGCTGGCTTTGCAGGACTTCCGGTTTGGTAAACACACTTTTGCTTTTAACGACGTGGAAGAAGTTATTTATGATATTGAAGCACCTTATTGAAGGATGTTTATCAGGGACGTTCGCCCTTTTTTTATTCTTGTAAGACACTTCTGGTTGAAAATAAACTACTCTGATTAGTAAAATGGAGCATCCGGAACAACTATGAAAAATTTACGTGTTACCGTGTTTATCAAAGGGTGGTATAAATTATACTTTAGCCTGACTACAAATTATTAATTTAAATACCGAACTTTAGCATAGGCAAAAAGTCTTACATCTTGTGTCTATAGCTTTGCGTCAACTTCTATGCTCATTGATCTTAAAATAAAGAACTACGCCCTGATTGAGAAACTGGAGATGAACCCGTCTCCTGTTCTAAACATCATCACAGGCGAAACAGGTGCCGGTAAATCTATTATGCTTGGCGCCATCGGTTTGTTAATGGGTAATCGCGCTGACTCTAAATTACTTTTTGACCAGGAGCAGAAGTGCGTGATAGAGGGAGTGTTCGATATATCTTCTTATAACCTGAAGGATATTTTCCTGTCTGAAGACCTGGATTATGATGACCAGTGTATTCTGCGCCGCGAGATAAGCCCAAGTGGTAAATCCAGGGCCTTTGTAAACGACACGCCGGTAACCCTGGATGTGATCCGTAAGATTGGGGAAAACCTAATGGATATCCACTCGCAACACGATACACTGCAGCTCGGCGATACCAGCTACCAGCTTAATATCCTGGATGTGTATGCCGGTAATACATCGTTGGATATCTACGCAGGTAACCTGTCCTACCTCAACGATTACAATACTTCTTTCCGGAAGTATAAAAAGCTGGAATCTGATTATAAGAAGCTGGAAGACCAGCTGGCCCAGGCACAGAAAGAACTTGATTATCATACTTTCCTGCTGAATGAGCTGGAGGAAGCGGGCCTTCAGGAGGCTGAGCAGGAGGAGATGGAAAATGAGCTGAAACAGCTGGAGAATGCAGAGGATATTAAACTGAAGCTGACGCAGGCAGTACAACACCTCTCGGAGTCTGAGTTTAACATCATTTCCGCTTTAAAAGATACGGCTCACCTGATCGGGCAACTTGCACAGTTCTCACCCAAATATGATGAGCTGCGCACCCGTACCGAAAGCTGTATGATAGAGCTGAGCGATATTGCCGGAGAACTGGAAGATGCGGAGCGCAAAACAGAAGCAGACCCGGAACGGATAATTACGGTGCAGGAACGCTTGAACCTGATCTATACACTTCAGCGCAAGCACCAGGTGCAGTCAAACGCCGAGTTATTGGAGATTCAGCGAGACCTGGAAGGGAAAGTAGGGAGCGTGCTGAATCTGGATGCTGCCATTACCAGTACACAAAAGCAAATGCAACAGGCAGAAAAAGAAGTGCTGGAAAAAGCAACGGTTCTTTCTGAACGCCGCAGAGCATCTTTTGGTCATTTTGAGAAAGAATTATATAGTTTACTAGCGGAATTAGGTATGCCTAATGCCCGTATTGTCATTCAACATAATACTACTTCTCCTTCAGCTACCGGTACCGACGAGATCAGCATTCTTTTTAGTGCCAACAAGGGAGCGCAGCCGCAGTCATTGGTAAAAGCTGCCTCTGGTGGTGAATTTTCTCGTCTGATGTTGAGCGTTAAGTACATGCTGGCAGATAAAACGGCTCTGCCAACAATAGTTTTCGACGAAATAGACACAGGTATATCAGGTGAGGTTGCTGTGAAAGTTGGTAAAATGATGCAGCAGATGGCGCAGAAGCACCAGATCATTGCTATCTCGCACCTGCCACAGATAGCTGCTCAGGGCAATGCGCATTATTTTGTGTACAAGCAGGATACAGAAGACAGAACCATTAGCCGCGTTAAAAAGCTAAGCGACGAAGAGCGCGTAAATGAGATCGCACATATGATAGCAGGGGCTAACCCAAGTGCCAATGCTTATCAAAGTGCTAAAGAGTTGCTATCACTGTAACGACTTATTGCTATATTGCCGACTTAAATCGAGGAAAGAACAAAACAACCATAAAGACATGTCCTATAATCTGCTAAAAGGAAAAAAAGGAATCATTTTCGGTGCGCTGGACGAAAAGTCCATTGCCTGGAAAGTAGCCATGCGTGCCAAAGAAGAAGGTGCTGAGTTTGTACTTACCAATGCGCCACTTGCTATGCGCATGGGTGAAATTAATAAGCTGGCGGAAACCTGCAATGCACAGATCATCCCTGCTGATGCAACTTCTGTAGAAGACCTGGAAAACCTGTTTACTAAAGCACAGGAAATTTTAGGAGGCAAGATCGATTTCGTGCTGCACTCTATTGGTATGAGCCCTAATATCAGGAAAGGAAAGTCTTACGGGGACCTGAACTACGACTGGTTCATGAAAACGCTGGATGTGTCTGCTTTGTCTTTTCATAAAGTAATGCATGTTGCCGAGAAACTGGATGCCATGAACGAATGGGGTTCTATAGTGGCTCTTTCTTACATTGCTGCACAGCGCGTTTTCCCGGATTATACAGATATGTCGCAGGCCAAGGCATTGCTGGAGTCAATTGCGCGTAACTATGGTTACCGTTTAGGACTTCAGAAGAACATCCGAGTAAATACCATCTCACAGTCACCTACCAAAACAACTGCCGGTACAGGTGTTGGCGGCTTCGATGCGTTTTATGACTATGCAGATAAAATGTCGCCTCTGGGCAATGCTTCGGCTGAAGCCTGTGCAGACTATACCATTACACTCTTCTCTGACCTGACGAAAATGGTAACCATGCAAAACCTGATGCACGATGGTGGCTTCAGCAGCATGGGTATATCAGAAGGTATCGTGGAGATGATCAGCAAATAAATACTGGATCAGAAGACTAAAGTCAGGCAGTTGCGATAGCGCGAGGATCTGTACTTTATTACTTCTTTTCCCCCTAAACAGGAAACGGCTTATGCAACCTTGCATAAGCCGTTTCCTGTTTAGGGGCCGCCTGATGTAGTTTACTCTTCCTCGCGGTGCACTGTGGCAATATCGAAGGCGGGTACACAAACAGACCAATACTCGGTTTCTTCATCAAACGGATTAGAGTAGCGGACACGGCTTCCTGCCTTGATCAGAATAGATTCACCGGCATTCACTTCCACTTCCTCGCCATCTATTTCAATAATTTTCCGGCCTCTTAATACGATGGTTACTTCATCAAATTCAGGGTTCTGATGGGGCTCGCTCCAATTGGGAGGCGCGATCATGTGCGCTATACTAAACCCTCCGGTGCGGGTTGATGCATGACCAAAATGTTCTTCAATTAACTTCCCGTCGGTGGTGGGCACACGAAACGGATTTGTCTGTTTAATATACTTCTTGTCCATTTTAATTTGATAATAGTCTTTTAGGTTATTTATTGTCACAGGGTCCTGGAGTATAAGCTGTCACACCTGCCCGATCTGCTTCGCAGGCGTTGCCGTACGTTTTTTCATTACAGCCGCAAACAGGGTCATACTGCATTGTGCACACCTGGTTTGGGTTTATGCGGCTCTCATCAATACAGGCATTTGATTTTTGCTTAGGGCTTACACAGGAAGTGAGCACCGTTAGTAGGGCAATGGCTACCAATGCGCGTTTCATAGTTTTAGTTTTTATACAGTCTTTGCTTTATACGCCATCGGCTGCTGAACGTCAAAAATTAACTAACTACAGATGTAGACGTATGTTATTGGAAGCGTAAAAATATCTAAATTAATTAGGATAAAGCCCTTTTTTAGTGATAAATGAAAGGCATACGCATGTAAACTAACAGTTTGAGCAATAACAAATGAAGCAAATGGATAACATGAACAAAGACAATTCAAAAATATTAATGGCTACATTAGCTGGTATTGGTGCTGGTGTGGTGGCAGGAATTATGCTGGCACCTGAGAATGGCAAAGCTACACGCGAAAGCGTTATGCGCAGCCTTTACAAAGCTAGCGACGAGTTGAATACGTCTATGAAAAGCTGGACAGATAATTTGAAGACAAAGCTATCACAGGGAGGGGCAAGCGAGGAGGATGACCAACTGGTTATGCATGGATCCTGGGAAGATGTAAAAGGCCAGCTACGCCAGAACTATGAAGAGCTAACCGAAGAAGACCTTTCGTATCAGCAAGGCAGTGAGCATGAATTACTGGACCGTATACAACGGCGCTTAGGTAAAACCAAAGACGAAGTGATCAGATTGCTTTCAGAATTGCGCTAAATAGCAACGTTCAGAAGCAAGGTTAAGATGGTGTATTTAGAGCTTATTTTATATATTTAAAAGCAGTATTTAAGTATTCTGCATTAGATATATAACTAAATGCTATACTTAACCGTTAGTATAACACACAGAATCAGAATATATAAATATAAAAACTATAATCAATAGAGACTATGAAAGATAATAGCGGAAAAGTTCTTTTGGCCCTTCTGGCTGGTGCTAGTGCAGGCGTAATTGCCGGACTGCTTATGGCTCCTGACACTGGTGAGGCAACTCGTGGTAGTGTAAAGAAATGGGCTGGCAAAATGAGCAAGGACTTAGAAAAGAACTTGCAGGCTGGACTTGAAGAAATAAAGAACATGAGCGGAAACCTGGGTAAAACAGAATCAGGTTCTAATACCGGTGGTTCATCATCTAAAACCAGCAGCTCTGGTTCTTCATCAAGCACTTCTGGTGCTGGTAGCACAGGCAGTACAACTGGCGGCGGAAACGCTTAATTGCCAGTCTGGATAAAATAAATAATCTGCAATGTTGACAAAGGCTGGAGATACAGTTTAGTAGACCTTATCTCGCTGAGGCAGCCTTATACATTGTTATCAGAAAGCGCTTTCTCTTTTTAGAGCAGGCGCTTTTTGCGTTTTAACAGGTATGTACGTGCTAACCTTAAAGCTGCTCTCCCGTTATAAAAGGTACAGCTTTGCTTCTGCAAACTGGATTAAATCAATTGTAATAAAACCAAGATACAACTATGAGAACGGAAATGGAATGCAGATCATTAGGAGAAAACAAGTCGACATATAATACAAATTCATCTGTGCGTCAGATCAAGCAAAAAGATACCTCTTCAAGAAGCAATAAGAGTAGTGGTGGCGGCAAACTTGCCGTAGGCCTGATTGCAGGCGCGGCTGCAGGTGCTATTGCCGGAGTGCTGCTGGCTCCTGAAAAGGGTAAGGTTACCCGTAAAAAAGTAGCTGACTCAGCTTCAAAGCTCGGGGATCAGGTAAATAAAGGCTATTCTGCTACTAAGTCTAAGGTAGAGTCCTGGACCGGTAAGAAGAAGGAGGTTTATATCAACCCGAACCTGAGCGGTAACAAGCAACCAAGCCCTTACACAGACAAAAATAAGTGGGAAGATAAAGAGCTGAATGACATGGTGAACGATGCTCGCAAAACACCGGGCTTATAATATGATCAAATAATTTATAACAAAAGGGCCTGCTACACTGTAGCAGGCCCTTTTGTTATATAAGTGTAAGGCAACGTTACTTTACTTTCTCTTCTTCTTTCTTGTCTTGTTTTTCCGGCTTCATCTGCGGGAAGAACAGTACATCCTGAATAGAGTGTGAGTTAGTCATGATCATACTTAAGCGATCAATACCGATACCCAAGCCTGCTGTAGGCGGCATACCATATTCCAGGGCACGAAGGAAGTCTTCATCCAGGATCATGGCTTCGGTGTCACCACGTTTACCAAGCTCCAGCTGCTCCTCAAAACGCGCGCGTTGATCGATTGGGTCGTTTAGTTCAGAGAATGCATTACAGATCTCTTTACCGTTACAGATCGCCTCGAAGCGCTCAACCAGTCCTGGCTTATCGCGGTGCTTCTTAGCCAGGGGACTCATTTCCACGGGGTAATCCGTTATAAAAGTTGGCTGGATAAGGTAAGGCTCACAAGTCTCTCCGAAGATTTCGTCGATGATCTTACCCTTGCCTAAAGTTGGATCTATTTTAATGCCCAGTTTCTCCGCTGTCTGACGAAGTTCAGGTTCTTCCATGGAAGAGATATCGATCTTCGTGAAGTGCTCAATAGCCTCGAACATAGTAAAGCGTTTCCATGGGCGCTGGAAGTTGATCATATGCTCGCCAACTTTAACTTCTGTTGTTCCGTGCAGGTCCATGGCTACTTTCTCCACCATTTCTTCTACCAGGTTCATCATCCAGTTATAGTCTTTGTAGGCTACATAAAGCTCCACCTGTGTAAATTCAGGGTTATGGAAGCGGCTCATACCTTCGTTGCGGAAGTCCTTTGCAAACTCAAAAACACCATCAAAACCACCTACTATTAGCCGCTTTAAGTATAGCTCATTGGCTATACGCAGGTATAGTGTCATGTCAAGGGTGTTGTGGTGCGTTTTGAACGGACGTGCTGCTGCACCGCCGTACAATGGCTGCAGGATAGGAGTTTCTACCTCTAAGTAGCCCTGACCACTTAAGAAGCTGCGCATGGAGTTAACCAACTGCGTACGCTTCTTGAAAGTCTCACGCACATTCGGGTTAACGATCAGGTCAACGTAACGCTGGCGATAACGGAGTTCCGGATCACTGAATGCATCGTACACGTGCTCCACGCCGTTTTCATCAATCTCACGCTTAACAATAGGAAGTGGCTTTAGAGATTTGGTCAGAACTTTAAGCTCTGTTACGTGCACCGAGATCTCTCCAACCTGCGTAACGAAAGCATAGCCTTTGATACCAATGAAGTCACCGATGTCAAGCATCTTTTTAAACACTGTGTTATAAAGGTCCTTGTTCTCGCCAGGTGCAATATCATCTCTGCAAACGTAGATCTGAATACGGCCAGTGCTATCCATAAGCTCCGCAAATGAGGCTTTGCCCATAATACGACGACTCATTAAGCGGCCGGCAAGGCTTACTTCCTGATAATTGTTTTGCTCCTTATCAAAATTTTCCTTTATCTCTTTGGCAGTGGCAGTAACTTCAAATGTTTCAGAGGGATATGGGTTGATGCCCATTTTCTCCAACTCTTCACGCTCATGGCGTCTGCGTAGTTCCTGTTCGCTCAGTTGCATGCGGTTATACTAAAAGTGTGTAGTTTATATCAAGCTGCAAAATTGCTAAATATTCGGCAGCTTTTAAACAGTTAGTTAGTGAATTGTTGATTCTTAGATAGTATAGCAATGAAATGGAAAAGGAAACACCTGCAAGTTTATACTTGCAGGTGTTAAAAGTATGATCGCAGCTAAGGTTCTTATGCGGCCTGACCAAGCTGGTAATGTTCTTCTCCGAAAAGCGGTTTTATGCGCTCCTGCAACCTGGCTGCCACAAAAGAATGCTGCAGGTACTTAGGAAGTTCTTTCACAAAAGCCTCGTATTGTTTTATTCCCATGGCCTGGGCTACATAACTTTCGTGAATGCCATTGAGGTAGCTAACTATCTCCAGCAGTGATTCATGGAACAACTTGAAATCAATTTCTGCCTGTACAAACCGCTCTATCTCACGGTGCGACGATGAAATACGAAGTCGTGCCATCAGGTCGAACAAAGTAGTATAGCCAATACGCCAGGTTAGTTGCTGCCAATGCTGCGGCCCGAATTTCTGTAATATCTCTCCTGACCTGGCGCTACGAATGGCTGTTGCCGGGTTTGCCTGCACCTGCTGCCTGACAGCTTTTGCCTTTTGTCGTCGGGTAGTTCTAAGAAACTGCCCGATCTGAGACTGTGCCTCCAGCTCTTTACCAGCTATCTGTAATCCGGGTTTATAATGCGCTAAAGGCAAGCGATGCACATTAAAATCATCGTAATGCCCGGAGGCATAAAAACCAATTGCCCTTGGGTACGCATTTTTCACTACCAGCCTCCCTGCCTCACGCAGTATCCAGTCTTCGTTATTTGTTTTTACACCACGTGTATGCAGGAATGCCTGTAAGCCGGCAAATACAGTATAATAAGCCTGCGGAAAGGTCCAGTGGAGGGCATTACGCATATAAGACTCATCGCCTAATTCTGCTGTTGCCCGCAAGGCATATTCGGTGCTCCAGCTGTTTACCAGGTGGAGCTTTATCACTTCCAGGTCCTTTTCATCAAGCTCAGACTGCGCCTCTCTTAGAAAAGCCAGTTGTTCTACACCAGTATTGTCTGAATGCTTCAGATGGTAATTAATTGCAAAAAAGTAGTTCAGAAAAACCTGTGCCGGAATGGATTTTTGCCAGTCCTTCTCAAGCTCGTTCTGTACCTCCTGATTGATCTGAAAAACGTTTTCTTCTGCTTTCTCTTTCATATAATAACAACAATTTCAGTCCTTTATCAGTTGCAAAAAAGTATAATTATTTATTGATGTAAGTAGTTGGTAAACATTGCTTTATGTAACAATAAATGCGTATTTGTTGCTCTATATTATGCTGTGTAATGAGTGTTGTAAAACAATCAGGTAAGGGTTCTTTAATTCAGGGTATTTGCTAAAACAACACCGGTGCTATAACAGTAATAAAGAAGGAGTTAAACAACTGCAAATGGACCTTTCTTATATTCTGAACGAGCTAGGGGAGGAGCGCCAGAATTACTATAATGCTGTAGCGCCTCCCATCTTACAAACAAGCAATTTTGCTTGTAAAACTGTAGCTGATATGCGGTATATGCTGCAGCATGAGCCAGAGGTGCACCTATACACAAGGGGTAATAACCCGACTGTAACTATTTTGGAGAAAAAGGTAGCAGCACTGGAAGGAGCTGAACATGCTATTGCCTTTGGGAGTGGAATAGCAGCTGTGTCAGCGGCAGTACTGTCGCAGGTAAATGCCGGTGACCATATCGTATGCGTCAGGAAACCATATACCTGGACCAATGCGCTGATGCAACGGTTTTTACCCCGGTTTGGAGTTGACGTTACAATGGTGGATGGTACGGATACCATCAATTACAGCAATGCCATTAAGCCAAATACACGCCTTTTATACATGGAGAGCCCTAACTCCTATACTTTCGAACTTCAGGATATTGCCGCTGTTGTGGCTGTTGCCAAACAAAACAACTGCACCACAATTATCGATAATAGCTATGCCAGCCCACTACACCAAAACCCGCTGCAATTTGGGGTGGATCTTGTGCTGCACTCCTGCACCAAGTACATTGGTGGGCACTCCGATGTGATGGGGGGCATTGTGTGCGGCACCCGGGAAATGATTAACAAAATATTCGAACGGGAGTTCATGACACTTGGCGCTGTTATGTCTCCGCACGATGCCTGGCTTCTGATACGGGGGCTGCGGACGCTCCCTGTACGGATGGAACGCATTGCTGCCTCCACCCGGAAAGTGGTTTCCTGCCTGGAGCAACACCCCAAAGTAGATAAAGTATACTTCCCTTTTTCGCCAGCACACCCACAATATGCCTTAGCTATGCGGCAGATGCGCAATAATTCCGGCCAGTTCACCATCACGTTAAAAACGGATAATATCAACCAGGTTGAAGCTTTTTGTGATAGTCTGCAACACTTCCTGATGGCTGCCTCTTGGGGAGGGCATGAGTCACTCATCTTTCCGATTGCCGCTTCTTATACCGAAGGGGCACTTAAACCAAACCTGCCACTTAACTTAGTACGATTTTATGTTGGGCTCGAGGATCCTGATTACCTGATAAAGGATTTGGAACAGGCTCTGGAGCATATAAAAACATAAAAAGGGTAGGGAATCAAATTCAGAAGTCCGGTTTGAGCAAGAAGTAAAATTTTTAATATATAGATAACATAAGATATTAAAAATCAGGTTAGATTTGTAAGATAGTTCAGTAGCTTTTCTTAATGTTTACTCTTTTGCCAACAGCAGGAGTGGCTGCGCTTATACTTAGAAAATCAACCTAATCTATATCTAATTTCAAACTTTTATGATTAAACATTTACAAAAAGTAGCTGCTCTTGCCTTATTGGGTGGACTGGTTTTAGCAGGCAGTAATGCTTCTGCTCAGGTTACACTCACAAACCTGACTTATTCGCAAAACTTTGATGGAATTGGTGCAACAGGCACAACTTTGCCTGAGGGATGGACTGCAGTTAGATATGCAGGTACCGGAACAGCAGGTGCAACACTTACACCTGTTGTATCAGATGGTTCTGCAAACTCAGGAGCAATTTATAATGTAGGTACAACCGATGCTACAGATAGAGCAATTGGAAGTGTAAGTTCTACCTCTACAAATGTTAGATTTGGAGCAGGTTTTACAAATGGAACAACAAGCACTATTGGAACAGTTGCATTTGCCGCTACCATGGAGCAATGGCGAACAGGTTCTCTTGCTACAACAGATGAGACTACTGCTTTTATGTATAGTCTGAATGCTTCAGGTATTAATGATGAAGCAGCTACTTGGACTGCGTTGACTTCAATGGATTTGGTTGAGATACTAAAGAGTGCTACAGACAATGCAGCAGTTGATGGAAATGCTGCTGCCAACAAAATCGGTATAGCTGGTACTATTTCAAATCTTACTTTAGCTCCAAATGAAACTTTATGGATTAGATGGAGCGACCCAAATGATAGTGGTTCTGATGGGCTATATGCTATTGATGATTTTAGTATGACTTTGACTGCTGCCACTACTACTGGTATCGCAGATGCTACGAAAGGTATGTTCAGTATTTACCCTAATCCTATGCAAAACCAGAATGTAAGATTATCGCTTCCTGGTCATGTTGCGGGGCAGAATGTTACTCTAACAGTATGGTCAGTAGAAGGAAAAGTAATTTTCCAGTCTGCGGGTAGCCAGTCTAATGTGCAACAGTCACTGAATGAGAAAATGACTTCTCTACCTAAAGGAATGTTCTTTGTGAATGTTGCTGCCGGAAAGGAAATCTATCAGACTAAGTTGTTAAAGAACTAACAGCTGTAGCTTAAAATAAAAAGAGCCTGCCACTTCAAAGTGGCAGGCTCTTTTTATTTTAAGCTATTTATGACTTTCCCTCGTCGGGTGCCAGATTGTAAAATATATGGATTTCGCTATGTTTTATTGGATATTTAAAATGCAGTTAGTGCCAATGGAAAAGAGCTGATGCCTGTAAAACTTATTTTGTGATATTTAAAGAAAAATACCCCATAACAGTGGTTTTAATTGTAATAGTCTGATTATGAAGTTATACATAACATTTATGAAGATATAGATGCTAACTTTGTTTCATGATTCAAGGAACTGCGAGATATATCAAAAATCCACTTTCCTCTGGCCTGGCAGCGCCTTCCTGTCTCTGTAAATCAATTCGTTCTACACTAAAGCAAATTTATTATGACTAAAAATTTACAAAAGCTAAGTGCCTTTGTACTGGTATTCTATGCCTTCTGCAGTAGCAGTGCATTTGGGCAAAGTAATCCCGTAGCACAAAATCTGCCTTTTAGTACAGATTTCAGCAGCATGCAGAATACCACGTTATTACCAAATGGTATAGCAGCCTGGTATAGCAACTATCAGGATACAAAAGCTGGAGCCGAGGCTTCAGTGCCAAATGCCGATGCTCCGATCATGGCTACTTCATCAAAACAGACCAGTAGTAGTAGTGTGTACAACTATACACTCGATGGTAACAACAGACTTTACATACAGCTAACAAGTAGCAGGGCAAACCAGATAGCTGCGGCTGTTAACACTACAGGTAAGGCTAATGTTAAAGTGGCTTATGATGTAGAATTGGTAAATAACCAGCCACGTTCTGTTGGTGTAACACTGCAATATAGGGTAGGTACAACAGGTGCCTGGACAACTGTAGCGAACACCGATTATAGCAGCACATCAAAATCAACGGAGGGTGCCGTTGAGTCTTTCTCTGTAAACTTACCTTCAGAGGTATTAGACAAGGCAGTAGTGCAGTTGCGATGGGTAACCTATGAAATTACTGTTTCAGGAGTATCTGGTAACCGTGATGGTATAGCCCTGGATAACATTGTGGTTAACGACGGAGCAAGCACTGTTGCACCGATTTCAACCAGTGAGTCGGCCCTGGGCTTTGGTTCTTTGGCTGTAAATGAGGCAAGCAGTGTACTATCTTACACGTTAACCGGAAGTGATTTAACCAGCGGAGTAACACTGACCACGGTGAGCCCCTTCAGTATCTCAAAAAGTGCAACAGGTGAGTTTGTGCAAAGTATAAACTTCTCTGCTACTGAAGTTGCTGCGGGGGTGCCGGTATACGTGAAAGTAAACACTGCAACAGCCGGTGCTTTTGTAGGTAGCGTTGTGCATAGCAGCACAGGATTGGCGGATGTTAGCGTAACGTTGGCAGCTGAAGTATATAGCCCTTTTGTACAGAATTTTAATAACTGTGCAGGTTCTGCCATCAGCGGTGGCTGGATGCAGTACAGTGTAACAGGTGCCCAGACCTGGGCTTGCACTACCTTTGGAATGGAGGGAAATGCGGTTCAGATGTCTGGATATGAAGGTATGGCTAACGCAAACACTGACTGGCTTATTTCTCCAAAACTGGATATCAATAGTTTTGCCTTTCCGCTACTTTCATTCAATTACAGAACCAAGTTTACGGGAGATGCGCTTGATGTAAGAGTATCTACTGACTACAGTGGCTCCGGAGACCCTGCTGCTGCTACCTGGACAACTATAGAAACTCTGGAGGCAGATGATGCTGATGTTTGGAAGACATTTGAGAACTTTAATTTGGAGGCCTACAAATCTGCTAATACCTATATCGCTTTTGTTTATACTTCAACAACATCAAGCGCAGCCCGCTGGACACTGGATAATTTCCAGCTGCAGAATGCAGCAAGTTATATCAACACCAATGACTTTAACCTAAGATTTGATGAAACTGCAGTAGGCGGGGTGTCTGCTCCGAATCAGTTTACTTTTGAAGCGGGGGGCTTTACGCAAAACGTTATTGTAACTGCTCCTACTAATTTTGAGCTCTCTAAAGATGGTACAACCTACGCACAATCCTTAACCTATACTCCTGCAGAGGCAGCAACTACAAATACGGTTTTCGTGCGCTTCAAGCCTTTAACAGCAGTTGCCTTGAGCAGCGGACCAGTAAGTTTTACAAGTGGCTCAGAACCGTCCGTAACACGTGGCAGCCTGTCTGGTTCATCCATACTGAGAGCTGCTACCCTGGATGTTGTTACCTGGAATTTGGAATGGTTCGGTTCTACCAGTAACGGACCATCTGATGAGGACCTTCAGTATGCCAATGTAAGGCTGGGGCTTAGTGCCTTGAACGCAGATATTATCGCGTTGCAGGAGGTAGTGGATGAGGTTAAAGCACAGCAGCTTGCCCAGCAGTTAGGCTATAACTATATCAGTGAGAAAATGTCGTGGCAGGGCAGTAACGATCAGATAGTTGCCTTTATGTATAACCCTGCCGTGGTAACTGTAAAGAAAGAGAAAGTGATCCTTTCAAAGCTTTATACTGATATACTGGCAAATACAACAACCTTATCAGGTTATCCTACAGGTAACTCGAACCTGCTGTGGGCAAGTGGACGTTTGCCTTACCTGGTACAATTTGAAGCCAATATTGATGGGGTGAAGCAGACTTATAACCTGATCAACATACACGCTAAAGCAAATAGCGGAGATGACATGGTACAGTATGACCGACGTAAGTATGACCTGCAGGTTTTAAAAGATACTTTAGACGCCCAGTACGCTAATATGAACCTGATTTTGTTAGGTGATTACAACGATGATGTAGATATGTCAGTGGTGGGTACTGGCAATGCTTCTACTTATGAGGCATTTGTGACAGATGAAGATTATATAACGCTGACCTACAACTTAAGTACGACAGGTGCTGCTACTTATGAGTCAAGTTCTCTGCAAAGCTTCCTGGATCACCAGATCATATCCAAGCCACTAGCGGAGGAGTACATCGATAATTCCATTAATATCGAGTCTCAACTGTTAAATCTGATACCAAACTACAGGTCCACAACTTCTGATCACTTGCCTGTTTCAGCTCGCTATTACATTCAATCAGAAACGACCACAGGAATTGCCGATGCAACTAAAGGGCAATTCAGCGTGTATCCGAATCCGTTTGTAAACAATGTTAAGCTGGATTTGCCAGAGCGCGTGTCAAACATGCGCAGCATCAGCCTGGTTATTTATGGCATTGAAGGCAGAAAGCTACTGGAGGTAACTGGTTCAGAGAGAGAGGTGCAGCAGCATTTGAACAGTAACCTTACTAAACTCAGTAAAGGCCTTTATATCTTAAAGGTTGAGGCTGGTAGTGAGATCTTCCAAAGCAGAATGATCAAGCAGTAGAAAAAGTAAAAAGCTTATAAAACAGGAAGGCCTGTCGCATTGCGGCAGGCCTTCCTGTTTTATAAGCTTTTTACTAATAACCGGCAGCCGCATCGTCTCCGCGTGGGTCGGCACCAGCCTCTAGCTTTCCGTTCGGTAATACCCTTATTGCATCAATTCTGCCATAAGGGCCTCGCTCCTGCAGTTTATATCCTTTGCGCTGCAGGATGGCCCGCACCTCCGGACTGATCGCATCTGGCTCATGCTGAATCTCATCTGGGAGCCATTGATGGTGGAACCGGGGAGCAGCAACAGCCTCCTGCATATTCATCCCATGCTCCACTACATTAAGTATAGCTTGGTACACAGAGGTAATGATTGTGGAGCCGCCTGGCGTGCCTACCACCATAAACAGGTTGCCGTCCTTCTCAACAATTGTTGGCGTCATGGAGCTAAGCATGCGCTTACCGGGCGTTATAGCGTTCGCTTTGCCACCAACCAGGCCATACATATTCGGTTCTCCCGGCTTCACACTAAAATCGTCCATCTCATTGTTAAGCAGAAAACCAGCTCCCTCTACTACAACTTTAGATCCATAGGCCCCATTAAGAGTGGTGGTAACAGAAACCGCATTGCCTGCAGCATCTACAATACTAAAGTGGGTTGTTTGTTCTGATTCGTACACCGGTAATGTACCGGCTTTTATATCAGCTGAAGCCGTCGCGTGGGCAAGATCAACTGAAGACATCCGATCTT
The DNA here is from genome assembly GCF_051904785.1 of Pontibacter sp. MBLB2868. NCBI lineage: Bacteria > Pseudomonadati > Bacteroidota > Cytophagia > Cytophagales > Hymenobacteraceae > Pontibacter > Pontibacter sp. MBLB2868. Next base: position 3,159,087 of record NZ_CP196710.1, on the reverse strand, counting down.
TCAAGTACGTTTTATCCAATAGCTTCCGGACAGGTACTTTCACAAAGTCAGGGTCGCCGAGGTAAGTAGCCCGGTCAGCGTAAACACGACGTTCTGCTTCTGCCATCAGTTGAATTTCCTCAGGGCTTTGCCATCCATACTTCGACAGATCATACGGCTCCACCATTGTAAGAAGTTGTAACAGTGCTACGCCTCCGCAGGAGGGCGGACCCATCGAGATCACTTTATAGTTTTTATAATTGCCAGAAACGGGCTGGCGCCATATAGCTTTATAATTAGCCAGGTCCTGGTGCGTGATGATACCACTGCCTTTCTGCATTTCATTTACGATCAGGTCAGCAGTTTTTCCTGCATAAAAGCCTTCTCTGCCATTATCTCGAATTCGCTCCAGTGTAAGTGCCAGATCTGGGTGGCGTAACGTATCACCAGCTACCCAGGTTCTCTCTGGCGCCAGGTATGGTCTGTGCTTGTTATACTTCAGAAAAGTAGCTTTGGTATTATTCAATCCTGCAGCCTCCTTTTCAGTAAGCACAACACCATTTCGGGCAAGGTCAATAGCAGGTTGCACTAACTCAGCCCATGGCAGGGAGCCCAGCTTTTTATGAATGGCATACATGCCGTCTACTGTGCCTGGTACGCCAGCTGCCAGGTGGCCGGCAGTGCTCAGGTTGTCTATCACCTTTCCGTCTTGATCCTGGTACATCGTTTCAGTGGCTGCAGCAGGGGCCATTTCCCGGTAATCCAGCGATCCGACCGTGCCATCGCTATCGCGGTTAACAAAGAAACCGCCACCGCCAATGTTGCCTGCTACCGGGAAAGCCACGGCGAGTGCAAATTGAGTGGCAATGGTGGCATCGTACGCGTTTCCACCTTTTTTCAGTATCTCCAGACCAATACGCGAAGCCTCCGGATGTGCAGATACCACCATAGCCTTATCTGCAGTATAAGGCGTGCTGGCAGAAACCGGGGTTTCACGATTGGTTTTACAACCAATGATTAAAGCAGGAGCCAGGGAGATAAACAGAAGCCATACTTTTAGCATGTTCTTTTTGCTGATCGGGGTATACGCAGTAAGTTTTGTTTGCATTGGTAGTGTTTTGTTGTTAAGACTGACAAGATAAAAAAAAGCGCCAGCTATGTTTAATAGCTGGCGCTTTTTTGGATATGTATGTTTTACTATTTAAGATCGTTCTCGATCACAGCTACTGCTTCCTCCACATATATATCTTTCTTCAGATTCTTCAGGAACTCCTTGTTACGGGCTGCCTGTGCAGTATCAGAAGCTATCTCTTTCAGGTCCTGCTGCAGACGTGCCACATTAAGTACCGGCACTTCTTTCTGCGCTTCTTCGTAACGCTTTGCTTCAGCCTCTGACTTTCTTTCTTCAGCAAGGTATTTCTCAAACTGCAGTGAACGAACAGTGTTATCAGCTTGCTTCTTCAGGCGCTCCGCGCTTTCTTTTATTAAGCTGAAAGACTTATTATGTGCTATTCTCTGACGGCTATTGGCCTGTATCTGTGCAATATTCAGCTTGTTATTCATCCAGGTCTGATACTTAGCAGGACTGATCTCATCAAACGGAAGTGGATAGTCTTGCTCTTTCTCCCCAAACTCAAGGTAACTATAAGCATCCGGAAGTATAACATCAGGCGTTACCCCACGCAGCTGCGTAGTACCACCATTAATACGGTAGAATTTCTGTGTTGTCAGCTTCAGAGCACCAAAAGGCTTGTAAGCATCAAACTGTGACGGTAGCGCCTCGTCAAGCTCAAAGAACTGCTGCACAGTGCCTTTACCATAGGTCGGGCTACCAATAATTACGGCACGCTTGTAATCCTGCATTGCTGCTGCTAAAATCTCTGATGCAGATGCACTGTTAGAGTTTACAAGTATGGTAAGCGGGCCATCGTATTGTATCTGTGGATCGCGGTCGTCTAAAACAATGGCTTTGCCTGCAGCAGTTTTCACCTGCACGATAGGCCCTTTGTCAATAAATAAACCAGCCATTTCCACTGCATCGGCCAAAGAACCGCCACCGTTGTTACGCAGGTCAAGAATTAGCCCTTTCATACCAGCTGCTTTTAGCTTCTCAACTTCTTTTTTAACGTCGGCACCACTGTTGCGGCCACCGTTGCGCTCAAAGTCGGCATAAAAACCAGGTAATTTTATATAGCCGATCTTCTCTTTGTCATTGATCATGGCAGACTGGGCATATGTCTCCTCAAACACGATGACATCTCTTACGATTGGAATAACCTTAGTAGAGCCATCCGGCTTTCTGACAGTTAAGCGAACTTCTGTTCCTTTCTTACCACGAATCAGTTGTATGGCATCATCAAGGCGCATGCCTTCGATTAATACAGGTTCGCCGTTGCCCTGCGCCACTTTTTGGATGGCATCATTCGGCTTTAGCTCCCCTTGCAGGTAAGATGGGCTACCCGGTACAATTTCCATTACTTTTATCTGGCCGTCCTTTTCCTGCAGCGAAGCACCAATTCCTTCTAAACGACCTGTAAACTCGATATCGAAATCTGACTTGGCCTTAGGTGGGAAATAGCCTGTATGCGGATCATACACGTTGGCTATCGCATTGATATAAGTAGAACGTCGGTCTTCATTGTTCACTTTTTTCAAGCGCTCATAAAGGTCATCGTACGTTTTAACAAGTTTCTCGCGGGCCTCTTTTTCCATCTGCTCAAACGACTTCTTCTCAGTCTTTGGATCTTTAGCAATTGCCTTTTCCTGCTCTTTTTGCATATCAGCCAGGCGTACCAGTGTCTGGTACTTCAGCTGCTTGCGCCAGGCTTCTATAAGGGCTGCTTTATCTTTGGCATAAGCCAGGTTTTTACCATCCAGCTCAATTGTCTCATCTTTAGAGAAATCAAATGGCTGAGCAAGTATTTCCTTATAATACGCCGCTGACTCTTTTATGCGCTGGTCGATCAGCGCAGCCGATACGTCGAAGAATTCATAGGAACCTGCACGCAACTGGTCGTCAATAGCAGTCTCATACTTTTGAAGCTTCTCTACATCAGAAGCTAACAAGAACTTCTTGTTATAGTCGAGGCGCTCCAGGTAAAGCTTAAAGGCTTTTTTAGAAAATGAGTCATCTATTTTCTCAGGTCGGTAGTGGCCGGTGCTTAAACCTTGCATCAGTGCCTTGATCAGGATCTCATTTTTTCCTTCAGGCGTTTCACCTGATTTGTAGAGTATGAATGATCCCGTCAGTAAAACAACTGCAAGTACCGACAATATTATTTTAATTCTGGTTGTCAATGATAGCATCTATTTAAATTAGTTGAACCAAATTAGTATAGGCAAAAGTAGTGCCGCATATTAGTTTATAACCCTAATTGGTGGCTTATATTACGTAATGTAGCACAAATATTTTTATATACATAGCCCGGAGTTATCGCCTCGGAGCCACTGGTAATAGCATCACCTATAAACTAGGGTCTTATACGTGAGCTTATGGCAACATGCCACGCTTATTATAACTCTGTACCGGTTTTTTTCGTTTCCGATAATAGAAACAAAATAATTGAAAGCTATGAATAATGAAAAAACAGTAGATGTATTACAAGAACTAAATCAATTCGTGAACGACAGAATCGAAGGTTATAAGCATGCAGCTAAGGTAACCAAAGATCCTGCGCACCAATCATATTATAAGGACCTTGTTAATCAGAGTACAAAATTCTCTAATGAGATCAACAGTACGATCAGCAACTTTGGAGGAAGCCCTGAGAAAGGAACTACTGCTAAAGGTAAAATTTACAGAGGCTGGATGGATGTGAAGGCCGGTATTACCGGAAGCGACGAAGAATCTGTTATTGAATCCAACATATATGGCGAAGAGTGGGCCCAGAAAGCTTATAACGACGCTTTAGACCATAAAGGGGAATTACCTCAGAACGTAGTGCAAATGGTTGAAAAACAGAAGCAAACTTCTTTAGCCACTTGTGAGCGTTTACGTCAGATGAAGGAATCAGCTGATTAACACTTATTATTAACTTATAGAAATGGGTTGCCTTTAGTGGCAACCCATTTTTTTTTATCAAAATCAGGCGCATGAAAAACATTCTTTTTTTAGGAGACAGTCTTACTGCTGGTTATGGCCTGCCGGTTTGGCAGGCGTATCCCAGCCTGATACAGCAAAAGCTACAGCAGGAAGGATATTCTTATCATGTTATCAATGCAGGACTCAGCGGAGACACTTCGGCAGGAGGCCTTCACCGGTTAGGACACTGGCTTAAAGAACCTGTTGCGATATTTGTGCTTGCTTTAGGGGCCAATGATGGCTTACGCGGAATACCTGCACGCGAAACCACACAAAACCTGCAGCAGATCATCGACAAGGTACAACTGCATTCTCCGGAAGCAAAAATTGTACTTTCCGGTATGGAGATACCAGACATCGTGCCTGGCCGTTATGCGGCAGAATTCAGAAAGCTGTTCCGGGAATTAGCAATTAAAAACAATATCAGCTTCATTCCTTTTTTACTGGAGGGTGTGGTGGGGATACGGAACCTCAATTTACCGGATGGCATACACCCCAATGCGGAAGGGCATAAGATATTAGCAAACCACACGTGGGCAGTTTTAGAAGGGTTATTGGAAAAATGAAGGGAGACACTATGTTGCCTCCCTTCACTCTTGTTAATTATTGGCTTCTTCTATAATAGGTTTAGCTATGCCTCCATCACGGTTCTTCAATTCTAACTCATAAGCAGCAGCCTGCTCCATGTGTGCCCTGAGCTCTTTCTGAGTATTACGTGCCCACAGTGTAAAAGCAGATGCGTCTGCCTGTTCCACGTTTTTTAAGGCATCGTCAAAATCATCAATAGCATCTTTCTGAGAGTCTTTTATTTGATCCCACAGGTTAAGGTCATATTTATAGTTCTGCTTGTCCTCTTCCTTTACTTCCTCAATATATTCCAGTTGGTCATCTTCCAGTCTTTGAGGCAGGACCACGCCATAGCGTTTAGAAAGTGACTGCAGTTCGTTCTGCTTTGTCGTTACCCAGTTCATGAGATCCTGGCCGTATGCTTTGGCGTTGCGGGTTTCGCTTTTTTCCATTGCCCTTTGGGCCAGCTCCTTCTGCAGCATGATATTTCGGGCAGCTGTCACAAAAAACTCCTGTCGCTCCTGTGTTAGGGTAGAGTCTACGCCGGCTACAGTAGGAACTCCGTTTTCATTGTCATTCACCTGTTCTTTAGTCCCGGAGTCGCAGGCGGAGAGACTAAGGAAGAGGAAAACACACATAGTGGCTATTACAATGTTTTTCATAGTTCGATGGTTTAGGTATATCACTATACCTGTTGCATACGAAACATTAGAAAATTGTTTGCCTCATCAGCAGGATGATCTCAGGTAACATGAAGAGACAGAATGTTCTGAAGGGTAGGGATAGAAAGGGGCTTACGAATAAACCCTATTACGGCCTCGTAGTTCTGTGCACGTGCCTCATGTTCAGGCTCCTCTGAGGAAGTGAACATAGAGATAAGGGTTTTATACTTTTCCTGATACCCCAGCGCATAGTAACGCTCCAGGAAATCAAAACCGTCAAGTGTCGGCATGCTGATGTCCAACAGGATCAGGTCCGGGAAAGCAGCATCGTGCGAAACCGAGATATTGTGTAATAAATCGAGTGCTTCTGCTACACTGTGGCACACAGAAACCAACTCACTGGCGTCAGCATCTTCAAGTATTATCTGTGAGAAAAGGTTATTAATCTTATCATCATCGATAATGAGAATATGCTTCAGCTTATACATGCTTGCGTATGTTGTCTGCATTGCTCTATACTAAATAAAGAATGATATTCAATTTAGAGATATTTTTGGCAAGGTCAAGACAAAAATAGTATAGAATTATTTTATTTTTTTAATGTACCTGACAAATAGTACAGCGGTGTGGGGTTATGCAGAGTTTCAGTATTAGTAAAAGACTAAAATATAAAAGCCTGCCTGCTCAACTAAGAGCAGGCAGGCTTTTACGTTAATTCAGGAGTTGATTAATAATAAATATGCTCTCCACGGTTTTTCTGGAAATGCGACTCAAAGTAACGGGCATCTTCTGAAGAGTGTGGTTTGAAACCAAGCACAATATTACCTTCTTTGATACCAGTCTCATATACTTTAGCTCTTTCTTCAGGTATACCTGCACCAACCAGCGCACCGATCAGTCCACCTGTAAGGCCACCTGCACCGGCACCGGCTAAACCTGCTGCCAGTGGTCCAGCTACTACCAGACCTAAACCTGGGATAGCCACTGATGTACCGATTGCTGCTACTGCACCAATAATGGCACCTAAAGTACCACCAATGGCAGAACCAGCACCTGTACCTTCAAGCGATTTGTTTCCTAATTCAGTTCTATCTTCTTCATCTGTGTCTTCTACGTCTCCAAAGTGGCGCTCACGAGCCTCATCAGACATTACAACATTGATATCATCTTTATCATATCCACGTGCTCTTAATTCATTGTAAGCACGTTCAGCACTTTCTCTATCTCGGAACATGGCAGTCATCATGCCCTCATTTTCATTCTTGTTCATCATAGCTTTTGTTTTATGGTTTTGTCGATTAAAATTAAAATCAGCCTATATAGATAATTTCTTTTTATAAGCCGTTGGTTTATAATAACGATGACAGGTGCTTTTAGTTACGGTTCTTGTACCTGCCTTAAACACGGTTTATAGTTCATTCAACTAAAAAGTATTGCCGGTCACCCATTATTATAGTGCTACTTCTGTGGTGGAACCAACACTTTGTCAACAACATGAATGACACCGTTAGACGCATTTACATCTGCTGTAAGTACTTTGGCGCCTCCAACAGTTATAGTAGGGCCATCTCTTTTTACAATCACCACTTCGCCTAAAGCTGTTTTCATTGGCATATTGTCTTGCATTTCGTTAGCTGTTATCCTGTTTGGCAGCACATGTGCCTGAAGTAGCTTTGTAAGCTCCAGCTTATTGCCGGGGCGTTTCAGGGCTTCCAGGGTACCTGCGGGTAAGGCAGCAAAGGCTTCGTTGGTTGGGGCGAACACAGTATAGGGGGCAGGGCTCTCCAGAACTGTAACTAAATCTGCGGCCCTGACTAACTCCAGAAAGGTTGACAGGTCAGGGTTTTGCTGTACCAGCGCAACAATATTCATCTCGCGGCCAACCGGATTGCTAGCGGAAACGTTTGGGTCCACCTCCTTTTCCAGCGACATGTCAGTGTCAGGGTCCATAGGTGCCTGCGACCCTTGTGATGGATCTTCTTTGATCTCGGCTTCTAGATCGGTGCCAGTGGTTACATCTGTGCTACTATCGGAACTGGCACATCCGGATAATGTAAATATGCCAACAAGAACTGCTAAAAGTGGGTATCTGAAAATTCTTTTCATAGGTTTATAGATCATTATTGTTTTGTTTTTACTTCTACGGTATAAAGTGATAATCAGAAATATTTGCATAAAAAAGCCCTCCTTCAGAGGGAGAGCTTTTTGTTTTTTCTGACTTTTAATTAACGAATTATGTCTTCCTGTGCATACTTGCTCGGAAGAATTACATTATCTACAACATGAAGCAAACCGTTGGACGCTTCTACGTCAGACACCTGAATTTCGGCGCCGCCTATCATAATCTTTGTGCCATTAAGCTCCATTTGAACGGGGATATACTTGTCATCAGAAATCTTGATCCGTTGTGTACTATTAAACTGAGTAGAACCTACTTCACTCGGAAGCACATGCACCTTAAGTACCTCTATCAGCTTCGCTTTATTTTCTGGTAGCAGCAGCATTTCAAGATCCTGCTGTGAGAGTTTTGAAAAAGCCTCGTTGGTAGGTGCGAACACGGTATAAGATCTGTCTCCCATAAAATCCTGAGATAATCCCGCAGTTTCCATCAACTGAACAAAAGTGCTAAGATTAGGACTTGTTTTAGCAAGGGCCATCAGGTCATATTGCTCTGTATCGCCAATGTCTTCAAACATTTCATTAATCTCAACAGGGTTTTTCAGAGAAAGGGCGGCTATCGGAATTGTGGCAATTGGCGCAGATACTTCAGTTGTAACCACCACAGCATCGGCATCTTCCATATCAGAAGTATTACCACCCATTGTTTGTGTCTCGCTCATGGTCACTTCATCTTCCATGGCTGTTGTATCATTCATATTATCGGAACTGGCACAGCCGGAAAGCAATACAGATGCAAGGGCTGCTACAGCTAAAGGTCTTATTTTAATAATTTTCATAGTTTTTAATTTAGATTAAACATAGGTTTCAAGCCTGACTCAGTGAGCCGGCTACGTATGAACGTGTTCTGCCTGGCTTGCCAGGCAGAACACGTTGCAGATTTATAGAGTGAGAATATTATTGACCGTTATCGGTGGAGGTCTGAATAACACCGTCTACTACATGTAATAAGCCATTGGAGGCCTCTACATTAGGTTTTACGATTTTTGCACCGCCAACTGTTACACCTCTCATGTTATCCACGTTAACATTGATGTAGTTATTGTCGGCTGTTTCGATACGTTGGTTGTCCTGAAACTGCATCGAAGAAACTTTGGAAGGCAGCACATGAAGTTGCAGTACTTTAACTAGTTCAGCCCGGTTTTCAGGCTTCATCAACATATCCAGCTTCTCTTGTGGCAGTTTACTAAAGGCTGCGTTGGTAGGGGCAAAAACTGTATAAGGGCCTTCACCCTGTAAAACATCGGCAAGGCCGGCAGCCTGAACAAGGCTTACAAAGGTAGAGAGCTGAGGATTTGTCTGTGCAAGTGCTACAATATTGTATTGAGCGGTATTACTGATATCTTCGAACATGGCATCATAATCCATATCTGCGTCCATGTCCATGTTAGAATCCATGTCCATGTTGGCGTCTGTGTCCATCTCTGTTTCCACTTCAGTGTCTCCTGCCATTGTTTGAGTTTCACTCATGGTAGTGCTGTCATCCATGGCAGATGTATCATTCATTTTATCAGAACTGGCACAGCTAAACAAGGACATAGATGCCAAAGCTGCAATAGCCATTGGGTTTAAAATTATTTTTTTCATAGCTTTTCAGTTAATTGTTTTTCAGGATTTAGTCATCCTTTAACTATGTTTTAACTGAAATTCTCTGAAAATGTTAACCCAATAGCACTGAAACGGGATTGATAAGACTGTTTGAAAAGGTGTATACTAAAAGGTAAGGTGCCTTTGCTAATTAATTATACACCTTTACTACAAAGACATAGTCTTTTAGCTTTTTAAGCTGTTGTGGTCTTGAGATACCTGTTAATGTGTTCTTTTTAGGCAGAGCTAACGGCGATAATGTTGTAGATGCAGGCAATTCGCTTATCATTTGTAACAGGTATGTTGACTTCACGGCGAATGCGGCACCTTCCTGACCTGCCTGTTTTCCGCTTATCACCCCGATCATATTACCTTTATCATCAAGAAGTGGTCCACCGCTGTTGCCAGGGTTGAGTGGAATTGAGATCTGATAAGAAGTAGAGTCACCTTCGAAACCTGTTGAGGAACTAAGCGAGCCTTCACCGAAAACAACATCTTCACGTGGGTAACCTAACGTAAACACTCTTTCACCCAAGTCAGAATCTGCAGTTTTAAAAGTATATGGCAGCTTCGCAAAACCTTCAAAGCCAGGGTCAGAAATCTTTAGAATAGAAAGATCGTGTATTTCATCCCGGTATACCTCGTTCACTTTATACTTCAGACCTGCCTTGTTCTCGATCATGATAGAATCAGCTCCTTCTACTACATGCGAACTGGTAACCAGGTAACCCGCTGCCGAAATGGCAAAGCCAGTGCCACTGAAAGCAACAGGGTGGGGAACAGGCTTAACGGCATCATTTATACCGTTGATGATGGCCGTCTGTGTTTTCTTCAGGCGCTCCACCTCACGGCGAAGTTCCACGTAACGGGCTGTTTGCTGCTGAACCGGTGACTTAAGTTGCTGCACACTCCATAAGGTGCCGAAAACTGATAAAAGGGATACACTTGCGGCTACTGCAATGGTCTGCTTGTGGCGGTTCCAGGTAACCTTCCATCCGTTTGGTGCCAAAACCGAGCTGGTTTCCGACTGCATATCAGAATGGATGCGGTTCAACTTCTGTTGCAGCGACTGGCGCTGCCCGAACTTACGCATAGTCTGCAGTAACTGCTTATGCTCACGTACCTGGCTTGCCAGGCGCACATCAGTATGCATCAGGGCCTCAAAAGTTAACTGCTCTTCTGCAGTCATCTCTCCTTTTAAGTAGCGCTCTATCTGTTCGTAAGTACGGTATTCTAACATCTCTGTCTCTCTTTTAGGCAAAGCCTTTATAAACAAAGCCCGTTATACCTCAGGCTTATAGGTGGCAAAAAATAATTTTTTCAGTCGCTGCAGGCACTTATACTTTTGGTTCTTGGCTGTATCTGAATTCGTATAGCCAAACTTTTCGCTGATTTCCTGCATATTCAGCAGCTTGATATAATAGTCTTCGATCAGGGACCGGCAAGGCTCACCTAACTGCTCCAGGGATTCGCCCATTATGCCAAACTGTTTCTCCTGCTCTTCATGCCGTTGCGTATCATCATCTACTGATACAAAAGAATCGGTATCATCCAACTTGCTAACGTAACGACCTTTTTCGGCAAGGCGCTTTAACCAAAGCCTTCTGCAAACAGAGTACAGGTATGTTTTGATCTGGCAGCTCAGCTCCAAGCTATTATCCTTTATTTTCTCATAAAACACGATGACGCCTTCCTGGTAAATGTCTTTGGCTTCGTCATCGGTTCCGCTGTTACTCAAAATAAAATGAGATATCATCGGGAAATAAAGTTTGTACATATGGGACAGTGCCCTGTCGTCGTCGCGCCGGATTCCCTCCATGATCGCCTCATCCGTCTCATACAAACTCTTCTTCATTCCAGTCAAATTTTAATACGTTTAAGGGCATTTAGTAACCCATCAAAAAAAAGTTTTTAAAATTTTAAAAAAGTTGGGTTACCTATTCTGCGTTTCGGTATGAACTGTCAAAATCGAAACCAAAACACTTAATCACAAACACAAAATGAAAAATTTATTCACTTTCGCTATCGTAGCCCTTGCTCTTTCTTTCTCAGCTTGTAACAACGAAGAAGCAACTACTGAAACTGAAGCTACTGAGTCTGAAGTAGTTGAAGAAACTCCAGTTGTTGAAGAAACTGTAGTTGAAGATTCAACTGTAGTTGTTGAAGAAGCTCCAGCTACTGAGACTCCAGCTGTAGAAACTCCTGCTGCTCAGTAATTAAAGCAAGAACTACGGCGATAAGCTTATAGTTCGAAACACACAGCGGGACCTCGTACTTCGGTGCGAGGTCCCGCTGTTTTTATGTCGAGGACCAATAAAAAGCGGGAAGGCCACCGTAATGTATGGCTTTCCCTTTTTTTATTATTTGTTCTTGCGGCGTTCCATCTCACGCTTGATGAGCGTAAACTCGCGGCTACTTTGTCCGGCAATGGCGGTATTTTCGTTGGCACGGCGCAGAAGGTATGGCATTACAGCCTCTATAGGACCATAAGGCACATACTTGGCTACATTATACCCGGCATTTGCAAGGTTGTAAGACAAGTTGTCGCTCATGCCATACAACTGTGCGAAATAAACGCGCGGGTCATTATGCGCAATATTATGCTCCTCCATCAGCTCAACAAGCAAGTAGCAGCTTTCTTCGTTGTGCGTGCCGTTGCAAAAGGAGATCCGGTCAATGTGTTCTACACAGAAACGCAGTGCCTCGTTAAACAGCGCATCAGATGCTTCTTTAGTCGGGTTAATCGGATTTTCGTACCCCTCTGCGGCAGCTCGCCGGCTTTCCTTCTCCATGTAGGCACCCCTAACCAGTTTCGCACCCAGGTAATAGCCTCCTTTTATGGCGTTCTCATAGTCTTGCTCCAGTACATCAAGGCGATCGTGGCGGTAAAGCTGGTAGGTATTATATATGTTGGCTTTCTCTTTATTATAGATCTCCATCATCTCATAAGCCAGATTATCTATCGTATCTTGTATCCAGCTTTCCTCTGCATCAATAAACACTCTTACATCGCTGTCGTGGCAGCGCTTGCATATCAAGTTCACCCTATCGCGTCCACGCTCAAAAGCGGCACGTTCTTCTACGTTAAGTTCCTGCTTTTTCTGTACCTTCTCTAAAAGCTTAATGTCTATCAGGCCAGTAACTTTGAACACAGAAAACGGAATGTTCTTGTTGCCATGTGCTTTTTCGATAGAGTGAAGCAGTTCATCACGGGTAGCATCAAAACTTTTCTCGTCGCCTTCGCCCTCTACAGAATAGTCCAGGATGGTGCCAATGTTATACTTGGCCAGTTCCTGTATCGCACGCTCCGACTCTTCGATGGTCTCGCCACCGCAAAAGTGGTTGAAGATCGTCGGTTTTATTAAAAACTTTATCGGGAGGTGCAGGTTAATGGCAGTGTTTAAAAGGCTGCCGCCCAATTTTACAAAGGTGTTGCTGTTCATCGACTTAAACAGCAGGTACATTTTATATAACTCAGCATTAGACTTAGAAGAGAAAGCTACGGCTGTGTCATCAAAGGATAAGTTAGTGATCGGGTTCATGTAAGAGTTATTAACGCTGCAAAGATAGTGCTTCAGGCACAGTTCACAACCTTTACGATATCAAATCGGGCTTATTTTGGTTGGATACCAGAAACTTAAACTACTGTGGCCTGGGCCTTGTTTTAGTAGTGCAGATGTATGGTTTGTGGTGTAAGTGCAATGCTATACTCTTGGAATGGAACAAAGGGGGATGAAAAGATGCTGCACTGGGCTTTTGTCTGAACAAAAGTTACCTTTGCAATAAGTTTTAAGTGAATGGAATTTAACAACAAAGAGTCATTTTTTAAAAATCTGCAGGCAGGGCAGGGCAAGCCATTGGTTATAGCTGGCCCTTGCAGTGCCGAGAGCGAAGAGCAGGTAATGCAGATTGCGGGAGCACTTGCACAACAAAACGTGCATTTGTTCAGGGCGGGTATCTGGAAGCCTCGCTCAAGACCCAATTCTTTTGAAGGAATTGGGGTACAGGGGCTGGAGTGGCTCCAGCGTGTTCAGCAAACTTTTAAGATGCCCGTTACAACCGAAGTGGCAAACGGCAGGCACGTAGAACTAGCCCTAAAGCACGGCATAGACGTACTCTGGATTGGAGCCCGCACTACCGTTAACCCGTTTGCGATACAGGAAATTGCCGATGCTTTGCAAGGTGTGCAGGTGCCGGTGATGGTTAAAAACCCTGTAAATCCTGATCTGGCCCTTTGGATAGGAGCTATTGAACGCATCTATAACACAGGAATCACAGATATTGCCGCCATTCACCGTGGCTTTTCCTCTTACCAGAAGTCAAAGTATAGAAATGCCCCCGTGTGGCAGATACCTATTGAGCTGAAGGCCCGCTTTCAGGCTTTGCCTGTCATCGTGGACCCAAGCCACATTGCCGGTAACCGCGAGCTGATATTCCCGGTTTCGCAAAAGGCGCTGGACCTGGGCTACGATGGTGTGATGATCGAAACACATAACAGGCCAGACGAGGCGTGGAGCGATGCAGAGCAGCAGGTTACACCGGAGACTTTAAAAAATATTACCGATAAGTTGCAGGTAAGGAAAGTAACTTATGACGATGCTGAGTTGGTGAACAGAGCGGAAGAGCTGCGACTGCAGATCGATGCTGCTGACCATGATATTATTGCCGCTTTAGCCAAGCGCATGGCACTGGTAGAACAGATAGGGGAGTATAAAAAGCAAAACAACGTGCAGGTACTTCAGTTGGAACGATGGAAAGAGATTTTTAGTAGCCGTGCAGCGTGGGCCGCCGAGGCTGGTATAAACCCTGATTTTGTTGCTGAGCTATACAAGCTAATCCACGTAGAGTCTATCAGGCAGCAGACACAGATATCGAACGAGTAAGCTTTTACGAAAGTGAAAAGAGTTGTTGTTTGCTCCATTTAAGAAGCCTGACTTTTAATGTAATTCTATGACAGAAACCATCTATATCGGTAACGAAGTTCTTAAGGAGCTGACAGAACTGCTGAAAAACAGGGCTTTTAGCAAGGTTGCAGTGCTGGTAGATGAAAATACGCTGGCACAGTGCTACCCGTTGCTAAAGCCACACCTGCCCCCACACGATCTTATACAGATTAAAAGTGGAGAGGAGCATAAAACCCTGGATACTTGTACTTACATCTGGCAACGGATGACGGAACTGAACCTGGACCGTTGGGCTGTACTCGTGAATTTAGGCGGCGGTGTGATCGGGGATATGGGTGGTTTTTGTGCTGCCGTATTTAAGCGGGGCTTGTTCTTTGTGCAGGTACCTACTACACTCCTGGCACAAGTTGATGCCAGTGTGGGTGGTAAAACAGGAATCGATTTTCAGGGATTAAAAAATCATATAGGCGTTTACAAAGAACCACAGGCAGTGATCATCAATCCCTTATTTTTGCAAACCCTGCCACCTCGGCAGTTAAAATCCGGGTATGCGGAAATGATTAAACACTGGCTGATAGCTGATGCGGATGCTTTTAAAGCGCAGCGACATGTAGGGCTATTTACAGATGATTGGGAGGAACTGATTCGCCACTCGGTTGCCATTAAGTCAAAGGTTGTGGACGCTGACCCGCAGGAGGGAGGCTACCGCAAAGTGTTAAACTTTGGGCACACCGTAGGGCATGCACTCGAAAGCTACCTGATGGACAAAGCCGGACGTGAGTTACTGCACGGGGAAGCCATTGCGGTGGGTATGCTATGCGAGGCCTGGCTATCGGTGAAGCATGAGCTTTTGCAGCAACAGGAGCTGGATAAAATTGAAACGTTCCTGATATCGGTGTATGAAAAAGTAAGGCTAAACGAGGAGGACATTCAAAATATCGCGCAGTTTGCTTTACAGGATAAGAAGAATTCTCATACTACCATCAACTGCACATTATTGAACGGAATCGGGCATGCCGTATATGACCAACCCATAACCACTCGTGAGATCGTGGAATCACTCCGTTATTACGCTTTACTATGAGCCAAAGCATTTCTGTAAGTCACCCTACCGGCATCCTTAGGGGTAGTATTAAATTACCGGCATCTAAAAGTGAGGCTAACCGGGCACTAATCATCGCTGCACTTTCCGGTGCTGAAACCGAGCTGCAAAACTTATCCGAGGCAAACGACACCCAGTTGCTGCAACGCCTCCTGAAAAGTGATTCCGGGGTTATTGATGCCGAAGATGCCGGTACGGTTATGCGTTTCCTGACGGCTTACTATGCCATTACGGGGCAGGAGAAGACCTTAACCGGAACAGAACGCATGTGCCTGCGGCCTATCAGCGTGCTGGTAGAAGCACTGCGGGAGCTAGGTGCTACGATAGACTATTTAGGAGAAGAGGGTTTCCCGCCCCTGAAAATCAGTGGTTTTAAGGGAAGCGGGAAAAAGCAGCTTTCTGTTCGCAGCGATATCAGCAGTCAATATATTTCTGCCTTACTTATGGTAGCCCCGTTACTTCCGGACGTACTGGAGTTGCACCTGGAGGGAAAGATCGGTTCACGGCCATACATTGAGATGACACTTTCCCTGATGCGACATTTTGGCGTAGCAGCAGAGTTTATCGAAAATACCATCACCGTACTGCCCCAAACATATAAGCCTGCTACGTTTAGTGTGGAATCAGATTGGTCAGCGGCAAGTTACTGGTATAGCTTCGTAGCTCTGGCGAAAGATGCAGAGGTGACATTGTTAGGGCTGAAAGAAGATTCTTTTCAGGGCGATAGTGCCATTGTCGGCATCATGGATCGCTTAGGTGTTCATACTATGTTCACCGAAGATGGGGTACTATTAACTAAAAAGCACCATGAAAAACAGGTGACCTATGACTTTTCAGATTGTCCTGATCTGGCTCAAACCATCGTTGCGCTCTGTGCGGGCTTAGGTGTTACCTTGGAACTAACAGGTATAGAAAGTCTGCGCATCAAAGAAACTGATCGGATCCAGGCGTTGCAGATAGAAGTGTTAGCCATGGGGACTTCTTTAGAGGAGATCAGTCCTGGAGTGTTCAGACTGGAGCCGGGCATTATAGCAGATAAAGAGCTGTCCTTCAGAGCTTACCAGGACCACCGTATGGCCATGGCTTTTGCTCCCATCGCTCTATTGCATAAAGTAGAAATACAGGAGCCTAGTGTTGTACGGAAATCGTACCCAAGGTTTTGGGAAGATCTGGAGAAGGTTGGCTTTGAAGTGAAGTATAAAGACTAAAGCTAAACTTGCGGCATGAGCAGAATTAGCTTAACTCCTGCAATACCTCCTCTATCACCTGTTGCAGATAAGCCGGTGCGTTTAATAACCTGCTTCCGTACCAGCTGAACATCTCACCGTCTACTATTTTTATACTTGCTTGCGGGCACAGCTCCCGGAACTCCTGTACATGTTTTTCCTTGAAAGGATAGGGCTCTGAAGACAGAAGTATAAGCTGCAGGTCTGCCTCCTGCAGTTGCGCTGGCCTTATCTCGGGATAGCGCGGAAAGTTGCCGAATACATTTGAGAAGCCGCATTGCTGCAGCATGTGATCTATAAAATTCTGCTTACCCACAGCCATAAAAGGGTCACGCCAGATGAAGTAGGCTGTTTTTATACTTGGTTGCGCCGGCCTCAGCAGTTCAAAGCATGAACTTATATTTTGAGTTAATTCAGTTGCTTTTGCCTCGGTACCTGTTAATTGCCCTACCTGCAGTATCATCTCCAGCGCATCATCTAAAGTATAGATGTCACTCATCCATACTTTATACTTTAGCTGTAGTTGCTCAATTCCCTCCTGATAGTTCTCTTCCTTATTCCCAATGATCAGGTCAGGATTCAGTTCATCTATCTTATCTAAATGAAAGTTCTTAGTGCCGCCGATAATGGTTTTCTGCTTTACCTGCTCTCTGGGGTGGATGCAGAATTTGGTTACGCCTACAATTCGGTCTGCTAAACCCAAGTCAAATAAAAGCTCCGTTTGTGAGGGGACCAGCGAGATGATTCGCTGCGGACTTTTCAGCAACGTTACCTGGTGGCCCATTTGATCAGTGAAGGTCATTTCTTATAGTTAAGCTAACGTTATAGGTATAAACGTCTTAACTGTTGTATTCCATAAAACGGAATATAAGCCACTATCGCATCCTTAACGCTCATGTTTGTTGTTTTGCGGCGCTTGTTAAGAGCAATCGGAAAGTAGATTAATAGCGGGAATACAGCAATAAAAAGCTTAGATGGCACAGGTGTTAGAACAAATATCGTCAGTGCTGCAACAGTAAGAAATGATATCAGCCAAAAATTAGTGCAGTTCATGCGAAAATGATAATTGCTTATTATGGTTTTGCAAAGTATAGGCGGCGCCACTCGTAGTAGCCTATGCCCGGAACTATAGCTTTAAGTGATTCAGTGAAGGTCAGGCCCACCTGCTTCCGGCGAATATTAAGAACAATAACCTGTAAAAAGAGAATGTTAACGATAAATATCCATGGATATACTGTATCTTTTAAAATATAAGTACTCAGAACGAAAGCCGCCCATGGCAGTGCCATCAGGAGCCAGAAAAGATATCGATTCATAACATACCAGTTAATTGTACTAAAATTACATAAAATAAGGAAAAAAAACCCCAGCGCTTTATAGGTGCGTTGGGGTTTTCTGGCTGGCTAAAAGTTAATTCTTAGCTAAGGTAACGGAAGTCCTGTTTGTCCTGTATTTTCAGCACTGTTTCGTAGATCATCTTAATCACATTGTCCACGTCATCTTTATGCACTGTTTCTACGGTGGTGTGCATGTATTTTAATGGCAAAGAGATCAGGGCAGAAGCCACACCCGCATTTGAGTAGGCAAAAGCATCTGTGTCTGTTCCGGTTGCACGTGAAACGGCAGAACGCTGGAAAGGTATCTCTTTTTCTTTGGCTGTATTAATGATCAGGTCACGCACGTTGTTCTGTACGGCAGGGCCATAAGCGATAACCGGGCCTTTGCCACAGTGAATGTCGCCGCTGGTCTTTTTCTCATACATCGGAGACTGCGTGTCGTGGGTTACGTCTGTGATGATGGCAACATCCGGCTTAATACGATGTGCGATCATTTCAGCGCCACGCAAGCCGATCTCTTCCTGCACCGCATTTACTACATACAGGCCGAAAGGTAACGTATTATTATTTTCCTTCAGCATACGGGCAACTTCTGCGATCATAAAACCACCGATGCGATTATCCAGTGCGCGGCCCACATAATAGCGGTCATTCATTACAGTGAACTCATCTTCGAAGGTTGCTACACAACCAACGTGAATGCCCATTGCTTCAACCTCTTCACGGTTGCTGGCACCACAGTCCAGGAACACCGTTTCGATGGTAGGAGCTTTGTCGTTCTCGACTTTGCGTACGTGAATGGCAGGCCACCCGAAAACGGCCTTTACCACACCTTTGGCAGTATATATGTTTACACGCTTCGAAGGGGCAATCAAGGCATCAGAGCCTCCGTTGCGTTTCAGGTAAATGTAGCCTTCTGGTGTGATATAATTTACAAACCATGAGATCTCGTCCGCATGTGCCTCAATAACTACCTTATAATCAGCCTGAGGGTTGATAACTCCAACTACAGTGCCGTAAGTGTCAACAAAATACTCATCAATGTATGGCTTAACATACTCCAGCCACATTTTCTGGCCTTCTGATTCAAAGCCGGTTGGAGAGGAGTTATTTAGATATTTCTGCAGAAAGTCAAAAGATTCTTGTCTCATGTTTTACTAATTAGAAATTAGAAATTAAAAATTACAAAGGATTAGAACCAGAACACAGCGAAGGCCTTAGCACTTAACTGCACTTCTAATTTCTAATTTAAAATTCATAATTTATTAAAGCGGGATATTCCCGTGCTTTTTACGCGGAAGTGTCACCGCTTTGTTCTCCAGCATCTTGAAAGCCCTTATTAGCTTGGCTCTTGTTTCTGAAGGCGTGATCACCTCATCGATAAAGCCGCGGTGTGCAGCGCGGTAAGGAGTCGCAAATTTATCTTTATACTCCTGTACTTTTTCTGCCAGTTTTGCAGCCGGATCTTCGGCCGTTGCAATCTCACGTTTAAAAATGATCTCGGCAGCACCCTGCGCACCCATTACCGCGATCTCAGCTGTTGGCCAGGCAAAGTTCATGTCGGCGCCAATATGTTTCGAGTTCATTACGT
This sequence comes from Pontibacter sp. MBLB2868, assembly GCF_051904785.1. Taxonomy (NCBI): domain Bacteria; kingdom Pseudomonadati; phylum Bacteroidota; class Cytophagia; order Cytophagales; family Hymenobacteraceae; genus Pontibacter; species Pontibacter sp. MBLB2868. The sequence continues at coordinate 3,139,873 of NZ_CP196710.1, read as the reverse complement.
CGTAAGCACCGCCGTATGCCTTGCGGGTAATAACGGTAATGCGCGGCACAGTAGCCTCGCAAAAAGCATATAACAGCTTTGCACCATTCGTAATAATACCTCGCCACTCCTGGTCGGTACCTGGCAGGAAGCCTGGTACATCTTCAAGTACAAGTAGGGGCACATTAAAGCTGTCGCAGAAGCGTACAAAACGTGCGGCCTTTGTGCTGGCATTTATATCCAGTACACCGGCAAGCACAGAGGGCTGATTACCAACAATACCAATGCTGCGGCCACCAAGGCGTGCAAAACCAACTACAATGTTCTCACCGAAATTTTTATGCACTTCAAAGAAAGAATCGGCATCTATAACGCCCTCTATCACTTCGCGCATATCATACGGCTGGTTCGGGTTCTCCGGGATAATGGTATCCAGCACTTCACGGGTTTCATTCTGGCCGGCTTCGTAGGGCAGGCTAGGAGGAAGCTCCTCACAGTTCTGAGGGATATAGCTCAGGAGTTTTTTCAGGTAATTGATACATTCAACCTCATTTGCACAGGAGAAATGTGTCACGCCACTCTTGGTGCTGTGCGTGCTGGCACCGCCAAGTTCTTCTGAGGTTACTTCTTCATGCGTTACCGTTTTTACTACGTTCGGACCAGTCACGAACATGTAAGACGTATCTTCCACCATCATGATAAAGTCTGTGATGGCAGGTGAGTATACCGCACCCCCGGCACATGGCCCCATAACGGCAGAAATCTGAGGTATTACGCCAGATGCAAGCGTGTTACGGTAAAATATGTCTGCGTAGCCGCCAAGCGATACGACACCTTCCTGAATTCGGGCACCACCGGAGTCGTTCAGGCCAATGATCGGAGCACCATTTTTCATGGCAAGCTCCATTACTTTCACGATCTTCTCAGCGTGTGTCTCTGAAAGGGAACCGCCAAGTACTGTAAAATCCTGGGAGAACACGTAAACCAATCGTCCGTTTATCGTGCCATAACCAGTAACAACACCATCTCCTAAATAATACTGTTTATCAAGGCCGAAGTCTTTGGAGCGGTGCATCACAAATTTGCCGATCTCCTCAAAAGAGCCTTCATCCATTAGCAGGTGAATGCGCTCGCGGGCTGTCAGCTTCCCTTTTTTGTGTTGTGCATCTATTCGATCTTGTCCGCCTCCTAATAGTGCCTCCGCATTCTTACGTTCCAGGGTTTCATTTTGGGCTTGTCTGATTTCTCCGGCCATTTCAGTGAAGTATAACTAAGTAATTAATTCTGTTCTATTAATTCTCAAATTTAAAAACTCTATAGCGAAAATCTGTACAATTGTATCATTTTTTCAATATATAGCTTTTAAACGCAGAACTGATTCAGTATGAATTTGTTAAAAAAATAAGGGCTGCCTGGCAGGCAGCCCTTATCATGCTATGTGTCAGATATTATTCTTTATCTTTTGTCTTGTCTGACCCCGATGGTTTAGAAGACTCTTTTTCTTCCTCTGTTTCATCAGAAGCGCCTTTTAGTTTCTTACCATTGCTCTTCTTTGATTTAAAGGAAAGCTTTTCTTCGCCCTCTTTGTAATCAACCAGGATGGTATCGCCCTGATTAACCTCTGCTTTCAGTATCTCTTCCGCAATCGGGTCTTCGATATACTTCTGAATCGCACGGTTCAACGGACGGGCACCATACTTAGGATCATATCCTTTCTCGGCCACAAAGTCTTTTGCTTCTTTTGTGAGCTCGATAGTATAACCCAGTGTTTCCACACGCTTGAACAATTTGCTTAGTGAAAGCTCAATGATCTTGTGCATATCCTCACGGTTAAGCGAGTTGAACACGATCACGTCATCCAAACGGTTCAGGAATTCAGGCGAGAACGTCTTCTTCAGCGCACTGGCAATAGTGCTCTTCATAATATCGTCCACGTTTTCCTGCTTGGTTTTCGACATAAAACCAATACCGGCACCAAAGTCCTGTAAGTCGCGGGCACCTATGTTGGATGTCATGATGATGATCGTGTTACGGAAGTCAACCTTACGGCCTAGTCCGTCTGTCAGAATACCATCATCCAACACCTGCAGCAACAGGTTATAAACATCCGGGTGTGCTTTCTCGATCTCATCCAGCAATACCACAGAGTATGGCTTACGGCGGATCTTCTCGGTAAGCTGGCCACCTTCTTCGTAGCCAACATATCCCGGAGGCGCTCCTACAAGGCGAGATACACTGAATTTCTCCATGTACTCACTCATGTCGATACGCACCAGCGAATCTTCTTTGTCGAAGAGGTAGGTAGCCAGCACTTTAGCAAGCTCTGTTTTACCAACACCTGTCGGGCCCAGGAACACGAACGAACCAATTGGCTTTTTCGGGTCTTTTAGCCCGACGCGCGTACGTTGAATAGCTTTAACTAACTGGCCGATCGCTTTATCCTGGCCAATTACTTTGCCTTTCAGCTCTTCGCCCATGTTCAGCAGCTTCACGCCTTCTTTCTGAGCGATACGTTTTACCGGAATACCTGTCATCATGGCAATAACCTCTGCCACATTTTCCTCTTTTACAGTATAACGCTTCTTTTTCGTTTCCTCTTCCCAGTCCTTTTTAGCACTTTCAAGCTGGTCGATAAGTTTTTTCTCCTTATCTCGCAGTTGAGCAGCCTCTTCGTATTTCTGGCTCTTCACCACGCGGTTTTTCTCCACCTTAATGTTCTCGATCTGCTCTTCCAGCTTCAGGATATCATCAGGCACCACAATATTGTTGATGTGTACGCGTGCACCGGCCTCGTCCAGAATATCGATGGCTTTGTCCGGCAGGAAGCGGTCGCTCATGTAGCGATCTGATAGCTTCACGCAGGCCTCAATCGCCTTATCGGTATAATTTACGTGGTGGTGGTCCTGGTATTTGTCCTTGATATTGTTCAATATCTCGATCGTTTCTTCCGGCGTGGTTGGGTCAACCATCACGATCTGGAAACGACGGGCAAGGGCACCATCTTTCTCGATGTACTGGCGGTACTCATCCAGCGTAGTTGCACCGATGCATTGAATCTCGCCACGGGCAAGCGCAGGCTTGAACATGTTAGAGGCATCCAATGAGCCTGAAGCACCACCGGCACCCACAATCGTATGCAGCTCATCAATGAACAGGATCACGTCCGGTGACTTCTCCAGTTCATTCATCACAGCTTTCATACGCTCCTCAAACTGGCCACGATACTTCGTACCAGCTACCAGGGAGGCAAGGTCCAGGGTAACCACACGCTTGTTAAACAGCACGCGGCTTACCTTCTTCTGCACAATGCGCAGGGCAAGACCTTCGGCAATGGCTGTTTTACCCACGCCAGGCTCACCTATCAGGATCGGGTTATTTTTCTTGCGGCGGCTCAGTACCTGGGCCACACGCTCAATTTCTTTCTCACGACCAACAATCGGATCCAGCTTATCATCTTCTGCTAGCTTGGTCAAATCGCGGCCAAAGTTGTCAAGCACCGGGGTGCGCGACTTTTCGCCAGGCTTTTTGCTTGTGCTGCCAGAACGTGACGATGAGCTGCCGAATAATTTGTCGGAGTCATCAGAATCGTCGGTATCCGACGACGCTAGCGGATTATTGCTATGATAATCCAGGGAGTCTCTTATTGCTTCGTAGTTCACGTTGAATTTCGCTAATATTTGTGAAGAAATATTGTCTTCATCCCGGAGGATGGATAATAAGAGGTGCTCTGTACCAATGATATCACTCTTGAAGATCTTTGCCTCCAGGTATGTTATCTTAAGCACCTTCTCAGTCTGCTTCGTAAGCGGGATACTGCCGGTAATGTTACTGCTTTGGGTTGCTGTATTTCGGGTAGCTTGTTCTAAAGCGTACTTTAACTCATCTATCGAAACGCCAAGCTTTTTAAGCAATGCAATGGCGGTACCTTCTCCTTCCCGAATCATGCCCAGCACCAAGTGTTCCGTACCGATGTAGTCATGTCCAAGTCGAATAGCTTCCTCACGGCTGAGCGAGATGACCTCTTTCACTCGGTTTGAGAATTTAGCTTCCATGTATACTCTATAACTTAAAAAAATCTAAAATTGATAATTGATTGAGGCTAACAGAAGAACCTTTTACTTAACAAGCCATGCAGTTTAAATGTTCAGCTTGATGGCAGCAGCTACTGTAGATATGATAGTGACGCTGGCCCCTGTGTAAACAACAAGTCAATTATACTTAACTCCGGTGCAAATTGTTTGCCAAATACTTGTGTATAGGGTTTTACGTGCAAATTGTCATGATAGATTTTTGGATGTATCCTATTTCTTAAATCCAGCACGTTACCGGGAGCAGTTTTTTGGTAAGACTCCGTAAAATTGAGTGTTCTGTTTAGTTTTAGTAATTTAAGATAAAGTCGCAGCAAATCAATGTTCAGTTCAAATAAATATTTTGGCTGTCGCTCATATACCTCCCGCACATAGTCGCTATAAAATTCAAAATAAGGTGCCCGGCCATAGGCAGCCTGTATCGTGCGCCAATGCACCTTGTGCCATTTTTGAGTATAGTCTATCTCGATCTCAGTAACAGGGGTCTTGTCTTTGCTGTTGCCCCGCAATACCGGCACACTCAGAGGAGCAACCCCCTGGGCTGTAAGAACATGGCATCGGTTGCGGTAACTCTGCTTTACGTAGTTTTCATGCTGTTCCACCAGTATGCCATCGGTACGCAGCGCGTGCCAGAAGTACTGCACCGGGGGGTTATACATCATTTCAGTAAGGAGGATCAATTGTGGTTGATTTAAGGTAATTAAATAAGAATTTAAATCTGGTGCTGTAATGCCTGGTTTATACTGCGAGCACCGCACACCTGCTAAATAAGCACGAATTCTGTAATTTCATAATCAGGCGGATGATTGTACCTTTGCGGTTGCTTATTCGCATATGGAGAGAAGAATCAATATCCCGCCGCTGTATTATCCCTTTTGGTTACTGCTCAAAGGTATTTCGTTATTGCCATTTCCTGTACTTTACCTGCTTTCAGACTTTCTTTTTGTGCTGGCATATTATGTAATAGGTTACAGGAAAAAAGTTGTCCTGCAGAACATGCAAAATTCTTTTCCTGAAAAAGGGGAACAGGAGATAAAGGATCTGGCAAAAGCATTTTACCGGCAGTTTATGGATGTGGTCGTGGAGATAATTAAACTGGCCTCTATGCGTAAATCTGAAATGGCAAGCCGCATTACGTTCACAAATCAGCAAGTTCTGGATGATTTTGTGAAGCGCGGAACGCCTGCCATTACAATGGGTTCTCATTCGGGAAACTGGGAATGGATATTATCTGCCGGCGCTGTAAAGTTTGATTTTCCTGCCGAGGGCATTTACAAGCCTCTCAGTAATTTGTTCTTCGAAGAGTTTATGCTCCATATTCGTAGCAGGTTAGGGGCACGCCTTATTAAGATGAAAGATACTATGCGCGACTTTATCCGGAACCGGAAAGAGCCACGGGTTATCGCGATGTTATCAGACCAGACACCACCATACGGAGAGATACAATACTGGACAAACTTTCTGAATCAGGAAACTGCTTTCTTTGTTGGTGCCGAAAAACTTTCAAATTCATTTAAGTATCCTGTTTTATACCTCGATGTGCAGCGGGCACAAAGAGGGCACTACATTCTAACCTTTGAAACCATCACTGACGGGCAGCAGGATTTATCCGGTTTAGGCGTAGAATATCCGGTTACAGAAATTTTTGCTCAGAAACTGGAAGCCACCATCCGCCGTAACCCCGCTAATTATCTCTGGACCCATAAACGCTGGAAGCACAAGCGGCCACAGGTTGCTGAACAGCAGTAAAGCTTCCGGTCATATGATTAGAGTAGCCGCTGCTAAAGGTTTTACACTTCGTATGAGCTGAGATGGAAATCAAGCGGGTAGCTTAAAATTTCTTTCTCTACAGATACTGCTCAATATCTCCTGCGCCCTCGCGCAAAACGTCAAAGCCATTGTTAGTTACGTCAACTACTGTAGAAGCTTTGTTTTGGCCGTAACCACCATCAATTACACAATCTACCAGGTTTCTGTATTTCTCATAGATCAGTTCCGGATCGGTGCTGTATTCTATAACTTCGTCCTCATCTCGGATAGAGGTGGAGAGGATCGGGTTGCCCAGTTCTTTTACCAGCATCAAAGCAATCGTATTGTCAGGCACCCTGATGCCCACTGTTTTCTTTTTGCCGCTGGTATACTTGGGTACATTGCTGGTGGCGTTAAGTATAAATGTGAAAGGGCCAGGCAATGCCTTCTTCATTACTTTATAGGTTGGGGTGTCTATCTTTGCATAATCGGAAATGTGGGTCAGGTCTGAGCAAATAAAGGACAGATTGACCTTATCCGGTTTAACACCTTTTATCAGGCAGACCCGCTCTATTGCCCTGGCATTGTGTATGTCGCAGCCAATGCCATAGATAGTGTCAGTAGGGTAAATGATGACACCACCATTGCGCAGGATATCCACAGCCTCTAAAATTTTTCGTTCCTGTGGGTTTTCCGGGTGTATCTGAAGAAAAGTAGCGTCGCTCATGATGTTGTTGGTTTATGAATGGAAGTATAAAGTAAACATACTTGTTTAAATAAATATGCGTTTCAGATTAATGTTACAGCTATTAGGCTGACTAAAATTAATTATTCGCGCTTTATGCTACTATCTCATTCTGAATTAGAGAGAGATGTATTATTTTTGCACCTGAATATGCGGGTTCGGAACCTAAATTTTGTTCCAGACCTTTTACTAACACTATGGCTAACACTGCTAACAACCCAAAAAGACAGCGAAAGCAAAAGAGCAAACTAGGTCCGAGCCTTGCCGTGCTGTTCCTTTTCCTGTTTGTGAGCTTCTCTTATTACGCTTACCAGATCGTGTACACCCCCAATGTGGACACCAAAGACCGTGACACCTATGTGCTTATTCCAACAGGAGCCACTTACGGGCAGGCCATGGATTCTATAGAGGCAACAGGGGTGATCATCGATAAGTTATCGCTTCGGTTTATGTCTAAGTTAATGGACTATGATGAGCTTGTAAAGCCCGGACGCTACAAACTAGAGAATGGCTGGGGCAACCGCCAGTTAATTGGTGTGTTGCGCCTTGGAGAGCAGACACCGGTGAAACTTACCTTTAACAGCGTTCGCCTGAGAAGCCAGCTGGCTACGAAACTGGCCGGTGACCTGCAACCTACCGAAGAGCAGTTAGATAGTTTACTGAACAACCAGGCGTACCTGCAAGGCTTAGGTTTTGATACTGCTAACGTAGTCAGCATGTTTGTGCCGAACACCTACGAAGTGTACTGGACGATAACTGCTCCGGAACTAATGGAGCGGATGAAAAAGGAGTACGACAAATTCTGGACCGCAGAGCGCCGCACTAAAGCCGATAAGCTTGGACTGTCGCCGAAAGAGGTGTCTACTTTAGCTTCCATTGTGCAGGCCGAAACAGCGAAGAATGACGAAAAGCCGCGTGTGGCTGGCGTGTACCTGAACCGCCTGAACAAGGGAATGCTGCTGCAAGCAGACCCAACCGTAATTTTTGGTGTCAGAGATTTTACTATCCGCCGGGTCCTGAACACGCATCTAAGCTACGATTCGCCTTATAATACATACCGGTACAAGGGCCTGCCTCCGGGGCCGATCAATGTGCCCACCATTTCCAGTATCGATGCCGTGCTAAACCACGAAGATCATAATTATCTCTATTTCTGCGCGAAAGATGATTTCTCAGGATATCATAGTTTTGCCACAACTGTAGCCGAACATCAGGCCAATGCACGCCGTTTTCACCGTGCCCTGAATGAGCGGAACATCATGAAATAGGTTACCTTATTTGAAAAGAGCCTGCTGCGTTTAATTAGCGTGGCAGGCTCTTTTTTTATACATTCGTGTTTCACTACCTCACTAAAACCCGATAGCAGTGTTCGAATCAGAAGTGCAGATACGCGTACGATACGCCGAAACAGATCAGATGGGCTATGTATATTATGGCAACTATGCCGCTTATTATGAGGTGGCACGTACGGAGGTGTTCAGGCGTTTAGGCATTCATTACAAAGAGATGGAAGCAACCGGAACCATGATGCCGGTGCTGGAGCTGAAATGCAAGTATATACGCCCGGCAAAGTATGATGACCTTCTCACGATCAAGCTTTTGCTAAAGCACAAGCCTACTGGCTCACGTATAAAATTTGAGTACGAAGTATACAATGAGGCCAGTGAGTTGTTAAATGTTGGCGAGACGACCATGGTGTTTGTAAATATGCAGACGGGCAGGCCAACGGCGGTGCCAACATTAATCCATGATAAATTAGATTCGTACTTTGTAGCGAATGAGGCTTAACCACCATTATTTAAAGCGCCGCAGGGCATACCGGAAGTTTATCGTTTTCCTGAAAAGGTGGCGGTTTAACAACGGGCAGTCTTCTGTTTATGAGGTAGTGGATGTGCTTATTGGCGAGCTGCGCCTGGACTCAGTTACCAAGCGTGCCTCTTATATGGCGTTTAACTTTACGCTGGCCATATTTCCGAGCATCATCTTCCTGTTCACCCTCATTCCATATATCCCCAGCATCCTTTCGCTTGACCTTAGTGAGAGCATCCTTAGTTTTATCGAGGATTTTATGCCGGAGGAAATGTATGCTGTGGCCTATACCACCATCGAAGATATTGTAAACAAGCCACGTGGGGGACTATTATCCTTTGGTTTCTTGTTTGCGCTTATCCTGTCTACCAATGGGATCATGTCGTTGATGGATGCCTTTGACAAAAAGTACCATACTTTTTATAAGCGCAGCTATCTCCGGAAAAGGCTGATTGCCACAGCACTGACTATTGTCTTGTCTTTTATACTTTTTACGGCAGTAGCGGCGATCTTCTTTGGGCAATGGATACTGGATGTGATGGTGTTTTATGAGATAGTGACTGAAAGCTACACCTATACTTTGCTGGTTATCCTGAAGTATGTTGCCATCGTATTGCTGTTCCTGCTGGCTACCTCTATAGTATACTATTATGTTCCGGCTATAGAAGATAAATGGCCGTTCTTCTCTGCGGGCGCAGTAGTGGCCACGGGGCTGATCTTCCTGGTGTCGATGATCTTTTCCTTCTACATCAGTGCATTCGATACCTATAACAAGTTCTATGGATCTATCGGGGCTTTAATTGGTTTAATGATCTGGCTGGACTTTGTGTCGATGATCCTTATCCTCGGCTTTGAAATAAATGTGAGCATTGACACTGTTACCAAACGATTGACCCGTACGCCTGCTTCGCATAAAGGGAAAGTGATTAGTGCTTCCGGAATTTAGGGTTTAAACAGTTTGTAGTGCTTGCTATCAATTATTGTCTCTGGGTTAATGGACCCGTTAGTAAAATTTTTAAGCTTAAAAATCAGAGCTTTATGGGTTTTTAGAGCTTAAGTTGTTAAAATTTATTTTGTATAGTTTTGATAATTCAGGGCGACGCCCTACTTTTGTATTCGAAATCGTTAGAGAGTTGGCAGAGTGGTCGAATGCGGCGGTCTTGAAAACCGTTGACTGTAACAGGTCCGGGGGTTCGAATCCCTCACTCTCTGCTGGTAGCAATACCAAGATCAATTAAAAGCCTGCAAATATCTCATTTGCAGGCTTTTTTGTTTTCCAGATCTACCAGGTTATTTAGTCTCTCTCAAAGTATGGGTACGATCACTCATCAGCTGTACATCCATACGCAAACTCCCTTACTTTACTTGCTCCATGTATGGCTGCCAGTTCACGATGATCACCTTCTCCTCGGGCAGCAGCAGGTAGCCGTAGTCGTAGCAGAAGTGGTAGGTGTTGCCGCTTTTGGTGCGGTAGAGGTGGGTGAAGTGGCGAAAGTCGAAGCCGCTGTGTAGCAGTACCTCCCGGCGCAGAGTGGTCTTACCCTCGGGGCTGGCTCGCTGCAGCAGGAAACGGTTGCGGCGCAGTTTGTCGTTGATCTCCTTCATCAGCTGCTCCCCCTTGTCTTCGGACCGGCGTCGGTTACTGGCTGAAGCGCGGCATTGGTTGGAACAGTATTGCTTGCCCGCCCTCCCCAGTAAGGTCTGGCCGCAGTTTTCACAAGATCTTTTCAGGGTATTCATTGTCGAATTAAGGTGCTAAGCGTTTGTAAGCGTTTAAAAAGGCTTTATACGTTTACAAGCGCAACTATGCGCATATTTTGCGCTTAAATAAAAATTTTAAAGGTACTTGCCGCTTTCAATATTTATAAAACTATGCGTCAGGGCAGTACTCAGCATGAAATTTTCCTCAACTCACTGGAGCATGAGGGCAAAAAGTTTATCCGCCTCTGGTATAAACCAAACCCGTTTATTTCAAAAAGGCTGAAAGAGGCAGGTTGGATAAAGTATAGCAAGACCTACAAGTGCTTTGTGATGCACAACAGCCCTCACAGCATTGAGATGACCTACACGCATTTCCAGGGGCTGGCGCAGGTAAATACCCGTTACCTGTACCGCCCCAAAAGGCTGAAGCCCAACAAACTGGTGCCAGTGCTTGCAGGTGAACAGCGTGGGGAGCCACTTGAGAAGATGCCAGATTTGCCGGTGGTAAAGCTACAGCCGATGCTGGTCGGGGATGATAAGACCCTTATCAGTGTCACCTTCCGCTACAGCCAGCAGGTGTATGAAACGCTAAAGTGTAGTAACCTTGCCACCTGGCAAGCGGAGCAGAAGTGCTTTGCCATACCCGAGGGTGGGCAGCACATACAGCAGCTGGCCGAGGAGCTCGATGGAAAGGGTTGGCTGTGGCTGAGCCAGCAGCTGGTAGTACGCGACGTGGTGCTGCTGCGCAGGCTGTGGGAGCAAACTTACCTGAAAAGCACTGGCTATATCACTTGTCCGATAGATTACCTGGAGAAGCTCTACCTCCTGAACTACTCCATGAACACCATTCGCACCTACCACTCGCTTTTGCTGCGCTTCCTTAACAGCTACAGCGAGAAGGGCATGGCAGCGATGAACGCTTTTAGCGAAGAGGACATTAACCAGTACCACCGGCAGATGGTGCAGGCTGGCTCTTATTCCTGTTCTTTTGTGAACCAGAGCATCAACGCCGTCAAGTTCTACTACCAGCGGGTGCTTGGCCGCCACGAGGTGCAGCTGCGCGATGTGGAGCGGCCCGAGAAGCCAGACCGCCTGCCCACGGTACTCAGCAAGCAGGAGGTTAAAAAAATATTGGAGGCTACTGATAACCTAAAGCACCGTTGCATGCTGCAGCTGCTGTATGCCGGGGGCTTACGCATCGGCGAGGTGATCAGCCTGAGTCTGTCGGACGTGCAGTCGGACAGGAACCTGCTGCTCATCCGCGGGGGCAAGGGCAAAAAAGACCGCACCACTGTGCTCTCGCAGCGGTTACTGGATAATCTGAGGGTATATTATAAGGAGTACAAACCAAAAACATGGCTTTTTGAGGGGCAGTTCGGCGGGCAGTACACTTCAGACAGCCTGCGTAACGTGTTTCAGGCTTGCCGGAAAAAAGCCGGCGTAAAAACAAATGCTACCCCGCATACGCTCAGGCACTCTTTTGCCACGCATTTGCTGGAGCAGGGCACAGATTTACGCTACATTCAGACGCTGCTGGGGCACAGGTCCAGCAAGACCACCGAGATTTATACCCATGTTACCAGCTACGCCTTGGATAAAATTGTGAGTCCGCTTGATAATTTATAGAAAGGTGCTATATTAGGGTTGGACTATGAAAGTGGTAGGTTTAAGAAACGGCTTTTGCAAAAATGATCTTGAAAAGTTGGCAATCCTACTCCGTACATAGTGCAGATAGTAGGAGTAGGTACTCCTGCTAGCAAGTAGTTAGCAGAAAACTAAATCATGAAAAACAAGAGAGTTCTTTCAATAGGAGTACTTACTATTCTGTTCTTTTATTCCTGTAGTCAGCAGGCGGTTAAAGAACAAGGTATAGTGGAAACAGAGATTGCCAAAACGGAAAATGCCGTCCTGGATGCAGAGTCTTTTGAGTCCGATACGACCTATAGTTTTGAATTAGCGACAACCTCACCTGATACATTCAAGCTTGTTAGCCACAGTTGGTACTTCTACTATCCTTTTGGAAAATTCACTACACCAGAAGAATTGAAAAGCCACTACAGCAACAGGTTTAGCTTTGAAGAAGAGATTTCAACTTCTGATAGTGACCCATCTGGAGAAGTAAGTTTATACAGGCTAAAGATGGATAAAGGATTTGTTAAGTTCTATCACACTACTTTGGAAGAAGGCTCAGAAAACAATGATATTGCTTTGGTTTCTGCTAACATCACAGAACCATCCATCCAGATGACCAATGGATTGAAAGTTGGAATGTCAAGAGATGAAGTGAAAGAAGTCTTATTCAGTAAGGGTGAACCTGCAAGTGTAAGAAACTATAAGAACCTGCAGATAGCAACAGCTCTCGATGGTGTTTGGGTGAATTTGAGCTTTGAGAAGGATAGGTTAAACAGAATTTTCATTGACACTGATTACCTCTTAAATAAAGAATAGTCCGCTGCTAACACGGCACAGGCTTTATACTCGGCATCGCCTCGTTCATAGCCTGTACAAACCGTTATGGCAAATAGAAATCATAAATGAGAATAAGTTTACTTGTTTCTTTTCTTTTTGTAGTTGCAGCATCATGTAGTCCAAAGACTTATGTTGTAATAAGTAACGAGTTAAGGTACGGTGATTTGTCTGATGGCTTGCCAGATTTGGATTCAACAGTTACTTTAAACTATGAAAGTGGAAAAGTTAAAGCTGTTGGCAAATATGCCTTAGCTGATGATAAAACTTCAGATAATCTAAAGGCGGGATTTTGGAAAGAATATCATGAGAATGGTAGCCTGAAAAATGAAGGGAATTACAAACTTGGCTCATACCTGCAATGTAGCATGGGTGGCTTGTGGAGAGAATACTACTCATACAGGTATGGAATGTGGAAATACTTCGATGAGAAAGGGGAGTTAAAATATGAAGTTGAGTTTACACCAAGTAGTCTACACGTGAAGACAAGCTGTGAAGGGGGCGACTCTCTAATTTTCGGTTTAATAAAAGCTGTTCCACTTGAATATGCTGGTTCTCTAAAGCCAGACATGATATATGAACTTCAAAAGGTGGAAACTGAACAGGACTTTGGTTCTATTATTTATACTCCTTTAAACGGCAACTTGTACATTAACTGGAAACAGTGAAAACAAAACAACAAGCCATAACCACAGTAGCTGTTGCACAACACTAAAGTAATTTCTTTTCTTAATTCTCTTTTCACGCACTTCCATTTCCAAGCCTCAATTAGCAGTTTAAAAAAACCATGTAGCTCCGGCCTGGGTAGGGCCATGACAGCCGCCTGACTTCTTTTTTGGGTATAGCGCATCAGCTTCTGCAAGTTATAGGCCGCCGCGGCCAAAAGCATCCCCTTGTGGGCCATTACAAGTCCCCGGGTGTTAATCTTGCGCATTCCCAAAAAGTTAAGCAGTGTGCCCAGCACCGGCTCCACGGTGGCCTGCCGGACTCGCTTCATGCGTCGTCCCCAGCGGCTTTGGAGGCGGGCAATGGTTCTCTCATACTCCTCCCGATAGAAGGTTACTTCAATCTTTTTGACGTGTAGCTGGCCAATGCAGCTCTCTTTGATGGGGCAGTCCCTGCAGTCCTTCCTGGTGGTGTAGTAGGTTCTCTTTTTGTTGTTGTTCTTTTTCTCCACCAGCACGTTGCGGAAGGTTACCTTTTTATTTTGAGGGCAGCGCCAGTAATCCCCTTCCCGCTCGTAGGTAAAGCCGGCAGGGCCTCCCTTGTAGGTGCCGTGGGGCGGGATGAAAGCCGTGACGCCTTGCTGCTCCAAAAGGGCGTAGTTCTCACCAGAGGAGTAGCCGGCATCCGCTAGCAGCGTACTACACGAGAGGCTTAACAGCTGTAGCCTTGAGGTGAGCGACCCCAGCAGGGTTGGCAGACACAGGCTATCTTTTCGGTCAGCGTGGTCGGCCTGCGCGTGGGTGATCACGTGACTGCCCGTATCCACTGCCAGCTGTAAAAGGTAGCAGAGCTTGCGGGCCTTGCCGGGCTTTACCGCTATCCGGGCATCCGGATCCACCGGGGAGTAGTGCGTCTTGTTAGAGGTGAAGCGGCTGTCCTTATTGCTGGCGCCGGGGTGCTGGTCTTTTCCCCACTTCTTATTACGGGCCTTGATTTCCTGCAGCTCATCGCGGCTGGCGGTGAGGGTACGCTGCTGCTGGCTGGCCTTGTTGCGCATGGCCCTGCGGTCGGCAGGACTCATTGCCCTGACCCGCTCCAGGTGATCGGCCAGCTCCTGCTGGGGCACCTTCAGCTCCAGCGAGTCCATCGATGCGTTGGCTTTGATCAGGGCAGAATCTACCACTTGGGTATGGCCCGAGACCATGCCTGCTTCCACGCACAGGGAGAGCACGCGGGTGAAGACTTCCTCAAAGAGCGCGGCAGGCAAGAGCTGGCGGGTACGGGAGAGGGTCGAATGCCAGGGCAGCGGCTCGTCAAGCTGGTAGTCGAGGAAGTACAAAAGGTCCAGGCGCAGGCTGCAGTGCTCGATGAGTTTTCTGTCGGAGATGATGTTCTCCAGGTAGCCCACCAGGCAGAGCTTGAAGAAGACCACCGGGTCGATCGACTGCTGACCGCAGCGGCCATAGAAGGGAGCCGTCAGCTCATAGAGAAATGAAAAGTCCAGCCGCTGCTTGAGCTGCCTGTAGAAGTTGCACTCAGGTACGTGTGCCGAGAGCGAGAAGCGTAGCTCCCGCTCGTCTTCGAAAGTTTTCCTGCCCTGCATCGCCTCATCGATTTGGTACTATACGCTTTTACGATTATCTTCAACCAGTTGTGCAACATGCACCACACCTTTACGGTAGCTACGCCACCGCAAAGCCCAGTACGTTGGGCTGCATAAAGATTAAATGAAGACAAAGAAAATAAGGGGGCATAGAAGAAGGCATAAGCAGATTAGAAAATGGGTGCTTCACACGCTACCACTGGACTTGGATGTATTGTCTAAATGGCAACGGGAATATGCGGAGATTTTAGTACATCCTTGGAGCGGAATTTCAATAACTGAAAGCGTAATTCCTGAGCCTAAGGGCAAAACAAAGGCTCTAATGCTGGAAGGGCTTTTGGAGATTTATCAAAGTTGGAAAGTAGAGCTTGAGAAGCTTGGCACACCATATTACTTGAAGCTGTGGCTGTATGAACAAAGGTTTTCTAAGTCTCAGGTCGTATGTGCAATAGGTGAAAAGATAGAGTACTATCAAAACTCCCACCGCTTAGCCAATATTAAAAGGGAGTTTGAAGGTCGTGCTTATGGGGCACTTGCTGATAAACTTTCGAAGTATAGCTGGGAATTGGCTCTGGATGATGAAATACACACTGAGAGTGAGTATAGCGCAGAGCCAGAAGTCTACGCCAAGTACGAGTACTGGCTGTGGGATCAACGCCAATTTAAAAAAATAAAGAATAATCCTAAAACAACAATTATAGAAGGAGATGAAGAACCTCTTTACTGTGTTACCAAAGGTTTTGTTTGGCTAGGGGGAGTGAAATAAAAATTACGATAGCCCAACAAGGTGCATAATTTAGGTTTCGGCTACGCCTCTCCCACATTATAGCACGAACACGTTACCTTACATATTATAAAAAACCCATCAATGATGAAGTATATTTTGGGAACGCTTTTGGCGATGCTTACCTTTTTAGACTGTTACTCACAAGACCTGCACCCATTCAGAGAAACTACTCTTTGGGGCTACAGAGACAACCAAGGGGTAGTAAAAATCGAACCGCAATTCCAATATGCTTCAAAGTTCATGTATGGAATTGCAGTAGTCGCTAAAAATGACAGCTTAGGAGCCATAGATAAGAATAGTAATTTAGTCATACCTTATAAATATGAATATCTCCAACCCTTAGATACTTCCGAATTCCTGTTTGGATTCAGGGCTAAATACTTTGGTGAGTATTTCATGGGGGTGATGTCTAGTGATGAAAAGGTTAAAATCCCCGCAGAGTACAGGCATATTAGAAAATACAACAACACCTACATTGTAGTCATAGAACAGGATTCAATTATAGGCAAAGGACCAATTGGGGATATTCGTACAGGTAAAAGCTTTTACGGACTCATGGATAGTAAAGGTAAATTCCTGATTCCGTGTGAGTACAGTTACTTAAAGTGGGTTAACGACAGCCTAATCGTTGTAACCCAAGGTAGTGCGGGAACCAACCAAGCACTATTCAACAAAAGAGGTGAGCAGCTGACTGGCTTTGAATATATGGTATTTGGCGATTTTATTGAAGGGATAGCAAAAGCAAGGATTGGCGATAAATTTGGTTTTATTTACCCTAGTGGTAAAGTGGCAATTCCAATACATTTTGATTTTTGTGAAGATTTTAGCGGCGGCTATGCACTTATTAAACAACAGGAAAATTGGGGTGCAATAAATAAGAGCGGTAAGGTGGTGGTTGAGCCTAAATATAAATACGAAGAAGTTAAGGCTGAACTTAAAAGAAAGTACAATAGGTAACCACACCTATAAGTCAGCTACGCCATCTTATAGCCAAGTTCGTTGTACATCATTTAAATTGAATGAAGAAATACTCCTTACTTCTATTAATTCCTGTCTTTTCCTCATGCTGCGGCTTACATACCGAAGTTAAGTATGAATATGGTGAAGCTGTAGTGACAAGAATTGATGAGTGTGGTAAAACTACCTTTTACTACGGTAACGGTCAAAGTAGAAGTAGTGGTAGAATATGGACGGAGTATTCTGGAATTAATGATGGCTTTTCTGGATATTTAATCTTCAGTGAAAGCGGAAAAGTAAAAATCCTGTCTGGTGACGGTCATTTTCAAAGTGAAGGTGTAGACACAACGCTTTTTGAATACAAAAGAATTACAGCGTCTAACCGTCCTGAATCAAAGGAGTCTCTTTACAGAATTATGCTATCTACAAGATATGAACAGGAACGGAATAAGCAGTCCAATTCTCAAGTAAAGGCTTTTTATGTTATTGATGAAAACGAGTGGTGGTAACCTGAAAGAAAAACATTGTACAACAACTAAGGCTTCGTTGGGTACGGAGTGCCGACAATGAAGCCGTGGTTGCACTAACCGGGCAGCCTGTTATGGGTTTTAAGTCGGAAAGAGTTTGCTTTAGATACTTTTAGGAAGGCTGCTTTATAGCCATCGCGCACCGGATGTGGCGCCTTGCGTGTGGTGGTGGAAGGTGCTCTTCCCTTTTTTGTTTCCTGTTTTCGCTTTTTTCATGGCTTTCCCTTCGCAGTGGGCATAGCTGCGCCAGGCCACCTTCGGGTGGTTGTTTTTTTAAGATCCCTTTTTCGAACTGCCGGTACTCACGCTCTGTCCTCAGGCCCTGCGGCGGCCCCCTTTTGGCCAGCACCTGCAGGGTGACCATCGTCTCCTTCTTGCAGCAGGGGCAGAGGAGCGGGTTGTATTCCTCCAGCTGGCGGGGCTCCACTTTCCGTTTCTTCTCCTCGGGCAGCTGCTGCCGGATCACCGGAATGGCCGTTTGCTTGCCCGTGCCACTGAGTATGCCGTAGTGGCGTATCCTGACAAAACCCTTTGGCAGGATGTGGAGGGAGAAGCGGCGGATGAACTCCATTGCCTCCAGCTTCATCTCCAACTTGCGCGCTCCTTGCCGGTAATCCTTACAAGAAAAGCTCACTGTCTGTGCGTCTACTTGGGTGAGGCGGTGGTTGGAGACGGCGATCTTGTGGGTGTAGCGGCCCAGGTACTCCACCACATGCTCAGGTCCTGCAAAAGGGCGCTTGGCGTACACCACCCACTCTTTTTTGAACAGCGCGCTGATCAGTGCCTTCTCCACATCGGGCAGCTTTGCCTTGAGCAGCTGCACGTACTTAGCCCGGTAGACCCGGCTCATGGCCTTCACCGGGAAGAGGTACTTACCTTTGCTGCGGGCTCCCTTCCACTTGCCGTCTTCACGCAGGCCCCCGCCCGGCACGACGCAGTGCAGGTGCGGGTGCAGCGAGAGGGTCTGCCCCCAGGTGTGGAGCACGGCCACCATGCCCGGCCTTGCCCCCAGGTGCTTTTTGTCCCCGGCAAAGGTGAGCAGTGTCTGCCAGGCCGCCTCAAAGAGGGTGTTGTAGACAACTTTTGGCTGGCAGAGGGCCAACTGGTTTAGCGTATCGGGCAGGGTGAAGACCACGTGGAAGTAAGGCACGGGCAGGAGCTCGGCCTCCCTTGCCTGTATCCACTGCTCGCGCTTTCTGCCCTGGCACTTGGGGCAGTGGCGGTTACGGCAGGAGTTGTAGCTCACGCGCACCTGGCCGCAGTCAGAGCAGGCGTCCACGTGCCCGCCCATGGCCCCAGTGCGGCAGCGCATGATGGCTCCAAGGGTGCGCAGCTGCCAGGCGTTGATCTGCGGGTGGCGCTCCACCTTTTGCCAGTGTTGTCTCAACACATCGGCCACTTCGTGTTTTGCCCGCACTAGCTATAAAGCGTATCGAGCGGGGAGAAGGGCTTTTTCCGGCCGCCCTGGGCCACATGCAGGTAGACCATGGTGGTGTCGATGCAGGCGTGGCCCAACAGCTCCTTGATGGAGACGATGTCCAGGCCGTCCTCCAGCAGGTGGGTGGCGAAGGTGTGGCGCAGCGTGTGGGGGGTAACCTGCTTTTGGATGCCGGCTGCCTTTCTGGCCTCCCGTACCACCCACTGCACGCCGACGGTGGTGTAGCGCCTGTCGCGCAGCCCCTGCTCATTTTCCTGTACCTGCCCGTTGAAGAGCCACTGTTGCGGGCACTCGGCCTGGATGTAGGCTTGCAGGCCGCGGATCAGGTGCTCGCTCAGGGGCACGTAGCGATCCTTGCCTCCCTTGCCCTGGCGCACATGCAGCATCCTGCGGTCAAAGTCCACATCGGGGAGTTTTAAGTTGCACAGCTCGAAATTGCGCAGCCCGCAGCCGTAGAGGGTAGCCAGCAGCACGCGGTGCTTGAGTAGTTTGGGTGCAGAGAGCAGTCGTTTGACCTCGGGCTTGCTGAGCACGACGGGCAGTTTGCGGTCTTGCCGCAGGGTGGGTAGCTCGATGCGCTTGTCTTTGAGGCCCTCCATGCGGAAGACGTAGCGCAGGGAGTAGACGGTGAACTTGAAGTAAGCGTCGGAAGGGGTGTTGTGTGAAGTTGCTACCTTTGACTGTAGGGTTAAAGAAGGGCAGTTTACTATAAACTGTTAACTTTGACTATATGGAAAAACGTGTTTACGACGACTCCTTCAAGCAGATGGCCGTGGAGCTAAGCTACGCCAGGGGATCAGTAAAAGAAGTAGCCGATGAGCTGGGCATAGATCCAGGCAGATTGAGCAAATGGCGCAACAAGCAGCGCCGGCCTGCGCAGCCGACTGCCGAGCTCACAGATGACCAGAAAGAGATCAAGCGATTACAAAAGGAGCTCAGGGAGGCGCAGCTGGAGCGTGACATCCTAAAAAAGGCGGTGAGCATCTTCTCCAAGGGAGACGGGCGGTATGGAATTGCAACAGTTTACTGTAGGCTTTTTTCAGGCAGCCATCGTTTTGTTAAGGAAGAAGTTTTCAAACTGGCAGGGTGTCAGGTAGCCTAATGCCGAATGTCTCCTTTCCCTGTTGTAGAAGCCTTCGATGTATTCAAATACAGCCAGCTTGGCTTCTTGCCTGGTGTTGAATTTTCGGTGGTAGATCAGTTCTGTTTTCAATGTCTTGAAGAAGCTCTCGGCTACAGCATTGTCCCAGCAATTACCTTTCCGACTCATGCTCTGCACCACCGGTACCCCTGCCAGTTGCTCTCTGAAGGCACTGCAGGCATACTGCACACCCCGGTCCGAGTGGAACAGCAATGATTCTGTCACTGGCCTGTTTCTGACCGCCATCCGGAAGGCCGCCACCGTGGTCGACTCCGCATCCATCGTCTCACTCAAAGCCCAGCCCACTACCTTTCTATCGGCCAGGTCCAGTACCGCCGTCAGGTAGAGCCATCCTTCTCGTGTTTTTATGTAAGTGAGGTCCGATACCCATTTCTGGGCCAGCCGCTGGGCACTGAAGTCCCGGTTTAAATAATTGCTCGCTACAGAAAAGCCATGGTCGGAGTCTGTGGTCTGCACCCGGTATTTTTTTCTTACAATGCTTTGAATGCGGTGCTTTCGCATCAGCCGGGCCACTCTCGGTCTGGAGGCCATGATGCCCTGCTCGCGCAGCTCGAAACTAATGCGGGGGCTGCCATAGCGGCACTTGCTCTGCCGGTACACTTCTTTCACAGAGGCAAGAAGCTGTTGCTCTTTTCGCTCCCTTCGCCCCACAGGGTGCTTGAGCCAGTAATAGTACCCGCTTATGCTGACACGCAGCACCCGGCACATCTTCTCAACGGGAAATTGGTACCGGTGCTCCTTTATGAATCCGAATACCGCCCGTCTCCCTTGGAGAAGATGCTCACCGCCTTTTTTAGGATGTCACGCTCCAGCTGCGCCTCCCTGAGCTCCTTTTGTAATCGCTTGATCTCTTTCTGGTCATCTGTGAGCTCGGCAGTCGGCTGCGCAGGCCGGCGCTGCTTGTTGCGCCATTTGCTCAATCTGCCTGGATCTATGCCCAGCTCATCGGCTACTTCTTTTACTGATCCCCTGGCGTAGCTTAGCTCCACGGCCATCTGCTTGAAGGAGTCGTCGTAAACACGTTTTTCCATATAGTCAAAGTTAACAGTTTATAGTAAACTGCCCTTCTTTAACCCTACAGTCAAAGGTAGCAACTTCAGTATTCGGATTCATAAAGGAGCACCGGTACCAATTTCCCGTTGAGAAGATGTGCCGGGTGCTGCGTGTCAGCATAAGCGGGTACTATTACTGGCTCAAGCACCCTGTGGGGCGAAGGGAGCGAAAAGAGCAACAGCTTCTTGCCTCTGTGAAAGAAGTGTACCGGCAGAGCAAGTGCCGCTATGGCAGCCCCCGCATTAGTTTCGAGCTGCGCGAGCAGGGCATCATGGCCTCCAGACCGAGAGTGGCCCGGCTGATGCGAAAGCACCGCATTCAAAGCATTGTAAGAAAAAAATACCGGGTGCAGACCACAGACTCCGACCATGGCTTTTCTGTAGCGAGCAATTATTTAAACCGGGACTTCAGTGCCCAGCGGCTGGCCCAGAAATGGGTATCGGACCTCACTTACATAAAAACACGAGAAGGATGGCTCTACCTGACGGCGGTACTGGACCTGGCCGATAGAAAGGTAGTGGGCTGGGCTTTGAGTGAGACGATGGATGCGGAGTCGACCACGGTGGCGGCCTTCCGGATGGCGGTCAGAAACAGGCCAGTGACAGAATCATTGCTGTTCCACTCGGACCGGGGTGTGCAGTATGCCTGCAGTGCCTTCAGAGAGCAACTGGCAGGGGTACCGGTGGTGCAGAGCATGAGTCGGAAAGGTAATTGCTGGGACAATGCTGTAGCCGAGAGCTTCTTCAAGACATTGAAAACAGAACTGATCTACCACCGAAAATTCAACACCAGGCAAGAAGCCAAGCTGGCTGTATTTGAATACATCGAAGGCTTCTACAACAGGGAAAGGAGACATTCGGCATTAGGCTACCTGACACCCTGCCAGTTTGAAAACTTCTTCCTTAACAAAACGATGGCTGCCTGAAAAAAGCCTACAGTAAACTGTTGCAATTCCAGTGCTCCTGCTTTACCAGGTAGAGGTAGTCGTTGATCTGATCTGGGTCCAGCTGGGTAGGCAGGCAGTTGAAGTGCAGGGCCACCTTGGCCAGGTGGCGGGCGTAGTTGGAGAGGGTGCTCTGGCCCCGGCCAGCCACGGTGATTTTTTTAGAGAACTTCTCGTAAAGCTCGCTGAATCCTGCTACATTAGAGCAAGCAGTCTGGATAAGGGTAGGCTCTTTTTTTTCATCTTTTTATGCTTTAAAGTGAATCCAAAAGATAGCCCTTATCCGCTGCTTTTTACAAAAGAACTACCGAAGGTTTAGTGCAACCCAGCACATGAGCAAAGCTTCAGCTGCGCCTCGCTCACCTCATGTACAACACCGTTAGTACGCCACGAGGCGTACTGTTTTCAATGGGTGCAATTCCCATCGGTATAATTGACTATTAGTACTGTAATGAAAGAGACTGTTTCACTCGTGAGAGTGACTCAGAAGTTCTCTGGATTGATTAACTAAGCCGCAATGCGAGAGCGTGAACCCGTAGTAGCTTCGAGATGTACAGTCACAGGCGGAGAGAGTGTCGACGGTCTTGAATCCTTGTACTGCCTGTGGATGAATGGTCAGGTGAAGCAGGCAGGCCTGTCGGAGTCATAGGGGTGGCGTGGTTAAAGAAGGAAACAGTATGAACGTGGGAGAACTGACTAGTCAATGGGTGGCAACCATAAACACACCTGTATAAGCATAGCGAAGTCAGGGAGGGATTAGTCAGTAGTCGGAGGGGCTCATAGTACCATGGAGGCTGAAGACAACATAACTTCAGAAGAGGGAAGGGGCCCTGCCTTAGAAACGCTTCAATGAAAGAGAGAACGAATTATATTGACGAGAGTCTATTAATGAATCCATCGCAGTGCGATGCAAGAGTCCGCCTCTTTCAAAGGAAGCTATACACTAAAGCCAAGCAAGAAGAAGGATTCAGAGCCTACAGTCTCTATGACAAGATCTGTCTGGACTATATGCTTGTGGAATCCTGGTGCAGGGTTAAACAAAGCTATGCAAAGGGCACAGGAGTAGACAGGCAGAGTTTCTCAGATATAGAGAAGCAAGGACTGCACCGGTTCCTGTTGTCACTGCAGAAAGAGCTCAGGGAAAAGACCTACCGCAGTCAGCCTGTCAGGCGAGTGCTCATCCCCAAAGATGGCAAAGGGAGTTTTCGTCCCCTGGGCATCCCTACCATCAAAGACAGGGTGGTGCAAATGGCTGTCAAGCTGGTCATGGAGCCGCTCTGGGAGGCGGATTTCATTTCCACCTCCTACGGCTTTCGGCCAAAGAAGAGTGCCCATGAGGCCATCAGGCAGATCAAACGCAACATCTACGAAGGGTACAAGTTCATCTACGATGCCGATCTGGCAAAGTATTTTGATACCATACCCCATGATAAGCTATTGATCCTGCTGAAGGAAAGACTGGCCGACACGGGCATCCTGAGCCTTGTAAGGCAGTGGCTGAGAGCTCCCGTTGAACATGAGAATGGGATGCGGGAGAAGACCAGACGAGGCACTCCGCAAGGTGGGGTGATCTCTCCTTTGTTGGCAAATATTTACCTGCACGCCTTCGACCGAATCGTCAGTAATCCCCAGGGCAAGTTTGCCAGGGCAGACATCCGCATCGTCCGCTATGCAGACGATTTTGTGCTGATGGGCCGCCAGCGCTACAGTCGACAGATCATAGGCTACATCAACCGGATCATGGCTAACATGGGCCTGAGCCTTAACAGAGAGAAGACAAGGATACTCCACGTGAGCAAAAGCAGTCTGCACTTTCTGGGCTTTGAGTTCCGCACGGTTCCCTCCAAGTTCGGCTGGAACAGGGGGAACTACACCAACATCAGGCCGAGTGTGAAGTCCAGATCCAAGCTGTTCTCCAACATCAGTGAACTGCTGACAAAACGCAGACACTGGCAGATAGAACCGATGATCTACAAGCTGAACGAGGTGCTGATCGGCTGGCTGAATTATTTTTCGATCAGCAAGGTGAGCCATATCTGGGACACGATAAAGGTGCTGGTAAAGCACCTGGACTACAAGTTGTTCAAGTGGTTGAAGAGCAAAGGAAGGAAGGCGCACAAGTCGCTACGCCAGCGACCCTACACACATCTTGTGGCATACAAGAAGCTGTTGGACTTGGAAAAGTATGCACGCCTGAAAACGCTTGCGAAAGCTTAGTGAAGAACTCTATTGGAAAGCCGTGTGAGGGAAAACTTCATGCACGGTTTGATGAAGGGGGCACTGATAGTTCAGTACAAATGTGTACATTTAAAGTAACATTATAACTGAGCTATCAGGCTCTACTCTACGGCAGCACCCTTAAATCTCGACAACTGAGATAAAGAAGCAAAAGAAGAAGGCTATGAATAAATATGTAAGAGTTTGTTTTGTCTTATTGCTTGTTCTCTGTACGGTGGTGACCGTAGCTCTTTGGCAAGGAATGCATTCTTTTTTATTTGCATGGGTATTAAACCTCATGCTAATGATGGGGGTTTTATACACCACTCAGACCTTCAAACCACGATTAGCATCCACTTATTACAGTTCGAAAAAGTGGGAGGCTGATGGAAAAATTTATAAATGGTTCGGGGTTAATGGATTTAGAAAGGTTTTAGTGTGGGTTGGCTGGGAGAAGCTCAATAAGGCTTCTAGTCCTGTAAAAAAGTGTTTAAATGCGTTAAAGCATTTGGAGTATAACACTCGACAATCGGAATTTGGGCATTTGATTATCTTCTTTATAGTATTGGCTCTTGCTCTTTTTGTAGGATTATATTATGGATTTAAGAATATAGTATGGCTACTTATGCTAAACATTATTCTCAATGCTTACCCAATTATGGTTCAACGTTATAATCGGCCAAGGATTCAAAAAGCTATAGCTAAAATTAACGTTCTCCAGTCGGCACATAAAGTTTGATACCAAAGAAATTTGATTGAACATATACAGTGCGGAAAAGGCCGACCGCACATCATTGTACATAAGCCATGCTCCGGCCGATGGCCTTGCACGTCTCATGCACGAGTAACGTTAATCTCTCGCACCATTTTTGCTGCAGCATGTATAGCAACGGCAATCCAGTTTTGACATGCTTTCGTTTGTATTAACCAACTTGCTATACACCCATGCTGGAACAACTCATACTTTTACTTTTCCTGTCCAGCTTCTCGCTGCTGAGCTATCAGAGCCAAGGGCAGGCCGCCGCTGAGAAACAAGCCGGCCAGACAATGGCACAGACGCAACACCCGAAAAACCCCTACTACTCCCGCACAGACACCACCAGGCTGCACCTGTCGGACGCTACCTGGAAGAAGGTGCTGCCGGAGGACGTATATGAAGTTGCCCGGCATGCGGCGACGGAGCGCGCCTTTACCGGCAAATACTGGAACTCGACCGGCGCGGGCACCTACTACTGCGCTGCCTGCGGCAATGCCTTGTTCAAGTCCGACGCGAAGTTCGCTAGCGAGTGCGGCTGGCCCAGCTTCTATGAGCCGATCCGCAAAAACAGCGTGATCTATAAAGTTGATCACGCGTTTGGTATGGAGCGCACCGAAGTGCTTTGCGGCCGTTGCGGCGGGCACCTGGGCCATATCTTCGAAGATGGTCCGCCACCGACCGGCAAGCGTTTCTGCATGAACTCCATCGTTCTGGATTTTGAGCCCGGAAAGCCTCTTGGCTTTTAAGTATATGACCAGCTTTTAAAAAGGCAGCCTTTACTCGTAAGGCTGCCTTTTTATGCTTCTAAGCGGCTGACTAGTTCGCCTGCAGCACCTGCACCGTTATGTGCAGCTGGCCCACGTAGCGCATGGTATGTTCGGCGGCATGCACCAGCAGTCCCACCGCGGTCGTCGGAATCTGGGCGTGCCCCACCCCGCGTAGGAGCGTTAGGATTTGAGAGTTGGTTTGGCCCATTATAAGAAACCCTCACAGAGTTTATTGCTTCCACAAAAGCATCTATCAACTCCATCGCTCCAGACACATAATACAAAAGCGCCTCCCTTCGCTTTAAGGGAGGCGCTTTTTATGAAAAGACCTTATTTACTGCACTACACCCAGGGCAGCATCTGCTGTGATAAAGCCATGGCCTACCTCCGAAACACCAAGCCCAGGCATAGGGATGGCCACGGTTTCAAGTATGTTCTCTACCTGACTGGCATTCAGTGAAGGATTCTTTTCCACCATTAGCGCTACAATGCCGGCTACATGTGGGCTGGCCATAGAGGTGCCGGAAAGATAGTAATAAGATAACTGGCCACTGTTTATCTGGTAAGGTCCAATAATGCTGGAGCCTGGGGCTGTCACGTCAAGGTCCTGGCCTGTTTTTGCCCTGCTTGAGTAGGACGCAAGATAGAAATCACTCGGGTTAGTTGGCTCGGCAACGTCCAGTGCATACCACCAGGCCGGAACACTTCCGGCTGCTACCAGGCCAGCGCTTGCCACACTAATGACAGGGGCATACGCTCCGGGATACCCCATGCCTGCCGTTCCGCTGTTGCCAGCCGAGGCCACAATGATCACTCCCTTTTCTATGGCATAGTCTATAGCCGCTTTTTCTAGTGCATCCAGCACAGAGCCACCCAAGCTCATGTTTATTACTACAGGTGAATCTTTCAGGGGGCCTGCTTTCAGGTTTGCCATATATAGGATACCCTGTGCCACTACTGATGACCAGCCAGAGCCATTCTGGTTTAAAACTTTTACCGGAATAATAGTGGCTTTAGGGGCCACGCCGGCTATGGCGGTTCCTCTTAGATCAAACCCGATGATCGTGCTGGTAACGTGTGTGCCATGCGAGTTTTGGTCGTGCTCCCACTTGTTTGGCTGCTCCGATACATTTCCGACTTCTCCGCCGCCGCCGCCGAATGACTTAGCATACTGTGTGGCAATCCGTTGTTCCGGAAAATACTGTCGCCACGAGTCCAGCAGGCCTGTATCCAACACACCCACATACACACCAGTAGCATCCTGCTGCACCATAAAGCCCTTACCCATATCGGTAACGTTCACAGCGTCCAGGTTCCAGGTACTTAAACCGTTAGAAAAATCAGCTACCGACACGGCATCGGTAGGGCCGCCTTTCCGCTCTGCATCCGGATTAGCAACATCCACAAAAGACAGTTTCTGGATGGCTGGTAGCTGTTCGCCTGCCACGCGCATTGTCAGGGCGTTGATCTCGGGCATCACCTCGGTCACAGTGCCATACTTCTTCAGCTCACTTAAGGCGGCATCTGTAACCGGCCCTTTGAGCAGCACATTTATGCCCACCATGCCTTTAGCCTGTTTTGCATTGGCAAACTCCGCTGAAGGGTTTATGGTCTCGTCTGCCCCACTATCGCAGGCTGTTAACAAAGCAAAAGAGGAGGCGGCTGCCAATAATGTGTAGAATTTAGCCAGACGGATGCTTTTACCGGCGTGCAGCCAGTGCCATGGTTGTAATGAGTTTATTTTCATGATGTGCAGTTAAGGTTAGTACAAGGCTTTATTCAAACCATTAAAAAATAAATATAAAATATTAAATATTACTTAATCAAGACAATAAATAACTTTTGCAATATCAACTACTATACTCTGTCATAGGGAATAGGTTTCCGCGTAGCCTCAAATAATTCTGTTTATCAGCCCATACCGCTCAAAATTTAGGTATACCAACTCTTAAACTCTTTGGATAAAACGCCCTTTGCCCACACATCCTGGTAGTAATTGCAAATGACGTTGAGCACGCACTGCTCGCACCTGGGGCGATTGAAGGTACAGATACGCTGGCCATGGCGCAGCATGTGGAAGTTATAGAGTTCCTCAGGCTCCGGGAGCAGCATTTGCAACAACAGGTCGTGCGCCTCGTTGGCAGTTACCCTGGCCCCGATCATGCCTACCCGCTGGCTGGTCCGGAACAAATGGGTATCCACGGGAATAACCTCCAGGAAATCTATACTTATCGGGCATGCTTCTGAACATGGGCCAGTTACTTAGCATCTCTTTTATTACACTAGGGATAGTGCTGCTGCTTACAAAAAGAACGGCAGGGTGCTGAGCAGCCGTATCCCTAGGGGTAGCAACTGCCTCAAAATAGCGCTACGAAACGCTGCTAATGTCATCGGCAATCTGTGTGAGACGCACCTGTCGGATTTCTTCCGGCGAATAACTTTCCGCATAGGAAGGCAGGCGGCCGTGAGCGCCACAGCTCACAAGCTGGCCGTCATCATCTGGCACATGCTCACGTACCGAGTGCCTTATAATCCGCCCACCCAGTACCAGTTCCTCGATGAGAAAAGAAAGCTTAAGCTGGTGCAAAGGATAAAGAAAAACATTGCTAAATTAGTTCTAAAACCAGGAAACGTGGGTTTTGCAACAGCCTGAAAAAACGTTAGTCAGGATAATGATCGTCCTTCATGGAAATTATCAGAACGAAAACACTTACTAAATACTTCGGGACAACTTCTGCCTCGGACAACATTTCTATTCATGTCAAGGAGGGAGAGATATACGGTTTTCTTGGGCTAAATGGTGCAGGTAAAACGACTTTGATACGGATGCTTCTTGGCATGATTAAACCCGACAACGGCGACATTACTATATTTGACAAACCCCTTACACCACAATTTGACCAATGGAATGATATCGGTTATTTGGTGGAGACACCTTACTCTTACCCCAACCTTTCAGTGAAAGAAAACTTAAAGGGTTATTACAAATTGCGACAATTAACCAACCCCAATTTGGTTAACGACATCATTGAGAAATTAAAGCTAACTACCTACAAAGATAAAAAAGCTAAAGTTTTATCATTGGGCAATCAACAGCGATTAGGTTTAGCAAAAGCACTCATGCACAAACCGAAACTCCTAATACTTGACGAGCCAATTAACGGCTTGGACCCCGAAGGGATTGTAGAAGTAAGAGAGTTGCTGAAAGAGCTTGCAAGCAATGGCTCAACAGTTTTTATTTCAAGCCACATACTTGGTGAAATTTCTAAGGTGGCTAACCGCATAGGCATAATTCATGAAGGTAAATTGGTAAAAGAACTTACCACAAAAGAACTCAAAGACCAGCTCATCAAAAAAATTGTAGTCAAAACAGCCGACAATACAAAAGCTGTTCAAGAGTTATTGAGTTCAAATTACAAAGCAGTATTGACAGACATTGATGAAATAGAAATTACAAATAGTGAAGCGATTTCAAAACCGGAAAATATTTCAAGATTATTAGTTGAAAAAAATCTGCCACCAAAGCAAGTGTATCTGTTTACTGAAGATTTAGAAATGTATTTTTTAAGAACTATCAGAAACAAAGCGTAATGAAAAAACAGATACTGGCATTACACGCCGAGTTTATAAAGGCAAAACATACCAATACTCTTTGGTGGACTTTTATTGCGTTTGCATTAGCCCCTGTGATGGGTGGGGCATTCATTATGATTATCCAAGACCCGGAAGCGGTTGCTCAGGGAGGTGGACTTGTAGCAAAAGCCAAAGCCATGAAAATGGAAGCTACCTGGACATCCTATATAGATTTGATGACGCAAGCCGTAGGAGTTGGAGGTGTTTTGGCTTTTGGATTTGTAGCCAGTTGGCTATTCGGACGGGAGTATTCTGACGGAACATCAAAAGACTTACTCTCTCTGCCTACTACACGGACAAAAATATTAAACGCAAAATTTATCGTTTATGCAATTTGGTGTTTTGCATTAGTGATTTCTAATCTACTGATCGGGCTTTTAATCGGAACAATTTTGCAGCTACCCACAATTGAAAGCAATATTCTTTATACACTTATTACTGACTATTTTGTTACTACATTTCTAGCAATATTAATTGGCGTTCCTATTGCATTTTTTGCACTTTTAGGCAAAGGCTATCTTGCACCTTTAGGCTTTGTAGCGTTGACTTTAGTGCTTTCACAAGTTATTGCTGCAATTGGATATGGCTCATATTTTCCTTGGTCAATTCCAGGACTATACAGTGGTGCAGGAGGTGCATACAAAAACTTACTTGACAAGTATAGCTACTCAATTTTAATTATGACTTGTGTAGCAGGTTATCTTGCAACAGTTATTTATTGGAAAACAGCAGACCAGACGAAATGAAAGGAACAACTACAGCTGACACTGTTTTTGCGTCAGGCGGGCAGACTTGCAAACTTTGAGCCTTGTGCTTCTATTTAAGTTCAGTGCTTATTGAAAGCTTTGTGTTCCGAAACCCGCCCGAATACAAAGCCCAAGCACCGTCAGACTGACTATTAACATCTTTCCTCCGGCCACCTTTGTCCAGCTCAGTGGCTAAGGGATACCACACGTGTCTACTTGAGCTATGAAACTTATACAACCCGGCCGTCGCGAGGAGCCTCTCGGTGGTGGTGCTTCTTTAGGGGAGTTCATTTCCCCGGAAATAGAGCAACGCTTCGTTGACGCCTTTGTAAATTCGTTCCCCCACAGAAGCCCGGCTTCCGTACAATTTTCCCCGGGAACAACGTCCGCCCTAGCACCTTCCTATTGCCTAAATCCTGAACTATTTCCTTCTGCTGTGTTATAATGGAAGGGAAGTTTACACTGCTACTGTAGTACTTATTTTGCATTAAGTGCTTTAAAATACCCTTTGCCAACCAGGTACGTAATTTAAGCTGCGGCTACCCCTTATTCACCTCATGTACTACTTATCTGGTTGTTGTACCTGCTTACAGCCTGAACATGTCATAGAGCAAGCTGTTAGTACTTTGTCGGGTAGTAGAATAAATCAACTGTAATATGAATAATAAGGTAGAGGAAGCAAATCTAAGTGCAGACGAAGAAAGCGCAAATTTAGACCATTCGCCCTCTGCCCGTAATATCCACGATGTAGTTTTCAAAGAAGCCGAGTCAGAACTTGAGCGTGCAACGGAAGCACTGTTTTGGTCTGGTTTGGCTGCAGGTCTGTCTATGGGTTTTTCTTTGATCTCAGAGGGAATGCTGGAGGCTTATTTGCCTGATACTGAATGGAGTTTACTTGTTTCTAGTTTCGGCTATAGTATAGGTTTCCTGATCGTTATACTCGGTAAGCAACAACTCTTTACTGAAAACACACTTACGCCTATCCTGCCGCTTCTTCACCGGAAAGATGCTGAAACCTTCTGGAATGTGCTTCGGATGTGGGGAATAGTTCTTTTTGCCAATCTTTTAGGTGCGCTTGTTGTGGCACTTGTTATTGCCAATACAACAGCGTTTGACCCTCATGTACTTCTTGAATTTGAAAAGATTGGTCATAAAGCCATGGAACCAGGCTTCGGGACTATTCTGCTGCGCGGAATATTTGCTGGCTGGCTCATTGCATTAATGGTGTGGCTCTTACCCTATGCCGAAACAGCCCGGGTATGGGTGATCATTATCATTACTTACGTTGTTGGTATTGGTCATTTCAGTCACATTATAGCAGGCGCTGTCGAAACGTTTACACTGGCTGCCATGCAACAGGTTTCCTGGTGGGAAGTGATCTTTAGCTATTGCGTGCCTGCGCTGATTGGCAATATTTTAGGTGGTGTGATTTTAGTGGCAGCTATCAATCATGCACAAACCAAGGCTGGCGAAAGATCAGAATAGGTAGCTATTTTTACTGTATTATCAAGCCGCTATGGGCTAATTAACTACTCCTTACTTCCTGTATAAAAGCTTCTCTATATCTTTATAAAGAAGATTACAAGGCCAATACTTTTACCGATAGCATTAGATTTATTTCTAAATTGGGGCTATGAAGCTAAAAAGTAAGAACTACTACATCCGCAAATCCCACCGCTATTTGGGTGTAATCCTAGGCATTCAGTTTCTCTTCTGGACCCTTGGTGGCTTATACTTCAGCTGGAATGATATCGATGAAGTGCACGGGGATCATCTCCGTAGTGAAAAGAAATATTTTCCTGCTTCCATGAATCTAGTCTCGCCACAGGTAGTGCTGGATAAACTAAATGCAAATAACACTATTGACTCTGTTATGTCGGTTCAACTGATCGAGATTGCCGGAGTGCCTGCATACCAGATACGTTATTATTCAGGTGAGGCGGATCATTCTGCGCACGAGGCAGGCTCACATATGCCAGGGCATACTTCCAATGTGAAAGTACAGTTAGCTGATGCCGGGACAGGCGATTTTTTGCCGGCCCTCTCAAAAGAAATGGCAGTAACGGTGGCTCGCAACCAGCTGGTTGACCCAATAAAAGTAGCGCAGGTGGAGTATCTGACCGAGGTAGGGTCACATCACGAATACCGTGAAAAACCACTGCCAGCCTGGGCCGTAACCTTTAATCAGCCAGATAACTGCACGGTGTATATAGCAGCTGAACTGGGCACGTTCCAGGCTATTCGGCATAACCAGTGGCGTGCGTTTGACTTTTTCTGGATGCTGCATACCATGGATTATGAGGGGCGGGATAATATCGGTAACTGGCTGTTAAGGATATTCTCTGTTTTCGGACTGGTTACAGTGCTATCTGGGTTTGTGCTTTATTTTGTTTCTTCACCTTCTGTAAGAAAAATTAAAAAGAGAGTGCCCCAGGTAAGGTAACGGGCACTTAGCACAAGATTTAGCCAACTATACTTCAATGGTGATAAGAGATACTTTAATACCTGACAATAGTCATTTTTACAAGAATTAAATAGCGTTTACTTTACAAATAGGAATTAATAACCTCTACCCTGAGGATGTTTAGGTTTTTAGTTAGTTTTGCAGCAGAAATTACAAATGAAAAGATTTTTCATTATAGCACTCCTGGCAATCATGCTGCTTCAAATCTTCAGCAAAATGCTGATATTGCTCGATTACCAACTTAATAAGGAGTATATTATTGAATTTCTTTGTATCAACCGCGATAAGCCACAGCTAAAGTGTGAAGGCAAGTGCCACCTTTCTAAAAAGTTAAAAGCACAGGCCGCTGCTGAAAAACGCAACGAAAAGCAAAGCCAGAAGCAGGAAGTGCAGTTAATCCTTTTCTGCCAGGCTTTATTCGCTGTACCCTCTATAATTCCTGAAACTGAGGATTTACACTTTGCTGGATATCTTCCCGGATATCTTGCCGAAGGTCATCAGACGATTTTCCATCCACCCAAAGTATAGTTTAAGCATCTGTTGTGGCGCAGCGTGCGCCATTACCCAGGATTTACCCGGAATTACATTCCGGCTCTTACCTGTGTGTCTTAGATTTTATGACTATACTTTTTCAGATGAAACATTTTATACTTGGTTTCATGTGCCTGACGGCACTATGCCACCATACTTTTGCCCAAACAGAAGCAACCGGGCAGGTTTTAGACGCCTTAACAAAAGAACCTCTTCAAGGAGTTACCATTCGGCTAAAGCAGGCCAATATTGGCACTGTTACAGGTGCTGACGGCAGCTTTGCGGTACAAACGGCAACTAAAACGGATACTTTACTTTTTTCATATGTTGGCTATAGAACATGTAAAATAGCACTGGATGATAACCATCGGCTGGTGCAGCTGCAGCCTGCATTAAACCAACTGAACCAGGTAGTGGTATCGGCCAGCAGAGAGGCTCAGGTAAGAACAGAAGCACCAATCGCCATTAGTGCAATATCCAAAGAAGTGCTGCTGAACACGAAGCCTACTTCGCTGGAGCAGGTGCTTAACAAAGTGAGCGGCGTGTATATGGTTAACCTGGGGAATGAGCAGCATACTATGGCGGTTCGTCAGCCTATCGGTTACAAAAGCCTGTTCTTATACCTGGAAGATGGAATTCCGATCAGGACAACCGGCGACTTTAATCATAACGCACTGATCGAGATCAACATGGCAGCTTTAAAAACGATTGAGGTGGTGAGAGGACCTGCCTCATCGCTTTACGGGAGTGAGGCTATCGGTGGAGCAATCAACTTTATCACACAAGCTCCTTCACAGATTCTGACGGGCAAACTGCAAGTGGAGGCAAGCGACAAAGGCTACCGCAGAACTGATTTCAGCGTGTCGAATACCATTGGGAAGCTGGGTGTTTATGTGGCCGGTTACTATGCAGCACAGCGCAATGGCATTATTGAACACAGTGACTTTGACAAACTGGCCTTAACCTTAAGAGGAGACTATACTTTCAATAAGAATAGTAGACTTATCACCACAGCCAGCCTCATCGACTATAAAACCGACCAGACCGGAGGGCTGGACAAGCAGCGTTTTTACGAAAAGGAGTATAGCAGCCTGCATACTTTTACTTATCGTAAAGTGAATGCGCTACGCCTTAAAACTAGCCTGGAGCACGACTGGAATGTGATGAACAGCACACACATGACCTTTTTTTACCGCAACAATGCCATCGGGCAAAACCCGTTCTATGCTATAAAAAGCGTAGCAGGCAATCCGTTAAAGGCAAAGGGTGAAATTAACGAAGATGCTTTTCAGAGTTTTGGTATGATCACCCAGCACCGTAAAGCCTTCTCTTTTCTGAACGCGCAACTGATTGGCGGCCTTAGCCTGGATTATAGCCCTGCTATCTACCAGGCCAGTTTTATCGATATTGACAGGGATGAAACTGGAAAGTATACCGGCTACACCGAAACCAATCAACTACTGACCGACTACGATGTGAAACTGCTGAACTCCGCTGCTTACACACAGTTTGAATTAAACCCGACCGAACGCTTAAAAGCCGTTGCTGCCCTGCGTTATGATCGTTTGGATTATACTTTTGACAACCACCTGGAGCCTGGTGCTTACTCAGGTGCTCCGGACGAGCAAAACGGTTTCAACAGTATAACTCCTAAACTGGGCCTGACCTATGACCTGGGTCGAAACATCGGCGTGTATGGTAACTATAGCGTCGGATTTACGCCTCCACAGATCTCTGAGCTATACCGGGGTGTACAGGTACCAACTTTAAAACCTTCGGATTATACGAACTACGAAGCCGGCGGCTGGATCAGTTTTGCCCAGACCCGAGGCTACCTCGATTTAAGTTTTTACCAGCTGAATGGCACGAATGAAATTGTTTCTGTACGATTGGCAGATAACTCCTATGAAAACCAGAATGCAGGTAAAACAAGGCATCGTGGTGTAGAATATACGCTGAAGTATGCTCCTATCGAAAGTCTTGCATTTCGTTTCAGCGGTACGAACGCCCGGCACACCTACCGAGATTATGTGGAAAAAGGAAATGATTTTAGCGATAAGGAAATGACCACCGCTCCTCGTTTTATCAGCAACACCGAAGTCACTTTTAAACCTGAGTTTGTAAAAGGCCTGCGCCTAAGTATGGAGTGGCAGCATCTGGGCAAATATTACATGGATGCCGCCAACACGGAAAAGTATAACGGATATGACCTGCTAAATGTCCGGACTGGATACGTTTTGCAAGGTATGGAGGTATGGCTGAATGTGCTGAACCTGACAAATGAACTCTACGCCACAACTGCTGACAAAACTGCCTATGGTTACAGCTACAGGCAAGGCAACCCCAGAACCGTACACCTGGGCCTCGGTTACAATTTCGCTTCAAAATCTAATTAAATTTTACCTGAACAGAATATTCTCGCTTGCAAAGCTGTAAAGCCGACGAAATTTATTCGGGGCAATAAAGAAACCCTACCATGATCAAGTTAACTCATATACTCTCATCATTTCTATTCACGGTTCTGCTGTTAGCAGTTGCCTGCACAAGCAAAACAACAGATAACACGTCTACGGACAACGAAGAGCAACTTGTCGCGCACCGAGTCTCAGAGCCAGGCCTTGCTGCTTCCTGCCCATACCTTACTAAAGATCACCACGGGAATATCGTGTTAAGCTGGGTGCAGGCAACAGATACCACAGGTAATCATCTGTTAGCCTACGCTGTTTCAGAAGATGGTGGGAAAACTTTTGGTACTACGCGCACCATACCAACAACACAGGGAGTTTACCCGCACGACGAAAACCTGTCGAAGCTGCTGTTCCGCAAAAACGGAGACATGATAGCCATGTTTGCCGTTAGCAATCCGAACGAGAAGAATGCCTATGCGGGACTGGTATACTACACGCAGTCGTTTGACAACGGAAAAAGCTGGACAACACCAAAGCAGCTGGCAGAGAATACCGTAAACAGTATTGATGAACGGTATTTTGACCTGGAGTTGCTGCCCAACGACGAAGTTGCTGCCATCTGGCTCGACTCCCGCAAGAATACTGATAAAGAAGGATCTTCGTTATACTTTGCCAGCACCCGGGGCCGTGACGGTTTTGTGGGAGAGAAGGTGATCGACACCCAGCTTTGCCAGTGCTGCCGCACAGATTTGTACCTGGATGGGCAGCAGAAACTGCATGTGGCTTACCGTGGCATTATGAACGACAGCATACGCGATATGATGTATATGGTGTCTGGTGATAATGGCAAAAGCTTTTCGAAACCGGAGCGAATCAGTGCGGATAACTGGGTGATTCAAGGCTGTCCGCATACCGGCCCTGCCATGACCTCCAATCAAAATGGCTTGCATTATGCCTGGTTTACAATGGGAGGGGGAAGTGGCGTTTACTACAGCTTGAAGCAGCCTGGCAAAGCATTTACGCCAAGACAGTCTGTAAGTAATGCACCGGCGGCTAAACATCCGCAGATGACGGCATTTGGAACAGGTAATCTGGCAATTACCTGGGACGAACGCAACCAGCAAACGGAGGTAATCAGCAGCCATATCGGTTTGCAGATAAGAAATGAGAAGGGAGAGCACCTGCGCACCAACTATCTGACACCAGATTCAATAAATGCCGTTTATCCTGTGATTATGCCTGCAAATTCAGAGTATCTTTTGGTGGCCTATACTGTAAAGCGCGAAGGGCCAGGTGAAGTATGGTACCAACTAGTATCGGGCAAAAGAACACGCTAGATTAAAATAATTGGGTTTTAAAAGATCATATTACAGAGGGAAACCTATTGGAGAAGTTTATGTATATAAAAATGAAATCTATAAAGAGCTCTTTCCAAATTGACTTTCTCCTTTGTGTATTCTAAATTAGGAGAGGAAGCATACTATTGCTCTCATCAAAGTTTATCTGCGAATATGCGCCTACTCCATTATCTGCTATTCTCTTTGTGCTTTTTAGGCACAGTTGCCTGCTCTAAAGATAAGGATACAGCGCCCACCGACGATACACAAACTCAAACACCTTACACATTTGACGTTCCGCAGATTCTTCCGCAGAACTTTAAAATCCCTGCTGATAATCCGACGACAGAAGAAGGCGTAGCGCTGGGGCGTTTCCTATTCTATGAAAAGAAGCTGTCTGGTAACAACACCATGTCGTGCGGCAGTTGCCATCAGCAGAGCAAGGCTTTTACGGATGGTAGAGCGGTGGCTGTGGGTATAGATGGAATTAGCCACAGGCGCAGTAGTATGTCGCTGGCCAATTTGTTGTGGATAAGCGACTTTAACTGGGACGGAAAAGCTAAAAGCATGGAAGAGCAGGCGCGGGGGCCAATTGAAAGTGATATAGAGCTACATCAGCGTTTAGCTGGAGCAGTACAGAAACTGCAGGCCACTGAAAAGTATCCTCCGCTGTTTAAAAATGCTTTTGGTTCTGAAGTGATCACAGAGCAGAACATACTTAAAGCGATTGCTCAATTTGAGCGAACATTGATTTCGGCGAACTCACGCTATGATCGTTACCTGCTCAAGAAAGAGGAACTGACCCTTGATGAACTTGAGGGCATGAAGCTGTTTATGACCCACCCTGACCCAGGTACCGGTTTACGGGGAGGCAACTGCGGTGACTGCCATGGCGGAACACTGCTTACAATGCAGGCATTTCATAACAACGGACTGGATGCTACGCTAACAGATAAAGGTTTGGGGGAAATTACCGGCAATCCTCGGCACAATGGGCTATTTAAGACCCCATCGCTACGGAACATTGCCCTTACAGCCCCATACATGCACGATGGCCGGTTTAAAACCCTGGAGGAGGTGCTGGATCATTATAACGAGCACATGGAGTATGACAGTCCGAATATTTCTCCACTCATTGTAGAGGCATCAAACGTAGCAGGTGGCAAAACGCTTTTGCTGACACCCGAAGAGAAACGAAAAATTATTGTTTTTTTGCAAACGCTAACGGACTCATCCTTCGTAAAAGACAAACGTTACACGGATCCATTCTAAAAACTAGCGAATGAGAAATTTCTCTTTTAAAATAGTACTGCTTTGGCTGGCGGCATTTAGCCTTTCAGCTTGTTCTAAAGACGATAATAAGGCAACACCCGGAGAAGTAGAGGTGGAAATTAAAAATATGGTTGGTACCAGCCCTCTGCAACTGAATGGCACGATCTATACCAGCCCGGCAGGCGATACATACGCAGTAAGTAATCTGAAGTACTATATAAGTAATGTAAAACTGATAAGCCAATACGGCCAGTTTGTATATGTAGAGCCAGAAAGCTATCACCTGGTAGCACAGGATGGGAGCATGTCGTTTGTGCTGCAGGAAGTACCAATGGGCATGTATAATAAAATAGAACTGGCCATTGGTGTAGACCAAGCACATAATCATTCTACAGATCAGGAAGGGGACCTGGACCCAGGCAATGAAATGGTGTGGGACTGGGATACAGGATATAAATTCCTGTCGCTGGTAGGTAATTTTGAAGGCGATACAAAAAATGGTAACCTTGTGTTTCATGTAGGAGGGGATCAGAATTTTAAAACCATCACATTAGCCTTGCCTCAGGTAATCGACCTTCGTGAAAAATCCAATTATAAAATAAACATGCAGGCAGATGTAAACGGGCTTTTCCAGGATCCGAATCTTATTGATTTTGATGTGATGAGTAGCGGGGGGCATGGTGCCGGGCCAAGTAAGATTGCTGAGAACTACAGCAGTGGCTTTCTGAATGTAACCCAGGTACAGTAACAGCTGGTGTCAGCCTGCATAACTATTTGATGGATGCGTTGTAACAGGCTTTATTTGGTTTTCCTGCTTTTCTGCTTGCTAGGTACGGGTTGTGGGGCATCTGAGTATGATCCTGAAGTTCCTGCCAACCTGGCGGAGGCCGTGCCTTACCCTGCCCGAAATCCTTTAACAAAAGAAGGAGTGGCTTTGGGGCGCAAGCTTTTTTTTGATCCGGCCCTTTCCGGAAACGGTAAAATTTCCTGTGCCAGTTGCCATCAACCGGCAAAAGCGTTTACAGACGGCAAAGCCCTTTCTACTGCAGGGATAACAGGAAAACAGCTACAACGACATGTGCCTACGCTGGTGAATGTAGCCTGGATGGACGGTTTGTTTTGGGATGGGGGAGCCAAAGATCTGGAATCATTAAGTTTCGGCCCCCTGACACACCCTGATGAAATGGGGCAAAACCTGGCTGCACTGGTACAAAAACTCCAGCAGCACGAATCGTATCCGGGTCTTTTCAAAAAGGCTTTCGGGTCTGATTCGATTACATCTGCTGCCATTGGCAAAGCTTTGGCCCAGTTTGAGCGAACAATTATATCTGGTAATTCGCGCTACGACAAGTATGTCCGT
Source organism: Pontibacter sp. MBLB2868 (assembly GCF_051904785.1). Classification (NCBI taxonomy): domain Bacteria; kingdom Pseudomonadati; phylum Bacteroidota; class Cytophagia; order Cytophagales; family Hymenobacteraceae; genus Pontibacter; species Pontibacter sp. MBLB2868. The sequence goes on along the minus strand of NZ_CP196710.1, from coordinate 3,100,708 downwards.
AACGAAAAAGGGACAATGTTAAACGACAAGGAGCTAAAGGGACTCGTGCTTTTCAGGAAACACTGCAGCAGTTGCCATACTTCAGATTTTTTTACTGACAATAAGTACCACAACAATGGCTTGGATGCTGCTTATTCAGATGAAAATGAAGCACTTGCTTTCGGGCGTGGTCGGATTACCCGTAAACCAGAAGATATTGGCAAGTACAAAACACCTACACTACGCAACATTGCTATAACAGCCCCATACATGCATGATGGAAGATTTGCCACACTTGAGCAGGTATTAGCGCATTACCGGACAGGAGTGAAAAACTCGCCAACGCTGGCACCGGAGTTGCAGCAGCAGGGCAAGACAGGAATTCCTGTTTCTGCGGAAGAGCAAACACTTATCATTCAGTTTTTACAATCCCTGACGGATGATGCTTTTATTAATGCGCCTGTAGCTGATAATTAGCCCTCTATACTTTTTTCCGGATGAATTTTCAGATAGCGGTTGATTATTTTTTCATTTTGCCCATGTTCTGCATCATCTGCTGGTAGCAAGCCTCGTTCATCATGTTCTGCTGCCGCATCTGTTGTGTCATGTGCTGCATCATTTGGGGGTTGTTCATCATCATCTGCGACATCATGTTGCAATTGGCGGAGTCCTGGGCGCAGGCCTGCATCATTTGCTGCATCATGTTGTGCATCTGTTCCTGGTTCATGCCACGCATCATGCCGGTACTGTCTCCCATCATATGCCCTTTACCCATCATTGCGCCTGTACCCATCATCATGTTGCCTTGCGGGTGCTCCCGCATTACCTGCATCATTTCCTGGCGCATTTCAGGATTATCCATTATAGTGGTATAAACTTCTTTCCGCTGTGCCTCTGTATCCATTACCTCCTGCACGGTTGCTTCGCGCTGGCAACCTGAAGCTGTTAACAAAAGGACAAAAAACGATGTTAAAGCAATGTTTTTCATAGCTGTATGCTTAATTTTTTTGAACAAAGGCTCTATTAGATTGTACGGATTTAATGATTATAAAAGTTTATTAAAAGTATTTGAATAGCATTGAAAGTATAAAATTTGATATTAATGTAATTATTATGCTTTACGTGCTGCTCTACCTATTTAATTAAAAAGATGATGAAGGTCACTTTTTTGCCTGCCCGGTATCATAAATGGTTATACCTCTTTCTCTGAAATTTGTAGCTACTATTAATTTCATTGACGATAGACATGATCGAGCAGCAGGAACATCTGATACAGAAATATAATGTGCCAGCACCTCGCTATACCAGTTACCCTACCGTGCCTTACTGGAACAAGGATGTGCCTGAAGCGAAGCACTGGATGGAGGTGGTAAAGCATACTTTTGATGAATCGAACGCGACGAAGGGAATCAGTCTATACATCCATTTGCCCTTTTGTGAGGTGCTTTGTACCTATTGCGGCTGCAATACACGCATCACCAAAAATCATAGTGTGGAGGAAGGATACATACATGCTATTTTGAGCGAGTGGAGGCTTTACCTGGAGCAGTTCACAGAAAGGCCGATTATCCGGGAGCTGCACCTGGGAGGTGGTACACCTACTTTCTTTAAACCTGAAAACCTGCGCTACCTGCTGGAGGGGATCTACGAGGGAGCCATCCTGCACCCGCAGAAAGAGTTCAGTTTTGAAGGGCATCCGAATAACACCACAACAGCGCACCTGCAAACCCTTTATGACCTGGGCTTCAGAAGAGTAAGTTACGGTATCCAGGATTTTGATCCTAAGGTGCAGATCACCATAAATCGTATACAGCCTTTCGAAAACGTTAAGCACGTAACAGAAGAAGCACGCAGGATAGGTTATGACTCTGTAAATTTTGACCTGATCTATGGCTTGCCCTACCAGACGCAGCAAAGCGTGAGCGAAACAATAGACAAGGTGGCAGAACTAATGCCGGATCGCATTGCCTTTTACTCCTACGCACACGTGCCATGGGTAAAACCGGGGCAACGGAGCTACTCCGATAAAGACCTCCCTGATAACGCTGAGAAACGTGCCCTTTATGACTTAGGGCTACAGAAGTTTAAGGCGTTGGGCTATACTGATATAGGCATGGATCACTTTGCCCTGCCACAGGACGCCCTCTGCAAAGCACTGCAACAAAAAGAGCTTCACCGCAATTTCATGGGCTACACTACCTGCCAGACGGATTTGCTTATCGGCCTGGGTACATCCTCTATCAGCGATGCCAAGTATGGTTACATGCAAAACCTGAAAAAAGTGGAGACTTATAAGGAGGCTGTATTGAATGGTGAATTGGCAGTGCTGAAAGGCCATTTTTTAACAGAAGAAGATCTGCTGATGAAGGAAGCAATTCTGGACATTGCCTGCAGGGGAGAGCTCAGCATTACCTCACAGTTACTTGCCTTATTGCCGGGCGATGCTTTTGAAGAGTTGAACCAGATGCAGGATGAGGGGTTGATAGAGTTATCAGATAAAGCGTTAAAAGTAACCAGGCTGGGCAGGGCTTTTACCCGCAACATCTGCATGGTGTTTGACCTCAAGCTAAGACAAAGCGAACCATCAGAGCAACAGATATTCAGCAAAGCAATCTAAGTTAGACATAGGGATCGTTTTACGCCCGGGCTGTATCGAACTTGGGCGTTTTGCTTTATACCTACAGCTGTGGCTCAGGTAGTAGCGCTGTTGCCTTAGCGGTTGGTATGTACCCACCCCTGACCCCCTCCGAGGAGGGGAATTAAACTTGTTTCATAGCGAAGGCTGAAGCGATCGCACTGATTCCAGTCTTGGTGTTGAGCGCCTCGAGAGTTTCCGGTGACGAGCGAGAGCGAGGCAGCCCGAGGCACGAGGGCAGGAAAGGAAAGCAGCGCGATGCAGCAAGACGAGGCCTCCCGGCCAGAAGGGCACCAAAGCTGGAAATGAAACAATACAGCAAGTAAGACTGCGGATCAGCAGCAACTAGAAATAATAGCAGGGTAATAAGCTTGAATTTTAACACCAACTATAGAGAATAGCAGAATTCGCAAAACTGATAATTAAAGCAGCGAATAAAGTAAGCAGCAACGATAAAAACGACAATAGCTGAATAAGCCAGAGCAGATCACTAGGCAAACAGCAATTAGGCTTCCTGTAAAATGGAAAAGCAGGCTACAAAATAGCCTGCTTTTGAAACGGCCAAAGGCCGAATATATACCATATACTAAACTAAACTTTATTGATCTTCAGCACCTGGCTCGCCTCTGTTTATTTCCGGTGACGCTGGTAACGTGCGGCTTTATAAAACTGAAACTGAGCCTGTTTTCTTTGCTTTAATATGACAAAGATACTCCTCATTTGGCCTGCTTCTGCTGATATCGATCAACCTGTTGAATGACATTAATCATTCTTTAGGGGGTAGCGCCTGTCTAACTTTGTTAAGTACCATATTTAGAAATTGAGATGGAAGCCGCACTCCAAACCAATGTTCAAAACTGCTATCATTGCGGGGATTCCTGCATTGACGAATTGATTTTAGCACACGATAAAGCTTTTTGCTGTGCCGGGTGCAAAACTGTTTACGAATTGCTGGAGGAGAATAATCTCTGTACCTATTATAACTTAGAGCAGAATCCTGGTATCAATGGCAAAGCAAACACCTCTGATGCCCGTTTTGCTTACCTCGACGATGCGGGCGTAGTAGCCCAGCTGATCAATTTCCGTAACGACTCGATCTGTAAACTTACCTTTTACGTGCCCCAAATGCACTGCAGTTCGTGTATCTGGCTGCTCGAGAACCTGTTTAAGCTAAATGCAGGCATATCAGAATCTACTGTTAATTTTCTGCGCAAAGAAATATCCCTTACCTACCTCCATCAAAGAACTACGTTGCGTGAGGTGGTGGCGCTGTTAGCCCGTTTAGGTTATGAACCAGACATAACGTTAGCCGATACTGACGGTAAAAAAATCAAGAAACAGGATCGTAGCATTATATATAAGTTAGGAATAGCCGGTTTTTGCTTTGGCAATGTGATGCTGCTGGCTTTCCCGGACTACCTGGCATTTACCGGCGGCCTTCAACGCAGTTTCGGTTCCTTCTTCGGGTATGTCAGCATTCTGCTTTCACTGCCTGTACTTTTTTATAGTGCCCGAGGCTTTTTTACTTCAGCCCTTGAAAGTATAAAGCAGCGCTTCGTTAACATTGACGTACCTATTGCGCTTGGCCTGATGGCCTTGTTCTGCGTGAGCTTGTATGAGATTCTGACAGGCACAGGGCCCGGTTACCTTGACTCCTTTAACGGCCTTGTTTTCTTTATGCTGATCGGTAAGTATTTCCAGCAGAAGACCTACGATTCCCTTTCTTTCGACAGAGATTATACGTCCTACTTCCCTGTATCTGTAACGGTATTAAAAGATAAGGTAGAGGAGTCCATAGCGGTTCGAAACCTGGAGGTAGGTCACCGCATCCGTATACGGAACCAGGAACTTATCCCGGCAGATGCTATGCTTATGAGCGGGCAGGCCATGATCGACTACAGCTTTGTTTCAGGTGAGTCGGAGCTGGTTGAGAAAGTAGCTGGCGAAGTGATCTACGCCGGTGGGCGGCAGGTAGGGGAAAGTATAGAACTGGAGGTTGTTAAAGAAGTATCACAGGGCTACCTGACGCAACTCTGGAACGATAGCGCTTTCTCGAAACCGGAAAAACAATCGGTTGCGACCTATGCCAACACTGCCGGAAAATGGTTTGTGATTGTTACACTGTTTGTGGCAGCCGGAACGCTGTGGTACTGGGTGCCACGCGATACGGACATGGCCATGCGTGCCTTCATTTCTGTGCTGATCATTGCCTGCCCCTGCGCGCTATCGCTGGCAACTCCTTTTGTGCACGGACACACGATGCGAGTTTTTGGCAAGAATAAATTCTATCTTAAAAATACCGCTGTAGTAGAAACGCTTGCCAAAATAGATACTGTCGTTTTTGATAAGACGGGTACCCTTACAGAACCAAGCGCAGCCGAGGTAAGCTATACAGGCAAGGCCCTGAGTGCAGACCAGGAGAGGCGCATACTGTCGGTGCTGCGCCACTCCACACACCCGCTCAGCCAGCGCATCAGCGAAAACCTTAAAGACAAGCCCTTACAGGTTGATAACTTCCAGGAATTTGCTGGTAAAGGTCTCAGTGGCGAAGTAAGCGGGCAGTTGGTGCGCGTTGGTTCAGCAGCCTATCTGGGAATACCAACCGATAAAGCCACAGATACCCTGAAGACAACGGTGTATGTTTCAGTGGACGGCGTGGTGCTGGGTTATTATACTTTCTACAATGTATACCGCAAAGGCTTGAAAGATATACTCGGTGAATTGAAAGGCAAAAAGATTGCTGTACTCTCCGGCGACAATGACCATGAAGAGGCAAGGCTGAAAGAATTGCTGGGGCAGGAGGCAGCGCTGGTATTTAACCAGTCGCCGGTGCAGAAACTGCAAAGTATACAGGCTTTGCAGGCAAAGCAGCACCAGGTACTTATGGTGGGGGACGGGCTGAACGATGCCGGTGCGCTTAAGCAGAGCGATGCCGGTATAGCCCTTACAAACAGCATAACAAACTTCTCACCCTCCTGCGATGCCATTCTGGACGCGACAGCCTTTGATAAGCTGAGTAAGTTTCTCGCATTTTCTAAAAAGTCGATGAATATTATTCTGGCCACATTTGCCGTGTCGCTGGTCTACAACGTGATCGGTTTATCATTGGCTGTACAGGGGCTGTTCTCACCAATCACCTCTGCTATCCTTATGCCCATCAGTTCCCTTAGTGTGATCGTGTTTGCCACCCTTTCCGTGAAATTCGCATCCAGGAGGGCAGGGCTTTAAATCAGTTGCAAATCAATAAAAGGACAACGATATGTACATCATATTTTTAATGATCGGGATCAGCATTTCAGTAGCCGCCCTGTTTTTGGGGGCATTTCTGTGGGCTGTGCGCTCAGGCCAGTACGACGACGACTACACACCTGCCGTGCGCATGCTGTTCGATAACGACACGGTGAGCAGTAGCCGCGGACAAGCAACAAAAGAGAAAAATACTTAGGCGGGACTGCTGACATCAATCAGTGTGCAACATGACCTTCGTCATCTTTTCCTGAAGCTCTCTTGCAGAAATTTGTAGCTATAGTCAGTGCTTAAAACCACACAACATCATAGAACACTTAAACAAAATGGAGGACACCGCACATGTCAACTAATGTAGCTGAAGTCTTAGAAAATGCGCCTGAACGGATCGTGCCGAAAGGTAAAGACCAGGGCGCAATCGATACGTTCTTTTATGACAACAAGATCGTACGTGATTTTGGTATTGCCACCGTATTCTGGGGTATAGCAGGTATGCTGATCGGCGTGATCATCGCCTTTCAGCTCGCAAACCCAAGCGTAAATATGGGCACGCAGTATACTACCTTCGGTCGTGTAAGGCCTTTGCACACCAACGCTGTGATATTTGCTTTTGTGGGCAACGCCATTTTTATGGGCGTTTACTACTCGCTTCAGCGCCTTTGTAAAGCCCGTATGTACAGCGATGTGCTCAGCAGGATAAACTTCTGGGGCTGGCAGCTGATCATTGTGTCTGCGGTTTTAACGCTGCCCCTGGGCATTACCACTTCTAAGGAATATGCCGAGCTGGAGTGGCCGATCGACATTGCCATTACCCTGATCTGGGTAGTATTCGGCTGGAACATGTTCGGTACCATTGCCAAGCGCCGGGAGAAGCACATGTACGTCGCCATCTGGTTCTACATTGCCACCTTCCTGACAGTAGCTGTGCTGCATATTGTTAACTCTTACGAAATGCCGGTTAACTTCCTGAAAAGCTACTCCGGATATGCCGGTGTGCAGGATGCGCTGGTACAGTGGTGGTATGGTCATAACGCGGTAGCGTTCTTCCTGACCACGCCGTTCCTGGGCCTGATGTACTACTTCCTGCCTAAGGCCGCTAACCGCCCGGTTTACTCTTACCGGCTTTCAATCATACACTTCTGGTCGCTGATCTTTATCTATATCTGGGCCGGCCCGCACCACTTGCTTTATACTTCCTTGCCAGATTGGGCTCAGTCTTTGGGCGTGGTATTTTCTGTGATGCTGATAGCGCCGAGCTGGGGCGGTATGATAAACGGGTTGCTAACACTGCGCGGAGCCTGGGACAAGGTACGTGAGGACCCTATTCTTAAATTTATGGTGGTAGCGGTTACTGCTTACGGTATGGCTACCTTCGAAGGGCCGATGCTGTCGCTGAAAAACGTGAACGCCATTGCGCACTTTACTGACTGGATCGTGGCGCACGTGCACGTAGGAGCACTTGGCTGGAACGGCTTCCTGACATTTGCCATGCTGTACTGGTTATTCCCGCGCCTCTACAAAACGCAGTTACACTCAAAGAAACTGGCTAACGCCCACTTCTGGTTAGGTACGCTAGGTATACTTTTCTATGCTATACCTATGTACTGGGCTGGTTTTACACAGGGTTTGATGTGGAAACAGTTTACGGCTGAAGGAACCTTACAATACCCTAACTTTCTGGAGACAGTGCTTCAGATCGTGCCGATGTATTACCTGCGAGGTGTAGGTGGTGTGTTGTACCTGAGTGGTGTTTTCCTGATGGTTTACAACCTTGTTAAAACAGCAAAATCTGGTAAGCTGGTAGCCAACGAGCGTACAGAAGCCCCTGTAATTGTGCCAACTGTAAGCAACAATGCAGGCCACTGGCACAGCTGGATCGAAAAGCGCCCAACGCAAATGGCCATTTTTGCTACAGTGGCGATCCTGATAGGCGGTCTGGTAGAGTTTATACCTGCCTTCGTAATTAAATCAAATGTGCCTACCATTGCCAGCGTGAAACCTTATACTTCGCTGGAGCTGCAGGGCCGCGACCTGTACATTAAAGAAGGTTGCGTTAACTGCCACACCCAAATGGTTCGCCCGTTCCGCTCTGAAACAGAACGCTACGGCGAGTACTCCAAGGCTGGTGAGTTTGTGTATGACCACAACTTCCTGTGGGGTTCCAAGCGTACTGGTCCTGACTTGCACAGAGTAGGGGGCAAGTACCCTAACTCCTGGCACTACAACCACATGATGGATCCAACCTCCATGTCGCCGGGCTCAATCATGCCTTCGTACCCATGGTTGTTTGAGCAGGAAATTGACCAGAGCACTACGCAGGATAAGCTGAAGACACTTAAAAAACTGGGTGTGCCTTACGAGGATGAGTACATCGCTAATGCCAACCAGGAACTGATGAAGCAGGCAAATGGTATTTCGGCAGCCCTGAAGAAAGAAGGTGTAGAAGTGAAGCCTGAGAAGGAGATCGTAGCCCTGATCGCTTACCTGCAACGCCTTGGTACAGATATTAAAGTGAAAGAAGGAAACTAGATGTAAGACACAAGGCATCAGAGCCAGGACCCGGAATGGAATGATTTCGATGGAAAGTCCTGGGTCTGATGTTACGGATCTTAAGTCTCTAAAATATAAAGCCATGTATAAGAATGTTTTGCAAGCCATCGACGGCATCGAAATATATCCGCTTATCTCGTTCAGCATCTTCTTTTTGTTCTTCCTGGGCTTGCTGGTTTATGTAGCCCTGCTAGACAAAAAACATGTACAGGCCATGAGCTATGTTGCCTGCGAAAACGATGAGGAAGACACTACATTGGAAGGAGCGAAACAATGATCTCTCTAAAAAAAATAATCTCGAAAAGTGGCCTGGCGCTGGTGGCTGGCCTGCTTCTGGTAAGCGCAACAGCAGTACAGGCACAGGATGCCGTAGCTGGTAAAGCAATTTTTGAAGGTAACTGTACGGCCTGTTATAGCATAGATGCCCAGGTTGTGGGCCCGGCCCTGAAAGATGCCCATAAGCGGCGTGGGGATGAGTGGCTGACGAAGTTCATCAAAAACTCGCAGGAACTGGTGCAGTCTGGTGATAAGGATGCAGTTGCGTTGTACAATGAGTTCAACAAAATACAAATGCCTGCCTTTGGCAACTCGCTCTCAGACGAGGATGTAGCCAATGTGATCGCTTATATTAAAGCAGAGAGTGACAAGCCTGCCGAAGTGGTAGCTGATGCTTCCACTCCTCCAGCTGCCGGTCCGGATGCTGCAGTGCCGGCAGGTGCCGAAGAAGAGGTTGCTTTCCTGGATCTGCCGCCTGTGTTGCTGTTCACGTTTGCGTTGGCAGGCGCCATTATCCTGCTGATCGTACTGGTACTGGTTATGCTCTTCCGGTTGTTTGTGCCAATGCTGGGCGACTCCATCTATGACGAAGATTTCAGAAGCTCCTTTGCAGGGCGCGTGCTTTTTTTGATGCGCGGCGATGCAACAGTAGTTACGGGTACAGCAAAAGACGAAATTCATTCAAACCACGATTTCGATGGCATACAGGAGTATGATAACGACCTGCCGCCCTGGTGGAAGTATATGTTTTACGCCTCCATTGTTTTCGGTATCGGTTATATGCTGCACTTCCACGTGTTCAGGACAGGGGCACTGCAGACAGAAGAATATGAAATGGAAATGCAGCAGGCAGCTTTATTTGCGGCTAAAAATGCCGACGACCCCAATGCCGTAACCAATTACGAAGCACTGACAGATGCGGCGGCATTAGAATCCGGCAAATCGATTTTCGCGACAAACTGTGCCGCCTGCCATGGCCAGGAAGGACAGGGCGTAGTGGGGCCCAATTTAACGGATGAGTACTGGCTACACGGTGGGGATGTGAACGACATATTCAAGACTGTGAAGTTTGGTGTTCCAGCTAAAGGCATGGTACCGTGGCAAGGCAAGCTCACCAAAGATCAGATACTGGAGGTGTCAAGTTACATCCTGAGCCTGAAGGGGTCTAACCCAGCCAATGCAAAAGAGCCGCAAGGAGAGAAGGAGTAAAAATAGGAAGTATAAAATAAGCAAGGTTTAATGCCTTTGAAGGTTGCAGGTACTTATGCCATAAGTGCCTGCAACCTTTTTTTATCGGCTGGGCGCCGGCAGGCTTCTGATGCTTTACTGATGATAATCATTGGGATTGATGATTTTGGTCATCTTTTAGGAGACGCTGATTTTGGAATTTTGTCATAGCAGATTTTATAAATCGCTGCGTTTAATTTTCCATCTTTTAACAACAGGCAGGAGTAATATCCGCACAAATTATCACTGCCATGGCAAGCAAAATACAAACAGCTCCCGATGAGTTCCGGGACCACATCTCAACTGTAGATGACCAGGGTAAACGCGTATGGGTATACCCTAAAAAGCCGAAAGGCAAACTGTATGACTACCGTAAATATGTTAGCTATTTACTGTTGGCTTTGCTGTTTGCCGGCCCGTTCATAAAAATTAACGGGCTGCCGCTGCTCATGCTCAATGTTGTAGAGCGCAAATTCGTGATATTCGGGGTGTTATTCTGGCCGCAGGACTTCTTTCTGCTGGTACTGGCATTCCTTACACTGGTTGTGTTCATCATCCTTTTTACGGTAGTTTATGGCCGCATCTTCTGCGGTTGGATCTGCCCACAGACCATTTTTATGGAGATGGTGTTCCGAAGGATAGAATATGCCATTGAAGGTGACTACACAAAGCAGCGCGCCCTTGACAAGATGCCCTGGAACACAGAAAAGGTCCTGAAAAAGGGGGCTAAAGCTGCAGTTTTTCTCCTGATCTCCTTCATTATCGCCAACACTTTTCTGGCCTACATTATTGGCATCGATGAACTACAGAAAATAGTAACCGAAGGCCCTGTAAAACACCTGGTCGGCTTCGGCACCCTGCTCGCTTTTACAGGAGTGTTCTACTTTGTGTTTGCTTACTTCCGGGAGCAGGTATGTACCATTGTTTGCCCCTATGGCCGCTTGCAGGGCGTAATGCAGGATAAGAAAACTGTGGTGGTAGCCTACGACTATGGCCGTGGTGAACCGCGCGGTAAACTGCGCAAGAACCAGGAGCGCACAGAAGGTGACTGCATCGACTGCCATCAGTGTGTGCAGGTTTGCCCGACAGGAATAGACATCCGTAACGGAGCACAACAGCTGGAGTGTATCAACTGCACCGCCTGCATCGATGCCTGTAACGACATCATGCGCATGATCGAAAAGCCTGAAGGGCTGATACGCTACGAGTCAGAAGAGGGGATTGAGACAGGTAGCAAATGGACATTCTTCACACCGCGTGTAATGGGTTATACTACGGTGCTGGCTATACTGCTTACCTCACTTACTGCCTTGCTGCTAACCCGCGACGAAGCCGAGGCAACCATACTTCGCACACCGGGGCAGCTATACCAGAAAACAGAGCAGGGGCACATCAAAAACCTGTACAACATTTCTGTTATCAATAAAACGAACCACAACATGCCGCTCACCCTTAAACTGCTCAACAAAGAAGGCAGCATTAAAGTGATAGGCAATGAGCTGCTACTGCCTGCACAAGGCATTGCGGAAGGTGTTTTCTTTACCGAGATACCGCAGGAGCTACTGACCAGGATGAACTCAGAAATAGAGATCGGGGTGTATTACGGCAAGGAACTGATAACAACCACTGAAACCAAGTTTTTAGGACCGGCGAAGTAAACATTAATGCCATCTCGATGATAGGAGAGACGTCTTTAGAATTCTTAAAAGATCTTTCGCTTTACTCGGAATGACACTCAAAATTGAAACAGACAGCAACATGAAATCAACCGATAAAAATAAAAGCTTCACACTTTGGCCCTACGCTATTATTGTAGCTATGGTCATGTTCATGAGCTACATTGCCATGTTCGTTTACAAGGCAATGAACCAGGATGTAGATCTGGTAAGCAAGGATTATTACGAACAGGAGATCAAGTACCAGGACCACATTAACATGGTTGGCCGTACCAAGGCTGCCGGCGATGTAGCCATCGCTTTTCATCCCGAAAAGCAGGATATAATCATTCAGCTACCTGATCATTTCAAAGGGCAAAGTATAACCGGAAAGATCAACCTTTTTCGGCCTTCTGATGAGGAACTGGACCAGGAGCTGCCCCTGCAGTTAGGCCGTGACCTGAGCCAGTTGATCGAAACAAAAGAGCTGCAACAAGGACGTTGGAAAGTTAGGATAACTTTTACGGTTGAGCAGGAAACATACTTTGCAGAACAAACCATACAAGTGACAAAGCCATGATCTGGGCAGGATTTCTATTTGGATTAGTTGGTAGTTTCCATTGCGTCGGGATGTGCGGCCCTATAGCAATGGCACTACCCTTTGTCGGGAGTTCCGGCTGGCGATACTATGCCGGCCGGCTCCTGTACAATGGGGGCAGAATTGTTACCTACGCATCGTTGGGTGCCCTGGCAGGAGCTTTGGGTGAAACACTGCAAATGGCAGGTTTACAGCAGACTATTTCCATCGTATCCGGGCTGCTGATACTCCTGCTGCTCGTTTTACCAGCCACACTTAAAGGGAAGTATGCCAATGTACTTGGCACCGATAAACTGATGGCTTGGGTAAGGCGCAGGTTAGGATATTACTTCCAGAAAAACTCTCTGGGGGCGCTGTTTATGGTTGGCCTGCTTAACGGCTTGTTACCCTGTGGCTTTGTATACATTGCCCTGGCTGGCGCCATCAGTATAAAAGGTGTTGCAGGAGCCATGGCATACATGGCGCTGTTCGGCCTGGGTACTTTCCCGCTCATGTTCCTGGTGTCGCTTTCCGGTAAACTGATCAGCCTTAAAATGCGCGGTATGTTTAACAGGGCAGTGCCTTATGTTGGCATGTGCCTGGCAGTGCTTTTCATTGTCCGCGGGCTGGGCTTGGGCATTCCTTTTTTGAGTCCTAAAGTGGTGGAAACGGCAGCACACAAAACAGAGATGAGTTGCTGTAAAAAGCCCGTAGTTACCAACGCCTTTTAATTTGAAAGCTATACACATTAGCAGCCCTGATTTATGAGAACATATTTATCATACCATCATCTATACTAAACCATGTGCCAGACAAAAAATGTGAAACGGGTGTTGGTACCTGTTCAATTCGATAAGGCAGGCAAGAAGCTGTTGCGCTATGCCTGGCATCTTGCCAACACGCTGGGAGCAGAGCTGTTGCTACTGCACAACAGCCAGACAAAAGATCTAACGTTTACGCAGCAAACCAGGAGCATCCAAACGCTGCGGTCATTTAGTGAGCGCATTCTTACGGAAGAGCAGAAGCCGGGATCAAAGCAGGTACCGTTCGAGTGCATGGTGCGGCCCGGTAACCTGCACAATTGCATAGCTGGCGTAGTGGCTGACCACGCAGTAGACATGGTGCTGATGGAAACCTGTGTGATTCACCAGGAAGAGGAGGAAAATGACCCGGACAATGCAGCAGCCATTATGGAACTGGTAAGCTGCCCGCTTATGGTGGTGCCATGTACAACTACCTTCAAAAAGCTCGCAAACCTGGTGTTTGCCACAGACTTTTCTGACCAGGAGGACAGCGTGCTGGAGCAGATTGCAGGATTTGCAGAGCAAGCAGGAGCAAACTTAACGCTCGTGCAAGTATACAATGAATCAGAGCGCCAGCAGCTAAGCAGTTATAAAGCTGCCATGCAGGATCTCAAAAAGAAATTGAATGGTAAAAATGTGACTTTTAAGCTCCTGGAGGAGGAAGATACGCTTGAGGGTATCAGTGATTTTGCTGAAAATTCAGCTGCCAGCATGCTTATACTTGCCACCCAGGACAATTACCTGATGAAGCGTTTGTTCAGCAGCAACTACATCAAAACAATGGCTTACCATACACGCTATCCCATCCTGACCTTCAGGCAGGTGAAAAAGAAGCCATGCTCCGGATGCTGCGCCAACTGCAAAAGTAAAAAGGCGGAACAGCAGGTGCTGTCCTTTATGAAATAAACACGGGAACAAGCTAAGTGAGTTACTAACAAGGCAGTATCTCACTTAGCTTACTTCTAAAAGTGGAGAGTTGCCAAAACCAGAAAGGTTGAGAAAGTCAGCAAGTATGGGCCGTATTGTTTCCGGCTCCGGGTTATTGGCCTCAGCCATTACCAGGGTAGGTATAAGTTGCAGGTTGGTTTGCCCGGTAAAAGGGGTAACAGGCTGCATGGTAACGGAAGGGTCTGTTCTATTCTGACAGATAATGATCAGGTCAGCTTTCACCATGCCGGCAACCTCAAAAGTAACTTGCTGAAGAGCGCCTGGGGTAACAAGACGTGTAACAGATGCTTTCGTTTTTTGATGAATGTTGCGGGCCAGTTTGTCCAGGTGATGCTGCACATATGGCTCATCAATGAGTACCTCTGTTTCCGGGGTATGCAGTTTGGGGTTATAAGCGTAAAAAAGTATAAGGCGGGCATTTGTCAATTGGCATAGCTCCGCTGTATAAAGCGCAACCTGCTGCGCATAGTCTGAGAAATTTATAGCTACAAGTATATTTTTCATGGGTGCAGAGACTAATAGAGCCAGGCATCGCAGCGTTTGTTGGTCTTTAGCACTGCGCTTTCCGGTAAATGAGCAATAAAAGCTTCTGAGCGTAAAATTAAACCTATGCTCCGGAGCCTCTGATGATGCTTGGCAGTTACCGGGATGATTTTTATCATCAAAAGGAATTGCAGGGGATTTCTTTAGTAAATCTTTATGGAAGTGGTTATTTTTAACAAAACATTTAATCCTTGGAAGAATCTTTAGATAAAAACGACCAGAGCTTCGAGAACAGCACCCGGTTAAAAGCAATTATCGATACGGCTATTGATGGCATTATCACTATTGACAGTAAAGGCATTATCGAAACGGTAAATCCTGCGGCGGCCAGCATTTTTGGATATGCCCCGGAAGAGATAATAGGCCGCAATGTTAAGATGCTGATGCCCGAGCCGGATCGTAGCCAGCATGACCAGTATATCGAGAACTATCACCGCACAGGTGTAGGGCAGATTATTGGGAAGGGGCGCGAGGTGCTTGGAAAGAAAAAGGATGGCACCGTTTTCCCGTTTCTCTTGAGCATCAGTGAAGTAAAGCTAAAGGACAAGCAGATATTTACGGGTATCGTACATGATATCACCGAGCTGAAAAAAGCGGAAGCAGCCTTGCGTGAAAGTGAGAACAAGATCAACTCCATTATTCAAGGCGCTGTTGACGGTATCATAACCATAAACACAAGGGGCATCATTGAAATGGTGAACCCTGCAGCAGCGAAGTTATTCGGATATGATGAGGAAGAACTCATAGGGCATAGTATAAATATGCTGATGCCGGAGCCGGATCGCAGCCTGCACGACAGCTACATGCATCACTACCAGGAAACCGGCGAAAAGCGGATTATCGGCATTGGCCGTGAAGTGACCGGCATGCGGAAAGATGGTACCATATTCCCTTTTTACCTGAGTATAAGTGAAGTAAATCTGATAGACAGAAAAGTATACACAGGCTTTGTACATGATATTACCAAGCAGAAGTTAACTGAGGAACGCCTGCGGCGCCATACTGCTGAACTGGAGCGCAGTAACCGTGAGTTACAGGACTTTGCTTACGTGTCGTCGCATGACCTGCAGGAGCCTCTTCGCAAGATACAGGCCTTCGGCGACAGGCTCAAAACAAAGGAATACGAGGTGCTTAGCGAGCAGGGCAAAGACTACGTGGACCGTATGCTGAACGCTGCCTCACGCATGCAGAACCTGATCAACGACCTGCTGGGCTTTTCGAGGGTTACCGCCAAGTCAAAGCCATTTGTTAGGGTAAACCTGGATGAGATTCTGGATGAGGTGATCTCGGATCTGGAGGTGGCCATTGAACAGACGAACACGAAGATCATACGTTCTCCGCTACCTGTTATAGAGGCTGAACCGACCCAGATGCGCCAGCTGTTCCAGAACCTGCTGAGCAATGCCATAAAGTTCCGGAAAGAAAATGAGAGCCCGATCATCAATATTTACGCCAAGAGCTTACAGCGTACAGCGCACCTGACGGCAACACCCGGCGATGAGGTGGCAAAGATATACGTGGAGGATAACGGTATAGGGTTTGATGAAAAGTACCTTGACCGGATCTTTAATATTTTCCAGCGCCTGGAAGGCCAGAAGTATGAAGGGTCAGGTATCGGGCTTGCTGTAAGCCGCAAAATAGCTATCCGCCACGGTGGCGATATTACGGCCAAGAGCCAGCCAGGTATAGGCACGCGCTTTATTGTTACACTTGCACTGAAACATCCTGAAGACTAAATAAAAAACAATGTCAGAGAAAAGATCTATTGTGATACTGATTGCCGACGATGACGAAGAGGACCGTATGCTGGTAAAGGATGCGCTGGAGGAGAGTCGTCTGAAAAACAGTATCCATTTTGTTGAGAACGGTGAGGAACTGATGGACTATCTCCACCACAGAGGTAAGTATGCTGACCTGCATGCCTATCCAACTCCAGGCCTGATCCTGCTGGACCTGAACATGCCCAAAAAGGATGGCCGCGAGGCGCTGAAGGAGATAAAAGCGGATGACCGGCTCCGGCTGATACCGGTGGTGGTCCTGACCACATCCAAGGCCGAGGAGGATATTCTAAGAACCTATGATCTTGGCGTTAGCTCTTTCATTACCAAGCCGGTTACATTTGCCTCTTTAGTTGATGTAATGAAAACTTTGAGCAAGTACTGGTTTGAAATAGTTGAGTTACCGAAGCTCTAGCAAAGAAGTACAACGGCATGTCTGAAAAGATCAGAATTCTTTTAGTGGATGATGATGAAGACGACTTTATCATCACCCGGGATATCATAGACGACATTCCGGGGCGAAACTATGTGCTTGACTGGACAGGGTCGTTTCAGGAGGCGCTGAACATTATTGCCGAGCGCAGGCACGATATTTACCTGGTAGACTACCGGCTGGGGGCACATGATGGCCTGGAACTGATCAAGGAAGCCATTAAGCAGAAAAGTAAGGCGCCGTTCATACTTTTAACCGGACAGAGCGACCGGGAAACAGATGAGAAGGCGATGCGCGCCGGTGCGCTGGACTACCTTGTGAAAGGCACCATCAGCCCGAACGAACTGGAACGCTCTATCCGGTATAGCATAGAGCATGCTAAAAGCCTGGCCGTTATTCAGCGCCTGAACAGCGAACTGGAGCAACGGGTAAAGGAGCGCACGCAGGAACTGGGGGCCGCCATCAGGAAACTGGAGGAAACGAACAGGAGCTTATACGAAGCGGAGCAGGAAGTACGAAATGCTCTCCAGAAAGAGAAAGAGCTTCACGAGCTGAAATCAAGGTTTGTGACCATTGCCTCGCATGAGTTCCGTACCCCCCTCAGCACTGTGCTCTCGTCGGTGTCGCTGATCGGGAAGTATAAAACTGCTGAAGACGACGATAAGCGCATGAAACACGTGGGGCGGATAAAATCGGCGGTCAGCAACCTGACAAGTATACTCAACGATTTCCTTTCTATCAGCCGGATTGAGGAGGGAAAAATATACAATGTGCCGACCACTTTTGATATGCATTCGTTTGCTGCAGAGGTGGCCGATGAAGCGCAGGGGGTATTAAAACTTGGGCAGAAGATCAACTATAAGCACCTGGGCGAAGACACGACAGCCGTATTGGATAAGCAGCTGTTAAAGAATGTACTGTTCAACCTGTTATCGAACGCCAGCAAATACTCCGGGGAGTATAAACAGATTGATTTTACCACTGAGGTAAAAGACCATACTGTACGGCTGGTTGTGCAGGACGAGGGCATAGGAATACCTGAAGCGGATAAGGTACATTTGTTTACGCCTTTTTTCCGGGCTCAGAACGTTACCAACATTCAGGGAACCGGATTGGGGCTTAACATTGTAAAAAAGTATGTTGATATAATGGGAGGGACGCTTTCTTATGAAAGTGAGATTGAAAGGGGAACAACCTTTACCGTATCACTTCCGCAAAACACAACACTGTAAGCGTAGCCTGTCGCGCACTCACCTGCTGATGTAAAAGAGCAGGTGGTGAGGGGGCATAACATATAAAAAGATCGGATGAAAAAGATTTTGCTGATTGAGGATAATAACGAGATACGTGAGAATATCGCTGAGATTCTCACGCTGGCTAACTACGACATTCTGGAGGCTGAGAATGGTAAAGTAGGAGTAGACATTGCCAAGCGCGAGATTCCTGACCTGATTATCTGCGATATCATGATGCCGCAGCTGGATGGTTACGGGGTGTTGCGCATGCTAAGCAATAACACTGCTACGGCGAGTATTCCTTTTATATTCCTGACGGCAAAATCAGAAAAGGAAGACTTCCGGAAAGGGATGAACCTTGGTGCGGACGATTACCTGATCAAGCCATTCGATGACCTGGAGCTACTGGATGCTGTGGAGATGCGGCTTAAAAAAAATGAGAGCCTGAAAGCTGGTTTTCAGAAGACGGCCGATGGTCTGAATAATTTTCTGCAGGAAGCCAAAGGGCAGGAAAACCTCGAGATGCTCACCTCCGACAAACAGAAGCTTCAGTATTTTAAGAAGAAGCAGACCCTGTTTCTGGAAGGCAATTACCCGCATGCGCTTTACTTTCTGAATAAGGGTAAAGTTAAAACCTATAAGTCGAACGAGGATGGGCGTGAGTATATTACCAACCTGTATAAGGCAGGAGACTTTATAGGCTACCTGGACCTGATCGAGGATAAGGCCTACCGCGAGTCAGCTGTTGTGATGGAGGACTCTGAAATATATGTGATCTCGAAGGAGGACTTTTTTGTGTTGCTCCACAACAATCGCCTTGTTGCAAACCAGTTTATCAAAATATTATCTGATAACCTTGCCGAGCGTGAAGACCGGCTGCTGAAGCTAGCCTATAACTCTGTGAGGAAGAGAGTAGCCGAAGCGTTGCTTTTTGTAGAGAAGCAGCATGTGGATAATGAGCACAGGTTGGAGCCGCTGGTAACTATTTCACGCGAGGATCTGGCAAGTATCGTAGGCGCTTCTAAAGAAACCGTTATCCGTACACTGGCCGATTTTAAGGATGAGCAACTGATCAAAAGCCAGGGCAGTAAGATAACGATCATTAATAGCGAAAAGCTTCGGATGATGCGTAACTAAGCGTGTCATCAGCCTTTTATGGTGATCCTGATGCCCCGGCTACTGGGAACCTGCCATCTACAGCTGCACTTGTTATAGTAGCGGGCTCAGACCTGCGCAATATCATCCCTTAAACTGACCGGCATCATATTTTTGTGCTTCCTGTTTTTTGAAATTTGCCAATACAGAAAAACAGAAAGATGCAAGGCAAGTTTAAAGTACTGACATTATCCTACAAAAACGCACCTATCCACATTCGGGAAGCTGTAGCGCTGAACGAGATAGGTTGCCGTAACCTGTTAGATAAGGTGAAGGAATACACCGCCTGTAAAGAGGTGATGGTGCTATCTACCTGCAACCGTACTGAGATCTATTATACTTCTGAAAGTGAACTGACGCGGGAGCTCGTGAAGCTGATTGCAATGGAGAAAGGCTTTATTGCGACTAAAGGCATTTTACCTTATTTCGAGGAGATAAATGACCATGAGGCTGCCGTTACGCACCTGTTCAGAGTGGCTATCGGGCTGGAGTCGCAGGTGGTGGGTGATATGCAGATCATGAACCAGGTGAAAAATGCCTACCAGTGGGCTATAGAGGCAGATGTGGTAGGTCCGTTTATGCACCGCTTGCTGCACACTGTTTTCAGTGCAAACAAACAGGCAGTTAACACTACCAGCTTTCGCGACGGAGCAGCATCCGTATCATACGCTACAGTTGAGATGGTGGAGGAGTTAAGTGCTGGCATAGCGGATCCGAAAGTGCTTTTGATTGGCGTTGGGGATATTGGACGCGATGTATGCCTCAATTTTCAGAAGTCTCATATTGGCAAGCTAACCATCATAAACAGAACCCATCACAAAGCGCTTGAGCTTGCGGAGCGAACAGGCGCCGGCACAGCATACTGGGAAAATGTATGGCGGGAGATAGAGAAAGCCGACGTTGTGATCTGCAGCGTGCCAGGTGACTGTTTCTTTATCTCAGGAGAAAAAATGAAGTCTTTCTCTAACCCGCTAAGCCCTAAAATTTTCCTCGACCTCTCAATGCCCAGAAGTATAGATGTGGCTTTGGAAAACCAGGGGAATGTTTCCGTTTATAACATTGATGATATCCGTAGCCGCACCACCGAGGCCCTGGAGCGGCGGCTGGCCTCCATCCCGGCAGTGGAAGACATTATAAAAGAGGCAGTGGCTGAGTTTAATGTATGGGTAAGCGAACTGACTTTCTCTCCTGTTCTGCAGCAGTTTAAAAACCACCTGGAGCAGATCAGGAAGCAGGAGTTAGCACGCTACGTTAAAAAGCTCAGCCCTGAAGAATCCCAGCTCATCGAAACGATCACACAGCGCATGCTGAACAAAATTGTGAAGTTGCCGGCCATAGAACTCAAAGCCGCCTGCCAGCGCGGCGAACCCGATAACCTTTTAGATAGCCTGAGCATACTCTTCGACCTGGAGAAAACCAAAGCAGTTAATTGATTTCAACCTGCTTGTACTGCCGAAAAAGGTCATCGAAGCGGTTTATGCCAAGCAACCTCACCTGAACGTATAAAAGCTGCTGAAACATTTTTTAGCAGCTTTTACTTTTATACTAAATGAGGTTGTGCCTTTTCCTTTTAAGGCTTTTTAACCTTAGGTGCTGCAAATAAGTTAAAGGTGCTATAGGTACTAGCCTATGGTAAGCGCCATTCATACAAACATTTACCAACTAAAGTATGGCAAATAAAACCCCGAATTACCTGAGTGCCGAAGAAGCGCTATCAGTCATAAAGTCCGGAGACCGGGTTTTCCTGCACGGAAGTGCCGCAACGCCGCAGTTTCTGATCCATAAGTTAACTGAAAGAGCAAATGAACTGCGCGATGTAGAGATCGTCAGCATCAGCACTTTTGGTGAAATGCCTCTTGCAGAAGAACGCTTTGCCGACTCTTTTTTTATTAACTCACTTTTTGTGTCGGCAAACGTGCGGGAGGCAGTAAATAGTGGCCGTGGAGATTATGTGCCCATTTTTTTGAGTGAGATACCCCAATTGTTCCGTAGCGGCATTATGCCCCTGGATGTTGCCATTGTACATGTGTCGCCTCCAGACAGGCATGGCTATTGCTCCCTCGGGGTTTCAGTGGATATTGCGCGGGAGGCCGTGATAAGTGCCAGGCACGTAATTGCACAGGTAAACCCGCAGATGCCACGCACCCATGGGGAGGCACTGATCCATACCCGCCGTTTTGATGCGATGGTGGAAGTAGATGAACCGCTTCCGGAGGTGGATTATAGCCTGAAGATAAGTGCTACGGAGCAGAAGATAGGCGCATACATTGCTGAGCTGGTGGAAGATGGCGCTACCCTGCAAATGGGTATTGGCGGTATTCCGGATGCTGTGCTGAGCAACCTGTTCAATCACAAAGGGCTTGGCATACATACAGAGATGTTTTCGAATGGGGTCATGCCCCTGGTAGAGAAAGGTGTTATCACAAATGAATTTAAATCCAAGCACCCCGGCCGTATTGCTACAGGGTTTATAGTTGGCAACCGACAGTTGTATGATTTTGTAGATGATAATCCGCTGATTACGATGCTGCGCACGGACTACGTAAACGATGTATCCATTATTCGCACCAATCCAAAAATGACCGCTATCAACAGTGCTATCGAGATAGACCTGACCGGCCAGGTAGTATCAGATTCTATTGGCACTTTCCAGTATTCCGGTATCGGCGGGCAGATGGACTTTATTCGTGGTGCCGCTTTATCAGAAGGTGGTAAACCAATTATCGCGCTTCCTTCCGTAACGGCAAAAGGTATATCGCGCATCACGCCATTCATAAACCAGGGAGCTGGTGTGGTCACTACCCGTGCGCACGTGCACTATGTGGTTACGGAGTATGGTGTGGCCTACCTGTATGGCAAAAACCTGCGGCAGCGTGCCAAAGCTCTAATTAATATAGCGCACCCGAGCCACCGTGATCGTCTGGAGGAAGAGGCCCGGAAACGGTTTTTGTGTCTATAAAACGTTATAACTGTATAGGCAAGTAAAAGTCAGTTTACTGGCTACTTAAAAAAGGCTACTCTATAGCAGAGTAGCCTTTTTTATTTCGGGGAATGCAATTCGGAGTGACCACTGCTGCCTGATTAGTTATTTCCTGCACCTTGTATTCCTTCTCTAATTTGCTAAGGCCTGGTTGTGTGGTGAAAAAATAGGAAAAGTGATATAGATCAGGATTAAAAGAGATAAGGGTCTTTTATTTTCTTTATTCCTAAATCTAAATTTGTTTCAATGAAAATCACCAAAAATTCAATCCATTAATACGCTTATTATGAAAAATACAAGGGAACAACTAAGCAGCATACTTAAGACCAGTGCAATGGCTCTCCTTTGCGGCACATTCCTTTTTAGCTGCTCCTCAGAAGAAACTGAAACAGCTACAACAGCAGAAGAACCCGGATTGGCGCATCAGGCAGCAGCAGCATCAGAAACCGTTGCAGATGATGGCAAAGGCGTAGGGCCGGTAACAACAGTAGCAATAGGCGAAGGGGTAGAGGATGCTCTGGCCGCAGAAGGTAAAACACTTTTTGAGGGAAAGTGCTCCGCTTGCCATCAGTTGTCTGATCAGAAAGTGGTGGGCCCTGGCCTTGCCGGTGTAACAGAACGACGCAAGCCAGAGTGGATCATGAACATGATCCTGAATCCGGAGGAGATGACAAAGCAGGATCCGACCGCCAAGAAGTTACTGGGTGAGCACTTAACACAGATGACCAACCAGAATGTGGAGGAGAAGGATGCAAGAGCGCTTCTTGAGTATCTGAGACAAAACGACAAAGCTATATAACAGCAAAACTACTCAAACCATACTTTTATGGAAACTCTGATCAATAAATTTAGGAAAGTAGCCCCCAAAGCGGCCCTGCTTATGGCAGTGGCAGCCGGCACAGCGTTACAGGGATGTAGCAAAATAAACGGTGGCGATAATGCAGGTGCAACAGCAACAGCGCTTTCTTCGGATGCGGCCTCTGCCGTGTATGTAGCTCCTGGCAAGCACGACGAGCTTTACTCTTTTCTTTCTGGTGGCTTTAACGGGCAGGTGTCTGTTTATGGTCTTCCTTCCGGCAGACTGCTGAAGATCATTCCTGTGTTCACGCAACATGGCGAGAATGGCTACGGCTACAGCGAAGAATCTAAGGCGATGCTGAACACCTCGCATGGATTTGTGCCATGGGATGACCTGCACCACCCGAAGCTGTCGCGTAAGGATGGTATGACGGATGGCCGATGGCTGTTTGTGAACGCTAACAACACACCACGTGTAGCGCGTATCGACCTGACAACTTTTGAGACGGTTGAGATCATGGAGTTGCCAAACTCTGCTGGTAACCACTGCTCTCCATACCCAACAAACAACAACGAGTATGTGATCGCCGGTACCCGTTTCTCTGTGCCGATGGATATGAAAGGCGGAACAAAAGACGTGAGCCTGGATAAATATGCTGAAGAATTCAGAGGCTCTATCTCTTTCATAAAAGTAGATCCTGAGAAAGGTGATATGGACCTGGATTTCCAGATCATGGTGCCTGGCTTTGACTACGACCTTGCAAACGGTGGTAAAGGCCCTTCTGAGGATTGGGTATTCTTTACAACTTACAACTCTGAGCAGGCAGGTACTTTGAAAGAAGTAAACGCTTCTCAGAACGACAAGGACTACCTGGCGGCTATCAACTGGAAATTGGCGGCTAAATATGCCAAAGAAGGTAAAACACACGAGATGCCAGCCAACTATTACCACAATAAATTGGACAAGAGCACGCACACGGCTTCTTCTACTGTTGTGAAAAAAGTGCGCTACCTGCTTCCTGAAGAGTGCCCAGGTATGATGTACCTGCTGCCAGCTCCTAAGTCGCCTCACGGTATCGACGTGGACCCAACTGGTGAGCACATGGTTGTAAGCGGTAAACTGGCTTCCTCTATCCCGGTATTCTCTTTCTCTAAAATGCAGAACGCCATCAAGAACAAGCAGTTTGATGGCGAGAAAAATGGTATTCCGGTGCTGAAGTATGAGTCTGTGCTGGCAGCTGAAGTAAAAGAGCCAGGCTTAGGACCATTGCACACTGAATTCGACGGTAAAGGAAATGCTTATACTTCTATGTTCGTGTCTTCTGAGGTGGTGAAATGGAGACTGAAAGACTTCACTGTGTTAGATAGAATCCCTGTTTACTACTCTGTTGGTCACTTAATGATCCCTGGTGGCGATACCAAAGCTCCATATGGCAAGTACCTGGTGGCCATGAACAAGATCACCAAAGACCGTTACCTGCCTACTGGCCCTGAACTGGCACACTCTGCACAGTTGATCGACATCACAGGTGATAAGATGAAGTTGTTGCTTGACTTCCCGACAGTAGCGGAACCACACTACGCGCAGGCTATCAAAGCTGACCTGGTAGCTCCCAATAGCGTGAAGTTCCATAAACTAGATGAGAACAAGCACCCGCAGGCTGCTAAAAAAGAAAGTGAGGCCAACGTTACCCGCAAAGGAAATGTAGTGCACGCCAAGATCACTGCTATCCGAAGCCACATGACCCCAGATAACATTGAGGGTGTGCAGGTTGGTGATACTGTGTACTTCCACGTGACCAACCTGGAGCAGGACTGGGATGTGCCGCACGGATTCGCGGTGATGGGTGCCAACAACGCTGAAACACTGATCATGCCAGGCGCTACACAAACGATGAAGTGGATACCTAAAAAAGAAGGTGTGTACCCGTTCTACTGCACAGACTTCTGCTCTGCGCTGCACCAGGAAATGCAGGGATACATCAGGGTATCACCTAAAGGCTCAAACGTTCCGGTAATATTCTCAACCGGCAAAAAGAAAACGGCAGCAGTAGCCTCTGCAAAATAAAAATTGACTAATACCAGCGGGGGCTGTTCCGGCATCCTCCGCTGGTTACTTAACCTGAGCTGCGGGTTATATTTATACTTGAGTTTGAAATTTTACCCACCCCTAACCCCTCCGTGGAGGGCAATAGGGCCTTTTCTGCTGGCGCGGGTTTGCAACGCGTGTCTTACTAATTATGTAGGATTTGTAATCCTACTGGGCCAGAGGCCCAAACAATAGTTAGTCACGAGCGAGCAAGCTCGAGCCATAAATGGTTCTTACAGAATGATATTCCCCTCTTGGGAGGGGTTAGGGGTGGGTTTCTCAAGTATTGAGTAAACTCCTGCAACTCACATTATTTCACCTTAATCTATACAAGGATGAAAGCTTATACTAAAGTGCTGATGATTGTGGCGGCATTATCCCTGGGTCTGCTGTTTATGTTCCCGATGTGGAAGATATACTTACAGGCTCCACAATACCCCGAAGGACTGGAACTGCACATCTGGGTAAACAAGTTAGCAGGCAGCTCGGAAAGTGTCCTTCAGAATTTCAATATTCTGAATCACTACATTGGTATGGAGCCAATTCATGCCGATTCTTTCGCTGAACTACAGTACATGCCTTATATCGTGCTCTTCTTTATCGTGACTGGTGTCCTGATAGGGTTGGCAGGTAAAAACAAGTTAGTTCTGGGGTGGAGCCTCTTACTCTTAGTTTCCGGTGCTGCCGGTATATTGGACTTTTACCTCTGGTTAGTAAAATTCGGTACCAACCTTAGCCCAACCGCTCCCATCAAAGTGCCCGGCATGACCTATATACCACCGCTATTAGGGAGTAAAACATTGCTCAACTTTGAAGCTCTTTCTTTACCAGGCTTGGGTAGCTTAGGTATTTTCCTGGGCATCACCATTTCGTTGCTGGTGTTTTTACTGAACAGGAAAACGGCTGGCAAAGCGCAAACAGCAACTACAAAACACGCACTAGTATGAAAGCATTAATAAATCTATTTGGCCTGATGCTGGTGATCGCCCTGATGGGCGGCTGCCAGGTTGAGCCAAAACCTATCGCCTATGGAGCCGCCAACTGCGCGCATTGCAATATGACGGTGGCTGACAACCGCTACGGTGCTGAGTTGGTGAACGACAAGGGAAAGCCATACTTCTTCGATTCTGCTGAGTGCCTGATGGCCTACCTGAACGAGCAGCCGGAGCAGGGTGAGAAAGCTGCTTTTTTAATGGTAACGGATTATACCCGTCCAACTGAATTGATTGACGCACGCAATGCGCAGTATTTACAAACTAAAGCATTGCCAAGCCCTATGGGCATGTATATAACAGCTGTAGCCGATAAAGCTGTCGCTTCTAAAATGCAGCGGGAGCAAGGCGGCCGGTTGCTAAGCTGGAACGAAGCTGTACTAGCCGTTCAGAGAAATGAAAGACCTTAATAGACATATTACTTTTATACTTGCCACTTTAGCGTTGCTGCTAACGGCCCCGGTTGCTTTCGGCAGTACGTTGGAAGTGTGCAAAACCTGTAGCTATACTTCCGTAAAACAGGCCGTGAAAAAAGCCAGATCCGGCGACACAATTGTGGTAGACGGAGGTATTTACAGAGAGTTTGGAATTGAGATCAACAAGCCGCTCACGCTTATCGGGCAGAACAACCCGGTGATCGACGGAAACTATAAAGGCCAGATAATGACCGTTACAGCAGACAATGTAACGATACAGGGGCTAACGTTTAAAAATATCAAAACAAGTTATACCCACGACGATGCTGCCATCCGTGTAATTGAGCGCAGCAACATCCGGATCATCAACAACACCATCCTCAATACCTACTTTGGTATTTACCTGCAGAATGCTGACCACTGCCTGATAGAGGGTAACACGGTAATAGGGAAGGATGTAAAAGGCGTGAATGAATCATCCCTGGGCAATGCCATACACCTGTGGTACTGCGACAACTCCATTATCAGTAACAATAGGGTAGAAGGGCACCGCGATGGTATTTACCTGGAGTTCGTAAAGGACAGCAGGATCAGGAATAACCTAAGCCAGCACAACCTGCGTTACGGCCTGCACTTTATGTTTTCGGATGGCAACGTGTATACCTATAACACCTTCCGTAAGAACGGCGCAGGTGTGGCTGTGATGTACACGAAGAACATCCGGATGGAGCATAACACCTTTGAAGACAACTGGGGTGCCGCAGCGTATGGCCTGCTCCTGAAGGAGATCAGCAACAGTGTAATTTACAATAATACCTTCCGCCGTAACACCGCAGGTATCTATATGGAAAGCTCCAGCCGCCTCGATATTCAGCGCAACACCTTCGACCGTAACGGCTGGGCCGTCAGGCTGCTGAGCAGTTGCATGGACGATACTTTTAAGCTGAACAACTTTACCGGTAACTCCTTCGATGTAAGCACCAACGGCAATTCAACCCTGAACAAGTTCACGAACAACTATTGGGATAAATACAACGGCTACGACCTCAATAAAGACAGGGTGGGGGATGTGCCTTACCGCCCCGTGAGCCTCTACTCTATGCTGGTGGAGAAAGTGCCGCCTTCGGTGATGTTTATGCGCAGCTTTATGGTTGACCTGATGGACAACGTGGAGAAAGTGCTGCCAAGCTTTATACCTGAAAATCTTATTGATGAACAACCCCTGATGAGGAAGATAGATCATGATAACGATAGAAAACTTACACAAGTCTTACGGTAAGCTGCAAGTGCTTAACAACGTAAGCGCCAGCTTCGGGGCAGGCAGAGTCATTTCCATTATCGGCCCCAATGGATCGGGCAAAACCACCATGAGCAAATGTATACTTGGAATGGTGTTACCTGATGATGGTGATATTATAATAAATAATGAAAGTGTACTGAAGAAGCATGCTTACCGGAGCCAGATAGGGTATATGCCCCAGATTAGTCGTTATCCTGAGAATATGAAAATACGCCAGGTAATCAGTATGATTCGTGACATTCGCAAAGATGTGAAGCAGGTCGACGAAGAACTGATCGGGCTGAATGGTCTGGAAACAATGTATGAGAAACGCATGGGAGCCCTGTCCGGCGGTACAAAACAGAGAGTAAGTGCTGCGCTGGCGTTCATGTTCAACCCGATGATATTGATCCTGGATGAGCCAACTGCTGGCCTTGATCCCATCTCTGCTGAGATCCTGAAGAGCAAAATTCTGAAGGAGAAGAAGAAGGGTAAGCTGATCCTGATCACGTCGCACATCATGAGTGAGATAGAGGAGGTAGCAGATGAGGTGCTTTGCCTGATGGATGGCCAGTTGAAGTTTCATGAAACCATTGCCGGAATCAAAGCACAGGCCAATGAAGAGCGCCTGAGCCGTGCTATTGCTAAAATTATGAATGAGGAGGATTAGATATGAACAAGATCATAAAATACGTTTTCTACGACATCATCCGAAACAAAATAGTACTAGCTTACACGCTGTTTTTGCTGCTGCTTTCTATTGGTTTGTTTAACCTGGGCGGTAGTCCGGATAAAGGTATTCTTAGTCTGCTGAACCTGGTGCTGTTAACTGTGCCGCTGATCAGTATTGTGTTTGCCACCACGCATTTTTATAACTCCTATGAGTTTATGGAGCTACTGGTAGCGCAACCGATCAACCGCACCAAGATCTTCATGAGCGAGTACCTGGGTGTGGCCTGCTCGCTTTCCGGCGCATTTATACTTGGCGTAGGGCTGCCGGTGCTGCTTTTTGGCGCAGGCCTCACAGGCTTCTTCCTGCTGCTAACCGGCGTTTTTATCACGTTCATCTTTGTTGCCCTGGCTTTCCTGGCATCTGTGATCACTAGAGATAAAGCAAAAGGCATCGGTATCGCGCTGCTGCTGTGGTTCTACTTTGCCCTGATCTATGATGGCATCGTGCTGTTCATACTTTATACTTTCAGCGATTATCCGCTGGAGAACGCCACACTTGCTTTAACGGCTTTCAACCCTGTAGACCTGGGCCGCATTATCGTACTGCTGAACCTGGACGTGTCGGCGCTGATGGGGTATACCGGTGCGTTGTACAAAAGTATACTGGGTAGCGTGTGGGGAATAGGCCTTGCCTTTGGCCTGCTGCTGCTCTGGATAATAGTGCCTGTGCTAAGCTCCAGAAGGATTTTCTCAAGGAGAGACTTATGATTTACAGCCCGCTCCGGTGGCTAACTGATTACTTGTTTTGGTGTTTTGGAAGAGCGCAGGACCAGGTTCCTGTGCTCTTTTTTTATTTACTCATGTTATAATTGTGGTTTTTCTTTGTTAATATTTAATTATAAAATCATTTTTTATCCGATTTTAACATATCCTTTGTGCTGCTACAGGAGTATCTAAGATAAGTAGTATTTCGCGCAAGAAGCTGCTGTACAATAAGTTGTATTGATTCATCTCACCAAATATATAGCATACTATGGCAAGCACTGACATCACACCCAGTGGAGTACACGCTGTTCATGAGGAGCACGAGGGGCATCAGAAGCAGAATTTTTTTGAAAAGTACATTTTCAGCCAGGATCATAAGGTTATAGCCAGGCAGTTCCTGATCACAGGTATTTTCTGGGCTTTTATAGGCAGTTTTCTGTCAGTGCTGTTTCGGTTGCAACTAGGCTGGCCGGAAGCTACTTTCTCCTTCCTGGAGCCCATATTAGGGGGCTGGATAGAAAATGGTAAGTTGGACCCGGAATTTTACCTGGCAATGGTTACCATACATGGCACTATCATGGTGTTCTTTGTTTTAACAGCTGGTTTGAGTGGTACCTTTGCCAACTTCCTGATCCCGCTGCAGATAGGGGCCCGCGACATGGCATCCGGTTTTATGAACATGCTCTCTTACTGGTTTTTCTTCGTGTCCGGTGTGATCATGTTCACCTCCCTTTTCCTGGAAAACGGCCCTGCTGCCGGAGGCTGGACGGTATACCCACCCCTAAGTGCTTTGCCACAGGCTATAAAAGGCTCCGGTATGGGAATGACGCTGTGGCTAATAAGCATGGCTTTGTTCATTATCTCTACCTTGCTGGGAGGTATAAATTACATTACAACCGTTATTAACCTGCGAACCAAGGGTATGTCGCTGGGCAGGTTGCCGCTTACGGTGTGGGCTTTGCTGTTCACAGCCATTGTAGGGCTCCTTTCGTTTCCGGTACTGTTTGCGGCGGCGCTGCTGCTTATTTTTGACCGCAGCATGGGCACTAGCTTTTACCTCTCCGATATTTACATCGCTGGCCAGGCGATCAGTAACACAGGTGGCAGTCCTATCTTGTTTCAGCACCTGTTCTGGTTCCTGGGGCACCCGGAAGTATACATTGTGATACTACCCGCTTTCGGAATAACCTCCGAAGTGATTTCAGTTAACGCACGCAAGCCGATCTTTGGCTACAGAGCCATGATCGGGTCCCTGATCGGTATATCTGTGCTGTCTATTGTGGTGTGGGCGCACCACATGTTCGTTTCAGGCATGAATCCTTTCCTGGGGTCTGTGTTCATGTTCCTGACACTGATCATTGCGGTGCCATCGGCGGTAAAGGTATTTAACTGGCTCGCAACGCTCTGGCGCGGTAACATTCGCTTTACGGCGGCCATGCTGTTTGCCATCGGTTTTGTTTCAATCTTTATTTCTGGTGGGCTTACAGGTATCATAATAGGCAACTCGTCTTTAGATATACAGTTGCATGACACTTATTTTGTAGTGGCGCATTTCCATATGGTGATGGGAGCTGCGGCGTTCTTCGGAATGTTCTGTGGCGTGTATCACTGGTTCCCGAAGATGTTTGGCCGCATGCTGGATGAAAAATTAGGCTATGTACACTTCTGGCTAACTTTTTTGGCAGTGTACCTGGTTTTTCTGCCCATGCACTATATTGGTATAGCCGGCTTCCCGAGGAGGTACTATAACTGGACAGGTTTTGAGACCTTTAACATCTTTTCAGACCTGAATACATTTATCAGTATTGCGGCGATCATGGGTTTCGCTGCCCAGTTCATCTTCCTGTTCAATTTTATTTACAGTATTTTCAGAGGACGGAAAGCTAGTGCTAATCCTTGGCATGCCAATACCCTGGAATGGACAACGCCTGTGCTGCCAGGTCATGGCAACTGGCCAGGGCAGCTCCCGGTAGTATACAGGTGGCCTTATGATTATAGCAAGCCAGGTGCACCGGAAGACTATATCCCACAAACAGTACCATACTCTCAGACACCCTCTTCAAACCTGCCTCACGAGAGTGAGAATGAATAATTAGCTTCTAGTGGAAACATATAACAGTAATACCGGCTCTTGGTCCGGTACTACTGTTATTTAGTTTTGTACCACGCTAAACTTCATCAGAAGCATACCACTCTGCAAATGAATTTTGTGTTTCCCAAAGCTTTAGGCTATGCAGCATCAGGTTTTCAGGCATTTTCTTACTAAGCCGCGTTTTAATATCGATGAGCATGTTTTCGCAGCTAGGCTGATAAGGCGTAAGTAGTAGTTTGTGCCGCTGCTGCTGCAACACACGCACTAAGGCGGCATCGCTGTCGCTGCGAAGCAACAGGGCATGGTCCAGGTCATGGAGTACGGTCTCCTGAACCAATGTTTTCAAGTCACCGAAATCCAGTACCATCCCATTCTTAGGGTGGGTTTCATCTACCAGTGGCGCACCAATTACAGTTACCTCCAGCTTATAAGAATGCCCGTGTATGTGGCGGCAGGGGCCATCGTAATCCTGCAGCGCATGTGCCATCTCAAAAGTAAACAGGCGTGTTAATCTTATTTTACTCATCGGCTATTAAACAGCAGCTACTTTTTCTAAACGGGCCAGTAGTAATTCATTTTCAGCGTCCAGCAACTCATCCAGCATGATCACCTTCCGCTCCAGCTCATCTTTGAAAATAGTGGGTAACAACTGTTTGTAGTATCTGATGCCCTCCTGCAGGTTATCCCAAAAGCTCTGCAGGTACTTAAACTGCTTATCCGTTAACGTTTGCAGCTGCTCTTCTTTCTTGTTTTTCCAGTAATCCACGTACATCCTTAATTCATTTACGAACATGTGTGGCCGGTATGTGTTGTTGCGTAAGTTTATTCGTCCGTAAATATGATCTACCATTTCGTGTAGTTTGAAAACACCCGAAAAGTAGGCAAGGTTAGGACCAGGGCATATCGTTACAGCCTTTGTGGCCGCTTTTTTACTAGCCGTGAATAGTTGTGTGGCAGAATTTGCCAGGCCATCGCAAAGGCATTCTTTTGCCAGTACTTTCGCTTCTTCTATAAAGTATGTCACCGGGTCCAGGTGCTGGGCCTTCAGCTGTTCCAGCTTTCGGCGCTGGTATTTACGGGAAGCCGTACAGATCGGCTCGGCGGTGAATTCGGTATTAGACACCAGGTGTTTTTTGATGCAGGGGCTACCCGGTTTTCCACGGTCAGCGCGAAAATTCTTTAGCTGCTCACTGGATGTGTTGCGCAGTGCATTAAATGGTACACCAAGCGGAGAAATAGGGCTCAGGTATAAGTCTTCTTCTTTCGCTTTCACCAATTGCTGCAAAGTTTCTTCATCTACGGTTGTAGCTTCCGGCACTAGCAGAAACGGTGTTCCCCATCCAACAGAATCTAAACCATATTGCTGCATCAGAAAGTCATGTTCCTGTGAAGTGCCTACACCGCCCTGCATTGTTATTTTCTGCTCAGGAATAGCGAGTGGCACGTGTATGCCTTTGCTGGCCAGCGCAGAGCTGAAAATGCTGTAAAGTTCCTTTTGTAAGGCTTCACGGTTCTGGTTAAATTCTTCGAGTATCGGGCCAATAAGGTACCCATCAGTAGCAAACGCATGCCCCCCGCAGTTCAGGCCAGACTCAATCCTGAACTCGGATACCCATAGGCCTTTTTTTGCCAGTATCTTGCCCTGCACCATGGCCGAACGATAGTCGCTTACCTTAATAACGATCTTTTTCAGTAACTCTCCTGCCGCATCAGGGAAGAAACACTGGAACTGCTCCAGGTAACTGAACAGGCGCATGTTCATGCCTGCCGAGAAAACCACCGACGACTTTACTGTACTGTTGGCAAAGCCGCGGAGTGCTGCCATGGCATCTGTAAACTCCTGGGGCAAAAGGTTTCCGTTCCGGTCGTAATTTGCCCTGTCCAGCTTCGTCATGATATTCACATCAATGCTGCCAGCCACTAAGGAAGCACGAAGTTTAGTCTGCAGTACCTCCTTTACAGCTGCATCCTCGGTATGGAGCATTTGGGTGTACAGCAGCTTGAGCGGTGATTGCTCTGGGAGCATTTCAAAATATTTGGTAAGTTCTGTTAACGGCGTAAACTCCTCTTTCTGTAACTGTTGTAGCTGTAACTTAACCAGCTGATCTACCATATTCAGGCACGCTGTAATGCGCCTGGCCCTGTAGTCTTCCTCTTTATCTGTGATTGGCTGATAGGGCAGGAAGTATAGCTGACTATAATAGGCACGCATTTGCTCCAGAAGTGCATCATCGCTGAGCGAGAGTACGGATGAGATGCCGAAACGGGCCACCTTCAGGGGCGAGTCAACAGAAAAGGCCAGTCCCATTACAGGTATGTGAAAGGTGTGCGGTGTGTTTGATGCCATCTTGGAATTTGTTACTGTTTATGAATGTTTGTCCAAAAATTCAGATCTGTATTTCTGTTCTCGTTGACCTGCTTCGGCAGCTGCAGTCCGTGGGCTACCCGTCGTTGCCAATGCATTAACAGGCACAAAATACGCCAGCCCAGCCTGCCTGTTAAATGCGTAGCGTCAGCCTTAAAAATGATCTCCGTCATTGCTCAAAAAAGATATTGTGCCTGTGTCAGGAAGTGTGTGCCTGAAGCAGGCAAAGTGATATCTGTCATTTTATACTAGAAGGGGTTTTGCTACACTTGTGTAAGCAAACATCAAGTATATGGATACCCTGGCAACGCAAACTCCTCAAATGGTACACCCGCTTTCGTATGATGATTTCAGATTACTGGTGGCAGAACTGGTGGCTGATAACAGGACTACAGGCAATGAGCAGACAGCGCAGAAAATCGGATTTACCAAGCTGAACATGCAACGCATGAAGCGGGTGGAGAAACAGTTTTCCCTTTTAGCAGGCTTAGGTGAGTTACTGAACTTGCACCAGCCAGCCTGGGAGTGGCAGGTGTTGGTAGAGGCATGGTGCGGCGATGGCGCACAAGTATTGCCTGCCATTGCGGGGGTGGTAGCTGAGGTGCCATCCATTCACCTGACGGTGCTGCTCAGGGATGAGAACCCTGAACTGATGGATTCTTGCCTGTCCAATGGCAGCCGCTCTATTCCTAAGCTTATCTGCCTTAACAAAGAAACAGGAGAGCGCCTGTTTGTCTGGGGCCCACGCCCCACATACATTCAGCAGCAGGTGCTGCAATTTAAAGCGGAGCATCCGGAGGCAGACCATGACACCTTAATGCAGCAGGTGCAGCTTTGGTATGCGAAAGACCGTAGTCAGGCCCTGCAGCAGGACCTGCTGGTGCTGGCTGAGGAAGTACTTGCAACAGCGGCTGCCGGAGCAGAAGCAGTCTTTTAAATAGAGTTATAGTAGCATGATGAACATTCACTCAAAAAGGACCTGGTTGCTGGTGGCACTGCTGAATCTGGTGGTGGTGGCATTCATGGGCCTTTTGTTGCGGTGGATGTTTGTGGGCACTCTGGCAGGGGTCAACTATAAGTTTCTACTGCATGCGCACTCACATGTGGCACTGCTGGGCTGGTTATATTCAGCTGTGTCTGTTACGTTGCTTGTAACTTTTTTACCCCCGAAGCTGCACGCCAAAAAAACGTATACCTGGCAATTCTGGTTGTCGCAGGTAGCAGTGGCAGGGATGTTATTGAGCTTTCCGGTGCAGGGCTATGCTGCGGTCTCCATTACCTTTTCAACAGCCCATATTCTGTTAAGTTACTGGTTTATCTACCAGTTTCTGAAAGATGCCAGAAGTGCCAGGCAGCATGACGGCGAGCACCGCCTGTCTTTCAGGTTTGTGGTAGCGGCGCTGTTCTTCCTGGCGCTCTCTTCGCTAGGACCCTGGGCAATGGGGCCGATCATGGCACTGGGCCACAGTGGGGGCGCTCTTTATTACAATGCCATTTATTTTTATCTGCATTTTCAATACAATGGCTGGTTCACGTTTGCTGTGCTGGCGCTCTTTTTCTGGCTATTGGAGCATTATAGGATTCCCTTTAGTATGAAATGGGGTAAGGTATTTTTTAAACTGATGTTTTGGGCTGCCATACCTGCTTACCTGCTGTCGGTGCTCTGGACAAAGCCGGATGCGGTAGTGTATATGGTGAGTGGGGTTGCAGGGGTAGCTCAACTCGCCGCTGTGTATATTTTATTTATGATGCTGTTGCCGGCTAAAAGGCAGCTCGTACAATTGTTTGGCAGATGGAGCCGTGCCCTGTTTATACTTGCAGCAGGGGCCTTTACACTCAAAATACTGCTTCAGTTTTCAACTGCTTTTCCTTACATGGCAGATCTGGCATATAGGATCCGCTTTTTTATTATCGGCTATCTGCACCTGGTGCTCATTGGCTTTGTTAGTTTTTTTGTATTTGCCTTTCTTGCCCAGCGAGGCTGGCTCAGCTTTAAAGGTCGGTTAAGCAGATGGGGCATGGGTGCCTTTGTTATGGCGTTTACAGCTACTGAGGTACTGCTTTTTCTGCAAGGGGGCTTTTTCTGGCTCGGACTTGGAGCTATTCCGGGGTTTCACCTTATTTTATTCGGGGTAAGTATACTGCTGCCAGTCGGCATATCAGTGTTTTTCCTGGCTCAGCTATTAGCGGGTAAACGGCAGGAAACTGAGTGTAAGCCCAGGCCAATGCCTGAACTTCAGAAAGTATATACCCTAAACAGGCAGGCACATTAAAGTATTGCTCCGTTCCTGCTTTTGAAATACGCAATTTTAGACGCGAACATTTCCGCCATACGTTCTGCACGCCACTTGGCTTCAGCCGCTTTCTCGCCGGTAAACAATTCGTCTATCGTTTTATAGAAAATGCTGAGCCATCTCTCAAAATGTACTTCTTCAACAGGTAGGGTAATGTGTTTACTCCCCGGACTACCCTGGTAGGTAAGCTCTCCTAGCAACACGGTTTGCCAGAAGCGGTACATGATATCCAGGTGCCTGGACCAATTATCCCGGATCCTCTCCTCAAAAATGGGCCCTAGAAGTTCATCGGCCCTAACCCGTGTATAAAAAGTATCAACGAGCTGTTTCACGTCGTCTAAATGGATGATCTCTCTGTTCTCTGCCATGATGCTGCAAATTCTGATTTTCAAACTACTTCCCTGGTTTATTTCAGATAGTAGCCCAACAAATTAACTGCTTTAAATCGGGTTTAAGTTCTTTTTCAACTTGTACCTCCTTCTTCTCAATGTATAAAGCCAGCACCTGAACGTCATTTATGCCGCTTTTCTCATCCCTGTAAGAGGAACGGAAGGTACAGGAAAGGCGTGCCCTATGGTGCAACCGCACTAGCATTACACCGCTGTAAAATATGCTCAAAGGTGCTTGAAAGGTATTTGGTAATGAATGACAAAGATCATTTTAATAAAAGACATTTACGTCTTTTATTAAGGAACCAACCCTTTACATTTGCTATGATGAATGAACACAAAAGTACAGACCTTAAATCTTAAACTTATATGGAAACCACACAGATCATCGAAAAACTAGACGTAACAATACTGGAGCCAGGCATGAAGCACCCAGCCATATTCAAACGGTTTGACAACCTGGAGGCGGGCGAGGCTTTTATTATCCATAACGACCACGACCCCAAGCCACTGTACTACCAGTTGTTGGGTGAACGCGGGAATACCTTTAAATGGGAATACCTGGAAGAGGGGCCTGATGTATGGGAAGTGAAAATCTCAAAACTAACACCACAGGAAGGCGAGACTGTGGGAGAAATGGTGGCAAAGGATTACCGAAAAGCACAGGTTTTCCGGAAGTATGGCATTGACTTTTGCTGTGGCGGGAAAAAGACTGTGAAGCAGGTTTGCCACGAAAAAGGCATAAAGCAGGAGGAACTGGAGCAGGCGCTGTCGACAGCCGATGTAGCAGGAAAAAGCCGTGAAGAGGCGTTTGATAAGTGGGAGTTGGCCTTCCTGGCAGACTATATTGTAAATGTGCATCACAAGTATGTACAGGAAGCAATACCGGTCCTCTATGAATTTACTACCAAAATTGCCCGCGTACATGGTAGCCAGCATCCGGAACTGCTGGAGGTAGCAAAACATTTTGCGAATGTAGCCAGTGAACTCGAAGCGCATATGCCGAAAGAGGAGCGTGTACTGTTCCCGTATATCAAGCGACTGGAGGAGGCACAGAAAAATAATGTGAAGCTTGATTCACCTGCCTTTGGTTCCATACAAAACCCGATAAATATGATGGAAATGGAACACGAGCAGGCAGGTAATGAACTGGAAGCAATCCGTGCACTTACTGCAAACTATACTTTGCCTGCTGACGCCTGTGCAACGTATACAGTGACCTTTAAAAAGCTGCAGGAGTTTGAGGAGGATCTTTTCCGCCATATCCACCTGGAGAACAATATATTGTTTCCGAAGGCGCTTGAACTGGAAAAAGGAGTGCTGAACTAACCTATTTAAAAGCAGGCAGCCTACAAAAAATGAAGGTTGCCTGCTTACTCTTTATTATAAACTAGTAAAACTCCACAGCCATGGATAAGGCTATTAACCCACAAAAACGCGACAAAAGTCTCGTATCCCTTTCACGGGAACACCATTTTGGGCTACTGTTCTGCTGGAAACTACGCCAGGGGCTAAAAAACGGGACCAGCCTGCAGATAATGCAAAAATATGTACACTACTTCTGGACTAATATTTTGAAGGAGCACTGCAAGGAAGAGGAGTGGATACTGGCAAGGCTACTGCCAAAAAACGACCTGGCACAAGTACGGATGGAAGAGGAACACAGGCTTTTGTCGGATATTATAAAGCTTGTTACTGAAGGGGAGAAGCAGAACCTGTCAGCGGACCTTTTCCAGGCATTGCAGCAGGATCTGGTAGATCACATTCGCTGGGAGGAGCGGGAGCTGTTTCCCTATCTGCAGACCGTTGTGCAGGCGGATGAACTGCAGCTAACAGGAAAGCTGCTGGAGCACAATCACCTGCCAAAAAAGGACACCTTTTCACCTGAATTCTGGACCAGGTCTTGTTAAGATAGCCGGGCCAGCTGAAGTACATCTGCAAACCTGTAAACAGTGACCTCGCCATGCAAAAAGCTTCTGTTTCCAATGCGCCATCTACTTGGCTTGTGTTACCGCATTACGCTTTCGCTGCTCTTTCTTTTATAGTACTCAGTGTGCTGCTCCTCTTTTCTTCAGATGCATTTGGCGGACATTATTTCCATCCAAAGTTACTGACGCTTACACATGTAGCGGTTTTAGGCTGGGCCACGATGCTCATTTTCGGAATACTGTACCAGTTGTTGCCTGTAGTACTCGATGGCAGGTTATACAGCGAAAAGTTAGCAGCTATCACCTTTGCCCTGCTCGGTAGTGGCACTTTTCTGCTGGCATACTCCTTCTGGTATTTCCAGGCTGGCTGGGTAATGCAACTGGGAGCTGGTTTGTTGTTCCTGGCTTTTCTGGTA
Source organism: Pontibacter sp. MBLB2868 (assembly GCF_051904785.1). Taxonomy (NCBI): domain Bacteria; kingdom Pseudomonadati; phylum Bacteroidota; class Cytophagia; order Cytophagales; family Hymenobacteraceae; genus Pontibacter; species Pontibacter sp. MBLB2868. The sequence goes on along the minus strand of NZ_CP196710.1, from coordinate 3,062,193 downwards.
TTCAATATAAATGTGGTCCAAACGGCCCGCAAAGCTCCGAAATGGACTATTGAGGCTGACTTTATTGTTACAGCGGCGCTGTGGCTATTGGTCACAGGGCTTATAGGCTTACTGATGGCGCTGAACTTCACTATTGCTTTTCTGCCCCAGGAGCATGTGCATTACCTTCAGTTACATTCTCATATCGGTATGGCTGGCTGGTTCCTGCTGCTCTTTATTGGTATAGGCGCTAAACTGATTCCCGGGTTCCTGCTAGCGCATCCGGTGGCTACCGGTAAACTGGCCTGGTCTTACAACTGCATCAATGCCGGGCTGCTGCTTTTTATGTTAGACCATATGGTGTTCGGCTTTGGATTTTGGATGCTATATGCAGCCCTGGTAATGGCAGGCATAGTGTTGTTCCTGTTGTCTTGTTTGGATGCCCTTAAGAATGGGAAGCGTAAAAAACTGCATCCTGGCACGCGACAGATCTTTGTGGCGCTGGCATTACTGCTTTTGCCGCTGGTGCTGTTGTTTGTAGTTACTAGTGATCTTGGGCTGCCGCAGTCCGTGTTATCGTCCCTTTACCTGGTATATGGGCTAACTGTTTTCCTCGGATCTGTAACTGCTCTTCTGCTGGGGCAAACTTTTAAAATACTGCCCATCCTGGGGAGTGTACATACTTACGAAGACCACAAACGGAAATGCAATACTTCCCTTTCGGAGGAGCTTTATAGCCCTGCATTATTGCGCTGGCAGAATATCAGCTACCTGGCCGGGTTTGTAATGTTACTGGCCGGGGTGTTTCTGAGGTGGCAGCAGATCATACTTGGGGGTGCCATCGGTTTCAATATCGCAGCTTTTCTTTATGCAGCCAATGTGTTTCAGGTGCTGCTGTACAAAGCGCGCAGCTTAAACCATCTCACGTATCCAAAAATAAACAACTGACATATAACCGGGTTTTTTTATAGAACAACCTATTATACTGTTGCCTGATTGAAATGCTTCCTTAGCCGGGGTGGTGTAAGTATAATCTACAGGATGTGATTGCTGGCAGCAAGCCGGATAAGTAAACAGCGAATGCAGCAACTTGACAGGATATAATATCTTTGCAATCGGAAAAATTAAAGAAGAATGTTATCCAAAACAACAGAATATGCTTTGCGTGCCATCGTATACATTGCCATGAATGATGCGCAGGGGCATAGGGTAGGGGTAAAGGAAGTTACAAAGGAACTGGACCTTCCCGGCCACTTTACAGGCAAGATTTTACAGGACTTAGTGCGAAAAGGAGTAATAGCTTCTACCAAAGGGCCTGGAGGGGGCTTTTTTCTTCACCGGCCCGCTAAAACCATTAATATTCTGGAAGTGATCCGTATGATTGATGGCCTGGAAGCATTTAAGAAGTGCGGAATGGGCATGAAGCAATGCTCCGATAAACACCCTTGCCCGTTACACAACGATATCAAAGCTTATCGTGATCACCTGTTAAATGTGTTTGGTACCAAAACTATTCAGGACCTGGTAGACAGCATTAATACAGGCCAATACTTTATCACTAACACAAACTAAGTAAAGCCGCTATAGCTGGGGCGGTTTAACCAGTTGCCATCAGGTTAAAGTAGGTCATGCAAAATATTAAAGTTTTTTGGCCAGAGCCAGAGAATGGCAGCCCCGCCAGCCAACACTGTTCCGAACAAAAAGGCTATTCTGTAAAATACCCGGCGTTCACCTAAGAAAGCAACCAGCGCGCCTTTAAAAGCAAGGTTAGAAAGCGCTGCTACAAGTATAACACGCCAGCCATTATGCAACGTTACATTACCCACACCCATCAATCTTGAAGTGGAGAGGGTGATTGCGTCAACGTCTGTGAGTCCGGAGATAACAGCTACTATATACAAACCACTGCTGCCGAAGTAGTCTTTTGCAAAAGCAGTTGCCAGTATTACGGCAGCATAAACAGCTCCGAAGATCAGCGCTGTTTTAAGCTGAGCAGGGTTTCCCTGCTCCGGCATACGCTCATTTTCGCTGTTTTTGAAGAAGTAGGTGACAACGCCAAGTATAAGCATCAATAAAAAAAGCGCCGCAATAGGAGGGACCACAACAGGAACTGTATCAGGAGCTACTACCGATATCTCCACCATTATCCGGCCCACTGATACCACCGAAGCAATAAAAATGACAAGGGTGGCTAACGATGTGCTGCTTTTAAAGTCTTTTGTACGCCTTGCGTAGCTAACTGTAGTGGCCGTGCTTGATATCAGACCACCAAGAACCCCGCCCAGTACAGTGCCCGCTTTTTGCCCGAAAACCTTGTAAGCAAAATATCCCAGCATGCTGATGCCAACAATCAGCACCACCATTAACCAGATGTTGTGGGGGTTAAGTACCTCGTATGGCCCATATGTTTTATCCGGAAGAACAGGGAGTATCACCAGCGAGATGACAACAAACTGCATGATCGCTTTCAGGTCCTTTTCACCGATGTGGGCCACGAACCGGTGGAGGGTTTCTTTTAAGTGGAGCAGGACAGCGGTTGTGGCTCCTATGGCAATTGCTACGGCACTTTCCCCTAATACCAGGTAGGCACCCACGCCATACATCAGGAGGGCTGCGGCCTCTGTGGTCAGTCCCGGGCTAAAAGGCGGTTCTTTGCTTTTCATCACATTCCCGACTACTACCAGCCCCGCCATACTTATAAGGCCGGCAGCTACCACCCAGCCGCCAAACGTGCCGGCTAGCAACGCCGATACTGTACCGAAAAGAGTAATCAGCGGGAAAGTGCGAATGCCAGCCAGTTCAGATTTCTCATGCTGTCGCTGCAGGCCTACAAGTAGTCCCAGCCCCAGTGAAATGCCTAATACCTGGAAAAGCTCTAGTTCCATGTTTAATTTTTGATGAGCAGCTACTGCCTGAAACGATAAAAGTATAGCCATGGCTATACTTTTATACTTGAATATGCAATATCGTTATTAAGCAGGTATTGGTTACAGTGGGCTTTCCTGTAATAAGGAGCTGCTTAAGCGTTTGATCTCTGTTTCAGCGGCTTTGGCCTCATAGCGAATATCAATTAATCTGTTCTCGGCCACTAACTGATTGCGCTGTGCTTCGCGTAATTCTATTGCAGTTAATAATCCTAAGCGGTAGCGTTCCAGCGCAATCTCGGCGTTCTGCTGGGCTAAAATCATATTTGTTTCCTCTAGCTCCAGTAGCTCAAGCCGGTTCACATACTGGCTGTAAGCACGCGCCAGTTCTGACTCCAGCCTGTTCTGTTCCTGCTGAAATGCCAGCGTGGTTGTTTCTATGGTAATGCGGGAGTTCTGAACCTGCCGGTTAATGTTAAAACCGTTAAAAAGAGGGACAGATAACACTACACCGTAGTTAAATCCCACTCTTTTACTTTCGTTTGTGCCCACGGTGTTACCAAATATAACCGGGTCCTGTAAAGAGCGGTTATAGCCATAGCTCCCTGCCAGGCCAATTACTGGCAAACGCTGGGCCCGTGCCTGGCGCAGGTCGTAAATGGCAATGTCGCGCTCCACCTGTATACGCTGCAGGCTAGGGTTATTAGAAATCAAGGCAGCATCTTCAAGCGTTACATTCAGGGTCTTATCCACAATGATAGAATCAGCTGGGGTAAAGTTGATGTTCGGGTCCCGGCCTAAGAGCTGGTTCAGGTCTATTTTTGCGTTCCGAAGCGATTCCTGCTGGCGAAGCAGATCAGATTTGTCGGCATTATAATCAACTTGTGCACGCAGTATCTCTACTTTGGGGCTTACGCCTACGTTGTATTGTTCCTGCGTCATGTTCACGCGCTGCTCCGAAATAGCAATGGCATCCTCAATGGCCTTTATCTTACGGGCCTGCCTTACTACCTGGTAATATGCATCCGATATATCGGCAACAGTGTTTTCGATAGTCGCTTTAGTGAAAAGCTTTCCGGACTTTTCAAGCGCCTGCAAACGGTTATACTCAATAAACATACGACCACCATCAAAAACAGTCCAGTTAAGCAACACACTGGCATTGGTAACATTTGTCTTTGACCCGTTTACCTCGCGTGGTGGGTTGTTTTCAAACTGGTTCCGGATGTTATTGTTTGTAAAGTCCCTGCTGATGCGGCCATCTGCCGTTGGCAGGAAACCAGCATTTCCGAGTGTTACGTTATTAGCTGCTATATCATCCTGCTTATCAGCAATTCTGATGTCATAGTTTTTCTCTAGTCCAATTTGGATTGCCTCCTGCAGGGTAAGTTTTTCCTGACTAAAGGCTTTACCAGGTAATAGTAACGCTGCCACGGCAAGCAGAAGCACTGTGGTTCTAATTGGAAACATGAATAGTTTATCCAAGGGTTATATTATAGTCGGTTTGTGAGATTATTATTTTATGAGAGCAGGCTCCTGACGCTGAATTACTTCTTGTTCGTCTTCATCATCTTCCTCCTCAGTGTGCTTACCGGCAAGGTTGGCTTCTGCTGATGAGAAATAAGAGTAAACTGCCGGAATTACGTATAGCGTAAGGCCAGTAGAGAAAATAAGACCTCCCACCACGGCGATACCCATCGATACACGGCTTTCTGAACCGGCACCTAAGGCAAGTGCAATTGGCAGCGTACCAAGTATCGTAGACAGTGACGTCATCAGGATAGGGCGGAAACGCTGTACTGCTGCATCGGTAGCTGCCTCCAGTTTGCTGAGTCCAGCCTCTTTGCGCTGATTGGCAAATTCTACCAGCAGGATACCGTTTTTAGTTACCAGACCCACCAGCATGATCATACCGATCTGGCTGAAGATGTTGAGCGTCTGATCAAAATACCAGATACTGATTAAGGCTCCTCCAAGGGCAAGTGGCACCGTAAACATAATGATGAATGGGTCACGGAAACTTTCGAACTGCGCAGATAGCGCCAGGTAGATCAGGCCAAGTGCCAGCAGGAACGCAAACAGTAAACTGCCGGAGCTTTCGGAGAAGTCACGCGACTGGCCTGCCAGCGTTCTCTGGAAGGAATCATCGAGCACCTTATCGGCAATGGCATCCATGGCGGCAAGTCCGTCGCTGATGGTTTTGCCCTTGGCAAGGGAAGCACTAAAAGTGGCTGCTGCAAAACGGTTGTAACGGTACAGCTGCGGAGACGCACTTTCCTCACTTAAATCAATCAGGTTATCCAACTGGATAAGTTCACCGGTATTGCTTTTAACATACAGACTACGCAGGTCAATAGGGGCAGCACGGTTCTCACGTGCAACCTGACCTATTACCTGGTACTGCTTTCCGTCTTTGATAAAGTATCCGAAACGCTGACCACTCAATCCTGCCTGTAAGGTCTGGGCAACATCGCGTACGCTCACACCCATTGCCTGGGCTTTTTCGCGGTTGATCTCAACGCGTATTTCAGGTTTATTGAATTTCAGGTTCACATCCACAAAACCAAAGGTTGGGTCCTGGCGTGCGGCATCCATAATCTGAGGGATAATATCGCGCAGCTTAGATCCATCCGGAGACTGCACCACAAACTGCACCGGTTGACCGGAACCACGTCCGCCACCCAGTCCTTTATCGCCGGAGGCAAAAGCACGTGCGCCAGTAAGCTGGTTAGTGAGTCCGGATATCTTATCCACGATCTCTTGCTGCGACATATTACGCTTGTCCGCGTCTACCAGCTTTACGCGCAGGAAACCGGAGTTAGAACCACCGCCTGCAAAACCCGGTGAGGTCATGGCAACAAGGTTATCTATCCCCTGTATTGAGTCGTTCACGATCTGGGTCAGTTCGCCCATATACTCGTCCATGAACTCATAAGAAGCACCTTCAGGACCTGTTACCATTACACGTAAACCGTTACGGTCTTCGTCGGGGGCAAGCTCTGATGGCAAGGTTTTCATGAACATAAAGATCAGACCTCCAGCTATCAGTACAATTACAAACGCCACCCAGCGCACCTGCATAAAACTCTCTAAACTGCTGCGATAACCGTTGGTAAGGGACGTGAAGAATGGCTCTGTTTTGCGGTAAAACCAGTTTGGCCTTTCACGATGCTTTAACATGCGCGAGCACATCATTGGCGTAAGCGTCAGCGACACAAATGAAGAGATAATAACAGAGCCAGCTACTACGATACCAAATTCACGGAATAAGCGGCCTGTTATACCTTCCAGGAAGATAACCGGCATAAATACCGCAGCCAAAGCTACAGTAGTCGAAATAATGGCAAAATATATCTCTTCGGAGCCCTTTTTGGCAGCTTTCATGGGTTGCTGCCCATTTTCAATCCGGGCATAAATATTCTCCAGCATTACAATGGCATCATCCACAACCAGACCAATGGCCAGCACGATACCCAGCAGCGTGAGCACGTTGATGGAGAAGTCCATGAGGTACATGATAAAGAAGGCTCCGATCAGGGAAACAGGTATGGCTACTACCGGAATAACCGTAGAACGCCAGTCGCGCAGGAACAGGAAAATGATGATAACCACCAGTCCGAAGGCAACAAAAATGGTCTCCTTTACCTCCGAGATAGAGGCCTTGATGTACTCGGTATTGTCGAAACCGATAACGGTTTCAATGTCCTCTGGCAGGTCTTTCTTGATCTGCTCTAAGCGCACATAGAACTCATCGGCAATCTCGACCTGGTTAGAACCCGGCTGCGGTATAAGTACCACACCCACCATAGGAATACCATCACGGCGGAGGATAGATTTTTCGTTTTCGGGGGCCAGTTCCGCGTGCCCGATATCAGCAAAACGGATAAGGCGGTCAGCATCCTCCCGGATGATAAGGTTGTTAAACTCTTCGGCAGTAGAAATACGGCCCATAGTTCGCACCGAAAGCTCGGTGGTGGCACCCTCAATTCTACCCGAAGGCAGTTCAAGGTTCTGGCGGGCCAGGGCAGTTTGTACTTCTATAGGTGTAATGCGCTGGGCAGCTAACTTATCAGGGTCCAGCCACAGGCGCATAGAATAGCGTTTCTCGCCCCAGATATCCACGGAACTAACGCCCGGTATGGTTTGTAAACGCTCCTTAAACACATCCTGTGCAATGGCCGAAAGGTCGAGCAAGGAACGGGTAGCGCTTTTTATACCTACAAATATGATAGGGTTTGCATCAGCATCGGCTTTGGAAACAGTAGGAGGATCTGCGTTGTCAGGGAGCCTGCGTTGGGCGCGGGCCACTCGGTCACGGACATCGTTGGCGGCTGCCTCCATATCAATGCCCAGCTTAAACTCTACAGTAATGTTGCTGCTACCTTCCCGGCTACTGGATGTAAGCGTTCGGATACCGGCAATACCGTTAATAGATTCCTCAAGCGGTTCTGTGATCTCCGACTCGATGGTTTCGGCGTTGGCACCTGTGTAACTCGTAGATACGTTTACAATAGGAGGGTCAACGCTGGGGTACTCGCGTACGCCCAGAAAAGAGATGCCGATGATACCGAACACAATGATCGTGATGCTCATCACGATGGCCAGTACCGGGCGTTTTATACTTATGGATGATAAACTTGCCATAAATTGAATTAGTAATCAGTATCTTAGGTATACGCTGAATTTATTGTAAGAACAGTCTGCTATACCTGTTTGTTATGTATGCTTCAGGGCGCTGCATCCTGAGGATTTCAACTGTTAAAGGTCGGCTTACTTACCGTTTTTTACCTTTCGGATAGTCAGGTCAGCACCTGGGCGCGCCTGCAATACCCCGGACTGGATGATGGTATCGCCGGGGGCAAGGCCTTCCAGTACCTGGATCATGGTTTCGGAACGTTGCCCGATCTTGATCATCTGCGGTACGGCTTTTCCGCCCTTTGCCAGGAATACCTTATGGCCGGTAGCCTCCGGTATGATCGATTCCGTTGGGATCAGGATAGCTTCTTCTACTTCTTTAAGGCCAAGGTTCACTTTCACAAAAGCACCAGGTTTTACTTCCTCGTTCTTGTTATCGTAAATGGCGCGCACCTGCATGGTGCGGGTGGCAGGGTCTATAATAGGTTGAGTGGCATAAATAGTAGCTTCGTATTCGGTTGGGCTGCCTTCGGAGGTAAAGGTGATCTTATCGCCTTTCTTTACCATCTGGCTGTAACGGCCCGGTATCGAGAATTCTACTTTCACAGGGCTGATGTCCACGATCTGGGCGATAGGTGTGTTCGCAGATACGTAGCTGCCTTCACTTACCTGGCGCAAACCGATCACGCCATCAAAAGGAGCACGGATATACGCCTTGGCAAGTGATGCCTTCAGCGCCTGTATATCGGCGGTGGCGGTTGCCAGTTGATTGCTTACCTGGTCGTACTCCTGCCGGCTGATGTAGTCTTTCTCGAGCAGGGTGCGCTGGCGCTGTTCCATGTCGCGGTACAGTTTCTGGTTAGATTGCAGCTTTTGCAACTGTGCCTGCATTTCCTGGGCATTTACAGTTAGCAGCAACTGACCTTTGCGCACGCGGCTTCCTTCGGTAAACTGGATGTTAGTTACCTTTCCTGCAACCTCGCTGCGAAGTTCCACTTCTTCGTTGGGTAGCACCGTGCCCGTAGTCGAGATCTTGTTCTGGAAAGCTGAAGGGGATACCACGTATACATCAACAGCTACTTTCTGAGCCATCGGGCCGCCACCGCTTATTGCTGGGTCCTGAGCATCATTTTTAAAGATCTTGGAGTATAGCAGGTAGCCTACTAATGTAACCGCTACTAGTATAAGTATGGTTTTGATAGTTTTACTCATGTAAATTTGTTCGGGGTTCTTTTAATGTAATGCCTTATTTTTACAAGACTTGCTAACAAGCACTAAAACAAGCCAGCTTGTTTTAGACTATTCAAGTTGATAAAAGTTTAAAGTTACTTACTACTGGGGTTAAACAAAAGCAACATCGGGGCATCCTCTACCAAACGAGTGTTAGACCCGACAAACAGCTTATTTTAATGTTTAAACAGTTTTAAGGCGAAATAAATCCGGATATGAGCCAGGAAAATAAGAAGGAAAATTTTTTCCAGAATGTATACGAAGTAGTAAAACTGATACCTGAGGGTAGGGTTACCTCGTATGGCGCTATTGCCAGCTACCTGGGGGCAAAAGGCTCGGCCAGAATGGTAGGCTGGGCGCTGATCGCCTCACACCCCATGACGCAGATACCAGCGCACCGAGTGGTAAACCGGGTAGGTATGCTAACTGGCAGTCAGCATTTCGATGCGCCCAATGCCATGCAGGAACGGCTGGAGCAGGAAGGGGTACAGGTAAAGGATAACCAGGTGGTGGAGTTTGATAAGCTGTTCTGGGATCCGGGGAAGGAGTTGTTGTGAGGGGAAAGTTGGATAGAACGTATTAACTGAAGCTGGAATGCTATCTTCGTCAAATTAAGATCGTAGCTTTTTTTCTCTGATCTGCACTTTAGCTCTCACCTCAAGGGAGATCGAGGTGAATGTATACAAGAGCAAAATTACTATATAATTGTTTAAGCAACCCGGAAGATCTTTTCCATTTTACGCCCTTTCGCTAACTCATCTACCAACTTATCTAAATACCTTACCTGTTGTGTTAAAGGATTCTCAATTTCTTCTACGCGATAGCCACAAATTACACCCTTAATAAGGTGAGCATTGGAGTTTAAAGAAGCATTTTGAAAGAATATTTTAAATGTCACTTTTTCATCGATTAGTTCTTTCTGCTTTTCCTCATTGTAACCGGTAAGCCACTCAATCACTTGATATAATTCCGCTTCCGTTCTACCTTTCTTCTCTATTTTTGAAAGGTAGTGGGGAAACACCGAGGCAAATGTCATTTTTGCAATACGCTCCTCGTGACTTTTACTCACGTTCATACTTTGTCTATTTGAGATGATTGGTTTAGGAATTTTACGAAGACCAATAGCAAGAGTGGAACAACTAATAAGCCAAGTAAGGAGAACCAGCTAGAAATTACTTTATCATTACTTAAAATTAGTAATCCTTCACCTAAGGGTCCTTTTGAAAAAATTGTATTAAATGTAAAATTCCAGCCAAGGTGAAATCCGATCGGCATCGCAATAGAATTTGTTTTTGAAAAAGTTAATCCCCAGGCATAACCCATTAATCCGGTTCCGATAAAAACCACTACCATCGGGACTATATTACCAAATATTCCAAAGGAGAACCAATGATAAATTCCAAATGCCATAGCAGATAACAATATAGCTTTTGAAGATCCAATTCTCTTGATCAAAATGTAGAGAAGAGCTCCACGAAATAAAAGTTCTTCGGTTACTACAGATTTGAGATCCCAAAAGAATGAACTCAAAATCAAATTTGTATTAGCGTCTGAATTAATAATCCACTCTGAAGATTTTAAGGTGCTTTCTAAAAGTTGTAGGCTAATACATAAAATGCAGGTAACGAGAAAACCATTTAGGAACTGTCTGAATCTTTTTAAAATTGGAAGGAACCCTAATGCCAGAATACTTTCATTTTCTATTATCCGAAGTAGGATCCAGGAAATAGCAAGTTCTAATAAAATTCCAATCATCTAATTCTATTTAGATTTTATGCCAACAGATCAGGTTTTGCCGATCAGTCCAACCGAAGCCGTTTAACTCCGCTTATGGCAATACCTTGTTATGGGCTATCTCAATTTTTCCAGTAAGGCTTAATCAGGTTTTTTCTGCTTATTAAAAATAGTAAAATTGTAGCAATCAGGCAGAAAATAATAGCCTGGATACTTCCTTCAGGGCCAAATGCGCCACCAGTAATTAATTGATTTCCTGACAACTCGGTCGTTAACAAACTGCTTGTTTTTTCATTTCCCGAAGTAACAGCTCCAAATACGCCTGATTGCATAAAATTCCAGGCAAAATGAATAGCGATCGGGAACCATAAATTTCTTGTATAAATATAGGCAACACCAAACAGAAAACCTGCCACAACCACAGATAATCCAGAAATGAGCGTACTATTGGGATTTGCAAGGTGAACTAATCCAAAAATGAGAGCAGAAATAAACAGGGCAATGTAACTGCCCAATTTTTCTTCTGTAATTCTAAAAATAATTCCTCTCATCAAAATTTCTTCAAATATGGCAACCGTAAATGCAACCGTAAAAGGTATGATCATATTAGAAAACGGATTGACTGAAAGGATCTTGAAGCCGCCAAATAAAGAAATTACAAGAATTGTTAAAGACTGTAAAACAGTACCTACTAGTACGCCGAGTAAAACATTTTTTGCCAAATGTTTTGTATTCAGTTCGGCTATTGCTCTTTTCTCAATGACTTTATAAAATGAAATACAGGTATATATAACAGCTATGGAGGAAACAATGCCTTTAACCAGGTTTCTGAAATTTCTATCTAGCGGCGTTAAATCAAGAATTTTTGCGGCTACTTGTTGAGAGAGTATAAATACGATAAAGCAGACAAGAATACCAAGAATAATTTTTGTTATAGAAGCGGTTAAAACTCTTTGTCTTAGGGTAGTTGTTTCCATTTTTATTTCTATTTTTTTGTATAAAACAATTTATTAATTGTAAAAATAGAGTGCAAAACGGTCCTTAAATAGAATGATATTTGCCTGTGAGGTTATAATTTTTTGAAATTTTTGGGTAAAAACCCCGTCTCTTGTTTAAATGTTCTAATAAAGTGGCTTTGGTCTGAAAAACCACATGCAAGGCTTATATCAGTTAGAGAATCTGATGATTTTTGAATCAAACTAATAGACCTATCTACTTTCAATCTCCGCATATATTCGCCGTACGTACAGCCAAAATATCTTGGGAAGTGCTTCGAAATGGAAATGGGATTAATATTCAAAGTTTTTGATAGGTCTTTTAAGCTTATATTTTCGAACCAACAATCATTCAGCAAGTCATACAGAAGTTTTACCCAACTTGGGCATTTAGAAAACTGCTCTAAATAATTTTTGTTTTCAGCATAACTAGAAAGCAACATACTTATTGAATCATCTGAAAAAGAGTCCTTTAATAAGGACTCCTGGTAAATTTTCAGGATCAATAATTTTGTTTTGGTAGCATTTGCAGTTGCATTTTTTAATGTCTCTTCTGTAATTTCAAAGTTCTTTATAAATGCTTCGTCAAATTCAATATTGATATTTCTTGAAGGGAACAGTGTATTTTGATTCAAGTGCAATTCATCACTATGATAAAATAAAATTGAACCTGAAGTAACGGAATGAATTTCGTTCTTCCTCTTTTCAATTGTTCCTCCTTTTAAAAATAAAGTGATGTGGGCATTTTGATGAGAATGCCAATTTTCAGATACCTTCTGCTTATATTCAGTTTCTATAATAGAAACGCCTTGGTTATTGATCAGTTTGTTCCTGGTATTTCCGAGATAACTTTCTTTTTCTAATTGCTGCATTCGTTGATTTTAAGGAACGGAGAATGCGTTCTCGGTTATAGTATGTGAAGGTTTAGCAATGTTAAACTTATTAGCAGAAACTAAATCCGAACTGTTAATGAAAGGCCTTGTTCGGGAGCAACAGTGTCTCCTTTGTTACACGATGTGAAGAAAAGCTCGATAATTAGTAATAAGTATAAGTTTTTCATATGTTTTATTTTTAGCGTTTATCACGGTTTCGTGTATGAATAGTAGCGAATTTTAAATTCTTAGCTGTCAAAGTAATATTAAATTTAATGGGAAAAAATATACACTTTTCACTAAACACTAAAACCGCTATTATTTTTATACAGTGTTGCCTACAGGCTTAATCTATAGTTATTGATTCACCATCTTCTGGAATAAAAACTTTATTTATTAATCCATTACTTGTCAATATTCTTCTTAACTCCACTCTAGTTAATGGACAATGGTTTATAGATTCCATATGGTTTGCAATGACTTTGCCTGAAGTGTTTTTTACAAATGTTAGAATATCTTCGACATTCATAATAAGCTGTTTAAACAAATCGAACTGAGCAGCCCCACAAGCTAAAACACTGATTTCCGGGTTATAAATTTTTAAAACCTTATCGACAGCATCTGTATAAATTGTATCTGAACTTAGGTAAATCGATTTTTGATCAGGTAGTTTTATGTAGAAGCCAATTACATTTCCCATTGGTTTAGCCACAAATCCGTAACCGTGTCTAGCTGGGATACCTTCAATGGTGCCTCCTAAAAAGGGTTGATTATCCCAGTGTTTTAAAGCTTGAACAACATTTAACCCTCTTTTCATTAATGCTTTTTCATCCTTTATACTACAAGTAATAGGAATGTTTTTTTCAATCAAGAACTGAACTCCTTTGCTATCAATATGATCTGGATGTTGATGTGTTATTAAACAATGCGTTACTTTTTCAAGTATCAGATTGCAATTATCAGGGAGAGGAACTGTAGGGTTTCTTTTTGCTTTGTGCCTAAAAAGCGTGAAAGTTGGCATTACTCCTTGTTCTCCAAGCATTGGGTCAATTAGAATTATGTCTTTCTCTGTTTCCAAGATCATAGAAGCATTCCTGATATGATGAATTTTTAACATTTTATGGGCTTTAGTTTAATGCAAAAAACTCTATAAAATGTATCTTTCCCATTGATTCAAATCAAGAAATACGTTTCCTTATCCTGCTTAGTGTTTCCGCAGTCACATTCAAGTATGATGCAATATGGTACTGTGGAATAGATTGTAACCATTCAGGTCTATAAATAAATAGTTCTTTATATAATTCGTCTGGATTTTTCGTAATACGGTTATATTCAAGCATTTCCTTTTGTTTTAATAATTTTTGAAATGATGAATCAACAAAGGATCTGCCACATTGATATTTTTCTAATAAATCCAGAAAAGGCTGTCTTTCAATACTCAAAATTTCTGTAGAAGAAAGACACTCTTGATTTCTTTTTGTATTAGAGTTTTGACTGAACGCCAATAAATCAGAAATAAAGTGTGGTTTTACGTAAAAATTAATATTCACTTCTTTTCCTTCATTAGAATAATATTCCCTTACTATTCCTTTGTTGAGAAATCGAAGTTGTTTCTCTTTGGTATTTGCTTGAAGTAACAAACTTCCTTTTTTATGTTTTCCTACTTTAAACAATGAGAATAGTTCTTCTAGTCCATGTTGATTTAGTGGATATTCAGTTCTGAAAAATTTTGAAATTTCTGTGAAGGTTGACATTTTCAGCTTGTAGGTAACGGTAGGGCTAAAATACATGTATGAGATTTCGCTTTTGTTGTGCTTAGTTGATTTTCTGATTCAAATTGCCTAGCCAAGCTCTAATTTTGCTCAATGATTCACTGTTATCAATAACAGCCAAATGAGCTATTCCTTTAATAACATGTGTTTCTGCATAATCTGATGTAGAAAAAACCTCTGCAAATTTATCTGGATAAAAACTCTCATCATCCCCTCCAACCAACACCAGGGTTGGCACATAAATATTTTTAATATCAGCTTTAAAGTCTTTAGGGTCCATACTCATTGCCATCCGATACGAATAGCTGGCAACCTGCAGGCTATCATTCCATTCTGATGCTCGGTTGAAAAACAGTACCGGTTGCCCGTTAAAACCATTCATACCAATATTATTTAACATTGAGAGCCCAATAAACCGCTTTACTGAAACAGTGACCCAATTACCGTTTCCTGGCCTAAGTGTAGGAGATTTGTAACCAAGGTATGGCGAAAACATGATGGAGCCATTCACTTTAGTGAGTCTGTCGTTTCCCAGATACCTTAAGGCTAATCCACCTCCGGAAGAATGCCCCGTAAGGATGATTTTTTCAGCGTGAAGGTTTTCCTTTGCATACCTCACAATATCTTCGAGGTCTTCTTCTAACTGCCCTATATGATCTATATCTCCTCGGGTTCCAGAGTTTCTTCCATGCCCTCTTAGGTCTGGGGTAATGACGGTGAATAGACTTAAATCAGCGAAATGCTTGCTGGCTTTGCTTAAGTATCTACTATCAGAACCAGAGCCGTGTAAAAAAATCAGTACATCCTTTGTCTTCCCATCATAAACTCTGCTAAAAATCTCTTTTCCATCTCTTAGCTTGATCCAAACTTCTTTTGCAGAAGCCTCATGACTTGCACTTTCCCTAACAGAAGAGAAATCATAATTCTTCCTGTTTTCAATTTTTGAAATAGGCCAGTAAGTCAATGTAAAAGCTGCAATTAGATAGATGACAGAATTAACTACTAAAAATTTAATCAAAAACCTCAGGGCTTTTCTTTTCATGATTTGGATTTACGAATTAAGCACAACGGATTGGGCTTTGCCTAAATGATGGCGTAGCTAACATTTAGATGTGATTAGGTTAAAACATTTTTAAAGATTGTTCATCTACAATAACTGATACAAATTCAGAAGCAGTAGAAACACACTAATAATCAAAGTGATTAGTGAGATGATTTTCCATACAGTTGGTAGTTTGATAGCGATGTTACTTAGCACAACTGCTACGATGCATAAACCTATACTTACAAAAGTCAAAGTATAGCCACCGTGGAGAAATTTAGGGAAAAAGTTATTGAAGATGGCTAACCTCTCTTCATGTGTTCCACCAGCGTTGAATGCATTTATCCAGATTACCTGTATAATCAAAGCAATAAACATACACATTGCTCCACCATAAGCCTTTAGCCTAACCAGATTTTCACTTTTCACATTCATGGTTTTATTACTGATGATTAATCCTAGCGGATCGTGCATAATGTGGTGAGGCATAGCCGAAGCTTAAAGCCCGTGCCGTATTGGGTGAAGTGATGCTTTTAATTCCTTAAAAAGTGGAGCAATCAATCATATAGCTTAATATATTTACATCATCTAAAGAAGTGTGGTGCACAAAAGTCTTTTGATGTAAAGTTCGAAAAGGGTTATCTCCAGTATAATACCAGAAAATAATTTTTATAGCTGTATTAGGCTTAGACCTTAAAGTATAAGTTTTAGTTATGTCTTGTTCATAGATATTTTCAGTGTTGAGAAATGCGGTGTTACTATCGTCAATTTCGTTTCTAATCATCAACGGTGGACTAATATTATTCAAAACTGCCACATTCAACCTCAATTCGACAGGTTTCCAAGCATTAATGTCTACTGTGTTGGTCTCACCTGAAACAATTTCTATTTGATTTGAATATTCAGGGTAATAGGGGCTTCCGTAGTACTGCTCAGATAGGGTGTACCTTTCACCTTCCTTTAACTTATAATTAAACGTAATTGAATAATCCCCATTTTCATCAGTATATGTCGTAGCCACTTCCTCAGAATTCAATCCACACATAAAATTCTCGCAGCTTCTCCAGCTTTTTATTAACTCGATTTTGTAGCCTTCGATATTTATACCTCTAATATTATCCGAAACATGTCCTTTTAACACCGTTTGTACCCCAATATCTTCTTTGGAGCAAGATGAAATGGTTAATAGCAAAACAAAACTGGCAACTACTTTTAAGACATGTCTCATATGGGTTATAGTTTTAATGTCATAAAGCCATTATCTTCCACATTTATAAATTATACATTACACCCAACTAGTGGATATGCGTAAACATCCGTTTATCCTACCAAATATAGAAGGATAAACGGATGTTGTTGCAAAATTTAATCAAAATTTAGTACTATTTTTAAATAACTGAGAAGGTCAACACCTAAACAGTGTTACATCAGAACTATTTTGAAAATTGTTATTCTTAACCCATATCTTGAATTGACTGCCCCTCCTAGATGGGTAAGGCATAGATGGCGGGTGATAGTTCTGATAACTACCTGGTGGGCTTTCTGATCATCTCTTCTTGGTGAAACTGTTTGTGTTGGGTGTACACTTCTAACTATACCAGTAAATAATTTCTATTTTTAAGTAAGGCTTAAATACGGCTAACAGTCAGGTTCTCATTTTTGACAATGCGACTAAATCAAAAATAGCAGCTAAGGAGTTAGCTTAATTACAATATTCAACTTTTACATCGGGAGTGTCTTCTGTTTGATTAGAGTTAGGATATATAATTAGTCTTCCTTCAAAAAATTCCCAGGTATGTATGGTGCCAGTATTATTTGGAGCGAGGTCAACATTAATAATTTTTTCCCACGTATCAGATCCGTCTCTTTTGATGTAAAAGTCTTTGATATAACTGTTAGCCGGCAGAAACGAAAAAAGATTTCCAATACCTGTTTCCATCAGCCAGGGATAACTCCAGGTAAGGTCCTTGAAAATCACTTCCTTATTAGCAGTAGTACAGGTTGGTTGAGCAACAGTAACCGTAACCGTATCTTTTGATTTTAAATTATAGGCATCTGTAACTGTTAATTCAAACTCATAGTCACCAACATTAAAAAGCCCTCTTGCAGAGCCCTTCGTATCGCTAAAATTATTTAGTGGCACCTCAGAAGGTCCTTTAATAAACCTCCAATTATAGGTAACAATGTTACCATCCGGATCTGTACTTTTGTTTCCGTTTAGAACATGTGAATTAAATGGAACATAGATCGTGGTATCATTACCAGCACGCGCTATGGGAGCGCTGTTATTGACTGGTGGTGGTGTTGTTGGAGGAGGATTTGGTGTTGGCGGAGCAGGAGGGGACGGCGTAAGTTGGGTTGGACTAACAGTGTCTTCTTTAGAACAAGCTGTTAGGGTTAATAAGAAAATGAACACCGACATTGTCAAGGAATGAAGTCTCTTTTCCATCAGCCTTGTAATTAATTTTCAATAGATACATAAACACCAATCTTAACCTAGGTACAAACCACACTTGCTTGATATGTAACACCCATATAGGTTACTTTAAAGTATACGAATCTGAATTTAGACACCTCTTTTTGGGCTGAAGTATTTAGTGTAAGTATCTGCTACTGTGGTGGATCTATCAAATCATTCAATAATCAAATTTACAGGCAGGCTAAATTGTGCTATAAAAAGGACTGTATAGTTTTGTGATTCAGTATGTTAAGATTGATTTTTGAGTGATGGTCTTACATATCAACGGGCGTCATTTAAAGTTTTACTATTCCTCGAAATCCTCTTGCAGCGTAATAGGAATCAGCGCCATTATGATAGATAAAAACTTGTCCATAGCGACGGTCACCAAAAATCGCTCCTCCTAATTTTCTGATTCTATCAGGAGTATCCAGCCAACTCGACGTTTTGGTATCAAATTCATCAATCGATTGCAATTTTTTATATTCCATTTCATTCATCAGATCCACTCCCATACTATGGGCCACATCTTTGGCATTATCAGCCGGCTTAAATTTTTTTCTTGCTTCTAAAGCATTCCTATCATAACAAAGGCTTCTTCGGCCACTTGGACTCTCTTTGGAGAAATCACAAAAAATATACTGATCCAGATCTTTATTGTATTCCAATAAATTTGGCTCTCCACCAGTTTTTTCCATTTCGTTAAGCGACCATAATTTGTCGGGGTTTTGCTTAAGCTTTGATGTGATGTCAGACCAATCCAGATTCATAAACCTTTCAGGAGTCTGCTTAAAACGATTTTCCAAAATTTCTAACATCGAATCAATTTCCGGAGTACCAAGTTTTTTATTTGAAGTCATGTGTTCTGCAGCTATTCTCAATTTATTCTAAATTTCTTAAGCCTTGCTTGTTTGTGTAGCCGATAAGCTGGCGTAGCTAAAGCCTGGTTGCACCACCTGTTGCCAGATGTGGTTGGTGTTTAGTTGATAGTGTGCCCTGTTTCATAGCTGCCTTTTTTTTGCATTTTGTCTATTGCCAATCTCAGGCTGAATAAGGCAAGTAGTACAGTTAAAGGGGTGAACAACAGCTTCTCTAACTCATTACTTGAAAGCAGATTGCCAGCCGTATTCAAAAGGAAGACCACAAACATGATCCAAAGGAGTCCTTTAATAATTCTGCGGTCTATTTTGAGGTTTAAAATACCGGAATCCGCTGCTACAACTGCAAGCATGGCAACATTAATGAGAATAGATATCAATTCAAACACAATCATTTGTGAAGTACCTTTCAGCCTGCCACCCCATACCATTTCATAAGGCACTACACCAAAAAGTATCAGAAAGTGCAGTATCACAAACAGCGATAAAATGATCAGTAAGCCCTTGGTAGCAATAAGTTTTGTGATGTTTTTCATAAGGTTAAATAGAGTAGAAGTAGCTATAGGCAATCTAGTAAATCATAATTAATGTCTGTTATTTTCTTTAGCTGCTTCAGGTATTTTAGCTGGCTTTTAATTGCCGAGTAGTTCTACAAAGATCGCTTTGCTTTACCGGGGAGGAGCTTCTGATTGTGTGCTTACCTGAACAACAAAAGTAAAAAGCAGGAGAATAAATAAGTTTAGTTTTCTCATAATGGGTAGTTTGAAAGTATAAGGTGAGTGTATCGTTTTAAAACATCGGTATAGGCTTTTTGGGCACAAGAGGTACTGTTTACTTTTTTAAAAATAAAGAACTTAGTTAAATATTAATACATCTCGATTATAATATTTACTCTTTGATTTAAAGGTCTTCATACTACATCACCCCACTCTCAAAAGGGGCTGGTAGTTAACAGGTAGTTCGGGAATTATGAATAGGCTCCAAAGTTTTAGGGCAAGTATAAATTGTAATTGAGCCCACTTGTGTGGCTACCTGTCTAAAAGTGCTGAAAGACAGCTGGTGACAAGCAGAAGAAAGTATAACTTTGTAAAATGGAGATTAAGTTGGGCACAGCAAGTGCGCTGGAGCAAAGAGCATGGAGCTTGCCGGATGTGCGAAATATTACGCAGAACCGTTTGGTGCTGCACCTGTTCTTCTGGACGGTGTACGTAACCTTTTTTGGTTTACTTTACGGCAGCTACATCGATGATTACTACAACGCCTTTATGGTGGAGCTAGTGGAGCTGCCATTCAAAATGGCCCTGGTGTATTTTAATATGTACTACCTGCTGCCGCGATACCTGCTTGAGAAACGCTACCTGGAGTTTTTTGTGTACCTGCTTTTACTGATGGTGGCCATTGGTGCCCTGATGCAGTTCGTGCTGCTGCCATTTCTTATACACCCGCTTTTCTGCCCTACCACCTGCACCGAAGATAACCTGACGGTGTTCAGGTTCATCAAAAATATTGTTAACATAAACTATGTAGTGGCCATTACTGCGGTTATTGCACTACTCAAAAACTGGTACAGTCATCAGAAAGCGGCACAAAACCTGACACAGGATAAGCTGGAGGCAGAACTGAAACTGCTGAAAGCGCAAATACATCCGCACTTCCTGTTCAATACCCTTAATAGCCTGTACTCGCTCACGCTTAAAAAAGCTGACAATGCCCCGGAGGTAGTGCTAAAGCTATCGAGCCTGATGGATTACATGCTCTACGATGCCAATGCCGCCAAAGTGCCACTTGAGAAAGAACTGGACTACATCAAAAATTATATTGCCCTGGAACGGATCCGGTACGGTGCCCGGGTAGATGTACAGTTTACCGAGAGCGGGAGTATAGCCGGAAACCAGATCGCCCCCCTTATACTGTTGCCCTTCGTGGAGAACGCTTTTAAGCACGGAGTGAGCACCGAAACTAAAAATGCCTGGATACGCATAGATGTGAAACTGACCGGCGACAAACTGGTGCTACTGGTAGAGAACTGTAAGTGCGGAGAAAAGGCCAGTAACAATACCCGCGACCTGGCATCCGGCATTGGATTGAAGAATTTACAGCGCAGGTTAGAACTGCTCTACGAAGACCAGTATGTGCTTGAGGTAGAGGATGAGCCCGATAGTTATGCGGCACGGCTGGAACTAACGCTTTCCTGAAAATTTAGCAGCACCGGAAAATCGTAACAAAACAAAACTATGAAGATCAGATGTATGATTGTGGATGATGAACCGCTGGCGCTGGATGTGCTGGAAACGTTCGTTAACCGCCTGGATAACCTGGAGCTTGTATGCCGTTGCAACAACGCGGTGGAGGCGTACAGTTGTCTGCAAAACGAACAGGTAGACCTCCTTTTCCTGGATATACAGATGCCAAAATTAACAGGTATTGATTTCCTGAAGTCGCTGGCGCATCCTCCTAAAGTTATCTTTACAACTGCCTACCGCGATTATGCCGTAGAGGGGTTTGAGCTGAATGCCGTGGACTACCTGCTAAAGCCCATTGCGTTTGAGCGTTTTCTTAAGGCTGTATCAAAAGTTACTACTCCTGAAAGTGCTAAAGCCAGTACCCCTGCTGCTGTATCGGCTCCTGCACCTGCGGCAGCTACGCCAGCATCGTACAACGAAGCTTTTATTTACCTGAAAGCTGATAAAAAAATGGTGAAGGTAATGCTGGCAGATATACTTTACATCGAGAGTCTGAAAGACTATATCCGGGTGAAGACGGAGACGAAGGAGATCATCTCTTACCAGAAAATATCCTTTTTAGAAGAGAAGCTGCCAACTGATAAGTTCCTGCGCATTCATCGTTCCTTTATTGTAGCGATGGATAAGATACAGGCCTTTTCCGCTACTGCCGTTGACATTGGCAAAACAGAAATTCCTATCGGGCGTTTTTATAAAAATGACGTGCTCCAGGTGCTCAACCAAAACAATTTGTTAGAAACATAGCATCTTCAAATTAGATATTTAAAATTAAAAATTAGAAATTGAAGAGAAGGCAGGTTTTGGCTGTTGTACGTATGACAGCACATGGCGAAGTGCCGGTTTCTGATCCATACTTTTAAATTCTAGCAAATAGGTGTATATCTCCAAAAAGAAGTTGTTTTACCCGGTGTCGGAACGCTTGCGCAAGTACCTGCATCACTACGACCGTGAAACAGAACTGCCCGTGCATTATGAAGACCTGCTGCACTACTCTGACACCTTTCCTTATTATGATAAACAGGGGCACGATACCCTATGGGAGTCGGTTATGTATGAGCAGCATGCCCAGCAGGAACTGAACCGCGGCCTCACGATGATCTACGCATTGCTGAAAACAGACGGCGATATGTCGGTGATGGAGCACCTTTACGTGTCGCGCATCGACTACTGTACCTTTGGCAATTCCAATCCATTCCGGGTGCAGATCATGAACCAGCTGAACGATAACTACGATTATTTTTATGTGAAAAAAGCGGATGCCTCGCGTATTTACGGGCTGGAGCTGGAGCACATACTTTCTCCGAGCCGCATAAACTATTTAGTAGAGGGCGACTCGCTTATTGAAGAGCACATTGCCGGCATTCCTGGCGATGTATTTATCAAGGATTACGTGAACAGGAAGATCGCCAACAAGGTGCGGATAGCCAAAGAGTTTGTGAAGTTTAACGAACGCTGTTTTGTGCGCCTGCTAGGTGACATGCGCTCTTATAACTATGTAGTAGATGTTACTCCTGATTTTGAGGACGAGCAGTACCGTGTGCGCCCCATCGATTTTGATCAACAATCTTATGAAGGCAAAAAGACGATGTACCTGCCGCAGTTCTTCAAAGACAATAACGTGATCGTTGGCCTGGTGATGGACCTGCTGAAGCCGGATGTGGTGAAGCAGTACCAGAACGAGGAGCGTACGCTGATGTTCCGACGGCTGAAGTCAGCGCGTTACCGGCTAAAAGACCTGATTGATGCAATGCGCAGCGATACCATTTCTACGCCCGAAAAAGTAGAGCAGCTAAAGCAGGAGCTGGCGCAGCACCATCAGTCAAAAGAGTTTTTAAAGTGCAAATGCATGGGCGACCTGGTGCGGCTTAACCTGAAAACCACCCTTGTAAAAGCACCTAAGGTGGCGGCAGGCAAAGTGTAGCGTTTGCCATAGTTGCTACATTGCACCAGCCAGGCCGCTCTTCTTACAGTCTTTCCAGGTTTGTTCGGGTGCGTTCACTATTTTCCAGGTTACCTGTGTTCACAGTTCCTGCTGGCTCAAACATAAGCACTTCGGCTTCCTCGTTGGCAACAGGCTTGTGCTCCACGCCACGTGGCACGATTAAAAACTCGCCCGGCTTCAGCTCGATCACTTTATCCCGAAGGTGCATCTCAAACTTACCTTTTACCACCAGGAAAAACTCATCTTCGTGCTCGTGGTGGTGCCACTCAAAAGCGCCCTTAAACTTTGCGAGCTTTACCTGCTGGCCATTTAATTCACCGGCTATGCGAGGGTTCCAATAATCGGGTATATGATCAAATTTTTGTGCTAAGTTAACTTTCTCCATTATTCTAATTTAAAATGCTGAGGATCTTTGCTTATTTATTTGGACTGATTCTAAATAGTGCTTACCTTTGTACATGTTACAGCAGCAGCTACAGCTAATTTAGCAGACAAGATGCAAACATCCTCTTTATTGAACGAGATTTATACTTCGGCAGCAGGTAGTGTTTACCAGTGTGACCGCCGGAACCGGGTTATTTTGAATTATGCCGGTGAAGTAACTGCGCTGAAAGTGGATGCTTTTCTTCGGTTGAAAAAGGCCGTGGATAGTATAGATCTTGAGGAGATGGCTATTAGCACGGATCGTTCTTCAGATTACGAGATAGTTTCTGTTTGTGGCTGCGACCGCTGCTATGTGTTAACCCTGCCAGAACTTGATGCCTTTAAGGAGATGTTGGCGAAGGCTAAATTTGTTATGGAGTTAAATAGCATGTTGCACGAGTGTTTTAACTCGCAGTTAGTTTAATACCCCGGCTTATTTATTAATTGGATGATCAACACGGTTTACCACCGTGTTTTTTTGTTTAAGTTGCTCCTAAAGTTAATTCTCAGGGCTAAACATTAAACAAAAACCTTAAAAGTAAGGTATCCAATAGGAGGTGCTTTTTACAGGTAATCTGTAAAAACACGTTTAATATACCCTAAAGCCAATGAAGGACCTACTAAGATTAAGAACCTCTCTAACCGAGGAAATTGAGAAAGCAATAAATGATCAGATAAAGATGGAGGCAGAATCTTCTGCCATGTATCTCTCTATGTCAAGCTGGTGCGATCGTAATGGCTTTGACTTTAGTGCCGGGTACTTTAAAAAGCAGTCAGATGAGGAACGGGAACACATGTTGCGTCTCTTCAAGTATGTGTCTGATATGGGAGGCCGGGCTGTTTCGCCTGACATTACAAATACCCAAATAGAGTTCGAATCGTTCAGGAGTGTATTTGAGCAGGCTTTGCAGCAGGAAATAGCCGTAACACAATCATTGAACAGGATGGCTGACAGATGCCAGAAGGCGAAGGACTATGTCACTTTTACATTTCTGCAGTGGTTCCTGAAAGAGCAGATAGAAGAGGAATATGTAGCCCGACGCGCCCTGGAACTGTTTGAAGTGATAGGAGAGGATGGTACAGGATCGTATGAGATTGATAAACGCGTGCCAAAGATCACGTATGAAAATGAGTATGATAAGTAACAGCGCTAGTACAAAATAGAGCTAGAGAGCCTTTGTGGTAATCACAAAGGCTTTTTTGTGTCTTTATTTTTCTGGTTTAACTTTAGCGGCATGTTCCTGGAAAGCCTGCCTTGCCTGTTCCTCGGTTACGTGGTGCATCCAGTAATTATCTGGCTGAAAACACATGACAGGAGCAAAGTCGCAGCGGTCAGTGCATTCGGTTTTTACAACTTCTACCTGTCCTTTAAGGCCGTTCTCCTTTATCAGGTTACGCAGAATTTTGCCATTCTCTTTACCGCCTTTCTTTTTGCACTTACTGCCGGTGCACACATAAATAACCTTATCCGGTGTTTTAAAATCTTTACCCATACTAGTCTTTACGGGGTTAGGAGGGGCAAAAGCTAAAAGTGTTTAAGTGAGTGCGGGTAAACGGCGAAAAAATTACATGGCTTAGTTGTTTTAGTATGTTTCTCGGTTAACAGTTTTGCAATCGTGCAACCACTGCCTGGCATCAACAACGTTTTCGAAAATCCGCATGTAAATTTTATCTTCCACCCTGCTAAGTAAATCTGCAGCGGATGCGGCAGCAAAGGCATCCTTATCCACCACATGAGAAAAATAGCGTAAGCCCAGGGCAATGGCACGTGGCGTCCACTCTTCATCTATCCAATTTACTGCCTGATCCCAGGTGCCAACTACTTCTTTGTTGTCATTTAAGCCGTAGCTGGTATGGAATTTTGCAAAAGCATCAAGTATGGCTAAGCAGCCAAGCTTCACATTATCGGGGGTTATGTAGCCTTCCCACTTATTATAAATCCAATCATTTTGCTGATCATAGTAGATAGTTAAGTATAACTTATCTGTATGAGACTTAAGCTCTTGAAATTTGATCATGGATCTAAGGGGTATAATCTGAAAGCTAAGGTACAAAAACTTTCATTTCTTTCAGCTATCATTACCGGCCACGGGTTGCTTCTGGTAACTGCCAGCATTGGCGTGTATGCAAAAAATAAGAGCTCCTTTCATGTTAAAGGAGCTCTATAATTTTAAGTGTTTATCGCATTAAGAAGCTTGTTTAGGCTTCGGGAGTGGCTTGCGGGGTAATTTCTTATCACGCATAGCTGTGTGGTATACGATCGAAGCTACAATTGTGGCAGCTTGCTTCAGGTCATCAGCCTGCAGGCGGTCATACGTATCCTGGTTGGTGTGATGCGTACGGGTGTCATAGTCAATCTCATCCTGAATAAACTGGAAGCCCGGTAATCCTACTGCATCGAAAGCCAGGTGGTCTGTGCCTCCTGTGTTTCGGATGGTTACAGCTGTTGCGCCCAGGTCATGGAAGGGGGCTAGCCAGGCTTCCATTAAAGGCCGTGCCGCGTCGTTGCCTTGCAGGTATACGCCACGAATCTTGCCGGTGCCATTGTCGAGGTTATAATAGGCAGAAAGTTTTTCATGCTCTTTCGTCAGCGCCATGGTTGCCGGATCGCCAAAATGTTCTTTTACATATCCTCTGGATCCGTAGAGGCCTTGTTCCTCGCCGCTCCATAAAGCAATACGGATAGTACGTTTCGGTTTGATGCCCATCGCCTGCAGAATGCGGACAGCTTCCATCATTACGGCAACGCCGGCAGCATTATCTGTTGCCCCTGTTGCTGCGTGCCATGAGTCGATGTGTCCGCCGAGCATCACCACTTCGTCCTTTAATTTTTTGTCAGTGCCCGGTATTTCGGCTATCACATTATAACCCTTCATGTCATTTGTAAAGAAGTTGGTTTTCGTCTCCATCTCCAGTTCTACCGGCTTGTCGGCTTTTAATAAACGCACCAGGCGTCCGTAATCTTCTAATCCCATCTCCAGTTCGGGCAGGGCTGGCTGAGCGTCTTTTGCATAGGGTGCGCCATTGCTGGTATAGTGTGTGCCGTGCATACCGCCCCGTGAGCTAAGAATAGCTGCGGCTCCTTCTGCTTTAAAGAAATCAACTGCCTTATTGCGCAGCGCCATGCGGGCGCGGTACTGTGCGATACGTTCGGGAGTCCAGCTGCTGGAGGAGCTGGTTGCTTCCGGGCTCATCGCCATTTTATCCAGTTCCTCCTCAGTATAGCGTTTGGCATCCGCTTCAAAAGTGGTTTTGGCGTCATTATCAGTGTCGGTTATGATGATCTTGCCGGCCAGTTTTCCTTTATACTGCTGCAAGTCTTCTTCTTTCTCGAGCTGTACCAGCACCGCCTTTGCTTTGATCAGTCCGCTGGTGCCGGGAGTCCAGGCCTTTGGAGTAGCGATCAGCTGCTGATAGTAAGGAGCTGTCATGGCGATATAAGATTTTTCTACTTCCCATCCTTTGCCAAACTCACCCCATTCCTCCAAGTGCGCATTCTGTAAACCCCACTCCGTCAACTGCTTCTTTGCCCATTCGTTGGCTCTGTTAAGGCCGGGAGAACCGGAAAGTCTTGGCCCTGATACATCTGTCAGGTAAAAAGCCGTTTCCATAACCTGAGAGTTTTTCAGGCCTTCCTGCTTTATGCGGTGCACCACATCAAGGTTAACCGGCTCCTGTTGTGCTTTGGCAACTATTGCAACCTGCAACAGAAATGCCAGTAAGAGTAGAGGTTTACGTGTCATAAATTTTGTTTTTACATGTAGTAAATGGATGGACAAAAAGGACTTTATTTTAAAACTGTTTAGCGTTTTACCTTACCGCCCTGGCTGTGTGTTTTATCAGCAAGCAAATGCCGCTGAAGTATAAGTTGCAAGTGGTAACACCCACAAGGGCTAAGGGCGTAACACAAAGCGCTGAAACGCTAAACAATTTATATGTAAGTTAAAGAATAATTCTACTTTACGAAATCATACCTCGGTTACATAAAAACTTTACCTACTTATAAAAGACCTGGTTAAACTTGACTCTTAGCATCATCATACCAACCTTTAACGAAGCGGCTGTAATTGGGCGGCTGGTGCAATACCTGTTACTGCATTCAAGCGAAGGAACGGAAATACTGGTTGCTGATGGCGGAAGTACTGACATGACCCAACGCATAGCCACCGCTTCCGGAGCGAAGGTGGTAAACTGTGCGTGCAAAGGACGGGCGCCGCAGATGAACAAAGCTGCCTCAGGTGCAACCGGCAACGTTTTGTATTTTTTACACGCGGACACTTTTCCACCAGTCCAGTTTGAAAAGCAGATAAAGGGTGCTGTTGAAAACGGGTTTGGAAGTGGTTGCTTCAGGCTTCAGTTTGACGACCCGCATTGGTTCCTTAGCCTGAACGCCTGGTTTACGAGATTTGATCTGGATGCTGTTCGTTTCGGAGACCAGAGCCTGTTTGTGAAAAAAGAACTTTTTGAGCTGGCAGGCGGCTTTGATGAAAAACTGATCTTGCTCGAAGACCAGGAGATTATAACTCGCCTCCGGAAGCAGCAACCGTTCGTTGTTTTGCCGCAGGCAGTGGTAACATCTGCCCGGAAGTATAAAGAAGTGGGTGTTTACACGCTGCAGACAGGTTATTTTCTAATTTATACTTTGTACCGGATGGGCGTATCGCAGCGCAGGCTGGTACAGGTTTATCGGTGGCTGTTAACAAAATAATGTAAGGCCTGTCTGGTTTTTACTTTCAAAGCTCCAGTTTCAAAAGCCGGGGAAGTGCCTGCCCGGACAACCAGTATTCTTTTTTCTAAGTATAAGATTTGATGAATCTTTCTGAAAAACTGTTGAAATAAAATAAATGGCAAATATACTCATAGCCCAGGTACAATGTCCGGGGCAGCAGTTGCCATAGTCATATTAATAAGTACAGTTGGACCAAACAAATAACAACTTTATGAAAAAAGCACACCTGTTACCTTACACAGCGGTATTGGCCGGGATGATGATCTCCGGCTGCAGTTCCTCCACTACACCCGAGGATACGACTGCATCTACCACCACTGCCGAAACGGTAAATAAAAGCATGAACATGGGCAAAGGCCTTGACCTGGCTAACATGGATACAACCGTTAGCCCTTGTGAGGATTTTTACGAGTATGCGAACGGAGGATGGGTTAAGAACAATCCTATCCCTGCCTCTGAAAGCCGCTGGGGCTCCTTTAACGAGTTAGCCGAAAAAAATAATGCGGTGTTGCGCGGCCTGCTTTCTGAGGCAGCAGCTAACAAGACAGCAGCAAAAGGAACAGCTGCACAGTTAATAGGCGACTTTTATGCAGCGGGCATGGACTCGGTAGCCGTCAACAAGGCTGGCATTACCCCAATCAAGCCGGAACTCGACAAGATATCAGCCATTAAAAACAAGAGTGATCTTTTCCGGACAGTGGCAGACTTGAAAACCAAAGGCATTGGCGGGTATTTTAGTATGTATGTGTCTCAGGACGATAAGATCAGCACCCAATATGCACTGCAGGCAGGGCAGGGGGGGCTTGGCCTGCCGGATAGAGATTACTACCTGAAGGATGATGACCGATCAACCAAGATCAGACAGGAGTACCTGACACACCTGCAGAACATGTTCAAGCTGCTAGGGAATGATGCCACTACTGCCCAGAAAAAGGCAAAAACTGTAATGGATATCGAAACAAAGCTTGCCAAAGCATCGAAAGCACGGGTGGACCTGCGCGACCCTTATGCCAACTATAACAAGATGACAATACAGGAGTTTGCCAAGCAGAACCCTAATCTGAAGGTAAGCGAGCTTTTAACGGACATGGGAGCACAGGCTGCCAAAGAAATCATTGTTGGGCAGCCGGCCTTTTTCAAGGAGCTGAACAGCATGCT
This sequence comes from Pontibacter sp. MBLB2868, assembly GCF_051904785.1. Lineage (NCBI taxonomy): Bacteria > Pseudomonadati > Bacteroidota > Cytophagia > Cytophagales > Hymenobacteraceae > Pontibacter > Pontibacter sp. MBLB2868. The sequence continues at coordinate 3,033,239 of NZ_CP196710.1, read as the reverse complement.
TAAAAATGTTCCGTTAGATGACTGGAAAACTTATACTACCTGGCACCTGGTACGGGAGATGGCGCCATACCTGAGCCAGGACTTTGTACAGGAGAACTTCAACTTTTATGGTAAAACGCTGACAGGCGCCAAAGAAATGCAGCCACGCTGGAAACGCGTGCTGCGTGCCTCTGACGCTGCGTTAGGCGAGGCCTTGGGGCAGCTTTACGTGCAGAAAACATTCTCGCCGGAGGCGAAGCAAAAAGCTATTGAGATGGTGAACAACCTGCAGGCAGCTTTTAAGGAGCACGTAAAGGACCTGGAATGGATGAGTGAAGAAACCAAACAGCGTGCAATGCAGAAACTGGAGTCATTTGCCGTGAAGATTGGCTACCCGGATAAGTGGAAAGACTACAAAGGCTTGGATGTTAGCAGAGATTCCTATGCAGCCAACGTGATGCGGGCAAGTGAATTTGCGTTTAAAGACAACATTGGCAAAATAGGGAAGCCTGTTGATCGGCAGGAGTGGTTTATGTCTCCGCCAACTGTAAACGCTTACTATAACCCTACGATGAACGAGATCGTGTTCCCGGCAGGCATTCTGCAACCTCCTTTTTTCGATCCGGAGGCTGATGACGCGGTGAACTATGGTGGTATGGGCGCCGTGATCGGGCATGAGCTCACACACGGCTTCGACGATCAGGGAGCCAAGTATGACTACGAAGGTAACCTGAAAGACTGGTGGTCTAAAGAAGACCTGGAGAAGTTTACCACGCGGGCTAATTCAGTGGCTGATCAGTACAACCAGTATACAGTGCTGGATAACCTGCATGTAAATGGTAAACTGACCATGGGTGAGAACATTGCAGATATCGGCGGACTTAACATAGCTTATACAGCTCTCCAAAAGGCGCTTGAAAAGAATAATCCTGGAAAAATAGCCGGATTAACGCCAGAGCAGCGTTTCTTCCTGGCATGGGCCCAGATCTGGCGCGTTAATGCCCGGGATGAGTACCTGAACCGCCAGATTTTAACAGACCCACATTCTCCTGGCCGCTTCCGAACCAACGGGCCGGTTTCAAATATGCCAGAGTTCTATGAGGCATTCGGGTGTAAACAGAATGATGAAATGTTTAAAGCAGAAGCGAACAGGATAAACATCTGGTAAACTCAGCTAAATAACAATAAAGAGAAAGGGGCCGCAAGTATTGCGGCCCCTTTCTCTTTATTGTTACCTATCTTATTTGTTGGTCATCTTTATTTTGTGCGGAACAATCTCCTTCGGCCAGTTACCACTTCCCACAGGTTCCTGCGCGATCTTCTCCACCACATCCATTCCATCTATTACTTCCCCGAAAACCGTGTATTCAGTATCCAGGCCAGGTTCGCCGCCAATGGTTTTGTAAGTCTCAATCTGCTGCGGGGTATATTGAATGTTGTGTTCAGCCTCATAAGCGCGTAGCTCTGCATCAGTTAGCGGCTCACCCAGCACAATGTAGAAATTGTGGGAGGAGGATTCCTTATCAGGGTTGTGTTCATCCCCGTAGCGGGCCATGGCAAGCGCTCCTTTTTTATGAATATGCTTTGGGTTGGTTTCCTGTGGAATCTTGTAAGCCCCATTTTTCATTTCCCGGTTATCAGAGTCGCCGCCTTGTATGGCAAAGCCTTTTACTACCCTGTAAAACTCGCCCTGGTCATAGAAACCAGCATTTGTCAAACGAACAAAATTAGCCCTGTGCAGCGGGGTGTCTTTGTAAAGCCTCACTTTGATGTCTCCCAGGCGGGTACTGATGACGGCAATACTATCAGGGTGCTGCTTTTCATAGGCCGAGAGTACCTCTACAGCAGTTTCTGAGGTGAGCGGCTCAAGCTTTGCTTCGGCTTCAGTTGGCTCTGTCTCATTGTTTGCATTTTCGGAACCTGACTGGTTGCACGAAGCAATAGGTAATAAGAAACCAGCCAGAAGCAAAGCACGCAGGATGGAGGGAAGGGAGGGGTTCTTTTTCATGGTCGTTTTGATTTACTGATATACTAATCTACAAATTGCTTGTTCAACTACCTAACTGCATTTTTCTAATTGTGGTTTTAGTGAATTTATTTGTAATAATAAAAGAATATTTGTGGGGCTGCATCTATTTATGTTAGAGTTACCGTAAAGGGTTTTTATGTAACATGGGCTGCATGTGTTTTTCTGCTGAAGGTAAAAAGGAAGGTGTAAGGAGAAAGTAGAGAACTACAGAATTCAATAGTTGAATGTTATAACATAAGATAAAGTTGTATTTGCTTTAGGCCGTTAAAAGGCTGTTTTATTAGAAAAAGTGAATATTTATTTTGTGTATGTAATATATTATCAATACTTTAGGATTGACGTCACTCAAATAGTTAGTTCATTTTTAATTTTTACACCTTAAACAAGTATGAAAAACTCATTACATTTAAGAAGCGCAATGCGCTCTGTTCTATTTGGCGCAGCCATGGCAACAGCAGCCTGCACCTTTACAGCTTGCGATCAGGAAGGCGCAGAAGTATCAAGCCCACAACAGGCAGTTGATGCTATGAGCCAGAACGGCGCATTGATAGATGGACAGTATATCGTTGTGTTTAACAAGAATGAGACACTGCGTATGGACGCGAGTGCTACTTATGAGCAGCGAGTAGACGCTATGCGTAAGTCAGGTCGTGAGATATTCGAGTCAAACGGAATTAAGGATGCTACTATTGAGCAGGCTTATGGTAAAGCCATCAATGGTGTAGCTGCTAAGTTAACAGCAAGTGAAGTAGAAGTTCTTCGTAACGACCCGCGTGTTGCTTATGTAGAGCAGGATAGAATTGTAACATTAGGCAAGCCAGGCACAGGTGGTGGTGGAACTACTGCAGGTCAGGAAGTTCCTTGGGGCATCACAAGAGTAGGTGGCCGAGTTAGTGGCGTTGGCAAAACTGCCTGGATCATTGACACTGGTATTAACCTGACGCACCCTGACCTGAATGTAGATGCTTCAAGAAGCATCTCTATGTTCACCTCCGGACGTGATGCTGGCTCAGCAGAAGATAATAACGGACATGGTAGCCACGTAGCCGGAACAATTGCGGCACTGGATAACAACATTGGTGTTGTAGGTGTAGCAGCTGGCGCTACTGTAGTAGCAGTTAAAGTGCTTGACTCTCGTGGTAGTGGTTCTTACTCTGGCGTTATCGCCGGTGTGGATTACGTTGCTGCAAACGGATCTGCTGGAGATGTAGCCAATATGAGCTTAGGCGGACCTGTATCACAAGCACTTGACGATGCTATCTTAGCAGCATCTAAAGATGTTAAGTTTGCCCTGGCAGCTGGTAATGAGAGTGCTGATGCAAATAATTCATCACCTGCCCGTGTTAATGGTAATAATATCTATACTGTGTCTGCGATTGACATAAATGATAAGTTCGCTTCATTCTCTAACTATGGCAACCCTCCTGTTGACTTTGCAGCTCCTGGAGTTAGCATCAAGTCTACCTGGAAAGGTGGTGGTTACAATACCATCAGTGGTACTTCCATGGCCTCTCCACACGTAGCAGGTCTGTTATTGTTAGGTAACATCGTATCAGGCGGTTCTGCAATCGGTGATCCTGATGGTCAGCCAGATACAATCGCACATCACTAAGAATAAGTTTAAAGTAGAGTGAATATAGGGGGCAGCCATTGGCTGTCCCTTTTTTCATGGCTAAAGTTCTTTACGCATTACAAAATCATTCATCCAATAGGGGCCAATTGCAATATCCTCCTCCTGGTGCACATAGTATCCACAGCCTTCATAAAATTGCTTTGCCTTGTTATAGCGGTTCACGTTCAGGTCCAGTTTGCCAGCGCCATGTGCTTTTACTTCCTCTTCCACAGCATGCAGTAAAAGTTTCCCATATCCTTTGCCCTGTTTCTCCGGTAAGAGATAAATCTTATTCAATTTATACACGCGTTCAGTTTCATCCTTCAGCGAGTAAGCCGCAAACCCAACCGGCCTGCTGTTTTCTTGCAACAGCAAGAAAACTTGCCCCTCCTGCATCTGTTTCTGAAGTGCTTTTTCCGTATAGATCACGCCAAACATATAATCTATCTGCTCTCTTGACAGGATGCTGCGATAGGTTGGTTCCCAGGTCGCTTCTGCAAGTTGTTTGATGACAGGAATGTCAGTGGCAGCAGCTTTGTGAATCGTAGTTTGATCTGTCATGATTGGTCTTTTAGGCTTGCTGCAAGTTATCATTGCTCTCCTGAAATCCCAATAAGGACCGGCCTTAAAAATTGACACAGGCTTATTGCAGCGGGGTGGCAGGGATAACATAAAGAACCTTTTTATAGTAAGCTGTAGGCAGTAAGTGCTGCATGGTTATTTTGCAGTTCCTTCCGGTATAGGGGATTCTGAAACGACGATTTCCGGATCAATAAAAGTATAGAATCTGGTACACATGAAAGGTGAAATTGCCGTAATAGGGGCTGGTATCTGTGGCTTGTCAACTGCTTATCTGTTGGCGCAAAGTGGGTTTAAGATCAACATTGTGGCCAGTGCATTCCCTCCTGATACAACTTCCGATAAAGCTGCTGCTTTCTGGTTCCCCTATCATATCCAGAATGACGAGAGGTGCATACACTGGTGCAGGACAAGCTACAATAAATATGTATCGCTGATGGAGAATACCGAAACCGGCATCAGCATGCACCAACTCCTGAAGGTAATAAAAGGAAATAGCGAAGCCACTCACACTGCGTGGCAAAGTTTTATGCCAGCGGGCGCTTACCAGGCTATAGCGAAAGCGGATCTAAAGGAAGGATACAAAACAGGCTTCACAATGCAAGTGCCATTGATAGAAACACACATCTTTCTGCCCTGGCTCATGGAAAACCTGAAACAAAGCGGCGTGGTTTTTATACAGCGTGATGTAAAGCGCCTGGCCGGGTTAACTGCAGCTCATGATTGGGTGATCAATTGCACCGGCCTTGGCTCGAGGGAGTTGTGCCATGATGAAAGCATTTATCCGGTAAGGGGCCAGATCGCCAAAACAGCTCCACAGCAGGGTTTTCCCATTTTTCTATATGAAGAGCAGCCTTTCTACATCGTCCCGAGGAGAGATGGGACCCTGATAGGCGGAACTTATGAAGAGAATGTTTGGGAGGCAGTACCTGAGGCAGAAACCATTGCGCGTTTGTACAGGCAAGCAGCTGAGTTATACCCTGTGCTGAAACAGGCTCCGCTTACCGGCAGTTGGGCAGGACTCAGGCCCTACAGGCCCGTAATAAGAGTTGAGCATGAAAGTGGCACAAACATAATCCATAACTACGGCCATGGTGGTAGCGGTTTTACACTTGCCTGGGGTTGCGCAGCGGATGTGGTAGGTATGGTAACAACCTGATCTGGTCATGTTATGCAAATTGTATGAGAATAGTAACTTTGTGTATAGCTAAACTTTAAAAGCATTTACTATGAAAGCGATTTTTCTGGAGGCCATCGGAAAGCCTTTTACACTGATAGATAAAGAAAAGCCAACGGCTGGCCCGGGGGAGGCCCTGGTACAGGTAAAGGCTGCAGCACTGAACCACCGTGACGTGTGGATACAACATGGACGGTATTTTACGAAAGAATATCCTGCTATACTTGGCTCTGACTGTGCCGGGATAGTTGCTGAAATAGGAGAGGGAGTGGATGAGACCTGGCTTGGGCAGGAGGTGATTGTAGACCCGTCATCTGATTGGGGAGAAAACCCGAGGGCACAGTCACGTCAGTTCAAGGTTTTAGGGATGCCTGAAGACGGTTCTTTTGCCGAGTACGTGAAAGTGCGGGCCGAAAACCTGCACCAGAAACCCGGGCACCTGAGCTTTGAAGAAGCTGCAGCGTTGCCCCTGGGAGGTGTTACTGCTTACCGGGCCATGTTTACCAAATGCAACCTGGCAGAGGGGGAACGTGTACTGGTGACTGGCGCGGGAGGCGGAGTGGCCTTGTTTGCGATACAATTCGCAGTTGCCGCTGGTGCCGAAGTATGGGTTACCTCAGGCACGGATGAAAAAATCGGACTGGCAAAAGACATGGGGGCTAAGGGCGGCGTTAACTATAAGCACGAGAACTGGGGCAAAGAGCTGAAGGCACTTGCAGGAGGTTTTGATGTGATCATAGACAGTGCTGGCGGTGAGGGGTTTGTGCAATTAGTAAAATTGGCAAATCCTGGAGGTCGTATTGCCATTTATGGGGGAACAACCGGCATGATCGGGCAACTGAACCCTGCGGAGCTGTTCTGGAAACAGCTTTCTATTCATGGCAGCACCATGGGCACAGCCAGTGACTTTGCACAAATGGTAAAGCTGGTAGATGAGAAAGAAATAAGACCGGTGGTAGACATTGTATACCCGCTGGAGGAAACCGAAGCAGCCATGCGCTATATGGAAGCAGGCAAGCAGTTCGGTAAAATAATAGTGAAGGTGGGAGAGTAGCATTCAGCTCCTTCTCGGAAAAATAAAAAGGCCACTGCACATGTATTGCAGTGGCCTTTTTACTTAGTTATACCTACCAGTGCTACTGGTTTTTATCCAAAAGGCTTAGCAGGAATGCATACTCTAATGCGGTTTCCTTGTAACGTTCAAATCTGCCGGATGCACCGCCATGGCCTGCCTCCATGTTTGTCTGGAGCAGGAGCAGGTTGTTATCGGTTTTCATGTCGCGCAGTTTAGCTACCCATTTGGCAGGTTCCCAATACTGTACCTGTGAATCGTGCAGGCCGGTGGTTACAAGCATGTTCGGGTATGCCTGCTCCTTTACGTTATCGTATGGGGAGTAAGAGAGCATGTAGTCATAAGAGGCTTTCTCAGCAGGATTTCCCCACTCATCAAACTCACCGGTCGTAAGCGGTATGCTGGTATCCAACATGGTAGTTACCACATCCACAAATGGCACAGCGGCTATTACACCCTTGTACAGTTCAGGACGCATATTAACTACAGCACCCATTAGCAGGCCACCTGCACTGCCACCCATTGCAAACAACTTGTCTGGGTTGGTGTAACCTTGCTCGATCAGGTACTCAGAGGCATCAATAAAGTCGGTGAAGGTATTTTTCTTTTTCATCATTTTACCCTCTTCGTACCACTTTCTGCCCATTTCCTGTCCGCCCCGGATGTGCGCGATGGCATAAACCCAGCCACGATCCAGGAGACTTAAACGTACTGAGCTGAAACCAGGATTGGTGCTGTAGCCATATGAGCCATAAGCATACTGAAGTGTCGGGTTGCTGCCATCAAGTTTAATGCCTTTTTTGTAGACTAATGAGATCGGGATCCTGGTGCCATCTTCGGCAGTAGCGTAAATGCGTTTGGCTTCGTAGTTCTCCGGATTAAAGTCGCCGACAACCTCCTGGCGTTTCATTAACTCCTGCTGCTTTGTCTCCATGTTATAGTCATAAGTGGAGTTTGGCGTGGTAAGAGAGCTGTACTCATAACGCAATGTCTTGCTGTCGAAGTCTGGGTTGGTGCTGATGTATGCGGTATATGCTTCTTCCCCAAAGTCGATGTAATAATCGGTCTTAGGGTCATTCCACTTCTTTATCCTGATCTGGGCAAGGCCGTTCTTACGCTCCTGCAGCGCCAGGTAATCCTTAAATATTTCGATACCTTCCAGTAATACATCCTCCCGGTGCGGGATCACATCTTTCCAGTTCTCTTTGCCAGGTTTGCTGATCGGAGTCTGCATCAGTTTAAAGTTTGTGGCTCCGTCCTTGTTAGTAACAATATAGAACTTGTCACCAAACTGGTCCACACTGTATTCCAGTCCTCTCTCACGCGGCTGGATAACTTTAAAAGTGCCATTCGGGTTGTTAGCGTCCAGGTAGCGATATTCGTTAGACAAGGTTGAGCCAGAGCCGATGATGATATACTTATCTGATTTTGTTTTGTAAACGAACGTGCTGAAAGTTTCATCTGCCTCGTGGTACACTTCCTTATCCTGCGAAGCTGGTGTGCCCAATGTATGTTTGAATATCTTGTAAGAGCGCAACGCAGGGTCTTTCATAGTATAATAGACCGTTTTGTTATCGTTGGCCCATACAGCGCTTCCCGTAGTGTTCAGTATCCTGTCCGGTAGCATCTTCCCGGTGCTCAGGTCTTTAAACCTGATGGTATACTTTCTGCGGCTCACGGTATCTTCTCCAAAGGCAAGTAGCTTGTTGTTAGGGCTCACATCCATACCGGCAGCGGCATAATAACTTAGTCCTTGTGCGCGTTCATTGGCATTAACCATTACCTCCTCAGGTGCCGAAAGCGTACCTTTCTTGCGGGCGTAGATGGGGTATTCCTTTCCTTCTTCGTAGCGGGTGTAATACCAGTAGCCATCATCTTTAAAAGGGACAGATTCATCCTTTTGCTTGATGCGCCCTACAATCTCCTGATACAGTTTCTGCTGCAGGTCTTCGGTGTCAGCCATTACCTGTTCGGTGTATTTGTTTTCAGCGTTCAGGTAAGCGATAACTTCCGGGTCTTCCCGTTGGTTCATCCAATAGTAGTTATCAATGCGGGTATCGCCGTGGGTGGTAAGTTCTTTCGGTACCTTTTTGGCGTCAGGGGGCTGGGGCAGTTGCGTGCTGGCCGGCATTGTGGAGGCTGCTGTACTTGCCTGCTCCACGGTAGCATTGCCTGTGTCTGCCGTTTTGCTGGACGAGCACCCTGTTGTGAACACTAGCGGTAAAACCAGTATGGAGGCGTAACCTGCCAATCTTAGTCTTTTTTCCATATTGTTTTATTTGTTGTTTAACATGAAAAGGAATAAAGCTTATTTTATTAAGTTAAAAATAAGCTTTTAAAAGGAGAAATAATCAATGCATAAGTTATGCATGCAGCGTATTATTTTTTATCTTGATGCATCACCTAATACAAACTCAAACTATGGCTACGCAAGAACAATTTGAAAGTGCAGTAGAAAGATCAAAAACTTTATCTGAGCGTCCGTCTAACGATGTATTATTAAAGCTTTATGCCTTGTTCAAACAAGCTACTGATGGCGATGTGAACACAGATCGCCCGGGTGGATTCGATTTCAAGAACATTGCCAAATGGGATGCCTGGAAAAAACAGGAAGGCAAAAGCAAAGAAGAAGCACGGGATGAATATGTGGCTTTCGTGGACACGCTCGTGAGCTAATTATTAGCTGAGTTTAGAAGCAAAAAAAGCAGCGATGGCAACATCGCTGCTTTTTTTATGTAGTATAAAACATTCTTAACACCTGCACGAAAGGCAAATTCATACAATTAAATATAAACCTTGTTATACTAATCTGCGGCGTATTCGTATAATCGTTATTGTATTAAATTAATAATCAATTGTTTATATATAATTAAATCTATTACCTTATTCATGTAGCTATGGAAAAAAATTACCCCTTAAGGGTGCTCATGTTTCTTCTGATGCTGTTACCATTTGCCGTATTTGGGCAAATAACTGTAAAAGGAACAGTGACTGACTTTGGCTCTGGTAAAGCATTACCAGGTGTTAGCGTTGCAGTAGTGGGCACAACAACTGGCACAATAACGGATGCGTCAGGCGAATATGTTATAACTCTACCCGGTAACTCCGGTAAACTTCAGTTCTCTTATTTAGGCTACGTTGCAGAAACAGTGGATGTAAATGCATCAGTAGATAAACTGGACGTGAGAATGCGTGAACGAACAACTAACCTACAGGAGGTAGTGGTTACAGGCCTTGCCACAACGGTAAAGCGGGCCAATGCCGCCAATGCTGTTGCTTCACTCAACACAAAAGAGCTCGTTGGTACTACTAATCCCCAGACTATTGATGGTGCCATAAGTGGCAAAGTGGTTGGGGCGAACGTAGTAACTAGTTCAGGTGCCCCGGGTGGAGGTATATCAGTAAAACTGCGGGGTGTAACCTCTATCTTTGGTGAGTCGGAGCCTTTGTATGTGATAGACGGAATTATCATGGATAACTCCTCTATTTCTGGAGGCCTGAATGCCGTAACTGCCGCAAGTGGTGGTGGCAACGCATCAAACCAGGACAACCCTTCAAACCGTATCGCTGACCTGAATCCGGACGATATTGAAAGTATAGAATTTCTGAAAGGAGCATCTGCAGCTGCTATCTATGGCTCGTTGGCTTCTGCAGGGGTGGTTGTGATCACAACTAAGCGAGGGGCCATGGGTAAAACAGTGGTTAATTTTTCGCAGGATGTTGGTATAGCTAAGGTCGCTAACCTGCTTGGGCGTCGAACCCTGACCGAGGATCGGGTACGCGCGTCTTTCGGCGCTGCCGCTGTGCCACTGTTCATAGCTGCCCGTGATGCAGGCCGGTTAGTAGATTATGAAGAGGAGCTTTACGGAAATACAGGAATGCTGTATAACACACGGCTAAACGTTAGCGGAGGCTCTGAAAAAACACAGTTCTTTGTAGGAGGACTTTTGCAGGATGAAGAAGGTATAGTGAAACACACGGGCTACAATAAAAAGTCTCTCCGTTTTAACCTCGACCACACCATTTCTGAGCGATTCGATTTTAGCCTTAGCACGAACTATATTAACTCTTCAGCAGATCGGGGCTTAACAAACAATGATAACGCGGGTATTTCTTTTGGTGTGGCGCTGTCTTCTACGCCAAGTTTTGTGGATCTTTTCCCGAATGAAAGCGGCATTTATCCTAACAACCCATTTGGTGCTTCCAACTTCCTGCAAACACGCGATCTGATTACGAATAACGAAAGTACGAACCGCTTTCTAGGGGGCCTCACGGCTAACGCCAAGTTATATGAAACTGATATGACCTCCACCAGGTTTACGTTTCGTGCAGGTCTGGATTTTTATAACTTAAAAACAGAAGCCCTTTTCCCGAGACTACTGCAGTTTCAGTCAGGAGGCAATGGTACGGGTGGTGCATCTATTCAGGGCAATAACTTTAACCTGAACACCAATTTTGCCGCTTTCCTGGTAAACAACCTATACCTTTCTGATAAGACCGTAACATTTACCACGACAATAGGTGCCACCAGGGAAAATTTTAACCAGGACCGCATCCTGAATGTAGCAACGCAGTTAATAGGCAGCCAGACAAACCTGGACCAGGCAGGTGCAATTGATGTAGAGCAAACTGTTATAGAAGAACGCAACAAGGGCTTGTTCTTTCAGGAAGAGTTTAACTTCAAGGATCAGTTGATCGCTACTGCCGGCCTGCGACTGGATAAATCATCAAACAACGCGGATGCGAACGAGTTTCAGGCTTTTCCTAAATTCTCTTTAGCAGCAAACCTGGCTAATTTCGACTTCTGGAATTATGAGCAGCTTAGCATGGTAAAACTAAGGGTGGCTTATGGGCAGGCAGGCGGATTTCCGGTATTCGGAGCAAAGTATACTTCTTTGGTACCGTTTAATATTGGAGGTGTGCCGGGCCTGATCAACTCGCTGCAACGCGGCAACGGAGACATACAGCAAGAGCGCCAGGAAGAACTGGAGGCAGGTCTGGATATTGGCTTCTTGGGAAGCAGAATCGTTTTTGAGGGTACTGTGTACCAGAAAACAGTGCGTGACCTCATATTGGTGCAAAACGTTCCAGCCTCTTCAGGTTTTACTACCCGCTATGTTAACGGGGGTGAACTTCAGAACAAGGGTTTAGAGCTGGCTTTAAGTGCCACACCAGTCGAAACACCCGGCTTTAAATGGGATTCCAGAACCAGTTACTGGCTAAACAGGTCTAAAATGACAGAGCTGAATGTTCCGGCTTTCCCACTGGGTGGTTTTGGTAATACTTTGGGTACATTCTTTATAGAAGAAGGTAAATCCGTTACACAGATAGTTGGTATAAAAGGCGACGAAGGCGTTGTGAAACTTGGTGACGCATCCCCGGACTTCCAGATGAACTTCCAGAACTTTTTCACCATCCAGCAGAACCTGACCTTTTCTTTTCTGCTTCACTGGAAAAAAGGTGGTGACAACATTAACCTTACTGAACTCCTAACAGACTTGGGCGGAACCTCTCCTGACTTTGATGACGATGACGATGGCGATGGAATACCCAATGCAGAAGAGCGAATTGCGGCACTTGGTGTAAGTGCTGAGCCATTTGTTCAAAACTCTTCTTACCTGCGCCTGCGTGAAATAGGGCTCTATTACAGTGTGCCTGTTACAGCCCTGCAAAGTGTATTCGGTACGGTGGTGCGCAACCTTAGGGTAGGTGTTTCTGCAAATAACCTGTTCACCGTAACTGACTACAGAGGCTATGATCCGGAAGTTTCCAACTTTGGAAGCAATGGACTTTCAACAGGTGTGGATGTAACTCCATTCCCGAACTCCAGAAGAATGTTTTTCCATCTGTCAGTTGGCTTTTAATTAAATGAGATCATGAAAAAGAATCATACTATACTATACCATACCAGAATATTGTTAGGGATGCTCTTGGTAACTGTAGCACTTCCAGCCTGTGAGGTAGATGACATAAGTGACCCTAATAACCCGACCATAGAATCGGTACTTGAAAATGCTACTGTAGACGACCTGAACAACCTGGTGGTAGGAACAGAGGCAGGCATGCGAAATGTTTTGGGTACTTACTATGATGATGTTAGTGTAATTGGCCGGGAAGTATACCGGTTTTCAGGGGCAGATCCTCGCTTCACATCTGACTTACTAGGCTTTGGTAGCGCAACCCTGGATAACAACACATTTTATACTACAAACCCCTGGGCAGCCCGCTATCGGGTTGTAAAGAACACAAATACCCTGATTGGTGCAGTAAACAACACAGCATTGGTAACAGACACCCAAAAACAGGGCTATTTAGGTTTTGCTAAAACCATTAAGGCGCATCAGTTGCTGATGAACCTGACCCTGATGAACGAAAATGGTATCCGGATAGATGTGGACGATATCAACAACCTCGGGCCGATTGTTGACAAAGCTGCGGCACTGGAGGCGATTGCAAGCCTGCTGGATGAGGCACAGGGTCATTTGCAAAACTCCGGAAGTGAGTTTGCTTTTCCTTTATCAGATGGATTTATAGGTTTTAATAAACCAGAAACATTCCTGGAGTTTAACCGGGCTCTGGCTGCCCGCGTGGCAGTTTACAGGAGCAATTTTCAGGATGCCCTTACTGCTCTTGATAACTCATTCCTGGAACTGAATGATAATTTTGAAAGAGGTGTGTATTACGTGTTCAGTACAGCGCCGGGAGATCAGCTGAACCCGCTTTTCTTTGCACGAAATGCGACAGGTGAAGTTCGTTTGGCGCATCCTGGTTTTGTTGCGGATGCCACCCCAGGCGATGATCGTTTGTCTAAGGTAGCATTACGAGATGCTCCGGCAACCCAAAGCGGATTAACCAGCAAGTATGACGTAGCCTTGTATGACTCTAATGTGGATCCGGTGCCGATCATCCGAAACGAAGAACTCATCCTGATCTATGCAGAAGCAAAGATACAAACTGGCCAGTTGCAGGATGCCGTTGATGCTCTTAATATTATACGGACCGGACATGGGCTGCAGCCATATTCCGGACCTGTTACGCAGGCAGCCTTAATAGATGAAATGCTGCGGCAACGCCGATATTCCTTGTACTTTGAAGGGCATCGCTGGATTGATATGCGGCGGTATAACAGGTTGGATCAATTACCAATAGACCGCCCGGGAGATGATGTATGGGTTAATTTCCCGATTCCTTTTTCAGAGCTAAGCGTTTAAGGATATACTATTTTTAAGTAATAGCTTTAAATAAAAGAGGGGCTTTTAAGCCCCTCTTTTATTTACCTTTCCAGCTATGCCCGCAATCGTAGCAGGTGTGTTTTCTGCTCAGAAACGGTAAAGGAAAGCCGAGTAGCAAATAGCTGACAGAAAAAACGGTTTTATTGAATTTCTCTTCTGCCACATTCTCTGACGCACAATCAGGACACCTGATCGCTTCCTGGTGCTCCTGCATAGGCGGGGCCAGTTCAATACTGTCGTAGTCAAACAATGAGCTTCCTTCCTCGATCCGCGATAGTATGGCTTTTGCCTCCATTACATCGTTTTCCGTGACTTTCAGCTTTACACCGCCCACTGCAACCGAATAAAAAGGTTGAGCGCTTACAATATTCTCATCGCCCAAAAAACACAGGATGCCTTCAGCCTCCAGTCTCCCTTTCATAATATGGGCTTCTGTGGCATCATTAAATGCAGCAATAGTTATCAGGCGTTCAGGCATAATGTAAGATTATTTCTTAGGAGGAAGGTCAAATGCCTCCGCCTCGTGCTCAAAATGGCCTTTGTGGGATCCATCGCAGAATGGCTTGTTCTTAGATAAGCCACAGCGGCAGATAGAAACAAGCTCTCTGCCCCCTAAACCATACACATTTCCGTTTTTATCAACTATTTCAAATTCTCCCTCTACACGTAAAGAACCATTGTTGTTTACTGTAAGCCTTGTTTTTGCCATTTCGTATTTTTTTAGGTATAAACAAATATAATGAATTTTAACATAGCACTTGCTGCCCGGGCATTATTGGTAGGGTATAAAGCAAAACAGGCACCGGAGAAGCCGGTGCCTGTTCAAATAATGAAGCTATTTACGCTTATTTGCTATACACGTAAGTAAAAGTTTCACGGGTGCCGTTTGGTTTTGTGATTGTTTGGCTCACAGGGTACCCATTGTCGTCGTACTGATACGTGTAAGTATATTTGTACGTTTTTTTGCTACCATGTACTAGCATAGACGAGGCTAACATGTTGTTAGGGCTGCTGGCAGTGCCTGGTTCCGCAAACTCATGAAATGGGTTTTGGTTAGTGTCGTACGAATAGGTAGTAGTAGAGAAAAGCTTCGCCTGACCTTTGTCATCAACCACAAACTGCTTTTCCTGTGTATAATTTCCGTTAGGCAATACTTCGTAGGTAGTATAAGATTTGGCAACGCCTGCCTTATCACCCGATTCAACGCCTTCAAATACAGTTTTCTTATTCAGATTTTTATCAGCGGTATAATCATACTTGCTGTACGTACTGTATTCAACCTTGCCGCCATTAAAATAAGACGTCGTAGTAGTGGTTAACAAGCCCTTATCGTTGTAAGTATACGCTTGCTCAGAGAGAACAGCATTGTTGCTGCCTGCATGGGTTGTTGCTGTAGTAAGTTTGCCTTTAGCGTCGCGGACAAACTTCTCGAAACTCTCCAGTTTACCAGTTGCTTTGTCGTAATAATTGATCTGGGTCAGTTGCTTTCCCGCAAAGTCGTAGGAAGTGACTTCCGCAGAGTCTGCCATGATCTGAGATATTGCGCCTTGCTTAAATTCCGGCTCCAATGATTCTTGTTCCCTCTTGTCGCAAGAGCTAAATGCTACCACACCAAACATGAGCATGGCAGGTAAAAAATTGTTTTTCAATTTCATTTGGCTAAATGTTGAAAAAGTTAAAAAATAACCCACCAGCCACCTGCTGCTGACGGGTTGTTGTGAGAACGGTAAGAAGCTTGTAATAATTGCACTTTGTTAGATAATATTTTGTGGCAGGTGTAAAGGAGATGGTTTTTAATATGGCATTTTGCTATGTAACAATTTGATAGTCAATTTATTTATTGGCTTTATTGCGTTGGGTGTCATTCCGTAAAAAAAGTGACAATTATTTAAATATAGGATTTAATATATTTTAAGTGTATATAAAATTGTTAATTTAAACTTGCACTTTTCGCAATGGAAAGTAATTCATCCCCTGCATCTATGTCGTGGCGAAGATGGTCAGTAAAATTGATTTCAATCCGTAGAGCTTTCAATCCTTGTACACCCTGCATCTCCTCCAGGTCCAGGCGTTCAACGTGTTTGTCAATGTATCCTTCGGATTGCAGGAACTCGATATACCGGATATATTCATCCACTTCTTTCTGCTGCGTATAAACAATAGCTATCTTGCCAGGCTGCGTCAGGCGCTCATCCGTGCCGCGTATTGTTGCCTTGTCTATGCGCTTCTTAATTATCTCATACCGAATGTTATTCGCGCCTTCCACATCAAATTTTTTCTCATCCAGCCTAAACCTGATCGAGATAGGGTCGCTGTGCACAAGTATAAGCTGTGTGATTTCCAGGGGTAGTTTAAGGTTAGCACGCAGTTTGTGAATGCGCCTTGCAATTTCGCAGGTGAGCATGAGTTGCCACAGGCGCATGTTTTTGAGGTAAATAGGTTCGAAGTTGCCGTTGTTCAGCAGCGAAGCGCCAATGTAGATATTATACTCCAGGCCGTCTGTTTTATACTTCTCAAAATAATGAGGAAAAATCTGCTGTGCTTTTTCCTCCTCCCGGTCCAGGAACGACGATATCGTTTCGTTGATCAGGTACAGGCTCTCCTCGTAAGCTTTACGCTTATTATACACTACTCTGTAAGGGTTTTTTATCGCGGATAAATACGCTTGTATAGCCTCCGAAGCGGCTGGGTTCTTTTTGCTGAAGTGGTCGAACAGCGGCTCTACTTCGGTTCGGAGGAAGTGCAGGATCGTCCCTTCGTCATCGGATGCTATTTCGTGCATGATGTTTTGGGAATACTTATCCATTTTAAAGATCAGCTCATCCAGGATAGGGAGGGGCAGGTTATCTTTTACGGCAAGTATAACTTCTTTTGCTAAAACGAGTTGCTCCAGCAGGTCCCCCTGAATGGCTTTGTTGCGTTCTGTGGCAGACCCACGGATATCGGATGCACCATAAAGCGGATAAATGTCACGGAACACGATCGGCTCAATTTCAGGCGAGTTGTTTCGCTCCATTTTCTCAAGTAAGTTAATGGCAGCCTGCGTAAATCGCCACTCAACAATTGGATGGATGGCCGTATATTTCTCCTTGATAACATTTTGGATGCTACTACGCAGTTCGTCCAGGCTACGGTTCATGGCCAGGGCAAACAATGGGAGAATCTCCTTTAACTTTATTGTGGACAGCGCATTCAGTTCTCCGGGTATGGGAGAGGCCAGCTCCATTAACCCTATGATCTTGCCTTCATACGCTAATGGGGCAATGATCAGGTTACGTATCCCGGACTCCAGTAACTGGTCTTCGATCTGGGTTGGGTTCGGGAATACATTCAGATCTTCAACAACAATGGTATGCCCTCTTCTGATCACAGGCTCATAAATGGAGCCGCGCAGGTCAGATAGTTTTATGTCTGAATTATGCGTGAGTATCAGGCCATTCCAGATTTTGCGTGCGTAAGTGGTGTCAAACTCACGCATGGCCGGGCAGGAGGCAAAGCCCAGTTTAATACCGGGTAAACCAAACAGCACGCGTAATTTTTGCTGCAGGCTTTCAAACCCTTCTACAGTAGAAACTGAATCACGGTCCAGCAGCTCGTATCTTAAGGAAGAGATAGTTTCTTCGTTCGTTACTTCCGTGAAATCGTAAATGGCAAAACCGCTGAACTCAAAGTTTTCCGGTGGCACTTTCTGCATCCATAGGTCAAGGTCGTTATACCGGTTAATGAGGTAGTTGATTTCCTGAGCACTCATTTGCTTGATCTCGCCTTTAGCCCTAACCTGCATAAACTTTAGGTCTATGCTTAACTTATAATGGCGCTGCAAGCCGGTAAGTTTATCTTTTATAGTAAATATAAAAGGCTCATCTACATAGAAATTGGCATTATAGAACTGGTCCAATATAATGGTGTAGGCTGAGATCATTAGCCTGAACAACAATGTCTTATTATCTATGTTGAGTTTCTCGGAGTAGTTGTTGCCACCTAAAAGCTTCAGCTCCTCCAGGCGAGGGGTGGCGTAAAAGCTTTCGAAATGGAATGGCACCACAACAGCCTTCAGGTTATTTTCCCAGAGAGCGCCCGGAAAAATGTCCTCCATCAGAATGTCAACTGTCTCAATGTGCTTCTCTATGACAGAAACATCGTGAATTGAACCAATAAGTTCAGGACGGTTACGCAGTAATTCCGCTAACTGACGCACGCGATCTACATTGCAACTGGGGTCTGTTTTTATCTTATCCTCCCAGTAAGCAATTAAAGGCGATAAACTAAGAGCGGTATCAAACGGAAATTGATCTACACTTAGAATAATGTCATCGTTGTTAGTAATAGAAACGACAGTTTCATGGAAGCTGCCTTTGTGGTGTTTACTCATATGATCTGAATAGCTTTTAAGCCAAGGATGTTGAATACCTGTATGTTTTTGTGTCATACAGGGGGCTTTCTTATGCCTATAAACGAAACTTCGCCCTAAAAGATAACAAGCAGCAGGTTGTTATATTGTTATCTTTATGACTGTGTGGTGTTTACATGAATGATATATTACACTTTATTTTAATAAAGCTCACTAAATATCTTTATGGCACAAAATTTATGAGTATAAACGTTGTTACAAAACTTAATATAATACCTACTATGAAATTGAAAGGACTTAGAAGTTTAGTGTTGGCATTTGTGCTTACAGCAGTTACGCTTTCGGTGCAGGGGCAATCACAGTCAAAGTCGCAGGTGGAGCAGAGCCTGAAAGAGTTCAGGACCTGGATGCAGCAGAAGTCCAGCCAGGCCGATAGCACTATCCGGAGGGAGTGGCCCACCGTGAAAGAGGAGTATAAAGAGCTGACCTATTCGCTTGACCAGAACACGAAAAGTATGACAGAAAGCTCCAGGAGCGAGTACGCAGCAATGAAACAGCGTTACAAGGAATGGGAGGAGCGAAATGAAACCCGTAAAGCTGTTGACTTGGATGGGCAGGAGCTGGAGCGTTGGGAACGTACAATGACAGGTACAACACATATTGGCCGAATTAAGCCTGCTCTCCTGCGCGACGCTTTTGCGCGCGCCCTGGATTATACCCGTGAGGAAAGGCGCAACTGGAGCCTGCGTGACTGGGATTATGCTGAATTTGTGCTGGGTGAACTACAAACGCGTAAGTCAGAGTTGCTGGATAAACTTAACAATGGTGATAAAATTAAAATAGCGGCGCTGCAGGTAGAATTTGTTACGCTCAAAAAGAGCCGTGAAGCAAAGGATGCTTACCAGGAGATGCGGGAAGAGAAAAGATAACGCATATTTAAAATAACATATAAAGCAGAAAGCCCCGGCAACCATCAGGTTGCCGGGGCTTTCTGCTTTATATGTTATATGGCATTCTGGCCTTTTGTTCCGCCAGACTGTTTTTCGTTTGCATTGCGTCCCTGGTCCGGACTCTTATTCTGTTTCTGATCGGTCAGGTGACGATTCTCTTTTACATCATTCTTATCTCTGGCCTCTGGCTTGCTCTGTTTGTTGCGGTCTTGATTGTGTCCTTTTGTCATAGCTTGTTTTTATTGGTTTTATACCTTGTTGTACGGGGTGCAGTGGGGTAAGTTAAAAACCATGACTGGCAGGCCTCTTTTGCGGCTTACAGAAGAGTGTGGATAACTGGTGGGGAAGTTCTGGGTAAACCTGCGCAGGCTTCTGTTAAAAAACCCTATTTTTGTAACCGGCTTTTACCTAAAACCTCATTATACCATGCACATTGCAATTGTAGGCAATATTGGCGCTGGCAAAACTACCCTGGCCACCAAACTGTCGCAACACTTTAAGTGGGACCTGTACCTGGAAGCGGTTGAGAACAACCCCTACCTGAAAGACTTTTATGAAGACATGGAGCGATGGTCTTTCCATTTACAGGTGTTTTTCCTGAACAGCCGTTTTAACCAGGTACAACAGATCAAGTTGAATGGCCGTAGCGTTATTCAGGATAGAACTATTTATGAGGATGCGCATATTTTTGCCAAAAACCTCCATCAGTCAGGCCTCATGACCACGCGCGACTATGACAACTACCTCTCCCTGTTTAACTCAATGATAAGCATGGTGAAGGCTCCAGACCTGATGATCTACCTGAAGGCAGACCTCCCTAAATTGATAGGGCAGATTGAAAAACGAAATCGTGACTACGAAAATAATATCCGAATAGACTATCTGCGCAACCTTAACGAGCATTATAATACCTGGATGGGTAATTATGACCAAGGCAAGCTTTTAGTAATAGATGTTAACAAACTGGATTTTGTTGCCAACCAGGAAGATCTGGGTACTATTATTGAGAAAGTACAAGTTGAGTTGTTCGGGTTGTTTTAGTAACAACCTGCCAGCCTTTATAACGGCTGCTTCACCAAATAGGGTGAGGCAGCCGTTTTTTATTTACACATCCTGTTACACTTAAGCTACGTTCTGCTATCCTCTTATTCTTCAATTAATTTTTATCAGGCAGTTTATCGCTACTACACATTTCTGCAATACTTACCAGGATTTTAATTACTGGAATATAGGTATTATTGGTTTTTACAGGCAAATAATTAATATTAAATATAATTATTTTAAAAAATATGTTATTTTCATATAACAATATTTAAATAATACGTAATACTCTTGTATCTATAAAAACTACAATAAATGTTAAAACTAACCAAAACCCTGTGTATTGGGCTATGTGCCTCAATGCTAATGTTCTCTTGCTCAAAAGATGCAGAGGATATGACCCCTTCGTCCACCTTAAGTGGTGTGTCTACAGATGCAGCAAAGGCTGCAAGTACTAATTCTTTTGGTTTCTCTAATCTCAGAAGTACAGACGGCATGACCTGGTCTTTTGACGTTGTAAGAGTTGGGGATAACACAGGTGCAAATGCAAATACAGTAATGCTTGCATTGGTAGGTTGTGACAGCCAGCCAATTATGCTGTCATCAGGCAATGTAAGCTCCCTGACTATGCAAAAAGCAGGAGGTCCTGTTCAGACACTTGCACTTTCTTTTTTAGAGAGTAGTGCCAATGCCTGTGCCATGGCAGCTACACCTGGTTATGTGCGGTTCGCAGATTTTGATGGCAATGTTAAGGATGGTTCTGTTTATACATTCTCTGTTACACTTAATGCTGCCGTTCAGGTAACCAGCGCTACAGTTGGTGTGAAGGCTGGCAACGAGTGTGTGCAGGGATCAATGGTGGGCCCTGGTTGCACATTTGTAGAAGATATTTGCGGTTTTGGACAAGGTGCCTTCCATAAAGAAGGGAGTTGGGGTGGTAATACAGTTGTGCTAGGTGGTCATACCTACACGGAAGCTGAAGGCCTTGCCATGATGAATCCAAATGCAAACAACGGCAATAAAACCATAGGTTTTGCCTTTTCCCAGGGAGCTACAGTGGAGCTTAATAAAAAGCTTGGACACATTTCGGCTACAGCATATGCATCTAAAATGGCAGCTATCAATACCTACTTGGCAGGATTCGATAAGTTAACTGAAACCAGTGCAGCCACTTTATATGATGACAGCCCAGAGGCAACAGCTGCGAAGGAAGCTGCCGGCTATATCGGAAATCACATTAAATGTGACGTAGAGTAATTTCTCTTGAAACATAAGTATAGTAAGAGGTGAGGTTCTGATGAGCCTCACCTCTTTTATTATGAGGCTTTCAAATCAATCCCACTTTCACCACACCTTAAATTTTACTACCTTCCATACTGGAACTAACCTTTAAAAATAATGAAACCACGCCACATTCTTTTTGCGTCGGCAATTGCGGCAGCCACTTTTGGCTGTACCAACAGCACTACAGAAGGAGAAACGACATCAACAGCCGTTCAAGCCGACGATAGCATACAACAAAAGCTGGACATGTATACAGACGTTCGGCTGTCAGCTGATCTGAGTAAGCTTAGCGAGAATGAAAAGAAGATGCTCCCGCTGCTGATCGAGGCAGGCGACATCATGAATCAATTGTTCTGGTATGAAGCGTATGGTAAACGCGACTCTTTGATGGCAGCTTTGGATAGCGCTCCTTTAAAGCGTTTTGTTCAGATCAATTACGGCCCTTGGGATCGCCTGAACAACAACGAACCTTTTATAGCAGGGGTAGGGCCGAAGCCGGAAGCCGCTAATTTCTATCCGGCCGACATGACGAAGGAAGAGTTTGAAAAAGCTGATCTGAAAGATAAGACCAGCCAGTACACATTCCTGCGTCGCGATGCGAACGGTAAACTCATTACAGTGCCTTATCATGTGCAGTTTAAGGATGAGGTAAAGCGTGCCTCCGATCTACTGAAGCAGGCTGCTAACTTAGCTGATGATCCAGGGCTAAAGAAGTACCTGAACCTGCGAGCTGAGGCATTGCTGACAGATAACTACCAGCCAAGTGATCTTGCCTGGATGGACATGAAGAACAATAAAATAGATATTGTTATAGGTCCTATAGAAACTTACGAAGACAGGCTGTTTGGTTATAAGGCGGCACATGAGGCGTATGTACTGGTAAAAGATATGGAGTGGAGTGAAAAGCTGGCGAAGTATGCCGCTTTCCTGCCTGAGCTTCAGCGCGGCCTTCCGGTACCAGCTAAGTACAAGAAAGAAACACCAGGTACCGATTCTGATCTGAATGCCTACGATGTGGTTTACTATGCCGGAGACAGTAATGCCGGTAGCAAGACCATTGCCATCAACCTGCCGAACGATGAAGAGGTGCAGTTAAAACGCGGTACACGTCGTTTACAATTAAAGAATGCGATGCGTGCCAAGTTTGATAAGATCATGGTGCCTATTGCCGACGAACTGATTGTAGAGGACCAGCAGGACCATGTAACGTTTGATGCTTTTTTTGCTAATACAATGTTCCATGAGGTGGCGCACGGTTTAGGTATCAAGAACACGGTTAACAACAAAGGAACCGTACGTGAAGCCTTGAAAGAACGTGCTTCCGCTTTGGAAGAGGGCAAAGCTGATATACTTGGCCTGTACATGATCACGCAGCTGAACGAGAAAGGGGAGTTAGACGGAGACCTGAAAGATTTCTATACTACCTTCCTGGCAGGTATATTCCGTTCGGTTCGCTTTGGTGCATCCAGCGCACATGGTAAAGCTAACATGGTACGTTTTAACTTCTTTAAAGAGAACGGCGCTTTCGAACGTGATGAGCAGACTGGTAAATACCGGGTGAATTATGATAAGATGCGCCAGGCCATGAACAAACTGTCTGAGAAGATACTGACCTTGCAGGGTGAAGGCGACTATGCCGGTGTAGGTGAACTGTTAGATAACCAGGGCCAGGTAGACGCAAAACTGCAAGCTGACCTTGACAGACTGGCCAAAGCTAACATACCAGTAGACATCGTTTTTGAGCAAGGAGTAGATGTACTTGGCTTAAAATAGGCTGGTGCTATATTTTGTATTAATCTTGTAATTAATTGTTTATAGGGCTTTGTGGCTCAATAAGGCTGCCCGAAAAGGCAGATTAAATTTAAAAGGCTTTATAAGTTAGTTAACCGGCTGTATCATTTTGGTGCAGCCGGTTTTTTTTTAGTAAAAAGCTGAAGCAGGGAAGGGAATAGCAGCTTGTAACTAAAATAGTTTAAACAAAAAGCAATAGCATAGAGTATGATATTCTTGCTGAACAGCCTATAAATCAATTGTTTAAACTTTAAAACCAACCATGAAAAGCTTTTTTGATTTTAACAGAAACAGCCCCGAAGAGCGTCAGGAGCGAAACAAGATGTACCCGGAATTATCCAGATTTCACATTGCTTTGCGTGAGGAAATGAGTGAGGAGGAATACCAGGCTTTCTATGCTTCAGAAAAAGAATCCCTGAGGCAAAGCAGACCTATCATTCATCAAAATAAAAACAAATGGATCTCAGCTTATTAAGACGTTTAAAGCACCCCAACTAAAAAGGCAGACAGTATTACCCTGTTTGCCTTTTTAGTTCAGCTTAGTTTATTCAGAGATTCTGTAAAACCAGTTCAGCACCTTCTTCCCCTACCAGCGAGCCGATGGCTACCCCCATGCCACCCATGCGCACAGCACAGCATACTCGCTCCGACACTTGCTGCACAATAATTGTTTTCTCTTTACCTACTCCCATTATCCCGCTCCATCGGTGCTCAATTTCGAAAGGTACATCAGGGAGTATAATGTTTGTTAAAAGCTCCTCCAGTTTGTCTTGTACAAGGTCAGTTAAGCCAAGCTCTGCTGTTTCCTCGGTTTTAAAGTCAAGGTTGCGGCCTCCGCCAAACAAGACTCTGTTTCCGATGTTCCGGAAGTAGTAATATCCGCGATCATAATGAAAAGTGCCTTTCAGGGGTAGGTCAGGAATAGGCTTTGTGATTAGTACTTGCGCTCTGGCCGGTACTACTGCTAACTCAGGGAGGAGTTTTTTTGCAAAACCGTTGGTAGCTACCAATACAGTTCGTGCAGTAATATCTATACTTTGAGCAGTAGTTGCAGTTATGCTGGTCCCATTGTCGTGCAACGACTGGATCTCCAGGCCATTTAAAACTAACACCCCAAGGGCCTGTACCTTTTGGGTGAGCGCCAGGATCATTTTACCTGTGTCGATCTGCCCCTCGGCAGTGCTCTCCAGGAGATGCGCCACCTGCTTAAACCTGAAATTGTTGATTTTCTGGTCTGCCTGACGGTATACATGAGGCTCGCCCACGATGGCCTGCAGGTGTTTGTTTAAGTATGGTAGCTTTTCGAGGCAGGCTGTGTAGAGCTCCTCCTGCGAGCTTTCAAACATTTCATACCCACCCCAGCGGTGATAATCGATCTTTATATCGCCGAGGTTTTTACGTAGGCGTTGCAAACCTTCCCAGCGGCGGGCTACCAGTCCAAATACTTGCTCCTCGGTATGGTGGCTAAGGTCGTCCAGCAACTCTGAGGGGCTGCCAAAACAGGCGAAACCAGCGTTTTTAGAGCTTGCGCCTGTTGGTAAAAGTCCGCGTTCTGAAACTAATATCTTCAACTTTGGCTGTGAGACTTTCAGGTGTAAAGCTGCATTCAGTCCCACTATCCCGCTGCCAACGATCAACACATCAATGTTGCCAAAGTAAGTCTCCTTCTCCCAAAAGCTAAGTTGCATCGGTATCTGTTTAGTCTTCGCGGGTATATTCGTGTTTATAGTTTCGGGCTGTTTGCTCGTCCAGCAGCTCAAAGTGCGTGAGCATCACTTCACGTTCCCCTTTGTTCAGGCCACGCACAAAAATACCTTCCGGTGTTTCATAAACAGAGTAGTTATGCTTGCCGAAAGGGTAGAGGTTGTTGCTCTTTAAAGTAGTAGCATTTGTCAGGTCAGCTACCTGGCCGCTGCTAGTAGTAACTATAAATTTATTCTTGTTCGTCATGTGTGCAATCTAATAAAATTCGGCTTAATACATTGCTTACCGCTTCTGGCTTATGAAGTACCATCAGGTGCTGCCCGTGCTGTATTTTAATTATATCCGGCCTGTCATAAAGCGGAAGGATCAAGTCTGCGGTGCCGTGTATCTGAACAATATTTGGCGGAACGGTTGCTTGCTGCCACTCCAATAACCTGCCCAGTGCCCACCTCAAAAAGTTTTCATCGATCCTGAAAAATACAGATTTAAGCATTCTTCTTTCATATGGGGTATGTGCCCCGAAAAAGAATGGGGCAAGAGGGTATGTGTTCTGCATTAACTTAAATGGCATGACCTTGTGGAGGTGCGTTTTGCCCGCCAGCCGGTAATACCAGGGCAAAGCATGGCGGGTAGCAAGACTGGAGATAAGTATGGTTTTACGTGGCCGCAGCAGCTTGGCAAGCTCAATAGCCACCAAGCCACCAAACGAGAAACCGACAAAAATGGGATTGGCAGTGTCTGCTATCTGGGGGAGCAGGCGCTGAGCATAGGATTCCAGGGATTCATCAAGGTTCAGTGGATCTAACCATTTAATTTGTTGCTGGTGCAGGTGATCAGGTAGTTTCAGAAACTGAAACATACGCCAGTCTGCCCCTAGGCCACTGATAAAGTATATTGTACTCATGGTAAGGCTATACGCAGATTCAGAGGCTTATTTGGGTAAAAATTTTAGAATTGCTGCTGTGCTGTTTTAAAACCGTGTACCGGGATTCCAGCAAAATGAGTTGCCAGTCGGTACAGATAGGTAAGTTTCCTGCTTGTGGGTAAAGTAGCTGTTAAGGTAAGCTTGATTGTGATTGGGTACGTTCGTTGCCCGTATTCTTTGCAGTCAAAAAGGGCGTGTTATTTACATTTGTTTTTCAAAAATGGCTATCAGGCTGTTCTGAAGGCTCTTTTGCTGCTGTAGTTGCTCCTGTTTTTAACCTCCAAATACCATATTAAGGCTAATGAGCTGTTTATCAGTATTTACCTGTTGTTCACGGATAAAATATGGCTGTTGGTATAAAACAGTAGTGATTAATGTAACAGTACCTTGCAATGCAAAGTACTATAGAGTAAGTTTGTAACAACAATAAGTCATTAACCACTAAACATTTACCATTATGAAAATCATCATCTTATTATTCGCTTTTGTATTCGGTTTTGGAGCTACAGTTAAAAAGTCTGCTGACGATATGAAGAAGATACAGACCAGAACTGAGATCAATGAATACAAGGATTACCCAAATTTACTGCCTGAGGTTGAGATTGTAGCTGAAAAGCAGTAGTCGTTAATTCAATACTTTTTAAAAATTATAAAAAATAAAGCCATGAAAATCATCATCTTATTATTCGCTATTTTTTTCGGATTTGGGCTTGCGAGCCAGGAAGTGTTAACTGTAAAACATCCTAAAGAGGTTACTGCCAATGTAGAGCAGCTCACAGTAGCACAAGAGCCAATGATGCACGTTGTGCTAGATACCGTTGAGATAACTGTAAGTGCCCCACATGCGATTGCTGGAATTTAAAAGCAATCGCATGACTCCTGCCGGAAACATGGGAACGGTGATCGCTACTGCTTGCCGTCTGCGTAATCCTGCATAGATCGTGCTTCTCTTTGATGCAGTGTGTCTGACTGCCAGAGAGATTTCCAACCGCCTCCGTAAGTACCTTCAACTTTGCCCTTAACAAAGGCAAAACATATCACCAGAACACCAACCAGCATGCTGTTAACAATGGTTGTTGTGCTTTCGTACCCCAGCACCCAGGGTGCCAGAAGCAACCAAAAACCGAGAGGCAAATTATATAACCTGACCACTCTTGTTGCTTCCCACCAGGATATGATAGCAAAAGACGCAATTATAGGCCCAACGATATGATTGTTGTCGGCCACTACGCCCTGATAGCCAAAGATACCGGGTGAAGCCATTAGCCAGAGCCCCAGGATAGCGTTTATAATTTGTGCCCACATGTTATTTCACTTTATCTTGTACACTTTTATATCCCCAGAAAGCTTTCCAGGCAGATACATCTGAATTTTTCACCCGCTTCATATACTGCAGGCTAGCCAGCATTTCGTCCATGGCAGGGCCAATCATTATAATAGAGATCAAGGCTGAGCAGAGGCAGAGGGTGCACCAGGAATCATACACTACAGGCTGCAGTACCACCAGCAAAATACTTACAAAACCTAAGGGGCCTACAGCCATGCCGAACAAAATAACGATCCATGGCATGGTTCTCCAGCGGCGAGTACCTCCTACTGCTCCGGTTACAGCATCAAGTAAATAACCGATTGCCCCTAGGGCTGCATCTGGTATAGGGAGTATATTCGATGTCTTGGAAGTTAATATCTGCTTACTGCCGTTTCCGAAAAAAGGGTCCCATACGTTGGTTACCACATGTAGCTGAAAGAGTGCCAGATAGGTTGCGATACACACGCCCACAACAGCAAGACCCACAATTGGCAGCCGCTGGCCCCAGGTTGCAGGGTTATAACTCCACCCTGGCGGTATGCCTTCTTCATGCATAGCAGTTTAGTTTATGTTAAATATAGATTTATTATGCTATGTGAATCATTACGGCTACTACGAGATGGCGTTTTTTTTTAATGCATAACAGCACCTGTACCTCGTTTTTTAATGGAAACAGGTATATTAAAATCCAAGTAGAATTTTTGACGAAGCAAAAGAGCTATAGAAGTTCTGCGGTATTATCTTTCTCTTCAAAAGTGGTAGGGCAGGAGATTAGCCATTTCTCGGCATCTTTACGATTTAAAAAATTTTCCATGTTCAGGTTTGGAATGATCCTGAGGTAAAGGTCTCTGGCTGATAGCCTGCTGAACATGTTGTTAGAGTATACATGGGCAAAACATTGCAAGCCAGCATCCATTATCTGGGGCAGCCATTCGTACTCCAGCCAGTCATTTGCATCTTCCCAGTCTCCTGTAGACTCTGTTTTGTCGTTAAGTAACTTAGGATTAGAGTATTTGCGTAACAGCTCCAGGTACACCATAGCCCCTGTAATCACGTTATCTGCTGTTATATGCCCAAACCACTTTGCTTCCACATACGCTTTTTTATACGTAATCATCAGATACACCATGCCATCAGGGTGTGTGAGTAAAATTGGGTTTGGCCAGAGAGTTATCAGGTCTTGATATTCCTTAAAATATACATCCATAGGAAAGGAGTAAATGGATTCTGGTAAAACTTCAGAATTTATACGTTACAGGCTGCAGAATGGAGTGTTAAATTATTGAAATTAACGTGTAGCAGTGGGAGAACTGATGCCAATGTATATTCCGTTAGTACGAATTTCAACGGGGTGCGCCACGGCATTGCGCGTTCGGTACTCACACTCCCGACCACTGGAAAGGTCATATCTGTAGCTATGCCAGGGGCAAATCACTTCATTCAGGTAGTTTGTGGTACCACGGCTTAATGAGTATCCAAGGTGCGGGCACGTATCATCCACAGCAAAGAATCCGGTGTTGGTGTGGGCAAAGCAGACAGCGCGGCCATCAAGTACGAATTTATGTAGTTTCCGGAGGGGTACTGTTGTTTTTGCCTCCTGCAACGAGTCAAAGACCTTGTGCCATGTATACTGCGTTTCTGTTTCCGCCATTTTACTGAGCCTTTATCCGAACAGCTTTCACATAACCCCGGGCGGGCAGGGTTTCTACAACATCGCCTTCAAACCAGGCCTGGATTTCCTGCCCCTCCTGCAACTGTTCTACAGTCAGTTTCTCGCCTTTAGAATCTTCGATCAACGTTTTATCATCTATGCTAATGTTTGCCTCCCGGTATTTTGCTTCAACACCCTCTACTGCTTTAACCATAACCATTGCCCGTACTGCATCAGCATCTCTATCAGTTGAGATGGCATTTATATAACCATATACATCTGGCATTGTGTCAGGCATACGCTTTGGTTCATCGCCTCTGCACCCTGTGGCTATACTTAGTAATAAAGCGAAGCCTGTAAGATATAGTGTAAAGCGGGAAAATTTGTGTTTTACTCTTTTATCAACCATTAATGCTTCGGTGTTTTGCTGTTAAACCACACTAAGCCAATCACAATGGCAATTACGAGTATGATAATGATTATTAGTGTCATCTGTCTTTTCGTGTTAGTTTAAGGTATTCTATTGTACTAATGAAGAAGAGCCCTTGTTGCATAAACTCGCAACAAGGGCTCTTGATTAGTTGTTGTTATACCTGGGGTTAAGCTACCCGCAGTACCGTTTCATTTGATAAGGCCTGACGGATGCTGTTTTCAGCAGAAAAGTGTCGGAGGTAATCACCACGTCTGCTAATTTGCGTACGAGGTTCCTGCATAAGCACCACCTTAGCACGCTTTCCCACTGTTATCAAACCGACGCCCTGGCGCTGGCATTGCTTTAGCAGATAACTGGCTAAACTATTATTCCGGAAGCAAAGGCTGCTGATAGATATCCCCAGCCATTTTTCATTTGCCTTGTGTTGTCTAAGCGCATCTACCTGCTGACGTATCTTGCGCTTCAGGTAATTTTTTTCAGAAAAGGAGTGAATGTAAAAGCCGCTGATCGCTACTAAGAAAGGTGCTACCCACATGTAAAGCCAGTGATCGCTTTGAGCGGCTACCAGAAAGCTTGTTATCAAAAGCACGGCAGGCGTGATATAGCGAACCTTGCTCAGGCCATTCTTCTTGTAGTTAATAAGTATATCAGCTAGCGGGAAGGCATCTTTAAAAGATACAGTAGCTACAAATATGGAGCTGTCTCTATCCTTAAAGGCAAATAAACCATCGACTTCAGCACCATTCTTTGTTTTATCTGACTTACTTATCAAAACGCTTTTTGCGCTTTGCTGCAACGCATAATAGTGCTGCAAATAGTCAAACGCAAAGTCTTCTATTTTACTTTCTTTGGTGCTGGACATATGAAGTCAGGTAATTTTAGCTAAGTAGCAACGGTACTAATATAAAGAAAAAACGCTATCAACTCAGGAACTTTAGGGGTATATTATTTCAACCCCTTTTTACACATAAGTGGTGTTAGAAATATCACAATTGATTCTTCTTACGCTACAAATATATGAACGGTTGAATATAAATCCTATTAATTATGGTTTTTGTAAGGCAGTGCCTGCTGAGCTAATTTTCTGAAGCTATTTCTGTTTCTGCCAGATTGCCTTAAAATTAGCTCACAGAACGTTTACTAAGAAAATTAAGCGCGCTGTTTATCTACAAAAAATTGCTTTCTGTCAGGTGGAATAGGAGAAGGATGCTTTTGCACACTTTATTTTTTAGCTTTACATAACTTAGCTTTAAGATCCTCATTATAAGCTTTACAATTATAAAACGTACTATGAAAAAGGCGGCTCTTATCCAACGGTTCTTATTGTTGGCACTTCTTCTTGCTTTTACCTTCCCTGTTCAGGCTCAAACACCTCCCAAGCCCTCTGCGGCAAAGGTGCTCCAGGATATAAAAAAGCTTAATGTGCTAGGATCAGTGTTGTATGTGGCTGCCCACCCCGACGATGAGAATACGCGACTGATCGCATACATGGCCAATGAGGAGTTGTTCAATACGGGCTACCTCTCCGTTACCCGCGGCGATGGAGGGCAAAACCTGGTAGGTCCTGAGATACGGGAAGGGCTCGGTATAATCAGAACGCAGGAGTTGTTGCAGGCACGCAGAACAGATGGAGGGCAGCAGTTTTTTACCCGGGCAAATGATTTCGGCTATTCAAAAGATTCTGATGAGACCTTCACCATCTGGGACAGAGAACAGGTGCTTTCAGATATGGTATGGACGATCCGTAAGTTCCGGCCTGATGTAATGATCACACGTTTCCCGCCGGATGCACGTGCTGGCCACGGGCAGCATGCCGCCTCAGCTATACTTGCTGCAGAAGCTTTTAATGCAGCGGCAGATCCGAAGCGCTTTCCGGAGCAATTGAAATATGTGGAAGTATGGCAGCCAAAACGCTTGCTCTGGAATACCGGAGTATGGTCTTTTGGGAGCCAGGCAGAATTTGATAAATATGTTGACCAGTTGTTAAAAATTGATGTGGGAGTATATAACCCGCTTCTGGGAAAATCATATGGAGAAGTAGCTGCTGAAAGCCGCAGCATGCACAAGAGCCAGGGCTTTGGAGCCGCCGGTTCCAGAGGTTCTGCCATAGACTACCTGCAGCACACGCAGGGTGATAAAGCTGAAAAAGATCTGTTTGAAGGTATTAACACGACTTGGAGCCGTGTGAAAGGCGGTGAGAAAGTAGAAAAGCTCATACAACAGGCCATCGATACCTACCAGCCTGCAGCACCTGCCGCTGTAGTTCCTGCTCTAATTCAAGCAAAGAAGGAGCTGGACAAGCTACCTGGCGGTTACTGGAAGCGCGTGAAGCAGGAGGAACTGCAGGATGTGATCCGGTATGCCCTGGGTTTATATGTAGAAGTTACTGCCGCCGATTATGCCGCAGCCCCTGGAGAACCTGTTCAATTGCAGATTGAAGCTATTAACCGTTCTACAGTGCCTGTTTCCATACAGCTTGTAAATTATACTTTCGCCTCCAAAGACACCACTTTAAATAAGCAACTGCAAAACAATGTGCCGGTTAAATTTGAGCAGCAAATAACTCTTCCGGCAAGTATGGAAGTGTCGCAGCCATACTGGCTTCGAAAGCCAGGTACGCTTGGCATGTTTGCCATAGAAGAGCAGCAACTGGTTGGGTTACCCGAAAATCCTGCTGCCGCTCAGGTTACTTTCCGGCTACAGGTGGCCGGTGAGCCGCTTCAGTTGCAGGTACCTGTTGTTTATAAGCGCACAGATCCTGTAGAAGGGGAAGTATATCGTCCTTTTGTAGTTACACCGCCTGTTTTTGTGAACATCAACGAAAACGTTTACATGTTTGCTGACCAGGAGCCCAAGCAGGTGCAGGTGCTGGTGAAAGCGGGAAAAGTTGATGTGTCTGGTAACGTAAAGCTGCAACTGCCTAAAGGCTGGCGTTCAGAACCTGCTTCGGTACCCTTTAACCTTAAAAACAAAGGCGAAGAACAGGAGGTTACTTTCATGGTATATCCTCCGAAGGAGCAGCAGGAAACGGAGCTGAAGGCCATTGCCACGGTTAATGGCAAGACTTATAACCAAGGCCTAAAAGAGATCAATTACAGCCATATTCCGGCCCAGGTTCTTTTCCCGGAGGCTGCTGCCAAAATTGTGAAACTGGACTTGAAGACAAGGGGGCGGAAAATTGGGTATGTGATGGGAGCCGGAGACGAAATACCTGCAAGCTTACAACAGATTGGATATAATGTAACACTCCTGCATGACGAGGACATGCGGCTACGTAACCTGCAGCAGTACGACGCTATCATTATGGGGGTGCGCGCCTATAATACAGTGGACCGCTTAAAGTTTGATCAGCCAACGTTGATGGAGTATGTAAAGAATGGTGGTAACCTGATCGTGCAGTATAATACTAACCATAGCCTGGTATTACAGAACGTTGGTCCATACCCGCTCAAACTGTCCCGCGACAGAGTTACGGTAGAGGAGGCAGAAGTACGCCTGCTTGCACCTGAGCACCCGGTTCTGACTACACCAAATAAGATAACTAAAAAAGATTTTGAAGGATGGGTGCAGGAGCGAGGTTTATACTTCCCGTACGAATGGAGTAAGGAGTATACGGCTATACTTTCATCGAACGATCCGGGAGAACCCGCACGTGATGGTGGACTTTTGGTGGCAAAGTATGGCAAAGGCAACTACATCTACACAGGGTATTCCTGGTTCAGGGAATTACCAGCCGGAGTGCCCGGGGCTTACCGTTTATTCGCAAACATGATTTCGCTGGGTAAAGGTAATGAGGGAACAACAGGTAGTAAAGCACAGCACACCCTGGAGTAGCTGTAAGTATACTGCGCCTGTTAGTACAGATAAAATTGGTAGCATTTTAAGTCTCCTGAAATAACTATATGAAAGATAATCACCCTGTTGACACGGAGCCGCCTATCACCAAGCCTCCGTTCTTTAAAAGCTGGGCAGGCATGTATTGGTTGGTGCTGGGTAACCTGGCTTTCCTGATCATCTTGTTTTATACCATCACTAAAATTTACGAATGAGGCAATTAGACTGGATCGTGCTGCTCGGCACACTGGGCTTTATTGTGATCTACGGAGTCTGGAAAACGCGCGGGAGCAAAGACATTGAAGGTTACCTGAAGGGCGACAACAGCATGAAGTGGTGGACCATTGGTTTGTCTATCATGGCGACACAAGCCAGTGCCATTACCTTCCTGTCCACACCAGGGCAGGCTTATGAAGATGGCATGCGCTTCGTGCAGTTTTATTTTGGTTTACCGATCGCGATGGTGATCATTTCCATCACTGTTATTCCAATCTTCTACAGGCTCAATGTGTTTACAGCGTATGAGTTCCTGGAAAGCCGCTTTGACCTGAAAACACGTTCCCTGGCGGCCTTATTATTTCTGGTGCAGCGGGGGTTGGCAGCAGGTATCACAATTTATGCGCCTGCCATCATACTTTCTACTATGCTTGGCTGGAGCCTGACTGTTACAAACCTTATCATTGGGATACTGGTGATCATTTATACCGTATCGGGTGGCACCAAGGCTGTAAGCGTAACCCAGAAGCAGCAGATGGCTGTTATGATGGGTGGCATGATCATCGCCGGAATTATGGTGGTGAGTTACCTGCCGGCAAATGTTGGCCTTGGCGATGCTGTGGCTGTGGCTGGCAAAATGGGCAAAATGAATGTGGTGGATTTCTCTTTTGACTGGGATGACCGTTACAATTTCTGGTCCGGCATTACGGGAGGCCTGTTTCTGGCACTGTCTTACTTCGGCACAGATCAAAGCCAGGTGGCGCGTTACCTGGGGGGTAAATCGATTGGCGAGAGTCGATTGGGCTTAATTTTTAATGGCCTTCTGAAAATACCCATGCAGTTCCTGATTCTTTTTATCGGGGTTATGGTATTTGTGTTCTACCAGTTTAACCAGCCCCCGGTATTTTTTAATGAGGCAGCCAAGAGCAAAGTATATGGTACTGCTTATGAGCCCGAACTTCGGCAGTTGGAAACAAAGTATACGGCACTGTTTGGGCAGAAGCAGCAGGCAGTACAGGGCTTGGTAACCGCATTAAAATCAGAAGATGAGGCCGCCATATCCGCAGCGGAAGGCGAGGTAGCTGCTTTGACTGCAGCTGGAAAAGAAGTGCGGGAAGAGGTGAAAGGCCTGATAAAAAAAGCGTTTCCCGAAGCAGAGACAAGAGACACCGATTACGTGTTTATATCTTTTGTGATGAAGTACCTGCCGGTTGGCCTGGTAGGCTTGCTGTTAGCCGTGATATTTTCGGCTGCCATGTCGTCTACAGCCTCAGAGCTCAATGCACTCGCTTCTACTACAGTCGTGGATATCTACAGGCGCTCTATCAACCAGAAAGGTGATCCTTTGCATTACCTGAATGCCTCTAAAGCTTTTACTGTTGCCTGGGGTGCAATTGCTATACTTTTTGCGACCTATGCCTCCTTGCTCGATAACCTGATACAGGCAGTAAACATTATCGGATCCATCTTCTACGGAACCATACTTGGTATTTTCCTGGTGGCATTTTACTTCAAGCGCATCAAGGGCAATGCCGTTTTTTATGCCGCCATTCTCGCTGAACTCGTGGTGCTTTACTGCCATTTCTACACCGAAATCGCTTTCCTGTGGTTTAACGTTATTGGCTGTGTCTGTGTGATTCTGTTCGGTTTTGTACTTGAAGGCTTAATAGGCAAAAAGAAAGAGGAATTGGTTGCCAGGTAGTAGAATAATTTATGTTCTATTGCAGAGGCAGCAGCTATCGAACCTAATCCCAGTCCTTGGGTTGAGCGCCTTGTGAGATTCCGGTGCCGCCCAAGCGGCATTGCGACCAAAGGGTAGCAAAGGAAGGGAACACAGCGCGATGCCCGAGGACGTGCCCTCGCGGGCTAGAGCGCACCAGTGCAAACGTGAAACAAAATAGCAAGTAAAACTGAGGATAAGCAGCAGCTAGAAAGGACAGCTGGATCATAAACAGCGATGAAAGACAGTTGTTAAAAACTGCCGAATCATTGACTCTAATTAAGCTAAATTTGAAGATGTAGAATCATTAGCTGATAATTAGTACCAGCTAATAGTTAGAACTAAAAAACGTGATCTACCTTGGCTTCTGTGCGGCAACAATATAAACCAGACTCCCTCCAGCAGAAACATATTCCTCATTCTGCAGCTTCTGTTTCATAGTAATTTTGTTGTAGAGCAGTTTCTGCCAGTAAGCATCAAATTTCTCTTTGGTGCCGCCACCAGCCATGTAGTAGTTCAGGTTGTCCTGGTAATCATAGCCCATGGCCTCAGTTTCTATCCACTGCATCATCTGTTCTACGCGCAGCATCTTCTCCTGCGTATCGTAAGGTGGAATGATGGCAAGTGCTTTGTCAGAGATCCAAACTTTAATATCCTTCAGGCCAGCTTTCAGGAACAAGTCCGGTATCACATCGCCAAGAGAGTTAAAACCTTCGCCGAGTGCCTTTTTGCCCTTTTCGATGCGCAACTTAATTTCGAGCACATCCAGCATACCCTCTACATTAAAATCCGTTTCTCCGTAGCGGTCGAACATGAGGTTGGGCACCAGGTTATTGGGCTCCAGTGCCAGTACCCATCCACCAGGTTTAGTAACACGCATCATCTCCTGGATAACGCGCTGCGGGTTTTTTACATGGATCAGCAGTGTCTGGCAGAGTGTTACGTCGGCAATACTATCGGGTAAAGGGATCTCTGTAGCGTTACCTACCTTAAATTCAT
This sequence comes from Pontibacter sp. MBLB2868, assembly GCF_051904785.1. NCBI lineage: Bacteria > Pseudomonadati > Bacteroidota > Cytophagia > Cytophagales > Hymenobacteraceae > Pontibacter > Pontibacter sp. MBLB2868. Next base: position 2,997,351 of record NZ_CP196710.1, on the reverse strand, counting down.
AATGGATGTTGTTGCGTCCGAATTCACTCTGAGCCCGCTGTCTTGCCTCATCAATATACCCGGGCTCATAATCTACGCCATATACTTTTGCCCCGTCAGGCATGTATTTAGAGAATTTAAAACCCATCATTCCCTTCCCACAGCCTATATCCACTAGGGTCTGGCAATAATCAATATACAGGCGCTTGGCGAGTAACTCCAGGTAATCCTCGTTCCACCAGTACTCCCGGGCCGGACCCAGGTGCTCTTCCGAATGCATTTTCTCTTCCAACAGGTATGGGTTTTGGTGATTATAAAAAAGCCTCCGAAGTATAACTCCGAAGGCTCTTTTATACGATTAAAACAAAGATAGCTTTATTTCATCTTTTTCCACTCAGCAATTGCCTTTTCATTCAGACTCACATAATCAGGGTTACTGGCAGCTTTGGCTAGTTCCATTGATTTTTCTGCAGTCTTGATAGCTTGCTTGTAGTCTTTCATCTTAGCCTCTATTTTGGCTTGCGTGTGAAGATTCCAGTACTTAGGATCAGTTGCATTCGCTTTGCTAATCCACTCGCGTGCCTGCTTTAGGTCGCGGTTAGTTTCATAATAGTAGTTTGCTGCAGCTGCATAAAGCGCCGGAGTTGCAGCAGGATTTTTCAATACCTGCTCGTCAATCTGGCTCATCACTTTGCTGTCTACGTCCGTTTTAATGGTAAAAGGAACAATTGTTTTGTCCCACAGGATCTCCACATCGGTAGCATCCGCTTTCAGGTTGGTAAAGTTGATGGTAAATGACTCTACCTGGCGAGGGTTTTGTTGTGGCTTTACAGTAAAGCGTACTAAATCTTCTTCAGGCTTATACTCTGCACCACCATCGCCCCAGTGCTTGGTGTTTTTATGGATGATGATGGTCCATACATCTTTGCCCGGAATGGTGTAAAGGGCATACTCACCTGCAGGCACTTTATTGCCTTCGATGGTTACATCTTCTGAAAACTTGATCTTAGTTGACGCGTTTGCACCGGTTCTCCACATTTTGCCATAAGGAACCAGGTCACCAAAAATTTTGCGGCCCTTCATCGACGGACGTGAATAATCTACTGAAACACTAGCTAAACCTACTGCCTGCTCTACTTTCTGAGCTGGGCTTGGCGCGGGCATTTTAATTCCCTGTGCCTGCACTGAGCCTGCACCAAGTAAAAGCGCAGCAGACAGTACGAAGCCAATAATTTTTTTCTTCATAAATTTTTTATTGTTTGGATAAGCGTATTGTGACAGTGTAATGATACTCATTTTCCAGAGGACAAACGAATGATGTTTAGCCATTCAGGCTGTAATTTCGACAGACTAAAAGCTTTGCCCTATACTTAACCCGAAACGTGGCACCAATGCCAGACCCGGTGTTCTTACATTACTTTCCGCCGACAAAAAGGGCGTTAATGCTACTCTTACCAATAAACCACCATTTGGGTTTTGATATCTGAAACCCAACCTGCCAAAGTACATATCGTGCAACAGGTCCGGGTGATCAGTTAGTCTGCGGGTATAACCTAAACCGAACTCAAAATGTTTTCTGTTGCGGCCCAGCATGCCTATGGCTTCTACGGGAATAATGGGGTAAGGCCCGGGTTCTTCAGGTATAAAGAAAAGATTTGTGCCAACGCCAACTCTCAGGCCAGTCTTAAATTCTACGCGCTGAAAAAAAATCCGCTCAAAATTGACAGAGTACGTGTCGCCGTTGCCACTGAGCTCCAGATAAACCGCATTTTTAGCCCTGAAGCTTTTCAGGAATTCATGCTGTGCCCGAAGCTGCAACGGGCAAAGAAGCAAATAGCAGGCAGCAATGAGTAAGAAAGCGGATGGTCTTAGTTTAAGCATTGGTAGCTTAGGTGGTAGCTTTAGAGTGCTAAGTTTATGAAAAGCTTACAAAAATATAGAAGTAAATATATACTAAAAAAGAGAGATACTGCTAACGTTACGTCAACAGTATCTCTCTTTTAATTTGATGCCGTTCTTTAGCTTAATTCAAATTGGAGCTTTAGCAGGTTTGCATACATGCCTTCGGGGTTAAGGGATAATGCTTCATGTGAGCCTTCTTCCACAATCTCGCCACCATCTATCACCAGTATCTTGTCTACTTTTCGGATCGTGGCCAGGCGATGCGCGATCACAATCGTGGTACGGCCTTTCATCAGCTCATCCATGGCCTGCTGCACCAGCTGCTCTGATTCAGAGTCCAGGGCACTTGTTGCCTCATCCAGTATTAGTATGCCTGGGTTCTTGAGAATAGCACGGGCAATGGCCACGCGCTGGCGCTGCCCTCCGGAAAGCTTAATACCACGCTCCCCAACCAGGGTATCCAGGCCTTCCGGGAAGGTCATGATAAAGTCGTAGGCGTTGGCTTTGCGGGCAGCTTCTATAATTTCTGACTCAGAGGCACCCGGACGACCATAAGCGATGTTCTCCCGGATAGTGCCGCCAAACAGTAGCACCTCCTGCGGAACCACACCAATGTTGGCGCGCAGGGTGGTCAGGTCCATGTTACGAATATCTTTCCCATCCACAATAATTCCCCCTCCGGTTACATCGTAGAAACGCATCAGGAGTTGGATAATGGTAGACTTGCCAGCACCACTCGGGCCAACTAAGGCTATCTTCTCTCCAGCATTTACAGTAAAGCTGATATCGCCTAGCACCTGTATATCAGGGCGGGTAGGATAGGAGAACGCCACCTGTTGGTACGTGATATCTCCGTTTAACTTAGGTATTTCGTTTAATGCCCTTATGCTCTTGTCAGTAGGTTCTTCCTGCTCCTGCAGTATCTCCAGGATACGCTCGGTAGCACCCAGGGATGCCTGTACTTTGCCGTAAAGTTCACCCAGGCCACCAACAGAAGCACCGATAAAGGCAGTGTATAATACAAAAGAAACGAGGTCGCCCTGCTGTATGTCGCCGTTTGCCACCAGTGTAGCTCCGTACCAGATCACGAGTATGATGCCTCCGAACAAGCCGACAATGATAAACGAAATGAAAGCTCCGCGATAGTAAGCGGTAGATATTGCCGTTTTTACTGCCTTGCCAAGTGTAGTTCTGTAGCGCGCCACTTCAAACATTTCGTTAGTAAAAGCTTTCACCGTATTGATCGCCTGCAGCGTTTCTTCTACAATAACATTCGTATTTGCCAGCTCGTCCTGCGTCTTTTTAGACAAGCCTTTGATGCGTCGCCCAAAAACCAACGCAAGTGCCACCAGCACCGGGAAAGTAGCCAGCATGAACAAGGACAGTTTTATGGATGTCCACATGATGATGGCTACACCAACGATCAGTGTGGTAGTTTGTCGGAAAAGCTCAGCAAGGGTAATAGACATTGCATCCTGCACCTGCGCTACGTCAGTGGTAATGCGGCTTGTGATTTCGCCAACCCTTCTTTTCTCATAAAAGGAAATGGGCAGCTGCACAAACTTGCTATACAGGTCGCGGCGGATATCTGCCACAGCGTTTTCACTTACCTGGGCAAAGAAGTATACCCTGAAAAAGGAGAAAATACCCTGTAGCAGGATAACTAAGAACAACCCAATGGCGATCATGTTAATGTCTGCCGTCAGGCCGGTAGCTTTACCGGAAGAAGAATCGAACAGTTTGCCTACTAAGTATGGGAAAGCCATAAAAGTGAGGCTGGATAGGACTAAGAAACCTAAACCGACAATAAACTTAATCTTATAAGGTAGAACGTAGCCAAAAATCCGGAGGCCCCGGCGAAAGCTTTCTTTTGTGATCTTCTTTCTACCTTCCTTGTCCTGCTCTCCGTTTAGCCCGAATCCGCGTTTTGCCATTAATGAAACTATGCTTTAATACTTTGTTGGCTGCCTTTTTTGTTGTTGCAGCCGGAGGGTGTTGTGGGTATAACAGCTAATGTGCTGTAAAGATGCCACCGCCCAATAAAATCTTACAAAGGTAAGGAATATGACGAATAAATTCAGCAGGCTATGTTTTATACTTCTGTACTTTTCTGTGCCAGCTCCAGGGCTTCTGTCCTGCCTGTTGTGAGCGCCATCAAACCCACAAACGTTAAGAATCCGTTAAGCAGAAGCACTTCATAGCCAAATTCATAGCCCCAGAACCAATCCTTAGAATTGTAGCTGATCAGGTAGGTGAGCAGCGGGGCAACCACACAGATTACTGGTACAAACCTGTCGCGAATGGAGCGTTTGGTGTAGAGGCCAAATGCATAAAGCCCCAGTAAAGGGCCGTAGGTGTACCCTGCAACCGTGAACATGGTAGCAATAACGCTTTCTGAACTAAGCACATCAAAGGCAATCACAACCAATACCATTACCACCGAAACACCGGCATGGGCAAAGTAGCGCAGGTGAACCCGCTCGTGTTCGCTTCTGTCTTTAAAATTAAGAAAGTCGACGCAGAAAGAGGTGGTCAGGGCTGCAAGCGCCGAGTCGGCAGAGGCGTAGGTAATAGCTATGATCCCCAATATAAACACAATGCCCAGGAAGTGAGAGAAATGATTCAAAGCCAGGTAGGGATACACATCGTCGGCTTTGGTTGGAAGCGTAATGCCTTTTGTACCGGCATATGTATAAAGCAAGGCCCCCAGCGTGAGAAACAACACATTTACCACAACCAGTATTACGCTAAACCAGAACATATTTTTCTGTGCCTCTCCAATGTTTTTACAGCTCAGATTCTTCTGCATCATGTCCTGGTCCAGGCCCGTCATGGCAATCGTAATAAAAGCGCCTGACAAAAACTGTTTCAGGAAGTAATTGCCGGCCTTCACATCCCATACAAATACCTGGGAGTAGTTGCTCTCCTGCACCGAGGCCACCAGGTTTTGAAAACCATAGTTTAATTCATCAGAGATGAGCCAGATGGTTGTGGCTACGGCCAATAGCATTGCCATCGTCTGGAAAGTATCGGTCCAGATAATGGTTTTCATGCCTCCCCGGAAAGTATAGACCCAGATAAGAAGTATGGTAATGATCACGGAAACAGCAAAGGGGATTCCCAGATCGTCAAAAACAGCTAACTGCAGCACCCCTGCCACCAGGAATAAGCGGATAGAGGCCAGCAGTGTGCGTGAAAGCAGGAAAAAAGCGGCACCGGTTTTATAGGACCAGTAACCGAAGCGCTGTTCCAGGTAAGTATAGATAGAGACGAGGTTGAGGCGATAGTACAGCGGCATCAATACCGTGGCAATAACCAGATAACCTAACAGATACCCCAATACCATCTGCAGATAAGTGAACTGGGCACCTTTTACCATACCTGGGATGGACACAAAAGTGATTCCAGATAATGTCGTCCCGATCATCCCGAATGCAACCACATACCACGGTGACTGCCGGTTAGCCAGAAAGAAAGTGTCAGAATCTGTTTTCTTACTGGTTAGGTAGGAGATAAAGATAAGCACGAGAAAATAAGCTATGATCAAGCCTATGATAAGAGTAGGGGACATTGCTGTTACGGTTCGTAAACGCTGTTTTGTTAATAGCCGGGGCTAAATCTGAATGCAAAGATAGTAACAAAACAGCCTCTGCTGCACTTAGTGTTACAGTAACTCCTCTAACAGTACAGGTTCACCGATGGCAGGTATCCTTAAGCCCTGCAACATGCCGGAGGCGGCAATCTGCTGCAGCAGGCGCACAGGTTCTCCTGGAGGTTCGTCAGAGAGGTCGAAGGTGCCATAGTGCATCGGAATAAAAGTGCCACCGCGCAGGTAATTAAAAGCTTTTACCGCTTCATGTGGGTTCATATGACTTTTGGCCATCAGGAAAGACGGCTTGTAAGCGCCAACAGGCATAATGCACAGGTCCATTGGGCCAAACAGGTTCTCTATTTCCTCAAAATGAGAGTCAATAGCGGAGTCGCCAGCAAAGTAAATACTGATCTCTTTTGTTTTAAGCACAAAGCTGCCCCAAAGTACCTTGTTCATGTCGGTCATGCCACGGCGGTGCCAGTGTGATGCCGGCAGGTAAAAAACTTCCACTTCATCAGGCACCAGGTCAAACTTCTGAAACCAGCCAGCCTCCTGGTACGGCAGATGTGGGCTAGCGCTCCGGAGTACTTCACCGGCCTTTAAAGGAATCAGGGCCTTTAATTGCGGGTTTTGACTAAAAACAGTTTTAATGGACTGCTTGTCCATATGATCGCGGTGAGCATGTGAAAGCAGCATGAAATCAATGTTTCGCAATTGCTCTGGCTTGCACGGCAGCTCTGACCTGCGTTTGATCAGGGGGAGGTTGTAGAGTACAGGATCTAACAGAAAAGTAATGCCTTTGAGTCTGATGAAGAAGCTGGCGTGGCCAAGCCAGACCACCATATCCCTGTCAGAATTTATAAAGTCGCAGCCATACTGTACATCGGGTGTATAATCATCCTTCTCCTTTTCCTCGCGCTGTGGGTTTGCGGATAGCCTCCATTTGATCACGTTGCTGAAGTCTGGTGCATAGACCTCATCTCCGTTGGCAAAGCGTCCGTTTACAACTTTATTACCCCGGTAATCAGGTTTAATAGTTTCCAGGCGTTCGTTCTTTATATGGCGGATGTGCTTCTTGTTCTGCTGCAAAATATAAGCCTTTTGGTGTCTGTAGGTTTAACAGTTTTCGGCCCGATAAGGTTAAACAAAAAAAGCGCTTCCCCGTGATACGGAAAAGCGCTTTCTGGTATTTTATTTTACTTAGTAACCAAAGCCAATGCGGTTGCTGTTGCCAAAGCCCGGCGAACTGAACGGATTGTAATATGGCGAAGCACCATCAGTATAACGCATGCCTCCCGTTACCGATAAATGCTCAGTTATCTTGTAGGTTGCCCGAAGGTCTACACCCATACGGCCAGGGCTATACAAGCCATAGTTTAAACTATTAGCTGGCAGGTTCGAGAAATCTCTCCAGATGTTGCCACTCAGAATCAGCCTGTCGCTGGCAAGGTAATCTATGCCCACGCTGCCTATGTAATGGCTGCCGCCGTTGTTGCGGTACAGCATCGTCGTGCCTTCCGGACCAACAACGCTTGAATTGTAAGGCATCACGTTAACATATGTCATGCTGGCATTTACCCTGAAGCGGTTGCTTATCTGGTAACGAACCGAGGGCTCTACATAAGTGGCATTGCCAAACCCATTACTGAAACTTGCCCCCATAGCCATGCTGTAGCTAAGCTTAGGCCCTGACCAGGCTGGTTTTGCTTCAGCTTCTGCCAATGGTGCTGTAGCTGCGGGAGCTACGGTTGTGGCAGGAACAGGCGCAGAGTCTAAGCTAGGCTTAGTTTCCTGTGCCATGGCTTGTCCGGCCCAAAGCAGGCTAACGGCGAATACGGTTCTGAATATGTTTTTCACGTGAAAATGCTGAAGTCTAAATCTTTATACTAAGATAGGGCACCAGTAGTTCAAAAGCAAAAGGCATAATTTGTAAACGATAAAAACGGCTGCGTAAAAGATTTGTTGTAAAGTCTTTATTTCACCTTCGATCCCAGCCACGCCTGCCGGTAAGCCTGTATTTCCGGGCTTACTTCTTTTCCGATGGTTTCATAAGGTACTACCTCCAGCGTAGGCACCTCTTCCAGTACCAGCGTGGTGCTGCGCGTCTGGCCAAGGCGGTTAAAGGTTACCGGAATGCTGTCGCCGGGCTTGTGCTTGCTTAGTACTTTCTGGAGGTCTTTTTCCTTTTTGATCTTGCGTCCATCCAGCGTCAGGATAACGTCTGTACGATCGAGGCCTGCTTTGTAGGCAGCAGAGTGAATAAAAGTGCCATTCATGATCGTAGCACCCTCTTTACCATGATTCAAGGCGACCATTCCGATCGTGGTCTCTCCTGGTTTTGCTTTGCGAAGCTCCAGACCTGCTTTAGCCAGTAGTGGTGCAAAGTCTGGCAACTGGCTGCCATTGATGGTGTTCCTGAAGAAAGTGCTGGCAAAAGCCTTGTCTCCGGATACCTCTGCCAGTGTTTCCTCCAGGTCAGCTAAGGTATAAGGCTTTTCTGGTTGGCCATACTTGCGCCAAAGGGCCTGCATAAAATCATCAAGAGTTTTGTTATACTGCTGGCGTAGCGTCATGTCAAGGGCCAGGCCTGTCATGCTGCCGTAGGTATAATAGGAGATGAAGGTGTTATGGCGGTTAACCGGATCAACGGAGCGGGCAGCATCCACAAAAGGGGCCTGCATGCTCATCTCCTTTAAGCTATGATACTCTCTGCCCGGAGAAAGCAGTACGTAGTTCAGGTCACCGGCAAGGTCTGAAGCATATTTTTTAAGATCAAAGAGGCCGGTACGAGCCATGGTCAGGTCGCCGTAGTAGCTCGTGAAACCCTCTGCCAGCCAAAGCGATTCCGACATATTTGCCTCCTGAAAGTTGAAAGGCTCAAGGCTCTTTGGCCTGATACGCTCCACGTTCCAGGAGTGGAAATACTCATGTGAAACGGTATTGAGCAGGGCAGCCATGGCACTGGCCAATGACCGTGAGCTGGTAAGCATAGTAGAGTTGCGGTGTTCCATGCCATCGCCTACAGCCTGTGGCATATAGCAGCCAGTAAACGTATAGCGGCCAAAGTCATAGTCGGGTAACTGGCCATAAACCGCGCGTTGCTCTGCTACGATCTGCTTTGTTTTGGCAACATACTCCTCAAACTGTTCCTTTGTGCCCTGGTGGTGAAGCGTTACCTGAATTGTTTTTTTCTTTCCATTGTCATCCACAGTCCATTCAGCCATATCAAAGTTGCTGAGCTCTGTGGGGCTGTCCATCAGGTACTGGAAATTGGGGGCGAAATACGTATTCCCTTGCTCTTTTCGTAGCTGTGTGGCTATTTTCCAGTCCTTATCCTGAGGGATGTTGAACGTGACGTAAGCCGGTGACTTTTCAAACCCAAGCGCATACATCAGCGTGGCAGGCATGTTCAGGTGCGCATGCGTTTCGTCTACACCCGCATAAGTACCATCGGCATGATCGGCAAACAGGGTATAACTAATAGTTACATTACCCTTGTGGCCCAGTACATCCCATTCGTTGGTATTAGGCCGGAATATCTGGAGAGGCTTGCCTTGTGCATCGGTGGCACGCACGTTGTACACATTTTTCGCGAACTCATGTATGGCGTATCTTCCCGGCGATGTGCGAGGCATCAGCACTTTAAGCGTATCAGAAGTGATATCAGAAAAGTTAACCGTTATTTCTGCCTCGTGGTGCAATGCGTTCGGAAAAGAGAGGCCGTAGGTAACTTTTTGCTGCGCGAGTACTGGCTGCGCCATCAGTCCGATGGCCAGGCCAAACAGGCAGTAGAATTTATTTTTCATGGATTGAGTTTATACTTAAAGATCTAAATATATGGATTCTGAGGGCAGTTAACAAACACCTTAGCTTGGACCATGCCGCCATAAAAGCTGCGGCTATACTTTTCTGTTAAGTTCAGCTTTTTAAAGTGAAAAGCATAATCAGGAAGTTGTTTTGCTTGTACACTACTGATTGCCCCGAAAAAAGTATACATAGCCCAAACTAAAGCTCTTTGCCAGAGCGGCGGGTGTTGCAGCACTGGCCAGAAATCTGCAACCAACCAGAGTCCGTCAGGGGGCAATGCATGCTTAAGTTTACTCATGAGCTGGTGCAGGCGCTGTGGCGGAAAAAGATCGAGTAGAAAAGGGGTAATGATCACGTCGAACTGTTCCTGCGACTCTATCTTTTGTTCGGTGCCAAGCCTGAAGGCAACGGAGCAGTTGTGCTGCTGGTGAAGTTTTTTATACTTTGCCTGTGCCAGTTTCAGCATGGCCGGAGCGGCATCGAGGTACAAAATGTCCAGCTTCTTTCCTGTGTGTGTCAGCTGTTCCAGTATCCAGCCACTGCCACCACCAATTATGAGCACCCGCCCCTGCTGAGGAAGAAAGGGAAATAGTGCAAGTTGCGCCTGCTGTAAAGCGCTGCCGTACACCAGTTTTGCCAGCTTGTCATAAAATGGCGCTGCATAATGGAAACCGCTGTCGGGGAGGTGTGAGGGCACTTAGCTTATTTTTAGAAAAGGCTAAGATAAAACATTAGCGGTTATAATGCTCTTTGAGTATACCCTGGAGTTTTATAAAAACATAGTCCACCAGTTGCTTTCGTACACTTTCGGTGTTGCCTTTAAAAACCTCTCTGAATTCCTCGGCCTTCCCATCATACAGGAAAGACACAAACATGGTACCCACGGGCTTTTCAGGAGTTTCAGAACCGCCTTCGCCAGCCAGTCCGGTAGTCGCGATGCTGATGTCGGCTCCCATCTGCTTTTTCAGCCCCATTACCATTTCATTTGTTACCTGTTGCGATTCAGGGGTGTATAGCTCCAGTGTTTTAGACTTTACACCCAACAGCTTCTTCTTGACTTCCGGCTGGTATACCACAACACTACCTTTCAGTACTTCGCTGCTGCCCTTGGCTTTTACAAACTCTGAAGCAAGCAAGCCTGCCGTGCAACTTTCGGCAAAGGCTACTGTCAGTCCTTTATCTTTCAGGTCCATCACTAAACTTGTTAGTTCCGTCTGGTTCATCGTTGTTCAGGTTCAGGTAAGAGTGTTTATCTTACTGATTTTGGCCAAAGCAGGTTTTAACCCAGCGCATAAGTTTCCAGTACAGTATATACCGGATGCGGCGAAGCCAGCTCCGACTGCCAGAGCGAGATTGCATTTATTTGAAGATGTACTGGCTCCGGGAAAGATACTGCAGGTAAGTTTGGGGGGGCGGGTTTGTCTTTCCGGAACCTTGCCAGGGTAATATGCGGAATGGCCTTAACTGGTTGTGTAGGTTTTTCTGCTAACGTATCCGTCAACTCCTGGCTAAGGGCCTCAAATGCTTTGTGAGTAGCAAATCTTGCCCAGATTAGGCGTGGTTTCCTGCTGTTAGGACCTGGCTCTGTTTGTGCGTAACTTAAGATGAATGGCTGGTGATGCCGGGCAACCTCCTGGAGGGTGCGCTTAATAGCGGGCAGTTGTTCTGCCGGTACGTTTCCTATGAAATAAAGGGTAAGGTGCAGGTTTTGCACAGGCATGAATCGGATATTCGAATGCTTGAATTGTTGTAGCTGCTCCTCTAGTTTTTCAATAAGCAGATCGGGCAAAGTTGCCGCAACAAACAACCTGATACTGTCTTTCATAGTTTTAAATATACGTACTTATGCTAAATAGCATATTTTTTAATGCAATTAACTTACAATTAACTTTTACTTTGGAAAGTTTAACTTGAGTAAACAAATATGATCAGACGGTTTTATAAAAAAATAGTAGCGGAATCAGCACTTTTCACAGTGGAATTACTCATTGTTTGGGGGCTTTTCCTGGTCTGTATTATTGCATTTCTCATAATTGGTGGTGAAGTACTCGAAGGTGACCCTATAGCGTTTGATCAGGCAGCCTTCGGGTTTGCAAAAGATATTTCGAACCCTGCTTTGAGCCAGTTTATCAGGTTTATCACCTTTTTCGCTTCAAGACAATTCCTGACACCTGCGGCGCTGCTCCTGGTGGCGTACTTCCTTTTTATACGTAAACACCGCTGGTATTCTCTTAAAGTGCCAGTGGTGGCGCTTGGTAGCATTACTTTAAACGTAGTGCTAAAATTCTTTTTTGACAGGCCACGACCAATCACTCCGCTGGTAGAAGCCTCCGGCTTGAGTTTCCCTAGTGGGCACTCTATGGTGGCGGCCTCTTTTTATGGACTGCTTATTTACCTGGTATGGCATAACGTGAGCAACAAAACCTTGCGTAATACACTTATTGCGTTGCTTGCCGTATTTGTGTTGCTCATTGGTTTTAGCCGGATATACCTGCGGGTGCACTATGCCACAGATGTAGTGGCTGGTTTTGCTGCTGGGTTTTTGTGGGTGGTGATAGGCATCTGGTCATTACGTAGAATTGAAAAAGTAACCAAAAAAGAAATAGATCCTGTTGTAGAGGAAGAAACGCCGGCGTAATTAAAATATTTTTTATAGAAGATATTGCAGATTTAAATTTCAGTCTTACCTTTGCAATCCCAATGAACAAAGGGTTAAAGGGTTTTGGGACTTTATTTAACTTAGTGACCAGCGCGCACGTGGCGAAACTGGTAGACGTGCAGGTCTCAGAAGCCTGTGCCTTCGGGTGTGGGAGTTCGAATCTCCCCGTGCGCACACTATTTTAATAAAAAGAGGCTGTTTCTTATAAGAAGCAGCCTCTTTTTTTATTCCATTCAGGGTAAGTCTAATAGTAGATCCACCACTTGCCAGACTGTTGCTTATGGCTGAAGTTAGCCGTCATCCATTCCTTCTCCTTCGGAAGTTCATCCTTAACCACCAGTACAGGCTTTTGCCGTAACAGTCTCTGAAAGCGAGTTACATCCTGAGGTCTTTCTAACTGCAGTAATAACTTACGCCATTTCTGGTCACCTTCAAATTGCACTTCACGGTTTAGGTTGCTGTTACCATCTTCAACCGAAATAATATCTCGGTTCAGCTCAAAGGCCAGAGAAGGCAACAATTGATTATAGACTATAATTTGCCTTTCCTGTAAGTTTTGCTGTTCTACAAATTCCGCTATAGACCTGCTGCTATTGATAAGAAGCGAATTGCTGCCCATAAAGTGCGTGGAATAAGGCACCAGTAAAAATGTAAAGACCAACACACCTGTCAGTAGCTTATGCAGGTGCGGGATATGAGATCTTAAAATAACCAGGAGTGAAACCAGCATCAGGGCCGGGAAGAGCAAAGCCCACCCCGGCAAGGCAATGCCAACCGGCAGGAGCGGTGCCAGCAACAACGCCGCAGCCAATATTAGCAGGTAACCGATGCTCCAGTGGGCCGCCTGCTGCACTGTTTCCGGGTGCAACTGGAAAAGCAGCCAGGCCGTCAGAAGTGCCTGCCCTGCAAAAAGAGGAAGTATGTAAAGTATAAGTTTGGAACTGGAGATGGAAAAAAACACCATCGGAACGAGTAGCCAGAGTATAAAAAGGCGCTTAAGCGGTGATGGGAGTTCCTTTAATTTCCGGATCTTAGCAATAAGTATAGCAGCCCACGGGAGGCTCAGTGCTGGAGCCAGTACCAGGTAAAACCACCACGGTTTTGATCGTCCGAATGCCTCTGGGTTTGTATAACGCTCCACAGTATGCTTAAACAGAAAGTAATCTGCAAACGCGCTGTTCTGCAGCATCAGGTATATAAACCAGGAGGCACCCACCAGAAGGAATAATAGTATACCCGGCAGGTGGTGCCAGGCAGCAGGCTTTTTTTCTGGCAGTGCCCTGTTTCCATAGCCTATCACGACAAGCACCGGAAAGATCAGGGCTACAGGGCCCTTGGTTTGAAATCCGAATGCCAGCAGCAGGTAAAAAAGATAGAGCCAGCTTACACTGTTGTTTTGCTTATACTTTAGCCAGCACCATATGGCAGCCAGTTCAAAGGTAGTCAGAAATGAGTCGGTGGTCAGGTTACGGGCCGCAAGTAAAACTGCTGGTATTGTAAGGAAGATAATAGCTGCGACCAGAGCCTGCTTTTTGTCTGCAAACAGAATTTTGCCGATCTGATACACAAGACATACCTGAGCGATCAGTGATAATTGCAGGAAAAAGCGAGCTCCAAAGGCATTCTGGCCAAAAATACCCATCCCAATGGCAGAGATGATGTACGTAACAGGAGGTTTATGAAAATGCTGGATGCCCAGCAGGCGCGGGTGGAACCAGTTACCTGTCTGCCACATTTCGCGGCTGATCTCGGCATAACGGGCTTCACTCGTTTCTATTACACCCCAGCCGCCCAGGTTGTAGATCAGGACCAGAAACATTAGCAGCAGCAGTACGCTTAAAACACGGCCACTACGCAGGGTGTTGCTATCAAACATGTACGTTTAGTTTGTAGAGGACTGTTGCTGGGCTGTCTGCTCCCGTACGCCCAGGTAAAAGTTGCGGCTATACGCTACAACCCCAAAAATCTGGCCCAGGAAAAGGATCGGGTCCATGCGCAGTACAGCATAGGATATGATCATCAGACTGCCTATCAGGCTAATGATCCAGAACCCATTCGGCAGGATGGATTCCTGTGCGCGTTCAGAATGGTACCACTGGTATACAAAGCGGAGGGTAAACACTAACTGGCCCAAACCACCCCAGGCAATCAGGGCGCCAGATATTTTGCTGTGCTCCATAATGTAGCTGAAGCTGTATGTTTCACTCCACATGAGCCAGGCAGCAGCCACAAAGGGGAAAATAACGGCAGCCCAACGTATGGGAGCGGCAATTTGCTCCCACATATTCTTGAGCTTGATGTTGCGCATGTAAATGAAATAGGAAATGAACTGCCCCCCTATAATGACAATATCATTTCGCAAGGCCCCGTAGGCCATCAGCAGCACAGATGCCAGCATGCTGGCTGTCCAGAAAGAGGCCGGCGAAAGTACTTTTCCAGCTCTTTCAGAAGCAATCCACTGCATCAGAATTCGTGCTGAGAACAGTATCTGGGCCAGCAGGCCCACTCCGTAGATCAGCGTTTCAGAAATGTCCATTTACGACAGGCTCATTTGCGAATTCCTCAGCAATCTCATAATTGATGTAGCGCTTACGCATCCACCTGAAAGCAAAGGTGTCGTTCAACGGCCCCCAAAGGCGGTTGAATAGGTGATATTTTGAATAACCTGCAAAACGCTCGAAATGCTGTACCGGCAACTGCTTTACCTTGCCACCCTGCAACTGGATCAGGGCAGGCAGGAAACGGTGCATACCATCAAAGAAAGGCACACGCTTGGCATAGGCAGTACTCATTATCTTGAGCGGACAGCCAGTGTCTTTTATTCCATCGTTTATCATATACCTTCTGAATCCGTTGGCGATTTTAGAAGATATCTTTTTGATAAAGGTGTCTTTACGTTTCGCGCGGATGCCGATCACCATATCGTAGTGCGGCAAGTGCTCGAAGAACAGCATAAAATCCATAGGAGATGTCTGCAGGTCCGAATCGATGTAGCCGATGTGTGTGGTTTGGATATGGTCTATACCTGCTTTAATAGCAGTACTCAGGCCTCTGTTACGGCTCAGCGAAATAAAGCTATAACCTATTCTGCTGTGGCATATCTCGCGTATCTGCGACAGACTCGCATCTGTTGAGCCATCGTTTACAAATAGCACTTGAGTAGGAACCGGCGATTGACCAAGAAAAGCATCCAAAGCTTCTGAAAGCCGCTCCAGGCAGCCTTCTTCGTTATAAACAGGAACTATTATCGTAAGTGAAAGAGGATCCATAATTAGTGTGTCCCTTTTTAAGTGGTTTTTATACTTTTTTGTGCGGCACAATTCATACTTTCAACAGGCGGCCATTCTTGTTAATATGCTGCAGGTAGAAACTACTGGAGGTCTGCTACTGCTGCTCCTTTATTACCGATACGTTTTTTACACCTGTATATGCCTTATACCAATCCACAAACTTAGCTAGACCCACAGATAACGGTGTGCGGGGGCTGAAATTTGCTGTTGTTATCAAGTCATCCACATCAGCAAATGTTTCCAGCACATCTCCTGCCTGCATGGGGTACAATTCCAGTTTTGCCTTTGTCTGAAGCAGGTTTTCAAGGTTTGCAACCAGGTCCAGGAGCTGCTCCGGGGTGTTATTGCCGATATTGAAAATTTTGTATGCGGCGGAGGTACCAGCAGTTGCGCCAGCTACAGGAGCAATTGTCAGCAACTTCATGATGCTCTCTGTCACATCATCAATAAAGGTGAAGTCGCGGAGCATGTTGCCGTGGTTGAAAAGCTTAATTGTCTTTCCGGTGCTAATAGCTTCTGTGAAGCTGTAGCAAGCCATATCCGGACGACCCCAGGGGCCATACACGGTAAAAAAGCGGAGTCCGGTGGTAGGTATGCCGTAGAGGTGGGCATAACTGTGGGCCATTACCTCGTTTGCTTTTTTAGTGGCAGCATAAAGTGAGATCGGGAAATCTGTTTTATGGTCTGTTTTAAAAGGAATGTTCTCGTTCAGACCATAGACTGAGCTGGAAGAGGCAAATAAGAAGTGCTTCACCTGTCCATTTCTGCAGCATTCCAGCAGGTTTGCAAAACCCACCAGGTTGCTGTTGATATAAACCTGCGGTTGCTCAATGCTATGCCGAACCCCGGCCTGAGCTGCAAGGTTTACTACTATGTCAAATTTCTCTTCCTGAAACAGCCGCTGAAGTTCGGCGGTATCTGTTAAACTGAGCTTGATAAAAGATAAGTTGTGGAGGGTTTTGCTTTTTACAAGTACGCCTGGCTGCAGGTCGTTTTTTTCAAAACCTTGTACTTTCAGGCGGCTGAACTTGAGTTCAGGGTCGTAGTAGTCATTGATGTTGTCTAAACCAGTTGCAACATTACCAGTGCGTGCTATGGCCATCATCAGGTGATGACCAATAAAGCCTGCGCTACCAGTTACCAGAATTCGCAATTTCTCTGCCATGCTTGTTAGTAGGTAAAAACACTACTTGTATGGGCGTGAGTTCCCACAGTTTAAAAACCCAAAACTACTGTTAAAATTTGTAAAAAGCTGTAGGCTGAACTAATTATTAAGAAATATGCCCTCCAAATCAAACATGCTGATTTATACTTTCATCAGATCCTCTAAGTTCTTAAATTTAACCTTGTACAAGCCCTTCAGTAGAGGGTACTTTTAAGGTAATGAGATAAAACATTTACCTGCTTTACTTACAATACTACTATAATGCGGAACATGCTTCGGATACGGGAGAGGATAGCAGTTTATCTTTTGGCGATGCTTTGCGCGCTGCCGGTACTTACTTTTGCACAACACCCTGATGATGTGGCAGCTGTTATGCAGAAACTGGTAACGGAGCGGAGGCAGGTTGAACAGTCATCAGGTTTGCCGCCAGCGGTTAAAGCAGAAAAGTTGTTAGCACTAGGGGAGTGGCAAAAGGCTGAAAATGTATTGTCTACTGCTAAGCCCACGGCACAACTTAAACTGGTAAAAGCAAGGCTGGCAATTTTGCGGAACGACTTTGGAGAGGCAGAGCAGTTAGTAAAGGAGGTGCTGCAGCAAAATCCGGAACAAAAAGATGCGCTGCTGCTGAGGAGTAAACTGCACGTGCAGGGCTGGGAACTGGACAAGGCAATGGCTGATGCAGAACAGGTGCTGCGCAGTAACCCGAAAGCGGAAGCGGCTGCGCTGGCGAAAGGCCGTATCCTGATGTTGCAGAAGAAATATGATGAGGCGCTGGAGTGGGCCAGGAAGGTGCAAAACTGGAATCCGAAGAATGCGAACGCCTATCTGCTGGAGTCCGATGTGTATTTCTGGAATCAGAAGCCTGAACTGGCCGAGAAACCATTGATTACCAGCCTTACTTTAAATCCATTTAATGCCGATGCACGCTTCAACTACGGGTATGCGATCTGGCGGAGAGTAGATGCCACACAATTGGATGACATGGCAGCGCAGTGGGAGCTGGCACTTGAGCTAAACCCGCTGCATTATGTTACGCACTGGCACTGGGGCAACGGTCATACCAACCTCACTTACGCTGACTATGCCCAGCCGGAAGATGAACAGGTCAGGGAGGCATTAAAACCAGCCGATAAACTTCTGTCGGAAAATAAGATCAGCCAGGCACTGACGGAGATAAGAAAAGTACAGCAAAAATACCCTGCCTCTGTTTTACCGGCGATGCTGCGTGGCTCAGCCTATTACATGGCTTTTGACATGGACCGCGACATGCGCCTCGATTCGGCACAAGCTATTTTTAAGCACATCCTGGATAAAAAGAAACATTACGGACCTGCCCACAATGCTCTTGCTGCAGTAATCAAACAGAAGCAGCTAACTTACCTGCATCAGTATGACTCATTGCAGCAGGTAGTACAGCAAACGGTTATTAAAGATCCGGAGAACTTTGCCAGGGTGTTTCCGGATGTGAGTTACTATCCGGGTAATGAGGTGCAGAAAATGGTGTGGGCGCAGCTATATGAAAGTATTGTGTATTTCCCTTTCCTGTCGAAGCAAAGCGAAAAGTTTGTGATCCCCCCTTTGCACACGGACTTAGCCATAGCCATGGGCTCTCCTTTCTTTCGGCAGGCTACAACATTTGATAATCGGCAGTGGATGGACATAAGGGGAGTGGGGAGTGGAGCTGCAGCGATTGAGTATGTGGTGCGTGGTTCTTACCTGGAGCGGAATGTAGTGTTGCACGAGTACGTGCACCTGTTTCACGGCAGTGTTTTTACCGATGCCGAGAACAGGGAGGTACGTCGCCTTTACTACAATGCCATGAAAGAGGGCCGCACCCTGGATTACTATTCAGCCAACAACGAGCACGAATACCTGGCACAAACCTATCCGGCATATTTTGAGCCAGTTAAAGTACACCCTCTCAATCATAAATCGATCAACACGACTGCCGATCTCAAAACTAAAGATCCTGAACTTTATACTTTCCTGGATAAACTGGTAGCAAGGCAGCGGGCATACTTAGCCGGTAATAAGCAGGTTATGGCCAGCAACTGGGCACAGGTTTACCTGAACCTGGCGCAGGAAGCAAAGCAAAAGAAAGCGTATACCGATGCTGCTGCCTTACTAGATACGGCGTTGATCTGGGATGATGCGTATCAGCCAGCCCTGATTGCTTATGCCGGTGTAAAGCAGGAGCAGAAGAAATATGATGCAGCCCAGGAGTGGTTGCAGAAGGCCAAAAGGGTGAATGACGCTTACGCACCTATTTACGTGGCTGAGGCACAATTGCTGGAGGCACAAAGGCGGGATGGAAAATTGAGCGTAGACAAAGCCGTACAGCAACAGGTAGAGCGCTATCAGAAGGCATTGGTACTAGAGGATGACCTGCTGATGCGCGCATATACCAATGAGCGTTTCCGGGAGTTCTACCTGGCTTATGGAATGGTGCCGGAGGCTGTAGCAGTGGCAGTAGCCTATGGTGCCAATGCGCCAACGCAATCCACATACCTCCGAGACCGCCGTGATGAAGCACTGGCATTTGCCAGCTGGCTACGGGGCACAGCAGTGCGATCTGACAAAGACGTGAAAGTGCTTGCTGACCTGGTGGCCCTCAAACCCCAGAACTTCGACTTACGCGGGCAATACGCTGAAGTACTGGCAGCTCAGGGGAAGTATGAGCAAGCCTTTAATACGCTGCAGGAAGCACAACGCATACTTGCTGCTGCTGGCAATCCACGTCCGGACTTTATGATACGCATGGCTGATTATAAATTACAGACAGGGGATAAGGAAGGCGCCCGGGCTGCTGTTCGGCCTATACTTGATAACAGTGTAAAGTTGCGTGAGCAGCCATACGAATTAATTCACGTTTATGCCGGCCTGGGTGAGACAGATGAAGCCGAAAAGCTTCTGGCACAGTTACCTGCTCCTGCAACTCCCTACCAGGCGGCACAGGAAACCTTTGCAAAAGCAAGGATACTTGAGGCAAAGGGAAAAAGGAGAAAAGCTATTAAAACCTATAAAGCAGCCTTACGTGTTTTTCCTTATCAACTGGAAATAAGAAACCAACTTGCTACCCTGCTACTGGAGGAGGGCCGGCAGCAGGAGGCGGCTAAATTACAAAGTTTTGGCAAAGAGCATATTTCGTTGTAAACTAGTGTTTCAAACGCTCATATAACACTAACTAACCAAATTAAAACTCATTTATGAAGCTACGTTTACTTCTGAAAGCATGGGTGCTACTGCTAATTTTTGCTGCATCGGCTTGCCGTAATATGCCGTCTGGTAACGAGGGGGCAATTGCTGTTGCTAACCCGGAACCAAATGAAATTGTGGCGCAGCCGACAACAGTTTACCTGGTGCGCCATGCCGAGAAAGATATTTCTAACCCTTCTGATCAGGATCCGGGCTTAACAGAAGCCGGTGTAGCAAGAGCCGAAGCCTTGCGTTCTCTTTTGGAAGGCCAGAAGATAGGGGCACTTTACGCTACAAAGTATAAGCGTACCAAAGATACCCTGCTACCACTTGCGCAAGCGCGGAAATTGGATGTGATCGAGTATGATGCGCATGATTTTAATGGATTGGAAAGCAAGATACTTCAGGAGCATAAAGGGGAGGTTGTTGTTGTTGCCGGCCACTCGAATACCCTGCTACCTCTCGTCGAAGCTTTTGGGGCAAGGCGCCCTGTGCCGGACATTGCCGAACGCCAGTACGACTATATCTTTAAAGTTATAGTTGCCCCGGATGGCACGGCAACTGTAGAGGCGGAGAACTTTGGCGCTAAAACGGAGTAAGGGCGGCTTCAGACGCTTTTACTGTAATTGCCAAAACAGAGATAGCCTGCTGGTCCGGACCAGCAGGCTATCTCTGTTTTGTAGCCCATGGCTTTGTGTAAAACACAAAGCAGGTATGGCTGCGTAGTAGGGTTAAAATAACACAACTATGCGTGAACTCACAATTAAGGTAGCTAAAGGGCAGGGAGAAGAAGTAATAAAGAAAGCAAAAGAAAAAGCTGGGAAAAACCTCACAATCCAGGAAGTTGATACAGGTGAACTGGTGCGGGTGCATTTGAACAACAAAGCTGTAAGCAGCTTTATTGAAAGTATAAGTTACCTGGAAGAAGCAGAGATCAGTTTGGTTCCGAGAGGAATAATTACCCTGTATCCTCCAAAGGATCAGGCACCTGACCAGGTAGAAGATGTGACCTACCGTAGCCCCATAGAAATATACTTAGGAGGTTTGCAGAGCGTAGGGTCAAAATTTGGCCTGATCAGCTATTCGGTTGCCGGTGGTGTATTAGTTTGGATAGGTTTGTATACCAATACCACGTATTTATTAGTGGCAGCTATGCTTGTAGCGCCTTTTGCGGGTCCGGCCATGAATGCGGCCCTTGCCGCCGCCGCCGGAAAGGCTGGTTTGCTTAAGCGTAGCCTTGGCCGTTATTTTCTGGCTATTTTCACGGGAATTGTAGTTACGTTTCTGCTCTCATTTTTCGTAAACCAAGACCATGCAACCCCTATGATGGTCAGTGTAAGCCATATCTCGCAGATCACGCTGTTGCTGCCTTTAGTAGCAGGGTTTGCCGGTGGCATTAACCTGGTGCAATCGGAAAGGGATAGCCTGGTAGCCGGTGCGGCAGTAGGAATGCTAGTGGCAGCTTCTCTTGCGCCCCCAACCGGGCTTATTGGCATGGCTTTAAACTTCGGTAATTGGCAGCTTGTTAGGAGCGGGATTTTTCTGCTTATACTGCAATTGGCTGGCATACAGCTGTCTGCAGCTTTGGTATTCAGATTTTTGGGTAAAGTAACAATCAAGGGAGTCCGGTTTGCCTCCGGACGTGAATATGTGTTTAAGCTGTCGATGATAATGTCTGTGCTGATAATTGCCGGCCTACTCTATTGGCAGTATTCCAATCAACCTGTGCTTCAAAAAGCAAGCCTGGCTACAGAGATAACAGATACGATGAAGGCAGAGCTGAAGAAGCTGGATTATATTGAAACGATAGAAGCCAATGCCCGCTACACCCGGGGAACCTTGCCAAACATGAACCCGGTTATTTGTGAACTGTATCTGTATAACCGAAACGACTCTTTACCGGATGAACAAGTAAAAATAATTGTGCAGAACATGTTATATGATCGCATCAAAGAAAAAGACCTGAACTCTTCCCCTATGTTTGATATTACGATGCTTAGTTACCCGGGCAAAGATAAGACGGACTAACGGCTGATGACCTGTGAGTTTGCCAGCCTGTCATGAAATGTTTTTCGTGAGATGTGGTGCATGCCGAAAGCGAACCGAACAAGTATAAGAACCAATGATACCGGTTTCGCAAAATAACGTATCGTGGCATTTTTGAAAGAAATTCGCTTTCCGTCGTCGCTTGTTACCTTTAACCCTACCAGGTATTTGCCTAATGTAGCCTGGCATGCACAGGTTTCCATACCGGCAAAGTATATCCACCCCAACAAAAAGTGGAGAAAGCGTTCCGGCTTAAAAAAATAGGCCTGATCGTTGCTGCTGAAAGTGAGGTAATCCGTTATTCCTATTAAAGTAAGTAACAGTAGCACATCTAAAGTAAACGCTATGATGCGTGTACTTAAATCAGCAAGCTCAATATTCTTATCTGTCTGAGTGTAAAGTGCTTGCATGTATTATTTTTAAGAAACTTTTGCATTTTAGTATACTAAGTGTTGGATAGTTGGTTGCACAAATAAGGAAGTAAATGAATAAAAGGTAGTTATAAAAAACAAAAAAGCCACCTGGCAGTACACAGGTGGCTTTTTTGCATGAGAATCAGGTATGTTAAGGGGCAGCTGTAAAGCGCACAACTTTGTTATTGTTAGGTTCCACTGTTCTCAGGTATTTATAAATAGCTCTTAGATCCTTCTCTTTCATACCGGCATACATGGTCCAGGGCATAACAGTGTTCATGGCTTTCATGTCAACTTTCTGTGCCATTTCAGGGTTTGAAAATGATTTGAAGCGATGTACAAAGTCATCTTCGCTCCAGGCACCTATGCCGTTTTGCTTGTCCGGTGTGATGTTAGCAGAGCGCAACACGCTGCCATTCGGAAACTGGAACTCCATACCGCCGGCAAAATTCTTACCTGCTATTGGAGCACCCTTTTCCTGGGGTGTGTGGCAATCTGAGCAGGAGGCGATAGTCAACAAGTACTTGCCTCGTAAAACCTCATTACCCAATGCTGTTTCCTCTACCACATTCAACTCATCATTTGTAGGCATGGTGCGCATAATCAGGCTGATCGGAAAGTCTGGTTCTGAATTCTGGACTTTGTTTTTAATGGGGGCCAAGGTGCGGATATAGGCGATAACTGAATATATGTCCTGCTTCGACATCTGGTTAAAAGCTTTGTAAGGCATAAGCGGGAATAGCGGTTCGCCATTTTTACTTACACCTTTGGTCATGGCACGATAAATTTCTCCATCTGTCCAGTTTCCCAGACCTGTTTCTTTATCCGAAGTAATATTTCTTGCATAGAAGGTGCCCGGGAAGCCAAGTGAATGGTCAAATATATCGCCACCTTTGCCCTCAGTGCCTGGTGCAAGGGGCCCGGAGTAGCGACTCCAGTCCCGTGTGGAGTGGCAATCGATACACACGGCAACGTGGTTGGCAATGTATTCACCACGCTCAACCAGAGCAGGAGTTTTAGGGACAGCGATAGCTGGCGCTGCATCAACCTTCGGGAAGGCATATTGCAGGTAGAGAACTGCTGCGGCTGCTATGGCCACTATGACCATAACTACATAGCCAACAATTTTTAATGCTTTTTTCATAAAGTTTAATTTTGTGCGGAAGATACTTTACGGTAGTATCATAAGTAAATGTTTATAAAAAATATTAGAAAAACAATTTAACGGGGTAGGCAATTTTTCAGCACTTTAGCAGAAGCTATTATAGCCTGAGTAAACAGCAACAAAAAAGCCGCAGACGGATAGTCTGCGGCTTTTTTAAGAAGTTATGGAAGTCTATTTAAAGGTGTCTTTGCTGTCAATGATCTTCACATCTTTCACATTCAGCTTATAGTTCGCGATCACATCATCCTCGGCCAGTACTTCCTTGGGCAAACCTTCTTTTACAAGGTTAGAGTAGCTCATTGGTGATGGCGTATTATTGAGTAGTGCCTGCTTCAGAGGTTCAGCCTCACTGTCATCGGTTACAATGGTGATAAACATATTCTCTGTCTGCCAGTACTTCTTCACGGCATTATTAACTTCTTCCACAGTCAGGTTAGCTAACAAGCTATCCAGCTCCTGGATGTAGTCTTTACGGCCATAAAAGCGGGAGTCCATCAGGAAGCCAAGCTGCTTTTCCTGTGTCTGTATGTACAGTTTTATGTATGATCTCAGGAACTTGCGTGTCAGTTCAAACTCCTCCTGTGTCATCCCGTTCTTGATCAGGTTATCCACTTCACGAATAGCCAGGCGCAGTGCAAATTGCGCATGTCCAACATTAATGTCGCTTAGTTCGGAGTACTGCTTTTTAAGGCCTTCAGCTATCTGCACCGGGCGTATCCAGAGGGCAAAATAGTTGGAGGAGCGCGGTACTCCCGGGTTTGGTAGCTGAAAACTGCCGCCCTGGTCATACCACTCAATATATGAATAGTCGCCGTAGTTCATAGAGCGGGTAGTGCGTATTTTATCATACAGTTTGCCGTAGCTTTTGCGGTGCTCACCCAGAAAAGAGTTGGCTACCATCAGGGCTGCAAAATCGTCGGCAGAACGTGTTACCGGCATAGGGGTGCCCGTGAAAATGGCAGAGCCAAGTGCATCGTCTTTTTTGATAATCTCCACCTGCAGGCCATTCGGCTTGTTCGGCTCCCCAGCCTTTGGCAGGTTTGGCTTCACATCAGACATTTGTGCCACATCAGCTTTCAGTTTATTCAGAAAATCATCGCTGTAATTACCGGCAATCCCGATCAGCACATTGTTCTGTGTGAAGTAGTTGCGCCAGTGGTTCTTTACATCTTCCAGGGTAATATTAGGTACACTAGCCGAAGTGCCCTCTACCACATGCTGGTAGTTGGTGCCCCGAAACAGTAAGTCCTCCAACGCTTTTTTGCTATACTCCTCATCAGACGAAGCTCGTATTACCTGGTCCACAAAATTCTGTTGGTTTGACTTTACGCGTTTAAAGTCCTCTTCTGCAAAAGCAGGGTTCAGCAACAGGCCTCGCAAGATCGGGTAGAAGTCGTTGAGGAAGTCCTTGTGAACGGCAAACGTGAACACCGTTACCTCTTTATCTACATTGTTATAGTAATCTGCGGCCCATGGGTAGATCTTATCCTTTATCTGGGATATGGTCATGTCCTTGGTGCCTGACTCTGTGATCATCTGGGCAGTAGTATAAGTAAGGCCTTCTTTCCCTTTGGGGTCAGACATAGAGCCGTTCTTGAACATCAGTTTGATGATGACTTTATTGGATTCCGGTTGCTTCAGTTCTACCACTTTGCCTGGCCCGAAAGCCTCGTTGGCATCGTAAGGGGCAGGGGCTGTTGTAGCGGGTGCCGTCGTTTCAGTTTCGGTGGTTTGCTGTGATACCTGGGGCTGCTTGGCGCAGGAAACTGCCAGTAAAGCCAGTGGTAGTATATATGCAGCTATTTTTTTCATACTTCTTATCTTCATGTCTTTAAACATTTCTTTCCGTGCTTCTTACTTTACCGGCGACTTATCTGTCGGGGCAATAGTGCCCACAGTCATGGTCTGTGGCGTGAAGTACTTCTTGACAACATTCATCAGGTCCTGTGCCGTGATGGTATCAAACACGCTGTAAATGTTATTCAGCGACTCAGGGTCACCGCTAAGCCAGATAAAACGTGCCAGTGAGTTGGCAATAGCATCCGGACTGTCCATGCTCATGGCAAAGCTATACTTAATGCGCGACTTGGTGTCCTCGATCTTTTTTGCGTCAATCGGCTTCGTTTTTGCCTCGTTCAACGTCTTCATGATCTCGTCTTTCACATACTGCATGTCTTCAGCTTTCAGCAGCGAAGCAGCTACCGAGATCAGGTTAGGATCGCGGGAGAACTGCGGGCCACCAGCTATGAAACGTGCCTTTTGTTCGTCAACTACCAGCTTGCGGTACAGGTCAGAGTTTTCTGCAAACAGAATAGTGGAAAGTATACTTAGCGCAGGCAGGTCTTTGTCTTTGTCAGAGAAAGCCGGGCCTTTAAAATTAAGGCTTAGGTATGGCGGGAAGCCCTGCTGCTTTACATGCGCATAGCGGGTTTCGGTTTGTTTTGGCTCCTTTGGTATCTCAGGCTTATAAGTGCCACGCTTCCAATCACCGAAGTACTGCTGCGCCAGGTTATTCACCCGTTCCGGAGTTACATCGCCTACCACCACAATAGTTGTGTATTCCGGGCGGTAAAAACGATCAAAAAATGTAAGCGAGTAGTCGTACTGGTTTGGCATGTCAACCACATCCTCAAAGAAACCCATGGTGGTATGGGAGTAGGTATGGTTTTTAAAGGCTGTACTTACAAGTTTTTCATACAGCTGCTGATACGGGCTGGCTGAGTTTTTGGTATACTCACCCTTTACGGCTCCGGCCTCCGTTTTAAAGTCGTGTTCGCTATACTTCAGGTTCTGAAAGCGGTCAGCCTCTATCTCAAACATTTTATCCAGCATTTCAGCATTACCCGTCATGTGGTATACCGTTCTGTCGATGGAGGTGTTGGCGTTGGCGGCGGCACCCATGGCCTTCATAATGTCGCCATAATCTTCTGTGGAGTACTTTTCTGTGCCCCGGAACATCATGTGCTCAAAGAAGTGGGCAAATCCGGTTTTCCCTTTTTCTACCTCCTCACGGGAGCCTGCACGCACCACAATGTAAAAAGCCGCTAGTCCAGGGCTGTTATAAGGCACCGTAACTATATTCAGGCCATTGCTTAGCTTTTTCTGGTGGATAGGATAGGGCAGGATTTTGTCTTTCTGGCTGCTTTGCTGTGCTATTGCCGGAGAGAGGGCAAAAACAAAAAGGAGCAGCAGTGCTACTAATCTGTTTTTCATATGATAGTTTTTTGAGTTAGTGTACTGCCTACTGGCAAATTTATATACATGAATATTCCTGAAACGGGCATCGCTGCCAAATGATACGCTTCCGGAACAATTGGTGTAGAATGTATTTGTACTCCTAACGCTTTATAATGCAAGAAGCCCGGCTTTGATAGCCGGGCTTCTTGCATTATATGGATGGTAACAGTTTAAACCAGTTCAGCAGCTCTGTCTTCTTCCTGTATCGGGCTTGCTTCCTCATTACTTGACTCTACCAGTCCAACTTCAGGTTGTGGGTTAAACTCTCCTTCCCAACGGGCCACAACAGCGGTTGCAAGACAGTTACCTGTTACGTTGATAGAAGTTCGGGCCATATCCATCAGCTCATCAATTCCAAGTATGGCAAATACAGGCCACACAGGCAGGTTGAACGATGCTACAGTACCTAAAAGTATAACCAAAGATGCACGTGGCACACCTGCAACCCCTTTGCTGGTCAACATTAAAGTAAATACCATTACCAGCTGTTGTTCCCAGCTCAGGTCAATACCTGCAGCCTGGGCCACAAATACAGAGGCAAGTGCTAAGTATAAGGTAGTGCCATCCAGGTTGAAGCTATAACCGGTTGGCATTACAAAGGCTACGATCTTACGTGGTACGCCCATTTTCTCCATCTCTTCCATAGCGCGTGGCAGTGCGGCCTCAGAACTTGTGGTAGCGAAGGCAATGGAAACAGGACCTGAGATAGCTTTCAGGAAACGTTTGATCGGAACACGGGCAATAAGGGCAACCGGTAGCAGCACCAGTACTGCAAAAGCAAATAGAGCTACATACAGGGTGGCCAGCAACTGGAACAGGTTTACCAGAATTGCTAAGCCCATGTGCCCTACAGTATAGGCTATAGCGGCACCAACACCAATAGGAGCAAAGTACATGATAATGTTGGTGAACTTGAACATAGTTTCGGAGAGGCTCTCACAGAAATCCAGCATGGGCTTCCGCTTTTTCTCGCTAACCATGGCCAGGCCAATGGCAAACAACACACTGAAGATCACAATTTGCAATACTTGTCCTTCAGCAACAGACTTAGCTATGTTTTCCGGGAAAACATGAAGAATTATATCTGTAGCGGTTTGCTTTGGCTGTGCTGTAATCTCATTATTTACTTCAGCCAGGTTCATGCTTATGCCCTCGCCGGCTTTTGTAAGATTTATGGCAGCCAGGCCTATAAATAAGGCCAGCGTAGTTACTATCTCAAAGTATAGGATCGCTTTCCAGCCCATGCTGCCCACCTGCTTTAAATTGGAGTGGCCGGCAATACCTACAACCAAAGTGGCAAAAATAAGGGGCGCGATAATTGTTTTGATCAGCTTGAGGAATATCTTGCTGAGCACGCTAAGGTCTGTGGCAAAAGCAGGGAAATCATAACCGATCTCTGCGCCTACTACCATACTGACAAGGATCCAGGTGGTAAGTGAGCGTTTTTGTAGTCCGTACATCAGCAATACACCAATGCCTGCCCAGCGTATAGCCATCAGTACCTCAGATGGCAATGAAAGGACGCCATACTGCTGAAGCACCGTAAGAATGGCAGCCAATGTGACGCACACGAGTGTCGCCAAAGGTAAGAATGACTTCTTCATAAAAGAATTTATAAAGACAGGTACTCAGAGTAACTGCCGGGATAAAAGATACTTGTGTGGTAAGCACTGCGAAAGACCCTTGATCAGGGGTAAAATCACATGGCATACCTACAAAAATTTAGCAAATATAGGTGCTTCCCGCACATTGCCAAATAGGGCGGAGGGGAATCTGAAACTTATTTCTGAAGAAGAAGCGTGCAAGTATAGGCAATCAACCTGTATTACTGGCTTATTGCTCTTGCGGGACACTTTGAGGGCTTAAGTTTTGGCTGGAATATACTGCATCTTCTATGCGTATGTGCGGAGCAGTATGATATGTATAATCCAAAAAATTACGTTATTGTGAAACCTTTTAATAATAAAATTGTTAATATGTTTGTACATTAAATGTATGTACATATATTTGCACCACCATTACCTTATTTGTATAGCATGAAGATTGAGGATGAGATCAAGCAGCGCTCATTTAAGAGTGCCTACCAGAAAGCAAATATCAACCTGATCTATACTTCTGGATGGATTCAGCAGCAGCAGGCGGCATTATTCAAGCCTTTTGGGGTTACGCTTCCGCAGTTTAATATTTTGAGGATACTGCGCGGACAATACCCGGAGCCGGCAACCATCAGTTTGCTGATCGAGAGAATGCTTGACAAGACTTCCAATGCCTCCCGAATTGTGGATAAACTGGAAGCCAAAGGCCTGGTAACACGCAAACAATGCCCTGCTGACCGTCGCACAGTGGATGTGCAGATCACAGACAAAGGGCTGGCGCTGTTACGTGAGATGGACTCTATGGAGGGCGGTGTAGGTACAGGTATAAAGAACCTGACGGAGCAGGAAGCAGAGCAATTGAATACGCTTCTGGATAAGATCAGAGACTAAACTTAAAACAACTATTATAACAAAGCGATAATTATTTAAAGGATCATGAAAAAATTAACAATTCTAGCTTCACTTGCGAGTGCATTAATGTTTACGGCCTACGCCGGCAACATCTCAAAAAACAACAACGAGAAAACTATCTCTACTGAGGTTGCTATTGCTGCTAAGGCGCGTACTTATAAAGTAGATGTAGCTAAGAGCGAAGTTAAATGGCATGCCAAGAAGGTAACCGGAGAGCACTTTGGTACTATTGGCGTAAATCAAGGCCAGCTGCTGGTTAACGGTAACAAAGTTACCGGAGGTACCTTTGCGATAGACATGAGCTCGATTGTTTGTACTGACATTCAGGATGCTAATTATAATAAAAAGCTGGTAGGCCACCTGAAGTCTGATGATTTCTTTAGTGTAGAGAAGCATCCAACAGCTACTTTCAGCATCACCAATGTAAAGCCAATTGCTGGAGCAACTGCCGGCCAGCCAAATTACACTGTAACAGGTGACCTGACTATTAAAGGCATCACAAAGGCTATCAATTTCCCAGCAACTATCAGTGTAAAGAATGGTGTAGCTACTGCGAAGGCAGATGTTACCGTAGACCGTTCTAAATTCGATATTCGTTATGGCTCAAACAGTTTCTTCGATAATTTAGGAGATAAAGCCATTTATGATGATTTCGTGGTATCGCTGGATGTAACTGCCAAGCAGTAACCAGAACCAGGCACACTTAAAAGCCGGTATGCACTTAACGAAGTGCATACCGGCTTTTCTTTTTATCTTTCGGCTATACTTACTCTAGAGGCAAAATTCAGGAGGCTTATTTATGAATACTATCAGACTGCTCCTCTCTTTATTATGTGTTTTTGTGTTGGCCTGTTTGCCTGGCTGCTCCAGCGATGACGAGCCAAACGCGCAGGAAATTGTTGATGCAGCCATCGCTGCACATGGAGGCGCCAACCTGGATCAGGCAGTGGTAAGCTTCAGGCTGCGCGACAAACAGTACCGGGCCTTACGCGATAAAGATGCTTATTTGTATAGCCGCACGTTTACCGACGACTCTACAGGGCAGCGGATACATGATGTACTGACCAACAGTGGTTTTACCAGGACTGTTGATTCGGAAAAGGTGGAGCTGCCACAGGAACGTAAAGATGCCTATAGTGCTTCCGTTAACTCTGTCATATATTTCGCACTACTGCCGTATTTTTTAAATGATGCTGCGGTAAAGAAGGCCTACCTTGGAGAGGCAAAGGTTAAGGGAGAGCCATACTATAAAGTGAAAGTTACCTTTGTGCAAAACGGAGGAGGTGAGGATCATGAAGACGAATATGTTTACTGGATTCACCAGAAGAAGCATACGATGGATTACCTGGCTTATAGTTATGTAGAAGAGGATGGCAAAGGCTCGCGTTTCCGGGAGGCTGTTAATCCCCGCAAAATAGGCGGCGTGCTTTTCCAGGATTATGTCAACTATACTTCCAGAAAAGATTTTCCGCTGCAAAATTACGATAAGGCCTTTGAGAAGGGCGAGCTGGAAAAGGTGTCAGAAATAAACCTGGAGGAAGTGCAGTTAAGTGAACTGCCTGAAAATTAATCTACCTCAAATTCCTGAGGCAGAGCGAAGGTAAGAGGCTTTTTCCGGCTGTGGATCTGCTGCAGGAAATCATCCAGTTCCGATTTGTACTCCAGGTAATAATCTTCGTGCAGGTTCTTACGGATAAGCTGTATGGTGCGCAGTAACAGACGCGCAGTAGCAGTATAAAAGCTTTTATAATAACTATCGAACTGCCCTGAGAAATTATTGAAAATCTGGCGCAGGGTGTACAGGTGTAGCTCTATCTCTGATTTAGGATCTTTTGTGATCCGTTTGAACCGGGCAATTTCTTTAACAGCTTTTCTTAGTGCTTTCGTGAGGGCTTTTGCCAGGCTGCGGCCACTGGCATTTACCAGCAGTTCCTGTATCTTATCAGCACTTTGCTCAAACAATTCTTCGAGTGTTAACTCCTGTAGCTCATACGAAAGTAGATCGTACAGTTCAGCATCGCGGCGGGCGGCCTTAAGTATGATGGCTTCTTTTTCTTTTTCGCTTAACTGTTTAACAGCCTTACGAAAGGCCGGGGAGACTGCTGGCATAAGTGTCTGGTTATGGGAGATTTTGCAAATCCAACAGATCTTGCTGGCGTGCGGTGGCCATCTTATTCTTCTTAAGATCTTCTAAGCTAATGAAGTTGGCCATAACATCTCCAAAGGGCATTACGGCTTTTTTATCCCAACAGGTTTTAAATTCGACACCGGCCAGACCCGTAGAAAGGTCAATGCGGTTAGGCGGATAACCCAACTGTACTACAATATCAGGTGTTGTGAGGTCCTCCTGGTTAACTTCGTTTTCGGTGTAGCCAAACTGTTGCAGTACCGGTAGTAATTTTTCTGCGTTCTCTGGAGTGGGGTTGATCCAGATATCAATATCTCCGGTGTAACGTGGGTAACCGTAAAGGGCAACAGCAAATCCGCCTGCAATTAAATATTCAGCTCCACAGGCGTTTATAACTTTTATAAACTCTTGAAAATCGTGTGTCAGCTCCATTTTTACTAAAAATCTGTAGTGCTCTCGCAACTGCTCCAGCGCTGCTAGGCGTTCTTCTGGGAGCAGGGATAACCAATACTTCAGGTCATTGTTGCTGTCCGACAATTTTTTTTTACTAACCGCTCTGCTTGCCGGGAGGGGCAGAGGGGTGCCTGCTTTCTTTTTCAAATCCATAGTTGGTTTAAGGCTGTATAACAGCCAGATTAAAAGCAGCTTATATTTTGTGTGGGGCTCTGCCAAAGCAACAGCCCCACACAAAATTATAAATTTTACAGGTTACTGTCAAAGTGCACTGTTATTTTTCATGTTCAGGTTATCGTCAAAGTACTGAGTTACTTTGCGCATAAGATGAACGCGGTCTTTGCCTCTAACATTGTGAGGATGACCAGGATAAACGAAATAATCGAGAAGAATACCTTCGTCCACTGCTTTTTTTACAAACTGCAGGCTATGTTGCCATACGACCACATCATCCACAGTGCCATGTATCATTAGCAACTTGCCCTGCAGGTTAGGTACATAATTCAACAGGCTCGCATTTTTATAGCCTTCGGGGTTCTGTTCCGGAGTGTCCATGTAGCGTTCGGTATACATCACTTCGTAGTATTTCCAATCGATAACCGGGCCGCCGGCTACACCAACTTTAAATACCTCAGGGGCACGCAGCATCAGAGAGGTGGTCAAAAACCCTCCGAAACTCCAGCCATGCACACCAAGCCTGTTTGCATCCACGTAAGGCAGCGTTTTAAGGTATTCTACCCCCTTCAACTGATCTGCCAATTCTACAGTACCTAACTGGCGGAAAGTGGCCTGTTCAAACGCAAGTCCGCGATTACCAGAACCACGAGAATCCAGGGTAAACACAATGTAACCTTTTTGGGCCATCAGGTGCATCCAAAGGTTTGCTCCGCCCAACCAGCTATCGGTAACCAGTTGCACGTGGGGGCCACCATACACATAGACCACTACCGGGTACTTTTTGTTCTTATCCATGTTCGGTGGCGTGATCATGCGTGCGTATAAGTCAGTCCCATCGCCAGCTTTGATCGGGAAGATAGTTGTCTCGCCCAACCTGTACTCCGTTAGCGGGTTTTTGGCATTCAGCAGCGTGTTTACAACTGTGCCCTTATTGTTAAGCACCAGTATTCTGCGAGGCGTGGTCTGGCTGCTGTAATTGTCGATGATGTATTGGCTACCTGGGCTTAATTGGGCGTTATGCGTGCCCGCACCTTCTGACAAACGCTTCGTTTTGCCATTTTTCAGGTTAACAGCATAAATATGGCGCTCCAACGGGCTCTCGGCAGTTGAAGTATAGTATAACTCATCACCTTTGGGGCTAAAGCCAAGCACGTCCGTTACCATCCAGTTACCGCCGGTTAGCTGACGGATCTGTTTTCCATTCGTATCATACAGGTACAAGTGGTCAAATCCACTACGCTCGCTGATCCACACAAATTGATTCGGCTTGGTCGGGACAAAGTATAAGCCGTGCTCAGGCTCCACGTATTTCTCGTTCTTTTCTTCAAATAGCGTCTTCTCAAATGCACCTGTCAGAGCATTATATTGATTGAGTTTTATGTGGTTCTGGTCGCGGTTAAGCACAGCAATGTAAATATGCTTTTCGTCCGGGCTCCAGGTAACGTTGGTCAGGTACTGGTCAGCCGGTTCACCGGTTTTCAGGTATATTGTTTTCCCGGATGCAACATTATAGACTCCTAACGTAACTTCATGGCTTTTTCCGCCAGCCATCGGGTATTTGATGTTGTTCTGCTTCGCAGGTAGCGGGTTAATGTCCACCAGCGGGTAATCGGTTACCATTGTTTGATCCATGCGGTAAAAGGCAAGCAGATTACCATTTGGCGACCAGAAAGTACCTTTTGAGATACCAAATTCTGAGCGGTGTGCCGCTTGTCCAAATACAATTGCCACATTAGCTTCATCCGAGACGGCAACATCAGGTGCACCTGGGGCCGATACAAACAGGTTGTTGCCTTTGGTGTAGGCAACCCGTTGCAGGCCAGGAGCCAGTTCGGTATAATCAGCTTCTGGAGAGTAGGTGGTGATAACTTCAGTTTTGCCGGACTTCAGGTTATAGCGGTAAATTTTATTTTGCGCGTTTATAACAAATGAATTTCCGTCAGCCCAGGTGATTTCCGGAAAAGATTTCAGTTTTTCTGCTCCGGTAGCTGTTAACGAACTGTTTAGAGTGTTAAGGTTCAGGATTTCGGTTGGTCTGGCTGATTTTGCACTGCCGCGCATCAAAACCTGCTCCCCATTATTTTGTTTGATAAATGAGTAATCGTCCGTACCCGCGATCCAGGTAAGCTGGCGTAGGTTTTCTGGTTGCAGGGCAGAATTGGTAATGGCATCTTCCATGGTTAACAGCTTATCCTGTGCCTGTAGGTGCAGGGTAGCAGCCAAAAGCACAAAGAGCAGTGTTACCCTTCTGAAGTGGTTTGCAAAGGTCATATTGAAGGTGTTTATAGAGTTTGGATACACTTGTTATATATGCAAGAAAGGTTTTATATCAATATTGAGCAAAAATAAGGCCTTTTTATATGAGCGTCAAAAGTTTAGCCACAGGAACAACAGAAGGAGCGCTAATACCTAAACATGCGGAATTTTACGCCCCTAGCCTTTGTTGAAAACTATACCCTTTGCGGGTAGAAGCAGGCCCCTGTAGTAGGTTAATACTTAGGTTGCTACTTCGTTTAATTCGTATTTTTTTGTATTTTTGCACTATGAATTGGGATACAGATATTTTTCATAAGGAACAGTTTGAGGTAGAGCTGCTGGAGGAGACCACAGACCTGCGTAACCTGGTGGTGTACAACGATGATGTGAATACGTTTGATCATGTGATCGAGACGCTCATCAAAGTTTGTGGCCACACAGCAGAGCAGGCAGAGCAGTGCACCCTCCTGATACATTACAAAGGTAAATGCACCGTTAAGGTTGGTTCTTTTGAAGAACTGAAAGGAATGTGTACGTCACTGCACGATAAAGATCTTTCAGCAGATATCGAATAGTGGGGGAGGTTTAATGGATTTTCCGTCGAAGTTAATTGAGAATGCCGTAGAGGAGCTTGCAAAGTTACCCGGCGTTGGCAGGAAAACTGCGTTACGACTCGCACTGCACCTGCTAAAGGAACAAACAGAAGACACTTTCTCTCTTGCTGAAGCACTGGTAAAAATGCGTACTGATGTAAAGCATTGCAAGCAGTGCCATAATATTTCTGATACAGAGGTATGTAGTATCTGCTCAAATCCTTTGCGCGATAAGAGCCTGATATGCGTGGTGAGTGATATCCGTGATGTGATCGCCATAGAAAACACCTCGCAGTACAAAGGTTTGTACCATGTTTTGGGCGGTGTAATTTCACCGATAGAAGGTGTTGGGCCATCTGACCTTAACATAGAGTCGCTTTTGGAGCGTTTGCCAAAATCTGAAGTAAAGGAGCTGCTGTTAGCCATCAGTCCAACCATGGAAGGTGATACCACTGCCTTTTACCTGACCCGCAAACTCCGTGACCACCAGGTAAGGATTACCACCATCGCGCGTGGTGTGCCTGTGGGGGGAGAGTTAGAATATACCGATGAAGTAACCCTTGGCCGTAGCATTGTAGAACGAACAGTCTACGGGAAAGTGTAGTAGCTATAGACGCGACAAAGAAAAGATACAGTTTACAAACTGTATCTTTTTTATTTTAGCTAATTCCTGAAACAGGTTGGTTAACACAAAGAATACGCACACAATTTGCCGGTTATATTGCAGCCTTTAGCCCTTGTGCTGGAAAGTCTGTTGCTTTATGAGTAAATTGCCGGCTTAATACAAAATACCCTATGCACGAATTAGAAGAGGTGAACACCATACTTTCAGATAGGATCTCTGCATTATCAGAGTCACAGACTATTGCAATGGCAAAAAAAGCCCGTGAGCTAGCTGCACAAGGCTTTGATGTGATTAACTTAAGCTTTGGAGAGCCTGATTTTCAGACACCACAGTATATCAAAGACGCAGCAAAAAAGGCGATAGATGATGGTTTCACCTTTTATACACCTGTAGCGGGTTACCCTGAGCTGCGCCAGGAGATAGCCAACAAATTTAAGCGGGATAATAACCTTGACTATAAGCCTGAAAACATTGTAGTATCTACGGGGGCAAAGCAAAGTATAGCCAATGCCGTACTTTGCCTGACAAACCCTGGTGATGAGGTTATCATTTTTTCACCTTACTGGGTGTCCTACGAGGAGATCGTGAAGCTGGCAGAAGGTGTGCCTGTGCCACTGATGGGGAGGCTTGAGAACGATTATAAAGTTACTGCCGAACAGCTCGAGAAGGCCATCACTTCAGATACAAAGATCGTTCTGTATTCGTCGCCGTGTAACCCGACTGGTGCGGTGTTTAACGAGGAAGAACTTCTTGCAATAGCTAAAGTACTGGAGAAGCACCCGCAGATTCATGTGATTGCTGATGAAATATATGAGTACATCAATTTTGAAGGCAAGCACGCCAGTATGGCAAGTTTTGACTTTATCCGTGACCGGGTAATCACCATAAATGGTTTTTCGAAAGGCTATGCCATGACGGGCTGGCGAGTAGGCTACCTTGCCGCACATAAAGATATTGCTGCCGCCTGCGATAAAATGCAGAGCCAGATAACATCCGGCACCTGTTCTATTGCCCAGAAAGCTGCCACAGCTGCTTTGCAAGGTGGAAATGCAGCCTCTCTGCAAATGACGGAAGCGTATCGCCGCCGCCGTGGCCTGGTGCTCGACCTGATGCAGGGGATACCCGGCTTTAAAACCTACGTGCCGGCTGGCGCCTTTTATATCTTCCCTGATGTAAGCGCTTATTTCGGAAGCAGCTACGAAGGTAAAACCATAAACTCTGCACTTGATCTAAGTATGTTCCTGTTAACAGATGCGCATGTAGCAGTTGTAAGTGGTGAGGCGTTCGGAGCACCGCAGTGTATCCGTTTCTCTTATGCTACTTCAGACGAAAAGCTGACAGAGGCACTTCGACGCATCAAAAACAGCCTTGAAAAGCTGCAGTAATGGCCAATTTCAATAGCATAGAAGAATTATTCGCTTCCTTCGATAAGCTACAGGTGCTGATCGTCGGGGATGTGATGATCGACTCTTACCTGTGGGGTAAATCCACGCGTATATCGCCGGAGGCGCCTGTGCCCATTGTAAACGTGGTAAAGCGTGAGAAACGCTTGGGAGGGGCTGCAAACGTAGCGCTTAATGTGCAAGCCCTGGGAGCTACTCCTTTACTTTGTTCGGTGATCGGTGATGACCAGGATGGGGCTGATTACCTGCGCCTGATGGAGGAGAATAATTTACCCACCCAAGGTATAGTGCAGAGCCCTGAGCGGGTTACCACAATCAAACACCGTATTATTGCCGGCGCCCAACAACTTCTGCGCGTTGACTCCGAGATAGAGCATAACCTGACAGATTACGAGGAGCGCCACCTGGAGGAGCGCTACCTGCAGTTGTTGGAAAAAGCAGATGTAGTAGTGCTGGAGGATTATGATAAAGGAGTTTTCTCTAATGAGAATATTCAGCGCTTTATTGCACTGGCAAATCAGAAACGCGTACCAATTGTAGTTGATCCGAAAAAGAAGAATTTCCTGAGCTACGTTGGATGCACCCTGTTTAAACCAAACCTGAAAGAGCTCCGCGAAGGGCTTAAAGTCGACTTTGCAGATGAAAACCTGCATGCTTTTGAAGAAGCAGTAGTTTCGTTGCAAAGCCAGTTACAGGTACAGCAAGTGCTTGTAACTTTGTCTGAGAGAGGTGTGTTTGTAGCCAACGGAACAGAAAAAACATACATAGAAGCGCACCGTCGTTCGATATCCGATGTATCGGGGGCCGGCGACACCGTGATCAGTATTGCCGCTTTATGTATGGCACTTACTACTTCTGCACCTTTTATGGCAGGTTTAAGTAACCTGGGAGGAGGCTTAGTATGTGAACAAGTAGGCGTAGTACCCGTTAATAAACAACGCCTTTTTGAAGAGGCAAAGCAAATCAGGCTATTCGAAGCCCATGAATACAGAAACGCTTAACAGAGTATTATACGGCAGTAAACTCAGAGCCTATGCCCTGATGCGCCGCACAACCTATGTGCTGTCGGTGCTGGCGGTGGGTCTTTTGATTTATGCGCACGGAGTGGTAGAGAGCCCGGCAAGGTTGCAGATGCTATACTATGCCATCGATGTCATCCTGGCTGTATTCGTTATCATCTATTTCCTGCGGATACTTTATACTTTCGAGCGGATCAAGTTTCTGAGGCGGACCTGGTTTGAAGGTATACTCATGGCCATCGTGCTTGTTAACCAGGTTGGTACCTATATGTTTGACGTGCCCGTAGTTTACAATGTGTTTGAGAGTGTTGGAATTCCGCTCTCCGTAGAATTGTACCGGGTAATCGTTTCCCTGTACATGATGGTGCTACTGGTGATAGAGCTGCTGGAGACAAAGGTGCACCTGAAAACGGTTCAGATGAAGCCCTCCATTCTGTTCATCCTGAGCTTTATTGTGCTCGTGTTAGTGGGTGCCGGTATGTTTATGCTACCAAAGATGACGACGGCTCCTGAAGGAATGCGTTTCATTGATGCCTTATTCATGGCCACGAGTGCCTCCTGCGTTACCGGCTTGGCTGTAGTGGATCCGGGCACTTATTTTACTCCTGCAGGACAAGTAGTACTGTTAATGCTGATACAGATGGGCGGCTTGGGTATACTTACCTTTGCAACTTTCTTTGCATCGCTGATGAAGCAGGGGGTGGGTATAAAACAGCACGTAGCAATGCACGAGCTGCTGGAGAGCGAAACCCTGTACTCTACCAAAGGACTGTTACGGCAACTTATCTTTCTTACGTTTACAATTGAAGCTGTTGGAGCAATTATAATTTTTGTATCCTGGGGGCCTGGGGCTGAATTTATGAATCTGGGATCCAAGATATTCTTCTCCGTTTTCCACGCCATTTCAGCTTTCTGTAATGCCGGGTT
Organism: Pontibacter sp. MBLB2868; assembly: GCF_051904785.1. Taxonomy (NCBI): domain Bacteria; kingdom Pseudomonadati; phylum Bacteroidota; class Cytophagia; order Cytophagales; family Hymenobacteraceae; genus Pontibacter; species Pontibacter sp. MBLB2868. The sequence goes on along the minus strand of NZ_CP196710.1, from coordinate 2,958,813 downwards.
CTCGCTGTACCCCGAAGGATTGTACACGCAGCCTGTCCGCTTCGCCTATGTTCTGCATTTGGTGGTGGCTATGCTGATTATTTTCGGAGGTATCGGCTTCCCGACTATACTCGATGTGCTTTCGCCGAAGGCTATGAGGACTCGCTTACATGCGCCTTGGAAAAACTGGAAAATGCTTTCCAGAATCACAATTTATACTTCTGCGGCTTTGATACTGATGGGTACTGTGGGCTTTTTTCTGCTGGAGTACTACAATACTTTATCTGAACTGAATTTTGTAGAGGCTCTGATCGCGTCTTTCTTTCAGTCGGTAACTACCCGTACTGCCGGCTTCAACACCGTAGATATTTCCGCTTTGAACATCCCGACACTCATGATGTTCATCTTCCTGATGTTTATTGGTGCCTCCCCAGGATCAACAGGTGGTGGTATCAAAACAACAACATTCACAGTTATCCTCATTTCTGTTTGGGCAACTATCCGGAATAAAAGGAATATGGAAGTGGGGCATCGAACCATCCCTCACTCTGTATCTTATAAGGCATTTTCGGTATTTACGTTCGCCGCTATGCTAAACATACTTTTCATTTTTGTACTTTCCATCACCGACGCGCAATTTGATATTATGAAGCTGGCTTTTGAGCAGGTGTCGGCTTTTGCTACAGTAGGTCTGAGTACAGGTATCACAGCTGGTTTATCTGACCTGGGCAAAGTTGTGATCATTCTGTCAATGTACATAGGCAGGGTAGGCACCCTGACGCTGGCGCTAGCGCTTAGCACACGTACTACATCCACCAATTACAGATACCCTGAAACACACCTTGCTGTTGGTTAATGGCATAGCCTGTTACAATACATAAAGCCAGAGCGCCTGCTAAGTATTTTAGCAGGCGCTCTGGCTTTATGTAGGGAAATATAATTGTTACAGCTATCTGTTAAGGCTGCTATACTCTTTTACTGTTTGAATAAAGCACTTCACCTTTTCCGGATCTGTGTCCGGGTAAACTCCGTGCCCAAGATTGGCAATATGCCGTTGCGGACCAAACTCCTTCAACATCTTTATAGTCTCACTCTGAATAGTATCAAAAGAGCTATACAGCAGGCAAGGGTCCATATTGCCCTGCAGGGTCTTATTAGGGCCTATCTGTTCCCGGGATTTGCCAATTTCCATGTTCCAGTCCAGGCCGATAGTTTCACAGTTTAACTTGCTGAAATCTTCCAGGGCAAAGAAAGCACCTTTGGCAAACACCGTTACAGGAACGTTGTGGATAGAATTACATATCTCTGAAATGTATGGCAGCGCAAACTCACGATAATGCGCTGGTGATAGTATACCTGCCCAGGAATCAAATACCTGAATAAGGTTAGCACCGGCCTCTACCTGAGCTTGTAAATATGCGATGGTAGTATCGGTTATCATGCGCAGTAACTGGTGCGCCAGCTTCGGATTTGTGTAAAGCATGCCGCGGGCATGAGAGAAAGTCTTAGAACCGCTGCCTTCTACCATGTAGGCAAGTATGGTCCAGGGGGCGCCTGCAAAACCGATCAAAGGAACACGTCCATTTAGTGCTCTTTTGGTTACTCTTATAGCTTCCAGTACATAGTTCAGGTGCTCGTGCGGATCGGCAACCCGTAACCGCTTCATGTCATCTTCGGTACGGATAGTTTTTGGAAACAGGGGGCCACGTTTTTCTATCATTTCGTAGGTGCAGCCCATTGCCTCAGGCACAACCAGGATGTCAGAGAAAATGATGGCAGCATCAACATCCAGTATGTCTACTGGTTGTATGGTTACTTCTGCAGCAAATTCAGGTGTTTCAACCAGTTCCTTAAAACCGCTCAGGCTATTACGCACAGCTCTGTATTCAGGTAAAATTCGGCCAGCCTGGCGCATCAGCCAGACAGGGGTACGCTCTACAGCCTCTCCTTTGGCAGCTCTTATAAGCAGATCATTCTTCAGTTGCATGCTGCAAAGATAAGACTTTCTGCTTCTTTGTTAAATTCGCTCACCAGTAAAAATACTAACCGCGCAATAAAGAAAGGATGCCTGTAGAAATAAAATTAACACCAATGGATAAAACAATGAAGCCCATGATCCGTGATAAGGCCGATAAACCTGCCTTGCCAAGGTAGTTTACCAGCTGGTGTGAGAAAACGAGGATCACAAACGAAACAGCTGCGACAAGCAGGACAGCGGAAATGACCAGGCACATATCCGCAACGGTTGACGCTGTAGAATACATGCCAATGCAAACAGCAATGGACCCCGGACCAGATAGCATCGGCATGGCGAGAGGCGTAAAGGAGATATCTTCTTTCTGAACCCCTTCTTTAAGAATGCCTTTAGATACCTTTTTACCCCGGTGCGCTTTACTGGTAAGCAACTCAAAGCCGGCTTTCATGATCATGAGCCCACCGGCAATGCGAATGTCTGATAACCTGATGCCGAAGAAATTGAGCACATACTGCCCTGCAAAGAAAAATACCGATAAAATAAGCGCCATAAAGATGCAAGCCCTTAGAGCCTGCTCGTTGCGGTTGGCAATGCTGTCGTCGTGGGTGAGGGTGAGAAACACGGGCATTGCGCCAAAAGGATTCACCACTGAAAAGAGAGCAGAAAAGGTAGCTAGTATTACCTCCATAGTTTTATTTATTATGGAGGTAAAAGTATAGCAGTGAGATTACCTGAGCATTATGGTAATGTTGCGGATTAGTTAATTGTTTGGTAGTATTTTATGCACTGAGGTAGTGTGTAAAGTATAGCTTTGGCAGCTGTGCCTACTAGAACTTTAGCCCTGTTTAACGCTCTGTAAAGAACAAGGCTGTAAGTGCTGACACAATAAAGTTAACGCCAATAGATAGCACAATGAAGCCCATAATGCGGGAAAGAGCAGCCAGACCCGATTTACCCATGTAGCGGGTAAGCTGATACGAGAAGCGCAGGATGATATAACTGACTGCTGCCAGTAAAACAATACCGATCAGGATCATCATCATATCCAGGTAAGAAAGGGAGGTTGTAAACAGGCCAATGCTTATCGCGATGGCACCTGGGCCCGACAACATTGGCATGGCAAGCGGAGTAAAGGAGATATCATCTTTATGCTGCCCTTCTTCAACCACCTCCGGAGATATTTTCTTTTTGTTAGCGCCGGGTGTCAGCAGATCAAAACCCGCTTTCATGATCATAAGTCCGCCGGCAATGCGCAGGTCGTGGATCCGGATGCCGAAGAAGTTAAGTACATACTGCCCTGCCAGAAAGAACACAGCCAGAATGCCAACCATATACAAACATGCTTTCATGGCCTGCTGGTTACGGCTGGCGGGTGTATCATCCTGGGTAAGGGTAAGAAACACCGGCATAGCACCAAACGGATTTACAACCGAGAACAAAGCAGAGAAAGTAGCAAGTATGATTTCCATGAATAGTATAAGGGGCAAAAAAAGTATAGCCTTAAATATAGGTTTTAATACAGGCAAAACAAAGCTTTGGCGGTAATGCTGGCTAATGAGAGGGCGATTAAAGTATATTCTGTATTTTTGAGAAACGATCATCCCAAACAACAACCATCATGAAAGGAGAAATAAAGCTAGGCATACTTGGGGGCGGACAGCTGGGGCGTATGCTGATGCAGGCCGGGTTAGATTTTAACCTGTATACGTTAGTGTTAGACCCCGACGAAAACGCACCTTGTAAAGACATCTGCAACGAATTTTTTGTTGGTAGCTTCCGCGACTTCGATACCGTGTATGCGTTTGGTAAGAACTGCGATATCCTGACAATAGAGATCGAGCATGTAAATGCCGATGCCCTTGAGAAGCTGGAGCAGGAGGGGGTAAAAGTTTACCCGGATGCGCAGACAGTACGAACCATTCAGGATAAAGGGCTGCAGAAGGAGTTCTACAAGCAACATAACATCCCTACTTCTGATTTCATGATCCTGAAGGATAAAGCTGAACTGGAAGACAACCTGCACTTTTTACCGGCTTTTCAGAAGCTGCGCCGTGAAGGGTACGATGGACGTGGAGTAGTAAGGCTGGGAGGCATTGCTGATACAGTCAAAGCTTTCGAAGAGCCATCAGTACTCGAGAAGCTGGTGACTTTTGACAAGGAGATATCTGTAATTGTGGCCCGTAATGCTGACGGAGAAGTGACTGCTTTTCCGGTAGTGGAATTGAGTTTCCATCCGGAGCATAACCTGGTAGATTCCTTATTTGCACCGGCCAATGTGCCTTTCAAACTGCAGCGCCTCGCCATAGAAATTGCTACCCGCGTAATCGAAAGCTTTAATATGGTAGGTATACTTGCCGTGGAAATGTTCCTGACAAAAGATGGCCAGATTTTAGTTAACGAAGTAGCACCTCGTCCGCATAACAGCGGCCACCATACTATAAAAGCAAACTATACGTCGCAATACGAGCAGCACCTGCGTGCTATACTTAACCTGCCACTTGGCTCAACCGAAATACAGAGTGCAGCCGTAATGCTGAACCTGCTGGGCGAACCAGGTTTTGATGGCGAGGCAAAGTATGAAGGCTTAGAAAAAGCTTTGGCTGTACCGGGTGTTTACATTCACCTGTATGGCAAAAAATATACTCGCCCTGCCCGTAAAATGGGACACATCACTGTGTTGGGGCAGACGATAGAGGAGGCTCAGCAACGCGCTGATTCTGTTAAGAACGTAATCAAAGTAAAAGCATAAACCATGACCGACGAAACTACAAAACAGCCCTTAGTAGGAATCATCATGGGTAGCCAGTCCGACCTGAAAGTAATGGATGCTGCCGCCGAGATACTCGAGACGCTAGGGGTGCCTTATGAACTGACAATTGTATCTGCACACCGCACGCCGCACCGCATGTTTGAGTATGCAGAGAATGCCCGAAAGCGAGGTTTAAAAGTGATTATTGCAGGAGCAGGTGGCGCAGCGCATCTACCAGGTATGGTTGCTTCTATCACAACACTACCAGTAATTGGTGTGCCGGTAAAATCCAGCAACTCTATTGATGGCTGGGATTCTGTGCTGTCTATACTTCAGATGCCAGGAGGTATACCTGTGGCTACTGTAGCACTAGATGGAGCTTTGAATGCCGGTATTCTTGCCGCAGAGATAATTGGTACAAACAGCGCCGCCGTGGCTGATAAACTGGAGAAGTATAAAAATACCCTGAAGGATAAAGTGATGCGCTCTGTAGAGGAGCTGAAGCGAGGGGATAGGGATTTGGATTAGACGATTATACTATAAACATATCACATAAAAGGGACAGCCATTGGTGGCTGTCCCTTTTATGTGATGGTCACATCCAGCCTTCCGCTACCAGGATTCATCAAATCTAATTGTGAATATATTACTTTTTTGTTATATTGTACCTCAAGCTTCTTCCATAATCTCTACACATGAAAACAAGCAGGTTGTTTCTTACGATAGCCCTCATTTGCGCCTCATACAGCTTCTCGGCTTTAGGACAGGTTAAAATTTTTGTCGACTCAACCGCTATTCCTCTGAGTATCTCGGATTGTGTGGTAAAGACAGGTGCCGGCAAAACCCGTTTTTACCTTAGCAGATTACTTGCTTACGTCTCCATCGTGTGCCTCTTTCTTTAGGGAAGCTACCTACGACTCGACTATAATGGCATTTGACGGACCCTTTAAAGACTTTCGCTACGACAGCTTAGAATTGGTGGAAGGCACTTATAAAAACGGACTGTTAAACGGCCCGCTGGTTATTCGCTACATGAATGGCCATGTATGGCAGAAGGGGCTGTTTAATGAGGGGCTAATGACGGGCACCTGGGAATACTTCTTCCCGAACGGAAAGCCGATGTATAGCTTTACGGTGAAAGGCAATAAACTTGTCGTGCAAAATGTATGGTCCATAGATGGCCGTCAACTAGTGCAGAATGGCAACGGAGAGGCTATTATCTACCACTACAACAGTAAATCGACAAACGACTTGGTTGAAACAAGTTGGAGAGGCAAGTTTAAAAATGGCTTGTTGAGTGGCAGGTGGAAGCTGTACTACTTTGATAGCCCAACAAAGCTGAGCCAGGAATATGTGAAGGGTAGGTTTGTGAAGGGCTACGAGGGGCGTAAGTTTTTCAATGCTGTAAATTATTTTGGTTTGGGGCAGGAGATAGCGCTTTTAAACGCTGAAAAACTGAGAGTAGGAAGCTGCGACGCTAACCCTACAAACGCGATACCTCCAACATATAACAATGGCTGGATAGGGTTAAAGTATGACCTGTACCAGATATTTGATAGCTTAACTAATGTGAAATTTAAGTCAGTCGACATAGTTGTCAGTTTTAATGTTGATGACAAAGGTAACTTAGGAGAGTTTAAGGAACTAAGCGAGACCGGCTACGAAGCCTACCTTATAAAAGCATTACAGGAACTGGGAGTCTGGTCGCCTGCTGTTAACGATGCACAGGCCATTGCGATGAAAGTTGTACTGACTTTCCCTTATAGAACCAAGATATGGAGAGATGCCCTGGAGTTGCAGAACTCTAAGGGTAAGTCACTTTCCAACGGAAATGATATCCGTTGGGATCATAGCAAAACTACAACGAGCCCTGTAGAGATAGATCCTTGGCAAAAAGGCTACAAACTTTAAACCAGCCCCTAATTAATATTTTATTTTGGTACTGTGTACCTGATAGTATAAGCTGTTGCTGCTGAGTGTTAAATATTTTCAGGCTTCATAGGGTTTAGGTGGTTTTTACTGGTCGTTCATTTCAACCCATCTAAAACTATCCCTTGAGTTTCATCAGACAAGTGCGGCTGCCACTTATACAGGTGTGTTGTTAAAGCAAGCAGCAGGAAGGCAAAAGAAGTATAAACTTGCCTGAGGCCTGGAGTAAGGCCAACTACAGCTTATTAAAAGTATAAGTCACTTCAGAGATAACTTGTATTTTGAAGCCGCTATATTCGATGGTTTATACTATAAAACAAAAAAATCCCCTGCCGAAACCGGCAGGGGATTTTTTTATGCTTGAGCAAACGGATTATTTATTTCCGTCTACTTCTTCGTAATCTACATCAGTCACGCCACCATCGCTGGCTGCACCCTGATCAGCGCCTGGCTGACCTCCTGGCTGGCCATCGCCGCCCGGAGCACCACCTTGCGTTGCATTGTACATCTCCTGAGAGGCTGCACTCCATGCATTGTTCAGGTTTTCGATCGCTTTGTCGATACCGGCCACGTCTTTAGCGCCATGAGCAGTTTTTAATTCGCCAAGAGCGGTTTCGATATTAGACTTATTGCCTTCAGAAAGCTTATCGCCATACTCTTTCAGCTGCTTCTCAGTCTGGAAGATCATAGAGTCGGCTGCGTTCAGCTTTTCGATCTCTTCCTTCGCTTTCTTATCAGCTTCAGCGTTTGCTTCTGCCTCCTGACGCATCTTCTCGATTTCCTGCTCGCTCAAACCAGAAGAAGCCTCAATACGGATCTTCTGCTCTTTGCCAGTAGCTTTATCCTTAGCAGTTACGTGCAGGATACCGTTGGCATCAATATCGAAAATTACTTCGATCTGAGGAACGCCACGTGGTGCTGGTGGAATACCATCCAGGTGGAATCTACCAATGGTACGGTTATCCTTCGCCATAGGGCGCTCACCCTGCAGTACGTGAATCTCAACTGACGGCTGGTTATCAGAAGCGGTAGAGAATGTCTCAGACTTCTTGGTAGGGATAGTTGTGTTAGACTCAATAAGCTTAGTCATCACACCACCCATTGTTTCGATACCCAAAGAAAGAGGCGTAACGTCAAGTAGAAGTACATCTTTTACTTCACCGGTTAATACACCACCCTGGATCGCAGCACCTACAGCAACAACCTCATCCGGGTTAACACCCTTAGATGGCTTCTTGCCGAAGAACTTCTCAACTTCTTCCTGTACCTTAGGGATACGGGTAGAACCACCAACCAAAATTACTTCGTCGATATCAGAAGTTGACAAACCTGCATCCTGAAGGGCTTTCTTGCAAGGCTCCATTGAACGACGGATCAGGTCGTCAGAAAGCTGCTCAAATTTAGCGCGCGTTAACTTGCGTACCAAGTGCTTCGGAACACCGTCAACAGGCATAATGTATGGCAGGTTGATCTCTGTTTCGTTGGAAGAAGAAAGTTCGATCTTAGCCTTTTCAGCAGCTTCTTTCAAACGCTGCAAAGCCATTGGATCTTTACGCAGGTCTAAACCTTCGTCTTTCTTGAACTCTTCAGCTAACCAGTTAATGATTACTGCATCAAAGTCATCACCACCAAGGTGCGTGTCACCGTTTGTAGATAATACTTCAAATACTCCGTCACCTAATTCCAGGATCGAGATATCGAATGTACCACCACCAAGGTCAAACACTGCGATCTTCTGATCTTTGTGTTTCTTATCCAAACCGTAAGCAAGCGCTGCTGCTGTTGGCTCGTTGATGATACGCTTCACTTCAAGACCCGCGATCTGGCCAGCTTCTTTCGTTGCCTGGCGCTGCGCATCGTTAAAGTATGCCGGTACAGTAATTACCGCTTCTGTTACAGTAGTACCAAGGTAATCCTCAGCCGTAGCCTTCATCTTCTGAAGGACCATGGCAGATATCTCCTGTGGCGTATACTCTCTGTCACCGATCTGAACACGAACAGTGTTATTGCTGCCCTGCTGTACCTTGTAAGAGACCTGCTTCGCTTCTTCGCTTACTTCATTGTAGCTGTGGCCCATGAAGCGCTTGATAGAGGCAATTGTGTTCTGCGGGTTAGTGATCGCCTGACGTTTAGCCGGGTCACCTACTTTACGCTCGCCGTTTCCGTTATCCAGGAAAGCAACGATAGATGGAGTAGTTCTGCGGCCTTCGCTGTTAGGTATAACAACTGGCTCGTTACCTTCCATTACGGCAACGCAAGAGTTGGTTGTACCTAAGTCAATACCAATTATTTTTCCCATTCTATAGTTTTATTATATAGTTCCTATACTTATTTTCTGTTTTCCTCTATTATATCAACCCTTGTGCCAAGGGGGAAATCAGGGTTTTTGTCTGTCAATATGTCATTTCTGTCGCGTATACTTTCGCTTTTGTCTGACTTAGCGCGCATACTTACTTTGCAGTACGACATAATTGCTTGCACCCCTGTTTCAGTTACTACTGTAAAGGAAGGAGGGTTTTAAAATGCGGACAGCATGGGCTGAAATGTTATGTGCAAGGGGGTAAAGCAGGTATGAAACAGCAAAAGCACTGGCGTTGGCCAGTGCTTTTGCTTAAAGGTGAGTAATCCTGACCAGGAGACGATGATTATATGTTAATCCAAGTTGTGCGTTACAGCGCTAATTCGTTTTATCCGCTATAGTGAACCCACCCCTAACCCCTCCAAGGAGGGGAATTACATACTTTAAAAAACCTTTGTTGGTGTCAGGAAAGCAAAATAATAGAAATTTACCACGCTATGTTATGGTAATTTTAAAAGCATCCATTTGCAAAACAAAAAGAGGCAACCACACAGGTTGCCTCTTTTTCTATACCGCAAGAATTATCTTCTGCTCAATGTACTATTCTCTCGTTCTTTTTTCCGGAGCTTTTATAATGAACTCCTGCGTTTTCTTTGCGCCTCCGGCAGTTTCAACCTCCACGGTATACTTGCCAGGCTGCAGGTAGATCACCTTGTTCTCTGCGGGCTCAACTTTCACAGGTTCTGCGCCTTCTTTCTTAGCACTGTTCAACGCTGCTTCATACGCCTTAGCGTTTGCCTCATCTACAGACAGGTTATAGGTCACATAATTCAGGCCATGCTCACTTTGGTCTTTCAGCTCTTTTACTACCTGCCCCTTATCCGTCTTGATACGGATGGTAGTAGAGCCTGCCGCTGAAGTATAGTATGGGATGCTAAGCTCTGCCTGCATGGTATCTCCCCAGGCACTCCATTTCTGCCCCCAGCGTGGATTATAGTTTACCTGCTTTAATGAGAAGACATGCAGCTGCTGATTCATGAGTTCAGGGGTAAGCTGCTGCAGGTGCTCTACGTTGGCGATGTAGATAGAGCGGCCATGTGTACCTACTACCAGGTCATTTTCGCGCGGGTGCACCACCACATCGTGCACCGCTACTGCCGGCATACCTTTGCTCATGGCTGTAAATGTTTTTCCTCTGTCTAAAGAAATGTACAGGCCATGGTCTGTACCCACATATAGCAGGTTTTCGTTCTTCGGGTCTTCTGTGATAACGTTGATAGCCTCCTGTGGCAGGTTGGTGCCGATGCGCTCCCACTTCTTCCCATTGTCTTCCGACACGTACAAGTATGGCGTAAAGTCATCCCAGCGGTAGCCGTTCAGCGAAGTATAAACCCTGTCCAGTTTATGAGCCGAAGCCATTACCGTAGACACCCACATATTTTGAGGCAGTTTGTCTGAGATTTTTGTCCAGGTGTAACCACCATCTTTTGAAGCGTGAATCAAACCGTCATCAGAACCTACATACAAGTAACCAAATCGCACCGGCGACTCATCTATGCTTGTGAGCGTGCCATAACCTACATCCCCTTTGCGGCCTCCTTGCGTTAGGTCACCAGATAATATTTCCATGTCTTCGCCGCGGTTCAGGGAGCGGTGAAACTTGTTAGATCCGAAGTATACCACATCCTGGTTATGGCGGCTCAGGTGGATTGGTGCTTCCCAGTTAAAACGCAGCGGGCGCTCTCCCAGCTTGTGATTAGGGCGGATAGAAGTGCGCTCACCGGTTTCTTTGTTCAGTCTGAAGTATACCCCATATTGCGATCCCAGGTAAACCGTGTTATTATCGCGCCAGTCAACCTGCACCTGCATGCCATCACCGCCACCTAAACGCTGGTAAGGGTATTTGCCCTCTGCAGTCCAGGCGCTGCTTGGCTTGTAGGTATTGGGGCCAAACCAGGTGCCGTTATCCTGCAAACCACCATACACATTATATGGTTTTGCCATATCCACAGCCACCGCATAAAACTGACCAACCGGGATAGGATTAGCCTTAGCCCAATGCTTCCCGTCGTCATAAGTGATGTTTATGCCTCCGTCGTTGCCATCTATCAGGTAGCCCGGCTTGTCAGCACTTACCCAAAGTGCCTGGTGATCTGAGTGCACATTGTCTCCTTCAATGCTGCGGAATGTTTTACCACCGTCGTCTGATCTCAGGATTGGTACGCCAAGAATGTAGATCTTGTCAGGGTTGAGAGGAGATACCCGGATCACGCCGAAGTAGTACCCGTAGCTGGAGTACATATCGTCGATATAGCTGTCGTGAGTTTTGGTCCAGGTCTTGCCGCCATCGTTGGTGCGGTACACTTCTGCGCCTCTTACGGGTGCGTCAGACCCTTCTTTTTCAGCGAAGGGGTCTTCCAGGTAATCTGTGATGGCTTCAGGTTTGATCTCCCCGTTGCGTACCATCTCCTTTATACTTTTGGCTGTATATTCTTTGGGGAAACGGTTTTCATCCAGAAACTCATTGAGGAATTTATCGTCCAGCTTCAGGAAATCCTCTGCCGACATGCCTCGGAAAATATCAGTATCCAATGCTCCTGGTTTTGGCTCTTTTTTCTCCACCGCACGGCGTTCCTGGTTATCTACCAATGCATAGATCACGTTCGGGTTACCTGGGTAAAGACTGAGACCAATACGGCCAACACCATCTGTATCCGGAAAGCCGCTGCCAGCCGTGCTGATGTCAGTCCAGGTATTGCCGCCGTCAGTAGATTTATAAACACCGGAAGTTTTACCGCCCTCTACAAAATTCCATGCGCGGCGCTCACGGTGCCACATGGCCGCATACACGTTGTCCGGATTTTTAGGGTCAATCTGCAGGTCTATGGCACCTGTGTTTGGATCAATGTATAAGGTCTTTTTCCATGTTTTGCCGCCATCCGTTGTTTTATACACCCCGCGCTCCTGGTTTGCAGAGTATAAATGGCCTACTGCCGCTACCCAGGCTGTGTTTGGATCTGTTGGATGTACGATCACCTTACCAATGTGGTGGGTATCATCGAGGCCCAGGTGCTGCCAGTTTTTGCCGCTATCGGTGCTTTTGTAAACACCCACTCCTGAGTAAGAAGAGCGGCTGGAGTTACTCTCTCCGGTGCCGATCCAGATGGTTTCGTTATTGTCCCAGTCGATGGCAATGTCGCCGATGGTCATGACGGCCTGCTCGTCAAAAAGCGGCTCAAAAGATAAGCCGTTATTGGTTGTTTTCCAGAGTCCGCCGGAAGCAAAGGCTGCATAAAACGTATTGGGGTCTTTGGGAGAAACCTCGATGTCGGTAATTCGTCCGCTCATGACGGTTGGGCCTGTATTTCTGAAGGCTAGGTTTCCGACAATGGAGCTTTGCTCCAGCTGCTGTCTTTTTTGGTAGGCTTCCAATCTTTCTTTGGCTGGCGTAAAGGCAGGTTGCTTGCTTGATTTCTGAGCCTGCACGGCGCACCCGGAGAGGGCTACCAGCATTGCTACCGAAAGTATTCGTTTTTGCATAGTGTGGGTCAGCAGAAGTAGAGTTTTTAGTTTGACTCTCTAAAGCTAATCATTTGTGACGGATTATGGAAGAGATGGGCCCTCTGCAATACGCCTCGTTTGCTGTATCTGTTAATTCTGGCCCGGTTCCTGCATAATGCCTGCCTGTAATCCAAATTACTCTTTAAAGAGTAAGTAGTTAAATGAAATTTATGCGCCGATACATTTTCTTTACTGTTGTACTTCTCTCAGCTGTTCTTTTTGGTTGTGAAAAAGATACCCCGTCTCCTGATGCGGGACTTAAACCAGATGCAGACCATGCTTACTCTTACCTGGCCCTAGGCGATTCCTATACTATTGGTGAAGGTGTGCAGGTGGCTGATCGTTGGGGGCAGCAGCTGGCAAGGCTGCTACGGGCAGATGGTGTTGATGTGGGAGATCCGGTGACGATAGCAAAAACGGGTTGGACCACATCTGAGTTAGCCAAGGCCATTGAAGCTGCCAACCCAACGGCAGACTTCGACCTGGTATCGCTGTTGATCGGGGTCAATAACCAGTACCGTGGGCAGAGCATCAGCTCCTACAGAACAGAGTTCCGGGGTTTGTTGCAAACTTCTATCCGATTAGCCAAAGGCGATGCAGGCAATGTGGTTGTTTTATCCATTCCTGATTGGGGAGCAACACCCTTTGCACAAGGTCGTGATCGGGAGCAGATCTCCGCTGAAATCGAAGCTTTCAATGTCGTAGCAAAAGACGAGGCACAGAAAGCAGGCGTTGCTTTCATTAATATTACGCCACTTACCAGGAAGGCTTTAGAGGATGCTTCTTATTTGGCTAAAGATGGGCTGCACTATTCTGGTAAAATGCACCTGGAGTGGGCAAAGCTTACAGTGCCCCAGGCTAAAGCAGCCCTGATTCAGTAGTAAATAGGACCTTGGATACATTAGCGGGCAGTTCTGGCTGGGCATAGGTCCCGCTTTACAAGATGAGAACTTCTGTCTTAACTCCTGGCCCGCAAACTGACGAGCATGACTCAGCTTGCGGGCCAGGGGTTTAAATCTCTTCTGTCTAGTCTTCCTCACTCAACTCAAAGATCTCTTCTACAGGCTTACTAAACACCCGGGCAATTTTTAGTGCGAGTACCGTGGATGGAACATATTTGTTGGCTTCCATAGCGTTGATGGTTTGGCGGCTTACCCCGATCTTCTTCGCCAGTTCCTCCTGCGTGAGGCTGTGGATGGCACGTTCTACTCTAATGCTGTTCTTCATGCGATGGCCCTTGAAGTTTTGTAAAGGATAAAATTAAAACGCACCAGAAAAATGAACAGTAGCGTGAACATATTCAGAACCATGATCTGGTAAAAGCCAAGGCCATAGATAAAAAGAATAGAGAAAAGCAGAAAGCCATAGTTAATGTAAGTAGCCCACAGCAACGATTCCAGCCTGATCTGAGCTATGTATTCATCCTCATACTTCTCTTTGGAAAAGGCAGCCATCAAACCTCCTATGACAATCGTTGCCCCGATAACTTCATCGAAGATGTCATTCTGTATGAACGAAAATGTTTTGTCAGGTTCAAAAAAGGCTTCTTCAAAAACAGCGAATACAGTGGTTTTCAACTCAAAAAGGTTGTAGTCGAACAGCAGGGAGAGCAGACCAATGATGGTGGAAGGAATTAAAAGGAACCAACCGATCATCTTATATCGGTGTGGAAAAAGGAAGCGGTTATGCATAGTTTTAGTGGTTAATTGTTCAATACAAATGTAAAGTATTTTTTACTTTTGTAAAGTATTTTTTACGAAATGTAATATGTTTTTTACATGAAACGCTGCGTTTTTGAGTTGAGGTGTTGGGGTGGTATGTTAAAGATCAAAAAAATAGAGGGAAGTATATGTAGTTCCCTCTATCATTAGCTATAGTGCTGTAAGAAAAGGATCTTTAAAAATTGCCTCTGACGGTAAGGATAAAATTACGGCCTGGCGCGCTAATGCCAGAGGCAAAGACACGGTAGTACTTGTCTGTGATATTTTCCAGAGCGGCCTGTACCTGCAGGTGTGGGCTTACCTGGTAAGCAGTGCGTAAGTTCAGCGTGTACCAGGAGGGCATGCCTTGCGGAGTAGCATACTGCAGGTTGTCCTCACCGTTCGGGTTGTAGTCTTCCAGTTCTTTGGCTCCGTTGTAAAGCGCAAAAAATTCTGCCCGCAAGCGCTTTACCTGCAGGTTAACACTGGTACGGCCAAACAGCGGTGGCACGTGATCCAGCGGAATATCTCCTTCAGTGCCTTGTATTCTGCCATATGTATAGTTGAGCGAGGAACTCAGACTGAGTGCGCTGGTAATGTCGGCTTTAAGGCTGGCGCTGTAGCCATACAGATAAGCTTTGCCTGCATTCACGTTAGCTGTTACCTGGCTCAGTTGCCCCTCATATACCACAGAATCCTGATCGTTCAGCTGGAAGGGTTGCGTGGTGATGGCATCGCGGTACCAGGTGCGGTAGCCAACCAACTCCAGGTGCAAGCGCTCTTTTATACTTTTAGAGGCACTCAGTTCCAGGTTATAAGTGTATTCTGGTCGTAAATTTGGATTGGGCACGATCACATTACCCGGTGAAGAATCGAACACTTTGCTCAGGTCATCTACGTTGGGTGCCCGGAAGCCAGTGGAGCCAAGTACGGTAAATCGCCAGCCGTTACCGGGCAACATAACAACCCCCATGTTACCCGACAAGGCATGATTGCGCTGCTTTAGCTCGTGCTCTAGAAAAGGAAAAAAGGTCTTGTCGTTAAATTTTGCATCAAGTCCTGTGTAAGTATACCGTAGCCCCTGGTTAAAAATGAGCCACGGCTTCAGGTTCCAGGTATGGGTAAGGTAAGCAGCGGCACTGTGCATACTGGAGCCTCCATCCGGGTATCGCGTACTGCGCGGGTTTCTGGACTTAGTTAAGATATTCTCTTCGTTGGCTTCTGAATTTACACTGTTATAAATTGCTTCAAAACCATACTGCAATCGGTGTAGATCCATTGTTTTGGCCAAGTCGGCGTTCAGGCTATAAACCTGTACCTGCTCGGTTTGGTGAGATAAGGTGCTTTTACCAAAGCGACGGTTATGCCTGCTTTCTTCCAGCCACTGGTAAGCGGCAGTCAGGCGGCTTTCGTCGTAGAGAGCGGTGCTGCGAGTGTTGGCGAAAGTATAGGCAGCTAACAAACGTTCCTGGGGCCCATAGTACCATGCGGCATATTTCAGTTTATCACCGGAGAATTCAGTAAGCCTGTCGTAGCGGGGTATATCGGTACTGGTGCTGAACTGCAGGTTCAGAGTGTGGCTATTGTTTTCGTTTGGCTTGAATAACACCTTCTGCAGCACATCATACTGGGTATACCCTGTGGGGCGTTGCACGTTCGGATTTGGGTTGAGCAGCATGGTGTCGCGTCCTGCTATCCTGTCTGCGTAAAAATTGCGGATACCAAGGTCACCGTAGGCGCTGCGGCGGTTGTCTCCCTGGTGCAAATTTCCGAAATCAGATATGGTTAAACTTGTAAGGCTTCCCCACTTCTGGCGGCCATAGTTAAATTGAGCGTGTATGGTTTTTTCGTCGGGGGCAGTAGCATAACGGGTAAAGGCGCTACCACTGATCAATTTCTTGTCGTTGCTGCCAGCTAATTCTGGTTGCAGCGTTTGGAAATGGAGCACGCCACCCAGGGCATCAGAACCATAGATAACGGAGCTCGGTCCAAACACTACCTCGGCACGTTCCAGCATGCTGTTGTCCAGGGTGATGATATTCTGCAGATGCCCACCCCGGTAAATGGCGTTGTTCATACGCACACCATCCACCACCAGAAGCACTTTATTTGCCTCAAATCCTCGTATGATCGGGCTTCCGCCTCCCATCTGGCTTTTCTGTACCAGCACTTTTCCGCTTTGCTGCATCACTTCGGCAGTGGTCGGCTGGCTCATGAAGCTTAGTTCATTTCGAGTAATAACCTCTACCTGCTGTGGCACCAGCTTCTGCAGCTCGGTGAAACGACCTGCCGATATAACTACTTCATTTAAATTGTAGTTCTGTTGCACCAGGGCAACTTTATACTTTTGTTCTTCCAGTTGCTTTGCTGAAAGCGTGAGCGGTTGATAACCAACCAGGCTAAAGCGTAGCGGAAGCGTTTCAGTTAGTAACCGGCCAATATCTGCCTGTCCGTTGGCATTAGTTTGTAGCGTATTACCAGGCTTTGCGGAAGCAATAGTTACCCCGGCCAAAGGCCTTAGCGTGGTTTTGTCAACAACAGTTATACTTTGTGCCTGAAGCAGTTGCGAAAGAAGTATGAGCGAGGTTAACAAACTCAGTAATTTATTCATAGCTAAAGTAATCGCTTTATTGTAAGCTGGCCTATTCTTCCAGAATAGTACCAGTAGATAAAGCTGTACAATTTCTGACAATAAGGGCATAAATCCAATTGACTCTTTTTCTGTTGCTTGTACCTGTAGAATAAAAAATCATTGATTTAACAGCAGCCTTGCAACCATCCGACCTTATTTGGGCTCCTATAGGAGAAGACGCCATTTAGTACAATCTAAAACTATGACCAATTACTTATACCCTATGCTGATGGTGCTCCTGCTCTGGCAGTGCAATGAAGCAGACATTAAGCTGAGAACCAAAGAAGTACACTTTGGAGAGACATTTACTATGGATAAAGAGCTGCCTGTAAATGTTGTCGGTGAGCAGGATAACCTGCTACTAGAGCTCTATACAGTAACGGATTCCCGCTGCCCCTCAGACGCAATTTGTGTATGGTTAGGCAATGCCACTGTTAGGTTAAAGGCGTCTAATGCAAATGAAAAAGATAAAGAACTGGAAATGTGCATCGGCGACTGCAGGCCAGACCCGGTTCGTAGCAAACACATTTTAACCACCACGGTTGGGGGAGTAGATTATGTGATCACTCTAAAAGAAGTTAGCCCTTACCCAAAGACTGGAACAGGAGACGGGGAAAAACAAATAAAGCTGGTTGTTGACCATGCCGCTCAATAATATTCTGATCATGGAACGGATGCTTCAAATGTTTCATCAACTGATGTACGTGTTGCGGAAGCGATAGCTGCACAGATAGTTTAATCCTTACTTTTTTGAATACTATCAGGCTATGAGAATACTAGTCACAGCATTGCTTTGCTTTTTCGCTTTTACATTGGTAAAGGCTCAGGAACTGCCTTTGTCCGGAGTTGTTACTGCTGAACGTAATGGAAAGCCGCTGGCCTACGTTAACATCGGAATTCGTAAAAAGAACCTGGGTACTGCATCCGGGGCAAAAGGAGAATTCGTGCTTAAGTTACCCAAAGAGCATTTGCAGGACACGCTTACCTTCTCAGCAATAGGTTACCAGGAGCTATCTGTGCCGGTACGAGACTTGATCAAAACGCAACCCCTTCAGATAAAACTTACAGAAAAGGTAAATGCCCTACAGGAGGTAGTTGTGAAGAGCAGGAAAATGAAGATAAAGAAGCTGGGTGTTACAGGTCGTTTGCCTGGCGTATGGGGTAATCCTGAGAATAAAGACGGAAAGGATGTTTATGAGTTTGCTAATTTCATAAACACGAAAGATAAACCGACGGAAGTCTTGTCGGTACATTTTTACCTGATTAGTTCGAAATTAGATTCTGCATTTTTCCGAATCAATTTTTATAAGAATAACAATGGGTTGCCAGGAGAAAGAATTGTAGAGAAAAGTATTGTACACCCGCTTTCTACAAAAGAGGGCTGGGTAAGTATAGATCTAAAAAAGTATGATATCTATCTCACAGATGATTTCTTTTTCGGGGTTGAATACTTGCCAGCAGAAGGCGCCGACAGGCTTGCCGTATCTTTGGGAGGAAAGTTGGGAGGCAGAGTATATTCCAGGCAAGCTAGCTTAGGAGACTGGGGTACATTTGTGGGCGCAAGCCTCTCCAGTTATCTAACAGCAAGGCAATAAATGTGCTATAACTGCATACGCAAGCTAAGGAGTAGAAATGCTATTATGTACTGCTTCAGGTAAGTATCATTTCAACAGCAGTAGAACTGATCTGGCAGTATTACTTTGGTCTACTGCTGTTGAAATGAAATGTATCTTTTAGAATTGCTGACAGAAGTTATCAAGCACCCTGACCATCTCAAGGTTTTTAATTCTGATCTTATTCCATCAGGTGCTCTTTGATAAAGTTTACTGCCATTTTGTGCGCTTCTTCTGCGAATTCGGCTTTATACTTGGGGTTACTTGGGTTAGCAAATGCGTGATCTGCATCATACATTTTTACGGTTAGTTTTTTGCCAGCCTGTTTCATGTTTTCTTTAAACTCATCCACCACTTTTGGTGTGATCCATTTATCCTGGCTGGCAAATATCCCGAGTACGGGTGCATGCAGTGTTTTCAGGCGCTCCACGTTCTGCTCCGGCATTCCGTAGTACATCACAGCTGCTTCTGCTCTGTCGCCGGCCATTATTGCTGTTTGCAATGACCAACCACCGCCAAAACACCAGCCAATAGTTGCTATATCGGCATTTTCTCCTGCGTATTCCAGTGCACCATTTATGATGGCTTTGGCTCTATCCTCCGATACGGCCTGCATATACTGCCCGGCTTGTTCCTGGGTAGTCGCTACTTTGCCGTCATACAGGTCCAAGGCAATTACGTTAACATTCCCAAGTTCTTGAGCCAGTCGCTGTGCTTCCTTTTTTATATAGTCATTCAGCCCCCACCACTCATGAATAACAAATAAATAATTATCGGTTTCTTCTTTTGCTTTTATCACATAAGCACTAGCCGTTTTACCGTCAGGCGTTTTATAAGAAACCATTTTACCCGTTTGCTCCTGCAGGTTAAAAGGTAAAGGGTTTTCGTGTTTCTCCCGAAAGGCTGGATCATTACTAAGAGAGGCAAATTTTGCATTAGCCTCTGTTTTTTCGGTGGCATCAGTTGCCGGTTTTGAACAGCAGGCCATTTTACTTTGTGCTTTTGAAGTCATAGCGATCGAAAGGCAAAGAATTAGAGAAAAAAGAATCCTTTTCATAGTACGAGTTACATTCATTAATGAATTTCAGATGCTTTTCAACAGGGAAGCTTAAACTTTGTTTACTGCCTGCTCCTGCGTTTTCTTTCGGGGTCTGCTCCGGCGTTTGTCTTTTCGTTTAACATAAACTGCCGATGGTCCCTTCTCATCTTCCTTACGGATAGTGAATATATCTTTATACGCTTTGATTAGCTGAAGGAGCTGCCCATAGCCAAAAGTTCGTGAATCGAAACTAGGGTCAAGTTGCCTTAGGTTAGCACCTATCGCACCCAGGTGAGCCCAGCCATCCTCATCCGCTGACATCACAAAAGCCTCTTTTAAAATAGGAAGCGGGTTTGGCTTATGGCCTGTACTTCCGTTTTCGGTGCCTTTTTCAGCCGCTTCTATCTGGCGTTCATCAATATCGTCGGTCAGGTTTTCTGTAAAAATAAACACGTTGCAAGCGTTTACGAATGGCTTTGGCGTTTTACGCTGTCCTATTCCCATTACAAAAATGCCTGCTTCACGAATTCTGGTTGCCAGGCGGGTGTAGTCGCTGTCCGAAGAAACAATACAGAAACCATCTACCAGTTCACTGTGCAACAAGTCCATGGCATCAATGATCAGGGCGCTATCGGTGGCGTTTTTCCCTACTGTGTAACGAAACTGCTGTATGGGTTGTATAGCGTGATTATTGAGGCACTCTTTCCAGCCATTCATCTGGGGAGTGGTCCAGTCGCCATAGATGCGGCGTATGGTGGGAGGGCCATACTTACCTGCCTCTGCCAGCAGTTTTACAATCAGGCTTGGCTGTGCGTTGTCGCCGTCTATTAGCATGGCCATGCGCGATGGCTTACTATCACGTGATAAATTTTTCATTTTTGAAGGGTTCTGTTCGACTGCGGCATCGGCAGTCCGTTTTTAGTTAGATTTGATTACATAGTTATACTGCTATTCTTGGGAGAGGTTGTAGCTGCAGCTCCTTGGTATAGCGTCGTATAAAAACTTATATTTGTTTAAAGCTACGTAAATTACCTGGTCTTTAACTTTTAAAAGAACATTTGAAACCCTGCCAGTACTAAACTGGCAGCAATAAAAACTGATATGGGAAAACTTAAATTCACACTTTTAGCTATGGGAGTATCTCTACTGGCTTCTATGGGAGTAGCCAAAGCGCAGGTATTTAAAGCAGAAGAGCCCTTGGCTCATACATACTCTATCGTTGCCCGCGACCCTAAAACAGGAGAGATGGCCGTAGGAGTGCAAAGCCACTGGTTTTCAGTGGGAACGGCAGTGCCTTGGGCTGAGGCAGGAGTAGGTGCAATTGCCACACAATCTTTTACCAACAAATCGTTTGGCCCCCGAGGACTTGCTTTGTTGAAAGAGGGCAAGACTCCAGAAGAGGCCCTGGCTATACTTTTAGCTGATGATGAAGGCCGTGAGGTACGCCAGGTGGCTATCATAGATGCGCAGGGGCGAGTAGCGGCACATACCGGTAAACAGTGTATCCGTTACGCCGGTGATATAACAGGCAAGAATTTTTCGGTACAGGCAAACATGATGCTGACAGATAAAGTATGGCCAGCCATGGCCAAAGCTTTTGAAAGAAGTGAAGGGCAGCCATTGGCTGAGCGCGTGCTTCTGGCATTGCAGGCAGGGGAGCAGGCTGGCGGTGACATACGTGGCAGGCAATCGGCAGCCTTGCTGGTAGTGAAAAGAGACAAAACGGACCAACCCTGGGACGACAAAACAATTGACCTGCGTGTTGACGACAGTGATCAGCCTTTAGATGAGTTGGCAAGGCTACTGAAGATACATCGTGCCTATGAGCATATGAATAAAGGTGACCTGGCGATAGAGAAGGGAGAAATGCAAAAGGCAATGGAGGAGTATGGCAAAGCGGAAGCTATGTTCCCCAATAACCTCGAGATGAAGTACTGGCATGCCATTGGGCTGGCCAACAGCGGTCAGATAGAAGAGGCATCTAAAATATTGCGTGATGTTTACAGGAAAGATGATAACTGGCGCGAACTTACCATACGACTCCCGGAGGTAGGGCTACTAAGTGTGAGCAAGCAGAATCTGGAGAAACTGCTGAAGGTAAAGTAGCAGGTAAGGTATTGCATGGCACCTAAAAAATGTTTTCTGTGTTGAAACGTCTATGTGCTACGCAATTTTATTAACTTGAAGCATCTAAAAAGAAACATCTTAAACCCCTTACTACTCATTTGCGACAATGCTAACTAAGAAAAGCCTATGCAGCATGATGGTAGCAGCGGCCGCTGTATTTGCTATGCCGGCAATGGCCCAGCAAAACTATGCGACTGATTCTGCCACTATCAAAAAGATTTATGATAATGCTCTCACCAGCTTCGAAAGCTATGAGAACCTCCGTTATCTTACCAAAAATATTGGCGCCCGTTTAAGCGGATCCCCTCAGGCTGCAGCAGCAGTAGAATGGAGCAGGCAGGTTATGGATAAAATGGGACTCGACCGCGTTTACCTGCAGCCCGTAATGGTGCCGCATTGGGTGCGTGGCGATAAAGAGATCGGGCGTATCACTAACTCTAAGTTAATTGGTACAGCCAATGCCCCAATATGCGCCTTAGGTAGTTCTGTGGGCACCGGTGAAAATGGTTTGAGCGCTGAAGTTGTAGAGGTAAAAAGCTTTGAGGAGCTGGAGAAACTTGGCAAAAAGAATGTTAAGGGAAAGATCGTTTTCTTTAACCGCCCATTCGATAATACCCAGGTGCAAACTATGGCTGCCTACGGTGGTGCTGTAGACCAGCGTGGTGGTGGTCCGGTAGCCGCAGCAAAGTTAGGTGCTGTAGGTGTGCTGGTACGCTCCATGACCAACGATTTTCAGGATGTACCTCATACAGGCAATACCAGATACGAAGAAGGAGTTACTAAAATTCCGGCAGCCGCTATCAGCACAAATGGGGCCGAGCAGTTGAGTAAATTGCTGAAGAATGACCCTAATCTTAAGTTTTACATGCGCATGACCTGCGAAACCTTGCCTGATGTGCTTTCTTATAACGTTATCGGTGAGATAAAAGGAACAGAAAAGCCAGATGAGATCATCGTAGTAGGCGGCCATCTTGATTCATGGGACCTGGCTGAAGGTGCGCATGACGATGGAACTGGTATTGTTCAGTCAATAGAGGTGTTGCGCTTAATGAAAGACCTGAACATAAAGCCGAAGCGTACGATCCGTGCGGTGATGTTTATGAACGAGGAAAATGGCCTGCGTGGCGGTCGTAAGTATGCTGAAGAAGCCAAAGAAAAAGGGGAAAAGCATATTGCAGCTATTGAGTCTGATGCGGGAGGATTTACTCCGCGCGGTTTTGGTTTAGAGGCATCTAAGGAGCAGTTAAACAAAGTACTCACCTGGAAGCCGCTCTTAGCCCCATACGGTTTGCATGAAATTGGAGAAGGGCATGGCGGATCAGATATCGGTCCGCTAAAAGGACAGGGCACTGTGGCTCTTATCGGACTGCATCCTGATTCTCAGCGGTATTTTGATTATCACCATACTCCAATAGATGTGTTTGAGAACGTTAACAGACGCGAAATGCAGTTAGGTGCAGCCTCAATGGCTTCATTAATTTATCTGATCTCGGAATATGGCTTGGATAGTGGAGCTGTTAAAGCAGAGAAATAGCTCTAATCAGCATAAAAAAAGGTCTCCTGAATTACCAGGAGGCCTTTTTTTATGTTTCTGCGAAACTATGGCAGCAACAGAGAACTGTCGCCGTAGCTTAAGAACCTGTAATCGTTTTCCAAAGCATGTTGATATACTTTGTGCCAGTCTTCACCAATTAACGCAGATACAAGCAACAGTAACGTACTCTCAGGCTGATGAAAGTTTGTGACCAGTCCACTGCAGATCCTGAAAGTATATCCTGGAGCTATTATGATCTGTGTACTGGCATGCAGATACCCTGTATTCTGGCGTTCCATGTACTGCAACAAAGCTTCTGTCGCTGCTGTAGCAGTAGGTAAATTTACTGTCTCGTATGCCTGCCACTGCGTAACGTGCAGCTCCTGCGCTTGCAGGTCAGGTTGCTGCAGTACCTTTGCTCCCAACCAATACAAACTTTCCAAAGATCGCATGCTGGTGGTTCCGACCGGTATAACAGGATTGCCGATCTGCTTTAAGAGACGCTGCAGAAGCTGCTTTGAGATGAACAGCTGTTCGGCATGCATCTCGTGTGCTTCCATGGTATCTGCCTTTACCGGCTTAAACGTTCCTGCCCCCACATGCAGCGTCAGGTAAGCTGTGTCAATTCCTTTCTCCTGCAGCTTATTCATTACCCGGTCTGTAAAGTGCAGCCCTGCCGTAGGGGCAGCTACTGCTCCTTGCTGGTTTGCATAGATGGTCTGGTAACGGGTGTGGTCTTCAGGTACCAGATCACGGTTGAGGTAGGGGGGCAATGGCAATTTGCCACAAAGCTCCAGTACTTCGGCAAAGGTCAGTTCAGAAGGTTGCCACGTGAAACGTATAAAAAAGTGCCCCTCGTGGCGTGACTCGCGTTCTGCCTGTAGCACACCACCCTCAAAATGCAGTTTTACCGGTCCGCTTTTCCAGCGTTTGTTATTGCCTACCAAGCATTTCCAGGTGCAGCTTCCTGTCTGTTGCATGGCCAGCTGAACTTCGCGGTGAGGGGCTACGGGTTCCAGGCAGAAGATCTCTACAGTTCCGCCAGTCTCTTTTTGCAAGAGCAGGCGTGCCTGCACTACTTTCGTGTCATTAAATAACAGCAGCGAATGCGGAGGAAGTAGTTCGGGAAGATCAGTGAAAGTATGATCCGAAATTTCCCCCTTTCGGTACTGTAACAGCTTGGACTGGTCGCGCTCCGGTAAAGGGAATTTAGCGATTCGCTCATCGGGCAGCTCATATACAAAATCCTTTATGGCCAGCTTTTTCGGGTCGGTCATGGGTGAAGAATATTTTTCTAAGTGCAAAGGTAGTTGTTTGTTTTAAAAAGTATGGTTTCACCATACCCAATTAGGGCAGAGGATTTTCTGTTTGTTGTTGAGTTTAAGCCCGAGTACGACCTCGTGGGAATTGGCGCTGACGCGGTTAAGCTCAGAGGTGATTATGTCGTAGGAGTAGCTTACATCGAGCATGGGGTTCAGGTAGAGGCCGACGGCGGCTGCCAGGGCATCGTGGTGGCGGTAGGAGGCGGCCAGCCAGAAGCGCTGGTCGTAGGTAAAGCGTGCGGTGGCATCGACCATGGGCGTTCCTCCCTGCGGCAGCTTGACCATGAGCGAGGGGGTAAGGGAGAGGCGGGGGGAGGGGGCCAGGCGCAGGCCGGCGGTGGCGTAGTAGTGGCGCTGGAGGGCGGCGGCCGGTGCCGGCGCTGCCGTGGGGGCGGGGCTGGGCAGCAGCTGCATGGCCGAGAGGCCGGCGTAGAAGCGGGGGCCGTAGAGCCAGAGGCCCAGGCCCAGGTCGGCCTTGTTGTGGTCCACCAGCTCGGAGGTAGCCGGGTCTGCCGGGGTGACCAGGTCCAGGGCCTGGCGGTTGAGGCGGTACTGGGTGAGGCCGGCAGCCAGTCCTCCCGAGAGGTTGAGGGTGGGCGAGAGGGGCAGGTGGTAGGCGTAGCTCAGGTTAAGGGAGAGGGTCTTGAGCAGGCCGGCCTTGTGGGCCTGGGCCACTGCGCCGATGCCATGGTGGGGCCTGACATAGAAGCGGTTGTTTTTGTTGGCCCCGGTGGCAGGGCGGGGGCCGTTGTTGCGCATGCTCAGGCGGGGGGCATTGCGGTCGTTCTTGCCCAGGGCCGTGTGCAGGCTGGTGTAGAAGCTGGTGGGGGCTCCCTCCAGGCCCACCCACTGGGTGCGGTAGCCGGCGCGCAGGTCGGCATAGCTTTCGATGCCGGCCACCGCCGGGTTGAGCAGGAAGTTGTTCTGGGCGTACTGGGTGTGCTGGGGCAGCTGCTGGGCCGGGGCAGCCAGGCAGCAGAGCAGCAGGAGCAGAAGAAGGAGGAGGGCGTACTTCATGGGCGATTACTTGATAAGGGTGACGCTACCGGCCACAGGCTCGGTGCCCATGCCCAGGTCGATGAGGAAGTAGTAGGCGGCCATGGGCAGGGGGCTGCCGTTGTGGGTGCCGTCCCAGGGCTGGTCGTAGCCCCTGGAGTCGAAGATGCGGGCGCCCCACTTGGTGAAGACCTGCACGCGGCAGTTGGGGTAGTACTCGATGTTGCGGATGGCCCAGGTGTCGTTGGCCCCGTCGCCGTTGACGGTGAGGGCGTTGGTGGGGGCGATGCGCGGCAGCACCGTTACCGTCACCTCATCGGTATAAATGCAGCCGTAGGGGGACGTTATAGTTACAGTGTAGGTTGTGGTCTGTTGCGGTTTTGCAACCGGGTTAGAAGAAGTCGGGTCTGAGAGTCCAGTTGCCGGAGACCACGCATACTTCTGCCCTCCTTTGGCACTTAATGTGGCATAACTTCCTTGAATGATGGTCATGTCTTCGCC
Source organism: Pontibacter sp. MBLB2868 (assembly GCF_051904785.1). Classification (NCBI taxonomy): domain Bacteria; kingdom Pseudomonadati; phylum Bacteroidota; class Cytophagia; order Cytophagales; family Hymenobacteraceae; genus Pontibacter; species Pontibacter sp. MBLB2868. The sequence continues at coordinate 2,932,857 of NZ_CP196710.1, read as the reverse complement.
CACGGTTGGTAGAAGCACATCAGCAATAACCTTTACGGTTTCGCTGGTGTTGCTATCGCAGTTACCCGAAACGACTTTTCTCCTGTACCAGGCAGTTTTATCAAGAGTGGGTGGTGTATACGTCTGCTGATTAGAAACACCAGGGGCAGCTGTGAAATTCTTCTGATCTGTCGACATCTCCCAAGTATAGTTAAATGTCCCTCTTCCGCCCGTTGGCACACTGCCCGTAAGTGCTGTTGGGGATTCACCATAACACACCACCTGGTTACCTGATATTTGGTTGTTGCCAATATCATACCTTCTGGTGATTACATCGATCGTCTCTGTTTTTATGGTCTGTTTGCCACAGGAGTTTGAAGTTACCGCAAACTCAATCTGGTAAGCATGTTGCTTTGGTGCCTCGCAGTCAATCTGCCAGGTAAAAGGTACCGTTACAAGGCCAAGGCCGCTTTTTGTTTCAAAAGTGATGTTCTGCGAGTTAATGTCAAAACCCTTCCCGGTAGCAGAAACGGTTATTTCCTCATCATCAAGATCGGTTCCTGTCACATCAAAACGAATGACATCACCCTCCGATACTTCCATTATTCTTTTTGAAGTAGACAGGGCGATACTTGGAGGGTTGTTCGGAAGCGGCTCCACTACTAAGCTAAGCTGCAAGGTATCCTGGCGTGGCAGGCTACAACCGTTATCGCCCTCATCGCTCACGATCAGATTCAACAGGTAAACGCCTCCTTCTGTATCAAAACATGGCTCCAGGCAAAGTGTTGCTTCCAGTGCCTCATCCTGATTGCCTGTATTTACAACTCCGCTTACAGTACCTGATAAGCTAAAGAAATTATTGTTAAAGTTGCCCGGTTTTGCGGCTAGTGAGAGTGGCTCACCGGGGTCCGGATCAGTAAAAAGAACTTTAATACAGCGGGGATCTTTAGAGCTTATACGCACAATTTGCCCTTCCTGGTAGGGTTGTGTGCTACCTGGTAGTATAGCCGAAACCTGTGGCGATTCGTTGCGATGGCAATTCTTGACAAGGAGCTGAAAGTCACGCCTTACCTCTCCAATCTTAACTCCATTCCGGAACTCCTGGCATCGTACACCAAAAACAAACAGCCCAAGGCTGGCAGGTCTTACAGTGAGCCTTCCGGTTGTTCTGTCAATGGCTAAGTCCGGATTCCCTTGTATCTGCTTTCCGGCATTATACCCGGGGAGCCACTGTATTTCCGGATAGGGGGCAGGAGAGGCCGGAGGCACAGCATCTTTACCTGGTACGCTATGTCCGTTCAGAGGCGTTACCAGATCATACACCAATTCATCTCCGTCTGCATCTGTACTGCTAAAATCATAATAGAACAGTTCACCTACACAGGCATAATCGCTGGGTGGCGGAGACAGCGTTGGGGAGGAATTATTAAACTGTACCCCATTCCGAATAACTGCCGGAAACTCTATATAGAATGTTGTTCCTGCATCTCCGGGAGTTACAATATTACTGATGGGCGGGTTACGGCAGCAAATCTCTGAGGCGATATAATAACCGTTCGGGCTATTATAGATAGCCGGATCAAGGTAAATATCTTCGTAATAAATAAGCTTAAGTGTTTTCAGGTCGCTGGTTGTGCAGCCAACATTGGTGTAATTGATGGCTTCTTCACCCCTAAGCGGAAGAGATAAGGCCTTAATAGAACGGTTCGTGCCTTTTTCAAATATCCCGATTCTGGCAACCGCGTCCTTTCGGTTGGGGTCTCCATGAATATCGTCGAAGTACAGATTTAATATTATTCTATAGTTATAGCCTGCCCGTTGCTGCAAACTTAGCTCACCACCTACAATGTGGGTGGCAAGGGCTTTGAAGCACAAACATAACAGTAACACACAGAAAAGTAAACGTAGCTTCATTCCTTAAAAGCTAAGTTGAAAAACTTGGGTATTAAGTTAAAACGTATTGTAAGGAATCTAGTTTTGAGTATTAATTTATTGGTATATAAGCACTTTTAATCAGGTTTTCAGTCCGTTTCTGGACTGAAACATCGAAAGGGTATGACATAGCTATCAAGCTAAATTTCACCATACCCAATTAGGGCAAAGGACTTTCTGTTTGTTGTTGAGTTTAAGCCCGAGTACGACCTCGTGGGAATTGGCGCTGACGCGGTTAAGCTCAGAGGTGGTTATGTCGTAGGAGTAGCTTACATCGAGCATGGGGTTCAGGTAGAGGCCGACGGCGGCTGCCAGGGCATCGTGGTGGCGGTAGGAGGCGGCCAGCCAGAAGCGCTGGTCGTAGGTAAAGCGTGCGGTGGCATCGACCATGGGCGTTCCTCCCTGCGGCAGCTTGACCATGAGCGAGGGGGTAAGGGAGAGGCGGGGGGAGGGGGCCAGGCGCAGGCCGGCGGTGGCGTAGTAGTGGCGCTGGAGGGCGGCGGCCGGTGCCGGCGCTGCCGTGGGGGCGGGGCTGGGCAGCAGCTGCATGGCCGAGAGGCCGGCGTAGAAGCGGGGGCCGTAGAGCCAGAGGCCCAGGCCCAGGTCGGCCTTGTTGTGGTCCACCAGCTCGGAGGTAGCCGGGTCTGCCGGGGTGACCAGGTCCAGGGCCTGGCGGTTGAGGCGGTACTGGGTGAGGCCGGCAGCCAGTCCTCCCGAGAGGTTGAGGGTGGGCGAGAGGGGCAGGTGGTAGGCGTAGCTCAGGTTAAGGGAGAGGGTCTTGAGCAGGCCGGCCTTGTGGGCCTGGGCCACTGCGCCGATGCCATGGTGGGGCCTGACATAGAAGCGGTTGTTTTTGTTGGCCCCGGTGGCGGGGCGGGGGCCGTTGTTGCGCATGCTCAGGCGGGGGGCATTGCGGTCGTTCTTGCCCAGGGCCGTGTGCAGGCTGGTGTAGAAGCTGGTGGGGGCTCCCTCCAGGCCCACCCACTGGGTGCGGTAGCCGGCGCGCAGGTCGGCATAGCTCTCGATGCCGGCCACCGCCGGGTTGAGCAGGAAGTTGTTCTGGGCGTACTGGGTGTGCTGGGGCAGCTGCTGGGCCGGGGCAGCCAGGCAGCAGAGCAGCAGGAGCAGAAGAAGGAGGGCGTGCTTCATGGGCGATTACTTGATAAGGGTGACGCTACCGGCCACAGGCTCGGTGCCCATGCCCAGGTCGATGAGGAAGTAGTAGGCGGCCATGGGCAGGGGGCTGCCGTTGTGGGTGCCGTCCCAGGGCTGGGTGTAGCCCCTGGAGTCGAAGATGCGGGCGCCCCACTTGGTGAAGACCTGCACGCGGCAGTTGGGGTAGTACTCGATGTTGCGGATGGCCCAGGTGTCGTTGGCCCCGTCGCCGTTGACGGTGAGGGCGTTGGTGGGGGCGATGCGCGGCAGCACCGTCACCGTCACCTCATCAGTATAAATGCAGCCAAGCTCAGACACAACTGATACTGTGTAAGTGGTGGTTTGCTGTGGCCTGGCAATAGGATTAGGAATGTTAGGATTTGAAACACTACCGGCCGGAGACCACGTGTAGCTAACTCCTCCTTTGGCCCTTAAGGCTGCATATGAGCCTTCGATAATAGTTTTGTCCTGGCCTGCATCTGCAGTTGGAGGCATTACCGTGGCTGTTACCTTTGTGCGCAATGTGCTCACACAGCCGTTACTGTTTACTGTTTGCACAAAATAATCTGTTGTAACCTGAAGTGCCGGGGTAGTGAAGACTTTGCCTGTGTATACAAGATTTCCGCCAGTAGCCTGATCGTACCATTGTAACACATGGCCGCTAACTTTTGGCGTTGCTTTTAAGATAGCCATTTCGTCAGGGCATATAACAGCCCCTTCGGTTAAGGGTGATTGAGGTAAAGGATCAACTGTTATAAATACGGCATTACTGATGCTTTCGCAGGGGGTTGAGGTAACTACGCGCCTGAACCAGGTACTTTGTTTTAAAGGCCCGGGTATATAAACTGCATTTGTGTTGGTGCCCGGGGCTGGTATAAATCCGGTTGCCGCGCTTTCGGTGCTATACTCCCAGCGATACGAAAAAGATCCTGTTCCTCCACCAGGTACTATACCTGTCAGTTCAGTAGGAGCATTTCCAAAACATACTAACTGTGCACCTGAAATGTTGTTTTGGGTAACAGCAGGTACTATTGTGATTTTAACAGCCTGGCTAGTAAGCGCATCGCAGGTAGAAGACATTGCCACACGCCTGTACCAGGTAGTTTGAGATAATGCTTCGGGCTGATAGTTTTGAGTATTATTTATGCCATTTGCTGGTTTAAAGCCACTGTTCTCACTTTGCTGGCTATACTCCCAAAGGTATGCGTATGTGCTGTTGCCACCTGTGGGGTTTGAGCCCGCGAGTAGCGCAGGAGTAGAGTTAATGCAGATTGTTTGGTTACCTGAAACAGTATTGTTCGCAATAGCTTCATTTACGACTACTTTTATTGGCTCACTGACATGCGCACTACACAAACCAGAGGTCACCCTCCTTCGGAACCAAGTTGTTTTAAAAAGAGCAGGAGGGCTATAGTTCTGTTGGTCGCTACTACCGGGAGCAGTGGTAAAGCCACTGTTTTGGTTCGTGCTGCTCATTTCCCAGGTATACTGATAGGGCAATGTTGCTTTGCCACCTGTTGGTAAAGTTCCGGAGAGTGCTGACGGTACCTGCCCTGAGCAAATGGTTTGTTCCCCTGTGACAGTGTTGTTTACAATATCGTATCGAATTGTCCTAAACTCAACGATCTCTTTTTGAAAGATATCATCACCACAGGAGGAGGATGCGGTGAATTCTATCTGGTAAGTAGGCTGGTTTATTGCTTCGCAGTCTATTTGCCAGCTAAAAGGTGAGGAAACGTTTCCCATACCAGTCTTGGTCTCAAAAGAAATGTTCTGGGTGCTGAGATCAAAGCCTTTTCCAACGGCAGAAATGGTTACTTCTTCATCATCCGGGTCCATTCCGAGTACATCAAAACTCACGACGTCACCAGCTTCTACTTCAATGATCCTTTTAGGTGTAGAAAATGAAATAACCGGAGGTTGATCTTCCTGCGGTTCAACCACCAGACTTAGCCGTATGATAGCCTGTTTTGGCAATCCACATCCGTTATCGCCATTATCACTAGCTATCAGGTCCAGGAGAAACGTTTCACCATTTGTGTCAAAGCATTTCTCCAGGCACAAAGTTGCCTCCAACACTTTTTCACCGCCCACAGTATTTACAATGCCATTGGTTGTACCGCTTAAGTTGAAAAAGCTATTGCTGAAGTTTACAGGCACTGCCGAAAGTGATAGTGGCTCATCCTGATCAGGGTCAGTAAAGTATACTTTGAAACAGCGAGGGTCTGTGGCGCTGATACGAATCACTTGCCCTTCGACGTAAGTGGTATTTGTGCCGGGTGTAAGCGTTGAGATCTCAGGTGTCTCGTTTCGGCTGCAGGCTTTTACCAGTAACTGAAAGTCGCGCCTGACCTCACCTATTTTTTCTCCGTTCCTGAATTCCTGGCATCTCACCCCAAAAACGTATAAACCTACAAAACCAGGCTTCACAGTTAGCCGCCCTGTTGTTGCATCGATGTTAACGGGTGGGGTACCTTGTATCTGGTTGTCTTTTGAATATCCGGGGAGCCACTGTATCTCAGGGTAAGGAGCACTTGAAGGAGGTGGTATCACATTACCGGGTGAGCTATAACCATTTAAAGGGGTTACAATATCATACACTAGTACATCTCCATCAGGATCAGTGCTCCCAAAGTTATAATAAAAGAGTTCGTCTACACAGGCATAATCGTTTGGAGGAGGGGAAAGCCTTGGAGAGGAATTCTGAAAAAACACACCATTCTTTATGACTGGCGGAAATTCCATGTAAAATGTTGTGCCGGATGCATCCGGAGATTGGATGTTGGTAATAGTGTTATTACGGCAGCACCGCTCCCAAACTACATAATAGCCAGTGGGGTTATTATAGATAGCCGGGTCAAGATAAAGGTCTTCGTAGTACTGTATTTTATCCGTTTTCAGGTCGCTTGTGGAGCAGCCCACGTTCGTGTAACTCATTGGAGTCTCAGAGCGAAGGGGCAGCATGATGCTTCGGATCTGCCTGTTTGTTCCCTGCTCAAATATAGCGACGTATACATTCTGATCTTTTGCTAGCGGAAGACCATTTACTTTATCGAAATATAAGTTGAAGAAAAGCCTGTAGTTATAATTGGACGTATGCCTTAGTTCAAATTCACCACCTACGATGTGTGTTGCGAATGCCTTTGCTGATAAAAACAGGGGGATTATCAGCAACAGGAGTAGACGTTTGTTCATAAAGTAGGTTTAATGTTGTAAGAGGCTGTCTTAATGATAGTTGTCATGTGCCGAACCAGACACTCCTACTGTGGCCATAAATTTTAATTTATAAATATATGGTTTTTTTATTTTACACAAACTTGTAAGAACAACAATGTGATAGGAGAATCGCCATAAACGAGCCATGTTAAGAACACAAAAATGCTTTTTAAGATAGTTAAAAGCAGATTTGATGAGGAGCTAAAAAATGGTGGGAAAGGGAAATTTTTTATTTTCTGGCTTCCATTTCAGAAGTTCCCTCCAGGTCATCCAGCTCAAGACGGAGGGCATTTACAGAGATCTGGATCTCGCGGAGAGCCAGTGCCAGGGAGATCATTAACAATATTAGGCTCATGCCAAAAAGGTATTTACCAGCTGTTATGTAGCCGGCAAAAAGAATGAACATGCAGAACACACAGCCAAAGATACTGCTGATACCAAAAGCCTGCATGTTACGGATCAGCATCAGGCGTACGCGCAGGTTTTCTATCTGGCCATAGATCATTTGATTATGCGTAGTGGCATACCGTTGTTTCAGGCTTCGTATCAGGTTTGCCAAGGCCATGAAACGATTGGTATAGGCCAGCAAAAGCAAGGAGATAGCCGGAAAAAGTAAGGCGGGGGTGGTCAGGGTGATTTCCATTCGCTGCTGCTGCTGAAAAGCCAAAAAGTTAAATGTTCTTCAGGAAGTCCTCGTCTAATGGCTCTATATCGTCATCGTCTTCATGCGTTGCTGCATCCCAATCCACTTCCTGCAGCAGGTCCAGTCCCTCAAAAATAAGCTCATCCAGTTCTTCTTTGGTAGCAGCATCCAAGGTGCGTTCAAATAACTCCAGAATATGCTCACGCTGCTCGTTCACGAAGATCTCGTGGTAGAGGTGGTCAAACGTAGCGATCTTCTTCTGAACGATCTTGTCTATTTCACGTGTGTTTTTGGCCTTAATGGCCTCTTGTAACGTATCGAGTGCTTCCTTACTTTTCTCGTTGTTAGCCAGGCGGGTAAAAGCTTTTACAAAAGCAATGGCTACACCTAAACGCAGGCGCTCAAACCTGAAACTAAGTTCTTCAGTCAGCTTGCCCCCTTTCAGATGCGTATCCCTGTAGATCTTTTCAAACTGTTCATACACCTTGGCTGTTCCTTCTTCAAAAACACCAGGATTCTCTGTGTCGAAGGCAGTTTCTAAAAGTATCTCAAAGCTTTTGGCGCTCATAGTATTTCCGGTTCAGGATGATTGATGGTACAAAGGTAATGGATTATACTTTTTATCCTTGTGTGTGGTTGACAGATATAAACATGAGTCATCCCGAACTTTATAGTTATACCGCCAGTTTGAGCGATGCGGTAACTGGTGGTTGGTTATGTTTATCTTAAACAAATACTTTATGAAAAGATCGGCTGTTAAGCATAAAAAGCATCTTTGTAGCTAACAAAGATGCTTTTTATGCTCCCTTCAAATTCGGGATGATTCATGTCTACTTGAATTATCAGTAGTATTTCTAAACGCTACCAAACCCACGTCGGGCAGATCACCTTGCGGCGGTTATTAAGTTTTATGCCCAATACTACCTCATGAGTGCCAACACTTACCTGGTTCATACTGGTAGTCGCGACTTCGTAGGCATAGCTGAGGTCGAACAGGTAGTTGAGGTTGACACCGGCCATAGCCGCCCAGGCGTCGTTATGGCGGTACGATACACCTCCCCAAACCTGCTGGTTATACAGTGCCCGTAGGTTAATGTCCACTGCGGGGGCTGCTGAAGCAGTTGCTTTTACCATCACAGAAGGAATTATGGCAAGGTCTCTGTCTGGCTGAAAACGAAAACCAGCCGTAGCATACAGGTGTGGCTGCAGCGAAAGGTTAGGAGAATCACCCTGAAGGTCATCCTTGCTTTTCACTAGTTGCATCCCCGATACGCCTACATAGAAATCAGGAGTGTACAGCCATAGGCCAAGTCCCAGGTCCAGCTTAGTTGAATTAAGCTTCATCGCAGTCAGGTATGGATCGTTGGGGTCGTTTGGCGTAGCCTCCTGCACATCTACACTATACTGTGTTGCTCCAGCTGTAATACCTCCCGACAGAGTAAAATAACCGGTAAGTGGCAAATGGTAAGCATAACTGCCATTCAGGGTGGAGGCTCTCAATAAACCTGCCTTATCAACCTGTACCATGGCTCCTACACCATGATGCGGGTATGCCTTTTTATAACCGCCTCTGCTCGAAAAACCATACCTGTTTGGTTTAGCTGCTCTTCCTGAGGAGCCATTGCCCTGGTAACCAATCGAGCCCTGTATGGATGCATAAAAAGTTTCCGGTGCTCCTTCCACTCCGATCCACTGGCTACGGAAGCTGGTGCGCAGGTCGGTATAGCTTTCGATACCACCCACAGCCGGGTTTGTAAGGTAATTGTTCAGAACATACTGTGTGTACTGCGGACGCTGTTGTGCATAGGCTTGTGCAACTGTGGCGATAACAACCAATGCAACTGCTAAAAATCTCTTCATCTCTTCTGGTGTTGTTTATTTTACAATTGTTACACTTCCTGATATTGGTGCCGAATCCTTGTCGAGACGGATAATGTAGTAGTAAGCTGACATTGGCAGCGGACTTCCATTCTTCCTGCCGTCCCATGGTTCACTGTATCCCTTCGATTCGAATATCTTCTCGCCCCAGCGTGTGTAGATCTCCACAATGCAGTTCGGATAGTTCTCGATGTTTTTGATCAGGAACTTGTCGTTGAAACCATCATTGTTTGGCGTGATCACGTTGGTGATTTCAAGCTTAGGCAGCACGATGATCGTTACCCCTTTCTTAACTGTACAGCCTTCTTTCGTGGTGATCGTTACATAGTAAGTAGTTGTCTTGGTTGGAGTGGCAACCGGGTTGGCAATATAAGCATCCGAGAGGTCTTCTGCCGGCGACCAGCTATAAGTAACTCCTCCGGTTGCGTTTAGCTGCACTGTTTTCCCTTCCACAATAGTGATCTCATCGGTGATCGTTACCTGCGGCCCTACTGCACTTACTTTGGCTTCCTGGCGAGTAGAACTCATGCATTTATTGCTGTTTACCGTTTGCACCCAATAAGAGGTAGTGGTATTAATAACCGGAGTTTTGAAGGTGCTGCCTATAAAGATCAGGTTACCACCCTGCGGCGCATCATACCACTCTACCGTTAGGCCAGCCATGGCCGTTGCGGTAAGTACTACGCTGGTGCCCGGACAGGTAGCGACAGATGTTACAGTAGGTGCTTCAGGGAGCGGTACAACTTCTACTTTTACAGCATTACTCATACTTTCAGCGCAAGGCCCATCAGCTTTCACTCTTCTTCTGAACCAGGTCGTTACTCTAAATTGGTCTGCAGAAGTATAGCCCTGACCCGTAGCGCCTGGTATGTCGGTAAAGTTTGCGCCATCGGTGCTCTGCTGCCACTGGTACGTATAAGCTCCACTGCCACCTGCAGGTATTGATCCCGTGAAGGCTGCTGGCGTAGCTCCACTACAAACCTTCTGAGAAGAACTGATGGTGTTGCTGCTGATCGGCTGATCAACCAGTACCTGTACTGCTCTGCGTGTACTGCTGCTGCATCCATTTCCGTTCACGGCTTCTACATAGTAAGTAGTGCTTGCTGAGAGAACTGGCGTTGTAAAGGAAATGCCACTGGCCAACGAATTACCGCCTGCCACAACGTTATACCAGTGGTAGGTAACGTTATCTGCAGTGGAAGATGGGTTCTGAACCCTTAAAGTCGCTGAGCTACCCGCACAAACCGTTTCACTCTCCGCTACCGGTGTAACAGGAAGTGGTACAACAGTGATCTTCACGGCATTACTTACACTTTCAGCACAAGGGCCGGCAGCTTTCACTATTCTCCTGAACCAGGTATCTGAGGTTAAGGCATTCGGAGTATAATCCTGACCGTGGGCACCAACGATGCTGGCGAAGTTTAAGCCATCAGAGCTACGTTCCCACTGGTACTCCAGTGCGGTTGTTCCGCCACCTGCCGGCAGTGAGCCATTCAGGGTTCTTGGCGTGCCGTTGCTACAGATAGTCTGGTTATCGCTGATGCTGTTATTGGTAATAGGTGTCATGATACTTACCGTAACACTCTCGCTTGTGCTGGCACAACCTGATGCACTGGCTGCATACGCTATAACAGTATAGGTGACCTGAGAGGAAAGCGGCACTGTAGTATAAGTAGTACCTGTATGTAACAGCGTGCCATTGGCATGGTACCATTTATAAACCACAAATGCATCCGGTGCAATAACGGCCAATGTGGCGCTGCTACCAGAACATACAGTAACATCGTTCACTGCTGGCTGAGAAGGTCGTCCTGTTACCAGAACATCCGCTTGCTCTCTGGCAGGGCTCGCGCAGCCGGCTGTGTTTACAGCTTCCACAAAGTATGATCTGCTGGAGTAAAGCGGTGTTGGTGATGTAAAGGATGTTCCTGAACCAATAGGATTAGTGCCGGCAGCATCGTTGTACCACCTGTATTCCAGTGCAGGATCAGGATTCTTAACAAACAATGTTGCTTTGTCTCCTGAGCAGATGGCGCCATCCGCTACAGCAGGAGTGGCAGGCAAAGATGCTACACTGACCACAACAGCTTTACGTGTTGGGCTGGTACAGCCTGCTGATGTCATCGACTCTACATAATAAGAAGTGCTTGTTTTTATACCGCTGATGGAATAGGTGTTACCCGTTGCCAAAAGCTTTCCGGAGGTGTCAAACCATCTGTAAGTAAGTGTGGCATCTGGCTGTTTTACTGAAAGCACTACCGTTTGCCCCGAGCAAATTGCCTGGTTGTCAGCCAATGGCTCATCCGGAAGCGCATCAACCGTTACCTTTACAGACTTTCTTAGGCTTACACAACCGGCTGAAGTGACAGCCTCTACATAGTATGTTTTATCAGATGTAAGCGCACCGGTTTCATAAGCAGGACTGGCTGCTAAGGCAACGCCACCCGTGGCTGCAGTGTACCATCTGTAGGTCATGGCCGGGTCAGGCTGCTTAACTGATAGCGTAGTAGCACTACCGGCACATATCTCTTTGTCATCGGCTTCAGGGGCAACAGGTAACTGTAGCACACTTACGTTTACAGCTTTTCGCTGGCTTGTGCAGGCAAGGCTGGTATTAGTATAAGCTTCTACAAAGTATAAGGTGTTGCTGCTTAATGCCGGAGTAGTGAAAGATGAACCGCTGGCTACCAGGCTACCCTTAGAATCGAACCACCTGTAGTTAAGTTTTACATCCAGGTTAGTAACAGTAAGCGTTGTGCCTTCGCCGGAGCATATCACCCGGTCATCAGCCTGTGGCATGGCCGGAAGCGGTGTCACAAAAATTGTTACTGCCCTGCGCAGGCTCACGCAGTTATTCGGATTAACAGCTTCTACATAGTATGTTTTCTCCGCTGTGAGGCCTTCTACCGTGAACGTTTCGCCGGCGGCTAGAATGTTGCCGCCAGTTTCCACATCGTACCAGCGGTACGTATAACCTGTTTCAGAAACTGATACGCTTACCGTTGCTGTTGCACCTGCGCAGATGGTGGTGTTATCTGCTGTAGGCGTGGCCGGTATCGGAACTGTAGTGATCTTAACGCTATTACTGGTGTGTGGCGGGCAAATACTGTTTACTACCACCGCTTTTCTCCTGAACCAGGTAGTAACGTTTAACACTCCCGGGGTATAGTCTCTGCCCGTTGCGTTAGAAATAGTTGTAAAGTTGATGCCATCCTCACTGCGCTCCCACTGGAATGAGATATCGGTGCTGTTATTTACAGGCTGCGTACCCGTTAGTTTCGCAGGAGAATCCCCTACACAGATGCTTTGATCTGCAGTGATAGAGTTATTCGTAATAGGTTGCGTTACATACACCGTAACAGTCGCCCTTACCGGATTTGCACAGCCTGTGTTGGTTGCAGCTTCCACATAGTAGATAGCGTCGTTGGTTAGCGGGGCAGTGGTGTAAGTGGTGTTGGTTGCGAGCAGTATGCCGTTGTCGTCGTACCACTTGTAAACCGCTGAAGGCGCGGCATTCTTAACCAGTAGCGTAGCTGTAGCGCCTGAACATACCATGGCATCTTCCACAAGCGGAACAACAGGCAGTGGCGTAACATTTACATTGACAGCTTCGCGTGGGCTTATGCAGCTTGGCGATGTTTTAGTGGCTGCTTCTACATAGTAAGTGTTGCTGGCGTACTGTGCTTCTGTGGTATAAGTAATTCCTGTTGCCAGTGGCGCTCCGTTTTTATCATACCAGTTATAAACATAAGCTGCATCCGGAGAAGAAACCGTGAGGGTAGCACGCTCACCATAACAGATGGTGTGGTCTGGTGCAGCTGGCTGCTCTGGCTGTGGCGTAACACTTACACTAACTGCTTTGCGTGATGCGCTGGCACAGCCGTTTGTTGACGTAGCCTCCAGGTAGTATGTTCTGTTGGTGGTAAGTGAGCCTGTTGTAAAAGAGGTTCCGGTAGCAACCGGGGTGCCTCCAGTAGCAACAGTGTACCAACTGTAGCTCAGGTCCGGCTCTATCACTTTCACAGACAGCGTGGCTGGTGTCCCGGCGCAAACCGTTACATTATCGGCAACCGGTGTTGCCGGCAGCGGTGTTACACCAACCGTTACAGCTTTGCGGTTACTCACGCAGGATGGCGTAGTGCCTGTAGCGGCCTCTATATAATAGGTTGTGTTTGCTGTAAGTGTCGCTGTAGTATAAGAAATGCCGGTTCCCAGGAGCGTGCCACTGGTATTGTACCAGCGGTAGATCAGGTTAGTGGCCGGGTTCTTAACACGAAGCGTAGTGGTGTTTCCGGAACAGATACTCGCATTATCTGCATCAGGGGTAGCAGGAATAGGAGTAACCGTTACAGTTGCCGCATCCCGCGAGGCACTGGCACAACCTTGAGCCGTAACAGCCTCTACGTAGTAAGTAGTGGTAGTTGGGGTATTGATAATGTACGTTGTTCCGGTTGCAAGCAGGGCGCCGCCGGTTGCTGTGTTATACCATCTGTAAGTTAGTGTTGGATCTACATCCTTGATGGAAAGTTCTGCAGGCGAGCCTGCACAAACAGCCACATTGTCAGCAAAAGGAGTTTCCGGAGATGAGGTCACATTCACCAGCGCTTCTGAACGTGGACTTACACAACCTGATCCTGAAAAAGCCTCCACATAATACGTACTGGCCGATGTCAGGGTGTTTGTGGTGTAGCTGGAACCGGTTGCGACCGGAGAGCCTCCGCTTGGCGCTGTGTACCATTTGTAAGTCAGTTCAGCATCAGCTGATTGTACAGCTAATACTGCCGATGAGCCGGAGCAGATTGTAACGGATGGTACAACAGGCGCCAGTGGTTTCGGGTTAACTGTTACAACTACTGTTTTGCGTGTGCTGGTGCATACAGGGTTGGTTACAGTTGAAGCTTCTACATAGTAAGTAGTGCTTGTGGTTAGGTAATCGGTCGTATAAGTTGTCCCGGTTGCCAACAGGGTTCCGTTTATACTAAACCATTTGTAAGTAAGTGTTGGGTCAGGCATTGATACTGACATGGTTGCCCTCTCACCTTCACACACTATTTTATCAGCTACAGTTGGCACGCCCGGCTGTGGCCTTACAGAGGCAGTTACAGCTCTTCTGGCACTAACACAGCCAGAAGTGGTGGTGGCATCAACATAGTAGGTAGTGCTTGTTACTAAAGAGCCTGTAGTATAAGAACTTCCTGAAGCCAGGGCTGTACCGCCTGTGACGGTTGTGTACCATTTGTAAGTAAGGGATGCATCAGGAGAGGTAACAGCCAGTGTAGCCGTTTCACCAGAGCAAATTATAACATTGGCAGCAGATGGTGTAGCCGGAAGCGGAGAGATCGTAATTTTAACTACATTACTAACGTGTTCCGGGCAGCTGCTTGTGCCTTGTACCTTTCTTCTGAACCAGGTTGTCAGGGTAAGAGCGCCTGGTGTATAATCCTTGCTTGTGGCACCTGTTATCCTGGTAAAGTTCGCTCCGTCTTCGCTGTATTCCCATTGGTAAGTATAACCTCCGCCGCCACCATTAGGCAAAGTGCCGTTTAGCTTAGCAGGTGTTCCGCCGCCGCAAATCGTTTGGTTTGCACTGATGGTGTTGTTGGCAATTGTAGGGGTAACTGTTATTATCACTGCTTTGCGGGAAGTGCTGGCGCAAGCCATCTCGGAGCCTGAAGCGTTGGTGACTGCCTCTACATAATAAGTGGTGCTGTAAGTAAGGATATCAGTAGTAAACGAAACTCCAGTGCCTAACAAGTTGCTTCCGTCGTACCAGCGGTAGACCAGGCTTGGGTCAGGATTGTTAACAAATACTGTTGCTTTATCGCCGGCGCAAATTGTTGTTCCGCTTGCTTCCGGTGTGGCTGGTAAAGGTGTAACACTTACATAAACAGCATCTCTGGTAGGGCTGGTGCAACCTGTCGCCGTTTCGGCCTCTACGTAATAAGTGATACTGTTAGATAGTGCACTGGTAGTATAGCTTGATCCTGTTGCGAGAAGATTCCCTCCGGTAGCGGCATTGTACCACTTGTAGTTTATGTTCTCATCAGGGTTAAGAACTGTTAAAGTAACCGCATTGCCCGCACATGTTGCTGCATTGTCTGCCTGCGGAGTGGCAGGAATCGGGCTTACTGTTACTGTTACAGTCTGACGTGTCGGGTTAACACAACCTGCAGAAGATGTTGCTTCTACATAATAGGTTCTGCTTGAGGTAAGTACATCGGTTGTGTATGTTGTGCCTGTGGAGATTGAACTACCGCCAGTAGCAACAGTAAACCACTTATAAGTAACATTTGCCTCCGGCGAATTTACTTTAAGAACGGCACTTGTGTTGGCGCATATCGAAGCATTGTTAACAGACGGAGTGGAAGGAAGTGGATTGACAGTGATCTTTACCACATTACTCTGTTGCTCCGGACAAG
The DNA here is from genome assembly GCF_051904785.1 of Pontibacter sp. MBLB2868. NCBI lineage: Bacteria > Pseudomonadati > Bacteroidota > Cytophagia > Cytophagales > Hymenobacteraceae > Pontibacter > Pontibacter sp. MBLB2868. The sequence goes on along the minus strand of NZ_CP196710.1, from coordinate 2,917,635 downwards.
GGCCTGATCCTTTTACACGTCTGCGGAACCAGGTGGTAACCGTTAATGTGCCAGGTGCATAGTCTTTTGCAGTTGCGTTAGCGATAGCTGCAAAAGAAATTCCATCTTCGCTTTTTTCCCACTGGTAGGTAAAGCCACCTCCGTTTCCGGCAGGGATCGTTCCTGTTATCTTGTTGATCAAACCTCCACTGCAGATCTCCTGATCTCCTGAGATAATGTTGTTTGTGATTGGAGGTGCAATTGTAACTTCGAGAGTAGTTAATCCGCTTCCGCAACCTGGTGCAGCTTTGGTAACTGCCTCTACATAATAGGTGGCGTTGGTAGCAAGTGGAGGTGTCGTATAACTGCTGCCGCTTGCAAGTAAGGTCATCGACTGATCATACCATCTGTAGAATAACCTGTCATCAGGGGTGGTAACTTTTAAAATGGCACTGCTTCCTGAGCAAACTGTTACCGTTTCAGCGCTTGGTTTTGCAGGAAGGGCTGTAACGGTTACATTCACAGGACGGCGGGTAGTTATGCATCCGTCTGTTGTGGTGGCCTCTACATAGTATGTTTTGTCGGATGTAAGAGGTACAGTAGTATAAGAAGTGCCGGTTGCCAGCAAAGGGCTGCCTGCCGGAACATCGTACCAACGATAAGTAAAACCGGGTTCCGGATTCGTGATTGTGATAGTGGCAGGCGACCCGGTGCAAACTGTCGGGTCTATAATGTCGATAGATACCGGTAAGGGAGTTACGGTTATCTTTACTGCATTGCTTATTATTTCCGGGCAGGGCCCTGATGTTTTTACTTTTCTTCGGTACCAGGTGGTGGTGCTCAGGGCAGGGGGAGTATGATCCAAAGCGTTTGCTCCGGCAATATCAGTAAAGAAGGTGCCGTCAGTGCTAAGCTGCCATTGGTAAACATAACCACCTCCTAAAAGTCCGTTACCACCTCCGCTAGGTATTGAGCCTACAAGTTTGGAAGGTGTTCCGCCACTACAAATCGCCTGGTTTGCTGAAATGGAGTTATTCGTAATAGGAGTAGTAACAAAAACCTTTACTTCAACGCGTACAGGGTTAAAGCAGTTTGTTGCTGAAGTTGTAGATGCTTCAACAAAATATGATCTATCAGCTGTAAGAGCCGGCGTTCTGTAACTGATGCCTGAACCGACGCTTGCCGTGCTGGTTGCCGTTGCATACCAGCGGTAAACAACACTCGGATCAGGGTTGCTAACTGTTAAAGTTGCTTGTTCTCCATAACAGATCGACGCATCAACAGCAGCAGGAGTGGCAGGAGGAGAAACAACAGTGATTTTTACTACATTCGATTCCACTGAGCATCCATCACGGTAAGCTACTCTTTTAAACCAGGTGGTAGCATATAATGCAGGGCTTTGGTAGTCTTTGCTTCTGCCTGTAGCAATAGGAGTGAAACCTGTATTTGCGCTGCCTGTACTATTGTACCATTGGTAAGTAATAGAACCTGCAGAAGGGGCTGCACCTGTCAGCATAGCAGGTATCACGCCACTACAGATTTCCTGGTCGTTACCTATATTTTGTGCACCACCAACAATTGAAGATGAAATTGCTTTTGCTTCTGTACGGGTAGCACTTACACATCCTGATTGCGTAACGGCTTCAACATAAAGCGTTATATCCTGATTTAAAGGGGCAGTAGTGTATGAAGTACCCCATACGAGCGGAGTTCCGCCAGACGGAACACTGTACCACTTGTAGATCAGTTCAGGGCGGCTATCCTGAACCCACAATGTTGCCCTGCTGCCAGAACAAGCGTATACATCCTCCACCAGAGGAGGGTCTGGCAGTGCCTCAATCGTAATAACCTGAATAGCAGGAACTGAAGTTTCGCCGCAGGTGCTGGTGGCAGTTACGGATACAGTATAATCACCTGCTGTAGGAAAGTTTATTGTGGGGTTTGGCTCCATAGCGGTAACTACCCCATTCACTTCCCATGTGTAGGATTTAATATTTCCTCCTCCGTTTAAGGTATAAGTGGGCTTATGGTCGACGCTTGTTGTGCTAAAAGCAACTGTTGTTGCTCCGCAGTATTTCACGTTTTCTTTGCCTGTAGGAAAAGAAACCTTTGGTGCATTGCATTGTGCTTTTGCCTGGGGTATCTGAAACCCAACAATAAATGCAAAAAAGACGAAAAGGGGTAAAAGTATCTTCATAAAGGGTGTTGTTTTCAATTATCCGGACATCCTTAAGATGCCATTGGTAGAAAATGATGCTCTTGTAATCTAAAGTATGGTTAAGCTAAATTGTATTTATATAGTACTGGGTTTGATGTTGTAACTTGATGGTAATAAAATTCAGTTTTTAGTTATGTATAACCTTAAATGTTATTGTCGTAACAGGTGATAAACTTTGAATATTAAAGAATTGCTATGTTTAAATTCTTTACGACATTGAATTTTAGCTTATTCGGTGGGTTTTGAAAGGAATATTTATCTATAAAAGTAACTTAATATATATGGATAAAACATTGTACTAAATAATGCTTCATAGGCAATGCAGATATAATGGTGAAAGTGCGGCGAGTGTCTGGAAAAGATAATTTTAACGAGGTGGGAAAATGTTGGGATAATGATGTATAGAATTAAAACAATAAGGCCTAAGCTGTTTCAGCTTAGGCCTTATTGTTTTGAAAAAATTGCACGAGTTTTACTCTTCTTCTGCTCGGGCTGAGCTGCCGTTAATGATCTGGCCAAAGAAGATGCTGTTCAGGAATAATTTGTTGGTGCCATACCAGAAGGCTCGAAAGTTAGGATTGTCGGGCATGGCTATCACCTTGCCAGCTCCAACCGCTGAAACATCTACAGCGGCAGAACTTTTTAACTTCTGTAGGTTAGGTTTTGAGATGTATCCAGCCATTAACGGATTTGAAGTATACATTACCGGATTGGCGTACGGACTCTTAGAGCGTTCCATAAACAATGTGTTACTACGGAAGATCGGCATTTGAGCATCAGTATAACCATAGGCCAGCGGGTGAGTCAGGTCTAGTGTGGTCTCGAAAATAGCGCCTCCTATAACCTGTGCTCCAGTTGTATTATTCATTTCTGCATATGGTTTACGGGCAAGGGTATCTTTTTCTTCAGTTTTGAAAGTAATGTTGCCAATGCCATTGTCTGCCAGCCATTTGGCAGCTTCTCCCATACCTACTACCGTACCACCCTGTAATACCCAGCTACGTAGTTTTTCTTTAGAGATACTGTTGTAGTTGCCATCCGCCAGGATGATCACGTTGTATTTGTTCAGGCCGATCCTGTTAAAGTCGTTCGTTTTTACCAACGTTGGTTTCATGTCAAAGCGATTGTCAAGCAGGTGCCATACTTCGCCGGCATCATTGCTGTTAACGCCATCCCCCATCAGGAGGATGATCTTCGGTTGCTCCAGGCTAAGCATCATCGGGCTGCCCAACTTGATACCTTGTGTCATTAAACCAGTGTTCATGGCATAAACAGGAATACCGTTCTTAATAGCTACTTCCTGTAATACCTTGTGCAGCTCCTCAGAACTTATTGGCTGGCCTGCTACCGGAATAAGTATAGTGCCATAATCAAACTGCTTGCCCTGTACGGTAGTAAATTTGTCGGTTGCTACGCGTGTTACAATGCCTCGTTCCATTAGGGTGTTCAGTGCGCGGGGAGCATAATAGCCATGCCATTCAAACACATAGGCATAGTCACTTTTGCCACCTACCACTTCACCTGTAGGAAAAGTAAGCTGCTCCACTTTCTGCCCTAACTGACTGCCTTTGAAGTTTTTTGAAGACAAAGCAGCATAGTCCAGGTCAAAGGCGAGGGGGAAGGTCCAGGCAGAGATATCATAGAAAAGGCTGTCCTGAAAGGTGGTGCGTTTTTCAAACATGGCCTCAATCAGTCGGTACTGCGGTTGGTCTGTTGGAATGATATAAGCATTGTCAGGAGTATAAGTAGTATTGTTAATCTTAAAAGAGGCCTTCGGACGATAAATGTCTATCTGGTGCTGTTTAATAATTTCCGCGAGGTGGTAAGCTTTGGCTTTATCTAATTCGGAACCGAACACATAAGCTTTAACCGGAGCATTTTTAGATTCATTTAATGCATTTTTGTAAAAATCGCGCTGGTGTGTGAGCAACTCTTCCCGCATTGCCTGCGATGCCTGCAACGTAGACAGCGTGGTGGTAAACTGATTGCGGATGGTAAAAGGGAAAGAAAGTACGCCATTTATACTTTCCTGTGAATGGCCCCTGGAACTGGCCTGCTCAAACAGAATACCCACAGATCCATTCACGTCCGGGTAGGTAGAGCCTTTGCCATAGTAGAAGTCGTCGTAGCTTTCTTCTGTGTAGTAAAAAGAGCCAATCTTGTCCAGCGCCTTAGCATGGTATCCGCCCATTTTCTGGGTCAGCTTAAAGTTGTTCTCAGGCGTTAGCGGGTTATTACGGCTCGGGATGCCCGGTTGAAAGAAGAATGTAGCATTGGTGCCCATTTCATGGTGATCTGTGAGAACGTTTGGCTTCCACTCGTGGAACTTCGCCAGGCGTCCTTTGGACTCCGGGTGCTGTAGTGGTAGCCAGTCACGGTTCAGGTCGAACCAGTAATGGTTGGTGCGGCCTCGTGGCCATACTTCATCAAATTCAGCGCTGTTGCTGTCTGTTACTAAATTCTTGCTGCGATGAGTATTTACCCAGCTGGCAAAACGATTCAACCCATCAGGGTTTATAGAAGGATCCAGAAGTATAACTGTTTCCTGGAGTAGCTTCTCAATTTCCGGCCCCTGTGCTGCTGCCAGGTGATACACGGCCAGCAAAGCTGCATTGCTTCCACTAGGTTCGTTTCCATGCACACTATACCCCATCCACACCACAGCAGGCATATCTTTTATGTTCACACTGCCAGACTCCGAAGGATTGGTTAGCTTCTTATGAGTTGCCTTGATAGCCTCAATATTCTTCTGATTTTCAGGAGAAGTGATAGTAAGCAAGTATAGCGGACGATTTTCATGGGTGCGGCCATATTCCGTGATCGTCATCCGGTCAGAGGCTTCGGCCATGATGCGCATGTACATGGCAAGTTGGTCGTGGCTCACGTGCCATTCCCCGATGTTGTAACCTAAAAGCTCATTAGGAGTGGGAATGCTTTTATTATACTGTACTTCTTTTGGTAAATAATAAGATAGATCTGTTTGCTGCGCAGTTGCAGCCTGGGCCAATCCCATAGCTGCTGCGATAACGAACATATATAATTTATTCATTTTGCTTTTTAAAAAGGGTTATAAAAGTTGAGCGTTACTGAGCATTCTTTAAAAATAGTAATTAAAATTTATTTAAAGCTATATCTCGGTTATTACCCTGATTTAATGTGCTGTGCGGCCAGTGTCATTTTACAGTGGTTGTTAAACCAGTGTCGCTGACTCTAATACAGCGCTGTGGGTTAAGTTTTCAAAAAGGAGGTATTGTCTTTTCATATATTCTATTTAGAAAGAACAGAAAAAAACACTACCGATTAAAGTGCAATTTGAATTAGTTAATTGAGGCTATAAGGTGCAGCTATTGGTCTTTTCCCCGTCTTCTTCGGTTTCTTGCATTTAAGAATGTACAAACTACCTAAATACTTACATGTAACTATGTAACAAAATATAGTTTTTGCTGTAAATATCTACTACTAGTTCAATGAAATATTAAAAATAAACAATATATATAGGATGTAATATATTTACTCGGCCTTGCATAGTGTATTTGTATATTATTATGTAACCCGCTGCATTAGAAAGATTTAAACCATAAAAATATTGTCGTCTTAAGATTGGATAATTTATATCCAATGCATGTATAGTGTGATTTTAGGCAGCTATTGGCTGTATAAAATTTCATTTTTAATACTGAATGTTCATTAGTGCCGTAAAATATAATAAAATTAATATATTTTATTTATTTTATATAAAACCTGACCCCAATCTGATTAGCCCAAGCCTTTAACCCCTGATTATGAAGAGAAAATTTACACAATTCATTGATGATGCTGGTGATACCAGGCACTATTTTGTAGGAATTATCTTATTGTTCCTGCTCTTACTGATAGCGCATGTGGCGGGGGCGCAGACTATAACTTCTGTTAGTCCTACTTGTACATCAGTTGGAGAAGGTGTAACACTTACTATAAATGGTTCAAACTTTAGTACCGGTATTCAAGATAAAGGAAGCAATAAAGGTCAGGGTAATGTAAAGGTAACTATACTGGATAATACTGGAGTTCCGAAATACAATTCGATTTTAGAAGCTTATTCTGCCAGTGAGATAAACAATATTGTGTTAGCGGCTTCTGCATTTAATACAGCAGGAACTTATACTATTCAAGTTGCTAATAGAGATAACACAGGTAGTGGTTTTTTTGCTCCTGTTTCATTTTCATTTGAAGTTTATCCAAAATTAATTATTGGAACACCAAATGGACCTACCTCAGTTTGCGCTAGTTCAACAAACAACTATAGTATTGATGTACCAGGTGCAAAGACCTATGAGTGGTCTATAATTTCGGGTAATGCAACAATTGCATCTGGTGGAAGTGCTGCAACCGCTACAGTTAACTTTGGTAGTACTGCTGGTTCTGTAAGAATAGGTGTAAGAGCATTCAATCAATGTGACTATCCAACAGGAGTAAAATTTATAGATGTTGTTGTTGCATTACCAACACTCCAAATTACCAACCCAGTAGCGGTTTGCTCTCCGGGCACTGTAGACTTGACAGCGAATGCAATCACAGCGGGAAGCACTTCGGGGCTTACCTTCAGCTACTGGGCTAATGCAGGGGCCACTACCCCGCTTTCAGCTCCTTCAGCCGTCACTTCTAGCGGTACTTATTATATTAAAGGGACTAACTCAACTACTGGTTGTTATGTAATAAAGCCAGTAACAGTAACGATAAATCCGCTTCCATCACTTGTAATCACAGATCCTACGGCAGTTTGCTCTCCAGGTACTATAAATTTGACAGCAAATACAATCACGGTGGGCAGCACTTCAGGCCTTATTTTTACTTATTGGCGTGACATATCAGCCACAGATGCGCTTCCAAGTCCATCTTCGGTGTCAACTAGTGGAACTTACTACATCAAAGGTACAAACCCATCTACTGGATGTTCTGTAGTTAAGCCAGTAACAGTAACAGTAAATCCTACCCCAGAACTGAGCAGCACTGTGACAGCTACTGTCTGCAGTGGCACGAGCTTCAACTATACAGCTACAAGCACGACAGCGGGCGTGAGCTTCTCCTGGAGCAGGTCGGCAGTAACCGGCATCAGCCCCGCTACCGCAAGCGGAAACTCTGCCACTATCAATGAAACCTTAACAAACTCTACAGTCAACCCGGTGGTAGTGAGCTACAGCGTCACGATGAGTGCCAACGGCTGCAGCAACACGCAGGATGTAGAGGTGACGGTTAATCCGCTGCCAGTGCTGAGTAGTGACTTAACACCTGCTGCAATCTGCAGTGGCGCGACCTTTGTTTATACAGCTACAAGTGAGACCTCTGGAGTTACTTTTAGTTGGAGCAGGACGGCAGTAGCAGGTATAAGTGGTTCTACAGCTGGAACTGGGAATTCCGCTACTATAAATGAAACACTTATAAATACGACCGATAATCCGATTGATGTCACTTATGTAATTACAGCTTCAGCAAACAACTGTGATGGCCCTCCTCAGAATGTAACGGTCAGAGTTAACCCGATCCCGGCACTAAGCAGCGCTACTTCTGCCACTATCTGCAGCGGCAGCGCTTTCAACTACACAGCCACGAGCGCGACTGCTGGAGCCACTTTCAGCTGGAGCAGATCAGCGGTTACAGGTGTGAGTAACACTGCCAATAACGGCAACTCTGCAAGCATCAGTGAAACAATAGTGAATATTACTTCCAATCCGGTGGTGGTGACTTACAACGTGACAATGACCTCCAATGGCTGCAGCAATAGCGAGACAGTAGTGGTGACAGTTAATCCGAGTCCGACACTAAGCAGCCCTTTGACAGCCACTATCTGCAGCGGCACGACCTTTGATTATACAGCTACAAGTACGACAGTGGGCGTGAGCTTCAGCTGGAGCAGGGCCAGCGTGACGGGCATCAGTCCCACTACGGCAAGCGGAAGTACCGCAGCTATCAGTGAAACCTTAACAAACTCCACAGTTAACCCGGTGGTAGTGACATATAGTATTACTATGACTGCCGACGGTTGCAGCAACACGCAGGATGTAAAAGTGACGGTGAATCCAAGTCCGGTGTTAACCAGCACGCTTTCACCTGGGGCAGTGTGTAATGGAAGTGCCTTCTCCTACAAGCCTTCCAGTGCGACAGCAGGTGTGACCTTCTCTTGGACACGGCACGGGGACGCTTTTGGCAACTTGCCAGCAAATGGATCTGGAGATATTAGTGAAACACTGAATAACACTTCGGACAAACCTATAACTGTAATATACTTGTTTACCACAACCACCGCAAACGGGTGCTCAGGTACTGTGCAAAGCGTTTCGGTAACGGTGAATCCCAGTCCTAAACTTACTGGCACTTTAGCTACAACAGTGTGTAGTGGTCAGCTATTCTCTTATTTTCCTTGGAGTCAGACGCCAGGAGCTATTTTTTCCTGGAAACGTGCTGTGGTGGCAGGTATCAGTAACTCTGCAGCCAATGGTAATGGCAATATAAATGAGACACTAATAAATACTACAACCAGTCCGGTCAATGTAACCTATGAAATTACCACATCAGCTAATGGTTGTACTGGTCCTACAGAGAATTATATTGTAACAGTTAACCCACAACCATCTGCTGTAATAACTCCTACAGGCCCAACAAGCTTTTGCCAGGATGGGGGCAACTCTGTTACACTTAACGCACCGGCTGGAAATGGACTGACTTATGAGTGGTTCTTGAACGGAGGGGCATCGGCTGTGAGTACTGCTCAAAATTTAACAGTGACTAATCCTGGTACTTATAACTATGTTCTTCGGGTAAAAAATGCACTGGGCTGTACAACTACTTCGGCTCCAATGCAGGTAAAAGTTGTACAGTTAGATGCAAATGTTGCAAACATAACTTACTCTGGCTCAACTGAACTTTGTGAAGGTGAAACACTACTCTTACAGGCAGTAGAAAACTCGAACTATCTTTATCAGTGGAATGACGACAACGGACCGATTAGTGGAGCAAACACTGCTAAGTTTTATGCTACAGCTTCTGGGAATTACAGTGTTACCATTGAGGCTAAAGTTGATGGTGAAACTTGTATAAGGACATCAGACCCAATAGAAGTAACTGTTACGCCGGAACTTTTTAATACGCTTTCCTCTGGGGATCTGGAAATTTGTTCTGGAGAAGTGCCGACCGAAATTACGGGTAACGCAGCCACTGGTGGGGAAGGTACCGGTTCATATACCTACTTGTGGGAGAGCAGTACATCGTCTTCCTCTTCTGGTTTTACAGCAGCAACAGGCACAAACAATGGTGTTAGTTATGAACCTGTAGCACTTACAAAAACAACGTGGTTTAGAAGGTTAGTAACCTCCGGAAACTGTGAAGTTTACTCAGATCCGATAAAGATCACAGTAACGCCTGTAATTACTAATAATACATTAACTATAACCGATAAAACAATATGTACTGGTCAAACAGCACCTACTTTAACTGCCAGGTTACCAAGTGGTGGTAACGGTACTTACACTTATCAATGGGAGCAAAGTACAGATAGTGGTGATACCTTCACAGCAATTAATGGGGCCACGGCGCAGGATTATGCTCCCGGTATTCTAACAGCTACCACTATTTTCAGAAGGATAGCATTTTCGGGAGCATGTGAAACTCCTAGTGGTAATGTGAAAATTATAGTGACAAAACCTATCACCAACTACGATGTAACAGCCAATCAGACAATCTGTTCAGGTGGTGCTCCGGCAACACTAACAGGAACACCAACTGGCGGTAGTGGTTCATATACTTATCAATGGGAGCGTAGTACAGATGGAGTAACTTTTGCTGCAATAGGTGCTACAAGTCAGGAGTATACACCTGGTAATCTAACTGTTGATACCTGGTACAGAAGGAAGATTAGTTCAGGTAACTGCTCAGAGTATAGCAATACTGTTAAGATAACAGTAACTCCTCCCATCGGAAATACAATATCAACAGCAACTGTTAGAACCTGCTCTGGTGATGCAGTGCCGGAGTTAATTGCTAACCCAGCAACTGGTGGCGACGGTGCTTATACTTATACCTGGGAAAGCAGTACTGATGGAACTTCTTTTACAGCAATAGGTGGAGCTACAGCGCAAACTTATGTGCCAGGTAATTTGACACAAACCACCTTGTTCAGAAGAAAAGTTGAGTCCGGTGCCTGTACAAGTTATTCAGCTGTAGTGAAAGTTGAAGTAACACCTGTTATAGAAAACAATGAGATTTTAACTAGCGACTTCTCTGTTTGCTACGATACTTATCCTGGTCAGTTGACAGGATCTGTTGCCACAGGTGGCAATGGAAATATTACATACCATTGGGAATACAGTACAACATCTGCGACAGAGGGGTTTAGCCTAACAGGTTATGATTGGCTACAAAACCATAGCCCTGGCTCATTAAAGCAAACTACGTGGTACAGGAGGAGAGCAACTTCTGGGAGTTGTGAGACTGTATCTAACGTGGTGAAAATAACTGTAACACCTGCAGTGGCAAATCACACCATCTCTGGTACATCGGTTTACTGCTTAGGTGCTACGGCAACAGCTCTGACAGGTACTTTTGAAGGCGGAAGCACTACAGTCGCCCCAACATACCGATGGCAACAAAGCACTTCTTCCTCTGGCCCCTGGGCAGATATTGCAGGAGCTACAGGCGCTGAATATATACCATCCACAGCAACGGTTGGTAAGGTATATTACCGGCGTTTAGTAAACTCAGACGGATGTACTGACAAAGCTAGTCAGCCTTTTGCTGTTACAGTAAATCCTATTCCTGCAGTTAATGCAGTATCAAGTTTTGAGTATTGTAGTGGAATAGCTGTGGCAGGTATTAGTTTCGGTAGTAGTGTCAGCGGAACTGCCTACACCTGGACATCTACAGTGGATGTTGGCTTCGGTACTGGCGGAATGGGTAACATTGCAGGCTATACTACTAAAAATTCCGGAACTACTGCTTTAACTACAACAGTAACTGTGACTCCTTCTGCGAATGGATGTACCGGAACTCCAATGTCATTCACAATAAAAATAAATCCTAAACCAACTGTGACGGTAAGCAGTGCATCAGTTTGTCCTGGGGGGACTGCTACAATTACAGCAACACCATCTGGGGGGACATCTCCTTACTCTAACTACAGCTGGACAGTGCCAGCAGGAGCTACGAATCCAGGAAATGTGTCAAGCTTTACAGCTAGTGTGGCTGGTAATTATAGTGTTGTAATTACAGATAGTAAAACCTGTAGCAGTGCGAATGGCTCTGGCACATTATCTGTTAAAACAGTACCTGCTGTTTCTATCTCAGGAGTATCGGATGGGCAAGTAGTTTATTCTGGTCAAAGCAGTATTACATTAACTGGATCACCTACAGGTGGAACGTGGTCTTGGCCTGGAAGGAAAACGAATTCAGGTAACACATTTAATCCTTGTGATGCTTTTGCTACAGCACCTGCTGGGGCAACAGAATTAAATGTGATTATATCTTACACAATTACCAGTAATGGATGTCAAAACACCGCAACTAAGACTATAAAAATTAAAAAGTCTAAATATAATGTTGTAGTGTTTTCAAACATTAAGCCATTTTGCCAAGGCGATAATGTAACACACAGGGTTAGTGTTTATAGAGATGCAACGGTTATATATCCATATTTGGTTGATGCAAATGGTGATCCCGTTAGAGCAGATGGTTCTCCAGTTGGACAAAATGAATTACCTGTCTGGAATCCGAATTATCCATATCCTGCCGGAACATCGGAGATAGCAAAAAGAATGTCATTTAGATACTTTCAGCCTATTGTAACCGGCGGGGAGCTTATTCCAGCAAATCAGTTTACCTATGAATGGACTAAAAATCAAGATAATAGTATTGGTAACAAGCAAGTAGATTTTTCGAATGCTGGTTTATCATCACTTGAATATTATGCGTCATATGTTTCCGGTTCACTTTGTGGAGTAACATTTAATAAAAAATTGTCATATAGAGCCTACGGAGCGGTACTTGATAGTTACAATATCGCAGTCTCCGTCTCAAAAAATCCATTATGCCCAGGTGATCCGACAACATTTACAGCTAACTTAGATGCAGGATTTATGTGGGACATTGCGAACCTGACAATGATTTGGAAGTTGAGAAGAGGAAGTAATGTATATACTATAAAGACTGTCCAGGGTACCAATACTCTAGGCCTTACTAGCGCTGAAATTGAAGCAGCTTTAGCACAACAGGGAGTGTCTCCAGCTAAGTTGATAGATAATGATCAAATATTTATAGATTTTACATCTGATGTGGCAACTACGGGTGCAAGTGGAAAATGCAATGGCAATGCAACAACCACTCCAATCGTTATGCGGGTGAATGATATTATCCCTACAACTCCAACTCTCCAGAACCCTGTGGTGTGTATAGGCAGCACGGTTACGTTTACTGCACCTGTTAGCCCAACTGGTACTGCGCAAGTTACTTATACCTGGACAGTGGGCTCAGGTGCTAATGCAAGAACCTATACAACAAATACTAATCAACTAATAATAACTGCTGACGGTAGCTTCACACCCGATGTTACTTATCCGGTAAGTGTAGTCGTGTCAAACGGATGTGTAACCACACAATCTTTAGCACTAGGGTCAATTACTGTAAATACTCCTCCATCTATATCTGTTCAACCAGTACCTGTGAGAATATGTGAAGGCACAAGAACAGTTTTTAGTATTACAGCCGCTGGGTCTGGAATTACTTATCAGTGGCTTAAGAATGGGCAACCAATTTCTGGAGCTACTTCAAGTACTTATGTTATTGAGTCTCCTGTTAAGGTTGATGAGGGTACTTACAGTGTTCAAATAATAGGTACAACTGCTTGTGGTAATTTAACATCGCAGGGGGCAACCCTCACAATTGACCAACCTGCCACCATAACAACAAATCTGCCTTCTGCCGGGCAAACTGTTTGTTTGGGCGGTACTGCTACATATACCGTTAATGCAACGGGTACTGATCTGCAGTTCTCCTGGTTTAAAGCTGGTGGGGTGCCTGTTACTAACGGTGGTAGGTTTACAATACAGTCAACTGCGACAAGTAGCACGTTAACAATTACAAATGTGGAGGCCGGTGATGCCGGTAACTATTATGTAGTGGTAAGTAACTCAACTGCTACGGCTTGTAACTTGCCATTAAATTCTTTTGAAGTGCCACTGGTTGTCAATCCGCTTCCTGTAGCTAAAACTATACTTGGTGGGCCTTACTGCCCGATAGATGAACCAAATGGTGCTACGATCTCCGTTGAGAATTCTGAATCAGGTATTACATATAGCTTAATGCAGGGCGGAACAGTTTTAGCAACTTTAGCTGGTGATGGTACTACAAAAGCTTTCCCGGGTACTTATAAAGAAGGAACTTACACCGTGTCGGCTACAAATACTTCTACAACCTGCGGAAACAGCAGTGTAGGTCAAACCACTGTTACTGTTACCGATGTGCCAGTGGTAAACGGTGAGCTGCAAATTACATGGATCAACAACAAGACGCAGTGGGAAATAGTAGCACTTTCAGATTATGCAGACAAATCTGACCTGGTATATTCATGGTACATCGGAGCAGGCGCAACAGAGCCTACTTTAGTTACATCAACCAATACCATTGTGATCGACAATACAGATCCTGAATTATATGTGAAATGCCTGATAACATCTTCACTTGGCAGATGTGTGCCAGATCTTGAGTTGAATAACGAAGAAGTGGTTCCTCTGCCGGTAGAAATCATTTACCTCACTGCTGAAAAGCAGGGCAGCGATGTGGTACTGAAGTGGGCTACAGCGATGGAAAAAGATAATACTGGTTTTGAAGTACAGGTATCGAATGATGGGGATAACTTCCGGAAAATTACATTTGTGCCAACCAGGAATGGCAACTCCAGTATGAAGCAGCTGTACGAATATAAAGACATTGAGAACGGAAAACATGGTACACGCTATTATAGGCTGAAACAACTGGATGCAAGTGGCACATTTGAATACTTTGGTCCGAAGGTGGTGGAGTTTGGAAGTGTTAGTGACAACATCAAGGTATATCCAAACCCGTTCCTGAATGAGGTGAATTTGAGTATTGAAGCTGAACAGGACGGTGAAGTAGAAATTGTATTCAGCAATGCAGTTGGCAGGCAGATAATTAAGACGACTGTTCAGGTTGAGAAAGGCTTGAATACAGAGCAAATTTTACTGGATATGACATTGCCACGAGGAGTATACTTCATAACTACAAGAATGGGAAGTGTAACAAATCACTTTAAGTTATTAAAACAATAAATGAACTAATTAGGGTTTAAAGCTGAAAAAACCGGGCGTTTCGTCCGGTTTTTTTGCTTTTATTTTAACAGGATAATTGACTTCTCAGTACAAACAAACATATTATCCTATAGTAATTAAATTTCAGTGTTAGTTGCCTTAACTATGCACTATGACCCAGCAGCTGTATTGACCATTTTTATTGCTGGCTGCAGTTTCAACACTGCTACTTTAGATGCGTACTATTAAGAGTTGATTTTAAAGTATAGCGTATGAGGGCAGTGTTTTACAATAAATACGGTTCTGTAGATGTGCTGCAGTATGGCGAGTTGCCTAAGCCGGTACTTAAACATGACCAGGTACTGGTAAGGGTGCATGCAGCAAGTGTTAATCCCGTTGACTGGAAGGCCAGGGAAGGTAAAATGATGCCTGTAACAGGGTTAACGTTCCCTCGGATTCCCGGGGTTGATATTGCAGGGGTGGTGGCAGAAATAGGCCGAGATGTTGAAAGCTTTTTGCCCGGCGATAGAGTATTCGGAATGATCAGTGATACAGTGGGTGGGGCTTATGCAGAGTATGCCGCAATATCAGAAAAAGTAACAGTGCCGATACCTGATAACCTAACATACAAGCAAGCTGCTGCCGTACCTTTAACTGCTTTAACTGCATTGCAGGCTCTTCGGGATAAAGGGGAGCTTAAAGCTGGGGAAAAGGTGCTGATAAATGGAGCATCAAGTGGTGTTGGGATTTTTGCCATCCAGATCGCAAAAGTATTAGGCGCAGCTGAAATAACAGGTGTGTGCAGTACGGACCACGTACAGCTTGTAAAGAGCCTGGGAGCTGATAATGTCATCGATTATACAGAAGAAGATTTTATGCAGCACAAGCAAAAGTATGATCTGATATTCGATGCGGTGGCTAAAACAACATACCTTGACAGCAAAGACTGCCTTAAACACCACGGGCGCTATGTTACCACAGTACCAGACCCCAAAGACATTGCCTTGGGTTTTATGCTGTCAGTGTTCTCAGATAAGAAGTTAAAGACAATTATTACGAAAGACAGAGGTGAAGATCTTAAACTAATTAAGCATTGGATAGAAGCGGAACAGGTAAAACCTGTTATTGATAAGATTTTTCCTTTAAAAAAGGCTGCCGAGGCGCAAAAATACAGCGAGGCAGGACATGCGGCAGGCAAGATCATACTCATGATAGATGGCGAGTGATTCTCTTTACCGGAGGTGCCTCATAATGGCATATGGGAATGGTGCCCACAGGGCAGCTTTAACACCCATAGATTTCAGGCCACTATTTACCCAACTATTACAGTTTTTAAGGATACAAAACTTACCACGGGCTTCATAAAAGGTGTCTTTAAAAGTATAGCCTGAGTCCTGGATATGCATATAATTCCCCTCATTTTCCTGGAACGACGAATCAATGTATTTGATCAGCTTCTGGTATTGCTCAGGTGAAATACGAACAGGAATTTGCCTTCTGGTGGAGGCCAGTGCTGATTGTATATATTCTACATGCATGGCAGTGCGCGTAGGCCAAAGAGCAGCAGTAATGGCTACTTCCGGGGTTATATCGCTCCATTCGGGTGTTTGCATATAAAAGCGCCTGTCACCCCAGCCAAACGACACATAAGCATAGGTACTGTCTACATTTTCAAAATGGTGAAGCGGGATCTTGCTACGCCAATCTATATAAGGAGTTACTACAGGAATTACCAGGTCGGTGTGAACGCCATTAGAAGTAACAAATATTTCTATGGCGTTCTCGTCAGCTGACTGTGCAAAGCTGCTGTTTACCGGTATGCTGCTTAATAGAAAACCTGCCACAAAGAAAACCACTGTTAAGCCTACGATTGTACAAAGAGCCCATACCAGGGAAGTCAGAAGTTTTAGTGTCCACTGTAGCATTATATTAACTACGTATTTGGGAGGATGGGTATGCTGAAAAAACAAAACCCGGGGCAAAGCCCCGGGTCTGAATGTAAGTTTAGTTAATTTAGTTTCTGTTTATTAATTCCATCTCTGACCGAACATCATATACCAGAAAAATAATTTTTGCTCTTGCTTTAAGCAGGAGTATACCGGTACATTAAGTTGTGTTTATTTTATAGTTCAGAGCGGCTTGGCGTTTAACATTTTTTTGTTGGTGCCTCTGAAAACATGTCAGGCACTTAAATTCAAAGTATAAACATTGATATGTTAGAAACGCGGATGCAAAAGTAGCGAAAATTATTCTTTTAATGATACCAAGGTTAAAAAAATAATAGTTAGAGGCAGGTTTTCAAACCTTGAAAATATTAAAAAGATAGCATCGGTTAAAAGCGTACAGGTTTGTAAAAACCAGCATAATTACGCAATTTGTAATTTCATTTTTCCCGCAATCTCTCAAAAACTTTAGCAGAATTAATATGAGAAATAACCTAAAGCGTTTTACCGCTTTTATACTCTTTCTACTGAGTGTACAGGTGACGTACGCTCAACAAAAAAAGCTGCTGTCTCCGGAAGAGTTTCTGGGGTACCAGTTAGGTAAACAGTTTACGACGCATGCCCGCATTGTAGATTATGTTACCTACCTGGCAGCGCAGCAGCCAAACCGCATGAAAGTAGAGGAGTATGGCCGCACTTATGAAGGCAGACCTCTGATGCTGGCATATGTAGCCTCTGACAAAAACCTGCCGAGGCTGGAGCAGATACGCGAAAATAACCTGAAGCAGGCTAATGTGATCAGCGGCCAGGTGCAGGGAGAGCAGCCGGCTATTGTTTGGCTTAGCTATAATATTCACGGAAATGAGTCAGTGAGTGCCGAGGCAGTAATGCAGGTACTATACGACCTGGTAAATCCGGACAACGCGCAAACGAAGCAGTGGTTGCAAAATACAGTTGTTATACTTGACCCAACGGTAAACCCGGATGGACGTGAACGTTATGTGCAGTGGTACAAGCAGGCTTCAAACCAGGGGGGCAATCCTTCCCCGTTCGCATGGGAACACTGGGAGCCGTGGCCAGGAGGCAGACCAAATCACTATTATTTCGACCTGAACCGTGACTGGGCATGGCAGACGCAGATAGAATCGAAGCAGCGACTGGCCAAGTATAATAAGTGGCTGCCACAGGTGCACGCCGACTTCCATGAAATGGGACCGGAATCACCGTATTACTTTTCACCAGCGGCAAAACCGTTCCATGAAAGTATAACTCCATGGCAGCGGCAGTTCCAGAACACGATCGGGGATTATAATCGCCAGTACTTTGATAAGAATAACTGGCTTTATTTTACCCGTGAGAACTTCGACCTTTTCTACCCAAGCTATGGTGATACATGGCCAACCTTTAACGGCGCAATTGGCATGACCTATGAGCAAGGCGGTTCCGGACGTGCTGGTCTGGCTTACAAAAAGGAGGACGGTGACACGCTGACTCTGGTTGATAGAATAGCGCATCATGTTGCGGCCAGTAAAGCAACCATACAGGCAACATCAGAGAGGGCCGATCAGCTGAAGCAGGAGTTTGCAAAGTACCACGATAACAGCCAAAAGTATCCGGGAGGTAACTATAAAGCTTTCGTTATCAGAAGTGATGAAAGGAGCAGAGGAAATGTGAAAGCGCTTACCAATTACCTGGATGATCAAGGTATACAATACGGATATATAGGTAAAAATACCTCAGCTAAAGGCTTTAACTATAGCACTGGTAAAACCGAACGTGTTAAATTTGATCAGAATGACCTGGTGGTAAGTATGTACCAGCCAAAGTCAACCCTGGTTAAAGTTCTTTTTGAGCCAAATGCGAACTTAGAGGATTCGCTGACCTATGACATTACCTCCTGGGCATTGCCTTATGCGTACGGTGTGCAAGCTTTTGCACTAAAAGATAAAATGGAAGTGAACTCAGCGACTACGAATGTAAACGCGCCTGGTAAAGCTTCCGGTATCAGCATTGCTAAACCTTATGCCTACCTGGCCCGCTGGAACAGCGTTCAGGATCTTAAGTTCCTGACAGAACTGATGAAGCAGGATGTAAAAGTGCGGATGGCCGATAAGACCTTTGAAACAGAGGGGCAAAAGTATGAACCGGGCACCTTAATTATTACCCGTACCGGAAACGAGCGACTAGGGGATAAGCTGGATGCTGCCGTGCGAGACCTGGCTACAAAGTATGATGTAAATCTAAGTGCTACCGGTACAGGGTTTGTAAGCAGTGGCGCCGATTTTGGATCTGGAAGCGTGCGTTACCTCAAAAAACCAAAAGTAGCGGTTATGTCCGGTGAAGGCATTTCGCCTTATGGGTTTGGGGAAGTATGGCACTACTTTGAACAGCAGATCGGTTACCCAATAACAGTGCTGAACACTTCTTATTTTAGCAATGTGCCACTGCATGAGTTTGATGTATTAATTCTGCCGGCCGGATCTTATGGCAAGGTGCTTGACGAAAAGACATTGGAGCAGGTGAAGAACTGGGTGCGCGCCGGTGGTAAGCTTATCGCCATGGAAAGTGCAGCATCCTACCTTGCCGATAAAAAAGACTTTAGCCTGAAGAAAAAAACGGAAGATGAGGAGGGCGACCAGGAGAAGAAGGAGAAGAAGCAGGAAAATGCCTATGAGAACCTGCGAACTTACGGCAATCGTGAACGGGAAGCGTTGCAAGAGGAAGTACAAGGTAGTGTTTTCAGAGTAGACCTGGATAAAACGCACCCTTTGGCTTTTGGCTATGGCGACTCATACTTTGCATTGGTGCGCTCTGCAGATACGTTCAGCTTTATGAAAGACGGATGGAATGTAGGGGTACTAAAGAAAGATAATTACGCAACTGGTTTTGTTGGTGCGGACATTAAAAAGCAGTTGCAGGATGCCTTGATATTAGGAACGCAGGACATGGGACGAGGTCAGGTCGTATACCTGGCTGATAACCCCCTGTTCCGGGGCTTCTGGCAAGGAGGGAAGCTTATGTTCGGAAACGCTGTTTTTGTGGTAGGCCAGTAACATGTTAATAGTTAAAAAGTCCTGCAGTCACCATGCTGCAGGGCTTTTTAATTTTATGGTACACCACTAACTACTTATTGATTATCTTCGCGTTACAAAAACAATCACAGAACAAGTCATTATGGCTACATTAATAGGATATCCCACTACTGAAGAGTACAGCGGTTACGTTGCTCCATACATACAACTAGCTCAAGCTGAAGACCTGATAGAAGGCCTTACAGCCAGCTACTCTTACATCGCAGGTTTAATGCAGGGGCTATCTGAAGAGCAGCTTTTGCACCGTTATGCCGAGGGTAAGTGGAGCATCAAGGAGCTATTGGTGCACATGCTCGATGCAGAACGAATTTTCTCTTACAGGGCTTTGCGCTTCGCCAGGCAGGACAAATCAGCTTTGCCTGGTTTTGATGAAAATGCATACGTTGCACCTTCCCGGGCAGACAACAGAGATATTAATTCTATTCTTGCTGAATACACGGCAGTTCGCACTGCCACCATCGAACTATTCAAGAGTTTTGACGAGGAGGCCCTGAGCCAGAAAGGCACAGGAAGCGGCTTAGAGTTAAGTGTTCGTGCAATCGGGTATACAATCCTAGGTCATGAAATCCATCACCTTAAGGTAATACGCGAGCGTTACCTGGATTAGTCTTAAGTTTAGAAAGGTTTAATGCCTCTCGGATTTATCTATCAGGAATCCCTACTGTAAGTAAAAAGCTTATTCATATGGCGCTTTTCGGCGTTTTTGAAGCAAGAAGTAGTATATGGAATAAGTTGTATAAATTAAGCAGCGTTGTAGTTTTAACAAGCGCTTGTTTATGGCACAACTACAGTTTTTTAGCTTTTGTTTTTAGACATTGGTATGGCCTTTACTGCGATATTTGACTATAGATAAACACGTATGAAAAATAAAAAGATAGTTAGAATCCTGATGGCTGCCAGCTGTTTTACCTTTGCCAGTGTAAAGGTTTTTGAGTTGATGTCAGGCTCATTACAAAACCGTGGCAGAGACTTGATCGTGCTGGCACTTTTCCTGATGTTGGGGTCGCTTTACGTTTACCTTTTTTGGAGAGACAGGAATAGCCCCGGTTCCTGAAGCTACATGCTAATTTTAATATGCAGAACAGAAGATCTTACCGAATTGTAATGGCCCTTGCCTGCTTTGTGTTTGCGGGCTTGAATGGCTATAAAATCCTGCAAGGCAACTATAACATAATTGATGTATTCCTATTAGCAATTTTTCTAATATTCGGTACAATTTATTTGTTTATCCTGCTCAGGAAAAAGAAAGATGTCTAGTTAAAAGACAGAAAAGGAAAAACCTGAAAGTCTATATTATCTTGGGAGACGAATAAGACTTTCAGGTTTTCAACTTTTAGCCAAAGGTATCTTTTTATACGGCAGAGGTATTTTATTGGTTGTTAGTAAGCACAAAAAAAAATTATTTTTTTTTAGAGCATCTGCTTCTCGTATATGTCTCTTCTACACTTTCCTTCATAATAAGCCTTTTATTGTCCTCTTAAGGCTTATTTTCAATCCCTAATTAGGTAATTATATAGTCCAAACAGTTAAAACAGTTTCACACTTTGATGTGTAAGATGATGAATTGCTCAGAATGTTTTGTAACTGTTTCTGAACCAACTATTTCATGCTCTTTTATTTTCATTTATCAATATATTTAAATGTATACCAATATAAAAAATTGTTTTTATAATGGTATATGATTAAGGCGCTGAGACTTTAAGGTCAGTTTTATTTTAGTAAGTAGTTAATGTAAATAGGCTATAGTCAACTTGCGGCCCCAATTCTCCTTCAACTATAACCAAGTTTCAATGATTGCAAAACTGAAATCAAAATTAAAGGCAGTTTTCAAAAAGGTTCTGAAACAGGACGGTGGAGAATTTGCCAAAAGAATCAGGCATAGGAACAGTGAATTTTGGGGATCTGCGGAAGGGAAAATGATCAAAGCTGTACCGATGGATGCCAGTGCTCCTTTAGCAGAGTGGCAAAACATAAATAACTGGCAGCGAAGGCTTAGTAACAAGCACAATTCTATTGAGTTTGCTAAAAAGTTTGGATGTCGTGTACCCATGCTGTACTGGGAAGGAAAGGACCTGGCGGATTTTAGGTCTAAATCTTTTCCAGAGCATTATGTTGTCAAGCCTACTCTTGGTGCGGGTTCTAAGCTGGTTTTTTTGATGAATGGTTCTTATAACCTGATGGATAAGTAAACTTATACCAAAGAGGAGATAATTCAGAAGCTAGATGCAGCTCTTGAAAAAGACGCACGCTTGCAATTTATAGTAGAAGAGTTTTTAAAATCCGAGCAGGGAGATTATGTAATCCCGAATGACTATAAGTTTTATATGTTCAACGGAGAAATAGCCTGCATTCAGGTCATAAACAGGCTGAGCCCAAACCAGGGGTTTACTACCTGTTATGATGAGCACTGGAATCAGATTGAACGCATAAATACATATTATCCAGAGGGAGAATACCAGGAGCCACCTGCGTGCCTTAACGAAATGATAGGGTATGCTAAAACACTAAGCCAAGCTTACGGTATTTTTGTCAGGATCGACTTTTATGCTACAGATAAGGGGGCTTGTTTCGGTGAATTCACGCCAACTCCTTTTATGGGTAAGGGTTTTACGCCTGCCTCCGAAAAAATGCTTGTTGACTATTGGGATAAATACTGTCCAGGTATGGTCTAAGTCAGGAAACGTTTAAGTCAGGTTATTACACCGGGTCCACATCAGCCACTACTCGTATACCTTTAAAATCAGGGAGCAGCTTCAGGTTAAAAATTGCCTGCGCTATCTGGGCTTTTGCTGCTCTTAGGTTAGTCGACTCGCGGGGTAGTTTAATATGTACCTCATTGAGAAACAGGTTCCTGATCTTGAAAATGTAGGGAACTTCCGGACCAAGTACCTGCTGTTTACCCAGTCTGTCTGCCAGATCTTTAGCCAACACGATGGCAGCATTTTCTGACACTTTCTCATCGGCATGTTTAACAGTAGCCCTGATCATACGAACGAAAGGGGGATAGTTGAACCGCATACGCTCCTCGATCTCATGCTCATAAAGACTCTGGTAGTCGTTGCTGCTCACTTTGCTAAAGATGGGCTGCAGAGGGTCCCGGGTCTGAATAATAACAGAGCCTGTTTTTCCTCTTCGTCCTGCTCGGCCACTTACCTGTACAAATAGCTGATACGCGCGCTCATGCGCTCTGAAATCCGGAAAGTTGATGATTGTGTCCGCATTCAGGATACCTACCAGGCTGACATTTTCAAAGTCAAGTCCTTTGGTTACCATCTGCGTACCTACAAGCACATTGGTTTTGCCACTCTCAAATTCAGAAATGATCTGCTGATAACTGTTCTTCTTTTTGGTAGTATCCAGGTCCATGCGCTGTATATCAGCGTTTGGCAGGAGAAGCTTTAGTTCATCCTCCACCTTCTCAGTACCAAATCCCATGCTTTTGAGTGTTGTGGCACCACAGGCAGGACAGTCATGAGGCATACGTTCATGATAGCCACAGTAATGGCAGCGTAACTCGTTGTTATACTTATGGTAAGAAAGGCTTACCGCGCAGAAGTTACATTTAGGAATCCAGGAGCACTCATCGCAGCTAATGAAAGGAGCGTAGCCACGCCGGTTCTGGAAAAGTATAACTTGTTCATGGCGCTGTAGTCGCGCTTCGATTGCTGTCAGCAATTTGCCTGAGAAGTGGCTATGCATGTTCTTTCGATGCTGCTCTTCCCGGGTATTTACCAACTCAATTTCAGGTAACTGCGCTTCCCCAAATCGTTTGGACATAGTAACTAGTCCCCATCTGCCGGTTTTGCAGTTATAATATGTTTCTATGGAAGGTGTTGCAGAACCTAAAAGAGTTTTGGCTCCCTGCAGGTGTGCCATCATCAAAGCAGTTTCACGGGCATTATACCGTGGGGCAGGATCGTATTGCTTATAGCTTGCCTCATGCTCTTCGTCAATTATCACCAGCGAAAGATCATGGAACGGTAGAAAGATTGAGGAACGAACCCCTACAACTACCTGGAAACGACCTGAGAGAATCCCCTGCCATACTTCGGCCCGTTCATTATCGGAGAATTTTGAGTGGTAAACTCCAAGTTTTTCCCCGAACACCTTCATCAGGCGTGTTACGATCTGGGCAGTAAGCGCTATTTCCGGCAACAGATACAACACCTGCCCACCTCCCTCCAGGGCGTGCTTGATCAGGTCTATGTATACTTCTGTTTTGCCGCTGCCTGTTACGCCATGCAGCAGTACTGTATCTTTTTCCTTAAACAAGCCGAGAATCTCGTCTTTGGCTTGCTCCTGGTGCTCTGATAGCGCCACAGGTAATAATTTTTGACTATAGTCTGCCGGAAAGCGGGAGACTATCTGGTCAAACTGTTCCAGCACACCCTTCTTGATTAAGGTGTTTATAGAAGAAGCTGATAAGTGAGGAACGTTTGTCAGTTCACTCTTCTCAATGCCTTTGTAATTTAGGTGCACATCTTGATGCACCGGTACCTTCTGGAGGTAATTAAGAAGCACGTCGAGCTGCTTTGGCTGGGGCGTAAGCTGGTTAAACAGTTCCTCCAGCATCCCCTCATCCTGAACAAAATGCTCTGATAGTCGCACCTTTTTTACCACCTTAGGCGCAAACTTGTCACTAACCTGTTCAAAAATGATGATAGCCTCTTTCTGAATAAGCGATTTAATAAATTTATGGTAGCTTTTTCCCTGAAGCAGGTTGCCAACCTCGGTAAATGTGAGCGCCTGATTGTTTTGCAAGGCAAAAATGATCTTTTCTTCCTGTAGCGCCAGGTCTATCTCGTCCTCCTCAGGATTAAAGTGCGGGTGCAGCTGTATCCTTGACTCGCTGCTTAGCTTTAAAGCCGAGGGTAGCGCTGCATTGATTACCTCACCAAGTGTACACATGTAGTAATCCGCTATCCACTTGAAAAGCTTTAACTGAGGTGTGGTTACAATCGGTTTATCATCCAGGTAATCCAGTATGTACTTTGCCTGGTAATCAGCGGGTGCATTCTCGTGTATCTCGGCAACGATACAGCTTAATACTTTTTTTGATCCGAACTGTACAATTACGCGCGCGCCTACCAGCACATCATCATTCATTTCGAATGGAATGCGGTAAGTATAGAGCTTGGGCAGGGGTAAGGGCAGTATTACGTCGGCAAACAACGTAACACGTTCAACAACCTGCTCAGGTGGATAATTGAAATTTAGTAATTCAGACAAAGGGTAAAAGTAAAAGTGCCTTGTACAAAGGTCGGAAAAAAGGAATTAATTGTTGAACTGTTAATTCTTTAATTGTCACTGAATGAAAATATAATGATCACAAGGATGCAGAACTCCCAATGCATACGCGGCTAACCAACCTGCCCAAATAAGGAAGGTTTTAAAAGTATAGCAGCATCCGGGATATATACTTGAATTTGCTCCGGATTGATTATAAAGACGGGAATTTAGGCTTCTCTTGTTTTACCTGCATTTGCTCAAGGGCTTCCGCTGCTGTAAAAACCGGAAAACGACAGGTGTTGTTATAGCACACATATACTGTTGTTTTGTCTTTTAGAATTTCTTTTCCCAGCATCAGAGGCACATTGCTGCTGTTCAAGGCGCCTGCTAGCAACATGTTTGGTTGATAAAAAGAACTGATCTCTGCCCGCATCTCAGGCGCCTCCGGACCCACAATGGATACTTCTGCTGTTGGTGTAAGCTTATTGAAATAGAGGATTGCCCAGTTACTAAGGTGAGAAGGTTCCTTTAAAACCAGGGTTTTTACCTTTGCCAGCATGTTCTCTGATTTGGCAATATATGGTTCTTCGATAAAATACAGCCCCAGGTAATGTAAATTAGTAGCCATAACAGAGTTAGAGGAAGGTATGACATTATCCAAAAGCTCTTTTTTACTGGCAATAAGCTGCTTAGTGCTTTTATCTTTAAAGAAGAAGAACCCATCTGAGTCATCATAAAAGTTTTCCAGCGTATAGTCCGTAAGTCCCCTTGCCTGGTGCAGCCATTTCTCATCGAAAGTAACTTCATAAAGGCGTATAAAAGCGGATATTACCAAGGCATAATCTTCTAAAAAGCCTTCTATGGTAGCTTTACCATTTTTGTAGTTGTGGTATAGTCTATTGCCTTTTAAAAATTTATGTAATATAAAATTCGCGTTTTGTAGAGCGAGTTCCAGGAAGTGCTTGTTACCAAAAGTATAATAAGCATCCGACAGACCTTTTAACATCAGCGCATTCCAGGAGCAGAGAATCTTGTCGTCTAAGCCAGGCCTGATGCGCTGCGCCCGTGTGTTCATTACTATGTCTTTCCAGTTTGCTACCATTTCCTGGAGCACTTCCAGTTCCAGCTCGTTCTCTTGAGCAAACCTCTCATCGCTGATGCGGCGGTGAAGGATGTTGCGTCCGTGTTCAAAGTTGCCTGCTGCTGTGGCATGGTAATATTTAGAGAAAAGCGGCTCCTCTGAGTGGAGCATATGGTGCAGTTCATCTTTTGTGAATGTGTAGAACTTACCCTCTTCTCCTTCACTGTCAGCATCCAGGGAGGAGTAAAACCCGCCCTCTGAACTCATCAACTCACGTTCAGCAAAAGCGATAGTCTCATATACTACATCGTGGTACAATGTTTCTCGAGTAGCCTGGTAAGCTTCTGCATATAAAGAAATAAGCTGCCCATTATCGTAAAGCATTTTCTCAAAATGTGGGACTAGCCACTCCGCATCCACAGAATAGCGGGCAAAACCGCCACCAGCCTGGTCGTAAATACCTCCGTAAGCTAATTCCCGCAAAGTAAGGTGCAGGTGTTTTAAAGCTTTTTCATCCTGCGTATGATGGTAGTAGCGTAGCAGCCAGAGGTAATTAGTGGGCATCGGGAACTTAGGGGCAGGAGATAAACCACCATATTCCACGTCAAAGCGCTTGCTGAGGTTGGTATACATCAGGTTAAGATCACCTTCGCTAACTTCTAGTGTAGATTGAGTCAGGCCGTATTTTTCAAATTCACTTTTGTTAAGATGGCTAACAAACTGGTCTGCAGAAGTATCCAACTCCTGCCTGTTCTTTTCATACGCCTCAGCAATATTTAAAAGCAGGTTTACCCATTGCTGTGGCTGAAAATATGTACCCCCATAAAACGGTTTAGCCTCAGCATTCAGAAATACATTAAGTGGCCAGCCGCCCTGTAGCCCCATAGCCTGTAGGGCATCCATGTAAACGGCATCCACATCAGGCCGCTCTTCCCTGTCGACTTTAATGCATATAAAGCGGGAGTTCATTACCTCTGCTACCTTGGGGTTCTCAAAAGACTGATGCTCCATGACGTGGCACCAATGGCAGGCTGCATAGCCAATACTTACAAGAATGGGCTTATCCTCCTGTTTTGCACGTGTGAGTGCCTCTTCGCCCCACGGATACCAATCAACGGGGTTATGCGCATGCTGCAGCAGGTAAGGGCTACTTTCATGTATTAGCCTATTTGATGTCTTTTTATCTCCAGCCATGTAAAATTAATGGGTACTCCCTTTTAAGTACGGGCAAGGCAAGTAAAAGTGTTTGAGATGCAAGGCTTTAACAGACTAGTGAGTTGAAAGTTGCTCCTGTAAGTCGTTTATTTCACTACTGACATCTATGCCATACTTTTGGGAGACTTGTTTTAGAAGAGTTTCAGTGCTGAGTAAGAACTTCCTGTGCGATTCAGTTCCTGGATGGAAAGGTCGGTGCTGAAGGGCTTTAGAAAGCTTGTCCCATTCCTTTAAAAAACTCAGAAATGCATCATTGTAGTAAGTGTTCACAAACTTTTGCCAGATATAATTTTCCGCCATGGAGGTTGGGTGGATCAGGTCGTCTTTATAGTACCGGTAATCCCGAAGGTCATCCATCATTATTTCAAAGGCAGGGAAATAAAGCACATCCTCATGACGCTCCTGTAGCTGGTGGCAGATAACACGCAGCATAGACTTACTGACACTATTTGTTATAAGTGTTTCCTTAATGTGGCGCACAGGGCTTACAGTAAGCAGGACTTTCAGCTTAGGGTTGATCTGCCTGATGTTATCATACATTTCCGTAAAAGCTTGTATTATATCACTTTGGTTGAGTAGTTCTCTATTAAAGTACCTGGCTGGTAGTTTATGGCAGTTAGCTACCACATCGCCTCCCTGGTTAAGCTTATAGGCAACAGCGGTACCCAAAGTGATAATCAGAAGAGATGCTTCTTGCAGGTACTGGTTAGCAGCTTGCAGTTTTTCCTGTATCTGTGCCAGTAGTAAGTCCTTATCCGGGGAGGAAAAAGAGGAGTGGAAATCATAAGCATACCAGATGCCATCCCGTTGAACGAGGTGCTGCTCAAAATCATAGGGCATGCCAGAGGCAACATTCAATAAAAGGCACACTGAGATAGGGTTAAAGATGGTGCCGAATGGGTTTACCAATGTATCTACCTTGTTGTGCTGCAGGTTAGAGCCTATCACTTCAGCGAAACAGGAACCGATTGTGATAACTTTATCCTGGTGGGTCAGGTCTAAGTTCGACTTCTGAATATCTATCTCTGTCCGGAACATGTAGAGGTAATCTTTTATTAAAACAGGATTTAGTTTCTGTTCAATATTACGTAATTATTCCAAATTCACATGGCAACAGCGGTTGGCTATACCTGGTTATTACTTTGAAAGGGTACGGGAAAAGTAGCAGAAACAGGTGCGAACTAAAACTAGACAGGGTACAAAAAAAAGCGTTCTGCCTTTGGGGCAGAACGCTTTAAGTATTGAGTATTTTATCGCTTATTCAGCAACAACATTGAAACGTACCTGGTGCTTCACTTCCTTGTGCAGGTTAAGTGTTGCAGTGTACTCTCCAGCTGTTTTTACATCCTGATCAAAAGAAATACGCTTACGATCAA
Source organism: Pontibacter sp. MBLB2868 (assembly GCF_051904785.1). Lineage (NCBI taxonomy): Bacteria > Pseudomonadati > Bacteroidota > Cytophagia > Cytophagales > Hymenobacteraceae > Pontibacter > Pontibacter sp. MBLB2868. Next base: position 2,889,212 of record NZ_CP196710.1, on the reverse strand, counting down.
CATCATAGCCTTTTGCTTTTAATACTTCAGATAGCTGATTAGTAGTTACTGAACCGAATATCTTACCAGTCTCACCAACTTTAGCAGGGATCTCCAATGTGATATCACCGATGCTGTTAGCCAGCTCCTGTGCATCGTTCTGGATCTTCTCAGCTTTGTGAGCAGCCTGACGGATATTTTCAGCTACAACTTTTTTGTTAGCAACGCTTGCGATAACCGCCAGACCCTGTGGGATCAGGTAGTTACGGCCATAGCCAGGCTTAACAGATACTGTATCGTTTTTGTAGCCTAAGCCCTTAACGTCATCTCTAAGTATTACTTCCATCGTTTGCCCTCCTTATTTTAAAGAATCTGTAACATAAGGTAAAATAGCAAGGTGTCTTGCTCTGGCAACAGCCTGAGATACTTTGCGCTGGAATTTCAGGCTAGTACCTGTAAGTCTTCTTGGAAGGATCTTACCCTGCTCGTTAACAAACTTAAGCAGGAAGTTACCATCTTTGTAGTCGATATACTTGATACCGCTTTTCTTGAAACGGCAGTATTTCTGACGATTCTCTTGCTTGTGGATTCTTTCGTTTACTAAGCTCATTATGCTTTAACCTCCTCTTTTTTAGCTTGTGACTTGAACTCTCCGTTTCTTCTGCGCTCGTTGTAAGCAATAGCGTGCTTATCAAGTACAGTAGTCAGGAAGCGTACAACTTTTTCATCACGGCGGTAAGCCAGCTCAAGCGCGTCAACAACGTTGCCTGGTGCTTTAAACTCCACGAGGTGGTAGAAACCTGTAGACTTCTTCTGGATTGGGTAAGCCAGTTTGCGAAGACCCCAGTTCTCTTCATGAATAATGTCGGCGCCATTTTCCTTAAGCACCTGTCTGAACTTCTCGACCGTTTCTTGCATCTGAACCTCGTTCAACAGAGGAGTCAGGATGAAGACCGTTTCGTAATTTCTCAATTCCATTCGGTTCGATATATGATTTTTATTTAAGGGTGCAAATATAAGCCGTGTTTTTATCATAAGCAAGGATCTTTCATAGTATTGAATTAAAGAGAAGAATGAGAGGGTGAAAGACCTGACTGGTGAGGCAAAAGGAGCAGGATTTATTAGCCCTATTATATATAACGTCTTGAAGAGGTGTGCTAAGTGTGCAACAGGATGAAAAATTTGTACTGTTTTTTGCCTTGATAACAGTAGATTTTTGAACAAAAGTAGTGGTTGCTAGTTGCTATAATATCATTAAAATATATCACAAAATGAAGGAGAGGGAACTGCGGTGAAGAATAGGTTTATTTAAAATAGTTCTAAATAAAAGGCCTCTATGATAATCAAAACAGGGTTTTAGCTAACAGAGAGGTAACTGGAGTCTCAACGCTTCTGCTGTACCCAAAAATAAGCTTATTCTGTTTGATTAATGGAATTCGCATAGTAGATTTGTGGCCGTAAAGTAAATTCACCATTATACTAAACACACACAAGTGATCTTGGCTATGATTAGCTGTATACTGAAATCTAAATCTAGAGTATTCTTTGCCTTCTTGTTTGCGTTAGTGGTTTCTTTTGGCGCCTCTGCCCAGGAGAAAGCTAGCGAGCAAGCCGAAGTGGCAACGAGAGGAGTAGAGCCCGGTGCTACGCAAGGCGCAACCACTGAAGCAACACCAGCAGGTGATCCTGCGGTCATTGATGCAGGCGAAGCCCTATTTAAAAACAACTGTGCTGTCTGCCACTCTGCTGGTTCTGACGTTGTCGTAGGTCCTGGCCTGCAAGGCGTAACAGAAAGAAGAAACGAAGCATGGATCTTGAAATGGGTGAAGAACTCCCAGGCGCTGGTTCAGGCAGGAGATGCTGAGGCTGTTGCGATCTATAATGAGTTCAACAAGCAGGCGATGCCTTCTTTCGCATTCTCTGATGATGAGATCAAATCGATTTTGGCCTACATCAAATCAGGAAAGGGAGTTGTGTCAACGGTTGCTGAAGGCGTACCGGGAACAACTGCCGGTGAAAACGTTGGAACAGATGCTATAGGCGCTGTTGGTGGCTACCTGGATATTGTTCTGGTAGTTCTGATCGTGGTTCTGATTGTTCTGGTAGTAACGTTGTTGCTAATCACTTCATTGCTTAAGAACTACTTAAACAAGAACCGTGAGCTAGATGAGTACGATGCAGCGGTGGTAAACCAGCGCTTCGACTTCTCTAAGATATACAAGTCTAAGGCAGTGCGCACATTGGTGGTGCTTATCTTTGTAGTTGTCGTGCTCGACCTGACCATAGATAAGGTAATGGGTATCGGTATTCAGCAAGGTTACCAGCCAAAGCAGCCAATCGCTTTCTCGCATAAGCTTCACGCTGGCGAGAACCAGATCAATTGTAATTATTGCCACACTACTGTCTATAAGAGTAAGAGCGCAAGTATTCCTTCTGCAAACATCTGTATGAACTGCCATAGCCAGATCAAGAAAGAATCTCCAGAGATTCAAAAGATCTACAGAGCTCTTGAGCGCAACAGACCGATTGAGTGGGTGCGAATTCATAACCTGCCAGACCTGGCTTACTTCAACCACTCACAGCACACGCAGGTTGGTGGAATTGAGTGTCAGACCTGCCACGGTCCGATCCAGGAGATGGATGTAGTTTATCAGTATTCTCCATTAACAATGGGCTGGTGTATTGACTGCCACCGCGAAACTCCTCTGAATACAGAGGGTAACGCTTACTATGATAAGCTGGTGAAGCTGCACGATGAGTCTTCTAAAGGGGCCTTTACAGTTTCATCTAATGGTGGTACAGAGTGTTCTAAGTGTCACTATTAATCAGTCTATTTTAATAAAGTATTCGAGTTTTCTAGATATAATATGCAAGACAGAATAAAATACTGGAAAGGAATTGAGGAGTTGGATAACACTCCGGAATTCGCAAAGCATGCTCATAACGAGTTTCCAGAATTCCTGCCGGTAAATAGTGAGGCCGGTGGCGAAGATGTTCCTTCTACTGGTAAAACTGCTAGAAGAGACTTCTTAAAGCTTTTAGGTTTTAGTGTGGCTGCTGTTTCTTTGGCTTCATGCGAGACGCCCGTAAGAAAGGCTATCCCATACCTGAACAAGCCAGTTGATCTGGAGCCGGGCGTAGCTAACTGGTATGCCTCTACTTACTACCAGAATGGAGACTATAACAGTATTCTGGTAAAAACGCGCGAAGGTCGTCCGATCAAGGTTGAGCCGAATCCTAGCTCTTCTTTAACACCGTTCGGAACAAGTGCAAAGGCACAAGGTTCTTTACTAGGCCTTTATGATAACAACCGTCTGCGCTATCCTTTAATTAAAGGAAAAGAAGCAGAGTGGAATGAGGTAGATAAGCAAATTATGTCACGCCTTGCCAATGTAAGAGGTAAAGTGGCGTTTGTGTCTTCTACAATCATTAGCCCGACAACTCAGAAACTGATCAAAGAATTTGGAGCACGTTTCGCTAATTTTGAGCACGTAACATACGATGCAAATTCTGCTTCTGCTCTGTTGCAGGCCAACGGTGGCGTAATTCCAGGATATGACTTCAGCAAAGCCAATGTAGTTGTTGGTATTAATGCTGATTTCCTGGGCACTTGGTTAGCACCGGTTCCATTTGCAAAGCAGTACATCAAAAACAGAAAAGTAAATCCGGATAATCCGACAATGTCACGTCACTACCAGTTTGAGACTATTTACTCATTAACTGGAGCAAATGCTGATGTACGTGTTCCGATTAAACCGTCTGAAGAAGCTGCTGTTGTTTCGGCTCTTTACAGTGCCATAACAGGACAGGGTTCAGCGATTGGTTCAGTTGCCGATGCAAATGCATTGAAAGCTGTTATTAAGGAATTGCAAGCTAACAAAGGAAAAGCACTTGTTGTTTCTGGTTCAAACGACCCAGGGATACAGGCAATGATAACTTCAATTAACAGTGCGCTGGGAGCTGAAGGTTCAACAATTGATGCGGCTTCTCCATACTTTGTAAAGCAGGGAAGCGATGCTCAGATGTTACGTCTGATCAATGAGATGAATGCTGGATCTGTAGGTGCAGTGTTCTTCTATAATGCGAACCCAGTTTACAATCACCCGCTTTCAGCGAAAGTTGTAACCGGCTTAAGTAAAGTAGGTCTTAAAGTTTCTTTTGCAGACAGAATAGAAGAAACTTCTGCACTGGCTGATTATGTTACTCCAGACCATCATTATCTAGAATCTTGGAATGACTTTGAACCTAAAAAAGGATTCCTAAGTCTTTCTCAACCGGCAATTAGCCCGATTTTCACAACACGCCAGATGCAGGACAGCTTGTTAACCTGGAGTGGAAACAATACAAACTTCTACGAGTACCTGCGCAATAACTGGAGAACAGTTTCTACAGGGGATTTCAATAAGTTCTGGGAACAGACAGTGCACGATGGTGTTCTTGAAAATGGCACCAGTATGCTGGCGATAAACGCTAGTGCAGTGACTGCTACTCCTTCTGTTAGAGTGATCGCTCCAAATGCAATTGAAGCTGTAGTTTATGAAAAAGTAGCAATAGGTACAGGTGACTTGGCTGGTAACCCATGGTTACAGGAGTTGCCTGATCCGATTACAAAAGCTACTTGGGGTAACTATGTGGCCATGCCTCGTAAAATGTCCGTTGAAATGGGCGTTGTTCAGGGGGATGTGCTAAAAGTAACGCTTGCTAATGGTACGAGCATAGAGCTTCCTGCATTAGTTCAGCCAGGTCAGGCAAACGGAACAGTTGGTATAGCAATGGGTTACGGCCGTAATTTGGATGCGATGCCAGTTGCTCAAGGAATCGGCGCAAATGCTTATCCAGTTGCTACTGTTGTTGATAATACTATCCTTTATACAGGTGCTGTAAAATTAGAAAAGACAGGTGCTGTTTCTCCTATTGCTCAAACCCAGACACATCATACGATCATGGATCGTCTGGTAGTGCAGGAGAATTCATTAGCAAACTATAAAGAGAATCCTAAAGAAGTTACAGAGTATATCCGCTTGGCTACCCACGAGGGTCCTGCCAAACCGGCTACAATCTCACTTTGGGATGACTATGAGTATAAGAACCACCATTGGGGTATGGTTATCGACCTTAACTCATGTATCGGTTGCGGTGCTTGTACGATGAGCTGTAATGTCGAGAATAATATACCTGTAGTAGGTAAAGCGGAAGTTCTGAACCGTCGTGAGATGCACTGGATGCGTATCGATAGATACTATAGCGCAGTGGAGCACGAGGAGAAAGATTACGCTACCATGGAAGATCCGGCAGAAAACCCTTCTGTTATTTTCCAGCCAATGCTATGCCAGCACTGTAACCACGCACCATGTGAAACGGTTTGCCCGGTTGCAGCAACTATGCACAGCTCTGAAGGCATCAACCAGATGGTTTATAACCGTTGCGTTGGTACTCGCTACTGTGCAAACAACTGCCCTTATAAAGTACGTCGCTTTAACTGGTTCGCTTACGCGAACAATGACAAGTTCAACTTTAACCAGACCATGAATAATGATTTGGGTAAGATGGTGTTGAACCCAGATGTTACTGTTCGTGCAAGAGGTGTTATGGAAAAATGTTCATTCTGCGTTCAGCGTGTGCAGCTAGGTAAGCTAGAGGCTAAGCGCGAAAACAGAAGACCAAAAGATGGTGAAATCGTAACAGCTTGTGCGCAGTCTTGCCCTACTGAAGCAATTGTATTTGGTGATATGAAGGACTCTGAGAGCCGCATTTCACAAATACTTGCCCGCCAGCAAGGTGAGCGTGCATTCCACGTACTGGAAGAGCTTAACGTTCAGCCAAACGTAACATACTTGACTAAAATTAGAAACTTAGCTTAAAATTAAATTTCGAGAGCGTTATGCAGCATGTATCTCCGATAAGGGAGCCTCTTGTAACGGGGGGTAAAACATACCACGACATCACCGAAGATGTCTGCAGACAGGTGGAGGCCAAGCCCAACGTGCGTTGGGCAGCTGCCCTTGCTGTAGCTTTGGTAGGCTTAGCTATATTCATTTATTCTGTGTACCGTACCCTGTGGTTCGGTATCGGTGAGTGGGGGCTTAATAAAACAGTAGGTTGGGCGTGGGATATCACGAACTTCGTATGGTGGGTAGGTATCGGTCACGCCGGTACACTTATTTCAGCCATTCTTTTATTGTTCCGCCAGAAATGGAGAACTTCAATTAACCGTGCAGCTGAGGCGATGACAATCTTCGCCGTAATTTGTGCCGCGATGTTCCCTGTACTTCACATGGGCCGACCTTGGTTAGCTTACTGGGTACTTCCATTGCCAAACACATTTGGATCACTGTGGGTTAACTTTAACTCACCACTTCTTTGGGACGTATTTGCGATCTCAACTTACTTCTCAGTATCATTAGTATTCTGGTACATAGGTCTGATTCCTGACTTTGCTACCATCCGTGACAGAGCGGTAGGCCCTATTGCAAGAAGAGCTTATGCTGTCCTTTCATTCGGATGGACAGGTTCTGCTAAAGCATGGTCCAGATACGAAACAGTTTCCCTAATCCTTGCTGGTCTTGCAACACCACTGGTACTTTCTGTACACACTATAGTATCCATGGACTTTGCAACATCAGTGATACCAGGCTGGCACACTACGATCTTCCCTCCATACTTTGTGGCTGGTGCGATCTTCTCTGGTTTCGCCATGGTATTGACCCTGATGATCATCACGCGTAAAGTGTTCCACCTGGAGCATTATATCACGCTGGAGCACGTGGAATCAATGAACAAGGTAATTATCCTTACTGGTTCTATTGTGGGTATTGCCTATACAACTGAGTTCTTCATTGCCTGGTATTCAGGTGTTGAGTATGAGCAGTACGCCTTCATTAACCGTGCTTTTGGTCCTTACTGGTGGGCTTACTGGTCAATGATGACATGTAACGTAATCACTCCACAGTTATTCTGGTTCAGAAAAATCAGAAGAAGCTTAACGCTAACATTTATCATTTCGATCTTCGTGAACATTGGTATGTGGTTCGAGCGTTTTGTGATTATTGTAACCTCGCTTCACAGAGATTATCTCCCTTCTTCATGGGCAATGTTCTCTCCTACAAGAATTGACATTGGAGTATATGTAGGTACTATTGGTTTGTTCTTTACCTTGTTCCTGTTATTTGCTAAGTTCTTCCCTGTGGTTAACATGGCAGAAGTGAAGGCTATTCTTAAGTCTTCTTCAGGTGTAAAGCATCACCATCATGCAGATACAATGCATGCTACTGAAAAGGAATTGAATAACTAATACACATCGCAACAATGAATAAGAAATTTGTTCTAGGGATTTATGATGATGAAGATGTGCTACTAACGGCCATCGAAAATATCCGCGCTGCCGGTACTAAAATTTATGAGGTGTTTTCGCCATATCCTGTACACGGTATTGATGACGTATTAGGTATCAAGCGTTCAAGACTTCCAATTGTGGCATTCTTCTGCGGTCTATTTGGTACATCATTCGCACTTTGGATGCAGATCTGGATGCTTGGTTTTGACTGGCCAATGATCATTGGTGGTAAGCCGCACATCGCGCTGCCATCTTTTATACCAGTTACTTTCGAGTTAACAGTACTATGTGCTGCATTCGGAATGGTGATTACATTCTTTATTGTAACGAAGTTGAAACCCTCTTTGAGAGTAAATGTTTTCGATAAAAGATCAACAGACGATAAGTTTGTGATGGTAATCGAAGTTAAAGACGGAGTTACAGATCTTTCTGCCCTAAATAACCTGCTTCGATCTAACGGTGCGATTGAAGTTAATGAGAAGGAGGTAGTAAAATAATGAAAAGATTTACGAAAATAGGTTTAAAGGCCTCTGCTGTACTTTTCTCTTCAGCAGTGATTTTTGCCTGCAGCAACGAGCAAGATCCAGGTTTGGAGTATGCTCCTGATATGTACCACTCAATTCCACTTGAGCCATATTCTCAGATCAAAGAGAATAAGTTTAACCCAGGTGGAATGAACATGAGAGAGCCAGCTAAAGGAACAGTACCTCGTGGAAAGCAAGGATATAACTTGTACCTTTCTGTTGACACAGCAGAAGTTGCTGGTGTGGAGTTGACAAATCCTTTAGCTAAAACAGATCAGAATCTGGCTGAAGGTAAAGTATTGTATAGCCGTTTCTGCGCCCACTGTCATGGTGAAAAAGGTGACGGGCAAGGTTTAGTAGGACAAAAATTCAAAGGTGTACCATCATACTCAGCAGGCCGTGTTTCAACACTACCTGCAGGTCATATCTTCCACGTGATTACAAATGGTAGAGGACGTATGATGCCACACGGCTCACAGGTTAATCCTACGGAGCGTTGGAAAATAGTGATGTATGTGCAGCAACTTCAAAAAGGTGAGACAGGAACTTCTGTTGAAGCTGGTTCTGAGGTTGCTAACGAAGCTGGTGGAGAAGCAATAACAGATAATCCTGTAACTGGTACTCCTGCAGAAACACCACAAAAAGAAACACCTAAAAACTAAGGCTAAGGCATAATTTATAAGGATAATGACAGAAGAAAGACTCATCATTTCCAGAAAAACAACTAACAAGTTTTTCTTAATGATAGCTATAGGTGTAGTGTTACTTATAGCAGGTATAATCTTCATGGCCGCAGGCGGAGGGGCAGAGCATCATGCAGAAGGCCATGGCGAGGCTGCAGCGGCAGGACATGAAGTAGTTTCATGGTCAAAGCGATTATTCGTAAACCTTTGGCTGAACAATGTATACTTTACTGGTATAGCACTTGTCGGCACGTTCTTCGTAGCTGTACAGTATGTAGCATATGCTGGTTGGTCTGTACTGATAAAAAGAATTCCGGAAGCACTAAGCTACTATTTGCCAATAGGCGCAGTGGTTATGCTTCTCGTATTCCTGTTCGGTTCACACGACATCTTCCATTGGACACACGAATATCTATATGATGTAAATGATCCAAGATACGACCCGATCATTGCTGGTAAATCAGGATACTTGAATACAGTATTCTTCCTAATCAGAATGGTTGTATTCTTTGCTTTATGGATCATCTTCTTCAACTGGTTGAGAAAGAATTCCATCAATGAAGACTTGCACGGTGGTACCAAATACTACCACAAGAGTATCACTATTTCTGCGATATTCCTGGTGATCTTCGGTATTTCATCATCTATGTCTGCCTGGGACTGGGTACTGTCAATTGACACTCACTGGTTCTCAACTATGTTTGGATGGTATGTATTTGCAAGCTGGTTCGTATCAGGTCTTGCTGCAACTACGCTGACAGTAATTATCCTGAAGCAAAAAGGATATCTGAAGATGGTGAACGCAAACCACCTGCATGACCTAGGTAAGTTTGTATTTGCATTTTCTATCTTCTGGACTTACATATGGTTCTCTCAGTTCCTGCTTATCTGGTACGCAAACATTCCGGAAGAATCAATCTACTTTATGGAGCGTCTGAATAGCCACTATATCTGGATATTCTTTATGAACCTTATTGTAAACTTTGTATTCCCTTTCCTTGTTTTGATGACAAGAGATGCGAAGCGCCAGATGATCATGCTGAAAATTGTAACCATAGCTATTCTAGTTGGTCACTGGTTCGATTTTTACCTGATGATGATGCCTGGAACAATGCGTTCTGATGCAGGTATTGGCTTTATTGAAATTGGAACAGCATTGATTTTCTTAGGAGTATTCCTGATAACATTTACAAAAGGCTTGACGAAAGCTTCTCTTGTACCTGTCAATCACCCGTTCCTGGAAGAGAGTGTTCACCATCATGTTTAGAGATCTTACTAAAAGCGTTAAATAATGATTACGATCGCGATAGGTTTATCCATACTTTTATTACTAGTTGTCCTTTTCCTCCTTTTCAGGATAGGTACACTAGCCTCAATTTTCCGAGGATCATCACAGCGTCCGGCAGGTACTTCAAGAACCAGTAACAAGGTTAACAGTACGTTATTTCTGCTGTTCCTGATATTCGGTGGTGCTGCATTTATTTGGTCTTTTGCAGACTCATGGGATACTATGAACTTGCCTATTGCCTCTGTGCATGGCGAGTGGACAGATAACCTGTTCTGGACTACAATGGTAGTAATTGGGGTAGTATTTGTAATTACGCAGGTACTTCTGTTCTTCTATTCCTTCAAATACCAGCACCAGGATAATAAGAAAGCATATTATTACCCACACAATAACAAACTTGAAATTGTATGGACAATGATTCCAGCTGTTGTTATGGCACTACTAGTGTTTGGTGGCTGGAAGACCTGGACTAAAATTACAAGCGCAGCTCCTGAAGACGCTGAAGTAATTGAGTTAATGGGTAAACAGTTCAATTGGATGGTGCGTTATCCTGGCGCAGATGGACAGCTCGGAGTTACTAAGCATACTTTGATTGATGCAACTAATGAGTTTGGAGTTGATTTCAATGACAAAAATGCGCTGGATGATATCATCAATCCACTCGAGATCCACGTGCCAAAGGGCAAACCGGTTCTCCTGAAGATCCGTTCGCGCGATGTGATTCACAGTGTTTTCATGCCTCACTTCCGTCTGAAGATGGATGCAGTACCAGGAATGCCTACCAAATTTTGGTTTGTTCCGACGAAAACCACCTATGAAATGCAGAACGAAACGGGCAATCCGGACTTCAAGTATGAGCTAGCCTGTACAGAAGTTTGTGGACGTGGTCACTTTGCAATGCGATATGTTGTGGTAGTTGATGAGCAGGAAGATTATGAGAAATGGTTAGCTAGTCAGACTGCTTTTGCTGTACAGAATCCAGAAGTTGTAGCAAAGTTTCAAAGCACAACTCCTAGTCAGTTGACAGCAGAGAATAAAGTAGTTAAAGAAGAGGTTAAATCAGAATTATAGCATTTAAAAATATTTGAAAATGTCTAGTACAGATATCTCTATTCATAAAGATGTACATCATGCTCATGAAGAGCATGATCATCATCACGATCAGAATTTCATTGAGAAGTACATCTTTAGCCAGGACCATAAAGTAATTGCAAAGCAGTTTCTATTTACTGGTATCGCCTGGGCTTTTATAGGTGGATTTCTATCAGTACTGTTCCGTTTGCAGTTAGGATGGCCAGAAGCTACTTTCTCTTTCCTGGAGCCAATTCTGGGAGGTTGGGTTGAGAATGGTAAACTGAATCCAGAATTCTACCTGGCTTTGGTAACAATGCACGGTACCATCATGGTATTCTTTGTGTTGACAGCAGGTTTGAGTGGTACTTTCAGTAACTTCCTTATTCCACTTCAGATCGGTGCACGTGATATGGCATCAGGATTCATGAACATGCTCTCTTATTGGATCTTCTTCCTTTCAAGTGTAGTTATGTTTACCTCTTTATTCATCGAAACAGGTCCTGCAGCTGGTGGATGGACAGTTTACCCTCCTTTGAGCGCACTGCCTCAAGCGATCTCAGGTTCTGGAATGGGTATGACCTTATGGTTAGTAGCCATGGCACTGTTCATTGTGTCAACCTTACTTGGTGGCGTTAACTATATTACCACTATTATCAACCTGCGTACAAAAGGTATGTCAATGACTAAGTTACCACTTACGATTTGGGCATTCTTTTTAACCGCGATTCTTGGTCTTCTTTCTTTCCCTGTTTTATTCTCTGCCGCACTGCTTCTAATATTTGACAGAAGCTTCGGAACCAGCTTTTATCTATCTGATATCTATATTGCTGGAGAGGCATTATCAAACACAGGTGGTAGCCCAATCCTTTTCCAGCACTTGTTCTGGTTCCTGGGTCACCCGGAAGTTTATATTGTGATTCTTCCTGCATTCGGACTTGTTTCTGAGGTTATCACTACAAATTCACGTAAGCCAATCTTTGGATACAGAGCTATGATTGGCTCCATGATTGGTATTTCAGTTCTTTCTTTCGTTGTGTGGGCCCACCACATGTTCGTGACAGGTATGAATCCATTCCTTGGTTCTGTATTCATGTTCCTGACACTGATCATTGCGGTACCGTCAGCGGTGAAGGTATTTAACTGGATCGCAACTTTGTGGAGAGGTAACATCCGATTCACTACTGCAATGCTCTTCGCAGTTGGATTTGTTTCCCTGTTTATTTCAGGTGGTCTTACTGGTATCATCCTTGGTAACTCTTCTCTGGATATTCAGCTTCATGATACCTACTTCGTGGTTGCTCACTTCCACCTGGTTATGGGTGCTGCTGCCTTCTTTGGTATGTTTACCGGTGTATATCATTGGTTCCCGAAGATGTTTGGTAGAATGTTGGATGAAAAACTGGGTGCTGTTCACTTCTGGTTAACATTCTCTTCTGTTTACCTCGTGTTTATGCCAATGCACTATATTGGTATTGCAGGTTTCCCGAGAAGATACTATAACTGGACTGGTTTTGAAACCTTCAACATCTTCACAGATCTGAATACATTCATCAGTATTGCTGCAATCCTTGGTTTTACTGCTCAGTTTGTGTTCTTGTTTAACTTCATCTATAGCATCATCAGGGGACGTAAGGCTACTGAGAACCCATGGCATTCAAATACATTAGAATGGACAACACCAGTTCTTCCAGGACATGGCAACTGGCCAGGTGAAATTCCTTCAGTGTACAGATGGCCTTATGACTATAGCAAGCCAGGTGCACCTGAAGACTTTATTCCACAATCAGTACCTTTCTCAGAGACGCAGTCTTCAAATCTGCCACATGAGAAAGACTTTGAATAGTGCTTTAAATGGCCAAAAAATCTTTTCACAATAAAAGGTTTAGAAATATAGGAGTACTTACAGTTCTGGCTGTATACTTCCTAATATTAGTCGGAGGAATTGTTCGTAGTACTGGTTCAGGTATGGGTTGCCCAGACTGGCCTAAATGCTTCGGAAGTTGGGTTCCTCCGACTGATGTTAGCCAATTACCTGATAATTACCTCGAGATATATAAAGCGAAGCGAATTGAAAAGAATCAGAAGTTCGCTGGCTTCCTCGATAATCTTGGATTCAAAGAGGTATCTGCATCTATTTTTTCTCACCCTAGCCAATACATTGAAACTGAATTCAATGTAACGAAAACATGGATTGAGTATTTAAATCGCTTAGTAGGAGTATTGATAGGAATATTAGTTTTTCTGACTGTGGTTTATGCTATTCCATATTTGAAGAAAGACAAAACAGTTTTCTTTTTGGCATTAGGCGCATTTGTTGCAGTTGGACTGGAAGGTTGGTTAGGTTCAATTGTTGTGTCAACCAATCTACTACCTGTAACAGTAACTATACACATGGCGCTTGCACTGCTGATAGTTGCTACACTGCAATATGCTGTAACACGAACTCAAAAAGATTCTTTTGAAAGGCATATTAGCTATTCAGGTAAGATTAACATCGTTCTTTGGATTGTTGCATTAACTACTTTTATACAAATATTGCTTGGTACTCAGGTAAGAGAAGAGATTGATCTTATTTCTTACATGATGAATGGAAGCAACAGAGCAGCTTGGGTTGATAATTTAGGTGTTGGTTTTCTGATACACCGCTCTTTTTCAATCTTAATACTCGCATTGCACCTATACTTAGCAGTATTACTCTACCAAGTAAGGGACAGGGTTTTATCAAACCTGACAACGATCATGCTTTTGATAGTGGTACTGGAAATTATATTCGGTATAATTATGGCATATTTTGCTATACCACCTTTTCTTCAGCCATTGCACCTTACTTTTGCGGCACTCCTTTTTGGCGTGCAGTTTCAATTACTTATTATTTATCATTACGCCTCTAAAAAGGCGTCTAAAAACACAGTAGCAGTTACTAACTAATGAATTTAGAAAGTAGAGAAACACTGTCGTTACAATTTTTTATGGCTCATAAAGCATCTGCATATTTCAAGCTTCTTAAATTCAGGTTAAGCTTTACAGTAGCTTTTTCTAGTGCCATAGGTTTTATATTAGGTTACCCTGGTGCGGCATATATTGATATAGCATTAGTGATGCTAGGGGGCTTACTGGTAACAGGTTCAGCGAATATAATTAATCAGATCCTGGAAAAGGATCTGGATAAACTAATGAAACGGACTGCTAAAAGGCCGTTACCTACCGGACAATTAAGTATCAGGGAGGCTGCTGTCTTCTGTGCTTTGTTAGGGATTTCTGGAACAGCTTTATTAGGTCTGTATTTCAATCCGCTCACAGCAGCGTTATCCTTGCTGTCGCTGGTTCTTTATGGGTTTATTTATACACCTTTAAAGCGTATCAATCCGATCTGTGTATTTGTTGGTGCGATACCAGGTGGCATGCCTCCACTGATTGGATGGGTTGCAGCTACAGGAGCGATAGAGATCGAAGCGATTATACTCTTTGGAATACAATTTTTCTGGCAGTTCCCTCATTTTTGGGCTATCGCATGGGTTTTAGATGACGATTATAAAAAAGCTGGTTTCAAAATGCTTCCTACTGCTGGTGGGAAAAATTTGAAGACAGCAATTCAGATCATGATCTATACCTTGGTGCTAATCCCTTTGAGTTTATTGCCATTACAATTTGGAATGACAGGAGCAACTTCTGCTATGATTGCCGTGGTTTGTGGTGTCTTGTTTTTAGCTCAAACTTTTTATCTCATGCGTACCTGCACTAAAAAGGCAGCAATGAATATTATGTTTGGCTCATTTTTATATCTGCCTATTGTGCAGATTGCCTTTGTGTTAGATAAAGTTAGTCTTTAGATATGGTTGGTAATAGTATAGAAGAGAATAAATCAGTCGTTGGCGTACACCCATTAAAGTTTTCGCTGTGGTTGATTATTATTAGCATAATTATGATGTTTGCAGCTTTTACAAGTGCATACATCGTTAGGAGGGAAGAAGGCAATTGGCTTGAGTTTGATTTACCAACCATCATGTTGGTTAACACAATAGTTATTTTGTTGAGTAGTGTTACAATGCAATGGGCTTATACTTCTGCTAAAAAAGACAATCTAAAGAGCCTGAAGCTTGCTTTAGTTTTAACTGCTATTCTTGGTATTGCATTTTTGGTTGGGCAATGGAACGGATGGGCAGCACTTGTAAGTGAAAACATTTACTTTGGAGGAGCCCAGGCAAACCCTGCTGGTTCATTCCTGTATGTATTAACAGGGGTGCATGGTTTCCACCTGATAACAGGGCTTATATTTTTAGCCATAACATTAGTAAGTAGCCTCAGATATAAAGTACATTCTAAAAATATGCTGCGTATACAGTTGTGTACTATTTATTGGCACTTTTTAGGAGGACTTTGGCTATATTTGTACATATTCTTAAGAATTAATCACTAAACACGTTTTTTTCATTATATAAACTATGTCTACTTCAACTACGCTGGAAGCACCTAAATCAGGTACATGGGACGGTGGTAACGAGCCTTTAAAAGCGAGCTACGGAAAACTAATGATGTGGTTTTTCCTGCTGTCGGATGCATTTACGTTTGGTGCATTCTTGATTGTCTATGGATTATCCCGTCACAAACACCTGCCTTATACAGGTGAAGCGGAAGCTTTTACTTTCTCCACACAGTGGTGGCCTATCCCTGAAAAAGTATTTAATGCTTTCCCTGGTTTTCATGGTGTTGATCTTCCTCTGGCTTTTGTGGCTTTAATGACGATGATCCTTATCCTAAGTTCAGTAACTATGGTTCTTGCTGTGGAAGCTGGTCATAGAATGGATAAGAACGATGTGCAGAAGTGGTTACTTTGGACAATCCTTTTTGGTAGTACTTTCTTAGGTTGCCAGGCTTGGGAGTGGTCTCACTTTATTACAGGTACCGAAGAAGGTATGATGTTAGCTGATGGTACGCGTATAATCGGTGCTAATCTTACTATCAACCAATATGGTCCTCCCTTGTTTGCCGACCTGTTCTTCTTCATTACAGGATTCCATGGCACGCACGTATTATCAGGAGTTGTGCTGTTAATCATGATCTTTATTAACACTGTTAATGGTGTTTACCACAAGCGTGGGCATTATGAAATGGTTGAAAAGGTTGGTCTTTACTGGCACTTTGTAGACCTCGTGTGGGTATTTGTATTCACATTCTTCTACCTGATTTAATATAATACTGAATTAAAAATAACTGTAATAGAAGCTGGAATAGAACATTCATAAAGCTTCCTAAAACATACAGCATATATGGCAACGCATCATGATAATGATTTTCACCAAACTGGTGAAATACCCAAGGCACAAACAAAAGCTATCTGGAGAACTTTTGCTATACTGGTAGGCCTGACTTCCCTTGAATTCATATTCGCTTTCTTTATGGAAGCAAGTACAGCCAGAAACGCCATCTTTATTATACTTACAATATTTAAAGCTTTCTACATTGTTGCTGAGTTCATGCACTTAAAGCATGAAGTAAAGGCTTTGATATGGTCAGTTTTGATACCAATGGCATTGATAGTATGGCTAATGGTTGCTTTGATTTCAGAAGGAAGTTACTACTTTGAATCAGTAACAAATTACTTTAATTAGATCTTATTATAATGAGTAATGTAAAGGCACTAATATTAGGTATCCTATTATTAGTGCCTATTTTCGTTTTTATATTTATCTCCGTTTTTGGAGAGCACCACTTTTCTCTAAATACATATTTCCCGGTAACTGATGATTCAGGTGAAGTAGTTTTAAATGAGAAAGGAGATACAATCTTCCACCAGGTTCCTGATTTCAAATTTACCTCCCAACAAGGAAAGATCGTAACACAGTCTTCTGAGCTGGAAAATGCTATCTATTTAGCCGATTTCTTCTTTGCGACATGCCCTGGTGTGTGCAAGAAAATGTCTTCTCAATTGATTCGAGTTCAGGAAGCCTACAAAAACAATCCTACAATTAAGCTTGTTTCATTTACTGTTAATCCTGAGCATGATTCTGTAGAAGTTCTTAAGAACTATGCAGAACAGTATGGGGCTATGAATGGAAAATGGTTTTTGTTAACCGGTGAGCGAGACAGTATTTATTCCCTGGCGCAGAATGGCTTTTACTTGCCTGTGCAGAAAGTGCAGGGGCAGCAGGATTTTATTCATAGTGAAAAATTCATGCTCGTTGATAAAGAGCATCATATCAGAGGAGTATATGATGGTACTGATCCGGATGAAGTAGACAGGCTTATTCTTGAAATTAATGTGTTGTTAGATGAATACAGTAAAAACAAATAACGCGCAACTAACAAGCAGCAACGATAAAAAAGTTCTTACTGTAATTGCTTTATTATCAGTAGCTATTCCTGTCGTGGTTGCTATCTTATTCTTTTTACCAAAGTCTGGTGAGAGTAATGTTGATGTCTCTTATTTACCTGCTTTGCATGCTATACTTAACTCACTTACAGCTATAGCATTACTTGTTGGGTATTATAACATCAGGAAAGGCAACATAAAAGGACACCGAGCCTCTATGCTGACAGCATTTGGCTTATCTTCTATTTTCCTGGTATCTTATGTTACATACCATTTTCTAGGTGATAGAACTGTATTTGGTGGAGATGGAGCCTTAAAGTATATATACTATTTTATACTTCTAACGCATATTGTACTGGCCATCGCTATTGTTCCTCTTGTATTGCTTTCAGTATATTTTGGAATTACTAACCAGTTGGTCAGGCACCGCCGTATATCTAAATGGACATTCCCGATCTGGTTATATG
This sequence comes from Pontibacter sp. MBLB2868, assembly GCF_051904785.1. Lineage (NCBI taxonomy): Bacteria > Pseudomonadati > Bacteroidota > Cytophagia > Cytophagales > Hymenobacteraceae > Pontibacter > Pontibacter sp. MBLB2868. The sequence continues at coordinate 2,871,554 of NZ_CP196710.1, read as the reverse complement.
TCGCTGTGACAGGTGTACTGGTATATTTGCTAATTTCACCTTATTACACCTGAAACCTGTAAGCTAACTTAACTGTTTTAAAGTAATGAAGCTTAGAATAAAAAGAGTACTAGCCATTTTCTGTTTAGTTTTTGCATTCGCTTTTACTACATCTAATGCCTATAGCCAGTGTGCTATGTGCCGTGCTACTGTAGAATCGAATGTTGGTACAGGAAGCAAAAATCCGGAGTCGGAAGTAGGCTCAGGTTTAAATACTGGCATTTTATACCTAATGGTAGTTCCGTATGTACTTATTGGTGCAGTGGGGCTTTTGTGGTATAAGTACGGCAGAAATAAAAATGCCTGAACCGAGCAAAGTAGGCGCAATTCTTGATTGTCGTTGCCCGCGTTGTAGAGAAGGAGATGTATTTACTCATTCTTTTCTTAACCTGCGCAAGTTTGACCAAATGCATAAAAGCTGTCCGGTTTGTGGTCTGTATTACGAAACAGAGCTAGGCCTTTTTTGGGGAGCAATGTATATTAGTTACGGTTTGTCAGTCGGGATTGTGCTTGTGGTTGGTGTACTGCTGTATTATTTAGCAAATGATCCGCCAACGTGGGTGTATCTTTCGGTCGTAGCAGGTATCATATTACTAACTACCCCGCTGTTGTTTAGATACGCCCGTATCCTGATGCTTTACTTTTTTGCAGGCGTAGACTATGATTCTAACTATAGCAGACGCTAATTTCCGTTTGAATCTATAGAGGTTATCTTGCGTTTTTGTTTAAATTCGTAGATAATCCAATGTTTTGAAACGGAAAGTAACTCCCCTTATATTACTTATTGCTGCGCTGCTTTGCTTTTTGGCTACAGCAGCACTGCATTTTAATTTCCCTACTGTAAACCCTGTTACAGATCAGGCTGCTCAACTATCTACTATTGTCTCGCGAACAAATGCCTGTATCCACAAGGCTCAAAAAGACGCATCACAACTCAGTAAATATCTAAAAAACGAAAGGGTTTCTTTTTCGAAGCTCATCAAGAAAACAGATTATCCTACCTTTATATATCAGGGAGATCAACTGGTTTTCTGGTCAGACCATGCCGTTGTTCCGGATTTAGAAACTCTTAATCATACTTCTTCTATTACAGCTGTTAGAAGTGAATACGGTTCATTTATTGTAGTTCCGTATATCTTTCGCAACTATCATATTTATGTGTGTATCCCACTTAAAGTAAATAGCCGGACACAAGCGGAGTTGTACCCACAGCTCAAAGATGAAGTACTCAAAGGCATAAGCGCAAACCTCGAACTGGATCAGGCAACCTCATTTCCAGTAGTGCATACCCCAGATAATAAATTCCTTTTTGCGGTAGATTTCGAAGGGCAGCAGGAGCAGAGCCGAACCAAAGATTTACAGCTTATTCTGCTCACATTTGGTTCTTTTTTCTTTGTGCTGTTTTGTTTTGCCCTGTTAAAGCACTTTGGCAGTAAAATGCAATATGGTAAAGGGGGTGCAATTTTTCTGATCCTGCTAGTAATCTACAGGCTTTTGCTGCTGGTTTTCGACCTTCCGTTTTCAATTTCTGAAGCAGAGTTGTTTGATCCCCGGCTATATGCAGCCTCTTTCTGGTCTCCCTCTGTTGGCGATCTGGCACTTAATATGCTGCTTTTGGCAACAGTGGCCGGCATAGGGCTATACCTATTCCGAAAAAACAGAGTGCTGGCACAGCTGAAAATCTATTCTCAGGACAAGGCTATGTCGGCCATGGTTTGGTGCATGCTAGGGCTCTATCTTCTGCTGGCGGTACTCTACCTATTTTATCACAGTATATATCACAACTCCCCCCTGGTTCTGGATGTCACGCAATCCCTCAATTTCACAAAGTACAAGATAATAATCTATGCGGTGATGACCATCCATACCCTTGCTTTGTGCATGTTCACTTATACTTTAAGTACTGTGGTGACGGTGTTGTTACAAAAGGTTAGCAAAGCATGGGCCTACAGGACGTTGTTACTTATTACTGTTCTGCTGATAGGTATTTTGTTCTTCCTTCAGGAGGAGTTGCTTACGGTTATTCTGATAGGCTCAGGCTTCTGGTTTATCATTATTTTATCTGCACACAGTAACCGTGCAGTAAGTTTTCCTTACAGAACATATCTTTTCTTTTTCCTGGTAGTTATGGTAAGTGCGATTGTTGGGGCTTTCGCATTATACACCCATTACCAGAACGAGTTGAAGGTGTATAAGCAGAAGCTGGCATTTAATCTGTTGCAGGATAATGATGTGCTTGGGGAGTATCTCTTGGATGATGTTTCTGAAAAGATCGCTTCGGATGCCTTGATCCAGATGAAAATGATGGGCCCCTATGTGGATGCCAGTTTTATAAAGCGTAAGATAACTAAACAATATCTCAAGGATTATTTTGATAAGTATGAAACGAATGTACTTTTATTCGATGGCCGTGGGCAAACTTTAGAAAGTGCCGATACAACAGCTGCGACCCTTCAGGAACTCCTTCGTAAGTATGATAGGCCTGATACCCGCACCGAACGGCCTAATTTGTTTCTGATAAAGGATCCTACCCGCTACAATGCCCGGACGTATTTTAAATTAATACAGATACCCATCGGTAATTTCCAGCGCGGCACAATTGTTTTGCAACTCACGCTTAAAAAAATGTTGCCAAACAGTGTTGTCCCAGAGTTACTCGTCGATCAGAACTACTCCAAGACATTCAGGACTGATATGCTCAGCTATGCCATTTACAAAAAAGGCAAACTATGGTATAGCGAGGGAGAGTATGATTACGCTACAAATTTTAATCGAAAGTTGATTCAGCAACCCGAGTTGTTTGGGCAAGGCATGAGTCATGGTAATTTTCACCATTTAGGGGTTAAAGGGAATGATGGTAATATTCTGATCATAACAACTGAGAAATATGGAGGGCGCGAGGTGCTGTCTAACTTTTCATTTTTATTCCTTGCCTTTACTTCAGGGTTAATTCTAATGGGCTTGTTTTACTTATTGGTACAGCGGCACAAGATCAGAGAGTTTAGCCCTAACTTCAGTACTAAGATCCAGCTCTTCCTGAATTTTGGTATCCTGCTTCCATTGCTATTGGTGAGCGTTACCATTGCAGGGCTAGTCACCGCATCCTATAAAAAAGACTTAATGACCACGTACGAACAGCGCGGGGAAGCCATACAGGAAAACCTGAGCAGGCTGCTGAACGACAAAATGATGGAGAGCGGGAAAGAACTCCGGAAGAAGATAGCGGATATAGCAGCCCTGTCTGAGGCAGACGTTAACTTGTATGATCGTAACGGCAGGTTATTGGTAACCAGCCAACCGTTGATCTTTGAAACTGGCTTATTATCTAAACTTATCAACCCTCAGGCTTATGCTGCAATTTCCGAAAGGCAGGCGCTACGAGTTTTATTACAGGAACAAGCCGGCCACCTTGCTTTTAATGCCGTTTATCTGCCACTTCGTAGTGAGGCTAAACCTAACGAGCTGATAGGATTTATCGGAATCCCGTTTTTTGATTCGGAACAGCAACTAGACCTGAAACTGATTGAGTTGATAACAACTACGATGAATATTTTCACGGTCATGTTTATTATGTTTATGGTACTTACCTTTTTCGCTTCCAGGGCGTTAACAGTACCCTTGCGCATGTTGGCAGGCAAGTTGAAACATACTTCTCTTACTGGTAAGAATGAAATGCTGGCTTATGAGGGGGCCGATGAAATTGGGATGTTGGTAAACGAATACAACCGTATGCTATTGACCCTGGAGCAGAACAAGGAAGATCTGGCAATGCAGGAAAAAGAAGCAGCATGGCGTGAGATGGCAAGGCAGGTAGCTCATGAAATTAAAAACCCGCTGACCCCGATGAAGCTATCGTTGCAGTACCTGCAGAAGGCAATAGCGGAGAAGAAACCGAATACTGAACAACTGATCGAGAAAATTTCTCATACTCTGATCACACAGATCAATATACTGAGTGATATTGCAACTTCTTTCTCCAGCTTTACCTCCATGCCGGAGCCAAAACAGGAGCAGATAAATATCTCGGCTACGCTACGTAAATCTGTTGACCTGCACAACGACCCGGCTACTGCCATTGTTCGCACTGAATTTGAAGTGGAAGAGGCAATTGTTGTGGCAGATGAAAACCTGATGGTGCGTACATTTAATAACTTGCTGCTGAATGCAATACAAGCAGTACCTGCCAGTCGAAAGCCCCTGATCATGATAGGGCTGGAGATTAAGCCTGACCATTCTGTGCTTATTACAATAAAGGATAATGGTAGCGGTATTCCTCAGGAGATAAAAGGTAAAGTTTTTATTCCCAACTTCAGTACGAAGTATACAGGTTCGGGTATAGGCCTGGCAGTAGCAAAAAGAGGAATCGAAAATGCTGGAGGGCGAATCTGGTTTGAATCAGAAGAAGGGAAAGGTACTGCGTTTTATATTTCTTTACCGCTGGCAAACGCATGAGTAGGAGAGGGCTGTACATGCTTTTTATGCTGTTCTGGCTAAGCATGCCGCTCTTAGCTCAGTCCTCGTTCAGTAATCAGCGCTGCAAATGGATAAGCTTAACCCAGAAGCCGCAACAGCTCGATACGCTGACGCTTTCACCGGAGTCAGTAACGTTCTACCATCCACGTAAAGAGCAGTTCAGGTTTGACTACAATTATAGCAGAAATGAGTTTAAATTAACTGACTTTCCGGCACCGGATTCCGTTGTGACCGATAGTCTTGGTACTAAAATGCCGCTACCGGATTCGGTGTTGGTATGCTTTAGGGTCTTGCCCCTGAACCTCACAAAGCCAGCTTTTAAGCGTGACATTACAAAGCTGGAGATGACTTCTTTTCAAAAAGGTTATTACCAGGAAGATATCAGTACGAAGGAGGAAATCTTTAGTACGCCCGGCCTAAATAAAACAGGTAGTATTTCGCGGGGCATATCCTTTGGTAACACACAAAATGTATTCGTTAATTCAGCACTTAACCTGCAGCTTGATGGTAAGTTAACGGAAGACATAAGTATAACAGCTGCCATTACAGACCAGAACATCCCGTTTCAGCCGGAAGGCAATACACAGCAGCTACAGGAATTCGACAAAGTATACATCACACTTGACCATAAGCGTTGGCAGCTGACGGCCGGTGATGTGGTGCTACGAAGTAAACCCTCCTACTTTTTGCAGTACTACAAAAATGTGCAGGGAGGAGCCTTCGAAACAGTGTTCGGAAACAAACCGGAAAACCAGGGGGTAACGGCAGTTGCCGCTTCTGTATCAAAAGGGAAGTTTGCTTCCCAGTCTATTCAGGCGCTGGAGGGTGTGCTTGGGCCTTACCGTTTACGTGGCCCCAACAATGAACGGTTTATAATTGTGCTGGCTAATTCTGAGCGTGTCTTTTTAGACGGCAAGTTACTGGTGCGGGGCTATGACTATGATTATGTGATTGACTATAATCAGGCAGAGATCACTTTTACCACGCGCCACATCATCACTAAAAATACCCGTATCAAAGTAGATTTTGAGTACTCTGATCAAAACTATAGCCGGGGCATTTATACCCTTAACCATTACCAGAACCTGGGGCGGCTTAAAGTGTACGGCAATTACTACAATGAGTCAGATAACCCAAATAATCTCATCAACCTTGATCTGCAGGATGAGCAAAAGCGCTTGTTGGCAAGTATAGGCGATAGTCTGAATTTAGCTGTAATACCAGGGGCTGACAGTGTAGCCTTTGACCCAAACCAGGTGCTATATGCTAAACGTGACACAGTGTATAACAGTGGCCAGCGTGCAGCTACCATCTTTGTGTACGCTACCGATCCTGAAAACGCATATTATAATGTGCGCTTTACGGAGGTAGGTCCCAGGCAGGGGGATTATGTTGTTAGCAATGATGCCGTTAACGGTCGTGTATATAAATGGGTGGCTCCTGTGGATGGTATTCCGCAAGGGAGCTATGCTCCGTTACGAGTATTGCCTACTCCGCGGAAGAAGCAGTTAATTACTGTAGGAACCAATTATGAGATCAGTAAAGGGGTAGATTTTTTTGTGGAAGCGGCAACATCAGAGAATGATCTCAATCGTTTTTCTGATTTGGATGAGCAGGATGATAGTGGTAAAGCTATCAGGGTTGGCTATAATGTAGTGAACAGAGAAATGGAGTTTTTGGGTGATTATAAGTTGAGTAGCACGTTTAATTATGAGTATACAGACCAGAACTTCATCCCGATTGACCGTTACCGGCCTATAGAATTTGACCGTGACTGGAGTTTGCCTGCTACGCTGGCAAAAGCAGAAGACAACATCATAAACCTGTCGGTTGGTGCTGCAAAAGACGCGGCAAATTTTTTTAATTACCGCATCAGTCGTCGTCACCGCGACGAGCAGTTAGATGGGGTACAGCATTACCTGGACGCCTGGAAAAAACTTGGTCGTATAGAACTTCGCAATAATTTTTTCCTGCTCAATAGCGAACAGGGAGAGCAGGAGTCGGAGTGGTATAGGGGAGATGTTGGCGTGAAGTATAACCTTGGCGGTTTTGCACCTGGTTACATTTATCGCTTTGATAAAAATAAAATAAGAGCCCTGGGTACGGACTCTATCACTGGTTCAGCAATGTATTTTGAAGAGCATCTGGTTTATGTGGAGAGCAACGATACGGCCCATACCAGGTTCAGGGTAGACTACAGCCATCGGAGAGACTTACGCCCGACCCGTAACGGAGAACTTGGGGCTCCTGAAATAGGGCAGACCTATAATGCCATACTGCAAACACTTCTTGGCCCGGAGAGTGACCTGGCCATACAGGCAACCTATCGTAAACTAGAGCTAGCTACCAATAAAGATGAAGAGACAGTGCAGTCGCGTGTAGATTGGAATGCCGGTTTTCTGGATGGTAGCTTCAGGTCTGAGTTAAGTTATTCTGTAGGCACAGGAAGAGAACTGAAACGGGTGTTTATTTTCCGGGAAACCTTACCCGGCCAAGGTACGCACTATTTGCGTGAGGGCGGTAACCCCAATGACCTCAATGATTACCTGGAGGCGCAAACTATTGACCAGCGACGCTATATCAAGATATTCCTGCCTACAGATGAATATATAAATGCTTTCACCAACCGGTTTACCTACCGCCTTAACAGCACAACACCAAGAACATGGCGCGGGAAAGATGGTGTTAAGGGGCTGGCTTCAAAGTTTTCAATGTTAAGCTTTGTAAGCATTGATAAAAAAACGACTGATGATGATCTGGGGAACCGCTTCAACCCTTTTAGTGAAAATTTTGAGGATGAGTTTCTTTTATCGATGGCTAAAACGCTTCGAAATACAGTGTACTATAACCGAAGCAACCCACAGTATGGCATAGAGTATACTATCCAACAGAACCAGCAGAAGTCTTTGCTGGCTAACGGTACCGAAACCCGTAATTTGGGCAGCCACACATTGGTTGGCCGGCTGAATTTAAATGAAGTGCTGAGCACCCAGTTTCAGGCGGTATATGCTCTGAGAGAAAACAGGTCTGATTTTCTTACGTCCAAAAATTTCCAGATCGTATCGCAGGAGCTTACGCCAGAACTTTCGTATCAGCCAAATACAAAAATCAGGTTTACAGGTACGTATCAGTTTGCCCTACGAGAAAACGAACTGGCACCTACTGATGAAGAGCAGAAAGCGACCTTTAACGAGTTAGGGCTGGATGCGAAGCTAAGCCAGGTAGGTAAACGGACAGTTGCAGCAAACTTTCGCCTTGTAAACATTGATTATACCGGCGACCTGAATACATATGTAGGCTACGAAATTCTGAATGCCCTGCGCCCGGGTAACAACCTGACATGGTCCTTTAATGTACAACAGCGCCTGAGTAACGGTCTGAACATTTCGTTGAATTATGATGGCCGCAAAGCCAATGGGGTTGGGGCGGTGCATACAGGGCGTACGCAGGTATCAGTATTATTTTAATGTTTTAGAAAGGCAGTAAAAGTAAAAGGAGCAATCAGCTCCTTTTACCATAAATAAAATGCCAGCCATGTTAAGGCCGGATTTTTTCAATCTTAGTATGAGCCGGTAAATACATTGGAAGCGCAGCAGAGCCATACCATTCATACAGTTCGGCATCTAGCAGCTTTTCTTTTATTGCCGGGTCAGTCTGAAGCATATCTTTTGCCTCTTCAATAGTTTTTGTGTTGAAAATGAAAATGCCCCGGTAATTTTTTTCGTTTTTACCCAGCGGCCCGGCTACGACCAGCTTGCCCTCTTCTGCCAGTTTACCAATATTGTTTAAATGACCTCTAAACAGCTCACTCACCTTATTTTGGTCGTTCAATTTGCTGCTACCTGTTTTAAGGATCACAAGTACGTATGGCTTCATACCATATTCATCGGCTCCCAAAGAGTCAGCTAATGCTTGATTGTAAGCCGTGCTAACAGACTGTGCATTAACCGAAAAGGCTAGGAAACTAAAAAATAGAATGGAACAAAGTGATTTCATAAGTTATAATTTAGCTGAAGGAAACCTTATTGAACGACAGATTAATAATACTTACCTGGTATCAGGTAATGCTGTACATAATCTTTTATGCCTTCCTCTAAAGTATAAAAAGGTTTGTCATAACCAATAGACCGCAGCTTGCTCATATTCGCCTCTGTAAAATATTGGTAGGTATCACGAATAGTTTCGGGTGTATCCATGAAGTCGATATCTGGTGTTACTCCCATTGCCTCAAAAGTATTTAAAGCTAACGCCATAAATGTGCGTGCTTTTCCTGAACCTAAGTTATAGATGCCTGAGTTGCGGCGGTGGTGCATCAGGAACATACATACCTCTACTACATCTTTCACATAGATGAAGTCACGCATTTGCTCACCATCAGCAAAATCAGGGTTATGAGAGCGGAACAAGGTCATGCTGCCTTTCTCCTTTATCTGCTTATAAGTATGGTATATAACCGAAGCCATTTTACCTTTATGATACTCATTAGGGCCATATACATTAAAAAACTTTAGCCCGGCCCAGAAGAATGGCTTAGCGGTTTGCTCCAATGCCCAAATGTCAAAGTCATTCTTTGACTCTCCGTATGGGTTAAGTGGTTTCAGCAACGGAATAGTCGCTTCTTCATCGTCGTACCCTAAAGCTCCTGCACCATAGGTGGCTGCCGATGATGCGTAAACCAATGGGATCTGGTATTCGCAGCAGGCATTCCATACTTTTTTAGAGTAGTTCAGGTTTAGCAGGTCGAATACATCTTTGTTGAACTCAGTTGTATCGGTGCGGGCACCTAAATGGAAGATAAATTCAACTTCCTCATAATTTGAATCGAGCCAGTCGAAGAAGGTATCGCGGTCTACGAACTCTTTTATTTTCTTCCCTTTCAGGTTATTTTCTTTTTTAGAGACGGAAAAATTATCCACCACTACTATATCATTAAAATTTGCCTGGTTTAGTCTACTTACAAGACAGCTTGCGATAAAACCTGCGGCACCAGTTACTACGATCATAATCAGTGTTTAAAACTGTAACAGAAATTGCGCTAAATTTACAAAAATAAACCAAGCCACCTTGGCAATACATACCTATACTTTGAAAAGGGAAGCACAGTATTTCACACATAGGGTAGTATCACTCCTGTTGATATGCTTTTTGTTGTGCGCTTGCGGCAGTAATGCTAAGAAAGAAGCAAAGAAAACAATCTTGTTAAAAGATGACCTGGGGAGGGAGATCAGACTGGCAGAAAGACCTGAACGTGTTTTTGCATTGGCTTCGTCAATGACCGAGATGCTGTACGCCGTACTGGATAGCAGTAGTATTATTGCCCGCACACCGCAGGATAATTACCCTGCTGCTGCAATGAGTAAGCCGCTTGTCAGTAATTACCCCGTAGATTATGAACAGGTGCTTGGCCTGAAGCCCGACCTTATTTTTACACTTGAGGGGATCACGCCACTGGATGTAGCTGCAAAGCTTGAAGAACTGGGAATTCCTGTCTATTACCAGAAGTATGAGTCAGTAGAAGACATCTTTACAGGTTTAGAAGATATTGGAAAGATAATGGGGCGTGAGAAGCAGGCGCGATCCTTAACCGATTCGCTCAGGCAGGAAGTTAATGCCATTAAAAAGCGGCACGCAACAGTGGGGCAGCCACTGCAGGTGTTGGCTATAACCTGGAAAGATCCGATTTACGTTTATGGCCAAAACACTATCCTGACGGATAAGTTGCATATTCTTGGCGCAGAAAACGCTGTGAAAGAGGTTTTTGACCAGCCTTATCCTGCTCTCACAAGAGAATATATTCTTAAGCTTAATCCGGATGTACTACTTGGGGGCACCAGGGAAGAATTAGAAACCGGGTTCTTTAACCTTTATCCGGAGCTAAGAAAGATAAAGGCTTATCAGCACAACCGTATTTATGAGCCCACCGATGACCTGATGTCCAGGCCAGGGCCACGCGTGGTGGAATCCCTAAAGGAGTTGGAGGGCTTTCTTTACCAATGATACACAGGTCCTTCTACTTTCTGCTTGCACTGTTACTAATTGCGGTGGTCCTCCTGCTGGGGCTACAGGTTGGTTCCTTTGATGCGGATATGAACACGGTGATAGATGCACTGTTTGCTTACAACGCAGATAACACGACGCACTATGCCATTGTGCACCTGCGCCTGCCTCGTCTGGTGCTGGCTTTGGTAGTTGGTGGCTCACTGGCTTTTTGTGGGTATCTGATGCAGGCCATGGTTAATAATGGCCTGGCAGATCCATACTTGTTAGGTACAGCATCGGGCGCCTCATTGGGTGCTGTAATCGTTTTTTTTGGTTTCGTGGATGCATCCATTGCAGGCATTTACATGCCGCCGGTTTTTGCTTTGTTAGGTGCTTTTGCTGTTACGTTGGTTGTCATAGCGCTTGGCTATCGTAAAAGGCAATTGATTCCGGCGCAACTCCTTCTGGCGGGTATCGCCCTAAGTTCCCTTGTGGCTGCAATAGTAGGTTTGCTTACTTTTTTGTCTGACTCTGAGGGGAAGCTGAAGTCTGTTATTTTCTGGTCGATGGGTAGTTTTGAACGTGCCAGCTGGGACCTTGTGCCGTATCCTACGGTTGTGTTGGGGCTGGCACTTGCATTTTTCTTCTTTTATCAGAAGCAACTGAATATTTTGCTGCTAGGAGAAGAGCGGGCTCAGGCTTTAGGGGTACGGGTAGCACGTACCCGATGGGTAATATTGATTACAGTTTCAGTAGTTACTGGTTTTGCGGTTGCCACATCAGGGCCGATCGGGTTTGTTGGCCTCATCATTCCGCATGTTACCCGTGGTTTGCTAGGGGCTACAGGTAAATCGAACCTTCTTTTTTGCGCTTTTGTAGGTGGTTTCTTCATGTTAATATGCGATTTGCTCAGCCGGATAATTTATCCTCCGGCAGGGCTGCCAATTGGAATCATTACTTCGTTCTTTGGTGTTCCTTTCTTTGTATATTTGCTGTTCAAAAAGAATTACAATTTTAGAGGTTAAATGATTTACGTAAGCAGGTTAGAGCACTTTAATGCAGCCCACAAGCTGTATAACCCGAATTGGTCGCTGGCGAAGAATAAAGAAGTGTTCGGCCCATGTGCCAATGTGAACTGGCATGGCCATAATTATGAATTGGTAACAACTGTCAAAGGCAAACCCGACCCTGATACAGGCTTTGTGATTGATCTGAAGCAACTAAGCCTGCTTATCCGTAAGCATATCGTAGAAAAGGTAGATCATAAGAACCTGAACATGGATGTGCCTTTTATGGAGGGCAAGCTGGCTAGTACAGAGATTCTGGTTGTTGAGTTCTGGAAGATACTGGAGCCACATATTTCTGAAATTTCTGCTGGCAGGGCAAAATTACATAGCCTGAAATTATACGAAACACCCCGAAACTACGTAGAGTATTTTGGCGAAGAATAATTCATCTAGCCTATATTCCATTCTTATTTTTTACAGCCTTTACAGGTAGCCCAGAACGGACACGTACTGCATGAAATATTATATTATAGCTGGCGAGCGATCCGGTGACCTACATGCTTCCAATCTTATAAAGCAACTCCTTAAACAGGACCCTTCGGCCCAGATACGTGGCTGGGGAGGCGATATGATGCAGGAAGCAGGTATGGAGCTGGTGCATCATTACCAGGAAATGGCTTTTATGGGCTTTGCTGAGGTCTTTAAGAGCCTCCGTAAAATTCTGGGTTTTCTGAAAGAATGTAAAGCCGATATCAAAGCATGGAAACCGGATGTAGTGATATTAGTAGATTATGCTGGTTTTAACATGCGCGTTGCAAAATTTGCAAAACGGCAGGATATAAAGGTGTTCTACTACATCTCCCCAAAAATCTGGGCCTGGAACCAGGGACGCGTGCATAACATCAAAAAGGTAGTGGATCGTATGTTCGTGATCATGCCTTTTGAAGAGGATTTCTACGCACGGTTTGATTATAAAGTAGATTATGTGGGCAACCCGGTAAACGATTCTGTTTCTGACCATGTATCTACCACAGATTTCAGGACTAAGAACAAGTTATATAATAACAAACCTATAATTGCTATACTTCCGGGCAGCCGGAAGCAGGAGATCGAGAACATGCTGCATGTGATGCTCAGCGTGTTGCCATCTTTCCGTGATTATCAGTTTGTTGTGGCCGGTGTGTCAAACTTTTCCAGATCGTATTACGAGCAGTATAACAAAGATCCTAACATCAAGATCATCTACGATCAGACATATGATCTTCTCGCGCATGCCAAGGCTGCATTAGTAACATCAGGCACTGCTACTCTTGAAACTGCTTTGTTTAATGTGCCGCAGGTAGTGTGCTATAAAACAAGTACCATCTCGTATGCTATAGGAAAGCGGGTAATTAAAGTACCCTATATTTCACTTGTAAACCTTATTGCCGATAAGCCAGTGGTAACCGAACTGATTCAGGATGATTTTACTCCCAAGAAGATTGTTGCCGAGCTAAAGGAAGTGCTTTTTGATAAGTATTTCATCAAAAAACAGCTGGAAGGGTATGAGCTTGTTCGAAAGAAGATCGGTAATTTCCGGACTGCAGAGCGTGCCGCTGAACTGATGGTAAATTACCTGGACACCAGGCAGGCTTAGATAGTATAAATCCATAAAAGCAGAAGCCCCGCTCATTGTAATGAGCGGGGCTTCTGCTTTTATGGACTACCTTTCGGTTAAGCTACTTTCAATTGTTTGAGGCTTGATTTTTCAAACTTCTCACGGGCATAATCACCTGTAATAAGCAGTTCTTTTGTGCCTTCCTCAGATGGCAACTCAAACATGGCGTCTGTCATGATACCTTCGCAAATCGAACGCAAACCACGTGCACCAAGCTTATACTCTGCTGCCTTCTCTACGATATACTCCAGGGCACCCTCATCAAAGCTCAGGTTAATATCCTCCATCTCGAACAGTCGCTTATACTGTTTTACAATAGAGTTCTTCGGCTCTAAAAGTATAAGGCGTAAGGTTTCCTTATCCAGTGGGTTAAGATGTGTAACCACTGGTAATCGTCCGATCAGTTCCGGTATCAGGCCAAAGTTCTTAAGATCCTGCGCTGATAAATATCTCAGGAAATTCTCGCCCTCTTCAGAGTCATCCTGCTTGGATTTTGAGAAACCAATAGGGCGGGTGTTCAGGCGGTTTTTAATTAACCTGTCGATGCCTACAAAGGCACCGCCGCAGATAAATAGTATATTCTCCGTATTTACGGTGATCATTTTCTGCTCCGGGTGCTTACGGCCACCTTGCGGCGGAACATTTACTACAGTACCCTCTAATAATTTAAGTAATGCCTGCTGTACACCCTCGCCGCTTACATCGCGGGTAATGGAAGGGTTATCGCTTTTACGGGCAATTTTATCTATCTCATCAATGTAAACTATACCACGTTCCGCTGATTCTACATTATAGTCTGCAGCTTGCAGCAGTCGGGTAAGTATACTTTCCACATCCTCTCCCACATAACCGGCCTCTGTAAGTACTGTTGCATCTGCAATACAGAACGGAACCTGTAGAATACCAGCCATCATGCGCGCCAGGTAAGTTTTACCGGTACCTGTTTCACCAACCATGATGATGTTTGACTTCTCGATCACAATATCGTCCTCAGCTTCGGCTGGCTGCATCAGGCGTTTGTAATGGTTATACACAGCAACTGACATGACCTTCTTAGCCTCATCCTGACCAACAACAAACTGATCAAGGTAAGTCTTCATCTCTTTCGGCTTCATCAGGTTGAATTTCGGAGTACGGCTGTTAGCGCGTATTTTGTTCTCCTCATTCAAAATCTGCTGTGCCTGCCCGATACAGCGATCACAGATGTGAGCGTTGATACCGGAAATCATCACCGATACATCTTTTTTATTTTTGCCGCAAAATGAGCAAGTAATTTCAGCCATATGAAACGATTGATCCAAATAATATAGACTCTGTTTACCAAAGTCTAAAAGCAAAGGTACAAAATTGAAAAATTATACAGGCATAATTTCTTAAATGCAATTTTTACTATAATATTAAAAACAGGGTTTAAATTTTAGAATTTATATTTATCTATTTTTAGTTAATGTTATGATTAGTAGATAGTTGTGTTAAAAGGATATCCACAGTCAGATGTTGATAATTTTTCTGTTGTTATGGTAATTTACTACGGAAAAGAGTATGAATGGGGTTAAAACAGGACACTTGGTAAACAAAAACCCCACTCCGGGCTAATCCGGAGTGGGGTTTAAAGTACTGTTTATGGTACACTTAAGCTTTCTTGCGTGTCAACACTTCATCAATCAGCCCGTATTCTTTGGCTTCATCGGCTTTCATCCAATAGTCACGATCAGAATTGTCATACACTTCCTGGTACGATTTACCTGAGTGCTGCGCCAGGATCTCATAAAGCTCTTTTTTCAGCTTCAGGATCTCTCTAGCGGTAATCTCAATATCAGACGCCTGACCTTGTGCACCACCCATTGGCTGGTGGATCATAACGCGGGCATGTGGAAGCGCGGAACGCTTGTTAGCTGCTCCGCCTGCCAGCAATACGGCACCCATAGATGCTGCAAGGCCTGTACAGATCGTAGCAACATCCGGGCTTACATACTGCATCGTATCATAAATGCCCAGACCAGCATATACAGAGCCACCCGGACTATTAATATAGAGCAGTATGTCTTTCTTTGCGTCTGCTGACTCCAGGAAAAGCAACTGCGCCGTGATGATGTTAGCAATAAAATCGTCTACTTGTGTACCAAGAAAAATGATGCGGTCCATGATAAGGCGTGAAAACACGTCAATCTCACGGAAGTTAGTAGGGCGTTCCTCAATCACAGAACGTGTCATACTTTCAACAGTATGCATTGCTCTGCTTTCCACGTGGTGGATATATTGGTCTACGCCCAGGCTACTCATGCCCTGGCCTTTTACGGCAAATTTCCGGAACTCGTCTTTGTTAAACATATGTGTTTAGGTTTACGGTTTACTCAAAAATAAAAAAAGGTCCTTAAAAAAGGACCTTTTTTGTAAATATAGTTAATACGCGTTCTTATTCAAACGACATATTTTTGAAGTCCTCTGCTGTAACTGTCTTTTCTACAACAGTCATCTGCTCCTTAAGTTTAGCGAGCACTTTCTCTGCTAGCAATTGCTCGTACTCATTAATGTAGTTACGGCCATTGTCCTGCTGTAGGTACTGGTTTGCATAATTATTCATGCTTTCTGCCAGTTCCTCAGGTATTTCAGGCATGTTGAACTGAGCAAGCATTTTCTCTTTTGTGCTTTTCACAACTTCCTCGTTGCTCACTTTAAGTTCATTCTCCTCTACTACTTTATTCTTGATCATAGACCACTTCAGCTCACGAACATACTTATCGAAGTTCTCCTCGATTTGCTCGGCAGTTAACTTGCCTTCGTTCGTAACCTGGATCCAACGCTTGAAGAATTCAGTAGGAAGCTCTACATTAACGTTATCAACTAGTGTATCGATAATGTTGCGGTATAACAGGTTGTCCGCCTCACGGTCATAGTTCTCCTTGATCGTTTCACGGATCTTAGCGTCGAACTCTTCTTCTGACTTTACTTCGTCTTTACCGAAAAGCTTGTCGAAAAGTTCTTGGTTAAGCTCAGCAGCTTCTGTACGGTTGATCTTGTCTACTGTAAATTCAAACTCACCGTTAAGGTCAGCAACTACATCTTTTCCAAGACCGGTAACATGTGCAAGAGCGGCATTATCGTCTCCGAAAGTTTTACGGATATCAAATTTGATAACATCGCCTTCTTTCACGCCAACGAATTTCTCTTTGCTTTCTACTACACGGTTGGTAGGTATAAGCGTTTTAGATTGAAACTCACCATCTACCTGCTTCAGTTCTCCAGAGATAAAGTCACCTTCTTCTGATGTCTCAGGATTTACTGTTTTGCCGAACTGGCGCTTCAGGTTTTCGTAAGCTTCGTCAATTGTCTTCTGATCAACTTCTATTGCGTAACCCTCTACGCTCTTATCAAGTGGAAGGTTGATTTCCGGAAGAAGACCTACTGCGTAATTGAATTCAAATTCTTTCTGGTTATCCCAATCGATCTGCTCCTGGCTAGGCTCAGGTAGTGGCTCACCTAAAAGCTTTACATCGTTGTCCTTAATGTATTTAGAGATCTCTTCCTGTAGCAGCTTATTGATTTGCTCTACAAGAATGCTTTTGCCATACATTTTCTTTACAAGCCCGGCAGGCACTTTACCAGGTCTGAAGCCTTTGATCTGGGCTTTTTTGCTGTATTCTTTTACCTGCTGGTCTACTTTCGGTGCGTAGTCCGCCTCTTCCAGTACCACCTTCAGTTGCGCATTGGTGCTGTCGGTTTGGTTTAATGTAATATTCAAGGCTTATAGAATTTAAGATTTTAGAAATACCTACTAAAAACAAACCCCCAACAATGGCTGTTGAGGGTTCGTGTTGTTTGTGCGGATGGAGGGACTCGAACCCCCATGCCTCGCAGCGCTAGATCCTAAGTCTAGTGCGTCTACCAATTTCGCCACATCCGCTTGAAGTGTGCTTGTTTGTAATAGTGATGCAAAGGTAAGCAACGAAATTTTAAATGCAATACCTCCCTTGAAAATTTTTCAAATATTTTTTTCTCTGGATATAGCCGGAGTTGCATACTCGCTTTGGCACAGGATGTTATTGGATGCAGTTTATAATCATTATATTTGAAACTTATAAAGCCGCTACCTACTTATACTTATATAGTAAGCATGCAGTAATAGGCATACGCTTATGCATTGATAGAATATGGTTACAATGATTGATCCGGAAGCAGAACGCAAAGAGATCTTAAGACACTACAGAAGAATATTACGGTATGCAAAACCTTTCTTGAAGGATGGCGATGCCAAAATTATCAAGAAAGCATTTAATACCTCGGTAGAAGCGCATAAGGACATGCGTCGTAAATCCGGAGAGCCTTATATTCTACACCCCTTAGCTGTAGCCCAAATTGCCGTTGAGGAAATCGGGCTGGGTACGACCTCTATTGTTGCTGCCCTGCTGCATGATGTGGTAGAGGATACGGAAATGGAAATCGCGGATATTGAGCGCGAGTTTGGCCCTAGCGTAGCTAAGATCATTGAGGGGCTTACCAAGATTTCCGGAGTGTTCGATTACGGAACCTCCCAGCAGGCCGAGAACTTCCGTAAGATGCTGCTCACGCTGAGCGATGATGTGCGGGTTATACTTATCAAGCTGGCAGACAGGTTGCACAACATGCGTACCCTGGATAGTATGCCGCGCCATAAGCAGCTGAAGATTGCATCTGAAACCATGTATCTGTATGCTCCGCTGGCACATAGGCTTGGTCTGTATGCTATCAAATCAGAGCTCGAAGACTTGTATCTAAAGTATACAGACACGGATACGTATAAAGATATCTCCAATAAGATACGTCAGACGCGTAGTGCCCGCAGCAAGTTCATTAAAGATTTTATATCTCCAATTGAGGAGGAACTTAGCAAGTATGGCTTCAAATTCAATATCAAAGGCAGGCCAAAATCTATTTACTCTATTTTAAAAAAGATAAAGAAACAGAACATCACCTTTGATGAGATCTATGACCTGTTTGCCATCCGTATTATATTAGATGTTCCGTTAGAAAATGAAAAGGCGGCCTGCTGGCAGGTATATTCGATCATCACGGATTTTTACCAGCCTAACCCGGACCGCCTGCGTGACTGGGTAAACACACCTAAGGCCAATGGCTATGAATCATTGCACACCACCGTGATGAGTAAGTCTGGCCAGTGGGTAGAGGTGCAGATACGCACCAAGCGAATGGATGAGATTGCAGAAAGGGGATATGCTGCGCATTGGAAGTATAAAGCCGAAGGTGCAGCCTCTGAGTCTGGCCTGGAGGTCTGGATAAATAAAGTGCGTGATATGCTGGAAAATAATACAGCCAATGCACTTGAATTTATGGATGAGTTCCGGAAGAACCTGTTCGTGGAAGAAGTGTTTGTGTTTACGCCCAAAGGCGAACTTATTATACTTCCTGATAAAGCTACAGCCCTTGATTTTGCATTTGAGATACATAGCCAGATTGGTTTACAATGTCTTGGTGCGAAAGTAAATCAGAAACTGGTACCGCTTAGCTATAAACTAAAGAACGGTGACCAGGTTGAAATATTAACTTCTCAGAAGCAGAAGCCAAACGAAGAATGGCTGCAGTATGTAGTTACCTCTCGGGCCAGGTCCAGGATAAAAGAGGCGCTTCGGGAAGAGCGTAAGAATAGAGCAGAGCAAGGTAAAGCCATGCTTGATCGCCGCTTGGAGCTATTGGAAGTGCAGGATACGCACAACAATATGAATAAGCTGATGGCTTTCTTTAATGTGCCTACCCTGCAGGACCTCTATTATAGAATAGCAACCGGCCATATTGATATTAAAAATATCAAGGAGGTTATCTTTACAGCTGCTGTAGACAAAGCTACCTCCATGTTAGAGCCTAAAACCTTTGACAAAGAAGTGCAGAAGATACGCGGTGTTAACTCTGACATGTTGGTGATCGGCGAGAAGACATCCAACATGGAGTACAGGGTGGCAACGTGCTGTAATCCGATTCCGGGAGACGATGTTTTCGGATTCCAGACAGAAGATGATGAGATTGAGATTCATCGCACAAATTGCAAAGAAGGGATGGAGCTGATGTCTAATTATGGCAACAGAGTGATCAAGGCCAAATGGACAGATCAGAAGGAGCTCGCTTTCCTGGCTGGTATTCGTATTAAAGGTACGGATAGGGTTGGTCTGGTAAACGACCTGACCAAGATCATCTCCACAAGTTTAAAAGTAAATATGCGCTCTATTACAATTGATTCGAACGATGGCATATTCGAAGGTAATATCATGGTGTTTGTAAATGACACCAGCCATCTGGAGAAGCTGATTCAGCGCATGAGTAAAGTAAACGGTGTATTAACAGCAGAACGTTTTGATTAGTGCTGCGGCACCATTTGTGATAAGGATAGAATAATGGCATTAGATCATAACAAATTTGAAGAGGTAAAGAAGATCTTTACCGCCTACCTGGAGAGCAAAAGGCTGCGGAAGACGCCGGAGCGTTATGCTATCCTGGAAGAAATATACTCCCGGGATGGGCATTTTGATGTAGAATCGCTCTATATCAGCATGAAGAACAAAAACTATCGTGTTAGCCGGGCCACAGTATACAATACCCTGGATCTGCTGGTAGAGAACGACCTTGTGAGTAAGCACCAGTTTGGCCGTAACCTGGCCCAGTATGAGAAATCGTACGGCTATCGCCAGCACGACCATGTGATTTGTACAGAATGCCATAAGGTGGTAGAGTTCTGTGACCCACGTATTCATAATATACAAACGATGGTAGGGGAGCTGTTAAATTTTCATATCTTGCATCACTCCCTAAATCTATACGGTGTTTGCGGTGATTGCCGCGCCAAAAAAGCTACGGAGGAACTACGCCATGAAGTATCTGATAGAGCAGAAGGATGATATCCTGTTTATAAGGTTGGAAGGTGACCTGATTGCCGGTACCGATACACAGCAGATGATCGAAGAAGTTGATAATCTGCAGGAGGGGAAGCTAATGCTCTGCGCCGTCGACCTTTCTAATGTCCGCTTCATGGATAGCAGCGGTATGGGTGTTCTGGTGTCGCTGCTAACCAAGTTCCGAAACAGAGGCGGGGAGTTAGTGCTTATAAAGCCATCTGATCATATTCGAAAGCTGCTGATCGTTACTAAACTAAACGCAATTTTTACCATTGCAGAAAATGATAACTTTGCAGCGCAATTCTTAAAGGAATCAATTTACTAAACACATAAATGGCAGTTGATATTTTAATAGGTTTACAGTGGGGCGACGAAGGTAAAGGCAAAATCGTCGATGTTCTGGCCCCGACCTATGACATTGTAGCCCGTTTTCAGGGCGGACCTAACGCAGGTCACACGCTGGAGTTTGAAGGAACAAAGCATGTGCTGCACCAGATCCCATCTGGTATATTCCATTCGCATATTCAGAATATAATAGGGAATGGCGTTGTGCTGGATCCTATCGTATTCAAAACTGAAATGCAAAAGCTGACAGACCGTGGCGTGGATGCTGCCCAAAACCTTTTCATTTCCAAAAAAGCCTCTTTAATACTCCCATCTCATAAGGTGCTCGACAAAGTATCCGAAGAAGCACTGGGAAGCGGGAAAATAGGTTCTACTTTAAAAGGTATCGGCCCGACATACCAGGATAAAATAGGAAGAGTAGGATTACGTGTCGGCGATATTCTTTCAGATGATTTCCAGGAATGCTATGATAAGCTTGTTAGCCGTCATCGCAAAATGGTTGAGTTCTACGGAAAGCAGCTTGAACTTGGTGAGCAGGAGCAGTTGTTCTTTGATGCTGTAGATTATCTGCGCACTTTAAAGTTGGTGGATAGCGAGTACATGATAAATGAAGCTATTCAGAATGGTAAGCGGGTGTTGGCCGAAGGAGCACAGGGTTCTTTGCTTGATGTTGATTTCGGAACATATCCTTTTGTAACATCTTCTACTACACTTGTAGCAGGAGCTTGTACAGGTTTAGGCGTTGCTCCAAAACATATAGGTGAAGTATACGGCATATTTAAAGCCTACTGCACACGTGTAGGAAGCGGACCTTTTCCAACCGAATTATTAGATGAAGTAGGGGAGAGCATCAGGCAAGCAGGTCGAGAGTTTGGATCTACAACAGGAAGACCTCGCCGCTGTGGCTGGTTGGACCTACCTAGCCTTAAATACTCTATTATGCTGAACGGGGTGACACAACTGAACATGATGAAAGCAGATGTGCTTACTGAGTTTGATACTATAAACATATGTACGCATTATAGACTGCCATCCGGAGAGTTGACAGATAAAGTGCCTCACTCTCTTGAAGCAGAAAACCTGGAGCCAGTCTATACAGAGCTTCCAGGGTGGAAGATTGATCTGAATAAGATAGAATCGATTGATGAATTGCCGGAAACATTTACAAACTACCTGGCATTTATAGAAGAGCACTTGCGAGTACCTATTACTATAGTGTCTGTCGGTCCAGATAGGAAGAGCACTTTAAAGAGAGATGCATTAAGTATAAGCTAAGCATATTAGTACAAGATTAGTTGAAGAAGCCCGGTGTAAAACACCGGGCTTCTTTGCTTAAAAGAGAATTGATATGGTAGGGAACTAAAGGAAAAGCAAGGAATGTTTACTGAACTGCACAGGCAAAAGAGCGGCTGCGCGGGGCAAGAACCATGATTAGCAGAAAGGGCGAAAATATTCGGGCTCATTTTCAGGTACTTGCAGGAGGTGCTGCTTTTTTTTAGGGGGCAGTGCTTGCGGGGCTGAAAACATTGCTTACCTTTGCATCCCGGTTCAGCAGGAACGGGGCAGAAAGGAAGGGAAGACAGGGCAGCGAAAGCGGCCCGGAGGCGGCGAGAAGGCCATTTTGAAGGACTTTAGGCCTTGAAAAAAAACTTACCTTGCCCCTTGCGGTTTCCAAAAAAGCACTTACCTTTGCATCCCGGTTCGGAAAGAGGGCCGGCGGTTGATTCGGAAGCAGCAGGCTGAAAAAAAAGAGTAAAAAAATTTGCTGCAAATTAAAAAGGTTTTGCTACCTTTGCAGCCCGCTCCGGAAGGACGTTCTGAGACGGAAAGAAGAGAAAAAAAAAGAGTGAAAAAAGATTTGGCAGTTTGAAAATAACTTCCGAACTTTGCACCCCGCAAACGAGCGAACGGCTCGAAAGGGAGTAAAAATAAGATCAGCGCCCCCTGGGGCGCTCCGGCGAAGAAAGTAGTTCTTCGGTAAGTTCTTTGAGAGATTGTTGAGACAGAAATAACATACAAAAAGATAAGGTAATCCGCGCAAGGAATTTGCGCCAGTCCTGTAAGGGACAAGGAAAGCCGGGGTCGAACGGACACATTTTGCAGGGAACTGCAGTAAAGTTTTTTACAATGGAGAGTTTGATCCTGGCTCAGGATGAACGCTAGCGGCAGGCCTAATACATGCAAGTCGAACGGATCAGGGAGCTTCGGTTCCCTGGTCAGTGGCGCACGGGTGCGTAACGCGTATGCAACCTGCCTTCTATTGGGGGATAGCCCCGGGAAACCGGGATTAATACCGCATACCACCACTGACCCGGCATCGGGTTGTGGTGAAAGCTTCGGCGATAGAAGATGGGCATGCGTGCCATTAGCTTGTTGGCGGGGTAACGGCCCACCAAGGCGACGATGGCTAGGGGTTCTGAGAGGATGGTCCCCCACACTGGTACTGAGACACGGACCAGACTCCTACGGGAGGCAGCAGTAGGGAATATTGGGCAATGGCCGAGAGGCTGACCCAGCCATGCCGCGTGCAGGAAGAAGGCCTTCTGGGTTGTAAACTGCTTTTATCTGGGAAGAAAACGCCCCTGCGGGGGTAACTGACGGTACCAGATGAATAAGCACCGGCTAACTCCGTGCCAGCAGCCGCGGTAATACGGAGGGTGCAAGCGTTGTCCGGATTTATTGGGTTTAAAGGGTGCGTAGGCGGCCCGTTAAGTCAGCGGTGAAATCCCACGGCTCAACCGTGGAACTGCCGTTGATACTGGCGGGCTTGAGTTCGGTCGAGGCGGGCGGAACTGGTGGTGTAGCGGTGAAATGCATAGATACCACCAAGAACCCCGATTGCGTAGGCAGCTCGCTGGGCCGAAACTGACGCTGAGGCACGAAAGCGTGGGGAGCGAACAGGATTAGATACCCTGGTAGTCCACGCCGTAAACGATGATGACTCGATGTTGGCGATATACTGTCAGCGTCCAAGCGAAAGCGTTAAGTCATCCACCTGGGGAGTACGCCCGCAAGGGTGAAACTCAAAGGAATTGACGGGGGCCCGCACAAGCGGTGGAGCATGTGGTTTAATTCGATGATACGCGAGGAACCTTACCTAGGCTAGAATGCGCGTGACAGCTCCAGAGATGGAGCCTTCCTTCGGGACACAAAGCAAGGTGCTGCATGGCTGTCGTCAGCTCGTGCCGTGAGGTGTTGGGTTAAGTCCCGCAACGAGCGCAACCCCTATCTCTAGTTGCCAGCACGTAATGGTGGGGACTCTAGAGAGACTGCCTTCGCAAGAAGTGAGGAAGGTGGGGACGACGTCAAGTCATCATGGCCCTTACGCCTAGGGCTACACACGTGCTACAATGGCCGGTACAGAGGGTCGCCACCTGGCAACAGGGCGCCAATCTCAAAAAGCCGGTCTCAGTTCGGATCGGAGTCTGCAACTCGACTCCGTGAAGCCGGAATCGCTAGTAATCGCGTATCAGCAACGACGCGGTGAATACGTTCCCGGGCCTTGTACACACCGCCCGTCAAGCCATGGAAGTCAGGGAGACCTGAAGCCGGTGACCGTTAAAGGAGCCGTCTAGGGTAAAACTGGTAACTGGGGCTAAGTCGTAACAAGGTAGCCGTACCGGAAGGTGCGGCTGGATCACCTCCTTTCTAGGGTCGACACCCGGCTTTCCGGGCACAAGCAGACCGGCGCGGATCCTCTTCTTTTGTAATTTTTGTCTCGGCAACACCTCAAAACCTACACTGTATGGTGGCTGTGAGGCGCCCAGCACTCATTCTGGGCTTGTAGCTCAGGTGGTTAGAGCGCTACACTGATAATGTAGAGGTCCGTGGTTCGAGTCCACGCAGGCCCACTTGATTACCCTGGGGGATTAGCTCAGCTGGCTAGAGCGCCTGCTTTGCACGCAGGAGGTCAACGGTTCGACTCCGTTATTCTCCACACCAACACACAACAGGCAGAAACAGCAGGTTTTTGCTTCCAACTTAAGGCCTTTGCTTTGGTTTAGGCTGCTCATAGGGCAGCAGGAGCGGAAGAAAGGGCATTTGAGAGAAGTTCTTTGACATGATGGGAGAGAGAAAATAAAAGTTTAGGTTGTCGGAAACGACAACTCATGCAAAACGAGAAAAGAGGCGGGCCGTTTGCTTTTAGGAGCAACGGCCGAGAACGCAGATAAGGGCGCATGGGGGATGCCTAGGCTCTCAGAGGCGATGAAGGACGCGACAAGCTGCGATAAGCTGCGGGGATTGGCACATACAAATTGATCCGCAGGTTTCCGAATGGGGCAACCCAGTATATTGAAGATATACTACCCTACGGGGAGCGAACCCGGAGAACTGAAACATCTAAGTACCCGGAGGAAGAGAAAATAACAATGATTCCGTAAGTAGTGGCGAGCGAACGCGGAAGAGCCCAAACCAGTCGTGTCACGGCACGGCTGGGGTTGTAGGGCCACGACGTCGGACCAAAGATTGAAGCATAACATCCTGGGAAGGATGACCAGAGGGGGTGATAGTCCCGTGTGCGTAAGCTCTTTGGCCGTAGTGGTACCCTGAGTAGGGCGGGACCGGAGAAATCCCGCCTGAATCCACCGGCACCATCCGGTAAGGCTAAATACTCCTGAGAGACCGATAGTGAACCAGTACCGTGAGGGAAAGGTGAAAAGTACCCTGAATAAGGGGGTGAAATAGATCCTGAAACCATGCGCTTACAAGCGGTCGGAGCCCTTTAGTGGGGTGACGGCGTGCCTTTTGCATAATGAGCCTACGAGTTACTCCTCCCTGGCAAGGTTAAGCTTCTTGAGGAGCGGAGCCGGAGCGAAAGCGAGTCTGAATAGGGCGCACAGTCAGGGGGGGTAGACGCGAAACTTTGTGATCTACCCATGGGCAGGATGAAGTTTGGGTAAAACCAAATGGAGGTCCGAACCAGTTTACGTTGAAAAGTATTTGGATGACCTGTGGGTAGGGGTGAAAGGCCAATCAAACTGAGAAATAGCTCGTACTCCCCGAAATGCCTTTAGGGGCAGCGTCGTGGTGGAGTCATATGGAGGTAGAGCTACCGATAGGACTAGGGGGAGTCACATCCTACCGAATCCTGACGAACTCCGAATGCCATTTGATATACACGGCAGTGAGGCGCGGGGTGCTAAGGTCCCGCGCCGAGAGGGAAAGAACCCAGACCGCCAGCTAAGGTCCCAAAGTCCACGCTAAGTTGAACAAAGGGGGTCCAGTTGCCTAGACAGCCAGGATGTTGGCTTGGAAGCAGCCATTCATTTAAAGAGTGCGTAACAGCTCACTGGTCGAGCGACAGGGCATCGATAATAATCGGGCATCAAGCATGGCACCGAAGCTGCGGATTGCACACTGTGCACTGGTAGGGGAGCATTCCAAGGGCAATGAAGGCGTCCCGGCAAGGGGCGTTGGAGCGCTTGGAAAAGCAAATGTAGGCATAAGTAACGATAATGCGGGCGAGAAACCCGCACACCGAAAGACCAAGGTTTCCTGATCAACGCTAATCGGATCAGGGTTAGTCGGGTCCTAAGGGCGAGGCGAAAGCGCAGTTCGATGGACAACTGGTTAATATTCCAGTACCGGCACGTCATAGCGATGCGGTGACGGAGAAGTGAAAGGACGGCGCACTGACGGAATAGTGCGTTTAAGGGCGTAGGTATTGGCCTGGTTGTGAAGTACGCCAGGCTAGCTGAAATCTGAAAGTACTCCAAGCCCTCGGGCGCGGAGATCGTCCCTAATCAGGCTCCCTAGAAAACCCGCTAAGCGTTTAAATGGCATGCCGCCCGTACCGCAAACCGACACAGGTGGTCGAGGAGAGAATCCTAAGGTGCTCGAGTGAATCACGGCCAAGGAACTCGGCAAAATGGCCCTGTAACTTCGGGAGAAGGGGCGCTTCCTTGTAGCAATACAAGAAGCCGCAGTGAAAAGGCCCAGGCGACTGTTTAACAAAAACACATGGCTTTGCGAAATCGAGAGATGAAGTATAAGGCCTGACACCTGCCCGGTGCCGGAAGGTTAAGAGGGGATGTTAGTCGCAAGACAAAGCATTGAATCGAAGCCCCGGTAAACGGCGGCCGTAACTATAACGGTCCTAAGGTAGCGAAATTCCTTGTCGGGTAAGTTCCGACCTGCACGAATGGTGTAACGATCTGGGCGCTGTCTCAGCCGTGAGCTCGGTGAAATTGTAGTCTCGGTGAAGATGCCGAGTACCCGCAACGGGACGGAAAGACCCCATGAACCTTTACTATAGCTTAGCATTGACGCTGGGTAACTCATGTGTAGGATAGGTTGGAGACTGTGAAGCGGTGTCGCCAGGCATCGTGGAGTCGTCCTTGAAATACAACCCTTGAGTTGCTTGGCGCCTAACCTCTCCAAGAGGGGGACAGTGCTTGGTGGGTAGTTTGACTGGGGTGGTCGCCTCCAAAATAATAACGGAGGCTTTCAAAGGTGCCCTCAGCACGCTTGGTAACCGTGCGCAGAGCGCAATAGCATAAGGGCGCTTGACTGTGAGGCCTACAAGCCGAGCAGGGTCGAAAGACGGATATAGTGATCCGGTGGTTCCGCATGGAAGGGCCATCGCTCAAAGGATAAAAGGTACTCTGGGGATAACAGGCTGATCTCCCCCAAGAGCTCATATCGACGGGGAGGTTTGGCACCTCGATGTCGGCTCGTCACGTCCTGGGGCTGGAGAAGGTCCCAAGGGTTCGGCTGTTCGCCGATTAAAGTGGCACGCGAGCTGGGTTCAGAACGTCGTGAGACAGTTCGGTCCCTATCTGTTGTGGGCGTCGGAGATTTGAGGGGTCCTGACCTTAGTACGAGAGGACCGGGTTGGACGAGCCTCTGGTGCACCTGTTGTGGCGCCAGCCGCAGCGCAGGGTAGCTACGCTCGGACGGGATAAGCGCTGAAAGCATCTAAGTGCGAAACCCGCCCCAAGATGAGATCTCCCTTAAGGGCCGTCCAAGACGAGGACGTTGATAGGCCGCAGGTGTAAAGCTAGAGATAGCAAAGCCGAGCGGTACTAATTGCCCGAGCGTGTTCTCACAGGCCACAGGCCTTTAGCCGCAACGCGGCCCGCCACTTTTCCGCTCTCTCCCCAATCATGCTCAAAACAAGCTTCTATAAGCATTAGACTGCCACAACGACGGCAGCGACGATAATGGTGGCTATGGCTCCGGTGAGCACCTCTTCCCATCCCGAACAGAGAAGTTAAGCCCGGACGCGCCGATGGTACTGGGGTCACACCCGGGAGAGTAGGTGGCCGCCAACCCCAACACCAGCAGGGCAGCATCCGTACAGGAAGCTGCCCTGTTTGGCATTTATACCCCTACCAACCACCACCAGCAGCAAAACGAAATGACGTCGGCTGGTGCCATTCACCCTGGCAACTCACCAAGCCAGGCCACTGCCAAAGGGTGACCATAGAACGGCAAGGCAAAAAAGCCATGCTAATGGCCAGGGGATACAGCCTAAGAGGATTTTTCATCTCTCAATTGCTATTGCCAATACTACTATTACTCCCCAAGGAGCAACACAAATTTTCTTTCTCCCACGTGAAATAATTGATGTAACCAACCATCAGTTCCAGTTTAAAGTATAGGAGCTATTAGCTGTTCTTGCAATTGCTTAAGATCATCTTTAACTTGTGCTATGTCGTTTCTATATCCTTCCTTCCTGTTTGCATTAGCAGCTATAGCTATTCCTATTTTACTGCACCTGGTACAGCTACGGCGTGCGAAGAAGGTGGTATTCAGTAATGTGAAATTCATACAGGCCTCTAAAGATCTTACCGCCAGCCAAAGAACATTAAAGCAGTTGCTTATACTATTAGCACGGGTTCTATTTATAATCTTTCTGGTCTTAGCTTTTGCTCAGCCCTTTATTCCTGGTTCTGAAAGTGCAGTGGCTGCTAATGAGTCTGATGTTGCTATTGCAGTTGATAACTCATTTAGTGCACAAAACCTTCAGGCCGGGAAAGATATAACAGTTATGAATGCTGCTGTTGATCTTGCTAAAACAGTTATAAAACTTTTCCCTCCTTCTACGGCATTTGCTGTTACTTCTAGCACGCGTGCCAGACATGGTGCATCTGTTCAGGGTGCAGATGCCAGCGCTTATCTTGATGAATTAACCTTTTCCTCAACGGCCTTCCCTTTATTATCGCAAAGAAAGAATCCAGCCCATTTATTCCTTTTATCTGATTTCCAAAAGAGTACTTTTAGCAGCAGGTTTCTTGATTCTTATGATTCTCTTACACAGATTCACCTTGTCCCGATAGCATCAGCGGGGAATGCCAATGTTGCTGTTGATTCTGTATACCTGGAGGATGAATTTATAAGGCCAGGTACAGACAATATATTGCATGTGCGTGTTATAAATACAGGCACAGAAGCAGTAGACGATGTACCCGTTAAATTGTTTATTGATAACAGGCAGGTGGCTGCTATAAGTCTTGATCTGTCAGCCAAACAGGCAACAGAGGCTATATTAAGTTTCAGAGTAGGTAATGAGGCGACTACTAATGCTTATGTTCAACTAGATGATTTTCCAGTAGATTTTGATAATACCTACTACTTTGTTCTGACCCCATCTAAAGGGATAAGCATTACTGAGATTACAGACCAGGAGCAAAGTCCTTTGGAGGGGCTTTATAAAAATGAAGCACTGTTTAAATTTTCCAAGTATAGGTCAGGAAACATAAATTATGCTGCTGCAACTAATTCTGATGTTATTATACTTAATGCTATAGATAACCTTTCGGCCGCAATCGCTAAAACAGCTGCAAATTTTGTTAAAGCCGGAGGTACGTTAGTACTAATTCCACCTGCCAAAGGTGATCAAAGTGGGTATAGCTCCCTGTTTCAGGAATTGAATATTTCAGCTGCTTTTTCAGGTGTAGGACAGGAGGGAGCCAAAACAAGTCTGGAAGCACCAGATCCTAATAACCCTTTCTTCAGAAACATTTTCTCAGAATTCGATGCGAAGATGCAGATGCCAACCTCCATCAGGGGCATGGTCTGGTCACGCGCATCAGATGATATTCTAAAGTTTAAAGGTGGAGCACCATTTTTGTCGCGGTATGATAGAGGCAAAGGGCAATTTTTTCTGATGGCAGCCCCGCTGCAGGAGCAGTACAATACCCTGGTAAACCATGCTCTCTTGCTTCCGATAATGTACAAAGTAGTGATATCAGGCTATAAACAGGAACAACAGCTTGCTTATACTTTAGGAAATGGTGTTGTGCAGGTGCCTGTAAGCGAAGTACCTGCAAAAGAGGGTATTTTTAAGCTTGAGCAGGATACGCTTTCATTTATACCGGAGCAGCAGGTACGTGGAGGGCGCTTATATTTTACCATACCATCAGCCCTGAACCAGGCAGGATTTTACACTTTAAAACTTCAGGATAAAGACATTACAACACTGGCCTTTAACTATAACAACGAAGAATCTCAATTAGAGCAGTATACTCCGGATGAGCTCCGTACGCTCGTTAAAGGCAAAAAAAATGTGCATGTATATGACTACGGGGATGCATTTTCAGTAAAAGGTGAGTTCGAAAAAAGATATTTTGGCGTAAAGCTTTGGAAATATTGTCTAATATTGTGTCTGTTATTCTTAATGGCTGAAATAGCACTTATTAGATTCCTCTAACATGAAAATACTTCTCCAAGCAGTAACAGTTTATAATCCACAGTCGGAATTCCATCTGCAACAGCAGAATATTTTGATAGAAAATGGCACCATCATTTATATTGGTCCCGATATTCAGGAAGCTGAAAAAGTAATAGACTTAGAAGGTCTGTTTGTTTCCGGAGGATGGATGGACCTGAATGCCTTTGTTGGGGAACCTGGTCTGGAGTATAAAGAAGACATTCAAAGCATTGCTGCAGCGGCAGCCAGGGGCGGTTTTACAGAAGTACTCTGCTTGCCTAACACAGAACCGGTGTTACAAACGAAAGGTGCTGTAAATTACCTTATCAACCGTTCGCTTCATCTACCTGTTACTTTACACCCTGTGGCAGCTGTAACGGTAGATGCAGCCGGCAAAGACCTGACAGAAATGATTGACCTTTACCAGGCAGGTGCTGTTGCTTTTTCTGACGGTACAAAGCCATTACAGGGAGCGGATGTTATACTTAAGGCGCTACAGTATGTGCAGTTATTCGATGGTCTGTTGATGAACAGGGCTGAGAATACCCGCTTAACTGAAAATGGGCAAATGCACGAAGGTGAGGCAAGCACACGCTTAGGGATGAAGGGCATACCTGCTTTAGCAGAAGAAATAGTAATCACCCGCGATCTGCAATTGTTAGCTTACGCTGGGGGAAAAATACATTTCTCATTGGTTTCTACAGCCGCTGCCATAGCGGCAATCCGAAAAGCAAAGGCCGAGGGCTTACATGTAACATGTGACGTGGCCAGTTTTCAGCCTGCGTTCACAGACCAGACAATCCAGCCTTTTGATACAAACTATAAAGTATCGCCGCCATTCCGGAATGCAGCAGATGTGTCTGCTATCAAACAAGGACTGCAGGATGGCACGATAGACGCTATTGTATCTGCGCACATGCCCCACGATACAGAGTCTAAGAAGCTGGAGTTTGACCTGGCTGATTTTGGTATTATCAATTTAGAAACAGCATTTTCTGTGGCGTATACTACTTTGTCTGATACGTTACCACTGGAGTTGATTATAGACAAGTTTGTATCCGGACCACGCCGTGTACTCGGATTGCCAGAGCCGCTTATTGCTGAAGGTCAAGCTGCTAACCTAACTTTATTTCAGCCTGAAGTGCGTTGGACCCCTACTGCAGAAACTACTTTATCAAAATCCAGGAACAGTCCATTCTTTGGCAAAGAACTAAAAGGGAAAGTTACAGGCATAATTCATAAGGGCCAGGTGGTGCTCCATTAATCTTTTTAATATATTTATTCTTATATTTAGTTGAAGCTGGGTTTCCAGTAAGACGAAATGCTACTATGTTCGATCAGACGATAATAAGAGTGGGAGTGCGGTATGGTGTTATGTGCGGCTTCGTTTGCTTTGTATTCGTGCTTGTGCTTTATTTTTCCGGAGTAAATCCTTTCGGAGAGATGGGGCGGATAACATACATTCCGATTCCGGTATTTCTGTTTCTGGCTATTCGTTACTATAAACAGTTTAATGATACCGAGATTGGTTTTCTGAAGGGACTGCGTGTGGGGTTGGCAGTTTCTTTTTACACAGCACTAAGTGCAGCTATGCTGGTTTTCTTGTTTATTTATGTTGTGGGTCCTGAGGTTCTGCAAACACATGTGAATGAGATGAAGGCACTGCTGCAGGAAACCCGTGAAGAACAGATAAAACTTCTTGGTCAGAAAATGTATGACGAAGGGTATAAAGCACTGGATTCTATAACACCTAGTATGTTGGCAGCTGATGATTTTGTGAGGAGGATTTTTGTGGGAGCGGTATTTTCGTTGGTAGCAGCAGTTTTTTTTCGCAAGTAACTCTTAACCTTAAATACTAATCCCATGACTGAAACTCAACCTTCTGTAACCTCTGTCTCTCTTAAGTATGGTTTACTTACTGCCTTGGTCGGAGTAGTGTACTCCTTGATCCTGATGGTAACTGACCTTGGAGATAACCGTTGGCTAAGCAGTGCCGCTTATATAATACTGATTGTGGGTATTATATTAGCCATGAAGCAATACAAGGCAATTAATTACGGTTATATGTCTTATGGCCAGGGTTTGGGCATCGGGTCACTTGTTTCTGTGATATTTGGTTTCCTATCAGGCTTATTTACCTGGCTCTACACAACCTTTGTAGACCCTAATTATATGAGCAATATAATGGAGAAGCAGCGCGTAAAGATGCTGGAGCAAGGAATGTCTGATGAGCAGATAGACGCGGGCATGAAAATGGCTGAAAATTTTCAGGGTCCTCTTACTATGATACTAGGTGCTGCCGTTATAACTTTGATCGTAGGATTTATCTTTTCGCTAATCATCTCAGCAGTGATGAAAAATAGCAGACCGGAGTTTGAATAAAAATGCAATACCCTTATGATATCTCGGTAGTGGTTCCTCTTTTTAACGAAGAGGAATCATTGCCTGAACTCGTGCGCTGGATCAAACGTGTGATGCATGCGCACGAGTTTTCTTATGAAGTTATACTAGTTGACGATGGCAGTACAGACCACTCCTGGGATGTTGTCAATCAACTAGGGGCAGAGGATAATGCTGTAAAAGGCATTAGCTTTAACCGCAACTATGGCAAATCCGCTGCCCTAAACGAAGGCTTTAAGCGTTGTGCCGGCGAGGTAGTCATCACCATGGATGCCGATCTGCAGGATAGCCCTGAAGAGATCCCCGCTTTGTACGACATGATCAAGAACCAGAAGTATGATCTGGTGAGCGGATGGAAAAAAAGACGCTTTGACCCGCCTAGTAAAACTATCCCTACAAAGTTATTTAATGCTGCCACACGTAAGTTGTCAGGCATACAACTGCACGACTTTAATTGCGGCCTGAAAGCCTATCGCCAACTGGTAGTGAAGAGCATTGAAGTACATGGGGAAATGCACCGCTACATCCCGGTAATAGCTAAATGGAATGGCTTTACCCGCATCGGCGAGAAAGTGGTGCAGCACCAGGAACGAAAGTACGGCACCACTAAATTTGGGCTTGAGCGCTTTGTGTACGGGTTTCTCGATCTGCTCTCCATCACATTTGTGAGCCGGTTCAAGAAGCGGCCAATGCACTTCTTCGGTACTCTGGGCACGCTGATGTTTGTAGTGGGCTTAGGTATTACTGTTTGGCTAATAGCACAGAAGATATTCGATATTTATGCCAATGGGCGAGTGCGTGATATAGTAGATCAGCCTTTGTTTTTCCTGGCGCTCGTCGCAGTTATACTTGGTGTGCAGTTGTTTTTGGCAGGTTTCCTGGCCGAAATGATCTCCTTGGCATCAAATAAGCAAAATGAGTACCTGATACGCGGCAAAGTAGGAGCCTTAAAGCGGTAATGGCAAAAAAGGTAGTTATAGTTGGTCCGGCGCACCCATTGCGTGGCGGAGGTATGGCTACCTTTAACGAACGTTTAGCCTATGCCTTTCAGCAGGAAGGCGATGAGGTAGAGATCGTGACGTTCAGCTTACAATATCCTTCCTTTCTTTTTCCGGGCAAGAGCCAGTACTCAGATGAACCAGCCCCTGTCGGGCTGCCGATCAAAGTTTTGATCAATTCTGTTAATCCGGTAAGTTGGTGGAAAACGGGATCCTATATCCGGAAGCAAAGGCCCGATGTAGTTATTTTCCGTTTCTGGTTACCGTTTATGGGGCCTGCTTTAGGCACAATTGCCCGTATTGTACGCAGGAACAGGTATAGCCGTGTATTGGCGATAACTGATAATGTGGTGCCCCATGAGAAGCGTCCCGGCGACCTATGGCTTACAAAATATTTCCTGAGTGCCTGCCACGGCTTCGTAACTATGTCACGGGCAGTGCAGCAGGACCTGAAAAAGTTTGAGCCAGGGAAGCCTGGTTTATACCTGCCACACCCACTTTATGATAATTTCGGAGCCTCCGAAAGCAAAGGAGCCGCTTGTGCAGCGCTTAACCTTGACCCCAGGTATAATTACTTACTTTTCTTTGGCTTTATCAGGGCTTACAAAGGGCTGGACCTGCTTTTAAAAGCAATGGCTGAACCAAGTCTGCTGAATTATCCGGAGATCAAACTTATCATTGCCGGAGAGTTTTATGAAGATGCCGCCCCTTACCAGCAACTTATTAACGAATTGAATCTGCAGGACAGGCTTATACTTAGAACTGACTTTATCCCCAATGCAGAAGTACGTCATTATTTTTGTGCAGCCGATCTGGTAGTGCAGCCTTATAAACACGCTACGCAAAGTGGCGTAACGCAGGTAGCTTATCATTTCGATAAACCAATGGTGGTTACAAACGTCGGAGGGTTGGCAGAACTTGTTCCGCATGGTGAGGTAGGGTATGTAGTAGAACCACGGCCACAGGCAATCGCCAATGCCATACATCAATTTTATGCTTCAAAAGAAGCACCTACCTTTTCTCAAAATATAATCAAATATAAGAAGCGGTTTAGCTGGCAGCGATTCGTGCAGTCTATCTGGGAGCTTACAGATAAAGTATAAATAGCATTTAAGTTTTCTTATACACCTTCGCCTCACTGCTATAATGTTCTGTTACCTTTGCAGGCTTCATTAAACCTGCTACAAATAAAGCTGTGATCAAAAGTATAAGTTACGTCAACCTGAGCCCTGAAACACGAGCAGAGCTTCAACACCATATCGATAACGAATTTGGGCATGTAGCTTTTGTACAGGCCCATACCTGGGCACAACCAGACTGGAGTGTTATTAAGTATGAAGGAAACAGTATAGCTGCTTTTTATAACATTGTTGTGCGTGATGTAACCATAGATGGACAGCTGTACAAAGTAGCTGGAATCAATAATGTGATCACCCCAAAAGCTTACAGAGGCAAGGGCTTTGCAACAGAGGTGCTAAGAACTACAGAAAAATTGCTGTTTAAAGAACTAGAGTGCTCGTATGGGCTTTTGCTTTGCGCTGATGCGCTGTTACCTTTCTATAGCCGACTAGGCTGGTACCTGGTGCAAGCAAGCCTGTATTATGATCAGCCTTCGGGTAAGCAGCTCTACGATTCTAATGTGATGATATTAACGCCAAACCATAGTGCCCATATAATGCCTTCCGAAATAAATCTGAATGGTTTGCCTTGGTAGCCGGATTAGACTTCATGCTATTTAAATTGTTGTGTGTCGGGATTGTTTAGCTATGTGTCTACCACAGTATTATGTGTACATTTCTTTAATTTACTTTGTCAGCATATTCTATTCACTGCAAAATAAAATTATGAAAGAAGATCTTATACTCGTGTTTGGTGCCGGTGGTAATATTGGAGGTAAAATAGCTGATGAATTACTGGCAGCTGGTGCAAATGTTGGTGTCGTGGGGCGTAGTCGCGCACGATTACAGAAGTTTGAGGGGAAGGCTGAAATCTGGGCCGGGGACTTTATGGATGATGCGTTCTTAAGAGAAGCTTTCTGGAGTGCAAGGAGCCTCTTTTTAACTGTACCAGATGAGTGTTTTGCTGATCCTGCTGCAGCAGCACGCCGGCTCGAGGAGTTGATTAGCGAAAGTAACATTACACATGTTGTTAACATCAGCAACAGCATCATTAAAAAAGGCGGATCTGCTACACGTTTGGTTGCGTTTGAGCAGGAGTTGAATAAGATCGCAGGTATAAACCTGAAGCATTTACGGAGTGCCAACTTTTTTGAAAACCTTAACTGGGGATTGCACACCCCGTACCGTCCTGAGCTGAAACTGCCTTATATTTCGTCCTACGAAGTTGCTCATGTGGCAGCACAATATCTTTACCAGCAGAACTTTGAGGGTAAATCGGTTGATGTTCTGTTAGGCACCCGCGACTACAGCATGGCCGAACTTGCCGCAGCTGCCGGGGAAGTGTATAAGCAGCAACCTTACACGGATCAGAATATTGGTTTCTACAAGCCTTTTAATGAGGGGGACTTTGAGGTTGAGCCTCGCACGATACAAAATACATCCAAACTCACGGACAACAGGTTTTCTTTGGAATACTTCCTGGAAAGGGACCTCCAGTTGAACCCATAGTTTTGAATTAGAAGCAAGATGCTTGTTTCATCTTCTGCTTGTATTAACGGCAATTTTTAAAGTCCAAGCCTGATAATTCTCCTTAACGTTCTTCCAGGAAAGACAGAAAATAAAAAATCCCCGGCTGTCAATCAACCGGGGATCTTTTATTTAGCAATTGTATTACTACAACAGATCAACACCGGTATAGTTGAAAGGCGTAATGTTCTTTAGCTCAGTTTTTATTTGGTCGCTTACTTGCAGCGAATCAATAAACGCGTGTATACGCTCTTCTGTCATCTTCTCATTTTTACGCGTTAGCTCCTTCAGGGCCTCATACGGCTGCGGATAACCTTCCCGTCGCAAAACAGTTTGAATGCCTTCTGCCACAACTGCCCAGTTGTCGTCGAGGTGCTTGTTTAGTGCCGCCTGGTTTAACTCGAGTTTGCCAATACCGCGCTCCAGTGACTTGAGCGAGATAAGAATATGTGCCAGCGGTACTCCAACATTTCTGAGAACTGTTGAATCCGTCAGGTCGCGCTGCAGTCTTGAAATAGGAAGCTTTGCTGAAAGATGTTCTAAAATGGCATTTGCAATACCTAAGTTACCTTCAGCATTCTCAAAGTCAATTGGGTTTACTTTGTGCGGCATAGCTGATGAACCTACCTCACCGGCTTTTATCTTTTGCTTAAAGTAGCCCATGGAAACGTACTGCCAAATATCCCTCGAGAAATCTATCAGGATCGTGTTTAGCCGCTTCAACCCATCAAAATAAGCAGCCAGGTTATCATAATGCTCGATCTGGGTTGTGTATTGACTTCTGGTAAGGCCCAGTGCCTGTTGCACAAAACGGTTACCGAATTCAGGCCAGTTTATAGCTGGGTAAGCAATATGATGTGCATTGAAATTACCTGTTGCGCCACCGAACTTTGCTGAGAAAGGCACTTGTCGCAGCAAATCCAGTTGCTTTTCAAGGCGCTCCGCAAACACCATTAGTTCCTTGCCCAGGCGGGTAGGGGATGCAGGCTGCCCATGCGTGTGTGCCAGCATCGGGATATCTTTCCATTGCTGTGCCAGCTCCGAAAGCGTTTGGTGCAGCAACTGGTAAGCAGGTTGAATGACACGCTCATTGGCTTCACGCATAGAAAGCGGAATAGCCGTGTTATTTACGTCCTGGGAGGTAAGGCCGAAATGAATGAATTCTTTATATGCATCCAGCCCCAGCGCATCAAACTTATTTTTAATAAAGTATTCAACTGCCTTTACATCATGATTGGTGATCTTTTCTGTTTCTTTTATCTCAAGAGCATCTGCTTCTGAAAAATTCTCATAAATAGCGCGTAGCTTTGGGAAATGAGAGGCATCGATCTGCTTTAACTGCGGTACAGGAAGTTCACATAAAGCGATGAAATACTCTATTTCTACAAGTACACGGTAACGTATCAGGCCAAACTCAGAAAAATAGCCGGCAAGCTCAATGGTACTGCGGCGGTAACGGCCATCAACCGGCGAAATAGCAGTAAGTGTTGTTAAGTTCATGATAGAGGTGGTTCTTTGTTCAAAGATAAGCAGTATTGCGTCTTAAGCCAATAAAGGCAGCAGTCAGAATTAATCAAGCTAACACTTGTTGGCAATAATTTTGCTTATTAATACAAGTAACTTGTTGAACCATAGTTGTTTTTGGGGCGTAAATTTAAAGTAGAACGCATTAGGAGGGCCTATTGATTGCCTACTTCGTTCAGAATTGAATATCTTAAAAACGTATCTGCCGTAAGTATGGTAGTATTGTATAAAGCATATATAGCCGACGGTGTCACAAAGTGCCCTTATATTTGCACATTATAAATTGGCTTCATTTTTTTAGATACAAATCTTATTAGTTAATTCGCACCTGACATTTTGGACAAGCGTTTGAAAAATAGAATTCTCGTTTGGGCTAGCGGTGTGCTAGCCTTTCTTCTGATAATAGTTGTTCTGCTCTTTATTTTTAGGAGCAGGGTATTGCAGTACACCATTGATCGCGTGATCACGAAAGTGGAGAATAAATATCCTGCCGATCTAAATATAGGTAACGCGGAGTTTGTTAACTGGAATTCCGTTGTACTCACTGATATTTCTTTTGTGCCGGATAAGCTGGACACTCTTTTTACCACTGACAGTGTTTATGCCACGATCAGTTTTCGCTCTATCTTTAAAGGCCGCATTGTTTTTAAGCAGCTCATGGTTACGGATGGTTATCTTACGGCCCGTAAAAACGGTGATGTAACCAACTTTTCATTTCTCTTTGAAAAAGACGAGCCTCAGGAGCCGGTAGATACCACGCAGGGGCGTAATTACGGAAAACTGCTGAATCGTGTAATTGAGACAGCATTCGACAATGTGCCAGATAAAGTTGACTTTAAGAACCTGAATGCCTCTTATGTTTCCACGCACCGCACCATAGAGGTAAAAATGCCTTACCTGCGGATGGATGACGGGTACATCGAAACACAGGTCTCTATCCTGGCAGATTCCATTGAAAATAACATGCGGGTGCGTGGTACCATTGATCCCGATGATTACCGTATTTCTACAAGTATATATGCCTATGATAACAAAGGCATACGTCTGCCTTATATAAAGGATAAATTCGATGCGCAAGTAGCTTTTGATACACTTCACATAAGCCTTACAGATAAAAATTACAAGAAAGATAAGCTAACCGTTGAGGGGCGGGCGATGGTAAATCACCTGACCTTGAACCACCCAAAGCTGGCTGACGAAGATATCTTTGTAAATGAAAGTGCCATAGATTATGTAGTTACCCTGGGGCCAAACCTGTTCGTGATCGATAGCCTTACGGAGGTACGCGTTAATAATGCCAGCGCTAATATTTATGCTGCCTATCAGAACAAAGACGCAAAAATTTACGACCTGAAAGTCAACTCGAAAGCCATGCCGGCCAATGATTTCTTCAGCTCTTTACCTGCTGGCCTTTTCGAGAACCTGGAGGGAATACAGGCGCAGGGTGAATTGCAGTACGACCTGAAGTTTCACCTCAACATGGATAGCGTAGAGCAGGTGGTGTTTGACTCTGACCTGGATGCTTCCAAAGATTTCAAGATCACTAAGTGGGGCAATACCAACCTGCAGAAAATAAATGGCTCTTTCACACATACGGTGTATGAGTATGGAAAGCCCGTACGAACGTTTACGGTTGGGCCTTCCAATCCATTTTATAGCCCTATCAGCCAGATTTCTCCGTACCTGCGCAATGCCATACTTACAGCCGAAGATGCTGGTTTTTATAGCCATAAAGGTTTTCATGAGGAGGCTTTCAGACAGGCTATTATCCAGAACATTAAGAAAGGCGAATTTGCTCGAGGGGGAAGTACTATTTCTATGCAGCTGGTAAAGAATGTGTTCCTGTCGCGCAAGAAAACGGTGGCACGTAAAGTAGAGGAAGCTATCATTGTATGGCTACTCGAAAACCAGAACTTGGTGTCTAAAAACCGCATGTTTGAAGTGTACCTTAATATAATTGAATGGGGACCAAACGTGTATGGCGCAAAAGATGCTTCGCGTTTTTATTTCGGTAAGCAGCCATCAGAACTAAATCTGGCAGAGGCCATCTTCCTGACAAGTATCATACCTAGTCCGAAACGCTACAGATCATCTTTTGACAGTGCAGGCCACCTGAGAAGCTGGAAGAGTGGGTATTACAGGCTGATAGGTGGGCATATGCGCCGCCGTGGTCTTATCTCGCAGGCCGAGTATGATAACCTGTATCCTGATGTGAGGTTATATGGCCGTGCACGTGACCTGATCGTGACCAACCCGGATACAACAGAAGTAGATACAACTGAATTTGAATTAAAGACTATTGACCTCCTGGATTATTAAGGAGGCGTAGAAATTCGAGACAACGGCTCCGCAGGCATTACCTGCGGAGCCGTTGTCGTTTTGCATTAGAAGACAATAAATGGTTATACTTACCAGATGAACCCAAAGCACAACGCAGATCAGGAAGTCGGGCAAGCCGTTGGCCTTGTACCCAGAATAGGTGCGCTGGCAGCGCGCATTGGGCTGGATTGGTTTCTGATAGCCCTGATCAGTATGATCATACTGGCCTCCTTATGGCCACAGGCAGGTATAGACCGTGAACCCATTTCTTTGGGGGATGTGGCTACCTATGGCGTTTCAATGATCTTCTTTTTTTATGGCTTGCGCCTGAGCCCAGAAAAAATGAAGGCAGGCCTGAGCAGCTGGCGGCTGCATCTGGTGGTGCAGTTAAGTACCTTTATACTTTTCCCGCTGCTGATACTGCCTTTGCATACATTTTTTGAAGGCGGCAATAAAGAGCTGTTGTGGCTGGGTACTTTTTACCTGGCAGCGCTTCCTTCTACGGTTTCTTCGTCGGTGGTAATGGTATCTATTGCAGGTGGAAATATTCCGGGGGCAATCTTTAACGCCAGCATCTCCAGCCTGATCGGTATACTTGTGACACCTCTCTGGATGGGCCTTTTCCTGACGGCCAGCACCGAAGGGTTTGACTTAGGGAGCATTATGGGGAAGCTGGTGCTGCAAGTACTGTTGCCCGTTTTGCTGGGTATATTTTTACACAGGTACTGGGGCGGATTTGCAGAGCGAAACAAAAGCAGGCTACGCATTTTTGACCAGATCATCATCCTGCTAATTGTCTACACGTCCTTCTGCGAATCGTTTGCCCGTAACATGTTCAGTGGGTACAGCGTGGCTGACCTGTTATTGCTTGGAGCCGCTATGATAGCCTTGTTCTTCCTGGTATACGGTATAATCTACTTCCTGAGCAGCCGGTTGGGTTTTAAGCAGGAAGACCGGATCACCGCTGTTTTTTGTGGCTCAAAAAAATCACTGATACATGGCACTGTCATGTCTAAAGTGCTTTTCCCGGATGCCAATATGGTAGGCATTATGCTGCTCCCGATCATGATGTACCATGCACTGCAGCTATTGGCAGCCAGTGTTATTGCACAGCGGTTGGCACGTAAAGCAAACGCTTAGGCAGCCTGTTTTACTTTTTGCTTAGCTGCGATTTTCTCTTCCTGTTGGCGCAATAGTTTTTTATCCAGTACAAATGGTCCGAAAGGCAATAAAGAGGCCACTACACCAGCAGCTACCTTAAGCACGGACCAACGGTAAACAAGAGCGACCTGTAATAAGCTGGCTATATAAAGTATAAATAACACGCCATGTGCCCAGCCAGTGTATTTTACAAGCTCCGGTACGCCTAAAATATACTTTACAGGCATGGCAACACCCAGCAGGAACAGGTATGATATTCCTTCGTAGTAGCCTATGGTGCGGAAGCGGGAAAGTGGGGTTTTCATATAAAATTTTAAATAGGTATGTTAGGTATTCAGAGCTTAACACAGCAAAGGTACGTTTTGTGCCCCAACGACAGTATGTGTCCATAAAAAAAATGTCCCTGGCTTTTAACTTAGAGCCAGGGACTTTTTAATCAGGCAACAGCAGATGTGTTCAGCGGATCGTTATGCGCTTCTGAGGAATGTTGCTGCAATGCCCTGACAACCGTTTTTACCAGGTTTTCGTCAAGGCCGGATATGTGTTCCTGCTGTAGCCACCCTTCCAGTTGTTTCTGCCACCGGTCAGCCTGTACGGCAGGGGTGTTGCTCAACCCTTTCTGCGTACCCAGTTTTTTGGATACGGCAGAGCGTCGGAGGAGCAATTCAAGCAATTCATCATCCAGGTGGTCTATCTCCTTGCTCAGTTCCTCCATCTTATCTACCAGATCTGTTGTTTCTGTCAGCTGAACTTTGGTAACGACTGCATGCACCAGTAAGCCAAGCTCCTGCGGCATTAGCTGCTGCTGCTGGCTGCTAAGTGCTTCAGCCGGATTCACATGCGATTCGAACAGAAAGCCATCTACGCCGAGCTCAACAGCGCGCTGGCTAACCGGGTAAAGCAGGCTCCTTTTACCGGCAATGTGGCTGGCATCACAAAGCACAGGCAGATCTGGTAACTGCTGTTTCAGTTCCAGCATGTGGTCCCACTTGGGCTGGTTACGGTATGGGTGCTGTTCATCGGTAGCAAACCCGCGGTGTATAGCGCCCAGATCCGTGATGCCTGCCTGGTGTAACCGTTCCAGGGCTCCCATCCAAAGGCGTAAGTCAGGATATACCGGGTTGTAAACCAGTACTGGTGTAGAAGTGCCTTTTAATACTGCGGCCAGTTCTTCCATTGTAAAAGGGTTTACTGTTGCGCGGCCACTGATGCAAAGTATATCAACCCCATACTTCAGCGCCTCTACTGCCTGCTGCGCGTTTACCACGTCGCAGGCTGTTTGCAAGCCTGTTTCCTGCTTTACACGATTAAGCCATTGCAAGCCCGCTGTGCCGACACCCTCAAAACTATTTGGGCGTGTACGCGATTTCCAGATACCCGCTTTAAACACTGAAATGCCATTTACTTTTTTCAGTAGCTGGGCTGTCTTAAGCATCTGTTCTTCACTTTCGGCACTGCATGGTCCAGCGATCATTACAAGCTTGCCGTCTGCCTGACGGAAACTGCTCTGTGGCTTTAGATCGATGGTTGTTTTACTTGCTCTCATGGCTAATTACTTAATCAATTTCTTCTTGTTGCATTTACATTATTTGATTTGAATAAACATGTATAAACAAAAAGGGGCCCCGCTTGCTGCGGGGCCCCTTTAGTATGTTTTGGTACTTTCTATATACACAAAATATCTACCACCGGAGCCCCGCAGGAGGAACCTTCACAGAATTGGTAAATAGAATGGCGTATGATAAGTACATGTTTTCTTGTTTTGAACTGTAATAAAAATTATTTTTTATGATAAAAGCAAATTTCAGGGAAAATATTTTTTTCAAAACTTTCTATTTATTTACCGGAGGCTCAGGTATTTCATCTTCTTTTTTGGGGAAGATCAGCGACAAAATAATTGAAATAGCCAGAATTGCGCCCACAACCAGCAGGGCGTATTTCATGTCGAGTTCATAGAGATCACTCAACATTAACTTAACGCCAATAAAGACCAGTATCACCGCCAACCCATAGTGCAGGTAATGGAACAGCTGCATAATGCCTGCCAATGCAAAGTAAAGTGCTCTGAGCCCAAGCAATGCAAATACGTTGGACGTATACACAATGAAAGGGTCTTTTGAAATGGCGAGAATAGCCGGAATGGAG
Source organism: Pontibacter sp. MBLB2868 (assembly GCF_051904785.1). Classification (NCBI taxonomy): domain Bacteria; kingdom Pseudomonadati; phylum Bacteroidota; class Cytophagia; order Cytophagales; family Hymenobacteraceae; genus Pontibacter; species Pontibacter sp. MBLB2868. The sequence goes on along the minus strand of NZ_CP196710.1, from coordinate 2,828,326 downwards.
TCTGCTGCAAAAACCACGTCGGTACTTTCTACCATCACCAGCACAAGAAACAGTGGTGTGGCAAACCACTTCTCGTTTACCTTCGTGAAAAACTTGCCTCCCACAGACTGTTTTGTTACCCTGATATGTTTACTTACCCAGCTTACCAGTGGGTTATTGCCTGGTTGTATCTCTTCATCGGCATTCGTGAACGCCATTTTAATGCCGGTAAAAATCAGGAAGAGCCCTAGTATGTAGATAATAAAATGGAACTTAGCTAACAGGGCCACACCTACCAGAATAAATATACCACGCAGGACAAGGGCGCCCAATATACCCCAGAACAGAATTTTGTGCTGGTATTTAAGGGGTACCTGGAAGTAGCTGAAGATCATGATGAACACGAAAAGGTTATCTACACTCAGCGATTTTTCGATCAGATAGCCTGTCAGGAACTCCAGTGCCGGGGCCGGTCCATGCCAGAAATAGATAAATACGTTGAAGCACAGTGAAAGCACAATCCAGAACAGGCTCCAGAGCAGGGCCTCCTTAATCTTGACCTCATGTTCTTTCTTATGGAACACGAACAGATCCAGGCCCAGTAAAAGCAGGATAAAAGCGTTAAATATAACCCAGAAGAGAATGTCGTGCATAAGAGTGAATTACCCGGAGAGTTCAGCTTATTAAAGTATAGTAAACATACTTACGGCTGCGCGCTGTGCTAAAGTATAAATTTGTTTCTGAAAATTAAAGCTTTCAGAAATTGCGGGAAGGAGAAGTGCTTCCTGTAAACAGTTAGAACCTCACTGGTACCTAAACCTCGTACCTGTCGAAGTGGCGGAAGAAGCTGTTTACCTTCATTTTAAGCACGCCCAGTACAGCCTCTTTAAAAATACCGGACGACATTTTAGAAACTCCCTTTGTGCGGTCAGTGAAAATAATAGGTACTTCTTTTATTTTGAAGCCATACTTATAAGTCAGGAATTTCATTTCGATCTGAAAGGCGTAGCCCACAAAACGAATGTTATTCAGTTGTATCGTTTCCAGTACCTTCCTTTTGTAGCATTTAAACCCTGCGGTGGTATCCTGTATGGGCATACCTGTTATAAGGCGTACATAGTGGCTTGCAAAGTATGACATAAGCACACGGTTCATTGGCCAATTAACCACGTTAACCCCTTGTATATACCTGCTGCCGATGGACATGTCGTAGCCTTCGAGGGCGCAAGCATTATAGAGGCGAATGAGGTCGTCGGGGTTATGGGAGAAATCAGCATCCATCTCAAATATGTATTCATACTTGTGGCGGAGGGCATACTTAAAGCCATGAATATATGCGGTACCGAGGCCAAGTTTGCCTGAACGTGTTTCCAGGTGCAGGCGGTTTGGGTACTCTTGTTGCAGGCTGCGCACAATGTCAGAGGTGCCGTCCGGTGATCCGTCATCGATGATCAGGAGATCGAAAGGATGGCTCAGTGACATCACCTTCCTAACCATTGCCTCTATATTTTCCCTTTCATTGTAGGTTGGGATGATGACAAGTGCGTCTTTCATGCCCCAAATATAGTTAATCAGCTATTCAGGACAGAAGGCCTTTTTAAATTAATTTTCTGAGCGAGCTCTTTTGCGTACTTGATGCAGCTTGATACTGACACACCTGCCTGCCAGTTTGCGGCTATAAACATGCCATCCTGCTCCAGTTCTTTCGCCATATCATGTGCATCCTCAATATACAGGTCGTACTGCGGAATAGAGTGCTCCCAAAGGTGGGTGTACTGGAATACAGGCTTTTCTGCACTGATGTTATACAGTTTACTGAGCTCGCCATGCACATTGCTCATAAGCTGGGAGCGTTCGGTTAAGGCATTAGTTGCGTACTGGGTGCCACCAACAAACGTAGTAATCAATACTTCGTGAGGCCGGCATCTTCCGTCAAACACCGAACTTGTCCAGAAGGAGCCGGCAGCAAATGTGTCTTCTACTTTAGGGTGCAGTGCACCAAAGCCTTTTAGTTCGTGGCCTACATCGCGCCTGTTGTATACAGAGTAAACCATAGCCAGGGGAGGGTAGTTGATGTTTTGGAGGGCTGCCGCCATTCCCGGAAAAGTGAAGTGCATGAGATCTGCAGCCTGGTAAGCCGGCAGAGCCAGTACAAGCATGCTGTATTCTTCTGTGTCGTAGTCGCCGGAGGAGGAGCAGGATATAACGTACTTGCCCTGGTTGCGAGTGATCATCTCTACCCTGTGTTCTGTATGCAGCGATACCAGTTTGCCGGCTATGGCAGTTGGTAAGGAGTTAACGCCGTCCACAAACGTAAACACATCGTGCGCACTGTCGGTATCTTTTTGGTGCACAAGGCCTTTTAGTACAGAACCGTATGCTGTCTCCAATGCCTTCAGTTTCGGCATAGTCTTGTTAATCAAAAGCCTGTCAGGGTCTCCGGCGTAAATGCCATTTATAAAAGGGTTTACAGCATACTCCAGAACACCTTTCCCAAATCGCCGCTCAAAAAACTGTGTGACGGTTTCGTAGTCGATATCGGCAGGAGGCACATTCTTTTCCTTCAGAATGCGGTATTTTGTTTTCCAGGAGAAAAAATTATTGGAAAGCAACGAGAACGGGGAAGTGGGTAACCTGTGGTAGTCGCCATCCCGGAGAACGTAACGATGTTCAACAGCAGGGGAAGCTGCCATTACCTCTTTCTCCAGCTTTAGTTCCCGTATCAGTTCCTGCATCTCGGATGAATACTGGAGCGAGTTTGGCCCTAACTCCAGTAAATAACCTCCGATTTTAAGGGTACGCAGGGCACCCCCTACTTGGGAACTGGATTCAAACAGATCATAGGCGATACCAAGTTTCTGGAGGTAATATGCTAATGCCAACCCTGAAATCCCCGCACCTATAATTGCTACTCTCATATATTTACCTCCTCGAAATCTAAATAACCTGTGGCTTGGGTCTATTTATATAAACAGTTTTTTTGCACATCTGTTACACTCTTACCCTAAAAGGTAATGTACTTCAAACGAAGTTTTAGTTAATTTAGCGCCCTAACTACAAATGCTTGTTATGCAGCAACACAAATGCATCTTCCTGGATCGTGATGGCGTACTAAACCGCGAACGCGGTGAGTATACGTATAAACCGGACGAGTTTGATGTGTTGCCCGGCGTGCCCGAAGCGCTAAAACTGCTGAAGAAGAACGGTTATTTACTGATCGTGGTTACGAACCAGGCCGGCATAGCTAAAAAATTGTACTATAAAGAGGATGTTTTGGCTTGCCACAACAAGTTGCAAACTAGCTGCAACAATATAATTGATGCAATTTATTTTGCTCCCGGTCATCCTGTTTCTTCGGAGTCCCTGTCTCGCAAGCCGGATAGCCTGATGCTGGAGCGAGCGATAGCGAAATTTCATATTGACCCTTCTGAAAGCTGGATGATAGGGGACTCGGAACGTGACATTCAGGCGGCGGCTAAAGTAGGTGTGCGTTCTGTGTTAGTAGGAGATAAGTATGGCCCTAATGCCCATGTGTATCAGGCAAAGGATTTGTGGGAGGCGGCGCAATTAATACTTAACTCCTGAGTTCCGGTTTCATATTCAAATATTAATCGTTTGCGCTTTATTGTAAGTAGCAAACAGATTTACACAAATAGAGATAAAGCTAAAAAGGCAGCCCGGAACATTCCGGGCTGCCTTTTTACTTATGATCATCTGAGGGTTATGCCTGCTTTACCAGCTGTACTTCACCCTGAATTTTCAACTCTTCGCCAAGCATTACGCCACCTGTCTCAAGTGCAGCATTGTAGTTGATGCCCCAGTCCTTGCGGTTGATCTTTCCGCTGATAGAGAAACCTGCTTTTACATTGCCCCAAGGATCTGTGGCGATGCCGTTATGCTCCACAGAAAGCTTTACCGGCTTGGTAGTATCTTTAATGGTCAGGTCACCGAAAAGGTTGAAGGTATCTTCATCCACGCGTTCCACTTTAGTAGAGACAAAGCGCATGTTCGGGTGAGCCCCAACCTCAAAAAAATCTGCATTGCGCAGGTGCTCATCACGTTGTTCGTTGTTAGTATTGATAGAAGCCACATCAATGTCAGCCACTACCGTAGCGTCTGCAAAAGTATCGCCATTCGTAACAGCCTCTGCATCAAATTTAGAGAACTTGCCTGTAACGTTAGAGATCATCAGGTGCTTGATCTTAAATCCTAGTTCGCTGTGAGATAGGTCCAAAGACCATTTTGTTGTTGCCATAATAATTGGTAATAAAATTAACTGTTAAAACTTGTAATTAATGATGTTATAATAACTAACACTGTTAGGTGTAACGCAAAAAAATATTATGCTTTCATACCTGAAATAAATCCGCGGATAAAGTCCTTCAGCACCATCTGGTTTAGATCTTCCTTGCTTTCGCCGGTACCCATCATGTTGATAGATATCAGGCCATGCAGCATTGACCAGAACGTATGCAGCTTCAGGAACGGATCGGTTTCAGGGTGTTTGCCGCTAGCGATCAACTCCTTGATTGGTTGCAGGATCAGTTCACTGAACGTACTAAGCTCGCTTATCTGGTTTACCGTTTCGCAGGAAGGTATGCCCAGGCCATACATCACCTGGTAATAGGCAGTATTGTCGAAAGCAAATTTCCAGTAGGCATAGGCCATGGCCTCCACCTGCTCTTCAGGGCTCGTAGCTTTGTCTCGGGCTTTAATCAGCGCGTCGTTCAGTTTCCGGAAACCTTGCCTGGTAAGCTCCAGCAGAATAGCTTCTTTATTTGCAAAATGGTCGTAGATCACGGGTACGCTATACTCAATAGCTTCCGCAATTTTACGGATAGAAAGTGCCTGCCATCCATCCTGAACTACCAGTTGCCAGGCAGCCTCCAGAATAGAAGCGCGAATCTCCTCTTTATGCCGTTTCTTTCTTTCCGCTATTCCCATTTGTTTTTATGTCTGTTATTATACCTAACAGTGTTAGCAAAAGTATGGTTTCATTTTTGAATTACAAAATCGAAGTGTAAACATGGTTTATTTCTGCCATCAAAATTGTTGCCCGGGTAAAGTAACAGTATCTGTAAAAATGACCTTAAAGTAGCTATGCCCCAGATCATGTAGTATAAAAACCACAGAACTTCTGTAACAGTTAAAAATGCATCGAAAAAAGAGACTTTTGTCACGTAAGTTTAGCAGATGATCGTAGTATCTTTGTCGTGCAAACCAAAAAACATAAAGAAATGAGCCAGGGAAATTCGCTTTTATATGGGGTTTTTACAGCTAAGTGCCCCAGGTGTAGAGAAGGAAATATGTTTCCTTCAGGAACCTTGTACAGCACAAAGTTTGCCGACATGCATGAGAACTGTCCCTGCTGCGGACAACCATTAGAACCTGAGCCGGGCTTCTACTATGGAGCGATGTATGTTAGCTTCGCTTTTAATGTGGCCATCTTCTTAGTTGCTTTGTTTATACTTTATCAATTTATAGAAGATGTAACCATAGCTATGATGATGGGTGTTGTGGCTGTTGTGGTGGTGGGCTTACTCCCTATCATCTTCAGGTTATCCCGGGCGCTTTGGATTTACATTTTTGTAAAGTATGAGGGGCCATGTAACCAGATACCTAATAAACTTAAGGTATAAATAAAAAACAACTTTCAGGATTCTCTGGCAGTAGTTCTCTTCTGTTACGATAGAGGGCGATACTACTTTATATAGCCGGAGCAGCACGCCCTTGGTAAAGCAGAAAATAAGAGGTGTAGTTTTTTATTGACTTCAAACGCAGTAAGTTCTTAGGTAACAACTCTCCTGAAACACCCCATTCCGGGATAACATTTTTAAGTACAGGATCTGGCAGCAAGGTACTATCCGGACAGAAAATGTGCAGGTGACAAATATAGTTTGTGCAACTTCTTTTGCACTTTCATTGAAAGAACCACGTAAAACTTTTATTTATAAAGTATAACACGTGTTTTAATGAACAGAACCTTTACAAACAACCCTCAAACTAATAATTCTACTGCGAAAAAAGCTTGGACCTGGGGTGCTATACTTGCTTTTATTTTTGTAGTTCTTTTGCTCTTCAAGACCCTGTTCAGTATTATACTGTTGACTTTTGCAGGCCTTTTAATAGCTGTTTATTTCGTTGCCTTTGGCGGTATGCTGCGTAAGATTCTTCCGCTTCCAAAATCCTGGTCTGTTTTTGTGTCTGTTTTCATTAACCTGGTGCTGTTAGTCGCTTTTTTCTGGTTTGTCGGCGATAGGTTGACACAGCAGATCTCGCAGTTATCCGAAACCTTACCGCAAACAGTAGAACAGGCCAGGGCAAGACTAGGCGAAAGCAGCATCGGTCAGAAAATTATTGACCAGCTTTCCGAAACCGCCAGCTCCGAGAAAACCAGTGCCATTGCAAGGAGCTTTTTTTCTTCAGCCTATGGAGTTGTCAGTGATCTATACATTGTGTTACTGATCGCTCTTTTTCTTGCTGCAAGCCCATCACTGTACCGTAGGGGAGTAGTCCATTTGCTTCCGCCTAAGGCAAAAGATAAAGGCGTGGATATTTTAGACAAACTTTATGAGGTGTTAAAAAAGTGGTTGATAGGGCAAATCATAGGTGTCTTTTTTATCGGTATCCTAACCGCTGTCGGTTTAATTGTAGTTGATCTTCCGTTGGTTCTTACACTTTCATTAATTGCGGGCCTGATGAATTTTATCCCCAACTTTGGTCCTATCATTGCTCTGATTCCTGCCGTGCTACTCGCTTTTATGCAGGGTACTTCCACAGTACTGATTGTGATTGCATTCTATACCGGCATTCAAGTGCTTCAGACAGCTCTAATGACGCCACTTGTTCAGAAGAAGATGGTAGACATACCACCTCTCCTTATTATTGTGAGCCAGATAGCAATGGGTACCTTGGGTGGATTTTGGGGAGTGTTGCTTGCGATGCCGACTGTTGCTGTTTTAATGACTCTCATCAATGAACTGTATGTGAAAGAGCAGTCATATCATAAGTATGAGTTCCAGGAAAAATAGCCTGCAGCACCTCTCTTGATCTGGGGTTATAGGTATGCCCTTTCCATTCGTTTCCATTACTTCGCCATCAAATGGGGCTACCTTTTCATCCGGCGCCAGTGTAACAATAGCAGCAAATGCTTCTGATCCGGATGGCTCGGTCACTAAGGTTGATTTCTATGCCAACGGAACCTTAATAGGAACAGACACGAGCAGCCCTTATAGTATAAACTGGACAATAGGCTCCGGCACATACGCATTAACTTCTAAAGCTACCGATAATGCCGGTGCAGCTACAACTTCTGGCAGTGTTTCAGTTACAGGGCAAAGCGGATCTGCTTCATCCATGTCTGTTGCGGCTATTGTTACAGGTACTGCCAGCGCAGGCGCCGGAAGTAAATATGGTTTGGCTACAGTTACTGTAAAAGATAACCTTGGGAATCCTGTATCTAATGCTACTGTGTCGGGTACGTTTTCAGGAACATTTAGCGAAACCAGAAGCGGTACTACAGGGGCAAACGGGACAGTGAATATTATGACCGCTGCTTCAGCCAAAGGCGCTTTAACCGTAGATTTCTGTGTGAATAGTGTTACTCACAGTACCTTAGCATACAACGCTTCTCAGAATAGTATTACATGTACCGGAGCAGCCTCAAGTAACATCAGTAGCAGCAGTGTTCAGAATATTGAGAGCAGCACTAGTTTACCAGATGCTGCTGTAATTCAGGCTTACCCAAACCCATTGAGGGGTACATTGTATCTGAAAGTAAACCTGCCTGAAATTAGCCAGGTGCAGATAACCTTGTACGATATGCGTGGGGTAACAATTGAACAAGTACCAGCCACTGCGTTACCTGCCGGAAGCCATATTTTAAAATTTGATAAACAACTTAAAGATTCAGGTTTATACTTAATTAAGGTAAGGGTAAATGACCAGGATTATCAGATTAGGTACGTTAATCTTAATTAAGAAGCTAGCTTTAGATTACCATTTTAAAAGAAGAAGCCCCTGTAAGGACAAACTTACAGGGGCTTCTTCTTTTATATAGCGTCGTGCTTTCTGGAAATGGTAACAACAATGGCGAAAAATACCCACTTATGAGTATTGGAAATAGAAAGCAATGGAAGCTACATTTGTTTTTTTATTAGCAGTCTCTAACTATAACCCGACGCTTATACAAAAAGATCTACTAACCTCATTTCTGCCTGTTCTTTATCTGTGAGCAGCTTAAGGGCAATTATCTGCATGCCCGGATTTTACAGACCATATCAACATTCATGATCTTATACCTGCAGTTCTTACTGCATGGCACCGCTTTTTTTTTAACGAGCTGGTTCATAAGCTATGAGCAAGTTCATAATTCACCTTTAAAACTTTAAAATGAAAAAAATTTACCTTTTGTTTTTCACACTCCTGGGCGCATTTGCTGTGCAGGCGCAGGGGCCGGTAACTACTGCGCAGGCCACCACCACAGAGAACTTAGGCCGTACGTTTGTTGGGGTAACCTACTCCCGCCAGGTAACATTCTCTGAAGAGATCTATGATTTTGAAACATCTTCTATCTACGGTTTCAATGTGCTGCTAGAGAAATATTTTGAGCCAGGAGATGCCAATAAAGCTCCATCAAAAGGTTATGGTTTAGCTTCGACAAACTATTTCGGATACTCCGAAAATCTAGGCAACGGTGAAATCTATAATGGGTCAAGACATTATGCTACAGCATACCTGTTTAAAGAGATATCTGTGAAGGATATTGTGACATTTGGTGGTCTGGCAGGTGGCGGTATTTGCTACACCCGCGGCACAGCCGACGAGAGCAATAGCGTAAACCCCGGAGAATCTGCAGGTGTGTTTGGTGGTGGCACTCATATTGGCCTGTTCGCGCAACGAGGGCTTACTATAGGTGCATCAGGCAAGCCGTCTTCGCTATTACGCTTCGGCTACGACATCTTTATCATGTCCAACGCAAACGGTACGTTGGGTGCAAACTTATCTATCAGCTTTTAAATTATTCCGAAAATGAAGAACAGATCAATTATATACCTGCTATTAGCGCTATTTTCTTTTACTTTTTCTGGATGTGTAAGTGATGCAGAAGAAGATTTTATGTTGATTGCCGAAAAAATTAAAAATGGGGACGGTGGTACAAGCAGCAGCAGCTCTTGCCCTGTAGGTAGATGGAGAACCCCTACTTGTAACGGCGCAGGCTATCTGATCTACAACTTTGGTAGCAATGGCGAAGGCTACAGTGAGAACCCGGACTGCAATGGTATATGCACCCCACTCAAGTTCTACTTCAGGTACACAGTAAGTGGCAACACGATCTCTTATACCTTCACCCGTACAGACGATGTGATCTGCTCTGGCAAAAACCAGGGACGCCCCAATGTGCCGACCGGCAATTATACTATTAACTACACCTGTCAGAAAGGTGGGGCAGAACTAGTAACGCAAGTTTCTACCAACGGTGCAATACGCACAACTGTTTTTACCAGAATGTAAGACAATAACATCTTTTCTATTAATAACATTAATGTTGTAAGTCTGCTCATTTAACACCTGGGAGTAGTGTTTTAATAGGCTTACCTGATGTTTCGGCAGTTTTTGTAGTTGGTTTGTTGGTGAAAACACCAACAACGGCAGAAAAAGTATGAGGGGCCAAGTAACCAGATACCTAATAAACTAGACCACTAGCCAGGCAAGTGTCATTACCCGCAGCAAACGGAGCATACTTTCTGCTTTTGAGCGCGCACGTAAAATTGTAGCAGGTTGGGTTATCCTGTTGCAGTTAACGTAAATTCGATCCTAAAATACATGGTAAGGCCGAGGGTAACGCTATTTTTACCCCCGGTTACTACCAGCAATTCAGGAACCCATTAATATCGCTGCTGTCTTACTTTAACGGGAAGTATAAAGCGTTTACCTGACTATTTTGAACGCAAAGTAACCGTTACCGGTAGCCATCCAGGTTCTGATCCAGATCGGTAGCAGCATTTCAGTGCCCCGGGCTGTGGTAATGTCTCCCAGGTCAATTATATCTGTCCAGTTAAACTGACTTAGAATATCAGTCACTTCTGCTTTTGCTTCAGAGTTGTTTCCGCTCAGGAACATTGTTGGGTCACCACCGCTTTTTTTAGCATCTACCATTACCTCGCAGTTCACAATGTTCAGGGTTTTTACCACATTCGCTTCCGGCAGCAATTTCTGTATCTCTTCTCCCAGTGAGTTGGTGTTTGTTAAAGTGGGGATAAGGGATGGTGGCATGCCTTGCGAGAAATCCAATGGGTTGGCGATATCGATTATCGTTTTGCCCTTGAAGTTTTCCAGGCCCGCCATTCTGAACACGTCCAGTGAATGCTCCCCTTTGGTGCAGTTAAATACGACCTCCCCGAACGCAGCTGCATCTGCAAAAGTACCCGCAGAGGCCTTGTCGCCATTTTTCTCTACCCAGGACTGTGCTTTTTCGTTATCAGCCGTTCTGCTCCCCATCATTACCGCATACCCCAGGTTTATTAATTTAGTACCAATGGTGTTTCCTACCACGCCGGTACCTAAAACTGCAAAATTTTTCATCTAAGTGTTTGGTTTATAGTTGCTGTTAAAAGTATAGTAACAAAACTAAGTATAGTTGATTACCTTTGCAATAACTGTCAAACCTGACAGTATGAAATTAATTTTAAAACCTGGCCTATGCTGATTCAAGACAAGGAATACGTGTTTGACCTATACGATAAAACATATCATTGTGCCATGGATGTGACGATGCATTTTATCGGGGGTAAGTGGAAAACGGTAGTGTTGTGGTACCTGCGAAACAAGACGCTCCGGTTCGGTGAATTAAAGAAGCAGATCCCGGATATCACGGAGAAAATGCTCAGCCTTCAGCTAAAAGCCCTGGAAGAAGACGGGCTTGTTAAAAGGGAAGTGTATCCGGAGGTGCCACTTCGGGTTGAATATTCATTAACTGATTTTGGTAAAACGCTGGTACCTGTACTGGACGCCATTGCAAAATGGGGACGAAACCTGGGAGAGACCGAAGGGAAGTTACGGGAAGTGAACCCATAAGCTTTGCCTTAAGAAGGCAAATCAGTATATAAGCTAATAAATTTAATTTTATGCAAGAAACACCATCACGGGATAAAAGAGCCCTGCAACAACTTTACAACGACGTACTTCCTGCACTTGGGCAGCACATCCATAAGAACCTGGAGCCGGTTATACCCCTGTTCGAGAACTTTACGCTGGAGCGCTTGCTCGACACCTGGACCAAAGATCCGGCAGATCCTGATAAAGAAGTAAGTATAGACAACGGCAACGTGCAGCACATGGGGCTCAGGCTTCGGCTGGAAGGTTTTAACAGGGCAGGGGCAGAACCCTTCGATATCACCAAAGACCTGCTGTTCAAACTGGAGCCTGACAGCTACATGGTAACTCCCGATAAGAATACCACCTGGCTTGCAAAACCATACTTACAAAACTGGGTGCAGAACGAGTATGAAAGTATCGCCTCCAGGTGGGTTGATGAACTGGTGGATGAGATCACAGAGAAGTTAGGCGGGTAGAGCGTGTGCTTTTATGAATAAGCTAAAGCCGGGCCCACGGGTTTATACCTGCACCTTTCATCTTTAGGTAGAGCAGCAGCAGGTAGATCATGTCAAAAATAAAGATGCTCACATACAGCAGAACCAGCAGGTAAGAGCCGGGGAAGTACATGTAAAGCAGAACGGAAGGGAATAGGGTACCGATCATTTTACTCAGTGCAATGTAAAGCGACTGCCCTAAGGGGCTGTTGCGCTTTAGTAGCAGGTGGATAAAGAGAACGGACATCAGTAAGTTCTGACCAAAAGCGGCATACACGCCATTCAGGTCATTAAACTCCCGTGACAGCAGCAAAATGAAGAGGAAGGACAAGGCCAGGGTGAGCAGAAAGCCGGGGTAGAAGAACTCGCCAGGCAGATGCTCCGAAAACTCCTTTTTGCCATACATCAGGTACTGCACCAGAATACCCGCATCCAGGGCTAACCAGGCATAATCCACGTAAAGCTGCGGGGTGCTGTGCGGGTGCACGAACGAAAAGATAAACTCCCAGGAGAGGTTAGCGCAAAGCGCCACCATCGGCATGCCATAGCTTTTGTCTGCGAAGCCGCGCCGCAGGATAAGCAGGTAAGTTATTGACCAGAAGATACCGCTGGCTATCTTAAAAATGACATCGATGGTTGGGTCTACATCAAGCGGGTTTTGTAGCATCTGCGTTCATTCAAATTAGCTGTCAGGTTACTTTGCAGCCGCTTCTTTGATTACTGCATCCAACTGTTGGCTGCTCTCAATAAGCATGTTGCAGATATTCTGAAGGTTCTGGTCCAGCTCCATCCGCTCCAGTACTTTTGCAAGACCCATTATATTGGCCAGCGGCTTCCTGACGACATGGGACTGGTAAAAGGCGATTTCTTTTAAAAGGGATTTTGCATCCTTGAGCTGCTCGTTGGAGGCTGTGTAGTCGGTAATGTCGTAGCCCAGGCAGAACATGCCCGCCGGGTTTCCATGCTCATCTAACAAGGCTTTATACTCCCACTGTGTGATAAGGTAACCTCCTTTGCCATCGTGCTTGTGGATAGTAGCCGGAAAGGTACTGTCTGGATGTGTGAAGCATTTGCCGGCAACCTCCTCGCATACTTTGGTGTCATCCGGATGCATCGTCATCTCATACGGCTGCCCTACTATCGTCCCGTAAATATGCTTAAAAGCATTGCTGTAGCAGTTGTTCACATAGGTGTACCTGCCCTCCATGTTGGTGGAAATGATGTAGTAGAACGTGGAGTTCTCCAGCAGCCTTTTGGTCTCTTCAAAACTGGTCATTTAACAAAAGTTGGGTGTTTTGTCTGTTAAAGTACAATTTCTTTTCCGGATGGCAAGGAAGAGAAGCTTTTGTTAATCTCACTATTGCAACTACTCCAGGAAGTCTTTTTGCTTCGAATTGTAAATGAGGAAGCGGATGAACAGGCTCTCCAAGGCTTAGGTGCTAGTGTTAGTTTGCCAATTCGAAGCGGGCTACGAGAAACTGAAAGGGAGTGGTTTCTGCTAAATCATCATTAAAGGTATAGTTATACCGGAAAACCAGCGTACTGGAGAACAGCCGCAGGAAACGCAGGTCAATTAGCAATTCTGCGCCTGTACTGTTCAAGTTACCTTGCTGCTCTACCAGCTCAACCTTAGAATAGTCGAAGAAGACATTTGTGCGCAGACGCTGCAGAAAAGCCACCGGCCCCAATGAAATATCTGGGTACCAGATCGGCAACTCATAATTAGCGGAAATTACGGCAATTTTCTCGAAAGGGTCAGGCTTGTAACCGCGTGGCATCACAAAATCATCGGCAAAGCGGTAGGTTTGCTGTACGGCCTCTTTTTTCCAGCTACCTCGGAAGTTTAAGGAATGCGTACGCGCAAAGCCGGGAAAGAACAGGGCACCGGCGGCCACCATTCGTTCCGGTTCTTCATCAAAAGCTTTATGATATTCAAAACTGGCGACCTGGCCCCAGCGTGGCTGCACCTGCTGGCGTGCGCGTTGCAGCAAGCGGGTAAATGTTATGGTGCTCCGGAGTCTGTTGAAGTCTAACTCCCCGGTGGTTTGCTTCTCGTTCAACGGGTCAACAAAGTCTACCTTGTAATGGGCGAGTGCCCCACCAACTTCCAGGTTGGTGAAGTACTTTCCCTGCGTGAGTCTAAACGGAAATCTTACTCCACCTGAAACATACTTTTCTGTCCATTCCTGGTCCCTTACCTCAAGTTCATTGGCATCTCGTATCTCTGCTTTTTTACGTGTCCGGAGGCCATACTCCAGATCCAGGATGGGATATAGCGCGGCATAGGCCAGGTTAACTTTTGCTCCTAAAGCATTTTCGTTGGTGTTATAGAAGGCTCCTATTGTGCCACGCAGGGTACTCATCAGGTTGCGTGTATAAAAGTCGATGCCATACTGGTTGTTGCCGAGGGTAGGAAACCAACCATAAATATTGAACAAGCCATCGGTGAGGGCATGATATTTTCGAATTTGATAATCGCTGGGGAAAGTAGTGGCGGCAAGGTTCTGCTTCTCCGCTGCGGGTAATGGGTCCAGGAAAGGGAGTTCTGCAACCTGATCAGGGGGCAACTCCTCCCACCGCTGTGGGTTTAGGTCTGTTTCTTCCAGCTGGTATCCCCTGGCTGTATAGTTACTGTAGAGCAGCTTTTTACCATCGGGTGAAACAGTCGGGTCAAAAGCCCCGAACCGCACGGAGGTTACCTGGTATACTTTTCCGGTGGTCCGGTTGTAGGCATAAATGTTATTGATGCCTGTGTAGCCGCCGGAGAAGAATACATACTCGCCAAAGGCGAAGGGGCGCGATAAAGGCACGTTCGTGAAGGGCAGCAGAACGTTGGTTGCACCGGTTTCGATGTCTGTCTCGGTTATACGGTTTCCTTTCTCCGTTACCTCCAGGGCTATTATACTATTTCCCTGTTCACCCCAGCGCGGCTGCGCCAGTTGTGTACCATCCGCTATAGGCCATTCCCGCAGTAGTTCTCCTGTTCCGGAATCAAGTATGACTAAAGAATTGTGACCAAACTTATCTACGTGCACCGCTGCGATTTTACTTGCGTCAGGAGAGGGGGCGGGAGCGAAGTAGCGGGTTTTAGAGGTAAGTTTTTTTGTTTCGCCGGTACGGGTGTTGTAGGTCTTGATGATGGAGTAATCCTGGTTTACCCACCGCTCATCGTAGGCAGCCTCTGCCCAAGTTATAAATTCGCCCGCACCCGAAAACATGAGGTGATCTTCGGTATAAACGCCATAGGGAAACAAGGCTTCCTCTTCCCCTCCGGGAGAGATTCTGTAAAACGTTCTGATCTCGTCCAGGGCATCTTTCAGGGCTATGACGGATCCGTCTGGCAGATAATGCGGGAAGCGGTAGTTGGTATAGTTTGTTCTGCCGGATTTGGTGATGACGTTGGCAGGCGTAAGCGTTGTACTTTTATCTGTTTGTTGCCAAAGGCTGTCCAATTCCTGAATGGTTGCCTGGTACAGCATTTCGGTACTGAGTCCGGTATACTTTTTTAAGCTGCGGGTAAACGCATAAACCGGAAGGCTGTGGTGCGTTTCGTAAAGTACATCATGCCAAATGGTATTGCCATAATCCCGGCGTGCCTTGCTTGTCATGTAATAGCCGATGCGGTAAGGGTTCGGGATGAAATCCTTGAAAGAAGATGGGTAGTTAAACTTTTCATAGTTATACCGGTAACCGGATAGGAGCAGGGCGCGTGTTTCCATATGAAAACGGGGTACCTGCCCCCGCCCGGCGTTTGTTAAAGCAGTTTCGGTTACCACGGCATCTCCCTCCCTGAACCACAGAGGCTGGTTTACCAACGCATTCAGCAGCCACCCAGTCTGGCCCATCAGTACCTTAAATGGAAGCACAGTGCCTTGGTTTGCCATATGGAACTGCTGACTATGGCGGTACTCGTGGGTGGTAAGGTATGTTAGCCAAGGCGTGGGACCGGTAAAGAGGTTTTGTGGGGGCGTTATATAAAACTCGTTTCGCCATGGGGCAGGTGTGGAAAAACCTGCAGGCATCGCAGACTGGTTTTGCAGGATGGTAGGGATGCGTTTCGTTCGACCAGTGCCTACCAGGCTGCTGTCGTGCAGCTGTTGCCAGGCCATTATTCCTGCAGCCCGGAAAGCCAGGGAATCAAGGCCTTTCGGGAAGATTACCCTTCCGGCAGGCGCATCTATTTGCCGCCACTCTATAGACGGAGGATTGAGACCTATTTCTTCCTGGGCCGATACAGTTAGTGTAAATAGGAAAAAGCAGAAAGTAAGTGTTCTGGTTCTGAGCATAAACCTTTGTGTTTTATTACACAATTATACTCTTCTAACGCAGGAAAGGCTGCTGGTAGTTAACTGATTACTATTCGTAAAGCCAGCGCAAAAGGTAATCTTCACCACATCCTAAATTGGTTCGATTTTACTGTTTAGCAGGACTTAGGTGTTTCAATGCTACGGCATCGGACTTCGAGGGTATAACTATGAACAAAGTTGAGTGTAAGTGTCAGATCTGGAACTGCTCCAAGTCTGTCTCTGCACTTTATACCGACTTCTATACAGATTATAGCTTCTTAGAGGAGCTTCAGAGGCTTAAGAAGGTTGAGATAAAGGAAGTGCCACTTGAGTTCTGTACGCTCCACCTAGTGCCTTTAGATAAGACTACGATAAGGTTCTATGACAGACTAGAGAACAAGAATAGAAAAACATTAGAGAATTTAAATCAACAAGAAAATGCCAGTAGCAAGAAACAGAAAAAAGAAGAACAGTCAGAACAATTTTAGATATAAGGCTGCTCCGCCTATGTGTATTCATGAGCTTTTTAGGTTGCAAACAAATCCCTGCAGGAAATGTGGAGGAGTAAGGAACGAATTCAATTATCAGGGGCTGCCTAAAGAGCAGCAACCACACTGGAAAGAAACAGGAATGTTAGATTTAATAGACTACTTCTTGTACTGCCCATGCTGTGAAGAGTACTCAGCTATGTTTATGACAGAAGAGTTTTAGCAGAAGAACCGGTGATGCCGGTTTTTTTGTTATTATAAAACATTAAAAATGTACTATATTTGGAATAGGAACTCGTTTAGTGAAAATGTTTGTGGAGCATTAATGATGGAAGATAAATTCAAGCCTCAGGTCCAATATGTGCATAAGCCTGAAACAGTAAGAGTGGAGGTAGATCCCAATGACAAGGAAGAAGTTACTACCACTTATACTTATCCTGTGCATTCATTGCAGGATGATGTAAATGATAGCATCATAAAAGTTCGTTCAAGTGTTTTAAAAAAAATAAGGGACAAAATAGAGCCATATAAAAGTAAGAAAACAAATTTTTCAGATTTACTATTGAGTATCGCTTCAACACTAACAGGAATAGCAATTGGAGCGCTATACTCTAATCTTAAATTAAACACTTATTTAGGAGGGTTTACTTTTATTGTACTCCCAATCTTAGCTGCTATTTCAGGTACATCTTATTTTTTTATTAGAAAGGAAAATCGAAAGGCATTAAATGATTTTGCAGAGGAACTGCTTTTAGAAATACCTAATCCTCAACAAACTGTAAATAATCAAAAATGAATATTGAAAATATAAGCACTCAATTATTATATACTACTTTCCCAATATGGGCAGAAATGAAAGACGGTAGTATAAACTCTGGTACTGGTTTTATCTACAACTCGCCTATGAAAGGGGCTGAAAATATCTTTATTCCTTTACTTGTAACTAATTATCATGTAATTAAAGACTCTTTAAAAGTTTATACTGAGTTTGTAAAGAGTGATGGGAAATCTCCACAAACAGGAAACAAAATTAGGGTTGAATTAAACTCAAGTATGTTTTCAGCTTTTGCAGATGTAACAAACGATTTAGCTGTTCATCCTATCGCCCCAATCATTTCTGGGCTTGAAAGGAATAACTATAAAGTATTCTTTCGCTCGCTTGATCCCTCCATAATTCCAGATGAAGAAACTATAAAGAAGTTTTCTGCTATGGAGGAGATTATTTTTATTGGATACCCTAGTGGTTTGTATGATACTGAAAATTCTTTTCCAATTGTAAGAAAAGGGATTACAGCTACTCCTGTATGGAACAGGTTTACAAATCAAGAAAAGTTTCTTATTGATGCAGGTGTTTATCCTGGTTCAAGTGGTAGCCCCGTATTTATATACAATCAAGGTAGCTACGCTACTGAAAATGGTGTGACAATAGGTACTAGACTATTTTTTTTAGGTGTATTATCTGAATCCATAATAAGCTCCTCGAACAATAAACCAAATTACTTCTTAGGATTAGGTAGTGTTATTAATACAAAATGTCTATTAGACTTCGTAAACAAAACTACTGAAGTATTAATGTCAAATAACTCTATTAGATAGCTAGTTTGAGAACTTGTACTCTTTAATGTTCTCTAGAAAAGATAATCCGTCCCCTGTACCGTCCCCGAAAACAAAAAAGGCCTGTAAGTTTTAGCTTACAGGCCTTTATATTTGTTAATTGTACCTTGGGCCGGACTTTATTGGGTTCTTAATGGCTGCGATCGAATTAAAACATGCGTTTACAGTGTGTACAGGGGTATGTTAACACATTATTATACTTGTTAACATATTTTACCACAACTTCTGCCACCTATTCTGCCACCTAGCTCTGATATGAACTATAAATAGTTTCAAAAAAGGGATTTACGCTGAATCATTATATATACATTGTTGTCCAATAAGTGAATTATTTTCTCCATGATAATAACTAGCTTTTACTTCCTAATCGCTTTTACCCTTATGGCGGTTCTTGATGAGAATGTTTATACTTAATATTTTTCTGATTAAGCTTTTGTTATAGCAAGCATAATTAGAATGAGTTTTGTATATGTATTAATTTGAATATATTTGTATTAATATTAATTGAATACAAAAATAGTATGAAAAAGAACTACATATTGGGCATTTTAGCTGCAGTACTGCTCACATCTTGCTCTCCTACAGCTTATCAAGTGATGGAAACAGCATCAGCAGACGTGAAAACAAATGGCAGCTCTTATGAGCACGTGGGAGAGGACTTAGTGGTAAGCTATAACCTTTGGGACGAGACCGGTAAAATACGGTTTAACCTCTATAATAAGTCTGATGCACCAGTATACGTTGATTTGGATCGGAGTCATCTTATAGTAAATGGTCAAAGCTTTGATTACTACAATGACACAGAAACAAGCACAAGCAATAAAAGTGCTTATTCCAGGCCGGCATATCTTGCGTCTTCTGTCAAAACAAGCCAAGTAGAGGTGGCTACTAAAATCAAACCCAAAAGAGTTGTTGAAATACCACCCCACAGTTTTTTTAGCGTAGGTGGCTTAACAATCACAAACGGTATAAAAGATTGTGGCATAGGTAAAATGAAAAATGGAGTAGCTGCTTCTGAAAGTTATAGCTCTGAAAATTCACCACTTCAATTCCGCAATTTTGTGACTTACAGCCTCAACTCAGATTTTGGTAATCCAGAAACGATTGATAATAGTTTTTATGTGCAGCGGATAGTTAATTTAACTTGGACCGCGCTACAAGGTAAGCCAGTAAAGTATAAAGATTGTCCTGATGACAACTTTTCAAAGCAGGGTTATGAGCTGCCTTACAGTAAGCCTCAGAACATTCGTGTGGAGTTAGTTAAGAAGTAGTTAAGGCTTACCTACATAAAAGAGGCCTGCTATAAATAATAGCAGGCCTCTTTTATGTAGGTACCAATTTTAATCTTAACTCAGCTAATCTACAGCTGTTAGGTTTTGCTTTGACTATTACAGGTTAACTTAAAGTCAACAATATTTCAATAGTTCAAATTGTTGCCAACAATTCAACAGCCTTCAACTAATAAAAATCTGTTTTTTTGTTGTGTATGCGTTAGTTTAAGATGGTATCTCAACTCTTCAATAAGTTCAACTTTATTAAGCTGTTCTAATAAAATCTTGTTCATTTATTTTACGAATTTGATTTTCAAGACCAGTAACAATGTAAACTGGAACTTGTCTATCATCAGCGCTAAACTCACCTTTTACAGAGACAAGAGCTGTCGTTTTTTCATAAAAATCAGGATTAGCATTGATAATCTGTGATGAAAAGACTTGATGAGCTTTAGGTCGGCCCCCATAGAAATTACAGTGGTAATCTTTGTAACCTGGAGGCATGAATTGAAGATCATACTGGTAAATCTCTCTTATTGTACTTTTATCAATTTTAGTTCTATTACTAACGAGAATCCCATCAACTACTGCACCTTCGGCAAGTGCCTCTTCTAACCAATGTTCTGAGTATCTTAATGCTTTGTAAACATACTCCCTATAAGGTTTATAGAATGCTTGCTTAAAGCCTACTTCTAGTTTCGTAGCAAACCTTTCCGTCTGAAAATGGAATTGTTCGTGTCTATAAACAGCGTAAAAATAGAGTATGTAATGCTCTTCTGGAGTGAGCCCGCATGGCTTATTCTTATATAAGAATCTAGCTCTCTCAGCAATAATTTCTGGGAATAAGTATATACCCCATGGCGTTTTAGGACTGTTATAGAAGGCATGCATTGGCAGATAACATCCAAATGCATCGCGTCCAAATTCAGCAACTAAGTTGGCAAGTCCATCAGAACTTTTACTTCCTGTTTTTATTTTAAAGTCTACACCTAGTTCCAAAGCAATATTATAAGCCAGTGCTTCCTTGTTTTTGATTTGTTCTAAGAAAGCTGCTATATCAATAGGGCGTATAGTTGGAGAATCTATATTTTCGCCAAATAAAGTATCGCTAACATCATAAAGTTGTGGGATTAAAGTTATTAGATGCTGTAGAAGTCTTTGATCTATTGATAATTCTACTTCATGTTCTCCAAATAAGGCAGAAGGTACATGAGTCTGTAGAAATCTGATTTCATCTTTAAATGTGTTGCTAGGATTAGCTTTAAATCGGTTGCTCATCTTCTAATGTAAGTTTGTTTCCTGTGCTAAACTTACAGAATTATATATTAATATGTATATATTTTAATATGATGAAGTCCATTTAAGGGATGACGATCAATCGGTGAAGTAAAAAGGATTGTATTGAGGATGTAGCAATGATAAGGTTGTGAAGTGTTACCGCAAGTTTTGCCACCATTCCTGCCACCTGTAAACGACAAAACCCACTGATAATCAGTGGGTTTTGTCGTTTATGTACCTTGGGCCGGAGTCGAACCGGCACGAGTGTAACCTCACAGGTGTTTGAGACCAGCGCGTCTACCAATTCCGCCACCAAGGCAAGTGTTCCTCTGCTAGGAACGGGATGCAAACTTAGATAATGTTTCCTGAATACGCAACAAATATTTTTTCTTTAAATAGTAAGTTTTAATCTCCTGTAGGGCCTCTTCTTTGGTAACTCCATGTAGCTCTGGGTATCGCTGCAGCATAGGCAAAATGTCATTATCTAATTGTGCCGTCATGCCACTGCTTTTCTCTCCGATCTCGTGCAGTTTGTCTGCATCAAAATCAAATTCCAGCTCCATCAGCTCCTCATTCAGGTCCATCATTTCCATCAGGAAATCCGAAGGAAGCTCATTTTTGCCCTCTTCAAGCACCCCATGTTCCTTTAAGATATACTGCATGCGCAGGTCCGGGTCGGAGAGGGTGCGGTAAGCATTGGTGTTCTGGGTAGAAAGCTGCAGGATCTCGTTCTGCTTCTCCTGCGACTCATTGGCAAAAAAATCAGGATGATATTCACGACTCAGCTGGTAGTATTTTGCTTTCAGCGCTTTTTCGTCCAGCAGGAAGCTTTCAGGTATATTATAAAACTCGAAGTAATTCATCGTTCAATTCTTTATCATGCTGCAGGCCTTCCTGAAATGAAGGTCTTTCCTTGCAAAGGTACAGGAAAAGAGGGAGGATTGTTTTACCCGTTCCGGTAGTATTCCTGTGGTCTCATTGGCAGGCTATACTTATCCGGCAAACGTTATACTTCTACCTGAACATGAGACCATGCCTGGGGTTTATCAGAAAACAGTGCTTTTGTAGCTTTCCATACTTTGCCAAAAAGTTCGGAATCCCGGTAGTTGTTCAGGTGCTCTTCAGAGTCCCAGAGGCTGTAGGTGCTGTAAACGTTCGGTTGATTTAAGTCTTGCAGCAACTCTACATGATTACATCCTTCAAAGGCCGTGATCTTATCTTTTGAGTTTTTGAAAATTTCCAGAAAATCACCGGTTTTCTCCGGCTGAAACGTCATCCTGACAATGCGAATGATCATAAATTAGGTAATTATATGTGTTGAGTTTGCAAAAACAAGCGGCTTTAATGGCTGGCCTGTTTGTGCTTGTAATAATAAACGAAGGCCGAAATTAAGTATGCTACAGCACTTCCTCCAAAAAGATACTGAACATATTGCTTGCCTTCCTGGTGCAGTACCACAGCAACAATAGTAAGCGCAAGCGCCTCGATAAAGTAACACGTTAGTTTAACTGTGCTGTGCGTAAGGCCTAATTTCCTTTCGAAAACAACAAGTGCAAGTATAATTAATGATAGCAGTATAAGTATAATGCCTGAAACAGGATGGTGTTGCGTTGTTTTATCGATGCCTTTTAGCAGCAGAACGAAAACTGTTAGCAGATGAACAAAAAGCGTCAGTTTTGCTTGCCTCTCTTTCATGATTTCTGAAGTATGATTTCCACTCATTTTAAATTCAATTATGCAGTCAGAAAATTACTTCAGCTCCCCGGATAAAAGCGTACGTCAACCTGAGAGTCGAAACCAAGGCCCAGAAGCTCGGCAGCATGGCCTTGGTTTATACCAATGCAAAGCTGGTCCTGGCTGTTGTAGGCGCAGCAGCAATCGCCATCATCAACTTGGGTATAGGTAGGGTAAATACGGCTAATGGTTTCCCGCCCGAAATGTATGGTGTACGTGCGGCCATGGGCAATGGTCTCAATGCTGTCGCGGGTGATGTTGGTAATCAGGTTGCCGTAGCGGTCAACATGGATCACATGCCCTGTAATGTAATGGTCGTTAAGTCGGAGCTGGCGGTTGAGCAGTTGGCGGAACTGATACGTGCGCTCACCCAAAATCTCTATATCGCCGCCCTTTGCCAGGTAGGCAGCCACAGGCGCCAACAGGTCTTTGGCCGGAAAGGCCATCAACGGAGTGTCATTCTGTAGCTCAATTACGATGTCGGGCTGCCCATCTGTCAGCAGTGACAGTAAGCCATTGTCAGCCATTAAAAAGTAATGGCCTTTATACTTTGCAGCATGATATTTGCCATTTTTACTTCCGTGCGTGCTTATGGCAGCCAGGTGTACAGAGCCTTCGGGAAAATCATTATACACAGATCCTAAAACATACTCTGCCTGAGCAATGTTAAAAGGGTCTATAGCATGTGAAATATCCACAATTGTGGCCTCGGGGTTGTTCGAAAGGATCTTTGCTTTTACCGCAGCCACATAATGGTCGGTATATCCAAAGTCAGATAGAAACGTAATAACTGCCATACTACGAACTATAATTTAGGTAGATTTGTAATAATAATATATCTAATTTAAGTAAATTAAAGGAATATAACCAACTTACTATATACGGAGATAAGCATTTGGTAGAGAAAGTAATAACCCTAGAGAATATTTCTCTGATTGATTTCCTGGGGACAGAAAATCAAAACATCAAGCAACTGGCTGCCGCTTTCCCAAGCAGCAAGATCATTTCCAGGGGCAACGAAATAAAGATTCAGGGCCAAACGCCTGAGATCACAAAAATTCATGAGATACTCTCATCATTAATTGACCATTATCACAAGTTCGGAAAGATTACGCATAACAGCGTAAATAGATACCTTTCAGCCGATTCTTTTACAGATGAGGAGGTCATCGTTACGTCTACGGACATCATCGTGTATGGCAGCAAGGGGGGCATAATTAAAGCCAAGACCCCGAACCAGCAGAAACTGGTGGATGCCGTGGAGAAGAACGACCTGGTATTTGCCCTCGGACCTGCCGGTACCGGTAAAACGTATGTTTCGGTAGCGATGGCGGTTCGTGCGCTCAAGAACAAAGAGGTAAAAAAGATCATTATCTCCAGGCCAGTGGTGGAGGCAGGAGAAAGCCTTGGTTTCCTGCCCGGTGATATGAAGGAAAAAGTGGACCCGTACCTGCGCCCTATTTATGATGCCCTGGAAGATATGATACCGGTTGAAAAACTGAAGTATTACCAGGATAACAAGATCATTGAAATAGCGCCGCTTGCTTACATGCGCGGACGGACACTGAATAATGCCTTTGTGCTGCTGGATGAGGCTCAGAATACCACACCTGCCCAGATGAAGATGTTCCTGACCCGTATGGGCCCGAATGCCAAAGTGATGGTGAACGGTGACTGGTCGCAGGTAGACCTGCCACGTAACCAGCGCTCCGGCCTGATGGAGGTACTTAACATTCTGCGCGGAGTAAAAGGTATTGGATTCGTGGAAATGTCAGCAGACGATGTCGTGCGCCATAGGCTGGTGAAAGACATTGTTAACGCTTACACCAAGCTGGAGGAAGAGCGTCGTGCTGCCCGTGAGGAAACAAAAACAAAAGAAGACGGCGAGGCTGTGCGCGTTAATGGTCGAAAAAGATCTATAAAGGTTGATTAATAAATCAGCAAACGGTTAAAAAATAGTAGAGACGCAGCTTAAACTGCGTCTCTATGTTTTTAAATATTATACTTTTGCAGCATGATTGAGCTGAAGAGAATTAATAACGAGCAGGATCTGAAAACTGCTCACAGTATACGGGAACAAGTGTTTGTGCAGGAGCAAAAAGTGCCGCGCGACGCTGAATATGACGAGCATGAGCAGGAAGCGAACCATTACCTGGCTGCCTGTGACGGGGTGGCCTGTGGGGCAGCCCGTTGGCGGGTAACCTCGGATGGGGTAAAGCTGGAGCGCTTTGCTGTACTGCAGCCATACCGTAATAAAAATGTTGGCGCACAGGTGTTAAAGGCTGTGCTGGAGGATGTGCAGCGGGAGCAGGCCGGGAAAAAGATCTACCTGAATGCCCAGTTGCCAGCTGTTAATTTTTACAAGCGCCACGGTTTTGAGCCTGAAGGCGACATGTTCACCGAATGCGATATCAAGCATTACAAAATGGTTTTTAAAGGCTGATGCTGCGGTGGGCGCCATATCCGTTTGTGCGCGTCACGATCAGTTTTTTAGCGGGTATTCTGCTTTATATTATCACAGGCAGGGAGTTCAGGTATAGCCTTGAGCTCCTTGCCTTTTTCTTTATAGCCTTCCTGGCGGCAACGTTTATTACCCAAAAGTATAAAGCCGCCTTTGCCACAAACATAGCAGGCATAATGGGTTTGCTGGTCTTTTTTAGTGCCGGACTCTTTATGGCGCATTACCGAACCGCCTCGCATCAACCTGATCATCTGTTGCATTTAAACAAACAGCCGGATTATTATACGGGTGTGGTGGCAGACTATATTGTGCAGAAGCCAGGCTATCAAAGTACAGCGCTGGAGGTTAGCCGGGTACGGATAAACGGTGCATGGCAGGTTGCCTCGGGTAAAGTGCAGCTGTCAGTACCTCATGACGATGACAAAGCCTATGAACTCAACTATGGCGATGTGCTGCTGGTCAAGGGTGCTCCCCAGGTAGTGGATCAGCCGGCTAACCCTAATCAGTTTGATTACAAGCAGTACCTGAGCAACAAAAATATTTATCACCGGCACTACCTGCAGGCATCTCAGTATACTAAAACGGGTAGCGACCCGCCACTTGGTGCCTTATACTATAGCATCAGGCTGCGCCGAAAGTTAGATGCACTGTTGCAGGACAGGCTGGATGAGAAACGGGAATATGGCATTGCTTCGGCCCTGTTACTGGGCGTAAAGGATGAGCTGGATAACAGTATCCGGAAGACGTATGCCAACACAGGCACCATGCATGTACTGGCAGTGTCGGGCTTGCACGTGGGCCTGATCTTTTCGGTGTTGATGTTGATCCTGGCAAAATTTAACAGAACAGGCCAGCAACGATTTATTGGTGCTGTGGTCATTTTGTTTATACTTTGGGGCTATGCCTTCATCACCGGTTTGTCGCCGTCAGTACTGCGGGCCGTTGTTATGTTCAGTTTGGTTACGATAGGTCTGGCTATCCGGCGACGTACAAATATTTACAACACTGTTGCCATTGCTGCCCTGGTGCTGCTTTTCTTTAACCCTCTCAATTTGCTGGAGGTGGGTTTTCAGTTGTCATTTTTGGCGGTGCTGGGCATTGTTTACCTGCAACCAAGGCTTTATAAGCTATTGGAAGTAAATAACTGGTTCCTTGATAAGGTATGGGCGCTGTTCACGGTGGCTATTGCTGCGCAGCTGGCTACTTCCCCGCTAGGGCTGTATTACTTTCACCAGTTCCCGGTTTACTTCTGGCTGGCAAATGTCGTTGTGGTGCCTATGGCTACGGTAGTGCTTTATTCCGGAATGGTGGCCCTGGTTTTTAGTTGGGTACCGGGGCTGAGCTGGTTGCTTTTCAAGCTGCATTTTGTGCTGATCTGGTTAATGAACGAGTTTAATGTGTGGGTGCAGAAACTGCCGGGAGCCCTTATCAATGGCATTGATATTTCACTTTTTCAAACTGTGCTGCTCTACATGCTGCTGTTGGTTGTGCTAGTTTTCCTGGCGCGTAAAAAATTGCTGTACCTGGGTATAGCTACTGGTTTTGTAGGCATACTTGCAGCGCAGGAAGTATGGGAGGCGGTGCAGCAGAAGCAGCAGCTAAGCTTAACCGTTTATAGCCTCCGAAACAGCACAGGCATAAGCCTTTTGGAGGGGCAACAGGCCGTGCTGCTGGCCGATTCGGCACTGCTGCAGGACGAGGATAATTTCACCTTTAATATACAGCCGCATTTGTGGGCGAAAGGAGTGCAGCAGCCAGCATTTGTATCATTAGAGCAGGCTACGGAGCCCATGGCTGCTTCAGTGCCACTTCCGGATGGAAACCGGATGCTGGTATGGCAGGGGCAAAGCTGGCTTATACTTTCACATCCGGCTACATTCCTGCCAAAAGATACACTTGAGGTCGATTACATCCTGCTTCGCAACAATGTCCGCATCAAACCTGAAATGTTGCAGCGGTTTAAGTTCAGGCAACTTATACTTGATGCGTCTAACAGCCCCTGGTACAGAGAACAATTGAAAGTGCAGCTTGGCCCACTGCAGATTCCCTTTTATGATGTAGCCGGGCAGGGGGCTTTTGTGGTGCAGGTGGAGTAGGGGAGCATTACGGAATCTTTCCTTCAATTTCTTACCTTTGTAAATCCAAAAACAGAAAAACATGAGCGACTATACCCCATTAAGTGAAGTTGGTGAATTCGGCCTGATCCGGTTGATCAAAGAGAAGATCGAGCTAAACAACGACTCAACTATAAAAGGCATTGGTGATGATGCCGCCATCCTCGAACCACAGGAAAAGCAGATCGTGGTATCCAGTGACATGCTGCTGGAAGGGGTACATTTTGATCTGACCTTTTGCCCGCTAAAGCACCTGGGTTACAAAGCAGTAGCTGTGAACGTGTCGGATATAGCTGCAATGAACGCTAAACCTACGCAGATCACGGTAAATATTGCCCTGGGTGCCCGCTACACCGTGGAGGCCGTAGAAGAGCTTTACGAGGGAATCCGGATGGCCTGTGAGAACTACAAGGTTGACCTGGTTGGGGGAGATACAACTTCCTCGCATGCAGGGCTGGTGATCAGCGTGACAGCCATAGGGGAGGTAGCCAAAGGGGAAGCCGTGTTGCGCAGTGGAGCGCAGGTAAATGACCTTGTTTGTGTTACCGGCGACCTGGGAGCTGCCTACATGGGGCTTCAGATACTGGAACGTGAGAAGCAGGCATTTCTGGCCAATCCGGAAATGCAGCCCGAACTGGAAGGGAAACAGTACATTGTTGGTCGCCAGCTTAGGCCGGAAGCAAGAATGGACGTGATCTATGACCTGAAAGAGCGTGGTATAAAGCCAACGTCCATGATCGACATTTCTGACGGGCTTGCCTCTGAGTTATTCCACATCTGCAGCCAGTCAAAGGTTGGTGCAACAGTTTACAAAGACAACCTGCCTGCCGACGGACAAATGCTCGAAACAGCTGTGGAATTTAACATCGACCCGCTTACCTGTATCATGAATGGCGGCGAAGACTATGAACTGCTCTTTACCGTTCCGCTTGCAGATCATGAGAAATTAAAAAATCACCCGGACATCACCATAATCGGTAAGATCACGGAAGCAAGTGAAGGCGTGAACCTGGCTACCAAACATGGCAACGTATATCCGCTAAAAGCACAGGGCTGGAGCCATTTTTAAGGCATACTAAGATTTTTGTATTGTTATTAAAACAGAAAAGGAAGCAGTACTGCTTCCTTTTCTGTTTTAATAAATCTTGGGAATATGTGAAACGAGCTCCAGTTTACAGCCTTAATCTTCCGGGTAAGGTATAAAGATGAAGCTCTGGAATTCATTGTCAGCTACAAAGAGGCAGCAGAATTCATCCGGGTCTCTGTAAGCAGCTTTAAACTCTTCTTCTTTTTCAGGCATTACCAACTGTCGTTGCACAAAATCTTCGAGGTAAGAGGCATTGATATGCCACTCCAGGGCTGCCTCTTCCTTTGCCAGAAAAACAGAACCAACAGGTAACTGTGTGCGACTGAATACAAAGATGGGGTAGTCGGATATCTTGCGTTTGCGCACCTGGTATGATGCTTCTTTAAGCGTTTCGGCTACTACCACAAAATCCTTGGAGATAGTGCCGAGGTATTTGCCATTTAATTCCGGATCGTTTTCCATATTATTTATTTTTGAGACACAGGAAATAAGGCGCAGGACGTGCTGGATTTAAAAGAAAAAAAATTCCCTGTCCAGGTGTTTTGTTGCACTTACGTTTAGTGTCTTTTAGCTTATATCTTATTTAGCTGTTAATAATACAATATTTTCTACGTGGTGCGTCTGTGGGAACATATCCACTGGCTGTACGCGTGTTACATCATACTTGGCAGATAATAGCTCCAGGTCACGGGCCTGCGTAGCGGGGTTACAGCTCACATACACAATGCGGTTTGGGTGCACCTGCAGTAGTTTCTCTACTACGTCCTGGTGCATGCCCGCTCTTGGCGGATCGGTTATCACTACATCCGGCCGTCCGTGGCGTTCAATCAGCTCATCAGAAAGTATGTCTTTCATATCACCGGCGTAAAAGGTGGTGTTGGTGATACCATTTATCTGCGAGTTGATTCGGGCATCCTCAATGGCACTTGGCACATATTCTATGCCAATAACCTCACGGCACTGCCTGGCAACAAAGTTTGCAATTGTTCCTGCCCCGGTATACAGGTCATACACCAGCTCGTCTCCGTTCAGGTTGGCTAACTCGCGTGTTAATCTGTAAAGTTCGTAGGCCTGATCAGCATTGGTCTGGTAAAAAGATTTGGGACCAACACGGAATTTGAGGCCTTCCATTTCTTCGTGGATATACGGCAGCCCCTTGTAGCAGATCACATCCAGGTCATGGAAGGTTTCGTTGCCTTTCGGGTTCACAACGTAATGGAGTGAAGTGATTTCCGGGAAGGTTGTTGCCAGGTGATCCAGTAGCTTTTGCATGGCCTCCTGATCTTCGTAATACACCTGCACGATCACCATCAGCTCACCGGTGTTGGCCGTTCTGATGATCAGGTTGCGCAGGTAGCCTTCCAGCCTGATAAGGTCGTAGAATGGCAGCCCGTTCGCCTTGGCATAAGCACGGACCTCCAGGCGTATCGCATTCGATGGATCTGGCTGCAGATAGCAGTGCTTGATATCGAGTATCTTATCGAATCTGCCGGGAATATGGAAGCCTAACGCATCGCGGTCAAACTCCTCTCCGGACTGGATCTGCTCTTTCGTGAGCCAGCTGGTGTTGGAGAAAGTATATTCCAGTTTGTTGCGGTAGTAACGTGTTTTGGCAGAGCCCAGGATCGGGTCAAACTCGGGTAGCGCTACCTTACCGATACGCTCCAGATTATCTTTTACCTGCTTCTGTTTGTAGTGTAGCTGCGTGTCGTAGTCAATGTGCTGCCACTTACAGCCTCCACAGATGCCAAAGTGCTCACAGAAAGGCTCAATCCTTAGGTCTGAAAGCTCGTGAAAGTTCACGGCCTCCGCTTCCATAAAGCTTTTCTTCTTGCGTGTAATGCGCAGGTCTACTATGTCGCCTGGTGCAACGCCCGGCACAAATATGACCATGTTCTCGTAGCGCGCAAGGCATTTGCCTTCCGCTACCATTTCCTCGATCCGGATACGCTCGAGTATAGGGAATTTCTTTTTATGCTTATTTCTCACAATATGCAAAAGTACGAAAATCTTACAACACAGAAGGCCAGTTAAAGAATTCAGAATAGGATCGGGTTCGTGCAGCTAAAAACCATTCGGACTTTTGCCTGATATCAATCCACAATTAACAATATCTTTGCAGCAGCATTGAAACATGACTTTAGCATAAATGAAGAATAAAGTAGTTCTGATCACTGGTGGAACATCAGGTATAGGTAAGGCGCTGGCATTTGCGTTTGGCAGGGCAGGGGCCAAGGTTGCTTTTTCCGGGCGTAGGCAGGAGGGGCTGGACGACACTGCCTTAGCGCTTGCTACAGCCGGAATCGACAATGTAGCCATAAAAGCTGATGTGAGCGTAGAGGCTGATTGCGAACGCATGATACAGGAAACGATCGCCAAATATGGTAAGCTGGATATACTTATCAATAATGCCGGTATTTCGATGCGTGCCTTGTTCGAGGATGTAGACCTGGAGGTGTTGCGCAAAGTAATGGACATCAACTTCTGGGGTACTGTGTACAGTACAAAGTATGCGCTGCCTTACATTAAAGCAGCAAAAGGATCTGTGATCGGTATCTCATCGATTGCTGGTTATAGAGGCTTACCTGCCCGTACTGGGTATTCCGCTTCTAAATTTGCCATGCATGGCTTTCTGGAAACGCTACGCACAGAAATGCTTTATACTGGTGTGCATGTGCTGCTGGCTTGTCCGGGCTTTACAGCTTCTAATATCCGCAATACTGCTTTGGCCGCCGATGGGCAGCAACAGGGTGAAACGCCTCGTGAAGAAGAGAAAATGATGAGTGCTGAAGAAGTGGCAGACAGAATTCTGCAAGCCACCATAAAGCGCAAGCGCGACCTCGTGATGACTTCTCAGGGTAAGATGGCGGTATGGATCAATAAACTCCTGCCGGGCTTAGCAGATAAGTTGGTATACAACGTGATGGCAAAAGAGAAGGACTCTCCTTTAAAGAAAAAGTAGGAGCAAAAGCCAGAGCTTCAGTCCCGTGGTAAGGCTTTTTGAGCCAGAGCCACGGGACTGATAACTTATAAGTTTAGAAGTAGTAGATCGTACCTCCACCTCCGCCATTAAAGCGCGGATTTACCACGTTATTGAACAGGGAGCCAAACCTGTAACGGATTCCAAAATTGAAGAAAAAGTCATAGTTGGAATTCAGCTGCCTTCTGCGGGTTAAAAGATCCTGGTCGGATACTTCTCCTTTAATGATGTTCAGCTGATCCCTTTGTATGGCATAGTAGCCTCCAACATTAAAAGAAAATCCTTTGAAGAGCCTGATATCGGCGTAACCTGAAAATGACAGCCTCTTTTTAGAAAAGTCATGAAAATAGTGGCTAAAAGAAGTTGATCCGCTCAACTGTCCCCATTTCTGGTTATAGCTCAGGTCCAACGACAGGCTCTGCTGAAAGCGTAGCTCCTCTGTTTGGGAGTAAATTGTTTCTTCTTTGTAATCAAAATAGCGCGGGCCAACCTTATACATCAGCCCCAGGTAGCGGTTATTAGATTCTGAATACGGAAAGAAGTTATACTCTATGGCCGGCATCACAGACAGGTCAAAATCATAGTTGCTGTAATCCGATTTCTGTGCGTTTAGAAAAGCCCCTGCTGATAAGTGCTTGTTAACAGACCATACAGTAGTGTTTCTGAATCCATAGCGCTCATTGGAGTAGGTAAACTCTTCGTCTCCTTCACCAAACCGGTTGTTGTCTTTGTTGGCACTGATAGAGAAACTTGTTTTGTGTTTATCAGTCACTCTGTTGGCGCTTATTTCACTGTTCAGGCTGTTGCTGGAGTAGTTTCTGTCACCGCTGAAATAACCTCTCAGACTTAAGTTAAACACCCAGAAATTCCATGGGTCCTCTTTGGGGGTGGTGGCAGTTTCATTTGTTTGATCTTCAGTACCTTTAAATGAGATCTCCAGGTCTTTTGCCTTTTCAGTTTTTAAAATGAAAGGTAACAGACCAAGTTTTATGTTCTCAACAGCCAGCTTTCTGTCTTCTGCGTCAGTGGCCGTAGCTTGCCTGTTATAGGATTTTATGTCGGTCATGCCTGCAAACTTCTCCTGCCCTTCAAACTGCAGCTTATACTCACGGCCGCCGCTCCCCGTAGATTGTGATGTTATCAGGATGTACACGTTTGCCTGGAAACGGTCATTAACATAATCTACAAAATTTATTTCGCGCTTAATGTAATCCTTGTCGCAATAGGCCTGGCAGTCGATGAATACGCGCAGGTTGTCAATTTTAGTGGAAGGAGCTTGCGCCCGAAGCTGAAATACACAGCACAGCAATAGCAGTAGAATGCCGCAAGTTGTTTTCATGGATGGATGATGAAGGGTTTAGTGTTTGATCAATATAAAATCTCCTAAATATATTAATAACATTTGATGTTAGTATAGAAATTTTGCGATGTAGAATAAAAATGTTTTTGGATAGCATATTAGAAATATCTGTAAAGTGGTGGCAGGAGCGGAATGCCGGGATCGGAATTATGTGATTTGAAACTTAGTAGGGGGCTGGTAGAGCAATGGGAAAGCCGGTAGCTGCTGCTGCCCGGCACAATGCCCGGAGAGAGCCTATGGCAGCTCCAGCAAGTTACTTTTACGGACATACGCCTTGTTGCCTTTCCAGCGGATCTCATACCAGATGTCCTGTTCCCCTGTGATCGGCACTTTGTGCCCTTCTGAAGCAGTAGCAAGCCAGGTAGCTCCTGCAGACGGAGCCGACATAATGGCAACAGCATTATTACGGATAATGCCTGCATCACCCAGGTTAAGGAAGTTGATATAATAAAGTAAGAACAGGAGGTAGGCGGTAAAGCCGAACTTGAACGTTTTAGTGAACTGATGGCCTTTGCGCCAGCTAAAGAACATGATGGTGACCGTAACTACCGCAGCCAGGAGCATTAGTTCCAGAATGCGCATGTAGTGTTTGCTGAGCTGGGTTTTAAAAAACTGCAGGTCATTATACTCATAGCCCTGTAAACGGTGGGCCAGTGCCAGTTCCTCCATCTTTTTGAGCGTGGAGCGGCTGGGTTCTTTGGTGTAGAAGAGATGCAGGTAATACATGGCACCAGTATAATCGCGTAGCCCTTCTTTAATATAGGCCATTTTCAGGAGCATTTGCGGCGAGTATAGCTGCTGCTTTTGCAGTATTGTCTCATATAATCCCAGGGCCTCTGTATAATGTTGCTGCTGGAACAAAGAATCGGCTACTGCCAGTGTTGATTTATCTTCCTGACAATAAGCTTGTTTTGTTGAGAACGCCAAAAAAAGAATCAAAAAGACAGATATTTTAAACCAAAGATTTTGCATTTAAACAGATGGTTGTTACTTTTGCATCGCAATTCAGGGAAACGTTCTTGAGAATGCAAGTTAGTAAAAAGATTCTGTAGCTCAGCTGGTAGAGCAATACACTTTTAATGTATGGGTCCTGGGTTCGAATCCCAGCGGGATCACAATAGAAAGCACAGCCTTTTCAACCGGGAAGGCTTTTTCTTTCTAATTAAACGAAAGAGCAAAACATGAAATTTTATTTTGCACTTTAAAATAAAACGTCTAATTTTGCCATCCCTTAACGAGGGAAAAAATAGTACTGATTCTGTAGCTCAGCTGGTAGAGCAATACACTTTTAATGTATGGGTCCTGGGTTCGAATCCCAGCGGGATCACTTGAATAAAAAAGCCACTCCGAAACGGGTGGCTTTTTTGTTTGCTATTGCTTTGCAAGTCAGGTAGTCGGTAATTTGCTTATAAGCTCCGCCATAATATTGGGTTTTTAAGTACTTTTACTTACTCAGCTCAAGACCTCACTGATCCTATGGAGAACGCCATTAAAATTCAATTACCTGTCTCAATTTCTTATCCTGCCTTAGAGAGTGCCCTGCAGAAGCAAATGGTGGGTGAATTCATACCCAAGCCGGAAGAGGGCGGCGCAGAGTTGCCATACGCCCAAATACTGGATATCGGCATCACCAAGAGCAGCACCGGTCCAGCAGATATTATTTTAGGGATTAAAATAAAAGTGCTTCGAACTATAATGAAGCGGGATGAGGTAGACCTGTTTGTAGTGGCAACTCTGGCCTACGATAACGCCACGGAGCAATTGTTTGTGCAGAAGTATAAGGTAGAGTCCAGAACGACAAGCGGATTCTATAATACAGCACTGGAGGTGTTGGCAAATAAAGTAGCCTATAGCCAGATCATCCAAAAGACCAGAATAAACCTGAAAGAGCTTATTACAAAAGAACTGGCTAAGGCTAATGTCCTTCTGGAAAAAGGGCTGGAGCTGAAAGGAGTAAAAGTACTCGGTAAAGTGGAGCAGGTGCGTGTGCAAAATGTTTCTCCGCAGCCTGGGCGGCTGACGCTTCTGCTGGAAGTGCAGGGAAATCTGGAAGCCGATATTTTTGATCTGGATAGCCTGATGCCTGGTAATCTTCTTTAAGTACAGGCCCTTACCAAAAGGGAAACCCTCATGCTGCCAGTGAGTTATAGTGGCAGCATGAGGGTTTGTCAGACATTTAAGCTTCGTTAATCTTCAACTTTATAAAGCGTTTCAAAAAGCTTATACTTATAGGTTGAGTATTCCCGCATAACGGCAAAAAGGGCAAACATTACTCCTCCAATCAATAAAGGATAGATCAGGTAGAGCAAAGGGTGGAGAAGCGGCAGAAACAGCATCCCGAAAAGCGCCATTCCAAGTAAATTGAACAGATAACTTACTTTCACATCAAAGCTGAACAAGCCTCCCTTTACTGCTTTAGGACTAACAAAAGATGCGATCAGGCTAAATGGGGTTAAAAGGAGTATGGAGCCTGTGTACATCATAAAGATGAACATAGCATTTTCGTGGTTGTAAAAGGCCACGTACAAGAAAGTCAGCACCGCATCCATCAATAGCGGCACCCTTATAGGCAGTAAGCTAGCCTTTAAAAAGTCCTTGTAATTGCCGCTGGTGCGCTCTACAGTTAACCAAAGATTTTTATAAAAGCCCCACACATTGTTAAACACATAGGCAAACACAATGATAGGGCCCACAAAAAGCCAAAGCGTTACATTTTTATCAAACAGGTGCACCCCATCTCTTGTAACAGAAAAGGCGTCTATTGCCAGGAAGAAACCTTTGAACACAAGCCCAAAAATGATCATTTGGCGGGCCAGTTTGTGATTTTTGAAAAGCCTCCAACCCAAGCTGCGCCGCGCATTCTGGCTATAGCTTACTTCTTTGCGCCTTGGTTCAGCGGCAGCCTGCTCTAAAAAGAAATTAGAGCCGATCAGGAAGCCCAAGCTGGCCAGATGTACAAACAGGTAAAGCCACTCCTCTGAAGCTGTAAACATGGGTACACGTGCCTGCAAAGCCACGAACCCGCCGGCAAGTACAGCTGCCGAGATGAAGGAACTGTGTAACCAGCGCATTTTCCGCTCTACAAATACCTGTAGGGCTCTTAAGGTAACATGTGCCGTTAGTACCACCAATATGCTCTGCAGCAGGTGCAGGAACGTGTATTCCGGTGACATCAGGAACAGTAGCATTAAAAAGTTAAGCAGGATAAAGTAAAACGGAGAAACCAGTTCTACTATAAACTCCGTCCAGAACTTTTGTAATGCACTGACAGGGTAGATACGTGGAATGATTTCCGTTTTTTGAATATAGGCCGGAAAAAAGCCGCGCAGAATTATAATAGCCAGCAAAAACAGGTTGGTGTATTCCAGTACCTGTTGTACACCGGGATTAATGCCACCTTGGTGCGCCTTATCCAGCAAAAAAGAAAAAAGCCAGCTGTAAAACGCAGATCCAAGTATGCCCAAAGCCATCAAAAGTGAGCGCTGAGTCTTTTTATGCCTGAAAAAACTGTGAAAACGTGCTTTGCAGGAAAATAAGATTAAATCCATGTAGTAGATTAAATTGAAAACGAAGAAATCTTAGGTAGCTGTGCCTCCCTGATGCTTCGGTTCTGAATTTTACTAGTTAAGCATCCAGTCGATATTGGTATCTGTTGTCTGGTGATGCGGCAGCAGCAATTGGAAAAGGGCCTGATCAATCAGGTTTTCTCCATTCATAGTAAACTCCTGGATGGAGCCATTATACATCAAATGGCCATCGTTTAGCACTCCGATATGCGTAGCCACTTTCTCCACATAATTCAGGTCATGCGACGAGATAAGTACGACCCGGTTTGGGGTGCTGTAATTTCTGATAAGCTTTACCAGCAACTGGGCTGCAATAGGGTCAAGGCCAGTAAAAGGCTCATCCAGGATCAATAGATCAGGTTTATGAAGTATAGAAGCTGCTATTCCGATTTTCTTTTTCATACCCGTTGAATATCCGGCTATGTTTTTCTGAAGGGACTCCTGATCCGAAAAAAAATAACCGGTGAGGCTGTTAATTCGCTCATCGGCTTCTGCCTTAGAAAGTTTATAGAGTTTAGCAGTAAAATTAAGGTACTCCAGGCCAGTAAATTCTTCAATCAGGGGATTGTCTTCGCAAAGAGCGCCTAAGTTCTGTTTTACTGCAAGCGTATGCTGTTTATGATTTTGTCCGAAGAGAGACACCGTGCCAGCATCAGGCTTTATCAGATCGAGGATACAGTTCAGGAAGGTGCTTTTCCCGACACCGTTTTTCCCAAGAAGGCAATAGCATTGTCCTTTGTCTATTGATAAGTGAAGGTTATTCAGAACTTGCTTCTTGCCAAACGCCTTCGATAGTCCACTGATCTCTATGTTCATACTAATATTGTCTAAGCAACTAACACTGATATAGTTGTAACAACTACATGCGTATAAAGTTAAGTATACACTTTAAAAAGTCCTAATTAAAAGGGAAGAAGGAATAATTGTAACGCGTGTCGTAAATTTATAGCTCCGTTAGTACCCTTATTAGTTTTCAGAACAAGTAATTGCTATGATATGGTTTCTGATCTGCGCTTTATTATATTTTATTTTTTAAGGGGCGAGCTTTTAATACTATTGCAGTAGATAGATAGTCAGCTAGTTACCAATAAAGTGAGATTTTGTTACATTCAGAGGAGGGAGTACTGTTGCATATATCAGGGGCGCTCTTTACTTTTGCAATCACATTTTACCTGCGCACGTGGTGGAATTGGTAGACACGCCATCTTGAGGGGGTGGTGCCTTCGGGTGTGGGAGTTCGAATCTCCCCGTGCGCACATTCTTTTCCCTCTTCATCCCGACCCTTTGTCAGCTTAGCTTTTGGAGTAGGTTCCAGAGGTCCGGGGTGGTGACTATCAAATCAACTAATCTACCGGTTTTTCTCAAACGGGTTTTCAGGCTTTACCAGCATTACTTTTTCACGTTCCACTACAACAGAACCAGGCGCCGAACCTTTGGGTTTGCGTACCCATTTTTTAGGTGTGTACAGCACAGGGCAGAGAGAGTCGTTTTTGCGTTTGCTGTAGTACGCCGCTAATTGTGCCGCCTTCTCGAGAACAGTGACCGGTATGGTTTTACCTGCCTGATGCTTTATAACGACATGGGAGCCCGATACATCTTTGGCATGAAGCCACAGGTCCTCTTTATATGTATGGCGCTGCGTAAGTACATCGTTGTTTTTCGCACTTTTGCCAACCAGTATTTTAAACCCCTCAGCCTCAAATACCCGGAACGGTATTTCCTGCTGTGCCTGTTGCTTGCCGGAAAGCAGGTGGGCACAGTCGCGCAGGAATACTTTAAGCTGCTTTAAATCTGTTGCATCAGACAAGGCTTTCAGGGCATCTTCCAGCAGGATCACCTCTTCCAGCTTTCGCTCAACTTTTTCTTCCAGCTGCTTTACCTCCAGGTGTTGGTTTTTAGCTTTTCGGTAAAGACGCTCGGCAAACTTCTGAGGTGTTTCAGATTCCTTTAGTATGTACCTGCGATTCTGATCCGTGTAGAAATCATACAGGGTCACCTCTTTTGCCCGGGCTGGAATGTTTGTGAGGTTAGCCATGATCACATCTGCTGTTTGTGAATAAGACCTGTCATGCTGTAGTTCCGTCAGCTTGGCGCCTGCCTGTTCTAAAACCGTTTGTGTTACCAGAAGCTTGCGTTCCAGTTGCTGTTTGGCCTGGTGGTACTGCCTGTCAAAACCTGTTTCGGATAGGTAGTACCGTGTATAAGCATTCAGGGCCTCCAGCGGGTCTTTTAACGTGTGCACTACATCCCCAACAGGCAGCAGCGACAATCGCAGCTTTCCTTGAACGCGGGTGATGTAGAACTGCTCAGGTGCTTCCAGGAGGTCCAGCATGTTTTGCACCAGCTCCCACTTCTCGCGGATGGGTAACTGGTCATACTGTAACTGCTCCAGGTATATAGCCGGAAGATCGCCGAACGTAGGGTATATTTTCCGCAGGTTGCCATTGGCGGCAGCAAAAGCTTCAAAGTTCTGCTGCAATGGCCGGTCCATCTGCTGCGGATCCAGGGCTGCGTCCGCGCTGAACTTGTTCTGGAATAGATCCAGCGCCTGGTTGTGCTGATAGAGGATAATATTAGAGCGATTACCGAACAACTTAAAGAGCAGCTGCATGTCATCCGTTAACTGCAGGTAAAAGCTACGCTCATTCAGGTGTTGGACTACGCCCTCCACGTATTTCCCCTGCATGGCTTCCATTAAGTCTACACTGTTGGCGCGGGCTCTGTTAAAGGTTTCCGGGAATGAAAGAGAAGTAAAATGAGGGCTTAATAACGCTCTGATGTAAAACTCATCTTTTACATTGCCAAAGCCAATAACAAGCTCATCCTTGTTCTGGCTAAAAGTAGTGAGCACTTGTTTGCCTGTTAGCCGTTGTTGCAGGGCTTGCGTGAGTTGCTTTAAAAAGTAATAGTTCTGATGCACTTATACTTCTATCTGTAGGCCGTCATAAGCCAGTCGTATAAAATCGGGTAGTTCCAGTTCTACTTCTCGGTGCGAACCAAGCAGGTGACTGATGTGTGTGAGATAAGCCTTTTCGGGCTGTAGATCCTCCAGTAAATCAACAGCCTCCTGTAAGGAGAAGTGTGAGATATGTGGCTCTTTGCGTAGTGCGTTCAGTGCAATGACTTTGGACCCTCTGATCTTTTCCTTCTCAGCAGCAGAAATATAATTGGCATCTGTGATATAGGTAAAATCGCCAACCCTGAAGCCAAGTACCGGAAGTTTGTAGTGTTTTACACGGATAGGAATGAAGGGTACTCCTTCTACTTCAAAAGGCTCTTCAGTTATCGGGTGGAGTTGCACCTGGGGTATCCCCGGATATTTGAAATCGGCAAAAATATAGGCGAACTCCCTTTTCAACTGCTCTAACACACGTTCCTCAGCAAAAAGGGGCATGTCTTTGTGCTGCGAAAAGTTAAACGCGCGAATATCATCCAGTCCGGCGGTGTGGTCTTTGTGCTCGTGGGTAAAAACAAGCGCATCAAGTTTTTTGATGCGCTCACGCAATACCTGCTGGCGAAAGTCAGGGCCTGAGTCGATAATAATGCTCTTATCATCAACCTGCAGGTGCACCGACACGCGCAGTCTTTTATCACGGTAGTCTACAGAACGGCACACCTCACAGCTGCACCCGATAACTGGTACGCCCTGTGAGGTGCCCGTGCCTAAGAATGTTACTTTCAATTGGTATCTTCCTGATTTCGGATTTCCAGATAAAGCTGCCGGTTCTTTTCGCTCAGGCGGGTCTCATCCACTGAAATAGTACGCAGGATATCGTATAAGCAATTGATTTTACCCTCCAGACTAAAGTATTTGTTTACAACTGCCACTTTCATGTCTTTGAGTACACAATAGCCTGCCTTAAAATTGCCTTTTTCGTAGCGCAGCACAAAATCCGACTCTGCAAAAATATCCTCCAGCTTGTTTAAGAATGGCCGCGTATACTTCAGCTCCATTTACTCAGCCGTATACTTCTTTACGGTTAATACCAGGGCATCGAAGTCCAGGGGCTTAGGAAGGTAATCGTTAATGCCGGCCTCCTTAAAGTCTTCCATGCTATAGTTGTTAGCATTGCCTGTAACCGCAATGATCGGAATGTTAGCGATTGCCTGATCTTTATGCGCACGAATTTCACGTGTGCAGTCCATACCGCTTTTCACAGGAATGTTCAAATCCATCAGAATTGCGTCAATCTTATTGTTTTCAACCTGCTTGATCACCTCCCCGCCATTTTTAGCGGTCAGAATTTTATAGTTCTGAAGCTCAAGGATCTTCTTTGTCAGGTTCAGGATCACAGAACTGTCTTCTGCGATCAGGATAGTTTTATCTGCCATATTTATACACTAAATGATAATTTCCTTATATGCTTTACGGTAATTTTCATACTGTTCCAGCAGTTTCACAAAGTTATCATCCACACGGTCGAAGTGATCGTGCTTGATATCGTGCTCTAACTGCTTTGCAATTTCGGCCAGTGGGTTAATGCCAAGAGTAAAGCCGGTCCCCTTAAGCTGATGCAATGTACTTAAAATACTTTTGTAATGTTGTTCTTGAAGCTCTTTTTTGGCCTCTTCAAGTAGTTCTGCGGCTTCCTGCTCAAATTCAGAATAGAGTTGCTTGGTAAAATCCTCTCCCCCAATCATACGTAATTGCTCTACAACGTTTTCATCTATGATCGCTTGTGTCGTGTTTTGAGGTTCATTTAGCGCTTCAGTTATTTCAGGTTGTACGGTAAAGTTTCTTTGTTGCTCCCATTTGGTGATCATTGCATAGAGGTCTGCACTTTTTACGGGCTTCGATACATAATCATCCATCCCCTGGTTCATAAATTTGTCAGCGTCGTCTTTCATCGAATACGCTGTCATGGCTATGATTGGTGGGCATTCGCTACCAAGCTTTTCTTTGATATGCTTTGTAGCTGTTATACCGTCCATCTCTGGCATCTGAATATCCATGAATATGATGTCATAATCCTTAGACGTGGCATAGTCGATGGCCTCAAAGCCGTTCGCTGCCACATCGGTCTGGCACCCTAAACGCTCAAGCTGTTTAAAAGCAACTTTCTGGTTTATCTGGTTATCATCCACAAGCAGCACACGGGGATTACTGGTTAATATCTTGTGTTCGCTCTCCTGAATGCGCTGATGCTTCAGATGCTCTTTCACCTCAGCCTCATCGGCTTTACGTACTTTAATGTTAAACCAGAACACGCTTCCGTCATTCGGAGAAGACTCCACACCTATGTCGCCGCCCAGCAACTGTGTCAGCTGCCTGGATATGGCAAGGCCAAGGCCCGTGCCCCCGAAGGTTTTGGTTGAGGAGTTATCGAGCTGCGTAAAATCAGTGAAAAGCATTGACTGGCCTTCAGGTGAAATACCGATGCCGGAATCTTTTACGCGCACCTGCAACTGGTATTCGTCACCGCTCAGGTGCTCGCTCTCTACACTTATACTTACCTCACCCGCACTGGTGAACTTAATGGCATTAGAGGTCAGGTTAGAGAAGATCTGCAGCAGCCTGGTCTCGTCGGTGATAATGTACCGTGGAGTATCCGGGGAAATAGTGTAGTTAAAGAGCAGGTCTTTCTGCTGCGCCCTGTTTACAAACAGGCTGTAAATTTTATCCAGTGTCTCGTGCAGATCCACGCCGCTTTCATGTATAACAAGTTTACCTGCCTGTATTTTAGATAGGTCAAGAATATCGTTAAGAATGGCTAACAGCGCGTCGGATGATTTGCGCAGGGTGTCAATATACTCCCCCTGCTCCGGATCAGTATTTATCTGGTTTAGCAGGTCTATCATTCCGATTATACCATTCATCGGTGTACGCAGTTCGTGACTCATGTTGGCCAAAAACTGTGTTTTAACCTTCAGGAGGTTCTCAGCTTCTTCTTTAGCGGTCAGCAATTCCATTTGGGTACGCTTAAGCTCCGATACATCGCGTAAAACTCCTTCCAGGCCTACCGTGTTTCCTTCGCTGTCATACGTCAGGCGAGCATCAATCAGCAGGTTAATAACTGATCCGTTTTTGTGGACCATATTTAACTCATAATCGCGTATGCTTTCTTCCTGGAGCACAAGTTCCAGTATTCTCTTCCTGTCGCTGGGATTGGCATAAAACAAAGTGGTGTTTTTTCCGATCACTTCTTCTTCGCGGTATCCTAGCAGGTCATAAATGGAAGGGCTTACCAGTTCCAGGGTACCATCCATAGCAGTACTATAGTAAACATCCTGGAACGACTCAAAC
This sequence comes from Pontibacter sp. MBLB2868, assembly GCF_051904785.1. Lineage (NCBI taxonomy): Bacteria > Pseudomonadati > Bacteroidota > Cytophagia > Cytophagales > Hymenobacteraceae > Pontibacter > Pontibacter sp. MBLB2868. Next base: position 2,786,273 of record NZ_CP196710.1, on the reverse strand, counting down.
ACGTGTCTGAATTTCTCTTCGTTCTCGGCCAGCGCCAGCTGTGATTTTTTCTTGTCAGTGATATCCAGCGCTATACCGGATATCTCTTCAAACGTGCCATCTTCCAGGTAGATCGGGTTCAGGTATACTTCCCTCCAACTTTCCGGGTTCTTTAGATGCACTTCAAAATGCTGCGGTATACCTTCAAACGCCTGCTGATACTTAGCACTCCAGAACTTGTATGAATTCTCGTGCAGCTCAAGCATGTTCTCATTGTCGAGGCGCGTTAAGGGGAGTAGCTTTTGGTTATTGCGCTTTTCAAAAGTACTGGCAAAATTCTGGTTGAACGATGTCAGTTCAAATCTGCGGTTCAATGACCACATGTGGTGTGTACCACTTTCAAAAATTGCCTTTAACCGCGCGTTCTGGGTGTTTATCTGCTCTTCGTTTCGCTTACGCTCGATAGCAAGCGCTACCTGATTCGAAATAAAGTGAAGGATCTCAATATCTGTGTGTACATACGCGTCGGCATTCTGATAATCCTGCAGTGTGATCACACCAATAATCCTGTCGCCGATCGCCAGCGGAGAACAAAGGATAACTTCAGGAATGGCTCCATGAATTACAAAATTGTCTTTTTGGGACAACTCCATCAATTCCTGTTTTTGCATGTAAAGCGGCTTGCCCGACTCAATGATGTACTCTGATAAACCGACAGTGAACGGGCGATTTGTCCTCTGTGCCGAAGCTTTATCTATATACTGGTCGACCAGGTAAACGAAGTGCAGGTTTTTATGGTCTTCATCGCAGAGGGCGATGTATATGTTCCGCGTTTCTATTATTTTGCTTAGCTCACGATGTATAGCCGAGTAAAGCGAGTTAAGGTCTTTACTGCTGATGGCGAGGTTGGCAATGCTGTAGTATACTTTCTGAAGGCGTTCTGCCTTGATGCGATCAGTAATGTCGTGCAGGATTCCGCGTGTAGCCACGGGGCGCCCGTCCTGCCAGCTACAGGTTATACTCCCGATCAGGTGCACCGGCTTTCCTGCCTTGGTCAGGAATACGGTTTCGATCTTGTTTACATTTTCACCTTTATACAGGTTGCGGAGCTGGTAAATAAGCTTCGCTTTGTAATAAGGGTGTACAATGTCGTTCAGGGAGAGCGACTCAATGTCTTCATCTGTATAGCCAAGGCGTTCTTTCCAGGCCTTATTTACAAAGATGAACTTGTTGTCGACAGATATATTCTGAATAAGGTCATGGGCATTATCAAATAGGTCCTGCAAACGGATCTTGTTATCCTTGAGTGCCTCCATGGCAATCCGCTTGTCTGTCATGTCTTTCCCCACACTGGTTAGTCCAATAATTTGGCCTTCAGGGGAATATTCAAACATACAGTTCCAGCGGATAGTCTTCAGCTGACCTGACTTGGTTAAAATGTCACGCTCGTAGTAAGAATTAAGATGCTTGGTTTTAAGGGAGTGCAGGAAATCATGGCGGCGCTGTTCCCTGTCCGGTTCCGGAACAAGGGTTTCATAGAAATTCTTGCCCGTCAGTTCCTCACGGGAGTACTCAGTGTAGTTCAGGAAATAATCATTGGCATAGGCAATGTTCCCTTGCGTGTCCAGGCTATAATAGATAAGGTTTACTTTCTCCAGGAAATTCCTGAACTGCTGCATCGACTCCTGCACCACTTCCTGGCGGCGCTTTGCCTGCTGAATCTGCTTGCGTTGAGTAATATCACGTTTAAATACCTGGATGAACTCCTCTCCGTCAATCACGACCTTATTTACGTTGAGCTCAGCATCGAACAGGGTGCCATCCTTACGCCTGTTTTTCCATTCAAAAGTGATGGATTTACCTGTTGTAAGTACCTCCTGCATCAGCTTTTGGGCTTTCACTGTTGATTTCTGTCCGTCTGGTTGCAGCTCCGGGGAAAAATCATCTGGAGTATGCCCGATGAGGTCTTCACGGGTGCATCGGAAGAACTCCAGTGCCTTTTCGTTGCATTCTACAACCACGCCATCCTTAAACATAAGTATGGCGTCGTAGGATGCTTCGAAAAGTAGTCTGTACTTGTCTTCAGAGAGAGACAGCTGATGCAACAGTTTATGGCGCGCGATGTAGTTACCAATGGCACTGCCAATAAAGTCCAGCAGGGCAATAAATGATTGGGTCATACTTGGCCTGTCGCTTGGCCAGACAAGTATGAAGGCCAGTAGCTCCTTATCCGTAAGCACGGGTACTATGGAAAGGCTCTTTTGGGTCTTTGTTTTAAGAAGCTTCCTGGTATCGGCAAGCGCTTTGCGTTTCTGTGAGGAGATAACCCGCTCCACGAGATCCGAGCTGAAGTCCAGCTCTTCCGGAAGAGCTGTTTCACCTGCATCACCGGTAGAGTAGGTGAGGTTAAGTTTCTGGCTTGCCGCATCGTAAGTATATACACACCCACCTGTTACATCACTCTGGTCAATTAATTCATCGAGTGTATAATCCAGCACATCGTTTTGGCTCCCGGACGTAGACAGGTTTGTGATAAGTTGGTTTACAAACTCCAGCTGATGATTTCTAAAACGGACATCCTGTTCGGCGCCGATCATTTCATAGAGGTTCTTAACATAGCCAAAAACCACCTTCTCATTTCTGAATTCACCTGCCTGTAGTGTGATTTCTACAGGAAGCAGTTCGCTGTTGTTCTCACGCAACCACCATTCAAAACGCTGCTGAGCACCTTCGAAAGCCTGATTTAACTGGTTTTTGAGTGAAACACGCTCAAAAAGGTTCAAGCCGAAGCTACGGAATATGGATCTACCGATAAGGTTATCTTTGTTTCGTTTGGATAGCTTTGAAGCACTCTGGTTCAGGTCTATAAAATTACCTTCACAGTCAAGTATAAATAAAGGCTCAATACTATTCTCGAAAAGGTTATGGTAGCTGTCTCCATCAAAAGGAATGAGAGTAGTTGGCTGGCCGACACCTGAAATTTCAACACAAACAAAGCTTGTTCCGGTATAATCAACCAGGCGGCAGCAGAAGTGGTTAGTACTGCATACGGCACCCGCTTCCTCTGCAAAATCACCTTCCACCTTTTTTGTGCTATGCAGCTCTGCCAATAACTGGTCCAATGCCTTCTGATCCAGACTCAGAAGGTCTGACAGTTTTTTAGTACGCTTAAAGTCTGCGCCTGCAGGTTGGTAAAGAGAGGCTTCCGGATTGGCTGCCAGTACTTGTCCGTCAGTTAATGCGATTACTAGTCCGTGTGAGGGTTTGGCAAGCTGCAAAAGCACCTGAAGGAGCATTTCTGCCTGCTGTACGAGTAGTTCACGAGGCTGCTGGTTAGATATGTTTGGCATTTGCGTTTAATCTAAAGTACTTTAGTTTAATTTGGGTGTCGCCCACTCCCGAATACTGGTTTTCCGGTTTGAGTGAGTAAATTAGCAAAAAAATGCGTCTTCGAGTTAATCCTCGCTGCTTATAAACAACAGTTGCGCCCAGTTCGTGCTCTTTCTGTTGATTTTCCTGTTTAACCACATGAAAAAACTCTTTTTTGCCGTAGTAACCGACCTGAACCATGATCAGCGAATGCAGCGGATCTGTGGTTCGCTGGCAAAGCAAGGATATGATGTTGAGCTGGTTGGGCGGGAGTGGCATAATTCAAAGCCTTTAGCTCACCAACCGTATACGCAGAAGAGATTGCGGTGCCGCTTTAACACCGGCAAACTGTTTTACCTGGAATATATGGTTCGCCTGTACCTCTACCTGAACAGGCGCAGCTACCACGCTCTCTGTGCCATAGACCTGGACACGGCCCTTCCGGTCTACTTTCAGGCAAAGCAGAAGAAAGTGTCTTTTATCTATGATGCCCATGAGTATTTCCCGGAGGTTATAGAGGTAACCGACCGCAAATTTGTGAAAGCTATCTGGACGGCGATCGAGCGTTTTATCGTACCCAGAACCAGGCACGCCTACACGGTTACACAATCAATAGCAGCTATTTTTTATCAGAAGTATAGCACCAGGTTTGATGTGATCCGGAACATGCCGGTACTGCAGCCGCTGGACCAGGTAGAAAAATGGCCACGCACCATACTTTACCAGGGTGCGGTGAACGCCGGAAGAGGTTTGGAACAGCTGTTGGAGGCAATGGTAGGACTGAATGCTGAGCTGATCATATGCGGAGACGGAGACGTACTACCCAGGTTAAAAGAACTGGCGGAAGAATTGCAGGTATCGCATAAAGTTACGTTTAAAGGGCAGGTGCTGCCAAAAGATTTGCTGCAGATAACACACCATTGCCGCATAGGTACCATGTTGCTCGACAACAAAGGGTTAAGCTACTACTACTCCCTGGCCAATAAATTTTTTGATTATGTACAGGCAGGCATTCCGCAACTGGTCATTGATTTTCCGGAATACCGCCAGCTGAATGAGCAGTACCAGGTTGGGCTGTTGACGACGCTGGATGTGCAGGAGATCAGAGACAAATTAAATCAGCTGTTGACCGATGATGTGCTGTATCAGCAGTTACAGGAGAACTGTATTAAGGCGCGGCAGGAACTGAACTGGCAGAACGAAGAACAGAAGCTGCTGGAATTTTATGAAAGTGTATGGGACAAGTAACGAAACAGAAATATTTAGTAGTGGTGGTGGGGCCAACTGCAGTTGGTAAAACAGACCTGTGTGTGCAATTGGCCAAACACTATAACACTCCTATCATTTCGGCAGATTCCCGCCAGTTTTACAAAGAGATGAACATCGGCACCGCAAAGCCTTCCCCGGAAGAGCAGCAGGGAGTCATGCATTATTTTGTGGACTCGCACAGTATAGCTCAGGACTATAGTGCCGGAGCATTTGAGGCAGATGTGCTGGGTTTGCTGGAAACTCTTTTCAGGGAGCACGATGTGGTGATCATGACCGGCGGATCGGGTTTGTATGTGCGCGCTGTGTTGCAGGGAATGGACCAAATGCCCGAAACAGACCCACAGGTTAGAGAGAGACTGGTAAAGCAGTATGAAGCAGAAGGGCTAAAACCCCTGTTAGCTGAGTTGCAGAAACTGGACCCGCTTTACTTTGACCAGGTAGATAGAGCCAATCCTCAACGGGTTATCCGGGCGCTGGAGGTTTGCATTTCGAGCCAGCAGCCTTATTCCTCTTTTCGCACTAGCGATAAGCAGGAGAGGCCCTTCCAGAGCATTAAAGTGGCCCTGAACCGTGAGCGGGAGGAACTGTATCAGCGGATTGACCAACGGATGGACCAGATGTTGGAGCAGGGGCTGTTAGATGAGGTAAAAAAACTTTACCCTTACAAACAGCACAATGCCCTCCAAACAGTAGGGTATAAGGAGTTATTCGACTACCTGGATGATAAGTATGACTGGGCCGAAGCTGTTCGTTTGCTTAAACGTAACAGCCGCCGCTATGCGAAACGCCAGTTAACCTGGTTTAATAAGAACCCTGAAGAATACACCTGGTTTCACCCGCAGCAATGGCAGGAGATCGTTACTTTCATCAATGCGCAGATCAGTTAGAACGGATATCCGATCGCAATATTAAGTACCATGCCATAATCGCCGCTGAAGCTGCCATTGAACTTGTCTAATACCAGTCGTTCACCTTTGGGCAGGTAAGGTACCTGTACCGGAATGCCAAGGTCTAACCGGATAACGAAGAAGTCTACATCTATTCTGAGACCAAAGCCGGTACCAATGGCTAACTCGTCCAGAATGTCAGCTGCTTCAAACTTTCCGCCTTCACGGATAATGTTCCCATTATCGTCATAAGTATTGCGAAGCAGCCAGATATTACCGGCATCTACAAACACGGCCCCTTTAAAGAAACCTGCGATTGGGAAGCGGTATTCCAGGTTACCTTCCAGCCTTATGTCACCTACCTGGTCAAAGTAAGAGAAGGCAAGTTTTGTGGTGTCGTTGTAAGTACCCGGGCCAACGCTGCGAGCCCTGAAAGCACGAATACTATTAGGCCCACCTACTGAGAACTGTTTGACATACGGCATGGTAGAGGAGTTGCCATAAGAGTAACCAACTCCTGTTACAAGCCGCGAGACAAGCTGACTTTCGTCGCCGATCTTAAAATAATGCCTGAAATCATTATCCACAAGAACATATTGGGCATATGCCTGCCCGAGCAGGGTGCGTGGCTCATCGTTGTCAGGTGTTGAAGCTCCGGTAAGGCTATGCAAGGCATTTACCAGGTTACCGGATAGATCAAATGTGAGTCTATCAAAAAAAGTGTTCGTGCGTTCCTCAAACATCTGTGTGCTGAACGTAGCCTGATAGATAGAACCGATAATGAACTGATTTTCAAAGCTGCGACGCAGGTACGGGTTCTCTGTCAGCAGGCTATCAAAGAACTCTGTGCTGTTAAGTCGTACATATTGCAGGTTAATTGGGGTAGCATCGAAAGTGATTTTTTCCTGTGGCCGCCAGTTATAGCCGTAAGAAGCGTTGTAGGAGTTTAACTGGAAGTAGTCTACTCGGTTCAGGAAGTCAAAACCAAGCCCGATACGCGTTTGCGGCACAAATTCAGTACGCAGATTCTTCAGCTCAAAAGGAGACAATATTCTCGGTATAGAAAGGGTTGTCTGCACCCCGAGCTCAAAGGAACTAAGGTTATTGTTGCCGGGATTTGCAACTTCACTCGATGCACTTCCGGAGCCCCTGCCACCTACCTGCGACTCCAGGCTACCGGTAAATTCTACTGTAAGCAGTTCAGACCCCTTAAAAGCATTCCTGTTCCGGAAAGATACATTTAGCCCTGGCCCGGCAAACCCGTTGGATTTGGTTACCATTTTTACTTCTGCCCTTAGTGATTTTTTCATGGCAGGAGTCAGGAAAATGAAGGCATCCAGCTGATTATTACTGGCTGTATCTAACTGGTAGTCTACGTTCACGAATTTATAGGCAGACAGGCCGGATAACCTTTTGATCGTCAGCAAGTGCTCTTCGCGTGTATACAAGCTATCCTGATCCAGGAAAACGCTCCTCAGCAGGTGCCTTGCCCTAACATAATTCTCATTAGGAATATAATGGTAGCCACGCACATTAATGGTATCGTTAACAGAGAGGCTATCGCCAAGAGAATACTCAGCGTTAATATAGATGTCGTCCAGCGTGTAAGCCTGCAGCGCCTTTGTTGAGGCAGCCCTTTTCAGGCGCATCAGTACATCGGCCTGCCGGTTGCCAACAGTGGTGTCCACGCTGAATATCAGGAGCTCCGGACTAAAAAAGTAGTAGCCTCTGTTTTTCAGTTCACTGTCTATCCTCACCCTTTCCTGCGTCATGGTGCTCAGGTCATAAGGGTCGCCGGGCTTTAACAGCGATTCTGCTTTGGTGCTTTCAATAGCCGCTTGCACCTGCAGGGAATCATGCCAGGTATACTTGATGTTTCTGAGGCGATAAGGCTCCCCCACATGACCAGTCCAGTGAATAGTTCCTTTCTTTTTCTTGATCTCCGTAGTGCTGTTTACTGAGTTGTTGAAATAGCCCCTGTTGTGTAGGCGGTTGCTCATGATCTGGCTTACACTTCCAGTATCTACTTCTGAGATCAACACGGGTGGTTCCCCCAGTTTTGTCATGATCCAGTGGCCGATGCCTTTTTCTTTTTCAGTGTAGAAGGTGTTGTAAATAGCCAGCTTTGGCCTAAAACCAAGTATGGATGCATTGGGCTCGGGGCGTACGGTTGCGCTTAGTTCGGTCTCCAGGTCGGCTTCGCGGTTACTGCTGTCTTTCTCGCCTTTCACCGTTACCTTATAGCCTGCAAACAGTGCATCTCCTTCCGGAATGGTTTTAGTGATGCTACAGCCCGTAAATAGGAGCAGCACCAGTGTCAGGGACAGGCAATGAAGTTTGAATAAAACAGTAACGGGTTTATGTGTTATCATATAGAATTTCAGTAAGATCTAGTTAGGGGATTTCATACTTTCAGCTTTTTCCAGGCGTCTCTCCGCTTCCCGGGCGCGGCGCCTTTCCAGGTTACGGAACAGATCTGAGAAGCTGTTGTATTCCCTGACGTAAATGAGCGACACACCAGTGGCACGCACATCACCACCTTCAATAATTCCTTCGTACTGGTTACGCTGGAACCCCCTTACCCGTAAGCGCCCATCCTCGGTTATAGAATATTCTACTGAAACATCACCCCCGAAACCACTCATGGTCTGATTTGATTTATTTCCTCCTTCCAAGCCGATATCAGTACCCACTCTAACGGTAAGCCTGTCGTTAAGGAACTGCTGTTTAAGCGCTACGTTCAGGTCTGTACGGCCCTGGGCAGAGCCTGAAGAATAGTCCTCATAAGATTCCACCCCTAACTCCAGGCCAAGACCACCGGCATAGCGGTTTGTCAGCTGATTTAACTGGTCTGTCATTACCTGGCCCAAACTGTTTCGTGCTGTAGCAGCAAAGCCTCCACCAGAACTACTGAGCGGGTCAGGGGCTAGGAAGCGGTTTAATACCAGTAGCGCGAAAACCTGCTTGTTCAATTCTGATTCATCCTGCCGGAGGTTACCCAGGCTGCTGACTACTTCTGGTGGCACGCTACCCTGGCGATCTTCAGGGAGTTGTATGTCAAAACTTATCTCAGGTGTCAACATTTCGCCCTGCACATACACATATACCTGAAAAGGCACCTGGTTGCGTAGTACCGGGTTTAGCGTTCCGCCTGCCTGGGAGGCAACCAGCTCCATAGGGGCAGTTTTTACATTGTATATCGCAGTGATATCCATGGTAGCTTGCAGTGGTTCACCGGTCCAGTTGATGTAGCTTCCTTTTGCAATGTCTAACTCTCTGGAGGCAAGGTCATAGAAATCCATACTATACTTTCCGTCAGAAACCGTGTACCGGCCCGTCATATTAATTTCTCCGCTCGGGCGAACGCCTATAAAAAGCGGATCTGCGGAGCCGCGCACGGTAAGCTGGTCCCCGGTAACAGGGTCGATGATGATGGTGATCGGTACTTCATCTGTTACAGTAAGTTGTGCTTCAATGTCAGCACCTACAAAGCCGGTGAGCTTAGTAGAGTCCTCCTTTTCTTCTCCAACAATTGCTGTAAGCGAAGGATTTAGGTTAACGAATTCTACAATGCCGTCGCGCTCTGCGGCACCAGCCTGGTCAGCTGGAATGACGGCCGTGAAATCGGATCCATCCAGCACCTTGGCGTTCACACGAACTACTGGCTGCTCCAGGTTGCCTGTAATAGAGGCGTTGGCATCGATGAAAACTGTGCCGAAGAAAAGGTCATTTTCCTTTGCAGTTGAGTTAAGTGCCAAAAATCGGTCTGTGTCAACATCCAGGTCAAACTGGTAGGCCGTATAATCCTGGGTCAGGATGTTGCCATTGACCACAAGGTCGTTGCCTAAAGAGTCAGTTACAGTAAAATTAGGGAATGCAATGCCCGATTCGTTGAATTCCAGCCGCTCATCCTGCAGCGTGAACAAGGATCCCAGCATTGTAATGTTAAACTGCGCCTGATCGAAATTCAAAACACCTTTCATATCCGGGTTGGCCAGTGTGCCGGCAATTTTCAGGTCACCGCTTGCCTTTCCATCCAAATCATCCACAATTCCTTCTGTAAAGCCTTGCAAAGAGGCAACGTTCAGGTTGTTTATGTCTGCAGTCAGGTTTAAAAGAGTGGCATCAGGCTGGGTTTCTATAAAACCATTAATATTAACCTGGTTGCTGTTGCCGGTTAGTTTTGCATCGATGTTGAAGCGGTTCTCCGTTGCGCTGGTTGCCTCCAGTGCCAGATTGCCTACCGGTACATCCTGGTATTTGAAATCGGTTATGGTCAGGTCTGAGGTAAAGGACAAGGTGCCGGACAGGATATTCTGCAGCGTGGCCTGCCCGTTTAGAACACCATCCATTAGCAAGCTGTCATCGGGTTGGAAAGAGCTCATCAGATACCCAATGTCAAAATTGTCTATCCTGATGTTCATAGGAGCCCCGGGGACTACCGGACCTGTACTTTTTATTGAAAGGGAGCTGTTATTGCGCTTTAACTGTATGTTATTAGCATACAGTAGGTTCGTGTCAAACTGCAGCGAATTATCATCCGGCATCTCCCAGACATCGCCTCTTATGATCACCTCATCGGGGTTGAACGTAAAGCGGTAACCACGGCCAAGGCTGTTGAAAATACCTCCAAGCATAAACTGAGTGTCGGTAGAGTCAGCACCGGCTACTTTAAGTTTCACCTGCAGATTGTCATCACGGGCTGCTCCCTCCAACGACACATTGGTCATGTTTAGCGAAGGCGAAATTAGCTTCTGGAGGTTTACATCATACGCCAGCTGTTCTCTGTTACCGTTTACCTGCAGGTTTATGTTCTGTAAAGTATAGTCAGTATAAACCAGCTTATTGATGTTTCCATTCAGGGCAAGCTGTTGCGTTTCTCCGTTATAAGTGGCTTTAATGGGACCGGAGGTTTGCAGTTGCTCAAGCCCGGGCACAAAGGAAGCGATCAGGCTGCTTTTTTTGAGGTTAATGGTAGCTTCAAAGTCCTCTAATTTCAGATTTGCCGGGAAAGGAGGGTCGGGCTGCAGGTCGAAGTAGTTGGAGAAGTGCTTTTGCAGGGCTGTTGGCAAGGTAGCCAGCGAGTTGCCAAAATGCATCTGTGCATCCAGTAGGTCGGATGCAATGTCGATTTCTGATTTTTCTCCGGATTGCTGCAGCGTAAGCAAAACTGAATCGATCGGGAATGCTTCGTTATTATGGCGTATCACAAGCTGCTCCCCAACCAAACGCCCGCTAAGCGAATTTGCATCAGCGCCAGTAAATTTCCCCTCCAGCTGCCCTTTTACTGAGAGTGGCTCCGGGTATAGGTTAAGTGCCTGGAGGTTCGCTTTTGCCAGGTTCAGGTCAAAGGTATAGGCTGGGTTCAGAGAGTCGCGCAGGTTAAAGTCGCCGGTCAGGTTAAAATCCAGGTTCTGGTCGTTGGCGGTTGCTTGCACATCATAGCGATTTCTGTCAATGTCAGCGTCTACGTTAATGTTGTTGTAAGTATAACTGTTGTAGTCAAAGCGCTGGATGGTGGCAACGACATTGGCCCGCATGGTTTCCGGTGTTAAGCCTGTGCCACTGGCTTTAGCGTTGAGGGCTACTGTTCCAAGTCCCAGGCTATCGGTAAAGAGTTGCCCCAGGTCAAAACCGCCAGACTTTACCGTAGCAGTAAATTGCTCGTTGGGCCCCATATCCACGACTGCTGCCACATTACCGAAAGAACTACGCAGATCTGCGGTGGCATCGAAAGCGGTAAGGGTGCCTTTATACTTTCCTTGCAGGCTCAGCTGGGCTGGCAGCCTGAAATCAGGCGGAATGGTTCCGGCAGGCATCAAGGCAAGCACATCGGTTCTGGTGGTGGTCAAACGGTCAATATCCAGGTCCAGGTAAAGATTGTCGGGATCCATTGCGTTGCGTACCACCCCACTCACATCAACATAGGTGTTCTTTAACCCGGAGAGCTTCAGGTTCTCAATTCTGAGGTTATCCATGGGGCCTTCGGCTTTCGCCTCGATTTTGATGGTAGAGTTGGCTATGCTTTTGAAGGAAGGGTCTTTTGCGAGATCAGGGGCAAAGTAAAGTATGTCCTGCATGCCTACATAGCTGTCGTTTATGTTAATGTCTAAGGCCAGTTTTTCAGGGTTTTCAGCTATGGCATCCAGGGAAGGATACGTCATGGCCAAATCATTCTGTAAATGGCTGTTCGGTGTCAGGATATCAAGGTTGGTGAGGCTGGCGCTGGTTGAGTCCAGTTTAAGTAAACCCTGGAAATTTTGTAATGTAAAGCCGCTTTTCTCTTTGAGCTGCAGCTGGTTTATCTCGGCGCGCGAACGGTTAAGGCTATAGAGGATGTCTTCAGCATCGATCACGATGTTCTGAAAAAGCAGGTGGTCATAGTCCATGCCACGAGGTGCCGCCTGGGTATTGGAGTTGTCAAACTTAACATCCAGATCACTGATGTCAAGGTCGCCCAGGGCAAGCACCCAGTTCATAGACTGCCCACTTGCTTTCTCAACAGACTGGTCCAGTTCCTCAGCTGTTTTGGCCGGATTAACGGAAAGAGAGTCAGCGGGAGTATATTTTTCCTGTACGTAAAGCACATCGGCATTATGTAGGGAAAAGCTTTTCAGGTCGATGCGTGCTTCCTTCAGGTCAATGTTATCCGATACAACTTCTGACTCTCCGATAGCCAGTTCTATGCGTTGATTTGACACATAGCTGAGGTAGTTCAATTTTATATTTTCCAGAGCGACCCTGTTTAACCCAAAATCAAGTTCAAGAGGTTCTGATTCTGTGTCAGGGGGAAGTTTAGTCTGTTCGTAATTGACCCAGGTGTTGCGTAGTTCCACTTCATCCACCAGGTATTGCTGGGCATCCAGGTCCAGTTTATCCATGGTCGTGACCATTTCGCCAACTCTGCCTTTTACATAATTTCCGGCGGCATCATCCCGGTAAACCAGGTACACATTATTCAGGTCAATTACTCCTAAGTCAATCTGCATCGCTGCTGAGGAATCAGCGGGCTGGGTGACAGTGGTATCTGTGGCAAAAGCCTCCGTTATGAAACCAAAATTAGAGGTGCTGTCTTCCCGGATGTGCAGCTTAACAGTGGCATTGTCGAGGTTGATCTTTGAGATGTTCAGTTCACCAGATAATAAGCTCCAGATCGCCATATCCACGCCCAGCCGTTCAGAATACCAGAGCGTGTCCTGCTGCTGATCCTCCACATACACATCCTTCAGAACAAGGGTGTTACGCCAGTCGGTAGTAAACCGGCCAATCCTTACTTCAGTGTCTAAGGTTTTGGAAAGGTATTGAGCGCCCTTTTGGGCAACGAAGTTTTGAATACCAGAAAACTGGAGTGCGATGACAATGAGTATAACCAGGCCTATGATGAATACCAGGAGCCATAGTATACCTTTCAGAACGGTTTTACCGATATGTTTAGCAGTAGCGATAGAATAAAACTTTAAAAGTTATCTGTGCTCTGCTTTTACGAATTTGTATGAATATAGATAGGCTTATGAAAACCTTTGAATTGTATCTGTCTGGTAGTTAGATGTTTGCTTTGGGTGGCAAGTTGTAAATAGAACAGGTACTATACTTAACAGCCTCTACAAGTGCCTGTAAATGGCTGTTAAGTATAAGTTATACTGATAGGATGTTGACCATCTCGATGTAATGCGGGTTGATGATCTTTTGCTTGGTAATAGTATCAATAAAAGGAGTATAAACCAGCTTTGAATTTACGATTCCGGCCATCACACTTTTACGTCCCTGCAAAAGGCCTTCCACGCAGGCAATTCCTAAACGGCTGGCCAAAAGCCTGTCTGCCGCAGTAGGGGAGCCACCGCGCTGCACATGCCCCAGAATGGTAACACGGGCATCCATGTAAGGCAAAGCTTTCTGTACTTCGGCGGCAACATCTGTCGCATTGCCCGCTTCATCACCTTCGGCTATGATCACAATAAAAGAAGTTTTGGAACGGTCCCAGCCTGTGCGAAGTGTGTCTACAACTGTTTGGATGGATGTTTCTGCTTCCGGGATCATTACGATCTCGGCACCTCCGCCTATCGCGCATGGAATGGCGATATAGCCTGAGTCGCGGCCCATTACCTCAATAAAGAAAACCCTGTCGTGGCTGTCTGCCGTATCGCGTATCTTGTCTATCGCATCAAGTGCTGTATTTACTGCAGTATCATACCCTATCGTATAATCGGTGCCATACAGGTCATTGTCAATAGTACCTGGCGCCCCTATAGTAGGTATGCCATATTCTTCGCAGAAAATATTTGCGCCAGTAAAGGTACCATCGCCACCAATGGCCACCAGGCCTTCAATGCCAAATTTCTTTAACTGGTCATAGGCCTCGCGCCGGCCTTCCTTGGTCATAAATTCCTTGCTTCTGGCGGATCGAAGCATTGTGCCGCCTTTCTGAATCGTATTACTGACAGAGTTTGACTCCAGGCGTACAATTTCGCCTTTTATCATACCCTTATAGCCGCGCATAATACCGTATACTTCAACTCCCTGATGTACGGCAGCTCTTACAACCGCCCTGATACATGCGTTCATCCCTGGTGAGTCGCCACCGGAAGTAAACACTCCAATTCTTTTCATTCTACTTAAAATTTTTTAGCTTAATGTCTGGCACTGAATTGCACAAAAGGATCCAATCTCAACGTTATTTGATTACAACTGTGTAATGCAATTCGAATTTACCAGGTGTTTAATGCTTTATGGGCATAAATATAAAAAAAGCTACAAAAGCATGTCTCTATAAATAGAGAAAACCGTATGCAATAGCGGTAGTTACAATACTAGCAATTTGTAACCTGTGTTGCACAATTAAATTTGGTATTTCTGCAGCTGTGAAGCATGATATACAGTCTGTCTGAAGTATGCTTATCATGATTTAAAGTTTAAATATAATTACATTAAAAGAGGCAATGTATGTTCGGTTTTTTTGAAAGTGAAGAAACAAAGAAGTTAAAGAGCCACATTGCGAACCTCAGTGCGTTGGCTAAAGTAGATGGCCATGTAGACCCTACAGAGATGAATTTCATTATCTCGATAGGTACAAAGCATGGGATGAAGCCTAATGAGGTGCGTCATATAATTTCAAATACTGATACGTCGGAGTTACAGCTGCCAACAAATGATTCTGAGAGGTTCGATCAGATCTATGACTTGGTTGAAATGATGCTGGCCGACGGAATTGTGGATGAGAGCGAAATGGAGTTTTGTATACACATGGCTGCCAGACTCGGGTTTAAGAAAGCTATTGTGGGGGTGCTGGTTCGCAAGATATCATTGGGTGTAAAAGATGGTTTAACGCGTGAGAGCATTAAACTGGAGGCACAGTCCTTCCTGAATTATTAAAATCCTGACATCAGAAGAAAAGCATGTTACCTGCCTTAACGCTCTATTGTTTATGGCGTAAGAAAAGGCTATTCTTTACCTATTCGGGTCAGTAGAAACAATTTATTTATGAGGAGATTTTATTCGTATTATAAATCACTTATTATAATTTACAGCAGCGCGGTAGCAGCGTTAGGATCACATTTCCTGTTAAGCGATAAGGTTATTATGAGAAGCATTAACGGAGGGCTTCCCCTTGATTTTATGCTTCGTTTTGGTATATTCTGGTTTCTCAGTTTTGTACTGGCCCTGCTATTTTTCCTGTTCCACCTACACCTCAACAAGTATTATTTTTCTGATTCCGATATCCTGCAATCTTCCAGGCTGGGTAAAATGGCCTTTACTGTTAGTGTGGGCGCTGCCATTATCGGAGGGATACTTTATACAGCAGTGGATTAAAACAGGTTAACGATTCATCATCTTGGGCTATATGCCTCGAAGGAGCCAGACTGGTAAACATAGGTTGTAGTGTTTTTTTCGATGCCCACCGACACGGCATCATGCGGTGCTTCAAACACTTCGTTGGTAGCAGGATCCATGATTTCTTCACCAATCTCTGTCAGGTACAGGTAATAAAGGCTTTTAAGCTCTCCGCGGTCATTAAAGAGGATATCCTTTTGTAGTTCATGCACATCCCAGTTCCCGTTACCCGCATCAAGTATGGCTAACACGATCACATTTCTATCTTGTTGCAACTGCAGCGCATAATCCTGCCGCGTGTCACCATTAAAATCTCCGCGCACAATGTACGGTCCCTGTTCATGTGCGTCTGCCATGGCACGCACTCCTGCGGAAAGAGTGGGTTGTTTAAAACCAGGATAGCGCTCTGACAGAAGCCGTAATACCGGAGGCGGCAGTGGCATTGTAGGGTTTATCTCATTCTCATCAGTCTTTAAAGCGTCTTTTTTAGTTATGGCAATAGAGTCCAAACCCTCGGAGGGAGAGTTAACTTCTACCTGTTCATCCTGCACTTCTTCGTTCTTGGGACTACAGGAGCCGGCCAGGGCAAGCAATAATGCAGCAAGTATAAAATGTCTGTTCTTCATCGTTTGACGCTTAATTTTATATCCTTACTCTTTATCTTTTAATGCTGTTACATTGGCCAGAAAACAGGTACTAATACCAGGATCACAATTATTAGCAGAACGGTTAGGGGCGTGCCTGTCTTTATGAAATCACGGAAGTGGTATTTGCCGGGGCTGTAAACAAGTATGCAGGCAGGCTCGAAAGGGGTGACCAACGATACAGAGGCGGCTAGCATAATGGCAATGGCAAATGCCCTGGGGTCAGCGTGTAGTTCTGCAGCGGTGCGCAAGGCCACAGGCACCACAACCAGTGCTGCGGCAGCATTGGACATTGGCTGGGTGAGCAGCACCGTAAG
This sequence comes from Pontibacter sp. MBLB2868, assembly GCF_051904785.1. Taxonomy (NCBI): domain Bacteria; kingdom Pseudomonadati; phylum Bacteroidota; class Cytophagia; order Cytophagales; family Hymenobacteraceae; genus Pontibacter; species Pontibacter sp. MBLB2868. The sequence continues at coordinate 2,769,980 of NZ_CP196710.1, read as the reverse complement.
TACGACAAAACCTCCCAGCACAGCCATCGTACCAAATGAACCCATCATTTGAATAATTCCGTGCGCCAGGAAATCTGCCGCTCCCGAGTTTTCCATGGCAGTACCAAAGGCGGTCATGCCGCCTATTAGTATAAGTAAACGGAAATCTATGGCGGCATAGGCTTTATCGGTGCTGATGCACCGGAACAGTATACTGCAAATGGCAGCTAACAGAAAGGCAATTGACAATGGCAGCAGGTTCAGGGTGCCGGTAATTATGGCAAATAAAAAGCAGGCTATAACAATGATCCCTTTCCGCTTTTTGAAAAGGAGCGGTTGAAACTCATCCAGCAGTGCCAGGCTGTTCGACTGCCTCAGCTGATCGAAGCGCTGTGCCGAGCCCTGCACAAGTAAGAGATCGCCGAGCTGTAGCCGTATGCTCCCGATCTTGCTGCGCAATGTCTCGCCGTGTCTCGAAATGGCAATGACAACTAGGCCGTAACGGCGCAGAAATTCCGCTTCCTTCACGCTTTTACCTATCAGGGTAGAGTTACGAACCACCAGCATCTCCGCAAGACGGATATTTTCAGACACAAGGTCTTTTGAAAGTATCGCATCGGCCATGATCTGTATGCCTTTTGTTTCCTTTACCTTGATGAGGTTATCCAGATCACCCTCTACCAGCAGAATGTCGTTGGGCCTTATACGGGTCCGGAAGTCCGGCAGGAAATTATCCTTCCCCCGGATTATATTCAGCATCCTGAAATTGAGTGTGGTCAAGTCAGATGCGAACACCAGCTGCCCGATAAGAGGGGAGTCCGGGTTTACTACAATTTCAGTCAGGTATTTTTGTAGTTTATACTCTTCGGCCAGTTGCTGATCATCATGGCTTGGCAACAGGCGCTTCCCAATTGTCATCATGTAAATAAGTCCAACGGCAAATATCACAACACCGATGCCGCTGATCTCGAACAGGCCGATAGGTGGCATTCCTGTTTTTGCAATGTAGCCGCTAACGGCCACGTTTGTAGATGTACCAATAAGCGTACAGGTTCCGCCAAGTATAGAGGCATAAGCCAGTGGCATCAGTATTTTGGAAGTACTCTGGTTGATGCGCTTAGACAGGCCGACGAGCGGTGTTAAGAACATGGCTGTAACAGTAGTATTGTTCATAAACGCTGACACAGTTCCGGATATCAGCATTACCACAAACAGCATGAGGTTGTTGCTGCGCCTGGCGATCCGAACAAGCCGCACAACCACAAAATCAAGGATACCTGTTTCTTGCAGTGCTGCGCTAAGTATAAAAATGGAGGCAATAATGATGATGAAATCGCTACTGAGGCCTGCAAATGCTTCTTCTGCTGTAATAATGCGGGTACTAGCCAGAATAATGAGCATGATCAGTGTAACGATCTCGATAGAGAGCGCTTCAGTGGCAAAGAGTACCACTGCAATCACAAGCAAAGTAAGTACCAGTGCTATTTCCATAAAAGCTGAGGATACCGAATACCAAAGAAGTTAGTATAGTTCCGGCTTTTACGTACAGTGTCCCGGAGTGGTGGTGAAAATGGGAAATTATTTCTGTACTTCCTATGCTTCCTCTATGGATCGTAATATTACATCGCAGGCTTCCCGTATCTGCTCTTCTGTTATGGTAAGGGGTGGTGCAATGCGCATGGAGTTATCGCAGAAAAGAAACCAGTCTGTAAGTACGCCATTCACTATCGCTCTGTCTATCACAGCTTTCAAGACTTCAAACGACTCAAACTCGGCAGCCATCATCAAGCCGCAGTTCCGGATCTCTTTGATGCGTGGGTGCACCAGTAGTTGTTTAAATAGTTCGGCCTTTTGCTGCACGCCCTCCAGCAGTTTTTCCTCTTTAATTGTTTGCAGCGTAGCCAGTGATGCGGCGCAGGAAACGGGGTGGCCGCCAAAAGTTGTCAGGTGACCTAGTATAGGATCGTTTTTGAACACGGCCATGATCTCCTGAGGAGCTATAAATGCGCCGATCGGCATTCCGCCGCCCATACCTTTGGCACACAGAAGTATATCCGGCTCGATGTCGAATTGCTCAAAAGCCCAGAAAGTACCGGTTCTGCCAAAGCCGCACTGTATCTCATCCAGTATCAGCAAAGCGCCTACTTCGGTGCAACGCTGGCGCAGGTGTTTCAGGTAGTTGTTCTCTGACACGCGCACACCCGCTTCTCCCTGTACAGTCTCTACAATTACAGCAGCTGTACGGCAGGTAATATGCTGTAGGTCCGGGATGGAGTTATACTGAATATGACGTATATCTGGCAGCAGGGGGCGATAAGCGTTCTTGAAGTTTTCGCTACCGTTAACAGACAAAGCCCCATGGGTGGATCCATGGTATGCGTTGCGGCAGGAGATGAGTTCGGTGCGGCCTGTAAAGCGCTTAGCTAATTTCAATGCGCCTTCTACGGCTTCGGTACCTGAGTTGAGCAGGTACACATTGTTGAGTCTCTCGGGCAAGGTACTGCAGATGGCTTCAGAGAGTTTAGCCTGTGGAGCCTGTACAAATTCACCATACACCATCAGGTGCATGTATTTCTCCAGTTGCTCGTGTATTGCCGAAACTACCTTAGGATGCCTGTGCCCCACATTGCTCACACCAATCCCCGAGATCAGGTCCAGGTAGCGCTGCCCTTCCGTGCCGTACATGTACACACCCTCTGCTTTCTCAACCTCAATCATCAGCGGAAAATCTGATGTCTGGGCCTGGTGCTTCAGAAACAATTGCCTCATCGAAATCATAGTACAAAGGTAGGCAAATAATGAAGAAAGCTTAACACTTACCTTAACATCGCACTCATGCCTCCGTCTATGATCATAGTGTGCCCGGTAATATAGCTGGCTGCATCGGAGCCAAGCCAAAGTATAGCGGCAGCGGCTTCAGCAGGCTCTCCGAGGCGTTTCTGAGGAATAAAGTTGAGGTACATCTGCTTTACTTCCGCTTCTTTGGCTGCATCTCCGCCTGACTGCATCCGGAACATGTCCTGCAGCATAGGGGTATTGTGGGCTCCCGGGGTTAGTACATTTACCCTGATATTACTTGTAGCCAGTTCCTGCGCAGCTGATTTAGTCATGGCAATCACGCCCGCTTTAGCTGCCGAATAAAGTGAACCTCCGGGAGCACCTCCTAAGCCATTTATACTTGCCACGTTGACAATTGCCCCGCCGGCTGGCTGCTGTCCCAGCATTAACCGGATCTCCTGCTGCATACAAAGCCAAACGCCGCGCAGGTTTGCGGCCATGGCATTTTCAAAATCCGGCAGCTCAAATTCGTGCAGGGGCTTACCTACACCAGTTTCATCGGCAGCATTGTTAACCGCTACATCCAGGCGTCCATACTTTTGCTTTATCTTATCAAACAGTTGCATAATAGCTTTAGGTCGGCTGTTATCTGTCTGAATAAACTCCGGCTCAAAAGCGGTTCCACTCATAGCAGCCCTTGCTTTCTCTTCATTCCTGCCTGTGATGATCAGCCTGGCTCCGGACCGGGCAAATGCATGCGCTGTGGCCAGACCTATACCAGACGTACCACCTGTTACCAACACTACTTTATCCTGATAATTATAAGTAACCTGTTCCATAGCTGTGCTAAATGAAGTGTTAATAGCTCTAACGGGAAGACAATGGATTGGATTTTTATTGTTTTAACTTTAATTATGACGTTTACTAAATATTTTAAAGTTTTAATATTTGGCATACTGATTGCTAAAGGAATATTCAATAAATTAGTCGAATTATTCAAAGCAAAATTAAACTATGAAAACACTTTTTACGCTTCTACTGCTTTTATGTAGTGCCAGCCTTGCTTTTGCTCAAAGCAAACATACCATTAGCGGGTATGTACGGGAAAAAGGCAGCGGCGAGCAACTAATTGGGGTGAGCGTATACCTGCCCGGCAAAACTGTAAGTACCAGCACGAACACCTACGGCTTTTATTCTCTAACACTTCCTGCTTCCGATTCCATTACGTTGGCCTTCGGCTATCTCGGTTATAAACCCGAATTCAGAAAATTCTCTCTCCGCCAGAATGTAGAGTTGAACATCGATTTGCAATCAGAGGCTACTTTAACAGAAGTAGAGGTTGTGGCAAACCGGGTGGAAAAGGTGAGCCAGGCTGTAGAGATGAGCAAAATCGAAATTCCTGTCTCGCAAATAAAGAATATACCCATGCTGCTCGGTGAAAAGGATGTGATGAAAGTACTGCAGCTGATGCCAGGCGTGCAAAAGGGCAGTGAAGGGAATAGTGGTATTTACGTACGTGGCGGCGGGCCAGACCAGAACCTGATCATTCTGGATGATGCCACGGTTTACAATGCATCACACTTGTTCGGTTTCTTCTCACTTTTTAATGGTGATGCACTTAAAAGTGTTGAGCTGACCAAAGGAGGTTTTCCGGCCAGGTACGGCGGGCGTCTTTCTTCAGTGATTGATCTGAACATGAAAGAGGGCAACAAAGAAGAGGTTCATGGTGAGGGAGGAATCGGTTTGATCTCCTCCAGGTTAATGCTGGAGGGACCTCTAATCAAAGGTAAATCGTCTTTCCTGATTTCAGGCCGCCGAACCTATGCCGATGTACTGGCAAGGCCATTTATGAACATCGATGGCAAGGCAGGCTATTACTTTTACGACCTGAACACGAAGGTTAACTATGACTTCGGGCGCAAGAATAAGTTGTACCTGAGTGGCTACTTTGGGCGTGATAAATTTTACTACCGTGAGAATTATGATGACAGCAAATCTGAGGGAGGCATTTACTGGGGGAATGCTACAGGAACGCTCCGCTGGAATCACCTTTTCACAGATCAGTTGTTTGCTAACACCTCCGTTACCTTCAGCCGGTATCGCTTTAATATTTATTTAGAGGAAGAGGACAAAGAAAATGATAGTAAGTATAAGCTGGATTACTTTTCTGGTATCCATGACTTCTCTCTGAAGTATGATGTGGACTACCTGCCTAACCCGCAGCACTCTATACGTGCAGGTTTTCAGAGTACATTACATAGGTTTAACCCTAGTGCAATTGTTATAAAAGACGATGCTGGAAAACAGTATGAGCGTGAGGAAAATTATATAAACGGTTTAGAGTCCTCTGTGTATGTAGAGGATACTTACAAGCCTGCACCAAATTTAAAATTAAATGTCGGGGTTCGCTTTAGCCACTTTGCTGCAGCTAAAAAGAGTTATTTTATGCCGGAGCCGCGCCTGTCAGCAGCTTATAACATCAAACAAGACCTGGCAGTTAAAGCTTCTTATGCCCGCATGAACCAGTATGTACACCTGATCAGCAATACCGGTATTGGCCTGCCTACAGACCTATGGGTGCCTACCACTGATCGAATTGCACCTCAGAAATCGGAGCAGGTGGCTTTAGGTTTTGCAAAGGATTTCCTGGAGAAGGACCTGGCACTAACAGTGGAAGGTTATTATAAAAAGTCTGATAACATTATAGGGTACAAAGAGGGGGCAAGTTTTCTGGTGATCGATGATCCGGAGTCAGCTGAAAAGGTTAGCTGGGAGGATAACATTACTGCAGGGAAGGGGTGGTCTTACGGCGTAGAATTCCTGTTACAGAAAAAGGTTGGGCGCTTCTCTGGCTGGGTAGGCTATACGTTATCCTGGACGCAGATGCAGTTTGATTCGCTTAATTTCGGTAAGAAATTTTATGCCCGATACGACCGCCGTCATGACATCTCACTGGTAGGAATTTATGAACTAAGCGATAAAATAACACTGTCTGGTACTTGGGTCTATGGCACTGGTAATGCAGTTACGCTACCAGTAGGTTCCTATACTGTCAAGCCGCATCAACCATCAACTTACAACTATGTAAGTAATTACTGGATGAATAACAATGCTACCGACTATGGCGATAGAAACTCTTTCCGGATGGCTGCTTACCATCGCATGGATATTGGTGTGCAGTTTCATAAAATGAAGAAATGGGGAGAGCGTACATGGGAAGTTAGTTTTTATAATGCTTATAACCGTAAAAACCCCTTTTTCTACTTTATAAGCAATGAGTATGAGAACGGTGAATCTGAATCAAAACTAAAGCAGATGACCTTGTTCCCGATCATCCCATCTGTCAGCTATAGCTTTAAATTTTAACCTCACCAGAACTCATCAACAATGAATATATTGAAACTTATACCTGTTTTTTTACTTGTAGGAGTTGCCATACTTACCAGTTGCGAAAGAGACGCAGATAATATTAAGTTAATGGATGTATCCTCAAAGCTTGCAGTTATCTCTTACATCTCACCACAGGATACAATAGTTAAGGTGCAACTTCAGAGAACGCAACCGGCAATTGGCAAAGAGTTGAGCCAAGAGCAGCGGAAAGTTTCGAATGCTACAGTTACTATCTCTGATGGTGCAAACGTGGCTACCCTGAACTATAATCCGGATGCTGATGAATACCGAACAGCGGTTAATATGAACAATGTAGTAGCCGGTAAAACGTATTACCTCACTGTAACTACCCCTGATGGTTTTTCTGCAAGCGCTTCCTGTTCCATTCCTGCTGTAACTAATATTGCAATTACTGATATTGCCACTTCTTATGTACTTGAACCTGATTATACAGGTGATGAGTTGCGAAACTACAAAGTTGCTCTTAAATGGAAAGACGCACCTGAAGCCAAGAATTATTACCGTGTGCTGGGGAGTTTTATGTATAAAATACGAGATACTTATGGTCAGGTGCATACCCAGGTCGAGGAGCTATATTCTGAACATAATAAATCGTATCTGTATAAAGATGATATGTTAGAAAACGGCTCCATCACATCTGATAAGTTTTATTTCTATCGAAATATGAGCAACGCAGATGGAAGTAAAATAAAGTTAAACATCTTACTTTTAGTGACGGACAGAAACTATTACTTGTTCCAGGATGCTTTGCATCGGCAGCAACAATTTGATGGTAACCCATTTGCAGAACCAACTATTCTTTATACTAATATTAAAGGTGGCGTCGGAGTATTTGCTGGCTACAATCAGCTGATAAAAGTGCAAGAAATAGAATAAGCATTGCCTAAACCCTGTGCTGGCTTTCTATCGTAAATAATATAGGCTGCCGTGGTGGCCTATATTTTGTTGAACATAAAATAAGGAGGATATTATGTCTAAAGGAGATAAGTCGGCCTATACCGATAAGCAGAAGCGTAAAGCAGAACATATAGAAGAAGGCTACGAAAAACGTGGTGTAAGCCATGATGAAGCCGAAAAGAGAGCCTGGGCCACTGTAAACAAGCAGGATGGTGGCGGAAATAAGAGCGGCTCCGGCAGAGCAAATCACAAAAGTGATTAAGGAAAGCTCAACTAGCTAAGGTAAAAAAGCCTGGTGATCTTGATCACCAGGCTTTTTTCTGTTTAGGGATAATTATTGGTGTGAGCTTCCGGGTTATCGTGTTCAGGGTCAACAGTCGGTGGAAAGCCGTTCATCACACGGTTATGGGAATAAGGCCTTTCTTTGGGAGGCCGGTGCTGTTGAGGTACGTTCTCGTTGGGTTTTGCTTTGTTATTGCGCTTGCTGAGCGTAGCCCATACGAGGCCGGCAACAGCCACAGCGCCTGCCACAGCAAGCACCTTAGGAGCTGAATAGCTTACCGGAGGCGGTAAAGAGATGATGCCTCGCTCGTCGGTAACTGCCGGTTCATGCACATAGCGGCCATGGTCTGGCACTGCCCTGATCCAAAACTCCTTCACCAGGTCTTCCAACTGCCAGCGCAATTCCCTGCCCCTCATGGGCATGCCATGGCCGGTAGCCGCAATTTCAGGACTCAGGTTACAGAGCATTTCCACAGAGCGGTGGGCCGAGCCCCAGTCAGGTGTATAATAGGCAGGCGGACCGTGCACCTCTCGCTTTTCGGTCATCACTGCAATCGCAGATTCTGCATGACGCGTTACAAATGCATCGCCGGCAAGCAGCACTTTGTCTTCTTCTCTAAAAAAAGAAACGTGTCCCGGACTGTGGCCCGGGGTATACAGCCACTGCCAGCCCTCGAGCACCGGAACAGCGCCATCAGGGGGTAAAAGCTCCAGGTATTTGCTGATATTGATAGGCTTTTTGGGGTAAACAAATGCCATGTAGGCCATGGCGCCTCCACCCACGCTTGAATCAGGTGGCGGATAATTGGATTGGCCGGTAAGGTATGGGAATTCCATTGGGTGCGCATAAACCGGTACATTCCAGCTTTCTGCCAGCTCTTTTACCGAGCCTGTATGATCAAAATGACCATGCGTTAACAGGATCGCCTCCGGCTTGCTGTTTTCACCGAAAATTTCGTCTGCTACCTGCCTGATCTGGAGAGCATACCCTTTTACACCTGTATCAATCAATACCCACTTTCCGTCTGGGTTGGCTACAAAGTATAAGTTTGCAAAAATAGTCTTAAGTCCCCACACACGAGGAGCAACCGCAAATGCCTGCCTGCTACCGCCGAACCGATTTCTTTTTGTTTCCGCCATAAGCCGTGTTTTAATTAAAGATAGTGAATCTTTGTCAGTTATGTAGATACGGCAAGCAGGGAAAATTAGCTGACACAAAAGTTTACAAAAAGAGGTATGATAAAGAGGACTAACTATTTACAAATAGTAATTTAGCAGGAACCTGACTCAGAGGGCAACTGGCAGCAACTAAGGCATGTTTTTTGCCCATTAATTTCTAATTATCCGAATAAGGCAAATTCATTTCCTGTTTTGGAGGAATTTTTTATCTTTCTGGAAAGTTTATTTCATATGGTTAATTTATTCGTACCACCCAGCTACATGTCGGTTTACGCAAAGTGCGTAGATGCCTCCATGCCTGCCTTCGAACCAGAAGAGTGGGTAGAGGAAGGAAAGGTGTACCCTGTGAAGCATTTTACTGAGCCTTTAAACCAGGGCGAGGGATTTGCAATTACAATTATGGATGAGGATGGCATTGAGATCCACCCTTCATCTTCCCATTGGAGTTTTGCCTCTAATAGGTTCGAATTGTACACTTTGCACCTGAACTAGACCAAAATCAGAAAAATTACGTTAAACTATAAAGGCTGCCGGAGTGCAGCCTTTTTTAATGTAATTGTTGGTATGTGTAGTTTAGAAAAATGATAAGCGCCAAAGATTTTAATGAGCTTTCTCCTTTCCTGCAAGCAGACCTCGTGTTGGATCAGGGGCACTATGTACACCACCGTATCAAAGGCTGGTGCAAAATAGACTTATACTGGTTTCAGGATTTTTATGTGGAGATATGGTTTCTCTACGATTTAAAAAGTATTGGCCTGGTACGTGCCCTCACCAGTTACAGGCAACTGGAGCCATACCTGGAAACGATAAAGCTCAAACTTAAACCAGTAAGCCCGGATTAGCATGATCCTTAATTTATAGAAGCTTTCGCTGTTTCACTCATCCAAAATCTTTACTTTTGAGCATGAGCAGAAATTTACTTTTAATCAGCACTTCTACTACCCACGGCACAGAGTATTTAGAGCATGCCGAACAGGAGGTCAGGTCTCTCCTGGAAGGGAAATCAAGCATACTGTTTATACCATATGCCCGCCCGGGGGGAATATCGCATAACGAGTATACCGCAAAAGTAAAGGACACATTCGGGAAATGGGGCATCAGCGTAACCGGTGTTCATGAGTATGATGACCCTGTAAAGGCTGTGAACGAAGCAGAGGCAGTTTTTATAGGAGGAGGGAATACCTTTGTACTACTCCGAAACCTGTATAACAACAAGCTTGTGAAGCCACTGCAGGAGCGTGTCGCAAAAGGAATGCCGTACATGGGAACCAGCGCAGGCACCAATGTGGCCGGCAAAACCATCGGCACTACCAATGACATGCCTATTGTACATGTTAAAACCTTTGATGCGCTGGAGCTTGTTCCTTTTAACATCAACCCCCATTACCTTGACCCCATTGAAGGCTCTACTCACATGGGGGAGACTCGTGAAACGCGTATTGCAGAATTCCACCATCATAATCGACAGCCCGTTATAGGCCTCCGCGAAGGAAGTATGTTACGGATAAAAGGAGATAGGATAGAATTGCTCGGTCCTTTATCAGCACGGGTTTTCCTGCAAAGCCAAAAGCCAATGGAGTTTAAACCCGGCGATGATATAGGGTTTTTGATGGAGGCGTACTAGCTAATTTGCAATGATAATAAAAACAGTAAAGGTGAGGCTTCCGGTCTCACCTTTACTGTTTTAAGAAATTGAATTTTAAGCTTTTAGTTTAACTTGCGTATAAGCCTGCAGTGGCACCTGATCGTTAGCTTTTAAGTACTTAAAAACAAATGTTGGACCTTATGAACCTTTACCCATGAAAAAACACCACCTCATTTTTTGTGCTGGACTGGCTGCTGCCACCTGTGGCATAGCAGGCTGTGCACGCACTTCTGAAACAGAGCAAACTACCGAAATTGTGCAGACAGAGCAGAACATAGACCAGATATTTGATAATTACTTTGAGGAGCGGCTGAAACTTTTTCCTCTTGAGGCGACGGCCATAGCCGATAACCGGTACAACGACCAGTTACCAAATGACCTCAGCCAGGAGCACAAAGAGCAGGTAAGGCAGATGTACCGGAAGTACCTGGACCAGATCAATAAAGTTGACAGGAGCAGCTTATCGGATCAGGAGCAGGTGAGTTACGATATTTTTAAGTATGAGATGGAGATGTCGCTGGAAGGCCTTGAACAACCCAGTGAATTACTGCCCATCAACCAGTTCTGGGGCTTACCTATTACCATGGCACAGTTAGGGTCAGGTTCCAGTAATCAGCCGTTTAATACCCCCGAAGATTACAGTGACTTTCTGGGTCGGATAAAAGGGTTTACAGTGTGGGGCGACACCGCTGTAGCCAATATGCGCAAAGGCATGTCAGTGGGAATAGTGTTGCCCCGTGCGCTCACTTTAAAGGTGATGCCGCAGTTGCAGGCCATGGTAGTTGACGACCCTGCTAAAACCATATTCTGGGCACCAGTTAAAAACCTGCCGGAAAGCTTTACCGCCACTCAGAAAGATAGCATCAGGCAGGCCTACAGCAAAGCAATAAAAGAGGAAGTGATCCCGACCTACAAAAAGCTGTATGACTTTATGAAGCAGGAATACCTGCCTAAGAGCCGTAGCACAACAGGGATAAGCGGTGTAAAAGGAGGCGATGCCTACTACCGTTACCTGGTCCGCTACTGGACAACTACTAACATGACACCAGATCAGATATTTAAGATAGGGCAGCAGGAGGTAGAACGCATTCGTGGGGAGATGGAAAAAGTAAAGGAGCAGGTTGGCTTCAAAGGCGATCTGAAAGCGTTTTTTAAATACGTGAACGACAATCCTAAATTCACACCATTTAAAACACCGGAGCAAGTGCTGGCGGCGTACAGAGGTATACACCAGCGCATGGAACCTCAGCTTAACAAGTTGTTTGGCATCACTCCGAAAGCAAAGTTTGAAGTGCGCCAGACAGAGGCTTTCCGGGCTGCGTCGGCAAGTGCAGAGTATAGCCCGGCTGCACCGGATGGCTCCAGACCTGGTATTTTTTATGTGCCCATTCTGGATGCTACCAAGTATAATGCTGTTGGTATGGAATCGCTTTTCTTACACGAAGCTATTCCGGGCCACCATTACCAGATCTCTATTCAGCAGGAGCAGGAGGGCTTGCCTAAGTTCAGGAAGTATGCCTGGTATGGCGCTTTTGGAGAAGGATGGGCCTTGTACTCTGAAAGTCTTGGCAAAGAATTGGGGCTGTACACCGACCCTTACCAGTACTTTGGACGCCTGAGCGATGAAATGCACCGTGCGATACGCCTGGTTGTTGACGTGGGGATGCATACCAAAGGCTGGACAAGGGAGCAGGCCATACAGTTTTCCCTTGACAATGAGTTGACAAGCGAGGACGCGGCAGTGGCAGAAATCGAGCGCTACATGGCAATACCCGGGCAGGCACTTAGTTACAAGATCGGCGAACTTAAAATAAAGGAGCTACGCCAGCGGGCTGAGCGTGAGTTAGGTGATAAGTTCAGTATCAGTGCGTTTCATGACCTTATACTGAAAGGAGGGGTAATGCCGCTGGCAGTACTGGAGAAGAAAGTGGATGAGTGGATAGCTGAACAGAAAAAATCTTAATGGATCATAGAGAACAAGAAAAGGCACTACAGTTATGTAGTGCCTTTTCTTGTTCTCTATGATTTTAAAACCTTTAGTTGTTAGCTCTTCTGTTATCCAGTCGTTTTAGGAGCAACTTTGTAAAGTCCCGATCTGCGCGGTACAACTGAATGATTTGTTTGGGAGCTAGTACTTTTTGATATCTGGCAATATACTCTTTCTCCAAAGCAAGTTCTTTTTCTTTGATATCGATCATCTCCTCAAGGCGATCCTTTGCCTCCTGATCTGTGAGTTCATCTAAGTTTCTGCGGTATCCGCTTCTGTAGTTTTTCATCAGATCTCGGCGCTTGTTCTCATACTCGTTATAAACAGGCCAGAACTTCTGCGCTTGCTCGGGTGTGAGATTTAATCTGTCAGTAATAAAGGCAATTTTAGCGGCCTCAATGTTTTCCCTCCTGTCCTGGGCGAAGGCAGCAGAGCTACTTAGCACAAGTACAAAGAAGAATAATAGTGTTATGTAACGCTTCATGGGTGAATTAATATTCTAAGTCTTTAATATTATAGTATTCAAGTTCTTTCTCAGCGCTGGTCGGGCTAATATTCAGAAAATCAGCGGTGAGCTCCTGATCTGACAAGGAACTGAACTCAGCAAAGTCGGCTACTTCCAGGTCTTCATTGTTATTCAGGTAATCTACGATATCCTGCTCTGCCAGCGGCCCCAAGGCATATTGGGGCTCCTGTGTTGTTGGCGCTATATTGAAGAAGTACACACCAACAAAAACCAGCAGTAGTACCAGGGGAGCGATTGCCAGCCGTAGCGGACGCCACAGGCTTGGCAGCCATGCCTGTTCGGGTTTCCCTGCGGCAGCAGTTCTTTCCATAACACGTGTAGGCAGGCGGTCAAAGTAATTTTCCGGCACCTGGTATACATTGTGTTTTGGGAGATCCTCCAGTTTAAAATCCTTTTTCATTTTGTTCATCTGTACCTGTTAGATAGGTAACACAAGCTAAAGTTTAATCCTGCTTTAAAAATTCTTCTATTTTTTTTACTGCCAGATGATAAGATGCTTTTAATGCCCCAACAGAGGTGCCTAAAATCTCGGACATTTCTTCATACTTCATCTCATCATAATACTTCATGTTAAACACGAGGCGCTGCTTATCAGGGAGGCGCAGGAGCGCCTTCTGTAGCTTAAGCTGTATCTCATCTCCCGAAATATCAGAGGAGGAGTCTATCTTGTCTGACAGTTCTGCAGCCACATCGTGTATGGGCAGGAAAAAGCGCTTTTTCTTGTTAGCCAGAAAGGTCAGGCATTCATTTGTAGCAATGCGGTAGATCCAGGTGTAAAGCTGGGCATCCTTTCGGAAATTGTCCAGGTTCTTCCATACTTTCACAAACACTTCCTGCGTCAGGTCATCGGTATCGTTATGGTCAATAACCATCTTACGGATGTGCCAGTATACTTTTTGCTGGTACTTCCGGACAAGCTGGTTAAAAGCCAGGTTACGGCTTTCGGGTTGTGCAAATTTTTCTAAAAGCTCTTTGTCTTCCACGCGTCAGTTTGCTGGGAGATGTTCCTGTTTTCTTTAGCTGAAGGTAATAAAAAAGAGGCTGTACCTTTTATCAGCACAGCCTCTTTCAGAATTCTGTTAACCGATATTGCTATTGCTTTCTGCTGATCACGCGCTCTGCGGCAGCAACAATGTCATTTTCTGATAAGCCATACTTCTCCATTAGTTCTTCCGGAGTACCAGACTCACCAAAAGTATCATCGGTGGCTACGTACTCCTGTGGTGCAGGGAAGTTTTTGGCCAGTACTTGTGCAATGCTGTCGCCAAGGCCTCCATAACGGTTGTGCTCTTCCGCAGATACAACACATTTCGTTTTGCGCACCGAAGCTAAGACTGCTTCTTCGTCCAAAGGTTTAATGGTGTGTATATTTATAATTTCAGCCGAGATGCCTTTGTCAGCTAATAAATGGCCGGCAAGAATCGCTTTCCAAACTAAATGTCCTGTAGCAATGATAGTTACATCCGTGCCTTCGTTCAGCATTACGGCTTTACCGATCTCAAATTTCTGATCGGCAGGGGTGAAGTTTGGTACGACAGGGCGTCCGAAACGCAGGTAAACCGGACCATCGTATTCAGCAATTGCCATGGTGGCAGCCTTTGTCTGGTTAAAGTCGCATGGGTTAATAACTGTCATATGCGGCAGCATTTTCATCATGCCGATGTCTTCCAGTATCTGGTGAGTGGCACCGTCCTCGCCTAACGTAAGGCCTGCATGAGAAGCACAGATCTTTACGTTTTTGCCAGAGTAGGCTATAGACTGACGAATCTGATCGTATACACGGCCGGTAGAGAAGTTGGCAAACGTACCCGTGAACGGGATCTTGCCACCGATAGTCATACCAGCTGCAAGGCCCATCATGTTTGCTTCAGCAATACCTACCTGGAAAAAGCGCTCCGGGAAGTCCTTTTTGAATGCATCCATTTTAAGCGAACCTGTCAGGTCGGCGCATAGGGCTACTACATTCTGGTTGCTTTTACCTAGCTCGTGCAAGCCAGCACCAAAGCCTGAACGTGTGTCTTTTTTCTCTGAATACGTGTACTCTTTCATCTGTATGTTATTGTTCTTTAAAGGTCTTTTGTATGATACATGCTGTAGGTCTGTTTCCTGTAGTGGTTACCCGTAGCATGCTGTTTTTTTCTATCTGTTGAAAATCTTAACGGTTGTTGTTGCCCCCGATTTGATAGTAAAGTCCTGCACATCGGTAAATTTGCTTGCCTGAGCTGATTTCATCCGGTAAACAAGCTTATACTTTCCTGGCTGTAAAGGCAGCGTTAGTTTGCTGTAATCCTCAGGCAGGTTATAGATCCAATGTTGCCGGCCGCTGTCATCCAGTTCATAAATGCTGCCATAGCCCTGCATTTGCGAAGGTATGGACAGTTGCCCTGGCGGTGGGATCGTAATGGTATTCGTCTGTCCCTGCTTTATCTCCACCCCCTTCATGTGGATGCGTGGCAATGTCAGGATCTCCAGATCATAAGTGCCGGTCAGGTATTTATGCCTGTTACCAAACGGCTGCACATTCAAAATCTGTGACGACCCCTGTTCCCTTACCAGTGCAATAAGCTGCCCGTATGGCGAAGGGCCATCCTGGCGCAGGTGTAAGTCTCCCTGAGGTGTTTTTACCCGGATAATATTATGTTGGCCGGGCTTTATCTTCAGGTTTGGCTCAATTACAGCAGGTGTGGTGTTCACCACTAAATCATACGGGATCAGGGCATCCACATCCAGCACATCAGTCTTCCCCTGGCTGTTCTTATAATGTACGTAGTTATACTCTGTGTCACCGGTCACTGAATTCAGGAAAGTCATGTTGACGTTCGTCTCCACAGGTCTTCCCTTTTCATCCAGCAACTCCACGCTCACGGTTGTTTCGCTAAGCGTCTGTGTCACGATCTCCGTCAGCACATTCTGGAATGTCTTGATATCAGCGGCGTTAAAGTATTGACCAATACAACTAAGTTGCTGCTCATACTCTGGCGCTATGCCAATACCAATGATAAATGGCCGCAGGAAAATACGCTTTTTTTGCAAAGCCAGGGACACAGCGCAAGGGTCACCGTTACACGATTCCAAACCATCGGTTATAAGGATGATAACGTTCCTGGATTTATCAGACGGAAAGTCACCAGCGGCCTGTTGCAGCGAATAGGTAATAGGCGTATTGCCACGAGGCACAATCTGCCCCAGCTTTTTTTTGATGGCACCGCTGTTGTTATTAGCTGTAAAAGGTACTTCCAGCTTCGTATCCCTGCAGTCATTCCGTTCCCGTGGTGATTGATGACCATAAACGCGCAAAGCTACTTCTACATTATCATAGCGCTCAAGGGAGTCTACCAGGTGCGCTAACAGGTTTTTTGCAACCTCCATCCTGTCGCTGTTTTCCCATTTGGCAAGCATGCTGCCTGAGGCGTCGAGTAGAAACAGGATCCTGGTTTTAGGTGGCGACTTCTTACTTTGGGCCATAGAAATCCCGTTTGCTGAAATAAGCAGCAAAACGATAATAACTGATCTAAGCCATTTTGCCATGAAGCCGGGGGCTAAGCGTTACAACCTGAAAAGAATATTTATTAGTAGTCTGAGGCGACTTTAACTGCCAGCTGCTGCAATGCAACCTGTAACTGCTCATCATTCGGAGCTACACCATGCCATTTGTGTGATCCCATCATGAAATCTACCCCGTAACCCATTTCTGTGTTCATCAGGATCATAATTGGTTTCCCGTGGCCGGTAGATTTTTTTGCATCCTCGAGCGCAGCAAGTAAAAGCTCAAAGTTGTTACCGTTCGTTTCCAGTACATGCCAGCCAAACGCTTCGAACTTAGCTCTAAGGTCGCCAAGCCCCATTACTTCGTTTGTAGAGCCATCAATCTGCTGGCCGTTTCTGTCTATGGTTGCAATCAGGTTGTCGATCTTGTGGTGAGCAGCATACATGGCTGCTTCCCATACCTGGCCTTCTTCCACTTCACCGTCACCCATCAGCACATAAACCAGCTTGTCATCGTTATTCAGCTTTTTAGATTGTGCTGCACCAATGGCTACTGAAAGCCCCTGGCCCAACGAACCTGAAGCAACGCGGATACCTTCCAGGCCTTCTTCTGTAGCCGGGTGGCCCTGCAGGCGTGAATTAAGTTTACGGAATGTTGAAAGCTCTTTTACATCGAAGAAGCCGGCGCGTGCCAGCGTGCTGTACCAAACAGGGGAGATATGCCCGTTAGATAAGAAGAAAAGATCTTCTCCTTCACCATTCATATTGAAGTCGGTGCTGTAGTCCATTACCCGGAAATACAGGGATACAAAATAGTCTGTGCAGCCAAGCGAGCCGCCTGGGTGGCCTGAGTTTACGGCGTGTACCATGCGTACAATGTCTCTGCGCACTTGTGCAGCAATCTCTTTCAGCTCGTCGATACTCTTGTTATGTGGATTCACTTTATTGAAATATGGATTGTTAAACTGTTTTGTTATGGGTGGGTCTGGCTGAGTTTAGCAGTAAAAACCCAATTCAAATATACGAAAAACGCAGCTGCCCTCTTGGGCAGCTGCGTTCATATTATTTCAGTATTTGTTCGGCGTGTTCCTTCGTTTTTACTTTGGTAATGATATCCTGTATCACCCCCTCCTCATCGATTAAGAAAGTATAGCGCATAGTGCCCATATACTTCCTGCCGTACATCGATTTTTCTTGCCAGACACCGTATTGCTCCACTATTTGTTTATCAGTGTCAGCTAGTAGCGTAAATGGCAACTCAAATTTGCTGATAAAGTTCTGGTGCGATTTCTCACTATCGATGCTAACGCCGATCACTTCATAGCCATTCTTTTGCAGGTCGCTGTAATTATCGCGCAGGTTGCAGGACTGTGCAGTACAGCCAGGTGTATTATCCTTTGGGTAAAAGTACAGGATCACTTTTTTGCCCCGATAATCGCTAAGTTTCACAGAATTGCCGTTCTGGTCCCTTCCTTCAAACTCCGGGGCTTTATCGCCGATATTAAGTTCCATAAGGTTTGTCAGATAGTTGTAGTATAGGTGGCTTCGTTGCCAGCATTGTCCTTCACCTTCAAAACTACTTCACCTGACAAAGGTACACTTTTATCCAACTTTTCAGAGTAAATCATCGCCGCTTTGTGCTCATACTTCATTAACAGCCATTCACCGTTAATATAAGCGTTGAATGAGTTGATTCCCGAGAGGTCATCTCCGATACGGAACCTGATCTGCTCTTTACTTTTGCTCAACAACCTGATAGTAGGTGGCCGGTTATCTTCCATTACTTTAAACTTGCCCATGTTGCGGGTTGTAAAGGTGATGGTGTTTCCGTCCCACTGCCCGCCTTCGAAGCCACGGCCACGGCCTGTACCCAGGAAATAAACGGCAGCCTTTGATTTGTCTTTCACCGTATTGGGAGGCGTTATCGTAACTTTCATTGCCTTATGAAGGGGCGTAAAATAGTCACCAATAGTATACACATCGCCATTCAGGCTGGTCTTCAGGTACAGTGTGTCGTAAAGCGATTCTTTATCGAACACAATTTTCATGTCCTTGTTTGTATAGGCAAAATCCTTGGCCGGAGGTACCATTTGTTCCAGATCAAAAGTTGTAGACACGCCACAGAAGCGCATGGAGTCCGGGATGCCTGCCCGCAAGTCATATAAACTTACAGAAGTGGAGTTCTTTACATAGCTCGGTACAAGTGTAAGTGCTTTGTTGCCTACAAACAGCTCAATATTCTGAGGAGTGCTACTGGTATCGGTGGCACTGATTTTAAGCACGTTACCAATTACCTCATGTTCCAGGTCCGCTTTTTTAACTGTTTTGGAAATTGTCTGGCTAAACATAGGCTTTTGCCCCTTTACCACAAAGCTCAGTGTAGAGGTATTGTTATAAGAGTCCCGGGCTACAAGCTTTACCTGATAAACAGAGTCAGGGCGAACTACAAGCCTGCCCTGGCGCCCACTGGCCTTATAAAGCGGCAAATCGTTTCCGTAATCCACAAAAGCCTTCTGGAAAGAGCGGCCCTGGTGTTTATAAATATTATAATTGATGTGCTGCGAAACCTGGCGAGACAACTCAAAAGGAACCTGGTCGATGTAGTGGCTGTACACCTGCTTCCCGTTAACAAAAAGGGTTATTTCCTGTGTGCCGTTTTTATTTGAAGCTCCGTCCAGTTTGTCTACAGTCTGTACTTCCAGACCTATCATGCCATTGGCATGTACCGTATCGGGTAAAGAAACCGAACCACCTTTCTGCGTGGTGCGGTACTCAACGCGGTCAAACTCGTTTTCGATGCGGGCATTAATGTTTAAAGGCGTAATGCCTAAAGTATAAATGTCCGGTGGTGTGGTATCTACTATTTCCGAGAATTTATACTTCAGCGGATTGTACAGGTGATCTTGCACATCACGAATTTCAAAGTGCAGGTGAGGACCGCCAGAACCTCCTGTATTACCGGAATAACCAATAATTTCGCCACGCTTGACCGGGAAACGGCCCGGCTCCGGGAAAAGCTCAAGTTCAAATGTTTTCTTATCATACTGCCGCTGCCGCACAAAGTCGGCCAATGGCTTTTCGTATTCCCGCAGGTGCGCGTATGTTGTTACTAACCCGTTTGGGTGCGTCACAAAAATGATATTGCCGTAGCCGTAGGTAGATTGTTTTACCCTGGAAATATAGCCATCCGCAGCAGCATGCACCGGCAACCCCTCACGCTGATCAGTTTTAATATCCAGGCCACCATGGAAGTGGTTAGACCGGATCTCACCCATAGAACCAGACAGGTAATTGCGCTCGCCGGGTTTGATCGGGAACAAAAAATAACCGGGCTTAGGCTCCACAATTTTGGGAGTAGCAGAGGCATTGGGTGCAGCATTATCAGGCCCAAACTGAGCAAACGTGCTGCAGGTGGTAAACAGCGACAGGGCGGCAAGCACCAGCCGCTTCTTATTTAACTTCGAAATCCAGTAATTTTTTGTCTTCAACATACCCTTCTAATCTATCTCCTATCTTAACCGGGCCAACACCCTCTGGTGTTCCCGTAAAAATGATATCTCCTGTTTTTAGTGTAATAAAGCGTGAAATGTAAGCGATAATATCATCGAAAGAGTTCAGCATCATATTCGAATTGCCCTTTTGCCTGGTTTCGCCGTTCACATCGAGCCTGAAGCTGATGTTTTGCAGGTCCGTGAAATGGTCGAGGGGCAGAAGCTCCGAGATAGGTGCGGAGCCGTTAAAGCCTTTAGCCAATGTCCAGGGTAGTCCTTTTGCTTTGGCCTTTGCCTGAATGTCACGTGCCGTGAAATCGATACCCAATCCGATGGCATCATAATATTTGTGCGCAAACTTTTTTTCGATATTTTTCCCCTCCCGGCAAATGCGCAGAATAAGTTCTGCCTCGTGGTGTACATCATTTGTATATTCGGGATAATAGAACGGTTCGTTGTTACGTAAAACCGCTGTGTCTGGCTTAAAAAAAATGACAGGCTCATCAGGCACTTCATTTTTTAACTCGGCTATATGCTCAGCGTAGTTTCTTCCTATAGCTAATATCTTCATTGCATGATACGTTAGGTTTTCCGAATCTCAAAAATAGGGTTTCTAACGTTGCCTCACCTAAAAAAGTAAAAATTTATCCGTTTGTTTTTTTGAGGCTTCTGCCTCCTTATACTACCCTGTTTACCAGTAGCCTGTTTCCTGATAAACATTTTAGGCCATAATTTATTGTGCTGCTCATACAGATAACATTTTGCACTCCGACAGACGTATAATCCAACAACACATATTGTACTTTGTTGAGCAAGGCCTCCTGCGTTTATACGATAGGATGTAGTTAATGAAGTATGGTGATATGTTAATTTTTTAATGTATTAACGTTTGGTTTCTGATAAATTGGTTCAAAATTTGAAAACGATTTTAAAGAACCAGTAAAATTCAAAAATGATGTATAAGAAAATAGTTGCTTTTGCGATAGCTATGGTGATAATGGTAGGATGTACTACTGTGCCTATTACAGGCCGCCGTCAGCTAAGCCTGGTATCCGATGCGGAAATGCAGGCGATGAGTTATGAAGCGTATGACCAGTTTCTGAAGGAGCATAAACTCTCCAGAAATTCACAGGCGACAGCCATGGTAAAACGTGTTGGTAACCGTATTGAGAATGCGGTAGAGCAGTATATGGCAGCGAATGGTTTGCAGAACGAACTGGCTGGCTATAAATGGGAGTTTAACCTCATTGAAGACGAACAGGTAAATGCTTTCGCCATGGCTGGAGGTAAAACTGTAGTTTATGAAGGAATTCTGCCTGTAGCACAGAACGAAACAGGTCTTGCTGTCGTAATGGGTCATGAGATTGCCCACGCCATTGCCAAGCATGGTAACGAGCGTATGAGTCAGGCATTGGTTCAGCAGTTTGGAGGACAAACACTGTCTGCACTTGCCGGATCACAGCCGGGCACAGCAGCCAACCTTTTGATGGCTGCTTATGGCGTTGGCTCTCAGTTAGGCATGCTGAAGTATGGTCGTGATCAGGAGTCGGAGGCTGATCGCCTGGGATTGATCTTCATGGCCATGGCCGGATATGATCCACAACAGGCAATCCCTTTCTGGCAGCGTATGGAGTCACAAGGAGGTGGAGCACCGCCAGAATTCCTTTCTACTCACCCAAGCGCCGGAACACGAGTAGCCGACCTGAAGAAGCATATGCCGGAGGCCCTCAAGTATTACCGTAAATAACCAGATAAAACCTATATGCACACTTTCACCCTTGGCCGCTGCTGGCGTGCCGTTTTTCAGCCTGTGCTCTTTTGGGCGCTGTTGCTCTTAATTGTTTCGGCTTGTACCAGAAGAGAGTCGTTTCCGCAGGACAGCGAGGAGCCTGTGGAGCAGATAGAGGGGGAGGCTGCACCTATGAAGTATGACGGTGTTTTACTGGCACAGGTGGTTTCAGATAGTGTGCATTACATTGTTTCAAAAGAAGTTCTTTTGCAACCCTTTATCCGTGAGTTCGGTGACGGAACAGTTGTAGATAAAGTTATGATCCGGAAGGTGCAGGAAGTGGAGGAGGATACTGCTGCCTATTACCTGGTTGGTTTGGGAATGCGAAACGGAGCCTTCCGTTCGATGGCGCTGGAGTTGGATATTGCGTCTGATAACAGCCTTTACCTCAGCAGCCAGGGAGATAAGCACATGTGCCAGGCTTCTATTGGATGCAGCTTCTGCTATTTTACATATTCGGGTAATAAGATAACCGGGTGTGAATGCGGTTCCCGCTCTATAGAAAATAAATGCGTGCATAAAGTGTCGCAAACCAACGGGCTACTAAGAAACACAAGGGTAGGGGCCATGCGATGACGCGATACATTTCATAAAAACAGAAGGGGCTGCCAATATTGGCAGCCCCTTCTGTTTTTATGAAATGTATCGGTTACGATAACTGCACATTCCGCAGGCGTATGCGTGTCAGTACTTTTTTTGTATGAAGCGGGAAGTCGCCTTTCATCATCCAGTCATAATAACTTGGTTCTTTCTGAAGCACTTCCTCCACAGACACATTCTTATACTTGCCAAAGTTAAACACTTCCTGCCCAGAATTATTGTACACGATCCGGCCGGATAGATCGGCTGTTTTCTGAACCGTGAATTTGTGCAGCTGCTCCATATCGTTCTGCACCGGGTATTCCTCAACTCCTTCCGTTACCTCTACCGGCGTATTCTGATAGCGGTCTAACTGTGCCATCAGGATGTGATAGGTAGCCACAGTGTCAGCCTCTGCGCTGTGTGCGTTCTCTAAAGATTTATCACAGTAAAATTTATAGGCAGCAGAAAGGGTGCGCTTCTCCATCTGGTGAAAAATACGGCAGGCATCCACTACGTTCCTGTTCTCGATATCAAAATCAATGTCGCAGCGCAGAAATTCCTCGGCCAGTAAAGGGATGTCGAAACGTAGCAGATTATAGCCGCCCAGGTCACAGCCCTTCAGGAACTGGTCCAGGTCGCGGGCAACCTGCTTAAACGGAGGACAATCCTTTACATCTTCATCGTATATCTTGTGTATGAGGCTGGACTCCAATGGAATAGGAATACCTGGGTTTATTTTACGTGTTTTCAGGATCTCTTCACCATCAGGCATCACTTTCAATACGCTTATCTCTACAATTCTGTCCTTCGAGATGTCAGTACCGGTCGTTTCCAGGTCAAAGAATACAATAGGGCGCTTTAAATTTAGCTTCATAGCTCTTGGTTATGTGTATTAAAGAACCGCTTTTTTTAGCGCCTCCAGGTTCATGTTATTGTATGTGCCTGAGCTCATGAGCAGCAGGTTCGCATTTTGCCAGTTTCGGGTTGTAAGGTGCTGCTGCAGTGCCTCAGCATCAGTAAATATTTTTATGCCCGGATTCTTAAATGCCTGTTTCAGCTCATCCTCCGTTAGCATCTCCATGCGCTTGTGCTCAATGGTTTTCGGGCTGAAAAAAACGATGGCTTCATCTGCCTTATCCAATGCGCCGGCATACTGCGGTAGAAAATTCTTGTTAAGGCTACTGAAAGTATGAAGCTCGACTACGGCCACTAATTCACGTTTTGGGAACTGCTCCTTTACCGCTTCAGTAGTTGCCTTTACTTTAGAGGGGGCATGAGCAAAATCCCTGAATATTGCGGAAGTGTCACTTTCGCCTAATTTTTCAAGGCGTTTGGCAGCACCTTTAAATGATTTAAGCGCCTCATAGAAGTCATGTGCCTTCACGCCGATTTTCTTGCACACCTCTTTAGCTGCATTTATGTTGCGCAGGTTGTGCTCACCGAAAAGCTGAATTTCTATATCGCCATCCTTTTTGGTGTGAAGTATGGTCTTTCCGTTTTTAATGCTGTAATCATGTACGCCATAGCCGATATAAGCAATATCAGCTGGGTTACGAGGCACTGCAACCAGCTGTACCTGCTCATCATCCTGGTTGTAGATCAGCGAACCGGCTTTGGGAGTCATCTCTGCAAAAACACGGAACTGCTCACGGTAATTGTCCGGGTCAGGAAACACGTTGATATGATCCCAGCTGATCCCGCTGATCACCCCGATGTGGTGATGGTACAGGTGAAACTTAGGTATGCGCTTGATCGGGTCAGAGAGGTACTCGTCGCCTTCGATAATGATGACCGGGGCATCGTCAGTTAATTTCACCATACGGTCAAAGCCTTCCAGCTGGGCGCCTACGGCATAGTCGAACTTGCGGCCCAGGTGCTTTAGCACGTGCATGATGATAGAAGTAATGGAAGTCTTGCCATGGCTACCCCCGATCACAATGCGTTGCTTGTCTTTGCTCTGCTCGTAAATAAATTCCGGGAAGGAGTAGATCGGTAAATTCAACTCCTTCGCACGCTTGAGCTCCGGGTTGTCCGGGCGGGCATGCATGCCAAGTATAACGGCATCAGGCTTTGCATCAATTTTCTCTGGGTACCATCCTTCCTTCTCGGGCAGAATACCAGCGGCAGCCAGGCGGCTTTTGGCAGGTTCGTAGATCTCATCGTCTGAGCCTGTCACTTTCAGGCCCTTATCGTGCAATGCCAATGCAAGGTTGTGCATGATGCTCCCCCCAACGGCGATCAGATGTATGTGCTGTATTTCCTTCTTCTCCATGGTCCAGGCAATTTGATGTGAAACAGACAAAGTTATAAGTCCCTGACTAAAATAAAATAGCTATACACTAATATGTTGATACTTTGTGGATATCTTGTGGATTATTAACACACTTATAAAGATTGCTTCTACGGCTTATCTGTTAAATTTGTGCTTATGGAGGAGATGAAAATGAATGTGAAACCTGCTGGCAACCGGAACGGGTGGCAAAAAAAAGCCCCTGTTGTATCGGAATTAGGTAAAAAGCCGCCGCAGGCACTTGATCTGGAGGAGGCCGTGCTAGGTGCTCTGATGCTGGAAAAGGATGCCCTAACAAATGTGATAGATATTCTGCGGCCGCAGAGTTTCTACAAAGAGGCGCACCAGCGAATTTTTAAAGCCATTCTTTCGCTGTTTGATAAATCGGAGCCGATCGATATTCTGACGGTAACGCATGAGCTGCGGGAGCATGGGGAGTTAGAACTGGCAGGGGGCGCTTACTATGTAACGCAGCTTACTACGCGTGTAAACTCAGCGGCAAACATTGAGTACCATGCCCGTATCATTACAGAGAACTCCATCAAACGCGATCTGATCTCCATCTCTTCAGAAGTTCTTTCAAGCGCTTTCGAAGATACGACTGACGTATTCGAACTGCTGGACAAAACAGAAGCGAAACTCTACGAAGTATCGGAATCCAACATACGAAAGAACTTTGATGATATGCGTTCTTTGATGCACATGGCAATCAAAGAACTGGAGGAAAAACGGAAGCAGGCGGATGGCTTGACCGGAGTGCCAAGCGGCCTTGTTGCCCTGGACCGGGTTACGTCTGGCTGGCAGAAATCTGACTTAGTTATACTTGCCGCACGACCTGCGATGGGTAAAACAGCCTTCGTACTATCATGCATGCGTAACGCTGCTGTGGACTTTGGTAAAGGTGTCGCTATCTTCTCTCTCGAGATGTCGTCCTTGCAGCTCGTGAATCGTTTGATCTCGTCGGAGGCAGAGCTGGAATCAGAGAAAATTAAGAAGGGTAGCCTGGAAGAATATGAGTGGGCACAGCTGAACCATAAGATAGCGAAGCTAACCGAAGCTCCGATCTATATTGACGATACGCCAGGGCTTTCTATCCGTGAGCTGCGCACCAAGTGTCGCCGACTGAAAGCGCAGTATGACATCCAGATGATTATTATTGACTACCTGCAGCTGATGAGCGGAAACGCTGACGGCAAAGGTGGCGGTAACCGTGAACAGGAAATTGCCTCTATCTCACGGGCACTTAAAATGCTTGCAAAAGAACTGAACGTTCCGGTAATTGCCCTGTCGCAGCTAAGCCGTGCCGTAGAAACCCGTGGTGGTGATAAACGTCCACAGCTTTCCGACCTTCGTGAATCCGGTTCCATTGAGCAGGATGCCGACATGGTTTGCTTCCTTTACCGTCCGGAATACTACGGTATAACCGAGGATGAAATGGGTAACCCAACAGCCGGAGTAGGAGAGGTGATCATTGCCAAGCACCGTAATGGATCCCTGGAAAATGTGCAGTTGAAGTTTATTGGCAAGTTTACTAAGTTTACAAACCTGGAAAGTGATTTTGGAGGAGACAGTATGGGTGGGTTTAATGCTCTGCCAAACAGTACCTTCGATACAGATGCTCCTGGTTCTATCCGTTTAGGCAGCCGGATGAACGATGGCAGCAATGGTGGGGGAGGGTTCCCTACTTCTAAATTTGATGAAGAACCTCCATTTTAAACAGATGACTATTTAAGGCAATAAAAAACACGTTGCCACTGTTTAATAGAAAATGATTACAATACGTTTCAACTTATAGCCAAAGGGAGATTAGCCGCTGTGTTCAAAGACCAGCGGCTTTTCTTTTTGTTGTTAGTGAGACTATAGCTTTGCCATTTCTGCTTTTCTTTATCTCTTGTCAATCTGTCGACTAGACGGCAGTAGAGATCTGTGTAGACTTCCTTATGATCCTGCTAATCTTTCTAGCTGCCGTTGAGCCTCATTTTACTATTACTGCAATACATTCTAGCTGAAGCTGATCCTCAGTCTTAGCTATGTCCTTTTCCATTGCTTATTTTGGTGCGCTCAAGCCCGCGGGGGCTCCCCGAAATTCTTCGGGGTAAACTAACTCAGGCATCGCGCTGTGTGCCTGAAGCTGCCTCCGCGCTGCTTCGGCTACCCTGGCGGGCACCGCAACATGCACAAGGCGCTCTTTATACGAGGGCCCCTACCCCCACCCAAGGACTTGGAACATTTCGATAACCACTGCCTTTGCTGTTTGTAAGTACAATGAAAAAATCTCCCTTTGAAGTGGTGAATGATAAAACCTGCAGGCATTCCCCTCCTCGGAGGGGTAGGGGTGGGTTTATTCCAACTGCCAGAGCAACGTAGCATTTACCTGCGCAAATGCTACAGCACATAACTGTTCTCTCTACATGAGCAGGGGGCATGGTGCCGCAAAACTAAAAAGGCTAAACTGTTAATGTTTTCATTAAACAGTTTAGCCTTTCAATTAGCTTATAATCAACACTATTCCTTCAGTTTCAGGTCTTTCAGGATCTGCTCTATCTTCTGGTTTAGTTGCTGCTCTACCTTGTCATAATCAGACGTAGAATGTAGTGGTTCATTTACACTGATGTAGAACTTGATCTTTGGTTCGGTTCCGGACGGACGGGCAGATATTTTGCTTCCGTCTTCGGTCAGGTACTGCAGAACGTTAGAGCTTTCCAGTTTAAGCTTCTGCTCCTCAGTTGTAAGTACTAATTTACGTGTGCTTGTTTTGTAATCGTTGATCTCAACTACATTTGAGCCAGCTATACTTTGAGGTGGATTGCTGCGCATGTCGGCCATCATTTGC
The DNA here is from genome assembly GCF_051904785.1 of Pontibacter sp. MBLB2868. Lineage (NCBI taxonomy): Bacteria > Pseudomonadati > Bacteroidota > Cytophagia > Cytophagales > Hymenobacteraceae > Pontibacter > Pontibacter sp. MBLB2868. Next base: position 2,742,825 of record NZ_CP196710.1, on the reverse strand, counting down.
TGGATCTCTTCTGCGCCGCGCTGTCCTTTTTTAGTAAATGATACCAGCTCCTCTTTGTAGAAGCCATACTTCTGGTACATCTCCACCATCATTTCAAACAGGCTTTGCCCTTTGTCCTTTGCTACTGCCGCCATTTCTGCAATAAGGGCACAGGCTGAAATACCATCTTTGTCGCGTACAAAATCACCGATCATATAACCGTAACTTTCCTCGCCACCGCCAATGTATACTTCCTTGCCTTCTTTTTCACGGATCACCTCAGCAATGTACTTAAATCCGGTCAGGGTTTCGTACATGGTAACGTTGTAGCTGTCGGCAATATCTTTGATAAGATCTGTGGTAACAATGGTTTTTACGACAAACTCTTTCCCGGTAAGCTTGCCAGCGTTTTGCCATGCCTGCAGCAGGTAGTTGATCAGTAAAGCACCTGTTTGGTTGCCATTCAAAAGAACAAACTCACCTTTCAGGTTTTTTACAGCAATACCCACACGGTCAGAGTCTGGGTCGGTGGCCATTACAAGATCTGCATCAATTTCTTTGGCCTTGTTCAGGGCAAGGGTCATGGCTTCTTTCTCTTCCGGGTTCGGGTAAATCACCGTCGGGAAGTTGCCATTTGGTTCAGCCTGCTCCTGCACCACATGCACATTGGTAAAACCGAAACGCTTCAGTACTTCCGGTACCAGCGTTATACCTGTGCCATGGATAGATGAATAGACTATTTTAAGGTCGTGCTGGCGCTTGATGGCATCTTTAGAAACTGACAAGCCAAGTACACGCTCCATATAAGCTTCGTCTACTTCTTTGCCGATCATCTGGATATTCTCCGGCTTTGCCTCAAACTTTACTTCATCAATAGAAGTGATCTTATTTACTTCGGCAATAATGTTTTTGTCGTGAGGGGAAGTTACCTGTGCGCCATCGTTCCAGTACACTTTGTACCCGTTGTATTCTTTGGGGTTGTGAGATGCTGTTACCACCACACCGCTCTGGCAGCCAAGGTGACGTATAGAAAAAGAAAGTTCCGGGGTTGGTCGCAGCTCATTGAACAAGTATACTTTTATATCATTTGCAGAGAATATCTCGGCTGCAATGCGGGCAAAGTTGTCTGAGTTATTGCGGCAATCGTGGGCAATGGCCACTTTTACCTGCTCATCCGGGAAATTCTGCTTCAGATAGTTACAAAGGCCCTGCGTTGCCATCCCTAACGTATAGCGGTTCATGCGATTACTGCCTGCACCCATAATGCCGCGCAAACCTCCTGTACCAAATTCAAGGTCTTTGTAAAAAGCATCGGAAAGCGCTTCGTCTTCGCCGCGGTCCAGCATGCCGGTAATTTCATTTTTTGTGGCTTCGTCATAGTTGCCGGCTAGCCAACTGTCAATTTTTTGGCGTATGCTTGAGTCGATCATTTCGTGTTCTGTAAAAGGTTTTTTTATTACAATTTGCTGCACAAAAAATCACACCAGCCGTTTCTGTACCAAAAGTACAACTGAAAGTACTGGTGTGATTTTGTAAATAATTCTAGTTCAATGGCCCGGAAATTCACGGGCTTCTATACTTTATTTTGGTACTAGAGGTTTCCTCTTAACTCCTGTTCACGCTCTATCGCTTCGAACAGGGCTTTGAAGTTTCCTTTACCAAAAGACTTGGCTCCTTTTCGCTGGATGATCTCATAGAATACAGTAGGTCTGTCTTCCACAGGTTTCGTAAATATCTGCAGCAGGTACCCTTCATCATCACGGTCTACCAGGATATTAAGTTTTCGCAACTCGCCCATGTCCTCGTCAATGTGACCGATTCGCTCTATCAGATCTTCGTAGTATGTTTCCGGTACATAAAGAAATTCTACACCACGGCGGCGCAGTTCGCTCACTGTGTGCAGTATATCGTTTGTGGCAATTGCGATGTGTTGTACACCGGCTCCTTTGTAAAATTCAAGGTACTCATCTATCTGCGACTTCTTTTTGCCGGCGGCAGGCTCGTTTATCGGAAACTTAATGTAGCCATTTCCATTCGATACCACTTTAGACATGAGGGCGGTATACTCTGTGCTGATGTCCTTGTCATCGAAGGTGAGCAGCAGGTTAAAGCCCATTACTTTTTCATAGAATTCAACCCATTCATTCATGCGGCCCAGTTCCACGTTGCCTACGCAATGGTCTACATACTTCAGGCCTACAGGCTCTACTTCTACTATACTTTCCTTTGCTATAAAACCTGGCATAAAAGGGCCGTTGTAGTTCTTTCGCTCTACAAAAGTATGGATCGTGTCGCCATACGTGTGGATAGAGGCCACTTTAACTTCGCCATTTTCGTCACGCAATGTTTTAGGCTCCAGCGATGGTTTTGCGCCACGCTCCACAGTTCCGCGAAAAGCTTCTTCAGCATCATCAACCCAAAGGGCCAGTACTTTTACGCCATCGCCGTGCAACTGCACATGCTTCGAAATATCAGAGTTAGGGTCAAGGGAAGTTGTCAGCACAAAACGCACTTTCTCCTGCTGTAGCACATAGGAAGCACGATCACGGACACCTGTTTCAGGGCCTGCGTATGCCACGAGCTTAAAACCAAAAGCTGTTTGGTAGAAGTGGGCAGCCTGCTTGGCATTGCCTACATAAAACTCAATATGATCGGTGCCATTTAAAGGCAGAATATCTGTTGCCATAGTTTCTAAAAATAGTTTTTATGGTGATTTTTGTAAAAATACAGCTTTTAAATATTTATCAAAACCAGTATCAAAGCAATACAAATTATCATTAGGAATACTTGCAATTGCTAAGGCATGTTGTCAACTTTGTAAAAAATAAGAAGAACCCATGAACGCAAATGCCCTGAACAGCTCTATTGTTGCTATCCTGGAGAAGAAGCAGGAACTCAATGCTTTGGATTATAACGATGAGCGTTATGATGATATTGAAGAAGAACTCCATGATCTTGAAGATGATTTCAATGAAGAATACGGAGACTATCTGGAAGATGTGTTGGAAGACGTGCATGGAAAGATAAAATCTGACGCCGACATACTTTTACCTACTGCCTACATGGCAAGTGCCCTGACTAATCTGGAACTCAGCAACGAGGAGCAGGAGGGTGTATGGGTAGAATCAGATTCTTTCCCGGGTGTGGAAATGCGCCTGGTTTTAGTGGCAAACCCTCCACGTGTGCTGCTTGTATTAGCTGACCAGGAGCGCGTGCTCTGGACGGCTGAGTAAAGCTACCTCACAAAATAACTTTGTACGAACCGCGCCTGCCTTTGTGTGTAACTAAGGCAGGCGCGGTTTTTATTGCTCGTTTTTAAAGTCGTGACAGTATTTGCGCTTTAAAATTCCCCAGCGCTTCCAGCAAGCGTTTCCATCTCATCCCACAATAGGTCAAACTCCTGGCAATAGGCCAGAACAGTATCCCTGTCATGGGTGATAAGTATGTTTTCATGGTTGTAATTGGCTGCACTGCGGGTCCAGTTATAACTGCCGGTTAGTATCGCCTCGTTATCAATGATGGCAAATTTGTGGTGCATGTGGTTGTGTGTCATATCCACCCGTACAGGAATTCCTTTTGCTGCCAGTTCCTGTATATCAGAACCCTTGTCAAAGAGCTTTTCATTATCTGTAAGCACCTTTATCTGAATACCATTTTTATGAGCGTCCAGTATGGCACTTGTAATACGATCATCGCTGATGGTGAAAACGCAGATCTTTAGAGAATCTTCTGCACTGTTGATGCATTCAAGTATGGCATCCAGGCAGTCGTTTCCAGGGCTGAAATATGCACGGTTGGGTAGCTTTGACAATGTGATGAGTATTAATTAATGTTTATCTTTTTGTTCTAATTTTTCCATACGCTTTATCAGGTTCTCAACCTTTTTTTCTAGTATGGCTATTTTGTCTCCCTTTGTTTCTGGTGAGGTTGGCGTGTAGCTGATCAAGGCCTGTATCTCCCATAGTTCCTGCACCTGATCCATACTTATTTCCAGGTCAGAGGCGTCTGGGAGGTTAGCTTCAAATTGTAGCGTTTTGTTATTATTAGATTGGATCAGTTTCCCAAACCGGATGCTGTCAGTGGTAACAACTGCAAACATACGTGCTGCACTTAAGGTCTGGGAGTTCTTTTTAGTAGCAGTACATAGCGCAATATCTCCCACTTGAACTCCATAAAGTTGTAGTTCTGCAGTAGTAATTTCAAAGGCTCTGGTTTCTGTGGCAGGTTGCTTTAAGGGTACGGAGACAGTAGGGAGTGAGGAAACATAGGCTGGATCAGCACTTTTAACTGGATAAGTTTCGGAATGTGTTCCGGTTATCAGCGGAAATTGATTGGTGCTGTCAGCAGCTGCTGCTACTTTTTTGAGAACTTCCTCTTTGCTCAGTCCTTTCTTAAATATGTCGAATCCATAAAGCTCGTTAATGGTAAGCTCTTTGGTTAAAAGCAGATCTACTGAAATGCCAAAATGCTGTGCAATCTGTACCAAAGTGTCAATTTTGGGCTCAGAACGTCCTTCTTCATACGCTCCTACGCTTGGCCGGGCTAGGTTAAACAGCTGAGCAAATGCTGCCTGACTGAGGTTTTTAACAGTCCGGATCTTCTTAATATTCTTTCCAATATATGACATACAAAAAAATAACCTTGCTAATATTTTGAGCGTATTAATATTTATATTATAATTACATCGTCAAATAAGACATGAATGTGGGCAAGTATACGAAACATTCTACAATTATGAGCAGCAGCAGAAAGATAAAAATAAATATAGTTATATAGGCTAAGAACTATTTAGTTTATTAAATTAGATGCTCCAAACCATAGCACAGGTATAAAACCTTTTATACTTTATTCTAAGTTGTCTCCCCGGTCCAACCTCAACAGACACTATTTTACAAATGCAGCTTAACAGAGCTGTTTGAAAGGCAGGCAAAAATTAAAGACTTCTATTGTTGCTAGAGCAGGCTCAGGAGCTTGCTCTAAACAAGATAAGTATGCCCAAACTATAAATTCATTGAACTACTTATTTTAAGAATATGGGAAACAACTACTTTGATAAAGTGAAAGGCTATCTGCTGGAGCTGGAGTTTCAGATCTCTTTTGAAGATGAGCTGGAGTGCCTGTTTGTAGTGGAAAAGGAAAGCCTGGGCATAAAAAACCTGGTAATTGGCTGTGCAGAGCCGCTGCTCATAATGGAGCAATATATTCTGGAACTGCCGGAGCCATCTATGGAGATATATCGCAGTTTGTTACAAAAGAACAGAGACATAATACACGGTGCTTTTGTGCTTGACGAAACAGGTCGGAAAGTTATTTTCAGGGATACTTTACAGCTCGAAGCCCTTGATCTGTGCGAAATAGAAGCCTGCTTTAATTCACTTGCACTTCTACTGAGTGAATACTCGGACCAGTTAATTTATTTCTCTAAAAATTTAAAATCATACAGTTATGAACATATTTAGACGCATTTTCAAGATAGGGCAGGCCGAGACACATTCTGCTATCGATCAGTTGGAAGATCCTATTAAGATGACAGAGCAGGGTATTCGTGATATGAAAGAGGACCTGGAGAAAAGTCTGCGTGCTTTGGCTGAGGTAAAAGCAATGGCGATCCGTGCCAGGAATGATGCCGATCAATATCAAAGCAAAGCCGCTGATTACGAGAACAAAGCGGTACAGCTTCTTCAGCGTGCTCATAAAGGTGATCTGGAGACAACTGAAGCTGACAGGCTGGCCGGTGAAGCCCTGCTTAAAAAGGAGGAAAATGGTAAGCTGTCAGAAAATGCCAAGTCTGATCAGGAGCGATTTGAAAAGTCTGTTAAACAACTGGATGCCAGTGTAAAAAATCTGCGCTCCACAATCAGCAAGTGGGAGAATGAGTTGAAAACGCTAAAATCTAGAGTTACGGTAAGCAATGCCACTAAAACGATCAACAAGCAGTTGGCTCAAATTGATTCGTCCAGCACAGTTACACTTCTGGAGCGCATGAAAGAAAAAGTAGCTGTAGAGGAAGCTCTGGCAGAATCTTATGGCGAGATAGCTCATGAAAGCCGATCCGTGGACGAGGAAATTGACAAGGCTTTACAGCACTCGGAGGTAAAAAGAGCATCCGACGACGTGGCAACACTAAAAGCGAAGTTAGGGCTTGCGCAAGCTCCTGCTCAGGAATAGGTTTTTAATTTATATAAAAGACATAAGAATGAGTGGGAATCTGCTACTGTTTATTGGAGGGTTTGGAGGTATAGAACTGCTTTTGTTTCTATTGATACCATTTGCAATCTGGTTGTGGACTTTGGTTGATGTACTAAAGAGCAATTTTAAATCGGGTATTGATAAGCTCATCTAGGCAGTAGTTATCATATTTATACCTGTATTAGGCACGCTCCTTTACCTGCTTTTGGGCAGATCTCAGAAAGTCAGGTCTTTAAGCTAGAAAGTTAAACCCTAGGCTGGAATCGGAGAAAATGAGAAAGGCAACAATTATATAAATTATAACACATGTTGAGCGAACTAAATCAACAACTAGCAGACCTGGTTGCGAAGGAAAAAAAGAGGGCAAAGTTGCGTTCGAGGCTCCAGCAGGTGCAAACAGACATTGTTGCGGAAACCAGCAAGAACAACGAACTGCAGAAAAGTCTGACTAAAGAAGCCGCCGATGTTGATAAACTGACAGGCCTGGGTCTTACAGCTGTTTTTTACACTATACTTGGCAGCAAAGAAGAGCAACTGAACAAAGAAAAGCAGGAGTACCTGGCGGCACAGCTAAAGTATGAGGAAAGTGTTGCCACCCTTCAGGATTTGAAGCAGGAAGAGGAACACCTACTACAGGAGCTGAAAAGTTTTGATGGGCTGGATAAAAGTTTTAAGGCGGTTCTTACTGCTAAAGAGGCAGCTCTGTTAGCTGAAAATGATGAGCAGTCCAGGCAGTTGAACCACATGGCTGAACAGATCATCAGCTTGCAATCAAATTTGAAAGAGTTGGATGAGGCTATATTGGCTGGCGACAATGTGCTAACAGCAATGAACAAGGTAGTAGACGATCTAAAAGCTGCCGAAAACTGGGGTACCTGGGATATGTTTGGCGGGGGCATGATGGTGACCGCGATCAAACACGGTAAAATTGACGATGCAAAAGCTGCCATGCATACCGTACAGCAACGGCTTCGCCTGTTCAACTACGAGTTAAAAGATGTGAATATGAATGAGAAGCTTTCCATTCACCTGGATAGCTTTGAGACTTTCTCCGACTACTTTTTTGATAACCTGATCTTTGACTGGATTGTGCAGGCCAAAATTGAAAAGTCTTTGGAAAATGCCATCAGGCTGGGGCATAAGATTATCGAAGTAGTGAAGCGTTTGCAGACTGCACAAGCAGGAGTAAAGAGGCAACTGGAGGAAGCAAAACTTTCACGGGGGCTTTTTATCCAAAATGCCGGTAAAGAATAAAGCTGCGCTCCAACCAGATTTTTTTGAAGCAGGTTCCCTGATCCCGGATAAAAAGAATAATGATTTTTAATTTGAATTAAACCCTTTTGTCAACAAACATGACAGAACTTTTACAAGCTTCATTTTCTACTGTTAACATCATTCCAACAGCCTTTCTGGTATTCACGCTGCTGTACTGGGTAATCGTGATCTTTGGTTTGCTGGACCTGGATTTCCTGGACATTGAAGTGGAAGCAGAAGCAGACCTGGATGCTGATGGGATATCTGCTGTTACCTGGCTAAATTCCGCCCTTGCGTTCTTTAATTTGGGTAAGATTCCGCTCATGGTGTTCCTTACATTCCTGGCGCTGCCTTTTTGGGTACTTTCTATTTTAGCTAATTATTACCTGAATAATGGATCTACTTTGTTGGGAGCGGTTTACCTGATTCCCTGTTTTATTGCTGCTCTCTTCATCTCTAAAATCCTGACAATGCCTTTTGTTAAGCTATTTGCTGCACTTGAGAAAGAACATGAGTCAGCTGTAACTATTATCGGCCAGATCTGCACGGTTATACTTCCGGCCAACGCTACAGAGTTGGGCCAGGCAACTGTTAAAACCAATGGGGCACCGCTACTACTGAATGTGAAAACCACGCATGGCGGAGCCGTTAAAAAAGGTGAGACTGCCCTGGTGATCGATTTCAATAATGAGAACAATTTTTATTTGATAGAACCTTACGAAACTATTTAACATGATCGGACAATTGTCTTTGTCTATCGTCATTATTCTGGCGGTAGTCATTATTGGCTTGATAGCCATCGTTATTAAAATGTACCAGAAAGCCATTCAGGGCGAAGCGCTGGTACGAACAGGCCTTGGTGATACCAAGGTGTCTTTCTCAGGTATTTTTGTGGTGCCTATCATCCATAAACTGGAGGTGATGGATATCACATTAAAGACCATTGTAATTGCCAGAACAGGTTCAGAAGGGCTTATCTGCAAAGACAACCTGCGGGCTGATATCAAAGTGAACTTCTTCCTGCGGGTGAATAAGACCCCGGAAGACGTGGTACAGGTGGCACAGGCTATTGGATGTAAAAGAGCATCAGACCATACGGCACTGGAAAGTCTTTTTGATGCAAAATTCTCGGAGGCACTGAAGACTGTGGGAAAGCATTTTGACTTCGTGGACTTGTACCAGAGCCGCGATGATTTTAAGCGCCAGATTTTGCAGACGATCGGTACAGACCTGAACGGCTATGTCCTGGACGACTGTGCCATTGATTACCTGGAGCAGACTCCACTTCAGCACCTGAACGAAAACAATATCCTGGATGCAGAAGGTATCAAGAAGATTATTGACCTGACAGCAAGACAGAAAGTGCAGGCCAACCTGATCGAGCGTGAGAAGGAAAAGACCATTAAGAAACAGAACGTAGAGGCTCAGGAAACAATACTGGAGCTTGAAAAGCAGTTAGCTGAAAACGAGGAAAAACAGAAGCGCGAGATCGCAAACATCAAGTCGCGTGAGTTTGCCGAAATGGAGAAAGTGCGCCACGAGGAGCGCCTGAAAGCTGAGAAGGCAAGGATTGCGACAGATGAAGAAGTAAAAATTGCAGAGCAGAACAAGGATCGCCAGATATTGGTGGCAGAGCGAAGCAAAGAGCGTACAGATGCTATTGAGACAGAGCGTGTGGAGCAGGCCCGTTTACTGGAAGCAAATGAAAAGGAGCGTATCGTAGCACTGGCCCAGATCGAAAAGGAAAAGGCTATTGAAGAAGAACGCAAAAACATTCAGGGTATAATCCGGGAGCGTGTGACAGTTGAAAAAGCTGTGGTGGAAGAGGAAGAAAAGATCAAAGACACCAAGGCGTTCGCAGAAGCCGATCGTTCAAAAGCTGTAGCGATCAAAAATGCTGAGAAAGAAGCTGAAGAATCTTTAGTGAAAGAGATCAAGAGTGCGGAGGCAGCACGCCAGGCTGCTGAATTCAGAGCGAAGCAAATGCTGATCGATGCCGAAGCAGAGCAGGTGTCTTCTAACAACCGTGCCCAGGCAATTAAAACAATGGCCGAGGCCGAAGCGGCACAAGCCGCTGCCATTGGCCTGTCTGAAGCGCAGGTGATGGAGGCTAAGGCCCATGCACGCCAGCTGGAAGGGGAAGCAGAAGCACAGGTGATACTTGCGAAAGCAAATGCACAGGCCGAAGCAGATGAGAAACTGGGAATGGTAACTGTGAGGGTTACAAAAGAGAAAGGCATTGCAGATGCAACTGTTGTGGAGAACCTGGCAGCGGCTGAAGAGAAGCGAGGTCTTGCAGAGGCACGTGTAATTGGTGAGAAGTTCACGGTAGATGCAAAAGGCATCGAAGAGAAAGCAGAAGCCATGCGCAAGCTGGATGGTGTTGGTAAAGAGCACGAAGAGTTCAAGCTGCGTCTTGATAAAGAAAAATCAGTTGAGCTGGCTCAGATCAACATCCAGAAAGATATTGCCGCCTCACAGGCTGAGGTTATCTCGGAGGCGCTGAAAGCTGCTAAAATTGATATAGTAGGTGGTGAGACAATGTTCTTTGATCAGATTGTAGGGTCTATTACTAAAGGTAAAGCGGTAGACAGGCTGGTTAGTAACAGCAATGTGCTGGAAACAGTGAAAGATACATTCTTCCATGCAAACGGAAATGGTAATGTGGACTTCAAGGCAAACCTGCAGCGCTTTATTAATCAGTTTGGCATGACTTCGGATGATGTGCGCAACCTGAGCATATCTGCACTGCTTCTGAAAATGATGCAGCACAGCGCTGATGAGAATACGCTTAATACCCTTAAGCAACTGACAAGTACAGCTACAGCCATGGGTATAGCCGATAAGCCTTACGTTTCTCTTAATTAGCCACGCCTGATAAACCAGTAAATACACACCCCTGTTTTGCCTTTTAAAGGAGCAGGGGTGTTTTTTACCTGTATTCAAACCCTTGGCATCCTTTTTCAATAACATTTAATCCTCCAATAAAAATGGAAGATCAAAACACTGCCGCCATTCCTTCTGCATCTGAAAACGTGCAACTGGAGGGCGGAACCTATGAAATATTACGCAACCGCCTGCACAAAAGCGGAACTGAACTGCGGGAACAGCTGAGCCAGCTCAACCAGGAACGCAAGCAGGTGTTCGGTGCCATCGAAACGAGGCTTGTAACTACTGACCGTGTTACTACTGAGCATAACTGTGTTCCCTGGGATATGGTACCAGTGGGCTTCAACCTTCTGTTCGGGTACAATGTGCACCTGGGGTTAAAGTCAGAAGTGGAGTTAAGTGATGTATTTGGTGTTTATACTTACGAGAACCACACCTTCCATCAGCAGGCGCTGGACTTGGTAAGTGATGCGACTTTCAAAGACGACTTTCAGAAGCTTTACAAGTACTACAAAAATACACAGTTCGTAAAGTTTGCCATAATAGGTACGCACCTGTTTATGGTTTTCAGGGTAGGTAAAAGTGCCAGCGATGTCAAGACGTTTAAGTGGGCGCTACAGGGCAATAAGCTTGTTTACATTGATAACCGCAGCGACCACGAGTATGTATTTCCGGAGCAGCACGATTTTACCTGGAAACGGGCTACACGTGATGCTCATCGGAAAGGCAAGCATCCTCATGTTTCCATCGAAGACAAAGCGTTTGTGGAGACGATCAATGGTGACCTTACCATAAAAGTAGAGGATAACACGGAATCAGGGCGGGGCATATACTCAGAGGAGGTTGATGATAAAGATCAGACGCTCGATGATTCAGAGATATACTATGCCCTGATTGGCAACATTGTACTGCTTAAGATTAAGCCTTATAGAGAGTTGGCTTATCGTTATTTTGTTTTCAACTCAAAATTAAGTGAAGCAAAACGGATAGATGCACTGGAGCAAAGCTGCGTGTTGCTTCCGGATGGGCAGGGTATCATTTACCCTTACGGCTATTACTTGCAAACCGGCGAGTACAAAGAATTTGACAACAACCTGCAGGATATGTTGTTCGAGAAGCGTATCGTTTCTCCGAACGGGGAGGACTTTCTATACGTGTTCTACAACAAAGAACAAGGTACTTACCTGCTGCTCTCTTACAACCTGATCAATCAGAAAATTGAGGTGCCTGTTGTGTGCCATGGCTATGCTATTTATGAAAATGGAGAGCTATGCTATTTTAAAGCAGACGGAGAAGCACAGAAGCACCATGCCATCCAGATCTGGCAAACACCCTACATAGGTCCTAACTTTAGTATTCCGGTAACGCAGGAGTCATACTTGTACAAGATCGGGAACAAGGAGATTGTACGTGCGATGGCAGAATGTTCGGAACTGTTGAGCCTGCTGCAAAAAGAGGATTCTTATGCGAATCTGTACATCGACCTGATCAGGCTTACCACAAATATAATCGATTCGTACCACTGGCTGAGCCGGAAAGAAACGTATGAGCTGGCAACGCCGCTTTCCGGGATCCGGCAAACCGCCACAGCAGCTGTTGATGAGTATGAGAAAGTGCTGCGGATCAAAAAGAATACAAAAGCAGAGATCGAGCGTGTTTTAGGCCAGGCTGATACGTTGATAAGTGCTCTGAAAATTCAGAAGGCTGAGCATATCAACGATTATGTGAAGTACCTGGCGGAGATCCGTTCGATCAGAGGTGAAGTGGTGTCGCTTCGGGATCTAAGGTATACGGATCTGATGAAGATCGAAGCATACGAACTGCAGTTGCTTGACTACGCTCAGAACACAGCCAATGCTACTGTGGCTTTCCTGCTAAAGCCTGATGCTCTGAAGCCTTACGAGCAGCGCGTACAAAGTATAGATGCAGCAATCGCAGCCGTTACTAAAGTAGTAGAAGCTGATGCGATCGATACCGAGATCACCGGCATAGCGGCAGAACTTGAAATGCTCATCGATGTTGTGAGTAATCTGAAGATTGATGATGCCACCCAGACCACACGCATCATTGATTCGATCTCTGCCATCTACGGTAACTTTAACCAGACCAAATCAACACTTAAGCGACGGCGCAAGGAACTTCAGAGCCAGGAAGGTAAGGCTGAGTTTAATTCTCAGATCAAACTGATCAGCCAGAGTGTAGTAAATTACCTGGATGTATGTGACTCGCCACAAAAGTGCGAGGAGTACCTGGCAAAGCTGATGGTGCAGCTGGAAGAGCTGGAAGGAAAATTCCCTGATTTTGATGATTTTATTGATCAGATTACGTCCAAACGTGAGGAGATTTACAGCGCTTTTGAGTCGAAGAAAGTAGCTCTGCAGGAAGCGCTTAATAAGCGGGCAGGCAGTCTGCAGCAGGCTGCAGACAGAATTTTAAAAGCCGTACACAACCGTGTTGGCAAGCTAAATAACCTCAGCGAGATAAATGGGTATTTTGCCTCTGACCAGATGGTCGAGAAGGTGCGGGCTACGGTTGAGGAGTTGCTTAAGATAGGCGATACCGTAAAAGCTGATACAATTCAGAGCCGTCTTAAAACGGTGAAGGAAGATGCAGTCCGACAGCTAAAGGATAAACAGGAGCTTTTTGTAGAAGGGGCTAATATTCTGAAGCTTGGCAAGCACCAGTTTACGGTAAACACACAGCCTTTGGAACTGAGTGTGGTTTACCAGGACAACGCCATGTATTTCCACTTAACTGGTACCAACTTTTTTGAGAAGGTAACTGATGCTACTTTTTTAAGCTATCGTCCGGTTTGGGATCAGTCGCTGGTGTCGGAGAATAGTGAGGTATACCGGGCCGAATATTTGGCTTATAAGGTACTGGAATCGGCGCAAAGCAATAGTATAACTGCTTCAGATTCAGAAGATAGTTTCAGGCTGTTAACAATTGATGAACTGCATAAACTGACAGAAGCAGAACTGGTAGCGTATGTCGGTCGCTTTATGTCCCAACGCTTTAACGAAGGGTATATGAAAGGGGTGCACGATCATGATGCGGCATTAATACTGGCTACTGTCATCCGCTTTATCAAAACAGCTGACTTGCTACGCTATCCGTCTGCTGTTAGGGCGTGCGCTCAATTGTACTGGAAGAGTTTTGCTGAGGAGAAAAGAAAAGAGCTGCTGCATCATCAGTTAAAAGGAGTAGGAGCTATTCTTCAGGTATTTCCGGATACACGCGAATTCGATGACATTATTTCTGATCTGCAGGACGACATTGGCAATTTTATCAGAGCAACAGGTTTGTTTGAGAATACTGTTGACACAGATGCCGGTGAATACCTGTTTTACGAACTGACCCGTGGCAATCATTTTATAACAGACAAACAAGCAGCAGATCTTCATGAAAGTTTTAAGCAGTATCTGTCAGAAAAGAAGGTCTTACAGGCTTTTGAGGCCTCTGTAAAAGCTCTGGCAGATAGTCCGGTGCAGCAGTTTGAGCTGGTGCAGCATTGGCTACGGGCTTTTGTTGTTCAGGCAAGCCTGCAGGAAAAGATGGAGTATGTGGCTGAAGCGTCAGTAGTTCTGTTTACCAACAGCTACAGTCATCAGCAGGTGGTGAATACAGTGTTGCAGGATCAATTAGACAAGCTACGAGGTTCACACGCACTTCTTAAGGACCAAAAGTATGGACTGCATTTTCACTCCTATATTCACAAACTCAGAAACTATACTTCTACTACCGCTACACAGTTTCTGAAGTTTATTGAACTGAAGAAAAACTTGACGCAAAGCTTTGAAGAAGAGCTGCGTTTGCAGGAGTTTAAGCCGCGGGTGCTTTCATCATTCGTGCGAAATAAACTGATAGACCAGGTATATCTGCCGTTGATCGGGGCAAACCTGGCAAAGCAGATGGGCACAGCAGGCGAGACAAAACGTACCGACCTGATGGGTATGCTGCTCCTTATTTCTCCTCCTGGTTATGGTAAAACCACCATCATGGAATACCTGGCAAACCGATTGGGTATCATCTTTATGAAGATCAACGGGCCCGCTATCGGTCATCAGGTAACTGCACTGGATCCTGCGGAAGCACCAAACGCTGCCGCACGCGAAGAGCTGGAAAAGCTGAACCTGTCATTTGAGATGGGAGATAACGTGATGATCTACCTGGACGATATCCAGCATTGTAATCCGGAGTTTTTGCAGAAGTTTATTTCGCTGTGTGATGCGCAGCGTAAAATCGAAGGAGTTTACAAAGGCAGGAGCAAAACCTACGATTTCAGAGGGAAGAAAGTATGCGTGGTGATGGCTGGTAATCCCTATACTGAAACAGGTGAGAAATTCCGTATTCCGGATATGCTGGCGAACCGCGCAGACATTTACAACCTGGGTGATATCATAGGGGACACAGAAGATGTGTTCAGGTTGAGTTACATCGAAAACGCGCTGACATCAAATGCAGTCCTCGCAAAGTTGTCAGCAAAGAGCCATAAGGATGTTTATGCTCTGATCAAATTAGCCGAGACAGGCAACAGTGAGGGACTAGAGTTTGAAGGAAACCACTCACCAGAGGAGATTAATGAGTATGTGCTGGTATTGCAAAAGCTGCTTAAGATACAGGAAGTAATTTTAAAGGTGAACCAGCAGTACATCAGCTCCGCAGCACAGGCAGAAGAGTATAGAACGGAACCTGCCTTTAAACTACAGGGCTCTTATAGAAATATGAATAAGCTGACTGAAAAAGTGATGCCGGTAATGAATGAGCAGGAACTTCAGACGCTTATACTTTCTCATTACGAAGCAGAGTCGCAGACGCTGACTTCAGGGGCAGAAGCCAATATGCTTAAGTTTAAGCAACTAATTGGTATCGCGACGGAAGACGATTCCAGACGTTGGGAGGATATTAAGGCTACCTTTGTCCGTAACCAGCGCATGAAAGGTTTGGGGGGTAACAACCAGGCAGGGCAGGTGCTCGCGCAAATGGAGAACATTTCCGGTGGCCTGGAAGGTATAAAAGAAGTATTGCGGCAGCTAAAGCAGTAGGGCCTGACTAATAGCTAAATCACTACCCGTATCGCATAAATGAATTGATTTTTTAAGGAAAATCGAACTCAAAGCTCGACATTTGTCGGAATTAAGTTCAATTAAGTAATGATCATGGAAGCGAAAGACAGCAATGGCAATCTTTTAAATGATGGCGATTCAGTACACGTTGTAAAGGACCTGAAGGTGAAAGGTATGTCAACTACATTAAAGAGAGGAAATGTTATCAAAAATATTCGCCTCACAGGCAACCCCGATGAAGTGGAATGCCGCATCGGCAAGAGCCAGGTTGTATTGAAAACCATGTACCTGAAGAAAGCTTAATTAAAGGGTATACTTGTAATTGATGAGCAAAGGAGCTGTAAGCGCTTTATATTTGCAGTATTAAAACTTAGAATCATGAGCAAAGCAAATTGGGTAACAGTAAAAGAGTACGAAGATATAACCTATAAAAAGTCGAATGGGGTGGCGCGTATTGCCTTTAACAGGCCAAACGTACGAAATGCATTCCGTCCGAAAACAGTAGGTGAGTTGTTCGAAGCTTTTCTGGATGCCCGTGAAGATACTTCTATCGGTGTCGTACTTCTTTCAGCGGAAGGTCCGTCAACTAAAGATGGCGTTTACTCTTTCTGTAGCGGTGGCGACCAGAACGCGCGTGGCCATCAGGGCTATGTAGATGAGGCAGGAATGCCGCGTCTGAATATCCTGGAAGTACAGCGCCTGATCCGCTTTATGCCAAAAGTAGTGATTGCTGTAGTACCGGGCTGGGCTGTAGGTGGAGGACATAGTTTACACGTTGTCTGCGACCTGACCCTGGCTAGCAAAGAGCATGCGATCTTCAAGCAGACGGATGCCGATGTAACCAGCTTTGATGGTGGTTATGGATCGGCTTACCTGGCTAAGATGGTTGGCCAGAAACGTGCCCGTGAGATCTTCTTTTTGGGTAGAAACTACTCGGCACAGGATGCCTATGACATGGGTATGGTAAATGCCGTTATCCCTCACGATGAACTGGAAGATACAGCCTATGATTGGGCACAGGAGATTTTAGAGAAATCACCAACATCTATCAAGATGCTGAAGTTTGCCTTCAATGCCACAGATGATGGTATGGTGGGCCAGCAAATATTTGCCGGTGAAGCCACACGCCTTACATACATGACCGAAGAGGCGAAAGAAGGAAGAAACGCATTCCTGGAAAAAAGGAAGCCTAATTTCAAAGATATAAAGTGGATTCCTTAATACCCGGAATCATTGAAGCAGTATATCCATGCTGTTCAAAATAAATTATAAAAAAGCAGTGGGTGTAGGGTCTGTAGCATATTGAATAGCTGCGGCCCTTGCACCCACTGCTTTTTTAATGTCTTATCTAGAGATTGATAAAACCCATCCATGCTCTTGTGCTGAATTTAAAATTGAATTAGCTGGAGTAGAATAACTTTCTGGCAGCGGAGCGACTGTGTTACTACTGCTAAGGTTGATGTGTTAATAAACTGTTATGAGTCTGGTTATTGAGCTGGATTATTATAACTTTATCAAAGCACACGGAGCGAAAACGCTCTTTAACTGATAATTTATTAAAACATGAAAAAAACAATCGCCTTGATTGCCCACAATAGCAGAAAAAACGACCTGCTTAATTGGGCCAAAGTAAATCACCATTTGTTAAAGGATCACCAACTTATCGGCACTTCCAATACATCGCAGCTGATCAGAGAAATGCTCGATTTAACCATAACTCCCTTTGGCCATGGCCCAAGTGGGGGAGATATTTTACTCGCTGCTAAAATTTTACAGGGGGAAGTGGATAAAGTAATCTTTTTTATTGATGCTGAAACCCCACATGGTCACGAGCACGATATACAGACCCTGATCAGAACGGCTGTTATCAATAATATTCCCATTGCTCTAAACCGAGCCTCTGCTGACCTTATTATTCAGGAGCAGGACTAGAGCATACCTACATTTCCTTCTTAACTTTTACAATGCACTTCGTACTGCCAACGCAGATCTAAGTGCTTTTTTTATGTATATGGAATAAGTTAAAAATACAATTTTGCAGGATTGTTGTTAGGGAGTTATTCAATTGTTAACGAACTGGAAACCCCTCTATACTTAATGTTTGAGCGTCTTTACTTGTCTATGTGCCCAATACAAACCTAGTGCAGGGTACAACCCGTTTAATTTTAATGTACTATAAATTTGAATTGACGCATAAAATCAAAAGACTATGAAGACAGAGAAAAATAGAGTTTGGAAATTACTTGGTACCGGTTTGTGCTTTGCACTTTTCACTGGCCTGGTATCCTGCGGTGGTAACGATATGGAGACTGCCGAAGACACTGAAACCATTGAGACGACAGCTGATACTGACGCAGGTGTAATGGACAACTGGGATAATGAACGTTTTGGGACAACTTTTGCATCCAACAGAAACTATGGTGAATGGGATGAGAACGATGATGATCTTTTAGATGACAATGAATTCTCTAATGGATTCTTTGAGACCTGGGATACAAACGATGATGATTTAATTGATGAAAATGAGTGGACAACAGCAAACAATGATTTTGGCATAGAAGGCCAGAACTGGGCAGACTGGGATGTTAATAAAGATAATAACCTGGATGAAAATGAGTTTAGAACTGCATTTGCCAAAACCACTTATTACAAAGATTGGGATAAAGACGGTGATAAAATGATAAATGAAAGAGAGTATTCTGATGGAATTTTCTCTTTATGGGATGATAACAACGACGGAATATTAGATAATAATGAATACAATGACCGTTACAATCGTTATTATGGCACGATGTAACAGGACGAGCAACTAAAATAGAAAAAGGCCTGCTGTTAAAGCAGGCCTTTTTCTATTGCTGGTCGTATGATTTGAATAACTAGCTGGCAGCTAAAAGCCAAGCTTCTCACGAACGCGCTTCAGTACTGGTGTAGCAATCGCTTTTGCCTTTTCAGCGCCTTCCAGTAATTTCCTGTCTACTTCCTGCAGGTTGCTCATATAGTAATTGAATAACTCGCGCTCCTCAGCATATTTGTGTATAATTAACTCGTACAAAGCTTGTTTTGCATGGCCGTAGCCATAGCCACCAGCCAGGTAGTTCTGCCGCATAGTCTCTATCTCGTCAGCAGTAGCCAGTAAACTGTATAACTGGAAAACTGTATCGCTGTCCGGATCCTTCGGTTCTTCTAAGGCAGTACTATCGGTCACAATACTCATGATCGTTTTACGCAACGGCTTGTCAGCTTCAAAGATGTCAATGATGTTGCCGTAAGACTTGCTCATTTTTTCTCCGTTTATACCAGGTACCGTCATTACGGCTTCATCTACGCGTGCCTCTGGCAAAACAAAGGTTTCGCCATAGGTGTGGTTAAATGAACTGGCAATGTCGCGGGTAATCTCCAGGTGCTGTATCTGATCCTTACCAACGGGAACAAGGTTGGCATCATACATCAATATATCTGCTGCCATCAATACAGGGTAAGTAAATAAACCTGCATTAACATCGGCAAGACCTCTACGCGACGATTTATCCTTAAAAGAATGCGCATTTGCTAACATCGGGAAGGGGGTGAAGCAGCTTAGGTACCAGCTCAATTCTGTTACCATCGGTACATCAGACTGGCGGTAAAAAATGTGCTTATCAGTGTCGAACCCAAAAGCAAGCCAAGCTGCAGCTACAGCATAGGTGTTACTCTTTAATTGTTCTGCATCCCTAACTGTGGTAAGCGAATGCATGTCAGCAATAAAGTACAGTGACTCCTCTTCAGAAGTACGGGATAATTCTACGGCAGGGATAATAGCTCCCAGCAAATTTCCCAGGTGTGGTCTGCCAGTAGCTTGTATTCCGGTAAGATAACGGGCCATGTATGTTTAGTTCTTAAGTTCTAAGTTGCAAGTTAAACTAAAATGGCTTTGAATTGAAATACAAGCGATAATTTGGAGGCCGTTACCGTTGCTTTTGTAAAATATAATTATGCTTTGACTTGATCGGGTTCTGCTGGCGGTCCAGCATCTTTATAGCTTTCTCATTTAAGCGCATGAAGTATAACGGGTCATACTTACCGTCAGGGATCAACTGAACGATAACAGCATTCGGATCCTGCTTATTGCCCCGGGCAGGGAACCAGATTCCCTTAATCTTTACTGCGTTGTTGCCTGCAGGTTTACCGAGGTATGTTTGCTCCATCACAAAAGTTTTGCTTTTACCAGCTTTACCTTCCTGCAGAGTTAATTTCATGCGTATACCTTCGCAATCTGCGCAAGGCAGTGTTCCTACATAGGTGCCCAGGGAGACATTGGCAGGACTGGGTGATGTAACGTTATTTTCCAGCTCAGAACTGGTAGTTGTTGTTGGATTTGATACGTTTTTTACCTGAAAGCTCATGCATATAGCGGCTACAAGTAGAATTGGAAATGCCTTTTTCATAATGAAAATCGGGTAAAGTAAATAAAAATTAGGCTTTTCTATAAAACAGGGAAGGAGGGTAGTTTATTGTTTAATGGGGGAAGTTATGCAGCAGGTCCTGTGTTAAGGGGGATGGAGAGGCTAAGAAGAGGTGCTGCTATTTTAGATATTAGAGGGCCTATAAAAACCAATGGTTAGGAAAACAGCGCAATTGCTGAACCTAACCATTAAAATCAACCAATTTAATTTCAAAAACTTTTATAGTATCATAGGCAAGAAATACAAAATTTAAAAATATACGTGTTGTTAATGTGCTATTTCTGCTACGGGAACAGCCGCAGCTTTTTTATCTGTTCTTTTAAAAATCGTTGTCCAGTTAGCTATTACAATGGCCATCAGGATCAAAGCAACGCCAAACCACTGTACCGGCAAAACTTCTTCTTGTAATACTATACTCGACATTAACACCGCCACTGGCAATTCTGCTGCACTCAGTATGGCACTTAGTCCCAGACCTGTTTTGGGAATGCCGTAAGCATAAAATATTGGAGGCAATACTGTTCCGAAGACAGACAATACCAGTCCCCATTTAAATAAGCCATGTAAAAGAGCACCATTTATTAAGAAAACCGGCGGGAACACTGTAAAAATTAAAACGCAGGCTCCTGTTAGAAGTATAGCGCTTTTCGTGATCGGGTGCATCTTGTTACCTGCTTTTCCGTTCACAGCCAGAAAAATAGTGTAGCTCATCGCGGCCAAAAGACCATAGCCTATCCCTGACCAGTCAAAAGCTGGTAGATTATCAGAAAACAACCTGCCGGCAAAGCAGGTGCCTAACAAAACAAGCGCCACCATACTTACCTGCGATGCCTGTGGAAGTTTACGCTTTGTTACAGCATCCAGCAACAGGCTCATCCAGGTAAACTGCATCAGGAGCAGGATAGCGATGGACGCTGGCACCGTTTGGACGCATTTATAATAAAATATACTTACAAGGCCGGTACTGGTGCCCATGGCAGCCAGTTGTAGTTTTTCCCTGAACGACGTGCTGTTGCTTTTACTGCCAAGCAGTTTTCGCAACAACACCATCACCCAAAGAAAAATCAACCCAAATAATACCTGAGTGCCCGTTACATCACCCAAGGTAAAGCCTTCTTTATATGCTAATTTGACGAATGTAGATAATATGCCAAAGCTACAAGCCCCAAGAAAAACCAAAATGATTCCTCTGAACATGATTGTCCCTCCAAAAAAATGATTCAATAAATAAAGTAAAAACAGGAGGCTGAGATAGCTCCAAATTCAGAAAAGAGGGGCTACTATAGGTCGTGAAGTACGTACCCGGTAATAAAAATCTGTGTATGTGCTAAGTGAGCTGGCATTTTTTATTTTGCAAGATTGCAAAGGTAACAGCTAGGAAAGTATAAATACAAATAAAATATTGTTGTAACATGTAAGGCTTTGGCTTACAGTAGGAAAAATTTATTTGTGGTTAACTTCACTCTCAATAACAGCCTCTTCTATGAGTACTTCTGCCTGCTCCTCCCCCAGGTAACGATCTATGAGGTAATGGGCAACATAGAGAAGAGGTGTAAGCAAAATAGCAATGCTGAACTTGTAAATATAGTTGATCAGTGCCACCGAAAGGACTTGCTCTAAAGACCAGTTGCCAAATGCATAAAAAGCTATCAGCAATACGACCAGCGAATCAATTAACTGAGATACTACAGTGGACCCAGTGGCACGTAGCCATATTTTTTTGCTGCCTGTAAACCGACGCAGCCAATGGAATACAGTTGCATCTAAAAACTGAGAGAGCAGGAATGCGGCAACGGAGCCTATAATGATACCTAACCCCTGGCGGTACACACTGTTGTAGGCGTAATTTATATCAAAAGCATTGCCTTGCGGATCAGAGCTATTTACATCCAGCCAGAACTGAGCAGGCGGCAGGCCGGTTACGGCGCTGATTATCAAAAATGCATAAAGAATAAGCAATAATGTAAGTATACTTACTTTCTTTACACCATCTTTTCCGAAATATTCATTTATGATATCTGTAGTGATAAATACTACAGGCCATATAATAACTCCCGCAGTTAGGTTAAAATCCAGCTTTGAGCCACCTAACACGGGTATTTGGGCACCTGGTAAACCAAAAAGAGCCTCAGCAGAAAATATCTTTACGCCAATTAGTTCAGCCAGAAGAGCATTGGAAATAAAGATACCGCTGAGAACCAGGAACAGCTGCGTTCTCTTTTTCTCGCGTTGGTGCTGCGATGGAATTATGTTAGCCATTTCAAGATCATCCGATTTGTGTGGTATATTTCGGAATAAAGCTGCTTGTGATAGTGCTAAAGCACAAAGTATAGCTTTAGCGCCAATGGCAGCAACAGCTATACTTTAAAAGTTTTTCAGGATCAATTTGTTTTCAGAAATGCTTACTTCTTGATGGACCTGAACCAGGTAAGCAATTTTTCTTTTTCAGTTTTGGTGAGCCTTCCTTCAGGGTGCAGTAGTGTATAAGAAGTCATGGGCATTTCTCCTTCCTCAACCATCTCTATTGACTCTTCTATCTTATGGTTTGCTTTTTTCGCTGTATAATCTCCCCACTCAGAAAAATTAAGGTGGTGGCGACCTTCGTCAATATGGTTCTTCAGGAACCAGGAAGCAGGTGCGACATTTGAGTACCACGGGTAAGTAGTTTCGTTGGAATGGCAGTCGTAGCATGACTCCTGCAGGATAAGCTGTACATCCTGTGGAGGGTTGGTTAGCATGGCAAACTCTTTAGAAGGATCAACAGGTGGGTTTGTTTTATCAATGCGGAAAAACTGCATAATAATAAACAGCACTGCCAATCCAGTGAAAATACCAGTTACCGTAAATAACTTATTCTTGATCATGTTTTATACTTCTCTTTATGTATTCTGATAACGATACTAAAAGGGGCAAAGCTCCAGGATTAAATATAGGAAATTAATCTGATTAACCTGTAAACAACCCTTTTTGTTAAAGTTTTTAAGAATTGGCCGGTTACTCCTGCACATTAAAAACACTTCCTTCCGTGGCGAGGTTTGTCTGCGGAAACACCTCCTTGGCTTCTTCCAGCAAGGGTGTGAGGTCCTTATACCGGACAGAAAAGTGACCAATAATTAGTTGGTTTACCTGAGCAGCTGCGGCAAGTTCTGCGGCCTGCCGGGCAGTGCTATGGAATGTGTACTCGGCACGTTCACGTAATTCGTTCGTAAAAGTGGCCTCGTGATACAGTAAGTCTAAGTTGCAGAGGTAAGGGAGCAGGTCTGGCTTATATCGGCTGTCGGAGCAGTATGCATAACTACGGCTTCGCTTGGGTTCCATGGTTACCTCATGGTTTTGTACCAGCACATTGCCTTGCTCATCCTGTATGTCCTCGCCCCACTTAAGGCGTACTAACTGTGGTGGTGTTAAAAAAGCGGGCAGCTTATCTTTTATTAGCGGACGAGGTTTTTGCTTTTCACGGAACAAAAAGCCACAGCAGGGTATGCGATGCTCCATAGGAACAGTATGAACCGTGATCTGCTTGTCTTCAAATATCTTTTTATAGCTGCTTGTATCCAGCTCATGGAAAACCAGCTTATAGCACAGGTTAGTACCGGAGTACTTCAGTTGTAAACTTAAGATTTCTGAGAGGCCGGGAGGTCCGAAGAGGTGCAGAGGTGCTTGTCGGCCCTGCAAATGCATTGTAGAGAGCAAGCCAGGCAAGCCAAAATAATGATCACCGTGCAGGTGGCTGATGTAGATGCTAGAAATGCGCTGATGCTTTATTTTGTAAAGCATCAGCTGCATTTGAGTTCCTTCGCCACAGTCGATCAGGTGGTATTGATTACCAATGGTTAAGATCTGGGCGGTATGATGTCTGTTTGCCGATGGTGTGGCCGACGAACTGCCTAATATTCTGAGTTCGAAATCCACAATAGGCGGCTATAGCTAGTCTTCTTTGTTAGTAAGATCCTGCTCGATCTCGTGCAGGAATACACGGTCGATTGCCTCCTCTACAGTAGGCAGGATATTTAAAACTGACTCAAGCTTAGAGATAGTGATCAGCTTCATAACATGATCCTGAAGCCCTGTCATAATTAATAATCCGTTTGATGAGTTGCAAAGGCGGTTTGCTATCAGAATGGAGCTGAGGCCTGAGGAGTCAGTATATTTAACGTTGCTTAGGTCAAGAATCAGGTTTGTGATCCCTTCAGCATTCAACTTCACGAACTCTGACTTTAAATCGGGTGCGATAGAAGTATCTAACTTCTTCTCATCTATCGTGATAATAGTGTAGTTTTCTTTCTTGTCAATCGTGTACTTCATAGATCTACCTATAAGGATTTAAAAGCAAATGTACCAAATCTACTTTAAATATTGTAATCATTGGTACTAAAAATGTTTTCTTTTACCTGCTCTTCAATTCGTTTGAGAGCATTTTGATAGTTTTCTTTTTGGAAATTCCTGCCTGTAAATACTTCGAACAACTCTATATAGCGCTCCGATATTCCGGCTACTATTTTGTCAGTCATTTCTGGTATTTGCTGGCCTTCCTGTCCCTGAAAACCATTCTCAATTAACCACTGCCTAACAAATTCCTTCGAAAGCTGGCGTTGTGGCTCATTAGCTGCCTGCCGTTCTGCATAGCCTTCGCTGTAAAAGTAACGGGAAGAATCAGGAGTGTGAATTTCATCTATCAAATACACTTCTCCCTTGTGCTTACCGAACTCATACTTTGTATCTACCAATATAAGGCCCTGCTGCTGTGCCAGCTCAGTGCCCCGAGCAAACAACTCGCGCGTATAACGCTCTAATTTAAGGTAATCTTGTTCGGATACAAATCCTTTCGCTAAAATTTCTTCTCTCGATATATCCTCATCGTGTCCTTCGTCAGCTTTGGTGGTTGGTGTAATGATCGGCTCCGGAAGCTTATCATTTTCTTTCAGCCCTTCGGGTAAAGTTACACCACACACGCTGCGCTTTCCTGCTTTATACTCACGCCAGGCATGGCCTGCCAGGTAGCCCCGGATCACCATTTCCACCTTAAATGGTTCGCAGTGATAACCGATGGTTACATTAGGATCAGGAGTAGTAATGACCCAGTTTGGAACAATATCTGAAGTGGCTTTTAAGTTTAAGCTGGCAATTTGGTTCAGGACCTGCCCTTTATAAGGTATTGCCCGCGGCAGCACTACATCAAAAGCTGAGATACGGTCCGTTGCCACAATGGCAAGCCTGTCATTAAAATAATAAACATCACGGACTTTGCCCCTGTAAAAGCCGGTCTGGCCAGGAAAGGAGAAGTTGGTTTCTTTTATAGCCTCCATTAGGTCTGATGGGTTATCGAGGAGCAAAGTTAACTATTAAATTATAGGGCAGGAAATAATATTGGATTTTCAAAAACTTGTTTCAACTAAAGCGCCTTAAACATAGGCTGAAAAATATATAGGAGTATACTAAGAGAATAGCTTTTAGTTTTATACTTAAGAACCTATTAATTGTAATTTCAGATGAATATTGTATCAGTAATATTATCGGGAGAACTTATTTTCTGTAGTCGATAATATTCTCGATCATGCCACCAAATATGATGGAATGGAAAGGCAGTACAGCATACCAATATAATCGTCCGATTAAGCCATTCGGTCTATAAGCAGCTAGTTGTTCCAGATAGTTTCCATCAGCCTCTTCGCATATCTTAAATTGAAGCCAGGCCTCACCAGGTAGTCTCATCTCGGCGTATAGCAGCAAGCGTCTTTGTTGTTCGTCGGCTACCAGTACCCGCCAGAAATCCAGGGTGTCGCCGGCTTTAAGGTCATAAGGGCTCCGCCTGCCCCGCCTGAGGCCCACACCACCTACCATTTTATCGAGCAGCCCTCTGATACGCCACAAAAAGTCTGTTTTATACCAGCCGCGCTCACCCCCGATGCGCCAGATGTTCTGCTGTACTTCATCCACAGGTCTGTTAAATTTTCTACGTTTTTTATCCGTAAGCACTCCATGTTCGGGTATCTGTACAAAATCCATGTAGTTCAGGTGCATGTTTCCGCTTACCAAAGCATCCTTCCAACTGGATACCACCATGTTTTGCTCAATCCGGCTAAATGCCAGTTTAATAGCCTGATCAAAAGTGAGGCAATGATGTGGGATTAAATTTTCAATAGAATGATCTATCACCACAACATCGTTTCGGAGGCTGTCCACCAGGTTTCTGGCCAGGCTGAAGCTGGTGCTGGTCACGAAGTATAGCCAGTAGGAGGAGAGCCGGGGGGTGAGCACGGGTACTGAAATAATGTATCGTTTCAGACCACGAAGTTTGGCAAACCTCAGGATCATTTCTTTATATGTCATTACCTCCGGACCGCCGATCTCAAAGCTTTTACCATAAAAACGCTGATCGCCCTGCACTTGTGTGAGGTAAAAAATAACGTCCCGGATGCCAATTGGCTGGCACTTGGACTTTAGCCATTTGGGGGTTATCATTACAGGTAGTTTCTCAACCAGATCACGTAATATTTCGAACGAGGCACTGCCTGAGCCTATGATGATGGCTGCACGTAATACTGTCAGGCTTGCTTTTGCTTCTGCTAAAACATCCTCAACATGCAACCTGGAGGAAAGATGCGTAGACAGGTTGCCTACATTGGCGATTCCGCTCAGGTAAATGATTTGTTTTGCAGAAGTCGTGTTCAGGGAAACCGTAAAATTTCTTGCTGCCTGGTCCTCCATTTTAGAGAAATCTTTCCCGTCACCACCCATCGAGTGCACCAGATAATAGGCAGTATCTATGTCAGGTGGTAAGTTTTTTAGCGAGTTAAGGTCTAAAAGATCACCTTTTTCAACTTGGACTTTTTCTTTAAGTGTGGCGGGTAATCCGAATCGCCTCGGGTCCCGGACAAGGCATGTGACTTCATGTCCCTGCTCTACCAAAAGAGGCAGGAGCCGTTTTCCGATATATCCGTTGGCACCTGTCAGCAATATCTTCATAGTTGTTACTTAAAACGAGAAAAAACCTCTTTAGGAGGTGCTAATTATACTTTCCAACAGCTGGTGCGCCTACATGTTTGTAAGTTTTATGATAACAGGGATATCTGGCGCTTTAAGTAAAGATAAGCAGATGATGGAGGAGCCAATTATCTGTTAGAAAAGGTATTATTGTGATTATGAATTTTTAACGATTTATACTTTTTACGGAAGAAAACATTCAGAAAAATACTTGAAATTATTTTTGGCTTTTTAAAATTTGCTGGCGTATACTTGCAACATCAAGTCAGTTATCCCTACACGGAAAATTGATTTATAAAGAAGCGCGGAGAGACAGGCTCTGTGAAGCGCTAGCAACCTAACCAACGTGGTAAAAGGTGCTAATTCCTGATTCCGGATTATCCGGAAGAATATAAATTGATACGTTTATGAAAAAGGGAATCAATCACACAGAACATTTTTTAGTAGTACCGTTACCAACATCCTTGGTTGGTAAACTCACGCTGTTTTTCGTTGCGCTTTGCATGCAGCGTACTTTAAACATGTGCAAGCCCATGCGCATGATGGCTTGCTGTTGTTGCTAGCCTAGATCCCACATTTTAGCACTTAATGGCTTTTCTGCAGACCTGCGTCTGTTGTATACCTCAACGCATACCTGCAGTTAGTCCTGTCTTTATTCCATTGTATATTTTATCTCCAAATTTATAATTAAACTATCATGTCAACACCATTGCATTTCGAAACATTGCAGCTACACGCTGGCCAGGAAGTAGATCCCACCACACAATCGCGTGCTGTGCCAATTTACCAGACAACTTCCTATACTTTCAAAAACGCTGAACATGGCGCTAACCTGTTTGCCCTGAAAGAGTTTGGGAATATTTATACCCGCATCATGAATCCAACTACAGATGTGTTCGAAAAGCGTGTTGCGGCACTGGAAGGAGGCGTAGCAGCAGTAGCAGTAGCGTCTGGTCAGGCGGCACAGTTCATTGCCCTAAACAACATCCTGCAGGCCGGAGATAATTTTGTTTCCACCGGTTTCTTGTATGGCGGTACTTATAACCAGTTTAAAGTGGCATTTAAGCGCTTGGGAATTGAAGTACGATTTGCTAAAGACGATGCAGTAAATAGCTTTGAAGAACACATAGATGAAAATACAAAGGCGATCTACGTGGAAACTATTGGAAACCCAAGGTTTAACATTCCGGATTTTGAGGCGATTGCAGCATTGGCGCAGAAGTATGAGATTCCGCTGGTAGTTGATAATACTTTTGGGGCAGGAGGATATCTGTTCAGACCATTGGAACATGGCGCCAATGTGGTTGTGGAGTCTGCAACAAAATGGATAGGAGGGCACGGTACCAGTATTGGCGGTGTGATTGTGGATGGCGGCAATTTTAACTGGGGCAATGGTAAGTTTCCACAGTTTTCTGAGCCATCTGATGGTTACCACGGGCTTAATTTTTGGGAGGTATTTGGTGCTGACGGGCCTTTCGGAAACATTGCTTTTGCCATTCGGGCACGTGTGGAAGGATTACGTGATTTTGGCCCGGCGCTTAGCCCATTCAACTCTTTCCTGCTGCTGCAAGGCCTGGAAACACTCTCGCTGCGTGTTGACAGAACAGTACAAAATGCGCTGGAACTGGCAAAGTGGCTGGAACAGCATGAACTGGTAGAGTCGGTTAATTATCCGGGGCTGGAGAGCAGCAACTATCATAAACTGGCTAAAAAGTATCTGAAACGAGGTTTCGGAGGTGTTCTGTCCTTTAAGATAAAGGGTGATAAGAAACAGGCAGAGAAATTTGTAAATAGCCTGACACTTGTAAGCCATCTGGCCAATGTGGGTGATGCTAAAACCCTTATCATTCACCCGGCTTCTACTACACATCAACAACTAAGCGATACCGAACAGATAAATGCAGGAGTAGACCCGACTCTACTCCGTGTGTCTGCCGGTATAGAACATATAAACGATATCAAAGCAGATTTTGAACAGGCTTTTGCGCAGGTACGGATTACCGAGCCGGAAGCGATTTTAAGTTAAACATAGTCATGCTTGAGCAACATACTTTCCACTATCAGCAACAGTTTCAGCTGGAGTCCGGGACCACACTCCCCGGCTTCCAGTTGGCTTATACTACCTATGGCTACCTCAACAGCAACCGTAATAATGTGATATGGGTCTGCCATGCCCTTACAGGCAACTCTGAATTTACCGATTGGTGGGGAGAGTTGTTTGGAAAAGGAAAACTTTTTGATCCAGCCGATTGGTTTGTGATCTGTGCAAATACCCTGGGCGGGTGCTATGGTTCAACTGGTCCGCTGTCTGTTAATCCAAACACATTAAAACCATACTTCCATGACTTTCCGCAACTGACCAACCGTGATATTGTGGCTGCTTTTGATCTGCTGCGCCAGGACCTGGCGGTAACGCAGGTGCATACCCTGATTGGCGGTTCGTTGGGAGGGCAGCAGGCGCTGGAGTGGGCTTTGCAAAGACCCGAAGTATTTAAGCGATTGGTGCATGTTGCATCCAATGCGCGTCATTCGGCGTGGGGTATTGCTTTTAATGAAAGCCAGCGCATGGCTATCCGTCTGGATCCAACCTGGGCTGAGTACAGTAAAACAGCAGGTCTTGAAGGACTGAAAACGGCCAGAGCCATAGCAATGCTTTCCTACAGGCACTATAACACCTATGAGCAAACCCAGCAAGAACCAGGCAACAGCATAACTGATAATTTTAGAGCATCAACTTACCAGGAGTACCAGGGAGAGAAGCTGGCCGGCAGGTTTAACGCCTATACCTATTGGCTGCTCTCCAAAGTAATGGACTCTCATAACATTGGTCGTGGTAGAGGGGGAATCGTGAAAGCACTCGCGCACCTGAAAGCGAAAACTTTGTTTGTTGGCGTAGATTCAGATCTGTTGTTTCCGGTGCAGGAGCAACAATATTTACATGAGCAGGTGCCTGGCTCCGCTTTTTATTTGATCAAGTCTGATTACGGACACGATGGGTTTTTAGTAGAGTGCGATCAGTTAACAAAGGCGATCTCTACGTTTTATGAAGCCGAAAATATTCAAGCACTAAACTATGAGAAACATGCTTACTAACAGAATAGGTATACTTGGCTTTGGCTGTGTAGGCCAAGGGCTATATGATGTGCTGCAGTATAACCGCCAAATGGAGGTTGCCAGAATTTGTGTGCGGGACAAGGGAAAAGCCCGCTCCCTTCCTGCCTCCGCTTTCACTTATGATCCGCAGGAGTTGTTGCAGGATGACTCCCTCCTTATCCTGACAGAGTTGATCAACGACCCGGCTGAGGCGCTTATACTGATTAGACAGGCACTGAAAGCCGGTAAAACCGTAGTTTCAGCAAACAAAAAAGTAGTGGCAGAAAACCTGCCGGAGCTAGTAGCACTGCAAAAGCACTATGGCGGCAGGCTGTTGTATGAGGCGGCTGTTTGTGGCAGTATACCTATACTTAGGACCCTGGAAGCCTACTACGGCACCGAGCCTTTATTACAGGTGCGCGGTATTTTGAATGGCTCTTCTAACTACATACTATCCAGGCTGGACACGGATGGAAGCACTTACGAAGCTGCCTTGGTTCAGGCACAGGAACTGGGTTTTGCTGAAGCTGATCCGGCTATGGATGTGCAGGGATATGATGCGCTTCATAAAATATGCCTGATAGCAGCACATGCGTTCGGAGTTTTTGTGCAGCCTGACCATGTGCTATGTTTTGGTATAGACACTATCACTGCAAAAGATATAGTGTTGGCACAAAAGCTTGGAGCTCGTATCCGACTGGTTGCTTCTGCCAGGGTTACTACCGAGGAGCAGCTTGAAGTGCAGGTACTTCCAACATTCGTC
Organism: Pontibacter sp. MBLB2868; assembly: GCF_051904785.1. NCBI lineage: Bacteria > Pseudomonadati > Bacteroidota > Cytophagia > Cytophagales > Hymenobacteraceae > Pontibacter > Pontibacter sp. MBLB2868. Next base: position 2,712,166 of record NZ_CP196710.1, on the reverse strand, counting down.
TTTCCTTCGGATGAGCTTTATCATGTGCAGGACGAGTATAATGGTGTACAGATACAGGCAAAATTTGCAGGTGATCAGTTTTTGAAAGGCAAAGGCGCGGGGAGCTACCCAACCGGCTCTGCTGTTTGGGCGGATGTTTCGGCTGCTCTGAATGGTTATCGTTATACTTATCCGAAATACAAGCCTGCTGTTGCTACCGACCCGGATACACTGTTACAGGTATATATTCGCATGCCCAGCGATCTGTTTCTGACAAATATTAAGTGGAATGAAGTAACCTCATTTGGTGTAAACCCGGAAGAGTTACAACTTATAGGATTTGTGAAGCGCAGAAATCTGAATGAGTTGCAGAAAGAACTGATTAGAGCTAAAGCTTTTATTGCACTGCTTCCTGAAAATGTTACCCCTGAAGCAGTCATAAAAGCGTCGTGTTATGAGAAAGAAGCTATTCTGTAGGTATAGTTACAGGTAAAGTTTAAGCAACAAAATTTTAAAAAATAAAAGCGGTAAATCATTTAAATATCTCATTAAATGTATAATTCTATGTTTAAAGGGCTGAAGCGGTGTAAAATTGCTAGTTGAAATTGTAGCTTTAAGCTAAAAGTGCTCGTACAACAATTATGTGTTGATGATTAAATTGTACGATAATGGTCAGAAAAATTATACCCCTCTTTTTATATATACTTGTTATTGCCGCCTTCTCCAGTTGCAGGCAGGATAACGGATCACCTATCAGGAATGTGCGCTTCGATCCTAATTTATTAAGCCAGGCAAAGGATGGGTCAGCTTGTACCTCGTACAGCTACTCCTATAATGGGCAGGAAAAGTCGTTAGGAACTGTTTTTACGCGGCAGGTATTGGTAACATTCGCAGCCGGTACAACATATGATGTACAGAAAAGCGCAATTGAAAAATATGGCTTTGTGAATGGCATTAGCGGACAGACCAGTTCTGAGTCTGAAATGCTCTATACACTTTCCTTAATGGAAGGCTTGAGCTGTCATCAAACCGAACAAGTTATAAAGATACTCGCTCAGGATAAGCTTATTACTTATGCGGCTCCATTTTTTGTGCAACAGGATAATTTACTTGGAGTGAGCAATGAAGCCATTGTAACTGTACAAAGTGGAGGGAAAGCAACTTTAGACAGAACATTACAATCTTATGGAGCCAGTCTGGTAGGAGGGCTTGATGAAAACACATATATAGTTAAAGTAGATAAGAATGCGAGTGGAAATGCGCTTGATCTGGCAAATTTCCTTCAGGGGCAGGAGGGTATAGCACATGCAGAGCCAAATTTTGTAGTTTCTCAAATACAGGAAACACCTGCTCGCATCAGAGAATACAGAGATAGAAGCAACGGTTCAGTAAGAAGATAATCCGACTGCTAAAGTATAAAAAAAAGCCCCTCATAAAATTATGAGGGGCTTTTTTTTATACTTTAGCAGTTAAATATACAGTGCTTTCGCTTTTGTGCGGAGATTATATTGTGAGGCCATTACTTCGCCGTAAGCACCGGCCGTATGGATAGCTATCAGGTCTCCACGATTTGTTTCAGGTAGTACAACAGCTTTACCAAAGCAGTCCGATGATTCGCAGATAGGGCCCACCACGTCATAGCGGACTTCTTCTTTTTCACTGGTCAGGTTCTCGATCTTGTGGTAAGACTGGTACAGCGCCGGACGGATCAACTCTGTCATGCCTGCATCAAGTATGGCAAAGTTAGTTGTAATGCCTTTTTTGATATAGAGGACCCTGGAAAGTAGTGTTCCGCATTGTGCCACAAGTGCACGGCCTAGTTCAAAATGCACCTGCTGCCCAGGTCGAAGTTCCAGGAACTGGTTAAACAGGCCAAAATAAGCTGCAAAGTCGGGTATTGGCTGCTCCTCCGGGTTATAATAGTCCACGCCAAGGCCACCACCTACGTTTACATGCTCTAGCTGAATATTATGAGACAGGAACCACTCCTGGAACTCATTTACACGCGTACACAAATTACTGAATACAGAAAGGTCTGTTATCTGGGACCCAATGTGGAAGTGGATTCCGATCAGTTTGATATGTTGCAGTTTTTGCAGCAACAGCAACACGCTATCCAGTTCCCAGGCGTTTATTCCGAATTTGTTTTCCTCAAGCCCGGTAGTAATGTACTTATGAGTTTTGGCATTAACGTTTGGGTTGATGCGTAGTGCAATACTGGCAATTTTCCCTTTTGCCTCTGCCAACTCGTTCAGTATTTCAAGTTCGTGGCTTGATTCGCAGTTAAAGCAGAAGATATCCTGGTCCAGTGCATAGTTGATCTCGTCATCGGACTTACCCACGCCGGCAAATACAACTTCCTGTGGTGCAAAACCATTTTCTATGGCCGCTTTAACTTCATTGCCACTTACACAATCTGCCCCAAACCCATGATGGCGCATTTCATTAAGTATTGGCTCATTTGCATTTGCTTTTAAAGCGTAATGTACATGGAAGTTATACTTGTCTGCTTCCTGCTTTGCTGTTTGCAGCGTCTGGCGCAAAAGCTCCAGGTTATATACATAAAGGGGAGTGGCGTGCTGCTTCAACTCCTGTAAGTGTTCCTTAAGCATTGGTTGTGTTTCTCTCAAAAATTCCATCGTTCAACCTGGTAAGTGCCTCAACCTTGTGGGAGGTATCAATCAAAAGACTGATATTATTCTTGCTTCCACCATAAGAGATCATGCGAAGCGGAATAGCTTTAAGTGCTTCAAATATTTTTAAGCCCGACCCGCTTCGCGCTGCTATAAAGTCACCTACCACACAAATAATTGTCTGGTCCTGGTCAACCTCTACCTGTCCAAATTCTTTTAGCTCAGCAACGATCTCATTCAGGAATTTAGCGTTGTCAATTGTCAACGACACTGCTACCTCAGAGGTAGTGATCATGTCGATGGGTGTTTTGTATCTTTCAAATACCTCAAACACACTTCGTAAGAAACCATATGCTAGCAGCATTCGCCCTGATTTAATCTTAATTGCTGTGATGTCATCTTTGGCGGCTACTGCTTTAATACTTCCTCCTTTGCTTTCGGAAGTTATGATTGTGCCTTTTGCCTCAGGCTGCATCGTGTTTAGCAGACGCACCGGAATATCCTTTTCTTTTGCAGGGTAAACACTGCTAGGGTGTAGGATCTTTGCGCCAAAATAAGCCAACTCCGCTGCCTCATCAAAAGATAACTCTGCAATAGGGTATGTATCCTTTACGATGCGTGGATCGTTGTTGTGCATCCCGTCGATATCCGTCCAGATCTGAATTTCATCGGCATCTGCAGCGGCACCGATGAGAGAGGCTGAGTAGTCTGACCCACCACGCTTTAGATTATCAATCTCACCAAACGCATTCCTGCAAATATATCCCTGTGTGATGAACAGTTTTGTGTTGGGATATTGCTCCAGCTCTGTTTTCAGGTTCTTTGCAATATATGCCGTATCTGGCTCCTCATTCTCATCGATCTTCATGAAGTTGAGCGCCGGAAGAAGTACAGAAGGAATATCTTGCTCCTCCAGGTAAAACTGGAAAAGTGCTGTAGAAAGTAACTCACCCTGCGCAAGCACGGCTCTTTCTTCATGTATTGTGAAAAGGTCAAGAGTGAAAGAGCGGAGGTAATCGAAATGATTGTTTAAAAGCTCTTCGGCCTGATTTTTTTTAGCAGAAGTAGTATACAACTCTTCTGCTACCTGTTTATATTTATTGTGTAGCGCATCAATCAGCGCAGTAGCTTCCTGGTTTTTATTCTGATGCAGCTTTTCAGCGATCTGCACCAATGCATTGGTAGTACCCGACATAGCGGAAAGCACTACGATCTTTGGCTCATCGTTTTTGATAAGCGAGGCTACTGCCTTCATTCTCTCAGCGGTGCCCACAGAGGTACCACCGAACTTTAAGATTTTCATCTAGTTACTTTAAAAATAAATATGAAGTACAAAAATAACGCAGGAAGTTCAGAATATTGGTACTTATCAAAAAATAATATACAACAGGAAAGGCTGCCTTTAAAGGCAGCCTTTCCTGTTGTATGGGCTTCAGGCTATTTTAGCGGGCCTTCAGTACTTTCAGGGTGGTGTTGATGTTGGGCCCGGAGAGTTTGAGGAAGTAGAGTCCGGTGCGCAGGGCCTGGAGCGGCAGGTTCACCTGGTTGAACCCCGCCAGCATGGCTTGCCTGCCACTGTAGACTGCCTGCCCCCGGATATCGACCACTTCCAGCTTCACCTCCTGTGCCCCGGGTAGGGTTACCACTGCATGGAGCTCACTGGTGAAAGGATTGGGGTAGGCTTGCGCTGTACCGGCCACCGGCAACTGGCCCAGGGCCACGGAGATGATCTTGCTGTAGCTGCTCTCGCCACTATAGTCCACCTGGCGCAGGCGGTAGTACACTGTGCCAGTACCCGGATTTTTGTCAGTAAAGTTGTAGCGAATGGCCTGGGAGCTGTTACCGTTACCTTTTACAATTCCTATCTGCTCAAACTGCTCCCCGTTGGTACTGCGCTCTATCTCAAAACGGTCGTTGTCCTTTTCCATAGCTGTAACCCACTGCAGGAGTACTTTGCCCTCCTCCGGGCTGCCGGTAAAGTAGGCCAAATGCACTGGGAGGGGCGTAGGAGCCGTTGGTGTACTTACTCTGTCATACATTCTGATGAGTAAAGATGTATTGGAATTAAATCCTTTTGCATCTGTTGTACGAATTGCTAGAGTATAGTTACCTGCTACAAGAGTTGATGCATTAGTGACTTTAAGATACACCTGGTTGCCACTAATGGATAGTGCAGTGCCCGGAGGCACTATTCCACTAGTCAATAAGTAATTTGAAATACCTCCGTCAGAATCTGTAATAACAGCTAACACATCTCCTAACACATATTCATCAATAAACTTAGTGGTTTTGACACTTGGGTATGCGGGGCAGTTAACTGTGATTGTAACTGTACTCGCAGAATAAGTTCCTTCTCCACAGCTCGTTGTTATACTCCACTTGAAAACATAATCACCAGATACCAGTCCTGTTACCGTTGGATTTACTGAGTTAGTGTTTACAATGGTGCTAGCAGATGGACCGCTGACCTGTGCCCAGGTGCCGACTCCAGGTGCTGGATCGCTGCCTTGCAAGGTAGTGCTTGGGCCGCAAACTGTTTTATTTGAACCAGCTGAGACAGCTGCAGATGGGCCGTTAGTCACCGTTACTGTTGGCTCAGATAAAAGGGTAGATGTGCAAGTACCAGTAGTTACTTTAATCTGGTAAGTTTTAGTACCCAGTGTGTTTAGAGTGCCTGTTGATAAAGTGCGGGTGCCGCTGTTGCCTAAAACACTTGTAATTGCTACGTTTGGATTGCTTTTGTCTACCAGCGTATAGGTATAAGATGCACTTTCTGTACTAAAGCTAAAGGTAACAGAAGAACCAGGGCAAATAGTGGAATTAGAAGGAGTAACAGTTTGATTTACTAAAGGTCCGGTTCTTGTGATCGTAATTTTCTGAGCATTTTCATTTTCAGCTATACAGCCACCATCCAGTCTTGTAATAATAACACCAAAATCAGTCGTTTGACTAACGGCCATAGCTGGAAAGCTAATATCTCCATCAATAGTTGGTATAATCGCAGAACCAATTTTATTCTTGTTTGAATAGTAAATAAGTTGATAGGAGTATCCGGTAAGTGCATTTTTAACTGTAATGCTGCTTGAAGTTCCCGGACAATTGCTCGTTTGGTTTGAAGCTAACAAAGTAAAGTTATTCGGAACAGGGCCATAAACACCTACTGTAAGGTCACTACCTATTTTGTATTTACAACTAGCTCCTACTTTAAAGGTTTGTACAAATAACTTTTTCCCATCATCAGCACTGGCTAAGGCAAAAGTTTCGATGTTTAATGCACCACCAGTACCTAACATAGAATAACTGAATAAGCTTGCCTGAGCATCTGATTGGGTACTTGTTTTGATATAAACGTTATATATTGTTCCCGCTTCTGATTTATTAAGTTTTACAATTGCTTTCTCATTAGGGCAATATTTTACTTTTGATAAACTGGTTGTGATCGATTGGTCAGCAGGTTTACATTGAACTTCTACTTCAGCCGATGGAGCACTCTCGCAGGTTGAACCTGAAGCTTTGGCTGACACAGTAACTTTTGCGCCTGCATAGAAATCAAAAGGTGTTAAAGAGGCAGGCGTGGAAGTGCTTGAGAAGGTCCAATCTCCAGCCGAATTTGTCACAACTGTTATTGAATTGCCATTTATGTCAACAATTGGGTCTCCATTAATATATAATGTTATCACTGTGTTAACAGGAGCTTTACCTGTAACCTTAGTATCTCCCTCCACAATAGGAGATGAAGTGATAGTTGGTAAAGCTCCTGAATAGGATGTACCAATAGTTTTAGGAGATGAGGCAACACTTTCAGTTTTATTTAAAGCGGTTGCTTTTGCAGTTACAGTTTTGCCTCCAACAAGACTTAAACCAGATATTGTCCAGGCTCCATAAGCATTAACTTTAGTAGTTCCGATTAAAGTTGCACCATCATAAAGGTTGATTGTTGTACCAGGAGCTTCTGATGATGTTCCAGATATTGCGGTTGTGGTACCACAATAACTTCCAATAATGACAGGCGCTGCGCTTTGAACAGGTGTCGTTACAATAGCTACATTTACTGCATTCGATCTGCCAGAAGTAGAGGTACAAGGTGAATTATAAGTTGCACGTGCGTAAAGGACATCACCATTTGACAGATTTGTAAGATTGACTACCCATGTAGTTGTGTTAGTAGCCAATGTGGTTGAAGCAATTTGAACTCCGTTTTTAGTAAGTGTTAAAGTGGAGCCAGCTTTGCCTGTAATTGTTACAGTAGCTGTAGAGGCTGTGATGGAAGACGGTGTTATTGTAGGTGAAGGCGTGGTATATTCTACTGCCTGTCCATTACCATTATTTGCTGATACAAAACAAAATTGATTTGAAGCGTTAGATTCACAACCGTTAACAGTTACGGTAGCATAGTATGTACCATCAGGTAAAGACCCTCCTTGATTACCCCAATCTGCTACCCAAGTTGTTCCAGCCGTAATATTACCTGAAAAAAGTGGGCTAGTGTTCCCAATTAGATAAACTTTGATTAGGCCAGTTTCAGATGTTGTTCCTGTTAAACCCTTGTTACCGGATGAAGGTCCGTAAATCGTAGGAGGATTTGTGGAAAAACAACTTGATTTTTGAATTTTTACTGGACTAGATAAATCTGAAAGAGATTTATTTGCAGGTTTTACAGTAGCTGTGATTAGTCGATCAGCAACTAAAGTTGATTCAGCAACAGTAAGAGACCATGTGCCATTTGTCGTAACAGTTGTGCTTCCAATAAGTATTCCATTTTGAAAAACATCAATCACGGAACCAGCAGCTTCCACTGAATAACCGGTTAAAATTTGACTAGTACCTGAACCTTTATTTATAGGACCATTAACGACAGGAGCAGTTGCTTTTACTTGAGCAAACCCACCTGTTTGAATACCAGTTGGCGTAGTAGGAGTGTAACTCCCGATGATATCCTTCAAAGCACCTATAAAATTTCCGCTATACTTGGTGTCATCTACACCTCCAATATCAGATGCAACCCCAAAAAGCCCACTTTTCGCGCTGGTAACGGTTACCCCGGTCATACGAATTGGAGTGCTTGCTGTAAGGCCACTGCCAAAAGCTGCTATCGGCACATAAAAGTCATAAAAATAATCAGGGTCTCCTCCTCCAGTAGAGGCTGCAATAGACTTTTGAGAATATTGATCTACAGAACCATTAAATATCTGTGGGCCTTCAGTAGTTGTGTTTGACCCATGGTTATATATCCGAACATCAAAATTAGTTGTTAACACAACTTCATATTCAAACCCAGGGTTTTTACCTGTACCAGATACATCGTTATTCGTATCAATCAGAATGCTATACCCCTTCGAAGCAGTAGATTGTCCAGCTAGTCTAACTCTGAAAAGTAGATTTGTTCCGTCAAAATAACTGGATAATGGAGAAGAGCCAACGCCTTTCGGTGCATAATCCGTGTGGCCGTATTTGGCTCCTGTAGAAAGGTCAGAGAGAGGCTCATTCATAAATACAGGGAAAGGCTTATAGTCGATCTCACTGTAAGCAGCCCCTTCATCATTGCCACCAGTAAAACCAGCGCTGGTTTTAGAAACATAACCGTTTCCGTCTGGGTCTAAAACCTTATTCCCGCCATTGGTAGCAGGTTTGTAAATGAGTCCTGGAGTTTGTGCATAGGAGTTTAGTGTTAGGCCTAACAAAAGCAAAACAACAACTATATATGGTACTGATACGAATGTGATTTTTCTCATTTTATTACAACAGGTAAATTTGAAGCCTGCTTAAATGCGTTTAGACCGAAAAAAACGCTTTATTTTCCTGCCCGTTTAATCAACATTTGTACCTTATATAAGTGATTTTAGATGTTTGTTAAGCCGTGTCTGTTTAATAGGACTTTAAGAGAGAGGGTGTTTGAAGAGTTATAAATTTAATACTAAAAAGCATATATGATAATATGTACATTTTTAATATCTGTTCCATAATGGGATGCGTATTTCCCAAAAATGGAAGCAAGGAAGGTTGTCCTAAATAGTTGACTTTAGGAGAGAAGTAAAAGCTTTTATAACTTTTTTAATATAACACTCGTAGCATTTCCGCCAAAACCAGCAGCATTGATAAGTACTCTTGTTAAGTTACTAGTATTGTGGTTTTGAACTAATGAAGTTGAATAGGGGATGGAAGGAATTTGTTGTGTTTGTAATGCATGTAAAGCATACTCTAAACTTAATGCGCCAGAAGCTCCTAAAGTATGGCCAATAAGCCATTTATTCGTGCTGATTAAAGGTGTGTTTTCTATACCAAAAGTAGCTTTGATAGCAGCCAGTTCTGCACTGTCGCCGACGCGGGTTCCTGGGGTGTGGGTGATAATAAGATCAATATGACGATCTTTTTTCGGCAGCTGTTCAAGGGCATGCCGCATTGATCTTTGAAAATTCAGCCCCTCAGAAGAAATACCAGTTTTACTCTCAATTTTTTCAAATCCCAGGCCAACAGCCTCAACAAGTATTGTTCCTTGCTGTATGCTATCTTCTGCTTTCTGCTCCATAGCAAACACTGCTGCCCCTTCTCCGAGCACAAAGGTGTTTTGTTTGACAATTGCATATGGTTGACACGGGTACGGATCGTTGGCCAGCTTAGAGTAAATCCCTACTGCCTTCATCTGGGCAATTGTAAAAGGAGTGAGAGGGGCTTCTGTGCCTCCGGCTAAAAAACGGTTTGCCATACCTGCTTTTAACCATGCAACACCATTGGCAACAGCCATAAGTGCTGTGCTGCAGGTCATGGAGTGGCTGATCTGGCCACCTCCCGCATTTACAGCTTGTGCTACCCAACTGGAGAGGTTGCCAAGTGTGGTAGTCGGGGAGGCGCTTGATGATACCCTTCCTGCAGAACTCTGCTGAAAAGAATCATAGTGATGCTCAAACAGACCGGTTGCGCCACGAGAGGAACCAATGTTCACGGCCAGATCATCTTTTAAAGATGAATTTTCAGTAAACCACCCTGCTGTTATGGCAGATTGTCTGGCTGCATAAATGGCTAACAGTACAGATCTGTCAAGTTGATTGTAAAAAGGGTTAGACTGCGTGAGCTTAAGTAATTCGGCTTCTGCAGCAGGCAATAATCTGGCTACCGGAGTAGCCTCTCCGTTATGGATGATCGTAGTGAAAGCAGGTTGACCCAGCGCATATCCCTGGCTGACTGAAACAAGGTCATGGCCAAGTGGGGAAATGCTTCCTGTGCCGCTGATTACAATATGCTTCTTCCGATCTGCCACAGTACTTCTAGTAAAGCTTATTAGGAGTTAGTATTGCTTCTGGATGCTTCGAAAAACTTTCTTGACACCTAATAAATAAACCTGTCAATGTATAAACTAGTTTAGGCTTACTTTAAGTAGCTTTTAAACTGCTCAGCATATTCTGCCACTGTTTCTTTACAAAAATCAGCTTCCTGGCGAATGGAAGGCAGGCGACGAAGGCCAGTATACTTAATGATGAAGTCTTCGGAGCTCTGGTTCTCTTCTCCGTTAAAGATGATACCCGCTACAGGTATTTTGCGGTAACGCAGCACCTCGGCTGTTAACAGCGTGTGATTTATACTTCCAAGGTAATTACGCGACACCAACACCACATCCAGGCCAAGTTGCTGCACGAGGTCGATCATCAGGTAACGCTTGTTTAAAGGCACCATTAAACCACCGGCACCTTCCACAATCAGGTTGTTTGCTGTATGGGGCAATTCAAGCCCATGCACGTCAATCTCCACGCCTTCAGCGGCTGCAGCACGATGTGGTGAAGCTGCCATTTTCAGGCGGTAAGCTTCCGGGTGAAATACTGATGCAGGGTTAGATACCAGACTCATAACAGTGTCGGTATCTGTGAAATCCAAGCCGCCTGCCTGCACAGGTTTCCAGTAATCGGCTTGTAGCGCTTCGGTAAGAATGGCGGCTGCAACTGTTTTGCCAACATCCGTACCTATGCCTGTTACAAAATATCGTTTCATGTTCCTTTGGCTATGGCCTGCACGAGGCCCTCAATTTCTCCTAATGTATTATATGCATGTACAATTACCCGTAAGCGTTCCCGGCCTTCCGGCACAGTAGGGCTAAGTACAGGGCGTACATCAAAACCTTCTGATTGTAAGTATAAAGCTAATTCCTTTAGCTTCTGCACATCGGCAACCTCCCGGAAAACTGAAAGTATAACACTCTCTTCCGGTGAGCAGCGGATGCCTTTTATTTTATTCAGTTGCTCGAACAGGTGCCTGGCAAGTTTTTTTACCTGGTCACGTTCTTTATTCATCTCCGGCAACAATTTATAAGCGCATTTAAGCGTTATAAGAGCGTGTGTCGGCAGACCTGTTGTGTATATAAAAGCGCGACTAAAATTTATAAGATAATCGCGTAACACTTTTGATCCTACCACAGCTGCACCATGGCTTCCCATGGCTTTTCCGTAGGTAATAACCTGAGCAAACACCTGGTCTTCAAGACCTAATGCCACAGTCATGCCTTCACCTTTAGGGCCATACAGGCCGGCAGCATGCGCCTCATCTACTATTAGTGCTGCACTGTGCTCCTGGCATAGCTGTGCCAGTTCTGCCAAGGGCGCTTTATCGCCATCCATAGAGTACACTGACTCTACAAGCACATATACTGTTCCGGTCGCAGTTTGCAGTCTCCGCTTTAAGTCCGCCACATCGTTATGCCTGAAGCTGTAGCTTTTTGCAAAACTTAGTCGCAGGCCATCTTTTATAGAAGCATGACTGGCTTCGTCATAAAAAACGGTATCGCCGCGTTGCGGCAGGGCAGACAGAAGCCCGACGTTAGCCGAATACCCGGAGTTGAACAGCAGTGCTGCCTCTCCATGGTGGTATCTGGCTATCGTTTTTTCCAGTTCCTCAAATAAAGTATGATTACCTGCTAATAACCGGGAACCAGTTGCTCCCAGTGGCAGGTGTTTATAGTTTTCCTCTTCCTTATGGATAAGTGCCCGCAGTTCTTCAGAGCGAGCAAGGCCGAGGTAATCGTTAGAGCAAAAATCAACCAGGCCGGTGGTAGTTTTAAGCTGACGCAGGTTGCCCTGCGCGGCCCGTTCCTCCAGCTTTTGCTGTAGTTTATTTTTAAGGATTTCAGACATAAGACGTTAGCTGTAAGACTTCTTCACAGATACAATGAGAACAAAAGTCCTGTGTCTTGTGTCTAAAATCTTGTGCCTAAGAACAAACTTGTTGAGACTCTTCTTTGAAAGACTTTCTCGGAGAAAGACCCAGTAACTCGAACATCGCCTTGTCCTGATCGAAATCAGGGTTAGGGGTAGTCAGTAGCTTTTCACCGGTAAAGATGGAGTTAGCACCTGCCAGGAAGCAAAGCGCCTGTTCCGTAACGCTCATGCGCTCACGACCCGCTGACAAGCGTACCATTGTTTTCGGCATCAGGATACGGGCAGTAGCGATCATGCGCACCATTTCCCACACCGATACAAGTGGCTGGTTTTCAAGCGGAGTACCTTTTACTGGCACAAGCGCGTTTACCGGCACTGACTCCGGATGCTGTACCAGTGTTGACAATGTGTGCAGCATACCGATACGGTCTTCGTCTGTTTCGCCAAGGCCGATGATACCTCCGGAGCAAACAGATATTCCTGCTTTGCGCACGTTGTCTATCGTATCCAGGCGGTCATCATATGTACGTGTAGATATGATCTTGTCGTAATGCTCTTCTGACGTATCAAGGTTGTGGTTATAGGCATACAAGCCGGCTTCTTTCAGCTTCTCAGCCTGGTACTCATTTACCATACCCAGCGTACAGCAAACTTCAAGGCCCATCTCGTTCACGCCTTTTACCATGTCAAGTACTTTGTCGAAGTCGCGGTTATCGCGCACCTCACGCCATGCGGCACCCATACAGAAACGGGTAGAGCCACCTTCTTTGGCCCGCTGCGCTGCAGTTAACACCTGCTCTTGGCTCAGAAGCTTGTGCACTTCTACATCTGTGTGAAAACGCGCTGCCTGCGGGCAGTATGAACAATCCTCTGGACAGCCGCCGGTTTTTACTGAAAGCAGTGTACACACCTGTACTTCGCCAGTGGCTTGATACTGCTTATGCACATTAGCTGCCTCAACGATCAGTTCCAATACTGGTTTGTAGTATATCTCCTTTATCTCATCCAGACTCCAGTCAGTGCGGATGTCTGTGTTTTGTCCGTTTTGCGTCATGGTACTTGTATTTGGGTTACGAAGGTAATTTGAAGAATTAGGAATTAAAAATCAAAAATATGGGCAGTTTCGGTGGATAATTACTTAACTTATTCAGCAACTGTACTATTGCTGTGGATAAATTGGTTTGTGAATTTGTTGAGAAATTTTCCGGTTTATCATTTTTGAATGGTAAATACCTGAAAAGCCTCCGGCTACGGTGAGTAAAAGGGAGTAGCGACAAGTGATGCTAGTGCGCGGGCGTTATTATTAGCCAACTTTTAAAGGAGGTCCCACCACTTTCATGTCATGATCTTCAAAAACTTTAGCTATCTCTTCTTTGGATGGAGGTGAGTTCCATTGATCTGTCACCTTAAAAAATGACTCCATCTTTCCGGCGGGAGCATAAGAAACAACCACCCTCGCGTTCTCGGATAGTTGAACGAAGGCATGTGGTACGTTTCGAGGAAGAAAAATAGTGTCTCCGGGTTCCATGGTATACCTCTCTTCGCCAACCTGGAACAGGTATTCCCCTTCAAGCACATAAAACCACTCGTCCTGGTTAGGATGAATGTGTAAGGGAGGACCACCATTTGGCGTGTGTCCGATCTGCTCAAATACGGCTAAGTTATTGGCTGTGTCCTTTCCGGAAATTTTAATATCAAGTGTGTTTAGCGTTACCCCTTTCATCGTGTAATGAACACCGAAACGAGCTTCACCTGCTTTCACTTTAAAACCATCTGGTGTTAACATGATTAACCTCCACGTTGATTGTTTTGCGAAGAGAGCCACAGGTAAAGATGCCAATAGTCCAAGTATAACTTTCCGCCTGTTCATTGCCTATTCTAAGACATTGGATACTAAATTTTTCTTACCTGAGGCATTTGTACTTATACGTAAATATTGAATTCCGACATCATCTTTACATCTAAACTGGCAATGGTATTAGGTGAAACTGATCTGGATTGTTTATGTTTTAGTCTATTTATTCTATCTGCTCCGACCAATACTAAAAACCCTCGTCTCCACGATGTTCCGGACAATTTTGCTGGTATACTTAGGGGAATGGCTATGTTGATCTATGTAAAACTAAAAGGCGTCGTTATTTATTCGAAAACCATATCAGGTTGTTTACATGTTGTTCAGGCAGCGCAAAATGTTTTCAGAAGGAAAAGGTTGCGGTACGTTTTATCAGGTCGAAGAAGACAGTTAGTAATAAAAAAAGCTCCCTTACCAACACAGGCAAGGGAGCTTTTTTTATTTTTCTAAATTGTGCCATTCCAGGTTAGTAAGGGCAACAGAGTAGGTGCCGGTAGTACTGTGCTGTATGGTGTAAGACTCAGGATAGTATCCAGGATCTTCATACTTTAGCAAAGAGGGAACAGGTGTCTCAACTTGAACGTTTCCTGCTAAACCTTTTAAATAGGCTACGGTAATCATCGGCTCCATGAACGTTATCCTGTCTTTGTTAGAGCCGTAGATGAAGGTTTTACTGAAACCGGCAGGAGAATACTCCGGTGATGTTACATCCACCCAGTGAACCCCCATCTGCGGAACAGCCATTGGCTGTGGTCCGAAAATGTAGGTAGGGGGGAGGATGCCTTTTTCGAGGAGCGTGTAAGCGCCTGCGTCCACGCCTCCCTCAATATGCTTGATCTGCCCATCGGTGATCATGTAAAAGTGGAAGTCAAAGTGAGGAACAGTATAAACCCCTGCTGGTTCATGGCCCATTGGGTTCCAGTCTACCATAACAGTTTTTATTCCTGTGGCATGTGCCTGTCCAGGCAGTTTGAGGAAGAACATGCCCATCTCAGCAGGCATATTTTCCAATACCTCCTCCGACATCTCAATTCCAATCGCTTCAGGCTTTCCGTTAATCAATTTTACCCAGGTGCGGGCAGTGCCTCCCAGCATAGGTGTAGTTGGTCCGTAATATACATTTGTCCGCTCGTGCTTCATCTCCTGCTGAGCAGTAGCCTGCAGTCCATCCGGCTGCACATCTTCCTGACTTTCGCATCCGAAAATAGCCAAGGCGCAAAACATTAGGGGTACTCTGAACAGCTTATAGCTGCTAGCTTTTAAGTTAATCATAAAACTGATTTAGTTAAAGTTTAACAATGATTTTAAAGCCGACTGTAAGGGAGCTGCAGAAGGGTTGATAGAGATGGGCACAGTGGAACAAATATATGTTATGTAGTTATAATAATATATATTTGCACTAAAGGAAAGATGAGCTTTACTAAATATTTATGCAGAATGGCACCAGTAAAAGCAAGGGAAGTAATTCAGTAGAGCAAGAGTAGTAATTCAGTAGCGAATAAATTTAAAAACAGGATGTTTCGCCTCGTAAAATACAGGATTCATTATTCTGAGCCAGGACACGTTTAGCTCAGTTCCAATGTCATCTGGTACAGGTCGAAGCCTTTTGCCCAGAAGTCTTTCTCGGTTCTTTCAAGCACAAAACCATTTTTTTCATAAAATCTATGAACCAGCTGTGTCGTCCGGACAACAATTTTTGTAATGGCTGGCTCTTTTTTTATCTCATCGATCCTAAACTGGGTGAGTACCTTACCTACGCCTCTGCCCTGAAAGTCAGGGTGAATGATGTCCCAGGAGATCCTGGCTGTTTTCCCTTCATCAAAGCCAAGGTTAAAACCACCTGCACCTATAAGCTGACCACTATCTTCTACTACAAAATAATGCTGTGAATGATGCGCTAGATACTCGAGATAGTCTTGCTCTTCTTCAGGGGCGAAGTACTGCGGGGTATTTAGCCTAAGCAGTGCTATTAGCTTGGTTGTATCCTCTGGTTTATACTTTCTGATCATTCTCTTCTGTTAACTTGTTTTACAAGCAGTGCTGGGATAAAAATTACAACTTATAAACTATGGTAGCGCAATAGTTAAGCTAAAATGTTGTCCTGCTGCATCTGCAATACCATATCTTCAATGGTTTTATCAAGCGGAGTATACTTCAGGCCAAGTTCCTGCTTGCTTTTTGTAGTATTAAGCTTGATCGGGTGGCCTACGTTTCTCTTGATGAATTTTGTTGTCAACCCAAACATCCAGCCTACCAGGTAAAGCATCATCTTTGGCGATTTCATGACAGGTAGCTTATACTTACTACCAAATTTACTTTTGATGATCTGAGCTGCATCGAATACGCCGGCGGTGCGTTCAGACAGAATATGTCTGCCGGATGCGTTATCGTTCTCCAATGCCAGCAGGTGCGCCTGAGCTACATCACGTACATCAACAAAACCGAACATGAGCTCCGGCGCTCCCATATGGTACTTGCCCGTCAGCATGTCTTTCATAAAGCTTAAACTCTCTGAATCTGAAGATTTGGCCAAAGCGGGACCTAACACAAAAGAAGGATTGATCACAACCAGTTGCCAGTCATTTTGCGCATCATGTATTTTCCAGGCTTCTTTTTCGGCCTTTACTTTTGAGTAAGAATATGGCTGGTGCTCCAGTGAGCTGGAAGTATTAAAGTGTTCTTCTGTGAATTCATCAAGTCCTTGCTCCTTCATGTCTACGTTATCGCCGTGCACAGCTGCAACGCTTGATGTAAGCACCACTTTTTTAACAGTACCTGACTGGTTTGCGGCCTCCAAAACGTTTCGTGTGCCGTTCACGGCTGGGTCTATTAAATCTTTCTGAGCATCCTTAAAACGTAGTGTAAAAGGAGAGGCCATATGAATGATGGCATCAGCACCTTTAGCAGCCTTGTTAAAAGAGCCTTCTGTTAATAGGTCAGCTTCCCAGATCTCAAGTTTCCCGTCTGATTTATCAGCAATATCAGACAGGTAGGCGTACTTTTCCTTTTTGTTTTTGTTGCGTACAGTCATCCTAACGGTATAACCTTTCTCGAGCAGCATCTTCACTACCCACGATCCTATGTAACCTGTTCCGCCGGTTACTAAAATTGTCTTGTTCATACTTTTGAGATTAAATGAACCCAATACTCAGTTGGTACAATGGTAACTTGATTTGCAATATATTGGTTGAAAACCAGTATGTTAAATAATCAAATATGCATCAGCACGATGATGGACTATGCGCCTATACTTTTGGCTTTATTGGAACCCACACCTCTTCCTCTGATTCTGGAGAAGTGGGATCATATGTTGCATGCATCACTTCAAAGTGAGGGCGGTCGTCCAGTACGTATGTTGATTGAGGAAGCCATACCCCAAAAATATAAGCGGTAGTTTTAGAGAAAGTTTCGGGTTTGCCTTTATGTATAAAAACAGCATACAGACCACCGGGTAAAGTATAAGCTTCCATACCTTCCGGAACCGGAGCACCGGGTTCAACTTCTACAGCAGCCCACTTTTCAAAATAGGTGTCTGGGGTAAACTGTCTCAGGTTATCTGCATTTCCAAAGTCCTGCACCGAGTAAAAGTCGCTGTCAACGCGGCCAGTGATCTCCTTTTCGCGTGGCTTAAAGCCGCTCCAGAGTTCAAAAGTTCTGTTCTCAGCCAGTTTAGTGCGAATTCTATTTCCGATCAGGTTTCTATCGGGTGCAGTAAGTATGTCTGGTTGCAAAGTGTAGCTTCGTTAGTGTGTAAATGGTTTTTGAGCTCTAAGTAAGGGGCAGCATGATTCTACTGCTCGAGAATTTTGCCGTAGTGCGCCTTTAATTCTTTATTTATAATTTCACTGATCTCTTCGGCTCTGTCAACGATCATAAAATGCCCTCCGTTTTGAACCAGGTGTATTTGCTCATTGCCCTTGAATGGAATTAATTTGTCATTCGAGCCATGGATTCTCAAGACGTTCTTTATTCTATCCCGATTATTCCAATTCGTCAACTGGTTGACAGCCCATTTTGCAAAGTCCAGGTTAGTATCATCAAGGATACTGTTTAGGAGCCCTTTGTTAGGGGTTCCAAATAAAAACTGAGCAAGTACTCTTGGCGGATCGAAAGTTTTAGGAGGGAGAAGTTGTAGCAAGCCAGTTTTACCGATCAGTCTAAAGAGAGGCCTTAGCTCATCTTTAGTTTCTGCCGTGGATAGTAGTATAGTCAGCTTTGGCTTCATGATTTTACTGATTTCAACTGCTATTAGTCCTCCGAAACTAACTCCAAGAATTCCGAATTCGGAGGTTGTGTCCATAATTTTTGAAAGCCGATTAGAGTACTCTTCAATAGTTTCGTCATTATGATGCTCAATCCACTTAACAGGGACAAGGTCACAGTTTAACTTCAAATAGTTAAATACCCGTTCGTCTGCTCCAAGTCCGCTAATTGCGTAGATTTTCAATTTAGTTCTTATTATTTATAACATTAACGGTCTTGTACAGGCTGCGAACGAGGCGCAGCCGAGTATGGAGCCTGTGCCGTGTTGAGCTTTCGTTTTTTTTATTCTTAGGCTAAAGTTTTATTTGTAAAGAATACAAGATATTGGAAATGATAATCGACAACACACAGGTTCCCCATTCATTATTCCAGCCTTCCAACCTTTCATTTTTAGTAGCTTTTGCTTTATTTCAAATTCAAACTCACTTGAGATATTTGAATTTGGGAATTCAACGTCAACTACATTTCCTTGTTGATTAATAATCAAGTCAATATGTACCTTAGTGACAAGAGCATCATTCTTTTTATTGTAGCTGCTTACCACTGGTGCAACTTCATTCAATAAATATTTTGTTGCTTCAGCATCACCTTTCTCATACATAGGTATTGTCTCTGTTAAAATGTAAACAGTATCACAACCCAAAGCAATTTGAGCAAAGGCAGTTTGCTTATTTAGAAAAAATAAGAGCGTCAACAAAAGCAATGGAATACACTTCATTTTATTCTTCTGTTTCTAATACCTTTTATGAGATTATAATTCAAATGCAGCTCAACTTATAGCTAAACGGAAGTGTATTCCTGTTAGCAATCTAATATAGGTAATTAGCAGGAGTTAATGCTGCGTAACAGGAAAAACGATACAGCCGAAACAAAAAAAGCACCCATACCAGGTGCTTTTTCTATTGCTAAGAATATAAGCTTATTTCTCTTCCAGAACCTCGCCATTACGGTAAACGCGGGTTTTAAATATTTTTCCTTCTTTATTGTGGTACTTCCAGGTACCGGTTTCGCGGTTGTTGCGGAACTGACCGAGCACCTCCACTTTGCCATCTTCGAAATATTGCTTGAACGGCCCAAAGCGACGACCATCTTTGTAGTTAGTTTCTGATTTAAGCTTGCCGGATGGGTAATACTCATAACTCTGGCCAACAATTTTGCCGTCTTCATAAGTATACTTCTCCTTCACCTGCCCGCCTTCATAGTAAACCAGCTTTTCGCCCACGCGTTTGTCGGCGTTGTAGTTTTCTGAAACATGTACCGGCTTGCCGGGAGTATCATAGTACTCTTTCCAGTTACCGTGTTTCTTCTTGCCTTTTGTCTGTTCCTCAGCTTTAATATTACCGGAAGGGTAGTAGGTGGTTGTTTTCGTATCGTCACCGTTATTGCTGCCGATGATCTCTTCCTTCAGCTTACCATCTTCGTAGAAGTATTGCGCAGAACCATTGATGGCTCCGTTTTTATAGTTGATCACGCTAAGTGGCTTGCCGCTTTCATAAAATGCTTTAGCCTGGCCATGCATTTTGCCAGCTGAAAAACTGCCTTCGGTGCTGAGCTGGCCATTGCGGTAGTAGCTCCTGAAGCTGCCGTTCTTTTTACCTGCCTCGTTCATCGTCTCCGTCTGCAGCTGGCCATTATCAAAGTATGTTTTGTAAGGTCCTACCACCATTCCGTTGCTGTAGGTAGCATCAGATTCCAGTTTGCCATTCGGGAAGTATGTTTTAGCCGGACCGTCCTGCTGGCTGTTCTTGTACGATATCTCAGAGCGGAGTTTACCATCTTTATAATACTCCCGCACCATGCCTTCCGGATAACCCTTTACAAACTCAGCCTCTTTTTTGATAGTGCCATCAGGGTTATAGGTCTTGAAAACACCGGACTGCTGGTCGTTTTCGTAGTTGCCTTCCTGTAAGATTTTGCCGTTTTGCTGGTAAGCTCTAAATGGCCCCTGCATTATACCCTTATCATAATTTACCTGCAGCTTTACCTGCCCGTTTGGGTAGTATTCAGTGTACACGCTATCTTTTTTCCCTTCTGAAAATTTTACCACAGCCTCCTTTTCGCCATTCAGGTAATAGCGGTTGTAGTAGCCAACAATAGCAGAATCGGGAAGATGGATCTGATACACTTCCTTAACAGCACTTTGGTCCTGGGGGTGATAAGTGATGACTTTCTTTTGAGCATTTGCTATACTTTGTGACAGGCAAAATGCTATAAGTAAGAAAAGAATTCTAGACATAAACAGCGTTAATTAATTCTGAAAAAAACAGCATGGGTGATGGTAAAGTTGAAACCTGCTGAAATAGGTAACAATACAGCGAAAGCATAAATTCAAAGTATACTATGTAGCCCTGCTCATTAGCATCAGAAGATAAGTGGCGACACGTATACTAAAAAAAGAAGCCTTACGAGTTAACGTAAGGCTTCCTGCAAATTGTATGCCTGGGGTACTATACTTTCTCTATTACTATAGCAGAAGCACCGCCGCCACCGTTGCAGATACCGGTTACACCTATCTTGCCGCCTTTTTTATCAAGTACATTGCAAAGCGTTACCAGTATGCGAGCTCCTGAAGCACCAAGCGGGTGACCAAGAGATACCGCTCCACCGAATACGTTCACGTTACCGCCTTCCAGGCCAAGTTTTTGGTTGTTAGCGATCGATACTACTGAAAAAGCTTCGTTGATCTCGTAGAAATCTACATCAGATGCATCTACACCTGCATTCTTTAGCGCTTTTGGAATTGCCAGGGATGGCGTTGTTGTGAACCAGATTGGATCCTGCTCAGCATCGGCAAATCCAAGGATCTTCGCGATTGGCTTCACACCCAGTTCTTCTGCTTTTTCTTTGCTCATCAACACAAGTGCAGCAGCACCATCATTCAGCGTAGAAGCGTTCGCAGCTGTTACAGTACCAGCTTTATCAAATACAGGGCGCAGGCCTGGTATCTTTTCGAAATTTACTTTCTTATATTCTTCGTCCTCAGAAACGATGATAGGGTCTTTGCCACGCTGCGGGATCTCAACCGGAATTATCTCGTCTTTCAGCAGGCCGGCTTCAGCAGCTTCTGCTACTTTTTTATAAGAACTGATTGCGTAGTCATCCTGCATTTCACGGGTGATCTGCATTTCTTTGGCAGTATTTTCTGCCGCGTTACCCATATGGAAATCGTTGTACACATCCCACAGACCATCGCGCAATAAACCATCAATCATTTGGCCGTGGCCAAGCTTTGCACCGAAACGCGCTTTATCCAGGTAGTATGGTACATTAGACATACTTTCCATACCGCCAGCCACGATAACATCTTTGTGACCCAGCATAATAGCCTGGGCAGCAAACATAACTGCTTTAGAGCCAGAAGCACATACTTTGTTTATTGTTGTGCACTCTACTTCGTAACCAAGGCCGGCAAAAATAGCTGCCTGACGCGCAGGAGCCTGGCCAACGTTAGCAGAGATCACGTTACCCATGATCACTTCCTGAACTTCCTTTTTATCAACTCCGGCTTTCTCCAATGCTCCTTTTATAGCTGCAGCACCCAATTGTGTTGCACTAAGGCTTGCCAATGCACCACCAAAGCTGCCAATAGGCGTACGAACCGCCGAAACAATATATACTTCTTTCACTTGCATAGTAAGAGTAGGTTAAGTTTTATCGTGTGAAATTACTATTTTTCAGCCTCATTACCAAACGTTCGTTAGCTAAAACAGCGAGGCCAGTTCAGTATCATTTTCCAGACTTTTTTTCGATTGAAATGCTCCTTGGGGAAAGTCTGGTATCATATAAATTGTTTACGGAACTTAAGGAGGTTTTGTATCATACCAAAAAAATAAAAGAGGGGCAGGAATTACCCTGCCCCTCTTTTGATAGCTGTATTTAAATTAGATACGGGATATCTTATTTACCCATTTTACCAGGTCTTACAACACCACAGGCAACTGGTAGTGTGGCAACATATTGTTCTCCGGTTACCACGCCATCAACTTTCAATCCATCAACTGTTAAGCCATGCAACACAATCGCATTGTTCTGTAAAGGTAGCAAGTCCATGTTTTCAGATACATCAAATGTCATGGTGTAGTCAATTGTACCATCCGGAGCAGTTGGGAACGGTGCAAGGGGTAACAGTACTGGTCCATAGTAAGGCGCACCCTCAGCAAGGTCTATAAAGCCATCTCCGTTCATGTCAGCTGACATTGGTGGACAAACAGCATTCCTGTTATTATCCATGAAACCATGAATATGCTGTGGGTGCAGTTGATTTGGCTCCAGTCCGCTGGCCATCACATGCACACGTAACTCATCTCCCATCAGTGTTAATGTTGCTGTACCGTGTACACCCGATTCGTTTAATGGCATCAAGTCTACTGTGTAGGTTTTGTCCAGATTCAGCGACTTGTTACTTCTAGCATCATTCACATTTTGGGCCTGTAACATGTTTTCATCAGGAGAGGCATTTTCAGATTCGCAGGCAGAAAACGCAAAAAGAGAGTAAATAGCTACAGCAGTAGTAGCCTTATGTAATAGGTTTTTCATAATTTTATTTTTTAATTATTTAGTTTGTAATACATACTCCGTAAAACACGCTGATTATGAGAATGTTATTGATTAGCTGGTGAACGGATCGAAATTATAAGAGAGGGTATGTAATTAATAAGGCAGGAAGCAATCCAGTGTTTTGGAATCAGGTAAATCAGAGGTTTTTAAGTGTGTTGTGAAAGCCTTTAAAAGGTACTGTGATAGCGGAAAAGTTATAATATTTAAACTTTTTATTGTTTAGCCAGTAAAGAGGTCTGTTAGATTAAGATCATTGCTAAAGTACTGCTGTGATTGCTTAAAGAATCGTTTCACAACGACTTATTATAGCTTCCATCAGCATGCTTACAATAGATCAGGTCTTTCCATGCTATGAAAGGCGAGCCACACGTTACCTGTGTGGCTTTTTCTTTTTAGGGCGATATCCTGCTGTATTGCCAGCGTATATCCTATACGCTGCTAACACGGTCTGAACAAACAGAATGAACTTTAGCAGGAGATTTTCAAAAACCTAAAACACTATTTACATTCGCAGGCTAATGAAATCTATTCTGAAACTATGAGCTATAAATTTGGTGTGGGCATCAGCCACCTGGAGTTCTGGGTAAAAGATATGGAAGAGTCCTTGCAATTTTACAGTGAGCTTTTTCCATTGATCGGATGGCATGCATTGAACCGTACTTCCTTTAGTTGCGGTGTGCATGAAATTTATTTTCGTGAAATGCCGGTTCAACTACACGATACACTAGGTGTCAGGCATATCTGCTTTCACGCATCCAGCCGTTCAGTGGTTGATAAGGTAGGGGAGTGGCTGCTTAACAAGAAAGCAGCTATCATCAGGGGGCCGTTGGCTATGCCTCACTATGACAAGAGTTACTACACTGTGGATTTTAAAGATCCGAATGGCTTTATACTTGAAGTGGCACATGCCCCGGATTTGAAGCTTTAAACGTGCAAGCCCTGGCTGTAGCGGGGCCTGCACGTTTTTATGCTTTATACTTCAAATGTATATTTTAAAGAAACCCGCTCTCTAACTTTTGCAGTGTCAATGCCTGCATTCTCCATTTTTATTACCGCGTATTCCTCGATCAACTCCTTAAACTGTGTCAGGCAGCTATCGAAAGCAGTATGTTTACCCATCAAAAAGGCGAGTTCCTGTTCAACTTCTAACCAGGTGGTTATATCAGCATGGTTATGCTGGATCTGTACTTCCAGTTTGTCCAGAGCATTAGCCACTCGGGCCTCGTAGGTCACTTTATCTTCAAACTCATGCCATAGCTCGTAAATGTGCTGGCCTATGCCATTTCCAAGCCTTTCACGTAGGTTTTCGATCGCTTTTAGCTCTTTAGCCTGCTTCAACTCTTTTGCTTTGGCTGTGGTGACCTCAAAAGCGGGAATGTCACCTGCTTCTGCTTCTACCAGGTCGTGGATTATGACCATCTTAAGGGTGCGGGCAGTATCGATCTCCTTATCCAGGTATGGCTCAAGGAGTACTACCATTAAGGACATGCGCCAGGTGTGTTCTGCAACACTTTCCTGTCTGCCGTTAGAGAGCCAGCTGTGCCTGAGTTCATACTTTAATTTCTCGGCCAGAGCGAGTACCTCCAGCACATTTTTTAATTGATTTTTCATAGTTTTAGATCGCGAACTGATTTTTTACATAAAGCTGGTAAAAGTAATATAGCTGCAGGAAAAATGTGTTAGTGCAGGGTATGTTATTTTAGAATAACTATATAATCAGGAGTTTATGCCTGAGCAGCTGATCTTAACTCTTTCACCCGCTCTTCAAAATACTGGCTGGGTTTTCCTTCTCCCACCACGGCTACTTTGCTGTACAGGTCCATCAATTCGTCAGAATATTCGGCTTTTTGCCCTTTTTTAACATCCACGTAAGCAAAGCGTGTCCAGATCACAGATTTTATCGCTCCGGTATCCCTGTCAAGCATTATACATTCGGTAAGCAGATCAGATGTAGTGTACCATCTCAGGCAGGTTCTGATCTTAACCCACTCCATAAATTTAACTTCACTGAGATATGATAGTTGATTCGAAGCGACTACCCAGGCTTTTCCTGTATTCCTGATATGGGCATATATATCCAGGTCGTAGAATTCGCGTGTCTGATCCTCGCGTGCATTCAGAAAATAATCAATGTAGCGGCCATTGTTCAGGTGCCCGAACGGGTCGCAGTCTTCAAACCGGATAAGCACTTCGCTCTCCAGATACTTAGGCAGGTTATCAGTTTCTTTCATATTTCTATTATAAGTTAAAAAAGGCAATGGGCTAACACAGTGTCTGCAGCTCCTGTAGGGCTGCCGAATCCGAGGTGTCACAATAGGAAAAGCAGACCACTAAACAGGGTTAAGTGGTCACCAGTCAGGGATGGATCTGTCAGGCTTTTTACCTGCCTTTTTAGGTAGTTGCTGTATGTATTGTAGCTCGGCATTGCGCATGGCATCCAGTAAAAGTTTAGCCTTATCCGGGCTAATGTTGGCCTGCTGTAACCTGGTTCGGCGGGTTTGGGCGCGGGCGTCGTTGTCAGAAGCATTCTCGTAGCCACCACTACGTTCCTGCTGTCGAGGGTCGAACTGGCTTTCGCGGTTCATACCTTCTGTGTCCCCTTTTTCAGAGCCGGAAGCTTGTTCTTTTTCCTGCTGTTGCGGTGGTTTCTCATTTTTCTTATTGGAGGTTCCACCTGTACCTGTTTCACCCTCTTTGTCGGGTTGTGGTTGTTCTGTTTCCTCCTCCTTGTCACCTTCGGAGTCTGGTTTATTTTTAGCCTGCGGCTCCTCTTCGGCAGAAGGAGGCGTAGAAACACTGTCTTCCGGTGCTTGCTCAGGCGGGGTAAGTGGTTGCTCTGGCTGCTCTGCAGTTTCAGGATGCAAATCGAGGTATTTTTTGAGGAGTTCGTAGTTATACCTGGCTGCCTCATTACCAGGGCTTGCTACCAGTGCTTGCTTGTAAAGGGAGAGTGCCTGTTTATACTTTTTTTGCTTAGTGGCTATGTTTCCTAGCTGTAGATGTGCAACAGAACGTAGTTGGTGCGAAGCATTATCTGCCAAAAGTCGGTATTCTTGTAAAGCCTTGCTAAACTGCCCTGCATTGTAGTAAGAATGGGCAAGGTTCAGGCGCAGCTGATCATCCTCTACCTCCAGCTGATTCAGCAAATATTCGTAGGCAGCGATGGCCTCTACATACTCTTGAGACTTATATGCCTGTGCGGCTTCTGAAGTATACTTGTTGATAGAGGAGATGGTGCGAAAGCCACCTCCCAGCAAACTAAGCAGGAAAACCAAGAGCCATGCTGCTTTCATATCCGGATTACTTTGATCGTGATGAGTACATCAAGCAGAACCAACAGTAAGGCTAATGCCAAAGGATAAATATATTTGTTAGCAGTTACATCTACTGTTTTGCTCTCCCGCAGTTCTCCTTCAATTCTGTTAATGGCACTAATAAGTTTACTAACCTCACTTACACGGTCATTTACCTCAAAATACTGGCCGCCGGTCAGGTCTGCCAGTTGGATCAGTGGAGCAGCGTTAAGGGAGGTCGTAATTATTTTGCCCTGTTTGTTACGTTTAAAGCCGTTGCCTACTGGTATGCGGCCTCCATCCGAAGTGCCAATGCCTAAAGTATAAACTCTGATGTTTTGCTCATTCAGCTTTTCAGCCAACTGTTCTACGTTTCCGCCAAAATCTTCTCCATCGCTAATTAGC
Organism: Pontibacter sp. MBLB2868; assembly: GCF_051904785.1. Taxonomy (NCBI): domain Bacteria; kingdom Pseudomonadati; phylum Bacteroidota; class Cytophagia; order Cytophagales; family Hymenobacteraceae; genus Pontibacter; species Pontibacter sp. MBLB2868. Next base: position 2,686,044 of record NZ_CP196710.1, on the reverse strand, counting down.
ACAAGTACCTTTGCTTTTTGCTGCTCCAGGTTTGCCTGCGTTCCGGCTGAAAATTTATCCAACGTTAGTTGGAGTACAGGCCCGTAATCTGTGCCGGAATAAGGTAAAAGGTTGGTGTGCAGCGTCTGGATGTACAGTTGCAGCGCGTTCTGGTCGTATGTGAGCGGGCTCTGGATGTAAGCGTCGTTCGAAAATACCATTAAACCGATCCGATCCGAGTTAAACCTGGCGATCAAACGCTGTATCTCGTGTTTTGCTTTTCCAAGACGTGAGGGTTGCACATCGGTCGCATCCATAGACTTTGACAGGTCTACGGCAATGTAAAGGTCTTTTCCTATCGTCTTAATTTCTTTTTTCATGGCTCCGAACGAGGGGCCAAGGATAGCAATTATGATCAGTAGGAGGTATAAATGGCGAAGCAGGAATTTAAACCATACTACATGTGGGCGTTGCTTAAAGAAACTCGCCACTTTCCAAACCCGGTACAGATAACCTATGTACAGCACAAAAAATAATGTGCCGAACAAGATCTCGAGTAAAGTAATGCTCTGATACCAGGTCATGGGAAAACATAATCGGAGTACAAATATACTAAAGCTTTACATTAGTGATGTGTTAAACAATACATAGCTTTTAGTTGTGCCTATGTGCTAAGCAAAGGCAGTCGCCTGGAATTTTATAATTCTTACGGTGCTTTTTAAGTCAAACGCTATATAAAATGGAAGCAATATCTGCCAGATGAAGTAATAAAATCACTGTTTTGCTATTCGTTTGCCAGCAGACCTGGGCTTTATAGTCTGATATTTCCACTGAATTAGTAGCAATGAGCAGGTCGCTCGAAAAAACTTGGCCGGCATCAATAAAATTTTCAATCTATTTTGATTGGCCAAGCTGTATATTATCAATTACTTATACTTTAAAGGCTGTTTTTAATGAATAATTATGGCTTAAATTTTAGGGATTGCTATTGCGCTGTTAAAGGTAATGTCGTATGTTTGCATTCTCTTTAGCAGGAAGAGCACCGGAGAGGTGGGTGAGTGGCTGAAACCAGCAGTTTGCTAAACTGCCGTACTCGTAAGGGTACCGGGGGTTCGAATCCCCCCCTCTCCGCAAGCGAAAAATATTTTAAAAAAGTTTTGACAATTTAAAATCTTCGCTTACTTTTGCACCGCGTTCAACATTAACAGTGTCACAAACACTACCGGAGTTGAAGGCAATAGTTCGGGGTGTAGCGTAGCCCGGTATCGCGCCACATTTGGGATGTGGAGGTCGTAGGTTCGAATCCTGCCACCCCGACTTAAAAATTTCGGAAGAGATTCCGAAATTTTTTGTTTACGGGAAGTGTTACATTTCTCTAAACAATGGTCTCGTAGCTCAGCTGGATAGAGCAACTGCCTTCTAAGCAGTAGGTCTTTGGTTCGAATCCAAACGGGATCACTTGATTATCAAGCACTTATAAGGTAAAACTTGTAAGTGCTTTTTTTATGTGCACACAATTTGCACACAACTTTTCTGCTCACTGTTACTTGCTAATTGGGCGCAATAAAAATCAAATAAACACATATGAAGAATCCATTTTTGATTTTATTTATTGGCATCCTGGTTTTTTTTCATTTGGATGTTGCTGCACAGATAAATTTTGAAGCGCCAGAAGAAAACCCTGCATTCTACAAAGAAAATAGAGATAAGATAAAACTAAAGATGGCAAAGCTTATTCCTTACAAACGGCAAAAGCTTTGGGGGTATGCTGATTCAACAGGTGTCATTCGGGTGGCTCCGAAATACCAACATGCTGAGCCTATTTATGCAGGGGTGGCCCGTGTGATGCTCAATAACCTCTATGGCTTAGTAAATGACAAGGGTAAAGAAGTGCTTGCTCCACAATTTGACAAAATAGAGAAATTTGATGGGCAGTTAGCAACTGTTGTTCTTAACGGAAAACAGGGAGTCATTAATAAAGGTGGAGAAATTATTGTTCCTGCTATATATTCTTCTGCTCTTCCATTGAGAGATGCCTATAATAAATTAACAAACTATGTAGTAGTATATAACTATGAGCGGATTGTTCCAGATTTGCCTGGTGTCACACATGAGGCGTATAAACAAGTCTATGGACTGTTTGATGCAGCGGGAAAGGAGATAAGGCCATTAATGTATTCTGGCATAAGGGCAATTGGAGATGGAGTTGTGAGAATATCTATTGGAAAGACATTCTCCTATATTGATGATAAGGGCGAAACAATAATTAAGGAAGTTACCTATTTTGCTGATAAGCAACAAGATGGCGTAGCTGTGGTACATGACGAAGGAAGGAAGTATGGGTACATGGATAGAACTGGTAAATTAATTATTCCTATACTTTATGAAGCAGCTTTCGATTTTGAAAATGGTTTTGCCGCCGCAAAACTAAATAGTAAAGTGGGTCTAATTAATAAGCAAAACGAGATTATTATTCCATTTCTCCATCAGAGTTTACAGGTTTACCCAGATGATAAAATAGTATTAGCTTATAAAGATGGAAAAATGGGAGTCTTGGGTTTAGATGGAAGTACTTTAATAGATTTTCAATTCCGGCAGATTCAGTTTGATGACAAAGATAAGCTGTTCACCTTGTATTCACCTGATTTTTTGAGTACTGGAGGTAAAAAAGGGCTTTCTTGTGCCTTTTTAAATCAGCAACAACAGTTAGCTTTTATTGAAGATGTTTACATAGATTATCAGGACAATTTTTCAGATGGAATTATAAAAGCAAAATCCATCATTGATAAAAAAGTGGGCTTTATCGACAGAAGTGGGAAAACTGTAATTCCATTTATTTATGATGATGCGCAATCTACTAAGGATGGCTTGGTTGCAGTTAAGAAAGACCAACTTTATGGCCTTATTGATCTCAAAAACAGAGTGGTAATCCCAATTACTTATGGATACCTTAAGGTTGTTTCCTCTGAAACTTTCTTAGTGAAGAGTAGCCCCAACAGCAATTCTAAGAAAAGCTATTATGGTCTGATAAATAAGCAAGGAGAAGCGTTAACCCCAATTCATTTTAAATATATAGAGCCGTTTATTAATGGAAAAGCAGTAGCCAACTTAGATGGAAACCTTACTATTATTAACACGGCAGGTAAGCAACTTGTGCCTCTCACAAATTTACCTACAGGGACCGTTGCTCAGAGTGGGGTGGAGCAGGGAATTTTTCTGGTTTCTGATACCAATGGTTTCCAGTTTGGCTATGCAGATATTTACGGAAGGTTATACTTTTAGTCAATATTATTACTGTTGCTAATAGTAATGGCTGCAGTATGTAAGAAAATTTATTTCTAAGTCTAGTTATTGTAGTTTAAACATTATAAAATACAGCATTTACTCCCTGCTGGTAGCAATACCAAGATCAATTAAAAGCCTGCAAATATCTCATTTGCAGGCTTTTTTTGTTTTGCCAGATCTATCAGGTTATTTAGTCTCTCTCAAAGTATGGGTACGATCACTCATCAGCTGTACATCCATACGCAACCTTCTTTACTTTACTTGCTGTTTACCAACTAGCGTAGTTTACTAAAAGCTGGAAGCGTACCGGGATATCCCGTACAGGGCCTGTAAAACCTAGCCACCGAATCAATACGACAGGGAGCGCCTTGCACAGGTGCGGATAATTTACCTGTTCAGTTGCTTTACTTTCCTTGCTCCATGTATGGCTGCCAGTTGACGATGATCACCTTCTCTTCCTCAAGCAGCAGGTAGCCGTAGTCGTAGCAGAAGTGGTAGGTGTTGCCGCTTTTGGTGCGGTAGAGGTGGGTGAAGTGGCGGAAGTCGAAGCCGGCCATCTCCAGCACTTGCCGGTAAGTGCTGGTTTTCCCCTGGGGACTGGCCTGCCGGAGAATGGTGCGGTTGCGGCGTAGGGTGGCATTGAGGCTGAGCATGAGCTGCTCCCCCTCATTCTGCCGCCTGTTCGCGTTGTGGGCCTGCGCCCGACACTGGTTGGAGCAGTAGCGCTTGTCTAATCTGCCGCTCAACTTGTTGCCGCACTGCGGGCACTGCTTTTCCTCCTTCATTGGAACATCCGTTTTTTGAAACGTATAGTTGCGTTTAGAAACGCACTTAGGTGTTTCATAAAACGGATGCGTTGACTGTGGGGTTTACATTTGGGCAAAATTAACAATAGGCCCTATGCAGCAGACTTATCATACTTCTCCCATCCTTTACCTGAACACGCTAGAACACGAGGGAAAGCAGTTTATCCGGTTATGGCACAAGCCCAACCCTTTTATTGTCAACAGGTTGAAAGAGGCGCCCTGGGTGAAATACAGTAAGCAGTACAAGTGCTTTGTGATGCACCACAGCCCGCAGGCCATTGAGATGACACACACCCACTTTCAGGGGTTGGCCCTGGTGAACACGCGCTACCTGTACCGCCCCAAAAGGCTGAAACCCAATAAGCTAGTGCCTGTGCTGGCTGGTGAACAGCGTGGGGAGCCACTTGAGAAGATGCCGGATTTGCCGGTGGTCAGGCTTCAGCCCATGCTCGCGGCTGGCGGCAAAACGGTTATCAGCGTTACCTTCCGCTACAGCCAGCAGGTATATGAAACGCTCAAATGCAGCGGCCTTGCCACCTGGCAGGGGGAGCAGAAGTGCTTTGCCATCCCCGAGGGCGGGCAGCACATGCAGCAACTGGCCGAGGAGCTCGATGGAAAAGGCTGGCTATGGCTGAGCCCGGAGCTGGTGGTGCGCGACGTGCTCTTGCTGCGCAGGCTGTGGGAGCAGACGTATGTGAAAGCGGATAATTACATCACCTGCCCGATCGATTACCTGGAGAAGCTCTACCTCCTGAACTACTCCATGAACACCATTCGCACCTACCACAGTCTTTTGCTTCGCTTCCTTAACAGCCATAAGGCCAAGGGTATGGAGCAAGTAAATGCTTTTAGCGAGGAGGGTATCAACCAGTACCACCGGCAGATGGTGCAGGGGGGCACCTACTCCTGTTCTTTTGTGAACCAGAGCATCAACGCCGTCAAGTTCTATTACCAGCGGGTGCTGGGCCGCCATGAGGTGCAGCTGCGCGATGTGGAGCGGCCCGAGAAGCCTGACCGTTTGCCCACGGTGCTCAGTAAGCAGGAAGTGTTGAAGATACTCTCGGCGACGAATAATCTGAAGCACAAGTGCCTGCTGCAGCTTTTGTATTCCGGTGGCCTGAGAATTGGCGAGGTGATCAATCTGAAACTGACGGATGTAAAGTCAGAGCGCAACCTGCTGCTCATCAGGGGCGGCAAGGGTAAGAAGGATCGCACTACGCTCCTCTCGCAGAAACTCTTGGAGAACCTCAGGGCCTACTATAAAGCCTACCGACCGAAGGAATGGCTATTTGAGGGGCAGTCTGGCGGGCAGTACACGGTTGACAGCACGCGCAATGTTTTCAGGGCCTGTGTGGAAAGGGCTGGAATCAAGGCTAAGGTCACGCCCCACACGCTCCGCCATTCTTTCGCCACGCATCTGCTGGAACAGGGAACGGACCTGCGCTATATCCAGACGCTGCTGGGGCACAGGAGCAGCAAAACCACCGAGATCTACGCGCATGTGACGACGCACGCGCTGGATAAAATCGTGAGCCCGCTTGACAATTTATAGAAAAGAGCTATATTAGCTAAAGAATATGCAATGGGAGCAGGCTTTAGGAAATACATTATGGAAAGAACCTGCTAGTACAGGTGAATATTCCTCCGCACATAGTGCAGATAAGCCGAATAGACTTCCGTTTAGCTACAAGTTAGGCAAAATGTTAGTTAATGAAATGACAGAATAATAATGGATTGGTATGAGCTTGTTCTTGGAGTACTGTTGCTTCTGTTAGGAATTATTATAATGTACTACCTCTTTAGTAATAAAGATGAAAGAGTCATTGATAAGTATGGGAATAACATTAGCATGTTTGCAGGTGCTTTTATGGCTATTATTATAGGAATGGCTCTTTTGCTTAGAACTCTTTTTTAACTTTAAGAAATAGACACTTCTTAAGTAAAAATTGATGAAAATATTTTGCTTCAGGCTTTACTTGCAGTATGAATTATAAATGTGAAGAACTACTTAGCCTAACCACACCTTTACCGTAGCTACGCCACGGCAAAGCCAAGTACGTTGTAGGCAAGCTAAAAACAGATGACTGCAAAAGAGAAACAGAAGGAATTTATTAAGACTTACCTCAAACCAACATTAAAAGAATGGGGCTATCAGACATCTGGACAAACTTGGTGGAAAGACAAAGGAGAATTTTTCAACGTAATTAATCTCCAGAACTATTCCTGGAACTCACAAGACAGTGTAGACTTTCGATTCAATATCGGAATTGCTTTGAAAGCAATAGTGAAGGACGAGAATAAGAAAAAAGCAACATACAATGATTTGACGGTTCACCTTGATGAAGGAGCCTTTCTGCCAGACCGAAAAAAAAGAAAATTTGGAGACAATCAAGGATACTCCATAACTAACAACACGGACTTAGAAGAATTTAAAGACTCTTTAATTTTCGACTTTGAACAGTTTGTATTACCTGAGCTAGACAAGCCTAAAACAATTGAAGACTGTCTTGAATTCTATGGGAAATTCACCTTTTGGGGTGATAACCTAAAAAGACAATTAAAGGAACTTGGATTAATTGAAAAAGAATAAAAAAAGCCTGCCTACAACAACGCATATAGCTTATGGCGGGTGAACGGCTGCCAGCAAGGTTTTCGCTCCCTAGCCAGCTTTAGTTTCGGTGGACAGGAAAGTGCTTCGAAACCGCCACAAGCCATATGCAAACCGTTAGGGCAAATAGTGAAGTATGAAATGAACTTGAATAGACTAAAGAATTTGACATTACTTTCTTTGCTGTTGCTCATTGGATGTACACCAGAAGAAAGTTTACTGCACTATAAGTTCGGACAAAATACCATAACCCGACTTAACAAAGAAAAGAAAGTCTATCTGTATGACGGTGCATACTCACTTGAAGGCATAGAATCACAGCAGGCTTCAGCTGTTATCGATTGGCAATTTGACGATGGACTATTTTGGTTTATCCAGTTCCAACCAGATGATACGGTACTCCTATTTAGTGGTGGACTCGGCAGGCTGGAGAGCATAAATAAAAAGGGCTCAAAGTTAGTGTATAGTAAGGAAACTAATGACCTTCTAGAACCATACCAAAGCGATAGTAGCAGCTATAACAATCTATATCAGTTGAGTAACAACCTGCAATTAGAAAAAGAAAGAAACGAAAAGTTTGGAAGTAAGGTCAGAAGAGAACCTATAAGAGTAAGTCAGTAAAACAACAAGCCCTAACCCAATGCAGCTTTTATGCTCAGCTACGCTTCGCCCATCAGCTGCACTAACCCGTTACCTGTAAGAGAAAAGTATGAATGAAAATGAAGTATAGTGTAGACTATTTGATAAAAGCCCATACTCATTGTTATTCTCATAGAGAAGAAGTGCTAGCGAGTGAGGTTTGTGCATGCTTTTACTGTCAAAACACTTTTGCTCCAAATGAAATTAAGGAATGGTTTGAAGAAAGTGATGGTGGAATGACAGCAGTTTGCCCTAAATGTAATATAGATTCCGTTTTGGGTTCTAAATCTGGTTTGCCCATAACGGACAAAGAATTTTTAGACGAGATGACAGAGTATTTTTTCTCTTGAAAATATCTCATCATCATTAACAAGAAAAAGAAGAACTCAAGCAGGTAACAAAGCACAGGCATTATGTTCGGCTACTGCCTCACCCATTGCCTGTACGAGAACGTTGGCCGTGATTGGGCTTATTTTCAGGTTTTAAAGTGGCGTGTCTTTCAGGCTTTTTTTAGGGCTGGGCGGCATCAAAGGCCACTAAAGCCGGGCAACGATCAGGAAAAGAGCCAAAGGCATAAATGGAGTTTAGGCCGTGAGTCTTGCTTCGGCGGTGCCGGGAGAAAGCTGGCTTTCGGACGGGGGCGTCCAGGCAAGACTTACAGTGGGGCGAAGTTATACTTGGGAAATGACAAAGTCAAGTATGGAACTTCGGCCAGGGTGGCTCTTTTACAGAGAGTTGCTGGCAATAGAGAGGCCAATGATAGAGTTAGTCTTTCTTTTGGTGGTTGCCAGCCCGGGGCCTGACGCCTCTGGCAACATTGCTAATACCTCACTATTAACAGTATTGCCATAGGGCTAAAGCGCCACTTAGAAGTTGATTTTAATAGGAGAAAATAACCCAACCATGCAGGGTGTTTTCCCTTGAAATAAAAAGAAAAAGTTCGCATTAATCCGGGAGAAGAAAGGGAAAACCCCCTCGACCAACACCGTCCAGATGCCATTGGAGGAACCTTGCAGAGCACAGCGACCCTCCAACGAGACACCATCTGGCCTAACGTTATGTCTAATAAAAATTAATAAAAATGAGATATATAGCAATAGTTGACAAGCTTCCTCCTGATTTTTCAGAAGGAAGTTATAGCAGGGTAAATGAAAGCAATTTTGTTCATTCGGCAACTTCTAAATTACCCATATCATCTTTGACAAAGAAAGGGATAGAAAATGTAGTTACGGTTGCAAAAGTTGCAACATCTCCAATTTTAGCGGTTCCTTCATTTTTAAAAGGAAAAGTTGAATCGAAAGCATTGAATAAAATTAATGAGATTGAAGAATCATTCGTTTCAACCGCAGCAGAATTTTTATACAATGAAAATTATAACTCTTGGTTTAAAACGGATAGTGAATGTTTAGACTGGGCATTAGGCGGCATATCTTTTAATAACGCAAGTACAAAAGGGAATTATAGCCTTGAGCCAAAATCTCTGTTCAGCCCGATAATTGACTGTGTACCTAACTTTAGTACAGATGTTCTTAAAAAGCTAATGCAATCAGGTGGTGGAAGTGAATTAATCATTGTTGAAAGAAACAATGTACCTAAAAGTTTTCACTTATCAGGTGAGTTCGGAGTTTTTGATACTGGTCTTTATATTACACATCCAAAGCTTTCAAATAAATTAATTCCATTAAAGAACTCAGTAGAATTAATCAAGGATATCATTCTTGAAGAAATGATTACTATCCTTACATTTTTGGGCGCAAAGCGAATAGTAATTAAAGAGGCAATTGGGAAAAAGATTAATACATCTTTTGGCTTTAAGGGCGGAACAGTTGGAAGTTCCTCTGACAGTAATATGGAAACTTTACGGATTAAAGAATTCGGAGAAAGCCCAATTGACTTAGCAAGAGCCAGAAAAGCAGTTTTATTTACAGCTGATTTGCCAAAGTTTAAAACAATATTTCAGGCAAGAGAACATAGCAATCAAACTTTGGAAGTCTTTGAAGAAACAGTAGATTTTTCAGCCAATATTGATGTTTCTGTAATCAAAGCCATTAACCCGGCATCCATTTCAGGTTCTATAAATCTTAAAAAATTCTGGAGAATGGAGATTGAATTTTACGATAAAAATAAATTGCCGCAGGCAATTGAAGAAGGCAATGCAAATTGGTTTAAAAAACTCTTTTAAAATGATACTAACATTGAAAAACGGCTACGTTGAACTTAAAGATGAACGTGGCAACCTAATCCGAAAAATTGGGACAGGTAACGCAGTTAATGCTGTATGGAGTGGCGAAAAAATCCATATAACCAGAAAGGATGGGAAAAATGAATTAAGAGAAAAAAACGGCAACTTAATCAGAATGATATGATACTGAAGAATTGGTTAAATAATTGGAATGAGTCCATCAAAGAATGGAGTAAAGAACCGCACGAATTTTACAACAGGGATATTTTTTCAACTATTTATTCTGGCAAGGACAATCAAGCATTAGTACCTAATGCATTATTAGAACCTTATTTTGGAAACCCATTCAAAAACAGTTGCGTCATTCTTAATCTTAATCCGGGTCAAGTAATTGGAGAGCTTCAAGATATGCACACAGGAAGCTTTGTAAAGTTAGGTAATGCAATAAACGACTATCAAAACTTTGCAGAAAAATTCCCATACTTAGATACTTTCAGCGACAATTTAGGCGGAACTTGGTGGCAACATAGAAACCAATGGATAAACCGTTTAGTAGAAATAAAAACAGGTTCCAGTAGTAATCTTAATCCTTTCGCTTTGGAAATCTGTTATTGGCATTCTAAAAGTTGGGCAAAGCTAAACCTAAATAAAAAGGAGTGCAAGCAGTATCTGCAAGAGTTAATGTTGATAGCAGAAGAAGCTAATAAACATTCAGAACTTAAAGTAATCACTTCTGTAGGAAAACTTTATTGCAAAATATTTGAGCTCCTTGGTTACGAAAAAATCATTGAAGTTAACAATAAAAACTTCACAGAATTCGGATTGACCTATCCATTAAACAAAGAATTAAAACCAAAAGATAGAACTTTCAGCCTCTTTAAAAGTCCGACAGGTACTTTAGTTTACAACACTTGGCACACAGGCGGGAATAAGCAACCATCCGACGATTGGGCAGAAATTGAAAAATTCGTGATAACGTATTAGGGGGATGAATGAAAAATGACAAGACATAACCCTGTATATACAAAACCCTTGCTACGCTGCGTGCTTTGCATATACTAACCGTTCTACGGTATTTAAGAAAAATAAAATTCATGGAAAAAGAAATCAAACAACTACATCAAATCATAAAGGATTACAGAGAAGATGAAGGTCTTGGTGTTTCAGAGCAGGCTATAATAACTTGGATTAATCAATTTCCAGATGATGAAAAGATTTTTATTTTAAATGAATTGAATCACATTTTTAGTAAAGTATATTTTTCAAAAGAAAGAGTTAAGAAATTTCTTAAAGGAATAATTGAGAAGCTAAAGGAAAACTTTGGCTATTCTACTCATAGAGAACTTCTTGACAATTCAAACTTTCTTGATTTACAAGCAGAAGGTAAAAGTCAGAAAAAGCTTCTTGAATTGTTATTTGAAGTTTTAAAGGAGAACTTCAATTATAATTCTGACAACCTTGGGTCAATTTCACATAAGCATAATATATACATTGATGATGTTCTATGTACAGGGAATACTTCTTTTAATAACCTGAAAGACTGGGCAACAGAGGCAGGAAAAGATAGATTAGCAAAACTAAGGTCAAAAGAAATTGATTTAACAGTTTTCTATATGTTCATAGCAGAGAAATATTATTATAAGAAATTAGGGCAGTTCTATTATAATGTAAGCGATGATTTTAAAAATTTAATCAATGTTCTTTCAATCTATTGGTTTAAGGCTGCAGCCTTAAAACCAGTTGAAGAGAATCTACCTGATTTTGTATATGAGTATAAAGAAAAAGTAGAGAATGAAGCTAATGCACATGCTGAATCTAAAGGGTTCTCCAGTTATAGTTCAGACTTTTTCAGAAGTGATGTAAATACAGAAGAATTTTATTCTTCATCTGATAATAGAAAACGATTAGAACTGATTTTTTTAAAGAAAGGTATAGAGATACTAAGGAATTCAAATGTAACAATGACAAATATACGCCCTTTAGGATACTCATTACCAGCTTATAAAGATTTTGGATTTGGTGCTTTGATTTTCACTTGGAGAAATGTTGCAAATAATACTCCTTTAGTTTTTTGGTACAGAGGAGGGGGCTTTACACCTTTATTCGTCAATAAACGATAGTTTTGTAATTTGAAATGACGAAATTTTAGTAGTGAAAGGACTGGTTTATGATAAGTATTGAGAAAAAATATAGTTCAAGGGAGTATAATGATAAAGAAGTAGTTTGGTTTAGAAAAACCAATGAAGCATTTGGTGGGCTCTCAAATATGTGTTCAGGCTACCCATTAGTAGTTAATGGTCATAAAATTTTGACGTCAGAGGCATTATATCAGGCCTGTAGATTCCCCGACTTGCCCGATGTACAACGGCAAATCATCAATGAAAAAAGCCCAATGACTGCCAAAATGAAAAGTAAACCGCATAGAACCCATACTCGAAAAGATTGGGATAGTGTTAGGATAGCAATTATGAGATGGTCTTTGCAAGTTAAACTTGCTCAAAACTTTATCAAATTTGGCAAACTATTAGAAGAAACATATCCAAAACAAATTGTTGAAGACTCTAGAAAAGATAGGTTTTGGGGTGCAGTAAGAGAAATACATAATGACAACACATTAGTTGGGGTTAATGCACTTGGCAGATTGTTAATGGAGTTAAGACAAAAGTATATGTCTGAAAATAAATATGACTTACTATTAGTTGAGCCTCTACAAATTGAAAATTTCAGACTATTTGGAGAAGAAATACAGATTATTGATGAACGAATTAATTTTGTAAATAGCCTGATAAAATCGTGGGATTTAAATAGTTATTTTTCGGTAGAACAGTTGCAAAATGTTGATAAATCTACATACTCAACTAAGAAACATGCTGGTTCAAATGTCAATGAACCCTTATTCGATGTTCCCCAAAATAATTACAAGGTTGAAGCAAAATCTAAAAATAACGAAGAAGAATTAGTGAAAGAAAAAATCATTTTTTTACTGCAATATGGACAGGTATTCACTTCTAAAGATATTCTAAAAAGGGTTAAAATTAATTGGAGTACAAGACAAATGACTTCTTATTTAAAAAAGCTTAATGAAGTGCAAATAATAGAAGGAAGTCCTATGAAATTTAAGCTAAATCAACCTATAAATCAAAATACTCTTTTCTAATAAAAGAAGAAAAACACCGTAGAACCCAACACAGCCTTAACCCTTGCTACGCTGCGGGCTTAGGCTGTCCAAGTCCGTTGGCTACAATATTAAATGAAAATAAAAGCTGTTTTCTTCTTTCTGTTTACTGCATTCACTGCATTAAGCTGCTCAAATTCTGATACTTCAAGTAACTCAGAAAATGAACCAAAAGAACATAACTCTTCAGAGAAGGCTGCTGTAGAGAAAAATGTTGATGTTTATGAAATTCCTACCATCAAGAAGCTATTTGTTGTAAAGTCCAGCGGTAGTTTCATATATGAAAAGCCAGACCAGGAATCTGCTATACTTGACACACTTGAGTATGGGTATAGAGTGGAAGTAATCGGTGACGAAGAAAACTGGTACCAAATCAAGGAGCGGATTGGCAGAAGCTTTATAAGAAATGGTCAGCATGTCGCCTCTTCAGGTTGGGAAGTAGTGTATTTGCCAAAAGCAGATATTGGGTCGCTCACCCAGATTAAGCTTAAAACTAAGGATCTGTATGAAACCCATAACCAAGTTCAGTTGAAGGACAAAGTCTTGATTAATATCATTGACAAGGAAGAATTTGAGAAAGCAAAAAGTAAAGATGATCATTTTGTTAACCGTCAAAATGCTTTAGTGTCAAGTAAAGACTCAGTACTTGCAGTAACTACTGGCAACGGGAAAGTAGAATATGTAAGCTCCCCCAATGCCGAAGAGAGCATGAAAGTCTACAACTATGTGGGACATGTTAGCTACTTAAATGCTTATCTTTTATCCATTGGTTACTATGAAGATGGAGAGTATATGCTGTACAGCTCAGATAATGGAAAGGAAATAATCAGCTTCAATGACTATCCTTATTTTTCGCCTGACGGTAAATACATAGTTTCTATTTACACGAATCCTTATGACTTAAGCTCCGACTTTCAATTGTATAAGGTTGAAGACGGCCAGAAAGTCAAAAAAGAATTGGACGCAAGTTTCAGTAAGTGGATGGTCGCATTAGAGCCACAGGAAGTTTTTTGGTTAAACCCATCTACACTTGTTGTAAAAGTGCTACACGCTCAAGCATTCTGGGATGAAGACGGTGATCTCAACAATGATTATCAATACTTAAAAATAAAAATACTTTAGCCAACACAGTTTATACCCTATGCTTCGGCTGATGGCCTCGCACAAGGTATACACAAAACCGTCAGACTGTCTAATAACATCTTACTTTCTGCAACTTTTATCAAGCTAAGTGGCTAAGTGATAAGACACTTATCCACTTGCGCTATGAAATTCAAGCAAGCCTATAGCCGGGACGAGCCTCCCGGTGGCGGGGCCAGCCTGCAGGAGCTGATCTCCCCGGACAACGAGGTCCGCTTCATCGACGCCTTCGTCGATTCCCTGCCTTTGGAGAAGCTGGGCTTCCGCACCGACTTCCCCGAGAACGGGCGACCTGCTTACCACCCGTCCATACTCCTCAAGCTGCTGGTCTACGGATACCTGAACCGCATCCGCTCCTCACGCTGCCTGGAGCGGGAGTGCGGCCGCAACCTGGAGGTGATGTGGCTCTTGGGCCAGCTGGCTCCTGACCACAACACCATCGCCAATTTCCGCAAGAACAACTCAAAGGCCATCACCCGTGTCTTCCGGGCCACCGTGAAAATGGCGCAGCACTTTGACCTGATCGGCGGCGAGCTGTTGGCCGGCGATAGCACCAAGCTGCGGGCACAGAACTCCAAGAAGAACAACTACAACCGGGGCAAGATTGCCCGCCACCTCACTTACATCGAAGAGAGGCTTTCGGACTTACAGCAGGCGCTGGCGCAGACAAACCAGGTGGAGCCGCTTTTGGACGCCATGGCCCGCCACGCGCTGCGGCGCGAGCACTACCTGAGACTTTTGCGCTACCTGGAGGACTCGGGTGAGGACCAGGTCTCCACTTCCGATGCCGAGAGCCGGCAGCTGATTATTAGAAACACCATCACCGAAGTGGCCTACAACGTGCAGGCCACGGTAGACGCCCGGCATTGCCTTTTGCTCGACTACCGCGTCACCAACCACAACGATCGCCTGGCGATGGGAGGCATGCTTCGGCGGGCCAAGAGCATCGTGCGCAACCACTCTTTCACGGCCCTCTTTGACAAGGGCTACTATGCTGGCTCGGAGCTGGAGACCGCCCAGGGGCTGGGCATCACGGCACTGGTGGCCGTGCCTGCGCCCGCATCCAACGCGCCGGACCCAGCCTATAACGTAGAGCACTTCGCCTATGACCACACAAGCGATACCTATACCTGCCCCGAAGGCCACACGCTCACCACCAACGGGCACGTCTACACCAAGCACCTGAGCCGGGCTCACCCGACCAGCTTCCACCAGTACCGCACCAAGGCCTGCAAGACGTGCGCGGTGCGTCACCACTGCACGACAGCCAGGAACGGCAAGCTCATCGAGCGCAACACCTACACGCCGGTCTTTGAGCAAAACCGGCGGAACATCGCCGCACAGCCTGATCTTTACAAGCGCCGGCAGGCTATCGTGGAGCACCCCTTCGGCACGCTCAAGCGGCAGTGGGGCTACAGCTACGTGCTCACCAAGCAGGGAATGGAACGCGCCTCGGCTGACGTGGGCCTGATGCTGATGGCCTACAACCTGCGCCGCATCTTTAATATCGTCGGCTTGGAGCGGCTGCTGGCTTACTATGCCGCCTCTTTAAGCGTGTTGTGGACCCTAAAAGCCATGTTTGGGGCCTGCTGGCGGGGCTACAGCCAACGTATAAAAATCCCTTCCTCTAGTGCAATATATCTACAAATCACTATCTTTAACCAAGAAACGGGCAGAGGTTTTTAGACAAACTGCCGTTAGCGGAGATGCTAAAGATAAATAACAATCAATGAGATGATAACTGTTGGGCTCACAATCTTGCTTTTCATAGTGGCTATACTTGCTATTAAGTCGTTTTCGGTGAAAGGTTCAAGACGTGACGACTCATTACAATTATCAGAAGTAAAGGACACAAATGCTTTGGCGGTCAGAGAGTGGTGGGAAAGTAAAAGAGCAAAGTATAATATGGGGCTTATCGTCGCAGGTATAACAGCCTTTTTTTCTTATGCTATATTAGGAGGAATCTTGATTGCTCCCTACGACAATAGCTTTGAAGTAACATTGTTTACGACATTCTTTCAAGGTATTGGTTATTTGATTATGATGCTTATAGCCAATTTATTTTACAGTCTCGGCTATGTAGTTGATAACAACTTTAACGAGGTGAATAGTGAAGTATTTCGACAAAGGCTTTTCAATTTTGGATTTTGGTTTTCGATACTGCTACCATTTACAATACCAGCTTTGATTGTGCTTGAATATTTAATTCGCTTTTCGTGAACGTCTATCAAGCATGAAAAAGCACCAAGCGCTAACAAAGTGCAGCTTTAACCCTCGCTACGCTTCGGGCTTCGGCTGCACGAGTAACGTTAGAGCTAATTTAAAAATATGAAAGCATCCAGATCCATGTCTATTGCTTTGTTCCTAGCACTTAGTCTAGTTGCTTTAGGAGCAAGTTTGCAAGCCCAAACTAATGACCCTTTACGCGAAGGCAAATATTATCAACTTGACTACGAAGAATACATAGGTGTTGTAGGAAAAGGGGATACGCTTCGTCCGGGACATATTGACAAAAAGGAAATTGCGGACTTGAACCGACTTATTGTAAGGTATGTACAGGAAAAGAATAAAGCCCTTGAACCAAAGATAAATAAAGAAATTCAGAGAAGCCCGCATCATGCAGAAATGATAAAGAACTCCAACTACCTATTTGAACCAGAGGCTTACTATTATCAGCTCCTATCTGCAGTAAATTCAAATGGACAGAAATTGATATTCGTAAACGCTATTCATAGTTCCTTCCTTAAGAATAATAAAGAGTTGGATGAACTGAGGGTAGTTGCGGACGGGAGAAATATGTATTTCAATTTCTGGGTGAATTTGGCAACTGGTGAGATTCAAAAATAGAAAAAAAAAGCTCTAACCAGGTATAAACGTCACCTCGGCCGATGGCCTTCGCCGTCGTGTACACTAGCCGTTAGCCTTAATCAAATACAATAGAGAAAGCAGCTTGATTAGTATGAAAAACTTGATTCTCCTTTTTGCTATCTTGATGTTCTTGCTCCTGAGTTGCAAGGATAAAGTCAAGCCTGCTGTGGATTTGGAGGTTTCACAAGAAGGTAGGGAATTTGAGCTGTCATACAACGGAAAGAAGCTTGTTGAAGGTGAGTTGCTTGACACGAACCCTTTCTCAACCTGGAAATACTTTGATGAAAAAGGGAAACTCCTTGTAAGGAAAAACTTTTATAATACAGCAAAAGGGGAAAAAGGGAAACCTGACCTTTTGTTCTTCGACAATGACAGATTGGTCTATTTCGGAGGCAGATTCAATAAAAGTTCCCCTGGTGACTCTGATTGGGGAAAGACCCTTGTTGATTACTACTGCAGTAGCTGCCATGACACATGGGAAGAATTTGTTGGACCTCCATGGGAAGGCATGGTTGACTTAACCGAAGAAGATTTCAGCAAACGTTTAACGACATCTGTTCATATCGACAAGGAGGCACAACCAAACAATAAGAATGCAAAGGGAATAGGATTGATATATCAAGAGAACGAACAATTCAGCTTTCTCACTGAAAAGGATATTCAGCAAATTTTTGAATATGTAAAAGAATTGCCTAAACCTGTTCCCTAGAAAATAACTAAGGCTAACAACTAAGGCTTCGTTGGGTACGGAGTGCCGACAATGAAGCCGTGGTTGCACTAACCGGGCAGCCTGTTATGGGTTTTAAGTCGGAAAGAGTTTGCTTTAGATACTTTTAGGAAGGCTGCTTTATAGCCATCGCGCACCGGATGTGGCGCCTTGCGTGTGGTGGTGGAAGGTGCTCTTCCCTTTTTTGTTTCCTGTTTTCGCTTTTTTCATGGCTTTCCCTTCGCAGTGGGCATAGCTGCGCCAGGCCACCTTCGGGTGGTTGTTTTTTTAAGATCCCTTTTTCGAACTGCCGGTACTCACGCTCTGTCCTCAGGCCCTGCGGCGGCCCCCTTTTGGCCAGCACCTGCAGGGTGACCATCGTCTCCTTCTTGCAGCAGGGGCAGAGGAGCGGGTTGTATTCCTCCAGCTGGCGGGGCTCCACTTTCCGTTTCTTCTCCTCGGGCAGCTGCTGCCGGATCACCGGAATGGCCGTTTGCTTGCCCGTGCCACTGAGTATGCCGTAGTGGCGTATCCTGACAAAACCCTTTGGCAGGATGTGGAGGGAGAAGCGGCGGATGAACTCCATTGCCTCCAGCTTCATCTCCAACTTGCGCGCTCCTTGCCGGTAATCCTTACAAGAAAAGCTCACTGTCTGTGCGTCTACTTGGGTGAGGCGGTGGTTGGAGACGGCGATCTTGTGGGTGTAGCGGCCCAGGTACTCCACCACATGCTCAGGTCCTGCAAAAGGGCGCTTGGCGTACACCACCCACTCTTTTTTGAACAGCGCGCTGATCAGTGCCTTCTCCACATCGGGCAGCTTTGCCTTGAGCAGCTGCACGTACTTAGCCCGGTAGACCCGGCTCATGGCCTTCACCGGGAAGAGGTACTTACCTTTGCTGCGGGCTCCCTTCCACTTGCCGTCTTCACGCAGGCCCCCGCCCGGCACGACGCAGTGCAGGTGCGGGTGCAGCGAGAGGGTCTGCCCCCAGGTGTGGAGCACGGCCACCATGCCCGGCCTTGCCCCCAGGTGCTTTTTGTCCCCGGCAAAGGTGAGCAGTGTCTGCCAGGCCGCCTCAAAGAGGGTGTTGTAGACAACTTTTGGCTGGCAGAGGGCCAACTGGTTTAGCGTATCGGGCAGGGTGAAGACCACGTGGAAGTAAGGCACGGGCAGGAGCTCGGCCTCCCTTGCCTGTATCCACTGCTCGCGCTTTCTGCCCTGGCACTTGGGGCAGTGGCGGTTACGGCAGGAGTTGTAGCTCACGCGCACCTGGCCGCAGTCAGAGCAGGCGTCCACGTGCCCGCCCATGGCCCCAGTGCGGCAGCGCATGATGGCTCCAAGGGTGCGCAGCTGCCAGGCGTTGATCTGCGGGTGGCGCTCCACCTTTTGCCAGTGTTGTCTCAACACATCGGCCACTTCGTGTTTTGCCCGCACTAGCTATAAAGCGTATCGAGCGGGGAGAAGGGCTTTTTCCGGCCGCCCTGGGCCACATGCAGGTAGACCATGGTGGTGTCGATGCAGGCGTGGCCCAACAGCTCCTTGATGGAGACGATGTCCAGGCCGTCCTCCAGCAGGTGGGTGGCGAAGGTGTGGCGCAGCGTGTGGGGGGTAACCTGCTTTTGGATGCCGGCTGCCTTTCTGGCCTCCCGTACCACCCACTGCACGCCGACGGTGGTGTAGCGCCTGTCGCGCAGCCCCTGCTCATTTTCCTGTACCTGCCCGTTGAAGAGCCACTGTTGCGGGCACTCGGCCTGGATGTAGGCTTGCAGGCCGCGGATCAGGTGCTCGCTCAGGGGCACGTAGCGATCCTTGCCTCCCTTGCCCTGGCGCACATGCAGCATCCTGCGGTCAAAGTCCACATCGGGGAGTTTTAAGTTGCACAGCTCGAAATTGCGCAGCCCGCAGCCGTAGAGGGTAGCCAGCAGCACGCGGTGCTTGAGTAGTTTGGGTGCAGAGAGCAGTCGTTTGACCTCGGGCTTGCTGAGCACGACGGGCAGTTTGCGGTCTTGCCGCAGGGTGGGTAGCTCGATGCGCTTGTCTTTGAGGCCCTCCATGCGGAAGACGTAGCGCAGGGAGTAGACGGTGAACTTGAAGTAAGCGTCGGAAGGGGTGTTGTGTGAAGTTGCTACCTTTGACTGTAGGGTTAAAGAAGGGCAGTTTACTATAAACTGTTAACTTTGACTATATGGAAAAACGTGTTTACGACGACTCCTTCAAGCAGATGGCCGTGGAGCTAAGCTACGCCAGGGGATCAGTAAAAGAAGTAGCCGATGAGCTGGGCATAGATCCAGGCAGATTGAGCAAATGGCGCAACAAGCAGCGCCGGCCTGCGCAGCCGACTGCCGAGCTCACAGATGACCAGAAAGAGATCAAGCGATTACAAAAGGAGCTCAGGGAGGCGCAGCTGGAGCGTGACATCCTAAAAAAGGCGGTGAGCATCTTCTCCAAGGGAGACGGGCGGTATTCGGATTCATAAAGGAGCACCGGTACCAATTTCCCGTTGAGAAGATGTGCCGGGTGCTGCGTGTCAGCATAAGCGGGTACTATTACTGGCTCAAGCACCCTGTGGGGCGAAGGGAGCGAAAAGAGCAACAGCTTCTTGCCTCTGTGAAAGAAGTGTACCGGCAGAGCAAGTGCCGCTATGGCAGCCCCCGCATTAGTTTCGAGCTGCGCGAGCAGGGCATCATGGCCTCCAGACCGAGAGTGGCCCGGCTGATGCGAAAGCACCGCATTCAAAGCATTGTAAGAAAAAAATACCGGGTGCAGACCACAGACTCCGACCATGGCTTTTCTGTAGCGAGCAATTATTTAAACCGGGACTTCAGTGCCCAGCGGCTGGCCCAGAAATGGGTATCGGACCTCACTTACATAAAAACACGAGAAGGATGGCTCTACCTGACGGCGGTACTGGACCTGGCCGATAGAAAGGTAGTGGGCTGGGCTTTGAGTGAGACGATGGATGCGGAGTCGACCACGGTGGCGGCCTTCCGGATGGCGGTCAGAAACAGGCCAGTGACAGAATCATTGCTGTTCCACTCGGACCGGGGTGTGCAGTATGCCTGCAGTGCCTTCAGAGAGCAACTGGCAGGGGTACCGGTGGTGCAGAGCATGAGTCGGAAAGGTAATTGCTGGGACAATGCTGTAGCCGAGAGCTTCTTCAAGACATTGAAAACAGAACTGATCTACCACCGAAAATTCAACACCAGGCAAGAAGCCAAGCTGGCTGTATTTGAATACATCGAAGGCTTCTACAACAGGGAAAGGAGACATTCGGCATTAGGCTACCTGACACCCTGCCAGTTTGAAAACTTCTTCCTTAACAAAACGATGGCTGCCTGAAAAAAGCCTACAGTAAACTGTTGCAATTCCAGTGCTCCTGCTTTACCAGGTAGAGGTAGTCGTTGATCTGATCTGGGTCCAGCTGGGTAGGCAGGCAGTTGAAGTGCAGGGCCACCTTGGCCAGGTGGCGGGCGTAGTTGGAGAGGGTGCTCTGGCCCCGGCCAGCCACGGTGATTTTTTTAGAGAACTTCTCGTAAAGCTCGCTGAATCCTGCTACATTAGAGCAAGCAGTCTGGATAAGGGTAGGCTCTTTTTTTTCATCTTTTTATGCTTTAAAGTGAATCCAAAAGATAGCCCTTATCCGCTGCTTTTTACAAAAGAACTACCGAAGGTTTAGTGCAACACAGCACAGGCATCATGTTCGGCTAATGCCTCACCCGTTGCCTGTACAAGACCGTTAAGCAAAATCAAAAAATAAAATGAATGAAGATGTAAGTAAAGGCGGTTACAAAATGAGTGAGCAGCATGATAAGCTTCTTCAAAAATTATAATACATTGTCTTTATGAAATTAAAGCTTTTCAAAAATAAGCCATCCGTAACAGAGCCTAAAAAGAAAAAGAGCTTTGCCGGAGAGTGGGGGGATGCCATTTTGTTTGCCGTGGTGGCTGCAAGCCTGATAAGATGGGGAACAGTTGAAGCCTACACTATCCCCACGCCATCGATGGAGAAGTCGCTCCTTGTGGGGGACTTTCTGTTTGTGAGCAAACTTCACTACGGTCCACGCACGCCTGCCACTCCCTTGCAGGTGCCGCTTACGCACCAGACCATCTGGGGAACGGACATTCCCTCATACTCAGATGCCATACAGCTTCCCTCTTACCGACTGCCAAGCTTTTCAGAGGTAAAGCACAACGATGTAGTGGTGTTTAACTTTCCCCCAGAGGAGCAGCACCCTGCCGACCTGCGCACCAACTACATCAAGCGTGCCATCGGCTTGGCAGGCGACTCCCTTGAAATCCGTGACAGGCAAGTGTACATAAATGGCAAGCCAGTTGCTATGCCAGCGCAGGCACAATACAAGTACTACATTAAATCAGACCAGCGGCTAAGTGAGAAGTTCTTACTTGACAGAGGCATCAGGGTAAATGATGTGATGCTTTGGAAGGCGGGGTATGTGATTGACGCCACTCCTGAGTTGGCAGCACAGCTTAAATCGCTTGCCTTCATAAAGGATGTCTCCCTGTGGGAGCAGAAGGACGCACCTGGGGATGTGTTTCCTCATTTGCCAAGTCTGAACTGGAACAAAGACAACTTCGGACCGGTCTACATCCCTCAAAAGGGGGCTTCCGTTGCCATAACATCTGAGTCGCTTCCTTTCTACCAGAAGGCTATTCTTGGCTATGAGCACAACAAAGATGCAATTGTAAAAGATGGTAAGCTGTACATTGAGGGCAAAGAGGTAAAGCAGTACACCTTCAAGCAGGATTATTACTTCATGATGGGTGATAACCGCCATAACTCCCTTGACTCCCGCTACTGGGGTTATGTGCCAGAAGACCACATTGTCGGTAAGGCAGTCTTCATATGGATGTCCTCAAATGAGTATGGTGGACTCTTTGACAAAATCAGGTGGGGAAGAATTTTCAACACCGTTGAATAAACATTGGAATAAAGTTGAGAAGGATGAAAAGGAAAAGGAAGCTTTTCTATGGCAGCAATGGTTTTGATTCAGCAAGTGTAAGGAAAATTGCCTAACCATACACATGAGCAAAGCTTCGGCTGAAAGCCTCGCTCACCTCATGTACGAGTACCGTTAGGTTTAATTTTTAACAATTTAAATTTACAAGTGCAACCTATTGAATTTACAAAGAGTCATCTAAATAAAAGTAACAGTAATAAAGTGACCGTTCCAAAATTGCATACAAACCCTTGTTATAACTCTTCAACAAATTCGTCAAAATGAAAAGGTATTTACTCCCGCTATTTTTAATTATAATGCTTTCTTTTTCAAGTTGCGACGAAGAAAATATAGCAAATGATTCTATAGTTGGTGAATGGGAAATGAAATCAGCGTCTAATGGCATGACTGGTGCTTTAACTGATTATTCTCCTGGCAATGGTTCTATAATGAAGTTCACAGATAGTAGCTATGAAATTATTTCTAATTGGCAACTAACAAGGAGCGGCTTGTACAGCATTGTCAAAGAAACTAGCAATTTGGATAATAAGATTTATAACAGGGTTGTTTATGACAATGAGACAAATTCTATCAAGAGCTTCTTTAAAGTAGAAAACAACCTGTTATACATATGGACTGACGGCAACGATGGCACCTCTGTAGTTTACAGAAGAAAATAACATTGCCTAATGAAGTTGATTCAGAGGCCATCATGCCGTTTCAATGAAGCTTTGCCTTTTAAATTCATAGAATAAGTGACAGGTTTCAGCTTTAGTGCATCAGCTGTTTTGATAAATTTCCTAAAACAGGTCACAAACAGAAAAAAGACGTACGGGCATTGCAGAGAATAAATAGACTTAACAACTGCTAAACGCCAACATCGCCCGAGGACCTCCGCCGCCGTTTAGCCTAACCGTTAATATACTATAATCATTTGAAAAAGAAGCACTTTATTGCCTTGTTTCATTCTGTTGGAAAAGAAGTCAAAACTCGTGTTGATTTTGATTCAGAAATTGAAGAAACGTTCGTGTATGAACTTCTCAGGCTTGATGGTTACAGCATTTATCAGTTTATCCTTCCAGACTACCAGTATGTAATGTCTCTTGATGAATTAAGGGAACAGAATGTAAGGTTTAAACTATTCGAAAAAGAAAAAAGCACTTGGTTCGGCCTTGGAAAGAAGGTAGAGCAAGAGCTGCTCATTTACCCTAAAGCTGGCTTTTTCTATCCTTACCAATACGGTCACTATTTCTATATTTACAGCAAAGAAGAAATAAAAGGAGGCGAGTTTATACAATGGATGGAAGAGCTATTTCCGAAACGATTCGCTGACTTTGATGATACTTTGGCCGGCTTAAACAGCGACACAGTAAAGCTCCTTCATGCATCTGACTACATTCTGGTCACAAACCACGATTATCAGAAGGAGTTTGGTGTAGTTGCAAGCAAAGAAGTTTGTGCTACTTTAACAGCCAAACTAAAACAAGCAGGATTTGACTCTTTTAAAACTGAAGAATACCTGCAAAATAAAGAATAACAGGTTACAGCCGCAACTTTACGGTAGCTGTGCCACCCAGTGTCAAGTTGTTATAATCAAATATATACTGTTATTGAAAGCTCACTTATCAAACCGAAACTAGTGTCTCTTATTAGCTTTGCGCGCTGTACTCTTTGCTTTCATCTTAACAATTGAATTAAAGTAAAACAAACCAGCAGCTATTAACGTGCAGCCTGTAAACTACGCTTCGCCTATCGGCTATAACAAAATGAAACGAACTTCTTTCCTTGTTCTCCTCATGACGCTCCTCCAGTTGACAACTTATGCTCAGAAGGAGGCGACAAATTGGTATTTCGGAAGCAAGGCAGGGTTCAGTTTCCACAACGGCTGTCCCATGCGCCTGACAAATGGTGCCATGCGGACGGAGGGCGGTAGCGCCGTCATTTCCCACCGGGAAACAGGGGAGCTTCTTTTCTACACCAACGGCAGGACGATCTGGAACAGAAACCATCAGCCAATGAAGGGCGGCGACTTTAGTCCTGTTGACTGTCAGAATGCCATCGGCCAGCCAGCCATGATCGTTCCGGTGCCAGGTCAGGCGCATCGCTACTATGTTTTTGCGCTCTATCACGCCGCTTACCCGGAAGACGAGCCAATGTACGATTTGTGTACTCTGGGAGTCCTTGTTCAAGACCATAGCTTTGAATTGAGGTATACAGTTGTAGATATGAGCCTGGAAAGCGGACTGGGCGCTGTGGTCGCAGACCAGAAAAACATGCTGCTGCATAGCAGGTTAGCCGAAAAGCTTACTGCTATACCGCACAGCAACGGCAGGGACTATTGGCTTGTTACGCACGGTTGGGGCAGTGATGCCTTCCATGTGAACTTATTGACCCCTAACGGCGTGTCCGATGCCTTCGTGCAGCGCATCGGCTCCGTACATGGGCCATCATCTCAAAACAGAAACAGAGCCTTACGCGGGATGATGAAGGCGTCACCTAACGGCAGAAAGATTGCTGTGGCGGTCAATGGAGAGCACAGCCCATTAGACCTTTTCAACTTTGATGACAAGACAGGTGTGTTGTCAGATCCTATTACCCTTGGTTACCACACCGAGCTGTTTGGCCTTTCCTTTTCACCAGATAACACAAAGCTCTATGTTGCCAATGACAGCCTGCGCATGCGGGAGGAGGGAGAAGCTTATACCGATAACATACTGCAGTATGACGTTTCAGCAAGTGAACCGAAAGCCGTTATCGCCTCCGCACGAAGTATCATCATTGGAAATCCCACGCTGAACAGGCCTTCGGACAGGCCGCTGAATGGCTATAAGGATATGCAACTGGCCCCAGATGGCAGAATTTATGTGATCAGCAGCAACTTGTCTCAGGATGCGTCACATAACAGAGGGATAACGATTAACAGACCAAACGAGCGCGGCTTTGACTGCGATGTAAGGTACTTTGACTGGGGTATGGAGGAGGTAGACATCAATGCAGGGCTACCCAACTTTATGCAGTCCTACTTCAATGGTTTGGAGCCGGTGCTGTGCCCTGAGGGCGGATGCGCTCCTGCCGTGGTCGGAGTATACCCTAACCCTACCAAAGGCACGATTCGCTTTAAGGCTGGAGATTGTGCTGCCGCCTTTGGTTTACGAATAGTTAACGCCATAGGCCAGCAGATAGGAAAGGTGCAGGAGGGTACTTCTTTTGAGGATGAGATAGATATTTCCTCCCTTGCACCAGGCATGTACACCTTTATTCTTATGTTTGATGACAAGCGATCAGTTAAAAAGAAAGTTATAAAGCTTAATTAACCCTTTTCTATATTGTTAAAGTAAATTTAAACAAAGGATTACAATACCTAATCACACCTATAGGTTAGCTACGCCACCCTGTGGGCAAGCCCGTTAGGGGGAAGAAGAAAGATGGATAAGAAAAGATTAAGTATATTGAACTACGGCTTCCATTACCTCATGGCACCTTTTTACTTTTGAGGTGGAAGCACATTACAATAGAAGAATTTCTATGATGAGTCACAGCCAGAATGGAATCAATTTCCAACATTAAAGTTTGCTGTTGGACTAATAATTACTGGTTTATGGGAGGCTATAAGCAATATAAAAGGCTGTACTTCTACGTAATTCCAATAGAAAACTTTTCAAATAAGGAGGCTTTCGCTATTTCAAAAGAAATTTTCAGAATACATGGTTGGTGGATAGTAAAGGAAAATGAAACCCTAATAGCTGCCGAAGGAAAAAGCTTCAGGAACAATTTCTCTGATATTAGAAAATACCGAAACAGGATAACAATTCAGCTTGAAAGAGGAGCTGTTTTCATCAATTGTATTGTAGAGCCTCCAAGAAACGGGCAGTTTGTAACTTTTGGCACAACGAACAAACTATATGAAGGCATTACAAATTTATTTTTGGAATCCTTAAGTGAACGAAGAAACTAAGAATTGCTTCCTCCTGACCTGGCACATTTGTAAAGCTGCGGCTACACCTTGCTCTCCTTATATCCAAGAAGAAAGCGGTCATTGGATCAGACGCCACTAACAAATTGAACAAAAGTCAAAAAAGAGTCAAACGGAAAATAGATGCTTCATTACCTCAGGACTTCTTGCCTCATTTTCAATTGGATTTATGTCAATTCAGTTTTTGCTCCAAAACTATTGAATGACATTAAAGGAAAATATAAAACAGAAGAATAAAACACTATGAATTTAGGTGCATTTTCAATTAGTCTTAGCGTGAAAGACTTAAAAATATCAAAAGAGTTTTACGAAAAGTTAGGTTTCAATGCTTTTGCAGGAAGTATGGAACAGCACTATCTCATAATGAGAAACGACAGTGCGATCATAGGCCTTTTTCAAGGGATGTTCCAAGGCAACATTCTAACTTTTAATCCGGGCTGGGATGAAAATGCTGGTAACTTAGAAACCTTTGATGATATTCGTGTAATTCAGAAACAGTTAAAAGACAACGGACTTACACTTACAAGCGAAGCTGACGAAAAAACGTCAGGCCCTGCCAGCGTAATGCTAACAGACCCTGACGGTAATGTGATTTTACTTGACCAACATCGTTAAATTCAAAAAATTAATGAAAGCAGGAGGAAAAACGGTACAAGAAATTCTAACAAGCCTTCCAAGAGAGAGGGAGGAACCTTTTAACAAGCTACATAATGTCATTTTAAAAAATCTACCAAAAGGATTTGAGCCAGCCATAAGTTATGGTGGATTGGGGTATGTTGTTCCGCACACACTTTATCCTGCCGGTTATCATTGTAAACCCAGTGAGCCTCTCACATTTGCAGGAATTGCCTCTCAAAAAAAATCCATTAACCTTTATCATATGGGTATATATTCCGATCCAAAACTTTTGGAATGGTTTGTATCTGAATACCCGAGGCATAGTAAGCAAAAGTTAGATATGGGAAAAAGCTGTATCCGTTTTAAGAAGTTTGATGAAATTCCTTATGGGCTTATCGGTGAACTAATGAAAAAAATGAGCGTGAGTGAATGGATAAATATGTATGAGAAGATTTTAAATAGTAAAACCACAAACCGGTAACACGGGCTTGGCCTCAGGCGGGCTGACATGGAATCTAGGAGTTTAGTGCTCCTAACTAGCTTCAGTAATAAATTGAAGCCTGCCTGAAAACAAAGCCAGGAAACGTAAGGCGATCTATTAGCATCTTTCTTCCCGCAACTTCTGTCAGGCTATGTGGCTAAGGGATACTACACGTATCCACTTGCGCTATGAAATTCAAGCAAGCCTATAGCTGGGACGAGCTTCCCGTTGGCGGGGCCAGCCTGCAGGAGCTGATCTCCCCGGACAACGAGGTCCGCTTCGTCGACGCCTGTGGAGATTCGCTTCCGTCGGAAAAGCTCGGCTTCCGCTCGGATTTCCCCGGGAACGCCGTTCAACCTACCACCCTCCCTTTTACTTAATTTCCTAAGTTTTCCCCTTCTGGTTTGTTATAATGAAGAGAAGGAACTCTTATGCTTTAGTGCTGGACAAAGGGCAGTAGGATGAAAGTTAAGAACCCGCCTTAGTATCTATAAATTATGGAGACACGGGAAGTGTGGCATCCGGAGGTGGTTGCCCTGAAAGGAACAGCTCCGTCCTTCTGGCGAATGGCGGAGCTGGAAGTACCTGTCTGCTAAGCAGGGAAAAGTAATAAACGAGAAGGGGGACTACATGCCCATGCCTTTCTTGCGGGTTCGCCTCGTTTCAGGTTCTTGCTTTAGAGAGGTATCCTGTTTTACCTTCGGTTGCTGTGCTTGCTGTTCCTGCCGGACAGTAGGCCTTACTTCCTGCCGAAGCAATGTCTCCCGCTTTACCTTGTGGAGTTGCTCGTCATACACGTTAATCGTTTTGAACTTCGGACTGGCCTCCAGGAAGCGCGTGACCTCTTTCCCATCCTGCTGCACAGTGACTGGGTACAGGTTTCCTTTTTTGAGCCGCTGGAGCAGCTGCTCTTTCTGCTGAGGGTCATGTAGCTCTTTGATGGGGAACTGCTTCAGCGTCTTCTCTAGGTCAAAGCCGTAGTTCTCGTGAAACTGCCTTATTTTGTGGTTGCCCTGCATGTCCTTTGCGTTCGGGTCCAGTTGTAGCCACGCTTTATAAGGCTGTCCCTCTGCGTTAAGCAGTTCTTTGTGCACAGACCTGCCATTTAACAGGTTGTAGGCTTCCCGGGCTGTAATGCCACTGTTTTTGTTCATGTAAAAAGTCTGGCTCTTGTCCTGCTCCGGGTTTGGGGTTTTCAGGGTGGCCTCGTACTTGTTGAAGAAGTACATGTCAGCCTGGTCAGACTTTCTAAAGTGCAGCGTATAGTCCATGGTGTTGTTGTTGTAGGGCGTCTGCAGTCTGAGCTGAAAGGCCGGGGCCTGCATTTTTACGTTTCGTTCCAGCTCTTCATGGAGCTTATCGCCGAAGCCTGTGTATTTCAGGCCATCTTTGAGGTATTCTAGGTTATTAGTATTCATCTGACGTTTCCTAAAAGTGAAAAGATCTCGTAATCCGCGTTAGTCAAAGAGGAGCGGGCAGGCATTCACGATGTCTCTGCTTTGGACTTTGAGCATTAAGTGCCTGGCTCCATTCCGTTCAAAGAGCTCGATGACCTGCTCCTTCCCCTTTCCGATGGTAAATTTATCGAGCGCAAAGACTAGCACCTTCCGATGCCCGGGCACAACTTCCTTGTCAGCAAGTCCCAGCATGTAGAGCGGGGTGATCTCCTCTTCCTGCGTGGCGGTACGTTTTACCTGTTTTTTATCCCTGTTGGAGAAGCGCATAAAATCGATATCGTAGGAAACAGAAGAACTGTTGGTGAGCACCAGTCGGTAAAAAAGGGTGTTGCCGAGGGTATAAATACCTTCTACCGTAGCTTTCATCTTACCTGCTTTGTCTTTGATACCGTAACAGAACCGGAAATCACCTGCCAATTCTCCGGTGATGTGCTGTAGCTGCCCCTCGTTCAACCTGGTGCCAGTAAACTGTATGAATGTGCCGCTGTGCGGGATGTTGTCCATTTTGATAACCGTTGTTTCCGGCGTGGTAGCGTACCTGACGGAGAAACTGTACAGCCTGCCGTCAGATGTAATAACAGTGAGGTTTGTGTTCCCGATGCCTTCCCTGGCTGCTTTCACATGGAGTACGTTTTCCACCTGCTGGGGCACCTGCACCAGCAGGTCCCGGCTGCCACGGTCCACGCTTTTGATGGCATAGGGGAAGATAAGGCTGGTGGTTTGATGGATGGTAACTTCCAGAATGTCCTGTCGGAGTTCTTGTGCTTGGGTGTCCAAGTGCCAGAAGAGCAGGCACAGGAGGGAGAGGAGAATGTTCTTTTTCATGTTTGTATTCTATAAGTGGAAAGTGGAAAAATGACGTTTAAAACTGCTTGTTATTATCGCTAAGTAGGAAGCGGTGTCCGGCCTTTACCATAACCTTGACTTGCCGGGCTTGCCTGGTCAGCAAGCCCTTAACTGCCTCGATACCGGTGCTTGCCGCCTGTGCCACAATAGAAGGGGGAAGTGCAGGGAACTGAAGGCTTTGGTTAATAGCCCGCGGTACGCCCTGCTTGGCCGCATCGCGGGTAGCGGTGCCGGGAATATAAAGCCCTGGCAGCCCGTCCAGATCAAAAGCCGACAAGGCTACCGGGATCACAGTGTTTTGTATGAGCACGGAGGTGACCTCTAGTGCCAACCGCTCTCCGTTGATCCGGCAGGTGCCATAGAGCAGGCTGCCCTTGTTGATTAGCCTGCCGGATAGCATGACGTCATGGAGCAGGCGTATTTTGACAATACCGCCTGTAGTTAGGGTTTGGGTTTCATGGATGGCAGCCTCAATCGTGCTTCCAGTTCCAGTTTCCTGTGGGGCAGGCAGGCTATAAAACCCATTTTGCACTACGTGCTCTGGAGTTTGACCCTGAAGGGGAACTCCTGTAAGGGTATTGGCGGGTAGTATGGAAGGGAATCCAGTGGGGGATGCTTCCAGCAAAGTGACAGGAGCCTGTTCCGTCAGGCTCAAGACAGGTAAAATGCGCGGAGGCTCTTCAGTAGCCTGTTCCTGTAGCCGCTCCTTTACCCGTTCCGGGTGCTGAATATCGAGGATTCGCTCGAGCATATTCTCCAGTTGCTGCATCTCAGGGTTGGCACCATCGCCGCGTCCCATGGTCTGCATCATGGCCTCAAGTTTGGCTACGTCCTGGCTGAAGCGACCATTGCTATTGGGGTTGGCATAAGCGGCTGTTACAGTTTTTTGCATAAGGGCAGGCGGCTCCGGTTCGGAGTGAACCAATCTCGCTAGCTGCTCCAGGCGCTGGTTGATCTTTTCCTCGCTCGGGTCTGCCAGAGGCTTTCCCTGCGTTTTATCCCTGTCTGCTACTGGAGACGAGGTTGCCGGCACCGGCATTAGCTCGCTCAAGCGGCCAACTGGCTCTTCCTCGTTTACAAATCCCAAGCTGCCCAGCGAGGTGCTTTTGCTTTTCTCCTGCTGCATTAGCTGGTTGCGTTTTTCCTGGTTATAGAGGCTAAGTTTGTCCGGGCTCTTCTCATCCTTGAACTGCGGCTCGGGCAACTCGAGGCGCAGGCCCTGCGAGTGGGCCGCTAATGCCGGCCCGGCTGTGGTAGCAGAGCCTCCGCCCAGCGCCCAGAAGGCCAGCGTGAGGAAGGGCAGAACCAGCAGGGGCAGGACTAAAAGGAATCTTCTTCTGCGGAGGAAAGCTTCTGAATGTGTTTCCATGGTTTTTTATTTTAAGGAGTTGGGTTTGATATTATTGTGTAGTTGCTCTAAGTAGTGGATGCTGTCCACTAGGCTGGGTCTTGCCTGCAATAGGCTGTCACGCAAGTGTCTGCCTGCTGCTGTCCGGGACAAGGCTTTTAGGCGGCCACTGATCCGCTGCAGTTCCTTTGGGTGTAGGTCAGGGGGGAAGTTTGCTTTCTTCCTGACCGGTTCTGCTTTGTAGTTGAAGAGTGTCGCTTGAACTACCTCAGGTGTACCTGGCCACAGGGCCTGCAGCAGCAAACACAGGCTGCAGCTGCCAAACAACAGGCAAAAGAGCACGAGGCAGCCCCGCTGGGTACGCTGGGAGAGTACTTTGAATCTACTGTTTAACAGGAGGGCTACCTTTTTCTGCCAGCAGCGGATCACACTGGCAATGGCCTGGGCTGCCTGATGTACAGAGTTCCTTACCGGAGGATCCTGCTCCTTTGTGGGCTTGTGTTTGAACAAGAGCATGGTTAGCGGCTTTTTGTGAGTAGATCTTTGTTTTCCAGTGTTGTCCAGCGCTCGATCAGAAAGCCGTGGGGATTATTGTCAGAGCGGGAAACGCTACGGAGATAGCCTTCTGTTACCAGGCTGCGCGTCAGCACGGAGGTGGTACGGATGAGGCTTTGCCGGGCATAACAGCGAAAGTAGAAAGGGATTTTATCAGTGTTAACCTGTACACTGTCCACAGTGATTTCCTGGCTGACATTGGCAGTGATAAGGTTAGAGAAATAACCGCTCTCCCGCAGGTTATCATAGGCACGCTTGGCCGATCCGTCGGCCAGGTAAAGAGCCCGGGTGATGTTAGACTGGATCACCTTGTCGTCGGGGGCCAGCGTGAAAAAGTGATGATGAAACATCCGCACGTGGTCCCTGGCTTCCACGGGGATATTTTCCCTGCGCCCGGCGGAGAAAGCCTCCAGCGCTTTTCCCCCTGCCAAAATATAAATACGCTTCTGGGCGGCCTGTACCTGGCAGTAACTATAGTAAAGGGCAAAGCAACAGATAGTAGTACTGGCCAGGAGAAACATAATGCAGAAACTGCGGATATAGCGGAAGGCGCTATCGATGTTTTGGAGTTGTCTGAACATGGTGTGGGAGGTATTAAGTGTGGATCATGATTTGCCAGAGAGGCGTTCCTGCTGGAAGTTTTCAGGTGGTGTGCTTTTGGAGGGATCAGTGCTTTCCGGAACGTGACCGCTGGTGAAACTGGCCAAGCTGTGAGTCAGTTGGCTGGCCCCGGCACCCATGGTGTGGGCCGCATAGCCTGCTCCTGCACTTCCAGCTGTAACAGCGGAGTGGCTGGTGGTGCTGAGGAGGTTAGTGACTTTAAAGAGGAGGGCATTTCCACCACCGGCGTGCACGATGTAGTTAGCTACGTTGGGCACGGTGAAATAGCCCACGATGCCAATGAGGAGAAAGATCAGGTAAGCTGAG
The DNA here is from genome assembly GCF_051904785.1 of Pontibacter sp. MBLB2868. Taxonomy (NCBI): domain Bacteria; kingdom Pseudomonadati; phylum Bacteroidota; class Cytophagia; order Cytophagales; family Hymenobacteraceae; genus Pontibacter; species Pontibacter sp. MBLB2868. The sequence continues at coordinate 2,653,495 of NZ_CP196710.1, read as the reverse complement.
TCTGTGGCGCTGAAGAAGGTGTCCCCGCTACTCTCCACCTGGCTAATGTCCAGCCGGAGCATGTTCTCTTGTATCTTGCCAATGATGCCGCCGAAGATATTGGCCACGGGGAGCCACATAAACACGTTGACGTAGCGGGCAATCCAGACAGTGAGGGTGTGCTGGAAGCCGTCAAACACGGCAAAGCCGAATACAAGTGGTCCTAGCACGGAGAGCACTACCAGGTAAAAAGTGCGGATGGTGTTGATGCACAGGGCCGCAGCCTGGAAGAGCACCTGCAGTATTTCAGACATCCATTGCTTAATGGAGTTACGGAAGCTATAGGACGCTTTGGCCATGGCGAACTTCACATCATTGCCGACACTTTCCAGTAATCCCTCCCCCTCCCCGAGCGGGTCGTCCGGGTGCGAGTATTGGTACCACTTGTCGCGATCGCCTTCACCGTCCATGCCCGCATACATCTGCCAGGCGTCTGATTGCTGAATTGCCTTTTCTTTTTGCTGCAGCAACAGTACAATGGCCTTGTCGGAATCCTCCACCATGGCGGCGGTGGCCGACACGGTAGGCTGTAGCACCCCGTTGAGCAGGCCCAGCACCGCCGGGAACAGCAGCACTGCCAGTCCCAGGGCAAAGGGCCGCAACAGCGGGTAGAAATCCACGGGCTCTGCGTTGGCCAGGTGCCGCCAGACGCGGGAGGCAATATACCACAAGGCTGCAAAGCCAGCCAGTCCCCGCCCCACGCCGATCAGGCGCTCGCAGAGGGGCATCATCTCATCATAGAGTTGAGCCAACACCTGGTGCATGCTTTGCATCTCGCTTGCCAGTCCCTGTGCCCGGACCTGGCCTGGGAGCAGCAGCGCTGCCGCCAGGAGCGTGAATAGTATGATTCGCTTTTCCATATGATCTGTTGGGTTATGCTTATGATGTTACCTGGTGAAGTCCAGGTAGAGGTTTTGCAATGTCTGGACATCGTTGCGCTCCTTTGCCCGTTGGATGGCCAGCAAGGTTGCCTGCCGGTTGAAGTGCCTGAGGAAAGTGAGCTTTTCGGCTGTGCCTGTGAAGATGCGGTCAATGGCCTCCAGTCGCTCATCATCGCTCATGCGGAGCTCACCGGCCGTGAGGATGAGCACCAGCTCATCCAGGTGGCGCAGGCTCTCGTCGAAAAGATGGGCATACACGCGTGCCAGGTAGTCAAGCTCCGATGGTGAAAAATTGCCATCCTGCCGGAAGCGGCTGTAGGCGGCCTTGTATTCGCTGACGATGCGTTGCTGAAGGGTTACGATCTCAGCCACCCGTTTGTAGTGCTGCACGGTTGGGTTCACGGCTAGCAGGCCGTCCAGGAAATGTGCGTGCAGGTTAAAACTGCCTTCGGAAATATCCTTGATGGTACCATAGCCCTGGCTGATGATGTCATAGCCACTCTTCATATCGGAAAGGATGCTTTTCAGCTGATTGAGCTTTTCCACATTGAGCAGGAGTTGCTGTATTTCCTCGGTTTGCGCCTTGGCCCGCGGGGGCAGGCAGAGAAATGTTGCCAGCAGGAATGTCAGGAGAAAGATTGTCTTGTGCATTGCTAAGGTTTTTAGAAGAGTCCGTGCAATTTCTGTAAGGCTTCGACTGCGCTTTGCTCCTTGGCCCGTTGCAGGGCCAGTGACTGCGCCTCCCGGAGAAAAGACCGGGTGAACCGGTAAGTAGAAAGCATGCGCTGGTGTACTTCCTCCAGCAGCCTGAGCCGCTCGTTATCCCGTAGCTCCAGTTCATCTGCCGTAAGCACTTGCCAGAGTGACTCCATGTCCCAGGCACAGTTCTCCAGGGCCTTTGCCCGCACCTGGTCTATATAGTCCAGTTCTGCTGGCGTCAGTTGCCCCGACTGGTACAGTGCCTCGGTGACATTCCCGAAGTCGCGGCGAATGGCTGCCTGCCAGGCAATAATATCAGTGACATTTGCCGTTTGCGCGATGGTCGGATTTACACGCCGAAGAGAGGAAAAGAAATCCTGGTGCAGACCAAGGTCGCCCATTTTATGGTGATGCACGGCGCTGAGCCCCTGGCGGACGATGGCGTAGCCCTGCCACAGGGTGCCGGAGTATGCCTGTAAGGCGGCGATCTGCTGCACCAGGTATTCCTTTTGTGTCTCCTTCTGCCGGAACCACTCGTCGAAGGTCTGCGCCTGGGCTGAGCAAATGCAGAAGGCAAGAAGGGATATAACTAATAGTTGCTTCATGATGTTTTCCTGTTTAAAAGCCGTAAAGTTTCTGTATAGCCTGGAGGTTGTTTCGCTCTTTTGCGCGCTGCAGGCTTAGCCGTATGTTCTGTGCGTTGAATTCCCGCAGTTCAATGTAGTTTTGGGCGATGCTGCCGGCAGCCTGGTGAATCAGCTCCAGGCGTTTGCCGTCAGTCATCTGCGTGGAGAAGGAGTTGACCACGAGCAGTACCTGGTCCAGGTGCTGGACGCTCTCTTCGAGTATAGCCGTGTAGACGCGGTACATGTAGTCCAGTTCGGCCGCAGTGAAATTGTCGTCTTGCCGGAAGAGCCCGTAGGCGCGCTTGTACTCGGCCACCAGGGCTGCCTGTTTCTGGATGATTTCCCGGACTTGCTGGTAGTAGGCGATGGCGGCTTTCACCTTCCAGAGTTCTTCGTAATATTCGGCATACAGCTCCCGTTGCCGCTCGGTCCACTGGGCGATTTCGGTGAGCTTAAGCTCGGACAGCTGGTTTTCCAGTACTTTCTGGGCGTTCTGAAGCCAGATAGTCTCATTCTGGAAGCGCTGGATCTGCAGGTCAATGGCGACAATCACTTTGGTAACGCCCGCTTTAATGGCTTCTGTGACGGGATCCTGGGCCCGGGCCTGCCCGCTGCCGAGGGCAAGACAAAGCAGGAGCGTGAGTAACAGGGTTTTTGAAGAAGTTCGCATGGTGTATGGGTTTGATAGCGTTAAACTTTGCCGGCCCGGATGTCTTCGGCCAGTTGGGCGATTCCTTTGCGCATGTCACCGCCCCATTGCTGTGCGTAGGCATGTACCTTCATCTTCTCCGATTCCTCGGTCGTATAGGCCAGGTACTCTTCCAGCGACACCTCCGTGCGATAGACTTTGGAGAGGCTACCGCCCAGGCTGATGAAGACTTCCTTGTACCTGCGCATTTGGTCATTTGCCTTGTTGACTGAGAGCACGAGTGCCTTTTCCTTCTCGGTCAGTCCCAGTAGTTGTTGTATGTCGTCAAACTTATTGAGGTACTTGCTCTGGTCGAGCAGGATCTTACAGTCAGAGTTGTTGATAATGGCTTGTTTGACGATGGGAGAAGAGATGATATCCTCCACCTCTTGTGTAACCACGATAGCCTCACCGTAGAATTTGCGTACCGTTTTGAAGAGGTACTTGATGTATTCGGCCATGCCTTCCCGGGCGATGGCCTTCCAGGCCTCCTCAATGAGGATCACCTTTCGGATACCTTTGAGCTTGCGCATCTTAGAGATGAATACTTCCATGATGATGATGGTCACCACCGGGAAGAGGATGGGGTGGTCCTTGATGTTGTCGAGCTCAAAGACGATAAAGCGTTCTGAGAGCAGGTCGAGGTTCTCCCGGGCGTTGAGCAGGTAACCAAACTCGCCGTCCCGGTAGTAGGGGCGCAATACGTAGAGGAAATTGTCGATGTCAAAGTCCTTTTCCTTCACGCCCTCTGCCTGCAGGGTGTGTTTAAAAGTTTCGCGGGCAAAGACATAGAAGGTATCAAAGCATGGAAAAAGGTGCGGGTTCTCGTCCAGTTGTTTGTAGTACTGCTCCAGCGCATTAGACAGGGCCACATACTCGGAGCGGGAGAAGGTTTCCGAGTCTTTTTTCCAGAGGGCCAGTAGCAGGGTCTTGATGCTTTCCTTCTTCTCCGTGTCCAGCGTGTCGCCCTTGCCGATGAAGAAAGGGTTAAAGCGGATCGGGTGCTGCTCGTTATAGGTAAAGTAGTAGCCTTTGACCAGGTCGCACAGTCCTTTGTAGGAGTGGCCCACGTCTACGAGCACGATATGAGCACCTTGCTCGTAATAAGAACGCACCAGGTGGTTGGTGAAGAAGGATTTGCCGCTACCCGAGGGGCCGAGGATGAATTTGTTGCGGTTGGTGCAGATGCCCTGGCTCACCGGCTCATCGGAAATGTCCACGTGTACGGGTTTCCCGGTGAGGCGGTCGCCCAGGCGCAGCCCGACGGGGCTGATGGAGGAACGGTAGCTGGTTTCCAGGTTCAGGAAACAGCAGGCCTGCTCGAGGAAGGTGTCAAAGGTATCATTCATGGGGAAGTCCGCTTCATTGCCTGGTAGACCGCCCCAGAAGATCTGCGGGGCTCCGTCTGTTTCGAGTTTCGGGGTAGCGTCCAGTTGGGCGATCGCCGAAGAAATTGCATTGCGCAATTCTTTCAGCTTTTGCCTATTGTCTGTCCAGGCCAGCACGTTGAAGTGCGCCTTCACAGGAAGGCGTTGCTGGCTGAAGGCCTCATTTAGAAATTCCTGCGTAGCGTCCCGGGCGATAGCGTTTTCCCGCGAGTAGGCGGAGAGAGAATGCAGCCGCAAACGCTTACTCTCCAGGCGCTGCAGCGTCCTGGGTGCATCCCCCAGAAAAATGTATTGGTTCAGGATGTGGTTGCAGGGCAGCAGCTGTCCTAACGGAGAGGCGAAGCCAGTACTGAACTTGGTGCGATCGGTTGAGTACCTGTCATAATTTACACGGGAGCCGCACAGGGCAGGCAGGTGCTCCGCATCGGAGAGGGTGAAGAGCTGACAGTGCTTGTCTCCGATGCGAATCCCATCCTGCAGGTGAACGTCCTGCAGGAGTGGGGTACTGCTTTTTGGCAAAAGGCCGCAATAGCGCTCCAATAGCCCCGCGCTGTCTGGCGTACCGGTCAGCTCGGCGTTACCAAGCCTTCTTAATTTAACAAAGCCACTATCCTGGAGCACGCGTTCAAATTGTCCTGCCTGTGCCAGGAAGTCCAGCTGAAGCTGGGGCTGGATTGCCTGCTGTGGCGCCAGCGAGCGCCGGAGCAGGTTAGACACCAGTGAACTGGACAGCCTTCTGTCCTCCGGCATTTTGGTCAGGAGCACATAGCAGCTATGTTCCCAGTAAGGTCTTTCGTGGAAGAAGCGCTCACTGGCCCTGGAAAGAAAGTCCTGTCCCTCCTTGGTGAAATCAGCCTGGTAGGCGCTTTCCGTAAACCAGTCCTGCTTGTGAAACACGGTGTGGTGGGACAGCAGCCGGATGGCCTTGATGAAGGCTTGGTGAAATGCCTCATACTCTTTGTCAGAGAGGGTAAAGATCTCCGGCAGGGTTGCCTCAAAGGCAAGGGTGATATCTCCCTGCCGCGAGAGAATGCAGTCCTGCTCTACCTTGTAGACGGGCAGCATCTGTTCAATGTCAACTGCGGCTGCCATGGGATATTTCCTTTTTCATCAGGTGAATGAAGGTTTTCCTGGAGGTGATGCGGACACGGGAGGGGATGCTGTAGGAGGCCACTTTTTTCAGCAACCCGAACTGCCCGTAAGTTTTACTGAAGTGGTAGACGCCTGTGAAGAGGGCGCCGCCACAGAGGAATACGATACCCAGGCAGAGGAGCAGGGCCACTCCAGTCAGGTAGAGCAGGGTGAAGAGCAGCAGCAGGGCTACCAGCCCCATAGCAAGGTAGCCGATATACTGGGCCTTCAGTCCCCGGAACTCAATAGGCCTGTTGATGCCTTTGTTGATGTGGTATACACTGGTTGCCATAAAAAATATGATTAGACGCCAAAGAAGGATTTAAGGACGGTAGCTACGATTACCAGGAAAATACAGCTGCCAAACCAGGCGGCGGCCACTTTACCGGTATCCGGCTCCCCGGCATTCCATTTCTGGTATACTTTCACGGCACCCACTAATCCGACAACAGCGCCTATGGCATACATCAGGCTGGTGCCGGTGTCAAAATAGCCGCTGATCATGTCGGTAGCCTGTTGGATACCAGCCTCGCCGTTGCCAGACTGTGCCTGTGCGGCCAGTGCAGCCGAAAAGATGAGTGCGGCTGTGAGAAAAGAAAAGGCTAATGGTTTTCGCTGGTGTAGGAATTGGGTTGTGTTCTTTTTCATGGTATCTGGATTTGTGGTTATGATTAAGCAGGTATAGTGTGCAGGTAAAGCTGGTGATCAGACGCCTCAGGCATCTTTTGGCCATATGGACTGCAGGTCAGAGAGACTCAACTCGAAAGAGAGTTGGCGCTTGCTCTCTTTGAGCAGGAATTGGTGGACGGCTTCCAGGTGATGAACCTGGCTTCGTGGGGCGTGCCTGGTAAAGATCAGGTGCAGGAGGGAGAGGAACTCCTCCTTTTGTGCGTTTGCCTCGAGTGCCAGTTCCAGCAGTGACTTTATTTCTGCCAGCATCGCATTATCCGGAGCTGGTTCTATGGCCTGTGCAGGGGCTACCCGGATAGCTTCCGCCTCGGAGAGGAGAGGGGCCACCTCGGTGGAGGCGGGCCCCATGATGGACACCTGTGGAGGGGGAAGCCGGTCTGGCTGAAGGGTTGTCCGGTTGGTTTTGCGGGTCAGGAGGCGTTTGGCTTCACTTCTGTAGAAGAGGAGCAGGACTGCCAGGTAGTATGCCGTCCCTGTGCCCCCGATTGCCAGCATGAATTGGTTCCAGGTAATTTGCGTTAGCATGTTCTCTTTGGTTTTTGGGCTGCCGCACCGTACGACAGCGTTGATGATGCCAAAGGTGGGAAGGGAAAAAGCCCGTATTTCACAAGGCAATCCGTAGTGGGGAAATTATTTTTGGAGAATGATGCGAGGAGCCTTCAAGAGCTGCTGCAAATGATTCCAGGGCCTGAGCGCGTTCATAAGGCCTTACTGGCATCCCTGCTGAAAGTTACCCCGGTAAATACTACCACCAGGGATGTGGACATGTGGGAAAGTCCCCGCGGGAGCTTTTCCATATGTCCACATCCTTTTAGTGTATCAGGGGCAGTGCTTGTCAAAGAGGAAGGGGCCTGCATGCTCAGGCCGCGTCCAACTCATCCATCCGGTGGAGTAGCTTCTCCTGCATCAGGTCCAGGAATTTGGTACGGCTGTCCTTTTTGCGTTGCCGCATTTCCTGAAAGGTGCGGTAGACGCTGCCAAGCTTCAGCTGGAACAGCTCCTCCAGCCGTTCAGCGATTTCCAGTACACCCGTGGTGCCCCCGTTGATCTGCCCGGACTCACAGAGGGCATAGGCCAGTTCAATCAGGTGTACTTTGGAGCCTGTCCAGACCAGGGCCTTGCGTAGATCAGGTATACTATCAAACTGGCCCTTCTCCAGGTCGCGGAGCGCCTGCACCAGGTAACTGCGAAGGCGCTCGTTTGCCTGCATCCGGGCCACCACATAGTCATAGTGGGTCGTAAAGCGGGTGTCGGTATCCACCGAGCAGGTGCTGAAGTCCGGTGGCAGGTCCGTGTTCCCGCGCACGAACAGTTTGGTGTCCAGGTAGGTGGCCCCGGTGAGCAGGTACTGGTAGAGCTGCACATGGTGCTCATAGAAAATGCGGATCAGCAGCAGTTCGTTTTCCAGGTAACGCCGGGTATCCTGCAGGCTGCCCACCGGCTTTTTAAGTTCGATCAGGGCCAGGCGTGAGTGGTAGATCAAAAGGGAAGTGAAGCGAGGCTTGACATGGCGGAAGAAACGGATCTCCTCCTGCTCCTCGGGGAAGGTATGGTGGATCACCAGTTCTTTTAGTTCTTGGAGTGCTACTCGGATGTGCCGCAGGCTGGCTTCCTGGCGCTGTGCGGGTGTCGGGGTGGAGATCGTCTCCGCCTCGCGGAGTTGTTCCACCAGCTGTTCGTAAAGTTTTTCTGCTTGGTGTATCATAGACATGCGATTTAATTGTTCAGCTATAGTGAAAATGAAGGCAGGCTTCATCCGTTCTTTCCCATCCACATGCTTTTCCAGTTATCTGACCGGGCAGGCCGAAGCCCAGCACCCATTGTTTCGCCTGGCGACACGCATTCAGTTGTATGGAAACGACAAGACGTATGTTGTAATATTTTGATAAAGTGCATTCTAATGAATGGATTCGCTTTTATAAGTAATTGATATATAGGTATATTTGCGTTTTTTGTGTGCTCCTGATTTTGATAAACTCATGAACCGGCACCCTGCAGAATGTGCTCTACCTGCATTTTGATCAGGTGGTAGTTTTCCTGGATCGTCACGAGATCAATGTCCCGGACAGCGGGGATTTCCACATAGGCCCTTTCCTCCCGGCCAATGGCAGCATGATCGTTGCGGATGGCGGCATGAAAGGTTTTCAGCTCAATCCGGCAGTGGGGATCGTCGGCCACCGTGCCCACGAAGTCTCCCGAGGAGAGGGAGGCGATGGTGGCGGGTGGGATGGCGGCATCCAGTTGCGTGGAGCGGCTCACCGAGGTGTCGCTGCTGTTGATGGAGATGCTTTCCCGCTGTTGCACCACCTTGCCAAAGCGCTCGGAGAGTTGCCTGGCCGTTTCCCCGGCCACCTGCCCGCTGATCACATTGCCTACGATGTTCATCACCACTTCTGCCTGCTCGCGGCCATAGTCCTTCTTAAGCTGGCTGTAGTCCTGCACGGCCAGGGTGGTGGCCACTTTGTTGGCGCGGGCCGTGGCAATGAGTTGGTCGATGCCGTTGACGTAGATCGTAGGAAATTCATCGAAGATGAGGCTGCTTTTGAGCCGGTTCTTCTGGTTGACCAGTTTCAGCGCCTTGGCAACATAGAGGGAGAGGACCGCGCCGTACACCTGCTGCTTTTGCGGGTTGTTGCCCAGCGAGATGACCTTGGGCTCCTCCGGGTTATTGAGGTCCAGGGTAAAGTCATTGCCCGAGAGAACGTAGTAGAGCTGGGGAGAGGAAAGCCGGGCCATGCTGATCTTGGCACTGGCCACCTGCCCCTCCAGCTGGTCTACCGCCTGGTGTTCGAAGGCGGATACGAAGGGGTTGATGAGCACCTCGATCTCCGGCTCTGTCCGGAGCAGGGGAAACAGTTCCCGGTACTCTGCCTGCATGAGCTCGATCACGTGGGGTAGCGTACAATACCTGCCGTGCTGGTATTTTTTTAAAAACCAGATGATGGCAGTGACGAAGTTGATGGGTGACTCCACGAAAAAGTCGCCTTGTTTTTTGATCCACTCCCGGTTGAGTCCCAGCATGATGGTGCGGGAAGCCTCCGTTGCATCCGTTATGTCGGTCATCGTGTCCGGATCCAGGGGGTTACACCGGTGAGAACGGGAGAGGTCGTCAAAGTTGATGAGGTAAAAGCGGGGCGGCACGGCATACTTGTCTGTGTTTTGCAGGAGCACATTGTAGGCGATGCGGGAAAGGTCATCGTATTTGAAGTCATAGAGAAACATGGCAAAGCCTTTGCGCAGATGCTGGGTAATGACATGCCGGATCACAAAATAGGACTTGCCCGCCCCGGGGGTGCCGATCACCAGCAGGGCCCGGAAGGGATTGATGATGTTGATCCAGCTGCGTCGGGATTTGCCTTGCAGGGTATAGTGAGCCGGCAGGTTCACAGAGTACTCGTTTTCCAGGAGGCGCTCTTCCTGTGGAAAGGACTCGTTTAGCCGGTTAAACACGTCGCGGGCCAGCCGGAGGCGGAGCAGGCGTGTGCACCGTGCCCCGGCGAAAAGGAGCAGGAGGTACCCGGTAGCGGTGGCGGCCATGTAGCCGATAGCGATACCAGCAGCCGAGCCGGGAAGCAAGAGGGCGAGTGGACTCAGAAAATAAAACAGCAGGCCGGTCAGCAAAGCGGCGAGGATGGCGCCTACCCTGAGCTCCTCATCTTTCTTGCCCTTGGCGCCAAGCAGGGAAATGGCCAGCAACAGGAAGGCTCCTGCTTTGGCAGGAAGCGTGCCTTGAAAGAGCGCCATGCGGGCAAAGTTGGCGGCTATCCGTTCCAGCACAGGGAATGCCAGTCCCCACTCCCGACAAGCGGTCTGGCAGGTGATGTAGCAGTGGAGGAGCAGGACCACCAGGCTCAGTAGCCTGGTGAAATCTATGACGTGGCGCAGTCCCTGTAGGTTTTCACCGGTTTGCATGTGGATAGGTTTTAGAGGTTTGGTCTTCTTCTTTTGCGTTTTCTTTTCGTTTGTTGGAGCGGGCGTGGGAGGTAATCCTGCTGTGACTCCACCTGCAGCAGCTTATCCACTAAATTTGCTACCAAGGGAGGGGAAGAGGCAGCGCCGGGAGCTTCACGGGTAGCGTGAGGAAGGGAGGCTGTGGCAGTATCGGGCAGTCCCCCTTGTGCCTGCTTTATTTCTCCCAGGCTTTCAGCAAAGCGCCTGGTCAGTGCGTTGGCACTGTAAGCTTTGCCGAGCTCACTCCCGTTGAAGACCGTTTTCCGGCGATGATCGACAAAGGTGATGCCGTAGGTAAGTCCCTGGGCATTTTCCCGGAAGAGCACCTCCACCTGCTCGTGTTGCAGACGCTGGAGGAAAGCCGCTTTGCTGAGTCCGGGCAGGTGTATAAGCTGGTCCAGCTGCTTTTTCAGGGACTCCCGGTACAGCCTCCGGACTTTCCTGTTCTCCTCAAATCGCAGTTCCAGCCGGGCAAGCCCTGGTTTGCCGGGAAGGGCGCTCGCTTTGATGGGTACCCCCTGCTTTTGTCCTTTTTCGTCCAGAATGCTGTACACAAGCCCTTTGTTGCGGTACATCCGGGTGTTTTCGTTGCCCCGGTCTGCCGTGATGCGAAAGCTGTGCAGGACAGCGTTGAGTTGCGCCAGGGAAGTATAGTTATAATGGCAGGTGACGGTTGTGACGATGCGGGAGATGATGCGTTTTGTTTCATCCCGGCCATAGTGTGCCTTCTGAATGGAGGCAGGGGCCAGGGGCAGGTCGCTTACCTGCTTTTGGTCTTCCGCCCTGACCAGGCCGAACACAAGTTCCACTTCCTTTCGGGCGGGCTCTGACTTGCTCCTGCCGATGTTGTGCAGGTCGATGCGGGTGCCATTGGGCCGGATGTTGGTGGTGACCAGGTGCAGGTGTGGATGCGCCGCATCCAGGTGGCGGTAGACCAGGTACGGCTGCTGGCCAAAGCCAATCCTTTCCATGTAGAAGGCGGCAATACGCGCCAGCTTTCCCGGGTCTAATGTTTCTCCCGGGGCGAAGTTCAGGGAGATATGTACGGCGTTGGTTTTGACGCGGGGGTTCTTTGCCAGCAGCCGTTCGAAGCGCTGAAGCTTGTCCTGGAAGGCAAGTTCCTGTGGGTCTGCCAGGAACAGGTGGGCCTGGAGCAGTTCCCCCTGTCCGGCCTGCACTTTGTGCTCGTTATAGTTCAGAATGCCTTTCACGCTTTTGCCGGTAATAATTTTTGCTACCATTTCTTGGCCAGTTGGGAGATCAGGGAGAGGAGCAGGTTGACCTTCGCTTCCACCTTGGCAAACTGCTCGAGTGCCTGCTGGGCCAGCAGCAACCGTTTGCTTTCCCGGGGGCTGGCATGGAAGTGGCGGGTGATCTGGTTGATGTTCACCCCGATCGCGCGAAGCTCCTGCCGTATCCGGGCCAGTTCTTCCATGGGTTGGTCCAGGGAAGTGTCCTGGTGAAACAGCGTGATTGGTTTCCCGGATAGGATGCGGCGGATAAGCTCGCCGATGGAGTGGCAGTCGCTTTTCTGCCGCATGCCCTCCAGCCGGTGGTATTCCCGCTGGGTCACCCGGATGGCGATAGAGCGGGAGAGCAGCTTTTCTTGTTGATCCGTCTTTCTTCTTGCCATGGCTCACTGAAGCAGAAACCGAGTTCCGAGGTAAGCCTGCTCCCGCCGATGGAAGGGCGGGCAAGCGTTTTTGTTTACAAAAATACATCTTGCTGCCTGCACCCGTCCGCAGGCTCTTCTCCTTGCAGGCGGGTTTTGTTGCTGGCCAGGAGCATGCCCGAGGTAAGCCGAAAAGCAAACGAAGGAAGGTGGTGTTACCGGGGATTCCATAGGCGTTGGTTTACTGTGGCAGAAGCCGTTATACCAGGCAATAGGACCTGGTGCGTCTCCTAAACGTGTGTGAAAGTTCAGTGGGAATAGATAGGCTTTTTCACAAGTACGACCCCAGTGGGGAAATATTTTCTGGGAGGAGTTTGGCTGGATGCTGGATAAGAAATACAGTATACACTAATAAAAATTCCATTCAATCCAAGGAACGCACATATTTTAGTAAACAAAAGATTCCTCAATTATGCCTTACGGTTTATGCATATGTAGGTGTTAAACCTACATATGCATAAACGCAATATTATCTTTAATATAAGTTATATATAATAGTAAATTAATAATAATTAATCATTATTAATTTATTCAAATTGTTTTGAAATCCATAACTAGATTAATTAAAATCCACATTTATGATATTCTAAATTTTATAAATTTTTTAAATTCACGGATATTTAATTCGTACATTATTAAATCTTAAAGAAAATGATCTGATTTTTAAAATCTTAACTAGTCTTCTTGAAAAAGCAATTTTGGTATATCAAAGAATAATTTTAGGAAGTATGTATACAATTGAGCCAACTTGTCCTGTGTCAGCGTATCAAAGCATGGGAGCCTACAATTCTTTTGGTTTTAGCACTATAGTATGCCTGTGATAAAATGTTGTATTATTTGCTAATATGATTAATGCCGCATATGAATTTCACATAGTCTTAGCAAGGTTAATGGGTGCTTGCAAATAGGCATATCTTGATTCATTTTTAAAGCAACTGGCGGGGAAACAAAAAAACTACACATTACCATTCAACTAAATAAAACATTTAAATCTTGTTACTGATTGCTGCTTTCTTACCAGGTGAAAATACGAACTAGCAGATAAGGTTTAGAATTATTCATCCCAGCTAGGGAAAAAAGGGCCGCTTGTGCTAATGGTCAATTGCTTTTGATTTATTTGTTTGAGAATACGCAGCCCCACTGACGGATGCTCCAAGATAGCGGCATAGCAATTTCGTCTGTGAAAGCACTGCTGTGTGTGACAGTGCGCAGGCGTTTGCTGATTCTCAGGGCAACAGTCAGTCACTTTAGAGAAATATTAGCCCAGGCAGGGCGGTGCCCATGCTACCCTCCCCCTGTACCTACTTATTCGTATTGAGATGAGACTGAGTCAGAACAGTGTATTCAGGTTAGACTACGATCCTGTAACAGACATTTTGCAAGTGAACTATGCGAATTTTCATGACCTTAATGTCTGAGTGGTAATTTATAGCCTTCAGTTGTTAGTGGAAGCAATGCGGGTTTACCATGTAACGAAGGTTCTTTTAAATGCCAGTAATTCAAGAATAGAAAGGGGGATGAAAGAAGTAAGCCGGTCACAATACAATTCTTAAGCGACCTGTCCTTAACCAATGTCCAAAAAATTGCTCGAATTAAAAAAGATGACGCCCATACTGAAAACGTCTTGTTGGGGAGCCTGGAACATTTAAAAGTAGTAGGGAGGACTGTTCCCGTATCAACTCCGCACATTCACTGAGAAGGAGGCGGCGATTAAGTGGCTCAACGATGCTCCAGAGAACCTGCCTACAACCTTCCTAATGATTTTTTCTTAAACTTGGTTATTACCATCGGGAGCGTTAAAAACAATATTTGGCTCACAACAGACTTAGAGCCATTTAGTTAGGGTGATTCGCCCATTGATGTGAATTTGAGTGAATATAATCCGCAGTAGGTTGGTGCAAAATTGAACCTACTAAAAAGTTGTAAGGATTCAGCAATCAATTTATTGGATAAAGACAGTAATCAATTCTACTTATATTGTGAACTTCATGATTCACAGCTTCCATAGGTATTATAGGTGGAAAATGAGCGCTAACCTGTAATTTGTCGGTGAACCAGGCGTAAAATGGATTTCCGAAACAGGGGCTGTCTCTCCGCGTAACCGCGACTCGGTATCAAACTGCGCCTCTTCCCATTTGGTGTTCAGCAGATTCTCCGCCGAAAGCTTTAGCTCTATGCGCTTAAAAGTGTAGCCCACCAGAGCGTCCAGTAGGGTATAGCCCCGGGCAGTCAGGCTGTAGTCTTGGTTGGCAGGTCTGCTTTGCAGGTAGCGCACCCTGAAGCTGCCGAACAACCCAACTTCAGGGCGTAAGGTTAAACCACCTGTTCCCGTAACAAGTGGGACAAGCGGAATGTAGTCGTTTCCCTCCGGTTCTTCTTTTGCACGAGGTTTGGTAAAGTTCGCGTCGGCGTCGGCAAAAAGGTAGGTGGCCAACTGGCAGCGGCCCGACAAGTCGAGGCCATAGCGGCGTGTTTTGCCAGACGGTTCCACAATGCCCTCATCCCCTACATAGACCAGCTCCTGGTCTAGGTCAAGGCGCCAGATGGCGGCATGCAGGATCAGCGAAGGGATGGGCTTGTAGTTGACCCCCAGGTCGGCTCCGTAAGCCGTGGGCAGCACTTGCAGGGCACCTGCCTGCACCGATACGCGGGTATCGTTGGAATGAAAGCCCGTGCCTGCGCTGGCGTAAAACTGTAAGGCAGGGGAGTGGTTGTAAAAGAGGTTAACCTTCGGGCTTACCTTATACTCGGTATTCACTTGCCGGCTATAGGTGGAGTCTATGTTCAGCAGGCTTTGGTAATCGAACATAAACTGGTCCAGCCGAAGGGCTGCATTCAGGCGCAGTTTCGGATCGAGCTCCAGCGTCTCACTTAGGTAAGCGGCCAAATTCAATTCATCTATGTCACCTTTTTTAGCCTCAGACAAGGTGATGCTTCTCCCTTTGGTGCGTGACAGTTCTGAACCCTGCACCACATCGTAGCGCATTTCAACTCCGGCCTCGCTTGTGATACGCTTGTTAAACAAGCTTCCTTCCTGGGTGTAGGTGCTGCTTTGCCCGTAGATATTTCGCGATTCGCGCTGCCTGATCTGATCTCCGTTAATGGGGTCGTTCAGGAAAAAGGTGAAGTTGGAGTATAGCTCGAAGTCGTAGTTCACGAGGTAGATCTGGTTGTCTAGGGTGGCCCCGTTAGGTAGAATGCTGGTGAGTGTTAGGTTGGCGTTTTGGCGGGAGGTGGCACCTCCCTCTGTATCGTCTATAGACCCAAACCGATCAATAAGCCCGCTTTCAACAGCCCGCAGGGGAATCTGGCCCGAGGCATCCCACTTGCTACGGAACGTGGAGAGCGATAGCGAAAGAATTTTATCCTGGCCCACCATGCCCTGGTAGCGCCCGAAAAGATTAAGCCGGTTAAAGTTCTGCGGCGAGTTAAAATACCCGTTGGTGTACATATACTCTGTGGCCACATAGGCATGCTGCTGTTTCTGGCGTGCCGCTTCTCCCAGTAAATCAAACATACCCACAGCGCGGTAGGTGTCGTACAGGCCGCCCTCCAGCTTTAAACTACTGTTGCTAATGGAGCGGCGCGTGCTGAAGCTGGCATATCCGGCGGTGGCAAAATTGCCCTGGTCAGCCTGGTAGGGCCCTTTGCCATACTCCACGCCTTCAATGGTTTCCGGAATGATAAAATGCAGGTCGGAATAGCCTTGCCCATGCGCATGCGACACCATGTTAACGGGCATGCCATCCACGGTAAGCCGAATGTCGGTGCCGTGGTCGATGTCGAAGCCGCGCAGGAAGATCTGCTCTGCCTTGCCGCCACCGGCATGCTGCCCGATAAACAGTCCTGGAATAACCCGCAGCACCTCCTGAGAGCTCTGCACCGGCCGCAGGTTTACGTCAAGGGCACTGATCGTACCCAGCGCTTCCTGCTTCTGCGAGTTAACGGTTACCTCCGAAAGGTCGACCAAACCCGGTTCAAGCAATATGTTTAGCTGCAGGGTTTCACCCTCCTTAATATCCACGGTCTGGGTAAGTGTGCGGTAGCCCAGGTAAGAAATATAGAGGGTTTGTTTGCCGAAGGGCAAGCCGGTAAGACTGTAAATGCCAAACGCATCGGTGGTAGCGCCTTTGTCGGTGTTGGCTACCGCTACGGTGGCTCCCTGCAGGGGTGTGTTTTTGTCTTTTGAGTAGACTTTGCCTTTAATGGACCCGTTATGGCCGAAGCACAGGCTGGTGCAAAAACACATGATGACGGATACTAACAGTAGATTTTTCACATAGATTCGAGTTAAGTTGGCCAAGAAAGACCTTCTGTTCCTGGTGCAATAAATAGAGAACCTGGAACAGAAGGCTTAAAAGAAGTTATAAACTGGACAGTCGCTTGGAGATGATGCTTCTGCCTTCTGCGCCGATACGGTCGGTTTGGAAAGGATCAAGCGAGAAAGCTTGCTGCAGCAGGTGTTCACCGCTTGCCCTATGCCCTAATTTGTAGTTCACCAGTCCGTTGAGGCAAAGCAGCGACGCATCCTGTTTTTGGGTGCGAGTGGCTTTCTTTAGCATCGTGTTTGCCCTGCCGAAATCCTTTTTGGCGTAAAAAATAGAGGCCATCACCTTGCACACGTCAATGTTGTTTGGGCGGCGCTTGTATTCTTTCATAGCATAGGCCATGGCTTTGTCCGGGTCGTTGTTGAGTTCCAGGTATACTTTAGCCAACTCAAGGTCTACTATGTGTCCGGCTTCCTGGTCAGCCTCAAAACCTTCCAGAAGTTCTTCCATGGTTTTTTCTGCTTCGCGCTCTTGCCCCGTTTTTTTATACAGGTGCGCCAGCTCCTCCTGAAAAGAGAACTCCGGCAAAGCACCCGCTGCCTCCTTCAAAAGCACAATGGCTTCTTTTGTATTGCCCGATTTATCCTTTATCCTCCCCAAGCCAGCGGTGGCAAAGGCATACTCCGGTCTCTCGAGCAGTGCCTGCTTGTAAGTGATCTCTGCCATCTGCAGGTTGCCGGTGCGCTCGTACAGTTGCCCCAGGTTATACTTGGCCCAGGCCGTTTGCTCGAGGCCGGGGTAGCCGGCGTTGGCCGACATCTGCATGGCCTGAATAGCTCCATCCATGTCGCCATGTATCTCGCGCAGATAGGAAATGCGGGCATAAGACATCAGGTCCGGCCGGCTGGCCACCATTTTATCGGCCATTTCTATGGCTTCTTCATAGTTACCCAATTCCACGTTGGCATCGCACAGCACCCCGTAAACAGCGGCGCGTTTATCGTTCATTTTCAGGGCCTCATGGCCGGTTGCAAGAGCATTCTCAAACTGGTGGAGCGAGAGCTGTATGGAGGCCTTGGCCACGATAGCCTCGTAGCGGATGGCAGGATCTATGTTTTTCCTGTCCAGCACATCATTCACCAGCTCCAGGGCGGCTGGGTAATAGTAGGGGTGGTCGCCGGTTACACGCGCTTCCTGCATGTAAGCCATGGCCAGCAACAGTTTACTGTGGGTGTCTCCGCTGTTTTTTCGGAGTTTGTATTGCAAGCCTTCAATGGCTGCTTTGGTGTTGAGCCACTCACTGGTTGTGGCAATAGGGCCTTGTCTGTCGTGTAACGGAGGGATCGGTTTTTCTATGTTTCTGCTGTGCATATAAAAACCAGCGGCGGCAACAAGCAGTACGGCAAAAAGTATGGCGTAGATGTTTCCTTTTTTCATATAATAAGGTTTTTAAAGTAGGATGAAATAAAAGCAGGCCGACAAAAAGCCGACCTGCCTTATTTTTATTTAGATACTATTATTTTGATCGTTTGCGTTTTGCCATCGGCATTTTGCATCGTAGCATAGTAGATGCCGTTTCCGAACTTACTTACATCCAGCTTTACCTCGTGCATGCCTGCATCCAGTTTTTTGTTGGTCATCGGGCTGGCCACCAAACGGCCTGCTGTGTCATAAACTTTCAGCGATACGGCCGAAGCGTCGCGCAGGCTGTAGCGGATCGTGGTAGATTCGGAGGCAGGGTTCGGATACGACTCTACTTCCTTCATCATGATCTCAGGCGGCGCCACGTTCAGGTTCATGCCCTGAATGTTCTGCGACTCCATCATGCCATTCTTCTCGCCGCACTCGCAGGTGCTGCCTTCCAGGCCGCTCCACGGTTGCGCCACATAAGGGAAACCCTGCAAGTAAGGCTTGTCGTTGGTGTTCACGCCATCATACGGATAGGTGAGCACGGTAAGAAGATCTTTGGTAACAGGGTTCGGACTTCCGGGCACATAATCGTCGTACCATAAGCCAATAGCTGCCAGCACAACACCGCTCACGGCCATGGTCTCGATGTCCACTACGTCATCCTCTATGCGTCTTCCGTTCGGGAAACCATCCATGTTCGGGATAAACTCCATGTTGGAATTTGAGTTATAGCGTGGGTCTGTTAAGCCGAGCACAGCTGCCTGCACCAAACCGAACCTGCTAAAGTCAGGGGAGTCTCTTTGTGTGATAGGCACGGCCATGTTCACGCGAAGCATGTCCCCGAAGGTTGGCAGGAAGTTGTTTACAAACGGCTTGCCTTTAGCCAGTGGGTTACCGCCTTTGCCGGTAGCTAACTGGTACGGTGCAAGGTTCGGTACGCCTGTCATAAAAATAGGCAGAATATCTACGGAGCGCGGCGCGTTAGGGCGCAGCAGGTAGTTGCCAAACAGGGCAGGGTCCAGCGCGGTGCCTTTTACAGCTTTTGAGTTGAGCAGTGGGTACAAGCCATCCTTTCCATTTCGGAAGTCATACTGACCAAGTGAGTTCATTTGTAGCGGCAAAGCCCCTAACTCCGGTATCTGGTCACCAAATGCGGTGTTGTCTATGTAAAGCGACAGCTCCGGATTGGTGAAATACTCTTCGAACTTCTTTTCGTTGTATGGCGTGGTGGCATTCCACTCGTCCTTGCGGCCTATCGGTATAATCACCTCGTTGGTAAGTGGCATTCCTAAACGGGATACCTGCACCATAGGGCCACTGTGGCTCACCTTGCCTCCTCTTTCTCGCACAGTAATCTTAGGGCGGCTTGCTGATGCCCACACACCGATCACATAGTCTGAGTCTAGTATGCTTTTCGCCTGGTTAGCTGTCTTTCCGTCTTTCTGCAATGTAGTAATCGGAATGTTCATTGCGATGGTATGCACGTTTTTGCAAGCCAGGCCATCCACAGGGTTTTCTGGTCTGAGATTTCCCAGGTCAAAGAATCCACCTACATCAATAAAAAACGGGTCATCCACAGGGCCTACAAAAATCTTCTCGCCAGACGGCAGCCTCTGAATGCCCTCTATCAGGGATTCCTGGTGATAGTTGCTGTTTAGACCAACGGCGCTCTCGATGGAACGCGGCCCCTGATTTGGCGGCGGCACCACGGCATTCTCCAAAATAGTGGAGAAGGTTTTTCCGTTGTCGGTGCTTTTCAGCACATTGTAGGTTACCTTCTGGTTTTCTTTTCCTAAGCGGATATTAAAGAAGGTAGTCGGATCCTCGTTTTTAATACTGAAATCGAAGCGATATATAATGTCATCGCCTTTTGTTTTCGGATCGTTTTTAACGTGAATGTCATACATCACATCCTCTCCGAAATTGTAATAATAAGGACCAGCTTGTGGCAGCTGGAACGGAATGTAGTTCGCTATGATCACCATTCTGGAGGGATCAGTGGGATTTCGGAAAGCATACACATCTGTATTATCTGCCAGCGGATCGTTCATGATCATAGGCGCCTCCCTGTGGCTCGATGATTCGAGGTAGTTAGTCTGTGAGCCAACTGCCACCACGCCGCCAACAACTAGCAGCGTTAGCCAGGCTTTCAGGCCAACCTTTGTAAAATTTTTCATAAGCAATAAGTTTTAAAATGATAAGAATTGAACATTGGGTGTTGCAATTACTCACAGAAGGGCTTGGTGAGCAGGTAATCAGCTTGGTGAGCAGGTAATCAGGGGGAATGGGAGCGTGTATAGGTGTACCTACGGAACTAATTTAATATCAGATTTAATAATTATATAAAAATTTATGAAATACTAAAAAAAGTATGTATTGTCATATAAAAACATAATTATTAGATTGAAAATTATTTTTTAATCATAGAGAGTTAAATTTTATGGTCATATTTACTAATATGCTTGTTACTAATCGTCTTACGATAGTTCTTATATTAAAAGTTATTTAAAAAAAATTAACAGTTTTGGGAATATAAATCAGCGTATCCAATTACCCTGTGTTATCGTACATCAGACGGGCAAAATTTGAATATTTAAAGTTTTAACATGCCAATATTTAAATTTGTAGAAGAACTTATTGCCCCTTTTGGGCAAAGTAAACTTTAGAATGTAGCAGTTTCTGGCTAAAATGGTTGCGTATGGACTAGTATTGACAATTGCTGTTTTGATTTTGGGCCAGACTTTCTTTAACAGCTGGACCAACGAAGTGAAAATCTGTAAACCCTAACCAATAACCTTCTATGTCACTTTCAACAGGAGAGCATGAAAAAACGAAGCAGTGGTACCTTGAGAATTTTAATATTTTTAGCGTGTTAACCACAGAGGATAGACAACAGCTGGGCAAACTTGCTTTAATGCAAAAGACCAACAAAGAGGAGGTTATATACTTCTCGGGCGATACCTCGAACTGTTTTTATTTAATTAAAGAGGGTAGAGTTAAAATTACACAGAAGTTTGCAACCGGCAAAGAGGTGATTCTTGCCATTTTAGGGCCAGGTGAGATATTTGGCGAACTAGCCGTGGTTGGGCAGGCTAGCCGCACCGAGGTGGCGGTTGCAGCAGAAGACTCCTTGGTCTGTAAGTTTAATGCCTGCGATTTTACCAGGCTTATGGCTAAGAACCCCAGGTTGATTCTGCAGATTAGCAAAACTATTGGCGAGCGCCTTGAAAAGGTACAGAGGCGCCTGGAAAGCCTTATTTTCAAAACGGCTGAGGAGCGCATCATGGACTTTCTAAAGGAGTTGGCAAAGGAATATGGCCATCAGGTGGCCAATAACCCTAACGAGGCGGCCATACATATGCATATTACCCATGAAGAGATAGGAAAGCTTACCGCAACCAGCCGCCAAACTGTTTCCTCTGTTCTCAAAAACCTGGAAAAGGCCGGAATAATTCTTTATGACCGACATCGAATCTATATCAAAAGCCTGAGCAGCCTATAGTTTTTGCCTTTACCAGCCACACAAATGGTTTGATGCAAGCCGTCAGACTGTCTAATAACATCTTACTTTCTGCAACTTTTATCAAGCTAAGTGGCTAAGTGATAAGACACTTATCCACTTGCGCTATGAAATTCAAGCAAGCCTATAGCCGGGACGAGCCTCCCGGTGGCGGGGCCAGCCTGCAGGAGCTGATCTCCCCGGACAACGAGGTCCGCTTCATCGACGCCTTCGTCGATTCCCTGCCTTTGGAGAAGCTGGGCTTCCGCACCGACTTCCCCGAGAACGGGCGACCTGCTTACCACCCGTCCATACTCCTCAAGCTGCTGGTCTACGGATACCTGAACCGCATCCGCTCCTCACGCTGCCTGGAGCGGGAGTGCGGCCGCAACCTGGAGGTGATGTGGCTCTTGGGCCAGCTGGCTCCTGACCACAACACCATCGCCAATTTCCGCAAGAACAACTCAAAGGCCATCACCCGTGTCTTCCGGGCCACCGTGAAAATGGCGCAGCACTTTGACCTGATCGGCGGCGAGCTGTTGGCCGGCGATAGCACCAAGCTGCGGGCACAGAACTCCAAGAAGAACAACTACAACCGGGGCAAGATTGCCCGCCACCTCACTTACATCGAAGAGAGGCTTTCGGACTTACAGCAGGCGCTGGCGCAGACAAACCAGGTGGAGCCGCTTTTGGACGCCATGGCCCGCCACGCGCTGCGGCGCGAGCACTACCTGAGACTTTTGCGCTACCTGGAGGACTCGGGTGAGGACCAGGTCTCCACTTCCGATGCCGAGAGCCGGCAGCTGATTATTAGAAACACCATCACCGAAGTGGCCTACAACGTGCAGGCCACGGTAGACGCCCGGCATTGCCTTTTGCTCGACTACCGCGTCACCAACCACAACGATCGCCTGGCGATGGGAGGCATGCTTCGGCGGGCCAAGAGCATCGTGCGCAACCACTCTTTCACGGCCCTCTTTGACAAGGGCTACTATGCTGGCTCGGAGCTGGAGACCGCCCAGGGGCTGGGCATCACGGCACTGGTGGCCGTGCCTGCGCCCGCATCCAACGCGCCGGACCCAGCCTATAACGTAGAGCACTTCGCCTATGACCACACAAGCGATACCTATACCTGCCCCGAAGGCCACACGCTCACCACCAACGGGCACGTCTACACCAAGCACCTGAGCCGGGCTCACCCGACCAGCTTCCACCAGTACCGCACCAAGGCCTGCAAGACGTGCGCGGTGCGTCACCACTGCACGACAGCCAGGAACGGCAAGCTCATCGAGCGCAACACCTACACGCCGGTCTTTGAGCAAAACCGGCGGAACATCGCCGCACAGCCTGATCTTTACAAGCGCCGGCAGGCTATCGTGGAGCACCCCTTCGGCACGCTCAAGCGGCAGTGGGGCTACAGCTACGTGCTCACCAAGCAGGGAATGGAACGCGCCTCGGCTGACGTGGGCCTGATGCTGATGGCCTACAACCTGCGCCGCATCTTTAATATCGTCGGCTTGGAGCGGCTGCTGGCTTACTATGCCGCCTCTTTAAGCGTGTTGTGGACCCTAAAAGCCATGTTTGGGGCCTGCTGGCGGGGCTACAGCCAACGTATAAAAATCCCTTCCTCTAGTGCAATATATCTACAAATCACTATCTTTAACCAAGAAACGGGCAGAGGTTTTTAGACAAACTGCCGTTATATAAAGTATAAAGTAAGCCCTAAATTCAGGAAGAAGTCTCAGCAGATATTTATCTGTTCCTTTCTGCCCGCCTGATAAAGCCGGAAAATGCATTCACGTGGCATCGTTACCTTAAAAAATTATCTTCAAATTTGTCAGCATCACGACAAACCCGAAACTTTCCGGTTTCAGTCCGATCACGTCCAAAAACTACCGGGTAGCTGTGTGCGCTGCAAAATGGATGATTTTGGCAGAGAGTAACCTGGCTGTAAACTCAATATCAGTGTATGTACAGCTAACTCACAGGTTGTGAGGCCGTAAAATTGTACAGGCACCTCAAACACGACAGGCAGTGTGCATGTCAGTAAGAATTGCCAGGTATTAATGGCACACCATGTAATTAGCGGTTAAAAATAAAGCATTATGAAAGTAAAAAATCTTAAAATACACGCTCTAAAGCGTTTAACGTTTTCGCTGGGGTTGCTTCTACCGCTCAGTATACTACTGAGTTGCAATGATGACAATAAGGGTAGCAATGATTTCCCGGATATCCAGACACCGGATGGCTTTAAGGTGGAGAAAGTAGTTGGAGGCCTTCAGTTACCTACCAGCATGACCTGGGACGATCAGGGGAATATGTATGTAGTAGAAGCGGGGGGAGGGCTGGAGCCTGAAAAACTAGCACCCATCCGCATCATGAAAATTGAAAACGGAAAGGCCACCGAAGTGGTAGACCTGGCCAGTAAAGGAATAAACCCTGCTGTGGTAGGCCTTGCCTGGTATAACGGGGCATTCTATATCACACACCGTGCCGACGACCTTACCGGCGCTGTTTCGCGGGTGACGATGGATGGCCAGGTGGAAACTATCTTTAAAGGCATCATAGACAGCCAGGCCGAACACCAGATAAATGATATACGGGTTGGTCCGGACGGCAGAATGTATGTGGCGGTTGGCCCGGCAGGAAATGCCGGTGTGGTAGACAAATCGGTTGCCCCCTGGATCATGCGAAGCCCGAATGTGCACACTACGCCGTGTCAGGAC
Source organism: Pontibacter sp. MBLB2868 (assembly GCF_051904785.1). Lineage (NCBI taxonomy): Bacteria > Pseudomonadati > Bacteroidota > Cytophagia > Cytophagales > Hymenobacteraceae > Pontibacter > Pontibacter sp. MBLB2868. Next base: position 2,629,827 of record NZ_CP196710.1, on the reverse strand, counting down.
ATAGTTTTGTTAGGGAAAAACTTTAAGACACCTGATTTTAGATCAAGCAACCCGGGCGATACGGTTTTAACCGGGGCCTACCTGCCGTATGGTACCCCTTCCATGCCCGGCCAGGTAATAAAGGGTGTGCAATTGTGCGGCGGCTCTATACTGGCTTTCGACCCTGCCAATGCGCTGGGTACCATGGAAACGTATGCATGGGGCTTTCGGAATTTAATCGGGTTAGCCTGGAGCAGCACAGGTGAAATGTATGGCGCTGAGAATGGTTACGATGTGCGTGGTGCCCGACCGGTGAAAGGGGAGATAGATGCCACCTTGCGTATTCGCAAAGGGATGTGGTACGGTATCCCGGACTTCTCTGCCAGTCGCAAGCCCTTGACAGATGCCACATTTGAGGTGCCGGACAGCCTGCAGGCCATGGTTGTTTTAAACGGACAGCCGCAAGGCAAAAACCTGGGTTTTGTAATAGACCATCAGGCAAGCGGATTAACCCCTCCTGACCCTTCGGTAGTTGTAGGAAGACATGAGGTTAATTCATCACCAAGTATGATCGATGTGGCGCCGTCCTCATGGGGTGATTTGGCGGGAATGCTCTTTGTAGCCGAATGGGGCGATCTGGCTCCTCCAACAAATCCCTTGCGAGGGAAAGCTCCTGCCGGAAGCCGCGTTGTGATGATTGACCCGTCCACCGGAAATATGCAACCTTTCCTAAGCAACATGCAGCCCGGACCGGCATCAGCGCAAGGTAGCAAGGAAGCCGGTATTGAACGCCCTTTTGGGGTGCGGTTCGGTCCCGATGGTGCACTGTATGTGGTAGACTACGGTGTGGTAACGATTGACATGAGCAAAAAACCCCCTTATGCGTACCAGCCGGGCACTGGTTCAATCTGGAAAGTGACGAAGCAATAAGGAGTATTACCCGAAACAGCTCTAAGCCAGAACTAAACATCATCTGTTTCTATGCCAGCCACTCGTATTTAAATACGAATGGCTGTTTTTTTGCCACTAAAGCAACATTTATGATACGCGTAAACCTAAGGTTCTAAACCTTCCGTATGAGATGTTTATTATTTAGAACTTAACAATAAAACAATGAAACAAACTAATCTAATCAAACACCTTGCTTCTTATCGACAGCAATATAAAGCCATGAGAGAACGTATAAGCCAAAACTCAGGCCTACCGATGTTCTTCCTGGCTTTCGTGGTGTTGTTCACCGTAAGCTGCTCACAAACTAACGAGGACCAGGCAACAGAAACAGAAACAACAGAGCAGGTTGCAAATGCTGATATGGATGGCATGCAAAACGGTGCGATGAATAACGGGGAGAACCTGGAGCCAAAAGGGCCGGCGCCAGCGTGGGGTCCAACCATCACAGATCCAATGCAGGTGGTGATCGAAGAACTGGATAGTCTGATCACTGGCCCTCCTTTATTTGAAAGGTCAGCACAGCAGGCACGCCAAGCGGCAACACCGGCTGATGCGGTGAAGAATGTGATGATGGATAACAACATAGAGGTGGCACCCGCTAAAGTAGATACCACCGGGCGCACGGTACCCGTGGAAGGCGGCAATATACATGTGCGTGTTTATACCCCTCAAGGCGGAAGTGCCCCGTATTCAGGCATTGTGTATTACCACGGGGGTGGCTGGGTAATTGCCAGTATTGATGCTTACGATGCGTCGGCCCGTGCACTTGCCGATAAAACCGGGGCTGTGGTTGTATCAGTGGGTTACCGCCAGGCGCCAGAGTATAAGTTCCCCACTGCCCATAACGACTCTTTTGCGGCTTATAAGTGGGTGCTCAACAATGCACAGTCGCTTCAGATCAACCCCGATAAAATTGCTGTGGCGGGTGAGAGTGCCGGTGGAAACCTGGCAGCCGCGGTAAGCATGATGGCCCGTGACAATAACGTGAAGCTTCCGATACACCAGTTGTTAGTGTACCCGATTGCTGGGTATGATTTTAACACAGAATCCTATAACAAGTATGCCGAGGCCCACCCGTTGAACAAGCCGTTCATGAAATGGTTTTTCGAGAAATACCTGAACAGTCCGAAGGATGCCGATAGTCCGCTTATCTCATTGGTAAAGGCCAAAAACCTGAAAAACCTGCCCCCTGCCACAGTCATTAACGCACAGATCGATCCATTGCAGACAGAGGGGCAGATGTATGCCGATATGCTCCAGAAGGCAGGTATTCCGGTAAGAACGAAAGTGTATGATGGCGTTACGCATGAGTTTTTCGGCATGGCTGCTGTGCTTCCGCAAGCCAGAGAGGCCCAAAGTATGGCAGTAGAGGAACTTAAGAAAGCCTTCAATAAGTAATTTATTTATAAGGTAGCACCCCTCCTGCATTTATTCTGATAAGTTAAACATTCAACTATTAAAACCTGTGGGCAACGGCTCACAGGTTTTTTGTGCTTACTATAACATGCCTGTGGTCAGGTGCGGTCTTCGGAAGGCCTTGCTTTACGAGTTGCTCCCGTTGCACCTGCTCCTGGTTTTGCTGATAAGGGCTTTTATCCGGGCACTGGCCTTGCCTGCTGTGCCTGGAAAAGTGCGATTGAGGGGAAGGCTTCTAAAATATTAACTTCGTTTAGTAATAGCTTATTTTCCAGCTTATTACAATATACACGTGGAGCATGAAAATATTTATCTATACTTTCAAACTTTATCACAGATTCAAGTTAACCCCTTTGTAATTTTCGCTGATACAATACAAATGATATGTTTAACTTGAAGACTAGCACGTTAGCATTTAAGGTAGGAAAAAAGTAAACCCAGGGTAACAAAACTGTAAAAAAGCGCAACGCTTGGGCAGAATGTGGGCAATCGAAGTATTGTGTTATATCCGTAAACTGCTTTAAATGGGCTTCCTGCAGTAAGGAACAATTGCACAGCAGCACGTTGCCTTTGAGAACTTTGTTATCGCTGACGCTTCTGCGGTACATGTAATTGGCGTTTATGTTGTAGTTGAGAACCTCGCTGTTGTTCTTGCTATTTACAACAAATACCTGGTCGTTGAGAGCTGTGGCAATAAAATAAAATTCACCGCCAACGGCCAGTTGAAGTTCTTCGATGGTGAACTGCTCGCCCTTTGGGGTAAATGGCATAGTTGTATTGTCAGATTTATATAAAATGCTACCCCCCTGCATTTGGTATTTTTTTCTGGTAATTGCCTATAAAGATAGCAAAATTTTAAAATCAATTATGAGATGCGAAATGCCTTTTGAGTTTTGCGAAGGCATTTTTTGATTCGTTCTTCAATGTCCCAAGTGAGATATATAATTTCTCTGCTGCTTCCGCATGCGTGAAGCCTTCAAAGTAAAGCAAATCGATAATCTCTTTTTGCATGGGGCTAAGCAGGTGGGTAAGTTGTTTTACCCCAGGGTGGTTGGTGTTAAATTGTGTAGAGGTGGCATCAGGACAATCTGGCTTGTAGCTGTTAATTTTGAAGGAGTTCCTGTTTTTTCTACTGAGATTGTAGCGTAAAGCATCAAGGGCCGCATTTCGTGCAATGCTTAGTAGCCAAGTGTACAAGCTTGTTTTCGACAGATCGTAACTGCCGACAGATTTCCAAAACTTTTCAAAGCAATCCTGCAGCACGTCTTCGGCACGTTTTTCGCATTTGACAATTCGCAGTATAACCCCGTATAGGACAGAGGAGTACTTGTCATACACTATGTAAACCGCTGCTTGATCGCCTGACTGCAGGCGGTCCACCAGGTCTTTTTCGGAGTTGGAAGATTGAATAGGCAAATGGTTGCTATTTGAAATTCATATAAGCACTAATTGTTTATACGAGGGTAAACATAAATGTTTTAAGGGTGAGACCATTTATTCTGGCGGTTAAGCGAAGTTAGAAGCGATTCGGTAGGAAACAAAGGCTAAGGGAAGTGTGGGGAAGCAAAAGCCTTGTAAGCTGAAGAGGATCCCGTATAGCTGAGTTTTATCTCCCTTGTTTGCAGAGCAGGGAATGTGTCTTCTTGAGTTCGTGTTTAAGTTCTAGCGCCATGCTTACAGCTATTCCAAGCCCATGCTCGATTTCGCTGCCAATCACCGGCCGCAGCCAGCTTAATTTAATGTCTCCTTGGGTTAAATCGAGTTCTACCAGCAGGTAATCGGCATCCAGTAAGGAGATTTTGACTGAGTCTGGAAGTAATGCATCTTTCATTTTTGCTTATACGGTCAAATTCAATTGGGACGCGAAACATACTCGATCTATACTGAGGATTCGACAGGCCTAATTCATTATACCACCATGCAACTTCGAGCGTGGCTGCTTTAATTTTTTTGCAGCAACCAGCTTGGGTTACACCCTCAATGCAGGTCATTAACCTAATTATGGAACTCTACCTTGATCTGTACCCGTTCCGCATCTACAGGAGTGAGGTGCATGATATCCACCGTGTCGCTTTCATCGAAGTACCTGGCAATGCCTCTGATGATGCCGACTGCAACGCTTGCCATCCTGCGTTCGGAATGGTAGTCAATGATTAGTTCGTTGGCTCCTTTTTTGATAACCAATAGCCTCGGAGGGTTGGCGCTACGGTCCGCTCTTCTGACCGCACCGTGCATGGCTTCTTCCGCGTGAAGCAGCATCTGATAGGTTCGCCACTCAGGGTTAACATACTTATTGTACATCAGCATCAGGTCTGGAATGATAAACTCCCCGTACTGTTCCATAACATCAGAGAGCGGTCGGTTCGTCATTTCAGCCAAACAACCCATGATGGCGAAGATCTCATGCGAAGGATACAATTCCTGCATTTGGAAAAAACCGTGCTCCACACCAGCATTTTCAATAAGTTTCACCCACGTGCCGTAACCGTAAGTCCTTTTAACAAAGCGCTTCAGCAGCACAAACAAGGATCCATGCATGTGGTCTGCTTTCATAGGCGCATGATTAATACTATACGGTTAACTTGCTTGCAGAACACGGACTGTACATTTTAAATTGCATCTAAATCTCATCATTAAATTTAAATTTTAGCATCATTTAGGCACAATCTTTTTGAATGGGGTGGACATAAAGTTCTTAGTGCGAGGTGAAGCCAGGAATAACTTCCTGATACACCGGGTGCTTGGTAAGATGAGGCGTCTATGTGAGTGGGGCACATTGTTTATTGTTATAACATGACATCGAATACAGCATTATTCCCAGTGTTGCTGGAGGCTACTCCTTCACTGCCATTCCAGGTGATGGCAGCCATAACGAAATGCCTTCTAAATGCATCACACCGGCTACTAACAATTAATTATAAGAATTGCTACAAAAGCACTGGTTCCTTAATTATTACCTTCAGTTGCCTGCTGCTCCGGAGGAGCATCTGGAAAATGTTTATGGCGACCTCCTTTCATATCATTGAGCCATCTGGGTACCTGGTGCCTTCATCACGCTTACCCTCAATGGGTCCAAGCGCACTTCTGTAACAGTTGTTCCCATAGCTTGTGTAAGCTTTCCATTTGGATGCAGATAAAGGGTATTAGTGGTGGAGTTTTCCAGCAGCCGCTTGCATCTCTCAGAGTTTTGCTTCGCGCAAAATTGGATGAACGCCAGTTAGTTGTATGTACTAGGGGCATATATAAGTTAGCCATTCAGCCCTTCTAAACAAAGACGGAAATTTCCATTCACTTTCCCAAGTGATCGGTTTACAAATAGAATCTAATGGCTAACTTATATATGCTAACTTTTCTTTTATTACAGAGTAAAATAAAAAGGAGAGTAGAGCGACCAGGTCCAAAGCTATGAGATGACCGAAGGGCAGCCCCAATTGTGGTGCTGTCCTTTGCTTTAATATAAGGTCATCAAAAGTATGTTCTCTGTAGGTATGCAGCCTGTTTACAAAGGATGCTAACACCTTGCAGAGGTGGTAAAAAGCAGCAGCCTATTTTGTTAGCATTAATTACCTTTGTATAGATGGAAAAATTCGACACACTACTACAACCATTATTAACAGATAGTTACATCAGGTACCAGGCTAAAGAAACGGTGAAGTCTATGTCTGTGGATTACTTCAAGAAAAGTTTCAAAGAGGCGGCAGGTGCCGTACTGCCGAAGGAAGGGCAACAGTTGATTTGCTACCAAAGCTTGGAAAATCCTGACTTTATCCTATGCTTCAGCTTAACTGACACCGCTAGCTTATCTGTGGTACTGAGAGGGTCTAGTGACTTTTAAAACAAGTTTCAGACTAATAACAGCTAATATCTTAACCTGCTGCTAGGGGAAAGAAAAGCCATGGACTAGGCTGTTCTTGTGAGTTAAAAAGGGAAATCGCTTTTCAGCCAAGCGTTTGCCTCGGCTCTGCTGGTAAATGTCTTCACCTCGTAAGGGAGCAGCCCTGCATGCTTGATTTGGTTGATGCGGTCCTGGGATGAGATTTCCCGCTCGGAGTCGGATGGTCGTATTCGAGCCACCTTTTTCAGCCGTGTCTTTGCCAGTTCAGCTGCAAGCTGCATTGCCATCTGCTGGCTTTCTTCCTCAGTTACCTCCATGGCAGAGCGGCTTCCGTCAAGCAATAGCTTCTTCACGTCATAGTTGTGGATAGCCTCCACCAGTTGCATTAGGCTGTGCTTCACCTCATCAAGCTGAGCGGCACGCAGATCTGGATAAACCACTTCTAAAATATCGGTGGCAGGAGTGTAGTCCAGTAGGATAGTGCTGCTTTGGTAGAGAATCATCTCAATCAGTTTTAGCCTATGTATTAAATTACAATCTTGAAGTTACATTCAATGCCTTGCTTATGCAACAAATCAAAAGGGAGGACATTTTTTTAAATCTAACATAACAACGTGGGTGTAATTTGATTCTGTTTTCATCTCATAAGTGCTGCTGGCAGCTACTCGCAGAACAGGCTCAAGAACCTGCTGTTGGCAGTCTGAGTCATTTTAAACAGGCATTCTGCCGGGGAAATTCAAATAAACCACCAGAAATTCTACGCCTAAAAGCGAGAGTATTATCAACTTACCGAAACGCGCTTAAAGAAGCAGCATGGTAAAGTAAAAAATTAAAAGCCTCTATGAATTGAAATAAAAGTATTACCTATTATAAAGGTGATCTACTTATTTCCCGAAAATAGGATATACTTAACGTATAAAAGAGGTACGTTCACGCTTTTACCAAGGTTTCGTTAGCAAATAGTTTTGCGCTTCTTGCAGCTTGTGTAGTTTAATACAGGTAGCAAGGAGTGCCTGAAAAGTATTATCAAAGGATACGGCAACTTACTCCATTTGATATTCTTCTTCTCAATTAAATTTTCTGCTTTTTACATACTACCTATGTACGATGACAACATACTTTAAAGTAAAGCTTATGCTTCCTGATGGTTCAGCAAGTACCTAGGTTGCAGCGCTGGGGCTACATCCATTATTCTCCGTCTGACAGTTACTACCAAAGAAACCAGGTGTACCTGCTTGACTACCAGGAGCGGAAAGCAATATTGTAAATAAGAATCAGATTATATTTTGGTGATATAATGCAATGGGTATATATTTGGTTATAAATTTATATGATTTATGTACCAATTTTACCCGCAGCTTGTGCTGCGTATGCCCGCATCCCCATTTTACAATTACCATGAGGCAAACTTACAGCACCTGTTAAAAGATCCGTACTTTCAGGCGGCTATATGCCTGGCAAGTGCTGTCCTGTACCAGGAGCTTGCGAAGAAAAATTTTGAAGTTGCCGCACTATCCCCGGAGGTGCTCTTTACATTGCGGAAATACCTCAACAGGATGTGCTTCAGGCCAACGCCTTTTGGGCTATTTTCCGGGGTAGCTACAGCTACTTGGGGCGGTGGAAACAATACCCTGGCTGTAGTACATACAGAAGGGCTAAAAGCAGTTGTTTCGCTCGGTTATGGAGAAGTTATGAAGCTGGCCAATGAGCTGCTCCTGCAGGAGCTGGCACCCTATCATATGTACCGGAGCAATACTTCCTTCTATAGGGTCAAGGACGAAATCCGCTATGTAAGGTATGAGAACGACACGGGCAGCGGTAAAAGGAATTTTTTTGTAGACGCTTTAGGCTATAATACCTTTCTTCAGTCGCTTCTTACATTTTGCCAGTCTGGGAAGAGCAAAGAGGCTGTTGTGCATTTTATAAAAGAGTCACTAGCAGCGAATGAAGAGGAGGGCTGTGCTTTTTTTGAGCAGTTGACAGCGCAGCAGCTGCTGCTGTCCACACTGGAGCCTACTATCACAGGGGAGGATTACCTGGGCAGGCTTTTGCGATTGTGCGCGTCACTCCATCTGGATACGCCAAGGGTAAATCATGTTCGACAGCTGCTGGAAAAACTAGATACTGTGTCAGGTGTGGCTGGGAAAGAGAACATCGGCAACGCTATACTGGGACTGTATCAGTCATTCAGTCATTTGAAAAAGGCAAAATCACCGCTGTATGTAAACTTGGATCTTGGGAAGGCTGCTGGGGGGCTTGACATATCCTATCAAACCTGCCTTTTAGAGGGGCTTGAATGCCTGAACAGGCTATTACCCACGCAGCAGCCACAGGGGCTGCAGCACTTTGCCGATGCTTTCAGTAAAAAGTTTGAGGGCAGGGCAGTACCCTTACTCGTTGCGTTGGATCCGGAGATAGGGGTGGGGTATGAAGCGCTTGCCTCAGGTTACAGCAGCCCAAAGTTGCTTGAAGAAATGCACCTGGCAGTAGCAGGGGAGCACCATCCGACCATCAAATGGACACCGGCTCACGCTTTGTTGATGGAGAAATGGCAGAACCGTACACACGCCATGGCAGCCATACATCTAAATAAGCAGGAGGTAGAGCGGTTGCCTGTGGAAACCAAAACCGGTAAACTGCCGCCCACCACCTCGGTGCTCTTTCGCGTGCATCGCGGCAAAGTGTTTATAGAACAGGCAGGAGGGGCCAGCGCCACAGCCTTGCTTGGCCGGTTTACGCCGGTGAGTGAAAAAATAGACAACATGGCCAAAGCCCTCGCAGCGCAGGAGCAGAAAGCCAACCCCCATGTGCTGTTTGCGGAAATTGCCCACACCTCGGATGCGCACACAGCTAACATAGACCGGAGAAACGTTATCCGGGAATTTGAGATTCCCGTCCTGGTACAGGCAACGCTCCCCTTGGAGAGGCAAATCCCGCTATCAGATCTGTGGGTGAGGGTGGAGGCAGGGCAGGTGGTTCTTTTCTCCCAGAAACTGCAAAAAGAAATTATTCCCCGCCTGGGCTCTGCTTTTAATTATATCCGGAATGACCTGTCTTTTTTTCGCTTTCTGTGCGACCTGCAATACCAGGGACTGAAAGCCAACTTCACGCTGGACTTACACAGCTTTTTCCCCGGGATGGGGTTTTATCCCCGGGTGGCGTATAGATCAACCATCCTGCATTTAGCGACCTGGCACCTGAAAAAAGAACAGTTTGCCAGTGTATTAGCGGTAAGCGGGAAACAAGCCCTGCAGGCGTTGCGACAACTTGCCGCTGAGCAGGGTTGGCCGCGCTACATTGCCTTTACAGAGCATGATCACCAGCTGGTCATCGACCTGCAGCAGGAAGACGATTTGGTATCATTTATTCAGGAGATACGGAAAAAAGCGCAGGTGGTGGTCAAAGAATTTCCATTTGTTGATGAGTCAGCGGCTGTCGTGGCTGATGAAAAGCAAAAGCCTTTCATACACCAGTTTATGGCGGCACTTTACCATGAACAGGAAGTGTACCCGGCTAGCAGGCTGCCTGTGAAGGCGCGGCAAGGGACAAAAAAAATTAAGCGGAAGCTGTTACCTGGAAATGAATGGCTGTACTTCAAAATCTACTGCCATCCCTCGCGATCTAACCAAATCCTAACGGATAGTATACTGCCTGTTGTAAACCGCTTGCAAAAGCAGGGAACGGTACGACAATGGTTTTATGTGCGTTACCGCGACCCGGAATATCATATCCGGGTAAGACTTGCGGTTTCGCCAGCTTATGTAGGGAGCGCGCTGAACACGCTACATCAGAAGCTTGCCAGGCAATTGGAAAAAGGAGTGGTCAGGGATGTGCAGTTAGCTGTATATGAAAGAGAACTTGAAAGGTATGGGCCGGAGCTGATGGAAGCAACTGAAGCTTTCTTCTCGGCCAGCAGCGCCCTGGTTGCCGGCACTATAAAACAGCATTCCCATGAGGAGACGGACTTTGCCTATTATGAGGTAGGTTTTTCCGGTATAGATGCTATAGCCACCAGCATTTTTACCGCTGACTTAGCGGAAAAGGCAGCATTTTTTTCGGGCCTATATGAGCGCTTTTACCTGGAGTTTAACGGTGATAAAGTGTTACGGGAGCAGCTGAGTGCAACGTACCGCGTGGTCAGCCGAACGTCCATTTTGCCCGTTTTTCCGCCTGATGCGCCGAAAGAGAAACTGGCTTTGAGAAAGCTTTGGCACAGGATGCAGGCAACGCTTCAGGAAATAGAACAAAAGGCAGCTATGCTTCCCCCGGAAAGGAAGACACGGTTTGCTGCCGATCTGATGCACATGCACCTGAACCGACTCTTCGTGGATGAGCCCAGAAAACAGGAGATGGTGGCTTACTATTGCCTGTGGCGCCACTATAAATCCCTTATAGCACGAAGCAAGGCTTAAGGCAGGCGTTTACTTTTCACCAACCTGGCGTGGATGTTCTGCATCACAGACTCCCTGTAACTGATTCCGATGGTGACGACGGTGTCATCCAGCAGGACAAGCTGGTTGCCTTCCACTGCTTTCACCTTATCAAGGCTGACAATAAAGGACTTGTGCACCCGCGCAAAGCTACAGCGTGGCAAATGCTCTTCTATTTCCTTCATGGTCAGGTAGGTAACATGGGTACTTTTGCCTACATGGATTTTAATGTAGTTCTGAAGTGCCTCTATGTAGATGACCTCCTCTAGGTTTACCTTGATCATTTTACCTTTCGTCTCACTCTTGATGAAAATGTAGCTAAGGTCCCGCTGCTGTGCCGGCATACATGCTTTGGCATGAATACTTTCCCGTATCTTATTGACCGATTTTAAGAACCTTTCATAGGTGATGGGCTTCAGCAGGTAATCCACCGCATTTTTCTCAAATGCCTGCAGGGCGTAATTTGCATAAGCCGTAGTGAAAACTACCCTGGTATACTTGCTTATCAGCTCTGCCAGTTCCACGCCGGAGAGCTGTGGCATGTCAATATCCACAAAAACAATTTCCGGTATAAGTTTGCCGCCCGTGATGTCATCAAGGGCAAGTAAGGGGTTTTCCGCGGTGCCTATCAATACAAGACCGGGTGTTTTCTCAATATAGCGCTGTAATACCTCAATGGCATGCGCCTCATCATCCACTACAAAACATTTAATCATGCCAATTCCAGTTTAAGTTGTACCATATAATGTCCGTCATCTTCCTGTATTTGCAGGGTATAGGCGGTTTGCCCGTAAAAGCTGTCGAGCCTGGTGCGCGCATTCTGTACACCAATCCCATGGCCGAGCTTTTGCCGGGACCTTCTTTTTTTGTTGGCAGTCTGAAAGTGCAGGGTATCCCCTACACAATACAGGGTTGCTTTGGCAGGTTGTAAGCTATTCGTCAGGTCCCCGTGGTGGAACATGTTCTCAATGAATGTAAGCAGCACCAGGGGCGGGATACGGTGTGCGATGTGGAAGTCCTTGTTTACCTGCCAGTCAAAATAGAGTGGATAACCAAACCGGATCTGGTTGAGTGCGATGTATTTTTCTATATGTTCAATTTCCCTGTGCAGGTCGGTTTTGCCGTCTGCATGAACCGGGGCCAAAGCGTGCCGCATTACCTCCGAGAGCAGGAGTACCCCCTCTGATGCCGGCGGAGACACATCCTGTACCTTGTTATAGATAAAATTGAGGGTATTGAACAGCAGGTGGGGGTTAATCTGTGCCTGCAAGTAAGCATTTTGTGTTTGTACGAGGTTTTTTTCTAGCGCTAGCTTTTCCTCTTTTGCATCCAGTTGCTGCTTTTTCAGATGAACGATTTTTTTCGTGTTCTCAATGGTGCGCAGGACAAACCAGTAAGCCGTGCTCAGGCCAATGAAGTAGATACCACGCCAGGTATATCCTATGATAAATTTATAATTGAGGGAAACCGGCAGGGGTGCTGGGCGGAAGAGGTTGTACAGGTTCTCCAGGCCGAATTGCAATTGAATATAAAAAGCCAGTTCCAGAGGTACCAGGAGGGTAAGCAGGAACAACAAGTGCTTGTTCCGGGAGGAAAAGTAGAGTACGAGATGGGCATTGGCATAGAAAAGCAAAATATGGAGGGTATAATAGCCGGCATAGGTCCACCAAAATGATTGTTTAGGGCCAGAAGTAAAGAAAACTACAGATATTTCATAAAAGATAAATGCTGACCAGGCTAAAATATGCAGGAAAATTTTATTGAGGGACTTGCTTGTTTTCATGGTAGGTGCTGGCTGGTTGCGGTTAACTAAGATAGTATATTTTTTATACATCTACAGAATCCTGCTGTTTATGTAAAAAATTTCTGGTTGGAGCCAATACCCGGTAGTTTCAAGCTAATCAAAAACCATACGCATGAAAAACAACAGAAGACAGCTGCAACTCAACAACAGGTCATTGTTCCGTTTCAAAACGGAAGCGAGTACCATCACCGGCCGCTCTACCGATCCTACCCTGACAACCATTACCATTACAAATGGGACCTCTTTCATCTGGCAAGGGCATAAGAAGAACATGTAGCGGGTAAAGCTACGTGCAACTCCTGTGATGTCAATGTAGCAGGGAAGTGAAGTAGTTATCCTACCATACAAAAGGGGCCCTTTTAAAGGCCCCTTTTGCTTTTACCCGAATAAACTTAAAAATGCGTACAGTGGCAGAAAACGAGGAAGCACTATTTCAGGCCCTTTGCGGTTTTTATCCCGTGGAAACCCAGCTCCGGTTGCGCCTGGGGGAAGTAAGCCATGAACTTGTCTTTCCGCGGCAGTACCACCTGCTAAAGCCAGGGCAGGTGCCCGGATACGCCTGGTTTCTTGCGTCCGGTTCAGCCAGGGCCTACTACCTGCATGAGCAAAAGGGGGAAGAGATAACTGTCTGGTTCTGGCAAAAAGGAGATATTATGTGGGCGCTGGATAGTTTCTGCCGGCAAGTACCCACCAGGTATTACCTGCAGTTACTGGAAGACTGTACCCTGCTGCTGGTATCCCAGCGGGACCTGAAAACAACACTCTCTTTTTCCCCCGAGTACCGCCACCTGGAAAGGGCAGTGGCGGAAGGCTACCAGTTACGGGTGTTGCGGCATTTCCAGGACCGTGCCCACCTGCCTGTAAAAGCCCGGTATGAAAAGCTCATGCGCCACCAGCCCCACCTTTTCAACAAGGCCAGTATCAAAGATATTGCTTCCTTCCTGGGCATGTTTCCCGATACCCTGAGCCGGCTACGTTCCTCCAAATAAGCAGCACGGCTACGTTTTACCAGCTTTAATGTTGCTGTGAAATAGCCTGATAACCTGTTGGTTAACAGAAAATATCTTGGCTGCCGGGGCTACCTTTACTTCAAGTAAAAAGGAGCATCTCCTGTTGTAAAAGGTTAAACCCCTCTCACTTATGAAAAGAAAAGCTGCTATCGATTTTATTGCTGCCCTGCTCCTGCTGCTGCTGCTGTACACGGCACTGAGCAAGCTGCTGCACTTCCAACAGTTCCAGGGGCAGCTGGCTATGCAGCCCTTCCCGGACTGGCTGGGGCACATCCTGGTATGGGTAATTCCGCTTGTGGAGCTGTTTACCTGTTTCCTGTTAGGCATTCCAAAGATGCGATTGATAGGGCTGTATGTTGCAGCGGGACTGATGGCGGTTTTTACAGGCTACGTGGCATTGGTGCTGCTACAGGCTTTCGGCCGTGTGCCCTGCAGTTGTGGAGGAGTGCTGGGAAGCATGGGATGGAAAGAGCACCTTTTTTTCAATATGTTTTTCCTGGCGTTACCGGTTATCGCTATTCTATTACATTTTAAGGCAAAACGCTTGTGGCCCGTGGGCGACGGCCAGCGGGCACAAGTGCGGCAGAAAGGAGGGCAGTTTTAAATGAAATCATCCTGAAAGCAGGTAGCAGGGCCTTGCAGGTACCTGCGCTTCTTTCTCTGGCTACATTTACAGAAAGGAAAGTGGCCGGACAGCAGGTAAGTGGAACGCTTACTGAAATGAAATGTCGAATAATAAATTCTTTATTATGAAAAAGATCAATTTAAGTATCATCGCGGTTTTGCTTGGCACCGCCCTGGCTTTTGCCGGTTCAAAATCTATCAGTTTACCCGAGGCCCGAGGCCTGCAGTGGTTCCAGCTAAAATTGAATGGAGATCCCGGTAACCCGGATGATTACACCATCACGGATGCGCCCGAAGGTTGCGACGGTTCGGATGTGCGTTGCGCTATCTATTCCGAAGAAGACATGCTGGACCCGGGCAAGCCAACCCAGAGCGGGGTGGATAATCCTGTAATTGAAGAGTTAAGAGCAACTTTGTAGCTTCTTGAAGTTTCTTCTATAAAAAAGCCTGGTGCCATTTGGCACCAGGCTTTTTGCATTAGTTTTGGGGAATCCCGCTGGATTCGATCACCTTTTGCGGGATGGGGAAGATGTAGCGCGGGTCACGGGGAGGAAGTATGTATTCCTGCCCGTCCAGGGAGCGGGTGAGGGTGAGGGCAAAGCGCTCTTCCTGGTTCAGCCGCCGCAGGTCAGGCCATCGTAGGCCCTTGAAGGCCAGTTCCTTGCGCCGTTCTTCCAGGATCAGGGCCAGGGCCTGGTCGGCATCCGCAGCTTCCAACGCAGTAAAAGTGCCAGCTTTCCACCTGGTAACCAGTAGCGCGTTGAGGTTATCCATGGCCTGGCTTACCTTGCCCAGGCGCGCATGGCATTCCGCGCGTATCAGGTACAGCTCATCGGTTGCGATACCCCCAAACAGCAAAGAGGTACCATAGTAGCTTCCTTTAAAGCCGATGTCGGTGGGGCCGACGTACCTGAAGAAAGCTTTCTTTCTCAGGTCATCCGGGTGGTAGCTGGCATAAAGTGTTGGGTTCACTTTCCCGTTGGGGTAGGTGAGCCCGGAGATGTTGTTGAGGGTACAGTGAAACAGCACTTCCTCGTTAAAGCGTGGGAAGGGATAGGAGGCACTTACATTCAGATTGTTGTAGTTCAGCAAATGAGAGTAAAGGGCCAGGGCCTCATTGGCATAAGTCAGCGCCTCGGCGTAGCGGCCCCTCTGCAGCTGCGTACGTGCCAGCAGGGCCAGGGCAGCAGCCCGGGAAGGCCTTGTTTTGTAGTCCGGTACATCCGGGAGCAGGGAGGCTGCTTCCTGCAGGTCCGCCAGCACGCGGGCATAACTTTCCTCCACGGAGCTCCTCACTGAGCGCTCGTTGATATCCGGGTTTAAACGCAGCACAATACCTGGGTCCTGTGCCGCGGTGGCCGGGTCATAGGGCCTGGCAAAGATTTGCAGCAGCTGGTAAAAGGCATGGGCCCGGAAGAAGAGGGCGCTCCCTTTCACCGTATTCCAGAGCGCTTCATTTTCTGGGGTGCGGGCAATCTTGCCGATGCCCTCAAGTGCCAGGTTAGCGATAAAAACCGCGTTATAAGGCATGGTCCAGTCATTGCGGTCGTTGTCGTTGTAGACATCCCGCTCCCAGATGTAGGCATTCCTGGCGGTCAGGTTGGACAGGGCATTCCAGTTGGCGGCCGTCATGTAGAAGTTATCCGAGGCCAGTACCCCGGCAGAAGGGTAATTCTGGTTCATCACGCTGGTATTGTCCAGCAGGTGCAGGAGGTTTTCCAGCTTGTCAGTCGGAATGGACAGCTGTTTGTCCGGCTTCACGTCGAGGTACTCCTCGCAGGAGGCGCAGCTGAGCAGCAGCAGCGCCGGAATCAGTAGGTATTTTAGTTTCATGATTTTGTCTTTTGAGGTATGAATAAGTTAAAGTCCGGCCCGCAAGCCCAGCGAGAACGTAGGGCTTTGCGGCAGGTAGCCGCTGGCCAGGTCGGGGTCCAGGTGGTGCTGGTTGGCGCGCCACAGAATGCCCAGGTCGCGGGCCAGTGCATACACCTGCAGGCTACGAAACGTGCCGGTTGGCTTTCCAGGCCGGATGATGTCGTAGGACAGGTTCACATCCTGCAGGCGCACATGGTCACCCTTTTCCACGAGCGCTTCGGAGTTCATGTAAAAGTTGTCGCGGTTCACGTTGTTGGGGTACACCAGCGATGGGACGTTCGTATGCTGTTCATCTCCCGGTTGCTGCCATCTTTGGGCATAGTCGCTGTGGCCCTCCCAGCTGTTGAACAGGTTGTTGTAGTGGAGCGAAGGGCGCCGGAAGTAATAGCCGAAGCGGTAAGTGATGTTGAATGAAAGCGAAACGCCCTTATAGGTGAAGGTCTGTAGCAGTGAGCCAAAGTAGGGGGGCAGTGCCGGTCCATGGTACACCAGGTCCTCTAAAGGCGTTTTGCGGGTAATTTCGGTGTAGTCCTTGCTGAGCTCCCCATCAAATACGCCTTGCGGGTCGCCTGTCTGCGGATCAAGGCCGCGCCATGCGTAACTGTAAATCCCGTAGAGGGGCTTGCCCACCAGCGGTACCACCGAAAGGCCGGAGTTAATGTAGCGGCTCCCGCTCATTTCATCGCCTGCATAGTCGGAAACTTCGCTGCGGTTGTAGCTAAAGAGCAGCGTACTGCTCCAGTCAAAGGCACGGTCGATGAGCTTGCCTGTCAGCGAGAGGTCCAGCCCATGGCCTTTCATGGCGGCCACGTTACGGCGCACGGTGCCGTTGAGCAGGCCCGCCGTCTGGTCCACGGGGGCATCACCGATCAGATCGGTGCCGTACTTGCGGTAGTACTCGAGAGTGCCGCCCAGGCGGTTGCCAAGGAGGCCGAATTCCAGGCCGGCGTTCCAGGTGGCAATCTTTTCCCAGCGCAGGCTGGGATTAGGGTAGTTGCGTACCACGGCGAAAGGCGTGTTGTTGAGGTTACCCCCGCTCAGGGAAATGATGGTGGCCTGGGCTGTTAGAGAATTGTCCACGTTGCCATTGTAGCCATAGCTGAGCTTGAGCTTGAGGCGGTCCATCCAGGGGAGGTGATAAAAGCTCTCCCGGTGTGCGTTCCAGGCGATACCCGTAGACCATAGCGGCACGCCGCGCTGGTTGGTGGCCACCCCGAACAGGTTGGAGGCATCTTTGCGGGCGCTCAGTGACAGGATGTAGCGGCCATCATAAGTATAGGTGGAATTGGCATAGTAAGAGGTGAAGCGCCGGGTCCTGTCTGTAAAGCCGGTACCATCGGGAATGCGCAGCCGGGCACCCGGGTTATAATAGGCTGTGTACAGGCCCGTATAGTCCACGGGTATACTGGTGATCACGTTTTCATCGTAGCCATAGGTCCGGAAGTTGCTGCCAGTGGTGTGCTGCGACTGCAGCTCTGCCCCTCCCAGGGCTGCTATTTCGTGTTTTCCCCAGGCCCCGTCGTAGCGGAGCTGGCCCCGGGCATTTTGCGACCTGAAGCTGGTAAGCCGGGAGTCGAGGATGCTGCCGCGCGGCACCGGGAAGCTGAGGGTTCCGTCCTCCGCCTGCTGGGTGAAACGGTTGATTAAGTTGCGGGTATAGTAGGAGCCGAGCTGTTGCAGGTTGCTGTTCTCATCGGTGTTGGCAGCGTACTGGTACCTGGTAATGAGCGCCAGCCCTTTGGCCAGTTGAAGCTCAGCGCCGGCTGTCAGGATGAGCTGCTGCTGCTCGGTTTGATTGTCTACAAAGTCATTATCCTTCAGGGGAACGTAGTCCCAGTTGAGGAGGCCGTTTGCTTCGGCGGCTCCGGCAAAGGGGCGCCTGTAGTCCCGGGGAAGGGGCAAAGGCATGCCGTTCTCGTCCGCCAGCCGGGCGTAAGGATAGAGCACTTTAGAAGCGGGGTCAGGGGTGATGTCCTCATAAGAGGGCCGTCCGCCGCGTTGGGTTGCCTGCGTGTAATTGATACCCAGGTTCAGGGAGAGGTTCTTCCATGGGGTATAGCTACTTTCCGAGCGGAGGCTGAGGCGGTTATAAGCATCCTTCAACTGCCCGGCCGTGGCATCATAGCCCCCGGAGAGGTAATAGGTCATTTTGTCGCTGCCCCCGCTCAGGCTGAGGGCATGCTGTTGCTTCAGGCTGTTTTCATACAGGTAACGGCGGAAATCGTCCCGAACATCATGGCTTGCCAGCTCCTGCAGTCTGGATTCCAGCTGCTCGTTTGTCAGCTGCCCGTCGCGGTGCAGGATCAGCAGCTCTACGGCAGGCGATAATACCGGGTGGGAGGGGTGGTTTTCCTGGCTGTTGTAAAAGCCTTTGTCAAACAGGAAGCGCTCCACTTCTATAAAATCCCCTGAACCCATCTGCGCTATATTATCAAAATCCGGTTTGGATTGCATGGATACGTTCGAGTTGAGGTTTACCCGCAGGGGCTGCTTGTAACGTCCCTTTTTGGTGGTGATTACGATCACGCCATTGCCTGCGCGGGCACCCCAGATGGAAGCAGCCGCAGCGTCTTTCAGCACGGTGATGCTTTCCACATCGTTGGGGTTGATGGCGTTCAGGTTGCCTTCATAGGGGAAGTTATCCAGGATGATGAGCGGCTCTGCGTTGGCGTAGATGGTGCTGATGCCCCGGATGTTGACCTTCGGCCTGCCCGGCAGGCGCTCGTCAAAAGCGAGGCCGGGGGCTACCCCTTTGAGGCGGCTGATCACATCGGTACTCACTGAGCGGTTCAGCAGTTTATCATCCACGACGGTGTAGGAGCCGGTGGCGCGCTCGGGTGAGAGCTGCTCATAGCCCGTGGAGATCACTACTTCCCGCAGGTCCTGTGTATTTTCCCGGAGGGCGATGACGAGCGCTGTCGGGTAAGGGGGGCGCACTACCACGGTACGTGGCAGATAACCCAGGAAGGAAACTTCCAGGGTGTCGACAGGCTGGCGCAGGGGCAATTCAAAGTGCCCGGCTGCATTGCTTACCGTACCGATGGCGGCGCCCAGCAGGCGGACCGTGGCCCCCGGCAGGGGCAGGCTATCGGAGGCAGAAACAATGCGGCCCCGGATCGCTTCCTGCGCCAGGGCAGGGAAGCAGAGGCCGAGCAGGCATAAGAGGGTAAATGCTGTTTTTTGCATGGTTATGATTATTTATGGTTTAAGGTGTTGGTGTATGTTAGCGTATCACGAGCACGTCCAGCGTGACCGGCTCCCGGCGCAGTTCTAAGCCATAGGCGGCCAACTGGGTGTTGAGTTGCTGCATATCAGCCCTGGCAGTTTGCAGGCGCAGGTCCACCGGAACCGTGATCCCTGTTTTATCCACCACGGGAACAGGGGCAAGGTGCTGGTCCAGGTAAGTGATGAGCTTGCTTATGGGGCGGTTTTGCAGGTACTTTTCCTGCTCATTCGCCCTGGCCAGGTTATCAGCCGGTGTGCCTCCTTTGGATGCTGGCACAGGAGCCTTCTTCCGGCGGTAGAGCACCCAGCATTCTAGGGGGCGTTGCTGCAGGGTGGCCTTCGTTGTAAAGAAGCGGTCCAGGTCCTGCAACATGCGCGCAGGGGCTTCTTTGGCCTGGTGGGCGGGCAGGAGCAGCTCATAGCAGAAGGTCTTCCGCTGCCGGTCTTCGTACCAGTTGCTTACCTGGTATGCCTGGGCTTTAGCACTCTCTAAAAGTACCTGCTTCTCAGAAAAGTAAGAGGGCAGCCCTATTGCCCTTTTATAAAGTTGCACGAGGGAGGCATTGGTCTGGAAAAGCCGTACGGTTGTATCCGAGGCAAGCAAGCCTCCCTGCACCGGCAGTCCCGCTACATAAGGGGTGAGCAGGGATCGATACAGGGGAAAAGGCGCTCCGCCGTTGCCTTCCAGGAAGAGTGGCCGGGTAGGGTTGTAGGTCATGTTATCTTTTTTGGCGGACCGGAAGGTGGTGCTTCCGCGCTGTAGCAAGGCTCGGATGGTTTCCGGGTTGGCATCATACGAGGCTGTCTGGGAGATCAGCCGGCCCTTGGCGTCTACCCACACCAGGTGGGGCTGAAGTTGCTACCTTTGACTGTAGGGTTAAAGAAGGGCAGTTTACTATAAACTGTTAACTTTGACTATATGGAAAAACGTGTTTACGACGACTCCTTCAAGCAGATGGCCGTGGAGCTAAGCTACGCCAGGGGATCAGTAAAAGAAGTAGCCGATGAGCTGGGCATAGATCCAGGCAGATTGAGCAAATGGCGCAACAAGCAGCGCCGGCCTGCGCAGCCGACTGCCGAGCTCACAGATGACCAGAAAGAGATCAAGCGATTACAAAAGGAGCTCAGGGAGGCGCAGCTGGAGCGTGACATCCTAAAAAAGGCGGTGAGCATCTTCTCCAAGGGAGACGGGCGGTATTCGGATTCATAAAGGAGCACCGGTACCAATTTCCCGTTGAGAAGATGTGCCGGGTGCTGCGTGTCAGCATAAGCGGGTACTATTACTGGCTCAAGCACCCTGTGGGGCGAAGGGAGCGAAAAGAGCAACAGCTTCTTGCCTCTGTGAAAGAAGTGTACCGGCAGAGCAAGTGCCGCTATGGCAGCCCCCGCATTAGTTTCGAGCTGCGCGAGCAGGGCATCATGGCCTCCAGACCGAGAGTGGCCCGGCTGATGCGAAAGCACCGCATTCAAAGCATTGTAAGAAAAAAATACCGGGTGCAGACCACAGACTCCGACCATGGCTTTTCTGTAGCGAGCAATTATTTAAACCGGGACTTCAGTGCCCAGCGGCTGGCCCAGAAATGGGTATCGGACCTCACTTACATAAAAACACGAGAAGGATGGCTCTACCTGACGGCGGTACTGGACCTGGCCGATAGAAAGGTAGTGGGCTGGGCTTTGAGTGAGACGATGGATGCGGAGTCGACCACGGTGGCGGCCTTCCGGATGGCGGTCAGAAACAGGCCAGTGACAGAATCATTGCTGTTCCACTCGGACCGGGGTGTGCAGTATGCCTGCAGTGCCTTCAGAGAGCAACTGGCAGGGGTACCGGTGGTGCAGAGCATGAGTCGGAAAGGTAATTGCTGGGACAATGCTGTAGCCGAGAGCTTCTTCAAGACATTGAAAACAGAACTGATCTACCACCGAAAATTCAACACCAGGCAAGAAGCCAAGCTGGCTGTATTTGAATACATCGAAGGCTTCTACAACAGGGAAAGGAGACATTCGGCATTAGGCTACCTGACACCCTGCCAGTTTGAAAACTTCTTCCTTAACAAAACGATGGCTGCCTGAAAAAAGCCTACAGTAAACTGTTGCAATTCCAGGCAGCAGCTTGTGGGGAAAGAGCCTTTTGAGTTCCGTGTCGCCTGTTACAATCGGCAGGCTGTAGCTTTGGAGCAGCTTGTTTTTCTTTCGGAAGCGCTCCACTTCCTCCCGGCTTTGGGAGGTAACGGCCAGTATCTGGATGCTGTCGCCGAAAGCCTGCTGCAGCTTTTCCAGCTTGGGCATGTTCACGAGGCAGGCCCCGCACCAGGTGGCCCAGAAGTCCAGCAGCACGAGCTTGCCCCGGAAATCGGAGAGCCTGGCCGTGGTTTTGGGGTAGTTGAACATTCCGGTAAGCTGAACATCGGGCAGGGGTTGGCCGGGTGCCAGCTCTGGAAGGGGCAGGTGCTGGTGCCGTTCGGGCGCTCCGACAAAGCCCATCAACAGGGCGATGAGCCAGGGCAGTAGCAGGCAATAAAAGGGAAAAGGGGGGCCGGGAAGCCATTTTTTTGGTTTCATACAAGTAAAAATTAGGATGTAACAAAGGTTTACCCGCTGTTATGGCTGCTGTTAAAAACCTGGGTCAGCGGCAAAAAGGAGGGGTAACATCACTCGGGCGGGCAGATGAGCAGTGTCCAGTTGTGGTGCATTTTGTTGTGTAGCACGTCCAGGGCAGTAGCGATGGATACTTCTTTGCAGCCGCTTTCCCGGCTGGTTTGTTGGCTGGTGGTCGTCAGGGGTGCCTGCCCTTTTTCCGGGGGCAGGTCATGTAGCTGATATACAGCCGAAATAAGCGCCTTAATGTTTTCATAGAAAGAGATAAGTTGGGTTGTCCGTGCTGAGTTGAGTCCGTCGTAGTCAGCTTTGAGGGCAAGGATGAACCATTTCCAGAGCATCTGCTGCGCTTCACAGTGGGAATAAGCCGTGCAGAAGTGTTGCAGCGCCTGCTGGGGTGGTGCGGAAGTTTGTTTTGATTTAGTAATGGGTAATGTTTCCATGGCAGGAAGGGTAAAAGAATGACAATAGTTTTCCTGTCAGCTCCCTGATAAGAGCTGTACACGATATAACAACAAAATAAGAGACCGCTCAGGAAGTGATGCTACAGCATGTGTTAGCTGGGCGGTAACGTGGAAGAGGAGCTCACTCAGGGGGTGAGATGAGGAGCATCCAATCTTGGCTGGCTTTTGAATGAAGCGGCATAGTATACCCGCATACTTTTAAAGTATGATTAGCATTTGATCTGGACGGGTTATGCATGCGGTTCATTTTAATTTGAGGCACTAGCCTATTTGAATTAGTATAGGTGGATTTGGCTCTTTGGCTTGTAGTAATTTACATGCCTATGCAGCGTAAAATACACCTGCAATAGCCCATTGAGTATTAAAAAATTCAGATATTTTTTAGTATCTTCACGAAGATAAGTATACCATTTTGAAGTAGGTAATAAACCAATTGGTACATAACTACTTAAGAGTGGTTTTTTACTACTGTTTTAATTGATTAACAGATAAAGCTATGTTTGCAGACGTTGAAGAAAAACCGAAGAGACCTGTGCACCTGGGAAGAAAAGTGCAACGGGTACGCGAAATTATTGGCATGAAGCAAATGGCCCTGGCCGATGTGACGGGCATGAGCCAGCAGAATATTTCCAAGCTGGAGCAAAGCGAAAATATAGCCGATGACACGCTGGAGAAACTGGCGAAGGGCATGGGTGTGACAGCTGACTTTATCAAAAGCTTTGATGAGGAAAAGGCAGTTTATAATATTCAGACGAACTATACTTGTCGTGAGAGTTCGACTAATCAGTTGAATTACCAGCCAACCTTTAACAATAACAATACACCAGTTGAGAAAGTAGCGGAGTTGTTTGAGAAACTTTTACAGAGTGAGCGGGAGAAGGTTGAACTCTTGACCAATGCGAATAAGGCTATTCAGGATTTGGTAAAGCAGATTAATGAGTTGAAGGGGAAACAATAATATAGCTGAAAGATATTTTATATGGTTACAGAAGAGGTGTTTAGAGAGGAATTAGCTAAAACTCTTAGAGATGATCCAAATAATTATTCTTTGATTTTAGAGCTTTCCTCCCAATTAGCGTCTTTCGATAAATCCAATGTGCGTTTCTCAGTTGATGCTGGCGTAATTGATAGACTGGGAAGAGAACTTGTTGCTAGACAAGAAACTGCAGTTTCGGAGCTTGTTAAAAATGCATATGATGCGGATGCAAAAGTTGTAGAGTTAACATTCGAAAATTCTGACGAAGCTGGAGGTGTATTGACTATTGATGATGATGGAGTTGGAATGACCAAAGATGAGTTGATTAGAGGTTTCATGAGGATTTCTTCAACTTCTAAAATTCATGAGCCATTATCACCATTATACGGACGCAAAAGAGCAGGTAGAAAGGGTGTAGGAAGATTTGCTGTACAGCGGTTAGGACATCAATTATCTATAATTACTCAAACTGAGAATGAACCTGAAGCCTTACAAATAAATATAAACTGGGATCTTTATGAAGGTGATTCAAATCTAATAAGTATCGCCAATAAGATAGTGCCTCTTGCTAAGACGAAAGAATCAGGTACAACATTGAAAATATCTAACCTACGTGATAAATGGACTGAATCATCGATCAAGAGAGTCTATAGGTACGTTTCAGCAATTATTCAACCTTTTCCACTATCGAAAGAGCAGTATAGTTTTGAAAAGAAAAGGTTAGATCCAGGCTTCAAAGTTAGTTTCTTAAAAAAGAATCATGATCATATTTCTCCAATAGCGAATGAAGAAACAATGATCTTTAAGTATGCTGTAGGCAAGATTGAGGGTTACGTTGATTCAGAAGGTTTTGGACGTTATCACGTAGAAAGTGAAGTATTGAATGTTTTTCGGGATGAGGCAATAGGATTAGATAATAATAAACTAACTCCATTTAAGTATCTGCGAAATGTTCATTTCCAAGCATACTATTTTATTTACATACCGGAGTTTGTACCTAAGCAACAGGTATCTAAGTTAAGAGAGTTATCAGAGGAAATTGGAGGTATTAGACTATATAGGAATGGATTTAGAGTACTTCCATATGGAGAGCCATACTTTGATTGGTTAAACCTAGATAGATCTGTTCGCAGGAGAAGCATTTTGCCACAACACGGTAATAATAATTTCTTTGGATTTGTAGAAGTAAGTGACGAAACTACAGGTCTACTTGAGGAGACATCTAGTAGAGAAGGATTGCAAGAAAATGAAGCCCTGACAGAGCTCCAAAATTTTGTTTATAGAAGTCTAGTTGGGGGAGTTACTGAAATTGCGAGGGCAAGAGGAGTGAAAGAAACAACTGTTCAAAAAGACTGGGAAAAGAAATATGAACGCCCTAAGTTAACAGTTGTCGAAGTTGCAAATAAAGTTGCTGAAGAGGTTGAACAGATAGAAGACGAAATTAGAGAGATTGACCAGTACAGTGATAAGTCTGTAAAGGAAGTAAGTGATATCATTAGCCAGAGACAAGGTAGAGTTAGTAGACTTAAAGAACTAACAAAAGATCTAAAAGAAGTTGCAGAAGAGCAATCGAAAAATGAGAACAAGATTCTAGAAGAACTAGCTATGCTCCGTGTTTTAGCTAGTTTAGGAATCATAATAGGAGAATTTACCCATGAAATCCGTCACTATCTTCACACACTGGAGGCAAGCCTTATCTTACTAAAGGATGATTTAGATCAGTGTAATAAGGTAACAGCTAGATTTGATACAATACTTAAAAATGTCACAATACTTCGTACTTATGCATCCTATTTCGATGAAGCAATTTCCGAAAATGTTGTAAGGGAGCTTGTACCTCAAGAAATTACTGATGTTGTCAATACTTTTGTTGAAGTCATCAGACCTGATGTAGAGAAGCTTAGCATTGATGTTTCTGTGCCAGAATACGATGATCCTGATCTTTATACGATCTCAATGCATCCTTCTGAATGGTCTTCAATACTTTTTAATCTATACTCAAACGCCAAGAAAGCAATAGGCCGTAAGGGTGCTAAAGGGAGAATTGAAATACGGCTTGGGAGGATAGATCATAAAATATTTTTAGAATTCTCAGATAATGGGGATGGTATACCAGAAGAGTTTCAAGATAAAATATTTGATGCTTTCTTCACTACGTCCTCTCCTGTTGGTCATTTCTCTAATGAAATAGATGAAGCAACCGGCACTGGCTTAGGATTGAAGATAGTATTTGATATTATAAGTGCCTACAAAGGTAATATAGAATTGGTTAGCCCCTCAGAAGGTTTTAATACCTGTTTTCGGATAGAGATACCAGAAGCTTCAGAAGAAGAAATTGAGAAATTATGAAAATAAAATACCTGTATTTAGATGACGAGAACTCTAATCAGACTAACTCTTTTGCTGAAATATTAGAAAGATCGAGAGAAGACTTAGAGATTAAGATGCGACCTCCCTTGCCTTTTTCGGAAGAGATGGCAAAACTAAAAGCTGACATAAACGATGTAAATGGATTGCTTTTAGACTTGAGGCTTGACATGGTAACAAATGATCAGAAAAAAGCTGAGTATAGAGCTTTAACTCTTGCACAGGAAATTAGAACAAGAGTTACGGAGGGTAGTCTAAAAGCAGTACCTATAGTTTTATGTTCTACGGATGACAGGCTTAACAAATCTTATAAAAAAGATGAAACTGGGCACGATCTTTTTGATAAGAGGTACTTAAAAGGTGAGTTTATAGATAATAGGAAAACAATCTCTGATCAACTTGTCTCATTAGCAAAAGGGTACGAAATGATAAGAGTTATAAAATCAAGTATAAGGAATAGGAAAAACGAACTCCATCAATTCTTTGATTTGCCGAAGGAGAAACTTATGTCTTTGGATGTGCGGTTGCTTAATTATTTTGGTTCTACTGATGGGAAAATGCCTGAGCATGAATATGCTCGTCTTATACTAAAGGAAATGATAGAGGTGCCTGGTGTGCTAATAGATGAATACTTCCTAGCGGCCCGTTTGGGTGTAGACCAAAGCTCTGAAGATTGGCCATCATTAAGAGATAAGTTTTTAAAGAATTGCAAGTATACTGGTCCTTTCAATGAAGCATGGCCGAGATGGTGGATGCACTTAGTAAGTGAATGGTGGTTTTCATTGAAGAATTGTCCAGCGAATTTATCTTACCTTAATGCAAGTGAAAAAGTCGACTTCTTAAAAAGTGCCACTAATTTAAAAGGCTTAATCACTCAAACAGGTTATAAAGACAATTACAGCTCTCGCTTTTGGACAATATGTAAAGCATTAAATGTTCCTATTGATCCTGTAGATGGTTTAATGGTTGATGGTCGATCACCACAACCTTGGCAAGAAAAAGAATACATTTCTATCGATGCCGCTGTTAAAAGGATAAAATTTAGAGAGGGTGTGAGGGTACACCCATTTGAAGAGGAGAGATTAAAAGATATTAAGAGAACGATTAGTCAAAGTAGAAGTGGCAAAAATAGTACCATCTAGAGTTAGATCAGAACTAGCAAAAGACTTGCGTGATTTCGGAAGAATCCTCACTGATGAGGGTATAATTGGTTTTGATGGGAAAACGCCATTTGAAGAAGCTGCTAATGAGTGCCAGAATAACTACTACCAAATACAATACAAAGGTGATCTTATAAGAAAGGATGATAGCTGGGGGTACAGTTTAAAGAATGTGATTATAAGACTAGATCCTAAGAAATTAGATGGAATTCATCCTTCCAATGTTCAAGATGTTACTTTAGAGTATGATATTGACATTATTGGTGTTGTAAAACATCATGGTCAATTAGCAGATCCTCTACATTGGCTTAATTTTAATATTATGCTCAATGCAAAGAGCGTGGGTGATGACAAAACGCTATTTAAAAATTGCTGGCACCTAGATAGAGATATTGTTTCCTCAGCTAGTAATGCCCCCGAAGATGCACATCCTCGTTACCACTTTCATTTTGGTGGAAATAGAATGGATTATTTAAACTCCACTATGAATTATGGTTCGACTTTATTTTTAGGTTCCCCTCGCGTTGCACATAAACCACTAGATGGGATATTAGCTACAGATTTTATTCTATCAAACTATCATAGTGAGAAGAGAAAAGAGTTATTAAATCCTAAGAGTAGAAGTAGTTATGAGTATAGAAATATCCTAAGGAGGGCACAAGAACGTATTTGGCGTCCATACGCTATTGCAACTTCGAAACATTGGGAGCCATTTCAACTGGGTCAAGTTACTTGGTCTGCTTTCAATATTTGGCCTCAACTTATGCCTGTAAATAAGTAGATTTGCCTAATCTTTATTTACAAGTAAGTTTTGGCTTTGCCAATTATGAACCACAACATCTTTAAGTTTATAACCAAGTTTTCTAAAGAACCTTTTTGTGTAAATAGGTTAATTGTAAGTGCATTTGCTCAATTAAATAGTTTAAAAGTAACCAACAATAAACTATTAGCTAATTATATCATCAACGATAATGATGAGAGTGAGCTAAAACACTTAAATGAATTTCTACAGTATCTTGATGAGCATAACGAGGGTTTTTCCTTCGAAAATTTAATCACGCTGTTTGAGTTTGTCATATCCCCTGACGATAAAGTAGTTAATGGAGCTGTTTATACTCCTCACTTTATAAGAGAATATATAATAGACAATGCATTATCTATTTCAAGTATAGATAAGAGTGCAGTACGTTTAGCTGATATTGCATGTGGTTGTGGTGGCTTCTTATTCAATGCAGCTATTCGTTTAAAAAGAGCTACATCACGCACTTGTAGTGATATTTTTAGAGAAAATATCTTTGGAGTAGATATTACCTCATACAGTATTGAGAGAACGAAAATTCTACTTTCATTATTGGCGCTTTCTGAAGATGAAGATGTTGAGGAATTTCAGTTTAACTTAGAAGTTGGAAACTCACTTAACTTTAGCTGGAGAGATCAGTTCCCTTTAATAAATCAGAATAATGGTTTTGATATTATAGTGGGTAATCCTCCTTATGTAACTGTAAAAAAGGTAGACGAAGAAAGCCGAGCCCTTTTAGCAAATTGGTCAGTAACAAAGAGTGGTAATACTGATTTGTATATTGCTTTTTTTCAAATAGGTTATGAAGCACTAGCTCAAAATGGTGTACTGGGCTACATAACTGTTAACTCCTTTATAAAGAGTATCAACGGAAGGTTGTTGAGGCAATATTTTACAAATGAAAGACCATCATTTTATTTAATCGATTTTGGTGGGGAGCAACTATTTCATAAAAGAACAACCTATACATGTGTTTGTTTTCTGCAAAAGAAAGTATCCGAAACTATACACTACATAAAGCGAAGTAGTAAAACCTTACCGGAACTTGCAAGTCCGGAGTTCTATGTTCTTCCTTACAAATTATTACACCCCATTGATGGTTGGAATCTGCTGCAGAAGAAAACTTTAGCAAACATCACCCAAATTGAAAATATGGGCAGACCTTTAGGGACCTATTTGATTCGCAATGGTTTTGCAACTTTGGCAAATGATATTTTTGTTTTTACACCTGCGGAGGATACAGAGACTCATTACATACTAAATACTAAAGAAGGACAGAATTTCCCAATCGAAAAAGGAATATGTGTGCCTGCCATAAAGCCCAGTATAATTAAAAATGAGAGAGATCTGTTCACACTTAGAGAGCAGGTGATTTTCCCATATCGCAGGGTTTTGCAACATGATATTTTATTAGATCATGAGCAGGTTGAAGAGTATACCTTAGAGTTATTTTCCGAAAGATTTTTGCAGAACACATTCCCAGATGCTTACAATTACCTTGGTAGCAAGAGGGCTAAACTAGCTAATAGAGATTATGGGAAAGGGAATTATGGTGCTTGGTTTGCTTTTGGGAGAAATCAAGCCTTAACTATAAGAGGGGCTAAACTGTTGTTCCCATACATATCTGATCGACCCTACTTTATTCTGACCGAAGAGCCCGATTTGCTGTTTTATAATGGGTACGCTTTGATCTCGAATGAAATCGATGAACTTAGGATCTTGAAAAAAATCTTATCAAGTAATATATTCTGGTATTATGTTTCCAATATGAGTAAGCCCTATGCACATAATTACTTTGCCCTAGCAAAAAATCATATTAAAAACTTTGGCGTTTGTGAGCTTACCCCTGATCAAAGAACTGAGTTACTCACTTTAGAAAATCAAGAAGATATTAATCATTTCCTAGCTGGCATTTACAACGTTTATATTGATGAATTAGAACTAGCTTAAATATCAGTTATTCCTGTAATTTTCTTGCTCATACATAGACTTCAAATTATTAAACCTTATAAGCTGTTATCATCACTTTAACTTCATTTAGATATTGATTTATCAATGAAAGAAACTCCACAACGGCTTAACCCAAAAGCTGAAATAATAAAGTTGCTATTATTACGGTCTGGTAATCAATGTGCATTCCCCGGATGCGAGCAGCCTATTTTCAATGATGAAGATCAGCTAGTAGGTGAATGTTGCCATATTGAAGCAGCAATGCCAGGAGGAGAGAGGTTTAATATAATCCAAACAAATGAAGAACGGCGTGCCTACAGTAATTTAATATTCCTGTGTAAAATTCATCATGTTGTAACTAATGATGTAAGTGTTTACACAACTGATGTTTTAAAGAAGTTAAAGGCCGATCATGAAGATCAATTCAGGGAGAAGCCATTCGTTATAAAGCCTAATTATGCTCAACAAATTCTTGATGAATTTAGGAGTATAAATTCAACTACAAAGGAAACACTTAATGTTGTAAAGAGGCTAGAAGAGCAACATGATATATTTCTTCAAGCCATAGACTCTATTAAAACAAAGGAACGCGCTCCATACATGTACTTTGGACCGCCTCCAGTTAAAGGGTTTATTGGTCGGCAGAATGAATTGCAGGAATTAAATAATACTCTTGATACTGTAAACACAGTACAGGTTGGTGGAGTTTCTGGAATTGGCAAAACAAGCTTCTTATCAACCTTTCTATCAGACAAGAAGCATAAAGATTGTCTTTGGATTGATTGTGGATTAGTAAAAACCAAAGAAGCCTTTCTTGATTACCTTTCAAAGTTTCTAATTCAAGAGCTAAATGATCCAGATTTATCTACTGCCCTTGTAAATTCTACTACAGACGAAGTACTAAAAGTATCTTACTCAGTTCTAGACAAGCATAAAGTTTATATCGTCTTTGATGCTATAAACTCGGAGACGCATGAATTATATCCAGTGCTTGAACTCTTGAATAAATTCTTAAGTAATTCAAAAGTCATTTTCTCAACTAATAGAGATATTAAGTCTAGTGCTTGGCTAAATCCTGTATATCATGTCAATCTAAAGGGTTTAGTAAAGGATGACTTTATAAAAGTCATTGATTCATATGGGCTTGAAGATATTGATACAGAGCAGCAAAATGTTTTGTTTTTACTGCTGAATGGGCATCCATTTTTAATTAAGCTATTTGCAAGTCTATTCGAATATCAACCAATTGAATCACTTCTTGAAGATATTAGAAATGAATCTCCAGTTGAAATTTCTAATTATATAAAAAATAAAATACTTAGTAACCTTCTGGATGATGAAATCAAATTTATTGAATTTGTATCTGTATTAGGTATTCCATTTCGCTTTGACCTTTTAAGGTTTCTTCCTTTTAGTAATTCTCAAAATATTCTTAAGAACCTACAAAAAAAATATTTGATAGAGAGGCGGCAACAGAACCTATTCGAGGTGCCTGAGTTTATTCTGTCTTTCTTAGTTGATGTTAACTTAAAGGTGCAAATACAGGTGCATAAGCTCTCTGTTGACTACCTACAATCCATAAAAAGCGATTCATTCATATTTGAACGGTGGGCTGTTATTTACCATGCACTAAAAAGCGGACTTTCTGAAGTAGCAAAAAGTGAAACTTATTCTTTTTTGTCTACGATGATGGGAATTGGCAATTTCAATCTTGCTTTTAGGTTAGCAAATGATTTAGAACACGATGAGCGCTCAAAGTACTGGGACATGATTTATTATGTTCAAGGAAGAATTCTAAGATTTCAAGAGCATTATGATCAAGCACTTTCTAAATATGAGAAAGGGTTAAGTGACTGTGTTAATGGAGAATTGGTAGAAAAAATAAAGTTTGAGAAGGCTAGTGTGCTTATGTATATATATAGAGCTTCAGATCAGCAGGAGTACAGAGAGGAAGCAATGACAATCTATAATGAGCTTTGCGAGTCTAACAACCTCGACACATATATCCAAAGTAAAGCTACATTAGCTAGTTTAATCATACATGAGAGCCGCTTAGATGTTAAAATTTCTAAATTAGACTGCATTCTTGAGGAGGCAATTCAAAAAAATGCTAGCTCCAATGTAATCATAAGCCTTTGGATGTTACTAGGTAAAGCATATACTGAGAACAATGAGTATCAAGAAGCATTAAATTGTTTCAATAAATGTTTTGCTCATTATGATAACGCTATGGAAACCTATGGCATGAATACAATTGATAATTTGCATAGCTTATATACGAGTTTAGCATGGACTTATTCGAAATTAGAAAATCATGCGGAGGCAGCAAAGGTATCAGGTATAGCAGCAGAACTAGCAAAATCGTACGGACTATTTCATAAGTATGAAAAATCCCTATTTGATTATGGATACCATTTAATAATAATTGGAGAATATTCATCAGCTGCTGAAATTCTTACAGAACATTATCACCACATTAAGACTCAAAACTTATTTGAAGAGCTTGATATGATATACACTTATTTGGCTCTTGCTTTTTCACACTGGTATTCTGGCTTATATGAAGATGCTGTACAGTTAATGGGACTTTTTATTATTGAGAATGCTAAATATGGTAAACAAGCACCAGTAGTATTAATACATTCTAATGATTTGAAAGAGGAGCGTTTCCCATTTGAGTGGTTTAAAAAAGGAGCATTGACTTTAGTATTGCCTCAGGATAAAACGTATGAGGATTTTAATTCTTGGGTTAAAAGGAGACTGTAAAATAAACTGTGTCAAAGGATTAGGAGTATTACCTTTAACACAGTTGACATGGAAGAAAAAAACGAGCTGGATCTGGAAAAGATCAAGCGCCAGTTCCTGGAAGAGTTTAGGAGCGGCAAACCCACCTTTGGCAAAGACGGCGCCTTAGGCCCTCTGTTAAAACATTTCTTAGAAGCCGCTTTGGACGCGGAGATGGACCTGCACTTGGACGCTGAGCAGCGCCAGCAAGGCAACCGCCGCAACGGCAAAGTATCAAAGCAAGTTCGCACCTCAGATGGAATGATTGAAGTAGAATCATCCCGCGATCGCTCGGCAAGCTTTGAGCCGCAGATCATCCGCAAACGGGAGACGGTGCTGGCCGAGAACCTGGAGCCCCGCATTTTGAGTATGTACGGTTTGGGCATGAGCCTTCGGGACATCTCTTCGCATCTGAAGGAGATGTATGACATGGACATCTCCCACGACACCTTAGCCGCCCTCACCGAGAAGATCGTGCCCCAGGTCAAGGAATGGCAGGCCCGGCCATTGGATGGGCTCTACTGCATTGTCTGGCTAGACGCCATGCACTACAAGGTCAGACAGGAAGGGCGCACCATCTCTAAAGCTGTCTACAATATTCTGGGCATTGACCGCCACGGCCACAAAGAGCTGCTGGGCGTGTATGTATCCGAAAGCGAAGGGGCTACTTTCTGGCTCTCGGTACTTACCGATCTGCAGCAGCGGGGCGTGGAAGATATGCTCATCGCCTGCATTGACAACCTCAAGGGCTTTGCCGAGGCCATCACAAGTGTTTTCCCCCAGACCGAGGTGCAGAGCTGTATCGTGCACCAGATCCGCAACAGCATCAAGTATGTGGGCTCTAAGGACCAGAAAGAATTCATCAGAGACTTAAAGCCCGTGTACCGGGCAGAAACAAAGGAATTGGCCGAGCTGCGGCTATTGGAGTTGGAGGAGAAGTGGGGTAAAAAGTACCCCAAGGTGCTCGAGAGCTGGCAGCGAAACTGGGACAAACTGAGCACGTACTTTAAGTACACCGAGCCGATCAGAAGGCTGATCTATACCACAAACACGATTGAAGGCTTTCACCGCCAGGTCAGGAAGGTGACCAAGACCAAAGGAGCTTTCTCAACGGATATGGCTTTGCTAAAACTGATTTACCTGTCTCACCAGAACATCAGCAAAAAATGGGTCATGCCGCTAAGCAACTGGAGCCAGACGGCCCAGCAACTCTCTATCTGGTTTGGGGACAGAATGCAGCTGGACTTGAAGTGAGACGCACTTTAAAAGTTTGGCCCTGTTGCTGTAAGGATTCACACCAGTACACCAACAGGGCCAATAAATGAAAATATGGAAATGACACAGTTTAAATTACACTCCCGTTAAAAGTGTTATTGAGATAAAACCTGAACTAAGTAATGTATTGAATTCATACATTCAATATCAGACTTCATAAAAAAACACTAGCATTTGCAGGTAGAGACCGTTCCCTTCCATTTAAATTAAATTTTTCTTCTTCTCCTGTATACTGATTGTAGTGTTTATACCTTTTGCTGCAATGCTTGCATTTCGAGATCGTACTGCTGATAATAAAGGGGGAGTCCGAACTGTTTGCGCAGGTGTTGTAGGTAAAGGGTGGTAGCAGCATCTGCAGCATGATGCGAAACAATAATAAGCTCTTTGGCATTAATGCTATTGGTATAAAAACCGTATTCCATAACTTGCCCAAATGCCTCGCGAATACATACCCGTAAGGCATTATGCGTCTTTATTTCATAGAAGATGCATTCCTTACCATCCTTTACCACGATATCAATTCTGTTACTGCCGATACCGGAAGGGTGCTCGGGGTGCACGTTTGATTTACCATACACCTTCTGTAAGCTGGCACAAAGGGCATCACTGATTTTTTTGTGAAACAGTTCCAGTTCTATAGTCTTGGCTTGCCTGGTGTAACCCGTCTGGTAGGTGGTGTTATTACCATTAAGACGTTTGGGCGCAGGCTGAAAAGTGAAACCCTCTAGCTCAGTGGGTTGATCGAAATCATGACCGGCTTTCAGAAAAACATAACGATCGCGCTTGATAGCGGAGTTATTACCCGGGATTTCAATAAGATCCGGGTATACCCGGAGATCCTGGGGCTTGAAACGGATGTTGAAAAAATTCACATTTCTCCAGTTCGAAAGGTTATTGGATTTTCCTCCTACATCGGCTATTTGCTTTTTCATCTCCAAAAGCCATCCCTTTGTACTATAAATTGCCTGTATTCTTTCTGCCTCTGCTGGGGAGATCACTTCCACTTGTTTTACTTCTCCTATCCAGTACCTCTTCTTTGAATCCCCGTCCAGACTGTAAAGCATCACATCATACTTATTGCCTTCGAAGGCTGCATGCTGCCGCCTGACAGGTTCCAGGAAAGCGTAGTGATAGCCGTCTACTAGTTTGCTTGTATCGAAAAGCCATTCCTCATGCCCAAAGCCTTGCTTATACTCATGAGAGGATTTTTCTTTACTCTTACCTTTTGGCCCGGAGGGAGCTATCCACCCATTGCTATTCCAGGCTACGCGGGCAATACGCTGTTCTTGTACAGAACTTAATTGATCCAGTAACTCTTTATACCGATCCTCATGAGCCTTGATAAAGGTAACGGAGGCTTTCAGAAGGCTGCTCCAATCGTACTGCGACAGCTGGTTTAACGGAATGGGGCTTGTATAGCGCCTGGTTCCGTTAGGGGTATAAAGGTGCAGTTCGCACAGCCTCTTCTGGCTGTTTGTTAACTCTGAGTTTCCTTCCCGTTGGTAATCAAGCTTTAGGATCAGATTGCCCTCAACAGGATTCAGGCCTACAGTAAAGTAAACATCCTTGGTTGGGGCATCTGCAATATAAAGACGGCCCCAGGTGTAAGGTTTAAAGGTTGATACGGTATGTTTGCCTTGCCTGCTGCGTTGCTGCCAGGCCATGGTAAAATCAAATTTGTAACCTGGTAATTTGCCAGCTAACTCCCTAACCCAATAGCCGGTTTTTGACCAGGCGCCTGCCTTTAATTCTTCACGGACTTTTAAATGGGTAGGGCTTGTTTTATCGTAGGTTACATTGGCGAACTTTGCAAAGGTCCTGAAGTCCTGTGCAGAGAAGAAAGGAGGTGTTTCCATAGGTATGGTAGGTTTCTGTAATGAAGTTAAATTATTATAATGTAAATTCAAATGATATAATAATTTACCATTAATTGATTTCCAAAGGGAAATAGGGATGCACTAACCATCAAACTCCGGCTGGCGCGGACTTACATACCTTACCTTTACATCTTCCTAATCACCTTTCATTCCACGCCAGAAACCTCAATTAAATTTCCGTTACTTTTCCTGCTGCTCACATTCTATTTAGACGGCCACCGTTCATACCTATCCTTTTGATAGACCATGTCATAAAGCATTATGTCATGATCCTGGAGAAGAAACTTAAGAGAAGGTAGGTATGCTTTTGGAAAGCGCAAGCCGACATGAATAGCTCTGAGCGGAGGGTGGATCGGGATAAACAGATTTTCGGGATGGAAGATGACCAGCCTTTTTTCATCCTCTTTTTCCCAGAAATGCGACTTATGGAAAATCATCCTGTCACACATCTTTAACAGGTTGTTGGAAAAGTTTTGCTCATCGGCTTCCTTGCAATTCCAGTAAATAAAAGGCTGCTCTAATTGCTGAGAAGTATACTGTACTTCCTTTAGAAAATGCGTTTTCGTCGGACAAGTTTCCTGAATGGTTTGGAGAAAAATATCTTCATCAAATTCGAGGCAAACTCCTCCCTGGTCTGCGCCATAGTGAGCCCACATCATTTCATTATCCCAGCCATTCTGCCTGGCCCCTGAGAAGCAGATAACCTGAAAACGGTCCTTGATCATTTGCCCGAACCTGTACTGACAGTCTATATGCGTCTGATCGGAGTACTCATCCTGAAAAAGCCGTTCCAGGGGTATATTAATACCTCCAAATGCCCATGGGAGTGACTCCCTGGGATCATTCATAGAAGTAAGACTATTGGTTTTTAGGGTTTTCGAGGGAAGGATATACTCTAAGAGCGTAGCCAGCTTTGTGTAGTGGTATAAAGGCATAAGAGCGCAGGGTTATTCCACTAAATTAGTAATTAGAGATAGATTAGGGCAGGAAATTAATAAAGCAGCTTAGGATAAATATTTGCCATCATGAAGTACTACAACTAGGCAAAGACCCCAATATTATTTGCAGAAAAAAAGCCCTCATTATTGAGGGCTTAAGGAATTAAATAAATGTTTTAGAAAAATGAGAAATTTAACCTTTGTATTGTTTAAGCCAGATTCATGGCCTTTTCATTAATAAAAATTTCAAGGGGCAACTGGAAAGCCTTATGCAGGTTGTTGATTTGCTGTAATGTAAAATACCGCTTTCGGTTTAAAATTTTTGCCTTTGTTGGTGTTACACCAATAACTCTTCATTTTTTTAATACAAACTTTTTTTTAGCCGCTGATGGTGTTATCACCATCAGCCCTCTACTCGCACTGTTGTTTGCTTTTTCAGCTTATGTCACTATTACTGGTGGGCTGGGAATATTAAAAGGCTTGTCATAAATCCGCCTGCCGCTACTGCACCTGTAACATCAATCTCAATGTTTCTAGCTCCTTTGAAGCCAAAGGATTTGAACTTATACTTTACATTATTGCCAAGCCTGAAATAGTCATAGATTATTTCAGGCTTGATGCCTAGGATTATTTTTGTATTGCTGTATTAGCTGATAGTCAGGACTACGTCTTTATACTTGGCCACGGTTGCGGTATACTCCACAGTTTCTTTCAGCATTTAAAGAAAGGTTATATAATGGAGAATGCCTCTCAAAGCTTATTCAGATAATGGTTTCGTTTTTTTCAGGTTATAGTTCAAACCAAACCGGACAACATTGTTCTAGGAATTAAAGTCATATCGCTTCCCCCCTACCTTATAAGAGTTTGTTGCCGATCGAGACAAGTCGTACTGCCATCTGGCCTCTAGTCGAAAGCGCCATTTGCGCCTATTCCGATGGCATATTGCCAGACTATCGGCTTCATAACAGTTTTAAATCTCCGGATTACCGTCTAAGTAGTGCTCAGCGTCCCGAAAACCCTAATGGTTTTGAACATTCGTGAACATGTAGGATCATTCTCTATTATTAAGTTTAAAGAGTAAATGGCTGAAAACAACCTAAATTTTATGTGAGGCAATGTTTTGTTTTTATAAGCTAACCGTGGTTGGTAAAGTAACCTCGATGAAGATATTAAAATACCCATTCTCCTCCATTCGTGCTTCAAAGGTATACTGCCCCTTATAGCTATAATTTAATCGTCGCTGAATGTTATCTAACCCGATTCGGTGCCCTGTTTGTTTAGAGGTATTTACCAAATTAGAGGTGGTGATCGTTAAAGTATGGTCCTGGCGGTTGATGCTGATTTGCGCGGTATGGTTTGCCCGGGATAGCTCCCCATGCTTAAAAATATTCTCCACGAGTGTAATTAGCACCAAGGGAGTGAACTTCACACTAGCCAGGTTATCTCCGTAAGTCAGTTGAATTTGAAGCTGATGGTCATGCCGTATCTGGTGGATATAGATTAAATTTTCTACATGCTCAATTTCCTCGAGCAAATTTGCTTGCTGATGCTCATCCTCACTTTGCAGGGCATAGCGCATCATATTCGACAAGGCAAGTATCGCTTCTGATGCCTGCACCGAGGTCTTGCGGACGTTGTTATAAACAAAATTTAAAGTATTAAAGAGAAAATGTGGGTTTATTTGAGCCTTCAGGAAGGCATTCTGGGAGCGAATCAACTCGTTCTGGGAGCGAATCAACTCGTTCTGAAGCTGCTGCTTCTCAATGATATGGAGCAGGTGCTCTTTCTCGACGCGGTTAGCTCGCCGCTTTTCCTTTAAATAATTATCTAAAAAATAGAACCCTGTGGCAAATCCCATGAAATAAACAGCTCTCCAAGCGGATCGGAAGCAGTAAGCATAATCGAGTAGCAGGGGGCGAGTCAGCTGTAGGTGGAGGTGTTGTGTAATAACAACCTCTACGCCATAGGTGATGCCTGTGAAGGCGGCTATTTCGCAAATCACCAAAAGAGGGAGCAGCCAGTAAAAGGGCCTTGGTCTCTGAAGCGTGGCAGGCAGCACAACAGTAACATGCGTATAGAACAGCGCGATATTAATGGCATAATGCAGGGCATAGTTCCAGAATGAACTGAATTTTCCATACAGAATGCCGGCAATCAGTACTTCATAGGAAATAAAGAAAATCCAACTGATAAAGTGGACTTTGTGCCGTCGGATAAAGTCTAAGATAAAAGGTTTCAAAAGGTCAGAAGATGTATGTCAAACAGAAGGAGTGATTCGTGTAACAATTTTCCTTAGCAAAAGAATGCGCCATAATTTAAAAATAAAAAATTATGGCAAAGCAGCACAACTCTCGATTTGAATTGAAAAAGGAAAGATTATTCTCATTCAGGAATGAGACTGCCAGTAAAACTCTTAGCACGGATCCTACGATAACGGCCACAACAACAATGATCATTTTCGATAAGAAATGACAGTTTGTTTCCAGTCGGCCTTACCGGCTGGAAACCAAACTTTTACCTGAGACATAGTCAAAGAAAGCTTTTTTATAGGAATCGCCAACAGGTACATCTAAACCGTTTTTTAATTGTATCATGCGACCGTTCACAGCTTCAATCTGTTTAATTGCTACAATAAAAGACCTGTGTATTCTAAGGAAGCGGTTTGTCTCACACAAGGCATCCTCAGTCTCTTTCATCGTCAGATAAGCAACATGCTGTTGGGTAGAGGTATAGATTTTGACGTAGTTTTTCAACCCCTCTACAGCGATGATATCATCGAAGCAGATACGGATGAGCTTGTTCTTGTTATCGCTCTTGATGAAGAAGGTACTGTCGGGGCAGGCAGGTGGTAATGAAGCAGACTCGCTTCTTTTCAGGAGCTGATCAATGGCTAAGGCAAATTTGTTCAACCCGATGGGCTTGAGCAGAAAATGGTCTGCCTGTACATCAAACGCTTCCACTGCATACTTAAGGTGTGCTGTTGTGAACACTAAAAAACGAGTTTTTGCCCGGAGTGCTTTGGCTAGCTCAATACCAGTTAAGCGAGGCATGTCAACATCAAGAAAGATAAAATCGTAGCTCTCCCCTGTGTTGCTGTCCATGAGGGCAGCTATGGGGTCTTGAAAAGTTTTAACCAACTGAAGCTGGGGCATCGACTGGATATAGTCGGACAACAATTCAATGGCATGGCTTTCATCATCAACGATCATGCACCTGTAATTAAGTTTTGAATTCATAAGTAAGCAGTTCGTGTAATTGAGCATCCAGGATTTCCAGTTAGGGCGACAACGTCAACTTCAAACTTCTGGTTCAGCCGTTAAACTTTCTACTATCACACTAGCCTTGTGGCGCTAGACCTGTGTAAGGTCTGGTGACTTTTGAAGCACGCCTGTACCCGGTTTGTGGGGCAGCAGTGTCAGCACATGACTGGAGGAAATAAGCAAAGGCTTATTCAGCCAAGACAGGTTACTCTGTTGGTAAATGTACAATATTGATGTTAAATAGAGTAATCCTATTGTAAAATTAGTTCAGCCATCTAAATGGGTAAGTTTAGTGGAGGAAAAATTTACAAATTTAAAGCCGGTGTCCTGGTAAATGATTAAGCACCCTTCTTTTCTTATAACTTGCTGTAATACAGTTTTTTGTTGATAAAGTTAGACCATCTATATATAAAAAAGCCGTGTTGAAACGGCGGCACCCTGTTCGTAATGTAAGGTTCTTGTTAAGGTTCCTGCAGCGGTAGGTAGGTATAAAGCTGTCGAATAAGTTACCCTGATGTGCTCCCAAAGGAGAATTCCTAACATTATTGGCTACAGATCTCCCTTGTTATTAGTCAAGAAAAACGGGGGCTTCGTGTAATAAACTAGAGATTACACTTAGGGTGCTATAAGTTTAATAACATAAATGATCAGAGAAGTTAAAGGAAGAAGGTCACTCCACCCATTGTGAATAGAGCAGGAAGCAAGCCTCTGCTTTCAATGTTGGGTGTAAAGTAATGGATTACTTTATGCGGACGCCCTGCTGCTGTCTGAATTGTGGGATGGTAAACTAGATAACTATAGAGACAACAATGATGTTCAATTCATTAATCCTAAATTCTCTTAGCCCGACGTACATGCACCAGCCTATGCGCTATGTGGTCAGCAGGCTTTTAAGAAGGAATGATGTACGTGTAGATGCTGAAATGCTCGAGCAGAAGCTTACAAGGCATCCCTATTTTCCGAGCCTGTTGAGTGTGAGTGATGTGCTTCATGAACTTGGAATATCTCACCAGGCTTACAGAACAGATGTGGAAGAGCTAATCAGTAACTTCTCAAAGCCTGTGCTAATTTTTCTGACAAGTGAGGGTGGGATGTTTGCCGTGGTGGAGAGCCTTACAAAAGAAAGAGTAAAAGTCTTTACTGATAAAGGGGATATGCAGCAGTACACCGTAGAGGAATTCTCAAAGATTTGGAACGGTACTGTGTTGAACTTGAAGGCAACTGGAGAAAGAAAGAGCAGGCAACCGGAATCCAAAGATAACATCACCTACCCGGTTTTTGTGCGCTATGTGCTGCTAATTTGCTGGCTATTCGTAGCAGCCTGCCTGCTGCAGCGTATTACTCTGTTCAAGTCTCCTTTGCAAACCACTTTAATGTTGTTCAGCCTGGTCGGTACAGGTGTGTGCTGGCTGCTGGTTTTGCAGCATCTAAATAAGAACATTGTGTTGGTAAAGCAGCTGTGTGATAGCAGTACGAATAAGGGGTGCAACTCAGTAC
The DNA here is from genome assembly GCF_051904785.1 of Pontibacter sp. MBLB2868. NCBI lineage: Bacteria > Pseudomonadati > Bacteroidota > Cytophagia > Cytophagales > Hymenobacteraceae > Pontibacter > Pontibacter sp. MBLB2868. Next base: position 2,588,733 of record NZ_CP196710.1, on the reverse strand, counting down.
TAAGCAGTAAGGCTGCACAGCTGATGCCCTGGCTAAGTATGGCTGAAGCCGGTTTCATTTATTTTTCGGGCATAGCTGCGCTGCTTTTTTCCTTTAATGTTCCAGTGCTGTTCCTTTATTTGGCACTTATTGCTCCTTTATTCTCTTTCTACGCTGTTTACCTGCAGGCGGTAGTGTTAAAAGTGTGGTGCAAGTTGTGTATGGTGGTCCACGGGGTGCTATTAGCTTGTTTTGTAGGGGCAGTATGGCATATGGTGGTGCTTCCGTTCCAATACAGCATCCCTTCCCTAGAACAGATAACTGCTTTTATACTACCTGGCCTTGTGTGGGTGGGGGTAAAGCCTCTTGTCAGGCAACTCAAGGAAGGCAGGCAGTATAAGAACGAGTACAGAAGGCTGAAGGCTAACCCTGAGTTGTTTAGTGCAATGTTGTCAAAGCAAGTCAAAGTGCATATTCCTGAAGAACTGAAGTTATTCACCTTTGGGAACCCCGTTGCAAGGTACGAATTTGTGATGGTAAGTAATCCTTTCTGTGGTCCTTGCTCCCAAGCTCATAGCCTCATCCACGACTGGTTAGAAAGCGATTTAGATTTCAAAGTCACAGTTATTTTTATCCATCAGGATGAAACTGACCCTAAACGGCAGTTTGTGGAGCTACTTTCTGGAGCTGAGGACACTGAAGGACTGAATCAGGCGCTGCATGACTGGTTCGAGAGCGATGCTAAAGACTTGACAAGTTGGTCTATAAAGCATCAACTGCAAGTTAAACCATTGTCATATCATGACACTAAGTTGAAAAAATGGCTGGATATGGCTGAGGTACGCGGCACTCCCACTTTTTTTATAAATGGTCGCAGGTTACCAGATACTTACCGGATGCAGGACATAAGGTATCTGATCACTGAAGCAGAATAATAGCCTATAGCTCCGGGCAATCAGAATGCGGAGCCATGTTTAACTTAATGAGCAATATTTTCTTATAGACCTAAAACAGGAACAGCCGCCCGAGGGGTTGCTGAACCAGGTGGTATACCTACCGAAACGGTAAGCAAATTTTAAAACGAAAAACAAATGTAAAGTTTTTGCTGCTTTTTGATCTATAAAAGTAGCTGCTATTATGAATATATTATCTAAAAATGAGTTGAAAGCTATTAAAGGTGGCCTTTATGAACTTGCCGAAGAGGGTACATGCAGATGGTGGGTAAAGGATTCTGATGGAACTAAGTATTACAGCCCATCCACTATGTATAAAGATGAAGCAATAGGTATGGCAAATGACATAGGTTCTGGCGCAGGATGGTGCTGCGATTCGTGTCCCTATTAATGTAATTTAACAAACCAGAAAAAGGGTGGCCACCCTTTTTCTGGTTTGCTTTATTAGTGTTTGTAAAAATATTAAAATAAAGGAATGACATTAAGGTTTATTTCGGTCTTGTTTCTGATGTGTTTAAGCTTAGCCTCTTGTACAGAGGCAACTGAGAAACATATGCAGAATAAAGAAAAGGCTACTGCAAATGGAAACAACTTCATCCGCTTTGTAAATAACGCTCCAGGTAAAGTGGATGCCATACAATTCATGAATGAGTTCGGGGATAATGAACTGCATGAGTTTCATGGTGCGGATACATTGAGAATTGCTGCTTCACGTGCCCCAACCTTGTTATTTCTAAGTCGGGACTTAAAGGCTAGTTATTTCCCGACGCAACTTCGGGAAACAATTTTTATTGAAGATGACAGTACCGGGGGCTTTTATTTAAGAACAGGAAATCCTATACGTGATAATGAACTGAATTTCTGCAGACTTAATCTTCAGTATAAATTAGTAGGTGACAAGCTTGGCAAGTCAGAAGTAGAAAAGGAATTTAAAAATAAAGAACTTGCGCTAAGGGATTTTCTGAAAAACCATGAAGTTTCGCCAGGGTTTGGGAAATACATGACCTCTTTAATAGAAACGTTTAAGTTGAAAAAGGAAATAGCACGAGCCTCAAAAGAAAAGGACTTCTCTGGGTTATTGGGATATGCTTCCTTACTCAATGAAAATTCCTTTCCTGAGAGCGACCCTTTCAAATCAGCCACCTATAACCTAGCCAAACTCATGAGTGACTCATTGAAGGCAACCGGAAACATGGGAATTGAAAAGCAGTACGAGCTGATAAAGAAATTGAATTTGAAGAAGGACATTGAGGATTTTTTGCTCTTCACTATGATGAAGTTTTACAAACCGTCAAATAGCCTGAGTGAATTTGAAAAGACAGTCCATAGGTATAATCCTAATAAGGCTCATATAGCCTTCAAAGAGTACTTGCAGAAGAACCTGGAACTGGCCAAGCTTGAAACTAAAAATGCGAATGAAGATCTGTTGGTTCAGATAGATGGAAATACAACTATGCTCCATAAGGTTCTGGACAAGCAAAAAGGGAAGGTCATTGTTGTTGACTTCTGGGCGTCGTGGTGCGCTCCCTGCATTGCCCAGTTCCCGCACAGCAAAAAACTTGAGGAGTCCCTGCAGGACGAAGATGTGGTTTTCATGAGTATCTCCATGGACAAGGACAGGTACAGGTGGGAGAAAAGGTCCGGCGAACTAAAACTGAATCCAGGTGCGAACTACCTGATGGTGTCGAACTTTGAGTCCCAACTAGCTAGTTCACTGAAGATTTCCGAGATACCACGCTACATAATAATTAACAAAAGTGGGCAAATTGTTAACCGAAATGCACCCAGGCCTCAAGATCCGGAGTTGTTAGAGGAGGTCCGAAACTTGTTAAAGTAATGCCATAAGTCCTGCTCTGCCCTTTCTTACGCAGTCTTTAGTGGATGTGCGAGTAAAGTTTAACACAAATACGCGCTGTTGAAAAGTCAGGTAAAGTTCAGGTAAAACCCAACAAATGGACATGATAATTTGCAATCTCTTAACATCAGTTGATTGAAACATTTTTATAAGCAACTTGACCAGATGGACTGCGGTCCGACCTGCCTGCGGATGGTAGCAAGGCATTACGGTCGAAGTCATTCTATGCAGAAGCTGCGTGAACTGGCGGAAATTGGAAAGGAAGGCGTTTCCCTGCTTGGTATTGCAGAAGCGGCGGAAAAGATCGGGTTAAGGGCAAGTGGTGTAAAGCTGAACTTGGAGCAGCTAATGGAAGCCAGGCTGCCAGCCGTACTGCACTGGGATCAGAATCATTTTGTGGTGTTGTATGGGGTAAAGCGAGGTAAATGTATCGTGGCGGATCCTGCCAGGGGAATCATCAAATACTCCATAAAAGAGTTTTGTGAGCATTTTTACAGCTATAAGAATAATGGAAGTTCCTATGGTATTGCCTTGTTATTAGAACCTACTCCTGCTTTTTACGAGGAAGAGGGTGAGGTGGAGAACAAAGCCAGCTTCCATACTTTCCTGACATACCTGCTGCAATATAAAAAGCTGCTTCTTCAGTTGGCGCTGGGTCTTTTGGCAGGTACTATCCTGCAGTTGATCCTTCCTTTCCTGACCCAATCGGTAGTGGACGTGGGCATTAACACTCAAAATCTGAGCTTTATATACCTAGTACTTATTGCTCAGTTCATGTTGCTACTGGGGCGCACCAGCGTAGACTTTATCCGATCCTGGATACTGCTACACATGAGTACACGACTAAATGTTTCCATTCTTTCTGATTTCCTGTCCAAGCTGATGCATCTGCCCATTAGTTTCTTTGATACGAAGCTGACCGGGGATATCATGCAACGCATGAGTGATCAGAAACGCATTGAGAATTTTCTAACTAACCAGTCGCTCACGGTGCTGTTCTCTCTGTTCAACCTGGTAGTCTTTTCCTTTGTGCTTGCCTTTTATAATGCAACTGTTTTCTTCGTTTTTATGGGAGCCAGCATCTTGTATACGCTCTGGATTGTGGCATTTTTAAAAAAACGGAAGGAACTGGACCATAAGCGGTTCGCTATTTCCTCTCAGAACCAGAGTGCTGTAATACAACTCATCAATGGCATGCAGGAGATCAAGCTCAACGGCTGTGAGCGTCAGAAGCGATGGGATTGGGAGCGGATTCAGGCCAGGTTGTTCCGCTACAGTGTTAAAAGCCTGTCCCTGGGCCAATACCAGCAAGCTGGCGCTTTTGTTATCAATGAAAGCAAGAACATCTTCATTATTTTCCTGGTGGCTAAGGCTGTTATATCGGGGCAAATGACATTGGGGGCCATGATGGCCGTGCAGTACATCCTGGGGCAGCTTAACAGCCCGGTGGAACAGCTTTTGAGTTTCATCCAGTCATCACAGGATGCCAAGATCAGTATGGAGCGCCTCAATGAAATCTATGAGATAGAGAATGAAGAACCTGCGGACAGGATATTTCAGGCGGGATTGCCGGAAGACAGGACAATCCGGCTTAAAGATCTTAGTTTCAAGTACCCGGGAGCGGGGAACGAGCCTGTTCTCCGTAATATTAATCTTATCATTCCGGCAGGCAAGACCACGGCTATCGTTGGAACTAGCGGCAGTGGGAAGACGACAATTCTAAAACTGTTGCTCGGATTTTACAGCGCCCAAAAGGGTGAGATAAAAGTAGGGGAAACTGTGCTGGAGAACATCAAGCCTTCCAGCTGGCGCAGAAGCTGCGGTACAGTGATGCAGGAGGGGTTCATCTTCTCGGATACTATTGCCCACAACATTGCCGTGGCTGACGAGCGGCCGGACCTGCAGCGGCTTTGGCAGTCCATCAAGGCGGCCAACCTCCAGGACTTCGTTTTAGGTTTACCCTTGGGCGTGCAGACGAAGATAGGGGCAGAGGGAAATGGTATTAGCCAGGGACAGAGACAGCGTATTCTCATTGCGCGAGCTGTGTACAAGAACCCGGATTTTATTTTCTTCGATGAGGCTACCAACGCGCTGGATGCCAATAACGAGCGGGTGATCATAGAGAACCTGAACCAGTTCTTTCAAGGGCGAACGGTGGTAGTCGTGGCGCATCGCTTGAGTACGGTACGGCATGCGGACCAGATCGTGGTGCTCCACAAGGGGGAGATCATTGAGTCAGGTACCCACGAGAGTTTGGTGGCGCAGGAAGGAGAATATTTCGAGTTGGTGAAGAATCAGCTGGAGCTGGGAGTGTAGGAAATATGGAAGCCGAAGCTTTCAGGCCTGTTGGCTATATTAACAACAATGTAATATGTAATCACAAATAGATGCCTATCAATCAATTGTTCGAGCAGGAGCATAGCGAAGAAGTTCAAGAAATTATCGGTGCAGTACCAGGCTGGATTTTACGCTGGGGCATCAGCCTGTTCTTTGTTATCTTGCTAATGATCCTGCTTTTTGCCGGTCTGATTAAATCACCGGAGATTATTCCGGCCAGGCTCAGGGTAGATGCTGAAAACAGGCCGCAGGAAGTACTGGCAAGACAGGAAGGGAAGCTCACCAAACTCTTTGTGAGAGAAGATCAGCTTGTCAAAAAGGGAGAGGTTCTCGGTTATTTGGAAAGTAACGCAGATCATGGGCAGGTGTTGTCTCTCAGCCAACGTATCGACCAACTCCAAATGAACGTGCTGACAGGCGACCCACACATGAAAGTTAGCTTTGAGTTGAAGCCAACGACGCATTACGGAGAGTTACAGCCTGCGCTGCAGGAATTCTATCTCGCCTACTTAAAGTTCCTGAACTACACGCCTGGTGGTGTGTATCAATTGAAGGAGCAGGCCCTCCGGCGTGAGATTGATGCCTTGCGGCAGTTGGAAACACAGTTAATAGCCCAGCAGAAGGTTAATCAGGAGGAGTTTGTACTTGCAAAAGATGAATTTGAAAGGCATAGGGCTTTGATGGAAGCAAATGTTATCTCACTACAGGAGTTCACTGACCATGAAAGAAAGTTTCTAAGCAGCAAATTGCCGCTCCACTCAACCAGGTCTTCCCTGATCAACAACAGCATATCGCAGGAACAGAAGCGTGGAGAGCTTATGGAAATTGCGCACGAGAAATCAAACGAGCGAGTCACCTTTCTGTCGAAACTGCAGCGGTTTCAAAGTGAGATCGATAGCTGGAAGAAAGAACATGTGCTGTTTGCAGAGCAGTCTGGAAGGGTAATCTTCCACCAAGTACTTAAGGAGAACCAGTGGGTCAAGCTCAATAAGCCAATCTTGTATATAAGCAACGCGATAAAGGACGTCGAGCCTTTCGGGGAGCTGTTGCTGGGGCAGCAGTCCTTCGGAAAGATCAAGAGGGGGCAGGACGTGCTTATTAGGCTGAACGCTTACCCTTCCCAGGAATTTGGTCTGCTTAGAGGCAAAGTTACCTATCTTTCAGATGTAGTTTCCGGAGATACGGTCTTTACGGCGACAGTGAGGTTACCAAGCGTAACCACCTATGGGAAAAAGGTGAACCTGCGTACAGGTTTGGTGGCGCAGGCAGAGGTGGTGACAGGGGAGCAGAGTTTATTAGGAAGGTTTTTTAACAGCACCCGAGACATATTTGTAAACAGGTAAGATAGCTGTTTTGTGAGCCGAATCATTATTTAAAGCTGTCAAGGATCTAAAGAAAGAGGGGTAGTAGGATTCCTATATGATTTGAACGTTCATCTCTAGCAGTTGTGTTAGTGTCAATTTATCTTAGGTTCGTGTAATTTTATTAAAGGGACTGTAGCCTTTTCCTATATTATACTTAATTAGTTCAACCCGGGTGTTAGCGGATTTCATACATCATTGTTGAGGCTTGACGCAGGGTAGTCCCCTTACTGTGAATTTAGAGCGCTACTAAATTATATTTAAATGTTCAACTTTAAAATGTAAAAAAATGGAAAGAATCTCAAAAGAGCAATTGAAAACCATCAAGGGAGGAATTGTAGAACCTACCTCCAAAGAGGAGTACTGTAGCACACTCTGGACCATTTTAACCGGCGGTAATTACCAGGGTGACATCCTGTACGGGTGGGAGACCTATGCTTCAAATTGTGTAAATTAATGCTGTAAGAACCTATCCGGTATAAGAGGGAGACTCCATGGTCTTTCTCTTATCCTTTTTTGAGAAAGTAGAGCTGAAAGACCAATGGAGTAGGGGTTCAACCGGAAACAGGTTAGCATGCCCCTTTGCCTGCACAAGCCTGCATGACACACTGGTATAGGAAGTCTCACACTTGCTTAATTTGATTCCTTTTATTTAAAAATATCTGTATGAAAACGATAGTTCTGTTTACTGCTCTGATTGTTTACTCTCTTATCTCAATCTTGCCACAGCAAAGTTCGGATGCACTTATTGGCACCTGGAAGTTGACCAGGAGTGAAGCCCTTGAGAAGATCAAAAGTTCCCCCCAGTATGCTTCGATGCCTGCAGCGCAGAGAAAAGCATTTGAGGACCAGTCAAGCTTGATGCTGAAGGTTTGCCAGTATGACTTTAAGCCAGACAATCACTTGGTGTACATGGATGTGGATCGGTCATTCGCAGGAGCCTATTTCCCGGTGGAACGCCATGCGACATGGGAATTAGAAGGTGACATTCTAACAATAAAGGAAACAGATCGTCCATTTGAGCGGCAAATGAAGATCGTGACGTTAAATGACAGCACACTCGTGGTGAACTTAATTATGAATGGCGTGGTGTCTGAGGGAGCAGTCGCGTTCAAAGCCTTGAAGTGAAATATAGTATCGATTGGCGGAACGCAATCATTATATGTGTACCTGTTGGGCAAGTAGTGGTCACGGCTGCGTGTCCTGGTTCAGCTTTAGCTTTAGAGCATGACCTAAACCCAAGGCACCGTATTAACTAGTCTCAACCTCTTGCTTTACCGCATCTTTAAAAACACCGGTAAGGCCCATTCCAATGCTGGGAGCTTGTCTTCCGTTAAGTAAAAAATCCGTATCACCATTGTTTACGCGATGCCTTGGCCTTGCCCGATTCTCCCCCGGGTGAAGAGGAGCCAGGAAGCTGCTGTTACTTCCACCGCTGGACTGTGCTGCCTAGCGCGTAAAATGTAGTCAGCTTGAGAAATGGCTTTTGGTGTAATTTTTTTTCAGAGATGTAGACTGCTTTATCTTTAGGCCGTTGATGAGCCATTGGCAGCACTGTTGTAATTATTCTCTACCTTTTTGGATATGGAATAGGGGTTGTAGTGCTAAAGTCTGAATCCCTGAGAATTATGGTTGAAGAAAAACTAGAGGAAACGCTAAAAAGGTATAGATAGGCTCAGTATTTCATTTCTTAGTAGAGTCCGAGCATGAAACCTGGTCAAGTCATATGTATCACTTTCCGCAATTACTCAGGTACGTTTAGCCAGCACCAGTGTTGGTGTAACAAAGTATTAGCATACGGTTCAGCTGCTTAGCTTTATGGGTATGAGTTTTAAAGGGAAAGCTTTGTAGAAGGCGGGTGGTGTGTTAAGTGTCGTTTGGCAATAATATAAAAGTAAACTTATGAAGTTATCGCCGCTTTACTAGGCAGAAGAGGCGATAAATGCCAAGGGCAAGGCAGTTGAGCTTGCGGGTTCAAAAAGTCAATTCTTAGCGAAGACTCTGGAAAAGATGAAGAACGGTAAAAGTACCTGGTAGCACAGTAGGCTGAGGATGTTAAATTAGCTCCTTTTTTACCAGAATTGTACGTTTGCAACTTGCTTCAGCTCTAGCAGACAAGAAAAAAAGAGCTAACAAAAGCATTGTGGTTTATAAACGACAAAGGCCTAGCCTATTAAGAAAAAAATAAAACCAATTTTAAAGTGAATAAAGCTACTCTACTGCTATTTTTGATTTTAATGGTTGTCTGCAAGTCATTCGCCCAGGATCAGAAGCCAGAAGACTTTGGCTACCGTCACCTGCAAATGAATTATAAGCAAGACCCGGTAGACATTCTGGTCATGTCAAGAAAGGGGGATGAACAGACAGTAAAACCCGTTTTACTTTTCGACCAAGGGTCCCAGGCACGCCCTCTCATTCTTCTCAATGACGACGGAAAGCCTTTTATGCTCTTCCCCTTCAAAGCCGACAGCCTGCTACAAGGCTACCACCTGGTTATCATCAGTAAGCCTTACGTGCCCTTGATTGCATACCGCAGGGACCTGAAGCATGGTGCCTATGCTGACCCCAAAACAGGTATTCCTTCTGCCCAGTTTTATTCCAGGGATAATGTAGACTACTATGTCAGCCGAGCTCAGGAAGTGATAAAGTATTTGAAGAAACAGCAGTGGGTGCAAAAGGATAAGCTGGTTATGGCAGGTCCTTCGGCGGGCTCCACCGTGGCGGCGAAGCTTGCACTTGAATGCAAAGATGTGACACACCTGATTTACTCAGGCGGTAATCCTTTTGGCCGGATGGCTTCCATGATCTCCCAGGCCAGGGAACAGGAAGACTCCACGGGCACCAGCTCAGAAGAGGCGTTCAGGTACTGGGAAACCATTGTTGATGATCCAACAAGCGTGGCTTCACAGGGCGGGGACGCCTATAGGACCACCTATACTTTCTCCCAGCCACCAATGGGTTATCTGATGAAGCTAAAGATACCTGTGCTGGTCACCTACGGGACAAAGGACCATGGCGTAACCTTCAATGACTACCTGCGGCTGGAGACGATTCGAAAAGGAAAGAACAATTTTACATTCAAACCCTACATAGGGGTGGAGCATAACTATTTCGGCTTTGATAAGGAAGGAAACGTTGATTATGACAAGTTCGGCTGGGATCAGGTTGCGCAGGATTGGCAGGCTTGGCTGGGGGGAAAAGAAGTTCGTAGCTTAACAGAAGCTATAAAGTAACAAAGCATTTTTAAGCCCAAGGGTGTATGTTGAGATACCTGTGCCGATTCTTGCTTTAACTTACATTTTATTAGTTTAACAGGTGTTAATAATTTCAACATGTACCGGCTATTGCTTAGCTTCTTCATATGCTTGAGCGCGCTGTCACATGTTTGCGAAACAAAAACAACAATGCCTTACTCCCACTTCATGAAAGCAATACTTGTTCTCCTTATTTGTTTACTCCTGTGCATTGGCAACGTGAAAGCGCAACGGCTTTCTTACGGCCTCAACGCGGGACTCATGTTCGACAACCCAACAGGCGCTGTGACGCTGGACTCTGTGCAAGTTACTTTTCAAGGTGACAATGACCGCCGGCCCTACCTCGGAGGTTACGTATCTTATGAACTGAACAAGGTTTTCTCGCTAACATCGGGATTAAACTACTACAATGACGGAAGTAGCTTTCTGGTGTACAATAATTTTGAGAACTGCTCCCTGTGCCCCCTCATCAAAGCGGGCTACGTGACGCATCGTACGCTTGAGGTGCCGCTTCTGCTGGAAACGAGCCTTCCGTTACCAATGGGCAGTGTTTTCCTGTCTTCCGGCCTCATGCCCAACATCCGGCTCACAAGAAAAGGGGCGGAGTACTTCTACTACCGGGATGCGGGGCAGGGTGTGTCAGATGTGCTGCCAGCGCTGAGGTCTGCCGTCAAGCCTGTGGTCTGGAAATATTCTTTGGGTGTGGGGGCTTATCTCTGGCGGTTAAGGCTGGAGGCGAGGTGGCAGTATGATCTGGCCAAGTCTTCTACAAACCCTATAAAAGTGTGGGGAAAGAGCTACGGGTTTGACTCCAGGAACAACACCATCAGGTTCGGGGTGGGGTACAAGCTAAACTGGGAAAAGAAAGAAGAGTAGCTGAGTACTACGTGTTCCGTCTCAACCCTTGCTGCACACATTTTTTCATCTAAAGGGGAAAAGCCTTCAAGTGTGTACCAGTTTGAGGTAGCAGGGGCTGCCGGAAAAAACAGTAGATGCGAAGGATGAATGTACTGCCAAGCGTAGTACCTATACCCGGGCAAGTTTCCCACAGACCAATTACCTCTTCTGGTAGAGTTAGGCTTAAATTGAAGGAATAAGAGTCTTCTGGTTATATGGAGCAGCAAAACTATTTGAGTAGTAGTCCAGAACGGATAATATTCGCTTTTAAGATTAAATGTATAGTATTTAAGCTACGATCAGGTTATTGCCTAAAGTTACTGTATGAGGTATATTAAGAGCATAAATTATCTTTATTTCGCTATTTTCGGCAGAAGCATTAGTCAAAATTAAAGTACAAGAATGACAAATATTGAATATATAAAAGCGAATTTTATTGAAAAAAGAGACTTATTGAAGCTAACTGAAACCTCTTCTGACTTCCTGGAAAGTTTAATTTCGAAAGAATTAGTCCCTAAAGCTTCTTACTTTGTTGAACATGAAATAAAGATTTCATCACCTTTGAACGACTGCGCTGCAGAAGTGCTAAAGGAAGAATATTTTGGAAAGAATGTTATAGCACTTGTTAATGCACATAAAAGAGAAGTTCTTCAGCCAAACGAGTTCAAACAGCGATTCAGGGACAATTTTAAAAGAATTCTCCAAGCGCACGATTCCAGATCCTTTGCATATGGCAATATATTCAATGAAAAAGGAGAATTGATCGAGGATAAGTTTATGGAAGTGTTTGAGGAGGAGTGGAAGTACTATTGCTTAGGTGTTTATGGAATATGCACTCAAAATGCGAATGAAAAAGCGATAGTTGCTAAAGAAGTTGCTGTGAAAAAACTCATACGGTTTAATAAAGACAACCTTGCTTGTCCTTTGACGGAGGAGCAAAAAAGAGAGCTCATTGAGCTTAACAATGAGTTTAACCAGGTAGCAAGTTTGTTCGCACCCTACCAAAGAGAAAACAGTAGTAGAAACAAATACCTTGATAAAGCGCTGGAAAATAATAGCTTAAAAAAGCTGGTTAAAAACTACGGCGAATAACAACGCTGTTCAAAGAAGCCCGCCAACCTCCAGCCAGCCCCACTGTGGTGCGGTGATGGAGAGTTTTGTATGAGTTGCCTCCCAAGTGGCGAGAGCGCCATGTAGGCGTGGATGATGGTATTCTGCAGAATGGCCAGGGCAGACGGCGGGAGATTTGAGATATAGGTAGGTTTTCTGATACTGCTTGAACACCCGCTCCCCCATTGCTAGTAAGAAATGCGTGCCCCAAACTGGGCGAACATGGGGATCAGGTCACCGCTACGCGTACGGTGCCTGACTTCTTGCCAACCAGTGCCGAAGAACCTGTTAAACGTTTGAAAGGGGGAGGGGGAGTCAGAGAATTTTACCCGCAGGTTTACCGGCCTGGTCTGGCGGCTAAAGGGAACAAACCGTTCTTCCTCGTCAAAGTAGCCAAGCAGGTCCAAGCCCAGGAACACTCCTTCCCGGGGCACGCTGATGCCATATTGCGAAAGGTCAACTACCAGTTTCTTGGTAGTTTTATCCACCGAGACGATAACATTTTCAGGGAGTAGGTCCAGTCCCGGCTTTCCCACTTTGTTGGCATACACCCGTACCCGTAGTGCTGTTCGCCAGCGGCCGTGCTTGCGAGTGTCTGGTTGCAGCGCAAAGAAGGCTTCATCGAGTACCCCGCCGATGGGTGACGGAGGTAGTAATAACATGGCGTATTGGTTGGCGCCTCCAAGACTTAAGAACGTTTCGGATTTCAGGTTGCCGACCCTGGCGGACATCCGCCTCTTCTTGGCCCGGACGACTACTTCCGCGAGGGCAGTGGTGTCTGACTGCAGGTAAATGGCAGGTTTGAGTTCGGCAACAGCAATATACGCTGTTTTAAAACCGACTGCTGAGATCACGAGGGTGTCTGTTAGGAGCGCCTGCAGCTTAAAGCTCCCCTGCAGGTCAGCGCTGGTGCCCGTGGCGGTATGCTGGACACCAATGGAAGCATAGGGCAAACCCTCATGCGTGCTATGTGCGGAGATGATTCCCTGCAAGCGGAGGGTTTGCCCGAATGCTGTTTGTAAAGCAAACAGGGTGGATAATAATAAACTTACTCGTATAAGGTGCATTGTTATTCCGGACAAGCCACTAAATCATCAACAGTTCTGCTACTCCACGTGATGCCAAACAATTGCCATTCCTGTGAGTGAACGTGGTGGATGCACCCGTTGGCATCCTGGTACGTGTAGCCATCCGGTATGTCTGCCCATCCCAGGGCGTGTGCCCGCAGCGGGAAAGTGATGGCGGTGGCTACTAGACAGAGGACAAAGATAGAACGTGAAACTTTTTTCATATTGCTAAATTTTATAAAATGAAAAAAACAATTCTTGTTGTGCCTGTAGGTGTTATTCACCCGCCGATAGTCTTCCAAAGCACCTTGTCAGGTGGAGAAGGTTAACCTACCATCAGGGGGAGCTGCCCTGACTTACTCCGGGAAAGGCAGGACCTGCTGTTGCCTCGCTCCGGCTTTTGCTGAAGGAGCGGGGTACATAAGTATGGGGAAATAAGTGGGTTGAGTGGTTCTTTAAAAATATTTTACATGAACGGGCTGCAGTTTTTGACCAAGTGGGCGATGCTGTAGACATAATAACTTACTCGCTTTTTTGAAGCCGTAGCAAAGTTGGAAACTTGCTGCTTTGCTGTGTGTACGGTTTCCCCTGGAGGTGTGTCCCCGGATCCAGCTGCTTTGCCTGAAATCAGGTATCTAGGGATAGGTGGAACGGGAAGGTGCCACTTATCCAGTTGCAACTAGGGGAGTACTTATGGCAGCTGGAAAGACGGCAACCTTTACCTGGCCCGTCTGGATCGGGAAAGGCTGCTTCGGATTTTTTGAAAGAAAAGGCTGTCTTTTGTGTCGTTTATGAAAATGCAGGATGCTATGAGCAGCATGGGAATTAAAACATAAAAGTAATATGCGGAAACGGTAAACATGTAACAGGTATGTTTTATGCGGATGCGTGGTTTAATTAAAATAGTTTTTGTGCCATGCGCAAGGAGCGGCAGAGCGGATATTACAGACTGTGGCTGGAGTCCGGCGATAAGATGAAGAGTCCTGGTTCAAGCTGTTGTCAACCGTATGCAACGGGTTGTAATGTTTCCAATTCCTAAAACAAGTGGAGAGCCTTTCAGCTCTCCTTCTTGTAACATTCACTTTCAAATTATCGAACTAATTAACCAATAGTCTATTCAGGTGCAGGAGCGAGGTCTGAAACAAGCAGGACCTTCTCTCATAGCAGCTGTGCTTTTTCTAAATAACGTAGCGCCGTATGTTTTTAAGTTGTTTTTAGCCTGGAAGTGCACTGCGCAAGAGAAAGCTGACACTACAGCGAGTAGTTCCCTTGCCAATCCTAGCTGATTGTTTCCGGAATGTAGCAGGTATACATGAGACTTCCATATCTTTTACACCAACACCCGTTTTGTCCTGACGAACACGTACACTTTGTACTTGTTCATCTGGTAATTACCCAACCGCTTTACCGGAAGCCACTATTCGCAGCGCTGTACATGTTCGTTCAGGAGAAGGCGGCTGTGCCCTTTCCCTTACGGATCGTGGCGTGGGTTTGGTCGCAGGGTCACTTGCGGGAAAGCAATGCTTAAATCTGTGTGGAAACACCCTTTTTCATCTGCATTTGCCTGAAGGGAGGCAGTCTCCTGGTAGGCAAGCGCCAGCCTGGTTCGAATGTTTTCCAGCCCAATCTGATGCCCCGTACGTGTTGTCGGGCTGATCAGGTTCGTGGTAGTGACCCTTAGCACCTGGTCGGTATAGTGGATGGTGATGCGTGCCGGGTATACACTATTAGTCAGGTCCCCATGCTGAAACACATTCTCCACAAGCGTGAGGAGCACCAGCGGGATAATTTTCAGCCCTGCCAGGTTATCAAATACTAAAGGCCGGGTCAGCTGTAAGCCGGCAATTGAGGTGGTCAGGTACTTCAGGGTATATACCACAGCCATATAGGGGAGGAACTCTCCCAGGACCAGAAGCGGGTTCAGTCAGATCTGAATATGAAGTTTCTTCAGGGCAAACGGCAGCACAAGGGAAGCATGCAGGTAAAATAAGGAAAAGTTGATAGCATAATGTAGGGCATTGTCCCAGAAGGAGGCAAACAGGCCTGTTATCAGGCTGACAACAGCTACTTAATAGGTGATGAACGCTCCCCAGCTTATGAGGTGCACTACATTTTCTGAAGAAGCCGGTGAGAGTGGAGTGCAGGAGGATGTTGCTGATTGGAGTGCGGGTGATGCAGGTGTTGATAGCAGCCATGCAGCTCACCATAATCAGCAGCAGGTTCTGGCCTGGAAAAAGATTGTTGGCACTCACGCCCATGGCGGCTCCCACGAAGCACTGTTAGATGATGAAGCCGCCCCAACAGTTGGCTTCCGCCATCAGCAGAATAAAGTACAAGCCTGCTATCACACCCTCAACAACACCGACCGCCCTTCCCATCAAAATGATGTTGCTGAACACCAAAGGGTTAAACTGCAAGGGATAGTTGATACAGTTTCGGAGCGCTGCGGCCTGTCTTCGTCTCTTAAGGTTCCTCGGACAGAGGAAAGTGAAAATAGGGTATAAAGAAGTCGGGTTCTTTGGAGGCAAGCGACAAGCCAAGTCGTGAGCTTGATTTTGGGCTGCCAAGTGCACTTATGTCACCTGTAGTTGTGGGTTCGTCTAAAGAATGCGCCAATTTGTGTATTAAATTATTACTATGTAAAGAAATTACTTAGTTTTAGGAATGTGACCGCTTTAGCTGATATACTTTGGCATAAGCTATCTGCTGCTATATTTTGCAAGAAAGTGAAACTAACTACCTGATCCTTATATGAAACATCCTTTACTCGCAGTCCTGCTACTCCTTTTCTTTCTACCAAACTCAAGCAAGGCCCAGAAGGGCGAATTGACGGGCCGTCTGCTTGATGATATTTCCAAAGAGGCCTTACCGTACGCCACCATAGCTGTTTACTCTGCCGCCGACACGGTGATGGTCACTTTCCGGATGAGCGATGAGAAGGGGGCTTTTCGTGTGACCGGACTTCCCCTGGACCAGCAACTCCGCACGGTAATTACCATGATGGGCTTCCAGGTGTACCGAAAGGAGTTTCAGCTTTCCCAGGAGAGCCCCTCCTTTGCATTGGGGGTAATCCATATGAAGCCGTCCGAGCACCTGCTCAGTGAGGTGTTGATTGTGGCCGAGACCCCCCCGGTGCTGGTACGCAATGACACGCTGGAGTTCAACGCCTCTTCTTTTAAGACGCTGCCCACCTCCCTGGTGGAGGACCTGCTACGCAAACTGCCGGGCGTAACAGTGGATCAGCAGGGAAACATCATGGTCAATGGTAAACTGGTACAGAAAATCCTGGTGGATGGGAAGGAGTTTTTCGGAAGCGACCCGAAGGTGGCTACCCGTAACCTTCCCGCCGACGTGATCGACAAGGTGCAGGTGATGAATGACCCGGAAGCCCTCCGCCGCGACCCGGACCTGCCCGAGATGGACATCCCTCAGGTCATCAACCTGACCTTTAAGAAGGGCATTAAGAAAGGTATGTTCGGCAAGCTGTACGGCGGCGCGGGCACCGACACGCGCTACGAGGGGGGCGGCATCCTGAACATGTTCCGCGACACCACGCAGGTGAGCATTATCGGGTTCTCCAACAACCTGAACCGGGCAGCCTTCGATATGGCAGATGTCAGAAAGATCGGCGGCTTTGACCGCAGTGGCATTAGCACCATGTCCATGCGATCCGATGGGGGATACTCCCTTAACGGGGTCTCCTTTGGAGGAATGGGCCAGGGTATTGAGCAGTCCTCCGGAGGAGGAGCTAACTTCAACACGGTAACAAAGCGCGGCACGAAGGTAAACCTGCAGTATTTCTACGGCGACAGCAGAGAAGATCTGGATCAGGTAGTTAACTCCGAGCAGTTCCTGAAAAGCGATACCCTCAACAGCAGAAGAAACAGGGGGCAAAACGGTAGAAGCGAGAGCCACCGCCTTGGCGGAAAAATAGAATGGAAACTGGATTCGCTTACAACGCTGAGCATAGCTCCGAGTATGCACTTGTCGTACCAGCTCTCTACCCAGAACTCCTTTATCAATACTTACCGGAACCACGATATCCAACTGAATCAGAGTACCAATGAGGAAAGTATAAATGGAGAAGGTATGGGGTTTGGAAATACCCTTAATTTTCAACGCAACTTCAACAAGAAAGGACGGTTGTTGACTTTATACAGTAGGCTGAACCAATATGCTTCCATGCAGGATCAGCTGAATGAGGCGGAAAACATCTTTTACCAGCCTGATTCTGCAGTAACGCAACTGAACCAGCTACGGGATACTGATCAGAATGACTTTGAGGTCTACAACTCGTTAGCTTATACAGAACCTTTCCATAAACTTGTAAGCGCTGTCTTTAGGCTCAACTCAGAGTACTTTAGCAATGATAATTCTCTTGCCACTTACATGGCGGACTCTGAAACAGGGGAGTATGTTTCACTTGTGCCCGGACTATCGAATGGGGTAGATAGAAAAGGATGGAGAAACTATCTGACTGCAGGACTTAAGTGGAAAATCAAAGATGTAACTGTGCAGCCGGGTATCCGCTTTACGTTTTTGAACATCAACAACAATTTTCAGACAGCCCCGGACATTAAGCAGGATTACTTTTATGTTTTCCCCAACCTTAATGTCAATTGGAAACAGTTTTACTTAACCTACAACGTGAACCTCTCAGAACCAACTGCGGTATATCTGCAACCAGTTCTGGACAACACAAACCCGCTGTTTATAGCGTATGGCAATCCAACACTAAGACCAGCCGTATCCAATACCGTAAACATCAACTACAGAAAGTTCGACACCAAGAAATCGATCAACTATAGTGCATTTGTGTATGGCTCTATCAGAAACAACGCCATCACCAGAGCACGTACGGTTGATGAAAACGGGGTGCAGACAATCAAGCCTGTTAACACAGACGGCAACTGGGATTTGAGTGGAAGCGGCCGTGTGATGAAGGACTTTAAATATGATAAGAACAAGTTTTCGATTGGTGCTAACATGCGTGTTTTTTATGGAAGGACACTTGTATTGCTGAACAACACTCAAAGCTACAGCCAGAATTGGACCCTCACCCCTGAAGTGGAGGGGCGCATGAACCTGGATGATAAACTGGAGCTTAGCCAGTCCTTCTCACTTAACTACAGGCGCAGTAGCTATGAAAACAATGCCTTCAATAACCTTAGCATCAACACCAGTACTTCCAAATCTGAAATTGTGGTGCGGCTGCCAAAGAAGCTTGTATGGGAAGCGACTTTTGATTACTGGTATAACTCTAACATGGCGCCGGGCCTGCAGAAAAGCTATGGCAGGCTGAATGCGGGGCTCACCTTCCTTTTCCTGAAGAACGACAGGGCCCAGCTGAAGCTTTCAGTCTATGACCTGCTGGATCAGAACATCACGGCTTACAGGTACATCCGGGAAAACCTGATCGAGGACTACCAGACAGTGGCGCTTACACGTTACGGCATGCTAACTTTTACTTACAACATTCGCAACTTCGGCCAGAAAGTCGGGGGAAGACAAAACCCGCTATTCTGGTTTTAGTCGTCATATGTTTTTACCATGACTTTAAAAGTGCGACAACACGAATAAGTGGAACCTGAACAGGTTGCAGGCGAATATAGCTACCGGTGACCAAACTTTAGCCGTCGTTGTTTCGCCTGCCCCTGGCTGACTACAAGGTGCTCGTTCAGGTCCTTAAAGCCAAGGTAAAAAGCGGAGGCATCAACAGCTTTTTTAAGTGAGTTAAGAAGTTGCGCTGTCACTCGTCTTCCGGCAGTGTCATGATCCAGGAAAAGGAGCACCTGTTGATGTTTATCGAGCACACCCTCGGCCTTACCCAACTGCGTAAGGGAGTTGAGGACAAGGAAACTGGCATTGGCCTTCAAATGGGGCCAGAGCTCGAGGAGTGAGAGGAAGTCCATGAATCCTTCTACCACGCAAATGGTGTTTACCTGGTGGTCCAGGAAGGTGATATCTTTAGGGGAGGAGGAGCCCTTAAACCAACGGTTGCGAAGTTCGTACCCGCCAGAACGATTTTCAAACCCGATAGCTGCATACTGCTTGGCATTGATAGCGAAATCTACTTCATGGCAGTAGGACTTTGCTGTATGAAGGCTAATACTACGCTGCCGGAGGTAGGTGGCCTGTTGACTCTTCTCCTCCAGGGGTTTTATTGCCAGCAGCCGGAGGCCGGGAGAAGCTTTATGATTGACAGCATTGATCTCTAAATCTGAGGGTGGTGCTATGGCAGGGGCGACTATGATGGTATTTTTTGCAGGGGACAAGGATTGCCCTGAAAGGAGCTGGACCACTTCCCGAACAGTTGCGGCCGGGTAGAAGCGCAGGGCCAGGTCAAAGACCTTGCCCCCTTCTCCACTGCCGTGATCATACCAGCGGTTCAAGCGCGTATTGACTTTAAAGGATGGGGTACGCTCCTTGGCGCGTATCGGGGAGATGTACCACCAGTCACATCCTTTTTTAGAAGAAGGGTGCACGCCCCGTTCTGCCAGAAAATCAGTGATAGAGAGTTCGCTGTTGATTTGCTGAATGTTCATCGTTTCTTATCGTTTGCTGGCGCGGTGGTATCTTGTCGGGTAAAAGCCGTTATGACAGGCGTACGGGAGCTAGTAAAAGTACCGGGCGATCCAGGTGGTTAACTCCTGCAAAGGTGGGAAAGCAACCGAAAACCTTTTCACAAGGAACTGGGTAGGTGGGATAAATTTGAAACAGCTACTTAGCTGGACGTTACATGTTTTCTGAGGTTCTCATAGCTAGCAGTTCTGTTAGCTTAAAGCTACTTTGAAGGAAAAATAAAAAAAAGGCTGCCCGTCCTTGCCAGGCAACCCTTTTGATTTTGCATTTTAGGCGGCTGCTTTTGCTTTTGGTAATGCTTCCTTACATGACTCAGCTTTCAGATCTACTATGTAACTGGCTGCTTTGAAAGCCTTGGTTGCCGCATAGATGATCATGGTCTTGTCCTGCTGAAGTCTGCTGACCCAGCCCTGCAGGTAAGCCACCGAATTCTGAAATACCGCTTCCTTTATACCGGTGTAGGCACAGAGGAAGCTAGCCCCCATCTCGGCGATGAGCTCTTCCTTGCTGTAGTGCTCGTCGCCAAAACGATCTGCCTGACCTTCTTCTGCGAAGCGGTTGAGCCTGCTGACATGGCCTGTTGCGTGGATCAGCTCATGGAAGAGTGTGGCGTGATAGGCCTCAGAGGAGACAAAGTGCCTTAGTTCTGGCATCTGCACCGTGTCCTGGACCGGCGCATAATAGGCCTGAAAGCCCCCGTGAAGGATTTTTGGGCAAGGCTGGGGAAAGTTATCTACTACCCGCTGGCAGCTTGCGATCACCTGCTGTCCGGACTGCTCCTGGATTGGGGGTAGCTGGAAATCTATGCCCTCCACCTGGTCGATGTTAAAAACAGTCCACAGGAAGGGGACAAACCTTTTTCCCTGTCTGTCCTCATCTTTGGATGTTAACCCGCCGCTTTTTTCAGCCTCCTTACTGTCATATACCTTCCAGTAGAGGATGGAGGTGCCTTTCTGGCCCTTTCGCACGAGGCCGCCCAGCTCCCGGACCTGCCGGAAGGTTAGGAAGTAGGGGGCCGAGAAGCCGTGTTTCTCTGTGATGTAGTTGAGGAAGAAGGCGTTGAAGCCCTCATAATGCCGCCCGGAGAAATAGTTCTTTGGAAGTCCGTAGGAGCCCCAGGGCTTGTGCCAGAGGACCTTTCCCTGCTCGAGTTGGGAGATTACTTCGCCTGTCACTTGTTCGGAGAGCAGTTGGAATTTTTGATATGCGTTCATAACAGTAAATTTTAAAAATGTTAAAGATTGATTTTATGGAGCTAGAAAGTCCCTTTTGAAAGGAAACGAGGGGCTATAGGAGCCCCTCGTCAGCTAAAGAGTAGTAACCTTCGCTAGTAAGGATGAGGTGATCCAGCACGGCGATGTCGAGTAATTCCCCACCTTGCTTGATTTTCTTGGTCAGCTGCAGGTCCGCCGCGCTGGGCTTGAGGTTGCCCGAGGGGTGGTTGTGGGAGAGGATAATGCCGGAGGCGCAGGCTTTGAGAGCAGCCACGAAGATGAGCTTTGGATCTGCCACCGTGCCCGCCACGCCCCCGGTGGAGACCTGGTAGAGGCCCAGCACCCGATTGGCGCGGCTCAGCAGCAGCACTTTGAACTGCTCCACGAACTCCAGTTTGCCCGTGTCCCAGCTTTCTTTGAGGACTTTGTAGGAGTCGGCAGAGGAGGTGACCTGCGGCCGCTCACTAGGCTTTACCTTGTTGCGGTAGGAGAGCTTCACTTCGGATACTCTGGTGAAGGCGGAGGTGTTAACGGTCTTTTCCATAATCATTGATGTTTAAGTGTTAGGAAATTGATTATGGTGCTCCATCTGCCTTCGGCGCCGGACTAAAGGCAAGGTGGAGCCAAAGAAAATGCGGAGGGTCTGCCACAGGCGGATACCCATTTTGTTTGGACTACCTTGTTCCTGTGTCCGGACCGCAAGGCTACCTTTGCCCCTGAATGAATGACCCACGGATTTTTGCGTTGTAATGGCTAATGGAGAGGGAAGTACAAAGTAGGCTTGGGATATTAATCCGATCGCTGTATTTGTCCTAACAAAGCTAAATTGTGATGCTTGCAGGAAACGCTGTCATGCCCAAATTAAATGATAGCTGTCGGGCGTACGGTGACTAAGGTATTCGACCGCATGTTAATCTGGATAGTAATAAAGGGGCATCGGTTACTTGGGAATTTTGAAATGGTGCTTTACAAAGTCGTTCTTTGTTTGCTGGGGAATGGAAACTGGCTGGATCAAGCTGGGGGAATGGAAGGAAACGGCAATATTTTCAAGCACGTTGTGTTAAACGGGAAGGGCAAACTAACTAAAGCTTAGCACTTGGAGCTAATTGCCCCAGCTGTCAGACTTTATCTTGACTATTACATGTAAAGCTATAGCTCACATTTGATGTAGCAGGCACGACATCAAATGTGAGCTATAGCTTTACCTATGTTTTATGGGGTGTCGCCTTGATAAAATAGGCGTTTAAATTTGATTAGTAGGTGATTCGGGTGGTTAAAAATATTTGCTGGCTAAAAATTTGATAATAAGTTGTTTGGATGCTTTAAAAAATCCCACCCTGTTTTCCATCTTCACCAGGTACTCTATAGCCCGCTCCACCATGATTTGCTTGCTCAGCTTTGCCTTGTCCAGCACACTCCAGCTCAGGGCGATGGGTTCCACGGCCTTCTCTATCTCGGGCCGGAATTGAACCCTTGCCTGGATCATGTCGATTCGGTGCGGGCGCCGGGGCAGTTCCTAATTCATCCTACCCCCTTCGCACCTTTGCCCTACAAGTTGTTCAGTCCCCAATTACCCTAAGGCGAGCGTCAGGCTTTTCGACCTGGGCGCAGCACATGCTGAACCGCTTCTTCCTGTATCTCGGAGACCGTCTTTTTCCGTCCCTTGCGTACCCACTCGTCCAGTTCGCTTTTGTAGAAGTAAAGCCGTTTTCCTTGCTTGTTATAAGGAACTTCCCGGCGGCAGGCCTTCACGTAGAGGGTAGAGACAGAAAGGTGGAGAAAGGCGGCCGCCTGTGTGACGTTAAAGATTGTCTCCGTGTCCTGAGGGGCACGTTGCTCGGTGAGCAGCAGTTCCAGGCGGTCCATTTTCTCATGTAGCAGGCGCATGGCCTGGGGCATTTGCTCAAAGGTGAAATTTTCCATGGCAGTGATTGGTTTGGTGTACACTGCAATGATACCGGCATTGTTTACAGGGTTACAAGAAGGCAGGACAGCATCCTGCCTGTTTCCTACTAACAGTTATAGTTCTTTTGCGTGCGGAGCACCGGGTAAATGGCATAGGTACCACCGGGTTGCTTGCGCACGTCCAGGATGGGGGACTGGCAGGGCCTGGCGTTGGAGGAGATGATGGCAGCCAGGTAGCCGGTAGGCAATGTGCGTTGCTGCCTGCGAAACACGTAGGCAAAGTGGCCGGAGATCCATTCCTCCAGGTCTGCCTTGAGGCAGCCCACGATCAGGTTGGCCTCGAAGAGCTGCTTGAAGGCGTCTGCCAGTTGGTTACCGTTCCCGTGGAAGACTAAGGGAGCGGCAGGCGGTTGGTTGTCCTGCAGGAGGGGCAGGAGCTGCTGCTGATCCTCCGGGGTGAAGTAGCCTTTGAGTATGTGGTAGAGTTCCCCGGCCGTTTCCTCCACAAAGCGCGGAACGCTCTTGACAGATGCGGAAATGGCTTGAATTGTAGAGAGGGGTGTGGCAGCCAGAGCCTGTTCTCTTTCAATAGGAAGCAGGGTGCTGGTGCGCTTCCTGAGCTGTTGCAGAAAGGTCTCCCGCAGCTTCACCGACTCAGCCAGGTCTTCTACAAACTTTTCCTCGACCAGGACATGCGAGGTGTCTGGCTGCAGGTGCCGGAGGTGAAAGAGCTTATCTAACCTGACTTGCATCATATAGTTTTCAGCGTAATGCATGCCATAGCCGTCGTAGTGGGCGTGGTAGCTGACCCAGAACTGCTGGAAGCGTTGCGCCACATGCTCGATCTGTTCAGCTACGAGGCCAAGCCGCTCGGTAGGGAGGGGGAGCAGGTCCAGGCTGGCCATCTCGGAGAGCAGCCGGAGCTCGCTTTCAAAGGTGAAGGCATCGTAGTGTTTGGTCTCGTGCCCGATATCATAGACCGGTACTTCTCTGGCAGGGCCAAATGGTTGGTCGTAGACTTTCTTTTGGAGCACACGGAGCTCAAAGGTCTGCAGGCGGGTCAGGAACTTCTTGAGGTGTTTCATAGCGCGTCGGGCGTCTTAGACTCCTTAATTGTTGATAATTCCTATGGTAAAAGACTTCCTGTAAACTCAGAAATGTTTACGAGTGCTTTCGCCATTGCCAATGACATTTAGCAATGATATTTTTCTTAGAGGCAATGTCATGTTGTACGAGAATTAGCAGATTAGTATATACTAATAATGAAAAATATAGAGCTAGTCAGACTATAGTCTATAGTCTTGATGCCACAAGGTGCTGACTTTCCGTACTGCCGGATTAGCTGTGGTTAAATCGCATGAATAACAGGAATGTAAAAGGTTAATCAGAAGAGGGCCTTCTTCCTGAAAACAAGCGTTTCTTTGTCTACCTCGTCCAAAAGTTCATCCGAAAGGTTTACCTGTGGGTCATACCAATTCGCTTTTTGCTCAGCCCAGGCCAGCCACTCCTTACGTTCTGTGGACTGAGGGGAAGAGCTATCCACCTGTTGAGCTTCAGCGGCGATATAAGCCCGCAGCTGCTGGGCTTCATGCCAACGCTTTGCCTGTTGTAACAGGTGCTTGAACCTGAGAAGTTCCTGCTCTTTCCGTGCCTGCTGCTCCCGCAGGACCCGCTCTTTTTCAAGTCGTACTTCCTTTTCCTTCTGGCATTCGAGACGCCACTCTTCCTCATGCTGTGTTTTCCATTCGAGGTAAGCGATGATGGCTGATAGCCGGTTTTCCAAGGGCACCTTGCCGTCCTGCCACTCTTTTCCGTTCCAGGAGGGGCCAATCTTGAGGACCAGGATGCCGGTTGTCGTGTAATCGTAGGAGTAGTTCCCCGGCCTGATCTCAGTAGATCGCTTCAGTTTCTCCCGGAGGGCCACCTCGTATCGCTCTTTTCTGATATAAATATAGGCCTGGTAATCGCTCACCATAACACGGTGACCCCTTGCCTGCAGCGCCTTAATGAGCGTATCCAAAATCCGGAAGGCCCGGTTGAGGCTCTGCCTGGAAACCTTCACATCCAGAAAACCATAGGCGGTGGTAAGCAGTTCGGTAAAGCGATAGGTAACATTTCGCTCCTCGATGTTCGCCCTGGTAGCGGCAATTAGCTTATCCGGGTTGGTGAGGGGGGCCGGTACCTGCAACACCTTTTGCAGGCTTTGTTCGATTTCCTCCTGCAAAAGCTCCTGGGGACTGAGGGGAGCCGTTGCCTTCGCCTCGGCAAGCCTATGGAAATCCATTTCGTGCGCTACTGTTTCATTGGAGGGCAGTGCTGGTATGGGCACCTGCTTTCCGGCACGGATACGTTGCCAGTGCCCGTGCTTTGGCAGCGGGATCTGCAGCTCTTTACAAAGCTTCCGCAGTTCATAGTCCGAAATATTATACTTTGGGGAAAGGGAAGAGATGGGTTCCGACCATACCTGTTGGTAGAGTTCCTGGCGGGTTATTGTTTTGGTTTCCAAATAGTTGGTACATCGTGCTTTACTTTTAAATATAGGGAAGAATGGCTAAGGGTTAGCATATAAGTAATAGACTCCTATGGTAAGTTTATAGAATATCCTTCCTGATCCGCATAATAAATACTTGCATGTATAGCAATTCAACTGGTACACATTTATTTCCTGCCTTAGCACAAGCAAGATTAAATGAGCCGATTAAAATGGTTATTCGGCTCACTATTTTGTTTTATTTGAGCCGAATATGTGGTATATTCGGCTCATGATCTACAATTGGCAACAATCCGACTGGCCTAATTTCAGGTATGATGTAAGCAAAGTAGAGGAGATGCTTTACGAGTTTGCGGAGCTGACGGGTCATGTCAGCGGGATGCTGAAGGCCCTGCCTAAAGCGGTTCAGCTGGAAGCAGTGCTGGATATGATGGTGGCGGAAGCCATCAAAACGTCAGAAATTGAAGGCGAATACCTGAACCGCCGGGACGTTGTTTCATCCATTCGTAATAACCTCGGCCTCAACCAGACCCCTGAAGCCACAAAAGATAAAATGGCGCAAGGGGCAGGTGAACTGATGGCGGATGCCCGTAAAACCTATGCGGAGGCCTTGACAGCGGAAAAGCTCTTCCAATGGCACACCATGCTTTTAAAAGAGCAGAAGCGAATCCAGGTCGGAGCGTGGCGCAGTCATGAGGAACCGATGCAGGTTGTTTCAGGCGCGCTTGGTAAAGAAAAGGTGCATTTCGAGGCGCCTCCCTCTTCCCGCATACCGGATGAGATGAGCAGTTTCATCCGGTGGTTTAACCAGACAGCACCCGGAGGAGACAAGGAGATCAGGAAAGCTCCTGTCAGGTCGGCGGTGGCACACCTTTATTTCGAGACTCTTCACCCGTTTGAAGATGGCAATGGCCGGATCGGGCGCACCATAGCAGAAAAAGCGTTGTCGCAAACATTAGGCCGCCCGGTGTTGCTTAGCCTCTCCCGGACAATAGAGGCAGATAAAAAAGCGTATTACCATTCCTTGGAGCAGGCCCAGAAAAGCAACGATATCACGTCCTGGGTGAAATACTTTGTCCACGTTATTCTAACCTCACAGCAACAGACGATCAGCCTGGTAGAGTTTATTCTGAAGAAATCGAAGTTCTTTGAACGTTTCCAAAACTTGCTGAATGAACGGCAAGCAAAGGCGGTGAGAAGGATGCTGGATGCTGGACCGGAGGGTTTTGAGGGAGGTATGAATGCCAGGAAATATGTAGGCATTACCAAAGCCTCCAAGGCGACTGCCACCAGGGATTTGCAGCAGCTGCTGGAACTAGGAGTGTTCATCCAGGAAGGAGGCGGTCGGAGTACTCGCTATCGCTTAAACATTTAAGCTTCTACACCTGGTTAAAAAAAGTCTTCATTAAGTAGGAACCAACAACCACCTCCAGCTGATTCACCTGGAGTTCAACAAACAAGAGTTGGCGAAAGAACTGGAGCGGGAGGAGGTGTTAAATTAGTAGCCACCATACCTGGTCAGGATCCTACGCTCTTTTATAGCCAATAGGTAAACACCACTGCTGTTCTCTTCTTCAGGGCCTACAACTGGCTGAAAGAGGAAACACTCGTCGTTCTATACTATTCTGAACACTTTATTAAATGTCTTTGTAGCCTCATAGAAATCAGCTAAAGTCATAGGGGCGACTTTCACAGTATGTGCTGCTGTACGGAGCAGGTAGAAGCCTCCACTTCGGGCATGGCATTTGTTGTTGATGTGCCAAAGCTATGGGGACACTGCGCTGTGTTTTTGCGCAGGAGAAATTATTTTCTGGACATGCCATAGTTTTTCACCAACTGCTATTTTTACAGCATGTTTTGCATAATGCATTTCTCTTATGCTGAACCATATAGCGAAGAATAGGTACTTAAGTGCACCTTTGCTCTCACCATGACAGAAAATTGTAAGCATAATTGTTTTACGGTAACCTGGTTTAAATGTAATGAATTTACAGTGCTGTTTAATCTATTTATGGCTACCTCTGGGTATGTATTATCAGGAAGCTGGAGAAAATACCTGATTCCGGCAACTTGGAGTTATGGGAGAAACACAACCCAAACAATGTATTATCTGCTGGCGTACGGCACCTCATGAGGCGGGCTTGGCACGAGGAAACAGGGCTGGAGCTGAGACCAGCTATGTTACTTTGTCTTTCACTTAGAGGGTGCCATTCAAGCAGTATTTAAAGGGGCACAGCGATGACCAAGTGTCATGGATTGGTTGAACGCATTTCAGAGGATACCAATTGGTTGTATTAAAGCATGAAGGTGAAACTGAATACCTACGGAAATGGAAATTTCCTCCATAAGTAAATCATGTGAAAAAGTATTACCGGAAATCTAAATTGATGGGCTTACCAATAAGCCAGGGCAGATTTTTAATAAGGTGCATCGATATGAAATGATGTTTGAAGGCTCCTTTCGCAGTTTAAGTTCTAAGCGAGGAAAGAATATGTTGCGAGAAGATAATGAGCTTAGTTCCTTTGTCCTGAACCGAAACGGAAATTAAGGATTTGAAAAAGAGAAGAAGGCATGTGCATGATCTGCATTAAATAATGGCAATTGAAATTATAGTAAGCCTTATGGAAGTGAATAGTTAGGAGACAATGTTTAAGGAAGCAGAAAAGTTTGTATCCAACTCTTTATTTGCTGCTTGCATTCTTCTGAGTAAGCTAATTTTTCCCAGCTTCCATTGTAGCATAACTCAGAAAGCTTGAACCCATGGTTAACTCCACTGATGGTAATGGTTTGTATATTATGTGGTAAGCCCTGAGGGTATATTTTGTTTAGCGCTACCATACTGTTTGTCGCAGAGACCAAGGCATCGTTTTCTCCGAA
The DNA here is from genome assembly GCF_051904785.1 of Pontibacter sp. MBLB2868. Classification (NCBI taxonomy): domain Bacteria; kingdom Pseudomonadati; phylum Bacteroidota; class Cytophagia; order Cytophagales; family Hymenobacteraceae; genus Pontibacter; species Pontibacter sp. MBLB2868. The sequence continues at coordinate 2,560,851 of NZ_CP196710.1, read as the reverse complement.
CATAAACAGGAACGGGTTTTTGATTGTGGTCAGGTACTTTGCAGGATCAAAACTTTTGATCACTTGCAGCTGCTTCCACTGCCCTTTTAAAGGCATGATCGAAACCATGAAAAAAGCAAGGCTTACTTTTGGAATAGCTCTTTTTCTCGCTACTTTTTCGGTTAGCAGTTCCTTACATATCAGCGTGCTGGTATAATCGTTGAGTAACTGTTCCCGGACATTGAAAGTAGGACCAGCCATTGAGATTCCACCAATAAAGGTCTCGGGATATTTCGATACACAGATTTGTGAAATCCAACCACCTTGGCTATGTCCGATTACCGCTATTCGTTCGGAGTCTATGAAAGGGAGGGTTTTTAGGTAGTCTGCTGCAGCTTTAGCATCAGCAGCCCTTTCTTCAAAGGTGGTATTATCCCATCTACCTTCTGATTCTCCGATTCCCCTTTTGTCAAAATAGAAGAGAGCGACACTATCCAAGGGTAAATTCTGCTCCAGCAGGGAGTCGAGCATAGCTGCATAACTAGAAGTATAAGAGGAGCCTTCACCAGAACCTACACAGAATACAATGGCTGGTACTTTGTTGTTTGTCCCCTTGGGAGCTATTAATTTACCTTTCAATTTGTATTGGCCGCTCGTAAATGTAACGTGTGATTTTTCTATCCTGATAAGACTGTCAGCAGTTGTAACAGGTGAAACATTCAGCTTGTTGGGGTAAGTTGGTGTAGCAACTGAAATGGGAATAGCTAAACTGAAGTAGAAAAGCAGGGTAAGTCTATAATTCATAGCATTAATCGATCTTGAAGAAAAGGGAAGTGCAGCCCCTGGTTTAGTTGAAAGTTGACTAACGGCTGAAAAATCGTTTTTGATTCTTGAATAGAGGCTCCACTTCGTTAGGTCTTACAAAAGGGAAATTCACGATGTTATCAGCTACTTAAAGCTATTAGTCATTGCAGGTTGATGATTTTGAGCAGTTATTCCTTTAAATACTGCATTGGATACTATCCCATTTCAGGTAGGTTGCCTTTTTAAACACGTTCTTTAAAACAATTATTCTTTCTTTCCAGGAAGCAACTCTACTAATTCCTGGTTGCCGTTTAGCAGGTAATAGGCGATGAACTTGAGTGGTTCGCTTTTCGAGTAATTATTGAAATAAACAATCGGTGTATTGGCCGGCTCATAGAACGCCTCACCAGCTTTTAGAATCTGGGCAGGCGCTCCTTCCACCTGCATGATGCAGGTTCCTGACACAATGTAACCTACAACCGGGCAGGGGTGCCTGTGGGATGGACCTTTTTGCCCGCCCTGAAATTCTATTTCGACCACTTTTACAGAAGAGACCGTTTGTTCTTGCAACTTTGCGTGTAGCAGATCGGTTCTGCTTATCTGGTTTTGAGCAGCTGCCTGTAAAGTCATACTTGCTAATACAATTGTTGTATACTTAAATAACCGGTTCATTTAACTCTTTGTAGTGGGTACAACTATTTCCTGCTACAAAGGTGAGCCATAGCTGACAACTATGCATTGATGTATGTTAAGGATTTGATCCTGCTTAAAGATTCTGGTTTTATGCCCAGGTATGCAGCAATGTGATATTGTGCAACAAGCTGTTCTATAGTAGGGTAGTTAGCTAGTAAGGCCTTGTAGCGCTCACTTGCCGAATCCGTTAGGAAAGAGATTTCTCTTTTGCATTTCCTGACAAACAATTGGTCAGAGATGTGTTTGCCTAACCTGTGCCAGCTATCGTCCTGTGCTAAAAGGCTGTGGTAGTCGGCGTAGGAAATCAGCTTAATCTTTGTGTCAGCCAATGCCTGTATGGAGCCGGCAGCAGGGGTCTGGGTCAGAAAGCTGGTATACGCACATACAAAAGCGTGGGGCAGGTAAAAATCAATATTGAATTCATCTCCTTCTTTTTGAACAAAAGAGCGCAACACGCCTACTTCTACAAAGCCGATAAATGAACACGTTGTGCCCGTCTGCAAGAGAAACTCCTTTTTGGTTAAAGATACGGTTTTTGCAAGTCCACATAAGAGCGTAAAATGATCGGCTGTAAGTCCGACCTCTCTAAGGAGTTGATGAAGAAAGTTATTCATATGGATGGGTTAAAATTCGTGTTACCTATTCCAGCGTAATAGTGCATTACGCTGAATTCTGTTTGGAAGACATGTTATGCTGTCGTACCGTTTTAGGCAGGAACGTTTTAATTTTATCAAACCTGCACATCTGTGATCTAAGGGTCAAGGGTGCGCCATCTCCTCCAGCACTGTCTTTAATATGGCACATGCACTGTGCATCTCCATTTCATTCATGCTGGCAAAGCCCAGGCGGCAGGCGTTTGTGTTTCCAGATGGCGTATTGTAGCCATGGCCGCTGGAGAGGTACAGGCCCTTTGCCTTACAGCGGGCAGTCACTTCGGGCAATGGATATGCCTCCTTAAATGTGACCCATACCGCCATGCCCCCCTCCGGCTCCTTGAAATCCAGGTAAGGACTGAATTCCTGTCGGAGCAACCGGCAGAAATACTCTTTGCGCTTTTTGTAGAGGTTTTTGCTTTTGCGCAGATAGCGCTGCATGGTACCTTCGCGCATGAGGTTAGCGATAGCTCTTTCAATTAAATGATCCCCCTGCCTGTCGGTGATACGGCGGTATTTTATGAGTTCCTCGATTAGATTGGGCGGGGCTACAATAAATCCTACCCGAATACCCGGGTAGATAATTTTAGAATAAGAGCCTGTATAGACCACTAGCCCCTGCGTATCCATGCTGGCAATAGGAAGTGTCGGCGTGTTATCATAATGATAATCAAAGTCATAATCATCCTCCAGGATGCAGAACCGGTATTGTTTGGCCAGTTCGTACAGGTGAAGCCTTCTTTCAGGAGCTAAAGTGACCGTGGTGGGATGATGATGGTGGGACGTGATATACAGCATCCTTACGTGATGTGTTTTAAGCAAATTCTCCACTGCTTGGGTATCCATGCCTTTTTCATCTACAGGCACACGCAGCAACTGTGCTCCTGCCTGCTCAAAACTTAAGTTAGCCGTGTGGTAGTTTAATTCGCCTATGACTACCTTGTCTCCTTTTCGGAGCAGCACCTGGGACAGTAAGTGTATGCCCATGATGCTGCCTCGGGTGATAAAGACAGTGTCTAGTAGTGTTTTCAGACCCCGGTGTTCATTTAACTGCTGGCTCAGCATTTTCCGAAAGTAGGTATCGCCCTGGGCATGGGAATAACTAAACAAGCGCAAGGGGCTGGTCTTTTTCAGCAGCCGGTGGTATTCCCGTCCTAGCTCGTGTAAGGGGCTCAAGCGTGGGTCGGGAGATCCGTCGTTAAACTCGAGCGGCAGGTGGTGCACTTCTGGGGCTTCCAGCAGCTGGTTTGCCTCCAGCAGAAAGCCCGTATGTGCAGGATAAGTCTTTGTGGGTTTGCCATTTCCTGTGGGGTTAACCAAGGGTAGCATTTCATTTACAAATAGGCCTTTTCTATCCCTGGCTTCCAACCAGCCTTCCGCCTGCAATTCATCGGTAGCCAGGACCACTGTGTTCCGGTTCAGGTGCAGTTTCTCGGCCAGAATGCGAGAACCCGGCAGTTTTTGCCCCGGCTTGAGCACGCCCTGCTTGATGAGTGCCGCTAAGCCTTGGGCAAGCTGCACATATACTGGCGTGGCTTTTACTTTGTCTATAACGATGTCATGGAGGTAGGGGAGGTTCATTATGTGGACTAGTTACTTTGTGAAATCTGGACTGCAAAGGTAGGCCATGTGGGTATTAGTTTCGCATGTTAGCTCCCCAAAATATACTCTTTTTTGGTAACTGATTCAGCAAGTAAGATGATGCTCCAGGGGGCTCAGAGAATTTGAATAAAAAAATATACAGACTTGTCTGTATATTAAAAAAATGAATATATCTTTGTCCCATCAGGGCTTTCTCCACTATGGAGTCTTGAAAGAAATAAACGAAGAGAAATGATCACTTCACAAGTCTGTAAGAAAGGTAGGGAATAAGGGATAGGCTGGGATGGCGGAAATGCTGCTGTTTCAAGCAGCATACGAACAGGTGCCAGCGCGGAATCAGGAGCGTTGGTCTAAGTAACGCATGTGTTAGACTCATCTCATGCAAGTGAAGCAGCAGGCAGGAAAGATTACTTGCCTGATTTCAAAATTTTATAACCACCGTTGCCTGTCCCTTTCCAATACAAGCTGTTTCTTAAGGTGAGATGTGAGCACAGCCAATTGCAGGCACGGTGGTTTCCTCCTGATGGATTAGGAAAAGGAGGGTAGTGTATGGTGCTGGTTTCTGTTAAACAGGAATGGTAGCCTAAATTAGTAACTAGATCGCAGTGGTTAACCATAAAGAAATGTACAACTAAACATTTGTAAGGAACTATAGTCATGTTATTACTCATCCGTTCATTTGGTTGTGGGCATCCATCCAACGCATCTCTGCTGGGGCAGCTTAAGCTAATTAAATATACTCCCAATTACCCTATCGATGCGAAAAAGGCAACAGGGATAAGGGTTCATCGGAAACAAATAACCATATGGGAAGAAGTGCCTACGCAACTACGCCTGAACACCTCTGATTGTAGCCCTTAGAGAAAGCAGATCCTTTCCTTAGATCCCAGGGCTAAACCAGTTAAATACATCCCTTCGAGGCGAGTCATCTGAACGAGTAAACTTAGGATAACAGGTAAGTACTTAGAACCCCAGCCCAACGGGAGCGGCATCCTACTCGATTTAACAGCTTTTCCCATTTGATACATAAATGTTACATGACTTTGACAGCCATGCCAGGGGAATATTTTGCCTTAAGAATAGATATAAACGTCAATAAATATTGCTTAACTATATGATTATTAACTATTTAATTATTCTAAACTAATACTATGAGAAAAATGATGTTTTTGAACCTGGCTTTGTTCCTGGTGCTTGCCAGCCAGGCGTGGGCACAAAGCCGGGCAGTTTCCGGGAAGGTCACCGATGCGGAGACCGGGCAACCTTTGCCAGGCGTGAGCGTGGTGGTCAAAGGTACTACGACGGGTACAGCCACAGGCATTGATGGTAATTTTATTATTAACATGCCTGCAAACACCACAACTTTACAATTCCGCTATGTCGGGTATACCATCCTTGAAAAGGTTGTTGGCAATGCCTCAACCGTTAACGTGGCTTTGGGTACGGATGCCAAGCAACTACAGGAGGTGGTCGTGACGGCGCTGGGCGTTGAAAGGGAAGAGCGCTCATTGGGCTATGCTGCCAGTACAGTAAAAGCAGAGGAGATCACCAAGGGCAGGGCCTCAAGCCCGATGAACTCCCTACAGGGGAAAGTAGCAGGGGTGACTATTTCTTCTGCTTCAGGAGCTCCCGGTGCCTCTACCAAGGTCATCCTGCGGGGCTATTCTTCTATTGGAGGGAATAACAACCCGCTCTACGTGGTGGATGGCGTGCCAATTGATAACGGTTCAGGTAACTTTTCTGGCGGTCGTGTCAACAGAACGCAGGATTTTGGCAACCGTGCCAACGACATCAACCCCGACGATATTGCCTCTATCTCTATCCTGAAAGGTGCTTCGGCTACGTCCTTGTATGGCTCCAGGGCAGCTAACGGGGTGATCCTGATCACCACTAAAAAAGGCAGAGCCTCAGAGAAAGTGACAGTGGGCTATACTACTTCCACCACGTTCTCTGCCCCATTATTTTTGCCACAACTGCAGAACACCTTTGGTCAGGGCTGGAGCGGCGAGTGGATCTCGAACGAGAACGGCAGCTGGGGACCAAAACTGCATGGCAAAGACCGCCTGTGGGGGAATGTAGTGGATAACTCGCAGCAGCTGAAGCCTTATGCTGCCCAGGAAAATAACCTGAAAGATTTCTATGAAACAGGTACTTCTTTTCTGAATACCCTCGCTATCAGCGGTGGCACGGAAAAGTCTTCCTATTTCCTCTCGTATGGTAATGCTTCAGAAAACGGTATCATCCCGACCGATGCAGATTCTTACAAACGCAACACGCTTTCTTTCAGAGGTTCCACGGAAGGGAAAAGATTGACAGCCTCGTCTAGTATTAACTTTGTTCGCAAAGATGCGAAAGTAGTTACGACAGGGCAAGGAAGTGGTGGTGGTACTACCATGTTCCAGGAGATCATCCAAATCCCACGGGATTTTAGCATTGTAGACTTTCAAGACATCAACAACAAATTCAATAACCTGGATAACTACTTTACCGGTTATGCGCAAAACCCTTACTACCCACTCATGGCTAATGGTAATGATTATGAAGAAAACCGCATTTATGGGAATGTGAGTCTCGGGTATAAGCTCAACAACTGGCTCACGGCTACAGCACGTGGAGGGGGGGATATCTCTAACGGATTATTGAAAGACTGGATTGCTGCCTATACCTTATCTAAAAGCAGCCCTGTTTTAGCCGGTGGAGGGTCAGACTCTCCGGGTCGCGTGAACGAAAGAACACGGTTTGCCCGTGAGCTGAATGCAGATTTCCTTTTGACTTCCAGCAACGACCTGACAGAAGATGTGCACTTGAATGGAATACTGGGCTACAATGTGAACGAGCGCTATAGCAAAGAGAACTACGCTTATATTACAGGTTTAAGTATCCCGGGTTATTATAACCTGTCAAATTCCAAAGATCCAGCCACTGCTACTACCACAGCGTCACTGAGAAGATTATATGGCGTTTACGGGCAGGCAGAGCTTTCTTATAAGGATTACCTGTTTTTGAGCCTGAACGCCCGTAATGACTGGTCTTCTACCTTGCCTGTGAACAACAACTCGTTTTTCTACCCGGGAGTAAATGCCAGCTTCGTCTTTTCTGACATGTTTCCGGAGTTCCTGCCAAACATTCTGTCTTATGGTAAGGTAAGAGCTGCCTGGGGGCAGACGGGTAACGATGCCAGCCCTTACAGCATATCATCTGTATTTATGCCCGGTTCAGTGGGCCTGGGTTTTGGCAATATTACCTTCCCTGTTAATGGCAGAAATGCTTATGAGCTATCAAACCAGTTAGGGAATGAGCTACTTCAGCCTGAGATCACATCAGAATCAGAATTCGGTATCAACCTGAGCTTCCTCAGAAACCGCATCAATGCAGACATTGCTTACTACAACAGATCTACAACAGACCAGATCCTGGCAGTGCCGGTAGCAGCATCATCGGGTTATACGACCAAGATCATGAACATTGGTAAAGTGGAGAACAAAGGTCTGGAACTGCTCTTGAGTGCTACGCCGGTGCAGGTAAATGACTTCCGCTGGGATGTGCGCTATACCTTCTCCAACAACCGCAACAAAGTAGTGAAGCTGCGAGAAGGTTTGGAACAAGTTGTTTTAACTGGTGCCTTTGGTATTGATTTCGTGGCCATTGAAGGTCAACCGTTGGGTGTGTTTAAAGGCCCGGATTTTCTGAAGGATGCAGACGGCCATATTATAGTAAACGAAGCCACTGGCTTACCGCTGCAAACGACTGAACAGAAGATATTAGGCACAGCGCAGCCTAAATACCTCATGGGCTTATACAATAATTTTGATTACAAAGGAATCAATCTGTCTGTAGGCCTGGATTACCGCCACGGTGGAAAGTTCTATTCTTATACCCAGCGCCTGTCTCAGTTTGTGGGTAACACAACCAACACCCTTTATAACGACCGACAGCCCTTTGTCGTGCCTGGATCGGTGGTAGGCGTTGACGCGGACGGGGACGGCAACATCGATAAAGATGACAAGGGCAACCCGATTACCAGAGAAAACACTACCCCAATAGACATGCAGCACATCGCCAACTACTGGAATGATGGTTATAATCCAGCCATTGAGCAGGAGCACTTAAAAGACAGATCTTTTCTGAAGCTAAGAGAAGTGGTAGTTGGTTACATGCTGCCTGCAGCACTCCTGGAGAAGACACCGTTCAGCACTATAAGCGTGAGCCTGGTGGGAAGAAACCTGTTGATGTGGACGCCTGAAAATAACAACATCATCGATCCGGAGTCTACTACGTTTGGTAACGACCTGACAAGTGAGTTCGGGGAGTTTGCCGCCGGCCCTACGACCAGAAGCTATGGCGTTAGTCTAAAAGTTGGTTTTTAAATTAGATCCTTTATCAGATTAATTTACACGATAATGAAGAAAGTATTTCTAAACATGGGGTTGGCGCTGACGCTGCTCGCTTCCACCACTTCCTGCGATAAAGAATTCCTGGATGTGAACGTAGACCCGAATAACCCTGTAGATGCGCCTGTGGAACTGGTGCTACCGGCAGCGATTACTTCGACTGCTAGTGCAGTAGGTGGAGAGTATGCTATACTTGGTGGCATCTGGTCGCAATACTATACCCAAAACAACGGTTCCAACCAATATGTTGACATTGACCAGTTCAATATCCAGCCAACTGCATTTACCGGCAGGTGGACGGAGCAATATGCCGGTGCCCTGAACAATTACCGCTTTGTCAAAAGCAAAGCAGCGGCTGAGAATAACTGGAATGCCTACCTGATGGCCACCGTGATGGAGTCTTATAACTACCAGGTGCTGGTAGACCTGTATGATAAGATCCCATTTGACGAGGCTAGCCAGGGGGGGGCAACGAAAAACCTGGCACCTGTCTTCAGGGATGGACAGGCCGTTTATGATTCACTGATTGTAAGAATAGACAAAGCCCTGGCTATGCCGATGACAGCCAAGGCAGCACCTGACCTGAGCAATGGCGATGTCGTTTTCAACGGGGATATGAGCCAATGGGTGCGTTTTGCCAATACCCTGAAGCTAAAGATTTACCTGCGCCAGGTGTATGGCCGTCCTGCCGTGGCGGAAGCGGGTATCAGGAGCTTGTACAACAAAGGAGCGAAATTCTTAGAGGCAGATGCCAGCATGGCTATTTTCTCCGATGCTACCAGCAAGCGTAACCCGCTCTATGAGATGGATCAAAGTCCGGCTTTGAATACCAATCAGAACCTGAAGGCGAGCACTACGCTGTTCTCGTTCCTACAGACCAACGGGGACAAGCGTCTGGATAACGTATACATCCCTGGATCAGGAGGGCAGAAAGCGATGGTGCAGGGCACTTCGGGTACTTCAACCTCGCAGTTGGTGCCGGGCACTATCTCCAGGGCGTTGATTCTGCCTACTGCTCCTGTTTATTTTATATCCAAGGCTGAGAGCTATTTCTTACAAGCTGAAGCCACCCTACGTGGTTTGGGATCAGGCGATGTCGCAGCCCTTTACAACCAGGGAGTAGATGCTGCCTTCGTGCAGATCGGAGCGGAGAGAGGTGCCCTTTACCCTTATCCGGCTAGTACTTCAGTAGAAGAACAGCTGGAAGCGATCATCGTGCAGAAATGGGTGGCCTTAGCGGGTACATATCAAGGTATAGAAGCTTTCCTAGAGCGCAACAGAACCGGCTACCCGGAGACAAGTCCGGTAGGGGCAACAGATGCATCCTACAAGCCAGGAGAGTTCACTTACCCGGTAGAAGGCATTACTTCAGGCAGGCAGTTCCCAACGCGCCTGCCCTGGCCACAGGAAGAAAGACAACGCAATCCGAATGCCCCTCAATCAGTGGAGCCCATTATCAAGCCGGTTTGGTGGGATGTTCGCTAACATACTTTAAAAACAAAACCATGAAAAAAATCAAGAATACGATCATATTAGTGCTGCTTTCGGTATTTGTCTTTTCCGGTTGCGAGAAGGAACTAGATACGGAGGGAATTTCCAGGACTACTTACTATCCTGTCATTACGGTGAAAGGAGAGCAGTGGAACTCTGTTTTGATAGGAGAGGTCTTCACCGATCCAGGGGCTGAAGCTTCTGAAGATGGCCAGAGGATCGAATTGTCAGTAAATGGAACTGTGAACACGAATATTCCCGGTGTGTATACCATTACCTACTCGGCGACGAATAAAGATGGCTTCTCAGTTATTAAACGACGCTATGTGGGCGTGATCGATCCGGCTGTTGCCGATGCTGACATGAGCGGGAAGTACAAGCGCAACGCTGGTGCGAACGGTGTTTCTACGGTGAACAAACTTGGCGTAGGGCACTATGTCACAGATAATGTGGGGGGGACGTCAGCAGCTGGCTCGTCTACCACCGTTCATTTTTACCACTATGAAGGAAATAAATTAGGTGTGCCCGCGCAAGACGTGAATGGCAGCGAATTTGCCGCTACCAAAGCCACCGTGGATTTAGGACAAAGTTACAGCTGGGAAGTGCTTAACTCCGGGTATGGCGCTGGCATCCGCACGTTTGTTAAATTTTAAATTGAAAAAGATTAAATCAGATGAAAAAAAAGTGCTTATACCTAATCGCCATCCTCATTTCATGTAGCATTATGAGCGCATGTGAAAAGGATGCCCCGGAAGTAAAATACACTGCTACTTATCCTGTCTCAGGCGAGTGGTGGGTGACGTACAAAGTTGAAACAGACCCAGGTGTCTTTGAAGATGTGGAGAAGGCAGGATATACCCCCTTACTTACCTACAACACGGCGGCCAACAAGTCTGATGCCATATGGGTGGATGACCAAGGTAACTTTCGGGATTTTAAAATTAAGTCCGGACTGGATGTAGCAAGTCGCTCCTTCTCGGTGAAAGATGCAATTAATACCGCTTCAGATAACAATGTCAGCATTACTGAGGGCAAAGTAATCAAGGACGGTGGTGTATCAAAAACAAAGATCAAAACCGATAGTATTTACTTCAAAGCTGAATTTAGCGACGAACCAGGCACTATTTATCATGTGTCCGGGCACAGAAGAACCGGCTTTCCTGAAGATCAATATTAGGAGGAACCACAAGTAATAAGGGGAGTTAATAGCTCCCCTTTTTTAGCTCAGTATATTGCGTATGAAGGATTAAATAATCATTGATTCCTCCAAACATTCAGAGACAGTCAGGAATGGTTTGATACGTATTATCAACACAATGCTGGTATAACTTTCAAGCGTAGCTGAACCAGTAGTAAAGTCAGCAATTCCAAGGCCTCAACCACGCTACAAAAGTAACTGAAAATTGGCGACAATCTGATGATACGGTGTCAGAAGCTTGTCCACTCAGGCTTAGAGCTGTGGCTATAATCCGGCTAGATAACCTGTAAATGCATCCCCCATACCTGCATGGGCCAAGATCATACATCAGCCGGACATTTGATTCTCTTGACTGCAATTTAATCACAGAGGAGGGGGCTTTCCTGGAGCAGGAAGTTATTCATTGCATTCAGGTAGAAGATATGGAACGTTCCGCTGGAGGCATACCAAGCACAGGTATAAGATTTTTTTAAATAAAGTGCACAGGCTAGGAGCGGCGTGTTAGCAAAAAGTAGAGTAACAAAAATCAGGGAGCTGGGTGCAGCCGCTTTGGCAAAAGTGGTATTTTGTCTTCAGTATTCCCGGAGCAAATTTGTAATAGTAGCATGTAACGCTCACGTCGGTATTTTACCTGGTACTGCTGCTCAGTATTCATTGGTCTGAGGATGGTCTAAAGCGATGTGGAGTATGCTGTTGCCGGAAAATAAGTGTCCGTATTAGTATATAATATAATATGGGTCCTATTGGTTAAATAGTAACTTCAAAGCACCCCAGTTCCTCATCTCATTCAAATTCGTGTCTCTTTCCAAAGTACCGGTTGCGGCTGAACAAATCCTTTTTATGTTCCTGACCTGGAGTCTGTGTAACATATTTTACCTCCATTAAAAATGGTATTTCTGCGCTAAGGTTAATGGTGCGCCTCAGGTCACTTTCAAATGCATCACTAATTTCCTTGCTGAATTCCACAAGAAATGGAATAGGGACAGCAAAGTCCAGGCTATTGTTTATACTTTATGTATTTGAATAAATTATAAACGTACAAGCTGCCATTCTTAATTGGCAGTAGGTTTTGTTGAATAGCTGCATTCAATCGTGGGTTTATTGCGGAATGGAAAGATGTTCATGGGCAATACGCCACTTTCCATGGTGCCTGACCAGCACGCTGGTACCACGGCCTTTGCCTTTCATAGGTTTTCCTTCGTGGGTTCCCTGGTAGGTATACTCGTAAATACAGGTGGCACTGTTCTTTTCTACCGAAAGCCATTTTATATTCACTATACCATACACTTCATCAGGTAGAAAACCCCAGGTGCTTTCAAAGTTCTTCCGGATGGCTGCGATGCCTTGACTTTCGCTTTTATTGAACCAGTAGATGGCATCTGAGAGCAGTAAGGGCTGCACATTCTCAAAGTCGTGTGAATTGGTAGCCGCTACATAGGCGTTCATAATGGCATTGAGCTCCGCTTCAGCCTTTGGAGTGCCTGTTGCTGATAATGCAAATGGTGCGAAAATTAGCAGGAGTAGCAGGAGCACATTCGTAGTAACTCTTTTCATAGTGTTAGATGTTTTAATGTATTTATTGGGACTTATAAGTTTCAAAGCTTTCCATTCACACGGCCATTTATTTCGTTACAGCGGGTTCTGAAATTACCTTAGCAGCCATCATGTGCCGCTCTGACTGCCGTATAATCTTGAGCTGAGAGACTAAAGGAAAGAGGTATATGTTATGTAGAAGCACAAAGGACAGGCCAAGTACCTGTCCTTTGTGCTCAAAGTATAGTCCTGCGCAAAGCACAACTTGCCCGAGGTATTATTTTAAAGTAGCGCAATGGATTTTTATATTTCTGCAAGGCGCAGCATACCACCCTCTGGTATGAGTTTATACTTCATGTCATACTTTAATGCGGCACTCACAAAGACTTCTTCGACTGCTTCGAACTCAGTATATATAGGGGGGCAATGGAAAGTGCCATAATGCATCGGTACGAGTAAGTCGGTATGCATGATTTTGGCGGCTACTACGGCTTGTTCCGGTGTAAGGGAAGCCGGCAGTGGCGCAAAGCCAACAAACGGATAATTTACTACGACGCCATTGATTGGTAGAAAGGCTACATCTATCTTGCCATAGGAGTTATTAATCTCCCAAAAACGGCTGTGCCAGATGGTGTCTCCCCCATGGAACAACTGCTGCCCCAGCTCATTTCTGACCAACCAGGACACCTGCTCATGGCCGATTCCGTCCAGGGCAAAAACAGGGGTGACAGTGAAAACACCACAAGTATGGGGTTGGTTTAATTCCAAGGCATGTACAGGGAAGCCCAGTTCTCTCAGTTTGTCTGCGGCGGCTTTATGGCAGATAACCTTACCTCCTGGCCTTAATGTATTGCGGATAGCATCTTCATCGAGATGGTCAGGATGAACATGGGTCAATAGGATGGCGTCGGCCTGTATGCACCCGGCAAAAGGGATAACTGGAGCCAAGGGCCTGCCCATGTAGGGCTCCATGGATGTGAAATCTTCTACAGGGTCGATCATCAGCATAGTGCTATCTTGCTGAATAATGATTCCGGCCCAACTTAAACGTGTGATTTTCATAGTTATATATTTTATTTCTTATGTTAGGAGCTGGAAACCTGCATAGGCTTAGCAGCTTTTCGCTTCAATTGTAGGTTGGCCATTACGATGCCGCTGACAATGCACCCTCCACCCAGCAGTTGCAGTAGTTCCACGGGCTGACCCATACACAGGGCAATCAGCACGGTATAAAAAGGGGTGAGGTTCATGAACAGAGCCGCCTTTTCAGCCCCTACTTTTGCGACACTATGGTTCCAGGCAATATAGCCAATAATGGACCCGCCCATGGTCATGAAGAACAATGCAAGCCACACCGACAACGGAGTAGCGGTGAAAGGCACAGCAGGATGCGGCTCGAACCAAGCTACAGCTAAAAGAAGTAGGGTGCCCACTATCGTGCTCACAGTAGAGGTGGCAAGGGAGGAGACTGACTGTAGGTATTTTCGTACTATAATGTTGGCAAAGGCAAAAGACAGAGCCACCAGCAGGAGCAGGATTTCCCCGTAGCTTATCTTCATACCGAGCAAAGCCTGTAGCTCCCCCCGGGTGACGATGAGCAACACGCCTGCCATGCCTAAGGTTACCCCGACCCACTGCAGTGGCCTTGCTTCCTTCTTGAGCCATAGCGTGGAAAGCAACAGGGTAGCCAGTGGGTTGAAAGCCAAAAGGAGGGAGGCATTGGTAGGGCTTGTCGTCTGCATGGCTTTAAAAAAAAGGTAATTGTACCCAAACACACCAGTGGCTCCCACAACAGCCATGGCAACTAAGTGCGGCTTCAGGCTGGGCCACTTTGGCCGCTCAAGTGCCAGGAAAAGTGGCAACAGCAGCAGGGTTGCGATGATGAACCGTATGGATCCAACCGTGTTAGGGGGGAGGTGCTGTACGCAATAGCGGGCCAGGTGGAAGTTCATGCCCCAGACCAGGGGCACGGCTCCTAGCAAAACGAAGGTTGGGATGCGTTTCATTTAGGACTGTACACTGAGGAACCGTAGTAGAACTTCTCATGGGTCATCTCACGACGCTGCCTCTGCTGCACGCCTACTTGGTGGAACTTCCGCTCCTCCCACTTTTTGCGTTTGTAGTGCTGGAACCACTTCACCACTCTTCTGTTCTCTGCCAGAGAAACAGACTTTACTTCCGCTTCGTTAAAGGATGTGATGTTGCTGAAGAACTCTTGCTGACGGAGCAGACTATCCCCCTTGCCAAATATGTTTTCGTTGTCAATTTCCTGCATGACCACATTCGGGGTGTAAAATATCTGAAATGTCTCCAGGGCCTTTCCAGTAAGTATGACCACATTTATTTCAGCCACGCTTTCTACTAATTGTTTTCTCATATTTATAAACATTTAGATTTTATAATGAACATGCAAGTGGTTGATGACATCTGTTTGTAGTTGTTTTGCCTTTCGCATTGTTTTGCATAAAGCCTCTGTTGTGAGGCTTTGACCGAAGTGATGGATAACATGCTCCTGCACATGCGCTTTTTGCATGGCAGTGAAGGCGGCGCTGGCGTCTATGATCAGGAAAGGGAGATAACCCCGGTCATGGGCATCTCTCATGGTACTCTCTACGCAGACATGCAGGGCATATCCTGCCAGGAATAGTTCAGTGATCCCGTTATGGCGCAGGTACACGTCCAGGTTAGAGCCGGAAAAGGCACTGGCCCCAGTTCGCCCCCGCACGATAAACTCGCCCGCTATTGGCTGGAGAGAGGGGTAGAACTGGCTGTTCCAACTATTCTCCTGGAATGTGCCGGCCTCCGGAATTGCATCGCGCAAGCCACACTTGCCGCCGGCCAGTTCGGGGTATCCCTCCTGAAAGCGCAGATCGGAATGAATAACTTTTAGCCCTCGCGCACGTGCCTGTCTCAGGACATGAGTAAGGTTGCTGGCGGATTCTTCAAACTGTTCTTTGTCCTGCATCAGGTGATGCAGCTTTCCCTGCGGATTAAGCCATTCGTTCTGGCACTCTATCAGTAGGAGCGCCTGATTTAGGGTAAATAATTTACTCAAAGGAATATGTTATATACAGACAGGTCTGTCTTTTATAAAAAAAATTTATATTCATTGTGTAAGAATGGTAACCACTACACAGGCAGTAAAATTGTCAGGAAATTTAGTTGGCACATAAAAGGAAGTACTTACCTCATGAGTTTATTCTTATGCTTGTTTAACAAGTGCCAGAGAAGCGGCACGGGCAGCATCAACAGGCCATAGTTCCTGGTGAATCTGGTAGGTAATAATAGCTCCCTCGAAAAGTACCACCAACTGGTTACCGAGCAGTTCTTCCGTTCCGGTTACGTTTTCCGGATCTTTTGCGATCATTCGCTGAAAATATCGTTTCGAAACACTTTTCAACCGCTTGGCCTCTTGTAAAATGCGCTTATCTTCCTGTGGATTAACTTCCGACACAATATTCTGGAATGCACATCCGCGAAAGTTGCCATTCATTAAGTAATCGACCAGGTATTCGTAGGTTTTAAGAACCACCTCTTCCCTGGTTTTAGCTGGTTCTACCTTTTCTCTGAAAGTAGATTGCGAGGCGCGGTACTGCAGGTAACTGATGCACAGGTCTGTTTTAGAAGGAAAATGCTGATAGAGGCTAGCCTTCGCCACTTGCGCTTCTTCGATAACCTGATTAATACCTGTATTGCAGTAACCCTGGTTGTAAAACAGCTCATGCGCTGTCTCTAATATTCTCTCCTTCACCTTTTTCATGCCTCAAAGGTAAGTATAATTATTGTTGCAGACAAGTCTGTCTGTTTTTTTTGCCGGAAATAACGCGGTGCCTGTTAATCCATACTTTATTATACTCCCCATCAGCTTAGGGTTAAGAAGAAAGTCCAGTTTTAATCAGGTATCCAAATCGCTCTGGCGATATGTTTCCACCAGTTACCGTAACCACTACCTTCTTGCCAGCTACAGCTACTTTGCCGGCCAATAAAGCAGCTACTCCGGCGGCCCCAGAGGGTTCAATAACCAGTTCATGCTCTTCCAAAAGCCATCTCATGGCTGTGGTTATTTCCGTTTCGGAGATCGTCACCACCTCGTCCACTACCTCCTTGAAAATAGGAAAGGAAATAGTAGAAGGATCGATATAACCACTCAGTCCTTCGGCTATGGAAGGTGCTAATGCTATTTGCGTTACTTTTCCATGCTTGTACCATGCTGCAAAGGTTGGGCTGTTCTCTGTTTGCACAGCCACTAGCCTGCTGCGTGATTGTTGGGCTTTCAAATATAGTCCCATACCAGCTGTCAGTCCGCCACCTCCTGTGCAGACCACTGCAATATCCAGATCCGGTAGCTCATTCAATATTTCCAGGGCAAGGGTGCCGGCACCAGCAATCATGTTCGGGTTGTTATAAGCCGAAACAAATGTAAGGCCCTGATCCGCAGCTGCTTTTAGGGCCGCTTGCCGGGCTGTCTCAATATTGGGGAAATAGGTAATGTGAGCACCCAGCTCCTCCATAAAGCTAACCTTGGCAGCATCCGCGGTGGAAGGCAGGTAAATGTGCACTGGTACACCGGCTTTGTTTCCGGCATAGGCCAGGCCCATCCCATGGTTACCGGCAGTTGGTGCCACAACACCATTGTACTTGGTATCGGTTGGCAACGACGCCATTACCTGCAAGGCTCCGCGTACCTTAAAACTGCCTGTTAACTGCTGGTTCTCCAGTTTCAGGTATACCTCTCCCTGGATAAGGCTACTTAGCTTCTCACTCCGCATCAGCGGAGTCTTGCTGATACATGGCTTCATGTTGCGATAAGCCTGTTCTATTTCAGTTTTATTCATTTGATTGTGGACTTTCTGGAGCTTTTAAAACCAATATTTTGGATAACGCCTAGCTTTTGAGGCATTGTTAAAGAGCAGGGCAACCAGCACAAGCACCAAGGCACCGGCAAGAACGGGTGAGAAGAGAAAGGACCATTTGGCCTTTGCCATCATAACCAATAGGGGATTGGCACCAGCAGGTGGGTGGGTGGTGCCGGTAAGCTGCATTATGCCAATTGCGAGGCTAACACCTACAGCCATAGAGAACCAACCGGCGCCTAGCCACTGCAGGCAGAGAAGTCCGATGAAAGCAGAGATGAAGTGGCCGCCAACGATGTTGCGGGGCTGCGCGAGCGGACTGTCCGGCACACCAAAAGCCAGCACACAGGTGGCTCCGAACGGAGCCATGAGAAGCGGCATTTGACTGAACTGTGCGAGTTTGCCTATAGCAGTGATAGCCACTAGTCCACCCAGCGCAGAATAGGCAATTTGCTTTAGCTGTGGCGGCCTGGGACTCCGTTCTGTTGTTTTAAATTTTTTCAGATAAAACGTATTCATAGTTTTTTGTTTAGTTGAGATGAAAAATTTAGCGGGTATACCGATAAGCAAAGGTAGTATAATAATTTATTTACAGACAAGTCTGTCTGTAAATAAATTACAGTATATTTGCTGCGTCTTATAAACCAACTACTGATTCGGCAATGCCATGTCTTCTTGGTTCCGTTACAATCAAAATAAAACGTATGAAAGCACTTATTTTTAAACAAGCCGGTGTACCTGCGGATGTCCTGCATTATGAAGCGGCCGGTTTGCCTGAAGTGAGCCCGCAGGAAGTGCTGGTGAAGGTCCTGGCCAGTCCTATTAATCCCGCTGATGTGATGTTTATCCAGGGAAAATACCGGCAGCAGGCTGTGTTTCCGCAGATAGCCGGGCTGGAGGCAGCGGGTATCGTGGTAAAAGCCGGTGGAAGCGCTGCTGTTCAAACGGGTAGTCTGGTTGCTTTCAGGACCAAAGGGTGCTGGGCGGAATATGTCCAGGTACCCGTTGATAAGCTGTATGCATTGCCACCATCGTTTCCAGTCCAAAAAGCATGTCAGTTTGCCCTTAACCCTGTAACCGCCTGGGCATTGCTTTATGAAGCGAAGGTTGCGGAAAATGATTGGCTCTTGGTAACTGCAGGCAGCTCTACAGTTGCGAGAATCATGATTCAATTAGCTAGAGCGAAAGGCGTGCGTGTGATTGCTGCCATACGCGGCCTGAACGAACGGGAGGAATTAATGCGCCTGGGGGCCGCGGCAGTGGTAGATGTGCTGGATGCTAAATGGCCTGATACGGTACTTCGGTTAACAGAAAATAAAGGCGTAACGGCAGCCCTGGATGCTGTGGGTGGAGGAGTAGGGGCTGGAATATATGCGTGTGTTGGTACAGGCGGTATTGTGCTGCTTTACGGTTTGCTTAGCCCGGATAAAGTGCAGTACCATAACGCGGACATCATCATGAAGCTCCTTACCGTGAAAGGCTTTGGACTGGACAATTGGCTCTGTAAGCTACCTGCGGATGTAAAAGCAAGTATGGAGCACGAATTGATCCATACACTAGCAGCGGCCTCCTTCCGCTTAGAGGTTGGCGCAACGTTTCCTTTCGCGCAATACCGGGAAGCGTTTGAAGCAATGTGCTCAGGGCTGTTTTCCGGCAAGATCCTGTTCTGGAACCATACGCTTTGTTAAGTCTCTGTAGCCCGCTGCCTGGCGCTGGCATACAATACCGGAGCCAGGCAGCGGGCTGGTTAGTCTTCCCGCAACTCGACCACCATTTCAATTTCTACCGCTAAATTCCCGGGCAAGGCGGCCATGCCTACGGCAGACCGGGCATGTTTGCCCTTTTCCCCAAACACCTCTACCAGCAGGTCTGAGCAGCCGTTGATCACTTTGGACTGCTCCGTGAAATCTTCCGCGGAGTTGACCATTCCCAATACTTTTACGATACGCTTGACCCGGTTCAGGTCCCCTCCTGTGGCTTCAGTTAAGGTAGCCAATAGACAAAGTGTCGTTCTCCTGGCAGCCTCATAACCCTGTGTCGAAGTTAAGTCTTTGCCGAGCTTGCCATGATCCACTGTGGTGGCCTGGCCGCAATAGGCATGGCCGGAAAGGAAAAGCAGATTGCCTGTTTTCACATAATTGACATAACTGGCAACCGGCTGCGCAGCCTCGGGCAGTTGCAATCCAAGTTCCTTCAATCGAGTTTCCGGTGATTTGGTCTGTGCCAGCATTACATACGGGATTAAAAGGACCGGTAACAGGAAGCGTATCTTAGCCATATAGACGTTCAGAAAGCAGGCAGGCAGTAGGTTAAACGGCATAGGAAAGCGTTTGTCCGTCTTCGGGAATAAGGCACTTGTTTGCCAGCTTATTCTCCGTAAGGTAAGCGCGAAGCTTTGTACGGGTAAGATGGCAATGATTAACAGTATCCATGTGTACCGCCACTACTTTTGAGGCTGGCGCAGCCTGTATCACGTGGCGCACATCGTCTGCCGTCATCGTGATCGGGTCGCCCTGCAGGAATTGCGCAGCACCAGCATTCACTACTACTACACCCGGTTTATACGTTGCCAGGGCTTCCTGTACTTCGGCGCACCAGATGGTATCCCCTGCAAGGTACATGGTCTGGTCATTGGCTTGAAGTACGAATCCTGATACCGGTCCCATTTTTTTGCCTATTTCTCCGGTACCGTGCTGGCCACCTGTTCTGTTTATCGTTACCTCATCCCATTTAAATTCGTCAGAAACAGCATGTACTTTACTAAATCCCTGCTCCCTTAGTTTTTCTTCATCCTGAGGTTGGCAGAAGAGATGTTTGCTTTTCGGAATCAGATTCTGTGCTGCTTCATCCCAATGGTCGCGGTGGGTGTGGGTAATAAGCACGGCGTCTACGGAGTCAATTAATTTTGTTAGCTGATTAGCGGTCAGCGGGAGCGGGGTCATCGGTATTCGTAGTTGGTTAGATGCATTTTGTACCGGTTCCATTGCTTCTTTGACACACAGCATCGGGTCTATCAGGATCTTCTTTCCAGCCAGTTCTACTACCAGCGTGGCATGGCGTAATAGTGTAAGTTTCATTTTTTGTTTATTAAAGGATTTGCTAAATAAAGTGCTGTTTCCACTGCTCCCAAAGACTAGTGTGGCAAACACTAGTCCTGTCTTAATTGCTTGTCGTCTTTGCGTATTCATTTAGTTCATGTATGGATTCTATGCTGACCTCCCAGATATTAGGCAGCCCGTTGAAGGGTGAACTCAGCTCTTTCTCGAGTTCAGCCGTCTTTATACTTTTGCCGCGGGGCGCATAGTTCGTTTTATCCTTAGGTCTGATAGTAGAGAAGTATAGTTTCTTTCCATCAGGGGATAAGCCGGGCTGGCCTTCGTTCGAAGAAGAGTTTATGTGCTTGCCTAAGTTTACAGGCTCTGACCACATACCATTGTTTTGGAAGGAGACGTACAGGTCGGTACCACCGAAGCCCTTTCGTGATGTGCTTGTAAAGATGATGAAAGATTCATCTGGTGCAATGATCGGGTCCAGATCGCGGTGTTCCGGACTATTAAAAGTCAGTTTTACCGGCAGTTTATATTTGCCGTTTTCATTTTTCACAAGGTATACATCGCTGTCGTGATCAGAGTTGGCACTAAAGTATAAATTGCCGTTAAGCGACAGGCTGGGGTAGAGGGGGCTTATCAGATGGTAAAAGTCCCCTTCCAGCTGAACAGGTTCTGTGGTTGACAGGAATGGTTGTGAAATCATCCAAAGCGTATAATCTGAAGGAGACTTCTGGTACTTGGATGGCCGGTCAGATATGAAAATCAGTTTGGATTGATCCGGGCTTATGAACGGGTCTGCATCGCGGTAATGCCCGGAGAAAGGAGCCAGCATTGGTTTCTGCCACGCGCCTTTCCTGCGTTTTGAGTAAACAATCGAAATTCTTCGCCAATCCGGCAGAAGTGCTTTAGAGAAAAAGGCAACAGATGAGTCGCTGCTAGTAGTGAAATTAAACTCAAAATCTTTGGATGATACGGTGCCTTCTCCCACAATTTTTGGGATAGCTGTTATGCCATCTCCTGCCTGAGCAACTGCTATTTTGGCACCGCTGCCAAAAAGCAGCAGGGCCAAAAGGTAAAATGATTTTTTCATAGTTAGAGCATGGATTATGTGTTGCATAAGTAACGGATGTAGCGATTTCGGTGAATAGTGGTCGCTGAATCAATTCGATGCATCGTTTACTTCGTTACTCCAGTTTAACATTTCCTCAAATATCGCATCAATTTGAATATTTTTATTTTCCGAATACACAGAGATAAGCTTTTGGTTAAACTCCGGGAACCTGTAGAACCCCCTGCGGTTGGCCATTTGCTTATGCATTCTCGGCATAAACTCGTCCACATCCTGCTTCGGATAAGTATCTAAAGCGTAAAGCGAGAAGAGCGCAAAGGTCATGTACTCATTGAAAATCATGTATGGGGAGGAGTAAGCGTTAGTGCCCGGCATTTCTTTTACCCACTTACTTCGGTTACTGAATGCATCATTTATCTGGGCTAGGTATTTATCAGAAGTCGGGTTTACAAAGTTGTGGTCAATTTCCGTAAAGACCACCCGGGAATTCAGCAGCTTATTCAGATTACTGCTGTACTTTTTATTAAACTCAGCCCGTGAAATAAACATGAGCGTTTGCTCAAAGCCGTTGTCCTTAAAGCGCCTTGCCGCATGTGCCCCACCCACTAAAGGAGAAAAAACGACGCGGTAGTTCCCATAACTGATCGGGAATTTGCGCTGTAGCCACTGTTGCATCTGATCAATTGGGTTTAGGGCTTTATAAGTTAAAATCAGGCTATTGTAGTAGGGCTGGTGTTCTTCATAAAACTTTCTGAACCCTGATTTTCGAGCAAAGTCCTCCAGCAGGCCAGCATGTATTCTGATGGGATCTATTTCATTGTCAAAACCCATTTTCCGAATGACACCCGTATTCACAATCTTCCCATTAGCATTAAATGTATAAGCAGCGGCATTCATCTTTAAAGCATAGTAGTACCAGTAACTATCGGTATCCAACGCTTTAACAATATGTTGATTGATGGTGTCCACGATAGCATGTTGCTGATAAGGCCGGAAGTGGGTTAATACTTCCTTGTAGTAAGGGGTGGTCATATCCACCATGTTTGAATCAAGCTGCCCGACACGCGAAATGGCCGTCAAGATATTGGCTAGCTCGTGTACCTCCGGGATTTCTACGTCTGTTATACCGGATTTCTGCTTGATGTATGTATCGGTAAAGTTTACGTTTCTGGGAATACCTGTGATTTCTACCAGAACAGTGTCCTGTTTTTGTACCAGGTACAGTTTTACAAAAGTTCCTTCCCGTAGCAAGACCTCTAACGAATCGGAACCACTTATAAATTTCACATGGTTCTCCGGCATTTTGCATTCAATCTCCAGCTGTATTTGTTTCTGCCGAGGTGTCAGCTTTAATGCAGTGAGCTCCATATAATTTACCGTATAGCTTATGGTATCCCCCTGCACCTGTAAAGCGGGAACGTGTGCAGGTAGGGAGCCTGGTGCCCTTTTAGAAGTACTGCATCCCCCAATGAGAGATAGGATGAGAAAGGATAAAAAGCGTAATAGGTTTTTGGTTGTCATGAAAAGTGTTTTGTATGTAGTGTAAAAGGATGCTTATAGGTAGGTGGTCTGGCCTTCCGTTAATACCCGAAGCTCTGAGGGGCTGTTTACCATTTTCTCCACCAACGGACTAATAGGTTCGGTGTAATGTGAAAAAGTATGGTGGTGTACCGGGATGACAGTAAAAGGCTTTATAATTTCCACCACTTTGGTAGCCTCCCCGCTGTCTAAGGTCATCAGGCCCCAGGGACCATCTTTGCCTACTGCCCCCATGTGTGGAATAAGTAAATCCACTTTTCCCAACCGTTTTTTTATTTCCCTGATTTCATCGAACCATACCGTATCGCCGGTCCAGTAAATGGTGTAAGCAAAGTTGCCCGAGGTGTATTGCAGCTCATATCCGTTTACAATCCCTAAAGCTTCATTTGTAGGCTCATCATGCGAGTGATTAGCGGGTAAGCCCATGATGCGCAGCTTCTCACCTTCCTTTTCCAGCAACACTTCTTCCCACCAACCCAGCGGCTGGCGATTGATAAACTTCTGAAGTTTAGGTGAGTTAATTTGAGCTGTTGGCGCAACTAAAATGCTTTCTTTGGAAAGTATTTTAGTTGCGAAGCTGTCAAAGTGGTCACTGTGAAGGTGGCTGATCAGGACCAAATCCAGATTATTTAAATCCAGAAAAGGTAGCGGCGAAAAACGCAGAATAGGTGCATTATCTTCACCTGTGGAAGGGTGCCCATCCATATAAAAAGCTACAGGACCTCCCGCAAATATAGGGTCAGAAAGCAATTTGAAGCTTCCCAGTTTCAGCAAAAAGGTGGGACCGCCAATCCAGTTAAATGTAATTTCAGGTTTCATAGTTTTCAGGAAGCAAAATAGATGCATTAGTATTGGCTTGAGCCCATGAATACAAGGTGTATGAAAGTACGCCGTTGCTCATCTTGTCAAAGTATTAAAGATTTAGCCAGTAATTCATTTTAATTACTATCCCACGGTTTAACCGTACAAAGTTTTCGGTAGTGTAATTATCGGTATAGACCAGGTAGACATCAGACATCGGCTTGAAGCGCCATTGTATGCGGCTGTTGATGTTAAAGTTCTGACGCTGCGTGTTGTACTGCAGGAACGTGGTCCAGAAGAGGTTGTGCCGCAGTGCTATTTCTGTTCTGGGACTTATAAGCATGAGCCGGCTGTTTCCATATGCCTTTGGTAACTGAATAAAATGTTGGGTAGCGTCCAGGGAGAAGGTACCCCAGGGCTGCACCCTATATTTCATGCCTCCACCGTAACTCTGGATTACCCCATTGTAAAAAGCACCGGTTTCCATTCTTAGGTTCCAGGAAAAGGCTTTTCTGGGATCAGACTGGTATGCTGCCCGGGCACTGGTAAAGTTGTAACGCATGGCTGGTAAGGGTTCTTTGGTGCCAGGTACCAGGAAAGGAAAAGGGAGTTGAACGGCTACATGTTTTATACTTGCCTCCAGTTGTGCGCGATTGGCCATGCTGGTTGTGTAATTAAGGTTGTAGGTTCCTTCCTGCTGCTGCACATGCTGAAGTTCAAAGTATACAGTTGGCTGGAACTCCACCCGATGGCGCAATACGCGGCTACCTTGCTTGGGGTAAAGGGTATAGGAATAACTGCCCCAATACTGGTAAAATCCGACACGATGCACGGAGTCTTCCAATAGGTCATATACTTCATGCCTTGGCGTCAGGCCTGTACCCGGGTTAAAGTTTTTGCCAATCCGACTCCAGTAGGTCGTTGCCTGCAGGTTACGTCCGTTGTGTTGCAGGCTAAAGGAGTAATAGCGAGTGTCTTTCAAGTTTCCAGGCAAGATACTTTGGTGGTAATGAGCTAACCCAACCCACTTTCCGTCTTCTGAAAGATAATTAAACTCCAAACCGTACGTGCGGCTGTATTTGGTGCGTTCGAAATTAGTACCACTCCCTATGCCCTGGCGGTTGGTAAGCAAACCACTGATATTGCTGCGTTTGAAAAGCCTGCGTCGGAATGCTGCCACGGTATAGTTCTGAGCACTTTCCTGTTCATGCTGACGTGTCTGCACATTCAGGAGCCCAATGCGCAGGTTCTCTGTTAGGTTGCCGCTGAGCTTAGTGCCTAACAATATGGGCAATTGCTTTCCGTTTTTAAGACCTATACTTCTGGAATTGAATGGCTGGGCTGGCCATGTGCCAAAACCGTTAAAGATATCGCTGTTTTCCAGGAAGAAGCCCCGGCGCTCCGGGAAAGTAGGATCGAAGCGATCAAGGTTGGTAACCTGTTGGTCCACTTCCACCTGTGAGAAATCCGGGTTAATGGTAACATCTAGATTAAGCGAAGATCCCACACGCATCTTGAATTCAGCTCCTGCCTCTGCTTTATAAGCTGTTGAATTTGCCTGTACATCATCCTGTATTACACTACCCTTCATAAAGGGGGAAACCACGATGTTCTGTTTGCTTTCAGGAGCTGAGGGCCAGCGCAACTCACCGGCATAGGCAGGGGTTACAAAAATGTACTGGTTGGGCACCCTGTTCCATACAGAAAAGGTGTTGCGGGTCATGTCGGTGCGCACAAAATTAATTCCCCAGGTTTCACCTCCTTTATTAAAGCGTAACACATTTAACGGTATGGCCATTTCCACTGTAAGTTCATCACTACCTGCCTTGGTAGCAGATAACCACTTTGTATCCCAGTTTGGACTATCGTCTCCGGTTACTTCATCCAGTATCCCGTCATATTGTGCTCCGCCTGCATTTACCCCAAAAATGTAGCCGCCCATCCGCTTGTGCAAGGGGTCTAAGATGACTGAAAAAGCATCACTGTTCCAGTATTCTGTATCTCGCTTCAACGTCTGGATAATAGGATGGGAGGTGATGCCGTATAATTTAGCTGCCACGTACAGATTCGTTTCATCATAAGCAACCCATACTTCTGTTTGGTGTGGCACTTTAATTGTATCTACCGGGTATACCTGCCAGAAATCATTGGCTTGTGCGGCCTGCTGCCAGACGGTCTCCAACAATTGCCCGTCAATTTGCATGGCTTCTGCCGTTAAAGCAGGTTGCAGTTTTCGCTCTCCCTGTGCCAAAGTAAGCGCAGGGGAGAGTAATGCCAGCCAAAATAAAAACGGCCTGAGTAATTGGATCATACTTATAAATTGTAGCAGTAGTAAATTTGATCAAGGGACTCCTTTCAAACTACACTTCGGCTTTATCTGCCGTTCAGTGCAATGCGGTAAACCTTACCATCCATAATCGTAGGTACCCAAAGTACCTGCTCTTTGCTGTCGAGCCACATGTCTGCAGGTCCGGCAAAATGTATCGGTAATGCAAGTGCGTTTAGGCTGCCGTCTTTAAGATTAATGGCGATGATTTCCCCGGCTTTATCAAAAGACACCCAACTGGAAAGTAGTATGGCATCGGTGGTGAGCGCAAGGCCATCATAATAGCCTTTGGCTTGTGTAATCTGCGCTGCGGTGGAAGGTTTTCCGATAGTGACTGCGTAAAGTTCTCCGGTCGGCTGGCCGTTCTCGCCAAACCCGTTCACGTAAAGGATCTTTTTGCTGGGGTCATATTTCAGCCCGTTTGCCCCGATAATTTTTATTGGAAGTATAAGCTCCTCAAAACTTCCTTTCCCTGTAATGTTAACCTTAAAAATTTTGCCTGCATCCGTGGCTGTTACTACCAGTTGCTGTTTATCCAGTACCTCTATATCATTGAGGAACGCTGAGACTGAGTGCAGTTTTAAGTCAAATGTCTTCCTGCGGGATTTCAGATCAAAACCCACCACACGGTCAATGTCTGTTACATACAATGTATTACCGTTGATGACCATCCCCTTTGGGGCATGCAACGTATCGGCAGGCAATGGAAGAAAGTGTTGTTCCAGCATCTCTCCTTCTGCGGAAAGAAGCGATATATAACCATCTCCGTCTTTCTGTGCAGGTTGCAGTTGGTGCCCTACGTTAGAAACGTACACCAGCTTGCCCTGCTGCAGGACGCTCTCAGGAGAAGCAAAGCCAGTTAGTACTTTAATTTGCTGTGCTTTGGCGTTGCTGACACTTATCAAAAGCAGCAATGATAACAGTGTAATTTTCATAGGTTTATATTTTTCATCGTTATTTTGGACACAAAATTATGTTGCACTTTCTTCATGTACTTTGCTGAAAAGATCTAATTTTGTTGTTTTCAGCTCAAGCTCCGTTTTATGGTCAGACTTCCACAATACTTCGAATTAAACCGTCCTGATTTGATCACGCAGCTACCTGCCATTTCGGTAGTCCGGTATCAACAGTCTCAGAACCAACATCGCAACGAAGTATACCTGACCCGCCATCTAATTGCCTTTGTGCTAAATGGGAAAAAGATCCTGCATCAGAATGCAGAAGAATACCATGTAGAAAAAGGGGAAGGTATCTTTATAAAAGCGGGCTGTTATGCCATGTCTGAAATTGTACCTGCAGACAGTGATTTCCAGAGCCTTTTGTTTTTTATGGATGATAGCCTAGTGGCTGATTTTTTGAATGAAAATATAGCCTTTTCTAAGAGCAAATCACCAGCATACCATTCCCCTGTTTTTAAATTAAAGGTAACCAGCCGGCTTGCGCAGTACCTGCATTCTGTTACAGAAATAAATCAGCTTAACGGCTTGGTAAGTGAAAGCTTTACACATCTTAAAAGCATGGAGCTTTTTTACCAGTTGCTGCTGGATAAAGACAATTGCGCTTTTCAGGGTTTCCTGTTATCGCTTCAGCAAAACAGGGCTACGTTACTGCATACAACCATGGAGCAGTGCTTCGACAAGCCGTTAACATTAGCGGAGTTTGCTAAGCTAACAGCACGAAGCCTGGCAACGTTTAAGCGTGATTTTGAAAAACACTACCACACCAGCCCTGGCAAATGGATACGGGAAAGACGTTTGCAGAAAGCGTATTACCTGCTTCGGTTTACTGATAAAACAGTAACCGAAGTTTGCGATGTTTGCGGCTTTGAAAACCTCTCTCATTTTTCTCAGGCTTACAGAAAAAGGTTTGCATTTACACCGAAAGACACTGTTTTAACGCAAAAAGCTTAGCAGCTACAAACTCGCCTACTGCACCCGTTCTGTCCGACATCAAAATAAAGCTTTACTGGTAAACCGGAAGAGGCATACCTTCAGCCATATCAGGGCTGGGCACAGGAGTCTCCCAGCACATTTTCAACGGGATATAGCCTGTCCATGCTTTTCGATGCAACTCGCTTTTTATGTTATGAGGCTGGCCTTCCCTTATTTTAGCTGAAGCCGCTTCCAACGGGAAACACACCACTGATGTCGCCTTCAGCTCTTCATTGGAGGGTAGCTTAATATCATCCTCCCAGCGCCCAGGCAGCAGTTTATCCGTAAATGCTTTCAGTACATCAATTTTCATTTGCTCATCCCTTTCTTCAAAAGGCCTAGCGAATGCTATCACCGAACGATAATTGAACGAATGGTTGAAGGCGGTGTTAGCGAGCACCATGCCGTCCAACAGCGACACAGTCAGGCATACTTTCTCGTTCTGGCAAATCTGGCGGATAAAGTGACTCTTAACGGAACCATGGATATACAGCTTGTCATCAAGGCGCACAAAACCTGTCGGGATGGCCATCGGAATGTCATCGGCAACGTACGAAATCGTAATATCCAATGCCTCGTCCAAAATAGAATGTATGGTTTCCTTGTCATAAGAGCCACGGTGGGGGTCGCGGCTCATCTTGGTTAGCGGTTGGATGCTATACGTTGACATGACCGTTTACTTCAACATTAGTTAACATGTCTGCTGTATGCACAATGGTGGCAAATTCCTCATGCAGGTTGGCCAGGGAAATCCGGTGTACCTCCTCTGATTTATAAAGCACGCCGTCATGGCCTATCCGGTCGAAGGTAGCGGTGGCATCGGCGGCTACAAACACCTTAAAGCCATAGTTTCCGGCCATGCGGGCGGTAGTAGATACGCAATGGTTCGTAATGAAGCCCACGATCAACAGGCTTTTGATGCCTTGTTCCTCGAGGTATGCCTGCAGTTGTGTACCAATAAAAGCGCTGTTCACTTGCTTCTCAAACAAAGGTTCCCCGGCAATAGGCATTGCGCAGGACATGATCTGGTTACCCGCGTTGGTGGCATGCAGAAGCGAATGCGGGTTTCTGGAATTGTGCTTCACGTGAATGATAGGCCAGCCTTTTCTTCTCCACTCGCTCAGAAGCGAATCAATGTTCTGCTCTGCCTGTGGGTTGTTACGGTTACCACCCCAGTAGGCTTCATTTTTAAATGCTTGCTGCACGTCAATCAGCAGCAGGGCTGTTTCATTTTTGCTCATAGTTTTTAGATTTATTTTTAGCAAATGTATAGCTTGTATGGACTAGCTATGTATGCCAGTTTTTTTAAATTTAGTGGTCCAGTGTTTGTCCCTGCCCCTTCAGATTTTCTCCGGTTAGGCAAATTGAAATTGTCGTTGTGGGTCCCGTTAGCTGAAGGACTGGCATGTCTGATAAACCAGTGTGTGAGTAAGCCTGGGCAGCAACATCCGGGTTCAGATAATATGGCCGAGAGACTGTACCTGAACCGGGTGGGAGTGGCAGCCGAGGAATTGTAGGCTTAGGGTTAAGTAAGGGAGTGTTACCGGAGGGGCATTTTGACTATAAAAAGCTACTATTGGTTAAAGCTACAGGAAGTAGTAGTGTAGCTGGCGGATCAAGCATTTGGGTTCTTTGCTAAATCAAGCTCTCTTTTAGAAGCACCTGCAACACAACCTATCAGCGCTGAAGTTTTTCAAGGGGCTACAGAACCTTCGACTGAGTGCCCAGCACTTGTTAGCCAGTGCATGTGCCCCGTATAACGAATAAAGACAATTTATGGCCTCTGGAGGAATGAAGATAGGGCTTTTAGAATCCAGTTGACATAGCACTTTCAGAAATGGGTGGAGAGGTAAGAGCCTAAAGGCTTGATTTATTGAGAGATAAAAATGCAACCGCATAGTAACTGCTTTGTATACGCTGGGGTTTATCATTTTAATATATCACTAAATTGACAGATATGCTTTCTTAAAATTCTTACGAACGCAAAGCCGCAAAACAATAGCTTAGGTAATAAGATGGGCTGAAATCGGACATAAAGTTATTTTTTTGGTTGTATAGTTATAAATTTAATATAATAATTTATAAATTTCAATTGTAAAAGAGTGATTCCGTTACCGCATCTCATCGTATTTTTTTGTGCTGCGGATAAAGGATCTATGTGCAGAAAAGCAGGGCGGTACGGCTGATTAAACCTGAAAATAGCCAAAGCCATGTCTTTCAGTGCTTCTGCTCTGCCAGTGACGGTTGCGGCGTCCCATTGCGGTTGCTGGGCAATATCCTGGTTCATGGCCACAGAAGACTGCTCAAAGATCGGCTTCTTTTGGGTGAAGCTGTCGTTGGCACCCGCCACGTTGTCATCCGGCCCCATGATGGTGAGGTTTCCCAGCGTATTTTTCAACGGCTCCAGGTCTGGATCAACGTTGGTCCCTTGCGCATTGCGGGGGTAAACATGCTCCAGGGTCGTTGTCGCAAAGTCATACATCCTGGACTTGTCCTGGCAAACCGGCTTTCCGGCTGCGCCCTGCCTGTACCAGCGGTAGTAGTGCTCCAACGTGAGGAGGAAGTATTTCAGGGGCTGGTTTCCCCCGCCTTCCTTGTAGTTCAGGCTGTCGAGCAGGCTCCGGAACTGTGCGTCCGGTATCTTGCTGTTCTGCAGGCCCTGCAACGCTGTTTCAAGCGAGTGTAGACTGTAAGCGCCTGGGTTTGCCCGAATGGCCACAGACTGGGCATAGATGTTGTTCACGAATGGAGTGACATGTTGGTTGCCTATGACCTTGAAACGGAACATAAAGCGTTCGAGCAGCTGGACGGTGTCTGAGAACTGGCCCGGGGTAAGTTTACAGGCAGCCAGGAGCAGCGGTGTGGTCACGGTAATGCGCAGCTCCCGGAGCAGAAGCGAGAGCCTGTTGACGTCCCATGGGGTAATAGGCCTTCTTTGTGGGAAGGGCCACTCTCCATTTGCCAGGGTGCGGCAGTGGCAGATCTCGGTGTGGAGCTCCTGGGTCCTGGCCAGGATCACGTTGGCGTCTGTGGTGCTGATCGAAGGGGTATGTTTTTTCCGGTGGCAGTTGTATCCTGATCACCCTTTTTACCTGATGAAGCCGTTGAAGAATGGAGGCTTTTGGGGAAGCATCTGTGGTATTTGTGCACCTTTGGTAATATATAGAGTTTTTAATGTATAAAATATTGTTTATTATGCATAAAATTATGCTATGCCTCCACAAAATGTATGAAAACAAGAACGGACATATTTTTGAAACTGGTGGAAACCGCATCGAAAGAGGAAGTGCGCTACATGTACACGCATTTGGAACGCGTTATGGAAGAGCGAAAAGCTTTCATCAAACGCAAAGCAGGTGTTTCCATTGTTGTTTGTGACCCAATGAGCATTGAGGTGCAGGGGGATAGATCAACCATAAATGATGACTGAGAAAGGGTAACTCTTCGTAGCCGCCCTCAAAGCCTACGCCTCCTTCGTCGTCCTCTCTCACAACCACCCCTTCAGGCAATCTCACCTAGTGTAGCGGGCTTGCAGCTGCCTATAAAAAGATGGGTGAAAAACTGCTCGGATCGCCGTGTTCTACCGCTTTAACCTCATTAAAGTGAGCTAGACTCTTTCGCAAAAGAAGGGTTGCTGTACCCCTTCTTTTGTTTATGGAACAGATGCCTATCATCAATGAGTTGATGTTATTATGTAGAAACTCCTTTTCTACAGCATGCTGTAAAGTAAAATTTAGAATATGTAATTGAATCTGAATCAAGGCAATTTTAACGTACTACAGCTTTTATTAGTAGCGTTTGATTTGAACCTACATTTCTCCCTTAGTATCCTAATATCCTGGCTGAGTAAGATCAAGTACCTTAGTTTAGTGCTGGGTGATCTTGATGTTGGTGTGCCCCAGAGTTCTGGACATGCTCTCCATCGGGTTCCGTTGATCATTGTAACGCTGGTGGGAAAGGTATGATGAGCGGTGTGAAAGGTAACTCCTTTGTGATGCCGCATACGTCAATGATCCCTTTCAGGTAGGCGTTGATCCTCGGGTTACTTAGTACGGGCAAGAGGCAGTTCATGTACAGGTAAGGCACTGCGGATGCTCTTTGTACCTGTGCAGATGCTGGAAACAGGGGCAATGCGTAGGGGTGCCGATCTTCTGTCGTAGGACCAGGGAGCCACGCTCTCCGTCTGTACCTTTGGTGATATTTTAATTAACTGTTGCACGTCAGTTAGTCAAAGACGTTCAAACAGCATATCAGAAAAAGTGTACCGGACCTGTGAAATATGCTTGGTCACCATTCCTTTAGCTGCTATTTCCTCGAATTCTTCTTTCATCAGGTACACCCGTTCGAGCTGCTTTACTTTACCTCTGTAATGCAGTAGGTCTTTTTCTCAAACAGGCCCTTATGCAGGCATTCGGGGATCACTATTTTAAGCAGCTTGATGTACTTTGAGATTGAGCTGTTAGACCAGCCACTGATGCCCCACAGGTAAAACTCACAATCCGAGACTAAACCATTGCCACTTTCTTATGCCTATGTCCATTATTCCGTAGGGAATCTTTTTTGTTACTTTAGAAAACAAAAAGCGGCTTAAACTGTAGTGAAAGCCGCTTTTTGCTTATTGCTCTGTAGCCCGGATGGGAATTGTAATTCACTTTTATTCGACTCTACCTATCAATGGGTTATGGGGTTGTTTATCGTTGACTCACCGAAGCGCACATCACTTATTAGCTTTCAGTTTGGCTGCAAAACACTTTACCCAAAATTATGAAGTTTTATAAACTTTGGACAAAGAGATTTATAACTCGCATTTTAATACATTAGTGATGTATAAAAGAAAACTTACCTAAACCTTCCCTTTAATAAGGCATATAAACTTACCTTTAGCCGTAGCCATAGTTCCGGTAGCCCGTACAAGTTAATTCCGCTGCTTGCCACAGGCTGCGGCAGCAACTCATAAATTGAAACATTCAGAACATTGGCTATCTCGTAAACTCTTCTAACCGTTACCTCCGTATCACCTCGTTCTATTTTGGAGTAAGCGTTTTGAGAGATTTTAAGGTAATATGCCATATATTCTTGGCTATACCCTTTCTGTAACCTTTGATTTCTAATAATTTCACCAACCATTGCATTAATTAAAATTGCAATAACAAAATAATGCTTTTCATCTAAAACGACAAGCTCTAAATTAAAACCAGTGGGTTTACCATCTGTTTTTACGCTTCCAGACCTTTGTTCCAATTCCTAATAAAGGGAAGAAACTCAAAAGATTAAGCAAATGAAAAACTTAACATTAGATGAAATGGAAAAAGTTCAGGGCGGTGATGCAACTGAATGTGGAACAGCGTTAGTAGCAGGGGTTCTTGCAGGAGGAATTATTGGCAGTGGCTTAGGTGCTGTAGCAGGTGCAGTCATAGTAGGAACCAGTTCATCTTGTTTAGACTGGTGGTAAACATAGCCATAAAGCAGTGGGTGTATTTATATAAGATGCATCTGCTGCTCTTAAGGTTTTTTCACATGCTTAACATTATAAACTCCTAACAATACTATCTATTACTTCAGGATAAAAAATAAAGATGAGAATAGTGCCAGCTATTGCTCCACAGAGATGCCCATAATGATCTATTTTCTCCATCGGCCTTTTCTTTGTAGCGTAAACACACCCAACTAAGATAAAGATAATATAATAGATATTAGGAAGAGGGCCAATGATAGGCACTATGAGCATACTATCTAGTGGATGTAGAGATGCAAATCCGCATATTAAGGCCAGCACTCCTCCTGAAGCACCAAGACTATTAAACCAGAAATCTTCTCTGTACCTGACAACTGTACCACAACTACTGATAAAGATACTTAAAAAATAAAGCATCAGCAGTTGCATATGTCCCCACTCACTCAGCGCAACAAAGTCCTCTTCAAGTTTTACACTAAATATAAATACAGCAAATGCATTAAATAACAAATGTAGCCAATTACTATGTACTAAGCTACTTGTGACTAATGTATGCCACCGCTTGCCCCTGTTCACGCTATATGGGTGCAGTACAAAAAGGGCCTTTAATTTCTTGTTATAAAAAGCAGCAACACTTACAGCTATGGTTATAATTAAAATTGTCGCAGTTACGGGTGCTTGTAAAATTTCCTGTTCCACTTGCAAAAAGTATTGTTCTACCTGCTAAGATAGTTAATAAAAGCCTGCTCTGGACAACGCTTAATACAAAAAGTTAGCTTCTTCGCTAAAACCTATAGCTCTAAATCAGAGCTATAGGTTTTAGCGAAGAAAAGCCATAAGCAGCATCTTTGTATCAATTCCTACTGTTAGGAAGAAATAGAAAATCCCTTATATTTTATGAAAACTTTAAAATTGAACCAGATGTTAAAAATTGAAGCTGGTAGTGATGCAAATTGTGATGGTATTTACTACTCATGTATTGGTGCTGCTGCATTGGCAGGGGCAGCCGGAGTTGCAGCTACTGGAGGCCTAGCAGTTTACTTTGCGGTTGCTGCTAGTGGTATGGCTATGGAATACTGCAGACAACAAGCCATAGGTTGTCAAGGTTAAAGCTATGATAAGTAAGGGTGTTTACAAAACATCCTTACTTATTGAATTAAATTATAAATACACAATTAAATACTAACATGAAGACAAAAATTTATAAAATTTTAGGTTTATTTGTATTTTTATTAGCATTTATACTATTCTTTCTTAAAATATATTTGTATATATATTATGTTCCTTTACTAATAGCAGGTCTCTATATTGGGTATAAAAGAATCCAGCTAATGAGCTCAGATCAAAGAAAAAGGGAGTTTATTTATAAAGGTACCGGATTTATTCTTCTTATAGTTGCCTTCTTTTATTATTGGAATCAATAAAATGTGACCTATAATAGGTAAACAATTAAATAACGTTTCTCAGAAGTTAAATAATACAAATAAGTAATGGCTAATAAAGTTATTGAATAATAGCAGGGCTATACTGCTAAATTATATAAACCAAAATTGTGCAGTTTAAATAAGAAAATTCACAAGTAATTATACCTTTTATGCGTTTGAATTCCATCTTTAATCAATATAGAATACAAAGCTTGCTCGTATTTTTAATAATTGTTAGTTTGTTTCTACTGTTTGTATCCAAAAAACTTTTATTAGATGATGGCTTATACTATGAAGCGTTTAGTGAGCAGTTATCAATTTCTCAAATTAGCTCTTTAATCGAACGGCAAAATAATTATGAAATATTAACCTATACACTTGTTGCGGTTACAATATTTGTTAAATGCAGTGTTATTGCTTTAATATTATATACAGGAACCATATGTATGGGTGTAAAAATTGAATTTAATAAAATTTTTAAGATTGCAATTATTTCAGATTTCATTTTCTTAATCCCTAATATATTAAAAATAGGTTGGTTTTGTTTCATTCAAAGTAACTATACCCTTAGTGATCTCCAGTTTTTCTATCCTCTTTCGGCGTTAAACATATTTGAAACGAATAGTATTTCACAGATCTGGATATATCCTTTACAATTGCTCAACGTGTTTGAGGTAGCTTATTGGTTTCTTTTGGCCTTTGGTATTCATAGGTTAATCAAGTCGAATTTTGACAAATCTTTAAAACTTGTACTCAGCAGCTATATACCTGCTATGCTTTTGTGGGTGGTATTTATTATGTTTTTAACTGTTACGTTTAATCCCGCTTAGCATGGAAAGACCTGTACGTTTGATAATTGGCTTACTCTTTATTGGGGCACTGGTGTTTATGTCTACTAAAGTATATTTAAAAAACCAACAGAATATTGCCATTAAGCAGGCCAGGCAAATGCTTCCCGCTTTTGAGTTTTACACCTTAGACGGAGTAGCCTTTTCAGGTAATATGGTCGAGCAAGGAAGAAATATCTGCTTTGTGTATTTTGATCCGGATTGTGTGTACTGCGAACATGAGACAGAAGAAATAATTCGTCACATTCAGCAGTTCGGAAACGCACAGATCCTGATGGTGTCGGCCAGTACACCGGAAAAAATTGAAGCCTTTGCACAGGAATACAAGCTCGCCAGCTACCCGGCCATCCAAGTGCTCTGGGACAGAAAGCACTTGTTTTACAAATGGTTTGGAAAAGCTGTAGTCCCATCGGTATTTATTTACGACAGTCAAAAACAGCTGGTAAAAGCATACTTCGGAGCGACAAAAATGGAGGCAATCACAAAGCATTTAAACTAAGCCCCCGGCACAACTGACCTGCACCTACCTCTACTGAGTCAGCAACAACTTCATAAAATTTATAAAGCACTGATTTTTGAAAGCCTGAGAAGGCAGCCGGCAATTTCTTTGCCCTTACAAACGCTTTACTCAAACTTAATTCCTATGGCTTCCGCTATTAAACATATCTGTAAGACTTTTCAGCTCCAGCATGACCAAAGCGACTGTGGTGTGGCCGGGCTCCTGAGCATCATTAATTACCACAAAGGCACCCATACACTGGAGAAACTGCGCCAGGAAAGTGGTACCAGCACTACCGGCACAACGCTGCTGGGCCTTTACCAGTGTGCCGAAAATAATGGATTTGATGTGCAGGGGGTAGAGTTGGACTTTAAGCACCTGCGCCAGCAACAGCAGCCTTGCCTTCTGCATGTAGTTATGGAAGACAGGTTGCAACATTACGTGGTTTACTATGGTGAGCAGCAAAGTTCTTCGCACAAAAGCTTTTTAATTGGTGACCCAGCAAAGGGCATTGTTAAAATGAACGAAGCAGAACTCGCTCAGATATGGAAAAGCAAAGCCGCCTTGTTACTTAAGCCTAATGCTGAATTTGTATATCAAAAAGCAGAGCAGAAGAATAAATGGCAGTGGTTTAGAGCGCTGATTGAAACAGATGTAAACATTCTTATTGTTACCATTGTACTAGGGCTTATCATTGCTGTTGCTGGCTTGTTTATGGCCGTTTTCTCTCAGAAACTGATAGACGACATCTTGCCTTCGGGCGAACTGGAACGTTTGATTTTGGGTCTGATGCTCCTATTCATTATACTATTATTCAAAAGCGCTTTTACCTACCTGCGGCAGCATTTTGTGTTGCATCAGAGCAAGGCTTTTAACGAGCGCATCACAGGCAGTTTTCTACATGCGCTCTTCTACCTGCCCAAGTCATTCTTCGACCACCGCAAAACAGGTGATATGACAGCTCGCCTGAACGACACACAACGCATCCAGAAAAATATTGCTTATGTTACCGGAACCGTGTTTGTGGATATTCTTGTGATAGGCGTCACACTAATCTTCCTCTTCAATTATTCTGCACCTATCGCACTGCTTTGTCTGGCATTTATACCTGTTATTGTCTTTACTGTTTTTAGGTTTATTACCCCTATAAAAAGACAGCAGCAACAGGTAATGGCTGCTTATGCCCGCACCGAAAGCAGTTATGTAAACCACATCCAGGGTGTGGCTGCAATCAAGGAAAATAACCGCGAAGACTTTTTTGCCAGCGTTACCCAGCAGGTTTTCGGATTGTATCTGGCATCGGGTTTTCACTGGGCAAAACAGCCAACAAATTTATGTTTGTCTCCGATGTGCTTGGAGTTTCTATGACCATGACCATACTGTCCCTAACATCGTACCTGGTACTTCAGGAGCAGCTTCAGATTGGCGAAATGGTTGCCATCATTTCCATGGCTGGAAGCTTACTACCATCTGTACACCGCCTGGCGCAAACAAACATACAAATTCAGGAAGCTTATGTCGCTTTTGACAGGATGTACGAATTTGTATCGGTAGAACCAGAATACAAAAAAGAGTTGGAGCCGGTATATGAACTTGAGCTTTTTGATTTAGATGTACAGCGTCTTTTGTTCCGCTTCCCGGGCAGGAAAGCAATTCTAAATGATATTTCTTTTGCTGTAAGCAAAGGAGAATTGGTTGCCATACTGGGGGAAAGTGGCTGTGGCAAGAGCACCATTTTGCAACTGCTGCAGAAGTTTTACCATCCCGAAAAAGGCTGTATTGTGGTTAACGGGCAGGATATAAGGCAAATACCTACTACTGTATGGCGCAACACTATTGCCTCTGTACCCCAGGAAATCAATATCTTTAACGGTACAGTGTTGGAAAACATAACGCTGGGCGAAAAGATGAGCTCGGTGCAGGACTTTCATGGCTTTTGCCAGCAATATGGCTTTGATACCTATTTCGCTGAGCTGCCACAGGGTTACTATACTTTAGTAGGAGAAGAAGGCATCAACTTGTCCGGGGGGCAGAAGCAGATATTGGCTATCGCACGGGCGTTATTTAAACACCCTCAACTTTTATTGCTCGATGAGGCTACCTCCGCTATGGATAGAAACACTGAGCGTTTTGTTATTAACTTAATACACCAGCTTAAAGAAGAGATGGCAGTAGTGCTAGTAACCCACCGTATACATACAGCCAAAACTGCTGACAGGATTTATATTATAAAAGACGGAGTAATAGTTGACTCTGGTTGCCATTCTCAATTAATTACAAATAACAATCTTTATAGTCAATCTTTAGCTGATTATCTCGCCTGAAACTTTTGATACAAGTCATTGTTTTGCCCCTAGAGAGTTAAAGTTAATCCAATCATTAAGCAAATGGTTTGCAAGAATCTTATATTAAAGAGCACGCAAAGTTTCATGAACGGTTTTCAGATGTAAAAAATTGGATGCCTTTAATTAGGCAACTGCCTCGTCCATAATAGGTTGATACAAAAATAAACCTATTATGAAGAGAGCGACAGAGAAAAAAGTAAGCGCACTCAGCGGGACTATACCCTGGGCTTGAAGTTGGCTGAAGTCGCCGAGGTAGAGAAAGGGGATTTGATGTATAAGCAAGCCAAAAAAAGTACGGGATTCAGGGCAGAATGACCGTTTTAGTATGACTTCGCAGGCACGGACGCTTTTTTGGTAGGTAATCACTCGAATTGCAACAGTTTACTGGAGGCTTTTGTCAGGCAGCTATAGTATTTTTTAGCTGCTGCTCAGACCGGCTCTGCCTGTTGCGCCACTCGCTTCCGGATGTCTGTCTCTATTTCCTTTTGCTGCAGTCGTCCTTTGTGCCGCTCAGATGCTTTCACCTCCAGTGAGTAAAGGGTTTCCTTCAGGGTATTTACAAAGTTCCGTCTTCTCCAGTCGTGGTCAATCTCGCGGGTGAAGACCGTGATATCGGGAATGATCTCGATATCGGCATTTTGATAATGGACGTGGCGGGACAGGGATCTTTGGTGCAAAAAAGAATTTTGCACGCCGGGGATGGTTGTTTTAACATTCATCCCAAGTTGGTTGAAGGGGATTCCCCCGTTTTCCTGAGATGATGGTACAGCATCGCCTGGTAATGCAATTCTGAGGCTAGTATAAGCCTGCACTCACTGATAACCAGCTCAAAACATTGTGATATGGCTTTTCTGACTTCTTCCGGTAACTGTATCATTCCGTGTTTGTTTCTACTTCCGCCTGCATGCGCCCTTACAAAACCAGGCTCATACGTTCGTTTTGGGTAATGCTATTACCAGGAATTGAGAATGTTTTCTCTGATGCTATTTCCACTCCCATTACCAAGAACTACAACTGTATACTTTTCAGCTAATATATAGCATTAATTTCGTCTTGCAATTTTGTAGAAGTAGCATATATCCTCATGAACCTATGAGTATACAACCATTACATGTACAATTGATAATCATCTTTAACAACTGGATGAAAGCGGATAGGAGGCCTACTAAGAACATGCTGATGAACATCAGCTCCATGAGGAGCAAGGTGATTTTTTTCCTTTAGCCAGTTCCCTTAGCAAAGTGGGTACACCAATAAGCTACCACGGTAACAGACTTCGGCTATTCATTATCAACTGCCTGCAGCCGGAAATTATATAAACTTTCTTATCGATAATATAAAACCGTAGCCTGTTATCCACTCTACTTTTGCAGAGTCTTGGAGGGACAGGTATAGGTCGCGTTTTTCCTTGTACTAAAGGCATCGTGACAGAGCCAGCGGGACGTGCGTGGGAAAAACAAGCTGTTTTTCCCGGCTCGCTGCTTCTTACAAATGCGCTTTAGCCTTCCTGGCTACGGAGAACCAAAATACAACTTATATGAAACTATGTTTAAAATTTTATGCGATGATGCTCCTGCTCGGAGTGCTCCTGGTGCAGGTATCTGCGGCTAGCGCCCAGACAAGGCTGGAAGGATACATCAAGGAAGGCTTAAAAAGCAATCTTTATTTACAACAAAAGCAAAATGAGCTGAAGAAGGCGGGGCTTTCATTTCAGACTGCCAACAGCTATTTCCTGCCTGCTGTCAATTTTAGTGGAGGGTATACCAATGGAGAGGGAGGTCGCACCATCTCTTTGCCTGTTGGAGATATGTTGAACCCAGTATATGCCACACTGAATAAATTGACGGAAGGAAGGCCTTTCCCTCAGGTGGAGAACATGGAGCAAAGCTTCTTTCCGAGTGACTTATATGATGCCCCTGTACGGGCCACCTTGCCGCTCCTGAACAAGGACCTGCGCTATGCCAGTAAAATTCAACATGAGCAAATAGCCTTTCATGAACTAGGGCTAAGGATGTCTGAGCGGGAACTGGTAAAAGAGATAAAAACAGCTTACTACGGGTATTGGAGCGCACTGGAAGTGGTAAAGATTTACGAGAGTGCCATGCAACTGGTAACGCAAAATGTACAGGTGAATGAATCCTTGCTTCAGAATGGGAAAGGCCTGCCAGCTATGTTGCTACGTGCGCAAAGTGAATTAGAAAAAGTGAAAGCACAGTTGCAGGAAAGCCGAACGGCTGCAGAGAATGCCCAGCGTTACTTTAACCTGCTGCTGAACCGTGATCAGTTAACGCACATTGAAGCGGACACCGTTCTGGAACCAGCCCTGCAACTGGCCATACAGGCGCTGATCTCAGCTGATAATCAGGAACGAGAGGAGTTGGCCATGCTAAAAGCAGGAATGCGGATGCAGGAGGAAGTGCATGGCAGGGATCAGGATTACTGGGTACCCAAGGTGGGGGCCTTTCTTGATCTGGGGGTGCAGGCACAGCAACTAAAGTTCAATGGCCAGTCTGATTATTACCTGGTGGGTTTGACCGTAGACATGCCGGTATTCAATGGTTTCCGCCACCTCTATAAAAGCAGGAGTTCTATGCTTGACCTGGCCAATGCGCGTCTTCAACTTGAATATAAGAGACAGCAGGTACAACTTGCTGTTGATGTCTCCAGGAGAAATCTCCAGACCAGCTACCACAACTACCTAGCATCTCAACAGCGGTTAAAAGCAGCTGAAAGTTATTTTCACCTGATAACACGCGGCTACCGGGAAGGTATCAACTCGATGATTGAATTCATCGATGGCAGGACACAGTTGACGGAGGCCCGGCTGCAGGTGACGCTGGATGGCTTTAAGGTACTAAGTGCCTTTGCACAATTGGAGCGTGAAACAGCTTCTTATGTATTTCCTCAGGAAGAAGTGCAGTCCCCAATTAAATAGAAGAATACCTATAAACTATGAAAAAGATACCATTTCTAGGCGCAGCAACCTTAGTAATACTGCTGCTGCAAGCCTGTACAAAATCAGAAAGCTCTTCTGCGCTTCCTGCTGCAAGTGCACCCATACCGGTACACGTCACGCCACTTCAGAAAGAAGAAACGGAACCAGTGATCACGACTTCAGGTCAGTTCACAACCGATGATGAAGCTGCGTTATCTTTTAAAGTGGGAGGTGTCATCAGCGACGTGTTTGTCAAAGAAGGTGAGCGCATCCAAAAGGGGCAGTTGCTGGCCATACTGAACCAGGCAGAGATAAAGGCACTCGTCAAGCAGTCTGAATTAAGCGTGGAGAAGACGCACCGTGATTATACCAGAACGGAGAATCTGTACCGGGATAGTGTGGCAACGTTGGAGCAGCTCCAGAACGCCAGGACCGCCATGCAGGTTGCCAAACAACAGTTGGAAGCGGCCAGGTTCAACCTTACCTTTTCAGAAATAAGGGCTGCAGCAGACGGCTATGTTCTGAAACGGTTCGTGCAGCCGGGGCAAGTGGTGGCTCCAGGCGCTGCAGTGCTGCGCACAAATGGAGCAGGTAAAGGCAACTGGGTCTTCAAAGCGGATGTAAGTGATAAAGACTGGGCTGTGTTAGAGCCTGGTGATAGGGCCACCATTCTGACAGATGCAGCTCCCGGACAACCTATCGCGGCGACACTAATACGAAAGGCGGAAGGAGCGGATCCTGTTACGGGAGCCTTCCGTGTGGAACTGGCCATACAGCACAACGAGACGCCCCAACTGGCTTCGGGACTGTTTGGGAGAGCTACCATTCGGGCAAATAAGAAAAACAAGGTTTGGAAA
Source organism: Pontibacter sp. MBLB2868 (assembly GCF_051904785.1). Taxonomy (NCBI): domain Bacteria; kingdom Pseudomonadati; phylum Bacteroidota; class Cytophagia; order Cytophagales; family Hymenobacteraceae; genus Pontibacter; species Pontibacter sp. MBLB2868. Next base: position 2,518,575 of record NZ_CP196710.1, on the reverse strand, counting down.
GTACCTTATAATGCACTGTTGGATGGAAATGCGCATACAGGGTATGTATTCATCACATCTGACCATAAAACAGCTCAGAGGGTTCTTGTTTCGATCTCCACACTGGAGCGCAACGAGGCTTATGTGAGTGGTGGATTGGAACAAGCTGCCTTTCTTATCACATCCGGGAGTGCCTATTTGACAGATAAAGCATCTATCACAGTTGTTAAGAATCCTGCACAATGAAGCTAGCTGAATTTACTGTTAAAAACTACCAGTTCACCCTGGTGATCTTTCTGATGATCGTGGTGTTGGGTGTGACTACTTTACGCAACATGCCGCGCAGTGAAGATCCTGTTGTGGAGCCTCCCCAATTTCCAGTGGTCGTGGTTTACCCAGGTACCTCTCCCCAGGACATGGAAGAAAAGGTAGTGGACCTGATCGAGAAGAAGGTATCAGAGCTGGAAGACATAAAGAAGATAAAGTCCACGATCAGTGATGGTGTGGCCGTGGTGTGGGTATCTTACAAGCATGGAAACGAAGTGAATGATAAGTACCAGGAGCTGGTTCGGGAAGTGAATAGCCTGCGGGCTGCACTGCCGCCTGGCATCCAGCAGTTGGAAGTACAAAAAGTTGACCCGACGGCTGTTAATATTCTGCAGTTAGGGTTGGTTTCCGAGAATGCTTCCCTGAAAGACCTGAAGCAGCAGGCAGAGAAATTACAGGAGGAGTTGGAGCGATTGCCGCAGCTCAAGGATGTGGAGATCCATGGGCTACCGGAGGAGATCGTGCGAGTGGACCTGCATTTGGAAAAGTTAGCCAGTATGAACATACCCTTGCCTGCTGTGGTCAGCAGTCTGCAAGGTGATATGAGCCAGGTGCCAGGCGGCAGTGTGGAGGCGGGAGGAAACTCCTTTAATGTTAAGACGGGAAACAACCTTAGATCAGTGGAGGACATCTCCAACACGATCGTATTTTCCATGGAAGGCAAGAATACGCTGCTGAAGGAGGTTGCCGATGTACATCCGAACTTTGCCGAGGTGAAGCACATCACAAGGCTCAACGGGCATCGCTGTCTGTTTGTGACGGCTGCTTTGAAAGAGGGGCAGAATATTTCCAAGACACAGGAGGCCTACTTGCCCCTACTGGAAGATTTTGGAGAGTCACTCCCGCCAAACGTGGTACTTGTAACAAATTTTGACCAAGCAGATCATGTGAACAAGCGGCTGGGAGGGCTGGGCATTGACTTTTTGATTGCCATTTTGCTGGTTTCCATTACACTGCTTCCTTTGGGAGGACGAGCCGCCCTTGTCGTGATGATCTCAATCCCGCTGTCGTTGTCAATTGGTCTGGTCATGCTGAATGTATTGGGGTACAGCCTCAACCAATTAAGCATTGTGGGGCTGGTGGTGGCCTTGGGCCTGCTGGTGGATGACAGTATTGTGGTGGTAGAGAACATTGAGCGGTGGCTTCGGGAGGGGTATGGCCGGCTGCAGGCTACGATACTGGCTACAAAACAGATAGGGTTGGCTGTCGTTGGGTGTACCGTTACCCTCATTATCGCTTTTTTACCGTTAGTGTTCCTCCCTGAAAGTTCAGGTGATTTTATCCGGAACCTACCCATGGCAGTGATCGCCTCTGTGCTGGCCTCCATGCTGGTTTCCCTGACGATCATTCCTTTCCTCTCCAGCCGCATACTAAAGGAACATGCGGGCCCTGCAACGGGAAATATATTTCTGCGCGCCTTGCAGAAGATCATCCAGGGCAGCTATGCCCGATTACTGGACAAAGCGTTGCTGCGCCCAGTCTTAACTTTGGTCGCGGCTACGATCATATTTGGGGGTGCGTTGCTGCTCTTTCCTGTTATTGGTTTCAGTTTGTTTCCCGTTTCCGAGAAGCCACAGTTTCTGGTGAACGTGCGTGCTCCCTTACAAGCAAACTTGACCTATACGGATCAGCTGGCAAGGGAAGTAGAAGCCCTGCTGGCGCAGACACCTGAAGTGAAGTACTATGCGACCAATGTTGGGAAAGGCAATCCAAGGGTGTATTATAATGAGAGCCCGGAGCAGGAAAGGACTGATTTTGCACAGGTATTTGTACAGCTGCAGGAGGATATCGGTTTGGCTGAAAAGCTGGAGCTAACAGAGGCACTACGCCAGAAGTTCAGTCACTTTGCAGGAGCCAAGATAGAAGTGAAACATTTTCAGCAAGGCCCTCCTGTGACAGCGCCTGTTGAGGTGCGCCTGCTTGGACCGAACCTAGACACTTTGCGAACCTTGGCCTTTCAAGTAGAGAAAACACTAAAGGAGACCGAGGGTACGCTGTATGTGACGAACCCTGTGAGCCACTTGAAGTCAGATTTTAAAGTGGATGTGAATAAGGAGAAAGCCTGGATGCTGGGCGTCAGCCCATCGGATATTGCCCGCACGGTGCGGCTGGCTGTAGCGGGGCTACCGGCTGGTCGGTTCACAGACAGCGAAGGGGAGGAGCGACAGGTCTTGGTGACAACACCGAAGCAGGAACATGCTACCCTGGCGGCCTTTGATCATTTGATGGTGAACAACAGGCAGGGGAAGGCTTTTCCCTTGAGCCAGGTGGCTGACCTGCGTTTAGAGACAACCCCCCTGACGGTGGAGCATTTTAACAAGAGCAGGATGGTTGCTGTGTCAGCTTTTGTAGCCGAAGGGTTCCTGACGGACAAAGTGATACAGGAGGTAAAAGTAAAAATGGACCAGGTCAAGCTCCCCGCCGGCTATACCTACACCATGGGAGGTGAATTTGAGACCAGGCAAGAGACCTTTAGTGGCTTTGGCACTATTCTCATCGTTACCGTCTTTCTGTTCATTGCAGTTTTGGTACTGGAGTTCAAAACCTTCAAGAGCACGCTGATCGTGCTGTCTGTTATTCCGCTGGGAATAGTGGGGGCTGTGCTGGCGCTGTTTCTGACGGGAAATTCACTATCCTTTGTGGCGGTCATCGGCATGATCGCTTTGGTGGGCATCGAGGTAAAAAATTCTATTCTGCTCGTGGACTTCACCAACAAGCTGCGTGAAGAGGGACGGTCGTTGGAGGAGGCCATTCGCGAGGCGGGAGAGGTACGCTTTCTGCCTATCGTCCTTACTTCGCTCACGGCCATCGGCGGGTTGATTCCCATTGCAATCTCTAGTAATCCGCTGATAGCGCCACTGGCCATTGTACTGATCGGGGGGCTGGTCAGTTCTACGCTGCTTTCCCGCATTGTTACGCCTGTGGTATACAAATTAATACCGCCTGCGGTGCAGGTACAGCCCAAAGAGGAGGCATTACAGCTGCAGGTTTGAGTTGTCTGCTTTTACCTGGGGCTAAATGGGAGTTTAAGAAAAGGAGGGAGAACGTGAAGCGTGCGCCTGCTTGATAGCAGGCCAGTATTTCTCATTTTTCCGTTGCGGTCCCTGTATTGATTTTTCCAGGGGTGGTCTGTTCTAAAGCAGGCCACCCCTGGAAAGCTTGGCGGAAGGAGGCATGCAGGCCGCTTCGTGAAGGCGTGTAAGCAGGTGTAGCCGATGGTATGGCAGCGTATTCGAGGGCTTCGGCCCGATGGTGCCTCAAAGGCACTTAAATCTGACAAGGTAGGTGCCGAAAGTCTTGTACGGGTGAATGGATACGACCATGAAATAAAGAAAGGCATCTGGAAAAGTTGATAGGCAGTTGGTGCGGGCCGCTTCGAAAAAAGGAATGCTTGCTGCTTTCATATGACCAGATATAGAATACTTATAAGGGAAACCAGTAGTACATGCATGATAGTCAGAAACGTAAAAGAGAACGAACTATGGGAAGTAGTTGACCTCTGGTTTGAGACCTCGGTCAGGGCGCATAACTTCATTGCTGCCGACTTCTGGGAAAGGAACAGGCATGCCATGGCCACCAAGTACCTGCCCAACGCAGAAACCTATGTAGCCTTCGTGGAAAAGGAGATAATAGGTGGTTTCATATCCATGGTGGAGAACTACCTGGCAGCTGTTTTTGTCAGGCCACAGATGCAGGGAATGGGATTAGGGAAGCGATTGCTTGCGCATGTCAAAGACACCAGGCAATCCATATAACTTAGGGTTTATAAAAAGAACAGGAGGAGTGTTCAGTTTTATGTAATGCAGGACTTTATAATCCTATCTGAACAGGTGGAGGAAGAAACAGGAGAAGTAGAATACTTGATGAAGTGGGAAAGACAAAATTAGCAGGGAGGGGCTGGATTAAGTTCGTGTGCTCTTCTGATCAGCTATAACCTGATGTGTTGAAGCCCATGCAACTTTCGTCGCCTGCCTGTTGCCTCGGCACAGGTCAGGCGATCCAGTTTGTTCCTGCTTAGCCATCTTCATCGATAACAAAAGTAAAAAAATATGAAAGACTGCTGCAAGACAGGAGAGGAAGGAGAGCCTCGACCCGGAGCTAAATGGTTCAGGTGGTTCATGTACGGTGTTCTCCTCTTCATCCTTGCCTTTGCCTGCATCCAGCAGTTAAGGGGCTGATCTGTTCTTCCCCACTTTTTCTTGTTTCTACTTTCCTGAATAGAGGGGAAGCAGTGAATCCAAAGCATAGGAGCCAGGATGTCTCCCAATAGGATACCTCCTCTGCCCAACCACGACAAGCCACCACCAGTTGGCTACCTACGCATAGGTGCAAGGGAGTCTTAGACCCTGCTGCAGCTAATGAATCTTCAGAAAGCTGCACGGCTCATTCCCTCCGTCGAGGCTATCCCCTTTTTACTTCCTGACTATCGGTATCAGAGCAATGTCAGTTATTCCCTCGTGCGAGGAGAAAGGCTACCCAGACTATTCTTTTATGCTGATCCTCACTTTATTTTAACATACGTTTTAATATGGATATTCACACAACCTACCAACAGTTATGCGAGGCCTATTCTGATGAGAATCTGAACCTGATCGCGGGAAAGCTGATTACGCTTTACAAGAGCAAACGCTACGGTGCATTCCGGGAAATCGCCAATAAAATCTCACCCTATGTTGCTTTAGATGAAGAAAAAGATGTGAAACTGTTCCCAAAACTCATCGGGCTCTATCATCCTGACAGGGGAGAGGCCATCAGAAAGGAACTGGAGGAGGCCTACAGCCTGCAACAAGAGGAGGGATTGGACCGGTTTAAACATGTGCTTTTAGTTCAAAACCTGGAAAGGCTGGAGCAGCACCCGATAGCGGAAGACATCGGGTACGACCCTGTGTACTGCTGGGAGGAGACCAGAAAAGAAGGGTATTATGGGTATGATGAAGAGGAGCAGGAGGAGTATCAGTGGGAAGAGGAGGAGCTGACGTTCTACAACGCCATGAAGCTGAGAATATATGGGGAGCTGACCATTGACTTTCCGCCTTATTATTTGGAGGACTTCGCTGAGTACGAACTGACCCATAGTGGGATAGCATCGCTGGAAGGAGTCGCCTACTGTAAGCACGTGGTAAAACTGGACCTTTCCTTCAACCAACTAACAGAGATTGCCGAACTGTGGGGGCTGGGAGAGTTAGAAGAACTGTATCTGTCAAATAACCAGATCGGCTACATAGATGCCTTGAGTAACTTAACTAAATTAAGGTTCTTGGACTTATCGGGCAATGAGGTAGACGATCTGTCCCCCCTTTATGCATTAGATGCGTTGGAGTACGTCAATGTAGTGAACAACCCCTTGCGGCCGGCGCAAATAAAGGAACTGAGCGCTAAAGGGGTGGTGGTGGTCGCTTGATGATCTCCGAAGAATTCTGCTGTTTAACTCAACCACTGTAGTCTCAGACAAAAGGGCAGCCTCATGTGAGGCTGCCCTTTTGTCTGAGACTACAGTTGCTCCACTTTAAAGCCGATGTCCTGCAGGGTGGCTACGGCCTGCTCCACTACGGGTTCCTCCGCTTGGACGGTGAGTACCTTGTTTGTTGTTGTGACGTCAACGTTCCAATTGCCGGACAGGCCCTTGATGGCATCTAGGTGCGGGGCTGCCTTGCTGACACAGCCAGCACAGTTGATATTGGTTTTGAATTGTAGGGTTTGCATGTAAATTATAGTTAAGTGAAAAATATGTTTCTTGACTGTTTGTGACGGGCCTAAATCCGGTGGGACTTAAGCCGGAGGCTGTTGGAGACCACAGACACAGAGCTCAAGGCCATTGCGGCCCCGGCCAGCATAGGGTCCAACAGGAAACCGGTGAAGGGGTAAAGCACACCTGCGGCAATCGGTATCCCCACCACGTTGTAAAGGAATGCCCAAGTCAGGTTCTGCCGGATGGTGCGCACGGTCTTATGGGACAAGGCAAGGGTCTTGGGAATCATCATCAGGTCAGAGGTCATCAGGGTGATCTTGGCAACGTCCATAGCGATGTCTGTCCCTTTGCCCATGGCAATGCTTACGTCTGCCTGTGCCAGGGCGTGGGTGTCGTTGATGCCGTCCCCGACCATGGCAACGAATTTCCCCCTGCGTTGCAGTTCCTGGATAAAGGCTGCTTTTCCCGCTGGCAGTAGCTCCGCTCGATAATGCGAAATGCCTACTTCCTGTGCGACCGCCCGGGCTGTTTGCACATTGTCGCCCGTCAGCATGAAAAGCTCAATATCTTTTTTTTGTAGAGCTTCAATGGCTAGTTTGGAGCTAGGTTTCACCTGATCCGCCAGGGACAGGACAGCCAGAACCCCATTGTGATTTGCAAAATAGATGACCGTTTGAGCTTTTTCCTGCCAGTCGTTCGCCATGTCCTCCAGGTGGCGGTCAACAGGAACCTGGTGCTCGGCCAATAATTTCCTGTTGCCTGCCAGGTATACCCTGCCCTGGTAAGTGGCAACAACACCCCGGCCGGTGATACTTTCAAAATGCGACAGGGCGGCGGGAGGGGAGGTGTCTTGAAGTTTGGCCACGATTGCCTCTGCCAAGGGATGTTCCGAACTTGCCTCCATGGCGAGTAGCACCGACTGGTGTAAAGCACGATCGTGCTCCTCTCCAAACCATCCTATGTTTGAAACCTCGGGTTTACCTGCTGTGATCGTGCCAGTCTTATCCAGGACCACTGCATTTACCCGGTAGCCGAGCTCGAGGCTCTCGGCATCTTTGATCAGGATGTTGTGCTCGGCGCCTTTTCCGACTCCCACCATGATGGCTGTAGGCGTCGCCAGGCCCAAGGCACAGGGGCAGGCAATAACCAACACGGAAACCATCGCCAGCAAGGCATGGGTGAGTGAACTCTCCTCACCCAATAGCAACCAGGCTCCGAAACTAAGCAAGGCGATGCTTATCACGACAGGCACGAAGATCCCTGCTATCTTGTCCACTAGTTTTTGTACGGGAGCCTTGCTCCCCTGTGCCTCCTGAACCATCTTGATGATCTGGGCAAGTACGGTCTCTCCGCCTACTTTATCAGCTTGGAAGCTGAAGCGCCCTTTTTGGTTGACGGTTCCTGCATAGACCTTGCTGCCTTTCCCTTTGGCTACAGGCACGGGCTCTCCGCTGATCATGCTTTCATCCACATAGGAACTGCCGGAGATCACTGTGCCGTCGACCGGCACCCTTTCCCCTGGCCGCAGGACGAGCAGGTCGCCTACCTTTATGGTTGCGATGGGAACAGTTCTTTCTGTACCGTTTTCAAGCAATCTTACGGTCTTAGGCTGCAGGCCCATCAGCTTTCTAATAGCCGAAGAGGTGCTGGACTTCGCCCGTTCCTCCAGCAGCTTTCCCAGGAGGATGAAGGCAATGATGACCGTGGCGGACTCGTAATAAACATGAGGGTGCAGTCCCTTGCTGTGCAGGTAATGGGGAAAAAGGGTATTGAACAAGCTGTACAGGAAGGCAATGCCTGTGCTGAGGGCCACCAGCGTGTCCATGTTCGCCCTTGCCTGGCGTGCCTGGCGGATCGCGCTGCTGTAGAAGTGACGACCAAGCCAGATGACCGGTGCGGAGAGCACGAGCATGATCCAGTTGGCATAAGGCATGTCCATATAGAACATACCCACCACGACCACGGGCAAAGTAAGCACCGCTGCCCACACAGTCTTGCGTTTTAGTTGTCGGTAGTGTTTCTGTTGTGCCGCTTCCTGCTGCTGCGTAGCGTTCTCCGTATCGATCAGCAGGTCAAAGCCCGCCGCCTGTAAAACCTGTTGCATGTGTAGCAAGGATACTTTATCTGGGGCATAGGTGAGGGTTACTGTCTGGGAGGCAAAATTGACAGCTGCTTTTTCCACGCCCCGTTGAGTTATTAGCAGCGACTCGACGCTGCTGGCGCAACTAGCACAGGTCATTCCCAGGACAGGAAGCATCGCACGGTGCTGCGTTCGTTTTTGGGTAGCGGCCTCAGGTGGCGCTACCATTTCCATCGTTTTCATGTTATCTGTTCTTTTTGATTTGAAGGTATGCCCTTCAGGTGGCACAAAAGTAGTGTGCTGCTTGGAGGGGGCTTTACACTTTAGGCCCGATTCGTTATATAATTATAGGACGGTGCGAACATGCTGTTCTTTTCCCGCCAAAGCTCCTTGTGCCGCGTCAGCCAAAGTAAGTCTCCTGCCCCCGTAGCAGGAATTATGTAACGTTCTCCCTCTTTTCTATAAAGTCCACCCCTCATCGACCCTCTAATTTTGTAGCGTCATTAAAAGGCAACAGGCAGCTTTGCCAAGGGGAGTTTACCAGTGCTCCGCTGCTGCTTTCCACCAGGGATGCTATTGATACTGAAAAACCTATGAGAATGTGTTTAGCTTCGATTCGTAATTACCTGCTTCTGGCTCTTCTTTTTGCTATGCCAGGGAACATGCTTGCCCAGCAACTCTTAACGGCTGATGAGGCGGTGGAAAAGGCATTATTGTACAGCGGCCGTGCAGCGGCGGTTGAGCAGCGGGTAAGGAGGCAGCGGGCGCTGGAGCCGACGGCGTTCAGCATTCCCGCACCGGAACTCACCTTAGAGCAGGGGGGACGATCGCTTTCTTCTAAGGGGATTGCGCAATCGCTTGCGTTTCCGACCGTATATGCCCGGCAGTACAAGGTTCAGAAGCAGGAGACAGCGGTGGCGGAGCGGGAGAGGCAGCATACGCTACGGGAGATAGCCTATGAGATCAGGCTTTTATACCTGGATCTACAGTATGCTGAAAGCCTGAAAGCCCAGCTTTACCAGGTAGACACCTTGTACGCCAGCCTTGCAAAGGCTGCTGCGCGGCAATTCGAGGCCGGCCAGGTGGATTTCCTGCAAAAAGGCACGGCCTTAATACAGTATCAGGAGGTCCACACACGATACCTGCAAAGTGTTTCTTCCTGTACCTCTCTGAACAGGCAGCTTCAGTTGCGGACAGGTCTGGATATGCCCATTCGTACGACAGCACTTGTGCCTGCTGGGGGAGAGGAGCACAGGTCTGATAGCGTGGCCCTCCAGCAAAACCCCGGGTTGCTCGTGTTAGCCGAGGAGGTGCTTTTAGCCCAACAGCAGGTACGGCTTGCCCGGCATAAAGGCCTGCCAAATATGGCATTTGAGTACGTTCCCGAGCAGCGGGCAGAAATGGGGGATGCCGCCAAACTAAAGGTAGGACTAAGCATTCCGCTCTGGCAATGGCAGTACAAGGGGCACTTGGAGGCCGCGAAGGCCTCCCTGGAGATGGCTGAGCAGGAACGGCGCAGCTTTGAGCAGGATCTGGCTGTTCGGCTAACCGCCGTTCGGCAGGCATTGCAGGCCGGCAGCCTGGCATTGGCGAACCTGCATGGGTCGGAGGACACCATGCAGCAAATGGTAAGCGCTTCCATCCGAATGCTGCATGCCGGTGAGCTGGATCACATCAACCTCCTGCGCAATATCAACGAAGCTTGTAACATCCGCTTGACATACCTGCAAGTGGTACGAGACTATAACCAAGCAATTTTAACTCATAATTATTTAACAGGTGAACTATGAAAAAGATCATCATGCTCCTGCTTTGGGTGCCTGTGCTTGCCTTTGGGCATGGAGGGGAGAACCATGGCCAGGCCGCGGAGCCGACAGCGGCCGTCTCCTACTTCTCAGCCGAGGCCTCCTCGGGGAAATATGAGCTACTGCTGAAACATGGCCCCTTGGCACCCGGCCGGCCGGCCACCCTTACCCTATACATCAGCGACTACGAGACCAACGCACCCGTGGACAGCGCAGCGCTGCAGGTGTCGGTAGCGGGGTACCCGAACCTGGTAATCAAGGCTAGTAAAATAGAGCCTGGTATTTTCCAACTGCGTGGCATATTCCCCGACACAAAGGACTACAGCCTGATGGTGTCCTTGAACAGCAAGGCGGGTCCTGATCTCTTACAGGTAAGTAGTGTCAAAGTGGGAACTGCTTTACCCGGTGCTGTGCTCGAGCAGCCGGAAAACGGCGCTATGACAGGCTCCTGGCTCTTTGGGGTGGGTGGGGTAGTGGCTGGCGTGCTGTTGACGCTCCTGGTCAGAAGAAGGCCCAAACCAGGGCTGGCCGTTTCCGTGCTGGTGTTAGCTGCCTTTTTACCGGTTACCTCTTTCCAGAAGGTGCAGGCGCATGAGGGGCACGCTGCGCAGGCAACGGCCATGGCGGCATCGGGTTCGTTCCGCATGGAGAAGGAAACGCAGTTTCTGTACAGCGTGCTGACACAGCGTGTCACTTCCGGCGATTTTGAAGAGACGGTTGCCCTGTTTGGGACTGTCCTGGGTGCCCCTGAGGGGATGGCGGCCATACAGTCCCCTCAGTCAGGTAAACTACGCGCGTTGCAGGTACGGCCGGGTGAGCGTGTCGCCAAGGGACAGGTGCTGGCCCTGGTGGAGCAGCAGATCAACGCGGAAGAGCAGATATCCCTGGAAGCGGAGCGTAACCTGGTGGAGGCCGAATACGCCGCGGCGAAAGTACACTATGAAAGGCTGCAGCGCATCGCCGACATTGCTGCGCAAAAGGACCTGAGTGAGGCCAAGGCAAGATTCCAGGCCGCAGAAAAGAATAGGATTCTGTATCAGCACAACCGGGGGAGTGCCGGCGCAAAACTGGTGCAAGTAACGTCCCCGATCGCAGGGGTGGTTGCCCCTTTCTCCTACACGGCTGGTACCTTCGTGAGCGCTGGGGAGACCCTCTTTCAGGTGACCAGCCTGGAGAAGGTATATGTGGAGGCGCAGCTGCCCGCCATGGATGAGCTGAAGCTACAGCAAGTGACGGATTACTACCTAACGCATCCTTCCGGCAGCGGTGCTTCCTACGGGCTAAGGCTGCTTTCAGCTGCCCAGACCGTGCACACGGAAAACCAGTCCCGTCGCCTGGTGTTTGAGGTGCTGAACCCGAAGGGTGAGCTGAAGATAGGAGAGAACCTGAGGGTCCATGCCGTGTTGCCTGCTGCCAGTGGGCGGATCAGCGTTCCGCGGGAGGCTGTCATACAGGTAGGCGGCAAAGAGGCCGTCTTTGTCAAGGACAATGCGGAAACGGTACGGCTCCGCCACATCCTGAAGGGACAGGATAACGGGCGGGAAACAGTGATCTTAATAGGCCTGGAAGAAGGGGAAAGGCTCATCGTCTCGAGTGTATACCAAGTAAAGACCATTTATTTAAATAGATAAAACCTAAACCAATTAAAGAATAGAATTATGAAATCAACAGGATTATTATCGCTTTTATCTCTTTCTGCACTGCTGTTCTCTTGTGATACGGCAGGTACGTATGAGCATGCCGGGGCAGCCCAGGCCGAGACCGTTGCCACGGCGCAGGGGCATCAACACAGTTACCGCTGCAGCATGAACTGCGAAAAGGGCAAGACCTACGATCAGCCCGGAAAGTGCCCGGTGTGCGGCATGGCTCTGGTGCATGATGACGGGGGAATGGACAATGGCCTTTCGTATCAGATGCTTTACCGTAGCAAACCGCTCCAGTTAGAGGCGGGTAAGGAAGGCCTGCTGTTTTTTACGCCCAAGGTAAAGGGCAACGCTACGGAGATCGTACCACTGGACGAAGTGCATGAAAAGAAGGTGCACCTGATCGTGGTGAGCGAGGACTTGTCTTACTTTGAACACATCCACCCGGAGTACCAGGCATCCGGGTCTTACGACATCAAAGTGCTGGCTGAGGGACAACCGTATACGGCAGGGCCCGGTGCCGCTGAAACGCATTTCCGACACGGGGGCAACTACGTGATGTTTGCCGATTACCAGCCATCTGGCGGAGCGCATCAGGTGGAAAAGATCACATTTAAGGTGGATGGGCCGGAAAAGCCAGCCGTAACCTTCTCAAAGGAGCAGCTGACGGCAACAGCAGGGGAGTTTACCGTGGCGTTGGACGTCACCGGTGGAAAGCTTAAGGCCGGAGAGCCGGCCCATGTTGCCGGGGCTTTGCTGAAAGACGGGCAGCTGGTTGACCCGAACACGCTGGAAAACTTTTTAGGAGCAAAGGCACACATGGTGGTGATCAGTCTAAAGAACAAGGAATACCTACACGTGCACCCAGAGGTTATAAACAGTAAATTTGATCTGAACACCACGTTCAAGGAGCCGGGGATCTACAGGGGCTGGATCCAGTTCAAGGCAAAAGGAAAAGTACACACGGTTGATTTTACTTTGAATGTAGCGGAGGGGGCGGCATCGCCGGTCGCGGGCACGCACGCAGCCCATTAATTCATTTATCATGCCTCTCGGCAGTAAGCCTGCGGAGAGGCAAATTTCCTTATTCTAAAACTTGATTGCATGTTAAATCGGCTCATACAGTTTTCGTTGCAGAACAGGCTGCTCGTCGTCGCCTTGTCAGCCCTGGTGATGGTATATGGTACCATAACGCTGCTGAATCTACCGGTAGATGTGTTGCCGGATCTAAACCGGCCACGGGTGACGGTGTTCCTGGAGGCTAATGGCCTGGCGCCAGAGGAGGTGGAGACACAGTTGAATCTACCGGTTGAGACGGCGCTCAACGGAGCCCCAGGCGTGGAGGTGGTCCGATCGGTGGCCTCCGCCGGGCTTGGGATGGTCTTCGTGGAGTTTGACTGGGACACGGATGTGTATCAGGCAAGGCAGCTTACTTCCGAGAGGCTTCAGACGGTCGAGCTTCCGGAAGGCATTACGCCACAACTGGGGCCGATCAGTTCGGTGATGGGGCAGATCATGATGGTGGCGCTTACCTCTGATTCCCTGCCCCCGTCCGAGTTGCGGACGCTGGCGGACTTCACGCTGCGGCGAAGGCTGATGAGTGTCAAGGGCGTATCCCAGGTCATTCCCATCGGCGGTGAGCGGCAGCAGTACCAGGTGCTGGTATCTGCGGAGAAGCTCCGGCAGCACGGTATTCCTGTTACGGCCGTGGAGGATGCCTTGCGCCACAGTAACCTGAATGCGACGGGCGGATTCATGGACTACCAGGGTTCGGAAGTGCTGATCAACACCATCGGGAGGGCTGCTAGCTTGGAAGACCTGCGTGGCATCGTGCTGCAAGAAAGCAATGGAAAGCCGGTGTTGCTGCACCAGGTGGCGGACGTGCGACTTGGGGCAGCGCTAAAAAGGGGGGAGGGGTCTTTCAAGGGGGAGCCTGCGGTGATCCTTAGCATTGAGAAGCAGCCTTCCGCGAACACAGTTGCCCTCACAGAGGACATTCTGCGCGCGCTCAACGAAGTGAAAGATGGTTTACCCGACCATGTTCAGATCCATACCGATGTCTTTCAGCAGAAAGATTTTATCAATGCTTCCATCCATAATGTGGAAGAGGCGCTACGGGACGGGTTTATCCTGGTGGTCGTCATCCTGTTCCTTTTCCTGCTGAACTTCAGGACCACGATTATTACCCTGACGGCGATTCCGCTTTCCCTGATGATCACAGCCATTACATTTAAAGCATTCGGCATTTCCATCAACACTCTGACCTTGGGAGGGCTTGCCATTGCCATTGGCGAGTTGGTGGACGATGCAGTGGTGGATGTGGAAAATGTGTACAGGAGGCTGAGGGAGAACTGGGTTTCTCCGTCCCCAAAGCCCTTGCGGCAGGTGATATTTGAGGCAAGCAGTGAGGTCCGTAATTCGATTGTCTATGCAACTATTATTGTGGTGCTGGTCTTCCTTCCGCTTTTCTACCTGCAGGGGATAGAAGGCAGGATATTTACTCCCCTTGGTATTGCCTACATTACTTCTATTGTGGCTTCTTTGCTGGTGTCATTGACCGTAACACCTGCCTTGTGTAGTTACTTGCTTTCCAGGAAGGAGACCCTGCGCCATGCGCGGCTACAGTTTTGGAACCGAGGCGTTCAGGCGGTGACAGAGGCAGAGGATAGTGTACTGGTTCGCTTTCTCAAGCGTCAGGAAGTAAAGGTGCTGCACTGGGGGCTTGCCCGCACTAAGCTGGTGATGGCGCTGGCGGCGATGCTGGTGGCTGGATCTGTCGCTGTCATTCCGTTCTTCGGCACCGAATTCTTGCCGCCGTTCAACGAGGGGAGTTACACGATCAATATCGTGGCACCGGCCGGCACCTCTCTGGTGGAGTCAGAAAAGATCGGACGCATTGCCGAGCAACAGCTCTTGAAAGTGCCCGAAGTGAAGCTCACCTCCCGCCGTACCGGCAGGGCGGAGTTAGATGAGCATGCCGAGCCACCGAGCTATTCTGAGATCGATGTGGCCCTGCAGGGGGCCGGGCGAGCGCGTGACGTTGTCCTGGCCGATATACGCGCCAGGCTAGCAGTGCTTCGCGGTGTCAGCATCAATATCGGCCAACCGATCTCTCATCGCCTGGACCATATTCTCTCCGGGGTGCGGGCGCAGGTGGCTATCAAAATATTCGGCAATGATCTGACGGAGTTAAGAATGCAGGCGCAGGCCCTGAAAGGCATCATTGGCTCAGTGGAGGGGGTTGTGGACGTCCAGGTAGAGAACCAGGTCATGGTGCCTCAGCTCCTGATCAGGGTGGACAGGGAGGCCATAAAAAGGTATGGACTGCGGGCAGGGGGCGTTGCACGGGACGTGCAGACGTTCTATAACGGCGAAGTAGTAGGGCAGGTGATAGACGGGCAGAGGAACTTTGACATTGTCCTGCGGACGGATGATGCTACCCGAAAAGACCTGGAGGCGATACGCCGCACACCGATCGCCCTGGCTGATGGTTCTGTGGTTCCCCTGCAGGAGGTGGCCAGCGTGGAGCTGGAGAACAGCATCAATGTGATCAGCCACGAGAACACACAGCGCAGGATCGTCGTGTCGGCCAACGTACAGGGCCGGGACCTGGGCAGTACGGTCCAGGAGATGCAGGAACGGGTAAGGCAGGAATTGCACCTGGACAATGGGTACTATGTACAGTGGGGAGGGCAGTTTGAGAGCCAGCAGGCAGCTACCCGGTGGATCATCCTCCTGAGTTTGTTCTCCGTAGTGGGTATATTCTTTGTGCTGTACACGCATTTCAGGTCTACTCGCATTGCCCTTCAGATCATGCTAAACATCCCGCTGGCCCTGATCGGTAGTGTTGTCGCTGTCCTGTTGACCGGAGGTGTCTTCTCGGTGGCGACATTGGTCGGATTTATCACCCTGACCGGCATTGCCACCCGGAATGGCATCATGATGATCTCTCATTACATCCATTTGGTGGAGCACGAACAGGAGACCTTCAGTAACACCATGATCATCAGAGGCTCCTTGGAGCGGATGGTTCCGGTGTTGATGACTGCCCTGGTCTCAGCGCTTGCTCTGCTGCCGCTGACCATGGATGCTGCGGCGCCCGGAAAGGAGATCCTCTACCCGGTTGCCACGGTGATCCTGGGTGGCCTGGTCAGTTCCACAGCCCTTGATATGCTGGTGACCCCAGTGGTGTTCAAACATTTTGGGAAAAAGGCCTTAGCGCAGTACTTCCGCGCCAAGCAACAGTTGGCACACAGCCTTAGCTGATCCCAGCAAAGGCAGCATTGGGCAAAGGGGTGCTAGGAGCATGGCTGCTAGCACCCCTTTGTATTTTTAGCACATCCGACAGTTCCGGAGGCAGCCTGCGTGGCATGCGCTCCACAGGGCAGGTCCAAGAGAGGAGAGCTTGAAATTATGTAACGCGCACTTTATATTATATAAAAAGGACCACTAAAGGTCGCTTTACCTTTGTCATGTGATTAAGCTGTAACAGGTTACCGCCTAAGAAAGGAAGCATTTATAATTTCAACATATAAAACCATGAAAAAAATTTTATTGATCTCTTTAGGACTGTTGCTCTGCCTGGCCGTATGGCCAGCACAGGCACAGGAGACGGTAACGGTGAGCGGCTATGTAAAGGACCGCGCAACCGGTGAAACATTGATCGGTGCATCCGTCAGTGTAAAGGAGCTTCCCCAGACAGGCGTAGGAACGAATGGCTATGGGTTTTATTCCCTGACGCTGCCTGCCGGCAAATATACGCTGATCTACACGTACCTGGGATACATGGCGCAGACGACCGAGCTGGAGCTGCATGACAGCAGGAGAGAGGATGTAGCGTTGACAACGAATCCGACTGTTCTGAAAGAAGTGGAGATCACCACACGAAAGGCAGACAACAATGTACGCTCCATGGAGATGAGCACGCTGAAGATGCAGGTGTCAGATATCAAAAATATGCCGGCGCTGCTGGGGGAAGTAGACATCGTAAAGGCGGTACAGTTGCTTCCAGGGGTGCAGACGGCCGGCGAGGGGACTTCCGGCTTCTATGTACGGGGCGGTGGGGCAGACCAGAACCTGATCCTGTTGGACGAGGCTCCGGTGTACAACGCCTCGCACCTGATGGGCTTTTTCTCCGTATTCAACGCCGACGCCATCAAGGATGTGCAACTTTATAAGGGCGGCATTCCGGCGCAGCACGGGGGCAGGCTTTCCTCGCTCCTTGACATCAGAATGAAAGAGGGCAACAACCAGAAGATGGAGGTGTCCGGAGGCATCGGGACCATTTCCAGCCGCCTGACGGTGGAAGCCCCCCTGGTGAAAGACAAAAGCTCATTTGTGCTTTCCGGCCGCCGCACGTATGCCGACATGTTCTTTGGGTTGAGCGGCGATGAGAACATCAAAGGCAACGATTTATACTTCTATGACCTGAATGCCAAGGTAAATTATACGTTGAACGACAAGGACCGCTTGTTTGTCTCGGGCTACTTTGGGCGTGATGTGGCCGGGACCAAGGATTTTCAAATGAACTGGGGGAATGCGACGGCCACCGTGCGCTGGAACCACCTATATAGTGACAGGCTTTTCTCCAACACGACCTTTATCTTCTCTGATTTTGACTATGCCCTGGGCTCCAAGGCCGAAGAGTCAGCTTTTACCTGGAAGTCCCATATCAAGGATTATAGCATCAAGAATGACTACACGTTTTTCTTAAATCCCAACAACCAGCTGCGCTTTGGCGTGCACCTGACCTTCCACAATTTCATGCCTGCCGAGGTGAAGCCGGGGGAAAATTCTTTTGTAAGTGCGATGAAGCTGAACGCAACCAGTGCCCTGGAAGGCGCCGTGTACCTGAGCAACGAGCACCGCCTGTCTGACCGGCTGACCGTCGATTATGGCCTGCGCCTGTCCAGCTTCACGAACATGGGGCCGGGGAGTGTGTACCTCTACGATGAGGCATTCGAGATGCCAGTGGACACGGTTACCTATGATCGTTTTGAGAAGATCAAGCACTATGGTGGCCTGGAGCCGCGTATCGCGGCAAAGTATGAGCTGAACGAGGTGAGCTCTGTTAAGGCATCTTACAACCGCACACTGCAGTACCTGCACCAGGTTTCCAATTCCACCTCCTCGCTGCCATTCGACGTGTGGATCCCGAGTGGGACCTACGTAAAGCCGCAGGTGGCTGACCAGGTGGCCGCCGGCTACTTCCGCAACTTTGCCGATAACATGTTTGAAGGCTCGGTAGAGGTATACTACAAGTGGATGGACAACCAAATAGACTACAAAGACTACGCGGAGATCCTGCTGAACGAGCGCCTGGAGACAGAACTGCTAAGAG
Source organism: Pontibacter sp. MBLB2868 (assembly GCF_051904785.1). NCBI lineage: Bacteria > Pseudomonadati > Bacteroidota > Cytophagia > Cytophagales > Hymenobacteraceae > Pontibacter > Pontibacter sp. MBLB2868. The sequence goes on along the minus strand of NZ_CP196710.1, from coordinate 2,500,712 downwards.
GTACGGGCGAAGCCTACGGGGCTGAGTTTTACCTGCGCAAGCAGAAAGGTCAGTTGACAGGCTGGGTAAGTTACACTTTATCGAAAACGGCGCGCACGGTACCGGGCATCAACGACGGCAAACCTTACGCGCCTCGCTACGATCGCCGCCACTCCGGCAACCTGGTGCTGGCCTACCAGTTCACTCCAAGCATCAACTTGGGTGCCAACTGGACCTACAGTACCGGTGGGGCGGTGACCATGCCCGTCGGCCGCTATGAATACAACGGCAGAACCTACCCGGTATACTCCGAGCGCAATGGCTACCGCCTACCGGACTACCACCGGCTGGACCTGTCCGCCACTTATGAAAAGCCGGAGAATGAATTCAAGAAATACCACAGCTCCTGGACGCTGTCGGTGTACAATGCTTATGCCCGTAAAAATGCCTTCTCCATTAACTTCCGTGAGAACGAAGACGACAGGAGCAAAACGGAGGCAGTAAAGATCTACCTGTTCGGCCTGGTGCCATCGCTGACCTATAACTTTAATTTCTAATTCAAACTGCCATATAATTATGAAAAAGACATTTATTTACCTGATGGCTATGCTTGTGCTGGGCCTGACGAGCTGTGAGGAAGTGATCGATTACGAACTCAGATCAACCGATACCAAACTAGTTGTTGATGGTCTTATTACAGATCAGCCCGGACCATACAGTGTGCGCCTCACCTCCACGAAAGGTTACCTGGAGGAGGGAACTGCCGCAGGCGTGAACGGCGCTCTTGTGATTGTATCCGACAACCTGGGCACGATCGATACCCTAAAGCAGGTGAGCGAGGGACTATACCAGACCAGTATATTGCAGGGGCAGCCCGGTAACACGTACTACCTGAAGGTAATGACAAGTGGGAAGGAGTATACCGCTCAGAGTTACATGCCTGCTGTCGCTCCGATAGATTCATTGACGTTTGTCTACAAAGCGGAGGGGCACATGGTGGAAGAAGGCTATTTCCCGTACATCCATTTCCGCGATCCGGCCGGTAAGGGAAATTACTACCGTTGGGACGTGACAGTGAACGGGGAACGTAAACCCGATGAGTTGGCAGTCGAGAGCGATGAGCTCTTTGAAGACAGGCCGGTACATGCGAACATGGGGGTAAGCCTACAGGCTGGGGACGCTTTCACGGTGGAGCTGTACGCCCTGGATAAAGCGGCATACGAGTTCTGGTTAGCCCTTAAGAATCAACAGCATGCAAGCGGAGGACCGTTTGAAAAAACTCCTGCCAATGCCCCGGGCAATATTTCAGGAGGGGCAGTCGGTTATTTCGGAGCTTCCGCTGTGTCCGTTGCCACCGGGGTTAGCCGTTAATGCTTTAGGTGTTCAATCCCATGTCTCACTAGAAAGGTTCTATTCCTTCTTTAAATTTATACATTAGTGAAAATAGTCATTTACATCTATCAAGGCATGACCATGCTTGACGCAATAGGCCCCTATGAAGTGCTGCGGTTTATGCCCGGTGCGGAGGTCATGTTTGTTGCCGAAAAAAAAGGGGAGATAACGGCTGACTCAGGCTTTGTACATTTGCAGGCTAACTACTCCATCGATGAGGTGGACAGTGCTGACCTGCTGCTGATCCCAGGGTCCGGAATCACGTTTGTCCGTGAGATGCGCAACAAGAAGTTGTTGCACTGGATCAAGAAGATCGACAGAACTAGCCGTTGGACCACCTCCGTTTGCTCCGGTTCCGTTATTCTGGCGGCGGCAGGCCTACTCCAGCATGTGAAGGCCACCTCCCATTGGAAGACAGTTCACCTGCTGGAGGAGTATGGCGCGGTGCCGATGCGAAGGAGGATTGTCGCAGAGGGAAAATACCTAACGGCAGCCGGAGTATCGGCAGGAATAGACCTGGGGCTATACATTGCAGGTCAAGTTTTTGGCGAGGAAGAAGCGAGGGCTATCCAACTTTTGATCGAATATGATCCTGCGCCCCCATACCATGGTGGAAACTTTTTAGAGGCTGACAAACGCACTATCTCGCTTGCTGAACAGAAAATGAAGGCCTATGCTGCGCAGGAACTCAGGGTATCTGACTTGCTTCGGTCATGGAGAACAATGATGACATTACGGAGGCGTCCTACTGCTAAGTGATAGCTTTGGGTATGCATAGGAGCCGGGGAGTGGGAGGTATGGCTTCCTTACGGGCTGCTTCGAAAATAATCATTTAATGTTGTAACAGTATAATAGCTCTTATATCTTAGTGTGGCATCCTTGATGCCTGCACCAAACGCACCTTGCTCATAAATTAAACGAATAAAATGAACGCCGTAGAAAATCTTGTATTGAACTTTGAAGAGATCAGACGCCGGAGCACGAAGCTCTGGGAGGCAATGCCTGCATCCTGTTATGACTGGAAACCTGACGCCGGTGCGATGACCTGCCTGGAAATGGTGCGTCACGTGCTGGAAGGGGAGCATTTGTTTCACCGGATCGTACAGAACAGGGGTAACCTGGTTGACTATGTTTCCCCTTGGAAGGATGTGACCTACCGGGATGTCGCGTTCGAACTCGAATTCGCGCAGCCATATAGGGAGCAATTTATAAGTACTGTGAGGAGGTATACAGGTGAGGAGCTCCAGGAAGTGGAGATTATTCGTTCAGAGGTAGGGCAGCGTAGGAAATTAGGGGACTACCTGCTTCGGATCGCTTACCATGAGGCGGTACATACGGGGCAGCTGCTGACGTACTTACGTGCTTTTCAAGTGCCCAGGCCGCTTGTGTGGGATTAAGTGCCTGTTCCCGGGCAGTTGAAGCTGTCCATCTGCAAATTTTAAACTATGGAAACATTAAAGAATCAACTTAAAAACCAGTTCCTTTATAACAGGAAGAAAAATCTATTTTGCGAGGAGGAATTTTCAGATTTTGGCTTTGCCCCGGCGACCGTTGCTTATATAAAAAATAATTTGCAGGCGCTGAAGCGGATGAACACGTCTCAGGTGGAGGCATTAAGCAGTCTGCTGGTAGACAAAGCTTTGGAGTCCCTGTGTCAGGCTAACCAGTTCTATCATTTCAACAGCTTTGACAGGGATGTACTGAAAAGGTTGTACAGAAATCTCTTCAGCAGGATCAAGGACCTGCCTGATGCTGTAGAGGAGGAGACAATAGCTGAATTAGCCAGCCAGCACTACCGGTCCCTGCAGGGGTGGGTCAAAAGCTCCAACCCCTTTGCCAAAGCCCTTTACAAACCCTCAGAACCCTACCTCCAATCCGAGGTAGTGTGTGGAGAATATTCGGCGCAGGCACAGCTAGAGCTGCTGCAGGTTGATCTTGGGACACTGCAGGAACCGGTTCTGGATTTGGGTTGTGGTTCGCAGGCTTTCCTGGTCAGGCAACTTAGAAGTTTAGGCGTGGAGGCTTTCGGTCTTGATCGCAATGCGACGGGTAGCGAGTGGTTGTACCAGGCGGACTGGTTTGAGTTTGACCTGACCCGGGCGCGCTGGGGAACCATCATCAGCAACCTGGGGTTCTCCAACCATTTTCAGCACCACCACTTGCGAGTGAACGGGGATCATCGGCTTTATGCATTGCGTTTCATGGAGATTTTGGAGAGCCTAAAACCTGGCGGGGCATTTTATTACGCGCCGGACCTGCCCTTTATAGAACAGTATCTTTCTCCTGAAAGGTTTACCGTGCGCAAGATAACAATTCAGGGGACCCCTTACAGTGCGTCTAAGGTTGTTAAACAGTCACTATGCTAATAGGTAAACAGATGTATTTGAACAGACAGACCCTGTCGGAGCGTAAAAGCGGGCGGGCTGTTTTCCTGCTTTTCCTGCTTTTCCTCTTGTCAAGCCCCTTGCACGCTTTTCCGCTACCCCTATCATTGGGTCAAGTAGAAGACAGCACGGCGCTTTACAGGAGGATGCCGATTAATTTCCAAAGTGGCCGGTATACCCTGGCGGGACAGCTGGTGGTACCGCGCAACTTACAGGGGAAGGTGCCGGCCATCGTGTTCTGCGTGGGGTCCAGCAAGGAATCGTCTGTTGCCAGCTATGCGCCCTTTGTCGCGGCACTACTGGAGAACAACCTGCCTTTGGATAGTGTGGCGCTTTTTTATTTCGACAAACGAGGGGTAGGCGCGTCTGAAGGAAAATGGTTCAGCACGGACTTTGAAGGGAGAGCCGCCGATGCCAAGGCGGCGGCGGACTACCTGAAAACACTTTCCTATATTGACAGTGAGAGAATTGCGGTTGTCGGTCACAGTCAGGGCGGGTGGATTACGCAGGTATGCCTTGCCCAGTACCCGGAGACCTTTGTGGGGGGCATTTCGCTGGCTGGTCCCACGTTCAGTGTCCGGGAGCAGGTGCGCAATGACTACGCGAGTAGGTTAATGTGCCAGGAGCAGCTGCCGGAAACTGCTGCGCGGGAGAAAGCACTCCGGATGGTGAACCGGGACTTTTTCCTGGCCTCCTTGCTGCCCTTCAAGGAGAATTGGAAACAGTTGAAAACCATCAAGCGGTTTGACCCGGCCCCCTACCTCACACAGGTCCAGCGCCCCTTGCTGCTGCTGTTTGGGGAAAATGACGCCTTGGTCTCGCCTGCCTATGCCCTGGGTGCTTTACAGCAGCTCTTCCCACAGGCGCTGCCTGCCCACCTGCAGACGGTGACGGTCAGGGGGGCGAATCACTCCTTCAAGGTCGCTGCCTTTTGCCATGCAGGTACTACGCGGGCTTTGCCTTATTCTGAAGAGAGCAAGCGGTACATACGCGACTGGGTTCGGTTGCACCTGCTGCAGTAAGCAGGTGATAAAACTATGCACCAGCCGCTAGGGTAGTATAAATGGCCTTTCTTGGAATTATGTAACGCATAGCTTCTTTATTATAAAGCAGAGGGGGCATGGCTGCTGTACCTTTGTCCCATACTCATTCACCATATAAGAAAGAACTATGAAAAAGAACATTTTATCCGGAAGCCGCGGCTTTACGAACTGTAACTGCGGCCTGCGCTGTGCCGGTAAAGACTGTGCTTGCGGATGCACTTGCTGCAGCTAAGGGACAGGCAGGTGGAAACGCGCTTCCACCTGCCACAATCCAAGTCATCCAGGTAAAACATCACGAACTATTCCAATAAAAAACTATGAAAAATATGACACAACCAAACACCATTCATTACGAGTTGAACGCCGGGGTATTCAACTGGGAACTAGCGCCAGGAAAGACTATTGAGGCATGGGGATTCAATCAGCAGGTTCCCGGTCCTGTGCTGAAAGCCAGAAGGGGGGATACCCTGGTGGTGAAGGTAAAGAACAACCTGGATGAGCCGACCCTGGTCCATTGGCATGGGATACGGCTGCCAGCTTCGATGGACGGAACCGGTGAGATGCAAAAGCCTATCGCGCCAGGAGAGGAGTTCGAGTACCGTTTTGTTGTTCCGGATGCCGGTACGTTCTGGTACCACTCGCACGCAAACGAGACCGTTCAGATGGAGCGGGGCATGTACGGGGCCTTGGTTGTGACTGATGAGCAGGATCCGGCCACGGATGGGGAAAGGGTGTTCCTGGTGGATGACATGAAGCTTTCGGCAGATCACAGCTTCACAAAGCCAGGCTGGTTTATACCGCGCATGGTAGAACGGCATGACGGGCGGGAAGGGAATACCTTGCTGCTAAACGGCAAGGAGCTTCCCATCTTGGATATGGCTGCTGGCCAAACAGAAAGATGGCGGTTCATCAATGCCGCCAGTGCCCGGTATTTCGTCCTGCACCTGGGCGGGAGGGAGTTCCGCATCATCGGTACGGATGGGGGGCTTCTGGAGAGCCCCAGAACAGTAACAGAGGCCTTGATCATTCCAGGAGAGCGCCTGGACATCGTGGCTGGTCCTTTCGAAGCGGGAGAGTTGTTTTCCATAGAGTCTTTGCCCTATAACCGGAAGACATTCGTTAAAGCCAAACGGCAGTCTTTCGGCATGATACAGGTAGGAGAGCCGAAGCCATCTGTGGCTTTTATTCCAGACACCCTGCGAAAGATCATGCCCCTGGCCCTTCCGGACGCTACTGTCACCAGAAAAGTGAAGTTCTCTGTGGAGGCAAGCCTGAAGAATGGAATGGACTTCCTGGTGAACAACGACATGCATGTCAATGACAAGCCTGTTCGGGTAGGAGAGCTGCAGGTGTGGGAAGTGTCGAATGCAAGCGGTATGGACCACCCGTTTCACCTGCATGGTTTCTTCTTCCAGGTGATCGAAGAGAACGGCAAAGCACCCGGGTTCCTGGCCTGGAAAGATACCTACAACCTGCCCCCGAAAAGCACGGTCAAAATAGCCTGGCTTCCAGACAATCGCCCTGGTATCTGGATGTACCACTGCCATATACTGGAACACCACGAGGCGGGTATGATGGCTAACTTTGAGGTGATTGATGGTACAACATCTCCTGTAGAAACTACCCAAACTTCAGGGCATCATTGTCATAGGTAAGGGTTGAGCAGCACCAGTTTCCCAAAGGGCGGCTTCATGTATTGACCGCCTGATCCTAGACTAGATTTCTTCATTTATCGACAAGCACATATGCATACACTTACACAGGTAGGCTTGGTCAGGCATTTCCCGGTACAACACCCGTTCCTGAAGGGCTTGGTTTCGCAGGCTCAGGTGTTGCAGTGGTTCGAAGGGTACAACCAAGCATCTGTACAGCAGATGCAGCTGAAGGTAGGCAATACCTGGGATATTTGTTACACCAGCCAGCTACGTCGTGCACATGACACGGCGACGGCCATTTATTCAGGGCCCACGGTCAGCACCGAACTATTGAATGAGCCTTTCCCGGACCCGCTTTTCAAGGGGAACCCCAGGCTGCCTTTCCTACTTTGGGCAACGCTGGTACGGCTGTCGATCGTTTTCAACTTTAACAGCCAGTCACAGCGGCAATCAGTGCTGGAAAGACGCATCAATAAGTTCCTCTCTCAGCTTTCCGGCCAGAACGGGTCCCGTGTACTTGTGGTCAGTCATGCCTTTACCATGGAGATCATGAGCCGCTTGTTGGTGCGGGCTGGTTTCTCCGGCAAAAAGCTTAACCGGCCCCAGCACGGTGTGCTCTATGTCTTTGAAAAGAAGAGCTGAGGCTTTTCTCACCTCATGGGCAAAGCTTAATTTTTGAAGTTCATCTACTGATCACTAAATCATAGTTTATGTTGTACGCCTTCACAAAAAATGAGAAACTCCACCTGCTTGCTTTGATAGCCGGTCTGGAGATCAGGGAAAGTGATGACCCTTCTTTCATGTCTGCCATGGGGCAGATAACGCGGGAGGAGGCTTCCCGTCGTTTTTCTGATGACAACAAAGCCTATGTTGCCTACCTGCACGGTGTCCCCGCCGCCTTTGGGTGGGTGGCTCAGGGCAAAGCGCATATCGGTGAGTTAGACCATTCCTTCATCCTTCCCCTCCGGCACCGTTACCTCTGGAATTTCAGGACACTTCCGGACTTCCAGGGCAGGGGCATTTACACGCGCCTGCTGCAGCACATCCTACGTGTGGAGCGGCACCGGGCGCACACCTTCTGGATCCTGCATGCGCCGGAGAACATGGCTTCCCGGAAGGGCATCCAGAAAGCAGGTTTTGAGCAGATGGGGTTGGTGAGTGTGGCAAAGGACAAAAGGCTGATTTTTCTTCCGGAAGGAGCGGGGAGAGCAGGAGGAGATCTGGTGCAAGAGGTATTTGCCTTCCCTGCCTCCCAGGAGCCACAGGCCACCTGTTGGAACTGCAGCAGTCCCTTTCTGAAGAAACGAAAGGAAGCATGCTGCTGTAAAATTAACGACAGGGCTTGCAACCGGCACCTATTTAATGAAACTCCAAAGTTAAACATGGTAACAGTATAGTTAATATGAAAATAGTTATAAGAAATATGGCCAAAGCGGATACAGATTCCGTTTTAGGAATGATGCGGGACCTGGCCGTGCACCATGACCAGCTGGAGTATGTAAAGATCGATCGGGAGCAGTTTGTAGCCCAGGCTTTTAGGGAGCATCCTTCCTTTGGTGTCTTTGTTGCCGAGGCAGCCGGGGAGCTGGTAGGGTATGTGTCCTATACCTTAAATTTTTCGATATGGGCCGGGAGTACTTTCCTGGGTATCGATGATGTGTTTGTCAAGCCTGGCTATAGGAGCCTGGGGGTAGGCCAGCAACTTATGACTTACACCAGGAAGGAGGCGGAACGCCTGGGCCTTAGCCATTTGAAATGGGAGGTCGAAAAGGACAACCACCGGGCTATTAGGTTTTACGAGGACCTGGGCGCCTCGCTCAGGATCAAGGGGGTGGTCACATGGCGTAATGAAAGCGAAAAAGGACAACTGGCAGCGGGAGCGCCTGAAATTATGTAACGGTTAGGTAAAAAAGTATAAAACGTAAGGCGGGTATTCTTCTGAACTTTGACCTGCAATTAACCTAATTTCAAAGGGAAAACACAATAAATAACTATGGAAATTGAAATATTGGTCAAAGGCATGGTCTGCAACAGGTGTATTGCTGTATTGCAGAAAGAACTGGAAAACAGGGGTATTGCTGTACAGGAGGTAACCTTGGGGAAAGTCTTGTTACAGCACCCCTTAGATGAGTCAGTTACCCAGGAAATCCAGGAAATACTCTCCAAACTAGGCTTTGAGTTGTTGATAGACAGGCAAACCAGGCTACTTTGCCAGATCAAGGAGATTGTGGAGGCTGAGTTACGGCAGATGGAGGAAAAAAAGAAGCTGTCCTCCGTCCTGACTGACAAGCTCAATACATGTTACAGTTCCCTCAATGAAGCCTTCGTTCAGACAGAAGGCATAACCATTGATCAGTATTTTATTCAAAGAAGGCTTGATAAGGTAAAGGAGTTGCTCAAGTATTCAGACCTAACCTTCACCGACATCGCCTTTCAAACGGGGTTCAGTAGTGTTCACTACCTCTCCAAGCACTTCAAGGACCACACCGATCTGACCCCATCCCAATTCCGGTATGAATTGAAGGCAAATCCCGTAACCACCTTACCAGCTAAGGTTTGACCCCCTGATTTCAGTTAACCCCATTCCTGAGTTCGGGGACGGGAACAATATGCCTTGCCCGAAGGGGGTGCAGGGCTGTTTCTCACACTACTACTATCTAAACGATGAAAAAAACAGTTTTAATCACCTTCTGGCTGTTATGCAACTGTCTTGTACATCCTGCCTTTACCATAGGCCTCCAATCCGCCAAAGCCTTAGTGGACAAGAGTCTGGCCGCGATGGGCGGGGAGGAAAGGCTAAGACAGCTGCAGACAATGCGGCTACAGGCTATTGGCCATACCTACTTCTTGGAGCAGTCAGAGCGACCGGAGGGCCCATGGCTGGTCAACTACCATCAGGTGGCGCAAGAGCGTGATTATGCCCGGCAGCGTCTGTACCTGAAGAAAGAAAGCCGCAATGTGCAGCAGTCTGAGTGGCAAGGGAACACTTTGCTATACGAGGACAATGCTGTGGCTCTGCAGGTTCCGACAGGTCAACTGGTGCCAGGCAGGCAAAGCCAACTTGAGGAGGCCCGGGAGGTGTTGCAGTTTGCCCCGGAACAGGTATTGTTAGGAGCTGGAAGGGCAGCGGACCTGCATGTCCTGCGGGACACGGTACTGCAGGGGGTGCCGCACAAGGGCATAGGCTTTACAGTGCACGACCAGGAGGTACGTTTGTTTCTCAACGTGCATACCTATCTGCCAACTCTCCTGCAGATGAAGCGAACCTATCCGCATGACCTGATGTGGGCGGTGTGGGGCAAGGTGCGGAACGATATGTTCTTTTCCTTCTGGTCACTGACTGCCGAGGGAATCCTGTATCCGCTCCAGTACAACCTGTACCGCAACGGCCAGCCCTATCAGGAACTGACAATTATATCCCTTGAGCTGAACAAGGAGATCACGGAGGAAACCATACATATTCCGGGGGCTGTCAAAAAAGCCTTTGCCGTCCAGCCTATTCAAAGACTGGACGAGTTGCCGCTAGGGAGGCCCGATCAACAATTACAAGAGATTGTTCCCGGCGTACTTTTAATCCCAGGCTTCTGGAATGTGGCCCTTATTAAGCAGGACAAAGAAGTTTACATGCTGGAGGCACCGATCTCCGGCGGTTATACGGCCAAGGTATTGGCAGAGGCAGAGCGGCGTTACCCAGGCCTTCATGTGAAGGGGGTGATCAGCACTTCCGATGCCTGGCCGCACGTGGCCGGTATACAGGAATGCGCCCGCCGGCGTTTGCCCATTTATGCCTTAGACCTGAACAAGCCCTTCCTGCAGCGGCTCGCCGCTGCCTCCGGAAAGGCTGGCCAACGAGCAAAGGTCAGGCCTGTGGCCACGCAGAAAAGCATCGGGGAGGGGAAGAACCGCATGGAGTTGTACCCTGTGCGCGGGGAGAGCGGCGAGCGTATGATGCTGGTGTATTTCCCGGAGCACAGGCTACTGTATGCCAGTGACCTGGTGCAGTTGAACCGGGACGGTAGCTTCTTCCAAAAAGCGTATGTGGCAGAGGTAGTGGCTGCCGTGAACCGCTATGGGTTGAGGGTGGACCAGGTGTTTGCGATGCACACGAATGCCATGCCCTACGTCAAGCTCAAGGAGGCGTTAGCTCAGTAGAGAGCATGCTCTCGTCCTGATGGGCAGTAACAGGTATTGAGACTTCTTGTTTACATAGCCTAAATTGACAGGACGAGGATGGAATAGTCTTTTTAGTTCCTTCACTTTTTTGGATAAGAGACGGCAAATGTTTAAAAATCAAATAAAAAGCAATGGAGTACAAAAGTAAGCATCTATTAAACTGGAAGGATTTCACGAACGTGGACATGCGGGTAGGGACGATTACAGAAGCAGTAGTATTTGAAGAAGCTAGAAAGCCTGCCTATAAGCTATTGGTAGACTTTGGGGAACTTGGGGTTCTCAAAACCTCAGCACAAATCACAAAGCGATACACCCCGGAGCGCCTGGTAGGAAAACAGGTCGTCGCCGTGGTGAACTTTCCTCCCAAACAAATCGCCAACATCATGAGCGAATGCCTTATACTTGGAACTATGGGTGATGATAATGAAGTAGTTCTGCTTCAGCCTGAAATGAAAATAAAGAATGGCCTCCGGATAAGTTAACCACAGGTGGAAATGAGCAGCAAGCTTATCACCACTGATTTGGTGTCCGGTTGTTTTCTTTTCCTTGACCACTATGGTTGAAATTTTAATTTAAAGCGGACAGAAGAGCTGTTGTATTGCCATAAATGGGGACAATGTTAACAAGACAGCTATGCTGCCAATACGCTAATAAGCTTTATACTATACACTCGTGCTGATAGCGTAATGCAAGAAACATGAGCAGTTAGTACTGCCTCTGGATGGATTGTTAGCTGAAAACCCTAGATGGGAGGCATGGGTAGCTTGGGAGAATATCGATACCCATAGTAGTGGAAAAACGGGGGAAGTGGAGTTAGCGGCAGAGGGCAGCCTGGAGTTGCTTTCCAAGCCTATTTATTGCCCGTGGCTCTCCGCTTTTGAAATGTACTGAAGGCACTTAAGAAGGGAAGAAACACAAGTTGGGCTCTTTCCTTTGATGAAAGCACTACTGAAGTGACTAAAAGCTACTTTGACAGATGTAACAAAAGGGAAAATAGTACTCCTCGAAGTTAGGGGTACATACGATTTATTTAATTGCACGGCACAGATACGATGTTGAGTTGTGAGGCTTGGAACAACAAACCGACCAAAGCATAAATTTCTGATCCGTAAGCAACCTTATACATATTGGGATACCCTTCCAGCAAGGAATTGCACCATTCACCACTGTTACAGGCTTCTATCCCCCTGTTCGAAGAGAATTTCCGGGAGTTCGTAGAATATATTGTGGGTTATGTATATAGTACCTTGTTATGCAAAGTACTATATAATAAATTTACACCATCAAGTATAACATTAACAGTACAAAATTAAATGACACTATGAAAAAAATGTACCTTATTTTCGCGTTTTTGCTCTTTTGTGGCTGCCGCTTGGCTTTCGCGCAAACCGGTGGCTCGCTGCAGGGGCTGGTAGTTGAAGTAGAAGGCCCAGCCGTGGGCTTCGCTAATGTGGCTGTGCTGGAGGCTGCAACCGGCAAAGTAATTACCGGTGCCATCACTGACATGGATGGAAAGTTCCAGATTAAAACGCCGGCTACGGGCAAATATAAACTCAAGCTCAATGCCCTGGGTTACCTCGAAGCGCAAACGCCGGTTTTTGAAGTAAAGGATCCCAATTTTAGCAAAGACTTTGGTTCGCTACAGCTAAAGCCCGATGTACAGACCCTGAAAGAAGTGCAGGTGCAAACGCTGCGTCCCACCATTACCAACACCCCAGATAAGATGGTGGTAAGTGTGGAAGGTACGGCAATGGCTGAAGGCAGCACAGCTTACGAGGTGCTCACTAAGTCACCAGGCGTATGGGTGGACCAGGATGGTAATATTCAGCTCAACGGGAAAGGAGGTGTGCAGGTGATGCTGAACGGCCGCCGTTCATATCTTAGTGGAAAGGAGCTGCAGAACCTGCTGCAGAGCATGTCGGCTGAGAACCTAAAGGAACTGGAGATCATCACCAACCCTTCGGCCCGATACGATGCGGAAGGAGCATCAGGTATCATCAACATCAATTTGAAAAAAGGGCAGGACTCAGGCATGAATGGCAGTGTGTATGGTGGCTATCAATTCAACAGCCTCAGCACCTATACTTCCGGTGCCGAGATCAGCCATAAGAATGGCAACTGGAACTCTTTCGGAAGCATTAACCTAAACCGCCGCATGCGCTACCGCGACATGACGATGAACCGCTTGTTTTTAAGCGAAGACGGCAACACGACCAAGTTCGAACAGACAGGGTACGAGCAGAGCGAAAGAATGGAGCCTTCACTGCGCCTGGGCACCGACTACGATCTGAATGCCAGGCACAGCATCGGGGCCATGGCCAATATTACCACTAACCGCGATGACATGTACTTTAACACTGGAACTTACCTGCGAGGATATAAGACCCAGTACATCGACGCCAGGAACCAGGACAAGTCAAAGTATGCCAACGGTACTTTCAACCTCCACTATTTGGGTAAGCTTGACACTACCGGAACCATTCTTTCCGCTGATCTGGACTACGTGCACATCAGCAGCGAAGACGCGGCCTCTTTCCAAAACCAATACAGCTCCCTTGCATACAGTGCTCCCGATTCGGTGGAGTTCCTTCGCAACGAGAACCCTACTCGCTACGACATCTACTCCGCTAAAGTAGACTTTGCCAAACAGCTGACGAAGGGAACAAAGCTGGAACTAGGCACCAAAGTGAGTCATGTAAAGTCAGATAATGAATTGCGGTTTTATGAAATAGAAGACGGACAAAGCCAACTGGATGGCAAACGCAGCAACCACTTTATCTACACCGAAGATATTTATGCCGCTTATGGCAGCCTCTCAGCAACCCTAAGCGACACGTGGAGCTTGCAGGCAGGTCTGCGTGCCGAGCAAACAGAATCGAGGGGCAACTCGCTTACGAAGAATGAAAAAACGGACCGCAGTTATCTCAACCTCTTCCCTACCTTTTTTCTGCAGCAGAAGGTGAGCGACAAGTACCAAGTCGGTTACAAGTATAGCCGCCGCATCAACCGGCCAAATTACGAGAACCTCAACCCTTTTATTTTTTACATTGACCCTTATACCTATGCCCAGGGAAATCCGTTCCTGAAGCCGCAGTATATTAATTCTTTTGAGGTGACTCAGACTTTTAAGCAGACTTACAACCTGGTGTTGGGCTATGCAGTAACCAAAGACTATATGGCTGAGGTGCCGGAGCAAGACCCCCAAACCAACACCACTGTGTTTCAACAGCAAAACGTGAAAAGCCTAAAAAGTGCCACCGCCACCTTGGTCGCTCCAGTTCGTATTTCGGATAAATGGGAGGCCAGCAACAACATAACAGCTGTGTTCCAGGAGTACACGAACGTGACAGCAGGGGGGGTAGTGGTTAATAGCCAGATGTCTGTAGTTGCTAACAGCAACCATACCATCCTTTTGCCGAAGGGGGTACGCCTGGAGGCCAGTGCCAATTACCAAGGCCCACTGGTGTACGGCCTCTACCAGGTCAAGGACCAGTGGTGGCTAGATGCCGGCCTGAAGCGCAGTTTTATAGATGACAGGCTAAGCTTGTCCTTGAACGTGAGTGACATATTTAAGAGCCAAAAACAAATGTTTGAAACAGAAATAAACGGCAACATCAACTCCATTGAACAGTACCGAGGCCAACGCGGCGTGCGCGTTAACCTGCGCTACCGCTTCAGCAAGGGTGCCAAATTTGAGGCCAAAAAGCGCAGCGTTAACCTGGACGAGCTAAACCGCACCGGCGGCAACTAAAGCCCTCTGTTATCACTTAGGAGTAAAAATGGCCTGTTGGCGCGATAATGTGCTGCAGGCCTTTTACAGCAAAACTTTGCGCACCAGAAAGTATGTGTTACACCTTAGCTATCTGATAAGTTACAACAATCAGTAAATGTGAAAAATATAGGGGCTGAAGTATACAAAAGGTTGCCAATTCGCCTGTAAGGCACTTTTGCCTCTGGATTACGTGATGCCTTCGATACCAGATATATATTTTATATCTGCTGCATTAGTTCTGAGAAGTGCAGATATTGACGTCCGAACTTTAGGACTAGCATCTTTATTTCAAACGCCACATGAAAGTCTTTTGAATTGCCATAGGGGCTATGCCATTGATGGTTGTTATAGTTGGAGAGTAGCGATGAGGTCTGTTAATGTATTTCACTTACTTTCAGAATGATTCAGGAAACCCTCCTTCTGAGTGCTGTAGACAGGCGTGAAACGTTATTGACAACAAAGCAAACCTGTAGATCCAATCTGTACCAGCAGCAATTAAAGGAAGAGGGCAGGAGTACATTTTTCAGGAAACTTGGCAGCCTAAGCTAAACGAGGTTATCATCCTGATCAAGTCAGGAGAATATCCGGTAAAAAGGAACAAGTTACTGGAAAGTGTTGCTAAAGCAGGAACATAAACGGCTATCACAGCCTGTACCAACCCGAAAGCCCTACTGCCATATAACAACTTTTCCAAAGCGATAAACTTTGTAAATTTATCTAAAGCGCTGGCGCAGGCTGCTGTGCGGGAATATTTGACTTAAAAGATGGGACCATGCCGTATCGTTTCCTCATATTTTTCCTCTATCGGGGAGTATATACGTAACTTGCTGCTCATGTTCAGGTGTACCTCGAAGTTTTACAACGGGTTCTCCAGGGGCATTTGCTCTTCTGAGCTTCCAGGGCTATTTCAACCTTCTGTCACTTATATTTTAATTACAATTAGAAAATGGTGCATGCTCTCTTCTAAACAGGTAGTTGCATTAGAATCAACATCGAATTATGAGAATGATTAAAAAACCATGTGTCCCAAAGAAGAAAGTCCTGTTGTTCCTTCTCTTTTTTATTTCAATAAGCAGTTCGTTTGGTCAAGCAAAGGTCCTGTATGACCTTTATCACAGGAAAGACTTTCCCGCGCTTTCACAAATAATAGCGGATAACAGCCTGCTTGATGGAAAGACTCAAAAGGTCTACCAGGCCACGATTTACAATGCTTACGGCAAGGCCAAAAAGTCAAGTCAGTTGCTTAAGTCTGTAAAGGTTGTACCTGCGAAGCTATCGGCAAAGGATACACTCTCCTATGTTGTCTTGCAGACGATGTACGATAATAGCATAAAGCTCTTTGATTATAAAGGTGCTGCCCAGGCAGGAGACCTGCTGCTTTCAACTTTCAGAGAGTTTTATAGTCCAGAGGAATACCAGGACGAAGCAGAGGCCTTGAGGTTATGGAAATTGCTTTCCGCAGTGCCGGCACAACAGGTGGAGCAAGTACGTGGCAAGGAGATCCAGTTAAAGAAGGATAAAGCAGGCCTTTTAAATATTCCGGTACAGGCATCAGGAGCAGTTCACGACATGGTGTTTGATTCGGGAGCGGGACTTTCTGTCCTGTCCGAAAGCTATGCCCATCAATTGGGTGTCACATTTGTCAGTGATGCTACGATACCTGTTAAAAGCGGCATCACCGGCTTGGCGAACCCAGTGAAATTAGCTGTGGCGGAGCGTTTAAATGTTGGTGGTATCAATGTTTCTAATGCGGTGTTCCTGGTTTTTCCTGATAGCTCCTTAAGCTTTGGAGGAGGTGTTTACAAGATCAATGGAATTATAGGATTCCCCATCATCAGCAATTTTGGGACCCTGACCTTTACCGAACAAACAAAGCTTACTGTTAATAAAGAAAATGCAAAAGGAAACGTTAAGCCAAACATGATCATTGACGGCTTAAAGCCAGTGATCTATTTAGCGTTTAACGGAGAGGAGCTGCCTTACACGTTTGATACTGGTGCAGGCAGGACGAAGCTAAGCAACAACTTTTATGGAAGGTATAAATCCATTGTAGAAGCGAAGGGAGCATTGCAGGATTTACAAGCAGAAGGAACAGGTGGCCGTGTGAGTTTAAAGGGGTATGAGCTACCTGAGGTAACCTTTTTTCTGAGTGGGAAGCCTATCAAGTTAGAAAAGGTGTTTGTAAGTCAGGAGTCAATCTCCACGAATGGGGAGATTTATTTTGGTAACATCGGGCAGGACTTCATCAGACAGTTTCAATCCATGACGATTTCTTTCGATGGAGCTTATGTATCCTTTGAGTAAAGTGGTTACACAAGACCAGGCCTACCTTCAGCGGTGATTACACTTCCTGGAGGTGCAATATTGATTGGACCTGATGGTATTACTTACCATTGCTTCAATATGAGTATGGGTATTTCGTGTATTTTAGGTATGGACTAGATAAAAGCTATTCTGCTTTTTATATAACGCGAGGGTGCCAAGTGTATCAAATACGATTATACTTGTCAAATTTGACTGGTGAAAAGTGTCTTATAAGCTTTTGGCATCCTCGCCTAGTCGGCTAGTGCCTCAAAACGTGTTCATGTAAGGGGGGGGCTGAATCAGCCAAAAGGAGGTGAAAAAGGCCCTATTCCGTCACATTACCTAACACTGGACCTGTCCTTTTGCTATCCAATGTTGTACCAAAGGCAATCGAATGGTAAAATAAAGTAAAATGTTATTGGCTATCGGCTTTCCTATTGACAGCCAATAATACTTCAGGAAACCATTTCACTTCGGGCAGTTCATCTGCGGTTGTCTCAGCTTTTGTATTTGTTCTACTACTTCTGTAGTCCTCTGTTCTGCCCATGGAGTAATATTCTGGTATGCGTTCATAGGATTTAAGTTTTAAAACTTCTATATAACTTATCTTAAGCTGCTTCTTTTTTCAGTTCAGAGAGCTTCCGCTCCAGGTATACAATCTTGGCCTGCTTGAACTTCTGCTGATAAGCAGTCAATTCCACAGGTCTAAACTCTTGCTGACAAGATACCATCTTGTAATAGATAGTGGCAATCTTGTTAGCTGTTGCAACTATGGCATACCGGTTTCCGCCTCTAGCCTTCATGCGACGGAAGTAGTCGCCGAGCCAGTTGTCGCTCCGCTGCACGGCATTGGCGGCGTTGCGGAATGCCTGGCTGGCCGGGTTAGGCTTCTTTTTCATCACTGTGCTGCTGATGAGCTTCCCGCCTGACACTTTGTTGTTGGGGCACAAGTTGAGCCACGAGACGAAATGCTTGGCCGTCTCCCACTTTCCCATGTCCGTGCCCGTCTCAGCCAAAATCTCCAGAGCGGCAATGTCGCTGATGCCGTAGATGGCCATCACGTCTACGCCCAGCACACCCTTTAGGTAAGCACAGGTGTTAAACAAGGGCTTGTTCCTATTGGCCTTCTTTGTCGAGGCCATTTCGTGCTCAGGCTCGGCTAGCATGAAGACCTCACTTCGGTAACGCTGCAGCTGCCGCTCAATGGCGGCATCGCAGCAAGCGATGCGTCCGGTGTAGTACTGGTAGCTCGTGTAGCAGTCCTCCAGCAGGTAAAGCTGCTCTTCCCGCCAGTTGCCCTGCAAGGACTTGAGAATGGTAGCCCGGTCGGCCCTGATGTTGCTCTCAATGCAGGCCAGGAAGACTTCCGGTGTCCGCTCCCCCCGCAGTATGGCTTCAATGATGCGTGTGCCCGTCTTGCCTGTGATGTCGCGGATGAGGGTGTGCAGCTTGACGTTCATCACCTCCAGGGCCTTCTGCATCCTCAGAACGCACCTGCCCCTGTCCTGCATCAGGGTTCTGCGGTGACGCACCAGCGTGCGCAGGGCCTCCTGCTCATCCTCGGGCAGGTAGCTGCTCTTGAGCAGCCCGCAGCTGTGCAGCTTCTGGATCCAGCGCGCGTCATCTTCATCATTTTTCCTGCCGCTCACGTTCTTGACCTGCTTGGCATTGACCAGGTACACCTCGAAGCCACGCTGGATAAGCAGGCTGAACAGGGGCTTCCAGTACACGCCCGTGCTCTCCATGGCTACCGTGTCCACCCCGCACTCCTGCAGCCAGGCGGCGATGGCCTCTAAATCGCAGGTCATCGCCCCGAAAGACTTGACCGGTGTCTCGTCCCTGCCCTCGGGCACAGCGACGGCATGAACAGTGTCTCCTACGTCAATGCCTGCCGCGTTCGGATTGAGCAGCGGCATGTTGACCATACTTTCTTTGACTGAGGCTCGCTTTTTCATACGCATCATTCTTTGGGTTAAGCACAAAAGCCCTGCCTGCTGCCCAGCCAGCTCACTCTTCTATGCGGGCTCCCGCGCCCAGTCTGAAACCAGAAGAGGCAGCAGAACCATACTAGCGGTTGAGTTCACGCACTCAATGTTAGGAAAGGCCTTACTGCAAAAGCTCTTGTCTTTAGAGAAACTGCTCCCACAGAAATTTGGCTATGCATGCACAAAGTTATTAAGCCCGAAACACTGGGTACCCAATATTGATACTAGTGGATAAATCAGTTAATGTATTGTGGCTAAATGTTTCGGAAGAGAGGGGCTATAAAAGCCCCTCGTCTGCCATGGAATAATATGTTTCGCTCGTCAGGATCAGGTGGTCTAATAGCGTCATGTCCAGGAGCTCTGCGCCCTGCTTGATCTTTTTGGTCAGCTGCAGGTCCGCCTGGCTGGGCTTAAGATTCCCGCTGGGGTGGTTGTGGCAGAGGATGATGCCGGAGGCGCAGGCTTTGAGCGCTGCCACGAAGATGAGCTTGGGGTCGGCGACAGTGCCGGCTACGCCTCCTGTAGATACCTCGAAGATGCCCAGCACGCGGTTGGCGCGGTTCAAAAGGAGTACCTTGAACTGCTCTACGAATTCTATCCTGCCCATGTCCCAGCTGACCTTGAGCACTTGATAGGAGTCGGTGGAGCAAGTGACCTGCGGCCTGTCAGCAGGCTTTACCTTGTTACGATAGGTAAGCTTTACTTCGGCTGCTCTGGTGAAAGCGGAGGTTTTAGCGGTCTTTTCCATAATCTTGATGTTTTAATTTGAGGAAATTGATTATGGTGCCCCACTCTGCCTTCGGTGCCGGACTAAAGGCAAGGTGGAGCCAAAGAAAATGTGGAGGGTCCGCTTGAAGCGGATACCCATTTTGTTTGGACGACCTTGTTCCTGTGTCCGGACCGCAAGGCTACCTTTGCCCCAAAATGAATGACCTGGGACTTTTACTTTGAAGTGGCATTAAGGATGCTGCTTGTTGTAGTTAGGCTGTCACCACCATTACTGCTCTGCTGTTGAGATGTGGGACTACTGAAATCCTATAGTGGGTATGTGTGGGGTTGTTTTACATGTTTTTCTAGAAGGTACATGCATGTAACTAAAAAACTGTGCCTTCCCGGCACTTGGCTAGTCTTGATTAGGAAATCTACTGAGTTGAATTGTGGCGGATAAAGAAGCAAGGTGTCGTTCTTATTGCAGTCGTAAAGTTGTTGAATTAATTAATCCTTCATTTGTTCGTGTTTTTAGCTTGTTCGTTTTTTGCGAACATCATATATTTGCGAACATGGAAGAAGATATATTACATACTGTTGTCAGGAGACTGGAGAAGATTCTTGGACTGGGTAGCGTTATGCTCCGAGAAAAAGGCAAACCGAAAGACTTTTTAACAGACGGCGTGCTGCAAATCAAGAGGGGAAGCTACCGGCGGGACTGGCCCGTGGAAGTGAGGCAGGAGCTGACGCCGGCCATGTTGCCGCGCCTGCTGCAACAGCTTCGGTACATTAAGCCATTGATGCTGGTGTCAGCCTACATTACCCCGAATGCCAGGCAGCTGCTGCAACAGGAAAATGTGGCCTATGCTGATGCTGCAGGAAATGTTTTTATAGCCGACGACCGGTTGCTATTGCACATAGAAACAGGAAAAGCAGAAAAAGTACCTATAGCAGTCAATAACCGCCCCTTCACCAAAACAGGTCTGAAGGTGCTATATTTGCTGCTACAACATCCGGAGTATGTTAATGAGCCGTACCGGTTCATTGCAGAGAAAGCAGGCACGGGCTTGGATACAATCAGTAAAGTCTTTAAGGCGCTGCTGATAGAAAAGTATATTCTCCCGTTGGATAGCAAGAAGTATAAGTGGGATAAAAGGGAGCATTTATTGCTGAGCTGGGTAGATGCTTATACTAAAACGCTTAAGCCCAGATTAAAGCAGCGCACATTCAGACCTCTAGATAAAGAAAAGGACTGGAAAGACTATGTACTGCCACCTGATACTTGTTGGGGAGGGGCCAATGCGGGAGACCTGCTAACCGGTAACCTGATCGCCGATTACTGGACGGTATACACGCTGCAGGATTACAAGATGCTCATGAAAGAAATGAAGTGGGTTCCGGACACAGGCGGTCCAATCCGTGTGGTGGAGAAGTTCTGGGAAGGAGACTGTGAGGATGACCACGTGCCACCGTTGATTGCTTACGCTGATTTAATAGAAGGGGATGATCCAAGATACCTGGAAACTGCTAAAATAATATATGAAAAACACCTACAACCTCTCATATGATGCCTTGAAGGCACCTGGTCTTAGAGACGTGCTGCACCAGGTAAGCAGCACGTGCAGGGCTGTAGGAGTGGACTTTTTTATGGTGGGGGCAATTGCCCGAAATGTATGGTTTGCCTCGCATGACGAGTTCCCAAGAGGCACAAAAGACATAGATTTTGCTGTTTACATACCAGATATATCAAATTACAATCTTCTGAGGAAAGAGCTGATGGAACGATATGGTTATCGGGACAGGACAGAGAACGCCTATTGTCTGCTCAGCCCAAGTGGTGATCAAGTAGACTTGCTGCCTTTTGGAGAGATAGAGATGGAAGGGCAGGTGATGATACAGGGCAAAGGTTTAGTGTCCATTAACCTGGACGGGTTCAGGGAAGTGTATGAGCAAGGACTGGAATCAGTCCGGTTGGGCGAGCAGCAGTATGCCATCTGTAGCATTCCCTCTGTCATCATTCTAAAACTTATAGCTTTTGACGATCGACCCGAGCACCGCGTCAAGGATGTAAAAGACATAGCAGGTATTGTGCATCATTACCCCTACTTGGAAGATGAGCATGTATGGGCGAGTTATTTTGATCTATATGAGGGAGAAAGGTCGCACGAGGACGTTGCAATGATCGGACTGGGAAGGGAAATGCAGCACATTGTTAGAGCAAACGCGAAGCTGCATGAAAGACTGGTATCAATCTTAAACAAGGGCATTGTAGGAGAGTCTCGCCTGGCAGACCTGATGATGATAAATAGCAGCAAGGAAAGTGTGGAGCAGAAAAAGCAAACGCTGAAGAACTTGTTGCAAGGGCTGATGGACGTATGCTGAATACATTTGTGGATATTGAAATTTTTGTAGGCAACTCCTTTAAAAATACATATTGTTCATCGTGTAGTGCATTCTGCAGCCTTACATCTGGTAAGGGGATTTTCAGTATACATCCTGCTGTAATTCCTTATAAATGCTTATTCCTTGAAAGGGAAATGAATGATTTCTGCAGGAATTGACTGAATTGAACATAAATGGTTTAGACAAAAAGTCAGGTATTAAGCTCATGCAAAGCAAAATTCAGAAGCTGGAACCGAAAGAGAAAAAGACGCTGATGAAGTATGCGCTGGAGTATCCTCTCGCGTAAGGACATTTCTTGGAGCAATCATGAGTGTTAATTCAAGGGAAGAGGGCATATTGCCTTTGAGGGATAGCTTAAATCCATTAGCAACTTATACATTAGGTATAAATAATATTCTGCTGCCAACAGCTTCCCAATGGTTTATTGACTAGATGAGACTTCACGAAAAAAAAGCGCTACTACAGGACGTTATCCAGGCGGCCTCACCACAATTTGAAATAAGGGAGAGCTATGTAAAAAAGGATTATTGGTAACCGTGGACTTGTATCATGTCTTCCACTCAGAAGTTGCCGGTCAAGCAGTTTTTAAAGGTGGAACAGCGTTATCCAAATGCATTAAGTTAATTGAACGCATTTCAGAAGCTATCAATTTGGTTGTATTAAAGAACCAAGGTGAAACGGAGAATCAACTGAAAAGTAAAATTCGCTCTGTAAGTAAATCATTTTAAAAGTGTTACTAGAAACCCAGGTTGATGGACTTGTCTTACTATCAACTCAATAAGCAGCCAGTTAGACTGCTATAAGCGCAAAGGAGAGGCCTCATCTGCTATGACAATGGCCTCTCCCTCTAAAACCGCTGCAGCTACCCTGGTCTGGATAATTAGTCTCACTTGAACCACAGCAGTTTATCGTAATAAATTTAAAGATTATTTGGTGATGAGGATAAAAACTTGAGGTTAATCAGTTAATGTAATTTATGACACAACAGCCGCTCTACCGGGAGTGTAATTTAAACTGTGTCATTTCCATATTTTCATTTATTGGCCCTGTTGGTGTACTGGTGTGAATCCTTACAGCAACAGGGCCAAACTTTTAAAGTGCGTCTCACTTCAAGTCCAGCTGCATTCTGTCCCCAAACCAGATAGAGAGTTGCTGGGCCGTCTGGCTCCAGTTGCTTAGCGGCATGACCCATTTTTTGCTGATGTTCTGGTGAGACAGGTAAATCAGTTTTAGCAAAGCCATATCCGTTGAGAAAGCTCCTTTGGTCTTGGTCACCTTCCTGACCTGGCGGTGAAAGCCTTCAATCGTGTTTGTGGTATAGATCAGCCTTCTGATCGGCTCGGTGTACTTAAAGTACGTGCTCAGTTTGTCCCAGTTTCGCTGCCAGCTCTCGAGCACCTTGGGGTACTTTTTACCCCACTTCTCCTCCAACTCCAATAGCCGCAGCTCGGCCAATTCCTTTGTTTCTGCCCGGTACACGGGCTTTAAGTCTCTGATGAATTCTTTCTGGTCCTTAGAGCCCACATACTTGATGCTGTTGCGGATCTGGTGCACGATACAGCTCTGCACCTCGGTCTGGGGGAAAACACTTGTGATGGCCTCGGCAAAGCCCTTGAGGTTGTCAATGCAGGCGATGAGCATATCTTCCACGCCCCGCTGCTGCAGATCGGTAAGTACCGAGAGCCAGAAAGTAGCCCCTTCGCTTTCGGATACATACACGCCCAGCAGCTCTTTGTGGCCGTGGCGGTCAATGCCCAGAATATTGTAGACAGCTTTAGAGATGGTGCGCCCTTCCTGTCTGACCTTGTAGTGCATGGCGTCTAGCCAGACAATGCAGTAGAGCCCATCCAATGGCCGGGCCTGCCATTCCTTGACCTGGGGCACGATCTTCTCGGTGAGGGCGGCTAAGGTGTCGTGGGAGATGTCCATGTCATACATCTCCTTCAGATGCGAAGAGATGTCCCGAAGGCTCATGCCCAAACCGTACATACTCAAAATGCGGGGCTCCAGGTTCTCGGCCAGCACCGTCTCCCGTTTGCGGATGATCTGCGGCTCAAAGCTTGCCGAGCGATCGCGGGATGATTCTACTTCAATCATTCCATCTGAGGTGCGAACTTGCTTTGATACTTTGCCGTTGCGGCGGTTGCCTTGCTGGCGCTGCTCAGCGTCCAAGTGCAGGTCCATCTCCGCGTCCAAAGCGGCTTCTAAGAAATGTTTTAACAGAGGGCCTAAGGCGCCGTCTTTGCCAAAGGTGGGTTTGCCGCTCCTAAACTCTTCCAGGAACTGGCGCTTGATCTTTTCCAGATCCAGCTCGTTTTTTTCTTCCATGTCAACTGTGTTAAAGGTAATACTCCTAATCCTTTGACACAGTTTATTTTACAGTCTCTTCTACCACATAGCGGCTGTTTTTGTTTATATAAATATCATTATATTTAAGCACAATAACATCTTAACCATGAAGCACTCGCCTGTGAAAACATTCTGTTTAACCCTTCTCTTTGCATTCGCACTTACTTTTTCTTCCAATGCCCAGACCCAAAAGGGTACACTGATGATCGGTGGCTCGGGGACAACCAACTTCAACGATGGCTTTGCGATTACACTTAATCCGAATCTAGGTTACTTTTTTGCTGATAACATTGCCGTAGGCAGCTCCCTCAATCTAAGCTACTCGCGTGTCAAGCCCTTCCGCAATATTGGAATAGGCATAAGCCCGTTTGCCCGTTACTATTTTGGTGAGCAGGCTCCTACACGTCTCTTTGCTCAGGCCAACGCTGCATATTCTTATAATCACAACGAAGGGATTAGTAGTACTGACTACAGCTCTAACTCCTATACTAGCAGCTCTGTAGGAGGGGGCCTTGGGGTAGTGCACTTTATTACGGAGCAGGTGGGGCTAGAGGCACAGTTCTTCTACAACAACGTTAAAAGTCAGTGGAATAATGACCAGGGCATGTCCTCCTCATCACCAAGAGATGGAAGATTTGGCATAAACTTCGGAGTGCAGATCTACTTACCAAGAACTACAGAAAGGTAATTCTCTAAAACAGGTGAATGCCGCTTCCCCAATTTAAGAAACAACTCTTTTAACCTTGGTTTAGCACTATCTGAAAGTAAGGATACGCTGCTTATCTCTGTTGAGTTGGGCAAAACAAAAGGCTACGACGATATTTACCTGAGCAAGTGGGACGGAAGCAACTGGACCAAACCCAAGAACCTGGGTAAAAGCGTAAACACCCGTCAGCCTGAGTTCGCTCCGTTCCTGGCCAACTACTCGTTGTTCTTTTCGAGAAAAGACGGTGACGCGGCCATTATCAATGCGGTTCCACTAAAAGAGAGGGCAGGGGGGTAGCCAGGAGCCAGTAAAGTTGACCCGAAGTATAAACATGGAGAATGCTTTTAACGCCTACTATAAAAAGCAAGGCGACCGCGAAGTATGGATCACGGCTAAAAGCGAAGGAGCTTATACAGCCTTTACCAGCGGCGGTGAAGTGACAGAGAAGGTGCCAGTAGTGGCTGTGGCAGAGCCTGAGGAAACCGTAAAGCCAGCACCTGCACCGGTAAAGGAAGAAGTAACTGCTGAACCAAAGGCAGCTGGTCTGACACTTCCATACACGTTAAACCAACTATACTTTGGCCGTAACGAAGAAAAAGAGTTTGCCAGGTATCTGAATGCATTGCCTGAGGGAACATCTATTCAGGTAAAGGGGTATTCGGATGGAACAGGTTCTGAAGCGGCTAAGGCGAGTGTGAGCAAGAGACGCGCCCAACTGCTCCAATATTACATCAAGCATAATTTCGCGCAGAAATCTTTCTCTGTATCCACAGACCAAGAAGTGCTCAGCGGAGAAGGTGCAGCTTACCGCAAAGCTGAAATAAGCGTTTTTAATTTGTAGATAATGATAAAGTAGAAACAGGCTCTTTAGATAGGGTATAACTCTACTGCCTCATACGGTTCCAGCGAGGCCACAGAAGACCTTTCCTGCTCCCGCAGCTCAAACTGATGCGGCGACTACCGTAGTGGCACTTACCTGATCGACGGGAGCCTAGCTTTGGCTCATCAGCTACCTATTTCACCCACAAAGGAGGACCATGACCATTGGTGGGTGTGAGGTGTCATGTGCAGCCCCTGCGTTTGAACCTGTATGGAGTTGCGGAGTTAAGCTAACAATTCCAAAATAATAAAAGTTGAAAGCAGGAGCTAATCATTTGGTTCATCTTCATCTCTTTCTTTCCAACCAATGATGGGAGGATCTACTGACTTCGTCTCTGGCCCTTCAGCTTCATCAGTGGCTGTACTGGCATCAGCATTACTATATAGCACGAAAGAAAGGACAAGAAAACCTAGAATGACATAGGCAGGATATTTTAGCTCCTCCATCCTGTAGCCATAATCAGGCAGTAAGATGATCAGGTTCACAAAGAAAGCCAGCATCGCGTAGATAGGGTAGGAGCCTTTCCGCCCTAAAGCTTTGTTGACAGCGATGATGGTCAGCCCCCAGGCTATTGCCAAAGGAGCGCCATGTGTAAAAAGGTAAAGTGCGCACAGGCCTCCATCACAGCCGCCATCGGCATAGTGCCCCATCGACCAAAAGGTTATGACTGCTGCAAAGGGGATCAGTAGGAGCGTGAGGGTACCTTTGTTAAGAATGCCCCTAAGGTTAGAGCTCTGCATGGTGTGCTGTGCTGTATCCCATTCCTCTACAGGTTGGTTCAGTATGTATTTTCTGCTGCCTGTCAGCAGGTAGACGGCGGGCCCGAAATTAAGCAGGATCACCATAAGTAGCCAAAAAAGGCTACCGGAATACAGGAGTTCTGCAAGTGCCCCCCGTGCATACAAAGAAACAGCAGCATTTAGCAGCGCCAACGCGGCTGCACCCTGTATCGCTTGCTTTAGATGGCGATGGCTATCAACAAACAGAATGAAGACTGTAATATTAGCGGTCAGCGAGACCAACGAGATGAATTTGAAATCTCCTTTGTAAAAGGAGAAGAGCTGAGACAGGATCGAAAGTGCAACATAAACAAACAAAACATTCCGATAAGCGTTGTTGGTAAGGGTCGATTTTATCATTGTGAGGGCAAGCAGGCGCTGGTTGGATCAACGAATATACTATGATCCCTTATTTAATGATTTATTTACCATTATTTTATTAAGAAAAGTGTGGCAGAAGGCCGTACCAGCTTTGCTTAATTGCGGCAATACTTCATACCTTTACTTATTCTCAGCTGGATCGCCATGCATCACGTCACGGAGCGCCATATTTTTGAGTCCAGGCTCTACATTGAGCGCAACCTTGGAGAAGGGTTGAGTGGTGAGCTTATTGCCCAGAACGCTTTTCTGAGTTATTTCCATTACCAGCATCAGTTCAAGGTCTGCACCGGGGAGTCGGTCTGGCAGTATGTGAAACGGTTGCGAATGGAGAGGGCCTGTTTTCTGCTTGCCTTCACTTCATTGCCGGTCTCAGATATTGCCTATCAGATCAATTTTGAGAGTTCGGCCGCTTTCAGTAAAGCGTTTCGGTCGTGGCACGGGATGTCCCCCCAAAAATATCGTCTGCAGTCTATAGCATCGCCGGAGCATCAGCTACAACAAGCATACGACTGGAATAAGGTGAAGATAAGGCACTTGCCGGAGCAGGTGATTGCCGCCTTCAGATCGGAAGGGGCAACACATTTGCCGAAAGGTTATTTCAAGTGGCAGCAGTTTACCAGCCTGCTTACAGGAAGCGATGTTTCCCTGATCGGGAGATCGCCGGATCAACCTGGTATTACGCCACTCTCAAAGCTGCGCTGGGATACTGCTCTCCCCTCAGACAGACTGCCCCTCGAGCTCAAGCAGGTACTAAAACAAGAACAACTGCTATTCGAAGACACGATCCCGGCAGGAAAATACCTGGTGGTCCCTTTTGCTGGTTTTGGACGCCCGTTCACGGCACATTTTCCCCACATACTGACTTACCTGCGAAACCAAGGGTTAGAGCTTTCCCTGACTGGTTGCTTTTTTCAGGAGTTGCGCCAGCATGCCCCCGGTAGTCAGTGCCTGACCGATCTATACATCCCTATCCGCTAATTCAGCAAAAATGGACAACTAACTGCCAAAGCAGCCCAATAGCTTTGCAGTATGAAACTGTTATTATTGCCTTTAGCAGGGATGCTGCTGCTTTCTTCTGCGGAGGCTCAACACTCAAAACTGTCCAATATGAAGAAAGTAGAAGTTTTATGCCAGGATCAACAGCGTGTTTGGCTCAAGGAGCTGTGTCAGTTTGCCGCAATCCCAAACAACGTCTTTGTACCGTCACAGGTACGTGAAAACGCGCATTACCTGCAGGTGCTGTTGCAGGAACACGGATTTAATGTAGAGCAATGGGACACTCCTTCCGGAAAGCCCTATGTATTTGCCAGTCTCATCACAGATGAGAACTTACCGACGCTGTTGATCTACTCGCACTACGACGGGGTCCCGGTAGACAGCCAGTATTGGACCAGTGATCCCTTTGTGCCGGTGTTAAGGGATGGAACGGGTAAAACATTGCGCCTTGAGGAGGCCCTGCAAGACCCGGAGCATGCCCGGCTGTACGCCCGTTCTGTGGCTGACTCCAAGAATGCCACCATCTCCCTATTGGCCGCACTCAGTACGATCAAAGAGGAGGGGGCCAAACCGGGCATCAACCTGAAGCTGCTCCTGGACGGAGAGGAAGAACTGGAGTCGCCGTACCTGAAGGAAACGGTGCTGGCGCACAGGCAGGAGCTGACCGCTGACCTGATGATTTCCGCTTCCGGGGAGGCACATCAGAGCGGGCTGCCCACGATCGCCTTCGGGGTAAGGGGCATCCTGATGCTGGACCTTACCCTGTATACGGCCACGACGGATATGCACAGCGGACACTTTGGTAACTTTACGCCGAATGCGGCCCTTGAGATGGGGCACCTGCTTGCCTTGCTGAAAGATCGTGACGGAAAAGTGAAGGTGCCAGGCTTTTATGACGGGATAGTGCCGCTCACAGCCCAGGAACACGAGGTGATTGACCGGGTCCCGCCTATCGAGGAGATGATCAAGGAACAGTTTGGGATCCGGAAGACTGAACAAGCCAGGTCATTGCAGGAGCTTATTAACCAACCCACTTTCAACGTTCGGGGACTGCAGGCAGGCTATGTGGGGGAGCAGGCCAGCAACATCATTCCATGCTCCGCACAGGCAAGCATTGACATGCGGCTGGTGGAGGGCATGGACCCGGATACCCTGTACCTATCCTTCGTGCAATATTTACAGGAAAAGGGATACGCTGTGTCAGCGACAGCACCGACGGCAGCGCAGCTGCGCACCAGCGGTCCTATCCTCCATGTACAACGCAGGGGATGTTTTAAGGCGGTGAAGGCAAACATGCAGGCAGGACTGCCGCGCCAGGTACTGCAAGTTGTGCAGCAAAGCACAGTGGAGCCATGGGTTGTGGAGCCAACAGAGGGGGGAAGCCTCAACTTTGAGGTGTTCCGGGAACTAGGAACAGACCTGATCACCCTGCCCGTCAGTAACTTTGACTGTAACCAGCATACGCATGATGAAAATCTGCGTCTTGACTTCTTTTTAAGGGGCATTGCCATCTTCAAAGCCTTGGTCGAGTTCAAGCCCTAAGCCCCTGCAGGCAGGCATCGACCTGCCAATGAAAGAGGGTGCCTAAGTCCTATGGACACAGGTATATCTACCTTTCTCGTGGGGTGAGGTGATCTACAAAGATTTACAGCACAGCGCGCATGTACAGACGGCAGGCAGCTATAGACACGAAGTAACAACGTAAACTTATAACAAAGAAAGATGAACGTAAAGCAGGAGGAGGTACTGAAACTGGAACCCCAGCTCCTTTGGAGGTTCTTTTCAGCAATAAATGCTATCCCGAGAGCATCCCGGTGCGAAGAGAGGGTTGCGGCCCTGATCATGGCATTTGGGAAGCAGCATGGTTTTAATACAACGCAGGACGAAAAAGGGAACGTGTTGATCCGCAAGCCAGCCACTGCAGGTATGGAAAACAGAAAGACGGTGCTGCTGCAAGGGCATCTGGACATGGTGCACCAGAAAAACGCCGATACTTCTTTCAATTTCGATACGCAGGGCATTGAGATGTACCAAGATGGTGACTGGGTAAGGGCCAATGGGACGACCCTGGGGGCTGACAATGGGATCGGTGTGGCAGCAATGCTGGCGGTACTGGCCTCTGAGGCCTTACCTCACCCGCCCTTGGAGCTGCTGTTTACGGTCGATGAGGAGGTGGGTGCAACAGGCGCCATGGGGCTATCGCCTGATCTGCTGCAGTCGGATATCCTGTTGAACCTGGATTCAGAGGATGAGCAGCAGCTGACCACTGGTTGTGCTGGAAGCCTGGATGTTACAGTGAGCGGCACTTATGAACAGGAATACCTGCCAGAAGGCTGGCAAGGATACAGGCTCGTTGTGATGGGACTTACTGGCGGACATTCCGGTGTGGACATTCATACGGGAAGAGGCAATGCCAATAAGATTTTGATCCGATTGCTTACTTTGGTCTCCGAGGCACTCGAGTTCCGGCTTTGTTCCCTTGACGGGGGAAGCATGCGCAATGCCATTCCCCGTAGCGCCTCGGCTGTGCTAGCTGTACAGCAGGCAGGCATCCCGGTATTGCATGAGCGTATCCTTGCAGCAGCAGCAACTATAAGGGGTGAATTTGTCAACACGGATCCAAAACTGGAGATCCGGTTAGAAGCTGTGATGCCTCCTGTTCGTGCGATGCCTGCAGGCTTTCAGCAGCGGCTGCTGCAGGCAATAGGTGCTTGCCCAAACGGAGTATACCGCATGAGTCCTGTTATGGAGCACCTGGTACAGACCTCCAATAATTTATCACGTGTGTTGGTCGAAGACGGCGCCTTTCATGCGCTGAACCTCACCCGTAGCTTTATCGAAGGTGAAAAAGACGAGGTGGCCCGCTTGATTGCGCACGCATTTGCACCGGCTGGTGCTGCGGTTACTTGCTCAGGAAATGTCCCTGGCTGGAACCCTGCAACCGGGTCTGACATAGTCAGGCTTGTCAGCGATGTCTATCAGAAGATCTTCCGCGTGGCTCCTGTCCTGCGTGCCATACATGCCGGTCTGGAGTGTGGCATCATTGGGGCAAAATACCCGCACCTGGAGATGATCTCCTTTGGACCGAACATACGAGATGCCCATTCCCCGGATGAGCGGGTACAGGTAAGCTCTGTACAGAAGTTCTGGAAACTGCTGCTTCATGTACTCCAGGAGATACCCGAAAATGATACCTGTACCCGGAAGCTGAAAAGTTAACATGTATGGGAGTGCAGGTAGCAGAAGCCTTCTGCAGGCAGGGAGTACTATACAACGGGAACCCTGTTACGCCTGGTGGAATGGCCATGGCTGTTGGCAATTTTGCTGCAGCGGATCAGGTCAACCGGGGTGAGGATAAATGCTATCAGGAGAAACAATGGAAAGCATGACAGCTGCTGTATCACCGCTTGGAGCGCCTTCTGGAAATTTACCACATAACAAGTCGAAAGCTGAAGCTGAAGCTTCAGCCCAAAGCAAATCACCATGGCAGGTATAGTAAACTTCAAGGCTTTTTTGCTGACAGCCGTTCTTTTGAACCTGACGCCCGGCACAGACACACTCTATATCCTGTCAAGGACGATCTTCCAGGGGAGGAGGGCAGGTGTGTATTCTGCCTTGGGGATAGGCTTTGGTACTTTTGTACATACC
This sequence comes from Pontibacter sp. MBLB2868, assembly GCF_051904785.1. Classification (NCBI taxonomy): domain Bacteria; kingdom Pseudomonadati; phylum Bacteroidota; class Cytophagia; order Cytophagales; family Hymenobacteraceae; genus Pontibacter; species Pontibacter sp. MBLB2868. The sequence continues at coordinate 2,469,175 of NZ_CP196710.1, read as the reverse complement.
CTTATGATCACGCTGGGCCTTTCCGTGTTGCTTGCACAATCTCCTATTTTATGCAACACAGTGAAGTATGCCGGGGCAAGTTATCTTTTTTATCTGGGGCTGAGATCTCTATAGAAACAGACTGGGAACAATGAGATGCGTGTTCCTTCTTTGAAAATGAACGGGCGCAGCTTATTTATTGAAGGAGCCGTGACAAACATCATGAATCCGAAAGTAGCGCTATTTTTCCTGGGGTTCTTAGTTCAGTTTGTTCACCCCAACAAAGTCGAGTGTCCGATGCCATACTTTCTGCTTGGAGTGACCTTTATGGCTACTGGTACTACCTGGAACATGGTGCTGGCCTTTTTTGGCACCAGCCTCAAACGGTATGTTGCTCCTGGCAACAGAACGGGAGCATATTTAGAGAAAGCACTGGCTGTTGTATTTATCTTCCTGGGCATCGGCGTAGCCTTTTAGTTGGTCCATAGAGCAGCAGCAGGGGATGTGCAAAATGAGCGTAGTTTAAGCTATCCGCTCTTGTTTGAACATTAGTTCTATGTTCATTCGCATACTTGTTCACACAATCCACTGACCAGGTGCTCCATGCTTCGTGCCCATGCGGTTCAAATGATGGCATATTGGCAGGGTAAGCGGGTGCAGGTCATTGTGGTGTACAACGATCAGAACGTTTTTCAGGGCCAAAAGCCCTGTCTAAAACCTGTCCTATTGCCTAAACAGGATATTGAACAGTTGGTGGAGCATGCGCATGGGCGGGTTTTCCTGGGGGCAGTAAGGGGAGACCCAACTTTGCACTTGGCTTAGAAGATAACCAGCTGGAGATGGGGCCATTGGGAAGCATAAGTAATTACCCCTGGATCTTAGTAGCATCTCACTTGGCAAGTGAAAATAGCGCCCTGCTTATTTATGCAACATCCATGTTGGTTCTGCTTTTCGATCAAACACAGAAAGATGTGTTGAAACCAAGCATCCTGGCCGTGGTACCGCAAAGATAACCTGGTAAACGGGTAGGTATTCAGAACAGGGAAGCTGAAATAAATTCGTGCAGCAGGTCACCAGTGGTTTGACATAAAATGAACCACCCGCTCCAGGGACAGGAAAAATTGCGGCAGTGCCTCCAAGTGTAACCTGGAGACAGGTTCGCGTGCCTGGGCTTGGCCTATACCACAGGGGGATATTATTGCTAATTCTACCAGTAGGGACCAACAAACACTTGGCTATAACTAAAAAGGCCATCAAAAGAACAGAGGTGGCATATAGGGGAACCTCAGTTCCCAAGCTTACAACTGCAGCCTTTCAGGTGTGAGCGAAACGGTTGTAGTAACAGAAAAGGATAGGCCTGCCTTGCTTCTAGGCCAGTAATGCAGGGCTTGATAAACCCAAGGGGGTTGGTTTTGACTAGTTTTATGCAGGTACAGATGCAGGCATGGCCTTATCCACTTTTCCCATTTCGGCGCAGCAAGGCTCCTGCCTGTTTGTTGGAGCTATCTGACGTAGTGATAAGCCAGAAAGTGTATGTTTTGGTTGATGGAATATTATCATTTGATGCACTACGGCAGTTTTCTACCGCTTGTTTGATGTAGTACCTTAAAGTCTTTTCCAACCTGCAGCCTTCGCACGAAACAAGGGCTTCCCAAGCCTTTAAATAGTAGTAACCCTCATCTGTTATAGGCAGGATTATACAACTATTCTGTAATGAAAGCGCTGTTTATTTGCAACTGTTAGACAATGGGTTATATGGTTTCGTGAGGTTGAGCCGACAGGTGCAGGGAGCTATAGTAAACGATTATACATGATGCGATGAATTGTGTAGCTCGTATGCTCCAGGTGATTTTTGCAGGCTTCTTGAGTGCGTATTTACACCTCTTCCTAAATCCTTCACGTCCATCCCACCGCTGCTTTAAACACAGAGACCAAGGCTCTTAATAGTTGCTAGGACCTCAATTGACGTGGTTGGTTAAAAGCTTTCACCATTACCTTTTATATCAATTCAATCTAAACAATTTCTATGAGAAGATTAGTACTTTTGAACATGGCGATGCTGCTGGTGCTTGTAAGCCAGGCATGGGCGCAAAGCCGAACGGTCTCCGGACGTGTAACCGACGCTGCGAACGGACAACCCTTGCCTGGCGTAAGTGTCGTGGTCAAAGAGACGAATACGGGGGTAGCCACCGGGGTAGACGGAAACTATACAGTAAACGTGCCCCCCACCGGCGCTACGCTCCAGTTTCGTTATATCGGGTATGCCACTACAGAGAAAACCGTTGGAAGCGAGTCAACCATAAATGTGGCCTTGGGTCCGGATACTAAACAGCTGCAGGAAGTCGTGGTGACCGCCTTAGGTGTTGAGCGGGAGGAGCGATCCCTTGGCTATGCGGCCAGCTCCGTGAAAGCTGAAGAAATTACCAGGGCCAGGGCTACCAGCCCAATGAATGCGCTGCAGGGCAAAGTGGCAGGTGTAAACATCTCCAGTGCTTCCGGTGCTCCGGGGGCATCTACAAAAGTTATCCTGCGCGGTTACTCCTCTATTGGCGGAAATAACAATCCCCTTTATGTGGTGGACGGCGTACCTGTAGACAATGGGTCTGGCAACTATTCTGCCGGAGGGGTAAACAGAACCCAGGACTTCGGTAACCGGGCCAACGATCTCAACCCCGATGATATCGCTTCGATCACTATCCTAAAAGGTGCCTCGGCTACCTCCCTGTATGGTTCCAGGGCTGCGAACGGTGTCATACTAATTACGACCAAGAAGGGAAGTGCGGGAGAAAAAGTAAAGGTGGACTTCACCAGTTCTGCCACTTTCTCTGATCCTTTGTTTTTGCCTCAGTTGCAAAATACCTTCGGGCAGGGCTGGAGTGGAGAGTTTAATTCCCAGGAAAACGGAAGCTGGGGACCTAAAATGGACGGCAGAGACCGCCTGTGGGGCAACGTGGTGGATAACGCACAGCAGCTAAAGCCTTTCGCGGCCCAGAAAAACAACATCAAAGATTTTTACGAGACAGGGACTTCCTTCATCAACAGCATTGGCGTGAGCGGAGGTACCGAAAAATCCACATTTTACCTGTCTTACAGCAACGCCAATGAGAACGGTATCATTCCGACAGACGCAGACTCTTACAAGCGAAACACAATTGGGCTGAGAGGTTCAACGCAGGGTGACCGCCTGTCGGCTTCCTCTAACCTTAACTATGTGCGGAAGGATGTAAAGGCGGTAACTGCCGGCCAGGGCACCGCCGGTGGAAATGCCCTGTTTCAGGAAATGATTCAGATTCCAAGGGACATGAGCATTGTCGACTTCAAGGATATAAGCAACAAGTTCAATGTAAATGATAATTACTTTACCAAGTATGCCCAGAACCCCTATTGGACAATCATCAAGAACGGAAACAACTATGCAGAGAACCGTATCTACGGGAATGTCAACATCGGCTACAAACTAACCGACTGGCTGACAGCATCTGCCAGGGGGGGAGGAGACATCTCTAACGCGCTGCTGCAAGACTGGATTACACCTTATGTGCACACGCCGGGCAGTCCCAATGCTTCCCGTAACGGATCAAACGGTCGTGTAAGTGAAACAACCTCCTTCACGCGTGAACTGAACAGCGACCTTTTGTTAACCAGCAACACCGATTTGATGGCTGACCTGCATTTGAGTGCTCTGGCCGGTTACAACATCAATGAACGCTACAGAAAAGTGAACAATGCCTTTATCACGAATCTGAGCATCCCGGACTTTTACAACCTTTCCAACTCTTCTGACCCGGCTACGGCAAGTGCTTCGGAAAGCCTGAGGAGGCTGCATGGTGTTTACGCACAGACAGAGTTCTCCTTTAGAAACTATTTGTATTTGACCCTGAATGCCCGTAATGACTGGTCCTCCACGCTGCCAAGCGACAATAATTCCTTCTTCTACCCTGGTGTGAACACGAGTATCGTATTCACGGAGATGTTTCCTAGTGTGTTACCAAGTGTACTTTCACATGGTAAACTAAGGGCAGCCTGGGGACAGACAGGTAACGACGCCGATCCATACAGCATCGCCTCGGTATTCATTCCAGGACATGTGGGGCTACCTTTCGGTAACATTTACTTCCCTATCAATGGCGTGAGCGGTTTTGAGAGATCCAACCAGATCGGCAACCTGAAACTACAGCCTGAAATCACGACTGAGTATGAAGTGGGTGCCGAGTTAAGCTTCCTCCGTAACAGGATCAATGTTGACATCTCTTACTACAACAGGGTGACTTCTGATCAGATCCTCCCTGTTCCGGTTGCTCCTTCTTCCGGCTATACTACCCAGGTGATGAACTTTGGAAAAGTGGAGAACAAGGGCATCGAGTTCTTGCTGAGCGCAACACCTGTGCAAACCAGTGACTTCAGGTGGGATGTTCGCTATACCTTCTCCAATAACCGCAACAAAGTGCTTGAGCTGCGGGAAGGGCTGAAACAAGTAAGGCTTAATGGAACCTTCAATACTGATTTCCTTGCGCTGGAAGGTCAGCCAATAGGCGTGTACTACAGCTATGACTATAAGCGCAATGATGCAGGAGACATCATTGTGAATGAAGCGACAGGCATGCCCCAGCGCACGGATGAAAAAGTTTATGTAGGTAATGCACAGGCAAAGTACCTGATGGGCCTTTACAACACGCTGGATTACAAAGGGCTGAACCTGTCGATTGGCTTTGACTACCGAAATGGCGGTCTGTTTTATTCCTACACACAGCGACTGTCGCAGTTCGTGGGCAATACCACCAACACCCTGTACAATGACCGTCAGCCGTTCATTGTGCCTGGGTCTGTGGTTACGGTAGACGCAAACGGTGACGGCAGCCCGGATAAAGATGATGATGGCAATATCATTTACAGGGAAAACACTACACCGATCAACATGGAGAACATTGCCAACTACTGGAACCCAACCAGCAACCCGGCAATCGAAAGAGAGCACCTGCGGGAAAGAACTTTCCTGAAGCTGAGAGAGCTGGCGCTAGGGTACAACTTACCTGCGTCTCTAGTAAAAAAGACGCCATTCAATGCAGTTAGTGTGAGCGTTGTGGGTAGAAATCTCCTTGTGTGGGCCCCTGAGGGAAACAACATCATTGACCCGGAGTCTACAACGTTCGGGAATGACCTGAGAGGGGAATTCGGAGAGTTTGCCGCCGGTCCGACTACGAGAAGTTACGGTATAAGTCTAAAAGTAGGTTTTTAAATCAAAGGCACTTTAGTATAAAGTAAATCAAATGAAAAAAATAATAAGATATATAGGAGTCGTTCTTGCTGTGCTGTCTTTCTCAGCCTGCGAAAAAGACTTCCTGGACGTGAACACAGATCCCAACAACCCGGTAGATGCACCCTCAGAACTAGTATTTCCTGTCGCTGCAGCTTCCACAGCCAGTGTGGTGGGCGGGCAGTACGCCATCATCGGAGGCATTTGGTCGCAGTACTACACACAGAGCCACACAGCAAACCAGTATAAAACCATTGATGTCTTCAACGTATCCTCCACATCTTTTGAGGATCAGTGGGAGGAGTTATATGCGGGCGCACTGAATGACTATGAATTCGTGAAGGAGAAGGCTGTGCAAGAGCAAAACTGGAACTCCTATCTGATGGCCACCGTGATGGAGGCCTACACCTACCAGGTGCTTGCCGATCTGTATGATAAGATACCGTTCGACGAAGCGCTTGCAGGAGAAGAGGGAAATCTGAGCCCTGTGTTCAGGGACGGGCAGGTCGTATACGATTCGTTAATTGTTCGACTTGATAAGGCCCTGGCAAAGCCAATTACTTCCGTGGCTACTGGTAAAACAGGTGCAAATGATGTTGTTTTCGGGGGCAAGATGGACCAATGGGTGCGATTCGCGAATACTTTAAAATTGAAAATGTACCTTCGACAGGTGTATGCCCGTCCGCAAGTGGCGGAGGCGGGAATCAAAGCCCTGTACAATGCCAATGCTCCTTTCCTGACAAGCGATGCCAGCTTGGATTTTTTCATAGATGCTGACAGTAAGCGAAACCCGCTATACGAGCAGGACCAGAAAGCACTGAGCGTCAACAATAACCTCAGGGCCAGTAATACGATGCTTTCTTTCCTGACAGCGAATAATGATCCGAGGCTGGATAAAATTTACATTCCGGGCAAAGGAGGGTACAAAGGGATGGAGCAAGGCAATGTGGAGTTGTCAAGTTCTGCGCTGGATCCGGAAACGGTATCCAGGGCGTTGATCCTGCCGACTGCCCCGACATACTTTATTTCTAAGTCGGAGAGCTACTTCCTGCAGGCTGAGGCAGTCCTTCGTGGCTACGGAACGGGAGACGTTGTTGTGCTTTACAACCAGGCGGTCGATGCTTCTTTTGCTCAGCAAGGGCTGGACAGGGGAAATCTTTATCCTTTCCCGGCTGGTGCCTCATTTGAGGACAAGCTGAAGGCGATCATCGTTCAGAAGTGGGTGGCATTAGCAGGCACCTATCAGGGTATAGAAGCCTTCCTGGAGAGAAACAGGACGAATTATCCAGCTACTAGCCCTGTGGCAACATCATCGGACACCTATGTGCCTGGGCAGTTTACCTATCCTGTGAATGGCATAACGGGTGGAGTGTTTGTGAAGCGCTTTGTCTGGCCAAGTAAGGAGACGACGCGCAACCCGAATGCTCCAAAGACAATCGAACCAGCGACAAAGCCAGTTTGGTGGGACATCAATTAATGAAGATTAAACAGATTAAATCATGAGAAAATTAAAATTCTTATACCTGCTGCTAGCCTTAAGCATGTTTTCTTTTTCCAGTTGTGAAAAGGAGCTGGACACGGAGGGAATTTCCAGAATAACATATTTCCCATCGGTAAGCCTGAAGGGGGAGCAATGGAATTCGATTCTTGCCGGCACAACTTTTAGCGATCCTGGTGCCGAGGCGACCGAAGGGGGCGAAATGATTGAAGTGGAGACCAAGGGTACGGTCGACACAAACGTTCCCGGTGTGTATGTGATGACTTATACTGCGACAAACAAGGATGGCTTTTCTACTTCGGTAAGGAGGTATGTAGGTGTGATAGATCCGGCTGTGGCCGATGCGGACATGAGCGGTAAATACCAGCGAGACGCCGGTGCTTACGGTGTCTCTACTGTCACCAAGCTTGGGTTAGGGCATTATGTGACGGATAATGTGGGAGGGGTTGCCACACCTGGGCCTGCCACAACAGTACACTTCTTTCATTACCAGGATAATAAGTTGGGAGTTCCTGCACAGGATGTGGCAGGCAGTGAGTTCGCGGCCACTAGTGCAACTGTTAATATGGGAAACAGCTACAGCTGGTCTGTAATCAACAGCGGCTATGGGGCAGCCATTCGAAAATTTGTCAAGCAATAATCGTTTTTAAATTAAGCTTCTTATGAAATTAAGATTCACATACATTTTTGTCATGCTGATTTCACTTGGTCTCTTGTCTGCCTGTGAAAAAGACGCGCCGGAAGTGGAATATACAGCTACTTACCCTGTATCGGGAGAGTGGTACGTACGGTATAGTGTTGAAACTGCTCCGGGAAATCTGGAGGTAGTCAAAGACTACACCAAACTCATGACAACGAACACGGCTGCGAATACATCCAGTGAGCTGCTGGTGACAGATCAACTAAGCGCGGATGCGGCCGGGGCTTATAAAACCTTTAAGGTTAAGGCTACCGTTGATGTGGAGAACCTCGCGTTTTCCGCCAGCAACAGCAACAACCTGGCAACAGTAAAGAAAGTAGCCAAAACAAACAAAGTGACTATTTTGGATGGTAAAGTTATCAAGAACGGTGTAACAGCTGCTTCAGGAGTTACAACTGACAGCATATACTTCAAACTTCAGTTCTCTGATGATGCTACAGGTACCACATACCATGTCGCCGGATACCGCAGAACGGGGTTCCTGGAAGATGAACACCACTAATCTAAGTTACTTTTCTTCATAGCTAAACTTAAGTTAAAAGAGGGGCCTATTGGCTCCTCTTTTTTTGGTAGCTATCGAGCGAACCAGTTTGTTGGCTTTTTAAAACACTTTCCTGCTGGACTGGCGAAGGCTTGGTTGTGCGGTGAAGGTAGCCGATGGGGAGAGTAAAATAGGAAGGATGGGGCAGGCTTTGGGTTTCCTGTACCCTTACAATGAAATACCTTTGTATGTCGGTTCATGATGCAAAGCAGACCGACGCTTTGTTATTCCCTAGTCCATATTAGGTATCCTTGCCCTCTGGGGAATGATTCACCTGTTTTACGAATGAGAGAAAAATATAATTTGCTCCTTTTTATAGTTAAACCTTCTTCAACAGTTCTAGTGGACAGTGGATTTAGCTACAACACTTGAAAAATCCTGCTTATTTAGTTAAATATCGTTCAATTATTTTAATTGAGAAGTGATGTTTCCTATTTTCGCTAGGACAATGTAGAAATTGAATAAATGGAGAAGAAAAGCGTGAGAGGGGAAAGGACAATGCCCTTTGGTGACACATGCCAGGTAGTGCATGTGAATGCGCATAACTATGCAGGCTTGAAGGCGCGCGCGAGTAAGAACAGAATTATGAGTTCATTTTTTACTTCTTTGGAGGATGAGGTGAAACCTTGTGGGCTGGGGTTAAAGTATGCGGCGGAAGGCCAGGAGCGCTACTTCTTGGATGGCAGGGCATATAGTGTCTCGTCAGATAAGTACCTGCTTGTCAATGAGTCCATTCCCTCTCTTGATGTAGCCATTAAAGGAAAGTCAACCTGGAGTGTTTGCATCGATATGGATGAAGCCTTGGTAAATGATCTGTTGCTACAACAGTTGCAGCCTAATGAACTGGATAATTATACCGAGATCAGCCGCTATTTACTTACGCCCGAGCTATTTGTGCGGGAGGTGCAGGCGGAAGAGTCCTTAAAGGTTTACCTGCAGAATATCATACGTGCGTCCGCTTCAAATTCCATAGAACGGCCCGCCATTGAACTCATTTATGATCTGATCGGCTTTATTTTACAGGGTAACAAAGCAACAATTCATTCCTACTATAAACTGCAGACCATAAAGTTATCCACGCGCAAAGAACTGTTCCGCAGGCTCCTGGTGGGGAAAGAGGTATTAGAGGCTCATGTGTACTCTCCCTTATGTATGAAGCAGGTGGCCGAAGAATGTTGTATGTCCGAATTTCGTTTTTACAGGCTGTTCCGGCAATGCTTCGGGGACAGTCCCTACAATTACTTGTTTAAAAAGCGTATTGAAGAGAGTGTGATGCTAAATAAACAGGGAATGAACTGGGTGGAGATCGCCTCTTTGTTGAACTTTACGGATCTGGCAGCTTTTAGCAAAGGTTTTAAAAAGGTAATGGGGGTATCCCCTACAAAGGCAGTCCTGTAGCTATCAATTGAAAACTGCAGGGATATAGCCTTAGGAAATTTGGCTATCAACGTAATGTTTGCCATGATTCAAAATCGTTTCCAAGTGTTAAAAAAGCAAGTTGCCATCGTTTTTTATTATCTTTAGTTATAGCACCTATTTTCCGGATATATTCTACCTCAACCCAGGTTTTGCGCTGAACAGTATACGTGGAGACTTTCCATAGGTAAACAAAGCGAAACAGCCCCGTTCTATGTCAAAGACAGAACGGGGCTGTTTCGCTTTCGTGTTTATTTTAAATCGGGCAAACTTACGCTTGACCTACTTTGGCAGTCACGGCCATAAGCATTATTGAATGGCTTGTGAAAAGAAGAAGTGTTGCTGATAGTCAGACTGATCAGGTGACCCATGGGTTACCTGTACCGAGGGTTTTGCACCAAGAGTGAAGAGCACAGAGCTAAAGGTAAATGCAGCCTTCTTGGGATCATAGGCGACACATACGGGAAAACGTTCGTGATCTTTGGAGCGAAGTGTATTTTTGACAAGGTCAGGTGTAAGCGACATGCCCGGGGTAGAAAGACGCTTGTCCAAAGTAGCATAGCGTGTCTGGCTGTTGGTTTGCATACCGGTACCGGACAACATACGTTGATGATAGTCCTGCATCCACGGTTTCACATCGTGGTTGCCAAGGGAATGGTTTGTATGGTAAACTACCCCTTTGTTTTCTGTTGGATAGAAAGGCACGACCTGGTTGGCTGATGCCTCATAATTTATCACCTCGGTTTCTGTGCCAATCAGGTAATTTTGACCGGTTGCATGTGTGATGGACTGGACAAAAGAAACCGCTTGTTCTCCGGATTTCTGTTGAAGTATACCGCGTGTCACAAAAGTTACAGGTAGTCCATTCACAGAGTTATTCAGATCAGTGAGCGCGTTTATCACAACGGCAACACCTTTGCTGTTCATCCCTGCAAAGCCAATGAAGCCGGCACAAGACATCACAAATTGCTCCATGTCGTCTTCAGCGGAGACAATGTGGAGCAATACCTGATAACCTTGCATATAAGTGTCTATATCAATGTTCTGGGCAACAAAGGTTGGGCTGTTTTGGGTAGCTGCGACGCCGACGGCACTGCAATGGCTTTTGTCCACAGAGCCGTTTTCCAGCCGGTCCAGGTAACCCCAGTATTCATCAATCAGCTGAAAAGCCAGTACGTCGTCTATTTTCTGTCCTGAGCCCACAGCCATACCCTGCACTTCCTGCCACAACTGCGGAGTCGATTGCTGTATGGCTTTTTGGTATTGGGAGCTAGCCAGGAAATCAGCAATGACGGCATCAGGGTTTTTCCCTGTGTCCTTGCGAATGCTTTCTTTCCATTTGCGGTACACTTCAGCGATTTGCCCTTTAAGCTGAAAGCCATGCTGAAAGCCGCGTTCATAGCTGTTGCCACAAAGTACCAGTTCTGGAACCTGTGGCTTAGGTTTTGGCGTGGCTGTGGCTTGGTAGGCCAGCACGCATACGAGTAGAAGGAATAAGACAGTCTTCTTCATTTTTGTTAGGTAATAACTTCGTTTTTATTAAAATTCATCAATTGCAGGTAGAGAAATCTTAGTGATTCTCTATTCAAGGCAAATGTAGCGCATGCCGTAGAAAAGAGGTTGTAACTTCCTGTCTACTTATGCCAGCTTTTAGCTAATCGTGTACAGCCACCGGGGGCTATCCCTTTGCAAGGATATTTGATTTCTGGAAACAGGAAGGCTATTTGTATGGTCGGAGTGTAGGCACCGTAATCGTAGGTTTGTATAGTTGTTAGAAAGTGGGGCAGCCAGCTGGGAGTTCCAAAGCCACTACGGCAGCAACTCTGCTTGTATTGTCATTTGATGAATACGGTGAGAAGCATCTGGCGTCTTCACTAAAGTAAGTTGATCATGAAGCATTGATCAGTTCATGGCATGGCAAATTTTAAGTAAGATGCAGGAACATGGTCAATAGGGAGCCACTGTTTAACGTAGTTGTTAAAAGGTCAGGATTGTACAATAAAGAGCCCGGTATATCTCCTGATCTTTGTGCAAGCAGAAGACAGAAAGTGCAAATAAGAGTAGTCACTTTCTCAGTAACTGTTTTTGAGGTGAAAACTACCGTGGCAAGGTCCTGTCACTGATTATCCATAACAGATAGTTGGTATGCATCTTCTACAACTGCACCCTTGCTACGGTAGTGATCCTTTTCCGGTTTTACCGACAGCCGAACCTTTCGTCAAACAGGCCATGGGGCACTCGTCGTGCCAATCAAGAGCTTGTATACCCGCAACCAGGCGTCATCCGCCATTCAATATCTGTTATTAAAGTCTCTTTACCATACATTTTTGAGAACCATCCCAAGTGGTGGCCCCAGGGACCTACACCATCTGGGTTGGCGGTTTACGGCAATCTCTCCCATAGGGAAGCGGTGTGCACTGTTCATACAGCTAATGGAACACGGTCAATAGAAGGTAAATTGACAGGATTGTACAAGCAAAGTTTTAATGGAAAGCAGTTACTTTAAAATCTCTGGTCTGCAAAACTGATAAATGCATCAATACCGGAAACAGGCTGAAGAGATGTTGACACAACCTAATGCATCTGTACTTAATTTTATTAAAACACAATTACAATGACACGCAAATTTACCGGACTACTGCTACTGCTATGCTTCGCTTGTTCTCTTCGTTTAGCTGCTCAAGCACCTGTCCAAACGCTCTTATGGAAAAAGCAGTTACAGGCAAGACTGGATTCCCTACAGCGAGCTAATGGATTCCCAGGAGCTACTTTTGCTGCTGTGCTGCCAGGTGGGGAAGTAATTACGATAGCGACAGGGATAGCAGATTCTGTGACCATGTCGCCGATGCGACCGGGTCATAGAATGCTGTCAGGCAGTAACGGAAAGACTCTTTTTGTCGCTTCGGCGTTGCTTTTAGCAGAGCAGGGACTCTTTAACTTGGATGACAGCATAGAACTGTACATTGGGCGGGAGTCGTGGTTTACCAGGATACCCAATGCACACAGCCTGACAATGCGGATGTTGCTGAATCACACCTCTGGCATAGAGGAATACTTGGAGCAGGGTGACTTTATGCAGCAGCTCAAAGGACATCCTGGCCATACCTGGAAGCCCACGGAATTATTAGCATATATATATGATCGCCCCCCGCTCTTTGAGGCAGGAAAGGGATTTAGTTATGCGGATGCCAACTATATCTTGTTCAGCTACATTGTGGAGAAGATCAGTGGTCAACAGATGTATGATTTGATCAGACGGGATGTAATTAAACGCTACGGCCTGAAAGCTACTGAGCCGTCAACAAAACAGACTTACAAGGGACTTGCGGTTGGCTACGCCCGGAAAGGAGGGCCATTCCCGGTAGCGGGTGCCATGGTTCATAAAAACAAACTGATTCTTAACCCACAGTTTGAGTGGGCGGGTGGAGGCTTTGTTTCCAATACCGCAGACCTTGCCGCCTGGGCAAAGGCATATTACGAATTCAAGGCCATATCGCCAGCCTTACGTGTGCAGATGCGGGAAGGGGTGGCAGCCAACACAGGGAAAAATCATCTGTATGGATTGGGTATGCAGATCAGGCCAGGGGGGGAAGCAGGTATGAGCTATGGCCACAGCGGCTGGTTTCCAGGTTATTTAACAGATGCCGCTTATTTCCCTGATCTGGATGTAGCGCTGGCGATTCAGTTTAATACAGATAATTTCCGCCTCCTGAAAAGAGCGCCAGAAGCATATCTGCTTGACATGGCACGCATCCTGGCTACGCAGGTAAATAATCACTAAAGTCCTTGGTTGTTTAATGTTCCATTCCCGGATTTTTTGAGACTTCCTTAACAATACCACATGAAGAGAAATATCATCCTGACGATTTGCCTGTTCACTATGATGACAGGGAATGTATTGGCCCAATTAACCGGCAGCTTACTGGACGCGAATGGGGAGCCACTGGGATATGCTAACGTGGCTGTACTGCAGGCAAAGGATTCTACGGTAGTTACCGGAGCCATCACCGGTCCGGATGGAAATTTTATGATTGCCACGCCCGTCGAAGGCGTGTATTTGCTCCGTCTCAGTGCGCTCGGGTACACTACGAACTATGTCGTTCCGTTTCAGGTCAGCAGCAGCAACAGGCGCAGAGACTTCGGTAGGTTAACACTGCATGAAGATACAAAACTGCTGAGCGAAGTAACCATAAAGGCTTTACGTCCTACCATTGTCGTGGAGGCAGACAAGCTGGTGGTAAGCGTAGAAGGCACCGCCCTGGCAGCTGGCAGTACAGCTTATGGGGTCCTGGAGAAATCACCCGGTGTGTGGGTGGACCAGGAAGGGAACATCAAGCTGAACGGAAAGGCTGGAGTGCGTGTGTTGATTGACGGCAGGCCTTCCTATCTCTCTGGGAAGGAGCTACAAAGTATGCTGGAAGCAATGCCTGCGGAGGATGTAAAAAACATAGAAGTCATAGCCAACCCATCGGCAAAATACGAAGCGGCGGGAAGTGCAGGCGTCATCAATATAAAGCTAAAGCAGAATACGCATCAGGGTATGAATGGCAGTGTATACGGCGGTTATCAGTACAACAAGGCCTCCGGGTATAATGCAGGCGCCAACCTGAACTACAAGAAGGGTGACTGGAATTCCTTTGTGAGTGCAGATGTGGCAGAGCGCCCGCGTCTGCGTGAAGGGGTTATGATCCGTGAGTTTCATGAAGCTGGTGCAAATGCGCGCTTTCACCAGCTCCGTAACGAGCATATGACCACAAATAGCCCATCCCTGCGCCTGGGTACAGACTACGATTTAAATGATAGACATAGCGTTGGAGCCGTTGCACACTTGAGCCATAGTACCACCGATCGTGCCTTCTACTCTGTTACTGACATGGACGATCGGGCAAAGGGAGCGCACACTCTTGTAGAGGCAAGTAACTTTAATGACATTACCAACAGCAGCCATGCTATTAACCTGCACTACAATGGCCTGCTGGACACGACAGGCGCCAGCCTTGCTGTTAACCTGGACTACATACAGCTGGACAACAATAATGAGGCCCGTTACGCCAATCGTTTTCTGGATGTAAACACAAACACAAGAAGAGATGAACTGTTGAAAACCTATAACCCTGGCTACTATGATATTTATTCCACAAATGTTGATTTTGGGGCAAAGGTCCATAGAAGCACAAAGCTGGAACTAGGCCTTAAAGCTAGCCATGTCGTATCAGGGAATCAGCTAAGCTTTTATGTTGCCGATCCTGAACAGGAAGACCTTCGGGAGCTGGACAAGGACAGGAGTAACCATTATCGCTATACCGAAAGTATCCTGGCCGCTTATGCGAACGTCAGCATACATATTGATGATAACTGGAGCATGCAAACCGGCCTGAGAGGAGAGCAAACATTTGGCAAAGGTAAGCCAATAGGTGGCGGCGAGGCTATCGCGAAACATTATCTTGACTTTTTCCCCAGTTTTTTCTTGACGCAAAAGGTGAGCAGCAGCTATAAGATTACCTACAACTACAGCCGACGCATAGACAGGCCCAATTACCGCACCTTGAATCCTTTTATTTTTTACCAGGACCCGTACAGTTGGGCAGAGGGAAATCCGGACCTGAGACCACAGTATACCAATTCGTTTCAGCTTATCCAGACACTGCAGAATACCTATAACCTGGTGCTGGGCTACTCCTATACGAAAGATTTCTTTGCAGAGGTCCCCCAACAGAACTCAGAAAACAACACGACCATATACCAGGAGCGCAACATTGACAAGGCAGAGAATTTTAGCGCCACCCTGGTAGCACCTGTTAAGCTCCTGAAAGGATGGGACGTGAGCAACAACCTGGTGGCGGGGTATCAGCGGAATAATATACTCCTGCAGGACAAGGAGCTAAAGAATGAACAGTTCACCGTAACCGCTCAGTCCACGCATAATGTGCTGCTGCCACTGGGGCTGCAGTTACAGGCGACGGCGGGGTACAGCTCACCGTCTACCTATGGCGTTTATATATTTAAAACCCAGTGGTGGCTGGATGCTGGCCTGAAAAAGTCCTTACTGGATGACAAGCTGGACCTAACGCTTGGCGCCACCGATATCTTCAGGACCAGCAAAGCACGGGGAGACGCCAGTTACAACGGTAATGTGTTTTCGTTCGTCAATTATTTTATGGTGCAAAGCATTAAGCTTAACCTGAGGTATAACTTTCAGCGGGGGCAGAGCTTTAAATCAAAGAGCAAAAGTACAAGGTTGGAAGAGCTGAAGAGGGCAGGGGGACAATAGGACAGGTGCAGCACATGCGTGAATCGTATGCGTCTGTACCGGTTTACTTTTATAAGGGTTAGGCCAACGGTCTCATTCATTTTGATGTGCCTGCTGATCGATGGCAGCTGTTTTTAACAAACCGGATCTTTTAAGGTATAGGCTGTCTGGTAGACACTTTGAAAGCAGGGTACTATAGAAGTGTTGTCCAATACGGCAGGCTGCTTCCTGACTACTTATACCTATGTGTGTTCTAGTAAATCAAGCGCACTGGTGAGTCAGGTATAGGGCTTAACCTGCTAAGGGAGTCGGTGCTTTTCAATGGTTTGAGCAGAAGACAACAGTGTTTTCCATATGTAGTTAAAGATAGTCTTAAAGTATTTCATTCGATTTTATATGAATTGATGTGAATCTGAGGAAAAGAGGATGAAACTTTTTTGGCAACAATTTGAGTATGAGACGGACCCCAAATGTGCATTGCTGCTTCTTGAACAAATGGTTTCAGTAAAGTTATGGAAGCCAGGGTTATATAGTATTGTAGCATTCTGCTGTTTTAGTGTGTTTATATGTAAGTGAACGAGAAGGTGCCCTCATATATGATTTTCCCATGAATACAGAAATTTCTAATATCCCCTCTTTCTACAGCGGTAACTGCCATATTTTGCATGTGAACAGTGACAGCTGTGACATATTGGAGGAAATCAAGAGCGAGAACTGTATCATGAGCACACTCTCTACTAACCTGGCTGCAGAATTAAAGCCTCGGGGCTTAGCTTTGAAGTTTACGGCGCAGGGATTGGAGACCTATCATATTCAGAACAGGCAATACAGGATTTCCAGCGGAAAGTATTTGCTCGTAAATGAATCTGTTCCGGCTATGGAGGTAGTTATTAAAGATGCCGCTACATGGGGAATGTGCGTTGATCTGGATCCATGCCTGGTTGATGAAGTGTTGTACCAGATGCTCTATCCAGATGATCTGGAGGGCTACAGGCAGCTTAACAGTTATTTATTATCTCCGGAAATTTTCGTTCGCGAGGCGATGGCCAGTGATAGCATGAAGGCTTTATTAAACGAGTATATCTCCATTTCCATTTCAGCTACGATTGATAAGCCTGCCCTTGAACTCATCTTCGACCTGATCTCACTACTGGTTCAAGAAAATACGTCCACTATTCGTTCCTATTACCGGTTAAAGCTTTCCAAGTTGTCCACGCGCAAGGAGTTGTTTTACCGCCTGTTAAAGGGAAAGGAAGTGCTGGAAGACAGTGTGCTGTATCCCACAAGCATAAAAGAAGTTGCCAATGAAAGTTGCCTGTCAGAGTTCCGGTTTTATAAGCTTTTTAAGGAGTGCTTTGGTATTAGTCCTTATCAATATCTGGTTAACAAGCGAATAGCCTGCAGTCTTCAACTTAGGAGATCCGGCCTGAACTGGAGTGAAATAGCTCGGATGCTAAATTTTTCGGACTTGGCGGCATTTAGCAACGCTTTTAAGAAGGTGACGGGGGTGGCGCCTACGAAGTACAAATAGGCTGTGGATGTGCCTATCTCGTATCATGGTTCAATTTGGGAGTGTAATTTAAACTGTGTCATTTCCATATTTTCATTTATTGGCCCTGTTGGTGTACTGGTGTGAATCCTTACAGCAACAGGGCCAAACTTTTAAAGTGCGTCTCACTTCAAGTCCAGCTGCATTCTGTCCCCAAACCAGATAGAGAGTTGCTGGGCCGTCTGGCTCCAGTTGCTTAGCGGCATGACCCATTTTTTGCTGATGTTCTGGTGAGACAGGTAAATCAGTTTTAGCAAAGCCATATCCGTTGAGAAAGCTCCTTTGGTCTTGGTCACCTTCCTGACCTGGCGGTGAAAGCCTTCAATCGTGTTTGTGGTATAGATCAGCCTTCTGATCGGCTCGGTGTACTTAAAGTACGTGCTCAGTTTGTCCCAGTTTCGCTGCCAGCTCTCGAGCACCTTGGGGTACTTTTTACCCCACTTCTCCTCCAACTCCAATAGCCGCAGCTCGGCCAATTCCTTTGTTTCTGCCCGGTACACGGGCTTTAAGTCTCTGATGAATTCTTTCTGGTCCTTAGAGCCCACATACTTGATGCTGTTGCGGATCTGGTGCACGATACAGCTCTGCACCTCGGTCTGGGGGAAAACACTTGTGATGGCCTCGGCAAAGCCCTTGAGGTTGTCAATGCAGGCGATGAGCATATCTTCCACGCCCCGCTGCTGCAGATCGGTAAGTACCGAGAGCCAGAAAGTAGCCCCTTCGCTTTCGGATACATACACGCCCAGCAGCTCTTTGTGGCCGTGGCGGTCAATGCCCAGAATATTGTAGACAGCTTTAGAGATGGTGCGCCCTTCCTGTCTGACCTTGTAGTGCATGGCGTCTAGCCAGACAATGCAGTAGAGCCCATCCAATGGCCGGGCCTGCCATTCCTTGACCTGGGGCACGATCTTCTCGGTGAGGGCGGCTAAGGTGTCGTGGGAGATGTCCATGTCATACATCTCCTTCAGATGCGAAGAGATGTCCCGAAGGCTCATGCCCAAACCGTACATACTCAAAATGCGGGGCTCCAGGTTCTCGGCCAGCACCGTCTCCCGTTTGCGGATGATCTGCGGCTCAAAGCTTGCCGAGCGATCGCGGGATGATTCTACTTCAATCATTCCATCTGAGGTGCGAACTTGCTTTGATACTTTGCCGTTGCGGCGGTTGCCTTGCTGGCGCTGCTCAGCGTCCAAGTGCAGGTCCATCTCCGCGTCCAAAGCGGCTTCTAAGAAATGTTTTAACAGAGGGCCTAAGGCGCCGTCTTTGCCAAAGGTGGGTTTGCCGCTCCTAAACTCTTCCAGGAACTGGCGCTTGATCTTTTCCAGATCCAGCTCGTTTTTTTCTTCCATGTCAACTGTGTTAAAGGTAATACTCCTAATCCTTTGACACAGTTTATTTTACAGTCTCTTCAATTTTGATCATGCCTGCTTCTCCTACAGCAGTCCGCACTTAATCAGTCCCCTGAAAACATTCCTCCTTTGACAGCTTCCTTCTATTTCTCCAGCTTAATGGTATTACTGTGAAGGTGCAGGGCAGCGTACAGAAGTCCTGTTCAGGCCTTTAAAAGGGGTATTAAATGGTACGTGCCATGGAAAATGTTAGCCACTACCTGTGCCGGGTGGAAGGATAAGTAAAGACCAGAAGGTTCGGAGTGGTAACGCGTTCACATCTCACCTTAAACAAGCATTCCCCGCGAGGGGTAACCACTCCGATAAGAGACCTCTGTCTCAGTTGCGTCAGCAAATATCCCTTGGTATCACAATGGAATCCCTTCCTGTAGTTGAATTACCTCAAAGGTAGCACGTTCCCCTGTTACTTGTTTGTCAAATCCTGTCAAAAAAGGGCACTCCCAATGTATTTCGGTTTACCCTGGAAGCCAGCTCATGAATTTTTTGCTTGTTTGAGTCCGGGATTTGGGTAGAATCTATAAAGTATGAAGCTGAAGGGCGAACTTGTTATGATATCGCTGGGAGAACGTATAATATCACGTCAGAAGAGTACCTGCTATTCAATGAGTCGATCACTCCCTAAATGTAGCTATCAAGAGAAAAGTCTACGTGGAAAACCTACATTGACATGAACGAACGCCCGGTGAGAGATCTGTTGCAACCCCATTAACTGGCTAATTACTTAGAGATTTGTTCCTGTTTACTTATTCTTAAGCTGTTTTAAGATATGTGAGCTCGATGGATCCTTAAAAGGTTTCTATGTGGGAGATCTCGTGGCTTCCGCTTCACGTCTAAAGCAATAGTCAGTCAGTGAACCTGCGTATGTGACTTGATCAATGTAAAAATTCAGAGGAATCAGGAAGTGACTCGCTCCTATCATTCAAATATAAGTCTGTTGCCATCTATCAGGAAGGAGGGATTGAAATCACCTGTTAAAAACATTAAGATGAGTGGAGTCGTTTAGGATCTTTCTAAAATAGAGCACCACGGTAAGACCCGAATTTGTCGGGAATATTTATTCTTTGCCATCATACGGAACCGACTTTTTTCGAGCTATACGCATTAGGTGGAAGTAGTAGCCATTCAATATCGAAAGGACAGGAAGATACAAGCAAAAGCTGATAAGTAGGCTTTACCTTTGCTATAGATTAGATAATTGCTCTAGGGATAAAATTGTACTCCACTCCCTGGCAGTTAGTAAGTAGTTAGTAGAGAAGCCCCTTACTTATAAGCGGGCTTCTCGTTTTTTGACCTATACGAAGCACCCTGCCATAGTAAGAACTCATTGAGCAATTTGTAGAGGCGGTTATCCGGTGAAAGCAATTTTAAAAATCAACTGTACCTAATGAGTAAGTTTAGGGTTTACAGGAATGGTGTTACCTTCTGTATGTAAAAAAATAGGGACCTTGCTAGTTAATGACACTTATTTTAACGTAATCATAGTTCGGGTTTTTCTGTTTTTCAAACAAACATTTGCTACCGCAGTACTTGTTGTTTGGCATGCTTAACTGTAAAAGCAGTATAGCTGATTCTTGACACAAACCTGTATGGATGAAGTTATAATGTGTGGGTGAAGTAAAACATACTTTGATCCATATAAGCTGCACCTGGTAGGCTGTGTAAGCCGTGTCAGCTTATCAAGGAGGGGGACAGCAGGGTTTGCTTAAACAGGCAAAAGGGTATAAAAATTGCCTGAAAGAAAGAACGTATTTACGTAGGTCTGTTGGAGTAGATGAGGGGCTAGAAACAGCAAATTATGTGCGAATTCAACTGCTAGGTATAAACCAAATGGTTTGTAAATAGCCTATATCCATGGAGAAGGCAATGAACAGCAACAAACTTGGAACTGTGCTATAGTAATAGGTTAATATCTTCCTCTGTTAAGGCCTTGGCTAAACATCCTTGAACAGGGTAGTAAGCACATGTGACCCGTTTGTCCAGTTCTTCAGATGAAGCTAGAAAGTATAGGGTGGGGGCCTCTATTACCCTTTCTTTCTCAAGCTCCAGCACATTGTTTAAGAGTGTAAACCCATTCCTGGCTATCATACTAAGGTCTGAAAAGATCAACACATCTGTTTTCTGTTTCCGGGCTCCTGGATCTGCTTGGCAATTTGCATAGATCCAAACAAGTCCTTCCTGTTCACTAGTGGTGGTATCAACTTCCTGACTGATTCCTGACCTGCGAATCAAGCACTCATTAAAGAACGTAGTGACAGGGTCATCGTCAATTAGTAGAACTTTGGTAAATTGTCTCATATCGTGGTTTTTAATGGTTTATTACTGATGAATTATGGTTTTGAGTGCACTGACTCATCTGTCTTTTCCCAATCACCTACTAGTTTTTGACTATGGAAGGGTTGTCCTGCCTTTTACAAAAAGCTTACTAATTCAATAGTCATTGTAGGAATAAGAGTATACAAAAATAAAATATTCCAGTTTTACTTTTGTTGTGATTTTCTGGCTTATTGTTTTGAGAAATTAAGCTGTTCTAGACGGAAAAAGTCTTCATGGTTTCTTCTGCAGGGTTTTGGATGGGGAGTGGATTGGTATTGCTTCAACTGTGAGATGATACACGTAGCGGAAGACAATGAATAGGGTGTACTATCAGGTGGAATGAAAGATAGCTGAATTATTAATTACGCATTACATACTTACATGCTGAATTTCATCGCTAGTGGCATGTATTCTTTTATTAATGAACTCAATAAAGGTCATTCTTTACGCATCTGGAATTCGTAAATTCTGTTCTTTTCGGACCTACACCAGTTTGAGAGTTACCCAGTACTTTTATAAGTATGGTTTAGTAATCGAACGAAGAGGAGTAGGAGTGTATCTGATCTGACTCGCAAATGCTAGTGGCACTCTTCTTCTCAATGGTAAGCTATTAGATGATTTCAATACCATAGACTTCGTTAGGCAGGTAATTCCATAAAACCTCAAAACCAACTTTTATGGCAGCAATGCCCTCTCACTAGTTCTTATTAAACCAGTATACCGCCGCTGGCAGTAGCAGTACATTAGTAAAATTGTGAGCATTGGTTGCATCCACATAGCCTTTGAGGAAGACATTGGGCTCCTGCTCTATTTTAGGTCGCATTCCGGCGCAAAGGAGACAGTAGTGAAACAGATGTACAGGCACACCAATTCTCGAATGATATTCTTTTTCTTTGTTCTATTTTGGGGGCTTATATCCTTGTCTATAACTTATTCTAGAGACGTGAAGGAGTTATATCCACTGCAAGTCTATATTTTTTTACAGGCGCATCTGTAAGAAATAAATCCAGTATTCTGAGATGTTACTTATAAAACCTTAATTCAGTTTATTGGTCATAATTTTCTTCATCCAGGCGTCTGTGTCTTCAATAAGTTTTGTGTTGAAGTGGGTTCTATTGTATAGCTGGTCACGCTTACCCATTAGTTCTACACCCTCCTTCATGCCAGGCACTGTAATAAAGGAGTGATTTGTTTTTGGCATTGTTAAGAAGGTAGCATGTCCCGGATGGTAGTGATTTACTATCTCGACAATGTGTTTGTGGTCTTCTGCATTGACTACTTCAAAGTCAAATTCGCCCCAGATGGAAAGAACGTGTTCTTCTGTTTCGGCCCATGCTTTGGTAAGGTTGATTTCGTCAATTTGCTGCCAATAGCGGTAGTCCCTTGACCAGAACTCATCGCCGCCATTATATTGAAACTCCTCTTGTAAGATCTTTTGAAAGGCAGGGTCTGCAGCAGCGATGGTACTCGGGTGTTGTTTTAAAACGAAATAACGATACAGTACATGGTGCAGCTGTCTCATCGTTACCTCACTATCTATGTAATCTGTACCTGTTAATGGTTTTTGAAAGCGGAACATATCTGCAGCAAATTCGAACCATGGACGGTATGGACTTCCGTATACCATCACCCCTTTCAAGCTGTGTTTCTGGCTAAGGACAGGGGCAATAATCCCACCCATGGAGTGGCCGAAGATAAATATATTGTCGTGGTCAACCGCTTGGAGTCGCTTCAGCTCTAAAAGACCCTGTTCAAAAGCCTCAATTTCAGTGTACAAATCAATTTGCATACAATCCGGAGTATTGTCATTGTCTCCCAGGCCTGGTTTTTCTACAAGCATAACAATATAGCCAAGCTTACTCCAGCCTTTTATAAGTTGGCCGTAGGAAGTCTTGTAGTAATCCTCAATAGAGCGGCAAGGAAAACCAGGAATGAAGAGAATGGCGGGGCTTTTACCCGCATTATTTGGTTTGTAGGTAATGGTACGTAGCTGGCCACCCCTAAAAGGTACCTGGCTGTAAACTATGTTTGTATTAGTGTCGGGCTCTTCCACAGGGGGACGCCCAACTGCTCTTCCCTTTATAGTTTTTCTTTTGGTATCCCTGATCAGTTGTACTGTTACTACCTGGTTTGGGTAAAGCGTTTTACCTAGCCCTTCTATTGCAATCGGATTAATTACCTGCTTTTGGTTGATTGAGAGAATAATATCGTTTATTTCAATGCCTATCATTTTAGCAGTGGAGCCAGCTGCAATGGCTGTCACTAATACTCCGTTTTTTAATTCATGTGCAGTAGCAATAGTATCGGGGAGGGAAGTAGTAGAAAGACCAAGGTAAGCACGACGGGCTAGTTTCTGTGCCTTAGCTTGGGGAAAGAAAAGAATTCCAAATAAAAGAAATAATATAAAAATGTGCTTCATTTTATGGTAGAATGAATATTTGAGTTAAATGTAAAGAGATGAATGTTAGCACTTGACATAGCTTCGTGGTGCTATAAATAATTGTAAACTACTTCTCTTCATACAGGAAGACAGTAAAGGGTAAACGTGGCGCAGGAACGCTGCCCAATGTGTTTGTGGGATGCCTCGTGCGGCTGCCTGTTGAAGTAAACCTAATGAAAACCTTGTTTATGCTGCTGTTACTATAATGAGACCTTGTTCAGAAGATGTAAATTTAAAATTTGTGTTTTGCAAGTTGGAGTAGTAAGTTTTTCAAATTTATAATTATTTGGAAAATGGGGACTTGTATTATCCTGCCCTTTTGCTCGTGTAGGTACTTAATGTTTAGAATTCATTGACCTTCTAGCTTACTCTGACTTTGCTGGGTAATTAAGCACTTTGACAAGAAAGAGTAAAAAAGTGGATGACTTGATTATTCTTCCTAATGGGTCTGTAAAGTGCTTAGTTAGCTGTAAGCTTATTTTCTTAGAAGTCGAAGGGCATATTGGTACTTGTCTACTTATTTAATGAACGCCGTGAGATGGGCTGCGTATTGCCGCTTCACATCATCCTCAAAACTATCAAGGTAGAATTCAGTGGTCTTAAGGTTACTGTGACCGAGTGATTCGGATATGAACTCTGTAGGCGCACCGGCGCGCTTGAGGACAGTGGAGAAGGTGTGTCTGGCAGTATAGGTGGTCACGTTATGCTCAATGCCCACTTCGGCGGCGACACGCTTGATATAGAGGTTGATGGTTTTGACTGTCTGCCTGACAAAGGCCAACTCTTGTTCAGGAGTTATGTCCTCCCTCAAAATAGGAAAGACGTAAGTATCCGGAGAGGTTGGTTTATTGCCCCACCGCTTGATGATGCGATTTATTTCTGGAGTGCGCATGGCCACTATTGGCTTGAGGGCATGGCGGGTGGTACGTTCCGTCTTGGCCCGGATAAAGGTGATGCTCTCCCGACTCAGTTGCTTATATTTTAACCTGGCGATATCTTTGACGTTGATGCCATTACAAAGGTAGGAGAAGATCCAAAAATCACGGGCCTTAGCCTGGCTATCGTGCACGGGATGGTAGTTGTAAATTTTCTCCACATCGGAGAGTGTCAGGGCTTTTTTAACATTCTTACTTGCCGGCATTCTGTACTTCCTTCGCCCGAAGGGGTAGAGGTCCCTGCTTAAATCACCAGCGTCTATAAGGTCATTGAAGAGGGTGCGGAGCGTGCGCAGGTACATGCTGACAGTCGTTAGGGTTTTTTTGCGACTAAGCATCCACTTTTCATAACTGTTTAGAAAGTCTACGGTAACATCGGTAAAAGGCAGCGGCTTTTTCCTTCTCACCAGGTCCTGTTTTCTTTCCTTAGATTTCTGAATGGAAAGTCTCCTTCGGTTGATGGGAGGCTCCTTGAGCATGAAAGAGATAAGTGAGAAATAGGCGGTTTCGTAGAAGTTTGCATTGGCCGCCTGTCCATTCTCGCTTAGTTGCTTAATGCTCTGTTCGTAGGCAGCGAATACATCGGTTCTTGCTGGCAGATCAAGAAACTTTCTGTCAAATGCATCGAAAGTGAAGAAAGGCATCTTATCAATAATACGGACCGCCTTCTGTTCCACGGCCTGAAGTGACAATTGAATTTCTTTGTACCTGCCCCTCGGCTTGTCCCCCTGAACCCTTGAGAAGTCTTCCTCAAAAAGGGTATATTGAGTGCCGTAGTATTTTCGTTCCCTTTGGTAGGTAACCCTTAACTTTACACGAAACGTACCGTCTTTTAAAGGTCGTCTGGTGTCTAACATAATGGAGGTTGATGCGGTTATCATAGCTATTATCGGAGTAGTTTTGTGCACACAATTTGCACACAAAAGCCTAGAATAGCAATAATTACATAAAATTAAATATTGTGTAATATGTTGTTAATCAGCAAAATACAAAATAAGTAAAAGTAAATAAAATTAAAAAAGTACTATTGTTTGCCGCTTCTAAGCAGTAGGTCTTTGGTTCGAATCCAAACGGGATCACTGGAAAGCCTCTCTAACACGTTTAGAGGGGCTTTTTTGTTATTAAAATTCCTTTCGAACCGGTTGAGTATAAAAACCGCTACTTTTTTAAAATACAGTATTTGCTGATTGCCTTTCTTTTGCGGCTACAATATTTAGTGGTTCTCTTTAATCTCAGATAAAAGTCTTTTTCTTTTGAATTTGTGTGTGGAATATGGCAAACAGGACAGATAGGTGCCTTTAGTTGCTCCTGAAGTTCAACCATGCCATCTTCCATCTGTTTTAAACAAGCAACAATAGCCAGCGTGCCGAATATGCCGATTAGGGTTAGGATAGATGTGATAATCATTGATTTGGGTACTAAATTAAAATACGTTACTGCTACTCACGATGGTAGCTTTACATCAACTGTTGGCTTTACGGGCAATGGTAAAGACTTTTCTCAAAATGCTTAAAGAGTATAACTCAATAGCAGACTCCGCGGATCCTTCAACAGCACCGTCTATTACCAGGAATTTATCTTGAATAGTATAGCTTAAGTTACTTGCCTGACTTTGTATTAAATAGTACGATGTAGTTATATGTTAAAACTAATATTCTGAATATATATTGTTCTTCCTGAAACTTTTTCAGCAAAATACCGTATCCGCATGCCCGAAAAGACGCAAATTACTACAGGTGTCTTCTTAGTATACTTGCTTCATATTTATGTATGTTGTTGGTGTGCAGATGTTTGCCGGGGTAGGTTAGTGGTTCTGTCTTAATTGGTAATGCATTAAAATGAACAAAGAGAATAGAGTTGCCTTAAGATGAAACTGTGTGAACGGGAATTTGATTTAATTGTACTTATCTTCTTTTAGTTTGCTCAGTGCGTTAACTGGACATTGCTGATAGAATCCTACATGGAAAGGTGGCAAGTATGCAGTTACATGCTTACATGTACTATTTATTATTTCTTCTGTTTGCTTCATAAACAGGTGAACTTGATGCAAACGCCAGGTATACGATCACAAAAAAGGCGATGAGCCCAGAAGCTAGAAATGTGGTTGCTGCACCATATAGTTGCCAAAGTAATCCTGCCAGGGCAGAGGCGAACAAAGTCGCTACGCTTTCAAAAGCAGTATATGTCCCGATAGCGGTGGCTGTGTCTTCTGGAGCGCAAATGTTTGAAATCCAGGCTTTGGAAATGCCTTCTGTGGCAGCTGCGAAAAGACCATATAAAAAAATAAGCGGCAAGTATACCCAGGACACCTGTAACGAGGCCATCCCAAAGTATACAAGCACAAATAAACCAAGACCTGACAGGTACACTCGTTTCAAGCCCCACTTATCTGCAACCATTCCCATGGGGTAAGATGTTAAAGCGTAGATCAGATTGTAGAGAATATATAAGCCGATCAGGTGTGTATCGTCGAAGCCGGCTTCTTTCATCCTGAGCAGTAAAAAAAAGTCGCTGCTGTTAAAGAGTGCGAACAGCAAAAAGCCTATAACAAGCCGCCTGTAAGCTGCAGGGCTCTCTTGCCAGTAGTGTATAAAATCAAAGAAATTATACTTGCCCTTTGCTGCAGCTGGCTTCACTTGTTTTCTCTTTTCCCTTAGCAACAAAAGCAATAGTACGGATACCAGTCCTGGTAAAAAGGCGTAATAAAAAAGAGGCTTATACTGGCCCGGATGCAGGTATAAATAAATTAAGGCAATACTTGGACCGATGCTGGCACCAAGTGTATCCATGGAGCGATGGAAGCCAAATATCCGCCCTTTGGTTTCCGGACTAGATTCATCTGAAAGCAAGGCATCGCGGGCACCAGTGCGAAGACCTTTGCCAAGGCGATCGAGGGTGCGAGCGCCAAAAACCCAAAGCGGAACAGTGGAAAGTGCCAGCAGCGGTTTTGAAAGAGCAGCCAACAGGTAGCCCCACCTGATGAAAGGAAGTCGCCGGCCAGTTCTATCAGATAGCCTCCCAAAATATCCTTTGCTGAGTCCCGCCGCCCCCTGTGCCACTCCTTCCAGTATACCGATCAGGAGCACGGAAAATCCTATACTATTCAGGTATACCGGCATCACCGGATATAGCATCTCGCTTGCGATGTCTGCAAAAAGACTCACAAACGATAATATCAAAACGATGCGGCTTATAAGCTTTCGTTTCATTGCTAGAGGTTTGCTGCTATCATACGGCATTAGTGACAGAATTATTCTATCAGCTTACTTTAGTAGCCAGAAAATAGCACAAACATTGTTTTGATATACACAACGTTTTTTAGCAATGTGTTTATCCCGACAATGAATAGGAATTCAAATGGCGGGTGATCAACTCTGTAAGTGCTAAAGATTTACTGATTAGCCTTCTGCATTCACTCTTATAAGTTTATAAGATTCGAAATGCTGCTGCAAAGCGGTGTTTAAAATGATAATCTTATTAAAAATTACACCTTGTCGAATATTTTCTGCTGCTGTTTTACATCACGGCTTTAAAAAGGCGCTCCATCTAATGAAAAAATTGTAAACTTGGGGGCTTAAGTACATCATGTTTCGTATGAATTACTTTTCTCAAAACCCGCTTAACCGCTTCTCTGAATTAAGGCCAGATGAGGCGCGTATCCGGCAGTTCTGGCAGCAGGAAAATGTTGCTGTACTGGTGGTGAATGATTCCTCTAATTTATTTACTGATACAGATCAAGTAGTAATGCCTGCTACATTGAACGCTGAACAGTCTGCCAGACTGCAGAAAACAGCCCACACATGCGTGTACCTGGGCACTGTTGACAATGTACCTTATTTTGTGCTGGGGTTTGAGGCAATGGAGGAACAGTTGAATAATGATCTGGGAAGCTCTTTCCAGTTTCTTGATCTGAAAGGGGTAGCCCTTGAGTTGCCTCAGGAGCAGAGTAGCATTCTTGCTTATGCCCGCGGTATAGTGCACTGGAACATGCGCCACAGGCACTGTCCTGATTGTGGGAGCCTGACTGCTAGCCTGGAGGCTGGGCATGTACGTCAATGTAGCAACAGTACGTGCGGTAAACTACATTTTCCGCGCACAGATGCAGCAGTAATAATGCTGATCTCTGAAGGTGATTCTTGTTTGCTGGGGCGTCAGGCGGGGTGGCCAAAGGGGCAGTACGCAACGCTGGCGGGGTTTCTGGAGCCGGGTGAAACGCTGGAACAGGCGGTGGCAAGAGAGGCTAAGGAAGAGACAGGAGTAGCACTAAAACATATAAACTACCACTCATCACAGCCGTGGCCATTTCCTGGCTCAATTATGATTGGCTTTACTGCAGTTGCTCAGAACAGGAACCTTCAGGTTAATTATAATGAGATGGAAGATGCCCGGTGGTTTACACGGGAGGAGATCATTGCTGGGCTTAGAGCAGGTACCTTCCGGTTGCCAACAAAGGTTTCAATTTCTTATCGCCTGATCCGGGATTGGTTTAATGCGATGCCCGGGTATGACCTGGAAGAAGTGCAGGCACAAGCTGTAAGCCAATAAAATTACTGAGGTTTTGTAGGGCAACTTTCCAGGAGTGTTTCTACTTCAGTCATGGTAAAGCGTTCGTTGTCGTTCCCAAAGTTAGTTTGGATGTAGTTGAGTAGGTTAGTGACTTTATCTTCACGCAAAGTTCCCAGGCCGGACATTTTCTGGTTGTATTCTACTCCGTTTACAGTTATGCTGCCCTCTAAGCCATGCCTGATAAGGCATGGGAGTTCGTTGCGGTGAATTTGCATGTAATCAGAGCCGGCTAATGGCGGAATAACACCCCGCAGGCCACTACCATCTTCCATGTGGCAACTCTGGCAGTTTGCCTCATAAAGGCGTTGGCCTTCATTACTTTTTTCAGTGAAGCATTGCGTGAGGGTGAGGAGTATACATATACCCCCCAATCCTACAGAAAACTTACTTTTTGCCATCCTTCTTTTCTTTCAGAAGCACTGGTATATCATTCATTAAGCGGTCAACCTGGGCGGGATCGGTGCCATCATAAACTCCCCGGATATGTCGGTTCTCGTCCACCAGCACAAAAGCACCGCTATGAATAAATCCGCCGGCCTCCTGGCCATCTTCCATAGCCGAAACCAGGTAATATTGGGCGATATCGTAAATGCTGTCCTTCTCGCCGGTTACAAAATGCCATTTATCTGACTTTACGTTCAGACGTTCAGCAAAATCTTTAAGCACTGCCACAGAATCGTGCTTCGGGTCTATAGTATGGGACAGGAACCCCACCTTCGGGTTATCTTTATACTGCTCGTAAACGCGTAGCATCTGCGTTTTCATTTTTGGGCAAATAGTAGGGCAGGTGGTAAAGAAGAAATCCGCTACATATATCTTATCCCCGAAAGTGCTGTTAGTTACCTGCTGGCTGTCCTGGTCAACAAATGAAAAGTCAGGTATTTGAGGATAGAGTGTATCCGCCACCGTTTGCCCGTTTACGTTTCGCTCCACCACTTCACGTTCACCTAGTATAGGCAGGGTTTGCTCGGATGTTTCAGAGTTGTTGCAGCTACTCATAAGTGCAACGGCAAAAAGAGTGAAGGCTGATTTAAAGAGGTTCATATGGAGTTTAAATGGAATCACTTTTTTCATACTTTCTATAGATTGACCGGGCAGCTTGGATGGTGCTGTCCATAAGGGTTTTTACACGTTCTATTTTTAGCAACTCATTCTGAAGATATTCCCTTGCCTGTTCATCTGTCAGGTTTACAGGGGCTTTGTACTGTCGCATCCAGTTCATCATAGCCTCATCGGCCTCGTTCAGTTGCGTTATGTTCACTTGAATAGGTACAAGGGCACTTGTGTCGGCCTCCTGATTTGTTAGTGTGTCGCGCAGGGCGCGCAGGTCTTTGCGCAAGTGGTAAATGGTGTTCATTTGCTCCATAGCTCCATCATGCACCTCCATTACCTGGCTCTCAAGGTTATTATTGTGTTCTTCTGGGGTTTCTGACTGAGAACATCCTGAAAGGATTGAAAACGACAGGCAAGTAATTAGAAATAGCTTTTTCATGCCGGTGAGGTTATGTGGTAACCAGTTAAGCGATGAGCTACATTAGGGAAACACTAAAAGGAAGTGCAAGGCGAAAAGGTAGCAACGCTGTATGCTGCAAAGGTAGGGTAGCGGATTATCAAGTGCAAGGCAGCGGCTAGCTTTGTGAAAGTATGAAACCATACCCCGGCTGAAAATAGTGACCGGGATATGGTAAGATTTTATTCGTTTAGCTTTGAGCTAACTGAAATATCAGCTTTCAATAATTTTGATACCGGGCAGTTCTTTTCTGCTTCATGTACCAGCTCATCAAACTTCTCTTTTTCAATTCCGGATACAGTGGCATGTACCTCCAGGTGTGAACTGGTGATCGTACCGTTTTCCAAAGTAATAGTGCATTGGGTTTCCAGTCTTTCCGGGTCGAAGCCTGCTTCTGTCAGGTTGCCACTTAGCTTCATTGTAAAACAACCGGAGTGTGCAGCAGCAATAAGCTCTTCAGGGTTAGTACCAATGCCATCGGCAAAACGGGAGTTAAAGGAATACTGGGACTGGTTAAGTGTACCAGTCTGTGTTGAAAGATGTCCTTTGCCTTCCTTAATTGTTCCTTGCCAAACGGCGGTAGCTTTTCTCTTCATTTTTTTCTGTTTATAAGTTAACTGTTGTATAAATTAAATAGGCCTGCATAATGTTTATGAAGCTTAGTAGTTCTATTGCCTTACTTGTTTGCAGCCTTACTTGTTTCGGGCCAGCAAGTGCCAGTATATCAGGTAGCGCCCTGGCTTTTACTGTGCTAAGAGTATAAAAAAAGCCTGACAGTAGTCAGGCCTCTTGAATGTGCATTTTTATTTTATATTGGTACCGTGATTTCAGAATGCAGGGCTTTCGCAATTTGCTTATACTGTCCTTCTGAAATATGGTCTTGCAAGAATGCCATCACATCCTGGAAAGCATAATAAGCATGATCGAGGGTTGGAAAGTCAGCTTCTTCCGCAAAGGCATCCTTGGTGCGGATAAACTCCAGCCATTCATCCTCATGTCGAATGCGAACAGGTTCGTGCGTACTGAAGCCGTCATAATAAATTCCTTTCCAGATGATGGGCAACTGTGCCCCAAAGTGGATTGCCTCGGCAGTGGGAATACGATCACGAATAGCGTGCAAAACTGCCCTGAAAATGCGCCCTGCTTTTTGCTCATCATCAATTCCCAGGTAAGTGCAAAGTTCATGCAGCCAGGTCTTTCCGTCTTTTAAATAATTTTCAAAGTTCATTGACATAGTTTTACCTCCTTCTTTTATATAGAACATTTACATAAAGTAACGATAGCGGTAGGCAAGAGTTATCGGCAGCTTAGGTATCAGGCATTGTTTAAGCCGTTTGTGACTGCCTGAAACTGTTTAAAATATTTAATAAGTTGAATGTGGAAATGGCATGATTCTGGACAATTTGAATTTGTAAATAATAACACTGACTACAACTATGAAAAAACAAAAAATGCTACTACCGGCCTTGCTGTTGGGCCTTGGTTTAATGGTTAGTTGCACCCCTTACACAGAAGAGGATAATTACCTGGAAGTGATCGGGGAGTACGAGCAACAGACGCCGGAGGCAGGATACAGGTTAAACCTGTCTTACAATGGGCCTGTGGAGCTTCGGGATAAATTTACAGCTTGGGCAGACTCAATGAAAAAAGAAGTACCAAGTATGGTGAAATCCAACGAGAACATTTACCTGAACTATATGCCGGAGCAAATGGGTAAAAAGATAAGTAAGGATATGTACCAGACCAGCGTTACTTATTTGCTTACGGTAAATGACAGCGCCATGTACAGCAACATTACACAGGACCTACTCAAAAAGAACCTTCCCTTTAACCTGAATGTAATGGGCACTTTCATAGACCCTGCCAGGAAGGTGAAGCTACAGCACACTATGATGCAGAAAGCCCTGGAGAATGCCAAGGCGAAGCTTGCACTTATGAGCGATGAAGGCAAAGACTACGAAATTGTAAGTGTTGAGGAACTTGATAATACCACCCCCTATGGGCCGGAATACGATGACTTTAACCGCCGGATGATTACCAGGTTAAAAGTAAAAGCAAAACTTCAGTAGACTGAACAGATATGTATGGAGCAGCACGCAGGAGTGTGCTGCTCCATATTTTTTTGCCATTTTTTCAGTAAAATATTACTTTAAGTATATGCATTCACACTGAATTCAATCTGTTGATTTCCCGTACATCAAAATGGGAGTTGCTATTTGTGTTTTTCTGTGTTGTGAGTGCGCCTGAAAGGCACTATTTAAACTTGTAATTTGTTTAAATTTAGCCTGTTGTACCGGCACAGATAAGGCTGGTTCTGCTATCCCGCTGGCAAGCCTTATCAGTGCCTTTCAAAAGTATAGCATAAACAAAATAAAAGTGGTAATTTTACCTATTCAATCTACCCAATTACACACATGAGTGAAGTAGAAGATAAACAATTAGCTAACGATTATTCAGCAAATAGCATTCAGGTACTGGAGGGGCTCGAAGCAGTTCGAAAGCGTCCGGCCATGTACATTGGCGATATCGGCATTAAAGGTCTGCACCACCTTGTTTGGGAGGTAGTAGATAACTCTATTGATGAGGCACTTGCCGGTCATTGCGACGAGATCAACGTACAGATCAACGAAGATAATTCTATCACGGTGTCGGATAACGGCCGTGGTATTCCTACGGATTTTCACCAGAAAGAAGGCCGTTCTGCCCTTGAGGTAGTTATGACGGTGCTTCACGCAGGTGGTAAATTCGATAAAGACACTTATAAGGTTTCCGGTGGTTTGCACGGCGTGGGTGTTTCCTGTGTTAATGCACTTTCCACAGATCTTCATGTTACCGTACATCGTAACGGGAAGGTATTTGAGCAACACTATAATATTGGTGTGCCGGCGTATCCTGTGCGTGAAATTGGAACCACTGAGAAAACAGGTACAACGGTACAGTTCAAGCCGGATGCTTCCATCTTTACCAGCACCGAGTATAAATACGAAACAATTGCCAGCCGTCTGCGTGAGCTTTCGTTCCTGAATAAAGGTATTCGTATTAACCTGCGCGATCTGCGTGAGTTGAATGAGCAGGGGGAGCCACTAGAAGTGTCGTTCCTGTCGGAAGGTGGTTTGAAGGAATTCGTTACATACCTGGACGAAACCCGGGAGAACCTGATCCCGGAGCCTATTCACGTAGAGAGCGAGAAGAATGGTGTGCCAGTGGAGATCGCATTGCAGTACAACACATCGTACACAGAGAATATTTTCTCTTACGTAAATAATATTAACACCATTGAGGGTGGTACCCACGTAGCTGGTTTCCGCCGCGCCCTTACCCGTACCCTGAAAGCTTACGCTGATAAATCAGGTATGCTGGACAAGGTGAAGGTAGATATTGCAGGTGATGACTTTAGAGAGGGCTTAACGGCGGTGATCTCTGTAAAAGTACAGGAGCCGCAGTTTGAAGGGCAGACTAAAACCAAACTAGGAAACTCTGAAGTTTCCGGTGCCGTGGATATAGCTGTTGGTGAAATGCTGAACGAATACCTGGAGGAAAACCCGAAAGAAGCCCGTATCATCGTTCAGAAAGTAATTCTTGCTGCACAAGCCCGTTTTGCTGCCCGTAAGGCGCGTGAGATGGTACAGCGTAAGAGCGTACTTTCCAGCACCAGCTTGCCTGGTAAACTGGCTGACTGTTCAGATAATAATCCTGAGAATTGCGAAATATACCTGGTAGAGGGTGACTCTGCAGGTGGTTCTGCCAAGCAGGGCCGCGACCGTAAGTTCCAGGCTATTCTGCCCCTTCGTGGTAAGATCCTGAACGTAGAAAAAGCACAGGAGCACCGCATCTATGAGAATGAAGAAATCAAGAACATGATCACCGCACTGGGTGTCAGCTTTGGTACGCCAGAGGATGACAAGGCGTTGAACATGGTTAAGCTTCGTTATCATAAGGTGATCATCATGACGGATGCGGACGTGGACGGATCTCACATCCGTACACTGATCCTGACTTTCTTCTTCCGTTACATGAAGGAGTTGATCGAGAAAGGGTATGTGTACATTGCATTGCCTCCGCTTTACCTGGTTAAGAAAGGAAAAGAAGAGCGCTATTGCTGGACCGAGCAAGACCGTATCGAGGCTATCCATGAATTGGGTAAAGGGCGAGAGGAAAGCGTTGGTGTGCAGCGTTACAAAGGTCTTGGTGAAATGAACCCTGAGCAGCTTTGGAGCACAACCATGGATCCAAGTACACGAAGCCTGAAGCGCGTAGATATTGAGTCTGCTGCCGAAGCAGATCACTTGTTCTCGATGCTGATGGGAGATGAAGTTGGACCACGTCGCGACTTTATTGAACGTAATGCAAAATATGCACGCGTAGACGTGTAGTAAAATATACTTACTGAATAAAAAAGGCCAGCTGAAAGCTGGCCTTTTTTATTTTAGGAATGCTGCAACTGTTGATCAATGTTTTATATCCCGATTATACAACATCCTTCTTGGGTTAAACTGTTAGAGATTGTTACGCTTCAGTAACCAAACATATAAGTATACTTTGCGCAAAACGATTAAACCCAGATTCTGCCCTTGATACTACTCTTGATTTAGTATGTTAAATACCAGTCAAATTGGGAAGTATAAAAAACTCGAAAGTCCTGCCCCGCACTTCGACTTTAAATGAAGCTTTTACTCATTAAGATAGTTAACTCATAACTCTCACCAACCCCTTCTAAAGTTCATCAAGCGGTATCGTTTTCAGCTCCTCTATAGGCCAACCGGCTAACTCTGCACCAGCTTTATAGGCACTTTCCATAAAATTCAACAGTTGCTGCCGCGGATTGTCAAGTTGCCGTAGTTCCTCGTAATTCAGGATTGCCATAGGGCTGCCGTTTGAATCGACCCAATGAGCTTGTTTGGGCTCTAGTTTTTCAAGTTCGATTCCGTTGGGGGAAGGATAAGTGTAAGAGTAAAATGCTGGAAAGCGAAGCTGGTCATCTCCTGGCCAGAAACCAAAGCTGATCACTTCATGTGAGTAAGCGTCTTTTTCAATGACACTGGCTTCCTCGTTTAGCGGGATGCTCTTGCCTGAAAAGCGGGTTACAACCAGGTCCATGTGGTGCCAGTAAAGCTGAACAGGGCAGGTTTTACCATAAAATCGACCACTGAACTCCTTCATTATCTGGTCTACTACAACCAATACACGCCAATACCGATGAACCTGTTCAGGGTTGTATGTGGCGTGCGTATGGTCCTGCGCGAAAGGTACTGTGCTTTTGAGATCGTAGGGTTTTGCCAGGATTTCCACGCTTATGCCCAAGGTTTTAAGCGCCTTCATGACAGAAGTATAGAATTGTGAAACACTCAATCCATCCTGCAAGATAACTCTTTCTTCTGCTCCTGTACTGGTGCTGATGACCAGTTGGTGATCAATAAAATCAAAATTGATCTCGAACGTAAAAAACTTATACGGTATAGCGCGGGTGCCCAGGCCTCGGGTGTTAACATAGAGCGTTACATTCCACCAGTGATTGAGGCGTGGCATTAACTCTAACCTGATCTTTCCAATGACCTGAATGTAGAGGTGCAGCGTTTCTTTGGTAGGTTCCCATTCTTCAAGTGGAAGTGGTGGAAATCCAGGTGCAAATTCCGGGGTATGATCTTGTGTAACCATATTGCTTCAGCTTTGCTTTTATGGTACGGGAGAATTGAAGTTTTGTGCTTATCGTTTGGCTTTCAAGTAGTAAAGGGCGC
Organism: Pontibacter sp. MBLB2868; assembly: GCF_051904785.1. NCBI lineage: Bacteria > Pseudomonadati > Bacteroidota > Cytophagia > Cytophagales > Hymenobacteraceae > Pontibacter > Pontibacter sp. MBLB2868. Next base: position 2,433,080 of record NZ_CP196710.1, on the reverse strand, counting down.
GGGAGGCGGTGCGAAGGCCTGGTAAGTAAAGTATGCCTGCTAAAAAATAGTTGGTACTTTTTAACCTGTTTCTATATTCCTCAAAGGGAGTAATTTCCTGATCGATCTTCCCCTGAGTTGCTTCAGGGCTTACAACTACTATAGTACAATATTTTTTGTAAAGCGGCTGAAGAAGTACGCTGTAGGGTGTGAAAAGACAGATAATAAGTATGGTAGCCACTACAAAAAAGGTCAGGAAAACCAACATGTTCATCACATGAAAAATTACCAGCAACAAACCGATCCAGGGCCTTAGTGGCAGCCGGGTTGCTCCGAAAATGCTAATGCACTGTAAAAAAACTACTATCAGGAAGCTAACCTGCCAGAACAAGGTATATTCTGTAAATAGTGGAGCCAACTCAAAATCGAGATCAAAATTACGGTAGCTTACAAAGGCATTGAACAAAGCACCGTGTGGGTGCAGCCAATGTGCATCCGGTGAAAACGTGATCAGTTTATAGAGCAGCGAGGGTACCTTCCAGAGTCCGGCTAAAGTATATGTGAAAAGAATACCGGCATAAAACCAATTGATACTTTGATGAACATATTTATCAGGGGACAGAAGAGTTTGCCGGTTTACAGGAACAAAGGTCAGGAAGAGATGTGAAAGTAACAGTGTGTGGTTTACATGGCTAATGTAGCCATAACCCCAATGGGGCAGGTTAAGCCACATTAAGCACAGTGCCAGCACGAATTGCGGTAAGACCATGTTCCGTAGCCGTACCAATTGCAACAAATTAGCAGCCACGGCTACGCCTACTACTGTATAAAAGAGAAATGCCCCTGGTAGAGCAGGCATGATCCAGCTTACAAGTTTGTCGTTAAACCAGAATATCTCTTCAGGCCGGTCCTGTAGCAGGATATATTTTTGAACTGTCCAGTAAATCCATAGAAACGTAAAAAGCCTTAAAACTTTTTCCGCCACAAAAAAGTTAAACACGTTTTGAGCTATTTCCTCACGTTGCTCAGACTGTGTTTTAGCGCTTGTGTCTTTAAAAGCTGATAACAGTGAGGGTGTCATAGTGTTGTGGATTTTGAAGTAACTCCAGTGGGCTGTATGTTTCGCGCACAATCTTATAATGCTCAGCTGCCGGCGCGATATACTTTACAAATATCTCCAGCTTGCTTTTAAAAAGGGTAGTATCAGGTGAGTCGGAAGTAGAGGCGCTAATAAGTTTATTTAGAGTATACACATACTCGTCTGGCGTAAAATTAGGGGAGTTGGTAATTACAGGTTGCCGTTTCCAGTGCTGCTCACCTTTGGCTAACGTATAAATTCTGAATTCTGTAAAAGTATGCTTGCTGCCCAGCGGCTGCGTGTACAGCTTCCAGGTAGCAAAAGGATATACCTCTCCCCAACCTAGAGCTCCAGTAATAACTGTAGCAAAAGTACCGGCAATGCTGATCAGGACCAGAGCTTTGGTATACTTCAGGCGATTGGCAGTAGTAAAGGGCATAAGTATCAACGCCAGCGGAGGGTTAAGTTTTGCAAAGAACCAAATTAACTATTTTTTAAATAAATTGACTAAGTAAAATATCTTTGTGAGATAAAGGAATAGCTATACTTTATGCTTATATTATGGTTTTAGGAGGTATTATTGACCTAGTTCAGGTCTAAAAGATTAAAATCTAAGGGAACATGCTTATCAATAAGGTCTCAGACCAGATAAAGAGAAGTAAATATATCAGCCGCGACCTTAGCTGGTTGCGCTTCAACTACCGTGTACTGGATCAGGCACGCGATACAAATAAGAGTTTTTTTGACAGACTTAAGTTCCTGGCAATTACCTCATCTAATCTGGATGAGTTTTTTATGATCAGGGTAGGTAGTTTGTATAATTATCTTGATTACGGTAAAGAGCGTCTGGATTATTCAGGTCTGCGTGAGCTCCCTTTCCGCAAGAAATTACTGGATTATGCCCATCGTTATGTTAACGACCAATACCTGACCTTTAGCAGTGAGTTAAAGCCCCTTTTTGAGCAGAATGGGTTTGATATTTTAAAGGTAAGTGACCTGACAGAGATTGAAAAGAAAAAGGTAGACAGTTACTTCAAGAATACCATCTATCCTTTACTTACACCCATGGTGTATGATAACTACCATGGGTTTCCGTTGCTGATGAACCAGCTCCTGACCTTTGGTGTAGTTACACGCACAAACGAAGAAGTAAAGGCACAGGATAGGGTAACTTTTGTACAAATACCCCAGAACCTGGCCCGTTTCTACGAGATCAACCGCAAAGATAAACTTGTGTTTGTTCCGATCGAGGAGATAATCCGGGGTAAAATCAAAAAGCTTTTCCGTAATGTTGAGATCGTTTCCGTTAACCTGTTCCGGATTACCCGAAACGGAGACTTTACCCTGGAAGAGTCTGACGACTTAGAAGCAGACTTTGTGCAGGAGATCAAAGCGAAGCTCAAAACCCGAAAGAAAGGACGTGTAGTTCGCCTCGAGATAGAGCGCAACCCATCACAGTTTATGCTCCGGATACTAAAAGAGCGCTGGACAATTGACAATGCAAACATCTTTACGGTAAATAGCCTCATAGACCTACGTGGGCTGTGGCAGATCATCAACCACAGGCAGTTCAAAGATAAAGGCTTTAAGCAGCCATCGGCAGTGTTACCGCTAAGTATGCCAAGCGACGGGGTAGACCTGTTCGAATACCTGAAGGAACACGACGTATTGCTTCATCATCCTTACAACAGCATGGAACCGGTTGTAAGCCTGCTCGAACGCGCTGCCGAAGATCCGTCCGTACTGGGTATAAAGCAAACCATCTATCGTCTTGCGGATCAGTCGCGGGTGACGGCAGCCTTGCTGAAAGCCGCGGAAAACGGTAAGCACGTTTCGGTGCTGTTTGAGGTAAAGGCACGCTTCGATGAGGAGCGTAATATAAAGGAGGGGGAGCGTTTAGAGAAGGCGGGTTGCTTTGTTATTTATGGTATCAGCAAGTATAAAACGCATACCAAAATGATGATGATCATCCGGAAGGAAGGGGAGAAAGTGACGCGCTACGTGCACATTGGCAGTGGTAATTACAATGAGCAGACAGCACGCCACTACACAGATGTAAGCCTGCTGACTACCAATGAAGTATATGCACACGACGTATCGGAGTTCTTTAACGTAATCACCGGTCACTCCAGGCCAAATGAGTATAAGTATCTGATGACTTCTCCGAAAGGCATGAGACATCAGCTGATCGAACTTATCCGGCATGAGGCACGCAACGCCAAGAAGGGTTTGAAGAGTGGTATTGTGATCAAGATCAACTCGCTGGAAGACAGGGAGATAATTGATGAGATGTACAAAGCTTCAAAAGCAGGTGTTCCTATTAAGCTGATCGTGCGCGGCATCTGTTGCCTCCGTCCGGGGCGCGAAGACCTGAGCGAGAATATAACAGTTAAAAGCATTGTGGGGGAATACCTGGAGCATACGCGCCTGTATTACTTCCATAACAACGGCGACCCTAAGTTGTATAGTGGCAGCGCCGATTGTATGGTACGAAGCTTTGACCGCCGAATTGAAGCCCTGTTCCTGATTGTAAATGATGAACTGAAAAGGGAAGCGATCAACATGCTTTACTGGAACCTGCTTGATAACCGTAACTCTTATATTATGCGGGAAGACGGCACCTATGTTAAGAAGCGCCCTGTTTCAACTGAAGAAACAGTTGACGTGCATAAGCTCTTCTACAATAAAAACTATACGGAAGTTGAGAACCTGGAATTAGTCTGATTACAGGTAATATAAGTGGCTGCAGCTTTGACTCACGTTTTAGCAGCAGCCACTTTTTATTTAGTTGCACTTAACTTAAAAGTGCTTTTTAGCTAATGCTGCTGATCACAAAACGTTCCGGGTGATAGCGCTCGTAAAGGGCATGTAGTATACCATCTTTTAAGCCCACTGCCGGCACGATCATACTTTCAAGCTTCGCCCATTTCATGGCTGATAAGTAGATTTCAGAAGCAGGGATGATCACATCTGCCCGGTCCGGGTTGAGGAGTAGTTTGGTAATCCGGTCGTGCATGCTCATCTCTGCGATCCTGGAGGCTACTTCTTCTATTTGTTTCCGATAAATAGGCTTTCCTCCTGATTTACCAGAGATATCGTAGATCTTGTTTATGTTGCCACCTGTGCCAATAGCACGGGTAACATGATATTTCTTTGCGTTTGTTTCAATCCATTCGCGCATACTTTCCCAAAGTTCCTTGGAATCCCGGTTGTGCATGTGCCGGATAGAGCCCTGCTCAAAAGAATGCGAAGCCATTTTTTCACGGTTCACATAGATGTTGAACTCTGTGCTGCCGCCCCCAACATCGATGTGCAGGTAATTTCGTTCATCAAGGTAGTTGAAGATCACTTTATTGATCAGGTCGGCCTCTGTTTCTCCATCAATCACGTCTATTTCAACGCCTACTTCCTCTCTTACCCGCTCAATTATTTCAGGAGCATTAAAAGATGAGCGCATAGCGGAGGTTGCACAGATCATGTAATGGTCCACATCGTGCACATCGAGCAGCAACTGAAATGCTTTCAGTAGTTTAATGAATTTCTCAATTTTGACATCGCTGATATAACCAGTATTAAAAACATCTTCTCCAAACCGAATTGCATAGCGGATGTATTCTACCTTTTTGAAAATAACATCTCCGTTTTGGTTCAGAACACTTGAGATCTGGCACCTGACAGCATTAGAACCGATATCAATAGCAGCTAACTTCAATTATCTCTGATCTGATTTAATGGTATGAAGGGTAAATATAAAAAAAATAGCGAAGCATAGGGAAATAAAGCACAATAAAGGCTGATTAAGAGGTATACTGTTACGGCAGTACTAAAACACACGTATACAATAAGTACTGCTACAACAGCTGGCGGTTGTTTTGTGAAAAAAGAATTAAAGTATGATGAGAAAACCAAGGTTGAGATATATGAAAAGAAGGTTAGCAAAAGGGATATTGCCCTTGTTTGCACCGCTTGCACTTGCTCCCGTAAACGCGCCGTTCAGTAAAAATTTACCCGATATGCGTGGCAACACCAAGCGCACAAAAGCAAAAGTTGCTGACTTTAAAGTAATGAAGTTCAATCAGGTGGCCTATAATTTATATAACCACATGGAACTGCAGAATACCGGACTGAAATTCGAGGTGTTTGATAAAGCCCTGACCGGATATTATAACATGAAGCATAAAGAGGAGGTTTCTGATAAACCTATCATCACCATTGTGGATTTCACAAAGTCTTCGAATCAAAAGCGTTTGTGGGTGATAGACCTGGATAAAAAGGAACTGCTTTTTAACACCTATGTTTCGCATGGGCGTAACTCAGGAGAAGAATATGCAGAGCACTTTTCGAACCAGGAAGAATCGTACATGAGCAGCATTGGCTTTTATGTAACCGAAGGGACCTACTACGGCAAGCATGGCCTGTCGCTTAAACTGAATGGCCTGGACGAAGGCTTTAATACAAATGCTATGGATCGCTGTATTGTAATGCACGGAGCAGAGTACGCTTCGCCATCTTTCATAAAGCAAGCCGGCAGGTTAGGGCGTAGCCTGGGATGCCCTGCCATACCAATGGAAGAACATGAGGATATTATCAACGCTGTAGTGGGCGGTACAGCCTTATATGTGCATGCAGCAGCGGATAATTATACCTCAGAATACCTGGACCATGTCTCAGCCATGTCCGAACTGCTCAGTGAGAACCAGAAAGACGTTCCACCGCCATCTATTCCTGTTGCGGACGCCACTTAATACTACATCCTATACTTTGCTTTTGCTGCTCCTGAGCAGGTTTGTTGGCTAGAACAAGGTCAAGTGCCAATGCAAGGTCTTTGCCTGTAACAGGCAAGTTATTGTTAGGTCTTGAATCATCAAACTGCCCATGATACGCCAGCCGCATCGAGCCATCGTACACATAAAATTCAGGCGTGCATACTGCGTGATAGGTGCGGGCCACCTGTTGTGTCTGGTCGTATAGGTACGGGAACGGGAATTTATGCTGCTGTGCCAACGCCTTCATCTCCAAGGGGCCGTCTTGTGGATATGCCTTTGCATCGTTGGCACTGATAGCTACAAAACTCACACCTTTAGGTATATACTGATTTGCTACGTTTATCAGTCCCTCCAGCATATGTTTTACATAAGGGCAGTGGTTGCAGATAAACATGATCACTGTAGCTTTGGGAGAGGCAACATCGTTCAGCGTTACGAGCCTGTCCGATAGAGTATCCAGTAAAGCAAAGTTTTGTGCTTTGCTGCCGAGGACGACCTGAGCTGTTTCTTGTGCCATAGTACTAATTTTAGAAAGTAAGTACGATACAATTTTTAAGTCTCTTCTAAAATAGGGTTTTCAAAGCACATAACAAACACCTGTTTTCAGATTTTATCCCTGTCGCTTATTCTTCACAACGGCCATACAAAGCGGTTAGCTCTTTGAGGTGTTTTACCTGTTGCTGCGTAAACTGCCCTGGCTTAAGGCGCCATTTCCAGTTCCCAGTGCTGGTGGAGGGCTTGTTCATAACAGCTTCAGCACCAAGCCGGAGCACATCCTGCATCGGTAGCACAGCCAACTGAGCAACAGACCCCTGGGCAAGGTGCATCATCACATCAGATACATTTAGCTTGTTAAGCGTATGGTTGCTATACTCACTTAGCCGTTGCTTATCGCCTTTGCCTGCAGTTTCTTCGTACCAGCCCCTTACAGTGTTATTATCATGAGTGCCTGTGTACACAACTTTGTTGGCAGCATGGTTGTGGGGTGCGTAAGGATTCGTAGAAATATCTTCCCCGAATGCAAATAAAAGCACCAGCATACCTGGCAGGTCAAATTTGTGCATCAGGTTGCGCACGGGCTCATCTATTTCACCCAGGTCTTCTGCTATAATAGGCATAGGGTGGTGCTTTTCCTGTATAAGGCGCAGGAAATCTGCGCCGGGTGTTTTTACCCACTTTCCTTTTATGGCAGTTTCTTCGTTGGCAGGCACTTCCCAGTATGCAGAAAAAGCCCGAAAGTGATCCAGGCGCAATAATCCGAATAGATCCAGGTTATGCTCCAGCCGCTCCACCCACCAGTCAAAATCATGCTTTTTAAGAGTATCCCAATCAAATACCGGTGTACCCCAGAGCTGGCCTGTTTCGCTAAAATAATCTGGCGGAACTCCTGAGACAGCCGTAGGTAACCCATCGCGATCCAGCTTAAAATAGTACGGGTGTGTCCAGACATCGGCACTGTCGTGGCTTACGTAAAAAGGCATGTCACCAAATAAAGTGATCCCTTTTCTGTCGCAGTAGCTTTTAAGTCTTTTCCACTGCCTGTAAAACAGAAACTGCAGGTATTTCTCAAACAGCATCCTGTCCTCTAACTTCTGCTCCAGTTCCTGTACAGCTTCCTTATGATGTTTTTTGATCTCTGTGGGCCATTCTACCCAACTTTTATGTTCGAAATGTTCCTTAAAAGCAGCAAAACGGGCATAATCATCGAGCCAGCGACGCTGCTTTTTCTGAAACAGTGTAAACTCTTTCCAGATGGGGTCCGGGAGTTCAGACTTAAAAAGGTTGAAAGACTTTTTAAGGAGTTTAATCTTAAAGGGCGCCACCTTATCAAATTTAACTTCTCCATCTTCAAATGACTCATCCGGATGCAGGTCCTTCTCCTTTAGTAAACCATCCTGATGCAGCAGTTCCGGACTGATAAGCAAGGGGTTACCGGCAAAGGCAGAGTGGCTGCTATACGGTGAGTTTCCCATGCCGATCTCGGTTGGGTTGAGGGGTAGTATCTGCCAATAACGTTGTCCGGATTCTACTAAAAGGTCTGCAAATTTGTATGCTTCCGGACCTAAGTCGCCTATGCCGAACCGGGATGGGAGAGAGGTAATATGAAGCAATAAGCCACTGCTGCGCTTGGGTATGATCATAGAGTTTTTGCCGTTAAAAATCCAACAGGAAAAGTTCTTAAAATTTCTGCCACTTTTAGTTGTCCGTCTGCTTTCAGATCCTCTCGGCCAAAAACCTGTCGCCAATACGTGGGTACACCATCCGGTAAGAGTACAGCTGTATCCTGCCATACTTCTTCACCCAACGGGAGTTTATCCTCAGTTACCAGACTTGCCAGCAGGAGTGGTACAACCACAAGTGCCCATTGGCCCTCATGATAGCGGGAAAAGGCCAGGGCGTGGTCTTTGAATTTACCTGTGAGCTTTAACGGAATATATTCGCCCTGGTTAAATAACGGCAGCATACTGAGGCGTACGTTCAAGGCTTTATACAGCAGGTATAGCTTCACCTGCCCTGTTTCCGGATGCTGCAGCAGGTCGCTGTGCATGTGGTATATGTTTTGGTTCTCATTCTGACGGATGCGTAACAGGTAGTGTTGCCGGAGTCGGTAATCTACAGGACGCCGGTTGTCTGGGTCCACTAGGCTATGATCCCAGAGTTCTGTGCCCTGGTAAATATCCGGAACCCCGGGGCAGGTAACCTTGAGTAATGTCTGGCAAAGAGAATATAACCAGCCATAATGCGCAACCTTCCTGAAAAAGGGCTTAAAAGATTGCGTAAAGTTTTCATCTTCAAGCAAGAGCTTTCCTGCTAATTCCTGCACAGCCTGTTCATACGATTCATTGGGTTCAGACCAGTCAGAATTGACCTTAGCTTCCCGAAAAGCTTTCTGAAGGTATTCCTGCACACGTTTAAGCAGCTTATTATCTGCTTCCCCATCAAGCGGCAGTACGCCTAAGATCGTTTGAAAAATAAAGTATAAGTCATTGTCTGATGGCTCCTGCGTATATTTCCTGCTGATTTCAATCCAGTCCTTCACGCATTTTTCCCATTCATCGGGCAGTTCGCTCAGCACGTTCAGCCGCATACGCGCACCTTCTCCTCGCTTGGTGTCGTGGGTGGCAGTGGCGTTGAGGGATAGTGGGTAAACACGCTGGCGGTACAGCATCCGCTCGTGGAATTGTTCTGTTTCCAGGTGAAAAATATCGGGGCTGTTACCTACCTCATTCAGAGATATTAACCGGTTATAGTTGTAAAAAGTAGTGTCTTCTACGCCTTTGGCAGCAAGGGGTCCGGTAAATTGTTGGCTACGCATCACAAAGTACAGTTTGTGGTGCCTGGTTTCTTCGCTATCTTCCGGGGTAACGGTAAACAAGCTATGCAGGTGCTCCAGTTGTGCCTGTTGTTCCGGAGCCTGCTTATGTGCTTCTTCAAATGCTTCGTTTACCACCTGCATTTCATGATCTGTGAGCGGGAAGCGATTTCCGTATATGCAGTAAACCGGGAAAGAGGCCAGCAAAACAGCCAGTGCTTTTCTCCAGGTTTCTTTCGGCTCCAATGGTACCAGGTGCCTCGATTGAAGGATGCGAAGCAGGTTCTCCAGTTCGCCTTGCATGTAATTTGTCAGGATGAACATCTTCTTGTTAAAAACAAGCTGCTCATAATTGCTGGGTGCATCCGGAACCAGACGACGGTATATCTCAGTCAGTTTCCGGCGGCCTGCTCCGGAAGTATAAAGGTTGCTCACCCAGGCCAGAAAATCGTACCCGCTGTTACCCTGTACCGGCCAGCGTTCCGGTAATTTCTCTTCGCCTTCTAATATCTTCTCTACAATTATATACTGTTCGTTCCCGACCAATTGGCGCAGTCGCTTCAGGTATGTGCCCGGGTCATAGAGTCCATCCACATGATCAACCCTCAGTCCCTGGAACACACCTTTTTCGCACATTTGCTTTATGAACTGGTGATATTGCTCAAATACCTCCGGGTGTTCCATCCGCATGCAGATCAGATCATTTACAGTAAAAAAGCGGCGGTAGTTAATTTTCTGCTCTGTTTCTTTCCAGTAGCAAAGTTTGTAATGCTGTTGCTTCAGTAATTGCTTTAGTTTTTTTCTGTCGCTGTTTATTCTTTGGATTTCCTGTTCAATCTGCTCTTTAAGAAGCGTATCCTGGAAAAGCTTTCTTTTATAGTTGTTCCAGGCAGCAGGGTTAATGTTTTCTTCTTCTTCAAAAAGCTTAAGGTCATTGCTGAACCGCTGTACTATATTGGTCATCTCCGGCTCGCCGGCATCCTGCATCACCTGTTGTAACAAGGGCCTGTAACTCGAAACACTTATAGGGTATGCATTATCAAAGTAATTAAGAGTCAGCCCTTTTTCAGTAAACTGAAGTTGGAGTTGATTCTGTTGCAGCACCTGCTCCAGTGGCTCTCCAAGAAATGGGACCATTACCTGACCCGCAAAATCGGGATGGCCGAAATCGATATCGAAAAAAGTATAAAAAGAAGACTGAGATCCTTTCTCAAGTACATCCATTAACCAGACATTATCCGGATGGAAAGCCATGTGGTTTGGAACGATATCCTGAAGCCATCCCATACCCCTGCTATGAAGTTCTGAGGAAATCTGAAGGAGTTCCTGCTGGTTGCCCACTTCGGGATTCACATCATAAGGTGCTGTAACATCATATCCGTGCTCGCTGCCCGGGCGGGCGCAAAATATGGGAGAAGCATAGAGTGTGCTTATTCCCATTTCCTGCAGATAAGGGATAAGTTGCTGAACCTGTTTAAGTGTGTAACCAGATGAAATCTGTAATCTGTATGTAGCCGAAGGGGTATAGTTCATTAAGCTTTTAAATTAAGTTTGTTGTATAATTGTTCGAACTTGCTGCACCATACAGCAGCCTGTTGGTCCCCATTTTTACTGCGTTGTTTAAAGTCTTTGTAGACGTTTTGCTGCATTCTGAACGCGATATTTTGTGCCTGCCAGTAATCAGGCTCCAGCTTAGAGCCGTTGAGAATAGGCAACAGCGCAATGAGTTGGTCCATGGTGTCCTGGTTTTCCGGGTGATCTTGTACCTGTTGCGTTAGCTCATCCACACGTTTAGAAATGGTAAACTCCAGTGTGTTGTAACGAAGTCTTACTCTCATTCGCTTTACTTCATCCAGCAATCTGCTGATTTCCTCCGGGTTTGGCTTCTCTGACTCGAACTCACGCAACAGCTTTGTATTGATAATATACTCCACAGTAGTTTGCAGAGGGCGCGGAAGCTTCATTCCAATTGTTTTCATCGCAGATATGAGCGGGTAGTTATTGTCGTAAAGCTGCTGGAAATCGTTTTCGACACCCAACATAGTCTGGGCCAGTACCTGATCCAGTATCTTTTTCTGATCATCCCTGAATAAATGCCAGAAAGAGTAGTTATGGGATTGGAAGTGTTTATCCATCAGCATGATAACTTCACTCACGTTACCACGTTCAAAGGCTGTTTTTAACTCCTGCCTCAGCTTGTCAAACTCCTCCATGCTCATAAATTCCCGTACACCTCCAAACAGCTGGTGATCACCGAGGTGCAGCACACCATACGTGATCCTGATCTCTTCCCAGGTGACCTTTGATTTTATCTTTGCCCTGCCAAAAGAGAGTCGCTGCTTTCCAGCTTCTAACACTTCGTGGTTCTCTGAGGTGGCCCAAAAACTATAAAGCTCCAGTTCATCTGAATGTTCTTCGAACAGGGACGAAACGGCATAATGCGCGCCCACCCGTAACAGGTCTATCATAGTGGGTTGCACAATATTTTTATAAGTATCTGCTGCGCTACCCAACTCTTTCATATTGCTTTTAGCTTGTTCCAGGTAAGTTAAAAACTCAGGTTCAAGATCATTGTTGCTAACTGCTTTCGCCAGTTGTATGGCCCGTGCCGCGTAAAATATATCCTGAATTGTTTCGATGCCTGTCACTTCGTCGAAGAACCAGCCACAGCTTGTAAAAAATAGGAGCGTGTGGTACTGCATTTCCATCAGTTTCAGGAAACGCACTTTCTCATCCATGTTCAACTCTCTGGAAGTATGACTTTTGATAAAGTGCTCTACGTTTTGCTGCGAACGATCCATGACCACCTGGATGTAATCATTGCGCACCTCCCATGGCTTATCTACTCCTAACTGCTTTATTTCCTGCTCATACAAGGGGGCCAGTTTATCACGCAGGTTATCGAAGGCCTCACGAATAGGCTTGCGCCACTCCTGGTTCCACTCAGGATGAGCACCTGTATTGCAGCCACAGTTGCTCCGCCAGCGCTCAACGCCATGCACACAGCTCCAGGAGGTGTTTTCAATGATCTCCGCTTCGTAAGTAGGCGGGTATTTTTCAAGGTATTCCCCGTAAATGGTTACCTGTGCCAGCTTTTCTACCTCTATGTGGTGGAGCGCATAAGAAAGAGCCATTTCTCCGAAGCGGTGATGATGACCGTAAGTTTCTCCATCTGTGGCAATGTGCATTAGTTGTGGCTCCGACGCTTTTTCGTCGAAAGCGCCAACAAGGCGGTGTGCCAACGTTTCGCCACTATTAAGTAGTTTCTCAAAGGCAATCCCCTGTGATACGGGGGCATCGTAAAAAAACAGAACTATCTTTTTACCTGACGGAAGGTTGCAAAGGTATGGCCGCTTGGGGTTAATGTTAGCCCCCTCTGCATCTTCCCATTTGGTTTCACCGATTTTCCGGTAGCGTTTTGCCTGGTATGGGGAAAGAATAGTGTATTTGATGCCATGTTCCGCCAGAACCTCCAGGGTAGGGGTGTCTGCTGCCGTTTCAGCCAGCCACATCCCTTCCGGGTCACGGCCGAAACGTTTTTTGAAATCATAAATACCCCAGATCACCTGTGTCTCTTTGTCTCTTGCATTGGCAAGGGGCATTATAATATGGTTATATACCTGTGCAATGGCAGCCCCATGGCCAGAAAAGTGCTGCATACTCTCTTTATCCGCATCCAGGATTGCCTGATAGGTGTTGGGCTCTTTTTTCTGCATCCACTCCAGTAAAGTAGGCCCAAAGTTGAAGCTCATACTACTGTAATTGTTCATTATGTCCACTATCTTTCCCTGCTCATCCAGTATGCGTGAGGCAGAGTTTCGGGCATAGCATTCGTCAGTGATACGCTCGTTCCAATCGTGGTACGGTGCAGCAGAATCCTGTAGCTCTACTTCGTTGAGCCAGGGGTTTTCCCGGGGCGGTTGATAGAAATGTCCGTGGATACAGATGTAGCGGTTCATATTATTTTACTTGTTCAAGTAGTATGACAGATGCTGCAGGCAGCGTAATTTTTTCTCCATTTGCTACTTCCTGAGTTATGTCTGCGCCTGGCCCTCCCCAGGTGCTATCAGCAGAATGAAGTATGGTTTTCCAGCTCTCCACATCCGAAGTGTGCTTCAGGCTTATGGTAGTAGGCTGCATGTTCATGTTAAACAAACAATAGAGATAAGGCTGTTGGGTTTTGTGGAGCAGGTGCAGTACTTTATCACTGTCCTTCATGTGTGCCTCCACCTTCGTTTTATCGGGTTTAACTAGTGCAGCAGAGGATTTGCGCAGGTGTATCAACCGTTTATAAAATTCACGCAGGCGTAACTGCTGCTCATCAGAAGTATAGCCCCGTTGCAGTTTAGACTGCATGAAAGTGTCCTCGCTTTGCGGGTCCGGTGCTTCTCCCTGCCAGGCAAATGATGAGAACTCTTCTCTGCGGCCTTTGCGAACAGCTTGTATCAGGTCTTTGTCGCTGTGGCTAACAAAGTATAGGAATGGATTTCTCTCCCCATACTCTTCTCCCATAAACAGCATGGGCAGGTAGGGCGAAAGCAGAACAAGCCCGGCCACTACCTTCAGCATCTCAAAATCCACTAGCTGTGACAACCGTTCGCCGAGCATCCGGTTGCCTACCTGGTCATGATTTTGAGAGCACACCACAAATTGCTGTGCCGCGTTATCCTCTGCAGAACTTCCGAACGTGCGTTTACGGTGCTCTGAATATAGCCCATCGTACACGAAAACCTTCGTCATTACCTTTGCCAGCTGCTCAGTGGTGCCAAAACCTGCATAGTAACCGTTTTGCTCTCCTGTAACCATGGCATGGATCACATGATGAAAGTCATCATTCCATTGGGCCTCCAGTCCGTAGCCCCCTTTTTCAGAAGGATTGATCAGCCGTACATCGTTCAGGTCGCTTTCTGCGATAAGTATAAAAGGTCGCCCTTCCTGCGCTTCCAGCTGTTTTGTATGCTCCTGTAACTCTTCCAGAAAATGCCTGGCGCTCATATCAAAAATGGCATGTACAGCATCCAACCGCAGTGCATCTATATGATAATCCCGAAACCACATCTGGGCATTCTGGAAGAAAAAGTTACGAACAGCATCAGCGTGATTCTCATCAAAATTAAGGGCATCGCCCCAGGGAGTATGATACTTACCCGTAAAGTAAGGGCCAAAGTCGCGCAGGTAATTACCCTCAGGCCCAAAGTGGTTATACACCACATCGAGCACCACTGCAAGGCCCTGCTGGTGACATGCATTTACCAGTTTTTTTAGTGCATCAGGCCCGCCGTAAGAATTCTGAACTGCAAAAGGATAAACACCATCATAGCCCCAGTTTCGGTTACCGGGAAATTGCGCCACTGGCATTAGTTCGATGGCCGTAACCCCGAGGTTCTTTAGCTCCGCCAGTTTTTCAGTAACTCCCTCAAATGTACCTTCGTCTGTAAAAGTGCCTACATGTAACTCATAAATAATGTATTGCTCCAGCGGTATACCTTTCCATTTACTATCTGTCCAGTTAAAGCTGGTATGGTCTACAACGGCAGAAGCCTTATGAACGCCATCCGGTTGATAATGTGATGCCGGGTCCGGGCGTTCTTCTTTTCCATCCAGCACATAGCTATAACGTGAACCAGGGCTGGCATTTTCAGCTAAGGCAGTCCAGTAACCGAAGTCCTCCCGCTGCAGGGATAACTTTTGGGAAAGTGGAGCATGCAGCTTTACTTCCACATCACTTGCCTCTGGGGCCCACACCGTAAAAACAGTGCCTTTTTCTGGATTAAATTTCGCTCCGATCTCTCTTAATATGGACATAAAATCACGTGTTTTCACAGCTCGTATTAACTGGGTTACAGGGTAATTGGTTGTAGATTTTTAGTGAAATGAGGATATATGAGAGCGCACAGGTTTTTATGTTACGATACTGTTATAGCCCTGGTAATGCTGCATAATGATAGTAATAGAATATTGTCCGAAACATATTTTTAGAACAACAGTACCTATCTAATTCAAAGCAAAACATATTGCATGGAAGGATTAGAAGGAACCAAACGAGTTGTAATAGAAAGTGTAAAACCCCAAATCAACTGCGGAAAGTATCCGGCTAAACGCGTAGTGGGAGAAGAGCTCACGGTAACAGCCGATGTATTCGGCGATGGCCATGACGAGGTGAAGGCAGCCCTGCTTTATCGGCATGAGCGCAAAAAGAAGTGGGAAGAAGTGCCCATGCGGTTTCTGGGCAACGACAGATGGGAAGCATCTTTTGCTCCGGAGTCCATGGGGAGATATGAGTACACAATTCAGGGATGGGTAGACCATTTTTACACCTGGCAAAAGGGCCTGAAAAAGAAATTCGAAGCAAACCAGGATGTGACCGTGGAGCTTCAGATAGGGGCGCAGCAGTTAGATCGTGCAGCCGCAACCTCGAAGCCCGGGCAGCAAAAGCGATTGCGAAAGTGGGCTGAAGAGCTTCAGAATGCTACTTCGGCTGCCGATGGCGTGGCGCTTGCTACAAGCCCGGAGGTAAGTGAGCTGATGCATGCCTGTTGCGAACGCCAGAACGTAACCACCTATGATAAACTATTGCCACTGGATGTAGAGCGTCAGAAAGCGCTTTTCAGTACCTGGTACGAGTTTTTCCCAAGGTCGGCGGCACAGGAAGCTGGTAAGCACGGCACTTTTAAAGACTGCGAACGCTTACTGCCACGCATTGCAGAAATGGGGTTTGACACTATTTACCTACCTCCTATACATCCTATAGGCCATGCCTTCAGAAAAGGAAAGAATAATTCGGTAACTTCTGAGCCCGGTGAACCCGGCTCACCCTGGGCTATAGGCAGTGAACTGGGAGGGCATGATGCCATACTTCCTGAGCTGGGCTCGTTACAGGATTTTAAAGAGTTTGTAGACCAGGCACGGGAATATGGGATAGAAGTGGCCCTGGATTTTGCCATTCAATGTTCCCCTGACCATCCGTATGTAAAAGAGCATCCGCAGTGGTTTAAGTGGCGACCAGACGGAACAGTGCAGTATGCTGAGAATCCACCAAAAAAGTATCAGGATGTTTTGCCTGTAAACTTTGAAACAGAAGACTGGCAAAACCTCTGGAAAGAGTTGCGCAGGGTATTGTTACACTGGATCGCACAGGGAGTGTATGTGTTCAGGGTAGATAATCCGCATACCAAAGCGTTCGCCTTCTGGGAGTGGGTCATTGCTGATATTCATAAAAACAATCCGCAGGTGATCTTCCTGTCTGAAGCTTTTACCCGCCCCCGTGTAATGGAGAGGCTGGCGAAGATCGGCTTTACACAGACGTATACGTACTATACATGGCGTAACTCTGCGCAGGAGCTGAGGCAATACATGGAAGAGCTCTCACAAACAGAGCTGCGGGAATACTACCGGCCTAACTTCTGGCCCAACACTCCCGATATTAACCCGGTAGCCTTGCAGGAAGGTGGCGAGGCAGCGCATATCACACGGGTTGTGATGGCAGCAACAATGTCATCGAACTACGGCCTGTACGGACCGGTTTATGAATTCGGGATTGCCACTCCCGTGCCGGGCAAAGAAGAATACCTGGACTCGGAGAAGTATGAGGTCAAACACTGGGACTGGGGTAAACTCACAAAAATACGTGAGGTGATCACACTAATAAATAAGATCAGGAAAGTAAACCCTGCCCTGCAAACCACCTGGAATATTGCCTTCGGGGAGACCGATAACTCTGCACTTCTTTGCTACACCAAATGGAGTAGCGACTTCAAGAACAAGATGCTGATGGTGATAAACCTGGACCCGCACAATACACAGGCTGGCTGGGTAAAAGTGCCGCTCTGGAAACTGAACATGAAGACCGGCGATAACTTCCTGGTGCACGACCTGCTCACCGAAAGAAAGTATACCTGGCACGACGAATGGAACTACGTAGAGCTGAGGCCGCATGAAATGCCTGTGCACGTGTTCCGGATCGAAAGCGCCAGCCCCGGCATGGGGCACGAAAATTTAGATGATAACTGGCTACCAACAGACCACCACACCAACGAATAAGCAGAACCCTTTTGACCACAATTATGGCAGACGAAAAACTCGTATTAGACGACAATATCCATTGGTATAAAGACGCCATCATTTATGAGCTGCATATCAAGGCTTTTAAAGATGGAAACGGTGATGGCATCGGCGACTTTAAAGGGCTGATGCAGAAACTTGATTACCTCGAAGATCTAGGTGTAACAGCTATATGGCTGCTGCCCTTTTATCCTTCTCCGCTGCGCGATGATGGCTACGACATTGCAGACTATTTCAGCATTAACCCGAACTACGGTAACATGCAGGATTTTAAGGTTTTTGTGCGGGAAGCGCACAAAAGAGGCCTTAAAGTTATTACTGAGTTAGTTATAAATCACACCTCCGATCAGCATCCGTGGTTTCAGCGGGCAAGAAGCGCCAAAAAAGGATCTAAATTCAGGGACTGGTATGTATGGTCTGATGATCCGACAAAGTACAAAGATGTACGCATCATTTTTACAGATACAGAGCAAAGTAACTGGAGCTGGGACCCCATTGCGCAGCAATATTACTGGCACCGCTTTTTCTCGCATCAGCCCGACCTGAACTATGATAATCCTGCGGTGCAAAAGGAGGTGTTTAAGGTGCTGGACTACTGGTTTGATTTGGGCGTGGATGGTTTTCGTCTGGATGCTGTGCCTTACCTGTTTGAGCGTGAAGGAACAAACGGAGAGAACCTTCCGGAAACCCATGACTTCCTGAAGAAGCTTCGTGCACACGTAGACAAGAAGTATACTGGCAAATTATTGCTGGCCGAGGCCAACATGTGGCCAGAGGATTCTGCCGCATACTTCGGAGATGGTGATGAGTGCCACATGAACTATCACTTCCCGATCATGCCCCGCCTGTTCATGTCGCTTAAAATGGAAGACAGGTATCCTATTATCGACATCTTTAACCAGACCCCGGCCATTCCGGAGAGCTGCCAGTGGGCAATGTTCCTGCGAAACCATGATGAACTTACACTGGAGATGGTGACGGACGAGGAGCGGGATTACATGTACAAAGTATACACTAAAGATCCGCAGGCACGGATCAATTTAGGCATCCGGCACCGGTTGGCGCCACTGCTCGGTAACGACCGTGACAAGATAGAGTTGATGAACATTCTGCTATTCTCGTTACGCGGTACGCCGGTGGTATACTATGGCGATGAGATTGGCATGGGCGATAACTATTATTTAGGCGACAGAGATGGGGTCCGTACACCGATGCAGTGGAACGATAACCGTAATGCTGGTTTCTCTGATGCCAATCCGCAGAAGTTATACCTGCCAATTATTATAGACCCGGAATATAAGTATGAGTCAGTAAACGTGGACACGCAAAACCACAACAGCAACTCATTGCTATGGTGGATGCGCCGTACCATTAACATGCGTAAGCGCTACAAAGCGTTTGGTAGGGGAACAATAAAATTCCTTTCTCCCAACAACTCTAAAGTGCTCGCTTTTATCCGTGAATACGAGGATGAAACAATCCTGGTGATAGCTAACCTGTCCCGTTTTCCTGAGGCGGTAGAGCTTGATCTGCAGGAGTATAAGGGGCATATCCCGGTGGAGGTGTTTAGTAAGAACCAGTTCCCGAGCGTTAAGGATGATGCTTATTTATTTACGGTAAGCGGACACGGTTACTACTGGATGGAGCTAAAGCCACAGGAGGCATTCCAACAGACAGATGAACAACGTACGCGACCAGCGATCAAGATAAGTTCGCTACGCCATACCCTGGACGCTAAGACGCTGAAAGACCTGGAGGGGCGGGTATTGCCGCAGTACATCAGCCAGCGCCGCTGGTTTGGTGGCAAAGCGCGTACCGTACAACGGATGCAGGTAGTGAGCAATACGCCTGTGCAACTGAGCAAACAACAGGCTGTATCTTGGCTGTTTGTGGAAGTGAGCTATAATGAAGGTTTACCGGAACTTTACCAGTTACCCGTTGCCTTTGCTACCGCCGAAGAGGAGGAAGAGCTGCGCAGCACGCACCCGAACAGCGTTATTGCGCGTGTTGCCATGGACAATGAAGAAGGGATACTTTACGATGCCCTTTACAAGGAGGAATTCAGACAGCTCCTCCTGCAGATGATCGCCAAGCGCAAGAAAGTTAAAGGGGATGATAACACGGAACTGGTAGGATACGGGGATAAGAATGTAGCTACGGAGCTGCGTAACCTCGCCGGACAATTACCTTCGAAGATATTAAGCGCAGAGCAGAGCAATACCTCCATCATTTACGATAACATTTTCTTCCTGAAAGTTTACCGTAAACTGGACAGAGCGGTTAACCCGGATGTAGAAGTGGTGCAGATGCTGACCGAGCAGGTCGGTTTTGATCATGTGCCCCGTTTCCTGGGTGCCATTGAGCAGCAGGAGCCGGGCAAATTGCCTATGGTGCTGGTGATGCTTCAGGAGCTTGTACCCAACCAGGGAGATGCCTGGAGCTACATTGGAGATTCGCTGAAGCGTATGTATGAGCGCATACTTGCCCATAACGAACGTGCTAAAATCAAGCCTCCGGTAGGTTCACTTTCCAGACCACTGGCCTTTGCAGATGTACCCGAAGAGATTCAGATGCAGTTAGGCGGCGCACATGTTGAGCGGGTTGATTTGCTTGGCCGCCGTACCGCTGAAATGCACCTGGCACTAGGTTCCATCAAAGATCACCGCGACTTTATACCAGAGGAGTTCTCACTGCATTACCAACGGTCTCTTTTCTCATCGCTAACCTCTTTGGTGCGCAGTAACTTCGATAGCCTTCGGAAGCATTTGCCAAACCTGCCGGATAGCGTGCGGGGAGAGGCACAGGAAGTACTGGAAATGCGGGAGGAAATTTTAGAGCGGCTGAAGCTGATCTTCTCAAGAAAGATAGATACGCTCAAGATCCGGACGCATGGAGACTATCACCTGGGGCAGGTACTGTTCACTGGTAAGGACTTTTACATAATTGACTTTGAAGGGGAGCCTGCGCGCTCTTTTAGTGAGCGGCGCCTGAAACGATCTGCTTTGCGCGATGTGGCGGGCATGATACGCTCCTTCCATTACGCTGCCTACAGTGCCTACTTCCAACAGGAGGGGCTTCGAAAAGATGATGCCGATTACCTGGAGGCGTGGGCCGAACAGTGGTACCACTATGCCAGCAACTTTTTTATGCATACGTACCTGGGCAAGACCATGGGTACAGGCGTAGTGCCACCAAAAGAAGAGGATTTCGAGATCCTGATCCAGACTTTTTTACTGGAGAAGGCGATCTACGAACTCGGCTATGAATTGAATAACCGTCCGGATTGGGTGCTCATCCCGATCAGAGGCATTAAATACATCATGAGGAAGTATAAGAATGGCTAAGAAAAAAGAAAGCACGACAACCGAGACTACAGACAAAACAACAGGAAAGGCAAAATCCACTGCTTCTACTGCTAAAAAAACCACGAAGGCAGCGCCTAAAGCTGCCAAAGAGGCTAAAGCAGAAGCTACGGAAAAACCAGCTGCAAAACGCGGCAGGAAAAAAGCTGCGGATAGCCCTGTTGCTGAAAAGGCAGCCAAAACATCGGTACCTGCCGACAAGTCATCGACTAGTAAAACAAAGGCTAAGTCTGACTCTTCGTCAGCTAAAGGTGCTGCTGCAAAGCCCAGGGCTGCAACCAAGAAGGCGGCATCTAAAGTGGCGTCGGATACAGCAGAAGATCTTGTTGTGCCAATTGCCCACGCCGATAATGTGCAGGAAATGATAACCATCAAGCATGGCGGTAGCAGAAAAACCAAAGTTGTGAACGTGGAAGAAGAGCAGGCACCTGTATACCATTCCGAAATGTCTGTACAGTACGGCAACCGTATCACCGAATTCGATGTGTACCTTTTTAAGGAGGGCAAGCACTCCAACCTGTACGAGAAATTAGGTTCACACCCGATGGAGCAGAACGGCCGGCAGGGAACGTATTTTGGAGTATGGGCCCCTAATGCAGACCAGGTAAGCGTGATGGGTGAGTTTAACGAATGGAGCCGTGATAGCCATCAGCTGCACGTGCGCCAGGACAGTTCCGGCATCTGGGAAGGCTTTATACCGGATGTACAGGTTGGTACGATGTACAAATACCACATCAAATCGAAATACCATTTATACCATGTAGAAAAAAGCGATCCTTTCGCCTTCTGCCGTGAGGTGCCTCCTCAAACAGCTTCTGTGGTGAGTGACATACATTATGAGTGGCACGACCAGGACTGGATTGATTACCGGAAAAGTAAGATAGGGCAGCCTCAGCCATACAGCGTTTACGAATTACACATAGGTTCCTGGCGACGCAAAGCTGAGGATAATAACCGACCGCTAACGTACCGTGAGCTGGCAGAAGAGCTACCTGATTATATTAAAGATCTTGGTTACACGCATGTAGAGCTCATGCCTGTCATGTTCCACCCTTTTAATGGTTCATGGGGTTACCAGATAACAGGCTATTTTGCACCGATCAGCACCTACGGATCTCCGCAAGACCTGATGCACCTGATAGATGTGTTGCACCAGCACGGCATTGGGGTGATCATGGACTGGGTGCCGTCACATTTCCCATCAGATGAACACGGGCTGGCATATTTTGACGGAACACATTTGTTTGAGCACGCAGACCCTCGCAAGGGTTTCCACCCGGACTGGAACAGCTATATTTTTAATTATGGACGCAACGAGGTACGCTCATTCCTGATCAGTAATGCGCTGTTCTGGCTGGATAAATACCACATTGACGGATTGCGTGTAGATGCGGTGGCATCGATGTTATACTTAGACTACAGCCGAAAAGAAGGGGAGTGGATTCCGAATGAACATGGAGGCCGGGAAAACCTGGAGGCCATCTCGTTCCTGAAAGATTTTAACGAAGCCGTTCATGATAACTTCCCTGAGATACTAACTATTGCAGAGGAATCAACTGCCTGGCCTGCAGTAACGGGATCAGTAGAGAGTGGGGGCCTTGGCTTTGACATGAAGTGGATGATGGGATGGATGCACGACACGCTGCACTACTTCTCAACAGACCCGATATACAGAAGGCATCACCAGGGAGAAATAACTTTCAGTATCATTTATGCTTTTTCAGAGCGTTTCATGCTGCCGCTCTCCCACGACGAAGTGGTGCACGGCAAAGGAGCATTGCTTCGTAAGATGCCTGGCGACGAATGGCAGCAGTTCGCAAACCTGCGCACACTTTACGCCTATATGTATGCCCACCCCGGAGCCAAGCTGATGTTTATGGGCTGTGAGTTTGGGCAAACCAGTGAATGGAATCACGACAGCAGCCTTGACTGGCATTTACTGCAGTTTGGTTACCATCAGGGGGTGCAGCAGGAGCTACGTGAGCTGAATGCGCTTTACAAATCAGAACCTGCAATGTATACACATAACTTTGATTACAAAGGCTTTGAATGGGTAGATTATAATGATGCCCATAACAGCATCATCAGCTTCATGCGCAAAGGTGATAACCCGCGTGAGGAGATCCTGGTTGTTTGTAACTTTACTCCGGTTGTGCACGAGCATTACCGCTTAGGTGTTCCGCATGAAGGGGAGTGGGTGCAGATATTTAATTCCGACGATAGCAGGTTTGGGGGCAGTAACGTGCACAACGATCAGCCTATTTTTTCTGTACCGGAGCCGTTCCATGGTCGTGAGAATTCTATCAACCTGAAAGTGCATCCTTTGGCAGTGACTTACTTTAAGCTAAGAAGCTAATAATATATAGTGTTTGAGCAGGTTTTTGTCATAACCTGCCTGAAACAAAAAAGCCGTAGTAAGTAGTTACTGCGGCTTTTTTGCTTTCTGGTTGAAAGGGGTATCATTTGCCTTTCCTGAGTGGGAAAAGCCTTCGGAAATCAATGCGTCGTGCTGTATCATCTTTAGCAAGTTCAAAATCAGATACAGAGCGTACGTCTTCTACTGAATAAAAAGCCTGCGGATTATAATCTCGTATAATATCAATCACTTTATTTAACTTCTTACGCTTTACGATCAGGAAGAGCAGGTTTACTTTGCCCCGCGTACCCCGGGCATCAATACAGGTAAGGCGATAGCCATGGCCTGTCAGGCGATCAATCAATTTATCGGCGGGCTCTACAGTGATCACACGAACCACCATCTGGCCTAAGGCTAACTTTTGCTCTACGCGCAGGCCTAAGAAGTTGCCGGTTGCAAAACCCGTGGCCCAGGCTAAATAGGAGGCCACATTGTTTAAGTTCTCCATCACCTGTGTGATGGCTACCAACCAAATCAGCACTTCCAGGAAACCCAGGAGCGGAGCGATAAACTTATCTCCTTTTGAGATAAAAACAATACGGAGCGTGCCGAGGGTAACATCGCAGATACGTGCGAAAAATATTAGAAGAGGTATAATAACCCATTCCACTATATCAGGATCTAAGCCTTGAAAATAATTCATTTACTTGGTATAAGTGAGGGTGTTATGAAATAGTAAGTCGATTAAAGTTGTTTAATGTTTCCAAAGTCGTTGCTGCCTAGCAGTTCAGCTCTTTCTTTTGGTAAAGCATTGGGGTAATGTTGCTGAATGAATTGCACAAGTTTCTCTCTTACCAGGCACTTTAGGTCCCAGGCAAGTGACGAGCTGCTGGCACTCATCAGGGCACGCAACTGTAGTGTTTTTTCTGTCGAGTCTGTTACCTGTAGCACAGAAACCTGCTTATCCCATAATTCTGTACCAGCCAGTATTACCTCAAATTGTTTTCTAAGCTCATCAACCGGAATAGTGTAATCTGTGTACAGGTATACCGTTGCCAGGATGTTTGAGCCGGTGCGGGTCCAGTTCTGGAAAGGTTTTTCGATAAAATAATTCAGAGGCAGGATCAGTCGGCGGTTGTCCCATAGCTTTAGTACAACATATGTTAAGGTGATCTCTTCCACACGCCCAAACTCCCCTTCTACAACCAGTACGTCATCAAGCCGGATGGGCTGAGTAAATGCTAACTGCAACCCTGCCAGTAGGTTGGCAATGGATTTTTGCGCTGCAAGACCAATAACAATACCTGCCACGCCGGCAGATGTTAACAATCCTGTGCCCAGCTTTCTAACGGCATCAAAACTCAACAGGATCATGGATAGCGCTATAAAAATGATCAGTATAATGGCTATCCGCCTGATAAACTGTAGCTGGGTATATAGCTTCCTCTCCCGGTAATTATCAGCTTTGCCGATCTGGTACTTCTTACGTACCACATCGCGCGCTACGTTTGTGAGCTTAATGAGTATCCAGGCAAAAGCAATAATGTTAAGGACTTCTGTTACTCTTTTAAACAGATAGACGGTTTCATCTGAATAAGGCAGGGCAGGTATGGCAAAGGAGACAAACAACAGCGGCACAAACAAAGAGAAAGGCTGACTAAGGTGCTGCGTGAGCGAGCGTACCAGGAAAGGATTATCACGTTTATTATAGACCTCCAGGAGTTTGAAGGCAATAAATTTTACAAGAAAACCAATTACAACAGCTGCTACGATAATGACTATCCCAAGGGCAAAATCATCAAGCTGATAGATAAAGTCGGTGGTTCTGTTCATTATTTGGTTCTATTTTGTGTAAGCGGCAACTGTTCTTGAAACACTTTTGTACGCTTTGCCTTGAAAGTACTACGTAATGGATGTTGAGGTTCTGTATTAAATTAAACTTATATTATACGTTGGGAGGAAAATATTAATAGCAAAATATATATATAGATAAAACGTGTCTTAAAACTATCCGTAAGAGTAAAAAGGTCGATGTACATAATAAAAACTACAGTTTAACTGAATTGCAGGCTATACTTTTATGGTAAGAAGGCACCCGTCTTACCTTTATATGATGCTTGTAAAAAGACTTTTCTAAATGGCAAAACTGATCATTGTATCAAACAGATTACCAGTAAAACTCCAGGAAAAGGAGGGCGAATTATTATTTAAAGCAAGCGAAGGTGGTTTAGCAACCGGCCTGGGGTCCATTTACAAGGAAGGCGATAATGTCTGGATCGGGTGGCCAGGTTTAGTAGTGGAGGAGGCTGAAAAGCAGCAGAAGGTTGTGGAAGACCTTAAGAAAGAAAGTATGCAGCCTGTTTTTCTTACTGAAACCGAAATAAAGGAGTTTTATGAAGGATTCAGCAATGAAACTTTATGGCCTACTTTCCACTATTTCAGCCAGTACGCTGTTTATGATCAAAAACTTTGGGAAACCTATGTAGAGGTGAACCAAAAATTTTGTGAGGCAGTGGTAGCGCAGGCCGAACCAGACGATACTATCTGGGTGCACGATTACCAGTTACTCCTGCTTCCTTCTCTGCTACGTGAGAAACTCCCGGACTGTACCATCGGCTTCTTTCAGCACATCCCGTTTCCATCTTACGAAGTTTTCCGCCTGCTGCCCTGGCGCAAGGAGCTGTTGGAAGGTATGCTGGGCTCAGACCTGGTAGGCTTTCATACCTATGACGATATGCGTCACTTCCTGAGCTCTGTAAACCGCATTTTGGGGTATGGTAGCATGCACGGTTGGATAAACCTTAACTCGCGCTCTCTTTTGGTAGACTCTTTCCCGATGGGAATCGACTATGATAAGTATTCCGGTATTGCTGATACAGAAGAGGTAGCAAGAAGAGCGCAGATTTATCGGAATAACCTTGTTGCTGAAAAAGTAATTATTTCAATTGACAGGCTGGATTACTCAAAAGGTATCCCGAAGCGATTAGAAGCTTTGGAAAAATTCCTGGAGAAATACCCTGAGTTCCATGGTAAAGTAACGCTGGTGATGCTGGTGGTGCCAAGCCGTGATGAAGTTGAAAAGTATAAGGAGTTGAAGGAAGAGGTGGATGAAATGGTAGGCCGTATCAACGGTAAATACAGCGACATCAACTGGAACCCGATTCAGTACTTCTACCGCTCTTACCCGCTAGAGACCCTTTCTGCACTTTATGTGATGGCAGACGTTGCTTTGGTTACTCCTATGCGCGATGGTATGAACCTGGTTTGTAAAGAATATGTGGCTAGCAGAAAAGACCAGACCGGAGTGCTGATACTTAGTGAGATGGCAGGGGCTTCTAAAGAATTGTCAGATGCTATTCTCATTAACCCGAACGATATTAACCAGATGGTAGAATCCTTGTATAAGGCGCTTACGATGCCTGTGGAGGAACAGAAGGTGCATATGAAGAGCATGCAGGATACCATCAAACGCTATAATATCCATCATTGGGTAAGTATGTTCATGGACAGGCTGTCTTACGTCAAGATCAAGCAGCTGTCTATGGCAACCAGTTACCTCGATCAGGCTACTTTCCAGGAACTTACCCACTCTTACGAATCTGCAAGTTCACGTCTCTTCTTCCTGGAGTATGATGGTGCCTTGGTAGATTATACGAACAAGCCACTCATGGCAAGGCCAAGCGATGATCTGATAGATCTGCTGCAGCGCCTGAGCAGCAACCCTAAAAACAAAGTGGTGGTTGTTAGCAGTCGTGAGAAAGATAATATGGAAGACTGGCTTGGCCACCTTAACATTGATATTATTGCCGAACATGGCGTCTGGATCAAACAAAAAAGTACCGGATGGCAAACAGTTCTCAGCCTCATGGACGACTGGAAGAATGACATACGCCTGATACTGGAACTGTATGTAGACCGTACGCCGGGTTCATTTATAGAGGAGAAAGACTACTCTTTAGTATGGCATTACCGCAAGGTGGAAACAGGCCTGGGAGATTTGCGTGCACGCGAATTAGTTAACCACCTGAACTTCCTGGCCTCGAACAGCAACTTACAGGTGCTGGATGGCCAAATGGCAGTGGAGGTAAAGGCACAGGAGATAAACAAAGGAAAGGCAACCAGTTACTGGCTTAGCAAGTATCCGCACAAGTTTGTGTTAGCTATTGGCGATGACTGGGGAGATGAAGATATTTTTAAAGCCATGCCACGCACGGCCTATACCGTGAAAATCGGTAACGGACAGTCAGTAGCCAAATATCATTTGGATACCTGCCAGGAAGCACGGTGGATGCTTTCCAAGTTGTTGCAGCACTCCAGTGCCGAACAAGCAACCGGCGGGGCTATGATGACGGGTTAAAGATTGATTAATAAAAGCAACAAAGCCATCCTGAAATTCTCAGGATGGCTTTGTTGCTTTTAAATAAAGGTACCTGCTAAAACAACGTGTTTCCGTTTGGAGTTGCTTTGCTATCTGAAGCCCTGGATTTAGCTGGTTCCTCACAATTTTCTTCATTAAACACCTGGTCAATTGCTTTCTCAGCCTTGCGCAGCTTTTGCTTACAAAGCTTAATTAGCTCAGAGGAACGCTGTACTTTCTGCGTTAGTTCATCCACATCAACTGCATCGTTCTCAATGGCGCGCAATATTTCCTCCAGCTCCTGTGTAGCCTCCCGATAGGTCATTTCGTTCAGATCCTTATTCATTCTTATCAACATTTACGATCATACTATGAAGCGTACCGTCCTTCATCCTGGTTTCCAGTACGTCACCATTCTTTATATCTTTCGTGCTTTTTATAATTCTGCCGTTCAACAAAGTTAACGTATAACCGCGTAAAAGTAGTTTTTCGGGGTTATTAGCTTCTATACTCATTTCCAGTAACCGCAGGCGGTGGTTTTCGTGCTGCAGTTTTTTCTGGGTATTATACTCCAGCTTGTCGCTGTTTTTGGTAAAGCTTACCTGTCTTTGCTGCAGTTTGCTTTTTGCCTCTGTTTCCAGGCAGTGCACCAGGGTGTTCAGGTCATGTTCCTTCATGTGCAGGTAACGCTGACTTTTGCCCTCCACACATACCGAGAGTTCCTGCAGGTACTTTTCGTGCTGGTAGAGCATCGCTTTGGTTTCAGAGTCAATGTCCTTCTCCAGGTTGCTCACCGCATGCCGCTGTGCCTCCAGGTATGATTTAGGCTTAAGCAATAACCCGCGGGAGAGTTGCTCAAGCTTGTCTTTATTTGTTTGTAACAGCTGTTTAGAAGTGTTATTGTATCGAAGGCTTAGTCGCTCTAGTTTGTCAGATGTTATCTTTAGTTGTTGCGCAGAGAACATCCGGATACTGTCAAAAATGCCTTCGGCCAGTTCCTCAGCTTCCCGGAACCTGTCGATCAGGAATCCAGCCACAGCAGTTGGTGTTTTAAGGCGTGTGTTAGCCACCAGATCGGCTATACTTTCATCACGTTCGTGCCCAATGCCAGTTATCACAGGCAATGGTGAATGCCCGATGGCAGCGGCAATCTTGTAATCATCAAAGCAACTGAGGTCAGTTTGAGAGCCTCCGCCTCTTATAAGCACGATAGCATCAAATTGGTCCCAGTATTTTGCAGCTTTCGCCATGGCCGCAGCCACAGAAGCAGGAGATTCATTTCCTTGTACTACTGCCGGGAACAGCGTTGTTTCAAACGTATAGCTATAGCTGTTATGCTGCAGCTGATGTATAAAATCCTGGTACCCTGCCGCTGTTGCCGAGGAGATAACGGCCAGCCTTTGCGGCACAAGAGGCAGCTGCAGCGCTTTGTTTGCTTCCAGCAAACCCTCCGCTTCAAGGCGCTTTAGGGTTTCCTGGCGCTGCCTTGCCAGATCGCCGATGGTGTAGTTGGGGTCAATGTTAGAGATATCCAGGCTTAAGCCATAGAGTTCATGAAAGCGTACAGTGGCCTGTAGCAATACTTTTAAACCGGCTTTCAGGGGCTGCCCTGTTTTTTCTTCAAAGTACCGGCCCAGCATCTGGTAACGAGTTCCCCAGATGGTAGCCCTTGCCTGTGCCAGCATTTGCCGGGCATCATCACCTTTATCTACCAGTGTCAGGTAGCAGTGCCCTTTGCGCCGGTCAACGTTTACCTGTGCCACCTCCGCCACCACCCAGTAACTTTCCGGAAAAGCCACTTCCAGCTCCTCACGAATCTGCTGGTGCAGTTCGTAAAGCGAGAGCGGAGCATGCTGCTCTTCAAATGAAATGGACTGGCGTAAATAGATCTGGGACATATTACAACTAACTCTTCTCCTGCAATGCCGGCAGAACACCGGCTCCTACATAACGAAGATAGGATTTTTTTAATTATCAGGCTAAAACGATCGCGAGGATATTTTTGATTTTACTGCATCAAAACCCGACAAGCAATTATAATGTACCGGAATCTTATTCAGTCCTGCGTTTTATTGTTTCAATAGCCTCCATAACCTGCTCCTGCCAAAGTTGTTTTTCAAGTATGACAGGCGGTGCGGCGCGTTCAAGGCAATTTATGGCTGGGCAGCGCTCGCAGGTCTCATTCACTTCACGTGTAAGTATGGCAGGGTCGTTCAGGAAATTAACTTTGTTTCTCAGATTTTCATTGATAAGCAGGCCAATACTGATAGTGCCATGGCGATTCTCGGCTGGCTGCGCGAGAGCCAGTACCAGGTACTCATTT
The DNA here is from genome assembly GCF_051904785.1 of Pontibacter sp. MBLB2868. Classification (NCBI taxonomy): domain Bacteria; kingdom Pseudomonadati; phylum Bacteroidota; class Cytophagia; order Cytophagales; family Hymenobacteraceae; genus Pontibacter; species Pontibacter sp. MBLB2868. The sequence goes on along the minus strand of NZ_CP196710.1, from coordinate 2,403,485 downwards.
TCAGAATTGATGTAAGAAGATCGCTGAATACCAACCAGGGTTTCACCGGAATGTGCCTCTCGCTCCACCTTGTCAAACAGCGTCAGCGATATCCAGCGGCGGCAGTAATGTTCATTCAGAAAAGAGGCATGTGGGTTGTGCAAACCTGACAGGTGCAGCTCTTTGGTTAAGAAAAAGCTATCGGTTTCAGGTGTGTGGTGGAAACGCAGAAAGAACAACTGCTTAATGCCGAAGAACCTGGGGAGGAGTGATGTGAGGCGCTGCAGCAGTGTTTCAGGAGAGGTCTGGTACTTATCCATGAGCTGCAGCAAGAGTTCTGGCCTCCACCTGGGCTGAGAAAAGAACTGCTGCACATCTTCTACCAACCTGTCCTGGTTAAGCAGCAGGGCACCGGCAAAATAAGATGCTTTAAAGTTGTTTAACACCTCTTCAAACGAACCTACCTTAACCCAGGTAGAAGTATATGGCCGCTCTGTGAGCTGTAAATACTGGAAGCCCAGCTCACGGGCCAAAGCAAATGTTTTTTGTTGCAGGGTAAGGGCAGGGTTCAGCAGCAGTTGAGAATCCTGGCCAGGTATAAAAACAGACCGGAGGTTAACTAGCTCCGGGCAAGTTGAAAAAGTTTCTGTTTGAGTTTTTATGTTAAATTGCTCAAGCAGTATAGCTGCCAGGTTATCAAAACTAGGGATACCCTCTGCATCAAGCTGAAACTGTTCTGAAAATCGTTCTGCCTCCAGTTCTATCTCATCAAAATAATTGTCGTGCAACTCCTGGTAGGATCGAAGCGCGGAGAAATAGAACTGCTCCACACGCAGATCAAAAGCCCTCGCAATTTCAAGAAGCGTGTTTACAAAAGCACTTAACTTTGTAGGTGCCGTGGCAAACAGGTCCAGTACCCGGCTCATATCCAGGCCAAAATGCTCCAGCGGCAACTCCGACAGAATATTTGACTGCAATAATTCCCCAACAGGTTGCAGGCGCTTGTTTAGTTTAAGGGAAACCAGGTAATCATAGCTTACACCCAGAGCATCGGCAATAACGGCGGTTTTACTTGGCTTAGGGTGCTTTTTACCTTTCTCAATCTCATTAAGGTACGAAACAGATATGCCGGTAGCTGTGGCCAAATCAGTAAGCGACATGCCTTTATCGCTCCGCAACTGCTTCACTTTCAAACCAAATATCATTCTGATGACGTCTTCCTGCAGTTTCATAATATCTCAGATCTTTAATTATCATCTAAATAAGAGAATTTTGCGATAATCTCCTAAAAAACGTAAAAATTTATTTAGCGAAAATTCGCCAAAAATAAAAAGTTCGCGTATTGATAAGTAAAATAGCAAGAATTTCCACCACTAACCATGTAAGTATCATGATTTTAGAAAACACGACCGAAGTAAAAGCAAAAGAACTTGAGGGGGTTGATGCAGTATTAACACCTGCAGCACTTGAATTTATTGAAATGCTGCATCTTAAGTTTAACAAGAGGAGAGAAGAGCTGCTGGATTTACGAAAGGAGCGTCAGCTTAAAATTGATGAGGGAGAAAAACTCAGTTTTTTGCCAGAGACTAAGGCCATTCGGGAAGGAAGTTGGAAAGTTGGGAGTATACCTGATGACCTGCAAAACAGGAGGGTGGAAATAACCGGGCCCGTGGACCGGAAAATGGTGATCAATGCGCTGAACTCTGGTGCCAGTGTTTTTATGGCAGATTTCGAGGATGCCAACTCCCCAACCTGGGAAAATGTGGTGCAGGGGCAGATCAACCTCCGGGATGCTATCAGACGTGACATAGACTTTACAGTGCACAACGGCAAAATATACCGGCTCAATGAGGAGGTGGCAGTGCTGAAGGTGCGGCCAAGGGGCTGGCATTTAGTAGAGAAACACCTGACAGTAGGCGGAAATCCCATTTCTGCCTCACTCTTCGACTTTGGATTATTCTTTTTCCATAATGCTGAAGAGTTGCTGGCGCGGGGTACAGGACCATATTTTTACCTGCCTAAACTGGAAAATCACCTGGAGGCAAGGTTGTGGAACGATGTGTTTATTGCAGCACAGGAGGCCTTAGGCCTTCCGGTAGGTACTATAAAAGTGACAGTACTTATCGAGACAATAACAGCTGCCTTTGAGATGGATGAGATTTTATATGAATTGCGTGACCACATAGTGGGGCTGAATGCAGGGCGCTGGGACTACATCTTTAGCGCTATCAAAAAATTCAGAAGACATGAAGAGGTCTTATTTCCGGATAGAACAGACGTGACCATGCAAGTGCCATTTATGAAAGCTTATACAGACTTACTGGTACAAACCTGCCATAAGCGTGGGGCACATGCCATGGGTGGTATGGCTGCTTTCATTCCAAGTCGTCGTGACCCGATCGTTAATGAAAACGCTTTCAAAAAAGTAAAGGCTGATAAGGCTTTTGAAGCTAAAAACGGTTTTGATGGAACGTGGGTCGCACACCCTGACCTGGTGCAGGTGGCCCGTGAGGAATTTGATAAGGTTTTAGGTGATAAGCCGCATCAGAAAGAGGTGCTCCGGGAGGATGTGTATGTAAAGGCGCAGGACCTGACGGACTTTACGATCAAAGATTGCAAGATCACCGAAGCAGGCCTGCGATTGAATATAAACGTGGGCATCATGTACATTGGCAATTGGTTGTGCGGCACTGGTGCGGCAGCCATTCACAACTTGATGGAAGATGCTGCAACCGCCGAAATATCAAGAGCACAGGTGTGGCAGTGGCTCCACCATCCAAATACCAAAACCAACGATGGCAGGGAGATTACCGAAGAGCGGGTTCTGCAATTGATAAAGGAGGAGACAGAAGGTATTAAGGAGGAAATAGGACTGGCAATGTTCAAAAACTGCCACTTCGAGAGAGCTTCACACCTCTTCTCAGAATTGGTTCTATCTAAGTGTTTTGTAGAATTTCTGACTGTACCAGCTTACAAATACATAGACTAATGCATGTCGCACTTTTCATTAATTAAATCATTCATCACCTATAAATTAAACCGCCATGACAAAGAAAGATAGAATAGAGCAAATAGAGAGAGATTGGATAGAGAACCCACGCTGGGCCGGAATCACGAGACCATACAGTGCCGAAGAGGTTGTTAAACTTCAGGGATCGGTACAGATTGCTTATACGTTGGCAAAGAACGGAGCAGAAAAACTGTGGCGCTTGCTGCACTCAGAGCCTTACGTAGCCGGTTTGGGGGCCCTTACAGGCAACCAGGCAGTGCAGGAGGTGCAGGCCGGTTTGAATGCAATTTACCTGAGTGGCTGGCAGGTTGCCGCTGACGCAAACTTAGCCGGCCAGATGTATCCGGACCAGAGCTTGTATCCTGCAGATTCAGTGCCGAATGTGGTAAAGAAAATTAACAACTCTCTGCTACGGGCCGACCAGATACAAAGCGTAAACGGAGAAGGTGAAACTGATTTTATGGTACCTATTGTAGCGGATGCTGAGGCTGGTTTTGGCGGAAACCTAAACGCTTTTGAATTAATGAAGATGATGATTGAGGCCGGTGCTGCAGGCGTGCATTTCGAGGATCAGCTGTCTTCTGCTAAAAAGTGCGGCCACCTGGGGGGCAAGGTTCTGGTGCCAACACAAGAAGCTATTAATAAACTTGTTGCTGCCCGACTGGCTACTGACGTTATGGGTGTGCCTACCTTGCTGGTTGCCCGAACCGATGCAGACGCAGCCAACCTGATCACAAGTGATATTGACCCCCGGGACCATAGCTTTATACTTGATGAGCCGCGAACCAGCGAAGGCTTTTACCACGTGCGCAATGGCATAGCGCAAGGCATTGCCCGTGGTCTGGCTTATGCACCGTACGCTGATCTTATCTGGATGGAAACATCGCACCCGGACCTGGAGCAGGCACGAGAGTTTGCTGAGGCAATTCACCGTGAATTTCCCGGAAAGCTGTTGGCGTATAACTGTTCTCCTTCTTTTAACTGGGCTGCAAAGCTGAGTGTGAAAGAGATGGAAAGCTTCCGGGAACAGCTGGCAGAAATGGGTTACAAGTTCCAGTTTATTACGCTTGCCGGGTTCCATGCCCTGAACACAAGTATGTTTGAATTAGCAAAAGCCTATAAGCACCGTGGTATGGCAGGATATTCTGAGTTGCAGCAGCGTGAGTTTGCCCTGGCTAAGGATGGCTTTAAAGCTGTGAAGCACCAGTCGTTTGTAGGCACGGGGTATTTTGATGCTGTGCAGAATACGGTAACAGCAGGTATGGCCTCTACTGCTGCATTGGCAGGCTCAACTGAGGAAGAGCAGTTTAAATAAGCAGCACATGTAACAGCATAAAAGCCCCGGGGCAACATTTGTTGCTCCGGGGCTTTTATGCTGTTACATGTTTTCAGAAGTAGTAGGGCAGCAGTTTCAGTATTTAGATCATTCTGGTTTAAAGCCCATACGTTTGGCCCGCTTCTCCCAGTTATTCCTTGCCCATGTCTGCAGGTCTGCAATCTGGTCCAGCTCATCAATTATTTCCATCCCCAGCAGTGTCTCGATAATATCTTCCATTGAGATAAGCCCTGCAGTGCCTCCATACTCGTCAACAACTAATGCGATCTGGTCCTGCTTGTCAAGCAACCGGTTAAATAAGGAAGGGATTGGCATATGCTCGGTGACAACCTGTATGTCGCGTGAAATAGATTTTAATGGCGTACTACCTTCATTATTGATCAATTTATACATGACTTCATCTTTAAGCACATAGCCGGTGATGTCATCAAGACTTTTTTTGTAGACTGGTATCCGGGAAAACCGCAGATCCGGAAACCCTTTGAAAAAGTCGAGAATGGTCATGTCTTCCTGTGCGCTAACGATCACTGTTCTTGGCGTCATGATGTGGCGTACCATGATCTTGTTGAAGCGAAGTATGTTTTGTATGATCTGCGACTCGCCCTTTTTAAATATACCTTCTTTAACCCCCATTTCTGCCATCGCCGTGAAATCGGCGCGGCTAAGTACGCTTCGCCCTTTTTCAGCTTTGAGACGCCTGGTAATAAACTGAGATAGCACGATAAAAGGGTAAAGAGGGGAGTAGATCATCAGTTTAAGGGCGCGAACGGTGAATGGTGTCAGCTGCTTCCAGTAATTCGCGCCAAGTGTTTTAGGGATGATCTCGGTGAGTATCAGAATTGCAACAGTCAGAACAATGGATACGACTGTAAGCGATTCTTCTCCCCAGATGATCTGTGCCTGAGCGCCAACTCCGGCCGCTCCGACAGTGTGTGCGAAAGTATTTAAAGTTAATATGGCGGCCAGAGGCCTGTCAATGTTTTCTTTGAAATGCTGCAGATCTTTGCCAAGAGAAGGATTCTCCTTTCCAATAATAGTGGCATGAGAAGGAGTAATGCTGAGTAAAGACGCTTCGAGAAGAGAACAAAGAAATGAAAAGAATAAGGCGATACAAAGGTATAGAAGCAGTAAGCCCATTTAAATCTGTTTGTGTAAGGCAAGTGTAGTGTCTGTTGATAAAAGCTGAAAAGTGGGAGAGTCACCAGTTTTAGTGCACGATCCTTAAAATCGGTTCGTTAAGCTCCTGGTGTGTTTCCAGATCGGTAGTAAAATAGCCGATCATACTTGGCCCATAGCCCAGGTTAACCTCAATAAACTTATTTTGCTCCGGTAGCATATTTATAAGTTCTTTTTTCTTTTCATTATATCGCTGTAGCAGCTCTTCCAGCATCTGCTCCTTATTACCCAGGTCACTCTCCTGTGGTTGCGCACTTTCAGCAGGCGACTCCTTGTGGTCTGTGTCATCGGAGGCAGCCATTTTAGTTTGCTGGTTTATTATTTTCACCTCCAGCAGCGTTATCTCCCGCTCAATCTCTAAGTATTCTTTTACCTTTTGCTCTAAGGGTACTAATGATTCGTCAAGATAAGCAGTGAGATTTTCCATAGCTTTTTTTAAGTTCAGTAAGATGTAGGCATGTATACGCAGCAAGTGCTTATTTATTTACCTGCGGTCCATATCCGGCAGGTATTTTCTCAAAGCCACTGGAAAAACTTCTGAAGCATGGAGAGCCTGTTGCCATAAGGGGGGTAGCGAAGCGGGAGGTCAAGCCAAGTACCTCGTTTCAGGATGCTCTTTTGATGCGAGAACAGGTTAAAACTGGTTTGCCCATGGTAGCTGCCCATGCCACTGCTGCCAACACCTCCGAACGGTAGGTTAGGGTTAGCCAAATGTGAGAGGGTGTCGTTTATACAACCGCCACCAAAAGGTATACTATCAAGCACAAGGTTTTGCTTGCTTTTAGAGGAGGAGAACACATACAATGCCAAAGGGCGTTCGCGTTTATTCACCGTTTGTATAGCCTCCTGTAGGTTGCGAAAGGTGAGTACAGGAAGTATAGGGCCAAAGATCTCTTCCTGCATTACCGGCTGCTGCCAAGTCACCTGGTCCATTACAGTAGGCGCAATGTACAGGTCGTGCTCATCGGTTTCGCCCCCTGCCCGGATATTTCCGTCATTCAGGTAGCTTTTTAGCCTGTTGAAGTGGTCTTTATTTACAATGCGGGCAAAATCAGGGCTTTCGGCAGGAAAATCACCGTAAAATGTTTTAATGGTCTGTGCCAGTAGCTGTACAAATTCCTCTTTTACCTGCTCCTGTACCAGAACATAGTCGGGGGCTACACAGGTCTGCCCGGCATTTACAAATTTACCCCATGTAATGCGTCGTGCAGCAAGCTCCAGGTCTGCATCTTCAGTTACAATAGCAGGGCTTTTTCCTCCCAATTCCAGGGTAACCGGGGTAAGTGTTTCAGCAGCAGCTTTCATAATGATTTTTCCAACTTTTGTGCTGCCCGTAAAAAAGATATAATCGAAATGTTGCTCTAATAAGTGCTGCGTAGTGGGCACGCCGCCCTGTACTACAGCAATGTGTTCCTCTGCAAAGTTTTCCTGTACAAGGTCTGCAATTACTGCAGATATGTGTGGCGTTAGTTCCGATGGTTTTAGTAGGGCACAATTGCCTGCTGCCACCGCTCCGATCAGTGGTGCCATCATCAGCTGAAAAGGGTAGTTCCAGGGTGCGATGAGGAGGGTGAGTCCGTATGGCTCGGGAAGAATATAGCTTTTGCCCGGGAAATTAAGGAGTGTCTCTTTTACTCCTTTTGGCTTAGCCCATTTATCAAGATTACGCAGGGTATGCTTCAGTTCCAGATCTATAAATCCGATCTCCGTTGCAAAAGACTCGAAAGGAGGTTTACGGAAATCGGCGTAAAGAGCCTCCGTAATTTGCTGCTCTTTCTGCCTGACAGCCTGCAGAAGTTTATTCAGCTGTTGTTTTCTAAACTCCAGATCGAGGGTACCCTGCCTGTTAAAGAACTCCCGTTGCTTTTGCACCAACTGCTGTATGTGTACCCGCGATGTTTCGGCAGGGGGTATGATTGCACGTGAGATTTGTGTGGAAGTGGCCATAGTTTTATGTTTTTGGTATGGATGTAGGTACAGCATCTGCAGCCGGTCTGCCTGCAAAATGTTCCATTGAAGTATAGATCTTAAACAGGCGGCCGATCAAAAAATCGAAAACACGGGTTGGAAGAATTCCGCGCAATATCGGCAGCAAATAAACGATGGATGGTTTCCGCAGCAGTATCTTATTTTTCTCCACTGCATCCAGCACGGCTGCTGCCATTTTCTCTGGCTTTAGTAGTGGAGTTAACAATGGTGCTTTAACTCCGCCAAACATTCCTGTGTCGATGTAACTGGGGGTAACCGTTGTTACGTGTATAGCAGGATAGTACTCCTCCAATTCAAGGCGCAGGCTTTCTGACCAGCCGATAACAGCCCACTTACTGGATGCATAAACACTCATGCGCGGGTTTGGCAGTAAACCGGCAGCAGAGGCTATATTTACAATATGGCCTGACCCACGGGATAGCATGTCCGGTAAAAAAGCTTTGGCAACATACATTACACCTAACGCATTTATATTCATCGTTCTTTGTATATCTAAATAAGAATGCTCCCAAAATGTTTTCCCGACTACCACTCCAGCATTATTAATGATAATATCTGGAGCACCAGTTGTGCCCAGAATATGTGCTGCAGCCTGCTGTACCTGTTCAGGATCAGCCACATCAACCTGGTAAGTGGAAACGGTATACTTTTCTTTGGTCAGGGCATCTGCAACCTCCTGCAGCATTTCAGAGTTAATATCCCAGATAATTAGGCGACTGGCACCACGGTTAAGGCACATTTGCCCCATTAGCTTACCTATGCCTGAAGCACCACCTGTAATAAGGATCGTATTATTTCGGATATAAGTCATATGTAATCTTGATTACCTGTTATTAAGATAGTAATAATTATCCAGCTATGAAACTGGGTAATTCTTTTTGAATGGGTGCAACGGTAAATTTGTATATTTGACTGATAGCCTTTGAGCAGGTTTTTGACAGAAGAAATACTCCTATGAAAATAATTGAATGTCCTCGTGATGCCATGCAAGGCATTAAAGAGTTCATACCAACAGAAAAGAAGATCGCCTATATTAACTCGTTACTAAAAGTAGGCTTTGACACCATAGATTTTGGTAGTTTCGTTTCTCCTAAAGCCATACCCCAGATGAGTGATACAGCCGAAGTGCTGGCTAATCTTGATCTGAAAGAAACCACTTCTAAACTATTGGCTATTATCGCCAATGTACGTGGCGCTGAAGATGCCGCGCAGCATAATCAGATCGAGTACCTTGGCTTTCCGCTATCGGTATCCGAAACGTTTCAGCAGCGCAATACCAATAAAAGCATTGCCGAGGCGATGGAGCAACTGGCCCAGATTCAGGACATTTGCCACAAACATGGTAAAACTTTGGTTACCTATATCTCGATGGGATTCGGAAACCCGTATAACGATCCTTGGGATGCAGAAACAGTGATTCGGTTTGTAGAAGATTTGCACAAGTTGGAGGTAAAGATCATTTCGTTGTCGGACACTATCGGTGTTTCTAACCCTGATAACATTACTTATCTGTTTGAGCATCTGATACCAGTTTTTAAAGGTATAGAGTTCGGTGCTCACCTGCACACTACGCCAACAACATGGCTAGAAAAAGTTGATGCTGCGTATAAAGCCGGATGCAGAAGGTTTGATGGCGCAATGCGGGGCTATGGTGGCTGCCCAATGGCAAAGGATGAGTTAGTTGGCAATATGGCCACTGAAAATTTAGTCAGCTACTTCGAAAATATTGGTTTAAATTTGAATCTTAACAAAACAGCTTTTGATAGAGCGATGGCAGCGTCAAGCGCTGTATTTTCCTGATTATGGCAAGTAGAATAGTTGTAGATATTTTTATTCCATGTTTTGTGGACCAACTCTTTCCCGAGACTGGCATGAACATGGTGAAGGTGCTGGAGAAGATCGGATGCGAGGTAAATTATAATCCCAACCAGACCTGCTGCGGTCAGCCGGCTTTTAATGCCGGTTTCTTTAACGAGGCCCGCGAGGTTGCTACCAAGTTTCTCGATGATTTCTCCAATGAAACTTCAAATTACATTGTGGCTCCTTCTGCCTCCTGCGTGGGCATGGTTAGGAATGCGTACCAAGATATCTTTGTAAAGTCATCGAACCTGGTAAAATACCGCTCCATGCAAAAAAAGGTGTATGAATTCACGGAGTTTCTGACGGACGTTATGGGGATCACTGATATTGCGGATGCAGCACTGGATGGCAAGTATACATACCACGACTCCTGTAGTGCGCTCCGGGAATGTGGTATCAAAGCAGGCCCAAGAGCTTTATTGGGAGGCGTGAAAGGGCTGGAACTGGTGGAGATGGAAGATAATGAAACCTGCTGCGGCTTTGGAGGTACATTCGCTGTAAAGTTTGAAGCGATCTCGACGGCCATGGCAGAACAAAAAGTTGAAAATGCTATAGCCACAGGCGCTGACTATATTGTGTCTACAGATAGTAGCTGCCTCATGCACCTGGAGGCCTATATTCAAAAACAGAATAAACCAATCAGAACCATGCATATCGCAGATGTGCTGGCTAGTGGCTGGTAAATTCTATACTTCATCAAAGAAAAGGGTACGGAGAATTATTTTTCCGTACCCTTTTCTTTGTTGAAGTATACCAGCGGTTTTAGCAATGAAATAAATCCTGAAACCTGAATAGGAAAGCTAAGGCTGCTCCCTGTAGTCAGGAAATTACATTTTCTTTCAAGCAGTACTACCTGCTCTTGTATTTATACGTAGGTTTTAGATTTAAATACTTTATTTTGGCATTTAACACTTAAAAATTGTAAATATTACAACACAAGGCTGAAGTGCGGCGTAATTAAATTACAAACGGTAGTAGTAGATAACAAAGGCAACTTTATTACTTTCAGTTGGTTGAGCTAAAAAGGTTGCCGGTCTTTGTAATGCGTTAGCGCTTACAGAGAACTATCGGACAAAAATAGTGGTAAAAAGGTTCTTTTTGGGTGCTGAGAGCCGTTTTACCACTTTTTTGTGCCCTTTTGCTGTTAAAGTACTTGCCTTATCATACTACCACTTCCTTCTAAAGTCAGGCTTCAGGCATTATTCTGACAACCAGCCCGTCCAGGTCAGGGTGAACCTTTAACTGGCAGGAGAGGCGGCTGGCATCAGTTGCATGAGGTAACGATTCCAGCATATAAGCTTCATCATCGCTCATTTCGGGAAGATCATTACTTTGCAGTACCTCAACATGGCATGTGGCGCAGATTGCCATTCCGCCGCATACAGCCTGCACATCAAATTCATTTGCTTTCAGGACTTCCATTACCGATAGCCCCATGTCAGTGGGAGCCTCTAAGGCAATGCGTTCTCCGTCCTGCTGCTCTACATAAATGGTGATCGTATCTTTCATGTTTAAAGTTCTTGTATTCCGTTAACGGTAGTATACTTTAGAACAAACTTCTTGTCCGGGTATATAATATTATAGGCGCTTTGTGCCATCAGTGCAGCCTCATGGAAACCGCAAAGAATGAGTTTAAGCTTACCCGGGTAGGTATTTATATCGCCTATAGCATACACTCCCGGTATGTTGGTCGAATAATCCTTTGTATCAACTTCTATAGCATTTTTTACCAGTTCAAGGCCCCAGTTCTCCAGTGGTCCCAACTTAGGAACGAGGCCAAACAGCGGGATAAAGTAATCCGCCTCCACTTCATAAGGCGTTTCATTGTTGATCATTATTGTTACCCGTTCCAGACCACTTTCGCCATGTACCTCAGTTACATTAGACTTTAATATTAACTTTATTTGTCCTTCCTCTGCCATACTGGTAACCTTTGCCGCTGACTCCGGAGCCCCTCTAAAGGAAGTACCTCTGTGCACTAGGGTCAACTCCTTACAGATACCGGCAAGGTATATAGCCCAGTCAAGGGCGGAGTCGCCGCCGCCAGCCAATACAACACGCTTGTCTTTGAACTCTTCCGGGTCCCGGACCATATAAGTTACACCTCTGTTCTCATACTTATCAAGGTGTTCAATAGCCGGCTTTCGTGGTTCGAAAGACCCAAGTCCACCGGCGATTACCACTGCCTTGCAGCCAATTTTGGTGCCAGCCACAGTCGTTACTATAAATGAGCCATCTTCCTGTTTATCGAGGTGCTCCACCCGTTCTCCAAGTGTAAAAGTCGGATGGAAAGGTTCAATTTGCTTCTGCAGATTTTGTACCAGGTCACCAGCTAGTATTTCAGGAAAACCTGGAATATCGTAGATGGGTTTTTTTGGGTATATTTCAGTTAACTGCCCTCCTACAACTGGCAAGGCATCTACCACATGGCAGTGCATTTTAAGTAAACCTGCTTCAAAAACTGCAAACAGACCAACCGGGCCTGCTCCTACAATACATATATCTGTTGTTATATCACTCATGTTATATTCTGCATTTTAGTGCCTGTTTTACATTATAAATGTAAGGTCTACATCTAAGGCAACATAGCTATTTCAAGGATATTTTACGTTTCGTTTTATTCAAAATGCTTAACCTGTCAGCCGTTGAATTGTTATCCGTGTAGTCAGTTCGCACCACCTACAATTACCTTCAGTAAAATTTCCGCTATAAAAATTTCAACCAGGTACATACGACTTTCTATTTTATGAGAGATCACTACACTCTTTTTTTATCGAGGTGCGGATTAGAGACAGGTAACCGGGATGGTGCAGGAATGGCGTTTAGTAGGGGCAAATATATTTTGCTTAAAGTATAAACTTGGTAATCAGTGAAATTCTGGCTCTTTACTAAAGTCGGGGAAATTTGCTAATCCAGCGGGTTAAGTGCCATACGATGGCTTTTGTGAGCTTGTATAGTTCCAGATGTATGTCAGAACCCCGGTAAACTAATCCAATATTTGTACGGCCACAATCAAAAAAGCTGCGTTTAAAATAATGACGCCCCTACTTCTGGCAAATTTTGACAGACACTTTTTATCTACAGGTTAAGAAACTAAAACCGCGTAGTAGAAGTTGCGTTTAAAGTCCAAGTAATTGTTAATTTTATAATAGTGTAAAGCCATGAACAGAAATTATCAGCAGGAGCATTATGGATATGACTCGTTTGATCAAATGTATAACGACGAGTCGGAGGAGAGCAGGCAACGGAAAGAGTACAGAGATTTGTACGATCCGTTTAAAAGTAACTGGAATAAAGCATTAGGTAATGCGGGTCACAGAGTTTCAGCTGATCATGTTTATGGCAGCAGGAGCAGAGGCTATACTGTATCACTTGATAAAGAAAGTTCCGGTACTTCTACGTATGGTAATAGAATGCATGGTAAACAGCGATATCAAAAAGATGTGGGTAACAAAAGCTATGGATACTCCCCATACGGAGATGAGGGCTTTGCAAACAGGCCGGCGCAGGGAAATCCAATTTCAAAAAACAGGTTTAACGAGCAAAAAGGTACTGGTTACAGTTACGAAAGCAGCCATCAGGCAGGAGCATACCACTCTGGTTCTCAGCAGGTGCGAAGTACATCCAATGCATCCAAAGCTGGTAACGAATCTGGTCAGAATACTTATGGCTACTATACTACCGGATATGGACCTCGGGATTAAAAGACGAGCTGTTGATATTTCAGGCGATACCAAATAAACAAGAAGAGGCCCGGAGTAATCCGGGCCTCTTCTTGTTTAAGGGATAAACAGATAGCTGGTAAATGCGTTAGAAAAGTATAGGGTGTTTAATAAAATAGCAGGACAATGAATAGCGATAATAGACACAGATATTACAGGAATAGTGAAGGCGATAGCAGAAGCGCCTCTGGAAACTACAATCGTGGTAACGCCAATTGGCATGAGCAGGATGATCGTAACAGTGATAGGTTTAGAAGCTACAGAGATCATGATTACGAGATGGAGCAGGATTACTATGACAACGTTCAGGGAGAGCGCCACAACCTGGATGATATAAGACAGGGGTATGGATACTCCAGTTTTGGAGGCTCCTCTGACCGCTATGATGAAGGTAGGAGAATGGAGCGGGAGCGCAATGCCCAAAGGCAGCAGGGTTATGGTTCAGACAGGATGGGGGGCTATAGCGGTAGCCGATTCGGAGGAGCAAACTATAGCTCACATGGTAGCTTTGGCGGTTCACCAGATTATGGAGCCATGAGCGGCGGCGGCGGAAATGCAGATGACTATGTATCTTCTTCAGGTTATGGGGGCGGATACGGCAGCCAATCCGTTCACTCGCACAGAGGAGTTCCGGACTACAGCAGCCGCAAAGAGTATGGCTACTCACAGGGTAGTTCCGGCTATGGCCTGGGTAGCTCTTACGGAGGCAAAAACTATGGTGGTGGTGTTGGCTATTCCGGTGGCAGTAGGGGAGGCTCCTTTGGCCGTGAAACCTATGGTAGTGCTTCGGGTAACTATAGCGGCTTCGACTCCATGGCTGGCAACTCCTATAACAGAAGCATTGATGATGACGGGTATATGCCTGAAGCAAGAGGTTTTAACAGTAGAAACTACAGAAACCGTTATTGATCCGGTAGGCCCTTTAACAGATAAGTGTAGATTCCAGACCTGGTGTTATGTTCGCGGTCCTCAAACAAGCAGGTTCGGAAAGGTAACGCTAGATAAACAGACGTTTGTTGTAAGCTGACTCTATAGTAGGGTATACAGGTAGGGTAGCATCAAGCTGTACGCGCTGGAAAAGCTGCATGATGGTATGGTTCAGGTGTAGCAGCAATAAACTCTTTCGTTGCTCCTGTAACCAATGCTGCAAAAGTGTAAGAAATTCCAGGCCAATAGGGCATATCTCGTCTAACTGCTTACAGTCAACCCAAATTTCCGTTGCTCCGGCCTGTAACCCTTGCCGGACAGCGGTAACTATGGCATTCGCATTAGTGGAATCCAGAGTGCCTCGAAGATAAATATGATATATCTCGCCCTCCAGAACGCAGTTTGTGATCATCATGCTAATAAAGTTAGGTAGTGCTTTTTACGAGCCGTATCGCCTCTTCTTCAGTGTCTGTTGTATTGATCAGTTTCTCCAGCCCCAGTATGCCAAAAACATTCTTGATCCTGGGCTGAAGACAGCAAAAAGCCAGTCCTATTTTTTTGTGGTTACATGCGTGTAAAGTAGCCAGCATAACCCCCAGGCCTGCAGACGAAATATACTGTAGTTGCTGGCAATTAAGTATCAGCCCATGGCAATCATCCGAAATTGCACTTTGTAAGGCATCATCAGCAGCAACAGCCGTGTTGGCGTCTAATTCACCTGTCAGCCTTACGATGCTAACCCCATCTACTTGTTCAATATCAGCCTTAAATCTTTTCATCTATTGGTATTTCCCTCAAAATTGAAGCAGGTAGCAGTGGTTAGTTAACCGTATCAAACACGTAGTAAACGTACAATTTTGCGTTAATAATTCAAAACAACTAAAACAAGAGAGGTAACGAAGAACAGGAAAAGGGTAAAATAGTTTTATTGGATATTTTGTACTTTTTAAAAAAGCAATTTAAAGACTGTATGCCGGTATTCTGACCAAAGATACATTTGTTCAGGCAAAATAAAAGGAAAATTTGTACGGAATTATTACTGTTATAAATACGTATTTTTATAGAATATCCCCTTTTTGTTTGGATTTAAATTGTACAAAAAAATTAAAAAGGCAATCTTTAAAATAATATTGAAATTGAGTGTAAAACGTCCAATTTCAAAATAAACCCAGATACCATTATTTCCTGCCTTTTTTAGTGTATTGGCAGGTAACCTAAGCTGTAAAACAAATAGAATGATTAAAGTTATACTCACCGATGACCACAAAATCGTTCGTGATGGAATTAAAGCTCTTCTGAAAGAAGAAAAAAACATTACTATCGTTGGTGAAGCAGCAAGTGGTGAAGATCTACTGAATCTGCTTGCCACCACAGACACAGATGTAGTTGTCTTTGACCTGAACATGCCAGGTACTGACTCTATAAGTATAATTAAACACCTGAAACAGCATTACCCGTCGCTAAAGGTATTAATACTTTCTATGCTGACGAACGAACGGTTTGTACATGATAGCCTGGAAGCAGGTGCAACAGGATATCTTCTTAAGAGCTCCGGTAAAGAAGAGTTGATTACTGCAATTAAGCTGGTATCCACTGGCAACCATTATATCTGCTCCCACCTTACGTTGGAAATGCTTCGAAAGAAGTCAACGAGTTTGGATGCTGAAGAAGTGATAGCAGGCTATAACGATAAGGAGAAGAAGCTTCTGACGAAAAGAGAACTGGAAATTCTGCAGCTTATATCAGAGGGGCTGACAAATGCTGATATCGCAGAAAAACTCTTTACAAGTAAGCGTACTGTAGAAACACACCGGCAGAAGCTGCTCGAGAAAACACAGACCAATAACACAGCGACCCTGATAAAATACGCACTGCAGAAGGGTATAATCTCTTAGTGACAGGCATAAAAAAAGCGCTTCTCAAAAAGAAGCGCTTTTTACAGAACACATGTGGTTGTTACTTAGGTAGCATCACTTTATCCAGCACATGGATTACTCCATTTGATTGGTAAACATCATATACAGCGATATTAGCTGTATTTCCTTTCTCGTCTTCCAGCACTACATTTTTAGGCCCGTTCATGGAGGCTGTTAATGTGCCGCCGCTAACCGTTTTTAAAGTAGCCTTCCCGTTGCCTTGTTTAATGCGTTTCATCAAGTCAGCTGCATCTACTTTGCCCGCTACCACATGGTAAGTAAGCACTGTAGCCAGTGTTTTTTTGTTTTCAGGCTTTAAAAGTGTTTCTACGGTGCCGGCAGGCAAGTTTTCAAAAGCATCATCTGTAGGAGCGAAAACAGTGAAAGGGCCTTTCCCTTTTAGCGTCTCTACCAGGCCAGCAGCCTTAACTGCAGCCACTAATGTTTTATGGTCTTTTGAGTTGACAGCATTGTCAATTATGTCCTTTGTAGGATACATAACTTCACCTCCCACTTTTAAAGTGTTCTGAGCTTTTACAAGTTGTGGGCTTAGCACAATAGTACCGGCAATGAGCGCAAGGGTAAAAATTGATTTTTTCATTTTGCTTTATTTTATGTTTGCCTCACTTACGCTACATCTTGTACTACCGGATTTAGACCAACGTAAAATAATATAGAAGGAAGGAGAGGAATCCTAAACCAGAAAATGCGTGCACAGGTAAAGTACAAGGACAGAAGAAATACAAAAAATGGAAAACAGAACAGTTGAACGCATGTTATATGCGGAGGTAGTAGATATGGGTGGAATGCCAGTGCGGCAGCCCTTCCCAACACAAAAAGTAGAGCAAATTGACCCTTTTTTGCTGTTACATCATCATGCTGCTAAAATTCCTGAAAGGGCAGTACCGCATCGCTCAGGCGTTGGGCCACACCCACACAGAGGCTTTTCGCCGGTAACATTTGTTTACAAAGGCGGAGTACACCACCGCGACTCCCGTGGCAACGACAGCGTTGTGTACGAGGGCGGAACACAGTGGATGAAGGCGGGGATGGGAATTGTGCACAGCGAAAGACCACCGGCTGACATTCAGGATCGTGGTGGAGAGCAGGAGATCATTCAGCTTTGGGTAAACCTGCCAAAATCGCATAAGATGAACCAACCGGAATATATACCCTTACAGGCAGAAGACACCCCTGTGTTGGAAATGGAGGGTGGGAAGGTGAAAATAAAGGTTGTGACCGGAGATTTTGGCGACACAGCAGGTCCAATCAAAACACCTACTCCTATTCTGGCACTGCGCGTCGAGATGCAGGAAGGGTCTACATACAGTTTTCCTATTCCAAAAGACTTTAATTCCTTTATTTACCTTTTAGATGGACGGATAAAGTATGACGGATTCGGGGAAGTAGACGGGCATCACCTGCTTGTGCTTAACAACGATGGTGAAGGTTGCACAATAACGGCTAAGAAAGACACCAGATTGTTGATAATGGCAGGAAGACCATTAAATGAGCCTGTTGTATCGCATGGGCCTTTTGTAATGAATACCCAAACAGAGATAATGCAGGCAATGCGGGACTACCAGATGGGTAAAATGGGCATCCTGGTGGAGTAAGGGGCTTGTTATAACTGCAGAGCAGACAAGATCTATACTTGCCAGCTCTGCAATAATAACAGATTATTTAAGCGTACTTGGGCAAACAAAGCTTGTTCGGGGGAGATCTGTCTCTGATATAGCTTTGTAGCCACCCTGTACATCAACTAGTTTGTCGAAACCGCGTGCCTTAAGTATGGATGCTGCGATCATGGAGCGGTAACCACCGGCGCAGTGAATATACATGGTCTCCTCTTTCGGTAATTCCGGCAGGTGTTGGTTCAGAAAGTCCAGCGGTTTATTTGAGGCACTTTCAAGATGTTCAGCCTGGAACTCACCTGGCTTTCTCACATCTATAATTTGTATGCTGTTGTCTTGTTCAAAACGAGCGGCCAGTTCCTGAGCAGGTATTGATTCGATGCTATCCACCTCTTTTCCTGTAGCCTTCCAGGCGCCTAAACCACCCTTCAAATAACCTAAGGTATGGTCAAAGCCCACACGTGCCAACCGTGTAACTACTTCTTCCTCACGTCCCTCATCTGCTATAAACAGGATAGGTTGCGTTATATCCGGTATCAAAGCACCAGCCCAGGGAGCAAAACCGCCGTCAATACCAATAAAAATGGAGTTCGGGATAAAGCCTTTTGCAAAATCCTGCGCCTTGCGCGTATCCAGTACCAAAGCGCCTGTTTCATTGGCAGCCGCCTCAAAAGCCTCCGGAGATAAAGCTTGCAAGCCTTGATTAAGTACAGCGTCAAAACTATTATAGCCCTCTTTGTTTAACTGTACATTAAAAGGGAAATAGTTGGGAGGGGGGAGCAGGCCATCCGTTACTTCACTGATAAACTCCTCTTTTGACATGTCAGAACGAAGTGCATAATTCGTCTGTTTCTGATTGCCTAAGGTATCCCAGGTTTCCTTGCTCATATTTTTGCCGCAGGCAGACCCAGCGCCATGTGCCGGATAAACAACTACATCATCAGCCAAGGGCATAATTTTGTTGCGTAGGGAATCGTATAGGTGGCCGGCAAGTTGCTCTTTTGTCAGGTCTGATTTCGCCGCCAGGTCCGGACGCCCTACGTCGCCGATAAACAACGTATCACCCGTGAAAATTGCAACGTCTTTTCCGTTCTCATCTTTCAGCAGGTAGGTAGTAGATTCCATCGTATGGCCGGGCGTATGCAGCACTTTTATGGTTATCCTACCTACTGATAGTTCTTCTCCATCCTGCGCAATGTAAGCTTCAAAAGATGGAGCAGCATTTGGGCCAAAAACGATCTTAGCACCTGTGGCGTTGGCAAGGTCAATATGTCCGGAAACAAAATCAGCATGGAAGTGTGTCTCCAGTACGTATTTTATCTGTGCTTTATTCTCTTCGGCTTTTTTTAAGTATGGTTTGATTTCGCGAAGCGGATCGATAATAGCTACTTCACCGTTGCTTTCGATGTAGTAGGCGCCTTGTGCCAGGCAGCCTGTATAGATCTGTTCTATTTTCATAATTCTGTTCTGATGATTACTGAGCTAATTTCTGATGTTATTAAATGAAATGCAGTGACAAATATCACTCTCATACACTATAAAATGAAAAAAGCCTACGGAGCCACCATTTGCATCATAATACCAGAGAGGTAGGCAGCATAAGTGCCCAGGGCATAGCCCAGAATAGATAACAATACGCCCACAGGTGCGAGAGCCGGATGGAAAGCCGCTGCTACGATTGGCGCTGAAGCTGCTCCTCCTACGTTTGCCTGGCTTCCGACGGCCAGGAAGAAGAATGGAGCCTTCACTAGTTTGCCAACAATCAGCAGCAACAGCATGTGCACCATGATCCAGATAATACCCACTAGAAATAAGCCTGGTTGGCTAACAATAGCAGTAATATCCATTTGCATACCTATTGTAGCCACCAAGATGTATAAAAACAGGCTGCCAATCCGGCTGGCGCCTACACCCTCCAGGTCACGTGCTTTGGTAAAGGATAAAATTACACCCAACGTTGTTGCTATAACCACAATCCAGAAAAAGCCGGATGTAAGGCTGAATTTATCCAGGTATGGGGCGTGAATCTCCAGCCAGGGGGCAATGATGTCTGCTGAGAAGTGGGCAATACCGGTAATTCCTAAACCAACCCCTGCAATCATTGCCGTATCTGATAAATTAGGGATGCGCATGATACTTAGCCTGTGCTTTTCGATCTTGTCCTTGAGCTCGTTAACGGCTGAACTGTCTGCTTTAAAGAACCTGTCTATCCGATCACTGATACCTGCTCCGTAAAGCAGAATCGCCATCCAGATATTCGCCACAATCACGTCAACTGCAATAACAGCCGAGAAAAGGTTAGGGTCGGGTTTAAACACTTCGAACATGGCAAGCTGGTTAGCACCACCACCGATCCAGCTGCCGGCAATGGTTGACAAACCGCGCCAGACAGCCATAGGACCTGTTCCACCTACAATGTCAGGGGCGAATGAAGATACGATCAGGATGGCTAGTGGTCCTCCGAACATAATGCCGACAGTACCTGTCAGGAACATGAGGCCAGCTTTGTGCCGGAGTTTCCAAATTTCTTTCAGGTCCAGACTGATCGTAAACAGTACCAAACTGGCAGGTAACAAGTATCGGGATGCCATGTGATATAAACCTGATTCCTCACCGGAGATGATATGAAATGAATTCAGTAAACTGGGAATCAAGTAACACAGTAGTATCGATGGTACCACAGAGTAGAACTTTTTGAAAATAGGCCGGTTACTGGCTGATGTTTTGAAAACCAGTGCCAGAATGATGACCAGTATACCAAGAACAACTGCATCGTTGGTGATAAGAGGTGCCTGCGAAGTGACTTGCTCCATGAAAGGGGCTTAATTTGGGTGAATTTATAAGTTAAATGCGCCAGAAACGGAGTTGATTCCACTGTTTTATGTGCCCCGGATTTCTACAGCAGCACGAACTAAGCGAAAAATTATAGCAAAATCAACATATTTAAGGGGCAAGTGTAGCCGATCATAAGTGAAGAGTGTGAAGTAGGAAACAAAAAAAGGAGGGGCCTGATGTTTCCATCAAGCCCCTCCTTTAATAAGTTGCACTGATTACATCAGTACTTGAATATACTTACCAGAGTCTGATTCTATCCTCTGGTTTCTTGTAAAGTTTATCACCAGGTTTCACATTAAACGCCTCATACCAGGCATCCATGTTTACTGGTGCTCCAACAGTACGGTACTGGCCCGGAGAGTGCGGATCTGTTAGGATCAACTGTGCCGCAGTTTCAGGCAGAATGTTCGTACGCCATACTTGTGCCCAAGCCAGGAAGAAACGCTGATCCGGCGTAAAGCCATCGATCTTTTCGTTTGATTGTCCCTGCTTCGTCATCTTGAAAGCTTCGTAAGCGGCGCTCAAACCACCTAAGTCACCGATGTTCTCACCAAGTGTCAGCTTTCCGTTTACATGAATCGTATCCAGCACGGTATAAGCATCGTACTGTGCGGAAAGGGCAGCAGCTTTTTCCTTAAATTTAGCCTGATCTTCTGCTGTCCACCAGTTACGTAAAGATCCATCTTTATCATACTGGCTACCAGAATCGTCGAAACCGTGAGAGATCTCGTGGCCGATCACAGCTCCAATACCACCGTAATTCACCGCATCATCCGCATTCGGGTCGAAGAACGGGAACTGCAGGATACCTGCCGGGAACACGATCTCGTTCATTACCGGGCTATAATATGCGTTAACAGTTGGAGGTGTCATGCCCCACTTAGTTCTGTCGACTGGCTTACCCAGCTGGTCAACCATGTCGTTATAAGCCCACTGGCCTGAGTTACGCACGTTCTGGAAGAAAGTCTTGCGGTTGATAGCCAGGCCATCGTAGTTTTTCCAGTTATCAGGATAACCAACTTTAGGTCTGAAAGCGTGTAGCTTAGCAAGTGCCTTTTCCTTTGTCACATCGCTCATCCATTCCAGGTTGTTTATACGGATCTCGTATGCCTTGATCAGGTTAGCGATCATATCGTTCATTCTGGCTTTAGCCTCTGGCTTGAAGTGCTTCTGCACGTACAGCTGGCCCAGCAACTCACCGATCGTGCCGTCAGTTAAAGACGACATGCGCTGCCAGCGAGGAGTTTGTACTTTCTGGCCTGACAGCACTTGTGAGAAGGCGAAGTTTGCATCCACGAAATCAGTACTCAGGTATGGCGCGGCAGACTTCAGCACGTTCCACTGCAGGTAAGTGTTCCAGTTTGCGGTTGGCTCACTTGTTAACAGACCGTTTAGTTCTGTGAAGAACTTAGGGTTGTTAACCAGGATGGTGTCCTCACCTGTAACTTTCATCTTCGCCATCAGCGATTTCCAGTCCATGTTCGGAGTGGTCTTGCTGAAATCGGCTACTGCAAACTTGTTATATGTTTTGTATGGGTCACGCATTTCCACACGTGCCATTTGCGCAGCTGCCAGTTTCTTCTCCATGTTAAAAATGGTTTCTGCGTTCTTTTTCGCAGCAGCCTCAGAAGTACCTGTCAGCGTGAAAAGCTTTGTAATGTACTCTTTGTAAGCAGCCTGTATTTTCTGGCTTCTGGCATCATCCTTCAGGTAGTAATCACGGTCAGGAAGGGTTGTGCCACCCTGGCTCAGCTGCGGGATCATGGTGTTAGGGTCCTTGCGGTCCTGGCCTACATAGAAGCCGAACATTGGTGAAGCCGCGCCCGATGTTCTCAGGTAAGCTACTTCGTTCAGCAGTCCTTTTACATCCTTTACTTTGCGTACTCTTTTCAGGTCGCCTTTGATAGGGCTATAACCTAATTTATCAATTGCGGCACTGTCCATACCAGCCGCATAAAAATCGCCTACGCGCTTTTCGATAGAGCCTTCCTTTGCGTTTTTGTTGCTGGCAGCCTCGTTCAGAATTGTTTTTACAGCGTTGATGTTAAAGTCACGGAGCTCATTAAAGCTACCCCAGCGGGTTTCTTTTGCCGGCACCGGGTTATTCTTTAACCATACACCATTGGCATAAGTATAGAAATCATTACCTGGTGTTACGCTAAGGTCCATGTTAGCCTTATCAATAAAAGGCTTCGTTTTAGGAGCATCAGGGTTGTACTGGGCAGATGCCTCAGCAGCAAACAAGGAAGCAGCACCAAACAGCAGAATCGTTAAACGGTTTTTCCAGTTTGGGATGCTTTTTGTTGATTGTAGTTTAGTCATTGGTTTTAAAGTGTTAGCTAGCTTAATTTAGGTTAGTGTTAGTTGAGCTATGCAAACAGTTGCAAAAACTCAGCCATAAATGTAATATTTTCTGCGGAATGAAAAAGGAAATTCTCAGGTAGTATCATACTTTGAACATGATTTCAGGCAGGTATTTGTATTTCCTGAATGATTTCCAGAATAACTATAACTTGTACAAAACCATTATATTCTAATATCAGTTTCAATTTTGAAAAATCCTCACGTAAAATTCTTCACCCTTTGTTTTCTGCTGATGCTTGGCTTCTTACAAGTGCAGGCTCAGAAGAAAAAAGTGGTTCAGGGAAAAGCCGCTGCTACCAAAACGAATGCAAAAGCCGAAGCACCGGCCATTACTCCGGGCTTTCTGAACGACCTGCACTCCCCGTGGGTAGATTCTGTTTTTAACACCCTGACGCCGGAAGAGCGCATCGCGCAGCTGATCATGATCCCGGTGTACTCCAACAAGGACCAGGCCCACATCGACTCGATCAGCAACATCATTAACACCTATAAAGTGGGTGGCCTGATCTTCTTCCAGGGAGGCCCTGTAAGGCAGGCGAAGATGACCAACCGCTACCAGCAGGAAAGCAAGGTGCCGCTCATGGTAAGTATAGATGCGGAGTGGGGGCTTGCCATGCGACTGGACAGTACCATTAAGTTTCCGTACCAGATGGCACTTGGGGGAATCGAGAACCTACGCCTGATCTACGAAATGGGTAAAGAGATCGCCTGGCAGTGTAAGCGATTGGGGGTGCACGTAAACTTTGCCCCGGTGGTGGATATCAACAACAATGCCAACAACCCGGTGATCGGCTTCCGCTCTTTTGGAGAAGACAAATATAACGTGACCAGAAAAGCACTGGCTTACATGCACGGGATGCAGGATGAGCACGTGCTGGCCAATGCCAAGCACTTCCCGGGCCACGGGGATACCGACGTAGACTCGCATGTGGGGCTGCCTGTGATCAACTTTTCTAAGATCCGACTTGACTCAGTAGAGCTCTACCCGTTCCGTGAGCTGATGGAAAGTGGCCTGAGTAGTTTAATGGTGGCGCACATGAACATCCCGGTGCTGGACAATACCCCGAATCTTGCCTCCACATTATCCCGCCCTATCGTGAGTGACCTACTTAAAAAAGAGCTTAACTTTAAAGGACTGGTGTTTACCGATGCCCTGAACATGCAGGGAGTGGCCAAATTCTATCCGCCGGGCATCGTGGATGTGAAGGCGTTGCTGGCCGGAAACGATGTGCTGCTGAATACCATGGATGTAAAAACCACCATTGCTGAAGTGAAGAAAGCGATTGCCAATGGCGAGATCACACAGGAAGAGGTGGATGCGCGCTGCCGCAAAGTACTGGCCGCCAAACAGTGGGTGGGGCTGGATAATTGGGAGCCAATCGAGACGGAGCACCTGATCGAGGACCTCAACAACCCGCAGGCCCAGTACCTGAACCGGGAACTGGTAGAGGCCTCTCTTACGCTGTTGCGAAATAAGAATAACATCCTGCCAATACGGAGCCTTGATACACTGAAAGTAGCTGCTCTTGCCATTGGCACTAACAAAGAAACGGATTTCCAGCGCGGACTTGCCCGCTATACTAAGGTAGATACCTTCTTCCTGTCACCAAACAGTTCTCTTTCCGAGTTACTGGAGCTGAAGCGAAAGCTGCAGGCTTATAACCTGGTCATTGCTGGCGTGCACAGATTAAACCTGAAAGCGGGAAGTAGTAATTTCGGTGTAACCGCCGAGATGAACCTGTTCCTCAAGGACCTGATCCGTTCCAAGCCAACTATTGTGGGTGTGTTCGGGAATGTGTACAGCCTGGCTGAGTTTGAGGATCTAAAGAATGCCGATGCCGTGCTAGCCGCTTACCAGGAAACCGCCCTGACGCAGGATGTCGCCTCGCAGATGATTTTTGGTGGAGTAGGAGCTAAGGGCAAGCTGCCAGTTACCGTGAGCAATGCCTTTCAGATAAATGATGGTTTGGCAACAAATGGCGGATTACGCTTTGCTTATACTTCACCGGAGGCTGTTGGCTTAAGAACGCAGGATCTGGTAGGGATCGACTCGCTGGTAGCGCAGGCCATTGCAGAAAAAGCCACACCCGGCGCACAGGTTTTGGTAGCTAAAGACGGCAAGGTGATCTACCAGAAAGCCTTCGGCTACCACACCTATGATAACCAGACCCCGGTGCAAAATACTGACCTTTACGATTTAGCCTCTGTGACCAAGATCAGCACTTCGCTGGCAGCTTTTATGAAGCTGGAGAGTGAGGGGCAATTTGATGTGGACAAGTCATTGGGCTACTACCTGCCCATGCTGCAGGGTACTAACAAGGCAGATTTAAAGTATAGAGATATCCTGACGCACCAGGCCAGGCTGCAGGCCTGGATTCCTTTCTGGAAAGAGACGGTGAAAAAGAACGGCAAGTTCAAGTGGCGTACTTTCAAAGATAAGCCTTCGAAGCGATTCCCGATCAAGGTAGCCGATAACCTGTACATCCACCGGAAATATGCCTGCAAAATTTATAAGAGCATTGCCCTTTCGCCGCTCAACGAAAAGCCGGGCTACGTGTACAGCGACCTCTCCTTTATACTTGCTCCGTTGGTGGTGCAGAACATTACAGGAGAAGATTTTGAGACCTATTTGAAGGAGAACTTTTACGAGCCGATTGGCGCTTCTACACTCACGTTTAACCCTTACCAGCACTACCCACTCTCCCGTATCGTGCCAACGGAGTACGAGCCACATTTCCGTAAGCAACTGCTGCACGGCACGGTGCACGACGAGGGGGCGGCCATGCTGGGTGGCATCAGCGGACACGCTGGTTTGTTTGGTACGGCCAACGATCTGGCCAAGCTGATGCAGCTTTATTTAAATGACGGCACCTACGCCGGCAGAACTTACATCGGAGACCACACGGTGAGTGCGTTCAGCAAGTGTCAGTTCTGCGACCAGGGTAACTACCGTGCCCTGGGCTTTGACAGGCCCGCCAAGCCGGGGGCGCAGAACTCGAATGCAGCGCCAAGCGCCCCGGCAGAGAGTTTCGGACACTCAGGCTTCACGGGCACCTATACCTGGATAGACCCGGTGAACAACCTGGTCTACGTATTCCTGTCTAACCGCGTGAACCCGACAAGGGAGAACCCGAAACTGAGCAAACTAAATACCCGCACCAATGTGCTGGAGGTGGTATACCAAGCCATGAAGAAAGAGAAAGTTGCTTTAAAATAGTGAGTCAGGCAGCAACAGAAAGCCCACTGTATCTATTACAGTGGGCTTTCTGTTGCTATGTATTAAAATCTGTTCCTGTTTTTATTTCGCTTTCGTTCTTTTCTACGTTGCTTCCATTTGGCTTTCCAGTCTTCATAGCTTTGGCCAACTTTTTCTGTAACCCTATCCAACACGCGCTCTAAAAAGTTCTCCTGAGGAGGCTCAGCCCGGTACGAAGGGCAGTTAAGTATATCCTGTAAGTGAGGTGGCAGTGGATCGAAGCGTGCATAATAATATCCCTTATAAACCGGGTCGATGGCGACTTTGCGGTTAAACTCGCCCCAGATTGGTAAGGCAGTATGTGCACCCTGCCCCAGTGCCAGCGTACGGAAACGCACCTCCGGACTTTCTCCACCTACCCATACACCGGTTACCAGTTTTGGTGTGATGCCGATAAACCATCCATCAGCATGGTCCTGTGTAGTTCCGGTCTTACCGGCAATGTCCATTTTCAGGCCAAACTGAGAACGCAGCTTAACTGCACTGCCCTCTTCTACTACGCCCTGCATCAGTTGCAGCATAATAGCAGCTGTCTCCTCTGACAATACTCTTTTTGAGTTTGCTCCATCATGGTGCTCCCGCAGCACCTTTCCGTTCCGGTCTGTGATTTTGGTGATATAAACCGGATTTACCCGATATCCACGGTTTGCGAATGTAGCGTATGCGGTAACCATTTCCTGTAAAGAGAGGTCGGCAGTTCCCAATGCCAGCGAAGGAACTGCTGGCAGATCTGAGTTTATACCCAGGCGATGCGCCATGTCTACGGTTCTGTCGACTCCTGTTTTCATGATAAGCTGGGCAGAAACCGTGTTTACAGAATGTGCCAAAGCACCTCGCATCGTATATTCCCCACCATACTGCTCATCAGCATTTCGTGGCGACCAGTCATCATACTCGGGATAAGAAACGCGCTCGTTCGGAAAGTAGTCGCATGGCTTCATGCCTTTTTCAAGGGCTGCGGCATAAACTATGGGTTTGAAAGTAGAACCCACCTGGCGTTTGGCCTTCACGTGATCATACTTAAACACAGTATGATTAATGCCGCCAACCCAGGCACGTACAAAACCAGAATGAGGCTCTACCGCAAACAAACCTGTATTCAGGAAGCGCTGATAGTAAGCAACGGAATCAAGCGGGCTCATCGTCTTTTTATCAGTGCCGTTCCAGCCATATACCTGCATGGGCACAGGCTTTCTGAAAGTCTCATTGATCTCAGCCTCTGATAAGCCTGCCTCCTGCATTTTTTTATAACGGTCAGAACGATGCATCGCCACCTGAATTACGTCAGAATTACGTCCCCAGGGAGAGCGTCCGCGCCAATGGGCATCAAACTGTTTTTGCAACAGTGCCATGCGCTTTCGCACAGCGGCTTCGGCATGCCGCTGCATGCCAGCGTCAATGGTCGTATAGATCTTCAGGCCATCCGTGTACAGGTTGTAAGGCTGCCCGTTCTTCTTTTCCTGGCTAGCTGCCCATTGTACCAGCTCCTGCCGCAGATGCTCTCTGAAGTATGGCGCCAGTCCGTCGTTATGCGTGGTGTAGTTATACTTTAGCTTGAGTGGTAATTTTTTTAAAGAATCTGCCTGGGCGGTGGTCAGGTAGTTATACTTTGCCATCTGGCTCAGTACCACATTGCGCCTTTGAACGGACCGCTCCAGGTTAAGGCGTGGGTTATAGGTTGTGGTAGCTTTCAGCATGCCGATCAGCACAGCAGCTTCTTCTGTTTTCAATGATTCTGCCGAAGTGCTGAAAAAGCG
Source organism: Pontibacter sp. MBLB2868 (assembly GCF_051904785.1). NCBI lineage: Bacteria > Pseudomonadati > Bacteroidota > Cytophagia > Cytophagales > Hymenobacteraceae > Pontibacter > Pontibacter sp. MBLB2868. The sequence goes on along the minus strand of NZ_CP196710.1, from coordinate 2,375,724 downwards.
TTGGGCAGAGCGTTCTATGCCATACAGATTACCACCCATCGGTACCGTGTTCAGGTATAGCTCCAGGATCTCATCTTTAGTATAAACAGCTTCTAATTTCTGTGCAATAATTATTTCACGAAGCTTATTGGCAGGCATATCCCAAAACCAGTGATCCTTACGCGGGAAAAGGTTTTTGGCAAGCTGCTGGCTTAAGGTACTTCCCCCTCCGGAGCTTTCATTTTGCATAAGCAGCGATTTTACCAAAACGCGGCCCATGCTGCGTGCATCAACACCACTGTGGTCATAAAAACGGGCATCTTCGGTGGCAACAAGCGCTTTGATAGCAGCCGGTGAGATATTGGCATACTTTACATTGGTGCGATCCTGAATGTAATAACGGCCCAGTAGCACACCATCTGCAGAGTATACTTCTGAGGCGGTATTGTTCTGTATACTTTTTAATTCGCGTCTTGAAGGTATTTCGCCCCAGAACCCCATGTATACGGAGAGGTAAAACACAACAAAAGCCAACAGCCCCACAAGGGCAAGCTTATAAAAACCACGTAACAGGAATTTATAATCAGAACGCTGATGGCTTTCCTGCCAGTGCGTCCATTTCTGACGCCAGTATGTACGGGTTAATTTTGGTCTCTGGCTCTGAAAGAAAGCCGAAAACTCGGCATGCAGAAACCGTATGATAGGTACAAAAATTTTTGTGATGAAGTATTTTATGATCTTTTTCAGCGTACGCCTCATGTTCTGTATGGTACCAGGTTTGCTCTGTTGGCACAATTAAAAGCCACGTTGCATACAAACGAAAAAGTATGGCTTTTGGTGCAACGGCAGTGAAATTAGCAAAAAATGCGCCAAGGCGTTAAAAATAAAGAAAGTGGCATACGGTAATGGCTATAGGGGCAAAAAAAGCACGCTCCTTATGGAGCGTGCCTGCTTTATCTCTGTTAAGTTAAAACTTATTGATTATAACGTATCAACTGATGCCTCTATCACATTTTCAACATTGTCAGCTACTGTGCTCAGTAGATCATACCCTGTTTTTGCTTCGATAGCATCTACTGATGTTCTGAAAATTCTCCAGTCAGAAGATACAGACTGATCATTTGGCATATCAATAGCAATAATGCGGGTACCGGTTGTTACACGGGCTGCATCGTTGTCTCCATCAGGAATGATCACAACCACTTTCCAGGTGTTAGATGGAACTGTTACGTTTCCGTTGGCTATAGTAGTAGCATACCCATTGGAGCCTGTTCCGCCTACACCGTAGCCACCAGATACAATGTAAATCTCGTAGCCACCTGCAAGCAGTGAACGGCAGTAGCTTTCCAGACTTGCCCAGCCCAGGCGGTTATTGTTTGGTGCCTGCGGGATCATGTTTGTCATCAGGAAAGTATTAGAGTTATCCTCTACTGTGAGGGTACGGTCTGCCGATGGGCACATGTGGCCTCTGTCAAATCCGCTTAAAGAATAGTCTGTAGCGCCTACCTGGTACCAGCCGCTAGGTAATATGATGTCGGCGCGGAAGTCATCCTGTCGTGGCGTGCTTCCTAGCCACGATTCATCCAAATGCCAGCTTACCCAGTTGGCTGTGCCTCTGTCGCGGCTATAGGACATCACATACTGATCTTTGCGGAGCAGGTAATTGTTTGGCTGATTCACATCTGTTAAGGCATTTGAAGGATTACCCATGGTCAGGTGTACTGCGCCTATACCAGTATCTCCACCGCCTGTACTACCGCCACCTGTACTACCGCCTCCTGTGCTGCCACCACCTGTATCTACTGTAGTGCCACTGATCATGAAGTCATCAATGTTGATCCTGTTACCACTGCCGCTAAGCTTTACTACACGGAATCTAACAGCTGAAGTATAGCTCACGCTAAAACTTACTGTCGCCAGGTCAATAGAAGCGGAGGTGACTGTGTTGCCAACCGTTGTCCAGCTGGTGCCGCCGTTGGTAGAAGCCTGTAACTCCCAGGTGCTGGAGCCATCGGTGCCATACACGGCATGGCTAATTGAAACTGACTGCGCTCCCTGAACATCATACTCCATTTCAAGCGTACCAAGGTCGCGGATACGTACTGACTTTGTTCCTGTTTTTCTGTCACTATCCAGCGTGCCAACAAGTGCCTCGTTAAGGTACCAGCTGCCTGTTGCCATACTTACAGAACCAGCCGCATAGCTACCTTTCGAGCCAGCTTCGTAATCTTCTATCACATCGCCTGTAGTGCCTGGTGCCGGAGCAGGGTTAGATTCAACAGTAATGTCATCAATGTTTATCCTGTTGCTACCGCCGCTTACTTTACGCACCTCGAAACGCACAGGCCCCTGCACATCCAGCGTAAAGGTTACAGCAGTAAGGTTCGTTTTGCTTGCTATTGTGCGAGGCCCGGCCAATGTCCAGCTGGTGCCGCCGTTAGATGAGTAGTATACTTCAAATTCAGAGTTCTTATCGCGTCCGAACTTGGCGTAACTCAATGAAACAGATTTAGCGCCATCCGGTAAGTCATACTCCATCGATAACTTACCCAGATCACGAATGCGTGCTGACTGAGCTCCGTTTTTGCTATCGGAAGAACTGGTGCCGATCAGGGCCTCATCAAAATTCCATGAACCGTTAGTGAAGTTAACAGATGCAGCGCCATAGCTGGTTTTGGTGCCGGTCTCAAAATCTTCTGTAGAGATGGTGGATGTAACATTCTGTACCTGGTAAGCGGATAAATTTTCTTTTGGTTGAACCGTATCCTGCTCAGGCGCACAGGCAGTAAAACTGACGAAGGCTGTGAAGATAAAGAGCCATCTAAACAAGTAGTTGTGTTTCATTTTTTCGTTTTTAAAGTGAGATAAAGCAAACGAAGTAACACAACCTATCTCAATATTTATATATAGTTAATGATTTATTAACATAAGCTGTAGTTTTTCAGAATTTAAGGGAGAAAGGATTGTGCCTGAAAGGTATAGGGTTTCTATTATATCTTAAAAATGCAGCATTTAAGAACAGGTTTAAGAGTGGTACGGTAATAAAAAAAACACGCTGCAAAGCGTGCTTTCTGAAATATATCCTCAACAGGTTTAGAGTGTAGCTTTAGGCTTCGTCCTCACTGTCTACTAGTGCATCAGCAACTAATCCTGTTGTTAAGGCATAGATGCCATGGAACAGAACATCTTCGCTGATCGCTTTTGGTTCCCATTTGGTAACAGGCTCTGCTACGTCCATAGAAGGGAGCATGGTGAGTTCTGTGCCCCATACCGCACCAAAATGCGTTAGCGTACCGGCAATACCACCAGCACCAAATTCAGCCAGTAAAGCCCGCGGAACTCCCCATAATGTACCGTAGGCAATATGTGTTAAGTTGGTAATAGTTTCTTTATCTTCTTCTGTCTCTGCTTTCACCCCAAATACCTTTTTTACAGCTTTGTAAGGCGTGTCGCTTGACTCTCTGCCTGACAACTGCATTTCGATCACCTGGGCAATTGTCATCACAGCTGTTCCAATCAAACCAGCAACGAGCCCCTTGCCAATTGCCCCCGCTACGCGCGAGGTAGTAGATACTGTTTCCTCTTCGTAATATTCGAAGTCGTGCTTTTTCTTGTTCATCGTTTTACGTTGAATGTTACTATTTTAAGTGTTATACTTTAACATGATGCAATCAGTTTAGCAAGTTGTGAAATGAGAGACTGCAGGTGCACAGATCCAATTATATGGGGCATAACGTAACTTAAAGGAGGGCCACCATGCACAGTGATACTCCACTTTCTGCGGACACATTTTAACAGCTTACCCCGGATTGTTTCTGCCTGTTTGGGCTACTGTACAGGGAGGTCTTCAGTAAAGTTGTAACAAGCAAACTGTTTCTATTGTTAACGGGGTAGGGTTACAGGCGGCACGCTGTAATAAAGAAAAGCAACACATGGTTTTGTGGCTAAACATACATGTGAGCTTTAAATGACTTAACTTCGGCTAGCTTATAACCTGGCGCAACACTCAATATGCATGAAAGATAAAACTGGAACGGATAATTTTTGTATCAAATCCGGTAACCGTCACATTATTATTATTGGAAACGGTATTGCTGGCATAACCTGTGCCAGGCATGTACGCAAGCGAGATAGCAATGCCAGGATCACCATAATATCCGGTGAAACGGAGCATTTTTTTTCCCGCACGGCACTCATGTACATCTACATGGGCCACATGAAGTATGAGCATACAAAACCCTACGAAGACTGGTTCTGGGAGAAGAACCGCCTGCACCTGGTGCATGATTGGGTTACAGGGGTAGATTTTGAACAAAAAAAACTATCGCTTAAAAGCCGGGAGCCGCTGAGCTACGATATATTGGTGCTGGCTTTAGGCTCAAAGTCAAATCAATTCGGATGGCCCGGGCAGGACCTTCAGGGTGTGCAGGGGCTTTACAGCTATCAGGACCTGCAGGTAATGGATACCCACACAAAGAACTGTAACCGTGCCGTGGTGGTTGGAGGCGGTTTGATCGGTATCGAAATGGCCGAGATGCTTCGCAGTCGTAACATACCTGTTACCCTGTTGGTAAGAGAGCAGGAATTCTGGCATAACGTACTGCCTCTGGAGGAAGCAAAGCTTGTGGGCCGCCATATACGTGAGCACGACATTGACCTCAGGCTTGAGGAAGAACTCATCCGTATTCAGGATGACGGAACCGGCGGCGTACAGGCAGTTGTAACAAAAAAGGGTGAGGAAATACCCTGTCAGTTTGTAGGACTTACCGTAGGGGTAAGCCCGAACGTTGACCTGGTGCGGGATACAGGACTGGAGGTGAACAAGGGGATATTAGTAGACGCTTATTTTGCTACCAATATTCCGAATGTGTTTGCTATCGGAGATTGCGCTGAGTTCAGGACACAGCCACTCCAGCGTAAAAGTATAGAACAGGTTTGGTATACAGGGCGCATGCACGGCGAAACACTTGCACATAACCTGACGCATGAGCCAGTGGCATATACGCCCGGCCCGTGGTTTAACTCTGCTAAATTCCTGGATATCGAATACCAGACATACGGCATTGTTCCCAACCACTGGGAGCCACCCCTGACTTCTTTTTATTGGGAACACGAGAGTGGCAAGATAGCTTTCAGGGTGGTGTTTGACAGCACTAGCGGACAAATGCAAGGTGTAAATACATTCGGTATGCGCCTGAGGCACGATTTTTTTGATGAAGCATTGCGTAAGCATTGGACAGTGGAGGAAGTGATGCGAAGTTTGCACCTGGCAGATTTTGACCCTGAATTTTACGATAAGTATCATAAGGAGATTCTGAAGGCATACAACCAGCAGTTTAATGCTGATCTGAAGCCTGTAAAAGCAACAAAAAGGGGGCTGTTTGCTTCACTCCGATTTTAGTAAAAAGCATGAGACCGATACAAAAAGTTGGGTTAGGTATATTTCTGTTGGCTTTGGTGCTGTTTAATGTGGTGCTCTTTATGGGGCAGTTCAGGCTAACTGCGGAGAAATTAGAAGGTGTACTGAAACAAGAACACGCAGAGGTGCTGCAACATGAACTGAAGCCAATGTTAGGGAAAACATATATATCCAACATCGGTTTTGCGAACGATTTTAACCATTACCTTGATGCTTACAATGAAGAGCAGCGCCTGAACGAGCAATGGGACCGGGTGATCTGGGATGACTATTCTTTTGCAGTGGCGAAAGCGGCAAGTGAAGGCTTTGTAAAAAACAATAAGCTTTTGCTACTCTTGCTTACATTGGTCATTGGTACTGCTGGCGCTCTCATGAACATCCTGCCTAAGTATAGCCATGACCCTGCAGGCATTAAACATAATGGTGTAATGTTTTCCTCTAATAAGTCCAGGGGGCTGATCGGGATAACCTTAGGTACTTACCTTATACTTATCTACGTGGTGCTTTACTGGTTTCCGGAGTACATCGTAAACTGGACGCTTCTCGTGGACCCGCTAAGTGAAGTATTGTCAGGTAGTCCGGCCAGTCAGTGGTTCCTCTACGGCACCATTTATACATTGGCCATCTTGGTGATGGGTGTCAGGATGTTCAGAAAGTACAGGGGTAATAAATACCAGTTGCTCCGGACTTCCTCCGTTATGTTCTTCCAGTTGAGCTTTGCATTTCTTATCCCTGAAATACTGGTGCTGCTTAACAAGCCCTGGCATGATTTTAAGAATATCTGGCCCCTGGATTATACTTTCTTTTACGACTACCGGATTGAAAGTATGCTTAACAGCGGCAGTATCGGCATGTTTATGCTGGTGTGGGGGATTTTGCTGATCGTTTTAGGAGTACCCCTGATGACTTACTTTTATGGTAAGCGCTGGTACTGCAGCTGGGTTTGCGGCTGTGGCGGCTTAGCCGAAACTGCCGGTGATCCTTACCGCCAGCTTTCAGACAAATCTTTAACTGCATGGCGTGTGGAGCGCTGGATGGTGTATGGCGTGCTTGTATTTGCCGTGGTAATGACGGCCGTTACCATTGCCAACTACTTTTCAGGTTTTGAACTGGTAGGCCAGTGGACCAATAAGCTGCATGAATGGTATGGCTTTATAATTGGTGCAGCCTTTGCCGGTGTTATTGGCGTAGGTTTTTACCCATTGATGGGTAATAGGGTGTGGTGCCGGTTTGGGTGCCCCTTGGCTGCCTATATTGGAATTGTTCAGCGTTTTAAATCACGGTTCCGCATCACTACAAATGGCGGCCAGTGTATATCCTGCGGTAACTGTTCTACTTATTGCGAAATGGGAATTGATGTGCGCTGGTATGCTCAGAGAGGACAAAACATCGTGCGGGCATCCTGTGTGGGATGTGGGGTATGCGCTTCTGTTTGCCCGAGAGGCGTGCTGAAACTTGAAAACGGACCTGAACACAACCGAATTAATGATATCCCTGTTTTAACCGGGAATGATTCTTTAAACATTCTGAGTTAATGAAGCTGCTCTTGCTAGTGCTGGTACTACTTTATGCCCTTGCCATGCTATTTATACTTTTTTATAGTGTTGCACAAGCACATTTGCTGTACCGGTTTCGGAAAGCCAGGAAGAAAGCAACGCCTGCCGCTGCACATGTACCGGAAATTTGGCCAATGGTAACGGTGCAATTGCCGGTGTACAACGAGAAATATGTTGTTGAGCGCTTGATAGATGCTGTTGCCGCTCTGGATTATCCTGCTGATAAATTTGAAATACAACTTCTGGATGATAGTGATGATGAGACTTCTGACCTCATACAGCAGAAAATAAAAGCCTATCCTCAGTTACAGTTCCATCATGTCCGGAGGCCAGACCGGAGCGGCTTTAAAGCAGGTGCTTTAAAGTATGGCCTTGATCTAGCTAAAGGGGAACTAATAGCCATCTTTGATGCTGACTTTGTGCCTCAGCCTTATTTCCTGAAACGGGTAGTGCCGTGCTTTAAGAAGATGTCGACAGGGATGGTGCAAACCCGTTGGACGCATCTCAACAAAGATTATTCTGTGCTCACCAGACTTCAGGCATTTGGCCTTGATGCGCACTTTTACATCGAACAGGTAGGGAGAAACAGCCAGGGAGCCTATATTAATTTTAATGGCACAGCAGGTGTTTGGCGTAAAAGCACCATACTTGACGCAGGTAACTGGCAGGACGACACCCTGACTGAAGACCTGGATCTTAGTTACAGGGCTCAGATAAAAGGGTGGAAGTTTATATATCTACCTGATGTTGAGTCACCTGCGGAGCTGCCTCCGGTAATGAGCGCACTTAAGTCGCAACAGTTCCGCTGGACAAAAGGAGGGGCGGAGGCAGCTGTAAAGCACCTGGGGGCTGTGCTTGCCTCGGGAGCCTCCTTACGCACAAAGTATCATGCCCTGGCACACCTGCTGAACAGCACTGTTTTTGTTGCTGTGTTAGTGGCCTCGCTGGTGAGCGTGCCCCTGTTGTGGGCTAAAGTTAACAAGGAGCTTCCTGCTGTCGTTTTTGAGGTAGGGGTATTTACATTGCTAAGCTTTCTTATTCTTAGTCTGGTGTACTTCCAGGCTAATACAATTGTCAATACATCAGGAAACAGACCTAAACGGGTTAAGGAGTTTTTGCTCTACTTCCCGCTTTTTTTGTCGGTATCTATGGGGTTGGCACTGCATAATGCTGTAGCAGTTTGGGAAGGCTGGAGCGGGCGGAAATCACCTTTTATCCGAACTCCAAAATTCAACCTGGAAGAAGGGCAGTATAAGTGGCAGGACAATTTTTATCTCACGTTAAAAATGTCACTTACAACCTATTTGGAAGGTATACTGGGCTTGCTGTTTTTAGCCGTAGCCATCTGGAGCATTGTGCAGCAGGAGTATGGGTTACTGATCTTTCATGTGATGCTGGCGGTAGGCTATCTGCTGGTGTTTTTTCAGTCATGGCAATCATACAGGAGGCAATAACAAACTATGAAACAGGTACTGTTTATCATATATAATGCTGATAAGGGGCTCTTCAGCCAATTAACAGATTTTGCCCACAAGATCATATCACCAACTACCTATAGCTGTAGTTTATGCGCCTTAACGCACGGTAATTTTTCGATGCGGCAGGAGTGGGCGGATTACCTGTCACAACTACCCCTGGAAGTTAAGTTTGTGTACAGGAATGAGTGGGAACACGCTTCTCTGGTACAGAATTTCCCTTTGATAGCGCTCCAAAACGGGGAGGGGAAGATAAAGATCCTTTTGGATGCACTTGAACTGAACCAGATACGTACCCTGGATGGCCTGAAAGCACAAATAGATGCAGCTCTTTTGCGCGAACGGATCTAAACCTCGTTAAAGTTTACTAGAAAAATATTGCGACAAATGTTAAAATACTTCCTTTATTTCATCCTTTTTACCTCTTTGATTAGTTGTAAGCCGTCTGGTTCAAACACTACCAGCTTTACTAAAAGGCAATTGAATTATGATGCCTTTGGAGCGTATTGGTATCAAGGCAAAGCTGAGCTTAATTCTTATGACCTGACTCAGTACAGGTATGGAGAGCCACGGAATGCCGAATCAGTATTAATTTTTGTAACAGAGGATTTCTCCAGAGAGAAACAGGTAAAACTCGATAATCCTGAAGCAAACCAGGCAGATGCCCAGAAGGTATTAAAAATGAACATGACCAAGAAGTTCGTTACTGGCATTTACCCATACTCCATGATGCTTTCGGTTTTTACACCAGTATATGATAGTATTCCGGCAGTAAAAGTATCAGCTAGCTCGCAGGAGTGGTGCGGACATACTTTTACTCAGCTTAACCGGCAGAACGAAGGGTATAAAGCGAAGTTATTGTCTTATTTTGAAAGCGAAAGCGATCAGGAACTGATGATTGATGCCATGCCGGAAGATAACTTATGGACTCTGCTGCGGCTTGATCCAAACCAGGTGCCTACCGGCGAGGTCAAGCTTATTCCGGGGCTGCTCGATCAACGCTTCACTCATGAGAAACTAGAAGCTGAAGAAGCAACGATCAGTATAAGCAATGCCCGCGATAGCATTGCTGGTTTTGCTGCGAATGATCTGATGGCACTTACCGTAAAGTATAAAAACTACCCTCGTATACTTCGTGTGTTTTACACTGCTGCTTTCCCGTACCAAATAGCCGGCTGGGAGGAAGTACGGATACTGGATGGAGGAAAAGAGGAGGTAAGCCGTGCTGTCCGGAAAGCGACTATGATGATAGATTACTGGACAAAAAACCGAAATGAATTCCGCCCGTTACGCGACCAGCTAAAGCTCAATAACAGGTAAGGATTAAAACGAAGTAAAAGGTAAAAAAAGGAGCGGTTGTTTTTCCTGCGTACATAGATCTACACCAACATGTCCCCAGGTACGGCTACATTTAAACTGTGGTATACTTTTATGCGCTGTGATGCTTATGACTAGATCAGAAATAAATATTAAAGATCTGGCAGTGATCGGAGACCGCGAGACATGCGCTTATATTTCAAAAGATGGAAGCGTGGTCTGGTACTGCCCGGTTCGGTTTGATGCACCTTCTTTGTTTGCCAGCTTACTGGACACAGTAAAAGGAGGTGCGTGGCAAATTTTATGTAACGAACTCAGCTTTTCGTATCGCTATTACTTAGAGGACAGCACCATTCTGAGAACCTGTTTTAAAAGCCCTCATGGAGAGTTGCTTTTGGAAGACTGGATGCCCATGAATGGCAGCTTGTCCGGAATTTGCCGTAACCTGTCCAGTGCGCCGGAGGCCGTTAAAGTGATACTTGCGCCAAAACCAGATTATGGGAAGCTAGTACCAGAATTGGCCTTTGAAGGAAGTGTTGTAAGTATAAACGACCAGCAATTTTTGTACGCTTCCCACCCCTTGGCAATAGAGGGTAACCATATCATTTGTAGTGTCCCGGCAGGAGAAGCATCCTGGTTTATGTTATGCAACCGCAGGCAGCAGGTAAATGAACAGGTTTTAATGGAAGCGCGAAAGACTACCAGAGAGAAATGGGAAGAGGTAACCTCGCACATAACTTACAAAGGCCCCTATGAGCAGGAAGTAAAAAGTTCGCTGCGTGTACTTAGGCTAATGACGTATGTTAAAAATGGAGGAATAATTGCCGCCGGCACCACCTCGCTGCCAGAGGTAAAAGGAGGGGGACGCAACTATGATTACCGCTTCGTGTGGCTCCGTGACGCTGCCATGATTGTGAGCGCACTAACCCGCGCTGGTTCAGATGGCGTAGAGGAACGTAAATTTCTCAGTTTTATCTGTTCGGCCATGCATCAGGTAAAAGAACCTGTAGTACCTTTTTTTACGCTTGATTTCAAGCCTGCCCCTGGTGAGAGTGTCCTGCAAAATTTTTCGGGGTATGCTGATAGCCAGCCCATCCGGATCGGCAACAATGCAAACGACCAGCTACAACTGGACGCAATCAGTAATGTGTTGCTGGCAGCTAAGCTTATCTACAATAGTTTTGATACCAATGAGCATTGGGAAACGGTAAGCGGCCTGGCCGATTACCTGGCAGACCATTGGATGGAAAAAGATCATGGTTTGTGGGAAGAAACACAGAAGCAGCACTATACATCGAGCAAGGTAGTGGCTGCTGTCAGTCTGAAATTTATAGCAGCGCATAGCCAGGATGAGCGTGAAAAAAAACGGTGGCTCGAAGCGTCGGCAAATATCCGTGCTTTTGTTGAGGCTAATTGTATCACTTCGGAAGGGGCATATGCCGTTTATGCCGGAGCAGAAGCTGTAGACATAAGTGCCATCCTTTTTCCGATATGGGATTATACAGCAGCTGACACCCCCGAAGTACTGAAAACAATAGAAGTACTGGAACGGGATTATTGCACGAACAACCTGTTTCGGCGCCACCTGGTTGATTTTGACTTCAGAAAAGAAGGAGCTTTTTTGGCCGGCACTTTTTGGGTAGCTCAGTATTGGGTAATGCGTAAAAACTGGAAGAAATTTAAAACCACAATGGAGGCCGCGCTTGCTTTTATGAACGATGTCGGGCTTATGCCGGAAGAAGGTGACCCGGATACAGGGGAGTATCTAGGCAACATACCACAGACATTTGTGCATGCCTCGCTTATTGGGGCTGTGATAGATTACAAAAAAGCATTGCAGGACACGGACAAGTAGTAACCCTCCCATGCGAATCAACAAATACTCAACGGCTACTTCCTGATTAACTGAGGAGTACGGAGAGACGCCATAAAGCAGTTAAGGTTGGTGTAATCGAATGAACCGAACTCGATCACGTCTATTCCTAGAAAGAAATCTCTTAAAGATGATAAGATGTCTTTGTGTAAAGGTATTTTAACTTTTTTCTCGTTTCCGGCTGACCTGAGCAGTATGCCATCCGGCCTGATGAAAACATGAAAAGTGCTGATCTTGCCTTCAGTGACCAAAGACTCGAATTCTTTTAAAGCGGGCATTAGGAATCTAGGCATTTAAGTTTGTTTTTGGCGCGTGGTAAATTGTGTGAATTTGCAAAATAAAACGCAATACTGAAATGTATAACTACTGCTTTTGCTCGTTATAAATACATATAATTAACTGCAGCAAGTCATTACGTAATACATTGCCCCGGGCCTGTACACTATATAAAAAGGGCCGCCCAGATAAGTATGGAACGGCCCTTTTAAGATGTTATTTCGAAGTATGGCTAAAATTTATGAGGGTTTCTAACCAGTTTATACTTCATTTCTTGTATTTATCCATATATCTCGTTCAGCAAACCTGCCAGGCGAATACCAGCTTGTAACAGGCGCTGTTCTACCAGGTCATAGTTGTCGTAGGCATATCGGTAACTCAATTTCTTGTCTTCTGGCAGGGTATAAACCTGCTCCCGGTATCCCATAGATTCCTTCGCCCAATCTCTAACAGTAGAAGATTGCCAGTTCTTTATCTGGTCTTTACTCGGCTCACCCAAAAATCGTACTATTTCAGTAAAGCTCAGGTTTTTATTATCGATCATGTCGCTGTCCCAAACGCGGTGAAGGTTTGACGGCTGATAGAACCACTGTACTTTAACTGCATTACCGCCCTGGTCGTCTCCGCCTCCCACATGTAGTGGCTGATGGATATCACCTACCAGGTGAACGAGGTACTTTACATATTCCTGCTCTTTCTCTTTGCTCAGGTTACCTGCTTTAAGCGTCTTTGTGATTTCCTCTATCTCAGCAATTACATCGCCGTTAGGGTTTTTCTCAGCCTGCTCATATGTCTGTCCGTCTGGTACAGTTACCCAATGCCAGTCATGAGTATGGTCATAAGCATGATCGCTTTTGATATCATCCATCCAGACAGACACCTCTGCCAATGTATTTTCGTCCAGCAATTTCAGGACATTTTTCTTCGCTTTTTTGCTAAGGTGTTGCTCTGCAACAAGGCCTACGGCACGATGTCCATTCTGTCCCCATGCAAAAGCCTGGCTTGCCATTAACAGGCAAAGCGAAAAAATGCTAAATATTCTTTTCATATTAAATAAAAACGTTCTTTCAAATCTTTAAACATACAAAACAACAAAATTTATGCTGAAAATTAGTTTTATGTAAAAGAAAGATAAACTTTTTAGCAGTCAATTTCATTTAGCCTGTCATGTGCCTGCATTTAATTAATTCTTCCGAATGCCACTTATTTTTTATACCTTAGACTAGCCGATAGTTTAGATTCTACTATCCTTTAACCCATCCTCTAACCCATCCTCTACTTAGTACATGTTACAGCAACCAAGCCAACCAAGCGATCGCACCTCTCCGAACATGTTTAGTGGAGATGGGGAGATGGCCACTCTGATGCGAAGCTATAACTGGGATAATCATCCTCTTGGTTCTGCAGCTAAGTGGCCTATAAGCCTACAGGCAAATATCCGGTTAATGTTAAATTCGGCTTTCCCAATGTTTATCTGGTGGTCGGATTCCTTTTACATGTTTCATAACGATGCGTATTTACCTGCCCTCGGGAAAAAGCACCCGGAGGCACTCGGTGCAAGCGCACGAGATATGTGGGCAGAAATATGGGGGCATCTGGGCGTTGTAGCCGAAGGTATACTGGAAAACGCGAACCAGTTTTATGCCAAAGAGATGTTGGTCTTACTGGACAGGCAAGGTTTTATTGAAGAAACTTACTGGACTTTTTCCTATAGCCCAATCTTTAACGATGAGGGAGAAGTAGCAGGTGTATTCTGTGCATGTAATGAGGTTACGAGCACTGTTTTGGGCCAGCGAAGGCTAAAAACGCTGAAAGAAATATCCGATGCCATGAACCTGGTTCAAACCTTGGAGGAGGCTTGCCAGGCAGCAAGTACAGCCCTGTACCATGATTCGAAAGACATACCTTTTAATCTGATTTATTTGCTGAGTGGCTCTGGAAAGGAGGCACGGCTTGTAGGCTGTTCAGGAAACATGAAACCGGAATTTGTTCAGCCGCTTATTCATTTAACAAAAGACAAAAATTTAAAGTGGCCCTTGCTTCAGGTGCAGCAAGAGGGGCAGGGAGTAGTTGTAGAAGGGCTTTCTAATGATGACTTCTACTCCAGTGGCAACTTCCAGATTGGCTTTCCGGATAAAGCTGTTGTGTACCCTATTTTCAGGCCAGGCGAGGAAGTGATTATCGGATTCTTTATATCAGGTATAAGCCCGCAGCTCTCTTATGACCAGGACTACATTAGTTTTCATAAACTACTGGCCAGGCAGTTCTCTACTCTTATTGCAAGTACGCAGTCCCGTATAGAACTGGCTCGGCAGCAGGAGTACCTGATCGAGCTGTTTGAACAAGCACCAGTAGGCATTACCGTGATGAGCGGTTCTGACTTTATTGTTCGGTTAGCCAATAAGGGTATCTGCGAAATCTGGGGCAGAACATCAGAAGAAGTGCTTGGGAAGCCCGTTTTTGAAGCGCTTCCGGAGGTACTGGACCAAGGCATTAAGGAGATTCTGGATGATGTTTATACTTCTGGCATTCCGTATTTAAACAATGAGCTGCCAGTAAAGCTGGAACGTAATGGCAAACTGGAGACAGTTTATGTGAATCTGGTTTATCAACCGATGCGGGATGCCAATAATGATATCATTGGAGTGATTGCGATAGCGATAGACATTAATGAACAAGTTGAAGCCCGCCGCGAAATTGTGGTGATGAATAAAGAACTGATAGCCATCAACGCTGATCTGGATAACTTTGTATACTCGGCCTCGCATGATCTTAAAGCACCTATTTCTAACATAGAAGGGTTAATGGAGGCACTTGTAGAGAATTTGTCTGCCGATATAATGGCCTCTGGCGAAGTACCAAAGCTGATAAATTATATACAGGGATCTATTGAGCGATTCAAACGTGCAGTTAAAGACCTTACCCAGGTAGCCAGGGTTCAGCGGGAATCCGAACAGGATATAACGCATGTTAGTTTAAGCGATATGGTGGATGAGATTCTGCTCGATTTTAATGGTGCTATCACTACGATAGGTGCAGAGGTAATAAAAGAAATTTCACCGGAATCCACTATTCAGCTCTCAGTCAAAAATGCCCGGAGTGTGATCTACAACCTGATCAGCAATGCCCTTAAGTATAGCTCCTCTGAACGTAAGCCACGCATAAAGATCACAACAGAGGAAACTCCTGAATTTGTGGTGCTTTCTGTTTCTGATAATGGCCTGGGCATGGATCTGAAAGGAGATAACAAGATTTTTACGATGTTCAAACGGCTTCATGATCACGTGGAAGGAACAGGGGTGGGGCTATATATCGTGAAGAAGATCGTAGATAATGCCGGCGGAAAAATTGAGGTGGAGAGTAGTGTAGGGCAGGGGTCTTCGTTCAAAGTGTATTTAAAGCGTTAAACAGGCTTAAGGTTAAAGTTAAACCTGTTTAACGCTTCGGAAATTTAAACGTAAACGTGGTACCTGTTCCTGGTTCAGAGGTTACAGTTATTTTGATCTGGTGAAAGTTTGCCACTGTTTCAACGATAGGCAATCCTAAGCCGTGGCTCTCCCTGTCTGGCGCATGTAATCGCTTAAACCGGTCAAAAATATGCGGGAGTTGCTGAGGTGCTATCCCCACACCTGTATCCGTAACGCTTAGTTGATATCCTGCTTCCGTTAGCACGCCTTTGACAGTGATTGCACCTCCTGGCCTGTTATACTTAACAGCATTGTTCACCACATTAAATAGCATTGTAAATAGCAGGGAGTAATTTGCCTGAAATGTCAGGTCCTGATCCATGTTTATTTCCAGAGTCAGCCTTTTGGACTCAATGCGTTCCTCTATCTCTTCAGCTACATCCAACACCAGGGCTTCCATGCTAACAGGCTCATCTTTGAGGTACTGTTCGTTCTCGATCCGGGAAATGAGCAGCAGTGCCTGTATGATGCTTTTTAGGCGGTGCAACGTTTTCTGGTTTTCTACTACCTTCACCAGCATATCCTCGGGCAATTCCGGGTCGGTAAGCAGGTTCTCCATCCTGGTCTGAAGTATAGAGACTGGGGTGAGCAGTTCATGCGATACGTTACCAATAAATTCCTTCTCTTTCTGAAACGCATCTTTAATCTGGCCCATCATGCCATTTATCGTTTCGTTGAGGTACACGAAGTCACTGGTTGTGGATGGAATTTTGGTTTGCTTAAATGACTCAGGGTGGGCAACGTGTTGTAAGCGTCGGATGATGAGGGTTAGCGGCCGCAAAAGTATTTTTACAAAGGCCAGGTCAATGAAAACGGTGATCAGTACGATGGCTATCAGGAAGTATAACGCGTACCGCTGGAGCGTATCGCTGGTGTCGCGAATGGTGTCCAGGCTTCGCCCTATCTCCAGCAGGTAAGTACCGCCGTCCACTTCAAAGGCAAGGCTCAGCACCCTATACTCCACAATGTCTCCTTCTACTTTGCGGTAGCTGTTCTCAATGCGGTTGTCAATCTGTGAGGTGTCTATCGGCTCAATGGAGATAAATTCTTCTTTGAGCAGGTTGTAGCTACCATACATGTCATCCTCACCGGTACTTACAAAAGTACCGATCCCTTTTTCTGCAATAATATCAAATACCTCCTCCTTTTTCTCCAGTAGGCGCAGGTCTGTATTGTGCAAGGCTACTCTGTTGATGAGAGGAGGCAGCACCAGGATCAGGAGGAGCAAAATGACGATCTTGGAAGCAGCACTGAAGAGTGTTAGCTTGGATTGGAGCCGCATGTTAAGCCGTTAACCTGTAGCCAACGCCGCGCACAGTTTCCAGCCAATCCTTGGGGACATATTCAGCCAGTTTCTTGCGAAGGTTTTTGATATGTACGTCAATGTAATTGGAGTCGTAGTCATCTTCCAGGATATTGCCCCAGATATGTTCTGTAAGTTGCAGCCTGGTAAGGATGCGGTTTTTGTGCAGCAGGAGGTAGTGCAGCAGGTCAAATTCTTTTTTAGTGAGAGAAACTTCGGTCTCATTAAAACTGACGCGCCTGGAGCTGCCATCTATTTCCAGGCCATGAAATCGGATCACATTGGTTTTAATGTTAAACTTGCGACGCAAGATCGCCTGCATCCGTACCTGCAGCTCAAGCAATGAGAAAGGCTTTGGAAGATAATCATCAGCGCCCAGTGCAAGTCCTTCAATTCTATCCTCTACAGCGCCACGGGCAGTTAATATGATAATAGCAGGCTGATGCTCCAGTTCCTTAGCTTCTTTCAAGAGGTCAAGGCCGTTGTAATCTGGCAGACCCAGGTCCAGGAGTATGAAATCATATAAGTTTACGGCAATTTTTTCAGAGGCTTCATGGCCTGTGTAAGCTTTGTCGCAACGGTAATGCTCTTTTGTAAGGAAGTGCTCCAACTCTGTTGCTAAACTCTTTTCGTCCTCTACAATTAGTACATGCATGGGTGAAAGCGTTAATTTAAAAAGAGGTTAAAACGTGTAGCTGATGTTAAAAGAATAAAAAGACTGGGCTTCCGACTCATCCCCCTCAATCTTGTTTACAGGGATAGAATACTTATAAGCGGGCTCCAGCTCAAAGTTACCCAAATAAATGACTACTGGTAACTTCAATTCATAGTTTAACACGTTGAACCTGCTTACAGAAGTTGTTGAGGTGGTCGTGGTCGTTCCGCCATTGCTGTTATTCGGATCTTTAGGTTTGCCTCCTCCCGGTTTTAACGGGTCAAGTACGCCACCTAATGGATCACTGCCTGTAGTGCCGCCACTGGTTGGTAAGCCGGATTTATTCTGATAAGTGGTTGTGTGCGTTTCATAAAACCGCTGGGTACCTGCTGTTATTGTCACTTTTGGGTCCAGCCCTACCACATGCCTGCCATCCCAAAGCGGGTTAAGCGGCACGAACCTGGAGTTTTCCAGTACAGCGAAAATATCGTTGTTGTCTCCGAACACATAGCTAGAAGTAAGGCCAGTGTAAAGTATACCCCAGTCCAGGGCAGCTTTCGCAGAAAGCGCATTGGAGGTAAAGGCATTCACCAGTGGCGTGTTCTTACCAAAAATGAAGCGGGAGTAACTTACATTCGCCTCCACCAGATCCCGGATCTTAAAACTATAGCCCATAGAGAGATCGGTTTCATCAATATAGGTTTCGGTATTAAACAGCTGGTAGGATGTAACCGATGCCCAAATGCCTGTGCGGTGCAAGTATGTCAGGGACGCTGCAGCATAGGGATAGCGGGTAGCGGTATTGCGGCCAAAAAACGAAGAGTTATTAGACACTTCTGCGCCAATCGTCCACCAGCCTTCTTTTACTTTAACTGAATCTGAAGCCGCATCAGTCTGTGCTGACGCAGCGGGAGCTGCAAACAATAGGGTTGGTGCCAGCAACAACCCGAGCAACCTCTTATATGTTTTTAGCTTTTTCATAAATGAGTAAATAATTCAGCAGTCTGTAGCGAGCCACAGACTGCTGAACTTGTGTAAGGGTGAAAAAAAAGGCAATTAGTTACCTACTTTAATTTTGGTACCTACTTTTACAGCACCACCTACCTGAACCGGGCGGCCTGATGCAGCTTTTGTAGCTGCTTTAACTGGCTTACCAGCTGCGTTTACTGCTCCATTTACTGTGGCGGCTGCACCTGCTCCGGTACTTTTCGCATTCACAGCACCTGCGGCACGAGCGGCACCTGCAGCACGCGATGCGCCACCTCTACGTATTTTGCTTTTAACTTTAGCAGAAGCTTTAGCATTCTCTTCAACCTCTACCTCTGTTGGTTTTGCTTTACGCTTTGATTTAGCCACCTCTTTCACGGCCTCACCTTTTCCCTGGCCCTGCTCCTGTGTGTTTTGAGCTGTTTCTGCTACGGCAGCACCATGGGTTTCAGTTTTTCTTACCTGTCCTTCCACAGCTGCTTCTGTGCGTTGCTTTGCCTGGAGAGCTACCTCGTTGCTATTTTCTTTGGCTTCATCAGCATTAGCTGCCACCGAAGCCTCGGTGCGCTGCGCAACTTTAACGCTTGCTTTGCCATGTTCTTCTGTTCTTCTGCCTTGTGCCTTTACAGCGGTTTCTGATTGGTGCTGTACACCGATAGCCGCCTGGCTAGAGCTTTCTGCTGTTTCAGTTCCTTTTGCTGCCACGTCTGCAGCAGTTTTCTGTGCCACAGCTGCTACTGCCTGACCATGATTCTGTGCTTCCTCACCTTTTACAGCAGCTGTTGTTTCCAGTTGCTGCGCAACTTCGGCTACTGCCTGGCCATGATTCTCTTTTGGTGCTTTCTCTTCTCCTTCAGGAGCAGTCTCAGGCTTGTTCTTTGTTTTTTCTGCTTTTACTGAAGCAGAAGTAGAGGATGAAGACGATGCCTTCACTGATTTATCTTTGCGCTCTGCCTTTACCTCAGATGACGTTTTAGCTTTTGCGTTTATTTCTGTTGAATTATTCTGGGCGAATGCCGTTGCTGCTGTTAAAAAAGCTGCGGCTAAGAATGTTAGTTTTTTCATTGCTCTTAAGGTTTATTAAAAGTTTATGATCCAAAACTATAATGTCAAGATGAAGATAAAATGAAGAACCAGATTTTTTTGAATTTTTTTTAAAAAGTGCCTGAATTAACCAGATCAGAGGAAAAATAAATCATGCATAAAGTTTCTAAACAGCTCCAACCTGAGCCAAAATGAAATTACCATCAGTAACTGCCACAATACTTTTTGACACATTAGTGCTAAGTAATGTATCTAATACCTGCCTGCATGATGTGAACATGCGCAAGTAGCCTGCGTTTAACAAATATGTATTATTTAAGACTTAAGCTATGAACAACAATGAAAGAATATTTAACTCACGGCAAAAACATTACGGTGACCTTGACCAAACCGGGAACTTCCGTAACGCAACTGATCGAAGCCGTGAACCGGATCCTTCTTCTGACCGCAGGTATAGAGACTACAGGTATGGGGATGGAGGCAATACATACGGAGATGCATCCTCGTATTACCATGTAAATAGCAAGAATGAAAACACCCGGTATTCAAGGCAGCAGGCACGCCAGAGACCTAATATCAAAAGTGGCTATGGTACACGTTATGGTACAAGTGGTGATGAAAATGACTACAGTGATTTCATGAACTTTAACTATGGCTACGGAAGCGGCCTGGACCGTGGCCCCTCAAACACCGGATATGACCGCGGGTTCAAAAGTTATAAGAATACAGGCTATGGCGCTACAAGGTATAATAACCGCGATGCCGACCGCGAAAGGGAGGCTTATGGCCGGGATAACCGCCAAACATCCGGTTATTCTAACAGGGGAGTACCAGATTATAGCACCCGCAATATAGGTGATGATTATGGTGCTGGTAGCGGAGACACGTATAGCAGTGGCGCATATGGTCGTACCTCCGGGCGGTATGGTGAAGATATGGTAAGGGGCAGGAGTAACAAGGACTGGCAAGCCAGGGATTCGGACCGTGGTGGCTATGTAAACAGGGACCCAAACTATTAAGTTTTTCTGAGGTCTTAAAAGAAGCCCGCCTTATAATAAGGCGGGCTTTTTACATAAAGCGGGTTACATATATCGAAACATTACAATCTTCTCCAGATAATCTAAACTTACTGCTTGGGTCGTTCGGAAGATTATCGCTGTCCATTGATAAACTTTATTTCCTTTTAAAAAGGTAGTGCTCCAGGCAAGTATAAAATACATATTTGCCTGCCCCGGAAACTGGTTCTAAGTTACCAAACACCTAATTGCCGGCCTATTGTCTTTAACTGGCCCATGTGGTAAGCAGTATGGTGTAAAGATGTCATTGCCGCCCAGGAAAGAGTTTTACCGTTACTCTGTATTGTAAACAGATCAGTGGAGGTGTCATTTACTAAGTGTATCATTTCATTTAGCTCATCTTCAAACGTTGAGACCGCATCATTCCACTCCTGTTCACTAACTGTTGAATTGTTTTCGGGCCAAGGGGCATCCGGCCATACATTCAGGTTGTTCTCAGGGTCCTTCATGAATTTGAGCAGGGTAAGTTGTCTGCCACGAATGTGGCCAAGTAGGTTCCAGGCTGAGAAGTGCAGGCCTTCCAGAATTATACCTGCCTTACTATGATCAAACTCCCGCAACAGAATTATATTGGGCGCAAAGCCCCCTTTTAGCAGTTCTATCAATTGCTCCCGGACCAGGCTTTCTACTTCGTTTTCTGATTCCATACTTTTTATTTTAGTTTATCCGCAACCACCATTTGGACTGGTGAAAACGGGGCAATAAGGGTTTTAACTATTAGCGCGGACCGGGTAAAACATTCGTTAAACTGCATCCACGGTATCTTGATTTTCATTTTTGAAGTGAACGTTCGTGTTCAAGTCCGCCTTTATTTTACATAAATATACTACCGAATAAGTTTGTGTCGGGTTAATTATTTTACAGATTATTAAGTTTTACTCACTTGCTTTTAGATATTATAAATACGTTTATGTAATATGAGTTTAGATAAATAGCTGCTATATTGATACAAATGAAGCCTTTAGCTTATACCTGGAAGCTGTAAAACAGATACTAAATGAGATGTGCAATTTTATTTTTTCTGATGACTTTCTTAACCACATATGCCAACGGTCAGGAACGTAAAAGGGCAAGAGCGTATGGTGTTCGGATAGGCGTATTGCCAACTGGTAAAAACAATGCCATTACAGATGTAAAGGGCGTAAAGGTGGGGCATACAACAGTTTTCGAGGGAAGTACTATCCGTACAGGGGTTACAGCAATATTGCCGCACGATGGCAATATTTTCCAGCAGAAAGTGCCTGCCGCCATTTTTGTAGGCAATGGATTTGGTAAGCTTGCAGGCAGCACACAGGTGCAGGAACTAGGTAACCTGGAAACTCCTGTAGTTTTAACGAACACCTTGAGTGTGGGTACAGCTATGAATGCCGTGATAGCATATACGTTAAAGCAGCCCGGTAATGAAAATGTGCAGTCGGTGAATGCTGTAGTGGGAGAGACAAACGATGGTTACCTGAATGATATTCGTGGAAGGCACATAACGGAGCAACATGTTTTAGCAGCGATACAAGATGCAAGCGCAGGGGCTGTGGCAGAAGGCAATGTTGGTGCGGGTACTGGCACAGTTTGCTTTGGTTATAAAGGAGGTATCGGTACCTCGTCACGGCAATTGCCCAGCCAATTAGGCGGTTATACTGTAGGTGTGTTGGTACAGACGAATTTCGGAGGTGTTTTGCAGGTAAATGGAGCGCCTGTTGGCAAAGAGCTGGATCATTTTTACTTAAGTGACCAGTTAAAGGATAAGGCCGATGGTTCTTGTATGATAGTAGTTGCGACAGATGCACCTGTCGATGCCCGGAACCTGGAGCGTATGGCAAAACGTGCTATAATGGGCTTGGCAAAGACTGGTGGGATAGCCTCGAACGGCAGCGGCGACTATGTGATCGCGTTTTCAACTGATCCGGAGTTGCGGGTACCTTATGCATCGTCACAAAAAACTGAAACTGTTACGCTGCTACGTAATGATGAAATGTCTTCTTTGTTCATGGCGGTAATAGAAGCCACTGAGGAAGCTGTTATCAATTCTCTGTTTAAAGCTGAAACAATGATGGGGAAAGACGAGCATGAAGTTGAAGCACTTCCGCTCGATAAGACACTGAAAATTTTAAAAAGACACACGGTAGTCAATAACTAAAAGACTGCTGCACATGCTATAGGATAGGCTCCTTTTTGACTCAGAAAGCAACTGGATCAGAGTTTGCGTGTAATATTTATGGTTGAAGTGTAAAGTGTAATAAGCTGATGTACAGGAAGTTTATACTTTGTAGACTTTATAAGGTGTTGGTTTTAAAGTTTTTTTTTCTGGATTCCTTAACACACACCTATTCATCTTATAAGCTTTTAGATTATGCTGTTCAAAGCGCTTTATTTTCAGGAAGTTCTCTTTCATAGTGGCATGACTCCTGAAAATGAAGATTTTAGACTTTATTGACATGATTTTCAGGGTAAGCAGGCTGGCTTCCTCTGAGTCCGGGCTAACACGCTGCTTTCGTAACAGCTCAGGTATTAGTTTGAGGGTATAGGTAAGCACGATTTTTACCAACTTTAGGTAGAAAACAGCGCTGCTGTTAATTTGGCTGTTGGCACGAACTCTGTACGGCACCAATACCTCAAAACTTTCAGGCCCCTCTTTAATAAACCGGATATAATATTCGGGATTTATTCGTGCCTGAGGCATGAAATGTTTAAATACAAGGTTTTCGTCGTACCAAATGTCGTAGCCTGCCAGGGCAATTGCATAGCATATTTCATAGTCTCCACCAGAACTGAGATAACCTGCTTTTCTATCGGTTAGCATAGGTTTAAAACCAGCCTTGATCAAAAGCTCATACGCGGTTTTCCGAACGACAAAGCCCGCTCCGTATACTTTATTATTAGGTACTTTACCAGAGGTACTGGCTTGAGGGCCATTGGCAAACAACCTGTATTGTTTTGCCCAGTACGGAGGTGGGGATTCAAACAATAACTCCCCATACCCCCCCAGAACGCCAACGTTAGGGTGCTTCAGCATTACATCGTACGCCAGGTTTATATAGTCAGGGTTTAGCCAGTTATCGTCATCGCAAAATAGTACAAATTCATAAGACGCTTTTTTGAAGCCTAGCTCTCGTGCAAAAGTGAGTCCTTGTTTTGGTTGGTGGTAAAGGGTCAGCTGAATATCATTCTGATGTTTCTCCCATTCTTCAAGTGCTACCTGAGCAGTATGATCGGTAGATGCATTATTGATAACAACAATTTCCCATTTTATGCCCTGTCGTACCCGTTGTTTTGCCAGGTGGTGAAGCGTTTCAGGTAATAATGCTGCTCCATTATAAGTACATATGACTACAGTAACTCCTAATCTCATGATCTGACCGACTTTAAAGAGAAGAACAGTTTTAAGACCATAAGGTACAGTTCAAGGCTTTGGTGCAGCTTTAATGCTTGTTTTACCTGTATGTATACTGCTTTTCTGTTGTGTAACTTGTTCCAAACCATTTTAGCAGATCTGAGGGCATATTTAGCATAATACTTTTTTGATTTAGCAAGAATTATTTCCCTTTGGTCCGCTGGTAAATGTTGTTGAATCATCAGCATCGCCTGATGCAGATCCTTTAGATAATCGCCTTTTAAAATTTTAGAAGCAGATATAGAGTTTATATGTTTTCTATAGACGGCAAGCACTTCAGGAGTGTAAGCAAAGGAGTAATTACGGGCGATACGAACCCACATTTCCCAATCTTCGGCATATGTAATGTTATAAAATGCCCCTAGCTTCTCGTAAACGTCTCTTTTAACCGTAATAGCTGCGTATTGAATTCTTTGGTGAACACTTATCTTTGATAGCCAGTTTTCAAGAATACCATCTTGCTGCATTTCAGGTTTCTTTTTATAAACTGTCTTTCCCTTTTCATCAACACATTTAAAACCTGAGAAAGCAGCTCCAGCCTCAGGAAATTGTTTAAAGAGTTCAGCGATCTTTTTATAATAGCCTTTTTCTACTTTATCGTCACCATGCAGCAGATGCACCCACTGCCCTTTGGACCGGTTAAGGCAGGTTTCAAAATTTTTAAGGCTCCCTACGTTCTGCTTTTGTCTGTAATACTTTACCCTGCCTTGCCCGATTTCCTTAACAAGCGCCTCCACATCTACATCGGTGCTGGCATCGTCTACAACTTCTATCTGCATGTCAGCTTCTCGAGGAGCCTGTATTAAAACACTCTCTAATGTCTCTCTTAAGTAAATACCACAGTTGTATACCGGTACCATTACAGACCATAAAGGCCTGTTAAGATCACGGGGTAATGATTGAATAATAGGGGGTGAGTATAGGTTATTTAGCATTAAGTATCACAGTAGGGTATTTAATGATATACGGAAAAGCAATAATTAATATCTAAATAATTTAAGTAATTAAGAGTGCTGAATTTTGTGCAGGTCTGACACTGACACAGCGTGGTTTGAAAGTAAAAGGTGAGGAGGGGAAATTAATTGTTATTTTTGAAATACTTCAAAAGGGGACTTAAAGGGGTTTTGAGCACACCGGCAGCATCCTGTAAGTTCATTAAAGCAATTGTTAAATAGGCTTTCTGAATACCATTAAGGTGCTGTTTGAAGAATGAGATGATATAGGTCCGTTTATACTTTGCAGCTTTTTTGATAGCTGTAGTATTGTGGTTCACGTTGTCCTTGGCTAGAATACATCTCGTTATAAAATCAAGCTCTCTGATACAGGCTATGATATTCTTTACTTTTCCTTCGGCTAGCAGCATCTGGAAATTGTGACGGAAGCATTCAAGATAACTCAGCGGGAGATGATAATTGTCACCGGTAAAAAAACGGATATTACGCAGCACCTGCCTTTGCTGCTCCTGTTCATATTCTTCCTTCTTCAGTACCTGGTGCAGGCTTTGGCCGGTTATGCGGTAATCTAAAAGTACTTCATCCAGGTTATGGATTTTATACCTGCGCGAAATTTGCCAAAACAGCTCAAAATCCTCTGAATAAGGTTTGGTATAGTTTCCAACTTCGTTTACAGCCGATTTTCGAAGTATAACTGTGGGGTGGTAGATCCAGCAAATAAAGGTTAGGTTGTAGTAGTAATGTTCAGCCCTGAACCTGTCAATTCTAACCACTTCTTTATTTGCTGTGATCACCCTGGTACGACAAGAAACCATGGCACATTCTGGGTGTGCTGTCAGATAACTTACCTGTTTCTGTAGCCGCTCAGGATAGCTGATATCATCTGCGTCCATGCGGGCAATGTATGGAGTAGTTGCAAGGGCTATCCCTCTGTTCAGTGTCTCAGAGATACCAAGGTTCTTATCATTCTGGTAAAACCTAATTCTGGGGTCATTGTAAGACTGAATTATCTTTGCACTATTGTCCGTGGAAGCATCATCAATGATCAGAAACTCGAAATCATCAAATGTTTGCTGCAAAATGCTTTCTATGGCTTCTGACAGGAAAGCTGAGCTATTAAAAACGGGCATCAAAACAGACAGGCTGGGCATCGCTATCTTTTAAGTTTCTTGATCTCTTTTTTTACTCTCTGCTTCACTTTATCAGGAAGAATAGTTGTGAAATAATGCATTGTGGGGTGCCTGTATGGGAATAAAGCCTTTAGTACGAGGCGCTTATTGTTTTGCACATACATTCTCTCCTGTTCCAGATACCCTTTCAGCCATTCCAGAAAATATCTGCGCACACTTAAGTAATGCCCATCAGCGTGTACTTTTTCAACGATGGAGCCTACTCTTTGCCTGTATTTGTTATTACATTCAGAAGACACATAAACCTGCTCCTTCAGATATATTTTATGAAGTAGTGCCTGGTCTTCGTATAACTGGTACTCCTTCCGGAAATGTTCTTCAAAACCCCCAACCAGTTCAAGTGCCTGTTTTGTAAAAATTAAACCCGAAGGGCAGGGAGCTGCTCCTGTGCTTAACGGGTAAAGGTATTGTAAAAGCTCAGCTGCCTGGTACACTCTGTTTTGTGAGGCTCCAACCGGAATTATAATATCCTGGCTGACAGGGTTGTTCCAGGAATACCAATACAAGGAGGCTTCAGCAACCATGGCAACCGTTGGGTATTGCTGAAAAATTGAGACTTGTGCAGATAGTTTTGAAGGCAGCCATACATCATCTGCATCCAGCAGTGCTATCAACTCTCCTGATGCCTTTTTTATACCTGCATTCCTGCTCGCGCTAAGTCCTTTGTTAAGATGGCCTTCATGATCGATGTAGATTATTTTTCCTTGAAATCGCTTTTCATAATCTTTCGCTATTTGCACGCTTTTGTCAGAACACCCGTCATCAACCAGGATTATTTCCCAGTTGGTGTAATCCTGATGCAGCACACTCTCAATCGCTTCTGCCAAAAACCTCTCCTCGTTAAGAAAGGCGATAATAACTGAGATGAGAGGCTGAACCGGTGGTAGCATGATGTTAAATTTTATATCTCCATTTCTCAAGAGCGCGCTTAAATGCTGGTGCCCCAACGTTCTTAACCTGGAACCTTCCTAACCTATAAAAGTCAGACCTGCTGGTAACCACCTTCTCTTCAGTTGTAAACGCGGCCTCAAAACCTTCGTTTTTGGTGGCGATAACGGTATCGTGGTTATAGTTGCCATACGGATAAGCGAGGAACCTGATTTTGTTGCCTGTCAGCGTTTCCAGGTGGCGCTTGTTATCTTTTAACTCCAAACTCTGGTAAGCAATATCATGTAATCCTAAAGCCGGATGTGATACTGTGTGGGCTCCCATGGTGAATAAGCTGTTTTTGGCAAGATCCTGCAGCTGCCCCGATGACATGCTTTTGTTTTTAGAGTTAGTGAGAGTGGAAGAGTTAGCCCAATTTCTGATCTTTTGTAAATGGAAGTTTTGCTCTGCTACTTCTAAGGGCTTTAGTTTTCGCCATAATTCCAGGTATAAGGCACAACGTAGTGTTGGAGGGGTGTCAGTACAGGCTTTCCAGTGCTTGTTTTTTTGCTTCTGATTTTGGTCTAATGTTGCCTCGCTTCCCAGATCAAAGTTAATGCTTGTTCCATTTAAAGTTATGGAGAATGATGGTGGTAGCGTGTCAGAAAATAGAAGTATATGCTCCAGTTCATCCCACCAAAAAGCCTCGTCCTTGTCAGTGTTTGCAGTGGAAATGAAGAAGGTGGCAGGCAGGTTATACTTCTGAAGTAGCGGCATAGCATTCTCATAATTGTCTGCATAACCATCATCGAAGGTAATTGCTACGCAGTTCTTGTTGTTCAGATGCCCGGACCTTATGGCATCATACAAATCATTTATAGATACTACTTTATAGTGTTGATTTAAAACTTGTAGTTGCTGCTCAAAATTCTGAGGACTAACTGCGACCTCCCAGATATCAGCCTCTGGCTCTGCAATGCGATGGTACATTAATACAATAGCCTTTGGCTGAATGTATTTTGTATATAACTTGCGAATCTGGGACCTCATTTACTGGAATTTTTAGTGGCTTTTACACTGACAATTACCTGGTAATGAGGGTCATGATAGTCAAGTTCAGACTTACATACTTCGGAAATGCCCAAGCCATACAGAAAAGCTGATGCTGCGAATACATTTCCGAAGGTTGTCACTTCTGCTTTTGCTCCTGGAAATGTTTCAGCCATAATTCTGTTCATTGCTTTATCTGTAAAGGACCAATACCAGGTTTCTTTCCACTCACCATGATCAATTGGAGTTATGCCGGGTACTGTCAGCAATAATACACCACCTGGCTTTAAAATACGGTGGCAAGTTCTGAGAGCACTTTTGAAGTCATAAATAAGGTGGAGGGTTTGGGTGAGAATGATGCAGTCAAATAAATTGTCCGGAATGTGAGGGGCGTTACTTATATCTCCGATGAATGTAGCCTTTGGGTTATTTTCATGAACATGCAATACATCGCTCTGCTTTACGCTCTTTCCTCCAAAGGCTAAAGTATACTCGTTGTCGCCTATTTCCAGTGCCCTGCCCTGTATACTTTCAGCCTCCTTCTTTAAAAACCCTTCAATGTAATAGCGGTCTATCGGGCCTCCCCGGTCATATCCAAATTCTTTACTCAATGGCTTAACCCTGCGATCAAGGTCACCAAAATTCACTTTGTTAACAGGCGGAACATACTTGTGATACAGTCCCATGCGGTGTAAAAACTTTAATCCGAAATCAGGGGCTATCTCTTTTATTTTCGTCTTCAGCATAGGGCTGTTAGGGTTAAGCATGTACTTTATAAAGAATAGTGGTCTGTATTTTATGAGCGTTTCAAAATGCTCTTTAGAAAGCACTACGTGTCTACGCATCAGTTTCTGATATATCTCTTTGCAGTAGTAGTCTTTCCAAATCTCCTTTCCTGTTTTATATGCCTTTAGCTCCGCCTCATTTTTCAGGTTATCTTTTTGACGTTCGAGCACACGCAATACTCCGGCAAGCATGGCAGGTGTGTTATCAGACATATTAGATGTATGCAGCCTATAAGCAGCTATTTTATGCGTATGATGATGGATTTCATGCTCTCGGGCAATCTTAAAGTATATATCATAATCTTCGCAATTTTTGAGCGACGTATCAAACAGGACATTTTGGAAAACACTTCTGCGGTACATAACCGTTGCATGCATGCCAATGTAGTTTCCTTGCAGCAGGTGGGAATAATGTTCTGAATTTACGTTAGTGATGCATTCTTTTACAGCTCCACTTTGTACAAATACTTTATCATGCCCACCCGAAACAAAGGCCAGGTTTCTGTTCTGCATCAGAAATGTTGCATTCACTTCAATTGCATCGGGCAGGAGCCAGTCATCTGCATCAAGAAATACCAGGAATTCCCCCTTACTATTTGCTATCCCAGTATTTCTGGCAGCAGATAAACCTTGATTTTGTTGATAGATATACGTTACGTCGGGGAAAAATGCTGCTGCCTCTTTGGTATCATCAATAGACCCATCATCAACAACAATTATTTCGATGGAAGGGTAATGCTGGCTTTTGACGCTTTCAATCGATTCTTTAAGATAGCGCCCATGGTTATAGCAAGGTATTATAACAGACACTAAAGGAGTATACATTGCATTATCGCCTATCATCCGGATACAAATTAGGAACGCATATACCTGTTTCTGAAATAAAAAATGAGCCCGGATAATACTCCAAGCAGTTCGGACCCCAAGGTAGTATAACGGGAACGGTAACCAGGGAAACCCGCCGTTATCATCCGGGCATATTGCCGTGGCAACCTACGGAAAAGGTAGCGCTTGTACCCTGCCTGGCGATGTTGTTCCTGTTGTATCAAAGCTGCCGCAGCATGTCCGCGCATGTAATAGTAGATCTGCTTTTTCAGGCCCTTCATTTCTTTACGGTGCTCATGGAAAACAATGGCCCTTGGGTTGTAATGAATGGTTAAACCATCTGCCAATATCCGGTACCACATTTCCGAGTCACCACTACACCCTGCAGCACCCACGTCCAGCAACTCATCAAAGTATCCAACCCTTTCAAAGATTTTTTTACGGAAGGCCATGTTAGCTCCTGCACCAATTTTCCAGACAGGGGGCCCTTTTGCTAATACACTTTTAAAGTATGGGGCATCATAAAATATGTCCTTATAGCCACGATTAAAACTCCAGTATTTCTCAAACAGGTATTGCGCTTTTGTTTGCAGGTCGGCGGTAATAACCAGGCCTGTCATGGCTGCAGTGTCGGAGTCCTGAAATGTTTCCCATACTTTGTAGGTCCATAAAGGGTGAACATTTACATCATCATCAGCAAATGCAACAATAGGCATGCTAGCTGCCACTACACCGGTGTTTCTGGCTATGTCGAGGCCTTTCCGGGGCTCAAGCACATAAATGACATCCTTATACTTTTGCACGACTTCTTTCGACGCTTCATCATCAGGAGCATTATCTACTACAATGATTTCCTGTGGCAGGCACTTTAATCCTTTCAGCATCTGCAGGCACCTGTTTAGTTGTGCAGGTCTGTTGTGGGTGCATATAATGACAGAAACCGGGACGTGTGCTGGAAGTGATTTACTGCTGACAAATGGTTTTAGAATACCATCAATGATTTTGAACCAATTGTCAGAGAAGGGCACCCCGGTTACTTCATGCCAGTAGCTAGTTTCCAGCTTGTGTATGTTGGAATAATGTTCAAGAGTCGGAAGTATGGCCTCTATGAATTTGGTAATATAACTTTGCTCAGTTAAAGTAAATCCTGGCTTAAAGTATAAGTCTCCTAAAGCGATGTCATGCCACCAGAACACCAGGTAATTGCCATGACTTTCTGTATTTAATACCGGTAGCGTTTGCACCTGGTCCAGTGATACATGGGTTATATGATAGGGTGAGTGCAGCTTCATGGAGTGATAGCATAAGTAAAGTTTAATAGAGTACTTTATTGGTCTGCTTTAATTCAAACGGGAATTTGGGTCTTACTGCGCCCCACCATTTGCCATACCACTTAATATCACCTCTATAATCCTGGAGATCAAACGACAGGCATTCTGAAAAGTCAAAAAGGGGCACCGAAGTGTCTTTAACAAATCCCAGCGAAATGTAATAGGAGCCATCGTTCAGGAAATTGCCCGGGATGGTACATTCGCCTTCTATGATCCCTTTCTTGGTTAGAGTAGGAGTAGATGGAAGGTCAAATACACACTCCCCGGTTGCTTTAAAAAGTAGAAGTCCTACACTCAGGTGAACTTCACTTTTCAGGCACCAGAACTGGAATTTGACTGTAAGCGGCGTTCTGATATCCATAGGGGCATCAGGGTCTGAAAGTATAGGTATTAGTTCAACATGCTTCATTCGGATCCAGTCATTACCTGGTGCTTCTTTGGGGTTTGCCCATGTTTGCCGTAGGTTGGTGTGTAGGGAACTGTTCAGGTAATTATTTATCACAGCGGAAACAGGGCCGAAAGCCTGCATTTTACCATGATCCAGCCATAGGGCTTTATCGCATAAGTTTTTTATAGCCTGCATGCTGTGGCTTACAAACAAGATCGTCCTTCCATCCGTCTGTGATACTTCCCTCATCTTACCAAGGCATTTTTTCTGGAAATCGGCATCTCCGACTGCCAACACTTCATCTACAATCAATATATCCGGCTCAAGGTGTGCTGCTACGGCAAAAGCAA
Organism: Pontibacter sp. MBLB2868; assembly: GCF_051904785.1. Taxonomy (NCBI): domain Bacteria; kingdom Pseudomonadati; phylum Bacteroidota; class Cytophagia; order Cytophagales; family Hymenobacteraceae; genus Pontibacter; species Pontibacter sp. MBLB2868. Next base: position 2,344,170 of record NZ_CP196710.1, on the reverse strand, counting down.
GCCTCACATACATTCCGGAGGAATATCGCTTAACAGGTGTGTCTATAAACTTATCGACACCCGAAAATGCTACTATCTCATCAAACTTTCTGTTGATCTCAGTTTTGGTCATCCCCAATATGTAGCCGCTGATGTAAATGTTCTCACGCCCTGTCAGCTCCTGGTGAAAGCCTGTGCCTACTTCCAGTAAGCTACTTACTTTGCCTTTGCCTCTTACAACACCTTCTGTAGGGCGTGTGATCCTTGAAATTATCTTAAGAAGTGTCGACTTCCCTGATCCGTTACTACCTATTATGCCTATTGCTTCGCCATGGTGAACGTTAAAGCTCACATTTTGCAGGGCCAGAATTGATTCTTTGTTAACTGCGGTGGTATTATCGCCTTGCAGGTGAAAGTAAGGGTCGGTTTTTTTCAGAACAGAGGTGGTCCACCAGCGCTGCAGGTCACGGCGGAAGGTGCCGGTGCCGATGGTCCCCAGGCGGTACATCTTGTATAACTTTTCAACTTCTATTACAACTTCCGACATGCCAGGGTGATTTAAACATTATCGATTTATTATCTATACTATGTCTATTAGCCGATCTCCTTGTTTATTAAAAATCAATACGGAACCCACTAAAATAAGTATTGTAAACAGCAAGCTATATCCAACCTGAAGCAGGGTAACATAACCCTGCCCTAGTAAAGCCAGTCGGAATAGTTCAAAGAGGGGTGTAAGGGGATTAAGCAGTACTATCCACCGCCTGTTTTCCGGAATGGCGATCATAGGGTACAAAACAGGGGTTACAAACATTAGCAGCCTGACCCCAATCGATATCATATTAACCAGGTCTCGGTACTTGGCTGTAAGAACAGAGAAGAACATACCCATCCCTAGTCCGATGGCAGCTATAAACAATATGGATAGAGGTAAAGCCAGGAGCCAGGGAGTGAGTTGCAGCCTGAAATCAGTGAAAATAGAATAATAGGCAATGATCAGCAGGAATAACAGCAACTGTAGCAAAAATCGCATCATATAAGTACTCACGACAGAGAGCGGCATTATTATTCTTGGGAAATACACTTTACTGAACACCTGGGCATTTTCGCGAAAGGTAGTGGCAGTACCTGTAAAGCTATCGCTGAAGAAATTCCAAAGCACGATGCCGGAAGCATAAAAAACAACAGGTGGGATGGAACCAGTAGAAATACCAACCAGCTTATTGAAGACAAAAACATATGTTACTAAGGTTAAAATAGGCTGGAATAGTACCCACAATGGCCCTAACACAGTTTGTTGGTAGTTAAGCAGAAAATGCCGTCTCACTAATCCAGCTAATAAGAAACGGTACGACCACAACTCTTTGAGGCCATGGCTCCAGAAACTAGTACGGTTCGTAATTTCCCAATCCCATTTATTTGCTGTTGGCATACTTCAAAATTTTATGGTAAAGTAAATATTGTTACTAGTCTCATCTCATAAAAGTTTACCTAACTAGCTGATAAGATAGCTGATCTTTAAAGGGTATTATTAGTTGACAGTTAATAATAATATGCTTGCTTACAGCTGGTTACGATAGTGTTGCTCCTTTTAACTTTATCAAGAAGGCAGTTTATACATTATTGGCAAGTCTAGTGGTGACCTGGCAATATTAATTGTGTACACGCTATACTTAACAAGTACAAACAGCCGTTTTTATACAACCAGCTTTTAGGGTGAGGATAATTCAATTTCCATTTCTTAAATGAGAAGTCCTTCTTATTTCTTTGGTTTGAGTTAAAAGTTGTAATTATCGCTTTTCACCTTAACATCTGATAAAGATAGAGTTGTGAATATAATTGCAGGAAATGTTCAATTAGGGTTTTGTATTTAAATAAGTAGATATATTACTTATGGAGTTCCACACTTTGTAGAAAATAGTAATTTAAAAAGAGGTTGTGGTTTATTTTGAAGTATTTTAAGAAAAATCTTGTGAAGAGTTTTTAATTCTGAATTCAACCCCTTTATATTTGTGACATCCTGTTAGATGAAATGTACAAGTTTAAGCTAACCGGATCACTACTTAAATTAATGTTTAATTGTATTGAAATTTAGTGTTTTATGATGAGTGTAGTAGATAGTGTAAGTAGAGAAATAGACAATCATAATTATATTTTAATCAATTCTTAAATCCAAAATCCCATCTATTGCTTTAAATATTAAAAAACTAATATTGCAAGCAATAAGAAAATTAACCTTATTCAAATTTCACCTTTTAGCCAAAGAAATGAAATCCAATTTTCGTAATTTATTAATGCCCCTTTTAGTAGGTGCAATTGCAGTTTCTTGTGAAAAAAAAGAACTAGAGGAGGTAACTCCAAATCAATCATTAACTTCTGAAGTAAGCAGCCTGGCAACATCTTCCAACATATTGTTCGAAGAAACATTTGAGGGTAGCGATATATTTTCAGGTATCAGAGAGCAGTTTGGTACTAGTTACGCTTTTGGCGTAGCATCTAAGCCTACCTATGGCGGAAGCAAGTCTGGCCGTTTCGAACTGCGTGATACAGACCCGATTACAAGTGGTGGTACAAGATCGGAAGTATTATTCCCAGCTCAGGATAATTCTGACAGATGGTATGCATTCTCGCTTTACCTTCCTTCTTCTGAATGGCAGTCAGACAGAAAGCAGGATATGATTTGCCAGTGGCACCAGGGTGGTGGTAAAAACCCATCTTCATCTATCAGAATTATAAATGATAAGCTTTTATATGATGTAAGAACAGAACCAAGTAGCCCTAAGAGATTTGATTTAGGTTCAGTTCTAAAAGACCAGTGGCAAACATTTGTAGTTCATGTTAAGCATTCACATAACTCTGATGGTCTTGTTGAAATCTGGCATAACGGAAAGAAAGTAGTTAATTATGCCGGAGGAAACGGTTATGATTCAAGCTTTGAATCTCCAAGATGGAAATTAGGTATCTATAAGTCTGACTGGAACTACGAAGAAACAACTGATACAAAGAAGAGAGTTCTTTACTATGATGAGATCAGAATGGGTAATGAGCGCGCTTCTCTAGCAGAAATGACACCTAGAACTTCAACTACATCTTCAACTACATCTTCAACTACTACGCCAACTACATCAACTGCTACTACTAACACGCAGGATGTAACATTGACTTTGGTAAATGCTGATACAGATCAGGATATTCAGGTGCTGGGTAACGGAGCAACAATTAACTTAGCTACTTTGCCAACAAAGAACTTAAATATTCGTGCAACTTCAGGTTCATCTGATGTAAATAGTGTTGTGTTTAACCTGTCAGGCGCTCAGAGTAAGTCTGTAACCGAAAACAGGCAACCATTTGCTCTTGCAGGTGATAACATGAAAGGCGATTACTATGCCTGGACACCAGTTGTAGGTAGCTATAGCATCAAGGCTTCGGCATTCTCTTCATCAAATGGTGGCGGTACTTCCCTTGGATCTTCTACAGTATCATTTACAGTTACAAACCAAACAGCTACAAGTGCCAGCTATAGCATACTTACAAATGCTGGTGGTGCAAAGCTGGTAGATAGCAAATCACGTACATGGTCTGCAGATGCAAATTTCTCGGGAGGTGTTACTAGCTCAAAGTCAATCAGTGTTTCAAATACTTCTGACGATGCACTTTATGCTAACTACCGATATGCATCAAACGGAAATACTTTCAGTTATGATGTTCCTGTTAGCCAGTCTGGTAACTACACAGTTAAACTACACTTTGTTGAGCCATACTTCAAGAGCTCTCAGTCAAGAGTTTTCAATGTAAGCCTGGAAGGTCAGCAAAAGATCAGCAACTATGATATCTATGCTGCTGTTGGCTTTGGTACATCAGTCGTGAAAACAATCACAGATGTTGCTGTAACTGACGGAAAACTAAACATTGATTTCACTTCTGTAAAGAACAACGCGATCATTTCAGGAATTGAGATTATCAAGCAGTAGGGTTTCAAAGTAAAACAGTCTGCTACTAAAGCTTATTTTAAAAGGTAGCTTACAGTAACAAACAGTTCTTGAAAAAAGGCGGCGCGGGAAATTCCCGCGCCGCCTTTTTTTATAATTACTTACTAAACTACTTCTTAAAACATGCTCTGAAACGAGGTGTATACTTTGGTATTAATTATAAAGAAAACTTTCAGTTATTTGATTCCCAATAAAAAGATAGCTGGCCTGAAACCCGTAACATAGGGTGAATATTGACAGGAGTTCAACAGGTTAAAAAGGCCTTATAAAGCGTATTTATTGATATTGGTACTGCCTTAAAAATATCAATAAATAATAACTAAATCTGTTAAATATTCCATTCACCTTCATTTTATATCCATTGCCTAATAATATCAGAATACGGCATCTTAATAAGTCGAAGTAAAGTAAATTTAGTTATAACATATTAATAAACGATATAGTCGATCAAAGATATAAATATAACCAATTTCATTAAAAACGATCACCCATGAAGAGAGCACCCCAGCACGTTAACTTCAAGAGCAACGATTAAAATACGTATGAATTTGATTTGTAACCAACTTTTTAAACTTTAAAACTATGGCAAATAAATACTTCTGAACAAATAAAACTGTAATTGTATGTTCTGTAATTATAACTGTTAGTTATTAACTTCTGGCAACCACAACTAACGCAATACTCCAATAAATTTAAGAATAGAGGAGTAAGTTGCACTGGGTTTTCCTTGACTCTTGCATTCTAATCAAGGTTGCTATACAGCAAACATACATTCCTGTAATTTCTTATTGTACCCATCCCTATTGTGTTCTACTATGGGCACCCTATACAGATACATCACCCGCTGCAACTACAGTGAGTCTTAATTGAGATTCAGTATTTGTTCTTACACCTTGACTGAAAATGTTATTGCTGATCATCAAAAAGTATGATGCTCTATAGCAAGTATACTTCCAACACGGAAGCCTCATAAGTTCCTTTTAAGTCGGAGTAGGGCAATAGCTGATAGCTGCTTTAATATTTAATAATTTATATTTTGAATATAAGTGATGATAAAGTCAAAGCCCAAATTCCCTGATATTTTACTAGGTGGTGATATTATAGCCCTACTACTCATAGCTTTCTTTTCGGTGTATCTTATTAATAATAGAGTAAATGCAAATGTTGATTGGTTGCTTTTACCGCCAGTTGCAATGCTTTGGCTTATTTTTAGCAACAGGAAGGAGATTTTTAGAAGAAACCTGCTTTCACAAAAAGGTTCGAGGTTTGTTAGTTTTATGTTTTCCGTAACTGCATTAGTATGTATATCCTCTCTTATTCTTTACTTATATCCTGAGTTAAATTTTGATAGAAATCTTATCGTCTTTTTCATAGTGGGAGTTCCTCTTCTTGGAGTATCCGTTAATTATCTCTTGTTAAACGTAGTTGACCGGTTTAAACACCTGGATCATGAGAAGAAGTACACCCTGGTGGCTGGCGTAGGGAATCTTGCGGCAGACGTAGAGAAGCAACTTGATGGATGCGAAATCAAAGGTTTCATAAAATGTAAAAATGAAGAGTGCCTGGTAAGGCAGGACAGAGTTATCGGTGAAGTCGAATCAATTCATGAATATTTAAAGAATAATTCTGTAGATGAGATCGTTATCGCCATCCCAATCAAATTACCTAAAAAAATAAGAAACGTATTGCAAGCTGCTGATTACCACGGAATAAGAGTGAAGTATATTCCTGACTACCAAAGCGTTTTTGGCAAGCACTACCGTACAAAACGACTCGGTAAAATAGAAGCAGTAAATGTTCGGGAGTTTCCTTTAGACGCTACTTACTCATCTTTCATTAAAAACAGTTTTGACAAGATTTTCTCATTACTTGTTCTGCTGTTTTTTATGCCTGTTTTCCTGGTATTAGCTATCCTGATTAAGCTTGACTCTCCGGGTCCAGTATTTTATTGCCCTATCAGGATCGGGAAAGCTGGAAAACCTTTCAGAGTGTTTAAGTTTAGAAGTATGCGGGAAAACGATGAAGTTTCAGGAGGATTGCGCTCTACAGAGAAAAATGATCCAAGAATAACAGCAATAGGTAAATTCATGAGGAAGTATAGCCTGGATGAAATGCCGCAGTTCTTGAATGTACTATTAGGAAGTATGAGTGTTGTTGGACCACGGCCCCATCGAAGTTATCTTAACCAGCAATTTCAAGCCAGCGAGGATAAGTACATGATCAGGCATTACTTTAAGCCAGGCATTACAGGTTGGGCACAGGTAAATGGTTGGAGAGGCCCGACAGAAACGAAAGAGCAAAAAAGGCAACGTACGCTACACGATATCTGGTATATGGAGAACTGGTCATTATCGCTAGACATAAAAATAATTTTAATGACAGTTTTTAGCAGAAAAGCGCATAAGGCTGCGTTCTAGCAGTATAGTTGTACCCTTTTGATGATGCTAACCGGATACAGATCGATAGCAGGATCGTTACTTATCGTCTTCTCTTGCTGCAGCTCCTTGTTGTACACTACAGGAGTTGACAAGCGGAGTACATCCACTATATATCAATTAAAAGTTACTGACCAGCCACCCAGGCTGGTTAAGTTGACGAGGGATGACCATTTGGTTTATGAAATGTATGCCAATGAGGGGGAGAGCGACAGGATTAATAGGATTCCGGATTTCTCTTACGCTGGGTACAAGGGTGGAGGTGTTTCTTTGCCTCAGGTTGCCGTGAAAAAAATTTTAACTTCTATACCCGGAGACAATCATAAACAAATTCAGGATGCCATTGATGAGGTGAGCAGTTTGCCTCCGGATAGTGATGGCCTGAGAGGTAAAATACTCCTGAAAGCAGGTGTTTACCATGTAGATGGTACAATAAGTATCAAGGCCAGTGGGGTGGTGTTAGCGGGTGAAGGGCAGGATGAAAACGGCACTGTGTTAGTTGCAACTAAAAGGTCTAAGCATATTTTTATCAAAGTAGGAAGTAGATCCGAAGAACCTCGTAAGCTTGACTATACCATGACTCCGGTTACATCCGATTATGTACCCACGGGTAGTACTGTTTTAAGCATAGGATCAGTGTCCGGTTACAACATAGGAGATACCATAGTTATTCAAAAAACCCCGAATGAAGAGTGGGTAAAGCAGCTCGACATGGGTCAGTATGGCTGGACTCCTGAAACATACCAGATTCCTCATGAACGCATTATCTCAGCAATTAAAGGTAACCAGATCACAGTAAATATACCGCTGGTTGATCCTATTAAAAAGAAGGATGGAGGCGGGCTGATCTATAAAATTGTTACCAACCGAAACACAAAACAGTCTGGTGTGGAAAATGTCAGGCTCCAATCTGTTTATGATCATAACGAGGATGAACAGCATGCCTGGTTCGGAATCAAGTTAGAGATGTCAGAGAATTGCTGGGTTAAAAATGTTACTTGCTTGTATTTTGGATTTTCAGCTGTAACAATCGATAAAAATTCGGCTTATAATACAGTAGAGGATTGTGCCATGCTTGACCCCAAAGCGAAGACAGAAGGTGCCAGAAAATATTCCTTTAACATCCAATCAGGCAGTTTTAATTTATTTCAGCGGTGCTATACCCGTGGCGGCCGTCATGATTTTGTGACCGGTCCAAGGGTTACAGGCCCAAATGTTTTTTTAGACTGCTATGCTGCAGACGCAAAGTCTGATATTGGTCCGCATCACCGTTGGGCTACCGGAACTTTATTCGATAATGTACAGGGGCAGAACATTCGCGTGCGAAACAGGAAAAGCAGTGGGAGCGGGCATGGCTGGGCAGGTGCTCAAACGATGGTATGGAACTGTATAAGCACATCACCAAAAGGAATGACTGTAGAGAGCCCGGAAGGATGTATGAACTGGGTAATTGGAGGAGAAGCTAAGCAGTTGTCAGGGAACGGGTATCATGAGCTATTGGGTAAGCAGGTAATGCCAAGGAGCCTGTACCTGGCACAGCTGCAAAACCGCCTGGGGCATGCGGCTCTCTTACATGTAACTACTGCCTCTCAACGAAAGGGAGTAATCTATGCTGAACTTGTTGATTGGGCTGGAGAGCACTAAAAAACGATTAGCTGCTGCAGTTTAAGCTAATGACTGCCTATGTACTAGTATTACTGATCAGAATTGTTAAAACCAACCTCATACTTCACTCAAATATCGAAGTCTAAGTATAAGTAAAGTAAAGAGAAAGCCAAACCATATAGAATGGTTTGGCTTTCTCTTTACTTTACTTATAAATCTGATCTTAGTTTACCACCAGCTTTGTTGTCATAACTCCGGATGGGGCTATCACCCTGATCAGGTAAACGCCACGGTTCAGTGGGTTCTCAACAAGCACTTCCTTATTGCAGGCGCCGTTGCTATCAGTTTCAGCAGATGTAGTTGTAATCAATCGCCCGGCCATATCATACATGGCAATTTTAACCTGCTCATCCTTTTTAAAGTTTGTTAGCTCTACAAAGAATGTACCGCCTGATCTGCTTGGATTTGGATGAACCCGCAGACTGCGTCCATCGTCCATCGTTATACCTTCTTCAAGCATATTGAGAGTGCTCAGAGCCGTAGTTTGGCTACCCGAAGAGGCTTTATAAATCTCTAACCCCGCAATTGCTACCCTGTTTACCGTAGGAGTGAACTTGATATTCAGGTTTCCGTCTGATACACTGATCTCAAAATCTTTAACCAAAGCAGACCGGTAACCAACTTCACTGAATATATCAAACCCGGCTAGCTTAAGTTGATTCTCCATAATGATGTGGAATACCCTGGCTGCTTCCGCCGAGAAATAGTTCTCTACGAAGTGCATGCGAACCATGTAATTACCGTTAGGCAGTGGAATGGAGTAACGGGTTTCTGCCAGGTCAGTTGAGGCTGACAAGTAAGTCTTATACAGTACATCGTCATCGGTACATGAAATTGGTCCGGAAACTACCTGTTTGTCTAGTTTAATCGAACCCTGCCTGTAAGCTGCATCCGCTTCCCAGGTGTTGCCCGCTATGTTCACAGAACCATCAGAACCGCCTTTTATCCTCTTAACTGCACTTATAACAGAGGTAGAATTATCAGCAATTCCGTACAGTGGCACACGTAACGGAGACTCTGCACTGTTGAAGTAAACAAGTAAGGCGGCGTTTTTCAGGCCCTGGCTCTTAGGCTGAAACTTAACAGTAGCATTGATATAGTTCTGTGTCGCTAAAGTGGTTGCAGCTATGCCTGTAACACTAAATTCATCTGCATTAGGGCCGGAAATGGTAGCTTTTTGTATTTGCACCATCGGGTCACCGGAGCCGCCTGAGTTGATGAGTTTAACTGTCATCGTTTTGCTTGAACCTATAACGGCAGACCCTAGTGAGGCGGCTGAAGGTACAGCTGCAAAGATCGGATAGTTAGCTGAACCAGACTCCGGCTTAACATTACTTATAAAATACAAGTTATCCTGGTAGTCATAGTTCGTGACATCACTGCCTATGTAGTCATGGCCAATGATATATGCATTCGGTATCACGTTTCCGTTTGAATCGACAGCCTTCCAGATACGCAAACCTATTTTGCCCTCCGAGTTCCTTGATCTTTCTGTATACTGCTTGTGTACTCTTATACCGAATGCTCCGTCAGGGTTTGACGATGATGTAGGTGGTGAGAAAGATCCGCCCGCAACCTGTGTTGTTGATCCTTGCTTATAAGGCAGTAAAGACTGTCCGTAAAGCGGGTCATGAGTAACAATGGTTTTCTCAGCTTTACTGGCCTTGTCATACCATCGTATTGTTTCAGTGGCAGAGCAGCAGCCGTGATAGGCAGCCATTTGTACTACTGTTACAGGTCTGGTATTATCTGCTTTTACAAAGAAAGAAGTAGCAATCTCATCTGAGTTCGGTACGATGCTTTCCCCGTTTATAGAACCATCATCATGCTGGAAGCCTGTCCTTGACTTCATGCCAAATGCATTGATGATTTCAAAGGCATATGGTTCGTTATTACCTTCGCCTTTTCGTTGCCACAAGCCGTGTAAAACCACCTTTTTATAAGGTGTCTTATCGTCGTTCGACCGGATATACAAGGTGTCAGTTACCACTTTAACTCTGCTAGCCAGGTCCTGTGCGGTAAACTCAATTAGTGCATCGGCTGAAGAACCCGGGTTTATACTTAACGGTAAAGCTGAGCCACTGTAGTTTGAGCCATTAAGCTGGTCAATTTTCCAGTTTGTTGTGTTAGACAACGATAGGCTGCTTATCACTAAAGTATTATTCCCCTGGTTACTGATTTTCAGATGGATCTTGTTATGATTCTCATTATATGGCGTTACCGGATCAGTTCGGCGCCACGGTATTTGTATCAAAGAGAAAGACAAACGATCGTTGGCAAAAAAGCCGTCTGGGTTCTGAAGCACCATATAGGTGTCGTTTTTGGTTGCTTTAACGATCTTAAAGCTGGTGACTGCCGTGATTGTCTCATTATTGCTCTTATCAACAGCCTTAGCCCGTACAGTGTAATCGCCGAGTTGCGTAAGCCTTATTGGAGAAGTGTAAGTTGTATATGCACCTCCGTTCAGACTGTATTGTACAGAAGCTAAGCCTCCCTGGTCTGAGGCGTCAACTGCAACTGTAACTTCGTTGGCGTATACACCCGGTGACTGTAAGCTACCTGAAAGGTTTACAGCGACAACAGGTGGTGTGGTGTCCTCGCCAGGAGTAGGCGTTGTACCTCCAACTATCTCTATGGCAGAAACAATGGCATTGTCTTTTATAGAAGAAAAGTCGATGTTTAATGTTCCATCTGAAACGGTTACTCCTTCAAAGGTCTTAACCACAGCCGTTGCCGCACCATTTTGGGCAAATATGTCGAAGTTACTCAGCACACGCTGCCCTTCTACATCCACATTAAATACCCTTCTGCCAGCAGAACCTGTGCCACCACCAGGTGCACCAAAGTAGGGCTCCATAAAGTGAAGCTTTATAGTATAAGTGCCAGCACTGAGCTGTACATTATAACTGAACGGAGCTCCTGAAGAAGCATAACGGTAGGTCAGGTAAAGGGCATCGTCAGAAGTGCCGGCTACGTCAAATGATTTGGACGAAGTAACTCCACCGGCAAAACCAGCATCAGCCGCCCAGGTGCGGGACTGGGTGTCTTTGTACTGAGGACCGCCAGCGTTGATAAGCTTGGCTGTGGTTTCTGTAGATGGAGGAGTGCCGCTGTCTGTAGCCCGTAGCAGGGTGATCCGTGGTTGTCCGTCCCCGTTTCCGTCAAAGTACTCTGAGATGTACAGGTTACCATTGCGCACATCCTCAATTACATCTAGTGGGTTTGCAAAAGGGCGTCGTAAGCCAGGAACAGCTGAACCTTCTGTGGCCCGGATGATATCCGGATTGCTTGTGCCAGGCTCCAACACAATGATGTCATCTCCACCGCTGAAGCGGCACACTAGCAGTTTTCCACGGAGTTTACCACCAAAAGCGCTGTTTTTATACTCAATCACGCCGTTAGGTGATTTATTTAAGCCGAAATCAAAGGCCCATCCTTTATAGTTTGGCTCTACTTTGGTGCCTGTTGGGTAGCCGTAGGTCTTGCCGCCTGCGGTCCAGGTTACTTCGCCAGGATCAGCACCAGAGGTTGGGTTACCACCGTTCATGATATATTCGTGGCGCAGCACGTTAGGATGGCCGTAGTAACCGCCCTTAATAATGCGGAAGAGGTAATCACTTTGCGTATCCCGTACGTCCGTCATTGCCGGAATGTCAGGGCCTGTATAGGTTTGGCCATTAGACCATACTGTACCTGATTTAAGAGCAGGAGTATTACCACCGGCTGCAGATCCATTTGTAGGCACGTACAATTGCCCGTTGGAGTGCCAAACCAGGTCGTAAGCATTGCGCACACCTGATGCATAGATTGTTAAAGCCGCACTTGATGAGTAAGGGTTATAGGAGCCTCCTTCCTCAGTCTTGGCATTGATTGGCAGCGACTGCTGCCGTGCTTTTGCTATATCCAGCCGCAATACACATGCGTTAAGTAAGCGCTCTGGCCGGTAAGCCCAGGCTGCATCTGGTGCCCCCATGGCCGTGTTACTACCCTGCAGGAAGTATAATGCTCCATCTGGTCCAAAGTCTATACCATTGGTAGCGTGATCTTTGTAAGATCGTGGCAGGTTAACCACGTAATCTGTTACCTGTGGGTTAGATGTAGAACTGAGGTCCACACGCGACACCTTGCCGCTCCAGTCAGGGGCATCCACAAACTCTGGTGCCGAGTGGCTGATCCAGGCTACTAAATTTGTAGCCGTTGCAGAAGGGTCAAAACGAAGTCCGATCAGCAGGCGCCTGGTGGAGCCGAAAGGAGAAATGGTGACGTGATTTGAAAGTGTGCCATCTGATTTGATGTCCCATCTTTCAATTTTACCACCGGAAGTGGCAGCATACAAGCGGTTATCTGGTCCGATCACAAGTGTGGTAAAGCCGTCGGAGCCAAAGGTGTTATCTACCAGGATCTGCTCAGTAAAGGATACCCCAGACAGGTCGGTTGGTGTGTCTTCTTTAGATGCAGCTGTAGTGAAACTTGAGGTAAACGGTACCATCATATAGCCATTGCCATCTTTTACCTTATCGCTGATATTAAACTCATAAGTTGTGTTTAGTGCCAGGGTGGCTGTAAGTGTGATGGCATCACCGGCTGCCGTTGCATTTACGGCTGTACCAGTAACCTCAGTTTTTTGAGTGCCGGATACCTTGTAAAGTTTTACAGTACTTGTGTTCACGGTGTTACCATCCAATGACCTGCCGCTAGGATATGCCACGTCCACTGAAACAGATTGGCTTAAAGGCACGCTTATCTGCCCATCTGCTGGGCGCACAGCCGTTACATAAGGTCTTAACCCTTCTTCATAACTGGCAACCTCCAGCGTAATGAGCAGTTCGGCCGTCGTATAGCCTGCAGCTGTTGCACGTACCGTGGCCACATAAGTACCTACTGGAAGTGCAGTTGCATTAATGGTAAACATAACTTCGTTGCCCGAAGAGCCTAAGGCATAAGTAGCGCCATTAGCAGGTGAAAGTATCTTGCCGCCGTAAAGTAACCAGGATGGAGCATTTGTACCTCCAGCCTCAGTTGCAGTCAGTTGAACGCTAACAGGATCTTCGTCTGAGTTGTTGAGGTTTACTTTTAAGTCTTTTTGCTGCCCACTTGGTACGTTTGCAGTTAGGGAAGTAGGTGTGAAAAGTAGTGTCTGTGTACCAGGGTCAGTTATAGTTCCACCTAGTATTTCAATAGCTGAAATAATAGCATTGTCAGTTATGGAAGTGAAGTCGAGGGAGAGGGCTCCGTCTGTCACGCTGACGCCGGTGAAGGTCTCAACGGCCGCTGTGGCCGCCCCGTACTTGGCAAAGATGTCGTAGTTGGAGAGCACGCGCTGGCCCTCCATGTCCACATGGAAAAGGCGCTTGCCTGCCGCCCCGTCCCTGCCGCCGGGTGCTCCGTACCAGGGTTCTACAAAGTGAAGACGGACGGTGTAAGTGCCTGCTGCCAGGGGCACGCTGTAACTGAAAGGCGCCCCGGCATCTGCGTAGCGGTAGGCCAGGTAGAGGTCATCGTCGGTCGTGCCGGCCACCTCAAAGGACTTGGTCTTGACAATGCCGCCGGTAGCGCCTGCATCGGCTGACCAGGTGCGGGACTGGGCATCCGTGTACTGCCCGCCACCCGCATTAAGGAGCTTGGAGGCAGTCGGCGTTTGGGTTTGTACAAAATTAGCGGTTATTGTCTTATTGGCGTCCATTGTCAGTGACAGCGGAGTTACCGAACCGGAGGCATCACCGCTCCAACCTGCGAAGTAATAGCCGGTAGCAGGCGCTGCAGTAAGCATTACCTCCGTACCAGCGGCATAACTGGTTTGATTGGGTGAGCTTGTCACGGAGCCACTGCCAGTAGTATTCACTGTCAGTGTATAGCTTTCTGAGGTAGCGTTTCCACCTAGTATTTCAATAGCTGAAATAATGGCATTGTCAGTTATGGAAGTGAAGTCGAGGGAGAGGGCTCCGTCGGTCACGCTGACGCCGGTGAAGGTCTCAACGGCCGCTGTGGCCGCCCCGTACTTGGCAAAGATGTCGTAGTTGGAGAGCACGCGCTGGCCCTCCATGTCCACATGGAAAAGGCGCTTGCCTGCCGCCCCGTCCCTGCCGCCGGGTGCTCCGTACCAGGGTTCCACAAAGTGAAGGCGGACGGTATAAGTGCCTGCTGCCAGGGGCACGCTGTAACTGAAAGGCGCCCCGGCATCTGCGTAGCGGTAAGCCAGGTAGAGGTCATCGTCTGTCGTGCCGGCCACCTCAAAGGACTTGGTCTTGACAATGCCGCCGGTAGCGCCTGCGTCGGCTGACCAGGTGCGGGACTGGGCATCCGTGTACTGCCCGCCACCAGAGTTGATGAGCTTGGAGGCAGTTGAGGGCGGTGGAGGAGGCGGAGGTGTACTGGTCCCGTCTTGAACAGTAAAGTTTATAGTAAGTGCAGTACCGGGAGTTCCTGTTCCTTGAGAGGCAGTGTATGGGGTAGCTTTGAAAGTATAGCTGCCTACTGTAGGCGTCCAACTATAATAGTCTCCGTTCCTGTCATCTCCATAAAAAGCATAGGGAAGTATACTTTCAGTTACAGTTTTACTCTCTGCTCCTGTCAGCTCCATCACCACACTTCCTACCGTTCCCGGACTTGTATTAGCCCTGATATTTAAGTTTTTAGTTGGTAAAGTTGAGAAGTCCAACACTGCCCCGGTAGTTAATGTTTGTATGTCCTGCTCGGTATCAGCATTGATCAAAGTAAGGGAACTGACGGACTGCTGGCTAGAAGTTGAGCCTCCCGGGGTACCTTCATAAGTAGTGCTGGAGCTGGACCCTCCCGTATAGTATATATTTCCGCCTAATATGCCTGCAACTCCTGAAAAGCGGCTTTGTGGCAGTGGCGTCAGGTTTTCCCAGGTATTAGTGGCAGGAGAATATGCAGATACCATATTTGTATGGCCTGTTTTATGCACAGTTTCACCTCCCAGCACCAATATTCTGCTTCCAATTACTACTGCAGAATTTGAAATGTGTCCCCGGCCGGTGGCACCAGAAGGTACTGGTAAATCGGCCATTTTAGTCCAGGTATCAGTTGCGGGGTCATAGCGGTGCACATCCTTTTGCGCAACCAAGGCATCATCATGCCCACTCTGCCCCCCTATGAAATAGATCTTTCCATCATAAACAGCTGACCCCGCGTGCTGCCTGGGGTTTGGCAGAGGTGCTAATGTTTTCCATCCTGCAGTTAAATTGTTCAAATCCAGTACATACTGATTTCCCAGGTCTGCTGTTCTGGATGAGTTTGTACCGGCAATATGATAAAGTTTGCCATTGAGATACTCTAGCTGACCCGCTGATATTGTAATCGGCAGGTCTGGCAGTCGGGTATAACGGTTTTCACTAACGATGTATTTCCAAACTTCTTTTGTGCCGAATATCTGTCCGGTACCTGCAGTGTTTGAGGTATAGCCACCGGCAAAGTAAATGTCTTTTCCATCTGTTGTAAATCCTGCGTGGG
This sequence comes from Pontibacter sp. MBLB2868, assembly GCF_051904785.1. NCBI lineage: Bacteria > Pseudomonadati > Bacteroidota > Cytophagia > Cytophagales > Hymenobacteraceae > Pontibacter > Pontibacter sp. MBLB2868. The sequence goes on along the minus strand of NZ_CP196710.1, from coordinate 2,328,629 downwards.
TTACACCACCGTAATTAGTGCCATTCATTGGAGGCATAGAAGCTATAGCCGACCATTTATTTGTTACCGGATCATACATATAAGCACGACTGGTAGGGGTACAGCATGGCTTTTGGCTGTCGAAACCGCCAAAAGTGTATAGCTTACCATTTACCACTTCGCCTTGAGCTTCGCTGACACTATATGGTTGGCTTGCAGCAGTAGCCCATGCTATTGTTGTAAATTCCTGGGCGGTTTGTACGGTGCTTTTACTTTCAAAAGGGTTTGCTGAGGGAGCCTTTGCAAAAACTAAATTCTCATTAAAATATGTACATACAGCCAATAATGTCAGCCACAAAAAGTCTTTTTTAATCTTAGCTAAGAAATGAGAGGTAAAAGTTGTTTTCATAATATTGGTTTTGGGGTGTAATGGTCCTGGACTTAAATTTTGAATACAGTAATGGCAACAATCAATTATGGCTGCGCATCATAGTGGCAGAGATATGCTTTTAAACATCAGGGGGGGCAGGAGGTATGCATGACTATTTATAGTAAATATTATATACATTCCACAGTAGATATTGTGCAAAAAAAATATATTAAAGTTACATACCTATTTATACGTTTTAAGGCGGCATGCAATCTTTCATCTACATAATTATCATAGCTGTTTACTTATTTTTACATCATCCTTAATTTTTAAAAGATGGATGTCTCTAAATAAAGTATGCAAAGCGTTCAGTTTTCTGTTGTATTCGGATTGTATTTTAGTGCAATAGATAAGGAGTATTAAAAGAAGTATAAGATTGGCAATTGGGCTTGGGAATTAGAAATAGGAAGTGGGGAATTGTTTTGAGCAGAGCTTATAACAAGAAAGGTTACACCGTAGGTAGGCTACAATCAGTATTATTGGAATTGCAGGAATATGTAGTTGTAACTGTTTAGAGGGTTTAAGGAATAAATTAAGAAGTAACTAATACTGGGAAGCATGATAAAGGTAGTAAATACTTAAACAAGACTAGCTAGTAAGCTTTTTTGAAGCGTTGTAACTGTATGGGATATCATTCTGAGGAGACTTAATCATGTTTGTTTCAAGAAATAGTTTCTTCAGATGAAGCTTTGCTATCAGAAAATAAAATGAGCGCCCGTGGTTCATTTTAAACATTAAATTATAGTCTATACTTTTTCCGGCGTTCACTCTTTCTATTAAAATCTTGTAAATGCGCCGGTTCTGGAAGTATCGGATAGCATTTGCCAGTTGCTTGTCTTCTGTATTTTGTAAAATTTGTAAGACAAACTCAGAAAAAGAGTAGGAGGTATCTCTTTCAATTGATTTTGTTACCATGTTTACAGAATCCAGGTAATAATATGTCATTGGCCGCGTGATTCTCAGGTTCTTTTTGCTTTTAGCCAGGCACCTGATCCAGGTGTCCATGTCACCACCTCTCTTAAATCCTTCTTCCGGAAAACAGCCTGCCTGTAAAATCAATGACCTTTTAAGTGATATTCCTCCCGTCCACATTGGTTGTGGACCTCTGAAGAAATCAGTCATAGTGAAGGCTTTCAGGTTACTTTTTCTATATTTCTGCGAGTAAGGATCTACTTTACTTGATCCGTTTTTCACCTTCAACCATCCCCAGCACAGCACCTCAACATCAGCATGGTCCTGGGTTATGGCGTTTAAAGTTTCCAGCACATCCAGTTTCCATTCATCATCAGCATCTAAAAAGCAGACCCATTCATTAGTGGCACTTTTGATACCCAGATTGCGTGCAGCATAGCCTCCAGGGCCAGGTGTATCCCGTGTTAGGAGCTTAATTCTTTTATCTTTAAATTCATGGAGTTTCTCTGAAGACCCATCAGAGGAGGCATCATCAATTAAAATGAGCTCGAAATCAGGGTAAGTTTGGTTAAGAACCGATGAAATAGAGCGCTCCAGGTGAGGGAGTTTATTATGAACAGGAATAATGACTGTAAACTTTGAACTCATAGTACTTAAATAAATTTGTATACGTATTTACCGGGATTTATAAATAATTAAAAAGTATATTTTTAATATCTAATGATATTATGTGCTGACTGCTTTCTTTTTAGTTAGCTGTTTAACATTTTTCAGATTCTTTAGTAATTCAGCTTTCATTGTGAGCCAGATAACTGTGGAGTAGCTAACAGCGAGGGCTGCTGTACATAAATAGTAATGAACACCGGAAGTGTATAGTAAGAATGTTACAATAAAGGCAACTATACTTGCCATTAGCGGGGGACTTATGGCAGAGAGTACATCTAACAAGCTTATGTTCAGGAATTTTTTTAAAAAATACTGAGCAATTACCACTTCAAGCACTTTATTAAATACATAGGCTGAAGCTGCGCCTATAATTCCATAAAAGTAGATGCCTAGAACAATCGAGGGTGCGTAGAATGCAGCCTTTATAAACTGCATGCGCATTTCTATTTTTGTTTTACCAAGTCCCCTGATCAGCATGGCATGGCTGTTTACCAGTAAGTGTATCATAACAGATACAGCCAGTATTTTTAGAGGAAGTATGGACTCCATCCACTTTGTGCCAAAAAAATCAAGAACAAAAGGTTTTCCCAGCACGATCAGGAAGGTCATGACTGGGTAGACGATAAGACTGTTATACTTAACCACTTTAAAATATATCCGCCTCAGTATAGTAGGATCTTCCTGGTTTTGCCCGTAAACCGGGTACATCACTTTATTGATCATTTTAGTGAGTTGATTCCGGAATGTGTCTGTCAGGACAAATGCAAGGGTGTACACCCCAAGTGCTGAGGCTCCTAATAGTTTACCAATGAGTAGGTAATCTAAGTTTAGCAGCAGCACATTGAAAAACTCGGTAACAGTAGTAAAGACACCAAAGCTAAAGACATCTTTAAAAGCCTGGTTGCTCCATTGTAGTTTAGGGGTCCAACCGGTTGCTTTAAAGTATAGGGGCACAGCTACAATAAATGTGGCAACTGTGTTGAATACCAAAGCCCACACGCCTGCACCCATCACAGCTAACACAACTGCTAATAATCCTGAAACTATAGAGGAAATATTATTTATGAATGCTAACTTTTTAAAGCTTAATTGCCTGGTTAGTTGTGCCCGGTGTACCAGGTTAATAGGGCTACACAGAACCCCGATACTGAGCACTGGAATTATAGTTTTTAGCATTGGCTCTTTGTAGAAAACAGCAGCCAACGGGGCAACAACTAGCAGTATTATCAGGTAGATGCCGAAAGACCATAATACGCCTGTCCAGAACGCTGTGTGAAAGTGAAGTTCATTTAGTTTTTCCTCTTTCCTTTGTACCAGTGCCGCTCCAATCCCAAGATCATTAAAAATTTGTATAAAGCTGGTAAATACGATGGCCATACCTACAAGTCCGAATTGCTCCGGAAAAAGCAACTTGGCCAGGATAAGTTTAATAACAAAGGCAAAGGACCTGCTTATAAGCAGTTGAATAGAACTCCATACCAATCCACTTAATATTTGTCCTTTAAGTTTCTGCGTTTTCATTAAATCCTTACTAAAAAGCCGTATATCTTTCCCATATTTCCTTTGCTATTTAAGCTGATGGCAACCTATCCTTTATCATAAGCAAGTACCTCATCCACCATAAACTGCGTGGTATCAATACATTCGTAGATCATACGATCCCGTACATTTTTGTATTTTTTTGTACTGCCATCATTTCTTAGAATTTCTACTGCTTTTTCTATCGCCCTCTGTTGATCTGCCTCACTTTCTGTAAAATTTGAAACGATACCGTACTTTATTTCTTCCTCATCAGTGTAGCCTCTGCCATCGTTGTCTATAAATATGGACGGTGTGCCCAGCACGGCAGCCTCGGATGCCATCGTTGCACTTTCGCCGAATAATAAACTACTGTAGTAAATAGCATCGTGCATTTTATGGAAAGGTATACTGATACGGTACTGTTCCAGGTCCCTGGGTAGCTTTCCTTCAGAGGTGATCAGGACCCTGGCATATTGAGAAATCTGCTTTACCGCCTTTATTTTATTTTCTAAAGACATGCCGGTGTGTCCGTAGTCATGTGCGGCTGCCCATGACACAAAGCGCATTATTACATACTTCTCATTTGGTTGTAAGCTAAGTAGCTGCAACACATCAGGGTTAGGTGTGTAAAAATTAGGATGCAGGTATGCCAGTTCCATAAAGCTGTTGAACCTTACCTGCTTTTTACCTAGATCAAGCCTGAAACAGGAAGGCGTGTACACCTTGGTTGCGAAAGGCAAGGTAAGCTTATGGTGCAGGCTGGCATGCTCTGTATCACTAAAAACCAACGATACCTTACCCAATAAATTAGCTACCTGCGAAGGATAAGGGTGCAAAAAATTCAGGTATACATCAGGCTCATATTTCCATGATATCTGTAGTAATTTCAGATCTGCATACAGCATGTAGAGCAGCTTGCCTATTTTACCGTCCTGGCCTTTACCGCGATCAATAAAAGGTATATTGTACAGGTTTAACAATCGATGCGCTATGTCTTTATTGCGTGACACGAAGACAACCTCATGCCCTTTAGATATCATGATGGTGGAAAAATTTCTGAAATAATGAACATGGGCAGGGTGATTTATATCAACCAATATTCTCATTTGTAAATATTATTTTTGAATCAGGTGAATGGTATACGTAAAGGTTGACGCTGTTAATAAGGGCGGGTTTGGAGCGTTTTGTAAGCGTTGGATAAGGCTGTACTTTTCTTCAAAAGGCTTATGCGGTGTATTTTATTTTTTTAAGAAACCTCTGTTTAAGAAAATCCCTGACGATCTTACCCTCTTCATTCGTTACCAGGGGTTTTGTTAGCGCTTTCTGTTTTAAACCATAGTACAGAAACAGGAACCCCTCGTATACCTTCCGCTCTTTAGCCAGTTTTAACGCTTTCAGAATAAACATATAAACAGGATAATCCCTGTTCTGGTAGCTGGCCGCTTCTCGTTTTACACCACTTTTTATACCTCCTTCAGTATGGCGTGTTTGTGTAGGATATAAATGCCAGATCTGTTGCTCAAAAAATTTCTCTGTTAAATACCCTTTATGCCTGGCAAGAATGTCGTCTATTCCATCCCAGCCTTTATATGGTCTAAGGCCGCCTATTGCCTCAAAGCACTCTTTTCTATAAAACTTGTTTGGTCCTTGTGTGTGCCATTTGTGTTTTGATTCGATAACCTTTCTGCCGTTCTTTAAGATATAAGTAGCTCCACTGGCAATGCCAAGAGCTGGGTATCTGTAGAACTTATCTAAAATAAACTCCAGGTAATCGGTTCTGTCAATTACTAGGTCAGCATCTAGTTTAAGCACCACATCCCAGCCAATGCCCATCTCTGCAGCTTTTGCGAGCCCGAAATTGAAAACGTCGATAACGTTTTTGCCAGTTGCCCTGGCACCTTCATTTTCTTTGGTGTAGTAATGGATAAAGTTTATCCTATGGCTGTATTCTTTAACTATTTCCGGGGAAGTGTCTGTTGAGTTATCATCTACTAATATCCAGGCTTCCGGTGTGGTAGTTTGTTTAGCTATGGACTCGATAGTCTGCCGAATAGAACTTTCTTCATTTTTGAAAGGAGTAATTATCAAAAGCTTCATACACGCTGTTTTTGAATAACTTAGAACCACATCATTTCATACTAATAATCATAAATGTTGGAAAGTGCCTGCTGTGAAATAAAGCGCTGGCTTGGATCGTTATAACTTACACTTGTTAGCTACGCTTTCACTTTATACCATCTTTTCTTGCAGCTTGGTACTTACCTTAAATTGTTGCTTCTCTTCATTTTCCATTCTGTATTTAAGGCCAATTACGAAGCCGGCCAGTAAACCGAAAGGATACATGAATTGTACCCGGAACAGAACATCCACCCACAGCAGGCCATAAAGAAAAATAAACATTGTTCCCTGAAACACTCTTGCAATTAACAGGTCGTCTTTGTCCAGCCTGTTTGCTTCGTTCTTTAGCAGGCTGTTGGTTATGTAGAACAGCTTAAGGATAATAATTGAGAAGAAAGCCAATCCTAACAGGCCTGTTTCTGTTATCAGAATGTCAAGGCTGTGCCTGATTGTAAAGAAGTCATAGAAATGACCATCATGCCCTAACGGATTCTTATTAGCATTTCCGATCCCCATGCCCAGGGGTAGTGTCCCGTTTTTGAGTAACAGTGAAAAGCTGTAAAAAACAGAATCTATTCTGGATAAACGACCTGTACCTGACTCACTGTTAGCATATTCGATCAGGTAAGAAATGGTTATAGAGTCTCCATAACCAAGCAGGGTATAGATGTAAGAAAAACCAACTATCAGGAAGATGGCAATAACACCTAGCGCCAGCATTCTGGTCAAGCTGAACTTAAATGTGAATGCTAAATAGCCTAATACAATCAAGATAACGAGCAGCATTCCTTTTGCCTCTGCCAGCAAGGGCGGCACGATCAGAAGTATGGACACAAGCAGGTACTTGAATTTCTTTTCTTCCATGTACCGGATCAGAAAATAAAGAAGCCCGATCCCGATCAGCAAAGACATCAGGTTTGGGGCTATACCTCCCATTGTACCAGAGATCAGGTCGAACAATAACTGCCTGTCGTTTATAACAGTTATTTTAGAGACGTTCATGAACTGGTAGATCGAAACCGGTATCTGCAAAAGTATGAGGCCAAGCAGCCAGTTGAATTCTCGTTTAATCGACTCTCCGCCTGTAGCTAACAGGTACCCTATAAGCACTAATGGAATAAATGAAAAATAATACCGTATGCCCGCAATCCAAATAGAGATATTGGTTTTCAATGCTTTTAACACGGCGAGTTCTAACAAGCAAAAGAGGGCGACACCCACTATTGTAGCCATGATAAAATCATTATTGGGGTATAATAAAATTATCCGGATCAGGATAAATACCTGTAGAAACTCTATAATTGTAATGGACATTTTTGGGAACAGGCCCAGGTTCATATCCACTTTTCCCAGGTAATGGCTACCCTCAACTACCCAGTTTAATGTTACTGCCAGCACCAGTATCAGAACTATGTATTGCTTATAGAATTTCATGGGAGTTATTCTATGTAATTTTTACCAATTGGTAGTAAGCACTTTAACTAGCCTAAAGCAAGGCTCGAGAACAATTCATCATACTTTTGTACGATAGTATCGACATGAAATTCCTTTGCGCGCGCTATTTGTTTTTCCTTTTCCAAAGGATGGTCCAGTGCATAGATGATTTTATCAGCCAGGTCTTCCTCATTTCCTACAGAGGCTAAGTAGCCGAACTCGCCATTTTTGACAATTTCAGGAGGTCCGTAATTACAAGCTGTTGTTACAACGGTTATTCCTGTTGCTAAAGCCTCGACTACTACATTCCCAAAGCCTTCAAAGTCAGAGGATAAGACGAAAAGATCAGACTTTGCGATCCAGGAAACAGGGTGAATCTGAAAGCCTACCATATCGATTGATTCCTGCAGGTTCAGTTTGTTTATTTCATCCTGTAAGCTATTACGCAGCGGCCCTTCACCAACAATAATCAGTTTTACCTGCCTTGTTTTCAGTACTTTGGCTACAGCGCGTATTAACAGCTTTTGGTTCTTTGCTGTAGATAGGCGGGCTACATTGATCAGCACAGGTACCTCCTTATTTTTTAGCCAGGGATGGTGAATCTCATCATCTATATGCTTGGTTAAATGATCAGTGTAGGCAGGATTATAGATTGTCTTTATCTTCTTCTTAGGTATCATTGCGATAGAAGACAGGTTATCGGCCAGCCCCTCGGAAACAGCCACAACGCAATCTGCGAACCTATAAACCAAGGGTATGCCAAAGAAGGTTAGCTTTGATACGGTTAATTTATTGTTGCTGAAAAGTGAGACTGTATTGTTCCTTTCAGAAATTACGAACTTTGTTTTTGTGTTTGTAAGCAGCTTACAAAGTATAGAAAAGATATTTAGAGGAGGCGATGCAGTAAAAAGAACATCAAATTCCTCCTTTTTGAGTATTTCGCTAAATGAAGTGTAAAGGCTTCTTTTAGCAGTTCTTCTAAAAGGTATGATCCTGACCCTTTTATCAAGTATATCTAAATACTCTCCTTCCTTCTTGATTAAGATTACACTAACCTGATGCCCACAACTGGCTAGGTACTCGGCACAGTTTAAGATCATGCGCTGAATCCCCCCCTGGTTCAATCTTCTATAAAAGAAAGCTATTTTCATTGTGTATAGGTCTGCTTATTATGAAGTTAAAACCAGCATTTACCATGCTGCTGGGGTAATCGGTTATACTCCGGATAGCTGTTCTGGAAAAGGTTTGCAGGAAATCAGGTAAGAGGGAAGTGGCATGCAGGAGCCAGCAAACACTAAATGCAGGAGTTTGCTTTTGCACATGCTGTGTTACCACGCTCAAGGCTAGGATCCGGTTCTCTGGGGAACTTTCTCTAAACTAGACCTGTCTACTTCTGCGATCAAGGTATAGCCAAGCGATGGCAGCGCCACCTTGATCAGATTATTTTTGAAAGCTAACACAGTACCTTCTTTATCTAAAAGGGTTCCCTGCGTTATTTTAACCTTATCGTCAATTTGCACCTCATTCTTTTCGATCTTTACCTGCTCATACTTCCCCAGAAATCGCTTGATCTTGTCGATCTCATCATCCTTGATAACAGCTGGTTTACCTAACCAACTAACAAAGCTGATAACCCCATTCACTTTTTTTAAATCACCTAGTTGCCGGTCTGTTATGTTTACAAATACATAGGAGGTAAATAAAGGGACATACACCGTTTTCTTCCTGTCGCTCCACTGCCTTACTACTTTATTTAACGGACAATAGTTAGTTACCTGAATGGTAGAAAGCGCTTCTGCGACCTTTTTCTCCCACCGAGGTTTTGTATAAATTGCGTACCATTTCTCATTCATAATTATGCTCACCTTTGCTGTGGTATTTTGTATCCGGCCTAAAGCTTCGCTTCCCTCAGTCACATTGTATAACCCGGATAACAATTTATTTTATTTTAAATCAGTTTGGTGATATTTACCTTAACTGATTCATTTTAAGTATTAACCTCTGAAGAAGCGGCGATTTACAGATCTGCCAGATTTGGTTTCAGCTTAATTAATAATTCAGGTTACGTAGTCAAATACAATCATCAGGCCTTCGACGCTACGTTCCCGGTTCTATAACTTTTGTTTCCATACTTGTTTTCATAGCCGTAGCCATACCCATAACCATACTGGCCCTTCACAAAACCTCGTGGTTTAATACCATTAAAAACAATGGCAACATTATTTAAAGAGTCTAATTTGTTGCTTTGAGTTAACCTCTGGAGTAAATTCTTTGGGGTATAAGCATGCCTCATTACCAGGAGTGTAATATCACAATATTCGGTTAGCAAATATCCATCTGAAACAAGCTCCAAGGGAGGTGTATCGATAATTACATAATCAAACTCTTTTTCGAGGTAGGCAAAGAACTGTTCGAGCTTGCCATTTAATAAAAGCTCGGTATGATCCCCGACCTCAACGCCTGCTGGCGCTATGGATAGATTGGGAAACTGTGTTGGCCTGATGATCTGATCCGCTCCGATGTCTGAACTTAAATAATCTATGATGCCAACCTCTTTAAACAGCTCAAACTGAGCTGTTGTGTTGGGGTTTCTGAGGTCAAAGTCGAGCAATGCCACCTTTTTGCCGGAAGATGCAAGGCTCAGCGCTAAGTTGGTACTTACATAGCTTTTCCCTTCGCCGGGTAAGCTTGACGTAACCATTATTTTCTTTTTAGTAAAAGTGCGTCCGTATAAACCCATGGTGGCTCTTAGTTGCCTGAATTGCTCTACAACAGATGCCTCGGTGGGTACTTTAAAAACAGAACCTTTTTTTGGTTGTTTTACATAGGATAGTTCTGCTACAATAGGAGCACGCGTATGGCTTTCAATTTCTGATCTGAATAATATTTTGCTGTTGAGCAGCTCTTTGCCTACAACTATAATAAAACCTATAACACAAGATGCTACTAAAGCTACCAGGTATATGTACAAAGGTTTGGGACTGGTAGGCAGAACAGAAGAGACAGCCATGTCTACTACCCTGACATCGCCTGCACTTGGGGCATAAGATAAAACGGTTTCTTCTCTTTTTTCAAGCAGAAAGCTGTAAGCATTGTTTTTGATCAACTGTTGCCTGCTTATTTCCAACAGTTCTCTTTCTTTTTGAGGAATAGCTTGTAGTGCTGCGTTGTATTGATTGCTTGTTGCCATCAGGTTTGTTCGGCTAGCAATTAAGTTGGCCCGCTGATTCGCGATGTTCTCCAGTATGCCAGGTCTAATGCTTTCTATTTCACTTTTAATGGAAACCAGCATCGGGTTGTTCTCAGCAGTATTATCCTTCAATTTCTGGTATTGTATTTCCGAATCATATAACTTTTGTAACAGCTGCAATAGCACAGGGTCGTTTACACCTAGTGTGGAAGGAACAATGCCCGCAGAATTATTTTTGGACACAACATAGCTCTCTATCTTATCCAGAACAGCCAACTGAGTATTGATCTCGGATATGCCTCTGTCATTTGTTCCCACATTTTGTAGAAACTGCTTGCCTTGCTCACTCAGGTTAACGGCGCCATTTTTTGCCTTGTATGCTACAACCTGGTTTTCCAGTTCTTTCAATTCATCCTCAACAAGCTTGATCCTGTTCTCTACAAAAGCGAGGGTGTTGGTGGCAAGTTTGTTTCTTTCAGCAACTGCTACTTTGGTATAAGTTTTTATCAGCGAATTTAAAATATCCTCTCCTCGCTGCGGTATTGGGTCAGATAAAAAGATGTCTACAACAGTAGAGAGTTTACTCGAGGCCTGGATAACGATCTTGTCAAGAAGTTGATTGGTAACGGTTTTAGGGTGTATGATGGAGAAGTAAAGCGGGTTAGCTGTAGTTTTAAGCTGTTTTTCGTTCTTAGAGAACCACATTATTCCGTAAGGAGTTTTCACCCACTTATTGAGCCCATACTTCAGGTTATCAATTTTAACCTGATTTTGGGTGCTGTCATAAGAAAAGTAAACCTGACCAAATTCCTGCGCCTTTTCCGGGTACTTAAGCTTAATTGTAATAGGAGAAGAAGTATAAGCGGGAATAGATTTAAACCGGTCTTCTTCATAAATGGGTGCATAGAGATTAAGCTCATCTACAACGACCTGCATCAAGGCGTGTGAGTGTATAATATTAATCTCGTTCTCAACGGTTTTATTAGATGTAAAAGCATCAATAGACTCTGTGAGCTTAGGGTCATTTACTCCTCTTTGTTCATCTTTTATCAGAAGCGAAGCAGCAATATCGTAAGATGGTACAGCAAAATAGTGCAGGTAACCCCAGGCTGCACCGCACGAAAAAGCGAACAAAAGAACAAATAATGGCCAGTACGGGAAATACCTGTAAATTAAAGAAGTAAATAAATTGTCCTCAGAGTTAGCCATACACTTTTTCTAAATCTACCTGGTCAAACGATCTATACTAACTACGACCAATGTTAAAGAACTGATTACAAGTGGCAACCACTGCCGCACAAGTCCGGTTGAGGCAATTTTTGTTTTGTTTGGTTCCACATAAATAATGTCATTCGATTTCAAATAGTAATACGGGGAGGTAAACAGTTCATCTGTAGTCAGATCTATTCTTACTAGTTTTTTTGTGCCTTCTTCCTCTCTTATTAAAAGTACGTTGTTACGGCTGGCATAAATAGTTAAGTCACCTGCCAGACCGAGTGCTTCTAATAAGGTCAGCTTTTCGTTAGGTACAGTAAGTACCGAAGGATGGGCAACCTCACCTAGTACCGAAACCTTGTAATTGAGATAACGGATATCTACAATCGGCTCTATTAAGAGTTTTCTTGCTATCAACTCGTTTTCTATTCTTTCTTTGAGCGTCTTTTTGGTTAAGCCAACAGCTTTAATCTTACCAAGCATCGGGAATTGGATATATCCCTCCTGGCTTACCAGATAACCGGTTACCGGTGATACGGAATTTGAGGCGTTGGCACTCCGGATAGTGTTCGTGCTGTTTACGTTGAATATTTCCGATGCTTCCGGATTCAGACTACTAACTGAAATACTTAGCAGGTCATTTTTCTGAATAACCGGCTCCAGGCTTTCCGTTCTACTGCCAAATTCACTTTTATTCGTCTTACCGAAGTAAATCACATCAGTTGACTTTGTACAGGAGGAGATGAACAGTGTGAGAAAGATGAAGAAAGGTATTTTAAGCAGTAGATTTAATCTCATAAAATAAGAAGTTAGGGCGTTTTGTTTCTTATATATGTACCTGGACATCCGAAACCATTGTGAGAATTAATTACAATAGTTTTATTGTAAACCAGATAATTACAATATCATCTTACGTTAGCGCTGTTTGTAAGTTTTACAATAGTAAATTGAAGGGTAAAGCGAAAAATTACGTAAGAAACCAGTCTGATTTTTAAGGTAAAGTTGCTGACGAGGACTCTAAATGAATAATTTGAAAAGTGTTTACAGCACAGGGGATGCTTAAAAAAATGGCTGGGTAATACGTGACAATTCACCAGGCACATGCAATTGTACCGGAAACAAAAAACGCCACCTCAGGTTAGGTAGCGTTTTTAATAAATTCAGAGAAGACCTACAGATAGATAATGAACCCTATCTACAACATGTTGCTGTGTACAATAACGCCCCCCATATGCTGTAAATCCTTTTTTGCTCTTTCAAAGCCCAGTACGTCTATTGAGCGTGTAGCATCTTCGATAACAAATGTCTGAAACCCTTCCAGGAGGGCGTCTTTAGCAGAGAAATACACGCAATAGTCACCTGCCAGCCCTGCCAGATACACCTCCTTCACTTGTTTGCCGAGCAGGAAGTCAGCCAGAGCCGTGGAGCGTAAACGCCCATTGTCAAAAAAACCGCTGTAGCTGTCGATAGCAGGATCCATTCCTTTCCTGAATATTGCCTCAATGCTGTGCCTATTAAGATCTTCGGATAACTCAGCGCCCGATGTACCCTGAACGCAGTGGTCAGGCCAGAGCACCTGTTCCATACCCAGTAACTCGGTTACCTCGAAAGCCTGTTTGCCAATGTGGTTGGATGCAAAACTTTGGTGGTTGGCCGGGTGCCAGTCCTGGGTAGCTACTACAAGATCAAATTTATCCTGCATTTGATTTACTATAGGAATGATCTGGTCCCCTTCAGGTACAGCAAGTTTACCACCCGGTAAAAAGTCATTTTGAATATCGATAAGCAGCAGTGCCTTCATGCTATCAGTTATGGATGTTTAATATTGTTTTAGCTAACTGTATCGTGGCCTCATCACCTGTGTGCTTTCCGGGTTCGTCTGATAATTTCACCACTGGCATCCACTCTAACCCTTCCGGCTGTGTCTCTGTCATCTTAATTACCATGTTCAGTGGTTCGAGCCCTACATCATTTGTGAAATTAGTGCCGATACCAAAAGAAACGCCGATTTTGCCTTTGCAGAAAGCAGCGATGCGGGCTACTTTTTCATAATTGAGGGCATCAGAGAATACAATGGTTTTAGACTGAGGATTTACGCCCATTCGTTCGTAATGATGTATAATATTTTGCGCAAACACAATAGGATCACCACTGTCATGCCTTACGCCATCAAACAGCTTTGTAAACATCTTATCAAACTGATTCATGAAAACCTCTGTGGTATACGTGTCTGATAAAGCTATCCCCAGATCGCCACGGAAAACCTGTACCCAATGCTGTAAGCCTAAGGTATTAGCCATTTTAAAACCATAACGGGCAGCATGAAACATGAACCATTCGTGCGCATGCGTACCAATAGGCTTGACCTGTTTTTTATGCGCCAGGTAAACATTACTTGTTCCTGCAAAACTACCGCTCCCGTACTGCTTTAGCGTATCCACGATCAACTCATGTACTTTCAGGGAATGCCTTCGGCGGGTGCCAAATTCAGCTATAACTACTCCCAGTTCTTTGTATTTCCCGATCTTGTTACGGGCAACACTTCTTACTTTTTCGTCAGATATCCGTTGTAGCTGGCTCATCGGGTAATATAGTTCAGATATCAAGGCCATTAGCGGCACTTCCCAAAGTATAGTACGGTACCAGTAACCTTCTATTGAAACGTGCAGTTGGTCTCCTTTCTGTGAAATAGTTACCTCATCAGGGTCATAACAGTATCCCTGCAGGAAATCAAGGTAAGTTGGGTCGAGGTAAGGACATGTAACAGACAAGAAATTCTTTTCCTCTTTAGTCAAACGCAGACTGGTCATCGCGTCAACAGCTTGTCGTAATGCCACTCCGAATCCAGCAGGGAAAGCGTGTTTGCCACGGTTTATGAACTGGTACCTGGCCTTGGTTCTCGGGAACAGCTTTACAACAGCATGCTGCATCGTGATCTTGTAAAAGTCATTATCCAGCAAGGATGGTAAATGTGGAATAGTGTGATCTACGGACATAAGTGGCACTGGTATTCTACTACCGGGACTAGAATGGATGTTATGAGAGGCAACAAATCAACTATTTACTTTAAAAGTAAGGCAATTTACCCTTTAGAAACATAAAATGCTTCCAACATAGGTATTTATAATTACCGGATTAAATATACTGCTATAGGAGTTACCCAGTTTTTTAGTTTACAGGTAGTAGGAGGACTGTATACACTAATCCATTAGTACATGATACAAGCTTACTGAGCATGAAGTAGTTGCTGCATGTCTGGAGCGATGGTTCAGTTTTAATTCTGCCGGGGGAGGAATCCCCTTTTATACTTTTGTCTAAGCTTCAACCGGAGTCTTTTTTATGGATGTCTCCTGTTCCACGGGTGTTATCATCCTTATCACTCTCGCTGGATTGCCGACAGCTACAGCATTATCGGGTATATCTTTCACCACTACGGAGCCTGCTCCGATACGTACATTATTGCCAACCCTCACTTCACCGATGATACAGACATTTGACCCTAGTTCAACATTATTGCCAATTACAGGTGAGCCCGAGTAGGAACCATCATCGTACCGGATATTACCAAGCGTGGTGGAGTGCCTGAAAAAGCAATTTTCGCCAATTATGGTGCACCCATTTACTACCAGGGCATGGCCGTGGCCGAGGTAGAATCCTTTGCCAACTGTCGTCCAATGGGGCAACTCTATGCCCATGAACCATTCTACTAAGAGTTTATAAAATGCAAGGTAAGGGAGCCAGATGATCCTGAAAAACTTATTGATAGAGGCCGGACGGGCAAGGCGGAACAACACCATGACAATTCTGCCTTTCAAGTTGTTCTTATTTGCATTCCAATCCTGAAATATATATGACATACTATACTTGTTGTTAGCTTAAGTCTGACTTTACGACTAATTTGGTCATTACGTTTCGGGTAAACCTCCCGGAAAATCAGTTTAAAAGTGCAATTGATCACTCCTGATGCTTTTATGCCATCATCACTTGAGGAAACAAGCTTTTCAGGGCAAAAGGCTTTTGATTAAATAACCAGTTTGTCGGTTGCGGTGCACATCTGTTGTATAGGTGTGCACCGCAACCCTTGCCCCACCAGGGAGGGGGATGAGTTATACTTACCAGGTTTTTAACTATAAAGGAAGGCGTTAAACCTGGGTTATTGATTTAATGCAGTATGCGTAACTTTTGAAGTATCTGAATTGCCGTTATCCTGAACGGGTTGAGCGGGATACAGAAAATGTTGAAGCTCCTTCATATATCTCAGACTTCCGTTAGATACGTTTGTCAGCACAATTAGAGCGCTGTGATCCTTGGGGTTCCGTAGCAAATAGGAGTTATAGCCATGCCACCAGCCAGCATGGTATACGACTGTGTCACCGTTATCAAGCGGCCGGATACGCCATCCAAATCCATAATCTTCGTCTTTGTGCTTACGTAAGCGGGAGCCGGTGAAAGCTTCCTGAAGCGTCTCCTGCTTAACCAGCTTCTCTGTGTAAAGCGCCTGGTCCCACTTGTATAGGTCTTCCACGGTGGAGTAGACGCCTTTGTCACCAAGCACAGTATCCAGGTAATCCGGTAGTTTCTTCCTTCTGCCGCCAACATGCCCTATAGCTACATTCTCTTGCTGCGTATTTAAGCTGTCGTTATAAGTAAAGGTATTATTCATGTGCAGGGGCTCAAAGATCTGCTTTTGCATAAAAGTGGCAAAAGGAACACCTGAAGCTTTTTCTACAATGGAAGCTAACAACATGTAACCCGTGTTGCTGTAATCAAATCTGGTATTAGGCGGAAAATATTCTCTGGGGTGATGCACTGCCATCAGTTGCAGAACATCTCCGTTGGTAATGGGGACACTTCTGTCTGGCCAAAGTTCATCGCTGAAATAAGTATAATTAGCTAGACCAGACCTATGGGTAAGCAAGGCACGTATGGTGATGCCCTGGTAAGGAAAGTCAGGGATATATTGCTGCACACTATCATCATAGCTGAGCTTGCCCTGCTCTTTCAATATCATGATTGCCATAGCCGTGAATTGTTTGGATACGGAGGCAAGCTGAAAAGCTGTTTGCGTATTTAAGGTGTCTTTGTGCTGAAAATCAGCATATCCAAAGGCCCCTTTATATATCACCCGGTCATACTTTGTAACCAGCACGGTGCCATTAAATCCTTTCCGCTTATTAAAGTAAGTGAAAATAGAATCAAGTTGGGTTCCCAGTTTAGTAGCAGTCTTTTTGGTAAATGATGCCGGTACTACCACCTTCTGCCGGGTAGTCTCTTGTTTTTTGGGATGAGAAACTAACTGAGGCTTATCTTTTTTTGTTTCCTGACAAGAAAAGAGGGATAAGCCTACCAGGAATGCGATGAAACATCTGGTCAAAAGAAACTGTAATCTAAAAAAGGTCATACTTCGAACTGCCAACACAAAAACCTGGTTAAATATAAATTAACATCTCCAGTATAACGGCTTAAATCTTAAAAAATTCCTTAGGTCTTGAATTTACAAATGCTTTGTTAAGTCTGTTCTGAACTCGCTCCTCCCGTAGCAGCCACACTTTTGTGACTACTATTGCAACGGGTTTTGGTGAGATAAAGAGAAGCAAGTCCCATACCAGGCAATAAATTAGGTAGCTATCTTTTGCAATAAGTCATTGATTTCTGACTGACTTAGAAAACGCCATTCGCCGAGTGCTAAATTTCCGATGTCAAGGGTAATAATACGGGTACGCACAAGTTTCTCCACCTGGTATCCCAGTTTATAGCACATTCTCCTGATTTGTCGGTTAAGTCCCTGGGTCAGGATAATGTTAAAAGTTGTTTCATCTACCTGGCTTACTTTTGCGGGCCGCGTTTTTTTACCCATAATGACAACACCTGCTGCAAGGCATTCGATTGCTTGCGGTGTTAATGGCTTATCCACGGTAACCTTATATTCCTTTTCCTGGTGCTTTTCTGCGTGTAGTATCTCAAAGGATACTTTTCCATCATTGGTGAGCAGCATAAGTCCTTCTGATGCTTTATCAAGTCTTCCTACAGGGAAAACACGATCTGAAACGCCCAATGCTTCTACCAGGTTGTTCTCTATTTGAGCGTTCATAGTAGATTCTACGCCCTGTGGTTTATGATAAGCTATGTATATATTCTTTATTGATTCCTTAACCACTATGTTATCCACCAGTACCTCATCTTCCGGTAAAAGCTCCTGACTCAATGTTGCCTGTTTACCATTAACCAATACCCTACGCGACAGAATGTAACAAATAGCATCCTTGTTTGACAGGTTTAGTGTCTGAACAATAAAATATTTGAGAGAGGAAGTAAAGGCTTTCATCACTAACTAAACTGCAGGGTAAGAGGTAAGGCGTAATTCTTGAAGGTGTAAGTTAGCAAACACTTCCTTGTATTGGTGCTATACTTATACAATCCTTGTCACTGTTAAAGTGATTCATTAAAAAATCTATCCTGCAATAGATACACCAATTATCTTACCAATAATGTACGTGATAGCTGCTGCAGCAAGGCCGAAGAGTACCTGTCTAAAACCGGAGTACCAGACACTTTTACCCGTAAAGAGCGTAATGGCTGCGCCAATTACAAAAAGCCCGACAGTGCTAAATGCGAGGCTTTGTATGATTGCTGCATAGCCGGAAGTATAGAAAAATGGAATAACCGGAAGTATGGCTCCTAAAGCAAATAGCAGAAAAGACGCAATTGCTGCTTCCCAGGGTGATCCTTTCAGTTCATCCGGGTTAATGCCAAGTTCTTCCTTCACCAGAATATCATGGGCACGATCTGTATCCTCAATGGCAGATACAGCCATTTCGTGCGCCTGCGATTGAGGTATGCCCTTGGCCATGTAAATAAGTGCAAGTTCCCGCATTTCGCCTTCGGGGTTAGTCTCGATCTCAATCATTTCCAGTGCCATTTGCCGTTCGTACAGCTCCTGTGAGCTTTTTACCGAGATCCATTCGCCCAGCGCCATTGACAGCGCTCCAGCTAATAAGCCTGCCATACCCGCCAGCAGCACCCCGCTTTGGCCATCAGTAGCGCCGGCCACACCCATCACCAGGCTCATGTTTGATACTAACCCGTCGTTGGCACCAAGCACTGCGGCCCGTAAAGCATTTCCGCCAATGCTCCTGTGTTTTCCCTCTATCCGGGAGATATGTTCTCCGGCAACTTTGCTCTTGTTGTTGATCAGGTTCTGCAATATTTTTACATGGTTTGCCTCATCGCCTGAAACAGGGATCTGCCCTTGTTCCTTCAACCTGACCTGGGCAGCCCCTATACTTTTCTCCGTATCCATCAGGACACCAATCACATAACCATAACCCAGTACTTTGCCGATCTTATCTAGCACGCGGGCACGCCATGAGGGAGTAGGCAGTTCTACTTTTTTCCCCTCGCGGCTAAACCTTTCGATCATTTTTGCAGCATGTTCATGCTCTATGCCGCCAAGTTCACGGAACATGTCAGCAATGGCAGGAACACTTTCTGCATCTGCAACGCGATTATATAAAAAAGCAGCGTCAACTTCTGTTTGTAAGCTATCAGTATACTTGGTATCCTTGTTCAAATGCGTTGCAGCCATTATCAAATATGTTAAGGTTTAGTCTTCCTGCGTTTTATTTTTAAGCTTCATCAGCAAAGTATAGGCACCTTTGGTGGCAAAAGTCTGTTTTTCGGGTGCTAATCCGGAACTTGGCAGCAGTGCCGTATATCCATGCTCCGAATTACCTGTTTCTGCTTCTATCATTTCAAAAATGCCGTTTTTTTGTACCACAAATACATACTCTTTGTTACCAAAATGCACAAAAGCATCCTCGGGTAAAGTATAGGCATTCCTGCTTTGTACTTCCACTTCAGCGTTCATGAACATACCAGGTACCAGGGCTGGCGCCTCTCCCTGCAGGTGACTGTGCACTTCTACAGCCCTGTCATCGTTTACGTCCTTGCCAATGTAAACTACCTTTGCTACATACTTTTTCTCTGGCTGGTTGGCACGATAGGCAACCACTTTCTGGCCGATATCCAGCTTGTCCAGGTCCTTCTCAAAAACAGTTAACATTAGGTGCAGATCGTCGGGGTCCACCAGTTCAAAAAGCACATCAGTTGGTACCACGTATTTTCCGACGTTAACGTTTATTTTGGTCACGTAGCCATCAATGGGGGAGTAGAGGCGCAGGGTGCGGGTGAGTTTGTCTTCGGTGAGGCTGTTAGGATTCACGTTCACCAGGCGCAGCTTTTCGGCTAGAGCCTGCAACAGTACCCGCTGCCTTTTTTATTCTGAAAGAGTTTGTTGGTATACTTTATCGCTGGTGGCTTTGCTCTGATTCAGGTCGCGTTGACGAGCAAATTCATCCTCCAGGTATGCTAAGCGCGCTTTAGCTGTCAGGTAATCCTGCTGCAGTTCAATAAAGGCTTGATCTTCCAGTTCAGCCATCAGCTGCCCTTTCTTCAGATGCATGCCCGGCATCAGTTCGATTCTTTTAAGGTAGCCCCCCAGTGGCACACTTACCGAAACGATATTCTGCGGCGGCGCCTCCATCACACCGTTTACCTGCAGGGTAGCGGAAATATTCCGGCGCTCCGGCTTTCCTGTTTCTATGTTTGCATTCTGCATCTGTGCTGGTGTGAGTTTTACCAGGTTTGTCTCTGTAGTTTGCTCTACCACTGACTCTACAGGTTGATCTGTACTACAGCTTATGAGAATTAGCGTAGCAAAAATGCTTATTATATACAGTGTTTTTTTCATGGTATTATCGAATTCCGGTTAAGGTGGTGATCTCTAAAATACTTTGGTTATAGTTTCGGACAGCCTCGATGTATTCTGTTTTAAGGGAGATTGCCTGCCCCGTGAGCAGTACCCACTCAAGGTAATCTATCTCGCCGTTTCGGAACTGCAGTTCGGCTGTTTCAAGTATTGAGTCGGCATTGGGCAAAGCGGTTTGTTCATAGTAGTTTACCATGTCTTGTGCTATCCGGAACTGTTCTGCAGCCTTTTGCAGCTGGGTTTGCAACGCTAGTTTACCGGCTTCATAACTATTAACCGCAATCTGTTCCTGCAGCTGGGTTGCCTGAATGCGGGCTTTCTGCGCTCCAAAGAAAAGAGGCACGCCAATGCCTACCTGCACAGCGGAGAAGCGATCTCCGGTAGTGTAGGTTCGTTCGATGCCATCAACGCTTTGCACCCCTTGTATGCTTTGGTTGGAGTAGCTTATGAGCAGGTCGGGGAGGAGGCGTGCTTTCTCTGCTGCTGTCCGGGATTGATCTACTTCCAGTTGCTGCTGCAGTACCTGCAGGTAAGGGTGCCTGGCAATGACGGAGCTATCATACAACGTTTCAAGCTCCATTTTAAGCGGGTGGGTGGCCGGCACATATAGGGTGTCGGTGTGCAGCAGAAGCTTAAACTGTTGCTGAAGAAGGATGATCTCCTGCTGTAACTGCTGCAGCTGTTGGCGCACCTTTCCCCTTTGAGTCTGGGCCGTGTTTTTCTCCAGTATGTTGCTGGCTCCTTTTGCAAATCGAAGCTCTGCGTTACGCTCAAAGTTAATGTAAAGGCTATCGGTGCGGAGCAGCAGCTGTT
The DNA here is from genome assembly GCF_051904785.1 of Pontibacter sp. MBLB2868. NCBI lineage: Bacteria > Pseudomonadati > Bacteroidota > Cytophagia > Cytophagales > Hymenobacteraceae > Pontibacter > Pontibacter sp. MBLB2868. The sequence continues at coordinate 2,307,584 of NZ_CP196710.1, read as the reverse complement.
TTTTGGCGTTTGCATAGAGCATCTCAAAATATACCTGCGTCACCTGCCGTTGCAGCTCATAAGCGGTCAGTTCAGCCTGTAGTATACCCTTCTTCCATTCCTGCTCCAGTAGTTGCTTCTGTCTGGAATAGGCCATCGGTAACTTCAGGCCTTGTGATACCGAAAAGCGGGTATCGTTGTAAGCACTGTTAAACTGTCCGTACTCCGTTGTCACCACGGTTTGGGGTAAGTCCCAGGCTGTACCTCTCAGCTTTTGCAGGGCTGCTGCCTGCAAGCGGTCGTTCTGCAGCTGAGGGTTTTGTTCGAGCGCTGTGGCTAGAGCTCTTTGTAGAGAAACAGGCTGTTGTGCCAGCCCCAGGTGTGGTAATAGCAGGAGGCAAAGTATACCCACAGCTGTTGTAGCTGACTTTCTTGTGTGTTTTTCAGGATGAGGGCTATTTTCAAAGAGAATGTAGAGCGAAGGCAGTACAAACAATGTTAGTAACGTTGCTACCAGTAACCCGCCGATTACTACCGTAGCCAACGGACGCTGTACCTCAGCACCGGCTCCTGTACTTAAAGCCATTGGCAGAAATCCCATGGAAGCAACTGAAGCTGTCATCAGAATAGGCCGAAGACGCGTTTTAGTGCCCTCCAGAACAATCTCATGCAGGTCTCTGCCGCCGTCTGCCCGGAGGCGGTTAAATTCAGCTATCATCACAATGCCGTTAAGCACGGCAACTCCAAAAAGGGCGATAAAACCGACACCAGCCGATATACTGAAAGGCATATCGCGCAACGCCAGCGCAAATACACCACCAATTGCAGAAAGTGGAATAGCAGAATAAATGAGCAAGCCATACCGTATAGACCGGAAGGCAAAGTAAAGCAGCAGGAAAATGAGCGCCAGCGATACCGGCACCGCCAGTGAAAGGCGCTTGCGGGCAGCCTCCAGGTTTTCGAAAGCACCGCCGTACACAATGTAGTAGCCCGGGGGCAACTGCATCTGATTTGCTACCTTCTGCTGCAGTTCATCCACAATACTCTGCACATCACGACCCCGGACATTAAAACCTACGATGATGCGGCGCTTGGCGTCCTCACGTTGTATCTGATAGGGTCCTTCCTCCAGTTTTACATCAGCCAACAAATACAATGGCACCTGCTGTCCGGATGGGGTAGGAATGAGTAGATTCTGAACGTCAGCCAAGTTCTGGCGTAGCTCACCCTGCAGGCGTACCACTAGTTCAAAACGTCGCTCACCCTCAAATATCAATCCGCTGCTGACACCCGCAAAAGCTGCATTTACCGTACGATTGATGTCGGCAATATTGGTGCCGTGCTGAGCAATGGCGGCATGGTTATACTTGATAACGATCTGCGGCATACCCGTCACAGTCTCCACATACAGGGCCGTGGCACCTTCCACGGTGTTTACTATATTGCCTAAAAGGGTAGCATAATGTGCCAGCGTATCCAGATCTTCCCCAAATATTTTGCAAACCACATCCTGCCGTGCACCAGTCATAAGTTCATTGAATCGCATCTGCACCGGGTACTGAAAACCAGCCGTAATTCCCGGTACATCCTGCAGGGCTTCGCCCATTTTCTCAGCTAACTCATCAAAAGTAGAAGCGGAGGTCCATTCTGCCTTCGGTTTCAGAATTACCATCATGTCACTGGCTTCAATGGGCATCGGATCAGTCGGTATTTCGCCGGAACCGATCTTTGTTACCACCTTCTCAACTTCCGGGAACCTGTTTAAAAGTATTCCCGATGCCTTTTGTGTGGATTCGATGCTGGTATTCAGGTTGCTACCCGTCAGCACGCGGGTATCCACGGCAAAGTCACCTTCTTCCAGCGCCGGTATAAATTCTCCTCCAAGTGACAGCAGCACAAGCACAGCACTCGCAAACAGCAGCCCGGCACTGGCCACAGCCATTTTAGGGTATTTTATGACGCGACGCAGGCGTTTTTCATAAAACCGTTCCAGTTGGGCCATCAACTTATTAGAGAAGTTTGTTTTATGACTAACCTTCTTGCTTAAAAACAGCGCGCTCATCATAGGCACATAGGTAAGCGAAAGTATAACGGCACCGAGCAGGGCAAAAGATACTGTCATGGCCATTGGCTTAAACATTTTACCTTCGATGCCCTGTAGCGTCAAGATCGGCAGGTAGACAATGAGGATAATGACCTGTCCGAAAATGGCACTGTTCATCATGCGGCTCGCCGAGTGCTTCACAGTCTTGTCCATTTCGGATTGATGCAATCGGGCAGTGTTGCCAAAGTGTTTATTCACTTGAAAAGTATGGAGCACTGACTCAACAATAATTACTGCTCCATCTACAATCAGACCGAAATCCAGAGCTCCCAGACTCATCAGGTTACCGCTCACGCCAAAGCTGTTCATCATGATAATGGCAAAGAGCATAGACAAAGGGATAACCGAGGCGACCAACAGCCCTGCACGTAAATTGCCGAGAAACAACACCAGTACAAACACTACGATCAGTGCACCTTCTGCCAGGTTCTTCTTGACAGTATCAATGGCATTGTTCACCATTTTAGTTCGGTCAAGGAACGGTTCGATCACGACTCCTTCGGGCAGCGTCTTCTGAATTTGGGCAATTCGCTCTTTTACATTTTTAATAACTTCGTTGCTATTGGCTCCTTTCAACATCATCACCACCGCACCGGCCACTTCCCCCTGGTTATTATAGGTCATGGCGCCATAGCGAGTAGCATTTCCAAAGCCTACCTCGGCTACATCACGCAGGTACAGAGGAGCGCCATTTTCTGTATTTCTGATAGCAATTCCCCGGATGTCGTCGAGGCTACCCAACAGGCCCTCGCTACGAATAAAAAGTACTGCCGGTCCTTTGTGAATATAGGCACCCCCCGTATTTTGGTTGTTGTTTTCCAGCGCAGTAAAGACATCTGAAATGGTGATGCCATAAGACTTTAACCTGGAGGGATCCACCGCTATTTCATACTGCTTCAGGTAACCTCCAAAGCTGCTCACATCGGCTACGCCTTGAACACCCAACAACTGCCGCTGTACAATCCAGTCCTGAATGGTGCGCAACTCCATTGCGTTGTATTTGGATTCATAGCCTTTTTTTGGCCGTACCACATACTGGTAAATTTCTCCCAGGCCGGTAGTAACTGGGCCTAACTCTGGTGTGCTCACACCCTGTGGAATCTGGGATTGTACACCTTGCAGCCGCTCCGTTACCTGTTGCCGGGCCCAGTAAACATCCACCCCATCTTCGAACACGATCGTCACCAGCGAAAGGCCAAAGCGGGAAAAGCTTCTAATTTCTTTCATTCCCGGAATGTTGCGTGTGGCTTGCTCTACCGGAAACGTTATCAGGCGCTCTACATCCGGCGCACCCAGCGATGGCGCCACAGTAATGACCTGCACCTGATTATTGGTGATATCCGGAACTGCATCTATAGGTAGTTGAGTAACGTTGTAAGCTCCTGCCGCTATGAGTGCCAGTACCAGAATACCGATGATGAGTTTGTTATGAATGGAAAAGGAAATGATCTTGTCAAGCATGGCAATCCTCCTTTCTTATTTTTTTATTTTGCTTTTGAGATAATGCAGATGTGCAGGCTGTGGAGCATTTGGTTGCTCTGCTGTACACTTGTATAACAGCAAGGGACGTAAAAGGGTAGGAGCCTTATCCGGATTTGGTTGATGGATAAGGCGGTAGAGAATAGCTGTAGTTGCAGGAATGCCAATTGATCTTTCATAGCGCTGCTTTTGCTCTAAATGAGACCTTACGCTTCTGCCTGTTATGCACTTAACAGACAGGATATAAGGCAGCAGCAAATGAATATGTAAATGATTCATTGCTTATTCTTATGTTTTACGTGATTTTATTGTGATTGCCGGTACTAACTTCGTTTATTTAAAGAAGTAAGCATAGCAGCCTTACCCATCAAATTTGACGGTAGGTGGGTATAAGAGAAATTAACAATACTTTGGCGGTTGCCAAATCGTAAAAAGGAATTGTGAAGGTAAAGAGCTGTCGTTCTCGACGACAGTAAAAGTGGGTGGTAATTGAGGCCGGGCAAACTTTAGGTCCGGAAAGTAGGCTGGCATAAAGACCTGTGCACTGGCCGTGGCTAAAAAATCAGTTGTTTTAAAAGGCAACTGCATATCACGTTCATAGTCTGCATCTTTTACTTTACCACTGAAATAATGGATCACAAGAAACTCTAAAACAGTAATGTCCTTCTCAAGTGCCTGATGTTCTCGGAAATGCTCACCCAGCAATGGAGCCTTCTGCAACTGTTCTAGAACATTGCCCGTGCATGTATACACTAAAAGGAGTAATATGGCTGTAAGCTGTTTCACTTGTACAAATATACGCAAACCATAAATTTTGGTAAAGTCCAATAGCCTGATATTGATCAGGCTATTTTATGATATTCATTCTATACTTATGCTATGGGAATGTATAGGCAGGGGTTACTAAGTAACTCTTTAAGCAATGAAGCAATGATTAATATGGATAAACTGAAACATGTATTACATAGCATAATCTTCGTCATGTAACGTATCACGCGTTATTATATATGTGGGTGAAAAGCATGAATTGCAGGATGGGAAGCCTTACAATTCTCTTTTTATGGTTTTAGGAGTAGATGCCCGTATCTGAGGCAAATCTGGGAAAACTTCCTATTGCATATCATGCCTCCGGTTGTTTCAAAAACCAGATGTTTGGATAGTATATAGTCTTTCTATTTAGGTCTAGGTAAATGTGCAGGGTAGAATGCAGCTACAGGCGATGTTGTTTCCGAGGGTGTGTATTATGATGGGGAAATGATAGTTATCGAACTTAAAATGCAGATTGCTTTTTCGACCTTTCCAGCCTCGTGCAGCAGTTTTTGGAGGCAAAAGAAAAAGGGAAAAGTGATTGTGAAATCAGCTTTTCCCTTTCAGTAGCCCGTAGGGCAACCCAGCCCCTGACTCTTGCCAACCAAGAACATATAAAACCGCTTTTACAGCCGTTTTAGACACTTTTGTCATGCAGGATTTGGCTAAGTATAGCCGTAACAAAATATATTTTGTTACTTTTTTGTTACTCTCATTTGCTTTTGGTACGTTTGATGGTCTGCAAAAAAGAATCAAAATAATCCAACGAAACCCATGGCAACACCCTCTATCCAAGCAGCTCCAGCTAAGGTGCCCCAGACCCGTGTGGTCGTGAAAGGCAAGCTTGTAAAACTACGTGCCCGCCTGCTCCCGTCCGGCGGCGAGTCCTTCTACCTAGACTATAACGAGAACGGAAAGCGAAAGTACGATTTCCTGGGACTTCACCTGACAGCCAGCCCCAAAACGCCGGAGGAGCGGACAGCCAACAAAGACAACCAGCTGCTGGCAGAGCGCATTCGCTCGGAGCGGGAACTGCAGCTCTCCAAGAACACGCTCATCGTGAAGGCGTCTGTGCAGCGAAAGGCGAACTTCCTTGCTTTCTTGGATGAGTACACGGAGCTGTACCCCAAGAAAGACGCCCGCGTGATCAAAGCCATGGCCTCGCAGTTCAAGAAGTTTGTCGGTAACCCGCCGATCTTTCCCTTCAGTGAGGTGACCGTGCGGGTGTGCTCCCGTTTCCGCCTGTACCTGGAGCAGCACTGCTCGGGCTCCACACCCTACAACTACTTCAAGAAATTCCGGAAAGTCCTCAAAGAGGCCATGAAGGAGGGGCTTATTGGGCAGAACCCAGCAGAGGAGGTGGAGAACCGCCACACGGCGGGGATTGAGAAGGAGGTGCTCACGATGGAGGAGATCCAGAAGCTGGCTAATGAGGAGTGTTATCTGTCGGAGGTTAAACGCGCTTTTCTGTTTAGTTGCGTGACAGGGCTTCGCTTCTGTGACGTGAAGGATTTGGACTGGTCTTCCATTGCCGAAAACGTGATGCGCCTCAAGCAGCAGAAAACCAGCAAAGACGTGGTGGTTAACCTGAACAAAACGGCGCTTCATTTACTGGGGGAGCGGCCAAAGCCGAAAGAAGCTGATGCAGACAAATCTGCAGCAAAGAAAAGAACCAGGGCAGAGGAAGACAGGAACCGTCGCCAACCGGTGTTCAACTTGCCCTCTAATACCACCTGTGCCAAGCACCTGCAGAAGTGGGCAGACAAGGCGAAGCTGAACAAGAAGGTCACCTGGCACTGTGCCCGCCACTCTTTCGGTACGAATCTCTTGCTTTCCGGGGCAGACATACGCTCTGTGTCGGGTCTGCTGGGGCACTCCAGTTTGGTGGAGACCCAAAAGTACGTCAGGCTCGTGGATTCCCTGAAAGAAAAGGCGGTGGAGAATCTGCCTGTGATAAACTTCTAATTAAAACACATTCTACAGCTTGAGTATGGATGAATCAGTTGAGCATCTGAACGACAATATCCTGCGGCAGTATCCTACAGCAGTTGCTGAGCGCGTGCAGGACTGGGCTTCGAGGGTTCTTCGGGAAGGATACACTTTAGGGTTAGAAGATGTTGCTTTACTACATAAACAGTTAGTTTATGAAGCGGTAGATGAACACAGCTTCTATGTACAATTAACAGCAGCTTATCAAAAAGCTCATAAAGCTCTACTTCGATGTAAAGGAATACTTCAGGATATAAGACTTCGACTTACAAGTGAAGTAATAGAGCAGGAGCTAATTAAGAAGTACCTTAACGTAAGATCTGAAGAAGAAGCCGCTGAATTCATCATGAGTCCCAGGGATATATGGAATTACCTTCAGGTAGAGAAAGAGCCGGTAAAGATCAGAGTTTTTTTGGATGAGCTTATCGGGTTACTGCAGCAGGGATTCGACAGTTGGATGTCCTCAGGGGACTTGGCGCCCACACTTCAATGGAAAGAAAGCTCTTTAAAACGCAGGCAGTTGGACGCTCTCTTTACTGAATTGAAAAAGTTAGGCTTTATCTATTCCCAGACTTCCCCTGAACACTTTTTCCTGCTGTTCACTTCTAACAGAGCCCCTGTTAAAGTGGTGTGGATGCAACGTGGCCTGCCTAGCCTGATTTATCTGTCAGAAAGGTTACTACAAGAATCATTGCTCGAAGCACCAGCACAGATGCTTCAGGCTGCAAAACAAAAAGAAGCTTTGGCGCTTGATACTCTAGTCATTCCGTGGCTATACGAAAGACTAGTTTCTAGCTTTGCCTATGTTGATTTGAAGGGCAGCTTAAAACACGTTACCCATGGCATGCTCGTTGACGCGCGTTATAGAGCCTGCCTTTACAAAGAAAGTAGTAATTCTTTACCATCTTGGTCCTACAAGCTGGATGATGTGGTAAAGAATGTTCTAAAGATTAAATAGTTACTAGATCAACGGTTTTAAGAGCGCTGATTTTTGTTGACAACTAAGAATTTACCCACATTCTTAATCTTATTTGTTTGCTATGTCCGACGCTGAAACGTCGGACATTTTCTTTTGGGTAAGGCTTATTTACTTTCACAACTCCAAACAAAAACAGTTATGGAAAAAGTAAACCTTACAGAGTTGTTCGACCGCCTCGCAGCGAAGCAGGACGAACAGGTAGCCTTCACCAAACAAGGCATGGAGTTGCAGACAGAGCTGCTCCACAATATTTACCAGTCCTAGGCCATAGAGGCCAAGCAAGTCTTAAACGCACGGGAGACTGCCTACATGCTGGATGTGTCAGAGGACCATCTCTACCGCCTGACCAGCCAGCGCAAGATCAAATTCTACAAGCCCGAGGGCAAGAAGAATTACTTCCTGAAAGAGGACGTGGTGGCTTTCATGCTGCGCAACGAACAACGCACCGCTGACGAGATCGCACGCACGGCTACTGCCTACAAGGGGAAAGGGGGCAGGTCATGGTAACTGTGCACAAGCCCCACAACAAAGCGGTAATCCCGCACCAAGTGCGCTTCAACAGGCTCCTGAACGCGGCCGAGAAGATGTTCTACGGGGAGCTGGTGGCCCTGTGCGGAAGCAAGAACCACTGCTGGGCCAAGAACGCGCACTTCGCCGCGCTGTTCGACAAGAGCACCAAGAGCATCTCCCGCTGGCTCAAGAAGCTGGAGATGCTGGGCTATGTACGGACGGTGGTCAACCGCGAAATGTTTGACCGCCGGGAGATCCATTTACTGCCCCTGGTAGGGACAAATGAAGGACAGGCCCCAGACACGCCTGTCCCGTCCCATGGACAAACGCGTCACCCGGAGACTGGGTCACTCCTTATATATAAGAATGACATAAGTAATGACAACAGGAATGGCGGAACAGAATGGAGCGGGGGCGCTCACCCGTCTGTTAAAAATAATTCATTTTCATTTTCAAATGGGGCTACGCCCTCCGTTGAGCAGGTAAGGGCCTGCATGCAGGAGCTGCCCGACACACTCACCGCGGGGCTAGACCTGGTGGAGGAGTCCAGGAAGTTCTATGTCAACTACTCGGCCAATGGCTGGGTGATGGGCAGCGCCAAGATGAGGAGTCTGCTCGCCGCCGTCGAAAAGTGGATTACCATGTCTCATATTTTTAACCAAAAACAAAACAGAATAGATGCAATCAATAGCCCTTATAGCGCAAGGAAAAGACCTTTTAAGCACCTTGAGATCAGGAAGTACGAAGGAACCCAGTTCTAATCGTCCTCTGGACATGACAGCTGAGCAGCTGCTCCAAAACGTCAGGCTGCAGCATGAGAGGGAACGGCGGGAGAAGCACCTTTTTAACTGGTCCGAGGAGTTTTACGTGGATGCGCATAACCTGGAGCCTTTGCTCCGGATATGCGCCAACTTCACCCAGGACCCGGTGGCGCTCAGGCGCTATGGCATGAAGCCGAGCAAGGGCCTGTTGGTCACTGGATTACCGGGACAGGGCAAGACCCATTTCTTTCACCTGCTGCGTATTTGCCTGAACAGGGCCGGCGTGGACAAGTCCTTTGCTGTCAGGCACGTGCAGGCTTTGCTGCATGAGTTTGAGCAGTTCGGGTCTGGCATCATCAAAAGCCTTGCCCAGGTGCGACTCCGGGGCAAGGACCTGGTGCCGGTGCTCTACGATGACATACTCTCAGAGCGCCCGGCACGGCACTATGGTGGACCGGAGATCATGTTCATGACCGAAGTGATCGAGGAGCGCTACAAGCTGTACACTTACCAGAACATCCTCACTTACTTTACCACGAACTACCGCAGTGAAGAAATCCTGGGCACCTACGGCGAGCGGACCCTGGACCGCATCCTGGGCATGTGCAACGTGGTGGTGTTTGAGCCGGAGGCAACCAACTGGCGCACCTTTGATCCATCTAACGTAAAGCCATCATGAAAAAGAAAGCAGAACGCACCATGCCCGTTGCCGGCCGCGTCGATTGCTTCACCGATGCGCAACTGCGAAAAGGGGCAGCCGGACTGGAAATGAGCATGTCGCAGTACGTTTCTTACCTGCTCACCACCACCCTGTTTGGCACAGACACGCATGTGCTGCAGGAACGCCTGGTTGAGGTGACAAGCAAGCTCGAGGACCTGCAGCAGCAGGCAAGGGAGGAGAGGGAAGCCGTATGGGAACAGGAGCCTTTCGTCACGCTGCTACAAAAGGTCCTGCACAATGAGGGGGTGCTGGAAGAGCTTCACGCCGCCTATGGCGCTGAGCCCATCCCCGTGCAGCTGATGCGAGACAGGGGCTACCATGCCGGCTTCTTTTTATCCGGCGAGAAAGTAGACGGCAAGGTCTACCACTGCACGGGCCGCTTCGCCTGGTCCTACGCGGACAGGGGTAAAACATTAGTAACCATCCTCAAGCGCAGTTAACCTATGGAGACATTCGAATTTGAACTGACGGCAGCTGACCTGGAGCTGGGTCCTGCCGCAACAGACGCAGGCAGGTCATCCGGCCTGCTTTGGATCCTGCTCTTGGTAGGGGTGGTCGTATTGGGTGTGGTGCTATACCTTGCACTTGCACCCGGTCCGCTCCCGAGGAAAAAAGCGGTAAGAGAACAGTAACAGACAGGATGCTCCCCCCCGGCATCCTGTTTTTGCTTTCTGCCAGGTGCAGGCGGGAAGGGAAATCAGCTGCTGAGAGTATGTTACAAGTTGTAACGGCGGGCACAAAAGAGCCGCGGTTATAATTAACTTTCACTATATTTAAAGACATTAACTACACGCCCTGTTGGCGTAACCTTGTGTTACGCTGTGCTGCTTATAGAATTGGCCGCAGTTGCAGGTTACAAATGAGGAAACAATCTGAAGAACTTTCTCTATGAGGCTACTGGATAAATGGTGGGCGCTGCTTCTTATCTACTTTTGGACCGTCCTGTTTGTGGTTGTCTTTGAGGTGAGCGGCAATCACAGTACATACCCAGTTTACCTGGCGCTCGCCGCCGGTGTGCTGGTCTTTGCGTCCGTTGTTCACTTGCTTTCAAAAAAGCAGTGGCTGAAGGCCGTAGCCGGCGGCGTGGTGTCCTTTGGCATTACGGTAGTGGGAGCAGGCGTGGTCTTCATGGCCGGCGCGTTTCAAAGCGTAACAAAGGGTAACACCAATACGCTGGATGAAGCCTTCTACAGAGCGGAGTTTGAGGATCACACGCGCACCCTTTTCCCGGCATCGGCCAGCTTTCTGGCGAAAGATGAAACGGTGCAGGGGATGGGCTTTGAGAATGAGTTTGACGCACACTGCCTGGTCCGGCTTCCGAAGGCGGAGTACCAGAAGCTGCTGACTCAAGTCACCTCGAATCCTGAGTTCATGAAGGACAATGCCGCGCCGGATTTCAGCGGAACAGTGCTGGCCGGAAAGGTAAAAGCGGCGGGTTTTTCCGCCTCCTACTCGCACGATGATCCCGGCTACAGCTGGTACACCGTAAGCTTCCACGAAGACGGGGAAAGCGTAGCTTTAAAGATCTCGACCTACTAAATAGCGGAAACAGAAATAGGTGTTACAAAAAGTAACAAAACAAAATAACATATGTGCGGCAGATACTCGGTGGCGGTCAGCGTCAAGGACAAGAACAACAAGGCCAGTAAGGTGGCGAGGCTGCTGGAAGAGTACCAAGCGCCCGCACGCTACAACGCGGCCCCGTCACAGTCGTTACCGGTTGTAACCGCAGATGAGCCGGAGAAACTGCAGCTGTTCTCGTGGGGATTGCTTCCTAATTGGGCCAACGACAGAAGCCAAACAAACAAGCCGATCAACGCGCGGGCGGAAACGCTGCTGGAGAAACCTAGCTTTCGTGGGTTGATAAGTCGCAGGCGCTGTCTGGTACCAGCTGACGGGTTCTATGAGTGGCGCAAGACAGGGGATGGCAAGGTGCCTTACCGTTTCCTCCTTAAAAGCGAAGCGCTGTTCTCGTTCGCAGGGCTTTGGGACGAGTGGACTGACCCGGAGACTGGGGAGGTGGTGGACTCTTTCACCATAATCACCACGGAGGCAAATGAGCTCATGCGGCCGATCCATGACCGCATGCCGGTGCTGCTGCATCCGCAAGAAGAGGAGCTGTGGCTCTCTGGTGAACAAGCAAATGAACATCTGTTGTCTTTGCTCAAGCCTTATCCGAGCGAGGAGATGAAGTTCTATCCTGTGTCTTCGCTTGTTAACTCTCCGGCCCATGATTCGCCTGAAGTACTGGAGCCAGCTCCGGAGCAAGGGAGTTTGTTTTAACACAAACACAAGTGCTGCAGCTTTCAAGTAGAGACATTTAAAGCCTACATCTATAGGTATAAACTATCATATAATTCGCCCATCAACAACTTTAGTTTTACTGAACCAACCTTTTTTGTAAATACCGTCAAGATCAGGTTTACCGTACCCAAACTGGACTACCACTAACTATCCCTTTGATTCTGTTGCCACCATACTCTATTTTGCTGCCATCGTGTTGCATTACTTTATATAAATAGCATTCCATCATCAGCTCCCCATCTTTCACTTCATAGCCAACTTCAGTATCAAGAAGTCTATAAAACCCATTCTCGGGGATGGTATCTTTCTCTGATATTGTAGCAGTGATGTGTTTTTCTTTTCAAGCATGGTAATCTCTTTTTCAGTAAACCGCTTAAGGTGCTGAAAGTAAATCTCTTCTATTTAATAAAATTAGGTCAACACCAAACATTATAACAGATAACATATTTCATGAGCTAATCTTCAGTTGTGTTTAGTTAATAATTAGCTGAGTTTTAACGTGCCAGTTACACTTTTTGCTGCTAAATTATTATCACTGTCCCTTCCTGTTTAGTTGCCATGAAAGTCTTATAATATCATAATATAAACATATAAATATTGAAATAATTTAATATATTGCGGGAATTTTATTGGAGATGGTTTTATGTCTCATTGTGCTGTATAAAGTCATCCTTCAAGAGAAACAACTTCAATGTTAAACTCATCAAACTTATCAGTCTTTCCATTTTTTTAATTCTTCATGAAACAAATTTACACTAGTACTTCAAGGAGAAGTTGTAAGGAATCGTTGTGTTCTTTCAGTAGGAAGTCCACAATAACTGGTTCTGCTAATTCTCTAATTTTCTTTGGTAAAAAGTTATTACCATTTAGGGTCGCTAAATGTGTCTCCTTATTATTGATTCTTTTTTACCTGTCACTGGGTCAGAGCTGGGGGCAGACAAGTGGTAGATGGATGCCAGTTGGTACAGCAGGATTCTCTGCAGGAAGTGCTACCCATACTTCTATAGCACTAGACCCGAATGGTACTCCTTATGTAGCTTATAGGGATGGGGGGAATAGTAACAGAGCTACTGTCATGAAGTATGATGGCACTGCGTGGGTAACAGTAGGTGCAGCTGGCTTTAGTTTGGGAGAAGCTTGGAATATATCGCTGGCTGTAGATAAAAATGGCAAGCCCTATTTAGCTTACACTTCTGGATACAACGGTAGTGTAAGTGTTATGTCTTATAATGGAAGCGAATGGGAATATGTTGGCTCTGCAGGTATATCAGCTGGTGGTGCACAATATACGTCTCTTGCTTTAGACAGTAAGGGCATACCTTTAGTTGCTTATACGGATTTCGTCCATGAAAGCAGAGCTACGGTGATGAAGTTCAATGGTAGCACATGGGATGTTGTAGGCTATCCCGGCTTCACAACAATGAATGGTGATATGAGCCAAACAACCTATATTTCTTTGGCCCTAGACACAAATGATATTCCTTATGTAGCTTATGCAAGTGGATTTAATTGGACCCGAGGCTATGTAAGCAAGTTTAATGGAACTAACTGGGAAACTGTAAACAAAAACGGTCCCTTCGGAGGTACATTTTCAATTTATGCATCAGCGAGTACCTCTTCACATATCTCGTTAGCAGTCTTAAATGGTATTCCTTATGTAGCATATCGTGATCAGGCGGATGGTGGTAAAATTTTGATTAAAAAGTCAAATGGTAATGGCTGGGATAAAATAGGCTCCTCATCTGCAGAAGGGATATACACATCAATCAATTTGTATAAAGGTGCAATATATGTCGCATATCAAGATGGGTGGCTCGATCAAGATGCTTATATGTTAAGATACGGGACCAGCTACTGGAATATTTATGGCAAACTGTCTGAAGGTGGAGCTGGTTATACCTCTCTTGCTTTAGATGCAAATGGTACTCCTTATGTGGCTTATGTAGATAAGTCAAAAGGAAACAGGGTTACAGTAATGAAAGTTGCAGGGGCACCAACTATCACATCACAGCCATTAAGCAAAACAATCACTGGTGGGGAGAGTATTAGTTTTACGGTAGAGGCTACTGGAGATGGGGCATTCACTTACCAGTGGCAGGTAAGTAAAGATGGGGGAGCCACCTTTAGCAATGTGAGTAACAGTCTGGGATACAGTGGAGCCACTTCAGCCAATCTGGATATAGCTAATGCACCTATTTCAATGAATGGGTACAAATACCGTGTGTTAGTTAGCAATGGTACAGTTTCATATACTACTGCGGCTACATTAACAGTGAATGTGCCAGCCTTTGATAATACCCGTGCTTGGACTGTTACCGGAGTCAGAGGTTTCTCAGAAGGTGGAGTAAAATTTACTTCTTCTGCCATCGATGATAATGGTGTGTTTTATGTGGCCTATAGGGATGAGAGTAAAGCTGGCAAAGTATCGGTAATGAAATTCAATGGTACAAATTGGATAGAAGTAGGTAGTACAGGTTTTTCAGCAGGTCAAGTTGATTATGTCTCTCTAGCTTTGGATGCAAGCGGTTTGCCTTATGTAGCTTACCGTGATTACAACAACAACTTTAAGGCTACGGTAATGAAGTTTGATGGTACCAATTGGTCTCCAATTGGTACAGAAGGATTTTCGACTGGTTCGGCAACTTTCAATTCTTTAGCTATAGACGCGAGTGGAGTTCCATTTTTAGCTTTTCGTGATGGAGCTGTTAGCTATGGAGCTACTGTTATGAAATTTGACGGGACAAGTTGGAAAGTTGTGGGAGTAGCAGGTTTTTCAACGCCTAATGTCTCTTACACTTCATTGTCAGTTGATACTAATGGTATGCCTTATGTAGCATATAGGGATGAGGCAAAGAATGGAAAGGTGTCGGTGATGAGGTACAACGGTACGAGCTGGGAACTAGTCGGCTCAGCTGGATTCTCGCTAAGTTACGTGCACAATGTAATTATGGATATTGATGCTAATGGTATGCCTTATGTAGCATATAGGGATGGTGGTTATGCTATCACAGTAAAGAAATTTGATGGAAAGAATTGGGCGTTAGTAGGGCCTGTTGGATTTGCAAATAGCGTAGCTTATGAACTTTCCTTAAAACTTGATTCTAGTGGGGTTCCCTTTATCGCTTATCGTGATGAAGCAAAGACCGGAAAGGTGTCGGTGATGAAGTATAACGGTACGAGCTGGGAACAAGTCGGATCAGCTGGGCTCACCGCAGGGGCAGCAAGTAGTATTTCTTTGGCGATAGGTAAAGGTAACACACCTTACGTAGCATTTCAGGACGAAGCTGAAGGATATAGAGCCTCAGTAATGAGATTTGTTCCTCTAGCCTCTTCAAACGCTGATCTTTCCTCGTTGGCAGTTGACCTGGGTACGCTGACGCCTGTATTTGTCAGCGGCACTACCGCTTATTCGGCTTCAGTTGTCTACCCTGTTGCCTCTGTTAAGATCACACCTACTGTGGCGGACGCCAAGGCCACCGTGCAGGTGAACGGCAGCAGCGCCACGAGCGGAAGTGCAGTGAGTGTTCCTTTGACAGTCGGGGCTAATACCATCACTGTGCTGGTGACGGCAGAAGACGGGACGCAGAAGACCTATAGCGTTACAGTGGAGCGTGCCGCCGCATCAACCAATAACAATCTTACTTCTCTTACACTCAGTGCTGGCACGCTTTTCCCTGCTTTCGATGGGGGAACGGTAGCTTACAGCGTCTCCGTGAGCAATGCTACTGCCTCTGTTGCCATTACCCCAACGGTAGCTGATGGCACCGCCACCGTGACAGTGAACGGCACAGTTGCCGCAAGCCGAAACGCCTCCACGGTAAATCTTGCCATTGGTGCGAATACGGTAGAAGTGAAGGTGACCGCGCAGGACGGCTCCACCAAAACCTACACGCTCACCATAGAGCGGGCGGTGCCTGCGCCTTCCATCATGGCACACCCAGCTGATGTGAGCGTCTGCCCGGGCAGTAGCACTTCTTTCTCTGTTACGGCCAACGATGCTGTTTCTTACCAGTGGCAGGAATATACCACCGCTTGGCTAGACATAGCAGACGGCGGCGTGTACAGCGGGGCCACCACGGCAGAGCTTGCCATCTCCAGCACCGCCGGCCTGCACAACAGGCAGTACCGGGTGGTGGTGAAAGGCGGCAGCGAGCCGGACGCAGTCTCCAATGCAGCCACCCTTGCTTCAGAGGATGCCGTGCTGCCTGTGGTAACATGTACAGGCGACATGGCCCTGCCAGCAGACGCAGGCTCCTGCACGGCTGTCGTGACAGTTGCAAAGCCAACCATGTCCGATAACTGCGGAATCGCAACGGTAGTGAACAGCTTCAACGGCACGGATGACGCCAGCGGCACTTACCCTGTGGGCGTCACGCAAGTTACCTGGACCGTGACGGACAAGAGCGGCAACGTGAGCACCTGCTCGCAAAAGATAACGGTAACAGATGCACAGAACCCAACCATTACGGCCCCTGCCGCAGTTACTGTAAACACAGATGCCGGGAAGGCCACCGCCTCTAATGTGACCCTTGGCACGCCGGTGACAGCAGACAACTGTTCGGTGGCCCAGGTGACCAACAGTGCTCCGTCTATTTTCCCGCTCGGTAACACCACCGTTACCTGGACGGTAACGGACGGTGCAGGCAACACAGCCACAGCCACGCAACTGGTGACAGTGAAGGACGCGGAGGCACCGGTGCCAGCAGTGGCAAGCCTGCCGAAAGCAACGGGTGAGTGTGCTGTCACGGTAACACCTCCTAGGGCCACAGACAATGTTGCCGGAGACGTTACCGCTTCCACCACTGATCCGCTGACCTATGCTTCACAAGGAGTTTTCACCATCAACTGGACCTACAGCGATGGAAACGGCAACACCGCTGCGCAGACACAGCAGGTAGAGGTGAAGGATGTCACTGCGCCAGTACTGGCAAGTGTAGCGCCGATCACAAAGAACAATGATTTGGATGCATGCGGGGCAGTGGCTACATATGCCTCGCCAACGGCTACGGACAACTGCGGCACCGTGGCCCTTGAGCAGACAGCAGGTCTTGCCTCAGGCTCTTTGTTCCCGGTGGGCACTACCACCAACACCTTCGTAGCAAGAGACGCGGCGGGTAACACCTCCACCAATAGCTTTGACGTGACCGTTACCGATGCGCAGAAGCCAACGGTGATCACCAGGAACATCACAGTCGCGCTGGACGCTTCAGGTGCAGCCACGATCACACCGGCGATGGTGAACAATGGCTCCACGGACAACTGCGGCATCGCAACTGTTACCTTGGATAAGACTACTTTCAATTGCGCAAATATGGGAGCCAACTCTGTAACGCTGACGGTGACGGACGCAAGCGGCAACAGGCAGAGCAGTACAGCCACTGTAACGGTGGAAGACAAGACGGCTCCGGTGGCGAAAGCCAGGGACATCACTGTGCAGCTTAATGCCAGCGGTAATGCTGTAGTTACTGCCGCTGATATAGACAATGGCTCTACGGATGCCTGCGGTATTGCCTCATTGGCTCTGGACAAGACGAACTTCGACTGTTCTAATGTGGGCACCAACCTAGTAACCCTGACTGTTACCGACAACAATGGGAATACATCCACAGCGACAGCAACCGTGACAGTAGAAGACACAACTGTTCCGGTGGCAGTTGTGCAGAATATCACCGTGAGCTTAAGTGCGGCTGGTACAGTAACGATCACGCCGGATCAGGTAAACAATGGCAGCTCGGATGCGTGCGGCCTGAAGCAAATGGCCTTGGACAAGGTAAGTTTAGACTGCTCCAATATCGGAGACAACACCGTTACCCTGACCGTGACCGACAACAACGGCAATTCGGCAAGTGCGACAGCAACAGTGACTGTGATAGACAACACAGCACCAGTTGCGGCTGCCAAAAACATAACAATTGCTTTGGATGCAATGGGCAACGCAACAATCACTGCAGCGGACATAAACAACGGAAGCTCTGACGCCTGCGGTATCAGGTCCATCGCCCTGGACAAGACCAGCTTTACCTGCAGCAATGTGGGAGCGAACCCAGTAACCCTTACAGTGACTGATAACAATGGAAATGTATCTACGGCCACAGCCATTGTAACGGTAGAGGATAAGACTGCACCAACGGCTATAGCTAAATACATCACCGTTAATCTCGGTGCGAACGGAACGGTTAGCATATCGACAAGCGACGTGAACAACGGTTCTGCTGACAATTGCGGCATTGCAACTGTATCGCTTGATAAGACTTCGTTTGACTGCTCTAACGTTGGTGACAATGAGGTGAAACTTACCGTGACAGACATCAATGGCAATGCAGCTTCCGCTACGGCCATCGTCACAATCAAAGACGAAACTGTACCGGTTGCTTTGGCTCAGGACATCACCGTAAGCCTTGACGCTGCAAGCGGCACGGCCTCCATTACGCCGGAGCAGGTAAACAACGGCTCAGCCGATAACTGCAGCGTTGCCACACTCATGCTTGACAAGACAAGCTTTGATTGCAGCAACGTAGGCGCTAACCTAGTGACGCTCACGGTGACGGACGCAAGCGGTAACAGCTCAACGGCCACAGCCACGGTGACAGTTGAGGACAAAACGATGCCTGTCGCAGCAGCAAAGAATGTCATGATTCAGCTTGATGCCAATGGCTCTGCAGTTATCACTGCCGACGACGTGAATAACGGCTCGTCAGACAACTGCGGCATAGCATCCATGACCCTGGACAAATCCTCCTTCGGTTGCTCGGATGTGGGAGCCAACACCATTACATTGACAGTAGAGGATGCAAGCGGCAACAAGTCTACAACTACTGCAACCGTGACAGTAGAGGACAGCGCGGTACCAGTGGCCCTTGCTAAAGACCTGACGGTTGAGCTGGATGCTACAGGCAACGCCTCGATCATTGCCGCACAGGTAAACAACGGCTCCACGGATAACTGCGGTATCGCTTCTTTGTCGCTTGACAAGATGAGCTTCGAATGCAGCAACATAGGCGCAAACACAGTTACCTTGACAGTTGAGGATGCAAGCGGCAACCAATCAACTGCCACAGCGACAATCACGGTAGTCGATAAGCTCGCCCCTGCCATCACGGCCCCAGCGGCAGTAGTGGCGAACGTAGACGCCGGCAAGGGTACTGCTTCAGGCGTAGCTCTGGGCACGCCGGTAACTGCCGACAACTGCGGAGTGGCTGACGTAGCAAACGATGCGCCGGCTGAGTTCCCAGCAGGCACCACCACGGTGACCTGGACAGTGACAGACGCATCGGGCAACAAAGCCACGGCCACGCAACAGGTAACTGTTAGGCCTGATGTTGCCTCTGTTGCGCAGCTGGCCACCATCAAAGTTCCGATCAGAACGGCTTACGCCAATGTGCCGCTTCCTGCAACCGTGGAGGTGACCTACACCAACAATGAGAAGCAGCTGTTGAGCGTCACTTGGGCACAAGGTACTTACGATGGCTTCGTTGCTGGTTCTTATGAGCTAACTGGCCAGTTGATACTTGCCTCAGGCACAACGAACCTTAATGGTAGAACTGCCAAGGTAACAGTGGAGGTGCAGCCGAACAAAGTGCCGACGGCCCTTCACTTCAGCGCGACCACCTTCAAGCCGGAGGCAAAGGCTGAGGAAGTAATCGGTACCCTGACGACCACGGACCCAGATGACAACCAGTTCGTCTACACGCTGGTGAGCGGCAGCGGGGACACCCACAACAGCCTGTTTGAGGTAGTGGGGGACAAGGTGCACCTGAAGTCGAACAACGGCCTCTCCGGCCAGACGCAGTTCACCTTCAGGGTTAGAAGCACGGACCCTTACCAGAACACGATCGAGAAGAGCTTTACCCTCTCCAAGGAGAACTACTCTAAGCCAGAGGCCCAGCTGAAGATCGTCAATGCCTTCTCACCGGATGGCGACGGCATCAACGACACCTGGTTTATCCCGGAGCTTCGCTTCTACAACGAAGTGGAAGTGGAGGTGTTTGACCGCTCCGGGGTTCGCGTGTTCCACACGACCAACCCTGAGCAGGGCTGGGATGGCAAGGACATGAACGGGCAGGTGCGCCAGGGGGCTTATGTCTTCATCGTGCAGGTGAAAGACACAGGCATGGTAAGGAAAGGTGTTGTGACAATTCTTAAGAAGTAATCGAGATGAAAAGATACATAGTAGCAGTAGCATTGGTTTTGGCCGCTTGGGGGGCGCAGGCCCAGACGAGAAAGTACATCGCCCATTTCCCGCTGTTCCAGCAGTACTACAATCCCGCGCTGACGGGCTATGAGGGCTCGGTGGCAAAGACCTTCTACCGCAACCAGTGGGGAAGCATCGAGGGCGCACCAAGGACAGTCTTCGCCTCCGCGGAGCTGGACCTGGACGATTTGAGAAGCAACGGCCTTCAGCGTGAGCAGGGGCTGGGGGCAAGGCACGCGTTGGGCCTCTCTGTGCTGCACGATAGGTTCGGCCCCTTCACCGAGAGCCAAGTGTTCCTCTCTTACTCCTCCAGGGTGCGCCTGTCGGAGGGACTCAGCCTGCGCTGGGGCACGGCCGCCACTTACAGCTCCCAGAGCCTGGACGGCAGCAGGCTGACGGTGGACCAGGAGAACGACCCGCAGTACAGGGACGCGATGGGGCAGCGCAGTCGCAACAGCAAGCTGGACCTGAACCTGGGCCTTACCTTTACAGGGGAGGACTTCTACGTGGGCTATGCCATGCAGGACGTAGTGAAGGGGGAGATTCTCTCCGGTGGGGATGAATTTCTTCAAGACATGTACACTCGCAAGCACGTAGTGCAGGGCGGCTACCGCCGCGCGGTGACCGATGAGCTTGGGCTGGTGGCGCATGCGGTGTACCAATACGATGCCAGGCTGGAGTCGCTTGTGGAGGGGCAGCTGAAGGGTGTTTACCAGAACAGGCTCTGGCTGGGGGCGGGCTACCGCCACGACCTTGCCTTCTCGGCCAGCGCCGGTGTGCGGCTGAATCAGCTCAAGGTCGGCTACGCCTACGAGGTACCGACTGGAGAGGCCGGATCCATCAGGCTCAACACCAGCGAGGTTACCCTCACCTATAATCTATTCCCAGCCAGGTACACGAAGGATAGCGGAAAAGTTAGCATTTGGTAGCTTTTAACCTGCTATCACTGCTTGTAATTATACTTGTTAGAGTAGATAAATTAACAAGATTTAAAGCATATCAGCATAAAGCAGGAAAAAGTAACAAGGATAATTTTTACTGTTATTTTGGGAATAAAAAGCGGCTTAAACTACAGTTTGAGCCGCTTTTTATTTGTACTCTGTAGACCGATTGATGGTATTACTATATTATTTCCTAACCATTTTTAAACAATCAACTCCCTTTTGTTGGAAACTTTTTACTTCCATGGGGACAGCTTCAATAAGATTTACAAATGATTCTTTGGGCGTAATCACAAAAGAGCCTGATAAAGTAAAACAGCTAAATATTATTGAATCTTTATTATTATATATTGGTATAACAATAATTTGTTGCTGAAAAATATAAGATAATAGGTGTTCGTCTTGGCTCCGGCTGCACAAGGAGTCGTACGTCAATCAGTAGCCTTAACTTATCTCATCTACAATTAAAAGTATATCTAAATGACATTCAAGTTAGCTGACTACACCTTGAAAGAGTATACAAGGAATAACTGTAGAGCATTTTTGGATCCTATTCGGAATAAGCTTCTAATCGCAACGCCCGAGGAAGAAGTCAGGGTAAAGTTTTTGTATTTTCTGATAAACTATATCAGGTTTCCGAAAGACAAGCTTGATACAGAAGTACCACTTTCCTATTATGTTAAAGGGGCTATAGGGAGAACTGATATTCTTGGTTATCACTACTGTGAGGAGAACAAATATAACATCCCATTATTTCTTGTAGAATGTAAGGCTCCTGGCGTCCCAATAACAGAAAGGGTACTGAGTCAGGCCCTTGGTTATGATAGTGTTCTAAAGGTACAATGGATATTTCTCACTAATGGCGTTGAGACAGCGGCTTTTCAATTTAATCTTAGTGAAGAGAAGTTCAACCTTGTTAAAGGCTTTCCTACTTATGAGCAGATGCATAGCAGTGTGCTACTACCTTTGAATGATGAGCCTTCCGTTTATGACTATAAGAGACCAAAATTCGAAAATGTTCTGAGTGAAAAGAACAAAGAACAAGCAGCTTTTTTTGGATGGCTTGGCAAGGGTTCTCCAGTCATAAACCATGGCTATCTACTGAATTTGGCCGGCCTGTTATATGACCTGAATGATGCTATGGAGTTACCTATTTCCACACCTTGGTTTGAGATTTTGGAGGATGGCTACCGGTACACAACATTTGGCAACGCCGCCGGTGGGGGGTGGACCGGAGATTACAGGTATTTTTTGATAAGAGATCATCAGGGACAGAATCAAATCATCAGCTTAGGAATCATGGGTAAAGTTTTCGGGGATGAAAACCCAAAGTTCCCGAACTCAAACGGTCATACCACCTTGATCGTGGCAGTTGATGATTTCGAGAAGAGCCATAATTCACTCCAGATGGACCTTGATAAGTATGTTGTTCGAACGGCTGATTCTATTGAGCTGTGGCATGATGGTACAATAACCGCAGGTAAAAAAGGCAGGCTAAGAAACTCTGTTGTTATAGATTATATTAAGAAGAGAGATCATACCCTGCTTAAGAATGGAAAAATTTACCTAGGCAAGCTGCCTGCGAACAGAAATATCGTGTGGAAGGATGCGGAGCAGTTTATCATTAACTGTATAAAATATGGGCTGTTCAGGGATGAGGTAAGAAATAACTATTTCAGATCTTCCTAAGGAACATCTGAAATAGTTGTTGCTAAACCTGCAACACCATAAGAGAATGTAAGATCGGGGCAGGGGATCGGTAGTACTTTATAGTTGCTTAATATTTTATCGCGTCTTTACCCTCTTCCACAGCAACTTGTGAGAATAGATTACTGCTCATACAAAGTTGAAACTACAACCTAGAATGTTTATCGCCATCATCATAGTAACGCAAGGGAAGCATAATTAGGCAACTTGTAAGTGCCACTAATTATGAAAATGTTTAATGTATAAATAGACTTATGAAAGAAAAGAAAAACGAGCTACTCTTGTCAAAGGATATTGGAGACCTGCTAAGGCAAATACGAAATATAAAGCAAATGTCTCAGGCGCAGGTGGCAGGAACTTTTGGAAAACCACAAAGTTGGGTATCAAAAATGGAGGCAGGAGGGGAAACAACAAATATGACACTTAAAACATTAGAAATATTACTCAACGGTTTAGAGATCAAAGCTACGCTCCGGATAAAATTAAATGATCCCAAAGGCAATGAATATTTATTTGAGATGCCGATAGTTTGAGACAATTGAAAATCAATATAGCACAGTGAATCTGCTATTGTCGTTCCTGCTACCTTTGATTGGAGGAGTCAAGTAAGGCAGTTTTAGATATACTTTTACATACTACCAGAAGGCGGAGGGTCTTAGGGAGAGGCTGAACAAGATAAAGTAGCCCTTCTAGTTCGCCTTGGAGAGGGAAGCCATGGCCATATAGACTAAGGCTTCGGCGACTCCCCTAATCAGTCTGGGGTAGTGCGGTCCCTGGTAGGCAGACAGTACATTTATCAGGCTAGGTGGAAGAAGGAAGTAAAATAGATATGCTGCGATCCTTATGCAATAAGGAAACACATCTTATAATGCAAAATCGAAAAGGTTGGAAAAGAAGACTGTAACGTATGAGCAACGGGTTGTAAATTACTTTTTGTTACTTTTTTGTTACTCTGGAAAAGAAAAAGCGGCTTTAACTGTAGTTTAAGCCGCTTTTTGCTGTTTACTCTGTAGACCAAAGGATGGAATTATCGAACCATTTCCACCGAGATTTGACTTCTTTAGGAGAGTATTGGTCGCCAGGTAATAAAATGTAAAAGCTCCCTTGGTTTTAGTTTGCAGCTGAGGTAGCATCTGCTCTTAAGAAAAAAAAATTGCCGCCCTGTTGCTTGTTAAGCATACACTATCTAGTCTTTTTCAGTTGGCTAAGTTTTTCCAGATTGCTTTTGCTGGTTTTAAGCAAAGAAGCATCCTTGGCAGCCGTGGCCAGTTCAATGGCTTTGGTAAACTGCTCTTCAGCCTGCTTTAGCTTTCCCTGCTGCATCAAGGCCTCGCCGTAACTGTCGAAGGCATTGGCAGAGGCGGCATAGGTGAGGGTATTATACTTGAACACCAGCAGGGATACTGCCATGGTAGCCGGATTCTTGAGCTGCTGGTAGGCAATGGTATTGATGGTGCGCTCATCAAATCCTGATGCCTTCAGTCCATCGAAAACAATAGCCTGGGCTTTTGGCTCTTTTCGCTGTTTCAGGTACGCAGCTGCCTGCGCAAAGGCAGTTTCTAAGGCCGTTATTTTGGCTTGGTGCTCTTGCAGGCTCTTTTCCTTTTTGGCCGCTTGCACCACCTGGTTGATTGCCTGGATCACCAGTTCAGGCTCCTCGCGGTGGATATTGTGGCCGCTGGCAGCTGTTACCACATGCGCGCCGCTGGTGAACTGGCTGAAGAACGCGGCGTGCAGGTTGCGCCATACTGCCACGCCTTCCGGTTCGTGGAGAAACAACTCCGGATTTGCTCTTTGCTGCACCGAGGTGAGCACCACTGCCGGCACCTGCGGCAGTTTCCCGACAGCTGGAAGGGTGCCTGCTTCAAAGATATGGTTGATCAGCTCGTTTTCCTGCTTGAATCTATCCGGCACAAAGCCGTTTTGCAGTTCCACATCTTTTGCTGCTTTCATAGGATTTACTTTCTTGAGCTCCTGCAGCATTTTCTCATGTGCCGGATCGACAAAGACCAATCCTTTCACCTGCTCCGGGTGCGCCGCCGCATAGGCCCGGATGATAAAGGCCCCGTACGAGTGGCCGACCAAAATAAACGGCGGCTTCAGGTTTGCCTGCTCGATGAGTGTGCTTAAATCCTGCACCGCTGCCGCCAGGGTTTGCGGCCTGGGGTTTGGCTCAGACTTACCCGTTCCGGCCCTGGAATACAGCAGGACTTGATTGGTAGACATCACTTCTGAAGCGACGTTGCCCCATACTTTATAGTCCGAGCCAAAGCCTGACTCAAAGATGATGGTATAGTCGCCGGCTCCTGCCTGTATCATCTCCAGGGAGTGATCCCCGACGCTAATCATCTGTGTTTGCTGTGCCTGGGCAAACGCCATGTTTGCCAATAAAAAAAGTACCAAGAAAATTCTGTTGAGCATCATAGTTTTAGTTCGTTAGGTAAAGGTGAATTTAACAAGCAGGAAATAGAGACATTGCAGCAGGTTAACATTGAGCAGATGCTATACATGCTGACAAGGTTGCCTGAGGCAGTGATTTTGTTTTGCTGAGTGTGCGCAAGGGAAATGAGACAGATGGCAGTGGATAAGAGAGACTCCACAAATGCTGTTAGTAAAAGAAGAAGGTGAAACTACTTTTTGTTATAAGGGTGCTGTGGCTCAACGGAATGAATGATTATATAATTACTACCAGGGGGGATATATTTATAAGTAACCTATTCTACAATAGCCGCTCTAGGGATTACTCTCTTATAAACTCTATGGCTGATAACTCAGATTCGAATTGGATAGATAAGGAGCTGATTCTGCCTTCCCTGTCTTTCTTAAACTGCAGAGGTGGCATAGCCGTCCTGTAAGGATAAACTGTAGTCGTGGCTTGAAAAATATCCTGATCAGTAGATGTAGGTGCGACTTTTAATTTTTTCCTCCTAAAGTAGGTGTACAGAGAGTCTTCTTCCCAAAATATTCTTATTTTCCCGTATCCTGGATTTATATAACTGCCAGCAAACTCTTTAAGTTGTTGCGATGAAATTGCCGGTACTGATGCAATTTCTGTTCGAGTTGCCGGTGTTTTTGACATATGTTGTCCAGGTTCCTGATTTTTTAAATAAAGACCAACCCAATCTGTCTTTTTTACTTCCAGCAGCTTATCCACTAGGGTATTTCTAATCAATAAAGCTGGTTCGTAATCGGTTTGATTTGTAAGAACTACGATCCCTATTTTCTCATTAGGGAAGAATGCGACACTTGTCCTGAAGCCATCTACACTGCCACCATGCTCTACCCGGTAATGCCCTTTGTAGTCTGAAATAATCCAGCCGTAGCCATAGTTTGCCGAGTACATACCCGGAAATTCTTCATCAGGCAAATACCCTCTTGGCATCACTGCCTGCGGGCTTATGGCCTCCTTGACATATTGTTCCGGCAGAATTTGCTGTCCTTTATACTTCCCCATATTAAGCCAGGTCAGCAACCAGTTACCCATGTCATGGGCATTGCTGTTTATGCCTCCGGCCGGACTCATGGCCGCAAGGTCATAGTAGGCAACTTTTTCTACCTTGTTGCTGCTGGAGTTATAACCAAAAGACACATTCGCTTTTTCCTTTAAACCCTCTACGCCAAAGGTGGAGTTATGCATTTCCAAAGGCTTGAACAGTGCGTTTGTTACGTTTTCCTCCCAGGTTTTGCTGGTAAGTTTTTCTGTTATTGCACCCAGGATAAAGTATGAAAAGTTGCTGTAGTTCCACTTTGTCCTCAACGGAGCGGCTGGTTCGAGATACTCTATCCTTCTCAGCAAACTGTCTCTGTCGCTTACTGGGTTGCCTGACCAGGCCTTGTCATGGAGAGCCAGCCCGGTCCGCATACTCAGCAAGTCGTGAATGAGGACGCCGCTGTTCAATTGCTCGTTATAGAATTTTAACGTCGGGACGTACTTTGAAGGGCTTTCCTCAAAAGTGAGCAGCCCTTTTTCCCGAAGTTGGCCCACCAACGCAGCGGTGAATGCTTTGGTGGTGGAACCAATAGAAAACAAGGTGTTGGCATCTGCCTTGACTTTGTTCTCATAATCCCTGTAGCCAAAGCCTTGAGTATAAAGCACTTCCTCGCCTTCCACTATGGCAATAGCACAGCCTGGGGTATTGGTGGCTTCCAGAATTCTGCTTATTTGCCTTTCCAAACCCCGAAGGCGCGGATCATCTTGAGCATGAAGGGGGATACAGGTAAGTAACAATAAGAATAGAAGGGCGGTCTTTTTCATATAAGCGCTTTTTTATTGGCAAAGCTACCGCTTAAGAAAAAGCCATGGAAGGACAAGAAGGACCTGAATACGGACAAAATGTATCCAGGAGAAGAAAAGATTAGATTGGTCGAGGACTCTTCAAAGACTTTCGTAATTGACTCTCACTGCTGAAACCGCATTGTGCTGACACGTAGCCCAGTTTATGGCCAGCACTTAGCAAATGCTCCGCCTTTTCAATCCTTATTTTCTCCAGATAGGCGCCGATCGTTACGCCGGTTGTTTTCTTGAAAAGGCGCGTCAGATTTCGGGGGCTCATGTGGACATGGGCTGCAATGGTTTCGACTGGCAGTTTTTCGGAAGCGTGCTCAAAGATGTATTGCTGGGCCGTATAGATCCTGTCTTCCAGGTGGTTTTTATACTGCAAGAAGACGCTTAACTGGGGATCATCACTGCCCCTCCTAAGATAAACCACCGTTATTCTTGCTATTTCAAAGGCAAATCGCTGGCCATACAACCTTTCCAGTATAAACAGGGAAAGGTCGATTCCAGAGCTTACCCCAGCACTGGTAAAGACACCTCTGTCTTCTACAAACAGGCGGTTTCGCTTCAGCTCTGCCTCGGGGAATTTAGTGGCAAACCGGGAGAAATAATTCCAATGCGTCGTACAGGATTTATTGTTCAACAGACCAGCCTCTGCCAGCAGGAATGCTCCTGTACAGACAGAACATATGTTTGCACCTGCTGCAAACTGTACCCTTAACCACTGAAAGAAGTCCTGGCTTGACTCCAGGAAAACAGCGTTTGAAAACAGTGAGGAATCTATGCCTGGGATGAAGATATAATCTTCTTTGCTCAAAGAAAATGATTTGAACGGCGTCAATTTCGATAAAAATAAACCCGCAGCGCTTTCTATTTCAGCTGAATCATCAATCGAGGCAAAGCAAAGTTCAATTTCAGCACGTAGCACTTTGGCCTCGTAGAAAATATGAGCAGGACCAGTTATGTCGAGTAATTGAACTTGTGGGGGTACTATAAAGATAATCTTCATTCGCTATTCGAAATTCTCTGCACAATCTATAGAAAACTGTTTGTAATTTGATGGGCAAAGGTACGATGAAGTCTAGGCTATGACCTAACATCTAGTACATAATAGCTTAAAGTCTTCGCGGCTTATTAGTTACGTTTAGGATTAATTTAAATAAGTACGCTAGCTGAAGGCACAGGACTTGCCATGGTCTGTTCACAATTGTCTCTATTTAACAGGGGCTTTATGATGCTAAGTAGTAGGAGAGAGGCTGCTTTAGCGTATGAAGTGAAATAAAAAGCCCCTCATTTGCTGCTGAGAGGCTTTTTTTAGACTGAAGGATAGAATTATCGAACCATTTCCACAAGGATTTGGAGGCTATAGTAGCCAGTATTACCATAACTGAAGAATAACTTATTGAATTAGGTATCTCCTTTCATCACAAGTTTCGGGTTACCTATATCCCAATTAAGAAACTCCATTTTATTATCCCTACTGCAGCATGTAGTTTCTTTTTGTCGAAGCGTATAAATAAGATTAATATAGGGATTAGAATTGGAAGGAAATAAACTTAGGGCATGAGTACTAGAGCAAGAGACCAACAAAAGAAGCAGCGCCAGAAAGAGTTTAAGGAAAGGAAAGAGCATCAGGAGGCCCTTAAAAGCGCTTCGAAAAAAGTTAAAAGGAGTTTATCTGCAAATGAAGACGAAACAGATAGGATGCCCAAAAGCGAAGACTAATATAGCAACTCTACTTTTTAATACATTTTGAGGTGCTAAAATATCTTAAATGATACTTAAGTGTTCATTGTAGACAGAAGCTTATATTCACTATCTCTTTCAATCGGGAGTTTGAGAGAGATAGTGAAGCATAACAAGTTCTATTAGTTTGTGAGCTGTTGCTTCCAGATTACTGAAAAGTTCGATAAGTCTACCGAAGGGGATAGTTATCGAACCAAAAAAGCCGCTCCACATTATATGGAGAGCGGCTTTTGTACTATGGCCCGTAGGATGGAATTATCGAACCATTTCTACAGAGATTTGGCGATTTTGAATGGTTATCTGCAAGTGGAAGAATAGCGGATCTGTCTGTCCCGCTGAACAAAATCCCTGTTATATTTTTCATCACATTGCCTTATCTAATCAGTGGTGTCCTGTGACTCTTTTTCCGGAAACTTCTCCTGAGGCGCTTTCAGCTCCTGCAGGCACGCTACATCCGGAGCCGAACGTTTCAGCCAATCGAGGAGCACAGGCAAGCGGGCATTGATTCCGTTGACGTTGTAGGTGGCGATCTTCATCTACAAAGGAAGAGCGTGTTTCGTTTAACGCAGGCAGCCAGTCACATAGAACGATGTTGCTTTGTTCTCTCCCGCAGTGCTTCATAGTTGGCGGCGGCAAAGGCATCGATCTTTTCTGGCTCCAGGAAATTGGTTTTTATCTGCTCCTCACGCTCTTTTCCGCCTAGTATAACGTTGATCTCCCTGTTTAGCAGGCCATCCACAGAAGCCTTGGCCACTTCCTCGGGTGTGTCCATCTGTTCCACTAATGCAGTTTTCATCATGGCTGTGTCAGTGGCCGAAGGGTAGACGGTCATCACGTGGATCGGGTACTGGTGCAGCTCTCTCCGCATGGCGTCAGAGAACTGGCCCACGGCCGCCTTCGTGGCGGCGTACACGCTGTAGAACGGCATGGCGATGTACCCGTAGCCCGAGGACAAGTTCATGATGGCGCCTTCCTTGCTCTTCATCAGCAGCGGCAGGGCCTTCTTTGTCAGCAGTATCAGGCCTGTCACGTTGATGTTGATCTGGTTGATGATGTCCTCGTCACTCAGGTCGGATAACAGGCCGGCGCTTACCACCCCGGCGTTGTTGATAAGGATGTCCAACTCGCCCCAGGCCTCTGATACTGTAGAGATAGCTTTATCGAGGTCTTCTACTTTGGCCATATTGCCCTGAATGGTGAGAAAGTTAGCGCTGGAGAACTCTGACTTCAGCGCGTCTAGCGCCTCTTTCCTTCTGCCTACCACGGCAAAGTCCCGCACCCCCCGTTGCACCAACTCCTGAATGATAGATTTTCCTATTCCGGCACTGCCGCCGGTGATCAGCACTTTCTTATTTTTAAGGTCCATAGGTACACGCTTTGTTTTCTTAACATGAAACGTGACTAGGAGTCTGAAGTTTTACTGTCTGACAGACTTTTGACCCTTCCTGATTCCTTGTTTTCCAGAACCTTTTAAAGCTGTTTGCATATAACTTCTTAATAAATATGGCACAGTTTGCTTTCTTTAAGGCAGGTGTGGCGATAATCTAATTAAAAGAAACTTATAGATGAGTAACCAGGAAACAGAGAAACGAAAATATCCTTTGTTGTTTTCAGAGGGGAGACTGGGGAACCTAAAGCTCAGGAACCGCATCGGCCTCGCCCCCATGACGAGAACGTCGGCAGAAAGTAACGGGGTGCCCAATGAGACGATGGTGAAGTACTATACCCGTTATGCCAAGGGCGGCTTCGCACTCTTAATAACTGAGGGCACTTACCCTGACGAAAAGTTTAGCCAGGGGTATTTGAACCAGCCGGGGATAGCCAACGAAGAGCAGATAGCAGGATGGAATGGTATCATTCAAAGTGTGCATGAGGCAGGAGCAAAGATCATCTGCCAATTGATGCATGCCGGAGCCTTGTCCCAAGGCAACATCCACGCGGAAGAAAACATCGGCCCATCCGCTGTTCAG
The DNA here is from genome assembly GCF_051904785.1 of Pontibacter sp. MBLB2868. Taxonomy (NCBI): domain Bacteria; kingdom Pseudomonadati; phylum Bacteroidota; class Cytophagia; order Cytophagales; family Hymenobacteraceae; genus Pontibacter; species Pontibacter sp. MBLB2868. Next base: position 2,277,120 of record NZ_CP196710.1, on the reverse strand, counting down.
CCTAAAGGAGAAAAGCTGGGGTTTTATGGTGGTGAGGGTGCTTTTTCTATTCCGAGGGAAATGAGCAAAGATGATATTGCTGATGTGGTAAACGGATTTGCGCAGGCGGCAAAGAATGCAAAGGACGCGGGGTTTGACGGTATTGAGATCCACGGGGCTAACGGCTACATCCTTGATCAGTTTCTCACAGACTATACCAATCAACGGCAGGACGAGTACGGCGGCAACACGGAGAACAGAGTGAGACTACTCGTGGAGACAGCGCAGGCTTGCCGTAAGGCAGTAGGCAATGGCTTCCTGGTAGGAATAAGAATCTCCCAAGGTAAGGTTAACGACTACGCGCACAAGTGGTCTGGCGGCGAGGAGGATGCCCGTACTATATTTACTGCCTTGGGCAAAGCGGGTCTCGACTTCATCCACGTGACAGAGTACCATGCCGACCAGCCGGCTTTCAAGGAAGGAGGTCCCTCACCTGCCGCCCTGGCTAAGAAATATAGGGAGCTGCCGGTGGTGGTGAACGGAAACCTGAACACACCCGAGCAAGCTGAGGAGATGCTGCAGAGCGGGGAGGTGGATGTGGTTACACTCGGCAAGGCCGCACTTGCCAACAAAGACTGGGTCAACAAAGTAGCCGAAGGGAAGCTTTTGGAGGACTTTGACCCGAAGAGGTTTTTTGTGCCGGACGCGAAGGTGAAGGAGTTTGAGCTATAGTCACTTGTAGAAAGCTAAAGCCGCCGAATGAGAAGAGTTGCGCTTTAGTAAATTCAGTAATAGTTAATTTAACCGAATGGGATAAATATCAATGGAAAAAAGCCCCTCCATTTGACGTGGAGCGGCTTATTTACTATGTAGAACCAAAGGATAGAATTATCGAACCATTTCCACAGGGATTTGGCATCTTTAGAAGCAAATTTAACCTGTTCTGAAGCGACATAACAAAACAATAGCAGCATTATCTGCGGCACCTAAAGCCGTTCTTCGGATGGTTTTAAATAACTAATTTCCTTTCCGATGTATGTTTGCTGTCTCTGTATTGACATGTAAATATTGTTCTATTACACTGAATAATTCTTAACAGAAGCTTTGCCACTTAAAACATATAGAATTTTTCTTTGCCCATAAAAGAAACTAATCTTTTACTCTGCTGTTTTCCTCACCAGCCCCGGTCTGGTCATGTTTACGCTGACCGGCAACAGACTTTCCTAAGCGCATACTAAAGGTCAGCAGTGCAGCGCGTGAATCACTTAATGTACGGAAGCCGGCACTTGTCTGGTAGAGATTACCAATTGAACCTTTGTTAATGTTAGTATATAATAAGTCATTGATACTGAGTTTAAGTGTTGCCGCTGGTGAAAGGACCTTTGAAAAAGCTACGTTCAATCGCCCTCTAGCAGCAATTTCAAACTGAGCGTCAGTCTGTTTGCTCTGATATTTACCATCCGTCTGCATGCTCCACCCTTTATTAAGCTTAAATTGCAACATGGCCTGCCCAGAGAAGTTGGTACTGTGGTTATTCAAGGTCCCGGTGTAAAAGTCACTTTTCTGGCGAATCTGCCATATATCACCACTTAATTGCAACGAAAACCATGCAGTGGGCTCAAACCCTGCATCTATATTTAGATCGTATAGCTTAGTCCTGCCTATGTTTCCTGGTCGGTCGTAATAAGAGCCATTACGAATCTCAATGGTCTCGGTAACCCGATCGCGAATATCAATGTAATTTAGGGTCACAGCGATCCTATCTTTATACATATAACCAAACTCATAGTTTCCGGAATAAGAAGGCAGAAGGTATGGGTTACCGAGGTAAAAAGTGTATTTATCCAGCGGTAAAATAAAAGGGTTCAGATCCTGATAGTAGGGTCGCTCAATACGGCGTCCATAGGTCAGTTTTAGCTGGTGATCACCCAGTATATCCAGTTTATAGAGGAGATACAAGGTTGGAAATAAACTGGTGTAATTGCGGTTAAAGGCTGAATCCGGTTTCTGACCATTCCCCAGCTGGTGCCCTCGGGAATCTGTATTCTCCAGGCGAAATCCGGCCTGAACACTTAGACGACTAAAGTCTTTGTTCAGGTTCAGGTAACCTGCGTTGATGGCTTCTTTGTATAGGAAATGATTCGTCTTATTATAGTCAGGGATCGCGTTGTTTTCATTAATATTAAAGTAGTTTGCCTGGTTATCGGTGTTCGTATAACTACTCTTTGCACCTGACTCCAGCTTCCAGCTTTTGGTTAGTGGCTGACTGTAGTCTACTTTGGCAGAATAAATTTGAATTGTTGCAGGCAGGCTGCCCTTGAGCTCTTCCTTTGATACGTTTATACCCGACGTGTTATAGTTTTGATTAAGGAACAACTGGTTATTATCCGTAGCGAATGCCAGGTAATCCAGGTTGGCAGTGATTTCCGGCCCGTCTTTTTCGAAGGTATGCTTATAATTTACATTGGCGCTGCCATTCCTGAATTTCCCCTGTTCATAGTTTTGTGATATTACTGAAGAATCAAGCTGACCCGCTGCACTTAGCAATTGCCCCTTGCTATTGTTCCGGTTTTCAGGAGTACGGATCAGGCCATTGAACAAAATACCGATAGTAGTTTTTTCGGATGAATAGATGTCCATCCCCAATTTTGCATTGTAGGCATTACTTTTTCTTTGGATATAGGAGTTCTGGCTAAAGGCACCGGATGGTTTTCCGTTATTGTAAAAATACTGGCGGTTGATGTCTATATCGTTAAAACTGTTACTTAGGGTGTAAGCAAAGGTACCAAACATATTCACCTTGTCTCTACGGTAATTGAAATCCAGGCTGTTGTTGGACGTGGTGTACCGGCTTTGGCGTAAGCCAAGATTCATGCCCATGTTAAAGCCTTTGTCCCTGGTCTTTTTAGTTTTGATATTGATTATACCGGCAGTGCCTGCCGCATCATATTTGGCCGGTGGATTCGTCATCAGCTCGATTTGGGATAGCATGGATGAAGGCATTGAGCGAAGGTAGTTTTCCAAATCACTGCCCGAGAGGTAGGTTGGTTTATCATCGATGTAAATCGATACGCCTGTTTTCCCGTGCAGGCTGATCGCACCCCCCTGGCTAATATTTACCCCAGGTGCTTTTTCTAATACTTCCAGTGCTGTTGTCCCTGCAGTACTGATCTGAGCATCCACATTCACTACGGTTCGGTCTATCTGTTGCTCTAAAAAGGACTTTTTCGATGTGATTACCACTTCCTGCAATGCTTTTGAGGCCGGAAGTATAGTGATAGCTGTCATTTGAATATGCAGATGCTTCGCATCAATTTCAATTTGATCACTCTTGTAGGGCAGCTTACCAATGCAGGAGATGAAGATCTGGTAAGATCCTACTTTAATGCCTGTAAAGTTAAAGCTGCCATCGGTATTTACCAGCTCGTATTTTACAGCTACCGAATCAGTGCTTCGGCTAAGAGAAACGACGACGCCATCGGCTGGATGGCCGTTTTCGTCCGTAACTCTTCCGGTTATTTTGCCGCTTAGTGCTTGGGCATTTACAAAATTTAAGGCAAAGCAGAGCCCTATGGTCAAAAAGGCCATTACAAATTTAATCATAAGTATGGTGGTTAGTTTATGAAGAGAAAGGGATTAACTTTTAATCTTTATTCAGAACAGGGCATAGCAATTCCCTGCCCATAAAGTGCTATGATTTCAATGAAGAAAAAGACTGGTATTACTTACTTAGGCGACTAATCAGGAAGAAATGAGCCAGGAAGCCCAACGCTAAACAAAAGGCTATAACCATAAGGGCGTAGATGTCTGTCAGATGGAAATAGCCAATGACACCCAGACCGGAAGCGATACCACAGAGAGCGCAGAACCACTTAAGACTGTTTTTGTTCTGGTCTTTTCTGGTAGCCATCAACTCGGCCACAACCACTTCTGAAGTGCCTGTTTCAACGATTTTACGTTTAAGCCTACTATCCAGAAAAAGCTTGATCATGGTAAGGATGAAGCTTGTAACGATATAGATCATCAGAAGGATCACCACATTGCGAACGAACTCCTCGAAAGATGCCTTGTCGTTAAGCGGGGAAGATTGGCTTTGCGCCTGAGCACCTAAAGTTAGCGTTACTAGTAAAATTGAGGTGAATATCTTTTTCATGTCTTTTTTTCTGGATGTTTATACCTGATGAGACCGGCCGCCTTTATTAAAGTTGCAATGTTTTTTGGGTTAGTAAAGTATTCATCCGTTTCTGATGTTCTTTTAGCATTTCAAATCCTTGGAAAACGAGAATCACCGATGCTCCGGTAGCTGCGATTGCAAGCAAGATGCCTGATATACTTTTAACCACTTCAATCATAGAAGACCAGAAGAATACCGCTGATACAGCTACGAGCGAAAAGGAGAGTATGGAAATCAGTATGGCGGCCCAGGGAAAGGTGCTTTTGGGTACAGGTAATTGTTCCATGACCAGTGCTGAAAGGTCAAAATCAAAAGCGGGTTTAGGAGCATTGTGAATGCTTCTAAAGAGGAGCGCATAGTTATCAACTTTCGACTGGCAAACTGGGCAACCCTGTACATGAGCTTTCAATTCTTCAGGAATTTCTTTCGGCTCAGCAACATAAAGTTGTATCTCTGTTTCGGTCAGATGTGCTGTTATCATAACTCTTGCCTTTTATATTTTGATAAAATATTTTCTTTCAGCGTCTTTCTGGCCCTGAAGATGTAGTTTTTAACGGTACCCTCCGGTAGGGAAGTAATTTCGGCGATCTCCGCATAGCTCAGTTCTTCCTGGTGATATAAGGATACCAGCGTTCTGTAAAGCGGCTTGAGCCGGTCTATCTCTGAGTGCATAATGGCAGCCAGTTCTTTGCCGAATAGTATTTCTTCTGTACCATCTTTAGGATCTTCGCTGATATTGTCTTCAAACATTTCTCCGTCTTTTCTGAAATCCCCTGAGAGTACCAGTTTCTTTTTCTCTAAGTAATGAAGACAGGTATTGTAAGCAATCTGGCCGACCCAGGTAGACAATTTGGAGTTGAATTTAAAGCCAGGCAGGTTTTTGAAAACTTTCAAATAGACATCCTGGGCAATATCCTTGCGATCGCCGGGGCTGCTAATCATCTTAAAGGTCATTTGTGCAACCAATCCCTCTGTTTGCTTGATGAGCAAACCAAAAGCATTGCGATCGCCTCTCAAAACGGCTGTTACTAAGAGCCGATCAGCTAAATTGTTCTTGTCAGGGTGACTCATTGTTGATTAGACCGGTTCGTGCGCTCAAAGTTGCAACCTATCTCAACTGAATGTTGGTACTGGAAGAACTCTATTAGTTTTGCCTTTAAAAGTCAGTTTCCCAAATTTTCAATGTTTGCTACTTTACGCTCTAATCTATCCTCTGTGGTTAAAATAGGATATAAATTTGGTAAAAATCTAGACAACGACAATTATTTATATGTTGCTGTATTAACATGCCCAGTATAATAATTTTAAAGGGCTGACAGTTAAGTACAGAAAGGAATAGCAAAGTAAACTGTCAACTTTTTCAGGGCGAGGCACTATATTTTTCTCAACTTTTCGTCTCACAAATCCAAAGGTTTGTGAAAAATGAGACGAGTTTTTAAAGATTTATAAAGCGTTAAAAACCTATGGATCTTAGGTAATACCAGGCCCTAACATCTTCCTTGGTTTTAGAAACAGAAACCTGTAATCATCTTGAATGTTACAGTTGATCAAGGAATTTAATCTTCTGAGCGTCTGGTATAAATCCAATGAAGGGAAAGGTAAGATAAGTTGTACAAGGGGAGTGTAATAGACTTAGAGAAACATTTTGTTACTTTTCTGTTACTCTGAAAGCAAAAAACCCGCTTATTTGCTAAAATAAGCGGGTTTTGATGGGTTGCTATGTAGCCCGTAGGGGAATCGAACCCCTGTTACCAGAATGAAAATCTGGCGTCCTAACCCCTAGACGAACGGGCCGTTCTGTCTAATTGTGGTGCAAATATACTAGCTGTTTTTTTATCTGCAATAGGCAGGGTTTTATTTTTTCAGCACTTTGGCAAAAGGCATTGACTATCAATGGGAAATAATTTTTAGATATGTGCTTTGTTGCATATTTCAACCATAAGAAGCTTCTTGCGTTACACTATTCAGTATATTTTAAATAATAGAAGGTATAAAAATGAGCAGGAGATTAGTATATACTGGCGTTAAGCCAGAAGCTTTTAACCAGTTGAAAGGCCGTTTACAGCAAATGGGACTTTCTTTACAGTCAAACAGCGGTAGCTTCAACGAGAAGGGAGTTTCGGGTAAATATAAGTATGACCCTGAAGAGGAGACCCTGGATATCGATGAGTTAAAGGTTGGTTTCCCGGCAAGTATGATGTTAAGTGCAGATTCGCTGCAGCAACGTATGACAGAACTTGTCGTACAACATGGCGGCAGGTCGATGTCCTGATTTGGACCTTTTACTTCTATTGCCCCGTATAAATATTATCGTTCTAACACTAAGAAAAAACAAAGAACTATGGAAAACAATAACAACAGTAATAGCAACAACGACAATAAAAACAACAGCAATAGTAACAACAGCAACAATAAGAATCAGCAAAATAAAAGTGATGAGAACGTGCTGCAGGTTTTGCAACCACACGACATGTCAAGAACAGTAGAGTCTGCGATGCATGTTTTTCAGGGGCGACACGAGAAGCTTCCTGAACTGATGCAGGATGTGGGGAATATTATATTGAAAGCTACAAAGCGGTTCACGACCACACAGTTAATTCTGGCAGCTGGTGCGTTAACTATTGGTGCGGTTTTACTTGCGCGTTATACACAAGATGACGAATCATACAACTATGAACAAGGGTAAGTAAGCTCTATTCGTAGAATAAAAAAAGAACCCTGGTTGTGATGCCAGGGTTCTTTTTTTATACATTTTTAATCAGCCTGTAGGAATGGTACAACATTTGATAAGTTTAATATATAGTCAAACGCTATACATATTTGTTCAATGAAAGATCTAAACTAAAACTATTGAATTATGAAAAAAATGAAATTGATTTTCCTGCTGGCTCTTTTAATAGGGGCTGTTCAGGTGCAGGCGCAGCAGCAGCAGGTAATGCCTCCATTGGTGAATGTAACGGGTGTAGGAGAAGTAAAAGTAAAACCTACTGAGGTGGTGGTGAACCTGGGTGTTGAGACACGTGAAAAAACATTAGAGGCAGCAAGGACAGAAACAGACAAAAAAGCAGCCGCTATTATCAATTACCTCAAGAAGCAGGGTGTGGATGCCAGAGATATTCAGACTTCTTATGTAACACTTCGTCCGGTGTATAGTGGAGGAGAATACGGGAAAACTTCTCCTGATTTTTATATGGCCATGAAAACCATGACTGTTGTTGTGAAAAAACTGAATAAGTATGATGAAATTATTTCAGGACTATACCAAGTAGGCGCTAACCGTATAGATGGTATTAATTTTCAGGTGGCCGATATAGAGAAGTACCAGGTAGAAGCGCGTAAAAAGGCCGTGGAAAATGCAAAACAGCAGGCAACGTCTTTAACTTCGGAGCTTGGGGCTAAACTTGGCCGTGTGTATGCGATTAACAATACCATGTCTGGGGGAGGAGGTCCCAGACCGATGTATAAAGCTGCGATGATGGAATCAGTGGCTTATGACAGCGAAGGTGGGCCCTCAATTTCAGCGGGTGAACTGGTCATAAGCGCTACCGTGGATGTAAGCTTTATTATAGAATAAGTTTAGAACCTATCATACAGCAGCGGCGGCCAATCTTTTGGCCGCCGCTGCTGTATGATAGGTTTGCGTCTATATTAAGCTATCTGGTAAAGCTTTGCATAGACTTAAATGTGTTATCCTCGGTGAGTAAATAACTTATAGGCTTATTAGGCGCTTCTAGTATTTCATGTTCCCTGATCCCCCATGGTTTTAGCATCTCTTCCAGCATATGGGAATAGGCTGTCATCTCCCACGGATTAAATATCTCATTGGTAACATCATCAATCAGCGTGTCCAGTACCAGGTGATGGTCTTCAGGTTTTTGTGGACGGATGAAGTATTCAGGCACAACATTGAAAATGTAAGCAGCATAAAAAGCGCGAGCCTTAAATTCTGCCAATTGTACAGGATGTAACTTCTTTCCCTCGGTTGCCTGAGTCAATCTACCTAATGCTTTTCCAATGATCCCATTATCTAAAAGTGTACAGATAATGGCCACAGAACCAAGTTTAACGCTGAAAGCCATGGTAGTTAATTCATCCTGATATTCAAAAGGAAGGTCATCCTCCGCCGGATCTACCTCCAGAAATATAAGAGAACAAGGTAAGAAATCGGCAAATACCATGGGTACGCGCATCGACTGCAGCACCTGGAAGAAAGACCTGAATTTACCCAGCATTTTAGGGTCCTCGCTAACCGCATATTCAGGCATTACAAGAGGATCAGCTTCCTTGATCAGTTCATTAACCAACGTGCCGTAATACATTTTACCAATCCACTGGAAAAGCTTTTGACGATCCAGGGCCTGTAAACCTGCCATGCCCTTATCAGCTGCTTCAGCTATTTCTGCCTCAAGTGGCAAAACATAATGCGTATGGCAGCGGTCGCAGCAGGGTATCGTAAGTTGGCCGAATGTGGTAACGCTTTTATCGAGAAGCAGAAGCTCCTTATTCTGAAGGTTATACTTGTGCTGAAGCCATTCTCCAAAAACAGGAGTACGATGTTCGTTTGTAATATGAGTGCCGCATAAGAAACAGTTTGTATCTGTAAACTGCATGTTCTCAAACGGGTCGTATAAAGTTAAATCCAACATATTGCAAATTCGGAATTGAGCTGCAAAGATAAGGAAGACGGAAACGAGTTCCGAATTTGGAATCTTCGCTTTTAGACAGACTACTTAATGAAAAGGAGAGGGTATAAAAGTTAACAGCAAGCCTATAAGCCGGGTTCTGTCGCTACACTATAAGTGTGCGTCTTATCATTTATCTAGGCCTGTACTCACGCGCAGGCTCCATCGACCTACCCACTGACATCGGACGAGCAGCCCTTAGCCCCACCGAAGCAGGGCGCTGCCAGCCTATTTGGTCTTTCAACTCCTAAGGTTTACCCAGCCGGACTGGTCACCCAGCCGCTGGTGCGCTCTTACCGCACCTTTTCACCCTTACCTGCATTGCTGCCGGCGGTTATTTTCTGTGGCACTGGCTGTATCTTTTCAGTTGCCCGAAAAGACCCTTCCCGTTAGGAAGTAGGATGCTCTGCGTTGCCCGGACTTTCCTCCCTCCTGATCACTCAGGACGGCGATAAGACGGCTTGCTGTTAATTTTTATGCAGTAAAGGTAACAATTTATTGTCACCCAAAATTCAATCAGGATCTAAGATTTACGGAACCTTGGCTACTTCAATTTAACCAACGTAGCTCCATAGCCAAATTTCTCCTTTTTGGCGTCTTCAAAGTATTTGATCCCTGGTGTGCGGCTTAATGCTTTCTGTATCTCTTTCCGAAGAATTCCGTTTCCGGCCCCGTGTATAAATACGATTTCATGCATGTTAGCAGCCATTGCCCTGTCTAAAGCATCCTGGAACTTCTCCAGCTGCAGCTTCAGAATGGCACTGTTGCTCATGCCTGTATGGTCTTCAATTAGTTTTTCGATGTGCAGGTCGATCTCATGTTCCGGTGCCTGTAACTTAAAGCTCTCATGCTGTGTGGTGGCATTGATAAGCTGCTCGGCAATTTTATCGGTGTTAACGGCAACAGGCTTCTGATCCAGCTGAAACAGGTAGGCTTCTTTGTTAAGCACGGGGGCCATTTTCTTGCTCTTGTAAAATGAGTTAGCCCTGAACTGTACCCGCTTCGTTACAGGTTCAAAAAGGGTGGCACTGCCATTGCGGTGCTGTATGAACTGGATCAGCAGGCTGGGCCATTTTTCAAAATCTTTCAGATGATAATGGGTAATAACGCGGGTTGTTTTGGGAGCTAATTTATCGTTCTGCAATCCGCGGTATTTGTTGTCGCGGTCTTCGCCAGATGTAAACAGCACATCAAAGTCCGTATTGTTTACCATAGTTACAGCCAGCAGTTCTTCTGATTGGTGTGCAAGTGCCAGGTAAATTCCCTGCGCCGCCAACACAGGGGCAACAGGCTCCTGCCGTTTTGATGGCTGGATTGATGTATCATCCTGTTTTAAGAACTTAGCTTCTTCAGGCGCAATTACCACTACTTCGCGTCGTGCCACGGGTATGGTAAAATCGTTATCAATGGCAACTTCAACTATATTGTTTTCTAGTATGCGGGTAATGATGCCTTCCTCTCGTCCGGACATTAAACGCACTCTGTCTCCTACATTCATGCAAATTTTATTTAGATGACTTTATCCCTGTAGCAATTTACCATGCCTGCTTCAGCAACTTGATTTATTAGTAAAGATACGAGGGTTAGGGCGAAAAGCCTTAAAAGTATAAGGGGTGTAGTTTCAATCCGTCTTTCCGGTTGTATTCCAGGGCTGGAGCAGGTACTTTAACAATGCTTAGCACATACAATGCCGTATTCCATACTTTGCTGCGTCCTTTAAAGTGCATCAGGTTCAGGTCCGGGCTTATATAAAACTGGCGGTGTGCGTCCAGGCCTAAAGCCTGGTTGCCACTGGCGCTGTTATAGACCATCTCCTGTGCCCCGTAACCTACAGCTACATTAAGCCATTTAGGGTATTTCGTTGACTCTGGTAAAAAAGCGCCTACATTTACTGAAAACCAATAGGTTTGCCCATTGTAATCTTTTAGTGCCTTCTCGCTTAAGTTGCTGCCAAGCACGTTAGGACGCATATCAGCGTAAGGTGTTGTATGGAAAGAATACTTTGGCATGATCCGGATCTCATTCCAGGCCAACTCCTGAGCAATTACCGTAGCAGAGCCTGTAGCGTTAGCGATAAGGTCACCAACGGATGCACCATAATTTCCTTGATATCCATCAAAAACTTCGATTGGAGTTTGTAGTACTGCACCAAGCAGGCCACCATAAAGTATAGCTTTTTTGTCAGGCACTCCCGCCCAGCGAAGCATGTCGATACCTGCTCTGCTTTCATGGAAAGCTCCCCAGTAATGCCCCGCTTTATCCATCTGCTTCCATTCACTGTTATCGTTAAAGAAGTGAAAGTCTGTGCGTTCTTCTTTCGAGTACCAGGCTTGATTCAATGAGATCATCAGCGCAGAGTACCCTACAGCAAAGGTGCTGCTTAAGGCAAACAATTTTTTTTTGTTAACCTGAGTTATAGTGGTCTCCGTTGTATCGGGCAAAATTTGTTGTGCTTTACTAACAGTAGGCAAGCAAAGAACCGGGAAACCAAGTATAAGTATAATTCGTCGGAGCATCGTGCCAAAGATACACAGGATTTGGGAAGTAGTACCCGGAATTCTGCAAACACAATTAGCTAGCCAATTACAGCAATAGATTTTTTATAGGCAGTTATGGCCCTCTCGCGCGCTTCATTGTGATCTACCATTGGCTTAGGATAGGCTGTGGTACCGAACTCAGGTACCCATCGCTTGATGTAAACATGATCTTTGTCAAACTTTTTGATCTGGCTGTCGGGGTTAAATACGCGGAAGTATGGTTGTGCATCTGCCCCTGTTCCTGCGGCCCATTGCCAGTTGCCCACGTTACTGGACATTTCATAATCCAGTAGCTTTTCAGCAAAGTAAGCTTCTCCCCAGCGCCAGTCTATCAGCAGATCTTTGATCAGGAAACTAGCAACAACCATACGTACCCGGTTGTGCATAAAGCCTGTTTCGTTCAATTCACGCATGCCTGCATCCACAAGTGGAAAGCCGGTTTTGCCTTCGCACCAGCGCTTAAATTCAGCTTCGTCGTTTCGCCATTCTATTTGCCTGAACTTTGGGTAAAAACTGTCTTTGGCCGACGCTGGATAATGAAAAAGCAACTGCATGAAAAACTCCCGCCATATAAGCTCCTGCAACCATGTGCCGTTATGCTTTAAAGCCAATTTTACAGCTTCCCTTATACTTGTTGTGCCAAAGCGCAAGTGTGGACTAAGATGGCTGGTTGCGTCTAGCGCCGGCAGGTTTCGGGTTTCATCATATCGCTTTAGGGTGGCAGCAGAAAGGTCGGGTTTTGGTACCTGAAGGTCTGATTTTTTAAAGCCGATCTCTTTGAATGAAAGTACCTGTGTTTTTTTGTGTTGGTAAAGCTGGTCAAAGTGTTTTTCACTTTCACATGGCTCAGCCATGGAATTTTTAAAAGCTTTAAGCCAGGTGTTTTTATAGGGCGTGTATACTTTGTAAGGAGTATCTCCCTGTGTCATGATCTCATTGCGTTCAAAGATCACCTGGTCCTTGAAGGAGGTATATGCCAACCCCAGTGCCTGCATTTTCTCATATATCTGCTTATCACGTTCCCTTGCGTATGGCTCATAATCTCGATTCGTATAGATCCCATCTAAATCATACTCCTTTGTTAATTGCTCAATAACTTCAACAGGCTTTCCAAACTTTACTAGCAAAGTGCTTCCAAGCGCTTGCAGCTTCTGGTGCATCTCGGTAACGGAGTCATGTATAAATGTAATGCGCGCATCCGCTTTATCTTCGAGGTAAGCTAAAATATCGGTATCAAAAATAAAAAGTGGCAATACTTTCTTGCCACTGGTCAGGGCATGGTAGAAACCAGCATTATCATGTAGCCGCAGGTCACGGCGAAACCAGAAAAGGAGCATTATAAATGTGTTATGTTGTTTGGGTAAGTATAGTAATAAGTTTTTAGTAGCCTTAGAGAAGCTTTACAGTACTCATGCCGCCATCAACGTGTAGTACCTGGCCTGTCATCCATCCCGATTCTTCTGATAACAAGAAAGTAGCGGCAGCTGCCATGTCTTCCGGACGCCCAACTCTGCCCAAGGGGTGACGCTTGCCGGCCGCTTCTGTTTTTTCTGGTGTGCTTAAAAGTGACGAAGCAAGTGGTGTATCTGTTAAGGAGGGTGCCACAGCATTGAATCGGATATGTGTACTGGCATATTCCGCTGCCAGCGCAACAGTCAGGCCCTGAACAGCCGCTTTTGCCGTGGCTATAGAGGCGTGGTATGGCATACCCAGCTGTGCTGCCACAGTACTGAAGAGTACAACACTGGCCCCTTCCGCTTTTTTAAGCATAGGTATAACAGCCTTTAACACCTGCACCGCACCTAAAACATTTAACTCAAAGTCGTTCCTGAAATCTTCTGCCTGCAATCGTTCAAAGGGTTTCAATTTGATACTGCCAGGGCAATACACCAACCCATGCAAAACTTCCGGAAGCTGACCTGTAAAAGTATTATCAAACTGCAGGACATCTAAAGCAATGTGCGGAAGGCCCAGACTTTCTGCCTCTTCAGAATTTTTCCGGGATGCTGTGATCACATTAGCCCCATTTTGCTTGAGTTGACGCGCTGTTTCCAGTCCAATGCCTGAGGTCCCGCCTATGATGAGAATGTTTTTGTTGTTGCGTGTCATGAGTTTCTGGTTTTACCTTTTAACCTGCATTTCGGCTATTTGTTCTTCCTTAAACTGCAAAAATGCTGGCTGCTCATTTAGTTTATTTTAGGGGTAGAATTGTAGAGTGGTTAAATAACAGTAGTATAGGTAAAATTGAATTATAACCTTCTGGAGTAAAAACAGGTATTATTTGCTGTCTGGGCAGTTGCTGAATACGAACTAGGGTAGGCTTATAAATAGTAGGGCCAACCTGTAAAAGTATCCTGTTGTCTGGCCAGGGATCCACGAAAGCATCAATGGTTAAAACTCATATCTCATCTCACCTTCTATGAACATAAAAAAAGTACTTGTCGCGAACCGTGGCGAGATCGCAATACGCGTATTACGTGCCTGTTCTGAGCTAAACATCCGAACAGTTGCCATCTACACCTATGAAGACCGCTATTCCCTGCACCGCTACAAGGCAGATGAAGCCTACCAGGTCGGCAAGGACAATCAACCCCTGCAGCCTTACCTGGATATTGACGGCATAATTCAGATCGCAAAGGAAAATGGGGTAGACGCTATTCATCCAGGATATGGATTTCTATCAGAGAACCAGCATTTCTCGCAAAAGTGTGCCGATAACGACATCATATTCATTGGTCCGAAGCCAAAGGTAATGGCTTCACTTGGCGATAAGATAGCTGCCAAAAAGGTAGCTGTTAGCTGCGAAGTGCCTATAATACAGAGTAACGATCTGGATCTGAATACCTTTGAGACCGCTTTGGAAGAAGCGCACCGCGTTGGCTATCCACTTATGCTGAAGGCTGCTGCAGGAGGAGGAGGTCGTGGTATGCGTGTGATACGGGATGACGATCAGTTGGAACGAGGTTTTTTTGAGGCTAAGAACGAGGCGCAAAAGGCTTTCGGCGATGATACCGTTTTCCTGGAGAAGTACGTGGAAAACCCTAAGCATATTGAAGTGCAGATCGTGGCCGATAATTACGGCAACATTACGCACTTGTTTGAGAGGGATTGTTCCGTACAGCGCAGGTTTCAGAAAGTGGTGGAAGTAGCGCCGGCCATCAGTCTGGATGAAAACGTGCGGCAGAAACTGTATGACTATGCAATTAAGATATGCAAAGCCGTTAACTACAATAACGTGGGCACGGTGGAGTTTCTGGTTGAACCGCATACAAATAACATCTTCTTTATTGAAGTGAATCCCCGCATCCAGGTAGAGCACACGGTTACAGAGATGATAACCGGGATAGACCTGATAAAAACCCAGATATTTATTGCTGACGGGTATACATTAGATAACGAAGAAGTGCTGCTGGGGCCAAACCACAAAGTAAGAGCCAACGGAGTTGCAATTCAATGTCGTATCACAACAGAAGATCCGGAAAACGACTTTAAGCCTGACTATGGAACAGTGATCGCTTACCGTAGTGCCGGTGGTTTCGGTATCCGTCTGGACCAGGGCAGTGTGTACCAGGGTGCTAAGATCAGTCCTTTCTTTGATTCGCTGTTGGTAAAAGTATCGGCCCATGCACCAACGCTGCGCCATGCCGCCATGAAAATGTCCCGTACCCTGGATGAATTCCGCATCAGGGGCGTGAAGCAGAACATACAGTTCCTGCAGAATATCATTAATCACCCGGAGTTTATTTCTGGTGAATATACCGTCGACTTTATCAAGACCCACCCGGAACTGTTTATTTTCAAACACCGCCGGGACAGGGCCACTAAAATGCTTTCCTTTTTGGGCGATGTGATAGTGAATGGTAATCCGGATGTTAAAAATCCGGATAAGGACAAAGTACTCCGGAAGCCTGATTTTTTTGGCAGCAACCTGCAGCAACCATACCAAAAAGGCACAAAAGACCTGCTTACAGAGTTAGGGCCGGAGGAGTTCTCTAAGTGGTTACGAAAAGACCCGCTGATACATTACACCGATACTACTTTCAGGGATGCGCACCAGTCTTTGCTGGCGACGCGCATGCGTACATTTGATATGCTGAAGATAGCAGAAGGTTACGCAAAAGACCACCCACAAACGTTTAGCATGGAAGTATGGGGTGGGGCTACTTTTGATGTATGTCTGCGTTTTCTGCACGAAGACCCGTGGAGCCGACTGGCAGAGATACGAAAAGCCGTACCAAACATATTGCTGCAAATGCTTCTCCGGGGCTCTAACGGAGTAGGTTACAAAGCTTATCCCGATAACCTGATCGAAGCTTTTGTGGAGAAATCCTGGGAGACAGGTGTGGACGTTTTTCGCATTTTCGACTCCCTGAACTGGATGAAGAGCATGGAGCCATGCATCAATTTCGTGCGGAAGCGTACCAAGGGCCTCGCGGAAGGGTCTATCTGCTACACAGGAGATATACTGAACCCGGAAAAGACAAAGTATACACTCAAGTACTACCTGCAGTTAGCCAAGCAGCTGGAAGATGCAGGAGCCCATATATTAGCTGTTAAAGACATGGCAGGTTTGTTAAAGCCTTATGCTGCAACAGAACTGATCACTGCCCTGCGTGATACCGTTAAAATCCCGATTCATTTACATACCCACGATACCGCTTCGATTCAGTCAGCGACTTACCTGAAAGCCATTGAGGCTGGCGTAGACGTGGTGGATGTTGCCTTGGGATCTATGTCCGGGCTCACTTCGCAGCCGAACTTTAACTCCATTGTGGAAATGATGCGGGGGCAGGAGCGTCACCGTGAGTTTGACCAGAAAAGCCTTAACCGCCACTCAAATTACTGGGAAACGGTTCGGGAATATTACTACCCGTTTGAGTCGGGCTTAAAAGCTGGAACTGCCGAAGTATACCGTCACGAGATTCCGGGAGGGCAATACTCTAACTTACGCCCTCAGGCCAATGCGTTGGGTTTAGGTGATAAGTGGGAATTGATAAAGGAAACTTATGCGGAAGTAAATCAGCTGTTTGGAGATGTGGTAAAGGTTACACCAAGCTCTAAAGTAGTTGGAGACATGGCATTATACCTGGTGTCTAACGATCTTACGACAGTAGATGTGCTGGAACGTGGTGAGCAGGTGTCGTTTCCTGAATCTGTGCAGTCTTTCTTCCGGGGCGACCTTGGGCAACCTGTGGGCGGGTTCCCTAAACGTCTTCAGGAGATCGTACTGAAAGACGAGAAACCTTTCACAGACCGGCCAAACAAGCATCTGGAACCAGTTGACTTTGATAAGGAATTTGCTGCTTTCCAGGAGAGGTTCGGGAAAGAGACCAGTTTCACAGACTTTTTATCTTACCAGCTTTACCCAAAAGTTTACGAAGCGTACCACAAACATTATGAGCTTTATAGCGATGTTTCTAAAATACCGACGCGCCTCTTCTTCTATGGTATGCAACATGGTGAGGAAGCAATCATAGATATTGCGCGAGGTAAATCCATCGTGATCAAATACCACTCTATGGGGCCTGTTGACGAAGACGGAATGCGGACAGTATTCTTTAAACTGAACGGGCAGACACGCAATATCGAAGTTCGGGATACGTCGGTGAAGGTGGAGCGCATCCAACACCAGAAAATAGACAAGGCAAATCCGAAACAGGTTGGGGCACCCCTTCAGGGGCTGCTGTCGAAGATACTTGTGGAAAAGGAGCAGCCCATCAAGAAGAATGCGCCCTTGTTCATAATAGAAGCCATGAAAATGGAAAC
Source organism: Pontibacter sp. MBLB2868 (assembly GCF_051904785.1). Taxonomy (NCBI): domain Bacteria; kingdom Pseudomonadati; phylum Bacteroidota; class Cytophagia; order Cytophagales; family Hymenobacteraceae; genus Pontibacter; species Pontibacter sp. MBLB2868. Next base: position 2,259,982 of record NZ_CP196710.1, on the reverse strand, counting down.
AACCATCACAGCGCCGGAAGACACACAGGTATCAGCTATTCATTTAGCAGAAGGAGCACTTGTAAACACAGATGATCTGGTTTTGACGCTCTCGTGATGGGGTATCAAGAAGTCGTTTGCTTCAAAATAACCTAATACTTAGCTACCATATTTTGCATCATCTCGGGCAGCATGTGTGATTCGGTTTAGGAATAAAAGAAACACACATGCTGCCCGAGATGATAATTGAGCTCAAGCAGTGATGTAGCCTTATTTGGACAATTCAAATTAACTGCAACAAAATAAGCTGCGAAGAGTTTTATAAGTAGTACTTGTAAATATGCTGCATGCATACTATTTTTGATGCAGGCAGATGAGGAATACTAGTCATCCTCATAGTCAAGGCCCATCATTTTATTGTAGGCCTGTTGCAGTTCTGAGAAAGCGTGCATGTTGCCCTCCTGACGGCTAATCTGCATTCCTTTTTTATAAATGCGCTCTGCTACATCGTTCTGTCCAAACTCTTCGTATAGTTTGGCTGCGTGGTAATACGTACCGACGTAGTTCTCATGTTCGGCTAGCAGTTTTTCATAGTATTCCATTGCTTTCTGCTTATCAGAGTTACGATATTCTGTAGCGATAGCGTACAGGGTGAAGGCGTCATTTGGGTCTTCTTCCAGGAACTTGAAAAGTTGTTCTAATCTATTTTGAGACATTTCGAATTGGCTATATTTTAACTAACTTCGCACAAATTTAACTTTTAATAAGCTAACATTTCTAACCATGAAAATATTAGTTTGCATCAGTAACGTTCCCGATACTACTTCAAAGATCAACTTTACGGGAGATAACAAAGAGTTCGACAAGAACGGCGTTCAGTTTGTTATCAACCCATGGGATGAATATGCACTGACCAGAGCCATTGAGCTGAAAGAAGCAAAGGGTGGTACAGTTACAGTTTTGAACGTAGGAGAGGCCGATACTGAGCCAAACATCCGCAAGGCGCTTGCCATTGGTGCAGATGATGCCATACGAGTAAACGCATTTCCGAAAGATGCTTTCTTTGTTGCCCAGCAGATTGCTGCCGTAGCGAAAGAGAATAACTACGATATGATCCTGATGGGTAAAGAGTCAATTGATTATAACGGTTTCCAGGTGCACAACATGGTGGGCGAGATACTGGGTATGCCGAGTATCACACCGGCCTTTAAACTGGACATGATCGATGACAGCACAGCCCGTTTAGAGCGTGAAATAGAGGGAGGTAAAGAGGTCGTAGAAGTGAAGCTGCCATTTGTGGCCAGCGCACAGCAGCCAATGTCTGAGCCGCGTATCCCAAACATGCGTGGCATCATGACAGCACGCACAAAGCCATTAACGGTGAAAGAGCCTGTTGGAGCAGAAGCAAAAACCAGCATCGACTCTTTCAGCAAGCCGGAGAAAAAAGGTGGCGTGAAACTGATTGATCCTGAGAATGCAGGAGAATTGATTACATTATTGAGAAACGAAGCTAAAGTACTATAACTATGTCTGTATTAGTATTTGTAGAAGGTCTGAACGGAGAGATCAAAAAGTCCTCACTGGAGGCGGCATCCTACGGAAGCCAGGTAGCAAAGCAATTAGGCACATCAGCCACTGCCGTAGCTATTGGTGAAGTTCACGAAGATGCACTTGCCAGATTAGGTGAGCAGGGAATCAGCAAGGTATTATATGATGCCGATGAACGCCTGAATCAATTTGTTGCCGATGCGTATGTGAAAGTGATCGCGAAAGCGGCACAGCAGGAAAGCGCGAAAGTGCTGGTATTCTCCAACACAAACATTGGCGCGGCTGTAGGGTCTAAACTGGCAGTGCGCCTGAATGGCTCACTTGCAACAAACGTTACTGCTTTACCAACTATCAACGGAAGCAACTTTGTGGTTACACGTGGTGTGTTCTCCGGTAAAGCATTTGCCGATGTAGAACTTACTGCTGATGTTAAAATCATCGCTGTTAAGAAAAATTCGATCGAGGTTGCTCACGAAGGTGGCTCCGCAAGTGTAGAGAAGCTATCAGCTGATCTTACGGAAGCTGACTTTGCTGCTGCTCCGAAGGAAACTGTGATGCAGGAAACTGACGGTGTACTTTTGCCTGAAGCTGAAGTTGTTGTATCTGGCGGTCGTGGTCTGAAAGGTCCGGAGAACTGGCACCTGGTAGAGGATCTGGCAAAAGCACTTGGTGCTGCAACTGCCTGTTCTAAACCGGTTTCAGACATGGATTGGAGACCTCACCATGAGCACGTTGGCCAGACAGGTATAACTGTTAGTCCGAACCTTTATATAGCAATTGGTATATCTGGTGCAATTCAGCACCTGGCAGGGGTTAACTCTTCTAAAGTTATTGTCGTTATTAATAAGGATCCGGAAGCACCCTTCTTCAAAGCTGCTGATTATGGCATAGTTGGAGACGCTTTTGATGTTGTTCCTAAATTAATTGAAGCTGCAAAAGCTTTAGACAAATAGACGTAGAAGATACTGTGAAGAAAATTCAGTTAGAGATACTTGGACTTTCGTCCAGCCAGTCGCAGACAGGATCGTTTGCACTTGTGCTCGGGGAAAGAGATGGAAACAGAAGGCTGCCGATCATTATCGGCATGTTTGAGGCACAATCCATCGCTATCCAAATCGAAAAGATAAACCCGAACCGGCCGCTAACCCACGACCTTTTTAAATCATTTGCCGAGCAAATGGATGTTAGGGTCACAGAAATATTGATTTCTGATCTCAAAGAAGGAGTATTCTACTCCAAGATCATGTGTACGAATGGCACTACTGAATTCGAACTGGATTCACGCCCTTCAGACGCCATCGCGATAGGATTACGATTCGGGGTGCCGATCTATACAGTAGAAAGTGTGCTGTCGGAAGCAGGAATTATTTTGAGCGATCTGGAGGATGAGGAAGAAGAAAGTGATGAAATGACTGTGAAAAGCAGTTCTACATCTTCATCTTCTACGCCAAGTTCCAAGGAGTCTCTGAGTCAAACATCTGTAGATGAGCTTAATAAACTTCTCAATGAAGCCCTTGAAAAAGAGGACTACGAACGAGCAGCAAAAATTCGTGACGAATTGAATAAGCGAAACTGATTTAACATCGAACTTACTTCAAAAAAGTCCTGTACCATAACGGTGCAGGACTTTTTGTTTTATTAGATAATAGGGTTACTTTTGGCAAATTTTGTCCTGAACCATGTACGATATTTTTAGAGGTGTCATCGGTCTTATTGTCCTGTTGGCAATTGCATTTCTTTTTTCAAAAAATAAAAAACGTATTGACTGGAAGCTGGTAGGCTTTGGTGTCTTTTTACAACTTTTGTTTGGTGTGCTGGTCACCCAGGTGCCTTTGGTGGCAGATGGTTTTGCCGCTGTTAGCCGCGGCTTCGTAACATTCCTTGACTTTTCACAAGCCGGTGCACAGTTCCTGTTCGGTAACCTGGCAAACCCTTCACAAAATGCAGGCTTAGGTTTTATCTTCGCTTTCTCAGTGTTGCCAACCATTATCTTCTTTTCTACGGTATCAGCAGGCTTATACTACCTGGGCGTACTTCAGAAGATCGTTTACGGTATTGCCTGGGTAATGTCTAAAGGGATGCGTTTATCAGGCGCTGAGAGCTTATCTGCTGCAGGCAATATATTCCTGGGGCAGACTGAGGCTCCGCTGCTTGTTCGTCCGTTTATCGCCCGCATGACGCGTTCTGAGCTGATGTGCTTGATGACTGGTGGTATGGCGACCCTGGCAGGTGGTGTATTAGCTGCTTATGTAGCGTTTCTGGGTGGAGATGATCCGGCACAGAAAGCAATCTTTGCGGCACACTTACTCACCGCTTCTATCATGAACGCTCCGGCGGGGATTGTACTTGCTAAGATCCTGGTGCCCGAAACGGAACCAGAAAAGATCCACACAGAACTGGAAGTGAATGATGAGCAGCTAGGTGTGAACCTGGTGGATGCTTTATCCCGCGGTGCTGCAGATGGCCTGAGGCTGGCTGCAAACGTTGGAGGTATGCTACTAGCTTTTATCGCTGTTATTGCACTCGTTAACTACCTGTTAACTGACTTGGTTGGCGACATGACAGGCCTGAACGAATGGGTAATCGCCAGCACGGATGGCCGTTTCTCTGGTTTTTCACTGCAGTATATACTTGGCCAGATCTTTAGAGTATTTGCCTTTATAATGGGAGTTCCCTGGCAGGATACTTTGTTAGTGGGTAGTTTGTTAGGTCAGAAAACCGCTATTAATGAGTTCGTGGCTTACCTGGACCTTGCTGAAATGAAGAATGCTAACCTATTAAGTCCGAAGGCGCTGATCATGTCTACTTACGCGCTATGTGGTTTTTCTAACTTCAGCTCTATTGCCATTCAGATAGGGGGTATCGGAAGTATGGCGCCCTCGCAGCAGGGTAATTTATCAAAACTGGGTTTCCTGGCCTTGTTAGGTGCTTCGCTGGCTTGTATGATGACGGCAACGGTATCGGGTATGCTATTCGGTTTAAATTAACCAGACTATAGTTATTTTTTAAACGAAAGCGGCTCCTTCGATATCTGAGGGAGCCGCTTTCGCTTTTTTATGTCTGTGGATGTTGCTTGTGTTGTTCTTCTTCCTCTTCAATCTTCTTGGCATCCCGCATCAGGCGATTTGCAAAAATAAACTCATTCAGCTCTTTCACATTTGAGTCGAGGATGTCATCCCGGGTTCCTTCCCAAAGTTTCTTCCCTTCGTAAAGGAACATGATCTTATCACCGATCTCGATAACTGAATTCATGTCGTGGGTAACCACAATTGTGGTGATGTTATACTCTTCGGTTATCTCTTTTATCAGTTCATCAATCTTGATGGCTGTAAGTGGGTCTAGTCCCGAGTTTGGTTCATCGCAGAACAGGTAAGTGGCGTTTGGCGCAATGGCGCGCGCAATACCAACACGTTTTTTCATACCACCGCTCAATTCGGAAGGCATTTTGTTGTTTGAGTTTTCAAGGCCCACCCGCTTCAGGCAGAAATTTACCCTGTCCAGGCGTTCATCCTTAGGCATCTTGGCCAGCATTTTCAAAGGGAATTCTACATTCTGCTCCACGTTCATGGAGTCGAACAAGGCAGATCCCTGGAAAAGCATTCCGATCTTACGTCTGATCTCCTGACGGATATCCAGTTTGTTGTTTGTAAAATAGGTGCCGTCGAAGGTCACACTGCCAAGGTCAGGCTTTACCAGGCCCACGATGCACTTGAGAAGCACGCTTTTGCCTGTTCCGCTGGCGCCCAGCAACAGGTTGGTCTTGCCGGTCTCAAACACTCCGCTGATGCCATCAAGCACCTTTTTCCCGTTAAAAGATTTGTGTATATTATGTATCTCTATCATTAAAGTCTATTTTATGCTACTCAATTTGCTATGAAAATTTCCTGACCGTTCTGCTCAAAGCAACAGCTGAGCACATATAAAGTCAGCAATCAACACGGCTATTACGCTGTTAGTTACAGCTGTAGTACTGGCAGCACCTACCTCCAAAGCACCCCCTGACGTGTAATAACCCCTATAAGAAGAAATAGATGAGATCAGGTATGCGAATACAATGGATTTTATCAGTGCGAAAAAAACATTGTACGAAATAAAATCTTCACGAATACCGGTTATATATTCCTGCGCTGTTAAGGCTCCGGTAACAGTGCCGGCAATATAGCCACCAGCAATTGAAAGAAACATTGACAGGACAACAAGCATCGGGAAAACCAGCAGTGCAGCAAATATTTTTGGAAGCACCAAGTAAGAGGCTGAGTTGATTCCCATCACTTCCAGTGCGTCTACTTGTTCTGTGATCTGCATTGTTCCCAAACCACCCGCTATGCTGGAGCCTACCTTACCTGCCAGAACAATGGAAGTAATGGTAGGGGCAAGTTCAAGTATCGTCATTTCACGAACCATAAAACCGATGGTAGAGCGTGGTATGAAGGCGTTGTTCAGGTTATAGGATACCTGCACGCAGGTTACTGCTCCGATAAACGTAGAGACAATAGCTACTATAAAAATTGAGTTAATACCTATAAGTATAGCCTCATCGATCGTTCTGTTAAAAATGATCCTGGGCGACTCTCCACGACTAAATAGGTTTGACATGAAGAGTAGGTACTTTCCGAAGTGTTGCAACATATAGGGTTCTGATGCTGGTTTAAAGCGTGTTTTTAAACAAAAATAGGGTAATAATAACTATATTACGTTTAAAATTGGAAATCATATAAAACGATACATACTTATGCAACGATATATTTTGGTTACTGGTGGTACAAAGGGAATCGGCAGAGCCGTAATAGAACAGTTTGCCAAAGAAGGATTTCATATTATCACCTGTTCCAGAAACGAAAAGGATCTGAAGAAGTTGAAACTGGACATAGAACAAAAATATACATTCTCTAAAGTGCTTTTCCATGAAGCAGATCTAAGTGACAGGAAATCTTTAAAGACCTTTACAGATTATGTGGCCAATCTTAGTGTTAAAGTTGATATTCTGGTAAATAACAGCGGCTTGTTTGTACCTGGTAAACTGACCGAAGAAGATGAAGAGTCGCTCCCTTTTATGATAAATACTAACCTTTATAGCGCCTACTACCTGACCAGGGCTATTATAGGTGATATGATAAAAAGACGATCTGGGCATATTTTTAACCTGTGCTCTACGGCAAGTATAACGCCTTATATCAATGGAGGGTCGTATTGTATTTCAAAATATGCCCTGTATGGCATGACAAAGGTCTTGCGTGAGGAAACAAAAGAGCATAACGTGCGGGTAACGGCCATACTTCCGGGGGCTACTTTAACAGCCAGCTGGGAAGGAGTGGACCTGCCGCCTGAGCGCTTTATTAAAGCCGAAGACGTGGCTATGGCAATTTACAACGCCTATATTTTATCAGAGAACAGCGTAGTGGAAGAAATGCTGATCAGACCACAATTAGGGGATATTTGATAATTTTGGATGTGTGCAGGAGTGCTATTCACTAACGGTAGGTGTGGTATTATTTTGCTAACCAAGGTTATACTTTATACTTTATGAGAGCAACTTTTTTACTAATCATCCTTAGCTTTTTTGCAGCATTGAACTCGGCGTATTCAATATGGACTTAATACTTGGTATTGATGTGGTCATAGGTTTATATGCAGTAGAGCGTGCCAAAGCTACTTATGCAAATGGGGAGGAGGTAGTCTCAAAGTTTGAGTTGAGCACGCCAAAAGTTGACGTACGACCAAGGGTAGGAGCAACAGTATACTACAAAAGATTTGGCCTTACAAGTAGTTACGCACATGGCCTTACAAACTATATGCAAAATTACGTGGATGCAAACCCGAAAGCACACCCAAAAGCATACATGCGTGTATTGCGTTTAGGGTTGAGCTATAAAATTAAATAAAGAAACTATGAATTTAGCAGGCAAAGTAGCGGTAGTAACCGGAGTAAGCAAAGGTATAGGTCTGGCAACAGTTAAGGTTTTGCTGGATAAAGGGGCTAAAGTTGCAGGTTGGGGACGGACAGCACCGGAACTGGAGCATGAAAATTTTCACTTCTTTGAGTGTGATGTGCGCTATAACGAATCAGTACAGCGCGCATTCGATCAGACCATTTCTCACCTCGGCACACATGTTCAGATATTGATCAACAATGCAGGACTGGGCGTGGCAGGGCTGCTGGAAGACATGAGCCTGGACGACTGGCACACAATGTTTGAAACAAATGTGAACGGGATCTTCTACTGTACCCGCTTGGTATTGCCGGGCATGAAGGAGCTGGAAGAAGGGCATATCATAAATATTTCTTCCATTGCAGGCACTACAGGCATTGAGCAGATGTCTGGTTACTGCGGCACAAAGCACGCAGTGCGTGGTATCTCACACTCACTTTACAAAGAAGTCCGCAACTATGGTGTAAAAGTAACTTGCATTTATCCGGGCTCTGTGCAAACTAATTTCTTTGATAACATAGAGAGCGTAACAGTAAATGAAAATATGATGCGTCCTGAAGATATTGCCTCCACTATACTGCATGCTTTGGAGTCCCATCCGAATTACCACCATGTGGACATTGAGGTTCGCCCATTAATGCCAAAAGGGAAGCAGCAGAAATAATACAAGTATGGCGCGGCTTTCGTAGCTTTGGGGCAAATAATAAAGCATGAGAATATTCACTGTTGTAAAGTGCCCAATCTTAAACTTTTCCATCGTTCATTAGCCGTTAAGCAGTTATAAAATGTCTGTTGAAGTAAAGAACCTTACCAAGATCTTTGGCACACAGCGGGCTGTGGATGATATTTCGTTTACGGTAGAGCAGGGGCAGATACTTGGTTTCCTGGGGCCAAACGGTGCCGGTAAATCCACTACCATGAAGATCGCTACCTGCTATTTGCCGCCTAGCTCCGGAACTGTTTTGGTTAACGGCCACGATGTGGTGCAGGAGCCAATGGCCGTGCGTCGAAACGTGGGCTATTTGCCGGAACATAATCCACTTTACCTGGACATGTATGTGCATGAGTACCTGGAGTTCGTAGCCTCGGTATATAGCTTAAAAGGCAAGCTGGCAAGAGGACGTGTAAAAGAAATGGTAGACCTATGCGGCCTTACCCTGGAGCAGGGCAAGAAGATCGGGGCGCTTTCGAAAGGCTACCGCCAAAGGGTTGGTTTAGCACAGGCCTTAGTGCATGATCCGCAGGTGCTGATACTGGATGAGCCAACAACTGGCCTTGATCCGAATCAGATCGTAGAGATTCGCACACTCATTAAGCAGATAGGCCAGGATAAAACCGTTATTTTCTCAACTCACATCATGCAGGAGGTAACTGCTATTTGTGACAGGGTGGTGATTATCAACCGTGGCAAACTTGTTGCTGACAGTGATGTGGCAAGCCTGCAGGCTGGAGGCAAGAACGAGAAAGTAACACTGGTTGAGTTCGAACAACCGATAGAATTAGATGTGCTGCAAAGTATAGCCGGCGTATTGCGTGCAGAACCTGCACAGGCCAATTCGTATCGCATCATCTCCAGTAAAGAAGCCGATATCCGCTCTAACGTTTTCAGGATTGCTGCTGAGCGCAAGTGGCCATTAGTAGGCCTCCGCCAGGAAGAGAACTCACTCGAACAAATATTCCAACAGCTGACAAAGAATTAAGAATTAGAAATTATGAATCAAAACTGAGCTTTCAACTCGAATTCAAAAATTCATAATTCAGCATTCATAATTAGAAATAATGCTCGCTATACTTAAAAAAGAATTCAACGGCTTTCTAAACTCGCTGATAGCCTATATTGTGATCGCAGTGTTCCTGGTGGCAATTGGCATGTTCATGTGGGTATTCCCGGAGAGCAGCGTACTGGAGTACGGTTTTGCGGATATGCAGACACTGTTTAACATGGCTCCCTGGGTGTTCCTGTTTCTGATTCCTGCTATTACCATGCGTACGTTTGCAGAGGAGAAACGGGAGGGCACCATCGAGCTGCTGCTGACCAAGCCCATAGCCGACCTCGAACTTATACTGGGTAAATACTTTGCGGCCCTGCTGCTGGCTTTATTTGCCTTGTTGCCGTCACTGCTCTACTATTATTCTGTGTATGAATTAGGTAACCCGCAGGGAAATGTAGATTCTGCTGCTGTGGTTGGCTCTTACCTGGGGTTGATCTTTCTGGCGGGTGTGTTTGCTGCTATTGGTGTTTTTGCCTCCTCCATCTCAAGTAATCAGATCATCTCCTTTGTGGTGGCGGTTTTTATGTGCTTCATCATTTATACTGGTTTCGATTCTATTGCTTCTATTCCGGTGTGGGGTAGCTATAATTACCTGATCAGCCAGTTAGGTATTTCTTATCATTATGCAGCCATCAGCAAAGGTTTGATAGACTCGCGGGATGTGCTTTATTTTATCAGTGTGATCGCCATTATGATCCTGGCCACTAAACTTGTTTTAAGGAGCAGAAAATGGTAGTAGAGCAAAACAAAAACAGGCGAAGAGCCGACATCCTTAAGTTCTTTGGCTGGGTAGCCGGAATTATACTTCTGAACTTTGTAGCAGCCGATTCGTTTTTCCGCCTCGACTTAACGGAAGATAAACGATACACCATTGCGCCTGTAACCAAGCAAATGCTGCAGGAACTGCCGGATGAAGTGGTGGTGGACGTGTACCTGAAAGGTGATTTTCCGGCAGGTTTCAGGAGGCTGCAACAAGCTGTAAAAGAAACATTCGATGAATTCAGGATATATTCCGGAGGCAACATCCGCTATAACTTAATTGACCCGAATGAGATCGGAGATGAAAAACAGCGGACGGAATTTATAACCACCTTAGCACAGAAGGGTATCATTCCAACTAACCTGCGCGCCACCGAAGAAGGCAAGCAAGTAGAGCGCCTGGTTTTTCCGGGAGCTATTGTAAAGTATAAAGGCAAGGAGGCCGCTATCAACCTTTTGAAAGGAAACCTGGCAGCCTCACCCGATGAAAGATTGAATCAATCAGTGGAGGGAGTGGAGTATGAATTGGCTTCAGCTATACGCAAACTGGCTTTCCACGGAAATAAAATAATAGGCTACATAACCGGACAGGGAGAACTGGAAATGCAGCAGGTAACCGACCTACTGGGCTCTTTGCAGGAATATTACCGGGTAGCACGGGGTGAGCTGTCACAGATACCCAGCCTGGAAGGCTTAGACCTGATTGTGGTAGCAAAGCCAACCAAAGCATTTACCGAGGCAGATAAGTACAAGATCGACCAGTTTATAATGAACGGTGGGAAGGCTGTATTTTTTATAGATGCCCTGAATGCGAATATGGATAGTATAGGAGCGGGGGGCATGTTTGCGGTGCCTTACAACCTGAACCTGGACGACATGCTGTTCCGGTATGGTGTACGCCTGAACCCGACCATTATCATGGACCTGAATTCAGGTTTTATTCCGGTTGTTACAGGTTATATGGGTGATAAACCACAGACCGAAATGATCAATTGGCGGTTTTATCCATTGCTCAACAATTTTGCCAAGCACCCGATCACCCGTAATCTGGATGCGGTTTATACAAAATTTGTTGGAACGATCGATACGGTAAAAGCAGACGGCATCAGAAAGACCCCTTTGGTTTTTAGTTCTAAATATTCCAGGATTTTACAGCCTCCGGTACCACTAACTTTGGAAGAAGCACGTATGGAGGTGAAGCCGGAGCAGTACCAGGCCGGAGAATTGCCGGTAGGTTATCTTCTGGAGGGTAAGTTTACTTCCCTGTTCAGAAACCGCCGGGCGCCAGAAGGTGTGCAGAATACGCAGGTAAAGGAGCAGGGGGTAGAGTCAAAGATCGCTGTTTTCTCGGATGGAGATCTGGTCCGTAACGAGGTTAACCCACGTACAGGACAGGCCTATGAGCTTGGCTTTGATCGTTTTAACAACATTACCTTCGCTAACAAAGAATTAGCGTTGAATACTGTGCATTATTTATTAGATGCGGAAGGTTTGATAAACGTACGCAGCAAAGAAATTCAGTTGCGGCCACTTGACAAGGTACGTGTTCGGGAAGAGAAAACATTCTGGCAGTTGCTCAACCTGGTAGCGCCAATCGTCCTGCTTGTGCTGTTTGGGTTAACGCGCTATTACCTGCGCAAGCGGAAGTATGAGCGTTTTTAATTTTATTGCGCTATAAGCCAGTATATCACGAAAAAGGACTTGGCAAAGTGGTAGCATAAATGCGAAATATTTATAACTTTGTCCAAATAACATTATAGGTAGAATAATGAAATTTATCGTCTCTTCATCTGCTCTTCTGAAGCAGTTATCCAGTATAAACGGAGTGGTTACCAATAACCCGGTAGTTCCAATCCTAGAGAACTTTTTATTCGAGATCAAGGACAGCACGCTGACCATCACAGCCAGTGACCTGGAGACATCCATGATCACAGAGCTGCACGTGGAAGCGAAGGAGAATGGCCGTATCGCTGCTCCTGCCAAGATCTTACTGGAGACACTGAAAAACCTTCCGGATCAGCCGGTGACTTTCACCATTGATGAGGAGACCTATACCATTGAGATCAGTTCTTCTAATGGCCGTTATAAGTTGTCTGGCGAAAATGCCACTGACTTCCCTCGCGTGCCGATAGTACAAGGTGGTAACGCTATCGATATTCCATCTAACGTACTGGCAAGAGCGATAAATAAAACAATATTTGCAGTTAGTAACGATGAGCTTCGTCCGGCAATGACGGGTATTTTCGTGCAGCTTCGCAGTGATAACGTGACGTTTGTAGCTACTGACGGACACCGTTTACTGCGCTATCGCCGTACCGATATTTCAACAAGCCAGGAAGCGTCTCTGATCATTCCGCGTAAGGCCTTCACACTACTGAAGTCTACCTTGCCTACAGAGGCAACTGCCGTGCGCATGGAATTCAACCAGTCTAACGCTTTCTTTAGCTTTGACAATATCCGTATGATCTGTCGCCTGATCGATGAGCGCTATCCGGATTATGAGAACGTAATTCCTGTTCAGAACCCGAACAAACTGGTAATTGATCGCCAAGACCTGTTAAGCTCTGTGAAGCGTATCTCTATTTACTCAAACAAGACTACTCACCAGATACGTCTGAAACTGACTGGCTCTGAAATGCAGGTTTCCGCAGAAGATCTTGACTTCTCTAATGAAGCCAATGAGCGTCTTTCTTGCCAGTATGAAGGAGAGGACATGGAGATCGGTTTTAACGCCAAGTTTTTAATGGAGATGCTCAATAACCTTGATTCTGATGAGATCACGTTTGAATTGTCTACTCCAAACAGAGCAGGTTTGTTAATGCCGATCGTAAACGAAGATAATGAGAATGTTCTGATGCTGGTAATGCCGGTTATGTTGAACAACTACGTATAAGGAGCATATATTTCTCCTAAAACAAAAAGGTGAGCCAACTGGCTCACCTTTTTGTTTTTATGCAGGTTATTAGGCTACTTTTTTACCTTACGCACCTTAATGTAAATAGGAAAATGATCGCTGTACCCACCAAAGTAAGTAGTGCCGGAGAACGTGCTTAGAGGCGTATTTTTATACTTGCCATACAGGAATTTAAGTTCTTCCGGGTCATGGATCTTAGCGGAACCCCTGACATATTCCAATCCTTCCCCATCAATCAATGATTTTGAAATCAGGATCTGGTCTAGCATCTTGAAATCGCCCCGGCTGTAATAGCTGCCAAGGCCGTTTACATAATGCATAAAAAAGGTATTAAAGAGTTCGTCAGTATAGTAGGGGTTAGGTCTTCCGGATGCTTTTAGAACCTGTTGCATGACATTAGTTCGGGGCTCTGCATCAAAGTCTCCCATTACTATGATCTTCGCATCCTTGTTTGAAGTTTGTAAGGCAACTATCTCCTTACGCAGTGTAGCTGCTGCTGCTCTAAGCCTTCTGTCGTCCTGTAGGCCTCTTCGGGTACGTTCTCTTGCAGGCCAATGGTTTACAAACAAGGTGACAGGCTGACCAAGTAGATTTCCGGTTACTTTTAAAATATCGCGCGATGCATAATTACCACGTCCGTAATCGATTTTGAGTGGCTGTGCACTGATCAGCTTAAATTGTTTGGGGTTGTATAGTAGGGCTACATCCAGGCCCTGTTCATCAGCTGTTTCATAATGAACTATGTTATACTTTTGCTTTTTTAGTGGCGCTGAATTAACCAAATCATTCAGTACTTTCTTGTTTTCCACTTCACTTAAGCCGATGATAGCAGGGCCATCTGCACTACCAATTCTGGAAATGGCTTTCGCAATGTGCTGTATTTTCCGGTCATACTTTTCTGTTGTCCATTTCATGGCTCCCTCTGGTGTAAAGGCATCGTCATTAGTGGCAGGGTCGTTGGTTGGATCGAAAAGCTTTTCGGTATTATAAAAAGCGATGGTTGTTAGCTTGCCTTTGTTTGATGATAGGGGTAGCCTGGAGCAACCAATAAGGAAGCTCAGGGTAAAAATAAGTAAGAGAGTTTTTATTCCGTAGCGCATCGCGTAACTTTGTGCCTATATATGTATCAAACCATATTACGAGAAACAGACAGTATAAAGTTTAAGAACTTAGAAAATGAAAAAGTCAGAAATATATTTTAGCATTGCGTTAGACGAAAACAGAGTACCTGAAGCTATCAGCTGGCGAGCAACCGATGCAGGCGAAAAGATCCATTTTGCCAAAGCAATTAATATTTCGTTATGGGATCGTGATGAAGCAGGCACCATGAAGATCGACCTTTGGACGAAGGATATGCCTGTAGATGAGATGAAATACTTTTACATCGATACCATTGGTGCTATGGCACAGAGTGTAGCAACAGCTACCAGCGATAACGTAATGGCCAAGAAAATGCGTGATCTATGTGAAGAGCTGATGAAGCACATGGAGGAGGAAAAACAGAAGGACAAAGGTGCTTTATAAGCCATTTTGAGCTTCACCGATAAAAGCAGAGGCCGCCTGAATTCAGGCGGCCTCTGCTTTTATCGGTGAAGCGTTATATACGCTGGTTTATTTTATACTTACAGCATTTGTTGCAGATGCAACATCAGATGAAGCTATTTGGTTACTTTCGTTCTGATCTGATAACGTAGCCATAAACTCCTGTTCTGTTTGATCGTAAACCTTACGATCGCCAAAGTACTCATTATATTGTCTTGTGCTCAGTACGTTCTCAAGCTGACGGTCTCTTTCTGCGCAAACCTCTTTGCATTTTTGGTTAATCAGTTCCTGGTTACCCGCAAATTCAGCCTCTATGGCCATCTTTTGTGCAACCACATCCTGGTTTATTTCGCGCATTTTACGAGACTGGTAATTGTTAAGAGCTAAATCACGGATCATTACATCCGATAAATGGTCAGCTCTTTTTTCAGCTACAAGGGCAATTTTCTTGTCAAGTTTCGTTGCTTTTTTACCGCTTGTCTTAGCTGTACCACTTGCATTAACCGCACAAACACTTCCAAACATCATACATATCATTGCCAGTAGCTTTCTCATAATCTTTTTCTTTTTATAGTTTTAAGTTCGTTCTATCTGTTCCTGTACATATTACAACGATTCCAAAAATTAAATGATTCCGAAATACGCTCTAATTATTTACATCATATATAGTGCAGATATTATGCCAAAAAGCCGATTTACGTAAATAAACCGGCTTTTTTATGAGATTTGAAGATCGTTACAGCGAGAACTGGAAATAACTACCAGTCGTTCATCCACATCATGGATTCTACCGGAGTAATGGTGCGATTGTTATACTTCGCATTTTGCTTGGTGTTATAATAATTTTCAATGCCGCCCTTTACTTCAAAGTAGATAAGTTGGCCAATGGGCATGCCATGATAAATACGTACGGGCTGTGAAACGGATATTTCCAGGGTCCAGGTATTACAGAAACCAACATCGCCCTTACCCGCTGTAGCATGAATATCAATACCTAGTCTGCCAACGCTTGATTTGCCTTCCAGGAAAGGCACGTGTGCGTGCGTTTCTGTATATTCCTTTGTTACACCCAGGTATAATTTACCCGGTTGTAGCACATAGCCCTCCTCCGGAATCTCAAACACGTCAATCTCGTTATGCTTGCGTGCATCCAGGATTTCATCTTTGTAATTAGCCAGGTAACGGCCCAAATGTACATCATATGAGTTGGTGCCCAGGCATTCACGGTTAAAAGGCTCTACAAGTATAGTACCTTTTTCAATCTCCTCTAAAATCTGCTTATCTGTTAATATCATGTTGGTGGGAATATGCGACTATAAAAGTAAGCAATAAGGCTAAATGTGCCAAGTTACCAGATATTTTAAAATATGAGGCATGCCTTAGAGCATCAAAAAAGGGCAGTTCTGATGAGAACTGCCCTTTTCCAGATGTTTTAAAGCTAAAAGCTTAGGCTTCCTGTGCTTCTTTTAACGATTCGAGGTTTGCCTGCAGATACTGTTCGATCTGCTCATCAGAAATAGCTGTAGATACAAACAGCGCTTCGTATTGCGAAGGAGCCAGGTAGATGCCCCTGTTGAGCATACCATTGAAGTAGCGTCCGAAAAAGGCAGTATCAGATGTTTTGGCACTCTCAAAATCAGTCACCTGCTGCTGTGTAAAGAAGATGCTGAACATAGAGCCTACCTGGTTAATTGTATAATTCATACCAAGCTGCTGCATGTTCTGGCGCATACCACTTACCAATCTTTCAGTAGTATTTTTAAGCTGTGTGTAAACTTCCGGGTGGTCGTTCAGGTAATGAAGCATTGCCATACCTGCCGACATTGCTATCGGATTACCTGATAAGGTACCTGCCTGGTAAACAGGACCTGCAGGAGCTACATATTCCATGATCTCTTTCTTGCCGCCATAAGCGCCAACAGGCATACCGCCGCCAATGATTTTACCCAGCGTACTCATGTCCGGTGTTACACCGTAAAGTTCCTGGGCTCCACCTGGAGCCAGACGGAAACCGGTCATTACCTCATCAAAGATCAGGATGATGCCTTCTCTGTCGCACAACTCCCGAAGCCCCTGCAAAAAACCTTCTGCAGGTGTAACGAGCCCCATATTGCCGGCAACCGGCTCAAGTATGATGGCGGCTATCTGGCCTTTGTTTGCCTCAACAAGTGTATAAACAGCATCCAGGTTATTGTAAGGGGCAGTTAAGGTATCGTTAGCGGTTCCTTTTGTTACGCCAGGGCTGTCCGGCACACCAAGTGTGATGGCGCCGCTACCTGCCGAAATCAGGAAAGAATCTCCGTGGCCATGGTAACAACCTTCAAATTTGATGATCTTGTCACGGCCGGTAAAGCCACGGGCTACACGTATGGCAGACATCGTTGCTTCCGTGCCGGAGTTCACCATACGCACTTTCTCAATGCTTGGTACCATGCTAACGATCAGCTCCGCTATCTCAATCTCTTTGCGTGTCGGAGCTCCGAAGGAAAGGGAATGAGGGATGGCTTTCTGTACTGCTTCCTGTATCACTTCTGCGGCATGCCCCAGGATCATCGGTCCCCAGGAATTGATAAAGTCGATATAGCGGTTGCCATCTTCATCAAACATATAAGGGCCCTTGGCCGATACCATAAATCTTGGATTGCCCCCAACTGCTCTGAAAGCCCGAACCGGAGAATTTACTCCGCCAGGGATACTATGCTGCGCGCGTTGGAAAAGCTCATTGCTTACTGGTGCTTTTATCATAAGTTTTGTAGGTCTGTTGTTGTCTGATTAATAAACCGGGTTAACAATGCTTAGTTGCAGGTTATCCAGTTTTGTGATAGGCACATACTGATTATCCTGGCGTATCTGGTTCCGCGAGCCAGGGTCTGCATATCCTACCCCAGGGTAAAGTATACCCGGTCTGATGCCGCTCTCTGCAAGCTGCTGATTAAACTGCGGTCCGTAATTTTGCAACTGGTTTCCGAAATAATAAAGCATTTCAAAGCCTGCATAGGCATAAACCGAAGGCGGAATGTTATACTTGCTGATATATTTCCTGCGGAATGACTCATAAGCAGGGTTTTGCTTATTAACATACTTGGGGCTGATGAAGTATACTTCCAGGTCATCGAGCTGTCGTAATGTGATCTGGTTAATATCCAGCCATTTGTCATAAGTGACCAGCGGTAATTTAGGAGCTTTGCCCTGTAAAAGGCTGGTTGCATTAGCTGCCGTGGTCATCCTGTCAGAAAACACAGCCATATGCCCTACATCCTGCAGGTTAAGACCGTTAAAGGTAGCTGCTGTAGCAGTAGTTTGTGCTGAATTTATTTTTTTGTAGTTCTTAACCTTGCCTCCCAGCTTTTGAAACTGCTGACGGTAGTAATAGGCAAAAGTCGTGTCTTCCTTTGTGTTCTCAAATAAAATGATCGCTGTTTTCGGTGAAAAATTTTGGTAAGCATAATTAGCAGCCTGCCTGGCCTGAGTGGCTACAGACGATTCAAACAGGAAGGCATTGCTGTTACCCTGCACCATATCTATATCCTGCGACAGCGGGTTTATTACGTTGATATTATTTTGTGCCGCAAACCTTGCCGCTACCTTGGCTGTGGACTTATAGATTGGACCAATTACAAGGTCCATCTGCTTTAGCTCGGGCATGTCCAGCACTCGCTTCACGCTCATGGTGTCAGCGCTGGTATCATAGGTAAACAGATTAATGGCAACACCCTGCTTTTGAAGCGAATCCTGGGCAAGTTGCATGCCCGCATACATGTCTGTTACAAACTGGCTTTTTCTGGCTGTTTGTTGCATGTCCTGGTTCAACTGGAAAGGCAGGAGGAGGGCTACTTTATATCCTTTGTTGCTTAAAGCATCCTTACTCAGGTAGCGGCTACGGTCCAGGTTAAAGCGTGCTACAATATTTTCCAGCGTTCTTTTGTCCTGTGGGCGATACCAGCCGCTCAGCAGTTTATCAGCATAGATCTGTGCTAAGGTTTTATCATTCGGGAAACGCTGGAACAGCTGTTCGTATGCTACCCTGTTGTTTAACTGCACCAGGTAGTAGCGTTTCAGGCTTTCAGCATCACCGGACACTTCGCTTCCTTCAAGCTCCTGTAGCTTACTTAGGGCACGTTCGTACTCGCCTTGCTCAAACAGAACATTTGCCAATAAATAGTCAGCATCGCTCAGACCACCCCATTTAGGGTGCTGGTTCTCAAGAGAAAGCAGCATATCATACGCCTCTTTCAACTTGTGGCTCTTTAATGCAGCTAAGGCATATAGGTAAGATGCTTCCGGCGCATAAAGGCTCTCAGACAATGAGTTTGTGAGGGGCAAAAGCTCCCGCATTGCCAAGTCGTACCGTTGCTGTTGCAGCAATACTTTCCCATTGTTATAAGTTACAGCAGGGTCCTGCGTTTGCGCACGCAGGGGCAATGTCAACAGGGTTGCTAACACCAATACTGTTGCGTTCTTCCAGAAGCTTCCTTTCATACATTACATTTTATACGAACAAAAGACAAAGGACAGAAGACGGTACCGTTACCAGAAAGTCTTTCATCCTTTGTCTCAGATATGTTGATCAAAAATTATTCCCATTCAATAGTTGCGGGTGGCTTGGAGCTGATGTCATACACAACGCGGTTAACACCCTTTACCTTATTGATGATCTCGTTTGATACATCTGCCAGGAACTCGTAAGGCAAGCGGCTCCAATCAGCTGTCATGCCATCTACACTGGTAACGGCACGCAGGGCAACCACATTTTCATAGGTGCGTTCATCACCCATCACGCCCACAGATTGCACTGGGGTTAAGATAGCTCCAGCCTGCCATACTTCATCATACAGGCCATCTTTCTTAAGGTTACTGATAAAGATATGATCCACCTGCTGCAAAATCTGCACCTTCTGAGGAGTTACATCACCCAGTATCCTGATTGCCAGACCAGGGCCCGGGAAAGGGTGCCTGCCCAGAATATTGTCATCTATTTTAAGTGCCTTACCTACTAAACGTACTTCATCTTTAAATAGCGCCTTTAGCGGCTCAACTACTTTCAATTTCATGAAGTCTGGCAATCCGCCTACATTGTGGTGCGACTTAATGGTGGCAGAAGGTCCTTTTACACTCATAGACTCAATCACATCAGGATAGATGGTGCCTTGTGCCAGCCACTTCACATCCTCAATCTTATGCGACTCCTGGTCAAAAACTTCAATGAACACACGACCAATGGCTTTACGCTTTTGTTCAGGATCTGTTAAACCGGCAAGTGCGGTGTAGAACTGGTCTTTTGCATCAACGCCCTTCACGTTCAGCCCCATGTGCTTGTACGAATCAAGCACCTGTGCAAACTCATCTTTGCGCAGCAGGCCGTTATCTACAAAAATACAGTACAGGTTTTTACCGATCGCCTGGTGAATCAGCATGGCAGCCACGCTGGAGTCAACACCGCCCGATAAGCCAAGTACCACTTTATCATCGCCGAGCTGTTGTTGCAGGTCAGCCACTGTAGCATCAATGAACTGTTCTGAGGTCCAGTCCTGCTGACATTCACAGATATGCACGACAAAGTTACGCAGTAACGTTTTACCTTCATCAGAATGCGTTACTTCCGGATGAAACTGAATACCATACGTTTCCTGGTCGCGCAATTTATAAGCAGCCACCCGTACACTTTCGGTACTGGCAATTATTTCGAAGTTCTCCGGAGTGTCTTTGATAGTATCACCATGCGACATCCATACAACCGATCCTAGTGTAAGTTCTTTTAACAAGCGATCATGGTTATGTAACTCGCTTAGGCGGGCACGACCATACTCCCTTATAGTGGATGGCATTACATCCCCACCATGCTTATAAGCTATAAGCTGTGCGCCATAGCAGATTCCGAGCACAGGCAGTTTGCCTAAGTACTGGTTCAGATCGATGGTTGGGTGTTCCTGGTCGCGAACGGAGCATGGGCTACCTGAAAGAATCACACCCTTCACATCTTCTGTAAGGGCAGGAACGTTGTTGTAGGGGTATATCTCGCAATATACGTTTAGCTCACGTACCCTTCTGGCAATTAGCTGGGTGTATTGGGAGCCGAAATCGAGGATGAGAATTTTTTCTGGCATGCGCAAAGGTAAGGCAGTTTTACAGTAATTGCCAATAGAATCAGGTATAAGATTGTATTTGAGTGGCATAAATGACTCAAGTTACAGGGGAATGAAAGCTTTTGCACCCTTTTTTACAGGTATTACTTTCTATTCATAAATGCCTGTACCCCTGCTTTACCACTGTTGAGCAAAATGCTCTTTTCGGTTTCATTTAACTTCCGGACCCGCTGTCCAAGGCCTTTTGTACTGATTGAAATTGTACGGGACCAATCCTGGGGAGTAAGTTGCTGCCGGTTCAGGCTTTCCTCTACTAAGGTATAAAATGCACCCATGTAGTCACTGAACCTGGTAATCGGAAATGGAGCCAGACCTGCTTGTTCCCGATCATATTGAATCTGTTCGTCGCGGTCCAAACGCAGGCCCAGTGTTTCCGGATTATAAAATAACCCCTGCGCATTAAAATCAGCAGCCACAACAGCAGCACCAGCTACATACTTTATGTCGTCGAACAGGTTGATAGGGTAGTTAGCAAGTATACCCCCATCAACTAACACATCCAGTTGCTGCCCCTTACGGGGTTTTGTAACAACGTTGCCCTCCTGATCGAGGAGAACAGCCCGGTAATAGAGTGGTATTGACATGGAGATACGCACGGCATGTTTAACCTGCATCTGTGGTGAAGTTTCGTGTGAGAAAACCATGACACACTGATCCGTGAGGTTGGTGCCTGTTACGTACAGATCTCTGTAATTGCCTTTGCCTGCTAACTGGTGCAACTCAGCAAAGGTAATATCAGAATCACCTGTTTTTGCCTGAATCAGTCTCCCGATCCAGTCAGTTAGTTTATCGCCACGGTACCACCCATATTGCTTAAATAAGCGGTTGGTGCCTCCAAAGAAGATAAACCGACCATCGTTAAATTGTTCAATAGGTGTGTTGAACGTAATCTCAGTTAACTCAGCAGGAGTATAGCCAACTGACAGCAATGCGGCTTGAATGGCACCTGCGGAAGTTCCGGCTACCCGTTGTATGTGGGGCAGCACCTGTAAGGAGTCCAGCTCTTTTAAAGCGCCTCCATAAGCTACGCCCCAAATACCTCCTCCTTCTAAAACCAGATTTCTATATTTTACTTGCTGCGCTATAGTGCCGGTGCTTATACACAAGCAGAAAAACAGGAGGAGCTTTTTCATGGGAGTGCTGCTTTAAAATCTGCTGTAAAGATAAAGATAGCTGTAAAATAAAAGCAGCTGCCATTCTTAGAATAGCAGCTGCTCAGTATAAAAATTATAAAAAATTTATTTCTTAACCGGTATTGGCTGTGGCTTGAGCTTTGGTCTGAATATTAGCCAGGCTAAAATACCACTGATCGTACCAGAGAAGAATGTGATAGCCATTAGCAACCAGCCATTCACACCTCTAAGCTCTGCATCATGATACACCCAGACGAGCATGAACAGGAGCAGCATCAGGTATAAGCCAGCAAACGTAAAGAGAAAAATGTTTGGTATATTTATTAATAATGCTTCCATTACTTTCTGTTTTAAATTGTATACATAGCAACCACTAAGGAGTTTGTCGCTATTTATTTAAACATACTTTTCTTAAATAATGTTTATAACTATTGCAAGAAAGTTATAGGGTGTAGTGTTATTGTTAAATAAGTAAATTGTATTCTTCTATTTTAAAGGAAATTGACTGAGGCGTAACTATATTGTACAGGAAAAGGTTGTGCTACTGAAGTTGCTGTTTCAGGATCTGGCGCAGGGTATGTGTCAGATAACTGCCACTGAAAGGGCCATAAAAATTCATTGCCCTGGCTTCATACTTCTTTAGTTGATAATGCTTGTCCGGGATCACATAGCCGAGGTAACTCCCGTTGAAGCCGGTTAAAATAAGGTCGGACTGATACTGATGTGCTTGTTCTTCCAGTGCCGGCATTAACTCCCCCGAGAAGTCAGCAGGTACGCCAACAAGTAGTGTGCTCCCCACTTGCAAGGTGTTGATGTAGGTGTTATACTTCCCAAAAAAGGCATAAAATAAACCTGGTGCAAAGCGTCTGTTGTTTCCGATGCGCCACTGTGGTTCAGGCAAGTAAAGAGGAAGACGACTTGCTGTGAGCTCTAAAGTATAGTTTGTATGTACTTGTGGTGCTTTTGCAAGTATAATGCCGGCTAAGCTACGGCCAACATGTTGTACACTTTCAAAATTTTCCCCGTCGTAGATACTTGAATGGCTGCCGACAGCACCCGCTGAGAATACTGCAAAGGCGTACGCTTTCTCCAGTTCCTGCACAAGCACATTCGGGTAATCCCCGGAAAGGACGGGCTGCATGGAAGGAAGTATGGTAGGGTGTGCTGAAAAGGTACAGAGAATAGCTTGCTCACCGTTCTCCCTTTCAAATTTTAGAAAACGTATGGTTGTGTCGCGCGCAGTTTCTGAGCCTGTTAGCCGGTTTTTTACAAAAGCTGCTCCGTTTGCTGTGCCGTAGCCAACCCTTGTCTGCTGCTGGTTCGCTTTTGCAAGTGCTATACTTTGAAGGATATACTGCGCCGTTTGCTTTACTACCTCCTTTTTATACTTGCCAGCCATAATACGCCCCGCTACCTTTTTACCCCATCCCCCGAAACTGGTGTGGGTGTGGGTAGCGGATAAGTACACCTGCTCCGGTTTTATACCAAGCTGTACATATTGTCTCTCTAGCTCAGCAGATACGCTCATCGGGGCGATCAGCATATCCAGCGACACATAATATACCTGGTTTATTCCGTTGTTGAAAGCAAAAGTACGCACCCAAACGGAGTCATGCACCGAAGTGTATTTCATGCCACGCCGTTTGCCGTAGCCTGCCAGAGGAGTGCCAACCGGGGGAGTGATGTTTACCTTTGCCCAGCCAACCTGTAGTGTGTCACCCTGAGCAGAAGCAGTAGGTAACCGGTTAATTTGTTCATTTGTTTCCTGGTAGTAATCAGACTCCTGGTATGGTGTTCGGTCTAATTTCTGAATGATGCAGCTCTGACCGAGCAACAGAAAACAGATCAGCAGAAAAGCTGGTAACTTACTGTTTTTCTTCTTTGCAGTACAGCATGCTTTTTTTAGCATCTAATTCTGCATTGTCTCTACTGAAGCAAAAAAACTCGTCGGCACATTACCGGATCTGGAGAACAGGTTGCGCATATCATCTGCTGCCGGATGCTCGAATACTTCCAGGTCAAAGTAGTGAACAGCTGCCAGTAGGTGGTCGAAAATATCTGCCATGATCAGCTCATACTTGTCCCAACGTACATCGTTCGTGAATACATACAGCTCAATGGGCATGCCTGTAGTGGTTGGCTCAAGTTGGCGCACCATCATGGTCATTTCTTTGTGCGTGAACTCGTGCTGGGCAATATAGGCATCAATATATCTCCTGAACACCCCGACATTGGTCAGGCTGCGGCCATTTATCAGCAGGCTCTTATCAATCTGGCGTTGCGAGTTATAGTCATTTATCTCCTGCGAACGCATCTGAAGGTACTCACTAATCAGGCCGATCTTGCTAAGTTTCTCTATATCATCCGGGTTCAGGTAACGGATGCTGGAGATTTTGATGAGGATTGAGCGTTTGATGCGTCGGCCTCCGGAGTTCTGCATCCCACGCCAGTTCTTGAATGAGTCAGAAATGAGGTAATAGGTTGGAATGGTGGTGATGGTCATATCGAAGTTTTGCACTTTCACCGTCGTCAGGTTTATTTCGATCACATCTCCGTCCGCACCATACTTTTCCATTGTGATCCAGTCGCCGATGCGCACCATGTTGTTGGTAGACACCTGTATGCTTGCCACAAAGCCAAGTATGGTATCTTTGAACACGAGTAAAAGTATAGCCGAAGCCGCACCCATGGCTGTGAGGAAGGCCCACACATCTTTACCGGTGAGCAAAGAGAAGACCAGTAGCCCACCAACGAAGTATAAAAAAATGCTTACCACCTGTAAAAAACTCTCCACTGGCTTATCCCGGAAGAGCTCTGTAGTTTTCATGTAATCTTTACAGGTGCGCAGAAAGGAACGGGTCGTCCAGATAGAAAGGAGGACGATGTAAACATCAGCAAAAGTCTTGAGTGCATTGACCCACCCCGGGTAATGCGCAAAAACAACAGGAATGGCCTTTATAAAGATGATGACCGGAACCACCTGGGCCAGGTATTTGATCACTTTGTTTTTTATCAGGTAATCATCGAACTGCGATTTTGTTTTGCTAGCAAACTTATTCACCGCGCCTACCAGAAGCCTTTTAGAGAAATAATCGGCTACCACAACCAGGCACATTAAGAGGGTAAGCAGGAGCAGCATATTTATAAATGCTGCAGCATGTTGGGGTACTCCAATGCCCAGGAGCAGATCGTAGGTCCAGTGATTGAGTTGGGTGAGGTTCTTGGCAGTCTCCATAGGGTATGCTAAAATATAATGGGTGATGCGAGGAGTGCAAAGGTACAAAAAATGACCGGATAGCCCGAAAAGGGTTTATTGGCTGGCTTACTAGCAGCGGATTTAGCTTTAAAACTTGTTTCAGGTTAAGGCAATATCCCTTAAATTTGACGTTCCTTAAAACCAGAAACGAACTTATATAAATAAAGATCAGAGGCGCAGGTACCCGCGGGGCAATGAAGCAAAACACCGGCGACTGCTAAGTAAGAGCCTGTAACTTCACAAATCTGATTATTGTCTTACATCAATATATGGAACCTAATTTAGAACATCTTTTAAAGATTGCCTCCGAGCTGTCTATCACTATCAAGCAAGTTGAGGCTACGGCTAAGCTGTTGGACGAGGGGGCGACAGTACCTTTTATTTCCCGTTACCGGAAAGAAGTTACCGGCTCGCTGGACGAAGTGCAGATCGCTGCTATCCGCGACAGAGTAGAGCAGTTACGTGAACTGGATAAGCGCCGGGAAAGTATCCTGAAGTCAATTCGTGATCAGGAAAAGCTGACCCCGGAGCTGGAGGAGCAGATAATGGGTGCCGAAACAATGGCTGCTCTGGAGGATATTTACCTGCCGTACAAGCCCAAGCGCCGCACGAAGGCTACTATTGCCCGTGAGAAAGGCCTGGAGCCCCTGGCAGAAAAGATCTTTGCGCAGAATAGTTTCGATGTAGAAGCAGAAGCTGCTAATTTCATATCTGAAGAGAAAGAAGTAAAAGATACGGCTGAAGCACTCGCCGGTGCCCGCGATATTATGGCGGAGTGGATGAACGAGAATGCGGAGGCCCGTGCCACCATGCGCCAGATCTTTGAGAAACAGGGTGTGTTCAAGAGCCGTGTGATGATGGGCAAGGAAGAAGAAGGACAGAAATTCAAAGATTACTTTGAGTGGGAAGAACCGATTGAGAAAGCGCCATCACACCGTATTCTGGCTATGCGCCGCGGCGAAACAGAGATGGTATTGATGCTGACAGCACAGCCTGATGAGGAGCTGGCCCTGGCAAAATTGGAGCAGATGTTTGTGCAAGGCAACAACGCTGCTTCGGAGCAGGTGAAGTTGGCTGCCAAAGATTGTTACAAGCGTATGCTGAAATTGAGCATGGAAACGGAAGTGCGTCTGAGCTCTAAAAAACGTGCTGATGAAGAAGCGATTCGTGTATTCGCCGATAACCTGCGCCAGCTGTTACTTTCTTCGCCACTTGGCCAGAAAACAGTGCTGGCACTGGACCCAGGATTCAGAACAGGTGTAAAGTCTGTAGTGTTGGATAAGCAAGGTAAGTTGCTGCACAACGAGACAATTTATCCGCATACGGGGCAGCACAAAGAGCAGGAGGCAGCGCAGGCAGTACGCTATATGGTAACCCGCTTCGAAGTAGAGGCAATTGCTATTGGTAACGGTACAGCCAGCCGTGAAACAGAGTCTTTTGTTAAAAGCCTGAAACTGCCGGCTTCTGTAATGGTGGTGATGGTAAATGAGAGTGGTGCTTCCATATACTCTGCGTCTGATGTTGCCCGTGAAGAATTTCCTGATCAGGATGTAACAGTTCGTGGTGCCGTGTCAATTGGCCGCCGCCTGATGGACCCGCTGGCCGAACTTGTGAAGATAGACCCTAAAAGTATCGGTGTAGGCCAGTACCAGCACGATGTGGATCAGTCTGCTCTGAAGCACTCTTTGGATGATGTGGTGATGAGCTGCGTGAATGCAGTGGGTGTGGAAGTAAACACGGCCAGCAAGCAGTTGCTGACTTATGTTTCAGGTTTAGGACCAGCCCTGGCTCAGAATATTGTAGAGTACAGAAACCAGAACGGACCTTTTAAAACCAGGACAGAACTAAAGAAGGTAGCACGTTTAGGGGACAAAGCATTTGAGCAGGCAGCAGGTTTTCTTCGCATTCGCGATGCGAAAAACCCATTAGATGCATCAGCTGTGCACCCGGAAAGTTACCAGATCGTAGAGCAGATGGCCAAAGATCTGGGGGTAACCGTGCAGGACCTGATGCAGAAGGAGGAGCTGCGCAAGCAGATCAACCTGAAAAATTACGTAACCGATACCGTTGGATTGCCTACGCTTCAGGATATTGTTAGTGAGCTTGCCAAGCCAGGCCGCGACCCGCGTCAGACATTTGAAGCATTTAGCTTTACAGAAGGGGTAAATGAGATCAGAGACCTGCGTGCCGGTATGAAACTTCCGGGTATTGTTACTAACATCACAGCCTTCGGTGCTTTTGTGGATGTTGGTGTTCATCAGGATGGACTGGTACACGTAAGCCACTTATCTGACCGCTTTATTAGCAACCCACATGACGTGGTTAAGGTTGGACAAAAGGTAGAGGTAACGGTTATGGAAGTAGATGAGAGCCGCAAGCGTATCTCATTAAGTATGAAAGGTGACCCCAATGCTGCCAAACCAGCAGGAAGTGGTAATCGTAGCAACAAAGGCGGCAACAGCAAGAAAGAAGAAGAGCCAATGGATGATTTCCAGGCGAAGCTGGCCAAATTAAAAGGTATGTTTAAATAAGCTCTACAGCTGCCTAATACTTTAAAAGTGCCCTGATTCTAAAGAGTCAGGGCACTTTTTGTTTTGTTGAGCTGGGTATCGTTTTTATTGCGGCGTGTTATGAAAGAATTGTGGTAGGTAAGGCATTGAAGTATATTATGAGTATAAATATTGATTATTCTGTTAAAAAATGATGTTTAATATGCTTGGGTTATAAAAAATATAGTATATTTGCTATGTAAAAAATGAGCTATGAAATTTCGTTTGATTATCCTGATTTTAGTTGCTGTTGGCTTGGCCTTCACTCCCTTAACCCGAAGTGAAGAGGCTCCTTTGTTGGAGAAGAAACTAAGGCTTGATAAAAAGTCGATAAGTACCAGCAAAACACATTTCAAGCGCAGAAACGTGCTTCCGGATGTGATGTAGAAGAATTTGGTATTTTAAAGTTTAGTTTAGTTTATTAATGTGAAGCGGCAACTGCTAGGGAAGCAGTTTGCCGCTTTTGCATTTAAATCACATTGGCAGGAAATTGCTTATTGTAAGTGGGTAGCAGAGGTGTCCTGAAACCAATTGATCACATTGCTGATATGGTCAAAAAATTGCATTTCGAAGGGTACAATATCCCTTGCCTGGTCCATGATATTTTCTAAAATGATCAATGAGAGCATATCCATAGGCCTGATGAAGGCCATTTTTTTAATACAGGAATGATGAGCAAGTTGTGGGGCAATTACTTCATTTGTCCAGATTTGATCAGCAGGTGAAATGATGCCTTGTACTTTGTTATTTATCAGCCAGAAATGCAGGCACTTTTCGATAGTAACTTCTGCAGCCATGCTTAAGCCTTCCCTATAAATATGGGTTGGTACTTCGCCGTTAGCCTGAATGACAATAAGGTACAACGAAGGAACTTCGAATATACAGAGTTCAGGGGTGTTGAAGTAGATGATTTGCTTCGTTCCTTTGAAAGGCATAGCAATAGTGTTGGTGTTTGACTTAATATAGGCATAATAATTATATCTTCAAACAACTGGCCCTTTAGTATCCTTTAGTATGAAGAGAAGTCCGGTTAAAACTCTTTTATACTTTACATATTAATATATAGGAAGTAATGTTATTTCTGGCAAAGAACTTGCTATTAATACGATGTGCTGTAGCTTTTTCGTTTTTAGGATAGGCTCTTTAACCTTTACTTTCCTGTTATGCTATATTTTAAGAATATTACTGCCACTTTAAGTCTTATGCTGGTATTGTTGCTTGGAGCGACAGCCAGTGCTGCACCTGTTTCTTCTGCCTCAACAAGGGCTGCCACTACTACAGGTACACGCGATATTGTGCAGGAGATCATTAACGTAATAGGGTTGAAGCCGCGCTTTGAGCTAAGGGCAGCCAATATAGATAATGCTGCGGCTGTTGTTTATAATGGCAAACGCTATATACTTTACAACGAGCAGTTCCTGGCTGAGATAAATAATGCCGTGCATACCGACTGGGCGGGGGTTAGTATTATTGCCCACGAAATAGGGCACCACCTCAATGGACATACGCTTTCTGGAAGGGGCAGTAATCCTTACGATGAACTGGAAGCTGATGAATTCTCTGGTTTTGTTTTGCGTAAAATGGGCGCAAGCATGGCAGATGCCCAGGCAGCCATAAATTTGCTGTCGGAGGAGCGAACCTCTTCCACACATCCCGGGCGGAACTACCGCTTAGAAGCTGTTAGTAAAGGATGGCGAAGTGCTAACGAACAGCTGCTGGCCAGTGCAAGGGCTCCGCAGCCAAACCAGAATGCAATTGCCAGAACCCAGCCGACACAACAGCGGCAGGCACAAACAAGGCAGCGGCCAGTTCAGCAAGCTACTGCCAATAACGCTGATAGTCGCTTTATACTTACGCGGGTGTTTTTTTCTAATGCCCCGAACGATGAGTTTTACCTGACTAACAAACTGCATTTGGTTCATGTAGTTGACGGTACGGTTAAAGTGATCGGAAAACTTGTTAAAACCAACGACCCCGATTTCCCTTATTATTTTGAGAGCGATTATCTGCAGCCTGTGTTTGTTTCGGAACGAGGTGAACTTGTTAATAAGCGAGGACAGCGCATAGGATACCTGGTTTAATTTTGTTTTAGGGCTTGTCTGTTACATTTTATATATTGCTTAGGATAAATATTCTAAGCAATTAAAGTAAACTATGAAAGTTCTAAAGCTCCCCCTGTTGTTACTTCTGACAAGTATCTTAGGTGCCTGCGATGATTCAGGAATTTGCTTAAAAGGAGAAGGTGATGTCGAATCACGGACATTGCGTGTGCCCGAATTTGAAGGCGTGAAGGTAAAAGGGGACACCCATGTATATATTGAGCGAGGACCAAAGCAGCACATCGAGGTTAAAGGGCAGGCAAATATTTTAAATGAACTCGAGACGAATGTGTCTGGTGGGGTTTGGGAGATAGGGTTTGATCGTTGTTTGCGTAATCATGAGACTGTAGAAGTATACATTACAGTACCTCAGTTAACATCTGCTGAGGTAAACGGATCAGGTTATATTTCGCTGGAGGATAAATTCCGGGCAAGAGATTTTACTGTAGGAGTTTCCGGTTCAGGAGATATCAAAGGTAAAATTGAGGCAGACAAACTGGAGTCTCGCATCAGCGGCTCCGGTACAATTGAACTTTCCGGAAATGCCGAAGAGCAAACCATTGATATTTCAGGTTCCGGTAATCATCATGCATTTGATTTTAAAACAAATACAACTAAAGTAGCAGTTTCCGGATCCGGTCGCGCCCAAGTCAGAGCCTCTGACGAGTTAACCGTTAATATAAGCGGGAGCGGCCGTGTTTTCTATAAAGGAAACCCAGAGACAGATGTTAGTGTTTCAGGATCTGGTAAATTGATAAAAGAATAATATGATCAGAAAATCAAGTAACTATTTTCTCCTGCTGTTGCTATTGATGACAGGCTTTGCATGCAAAACAAAAGATGACCTGGAAGCCTTTAAAGAAGCGGAATACAGCCTGAAGCAAATAGACCAGATTAAAGTTAATGGCATAGACTTGTTGAATAAAAAAAGAGCGGAAGACTTTTCATTCAGCGATGCAGCAGTGCTTTTCTCCGCTTTTTCGGAGAATAAACTGAATGCAACATCCACACTGGGTTTAAATGTAGAGTTAGGTGAAGGCAATGAAGATAGAACCATGACTGTAACGCAGATGAAATGGCAATTACTGCTTGATGAAGAAAAAGCATTAAGTGGCATTGTGAATGAACCTGTGGAACTAAAGCAGGGGCTAAACCTACTTACATTAAGCTCTCCATTGGCTTTTTCAGAAGAAAATGGCGGCGCTAGCTTAAAAAAGCTATTAAAACTAGCAACAGTTTTAAACAAGGAGGGTGATAAACCTCATGTAACGCTGCAAATAAAACCTACTATTCAAACGTCTGTAGGTCCTTTTGAACTTCCCGCTTTTATCAGCATTAAGAAATAAATAAAGCCAGGTAACTTACCTGGCTTTATTTATTTAGTTTTATTTTGCATAACATTGTAACTTTTGACTATCGCTGTCGTAGTGGCACGCTCCTTGTAATAGTTTAGGCAGTTGATTTTAACTATTTAATACTATAACAATGACTAAGAACATGGAATACGACATGATATGCAGTACAGAGTTAGACGTCTTAGCTAGTGCTGTAAAAACCTATATGCGTAGTGGCTGGATTCCTAAAGGGGATGTGATCGAATATAAAGATAATTTTGCGCAGGAGATGGAAAGACACCCCGTGAAAAGTTCACAACGAAAAAAAGAGCAAAACCGCCAGAAAAGCTGGGTCCCATGGCCTAAAAGGTAGCATCACTTAGTTGCTTATACTACCTTCGTACTTAAATTATCTTATGAAAAATATTCTTGTTGTTGCCGGTTTACTAGTACTTCCTTTCCTGGGTGCCGCACAAGGGCAATCTGTTGGTAACGCGCAGTTGCTTACAGATATCAAAGTGTTATCTGCCGACTCGCTGGAAGGCAGGCTTAGTGGAACTAAAGGGAATGAGATGGCACAAGAGTATATTATTCAACGATTTAAGACGATCGGGTTGCAGCCTTATAATGCTAACTATAAGCAGCATTTCCGCTTACAGAACAAAGGGGTAGTAGTAGAGCAGGCTACAAATTTGATAGGTTATATTCCTGGCAAATCAGGTAAAGCCATTGTAATAACCGCCCACTACGACCATGTGGGCCGGCGTAATGGTGAGATATATAACGGTGCCGACGATAACGCTTCCGGAGTAGGAGCTTTGCTGGCTGCCGCTTCCTACTTCAAAGAGAACCCTCCTGTGCATACGTTGATCTTTGTTGCTCTGGATGGGGAAGAACTTGGTTTGCAGGGTGCTGATGCATTTCTGAAACAACCTCCTGTTCCGCTTGAGCAGATAGCCCTGAATGTGAACATGGATATGCTGAGCATCAATGATAAAGGAGAATTATTTGCCAGTGGCACCTATCATTACCCACAGTTAAAAGCATATTTATTAACTGTAAAGGCAAGACCTAATGCAAGGTTAATTTTAGGCCACGATAAGCCGGAACAAGGCCATGATGACTGGACAAACCAGTCAGACCATTACCAGTTCCATAAACGTAAAATTCCATTTGTGTATTTTGGTGTGGAAGATCATCCCCATTACCACAAACCATCTGATGACTTCGAAAATATTAACCAGGCATTCTATCCGGATGCAGCCGCACTGGTGTTGGATTTTGTAAAAATAGCTGACACTAACTTAGAAAGTATATCCCCGGTGAAGTAAGATCACAAGACAGAACACCCACAATACATTACTATTCTGGTAGTGGTAAAAGAAAAATCCCTGCAGCTGGTTTGCTGCAGGGATTTTTTGGTTTAAGTATGGTTTAGGGCTTCTGTAGCGTAATTTCATAAAATATATTATCTTAAATATAGTCTTTACTCCATCCTTTTATACTTCCAGCCGTAAATACGATTAATTTGCTTTGGTGCAATTTCAGGACAATATCTTTTGCTCGTCTTCCAATAAATCATACTATTCAGAGTTAAGATAAGGAGGAGGTGTTGGATTGCTCGTCTTGCTTGTTTAATCGTAAAATAATCTTTCTGCATGAACAGGTTTCGATACTGTTTCATCATTCTTTTTTTTCTGATTTTTACACTACCAACTGCTGTTAGTGCTCAATCTTCTTTTTTGGAGAGGGTAGGGCGTAGCAACACGGCAGAAAAGGGTATTGTAATAGTTGGAGGTGTTGGTATGGCAGCTGTTAAAAGTAGTATCTGCGGTTTACCGGAATGTAATAATTTTGGACCTGCTGTTAGCGTAGGAGCATTGTACAAGCTGTCTCCATACTTTGCTTTTGGAGCTAACTTAGGCTATGTAAGGCTTGGCGCGACAGAGAAAGACCCTAATCGTCCATTAAATGTTACTTTTCAGTCTGAGGTGGTAGAAGTGACCGGTACAGTAGTGCTAAACCTACTCGATAGCTACGCCGGGTCCGGCAACTACAGGTCGTCTCGCAAGCGTTTTGTGGTGCCTTATGTTAGAGGTGGGGCTGGTTTTGTGTACTATACACCAACTTCATTTCCGGGAGAAGGCGATCTGAACGATTCGCAGGTTACCTATGACCCTGCCCGCAAATACCCTGCTATTTCGGCTGTGATACCATTTGGGGGTGGCCTCCGCTTCCGGTTTTCTGATGAGTTCAGTATTGCCCCGGAAATGATGTATCAGGTCACTCTAACGAATTACCTGGATAATATCGCAACAGAAACCAGCGGTACAGATCATTATGCTGTTGCATCGTTAAAGGTCATTTATACCCCAATCATCAAGAACAAGATTTTCTCCAAAAAGTATTAGGCAGAAGCACAGACCTTGTTTTAATTAACCACACTTGTTTGCCGCCGTAGAGGAAAAGCGAATAGTTTATACTCGCTGTTATGAAAGCAAACGATAAAACAAAGCTTTGGTGGTTGGCCGCAGGTGCCGGTGCCTTGCTGACTGCCAGAGCAGTTACGCGGAAATTATCTTCTTATGATTTTCTTGGTAAAATTGTTTTAATTACCGGTGGTTCACGAGGCCTTGGCCTGGTGATGGCACGGCAATTAGCAGAGGAAGGAGCACAGCTGGTTCTTTGCTCACGTGATGAGATAGAACTGGAAGATGCCCGCATGGAACTGGCCGGTAAGGGGGCCAGCGTGTTGGTGCAGAAATGCGACGTAACTATTGAGCAGGAGGTGAACGATATGATCACCAACGTGCAGAACGAGTACGGGCCTATTGATGTATTGATCAACAATGCAGGGGTGATCCATGCAGGCCCTGTTACAGAAATGAATATCCGGGAGTTTGAAGAAGCTATGAGTACCCATTTCTGGGGCCCGCTTTATACTACCCTGGCCGTTTTGCCAGCCATGAAAGCACGACGAGAGGGCCGCATCCTAAACATTGCCTCTATAGGGGGTAAGATAAGCGTGCCGCACCTGGTGCCTTACAGTGCCAGTAAGTTTGCGTTAGTGGGTTTATCTGAAGGGCTGCGGGCTGAACTCAAAAAATATAATATCACGATCACAACGGCAACCCCAGGGCTTATCAGGACAGGTAGCCCGCGGCATGCCATCATGAAAGGCCAAAACAAAAAAGAATATGCCCTTTTTAAGCTCTTAGACTCCAGCCTGCTTACATCAATGAGTGCAGAGGCTACAGCCAAGGATATATTAGATGCTTTGCGGTATGGTGATGCGGAAGTTACTACTACCTTGCCTGCAAAGTTCGGATCCTTACTGCATGGGATTTCCCCTGGGTTTATGACCAATTTATTTGGTCTGATAAACAGAGGCTTACCAGGCGAAGGAGGAATTGGTGAAAATAGGGCAAAAGGGTACGAAAGTAAATCTATACTTTCAGAATCTGCCCTGACAGACAGGACAGATAAAGCTGCCTACAGGAATAATGAGTTCTAGAAAATTATACTTTTATATTTGCTTGCAATAAGTAGCTAAGGCAGATGACAATTTTATGAAAATCAAAAACAGAGAAACAGCCTATGATGGCTATTTTAAGATCTATAAATTAACCGTTGAGCAGGAGGGGAAGACATTTACCCGTGAGCAGTTTGACCGTGGAGATGCCGTAGCCGCCCTGGTGTACGACACAAAGCAAGAGGAGTATATCCTGGCAAAGCAGTTCAGGGTCGGCTCTGAATCGGAGTTGATCGAGGTGGTTGCCGGTATGGTGGATAAAGGCGAGCAGCCGGAACAAAGTATTAAGCGTGAGATTGAAGAGGAGACCGGATACCGGGTAGATAACCTGGAGCATGTCTACACCTTCTACTCCTCACCGGGTGGCACAACAGAACGTGTTATGCTATATTATGCCGAAGTATCAGATCAGCAGTCCGATGGAGGAGGAAATGACCATGAGCACGAGCACATAGAGATCATTCGGTTGTCTGCCCAGGAACTGGGACAGTTGCAAACGCCTGATGCTAAAACAATTATTGCACAACAATGGGTGAGGCTAAAAAAACAGCAGTGAGTTACTCAGCGTTGAAACAGGTTTAATACCTATGTAAAGCTAAACCCACGCTACCCTCAACATAAAGAGGGTGGCGTGGGTTTAAACATTTGCCTTTAAGCGGCAAGCTCAGTTTGGATAATTGACGCTTATCTGTCTTTGTCAGTGCTGCGCAACAAGCTTTGGGTATCAGCACTTCCTTCCAGCGCAAGGTATTCAGCCTGCAATGAGCGTATCTTTAAATTATCGCCTGTAGTTATCTGATTCTCGATCTGGCGACGACGTTGGTTTAACTGGCTGTAAATATGATCAACATAGTCCCAATCGTCTTGTGTCCAGTTGCGACGTTTGGTGCGTACCACTCCCATAAATGTAAGATAAGCCTCCCGTATGTTATTGGCTTCAATCTTATTGATATTACTGTATTCACGTAGCAGCAGAGACTGCCACTCGCTTAGCTTTTTAGGATCAAGTGGCTGTTGCTGCCGTCTTTCCTGTTGGTTTTCCCAACGTTCATAACGCGCTTGCAGGCGGCGGTATTCCTCCTGCGACTTATCAGAGAGACTATCAAAATTCTGTTCCAGTTGGGCATTGCGGCGCCTAAGCTCGTCCTGCACTTTGGGCCATTCTTTTTTTATGGCAGTGTCTCCTTTTTCTGTTTGTTCATTCAGCCATGCTCTAAATTCCTCGAGCTGCTCTTCTGCTGTTTTACCAGATCGTACAAGCCGGGCCGTATCGGGCTCATCTTTAGTCACAACCGTAACTTCTTCGGTGTTCTCTACCTCCCGTCGGCCTTCGCAGCTACTTAGCAGGTAGCAAATGCAAAGCACGGAGGCACATTGTGTAACCTTAGTTAAAATCTTCATTGTTATGATACTTGCTTAGCAAGATTGTTTTTCATGCTCTTCTTACGGAATCAATTGTTACAGGATGCTTTTAGGTCCTGTAATAAATGATTTGTCCTTATTTATGCCATCACCATACTTAAAATGCTTGTTTACGGTTACAGGCAACATGCCGCGTGAGGGCAACTGCCCAAAGAGCAATTTTACAGCGGCTTCCTGTGCATGATAATGCGGCTGATACGCAAGTAGCAATGCCCTGCTGTTTTCAATATCCGGGAACTGGTTAATTGTATAAGCGTTGTCGAATAGGGTAACAGCTGCTTTTTTAGAATTGGCCAGCTTTTTTACCAACTCTTTTGTTTCCTTGCTATACCCCAGGTTATTACTAGGCCTGATGCTCGGACC
Source organism: Pontibacter sp. MBLB2868 (assembly GCF_051904785.1). Classification (NCBI taxonomy): domain Bacteria; kingdom Pseudomonadati; phylum Bacteroidota; class Cytophagia; order Cytophagales; family Hymenobacteraceae; genus Pontibacter; species Pontibacter sp. MBLB2868. The sequence continues at coordinate 2,223,707 of NZ_CP196710.1, read as the reverse complement.
ATAGAGCGCCACCACGATTATATCATACTTTTTTAATTTCTTCCAGAGTGCCTTGGTCTCCTTTTTGCCAGCTTTCCGCGAGATAACATAGTTAGTGGCTGTAACCTGCTTGTTCACTAGTTTTTGAAAGGTGGTTGGTTTTTTTGCACCAATAGAAACTGTAGCAACAGTAACATGACGCCCTTGCCTTACAGGGATCATCCTCTTCCGGTTTACCAGTAGCGTTAAGGCTGCTTCAGCGAGCGCACGGTTGGTGCTATCTGCTAAGGATGTGTTAAGGTCCTCATACAAATGATCAAGTTTGATGGCCTTGTACTTGTTTAGTCCCAACCACTGTTTAATGGTCAGCACACGTTTACACCTTCTGTCAATTTCCTGCTGTGAGAGCTCGCCCCTGGCAATGGCTTGTTTAATAGAACTGATTGCTTTGGGCACATTTTTAAGCCTTTCCAGAACATCATTCCCGGCAATCAGAGCTTTTACTTCGGCTTCTCCAGGTTTAAAATATTTGGTAACTCCCTTCATTACCATCGCATCAGTAAAAACTAATCCGTTAAATTCCAGCTCATTTTTGAGCAGGTCTGTAACAATGGGTTCTGAAAGGGTGGCTGGTACGTTTTTAGTAGAATCTAACGTGGGTATATGTATATGTGCCACCATCACACCACCAACACCATGCCTTATCAGCTCCTGAAACGGGTAAAGCTCCAGTGAGTCTAGGCGGGTACGGTTAAAAGGGATTACTGGCAGATCGTAATGCGAGTCGACATTGGTGTCGCCGTGGCCCGGAAAATGTTTTGCAACAGCCAGGATCCCGTTTTCCTGCATACCCCGCATATAGGCCAGACTTTTGCCGGTTACATCCAGGCGGTTCTCACCAAACGAACGGTAACTGATGATCGGGTTATGTGGGTTGTTGTTAATATCTGCTACCGGTGCAAAGTTTACATGCATTCCGAGGCGCCTGAACTCAGCGGCTACCTGAGCGCCCATACTATAAATCATACCATTATCGGCAATGGCACCTAGCATCTGCTGAAAAGGGTATTGCACTGTGCTGTCAAGACGCATGCCCACACCTGTTTCGGCATCCATGGCAATGAGGAGCGGTACCTTGGAGGCGGCCTGGTACCGATTGGTTAGTTTTGCCTGCCTCACAGGGCCGCCCTGAAAAAAGATGATTCCTCCCACCTTATACTTTTTGATCAGCCGCATTACATCTGCCTCGTAAGCAGGACCTCTGTTCGAAAAAGCTTCTATTACGATCAGTTGAGCAATGCGCTCCTCAGGACTAAGTGTATTAAATACGGAGTCAACCCAAAAGCTGGGTCTTTCTTCCAGGGCAGTGATAGGAGATGCAGGTCTTATATAAGGGGTTCGTTCTATAGGGAAAAACTCTGCTTTGTTTCCGGCACGAGCCTGCCGCTGCGATACAGAACCTTCACAGGAAGAGAGCAGCACCAGAACCAGGGGAAGGAAGAAAAACTTCAGCTTTCTGATACAGAATTGCAAAGGGTAAATTGTAGTGAAAAACATGGTATTTATGTATCGTCAGCAGTTAATCCAGCTGTTAATCCTTTCTACTCAATGCTGCTGGTGGATCAATCTTATAAAGCTAGTACCTACTGCTGCATAGTGAGTACGTTAAATGTGTGGGCAGTGGTGAAGTTTTTCTGGCTGCTTTTGTCCGTTTTCCATATATTTAAGTAAACACACACCCTTAAGGTAGCATTAAAACCTATGCCTGAGCAGCTTTCAAAATTCACTAACCATACATTGCAGGAAGAGAATAACCTGTTTGCTTACAGTTTTTTGCCAGGTACGCTATTTGTCGCTTTGTTATGGCTGATCTTCCTTTTAAGTTACGTGACCGGGGCCGATCTCGTATGGCTTGGTATTCAGCCCCGCCATTTCTTCGGGTTGATAGGGGTTATAACCAGTCCCCTGATCCATGGCGACCTGCTTCACTTGCTTTCCAATTCTTTCCCACTTGTTTTACTCTCCGGGTTTATATTTTTTCTGCATAGCAAAGTGGCAGTTCGGGTCATGCTGTTGGTGTATGTGCTGAGTGGCCTGCTCACCTGGTTTATTGGCCGTCCGGCATTTCATATAGGAGCCAGTGGAGTTGTGTATGGGTTAGCAGGTTTTTTGCTTTTTAATGGCTTCCTGAACCAGAACCGGGGGGCTATGGCCGTATCGCTGGCAATACTGTTTCTTTATAGCGGTTTATTTTATGGTTTATTGCCAACAGAGGAGAAGGTATCATGGGAAGGGCACATAGCTGGTTTCGCAGCCGGATTAGTTGCGGCCCTTGTTTACGGGGAAAGCCTGATACGCAAAAGGAGAGCTGAATATGTGCCTCCTGGTGTGGTGCAGTTGCATGTGAGCAATACCATGGGTTCACTTTACAATCATTTTCATGTCAGCTATCAGGTGCACCAGGTGCGCGATAAAAAGAGTTATCAGTATACCTTCAATACAGTCACAGGCCAGGCCGCTGCCTTAACCAAGAAGGCGCCTGTTTCGTCTAATAGATGGACGAGAAATGACAAATATGACTTTGAAGAATAAAAATGCGCATAAAGAAGAACACGAAAGAGTACATAGTTACGATGAAACACTGCAGGAGGAATCTGAAATAAAACAAAGTAAATGGCCTCTTATCATCACCGGCATCTTAATTGGGGGGCTGGTCGCTTCATATTTTATTTTTCCAGGCTTTCAGGAAGAGTTAAACAAAGGGTGGGATGTTCTGACCAGTGGCGACAAACAACGGATCTCTGTCTGGGTAAGCCAGTTTGGCTTCTGGGGACCATTTTTCATTGTCTTGGCAATGATAGCACAAATGTTCCTTTTGGTAGTGAACGTAGTGGCCCTGATGCTGGTAGCAATAATTGCGTACGGTTATTTCTGGGGTTCCTTGATTGCCATAGGTGCTGTGGTTGTTGCCTCTACAGTAGGTTATTTTCTTGGCAGGGGATTAGGTGAGGCAGGCGTTACAAAGCTGATTGGCAGATCATCGCAGGAAAAAATAAATAAATTTGTTGATAAGTATGGCTTGTGGGCAGTTGTGATAGCCCGTGTTTCCCCCTTTCTGTCAAACGATGCGATAAGCTTTGTTGCGGGCCTGGCCAAAATGAATTACTTAAAATTTTTAGGTGCTACGTTGGCAGGTATTGTTCCCCTCACTATCTTATTGGCTTGGCTCGGTGAAGACAACGATCGCTTGAAAACCGGTCTTATATGGGTATCGGCGGTGAGTTTGGCAGCTTTTATAGGGTACATTATCTACGAAAAATTTATAAAAGCAAAAAGCTGAAAACACAGCATTTCTTCTCTAATAATATCCTACTAGCCCAAAATTGCGTTCAGCTCTGATCTATTAAAGGCAGGGTAGACTACCACGTATAGCTAAAGCAGCTAAAAATACGACTTTTAACTTCTCAACCGGGCTCTCCACCAATGGAATACCCGGTTATTTCAATACAGACGCGTCACTTTCCGCTATAAACCACCACCATGTTTTGATTGATCTTAGGATTTGGTTTTCACCAACTGCTAGATTAGAATTAATAGTGCTATAGGCTTCGATGAACGGTGCCAGTTCCCTGTACTGATCTATGTAAGAGCTTGATAGAAATAGCACTGGAATTTAGAAAAATCAAAAGGTAAACTTTTTTTGTGATTTCTTCTGTAGCAAACGCTTATCATACTTATACTTCAATATTGATAAAATAATAATGTATATAAAATTAATTAAATAACGCGATTTTATATATTTCTTTCAACATAGTAAAACCATTATAGAGAACCGTCGTTTAAGCGTGTTATTGTTACAAAATCGATGTTTCACGAAATGGACCGCTTATGTTAAGGATAAAATTACTAGTTGCCATGCTCACTATAATTGCAGCGATGGTAGAGGAGTTTTCCTTCTTGAAGGCTGAATCCCCCGCACCGAAAATCGAAGAAAAAGTTCTCGATTGGCCTCCAACAGAGGAGACCTCCACAACCTTAGAGTTACCTGCCTCAACCAGAACGCTGACCGTATCAGCCTCTATTTACCACCCAGAGCCAAATCAAACCGATTCCACACCTTATATCACGGCAGACGGCTCCCATATAAACAAAAGAGACCCTAAAAAACACCGTTGGATCGCTGTTTCGCGTGATCTGCACACCAAGTGGGGCGGAGACATCAGTTTCGGAGATTCTCTCTGGGTAACTGGCATTTCCGATGAACTGGACGGATTGTACATTGTGCGGGATCTTATGAACCGGCGCATCCACAAGCAGATAGATCTGTTGGTTGGTAAAAAAGATCACATAATGGGTTATTGGAAAAATGTTCAGATAGCCAAACTGGACTAGCTTCAGTTCTCCCTGTTAAACGAACTACAACTGCTACCGTAACCTATGCAGATAATGGGTAAAGACATACCATTGTTTAACCCAACGAATTTGTATAGCGCCTATGGGTGATAAAAATTTACGAAAGAAAGCAGAGAAGAGACAACTGGTCAGAGTACGGTATGAGTTGTTGGACAGGGTGCAGAACGCGCTGGAGACTCCTCTTATCATACTGGGCTTTATCTGGTTGGTGTTGCTGGTGGTGGAGCTTATTTGGGGGCTTGGGGATGTCCTGCAATTGTTCAGTACGGTTATCTGGGTAATCTTTATTTTAGATTTTATACTTAGGTTCGTACTGGCGCCACACAAGTTACTGTTTTTGCGAAATAATGTGCTTACCAGTATTTCCCTGTTTGTCCCAGCTTTACGACTTCTGCGCATTTCACGGGTCTTCCGGGTAATAGGAACTGTCAGGGCTGCACGTGGACTCAGGCTCTTGAAAGTTGTAGGCTCCATTAACCGGGGTATGCGCAGCCTTGGCAAGGCAATGCAGCGCCGGGCCTTTGGATATGTGCTGGCGCTTACCCTGGTTGTTTCGATAGCAGGGGCGGCAGGAATGTATGCTTTTGAGGGGCAGTATGGCATAAAAACTTATGGGGATGCACTCTGGTGGACACTGATGCTTCTCATTTCCATTGGCAGTGATTATTTTCCGGTTACACCCGAAGGCAGGGTACTGTGTTTACTGCTGGCACTTTACGGCTTTGCAGTGTTTGGGTACTTTACAGCTTCACTGGCCACTTTCTTTATCGATAGAGACGCCGGATCGGAAGATGCTGAAGTGGTAGGAGTTAAACAGGTAAAAGCCCTGCACCTTGAAATTAAAAGTCTGCGGCACGAGCTTCAGACATTGCTAAAGCAAAGCGAACCTCCCGAAAAGCCATCCGATACGCCTATTGATAGCAACAGCACTATTTGATAAAACTAGTAAAATCGATAGTTTAGAGGGTACAAACATCCCATAACAATGACGCGCCAGGAAGCACAGGACATATTAACAAGCATGACCACGAGCGAAAGCCTTTTGCGCCATGCACGCACAGTGCAACTGGTAATGGAGGCATATGCTAGCAAGTTACAGGAAGACACATTAAAATGGAGCATTGCAGGTTTACTGCACGATGCCGATTACCAGGCATACCCGGAACAACACCCGAACGTAATTGTAAAGCTGCTCCTAGAACGCGGAGAAACGGAAATAGCGCATGCCATCTCTGCTCATTATACAAAATGGGGTGTTAGTTATGATACCCTGCTGGATAAAGCCCTGATCGCCTGTGATGAGATTACAGGTTTTATTGTAGCCTGTGCACAGGTGAGGCCACAGCGGTTAGAGGGTTTAGAGTTAAAATCTGTTATCAAGAAGCTAGGCCAGAAAAGCTTTGCTGCGTCAGTTGATAGGGAAGAGGTGCGGAAAGGGGCTGAATTGTTTGAAGTTGATCTAAAAGAGCATATTGCTTTTATTATAGAAGTGCTTCAACAGCACCAGGATGAACTTAACCTGCAGCCGCAAGTAAATGCCTGATGTGTAGCAGGAGTAACTCCAGGTACAGGCTCCTGCTGATCACATACTATAGTCTTTCAGAATCTCCAGTCCCTCTTTGTCGTCTTTGGCTTCAACCACTTCGTCTATCACATATTGAATTTCCTGTTCTGTCCAACCCTCTTGCTCAGCTGCTTTCACAAACTGGTTTAAAGCTGTAAACCTGGAACCTTTGGATGGTAATGTCAATTTAATTGTTTTCCTGATGCGCATTTTCAGTAGTTTTTATACAAAGGTATAAAACTCTTACTTTTGGCAAATACTAATTTCTGTTCCAGAGTAGGTCTACACGCTTTCGGATAAGCTTTTTCCCCATTGTTGCTTAAGCATTTGACCTTGTATTACGCCATGGAGCTAACTCTTTAAAGGGATGCCCGTTGAAATGGCTATACTGAAAGGCTATTGAAATTTATGACCAAGGAGCAGATCACATTAGAAGAACTGAGAGGGATCGATGACCTGACGATCATGCATTATGCCATACCCATCATAATTGTTTCTGTATTGATAGAGTGGGGGGTAGGTATTTACAAAAAACGCGACTATTACCATAAAAAAGACTTTATGGCTGCGCTTACCATAGGTGGGGTTAACACCCTGTTAAGTGGCGCCATAAAGGTATGGCTGTTTGCTGTAGCTATGGTCGTTTATAATCTGGTGCCGTGGTCTGTACCGCGGGTGTGGTGGGGATTTATACTTTGTTTTATTGCTGTTGATTTTTGCCGCTACTGGGCACATAGAATATCCCATGAACAGCGGTTTTGGTGGGCGACGCATGTTACGCACCATTCTTCTCAGAAGATGAATTTCTCTGTTTCCTTCAGAACGGGTTGGACGCAGCACATCAAGTTTGTCTTTTTCCTGCCGGTACCATTTATAGGTCTGGATCCATTTACCTTTTTCATTTGCCACCAACTGGCGGTGCTGTACCAGTTTTTTGTGCACACAGAGCTTGTAAAAAAACTGCCAGCCCCAATTGAGTATATCATGGTTACACCTTCTCACCACAGGGTGCACCATGGCTCAAACCCTAAATATATTGATAAGAATTACGGGTCAACCTTTATTGTCTGGGACAGGCTGTTCGGTACATTTCAGCCGGAAGAAGAACGACCGGTATATGGGCTTACCAAGCCATTGACTTCCTTCAACCCTTTATACTTAGTATTTCATGAGTGGGTAGATATCTGGAGGGATCTGAAACATGCCAGGTCCGGGAAAGAGATGTTTCAGATACTTTTTAAACCACCCGGAGCAATAGTGACGGACTACCAGCGCCGGAATCAGGAACAGGCTTTAGCTTTGGAAACAAGAGAAGAGGAGAAGCCCGAACGTTTACTGAAACAGCCTTCAAATATTTTAGAAGCTACATAAGTTTATGTAGCTTTTAGTAACTCTGTTCCTGTTGGTAGCGTGAGCCCTGTTGCCTGGAGGCAGGGTTGCTCTGGGCTTCTTTAGGAACACCCATTTTCTCCTCACGGCGCTGCTGGTATTGCTGAAACTGGTACGGAGTAAGAATATCTTTGATCTGTGATAACCTTGTCTGATTGATAATATCCATTTGCCTTACCATTTCGCGAGGCTCGGCTTTATACTTATCCTTTGCTTCTTCGGCACTGATCATACAACGCAGGTTAAGTGCCATTAGCTTTTTAGTTTGATCTGGGCTTAGTCGCAAATGGCTTGCCATACTTGCGGTGATCTCACTGGCACGTTCTTCAATTGTTTTTTCGCCTGAGGCCTGGTTAACAGGAGCTTTTTGAGTAGCGGTGCCTTGTGCGAAGGCAGCACAAGTGGCAAATGTAAAAAATATGGCTAAGGTAATTCTTTTCATTTCGTAAATTTTCTTTCTTCAAACAGAGCAGGGCAACAATCGTTCCTGTTTTTGCTATAAAAGAAATTTTATTAGTAATGGGATTTAGGTTCTAGCTTATGGTTAACGTTAACTCTCGCTGTGGAAGTATACTTTATAGAAGTGCATCCCGCGTTCCTGGTCAAAGCCCCGTTCAACATACTGTTCACTTTGCTCCGGGTTATAGCCACTAAACTTGATCTCGATCTGGGTATCAAGCTTTATGAAGTTCCTGAACTTGCGTTTCATGTTACGGACTGTATTCTTGTTAATAGCAAAGTCAGTGAAGCCCTCAATGTCCCGTTCTTCAGCAAAAGCCTGGCTGTAGTTCTTAAAACGCTCTTTTGTCTCCGGCTCATCTATCACACTACTGGTAAACTCTTCCAGGTCAAATGTCTCGCTCTTTGAAAAGTAGTCTACCGACCTGCTAATAAAATCAACCTGTGCTTTTTTACTTTCTGTTTTGGCAAATACCTCTTCCGAAAAATCCTTACAAAGGTTAAGGGCTGTTTTGGTATTAAAATTGGTATCCTTCAGTTCCGATACATTCAGGAAGTCCTCCCTCCAGAATACTGCATCGGTGCTGTTGGCGTCTACTAACTTAACTCTGAAGCCATCTTCTGCTTCTATGTTAAAGATCATGCAGCCCTTGTCAACCCCCTTCAGGTTTACCCCTGAGTGGTAATTCACGTTCAGGTCATCGTCTTCATCCTGGAAGGTCAGGAAAGTATCTTTATTCTCAGATTTAAATATTCCTACAGCCTCAACAATATCATCTTCCATTAAGCAGCCAGAGAAATGCACTACATACAGTTCTCCACTTTTTACTTTAGGATGATCTGACTGCTCATACAGATGATTAAGAATGTGTATGGAATACTCATGAAACTTAGATGGCTCTGTAAATATGAGTGCCGCGTAGGCAAACATTTCATTCAGGGCAATGTCTGAGGTGTGTGTGAACCTGAAAAATTCTTCCTGCTTGAATGGCGAAAGGAAATATTTGAGAAGATGATCCGAAAGTTGCTCATCCCGCAGGTCAACCAGTTCTTTCGCTACAACCACTCCTTCTTCTTTTGCCTTATTACCTACTCTGTGTACTGCCAACTGCTTCAGGCGTACCTGTGTTCTCTCATTCATGTTTGTGGAGTTCAATTAAATGTAAAGGTAAGAATTTTGAAGTGCTCTAAGGAAGCTCCGTTATAAGTATTATTTAGGTAGTTTATACTTGAAAAATTATAAGGTGCTGTAAATCAATAAGGTAAATTTATGTGGCATCTTTTTATAGGATGGAACTTTTCTTTTGGCACGGTTTTTCGAATGTCCACTGCAAGCAGCGCAGCTTTGAAAAGAATTAAAGGACAGGAAAAAGATTACGACCATGAAGAAGATATTTTTACTTATAGCTGTTGTATTAGGGCTGGTAGCCACCAAAGTAAATGCACAGCAACAGCCTATCCGCTTTGGCATCAGAGCAGGAGCTAACTTAGCCGAGTGGCAGGGGGAAACTGTAAACAGTGTACAGGATCTGATGGAGTTTACCAATGGCTCTGTAAGCAGACAAATGCGCGAAGGATTTCATGTAGGCGGTTACCTGACTATACCTGTGGCACCAGGTTTTGAGATTGAACCAGGCCTGCAATACTCCCAAAAAGGTATGAAGCTGACAGGCAAAATACCAATGGAAGGGGTAGAATTTTTAAATGCCGGGGTAACCCTTACAAATAAGGCTGACTATATTGATGTTCCTGTACTGGCTAAGGTATACATTGGCGAAGGGTTTAATATTTTTGGCGGACCACAGGTATCCTACCTGCTATCTAATAAAATTCAAGCTGAGGCCGGCGCATTTGGCATCAATGCCTTAAACCGGGAATGGGACATGAAAAGCGGTTTCAGAGAGTTGGACGTGGCTATTTCCGGCGGTGTGGGGTATCGTTTTGTAAATGGCTTTAACATCAGTGCCGGCTACGACTACGGCCTTACTTCTGTAGATGCAAATAACAACTTCGATACATTCAACAGGGTTATAAAGGCTTCTGTAGGCTATACATTCTAATAACCTGAAGGCTGAACGTCGCTGGGTTTTTTCTATCAAACAAAGAGCTGCAAAACTTATGGGTTGCAGCTCTTTTTTTTTGAGCTAAGGTAAAGTTATCCTCAAGCCGGATGGGCTTGTCTTTGTTCGAACTGTTTTTAACCAAATTGGTGACTGATGTCTGTACAGGAACTAGCATAACAGCTTGAGCAAAGGCTGAACAGCTTTAGCTCAGGCTAACTATGCTTGATATCGTATATACACGAAAGGTTATTTTGCCTGAGCTTGTATCATAAAAAGTCCATGAAAACCCACTATCTGTTATTGTTAAGCCTGGTTATGAGTACCTGTTTAAGTATGAATAGTCATTCTTGCATTGCGCAGAGGCTGGAAACGGGTAAGCTAATACAGCGGGTTCAAACTATAACTGATACCTCACAAAGTTATGCCTTATACTTGCCAACTACTTACGAGCCTTCTGAGCAGTGGCCAATCATCTATATTTTTGATCCTGCTGCCCGTGGAGCACTCGCTGCCTCAAAATTCAGGTATGCTGCCGAGAAATATGGGTATATCGTAGTTGCGTCTAATAATTCCAGAAATGGGGACTGGAGCTATGTTGAAGATGCAATGGCGGCAATGGCTGAAGATACGCATCGGCGCTTTTCTATAAATGAAATGAGAAAGTATAGTAGTGGATTCTCGGGTGGAGCCCGGGCTGCTGTTTACATGGCGCTAAAGACCCGGGAGATAGTGGGTGTTATTGCTTGTGGCGCTGGCTTTCCGCAGGTGATTGGCGGGCCTGCCAACCCTGCCTTTGATTTTGCAGGGATAGTAGGAGACAAAGACGCGAACTACTATGAGCTACATGTTTTATATAATGAATTGGAAAAGCAGCCAGGAAACGAGTTGCTGATCACATTTGATGGTGGGCATCAGTGGCCGGACAGTACATTAGTGGCGCAGGGTGTGGCATGGCTTGAGCTTCAGGCAATGCGTCATAACCTTATTCCACAGAAACCGGCGTTTGTAGCAGAGTATATAAACCAGGTAAAGGAAAAGATTGCGGAAGAGAAGAATCCTGCTGAAAGGTATTTCCTTGTAAAACAGCTTTATAATTCAGTTGTTGGCCTGACTGATGTAACAACCTTGCAGGGCGAGGTGCAAAATCTGGAAAAAAGCGCAGAGGTAAAGCAAGCCTTAACTAAACGCAGGGAAATAGAAGCTTTAGAAGGGGAATTATGGAAAAAATATAGCCAGGCGCTTAGTAGTATAACACCAGCTATTTCAGTAAGTGATACAGTGAATTTGAGCAACCGTTACGACTCTCCGAAGTGGTGGCAGAACGAACTTAAGGATATTCAGAAACGAGCCCTCCGGTTGGATGCTCAGGAGGGTAGCCTGTTGTATGAAAGAATAAAAAGCTACATCTGGATTGCAGCAGTAGAAAGTTTTGAACAGGCCTGGCGTATGGAGCAACTGGACCAGGCACTACAATACCTGCAGATAGCGGGTGTGGTAAGAGCTGATAGTCCGGAACCTTATTTCTACTTAGCCAAAATATATAGCAAGCAGCGAAAGTATAAACAAGCCCTTAAGAGTTTAGAGGAAGCTGTGAAACGAGGCATGACCCGTTATGAACTCATCACAGAAGATGATCTTTTTGAGCCGCTGCAAAAAAGGAAAGGCTACGATGAACTTATAACGCAAATGAGGCGGGAAAGAAATAAAAAGAGCGAGTAGCAAAAACTACCGGTGCTGGTTTTAATGGTGATGATCTTCTTCGGGTTTGCTTACAAAATTCGCAACAGTACCGCCAGTAAAGAACACAGCCCAGCATAAGTACAGCGTCGTAAAGTTTTCAACTGTTTTGTTTAACAGGATCAGGATAAGGTTGGCCACAAGTGTCATGATTAGTCCGGTTGTAGCAACAAACTGGTAAGAATTCATTTCCCTGGGGTCGTATATCTTCGAGAGTTTCATATGCAATTTTAAATTTATTTCAAGCTAACAATATAATCGCAACAGTAGTGCCAAAAATAACCTGTTGCGGCAAAGATAACATAACGGTATCGTTCTTGTTACATACAAATTGGCGCTTTGCGTAATTAAACTATAACATATCTCATGAACAAGTATTTGCCATTCATACTACTACTTTTTTTTAGTTTAACCACTACGATACCAGTGCTGGCTTTGCCTTCCTTTGCTGCTTCGGTGCCTGTTGCTGTACAGGAAAATAATTTTTACAATACTGCATCCGGGTTACTAAAAAAATATGTGAAAAATGGATTGGTAAATTATAAGGAGCTGCAGAAAGACAAGGCTACTTTAGATCGGCTTGTGCAACAAATAGGTAGCTATGACCTAAATAAAGCTTCGAAATCTGAAAAGAAAGCATTTTACCTGAATGCCTATAATCTGCTTGTTTTGCAGCAGGTGCTGGCGCATTACCCTTTAAAGTCGGTGATGGATGTGAATGGCTTTTTTGATAAGCAGCAGTTTAAGGTGGCAGGAGAGCGGCTCACACTGAATGAACTGGAGAAGAAAAAGTTGTTGATACCCTATAATGATGCCAGGATCCATTTTGCCCTTGTTTGTGCAGCAAGTTCATGCCCACCCTTACTGAATGAAGCTTATACGCCACAGCAGGTGGAGTTGCAATTGCAGCAACAGGCCAGGCAAACGCTCCGGAATCCGCACTTTATAAGAATAAACCAAAGAGAAAAAACAGTTTTAATATCCGAGATATTTAAATGGTATGAGCCGGACTTTCTTGCGGAAGCGCCTGCTGTGACGGCCTATATAAACAAGTTCAGGAGTACTCCTCTGCCTGAAAATTATAAGGTCAGTTATTATACTTATGATTGGAGCCTGAATGATTCTAACTAATAAACATTAGTTAGAATATTATGTTAAATGTATATGGCTTGCCCTGAACATGTGGAATGGGTGAGCGTATACTATACAGAAACATAAATTAATGAACCATGCGAAATAAGCGAGAAAATAAAGAAAACGAACATACTGACAACGAATATAAGCAAACGACACCTGATAGTCCGGATAATGTTAACAGTGACTTTAATGAACGAATGACTATGGGGAATCACCCTGACCCATCGGCCAAACGAAATATTGGCCCAAATGGTGAAACCGAAAGGAGAGGTCAGAAGGACAAACTGAAAAACCTGAAGATTGAGGGTGATGAAGTGAGCGGTTACGGTGGAAAAAACCCAAAAAGCACTGAGTCATTTGCACAAGGACCAGGCTTCGAATATGAAGGAAGCGATACTGGTATGGACGATGATGTAGCGGGCGTTCGCCGTGGCGATCAGCCATTTGGTAAGGATAAAGAAAAGCCAGACGACGCAGACTATAGTCGTAGGTAACAACTATAGTTTTGATAAAAACCAGGAGGGGCTCAACATTGAGCCCCTCCTGGTTTTTATGGTATTATAATAGAGCAAGTCGTACCTTATACATGTTCAACCTGTATGCCAACTGGTCCCCAGCTGTGCAGGGTGTTAAACGTTTAAGTACTCCTCCTTAATAATAGCAAGTGTTTCCGGTGACAGGGGCTTTGAGAAAAACTCTTTTACCTCTGAATGGCTTTTGGCACAAATAATATCCTTCCTATCCACGGCGGAAGAGAGCATAAATAAACTACAGTTGCTCGTTGATTCTTTAGGTAACTTCTTGTACTCCTCTAAAAACACCCATCCATCCATACCTGGCATATTTATATCCAGGAAGATCAGTTCCGGAAACTGGTTAGGTTCTAATTCGGCTTTCTGCTGAAGAAACTTTAATGCTTCTTCTGCCCATTCAAAACTTATAACCTCCTGCGCAAATCCTTCACTTGAAATGATGTTTTCACACACGAAGTTGTTAATTAGATCGTCATCTATCAGTAAAACTGTTTTTAATATGCTCATCTACTACACTATTTTTGAAAAATACTTTAAAAACGGTACCAACGTTTACCTGGCTTTCTACTTTAACCTTTCCTCCTAAAAGTTCAGCTTGTGTTTTAACCAGGTGCAGTCCTAGTCCCTTTCCTTCTATGTGAGGATGAAATTTCTTATAAAGCCCAAATATCTTCCTTTTTTGTTTGTCAAGGTCAATTCCAAGACCATTGTCTTTTACAGTTAGACAAGTATAACTGTTTTTTATTGAAGTAGAAATATTTATGCGGAGTTGCCTTTCAGGAGAACTGAACTTTATGGCGTTTATAATAAGGTTATATAGTATGCTGTTCACAAAGCTCCTGATTGCATTAACAGTGGGTGCCTCATCAAAATTGGAGGTTATTACAGCATTTTTGCTATAAATGTCCTGAGATAGCCCATCCACAATATTTGCTAAGATTTCCTGAAAGTGAAGGACTTCAAATGTGTTGGTAATCTGACCACGGATCGTCAAAATATCATTCATATCCCGGATCGTAGCATCAAGAAGCTGTGCGGATCTATTTAAATTATGAAGGACACGCTCATTAAATTCGGATAGATGTTCGTCTCTCTTAAAAATATTAGTTAAGCCAAGTATGTTGGCAATAGGGGATCGAAGGTGATGGGATACAATATAAGCGAATTGTTGTAAGTGCTCATTTTGATTCTGTAACTGTTCTGTTAACAATGCTCGCCGTCCTTCAGCAACTTTTCGTTCTGTAATATCTGCAGCTGAACTGTCTACTCTCACTATATTGCCTTTGCTGTCATACAAAGGAGACTGGCGGAACATGAACCATTTGATCACGCCTTCCTTTGTTACCAGCCGGGTTTCATGTTGAACCTTTTTGCCATCTAGAATAGCGGGTAAAATATGGTTTCTAACATGGCTCAAATCATCCGGATGTACAACTTTAGCCCACAACTTTGCATCCCCTACAAGATCTTTTTCGTGGTAACCTGTTAATTCGGATATTTGGGGACTTATGTATTGCAGGTTAAACTGGGCATCAGAAGAAAAAATAACTTCAGGAATATTTTCTAAGGTTGTTTGAAACCTCACTTTGGCAGCAGTCGCCTCCTGTTCTTTATATTTGAGCTCTGTTATATCTTGCGATGCACCGGAAATACGAATTGGTGCCCCCTCTGCATTACAGATGATTTCTGCAACGGAGTACAAATATTTTATATTTTCGTTTTTGGTAAGTGTCCTGTGCTCAAAGGTCACATCCACTTTAGCTGCCAGCGCATTTTGTAGCTTCTGCTGTACAAAATCAGCATCTTCCGGATAAAAATATTTTAGAAATGAATTAAAAGTCAGGCTTTCGTGATCCACTTCCATTTCATAAATTTTTAAAAGTGATTTTGAAACAGAAAGCGACTTTTTTTCTACATTATATTCCCAACTCCCGATGTTAGCCAGTTCCTGAGCTCTTTTTAGTTGTGCTTCGCTACGCTTGATTGCCTCAACTGCATTGCGCTGTTCTGTAATGTTATGTATACTTAATGCAACTGCCAGAACTTTGTTATCCTTACTAACAGCCGGTCTCAAAGCTATTTCATGCCAACTGTTGCTACAACCTGTTTCAAAAACTACCTCCTTACCCTGCATGGCAAGTGCATGATCTTGTATTAGTTCAGCTTGCTGATCAGCTTCTATAAAATTGAGGATAGATTGTCCTTCTTTAAGCTCTTGTAATAAAAAGCGTTTAACATCCTGCGCAGCAACTTTATTAAAAGATACAATACATAAATTTTCATCCAGCAGGAAAATAGACTGAGGAGAGCTATTCAGCAGAGCTTGTAAATTTGCCTCGTTCCTGACAACACTTTCCTGCGCCTCTTTCTGGAGGGTAATATCTATCAGCGTACCGTTATACAATAGCGTTCCATCTTCTTTTACGGTTGGTAAGCTATGGCCCCGCACCCATTTCCATTTATTCTGCAGTGGGTTCCAAAGCCTTGATTCAATGTTCCAGGGTGTCACTGATTTTACTGAATCTTCGATTGAACGGAATACTATTTCCTTGTCCTCGGGGTGTATTTGCTCAAAAATTATGTAGGGATCCTGGTACAGCTCTTGTTGGGTAATACCATAAATTTCTAAAACACCCTGGCTCATGAAAGGAAAGTTAAACTTGCCCTCCTGATCCACATGAAACTGAAAGACAGCTCCCGGGATACTGGAACTTACTTCCCGCAGTTGCTCTTCCCGTTGTTTGAGCTTTTCTAGTGCCTGTGTCTGTTCCTGCGTATTCATAACAACCGCCATTAGTGGCTGCATGTTGTTGTTCAGGGGCAAGGCATGAGTTTTTACCACCACTTCGAAAATACTGCCGTCTTTTCGCATGTGTCGTGAATCATAGGTTGTCACCACCTCATCCGGGTCCAGTGACTTAAGCATGTTCATAAGCTTAAGCCGTTCCTGCTCTGGTTTGATATCAGGTATGCTTAACTGCTTAAACTCCGCCAGCGAATAACCATACTCCTCCACAGCAGCTTTATTTACATCTAAAATATTTAAAGTATGATGGTCAAAGATCAAAAGCGGGAGCGGGTTGTTATCAAATACTGCCAGGTACCTGTCTTTATTCTCAAGCAGCTCCTTTTGCAACTTTTCTCTTTTGATAATCTCCCTGTTCAGCGCCTGGTTTTCTTGTTGCATGTGTTTAATAACTTTCCAGCACATAACCACAGCGCCGATGGAGGCTGCAGCGAGAGGGAGATAAAACACACTTGCATTTGAAACAGAAGGATATAAACGTGCGCATACAAGGAGGAGTATGATCACGAAGATGGCAAAAGAGAACCCAAGGTAGTTAACTACCTGTCTGTGTGGCTGTGGTTTGTTATCTGTTTTCATGTAAGAAACAGGTGGCGTATAAATAATGAGCGAAGTTATAAAAGCAGCTCTTTATTGGAAAAGTCTGATGGTTGGTCAGGTCTCAGAATAGGTTGGATGCAGGATTATTAAACGAAGTTAGCTATTTCAAGATTAAAAGTAAATTAAATTTTATGGAATTCCCTGATTAGGTTTTCGCACCTGTTCATTCAATGTTTTGATTTGATACCTGTAAAGAGGCCTCTTACCAAATGATGTAAGCATTGCTCAAAATTCTGTAACAGAATAGGAAGGGCTTATAATTACCTTTGTAATGTTAGCAGAAAATAAAACTATGGCGACTGAAAAAGATAAAAATGTTGTAAAAGATACATTCCCGGTAGAGGGAATGACCTGTGCTTCCTGCGCCAACAGCATAGAAAGTATGCTTAAGGCAACAGATGGAGTTGTGGATGCAAGCGTGAATTTTGCCGGTAAAACGGTGCAGGTAGCTTATACACCACGTGTTACAAGTCCTGCTCAACTCCGAAGTACTGTGCAGGAAATAGGCTTCGATATACTTACAGAACATAAGACGCAGGAAGAACTGGAAGAGCGACAGGCGGCTACATTGTCTGCTTTGAGAAAAAGAACGATTGTAGCCGGTTTGCTGGCTGTTCCGGTTTTCATCATGGGCATGTTCTTTCATGACACCTTTGCCTGGGGCAATTGGTTTATGCTGGCTCTTACAACACCGGTACTGCTTTGGGCAGGGCAACGGTTTTTTGTGGGTGCATGGGCTCAGGCAAAGCACCTTCGTGCTAATATGGATACACTGGTGGCCCTCAGTACAGGTATAGCCTTTGCTTTCAGTGTTTTTAATACAGTATACCCTGAATTCTTTCTGAAGCGCGGTTTGATGCCCCATGTCTATTATGAGGCAGTTGCAGTGATAATCGCTTTTATATTACTGGGTAAATACCTGGAAGAAGGAGCTAAGGACAGAAGTTCTTCCGCGATCAAGAAGTTAATGGGTTTACAGCCTAAGACCGTTAGAATTTTAAGGGATGGAACAGAGCTGGAGATCAAAATAGAGGAGGTAAAAGTGGGCGACAGGGTTGTGCTGCTGCCAGGAGATAAGGTACCAGTGGATGGAGAAGTGGTTGCCGGAACCACATACGTTAACGAGAGTATGCTAAGCGGAGAGCCATTGCCGGTGCATAAACAACCGGGGGATGTATTATATGCAGGTACCATTAACCAAAAAGGAAGCTTGCAGTTAATTGCCCGTAAAACAGGTGGCGAGACAATGCTGGCGCATATTATAAAGCTGGTGCAGGAAGCACAGGGAAGTAAAGCCCCCGTTCAGAAACTAGTGGATAAGATCGCAGGTATTTTTGTGCCGGTAGTTCTGGGAATTGCTATTCTAACCTTTGCCGCCTGGTACTTTATTGGTGGAGAGGCCTATCTAACAGAAGCACTGCTTTCCACTATTTCGGTGCTCGTGATCGCCTGCCCCTGTGCCCTGGGACTGGCTACGCCAACAGCTATAATGGTAGGAGTAGGCCGTGGCGCGGAACTAGGAATTCTTATTAAGGATGCTGAAAGCCTGGAGCATGCCCACAAGTTGAAAGCTGTTATACTTGACAAAACAGGTACTATTACCATTGGTAAGCCATCTATAACTGATGTGATTTGGGCTGGATCTGTTGCAGAACAAGAGGAACTTGAACAGCTTTTTTTCTCCATGGAAGCGCAGTCAGAGCACCCAATTGCACAGGCTATTTATACTTTCTACAAAGAGCAGGGTAAAAATGCCATACAACCCGATCATTTCAACAGCCTTACAGGGCTGGGTATAGAAGCTGATTTTAAAGGTCAACGGTACTATGCAGGCAATGCGAAATTATTGAACCAACATGGTATTAAACAAACAGATGACTTGACTCAGGCTGCCAGGCAGTTACAGGAAAACGCAAAAACCGTTATTTACTTTTCTGATGCCACAGAGGTGCTTGCTGTTTTTGCTGTGAGCGACCCAGTGAAGTCTTCTGCTGCTGAAGGTATTAAAGCGATGTTAGAGGCAGGGCTTGAAATCTATATGCTAACAGGTGATAACAAACAAACAGCGGCTGCAGTAGCCAGGCAAGTAGGAGTGGAGCATTTTCAGGCAGAGTTACTTCCGACTGATAAAGCGAATTTTGTTAAAGAGTTGCAAACTAGAGGTAAAGTAGTAGCCATGGTAGGGGATGGCATTAATGATGCCCAGGCAATGGCTACAGCCGACGTAAGTATAGCTATGGGGCAGGGAACGGATATTGCAATGGATGTGGCAGGGATTACCCTTATGCGTTCGGATTTAACACAGGTTGCTAAGGCCGTAAATTTATCCCGTGCTACTGTCCGGACAATCAGGCAGAACCTATTTTGGGCATTTTTTTATAACCTGATCTGTATACCTGTAGCAGCAGGCCTGCTTTACCCTTTCACAGGATTTTTATTGAATCCTATGATTGCGGGTGCTGCAATGGCGTTAAGTTCTGTATCGGTAGTAACAAACAGCTTGCGACTTAGGGCAAAGAACATATAAATTTAAAGTGTGTTAATTATGTTAAATATAAAAAAGCAATAACTTATGAAGACGTATAAATTTAAAACAACGATTAATTGTGGAAGCTGTGTAAAAGCTGTAACACCGCACCTGAGCAAACTGCAGGGAGTAGAGGAATGGCATGTTGATACCCAGAACCCTGATAAAATACTTGAAGTCAAAACGGATTCAGTGGAAGCACAAACAATAAAGAATATTGTTGAAAAGGCAGGCTTCAAAGCAGAGCTAGTCAGCTAAGGTATACTCCATAACACTCAAAAGCCAGGTTGCCAGAAGGTAGCCTGGCTTTTGAGTGTTATACGCTGTGTAAACAAGTTTCCATGTAGCTTTATAAAGCTAAAAGACTAAGTGGCACGTTAACATATCTGCCTATTCAGCAGCTTAGTTTTTGTTTATTACTACTTCCTTCTCTCCAACTGTGCTACAGCCACTCCAAAAACCTGCATACATTTTTTATTCAGTAAGTCTAATATCAAAAGATTGACACCTTCGCCATGCAGGAGCCTCCCAACTTGCTCACGATCCCTGCCTTTAAACACAAGAGACACTGGAACTGCGGATGCTCTTTTCAGGACATTCTGCACCCTAGTATCCAGTATTGAGCCCTTCCTTTGGGGCTAACACAGGATATTATTTGTTGGATAAGGTTTTAGTTGTAAAAGCTTTTCTGAAAGTATTAGCTAGAAACCATGTAACTGGTTGTAATTCAGTATTATGAGGTTAGCGGTGACAGCTGTTTTAGCTTTTTTATCTCTAAAAGTTCATGCTGTAACATCTTGCTTTAGTATAACTATTTCAATAATTAATTTTTATATATAAATCAAACTGCTATATCTTATTTATTTATTTTTTGTTAAATGATAAGTAAATGAGGGTACTGTAATTGTATAAAAATAAGTGCTGGATACATATTGATTACAGATCCGATTAACACAAATATTGAAATATATTTTAATTTATATTATCATCATTGATTATGTGTAAGTATAAATGGTCAGTATAGTGCAAAGTGTTATTATTGCATTAATTAGCTTTAAATTGAGGTTTTGTTGTATTTAATATTAGTGAAATAGGCTATAAGTAACTATATGAATATATAAGTATGTGTATTTTCTAATATTATAAAATCAAGTTTTTTTAATTAATATCAATAAAATCATAAACCTTCGAAAGCTTCAGACGTAATTTAATGTGTTGCCGCCAATGGAAAAAATATAATTAGGCTAAAGCAATATCGCATTAATTAAAACTACAGTATTTAACTTTTTTTAGGTTAGTGTTCATTGATCCATAAGACGAATTAAACTTAGGCCTTGTTCACAGTGGAAATTGAAGAAAGAGGGAAAGCAGTGAAACAAACAAGTTCTTTTAGTTTATGAGAAAATAACTACGCATTTATACCATGAATAAATATCGACACTACTATAGTTTCAACAGAGTATTTTTGTTGATTCTGGATATCACCCTAATCACATTTGCCTTTAAGCTTTCAAACCTGTTCCGGTATGGTAATCTTGAATTTGATTATCAGTACAGCGTTTTCTTTGTGCTGTTTGCACTGGTTTGGTGGATTGTATCAGGCTTTTCTAACTTTATCTTCAGGATAGATGGTCTTTTCTCCTTCGATAAGAAGATGGCAAATATGATCAATGCATTTATCCTGCATGCATTTCTGCTGGCTAGTTGCATTGTGATCTTTAACTTAGAGCAACTATCCCGCTTACTATTACTTTACACGTACCTTTCTACGGCCCTACTGATCGGCATTAGCCGACTGGTGATGGAGCAGGTTTCAGGATATTTTACTAAATCTGACATGGCCCACACACGCTACGTTATTGTAGGTGCTGGTTCTGCCGCAACGGCATTGCACCAGACCCTGAACGCAAACGATAACCTGGGTACTAAATTCATGGGCTTTTTCGATGATAAAGTTGATAAGTTAAGTCCTTATTACAGCCAGGTGCGGGGCGGCCTTGCCGACCTGAAAGAGTACTGCCTGCAAAACAGCATAGATGAGATCTATTATACTCTCCCGTTAACGGATAAGGAGCAAGTGGATGAACTGGCTGAATTTGCTGAAGATAACTTTGTGTACTTCCGTATAGTTCCTGATTTCAGTGCCATTGTTGAGAGAGACATGAATATGTACTTCTACCACAATGTGCCAATGTTAAGCATACGTAAAGAACCCCTTGAGATTGCATCTAACAGGGTAGTGAAGCGTGTTTTTGATATTGTCTTCTCATTGGGTGTAACACTATTGATCTTCCCGTGGTTAATGCC
Organism: Pontibacter sp. MBLB2868; assembly: GCF_051904785.1. Classification (NCBI taxonomy): domain Bacteria; kingdom Pseudomonadati; phylum Bacteroidota; class Cytophagia; order Cytophagales; family Hymenobacteraceae; genus Pontibacter; species Pontibacter sp. MBLB2868. Next base: position 2,202,193 of record NZ_CP196710.1, on the reverse strand, counting down.
GCTAATTGCTCTTGCAATCAGGATTGAATCAAAAGGACCAATATTCTTCAAGCAGCTCAGACCTGGTAAGAAAAACAGATTGTTCGTATGCTACAAATTCCGGACAATGCGCGTGAACAACAACACAGAATTGCAAGCTTCAAAGAATGACCCTCGTATTACCAGGATAGGAGCCTTCCTGAGAAAGACAAGTTTAGATGAACTGCCGCAGTTCTTTAACGTACTATTCGGAGATATGTCTGTTGTCGGACCTAGACCAAACCTAGTGTCACAGCTTGACCATTATTCTAAAGTGATTTCAAAGTATAAATCACGCCATTTCGTAACTCCTGGTATTACAGGATATGCGCAGGTTAGTGGCTACAGAGGTGAGACAAAAGAGTTAAGATTAATGGAAAAGCGCGTAGAGTATGATGTACAATACATTGAAAACTGGAGCTTTATGATGGATATGAAAATAATATTCCTGACAGTATGGAATATGATTAAAGGTGAGAAGAATGCATACTAGTAATACAATTATAAATAAGCCTACTACAGCCGAACCACCCTTAAAACGAAAACGCAGACTATTAACGTCGCTGATCTCGGCTGGCACATTCAACGACTTTATAAACCATATTTTCTGGTTAACTGAAAACAAAGCTTCCTCTTATGTGTGTTTTGCAAATGCGCACATGCTGGTAGAAGCATATCAGAACCAAGAGTTCAATACTTTATTGAATAATGCAGATGTGGTAACTCCTGACGGAGGCCCGCTTTCCAAACTGATGAAAATGATCTATGGGGAAGAGCAGGATAGAGTTGCCGGTATGGATGTACTTCCAAGGCTTCTGCAAGAGGCTGCGGCACGTGGTAAATCGGTTTACTTCTATGGCTCCACAGACCAGGTATTGGAAGCAGTAGTGACGAAAGCAAGAAAGGATTTGCCAGAACTAAATATAGCAGGTTCTTATTCACCTCCTTTCCGAAAGTTATCGGAGGCAGAAGATGCTGCCATTGTAGATAATATTAACCAAGCTAACCCGGACTTAGTTTTTGTTGCACTAGGATGTCCGAAGCAGGAACGCTGGATGGCTGATCACAAAGACAGAGTTAACGCTTGTATGTTAGGAGTAGGGCAGGCCTACATGACCTATGCCGACCTTGAGAAACGTTTACCGGAATGGGCCAGAAACTTATCCCTGGAATGGACCTACAGGCTGTGGCAGGAGCCGCGCCGGCTTTGGAAACGTTACCTGATCACCAATAGCATGTTCGTTTACCTGACACTCAGATCCCTTTTTAAGCAGCGTACAGAGACATTGCAGCTATCAGAATAAACGGCTGGTAACATTTCACCAGTACATTATCAGCAACATTATTAATGCTTCGTTCAAGGCTACTTCAGCCACATACAATTTATCCCACCGTTCTAAATTTAATTATTTCCCCTCTGCTTTTAGTATGGCTTAGGCTTGTTAGCCTAATCTGTTGATAGATATGTGCTTAAAAGCATGTGGTGCTTAGGAAGGTAAACAAAGAGTGCAGAGGCAATAATAAAAATTTAGTAAAAAAGAGAAACAAGAAACATCGAAATATAGCGATTAACGTATTGTACAAAATAACTGATAAAAGCAGTACAATTAACATATCAGTTAATGTTTATACATCAACCCTAATAAAACCCTTATAAAGATGAAAGCAGTTATACTTGCAGGCGGCTTTGGAACAAGAATAAGTGAAGAAAGCGGGGTTCGCCCCAAGCCAATGGTTGAAATTGGCGGAAAGCCGATCCTGTGGCACATCATGAAGATCTATTCACATCATAATATTAATGAATTTGTTATCTGCTGCGGCTACAAAGGCCATATCATAAAAGAATATTTTGCTAACTATTGCCTTTATAATTCTGATGTAACTTTTGATATGCGCACAAACAGCATGGAAGTACACCAGAATAATACAGAGTCATGGAAAGTAACCCTTGTGGATACAGGTGAAGGGACTATGACTGGCGGCCGCTTAAAGCGTGTTAAGGACTATATCGGAGATGAAACATTCTGCCTTACTTATGGTGATGGTGTGAGCGATGTGGACGTTTCTGAATCCATCAGATTTCACAAAGAGCAGGGTACATTGGCAACCCTAACAGCTGTACAGCAACCAGGGCGTTTCGGTGCCTTTAACCTTTCTTCGGGCGTTACCAAGATCAATCAGTTTAAAGAGAAACCAAAAGGAGGAGATATGCCATGGATTAATGGTGGCTTCTTTGTACTTGAACCGAATGTACTGGACTATATCGAAGATGACAATACTATTTGGGAGCGGGATCCACTTGAAAGATTAGCAGAAGAAGGAGAGCTTTCGGCTTATAAGCATACTGGTTTCTGGCAGCCCATGGACACGCTACGAGACAAGCATGTGTTGGAAGACCTGTGGCAAAATGGCGAAGCACCATGGAACGTATGGCGCAAAATGCTTTCTAAGGCAGTAAACTAATCATAGATCACAATCCTTTAACTTTAATACTCTTTTGTCATGCAAATATTAATAACCGGTAATATGGGATATGTAGGCCCTGGCGTAGTAAGCCAGTTGCGCAAAACATATCCAGAAGCTACTCTTATAGGCTATGATATGGCCTACTTTGCATCATGTTTAACAAATTCCCTTGTTTTGCCTGAGAGCAAACTGGATAAGCAGCTGTTCGGCGATGTCCGAAACATCTCTGCTGAAGTGTTGCAGGGTATTGACGCTGTAGTACACCTGGCAGCTATATCAAACGACCCGATGGGTACGCGATATGAAGATATAACAATGGATGTAAATTATAGATCCAGCGTGAAAATTGCTCAGTTGGCCAAGGAGGCTGGTGTAAAAAACTTTGTTTTTGCATCTAGTTGCAGCATGTATGGCGCTGCCGAAGATAGTGCCAAAACTGAGGATTCTACTCTAAACCCACTTACTGCTTATGCCCGTTCTAAGGTAGCTACCGAGAAAGAGCTGATGCCTTTGGCAGGCCACGGTTTTACAATTACCTGCCTCCGCTTTGCAACGGCATGCGGTATGAGTGAACGCCTTCGCCTTGACCTGGTACTGAACGACTTTGTAGCCGGAGCTGTGGCTACCGGAAAGATCAATATTCTTAGCGACGGCACCCCATGGCGTCCACTTATACATGTAAAAGATATGGCGCGGGCAATAGAATGGGCCGTAACGCGTGAACCATCTAATGGTGGTGACTTCCTGGCTGTGAACACTGGCGCTAACCAGTGGAACTATCAGGTAAACGAACTTGCGGAGGCTGTTGCAGATGTCATTCCAGGCACTGTAGTTACAGTCAACAAAAACGCTGCACCGGACAAGCGCTCATACCGTGTAAACTTTGACCTGTACAAGAAGCTTGCTCCAGACCACCAGCCACAATACAGCTTGAAAGAAGCTATTATGGAGCTACGTGACGGACTGATAGAGATGGAGTTTAAAGATGGTGATTTCAGAAATTCACTGCTAATGCGCCTTAAAGTTCTGACTAGTCTGCAGGAACACGGTAAGATGAATGAGCAGTTGGAATGGGAGCATCAGACAAATAAAATGAAGTCAAAGCAATCTGAATTACAAACAGCATAAAATCAGCATGATATTTACAGAAACAAAATTAAAAGGTGCTTTTATCATTGATGTAAAGCGCCTGGAGGATGAACGTGGTTTTTTTGGCCGTTCTTTCTGCCAGGATGAGTTTGAGAAGCATGGCCTGAGCAATGATGTGAGACAAACTAATGTGTCTTACAATAAAAAGAAAGGTACTTTACGCGGAATGCATATGCAGTTGGCTCCAAACGAAGAGTCGAAACTGGTTCGCTGTACCAGAGGGGCTATTTATGATGTGATCATCGATATGCGTGAGGAATCTGAAACATATAAACAGTGGATCGGGGTAGAACTTACCGCTGACAATTATAGAATGCTGTTTGTGCCAGAGGGATTTGCGCACGGTTTTATCACGTTAGAAGATAACACTGATGTAACCTACCAGGTAACCGAATTCTATACACCGGGTGCTGAGAAAGGTATCCGATGGAATGATCCTGCCTTTAACATCCAATGGCCAATTGAGCCGGTTGTGATCTCTGATAAGGATCAGGCACACCCAGACTTCGAGAAGGCATTGTCGCAAGTATAAAAAGGAAGCTGCTGATATATATGTCGGTAGCTTTTTTCTCTTTAACACCTAAATTTTAAATAAGAACATGATAATAGTAGATACAGCCCTTGCCAAGCGTCACGCCGACAATAACCCTGTAAGGGTTGCCATGGTGGGTGCAGGCTTTATGGGTAGAGGCATTGCGCTGCAGATATGCAAGTATGTGCAGGGGATGGAATTGGTTGCCATCTCAAACCGGAAATTAGAAAAAGCAAAACAAGCTTATACTGATGCCGATGTGCTGGATGTGCAGGAAGTGAGCGACGTGTCGCAGCTTGAGGAGAACATACGCCAGGGCAAGTTCAGCGTTACGGATAACGCTATGTTGCTTTGTGAGGCTGAAGGCATTGATGCTGTGATCGAAGTGACTGGTGCTGTGGAATTTGGCACCAATGTAGCCTTACGCGCTATCAAAAACGGCAAGCACATTATTATGATGAATGCTGAAGTAGATGGTACAGTAGGGCCTATTCTGAAAGTGTATGCTGACAAGGCAGGGGTGGTATTCACAAATGCCGATGGTGACCAGCCTGGCGTAGAGATGAACCTATACCGGTTTGTTAAAGGTCTGGGAGTGAAGCCGGTACTGTGTGGTAATATCAAAGGCTTGCATGACCCTTATCGTAACCCCACTACTCAGGAAGGATTTGCCAAGAAATGGGGACAGAACCCAGCCATGGTAACTTCATTTGCTGATGGCAGTAAAATTTCTTTTGAGCAGGCAATTGTGGCAAATGGCACTGGCATGCGCGTTGGCAAACGCGGTATGCATGGGCCAACCGTGCCAAGCGGAACGCCGCTGAAGGATGTTGTACAAAGCCTGTACCCATTGGATGAGCTAACAGAAGGGCCGGGTATTGTGGATTACATAGTAGGAGCAGAGCCGGGACCAGGCGTTTTTATACTTGGTACACATGATCATCCTACGCAACAGCATTACCTCAACCTGTATAAGCTTGGCGAAGGACCATTGTATCTCTTCTATACACCATACCATTTGTGTCACTTCGAAGTGCCTAACACGGTGGCACGTGCGGTGCTGTTTAACGATGCTGCACTTACACCAATCGGCAAACCTTACGTAGAAGTAGTGGCTACAGCCAAAACTGATCTGAAAGCTGGTCAGGTAGTGGATGGCATCGGACATTACATGACCTACGGTTTATGTGAGAACGCTGATACTTCAAATTCACAGAACCTGCTGCCTTTGGGTGTTGCAGAGGGCTGTGTCCTAAAAAGAGATATTCCGAAAGATCAGGTGTTGACCTATGATGACGTTGTACTTCCGGAAGGTAGATTAGTTGATGCATTACGCGAGGAGCAGAAGCAGTATTTTGCTGATTCAGATTCTTCTTCAAGAGAGAAATTGTTGTCGCAGCTCGAAACAGCATCTTCAATCTAATAAGTTTTAACTGCAAGCAATGATGCGCACCGCACCTTTAATCGTTGCGGTGCGCATTGTTTTTTTAATATGATAACACCTACTGTAGTTGGCCTGATACCCGCTGCCGGTTCTGCGAGCAGGCTACAGCCTTTGCCTTGTAGCAAAGAGCTTTTTCCCGTAGGCTTTGAAACGCAAGATGAGGGGCAGCAGCTCCGGCCTAAGGTAGTATCTGCTTATCTTTTAGAACAAATGCAGAAAGCAGGTGCCCGGCAAGTATATTTTATACTTCGCAAAGGCAAATGGGATATTCCTGCTTACTTTGGAGATGGAAGCCAACTGCAGTTACACCTGGCTTACCTCATTATGAAGCGCCCTTATGGTGCTCCTTATTCTTTGGATCAGGCAAATGCTTTTGTAAATGATAAAACGGTCCTTTTTGGGTTTCCGGATATCTTGATAGAGCCCAAGGATGCATTCGGGAAACTGCTGCAGCGTCAGGTGCAAACAAGAGCAGATGTGGTGCTGGGAGCTTTTGCTGTGCATGACACCAGTAAATGGGATATGCTGGAACTGGAGCAGGATGGCCAGGTAAAGCACGTTTATCCGAAAACAGTAAAACCTGAATTGAAGTATGGCTGGGCTATGGCGTGTTGGTCACCGCGTTTTACGCAGTTTATGCACCGCTACCTGGAACAGGAATACCAGCAAATGCAGGAGAGCAAGACTGAAAGAGAAGTGAGTGTCGGAGAGGTCGTACAAGCAGCTATACAGAACGGTTTAGTAGTGCAAAGCGTATGCTTCCACAGCGGGAACTGCCTGGATGTGGGTACATCTGAAGATCTACGTACTGCTATCCGAAAACTTACCTGAATCACCCTTACATGCGCATACTGATCATACATAATCATTACAAAGAAGTAGGCGGAGAAGACACGGTCTTTTTTGCAGAGGCAGCTTTACTGGAAGAACACGGGCATGAAGTGCAAAAACTTGCGTTGTCAAATAAAGAAGTAAATACAATCTCAGAAAAGCTTGGAGCCGCTTTTGGCGTGGCGTATAACTGGAGCAGCGCCAGAAGGATAGAAGAAAGTATAAAGACCTTTCAGCCGGATGTGGTGCATGTCCACAATTTCTTTCCGCTGGTATCACCAGCCGTTTTTTATATATGCCATACCTATAAGGTTCCTGTGGTTATGACACTGCATAACTACCGCCTGATCTGCCCCAGTGCCTTACTACATTATGATGGAGAGTTGCAGATGGAGAACGTACAGAAGGTGTTCCCGCTGAAACCCATACTAAAAGGTGTCTACAGAAACTCTGCTTTTCAAACGGCCTCCGTTGTACTAACAACCGGTATACATAAAGTTATAGGAACCTGGCGCAATAAGGTAGACAAGTATATCGCGCTAACGCCGGGGGCTGCAGATCTTTTTAAAGATTCTTCGTTAAATCTGAGGCAGGAACAGGTAGCTGTGAAGCCAAACTTTACAGCAGATCCAGGACTTGGGGAAGAGGAACGGGATGACTACTTCCTGTACATTGGCCGACTTACGCCCGAGAAAGGTATAGACACACTACTTAAAGCGCATCAGCTTCAAAACTTTAAGCTCAAAATTATTGGCGACGGACCTTTAAGGGAACAGGTGCAGCAATATGCAGCTGCACATCCGGATACTGTTGAATACCTGGGTTTTCAGAAGCGTGAAGTAGCAATGAGTATCTTAAAAAAAGCTAAAGCGCTTATCTTTTCTTCTGAATGGCTGGAGACTTTCGGTATGACCATTGTAGAGGCTTTTGCTACCGGAACGCCTGTTATTGCCGCTAAAATTGGAGGTGCTGCACACCTGGTGCAACATATGTACAACGGCCTGCACTACACACCTCAGCAGCCAGCTCAACTACAGGAGCAGGTACAGTTGCTGCAACAGGATAATGCTATTGCCACGGAGCTCTCACACAATGCCAGGTTTACCTATGAACAAGCGTTTACAGCTGAGGTAAATTACCGTCAATTGATAAAAATTTATGAAGATGCAGTCAGGCAAAAAAAGAGTCCTGCTTCTCCCGGACTAGCCGTAAAAGCAGGACTCCTCTAATTTTTGTGCTTAGGATTTATGCCACTTCGGCTTGTTTTGATGTGCTTGTTTTCCGGTTAGATGTTTTTTCTAAAATAGTCAAAACTTTGTCAATTTCTACGTTCAGGTGCTCACGCTGCCCCTGGCTGGCATTCTTTACCTTTCTGTTGCTTTTGCAGATGATGTATTCATAATCGAGCCCGATTTTAGTGGCAATATCATAGAATGGTTCTATCACAAAGCCTTCATTAAATATCTCAATCATCTTAGTGCCTGGCTTACAGAAGAACATGCTGATCAGTCCTGCTCCGGTAGCTCCCAATACTACTTTTGCCTGAGAGAACAATCTTATCTTTTCTTTAATGCTTAGCTGGCTCGACACAACAGTTCTGAAACCATATGGTTCAAGGGCTTTCAATAACTCCTTCTCGTTCAACACATTCCTGATGTTGGAGTCGCAACGGCTTACATATATGTAAGGTGACTCAGGGGTAATCACCTCGCTTGTATCCTCATTAGCTGCCAGGAACGAGTCCTGGATGTAATCACAAAGCCAGTTTGGTACGAGCGTATGACTACCACGCGGTGCCGTAGATGCAATGATGCGATCTGCTACTATATGTGGGTGCTTGTCTCCTGCAATCAGCTTATCTGCAGGTATTCCAAGCAGCTCCAGCGTTTCAACCTGGAAATCATAGCGTAAGCTGGGTACCAGGAACCAATCAACCTGCTCATATAAGCCGCTCTTTTTAAGCAGGTGTAGGCGCGGTAGTACATCTAAAAACCAATGGCCAATGTTATTTACCCCGGCTCCGCCAGTAAGTAAAGAGAACACCGTGCCTTCATATTTCTCAGGTACAGTAAAGAAGCGTTGTTCAAATATGTTATTAAAATTAGGCTCTGTTACTTTGCCGCTAACCAGGCTGAGCGATACGTTTTCTATTACGCGGTTATAGCAAGAGACTACGGCAACACTACTTTCATTATCAGTATAAACCCTGCCATTGGGGGCTTCCACCACCATGTAGTTGGTGCATACCTGGCGCTTAGGTTTCCAGTAGTCAGAACAAGCATGATAAAGCCCTTCCGATATGTTTAACTTTGTTTCGTAGTGGGGGTACACGTGGTGAACTGTGATCTCACGGGGGTTATTCTTAAGCGGCTCCTCGATGTTTATATTACAGACCCCGCCGGGTTTTAGGCGGGAATTAAATGGAATCAGCCGACCTAATATCTTTTTAGTCCGGTTAATTCCCTTCTGATAAAAGGATTTTATATGCATGGGTGTAGTTTAAATTTGAGATATACCTATATTTTGAAATAACTATTTGCTTATACGCTTTTGATCGGCGTAGTTCACAAAAAAACTTTCATTTTTATCTGATTCCTGTGTCTGGCCCTGTACCCGTTGTGTTACAAGGTTAGCAGCTACTTCTACAGCAACGTTGTTCCAGTGAGCATCATCTACCGGATATAGTGCGACATTATTTTCCTGGTGCAATTGTTCAAAGTTTGTTTGCATATCAACTACCGCGACATCTCTCTTACGCAACTCAGCCATTAGCCTTGGTAAAAAGTCAGGTTTCTTTTTGGAAGGGAGCATCTTATAATAAATGTTCTCTTTGTTGGGGATAGGTAAAAACAGGAACTTAATTCCGCGCTCCTGCAGTGCGAGCTTATACCCCTCCAGCACATCGGCGATCTGCTGTACTTCCTGCTCACTAAACGTACGGTTAGCGATTTCACCTTCTATAAAGAACTCATTATTGTAATTGATGTACTGTCTGTTTGCCAGCTTTCTGTCTATTGTGGCGAGTGTTTTGTGGTATAGGCCCAGCTTTGAAATACGATCAGCTGTAACTGCCAGCCATGTTAAAAAGCCTGAGGAGTTTATGATGTTGCCGGTCATGTTCCGGATCCGGGAGTTTATACCATTTTCACCTACTGCCGGGAGTTCAGGTATACGCCTTTCAATGCTTGATACGATCACCAGTTCCGGGGGCTCTTGCTGAAAGCGATCGGTAGCCAGAAAACGATTTACAGTAGCAGGCGCAAACGAATACACATCCTTTTTTATCTTCCTCTCCAGTACCTCAGCAAGTGTTTCTTCCTGCGACAGCTTTGCACCAGTTATATTGGAATCACCAATCAAAAGTACCTCGCACTTGGTGTCGCGGTTACGATATCCGTATTCATCTGTGTACCATTCTACCACTCTTTTCCGAGCAAAAGGAGTATGGGGTGCCAGTTCTCCTTCTTCTTCCATCTGCATATGTATGTTGGGGTAAAAAGGCCCGGACATTACACGCATCTTATTCACGGATATAGTTTCCCAGATTCTGAAAGTGAAGAAATTCATTGGTAGAACAAATACTTCAACAAGTGGCCAAACCAAGAAAGGGAGTGCAAGTAAGGTTAGTTTCCTCAGCAGCCTCATCACACCTTTGTTTTTTATAACCTTCATATCTTAAAACTGGAAGTAAATAAACTCTTGATTACCAAATTGCCCGAACAGCAGCACTGCTAATATAGCCAGGTAATATACGCTCCATCTTATCCAGGCGGGGCGCTGCAGGATAAGTTGTGAAACACTGCCATTACGCTGGATAAGGTGCACTGTTTCCATCAGAATAATGGACAATACGGACACAACGAATATTTTTGCACCCTGATCCATGAACACAGCATGTTCTATATCCAGGGCGAACAGCTGTTGCACGTTGCCTGTGCTGCTTACCATGTGTCCGATTATATAAAGTGCGTCTGCTAAGCTGTTAGCTCTAAAAAACACCCAGGAGAAGCAAACAAGTATAAAAACACTTAATACCTGTGCCCATTTATAAAGTGTAGGATGATCAGTCAGGCCAATTTTGCGTGCGAAGACATCGCGTTGCTTAGCGGTTACTATCGCGAATACGAGGTAAAACCCATGCAGGGCACCCCAGATCACAAACGTCCAGTTGGCACCATGCCAAAGTCCGCTTACCAGAAAGGTGAGGAACAGGTTGTAGTACCAACGCCATTTTACCACCCGGTTACCACCTAACGGAATGTAAAGGTAGTCGCGGAACCAGGTAGAAAGTGAAATATGCCAACGGCCCCAAAATTCAGAAATCGATTTAGAAAAATAGGGGCTTCTGAAGTTTTCCATCAACCTGAAGCCCATTACTTGAGCCGCGCCGATAGCTATATCAGAATAGCCTGAAAAGTCGCAGTAAATCTGGAACGCAAAGAATACTGTAGCAATGGCAAAGGAAATACCTTCAAAATCTGTAGGATTGTTATATACCTGGTTTACCAGTACAGCCAGGTTGTCAGCGATAACTATTTTTTTAAAAAGACCCCAGGCCATGCGACGTAAGCCAGCCACAACACGGTTGTAGTTAAAGTCATGACTCTTGTGTAGCTGCCCCAGCAAGTTTCCGGCACGCTCGATAGGCCCTGCTACAAGTTGAGGGAAAAAAGAAATGAAAAGTGCAAAGATCCCCAGATGCTTTTCAGCTTTTATACGCCCATGATACACATCTATACTATAGCTCATGGTCTGGAAGGTATAGAAGGAGATACCCATGGGCAGTAGTAGCTCAAAGGCAGGCATGGCATACGGTACACCTAAGGCCAAGGCAGCTTCGTGTGCACTCTCATTAAAGAAGTTATAATATTTGAAAAGCAGTAGAACCGAAAGGTTAGCTATTAAGCTGATGTACAGGTATGGTTTCCGCTTATCCTTTTCTTCATCACTGTACTTGTCCATGGCACGTCCGCACAGGTAGTCTACAGCAGTAGAAGCCACCAGGATAATGGTGTATGCAGGCTTCCAGGACATGTAGAAGTAATAACTTGCCAGAAGAAGTATGATCCATCTTCTGTTGTGCGGGGTTAAAAAGTAGAGGGTAACTACTACCGGGAAGAATATGAAGAATTCAGTAGAGTTAAATAACATATGAGATCTGTTAAGGGTGCTTAAACTGATGGTGCAGAACGTGTCGGTACGGGTTATCTCTTCTTTTGCCTTCTAATCGGAGCAGTGATCAGAAGTAGGATCCCCCGTTATTATTCATTTATATAGAAATTGGGTAAAAAGGTTGGGCATTTCGCCAAATATTTTTTTTAAACAATATAGAAACTTCGCAATAGTATGATTATACGTAAAAGTGTCGGACTATAAATAGGAAGTATAATGTTTAAATTGCATTATCAGGGGTTTGCTGATTTATTTGTTAAAACTTTAATATATTAATATCGTTAGAGAGGGGGTTCGTAACCATAAGATACCTAACCCTTACGTATGCCCGAGTTTTACAAGCACTGGCTACTTCGCCCTTTTGCTGTTATATTGTTTATCGCTTTACCTGGCGGTGCTTTTTCCATGTCCAATCATGTTGCGGCACCCCTAATTTCCCTGGCATTGGCAGCTCCCACGCTGCAAGCCCAGCCATCTTTAGTTGGCGCTATTTCAGTTCGTTGGTCGCAGGTAAGTAGCGCGACAGGTTATGTACTGGAAATGTCAACTTCAGGGGATGATGCTACTTTTATCCCGCTAAAAACTTTTGGATCTTCAGAAACTACCTTCAGGCATACCGGCCTCTATTATAATCAAAAAATTTACTACCGTATAAAAGCCCTTGGTTCAGGGGTACAATCACCTTATAGTGCTATAGCAAGTGCAACCACACATGCACAAAGTAAGGTGTTTAACATTATGCCCCTCGGTGATTCCAATACCGAGGGCGGCAGTAGCACCATGGCTACAGATCAGAAAGCTTCTTACAGATCTAAATTAGAACAGCTTCTTAATGGCTCATCCTCAAAAGGACACTATGATTTTGTGGGGGGCGAGCAGTCGGGAAGCGCCTACGTGACAGATGTGGATCATGCAGGACTGGGTGCCGCACGTAACGAAGACATTGTTTCGCTGCTTAGATACGGCTCTTATGAGCGATGGTATGATAAAAAGCACATGGGCTTAGATTACACGGCGAACTACCTGGAAGTTTTCTCACCAGATATTATCCTGCTGCACTTAGGCACCAACGACATCAGTAATGAGGGCGTGGATAATTCTCAGATCTCTATAGATAACATGAAGTTGATCCTGGATGAGATAGACAAGTATGAGCAGAAAACCGGGAAAGAAGTAACAGTGATACTGGCTAAAATTATCCAAACGGTTTGTACCCCAGACTTCTGTTATAAAGGGGATTCGGGGACCAAGAATGATATCATAAACATCTATAACAGCAAAATTGAAGCCCTTGCCAATCAGCGCATCAGCAACGGAGACAGGTTAATTTTAGTTGACATGGCTGATGCGGGTATTATTTATCAGTTTGAGGACCATGGGGGTGAGATGGCAGACCCGATGCACCCTACACTGGCTGGGTACAATAAGATGGCCCCAATCTGGTTTGCTGAACTTGATAAACTACTGAACACACAGCCACAGGCACAGGATACGCAGGCTCCCGAAACTACAATTACTTCAAAACCTGATGCTCAGTCAAACAGTGTTTCCGCCTCGTTCAGCTTTACAAGTAATGAGCCAGGGGTGCTTTACCAGGTAAGCCTGGATGGAGCTCCGTTTATTTTTTCAAGCAACCCTTATACTATAAGCGGCTTGTCAGAAGGAAATCATACACTCCAAGTGCGGGCAATAGATAAAGCAGGGAATGTGGATCCTACACCTGCAGCCTATACCTGGCTTGTGGATACTAAAGCACCTGCGGCTCCATTAGTACAGGTTCCAACAGAAAATGTACTTTTAAATAACAACAAACCAACGATAAGCGGAACTGCAGAAGCAGGCGCTACAGTATCAGTATCTGAGGGCAACACGCAACTTGGTATTACTACTGCCGCTGCTAACGGGGCCTGGAGCTTAGTGCCAGCTGTTGCCCTTGCCGAAGGAAGTCACCAGATTTCAGCCAAAGCAACTGATGCCGCCGGCAATACCAGTAGTGCCAGCGCTAGCAGAGGTTTTTCTATTGACACAAAGGCACCTGAAACAACCATCACCTCCGGCCCACCTGCGGTTTCCGGAACCACAGATGCTGTTTTTAATTTTTCAAGCTCTGAAGCTAATGTAACCTATCAGGCAAGTATAAATGGTGCCGCCTTTAAGGTTGTCACAAATCCCTTCCAACTCTCCGGACTGTCAGATAGCAATAATGAGTTAAAAGTAAAGGCAGTAGATGCAGCGGGCAACGCAGATTTATCTCCGGCTACTTATAGTTGGGTTATAGATACCAAAGCCCCGGATGCGCCGGTCATATCCTATGTTTCAGAAGATAGAGGGCCAGTGGCAGATGATGGTGTGACTAACGCAAAATCTATCAAGTTAACAGGTGAAGCAGAGGGTGGTACAGAAGTAACTGTCTTTAGTTTAGGCAAAGAAATAGGGCGTGTAAAAGCGACAGCCGCAGGAACCTGGACCTATGATTTTGGTTCGGCCACGCTTGCAGAAGGTACCTATCATTTCACAGCCAAAGCAACAGACGCAGCTGGCAACACCAGTGTTTCCAGTGCTGATTTTATAGTAAAGATTGATCTTACGGCACCTGCCGCGACACTTTCAGCTGATAGTGAAAGTCCGGTGAGTGGCGCTTTTATGGTAAGGGTGATTTTTACAGAGGAAGTTTTTGGATTGGATATCTCAGATTTTAAGGTTACAAACGGCAGCCTAAGTGGGTTAAAATTGATAAGTGACGCTACGTATGAGGTAAAAGTAACACCGGCTGCTGATGGCACGGTTGCCATCAGTCTACCAGGAGGCAAAGTAACTGACCTTGCCGGAAACCAGAATGCAGCTTCAGAAAGTATAGCATTAATTTACGATGCCACGGGGGCTGAAATAGTACTTGCTTCTGACGCACCGGCTACTATAAATAAGGCTTTTACAGTAACATTTACTTTTAGCGAAGCCGTTACTGGTTTTACAGTTGCAGATATTAGCGTGGGTAATGGAGCAGCCAACAATTTCTCGGCTCAAAGTGCCACAACTTATACAGCGCTGATAAATCCGGAAACAGACGGTGAGGTTAGTGTAAGGGTTGCCGCTGATGTAGCTTTTGATGAGGCTGCTAACGGAAATACAGCATCTGCTGAACTTAAGCGGTTGTATGATACAAAAAGGCCGGACATTACCTTGAGTACCTCCGCAGCCAATCCGCTTAACAAACCATTTACTGTTAACATCAACCTTACAGAAGCTGTTGCCGATTTAGAGCTTGCAGATATTACGGTGAAAAATGGAGCCGCCTCGCAACTAAACAAAACAGGGAATACATCCTATACTGTACTGATCACCCCTGCAGCAAGCGGTGAAGTAGAGGTTAGTATAGCTGCAAACATGGTGCACGATCCTGCGGAAAACGGGAACACTGCGTCCAACTCCCTTCATGTTGATTATGATGCGGGTCGTCCTGCTGTTACTCTCAGCGCTGATGCAGCTGGTATAACGAACGCACCTTTTACGGTAACATTCAAGATCAGCGAAGGCATTGAAGATTTTGACATGGCAGACATAGTGCTCACTAATGCAACAGCAGAGGATTTATCACAGGTTAGTCCAAGTGAATATACAGTGCTTATCAGGCCGGCAAGTGAAGGGCAGGTGAAAGTAAGTATGCCAGCTGATAGGGTGCATGATGTTGCCGGAAACGGAAATACTGCCTCCAATATACTGGAAATACGTTACGATGCCGTGGCGCCTGCTGGTTATGCTGTTTCCTTCACTGTAGATCAGATAGATGTAAGGAATCACAAACAAGTTTCTTTTGAGGTTACAGGGGCTGAGAAAGGGGCAACTTATACTTTTAAGATAAGCAGCAGCAATGGGGCTGAAGAAGTAACTGGTAGTGCAACAGTTGCCAACACAACGTTCACTGTTTCTGATCTGGACCTATCTCATTTAAGTGATGGTACGATAACAGTTGTTTTTTATTTAGTGGATGACGCTGGCAATAAAGGCGCAGAAGTAAAAGATGAAGCACAGAAGATCACAAGAAATGTTGTGGCAGTGCATTCATTTGATGTTATGAAAGTGCCTTTTAAAACCAAGTTTACGCAGCTTAATTTACCGGACAAGGCACAAGTGACTTATGCAAACGGTGAGGAGGAGGAGCTCAAAATCGTTTGGGAAGAGGGCAAGTATAATGGGAATAAGCCTGGCCAGTATGTATTGACAGGTCATTTGGAACTACCCACAAATTCTACCAACACGAATAATATTGCCGCTTCAATTACTGTGGAGGTAGCTCCTAACAAACCTCCTACAGCAATTCACTTTAGCTCTGCAACATTTAAACCGGATCTTCAGCCGGAGGAACCGATTGGTAGTTTCTCAACCACCGACCTGGATGATGCTGATTTTACCTATGCCTTAGTGAGCGGAGCAGGGGATACCCACAACGATCTGTTCGAAATAATTAACAATGAACTTTATCTGAAGTCAAACCAAGGGCTTTCCGGCACATCAGATTTTACGATACGTGTAAGAAGCACAGACCCTTATCAGAATAAGATCGAAGCCAATTTTACGCTACAAAAATCGCTGTACCTGGGCTTCAAAAAAGTAGAGCTCGTTAATGCCTTTTCACCGGATGGCGATGGTATAAACGATACCTGGAAGATTCCGGAGCTAAAATATTTTAATGAAGTGGAGGTAGAGGTTTTTGATAGAGCCGGGAACAGATTATTCCATACTACAGATCCGGAGGAAGGATGGAACGGCCAAGGCAAGGACGGACAAGTAAAGCAGGGGGCTTATTTTTATATCATTCAGGTTAAAGAGATAGGACTGGTACAGAAAGGGGTCGTTACAGTACTAAAATAATTAAAGATGAAGAAACTTATACTGGCGCTTTTTATGATTCTGATGGTTTGCCAGGCAAAAGCTCAGAGCAGAAAGCAAATAGCAAATTTCTCTCAGTATCAACATTACTATAACCCATCACTTACAGGTTTTAATGGTTCTGTTCTGAAAACCTTTTACCGCAATCAGTGGACTGGTTTTGAAGATGCGCCAAAAACCATATTTGCTTCTGCTGAACTGGATATGCAGCAGATTGGAAATAAAAGTAGGGGGTTTAATGTCAGTAACAGAGAAGCAAAAGATTATCAGCAATCATTAAATCCAAAGCACTCCCTGGGGTTGGCTATACTTCATGATCAGTTCGGTCCATCCCGTGAGACGCAGTTATTTTTAAGTTATGGCGCAGGTATCAGGCTGTCAGAAAAACTAAACCTGCGGTGGGGCACTGCCCTTACCTATAATTCCAACAAGCTTGATGGTAACAGCTTAACAGTGGACCAGGAAAATGATCCGAAATACAGAGATGTACTTGGCCACAGCAACGCGATCAGCAAAGTTGATCTTAACCTGGGTCTGGCGCTGTCTTCCTATAACTTCTACCTCGGATACGCGATGCAGGATGTAACAGAAGGGAAGTTTATCACATCAGGAGATGACTTCTTGAGTGGCTTGTATAACAGGCGGCATGTGGCACAAGCTGGTTATCGTGCAGGTATATCAGATCAGTTAGGCTTTGCCCTAAATGGGATTTATCAATACGACAAACAGAATCATGGCAGTGCAGAAGCGCAGGTAAAAGCCATTTACAACAACACTTTCTGGGTAGGTGGTGGATACCGGATTGATCAGGCATACAATATGGCAGCTGGAATACGCCTGGATCAACTCTCATTTGGTTATACTTATGAATCACCTGTACAGGAGTCCCAAACAATTCGTAAGGCCACCAATGAATTGACCATCAGCTATAACCTTATTTCATTTAAAAAGGCAAAACAGAATAAACAAGGTATGATCTGGTAGTTAATAATGACCTGCTAGCTAAAAAGCTGTCAAGTGGTTAACTCTAAAAATACGAAATCAGAGAAACAACGAGGTAATTAGCTATAATTCAATAGTTTCGGTTTTTTGTATAAAACCAATGCGTTGTAAAGTCGTAATATAAAGAGTTCCTAATAAATTAAAAATGGCATGTTTAAGGTAAGGTCTTACCAGCTCTTCCTTTTAGATGCCAACCCCAATGAATTCTGGTCCTTACCGCGATTAACAAAAAGCAGGCATAATAACAGAATTGTACTTTCTGTATGCTGTAGCTCTTTACTAGACCTTTCCGCCTATGACAACTATATACTGTTCTTCAAGCTATAACTCGATTGTTGGAAAGGCTGAAGAAAGAGGTTCCTCTATCTTTAACAGTTCTATCAATACAGTTACAGGTAATGTTAAATTCTTTCTGATAGCTCTCTTACTGTTTTTCTCATCTGTTACGCTTGCTAGCGCTCAGGCTAATTGCCCTACAGGGCTTGTCCATTATTTCGGTATGGATGAAGCTACTGCTGGCAACTCCTACAAAGACTATGTTTCTTCTACCTTAGCCACCTGTGATAACTGTCCTGCACCTGCAGAGGGTTTATTTGGTGGTGCACAGCAATTTGATGGAAATGACGATGGGCTGAAGATCACTTCAATTAATAATTTTGAATGGGGCCCCAATAGCGATTTTACGATCGAGCTGTGGATGCAGGTGTCAGGCAGTTCCTCTACAAACAGGGTGATGATGGGTAGGGTAGGCGTTGAATCCCGGATGATGTGGTGGATCGGTGTTGACGCTAAAGGCTACGCCGTATTTGAACTTTATGATCGTAATCGGAATGGTATCATTACAGGCGGCGATGGTGTAGGTAACAATCCTGTAAAGGTGAACGACGGGAAATGGCACCATATTGCTTTTGTACGTGATGGCAGATTAAGACGGAATAAGTTGTACGTAGACGGTTTTACCGTTGGAAATTTCGAGGCTGACTACACTGATAATTTTGAAAGTGCAGCTCCGGTAACCATTGCACATTTAGACTTAGACAGCAAATACCGCTTTAATGGTAAGTTGGATGAGGTGATGGTTTATAGCAGGGCACTTGAAGAAAATGAAATGCGATCCAGGTATAACAATGGAGCAGGCAACTATTGTGGCCCTCAGCAAGTGAAGCCTGTGATAGTTTCTGAGCCCATTACATTTGGAGTAGTCGGCCAGTCTTATATCTATGATGTTAATGCAACCGGTACTCCGGCTGCCACTTATACCTTGGTGGCTGCTCCTGCAGGCATGTCAGTCAATGCTTCGTCTGGTGAAATTGATTGGACGCCAGCATCAACCGGAACGTTTGACGTTCGTGTGAAAGCTGCCAACAGCGTAGGGGAGGCTACCCAATCTTTTAAAGTGGAGGTAAAGCAGAGTGACGGAGAAAAGGCAGGGCTGATACACCATTGGAATCTGCAGGAAACCAGCGGAAACGATTTCAAGGATTATTATACTCCCTACCTGGCCAGTGCTGAACAGGCTACGAGGCCTGCCCCTGTGCATGGAGCAGTTTCAGGTGGCCAGCATTTTGATGGTAAAGATGATGGCCTGAATGTAGCCAAGAGCTACAACTTTGACTGGAAAGCGAAAGATAGTTTTAGTATAGAGCTATGGATGCGAACGTCAGCGAGCACTGCAGGAAACAGGGTGCTGATCGGGCGTGATGGGAAGGATTCTGAAGTGCACTGGTGGGTTGGTGTTGATGGTTCAGGTCAAGCTGGGTTTAACCTGCTGGATATCTCCTGGCAGGGTATTTTTGTGGGGGGAAGCGGACCAGTGATAAATGATGGGAAGTGGCATCAGGTCGTAGCCGTACGCGACGGAAGCTCAGGGAGAACCGTGCTTTACGTAGACGGTGAGGTAAGAGCATCAGGAAGTTATACCTATCAGAACGGTTTTGCCAGTCGAACGCCTGTAAACATTGGTTATTTGTATGATGGAGGAGGTTATCACTATGAAGGAGACCTGGACGAAGTAAAGCTGTTTGGCCGCGTGCTTACACCGGAAGAGATCAGGGAACGGTACCAGTTAGTTTTTAATGCCTTAACTGAGTTGATCAGTTTTTCAGGAAAGTATGTTGAGGAAAGTTTGTTGCTAAAATGGGCAACAGCTGTTGAGGTAGATTGTAAGAACTTTGATGTGGAACGGTCTGCTGACGGAGAAAACTTTGAAAAGGTAGGAGAAGTTAGTGCAACCGGAAACAGTAACATACAGGTGGACTATGAGTTCACTGATACTGCACCCATACCCGAAAAATCTTATTACCGCCTGAAAGTGAATAATGTCAATGGGTCTTTTAACTACTCTAAAATAATTGAGGTGGAGGATAGAAAGCTCAATGCTTCAACATTTATAGTATATCCGAATCCAGCCACGCTTCAAAATGAAGTATCTGTTGAAATTACAAAAATGGAAATAGATGAGCAGGTAATGGTTTATATTTCTGATCTCTCAGGCCAAGTTCTTACAAAACAGGAGTTAACAGTTGACTCAAGTGGGAATCTGCAATTTACTATCCCTATAACAGACAATTTCCGATCAGGCATTTATAGTATATCCGTTACCAGTAGCCGTAAAACATTTAGTAGAAAATTAGTGATTGCGAAGTAATGCAGCGTGTTTTTCTGCTTTTTTATTGTATTAACTACGCCAGCAAACTATTTATTATTATTGGTAATATTATATTTTTTGATAATTTATTCATAGAACTATAGCCATATAGCTGCGTAAAGATACTGTAGCATTTAAAATATGACATATAGTAATAGGCTATTGAACCAGATCACTTCTGGCTTAAGTCTTTGAGTCACCTAATGGTGCCTTTAGCCTGATTGATTGTACTACCTAAAAAAATATAATATGACTGATCTTTACAAAAGTAGAGCTACCCTTTCTCCACTTTTTAAGTTAGTAAGAAAACTCACCGTACCATTCTTATTTAAATCTGAATTTTCTTTATCATTCAAGCTTCTTATTTTCCTTGGTTTTTTACTGGGGAGTCCCTCTGTATTTGCACAACCTGATGGGGTTGTTGAAGAGCAGATAGGTGGACAATGGGATGCTGCAGTTGGCCTTACTTTTTCTGATGATGGAAGCAGGATGTATGTTTGGGAAAAGGCTGGTAAAGTATGGATAGTAGAGAATGGTGTGAAATTGCCTACTCCGCTACTGGATATAAGTGAAGAAGTAGGTAACTGGGGCGACCACGGCTTACTGGGCTTCGCCCTCGATCCTGATTTCAAAAGCAACGGATACATCTACCTATTATATGTTGTAGATCGACATTATCTCCTCAACTATGGCACAGGTAGCTATAGCCCAACTGCCAACGAATATAATAATGCTACCATTGGCCGTGTTACCCGCTATAAAGTTAGAGAAGGTGGCCTTAGCACAGACATGTCAAGCAGAAAGATTCTGCTCGGAGAAAGTGTTTCAACGGGTATACCTATACTTTATGTATCGCATGGAGTAGGGTCACTGGTGTTTGGTGAAGATGGCTCTTTGTTGGTTTCAGCTGGCGACGGAGCTACGGCGAACGGGAAAGATACCGGTTGGAAGCCGGGTGATGTTACCGATAACTATGTGGAGCAGGGGCTTCAGGATGGAATATTGGCAGACATAAATAATGTGGGTGCTTTGCGTGCTCAGCAAATCAATTCGCTTAACGGAAAGATATTGCGAATAGACCCTGCAACAGGAAATGGCCTGCCATCAAACCCATACTATGATTCTGCCAAGCCCCGCGCAGCCGAATCAAGGGTGTGGGAACTGGGTTTGCGAAATCCTTTCCGATTTACTTTACGCCCAGGCACAGGAAGCGCCACACATCCGGGTACGTTATACATAGGGGATGTAGGCTGGCAGGACTGGGAAGAAATTAATGTCGCTTCAGAATCCGGGCTTAACTTCGGATGGCCGTTGTATGAAGGGCTGGAGCCGCAGCAGTATTACTATAATACTGGTTTGCCAACTCCAAACCTGAAGAACCCCTTGTACGGCACAGGCAGCTGTGACAGAGAGTACTTTTACTTTAACGAACTGATCCTGCAGCCAAAGGCAACAGAGGCGCCGTATTTTGGCAACTACTGTGACTGGAATACACCTATCCCAAGCGATATTCACACGTTTGTGCATACCAGACCAGCTATAGACTGGGCAAATGCCGCTGTAACCGATCCTACACCACCTGTTCCGATAACCAGAACCGGTACTTTTAATGGAGAAAATGCCGCAGTAGTTAATGTAGGGGCTCCCGGCTCACCTGTGACCGGTGAACCTTTTTATGGTAGCTCATCCACAGGCGGGATATGGTACACAGGCGATAGTATGCCGGCGGAATATCGTAATTCTTACTTCTTCGGCGACTATGGCGCCGGATGGATAAAAGTGCTGAAGTTTGACAGCAACAATAAACCAACTGCTATTAAAAGTTTTATTGATGACGGAGCAACTGTAACAGCATTTGCTCAAAATCCTGCGACTGGAGAATTATACTACATCAACTATGGAGCTCAGATAAAGAAAGTTTCTTTTTACAACGGCAACGTACCTCCTCAAGCAGTAGCAGAGGCTGATAAAATGTATGGTCAGAGCCCATTAACTGTTAGCTTCAATGGCAGCAAGTCAACCGATCCGGAAGGGGCGGCCCTAAGTTACTCCTGGAATTTTGGTGATGGCTCTGCTAATGTAACAACAGCAAACCCAACGCATACCTTTACAGCTACCGGACCAACATCTTATAATGTTGTCCTAACGGTAACAGATGCCGGAGGCCTGACGTCAACTTCGAAACTTGAAATAAGACTGAACAATACACCACCTGTCGTGCATATAGTAAGTCCTGCTGCGGGTACTAAATACCCCATGAACCAGCAAAGTACCTATGAACTTCGTGCGGATGTAACAGATGGAGAAGACACGGATGAAAAGCTGACCTATGAATGGGTGGTAGCATTACATCATAACACCCATTCACACCCGGAGCCAGCTATAAACGACCATGTAGGTTCTGCTACCATTGCCGCAGTGGGTTGTGATGGGGATACATACTTTTACAGGTTTAACCTAAAAGTAACTGATTCAGGAGGCTTATCAACCTCTGATTATGTCGATATTTACCCAAATTGCGCTGGACAGACAGTAGCTGCTGTGGCACTTACATCTCCAGCTAACAACAGCACCTTTGATGAAGGCGTACCGGTAAACCTTGACGTGAAGTTTTCTGATACCACGCGTCCGTGGTCAAAAGTAGAATACTTCAATGGCTCTGCGCTAATCGCTTCTATTGAGACGGCTCCTTTTAGCTATACCTGGCAGAACGTTGCAGCAGGTACTTATACTATCAAAGCCATAGCCACTGATGCAGAGGGGCATTCTTCGGAATCTGAAACGGTAACTATAGTAGTTGGAAATGGCGGGCAGTCTACTGCAAACCTGTCTGATTGTTTACCCGGACTGGTAAATTACTATGAGCTTGATGAAAAAGGCGGAAATAGTTACAAAGATGTGGCTTCTGCTTCTGATGCAACTTGTACAAATTGTCCTCAACCGGTCGATGCCGGGTTATTTGAGGGAGCACAGCGTTTTAATGGCTTAAATAATGCACTCGAAATTACTGATATATCAAACTTTAACTGGAGTGGGAATAGTAGCTTTAGCATAGGACTCTGGCTAAAAACCGACACCAAAGCAGCTGGCAATATGGTAATTATCGGGCGTGATGCTGCAGCTACGGATGCCGGTGTACACTGGTGGATTGGCCTCAACGAACAAAGACAAGCAGTATTCTCTTTGAAAGATGAAAATCATGCTGGTGCAGAGATTGGTGGTACAGGACCAGTGCTGAACGATGGAGTTTGGCATAATATTGTGGCAGTTCGGAACGGAAGTACTAACATGAACAGACTGTATGTTGATGGGGAGCTTATCCAGGAAGTACAGGTACAGTATACCGGAAATTTTGTGGATAATGCCAGCATCAATATTGGTTACCTGAATCGTTCTGGCGGTTTCTATTATGCAGGAGAGCTGGATGAAGTTAAGGTATACAACCGTGCCATTTCAGGAGATAAGATTAGAACGCGTTATAATAGTGGAAACGGTACTTACTGTGGTCAGTCAGCATTGGGTCTTACTGATAACAAATCATTTGATGGTACCTTTAACGTATTCCCGAACCCAAATCCCGGTCAGCAAATAAACATCGAGGTTTCTGGGCTTACTCCAGGTGAAGACACGGAACTTAGGCTAATAGATGTTACAGGTAAAACCGTGGCAGTACAATCTGCCAAAGCAGGCCCGAACGGATCAATTGTGAGGAGTTTATCATTTAGAGGAAAGCTCCCATCTGGTTTGTATAACCTGCTTTTATTTTCTTCTGAAAGGAAAATTAGCCGAAAAGTTATTGTTAATTAAATGCCATAATTATCTATAAAAGAAAAGGGCCTGTAACTTACAGGCCCTTTTCTTTTATAGATAATTATAGATTATTGAATTCTATTCTTTAATCACTTTAATGCTTTTACTATCGCCATGGCTATCAGTATACTTCAGTATATACAAACCACCCTTTAAGTTTACACCGGACAGGTTAAGTTCCAGAGTAGAGTTGATCAGCTCCAGGCTACCTTTCTCTTCGTAAACTACTCTTCCCGTCTGGTCAAGTAATACCACTTTCTGAAGTTGTACATCCTGATTGTTAAAGTCCAGGGTAATCATATCCTTAAAAGGATTTGGGTATGCTGTAGTGCCTTCAAAGTATAGCTCTGCGTCAGTGGTTTCCGAAGCTGATAAAGCTGAGATACCAGTGATATCAGTTGAAATAGGAGACAAATGCTTTCCGGCGATCGGCGCTTCCTTGGCGCCGCTTGGCAGCTGCCAGGCTACGGCCAGGTTGTCGCCACCGGCACCCTCTTTCATCAGGGCTTCGATGTAGTAGCGCTTGCCGGCAGCCAGGGTCACTTTCACCGACTGCTGCGTGCTGTACTTGGTCCACTCGCGTGGGTTGGTCCAGCCGTTCACAGAGGCCAGCCTTACTTTTTTAGCCGGATCTTCAGACGTGCTCAGGAAAAGCTCGGCACTGTTGTCGCCGGCGATCCAGAAGGTGTACTGGCCGTTTTCAGGCGCTGTCACGTAGCCACGGATGCGCTGGCCATAGTTGTCGCCTACATTGCTTGGAGCCTCAAAAAGAGTCAGCTCAGTAGTGCTGGTCGGAGCCTTGGTCAACGGGATGTCAGAGATACCTTCTCCGGCAACGCCTGCCCAGAACTCACGGGTGATCTTGCCAGTGGCCGCTACAGTAGTTGTGGTAGTCGGAGCAGTTGGTGCAGGCTCAGTAGTGGTGGTGGTAGCAGTGCTTCCCAGCTGAGACAAATGCTTTCCGGCGATCGGCGCTTCCTTGGCGCCGCTTGGCAGCTGCCAGGCTACGGCCAGGTTGTCGCCACCGGCACCCTCTTTCATCAGGGCTTCGATGTAGTAGCGCTTGCCGGCAGCCAGGGTCACTTTCACCGACTGCTGTGTGCTGTACTTGGTCCACTCGCGTGGGTTGGTCCAGCCGTTCACAGAGGCCAGCCTTACTTTTTTAGCCGGATCTTCAGACGTGCTCAGGAAAAGCTCGGCACTGTTGTCGCCGGCGATCCAGAAGGTGTACTGGCCGTTTTCAGGCGCTGTCACGTAGCCACGGATGCGCTGGCCATAGTTGTCGCCTACATTGCTTGGAGCCTCAAAAAGAGTCAGCTCAGTAGTGCTGGTCGGAGCCTTGGTCAACGGGATGTCAGAGATACCTTCTCCGGCAACGCCTGCCCAGAACTCACGGGTGATCTTGCCAGTGGCCGCTACAGTAGTTGTGGTAGTCGGAGCAGTTGGTGCAGGCTCAGTAGTGGTGGTGGTAGCAGTGCTTCCCAGCTGAGACAAATGCTTTCCGGCGATCGGCGCTTCCTTGGCGCCGCTTGGCAGCTGCCAGGCTACGGCCAGGTTGTCGCCACCGGCACCCTCTTTCATCAGGGCTTCGATGTAGTAGCGCTTGCCGGCAGCCAGGGTCACTTTCACCGACTGCTGTGTGCTGTACTTGGTCCACTCGCGTGGGTTGGTCCAGCCGTTCACAGAGGCCAGCCTTACTTTTTTGGCCGGATCTTCAGACGTGCTCAGGAAAAGCTCGGCACTGTTGTCGCCGGCGATCCAGAAGGTGTACTGGCCGTTTTCAGGCGCTGTCACGTAGCCACGGATGCGCTGGCCATAGTTGTCGCCTACATTGCTTGGAGCCTCAAAAAGAGTCAGCTCAGTAGTGCTGGTCGGAGTCTTGGTCAACGGGATGTCAGAGATACCTTCTCCGGCAACGCCTGCCCAGAACTCGCGGGTGATCTTGCCAGAGCCTGGGTTAGTAATAGTAGAAGGAGTAGTATCTGCAGTTGGAGCAGGCTCAGTAGTCGTTGTTGGCAATATTGAAGCAGTAGTGCCATTCGGACCTAATACTATTCCATTCTGAGTTAACTTTTGAGTCCAGAGCGTTAGTTCAGCAGCTTCAGTTACAACAGCAACAGCGCTGCCCGGTAAGAAAGTGTTGTTTGTAAAGGACGCGTTTTCGGCCACCGATACATCGTTTCTTTCATTATTATAACCCCAGGCTGTGATGCCGACTGTGTTGTTGTCAACGGAGTTGGCATAGGTGGTGTTTTTGTTATAGTAGTCTTTGCTCCACAGTCCGGAGGTGTACATGCTGAAGCGGGAGCCATCTTTAAAGGTGGCTGCGTTCACGGCCCGGTTGTGGTGGTAGCGAATGTTATTACCTCCAGCGATGCCCATAGAGTAGTTTCCGAGGTTAACCAACTGGTTGCCGTAGGCCTCTATGTAGGCTGGGCAGCTTGTGGCGTCCCCGTCTCCGTCGGTGATGATACCGCCACCTGAGTACTGAGTGGCCGTGTGCGGGATTGGGTATGCTCCGAAGATAAAGTTATCATGTATACGTATAGGAGCGCTGGACGTGCCGCGGGAGTTATAGATGTTGATGTTATCTTCCACAGCAGAATTACCCGCATCGTTGGTGACCTGGTTCCAGGCTACCTCCACGTGAGGAGCAGCATTTCGGAAGTTGAACTGCACGAACTGTGCAAAGGTCTTGCCTCCATATACACGACCGTCGATGTTCTTGGCAATGTTAAAGCGGATTTTGATGGTGTTGCTCGTAGAACCGTTACCCTCGTAACGCTGGCCGATGTAAATACCGGCTGTGTTTTCCATGTAGCAGTTCTCCACCACTATATTACGGAACACGTCTACGCCCAGGAAGCGACGAGCTTTCTTATAGTCTTTCCAGGGGGTAGGAGTAAGGCCGTAGCCGCGGGTGTGGCGTACAGTGATGTCAGCTGAGTTACCAAGAGAGCGGATTAGGGGACCTGCACCGCGGATGTTAGCGTTCAGGATCACTACCGGTTCGTTGGTGCGGATCTCAACGGCAGCCACTTCTGAGTCCCGAGACTCCCAGTTGCCGGTGTAGGTTCCGCCTTTGGTGATTACCAGAGGACCGCTGTAAGTTTGTGCGAAGGTTTTTTGGGATGGTAAAACACACACAATGAAGGTGAGCATCAAGGCAATAAATACCTGTCCAGCTCTCTTATTTACATAAGAGGTTAGTAAATTCATCTTCTTTGGCTAAAAGTTGAAAAGTTAAATTATTTTAATAGTTGAGCCTTTTGTGTCGTTGTTTTGATTCCTTTGGCGTATCCTCAAAACTACTAAGCTCTTAATCTCAAATGCTTTCTTTTAGAATGTGTGGCTAAATCATTAATATATAAGTTGTTGCAAATATATGTACTTAAAGTTTATAAATGCTAATAATTGCAGTTAAAAAACTGAAAAAAATTATATAATCATAGATAATTTATACTATTCGAGGAAGGGAAAAAGGCTGTTTGGTAGCTTTAAGGGAGGTTTTGGCCTAACGTATAATTTTTAAAAAGGTTGCTGGTATTAATAAAATTATATTGTTTTGTTGTGATAAAATTGCTAAAATATATTAATAAAAGGGTATTATGGGGTTTGGCTTTAAAGAGCGATTTTCAAAAAAATGTTATACGATGAGTGAGATAATTGCTAAATAATCATATATATAGATATTTGCATAGAAGTAGCTATATTGTATTTATTGTAGTGTCAAGCGAGGAGTTTTTTTACTGGGAGTAGGTGATTTAGAAGGTTTGTTCCGAACTTTTAGGTAGAAGCCCGATATTTATTTCTTTTGAAGCTAGTTTCTGAAGCCATCGCTGGTATTCTTCTCTTTCCATGGCGAGTGTCACTTCTCCCGGAAGTATAATATTCGAGAAGGTCGCTGCAGCCAGGAAAGTGCTGTCCATAATCTCGTTGCGCCAAGTACCTGTTTGGCCAACAGTGGCGAGCGTATTATGATGCATCTGATTAGCGAACGTGGAATTTAGTTTATAGTAATCCTTCGCCCAAATGCCTCCTGACCAGCAGTTAAAAAAAGTATTGTCGGGAAACCTGGCCGAAACGATAGCTCTGTTATTAAACATCTCAATATGATTGCCACCAGCTATTCCCAGGCAATAATTCCCCAGCCCGACCAATTGGTTGTCAAACACCTTCAGATGTGCCGTGGACATGGTGGAGTCTGTACCCGGTGAATCCGTAAGAATGCCACCGCCAGAGTAATTGCTGGCAATAGAAGGTACCGGGAATGCGCCCTGAATATAGTTATTGTGAATTAGGATGGGGGAATCAGGTGTGCCTCGGGAATTATAGATGTTGATGTTATCTTCTACTGCTGATTTGTCCGGTTCATTGATTATTTGGTTCCAGGCAATTTCTGCGTAGGGTACCTCATTACGAAAGTTAAACTGAACGAACTGAGCAATAGCTATACCAGCATAAATTCGTCCGTCTATATTTTTTACTTCGTTATACCGGATTTTGATGGTGTTACTTGGTGAGCCGTTGCCCTCGTATCGCTGACCAATGTAAATACCGGCTGTATTCTCCATGTAGCAGTTCTCCACCACTATGTTACTGAAACCATCTACACCTAAAAACCTCCTTGGCTTTTTGTAGTCGTTGTAAGGAGTAGGGGTGATGCCATAACCACTTGTGTTGCGTATGGTTATGTCTGCGGAATAGCCTAACGCACGGATAAGAGGACCCGCACTCCTTATTACTGAGTTCTCAATAATGACCTGCTCACGCGTTCTTATCTCAATGGCGGGAACTTCAGAATCTTTTGATTCCCATTTACCCGTATAAGTACCACCCTCTGTAATGACCAAAGGGCCACTGAATCCTTGTTGGGCAGTGTGCGGTGAGAGCGGCAGCACATTTAGCAATGAATAACCTGCTAACAGGAAAGTAGCCAGGCACAAAAGTACCAACAGCCCTTGCTTCATTGAAGGGTGGAGTAAAGTAAAAAGTACAATTCTGGTCGAACTTGTGTTACAGATCATTTTAACATATAGCCAAATATGCGCCGCGCATAGCCATTAGCTAAGTAAAAAGGTACATAGGGGCCTGGGCAGTTTTTTAATGTAAAACGTGTGAAGTCGCGCAGATTGCCACCGCCCTTTATGTCGAACAGGTGATTGTAAAAGTTCTTTATGGTTTTGTTTTGCCTGTTTTTACGCTCCCCGCTTTCTTCAGGATAAGTATAAAGCTTGGCATCGTAATTACAGTACAACTCAAAGCCATTACGAAGCGCTGTATGCGTAAAATCATAATCAGCTACGTAATGAGGGAAGTTATCCTGATCCAGGAGGCCTATACTCTCAAAAACGGCACGCGGGACAAGAAGTCCCCGTCCCGGTAATTGCGATACTTTATGGATACCGATCTGTTGCTCTTTTGGGAGTTCCTGCAGGAGATACTTTACTTTGTTTAGTTTAAAGTCTATGATCTCGCCGCCAAAAGCAGGCTCACGGGTAGCAGCATCCATTTCCAGTGCTCCCAGTATAGCCTCGGGCTTTTCCTTCATCCATTTATATGTATTTTCAATAAAGTCAGGGGCGGCTTCCAAATCATTATTCAGGGTCATCACGTATTCTGCCCCATGCTGCAGGGCATGTTTAATACCCATATTCACGCTGGCAGTCCAGAAGAGACCTCCGTCTCCGTACAGTATCTTAACTTCCGGAAATTCTTCCTGAAGCATAGCAGCTGTACCATCTGTAGAACCATCATCTACTACAATAACACTAAAATTAGTATTTGTCTGTTTGCGAAGCGAAAGTAAACATTCGCGGGTGTAGTGTTTTCTGTTAAAAACGGGAATAACTATATGTATCATTTCAATTAAGGGCTAGTATTGTTCAGTGAGTTCTACGGATTTTGATAACCTGTATTTAGCATAAAACTCATCGATGTGTTTCGTTTTTAGTGGCCACGTCTGAGACTTTGAGAAGTTATATCCTTCTTTCCCCATTTGTACGCGTATAGTTGGGTTATCATATAATTTCTCTACAGACCTGGCCAGTGTCTGAACGGTTTGCTCAGGTGTTGTTACGGGTACCTTTATGCCAGCGTTGTCTGGTACCAGGTTTTTTCCGCCATGCAAGTCTAGTGTGAGTACAGGTAAACCATAGGCCATCGCTTCCAGAAACTGAGCTGCGGACGAATCGCGCAAGCTACAGAACATAAACAGGTCGCTTTCTGAATATGCGCGTTTCACCTCCTCCCAGGGCACCTGACCTTTCCATTCAACTTTATCCTTTAGCTTATATGCATCAATTAATTGTGGCACCATGTCGTGCATGTGGCCGTTACCCAGTATGGTTAATTTAAAAGGGATATCCGACCTCACATGGCTGAGTGCTTCCAGAACAAGGGGCAAACCCTTGCGTGCAAACAGACGACCAACCCAGAGTATTTTAAACTCTTTGCCAGGTGTCCGTTCAGGATAAACTGCAGGATAAAAGTCTTCTGGCAAGCTGGTGTCCAAAAATAATTGCGGATTTAAGGTGCCAAGTTTCTTTGCCATTTCAAAAGTATCCTGGTTCGTTGTGAGTACCAGTGAGGCCCGACGCATCGTTTGTTTTACATCCGGGTTCACAAGAAGTAAGAGCTTACTGATCCAGGACCGGAGTACTTCCGTCTTCCACCACCGGTAGAAATACTTTTTGAAAGCTTTAGGGGCTTCCTGTCCACCACCCGCCGGACCGAAAATCAAAGGCTTATTCAGGCGCCACAGGGCTGTTCCGAGTTGCAGACTTCCGATAGTCACATGATGCACCAGGTCAAAATCTATTTCCTTGTCAAGCTCTTTGGCCTTCTGGTAAGCACGTTGCTGCCAATAAAGGTAATGGGGGTAAAAGCCCAGGTGATACTCAAATGCTTTGTCGATCCATGCTGGTAGCTCCACAAATACAATGTGCAGATTAGGCATGGCAAGTTTATCTACTTCCGCTTCAATACTGGCTTTGCCCTCTACAGTTGTAAGGCACCACACCTCATGCCCAAGCTTAGCCGTGTTTATAGCCCAGTTCCATCCATTGCCTAACTCAGTTCCCCGGTTAGGTTCACAGGCGTATGCTGATAAAAGTAACTTCATAGGGTTGTAATTATAGGCTAAAACTGAAAATGGCTTTCAGTTTTGCGCTTGCTTTGTCCCGCATCATCTTGTTAAAGTTTCGTCGGTCTGACTCAACATCGCGGATCACAAATTTGGGGTGACGGAGCGGGAATGCTATTTCCTGCTCGTGTACCTGCGCTTTTTTATCGTGTAAATTGAATGTGTGGGTAGCATCTTCCCCGAAGCCGATATTCCGGACCAGGTTTACCTCCGGCACAATACAAAGACCTGAGTTACTGTAAACTGTAAACTCCCACTGATAGTCCCACACATCACCTTTTTCAATGTTTGTATAGGTTTCTTCAAGTTTGCTTAGGCGATAAGTTTCTTCCAGCTTATTAAGGAATAGTCCGCTCAGATAACCTTTCTGCTTCAGTTCCGGGTAATTCGTAATGTTGAAGTCATATAGCTGCCAGGCACGGCGCCAGGTAGCCCAGCCCCAGCTGTTTACTTTATCAGAAAAGTAATAGGAATAGTCGTTATCACGGCGCCAGCCATCCAGGTAGTTGTTGCCACTTATGTGCATCACGCGGGTGTCGTGTTTGTACCGCTCGAGCATTTCCTGGCAAAACCAGAAAAAACTTTTTGATGGTACGCAGTCATCTTCCAGGATAATGCCGGTTTCTTCATTTTCAAAGAGCCAGGAAATGGACTTAGCAGGAGCCACCCCACAGCCAAGGTTCTTTTCCTGAAAAAGAGTCTTCACCTCGCAGTCCCAGTCAACCAGCTCTACAATGCGTCGTGTTTCGGCGCATCTCTCGGCATCAGAGGCAACATGTGCCCGCGGACCATCCGCTGCTACATAAAGCTTTTTTGGCTTTACCTGCCGGATGCGGTCAAGGACTTTTTTTGTGGTGTCGGGTCTGTTAAATATGATCAGCAGCACCGGAGTGTGCAGAGTTTCATTAGGGTCAGTAGTACGCATACTATATAAGGGTTTTGCAGTATTATAATACTGCTATTCTTGAGAAGATGTTACCAGTAGTTTACTGCTTTTTAGTTGCAGGCGCTTACTGGCAATTCGTTCGTTTCGGCGTTTTGCAAAATCCTGCAAAAACGTCTTTTGCTCATCATCGTCTGAGTCCAGGTAGGCCAGTGTGAGGCCAAGTATGGCATAAAAGAAGTATGGCAAAACATATGACAAACCAAAAACAAAGCCGCTACTGATAAAGGCCATGAGCACGATCTGCTCCTGGTTCAGGTATTTCTTTTTGAAGACTTTACCTATACCATAAAATTTCACAAGCCAGAAGAGCATCAGCCCCACAAATCCGATGTAAAAAAGTACATCCAGGTAGAAACTGTGAAAGTGATGGCCATTTCCTCCTTCAAAAACAGGTTGATCTATGTCGTCGCGGTAAAACTGGATCGGGAGCTCAAAACCCTCAAAGCGCATACCCCAGACAAAATTATCCTGTACGAATGGCAGGTATGAGGTAAGCTGTTGATAGCGCCAGCCTCCTGTGCCCTGTTTGTCATAGTTTTCTATATCGGAAACACTCTCCTGGAACTTCTCTATAATTTCAGGATGGATAGAGAAAATAAAGGCACTGCTGATAATTCCTAATAGCCCTATCACTAAGAACAGGGGAATCAGTTTCTTAAAATTGACTTTCGTTTTTGATTTGAAATTTACCAGCAGTATGTACACGGAGAGTATAAAAGCAGTTGATATCCATACTGTTCGGTGCTGGAAGAAGATGATCAGGAAAAGCACGAAGAACGCCATTATCATAGTAAACAGGCCTCCCTTGAACAGGTATTTGCTCATGAAATACAAAAACGGGATAACCAGCATGTAGATAGAAGTGGCGTATACCCCGCGCTCGTGATTCGTGAACGCCGACAAGCTGAGGGAATCCGGATGGATAAGCACCACGTTTAGCAGAAAGCCTATTAGTATAAACCAGACAACATGCTGCAAATTGAGATACTCGTTCTTCTTGTAAAAAGTATAGATAAAGTAGATGTAGAAGAAGAAGAAGATTTTTTGAAATACATGTGGGTAGATCATCGGGGTATTGTATTTCAGGAGACTCTCAAACACCATTCCGACAACATATAGTAGGGTAAGCACAAACATTACTCGTAAAAACGGTGACATATACTTGATGTTATACAAGCTGTACCCCATCGAGATCATGGCTGATAGCTTAACCAGAATAGATAAATAGCTACCTTGAGCTGCCTCGTTATTAGGCGCCATCATCTCCAGGAACATGGTATCCATGATCATGATGAGGAAAATAGGTGCTGCGAACAAGATGCTGTAGTTAAGCTTCATGCTTTATTTGATAAACTAAAATTTATACGACCAAGGTTATGCCACCTCACGTGCTACTTCTTCTATTCCTTTGTGTATTTTGTTCTTGTGGAGCAGGCTTCTTACATACTCCAGAAACTGCTCTATTACGACATCTTCTGAGAAATTTGTTTTCGCAAACTCAGCTGCCTTTGTAGCTATCTCCTGTGCAAATGCATTATCTGACAAAAGGCGGTCAGTGGTATCGGCAATGGCTTCAGGAGAAGAAATATCGCATAGCAGGCCTGCTTTACCGTTATCGAGCAACTGAGGTATAAAGCCGCTTTTGTCGCCACCTACCACCGGAGTACCCATAACCATTGCTTCTAGCACGGCCATGCCAAAAGACTCTTCGACAGAGGCATGTACCAATACTTTCGCCTGTGCCACCTGCTGCAGGACCTGATCGATGGGCAAGCTGCCCATAAATTTTACTCCTGCTGTCATATTATGCTGCGCTGCATATTGGTGTGCCTCGCCACCTTGTTCCATGCCTACGCCAATTAACCTATACTCAAGGTCAGGGTATTTCTCTCGCAATAGCGCAAACGCCTGCAGCGAGACTGGCACCCCTTTTCGCTTCGTGAAGCCCATGCAAACTGAAACAATGCAATTTTCACGATGTGTGGTTTTAGGAATGCTTTTTTCAAAATCAGAAGCGTAAAAGTTATTGATGATCAATGCCTTTTTCTGGTCCGACCTAGAGAGTTGCTTATAAGTGTAACTGGAATTTGGGGCCAGGTGGCTTGCTTTATGAACTACTACAAAATTCATTAGCCAGCGAACAAAGCGAAAGATATCAGGCTGTGTCAGAAGTATACGTCTTGCAATATCATGTACGCTCACAATGGTAGGAATCCCGCTGTCCAGGGCCGCCCAAGAGTATTCATAGCTCCAGAAACCGTAAATAACATCCGCCGGATTGTTCAGCATCAGCATTTTTAGCTCCTCACGCTCAAACTTAAAAATTCTGCGTCCGGGCTGTGGCTTGGTTCTGCCGATGCACACTGTAAGGTTACCATCCTGTAGTACCAGTGGCTCTGCGATGGTATTAGAATTAGTATAGCCAATAACGTTGTAGCCACGCTTAAGCAATGCATTTATTAGGTGCGATGTAAGCGGGAATTCATTTGTTTCCGGCAGGTCCTCATTCTTGTACTGCCAGTTAAGCAGCTGCAAGTTAATAGGTCCGGATATTCCAATTGTAAGAGTCTCTTTCATACTTCTCTAAACCCCTTCAGGCTCTTCAACTAAATTTTTCTTGTACCTGTAGATCATCCTGCCATAATAGCTGGATGAGTCGGCTTTTAAACCAATCTTATTTAGCACTAACCCTATTTCGGCGCGGAGCACCTTATGCGGGAACAGGAGGGTAAGTATTAAAAACAATATCCCGCTAGCAACGATCTGGCATGCCAGGATAACTGCCATTGGCAATTCTGTATCACGTAAAAAGGTGCTCAGCAGGTAGACAACCGCGGCGATCACCAAACCATTAACTACCCCGGGAATATAACAACGAAGCTGGCTGCTGATTTTAAGGCTCAGAATGCGTTTCATGGCATACTGATAAAGGGCCATGCGAATTATCTCACCGAAGAAAACAGCGAGAGCAAACCCGACAATGCCATATTGCTTCAATAGCATAAACAAACCGATAAGCACAACTATATAAATGACCGTAATTGTCATTTTCAGGTTTAACTCTGCTTTAGCATCACATACTATACCTGAGAACATGGTAATGAAACCTATGGGGATCGCTAAACTCAGCACCTGCAGTACAGGAATGGATTCGCTCCACTGCTTGCCCAGAAGTACATACACTAGTTCAGGGGCCGCTACCAGAATACCCAGGCAAACAGGTATCAGGATGGAGGCCAGTAACGTAATGCTGGAAAGGTAAACTTTTCCAAGCTTTTGCATCTCGTTCTGCAATTTGCTGAATGAAGGAAAGATTACCTTTGATAAGGTACGTGTTATGTTATACATAGGCAGGTGTACCAGCATATTTGCCCTGGTATAGATCCCCAGCTTATGCATACCTAGTACTTTACCCACTAATATGATATGCAATTGCGAGTAAATGTATTCAAGTATGCCCAGGAAGGACATTTTACTTCCGTAGTTGAAAAGTGGTTTATAAGCTTCCCATGAAAATACCGGGAAAACTGAATGCCGCACCATGATATAAGACCCTAGGGCCGTTAAGGCTACCTGTGTAAGAGTGGCGTAGACCAAGCTCCAGAAGCCAAGCCCCATGTAGGCGCATACTACTCCAACGCCCAGATAGGACACAACATAGGATATCGTTTCTACAATTCCGAGAGCTTTGAAACGCATTTCGCGTTGTAACAGGCTTACAGCTGTAGAAGACAGCCCATTGAGCATAAAAGAAACAGCCATGATGCGGACAATGGGAACCACCTCAGTATTATCAAAAAAGAGGGCAGCGGCAGGCGCTATAAACCAGGTGATTATGGTGAAAATTACCCCCAGGCAGACAGCTGTTGTGAATGCTGCCCTGATATTTTCTTTAGTAAGGATCTCTTTTTGGATAATAGCCTGGCTAAGGCCCATATTCGCAAAGTAGTTGCCAAAACCAAGTATAACCGTCGATAAACTTACCAAACCGAATGCTTCGGGCTCCAGGAGCCTTGCCATAATTGATGTATAGCCAATTTGCATAACCACATTGGCTACAGTGGAGGCTGAAGTCCACTTTAATCCACTAAAAGCTTTCGATGCTAAGCCCTTGCTCATTAAAACTGCTTATTATATTGTACTAAATGCACCCCTTCTAAAATCGAAGGGGTGCTATTGGTTTTGATGTATGAGTGCTTTGACTACAGCCTAGACATAGTAGTAGCTTGCCTTACGCTTGTACCCATACTCGTAGGTTTTGTCGTAGTTAAGATCGTTGATCACAATGTATATGTTCTTGATCTTTTTAGAAGCGTGCAGTTCATTTATCTGGTTAAGCAGGTCTTTGTTGGTATACTTATGCTTCACAACATAAAGGTTGGTGTCCATGTGCTTCATTAAAATGAAGTATTCAGAAACAAAACCGATTGGTGGTGTATCAATAACTACGTAGTCATAAGTCTTTTTAAGCTCCTGTATAAGCTGCTGCATACGTGGCTGTTCCAGTAGATGGATTGCATTATCCGGAATAGGGCCACACGGAATTATATCCAGGTTCTCATGTTCTGTTTTCTGTATCACGTCCACCAGGGGCAGGTTATGACCCAGGTAGGATGACAGTCCAACTTCTTCGCTCACGTTAAAGTATTTGCTGAAAGTTGGCTTGCGCATATCAGATTCTATCAATACAGTTCGCTTGCCAGAAAGTGCCAGTTCATTGCTCAGGTTAACAGAACAGAATGTTTTGCCTTCACCAGAAATAGAGGATGTCACCCCGATCACCTTAAAATCAGTCTCGGCCAGCAGGTATTGCAGGTTGATCCGGATCGACCTGAAAGACTCTGCAATAGCAGATTTAGGGTTGTTTTTTACAGCTAGCTTATCCGATTTGGTACCATGCGCGATCACACCCAGGAAAGGGATATTTGTGATTGAACTGATATCATTTTTGCCCTGGATTGTGTTATCCACGTTCTCAAGCAACACGATGTAGGCAGCAGGTATTATCAAGCCGATAACCAACGCCAGCATATAAATAATGCGGGGTGCTGCATTTACAGGGCCATTCCCCCAGAACGAAGCTTTATCTACAATCTTTTTATCTGTTGTATTGGTGGCTAGTGAGATAGCGGCTTCAGCGCGTTTTTCCTGTAAGAAATCATACTTCTTATCTACAAAAGCAGCCTGGCTTTTCAGGTCTGCCAAGCGGCGCTCATTTTCCGGTTGCTTTGCCAGTGTAGCCTCCAGTGCTCCAATGCGCTTGTCTACATCGCGGATGGAGATATCAGCTGAAGACACCATGTTCTCAAGGTTAGCGATAATGGCTTTTCTAACACTGGCAATTTTACCGTCTACTTCTTTCAACATCGGGTTGATCTGGGTAGCACTTGCTTTGTAACCGGCCTTCTGGTTGTTTAGCGTAGAGAGCTCCATAAACAGGTTAGACAGAATAGGGTTTTGCACTCCTGCCACGGCAGGGGAAACAGCTTCTGTAAAACCTTCATTATCTTTAATTTCGGACAGGATAGTAGCATAGTACTGCTTGTCCGTATTTAACTTAGCCTTTTCTATCTCCAACTGCTGTAACCGCTCATAAGCACTGTTTGATTGCACATCAATATTCGAAATCTTATTTGCTGACCTGAAAGTTGACAAGGCTTGTTTACTTTGCGCCAGGGAGTCTGTAAGGGTAGCGATCTGGCTATCAATAAAGGCCAGCGTTTTGCGACCATTCTGGTTCTTCTCTTCCAGGTCACGGTCTACATAGGTTTGCATGAGCGTATTAAGGAAGAGAATCTCCTTGTCCGGGATAGTACCTTTTGAACTTAGCTCTAATACTCTCGACTCCCGCTCAATTGGTTCGATATGCAGGGAAGCCAATCGCTGACTTACCTGGCTGTCGATGCTATTTAGGACGAAATACAGCTTTTTAGCTGGTTTTGCTATGTTTGTATCCTGTGCACGAACTATAGTGAAGTGCATGTTATTATCGGCATAAGGCTCACCAAACTTCAACACCTTTTTAAAGGAAATTTCTGGTACATACCCCAGCACCTCATGCTTCTGAAAGTTGTAACGAGGTACATTTTCACCCTCCACTGTCAGTTCATATTCCTTGTCGTTGAGGATGTTAACTTTAAAAGCAATGTCAACTAATTGTGTGCCTGCGCTATCGAGCTTTACAATGTATGGCGTGTTCTCATATTGTTCTTGTACAATAATGTCGAAGCCAGTATTTAGCCAATGATCAGGTACAATGAAGTATGAAGTAGAAAAGTCCAGTTTGTGCAGGGCAGCTTTAATCATGTCGGCAGACTTTATAAGCCCGATCTCATCTTCCACTTTAATGCCTTTGTTCTGCACATGCAGGATCTCCAGAAGTTCCTGGGCCTTTTTAGAACCGGTTTCCTGATCTCCTAATAAAATAGTAGAGTGAAATAAGTAGATACTCTGAGAGCTCTTTACATAGACATATGCTGCGGCCAAAGCAATAAAAGTGAATGCCGCAAATAAGTACCATCTTGATCTAAACTTGAATAACCAGCTTTTCAGGTCAATTTCATGTTCTTTATTTGGCTTCTTCATTGGTTTACTTAACAAAATTTAATAACAAAGCCGCTGTTGATATTACACCTAATATTGCACTGACAACCACCAGGTTGTCTCGTTTTATTTGTGTTTTTCGTGGCTCTACGTAGAGCACGTCGTTTGGCTTTAGGAAGTAGTACTGAGATTGTACGAGGTTCGGGTCCTTTAGGTCAAGCAGGATCACCTCAGAACCCTGGGGTGTCTGTCTTATTAATTTTACATTTTCACGACTAGCCCCTTGTGCCAGATCTCCTGCCATTGCCAGGCCTTCCAGCAGGTTTGCCTGTTCGTTGTATACATAGAAATAACCCGGATTACGAACTTCTCCTAACACGCTGATTTTAAAACTAATAAGCTTCAGGACTACAGTCGCGTCATTAATGTACCTGTCCAGGTCACGTTGGATTCGCTCTTCTGCCTGGTTTGGAGTCAGGCCTGTAACTTTTACCTCACCCAAAATTGGTAACCTGATATTTCCCTCTTTATCAATGGAGTATCCGCTCAGATACAAACTGCTCGGACCAGAAATACCAAAAGCGTTGTTTGGGTTGATGATGTTAAATTGCTCCGTTAACTCAGGCTGCACACTCAATACCTTGATTGACAGCACGTCGTTTGGTTGCAACTGGTACTCTTGGTAAGAAGTTTTAAAAAGCGTAGGTGTATTTTCTTTAAATTTTTCATTCTGCATATAAACCAACTCTTTCTTTGATATACAGGAGGTAATAGCAATAGAAAGAAGGAGATAGCATAGAATCTTTCTCATATATGATTTTTAAGGATGATTGATGAAGGCTATTTGTAAGCCAGCCGTGCGGACGATGTATAGGAAACCCATCCCACACGGGTGCATATAAATTGGTTCAGCAATGTATACTTAGGATAGGAAAAAAAGATTCTTATTCCTTAGAATATTATGATAAATTAATATTATATACTTGAATAGTGCTTACATGTAGAGTTTTAGTAGTAATCCCTTCACAAGAAAGGTGCGCTGAACGGGTCTGATGGCGCTGGCAGAAAAGAAAAGAATATAAGTAATAGAGAAAGAGAGGGGCATATTTAGAGGACATAAAAAAGCCATTTCAAAAGCATCTTCATCAAAAGTTGCTACTGAAATGGCCCTCCTTTGGTTGATAACTAGTGGTCAGCTACTCAATCCATCTTGTACGCCTCTGTTTATTTTGTTTTGAGGGTTCCTGCCTGCGCTGAAGACGTTTCAAATCTCCTGGATGGCGTATTAACTGCTGAGCAAAACCATTTAAATGCTCCACAATACCACCTTTCAATTTCCAACCCATTGGTATAAAACCAGCTACCTCTGTTGCCAAAACTTCAAGGTTTGGCGCAACAATAATATTGTATTCCATAATAATGTATCTACTAACTGTAGATACAATGTAGAGAAAATATCTAAAGTAACCGCAGAAGCGGTACGGAAAAATGGCGAATGGGGTTACATTCTTTTTAATATTTAGCGTTATATTGGTATAGTTATATGAAATTGCTTGAAATAAGCTTCATATGTTGAATTAGTTATACTTAATGTATTGAGCTGGTAGTTAAGCAGCAACTGAGGCATTAGTAAATCTAATTATGAGGAAAGATTTATAATGAACCGTGTGGGGCCATCGGTGGAAGACAGAGAGAAGGAGAAGCCATGATTCACCAGAATATCGCGCACCATTGTAAGTCCAATTCCTTGTCCGTTCTTTTTTGAGGTAAAGAATGGCGTAAAAAGATGTGACCGGACGTGAGGAGAAATTCCCTCTCCGCTATCCTGGATGATGATCTGTGGAGGAAGTGCATGCGTAACAACCAGAATATCACCATTCCTGCCGATTGCCTCTACAGCATTTTTTAAGATATTTAATAACACCTGCTCCATCTGGCTTTGATCCAGTTCCACTAAGAGCGGTTCATTGTCGAGGTTCCAGTTCAGTCGGATATCGCGGTTCTCCAACTCAGGTTTTAAAAGTCTGTGGAGGTCGAAAAGTAAGGCGTGCACATCAGCAATAGCCTTTTTAGGCTGCGGCAGCTTTACAACTTCAGCAAAGTTAGCCATGAACCGGCTAAGGTTCGTGTTGCGGTCGCTGGCCACCTGCAGCACATGCTCAAAATCTTCCTGATCTTCATTATTCAGCTGTGGGGCATAATATTGAAGCGAGCCAAGTATAGAGTTAATAGCGCCCGTGGTATTATTTACTTCATGCGACATTACCCTGATCACTTTTTCATAGGCTTGCCGTTCGTTTTGAAGTATAGCTTCTGTTAATTCTTCGATCAGGATGAAATAATGCTGGAACCCCCTGTCTAAAAACTGTGCTCTGTGGCAGCGGTAGGTCCAGGTGCCGTTAATGCGAAACGTAACAGAATGCCCGGTGCGTAAACTCCTTAATTGCTCTGCCCAGTCCTCTGGCAGGAAATTAATGTGTAAACCCACCAGCTGACTTTGGGGCTTACCCAGGAACTTCTCTGCTGCTGGGTTTACACTCTCAACCTGGTTGTCAAAACCGAGTAACATAATGCCAGCAGGGGAGGCCTGGATGAGCTTTTCTAGAAGGAGGTGCTTCTCTACCTGCGACACCCGCTCCTGACGTAGCTGATCGATCATGCGATTATACACATTCACCAGGTCATCGAGGTCCTCCTGGCCGACAGCCATGAATTTAGTAGAAAAATCTTTGTCTCTGATGGACTCTATACCTGCTCTGATTAGTTTAAGCGGCCTGAAAAAAGAGCTGTATAGTTGAAAAGTAACAAAAACAGAACACAGGATCAGGAGCTCCATGCCCAGGAACAGGTACTTGTTTTGTTGCAGTACAAACCATGCCAGCACAACTAGCAGGGTATGCAGAAAAACGGCGAAAAGTATGAACTTACTCCGCAGTTTCATAAGGGATGTTGAATTTATCGAGTCGGCGGTATAGGGCGGCACGACTCAGTCCCAAAGCTTTGGCAACTTTGCTAATATTGTTCTGGTAAAAGGCCATTGATTTTTTGATCATGGACGCTTCTATTTCATCAAGTGTCATGGTGCCTACGGCAGGTAAGGCCTTGTCACCAGGTTTTGATGGCCCCTGTTGTGCCTGTGCCTTAAAATCTTCAGCTTCCAGCACATCGCGCTCAGCTACTAAAACGGTTCGCTCCACCAGGTTTTTCAGTTCCCGAATATTTCCTGCCAGGGGCAGGTCTTTTAACCACTGCAAAGCGCGCTGGCTCACTTTTAACTGGGGCTGTTGGTAGGTGTGTTTTAAATTATCAACAAAGAACTGAACAAGCAGCGGGATGTCTTCCTCCCGCTCCCGCAGCGCCGGAAGCTTTACTTTGATCAGGTTTATTCTGTAGTAAAGATCTTCCCGAAACTTGCCCTCCTCCACTAGTTGTGCCAGATCTTTGTTAGTGGCGCAAACAACCCGGATATCTAATTTACGTGTGCGGCTGTCTCCCAGCATTTCATAGGTTCGGTCCTGGAGTACCCGCAGCAGTTTAACCTGGCTGCTCATATCCAGTTCGCCTATTTCATCCAGGAAAATAGTGCCTTTATTTGCCATCTCGAAGCGGCCGATACGATCAGCTTTCGCGTCAGTGAAAGCGCCGCGCTTGTGGCCAAACATCTCACTTTCAAAAAGGGAAGAGGAGATGCCCCCAAGGTTAACTTTTACAAAGGGTTGAGATTTCCTGTGGCTGTTCCGGTGCACTGCTTCCGCAATTAACTCCTTGCCAGTGCCGCTTTCCCCTTCAATCAGCACAGAGGCATCGGTTGGAGCTATCTGCCCAATCCTTTTCAGGATGTGCAGCAACTGTGGGTCCTGACCAACTATATGACCAAAATCAAACTGCTGATCCAGTTTTTTGCGTGAGAGTGCGCTTTCTGCTTCAACGGGTTGTTCAGACAAGCTTAAGGCTGTTCTCACCGACTGTAACAGATAGTCGTTGCTCCAGGGTTTTGTTATAAAATCAGATGCTCCTAGTCGCATGCCTTCCACGGCCAGGTTTATAGAACCCCATCCTGTGATCAGTATGACAGGGAGGCTGGGGTGCAGTTTCTTGAACTGCTGTAGCAGACCCAGCCCATCATGACCTGTTGTATCAATGGAGAAATTCATGTCCATGATCACCAACTGGAAAGTGTATTGTTGTGCCTGGGCAAGTGCCTCTTCCGGGTTGGACGCCTCCTGGGATTTATTCCCATGTTGCTTTAGCAACAGACTCAGAGAGGCGCGTATGGCAATGTCGTCATCAATAATCAAGATCATGATAGGTGGATTAGCAGCAGCTTTATCAAGTATAAAGTTAAAATATTTACGGTAATTTTTTATGTTATTCTTCGTGCAGAGCAGTGGCTGGCTGTATGGATGCCGCTTGCCGGCTTGGGTAGAAGGCGCAGACCGCAGTGAGCAGGTAAATCAGGGCAGCAGCGCTTGTCAAGGCTATAAAGTAAACCTCCGAATCTACCTGGAACACCTGCAGCAGCGGAAACTGCACGGCAAAGAATGTACCCAGCAGCAAGCCAAAAGTAGTTAATACCAGTACCTCACCTAAAAACTGCCAGTAGATCTGGCCGGAAGCGGCTCCCAGTGCACGGCGTAACCCGATCTCGCCGTTGCGGCGGCTGATGTTGTACCATAGCACCCCGAACAGGCCCAGCGCCACATTAAAGATCAGGAAACCACAGATGAGCCCCAGTACTATCATGGGCACCAGGGCCAGTTTCTCTTTATTCTGACGCATTTTTTCAAGTGTCGATACTTCCAGGGCCCAATCTTTGCCAATGCCTGAGAGCTGACGTACCATTTTTTCTTCGAACTCTGTGCCCGTGCCCGGTTTAACAGAAATCAGGAGCTCATTGCGAAATTCGTTTTTGTTCTTTTGCAAGTTAATGCGGCTAAAGTAGCTCGGAGATTCAGCTGCGTACTCACTGTCGCTCCTGTAGTGGTCTAAAACGCCCACTACCTGGTAGTTTACTGAATCGTTTTTAGGTACCAGTTTACCCAGTGGTTCCTCCTCACCGAAAAGTTGCTGCTGCATCAGGCGGTTGATCACGATCGGTTCGTGATGGGATGCATCGTCCTGGGGACCAAACCAACGGCCCTGTATCACTTGTAGCTGCAGCACATCTTTGTAATCATCCTGCACCTCATATTCGTTGGCCTGCACATCTTTCCTGTTTCCGTACGAAAGGGTGTTCATCATCTGGCTGAAGGAAAAGGGGGCGTTGCTGCTGGTGAGGGCAGCACTTTTTACCTCCGGAAATGCCCTGACACGCTGTAATACCTGCTCCAACTGCTGCCTGTTCTGAGCAGTAGAATCTGTGTTTGGCCGCATCGTCAGGAGCCATACGTTTTCATGCTGAAAGCCCACAGGTTTAGAATAGTTGCGAACGTTGTAGATGATAAAGCTTAAAACCCCAAACAATACAAGGAAGCAGAAAAATATCTCGGTGATCAGAAGGAAGTTACTTTTCTTCCGGTTCCAGATCAGTTTAAACAAATGGCGTATCATTTCGATCCTCCTTTCAGTGCCTCAACGGCGTGTAAACGTGACATTTTATAGGCCGGAAAAACTCCGGAAATCAAACCAAACACAAGGCAAAGCAGCAGGCTCATCCCAAAAACGCGAAGGTTAAGCCCCAGGTCGGCGTACAAAATAACCCCGCTGTCGTTGATGAGCCACAGCACCCCTGACGAAAGTATAAACCCAAGCAAGCCTCCCAGCAGCGTCAGAAAAATGTTCTCAATGATAAACTGCCCGATAATGGAGGAGGAAGTGGCGCCAAAAGCCTTGCGAACGCCGATCTCTGAAGAACGCTCCATTATGCGGCTGATGTTGATATTGACCAGGTTGATGGTGGGCAGCAGCATGAAAAGCAGGGCCAGGCCAGCCAGAATGCTGTACAAAATGCCGATGGCAGGCTCTTTACCGCCACCTAAAAAGGCGCGTGCGATACTTTCGAGAAAAGTATCCGGGAAAGAGGATAGCCGGATATTTTTCTGCCCTTGCTGGCGTTCCACTTCTTTTATCATAGCAGCATACTCTGCCTTGATCTGGGGTATGTCAGCAGCTTTTCGGGCCTTGATTGTAGCGAAATAGGTACCTCGCAGGCCTGGCTTGCTAAAGTCCTGGCTTTTGAGCGTAACCGGTACCCACACGTCGGCATACGACTGAATGCGCAGCACGGGCACATCCTCTACCACACCCACCACTTTATACTTTACCTGGTC
This sequence comes from Pontibacter sp. MBLB2868, assembly GCF_051904785.1. Taxonomy (NCBI): domain Bacteria; kingdom Pseudomonadati; phylum Bacteroidota; class Cytophagia; order Cytophagales; family Hymenobacteraceae; genus Pontibacter; species Pontibacter sp. MBLB2868. Next base: position 2,157,333 of record NZ_CP196710.1, on the reverse strand, counting down.
CACTTCAATGTATTCTCCAATGGCCTTGGCGTCGCCGAAATACTGTTTGCGCGTATTCTCGTTGATGACGGCTACACGATGGGCACTCTTTACATCCTGTTGGCTAAAGGCGCTTCCCTCCAGAAAGTTGAAGTCGAGGATGTCCCAGAACTCCTGGTCCGTATACTTTATATCCAATGCCAGCTTGCGGTTGTTGACGTAACTGTTTACCTGGAAAGGCATCGAGTTAATAGAAACTTTATCAGGCGTTTGCATGGTGCGTACATGGCGGTCGAGGAAGTAGTAGCTAGGCGGTCCGCTGTTTGAGTAGCCCTCTTTCATTTCCTCGCGCAACATGTTCACAAAAAGCAGCCGATCAGTGTCGCGTTCAGGCATCTGCGGCCCGAAAGTATGATCAAATAGGGAGGTAGCCACCATTAACACCATAAGCGTAAAGCTGATGCCGAAGAGGCTGATGAAGGTGAAAAACTTGCGTCGCAAGAGCACCTTCCAGGCAATTTTAAGGTAATTTTTCAACATGGCTATACGGGCTGGATGTTAGCAAACACTTTTGCATCAGAAACCTGCTGTCCATCGAAGAAACGCACCAGGCGTTCTGTTTTCTGGGCCATATTCTCATCGTGCGTCACCATCACGATCGTAGTGCCATCCTGGCGGTTCAGGTCAAGAAGTATCTGCATGATCTCCTCACCCATAACAGAATCGAGATTACCGGTTGGCTCATCGGCAAGTATGATCTGTGGCTCACCGATCAGCGCACGTGCTATGGCTACCCGCTGGCGCTGACCACCGGAAAGTTGACTCGGGAAGTGCTTGGTACGGGCGCTAAGGCCAACCTTTTCCAGGGCTGTTTTAGCTCTTTGGGTCCTGTCTGAAGCTGAGATTCCTTTTCTGTAAAGCAAGGGCAGCTCCACATTATCCAGTACACTCAGGTCGTTTACCAGGTGATAACTCTGGAAAACGAACCCAATCTTCTCGTTGCGGATGTGGGCTAGTTCTTTGTCTTTATAAGACAGGATTGGTTTTCCGTCTATCTCCACAAGTCCTCCCGAGGGCACATCCAGTAAGCCCATAATGTTAAGCAACGTGGATTTACCGCATCCCGAAGGCCCCATTATCGACAGAAACTCTCCTTTCGGCACATGTAGGTTTACGTTTTGCAGGGCCACCGTTTCAATGGATTTGGTTTGGTAGACCTTTTCGATGTTTGCTAGTGAGATCATAGTTTATAGATTTAAATAGTATGTCTTTTGAAATGGTAATTAATGTTTATTTCTAATAATCAGGTATTGGCTATTTAGTCAAAGGAGTTTCTGCTACAATGGCGAGCTGCTTCTCAAAATCATAAAGTGTGAGTTGCCTCAAGCTGTAAAATGCTTCCCAAAACTCACTTAATGATGCAATGTAAGCACGCCTGGCCTGGTCTTTTTCTGCCGATGCAATGTTTAGGTCCGTAATACTGATGCGCCCGATCAGGTAAGTGTTTTTGGCGATCTGGTAACGTTCTGCGGCAATGGCATCGGCTTCGGCTGTAGTCTTTATTCGATTCCGGAGCATATTATACTGGTTAACCTGGGTGATAACAGCCTGCTCAAAATTCGTTTCTTCCTGGCTGACTGTGTATTCCACCAGTTGTGCGTTCAGCTCCGCTACTTTGGTAATGGATCGTTGACGGCCCCAGTCCAGGATAGGCATTGAAAAACCGATGCGCGCACGTTGCTGGTTGTCTGGCTGCCGATAAATATCCGAAAAAGTTTCGCCACGATCAGTAAGACCAAAGGATGCAAAAAGACTTGCGTTCAGGCCATTGTCGCCATGTGCTTTGGCTACCTGGCTCTCAGCTTCCAATAGCCTTCTTCTGAAGCTTATACTTTCTTTCCTGTTCTTTTTGGCTTCTGTCAGAGCTAATTCAGGTAGGATGTCCACCATGGGTATGGCCTCAGGAACGAGTAAGTTAATGCGGTACTGGTCTTTGATTCCGATGTAGTTATTCAGTGCCAGGGCGGCGGTCTGCTCATCCAGTGCGGCTTGTGCCTGTGCCAGGTCAGCATTCAGTACGGCCAGGCGCAACTGCAGCAGGTCGTTTTTTGATAATCGGCCTAGCTGATACTTTTCCTGGGCTACCTTGTATAAAGTATCGTTGTTAGCCAGGTTTTTGGATGCTATACTTTGGTTTACCTGCGCCAGAAGTAGATCAAAGTATAATTCAGTGGCTCTTACGGCAATCTGTTCCCGGTCCTCTACAAACTGCTTCTTCGACTCCTCAAACAGGAGTGGTTCTATACGTTTGGTCCAACTGAGGGAGTTGTAAGCAAAAAGAGGCTGTTCCAAGCCGATAATTGCGGGATTACTGTTATATCGTGTTTGTGAGCGATCAAAATCATCAAAACGCTGCATGAGCGACGTAACAAAAACCCGTCCTCCAGTTGGGCTGATTACCTGGCTAAGCGTAAGGCCCAGATCGGAGTTGTTATAGGAAACCGGCCTGAACTCGATGTTACCATCAGGTTGTGTTACAGGTGTAATGGTGCGACTAAAATCAGGCAGGGTTCCCTGCAGGCTAAGCTGTGGAAGATAACCTGAACGGAAGCTGCGCCACTTCCAGTAACTGTTCTCACGGCTGGTTTCGACCCGCTTTGCCTCCGTAGACTGTTCCTGTGCCAAAGTAATCACCTCCTGCAGGCTTAGTTGCCTTGTAGCAGGCTGGGCTATACTTTGGCGACAGAACAGTGCAAAACACACAAACAACAAACAGTAGACAGATCGGAAATTCATAGTTTTATTATGTTAGGCTTTGTAATCCTGCAAGGAAATATGGTTAGTATCGATAGTATAAACTTTACTTCAGCGTGATTTTTCGCATCTGCTCATAATCTTTCATAGAAGATATGATCAACTCGTCACCAACCTGTATCCCATCCTCCAGTTCTACAAAATCCGTATTGCTCACACCAATTCGTGCAGGTATCCTGATGGCTTCATTATCACGCACAACAAATACCTGGTTATTATCAGCACTGGAAAAGTAGGGGCCATTTTTCACGCGAAGTGTATGTTGCTTGGTGGCAGTGATCACATACACATCCACACGGAGATTCGGGCGTAGCAGCTCATGGGCTTCTTTCGCGAGGGCAATGTAAAATGCGACAGTGCCACTTGATACGGTTGGTTCTATTGAGGAAACAGTACCTTTCAGATCTGTATCGTTCACGCGTACCGTCGCCTCGCTACCAACCTGAAGCTGGTCTGCATACGCGTCGGATACGGTGGCCTTGATTTTGAAACTACTTAGATCAGCCAGTTTGGCAATAACATCGCCGGAGTTAACATTGCTGCCTATTTCGCTTTTAACCCAGGTAACTACCCCGGGGCTGGTGGCACGGATCTCTGCCTGCTCCATTTTGCGTTCGAGCTCCTCGATTGACCTGCCCTGCATAGCCAGCTTAAACTTTAGCTCCTGCTCATCAGCTTTTAAAAGCTCTTTTTCACTGGTAATGTCACGTTCCAGCTGTGCCAGTTCTTGTTGAGCTATGCTAAGGTTAAGTTCTGCCTGTTTGACTTGTTCTGTAGTGCCGCCACCTATTTTTAACAGGTAACGCTCATCCTCCAGCCGTGCCTGCAGGCTTTTAACATGCATGCGTTTGATTGCGAGCTGCGACTTCAGGCTGTTCAGCTTTTTGTCCAGTTCAAGCCCCATCTGTACGCTTTTATGCTGATTCAGCTGTTGTTCATCCTTCAGTTTATCGTAGGCTAGTTGGGTGTAAGACCTGTCAAGCAATAGTACCTGGTCACCGGGGTTCACCTCCTGGCCTGCAGTATACAGTACCTGCTCGATACGTGCCTGGATTGGGCTGGTGATCACTTGTTCATGCTCCGGCACAACAATACCGGATGCTGTTATGGTAGCAACTACAGGGCCCTGTTCAACAAAAGCGGTACGAAGCTCATTTCTGTCGATACTTGGTGTTATCAGGCTCCTGAACCCTATTATGGCTATAACCACTACAGCAACTGCTAAAGAGATCTGCCAAAGTGTTCGTCTTTTGCGGGCTTTTTTTGTTGAGGTAGAAAGTTCTCGATCCATAGTGCCATTTTGTTATTTCAGGAACTAAGAATCCAAAACAAGTGCCAGGTTGTTAACTAATTGATAGTCAATAAATTAAGGTTAAAATGAATGGTTTATTAGGCATTGATAGTGTTCAGTATTGAACACTATGTTCGGTTTTGAGGAGGTATAAAAGGGGCTGTCAGTTTTTTTTCTGAGCAAAGCCAGCTCTTGTCATTTCACCCCAGCTTTTTTTGCCTGTAAGCAAGTCGTAGTTGCCTTTTACAGCAGACCACACTGTAACAGGATGGTAAAAGACCGGCTCCATCACAGCGGTAAGCACCAGGCGGAGCATGTGTTTGGGTTTTTTGTACTGTTGGTAGGACCGTTCTTCAAAAAAGATAGCGAAAACCGAGATCATAATGGCAAATGTATATACCAATGCCAGGAAGGAGAAGAAGTATACCCAATTCGTGAAGCCTAACAGGGCGAGGCACAAAAAGAAGAGCAGGCCAAAGAACTCAATCAGAGGGGCCATCCATTCGTACAGTACCCAGGCTGGCAAACTGATCATGCCCAATACACCGTAGCGAGGGTTAAGTATCATCTTACGGTGCAGTAGTAAAGTTTCAGCCGTGCCACGCGTCCAGCGGTTTCGTTGCTTGTTTAAAATACTCCATGTTTGCGGGGCCTCGGTCCAGCAAAGCGGGTCAGGGATAAAAGCAACTTTGCAAGGTTTCTTTTCCTCGTACATAATGCGGCGCATGCGCACCAACAGTTCCATATCTTCGCCGACAGTGTCGTGGTTATAGCCGCCGGCCTTTATTACGGTAGCTTTATGAAACATACCAAAAGCGCCCGAGATCAGAAGCAGTCCGTTAATGTGAGCCCAGGCCATGCGCCCCATTAAAAAGGCCCTGAAATACTCCAGCACCTGTACACGAGCAATAAATTTGTCTGGCACTTTTACTTTTACCAGCCGTCCGTCTTCTACAACGCAGGAGTTTGCTATCCTGATAACGCCACCTGTTGCTATCACCTGGCTCTTTTCCTCCATAAAGGGCTTCACCAGTTTCAATAAAGAATCCGACTCCAGAACGCAATCCACATCAATACAGGCGATATACTTGTTACCGGAAACATTTATGCCAACGTTAAGTGCATCTGCTTTTCCGCCGTTAACTTTATCAACTACAACTAGTTTGTGGTAGGCTGGGTTTTTGGCTTTGTAAATGCCTCTTACTGGTTTTGCAGCAACATGTTCATGCAGTAACCATTCAACCTTTTCAAGCTCATACGCCTCAATCAGCAGGTCAAGGGTGTTGTCCTTGCTGCCATCATTCACAATGATCACCTCATAGTTGTTGTAATGTAAGGCAAGCAGAGAACGCACATTATCCACGATCGTCATCGACTCATTGTAAGCAGGAGCAATGAGGGACACAGAAGGGGCAAATTGAGATGAAAGAAGGCTACGGTAATCAACGAAGCTATTCCGGCGCTTATAGCGGCGCATGGCCTTTGCCGATAATGATGCAAGCACCAGGTAAAACAGGCTTATACTAATGGCATAAACCAAGACCAGGTGGTTGAAAAAGATAGCCGTTAAACTGATATAATGTTCAAGATACTCTCTCATGCACTGTAATCTAACAGATCTTCTGAAACAGAAAGCAAAATTTGCTCATGGTTGTTCTTCATTGATTTGAGTTTTTCCTGACCATCCCGAGAACTCATAAAAATGGCCTTAGCTGCTGCAAGTTGCAGTCTCCTGTCACCTGTCTGTAGTAAGTCACGGTAGAATGGTATGGTCTCGTGGCCACCTATAACAGGCAGTGTCTTTAATATCTCCAACTGGATTTCTATAGTTTCGTGCGGATACATACCGATGAGTACAGGAACTGCATCGAAGGCTTCCAAATGCCTAAGTGTTACCACTGCTTCTTCGCGAATGATAGATGATGGGTTCTGTAACAGGGAAAGGATCTGATCGAGTGCATTGTGCTGTCCGTAATAGGCGATCATCCTCAAACAAAAAATAACAATCGTTTCCTCATGGTTTCCTAACCATTTTTTAAAATCAGGAATGGCCAGCATATGGGCTTGTTGGGTGGCGCGGGCCAGTTGTACTTGCTGCCAGTCCAGGAGGGGTTCCTGCATCACATCCAAAAGTGTAAATAAGCCATCCTTCTTTAGCTTAAGCAAAGCTACCTGTGCAACAGAGCGAAGCACCGGGTGAGGATGATTCACAAAGGACCTGATGAGTTCGCTGTACTCATGCATATCCATTTCAGCAAGTTCACCGATACCTTTGGCAATTTCGCTCCAGGTGTTGGAATACAACTTTTGTTTGGAATAACTGTGCAAACCAAGCGCTTTATATAAGTTCTGCAAAGCTTCAGCAGATTCGCCGATCAGGCTCTTATGCAAGGCTAAAAGATTTTCCATGACAAAGCGTCTGGGCTTCGGCTTTAGTACATACTTCTTCCGGAACAAAATCAGGTCTTCTTCAGAATGAATATCTTCAAAAGTATAGGATGAGAGGTAATCTTGAATCTCACCCTCCATTTTTTTCCGGCGCGCATAATTTATTCCATCTCTGAACCTGCTCACTAGTATGAACACGAACAATAAAATGGCAAGCGAGAAAAATAACGTAGACAGGGTCAGGTTAAAATACAACAAATTGTCATCAGGCTGGCCTAAGCTCACTAATACGATATGTCTGTATCCGGGCACTGTTAGAATTTGTATTGAAGTTTCAGGCCGCTTGTAAAACGTTTGCGCGAGCTGTTCTCGGCATACTTCTCCAGCTCATATTGTAGCGTTGCCCCCAGCAGGAACTGAGAACTCAATCTATATTGCCCATCCAGGGAAACTTTGTTTGCATCAAGGCGATTGATCTCCTGCAAAGCTACCTGCACAAATGGGGTGCTGCCTTTGGAAAGAGACAAGGTCACGTATTCGTCGTCATAGCGGAAATATCGCCTAAACATGAGAATTCCGGTTGCCTGCCAGTTATCTTGCTGGTACTGGAAAAAAGGCCTGAACGAAGCCCAGTATTTATGAAAGTACTTGCCAATGTGTCCGGTATACAGCCACACAGTTTCATTGGTATAAGCCAAAGCCCTGGCACCAACAGATGCTTCCATCTGGTGGGGCAGTATACGGTAAAGTTCAGCTCCTGCTCTATAATCAGGGAATAGCTTACTGTTAGAAACACCGAAATTTATGTAAGCATACGTTTTAGTGTTCAGTCGGGGCCAGGCATCCACTTCGGCCTGTAAACCGCTAGTGCCAAACCGATCTGCATAGTTTATTTTACCGGAAAAAGCCCCGATCGGCGTTGTACGGGTATACTGTACAGTTGCCAACTGCCAGTTTGGTATGTCCTGGTCAAACGTAGTAAATTGATAGTCAATGCTTAGAAGGTTGCCCCGGTTCAGCTCATCTAATTGTTCCTTCAGTTTTAGCAGGTCTGGGTTCGAAGGGAATTTTTCAAGAGCAGCCTGCGTAAAGGCTATTGCCTCTTTATACCTTCTGAGATCACGCAGCGCAAGTGCTTTAGTGATTGAGAGTGAAGTTGAATTTGGCGCATTTTCCAGTCCCTGTTCTGCGTATTCTAGGGATGCACCAGGGTTTGCTGCCCATAACTCCACTGAAGCTAAAACAGAGAAAGCTTGCTCTTGTAGTGCAGGAGAGTTCAAAAGTGGGATAAGAGCTGCTCTTGCGGAATCATAATCAGATTCCCAGGCATATGTCCGGCCTATCAGTAAAGAGGCATCCGCATATTCAGGGGCAATGTTTAAAACCTGCCTTGCCAGCTGACGGGCTTTTGTATACTTTTTTGCAGCGGCGTACTGTTGTGCCTCCTGCATCAGAGAATCGGTATTTACAGCAGGTGATTGTGCGTACGCGCTACCTGGTAATGCCAGCACGCAGGAAAGCACAAGAGAAAATAAAATAAAAAGAGTGTACCTCATCAGGCAAAAGTCTGACGTGCTAACAGGCGTTTTACACGCAGCGAAAGCTCACCAGGGCTAAAAGGTTTTGATATGAAATCATCTGCTCCTAATTGGAATGCCTCTAACACGGTACCTTCCTCATCAGCTGCAGAAAGTACAATAACAGGAAGCTCAGAATTTATAGATTTGATGTAGGTAAGCAACTCCATCCCCATCACAAAGGGCAGCATCAGATCCGTGATCACCAGGTTGTATGAGTTTAACTTTAGCTTTTCAAGCGCTTCACGGCCTGTACGAGCTACTTCAACATCATAATTCTCCTTCTTCAGCCTGAACTCAAGCGCGCGCAGGATCATTTCATCGTCCTCAATTACCAGGATCTTCATATAGCCAGAATTTTGTGATTTTTTGAGGCATACTGTGGGTTCTTAACTTCATTAATCAAGAAGCAGTTCCAGTTCCCCCTTTATAGTGTTAAATAAAAATAGCAGTTCTGAATAAACAGGAAGCAAGGGCACCGGAGTTTGACTCTCAGCCAATGTTATCTCTAAATTTTTTAAGATCAATAACATCTTTTCAGCGCCTACCATTGAGATAGAGGACTTTAGTTTATGTGCAACTTGTTTGGCGGCAACCATGTCATTTTCTGCTTCTGCCACTTTAAGTTTCTCAAGGTCAAGTGGTACCTGCTTTATAAAAAGCCGGATCATTTCATTAATAAAGCTGTTGTCTCCCCCCGACATTCTATGCAAATAATCGAGGTTGTATAGCGTGTTATCGTCCTTGTGTAGTGGCAAAGCAGCGTCTGAAAAGTGCTCCATTGTAGTGGCTTTAGTTCTGTAAGTCCTTAAGGGGGTATGGTATGCTTTTAAGCGCTTCTTTTTGAGAACACTAACATGCTGCAAATGTCTGCAATTTATTGTGAATATTGCAAAAAGCGATGAAACAAAATAAGCCGGTTTTGTGGAGCAAGAGTAGAATTCTTTAGGGCCTTCGGAAGGTTTTCTCCTCATCTTTAATTATTTTGCCTCAAACAGAAAAATAACACACATGACCTATAAAGAAAGATTAGCAGCTATCCGAAGCCAAATGAAGGGAGAGGGCGTAAGCGCATACATCATTCCTTCGGCAGATCCGCATATAAGTGAGTACCTTCCAGACCGATATAAATGTATAGAGTTTGCCTCAGGCTTTACAGGGTCGGCTGGTACGCTGGTTATAACCGATGATTTTGCCGGCTTATGGACAGATGCCCGTTATTTTGTACAGGCTAAAGAGCAGTTGGAAGGTACAGGATTTGAACTGGTGAAACTGCAGGTGCAGCATTCACCTGAATATATCGGGTGGCTTGGTGAGCGTTTACCAGAAGGAGCCATTGTTGCTTTCGATGCAAAGCTTATTTCTGTCGGGCTGGCGCAGTTGCTGGAGTCGGAACTATCGCCGCTAGGCATAACCATGAACAGCGATCGCGACTATCTTGATCCGATCTGGAATGACAGGCCTGCTTTGCCTGCTGCCCCGGCTTTCCTGTTAGGAGAAGAGGTGGTAGGTGAGTCACTGGTAAGTAAACTGGAGCGGGTGCGCGCTGCCATGAAGAAAAAGAGAGCGGATTTTCACCTGATCTCTTCGTTAGATGACATGGCCTGGTTATTTAATATCCGGGGTGAGGATGTGAAGTGTAATCCGGTTGTGCTGAGCTTTGCTTTGATCAGCCAGGATAAGGCAATGCTTTTTATAGAAACGACGAAGCTAAACACAGAAGATCAGCAAAAACTGAGAGCGGCAGGTGTCGAGCTGGAAACATATGACCTGATCGAAAAAGCAGTTGCGGCTTTGCCATCAGACAGTAATATCCTGATTGATCCGAAGCGTAACTGTTATGCCCTGTTTAAAGTGCTTCCGGAGTCGGTGCGCGTAGTGCAGGATACTAACCCCACGACCTTCTTTAAAGCTGTGAAGAATGAAGTGGAGATTGCCCATACCCGCAAAACGATGGTGAAGGATGGCGTAGCTTTAACCCGGTTCTTTAAATGGCTGGAGGAAAATATCGGTAAAATAAAGATCACAGAACTTTCAGTGTCTGATAAAGTACGGGCATGCAGAGCTGAACAGGAGGGTTTTGTTGGCGAAAGCTTTGATACGATATCAGGGTATAAAGCCCACGGTGCATTGCCACATTACAGGGTAACTCCTGAAAGCGACGCAGAACTTCACGCTGATGGCTTGTTCCTGGTAGATTCTGGCGGACAATATACTTCGGGTACTACTGATATTACGCGGGTTGTATCACTTGGAAACCTTACAGACGAAGAGAAGATAGATTATACTTTGGTGTTGAAAGGTATGATAGACGGCTCAACGGCCCGCTACCCAAAAGGGACGAAAGGCTACCAGATTGATGCTATTTCACGGAAACCACTCTGGGACTATGCCCGCAACTATGGTCATGGAACGGGGCATGGCGTTGGTTTCTTCCTGAACGTGCACGAAGGGCCACATGTACTAAACCCTAGTCCAACGCCTGTTGACCTGGAACTAGGTATGATCTCTTCCGTGGAGCCGGGTATTTACAGAACTGGTAAGCATGGTATCCGGATTGAGAACCTCGTGCTAACCGTACAGGACGAAACAAATGAGTTTGGTGAATTCTATACTTTTGAGCACCTGACCATGGCACTGATCGATACAACACCAGTGAAAAAGGAGTTGTTAGAGGAGCACCAGATAAAGTGGCTGAACGAGTATCACCGGCAGGTTGTTGAAAATTTAGGGCCGCATTTATCGGCAGATGAACTTGCCTGGTTAAAAGAGAAAGCTAAACCGATTTAATTACAGAAGTCCCAGCTGATAACAGCTGGGACTTTTACCTGCTTTAGGCGTTATTTAGCTCCTGCTGCCCTTTAGCACAAGCTTTCATTCATATAGTTTACACGGGCAGGGTAGCTGCATGAACGAGTTCATAATATTTATAGATACTGAAACAACAGGGATACCTGTCAATTGGAATGCCCCCTACTCAGATGATAAAAGCTGGCCTCATTCTGTTCAGGTTGCCTGGTTCTTGTTTACCAGAGAGGGTGTAAAAGTTAAGTCAGAAAATCATTATATCCTGGAGCCAGAGCTGGAGATCTCTCCTGCCTCGCAAAGAATTCATGGCATTACCCAGGATTTTCTTCAAGAGCATGGTAAAGCGAGAGAACAGGTATTCAGGCTGCTGGCTCATGATCTGCAAAAGTATAAACCACTTGTTGTAGGCCACTTCATGAAACTGGATTACCACATGCTGGGAGTCGGTTTTCACAGGGCAAATTTGCCAAATCCCTTGCTAAACCTTCCGTCATTCTGCACCATGGAGGCCTCCGCAAACTTTTTCCTGCCACAGCCCAAAAACTTTATGCATCTGGGCGAACTTTATGAGCGCCTGTTCCAGGCGCCCCTGGAACGCCAGCATGACGCTGCAGCAGACGCCGAAGCTACGGCTGCCTGTTTTTTTAAGCTGATGCAACAAGGCGATATATCTGCAGAAACTATCCTGAACCAGAAGCGAATAACAAAAGGCTATGTACATAAACTCAAAACAAAACCGAATCTCTACGCCATATTCGCACTTCTGGCTTTTGTCGCTTTGATAATCTACTTGCTATGCGTGAAAAATTAGATTTTCTTAAAACGGTTAAACCCTTTGATATACTTCCTGAAGATGTGCTGATCGGGGTAGCCGACTTACTTCAGGAAGTAAAGTATCCGAAAGATACAGCCATCTATCACCAGGAAGTGACCAAGATGAAGGGCGTGGATCTGATTGCGGCAGGGGAGTATGAGGCTTTCTTTTACGACAGCGAGCAGAACAAGCGTGTGGTAGATCATCATGGGGCGGGCTACTGTTATGGCGGTGTTTCTGTGCTTCTAAACAGGAAGAAGTCCTTACGTTCGGTGATCGCCAAAAAAGGTACAGTGGTGTACTTTCTGCCAAGGCGCGATTTCAAGCAGTTATGCCAGGCATACGAAGAGTTCTTCCACTTCTTTACCTCTGAATTCGGACGGCGTATGCTCAACGATGAGTATGCACATTTTGTGAAACGACCTACTGCCTTTGAGGAAAATTATATTGCGTCGGACCAACTATATTCCCGCAAGATCGAATCTTTGGTTTACCGCGAGCTCGTTACCTGCAGTGCCGATACCCCTGTTTATGCGGCTGCCAGGATAATGGCCGATAAAAAGGTAAGCTGTCTTTTTGTGCAGGATGAACAGGAGCAGATCATAGGTTATCTCACCGATATTACGATCAGGGATAATGTTGTTGCAAAACAGGTGAGTGTGCAGGAGCCGGTGAACCAGGTGATGGATAATCCGATCGTATGCATAGACACGCAAGCGTATGTATATGAAGCTATTCTGCTCATGTTCCGTACCAAAACGCGTTACCTGCTTATTCAGGGAAATGGTCAGTTCCTGGGTTTTATAAGCCGAAATAAACTGCTCAGCGAGCAGGCACAGTCGCCTTTTGTTTTTATTCAGTCAGTTAAACTGGCGCAATCCGTGGAAGAACTGAAACGGAAATGGGACAAGGTGCCGGAGATCGTTTATCAACTTCTGAACCGGGGTGTGAAGCCTGAGATCGTAAACCAGGTAATTACAACTGTTTCTGATACAATCGCTCTGAAAGTGATTGAGGGAGTGATCGAGGAGATGGGGACACCTCCGGCTAAGTTCGTATTTATGGTGCTCGGCAGCGAAGGCCGTAAAGAGCAAACGCTGAATACAGACCAGGATAATGCCATTATTTACGAAGATAAAGCAAATGAGCAGCGGGAGTTGGTGAGGGCATATTTTCTAAAATTTGCTGACCAGGTTTCTGAACGCTTGGATGCCATTGGTTTTAGCTACTGCAAAGGCGGGTTTATGGCCAAGAACTCTAAATGGACGCACTCACTGTCGCACTGGAAGCGCAATTACAGCAGCTGGATGAAAGAGCCGGACCCTGAAAAAGTAATGAAATTCTCCACTTTCTTCGACTGTCGTTACATCTATGGTGAACACGGTATTATGGATGAGTTGAGAGCATATCTGGACCAGGAGCTGCAGAAACCGCTTGGAACCTTCCTGTATCACATGGCTAATAATGCATTGCAATACGAACCACCGCTGACTTTTTTTAAGAACATTAAAACCTTCACCAAAGGCAGCCAGGAGGTATTCGATATAAAGAAAACCATGACCCCGTTGGTTGATCTGGTACGCGTACATGCACTGAGCAACCGTGTTTTCAGGACCAATACCGGGGAGCGCTTACATGCATTAAAAGAAATAGGGGAGTTTTCAGAAACAGATTACCATGAGTTGATACACTCCTATTATTACCTGATGAGCATCCGGTTAAAAAGACAGGCCGTTCAGATAATACAAGATAAAACAGTGCCAGATAACCTGATAAGCATCAGTGGTTTAACTAAAATTGAGAAGGTAACCTTGAAGGAAACTTTCAATACAATAGCTAATTTCCAGTCAAGTATAAAGATCAAGTTTACAAACTCGCTGCTGGGGTAATACCTCTCTTACCCACAGAGCAGTGGCCTTAAAAACAACAGGCTATACTAATCTATGTATAGCCTGTTGTATGCTTTATTTCTCTGATTATTTCTTAAGCACCAGTCGTACTGTTTTCACCTCGTCTGCAGTGGTGAGGCGGAGGTAGTAGATTCCCTCACGCAGCTTTTCCGCTTTCAGCTCCAGGGGCACCAGTTCACCTGCCCTGGCTTTGCCTTCTCCCACAACACTCACTTTTTTGCCGTTGGCGCTATGGAGCTCCAGCAGGTAAGGACCATCCTTGGGCAGGGAGAGCTCCACGTTGGCCTTGTTATGGAGCGGGTTCGGGTAAACGGTGAGGGAAAGGACTGCCTTGGCTTCTTTGCTTTTGCCTTTGGAGATGCTATTAGAGCTACAGCTGCCGAGTTTATCCTCCGAGTGGTTGCGCAGGTGGGCAGCCACAGCGGAAGGGGAGATGCAGGTCGTTTTACTTTTGTGACAGAGCATCACCTTACCGTTGCCACAACGTGCATCTATCACGGTGATAGTGACCGAGGCAGTCTTGGAGCAGGTGCCGTTGTAGGCCGTGACGGTGAAGGTGTAGGTGCCGGCGCTGGTGGGGGTGAAGACAGGGGCGGCTGCAGTAGTGCTGCTCAGTCCGGTGGCTGGGCTCCACTCAAAGCGCTCGCCACCGCTTGCCACCAGTTGCACGCTTTGAGGGCCGTAGCCCAGGTAAATGGTGCTGGCATTGCCGCCGGTGTAGACTTTAGAAGTAGGTACCACGGCGATGGAAGGGGGGGGGAGGGGTGCAAGGAGTTTCAGTCCCTAATTTTACAAGCCAATAATCAACAGCAACTCCGCGCTTAGGCTCACTTTTGTCTCCACTAACCCCTGACGACGAGGACCCAGCGATTATATATTCACCGGAAGAGACTTCTTTGATAGTAGACAATCCATCTCCACTGTTCCCTCCAATTGTCTTGTCCCATTCTATGTTTCCTTCAGCGTTTATTTTTACAATCCATATATCAGTATCACCTTTTCTGTTTTCACTTTTTTCGCCAGAGGCATCAGAAAAAGAGGAACCTCCTAAAACATAGCCTCCGTCGCTGGTTTGTTGAATTGAAATCAACTCATCTGAATCGCTGCCCCCGTAGGTGCGGTCCCACTCTTTGTTTCCTTCAGCATCTACTTTTACTATCCAGTAATCACCAAATTCTCCTCCGCGGAATGCTTCACTTTTGTCACCTCCTATACCTGAGCCAGATGATCCACCAAGCAAATAACCGCCGTCCTGTGTCTGTATAATGTCAAAAAGATTATCTTCATACAGTCCACCAAAAGTTTTATCCCACTCTTTCTTTCCGTCAGCGTCTATTTTTATTATCCAATAGTCTCGTCCAACATTATAATCATCAATGTCTCCCCAGTTTGGTTCACTCTTTTCACCAGAAACATCAGAATCGGAGAAACCTCCCAAAATATAGCCTCCGTCATTGGTCTGCTGAAGCTGAGTTAACCAATCTACTGTGTTTCCTCCGTAGGTGCGGTCCCATTCTATGTTTCCTTCAGTATCAAGCTTAATTACCCAAAAGTCGGTTTCTCCTCTTGAGGCTCCACCTTTTTCACCACTAACTCCCGAGCTAGAGGCACCACCTAGCAAATATCCTCCGTCTGAAGTTTGAATAATTTCTCTTAACAAATCGGAGCTGTTGCCGCCAAACGTTTTCTCCCACTCCAGGTTACCCTGTGCATCAACCTTTATGATCCAATAGTCGAAGCCTCCGCGTGATTCTCCCGATTTTTCTCCGCTGTTTTCGGAAAGGGAACTACCACCAATTATGTACCCTCCGTCGCTGGTTTGTTCCAGGGAGCTAAACATCTCACGGGCACTGCCTCCGTAGGTCTTATCCCACTCTTTGTTTCCTTCGGCATCTACTTTTACTATCCAAAAATCTTCCTCTCCCCGTTTAGCTTCAGTTTTGTCACCGCTTTCTCCAGATAGAGAGGTACCACCAAGGATGTAGCCCCCATCACTTGTTTTATCCATGTCGCCTAGGACATTCCAGTAATCTCCCCCATACGTCCGGTCCCACACAACTTCTTGGGAAAAGGCAGGTAATGCAAGTGACATTAAGAGTACAAGACAAAGAAGCCATCTACTGAGGCGGTTAAGCCTGATAGCGGCAACTGAACATAGAAGAGTTGTTTTCATAGCATGAAGTGTAGGTGTGTGAAAAATGACAGGTTTAACTGAAGAAGATGTTTGACTGCTAAAGCAGTAGTGGTGAATAGAGTCAGATCCAGCACTTGTAAAGCTTTCATGTCAGTAGTGCCAGAGGTAATAGGTTTAAAGTCGGCTTAGGGCGGTGGTGGAGTGGTGCCTGTAATGTTTTATTTATACTTAGCCAATAATAAATTGTTTTATATTAATGGTGTGGGGTGTGGTTTTTATAGTCTACTTCTTCTTTCCTATAGTATCAATTTGTTGCAGTGCCTTTTGCTTATAATTCTTAAAATAGATAAAGGAGAAATTTTGCCGACATAATTCTACACTTATTAGCCTTACCTTTGCGGGCTGCGTCTAAGCAGCGGCGCCCTGATATAAAAATTCACACATGAGCAGTTTTATACTTTTATTCGGATGCCTGGCGCTTGGCGTACTGCTGCAGCGGGTACGGAGCTTCCCTATGAATTCAGCCCTGGTGCTGAACCAGTTTATCATCTACATCTCGCTACCGGCCCTTGCACTATACTTTATACCTGAAGTACAACTTACACGGGCAGTACTTTTGCCTGTAGGAGTTGCCTGGATCTGCTTTGCTGGTTCAGCTTTGATTTTCTGGAGTTTAGGGAAGGTGCTAGGCTGGTCTCGTAAGCTGATCGGTTGCCTCATTCTTACTGCCGGACTAGGTAATACCTCCTTTATTGGTTTTCCGGTAATAGAAGCGCTATATGGTAAAGAAGGATTAAAAACAGCTATACTTGTTGATCAACCCGGGTCTTTCTTCGTGCTTTCTACGCTGGGTATTGCGCTTGCTGCTTATTTTTCGAAAGGCAAACCGGATCCAAAAGTCATTGCCCGGAAAATATTTACATTTCCGCCTTTTCTCTCGTTCGTTCTGGCGCTGTTGCTAAACATTTTCAGCATACATCTGTCAGCTGATCTGAGCGATGTATTTCAGCGCTTGGGCAGCACCGTTACGCCATTGGCGCTTGTATCGGTGGGCTTACAGCTCCGCATAGAGCGCAGAAGCAAGCACTGGGGCTTTTTAGCCCTTGGTCTTTCCTATCAGTTATTGCTGGCTCCGCTGCTAATATACATTCTGTACGTGCATTTGATTGGCGTTAGCGGGCAGCTTGTGCAGGTAACTATCATGGAAGCTGCCATGGCACCCATGATCACAGCATGTATCGTTGCAGCTTCATACGGCTTAAAACCTCGCCTGGCCAACATGATGATCGGTTTCGGGATCCCAATCTCTTTTCTCACACTGGCTTTATGGTATTGGCTGGTGCAGGGAATTTAGCTGGTAAAGGTATAGCTGTTACTGGTTTCCAATAAAAAAGCCTGATTATTCTTCAGGCTCTTCGTATGTGTCCAGCTTTATTTTTTCTATCAGCAGGTAATTTTTAAACTGATGTATGAGGCGGTCCATTTCACGCTCTTTTTCAGCCAAAGCCTCAACTTCCTCATTTGATGTTTGCAGCACGGGGTTCAACCGGTAGAGGCTTTCCTGCAGTTGCGGGATGGCGGCCTCTGTATGTTGCCTTATTTCTTCGTTCTGCTCCTGTAACAAGCTCTGTTCTAATTCCTGAATATACATTTCCAGGAACTCCACCATGTGCCACGGGTTATTTGGGCGGTTCCAGGTAAAAGTGGTGTTGCAGCGGCGGCAACGATAGGTATTGCACTTCCAGCCATGCTCATTAGTAGTGATACCGTTCTTTTTCAGCATGTCGGCTTTCTGGCACTTGGGGCACTGCGCGTTATCTTCAATCACTTTCTCCAGGCGCTCGCGCTTATCAAGTATGATTGTCCTGTTCTGGGCATGGCTGTACAGCTGGTCCTCCAGATTCTGGCAGGCTTTCGTAAGCTGCTCATGCTCCTGGCTCAGCTCCCCGGATTCCATCAAAAGCGCAGCACGCTTGCTGAAAAAGCGGATAAGCTTGATCAATTCTTTCTCGTTTGCCTTCAGGGGGATATTATTCATAGAATGTTACTTTATACAAAGGTACAAAATTTAGCAGAAACCCATTTTTATGCCTTACCGGGCTTCTCGCAGGCGCTTGTATATTCGGATGGCAAGCATTAGCATGGCTGAGAAAAGAACAAGGCCAATTATACCCCATAGCATACTTAGAGAGCTTTTCAGTACCACCAGAAAAACTATACTAATAAGGAAAAGTGTGGCCACTTCGTTCCAGACACGCAATTGTGTTGCGCTATACTTCAGAATACCCTGCTGCTGCTGTTTGAAGATACGGTGACACAGGAAATGGTACACATATAGGCCGGCAACAAAAGTAAGTTTCCAGATTAACCAGCCTGGTAAAGGATCATACAAATGCAGGCTGATAACAATGCTGGTCCCAAAAATGAGCGTCAGGATAGCAGACGGCCACGTAATGCCAAACCACAGGCGCTTTTGCATGATCAGAAGCTGCTGCTGAAGTATGGACTTATCAGGTTCTGGCTTTTCGGCTGCCTCGGCAAAATAGATAAACAGGCGCACGATATAAAAGAGGCCGGCAAACCAAGTGACAACAAAAATTATATGCAGTGCTTTAAAATAAAGAAAGCTCATAATAGCAAACGTGTTTATACAAAGGTAAACCGAAAAGTATAATTTGAAACATCACCTCACGCAGTTCCAGTCTGCTTCTCAGTTAAAATTGGTTAATTATCCAAAGTGACATTGATAAATAGCCACGAGTCAAAAATCGCTTATTTTAGCTATAAACAGGGATAAGAGGGCTTATCTCTTTACCTTTGGCATCCAAATAGATAGCGTAGCTGAGATTGTTTGCTTAAAGATTTTTATCTTCACGGGATTTATCACAATTCAAGCTTTTTAAGCATGAGAATTACCAGACCTACCTTAGTTTTAGATAAAGAGAAGGCCTTACACAACATTAGCAAGATGGTGGAGAAGGCAAATCGAAATAATGTGCGCCTGCGGCCGCATTTTAAAACGCACCAGTCAGCACAGGTAGGAGAGTGGTTTCGGGATCATGGTGTAAATACTATAACGGTATCCTCTGTGCGGATGGCATCTTATTTTGCCAGGCACGGATGGACGGATATCATGGTAGCGTTTCCTGCCAACATCCTGGAAATTGAAGCTATCAACAAGCTTGCTGCGCGTATTAATTTGCACCTGGTTGCAGTGAACATAGAAACAGTAGCGGCCTTGGCAAAGGAATTGGAGCATCCTGTAAGACTATGGCTAAAGATTGATACAGGATACCGGCGAACAGGTATCATGGCTCATGACCATGCTGCTATTGACACTATTATTGAAAAGATCAAAGCATCTGATACGTTAGGTTTTGAGGGATTCGTGGTACACGATGGCCATACTTACAAACAAACAGACGCTGATGCGATCCAAACGATCCATAATACAACCGTTTATTTGCTTCACCTGCTCCGTGACCGCTACAAAAAACAATTCCCGGACCTCCAGCTATCAATAGGCGATACGCCCTCGTGCAGCATTCTGGAAGATCTGCGGGGAGTAGATGAGATAAGGCCTGGCAACTTTGTGTTTTACGACCTGACACAACAACGCATCGGCTCATGTGCTTTCGACGAGATTGCCGTTTGTATGGCTTGCCCGGTAGTTGCGAAACATCCGGAAAGAAATGAGATAATTATCTATGGAGGCAGTGTGCACTTTTCGAAAGATGTTTTGCTTGAGGAGGATGCCACCGAAAATTATGGCAGAATAGTAGAGCTGACCAAATCGGGGTGGGGTGAGCCGTTAGAGGGAATTGACCTTGTTTCACTGTCGCAGGAGCACGGAATTGTACGAACCTCAACTGAAATGTTTAACAGGTACCAGGTCGGAGATTTGATGGGGGTTTTACCCGTGCATTCCTGCCTTACTGCAGATTTGATGCGTGGCTACCTCACCACAAACGGAGATCGTTTAGAGCATCTCTCGGGCATCAGCGAAGTAGAGGGCATTTAAGGTAAGTATAAGTATAGAGCTGCAAAGTAGAGGAGAGATGGCTGCTACAAAAACAATAGTGAAGCGCACGGTTCGCCCCAATAGTAAAAAGAAAAAGAAAGATACTGAAATGCCTGAAAAGTTCTGGATAGGAATAGGCATTTTAGCTGGAATAGTACTGCTGGTGCTCTACATAGAGCTATTTGTAGATAAGCCGAAGTCCGTGTGGCCGGAAGGACACAATGTGTACGGTGTTGATGTTTCTCATTTCCAAAAGAAAGTAGATTGGATAAAAGTGCGCGAGAACCAGGTTTCCTTCGCATTTATAAAGGCTACGGAGGGGGTAACACTGCACGATAAGAACTATGAGCAGAATTGGGAAGGTGCAGGAGCTGCCGGTATCATCAGGGGCGCTTACCATTTTTACCTGCCATACCTGAAGCCAGAACAACAGGCCAGTCATTTTATCTCGAAGGTAAAGCTGTTGCCCGGGGATCTGCCTCCGGTGCTTGACGTTGAAGTGAAAGGGAAGAAATCAACAGAGCAACTCCGCAAGGACTTGAAAATCTGGCTAGACAAAGTAGAGAATGCCTACGGTACGAAACCCATCATTTATACCAGCTATAAATTTTATACGGATTACCTGGCAGGGCACTTTAACGGGTACCATCTCTGGATTGCCCACTATAAAATACCTAAACTGAACCTTGAGAAGAACCAGTACACAAAACTGGCTTTCTGGCAACATACCGATAATGGTGCAGTGGAAGGTATTGAAGGAAGGGTGGACTGCAATGTGTTTTATGGCACTATGCGCGACCTGCGCAGTGTGTGTATAAAAGAAGAAGAATAAAAAAAGGAGACGTTCCCTGGTGGGAACGCCTCCTTTTTCTGGATATCTGATGATCAGCTTTTAGAACCGGTCAAGGCCTCTTTCTCTGTCGCGGTCAAAGCCGCTACGGTTACGATTGCGGCTGGCAATGTAGTTTTTGTCTTTGCTTGTGTTAAAGCTATGGTTCGGATCATAGTCATAATCGCTGTCAGGGTGCTGCACACGGTTGTTATAGGCATCCCGGGCATACGTTTGATTCGGGTAACTAGGGCCCTTGCTTCCTACAAATCCTGATTGGCCATATGCTTCTCCGTAATTCATGCTCGTGTTGCCCCTGTCATAAGAGCCCATGGAGCCATAGTTTCCGGTGTCATAGTCCTGATTAGAGGTCCTGTTGTAGCCGCTTCCCATGTAACTGCCTTCTGATCCTCCGTAACTTGAAGTTCCGTAGTTATCGCGGTCGCTGCTGAATCTGCTGCGGCTCATATCGTCTTTGTCCGATCTGCCATAGCTACCACTGTAGCTGGAGCCACTGCTCAGGCCGGCACCTGACCGATTTCTGTCTCTGTCCCTGTCGCGGTCAAAGTTGTAATTCCCCTGGTCAGTTCCCTGGAATCTTCTGGAAACGTCAGAGCCGTACAGTTCCGGATTTGAGTCATGCCTGTAACCTGACCCGTGGCTGTCATAGTCGCTTTGGTAACCATATGATCTTTGCCCGGAAGGGTTATAGTTTCTTCTGTCGGAGCTGCCTGTGGAGCCCATGCCGCTTTCAGACTGATAGAAAGAATCTGAAGAGTAGTTGCTTTGAGAAGGATAGCCGCCTCTTGAGGATCCGTATCCCTGAGCACCACCATAGCTGCCCATATTTCCATAGTTACGTGACGTGCTGTAAGTGCCACTCATGCCGCGGTTACTTACATTTCTGGAGCCTCCCATTTCGTTTCCCTGGTTGCCCCAGGTGCCACTGTGACCTTCGTCACCGTAGCCACCCCGGCTAGGAGATCCGTAATCATCGAAGCGATAATTGCTGCTGCTCTCCGGGTGTCTGTATCTTTCTGATCGATGTGTGTGATAACCGCTGCCTTGATTGCTTCCGTAACGGTCGGATTCATTTCTGTTCATAGCTTTCGTTTTTTGTTAATAAAAGATTTCTTCTAACTATCTAAACGAAAGCAGCAGGTATGGGTTAGCCTGTATTTTAATTAGTGCAACTGTCCCTGGTTGTGGAAAATATCATAGTGATGAATGGACAAGGATTTGGTATTTGAAACCTTATCCTTGATCAAAGTGGCTTTAGCCGGGGCTGCGGAGAGCAATAAGATAAACTCATCTTTGGCAAAGGTAAAACCGGCTGATACGATGAACGCAAGGATCACCATTATTATTGCGACGCTCCTGATGCCGTCGTAGAACCCGTGCCTTGTTCGCCAGATAAGCATTCGAACCGGAGAGAAAATGGGTTTTAGAAGGGAGGCATTGATGATATTCCTTCTTACCCATTCCATAAATCTTTCTTGCCCGATAACCACGACAGGCCCAAGTATAAGCACATTGGTAAGCGCAAAAATCGACATCATCTGCACATAAAAGTTATGGTACAGGTTGCCGTATATGTGTTGGCTATACATGATGGCACCAATGCAAAGCAGGCAAACGAAAATGTTTGGTAAGCTCAGGATGAAGTTGTTCTTCGGTTTATCATCCTTAGGTGTCGGGATGTAGGGCACTTTTATGCGCAGGATGGAGTAGATAAGGCCTAAGCTGAAGATCCACCAGGTGCCTGTTCTGAGTATACCTCCAAACAAATGAAACCCTTTTTCATTTTTCTCATGGTACCACCGTTGTGCAAACTGCCGGATACAAACCGAGATGAACATGAAAGGCATGAACATGACCAGAAACTCTCCCAGGGAAACATACCAGGGAAATTCGGCCAGCATCAGTGCCAGTATAGGTATCAGAAAGTCGATCAGGTTAAAAACACCAAAGAGGTAGTAAAGGGGAAGCGTAAAGTAGTGTATCTTTTGGTGCAGCGTAAAGTTCTTAAACAGCTTCGGGTACACCATGAATAGCAACTCAAAAGTACCCCGGGCCCATTTGATCTGTTGTTTGTAATAAGAACCCAGCGTTGCAGGTACAAGTCCCCTGGTCAGGATCTTTGGCACGTATACTGATTTCCAGCCTTTAGCGTGCAACTGCATCGCGGTGTGCATGTCTTCCGCCAGGCCTGCAGCGTGTCCTCCAATGCTGTCGAGCGCTTTTCTCCTGAAAGTACAGTTAGCCCCGATAGCCTGTACAGTACCATAGCTGTTCATCCCCATCATCATGGGGCCATAAAAGCTATATGTTTGTTCTGCAGCGCCATAGGCAATTAAACTTTCCTTCTGGTTACTATAAGCCTGCACCACCTGCACAAATCCGATGGCAGGGTCTTCAAAGTATGGCAGCACTTCGTCCAGAAACTCAGGCTGGGGTACGTGGTCCGGGTCCAGTATCAGGCAAATATCACCTGTTGCCTGTTTCAGGGCATTGTTTATATTGCCTGCCTTTGCATTAATTTTCTCAGTGCGAGTAACATGAATAACACCCAGGCGTTGGCACTGCGCTTTCAGATAAGGGTCATCCCCTTCATCACATAAATAGGTAGTATGCGGATAGCGTATCTGCTGTATTGCCTCTAAGGTATTAATAACCATACTATGTGGTTCTCCCGGGCAATAGGTAGTCAGAATGTCTACTTTATAGCTCTTTGTAAGTGTAGGCTTTAGCGGTACACTTACAGCATAATAGTGGTACCATTCGTGTAAGGTGCGAAGTAATTTAAAACCAAGTGCCGTTGTAAGCAGCCAGAAAAGAGGCGCATAGCCTACATGGTCCTCATCAATAAACCAATATAAGAACATCCCCATGCTTATCAGGCCAAGCACGATCATGAACCTGACCGTAAGCACATCCTTTTTTTTAGGTGCGAATTCGGGAGGCGTAGCTGGGTGTACTTTCTTAAGATCGGGTGAAAATAAAAACACGTTGGTAAAATTAATTTTGTAGCTATTGGCAAAGTGCAAAAATTGTACTGTTGTGCATTGTAAATTCCTTTTATATGCAATAACATATATAATCTGCCTCCGTAACTATACTTAGTCATTTTGTAAAGGTTTATGAATAGGAGCTATTTAAATTTACAATATTGATTATGTTATAAATATTCATTTATATGTTCAATAACAGATTGCGCTTCTCTTTTTTTGCACTCTTCATTTTTTTTATTTCGATTTTCATCTGGGTGAGTTGCTCAACAAAAACTCCAGTTCAGGAGAAGTATGTGCGGAGGGATAGGAAGGTAGAGATCGTTAAAGAAGGCAACAGCTTTGTATTATATCGCAATGGAAAACCATACTTTATCAAAGGAGCTGCCGGATATGATTATTATGACCGCCTTGCACAGTATGGCGGAAACTCTATCAGGGTATGGCACACAGACGATGCACAGAAAATACTGGATGAGGCACAGAAAAACGGACTGACCGTTACCCTTGGTCTTTGGATGGCACGTGAAAGAGAAGGTTTCAATTATTATGATAAAGAGTCGGTAGCGGAGCAGTTAGAGGAGCTCAAGCAGGTCGTTGTTAAATTTAAGGATCATCCGGCCTTGCTGATGTGGGGTATTGGCAACGAATTATATGCCGATGGCTCCAATGTGAAAGTTTGGGATGCAGTGAATGGCGTGGCAGAGATGATCCATGAAGTAGACCCCGACCACCCGACCACCACCACTATCATGAACGTGCCTGACAAAGTAGTGAACCTGATCGTGGATCGATGCCCTGCGTTGGATGTTCTTTCCATTAATTCGTTTGGTGGCTTAAATTCACTGGGTGATGAAATCGCCAAAACAGACTGGACGGGCCCATACATAGTTTCTGAATTCGGAGCGAGAGGTTATTGGGAATCTTACTATACCTGGTGGATGGCCCCTATCGAGCAGACGAGCTCTGAAAAAGCTGAGTTTGCCAAACAGCGTTACCAGAAATCTGTACTTGATAATCAGGATAAGTGCCTCGGCTCTTACGTGTTCTTGTGGGGTAGCAAACAGGAAACGACCGGAACATGGTTCTCTCTCTTCCATAAAAAAGGTGAAGAGACTGAACTGGTGCATGTGATGCAGGAGATGTGGACCGGCAGAGAAAGCAAGAACAGATCGCCCTACATAGCTTTTG
Source organism: Pontibacter sp. MBLB2868 (assembly GCF_051904785.1). Taxonomy (NCBI): domain Bacteria; kingdom Pseudomonadati; phylum Bacteroidota; class Cytophagia; order Cytophagales; family Hymenobacteraceae; genus Pontibacter; species Pontibacter sp. MBLB2868. The sequence continues at coordinate 2,132,569 of NZ_CP196710.1, read as the reverse complement.
TGACCTTGGATCAAAAGTATGCATTTGATCACATCTACCTCAAGCCGGAACAAACGTACCAAAGCAAGGTTTTTACTTTCGACCCTGACCAGGACTCCTTACAGTTGGAGTGGCAACTACTGCCAGAAGTTGAGGCTGCAGATGGCAACACAGGTAAACAGGTAGAGCCAGCGCCTATCACAGGGCAACTACATGCAACAGGAGCTTCCAACGAGATTCTACTCAAAACGCCCGAAAAGGAGGGAGCTTACAGGCTGTTTGTCTATGTGCGGGATGGCAAGAATAATATAGCCACTGCCAATGTTCCATTCTTTGTAACACAACACCCGCTCCATTGAAAAATTTGCAGAAGTAATTCAATTAATTCATTGTTGCTCTTGTCTTAAAAGCTTTGCGTGGTCTGCGATTCCTGCTTATAAAGTATTTTTTAACAACCAACTGTAGTACAATCTAGTAAAAGTTTCTATTCGAGTTTAGTTAGAGTAGTGCAAAAACGGCATGTACAGACATGGTTTCTGATCGGGTTAGTTGCGGCTATTCTTTCTTGGTTAAATAAGACACATAATGGCAAAAGTAATAGAATTACAGGAGGGAATTCACCAGCAGAAGGCACACGACTTTTACAGGGAAGCCCTAACCATATTAGCCGATAGCAAAGTTGATTTTCTGGTGGGAGGAGGGTTTGCCTTACGTCTGTATACTGACATCATGCGTGATACAAAGGACCTGGACGTTTTCTGCAGGTCAGGTGACTGCCCCACTATCCTTAAGGCTTTTAAAGCGCATGGGTTTGATACCGAGTTAACAGATGCAAGATGGCTGGCGAAGGCTATTTCAGGGGAAAATTTTATGGATATTATTTTCAACAACCCTGGCAACCACTGCGCCGTGGACGATGGCTGGTTTGAGCGTTCCGTAAAAAGTGAGCTATTAGGTATAAAACTGCGAGTGATTCCCGCTGAAGCACTTATCTGGTCAAAATTATATGTGCAGAACAGAGAGCGTTTCGACGGAGCTGACATAAACCATATCATCTTGAGGTACGGTAAAAAGCTGGATTGGAAATGGTTGTGGGCACACATGGAAACCCATTGGCATCTTTTGCTGTCCCAGATACTCTCCTTTCAGTTTGTGTACCCCTCTGAGAGAGACCTGGTACCGAAATGGCTGTTCGACGAATTAATAAAAAGAGCGCAGGAGCAGTATGATATGCCGGTGCCAGTAGAAAAGATTTGCAGAGGACCGCTCATTGACCAGACGCAATACGCAACTGATATTACCGAATGGGACTATAAGGTAGTAACCATCAGATCTGTATAAAGCATGACAAAAACTTCAAAAGACACAAACAAGAAAACAAGAATTGCTGCTGTAGGCGACATACACGTACGTGAAACAGATACAGGAAAGTGGGAAGATTATTTTAAAGAGGTATCAGAAAAGGCAGACGTACTGTTGCTTTGTGGAGACCTGACCGATACTGGCCGCGTTTCGGAAGCTGAAGTGCTGGCACATGAATTAAAAGCCTGCTCTATTCCGGTAGTGGCTGTGCTTGGTAATCATGACTATGAACGTGATAACTACAAAGGAATCCGGAAAACCCTGCTGAAAGAAAACGTGCACTTGCTGGATGGTGATTGTGTTGTGATCGGCGATGTTGGTTTTGCGGGTGTAAAGGGATTCGGTGGCGGCTTTGATAAGGGCATGCTAGGGATGTTTGGTGAGCAAATGATCAAGGATTTTGTGCAGGAAGCTGTAGACGAGGCGCTGAAACTGGATGGAGCATTATCCAGGCTTGATAATGAACACGAAAACCTGAAAAAAATTGTTTTACTACATTATTCACCAATAAAGGCTACTGTTGTAGGAGAGCCAGAGCAGATATTCCCGTTTCTAGGTTCGTCCAGGTTGGCAGAACCTATCAATCGGAGAGAAGTTGTAGCCGCATTTCACGGACACGCGCACATTGGCACGTTAGAAGGTGAGACCTCGAAAGGAGTGAAAGTCTACAATGTTTCTAAACCTATCCTGGAGAAAGAAGGCTATAAATACCCGTTCTACCTGCTGGAAGTATAAAAAGAAGTAAACCAGGCAGCACTCTGAAAGCAGATAAGCCATACGGCTTCTGGAATAAGAGCGTCAGCATGCCGGTTTTGAATGATTTAGAGATGAAAAGCAGGCATCTTGAGGGTTAACAAACTATTATGTTAAAATATATGTTACTTTTACAACCAGTTTTGTCGCGGTCTTATATCATCGCTCCCAAACGCACCTAATTTTTTATTAATAAACTATGGCCGCACCTAAATTTAAGTCTCAAAAGGACTCTTTCCACGCCGAGCTCAAAAAACGCATCAACGATTATTTTCAGGAGGAGGGCATTTCCACCACAGGTAATTCTAAGCTATACATCAAAGCAATTATACTTACTGTCAGCCTTCTGCTTGTTTACATACACCTTGTTTTCTTTACGCCTCCAGCCTGGCTGGGTATCCTGGAGTGTGCTTTATTAGGTACCCTTACCGCAGGTATTGGCTTCAATGTAGTGCATGACGGTTCACACGGAAGCTTTAGCAAAATAAAAAAGCTGAACGAAATGGCCGGCCTTTGCCTCAATGTGCTCGGTGCAAATGAATTTATGTGGAACACCAAACACAACGTGATCCACCACGCTTACACCAACATCGATGGTATAGATGATGACCTGGATGCAGGTCCGTTCCTGAGACTTTGCGAAACGCAGAAACTACGAAAAATTCACCGCTACCAGCATTTCTACTTCTGGGCAGCCTATTCCATGCTTTTCTTTTTCTGGGTATTTTTCTCGGATTATCAGAAGTATTTTACCAAAAAAGTTGGCGCAATGCCACTTAAAAAGATGAAGGCTTCTGACCATGTTACCTTCTGGGCTTTCAAAGTATCACATATCATCTTCTTTGCGGTACTACCTATTATTACAGTAGGTTTCCTGCCATGGTTAATCGGTTTTCTGGTTTATGGCGTAGTAGTTGGCTTTGTGATGAGCATCGTATTTCAGTTGGCCCACACAGTGCGTGAGACGCACTTCCCGGTTGCCGAAGTTGCAACAAATAAAATGGAGGATGAATGGGCTATCCATCAGCTTAAAACGACTGCAAATTTCGCAACGAATAATAAGCTGGTTACCTGGTTCTCAGGAGGCCTTAACTTTCAGGTGGAGCATCACCTTTTCCCAAAGATATCACACATTCATTATCCGGCACTCAGCAAAATTGTAGCGCAGGCTTGTGCTGATTTTGGCATTCCGTACCACAATATACCTGGTATGCGCATGGCAGTAGTATCGCATGTGTCGCATTTAAAGCAGCTTTCAAGAGCTTAATAATAACCTTATAAAAACAGTAAAGCCACTCCCAAATGAGTGGCTTTACTGTTTTTATAAGTAACGTGTTTTAGCTTTTTGTTATAGCTAATCCGCTGCCAAGCATTATCGCATCTTCTATTACGCCACTAAAAGCATCCGGGAAACTGGTTTGTTTCCGGACCAGTTTTCTGAGGTAGAAACTGATATAGGTAGCAGCCACTGCGGCCGCTGCGCCTACTGCAGCACCGGTCATTGTTTTGTCTTTGTTAGCAGTAAATAAAGTAGCCCCAACCAAAGCGCCGGAAGCAGCACGTGTAAGCACGGATGGGATAGTGATCCTGTCAGGGATTCCGGGTATTTTATCACCAAGCATTTCTGAGGCCGCCATCACTTTAAGCCCGGTTGATACTGCCCCTGACTGCAGGTAGTGAAGTGGGCTGTGTGATAGCCGTGTAGTTGGGATCTTGCTCAGTTCATTGCTTAGCAGCGCAGGGGCTGACATGGCTCTCATGCCTGCCACGGCACCAAGCCCAATAGTTTTCCAGATATAACTGTCTTTATCGTATAGCATGTTTTTATGTTCTTTTTTGCTGTATACGGTAAAGTATGGCACTCAAGGTTTTTTTATTTTAGAATAGGCTTGAGGCTACGCCAGTATTGCTGTTCAATACCGGCTTTGTAGATATAAAGAAAAAAGGGAGGGAGAAACTAAGTTTCCCCCTCCCTTTTTTGCAGGTGCAAAACCAGCCTAACAGGCCTGGTTTAAATTCTGCTTGTAAATGAAGTCTACAAAATCATCTATCGTGTAAACCGGCACATCGTCCGGGATATAAATGCTATAAGCCTTCTCTACTTCAAGTATAATATCCACCACATCCAGTATGTCGAAGTTCAGCTCAGTCAGGTCATTAACCTCACTCAGCTTGCCGGGGTTAATTTTCTTCAAAGAACTTATAATACTTATAACTTCATGCCTGATGGCCTGGGTGGAAACAGCTACTGTACTCATGATACAATTAGTATAAAGGTAATAAAGGTCAAGGTAAGTATAGCGGGTGTGCAGACGTAATGACATCCGGACACCCGCTACATTATATTTTAAGCATGAACCTGATTCATTTTTGCTTCTTCCAGCACTAATGTCTCATGCTCAAGTTCTTCCAGCGACTTCTCTTCCAGCTCGATCTTCGTCTTTTTGTCCATACCAAGTTTGGCCAGGATCCTGTCGAAGATATAGTAGATCACCGGCACCACGATTAGCGTCAGGAACATGGAACTGCTCAGACCGCCTATCAGGGCCCATGCCAGTCCGTTCTTCCACTCTGCACCCGGGCCACTTGCCAAGGCAATCGGAAGCATACCGATCACCATTGCCAGCGTTGTCATCAGGATCGGGCGGAAACGGATTCTTACGGCTTCAACAAGTGCTTCCTTCACTTCCACACCTTCTGATTTAAGGTGGTTTGTAAAGTCCACCACCATGATGGCGTTCTTCGCCACCAGACCAATTAACATGATGATGCCTAGAATTGAGAAGATGCTCAACGTAGAAGCAGACAGGGCCAGTGCAAGCAAGGCACCTATGATCGCCAGTGGAATAGAGAACAGTACTACCAGCGGATACACATAGCTGTCGTACAGGGCTACCATGATGAGGTACACAAATATGATAGAAGCCATCAGAGCAAGACCAAGCGTACCAAAACCTTCTGACTGATTCTTAAGGTCACCACCGTAAGCTACCGTTACACCTTTAGGAGTATCCAGTTTAGCAAGTCTTTCCTGTATCTCAGCACCCACAGTACCGGTTGGTTTACCAATTACCTGCGAGTTGATTGACACGGAGCTGACACGGTCTTTACGTTCCAGTTTAGAAGGGCCTGACGACTGCCTGATATCGGCAAACTGGCTCAGGCTGATCTGCTGCCCTTTGTTGTTTGTAAATGTCATGTTACCGATATCGCTGGTATTCTTTCTATCGAAATTATCCAGGCGTATATTGATGTCATAGTCTTTTTCCGGGCCACGGAACTTGGCATCGGTATTACCGCTAAAAGCAGTTTGCATACCGGCTCCCACTTGTTCCAGCGACAAGCCAAGGCTTGCCATCTTATCGCGGTCCACAGACACAGCAATCTCAGGGTTACCATCTTCCACAGACTTCTTCACATCGGCAGTACCCTGCACCTGCTCTACTTCGGCAAGCACTTTATCAGAGAAAGCCATTAAAGAATCAAGGTCCTGACCAGAGAGAATTACCTGGATAGGAGCCTGGTTGGCACCACCCACCATACTTACCGGTAATGTGGTAAATTTCACACCAGGTATAGTTTCCTCCAGGTCAATCTTCACTTCACGTGAGAAAGCATTTGTAGAGAAAGCTCTTTCAGTGGCGTCCACCAGCTTCACATTCACTTCTGCCAAGTAAGCCGTGTTCTGGCCCGCTTGGGCTGATGTAGTCGTTCCTACTGTGGAGAAAATATTGGTAACTTCCGGGTGTTGCTGCAGGTATTCTTCTACTTTTCTGGTAGCAAAGTTTGTCTGTTCTACTGTAGCGTTCTTAGGCAACTCCAGCTGCACGATAAACTCACCTCTGTCACCGGCACTCACGAACTCACTACCAATAAAGCCAGCGGGAACTAGCGCTACCGTTGCAACCAGCATCAGAAGTGTGGCACCCAGCACAACTATTTTATGGCCGAAGGCCCACTGCAGAGCAGCTGTAAAACCATCGATCACATGGTCAAGGAAACGCTCAAAAGCCAGGATGAAGCGGCCAAAGATATTCTTGTCTGACAAATGCTCCAGTTTAGAGAAACGGCTTGCCAGCAGCGGAATCAGTGTAAAGGCTACGAAAAGGCTCAGGATAGTAGAAATAGCTACCACAACAGAGAATTGGCGCAGAATATCCGACACCAGGCCTGTAGACAATGCTATCGGCACGAATACTACCACGATCACCAGTGTAATTGATGTTACTGTAGCCGAAATTTCGCGGATACCATCGTAAGCTGCCTGGGCAGGCTTTTTGCCCATCTCCATATGGCGGTAAATATTCTCGATCACAACAATGGCGTCATCAACCAGAATACCAACTACCAGTGACAGGCCCAGAAGCGTCATCAGGTTAAGCGAGTAGCCCAGCAGGTTCATGGCAATAAACGTTGCGATAAGCGAAGCCGGGATAGAGATCATCACGATCACAGCGTTACGCAGCGAATGCAGGAATAGCAGCATCACAACAGCAACGAGCAAAATAGCCAGGAAAAGGTCATGGATCACGGCATCGGCAGCTTCCATGGTAAAAGTAGAGCTATCCTTTGCAATCGTAAACTTAAGCCCTTCTGCGGCATATGTCTCTTCTAACTGAGCCAGTGCTTTCTGCGTTTGCTCACTTACTTCCACAGCATTGGCATCCGACTGCTTCTGAATAGATAATCCGATAGAGGATATCGCATTTACACGGGTAAGCACTTCTGTATCTTTTTCAGCATCCTGTACTTCAGCTACATCACCAAGCCTTACGGAGCTGCCATTGGCATCTTCCTTCAGCACCAGGTTACGCAGTTGCTTCAGGTTTTCATACTTGCCTGCCAGGCGGATCAGGGTTTGACCGCTCTCATCCTTTACTTTACCAGTAGGGAAATCGAGGTTGGAGAAGCGTATTTTTTGCTGTACCTGAGAGATGGACAAGCCGTATGCCTGCAATTTATCAGCATTCAGATTCACTTTGATTTCACGTTCCTGGCCGCCAAGTACCTTAACCTGTGCCATACCCTGCACACGCGAAAGCTCTGGTTTTACTTTATTGTCGATCAGGTCATAGAACGCTGTAGATGACATATTCGCAGTGGCTCCCAATTGCATGATGGGCATGTCACTGAAGTCAAACTTGCCAAGCGAGGGTGCATCCGCATCGTCAGGGAGTTTACCCAAGATGGCATTTATTTTACGCTGTGCGTCCTGTAAGCTCTGGTCCACATCTGTTCCCTGCTTCAGCTGCACCACAATAATAGAGAAGCTTTCCTGCGAGGTTCCTTTGATCTCACTCACGTTCTCCAGAGAGGAGAGGGCATCTTCAATCTCCTTGGTAACCGAGTTCTCTACCTCTGATGGCGATGCGCCCGGGTAGAAAGTAGACACGGTTAATACCGGCGGACTGAACTTGGGAAGCAATTCATAGTTCAACGAGAAGTAGCTGGCCAGACCAAGTAAAGTCAGGATGGCAAAAACCACAACTACGATCGTTGAGCGTTGTATGGATATTTTCGTTATATTCATTTTACCTTATTTCAGATAGTTAAGCTGATTCACGGATCTCAGATTTTGCAGATCAGCTCTAAAATTTTTGATCGTGCTTCTTAAAGCACAGAAACTTTGGTACCGTTCTTTAAGTTGATCTGGCCTGAAGCAACTACTTTTTCGCCTGGCTGCAAACCACCTGTAACTTCTACCTGGTTTTCCTGCACACTACCAACTGTAATGTCTTTGATCATGGCCTGGCCATCTTTCACCACATACACCTGAGGGTTCTGTATACTTCCTACAATGGCTTCGCGGGAAAGAAGAAGTGCCTCACGCTGCTGATCCACATCAAAATAAGCAGTAGCATACATGCCGGCTTTGATAGGGTTGTTAGCAGAGTTTGCTACCTGTATCTCCACATTGTAATTAAGGGAATTATCGCCTTTGGCAGCGATGGCCTGAACAGTGCCTTCCATTGTTTCGTTACTCACTGCATCAGCTTTGATCCTTACTTTGCCACCTTCCTTGATAAGCAGCACGTCGCGTTCCGATACCTTCACGTTAAGCTTCAGCTTATCCACGTTCACAATATTGAATAGCTTTGTAGCAGGGCTAAGGAATGAGCCTACTTCGATGAACTTTTCATTGATCTGCCCGGAGATAGGGGACTTGATACTGGCATCAGCCAAACGCTTTTTAGCCGTTATCAGGTTAGCTTGCGCGTTGCTGAAACCAAGGCGCGCATCCTCCAGCTGTCTTTTTGTGATCGCATCACCTTCAGCAAGATTCTCGAACCGCTCCAGGTCACGCTTGCTTTTGGTATAGTTCGCCTGGGCACGCATCAGTTCTGCCTGCAGCAATTGTGTATCAACCTGGGCCAGTTGCTCACCAGCTTTTACATGGTCACCGTTCTGCTTGGATATTCTTACAACCTGACCCTGTGTTTCAGAAAGCAAGGTGAGATCCTGCACAGGTGTAAAAGTACCTTGTGCAGTAAATGACTTATCTATTTTACTATTTTGAGCTTCTGTAAGTATAACCGGGATAGCTTCGCTGCTGCGTTCTGCAATAGCTGCCGTTGCTGCCATCTCCTTCTTGTTGTTCATCAGTGTAAAGCCAATGGCACCCAGGGCCACAAGTACAGCAACGATATAAATAACCTTCTTCATGATACTTTATCTATTTCTTATTTTGATATTTCTTATTTAGTAAGAGAATCCAGTTCTCCTTTGGCTTTCAGATAATTCAACTGGGCGATCTTATACTTTAGCACCTCGTTGTTCAGGTTCGTCTTTGCCTCACGCAGCGTTACTTCAGAGTCCAGCAGGTCAGTCAGGGGTGAGATCCCTTCTTTGTAAAGCTTGTTGGTCGTATCGTATACTTCCTGTGCCAGGTCCACATTCTTTTCCTGTGCTGCAATAGCGCTCTGGCTGTTCTGTAACTGACTGATAGCGTTATTCAGCTCAACCATAACACTCTTGTTAAACTTTTTAATGTCAGTTTCATACTTCTGCAGCTCCAGTTCACGCTGTTTTACCTGCGAGCTTTTCTTAAAGCCATCAAAGATCGGGATGTTCAGCTGCAGGCCAACCACTGAGGTTTTGAACCATGGTGTTTCCGAATCAAACAGTTGCCCTTCGTTTCGCTGTGTCTGGTAAGCATAGCGGCCATAGGCAGAAAGCGTAGGATAGTAGCCAGAGCGGATGCCCTGTATCTCCAGTCCTTTCAACTCCTTTTGCTTGGCAAGTAACTGGTACTGCGTTCTGGCATTTGGCGCATTCTCAAGGTTAGCAGACAGCGTTTGCGCTTCCATATTGATCTCAGAAGCCTGAAGAGCGATCTGCTCTTCCAGCGGCATGCCCATAAAGAATTTCAGCATGTTCAGTTGCTGCTCATAACCGGTTTGCAGGCTTTTCTTTGTGTTCTCCAGGTTTGTTCTGTTTACCTGAATGCGTGTAACGTCCACTTTTTTCACCAGGTCATTCTTATACTGCAGGGTCAGGATTCTTTCCAGCTGCGCCAGTTTATCAAGGTTTGCCTCAATACTCTTAAACTGTTCCTTGGTCTGCTGCACCATAAAAAAGGCAGTACCTACATTGTAGATCACTTCCTCCTGTGTCATTTCTTTTCGCAGGCGATACAAGTCTTCTGCACTTTTTGCCGCTTTCAAACCAACAAAATAAGATTGGCTGAAAAGCAACTGCTGCAGTGTAACGCCTCCCTGCACGTTATAATCCTTACCAAATTTTACCGGCACATCAGTACCAGGCTTACCAACAATGGCACCCGGAAGGATCTGAGTTGGCAGGTTTGGGTAGTAATCAAATGTACCAGTAGCACTTACCTGCGGCAATCCGGCACTTTTGGCTTCGTTAATCTGGTACCTGGAGCCCATCTCATCATAAGTTGCTTTTTTGATGTCCTCGTTGTGCTCCAGCGCATAGTTTATACTTTCCTGTAGCGTCAACTCTTTCACGGTACTTCCGTCCTGCTCCTGTGCAAAAACAGGCTTCATGAGCAACACCATCAGGCCAATAAGTATTTGCTTTTTAATCACGGTATTGTAGTTTATAATTTTGTATCTATTACTATTTAGTTCTGAATAAAAAGAACTAATCTTATAAAAAATTTTATTTTCTGCTATTTTCCCATCTCTCAAGCAGTACAGGTAACTCCTGCTGCATGTACTCCAGGAAATCAATAAATTCTGAGAGGCAGCTGTTAAACTCAGATGATTTTTCTGACCTTGATTCCAACACTTCTATAAGTAAACTCTTAAAATTGATGATATTATTGAAGCGTTTTGTAAGGGAGTCGCGCCAGTTAGATGTCTTTAATTTGAAATAGCGTTTTCGGTCACCCGGAAAGGTAATGTACTCTACCGGGCCCGTTTCAATAAGCAGATTTAAGGCTGTACTGGTCGCACTCTTGCTAATATTAAGTGTTTCACGTATCTCATCAAAAGTGAGCTCTGGTCTATCGGAAACAAACATTAAGCCCATAATGCGGCCTGCAGCTGGCTGCATCCCCATTTTCTCATGGAAGACACCGATCTTCTCAATAAGTGCTTTCTTTTGTTCGGTTAAATTCATTATAAATTTTAGCTGTCGTTCTAGTTAAGAACAGCACAAAGATATAGTTAGTTCTTTTAGTTCGCAAATAAAAGAACTAAAATATTTTACATCCCTTTATTGGTTTTACTTGGCTGAGATTTAGCTTTATGAGCAGCTGTATAATTGTTCAGGCAGTAAAGGGTGCGGTTTTTCTGCTTGCAGAAAAACCGCTTGTCTAGTCTATTTTTTGTGAAGGATCACTTAGGGCGGGTAATTTATAATACTGGCGTTTAGGTATCAGCCAGGCCTTAGCCTCTTCAGTAGAATCGAAGAACTCAACCCGAACCGATTTGCCAAAAATCCTGTAAGCTTTTTCGCGAAGTATGTTTCCTGCTACAACAACCTGTTCCTTTGTATCGGGGCGAACAATAGCGAGGTATTCCAGGGTACTTTGTACAAGAATCAGGGCCAGAACTTCAGTAGTCCATTTTTGGTCCAGGCTGGCTATTTCGTTGATGCCAATGCTTTCATGTATCCAAAGTTTAATGTGGTTATTGTGTATCACCTCAGCAAGGTGCTGAAGTCCTGCACGATACTGTTCGCTGGTGAAGGGAGCAATCCATTTACTGTAAAGTAACTTGTTTTCAGGATCAACTCCGTATGATATTAATAATGAAGAATTTACCATGATGTTACCCTCCCTCGGCTGTTAGTGATTAAATGCTGTAACAGATGATACAAATTACACACCAACTTAGTATGAAAAAAGTGGAATCGATAAATTTTTTTTACTCTTGATCCCTCACTTCAGTTTTCTATATAATTGTGAAGCCGTTTGTTTGAAAAAAGACACGTGAACTTCAGTAGTCATGGTATAAAAGTTACTGAGATAATCTATTTTTTGGAAATACGAAGACGGGTATTCTACTTCCTGGTCTAATGCCAACCACAAAGTATACAATTTATGAAATATAGAAAAAAAGCTCACCGGTATGCATACCGGTGAGCTTTGCTTAGGGTGAAGAGTTTAAGATTATTCACCTTCATCCATAAAATGCTTTGCTGCCATAGTTCCTAATAATACGCCACCCAAGCCCAGAATACCTGTCAATATTTTGTTCTTGTTTTTGCTTAGCCAGAACTCAGGGCTAAAATCAGTTGCTTCTGCATCAAATGTTCCATGAGCGCCATGGTCTCCCGGAATTGGCTCCCATAGGTTGTTTTTTCGGTTCGGATCTTCCGGTATATTGGTTTGCTGCCCCTCAAAACCTGTTTTTGCTAAAATATAATCGCCTAGTTCCGGAGCAATCTTATCTCCCACAATCGCTTGCACTGTTGGGTATCCCACATAAATCTCGCGTCGGTCATGCTCGGCAGCGAAAACAATTGCCTTTGCAGCCACTTCTGGTTGATAGATTTTCCCCATAGGCTTTGGCTTGTTGGGTAGGCGTGTTTTCACAAACCCGAATTGGGTGGTATTCATGGCCGGTAGTTGCACCATAGTTACCTTTACCTTGCTTTTATCGTGCATCAGCTCGGACCTTAATGAATCAAAGAATCCCTGGATAGCATGTTTGGAGCCGCAGTAAGCTGACTGTAGTGGTATGCCCCTGTAAGCTAAAGCAGATCCGACTAAAATGATCGAGCCTTTGTCTCTGGGAAGCATGCGCTTTAAAGCTGACAACGTTCCGTAAACCTGGCCCAGGTAAGTAACTTCAGTCACACGCTTATATTCATCGGGTTGCATTTCCTTTATAGGGCTGAAAACACTGTTCATAGCATTATTTACCCATACATCTATCTCCCCGAGCTCTTCTTCAATTTTGGTGGCAGCATCATCCACAGCTTGAGCGTCAGCTACATCTACCTGCACATACACTGCTTTGCGGCCCATTTGCAGTACTTCATGCTTTGCACCCTCCAGCCCGTCTATTCCTCGGGCCAGCAGGCCAACATCATAACCGTTCTTTGCAAACTCCCGGGCGCAGGCACGGCCTAAACCTGCTGATGCTCCTGTTATAACGACAACTCCTTTACGCTCCATGTTATTTGTATCCATAGTTCATTCGTTCAAATATTGATTCTGTCTTTGCTGATGTTACGCCACCACCTGAAAGATTGTTATTAACAGCGGTCTATGCTGCAGAAACCAGTGTTTTCCACCAGATATTAAGGTACTAGTCTGAGTACTATGACATTATCAATAACTGCACTAGAATTCGGCTCGTAAACGAGAGCTAAACATTAAGCCTATGACATCACAAACTACAGTAATCGATAAAATTAGGAAGGACGATACCACTGCAACGCAGATGCGGCGTGAGATTGCAGCACTTTCAGCGGTTGGTTTAGTTGATTTCAGCCTGATTTCCCTTTTCCAGATGGGGTACATAAAAAAGTTACCAGACATACCTGCTAAAATCTTTGACACTCATAAAGTGAACACTTCGAAGGATGCTGTGCTTTTCGGAATGCCGGATGGTGTGATTAGTTTGGGTGGCTATGCCGGTACAATGTTTCTGGCCATGGCAGCCACCAGGTTCCGGAAGCAGTCGAGGCTATTGGACGTAGCAATGGGAGGAATCGTGTTAGGGCAGGCAGCTGGCGCAGCGCAGTATATGGTGCATATGGCTACAAAACAGAAAAGGATTTGTATTTACTGCTTAACTGGTATGGTTATTAATTTTTCGTCTGTAGTATCTCTGTACAAACTGTTTAAGAACCGTGACTAATAAGCCTATAGCCAGGGCAGAAACATGCATATAAACTCACCGCTCCCGGCTTTGTAAACTTTTACATTTTCGTCAAGTATAACAAAGCAGCAGCAGCAGCAGGAACTTCTCACCAGTTTGTGAAGCATTAAACAGAACTATTGCATGACAAAGGGCTTTACTATACACGCAACAGTTTTTTTATCCCTTTCTATCTTCGACCCGGCCTCTGTTGAGGCGAGCAAGCTGCTAAACCTAACAAACTACTTCATCATTGCTGCATTATTCATTTTGCTGATAGTGGTAGCACTGTTAGTTTATGTAGTCATAAAGTTCAAGGCAAAACCTGGGGCCGAAGAACCGGTACAGAGCGCAGGGAATAAAAAAGTAGAGGCCGTGATGATCGGGATCCCCTTCTTGATGGTGGTCGGGTTTTTTATTATGACTGTCGATACCATGCGGGAAGTTCATCCTGAAATAGCCTCGCAAACCCCTGATGTGATCGTGACGGGGCACCAGTGGTGGTGGGAGGCTCGCTATCCAGGAACTGGGGCCGTTACAGCCAACGAAGTGCACCTGCCTGTGAATAAAAAGATACTGCTACAGTTTGCCTCTTCCGATGTGATCCACGATTGGTGGGTACCGGAGCTGGGGCAGAAAATGGATATGTTCCCGGGCAAGACAACGCACCTGTGGCTTAACATAAAAGAGCCGGGTGTATACGAAGGCGTATGCAGTGAGTTCTGTGGCGCGCAGCATGCCTGGATGCGGGTGCGGGTGGTGGCGCAGGAGTGGGACGAGTACCAGCAGTGGCTGTTGCAAAAAGACCAGCCGGCGCAGGAGCCTGCTACGGCGCTGGCGCAAAAAGGGAAAGCCATCTTTAACCGCTCCACCTGCGGCAACTGTCACGCCATACGCGGTACGGTGGCGCAGGGGCAATCGGGGCCGGACCTGACGCACTTCGCTAGTCGACCTGTGATGCTCGCCGGCATGATGCCTACCACGGAAGAAAATCTGCGGGCGTGGCTTTCTGATCCGCAGGCGGTGAAGCCGGGAGCTCATATGCCACGCTTTATTTTTGAACAGGATTCTATCAATGCCCTTGTGGCCTATATCTCAGGACTGAAGTAAGAATGGGGAAACTACACATACCGGAACCTGAAACTGCCTTGCCAGGCGTAGAACTGGAAGACAGCCAGGGGCTGCTACAATGGATATCATCTGTAGACCACAAGCAGATCGGTATCATGTACTTGTGGATGGCGCTGTTCTTTATGCTGCTGGGAGGGGTAGGAGCCCTGCTGATGCGCACGCAGCTGGCGCTGCCACGCAATGGTTTCCTGGACCCGGAGCTCTACAACCAGATCTTTACGATGCACGGCACCACCATGATCTTTCTGGTAATGACGCCGGCTATACTTGGGTTTTCGGTGTACCTGTCGCCGCTGATGATAGGGGCCAACGACATGGCCTATCCGCGCCTGAATGCCTTCAGCTTCTGGATCGCCTTTTTAGGCGGACTGCTTCTATACTTCAGCTTTTTTGCCGGTGGGGCTCCGGATGCCGGCTGGTTTAACTATGCACCACTCAACCAGCGGCCTTACTCCCCCAGTCCCGGCATCGACTACTACTGCATCGGCCTGCTACTTGCCGGCACGGGCACGGTAAGTACGTCGGTAAACCTGGTTGTCACGATCCTGAAGATGCGGGTGCCAAGTATGAGTATGCGGAAGCTGCCGGTGTTTGTTTGGATGGTGCTGGTCAATTCCTTCCTGGTGCTGGCTTCGTTTCCGTCGCTGAATGCGGCGCTGGCGATGCTGCTACTCGACAGGCAGTTGCAGGCGCATTTTTTTGATAACGTAGGGGGTGGCTCGTCGCTGCTCTGGCAGCACCTGTTCTGGTTGTTTGGCCACCCGGAAGTATACATTCTCATTCTGCCTGCCTTTGGTGTGCTGTCGGAGGTGTTCCAGGTGTTCTCCCGTAAGCCCATTTTCGGCTATGCCTTTGTGGTAGCCTCGGGTATTGCCATTGCGTTGCTGGCCTTTGGCGTCTGGATTCACCACATGTTTGCCACCGGCCTTGGCATTACCGTGAACAGCTTTTTTGCCGCCAGCAGCATGCTCATCGGCATCCCGACAGGGGTGAAGATCTTCAACTGGCTGGGCACCATGTGGGGTGGCTCGCTGCGCTTTACCACGGCCATGCTGTTTGCCTGCGCGTTTCTGGTGGAGTTCACCATCGGCGGCCTGAGCGGAGTTTCTTTTGCCATAGTACCTATCGACTGGCAACTAACTGATACCTATTATGTAGTGGCGCACCTGCATTATGTGTTTGTAGGAGGCAGTTTGTTCGGCCTTTTTGCAGGGCTTTTCTACTGGTTTCCGAAAATGAGCGGGCGCATGATCCCGGAGAAGCAGGGTAAATGGTTTTTCTGGCTCTTCGTGATCGGCTTTAACCTGACGTTTCTGGTGCAGCACGCCTTGGGTGCCATGGGCATGCCGCGCCGCGTCTATACCTATCAGGACCTGCCCGGCTATACTATCCTGAACCTGATCTCCACGGCGGGGGCGTTTATCATGGGCTTCTCCATTTTATACCTGATGTATATTCTATATAAAAGTATAAAAAGCGGTAGTCCTGCTCCTGATGATCCCTGGGATGCCTATACGTTGGAGTGGCTTACCACCTCGCCGCCGAAGCTGCAGAACTTTGAAGAAGTACCCCCGGTGCAAAGTTTCCGGCCCCTGCGCGACCTGAAGCAGGAATATCCTTACTGGCAACAAGAAAATGATCCATGGAAAATAAACTGATGATGTACCTGGTAATCGGCACTGAAGCGATCTTCTTTCTGTCGCTGCTCTTCGGCTTTGTATACTTTGCCTTTGAGCCGGGGTACGACAGCCAGGCCTGGCAGATGCTGAACTTAAAATCAACAGGCATTTTCTCTGTGCTGCTTTTCTCGAGCAGCTTTACCTTCTGGCGTGCCGAAAAGAACTATAGAAAAGGAGAGGTGAAACACCTGAAGCGATGGCTGTTCGCTACCATTGTGTTGGGTGTGGTGTTCCTGCTCGGCCAGGGAAAAGAGTACTGGAGCCTGCTACACGAAAACCTGACCATCAGCAAAAATACCTTTGGCACCAGCTTTTACACAATCACAGGTTTTCATGGGCTGCATGTACTCATCGGCCTTATTATACTTGGCATTGTGCTTAAGCTGGCCGCCGCCGGTGATTTCGACAGACCCGGCTCTTCAGTGATAAGCACGGTAGGCATTTACTGGCACTTTGTGGATGTGGTGTGGCTGGTGGTGTTTACGGTAGTGTACGTTTTACCAAGGCTACTGCTATGAGACAAGTGTTGCTCGACATATCATTCTCAGATATTCCGCTGTGCGGCGTAAATACTGCGGCTGGTTCAGTATGGAATAACTGGTTGCTGAACCCGGGCATGTTAGTCATCTTTGTTGCTATGGCAGGTTTATACTTCCTGCTTTCAGGTGGCAGGCTGCAAAAAGGAGCCGGATTATACTTTGCAGCTTTGCTACTGCTTTTGCTGGTACAGACCTCTCCGCTCCATTTCCTGGCGATGCACTACCTGTTCAGTGCGCATATGATAAGCCACATTGTTATATTATTGCTGTGCGCACCCATGTTAGTGCTGGGGCTTCCCAAACAAGTGGCCCAAAAGCCAAAGAAGATATTCAAAGCTATCTCACAAATAATGATGCGCTGGCCCTGGCTGGGGTGGTTGAGTGGCATTGGAGTGATGTGGTTCTGGCATATACCGGCGGTGTTCGATGCTGCTTTCCCGGCCTCTCATACCGTATTCAACCTATTGCCACTGCTCCATACTTTTAGTTTGTTGGTTGCCGGAGTTTTGTTTGCCTGGCCGATACTGGGGCCGTTGCCAAAATATAGAATTAACCCACTTGCAGGGGTGGTATACTTGTTCACGGCCTGCATCGCCTGTTCGCTTTTGGGGTTGCTCATTACGTTTGCGCCGCTGGGCATTTACCACCATTACCTGGCTGCTGATCCGTATGGATTTGCCAGTACTATTCGCAATGGCTGGGGCATTACTACTGCTGTAGATCAGCAGATGGCCGGCCTGATCATGTGGGTGCCCTGCTGCTTTATTTACCTGAGCGGCTCTTTATACTTATTTCTTACCTGGCTATCGAGTAAAGAGGAGCAACCTGAATGGGAGAACAGCGGCTATAAACTGAAAAGAAATAAAATATGAAGCAGCAGGAGGAGAAGATAAAAAGAGAAGACTGGGTGAAGGCGCAGCCGCAGGAGCTACCCAAACCAACATACTACCCATTCTTCCTGGCATTGGGCCTGATCTTTCTGGGGTGGGGCATTTTAGCCGGCTGGATCATTGGCGTGGCCGGTTTTATCATCATCGTTGCCGCCTTAATTGGCTGGATAAACCTATTAAGACATGAAGCAAAAAGAAACAGGCGCTGAAAACCGCCGTCGTTTTTTAATGAAACTAAGTTTAGGCCTTGGAGGCGTTGCCGCAGCGGCGGCAGGCATACCCGTGCTTGGTGCGCTGTTTTCACCTCTTTTTGGCAAAGCTGAGCAAACATGGCGCACTGTGGGTAGCTTGCATGATTTTGCCATCGGTTCCACTAACCTGGTAACCTACGATAACCCTGACCCGAAGCCGTGGGCCGGCGTAACCGTACACTCCGCTGCCTGGCTGCGTCGCGACGATGAAAAGAACTTTATTGCTTTCTCTGTTAACTGTACCCATTTAGGTTGTCCGGTGCGTTGGGAGCAGAGTGCGGAACTGTTCATGTGCCCCTGCCACGGCGGTGTGTACTATAAAGATGGTACCGTTGCCGCTGGTCCGCCTCCTAAAAGAATGGTACAGTATGCTGTTAGAGTAAGGCGCGGGCAGGTGCAGATCCATACAGAACCGCTTCCGATCACGCATATCACGGCCTGAAACAGCTATGGGAAAACTCAAGAAAATGGGCCGCTGGCTCGACGACCGCACCGGTTTCTCCGACACGATCCTGCCGGTGCTGAAGCACCCCGTACCGCCGAATGCCAAATGGAGCTACGTCTTTGGCAGTGCTACTTTGTTCTGTTTCCTATTGCAGGTTGTAACCGGTATTGGGCTGGCGCTGCTGTATCAACCCTCCTCTGAAGAGGCATACCAGTCGCTACAGTTTATCACGCACCAGGCTACGATGGGCAAGGTGCTCCGGGGTATCCATTATTTCGGGGCGTCGGGTATGATCCTGATGGTGGGAGTACACATGATCCGCGTTTTCATCACTGCATCCTATAAATACCCACGAGAAATGAGCTGGATCAGCGGCGTTTTCCTGCTACTATTTACCATTACGATGGGCTTTACAGGGCAATTGCTACGCTGGGACTCCAACGGCGTATGGTCTGCGGTGGTAGCAGCTGAGCAGCTGGGGCGTGTGCCGTTTATTGGTACCTGGCTGGCGCAACTGCTGATCGGGGGTGATACCATAGGGGCACAGTCGCTGAGCCGTTTCTTCGCGTTTCACGTTTTCATTTTTCCCGGCCTGATCTTCCTGTTCGTGGGTTTCCACTTGCAGCAGGTGTTGCGCAACGGCATATCCGAGCCCCCTAAGGCCGGGCGTATGGTAAACCCCAAGACATACAGGCAGTGGTACGAGAACCTGTTAAAGAAGGAAGGCGTGCCTTTCTGGCCTGATGCCGCCTGGCGAGACGCCATTTTCGGCTCTGCGGTTATTTTAGCAATTGTGGCGCTGGCAGTAATTTTCGGTCCGCCGGAGCTCACGCAACCCCCGGACCCCTCGCTGGTGCACACCGTGCCTGAGCCTGACTGGTATATGCTGGCTATCTTTGCCCTGTTTGCACTGATGCCGCCCGAGATCGAGTCGTGGGTAATCTTCATCGGGCCTATACTTGGCATAACCGCCCTGATCGCGCTGCCGCTGCTCTCCAATAAAGGGGAACGCAGTCCGAAGCGCAGGCCATGGGCCGTGGTAGCAGTAGTGTGTGTGGTGGTGTTCATGATCAGTTTACTAACCATCGGGTTCCAGGCACCGTGGTCGCCGAAGTTTGAGACAAAACCTATCGCGGAAGTGCAGGCAAAGCCTCAGGACCCGGTGCTGGCGCACGGCATGAGCCTGTTTTACCAGAAAGGCTGCCAATACTGCCACCAGATGCACGGCGAAGGCGGCCATACTGGTCCGGAACTCAGCACCATCGGTCGTAATTGGACAGAACAACAGTTGCAAATTCAGATCGTAAACGGCGGCAGCGATATGCCCGCTTATGGCGGCATGCTCACGAATGAGGAACTGCACGCGCTGGTGGTGTATCTGAAAGCGCAGCAATAATACCCTTATGAGCTGGTTCATGCGCATTCAATTTTATACACCTACTGGAGATTCCCCTCCTCGGAGGGGTTAGGGGTGGGTTCAAGTTGCACACAAAATAATAAACAGCTTCATTGCACAATTTTCAATTGATAGTGGTATAAGTATGAATCGAGGATATTTTAACATACAGGAAATGAATTTAGCAGGAAATACGATTTTGATTACCGGAGGAGCATCGGGTATAGGTTTTGCCCTGGCAGAGCGCTTTTTACAAGCAGGCAGCGAAGTGATTATTTGCGGCAGGAGAGAGGAGAAGCTGCAGGAGGCAAAGCAGCAGTATCCGCAGCTGCACACGCGGGTGTGCGATGTAGCGCGGGCCTCGGAGCGAGTGGCACTGGCCAAGTGGCTGGAGCAGGTGTTTCCAAAGCTGAATGTGCTCATCAACAACGCCGGTATTCAGCGCCGGGTGCCCATCTCGGAGATAGGCGAGTCGTGGGAGGAGCACCAGCAGGAGATCGCTATCAACATCGAGGCTCCTATGCACCTGTCCGCTCTGCTCATGCCTTTGCTAAAGCAACAGCAGGATGCCTACATCATGAATGTTACTTCGGGGCTGGCCTTTGTACCAGGGTCTTTCGCAGCAATCTACAGTGCGACCAAGGCGGCTATGCACTCTTTCACGATGTCGCTGCGGCACCAGCTCCGAAACACAAGTATAAAAGTGGTGGAGATCGTGCCGCCGGCTGTGAACACTGACCTGGGTGGCGTGGGTTTGCATACGTTTGGTGCCCCTTTGGATGAGTTTGCCGATGCCATCATGCAAGGAATTGCCAACGGAGAGCAGGAGGTAGGTTTTGGTTCTTCTAATCAAAACAGGAAAGCTTCGCGGGAGGAAATTGACCGTATTTTTCAGGAAATGAACAATCGGTTTTAGTTTAGTTGAATGCTATAAAAGGTGAGCGGCTTTGGTTATTCAGCTGCCGCTCACCTTTTAAGCAGTATGCGCAGTATGCCGCAAGTTTGTAACTTGTGGCTTTCCTAGGAGTCGCGGCTCCTACTGCAGTGGTTCACTGTCCTTAACATAATCCATGACCAGTACAGCTGCCGAAACGATAAAGCTGAGGCAGGCGGCGGCGGCGATACGCCTGGTCTTTACCCCGGCCGGTGCTTGGAGTTGCATGGCATCCACATACTTTCTCTCAGGGTAATCCTGTGTGCTGCCGTTCTGGCTTTGCTGCTCCCGAAGCGCCATTTGCAGCACCTGCGCTATATGCATGCCTTTGCGGTTCGTGCCTTGCTCAATCTGCTCCCGACAGCTAAAGCCATCAGCCACGATCAGGGTTTCTTTGTCTGCTTTTCTAACGGCGGGTAGTAATACACGTTCACCGGCAGCTAAGCCTACTTCGTAGTGCCTGCCGGCTTCATAACCAAAGTAGCCGGCCATACCGCAGCAACCGGAGTCCAGTACCTGGTAGTCCAGTTTCATATCGCAGAGCAGCTTGTCTTCTTTATCCATCCGCATGATGGACTTGTGGTGGCAATGACCATGTACAACTGCAGTTTTCTTCAGTTCGGGCACTTTAAAATCCGGCGCATGCTCCTCCAGGAATTCGGCCAGGGTAAACGTCTGCTTTTTCAGGCGCTTTGCATCCTCATCTCTCGGGAACAGGTTACAAAGCTCGTCCCGGAAAACAGAGGTGCAACTTGGTTCCAGACCTACCACAGGTACCCCGTTTCTGATATCCTCCCGGAGCGCTTCCAGGATATCCAGAAGAAGTTTCTTAGCGGTTTTCAGCATGCCGAAGTCGTAGAGCGGGCGGCCACAGCAGAGCATTTGCTCCGGCACTACCACGTTAAACCCGGCGGCTTCCAAAACTTCTTTGCCCGCCACCAAAGTCTCTGGTTTAAAGAAGTTGTTGAACGTATCTGCCCATAGTATAACCCGTGGTTTGTTGTTGTTATGCTGATGATGCTCACTGTACCAGTCTCTGAAAGTGTATTCGGCAAATTTTGGTATCTGACGCTTCTGCGATACACCCGCCAATAGTTTGGCTATACTTCCGGTAATTGGGTTCTGCGTCAGGAAATTAACCAGCTCAGGCATTTGGGATGCCAGCCGCGACCACCAATAGATCCAGCCAAAGGCGTAGGCAGAACGGGGACGCAACCTTCCCTCGTAGTAGTGTGACAGGAACTCTGACTTATAGGTGGCCATATCCACATGCACGGGGCAATCGCCTTTGCATCCTTTGCAGGCAAGGCACAGGTCCAAAGCCTCTTTTACACTCTCGCTTTTCCAGCCGCTGTCCAGTTCCTTGCCTTGTAGCATCTCGAAAAGCAATCTGGCACGGCCTCGTGTGGCATGCTCCTCCTCATGGGTTACCATATAACTAGGGCACATGGTGCCGCCCTCATGGCGGCGGCACTGGCCAACGCCCACGCAACGAAGCACGGCTCTTGAGAACCGTCCTTCATCGTTTGGGAACTGGAAGTGTGTCTCAGGCTCGTAAGGGCTGTAATCACTGCCTAGTCGCAGATTTTCTTTCTGGTCGTAGGGCTCCACGATCTTTCCCGGATTCATTTTCCATTCTGGGTCCCAGATCTCCTTAAATTCACGGAAAGCCTGCACCAGTTCCTTGCCATACATGATCTCCAGCAAATCGCCCCGTGCCTGGCCGTCGCCGTGCTCTCCGGAAAGGGAACCGCCGAAGGCAACTACCATATGGGCTGCCTCTTCGGTAAAGCGTTTATACTTCTCGATACCTGGTTGGGTATACAGGTCGAAATCAATGCGGCAGTGAATGCAGCCCTGGCCGAAGTGGCCGTAAAGAGCGGCATGATAGTCGTACTTATCGAACAGCTTTTTCAGACCGATCAGGTAATCGCCCACTTTTTCGGGAGGTACCGACGAGTCTTCCCAGCCGGGCCAGGTGTCATCCATAAACGATACAAAGGCAGTGGCCCCTAAACCAGCCTCACGTACTTCCCAAAGCTTATGCTCCTGCTCCTTTTTATCAAAGAAGCTCATGGTGGGTGGGTCCTCCTGCTTTTTCAGGTAGTCCATCACCTCTTTGGCCCTGTTATCGGCATCTTCCTGCGTATCGCCGCCAAACTCTGCCATCAACCAGCCGTGCCCATCCGGGAGGAGTGAAAGGTCGTCAATATCCAGGCCCCGTTCCCGCATGTAGGTGATCAGTTGTTCGTCCATCCCCTCCAGGGCAATGGGCTTATGTTTCATAATTTCCGGGGCATGATGACCTGCGGTAGGCATGTCAGGGTAGCCCAGTACTAACAGGGCACGATTATTCGGGTTATGGATTAGCTGCAGCGTGGCCTCCAGAAAGGTGACGCAGGTGCCTTCCGTGCCAACCAGCGCCCGGGCTACGTTAAAGCCTTTTTCAGGAAGCAGCTCATCCAGGTTATACCCTGATACGCGTCTTGGTATGTCCGGAAACTTCTCCCGTATCAGGTCAGCGTACCTGTCCCGCAGGTCGCGTAGCTTACGGTAAATTTCCCCTTTACGCCCACCTTCGGTAATAATTTGCTCCAGTTCTTGGTCACTTGTCGGCCCAACATCGAGCACAAGGCCATCATAGGTAAGAATTTTAATGCGTTCTATATTGTCGGAGGTGCGGGCACCATTCCCTTCCAACGAGGACATTACAGAATGAACCCCGCAGGAGTTGTTTCCCATCATGCCACCAATGGTACAGTGGTTATGAGTGGCAGGGTCAGGGCCAAAGGTAAGGCAGTGTTTCTGTGTCTGGTTTCGCACTTCGTCCAGCACAATGCCTGGTTGCACGCGCGCCAGTTTCTTGTCAGGCTCAACCGCCAGCAACCTGTTATAATACTTCGAAAGGTCCATTACCACGGCCACGTTGCAGCACTGCCCGGCCAGGCTGGTGCCACCTCCCCGGGAGAGCAAAGGCACGTTATACTTGTGGCAGATGGCGACTGTCTGCTTTACATCTTCTTCTGTTTTGGGCAGTACCACCCCAATCGGCACCTGTCGGTAATTTGAGGCATCTGTGGAGTAGGTGGCGCGGCTTCCGACGTCGAAACGGACCTCCCCATTTATGGAAGATTTTAGCTCAGCTGTTAACGATTCAATATCTATTTCTTCTTGTGTATGGGTATGTTTTTCAGTGATGATCATCTTTTCATAGCTTAAAGATTAGTTAACCTTATACTTTGCCGCGTCTTGATGCTTGAACTCCAATCCCAGGCCTGGCCTGGAAAGATCAGGTGTGAACCTGCCATTTTGCGGCTGCTGTACTCCATCGAAGAACATGTTCTCGATGCGGGCGTGGTCGTAAAAGTATTCCCCGATGTAGAAGTTTTGGAGGGCCAGGCAGGGGTGTAGGTGCAGGGCAGGCGCACAATGGAAGGAAAAGGGGAGATGATGTGCCTCGCACAGGTAGCCTGCTTTTAAAAATCCTGTTATTCCTCCGCAGCGGGTGGCATCGGCCTGCAATACGTCTACGGCCTGCTGTTGCAGCATTTGGTTAAAATAGCTGATATTGTAGCCGTACTCACCAGCAGCCACCTGGATAGCTGGCGGTACATGTTCCCGGATAAAGTATAGACCAATAAGATCGTCAGAGGTTACCGGCTCTTCAAACCAGGTAACACCTTCTTCAGCAAAACTGTGCGCTTGTTTGATAGCTGTTTTAGCATCATATGCCCCATTGGCATCTACAAAAAGTTGCACGTCGTCGCCTATACTTTCACGGGCCGCTTTTACCCGCTCCACGTCCGCCTGTGCATCGCGTCCGATCTTCATTTTTACATGCTGAAAGCCCTTATCTGCCCATCCGCCTAACTGCTGCTGCAGCTTTTCGATAGTATAGGAGGTGAAACCACCACTGCCATAGAGTAACGCTTCTGATTTTGCCGCACCTAAAAGCTTTGCCAATGGCAGGTCCAGGATTTTTGCTTTCAGGTCCCAGAGGGCATTATCAACTGCCGACGCTGCCATCATAGCCATGCCGCAACTGCCTTCATTACGAATTGCCACCAGCATGGCTTCCCACAAACCGGGAATATCCAGCGGGTTCTGTCCTACTACATGCTGTTTTAGGGTTTTTTGGATAAAATAGGTGAGAGAGGCATCGGCGTAAGTATAGCCGATGCCTTTTGTGCCCATCGCTTCTACTTCAACCAGCACCATAGTTGTGCTAGACCACTGCAGCGTACCATCTGATTCCAGGCTATCCGTCGGAACAGTATAGGCTGCAGTTTTTAAATCCGTAATGACATCTGTAGCGGATGGCATAGGAACAGGTTATCTAGTCATGTGCTTTATCAGGTTAGTGCGGCAGTACTTCCTCCACCAGGTCTTTAAATGTTTGTTTGATGATGCCGATCTCGTGTGGATCACCTTTGATAAGCATCTTGCTGAACTTCACAGTCTGCTCAAAAGTAATATGCGGCGGTAGCGTCGGCACATTCGGATCGGTGTGCACTTCCAGAATAGCTGGTCTGTCTGCTCCTAACACTGCATCCCAGCCACTGCCAATATCTTCAGGCTTTTCTACTTTCACCCCTTTCAGGCCAAGCATCTCGGCATACTGGGCGTAAGGGAAATCAGGCACATCCTGTGAGGTCGTAAATTCAGGGTCGCCTACCATCACACGCTGCTCCCAGGTTACCTGGTTCAGGTCAAGGTTCTTGAGCACCATGATCACTAGTTTCGGGTTGCTCCAGCGCTTCCAGTATTTGGCAATTGTGATCAACCCGTTCACACCAAGCATTTGCATGGCGCCGTCGCCTACCAGGGCAATGGTTACACGTTCGGGATAAGCAAATTTGGCGGCAATGGCATAGGGTACGCCGGGGCACATGGTGGCCAGGTTACCAGATAGCGAGGCCATCATACCTTCCCGCACTTTTAAGTTGCGTGCAAACCAGTTGGCGCAGGAGCCAGAGTCGGAGGTGATGATGCAGTTTTCCGGCAGGCGCGGGGAGAGCTCAGAGAACACCAGTTGCGGGTTGATCGGATTTGCTTCGTTTTTGGCGCGGGCCTCTATCACTTCCCACCAGTCACGCACATTTTTCTCTATTGTCTCACGCCAGGTCCGGTCTTCCTTGCGCTTCAGGAGTGGGATAAGGGCCTGTAAGGTTGCTTTGGTATCACCTAACAGGTTTACTTCCATCGGGTAGCGCAGGCTCAGCATACGGCCATCTATGTCAATTTGTACACCGCGGGCTTCGCCTTCTTTGGGCAGGAATTCAGAGTACGGAAAGCTGCTGCCAATCATTAAAAAGGTGTCGCAGTCAATCATCATTTCCCAACTGGGCTCAGTGCCTAATAAACCAATGGAGCCGGTAACGTATGGCAACCGGTCATCCAGGGCTGCTTTGCCAAGCAGTGCTTTCGCCACGCCTGCTCCTAATAGATCTGCTACTTGTTTTACTTCTTCGGCTGCTCCCAGGGCTCCGGCACCTATCAGGATAGAAACTTTTTTCCCTTCATTCAGCACGTTAGCTGCCTGCTGCAGTGCCTCCATAGGTGGCACCTGGTTGGTGAGGGCGTGCCCCACGCCTGTGTGTACACTTCCATGCTTACGTGGCGCCTGTTCTACAGCATCCAGTTCCTGCACATCATTCGGTACGATCACACAGGTAACGCAGCGTTTGGCTTTGGCGATCCGGATGGCGCGGTCTATCACCTGGCGAGCCTGTTCTGGCACCGTTATCATGTGCACATACTCCCCGGCTACATCTTTATAAAGTGAGATCAGGTCAATTTCCTGCTGGTAATCACCGCCCAGGGCCATACGCGCCTGCTGCCCCACAATGGCCACTACCGGCTGATGGTCTTTTTTAGCATCATATAAACCGTTTAAAAGGTGAATAGCTCCCGGACCAGATGTGGCAATACACATGCCCACCTCTCCTGTGAATTTGGCATGTGCACAGGCCATAAAGGCTGCCATTTCCTCATGACGAACCTGTATAAAGTCCACTTGGTCCTCTGCGCGCCGTAAGGCACCCATCAAGCCGTTTATGCCGTCACCCGGAAAGCCGAAGATGCGGTTAATGCCCCATTCTTTAACTCGTTCAATAAGAAAGTCGCCAACTTGTTTGCTCATAGTTTTATGTGAAAGGTTATAAACTCTGTTTAAACATTTTTATATAGGTATATTTTTGTAAAGTTTTGATATACTTGGTGATACATACCTGTATTATTTGCAACGATGTGAGTCGCATATGGTTGCTGCTGCTGCTGCTGCTGATGCTCGGAACGCTTTATACATAAAAAAGCAGCCGCTATTTCTGTAGTGGCTGCTTTTAAAGCTGTTATTTGATAATACTTATTTATTGTCGAGCCACCTGGCTTCTTCAGGGTGCACAAAATAGTAAACCAATTTATTCCATTGTAGAGCCTGTACACCGGCCCAGCCGCCCTCTGCCGTTAGGGTATTGAGTAGGGCACGGTCACCGGCTTCCTCTCCCTGGTTGTTAATGCCTTCGTTCAAGCCAATCTCATACCCGATAAGCTTTTTACCACGACGTTCTACCCTGAATGTGCTGCTGGCTTCTTTGATAAAGAAATGCTTGATCACCTTTTCTCCGTCGTTGCGTTCATCTGGTTTCTCGCTGGGGTGCACGGTAAACTCGGCCAGGTTTTCCTCCACATGAATGTCCGTGAGCTGTACCCAATTTTCTATGCCACTTCCCGGAAGAATGATCTTGATAAAATAGCCTACTTCTGGTTTTATTGCATCGGTTTTGCGGCCACGTTGATCGTATAACTCAAAAGTGGAGTTGATCCCTTCCAGGTGCGACCAAAGGTTAATGTCGAACAGTTTCTGTTTCGATTTTTCGTATTCTTTTATAGCAGTGGCTTCATTCGGGTATTCATGTTCCTGCGAGTGAATCTTGTTCTTAGTTTCCTCTCCCTTAAGCACCTTCACTTCCTTCTTAACTTCTTCTTTGACTTTTCGGAATGTATCTTTTAACGACATAGTTTGTTTTCCTCTTTCGGTTTAGCTGTACCTATCACTTCTGAAAGAATACGTACCCGGCAGGCTGTTGTTAGTGCGCGTAAACAGAAAACAGATACAGGGGGCGATTCAGCACTAAATTATCCTTCAGTTCATAGCTGCGTATATCCAAACAACCAAAAAATACCTGACACAGCTATGAAAGATGATCAGCATAAAGAGCATATGAATGATGGGAAACAGGAGGGTGGTATGGGAATGCGTGGCGTTACCAGGCCTATGGCAGAGAAACAAATACGGCAACATCATGAAAAAATGAAAAATGATGACGGGCAAAGTAAAATGAAAATGGACCCGGAGCAGCGCAAGAAAATGCTGCACATGCACCACATGCAAACGCTCTGGATCTACTGGCTCATTATACTGCTTGGTGCCTGGGTAATGCTTTCGCCGCTTACTTTTAATTACGATATCGGCATTGTGGCACCTTCGGGCGGAAGGGAAGTATGGCTTTCGCTGGAACAGCGCATTTCGTTCATGAAGTGGAGTGATATCATCTCCGGTGCACTTCTGGTTTTCTTTGGCTGGCGCGGCCTTACCCCTAACAGGCCCATCAGCCTCTGGATCTGTTGCTTTCTCGGAATCTGGCTTACCATGGCTCCACTGCTTTTCTGGTCTCCGACAGCGGTGGCTTACCTGAATGATACCATGGTAGGTGCTTTAATAATAGCCTTAACCATACTTATACCGGGCATGCCTAACATGATCATGTATATGGAAATGGGCCCGAAAGTTCCCCCAGGATGGACGTACAACCCATCGAGCTGGCCACAACGCTGGATCATGATGGTACTCGGTTTTGCGGGTTGGGTAGTGTCGCGTTATTTGGCTGCGTTTCAGCTAGGGTATATAGATTCGGTGTGGGACCCGTTTTTTGGCGGCCAGACGGAACAGGTGTTAAACTCCAGCATGTCGCATTCATTACCGATATCTGATGCGGGACTGGGAGCCTTAGCGTATACATTTGAATTTCTGATGGGTTGGATGGGTAGTCCTTCCCGCTGGCGCACCATGCCCTGGATGGTAGCAATTTTCGGTATTCTGGTGATTCCGCTGGGGTTGGTCCATATCTTCCTGGTGATCTCTCAGCCAGTGGTAGTGGGCGCCTGGTGTACCTTCTGCCTGTTAGCCGCAGCCATTATGCTGCCCATGATTCCGCTGGAAGTGGATGAAGTGATCGCGATGCTGCAGTTCGTTAAAAAGAAAATGAAGAAGGGGGAAAGTTTCTGGAAACTGTTCTGGAAAGGAGGCACTATAGGAGGCGGTGAAAAAGAGGAGTATGCCACTGACCTGATCAACCTGCCAGAGCAACCGGGCAAAGTATTCGCAGCCTCTGTCTGGGGTATGAGCTTTCCCTGGACATTAGCTGTATCCATGTTATTAGGAGTAGGCCTGGTATGTGCCCCGGGAATTTTTGGAGTAGGTATCCAGGAAACAGTGGCTGATATTTTCCATTTGTCAGGTTCGCTGGTTGTAGTGGTGTCTGTGATCTGTATGGGAGAACCAATGCGCATTGGCCGTTTTCTCAACATTCTACTTGGACTTGCCGTGGCAGTTGGTCCCTGGTTTTTAACGAACGTTCCTACAGGTCTTAGTATTACCGGCGTAGTGGTTGGATTGGCTATTGCAGCACTTGCCATACCATTAGGGCCTAAAACACAAGACTATGGCACCTGGGATGAATACATCAAGTAAAAATAAAATTACAGAGCCATTACTCACAGATGAACAGATAACTGAGCAGGTACGCCGGATACTTTATGATAACATGGTTGAGGGGCATAATGGACGTTATACCTTCCATTATACAAAACCCTCTCCCGGCACTTATCCTTTTCAGTACTTCTGGGATACCTGCTTTCATGTACACGTCCTTACTGCGCTTGGGGAGCATGACATGGCCAAGAAACATATCCGCAGCCTTTTCCTGCTACAGGAACAAGATGGTTTCATTGGGCACATTATTTACTGGAAACACCCCTTCCCGGCGCGCCTGACCGACTTTTTCCAGCTAAAGCCAACATCAGTATTAAGACTCACTAAACCACACATGACGGCACTGGTGCAGCCGCCGCTGGTGGCCGAGGCGGTTCAACGGATCTACCAGCATACAAAAGATATTGACTTTGTCAGGGAAATGCTGCCGAAACTAAAGGCATACTACAACTGGCTACACCAAAACCGTAATTTTGAAGGAGAGGGGCTGCTTTCTATTATTTCGCCTTATGAATCTGGCATGGATTGGAAAGCTAGTTTTGACCCTGTGCTGGGCTTTAAGAGGGGCAAGGGAGACTGGCGTCTGTTCCTTAAAGTGTTGTGGTTGGAAATGGGCAACTTCCGGTGCGGCTATGACCTTGAAAGCATCTATCGGCAGGACAATTTTATTGTGAAGGACGTGGCTTTTAACACCATATATGCCCAAAACCTGCAGGCCCTTTCGGAGCTGTGTTCCCTTACAGGTGATCCGGATGCTGAAGAATTTAAAGTGAGATCTGATCAGTGTTGCGAGAGCATTCTCAAATATATGTACAACTCCGAGGATGAAGCTTTCTACGATCTGGCGGGGCATAGAATGGAACAGTTACGAATTGCCGCGGCAACCATTTTCTTTCCGGTAGTTCTGCCCAATATACCCATCAAAGTCAGTGAAGCTGTTCTGCAACGCCATTTGCTACACAAAAACGGGTTTCATGTACCTTATCCTATACCTTCGCTTTCTGTTCAGGAAGCTGCCTTTAACCCGGATGAATCGGTGTACATTTGGCGTGGTCCAACCTGGGTGGTGTTTAATTGGTTCATTCACCGGTTCCTGCTTCGCAAGGGGTATAAGGAGGAAGCCAATTTACTATTGACAAGTGTAAAAAAGCTTATTACCCAGAGTGGCTTTCGGGAATACTATGATCCGTTTACCGGCCAGGGACATGGTGCGAACGACTTTACCTGGTCCGGGCTGGTGCTGGATATGATAGTGGGGAACACGCCGAATGAAGTTGAATAAGTCTGGATTCTGACTTATAAGGTTCTAGGTTTGGGAATGCTTGCCGCTGGTGACGGCACTTGTTTGATAATCAACCTCTTTGCGCTAAGTGCCGTTAAAAGTACTTTATAAACCGATATGCAAAAACTATGGAAGAGCCTGTTGGAGATTTTTTTCTTGGACTTGGAATAATTGGAATGATACTGGGGCTTATACTGCTGGTGATCTATATCTGGAGTATAATCTGGTCCTATAACGATGCGGTGAAGCGAGGAAAACCGGGGTGGTTAGTAGCCATAGTGGTAGCCTTTTTAGCATGGCCTTTAGGGCTTTTAGTCTGGCTACTTGTTAGGCCCGATAACAAGACTACTTACAATCCCTGATATTACAACACATAAAATAGGTGTATAATAACTGAATTACTTTTTGTTGATCAGGTAGGCCCCAAGGATCAAAGCAACTGCACCGGCAAAACGCGTCAGGGTAATAGGGCTTTGCTTAATTCCAAGTACTCCGAAATGATCATAAACAAGCGCAATTATTAGCTGACCTGCTACTACCATTGCTAACAGGTTTGCAACACTTAAGCGCTGCACAGATATAATTACACTGGTGATAAAGAAAGCACCCAGTAAGCCTCCCATAAACTTATACCATTCTATTCCGCCCAGCTGATTGGGTGCCGGTAATTCCTGTTTTGTTGCCAGTATCAGTAACCCGAGCACGAGCGTACCTACACTAAAAGAAATAAAAGCGGCTACTAAAGGACTTCCGACAGCTACTCTTAGTTGCCCGTTCAAAGCTGTTTGGGTGGAGACAGCAATTCCGGCCAAAAAAGGCAAAAACAGTATCCAGTTTAAATTGTATTGCGACATAGCTTTAGATGTTG
The DNA here is from genome assembly GCF_051904785.1 of Pontibacter sp. MBLB2868. NCBI lineage: Bacteria > Pseudomonadati > Bacteroidota > Cytophagia > Cytophagales > Hymenobacteraceae > Pontibacter > Pontibacter sp. MBLB2868. The sequence goes on along the minus strand of NZ_CP196710.1, from coordinate 2,101,008 downwards.
AAAGCATAAAGGTAATTCACCTCAAGTAAAGTGTCTATAATTTTGCATAAAAAAGGGCAGTGACTATAGCCACTGCCCTTTTTTAGAATATTTCACCGGCTTATTTGCCGCCTGTTCGGTTCAATTCGTCAAGGTTTGTATTGCGTGTTTTAGACTGGAACTTGGTGCCTTTGCTAAAGCGGTAACGCAGATTTACCCGTACACCTCGCAGGCCCTGGTACTGATCGATGTTGTTTTCGTTTCCGTTAAGTTCTGTTGTTATTTTAAGTACACGGCTCTTAAAGATGTCGCTTGCATTCAGGGAAAGGCTTAACTTATCATCCATAAAACTACGCTTCAGACCAGCATCCATCCACCATTGCGGCTTTACGTGGTATAAACCAAATACTACAGGACCCTGGTAGTTCGCGTTGGCCTCTAGTCGGAAACCCTGAGGCAGCAACACAGTATGATTTGTACTAGCGATAACTGAAACCTGATCGTTCACTACCACGCCACTTTTGGTCATGTTGGTGTACTCCTGGTACATTCCGGTTATGTTGTTGTTGATCTCCCATTTATTCGAAACTTTTATAGGAGCAACAAGTGTGGCAGTAGCGCTTTTCAGGTCCTCGATATTACGCTGCTGGAAAACGGTAGTGTTCGTTTCCGGATTCTGCTCTGGCATTTCACCTATAAAGTCTTTCGTTACTGCGTAGCCCAGTACTAGGTTATAAGTCTGCTTAAACGTGTGGGTCATCTCAAAAGAGTTGATGTACTGTGGTTTTAGCTGTGGGTTGCCCTGTGCAGATGTATAAGGATCCAGGTAGAAGATGAATGGATTCAAGGCGCTGTACTGGGGTCTGCTTATTCGGCGGCTGTACTTATATCCAATCTGGTAATTGTCGCTCACTTTCTGCTGCACGAACAAGGTAGGGAACAGGTTCAGATAGCTGCGATCCGTCTGCTGATTTTTGGTGATAGAGTTTCCATTTGACAAAGTTTGCTCGGCACGCAGGCCTGCTTGCAAGCTCCATTTGTTGTTAAGCGTGGCAGAGACGCTGGTATAGGCTGCGAAAATATTTTCGGTGTAGATAAAATGGTTGCTGCGCTTGTCATCGAACGTTTGTGTCTCGTCACGCATCTTGAAGAATCGCAACTCGTTATCAGACTTCACATGGCTCGCTTTTGCGCCTAGTTCAAGCTTTGTTTTCTTGCTTAGCTGTTTGATAAAATCTATTTTGGCAGAGTAAATATCGTAACTGGTTGGGTTCTTGTTGCTGAGCAACTGCGTAGAGTCTGGGGTTGTAGCGGGCAGCGTGAAGAAAATATTCGTAAAAGTAGATTCATCTTCGCTGCTGATGTGTACATAATCAAGGTCGGCAGACAGGGTAGTGCCTGTAGTATCTAGTTTGCCCAAATAATGCAGGTTAAACGATCCGTTGGCATAAGTACCACTGTTTTTGTTGGTGGCGTCAATAAACTTATTCTCTCCGTTGCGTAAGTAGGATTCAGTGTTAAAGGACATGTTGCTCCAGTTTGTGATGATGTTGGCCATGGCGCCAATGCTGTGGCGCTCATTCAGATCATAATCGGTGCCCATGCGAAGAGACGGCTCCAGGCGTTCATTTCGCTCGTAGCCGATCTGGTCGAATTTTGTTTTTGAGCCATTCTCTGCCAAAAACAAGCGGTCCATGTCCATATCACGGTAGCGCATGCGGCGGTTCAGGTTAAGGCTTCCGAAGGAGTTCCAGTTGCCTTTCTTATGGCTGATCTCAGTACCGGAAGTATAAGTGCTGAGGCTGTTGAACTGATAGCCACCATATATACTGCCGTTCATACCTGAATCTTGTCCTTTTTTCAGGTTGATGTTGATGATACCTGATGCTCCTTCCGCATCGTATCGGGAGGAAGGATTTGTGATAAGCTCGAGGTTCTTAAGGTTCTCAGCAGACATGCTTTGTAGTAGGTTCTGCAACTCCTTACCAGATAAGTATGAACGGCGGCCATTCAGCATTACCTGCACACCACCCTTGCCGTTGAGTTGGATATTGCCATCCTGATCCACCCAAATACCCGGTGATCTGGTAAGCACATCGTATGCGGTATTGCCTTCTGCCATGGCTGTGTTCTCTACACTTACCACCATCTTATCCGGTTCTGTGGTAACAGTAGGGCGCAGCGTCTGTATCTCAACCTCGCTCAGTGTTTTTACATCTGCTTTAACCTGGAGTGTGCCGAAGTTTTTTGACATGCCAGGTCCGCTTACCTCAAAGGCCGGCGTCTGCATTTCTACGTAACCTAGGCCACTAATCTTAAGCAGGTACTTTCCGGCAGCAGGCGTTTTGATCATAAAGCGGCCATCCATGTCGGCAATCGCTCCGGTAACAACTTTAGCCGAGGCGGCATCTAATACAGCAACGTTTACAAAGCCAGCCGCCTGGTTTTTCTCGTCCTGAACCAGGCCGGTAAGCATGCCTTCCGCTTGTCCGAAGGACAATGTGCTACACAAGAGTAATAAAAGCGGGAGTAAGAGGTATAATTTTTTCATAGTGTTATTTTGTTTAGTGTCGTGGTAATTGGTAATGATACAAAGGTAATTTATAGTACTTTGTATAACAAGGTACTGTTTGGTTTTTTAGACGAACTGTAAGATTTCCTCTGCTAACATCTTGCGTTTTGGGATAGGGGACTGGTTATGTTCCATAGTAATTGCTGAATATTTACCAGTAGATAGAGCGGAGGGAGGAAAGGTTGTCTGGTGATTCAAAAAAATTGTAACAGCGGAGGTATGGGCAAAAAAAAAAGCGGACCATACGCGGCCCGCTTTCCTTATTGTTCTTTTTTACTTTACTTTTTATACACTTCTTCTGTGCTTCCACAGCCCATCATGGCTTCGCCAAAGTATGGGTTCTTAATTTCCTCGCTGGAGCTCAGCCAATAGCCACCTTTGTTGTTCAGAGCCATAGGGCAGTGCTGGTAGTATAATGTACCTTTTGCTGCACCAAATGCTTTTGCCATAGAGAACACAGACGTAGAGAGTGGTTCCAGGTTTTCACGCTGTGCCGCAATATCGTTAGAAGCCGCAATTTTTTCAGCGCTGCTAACAACCTCAGCTGTTTTCTCTTCGGCAAAGGCTTTCTCATCAGTTGTAAGTGTGGCAACAGGCATTGCTTTGGCAATTGTCAATACTTCATTTGCTGCAGCTTTGGCAGCATTGGCGTCAGAGGCTACTAAAGCATCTTTCAGTTTCATATACTGGTCTACCAATTGCTCAATTTGTGTTTGCATTGGCTCCGACACCGATTCAAATGTTGGTGTTTCAACTACTACAGCAGTTGTCATCTGGTCATGGTCCATGCCTTCCATGTTCTCATGATTCATCCCTTCATGATTCTCTGTGGTAGCATCTGTGTTTTCGGTTGTGTTCCCGGAGCATGCAGTAAATGTGAAGGCAGCTACAACGGCTGCAGTAAAAAGCGTCTTTTTCATGTTAACTGATTTTGAATTATTGAATGAATTTTATTTTTGATTATAAAGTATAAGCTGGATCTTGAATGAAGGAAAAGCTATCCCATCATTTAAGATCCGTTTTAAGATCAATGGTTATGTCCTGCCATAGGATCAGCTCCTTTTTTTAGTACAAATTCGCTGTAAAGCAGGTAAGCTCCAGAAGTAACCACCTGATCGTTTTCCCTGATACCGGAAAGAATAGCAACATTTTCAGTACTTTCATCGCCAATCTTTACCATGCGTGCCTGAAATGTATTTTTGCATGTTTGCACCCACACATGGCTTCCGCTTTCATCCCGGATCACCGCATCGTTAGGCAGCACCAGTTCCGAACCATTCTTACCGGGTAGCGTCACATTAGCCTGCATGCCCGGCAGGTACTGGTCATCTTTGTTAGGAAGCTCTGCGCGTAGTATGGCTACCTGGCTGCCCTGCCTGTACTCAGGGCTGATGAAGGTGACTTTGGCTGGGACAGCATCTTCCGTAAAGCCCTGCACCGAAACCAGTACCTCGTCACCGGCTTGTACATTGTTCAGCTCCTGCGGGTACAGTTCTGCCTCTACCCATATCTTACCAAGCTTACCTATCCTGTACAATACAGAACCTTCGGCCACGTACTGCCCTTCGGCAGCGGCCACATCGGTTATAACCCCTGAAGTGGGTGCCACAAAAGTAACACGCGCATCAAGTCCTCCGTTCTTTGCCAGGTTTCTGATCTGGCCTTCTGTCAGTCCGAAGAGCAGGAGCTTTTGTTTGGCGGCCTCCAGAAAAGAGGCGAAGCGTGGATTTTCCTTACCCAGCTCCTGGTTCTGTTTCAAAGCCAGGAGGTACTCGCGTTGTAAGGTCAGGAGTTCTTCTGAGTACAGCTCATACAGTGGCTGCCCTTTCTGCACAGTTTGACCTGTTTCTTTTATGTATAGCTTTTCTACACGACCTTGTGCACGGCTGCTGATCACATCTGTCTGTGTTTCGTCGAGAACCAGTTTGCCGGTTAGGATGGTGTTGCTGTTCACATCGCCAAATTTCACTCGTTTCGTTTTGATATTGCCCAAAGCTATCTGGCTTTCGCTCAGCATGAGTTCTCCTTTGTCGGTTCCGCTCTGCGATACTGGAACCAGGTCCATGCCACAGATAGGGCAGGTGCCGGGCTCATTCTGCACGATCTGCGGGTGCATGGGGCAGGTATAGGTCGTTTTCTGCGCCGCTTCCTTTCCTTCGTGCTCATGCGCCTGCTCAGAGCAGGAGCTGAAGGCCACGACCAGCAGCAGAAGGAGTATGTTCAGGTATCGTTTCATTTTTTTATACTTTTAGATAAGTGATTGAGTCAAGAATCACGCAATCACTTATTGGCATAATCACTCATTTATCTTTACAAAACTTTCACTGTCCACCATAAACTGGGCATTGGCAGCTATCACATCTGTCTGCTCCAGTCCGCTTACTACCTGCACCTGATCGCCGGCAATAGTGCCGACGGTAATAGCTACAGGTTTAAAGGAGCCACCTACTTTCTTAAAAGCAACTGAACGAGTACCTATGTCCAGCACGGCTTTGCGGGGCACCCATAAGGCCCGGGCAGTGGTATAGGTGGCAGTTCCTGACACCAGCTGCCCTACACGCGCCAGTTTTTGCTTACCCGGCAGATTTACCCGAACTTTGGCAAAATTCTCACCGGCTTCGTAGAACGGCTGCAGGAAATCAACCTGTGCTTCCAGCTTTTCGCCTGGCAACTGCGGAAAAGTAATCTGCACCGGAGCACCTTTGGCAATGGAGGTTACTTCGCCGGCAGGGATGTTAAACTCTGCCCACAACTGGTTCGGGTTTACCACTCGCAGCAGCGGCTGACCTGTGCTGACATACATGCCCTCACGCAGTTGCAGCTCACTGCCTGCCGGAGGTGTTGCTGCCCTGGAACGGTCCATGCCAGGATTAGCTGTACCCATACCTCCTGCATTGGGTGCTGTAACAGGAGTAGAACTCGGAGTGGCCGAAGGAGCCGTGGTGTTCAGGCCAATGGCGTAACCATCATAAGGGCTATAAATGGCGAAAGTATAGCTGGCTTCACCAGTGCGGATCAGGTGACTGATCTGGGCATCGGTAGCACCTAACAGACGCAACTTTTGCTTGGCCGCTTCGATCAGTGCCTTGTCCTCTGGTGCAGATCTTACCAGGTATAATAGCTCTTTTTGCGCCGTCAACAGTTCAGGACTGTAGAGTTCCATCAGTTTCTGCCCTTTATGGATCGGCTGGTAATTATATTTTATAAACAGCTTCTCGATGCGGCCCCCCACGCGGGCGGGAATGGAATAGATGCGACGTTCATCGTAGGTGATCAGGCCCTCCATTTCAACAGAGGTCGGTACTGCTTTGCTTTCAGGTTTAACAGTATTAATGTTCGCCACTACCGTCTCGTTGGTAGGCTGCAGGAGAAACGCCAGGTCATCCGTGATTTCAATGTCCTCGCCGTGTGCGGAGGTGGGCACCAGGTCCATGCCACAGATCGGGCAGGTGCCGGGCTCGTCCTGCACGATCTGCGGGTGCATGGGGCAGGTATAGGTGGTCTCCTGCGCCGCTTCCTCTCCGTCGTGCTCATGCGCTTGCTCGGAGCAGGCGCTGAAGGCCACGGCCAGCAGCAGAAGAAATATGTTCAGGTATCGTTTCATTTTTTTAACTTTTTAATTTTGAATAATTGAATGCTGCATCAAGAAGACTTTATCCTGTTATTCAGAAGCCATTTATTCAAATTTATCTTTCCAGCTCTTTTTCGTAAGCCACAGTCAACTGATACAGTGCCTGCAGGTTGTTCAGGTACTCCATCTGGGCCATGTTCAGTGCTTCCCAGGCATCGATCACCTCTGGTAACTCGGCGCTGTTCTGCTCATAAGCCAGCATCGTAACGTCGTAGTTCTTTTTCAGGGCCGGGAGGATCTTTGTGCGGTAATTTTCTACCTGCTCCCGCTTGGCATTTAGCTCCAGCGCCATAGTACGCACCATTCCCTGCGCCTCATTTATGATATTCTCACGCTCCCGCTGCATCGCCTCTATCTCCAGGTTCATAGCTTTTGTGTTAGCCTTGTACATTTTGCTGGACCAGGGGGCGATTGGGATGGAGACCATGGCCATGGCCGTGTACTGGTTCGGCATCATGCTGTTGCGGGGCGTCATGTGGTCGAAGCGCAGGCGGAAGTCCGGTTTGCGCTCCAGTTTTTCCTGCTCCACCCCCAGGCGCATACTTTCAATGGTTCTGTCGAGCTGGCGGATATCACTGCGCGAATCGTTCAGGTAAGTGGTATCAGCGGCAAGAAGTACCGGCTCCGGTATACGTACCAGCGTGTCGATTTTGAACTGCTGCTCTTTGGGCTGGTTCATCAGGATGTTCAACTGCACGTTCTGTTGCAGGATCTCGTTTCGCGTCATGAGCAGCATGTTCTCCACCTCGTGCAGGCGCGCCTCGGCTTTATAAATACTGCCTAGCTTGCCCTGGCTGTAAGGGTAGCGGATACGTGCCAGCTTAAGCATGTATTGCATGATGCGCTCGTTATCTTTTAGCACATCCAGCTTCTTCTCCAGCACTACCCAGTTATAGTATGCCACTTTAGCCTGTGAGCGAAGCTCATTATAAGCCACCTCTGCCTTCGCCAACTCTATAGCTGCCCTGGAATCATAAACCGCCTGCTTCGCCCGTTGCTTGGCCGGATTCGGAATCGCCTGTTCTGCTGAGATCATGTATGACCCCTCTTTCTCGTCGCTCTCCACGTTCTGGCCCGGGTAAGGCAGCATGAACACCCCGGCACCCACCATGGGAGCCATCCAACCGGTGGCACCTTCGGCGTAGGCATCCTGCGCTTTGGCACGCAGGTCGTACTGCTGCAGCATCGGGTTATTACTTCGGATTTTTTGCAGCACACTGTCCAGGGCAACTGGTTGTTGCTGCGCCACAATTGGAGTTGCAAAGAGCAGACAAATTGCAGTGGTCAGGAATCCACCCCTAACCCCTCCGAGACGGGAAATGATAAATTGTATCAACGAGTGCGATATATATATCTTAATGTTTTGCATCGTAGATTTCCAGTTTGCCGTGTTTCTTCAGTTCATACTCTTTCGTCATTTCAAACACTACCGGCGTAACCAGCAGAATGTGGATGGAGGAGGTAAACACACCACCGATCATCGGCAGCACAATGGGCAGCATTACATCGGTACCTACGCCGGTTGCCCATAACACTGGTATCAGACCAAATAGGGCCACCGATACGGTCATGATCTTCGGACGAAGGCGCTTGGCCGCACCCATAAACACATAGTCGCGGATGTCTTGCTTGGTGATCGTTTCGGAAGAATTTCCTTTGGTATCCACCAGTTGCTTCATTGCTTCGTTCAGGTACACCACCATCACCATGGCTGTTTCTATGGCCAAACCGAACAGCGCAATGAAGCCTACGGCCACTGCCACGGATAAATTCACGCCATAGAAGTACACGATAAACACGCCACCTACCAGGGCAAACGGAATGGTGATCAGATTCAGCAGCGCCTCCTTTAGCGATTTGAAAGAGAAGTATAAGATCAGAAAGATGATGACAAGCACCAGTGGAATGATGACCTGCAGCGTTTGCGTGGCACGTACCTGGTTCTCCCACTGTCCGCTCCACTCCAGGTAGTAACCTTCGGGTATACCCGTAACCTCAGCATTGATCTTCTCCATGGCTTCCTTTACCGTACCGCCCAGGTCGCGGTCACGCACGTTAAAAAGCACGGCACCACGCAGCTGCGCATTCTCCGAGTTTATCATCGGAGGACCGTCAGTGAAGTTTATACTTGCCACAGATGAAAGTGGAATGGTGCCTGCAGCGGCCGTTTGCAGTGGAATGCGCTTGATGCGTTCCACGCTGTTCCGGTACTCCTGCGCCAGGCGCACATTGATCGAAAAACGCTCGCGGCCCTCGATGGTATTGCCTATACTGGCCCCGCCCAGCGCTGATTCGATGGTCATGTTCACATCGTCCACTGTTAAACCATAACGGCCCAGCGCCTCCCGATTGATGTCAATCTCCAGGTATTTGCCCCCGGTGATTGGCTCCACATACAGGTCTTTCACACCCGGAACAGACTCTAGTTGCTGCTTCACCCGCTCCGACACGGCATACACTGAATCCAGGTTCTGGCCGTAAACTTTCACACCCACATCGGTACGAATACCCGTTGCCAGCATGTTGATGCGGTTGATGATAGGCTGCGTCCAGCCATTTACTACCCCCGGTATCTGCAGCTTAGAATCCAGCTCCTGGATGATGTCTTGTTTCGTAATTCCCTCTCGCCACTCTGAGCGCGGTTTCAGCATAATGATGGTCTCGATCATACTGATAGGGGAGTTGTCTGTTGCGGTGCTGGCGCGGCCTGCCTTTCCCAGTACACTCTCCACTTCCGGGACCGACTTGATGATCTTATCCTGTACCTGCAGAATCCGCTTAGCTTCGGCGTTAGAAACATCGGGCAGCGTTACAGGCATGAAAAGTATGGAACCCTCATCCAGTGGCGGCATGAACTCGGTACCTAAACTGAAAAGCATCGGAATAGCGACCAGCAAGGCTACAACGTTAATGCCAATGGTTGTTTTGCGCCACTTCAGGCACCATTTGAGCACAGGCCCATACACCCGCTCCAAACCTCGGTTGATCGGGTTGGCGTTATCGTCCCGAAACTTCCCTTTCAGAAAGAAGGAGATGAGCACCGGCGTCAGGGTGATGGCCACAATGGCATCCACTATAAGTATAAAGGTCTTCGTCCAGGCCAGGGGGCTGAACAGTTTGCCTTCCTGACCGGTGAGCAGGAACACCGGAAGGAAAGAAGTGATCACAATGATCGTACTCCAGAACACGCTGGGGCCTACCTGCTTACTGGCCTTTTCGATGATTCGGAGTCTGGTTTCTTTATCTAATTTCATTGAATTCAAGTTTGAATAACTGAATCTTCCTTATCTGTTTACTTCCTCTTCCATCCACTTCTTTCCTCTCGAAGCTTCTGCCAGATGCCGGTAAGAGTTTTCCACCATCACAATGGCATCATCCACTATCACACCCACTGAGAGGGCGATACCTGTGAGTGACATGATGTTGGAAGAGATGCCGAAAGCATTCAGCAAGATGAATCCAATAGCAACAGAAAGCGGCAGCTGAATGATGATAACAAGGGCGCTGCGCCAGTGGAACAGAAAGAGGAACACCACAACAGAGGCCACGATCATTTCCTCGATCAAGGTGTTTTTAACTGAGTTTATACTTTCGTGGATCAGGCCGCTGCGGTCATAAACGATGTTGAATTTCACACCTTCCGGCAGGCCTTTCGAAACTTCGGCCATCTTCTCCTTTACGTTGGAGATCACTTCCTCTGCATTTTCACCGTAGCGCATCACCACTATGCCTCCCACAGCTTCGCCGGCACCGTTCAGGTCAAAAATACCGAGGCGGCTTTCTCCGGTCATTTGCACGGTGGCCACGTCCTGTACTCTCACCGGAATGGTGTTGTTGGTGGTAATAGCAATGGTTTCGATCTCTTCTGCAGACTTGAGGTAGCCAGTGGTTTTGATAATATAACCGATATCAGAGCGTTCGAATTTGCGGCCGCCGGCTTCGTTGTTATTGGCCCGCACCGCTTGTATCACCTGCGGCACCGTGATGTTGTAGTAAGTAAGTTTGTTTGGGTCTACCGTTACCTGGTACTGTTTCTGGAAACCTCCGAAAGAGGCTACTTCGCTTACCCCGTCCACGTTCTGCAGCGCAAACTTAACATACCAGTCCTGAATGGCCCGTTGCTCACCCAGGTCCATTCCCGGTGCATCCAGGGTATACCATAGCACATGGCCCACACCTGTGCCGTCTGGACCCAACGAAGGGGTTACGCCCTGGGGCAGCACATTACCTACAGAGTTCAGCCGCTCCAGCACCCGTGACCTGGCCCAGTAAATGTCCGTATCATCTTCAAAAATGATGTAAATAAAGCTCATCCCGAACATGGAGCTGCCGCGCACATACTTTACCTCGGGCAGGCCCTGCAGGTTGGTTACCAGCGGGTAAGTTACCTGATCCTCTATGATCTGCGGACTGCGACCCATCCACTCTGTAAAAACGATCACCTGGTTCTCCGACAGGTCAGGAATGGCGTCTACCTTATTTGTCTGCACCGAATAAAGCCCCCAGCCAAAAAGTATGGCAGATATAAGGAGCACGAATACCCGGTTTCGTAGCGAAAAAGAGATTAATTTCTCGATCATGATAATGATGTTCTAAACCTAAACAGAAGTAATTAGCCACATAGGGTGAGGCTAAGCGGAGTAGTGCCGATGTAAAAAAGGTATGGTAGTACGTACAGCGGGCAAAGTATAGCCGCAGCTGTTCAGTGTACCAAAGTGGCACCTAATACTGTAAGGTTATAGAAGGAAAGACTGTACCAGCACCGGTATGTCTTGGGCCAGTGGGGGAGACTCGTATAGCGCGTAGCGGGGGGCTTCTGTATTATGGGAAGTATAAAACTGCAGCACAACAGCCTTCACAACTGCAAAAAGCTTAAGTTGCTCAAGCTTGCTCAGGGTGGTGATCTTATGGCTGAAGGCATCACCCAACTCTTTTATCTGTAGCTGATGATCTTCGCAGCAGGTGTTGCTGTCAGCTTTTTTCTCTTTTGGTGAATGACACGGCGGCAGTTTTTGCTGCTGCTTTTGGGCCATCGGGCAATTTGCCTCTGCTCCAAAGAAAGTAACATCGCGTAGCTTTCCACCGCAAATATGCATGCCTACGGCCATACCCGTCGAGGAGACGAGCACCAGCAGCGTGAGGGTCAGCAAAATGATACGGCGGTACAATTTCATGTTTTGATCTATACTAATACTACAAAGATACAGCAGTTGTAGCTAGTAGACTTACACAATTAACAAAAAGTTTTGTAAAATTACTTCATCTGAGGTGCAAAGTATTGCTCCATGGCCAACATCTAGCGTTCATTATTTGTTCAGATGGAACCTCCTGGGTAAATCCGGGCTATAAGTTCCTGTTTCAGATATGTCAGATTTTTTTTTACCACAGAAACTTTCTGGCATCGTTTTAGCATTTAGGTAGGTAGCTGCAGCTGCAGCAGCAGAACCTTAAACAATGAGATTATGATCAAGCGAATTCTTTTTACCCTAGTTCTTGGAATGGCACTGAGCCTGAATGCCGCTTTTGCTCAAAGTGCAGAAGGCAATGACTGGAAAGTGAAATATGAGGCCGCTGCTGCCCAGGCAAAGGCTGAACATAAGCCTATTCTGATGGTATTTGCAGGGTCTGACTGGTGTAAGCCATGTATAATGTTGCGCAAGGAGGTTTGGGAGTCGCAGGAGTTTAAGCAGTACGCGAAAGATAACCTGGTACTGCTGGAGCTTGATTTCCCGAGAATGAAAAAGAACCAGCTTTCAGCAGATCTGACAAAACAAAATGAGGAATTAGCTGCAAAGTATGACAAAGAAGGCTTATTCCCGCTGGTTGTGTTAACCGATGAAAGCGGCAATATTATTGCCAAAACAGGTTACAAAGCAGGAGGCCCTGAAAAATATGTTGAGCACCTGAAAGAGCTTCAGAAAAATTAATACCAAACCCACTCCCACCGGAGTGGGTTTTTTTTTATTACTTTTGGACATGAAGCACCGCAGCCTGTTACTATCGCTTTTCTTTTGCTGTGTTAGCCTGCTACAGGTGCAGGCACAGCGATTACCCACCAAAGAGCCGCAGCAGTATAAGAAGGTGCTACTGCTTATGGGCACACGTTTTGAACTAGCCGCTGTTACCCGCGATGAGCAGAAAGCCTGGGAAGCCATAGATGCCGGGATCAAAGAAATTCAACGAATTGAGGCACTGATCTCGGAATGGCAACCAACTTCACAGACCAGTGAGATAAACCGTAATGCCGGCATTAAGCCTGTGGTAGTAGACCAGGAGCTTTTCGATCTCATTAGCCGCAGTAACCGTATTTCTAAGATGACCGGTGGAGACTTCGATATCTCCTTTGCCTCCATTGATAAAGTGTGGAAGTTTGACGGAAGTATGAAAGTACTGCCTACACCAGCGCAAACTGCTGCCTCAGTTTCCAAAATAAATTACAGGAACATTATCCTTAACCCGGACAATCACAGTGTTTTTCTGAAGGAGACCGGTATGAAGATCGGATTTGGGGCCATAGGCAAAGGCTATGCCGCTAACCGTGCCCGCGATATAATGCGAGAAATGGGCATTGCAGGTGGCGTAGTGAATGCAGCCGGCGACCTGGTTACCTGGGGCAAACAAGCTGATGGCGAGTCGTGGTATGTAGGCATTGCCGACCCACTGGAGAAGGATAAGGTTTTCTCGTGGCTTACCGCTGATAATACTGCTGTGGTGACATCAGGTAATTATGAGAAATTTGCCGAGATTGATGGCAAACGCTATTCACATATTATTGATCCTCGTACAGGTAAACCAGCCTCTGGCCTAAAAAGCGTGACCATTGTCTGCCCGAACGGGGAACTGGCTGATGCACTGGCTACTGCCGTGTCTGTATTAGGAAAGGAGGAGGGGCTGTACCTGATCAACCAACTAAAAGGAGTGGAGTGCCTGCTGATAACGGATGAGGATGAACTCGTGACATCAGAAGGAATGAACCTGCACTTTTATAAGAATAAGAAAAAGCCTGGAGCAACTAGAACTGCTACAGAAAATTAAGCGTACTACTGAACTATGAAAAAGTATAGAATTTTACTTGCCGCTGGCTCATTAATGGCAATAATGAGCAGTTGTGAGGCAGTAAAACCTTTTCAGAAAGCTTATCTGAACGAGGAAGAAATGAAACTAAGTGCCCGCAAACTGGAGAGTTTTGAGACCAACTTCGAATCGTACCGTGAGGGTACCTCTGGTGCTAACGGAGGAAAAGTGGGAGGAGGTTGCGGATGCAATTAGTATACAGATGTATTGGTTTTGTGGCTGCCTTTGCCATGGCCTCATTTAGTGGATTTGCTCAAAACTCGGTACCCAGAAATAGCCGGCGCGTGCAGGACCTGCCTCCTGCCGATGTAAATATACTTGCCAGTTATTATACCCAGGACGGTAACCATTCACCGGTAACCGGTGGTATAGGTACGGAAGAGTTAACAGACGTTACCCCAACCATCATTGTTAATGTGCCGATGGATACGGTGACAAACCTGCTGGTGAACTTCGGGATGGACTTTTATTCGTCTGCCTCCACTGATAACATTGACTTTAATGTTTCTTCTGCCTCTAGTTCTGACACACGCACGCATATTAATGTTGGCCTCAGTAGGCGTAACAGCCTTAGCCGGGTAACTAAAAGCATTACGGTTGGTGGCTCCAATGAGTATGATTACAATTCAGTGTCATTGGCGGCAAGTTGGGCAAAGGAGTCGGCTGACGGTAACCGTGAAGTGAGCTTTGCCGGCCAGGTGTTTTTTGATAAATGGAAAATTATTTACCCGATAGAGCTGCGTGGTAGAGACTGGGTAGATACCGACAAGCGACAGTCGTTTAACTTTTCTGCCAATGTGGCACAAGTTATCAACCGGCGTTTGCAGGTTTCCCTTTCTGCAGATCTAGTGTACCAGACCGGATTACTTTCTACGCCATTCCACAGGGTGTATGTAGAGGAGCAGGCAGAGCCGCTGGTAGAGAAACTACCAGATAGCCGCCTGAAGTTACCGGTTGGCCTGCGTGCTAATTACTACCTGAGTGACCTGCTCACGGCCAGAATGTTCTATCGTTTTTATGTAGATGACTGGGGCATTGTAGGAAGTACAGCGGAGGTAGAGTTGCCTTTCAAGCTGGGGCCATTCTTCTCCATCTATCCTTTTTATCGGTTCCATACGCAAACAGCAGCGGATTATTTCGCACCATTCAAAGAGCACTCGCTTAGCCAGGAGTTCTATACTTCTGATTACGACCTCTCTGACCTGACAAGTAATAAAGTTGGTTTAGGGGTACGTTATTCGCCTTTGTTTGGCGTGGCGAAGTTCGGTTTGCCTTTCAGCAGCCACGATACTAAATTGAAAAGTATAGAGCTACGTGCTTCGCAATACTGGAGAAGTGACGGATTAAAGGCCTTCCTGATTAGTACAGATCTCGGCTTTACCATTCCGGCGGAGTAAAAGTATAAAGTATAAAAAGAGCGAGGCCACTGTAAAGACAGTGGCCTCGCTCTTTTTCAATACGTTTCTATTTACTATGCTTCAGCAATAAACACTGGCTCTGGCTTAGGTACCTGCAGATGCCGAAGTATGATATCAAATACATCCACTGCCTGCACTTCCTGGGGTAATTCTGTTTTATACTTTGTCAGTAGCAGCGGCCACTCATTCTTATCTTCAGGTATCCGGCCATGTGATCCCTTTATCAGCGAGGCATCCAGCGGAATAATATCCAATACTGTACGGAAACCGAGTTTCTTACGAAGTAGTTTGCCAGCCACCAGGGGCAGCGGAAATTTTATCTTCGGATCAATGAACATCTCTACCGGGTCGTAGCCAGGCTTTTTATGAATATCTACCATGCGGGCATAGTCCGGAGCTTTGGCATCATCTAACCAGAAATAGTAGGTGAACCAAGCATTGGCCTTTGCAACAACTACTATTTCGCCACAACGCTCATGGGGCAGGTTATACTTGTGGCGTTCATCACCAGCCAATACTTCTTCTATGCCATCAACCTGTTGTAGCAGCTTTTTGACATCGGCAATTTTGGCTTCGTCTTTCACGTATACATGCGCCACCTGGTGATCAGCCACGGCAAAAGCTTCGCTAATAGCTGTGTCAAGCAGCTCTGTTCCACGCTCTACGCGCACGTTAATGTAGCCGTTCTCACGCAATACACGATTGATATGGATGGGCTGATTCACATCAGAAATACCGTATTCAGATAGTACCAGCACCTGTGCTCCTTTAGCCTCATAGAAAGTGATCAGGTCACCGACTACTGCATCGATTTCCTGCAGGTCTTTGGCAATACGTGGGTCCGAGGGGCCGAAACGCTGCAAGTTATAGTCTAAATGCGGCAAATAGATGAGTGTGAGGGTAGGATCATAAAGGTCATCTGTGATCTTGCTTGCATCTGCGATCCACTTGCTCGATTTGATGGAGGTTTTCGGGCCCCAGTAGTTGAACAAGGGGAACGTGCCAAGCTTCGCCTGTAGCTTATCGCGCAGGTCAGCGGGTTGGGTATAACAGTCGGGTAGCTTACGGCCATCTGCCAGGTACTGAGGGCGTGGCGTTAAAGTATAATCGGCGGTGGTATTCATGTTGTACCACCAGCCCATATTAGCCACCGTAAAATTCGTATCAGCAGTACGGGCTACGTCCCATACTTTAGGTGCCTGCACCAGTTTGTTTGACTGACGCCACAGCTTTACTTCGTCCTCTTCACGGAAATACCAGCCGTTTGCAACAATGCCATGCTCATAAGGCCATTTGCCGGTGATATAAGTAGATTGTGCGGTACAGGTAACGGCCGGAAGTACGGGTTTTATACTTGTTTGCTGTGCTTCTGGGGCCCACTTGGCCAGAAAAGGGGTGTTTTTACCGATGAGTGACCGGGTGAGGCCTACTACGTCCAGAACTACCGTCTTCTGCATCATGTTGTGTGTTTATTGTTTTTAAAACCCATTCCAGCTCTCGCTGTATGGATGTTGACAGGTCTTTTTTTATTTCTTCCGGCAGCACTTCCCAGGTATAAGTTTCCACTTCCAGGTGCTTTGTTACCTGCTCCTGTTGCAGCAAGCGTAGCACTTCTGCCACATCCTCCTGTGTGGATTGTAGTCCGTTGTACTGTTTTGTAAATAGCGGTACATGGAAGTGCGTGCGCCATTCTACCGCGTTTGGTTTACGGATATGTTGCAAGGCAAATGTCAGGTCAGGGTAATGTGTCAGTTCACCGTCTTCACTTCGTTCTACCACCTGGTGCAGGTACGTAGACTCAGCAAGCGTTGACATGGTTTCAGCAATCTCAGCCCGTGTTTCCACATCTTCTGGCAGCTCGGTTTTGAGGGCGGCACTGAGCTGAATCTTTCCGATATTTATTCCTGCATGTCGTAACTTGGAAAAAGCCTCGGCAGGTTTCTCATAGGCCAGCGCAAAATGGCAGACATCATAGCATATCTGCAAATGCTTGTAGATTGCCTTCTGTGCCTCCTCTTTGGTAAAGTCCTTTGAGTCCTGTAGTTTTTTTACACCGATGGGCAAAAGCCACTCCTGGTAATAGTTGATTATCTCTTTAGAGTTTTCAAGCAAGCCGTCAGGTTCAGGTTCCAGGTCAACGTGGATAGTTTTGCCCGTCTTTTGCTTGATTTCCAGTAGCGCCTCCACCAGTTCTATAAGATGTTCTGTACTGGTGGTATAAACAGATTTTACCTTTGCGGCATCTGCTTCCAGTAACCATGGTTTATAGGAGAGAGGAGAAGTGGAGATACTTCCTTCCATGCCATCGGGTAAGAGTTCAGCCAGGATTTTAGCCAGCCGGACAGTATACCCTAACCGTGCTTCTGTTGTCCAGTCGGGTTTATGTACATTATCCTTTACTTCCTGGTGATGGAAACCGCCGTACGGAAAGCCGTTCATGGTAAAAACGTAGAGTTCCTGTACTTTCAGCCACTGCTTAAATTCTTCCAGCACATCATGGCTCAATAGCTCCTTGCTAGCCAAATGCGACAGCCGCAGACCGACACCAAATGGTTTATCTGGTGAGAGTTCTTTTTTAAGTGGTGGGAGATATTCTTTAAGGTTCTGGTATACTTCGTCCCAGGTTTCGCCGGGATGGATATTGGTGCAATAGGTAAGATGGTAGCCTTTATCCAGGTACATGGTTTGCAAATTTGATGAAAAATCAACGGCTGAATTTTTCAGCGGTCCCTACCAATGGTTATACTTGTGTAAGCTTCTGGGGTTGGTGTTTTTGTTGCAGTGTATTTACGGCCTGCTGCATCAACGAAGAGTCAATATCATGTACTTCAACTCCTGTGCCTATCCTGTTTAGTAGCATGATCGTTAACTGCCCGCCCAGGTGCTCCCGGAACTCAGTAAGTCCCTTAAGTATGGAAAGTTGGCCTGATTGTTCCTGCTTCGCCAGCTCAGGTGTGAAAAGATCAAATCCAAGCTCCTGCAGCAGTTCCAACACATCGTTACATTCTGCTTTGGATAGCATGCCAGCCAGTTGTGCGTAAACTACATCCAGCGCAATACCGATGGATACAGCCTCGCCATGGCGAAGCCTGTAGTTAGTGATCTGCTCCAGTTTATGGGCAGACCAGTGGCCGAAGTCCAGTGGCCGCGACGATCCGAATTCGAAGGGGTCTGCGCCTCCTATATGTTCTACATGAAGTTCGGCACAACGATGAATAAGCTCCTGCATGGCCTCTATGTCGCGGTTTGCCAGCTTTTGCGCATCCTGTTTGATGCGCTGATAAAAGACTGCATCCTTGATCAGAGCAACTTTTATAGCCTCAGAGATACCGGAGCGCCAGTCGCGGTCTTCGAGTGTAAGCAGGAAGTTACTGTCATTGATCACGGCTACGGGAGGAGCGAAGGTGCCGATGAAGTTTTTCTTGCCGAATGCGTTTATTCCGTTCTTAACGCCAACACCAGAATCATTCTGCGAAAGCACTGTAGTGGGTACACGCACCAGGCGTATGCCCCTATGCGCAATGGCAGCAGCAAAACCTGCCAGGTCCAGCACAGCACCGCCACCAATGGCGATAAGGTAGGAATGGCGGCAGATGCCATACTCATTCACAGCAGATAATAGTTGCTGCAGCAGATCCGGATCATTCTTGGCCTCTTCGCCTCCAGGGATGAGGATAGGCGTTGTTACCAGTTTTATCTTATCAGCATGTGCAGCAGCGTAGGAGTCAATTAGCCTGAACAACGAGGGGTGTGCCTGCGCTACGCCACTGTCTACTACAAACAGTGCCTTACGAGGCTCCCCGGTGTTGTTATGAGCCAGTACATCAGTTAACAGGTTGTTATCTGATGCAAAGAGATTTTCGGTAAAGTAAACCCCATACCTGAACTGCACCTGAAACGTCTGTTCTATTGTCTTCATCTTAAGGGGTTGTGGGTAATACAGTGTATATGGGTAAGTACGTAAATCATGGTCAGGAGTGTAGGTATGCGTTTATCTTACGGAAGATAAAGCACGATACACGGAAAGCGTATTTCATGTAACTGCAAAATTTCGGGCTATGTATACGGATATTGGCAAAAGAAGCAGTACGATCAGTCCGTACTGCCAACCGGCAAAACCGGCTGCTATACTTGCGTTCATCACGATCAGGGCCAGGATGCCGGCTTTTACTGCTTTTATGATCATCTTGGGCTCTCTGGCAGGCATTGCCCTGAAAAGCGGCGGGAAAATAATAAAAGCAAAAAGCAACAGGAACGGCAGGCTGTATAGCAGGTTGAACTGTGGCAGCAAAGCCAGGCTGATGATCCCGGCAAACACAATGGCATACATCAAGGCAGCACCCTTCAGTGCCGTTGTGTTGCCACCATGTACTTCACCACGACTCACCATGGTGATGGCTGCAATATAAATGATAGGTATAAATGCAATGAACCAAAGGCTGGAAAGTGCAGCTGGAATGGCACTGACGCCAAGCAGCAGGTTTCCACCGCGGCATGCACCCATGTTGATTGGGCCAAATACAGGGTGATGTTTGCCTTTCCAGTCGTATAACAGGGCGAGCAGGGCTACAGTTAAAGCAATTACGGCACTGATACCGGAAACCTGCCAGGCTGCCAGAATTCCGCCTGCTAAAAGCAAGCTCCCCAGTGTGGCTGCGCCTGTTTCTGTGGCTCTACCACTTGGTATGGGGCGTTCAGGGCGTTCCACACGGTCCAGGTCGGCATCAAAAACATCGTTAAACACGACGCCCCCGCCATACAAACCAATCGTAGACAGCACCAGCCAGCCCAATAAGTATAAACTATTTGAATTGAAACCATTGTCCCACAACGAAAGCGACAGCAGCGCACCGGAAGCTGCATAGCCGAGCATGATATCAGCTATAGCGGTAACGATGTTTGCAGGGCGCATTAGCTGCAGGTAAGCTACAAGTTTAGACATGCCTAGCGAACAATGTTTGACTCTAACTTACTGTCTGTAGAGATCTCCCCTACAACAGGTGTCTGGCCTCCTCTTAAAACAGAGTTATCGGAAAACTTCTCGCGCTGGTCTACAGTTGCCGGTATCAGCCAGTCGGATTCGTGCATCTGGCCGCTCTTTCCGAAAGAATCCAAAGCATTCTGATAGCAGGTTTTTCGTACATCTTCTATAGCAATGCCGCGTTCCAACATCAGAGACGCAGTTTTTGGAACAGAAAGCGGATCAGAAACACCCCAGTCGGCGGAGCTGTTTACGATGATGCGCTCAGAGCCATACTTCTTCACAACTTCTACCATACGCTCATTGCCCATCTTCGAATTAGGGTAGATCGTGAAGGCGGCCCAGAAACCTCTGTCCAGCACATCTTTTACTGTTTCTTCGTTGTTGTGATCTATGATCACCATGTCCGGGGCTATTCCATGCTCCAGACAAACTTCCATACTTTTAATGGTGCCGGCTTTCTTATCGCGGTGCGGGGTGTGCACCTGCACCGGAAGGCCTACTTCTTTTGCCAGGTCGAGCTGTGCCCGGAAAAACTTATCTTCTGCAGCTGTCTGGTCATCATACCCGATCTCTCCAACACCTACTACACCCTCTTTGCAAACGAAAAGCGGCAGCAATTCCATCACCTGCTCGGCGAGTGCTTCGTTGTTAGCCTCCTTAGAGTTCAATCCGATGGTACAATAGTGTTTAATACCGAACTGGCTTGCTCTGAAACGTTCCCAGCCTACCAGGCTGCTAAAATAATCCTTAAACGAACCGACTTCTGTACGTGGCTGGCCCAGCCAGAAAGCAGGTTCAATAATGGCTACGATGCCTGCTTTGCGCATGCGCTCGTAATCATCGGTAGTACGGGAAGTCATGTGGATGTGCGGGTCGATCAGCATCAGGTTATGCGTATTCATAAGCTCAGATTAAAAGGATAGGTAAGATTATGTTTGAGATGTTAGTTCAGGGATAGATTCTTTTCACCAATAAGGCTCCAGGTAATTTCACCGTTCTCTACACGGGCTTTAAGCTGTGGGTGTGCGTTCAGCAGTTCTTTGGCCGGCGTGGATTCGCTCTGGGCACAGGCCAAAGCGGCAGCCTCCTGTTCAAGTTCGTTTGGCTGCGAGAACAGCTTTTCAATATCTTTCAGGATGTTATCATCTATAAATGGCCCGATTGGTCTCCATAGTTCCGGGGAAACAGGGCGGCCAGCAGCCCAGCGTTCATGGGCATAGTCAGAAAGGATGCGGGCTAACTTTGCGTTGCGGCGTTTTTCAATGCCGTAGATTCGGAAGATCGGTTTGCCCACGAACAGTGTTTTCAGCACCATGTTGTTCCAGGCGTCATCTTCCATGTAATCAGCAGGATAGGGGTTATCCAGGGCTACAGCCTCGAATACATCTCCCATGTTCGTACGGAACCCTTCTGCGGCCCTCTTTATGAACAGTTCCGGATGGGGGAGTAATGGGAGTGCAGCATACAGCGCTACCAGTTCACCCATATCAGCTGTGCTAAATAAGGTCTCTATTTTATTCAAAAACGCCTCTGCATCATCATGCGGAAGTGAGAGTACAAGTAAGGTGCGAGCTGTTTGTGCTGTTGTCCAGCGGCTGGGGTCAAAGCCTTTCCGTATCAGTTGTGCTTTCTCAGCGTCAGCTGCTGTGTACTGCAGCTTGTCTTTCCCGACAAACCGTGGCGCTGCGCTGAACGCCAGGTAAAAATCTTTATCGTTTCCGGCAGCAGCAAGGTCCAGCTTCTTCTCAAGCCATTCCATGGCTTTGAAGTTGGTGCTGCGTTCTAGGAGTTCTTTCAGAAAAGTGCGGGTTGCGTAGATGTCTGCCTGATACACTGTCTAATAGCTTTAGTTAACGTTTTAGAAAAGAGGTTTGCGCACACTGGCAGTACTTTCCGAAAGTTCCGGGGCTGCTGCAATAAATTTGCTTCTAAAGAGCACCAGGTACTTATTCTGAGTGAAGCTTAATGTATGAAAGTGAGCCAAGCGTGAGCGCTATATAGTGATAGTAAAATTCCTGAAGTTTGTTTTACGTTAGTAGTGGCAGAAGGTTAGAAGAAAATTTGCACTTATTTTTAACTCTTTTTGTAGCAGCCGTAAATGCATTTTAAAGTATAGTTGCTGTTGATGTAATGAACAAATTCTACAAACCAACCAAAGAAGAAATAGCCGCAGCTGCAGGCGGGAAGGTAAATGATCTGATTGCTGAAAACCTGCAGGTATTGTTCTGTGGCATCAATCCGAGCCTTTATACAGCTGCAACAGGTTTCAACTTTGCGCGGCCTGGTAACAGGTTCTGGCCCACCTTGTATGCGGCTGGCTTTACCCCCAGGTTGCTGAAACCATACGAACAGGAAGAGCTACTGGACTATGGTTGTGGTATCACTAATTTTGTAGAGAGAGCGACGGCTACTGCTGCTGAAGTAAGTACAAAAGAACTTATTGAGGGTGGTGAAATACTGGTACAGAAGGTGCTTGAATTTGAGCCAAAGGTGCTGGCAATGTTAGGTATTACGGCATACCGGACAGCCTTCGGCCGGAAAAACGCCAGCATTGGGCCGCAACCAGAGCTTATTGGCAAAACAAGGCTTTGGGTGCTTCCAAATCCCAGCGGGCTAAATGCGCATTACCCTCCCGAAGCTCTCGCACGTGAGTACGGGCAGCTGCTTAAAAATTTTTAAAAGAAGGTTGTTATATGTTATATCAACCTTTGTTAACCATTTACCCTCATTTTTTTACCATTCACCAACATCTACTACTTTTTTCACTTTATATTAAAACAATATGAACTTTAAACGTGATTTTTGCGTGATATATGTAAAATTATAGCATTTATGAAGGAATTAGATAGAATAAAAGAAGGCTTGACAAAAAGCAATGTGTTAGTTTACAAGAATGAGGATCTCGGTTTAAAGTGTTCTTTTGTAAAGGAAGGGATGGTGGTTGACTCTTTCGTGATAGAAGATAATGTGCTGGCTCAGGCTCTGAGCGAGAAGGGGCTGAATGGCATTGTAGAAGGTAGCAACTTACAAATGCTCCGCAACAATTACGACTGGTTTTCATTACGAGTTAAGACTAAAAGACTTTTACATGAGCTAACGTAAAAGCTTCATAAGCCTTACTACAAGCATTCCTACCTATCTGAAACCTGGCAACCGCCAGGTTTTTTTGTTGCCTTTTTTGCTTTTCGCTCTGTGAGTTTCATCAAACTTCAGGGTATTACATTTAAGCTATGCAGGTATGATATTCGTTCTATTTGCCTTTTAATGATCGATCGGCGCAATATTTGTATCAGTTTTATACGCTATGCGTAGCTCTTATATTATACTTAATAACCAGGTGCACTCAGGAGTACGGTTAAGTAGTATAGTTTTTGTTGTTCACCATAAATACCTCTTTTTATAGAGACGTGATAAAATAAAAGCTGCAAATTGGCAGATTAAGAAAAACATAACCTATGACACAGTATAACAGGTGGTCACACCCTCACGATATAGATAAAAGGTACACCAAAAGAGTCGCCTACTTTAGTATGGAATTTGCCATCCACCAGGCTTTAAAAACATATTCCGGTGGTCTGGGTTTTTTGGCGGGTTCTCATATGCGCAGTGGCTTTGACCTGCGCCAGAATATGATCGGAATAGGTATGCTTTGGAAGTATGGCTACTATGATCAGGAACGGAATGAGGACCAGACGATGCGTGTGCTGTTCCAGAAAAAATATTATAACTATCTTGAGTATAGTGGCATCACTGTGCGGGTTGACATTAATAACCACCCCGTGATGGTAAAGGCAATGGTATTGAAGCCTGAGGTATTTGGTACCGTGCCCATGTATTTCCTGACCACAGAAGTGCCTGAGAACGACCATCTGGCACAGACAATAACACAAAGATTATATGATCCCGAACCTATGGCCCGCATCGCGCAAAGTATCGTGCTGGGTATTGGGGGTGCTAAAGTAGTGGATGCCCTGGGTGGAGCAGATATTTACCACATGAACGAAGGGCACGCTTTGCCGCTGGCATTTCACCTGTACAACAAATTCGGGAATGTAGAACAGGTAAGGCAGCACATGGTGTTTACCACGCACACACCTGAAAAGGCAGGTAATGAAGAACATGATATTCACCTGCTCGACAGAATGGGCTTTTTCAATTCTATTCCATTAGAAGAGGCTCGTGACATTACAGGCATGCACGCCCTGATGTTTAATCATACCCTGGCTGCACTCAGGCTTTCAAAAGTATCGAATGGTGTGTCGCAGCTGCATGGGGAGGTAGCTCGCTCTATGTGGTATGATAACGAAGGGGTTTGCGAAATAAAATCTATTACTAATGCGCAGAACGTGCCATACTGGATGGATAAAACCATGCAAGATGCTCTTGAGAAGGATGATAATAAAGAACTGGCGCGGCGCAAAATGGAAATGAAAAAGCAGCTTTTCAAGTTGGTTGCAAACCAAACCGGAAAGTTGTTCAGGTCTGATGTATTAACCATTGTGTGGGCAAGGCGTTTTGCTGCCTATAAACGCGCTGACCTTTTGCTTCGGGATATGGACCGCTTCTTCAGGCTGGTTAACAACCCTGATTTTCCGGTGCAGGTTATCTGGGCAGGCAAGCCTTATCCGTTTGACCAAGGGGCAGTACAAACTTTTAATAAGCTGGTAAGGGTGTCCTACAAACGAGATAATGTTGCGGTTCTTACCGGTTACGAATTGGAACTTTCGAGAGAGTTAAAACAAGGATCAGACATCTGGCTGAATACACCGCGCAGGCCACGTGAAGCTTCCGGTACCAGTGGCATGACGGCAGCCATGAACGGATCCGTTAATTTCTCGGTACAGGATGGTTGGATTCCGGAATTTTCAAAACATGGGCAAAATAGCTTTATCATTCCAATAGCGGATGTAACACTTCCGGATCACGTACAGGATGATGCCGACTACGAGAACATGATGCGCATTCTGGAGCAGGAAATCGTACCAACGTATTATAACAACCCTGACAGGTGGTTAGAAATCATGAAACAAAGTATGCACGATGTGATTCCAGCTTTTGACGCTGACAGGATGGCGCATGAGTACTATGAGAAGATGTATAATTATTAGGAATGACCCTTTTTAAAAGCAGCGGCCGCTCAGAAACTTTCTGAGCGGCCGCTGCTTTTTAGGATAAAAATAAAAGCTATACTTTTTCCGGTACACGCTGTAGCGTTTCCAACAGGAAGTCCCAGTATTTTTGAACGGAGCTTACCTGCACTTTCTCGTCAGGGGAGTGAGCTCCGCGAATGTTCGGGCCAAAAGAGATCATTTCCATTTCAGGGTAATTGGCTCCTAGAATACCACATTCCAAGCCTGCATGACATGCATTTACATCCGGCTCCTCGTTAAACTTAGAGCGGTAAATGTCACTCATCAGCTTAACGATGGTCGCATCCGGTTTTGGCATCCAGCCTGGATAGGACCCGCTGAGCTCAACAGATGCACCTGCTAATTCCAGTGCTGATTTTATAGCAATAGCAAGATCCTTTTTCTCTGTATCTACAGAACTTCTTGTTAAGCAAAGCAAGCTATACTCTCCATCTTTTACCAGTACACGTGCCAGGTTGTTAGAGGTTTGCACCAGGTGCTTAATCTCAGGGCTCATGCGGTAAATACCATTCGGGCATGCATAAATGGCACGCAACAACTGACCGGTAAACTCCCTTGTGGCTACCTGCGCTGGCGCTGCAGTTTCCTCCAGAGTTACCTGCAGGTTGGGGTCAGTAGTGGCGTATTCCTTCTTCAGTATTGTCTTCTGATCTTCCACAAAAGCTTTAAAGTTGGCTTCTTCGGCTTGAGGAACAGCAACAACTGCAAAAGATTCACGTGGAATAGCGTTACGAAGTCCGCCACCATCAATTACAGCGATTTGCAGGCCAAACTGCTGAACGGCCTGCAACAGCAAACGGTTCATTAGTTTATTGGCATTACCACGTCCCAGATAAATATCCATACCTGAATGGCCGCCAGTCAGTCCTTTTACAACTAATTTGTAGCCTTTGGTGCCATCAAAAGAAGTACTTTCCTGCTCGTATCTGCCTGTGGCTGTTATATCTACACCGCCTGCACAGCCAATGGTCAGTTCACGGTCATCTTCCGTATCCAGGTTCAGCATAATGCTTGCGTCCAGTAAACCGCCTTTCAGTCCCATGGCGCCAGTCATGCCTGTTTCTTCATCAATGGTAAATAAAGCTTCGATGGCAGGATGCGCAATGTCTTTAGAAGCCAGCAAGGTCATGATAGAAGCTACGCCCATACCGTTGTCAGCACCCAGCGTAGTGCCATTTGCTTTTACCCAGTCACCGTCCACATACATTTCAATACCCTGCGTATCGAAATCAAAATTGGTGTCAGCGTTTTTCTGGTGCACCATGTCCAGGTGGCTTTGGATAGCCACTGTCTGACGGTTCTCCATACCTTTGGTAGCAGGTTTTTTAATGATCACGTTGCCGGTCTCATCCACATAAGTCTCAAGCCCTAAACTCTCACCGAATTCTTTGATGAAGCTGATCACCCGCTCTTCTTTCTTTGAAGGACGAGGTACCGCATTGAGGTCTGCAAAGTTGTTCCAAAGCGCTTTAGGCTCCAGGTTTCTTACTTCTGTGTTCATAGTTTGTGTCTGTAATTATGTCTGCAGTGGTGTGGAAACCGTAGCTGCAGAAACTGATTTTATTTTTCTAAAGTTACTAAGTTTAGCAGGATATTATAAGCTCCTTGTAAAAGGAGAGCCTTCACACCTTTACTTCTTCGTGCAATACAGGTGTTGAGATCCTGTCTCGGAGCTTTACAAAATGCTTAAGTGTGAACTGGAAGATGGGGCTGAACAGTAAGGTATAGAAAAAGGTGACCAGCGCTACAGGGCCTCCCATCAGCCAACCAATTACCAGCACGATCGACTCCACCAAAATACGGGCTTTACTGATGGAGAAGCCTGTTCTGTCAGAGATCGTTAGCATAAAGCCATCGCGGGGACCAGCACCGATACCGCCAGCCACATACAAGCCGCCAGCTGTACCTCCAATAATGATGGCTGCAAGCAAATAAGCGTAATCGATCCAGGTTCCTGTCTGGTCCGGAAGAATATCTATCCAGAGAAAGAAATCCATAAATGGGCCGATCAGGAGTGCGTTCAGGAAGGTGCCAACGTTGATATACTTCTTGCTGATGAACCAGGAAATCCCCACCAGGAAGAGACCGGTAATGACACTCCAGGTGCCGATTGAAAAACCGAATTTCTGAAAGAACGCTACATTGAGTACTTCCCATGGATGCAGGCCCAGGTACTTTACTTTTACAGCCAGTGCATTTCCGAGACCAAACAGCAGGAGTCCCATAAAAAAGAAACTGTAACGTATTATCCAGTTTTTCATATCAATGGTCAAAAGGGATATGGTGCTTCCGGTAAACAAAAAACACCTGCAAAAAGCAAGTGCAAGATTACTAAATCTAAACCAGAATATGGAGTAAAGGTTCTTATTCGTAAATAAAAGACCGCACAAGCAGGTGTGGCTTAGGCTTATCTGTCAAACGTAATCACGCTGTACAGCTCAGGCTCCAGGAAAGGGCCGCCAGGATAATGCGCCGTATAATCAAAGTTTATCCAGAGATCACCGCCTGTTTCATGAAAATGGATCTTACCCCCGTTCAACTCATCCGGAAACAAGGTTCGGAGCGCAAAACTTATCTTATCTATATCATCTACAGTTCCAACTTTTACCTCAGTGTACATATGGTTAGGAGAAATAACAATGCGTGCTTCTCCTCCAATGGCCATCACAGACGAAGCCATCAGGATAGCATAGTCATCGCAATCTCCGGCAAGCAAGCCCATACTTTCGGTGGGAGGGGAGTAGTAATCCATCCCCAGCGGGTCGTTAACATATTTCCAGTTCAGACGAATGTGCTTGAAGAGGGAAAAGTACCTGGTGGGTTTACCAAATTTACGGTAATACTCATCATGAAAATAGCGGGTGGAATTCTCAACGGCAAAGGCGCGTACCTTCGGGTGGGTTGACTGCATGGCACTGCGCACGCGCTGGTCCTGAAAATAGGTACCGCGTACCGGTTTAAAGTAGGATACCTTGTGCGGGTTACTCGTCATGTTAACCAACATGGCATTGTAATCGGCATAGATACCGTCCAGGGTCTGATCTTTAAAAGTGCTGTTAAAGGCGATCATGCCAAGCATACCTATAAACATCAACACGATCAGCTTTTTGCTGATCTTCGTGATAATGACAGAAACAGTGGCAGCCAGCATCAGGCACACCATAAAATGCAACTCGTAGTCGAGTGATCCGAAGGGTGGGATGTAAAAGCTAAGCAACACGGCCATCGGGAACACAATAATGATCTGGATGAACCGTACTACAAAGTTCAGTAGCAGCGATAATCGTAAGTATTGCGTCATAGGATCTCGTATTTGAGGTTTCTGGCGCTTCGGGACTGGGTAGCTTTACAAGATAAAGTAAAGCTTGAAGGCTCTCTATTCTTGTAACGCAAAAGCGGGGCCTTTTTGCTCCTAAAAATCAATTTATTTTTATTTTTTTTTGGCTATGTATAATATAGGCGGCTAAACAGTTTTTTTGGTTTAACTACAGAGTATTTTTAAAGTGTGGTAAGTGACTAAGAATAAGAAATTTGTTGTTGAATTTGTTTTTAATACTTCGATTCACCGCCCCTGGTACAACGAGCAGGAGTAAGGCACCTGCTCGCTGTACTATTTCAGGAACTAAAATTTCTACTGGTACTGAATGTACATTGGGGTTGGCTTTAAAGCCAGTACCTCCTCAGGTGTCATTAAACGAGAATTGTTTTTGGTATCGTTCTTATAAAACAACTTAAAACCAGTGAATTGAACAGGCTCATTTTTGATATAACGGCGATAAGTGTCTCTTTTTAGTGAAGGCGGTCCCCAGCCATCCATGTGCATTACAATTTGTACTTCTGGTCTAAGCTTTATGTCGTCTGCATTGGTGATCATGCGTTGCGTAAAACGATGCACAATAAGCAGTTTAGGAGGCAAGTTGTGCTCCTTGGTCAGGTCAGCAAGGTACTTAGTAGCGTAGTTAATATCTGCCGCATCATAAGTGCCTATTTTCCGTCCGGGCACGCCTCCGTCTTTCATCGAGAATTCTGCATCAACACCCAGGTGTACGTTCGGCAGCTGAAGGTATTTCTCTAATCGCGGGAGTTCTTCCTGCAGTGTGCTCTGGCCAACCTGTACATCCAGAAAAACAATAGCATCACGTTTTTTCGCCATCTCCAGAACGCCATCAATCATATTATCAGACATACGTAGGCGGTATTTGCCACCGGCACTAGGGTGCCCTTGTGCGGTAACCACAATGGCATGCAGTGCAGGCTGCACAGGTGTCAGGGAATCAGCCTTGTTCCACTTGGCCACTTCTTCATCTAATTTGGCAAGCACCTGCTCTTCGGGTAACTCACCTAGTATGCCCATGCGCTTGGAAAGCGGGTTGCCATAGTATGCCAGTATGCGTTTATGAGGAAGTAAGGCACCAGGTAATGGCTTAGGTCCAGGATATTGATAAGAAGTATCTGTTTTGGGTACTTCTGTTTTAGCGGCTAAAGCGGAGTCAGGGGCTGTTACTTGAGTTACAGTATCCGGCTTGGTTGCCGTAGCCAAGGTAGCCTCTGAGGGTGCTTTAACAGCGGCAGCTGCGGAATGAGCCTCCTGCTCCTGGGAACAGGAAGTGCTAAAAAGCAAGCAACCAAACAAAGCGGCGGCTGCGGCAGGACTCGTAAAACGTTTTGGATTAAATTTTATGCAGGTAAAGTCACTTAGCCGGAAAATAGCTTTTTCCAGTGTTGATTTGCGCGGGTTCATCAAAAGTAAATATGTAAAAGAGTTTTCAATGCTGAATATAAGCAATTACGCAGCAATGGCCCTTAAAAACATAAAGAACTTAGTGAAATTTTCACTTATGTGTGTAATGGCGCTTTAGCCATTGGCTAAGTCCTGACAAACCCGGGAAAAGTACACGCTCCGTGATGTTAGCCTGATCGAGCTTATCCCGTATTTCCCATTTCAGATGGGCAGGTATGATCACTCTGAAATACAACTCGGAATGGTTCAGTAGCCACTTGCTGAGTTCTGCTTTTACATCAGACATCATAGAGAAAAGTGCATACTGGTGCACAATGCGGGCATCAAGGGAAGGCGGCTCGAGGAAAATAACATAATCTTCCTCCTGAAAACTTTCCAGTGCTTTAAAGGATGGTGCCACAGGGCTGAGCATTTCTGGCGTAAATACGTTCGATCCCTCTTCTTCCAGTGCCTTTTTTAGGGGTGAAGGAAGTTGATCACGGGTCTTTACATAATTTACACACCAAACACAGCCATCCTGATCGAAAGTAGTAAGATCTTCGGTTGCAAAATGAAGTGCAACATAAGGTGAATAGGTCCAGTCCAGGAGTCGTGTGGGCAGGCCATGATGCTGGGCCACTGCCAGCCAGTTCCAGATAGAGTCTCCGGGCACAGCATTGTTGTGGGCATACTTGCGAAAATTGCGCAGTAAGTGAGGCTCCAGCAAGTCATATTTACTGCCGATGCGCATGATGCTGGTACTCAAACTAAAATCTTTGTTATAAGTACCCCTGTATACATAAGCCGACCTGAAGCGCTCTATCTTATCATCCCAACTATGATCGAATAAAGCGGCTTGTAACTCAGACCAATTACTTACTACAATATCTTCAACAGGATGTTCCATTGTATGGCTTTAAGAGTGTTTAATGCTGCATACTATTTAAAAAGTGCTTGG
Source organism: Pontibacter sp. MBLB2868 (assembly GCF_051904785.1). Classification (NCBI taxonomy): domain Bacteria; kingdom Pseudomonadati; phylum Bacteroidota; class Cytophagia; order Cytophagales; family Hymenobacteraceae; genus Pontibacter; species Pontibacter sp. MBLB2868. The sequence goes on along the minus strand of NZ_CP196710.1, from coordinate 2,070,522 downwards.
TTACAAGTTAAAGATAAAGTAGCAGCAGACCTAATCTAACTGGATTTTAGAATTGGGTATAACTGCCTTCTATGGCGCATACTTGAACAGCAACCTCTTTAAAACTGCTCCTGCTCAATATTTAAAATAAGCAGCAATTTGATACTTACTGCGTATAACAAAGGCAGCACGCTGAAGGCAGTGCCGGATTGAAAACTATTGAATTTTAAATGATTAAGTAACTATCACGCTATGAAAGTATTAATTGTTCTAACATCCCACGCAGAACTAGGTGACACGGGTAAGAAAACCGGATTTTGGGTAGAAGAATTTGCTGCCCCTTATTATACCTTGTCTGATGCAGGTGTAGACATCACGATTGCGTCTCCTAAAGGTGGACAACCACCAATTGACCCGAGTAGCGAGTCCCCGGATGCACAGACGAAAGCAACGAAGCGTTTTTATGAAGACAAGGAATTGCAGGAAAAGCTATCTAAGAGTAAAAAGTTAAGTGAGATAAAAGCCGAAGATTACGATGCTGTTTTCTATCCTGGGGGCCATGGTCCGCTCTGGGACCTTGCCAATGACAAGGACTCTATCAACCTGATTGAAAAATTTTATGCGCAAGGCAAACCCCTGGCACTTGTTTGCCATGCTCCTGCAGCATTAGCAAAAGTTAAAGACTCGGAAGGAGAGCCATTAGTCAAAGGTAAAAAGGTAACAGGATTCACTAATTCAGAGGAGAAAGCTGTGCAATTAACAGATATCGTTCCTTTTTTGGTGGAGGATAAACTGAAAGAACTGGGAGGAAACTATAGCAAGGCCGACGACTGGCAAAGTTATGTTCTTAAAGACGGATTACTGATTACGGGGCAAAATCCTGCTTCTTCGGAAGGAGCTGCAGAAGAATTGTTAAAAATGTTGAAGAAGTAAATTTCGGATATACCCAAAGAGCCTCCCCGGATACTTGTATCCGGGGAGGCTCTTTATTTTATGACCGCTAGTTGTGTATAGAGTGTTTATGGGTTGCATTTTCTGCCACAGTAAAATTCAATTATTGCTACTGTACTTACGTATAAATGAGGGTATTACACTTATAAATGGTAGCCCAGTTTATTGTTTTAACTATGAAAACAATCGGAATATCGGTTTCAACACTTATTTTGGTTGGATGTGGCGCAGCAGAGGTACAGGATGCCAGGAACGCAACTGCTTCGGGCACACAGGTTGTTATACCACTTTGTAAGCCACCCGCAACTGCCGATACGCTTTGGTATACGCTTAACCAAAAGGCACCCTTGCTGGAGGGATTGGCAGGAATAAATTTTAAAATTTCGACGAACAGCGCTGAAGCACAAAAGTTTTTTAACCAGGGATTGATGTTAGCTTTTGGTTTCAACCATGCTGAAGCTGCCAGGTCTTTTTTTGAAGCAACCAGGCAAGATCCTTCCTGTGCCATGTGCTACTGGGGCTATGCCTATGTACTCGGGCCAAACTATAATGCAGGTATGGAGCCAGATAATTATAGCAGGGCCTATCAGGCAGTACAGCAGGCAAAGAGACTGGCAAGCAATGCCACACCACAGGAACGTGAGTTAATTTTGGCGCTGGAAAAGCGCTATCCAGCAGATCTGGTAGCAGACCGGAGTTCATACGATCAGGAATATGCCGAAGCATTAGCTAAACTGAACAAGACATACCCAACTGATCCACACATTGCAACCATGTATGCAGAAGCTGTCATGGACCAGCACCCCTGGGATATCTGGCAAAAGAACGGGCAGCCGCAACCCTGGACAGAAACAATAATAGCAACTTTGCAACAAGCAATGAAAATTGCACCTGAGCATGCTGGTGCTAACCACCTGTACATACATGCTACAGAAGCGTCTAAACACCCTGAAGATGCTTATAAAAGCGCCAGACTATTGGAAACACTGGTTCCAGGAGCAGGTCATCTGGTTCACATGCCGTCACACACCTACATCCGCACCGGTGACTACCATGCAGGTACGCTGGCTAACCTGCGCGCCGTAAAAGCGGACAGTATTTACACAACTGCCTGCCATGCCCAGGGAATATACCCACTGGCTTACTATCCTCATAACTATCACTTTATGGCTGCAACAGCAACCTTAGAAGGTAATAGTAAAATAGCTATGCTGGCTGCCGGAAAAGTTGCAGATCAGGTATACCCTGATTTGATGAAAGAACCAGGTTGGGAAACGCTGCAGCATTATTATACTATTCCTTATAATGTGGCCATAAAATTCGGACTGTGGGATGAGGTATTGCAAATGCAGAATAAGGATACCAGCTTTATATATCCCGAGGCGATCCGTCATTATGCATACGGGATGGCATATGCAGGGAAAAATGATCTTGATCAAGCACAGGCTGAGTTGGCTAAACTTAAAGAGTTGGGAAACAAACCTGAGTTAAAAGAAATGACGATATGGGGGATAAATTCAATGCAGGAGATAACTGCAATAGCTCAACGGGTGCTGGAAGGAACCATACTGGCGAAGCAGGGAAAGTATGAACCAAGTATAAAACTTTTACGCGAAGCAACAGCTATTGAAGATAACCTCAATTACAACGAGCCACCTGATTGGTTTTTCTCTGTAAGGCATCACTTAGGGGCTGTACTGCTTAAGGCAGAAAATTACGATGAGGCTGTAGCTGTATATAAGCAAGACCTTCAACAGTTGCCCCGAAATGGTTGGGCTTTGCATGGCTTGGCACAAGCTTATGCTAAAATCGGAGATGCTGACAAGGCAAATTCAACACAAAAAGCATTTGATGATGCATGGCAGTGGGCAGATATAATGCTGGAAGGATCTGAGGCAAAATAAGGCCTGAAGCACCTCCACTGCCACCATAACCGCTACACTTAAAGCACATTTCAAACCTTACCGTTTTAATCCGTATAGCTTGTGTAATCACCTGCAGTTTCAGGAAAATGAGCTGATTGAACAAGACTCGTTTTTTTCTGTTGAACTAACAGCTTCACAATTAAATATACCGGATGGCAACTTTGCTCGATTTTATTGGAAATACCCCCTTAGTTGAATTAACACGCATTAATACCAAACCTGGCGTAAAACTATTTGGCAAACTTGAGGGGAATAACCCAGGTGGCAGTGTAAAAGACCGTGCGGCCTATAGCATGATAAAAGGTGCCCTGGACCGTGGTGACCTGAAGCCGGGCATGAAGCTGATTGAGGCCACCAGTGGCAATACAGGCATTGCTCTTGCAATGATCGCGCGGCTTTTTGATACCGAAATAGAACTTGTTATGCCTGCCAGCGCAACAAAAGAGCGGGTACAGACCATGGAAGCGTATGGCGCGCACGTTATACTTACTCCTGCCGAAAGATCTATGGAAGGTGCGATTGATTATGTGGCGGAGCAGGTGGAAAAAGGAGGATACCTGGTGCTGAACCAATTTGGCAACCCGGATAATTATAAGGCTCACGTACGCACCACAGGACCGGAAATATGGCGGGACACGAATGGGCTTGTTACACATTTCGTTTCATCTATGGGCACTACAGGTACGATCATGGGAGTGTCCCGGTACCTGAAGGAGCAAAACCCTGAGGTGCAGATCATAGGGGCACAACCTGTGGAAGGTTCCCAGATACCAGGTATCAGACGCTGGCCCAAAGCCTACCTCCCTAAAATCTTTGAACCAGAGCGTGTAGACCGTACCATTGATGTAAGCCAGGCAGAAGCCACCGCCATGACCAGAAGGTTAGCGCGAGAAGAAGGTGTTTTTGCAGGAATGAGCAGCGGTGGGGCGGTACATGTGGCAACAAAACTAATTGAGGAACTGGATGAGGGGGTAGTGGTCTGTATCATTTGTGACCGGGGTGACCGTTACTTGTCCTCGGACTTGTTTGCGTCCACTTAAAAACCACTGTTTACCGTAATAGTATTTATCAGTTTAAGTTGCTGTAAAATAGCAGTCAAATTTGCTTGTGTGCCGCCTGAATTATAATTTAGTGTAGGTACATTAAATTAAGAAAGTCAAAATGAGAAAAATCAAGAAGATACATAAAGCTGTTAACGCCCCAATGGATGACCTGATCACTTACCGGGCCATGCCTACCCGTGAAGTGGAATACATTGATCCATTCCTGTTCCTGAACCACCATGGTCCGCAGGTGTATAAGCCCGGGAACAGGGGGCTGCCATTTGGCCCACATCCGCACCGCGGGTTTGAGACTTTAACGTTTATAGTGGATGGCGACATCATGCACCAAGATACCGGGGGTGGCAAAGATGTGATTAATGCAGGCGGTGTTCAGTGGATGACTGCTGGCTCAGGATTGATCCATGCTGAGGTATCTTCGGAGAAGTTCAAGAAAGAAGGAGGCCCCCTGGAGATCCTGCAGTTGTGGTTTAACCTTCCGGCACAGTATAAAATGACCCAGCCAAAATATGTTGGGCTGCAGAAGGATCAGATCCCGGTAGTGACAGAAGATGATGGCAAAGTAAAGGTGAATGTTATTTCCGGTAACTGGAAAGACACACAGGGGCCAATACCGTCTTTAAGTGACATCCACATGGCAAGTATAGAAATGCAAAAAGGAGGAAGCTTTACAAGTAAAGTGGATGCTGAGCGGAATATTTTCTTTTATGTGGTGCGGGGCAATGTACTTGTTAACGGTGAAAAAGCATCAAAGCTCCACTTAGTAGAGTTTATAAACGAAGGAGAAGAGATAAAAGTAGAGGCGCAGGAAGATAGCTATATTCTTTTTGGCCATGCCAAACCATTCAATGAGCCTGTAGTGGCACATGGGCCATTTGTGATGAATACGGAGCAGGAAATACAGGAAGCCTTCCGCGATTACCAATCAGGTAAAATGGGTAGTTGGGAAGGGTAACTAAGTAAAAGGCGCTGCAATTAATTGCGGCGCCTTTTACTTTACATTCAAAAAGAGTGTAATTTTCCGGTATGGCAGACATATATCATCAGGTACTTATACAGGCTGACAGAAAAACTGTTTATGAGGCCGTTACCACTAAAAAAGGATTATCTAACTGGTGGATTGCGACTTGTAAGGTTAAACCGGAAGTAGGGTTTATGAATGAATTTGCAACAGAAGGTTACGGTACTAACTACATGAAAGTGCTGGTTTTGGAGCCGGAAAAGCTTGTGAAGTGGGAGTGTAATAATCTTGGCGATGCCTGGAAAGGTACATTTATCACGTTTGCTATATCTGAGAAAGGGGCTTTTACCTGTTTAGACTTCAAACATGAGGGTTATGCGTCAGCAGATGAAGTATATGCTACTTGTAATTACCATTGGGCACGGCACCTGTTCATGCTCAAAGTCTATTGTGAAAAAGGTATTTCCTTGTTAAATCAGGAACAGGAATCAAAAGAGATCAAAGCAGTGCACGGAACAAAACTATAAAATAAAAGGGCCGGTTGTTATCAGATAACAGCCGGCCCTTTTATTTTATAGTTTCACTTATCGCGAACGACCGGATGAACCGCCGCCACGTGACGGGCCACCTTTTTTTGCTCCTCCTTTAAAGCCGCCACTTCCTGTGCCTGGTTTGGCAGGTCCTTTTGCACCGCCTCTTGCACCTTTGGCAGGGGTATCAGTTTTGGGTCTGGATTTGCCAACACGCATACCTGAGCCGCTTCGCTCTGTTGCTGCAGTTTTACCCGGCTTCTGATAACCTCCTCTTTCTGAAGAAGGCTTGTCTTTGCCGGCAGCCCCTCTTGCGGCAGTCGCTCTGGAATCCCTGGACTCAAAACGGCTCTTGGAAGATTCTTTAACTGGTTTGGCAGCAGCGATCAGCTTCAGGTTTTCTACTTCCTGGCCTGTTAAAGTGCGCCAATGCCCTTTTTGTAATTTAGTTAGGGCGATGTTCTGTACTTTTACGCGCTGCAGAAAGGTCACCTGGTAACCCAGGGCTTCACAGGTCTTTTTTATACTATGGTTCATTCCGGGCTCCAGTACAATGCGGAACCGGGTAGTAGATTCTTTATTTACAACTGCTTTTTTAGGGTTGCCATCTTCAAAAGAAGCACATGCCTCACTTAGTTTGGATATAAAATCCGAGGTGAATGGCCTGTTTACGGTTACAACCAGCTCTTTCTCCAGCTTCATGTCGGCTTTGGCAAGCTTTCTGACAAAGTCACTGTCGTTGCTCAGGAAAAGAACGCCTTCATCTTCTCTATCCAGTTTGCCAACAGGCTGCAAGGAGGCAGGGTGGTTTATAGCCCGCACCACATTGTCGCGCACGCCCATGTCTGCAGTTGCCGATAATCCGGAAGGCTTGTTCAGGACCAGGTACACAGGTGCTTCTTCACGCACGGTCAGGGTCTGGTCATCAATTCTTATTTTATCCTTAGGCGTTACTTTAGTACCTGCTTCCGGCTCTTTGCCATTTACAGTTACCCTGCCTTCTTCAATTAACCGGTCGGCTTCGCGGCGGGAGCAGAAGCCGGTATCACTTATAAATTTATTTAGTCGCTTTGGTTCCATGATCTTGTGTTGGCACAGTACAATAAGAGTGTAGTTTAGTAAACTATCTTTTGTTACACCGGCAATTTATGAATGAGCAAAATTACGGGAAAAGGATCGTTTAACCTATTCTACCTGCCGCGCTTGCTGCCTCCACTTCTGCCTTTCCCGCCTGTTGATCCTTTCGGACTTCCTTTTGATGCTCCCCGCGATCCTCTGGCAGTGCTGGAGCTTTTAGGTTTTTCGCGCTTGCCCGATATAGTACTCTTGCCACCTTTAGTCGGTCCACCCGGACGGGATGGCCTGCCGGATGCTGAACCACCGCTTCGTTGCTTTGGCTTATTGCTTTTGGCAGGGGAGGGTGCCTCAGTAGTTCCGGTTCGCTTCTTACCTGTAGATCCTTCTTCTGTTTTAACAGATCCGGCAACCAGGCGCTGTAGTTCAGCAACTTCGGTGTCTGTCATGTTGCGCCATTGGCCCAGTGGTATTTTTTGAAGCGACAAATGCATAATGCGAGTCCGCTGCAATGTTTGCACTTCGTAGCCCAAAGCTTCGCACATCCTCCTGATCTGGCGGTTCATGCCCTGAGTAAGTATGATACGGAACCTGTTGGCCCCTTCCTGCGTCACTTTACACTTTTTGGTATTAACCCCAAGAATAGATACCCCACTACTCATCTTGTCAACGAAGTCCTGGTTGATGGGCTTATCCACTGTCACCACATATTCTTTCTCGTGTCTGTTGCCCGCACGCAGAATTTTGTTTACAATATCCCCATCATTCGTCAGTATGATCAGACCCTCAGAATCTTTATCGAGGCGACCAACCGGGAAAATGCGCTCCGGGTAATTAGTAAAACTGATGATGTTGTCACGCTGCGAGGTATCAGTAGTCGTCTCGATGCCGGCTGGCTTGTTAAGCAACAGGTAAACCGGTTCCACATCCTCTACCTGCAGCAGGTTGCCATCTACCCGCACTTTATCCCTGGTAGTTACCTTGGCTCCGATTTCAGGGCGTTTCCCATTTATTGTAACGCGCCCCTGCTCAATCATTTTGTCGGCTTCGCGGCGGGAGCAAAGGCCGGAATCGCTTATGAACTTATTTAATCTGATGGGTTCCATAGAGGTATGTTAGCAGCTGTACCTGCTAATTTATACTAGATTTTGTCCTCAAAAGTACGGTAAAGCAGGTGATTTACCTATTACGATGCCATCATCTCGCTTTCATCAAAACCTAAAACAAACAATCGTTCTTCAGGCACTGCTTTTTTGCGCTAAAACTAGCTTTTTACTTTTAACTGATAAGGAAAGGAGAAGAAGTAAACGTGCGTACAAATGCTGGCATGATCTGCTTTGTGAAGGATGATGCTGTAGAACCAAATTTTATACGAGCAATTCGTTTCTGACTTTTACTTTAACTCTAAGCTTTTTACAGCAGTATATGTTACCTTAGGTTGAAAATAAATTATAGCTCATCCGTATGTCTAAACTCTTCTCGCCGCTGCTTATCCGTGGCATAAAACTTAAGAACAGAATCGTGGTTTCGCCGATGTGTATGTACAGCAGTGTGGACGGCTTTTCTACTGACTGGCACCTGGTGCACCTGGGTAGCCGTGCTGTGGGTGGCGCCGCTTTAGTACTTGCCGAAGCCACAGCTGTTGTTCCGGAAGGAAGAATTACGCCGCATGATCTTGGTCTATGGAATAATGAGCATATCGAAGGCCTCCAACGGATTACCAGCTTCATTTCAGAACAAGGATCAGTACCGGGCATTCAACTGGCACATGCTGGCAGAAAGGCAAGTCATCACCGGCCCTGGGACGGGGGCGGAGCCATCAAACCACAAGACGAACACGGCTGGCAAACTGTAGCACCCAGTGCCCTGCCGTTTCAGAAAGGCGACCCTGTTCCGCATGAGCTTAGTATAGATGAAATTCAGGATGTTATCAACGCCTTTGTTGCTGCCGCAAAAAGAAGTATAAAGGCAGGCTTTAAAGTGATCGAACTCCATGCAGCCCATGGTTACCTGCTGCACGAGTTCTACTCTCCGCTCAGTAACCACCGAACCGACGCGTATGGGGGTTCATTCGAAAACCGAATCCGATTATTGATAGAGGTAACGGAGCGGGTACGCGAAGTATGGCCTGAAGAATACCCGCTTTTTGTGAGAATATCTGCAACCGACTGGACGGAGGGAGGCTGGACTGTAGATGATTCTGTGGCACTTGCACTGGAACTAAAGAAACGTGGCGTCGATCTGATCGATTGCTCTACAGGAGGCAATGTACCAGCTGCTAATATCCCGGTAGGGCCCGGATACCAGGTTCCGTTTGCACAACAGGTAAGGCAGCAGGCGAATGTGCTTACAGGTACTGTTGGGCTAATTACAGAAGCCTGGCAGGCGGAAGAGATCCTGGTAAACGGCCAGGCAGATATTGTATTGCTGGCCCGGGAACTGCTCCGTGATCCTTATTTTGCAATGCATGCAGCACTGGAATTAGGCGATGAGCATCAGTGGCCACCTCAGTACGAGCGTGCAAGGCCAAGGACATAAGCAAACATCCAAAGGTAATTACCGTTTAGAGGCAAGAAAACCTATATAGCTCATGAACAAACAAATCATACACGACGAAGAAGACCTGCGCTTCTATATGTTGATCGGAAGCAACGAAGCAGAACTTACTTATACCTATCCCGAAACTGAAGTAATGGACTTTGATTATACCTTCGTGCCCGAAAGTGATCGTGGTCAGGGAATTGCAGACGAGCTGGTACGTCAGGGTTTAGAGTTTGCCAAATCTAATAACTACAGAATTATTCCTTCCTGCCCCGTGGTAGAAGCATACATTAAACGTAATCCGGAATACAAAGAAATGATACAACCAGAGTAAGATAAATGATGGGATACAGGGAAACCTGAGGGACGCCTATTGTCTTCATCATACAGAATCATTACTTTAGAATCGGCATCCTGCTTTAGAATTAATTCTTTAAGCAGGATGTTTCGTATCAGACCACTTATAAAACTACAGATGAAAAAACGTCACCTGTTTGGCGCTCTTGCACTAGCCGGCATACTTAATTTGGGTACTACTGCAGCTCAGGCACAAGAATTTACACACCAGGATACCATCCGCGGCAGCATCACTCCTGAACGAGCCTGGTGGGACCTTACCTTCTACGATCTAAATATCAAGGTAAACCCGCAGGACAGCAGCCTGCAGGGCAGCAACACAATCCGGTATAAGGTGCTGAAACCAGAACAGCGTATGCAGGTAGATCTGCAGTCGCCTATGCGTATTGAGCGGGTTACACAAAATGATAAAGAACTGAAGGTGGAGCAGGAGGGCAATGCCTGGTATGTGCAGCTGCAGGAGCCCCAAAAAATAGGAGAGGAGAAGGAGATAAAAGTTTTTTATAGTGGCAAACCGCAGGTCAGTAAGAACCCTCCCTGGAGTGGCGGCATGACCTGGCAGCGCGATTCTAAAGGCAATCCTTTTGTAGCCACTTCCTGCCAGGGCGATGGTGCCAGCCTATGGTGGCCCTGCAAAGATCATATGTACGATGAACCGGATAGTATGCGCATCAGTGTACGTGTTCCGAAGGGATTAACAGATGTGAGCAATGGTCGTCTGGAAAAAGTGCAGGAGCATGCAGATGGCAGCAAAACTTTCAGTTGGTTCGTCGCTAATCCTATCAATAATTATGGCGTGAATGTGAATATAGCAGACTATGTTCACTTTTCAGATAAGTATAAAGGGGAGAAAGGGGAGCTGGATCTGAATTATTATGTGCTTCCTGTAAATCTGGAGAAGGCTAAAAAACAGTTTAAACAGGTAAACCAGATGCTGGAAGCATTTGAATACTGGTTTGGGCCATACCCTTTTTATGAGGATGGTTATAAGCTGGTTGAAGTCCCCTACCTGGGCATGGAGCATCAGAGTTCTGTTACGTATGGCAACGGATACCAGAATGGTTACCGTGGCAGTGACCTGAGTGGAACCGGATGGGGGAAAAAATTCGATTTTATTATTGTGCATGAGTCCGGGCACGAGTGGTTTGCAAATAATATTACCTACAAGGATATCGCTGATATGTGGATCCACGAGAGCTTCACCAATTATTCAGAGTCGCTCTTTCTGGACTATCATTACGGTACAACCGCTGCGAACGAATACATCATAGGTCTCCGAAAGATCATACAAAATGATACGCCAATTATTGGCAAGTATGATGTGAACAACCAGGGTTCCGGCGACATGTATCCTAAAGGCGCCAACATGCTGCATAACCTGCGCCAGATCGTAAACAACGATGAAAAATGGCGGAGCATTTTGCGTGGACTAAACAAAGAGTTCTATCACCAGACTGTTACAACGAAACAAATTGAGGACTACCTAAGCCAGCAGGTAGGCCGTAACCTGAACCCTGTTTTCGACCAATACTTGCGCGACATAAGAATTCCGAAGCTGGAGTATAAACTAATGACTGGTAATAAGTTGCAATACCGTTGGACAAATGCAGTTGCTAATTTTGATATGCCTGTTAGAGTATACCTGAATGGGAAAGAACAATGGTTGGAACCTACAACCAAATGGCAGGAGCTCAAAAACATTAAGCCTTATACAAAATTGCAGGTAGATGATAACTTCTATGTTAACTTAAGCCAGGTGCCGAAAGCTTAGGATTAAGTAAAAACAAAAAAGCCCGCTTACATAAGTGTAAGCGGGCTTTTTTGTTTCAGTTCTTGTTATGCTATACTTTGATCAGCAACCTGCTATAGCATATCGAAGAGCGTAGCCTTCGGAAAAACAACTACAACATCATGGCCATAGAACTCCTTCAGGTTTCGATCTTCCTTTAACACAGGAGATTTTGCCAACAGCTTTTTCATTTGTGCATTCCCCTGGAGGCGTACAGGTTGGTCGTTGTTCTTTTTGAAGTATGGTATGAGTGCAGCAGTTACATCCGTAAGACCATCAATTATTTTGTAGCCTTTTTCTCCTCCTCCAGGAAATACGTCTTTATAACCTGCAACCATATAGTTTAAACCTGCATTATCTGTGTCAAATTCCTGATTAAAGTAAGCGGCTGGAATATCATAGCTGATATTGTACAGCTTGATTGAATATACCTGGCCTTTTGTTGCTGCAAATTCATTTGTAAGGTACCAGCCTTCCCAGTTCATCGCTTCTTCATCGTCAATCCCGGATACATAAATTCTGGCATGGCTGGCGCCTCCGATAAATATGCTGTTGTTCTCTTTTATTAACTTTCCAAAAACAGCATCGTCACTTATATATCTTTTGATACGCTCCAGTCTTGCCGGAAAAAATGCTTTTTCGAAAGCTTCAAGTCCCTGACCCTCTGTAGAAGAGGACGCATCGTACCTGATTCTGAAATTTATCATCACATTCTGTAAAAACTGCTTGTTCAGAAAAGTCTTGTCTTTCACTTTAGTTGGAGCTGGAGAATGCTGAATAGTAGAATCCATGTAGGCTACAATTTCATCAGTAAAACGTTTCTCCTTGTTGATCATGGCAAATAACTTTTTATCTCCTAACTCTTTAAAGTAAGGCACCACAACTGTATGCAGGGTGTTGGCTAGATCCTGTTCAACATCTGTACAGGCCACCGTGATCTTTTTGTCGGGGTGCGCGACGTTCCACTCTCTTAAACGGTTCAACAGCCTGACAGACTCTTTAGATGTAATAACTGGTTTTAGTATCTCGAGGTAAGAGGAGCAGTCGGTACCGGAAGGGCAGTTAATATAAGCATTGATATAGCCAGAGCTGGAGTAAGAGTTCTCAAGAACCAGTACCGGAAAGCTACCCTTTTCGTTAGCATAGAAAACTATATCCTGCTCCATGTCGCTGATTGCCGACATCCAGTGATTCTCACCCAGCATCAGTACTTTTTTTGTTTTAATTGCTTTATCCAACCACGAAAGATCATACTTCCCATCTCTGGAGCCAATTGTTTTCGTTTTGATTTTACTTATCCTACCAGGTGCTACTTCATGCGAATAGATTGAATTTTCATTGCCGGACTGTGCGTAAACTGGATTATTAATTACCAGTATGCTGAAAAAAGCAATGATGCATTGGGTAATGGTAATGTAATTGATTTTCATAGGTTTTGTTTTTTGATCTGATGTAGCATAGATGCAGAAGGTGATTGAAAGGTTGTATGGGATGTGTGATTATTTTTATTTTGAATAAAATAAAATAAAGCAAAACCGAGTGATGGGATAAATGAATTCTGGAACAACAGAAATAGATCAAGCTTTAGCCCAGGTACAGTGCAAAGGCTACAGTAAAGTTGAGAAGGGAGACTGGTTATTTTTTGTAGGGTGTGATCTTGTTATCCTTAATCAGGTAGGCTTTATCGGCTTTGTCAAGTATGGCTTCTTTGCTATCGGAATAGGCTTCTATAATTTTGTAAGGCTTCCCTTTAAAGTAAGCTGCAATGCGTTGTAATTTCTCCTCATCTTTGCATGCTTTCCCAACCACCTTGTAAGTGCCATCTTCATACTTTACAACTGTTCCGGCAAAGCCATTGATCGGATAAAGGTCAAACAGTGGCTTAACATATAACTCCAGGCCCCCGGTTGCGCAATATAGCTGTGCCCCTTCTTCCTTAAGTTTGTCAAATCGTTGCTTGAGTTCCAGGTTAAAATTGTCAGGATATTCTTGCTTCCAGTATTCAGTAGCGTATGCGTTTACCTGATCAGGTCGCAGGTGATCCAGGTAATTAAAGAAGTTCTCTTTGAATTCAGTTTTTCTTATCCAATTAACTTTCTTGAGCAGTTTGAAATACATCATTTGAAAGATGTAATGAATGCGGCTTGGCTCTTTTGTGAGTAAAAACTTGAAGAATTCCTCCTTCGAGCTTTTCTTGTAAAAGGTAAGGTTAAGGTCAAAAACTACTACTTTTATTATATCACCATTTTCATCCATTATGCAATTCTATAGTCAGGGGCTATAGCTATCACGCGAATTGCACTGATAAGTTTATTTTATTGTGTTGAAGTGGTACTTACGAACCGGTTATATAGAAAAAAAGGTTAAAAATAATCTTAAACATACATGCAGTATACTGAAGTGAAACTTTTGGGTAAGGTGCACACTTACAGTATAGCGGGTTATAGATAAAATAAAGTATGTTGGAATACTCGATGTTTGAGCGACTCCCGTTCCGGAGTCAAACTGAATCTTTAGCGAAGGATGGAATAATACTCGCCCAGCGGAAGTATAACGGCTGGGAAGTAACCCTTTATACTTTGAACGGACAATTTGTGGAGCTTTGGACTGGAAAGGATGCCCAGGTGATCAGCACGTTTAAAAAATCTGCTAGTGCGGTAGCTGTTTTAGAGCCCTACCTGGATGAGATTGATGTTCAGGAGTTTTTGGGTTTTGACTTTTGAAGGATGGATCTGAAAGTAACATTGTATATACCTACCTCATACCAGCACCTGCTATTGGATAGCTGCTGCTGGCATGAGGTAGGTTTTAATTATCCTCTACTCACACCCGATAATCTCACCACTGCCAATCGGCGACCCAGGAGGAAGGTCTAATGCGCGACTCGGTTTGATTGCTTCAGGATCAGGATTATTTAGCCTTTCCAGCGCAAAAGTTAAGTGAGCGTGGTAAGTTCCCTCACGGTTAGTGCGGAGTCTTTTTTCGATGTATGATTTAAGGTCTTTAACCGCAGCCGTTGCTACGGCACGGGCTTGATAAGAAGCATTTTCGTTATGAGCCAGTGCTAATAGGTGTGTTAAAACAAGTTGTTCAGTCTGCAACTGTACTTGCTGCTCCAATCCATCTTTTCGTCTGCTTTTCCAGGTGCTGTTAACTAGCTGCTCAGTTACATCAAGTAAGCTGAGATTATTGCCACGGGCGGCCAGTTCAACTAAACGTGAAGCACGCTCAGGGTATAGCAAAAACGAAAGTGTGAAGTCGGCAGAGGCTTCAGCAGCAGCTAGTGGGTCGAAGGTTAAGCCGGTGCGCTTTTCAAAAAGCTCACGACTGTTTGGTAAACCGGGGGGACGAGGTGGGATAAGTTTGATGATGTGTTCAGGTAAGGTAAGTACTTCCGGAGAAATTGTTTTCAGAAGCGCATCCAGTGCCTTTTGTTGTTCTTGTTTGCTTACTATTTCCGTCACCAATTGCTTATCACCGCGCACGGCATACGTATAGTTCACGCCACCTATCAGTTTGGCAGCGGCCTCTGTCTGGTAGCGGTGGTAGTTGTAGATCGGAACGAGCACATCCTCCAGCATGCTCATGGCCTCACCTGGTTTAATATTGTTCTCCGAGAAATTTTCCAGAGCTTTTTCCCGCACGCGCAGCACATGCAGCAGTTCGTCGGTAGCGTTAGTGCCATTATCCCAGAGGTGCGCCACGGGGTGTGCACCTCCCGGAGAGCGTGCATCCCTGTCAGAGATGAACAGAAGGCCATCTGCTCTGCCTTTAGCCAATATTTCATCTAGTGCTTTTTCTTTATTCGTACCAGTCGGGAAATCCTGGTATCCATAAGCTATAGCCACTTTATCCCAGGCGCCGATACCGGTACTATAGGCATCGCTGAGGTCGATGTGGCCAGTTCTGTCCAGTTTTACTTTCGGGTGCGGGTAATCCATTACAGATGCATTATTATTAGCGGCATAGTTGTGCATAATACCAAGCGTATGGCCGGTTTCATGGGCTGCTAACTGCCGGATACGAGCCAGCGACATGTCCATCATGGCCTCATTTACCGGCTTTCCATCTTCATATGGAGCTAGAAGCCCCTCAGCGATCATATAATCCTGGCGCACTCGCAGCGATCCCAGCGACACATGCCCTTTGATGATCTCGCCGGTACGTGGGTCCGTTACCGAAGCCCCGTAAGACCAGCCGCGGGTACTGCGGTGCACCCACTGAATAATGTTATAGCGTACATCCATTGGGTCAGCGCTGTCTGGTAATACCTCAACCCGGAAAGCATTTTTGTAACCTGCGGCTTCAAAAGCCTGGTTCCACCAGCTTGCGCCTTCAACAAGTGCAGAACGGATGGGTTCCGGTGCCCCGTTATCAACGTAATAAACAATTGGTTTTACAGCCTCAGAAACTTTAGCTGCAGGGTTCTGCTTTTGCAGCCTGTGCCGTGCTATAAAACGTTTGTCTATTTCCTGGCCTACAGGGGTGGCGTAATCCAGGTAAGAGATGCCAAAGTAACCTGCACGCGGATCCATTTCACGGGGCTGGTAGTTATTGTCAGGTAGTTGAATGAAGGAGTGGTGCTGGCGTAGGGTAAGCGCCTGTACATCCGGTGCCACTTCACGCACAAAACGACCGGCATCTTCACCGCCGGTAAAAGTTAGCGTAGCTTCAAATTCGGTATTCCGGGGGAAGTTCCTGGTGCGGGGCAGGTATAATGCAGAGCGTGTGGCATCCAGCCTGTAATTACCCTGTTTGCTACGCTTTATACTGCCCGTCACATCATGGGCATCACGAAGCAGGAAATCTGTGGCATCTACAAGTACTTTATTCCCTTCTGTTGCTTCAGCTTTAAAACCCCAGAGTATAGACTGCGCGAAAGATTCTTCCACGGCACGTTTTTCATTCGGGTTAACTGTTGTGGCGCGGTAAGCCAGGTTAGGCTGTACCAGCATAACTTTTGGCCCTTGCTTATTGAAGTAAACGACCTTGTTACTGCCTAATTGCCCACGGTCCAGTCCAATATCATTAGATCCCAGGCCCGATGGCAGAGAATTGACATAAAGGAATTCCTGGTTCAGTTTGTCTATCTCAAACCAGATCTTGCCGGTTTCATCGTCATAGTAAAAAGTAAAATAGCCGGGGTACTTTTTCATGCCGGCTGTTTTAGCGGCAATAGAAGGGAGTTTTTGTGCCATGGCCAGGCTAGCTGTAAGCAACGGAAGTAGCAGGAGTAGCCACAGAATTTTGCGGGAGGGTATTTTCATTAGTTAAGATAGGTGTCGGTTTATCTTGTAAGATAAGAATTTATTCCATTTCCCATCATGCCGGGGTAGGCATCTGCTGATAAAGTATAACACCCAAAACTAATCTTCCCGTATAGAGTAGCTCGGACTTAAACACATTTCAAACATGAAAAGAATCCTGTTTCTCGTTATTTTTTGCGCTTTTTTAGCCTCTTGTGGAGGTAACAATGAATCGGAGTATGAGGAGTACTACGACAAAGACCGCGAGGTTGCTGCTACTGAAGCTGATGATGGACCTGTGGCTCAGACAAAGATCGGGGCTGATGAAGGTGTTAATGAAATGACGGATACAACAGCTGTCGCAAAAGTGGAGGAAGGAGATTATGCGCAAGGGAAAAAACTGATCGCGATGTCAGACTGCCTGTCTTGCCACCGTGAAAATGAAAAGCTGGTAGGACCGGCTTACATGGATGTAGCGAAAAAGTATGAAATGAATGATAAGAACATCGACTATCTGGCCGGCAAAATTATTAGCGGCGGTTCCGGCGTTTGGGGCCAGGTACCTATGACACCTCATCCAGACCTAAGCCAGGAACAAGCGCGGGAGATGGCAGAATATGTACTTTCTTTAAATAAGAAATAGGCTGTCAGGATGAAGCAATGGCATATGTAGTTTACTGCTGCATTTGCCCATTGCAGGAGGTTGAATTTATTCTGCAATACTTCTTAGTCCCTTTATTATTTTGACTATACAGCACGAACATACACTCCGGGCCAAACTTGAACTAAGTGTACATGCCAGGCTGGGTGAAGGAGCTTTGTGGCACCCAATTCAAAAGGTACTGTATTGGGTAGATATCGAAGGAAAACAGCTTCATATCTATGATCCGGTTACAGGTAAAGACAGGGCTCTGGATGTAGGACAACGGATCGGCACGGTAGTGCCACTGGAGGGTGGCGGCGCCTTAGTGGCCTTACAGGATGGCATTTATGAGATAGATACGGAAACCGGTGACCTGAAATTTATACTCAACCCTATCCAGGAAAGCGATATACGATTTAACGATGGGAAATGCGATCCGGCAGGTCGGTTTTGGGTAGGTACGATGGCATTGGATACCCGTAAAGGCGCTGCCAAACTGTACAGATTGAACCTGGACGGCAGTATAGAGGAAGTGCTGAAGAACCTCACCATTTCAAATGGTATTATCTGGTCGCCGGACAAATGCACCATGTATTTTACCGATACCCCCACCCATGAAATCCGGGCTTATGAATACAACGATGAAACTGGCGGGATTAGCCATGGTAAAGTTGTTATAAGTATACCGCAGGAAGAAGGAATACCTGACGGAATGACAATAGACGCTGATGGTAATCTGTGGGTAGCTTTGCACGGTGCCGGTGCTGTAGGTAAATACGATCCTGTAACCGGCAAATTGCTTCAAAAAGTTGAAGTGCCCGCCTGTAATGTAACCTCCTGTGCATTTGGAGGGGATAAGCTGGACATTTTGTATATCACATCAGCTAAAGAGTGGCTAAGTGAAGAAAAGCAAAAAGCTTACCCTTTAAGCGGAAACCTGTTCTCAGTAAAGCCAGGTGTGCGCGGTATTCCTGCCAACTTCTATAAAGGAAAAATCAAATGAAACTAACGCAGTAACATTTGCTTAAGGTGTTTGTTGCTAATTTTTTAAACTATATATAACAAGTTATGATACAAACAAAAGGCTATGCAGCTCAGGATGCAACTACACCCCTGGGACCATTTAACTTTGAGCGCCGTGAAGTAGGCGAGCATGACGTACAGATCGAGGTACTATTCTGTGGTGTTTGCCATTCAGACCTTCACCAGGTGCGCAACGAATGGGGTGGTGCAATTTACCCGATGGTACCAGGGCATGAAATTGTTGGGCGTATTACAAAAGTTGGGAGTGAAGTGAAAAAGTTCAAGGAAGGTGACCTGGCTGGTGTTGGCTGCTTCGTGGATTCCTGTCGTCATTGCCAAAGTTGTAACGAGGGCCTGGAGCAATATTGTGAGAACCACCTGGTAATGACCTATTCCGGTGTAGAGAAAGATGGAAAAACGGTAACACAGGGAGGCTACTCGGATCAGATAATTGTTGATGAGAAGTATACATTGAAAGTGCCTGAGAACCTAGACCTTGCGCGGGTGGCGCCACTGCTGTGTGCAGGCATCACTACGTATTCTCCAATGAAAGAATGGGGAATAGGCGAGGGGCATCGGGTAGGTGTTGTTGGGCTCGGAGGGTTGGGCCACATGGCAGTAAAGCTGGCTGTATCCATGGGGGCAGATGTGACGGTGCTGAGTACCTCTCCGGAAAAAGAGAAGGATGCACGCGAGCTTGGAGCGCACAATTTCAAGAACACAAAAGACGATGAGATGATGAAGGAAATGGCCGACTCTTTTGACTTCATCATCGACACGGTATCAGCACCGCATAATTACAATAATTATTTAACACTGCTGAAGCGGGATGGTACCATGATCCTGTTGGGTGCGCCTCCTGCGCCAGCTGAAGTAATTGCAGCCAATCTGCTCTTCAAACGCCGCCGCCTGGTAGGTTCACTGATCGGAGGTATTGCCGAAACTCAGGAAATGCTGGACTACTGCGGGGAAAATAATATCATGTCTGATGTGGAAGTGATTCCGATAGATTACATTAACGAAGCCTATGAAAGGATGCTGAAAGGCGACGTGAAATACAGGTTTGTGATAGATATGGCCAGCCTGAAATAAGATATTAAAGTACTTGACTTTGTTAAAGAGCCACCTCATTGATCAGGACCACTTATTTCGGCTTTAATGCCAGAAACGGATGGTCCTGATCAATGAGGTGGCTTTTACTTTCTTAAAACCCAGGTTGTCATACTTCTTTCCTGTTCTACCAACACCGTTTTGAGAGGCTCCAGGCGTTCTGCGTTTAAAGTTTGCTCCAGTTTCTGGATCATCTCTTCGTTGGCCAGAAACCAGCTGGGGCCATGGGGCATCTGATAGTGCCCGTCACCTAATAAATGCAACTTGCCCTCCATGCCTATAGTTGTGCTGAACCGGCAAAATAAGGTTCCTCCGTCATCTAAAACCCGCCACAGCTCCTGAATCATATTATTGAAATGATCAATATTTCTTGCAAAATGAAGGACAGCGCTGCAGGCAACAAAATCAAAAGTCTGATCCGGAAATGGGAGAGAAGCCAGATCTGCGATAACAAAGTTCGTGGACGGAAGGGTTGGGGCAAGCGCTGCAGCCATTTGTTTAACCTGCGCAATAGCTTCAGCTGAGGCATCTGCTCCGTATACTTTTACCCCTGACTGCATCAGGTATTTGATGTTTCGGCCATTCCCGCAACCGGCATCCAGGAGTTTCATTCCTTTTGTAACACGGCCTTTCAGCAGTTGATCAAAAAGATAAATGTCAATCTCGCCGAAGTGTTCACGCAGGGAAGTCAGGGGGATATGAAACATGGTCGGATCTTTTAAATTTTCGTTTGTGTAGAAGTAGTACAGGCTAAATTAAGCATGATTTTCCTGTCCTTTTTGCAATTTTTTTCAGAATATTGAACAGATACTATACGCTAATAACAACTATGAATATGTCATCAGCTACAGCTACAGAGAATAGATCTGGTTTATCTGTTTCAGAGTTTATACAGAAGTACGCAAATCATCCGACTTATATTCCTCCTACAGGGATTCAGTTAAATGCCAAAAACTGGCAAACCGAAGCCGCACTGCGCATGTTCCTCAATAACCTAACCGATGAAGTGGCAGAAGATCCTAGCAGGCTGGTCGTTTATGGAGGTATCGGCCAGGCCGCCCGTACGGTGGCAGACGCACAGAAAATAATAGAAGTGTTGTTGAACCTGGAAGAGGATGAAAGTTTATTGGTTCAGTCGGGTAAGCCCGTAGGAAAGGTACGCACGCATGCCGAAGCTCCGCGTGTATTGATCGCAAACAGTAACCTTGTGCCGCATTGGGCTACCTGGGAACACTTTAACGAGCTTCGTGCGCGAGGCCTGATGATGTACGGGCAAATGACAGCCGGCAGCTGGATCTATATTGGTACACAAGGCATCCTTCAGGGAACATACGAGACCTTTGCCGCCTGCGGCAGGATACACTTTAATGGCGACCTGCGCCACAAGCTACTGGTAACCGGCGGACTTGGTGGCATGGGAGGCGCTCAGCCTTTGGCTGCCACCATTGCGGGGGCAACCTTCCTGGGTGTAGACGTGGACCCGGAACGCATTAAAAAGAGGCTGGAGTCGCGGTACATTGATAAAATGACCCATAATTATGAAGAGGCAAAAGCATGGGTGCTGGAAGCAAAGGAAAAAGGTGAAGCTGTGTCCGTTGGCCTTGTAGGGGATATAGGTGATGTGCTGGAAAAGTTGATCCAGGATAATATCACTCCCGAGATCCTGACAGACCAGACCTCTGCACACGACCCTATAAATGGTTATGTGCCTAATGGACTAACGCTGGATGAGGCAAAAGTACTGCGTGAGAAAGATCCGCAGGCATATAAAGCCCTTTCCCTGAAAAGTATGGCCCGACACGTAGGCTTTATGCTGGAGCTGAAGCGCCGTGGCAGTCGCACATTCGACTATGGTAATAACCTGCGGGAGTTTGCGATGCAGGGAGGTGAAAAAGATGCCTTTAACATACCTGGCTTTGTGCCGGAGTACATGCGCCCGCTTTTCTGTGAGGGCAAGGGTCCTTTCCGATGGGCCGCTTTGTCAGGAGACCCTGAAGACATTAAAGTGACCGATGCTGCTTTAAAGGAACTGTTCCCGGAAAACGAGCACATGATCAAGTGGCTGAATGAAGCCGAGGAGAAAGTTGCCTTCCAGGGATTGCCGTGCCGCATTTGCTGGTTGGGTATGGGTGAGCGTGAGAAAGCCGGCCTCATGTTTAATAAATTAGTTCGCGATGGCAAAGTGAAAGCACCTATCGTAATAGGTCGTGATCACCTGGACTGCGGTTCTGTGGCCTCCCCATATCGTGAAACCGAAGGCATGCTGGATGGCTCTGATGCTGTTTCTGACTGGCCATTGCTTAACCTGATGTCGAATACTGCGGGTGGCGCAACCTGGGTGTCTTTCCACCATGGTGGTGGTGTAGGGATAGGTTACTCACAGCACGCAGGTATGGTGATCCTGGCTGATGGTACAGAACGTGCTGACCGTTGCCTGAGTCGCGTACTTTATAATGATCCGGCTATGGGTATTTTCCGCCACGCGGATGCAGGCTATGAAACTGCCCAGGATAATGCGGAGAAATTTGGGCTTAAGCTGTAGTTACAGCTGGCTGCACTACGCTATTTATAATTCAACCACACATTAACTATGAATAATACATCAGCCCATACGTTAATCGGACCATTTTCTCAAATCGTTACGATGGCTCACTTGCCTGAGGCAGGGCCGATATTAGACGATGAACTACATGTTCTGGAGCAGGCGGGGGTAGTAGTGCAGGGGGAGAAGATTGTAAAAGTAGGGGATTATATAAAGCTGATGCAGGAGGCCGAGCAACAGGATTATCAGTTACAAACCATAAACGAACCTATGGTGTTGCTGCCCGGCCTGATTGATGCGCATACCCACATATGCTTTGCCGGATCCAGGGCAAACGACTATGCCATGCGTGTTGCAGGAAAATCATATCTGGAGATAGCCCGCAGTGGCGGAGGAATTCTGGATAGTGTTCGGAAGACACGTGAAGCAACACTTATTGAGCTGGTTAACCTCATGAAAAAGCGTTGTGACCGGCATTTGCAGGAGGGTGTGACTACTTGTGAAGTAAAAAGTGGCTATGGCTTATCCGTAGATGATGAAATTAAGATGTTGGAGGCGATACAGCTGGTAAATAAACATCATACTATTGACCTGATCCCTACTTGCCTGGCAGCTCATATGCGGCCACCTGAGTTCACTGACTCTAAAATATACCTGAACTGCATTTTGAATGATCTCTTGCCTGTGTTAAAGGAACAAGGTCTGGCTAAGCGGGTCGATATTTTTATCGAGGATACGGCATTTACTGAAGCAGACTCCATGGAATACCTGTTGGCTGCGAGGAAGCTTGAGTTTGATATTACAGTGCATGCTGACCAGTTTACTACCGGAGGGAGCAGGGTGGCTTGCGAAGTGGGCGCTTTAAGTGCTGATCACCTGGAAGCCAGCAGAGAGGAAGAGATAGAACTGATGCGTACTGCCGGGGTTGTGGCAACTGTATTGCCGGGAGCTTCATTGGGTTTAGGCATGCACTATGCTCCGGCACGTAAGATGCTGGATGGTGGACTATGTGTTGCCATTGCAACTGACTGGAACCCCGGCTCTGCCCCGATGGGCGACTTACTTTTACAGGCTGCGCTGTTAGGAGCCTCTGAAAAATTATCGATGGCTGAAACACTAGCAGGTATCACCTCACGTGCTGCCCGCGCACTTAATTTGCAGGATCGGGGTATCTTTAAAAGAGACTATTTAGCCGATATGATCGGTTTTCCGACTAACAATTACAAAGAGATTCTATACTTCCAGGGCAAGCTAAAGCCAACCAGGATATGGAAAAGAGGGGTTTTGAAAGACATTAATTAACTATTAGGCACATGTATAAACCAAGTACAAATGAAGCCTGGAAAGGGCGCGTTGACGTTCACGATGGTGAAGCCGGATTACGCTGGCACCAGGCTATAGGCCTGCTTAACCTCACAGAACAATTAAGCCCGGTAGTGCCTGGTGAGTTGAGTTTTGCGTTTATTGGTTTTTGCTGCGACGAAGGCGTAAAGCGGAACCAGGGTAGAGTGGGTGCAGCGGAAGGGCCTGCAGCCATTCGAGCTGCTTTATCTTCTTTTGCCTATCACTTGCCCGATACGGTCAGATTGTTTGATGCAGGAGATGTTATTTGCACGAATCAGAACCTGGAAGAAGCGCAGGAGCAGCTAGGTAAAAAAATAACTTTATTATTGGAGAACGGCTATCAACCTTTAGTGCTTGGAGGCGGTCACGAGGTTGCATACGGACACTTTTTAGGCATTGAGAAGTTTTCAGAGGAGCACACATTGGGTATCCTCAACTTTGATGCACACTTCGATCTGCGCAGTTATGAACAGCAGCCCAGTTCCGGCTCACCCTTTTTACAGATCGCTGACAGGTTACAGAACCAGAACAAGTCTTTTATATACAAGGTGATCGGGCTGCAGGAGTATGGGAATACACGAAAGCTATACCAGACAGCCAATAAGCTGGATGTTAACTACACCACAGCAGATGATGTGCATTTATACAATCTTCACCAGCTAAAGCAGGAGCTGAACGATTTCCTGGCGCAGGTGGAAAAAGTATATGTTACCATTGATATGGATGTGTTTGCAGCATGTTATGCACCAGGTGTTAGTGCCGTAAATGCAATTGGTATACAGCCGGAAGTAATTAAGAAGTTAATGAAACATGTGATACTAAGTGGTAAGCTGCTAAGCCTGGATATCGCAGAGCTTAACCCGGCCTATGATATTGATCATCGTACAGCCAAGCTTGCCGCTTCTTTACTCTACGATGCCGTTAAGGTTTGGAGTTCAAAACACTAATTCCATTGCTGATGCGCTTTGCAAGTATACTTTAAAAGCGCATCAGCAATGGAATTTAAGTTGTGGTTATGTATCGCTCGTTCAGCGCTTAGTTTCCTACTTTAAATTTTGTCCAGTAAGTGGTATCGCTTGTTTTTACCTCAACCAGATAAACGCTTGGCTTTAGTTTACCAACATTATAGCGCCAGGCGTTTTGGTTATTAGCAATACTGATCGGTTTATTAAAAACCAATTTTCCCGCTGCATCCGTTATCTGTAACATCGCGTTCTCGTCCAGGTCCTGCGAAAAGTCAAGCTGGAAAGTTCCTTTAGGGCCAGCCAGCAAGTTAATTCCAGAAAGCGATTCTGATCTTGAACCCCCTTCTTTTTTTTGATCTGATGTAACAAGAATATGCTCCTGTTCCTGCCTCGGTAGCGGGTTGGTTTGGGCAAAAGCAGCCATGCTGGTAGCAGCTATCGTAAGGCAACACAAAAATGCAGGGATGATATTTGGCTTGATATTCATATGTAACAGAGTTTAAAATGTGTCTTTACCTTCTGTTAAGCATATTTTAGGCCAGAGTTATTTATGAGGGGTAGATGTTTTTAACATATTTGTCGATTTATTAAAGCAAAAGTGATTTGATGAGTCAATTTTTGCGCCTCCCAGCCAGTGCGGTTTTGGCATAGACGAGGCCAGGCCCTGCAAAACGCGTTCACCAAAAAAGCTTAAACGCAGCGTTTTCTTCCCTTGTACCAGATCCGGTTGTAGGCGGTGCAGTATTTGTTCAATCTGTGCGTCACCAAAGCCATAGGCCGGATGCTCGTGCCAGAACTGTTGCATCAGTGCCTCTACAGTATCGATACCTCCTGCAATCAAATTCAAAATAATTGTTTCGGGTTGGCTTAAGCCGGTGTGGCAATCAGGAAATCTAGTAAAGTGTAGCTTCAGGGCGTTGCCAATATTAGGGAGCAGCAACTCCCGCTGCTCCAGGTAAAGTTGCAGGTTAACTGGGTCATGACTACCATAAAGTTGCCAGAGCTCACTTGCCTGTTTTAACTGTAACTCTGAAAGCTGGGTCCTTTTTTCAAAGATACTTTGCAGTTCTCCTGGTTTCATAAGCCCAATAGAATGATTGGGTGGTGGAGTGCAAACCGATACTAACTGATGATTTTTTTCAAGCAGATATTGTAAAAGGTATAACAGGTTCAACTGGCACATCAGGTCGGCATCGAACCAAAGTATGATTTCAAAAAATGATGAGGGCTCTTTTAGTTTAGATACCTCCTGCAGCACTTTTTCACTATATCTTTCAGGAGTTTCTTTGAACGAACTGCTAATAAATTCCTGCCTTTTTCTCCAGAACTCAGCCTCCGGCAGCGATGCAAGAACTGGTCCTTCAGATAGTATTTCGCGCCAGATAATAGTCTGACCGGGAAAGGAGGCAGCCTCAAAAGCAGGTATAGTAGCATCGCCATTGAGGATATGAAGTGAAGGAAGCTGTTTCATTTAAAAAATTATAGAAAAAATTAAGGCAGCTGCCACTGACCTGTGCAGCTGCCCCACTTCAACATTATAACAGTTATTCTATAACGTGTTTACCTCCTTGATAGTCTGTAAGCGACCACTCTATTATCGTTAAACGTTGGCACCAGCACCAGGCCAAGCCTGTCTGCATAGCTGATATCGGCAGCGTTTACGTTATTACTTTTCGTGTCCAGGA
The DNA here is from genome assembly GCF_051904785.1 of Pontibacter sp. MBLB2868. Taxonomy (NCBI): domain Bacteria; kingdom Pseudomonadati; phylum Bacteroidota; class Cytophagia; order Cytophagales; family Hymenobacteraceae; genus Pontibacter; species Pontibacter sp. MBLB2868. The sequence continues at coordinate 2,044,796 of NZ_CP196710.1, read as the reverse complement.
TCTTCCAATTTTTTCCTTCGCTGTTCACAAAGTATATTTCTCCGTCCCAGCTGGATACCAGGTAATCTCCGGTTCCGGTTTCAGCAATGCCATCTGCAGATCGAATACCTTCAGTCCATTTCGTCCAGTTCTTTGTTTCAGGATCAAGAAATTTTACATCGCCACTGCTCATGAAGGCGATTATCATGCGATCTCCATCTAAATAAATGCCATTTGGTTTTTCACGATCAGTGTTCTCCATCCAGGTGCTCATTTTGCCGTTACGCAGCAGGTAAATTCGCTTTTGATCTGAATCAGTCACGTATATATTGCCTGAATTATCAGCGGCCACATCATTCAGGTATTTTGCTTTCTCGGCATCATAACGGCCTAGTACAGCGCCGGTCTGTGTGGAGATAGCCACTACTGCATCCACATCGGCCACGTATAGTACATTGTTGTGCAGGGCCATGCCTCTGGGGTCGTTTAAACCTGAAACCCAGTACAGCTCTTCAATTTCACCGTTATTGCTGATCTTGGATATAAAACCATCTCCATCTTTTTTGTTTCCGGACGTTTTATTGATGTTTGAAACGTAAATTACGTTTCGTTGTGCATCATAGAGCGTGGATTCGGGGGTACGTAAGGAGTTATCTGTAGCCCAGGCTTGCTCTAGTTCTACAGGCGCTTTTGAGGTAAAGAGCCTGCTGTTACAGCCGGTAGTACTTATCAGTAGGAACAAAGCGCAAACGCTTGTGAGTTTAATCCGCATCGTTTTTACGTAGTTGGTTGAACACTTTCTACGGACGTATGCGCCTGCTGTTATCTTTTGTAGGTTTAATCGGTATGTAGGCCCAGTTTCTGCATGGTGCGCTGCCGTGAGATCTTGCCTGTCGCCGTTTCGGAAAAAGCCTGGCTATAATATACCTCACGAGGTACTTCAAACTTACGAAGCATGCCTTTGAGTTTAGTAAGCAACTGTGTTTCAACTTCCGCAGCAAGCGGATTTCCTTCCAGGATCAGAACCACCTTTTCACCAAGAACTTCGTCCGGTTGAGCGGCAATAAAAAACCTTGGGGAGTCAGGAAGCTCAACGAATGCCTCTGCCACGGCAAGCTCTACTTTTTCGACCTGCACCTTAACCCCACCCGAATTAATAGTGTTGTCGATGCGGCCAAGCCAGCGGAATTGTTTAGGTGTTAATAATTCTACAATATCGTTGGTCACTAATAGCTCATTATTTGTAACATCACCTTTAATGGTCAGGCAGCCACGTTTATCCAAACCTACTTTTATATGATCAAGCACCTGGTAATATTCTGCGGCTTCCAAACCGTTCAGGCGGCGCAGCGCGATATGTGAGGCTGTTTCTGTCATGCCATATGTATGAAAGACAGGCGCTTTTATACGTTGCAGTTCCCGTTGCAGCGTTGGGTTCACAGGGGCCCCTCCAACTAAAATACCTTTCATTCCATTTAACTGTGGCAGCGCTTCAGGCAATTCATGAAGTATGGTATGCAACTGCATCGGCACAAAAGAGGCAAAGTCTATTTTCTCGTTTCGATCAACCAAAGTAAGTGGGTTACCAATCGGTTCAACAATGATCATTTGCAGTTCCGCCAAAAATCCCCGCACCAGCATCATCATACCGGCAATATATTCTGTGTTTAGGCAAACCAGGGTGCAGTCTCCTTGCTGCAGCCCCAGCAGCTTGATGGTGCGTCGGGCGCTGTGCTCCATTTGCTGGCGGGTGAGTTGTATCGTTTTAGGAATACCCGTGGAGCCGGAGGTCTGGATCGGGAACTCCTGCACACCATTCAGCCAGTTACGGCAGAACTCCAGAGTTTTGGTTTCATAACCATTCAGGGGAATGCTGTTTCTAAAAGAGTAGCTGGCGATCTCGTCGAAGTAGAATTTTTTGCCGTTGAGTAACAGGTGCTTTTCAGTCATTTATCTATTTCCTCTTTTCTTATCCTGTTAACAACAGGCAGTTGGAGTTGTTTCTGGTTTGAAATGTGCTTACTTACACTTGCAAAAATGGGAGCAAAGTTGAACTTAAGCAAACAAAGCAGGCAAAGGTATAAACCTCTGCCTGCTTTATGCAATTTAACTTATAACACTAAATAACCCTAATTATTAATAAAGCCAGTCTTTCTTTGACTTGCGGATCAACCGATCTACTGAAAAACGACCTGACCCGAAAATGAAGAAGAAGATGAGCAGAACCAGTACAATGATGGAGGTCCATAGCTCGGTGTTTTCGGAATAAAACCCGCGTTCAGGGTTTATGAAGAAAACGGCCCCAAGTAATATCGGAAATTGAAATAAGATCGCTATTCGGGTAATAAGGCCAATAGCAATGAAAAAGCCACCAACCAAGTGAGCAAAAGCTACATAATGCGCCAATCCGATTGATACCCAAGGGAATTCACTTTTACGCATTATGCTGAATAATGCCTGCGTATCCTGAATGAACATAAAGCCTTTCACCATTAGAAAAATTCCCAGGCCTATCCGTAAGAAATCAACCCAAACAGGATGGTGCGTGTCAGCCCAATGTTCTACCTTGTGCATGTCGTGTGATAGGTTCATGATTAAAAATCGTTTAGTGAAACATCTTGGTTTTTAATAGATTAAACGATTTTAAGCACAAAGTGGATAACTTGGAAACGCGCTAGTTAAAAGGCTATATTCCGGACGGCTTTCTTGTATTCATTAAAGGCATCTGCATTAACGGGGCTTTCTGTAAATACCTCTACTAAACCCGCTCCTGAATCTGCTGCGAAGAGAGATTCGAGGGCTTTATCAAGTTCTTTAAGAGAATGTACAGCCGTGTAAGCCAGGTTAAAATCCCTGGCCGTATTCTCGGCATTCAACACCTGAACTGTTTCAAAGTATGGCTCCAGCTCCGGTTGTTGCTTTGGTCCGTCTATCAGCCTGAATATTCCTCCTGCATGGTTGTTCAGGAGCACGATGCGCAGGTTTTGGGGCATGTAATTATGCCATAGTGCGTTGCGGTCGTAGAAAAATGCCAGGTCGCCGGTAATGAGGGTGGTGACAGCAGAACTGGTAAGCGCACATCCCACCGCTGTGCTCGTGCTACCGTCAATGCCGCTGGTGCCTCTGTTGGCAAAAACCTCCACTTCCTGCTCCGGCTGTAAGGCTAAAATATTTGCGTACCGTACGGCCATGCTATTAGCCAGGTGCAGGTTGCTTTTTTTCGGAAGCTGCTTCAGTACTGCAGCCACTATACTTAATTCCTGGTATCCTGCCTTGTTTACATAGGAATTCAGGAACTCGCCCGCTTTACTTTCCATACTTCTCCAGGCATTTCTGAAAGAAGCATCGATCTTGGTGCTCCCCGTTAAACCGGCGAAAAAACTACTGGCATTGCATCGCACTATCTTGGTGAGGGACTGAAACGTATCTGCCACCTGACCAGCAGGCTGAATGTGCCAGTGCGCTTCAGGTTTGTGGTTACGGAGGTATAGTTTGAGGCTTTTAGAGATAATTGATTTTCCGAAAGTGATCAGCAGATCGGGCTGAAGTGTACGCAGCTTTTCTGTGTCGGGGCAGGCTAAGAATACATCCTGAAAACGCACCGCCTGTGGTAATTTCTGCAGGTTGCTGATGATGTCAGCCACAACAAGTGCACCCGTTGATTCGGAAAAAGCATGGATACTTTGAAGAAAGCCAGCGTCGAAAGCCTGTTGGCCAGCCACAACAAGAACCCTTCGGTACCGAAGTATCTCTTCCTGTAATTTAAGTGACAGGCTGGGGCTAAGGGTAAAATCAGATTCCTCTTCATTAATCACCTTTATCTTCTTTCCAAATTCAATGACTTCTCCTGTAGCGGGGTAAAATGGTTCACGAAGCGGCACGTTGATGTGCACAGGGCCTGCAGGAAAAGCAACCGCTTCATTCAGTGCTTCAGAAACGATACGCTCGCTGTGCCAGACAGCATCGTCATTAGAAAAATCAACCGGGAAAGTATAGCTTTTCTTGATGTGGCGTCCGTAAACATCCTGCTGCCGGATTGTTTGACCATCTAACTGGTCAATCCACTCCGGTGGACGGTCAGCGGTAAGTATAAGCAGCGGTACTTGCTGGAAATAAGCCTCTGCCACAGCAGGAGCATAATTTAAAGCCGCCGTGCCGGACGTGCATATCAGTACTGTTGGTGTGCCCGATGTGAGAGCCATGCCCAGGGCAATAAAAGCAGCTGCTCTTTCATCACTTACCGTGCGTACTTTCAGGTCTTTGTGTCGTGCAAAGGAAATCGTAAGCGGGGCACAGCGGGATCCCGGTGAAAGAATAACGTTCTCTACCCCTTTCTGTGCGCAGATTTCTGCAATATTAACAACAGGTTGTATGATCATGGTTTGTGTGCGTGAGAGGCTGCTACAGTGCGCTTACTTAAAATTAGACAGAATCTGCCGCATGGTCTGCATTTTGTGCTGTGTTTCCTGCCACTCCTTTTGAGGGTTAGAATCACCGGTTATACCTGCCCCGGCATAAAGCATCACATCATGTTGTAATATTTCCATACAACGTAAGTTAACAAAAAGATGCGTTCCGGTATCGCTGCCAACCGGACCCAGGTAGCCGCTGTAGTAGCTCCTGTCATACCCTTCGTGAGCAAGTATAAATTGCAGGGCCGGTTCTTTCGGGAGGCCGCAAACAGCAGAAGTAGGGTGTAAAAGGGCGAGCATATCGGTTCCCAGGGTAGGGAAATCCACTTCTTTCAGGTCTACTTTAAAGTCGGTGCGGAGGTGCATCAGGTTTCCGGCAACAATGGTTCGGGGGCCAACTTCGGTATAATCGCGTAACCGCAGCTTTTTAAAGCAGCTCAGTATGTAGCGTTCCACCATTCCCTGTTCCTCTATTTCCTTTTGTCGCCAGATAGCGTCAGCTACATTCGCTACGGCAGGTTGCGTTCCTGCCAGTGCAACAGTATGAAACACCTGCTCCTGGTTTATACTTACTAATATTTCCGGGGATGCCCCCATCCAGGTGCCAGTACCAGGCACAGAAACCAGGGAAACTAAAGCCCTGGGGTAAGCCTGTTCTATGGCCTCAAAAGCCGCAAGAGGCGAAAAAGAAGGAGTAAGCTGTTCCCGTGCATTTCTTGACAAGACAACCTTTTCCATTGCACCTGCAGCTATCGTTTCGATGGCTCTCTCCACAGCTGTTACAAAACCCGCTTCAGTCTGCTGCTTCTGATCTGAAAAAGTGGATGGCGTATGCCATTCTGCCTTACCAATGCCAGGGGAGGAGTGTGCTTCCTGAAAATCTTTCAGAGCAGTGGCCGGTGCATCTGTTGCATAACTTAGGACTTCGGTAGCTGCATTGAAATGAACATCTGCTTTAATAAAATTATTCTGATGTTCTCCGGATTCCTGGAAGGGGCAGAAAAGGAAGCCGAAGCTACTTTGCTCCAATTGTGGCTGGCTGTTGTGGAGGTTATCCTGTAAAGAGACGCACACCTGCACCTCCTGTGTCTGGGGTAAGCGCCAAACAGCCACCGCCCTGTTTTGTGCGATGGCTGTCCGGAAAATGTTTTCTATGGAAAGTATAAGGGGTTTAGCACCCATAATTTATTTTTTATCTATAACAGCCACTGTCATGCGGCTGAGACATATAGTTTCTCCGGCCTCATTTGTGATGGTTGTCTCCCATATCTGGGTTGTTCTACCCAGGTGAAGCGCAGTTGATCGTCCGTAAACCCAGCCTTCGCGAATACTACGTACATGATTGGCATTAATTTCTAAACCAACGCAGGCTTTTTTAGTTTGATCAACATGAATGTTTGCACCAATGCTAGCAAGGGTTTCAGCAAGTGCCACGGAAGCTCCGCCATGCAATAGGCCCATGGGCTGGTGCGTGCGGTGGTCAACAGGCATTTTGCCGCATATATAGCCCTCTCCGAACTCCGTGATCTCAATGCCCAGGTGCTCAACCATGGTATTTTTCCGCCACTCATTCAGGGTATCTAACGTAATAGAAGTTTTGTGCATGGGCTGCGATTTATATATTCGCGGTTTAATTGTTAAGTAGGCAAAAGTAGAGGAATTTTGAGTATTAAGAAAGTATACATTATACGCCACGGGCAAACAGACTATAACCTGCAGGGCATTGTGCAAGGCAGTGGGGTAGATTCTAATTTAAATGAGGTAGGGAGAGAGCAGGCAGAGAAATTCTTCGCGATGTATAAAGACATCCCTTTTGATAAAGTTTATACTTCTACTCTGAAGCGTAGTATTCAGTCGGTGCAGCATTTCATTGACTTGGGCATCCCTCATGAGCAACATGCCGGGCTTAACGAAATTAACTGGGGTACCCGCGAAGGAACGCGCATAACACCAGAAGAAGATGAGTATTACCATAATATGCTGCAGCGTTGGTGCGATGGCGAAACGAATGTGTGTATAGAAGGGGGCGAAAGCCCTGACCTGGTGTCTGAAAGGCAGCAGGAGTTCATGGAGTTGTTGTTGAGCCGGCCCGAGGAAAAAAATGTACTCATCTGTATGCATGGGAGGGCTATGCGCATACTTTTATGTACTATCCTGCACTTCCCGCTCCGGTGCATGGACGAATTTTTGCACCAGAACCTATGCCTGTATCAGCTGGATTTTACCGGCACAATGTTCACCGTAAAGAAGTACTGCGATGTGACTCATCTGAAAAAAAGCATACCTGAAGCAGAAGGTACTGATGGCAATCGAACAAATTAGGTGCATATAGTTTGAATAAAATATTTTTAAATCTAATTTTGGGCAGATAAGACAAGACCTGATTTAGGCGATTAAACAACACGATATTTATGGCTGAAGTTATAAGAATGCCTAAGATGAGCGACACAATGACTGAGGGTGTTATTGCATCTTGGCAGAAGAAAGAAGGCGACAAAGTTAGTGCGGGCGATATTCTTGCCGAAGTAGAGACTGATAAAGCAACGATGGAGCTGGAATCTTATGAAGATGGAACACTTTTATATATTGGTCCGAAAAAAGGTGATTCTGTGCCTGTAGATGCTGTTATAGCCATTATCGGTAAAGATGGTGAAGACATCTCCAGCTTGTTGGATGAAGTAAAAGGTGGTGGTAAACCAGCTGCCAAAGAGGAGAAGTCCGAAGAAAAGAAAGAAGAGAAAAAAGAAGAAACCAAACCAGCTCTTTCTAAAGAAGAAGCTCCTGCTAAAATTTCTGTAGATACCAGCAATATCAAAGCCTCTGTAATCCGGATGCCGAAAATGAGTGATACCATGACAGAGGGTGTACTTGTTAGCTGGCAGAAGAAAGAAGGCGATAAAGTGAAAGCTGGTGATATACTGGCTGAAGTGGAAACCGACAAGGCGACCATGGAACTGGAGTCTTACGAAGATGGAACCCTGCTGTATACTGGTGTTAACGAAGGTGATTCTGTTGCAGTAGATGCCATTATCGCCATCATAGGTGAGGAAGGCGCGGATTACAAAACATTACTTGATGCAGTTTCTTCAAACAAGGAATCGCGCCAGGAAAACGTTAAATCTGATGCTGCCATAGAAGAAAGCGTGGAAGACGTTACGTCAGATAAGGTAACAACAGAAAAAGTGCCAGGACCTGAGTCTGCTGAAAAAGTGACAGAAGGTGCTAAGGCGGAAGGTGGCCGTATCAAGGCTTCTCCGCTGGCCAAAAAAATGGCTGAAGAAAAAGGCTTTAACCTTGCTGATATTAAAGGTACTGGTGAAGGCGGAAGAATTGTTCAGCGCGACATAGAGAACTTTACACCATCTGCAGCTCCTCAGAAAGCCGCTGCTCCACAGGCTGCTCCGTCTGCTGTGCCAGGAGCGCCAGGCGAAGCTTACGAAGAAGTAGCAGTATCGCAGATGCGCAAGGTAATTGCCCGCCGCCTGGCTGAGAGCAAGTTTACGGCACCGCATTTCTACCTGACCATGGAGATTGACATGGATAAGGCAATGGAAGCGCGTGTAAGCATCAATGAAGTATCACCGGTAAAGGTATCCTTCAACGATTTAGTGATCAAAGCTGCTGCTGCAGCATTGCGTCAGCACCCTGCGGTTAACTCTTCGTGGTTAGGCGATAAGATCCGTTACAACAAGCACATCAACATTGGTGTGGCTGTGGCCGTTGAAGAAGGTCTGCTGGTACCGGTTGTGCGCAACGCGGATTACAAATCGCTTTCTGCTATTGCTGCTGAGGTAAAAGACTTGGGAGGCAAGGCCAAGAGCAAGAAACTGCAGCCATCTGACTGGGAAGGAAACACATTCACAATCTCTAACCTGGGGATGTTCGGCATTGAAGAATTTACAGCCATCATCAACCCACCGGATGCCTGCATCATGGCAGTAGGTGGCATCAAGCAGATTCCGGTTGTGAAAAATGGTAATATCCAGATCGGTAACGTGATGAAGGTAACACTTAGCTGTGACCACCGTGTTGTGGATGGAGCTGTTGGTTCTGCCTTCCTGCAAACGTTTAAGAACCTGCTGGAGAACCCGGTGAGAATACTGGTATAAGCTAAAGTATAAATTATAAGTAAAGCGCCTCTTCGTTTCCGGAGAGGCGCTTTTTTATTTTACCTGTAAATTTGTGGCGAACTGCAGATTACTTTATTCATAAGAGATTTCAACTACTTCCACTATTTCTTTAACCCGGCCCATCGGAAGCGTTACCTGCTCCCCAACTTTTTTACCTATCACGGCACCGGCAATCGGGGCAACAAAGCCTATTTTGCCTTCTTCTACAGAAGCTTCATCCACGCCTACTATTGAAAATCTGCGTTTCATGTTTGGCTTGCCACCGCTCACTGTTCGTAACGTAACGGTTGCACCAAATCTTACTTCGTCATTGGGCTGCTCACGTGGATCAATTACTTTTGCGCTTGCTATCCGCTGTGTCAGGGCACTTAATTTTCCTTTTAATATCGTTATCAGCCGTGTCCTTTCTGCTGCATCCTCCCGGTTGGCTTCTACCTTTGCGCGTTCTGCTTCCAGTTCCTCTAACTCGGCACGTAGCTTGTCTAAACCTCGTGGCGTAACATAGTTGGCCATACCGGCGGGTAAAGCTGCCCTGGGTGGAATTATAGGTGCTTCCTGGGCGTCATCTTCTTTTGTAAATGCTCTGCTCATAAGCTTAGCTAACGTTGTCGGTCATGCTAGGTTGTTCCGATACTGAGCACTGCCGCAGGTGCAGTGTGTTTGCCAATCCTCACATTCCATTATAAACAATGAACAAGTGTAATCGTACCCTAATCAAACACTAAAGTTCACGGATAAATGAGTGACGTTAATAAAGAATATCACCCCATTGCAGATCATGGTGTAATTGGGGACCTTAATACTGTGGCGTTGGTGGGTTTGAAGGGTACCATTGATTTTATGTGCTTCCCCCATTTCGATTCTCCAACAATATTTGCTGCCTTACTGGATAAGGATAAAGGTGGTAGTTTTTCTATACTGCCCACTTGCAATGGTATGAAAAACAAACAGTTATACCTGCCCGATACGAACGTGCTCTTAACCAGATTCCTATCTGATAAAGGTATTGGTGAGATCACTGATTTTATGCCCGTAGAAGAGCAAAAGCAGGGTAATATGCTGATCAGGAGAGTTTCCTGTGTACACGGGGATCTAACGTTCGAAATGAAATGCAGCCCCCGCTTTAACTATGCCAGATCTTCGCACACCGTTATTCGGAACAACGACAATGAAGTGCTGTTTAAGTGCGAAGGACCTGAGGGTATTCAGGTAAGATTTAAAAGTATGGTGCCCATTTTGGTGAAGGATGGAGATGCTACCGCAACGTTTTGCCTGAAGACTGGGGAAAAAGTAGATTTTCTGATGGACCTGGAAACATGTGACACACCTTCGGCAACGGACCTGGAAGCGTTTGTGACAGAGCGCCTTTTTGATACCATAAATTACTGGAAAAACTGGGTAGACCAAAGCACCTATCAGGGCCGCTGGATGGACATTGTTAACCGTTCAGCACTGGTACTAAAACTGATGACTTCTCATGATTACGGATCGATGGTTGCAGCACCTACCTTCGGGCTTCCGGAGCAAATAGGAGGCGTACGTAACTGGGACTACCGCTATACCTGGATCAGGGATGCCTCCTTTACCGTTTATTCCTTACTGCGCCTGGGATACAAGAAAGAAGCGAAAGACTTTGTAAGTTGGGTGGATAGGCAATGCGACGATGTGGGAAGTGCGGGGCATTTAAGGCTGATGTATACTCTTTCAGGAAAGGTTGAACTAACAGAGGTCGTGCTGGATAGTTTGGAGGGCTATAAGGGTTCCAGCCCTGTGCGTATCGGCAATGCCGCTTATGACCAGGTCCAGCTTGATATTTATGGAGAACTGCTGGATTCGGTTTACCTGTACGACAAGTATGGCGAACCCATATCATTTGAGTTTTGGGATGATCTGCGACAGCAGGTCGAATGGGTTTGCGATAACTGGCAACGGGAGGATCAGGGGATTTGGGAAGTCAGGGGAGGCAAAAAGCATTTCCTTTATTCCCGGATGATGTGCTGGGTGGCAATAGACAGGGCCATGAAGATAGCTGATAATCATTCTTACCCGCTTCCGGCCAGGTGGCGTGAAGAACGTGATAAAATATTCTTTTCTATTCACCAGGACTTCTGGAATAAAGATCTGCAATGCTTCGTGCAATACAAGGGAGCCGAAACAGTGGATGCGGCCACACTGCTTATGCCGCTGATCAGGTTCATCGGGCCAAAGGACCCCCGTTGGCTCTCGACCTTAAAAAGAATTGAAGAACGACTGGTTTCCGATGCGCTGGTATTCCGATACCGAACCGAAGAAGCCTTTGATGGGCTGCAGGGTGGGGAAGGTACTTTCTCAATGTGTACTTTCTGGTACGTAGAGTGCCTGGCGAAGTCTGGACAGGTGGATAAGGCACGCCTTTATTTTGAAAAGATGCTCGGCTACTCAAACCACCTGGGGCTCTATGCTGAAATGCTGGGGCTGAACGGGGATCAGCTTGGCAACTTCCCGCAGGCCTTTACTCATCTCGGACTAATAAGTGCTGCTTTAAGTATAAATGACATATTGGAAGGCAAGGAGAATAAAAAGCAGATATAGTCTGTATGTTTTTTATGGTTAAATGCTTAGTTCTTAACGCCCTGTTTTAAATCAACAGCACTAAGTTTATATCGGACTAATAGCGAATGTTGTTTATTAAAGCTTTAAACCGGAAAATTTCATCGGACAATTTGGCGTAAAGTATAGCTTTGGCTTTTTGTTTGAGAATGGTTTAGCTTTACGAGAGGTAGTTGTAGCTACAACAGGTACAAGTGCCAATGTCTAATCTGAATTAAAATATCTCTGATGACAAAGATAAGATCAACCACTGTGTGTGGTATCTACCATAATGGCGAAGTAGCCCTGGGTGCTGACGGACAGGCAACCATGGATAAGCATATTGCGAAGAGTAACGTTAAGAAGATCCGTAAATTATTGGATGGCAAGATCGTAACTGGCTTTGCCGGTTCTACTGCCGATGCCTTTACGTTGCTGGAGCGCTTCGAAGAGAAGCTGAATGCTTACCAGAGTAACATGAAGCGTGCTGCCATAGAACTGGCAAAAGACTGGCGCAAAGATCAGTACCTGCGTAAGCTGGAAGCCATGATGGTGGTTGCCAACAAGGATGAGCTTTTGATCATTTCCGGCACCGGCGATGTACTGGAACCGGATAACCAGATCGCAGCTATCGGTTCTGGAAGTATGTACGCGCATGCTGCCGCGTTAGCACTCAAAAAGCACGCACCGCATTTATCTGCCGAAGAAATGGTACGGGAGTCGCTGAACATTGCGGCCGATATCTGTATTTATACCAATCATAACCTGATCATCGAAAAGCCGGCTTCTTAAGAGTTAAGGGTACAGGATTTATAAAGGTAATTGGTTCAGTTTGAGAGAGAATTCCCGGACTGCTTTCCAACTTTATACCTGCTAACTTCGAATAACTATAACTTAAACGAATTATCTCTTATCTTGCCTGCTCAAACTGCCATTCGTGGTAGTTTTGGCTTTAAGTAACAAACTATGAACGTATCAGAATTTTTAAAGAAACACTACAAGCACTTTAATGCAGCCTCTGTGATAGACGCTGCCGAAGGATATAAGACACACCTGAACAACGGGGGTAAAATGATGGTTACGCTGGCAGGCGCTATGTCTACGGCAGAACTTGGTATCATCCTAGCAGAAATGATCCGCCAGGATAAGATACATGCCATTTCCTGTACTGGTGCAAACCTGGAAGAGGATATCTTTAACCTGGTAGCACATGATTTCTATGAGCGTGTACCACATTACCGCGAGCTGTCAGCGGCGGACGAAGAAGAACTGCTTAGCCGCCACCTGAACAGGGTTACAGATACTTGTATTCCTGAAGAGGAGGCCATGCGCCGTTTGGAGCACACAGTTCTGAAATACTGGGAAAAAGCTGACAAAGCAGGAGAGTCATACTTCCCTCATGAGTTTTTTTACCAGATACTGTTAAGCGGCGACCTGGAGCAATATTACCAGATCGACCCTAAGAACAGCTGGATGCTGGAAGCAGCCAAGAAAAACCTGCCGATCATTTGTCCGGGCTGGGAAGACTCAACACTGGGTAATATCTATGCAGGCCACGTGATCAGCGGCGACATTAAGAATGTACATACTGTTAAAACCGGTATCCAGTACATGATCAGATTGGCTGACTGGTATACTGAGACTGCCAAAGAAGATTCAACTATAGGTTTCTTCCAGGTAGGTGGTGGTATTGCCGGTGACTTCCCGATTTGCGTTGTTCCGATGCTGCACCAGGATCTACAGCGTACAGGAGTACCGCTTTGGGGTTACTTCGCTCAAATCTCTGACTCTACAACCAGCTATGGTTCTTACTCCGGTGCCGTTCCGAACGAGAAGATCACTTGGGGTAAACTGGGTAAGGAAACACCTAAGTTCATGATCGAGTCGGATGCCACCATTGTAGCGCCGCTTATTTTTGCGCTCGTGCTGGATATGTAGTTTTTTTAAAAAGGACTAGTTGACAAAAGACTAAAGACATACCTTGTAAACAAAAGCGGGCTAGCTGGTAATACAGCTAGCCCGCTTTTGTTTACACATGGCTCCTCCCACACTTTGAAGTTATACCGCCAGTTTGAGCGAAGCGGTAACTGGTGGATAAGAATGGCGCCAGTTTGTAACTGGCGGAAGTACTAATCTAGAATACGCCAGTTACAAACAGGCCTCACGTACAGCTACCAGTTGCGCTCACGCTAAACTGGCGGCATGTGGGGTTTGTAGGTGCATGTGAATGTATGGTTTACTGTTCTTTTTGTAGCAGTTGCTCAGCTCTGAATAGGTTGTCAGAAGCCTGCAGGATCTTAGCTTTCAGTTTCTGGTTATAATCCGGGTTTTGTTGCAGGAAACTACGTACTACTGTGGCAGCCGCAGGGGTTTGGTAGGCACCAAATGTGGAATTAAGCCAGTTTGCCGGGAAGAAAATATCACCGGTCAGCTGAATCTCTTCAAGCAATTCCAGGCTTTCCTTCAGGTACTTCTCTGATGTGTTGGCACGCAACGGGTGGTGCAGGTAAGCAAGCGCGGACGCAACCCATGCTTCCTTCTCACGGTTCTTAGGATCTTTCAGAGAAGCAAAAAATGCATCACGCACCTGTTCATCTGCCGAAAGCGCAGGAATCATAAACTCCAGTCTTTTCCGGCGGTCAGGGTTTGTAATTCTCTTTAGTTGATCCTGCAGGATGCTGTTGCCTTGCGGATACTCCCGCAGGGCCAAAGCCAGTGCAAGGGAAGTATAATCATCTTCGGTAAGCTTAACGCCCTGCGGAGCCTGTTGCTGTTGCCAAACCTGGTAAAGACGCTCTTTGGCCTGCTCAGTCTGGGAAATGTTCTGGTATGCCTTAAACAGCAGTTTTTTGTAATTGGGTGCAGTCGCATTTTGCATGGCCTGCCAGATATCCTGCTCCAGTCCGGGAACAATTTGCTGGCGGGTAGCAGGGGAGGTAAAGTTCCAGTAAATATCGCCTAGCTGGCTTGTCATGAGCTTCAGGTTCAGCTCCTCCTGCTCTTTGGAAAGTCCGCTGCGGTAAAAGCTTAATAATTGTGCCGGTGTGATGTCTTTTTCGTTCAGCATACTTTCATACAAGTTGATGTAAGCAGAAGCGCGCATCACCGGATCTTTAAGCATATACAGCTTCGTCAGCATTTTGGCATCAAACGGAAACTGGCCATACCCTTGCCCGGAGGAGTTGAACAATATAAAAAGAGGCTCCTGCATTCCCACAGCCTTGTCCAGTGATACACTACTTTTGTCCATGTTCACAGTAAACTCTACTACCCGGTCAGGGTAAACAATGGCTACTTCAAATAACTGTGGCCATACCCGCTCTGATCCGTCTTCGCCCTTCTGGAATAAGGTCAGTTCTGATATTTTGTTGTTAAGCGCATCCATAACAAAACTAAATTGTGGACGTCCCGGCTCATCTACCCATATCTCATTCCATTTTTGCAAGTCAGCAGGTGTGTAGCGATCAAGAATCTCGATAAGGTCTGGCCAGGATGCATTGCTGTTTGCATACTTCTGGATGTATTCCCGAATACCTTTTTTGAAAGCCTCTTCTCCCATCAGGCGCTCCAACTGACGCATCACCACAGGGGCTTTGTGATAAATTATACCACCATAAAGAGTACCTGCATCCTGTAAATTGTCCAGGGGCTGGCGTATCGGGTTGGCTCCTGCTGTCCGGTCTACGGCATAGGCTGCCGGGAAATGATCTATCAGGAATTTAAGGTCGTAATTAGAGTCTTCAAGTGAAACCTGGGTTATCTTATCTGCCATAAAATTGGCAAACACCTCTTTCATCCACACATCATTGAACCAGCGCATGGTTACCATGTCTCCGAACCACATATGTGCAGTTTCGTGTGCTATCAGGTTGGAGCGGGATACTTTCTGGTCTTTGGTAGCACCTTCGTCCAGGAAGAGGGATGAAGCCTTGTAATCAATGGCGCCAACGTGCTCCATACCTCCATATTGAAAATCGGGGATGGCTACAAAATCAAACTTCTGAAACGGGTAAGGTACCTGGGTATAATCCTCCATAAAAGCCAGCGCATCTCCGTGTATCTTAAAGATAGGGTCCAGGCTCAGGTTTATCTTGCTACTATCAGTTTCGCGGTGGTAGAAGTTCATGAGCCTGCCGTTAACTTTTCGTGTTACGAGGTCAAAATCACCGGCCACAAAAGAGAATAGATAAGTGCTGATGGTATCAGACTCTTGAAATCGATAGGTTTTCTGATCGCCGCGTGCTACAATGTCCTGCAGTTGCGCATTTGCCAGCGCCTTCCAGTTCTTCGGAATAGTTAAGGAAAGTTTGAAAGTGGCTTTCAGGTCAGGTTGATCGAACACAGGGAAAACAGTGCGTGCCCTGTCCGGTACGAGCAAAGTATACAGGTAATCGTCGTTGCGGTTCAGGGAGAGGTCTCCGGCAGTAAAGCTAATCTCTATTTTATTCTGCCCTTCTTTCAGGTGCTTCTGATCAATAACAATATGTTCCTTCTCAAAAGTGATCGGGATGATCTTACCATTAACTTTTACCTGCTTCAGATGATCACGTTGTTCTTTAAAATCAATCTGAAGCGGTTGTTGCTTCTCGAGTAGGTTAAACGTGATGGACTCGTTTGATTCTATTGGAGCTTCCCGCTGTTCAGGAATATTTAGTGATAGATCATATTTTAGCTGATCCAGCACTTGCCTCCGGTGCGTAGCTAAAGAAGAAGATACACCTGTTTCAACGTCAATGCTACTGGTTTGGGTTACTATGTGTTGGCAGGAAAAGGAAGCAAGCAAGATGCATGACAGGACTCCTGCTTTAAGTGGAGCTATAACTGTTTTTTTCATGTGAATACGAAAGAGCAAAGCTCAATATAGGCATTACCAGCATGAAATGACAGTTATTAGACTGTAATTTAACTTAGCTGATCAACTCACGCCTCCCAAACCTGAACTCATCCTCTTTCAGATAAAATTCTCCACATTTCTGAAGTATGGTCAGGTTATCAATCGTGATCTCCCAGTTAAAGTTATAGTTACATAAAAAAGAAAGTACAGGGCCCAGCACTTCCGGAGTGGTATCGCCGAGGGCAAGTGTAATGTGTGGCAGCCAGAGATTGGTATTATAGTATAAGCCCATTTCTGTGCTCATCTCGGATATGTCGCGGTGCAGGCGGTCGTGGAACTGGTTGAGTGGAGGAGTACGCAACGCAGGTATGAAAATAACCGGGTTTTCGCCAGGGAAAATACCCAGACCTGTTGTCCGGACTTTGAAATTCTCCGTTTCGTAGCAGGTAAGCTCCAGGTATTCCTTGAGTTCCTCCATATCCACCACTTCTGCAGTTAAGATGGTAAGGTGTGGATATGGCGTAATTTTTACGCCACTCAGCCCGAATTTCTTCTCAAGTTTTTCCGTCAGCTCATCAACGCGATCTGAAGTTTTTTTGTCTAAAAGCGAGGCAAGTGCGATCATAGGGGTTAAGCTTTTAGTACCAGTGCACAATTTTAAAAAACGCTGCCATTTTAATTTAGTTTAGCAAAATAAAAGCAGCGCCTGTTTCAGGCAAAGCTACTATATACTGTTAAGATTTTATAAAGTTTTTAAAGTTTGTCCGGTAAGCCATACTTGATTCAAAGTGCTGCTTTAGCTGCCAACTGTGAGAGGAAAGCGGCATGGCACTTGTTCTACTTTCAGGATGTTTTATCCGGCAGTCAAAAATAAGTACCTTTGTATTTCAATTTCCTAGCATAGCACATGATTTCCATCAATAACCTGAACTTCCATTTTGGCAGCCGCCCGATGTACGAGGATGCCAACCTGCATATTAAGTCAAAAGATAAGATCGGTCTGATCGGTTTGAACGGTACAGGTAAATCCACGCTCCTTCGCATTATAGTAGGGGAGTATAAACCGGATGGAGGCAGTATTCAGATGAGTAAGGAGACAACCATCGGTTTCCTGAACCAGGACCTGTTAAGCTACGAAACACACGAAAGCATACTGGCAGTGGCTATGCAGGCCTTTGATGAGGCATTAAGCCTGCAGAAGGAAATAGACAAGGTTCTCATCGAGTTCGAAAATAATTTCCATGATAAACTAGTAGATAAGCTGGCAAACCTGCAGGAGCGTTTCGAGGCACTCGGCGGATATACCATGCAGGCAGAAGCTGAGGCTATTCTGGAAGGCCTTGGTTTTAGCACCGAAGAGCTGCAGCAGCCCCTTGCATCTTTTTCGGGTGGCTGGCGCATGCGTGTCATGCTTGCCAAGATACTGTTGCAAAAGCCGTCACTGCTTTTACTGGATGAACCTACCAACCACCTCGACCTTCCCTCTATCAAATGGCTGGAGACGTACCTGGATCGTTTTGAGGGTGCTGTAGTAATTGTGTCGCATGACCGTGAGTTCCTGGATAAAACTACCAACATGATCGTGGAGGTTTCAGGTGCAAAGCTAAATGTGTATGCCGGTAACTATAGTTTTTATGTAGAAGAAAAGGCGCTTCGGAACGAGATACAAAAGGGTGCCTATGAAAATCAGCAGGCTCATATTCGCCAGACAGAGCGTTTTATTGAACGTTTTAAGGCAAAGGCCACCAAAGCAAAGCAGGCTCAAAGCCGCATGAAGCAGCTCGACAGGTTGGAGCGCATCGAGGAAGTAGCACCGGATGCCGCTAAAGTGAATTTCAGCTTTAAATTCAGTACGCAGCCTGGTCGTCATATATTTCGCCTGGAGCACATGAGCAAGGCCTACGGCGACAAAGTGATCTTCAGAGATACGAACGTACATGTTGAGCGGGGAGATAAAATAGCCCTGATCGGCGCTAACGGTAAAGGTAAGTCTACGCTATTACGCATAATAGCGGGTACAGAGCCGATCAAAGGAAACCGGGAACTTGGGCATAACGTGATCATGTCGTTCTACGCGCAGCACCAGCTGGAGTCGTTGAACGTAGAGAACGAAATGCTGCAGGAAATGCAGCAGGCCGGTTCCAAAAAAACAGAGATGGAGTTGAGAACCCTGCTTGGTTCGTTCCTTTTTACCGGAGATGATGTATTTAAAAAGATAAAGGTTCTTTCTGGTGGGGAAAAATCCAGGGTTGCGTTGGCTAAGACACTTATTTCCGAGGCCAATTTCCTGATGCTCGATGAGCCGACAAACCACCTGGACATGCAATCGGTAAACATACTGATACAGGCGCTGGAGCAGTATGAGGGTACTTTTATCATCATTTCACACGACCGTTATTTTGTAGAGAATGTGGCTACCAAAATCTGGTATATCGAGGATTTCCAACTGAAAGAATATCCCGGGACCTACCATGAGTATGAGCAGTTCATGGAGAAGCGGGATAAGGAAGCAAAAAAGGATGTGGAAGCAGCAGCAGAGTCAAAGCAGCTCAGCCAGCCCAAGCAGCCCAAAGAGAAGAGTGAGTACCTACAGCTGAGCAATCAGCTAAAGCAGGTAAATAAGCAGTTGAGCGATGTGGAAGACCAGGTACAGCAACTGGAGGAGAAGCTGGCTGATTTTGAGAAGCAACTGGCTGACCCGAAAGTATATGGGGACATAAATCTGCTTCAGGAAACTACTGCAAAGTTTGATAAAGTACAGAAAGAGTTGGAGGTAATTCAGGAGAAATGGGAGGTACTTATGCTGGAGGTAGAAGACCTGGAAACAAAGCTGGCTGAATAAAATATATCTTATAAAAACAGAAAGCCCCGGCAGTAGCTACTGCCGGGGCTTTCTGTTTTTATAAGCACCAGTATATTAATTCGTAAGGGCGGCTTTATGCCGTTTTGAAGGTATAGAGTCTGGTGAAATGGCCTTAATTTAACCTGTTTGCCTTTGTTTCCGTTGAATTCTTCATCAATAAGAATCTTAAGTTTTATCCCAAATCAACACGGAATGAACAGTGATAAGGTACAAGAGGAGAAAGAGCTATGGTACAAGGATGCAATCTTCTACGCGATTGATGTAGAAAGTTTTCAGGACTCAGATGGAGACGGCGTTGGTGATTTCCAGGGGCTTATTGACCGCATAGATTACCTGAAGGACCTGGGGGTAGACTGCCTCTGGATACTTCCTTTTTATACAACACCAAATCGCGACAATGGGTATGATGTACGTGATTACTATTCTATTGACAGCCGATTAGGGAGGTTAAGTGATTTTAGTGCGCTTGTTAAGGTAGCGAAAGAGCATAACATACGCATCATTGTAGATCTGATCGTGCACCATACTTCCAATGAGCACCCGTGGTTTCAGGCTGCAGCTGCTGATCCTGATTCCAAGTTCTATGATTACTATGTCTGGCGTAGGGATAAACCGCAGGGTGAAACAAAGCAGAACATTTTTCCTGGGCAGGAAGATAGCGTCTGGACATATAATAAAAGTGCCGGCGCATACTATCACCACATGTTTTATGATTTTCAGCCAGACCTGAATATTGCAAACAAGAAAGTTCAGGAGGAGATCAAGTCAATCATAGAGTTCTGGTTATCCTTTGGGATAGATGGTTTCAGGATAGATGCGGCAACACATATTCTGGAGGGGAAAGGTGTAGACGGATCACGCCTGAGTAAACCTGTCCATTTTCTGAAGGAGCTGCGCAAGACGGTTACCAAGAAAAGCAAGGAGACATTGCTGCTGGCAGAGGCGGATGTGACACCGGATAAAATCGGCCTTTATTTTGGTAAAGGGGAAAGGCTGAACATGCTTTTTAACTTTATACTTGATAACTACATTTTTCTTGCCTTAGCCCGGGAAGAAGCTAAACCCGTTGCAGAGTGGCTCAAAAAAGCACTGCCTCCCCAAAGTTGCCAGTGGGCTAATTTTCTGCGTAACCTGGACGAGTTGGACCTGGAAAGACTGACCGATAAGGAAAGGCAGGATGTATTCAAACAATTTGCACCGAAGGAGAACATGAAAATCTTTAACCGGGGAATCCGGCGACGGCTGGCACCTATGCTGAACGGCAACCGGAAGCACCTGGAAATGGTGTACAGTTTGCTCTTTTCGATGCCCGGTTCACCAATGCTGGTTTATGGTGATGAGATAGGGATGGGTGAAGACCTTAGTCAGAAAGGCCGTGGAAGTGTGCGGTTACCAATGCAGTGGAATGATAAGAACAATGGTGGATTTTCGGATGCGGCACGTAGTAAAGTCGTATGGCCCCCGTTATCGAAAGGGCCATTTAGCTTTAAAAACGTGAATGTGGCCAGCCAGTATCAGCATGAGCACTCTTTACTGGAATGGATGAAGCGCCTTATACGCTTACGGAAGCACTGCCGGGAAATTGGCTGGGGCAAAGCTATCGTACTTGAAACCGATACACCACAAGTTCTGGTACATAGTATGGCATGGCAACAAAGCGTGCTTGTATTCGCCCATAATCTTTCCGGTAAAGCACTCCGTTTTAAAATCAAATCAAAGAAGCTGCACCCACGCCAGTTTTTACAGATTTTCCAGGACGGGGACTATGAACCAACAAAAGAAGACACCACTGAACTGGAGATAAATGAGTATGGCTATCGCTGGTTCAGGGTGAACAGGCTTCAGGATATTTAGAAACCACCTTATGCGGTACTAAAAGCAAAGCTCATTTTGCCCGGTATTCAGTTACAATGCTAACTTACTGATCCAGTCGCATCACCAGTCCTTCATCCCCGGAGAGGCTAAAGTTGCCCTTCAAATTACTGTTCTCACGCTCAGGGTCGGTTGCCAGCACTACTGTACCGCTGTAGGTCTGGTGTTCGGGCCTGAATACGCAGGGCTTGTGACTTAAATTAAGTATAATTAGAAATCTACGGTTTTCATGTTCCCGGATGTAAGCAAGTAAAGGTGGTTTTGCCGTCACAGGTAGATAGCTGCCTACATGCAAGGCTTGCTCCTTCTGTCTGAGCTCAATTAAACGATGGTAAAACGTGAGCATCGAATACGGTTCGTTGCGTTGTACCTCCACATTCATACGCTTAAAATTAGCTGGTAATGGCAGCCATGGCTCACCTTCGGTAAAGCCTGCATTTTTAGTTTTATCCCATTGCATGGGCGTTCGGGCAGGGTCGCGGCTTAAATCTTTTTCAGGCATGTTCAAGCCCTGCGGATCCTGAATCTGATCAGGTGGAATCGGCACATCGCGCATACCCAGTTCATCACCATAATACATGGTAGGCGTACCCCGTAAAGTGAGCAGCAGCATACCTGCCACCTTTGCCTGCGAGTCACCTACCCGGCTTGTAATACGGGGCTTATCATGGTTCCCAATTACCCAGTTTGGCCAGCCACCCTGGGGTAGCGCACCTTCATACTCATCTATGTGAGATTTGATGATGCCGGCATCCCAGTCAAGGGTAATCAGTATAAAGTTAAAGGGGAGGTGCGTACCTTGATTGTTAATACCGTAGTAAGATACCAATTGGTGAATTGGCAGGTAGATCTCACCGATCATTACCCGTTCATCATATTCATCCATTACATCGCGCATCATGGCAACGATCTCATGTACTTCAGGCTGGTCAGTAGAAAAAGCAGGTATAACTTTTTGGTAAGTAGACTGGCTCTCATTATAGTCCGGGTTTGGCGGGTTGTCGCGGAGCTGCTTGTCTTTGATCATATGCCACATCACATCAACTCTGAAACCATCCACCCCTTTGTCAAGCCAGAAACGCATTACATCAAACATTGCCTTCTGTACTTCGGGGTTGCGCCAGTTCAGATCGGGCTGCTCCTTTAAAAAAGCGTGGTAATAATACTGCTCCGTTTTCTCATCCCACTCCCAGGCTGTACCCCCGAAAACGGCCATCCAGTTATTAGGCTCACTGCCATCCTTGTTCGGATCTTCCCAAATATACCAGTCCCGCTTTGGGTTGTCTCTCGATGAGCGTGATTCCAGGAACCACGGATGCTCGTTGGAAGTATGGTTTGGCACCAGGTCCAGAATCAGCTTCATGTCCCGAGCATGCACTTCCTTCAGTAGTCTGTCAAAATCATCCATAGTTCCGAACAGCGGATGAATCCCACAATAATCCGAAATATCATAACCGAAGTCTGCCATGGGAGAGGGGTAGATCGGCGAAACCCAGACTGCTGTTATACCTAACCATTTTAGGTAGTCCAACCTGCTTATAATACCTTCCAGGTCACCTACTCCGTCGTTATTACTATCCTGGAACGAACGTGGGTAAATTTGATAAACGATACCGGATTGCCACCAAAGGTAATGCTGTTGCTGCGCCATGTTTTCTTAGCTTTTTATCTATCAGATCTTTCAGGTTTGTATGTACGAAGCCAGGCACCTGAGGATATTATATGATATAGTTAGGTGCCTGAGGTAAAGTATAGGTAGCACTTAATCCTGTAATATTTGTCTTGGATTAATAACCTGCAACAGTTACTGCTATCATAGGCCTTGATGCTGTTAAAACCTGGTTATAGATGTGTTTTAGCATAAATCTGTGTTTTTATTTGATAAATTATAATAACAAAGTTTGATATATATCAAAACTTATATATTTTTGCACCATCAATTAATAGTGTCTGCAACTATACCTGCATTTCATAAAATTCTATTGCTTTAAAAAGCTGTTTTATGAAATAAGAAACACAAGCTTAATCATCTGTAAGTGCCGGAATTTATCGGGGTGTATCCAATCAGGTACATCAGGAAAGTTTGTTTGCCTGTTATCGGAAAAATATGAAGGTTCTTTTAAAAAAGTTGATCATTCCTGTGTTCGTGCTTGGGGTTCATACTTCTTGTCAGCGATCATGTGTGACTTCTGAATATAGCAGCAGGATAACCCTGGTTAAAGAGTCTAAACACATTTTCAAGCCAACTCATTGGTAACTACAGATAAAATTAAAACCGCTTTTGCTAAGTTATGGAAACAACACAGCCCGGGACCTTCAGGATCCTGGGCTGTTTTATTTTAGAGCGGCCTCACTGGAGGCTAAGAAACTTATTCGCTTTTTAGTGACATAACCGGGTTGGTTAGTGCAGCTTTAATCGCCTGAGAACTCATCGTGAGGATGGCAATGACCAGAGTGGCAATACCGGCAAGTATAAACGGCCAGTAATCAAGCGAAATACGGTATGTGAAGTCCTGTAGCCAGTTGTTCATCAAGTAGTAAGCAATTGGTACGGCAAGTACAAAGGCTATTAAAACCAGCTTCACAAACTCTTTGGAGAAGAGCACTGTAATATTGAACAAAGAGGCGCCCAGCACTTTTCGTATTCCTACCTCTTTTGTTCTTTGTGCTGCCATAAAGGCAACCAGTCCGTAAAGGCCCAGGCATCCGATAAAAATAGCGATCACCGAGAAAATTTTAAAAAGCTTACTTTGGCGGGCTTCATCCTGGTAGAAGCGTGCAATAGACTCATCCAGAAACTCATAATCAAATACATCATCGGGATAAGCCTTATTCCACACTTTTTCGAGGTGTTGCAGTGCCTCCTGCTTGTTACGCATGTCTATTTTGGCAGAAAGAAACCAGTAATTGTCTGGATTGGCCAGCATAATGGCCGGATCAATCGGGTCGTGTAGTGAATTTTGGTGAAAATCATCTACCACTCCCACAATATGCCCTTTCACATCGCCACGGCCCAATGCAATGGATTTACCAAGGGCTTCCGAAGGGTTTGTAATACCAAGCTTACGGCGCATGGTCTCGTTGATGATGTATGCGTTCGAATCACCGTCACTGTAAGTGCGACCAGCCAGCAACTTCATATTGTAAAGGTCAACATATCCTTCGTCGGCCATTTTATAGTTTGCATGGAAAGGTACATCCTCACTGGAATTGTTAAACTTGAAGTTACCTGTCCAGGTTATGTTGGCAGATGGCGGGGCTGAAGAAAGACTGACCTTTTTCACAGCAGGGTTAGAGAGTAGCTCCTGGCGCAGTGGCATCAATTTTTTACCCTCACCAGTAGGCAGCAGCACAGTTACAACAGCATCCTTATCAAAGCCCAATGATTTGCTTTTGAAGAATTCCATTTGTTCGTTTACAAGTATAGTGCATATAATGAGCACCTGGCAAATTGTAAACTGCAGCACTACCAGGGCACTACGTAACGAGAGTCCGGCAACTTTCTGGGTATTCACGCGGCTTTTAAGAGCTGCAATAGGCTGAAATCGAGCCATGACCATGGCCGGGTATAAACCGGCAAACAACGTAACCAGCAATACCTGTGTAACCAGGAACAGCAGTAACAGTGGGTCCTGGAGAACGGAGAAACTTATCTCCAACTCCAGCAGTTCGTTCAGGTAAGGCAGTGCCAGCTCTGTAAGCACAATGGATAGGAGTGTGGCCGTTAGCGTAATCAGAAATGTTTCTCCCATGAATTGCAGCATCAGCTGGCTCTGACTACTACCCATAACTTTACGCACGCCTACTTCGCGGGCTCGTTTGATAGCCTGCGCTGTAGCCAGGTTTATAAAATTGATGCATGCTACCAACACCAGGAAAATCCCGACAATGGCCATAGACCAGATCACATCACGGGATACGGTTCTGTTATTATAGTTGCCAAGGTCCGGGTTAAAATGTATGTCAGAAAGGGGCTGCAGATCATAAATCTCCTGGGCAAGTTTATTCCCTTTGTCAGGCAGATGCCTTTTCAGGAGTGCATTAAGACTTGTGCCAGCCTGTTCGGTTGTCATTTCTTCGGGTAATACAATGTACAGCTGATGCGGGCTTGATAAGGTGTTCCAGGTAGTTGCATCGCCAAAGGGAGAATAGTCTTTGAATGACACATAGGAAATAAACATATCAAACGGGAAGTCGGTGTTGCTTGGCATGTCGGGCACCACACCGGTTACCTTTAGGTTTAGCTTGTTATTGAATTTAATGACCTGCCCGATCGGGTTATCATCCTCAAAATATTTACGGGCAAGGCTTTCTGTCAGGATCACATTGTTGGGTTCGGAAAGACTTTGACCCGGATCAGTGTCTCCTGTTTCAAAATCGAAGATCTGGAAAAATTCCGGTTCTACGAATCCAATGTTTCCTTCCTCTCTAAACCGCTTTATTGCATTGCCATTATCCGAAAGAATATTTATCTGGCCTCCTTCCTCAGCGTACATTTGCGTCAGGTTCTCAAAACCAAGTTTGTCGTTACTGCGCAGCAATGTTGCCATAGGGAAATGTGCCGCCGTACTTTTTTCGGCTCCATCCCTGTAATTGGTAGTTGTATTTGTCCTGAATATTCTGTCGGCTTTACTGTGGAAAGTGTCGTAGCTTAACTCATACTTTATCACCAGGAAAAGCAGGATGCTGCAAGTTAAACCAAGCGTAAGTCCGGCAACATTTAGCATGGTGTAGCTCTTGTTGCGGATCAGCGAACGATAGGCGGTGAGGAAATACATTTTAATCATAGTTTCTGAGCAGTTTAGGTCAGTGTATCATGTGTGTTTGTCAATAGCTGTAAAGCCTATTGCCAGAGCTATGCCAAAAGTATAAATCGGGGTTTAAGGCAACTGAGGGGCCAGGGCCAACAGCAGGAGTGTCCATTGCCGGACATTTTCTGTCCAGCACCGGACACTGGAAATGGACAATTGTTTTAAATTATGCTAAATTTAATGAAAAGATAGACTGGCATAGTATTTTCAGAATATAACAAATATCTGCTAAACCCTGGCAGGCTAATATACCACTACTATGGAAGAAAAGAACCTCGGACGCATACTTGTGATTGATGATAATGAAGACGTGCTCTTCTCTGCCAAGATGCTGTTAAAGAAGCATGCTAAAGAAGTTGTGATGGAAAAAAATCCTAAAAAGATCCCTTTCCTGATGAGCAACGAGGACTTTGACCTTATCCTGCTTGACATGAACTTCAGCCAGGACATTACCAGCGGACAGGAGGGGTATTATTGGTTAAAGGAGATATTGAAGTATGATCCTTCGGCAGTTGTGGTAATGATCACGGCTTTCGGAGATGTGGAAATGGCTGTGAAGGCTTTAAAAGAAGGGGCAACAGATTTTGTGCTAAAGCCCTGGCAGAACGAGAAACTACTCGCCACCTTATCATCTGCTTATAAGCTGCGAAACTCATACAAAGAAGTAAGCCAGCTTAAAGAGGTGAACCGTACCCTGAGCACACAACTTGGGTCAGGAAAAGATATTATCCAGGGAGAAAGCAAGGCCATGCAACGGCTTTTTTCAATCATTGATAAAGTGGCTAAAACAGATGCAGACGTCCTGCTGCTCGGGGAGAACGGAACGGGTAAGGAGGTAATAGCTCGTACCATTCACGAACGATCCTCCAGGGCAGATAAGGTTTTTGTTACCGTAGATATGGGAGCCCTGACAGAGTCGCTTTTTGAAAGTGAGCTGTTCGGCCATAAAAAAGGCGCCTTTACCGATGCCAAAGAAGACAGAATAGGAAGAATAGAAGCGGCGAACGGGGGTACCTTATTCCTGGACGAGATCGGCAACCTGTCTCCTGCCATGCAAGCCAAATTACTTACCGTGCTGCAGCGCCGCGAGATAATCCGGGTGGGTACCAATAAACCTATTCCGGTCAATGTACGGCTTATCTGTGCTACCAACATGCCCCTAAAAGAGATGGTGCAGCGGAATGAGTTTCGCCAGGATCTGCTCTACCGTATCAACACAGTGGAGCTAAACCTGCCACCGCTGCGTGAGCGCCTGGAAGACATACCTTTGTTTGCCGAACACTTTTTGGGAATATACGCTCAGAAGTATAAGCAACCGGTCAAACGGCTTTCTGCTTCTGGTCTTGAACGGCTGAAGCGCTATAACTGGCCCGGCAATGTACGGGAACTGCAACATGCGCTGGAGCGGGCCTCTATCATGAGCGAGAACCGCGAACTGGATGCGGACGATTTCTTCTTTTTAGCGGAAACGGAAGTGCAGGCCGCCCCGACCCAACTCGAGGCAAACAGCCTGGACCTGGATGAGCTGGAGCGGGAGGCAGTACAACGTGCCCTGCAAAAACATGAAGGCAACATCTCGAAAGCTGCCAAAGAGTTAGGATTATCACGCGGGGCTCTTTACAGAAGACTTGAAAAGTATGAGCTTTAGGAACTACAGGCTGCAGGTCACACTGCGCATCATTCTGCTCGCTATTACCATCTACTTGTTTGCACGGCTAGACTTTAATCCGCTTTACAGGGGTACGTACATCAGCCTTGGCATTCTTATACTTCTCCAGATTTGGCTGCTGATGCTGTACCAGGAGCGTACCAATAAACGCTTTCTCCGTTTCCTGGACTCCATCAGGTATGACGATTTCACAGAACTATTCACTAAAAACAAAGAAGGTAAGAAGCAGAATGAACTCTCTTTTCGCCTGAATGAGGTGATGAAGAAGTTCCGGGAAGTGAGGGCAGAAAAGGAGGCTCACCTGCAGTATTTTGAAGTGATCGTACAGAACATCGGCATCGGCATCATCACTTATAAACCCGATGGTACTATATTGCTCCTGAACAATGCCGCCAAGAAGCTGCTTAAAGTAGGGCAGATGCGAAATATACAGGACCTCCAGGCGAAAAGCCCGGAGTTGGCGCTTGTGCTGCAACAGCTGGAGAATGGAGATAAAGTACTGGTTCCGGTTAGGCAGAAAGAGGAGCAGGCAAACCTGTCGGTGCACGTGATGGAATTGTCCATGCTTGGTGAAAGGGTTCGGCTGGCTTCTCTGCAGAACATCCAGAAAGAACTAGAAGAGAAGGAGATGGAGGCGTGGCACAACCTGATCAAGGTGCTGACCCACGAGATCATGAACTCTGTAACACCTATTGCTTCCCTTTCTTCCAGCGCCTACGAAGAGATCAGCAGCTACACAGACACGGAGGCAGAGGAGATAACATTGCTGAAAGAAGAGCTGGAGGATGTGGGGCAGTGCCTGCACACGATCAGCAGGCGTTCTGACGGGCTCATCCGATTTGTCAATGATTTCCGCAACCTGACCACCATTTCACTTCCGAAACTGGAGCGGTTCAATGCAAACGAACTACTGCGTGAGATCAAGACTTTAATGCGGGAGCAACTGGCAAAGAAACAGGCTGTGCTAAAAGTGGAAGTGCCGCCAGAAAATTTACTGCTATCCGCTGACAGAGCGATGATCGAACAAGTGCTGATCAACCTGGTAAAGAATGCACTGGAGGCGGTGCAGGAAAAGCCGGACGGGGAAGTTATACTTCGTGCCTATCTGGATGAGCGTAGCCGGGTAAGCATAGAAGTATGTGACAACGGTTCCGGCATGACACAGGAGGCAATGGGAAAGATTTTCATTCCTTTCTTCACCACCAAAAAAACAGGTTCCGGCATTGGCCTGAGTTTATCCCGCCAGATCATGCGGCTTCACAAAGGCTCTATTCTTGTGCAGTCGGAACTCGGCAAAGGCACTAAGTTCATACTTCGGTTTTAGCGACAACTGGCTGCTAAAAGCATACTTTACACAATCACTTGATACTGATAAACAAAACCTTTCTCCTTGCATTTACATATATGTTAGCGCAATAAGCACTTTTAATACGATAGCAATGAGTTTACTGGAAGTTGAAGGTTTTGTAAGGGTGAGTGCTGATAGTAGCTCCCCGATGGTAGCAAACATTAGTGCCGGCTCCGAACATATGACAATTGATGAGTCAGGTATTGCTCAAGGAGTTAAGGCTGGAGCTGACCCATATGATTATATATTGGCCGCACTGGGCTCTTGCACCGTTATTACTTTGCATATGTATGCAAAGCATAAAAACTGGCCCCTGGAAAGGGCCGAAGTAAGTCTCCGGCATGAGCGTGTGCATGCGGATGATTGTGAACGATGCGGAGAAGATGGAGCAAAGCTTAACCAGGTGACAAAGCGACTACGTTTATACGGAAACCTGACAGAGGAACAACGAAACAGGTTAAAAGTGATCTCCTCCAAGTGTCCGGTTCAAAAGACATTGGTAGCTGGTATTACTGTAGAGACGGTACTGGAAAGCTAATACCTGCATTTGCAGCTTGCGGAGCAGGGAATCACTTTAAAAATTGCTGGGTTAATCTATAATTTAAGTATCTTCGTTCAGATCAATTTGTCAGCTATTCCAGCTTGTATACCCTCCGGATGATAAAAAAATCAATCTACACGTATGTATTGACTGCCCTGGTAGGCTTAAACCTTTCTGCTTGTGTGCCCATTGAAGAGCAGGCACAAAACAGCGGAAACACCACCGGCAAGGCACAAACAAACATCAGGTACCAGGACTACGTGTACCACCCAAGTATACAATCAGTACAAACTTACCTGGCTACCGGAGGACCTGACCAGGTTCTAAATCCAGCTGTTACACCTCTGAGTCAGGAAGTACCCCTTATACTTGAGTTTGATAGAATTAATACCGGCCCGCAGCGGCTGTTAGCAAAAATTATCCATTGTAACGCAGACTGGACGGCCTCCGGCCTGAACGAAACCCAGTATTTGAATGACTTCAACGAGTTTATTATCACAGATGTACAAAACTCCATCAATACGCGGGTACCTTATGTTCATTACCGTTTCAGGATACCCCGGGTAAAGCTCAGCGGAAATTATTTGTTGCTGGTGCAGGAGGAGGATGGGAGTCCTTTGATCACACAGCGCCTGATGGTGTTTCAGAACATCGTAACTGTTGTTGCTAAACTAGGTGCTCCACTTGGTCCTGGGGGCCGGGAAACACGACAACCTGTTGAGTTTAACGTATATTATAAAGACTACCCGATTGTGAATCCATCACAGGGAGTGAAGGCGGTGATGCGACAGAATTACCGATGGGATAATGCCAAATACATACCCAAACCAACTTTTTTGCATGATGCGCAGCGCAGGCTGGAATATGTTTTCTTTGAACCTAAGGACCACTTTAAAGGACTTAGCGAATTCAGAGCCTTTGACACCCGAAGCTTAAATTTTAACGGTATCGGTGTTCAGAACATAAACCTGCAGGAGAGCCCGGTGGAGGTAAACCTGCAACTTGATAAAAGCCGGCAAACAACAGTATACAGCCAGGAGCCTGATATTAATGGGATGCGCATTTTCGGTAACAGGCAGTATGGCAATGGCGAAGTAAACGGCGACTATACCTGGATAGACTTTGAATTGAAAGCCCCAGAAGCCCCTGGTTCCGTTTACATTTTGGGTGAGCTTACCAACTGGCAAACAAGGGACGGTGCACGCATGATCTATGATATTGAACGCGGCGTATATTCCGGTAGGTTGATGCTAAAGCAGGGGTACTACAATTATTACTATGCCTTACAGGCAAATAATGCGGCAGAGGCTGATGCCAGTTTTTTTGAAGGAAGCCATTTTGAAACAGATAATATTTATGATATCCTCATTTATTACCGCCCTCCCGGAACACGGGCTGATCTGCTGATAGGGTATGAGGAGCTGTATTTTAACCGTAAATAAGGATGCTGTTAATAATGATTTCTGCACCGCACTAACATACATATTGCTTGTTTTAAGACGCCTGTTTTTATTTAAAATATTAAATTCTATATTTATTTCATCATAATTTAAAGTGTTTGCGTAATACATTCTTCTGCTAGTAGTTAGCAGGGTTTAAACATATGTGTTTAAATATGAGGGTATTATGTGTGCTGTTCTTGTTCTTTCCATTAATGGGATTTAGCCAGCAATTAAGGCTCGTCTCAAAACTTGAAAGCGCGATAAATGAAACGTCCGGCCTCATTTATTTTAACAATAAAGTGATCACGCATAACGATTCTGGTGATGAACCGGCTCTATATGAATTAGATATTAATAATGGGAAGATTACCCGCAAAGTTTATGTTAAAGATGCCGATCATGTTGATTGGGAAGACATAACTTTTGACAAAACATACATTTATATCGGTGATTTTGGCAATAACCTGGGGAAAAGAACCGACCTGAAAATTTACCGGGTTTCAATTTCAGATTACATCCATTCTTCCAATGATACTGTTACAGCTGAGATCATAAGGTTTAGCTACGCAGACCAGACAGACTTCACATCAAAGAAGTATGCGACAAACTTTGATGCAGAAGCTATGATAGCTTACAACGGTAACATTTATGTGTTCACAAAAAACTGGCTGGACAGCTGGACCAATGTTTATACTGTCCCAAGCAGCCCAGGGACGTACTCAGCTCCCAAAATTGACAGTATAAACGTGCAAGGGCTTATTACAGGAGCTACTTATAACTTTCAATCAAATATAATCCTGTTAACGGCCTACAGTATCAGCGGACCTTTCATTATTCAATTAAGTAGCTTTTCAGCTAATCTTTTTTCAAATGGATCTATAGAGAAAATTCCGTTAGAAACGCCGGCAGGTTGTTCTGTGCAAATAGAAGCAATTACATTCTTTGACGAGAATATATGCTATCTTACTGCAGAAGAAAACAGCTCAGGAGCCCCTGCTCTTTATGAATTAAAGTTGCAAAATACACTCAGTATAAAAGATGCAAATGCCAAAGGTGCGGTTGTCTATCCTAACCCTGTATCAACTATATTGATTATCGAATTTGATAAATTCTTTTGTGCGGAGCTTTATACAATAGATGGCGTTTTAAACAGAACCACAGAAGAAAAGAAAATTGATGTAACAGGCATGAAGCCGGGAGTTTACTTTTTAGTACTTAAAGATGTAAGCGGGCTACAACAAACACGCAGAAAACTATTGATTTTCTAACAGAATTTAATTTAGGTATGAACAGAATACTGCTTTTAATTTTCTGTTGCCTGTCTTGCATATATGGCCAGGCACAAGAGTCGGGTGCACGAACAGTAGTTTTACAACTAACCAGGCAAAGCACTTCAGGCGCTGTTGCGCTTACAATCAAGCCACATAAAAAGATCAGGCTAAGAACGATCTACGGAGATGATTTTACATTCCATGATTACTCCTTCCTTGGTGATTCAGCCATTGTTTCTGGAAAGGATACAATTGCCTTACAAGATGTCAAAGTATTTAAGGGTAATGTAAAGGGAAACCAGCTTCGGAAAGCAGGAGGGGTTGCTTTAGCCACTGCAGGAGGTTATCTAACTACTACCGGAGCTATTTATACTATGCTGAGCGCACTGACCGGAGTAAACCCACTTTTAGCTTTGTTAACTATACCTGCTTTAGGAGTTACTATAGCCGGATCAGAACTGGCAGGTGCCAGACGTTTTGATACTTCTGAGAAATGGCAAATTTCTGTCATCAATCAACCGGAATAATAGTAATGAGCCTTCTTTTTCTGAATAATAACCCGCTTAATAACGGAAGGAACTTCCTAAATAACCCTTAGCAGATAATCTTATTTAGTTAAGTAGGGAGGCGTATGAAATCATTTTCAGCACCACTGCCTTTACAATATGTACAACCTGGCTCAAGCTGAAATCTCCAACTAATGGAGGGAGGTGTGCTATTTATCAGTTGTTAGAAAACTCTTACATATCTGAATTATATTCAGATATTATTATATTTTTGTCAATCAAATTAGACAAATCAATCCAATTCCCAAAAACAAGTTATGAAAATAAGACTACTGCTTCTCTTTTGTGTGCTCTCTATTATATCGTCCTGTAATAAGGATGAAGTTGATAGTATAACAATCAAAAAGGAATTGTTTAGTGGCTATGTTGAAAAAGGTCCTTTTGTAAATGGCACATCCGTTTCAATAACAGAATTAGATGGCAACCTGAACCAGACAGGCCGCACTTTTAGTACCACCATTGTTGACAATTCTGGTAAGTTTGAGCAAAAGAGCATTACGTTCAATTCTAATTATGTTCAATTAAGAGCAGACGGTTTTTATTTTAATGAGGTAACTGGAGAAAATTCCACCTCTCAGTTAACACTGTATTCAGTTGCTGATATTTCCGATGAAAGCGCTGTGAACGTGAATGTTCTGACACACCTCGAAAAAAACAGGATAGAATACTTGATGAGCCAGAAGCAACTGACCTTCAAAAATGCGAAAGCACAGGCGCAAAAAGAGGTGATAAAGATATTTAGCATAGAAAAGTCTGGCATTGCCAATTCTGAGATTTTACGACTTTCTAATGGAGGGGATGACAATGCCATTCTTTTAGCTGCTTCTGTTATACTACAAGGCTACAGATCTACAGCTGATATGAGTGAGTTATTAGCCGGTATAGCAACGGATATAAAAGAAGACGGTGAATTGACAGATGAAGCTTTAGGGAGTAAGCTTATTAACGATGCAAGGCTGCTCGATTTGCCTGCCATCAGGGCTAACTTAGTAAAGCGTTACCAGGAGTTAGGACTTGTAGCTGAGATACCTCCATTTGAAAAGTATGTTAATCAGTTTATTGAAAACACAAGATTTAAAACCACTAAGTTTATAACCTATCCATCTACTTCGGGTTATGGGGAGAATATTTTAAGTGATCAATTTACCACCGTCAAACTCCCTAAAGACAAGGAGCCGGCCATAAACTATTCCTTGGCTGCCAATCTTCCTGCTGGCACTAACCTGAAAGTTGTTCTGAAAGGCGGTGCCTGGGGGTATAGATCCATGCCTAATGGACCGATTAACTGGACAGTTTCACTGTATGATGACAGCAAACACGAACAGATTTTTACAGCTACTGAAACTGGAAAGAGTGCGGATATAAATATCCAATTTACATACTCTGATACACTTTCAGTCGAAATTTATGAAAATAACGCATCTACCCCGACAAAAGTAAAGCGGCTAATATTCGAATAAATTTGCCTGTTTAAGAAACATAAACTTCAGATCGAACCTCCAAATAATTGTACTAATTTAGCATTGAATTTTTGGCTATTGCTCAAGCGAATCAACTGTTGCAGTAGCCAGCATTTTTACAACCAACCTGTTTTATGAAACAATTTATACTACCCTTACTCATCTGTTTACAGGCGGGTCAACTTGTAGCGCAAAATGTTGAGTACCCTGTCACCAAAAAAGTTGCTGTAGCAGATACCTTTCATCAGCAGTTTGTAGTTCCGGATGAGTACCGATGGCTAGAAGATCAGAGCAGCCCGGAGGTGAACAACTGGGTTGAGGAACAGAATAAAGTATCCAGGAAATTTCTGGCGAAAGCATCAAACCAAACAAATGCTTTTCTGGCTATTGATAAATACTCTTATGCCAGTGCTGCACATAATTTCTGGAAAGAAGGCAAGTACTATTTTAGGTATTATTATTACAACAATGGCGGAACCCCGGCTTTGTATTACAAAAACGACCTTAGTAAAGACCCAAGGCAGGATAACTTAAATGTGCTGGTAGATCCTGCCCAGATTTCTACCAAGGATCGGATTGTACTGAAAGGGTATGATGTGTCTAAAAACTCTGAGCTGCTGGCATACCAGTTCAGCCGTAACGGGAGTGATTGGGCAGAAATAAAGGTGGTGGAGCTCAAAAGTGCCATCTCTAAGAAAGATCATCTAAAAAATGTTAAGTTCTCTAATATCGCCTGGAAAGACAATGGCTTCTTTTATGCCGCTTATCCTGATGGAACAGGCCAGAAGGTGTTTTTCCATAAGATAGGAACGGAGCAGCAGGAGGATAAACTGGTATTTGAACGCAACAGCCTTACTACTGTCTTTAACTTCTTTACCTCGGACGACGAACGATTTTTCGTGCTCACAGAGAATAACGAAAAGACAGGTTTAAAGAATTATTTTATAATTGATTACCAGGATGCGGAGCCAGTGCTAAAACCGCTTCTGACAAATATTAACTTTGGCCTGACTATTCTTGGGAGTTATAACGGAAAATTCATTGCCGAAACGAGCCATAAAGCTAATAATGGTCGCTTAATAGAACTAGATCCTGCAAACCCGTTTAACTGGCGGGTAGTGGTGCCTGAGTTTACCAATACGCTGCTGATGCATACTTTCCTGATGAAGGATCGTTTCATTACCACTTACCTGACCAATGGGCATCCCTTGCTGGCGGTGTTTGACTACAGCGGTAAAATGTTGTATAAACTGGATCTGCCTGTGGCTACTTCTATAGGAGGGTTCACCGGTTCTCCAGAAGATGAGGAGATTTTTTATCGCTATTCTTCCTATACTTTCCCATCAGTAGTTTATAAGTTTAACATTAAAACTTTTGAGCGTACGCTTACTGACCGTACCACCGTTACCTACGACCTCGATAAGTTTGAATATAAAGCGGTAGAGTATGAGGCAAAGGACGGCACCAAGATCCCTATGACCCTGATCCATGAAAAAGGGTTAAAGCTGGATGGTAAAAACCCAACGCTTCTGAAAGCTTACGGTGGATTCGGGGCAGTGTCAGAGCCGGGTTTTGAACCGGGCATCATCCACTTTATTAAGAATGGTGGGGTGTTTGCTTTTGCCTCTATTCGGGGTGGGGGCGAACGTGGTGGAAAATGGGCGTCCCAGGGACGCGGCATTCATAAGCAAACCTCTTTTGATGACTTTATTGCTGCGGCAGAATACCTGGTAAGTAGTGGCTATACCACGCCAGCTAAGTTAGCTGCTACAGGAGGTTCTAATGGTGGGTTAGTAGTTGCAGCTGCAGCTATTCAGCGCCCAGACCTATTTAAAGCCGTTGTGCCAGTAGTGGCCCCTTTGGATATGCTGCGCTTCCAAAACTTTACTGTAGGTGCCCTGCATACGGATGAGTATGGCAGTGTGAACGACCCGGAAGGCTTTCAGTCACTGAGAAATTTTTCACCATTACACAACATTAAGGCTGATGTAAATTATCCTGCCATGCTGATCATGACTTCCGGCAACGATGACCGGGTTCCTCCCTTGCATTCGTATAAGTTTGCTGCAAAAATGCAAAGCAGAACTGCTCAGAAAAACCCTGTGCTGTTGAGAGTAGAAGCCAAAGCGGGCCATTATGGCGCTACTGGTCTGTACTCCAGTGTTAGAGAAGAAGCTGATCTTTATGCCTTCGTGATGCAGATGCTTTCAGAGAAGTAGGACTTTAAAAGTGTATAAAGCAGCAGGGGCGGCAGGTACTTAAACCTGCCGCCCCTGCTGCTTTACAGAATAGTTATAGGTACTTATACGTTGAAACGGAAGTGCATAATATCACCATCCTGCACCACGTAGTCTTTGCCTTCTACGGCCATTTTACCAGCCTCTTTTATCTTTGCTTCGCTCTTATATTCCTGGTAGTCCTTCAGCTTGATTACTTCGGCACGAATAAAGCCTTTTTCGAAGTCTGAGTGAATCACACCGGCAGCAGCAGGGGCTTTCCAGCCTTTTCCAATGGTCCAGGCGCGTACTTCTTTAACTCCCGCGGTAAAGTAGGTGATCAGGTTTAAAAGGCTGTAAGAGGCTTTTATAAGCTTGCTCAGTCCAGACTCTTTTAAACCATACTCGGCCAGGAACATTTCTTTTTCTTCCGGGTCTGTCAGTTCGGCGATCTGCGCTTCGATAGAGGCGGAAATAAGTACTACTTGCGCATTCTCATTCTTCACGTTCTCTTGCAGGGCCTCAGAGAATTTGTTTCCTGTATTCACAGAATCCTCATCCACATTAGCTGCGTAGATCACCGGCTTTGCAGTCAGCAGTTTCAGGTCTTCTACTGCATCCAGGTCTTCTTCTGTCACATCCAGGCTGCGAACGTTCAAACCGGCTTCCAGGTGCGCCTTATACTTTTCAAGGCTGGCCAGTTCTTTTTTCGCTTTGGCATCACCTGACTTAGCGGAACGCACTACCTTTAATATCTTCTTGTCAACCGACTCCAGATCCTTTAACTGAAGCTCGGTATCTATGATCTCTTTATCAGAAACAGGGTCAACTTTACCGGCTACGTGCACAATGTTCGGATCTTCGAAGCAACGCACCACGTGGATGATCGCATCTACTTCGCGAATATTAGCCAGGAATTTGTTACCCAGGCCTTCTCCTTTACTTGCTCCCTGCACCAGGCCGGCAATGTCTACGAACTCAATAACTGTAGGCAGCACGCGCTCAGGGTGAACCAGTTCTTCTAATATCTGCAGGCGCTCGTCAGGAACAGTAATGATTCCTACGTTAGGCTCTATGGTACAGAAAGGATAATTGGCAGATTCTGCCTTGGCGTTAGAAATAGCGTTGAACAGGGTTGACTTTCCTACGTTCGGAAGTCCCACAATACCGCATCTTAGTCCCATGTATACTTATTATTATTTTAAGGGCGCAAAGTTAAGATATTTTAGGGAGTTATTTAGAATTGATACCGGTTAAATAGCTCCTTTCTCAAGCAGCGGGAATCAAAAGAGTTTGGGGGTATACTTTAATTCAAAGGAGTTGATGCAGAGGTAGGTAAACAGAAAAAGCCCCTGTCATGTTCAGGGGCTTTTTCTATGTAATGATAATATCGATAAACTTAAAGGGAAACTACTCCCATTTTAATTCTTCATCAAAAGAAGTGGCAGTTGCAGTTTCTTCTACAGAACCTTCTGTATCTACGGATGTTGCTTCAAGTGAAGCAAGTGCTTCTTCTGTTAAAAGCTCTGACTTAACGTGGTCAATTGTCTCCTGGAGCGCATCAATAAACTTGGCGAAATCTTCTTTGTATAAAAAGATCTTATGCTTCTCATATGAAAAGGCGTCGTCCTTGAACTTTCTTTTACTCTCTGTGATTGTCACGTAGTAATCGTTCGAGCGAGTTGACTTCACATCAAAGAAATACGTTCTCTTCCCGGCTCTTACCCTTTGGGAATAAATCTCTGCTTTTTCGTTGTTCTCTTCCACCGTTTAAATAGACGTTAAATTCAACTTTGTGAATCTAAAAGTAACATATACTTCTGATATATAAAAGTTTTTGAATTTAATTTTCTTAAATAATTAATTTTATATTTGCAGTTGAACCAATATAGTATATTATGAATTTATGTTCAATTATACTAGTACTTCTGCTCTCTTTTTTCAATAGTACAAACACTTATACAGCAGAAGGTAAAGCATCTTATTATGCTGATCGTATGCATGGCCAGCGCACAGCAAGTGGCGAGAAATACGACAAAACACTTTTCACAGCGGCTCATCCCTCACTGCCCTTTGATACGCAGTTAGAGATCACCAATCCTAAGAATGGTAAAACCGTTGTCGTGAGGGTCAATGACAGAATGCCCCGGAACAAGCATAGAGTCATAGACCTCTCCAGGGCCGCTGCCGAAGAAATTGGTATTGTTCGGGCTGGCATCGGGTATGTGAAAATAAAAGCGGTGCCAATCGAGCAGGAGAAGCAACAAGAAGTGCCTCTGGCCGTTTCTAGAGCAGAGTCGAGTTCTAAATGATAGCCGCCCCCTATGAAAAAGCCCTTAACGCTTGCCGATGTTCAGAAATTCGAGAATATGGAGTTTCTGGCAAAACAACTGGTAGAAGGGTTTATAACGGGGCTGCACCAATCTCCTTACCACGGCTTCTCGGTTGAGTTCTCAGAGCATCGCCTCTATAACAGCGGTGAAAGTACCCGGCATATCGACTGGAAAGTTTTTGCCCGTACCGATAAGCTCTTTGTGAAACGGTATGAGGAAGAAACGAACCTGCGCTGTCACATGCTGCTCGATGTTTCGCCATCCATGTACTATCCTGTTGAGAACAATGGCAAGCTCACTTTTTCTGTGTTATGCGCGGCAGCCCTGGCCACCTTGCTGCGCAAGCAGCGCGATGCGATCGGGCTGGTAACTTTCTCTGATAAGATAGAGTTTCAGACTCCCGTCCGCTCAACGGCCTCTCACCTGCATACGTTACTGATCCTGCTACAGAAACAACTGGAGCAGAAGCCAGTCGCCAAAGACACCAATGTATCGGAGGTGGTGCATCAGATAGCCCAGCAGATCCAGAAACGTTCCCTTGTTATCATCTTTAGCGATATGCTTAGTAAGCAGGACGATAATGACGCCATTTTTGCTGCCCTGCAACACCTGAAGCACCAGAAGCATGAGGTATTGATTTTCCATGTTATGGATCGGAAAACGGAAGAAGAGTTTGACTTTGCAGAGCGCCCTTATGTGTTTATAGACTCTGAAACGGGGCAGGAGCTGAAGCTACAGCCATCGCAGGTACGTGAACATTATCGCATTGCCATGGAAGGTTACAAGAAAGAGTTAGCTTTGAAGTGCGGCCAGTATAAAATTGATTTTGTGCCCGTAGACATCAGTGAACCTTTTGATAAAGTGCTGTATTCTTATCTGGTAAAACGCGCTAAGGTTAAATAACACATCTTTATTCCGGTGTCAATTCCCCTCCCGATCGAAGGCATGTACCCTTACATCGCGGGTAGTTTTGTCTTTTGCCTCAGTACCGAACACAATTTCATTTCCACGTTCGGTATCATAAACCTGGGTATACTTCTTTAAGCCGTATACATTTGAGTTATCGGTTATTTTATCAGCTCCAAGGCCGCCGTAAATTTTTATAAGAATACCATCTTTCACGTTTCCGGTTAACTCAAATACATCATCATCAGCCAAGCCATATAGCTTTATCTGCTTTGTCTGATCCCTGTAAAAAACGCGATGGTAAAGTAATTTGGTAGGTTTGTCATGATCACCTTTACGGTACATTTTCACGTCTGTACGATTGTCATCTAATCGGGCCACTTTAAAGTATTCTTCTTCATCTGATCCTGCAACAGACACACTCTCCGCAAGGATGTCATACATCTTTTCTGCAGCCTTTGTAAGAAGGTTACGTCTGCTCTTCAGGTTCCTGGCTGTCTCCTGGCCGATCAAAGAATAGATAGGAGGTGGCAGCTGGTGAACGGCTCTCTCGATTATACTATCCGTTAGCTGTTGCTGCATTTGCCGTGCAATATTTTGCCAGTCCTGTAGTGTCAGCTCATTCAGTAGCCGCTCATCCAGAAACCTGGAGTTAATCATATAAGCCTTAACATCGCTGAAATCATGATCGAAGGAGTGGAACTTGCGTGCCATGATCTTACTGGTGGCAATAGCTGGTAGAAGCCCATCTCCCATTTCCATAAACACCTGATCCCTGTCCTTGGGGATAGGTAAATAGTAGGTTTCGTTTTCTTGTTTTCGAACAGCCCAGTCCCATTGCCCTTTGTGTCGGTCCCAGTCGCCCAGAAGCAGGTCCAGGAGCCTGGCTTTAGCAAATGCGCGCTGATCAAAATGGTGTGTGTTATGTTCAAAGCGCTCCCGAAGAGCATCATCTGAGTCCTCGAAATCCACTGCTTTAGAATAAGATGCCGTCAGGTCAATTTTGTCCTCATACTTTTCTTCCAGCATGAATATTTTTCCTGCTACCTCATTTGCATATTCTCCCCAGCCTGGTGCATTTTCAGGTACATAGTATAAGGCGGGGTTTGTGTGATGCACACCTACAGCTTGGGCTAGTGTTGGCACAACCAGAGCACCGTAAGGGTTGGCCGCAGAAGTTTGGTCGCGGAGTATGTCGCTAACAAATGTGGGGCGCCAGAATTTGCTCACCACATGTATCGGATCCTTATCAATAGAGCGGAAGGCATACAGGCGGCCCTTGTTATCCTTCAGGTGAAAACTGGTTGTCTGAAATCCACCGCCCTTCTTTACCACTTTTAACCCTCCTTTAACTTTGTTGAGGTGAAAGACAGGGAGTTTAACAGGTGTAGCCCAGAGCTTGCGGTTGTGATTGCCCCAGAAGAAACGATAGAAGCCGCTGCGGTTGTAGTGCCTGCCCGCAACCACCCAAACACTGTCTGGGCCGGCAGGTTGTTTCCCTTTTATTTCTTCGGGTGTGGCTAAAGCGTCCTTCTGAAAAAAATTATTGTCGGCACAACTGCTTAACAGCAACAAAAACAGCAGTAAAAATACCGGCCTCTTAGGAAACATCAGCTTATTAAGTTTATAATTAGATGTAGGGGTGATCAAAATAACACCCCTGCATCCAACATTTAGCACTATTTAGTGCGGTTATTATTGTAATAGGCAATCAAACCAGCAGTAGAGCTGTCATGTGCTGCCTGTTTGCCGCTTAACAGTTCATCTTCTATCTTACCGGCTAACTGTTTTCCAAGCTCAACACCCCACTGGTCAAAACTGTAGATATTCCAGATCACGCCCTGCACAAATGTTTTGTGCTCATACATGGCGATCAGGCTACCAAGAGAAAAAGGTGTTACTTGGTGCGGCATAATGGATGTGGTAGGTTTATTGCCCTCAAATACCTTATGCGGTGCCAGTTCTGCAACCTCTTCCTCACTCATATTGCCTTTCTGGCGGAGTTCTGCTTCAGCCTCATCCCGTGTCTTACCTTTCATGAGTGCCTCTGTTTGGGCAAAAAAGTTTGAAAGTAGCATCGGGTGGTGCTGCCCGATGGGGTTCTGACTTACTACCGGTGCAATAAAATCGCATGGAATAAGGATGGTGCCCTGGTGTATCAACTGGAAGAAAGAGTGCTGCCCATTGGTACCGGCAGCTCCCCATATTACAGGCTGTGTCTGGTAATCTACCTTGCTTCCGTCTCTGGCAGCGCTTTTGCCATTGCTTTCCATTAGCAACTGTTGCAGGTATTCCGGCAGCAGACGCAGGTACTGATCGTAGGGCAAAACAGCATGTGTCTGGCAGCCAAAAAAGTTAGTGTACCAGATGCTCAGCAGCCCCATCAACACCGGTATGTTCTGGTGCATTGGAGTTTCACGGAAGTGTTTGTCCATTGACTCGGCACCTTTTAATAATTCCTCAAAGTTGTCGTAACCAATAGCAGCAGCGATTGACAGGCCAATGGCGGACCACAATGAATAACGGCCTCCCACCCAATCCCAGAAACGGAAGGTGTTTTCAGGGGCGATACCGAATTCCTCAACTGCTGCGGTGTTGGTAGACAGGGCTACAAAATGTTTCTTAACATGTTCCTTGTCGCCAGCTTTCTCCAGGAACCAGTCGCGGGATGTGTGGGCGTTCGCTAAGGTTTCTTTGGTGGTGAATGTTTTGGATGCGATAATAAACAATGTTCTTTCCGGGTCCAGTTTGCGAAGAACCTCGGCAGCATCAGTGCCATCCACATTCGAAATAAAATCAACCTCAATGTCAGGTTGCTGGTATTTTTTTAGTGTTTCCGTTACCATCTGCGGCCCCAGGTGCGAGCCACCGATACCAATATTTACAATGTGATTGATCGATTTACCGGTATAGCCTTTCCATTCCCCGCTATGTAGCTTTTGGCAGAAAGCCTTCATCTGCTGCAGTACGTCGTGTACTTCTTTAGAAGCATTTTCGCCATCTACTTCAAGCTGACTGCCGGAGAAGTTACGCAAAGCCGTGTGCAGTACGGCCCGGCCTTCTGTTACATTTATTTTTTCTCCCCTAAACATGCTTTCAATAGCGTCAGGCAACGCCATTTCCTGTGCTAATTGTGTAAGTAGCTCCAGCGTTTCTGCGGTAATACGGTTCTTCGAAAGGTCATACAGTGTATCACCTACTTTATAGGAGAACGTATCAAATCGATCAGGATCTTCTGCAAACAGTTCCCGGAGATGCTTTGGCTGTATCTGCTCGAAGTGGGCCTGTAGCTTTTTCCAGGCGTCGGTATGGGTTGGGGAGTAGTTCTTCAGCATAGTTTCTATTGATATGGATATTATTCCTGTCCGGGCTCAACTACTTCGATTTGTCCCTCATGGTTACATCTGTTAGCCGGGTTAACAGGTATTTAAACGCAATTTAACCAATAATCTGTACCGATACTTATTCATAGCCGCTGATCACCAAATAGTAACATCAAAAAGTACCCTCCTTCGTAGGTAAAATTCAATGATTCAGTGTTTTAAAATAAATATATGAGTTATGGCAGTTTACGTGCAGCCTTACAAGCATATCAGTAACAAGGATACGGGTACGGTAGGAGGTAAGAACGCCTCTCTTGGAGAAATGATACAGCAGTTAAGTAAAAAAGGAATCAACGTGCCCAATGGTTTTGCAACAACTGCCGATGCCTATTACAAGTTCCTTGAATATAACGGCTTGGTGCAACCCCTTCAAAAGCTATTCGACTCCCTGGATACCCGTGAGTTCTCAAACTTACATAAGATAGGCAAAAAAGCGAGGGAACTGGTACTACAGGCAAAGATGCCGGAAGAGGTAGCCAGTGCCATTCGGGAAGCTTACAAACAACTGGAACAAGAAGAAGAAGGCATGAAAGCGGTAGCCGTTAGAAGTAGTGCTACAGCCGAAGATCTGCCTGAGGCAAGCTTTGCCGGTCAACATGATTCTTTTTTAAATATCAGGGGGATAGCGAATGTGCTAGATGCCTGCAGGAGCTGCTTTGCCTCTCTGTTTAATGATCGGGCTATTAAATACCGTGTCGACAATGGGTTTGAGCACATGAAAGTAGCCTTATCGGCAGGTGTGCAGCGCATGGTGCGTTCAGATGAAGCCAGCGCAGGCGTGTGTTTTACCATTGCACCCGATAGCGGCCTGGACAGCGTTATTTTTATTACAGGCAGCTGGGGCCTTGGGGATAATGTTGTGCAGGGAGCCGTAAATGCGGACGAATTTTACGTTTTCAAAGAAGGACTGCGGATGGGCAAGCGTGCCATCATCTCCAAAAAAATGGGAACAAAGAAGCAGACAATGGTATACGCTTCGGGCAATGCAAAAAAGACTGCCACAA
Source organism: Pontibacter sp. MBLB2868 (assembly GCF_051904785.1). Classification (NCBI taxonomy): domain Bacteria; kingdom Pseudomonadati; phylum Bacteroidota; class Cytophagia; order Cytophagales; family Hymenobacteraceae; genus Pontibacter; species Pontibacter sp. MBLB2868. The sequence goes on along the minus strand of NZ_CP196710.1, from coordinate 2,001,188 downwards.
CAGCTGCTGCAAAAGCAGGTGAAAAGGAAACAACACGAAATATACCTACGCCAAAATCAAAGCAGGATAAGTGGGTGCTCTCTGACGAGGAGATAAACAGGATTGCTCATTGGGCTTTGCAAATAGAAAACCACTATGGAAAACCCATGGATATTGAGTGGGCTAAAGACGGTGAAACAGAAGCGCTTTTCATTGTGCAGGCAAGGCCGGAAACCGTGTATGGCAGTAAAAAAATTAACGCTATTAAAACCTATCATCTAACATCCAAAGGGCAGGTTATTACCACAGGAAATGCCATTGGAGTTAAGATAGCAGCCGGTAAGGCGAGGCTATTAACGACCCCCAAAGATATTGATAAGCTGCAGAAGGGAGACGTGCTGGTAACCGGCATTACCAACCCGGATTGGGACCCGGTACTAAAGAAAGCTTCTGCCATAGTAACTGAAAGTGGTGGCAGAACCAGCCATGCCGCTATTGTAGCCCGTGAGTTGGGTGCGGTTGCGGTTGTTGGTACAGGTAATGCCACCAAATGTATCAAGGATGGTCAGGTAGTGACAGTGTCTTGTGCCGGTGGCGAGGAGGGGAAAGTATATAAAGGCAAACTGGATTGGAAAGAGGAAGAGATCTGCCTGGATGACCTGGGTGCGCATGCAACCGAAGCCATGCTGATCTTGGGTGACCCGGATCAGGCATTTGAATATGCCATGTATCCGGTGGCAGGTGTAGGACTTATGCGCCTGGAGTTTATTATCACTAATAGCATTGAAGCACACCCGATGGCGCTTTTAAAGTTTAATGAACTTAAAGACAAAGAAGCCAGGAAAAAGATCAAAGAACTGACACGCCATTTCGCGAGCCCAGCATTATACTTCATAGAGCGTTTGTCGTTAGCGGTGGCCACCATTGGCGCAGCATTTTATCCGCGTGACGTGATTGTGAGAATGAGTGACTTTAAAAGTAATGAGTACGCCAATTTATTGGGAGGGCGGGAGTTTGAACCGAAAGAGGAAAATCCAATGATCGGTTTCAGGGGCGCCTCCCGGTACTATCATGAAGCTTACCGGGAGGGGTTTGAACTTGAGTGTAAAGCGATGCGGGTGGTGCGTGAAGAAATGGGACTAACTAACGTGAAACTCATGATACCATTTTGCCGCACCACAGACGAAGCCAGAAAAGTGGTGGAACTTATGGAAAAGCAGGGACTGAAGCAGGGTAAGAACAAATTGGAGATATACATGATGGTGGAAGTGCCCAGCAACGTAGTTTTACTGGAAGAGTTCGCTCAAATATTCGACGGTTTTTCTATCGGTTCCAACGACCTCACTCAATTAACATTAGGTATAGATCGTGATTCCTCTACTATAAGCAAATTGTTTAACGAACGAGATCCGGCAGCGGAGAAAATGATAGCCACAGCCATTGACAAAGCCAGGGCTTGTGGGCGTAAGATTGGCCTTTGTGGTCAGGCTCCCAGCGATTACCCTGAAGTAACACAGTTTTTAGTTGAGCAGGGTATCAACAGTATTTCCTTTAATCCGGATGCTTTAGCCCAAGGCATAAAAAATATCGTAGAAGCAGAAAGTAGAATCAAAATGAAAAAATGATTCTTACTGCTTAATATCTGGTGTAACGAGTAAAGAAGCATCACTAATTAAACATCCTGAATAGCTATGAAAGATGATACAAAAGGCACAGGAAAGAAAATAGGTAAGAAGAACCTTTTACGAGAAGATGATGGCAAACGTACTCCCCCCGGGCCAACAGGATATGTAACCGGAGGAGACACGAACGCCACAAGACCGGAACAAGGTCCGGATATTCCTCCGCAGGAGCGCACACAGGGTATTCCTTAGGGCTGCTTCTGTACCAGCTGCGCATCAAAACATCACACCCTGAACGTAGTCCTAATATGGCGATAGATCAGCAGTATCCATACCACAGCATTTCAGTTGAGGAAACGATCCGGAAACTTCAGACAGCCAGTGAGGGCTTAAGTCAGCAGGAGGCGCAGAAAAGGCTACAGGAGGTAGGGCCAAATGAGTTAAGTGGTAAAGAAGGCGTAAATCCGTTGCTACTTTTTCTCAAGCAGTTCAAAGACTTTCTTATACTTATACTTTTTCTGGCGGCAGGGGTGGCCTGGTATGCCGAACAGAGAGTGGATGTGTATGTAATATTAGGCGTGATCCTGTTTAATGCCATACTTGGGTTTCTGCAGGAGTACAGGGCTGAGAAAGCGATACTTGCCCTCAAGAATATGATAAAGCAGGAGGCCACTGTTTTGCGCGACGGAAACCCCCGGGTAGTGGAGGCAGAGCAACTGGTTCCGGGAGATGTAATCATGTTAGAAGAAGGAGATAGTATTCCGGCAGACGCACGCCTGATCTCCTGTAAGAATCTGAGAACGGAGGAAGCTTCTTTAACAGGAGAGTCGCTACCTGTTGAAAAACAAAGTACGCCACTGGACGAGAATACCAATCTCGGTGATCGGGCCAACATGATCTGGAAAGGAACCCATGTGGCAAGAGGTACCGCTAAAGCTGTTATCACGGGAACGGGCCCTCATACGGAACTGGGTAAAATATCCAGATCACTGGGTAACATTAAAGTTACCGCTACAAATTTTCGGAAAAAAACAGAACGCCTCGGAAAACAGATGGCGATTATCTCAATCGCCACATCTGTTGTCGTTTTCATACTCGGGTATTTTGTCAGGGACTTTGGCTTTGAAGAGGTGCTGCTGATCACAGTGGCAACCCTGGTATCTACTATACCGGAAGGCCTGCCTGCTGTAATATCAATTGTGCTGGCGATAGGCGCAAAACGCATGGCAAACCAAAATGCCATTATACGGGAATTTACTGCTACTGAAATGTTGGGGTCCGTATCAGTTATATTAACTGATAAAACCGGAACCCTCACCAAAAGCATTCTTACTGTAAAAAGGATCTTATTAGGTGATGGCACCGATCTGGATGTAAGTGGTACGGGGTATGGGATTGAGGGCGACATCAGGCAGGATAACCAGCTTGCAACACCTGAGCAGAACCATGTGCTGCACAAGCTACTACTTATTGCAGAAACCTGTAACAACGCCCGGCTGGGAGAGCCCAGGCTGAACGCAGCGAATGATGATCCACCCGATGAAGAGCCAGAAGTGTCCGGCGACCCTACAGAGTTGGCCTTACTCGTACTTGCAAAAAAGTCAAAGTCGAATAGTGGAGAAACTGATCTCAGGATAAGCACTGTGGATGATCTCCCTTTCAACTCAGAGCAAAAGTTCCGGGCTTCCCTTGTCAGTATGGATGGGCACAAAGAGCTCTTTGTAGTGGGGGCACCCGAAAGCATTCTTAAATTATCATCCAAAGTATTAACCCAAAATGGCGCTGAAGAGCTGACGGATGAACACCGGCTAAAGGTAGAGGAAAAGCTGAACGAATGGGCTGAAGATGCAATGCGTGTACTAGCCCTTGCTTACCGGGAAGCAGACGGCGCAACAGCAGAAGCAAAGGCAGACGATGTGCATGACCTGGTTTGGGTTGGTATAACCGGCATTGTTGATCCCCCTCGTGAGGGAGTGCAGGAGGCTGTTGCGGCCTGTAAGTCTGCAGGCATCAGGGTGATGATGGTAACTGGCGATCATAAAAAAACGGGGACCGCCATTGCCCGGGAAGTAGGGATACTGGATAAGCAGCAGCAGCAGAACGACAAGTATCCGGAAGCGCTGCAGGAAAATGAACTGGAGGTAGACGATACAACTTTCGAAGAACTGGTTGACCATGTCTCTGTCTATACCCGGGTGAGCCCAAATACTAAGTTACGCATTGCTGAGCACCTTCGGGATAAGGGGCACCTGATTGCTATGACAGGTGACGGCGTAAATGACGCGCCTGCACTTAAGCGTGCAGATGTTGGTATTGCAATGGGAATTAGGGGAACAGATGTAGCTAAAGATGCCTCACAGATTGTGCTGTCTGATGATAATTTTGCTACCATAGTCAAAGCAGTTCGTGAAGGGCGTATTGTATTCCAGAATGTACGACAAACCTCTTTTTTCCTGCTCACAACCAACTTCGCTTTTGTAGCGGTTTTTATTATTGCCATGGCAATAGGGTGGCCTTTCCCGCTTACAGCTACCCAGATTTTGTGGGTGAACCTGGTGACAGACGGAGTGATGGAGCTAGGCTTAGCCACTGAAAGAGGACACGGTGAGATAATGAAACAAAAACCCGTGAAGCGCGACGCCAATATTCTTGATAAAAGTGTTGTGCCGTATATTTTACTAATGAGCATCGTGATGCTCGGCCTGTCATTGGGGGCTTTTGCTTATTATTTGCCAAAAGGGGAAGAAATGGCGCGCACTGCAGTCTTTATTGTCATAGCCATGACACAGGTTTTCAACACATTTAACATGCGGTCCCTGGACCGATCAATATTTACCATTGGTCCGTTTAGCAACCGCTATGTTAACATCGCTTTTGTAGTGTCTTTGCTGCTGCAGTTGCTGGTAATTTATACCCCTTTCCTGAGTGGTGTTTTTAAATTCAGGGAGTTGCCGCTGTTTGACCTGTTGGTGCTGCTCGTGCTCTCTTCTTTTGTCATCTGGTTTGCTGAGATTTATAAACGGATACGCTTTGGTAGGCTAGAAGACAAAAGTCCTGAAGAGATGCAACTGGAAAGCGCACCACAAAATATATAGTTGAAGGATGAAATTTGAAAATGTACGCTCAGACAAATAGTATACGGCTTGTCCTCATCCCGTAAAATAAAACGCTATGCACCGGTCTGGCAGTGTAGATTTTAATAAACACTAAACAGGCTACATGTATGAAACGTTAAAACTGAATTGGCTTTGAATAGATTTAGATCATCAAAAATGAAAGAAATGGCGTAGGTATGCAGGAAAATATCAATGACTTACTGGATCAGAAACATATCAAGGCGTTGATACTGGACATGGACGGCGTGATTACACAAACTGCCCTTGTACATGCAAAGGCCTGGAAACGTATGTTTGATGATTACCTCGGTAAGCGTGGGAACCAGGAAGGAAAAGCGTACAAGCAACTGGACATTGCTACCGATTACAGGCAGTATATTGATGGTATCCCGAGGTATGATGGCGTGCGGAACTACCTTTCTTCCCGGGGGGTGGTTTTACCGGAAGGGCTACCCGGTGATGCTCCCGGTAAAGAAACCGTGGCTGGCCTAGGAAATCTTAAAAATGCTTACTTTCAGGAGTTGGTGAAGAAAATGGGTGTAGAAGTATACCCGGATACAATCAGTTGGCTTAAACAGCAGCGAAGCAGCGGTAGAAAAACAGCAGTGATTTCTGCGAGTAAAAATTGCAAAGCCATACTTGCTGCTGCAGGGATAGAATATCTTTTTGATGCCCTCGTGGATGGTGTGGAAGCTGTTAAGCTTGGCCTGAAAGGAAAGCCAGCACCTGATGTCTTTTTAGCAGCTGCAAACCTGCTAGGGGTAGCGCCAACAGAAGCAGCTATCTTCGAAGATGCGCTGGCAGGGGTGTCAGCAGGGCAGGCAGGAGGCTTCTCACTAGTAGTGGGAATTGACAGAGCAGACAATAAAGCACAACTTTTAAACCACGGAGCAGATGTGGTGATCAATAAATTTCCTACCATACAACCTATGAAAAACCAATCAGGTATTGAGCTTCAGAAGCGGGAGGCCAGGGAGCTTCCATCCGCACAGGAGAACCTCTCAAAGCTGTTAAACGGAAAGAAACCAGCTGTTTTCCTGGATTATGACGGCTGTCTGACGCCAATCGTGAAAGATCCTGACAAAGCCATACTATCGCCGGAGATGCGAGCCACATTGCGTCGTTTGGCTGAAGCATGTCCGGTAGCAGTTGTTAGCGGCCGCGACAGGGCAGATGTGGAGAAACTGGTGCAGCTACAAAACCTGTACTTTGCTGGCTCACACGGGTTCGACATTTCAGGACCCGGAAACATGCATATTGAGCCCGGAGGAGCAAAAGATGCCCTGCCTGCTTTGGAAGAAGCGGATGCGGAACTAAAGGAACGGTTAAAAACCATTGAAGGAGCCTTGGTTGAAAGAAAACGCTATGCCATCGCAGTGCATTACCGAAACGTGCCCGACGAAAAAGTAGAGGAGGTAAAACGCGTAACAGCTGATGTGCTGCAAAAGCATCGGCAGCTGAAGGAAGGGCTCGGGAAGAAGATCATCGAATTAAAACCAAACCTGGATTGGCATAAAGGCAAAGCCGTGTTGTGGTTAATGCAGGAATTAGATTTAAACAAACCGGATATCATTCCAATTTATATAGGAGACGATATAACAGATGAAGATGCTTTTGATACCCTTCAGGGGCAAGGCGTTGGAATCCTGGTTGGGGAGCATGATGAAAAAACAGCTGCAACTTACAGGCTGGAAGATGTAAATGAAGTACAGAAATTTCTGGAGACACTGACGCAAGTGATCTATGAAAAACAGCAACATGCATGATTGGAAAATTGTGTACGATACTTGGGTGCCGGAAGAGCAGCCACTGCGCGAGGCACTCAACACACTAGGGAACGGCTACCTGGCCACCAGGGGTGCTTTTGAAGAAAGTAATGCTGATAAAACAGTGCATTATCCGGGCACTTACCTGGCCGGGGGCTATGACAGGCTTATATCAGAGGTTTCAGGTAAAAAAATTGAGAACGAGGATCTTGTAAACTGGCCAAATTGGCTGCCAATGACCTTCAGGCACGCTGGGGAGGACTGGTTTGAGTTGGAGAAGGTCGAGCTGCTCGGATTTGTACAGGAACTGAATATGCTGCAAGGGGTCCTGGTGCGGGAACTACACTTTAAAGATGCGGCCGGCCGTGAGACAAAGTTGCTGAGCAGGCGCTTTGTAAGTATGGCTAACCCCCATGTGGCTGCCCTGGCCTGGGAACTGACACCCGTCAATTGGGCCGGGGAAATAGAAGTGCGTGCGGCACTGGATGGACGTGTCACGAACAGCGGTGTTGCCCGGTATCGCTCCCTCGCAAACGATCATCTGGAGCCGGTAGATTCAGACCAATACGATGAAGACTCGATTTACCTGGTAGTAACGACTAAGCAGTCGAAGGTTAGGATGGCACAGGCTGCCCGCACACTTGTTTTTAAGGATGGCAAACGGCTAGAGGTAGAGCGCCACTCCAGCGCAGAAAATAAATATGTAGAACAGGTACTCAGGATCAGTTGCAGCCGGGATCAACCTGTTCGTGTTGAAAAAGTAGTGCTAATTTATACTTCCCGTGACTTTGCAATTTCTGAACCGTTACAGGAGGCGCTTAAAAACATTGAAAGAATTGTAAGCTTTGAGCACCTGCTAAACAGCAATATCCATGCATGGCAGCGGTTGTGGAAACGCTGCGACCTGGAATTGGCTTGCAATGAAGAGGCGCAGTCAGTGCTACGGTTACATATCTTTCACTTGTTACAGACTGTATCTGCAAACTCCATCGGGCATGATGTTGGTGTGCCGGCGAGAGGGTTGCACGGTGAGGCGTACCGCGGCCACATTTTCTGGGATGAGCTTTTTATTTTTCCATACCTCAACCTGCGCCTCCCTGACCTGACACGTGCCTTGCTCATGTATCGATACCGCCGTTTACCCGAAGCGCGTTACGCTGCCCTGGAGGCAGGGTATAGGGGCGCCATGTTTCCCTGGCAAAGCGGTAGCAGTGGTCGTGAAGAAAGCCAGATCATTCACCTTAACCCTAAATCGGGACGATGGGTGCCAGATAATACTTTTTTGCAGCGCCACATTAACGCAGCAGTAGCTTATAATGTATGGCATTATTTTCAGGCAACCCACGACAGGGAATTCCTTACTTTTTATGGCGCGGAACTGATACTGGAGATCGCGCAATTCTGGTCTACTATAGCAATACTGAACGCTGATAGAGGGCGGTATGAAATACGCAATGTTGTTGGGCCTGATGAGTACCATACTGAATATCCCGGCTCTCCCTCTCCGGGGCTTAACAACAATGCCTATACCAATGTAATGGCGGTATGGGTGATACAGTGTGCCTTAAAAGTCTTTAAAACGATCGATCGTTCACGCCTGGATGAATTAATGGAGAAGTGCCAGATATCTACGGAAGACGTGGAGCGGTGGCAGCACATCAGTCAGCGGATGTATATTCCTTTTATAGGCGACAGCAACATAATCGCGCAATTTGAAGGGTATGAGGATCTGCAGGAGTTTCCATGGGAAGAGTATAAAGCTAAATATGGTGAGGCCATGCGGCTTGACAGGATACTGGAAAGCGAGAACAAAGATGTGAATGCATACAAAGCCAGTAAACAGGCCGATGTGATGATGCTTTTTTACCTGTTTTCGTCAGAAGAGTTAACAGAACTTTTTACACAACTGGGCTATACCTTCAAGCCGGAGAGTATACCCGAGAATGTCGCCTACTATGAAACCAGAACCTCGCACGGGTCCACGCTAAGTAAAATAGTGCATTCCTGGGTGTTGGCTCGCACAGACCGAAAACGATCCTGGTCCAATTTTGAAATTGCCCTGATGAGTGATGTGGAGGATGTGCAGGGTGGAACGACACCGGAAGGGATTCACTTAGGAGCCATGGCCGGTACCGTAGACCTGGTACAGCGATGCTATACCGGACTGGAGATCAGGGACGATATTTTGTGGTTTAACCCTGTTTTACCGGAGGAGATCGGCTGTTTGAATTTTCAGGTGCGTTACCGCAGCCACTGGCTGTCTTTGCAACTGACGCAGGACAAAATGATCATTACTTTCGACAAAGGTTGGACCCGTGAAGTACGGATTGGGGTGCTTGGGGAGGTATATACCTTTAAAACCGGAGACCAGAAAGAGTTTAACATCAAAAGAGAATAAACTGAATAGTTTTTAATAGTTACAGACCGTTTTTCAACCAAATAATGCACGAGATCATAACCATTACCCTGAACCCTGCCTTAGATAAAAGTACGCATGTACACCAGGTGCTCCCAGAGAAAAAATTACGTTGTGAAGAACCTGTTTATGAACCGGGAGGGGGCGGTATAAATGTATCAAGGGCATTAAAAAAATTAGGAGGAAGCTCTTGCTCCTGGTTTTTAGAGGGCGGCCCTTCTGGCCAGAAACTAAGTGAATTATTAAAGGAAGAGGGAATAGATTTCTGGACCGTTAAGACCAAGAACTGGAGCCGGGAAAACCTGATGGTGATGGAAGACAGTACTGGTAACCAATACCGGTTTGGAATGCCTGGTCCTTATACTCTTGAAGAAGAATGGCAGGCTTGCCTGAATAGGTTGGAAGATTTTAAAGATGAAGAGCTGCCGAAGTATGTGATTGCAAGCGGTAGTTTGCCCCCGGGCGTGCCAGATGACTTTTACATGCGTCTGGCTGAGATAGCCAACAGAAGAAAGTTTAAGCTGGTGGTAGATACCTCTGGCGAAGCACTTTTGAAAGCAGCAGGAGAAGGCGTTTATTTACTTAAGCCTAACCTGGGAGAATTAGCGGCCCTGGCAGGCAAAGAGGAAATATCTGCCCTGGAGCAGGAGGAAATTGCAAATAGGGTACTGGAGGAAGGCAAATGTCAGGTATTGGTTGTTTCTCTCGGGCCACGTGGCGCCATGTTAGCCTCTAAAGATCATGGGGTAAGTTATATCGTTCCGCCTACCGTGCCACCGAAAAGTGCTGTTGGTGCCGGTGATAGTATGGTAGCTGGAATGGTGCTTGGATTGGTACGGGGTTATTCGTTGGATGAGGTGGTGCGTTATGGTGTTGCAGCTGGTACTGCCGCCACTATGACTCCGGGGTCGGAACTTTGCCGGAAAGAAGATACCGACGAAATTTACCATTGGCTGCAGGAGCACAAGGTAAGGTTGTAAAAAAAGAATGGCGAAGTTTATACTTCGCCATTCTTGGTAAATTAATTGCGGTTATTCGCGTTTAAGTCAGTAAAAGCTTCTTTCAAACGCTCAATAAAATTCTTTTCGCCTTCGCGTAGCCAAACGCGCGGGTCATAGTACTTTTTGTTAGGAGCATCTTCGCCATCAGGGTTGCCGATCTGGCTCTGCAGGTAGCCTTTCTTGCTTTCGTAATAATTACGAACACCCTCCCAGAAGGCCCACTGCATATCTGTATCAATGTTCATTTTGATAGCACCATACTCAATTGCTTCCTTGATCTGGTGTTTTTCAGAACCAGAACCACCATGGAATACAAAGTTTACCGGGTTAGGGCCTGTACCGAACTTCTCCTGTATAAACTCTTGTGAGTTTTTAAGGATCTCAGGGCGCAGCTCCACATTACCTGGCTTATATACTCCATGCACGTTTCCGAAAGCAGCCGCAATAGTGAAGCGATCACTTATCTTTTTCAGTTCCTCGTAAGCATAGGCAACTTCCTCTGGCTGCGTGTACAGGTGCGTACTGTCAACATCCGTGTTGTCCACGCCGTCTTCCTCACCACCGGTTACACCCAATTCAATCTCTACGGTCATGCCAATGTTATTCATGCGCTTCAGGTAGCTGGCGCAAGTAGTAATATTCTCCTCGATCTCCTCTTCGGATAAATCAAGCATGTGTGAACTGAAAAGGGGCTTGCCATGCTGCTCGTAATACTTCTCACCGGCATCCAGAAGTCCGTCTATCCAGGGTAGAAGTTTTTTAGCTGCGTGGTCAGTGTGTAACACTACAGGCACACCATAGGCTTCTGCCATCAGGTGCACGTGCTGCGCACCGGATATGCCGCCTGCAATGGCTGCTTTCTGCTCGTCGTTGGCAAGGCCTTTTCCAGCAAAGAACTGGGCGCCACCATGCGAGAGCTGGATGATCACAGGAGAGTTAACAGCCTTTGCTGTTTCAAGCACGGCATTAACCGAATCGGTACCGATTACGTTAACAGCCGGCAGGGCAAAGTTATTTTCGTTGGCATACTTGAAAAGCTCGGTCACTTCTTCTCCGAAGAGCACACCAGGTCTGAATTTAGTTTTTGTTTCGCTCACAGTTATATATTTATGCTTAATAAGATTGTCGATTAAAGTTTGAATTACAGCAGATTTAGCAGGAAATCAAAAAAAAAGCATATAATTTCAATGTAGGAGGGTATATCCGCTACGTTTAGTCAAATACGATCACTTTGTCTTTGTGCTTGCCCCGCATATGGCCCCTGATGATCTGTTGCACGTCTTTATTGTCGTTGTACCGTGTGATGACATCTTTAAAATCTTCGAGTGTAGTGGCAGAAAAGGCATCGTCTATAAAACCAAAGCCCAGGTAAGTGCCATGTTCTACCACTACCACTGATTTTTCTCCCGGCTCGCGCCCTTTGCCTATAATTACAAAGCTATTATGCTCATAGGTGAAAGAATCGATGGCCTCATCCACGCGTTTGTTGTACTCTTCAGGCGTCTCTTTGCCGATACAGGCACCCTTGCATTGATGGACCTGGTAATCAAAACAGGCACCATTCGTTTTATACAAGTCGCAAAGCTTCTGGCAGAGGTTAAATTTAGCTACTTTATGAAACAGAAATCCTTTCGCTTTGTAATGGTTTGATAAAGCCACCAAAGGTGTCATGCTTACATCATCAGCACTATTCACACTTCCGAAAGTCAGCCGTTTGTAGCCATTGTCATCGGTATAAACATAGATGCCTGTGTTAAAGATGCTCCGCCGCTGTTGCCGGTTATAGTGGGGCTTCATGCGCTTTATCTCAGCAGATTCGAACAAGAGCGATACCAGCTCGTTCCCCATCAGCTCATACGTGATATCAGCGATGTTATTCTTAAAATCAAGCGACTTGCGACTTTTGTAGTCAATGTTAAAATGCTGAATGATGCGCTTCTTGATGTTGATGCTTTTGCCTACATAGATCACCTCGCCCTGTTCGTTATAAAAGTAATAAACACCGGGCACCATCGGTAACGCGTCTACCTGTTCCTTTGAGATGTTGGGCGGTAACAGAGAGGTTTTGATCTCCTGTTTCAGGGCTTGTGATGTTTCGGCAGCCATGTGCATATTACCGTCCACAACGGGGCGGTTCAGCCGTATGAGCTTATCAAATAGCTTTGCAGTGGCTTCTGCATCGCCAATAGCGCGGTGCCGTTGGTTAAGCGGTATCTCAATGCTTTTACAAAGCTTTCCTAAACTGTAAGAAGGTAAGCCTGGTATCAGCTTACGGCTCAGGCGTACGGTGCACAGTGTTTTGCGCTGGAAGGTGTAGCCCAGGTCGGCAAATTCCTTTTTAATAAAAGAGTAATCAAAGCGAACGTTGTGGGCTACAAATATCTTTCCTTCAGTAAATTCCACAATTTCTTTAGCAACCTCGTAAAACTTTGGCGCATCCTGCACCATTTCATCTGTGATGCCGGTAAGCTGTGAAATAAAGTAAGGGATCGGGCGCTGCGGATTTACTAGAGTATTGTATTTGTCAACGATCTTCTGGCCGTCGTGAATAAAAATTGCGATCTCTGTAATCTTATCCTGAGCAGGCTGTCCGCCTGTCGTCTCAATATCAATTATTGCGTACAAATGGTTTGGATTTAAGTCCGTTTCTTCCGGCTCATTGCCAGTTGCCAGTGGCTCTTCTCCTAAACCAATATTTTTAGTATTCCGTTTCAAATTTCAGCTGCTCAATGCATTGATAAAGTAAGGTATAGCTCTTACTTACTCGTCTTCTTTTCTTTTGCCGTGCCAGATACCATTCCACACTTCGTTGAACCATGTACTTACGCGCCCTGGTTTTTCATGATTTACTTCATGGATGTCTGCTAATAAGAATCCAAGCGGTGAAAGGGGAGGGTAAACATCAAATACCACTTTTAGCATGGCTATAAAAGGTATGGACAGGATCATGCCGGCAGGGCCCCATATTTCACCACCAATCAGCAAGGCAACAATGGCTGCAAATGGATTTATGCTGACCTTAGAGCCTACTACAAATGGTGTAATGAAATTACCTTCCAAAAACTGTACAAACATAAACACCACAACTACCAGCACAGCATCAACTAAATGCCCGGTAGTGGCCAGTGTAAACAAAGCAGGCACTGTAGCGCCTATCAAAATGCCTATATAAGGTATGATCGTCAGGATAGAGGCGAACACACCGAAGAAGATCGCATACTTTACCCCCAGCATTAAGAGTCCTGCAGAGTTAAGCAAAGCCACAATGAAGATCACAATCATAAGTCCTGAAATATAACTCTGCACCACATGCTGGATATTTACAACTGTCTGCACAAGCCCCCCGCGTCTGTCTTTGGACACGAATTTGAACACGAACTGCTCCAGGTGGTCACGGTAATAGAGGAAGCAGAAAACGAAAATAGGAACGATGGTAAAGGCAGCTATGGCGCCAGTGGTCATGGAAATAGTACTGCCTAAAAAGGAAGTGGTAATATCCTGCAGTCCGCCGATGGCATTGCGAACAAGCACACCCTTATCAGAAGGCTCAATACCGAATTTTATGTAGAAATAATTCTGCACTTTGTCCACCAGATCCCCAATGTTTTTGCCTATTGTGTCCAGCTCAGAGGTAAGGCTGATGAGCTGCATGGAGAGAAACCAGACCACAATGCCGAGTATCGACATTACAAGCACGATGCATAACAGGATGGCCAGCGGGCGAGGAACATGCCACCGTTCCAGGTCCCTGGTCAGGGGTAGTAACAGCAATGCAAAAAGCGAAGCAAAACATAAGGGAACAAGAACAGACTGGAATGTCTGCAGAAGCCAGATCAGCAAAATGATGCCTAGTAATATGACTACAAGCTTAAAATACTTAGGTAATTTAATTTCCATTTATAGTTGGGTACTCTAACAAAAAGCAGCTTAACAAGGGACTAAAAATACGCAAATGTTCTTCTTTAACTATAGAAGTTTTTATATATTATATTTACTAAAAATGTTAGCCAAAGTACGTATTAAATATCTTGTTTTTGATGAACCAGTGCCGTAATTTTATGGTTCTATAATGGTGACGCATAAAACAGGCGTATCAATGCCTTTAAATTTGGCTAAAATAATTAGCATTATACGTTTCATTCTGCTTGTTTAAGCAGGTGGCTGGAACTAATTGTTGCGCTGTGTCGCTTTTATTTTTTTATATTTCCGATTGATTTTACCTAAACAACTACACTTACGCTTACAGAATGGCAGAGTTAGAGCATAATTACACCGAAGACAGTATCAGATCGCTGGAGCCGCGGGAGCACATCAGGTTGCGCCCTGGTATGTACATTGGTAAACTTGGTGATGGGTCTTCTGCAGACGACGGTATTTACATACTGGTGAAAGAAGTTGTCGACAACTCCATTGATGAACACGTGATGGGATTTGGTAAGACGATTGACATCAAAATTTCAGATCACAAAGTACAGGTACGTGACTACGGAAGGGGCATTCCGCTTGGTAAAGTGATTGACTGTGTGAGCAAGATCAATACAGGTGGTAAGTATGATAGTAAAGCCTTTCAGAAATCTGTAGGTCTGAATGGTGTGGGTACAAAGGCCGTAAATGCACTCTCCAGTTATTTCCGCATTCAGTCTGTGCGGGATGGCAAAATGAAGGCCGCCGAGTTTGAAAGAGGGGTGTTGACAGAGGACCTGGACCTGCAGGACTCTTCTCAGCGCAATGGTACCCTTACAATTTTCACACCGGACGATACGATCTTCAAGAACTACCAGTTTAACCCGGATTATCTTGAAAACCAGATATGGAACTACGTGTACCTGAACGCGGGTCTTACCATTAATTTCAATGGCAAAAAGTACTATTCTGAAAACGGTCTTCTGGACCTACTGCGCAACAAAGCAGATGAAGAAAGTATGCGTTACCCGATCATTCACCTGAAAGGTGAAGATATTGAACTGGCGTTAACGCACGGTAACGATTACGGGGAAGAGTATTATTCTTTCGTGAACGGCCAGTACACGACCATGGGGGGGACGCACCTGGCGGCTTTCCGTGAAGCAGTGGTAAAGACAGTGCGCGACTTCTATAAAAAAGACTTCGATGCCACAGATATTCGTGGCTCAATAGTAGGTGCTATTTCCCTGCGTGTTCAGGAACCAGTGTTTGAGTCGCAGACCAAAACCAAGCTGGGTTCTATTGAAATGGGACCTGAAGGACCTGCAGTGCGCGCTTTCATAAATGATTTTGTGAAAGAGCACCTGGATAATTTCCTGCATAAGAACCCGTCAACGGCAGAAGCTTTACTGAAGCGGATCATGCAAAGCGAGCGTGAGCGCAAAGATATGGCCGGAGTAAAAAAACTGGCTAACCAGCGCGCTAAGAAGGCTAACCTGCACAACCGTAAATTGCGCGATTGCCGTCTGCACTTCACCGAAGATAAAGATGAGCGTAACCTGCTTACCACGCTTTTCATTACTGAGGGTGACTCGGCAAGTGGGTCGATCACAAAATCACGGAACGTAGATACGGAAGCTGTTTTCAGTTTAAGAGGTAAACCCTTGAACTGTTATGGACTGAAGAAAAAGGTGGTTTACGAGAACGAGGAGTTTAACCTGTTACAGCACGCCCTTAATATTGAAGAAGGCCTGGAAGGCTTGCGCTACAACCGTGTGGTGATCGCTACAGACGCAGACGTGGACGGTATGCACATTCGTTTGCTGTTGCTTACTTTCTTCCTGCAGTTCTTCCCGGATCTGGTAAAGAACGGTCACGTGTACATCCTGGAAACACCTCTTTTCAGGGTGCGCAATAAGAAAGAAACGATATACTGTTACAATGAATCAGAGAAGCAGGAAGCGATAAGTAAATTGGGCAAACGTCCGGAGATCACCCGATTTAAGGGCCTTGGAGAGATCTCGCCGGATGAATTCGGTAAGTTTATCGGTGACAATATCAAACTAAAGCCAGTGATCCTGCAGAAGGACACGACTATACAGAAGATGCTGGGCTATTACATGGGTAAGAATACGCCTGAGCGTCAGAATTTCATTATAGATAATTTGAAGGTAGAAAAAGACATAGTTGAAGAATTATATGCATAACGACGAACCGAATAACGAACTAGAAAGAGATGACGATTTGCATGTTGAGTTTACAGACGGTGAAGAGGAGACAATCCATAATGTAACCCCTGTTTCCGGTTTGTATGAGAACTGGTTCTTAGACTATGCTTCTTATGTGATCCTGGAGCGGGCAGTGCCGGCAATAGAAGATGGTTTGAAGCCAGTTCAGCGCCGTATTCTTCACGCTATGAAGGAAATGGACGATGGTCGCTTTAACAAGGTGGCTAACGTGATCGGGCAGACGATGCAGTACCACCCGCATGGTGACGCCTCTATCGGCGATGCCATGGTGAACCTAGGCCAGAAAGACTTATTGATCGAGACCCAGGGTAACTGGGGTGATGTGCGTACCGGAGACAGTGCGGCGGCACCTCGTTATATAGAAGCGCGCCTTTCTAAGTTCGCCCTGGATGTGGTATTCAACCCGCAGACAACTCCCTGGCAGCTCTCGTACGATGGCCGAAAGAATGAGCCGATAACCTTGCCGGTGAAGTTCCCTTTGCTTTTGGCACAGGGCGTGGAAGGTATTGCCGTAGGACTTTCTACGAAGATCATGCCGCACAACTTTAAGGAGTTGTTAAAGGGCTCTATAGATGTTCTTAAAGGGCGTAGCACTACCTTGCTGCCGGACTTTCCGAACGGGGGGCAAGTGGATGTCACGAACTACAACAATGGTATGCGTGGCGGCAGGATACGCGTGCGGGCTACTATTGAGAAAGTGGATAAGACCATGCTCATCATTCGTGATGTGCCCTACGGTGTAACCACAACTGGTCTTATGGAATCGATTGTAAAGGCAAGCGAGAACAATAAGATCAAGATCAAGAAAGTAATAGATAATACTGCAGCAAATGTAGAGATACAGGTGCATCTGCCAGCCGGTGTTTCGCCTGACCTTACCATGGATGCGCTTTATGCATTTACGGATTGTGAGGTTTCGATCTCTCCTAACACCTGTGTAATCATAGACGATAAGCCACACTTTATGAGTGTGGATGAGCTGCTTCGTATTTCTACTTTCAAAACAGTAGACCTGCTGAAACGTGAACTGGAAATACGCAAAGGCGAGCTGGAAGACAGGTGGCATTATTCATCGCTGGAGAAGATATTTATTGAAAATCGTATCTATCGTGATATAGAAGAGTGTGAAACCTGGGAGGCGGTGATCACGGCAATTGATAAAGGCCTGGACCCGTTCAAGAAGCTGTTGCGCCGTGAAGTGACAGAAGAAGACATTGTTCGCCTGACTGAGATCAAGATCAAGCGCATCTCAAAGTTTGACTCCTTTAAAGCGGATGAGTATATAAATAAGCTGGAAGAGGAGATGGCCGAGGTAGATGATAACCTGGCTAACCTGGTGCGCTATGCGATTGCGTATTTTGAGGCCTTGCTGAAGAAGTACGGACAGGGGCGCGACCGTAAGACACAGCTCAAAACGTTTGACGTGATCACAGCACAAAAGGTGGCAATTGCTAACCAGAAGCTGTACATGAACGCGAAAGACGGTTTTATTGGTACCAGTTTGCGTAAAGATGAGTTCGTGTGCGATTGCTCGGATATGGATGACATCATCGTATTCCGTAAGGACGGTAAGTTTACTGTAACCAAAGTTGCCGATAAAACCTTTGTTGGCAAAGACATCATCATGGCCGGCGTTTACAATAAGAACGATGAGCACATGGTGTATAATATGATTTACGTGGATGGAAAAACAGGCGTGTCCTTTGCGAAACGGTTTGCTGTGAAATCCATTACCCGTGATAAGGAATATGACCTTACCAAAGGCAGCAAAGGATCTAAAGTACATTACCTGACAGCCAACCCTAACTCTGAGTCGGAAGTAGTTACGATAACCTTGTCACCGCAGTCAACGGCCCGTAACAAAGTACTGGACTATGACTTTGCCGAACTGATGATCAAAGGGAAGGGGTCTAACGGTAATATCGTGACGAAATACCCTGTGAAGAAGGTTGTGCAGAAGAGTTTGGGCGATTCTACCCTGGGGGGGCGTGAGATCTACTACGATGAGGTGATTGGCCGACTCAATACAGAAGCGCGTGGCCGTTATCTTGGCTCTTTTAATACAGATGATACCATACTTGTGATCTACGAGGATGGTAGTTATGAGCTGACTTCTTTTGATCTGGCTAACCATTATACAGTTGAGAAGATCAAGGTGCTTCAGAAGTTTGAGCCGGAGTTGGTTGTCTCTGCTATTTACTTTGATGGTGAGAATAAAACATATTACGTAAAACGCTTCAACATAGAGACCAGTACCATTGGCAAGCGTTTCACCTTTATTTCAGAGAGCAAGAATTCAAGACTGGAAGCTGTTTCTACGCATCCTGTACCGCTTGCCAGCATTAAATTCAAGCTTAGCCTTCGTGGTGAAAAAGAGACTGAAAAACTGCTGCTGAGCGACTTTATAGATGTAAAGGGTTGGAAAGCTATGGGTAATAAGCTGAACTACTTCAAGATCTATGATGTGGAAGTGCCAAAGATGGAGGTAGTGGAGCAGCCACAGGATGAGAAAGGAAAAGCAAAGAAGCCGGCCCCCAAAAGAGGACCAGTTACGCTACCTTCTGAATTGAAAGAACTAGCTGAGGAGGCGGCCAAAATTAGCGGGAGTCAACCTGCAGGTACAGATGACGTAGAACCGGAGACAGACGAACAAGCCGAAAAAAGAGCCCTTAAAGAGAAAAAGCAGCTGGATCTCTTCTGATCCAGCTGAAAAATCTTGCTAAAGTCTTAGCTTTCACGTATATTGTAAGGTGTGTAGTATATATGAAAAGACTTTGTAAAGTATATCTTATCATCTTTCTTCTCGGATTAGCCTGTCCTGTTGTAAAAGCAGATGGCAATTCTTCTGAGAATGAGAAGCTGCTTCAGCAGGCAGAGAAGCTATTGAACAATTACAAGGACAGCGAAGCGCTGTTGTTGTATGAGCAAATCATTGCAACTTCTGCCGATAATTATGAAGCACTTTGTAAAGCCAGTTTCCTGCACAGCCGGATCGGAGACAGGTATACAGATGAAACACAAAAGTCAAAACACTTTGCAATAGCCCGTGAATATGCCCAAAAGGCCTATGACCTGAATCCCAAAGATGCGGAATCCAATTACGTGATGGCTTTGTCGATTGGTTGCCAGGCCATGATATCTGGCCCGAAAGATAAGCTTGCAGGCATAAATCAGGTGAAGACTTTTCTGGATGCTGCCTTGGCCAGCAATAGTCATCATGCTGGAGCCTGGCATATATTAGGCCGTTGGTACTTCAAAATGGCCAATCTGAATTTTGCGGAAAAAGCGGCTTCCAAATTTATGTTTGGAGGCGTTTGTGAGGAAGCAACAAACACAGATGCAGCCAATGCCATTGAAAATGCCATTAAGTATAGTCCTGAAAACATCCGGTACTATTACGATCTGGCGTGTGTTTATGAAGAGATGAAGGATGATTCGGCCTGCATTGCTACCCTGGAAAAAGCAATTAACCTTAACCTTCAAACGAAGGAGGAACTGGAAATAAGCAGGCGCTGCAAATTGTTATTACATCAGAAGAAGAAAATTTAATGTATATAAGTTAGAAAGAAAGCCTGCTACCTCACATGTGGCAGGCTTTCTTTTTTGTTTCTATTTATTTAAAATGTCTTAATTTAGCGCCAATAAGCGGTTGAAAAGGCGCAGAGGTTTAAAATATGCCAATTAAAGGAGTAGTTGTATCGGGGCTTTTCATGGTATGGGTGCTACTTGCCGGTTGTAGTATTGATAATGGGAGCCATGAACGTATGGTCAACCTGGATCAGGTGAAGGACAATCCTGAGGCACAGCTGCAAAACCTGAATGAAGCTATCGCGCAATCGAAAAGGGACGGAAGTCTGTATGCCAGAAGGGCTATAGTTCTGCTGAGAAAGGGAGAGTTGACAAAGGCGCTGGAAGATGCAGACAAGGCGGTACATTTAACTAAAAATGAGCCATTCAGCTTATTTGTGAAAGCGCAGGTACTAAGGGCTTTAAATAGACCAAACGAAGCGTTACCGCTTGCCTTGCAGGCTGAGCGTAACTCGTATCAAAGCAGTTCGCTGTATGTTTTACTAGGGGAATTATACCTCCAGAAAAAGCAATACCAACAGGCATCGGCTTATTTAAAGAAGGCTCAGGAACTGTCGCCTTCGGATGAGTTTGTCTTTTACTTTAAGGGGCGAGTGGCCGAGGTTACTTCCGATACGCTGAGGGCCGTTAATAATTACAAACTGGCTGTTGATCAGGCTCCTGAATTTATGGAACCGCAGCGGGAGCTGGCTGGGGTTTACATCGCCCGAAAAGAGTATGCTGCTGCACAACCCTACCTGAAGGCAATTGAGAAATCGGCTGCTAAAGATGGGTTGGTATGGTTTTACAAAGGATTGATTTACCAGAGTGAACAGAAACAGGATAGCGCCATCTGGTCCTTCTCAAAAGCAGTAGCATTGAGCGACTCTTTATTGGAAGCGCATTACAAACTGGGACTGGCCAGGTACACAAGGGGGGAAACAGAGCTTGCCCTGCAACATTTGGTGAAAGCCTACCCCAAGTATAGAAACACTCCAGGGTACCTGTTAACACTTGCCGGTGCTTACGAGCGAACCGGGCAAGCTGACAAAGCCTTGGAAACTTACCAGCAGCTAGTAAAGGTAGAACCTCAGAATAGCTACGGGTACAAGGCAATCAGCCGCCTGAAGTATAAATTAACAAAACCATTGCCTGATACCACAACTGTGGTGCAGGATAAGATAGAACTACTAGATTAACGATACATGATCAACATCACACTACCAGATGGCTCTGTCCGCCAATATTCAAAGGGTGTTACAAGCTATGAGATCGCACAAAGTATAAGCGAAGGCTTAGCCAGAAATGTGCTTGCTGCAAAAGTAAACGACACTGTTTGGGACCTGACGCGTCCGATCAATGAGGATGCTGCTGTGCAGTTGCTCTCCTGGAATGATGATCTGGGTAAAAACACCTTCTGGCACTCTTCGGCTCACTTGCTGGCCGAGGCGCTGGAGGAACTGTACCCGGGCGTGAAGTTTGGAATCGGACCTCCTATTGAGAGTGGTTTTTATTACGATGTTGACCTGGGAGAGCATACTTTCTCACAGGATGACTTTGCTAAAGTAGAACAGAAAATGCTTGAGCTTGCCAGAAACAAGAGCGAGTACGTTCGCAGAGAGGTTTCCAAGGCTGAAGCAGTTGAATATTTTACGCAGAAAGGCGACGAATATAAGCTTGACCTGATCAAGGACCTGGAAGATGGTACAATTACGTTCTACAGCCAGGGTAACTTTGTAGACCTTTGCCGTGGCCCGCACCTGCCCAATACAGGCTCTATCAAAGCTGTGAAGCTGATGAACGTGGCCGGTGCATACTGGAGAGGAGATGAGAAAAGTAAACAGCTGACCCGTATTTACGGTATCACTTTCCCGAAGCAGAAAGAACTGACAGAATACCTGGAGCGACTGGAGGAAGCTAAAAAGCGTGACCACCGCAAGCTGGGGAAAGAGTTAGAGCTTTTCGCTTTCTCGGAGAAAGTGGGTATGGGCTTGCCGCTATGGCTGCCAAAAGGCACTTTATTACGTGAGCGCCTGGAGCAGTTCATGCGTAAGGCACAGGTAAAAGCGGGCTATCAGCCAGTGGTAACCCCGCATATCGGAAGCAAGGAACTGTATGTTACTTCCGGCCATTACGAAAAGTATGGCGCAGATTCTTTCCAGCCAATTAAAACGCCAAATGAGGGCGAGGAGTTCTTCCTGAAGCCGATGAACTGTCCGCACCATTGCGAGATCTATAAAACGCGTCCACGCTCTTATAAAGAGCTCCCTGTGCGTCTGGCTGAGTTTGGTACCGTATATCGTTACGAGCAGAGTGGCGAGTTGCATGGTTTAACCCGTGTGCGGGGCTTTACCCAGGATGATGCCCACATCTTTTGCCGCCCTGATCAGGTAAAGGAAGAGTTCATCAAGGTGATTGATCTAGTGCTTTACGTGTTTAAGGCGCTGGGCTTTGACGACTATACTGCCCAGATTTCATTGCGTGACCCAAATAACAAGACCAAATACATTGGTGGCGATGAGGCTTGGGAGAAAGCAGAAAGTGCTATTATAGAGGCTGCGGAGGAGAAAGGCCTGCGTACTGTAACCGAATTGGGAGAGGCTGCGTTTTACGGACCAAAGCTCGACTTTATGGTGAAGGACGCTCTTGGGCGCAAGTGGCAGCTTGGAACTATTCAGGTAGATTATCAGTTGCCAGAACGCTTCCAGTTGGAATATATTGGAGCGGATAACCAGAAACATCGCCCGGTAATGATTCACCGTGCACCTTTCGGCTCACTGGAGCGTTTTGTAGCTGTTCTGATAGAGCATTGCGGTGGTAATTTCCCGCTTTGGTTAAGCCCTGAGCAGTTTGCTATTCTGCCTATCTCTGAGAAGTACCACGATTTTGCACAGGAAGTTTATAACCGCCTGCAGGAAGAGGATATCAGAGGGTTTGTAGACAATCGGGATGAGAAAATTGGCCGTAAGATACGGGACGCCGAAGTTGGCAAGGTGCCTTACATGCTGATCGTAGGGGAGAAAGAGCAGGAGAACAATGCAGTTTCCGTACGTAAACATGGCGAAGGTGATTTAGGCTCGATGACAGTAGAGGAATATATCAGCCTGTTTAAGAGCAAAATAGCCGAAACATTGAATAATTAAGAAAGATATTTTCTTTTTGATAGATAAATTGCGATATTCGCACCCTAATTGTAAAAACTTTAAAAATTAAGGAGGTACAACTATAGCTACGCAAAATAGGCGCTATATCCCACGCGGAAAGGTGGAGGAGCCATACAAAGTCAACGATAAAATAACTGCCAGAGAAGTCAGGTTAGTAGGTGACAATGTTGAGCAAGGAGTATACTCAACCAGAGATGCTCAAAAGATAGCGAATGAGCAGAATCTTGACCTTGTTGAGATTTCACCAACAGCTAATCCACCTGTGTGCCGGATCATCGACTACTCGAAATTTAAGTACGAGCAGAAGAAGAAAACGCGCGAGATGAAGGCGAAAGCGCAGAAAGTTGTGATCAAAGAAATTCGTTTCGGTCCTAACACGGATGATCATGACTTTGAATTTAAGCTGAAGCACGCAAAGTCATTCTTAGAAAGCGGCTATAAGATCAAATCTTATGTGCACTTTGTCGGACGGACAATCGTGTTCAAGGAAAGAGGGGAGATCCTTCTACTTAAATTCGCTCAGGCGCTGGAGGATTTGGCGAAAGTTGAGCAGCTGCCAAAGCTGGAAGGTAAAAGAATGTTCTTAATTCTTGCTCCTAAAGTGGCACCTGCGACTAAAGGTTAATTTTTTCAATCAATTATATAATCATGCCAAAAGTAAAAACTAAATCTGGTGCAAAGAAGCGTTTTTCTTTGACAGGTACTGGCAAAATTAAGCGTAAGCACGCTTACAAAAGCCACATCCTGACCAAGAAAACGACGAAGCAGAAGCGTAACCTTACTCACATCGGCCTTGTTAGCTCAGCTGACACTGACAGAGTAAAAGCAATGCTTAACATTTAATTATTTCAGGTTAACTATTAGTACGAACCCAGTGCCTGGTCTTTTTGAAGATTAACCATAATCACCAGTCGCTAAAACTTTAAAGAAATGCCAAGATCGGTAAACGTCGTTGCAGCACGACACAGAAGAAAGAAAATGATGAAGATGGCCAAAGGTTACTTTGGTCGTCGTAAGAACGTTTGGACAGTAGCGAAAAACGCTATTGAAAAAGGTTTAGTTTACGCTTACCGCGATAGAAAAGCGAAGAAGAGAGACTTCAGAGCTTTGTGGATCCAGCGTATCAACGCAGGTGCACGTGAGCACGGTATGTCTTACTCTCAGTTAATGGGCGGCCTTAAGAAAGCAAATATTGACCTTAACCGTAAGGTGCTTGCTGACTTAGCCATGAACCATCCTGATGCGTTCAAGAGCATTGTTGATAAAGTAAAGTAATTTACTTAGAATATATACCAGGAAGGGTTTAGCATATGCTAAACCCTTTTTGTTTTATGCATGGCGTGGTTTTATTTAAAAAACTAAAACCTAATCTTCTTGTTATGCATACAATTATAATTCAGGTGTAAAGCTATAACTATGAAAACTAAAAGAATTCTGCTCAAAAGCAGGCCAAAGGGAATGCCCGACGAAAGCAACTTTCAACTTGAAGAACAGGAATTGAAAGGCCCGGAAAATGGGGAACTGCTCCTAAAGGCCCTTTACATCTCAGTGGACCCTTACATGCGCGGCCGCATGAGCGACGCTAAATCTTATGTTCCGCCTTATGAGCTGTATAAACCTATTACCGGAGGTGTAGTAGCCGAAGTGCTTGAAAGCCGCAACGACAAGTATACTACAGGGGATGTGGTGATGGGCAACTTACCATGGGAAACCTATAATATCTCCAATGGCAAAGGCCTCACGAAAGTAGATCCGGATGTTGCACCCCTAAGTTACCATCTGGGATTATTAGGTATGCCCGGCCTTACTGCATATTGTGGCCTTCTTTATATCGGTGATCCTAAACCAGGTGAGACCGTGGTGGTATCCGGAGCTGCAGGTGCCGTAGGTACCGTTGTAGGGCAGATCGCTAAATTGAAGGGCTGCAGGGTAGTAGGGATTGCCGGATCAGATGACAAGATCGATTTCCTGACGAAAGAGCTGGGCTTTGATGAGGGGATCAATTATAAAGCAACCGATAACATCAAAGAGGCGCTGGAGCATGCTTGCCCTGATGGAGTAGATGTTTACTTTGATAATGTTGGCGGTCCTATTTCAGATGCCGTTTATAGTTTACTGAATAAATTCGCCCGCATTGCAATCTGTGGCCAGATAGCCTATTACAACGCCACTTCACCTCCAACAGGTCTACGGGTAGAGCCTATACTTTTGAAAAAAAGCTGCCTGATGAAAGGGTTTATCGTGAGTGACTATGCAGACAAATTTGGTGATGCGGCCAAAGACCTGGTTTCATGGCTCAGAGAAGGTAAATTGCAGTATGAAGAAACTATAACTGATGGATTTGAAAATCTGCCTGAAGCATTCCTGGGCCTGTTTAAAGGAGAAAACACGGGGAAACAGCTTGTAAAAGTTGCGGAACCATCAAAAAAATAAGACTATACTATATGAATAATTTCACTTTTTATAATCCTGTTAAAATACTTTTCGGCAAAGGGCAAATTGCTGCTATCAAAGATGAAATTCCGGCCGGAGCACGGGTGATGATCACGTATGGCGGCGGAAGCATTAAAAAGAACGGTGTTTATGATCAGGTAATTGAAGCATTGAAAGCGCATACTGTACTGGAATTTGAAGGTATAGAGCCCAATCCGCATTATGAAACTTTAATGCAGGCTGTTGATATTGCCAAACGCCAGAAGATTGACTTTGTGTTGGCTGTAGGTGGCGGCTCTGTAATAGACGGAACGAAGTTTATTGTAGCGGCAATGGCGTATGAAGGTGAGGACCCATGGGATATTCTTGCTAAAAAAGCGCCTGTTACCTGCGCAGTTCCCTTTGGAGCAGTACTCACCCTGCCTGCCACGGGTTCTGAAATGAATTCAGGATCTGTAATAACCAGAGTAGAAACACAGGAGAAGCTGGCTTTTGGAAGTCCGTTTACCTTTCCTAAGTTTTCGGTACTCGACCCGGAGACTACTTTCACGCTGCCGCTGCGCCAGATCAGTAATGGTATCGTGGATGCTTTTACACATGTGCTGGAACAATACCTGACATACCCGGTAAATGCCCCGCTACAAGACAGGCTGGCTGAATCAATCCTGCTTACGCTTAAAGAGGAGGGGCCTAAGGCACTTCAGAACCCCAAGGACTACGACACCATGGCCAACTTTATGTGGTGCGCTACAATGGCGCTAAATGGGGTTATAAGGGTAGGTGTACCTACCGACTGGGCTACTCATTATATTGCGCACGAATTAACTGCACTGCATGGTATAGACCACGCCAGAACCCTTGCAGTAGTATTGCCTTCATTGCTACGTTATAAGCACGAGACCAAGCGTGAGAAGATCCTGCAGTATGGAGAGCGGGTTTGGGGTGTTGATGCAGGCACAGTAGATGAGCGAATTGAGGCTACCATTCAGGCTACCATTGCCTTTTTTGAGTCACTGGACATCAACACCAGATTATCAGATTATGAAGTTGGTGAAGACACTGTTAAGTTGATTGTTCAGCGGTTTCAGGAAAGAGGTGTAAAAAACCTGGGAGAGCGTGCAGATATTCAGATCGATGATGTGGAGCAGATCCTGATGGCAAGTCTGTAACTGACTAGATCATAATATAATAAATTAACTATCAAGAGGGGCTTTTACCAATTGCGTAGAAGCTCCTTTTTCTATAAATTAAACCAGGTTGGTTTCGCCGTTCAGAATGCCATTGAAGATTATGTTTACTAACCCATCAAATACAGCATCAGGGGTGGTAGGCATGTTATCGGTAAGCTTACGGGGCATGTGTCGTGTAAAGTCAGGGTTAAGGATTGTTTCGAGCGCACTGGCATACAGCAGTACCGCCAAAGGTCGGTTAACATCATCACGTATAAACCCTTTCTCAACTCCTTCATCTAGTAAAGCATTAAACCGTAGAAAAGCAGCATCGGCTTTGTATTCCTGAATTAGTACCCAGCTTTTAGGAGAGTTCTCTTTAATATCATCAATAAGCAGCGGGTTAATAGCATGCAGCTTAGTTGCGACATAAGAAAAAATCTGGGTTACTTTCTCTGAGAAGAGTAATGTATCATCGGCCATGATAGTTTCCACTCCTCTTTGCAACTCAATTTGGTATTGCTCAATCACAACGTTTAATAGCTCCTCTTTACCATTGAAATATTGATAAAGGGTTTTTTTACTCATACCCAGTTCCCGTGCAATATGAGCCATCAGAACTTTTGTATAGCCATGAGCAAAAAAAAGGCTTTTTGCCTTCGTGATTATTTTGCTTTTCGGATCCTTAATAGTCTCCATTTAAGTGTTTTTAATCTAGTGGTTCTAACTATGCCTTAATTAATCTCCTATATGAGGGAAAGACATAAAGATATTGTTAAAACAATGAAAATTATTGACACTAAACAATTTTTATTGCTATAATTTAGACGGAGGGTATAAGTAGTAGTAATAATTAAAAATGCAGAAGTAGTATCAATTACCGCTGTTTAAGCGATAAAACATTTTTAAGAGAATATAATCTTATAAAATAACAAAAATATTTCAACTAAAAATAAAACTATTTTTATATTATTAAGTATGAACATATATTAGTTCAGCCTCCTGTTAATTTATCCCTAACCTCATGGTAAAGCCCTTATCACCCCTTAAAGTGGCTTTAAATAATACTTATCCCTATAAAAGAACATGTTAACATAGTAATATATAGCACATTGCATATAAATCTATAGTTAAATATTTATTAATTTTTTAATAGAATTGTTTGACTTTTTGCAAGGTGAAACTTAACTTGCATTAAGCATATTGATAAAAAGTATTTATCCAAGCTTGTTCAAGAGTAACTACAGCAAAGGCTGTAAGTTCAGCTATTTAAACTGGCATGCTTCTTGGTAAATTAAGCCTTTAAACTTTTAGCTAATGATCGACATCATCAATTTTGTAGCACTTTCAGGTATCTTCAATGTATTGTTCTTCTGGTATGCTTCTACCAAAATGCAATCGAAGCCTGATCCGATAAAAACATTAATTGTATCGTTCGTTTTTTCAATACCATTAAGTTTTTTATTGATAGCAGTTTATACTACAATGTTGATCTATGCTGCAAAAACGGGGGCTAATGAGGATGCCATGTGGGAATACATGGAGCAGGAAGAGCTTCAGTAGTTAATAAAGTATCTGATTGATCTAATATAAAAGCAGAAGTGCCACCAGTAATGGTGGCACTTCTGCTTTTATATTATTGGCGATGTTCAGCGTCAAATCAATGACTTCCGGCACTACTGCCTATATCGCTGCCGCCATCCTGTATATCAGCACTTCCTCTGCTGCCACTTTTTTGGGACGGAGCTCCTCCTATTTTACCTTTCTTTATCTGCTCTTCATCTACTTTCTCCTGCTTTTGTGCTGTAGGATGAATATTAGGCACCTTATTTCCTTTATTTATTGTTTCGCTTAAATCTTCGTTCTTTAACTTATCTATTTTCTTTTCGTCCTTTTTCATTGTTTTTGTTTTATGTTAAAAATTTTACTTCCAATAAATATTATTAGAAGTATCTGTTTCTGCTAAGATGGTCAGAAGGGTTACGGCTGGCGTTCTCCTTGTATTGGCCTTGTTCGGGATGTCGACTGGTATAATAGCCATGATAACTGCGTCTGTGTCCGCTTTGTGGATCATAATAACGATTCCAGTCCGGGTCATAGGTGCTGGTGCCATCGTAGCCGTAGCTCAATGATCCGGCCATGTTGCCATAGTTCTCTCCGCCTCCTCTTCCATAATGATCAGGTGCATAATCAGCATTAAAGTTACCTGCTCCATAGGGGTCATGGTCCTCTATACGCTGGTGTACACTTTGGTGCTGGCTTGAGCGGTTAGCGCGTTCAGGCATACGCTGTTGATCATTCCAGTTGCTTCTGTTACTTGTTCGGTAAGGCTGATCATGATCGCGGTACCTGCTGTGGGTATTGGCGTTATCATGGTCGTAACCGCGGTCCCGTTCCTGGTACGAATTATAGTTGCGGTTGTAGTCCCGGTTGTAGTCCTGGTTATAGTTTCTGTTATAGTCGTTTCTCTGGTCAGGATGCCTTGCTGTGCTTCCGTATCCATCCCAGGTAGAGACATTGTGATGATCGCTGGTATTATCGAAGCGGTAAGCTCCTCTATACATATTCTCGTCTATGTGTGTGCCCTGATACCTGTTTGCCCGGTTTCTTTCTTCAGGGTGATTGCTTCTGTTATGCCATTTGTTTCTTTCCATAGTTGTTAAGTTGTTTTTGATATACTTTTTAACGCACGATAAGGCCTTGGGTTTACCTGCCTATACGTAGAAGTACTAACCTAATGTCTGTTTGCTCCCGTAATAAGAGGAGTAACAGAAGTAACATTTATTATTAATAGCTATGAAAAACGACAGAAGAGAGAATTACAGAGACAGAGATAACTACCAGCAGGACAGAGACGCACATTGGTTACATGGCCACCACCATGGCCAGAACTCTGACCGCGGTAACTATACAGTGGATACGCATTTTAATCGTGGTTACGGAGACAATTCCTATAGTCAATACGGTGACAACAGAAGCTTTAATAGTAATGCCGATCAGGGGCAAATGTCTTCGCAAGGACGTTTTCAGCCTGGTGGCGCCCAGTATAGTGGTAGAGATTATACCAGCGGAGGTAGTGGTGCTGAAAATCCGTATGGCATGTCCTATTTTAGAGATGACGAGTTTAACTCTGGTCGCCATTACGACTCCCGAGCGGATTATAGCGACACAGATTACGATGATTTGAGAAGAAATGAACCATCACGCAACAGGTACAGAATGGCTGATGAGCAGTTTGGACATGATGTGAGACGCGGTGGCAATGACGACAACTGGTCCAGAAGTTCCCGCGGCGATAACATGTCATTCAGGCAAAATGAACGAGGTAATCCAAACTACGATAATGATTACAGCACCGGATTTGCTGGTCGTAACTATGCCCGTGGCAAGCAACATTACGGTGAAGGCCAATATTATAGCAACCTTGACAGATGGGAAGGACAGGGAGATGAACAGTATGAACGTTATATGCGTGAGCGTGACAGACGCAGGTAACCGGAAACAGAGCAGACATATTGTTTAACAAGGCCTTTGTTTAAAGTATAAGCCTTAAATATTGAGGAAATGAGAAACGAAAGAGAAACAAGTTACGGCAGCTATAGCCGCCGGTATAATATGGAGGGCGCACATGAAAATGGTCCTTTCCACGGCAGAAGACATGCCTATTTGGGAGATACGCGCCATGAACCAGGTGAAAACTATAGAATTCAGCAAAGCCGTGAATATGGCAGAAGAGGCGGGGATGTAGGAATGGAAGATCTTCGGTATGAGCGGATGTATGATATCAGTAACTATACAGATCAGCCTCGCCACGAAGAATATGGTTTACCCAGATCAGCAGAAAATGACCTGGATAGCATAGGTCATTTTCCGTATGCACAAGAGGGCCCATATGCTGGTAGGCAGCACCACTACCGCTACAACATGGGCTATAACCCTAACTATGATAATCCTGAGGAAGGGGATAGGTATCGCGACTTTGACAGCAGGGGCAACCATGGGTACAGGCATGATGCCTCTTATGGCAACGAGGATGTGTTCCGGGACTTTGGTAACGACCACTATGGCATCCGTGATAGAGAAGGGAATCGGTATTATGGCCATATGGGAGGCTATAACCGCTAGGTAGCTCTAGTAAACTCGGGTTACAACAACATATAAACTTTAGATGTTGCGGCAGTTACTAAAAGTATCTGAAAGGATGCTTGCTGCAGTGTCAGAAACTACTGATGAATATAAACGTACTATCTTGATTAGTACATTAGTATTAAATTTCCATCTGAGAAAGGCCGCAGCGGAAGCTGTGGCTTTTTTTCTATACTTTACACTTCAGCAGCCTTCACTTACAGGTGCCCGGACATCTTGTTTGAAAAGAAGCTGAAAGCCGTGTTTAAAGTAAGTAGACCACTAACTTCCTACAGTTTCTAATACAACTGGTTTTTTATAAAGTTTTCCTTTGCCTGCACCAGATGATAGGAAGAGACCAATTTTTGAGACATTAAAGTGATTGGACATATCCAGTAGCAAATCAGGTATGTTGTCATGATCCAGGTCTCCGGCCCATAGCAGCACATAAATGGAATCTTCAAAAAACTCATCCTCAGCTAAAACCTGATTTACTCGTACCCCATTTTTTTTACCGCTTACTCTCCAACCATAATTCTGGTAGGAATACTCCTTAGATGGAAGTTTTATACTATCGCCAAACGCTTGAATAAGGTATTTCTTCTCTTTAAAAGTATAAACCAATTCTTTGTTAGCTGGTAACACAGCTTTGTTAAAAGCAGCTGTATCAACAGGTCCCTTTTTTAAATTTAAAATACCGCTGACATAGAATAGGGCGTTTGGAGCATCTCCGACAACCTCTCTTCCCGATATTACTCTGTGAGGTGAATTTAAACTATGTGCGTCGTGTATTGGATCGAAAACCGGAATTACCTGAAGACTAGCCGGACGAAGTATATACTGGTTATCTTCATAAAACAGGCCAAGCCAATTTTCCTTATCAGCGCCTCGCCATACTTCATTTTTATGAAATGTTCCTTCTACTAATAAATGTACAGGCTCCTGAGGAGCAGGGGAAAGTTCAGTTGTATCAACCTGGTAAGCTACATAAGTGGTATCTTTCAGATTTGTAGGGGTATCAGTTGGTTCTTCTGCTACTGCATGATCAGTGGGAGAGTCATCTACAGGATTTTCAGGTGTATGCTTGCACCCCAGTAAAGGGAGCAAGGCAAACAGAAGAAGTTTACGCATAGCAAGAGGGTGGTTTTAAGCCTAATTTAGCAAAATAGTCTTATAAGAACGAAAAAATAAGGCCAGCGTATGCTGGCCCTGGTAAATTAGTACAGATATCTGTTAGAGCAACTTGTGCAACCTGTCCTTAAGTCCGGCTGAAGCCTCGATAAGTGGTAACCTCACATTTGGAGAACAAACTCCGAAGCGTTCCAGAACGGCTTTTACGCCAACCGGGTTTCCTTCTTCATACATGAGCGGGTTGATATCAACAAAAGTATGAAGAAGCGCTGTAGCCTCCTTAAAATTGTGATCCAGGCATAATTGCACCATGTTGCTGAACTTCTCTGGAAAAGCGTTTGCCAGCACAGAGATGACACCTTCAGCACCAAATGCAGTCATAGGTAGTGTTAAAAGATCGTCGCCGCTGATCAACATGAAATTTTCAGGCCTGTGCTTGGCAATATACATACACTGCTCCAGGTTGCCCGATGCCTCCTTGATACCTATGATATTGTCGTGCAAAGCCAGTTTCAGGGTTGTTTCTGCAGCTACATTGCTGCCTGTGCGCCCAGGCACGTTATATAGAATTACCGGAACCGGGGAGGCATCGGCAATCTGTAGGTAATGCTGGTAGATCCCTTGTTGCGAAGGTTTGTTGTAATAAGGACTTACAGAAAGGATAGCGGAAATACCTTCCAGATCCGTTTCTGCTAAGGACGCAACTACCTGCTGGGTATTGTTGCCCCCGATGCCATATACCAAAGGCACACGACCACCAACATGCTTTTTGATGAAGCGCAGTATCTCCGTTTTCTCGGCTGATGTGGTTGTTACAGACTCGGCAGTAGTACCATTTATTACCAGGTAATTTACGCCGCCATCCAACACAAAGGCCAATAGTTTTTCAAAGGCTTTGTAATCAACGGATAGGTCACTGGCGAAAGGTGTTACGAGGGCTACCCCCGTTCCTCTTAATTTCTCGTTTATCATAAATCAGAATTACAGAATACGAAGTTCTGATTAAGGATTGTATTCTGCAAGCCCCTGGCTATAATCATAAGGGTACCTACTGAATGTTATTTTCCTCCACCCACTTCAGGAACTGTTCTTTGTAAACTTCGCCAATCGGAACTTCCTTGTTTCCGATGCGGATGCGGCTTTTTTCAATGCTGTCGATCTTCTGAAGCGAAACGATAAATGACCGGTGCACACGAAGGAATTTTGAGTCCGGGAGCTTTTCCATCATCTTGTTCATAGAAAGCAGGGTGATGATCTTCTGCTCCTTTGTTTGGATGATGATATAATCCTTAAGTCCCTCAATCCAGAGAATGTCCTTAAAGTCCACACGAATAGTTTTGTAGTCGGCTTTTACAAACATGAAATCCTGTTCATGCTGCGGTGCAACATACTGTGTGGGTGCTTGCGCCGCCGCAGCCTCAGAATTTTTTCCGTTTCGCTGCAGCCTTTCCTGTGCTTTAGTTACCGCCTTCAGAAAACGATCGAACGGGATCGGCTTCAGCAGATAGTCAACAGCATCCTGGTTAAAACCTTCGAGGGCATAATCAGGATAAGCAGTTGTGAAAATAATGAGAGGCTGATGTTTTAAGATGTTCAGGAACTGGATACCAGTAAGTTCTGGCATTTCAATATCGAGGAACATCAGGTCTATCTGCTCTTCCTGCAACACCTGCATCGCTTCTGTGGCACTGGAGCAGGTTTTTACCAACTCCAGGTACGGTAATTTACTTACGTAACTCTCTATAATATCAAGTGCAAGCGGCTCATCGTCCACAGCAATACAGCGAATAGTCATAGTTTCAGGTTTTGGATTGGAAATTTATCTTCAAAGTTGCGAAAAAAGTGCCTTCTTTTTCTTCAAAAGATAGCTGATGCCGGCCATTATATAAAAGGTTTAAACGACGCTTAAGGTTTTGAAGCCCAATACCGCCAAATTCTCTTTTTTTGTGTGTACTGGTGTTGTTTACGGTACTAAACAAAAGCGAATCTTTCTCGACTACAAGGTTTAAGATGATCCCCACCTCATTTTTGCTGACGAGGCCATGCTTAAAGGCATTTTCCACAAGTGTCATCAGCAACATGGGGGCTATTTGTTTCCCCTCAAGGCTACCTTCAATGTTAAACTTTATACTTGTCTGCTCCCGCAGCCGCAGCTTCTGCAGATCAATAAAGTTTTTGATATGGTCCACCTCTTTTTCAAGGCTTACCAAGGTATCATTGCTCTCATACAACATGTAGCGCATCAACAAAGAAAGCTTCATGATCGCGTCTGGTGTATCAGGAGACTGTTTATAGGCTAAAGAGTAGATATTATTCAAGGTATTGAACAGGAAATGCGGGTTTACCTGCGACTTCAGATAAGCCAGTTCCGTACTTAGTTTCTGGTTCTCGAGTTCTTTATTTAGGCGTTCGTTGCGGATATAGTTTCCCGTTACTTTAAGGGCTGAACTGATGAACACAGTTACTAACCCGCTGATCACATACTGCAAGAAACGCTCACTGCTGTATAGAGTGGACATGCCAGGGTTATACTTCCGGAAGATAAAGTAATCTATTGGAGCCTGAATCAGTGCCATTGCAACCAATGTAGCTAGTACTGCGGCTACATAGAGGAATATCTTGTTCTTCGCCAGGAACCTGGAGATCAGAAAATACCAGTTAAAGTAGAACAAGCCAACATGGAATAACAATCCTACGATCACATCCAGCCCTTTGCCAAAGGTTAATGAGCGCGTAGAATACACCAGGTAAAATATCCAGGTGCCAAATAGTAGCCACCCGGCCACATGCATGGCAACGGTATAACGTTTTTTAAAAGCTACCACAGGAAAGGGTAATGTTAAATTATTCACAGAAAGACTCTTAAATGCTTACTAAGAATTTTGCCTTAGGAGCATAACTCCATTGTTTTAACCTCTTTTGTAGCTTAAATATAAGCAAAGTCTGCGATTAAACGCTGCTAACTGAGGCAGGTATATACCAAGCAAATGTTTCTAGCGATGAAAACAGCATTTTCCAAGATCAACGAAAAACAGCCGTAGGAGGTAGGTTATTATGTTTGCAGTTTGAAATTGATAGTGCAGGTAATCTGGCTTTACTAAAATAGCAGAAAACGTACAGGAAGGGGAAGTTTAAAATACGCTCTTAAGTGTGTGGCTTT
Source organism: Pontibacter sp. MBLB2868 (assembly GCF_051904785.1). Classification (NCBI taxonomy): domain Bacteria; kingdom Pseudomonadati; phylum Bacteroidota; class Cytophagia; order Cytophagales; family Hymenobacteraceae; genus Pontibacter; species Pontibacter sp. MBLB2868. The sequence continues at coordinate 1,966,387 of NZ_CP196710.1, read as the reverse complement.
GAGTATATTTTCAGGAAGTTAACAATACTGAATACCCTTCAGAAAAAGGCAGGCAGGAGATTAAACATAGATCATTTGTCTGCTTTGAGTATTCCTAAGTGTAGTTTATAAATCTAAAATTAAGAGCAATAGAAAGCCTTAGCAGGTAAAACATAAAATGGTAAAGAGGCTTTTAAGTTGAGTGCCTCTTTACTATTAGGCTTATTTATCGGATCATTTCCAGGAACTGATCTTCAGAAAGAATAGTGATGCCAAGCTTAGTAGCCTTTTCAAGTTTCGAAGGGCCCATTTTATCTCCTGCTACTAAATAAGCCAGTTTAGCCGAGATTGACGAAACTACTTTCCCACCGTGGCTAATAATAAGCTGCTGCAGCTCATCGCGGCTCACGCTTTGAAAAACACCGGAAATAACAAACGTCTTTCCTTCTAATCTGTCACTTTCTATTTCAGGAGCATTATTTTCAGCTTTCAACTGCAAGCCCGCTTGCTTGAGTCGTTCAACTAACAATATATGTTCAGGATTTCTGAAATACTCCAGGATTGAATTTGCGATGCGGTCACCGATCTCATTCACAGCAACAAGCTCTTCGTAAGTAGCCCCTTTGAGTGCTTCTATATCAGGGAATTGCTCAACCAACTTCTTTGCTACCGTGCTGCCTACAAAGCGTATTCCCAGTCCGAACAATACTCTGTCAAATGGTATTTCTTTTGATTTCTGAAGACCTTCCAGGATGTTGTTCACGGTTTTCTCGCCCATTCTGTCAAGGCCGATCAGTTGCTCATATTTCAGGTCATATAAGTCAGCTACATCGTTTACCAGCTTTGATGAGAAAAGCTGCTCAACGGTTTTCGGGCCGATGCTATCGATATACAGGGCTTTCCGGGAGATAAAATGCTCCAGTTTTCCCATGATCTGGGGAGGACACCCTTTTTCATTTGGGCAATAATGGTTTGCTTCTCCTTCTACACGCACCAGCGTTGTTCCGCAGGCAGGGCAATTTTCGGGGTAAAGTATCGCTATGCTGTCTGCCTTACGCTCACTAAAATCCACGCCGGTGATCTTAGGTATAATTTCACCGCCTTTCTCAACAAAGACAGTATCGCCAAGGCGAAGGTCTAAGCGCTTAATCTCATTGGCATTATGTACGGAAGCTCTTTTTACAACAGTACCTGCCAACTGTACAGGCTCAAGTAAAGCAACGGGAGTTACGGCTCCTGTTCTGCCTACCTGGTATTGGATGCCCTTAAGTATCGTAACCGCGCTCATGGCGGCATATTTGTAGGCAATGGCCCATCGTGGGCTTTTTGAAGTAAAGCCTAGTTCTTCCTGTAACGCATAACTGTTTACCTTTACCACTACACCATCCGTTGCAATAGGTAATTCAAAACGCCTTTCTTCCCACTCGTTGATATAAGCAAGTACTTCTTCTATAGAGTTGCACTTACGCCAGGTATCAGATACTTTAAATCCCCATTTCTGTATTGCCTGCAGACTTTCGGAGTGGGTTTCGAATGGGTTTGGAATACAGTAAAAACCGTAAGAAAAGCATCCCAGTTTCCGATGGGCCACAATGGAGGAGTCTTGTTGCTTCAGAGTGCCGGAGGCTGCATTCCGTGGGTTAGCCAACAACTGTTCACCGGCTTCCTCTCTGTCAATGTTCAGCTGCTCAAATACAGGCAGTGGCATAAAAACCTCACCACGTACTTCAAATAAATCAGGAAAACCTTGTCCATGCGCTTGCAAAGGCACATCCCGAATGGTACGCACGTTGGCAGTGATATCATCCCCCCGCATACCGTCACCCCTGGTTGCCCCCTGTATAAACTGGCCATTCTCGTAGGTTAAGCTAATGGCTACCCCGTCAAACTTCTGTTCACAGACATACTCCACCTCATCTCCCACAGATTTGCGAACACGTGCATCAAATTCTCTTAGTTCTTCAGCCGAATAAGTGTTACCCAATGAAAGCATCGGGTACTTATGCTCCACAGTTTTAAAACTCTTTGTGATCGTACCACCAACCCGCTGCGTCGGTGAGTTAGGCTGCCGGAGTTCCGGATGCAGCTCTTCCAGCTCTTGCAGACGCTTAAGCATCTGGTCGAATTCATAGTCAGATACTTCAGAAACGCTGTTCTGGTAATACTGGTAGTTAAGGTAGTTAATTCTATGGGTGAGCTCCTTTATCTCCAGAGCCTGATCTTTTTCTATGGCCATCATCTTCAGATTAAACTTTCGTAAAAATAGAAAAGAGATTTATAAAATAACTGTTGCTTGTTAACTGACCGTTTAGGAAAGCCAAAGAATCTTATACTAGCTTATAATAAAATAGCAGGCTCCCTTTGGGGGAGCCTGCTATTAAAAATTAAGGCTATTTCAGAATGACGCCATCGGCTACAAACCGAAGCTCTTCTTTGGGAGCAGTTATCAGGTTTATCTCAGCTTCGGTTTTTCCAGCATCTTTTGCATAATGACGTTGGTCTTCTACTGATATTATCTCCCGCTTGGCAGTACCTGCAAACACTACTTCACGGCCCTTTAAATCCTCTACCGGCAGAAAGAAACCATAGTCCCGGAATGTGACTTTCATGCTGGTATCATCGGCAAGTTTTACATCCATCCAACATCCTTTTGCCTGGCAGCTTTCTTTGATCTCTGCCGTAACCACTGCCTGTAAAGAATCTTGCCCTTTTACTAACTCCTGTAGCGCTGTAACACTCAGAACGTTCTCTTCCTCAAAACTTGCCCCGTATGTATTTGCTTTAGCTGTTGCGGAAGAACTTACTTGTGTCGCTGTACTTTCCGTAGCCGTTTCAGTTTGGTTACAGGCAACTAAAGATGCGGCAACCAGGAGAGTAAATAGTGTTTCTTTCATTGGATCAGACTGTTGTTAGGTAAAAGTATATTATTTCTTGTGAATGTAAGGCAGCTTGTGTAAAATAAATATTCCTGTTTAACGTGTTGCTGAGTACAAAAATCTGCTGCTTTGCGCAGTTGATAACTGAGCACTTATACTTAAACTAAAAATGTAAAAATATGGTGTAAGGCAATGGTATTTAAAGTGTTATATAAATATGCGTGTTGCTTTTGCTGAGCAGGCAGTAACACTTTTAAGAAGTAGAAGTGTTTGAACCAATCATTGTTAAGAATGTGCATCAGAATAGATGTTGCGTGTAAGCAAACCGATAGCAGAGGTGCTGTTTACGTGGAAATGTGTAGTGTTTATACATTGTTTACACATTTTCTATCGTGATGGGGTAAACTGCTAATTTATGAAGCTATCAAACTTAATAAAGCTGTGTGTAATGATTTTAAGTGCCACAATGTCAGATTTATGTGTTTGATTAATAAAGTAGTGATTTAACTACTATGGGCTCTGTGCTTTAATAAAAAACTGCATAGTATCAGCTTAACATTAAGCTAAAAACACTAAAATGAGTGCACCAGTGTTTAATTAGTCCAAGGCTCGGCCCTGGTAAATAAGATAGCCAATATGGAAAAGTAAGCCCCATTGTTTTGCCTGATCATCATAATAATTCAGGCTAACTGCTACTGGCCCGAGTAAGCTATGGTAAACAAGACTGGCGCTACCAATAAAAGCAGTACCTCCTAAAGCTTTACCATAGTAGGGCTGCTGTTCCTCATCCTGAAGTATGGGTCTATAAGGTTGGAATACGTAGGTTTCTGCCCGGGCCTCCATCCTTTGGCCCTGTAAATAAATGTATTTGATTCCGGCTGCCAGGTATTGATGGCTCCTGAAGTTGTCAAGAAACAAGGTCTTGCTGTCGGGCAGGGGAGTAAAAGCAGAGGCTGCTGTTAACGAAGACCGGAAGTTCTGAAAAAATGGTTGGTTCGAAGCCACTCCTTCTACCAGGTAGCCGAGTCTGTGCTTACCTGTTCCGACATAATTTTCAAATGTTGCTTTCAGCCTGAACCACTCATGCTCTGTTCTGCTTACTTGGTTAAAGGTGCTGGTTGACCCGGGGTGCAATGTTTCTCTGCCATTAAAATAGCTAAGTGAGGCTGTTATCAGCCGGCCTGCCGATGCATATTGTTTACGGTTCAGATGTCCTCTTTTGAAAACTACTGCTGGCTTAATTGCATTAAAATTAGTTCTATCCAGTGTATCTGAACTTAATATATCAAGCCGGTTACTATACCTGTCAATAGTTTGTATAAAGCTACCGGATAGCACCAGCTTGCCTTTGTAGGTGTTTGTTAAACCCATGCTCACCTCATAGTTTCTGTCAGATTGCTCAATAAAAGGTAACTTATCACGATCCAGCAGAAACCCTTTCGTTGACAGGTAACTCCAGTTGTTGTACGTAAATGAAGGTTCAATATAAAATGGGAAACGGGCGGGCACATCCATCCGAATGCGGGCACGAACTGCCTGGTAAAATCGTCCGGTATTAAAATTGGCTCCAAAAGTATACAGCTTACGCCTTAGCAGGCCGTATTCAAAACCCGCGTAAATATTATCTATTGGTCTGGAGGCAAGCACACCTCCGACAGAAACCTTCAATGCTTCTTCGTGCTTCAGATCAATAATAAAGTTATAGCTCCGTTTAACAGGATTATACACTATTGTTGGATAAAGATTCCTGAAGTTGGCAGCAGCAGCCAGTCTGAAATAGCCTCTCTTTATTTCCTGCACGGTATACTCATCTCCCTCTTTCTGGAAAAACTTTCGGACATAAGTACTTTGGTATTCTGTTAAACCAGTTATGGTGATGTCTTTGAAAGACAAACTTGTGAAATCGCTACGGAATTGTTCCCTTTTGGCTGCTATTTGCTCAGGTGTTACCTGCCGGTCTATTTGCTTCCTGATCTCATCTATTTTCCCTTCCACGGCCTTATATCCAGCTTCATACAGATGTTTGACATCGTTAAAATCAAGTGAGGTAGAGTTGCCGATCTCTGGTTGTACATAAATATCATGCGGCCCCATGGCAGATGAGTCGCTGTTAGACATCATGGCGTAAAGGAGGGTTTGCGGGAGGTCAAAATCGTCGTGCCCATAAGGGTATTCGTTATATATCTTAGAGGAAACATTTACACCTATGATGATATCTGGCTTAAATTCACTCTTGGCTACATTTACAGGGAAGTTGTTGTAGAGCCCCCCATCATAAAGCAATCTCCTGTTTATGCGTATCGGACGGAAAACGAGAGGCACTGTCATTGTTGCACGGACCGCATCGGATAATTGTCCATTTTTAAGTATGACCTGCTGCTGGGTATAAATATCGGAAGCAAGGCTACGGAAAGGTATCATGAGCTTATCAAAATCATACTTAGCTTTGGCGGCAGGCTGGGCCAAGAGCTGAGCATAGGCAAAGTTGAGCGATGCACCGTTCACCAGGTTAGAATTCAGATGCATTTGCAGGGTAGAGTCCAGTGAAAGGTTCAGGTTAAGTAAGGAGGGGGTAGGATCTGGTTCTGCGAAATTATAGGTGTACTTTTCTTCCATGCGTCCCCGTGCCCAATCCTGGAATTCATCGGTATTGAACAGGTACTCTATTTCTGAGGGAGAATAGCCAGCCGCATATAAGCCACCAACTACACCGCCCATAGATGTGCCAATGATATAATCTATCGGGATATTGTTATCCTCCAGCGCTTTCAAGACGCCAATATGAGCAATTCCTTTTGCCCCGCCACCACTTAAAACGACTGCCACTTTTTGTGCAGCGGCATGGGTGTTGCAGTAAAGCAAGAGCAAAGTGAGCAGGTATGTAAATAGCCGTTGCATAAAGGGTGTCAGGCTCAAGGTTAACTGATGCTATACTTGTTTAAATTTCTTCTTTGGCAAGAACTTCTCCGAGTATTTACCTGAGTCCCATCATTGTCCAGCGAGCGTTATTGATCGTTATTACCACACGCCCTGTTAAAACCGGGAAGTACTTGATAGGTATACTTGCCTCAAAATTATCCAGCATCAGGTCGAAGCTGGTACTAAATATAAACGAGTCTCTTTCTGGTAAAAAAGCAACAGGTATGGTTGTCTGGTTAGCAACCCCTTGTATGTTGACGGTCGTTTTCTTCTCCAGGGTTTCAGAATATAGGTTGCTGGCATTTAATTTCTCTACCGGTGCATCTATGTAGAATAGCAGGTCAGGATACTTTGCTCCGAAAAACACATCGTAGGCCATCGTAGGAGGGATAGTGTCGTGAGCAGGATATAAAGTGGCAAGATCAAGAATACATTCAATCTTCTGAGTATTCTTGTTATACCTGACCAGTAGTTGGTCCGATGTAAAAGTATAGGGTTTGGTTATGCCGTCAAACGTTATAAAGACCCTGTTGTCGCTGGTATAGGCCGCATTTGTCTGTGCATTTGCCGGGGCATAGAGCAACAGGAGCAAAGGGAGCATCAGGAAGTAATTTCGAAGTATGGGTACTCGCATTCTAAACTCGTTTAAGTATATACTTCTAACGGATTTTGCTATATAAAGGTAGAAGTATTCTGACCTTATCTGCCGGAGCCCGGGCATACACTTCTCTGTTTATAAGGAGTATTGAATTCTGTGCAATTCTGCACTGCTTTTAGCAAATTAAATTGATCTAAATTCAAAACTATACGCACCTCTGAACGGTATAAAGTATATATAGGCCTCATAGGCCTTTTGTATCATTTTACACCTCTTAATGCTGACGCAACAGACGGAGACAGCAAATGGATTCTGACAAAAAAAATAGAGTAGATTCGAAACAGCTCTCAGCCTTTGGGAAGATAGAGCGTATGCACCCGATCAGGATGTTGTTGTACCTGAGTATGATCGGTATCGGAATTCTATTTTTTATACTTGTTGTTGCGTTTGCAAGAACAGGAGGATTTCAGAATGAAAGCTTTGAACTTCCAAAGTTTTTTAGTGTAAGCACTTTGCTGCTTTTATTTAGTAGTTATGCCATCAGTAAAGTGCCGGGCATTTACCGTCGCGATAAACTAAAAAAGATGACCCGCTACCTGGGTGCTACTCTTGGGCTGGGTGTATTGTTTGTTGGGGCGCAGCTGATTGGTTGGAATGAGATGACCAAAGCAGGTGTTTACTTTACAGGTAAAGCCTCAGGCACATATCTTTACCTCATTTCCGCCCTTCATATACTGCATTTATTAGGAGGCCTTATCTTTCTGTCGTTCCTTTTCTTTAAAACTGCTCATGTAGCCGCTGATGGTGTTCGCAGTTTAATATTTATCAGGGATCCTTACCGGCACCTCCAGTTGTCAATGCTGCGCAGTTACTGGAATTTTATGGATTTCTTATGGCTGGGTTTGTACCTGGTTTTCCTGTTTATGGCTTAAATCATAAGTTTGCCTGAACTTATTAGCGAACTAATGTAACCGAACCTTTATAGGTGGTGGTGCCATAATCGATCACGTAGAAATATACTCCATCGTTAACTCCTTCTCCATTCCATTTGAAATTGTTACGCTGGCTTACGTACACTTCTTTACCCCAGCGGTTAAAGATCCGGATGTTGTCAAATTTAGCGGTACAAAAATCTTCCGGTAAGCCTGGTATCTCAAAGTAATCATTCAAACCATCTCCATTTGGTGTGAAAATGTTTGCCGGGATAAAATCTCCTAAAACGGACACCTTTACCCGAAATTCCATGGTTATTTGCTTGTCCGGTGATGGAGAGCAAGCTTGCTCATTTAGGCTGAAAGTAACACGGAGCACACCCTTTTCGGCACCCAGGCAGTTGGCGACCCATAAAAGCTTGCCGTTTGCCGTACCTGCACCTCCCTGGCTTGTAAAGGACATGCCTACTTCTTCCAGAGAAAATCCATCACCAGCAGCTGTCAAATTCAACTGATTTAGATCTAAATCATCGCCAAAAAGGTTTGCCTCGAATGGCTCATTTAACTCCATATCAAAAGTTAGAACAGGCTTATCGGTAGTAAGGGTGGGAGGGCTATTCGGTGCTGTTATCCTGAATTCAAATTCAATTTTCTGGTCTGGTGATGGGTTACAGGCTGTTTCTTTCAGGTTAAATGTTACCCGCACTACACTTCCTTGCGCGGTGCCGCACGTAGCTGTCCATTTGAATGTGCCCTCAGCCGTTCCTGGCCCTCCACTACTTGTGAAGTTCATGCCCAGGTCGTTCAGATTAAATCCGTTCCCTACGGCTTGCAGTGATAGGTTATTCAGATCAATATCATTGCCGAATATCTTTGCTTCGAAAGGCTCACCTACAACTAAATTAAATACCCTTGCCTGTTTATCCGTTGAAATGACGGGGATGTTGTTAACATTATCGGGCCTTACTTCAATTGTTTCCGTCCGGCGAACAGTCTTATTGCAGACAATGGTGCTAACAACAAAGTCTATCTTGTAGGAGTCCTGTTGCAGTGCCTTACAGTCTATGTTCCAACTAAAGGGAGATGAAACCTGGCCTGGAGCAGTTTTGGTCTTAAAAGTTATATTTTGAGATCCCAGCGAGAAATTTTGCCCTTCTGCAGTAATGGTCACGTCATCGTTATCAGTGTCAAAGCCAAGCGCATCAAAAGTTAATACATCTCCATTTTTTACGTTAAAAACGCGCTGTTTAGTAGAAAGATCAACTGTTGGCGGGGCATCGGGTATCGGCTCAATCATAAAGCTAAGTCTAACCGTATCCTGTCGTGGAAGGCTGCAACCATCGTCTTTTACAATAAGATCAAGCTGGTACACCTTCCCTTGCGTATCGAAGCACTCGTTAAAACAAAGTGTTGCCTTAAGAGAATCGGTAGTCGTACCCTGGTTGATCATGCCACTCGTTACGCCCTGTAACGTAAAGTCTGTGCTCGAAAAATTAACAGGACGTGTGCGCAGGGCCACAAACTCAGTCCTGTCAGGGTCAGAGAAAAAAACGTCTAGGCAGCGGCTGCCGGTAGGACTGATCTTTAAAACATCTCCTTTGTTGTAAAAGGTTTTCTTGCCCTGTTCCCGGACAGCTACAACAGGAGTCTCGTTACGAGGGCAGTCGAGCACCAGCACCTGGAAGTCGCGACGTACTTCACCAATTTTCACACCTTTTCTAAACTCCTGTGCCCTTACCCCAAACACGTATAACCCTTTGCTGCTCGGCCTCATCGTTAATTGACCTGAGTTTTTGTCAATGTTGATAGGTGGGTTCCCCTGCACCTGATTGGTCGGCCCATAAGTCGGAAGCCAGGTAATTGTTGGATAGGGAGCAGGCTTCGGCGCTATGTTCTCAAAACCAGGAATTCCATAGTAAGGCATGTTGGCCGAAGTGAATCCATTTAATGGCGTTACCATATCATACACAATGGAGTCACCGTCAGGGTCTGTGCCGTTAAACTCAAAATAGAAAAGCTCATTTACGCAGGCATAATCACTGAGGGGCGGGAAAAGAATAGGAGAGGAGTTGACAAAAGGCACCCCATTTTTAACAACCGGCGGAAACTCCATATAGAACGTTTGGGCTGCTTCCTCAGGTCTGGCAATGTTGTTTATCGTGCGGTTACGGCAGCATCTTTCCCAAGTAACATAGTACCCCTGAGGGCTGCTAAAACGGTTAGGATCAAGGAAAATATTCTCAGAATAAACTATTTTACTGGTTTGCAGGCTGGCACTGGTACAATCTATATTAGTATACTTGACAGGGGTTCTGCTCTGTAAAAGCATTTGCTGCGACATTACCAGTTTATTAGATCCTTTCTCGAAGAAATTAACAACAACCAGTTGGTCTAGTGCGCCAGGACTACCGTTTACATCGTCGAAGTATAAGTTGAGCGTGAGCTTATAGTTGTAGTTAACTATGTGCCTCATTTCGAATTCACCACCTACAATGTGGGTCGCAAAGGATTGGGTGCACAGCAGCAGGGTGATAAGCAACAGTAGTACACGTAGCTTCATGAGCAGAAAACTAATGGTGTATGATCAGAATGTAATATAAATATAAATAAAGGAACGAGGTAAAAAAAAGGCTGAACAATATTAAAATATTTAAAAAGCAATTGCTGGCTTTTTTCCTGAACTGTTACTTGCCTGATTGTTCATCTGGTTGCAACACTTTCTCGAGTAGCTCCAAAAAAGGCAAGGGTTCACTAAAATATACATCAGCATACGAATTTGCCGTAAACCGGATGTATCCCGGATGTTTATTTACTTTAATTAATTCGATAATTATATTACCATACAGCTGATTACACAGATCGCTGCCGGGAACATCAGAGGCAGGAGGGAGCATAAAATATCGTTCTACTGCTTCGGTGTAGCGTTTATGGCGTACTTGCTGTTCATCTGAGCTGCGTAGGCTATACCCCAATTGCAGTACACGTTCTTTCAATAGATCAAATAAAAACTGAAAATTTTCGGCTCCTATGGAAGGATCATAAAAAAATGTTGCGCCTTTCCGATGCTCATCAGTAATAAGCTGTACTCTATATTTGCTCGGAAAGTGTGCTTTCTGATAATGATAAGCCTTAAAAAATGGGCCTGTCCAGTTCAGGTATACCTGCGCCTTTACCCAAGCGGTAAATGCAGCCTGATGCGTAGCTGAACGCTTCAGCGCTTTACAGGTTGGCAATCCTTCTCCGAGACCCAACAATCGATAAAAAAAACCGTTAAATGACATTCAATAATTTACTCTTAAACATCATTTAATTTAAATAGTTTTGAGGTAGACCAGGACTTAAGAAAAAACAAGTGGCTGGGTTTAAAAATGCAAAGGAATCAAATTCTTCGATAGCTATAGTATGAAGGCTTTGATCCCTGAAATTACCAGATAGAATTGATATCCATCAAAAGAAAGATTTGTTACTCCTATGGAAATGCTAACACAAGAACTCGAAACAAAGAAACGCTTGCTCCAGGGGAGCATTCAGGTTCTTAATGAACAGATCAAAGCGGCGAAAGCAGCAATGGATGAGGCTCAGAACAGCGCCAATGAACATCAAGGTGCTATGGAAGATAAGTTTGAGTCTTTCAGGGAGAATTGTCAGATACAACGCGATATGTATGCCCGGCAGCTGGATGAGTTGATTAGCACCATGGCATTGTTACGTAGGATAAATGCTACCAAAATTAATTCGGAGGTATCTTTTGGTGCAGTGGTGCACACAGAACTGCAGAACTATTTTATAGGAGTGAGCCTGGGAGAACTCAAGGTTGATGGCGAGTCCTTTTTTGCTATTTCAAGTATGTCCCCTATTTTCAAGGCGATGGCTGGTAAATCATCCGGCGATAGCTTTACATTCCGTGATCAGGAATACAAGATCGTGCAGGTATTTTAAAATAGTATATAGAAAACTTTTTGCAGGATAAAGAGTTTAACAGACGGTAAAGGGTTGAAAAAATAGAGGCTGGCAGAAATGCCAGCCTCTATTTTTTTATACTTAAGTTTAGGGCTCTATTTAGTTCGTAGAAGCCGTTCCTTCCACCCTGGTCCAGGTTTGGGCACGTCCGATCAACGAGATACCGATATAGCCTTTCACTTCCATTTTGTCTTTCCCTAGCATTTTCATATAGCAGGAGTAAGTTTTGCCACTTTCCGGGTCATATATTGTGCCATCGTCCCATTTATTATCTCCGTCATACTCAAAACCTTTCAAGAACTCTAATCCCAGCAAAGGACGTGAGCGTGCAGCTTTGTTCGGATTATTATCATCCATTTTAGGCTTTCCATTTCGGTTAGGTTCGCGAAGCGAGACAATCTTTCCGCACAGCTTGTTGCCGCACTTGTAGATTTCAAACTTTGCTTTACCGTCTTCATTTGTCCAAACGCCGAGCGGTGACAGCTTTTGTGCCCATGCGCAAGTGGCAAATAACATGAGCAGGGCAAGTGTTAGGAAGTGCTTTTTCATTATATCAAAGGTTAGTTGTATTATGCAACGTAATATATAAAAAATAATTCAAACCAATTTCAAAATGTTTGGGACTTTAAAAATTTGAATGGCCTAAACACAAATTATCAGTAAAAATATACCCTTGGATAATTATTAAAATAAGAAAGGATAGCATCTCACAAAAATAGTCTGAATTGCAAGCAGCTGGCTTAAAGCAGGTTATAAAATGATTGATCGGAGCAGAAAAAAAGTCAATAAACTTTGTGAACTTTTCAGCGTTATTTTAACTTTAAAGTACGGTAGCGAGTGCTACAGCTTTGGGCTAAAGGTCAGGTATTGGCTGCTCGGAGTCTATGTCGAATTAAAGAGAAAGGAGGTGCTATGTCTAATCCATCGGTCGTCTTAGTAAGCCTAGGTAATAATGTTCACTCAAAAGGTGAGCAGGCTTAGTAAGCAGTATAGCTACTGCTTACGCAGATAGCGACATTACCTCTGATTCTTTATAGGATGGTGAGACTGAAACACAGTCCGCCGCTTACTCTGAAATTGAGGGATTCCTGAAACACCTGATGTATCTTGACGGGCTACATCAGGTGTTTCTTTTTTAAAGATCATCTTTGTAGATGGAGTTATTTCGCAGGCGCCTTTCCCGCACAAAAGTACCTACATAAAAGGCAGATGCGATAAAGCAGCTGATCCCCATCAGAAGCTGAAGAAGATCCTGACTGTTCCAGTCGAATGTTTCCGTATTTAAGCGTGTGATTTCTATAAAGCCTGCCAGCAAGGTGAGTGCCGTTACCGAGTGCGTGACAAATCTGTTGTGTTTGCGTAAATGATAAGTCGCAGCTAAAAGCAGGATGCCTAAAAAGGGTGCTATTAGATCAGTGGGAGGCTTTGCAGGGTTTGTAAAGTATACTATTAGTCCGACAATTAGTAGGATTAGCCCGTTGAGCGTATTAATGATGTAAGGATGTATCATTTTGTTAGCTTTAGTTTGGAGCTACAAAAGTGGCTCTTTTGGCTTTATGTACGAAAAAAGGGACAAGTGTTATACTTGTCCCTTTTTTCGTGCTGATATTTTGCTCTTAAAGTACCCGTCTTATTTGCAGGAATCGGATATCATAGCGTGTACCCTCAACCTTGCTGATCTTTACCCCTCCGTTAGAAGAAGAATGAACGAATTCGATTGTATCGCCTGGAGATGAGATGACAATTCCCACATGGCCCGGTTCACGAATCTGAGGATTTGTTCCGGTGAAAATTACCAGGTCACCGGCTCTTGCTTCCTGTTTGCTTACCCTTTCCCCTTCTTCTGCCTGCATTACAGAGGAATGAGGAAGATCCAGGTCAAAATTTTGGTAAACATATGTTATGAATCCAGAACAATCAAAGCCCTCCGGATTCATTCCGGCGTAAACATACGGGCTTCCTATAAATGAGGTCGCATAGGAAACAAGTTGTTGACTGATCCCTTTTTCATCTATCTGTACATGCTTCCGTGGTGCTTTGCTTCGAATTGATGAAGTATAAGCTTCAGGTGCATCTGGAGAAGCTGTCGTGTATACTTCCGAATCCTTTGGTTTCATTGTAGGAACTGCATCAGCCCATACCAAAACAAATAACAGGAGGAGGGGAAGTGTCATTATTATAATGTTCTTTTTCATAGCTTATAATATGTTCTTATGATCATGTATAGTGTAAATACCATGCCAAAACTGGTTTTACAGGTAATTATCTGACGACAAATGGATCTAGTCTATTGAATAACTTAACATTATATGACTAATAATAATTCGCATGATGATTTAGAACGTTCACCTGTCAAAATCAGGGGTTTACCCGATAAAATCCTACAATGAAACGATTTGATTGTTAATTTACATTTGTAAGTAAGTTAATTTATATTTTTGCGTTCAAATTGAGTTGAGGATCAAGATGATGTTGTATAGTACAAATTCTCTTTTGGTTAACTATGATGCAGAGAAGGAGTGCCTGTACCTGAAAAGGAATGCAAATCCTCGATTTGATGAATTCAGGCAGAGTATGGAGCATGCACTTCTGTATGCTGAAAAACATCACGTAAAGAAATGGCTCTTCGATTTCACAGCTAATGTCTCCTTAAATGAGCAAGAAGAGATGTGGTTGCAAACTTCCCTGTTTCCGAAGTTGATGATTGGCTTGGGCACCGCTAACTATATTGCTTTTGTGCTGTCTGAATTTAACTATCAGACACTGTTGGAAGAGGCGGGGCAATACGGATTAAAGAGCTACAATTCATTTATTGTTATCAATACCTTTTGCCAGGTTGAAGAAGCTTCTGATTGGTTAGAAAACCACTTCGAAAATAAGGCTGACTGAAGCTGTTCTGGTACCCCTACCAGCGTTTAGAATTTTGAAAAGCACGGTTTTTGTTGTAAAATGCCAAAGCTTTTACACTTATTCTAAACTATAAATATGTTTAAACGACAAAGATTTAATTTTTCCATACTTCTTATAGCCTTTCTTGTTATAGGTAATTTCTCCGCTGCTCTTGCCGCAGATCTGAAATATACTTTGTCCATGCCTGAGCCTCATACACACTATTTCGAGGTGGATGCGGAACTGTCAGGGGCTAAGAAGAACTATATTGATTTTACGCTTCCTGTCTGGGCACCTGGTTCTTACCTGGTACGTGAATTCGCTAAAAATATTGAGGGGTTCAAAGCCACAGACAAGGCAGGGAACATACTCCGTTCGGAAAAAATCGATAAAAATACCTGGCGTGTTTATTCTAACAAAGCAAGTGTTGTTCGGGCAAGCTATAAAGTATATGCCTATGAACTGAGCGTTAGAACAAGTTTTCTTGATGCATCGCATGGGTATGTGAACGGTACAAGCGTTTTTATGTACCCTGAAGGTTATCAGGATCTGAATGGAACCCTGGTTGTTAAGCCCTACAAAGGCTGGGACAAAGTTTCTACAGGTATGAAAAGTACAGGGGAGTATACTTATACTTTCCCGAACTACGATATTCTTGCGGACTCTCCATTGGAAATTGGCACACACCAGGTGTATAAGTTTACAGCAGGTGGAGTAACACATGAAGTTGCCATGTATGGTGAAGGCAACTATGAGCCTGAGAAGCTTATGGCGGATATGGCTAAAGTTACTGAGGAAGCTATTGCTGTTATTGGTGAATTACCTGTTGACCGTTACGTGTTTATCGTACATAATCTTAACCGCGGCGGCGGCGGTCTGGAGCATTTGAACTCAACTACCCTGCAAACATCTCGCTGGAATTACGGAACGGAGGCAGGATATAATGGCTTCCTTAGCCTGGTAGCGCATGAGTACTTTCACCTATGGAA
This sequence comes from Pontibacter sp. MBLB2868, assembly GCF_051904785.1. Taxonomy (NCBI): domain Bacteria; kingdom Pseudomonadati; phylum Bacteroidota; class Cytophagia; order Cytophagales; family Hymenobacteraceae; genus Pontibacter; species Pontibacter sp. MBLB2868. The sequence continues at coordinate 1,951,245 of NZ_CP196710.1, read as the reverse complement.
CGTAAAACGACTGCGCCCGCTACCTCTGGGTCCTTTTGATTATAACACAGAAAATTACACAGACCTTTTATGGGTATCTGAAGGTATCACAAGTTTTTACGATGATCTGATTGTACGCCGCGCAGGATTCACAACACCGGATCGTTACCTTGACGTAGTAGCCGGAAGCATAAATTCTGTTGAGAACACGCCAGGTAATAAAGTGCAGGCTGTAGCCGAGTCAAGCTTCGATGCCTGGATCAAATATTACAGACGTAATGAGAACTCTAACAATGCAGAGGTTTCTTATTATACTAAAGGCGGTGTACTGGGCCAGTTGCTAAACATGGAGATCATGGAGGCTACAAAAGGCGAAAAATCATTGGATGATGTGATGCGCTATATGTACAACCGTTACTACAAAGAGCTGAAAAGAGGCTTTACTGAGAAAGAATTTAAGGCCGGAATCGAGAAGGTATCTGGTCGTAATATGGATGCTTTCTTCCAGAATTATGTAAACGGTACCGAAACCCCTGACTACAATAACTATTTTGATGCTGCCGGCCTTAAATTGATCAATACTAATCAGGGGAGCACAAAAAGTAAATGGGGCGCTTCTACGGCTATGGCTGACGGTAAATTAACAGTACGATCGCTTGACCGTGGCAGCAGCGCTTATGAAGGTGGAATAAATGTGAACGATGAAATAATTGCTGTAGACGGCTACCGTGTCGGTGATGATATCAGCCGTTTCGTAAATGACCGTACGCCGGGTGAAAAAGTTGAGGTATTGGTTGCGCGCGACGGTAAATTAATAAAACTCGAAGTTCCAATGCTACCTGATACAAGTGTACGCTATCGTTTTGAGCGTATTCAGAACCCAACTGAACTACAGCAAAAGATCCTGAAAAAATGGCTTGCCATTAGCAATACTTAAATAGGTATATTATACAATTATTAGAACAAAGGGCGGTGGAGCAGTAGCTTCACCGCCCTTTGTTCTAATAGCTTTTAACTGTTATCAGTCTAACAGAAAGGAGGCATTCACTACGGCTGTAATCTCTTTATTGATAGAAGATACATCGTTTATCCCATAATCAGAAACCATGTTCGAGTTGACCGGTGTGATCTGTAACACTCCCATGCGTGCGCTTGTTATGGATCCGAGCTCACTTCCTGTGGCCTCTGCGATTTTCTGTGCCCGCTCCAGGGCATCTTTTGCTGCATCGGCCTGAATCTCTATTTTAAGGTCAGCAAGTTCTGTATAATAATACTCCGGAGGGTTTACAGAAAAATTTATACCCTGGTTCACAAGCGAGGAGATGTCGACAGATATTGCTTTTATCTTCTCTACATCCGACGATTTTACTTCTATCATCTGGAAAGCTCTGTACTCCAACGGAATGTTAGTTGGGTAGCCCTGTTGGTTCAATTCATATACAGGGTTTAAAGAGATGGTGGCCTGTTCTATATTCTTTGTATCAAATCCCTGCTTTTTCAGGTATTCAAGCACCCCAGGACGCTGATTAAGTAAATTGTTATAGGCAATTTCAGCGGTTGCGCCAGATGCCTGTAAATTACCGCGTAATATACCTAGGTCAGAAATGATCTCACGCTTTGCGGAACCGGTTACGTTTATGGTCTGATTCGCTTGGGCACGCGAATGCACAAAAAGAAACATACATATAACCATGCTTACACCCAGGATAGCTGCAGCTAGCAGGAGTTGAAAACTTTTCATGTTTAGATGGTTTATAACTTAGGCCTTTAGCATGGTATACGCTAAAATGCTGGGAGGAAGTACTTTAAATTGAGGTCAGTTTTGTTTCGGTTTAAAATAGGCTTTCACAGCGTGCATAAAAAAGACCAGGTGAAGTCTTTCCAACTGTGCACCTGGTCTTTGTATTGATAGGAAACCTGCTTTGTTTACGGAAATATTCCTAAGGATTCGTAACTCACACCGATCTTCTCGATAGCCGTTAAAAAGGCAGCAGTGCGCAGGTCTGGTAATTTTTTGTCAATCATTACATCACGTATCTCGTGGTAGGCATTGATCATGGTATCTTCCAGGCCAGAGCGAACCAAACCGATCTCATCTGAACCCTGAGTCAACATTGCTCTTTCCGAAGCAGTCATTGTTTTGCCTGTAGATGATTCTATCGCGTTAACAAGCCTGCGATAGCTCGCCTCTTCTGCACGCTTGCCCATGCGGCCGAACCTAACATGCGACAAGTTTTTTAACCACTCGAAATAAGACACCGTAACACCACCCGCATTCAGGTATAGGTCCGGTAAAATCACAACCTTCTTTTTGATCAGGATGTCGTCCGCCTCCCTGGTTACAGGGCCGTTAGCACCTTCTGCAATGATCTTAGCTTTTACACTGGCAGCATTCTTTTCATTAATCTGGTTTTCAAGAGCAGCTGGTATCAGAATATCACACTCATACTCTAACATGTCAGTTGAGTTAACGATATTCTTGCAGTCTTTAAAGTCCAGGATGGAGCCAGTTTCGCTTCTGTGTCTGAAGGCCTCCTGTATATCTATTCCATTTTCATTGTAGATTCCGCCTTCACGTTCTGCAATGCCAGTAATAATAGCGCCGTCTTTCTGGCAAAAGAAGGCAGCATGATAGCCTACATTTCCCAGGCCCTGCACAATGATCTTTTTGCCTTCCAAAGTAGTACCTTCTATACCTAAACCCTTTAACAGGTCCGTATCAAGCAAGGCTTCCCGGATTCCAAAGTATATGCCTAGTCCTGTTGCTTCTGCGCGGCCTCTTATACCTCCCTGGCCTACTGGCTTACCTGTCACACAGCCTAGCGCGCTTATTTCACCATAGTTAAAGGCTTGGTAGGTATCTGCTATCCAGGCCATTTCACGGCTACCTGTGCCATAATCCGGGGCTGGTACATCAATCCCAGGACCTATCAGGTTCTTTTTAATAAGTTCGGCAGCATAGCGGCGGGTAACTTTCTCCAGCATTTTTACAGAACTGGTTCTTGGGTTGATCTTAACACCTCCCTTAGCTCCCCCAAATGGTACATCAACAACAGCACATTTGAATGTCATTAAGGTGGCAAGCGCCTTTACTTCATCCTCATCTACCTGCATACTATACCGGATACCACCCTTTGAAGGCAGTTTGTGGTGGCTGTGCTGCACCCTGATACCTTCGATTACCTCGATTTTTCCATCTACTTCAACCGGAAATGATACTTTGTAAACACTGTTACAAGCTTTGATCTGCGCCAGTATACCTTGATCGAGTCGAGAAAACTTAGCTGCATGATCAAAATACTGATGTACACTGTCTAAGAATTTCTTGCCTTCATTTTGGCTGTTTCCCATACAAGTTATTTTTTGTGAAAGTGATATTGGTTTTGAACGGTTACGGGCATGTTTTGTTTAGATATTTCAAAATTACAATATATAGACCTTGTAATGTTTAAAATAAAATATATATAGTTACGTTTATATATAGTTACGTTTACAAGTGAGAGAATAAAGGCTGAGAATATTAGATATATAAATTAAAAGTTGTTAATATTTAAATCATTCTTGTTTAGAATCAATTTATTCTTCAACTTTGTCATCACGCTATGAAAGCACTTCGCCGTTCTGCAGACACTTTTGGAACGGCTTCAAAATAGATTCATTTTTTCGAGTACGCATATTTAAAGTTATATGGTAAGACAGAATGATACTTTGTCAGGTGCCTACCCATCTACCAGTTGTTTATCCCATGAAGTATATAGAGGGGATAAATTACTTGCAGTATATGAACCAGGAACCGAAACATTGGCAATCAGGTGGGAAGGAGTAGTAAGTTCCGAGGAAATTAGAGAGGGATACTTAGCTATCAATGTTTTAATTGAAAAGTTCGCCCCCAAAAAATGGATTATTGACCTTCGGAAACGAGAGAAGATACGTGGAGCAGATCAAAGCTGGGTCTTTAAGAACGTGTTTTCAAGGGCCTTACAAGTTTTAAGATGCGATATTTTCGTCGCAGTACTTTTACCGGTATACTCCTATCATGAATTAGTTGATAATATGAATGGAGATGAACTAATACAGGAAGATAACCTGCTCATATTAAATCACTTCCTTTATGAAGAAGAGGGGCGGAGATGGTTGGAAAATAAAGACGTGTTGAGTGCTTAGCAATAATTCATATTAAGTTAAATAACCAAAAACAAAAAGTCCCCGGAATGTAGTTCCGGGGACTTTTTGTTTTTATAAATTGATATAATGTCTGGAGATATAAGTGTTATTTTACGGATAACAGCTCAACATCAAACAGCAACGCAGAGTTTGGACCTATTACATCACCAGCTCCCTGAGCGCCGTAAGCTAAATTAGAAGGGATATAAAGTCTCCACTTTGCACCTTCCTTCATCATCTGCAGAGCCTCTGTCCAGCCCGCGATAACACCATTCACAGGGAAAGTAGCTGGCTCTCCACGTTCGTAAGACGAGTCAAAAGTAGTACCGTCAATTAATGTGCCCTTATAATGTACGGTTACCGTATCAGTTGCCGATGGTGATTTGCCGTTACCTTCTTCGATCACTTCGTATTGTAATCCGCTTGGAAGCGTGTTCACCCCAGGCTTATTTTTGTTTTCAGCCAGGAATTCTTCTCCTGCCTGCTTGTTAACATTGCCAACCGCACCTTGCTTCTGCGTCATTTCCTGCTGAAGAGCCATCATAGCCTGCTGTACTTCTTCCTGGGAAAGCGTGGAAGGCTTACCCTCCAAAACTTCCTGCAAACCAGTCATGAAAGGAGCTGCCTCCACTTCGATGCCTTGCTTTTTCAGGTTTGTCGCCATGTCGCGGCCAATAATGTAACTGATTTTCTCTTTCAAGTTCATAGTTAGGGGTTTTGCACCATAAGGTGCCATTAAAAATAAAGTATACCGGTAAGAAACGGCTTTGTTACAAAATTATGCTTTTTAAGCGGAATATAAAGTTGCTGTGCACATACATGCCCTAGCAGTACCAAATCCTAGGATTCAGGGAGTTTATCTGCTGCTTAAATGACTTGATGTATAGCTCCTTATAATTTCAAATAAAGCATTGCTTATAAATTGTTTCGCTTCATTCAGGTTAGATTTTTTAGTCTGTACAGGAGTGATTAAGAAATTAATTTAAAATTTGGTTTGTATATTAATTAATCGATTGATTAAATTTGCAGTTTCAAAATGGAAAAGAGAAAAGAAGATAAGAAGGAGCATATTCTCAATATCGCTGAAAAGGTGTTTTCAGAGTATGGTTACGAGGGTGCCTCTACGCGTTTGCTGGCTAATGAGGCCTGCGTGAACATGGCGATGATTAGCTACTACTTCGGGTCTAAAGATGGACTCCTGAAAGCAGTACTGGAACGTAGAATTGCCGGTTTGCGCAAAGAACTGGAAGAAGTGCGGGACCAGGACATAGTATCCTGGAAAAAAATATCCATGGTCATTGATGTTTACCTGAACAGGGTGTTAAGCAATAACTGCTTTTACCGCCTGATTAACCGAGAACTTTCACTGGCCCAACGTAGCGAACTAGGTGAGTTCATTTCGGATAGTATCATGCGGAACGTTCATGTTTTCAAAGAGGTGATTGAGGAAGGCATCCAGAACGGCAGCTTTAATCCGGTGGATGTTGAGATGACGATTGCCAGTATACTTGGCACTATGTATTACATGGTAAATTCCAGCCAGGTAGCCTCTAAAATGTTAGACAAGGACTTCCTGGATCCGGAAGTAGTGCAGCATGAAATAAGGCCCCGGATCAAACAGTATTTATTAGATTACCTAAAAGCATATTTACTAAAGAATGAATCTGAAAATAAGTAATTACAGGTTGCAACTGGTGCCTGAGCGTACCTTTCTATGGTTAAAAAATGCTGTGATGCTGGCCCTCATGTTAGCTATATCTGGTGCTGCAGCGGCACAACAACCTGTCTCGCTCTCTTTACAGGAGGCAATAGATTTAGGACTTAAAAATAGTGTGAGCTTAAAGCTTTCGCAGTCAAAGGTTTCCGAGGCTATTGCCCGTTATAACCAGGTTAAAGACAAGTCTTTGCCAACTGCCAGTGCCAGCTATACTTATAACCACGCTGAAATACCAACCACAACTTTTCAAATTTCTGATGAAGGGCAAGCCTTTCACCTGCCCCGTCACGCGGATGCCTTTATTGGTACTGTAGCATTGAAGGAGGTTATTTTCAGCGGAAACAGGATGCGCTACGCCCAGGAATCAACAAATATGCTGGCACACATAGCCCAGTTAGATACCGAAAGAGATAAAGAAGAGATCGCTTATACCATTACCAGCGCTTATTTTAACCTCTACAAACTGCAGCAGAGCAAGAGGGTGGTAGCGCAAAACCTGGAAGATGTAGACCGCCAGATAAAAAAAGCTCAGCGTTATTTTGACCAGGGAATAGTTACCAAGAATGATGTGCTTCGCTTTCAGTTACAACGAAGCGATGTTGAACTGGCAGGCGTTGACCTGGAGACCAACAGGAAGATAGTGGTATACAACCTGGACCTGCTGCTGGGCCTGCCTCAAGGCACTGACCTGGAGGTTCAGGAGCAGCCTGTACTGGCAGAGCATCTTGCCCCTTTAACAACCTATGTAGATTCAGCCCTGGTTAACAGACCTGAAATTCGTGCATTGGGTCTGAAGAGTATGGTGGCTGAAAATAATATTAAGTCTGTAAGGGCTGAAAAATTGCCTACAGTTTTGGTAGGAGCCGATGCTTACATGATTAACCCGAGCGGCACTATACTGCCAACTAAAAACGGATTTGTGGCTCCGCTTACTGCAGGTGCTACCGTGGCCTGGAATATTGATCAGTTGTGGCTTAGCAAGAATAAGGAAAGTGAGGCTAAGATACAAAAGGCGCAGGTAGAGTTAAACAAGAACCTGACAGTTGACCAGGTTAAAAGTGAGGTTAATGAAAGTTATCAGAATTACCAGCGGGCATTGCAACGGGTGCAGATCCTTGAAACCGCTATCCATCAGGCAACTGAAAACGACCGCATGCTGGAATCACAGTACCAGAACCAGATAGCCACAGCAACTGATAGGATAGATGCTGAAACGCAGTTGTTCCAGGCAATGGTAAACCTGGAGTTAGCCAAAGCTGACGCAGGTATTGCTTACCAGAAATTATTGAAATCAACAGGAAACTTAACCAAAGAATAGCATTTAAGCATTATGCAAACCGAAAAGAAAAAATCTAAGAAAGTAGTCCCCCTTATACTTGGAGTTATATTGTTAGTGGGCGCTTTTTTCGGGATAAAAGAATACATGTATCTAAGTAAGCACGAGGATACTGATGATGCCCAGATTGATGCAGACATCAGTCCAGTAGTAGCACGGGTGGGGGGCTATGTGGAATCTATCAAGTTTGAAGAGAATGAGCACGTGTCAGAAGGGGAGGTATTGGTGCAGCTCGATGACCGTGACTACAGGATAAAACTGGAGCAGGCACAGGCTGCCCAGCAGGGTGCAACCGCTGGAACATCGGTGGCGCAGGCTCAAATTAATACTACTATCGCCAACTCATCAACGGCTAAAGCAAATGCAGAAGCTGCTAAAGTTAAGCTTTGGCAGGCAGAGCAGGATTTTAAACGATATGAGAACCTTGTAAAGGACGGATCGGTAACACAGCAGCAGTTTGAGCAGGCAAAAGCTCAGCGCGATGCAGCCAGAGCCTCTTACCAAGCGGCCCAGGATAATTACCAGGCAGCCCTTAAACAAATACAGACCACAAAGTCGCAATTGGTTGTTTCCAACACTGGTGTAGATCAGCGACAGGCAGATGTTGATTTTGCCAATCTGCAGCTATCCTATGCCACAATTAAAGCACCGGTTAGCGGCATTGCCTCTAAAAAGAATGTGCAGGTGGGGCAGCTGATCCAGCCAGGGCAGACCCTGTTTTCTATCGTGAATGACAGCAGCCTGTATGTTACCGCGAATTTTAAAGAAACACAGCTGGAGCACCTTCGGGAAGGGCAGCATGTAAACGTGGTAGTAGACGCTTTCCCGGATGCTCCTATAAAGGGTGAAATCTATAATTTCTCCCCGGCAACAGGTGCAAAATTCTCATTACTGCCGCCAGATAACGCATCCGGTAATTTCGTGAAAGTAGTGCAGCGGGTACCTGTCAAGATCAAGATTTTTGCTCCGAAAGACCTCAAGCAGCGACTGCGTCCTGGCATGAGTGTAAAAGTTTCTGTACTGACACAGGAAGGTTAATTCGTTATGGCTGAAACAGGTGCAAGAAAATGGATCATTACGATCACGGTTATAGTGGCTTCTTTGCTCGAGCTGATAGATACCACTATCGTGAACGTATCCATACCTCAGATTCAAGGTAACCTGGGGGCCACGCTGGAGGACATTGCCTGGATCACAACAGGTTATGCCGTAGCTAACGTAATTGTTCTTCCCATGTCGGGTTGGCTGGGTAGTATGTTCGGACGCAAGAACTACTACCTGGCGTCTATCATCATCTTTACCATTGCGTCGTTCCTTTGCGGCAATGCAACTACCCTCGAAGAACTGATCGCATTCCGTATTTTACAAGGCCTGGCAGGTGGCGGACTTATCTCAACCTCGCAGGCTATACTTCTGGAAACTTGGCCACCTGCTGAAGTAGGTATTGCCACGGCGTTGTTCGGGTTGGGTGCAGTTGTTGGTCCAACCGTTGGTCCAACAATAGGGGGCTATATTACTGATCATTACTCCTGGCCATGGATATTTTATGTGAACATTCCGGTAGGGATTCTTGCCACCTTTGCCACCTATACCTTTGTTAAATCTACCCCACGGGAGCAGCAGGGTAAAGCCGTGGATTGGTGGGGAATTGCACTACTGGCGCTTGCAGTAGGAAGCTTGCAGATTGTATTAGAAAAAGGTGAGTCAGAAGACTGGTTTGAAGCGACCTATATTACGGTATTGGTAGCAGTTTCTGTTATAGGTACGATATTGTTTATATGGCGTGAATTAAAAATCGATCATCCGGTAGTTAATTTCAAGATCATGCGACATCGCAGCTTTTCCATTGGTATGTTCACATCCTTTGTGCTCGGCTTTGGTTTGTATGGCTCGATGTTCGTGTTTCCGGTATTTTGCCAGAACCTGCTGGGTTTCTCAGCACAGCAAACAGGCATGATCCTGCTGCCCGGTGGTCTGGTCACCATTGCCATGATGCCATTTGTGGGACGGATACTTAAAAGCGGTTTCCCTGCGCAGATACTTGCTGCCACAGGTATGATCTTGTTTTTCGTTTTCTCACAGATGCTGGGCAATTCGTCACTGGCTTCCGGCACAGAGCAATTTTTCTGGCCGCTGATTGTTCGTGGCGCAGGTATGGCGCTTTTATTTGTACCGCTAACCACACTTGCCATTCAGGATTTACGTGGAAGGGAAATAGGGCAAGGCACAGGACTGAATAACATGATGCGCCAGTTAGGAGGCTCTTTCGGTATTGCAGCTCTTACAACCCTCATCCACATCAGGCAGGGGGTGCATCGTAGCAACCTGATAGTTAACGTGAATGAGTACAACCCTGCTTTTGTGCAACGTTTGCAGGGGCTCATTAACGGTTTTGTATCAAAAGGCTATACTTTTTTAGATGCTCAGAAAGCGGCATACAAGGCAATTGAAGGAATGGTGCTGAAGCAGACGTACCTGTTAACTTACCTCGATGCCTACTGGATATCGGGGCTAGTGATGCTTTGTGCTATTCCGCTTGTATTTACACAACGATTCAAAAAGAATGCAACCGTGCCGGCAGACGTACATTAAGTATATCAATCCAAAAGAAAGGGCAGCTCCGGTAAGAGCTGCCCTTTCTTTTGGATATTTATCTAGAGGTATAGATGATAGTCTTCCCCTGTCAGGTCAAAATCAATGTTTTGAGGCACTAACCACTTGTTGATGAGCAGTCCAAAAGTGGTTCCAAGTATAAACATAGATGAGATTGCTGTAATACTTTTCATATGGATTTCAGGTTAAAGCTAGGGTTTGCGTTAGAAACGCTTTTTGATGCTGAAGGTTGCCCTTTTGAATTGTAAGTTCCGGAGGATGGATGCAAGAGTAACAGGGGAATACTTGATCAGGCGTCAAAACTGTTTTGATACCCTATATCCATGGTTTAATGAGTTTCTGCAGGTATAGATGGCTGGTATAGTATTTATGTATCTGAAAAAATCAGTTTCACACTTTGTGGCTAATATCAGAATTTATCATATACCTTTGCGGTGAATTACTAAAGCTGCATCTGTAGCGCCTTAATATGAGTCTATACAATAATAATTATACCTGCTTGAGTATGGTGGTGACAGGCTCCATTGTTTCAGGATTTTACTATTGTTCAGGCATTTCAGGCCACTTATTGAGTACCACTCCAAAAGACTTTAGCTGATTTGTCCAGTATTTTTCCTGGTAGTTAGGAGAAATGCTGGAAAAGAAACGCCTCTCTTCAAGTCCGGATTTCATATAATTTATTTCTATAAAATGGCAACGAACATTAACGTCAGGCAGACGCTGTCGTATGTTTTTATCGCAGCATATTTAATACTATTGGCATTGTCTATTTTCAACAGGCATATGCTCTGGTTTCTGCTCTTATTAGCACCCGTACATGGCGTATACCTATACAATGTGCGGCAGTCAAAACACTCGCTGTTGCGCAACTACCCGCTACTGGGATATCTGCGCTACTTCTTCGAAAGTATACGCCCGGAGTTCCGCCAGTATTTCTTTGAATCAGATCTGGATGGCAAGCCATTTAGCCGCCGGCAGCGTTCTATCGTTTACCAGCGTGCTAAAAACGAGCGTCAGACTGTTCCGTTCGGTATGCAAAGCAATAGCCAGGAAACAGGTTATGAATGGATCGCGCATACGATGTTCCCGGTTCATGTGAAGGAAGAAAACTTGCGTGTGACCGTAGGGAGCAGTCGTTGTACCCAGTCTTACAGCGCAAGTGTTTATAATATTTCTGCCATGAGCTATGGGTCGCTTAGCAAAACAGCCATCACTGCTCTAAGTGCAGGAGCCAGGTTAGGTGGCTTTGCCCATAATACAGGAGAAGGTGGCGTTAGCCCGTTCCATATTGATGGCGGTGGAGACCTGATATGGCAGATAGGTACAGGCTACTTTGGCTGCCGCGATAAGGATGGCCATTTTTCAGAAGAATTGTTTAAACAACAAGTAGCACACCCGAACATCAAAATGGTGGAGATCAAGCTATCACAGGGAGCAAAGCCTGGCCATGGAGGTATCCTTCCTGCCGCTAAAAATACCCCTGAGATCGCAGCCATACGAAAGGTGGAGCCCTATACTACCGTTTCATCACCGCCATCTCACTCTGCTTTCACCGATCAGTTTACGCTGTTACTGTACATACAAAAACTGCGTTTACTCTCAGGTGGTAAGCCTATTGGTATAAAACTGTGCCTGGGCAATGAACAGGAATTTGAGCGCCTGTGCCAGGAGATGATGCAAAACCAGATCTTCCCTGACTTTATTACAATTGATGGGGCAGAAGGAGGAACCGGTGCAGCTCCTTTGGAGTTTACTGACAGTTTAGGAATGCCTCTTTACGATGCACTCTCATTTGCGCAGTACACGCTGAAAAAATATGATCTGCGCAAAGAGATAAAAATAATCGCCGCCGGTAAGATCATCACCGGTGTAGACATTATCAAGGCTATTTCGTTGGGTGCAGATATTTGCTACAGTGCACGCGGAATGATGTTTGCGCTGGGTTGTATACAGGCATTACAATGTGACTCAGGCCGCTGCCCGGTAGGTATAGCCACTCAAGATAAGAACCTCTACCAAGGGCTTGATGTGACAGATAAAAGCGTTAGGGTGGCTAACTTTCACGGTAATACTATTAAGTCAACTATAGAGGTGATGGAGGCCTGTGGTTTTAAAGAGATAGCCGATATTAACCCAGATAAAATATTCAGGAGGGTAGAACAAGGGAAAAGTATTAGTTTCAAGGAACTTTACTTTTCAAAGAAGATAACTTCAAAAGCCCTGAAGCAAAATTATGTTTTAAATTAGGTAACCTGTTTCAGTTTGAGTCCGGGTTAACACATTCAATAGCATACGACAGGTACATTATCTGCATCAAGCCCCACTCATAAACATGGGAGGGGCTTGATGCTTTTTAAAGGAAACACTTACCTATAAGTAGTCCTCATTATGTTCATCAAAAGTATCTATTTCATACTCCTCGTCCTCAAATCTGTTATAAACGAACAGACATGCTACAGTGCCTGCAATTAAAACGGTCCCTAAAATAACCCATAACGATGTTGAGTAAGTATGTTTCATATCAAAAGTGTGTTATGTATAACTACATACGGTTTGAGCAGCAGCTAGTTAGTTCTTCAGGACAGAAACAACAGGTATGGTATAAAAAAGGGGAAGGCAGCTCAAGCTGCTTTCCCCTTTTTTATAATTGCTGCATCTGGCAGCTTAAAAAATAGAGTCTACTACATGTTTCTACGATACTGTCCGCCTACTTCAAACAACGCGTTCGTAATTTGACCTAGTGAGCAGTATTTCACAGTCTCCATCAGTTCGCTGAAAATGTTACCATTGTTGATGGCAACCTGCTGCAGTCGCTTCAGCAACTCAGCTGCCTTGTCAGCATTGCGCTCCTGCAGGGTGTGCACCATACTGATCTGGTATTTTTTCTCCTCCTCAGTGGCACGAATAACCTCTGTTGGAATAACCGTTGGAGAGCCTTTAGAAGAAAGGAATGTATTTACCCCGATAATCGGATATTCACCGGTGTGCTTCAGGGTCTCATAATACAAGCTCTCTTCCTGAATTTTGCCACGCTGGTACATGGTCTCCATTGCGCCTAAAACACCACCGCGCTCCGTAATACGGTCAAACTCTGTCAGCACCGCTTCTTCTACTAAGTCAGTCAGTTCCTCGATGATGAAGGAGCCTTGCAGCGGATTCTCATTCTTGGCAAGTCCTAACTCACGGTTGATAATCAGCTGAATGGCCATGGCACGACGAACAGAAGCCTCCGTTGGCGTAGTAATGGCCTCATCATAAGCGTTGGTGTGCAGCGAATTACAGTTGTCGTAAATGGCGTAAAGTGCTTGCAGCGTGGTTCGTATATCGTTAAAATCGATCTCCTGCGCGTGCAGCGAACGGCCTGAAGTTTGGATGTGGTACTTCAACATCTGCGAACGGGCATCTGCGCCATACTTGTGCTTCATCGCTTTAGCCCAGATCTTGCGTGCCACACGGCCAATCACTGCATATTCCGGATCGATACCGTTGGAGAAGAAGAAGCTTAGGTTAGGAGCAAACTTATTGATGTCCATGCCACGGCTCACGTAATACTCTACAAACGTAAAGCCATTGGCCAGTGTAAAGGCAAGCTGTGAAATCGGGTTGGCGCCGGCCTCGGCAATGTGGTAACCCGAGATTGACACAGAATAGAAGTTACGTACGTTATGGTTGATGAAATATTGCTGTACATCACCCATCAAACGCAACGAAAATTCAGTAGAGAAGATACAGGTATTCTGTGCCTGGTCTTCCTTCAGTATATCGGCCTGTACCGTTCCACGCACTGCTGCAAGGGTACGCTCCTTAATTGGCTCGTATACTTCCGCTGGCAGTACCTGGTCGCCGGTAACGCCTAAAAGCATCAGACCCAGGCCATCGTTACCTTCCGGCAGTGGCCCCTGGTAGCTAGGGCGCTCAGAATTTTTGTCGTTATAAATAGTGTCAATTTTCGCGTTTATCTCTTCTTCCAGGCCATTCTCTTTAATGTATAGCTCACATTGCTGATCAATAGCGGCATTCATAAAGAAACCTGTCAGGATAGCAGCCGGACCATTGATGGTCATGGAAACAGATGTCTTCGGATCAGACAGGTTAAAGCCGGAATAAAGCTTTTTGGCATCATCCAGGCAGCAGATGCTCACACCAGAGTTACCAATCTTGCCATAGATATCTGGTCTGTAATCAGGGTCTTCTCCATAAAGTGTTACCGAATCAAAGGCTGTAGAAAGACGCTTGGCAGGCATTCCCAGACTCACATAATGGAATCTGCGGTTGGTGCGCTCTGGTCCACCTTCGCCGGCAAACATACGGGTAGGGTCCTCGCCTTCACGCTTGAAAGGGAACACACCCGCCGTGTATGGAAACTCACCCGGCACGTTCTCCTGCAGGTTCCATTTTAGCAGGTCTCCCCATGCCTCGTAGCGTGGTGTGGCAACCTTTGGAATTTGCAGGTGCGAGAGCGACTCCGTGTGGGTTTTTATTTTTATCTCCTTGTCACGTACCTTGAACACATAGAACTCATTCTTGTAGGCTTGTACCTTTTCTTTCCAGTTCTCAAGTATCTTCTTGTTCTGGCCGTCCAGGTTCAGCTCCACTTCGGCATAGGCTGCTTCCAGCTGTTTTACCAGGCGGTCTTTATCTTCCACTTCTATGCCTTGTACTGCCTCTATGGATTTTTTAATGCCATAAAGCTGCTGCGCTACCTCTGCCTGGTCTTTGCTCCATTTATCATAGTTTCTGATAGTCTCGGATATTTCAGAAAGATAGCGTGTGCGGCTTGGAGGAATGATAAACACCTTCTCCGACATCTCCTTTGATGTCTGGAGGTTAGAGTCAAACTGTACACCTGTTTTCTCAGTGATCTTGGCCATAATGGCCCGGTACAGCTGATTCATGCCCGGGTCGTTGAACTGTGAGGCAATGGTGCCGAACACCGGAATATCCTCATCGTTCACGTCCCACAGCTGGTGATTACGCTTATACTGTTTCTTTACATCACGCAGGGCATCCAGGGCACCACGCTTATCGAATTTGTTCAGGGCAATCACATCGGCAAAGTCCAGCATGTCGATCTTCTCGAGCTGAGTGGCGGCACCATATTCCGGCGTCATCACATAAAGACTTGTGTCGGAATGTTCTATGATCTCGGTATCAGACTGACCGATACCGGAAGTCTCCAGAATGATCAGGTCAAAATTAGCGGCTTTCACAATATCCACAGCATCCTGCACATACTTGCTCAGGGCCAGGTTGCTCTGTCGGGTTGCAAGCGAACGCATGTATACACGCTCGTTTGAAATAGAATTCATCCGGATTCTATCGCCCAGCAAGGCACCACCCGTCTTACGCTTGGATGGGTCTACTGAAATAATAGCGATCTTCTTATTCGGGAAGTCGATCAGGAAGCGTCGCACCAGTTCATCTACCAGCGATGACTTGCCGGCACCACCCGTGCCTGTTATGCCTAGAACAGGAGTATTTACTAGTTTCGCCTGCTCTTTCACTTCGTTCAGAATACTGCGTGCTTCTTCCGGGAAGTTCTCTGCGGCAGATATCAAGCGGGCAATTGCTTTCGGGTCTTTTTCCTGCAGGTGCTTTGCCTCGCCATTCAGGTTCTTACCAGTAGGAAAATCGCACTTCTGCAGCATGTCATTTATCATGCCCTGAAGTCCCATTGCGCGTCCATCGTCAGGAGAGTAGATACGTGCAATACCGTAAGCCTGCAGCTCCTCTATTTCAACAGGTAGTATAACGCCGCCGCCGCCGCCGAAGATGCGGATATGGCTACTGCCACGCTCCTGTAACAGGTCATACATGTACTTGAAATATTCAATATGGCCCCCCTGGTAGGAGGTAATGGCAATAGCCTGTGCGTCTTCCTGAATAGCACAATCCACTATTTCCTGAACCGAACGATTGTGGCCGAGGTGGATCACCTCTGCACCTGAGGCTTGAATAATACGACGCATGATGTTGATCGCTGCATCGTGGCCGTCAAACAGCGAAGCCGCCGTTACGATACGAACATGATTGACTGGCTTGTATGGTTCTACAGTAGTTGCTTGCATGTATACTTAACAAGGATTTTTCAAATTTGATGCGAATATAGTCAATTTTGGCGAGTATTTACAGGTTTAGTGGATGAAGAAGAGCTGCATGCGTGCTATATTTAATGGCTGCCATGAAGCTCAAAAAGGAAATACTATTGTTTGGGTTATTTGAGAAGGTAGTCTTATATTTATAAGTTAATTATACATTAGTCTAAGCATTAATACTGTTTTTTGCCTTATATGTCTGCTCCTAAGTCATCTATCCCCTCTGAACTAAATATACTTGAACTCGAGAAAAACCTCCGGGCTTTGCAGGAAAAATGCGATTTCCTGGAGAAGGTCGTAAATGAGATCCCTGCCAATATTTACATATCGGACCTGGAAAAAGGGGTGATCTGGTGCAACAAGACAAATGAGGAAACCCTGGGATATACCCTGGAAGAGATCAAAGAGATGGGTGGATTAGAGTATATGTATAAGATTGTGCATCCAGATGACCACTCCATTCCGGACGACAGCATTGATTACTACAAAAATTTTAATGGGACCGAATATGGCGGCGTGTTCAGGGCGAAGCATAAAAACGCAAAAGAGTATAAGTGGTTTATTGGATGGGCGCGGGCATTTCATAAAAATGAAGAAGGGAAAGTAAAGGAAATTCTTTGTGTGGACGTGGACATGAGTCCGCAAATGAATACCGGAGAGCAGCTGGTGCAGGCCCTCCGTGAAAATCTGAAGAATAAGAACAGGTTGCTGATAAAAAACCTTCGGAAAAGGGAGGTAGAAATACTTAACTTGGTTTGCAAGGGTATGAGCACCAGGGCTATAGCCGAAAAACTGTACATTAGTACCAATACTGTCAGCACACACCGTAAAAACATTCAGCAAAAGCTAGGAACCAATAACGTCGCAGACTTAGTATCATTGGCTAAAGAGGCCGGTTTAGGGTAAGTTCCAGCTGATGCTTACTTCTTAAATGCTTTTCATACTATAAATATTGGCACAGACGCAGTAACAAAGCCACTTTCTTCTTAACTTTGTTCTTCGTATACATATTTATGAAGAACATCCGTAATTTCTGCATCATCGCCCACATCGACCACGGTAAAAGTACGCTGGCCGATCGCCTGTTAGAGTTTACTTCAACAGTAGCGGAGCGTGAAATGCAAAACCAGCTGCTAGATAACATGGATCTGGAGCGTGAGCGGGGCATCACTATTAAGAGCCACGCCATCCAGATGAACTACCACTACAAAGGCGAGGATTATGTGCTCAACCTGATCGATACACCAGGCCACGTAGACTTTTCCTATGAGGTTTCCCGTTCCATTGCCGCCTGCGAAGGCGCTTTGCTTATCGTGGACTCTTCGCAGGGTATTGAAGCGCAGACAATTTCCAATTTATACTTAGCCATCGGAAATGACCTTGAGATCATCCCGGTGCTGAACAAGATTGACCTTCCGCACGCGATGCCTGAAGAAGTATCTGATCAGATAATTGAGCTGATCGGGTGTGAGCCGGAGGACATAATTCATGCTTCCGGTAAGGCTGGTATAGGTATCGAAGAAATTTTAAATGCTATCTGTGATCGTATACCGGCTCCGAAAGGCGACCCGGCTGCACCGCTTCAGGCATTAATATTTGACTCCGTTTTTAATTCCTACAGGGGTATCGAGGTTTATTTCCGCATCTTTAACGGAACCCTGAAGAAAGGGGAGAAGGTGAAGTTCATAAATACCGGGAAGACCTATGAAGCAGATGAAATAGGGGTATTAAAGCTTAACCAGGAAGCCCGGCAGGAAATGGGCGCCGGTAATGTAGGCTATCTTATCTCGGGTATTAAAAATGCCAAAGAAGTAAAAGTTGGCGATACGATCACGCACGTAGATCGTCCGGCCAAAGGTATACAAGGATTTGAGGATGTAAAACCAATGGTTTTTGCCGGTATTTACCCGGTTGAAACCAGTGAGTACGAAGAACTGCGCGCTTCCATGGAGAAGCTGCAGCTGAATGACGCCTCCCTGGTTTGGGAGCCAGAGACCTCTGCAGCACTTGGTTTCGGTTTCCGTTGCGGATTCCTGGGTATGCTGCACATGGAAATTGTGCAGGAACGCCTGGAACGGGAGTTTGACATGACGGTTATCACGACTGTTCCTTCTGTGCAATTTCATGTTTATACGACAAAGGATCAGTTGCTGAAGGTGAGTGCTCCTTCTGAAATGCCGGAGCCAAATTATATTGATCGTATCGAAGAGCCTTTTATCAAAGCTCAGATCATATCTAAATCTGAGTTTGTTGGGCCGATCATTACATTGTGTATGGATAAGCGTGGTATCCTGAAAAACCAGACATACCTGACCAGTGACCGTGTAGAGCTTTCATTTGAGATGCCTTTGGCTGAGATCGTGTTCGACTTTTTTGATAAGCTGAAGACCATTTCCCGTGGCTATGCCTCCCTGGATTATGAACTGATCGGTTTCCGCCAGTCAAACATGGTGAAACTGGATGTGATGCTGAATTCGGAGCCGGTGGATGCCCTGAGCGCCATCGTACACCGCGATAAAGCCTATGACTGGGGCAAGCGCCTCTGCGAGAAGCTGCGTGAGTTGCTGCCGCGTCAGATGTTTGAGATCGCCATTCAGGCAGCTATCGGGCAAAAGATCATAGCCCGTGAAACCGTAAAAGCCATGCGCAAGAACGTATTGGCCAAGTGCTACGGCGGTGACATTTCAAGAAAGCGTAAACTTCTCGAGAAACAGAAAAAAGGTAAGAAACGCATGCGCCAGGTAGGTAATGTGGAAATTCCGCAAGAAGCCTTCTTAGCCGTGCTTAAACTCGACTAAATAGCAACAAGCCCCGACGTGCCTCCGCGTGTCGGGGCTTTTCTTTTATTGCATGCCGGTATTTGTGATATAATATAGTAACCACTGATCCTATAACTCTTAATTTTTGATTTGTAATGACCCTGCTCGACGGTAAAAAAACATCTGAAACCATACAACAAGAAATTGCTGATGAAGTAGCTGATATCAAAGCCAATGGTGGCAAAGTGCCTCACCTTGCTGCTATACTTGTAGGCAATGACGGAGGATCTGTTACCTATGTAAATAATAAAGTGCTGGCCTGTGAGCGAATTGGCTTTGGCTCTACGCTTATTCGCTATGAAGATACTGTTACTGAAGAAGAACTGCTGGCTAAGATAAAGGAGTTGAACGAGGATGTGCTGGTGGATGGTTTTATCGTGCAGCTTCCGTTACCTAAGCATATCGATACCGAAAAAGTATTAGAGTCAATAGATCCCAAAAAGGATGTTGATGGCTTCCATCCGACGAATGTTGGCCGCATGGTTGCTGGCTTGCCATCTTATTTACCTGCAACGCCTGCCGGCATCCTGCAATTACTGACCCGCTATGAGATCGAAACACATGGAAAGCACTGCGTGGTGGTTGGCAGAAGCAACATCGTAGGATCGCCGATGAGTATCTTAATGGCAAAAGAAGCTTACCCGGGCAATGCAACTGTTACACTCTGCCATCGAAACACAGTGAATTTAGGCTATTTTACACGACAGGCTGATATCATTATTACTGCTGTGGGTAAGCCTGGTCTTATTACACCTGACATGGTAAAAGAAGGCGCAGTGGTAATTGATGTTGGAACGACCCGCGTACCGGATGCTACGCGAAAGGCAGGTTACCGCTTGCGCGGCGATGTTGATTTTGATGCTGTGGCTCCAAAATGCAGTTTCATAACACCTGTGCCCGGAGGCGTAGGACCACTTACGATCGCTATGCTGATGAAAAACACCTTAAGAGCAGCAAAGAGAGAAGTATACGGATAACTAGAAGTATAGATAAAAAGGCCACTGCTTTACTGTAGTGGCCTTTTTACTTATTAAGCTAATGCCTGCATGTATGCATCCAGGTGCTGCATGAACAAATGGATATGGTACCCGTCTGCCAAGGCATGATGCACCCTTACACTCATTGGAAGTATAACCTGTTTGTCCTGTATTTCCAGTTTACCGAAAGCAAGTTTAGGAATGGCATCGTCTGCATCATCCAGGTGAGCATGTTCCATACCTTTAAATGGGAACCAGGGCAGGGTAGTAGCATGGATCAAGTCAGGACCATTATAACCATAAAATAGCTTGTTGCTGTTCTTTACTTCTTCAATGATCCCTGCTGCCTCTGCACAAAAAGTTTGTAGCTCCGGGTGATGAGGCAGGTGGGCGAATGATACTGTTTTATCATTTTTCAGCACAGTAGTAGAAATGTCAACACCTTTATACTTTACCACTTTATCACCTTCTATCCGGAGCAGCATATTTTCAGTACTTTGCATAGCTGCTGTGGCAGCATGCAGGTAACCTAAGAATACGGATAGTTTGTTCTGCTTACAGAAGTGGTACAGGCTTGTTATATCTACTTCAGTATGTACGTTAAAGAAAGGCTGCTGAAATGTTCTGAAAAAATGGTAGTGTTCTTCACGTGCCCAGCCTTTTATTTCAAAAGTCTCCTTAGGGTATCGCGTGTTTTGAGGCATGAAAGTGTAGTAGTTTTATAGCTTTTTTTAATGCTGCAAAGGTAGTTTATTTCGCAGCTGACAAAAAGTGATTGGTTTGAATTTCTTCACAACCTGCTTAAAGACTTCAGATCAAGTGTTGTGTAAGTAACGCATTTCCTTCAGGCGCATCCGGTAAGCGTTCATAGCAGTGTTCCCTAGCTTCTTTATTAGTTTATAGTTGACGATAGCGCCTACAGGAGCTCCGATCAATGGTATCATTTGAGCCATTTTAGCCAGGTCAATATAATCCCGGTACTCCTGCTGAAATATGCGCCAGTCGAACTCATGGATGTCTTCTGGCAGGTGTAGCTTCTGCGTTTCCCAGTCAACCATCTGCTGGTACACATGCCGCCTGTGCTCATGGCTGCTAAATGCTAACTGGAAAATATGTAAAAGGTATACCCGCTCCCTATAATCTTCAGCATTGAAGCCATATATCGCGGCAATGTCAAACAACAGTTTTAGTTTAAGACTTAGCAATAGCGGAAAGTCTGCCAAGCCAAGTAATATACCTCCAGCTCCCGTAATGCCTCCTTCGGCGGCAGCGGCACCCTGGTAATACCTGATCCGCTCCAGAACCATTGCTTCACGGGCTTGTAGAGGGAGAATTTCAATCGGTTTTTGTGTGATTTTTCCTGCCCCGAAAAGCATAGCTCGTATCATCTGCTTTATAGCAGTGGTAATCGCTGTATGTACCTTTTCAGGTATGTAGCTGTTCAGTTTGTATTGCAGCTTCCTTGAAATATCATTTAGAAATGATGGAGGGCGTTCCATTTCTAGTTTCCAACTGCTTAGCTCTCTGAAGACATCTGTCTCGTAATTCATGGCTATAACTAAAAAGGAAGTCTTTAACTCCCTTGAACTTCAATAATTTAAATCCTGATAACAAGTCACTCTGATCTTGTCAAAATATTATGCAACCCTAACTGTATAATTAATGTACATACATTATATGTATAGGCATATTTTGACTTACAGCATCAGTAGAGATAAAGGGTACGCATTCTTACTATTACTATCTATAATCTGATTCTGTTTTTAAAAGGGATGAAAAGCGTATAATATCAACTAAAATAAGCTAAAAAAAGATCATGGCAACAACTAAATGGGTCGTAGACCCCACACACAGCGAAGTGCAGTTCAAGGTTAAGCACCTGATGATAACTACTGTAACAGGTTACTTTAAGCAATTTAATGTTGAGGTAGAAACGGAGGATGAAGATTTTACGAAAGCTTCTAAAATACTGTTTACTGCTGACATTGATTCTATTAGCACGAACAACGAACAGCGCGATACGCACCTGAAATCAGATGACTTTTTTAATGCGGAAGAGCATGAGCAGCTAAAATTTGAAGGTAAGGATTTTAAGAAAGTTTCTGATGATGAGTATAAGCTGCACGGGGATTTAACAATTCGTGGCATAACGAAACCGGAGGTTTTGAACGTTGAGTTTGGTGGCGTTGTAGTTGACCCTTATGGTCAGACAAAGGCCGGATTTACGATTTCAGGAAAGATCAACCGTAAGGATTTTGGATTAAAATGGGATGCTGTTACGGAAGCAGGAAGCGTGGTAGTGAGTGATGAAATACGTCTTCACAGTGAAATCCAGCTTGTAAAGCAAAGCTAATTGAACAACTAGTCTAAAGGAAGAACGTGCTGCCGTGATAAACGACAGCACGTTTTATTTTAAAAAACTTATACATTACTGAAAACATACAGCATTTCACGCCCTATTTGCTGCGCCCTTTCCAGGTATTCTTTTTGTTGAAGAGCAGTGGCATCAGCAAGCTTTGGATCCTGATACGGAATAGAAATGCGCTTTTCCGCACCCCTAACTACCGGGCAGTTTACATCGGCATCTGTACAAGTCATAATAGCACAGAAACCCGCAGATGGATTGGGGGCTAGATCAAATTGCTTTGACCAAACTCCGATGGAGTTAACATCTGCAGCAAACCTAACCATATAAACAGGGTTTTCAGCAGTTGACTCCTTTATAATTTCGAAACCGCAGGTTTTTAAGGCTTTCACGGCAGCGGGGTAAAAAGCTGTGGCTTCAGTGCCACCAGAAAAGCATTGTACATGTTTTACCCCGAAATGTAAGGCAGCCGCTTGCGCCCAAAGCTGCGCCATAAGGCTTCTACGGGAGTTATGCGTACATATAAACACGAGTTTTGTGGTATTATCTTCTACTGTTTTCTCTCTGATTACATGAGAAAGTTGCTCCAGTAGCACCTTGCGTTCTGCAGGAATCTCATCAAAAGATTGCGTTAACTGATGAACTGTGGAGGCAAGTAATGGTAATAGGCTCATGCCGTTTTAGGTTCTAACTTTCCTGAATAATATTTCCTGCGAAGCCAGAAAGTGACGTTTACCAGCGCAATAAGGGCAGGTACTTCTACCAGTGGCCCTATAACACCGGCAAACGCCTCACCTGAATTTAAACCGAAAACGGCGATAGCCACAGCAATTGCTAACTCAAAATTATTGCCTGCCGCTGTAAAAGCGATGGAAGTGTTTTCAGAGTAAGTTGCTCCTGCTAGTTTGCCAGTAAAAAAGCTCACCACAAACATGATAACAAAGTAGAGCAATAACGGGACAGCTATCCTTAATACATCAAAAGGGATTGTTACTATCAGATCTCCCTTTAAGCTGAACATAACCAATATTGTGAACAATAAGGCTATGAGTGTGATAGGAGAAATGGCTGGTAAAAAATGGCTCTGATACCAGTTATTCCCTTTAAGTGACACAAGCACAACCCGACTTATGATACCGGCTACAAATGGAATGCCGAGATAAATCAAGACACTTTCTGCTATTACGCTCAGGGAGATATCTACTATAGCACCTTCAAAGCCGAATAACTGTGGCAGTTTCGTAAGAAAGAGCCAGGCATAAAAGCTGTACAGGAAAACTTGAAAGATGCTGTTCACAGCAACTAGCCCTGCTGCATATTCCCGGCTACCATCGGCCAGGTCATTCCAGACCAGCACCATAGCAATACAACGGGCAAGGCCAATAAGTATAAGCCCAGTCATATAGGCAGGGTATTCACTTAAAAAAACGACTGCAAGCACGAACATAAGTACAGGACCAATTATCCAGTTTAGCAGCAGCGAAAGCCCGATAACCTTCGTGTTTTTAAAGATTTGAGGTAATAATCGGTAATCAACTTTAGCCAGGGGCGGGTACATCATCAGGATTAGACCAATAGCAATGGGTATATTGGTTGTGCCTCGTGATAGGGTGCTCACATAAGCTGAGCTCTCAGGTGAGAAATACCCGATGCTAATCCCGGCTAACATAGCCAGGAAAATCCAGAGGGTCAGGTACCGGTCCAGAAAGCCTAGGCGCTTACGGTTAACATTTTTCATGTCGCTTTCTACTATTTTATGGGGCAAGTGTAGTTTTATATTAGCAGCAATCGGAGCCAGGTTCGCAGCAAGCGGGGCTCATAGGTTTACTGCCGTATACAGTTATACTAAATATTCCCGTATCACTTTTACGGAAAGCCTCTATGCCTGCTTCATCCAGGTAATCGGAAAGGATCCCATCAGGTACCTGTATTACTTTTTCTTTCTGGATGGTAATGTTTTCGAATCCTACCTCCTGAATTACATGCAGATAAGTATCTTTTTGAATGGCACCAGACACACATCCGGCATACATTTCACTGGCCTGCAACAATCCCTCTGGTAATTCACCTACCAGCACCACATCTGAAATACTAAAGTGACCTCCGGGCTTCAGCACCCGAAATGTTTCTGCAAAGGCTTTTTGCTTGTCAGGAACCAGGTTGAGCACACAATTACTGATCACAACGTCAGCGCGGTTGGCAGCAACTGGCAGGTTCTCAATTTCGCCAAGTCGAAACTCAACATTGTTAAAATTAAGTTTATCAGCGTTTATACGGGCTTTGGCAATCATTGCCTCCGTCATGTCAATCCCGATCACTTTCCCTTTTTCCCCTGCCAATGCACGCGCAACAAAGCAATCGTTACCGGCACCTGAACCCAGGTCTATTACTGTGTCACCCTTTTTTATCTGTGCAAATTCTGTCGGTACACCACAACCTAGCCCCAGGTCAGCGTCAGGGTTGTAGCCCTCCAAGTCAGCGTAATTATCTGCGAAAATGGCATAATCTACAGTGCTGCAGCCTGTAGCTCCACAGCAGGAGTTTTCATTTTGCGCTTTACTTTGCAAGGCAATCTCACCGTATTTCTCTTTTACTAGTTTTTTTAGTTCTTCTGCGTTATTCATAGTTTTTAAATTAAATTTATCGGTATATTACGATGATAAAATTCAAAAAATTAGCAGCAACCGGATCTGATGGAAGTGAATCTTCCAAACATCACCTGCAATAGCTGCTGTGCTTCTGTCCACGCCTTTTCGTCAATGCAATAACATACTTTTTTACCGTCGATTTCTCCTTTGATCAGACCAGCATCTTTCAGTTCTTTTAAATGCTGCGAAACCGTAGATTGAGACAAGGGCAGCTGCTCTACTATATCGCCACAAATGCAGGTAGTACGATCTAATAAAACACGTAGTATGGCAATACGTGCCGGGTGTGCCAGTGCCTTGGCATAGGATGCTACTAATATATCAGCTTCCGAAAACTCTTCTTTCTTTGTTGCTCCCATAATTTTATGATCGTAAAATTACGATTAATTATTTATACTTAAAACCAATCTATAAAGTTTTGATAACTTGTTGCTTGGGTTTCAATATTTGAGTAAGTAGGCAAGGAGGTTTAGGGTTTGTACCTACTTAAAAGGATTAAAAAAAAGCAGCCTGAAAATCGAATTTCAGGCTGCTTTTATAAAGTTATTCTTGCAGGGTTTATGCTACAACCCGCTTCTGAAGTTTAGTAATCTCGTGGTTAAGTTCCTCAATACGATTCATTTCTGTTTGAAGGTCACGTTTTAATTTTAACTCACGCTCACGAGCATTCTTTTTCACATCGTTAAGTTCCTGGTCAATGGCTTCAAATGCCCTTTTCTTCTCATCAGTAACCTGTTTGCTATTTTTAAACTGATAATAAACAACGGCCAGGATAAGTACCAGCACAGCGATGATGGACAGCATCAGTATCACAAATGCCTGCTTAGGAATATACAGGAGGCCAAACACAGAGATACTGTCGCTTTTCCTTACCTCTTCATCCTTCAGGGCATTGTCTTTTTTTAGTGCCTCGATCTGCTTCTTTTGTACTTCTACCTGTGTCTGGGCAGCTTGTAGCTCATCTTTTGCATCGCTCTGGGCTGTTTCAAGCTTGCTTTCCGTAGCTTTGATATTCTTTTCTACGCTGTTCCAAAAAGCATCCATTGCACTCACGCTCACCACCTTGTACTCACGACTGCCTTCGCGGTAGCTGTTTGCGTTTTCTTTTAGACCGTTAAATTGCTTTAGTAGCTTTTCTGATGGTTTAGCTTCTTCTGTAGCCGTTTGCTGCGCATTTACCATTGTAACTGATGATGCAAAAAGCAAGGATAAAAAGAATGCTTTCATAATTGATTGGAATAAGTTGACTAAAAATTTACTACACTTAACATTATAGGTTCATTGCCCAAAATACTATGTTTTTAGTTAATAAGCAGGCATTAAAACTTTAAATGCTAAACTCATTAAAGCATTCTTTATTGTATTTAGTTCGAATAATCCCCTGTTTTATTGACAGGTAGGGGTTTATTAGGGTTTTTTAAGGATATTTTAAAGAAAAAGAACAACAAACTCTGTAAGTTTAACGAACTTATTTTACTACTGGCAGGCAAGCCTGTTTTACCTATAAAGATCTTTATCAGAGTTTACCATGGCTGAAAAACCTACTTTGTTCGCGTACCTGAATAGTAGCTTTATCCCGTTAAGTGAAGCGTGCTTGCATGTGAGTGATCTTGCTATACAGCGAGGGTATGGTGTTTTTGATTTTATTAAAGTGAAAGGCCGGAAACCGCTCTTTCTGCAACAGTACCTAGACCGGTTTCACAATTCAGCCGGTGCCCTTTATTTGAGAGTGCCATTTCAAAAGCAAATGCTGACTACGCTGATTGAAGAACTGGTACACAAAAATGATCTGGATACTTCTGGGCTAAAGATTATTCTGACGGGAGGATATTCAGAAAATGGATATGACCCTGCAGAACCAAACCTGCTTATTCAGCAGCAGCCCTTGTTGCTGCCACCCGACGAATTAATTCAGAAAGGCATAAAAATTATCACTCATGAATATGTGCGTGAGTTGCCACAGGTCAAAACCATCAACTATACTATGGGCATAAGGCTTCAGAAAGCAATTCGGGAACAGGAAGCAGACGAGGTGCTTTACCATACCAACGGAATTGTGACTGAATTCCCGCGCTGTAATTTTTTTATTGTGAAGCAGGATGGAACAGTAGCGACACCTAAGCACAATGTATTGCCCGGCATTACCCGAAGGAGCGTTCTTGAACTTGCATCTAAAAAGTATAAGGTAGTGGAAGGTGAAATCACCCTGGATGAGGTGTACAAGGCAAAAGAGGTTTTCCTGACCAGTACTACAAAACGTATTCTTCCTATTGTAAAGATAGGGGAGAAAGCAATTGGCAGGGGGATTCCGGGTAATGTTACGCTGGATCTGTTGCAGGATCTGATTGCAATGGAGGAGACATATTTGGCAGCCCACTGATTTACCTGCCAGCCGCAGTACAGTAATTTACTTATAATTACTCTTGCGCATACATTAATCTGGGAAGCATAGCCTTTACTTGTTTTAAGTAAACCTTTCAAACTTTTCCTGCACGTTTTAGAGCTGCCAGGCGTTAAAGATATATGAAATTCTTTGTTGCAAAAGACTCTATCGTCAGACAGATTTGGGGAAAAGGAGACACCGTGCTCTTTGTTTTTGCAGGCGCATCTGCCGAATTTGCATTAAACAAAGCGGTGGATTGGCTTTACTTTACAGGCCGGCTACCAGCCGACCCACTGGGCCGTTTGTTCTCAACGGTAGCCTATGCCCAATTAATTGTTTTTTCAACTGAAGACAAGGCACACCAGGCCATTGACCGGATGGCTTCAATACATGCCAGCGTGGAAGAAGCGAGAGGAATGTCTATTCCAGACTGGGCTTATAGGGATGTACTTTACATGCTGATTGACTATTCCATTCGATCTTTTGAATTATTGGAACGTAAGATGACGGATAGTGAGAAAGCGGAAGTGTTTTTTGTATTCTGCAGGCTAGGAAACAGGATGGGTTTAAAAGATTTACCTGCTACTTATACGGATTGGGTGGTGGCGCGTGCCGGGCACCTGAGAAACAACCTGGCACAAAGCGAGTACACCGCAGATCTTTACAAACAATACAGAAAGCACCTGGGGTTTGTGAGGTATCTTCTTTTACTGGAAGCGCAAAAACTTGTGGTGCCCCAGGTGGTGAATGACTTAATGGAGTTTAGCCAAATACCTTATTTAACCCCCGTTATCGGGGTTTATAAACTTAGCAGAATTATACACCTGGATTGGTTATTAAAATCTATTGTACTTCCTGCTGCATATAAATCTGAGATAAAAGCATTGGATAATGGGCCAAAACGGTAATGAAATCAATTGGTATTATTTTGAAGCAGCAGACTTCAGTGCAATTAAATTTAAGAAGTTGTTATGATTAAAGGTCATTTTTTAGCTAAAAAGGCCTTTTTATTTTATAATTGTAAATTAGGAAGCACTTTAATGTTGAACCTGGCGTATGTTATTTCTTTTGAGTTCACGCTCTTAACAATGGCTATCCTGGGTTTGATTGTAATATATATTTAATGTTTGTAGCTGTAAGTATTTTTGAAGTAGCCAATGGTATGGCTGAAGAAGTTAAAAAAGCTTTTGTTTCAAGGCCTCACCTGGTTGATGCTGCCGCAGGCTTCCTGGAAATGAAAGTGCTGTCGCCGCAGGAAAACCTGAATGAGATCTGGGTGACGACTTTCTGGAATGAAGAAAGCAATTACCAGGACTGGTATAAAAACCATATGAAAGAATCACATCAGGGTATTCCCAAAGGTTTAAAACTTGTACCGGAAAGCACAAAAGTTCGTTTTTTTCAGCAGGTGACAAACTAATTTAACATACTTAAACTGACTTTAATCTTTAACCTTTGTGCCTGATTAACAGTAAAATAGGGGTTAAGTCAGGTATTTATTATTTCGCGTTTACTATTGGCTTCTGGTGTCGGTAGTAATGTTTGCCCCATTATCAAAACCTATTTTATTTGATGAAAGATAATCTCCCTCTGGTTAATCAGACAACCAAAAAGGACTATGATTCAGAATTCTGTGGCAGCATACCGTTGCACTTAGTCAACCTGATACAGCCATACGGGTGTATGTTAGTACTTGATAAGCGAGAGTTGCACATAGCACAGGTTAGTGAGAACATAGCAGATTTTATCTCAGCAACTGTTGAGGATGTACTGGATAAGCCTTTAGCTGATTTTGTAACGGCAGCGCAGTACGAGGAAATCTTGTCGAAAGCTGATCTGAAGATCCACGAAAATAATATACCTCTTAATATCACGTTCACGATTAATGGTAAAGAGGCATATTTTACGGCTCTGATCCACCCGAAAGATGAATATGTACTGCTAGAGTTAGAGGAGAATAAACCATCAGCATCTGATTCCAATTCTTTTTTAGAGCTTTACCAACAGGTCAAATTCATTACCTCACTTCTCAAGAATGCTCTATCAACTCCTGAAATAGCTCAGGTAGCAGCGGATTCTATAAAAAAGCTGGCAGGTTTTGACAGTGTCCTGGTGTATCAGTTCGATCCGAAATGGAACGGCATCGTAATAGCGCAAGCGAAAGAAGATGACATGGCCGATTACATGGGGTTGCGGTTTCCTGCCTCCGACGTGCCAAAGCAGGCTCGTGATCTATACTTCAGTAATCCTTTTCGGCTCATTCCTAACAGGGTGTATACTCCTGTTCGCCTGCTGCCTGTTATAAATCCACTTACACAGCGCTTTACAGATTTATCTGATTGTAACCTGCGCAGCGTTGCCACTGTGCACTTAGAGTATATGGCAAATATGAATATCATGGCCTCCATGTCGTTGCCGCTAATTATAGGCGACAAATTGTGGGGGTTGATATCCTGCCATCACAAAACGCCAATTTTCCCGGGCTACGAACTCCGGTCTGCATTGGAATTGCTTTGCAGCATTATTTCAGGTCAACTTGCAGGGAAAGAGGCGGAAGTGTCAGCCACCATTCGGGCACAGTTAAAAGAGGTACACGCGCAGCTACTGGAGCAATTATACAATAGCACCACTATTGCTGAAGGCCTGCTAGAAGGGCAGCCATCCTTGTCAGGTCTTCTGAATTTATCTGGTGCCGCCATTGTTTTTGAGGGGAGCACCTGGACAAGTGGCGAGGTGCCAACTTCACAGGAAATTAAAGAGCTTGTGGCTTGGTTCAGGAGGCATAAAATAGATAAGGTATATGCCACAGATAACCTTCCGAATGAATTTGCACAGAGCAAGGATTTTAAGGAAATTGCAAGTGGATTGATTGTGCTGCCTATAAATGCGGAGCAGGGGGAGTATATGTTAGGTTTCCGAAAAGAAATTACCCAGATCGTGAAATGGGGTGGAAACCCCAACAAAGCGATTCAAATGGAGCCTGATGGCAAAACATATCATCCCAGAAATTCTTTTTCAGTTTACCAGGAGCAGGTTAAATTTACGTCACTGCCCTGGCAGGAAGAGGAACTCGAAGCGGCAGATGCAATAAGAAATGCAGTGTTGGAGAAGATCATTAGAGACAGGTATTAGTACCACTGCTACTCCTGAACATTAAGCATCTAAAATGAAACCCCAATTACCTAACAATACCAATTCACCTACAATAGCAGCAGATCATTACCTGGTTGGTATAGGCGCATCTGCTGGTGGCCTTGAAGCGATTCATAAACTGTTCGATTTTTTCCCGAATAACTCCAGCTTCTCCTTTGTTATTATTCAGCACTTGTCACCAGACCATAAAAGTCTGATGGCTGAGTTGCTCACTAAGCATACCCGCATGCAGGTGTATGAAGCTGAGGATAAGATGCTTACAAAGCCCAATTGTGTGTATGTGCTACCCAGTGGTAAACAGCTAACTGTGAAACACGGCCGACTTCGGCTTCATGAAAAGGAGCGGACAAGGGAGCCTAATTTTGCAATTGATGTATTCTTTGAGTCGATGGCAAAAGATTTAGGGAAGTATGCAATTGGAGTGATTTTATCAGGTACGGGCACTGATGGTACCAAAGGAGTTAAAGCCATAAAGGCAGCAGGGGGAATGGTGGTAGTGCAGGAGCCGGGTAATGCAAAATTCGATGGCATGCCACGTAGTGCTATCGATACAGGCGCGGTCGATTTTGTGCTTTCACCGGATCTGATGCCCAATGAAATTATTGCCTATACGAAAAGGGTGCCTTTGTTAAGATCTTCAAAAGAGCAGAGCGCAGCGGAAGAGGCGGTACTGCAAGAGATACTGGACTTTGTACTTGCCAGAACCAATACAGATTTTACGAACTATAAGCAGGGGACAATTAAGCGCAGGATACAGAAACGACTGGATCATCTGAAAATAAAAGATCTGCGGGAATATTTACAGTACTTGCACATAGACTCGGCTGAGATCGGCATTATTTACCAGGAGTTCTTTATAAATGTTACAAGGTTTTTCAGAGACCAGGAAGCTTTTGACGTGATGGCAAATGATGTTATTCCGAACATCATTGAAAGCAAAGAAGAAGGCGAGCCCATTAAAGTGTGGGTAACAGCATGTAGTACCGGAGAAGAAGTATATTCTTTAGCCATCCTTTTCCAGGAGGCGTTTGAGAAGCTGGAAAGAGAGCCAACTGTCAAGCTTTTTGCTACCGACATCGATCAGGACGCCATTCTTAAAGCCTCGAAAGGGGTGTATCCTGCTTCCATTGCCAAGGATATTTCGCCTGAGCGCATGAAGCGTTTCTTTCACATCAAAAACAATCAGTACATTATAAGTGAAGAGATCCGGAAGTTAGTTGTTTTTGCACAGCATGACCTTCAGAAAGACCCTCCCTTCAGCAAGATAGACCTTATTTCTTGCCGGAATATGCTCATTTACCTTAACCCTGGCCTGCAGAACAAAGTGATGGCTATTTTCCCATATGCCCTCAATTTGCATGGATACTTATTTCTGGGGCCAAGTGAGCATATCGGTGACCTGAAATCTAACTTTACAGAGGTAAACCGGAAATGGAAAATCTTTCAAAAAATAAAAGAAAGCAGCGGGATCAGGAGAACTTATGGCATAACCGATTACACACCTGTTCAGAACAGTTATAGCCAGGAAGGAGGCTCTCAAGCGTCGCACCTGGCACGTTATAACGATGCCTTCATGGATGCCGTTGCGGATGATTTTAAAGTAACTGCTTTTTATGTAGATGAAAGTTTTCAATTGCTCCATGGCATTGGTGATATAAACCGTTACCTGAATTTCCCGGACAAACGGTTGCACTTTAACTTGCTTCGGATGGTGCCCGAGGAATTGGCCGTGACAATGAGTGTAGGCCTTCGTAAAGCCCTGAAGCAGAATCGTAAAGTGGTGGCGCGGCAAGTGACGGTAAAAATCGGGAAGAAGAACCAGTTGCTGCACGTTTCTATCAAGCCGCTTCAAACGGAAAGGAACCTCCCTAAAATTATTCTGATCTTATTGCAGGAGATGGGGGAGCTGACACCATTGCCGAAATCATCGGAACTCTCCATGGTTTCTGATCCGGATTATTATCAGCAGCTGGCCACCCTGGAATCCGAACTAAAGGATGCCCGGGAAGGATTACGTTTAACTGTACAAGATTTAAGCACCGCTAATGAGGAGCTACAGTCCAGTAATGAGGAGTTGATGTCCAGCAACGAAGAATTGCAAAGCTCAAATGAGGAAATGCAGTCGCTGAACGAAGAACTGCATACAGTTAACTCGGAGCACCAGTTAAAGATAAGAGAACTCCAGGAGCTGAACGAAGACCTCGACAACTACATCCGGAGCTCCAACATTGGGCAGTTGTTTGTTGATCATCACCTCGTCATCCGTAAGTTCACCCCAAGTGTTAAAGAGCTGATCAATATTATTGATAGTGACGTGGGCCGTCCGATACACCACCTGTCTTATAACCTGAAGTATAATACGCTTCTAGAAGATATAAAGAAGGTCAATAATAACTCAGCTGAAATAGAGCGTGAAGTAGAGACCATCGAAGGCAAATACTTCCTGATGCGCATAATTCCTTACCTGAAGCACGATGGCAATAAGGATGGCGTGGTCGTTAGTTTTGTGGATGTTACAGCTTTAAAGGCGCTCAGCAATGTAGTGCGGGGCGTACTGAACAGTTCACTGAGCAGTATCATGGCTCTCAAAGCGGTTCGGGATGATAACAGAAAGATAAAAGATTTTACCTGGAGTCTGCTCAATAAAAGAGCCGAGGAACTGCTTGGCAAATCAGCAGCCCAACTGCAGCAGAATACAGTTCTCTCTGAATTACCTTTCTTAAAAGCAACAGGTTTACTTAAAAAGTATATCGCTGTTGTAGATCAGGAGAAGCCGCTGCATACGGAGCAGTTCCTGGAGTTTCAGGAAAAGAAAGCCTGGTACGAGATTTCGGCTGTAAAAATGGGTGACGGTTTAACCGTAACCATGGTGGATATTACTGAAAAGAAGCTCAATGAAGAGAAGGTACTGATGGCTTATGAAGAACTCAAAAAAGCCGAAGAAGACCTTATCAAACTTAATAATGAGTTAGAGCTAAGGGTGGAGGAACGCACCAGGGAGTTAGCCGCCAGTGAAGAGCGTTTCAGGCTTGTGTCTATGGCCACCAACGATGTAGTTTGGGACTGGAATCTGGTGACAAATGAGTTGTGGTGGAGTGATAGTCTGAACAAGGTATTGGGCTATGACGTGAGCGAAATGAAGCGGGGCTTTGAAAGCTGGTCTGATAAGATACACCCTGACGACCGTGAACAAATCGTTAAGGATATAAATCAGGCGATTAACCTTGGCAAGGAACAATGGACAGGGGAATACCGGATTATCAGGGCTGATGGCACTTATGCCTACGTGGCTAACCGGGCCTATATCATGCAGAATGAATACAAGATCCCATTCAGGGTTTTAGGGTCATTCATAGACCTGACCGATCTTAAGTTAACGCAGGAACGTCTGCAAAATACAAACGAACACCTGCGCCGTGTAAATGCAGACCTTGACACCTTCGTATATACGGCCTCTCATGATCTGAAAGCCCCGGTTGCAAACATAGAAGGCTTGCTGCTCTTGCTGGAGGACCAGATCGAATCAATGGGGCAGATTCCGGGAGAGCCTACACAACCTGTATTTGACATGCTGAAAGATGCAATAAGCAGGTTTAAGAATGTGATAAAAGATCTGACAGACATTGCCAAGGTGCAGCGTGATACAGATGGAGGTAAAGAAAAGGTTATCATTAAGGAAGTATTTGAGAACGTAAAAGCGACAATGCAGGACCATCTGAAGCAGGAAGACGCTGTTCTGACAATTAACTTCGATGATGCCCCTGATATCATTTTCTCTAAAAAGAACCTGTACAGTGTGCTCTATAACCTTTTAAGCAATGCTATTAAGTACAGGTCACCTGATCGTAAACCACAAATAGATATCAGGTCTGAACATATTGATGGCTACGTGCGCCTGACAGTACGTGACAATGGCCTTGGCCTCAGTCAGGATAATCTCTCCAAGGTATTTACCCTTTTCAAGCGATTCCATTCACATGTTGATGGCACAGGTATGGGCTTGTACATCGTAAAAAGATTAATGAGCAATGCAGGAGGGAAGGTAAGCGTAGAGAGTGAAGAAAAGAAAGGTACCACATTCAGGTTATACTTTAAAGTGGAAGACGTAACAAATGACAAAGAGCAGTTACAGGAGCAAACAGTAACGGATGAATAGATTGGGGAGGTCTGTATGAAGCTGGTAAATTTAATTTTGCTGTAAGAAATTGATTGATAGCTTCTTGTATACAGACAGGTTCTGTTTGGCTAAAATTACTCTGGTTTGTTAAACAAGAGGCTTGCATTGTAAAATATTCTTTGTACTTTTGCAACGGCAAATCGGCACGGCCAGCTCCCGCTGAACTCCCCCAGGACCGGAAGGTAGCAAGGGTAGGCGGTTGAAGCGGCGCGATGTTCGGTTTGCCACTTTTTTTTTGCCCTTTTCTCAAAGGTTTCCTGCCTTTCATCTATTTTCCATTCATTCTTTCCTCATTCCCGATTAATGCGTTAGATTTGTAGTACAAAACCTACAACCCAGCATTATGAAGTTCTTTATCGACACTGCAAACTTGCAGGAAATTCAGGAAGCACACGATTTAGGTGTACTGGATGGTGTTACCACAAACCCATCCCTGATGGCGAAAGAGGGTATTTTTGGCCATGACAATATTATTGCACACTATAAGCAGATCTGCGAAATCGTAGACGGCGACATCAGTGCAGAGGTAATCGCGACAGACTTTGATGGCATTGTTAGAGAAGGTGAGTTCCTGGCTGAACTGCACCCTAATATTGTTGTTAAAGTACCTATGATCCGCGAAGGAGTTAAAGCGATCCGTTATTTCAGCGAAAAAGGTATAAAGACCAACTGTACGCTTGTGTTCTCTGCCGGTCAGGCTTTACTGGCGGCTAAAGCAGGAGCTACATATGTTTCTCCATTTATCGGTCGCCTGGATGATGTTTCTACAGATGGTTTACAACTGATTGAGCAGATTGTTCAGATTTATGGTAACTATGGATATCAGACTCAGGTATTAGCTGCTTCTGTACGCCATGTAATGCACCTGGTGCAGTGTGCTGAGATCGGAGCAGACGTAGTGACGTGCCCTCTTAAAGTGATTACAGGTCTTTTAAAGCACCCGCTTACGGATAGCGGCCTTGAGCAGTTCCTGGCAGATCACGCGAAGGGTAATAAATAGTGAAGAATGAAAATGGCTAATGATTAATCAGAAACAAATTTCGCAGATGTGGATTTACATTAGTAATTAATCATTAGCCATTCATAAATCACGCTATGTATATCATCAAAGTAAAAGGCAAAGCCAAAATTCCGGATTATATTCAACTCCGTGATAATAATTTTGTGCTAATTGCTTATTTTAGAGCTGACAGACCACTCAAGAACCTGGACCGGTATGGTTTAGAGGGAAAGGAAGAGGCACTAGCCTCTCTGATCGAAGCCCTTGAGTTTGGAAAACTGCAGAAACTAGAGATCTAAGCCCTTATGAATTTTTCCTCTTCCCCTGTGGTAGCACTGCGAGATGTTGCCATTTATCAGGACGTGAATACCATTCTGAGTAATGTTAACTTTGATATTACCAAAGGTGAATTTGTTTACCTGATAGGGCGGACCGGAAGTGGGAAAAGTTCTCTTTTAAAAACACTGTACGCAGACCTGCCTTTGTTAACGGGCTCAGCCAGCGTTGCGGAGTTTAACCTTTCAAAATTGCCGCGCAGGCAGGTTCCCTATCTGCGCCGTAAAGTAGGTATCATTTTCCAGGATTTTCAGCTCCTTTTTGATAGAACCGTTGCCGAGAATTTAACATTCGTGTTAAAAGCAACAGGTTGGAAAGACAAATCGAAAGTGAAGCAGCGCATATCAGAGGTACTTATGCGCGTTGGGCTTGACTCAGCTGCCAGTAAAATGCCACACCAGCTTTCAGGTGGTGAACAGCAGCGTATTGTTATTGCACGTTCGCTGTTAAATGAGCCTGTGATTCTGTTTGCCGATGAACCTACCGGTAACCTTGACCCAATGGTAGCTGATGGCATAATGAAGCTTTTTGAGGAGATCAACAATAGCGGTACCGCTATCCTGATGGCAACGCACAATTATGAGATCATCAACCGGTATCCTAAAAGAGTACTAAAATGTGAGCACGGCAAAGTACTGGATTCTATAGTGGAGCAATTCAGTATGACGAATGGTTTCTGAGGTATCTATACTTATTCCCGTCTTTAACCAGGACGTGACCGCTATCGTGCATACGCTACTGGCGCAATGCACCAGATTAGCGGTCAGGTACGAAATAAATTTATATGATGACGGGTCCAAGGAAGATATAAAGGAGCTGAACAGGCCCTTGTCTGACCTGCCCCATGTATTGTACAGAGAACTTCCTGAAAACCTTGGGAGGGCTGGCATACGCAATAAACTTGCAAATGAAGCCCGGTATGAACACATCCTTCTACTGGACAATGACTGTTTCCCTGTTTCTACAAATTTTTTGTACGACTACCTGAAAGCTGGCTATGAGTCTGAAGTAGTAATAGGAGGCGTGGATTATGTAGCTAAAACTCCGGAGCGTTCTTACAGGCTGCATTGGAAATATGGCAAATCACGAGGGTCTAAAAGTGTGTCTGAACGCAGGAAGCGGCCTTACGATGATATTTTTCTGTGTAACGCGTTTCTAAGCAAAGGATTATTCTTGTCTTTTCCGCTACGAGAAAAGCTGAAGCGATACGGTCATGAAGATACAGTATTTGCACAGGAACTAAAAAAACACAATATCCAGGTACAGCACATTCATAACCCTGTTGTACACCTTGGGTTGGAGCAAGCCCCGATAATGTTGGCAAAAACAGATCAGGCGGTTGACAACCTGGTCAGGTTGTACCACGACGGGGAGGAGCTGGAGCAGATCAAGCTGATAAAGACATTCGAGCGCCTTGACAACCTACGTCTCGTAAGCGCTTATACTTTGTTTTTCTCCGGGATGAAATTACTGGTAGAGCTCAATCTTAAATCTGCTAACCCTAATCTGTTTCTGTATGATCTTTACAGGTTATACCTGTTTGGTAAAAAAGTTAAAGAAGAGCCCCAGCTTTTACCTGTTCCTCAGCCTAACTGATCGTTTGGTTCTCGCGGATATTTTTATAACGTTCAGTTGCCTGCTCAATCGTCGACTTTGCACTAGCAGACAACTCATTATCAAGCGTTCTTCTGCGGTTGTTAAGTGCAATCCACCATCCTTCTACTAATTCCCAATCTCTGCCTTCCAGCTGTGAAGCACGTGATTCGAGGTTTTGAACAAAATGTTCATAGGTACTGGCTAGATCTGCAGCCGTTATACTACTCATATCGTCTGAGCTAATTTCGAGGCCTAACAAGTCTTTTCGTAGTTTATAACGCCGGCTAACATCCTGGTACTTCTCCTTCTGCTTTTGGTATGCGTTGTTATAACGACCTTCCAGTTCCTTAAACTCCTTTTGCTGAGCTTCGTCGTAAAGGTCAATGTTCTGTACTACTTTTCTTTTGCGTTCGTCGTACTGCTGCATTACTTCCGCTGACTCGGTTTCCCATTTAGAGTTATCTTCCGCTGCCTGTTCCATGGCCCGCAGTTCAACATCCGTATAATCTCTGTTTGCATCCGTTTCAAACTGTGTAACATAATCCTTATAATCATTAAAAGCATTATCCCGCTCTTTCTGTGCTTCCTGATCAGAACAAGATGCTAGAATTAAAAGGCAAGATACCAGAACAATATTGCGTAAGTATAGAAGCATAGTTATATTATTTTGTTGAATTTTATGTAACGTAGCGTGCGATGGTTAGTTTCAAAGGCAGCTACAGTTGTTTAATTGAACAAAGTCTGAGTGTAAAATGAAAGCTTTAGCTATATTTGTTTAGTCCCAATATTGTAAGTAAACATACATGGAAGATATTAAAATGGTGGATTTGAAGGCACAGTATGGTAAGTTAAAGCCAGAACTGGATGCTGCTTTCAGTGCTGTGATGGAGAGTATGGAGTTTATAAATGGTCCGCAGGTTGATAACTTTGCCCGAAGCCTGGAGCAATACCTGCAGGTAAAGCATGCCATACCCTGTGCAAATGGTACTGATGCCTTACAGATAGCCCTGATGGCTTTACAGCTTCCTGCCGGTGCTGAGGTTATCGTGCCATCATTCAATTATGTTTCCGCTGCAGAAGTGGTTGCTTTGCTGGGGTACAAACCTATTTTTGCAGATGTTCTCCCAGATACCTATACCCTGGACCCGACTTCAGTTAGCCAATTAATTAGTCCAGCCACTGCGGCAGTGATACCTGTTCATTTGTTTGGCCAAGCTGCCCCCATGCACGAAATCATGCAGCTGGCACACCAATATAATTTATGGGTAATAGAAGACAATGCACAGGCATTGGGAGCAAGATATGTGCAACCAGATGGAGGTGAGGTAATGGCCGGTACAATAGGGCATATAGGTACAACTTCTTTCTTCCCTTCCAAGCCATTAGGAGGCATGGGAGATGGTGGTGCTGTGTTTACAAACGATGATAAGCTTGCGGCTATACTTAAAAAGATCGCTAACCACGGGCAATCAGAGAAGTATAAATTTTCTACTATAGGTGTTAATTCACGACTTGATACCTTGCAGGCGGCCATGCTGGATGTTAAAATCAAGTATGTAGATGAGTACAATAACGCTCGCCAGGAAATAGCCCGTTTTTATGATAATGCTTTTGCTGAAACGCAAGCGGTTCAGGCTCCTCACCGGGCATCCTACAGCTCACATGTTTACCACCAGTATACAATTACTGTAGCCCCCGAACTGCGTGACCAGCTCAAGAGTCATCTACGGGATAATCATATACCAAGTATGGTCTATTATCCTGAGCCACTGCACTTGCAGGAGGCATACGCTTATGTCGGAAAAATGAAAGGCGACTTACCTGTATCTGAGCTTTTATCGCGAAGTGTTTTATCCCTGCCAATGCACTCGGAGCTTAAGGTAGAGCAGTTGGAGTATATTTGTGAGCATGTTCTAGATTTTATCAGGAAACATGGCTGATATTTCTATACCAAAAATCCGCTTTGCTGTAATTGGATTGGGGCATATCGGCATGCGACATGCGCAGCTTCTGCTGCAGAATACGGATGCAGAACTTGTTGCCCTGATAGACAATAGAAAAGGTTTTCTGATCG
The DNA here is from genome assembly GCF_051904785.1 of Pontibacter sp. MBLB2868. Classification (NCBI taxonomy): domain Bacteria; kingdom Pseudomonadati; phylum Bacteroidota; class Cytophagia; order Cytophagales; family Hymenobacteraceae; genus Pontibacter; species Pontibacter sp. MBLB2868. Next base: position 1,911,813 of record NZ_CP196710.1, on the reverse strand, counting down.
AGGACACGTGTTTCCCGGGTATAGCCAGGTACTCCAGCTTAGAAGCATTTCTGTTGGCGGATGTGAAAGCGGATGTACTTTGCGTCTGTACTCCAAATTACCTCCATCACCCTCATACACTTGCAGGCCTGCGGCATAACATGCATGTTGTGTGTGAGAAACCCTTTGCATTAACTACAGCTGATTGTCGTGAAATGATTAAAGAGGCTGATGAAAATGGGAAAATGATTTTCTGTGTAATGCAGAATCGCTACAGTCCCCCGGCAGTTTGGTTAAAGCAAACCGTAATGAGCGGAAAGCTGGGGCAGTTATTCCATGTGCAGGTAAACTGTTTCTGGAATCGCGATGAGCGTTATTATTTACCTGGCGGTTGGCGTGGTTCACTTGAAAAGGATGGAGGGACACTTTATACACAGTTCAGCCACTTTGTAGACATGCTTTATTGGCTATTCGGAGACATAAAGAATATCAAAGGTCAACTAAGGAATTACAACCATCAGCAACTGACAGACTTTGAGGATAGTGGTTACCTGCAGTTTGAGTTTAAAAGTGGCGGGTTCTGTACTTTTAATTATACGACCTCAGTACATTCACAGAATCTGGAGAGCAGTATCACCATTATAGCTGAGCATGGTAGTATAAAAGTAGGTGGTCAGTACATGAATAGTGTTGAGTACTGTGATATCCGCAACTATGTATTACCGGAATTACCAGCCTGTGAGCCTGCTAACAACTATGGTCATTACAAAGGTAGTGCGGCTAACCATCAGCATCTGTTCGAGAATGTGATCAGTACGCTGCGTAACCAAAGCACAGCTACTACCAATGCTCAGGATGGCCTTAACGTGATAAGCATGATAGAGCGAATGTATCAACTTAGAGGGAGTGAGGAGCAGGTAGTGGCACAAATTAGCTGAAACTTATAGTCTGCGGCCGGTAAAACGGTAAAGTATCTTGTTTAACCAGTCATTCATTTCCGGGTACACCTTTAAACCTAAGGATAGACTACCGTAAAGTAGTATAATTAGTAAAGACCGCACGAACATGTCCACAAATACATTGCCCAGGTAAGGAAGCAAATATGCTGCTCCTAGAGTGACGGCGGCTATGGACAACACACCTAACGCACTCCAACTGAACGGTTGTATTTTATAAATGGCCCTCACAAAAATTAACCGGGCCATGTTCATGGCTACCAGAGAGAGCATAGATGCAAATGCAGCGCCTTCTATGCCATACCGTGGTATAAAGTACCAGTTCGTCCAAATTGTAAGTCCTGCCAGAACGATATTAAATGCCAGGTCCCATTTATATTTTTCTGAAGTGGCAAGTATGGCTCCGTTCAGGCTGGTGGCCAGGTCAAATAGCCGCGCTATTGACAGGAACAGAACCACATATTTGCCACTGCGGTAGCTGTCCGGCATAAAATTGTACAGGTTATCAATATTTGACCAGATCCCAATAAATACCAACAGCCCGACGATCATATTTACCATAGTGACATTGTGGTAGAGACTTGCCATACCTGTCATGTCCTTATCTTTCCAATACTCAGCCACTTGTGGCTGTGCGATCTTTAAAATAGAGCGGCCAGGTATAAGTATGGCACTTGTCATAAAAAAAGCAGTAGTATAAATGCCGTTGTCCGAAAGGCTGTAGGAAGAGATCATAACCTGGTCTACTGTCGTGATTATCGTAGTAGATACATTTCCTAGCAAAGTAAAGAAGCCATAGTAGAAGATTTCACGGATCGGTATGATACTCAGTACCGCAAACGATGGCTTCACAAAGAACTGCTTCAACCAGATAATATACAGCACAAGCACCAGAGCCCCTAATGAGTTGATCAGGATGTACAGTAATACAAAAGTATGGAAGTCCATGACATCAAAAGCATACACACTGATCAGAACAGTAGTGAGTATCCGCAGTAGAAAGTCCTGGACAAATGAAGAAATTATTGTTTTGTAAAGTGACCGCAGATAGGCTGTGAACATATTGAACAGCAGCGCAAACAAGGAAAGCGGGATCAGGTAATAATAGTAGTCAATGATGAGTGGCGAGTTCTCAATATAATAATCTACTACGGTAGGTTTAAACAACAGGAAAAATGTTGTGGTCAGTACAAACCCTAACAGGGGAACGGTGAGCAGCAGAAAAAGGAAACCGTTGTGCTCTTTATCCTTATCCCTAAAATAAGGGAAATAACGAACGCTCATGTTCACGAAGCCAAGGGCAGAGAACTGGGCATACATAACGGAAATAGATAGCAGCAGACGTGTCAGACCTACTTCAGACTCATTGAGAAAATTAGGGAACAACGCCACCGTATTAACATAGCCGACAATTATGCCGGCATATGAAATCACGTTGTTCCAGATACCTTCACGCTGTAAAACTCTACTCATTCACTTTTTTTGCAGGTTGCAAGTAAGTTAAATTTTAGCGTTATGAGTTAAAAATTTAAGAGATATACGACAATTGAAAGGTCAAATACGGTGTTAGCAAATCTTAGCCTTCGCTTTTAATTTTTTCTGTAGCCTCTGAGCATGTCAGAAAGGTGGCACCTTCTGCGGACAGGTAGCCCATGACCTGCTCCAGTACTTCCCGCCAACTAGGGTTGCCTTTAAGAACGGGATATTCTGAGTAAGCGGAGAAATTCTCATTGTGCCAAAGCAAGGTAAACAAACCTTTAAACTTCTTTACTTCATCAACTAGCGGTTTAACGGCTGCAAGCACATCAGAAGGTTTTAAATGCATATAACTGATGTTGTAAAGCGAAGTGTCCATCAAATAAAGTGGCAATTCTAAAGTAGGACTGGCTTTCCTGTTCTTAAAATCGAAAGGGTAGAAAGGGTGGCAGTATGAGTTTCTGAAACCAATATGTTCGGCAAAACCAAGGGTAGAGTCATACTGCAGCTTACTCTGCTGCAAAACCTGTTCTGTTTTTTCCGGCTGGTAGCAGAGGTAGTGAAAGCGGTTTCCATTTACCTGAACTGGCAGTTTCCGCATGTCTGCTTTTAGCTGCACCAGGTCATTGGACGTGCCAAAGCTACCATGAAGGCCCACTTCATGCTCTGTATCGGCGATACTCTGTACAAGTTTTTGGTATTTTGCTTTTGTGAGATCATAGTCAGCATTCGGATACCCATTATACCTTTGGTCACTGGGCAGGAAGAACATGGTAACTTTAGCGCCATATTTTTCTGCCAGTGCGGTTACTTCGCTTAAATTATTCCAGGCATCTTTTCCAACAGCTTTTCTGAGTAACAGAGCCCCTAAATTTTTCATGTTGCCTGCTTTCAACTGCTGCTTCCCGGAAGCCTTCCAGGCGCTGTTCAGTCGATCTACGTCGCAGGTGAGGCAACTGGCAAAATTATAATTACCCCACAGGTTATGGCTGATGTCTTTCTGGTACACACGCTCTATAACTTCCTTTAACAAGTCAAAGTAGTAATTCACCACTGGTTTGGTGATAAAGCCATATTTTGCCTGTACGCTGGCTTTGTATGTATATCGTCCGAATTTATCACGCTCCACTCCATAGTGCTCCTGCCAGCCACTCAGCAGGTAAAAAGCTGATGCAATGATATCATAGTTAATAGTGGCTGTACCATCAGCGTGGTAAGTCACAAGTTCCTGTTCATTTTCTGCATCAAAAAAGAAGGGCAAGCGTTCTCCGTTCCACTCACGCCATATAACCTGTTGCGGACGCGGACGTTTTTGCTCAAAGAAACCGCCGGTATATTTTTGTACCCTTATGCGGCTTCTAAGTAAAAGATCCTCTTCGGTGCTGTAATGTATAGAGACTTCCTTCGCTCCAGGATAGAGAAGGTGAAAATGTTGGAGAATATAATTAATTTGATGCAAAGCTATTTTATGACTTCGAGCCAGCCCCTAAACGTATTTTGAGAGCGACTGCTTTTTAAATGATAAAAGTATAAACCGGCAGGCATGCCATCAGCGGACCAGCCGTTGTCATAACGAACACTTTGGTAGATAGATTTTCCCCAACGGTTAAAAATTTCAATTTCCAGGGTAGATGGCTCCACACCCTCCACCACAAACACATCATTTTTGCCATCTTTATTGGGCGTAATAATGTTCGGAATGACAGGGCATTCGTCGTTAGAGACAACTGCTTCACGTTCCATTGTACAACCATTTACTGAAATATATACTTTGTATATTCCAGGTTGCGTTACTTCGATAGCTGGTGTTGTTTGGCCATTGCTCCACAGGTACGTAGCTCCTTCAACTGTTGCATTTATAGTAACTGGTTTGCCATAACACACAAAAGTTTCGCTTTGCCACTGCAGTTTAGGCTCATTTCGTACTGTAATTTTTACTTCGTCGCGGGTTACACAGCCGGCAGTATTGGTTACTTCTACCCAATAATTACCAGTTGTAGCTGCTGTTATAGAAGGTGAAGTTGCTCCCGTGTTCCATTTATAAGCAGCCTGGCCTGCAGGGGCCGACAAGGTTACTTTTTCACCAAAACAGAGGTTTCTGTCTGCGCCAAGGTCAACTGTTACAGGTGTGGCTTCCTGAACTGTGATAGATGCAGTACGCTCACAACTGTTTTCTATAACAGTTACAGAATAGGTGCCAGATCTGGAAATTTGTATACTTTTAGTTGTGGCACCTGTATTCCATATTACCGTTCCATTATCAGTTGTTACACTTAAAGAAGCGGTAGTACCTGTACAGATAGTTGTCGGGCCATTTATTGTTATTGGTGCATTTGCTTTGCCAATGGCAGCATATTCTCCATAATTTTCAGTACTATGGTAGATCAAAACAGGTGCATTAACAGTATCTGCAACAGCAACCCATGGCGAGGAGGCGTTGTTATCCCGCCGGTATAAGTCCGCACTGCAATTCAGGTTGTACTGCTTAAACCAAATTTTATATTTCTTGTCTGGGGCACCCACCTTAAAAAGACCGTAGTATTCTTTTATTTCCTGTGCGTTTGGCAACCCGGCAGTATTACTTGGAGTTGCATTTATTTGGTAAAGGTGAAAGCCTTTAATAGCTGCATCTGCCCTGGAAATAGAGAAATTGGCAATATCTGTTATTAGTTCAAGTGAATTATTCCAATTGTCAGCATAGCGATAAACGCTTCTGTCACCAATCGGAGCACCAGAAGTTACCCACGAGGAGGAAGTATTTACATTTTTGAGAGTACCACTGAGTTGTAATGAACTATAGTCTTTTACTGTGTTACCCGAACTCTCATTTAATTTGAAATAGCCTACTAAGTCTGCTGAAGGTGAAGAAATAGACTGACACATATTCTGTCTAATTTCTTCAGCAGTAAGTGCTTTCTTCCAAAGCTTGATCTCATCTACCTGTCCAGGATAAAAATGATTCCCTAAATATACATAATAGTAGTTTCCTATCAGAAGATTTTGGTTACTAGCTAACACTGTAGCTGAGTATCCGGTTATTAACTGATTTTCCATTATCCCATCAACATAAATCATCCAGGTTCCATTCTGAACTACCCCAGCAATATGATGCCAGTTATTGTCTGTAACGATAGTGGAAGAATACCCGGAAAATCTATAGTTTCCGGAGCCATCTCTTCCTGCTAAGCCCGCTTTTCCATTTTGGATAAGTAGTTGAAATCCAAATTCCGCATCACGGTCATATTTAGAAACTATATGGTGGTGTCCGCTTGAACTGGTTTTTATCCAGGTTTCTACAGTCAGCTGGTTCGTGATTCCACGATTATCGTTGCTGAATTCTACAAAATCGTTCTGTCCATCCAGTTTTAAAGCATTTTTAGGGCCTTGGGCGTAAGCAGAACTGATTGAACAGATAGAAAGGATACTGAAAAATAAGCAGGCGTAAATCTTTATTCTCAAACTATTATGTTTTAAATTAAATTAGAACACAATATATAGAAAATATGATTTTTTAGCTTATAAAATCTTTGATATACTTTACCGCCAGGTTACTGCTTCTTCCATCATATTCATTACCCACTGTAGCATTATAATACTTAGCTCTTAGGATTACCTCTGGTTTAGAATTCAGATGAGATTGAATCAAGTTTACTAACTGAAATGGAGTACCTGCCTTATCTATCAAGCCAGATTTAATAAAGCCATAGTAATCTTCTAACTGATGAGCCGGATTAAAATCATAATAGATAGACCATACATTAAGTAGTACTGCTTCCAGATGTATACCTGAATTCCCACTAACCTGAACATCTATCAGTCGCAGGTAATCGAACGTTTTTACGGAGCTGCTATCTGATATAGTAACGTTAGGAGAAGCACTAGACAAGAAAGAGAAACTTCTGGTATCACGGGGGTGTGGACGAATAATTATTTGTAACGCCGGTAACTGCTGTGAAATTTCTTTAACTAATTTTTCTAATTCACTTATAGAATCCATCAGGTTGCAGCCAATACCGATTCTCTTAATAGTTTGACTGTGGTTTCTAAATGGTAAAAAAGCATCGGCTTTAGGCATACCTATTAGTTTTACAGTACCTGAGATTGGTCCGCATTGCTTATACTTATCCAAAGCATCCTGGCCCTCCAGCAGGTTTAAGTCGAACTCTAGCGGAGGGAAAAGGGAGCTAACACTAGCATGTTGAATATAAGCAGTTTTGATCCCGGATGCTTTTGCCGCTAAAAGCATAGCCCTTGCATCTGCATTATGATCGTTTGCAAATACAATGGCCTTAGGTTTATAGCGATTCAGCTTTGCCAGGTATACTTCATAAAACCCCATGGCATCATACAATAGGTCAGGAAAACGGAGTATGCTGTTATGCTTCTGCTTCAGAAATTGAAAGAATAGGGGAGGGTATTTGTAATAATAAAGTAGCTTGTGCCGTAGCGACAAGCGCTCAACAGCTGCATTGTATCTGCCTATTTCTTTGCTTTGGCCTGCCACAAAAATTGTATCTGGCAAGTTATCTTTCAGGAACTGTAAACTTTCGTAATTATTCTGGCTTACAACATAAAGCCATACTTTCCCTTTTAATGCACCTGGATTTTCTACCTTATCAATGAGGTTACCTAAAAGGCGCAAGACAGTATACCCAGCCATTTTGAGCAGCCGCATGTAAAGGCGTTTTGGAGAAACTGTACTCTTCGCACTTTCCGGAAGCTGATAAAAACCTTTTGAAAAATGCAGATAAAGAATACTGCTATAAATGGCATACCACTTGCCCATCCTTACACCAGTTCCCAGTTGAGGGGCGTTCCGGCCTTTATGCCCTTTTTGGCGGCTTTGCCCAGCAGCTGTTCGTAATACTTGGGCGCCAAGCCCAGCCCGGGCCGGATGACACGGATGTTCTCCTTTGTCAAGGCCTCGCCGGCCGCGATGTCCTTGGCCGCATACACCGAGCGCTTGAAGAGCCGGCTCTTCTCCTCTGCACGCTGCACGCCGTACTGCACCTTGCCCAGTGCCTGCCAGGCCCGCCCGGACTCTGTCACCAGCGCCTGCAGCTCATCGGGTTCCAGTGAGAAGGCGGAGTCCACGCCTCCGTCTTCCCGGAGCAGTGTGAAGTGCTTCTCCAGGACCGTCGCGCCAAGGGCCACGGCGGCCACGGCGGCGCCCACGCCCATGGTATGGTCCGAGAGGCCTACCTGCACCCCGAACAGTTCGCGCATGTGGGGGATGGTCCGGAGGTTGGTATTCTCCGGCGTGGCCGGATAGGTGCTGGTGCACTTTAAAAGTATAAGCTCTCTGCACCCCGCATCGCGCAGTACCTTCACGGCCTCGTCGAGCTCTGATAATGTGGCGGCCCCCGTGCTCATGATCACCGGTTTGCCCGTGGCCGCTACCTTGCGCAGCAGCGGGTGGTCGGTGTTCTCAAAGGAGGCGATCTTGTAGACTGGCGCATTCAGCTCCTCCAAGAAGTCCACCGCCGACTCATCGAAGGGAGAGGAGAAGGCGATCATCCCCCGCTCCCTGGCCCGCTCAAAAATAGGCTGGTGCCACTCCCAGGGGGTGTAGGCCTCCTGGTAGAGGTCGTAGAGCTCACGGCCCTTCCACAGCGAGTTCTCGTCGGCGATGGTGAGGGCGCCGGGCAGCGTCATGGTGTCGGCCGTGTAGGTCTGCAGTTTGATGGCGTCGGCACCGGCGTCGGCAGCGGCGTCCACGATGGCCAGGGCCCGTTCCAGCGAGTGGTTGTGGTTGCCTGACATCTCGGCGATGATAAAAGGCCTGTGAGCGGGGCCGACCATACGGCCGGCGATGTTAATATCGTTGATCATTTTTTCTCTCTAATTTACTGTTTCTGGGGCTCCTCCATGAGGAAACGGTACGCCTTGGGATGTTGTGGGTCCGGCATGCCGCGTCTGAAGCCCGCTTTCTCAAATGCCCTGACGGAGGCCAGGTTCTCTTTTTGCACCAGTCCCTCCACCAGCCTCACCTCGGGCCGGTGCCGCAACAGCGCGGCCACGCCCTTCTGCAGCACCACGTGCCCCAAACTCCGTCCCCGGAAGGCGGGGCCGATCAGGTAGCTGATGGTGGCTGTGCCATTCTCCAGCTCAAAGCGAATATGGGCGGCAGGCACCCCGTCGGCCTCTGCAATATACAGCATTGCCCGTTCATCTTCCAGCTTTGCCTTCAGCCAGCGGGTGTGGCTCTCCAGCAGGATCGGGTCCGGGTTGAAGGATTGCTTGCGCACCTCCGGGTCGTTGGCCCAGTCGAAAAGCAGCATCAGGTCGTGTATGGTAACCTCGCGGATCGTAACACTGGCCATCAGCGCAAGTACTTGGAACACCTCCCGTAGCCGCTCGTCTGACTTTCCGTCGAAGAACTGGCGCTGCAGGCCTACTGCTTGCTGAAAAGAAGCGGTCAGTTCCCGGCTTAGTTCTTGTGGCAGTATCTCATACGCTTTGGCCAGGCCCGTTCTGGTCAGGAAGCGATAGAGCCCCGCCTGGTTCTCGGCTGTCTGCAGCACGAAGAGCAGCCCGCCCACCGCTGCGTACTCGTAGGCCACGCCGCTGGCCGAAGTGATGGCCACGGCGCAGCTTCTCATGAGCCGGCACATGGCTTCTGCGTCCAGGTTCTGGTGGAGCTTGTAGGCGGGTTTGTCCTGGAGCCACTCCTGTAGCTCAGGCAGGTGACGGTAAGCGCTTCCTACCACCAGCTCCACCTTGCCCACAGGGGAGAAAGCCTCCAGCTCCCTGGCCACCCGCAGCGTGCGGTTCTGCGGGTCAGCCCCTCCCAGGTTCAGGAAGACGCGAGTCTCCCCCGGCGGAACCGCTCTGGGCTCCCTGGCTGCCTCCAGGAAGGGCCTGCGCAGCAAAGCGTACTGCGGCCCCAGCAGCAGCTTGGTGTATGGCGCCGCTTTATACGCGTCAGCGTCCACGCCGCCGGCCTGGTTGAGCACCACATCCGCTACAAACGGGAAAGCGTGGACGTCATCGATACAAACCAGTGGACAGCCTTTGCTTTTGATGTTTTTTTGATAAGCGGTTGTGAAGTTATAACCGTCCAGCACCACGAGTACGTCTGGGGCGATGTAGGCATCGAGCTCGTGCATGAACCTCTCTTCGTCCGGGGCGCAGGCGGGGAGTGTGATCACCCCGTCACAGGCGTCCTTTATCTGTTCCTGCAACTCCGGTGCCGGTGCCTGAATGGCGAACACGCACTCGAATTCCCGGCCCAGCATCTGGACAAGCGCCAGCGAGCGCACCACATGCCCCAGCCCGATGCGGCTGTCGCCGTCGGCGCGGAAAATGATGCGTGGCTTGTCCTTATGTGTATATCTCTCAGTCAAGGTGATGCAGCAGCTTGTATTTGAGTTCGGCCAGTTTCCAATCCGTCTCGCTATCAATGTCCTGCACCTCCAGCTCACTGAGCTCGATGGCCCCTGACCTGTCAGTGAACAGGGCCAGCTTCTCCAAGAAGCGCCCTACCCGGAACCAGTAGAACTGGCCGGCGTCGTGAAAGGCGGGGGGCAGGTCCTGGGAGCGGCTCTCCAGGTGCTCAGGCCAGTTCAACACCGCCCTGTCCCCTTCCACTCTGAGGCTGCGCCAGATCGGGTAGGAGTAGCGCAGCACCGGGAATACCGTGTCAAAGTCTCCCGCCATTAACTTGCCATAGGCTTCTGACAGCATCTTGCCCGTCACGAAGGGGGCGGTGGGATAGAGGCAGCAGGCATAATCAAACGCCCTGCCTTGGGCAGCATATTTTTGTAAAACCTCGCTCAGCACGGCGGCTGTGGTGGCAAAATCGTCAGAGGTTTCCGGTGAACGCAAAAAAGGCACCACGGCACCGTACTGGCGGGCCATCGCGGCAATTTCCTCGTCATCCGTGGAGACCATCACTTCCTCGAACAGTCCTGAGTTTAGGGCTGCCTCGATAGTATAAGCGATGATGGGTTTGCCCAGGAAGTCCTTGATGTTTTTGCGGGGAATGCGCTTGCTCCCCCCGCGGGCCGGTATGATCGCGAGGCTTTTCACTACCCCACAAACTCCTTCACCTTCTCGATCACATACTCCTGCTCTTCCTGCGTGAGCGTCGGATACATCGGCAGGCTCAGGCAGCCGGCGTAGTAGTCCTCAGCTTCAGGAAAATCTCCTTTCTTATAGCCCAGGTCGCGGTAGTAGGGCATCAGGTGAGCCGGGATATAATGTACTTGTGCAAAGATGCCGTGCTCGCGCAGGTAGTCGTAGAGCCCTCTGCGGTCTGCCACCTGTATCACATAAAGGTGATAGGCGTGACCTGTCTCCTCGTCTGTGCCCAGCGCAGCAGGTGTTGTCTTGAGCAGCCCGATGCCTTCTATGCCGTCAAAAGCTTTATCATATACCCGGGCAATTCCCCTGCGGCGGGCAAGGCCGGCTTCGGCCCTGTTGAGCTGCGAAATGCCCAGGGCGCAGAGCATGTCCGGAATTCTGTAGTTATAGCCCAGTTCCTGCATTTCCATGTACCAGCCGCCGTGGTTCTCTTCCATTTCCTGCGGGTCGCGGGTGATGCCGTGGGTGCGTAGCCTCAGCAGCTCTTTGTAAAGTCGCTCATCATTGGTGGTTACCATGCCGCCCTCGCCTGTGGCGATGTGCTTGACCGGATGAAAGGAGAAGATTGACAGGTCGGCATACTTGCCGTTGCCGCAGTGCTGCTTTTCGCCCTGGCTGTCAATAAAATAGCCGCCGGGGGCGTGGCAGGCATCCTCAATGATCCATAGGCCGTGTTCATCGGCCAGTTTCCGGAAAGCCTCCAGGTTCACCGGATTGCCGGCGAAGTCTACGGGGATAAGCCCTGAGTAATAGCCCCTGGGCTTGCTCTCCAGCATCTGCCGCACCTTGTCTATGTCCAGCAGGGCCGTTTCAGGGTCGATGTCGCTGAAGGCCACCTCACCGCCGCAGTAGCGCACGCAGTTAGCCGAAGCCACAAAGGTAATAGGGGTGGTGATCACCCGGCTCTCCTCATTTACCCCCAGGGCCAGCGTGCATAGGTGCAGGGCAGCCGTGCCGTTAGCGCAGGCCACGGCGTAGCGGGCGCCCACGTAGTCGGCAAAGGCCTGCTCGAATTCAGCCACGCGCGGCCCCTGCGTCAGGAAATCCGAAGCTAGCGTCTCCACCACCGCAGCAATGTCCGCATCCGTGATGTTTTGACGGCCGTAGGGAATCATTTTATTTTTGGTTCTGGGTTCTGAGTTCTGTGTCACGCGTATTAAGTCTTGTGTGCTGTGGCTTTCTAAACTGTGAAGTTAGGATCTACATGCTCGCGAATCTGCTCTCTTAGCTGTTCTACTGAAAGCCAGTCGGAGTTGGTACCGGAGTTATATTTAAAACCCAGTTCGGTCATTTTCCCGTTGTGCGCTTTCAGGAAATCCTCCGGGCTCCAAATAGGCGTTGACGGAAGTATCACGTAGTATTTGTCTAATTCAACGGTGTTCAATGAGTCTGTCTCAGTGATCATTTCTTCGTGCAACTTTTCTCCCGGGCGTATACCTACAATCTCCTGTTTGCAGTCCGGGCCAATAGCTTCTGCTACATCTGTAATACGATAAGAAGGTATCTTCGGAACAAAAATTTCTCCGCCCCAGTGATTTTCGAGCGCATGAAATACCAGTTCTACACCTTCTTCCAGAGAAATATTAAAGCGGGTCATTTCCGGATGCGTTATTGGCAAAACACCATCTGTCCGTTTTTTCAGGAAAAAGGGTACAACAGAGCCTCTGGATCCTATGACATTGCCGTATCGTACGACCGAAAAGCGTATATCACGTTTTCCGCGCATGTTGTTGGCAGCAACAAAAAGTTTATCAGAACAGAGTTTAGTTGCGCCATACAGGTTGATAGGGGCAGCTGCTTTGTCCGTAGATAGTGCTACCACATCTTTTACCCCGCAATCCAGCGCTGCATTAATTACGTTTTCAGCACCAAGCACATTAGTTTTGATACACTCCATTGGGTTATACTCTGCTGCTGGCACCTGCTTCAAAGCTGCGGCATGTATGATGATATCAATTCCTTCGCAGGCTCGTTTAAAGCGGTCCCCATCACGTACATCACCAATAAAATAACGGATAGAGTTGTACTTACTGTGCGGGTAAACCTGCGACATTTCGAACTGCTTCAGCTCATCTCGGGAGTATATAACGACACGCTTCACATTCGGAAAGCGTGCATATACCATTTCCACGAATTTTTTACCAAACGAGCCTGTACCGCCCGTTATTAATATAGCCTTGTTGTTAAGGTCTAATGCCATTCTTAATTTTTTTGCTTTATACATCGGGCATAAAATGGTCACCCAATTAGTGTTGCAAGATACTTATTTTAACGAAAGGGTACACAGGTAGGTCATCCCAAGTAGTGTAGTTAATCAGCAGCCTGAAATACTGCTTCCATGGTACTAAATTTAATTTTATTTCAGGAGGCCTTTTATTAATTCAGCCAGTTCATTTGAAAGTGATTCCCTTGAAAAGCGGGAGTGGTTGATGTAGGGGAGGTCCAGATTTGGGTTGATCTTCCATGCTTTGCTCCACTGTGTCATATGATCCAGCATCAGGTCATGGGCTGTGTAGTGGAACAGGCGCCCTGCGCCGCATTCATCAATTATACGGTCCATATCTGAATGAACGGGTCCCAGGGCAATGATCGGCTTGTTGGAGGCCAGGTACTCGAAAAGCTTGCCCGGCACATTGGCATATACATTATCAACGTCGGCTATGGCGAGGAACAATACAGTACTCTCCATCATATATTTAATGGACTCCTGGTGTGGCACGTAAGGTATAAACTCTGTAATACCAAGCAATCCCGCTTTTTCGATACGCTTTTTCATACCCTCTGAGACCTTTCCTACAAAACGCAGCTTGTAATTGATATCGCTGAAAAGTGAAAGCAGGGTTGCCAGCACTTTCAGGAAGACATCGATGTTATAATTCTCGGTGATTGTTCCTGTATAGGTAATGATAAACTCATTCTTAGGTGGCTTGCTGTCAAATGTGAAGTCAGCCCCGTCATACCCGTTCGGGATCACATGAATTTTCCTGGAATCAATACTTGCCGGCTTGTTTAGGAACAGACGCTTGGTATCTTCGCTTGTAACGAGAATGGCATCAGCATGCTGCAATACCTGTTTTTCATATTTAGCATCCAGGCGCTTGGCCAGTGCAGTATGATACAGTTGATCATAATAATGTATGTCCGTCCAGGGGTCTCGCAGGTCGGCAATCCAGGTTAGGTTATACTTTTGTTTAAGCTTAAGCCCGATCAGCTGAGTTGAGTGTGGTGGACTTGTGGTGAGGATAGCTTTAAAGGTGCCGTTTTTAAGCAGTTCTTCCGCTTTCGCAAGTGCATGCTTGTTCCACCCAACCCGCGCATCAGGTATGAAAAGGTTTCCCCGTACAAACTTAAATACTTTGTCAAGAAGCGAATCCTTGGAGTTTTGATTCGCAAAGCCGCTATAAGGAATTTCTTTTTTGCCCGATAATTTTTTGTAGTACTCGAAAGGCTCAGATGTATTCGTGCGGTATACTTTTAAGCCGGGAGGTACTTCATCTGCAAAAGAAGGGTCAAGAAGGGCATAGGAAGCCTGTTTCTCGTCAACTGTGAGAACTGTTGGCTGTATACCAAACTGGGGCAGGTACTTACAAAATTTCAGTCCCCGCTGTACGCCGGGTCCTCCGGAAGGGGGCCAGTAATAAGAAATGTATAAAAGGTCTGTCTGGTCAGTTTTTTTCAAAGTAAAACGAATTTCGTTCGTATCAAATATAAAAATATAATTACGGTTTGCAGCAAATGCTGTTCAATTGTTAGCTATTAGCAGCATGTAGCATCGCGTGGAATCTTGTTGAACGCACACTCGTTCCTATTACAGGAAAAACCACGTTCCTCATTCGTATATCAGAAGTATATTGCTTATTTTTGTAGGTAAATCCAGAAAAAGAGATGTTTGATAATTTAAGTAACAAATTAGAACATGCCTTTAAGACGCTTAAAGGCCAGGGAAGCATAACAGAAATAAATGTTGCGCAAACGATCAAAGAGGTACGCCGTGCCCTGGTTGATGCCGACGTTAACTATAAAGTTGCTAAAACTGTAACTGATAAGGTTAAAGAAGAGGCTTTAGGCCGTGATGTATTGATCGCTGTTTCGCCAGGTCAGTTAATGGTGAAGATCATGCACGAAGAGCTTACTGAGCTGATGGGTGGTCAGAAGCAGGATATTAACCTGAAAGGTGATCCGGCTATCATTCTGATCGCTGGTCTGCAGGGTTCTGGTAAAACTACCTTTACTGGTAAGTTGGCGCAGTACATTAAAAAGCAGGGTCGTAGCGTGTTGGTAGCTGCCTGCGACGTGTACCGTCCGGCTGCGATCAACCAGTTGCAGGTTTTGGCTGAGCAGGTAGGCGTAGAGGCTTACACAGAACTGGAAAATAAAAACCCGGTTCAGATTGCTTTGAATGCTATCGAGCACGCTAAAAAGACGAATAAAAAAGTAGTTATCATTGACACCGCAGGTCGTTTGGCCGTGGATGAGGCAATGATGAAAGAAATTGCAGAGATCAAGGCTGCTGTAAAACCTTCTGAAACACTGTTTGTGGTTGACTCCATGACTGGCCAGGATGCGGTAAACACAGCTAAGACCTTTAATGAGCGCATCAATTTTGACGGAGTAGTTCTGACAAAATTAGACGGTGACTCACGTGGTGGTGCAGCACTGTCTATTCGTGCTGTAGTAGAAAAGCCGATCAAGTTTATCTCTACTGGTGAGAAAATGGAAGCGCTTGACCTTTTCTACCCGGATCGTATGGCACAGCGTATCCTGGGCATGGGCGACGTTATCTCTCTTGTGGAGCGTGCACAGCAGGCTTTCGACGAGGATGAGGCAAAGCGTATCAACAAAAAGATCCGTAAAAACCAGTTTAACTTCGACGACTTCCTGACACAGCTGGAGCAGATCAAGAAGATGGGTGATATCAAAGACCTGGTAGGTATGATACCTGGTGTTGGAAAGGCTTTGAAGGATGTGGAAATAGATGACAATGCTTTCAAGCCAATTGAAGCCATCATCAAATCTATGACTCCTGCTGAGCGAGAGAACCCTGATATGATCAGTGGTAGCCGCCGTGCGCGAATTGCAAAAGGTAGCGGAACAGATGTGCAGCAGGTGAACAACCTGATGAAGCAGTTTAACGACATGCGCAAAATGATGCGATCAATGAATAAAATGTCTGGCAAACGTGGTGGTCTGGGTAACCTGGCTAACCTGATGAAGCGTTAGCAGACAAGCGAATAAAAAATTAAAAAGGGCTATACTTGTAAAGTATAGCCCTTTTTAATTTTGGTATTTTTATGGCTAGTAGTTAGCGGTTTGTTTCGTTTTAGCAAACTCCTTTTCTAGTAACACTATTACTTGCCGGTGTTCGGATTGAATTTGATTAGAAAGTTGCTGCAAAAGTGGCAGGTCGTGCAGCTTCAGCGCCACCTGCATTGCTTCTATGATACTAACCAATGGTTGCGCATCGATAATAATAACGCTATCATAGAACTCGACCAGGTTAACATGAAGTGACTCTAAATTATTATCCTCAACCAGCTGCACCAGTGAGCAGACAGAGTCAGGTATACTGCTGATATACATGGATAGTACTTCAAGCATAAAAGCAGAGCTATTATCAGCCATATCCTCAAGGCTCTGCAAATTTACTGAAGCAATAGTTGTTTCTGTTTCAGTGCTTGCCTTTGTAAGATTATAGATAGCCTGCTTTAGCTCGATCTGCTCAAAAGGTTTTGCTACATAAGCATTTGCTCCCGCAGAAATACATCTTTCAGCTTCGTCGGAAGAGGCATGCGCGGTGAGTGCAATAATCGGCACTGTCGCTTTTTCCGAGTTTAACGCACGGATTTGTGCTATGGCTTCATAGCCATCCATCTCAGGCATTTGCATGTCCATCAAAATCAAGTCATATTGATTGAACATGTATTGGTCCAGCGCTTCCACACCGTTGTTAACGATGTCTATATCTACGCCCCAATTGGTTAAAACAGTTCTGATGAGAAGCTGATTGATTTCGTTGTCCTCTGCCAATAATATGTGTAATCCGCTCATATCAACTTCCTGTATAAATGCTGTGTTTACAACTACCGGCTCTTTTGGCTTTACTTCCTGAAGCTTTTTGAATGGTAGTGAAAAAGTAAAAGTGCTGCCTTGCATAAGCTGACTACGCACAGAAATTGCTCCTCCCTGCATTTCAACTATGTTTTTTGAGATGGTTAGACCTAAACCTGTACCACCGTATTTACGGGTAGTGTCGTTGCTGCCCTGGTTAAAGCTTTCGAAAACTGTATGTATTTTTTCAGGTGAGATACCTATGCCTGTGTCTTCTACTATGAACTCCATCAACAGATCGTGTTCCCGTTCCTGCAGCACCTGAGCAAAAACTTTAATTGTTCCGTTCTGTGTGAATTTAATCGCATTTCCAACCAGGTTCAATAGCACCTGGCGTAACCTCAGTGGATCGCCTATAATCCGGTTCGGAACACTGGGATCAATAGTAAATTCCAGTGTGTTGGTCCGCTCAGATGCCTTACTGTTCATTAACTCGATCACATCAGTGATCTGTTCTGGTAGGTTAAACTCTACTTCCTCAAAAGTAAATTGCTGCGCTGTTATTTTAGAGAAATCAAGCAAGTCGTTGATTATATCCATCAAATTGTCTGCTGACTTTTGAATGGCACCCAGGTACTTTTGCTGTTCTGAGCCAAGGTGGGTTTTCTGGAGAACGTGGGTCAAACCGATGATACCATTCATGGGTGTGCGTATCTCATGGCTAATATTCGCCAGGAACTGCTCCTTCACCTGCACTGATTTCTCGGCTATTTCCTTAGCCTTCGTCAGATCACGCTCATTGTTAATTCGCTCGGTTATATCAATGGCAAATCCTGTAACACCAACCACTTTTCCAGAGCTGCTAAATACAGGCATGTAATGTGACTTGAAATAATATGCTCCAATCTCATCGACTGACTGAATTACCTCTCCTCTCAGGGCCTTCTGGAACCGGCTAATGATCCGGGGATAGCGTTTGTAAACTTCAAAAACTGATTTGCCAATTATTTCATGGTAGTTAAAGCCTAACCAATCAAAAGCCATTCCTTTGGCAAATAGTAATATACCGTCCTTGTTAACATTCCAGAATGCCATCGGAGAGTTGGAAATGATGAGTTCCAACTGATCTTGTGTGGATCGGAGCTGCTCCTCGGCTAACTGGCGGTCATACTTTGCTTTCTGCAGGCGTAGTGCATTTCGGATACTATGGAAGATGCCTTCAGGTGTCAGTAAGCTTTTAGGAATGTAATCTGCTGCCCCTAAGCGGATAGCTTGTGCAGCGATGCGCTCATCGCCGTGTGAGGTAACGATTAGTACAGGTGCCTTTACCTGCAATTCATTGATTTTTCCCATCAGCTCCAATCCGTCCATGTCAGGTAGTTTGAAGTCAACGAAAATACAATCAAAATCACTTTCCTGAAGGAGTTTAAGTCCTTCACTAGCGGTAGTTGAAGTAAATACCTTTGATACTAGTCTGGACTTCAGGAGGGAACGTGTGATAGCCATTTGGTCTACCTCATCGTCATCTATGATCAGGATTCTAATCTCCTCTGATGATTCTTCCGAAATATCTAAAAAAGTAGGCACGTTAAATCAATAGTGTATCAGTAAAGCAAAAGGTCAAGAGTAAGGTGCTTTTATTGCCATCATTCAAGGCAATCAGGTAACAGCACCTGCTGTATATAAACTTGTTGCAGTACTAAATACTTGTGTAACAAGTAAAGATTAAGTCGGTTTTTCTGGTAGGGAGGGAGGTGAAGGAGACTAAGGACGCTCACATAACTTCCAGTAACTGTCTAATGTAGCTACAGAAGAAATGAATTTTTCAAAGGAGAGAGGCTTCAGAATGTACCCGGCAACATTGAAATTGTAAGCGTTTATTTTGTCGCTATCCTCATTTGAAGTTGTCATAATAAATACGCTGGCACTTTTGAACCTGTCATCTGCCCGAAGTTCCTTCAGGAACTCTATACCGTTCATCTTTGGCATATTGATATCCAGGATAATTATATGCGGAAAAGGGACTTGCTCTGAACGGAGCATCTCTAGTGCCTCCAAGCCGTTTTTTGCAATAAAAAGGGGGTTTTTAATGCTATTCTTTTTGAATGCACGCTGCACATTCATTATATCTACCTCATCATCTTCTACAAGAAGAATATTAACCAGTTTTTCGGTCATCTGATTTAAGCTTTGTTGTTAACTAACTTTGGCCATGTAAAACATACAGTAAGTCCGCTTTCGTTGTTGTTGGAGGCAGCATAAATTGATCCTCCTGCAAAATTCACAATTTTCTTTGTAATTGCTAATCCTGCACCTACTGAATCAAAAGTATCTTTAGAAGACACAGTGTAAAACAAATTGAAGATTTTACCTAACACCTCCTGGGGAATACCAGGACCATTGTCACTCACCTTAAACTCATAAAAGTCCTCATTAACCGGGTTACAACTTACCTTTACTACAGCCGGTGTTACAGTGCTGAATTTGACGCTATTTGATATTATATTTTCAAAGACCTGCCCCAGTTTAATAGCATAGGTTTGAAACACAGGTAATGGTGCTTCTAATTCTAACACAAGTTGTGTAGGATATTGTTGTGCTAGTTTGCCAAGCATATCCTCCAGGTCAACCGTACCCGTACCCAGATCATGCCGTGAAACGCGCGAGTAAAGCAGCAATGCTTCGATCATCTTCTCTAAACGGTTCGACCTGTTCCGCAGCAGTCCCATGTTCTGCTTTACATCTTCCGATATTTCTTCCCCCAAATCTTCCTCTATCCAGGAGGAAAGATTTGTTATGGCACGTATAGGAGCCTTTAAGTCATGAGACACAATACAAGCGAACTCTTCCATGTCCTGCTGCGACTGCTGCAGCTTTTCCTGACAATCTTTAGTAGCATCCATGCTGTCAATATTTAAGCAAAAGTGGTATCCGCTGTTAACTCCACTTGTTCAGGCAGGGTTGAAACTGGCCAGAAAAAAAGAAACCTGCTGCCTTGTCCTGCTTCAGAATCAATTCTGATATGCCCCCCTTTTTCTTCTAATATTTTCTTTACGATCGCCAGACCAACCCCTGTGCTTTCGCGGGTATCGCGTGACTCCATTGTCTGAAAAATTCCGAAAACTTTCTGGTGATACTCTTCCGGAATACCCGGACCATTGTCTTTCACCCAAAATTCATAACCTTCACCAACTGGATCACAGCCAACCTCGATCAGAGGTTCAGGCTTATCGTTATACTTGATTGCATTGCCAATTAGGTTGGTTAGCACCTGCTGGAGCATGATCTTTTCTGAAGTGATCACAGGGAGGCCATTACCCACATGCCACGTAATGTTTTGACGCGGAGACAGGGAGTCGAAAATCTCATCCACCAGTTTAGCACAGGAGAAGGTTGTTAAGGAGAATTCTTTTCGTCCGATCTTTGAGTATTCTAAAATACCATTAATGAGGTTTTCCATTCTAAAAACGCGTCCGCGCATCAGCTGTAGGTTTCGCTGCACATCAGGGTCGATTTCCGGAAGGTCTTCTTCTATCCATTCTGCAAGACTATTTATAGCTCGGAGTGGTGCTTTCAGGTCATGCGAAACGACATAGGCAAACTGGTCTAGCTCCTGATTCTTCTTTTGCAGTGAGGCAAAACTATCGTCGAGCCGTTTAGCCATGATATTCAATGAATGGGAAACCTGGCTGATCTCATCATTCTTAACGTCGTTTAGCTGCACATTAAAATGTCCCTGCGCAACTTCGTTGGCCATTTGAGCAATCTCTTTTAATCTTACCCGAATAGCTTTGGCCAAAAAGTAAACTACAACCAGCCCTATAACCACACAAATTGTGGTTAAGGTAATGGCAAGTTTATCGGTGAAGGTGGTGCTTCTTTGAAGCGCCTGCGCACTTTGATCTCTGACTATCTGCTCTTCCACTTTAAAGCTTGAAAAGTGCTTGCGGATATTGTCCATTCGCCTTTTACCTGCCCCGGTTTTAACTTTTGTCTTTTTAAATTCTTCAAAAGCAGCTACCTCGCCTGGTGAGGCAATTGAAGCATTTTGAAGTGTAATGGAAGGAATAGCAAAGGAGGTTAACCAGTCCGTATATGTTGAATCGATCAGGCGTAAACGTTCCTGCTGCTGAGCATCCTCAACAAGCTGGTTGAGGCTCAGCTTCAACTCCTGGTATGCCTCCTGCCCGGTATAAAAGGGTACTAAAAAAGACTCGTTATCTGAAACCATGTATCCCCTTACACCTGTCTCCGAATCAATAATGGCCTTCTCCATGCTTTCAGCCAGGCGCATAATTTCTGCTGCCCTAAGTGCGTCATTTACATCAGAAGCTACATTTTCAGACTGCTCTACATAGGAAACGGTAACAAAAATGAAAACCAGCAGGATAGATCCGAATGCAAGGTATATTTTGGGAATGAGTTTCATGAGGACCTATTAAAAACTTTGGGGCTATTTAATCCGAAACAGAAAAACATGCGCAATATACAGAGGATTCACTAGTAAGTATTATGCCATTACTTTAACAATTTGTTTTGTTTTCTTGCTTCTGCCATTCCTCAAATGCTACTTTGGCTTCTTCCGGTAGCAACTGTAGCATGGGTATGTGCCTCTGCGATAATGGCCGTTCGATTTCTTTATAGATAAATGCATCATCAAAACCTATGGCGGCGGCATCCTGATGTGTGTTTCCGTAGTAAACCTTTTTTAGTTTTGCCCAATAAATAGCGCCGAGGCACATAGGACATGGTTCGCAACTTGTATATAGTTCACATTCCGTTAGTTCGCTGCAGCCCATTGCCTCGCTGGCTTTTCTTATTGCATCTACTTCTGCATGTGTTGTTGGGTCGTTTGTTTCTAAAACCCGATTAAACCCCCGTGCAATTATTTCTCCCTGGTAAACTATAACAGCGCCGAATGGGCCACCATAGCCCTCTTTCATTTTTGTAAGGGACAGGCGAATAGCCTCCAACATAAAAAAATCCGTCTTTTCCATTAATCAGTCAATGTTTAAATAGCGTAAAATCTGTTTAATCATCAGGGCCTGTAGCATATGTTGCTACAGGCCCTGATGATTAAAACAAAGAAAGCCTATACTACACTTGTGCCATCTCCTGCATACTCGTAGTATAGGCTATTACGATCTTTGAAATTAGCTATTGCAATATGTAAATATTTAATAGTATCTTGTTTATTTTTCTATTAATAGATACGTCTTCGATATGTAAGAGTTTAGAATTCAATGACTTTCCAAGTGTTTCTGGTTTGCTGGTTGTTAAAATATCTAATAAGTGTTGCTTTGCGTATGTAGGGCTAGTTAAATCAAACACAAACAACTATGGAAAAGAAAATATCTTTATGGATTAGTATGCTGTTGTTCCTGGCCGTGTTAGGTGCCTGCTCGGGCACAAAGGAAACTGAGACAGGGGTAGGAGACGAATTAAATGACTTTAGAAGCTGGGTAAATACTACGACGGCCAACATAGCCGATAAAACTGAGGAAGACTGGAAACAGGCTAAACAGGATTTTAGCCGCCATACCAGCGAGTTAGACCAGAAGCAGGAGAATTTTACTGACGAGGTAAAACAGGAGTATCAGCAACTGAAAAACAAATTCACAGATGCTGATGAAATGTATATGCGCAGCCATCAGGATAGTATGATGAGTGAATGGGAACGCAACCTTTTGGGTAACTGGGCTGATTTATCAACTATAAATGAGACCAATGTTCGTGAAGCTTACATTACGTTCATGGAAAATGTCAGAGCTCAGAAAAGCAACTGGACTGACAAGGACTGGGAGAAGGCTAAAATGGTGATGGAAAAACTGAATCAACGTAAAAGTGAGATCACCGGTAATATACCAACTGACACAGAAGTGAAAATAAAAGCTTTGCAAATGGAATTCAGAACGCTGGAAACTGCTGCAGATGTAGGTGACAACTAAACAATAATTCGTCCTTCGCGGGCATCTCCATAAAGTATGGACTGGCCCTGCAGGTGACGAAAGCCACTAAACCATGCCAACAAGCTATCAAACTGATGCCAGTTTGAAGGACTTGCTGCAATTGATACAGGTAAAAGACTTTGTAGCGCCTCTGTAAAAACAGGGAGTGCTTCAGGGTCTTTTTTGTATCCGGGCAGGTGCTCGAAAAGCAGCTTTGCCAGCTGGCTGGGGTAAGTTTCCAGGGCCGGCAAGCCCTGCTCGGCCAGGGTTACTCTAAACCTGATGGCCCGTGCCGTTAGCCCACCTAGAAACATTGGCGACATGGCCTGAACCTCCTTGTCGCAAACGCGGTAGAAGTATTCACTGCCAGAGGTAAAGGCATCATCAGCGGCGTATACTTTAGGCAATGAGAGAGGGGCATCTATAAATACCGTATTGGGCTTCAGTGCTTTGGTTAAATTAAGCAACCATTTGTCAGCATCCTGGCCACGCGTACTTTGCCATACTTCTAAAAGACCATTTTGCACCATTGCGACTGCTGTAGTGCCAGCCAGCCTGGAGCCATAGTCGATGCCCATATGACGAGGTACTTCCAATTGCATGAAGTGTGGGGTTAGTCGAAGCTGCCTACCATGTTCTGATACATCCTTTTGGAGTCCCAGTAGCCGCTGGCAATTATACGGCGAATGGTAAATAATGGCTCTTGCTCGTCCTGCTTTGTTGCCAGCTGAAAAGCTGCACTTACGCCACGGCTTTTAAGCTCTGGTATTGCCTGCGAGTTCCAAAGGCCAAAAGGATAAGCAAAATACGTTATCTGCTGGCCGGTTATCTCTTCAAGCACCTCTTTAGGTTTTTCTATCTGTGTTACCCAATCCTGACCCGCATACTTTTTAACGTTATGATGATCCCAGGTATGACTTCCGATAACATGCCCTTTTTCTGAAAGCTCCTTTACCTGTTCCCTTGTCATGTAACGTGGCCTGTTCAACGACACGGTCATCACAAAAAATACTCCCTTAAAGCCATACTTTTCAAGTTCAGGTACAGCATTGGTGTACTGATCCAGGTTGGTGTCATCAAAGGTCAGCATAACCGGTTTTTTAGGTAGTGGTGCCCCTGTGGTAAGGTAAGCTATTAACTGGTCTGGCAGGATAGTGTGATAGCCACTGTCAGCAAGTATCTTAATCTGCTCCCGGAAACGATCCATGGGTACAATGTAATCCTTTGCCTGCTTCGAATCAGAGTCGCGCCAGTCCCGGATCTGGTGGTAGCACAGTATAGGTACCTGTTTTCGGGAAAGTACAGCAGCAGCTGAAGCATTCAGATCAATGACTGGCTCAGCCGGTTCAGGAGTAGTTTCATTCGTAACAGAAGCTGTGAAAATAGCAGTGGAATCAGGAACTGAGACTGGTATTTCTTCTGCCATAACCGTTTGGTTGGCAGGCGCTTTGTCGCAGGATGAGAAAAGTAAGGGTAAAATTAACAGCAAAGTGCTGATGCCAGAGGAAATGCGGGTATTCATAAAGTAGTATAGTAAAGGCATGAATATACTTATTTATACCGGCTCGGTAAGATTTCAGCGACTAATTTTAGTGAAGAATTTTGTTCCCTTTACGTGACCTCTTTAAGCAAGTAAGGCCAGTGCATACTGAAGCCTGCTCATTGCCTCATTTAGTTTTGGCGTTTCTATGGCAAAAGACATACGTGCATTTGCCGGCGCCCCAAAGTTTATACCTGGTGCCAGTTCCAGCAGGTGCTGCTCTCGTAAATATTTAAACAGATGATCACCAGAAGTTATCGCAGTGCCATCCGGGGTGAGTTTGTGAATGTAATTGCTGAAATCAGGGAAAATATAATATGCTCCTTCTGGCTGGAAATAGTATATGCCCGGAATCGCATCCAGGGCCTCCTGCATAAGTGACCTGTTCTGGGACAACACAGTTAACATAGGTGCCAGGATCTGCTCACTTGCATTTAGAGTATCCTCAGCGGCATCCTGCAAAAACACGCTGATGCCAGATAAAGTGCTTGCCTGAAAGTCAATGCATTTTGCAACAAGGTCTTCCGGCCCTACAAGGTAACCAATGCGCCAGCCGGACATGGCATAGTTTTTTGAAAAGCCGTTTATGATGACTGTTTTTTCTTTGTCAGCCCCTTTGCAGGAAAGGATAGGAGTAAAAGACCTGCAGTAAGTAAGATCGTCGTAAATCTCATCTGAAACTATAAATAAATTAGGATATTCCTGCACAACCTGCAGTAAGGCTTCCAGTTCATCTTTGCTGTAAAGCTTGCCTGTGGGGTTGCCCGGATTTGTTAGTAAAAGTATACGGCTACAATTGTTAAGGGATTTTCGCAACATGTCAGGTGTCAGCTTATATCCTTCCTCTTGTTTTGTTTCGAGGGGCTTTAGCATGCCGTTGCTGTACTTCATTAATTCATGAAACCCAAACCAGGCAGGTGTGGGAACTACTACCTCATCGCCCTGGCGTAGCAAAATAGTAAACAGGTTAAAGAGGGCCTGCTTGCTGCCTGGTGTGATGAGTACCTGCGCCGGTTTTACCTCAACGCCCTCCCTACCATATTTTGCGCACACTGCATTTCTAAGTCCGGGTGTTCCTTCTGCAGGTCCGTACACGGTGTTGCCTGCATGCAGTGAAGCAATGGCTGCACTTGTAGCTGCTTCCGGGCTACTGAAATAACTGGCGCCGCTGGCAAGGGAGATGTAATCCATTCGTTAAAAAGATATAGAGTTTAACATTTTTGGCTTTAACAAAGGTATAAAAAAACAGCCCTGAAACTGAACGTTAGAGGGCTGTTTAAAATTTGGGGCTGTAAATATGCTAGCGCAACGAGAAGAGAACATCTGCAAACTGTTTGCGGTTATCGTAAAAAACCGTTTCGATCTCAAACCCGCAGGTTTTACCTAATTCGCTAATTTGATCCAATGAGTATTTATGCGAGTTTTCTGTGTGAATGGCTTCCCAGGCATCAAAATGAAAGGTACGGCCAGTATCTCTGATGGCCACTTCCTGCTCTTTTAAGCTGATCAGGAAACTGCGCATTACACCTTCCAACGGATTATACATAGCATAATGCCGGAAATTTTCGAGCGAAAAATCGGCACCCAGTTCACGGTTGATGCGGGACAATAAGTTTAAGTTAAATTCTGCCGTAATACCAGCCGCATCATCATAAGCTTTTAGAATTACATCAGGGTCTTTGCGAAGATCGATTCCCATGAAAAGTTTATCCCCGGGGCTGAGGTAGCTACGAATCGTCGTAAGAAAATCTATCGCTTCGTTTATCTCAAAGTTGCCTATGTTAGAACCCAGAAACAGCACCACCTTACGCTCCGACTTATTCTCCTGTAGCCACTCTAGTGCCTTAAAATATTCCCCAACCACAGCTTGTACATTTACATCCGGCATTTCTGCCTGCAGGCTATCGTTCAGCTGCTGCATGGCGTCTCCGGAAATATCTACGGGAACATAATCGAAACTGCTTTGCTGCCTGGTAAGCTCACGAAGCAGGATCTTTGTTTTGAGAGCGTCGCCGGCACCCAGGTCGATCATATGAAAGAAGCCATCTTTTGCAAAATGCTCTGCCATTGCTGTTTTATTATCATTCAGCACTTCGAATTCGGCGCGCGTCAGGTAATACTCCGGCATGTCCATAATCTGCTGAAACAGCTGGCTGCCTTTACCGTCGTAGAAGTAACGGGAAGAGAGGTGCTTCTGCTTCCGGCTCAGCCCTTCTGCCACATCCCTGGCAAATGCTGCATTATCGCTGCTGCCGTCCTCTTTGCGGCTAAGATCTATCATGGGTACTAAAGTCGTGTTCAAATCCATTTTAAGTTATTTATTTGCCAGCCTGATGCCGCTGTACTGCCAGCGCTTATCCGGGTGAAAGAAGTTACGGTAGGTTGTGCGAATATGATTCTCAGGTGTGGCGCAGGAACCGCCGCGCAACACCATCTGGTTGATCATAAATTTGCCATTATACTCGCCAATAGCCCCGGGTGCTTTGCTGAAACCGGGATAGGGGTGATAGGCACTGTACGTCCACTCCCAAACATCTCCGAGCATTTGCTGCAGGCCGTCTGTTTCAGGATCTGCGGGTGTTGGTTCAAGTTTGTTACTCTCTACAAAATTGCCGCCCATTACAGGATATGCCTGGGTAGCTGCTTCCCATTCGAATTCTGTTAACAGGCGCTTACCTGCCCAGTTGGCATAAGCATCCGCTTCGTAGAAACTGATGTGGCAAACAGGAGCGTTCAGGTTTATTTTTTGCAAGCCATGCATCGTGAACCTGTGCCACTCCCCATTCTGCTGTAACCAGTAAAGGGGTGCCTCCAAACTATTACTGTTTACCATGGCAAAACCTTCATCCAGCCAATGCCTGAAATCGGAGTAACCGCCATCACGCATAAACTCAAGGTACTCACCATTAGTAACCAACCTGTTCATAACCTGGAAGTCTTCCAGCCATACTTCATGCACCCCTAGTTCATTGTCAAAGCAGAAATCATCTCCCTGGTACCCAATCTTATACTTACCTGCCGGAACATCAATGAAGCTTGCTGGCACAGTCTTTTTATTATCATCAGTGGCGATGGCAGGTTTATAAACCGGTAATAGCGGGTTGGTGCTTAGAATATACTTTATGTCAGTTAAAAGCAACTCCTGGTGCTGTTGCTCATGCTGTAGGCCCAACTGTAGCAGTGGAAGTACGTCTGTAGCAACCGCATCACTTATTTCGTCCAGCAGTTTAACAATATGCTTGTTCACGTGCTCGCGGTAAGCGTAAATGTCACGGAGTGGCGGGCGTGTAAGGGTACTGCGTTGATCACGCTGCACTCTGCTGCCTACGCTGTTATAGTAGGAGTTAAACAGATAACTATACTGCTCATGAAACAAGGTGTAGGACGGGGAATAAGGTTTTAATACAAACTCTTCAAAGAACCAGCTGGTATGGGCCATGTGCCACTTCGGAGGACTAACATCCACGATCGGTTGCACTACAGTATCTTCCGGCTCCAGTGACTGGCATATTTGCTCAGTCTGGGTGCGGATTTTATTAAACTGCTGCCGGGCAGCCTGGGTAATAGAAGCAGTTAGGGTGCTCATAAGCAAAAGTTTTGTTTTTAAGCCAGCCAGGGCATCATTGATCTTTAAACAGGCAAACAGGCTTGAAGTTTATTATTTTTGATGTATCAGATGTTTTGTTTCCGGTAATTTGAATCAGGAGTGTTTTTCAGTGCAAGATTATAGTCCTACTGTCACAATACGCAAATGCATGGTGGTACCATCAACATCATCTACGACAAAAGTGGCATTATTGGTTTATATTGCCTTTTAATCAGTTGTTGTTACTCATGAGCATAAGACTCCGTTTTTCTACCCGCACCTTGACTTTTAAATTTGATGCCCGCACTTCTCGTGGTGCTATATCCGATCATAAGGTATTTTATATCAGTGCTTTTAAGGAGCAGGAGCCTCTTGTTGTGGGTATTGGAGAATGTGCTCCCTTAGCTGGTTTGAGTATAGATTTCCGCCCAGATTTAGCAGATAAAATAGCTGAAGTGGTGCATCTTGTAAACACAGGGAAGGTGCAACTGGCTGTTGGAGCACCTTTACCCCATGACTTGCTCTTAGAAGAGTGGCCTGCCCTGCGCTTTGCTCTTGAAACGGCTATGCTTGATCTTGAGAACGGAGGAAAACGACAAGTGTTTAATAATGCATTTAGCAGGGGAGAAGCAGGGATACCAATTAATGGATTGATATGGATGGGGGATGCAAACTTCATGCAGCAGCAGATAGAGAAGAAGCTTAAAGAAGGCTATACTTGCCTTAAACTTAAAATCGGAGGGCTTGACTTTACACAGGAACTGGAGATACTGCAGCGTATTCGTGAGGCAGCATCTGCGTCCTGCCTTACCATTCGCGTGGATGCTAACGGAGCTTTCTCACCCCAGGATGCATTTAAGAAGCTGGAGAAACTCTCAAAGTATGCTATTCATTCTATAGAGCAGCCAATAAGGCAGGGGCAACCAGAAGCGATGGCACAACTTTGCGCTTATTCACCTGTACCTATTGCGCTCGACGAAGAATTGATCGGTATACAGCAACAAGATGCTAAGCAGCAGTTGCTGGAGCAGGTAAAGCCGCAGTATATCATCTTAAAACCCAGTTTACTAGGCGGACTAGCAGCTAGTGCGCAATGGATAGAACTGGCAGAGCAACAAGAAATAGGCTGGTGGATGACATCGGCGTTGGAGTCCAACATCGGCCTGAATGCCATTAGTCAGTTTACTGGCAATTATGATATCACTATGCCACAGGGCTTAGGTACGGGCCAGTTATATCACAACAATATTCCGTCACCGCTACAGATAAGGCATGGAGAGCTCTGGTACGATCAAGTGAAGCAATGGGATCTAAGCGAGGTTTAAATCCTTTCTGTTAAACAAAAAAATAATCAGGGCGTTAGGGTAATAAGTAATTATAATCTTAAAAACTTATTTCTATGCCAACAGAACAATATCATGAACCAGCTCAGGAGCTATCTCAGGAAACCAGGACATTTGTCCGGATGATAACCTCTGTAATTGAGGAGGCAGAAGCTATTAGCTGGTATGAGCAGCGTATTTCAGTGGAGAAGGACGAGGAAGCAAAAGCCATAATGCAGAATGCCCAGGAGGAGGAGTACAAGCATTTTGGAATGGATCTGGAGTTTCTGCTTCGGAAGAATCCAAAATGGCGTAAAATGATGAAGAAAATACTTTTTACAGAAGGAAGTATAGTAGATAAAGGAGAAGAGGCAGAGGGCTAAGGGCCCTCTTACTTTTTAGAACATTCTTTCTTTGCCTACCATTGCTTTATCGATGCTTAAATACCCTGCACCTCCTACTATCAGGGCCCAGGACATTCCGATCACTAGCAAATGGTATTCAAAACCTTCGCCTTGCTGGGTGCCTCCCCAGTTCATAAAAAACCCGTTGTGCAAGTGCACGGACAGTATAATTCCAACAAAGAGGCAAAGCAGGCAGAAAGCCCAAATACGGGTCCAGAGCCCTACTATAAGGCAGAGTGATCCGATAAATTCGATGATGATCACAAACCATGCGAAGAAGCCCGGAAGGCCTGTAATTTGTGGGAACCCTTCAATGAAGCCTGAAGGGCCATGGCCGCCAAACCAGCCCAGCAGTTTTTGGGCACCATGCGGAAAAATTACCAGGCCCAGAAATACACGGGCTATTGTTAAACTCCAGGTATCATGGGTATGAAGTAGTCTGTATTTAAAATCCATAAAACCAGCTTTTCTATTAATTGATTAGTAGGTACTACGGCTAAAAGGATATAATTGATTATAAATAGGTTAAAGGCAAGAAAGAGACCCGGAGCAACACATAAAAAAAGGACAGGTCGTTTGCCTGTCCTTTTTTTATAAAGTTTTGATCAGTTCTTTACTTTTTTGACTACCCTGGTTTTTGATAATCTGTCGTGGAGCCCAACATCAGAACCTAAAAAGGTAAAAGCTTCGAAGGGTATAAAACGAGACAGGGTCCTTTTCAGAATATCAACAAAAGATGG
The DNA here is from genome assembly GCF_051904785.1 of Pontibacter sp. MBLB2868. Lineage (NCBI taxonomy): Bacteria > Pseudomonadati > Bacteroidota > Cytophagia > Cytophagales > Hymenobacteraceae > Pontibacter > Pontibacter sp. MBLB2868. Next base: position 1,881,729 of record NZ_CP196710.1, on the reverse strand, counting down.
TTTGTTGCCGTCTTCTGTTACTACAACTGAGCCTGTTATCATTTTTCCGATCGTTTGACCAAACATGCTTTCAAACAGGCAGTAATAAGTTAACATAACCAGTATCCCCAGTATTGTTTCATTTATACTTACAATCAGAAACTCCAGGCCCAACAGGTACAGCACTATGCCACTAACGAAAGCAAAAGCATAAAAGCCAGCAAAATCCAATACATAATTCAGGAACCGCGTTTTTCTGTTCACCTCGTAAAGTGGCTCAACTTCGTTTAGATAATCTTCTCCGTCGGTTTCGAAAAGGGGTGAGTCAACTTGTTCTGTGTGCTGCATCGTAAGGGTATATCAAAATTCAGTATGCTGGTTTTGCTATAAATATAAAAGGACTTCGGAATATTTCCATCACGCGATCATTAAAATCAGTTTTTTTTAAGAGCACCTTATCAAGACAAAAGCAGAATGAATCTGGTGTTAGCAAACTATAAAAGCCCGAACTTCAGGCCAACATAAATTGTCCTGGGTCGGGCAGGTCCATATACATAGTTACTGTCGCGTGTTTTACCTGAATCGAAGTCTGATTGATAGGCATTGAATATGTTTTGTACACCTGCACTTAACTGAAGGTCTTTTTCGATTTTGGAAAGTGTAAATTTATAAGCCAGCTTTAAGTTATTCTCTACAAAAGTGGGAGAGGTGATCAAAATATCTTCCGGCACACTTGGTGCACCACCAAAGTGGGGCACTTTCATAGGGCCGGTGATCACTCCGGAAAAGGCTGCCGTAAACCTGTTTTGCGGCAAAAGTGTGAGTACATAATAGCCATATGTTTCTGGGGTACGCAGGTATTGCCTGGTTCCGTCAAATTCTGAAGACCACGAAACAGGATCATCATACTGGGAGCGTTGAAAGGTAAGCCCGGTTTCCATTTGAAATATTTGGCTATAGTTTATGCGCCCTTCTAAAGTTATACCTTTCACAGTAGAGTTTCCGCCATTCTTTCGGAGGAGTTGCTGGTTACCCTGCGCATCAGTCCCAAGTTCCTCTAATACAAAGGCATCCTGAAGGCGTGTATAAAAACCATCAAAGGTAAAGCCAAATATCATTTTCTCGTTTGCTTTGTTAAAATCAACTGATGCGTTAAAGCTGTTTGAAGTTTCTTCTTTTAGATCAGGAGATACCTGTACTAATGAAATTCCACCAGAGGCAAAAGCAATGTGCAAGTCTGTTTCAAACGCTTGAGGAGCTTTAAAGCCCCTGGCATAGGAACCCCTGAACTGGGTAGTAGTTCCTAGCTTATAAACTGCGCTGATCCTGGGGGTAAAGATGGGGCTGCTTACGTTGTTATGCTTGTTAGCCCTGATACCTGAAAGTATAGTAAGTACCGGTGTTACATCCCAATCACTCTGGATAAATAAACCTGTCAGGTCCGTCTTTTGATCCACCAAGAAATTATAAGCCTTAATTTCATCAAAAACCGACTCATGTATGTGCTCAGTACCGAGTGTAAAGTTATTACGTCCACCAATAAAATCATTCAAGGTGTAATTGAACAGAAAGCCGCCCTGGAAGGTATAATTATGGGTATTTCCCCAGCCATCTGCCTGATCGAAACCAGTATAATGCGTTCTTTTTGAATTCTGAGCCGCTGCGTAGAGGCTATAAGAAGAGTTTCCATCCTTTGATTGATGATCAAAATTAAGGCCGCCCACCAGAATGTTGTGAATACGGTATTCTGCCTGATCAGCCTGATCTGCAGGCTTGTCAAGTCTATTTCCTCCGTGCCTGAGTTCATATATACTCCAGCCATTTAGCTCCAGTTTATTATAGGCATCGGGCTTAAAAAAAGTATTAAAACCAAATGAGTTATTATTCAATTTCGATAACTCAGAAAAACCATCCTTATTCGCGTCATAACTCTGCCTGTCACGGAAAGAGCCAAAGAAGGAGATACCCGCATTCTGTTCATCGTTAATAGTGTTGACATTGGCATTTATAAAATGATCAGTGGCAGTACCCCCAATCACTGAGGAGGTATTGGACAGGGTATACGAGCTTTCTTTTGGCTCTTTTGTGATAATGTTGACTGTGCCTGCAATGGCGCTGGAGCCATACAGAACAGATCCGCCACCTCGCACAACTTCTACCCGGTCGATCATGTTGGCGGGTATTTGCTCTAAACCATACAAACTCATTAAGGAAGTAAAAACAGGCCGGCTGTTAATTAAGATCTGGGAATAAGAACCTCCTAAACCATTCATCCTAAGTTGGGTGTAGTTGCACGTCTGGCAGTCTGTTTCCATGCGTAGCCCTGGCTGGAAGCATAATCCTTCGGATAAGGTATTAGATTGGGTAAGGTTAAATGTTCTGCTGTCCAGTACGTTTACCGCAACCGGACTTTCAAGGCGACGCCGTTGTGAACGAGTTGCTGTTACTACCACTTCGTTCAAGGTGGCGTTCACTTCTTCAATAACCAGATCCTGCACTGTTTGTGTGTTTTCAGTGATGGTTACAGTCACTTCCAGAGGTTTATAACCAATGGCTGAAACTATTAAGCCATATTTACCCGGGGGGACACTATATATCACATACTTGCCTTTTTCATCTGTGGATGCTCCCCACTTTGTGCCCTTCAGAATGACTGTGGCATAAGTAACATTTTGACCCTTTGCCTCAATTTTTCCGGTTATACTTCCTGTTTGGGCAACACAAAAAGCTGGTATTAAAAGTATCCAAAGAACCGTGTAACTTATTTTCATTAAGTTTTATTATTTTATTAGATGTGTAAAATTATAAATTTAGATACGTCTAAAAAAATAATTAGCTGTTGTTTTAGAAATTAGTTGTTAGGTAGTTTTTGAAGAGGTCAAAAACTACTACCATGTAGAGCACCAAATAAAGGAAGGGGAGTGGATGCGTTGGAATAAAATCCAAAAGGCGCTGTTCCGTTCACGGACAGCGCCTTTTGGGCAGTGGTTATCTGGGTCTAAAGGTATTTGTCGCGGAGAAGTTTAGCCACTTTTACCATTCCTGTACTAGCTTTCTCATCGTAGAGGTGCAGGTTAGGGCGTTTCCGAATGTCCGGTAATTTGGGATCAACTACATAAATAGGAACATCTTCCGGTACGAAATCTACTAGGCCGGCCGCCGGGTAAACAACCAGGGAAGTACCGACAACCAGAAAAATATCAGCCTGAAGAGTTTCCTCCATCGCTACTTCCATCATTGGCACAGGCTCTCCGAACCAAACAATATTTGGTCGTAACTGGGAGCCACGTTCACATTTATCGCCCAGGTTTAGCTCCCAACCATCTATGGGGTAAACAAGGGATGGGTCTAAAGTGCTCCTGCACTCGAACAGTTTGCCATGAAGATGGGTAACATGGGTGCTCCCGGCACGCTCATGCAGGTTGTCTACATTTTGGGTAATTATCCGCACATCAAAGTCTTTCTCCAGCTCTGATAATGTTTTATGGGCGACATTAGGTTCAACTGTATGTGCATTTTTACGGCGTTGGTTATAAAAGTCAAGTACCAGCTTAGGATTCTTGCGCCAACCCTGCGGAGAGGCAACATCCATCACATCATGGCCCTCCCAAAGGCCATCTGCATCACGGAACGTAGCAATACCACTCTCAGCACTAATGCCTGCACCTGTTAAAACTACCAGTCTTTTTTTCATACGCTAACTTAGTAAAGTTTTGCACCTGTTGGTTAACCTCACAAGTATACCAGGTAAGCAGGCATGAATGTTTCAAAGCAAATTGTAAGGGCCTGGGGCTTGAGTTAGTCTTTCGTGCCATTGGAATAAAATTACTCCTCATATGTATACAGGCTACGCTTCGCCATACTATCTTCGCTAAATTTTTACGTGAATGATCAGAAGAAGTGAGCGCCTGAACAATGTATCATATGACCTTTGCGGTCCATTATATGAACGGGCAAAGGAAATTGAAGCCTTAGGTCACCAGGTGACGAAATTAAATATCGGCAATCCTGCCCCTTTTGGGTTTGATGCACCAGATGAGGTGATTGACCAACTCATCAGGAATATACGCCTGGCCCAGGGCTATTCTGATCATAAAGGCCTTTTAAGTGCACGTGAGGCTGTAAAGCGTCATTATTTAGCAAAAGGAGTAGATCACATTCATACTGATGATATATTCCTGGGTAATGGCGTAAGTGATCTGATCATGTCTGCGGTGCAGGGTTTGCTGAACGAAGGGGATGAAGTTCTGGTGCCAGCACCAGACTACCCGCTCTGGACGGCTTCTGTGCGTTTTGCGGGAGGTAAGGCCGTTCATTACCTGTGTGATGAAGAGTCGGAGTGGTTTCCTGATCTGGCTGATATCAGAAGCAAGATCACGAGCCGGACAAAAGCCATTGTCATTATCAACCCAAACAACCCAACGGGTGCAGTTTACTCTAAAGAACTATTGCAGGAGTTGCTGCAGTTGGCCGAGGAACATGAACTAGTGGTGTTCTCTGATGAGATATATGATAAGATACTGTATGATGATGCGGCATTTTTTTCAACTGCTACCATATCAGATAGTGTCTTGTGCGTAACCTTTGGTGGATTGTCCAAAAACTATCTGGCTGCTGGTTTCAGAGCAGGGTGGATGCTGGTGAGCGGTGCAAAGCACGAAGCTGCGGCTTACATAGAAGGGTTAAACACAATGGCCAGTTTAAGGGTTTGCCCTAATGTGCCGGCACAGCATGTTATTGAAGTGGCGCTGGAGGGGCAACAGGAAATATACGATCTCATACTTCCGGCTGGGAGGCTAGGGCAGCAACGGGCAATTTGTTACGAAAAACTTACATCTATTCCAGGCATCACCTGCGTTAAGCCAAAGGGTGCCTTCTATATGTTTCCGAAACTGGATGTAAAGAAATTTAATATTATAGACGACCAGCAATTTGCCATGGACCTGCTTATGGAAAGCCGTGTATTGCTGGTGCCGGGTTCTGGGTTCAACTACCCGCAGCATGATCACTTCCGGGTGGTTTACCTTCCGGAGCCCGTAGAGCTAAGCCATACTATGGATAGGCTGGCGAATTTCCTGGAGCATTACCAACAGCATTAGGCTGACACAGTTTCATAGCTTGTACAACTTTATAATTTATAGAAAAGAGCTATATTAGCTAAAGAATATGTAATGGGAGCAGGCTTTAGAGTATACCTTATGGAATGCACCTGATAGTACAGGTGAATCTTCCTCCGCACATAGTGCAGCTAGTAGGAGTAGGTACTCCTGCTAGCAAGTAGTTGTGGCAAATAAAATAATTATGGAGAAGCTGCTATTGAAAGATTGCTTACCAGAAGTTCTTGAGGAGATGAAGGCCGCTTTTGAGCAAAAAGAAATGCCAAAGTTACTGAAGCAGCTTGAGACATTAGAAATTACAGAAGTATGTGAATGCGGAGACGCAAGTTGTGGCTCATTCTACACTGACCACTTAAGAAGAGATAACATAGAAGTAGAAGGAATAAGAACAGAAAGCGGATTCTTGGTGGAAGTATACAATGGGAGAATACATTATGTTGAAGTAATGCCAAGTGAAACAGGAAGAAGCATTAGGGAGAAAATAACCATGTGTAAATAAAATTACTTGCCACAACACAATGCATGCTCAACCTTCGCTAACGCTTCAGGCTCCGCATGCACGCGGCCCGTTATGGATAATTAAATGATATATGCACAACTTTGATGAACTTGTTGAAATAGGAGCAGAATTTACACTAAAAGCCCTTAATGAGACATTTGGCAAAATAGAACAAGAATTTCATTTAAGTGCCCATACTCCATTGGTCAAAGGAGTTCAAATGATACAGTTACAGAAAGCAATACTTGCAACTGGTATGTATTCTATGTTCGAAGCAAAACTACAGAATTCATTAGCATGTAGTGATGGATTCAAAGAAGCAAAAAAGATCCTCCTTCAAAGAGGAGAAACAGATTTGGTCAACCGATTCAATGACTTTTATCTTGCTATCAATGTACTAAAGCATGGCAAGGGTTCTAGCTATAATGCTCTTGTAGCCAAATCAAAAAATCTACCCTTTAGATTGAAGCTGCCGACCGAATATTTCTTTGATGAAGGTGACGTTTCTGAAGTTTCAACGCTAGTCGAAGTAGATGATAAGTTTGTTTTAAACTGTGCTGAATTAATAAGAGAAATTTCAGATATACTAAAATCGAATTAACATTATCACAAGCCTCGAGCCTTAAATATTCGGCGAATGATGCAAACTGTCGCAGCAATAGCCTTCAAAAGATCTTTACAGAAATAGATAATTCCAGAAATGGAAACAAGGGAGTTAAAAGAAAGTGAACAAAATCTTATAAAGCACCTTGTAAGAGTTTCAAATAAGGAAGGCTCTTTTGATATTCCTGAACTGGTTGAAGATTTAAAAGATGGTAAAATGGGAAGTATCCGATTTGTCAGTCGTGAGCCTGACAGAACATATTCTTCAGACCTTGTACAGGTTGAATATATAGATGAAGATAAGGTTCCAGTAATAATTACCTTGACCATAGACAACCATCAAAAACTTTATGAATTAGAGTTTTGGAAGGTAGATTTCGAAAAGCTTGTTCGATACCCAAGATCTAACGAAGTAATAATGCCAAATAGTTAAATAACAACTTCCCATAACCCTGCACAGGTTCCATAGTCGCCTATGCCTCGTTCGTAGCCTGTACTAACCGTTAGCTACTGCTATTTAAAAAAAAACGATTGAATGATGAACATGTTTGCAAAAAATGATGCCGAATCCGTAGAAGAATACCTTTCAATGATACCGGACGATCGAAAAAAGGAAATTGATTTTATTCACGATTTTATTCAAAAATCGGTTCCTAGTCTAAAACCGTATTTTGCATCTAACATGATTGGTTATGGTACCTTTTATTATCTCGACAATAAAATGCAGAAAAAAGATTGGCCCATAATAGCCTTGGCCAATCAAAAGAATTATGTAAGTATATACGTTTGTGCGATCATTAATGATAAAGCATCTGTAGAAGAGTATAAAACGGGGCTTGGCAAACTTAGCAAAGGAATAGGCTGCATCAGATTTAAAAAAATCGAAGAAATAAATCTAGATACGCTTAAACAAGTATTAAAACTTGCTGAAGAAAACCCTGGACTCTCTAATGCAAGAATGGTATATGATTAGCTTAGGGTTAACTTGAACAAATTTATTTTCTATTCTAAATGCCAAGCGCATAACATCACCTATAAAAGATATGGCAACGCCCACCCTTAATAAAAAGCCCTACCTTTCATAGTCCAAAACGTTGTAATAAATCACCATCAATTGATTATCCTTCACATTAGCAATACCAAGTTTTACATACTAACAGTTTTAATCCCAATACTTCGTGAGTCGAAACTATTAAAGCTTGGAGAAATAACTGAAGGGGTAGTCATTGGTTCTGAAAAAGTATCAAGATCTACCTTCTGATTTCCTGGCTCTACAGATTATCCTATTGTTCAATTTAGCAAAGCTAATGACGAAACACCGTGGCAGAGCATGCTAATGCTAAATATGATTTAGGTGAAAAGGTTAATGTCATCTGACTACGTAATGATCCTGCAAATTGCGCAATTATAAGTTTTTCAGATTTATACTTTGGACTTAATGCTGTTTTGCCAGCAATACTTTTACTGTTTTGGGTGTGCTTATAGCTTTCATTGAAGGAGCAGGCTGCTCAGAAATCTATTTAGTGTTAAAAAGGATCATCTGAGTCTACGGGCTTCGTATATACGAGACTGTTATAATTAACCTAAAATAGCAAAAGCCGCAACAGTTTTCCTGTTGCGGCTTTTGTATTTATTCGGCAGACACTCACAGGTCTTGAAGACGCTGTGAGGTCATTGTCAACTCATACTTACAAGGTATATTTTCTGCCCTTGTTCTGCTCCTTCAGGTAATCCATCAGAGGCTGGAAGTACGCAACCATGGCGCGTGCGCTCAGTTCTTCACCAGTTTTGTCCTTCAGCATCTGGCGCCAGTCGGCTGAGGCACCCGGATACATGATGTCGCGCAGGAAATTGCCCACTTCTTTCTTACCGTAGTAGTTCGTAGCGTGTGGGTCCTGCTTCAGGATCTCCTTAGCGATGTGATCGTGCAGCTGGAACAGGATCACGTAGCTCATGGCATAGTCATAATACTGAGCCGCATCATCGTTAATATGGGTTTTAGTAGCTGGGTCCAGGTAATTCTCTCCGCGTTCAGTTGGTGGTACAATACCCTGGTATTTCTTCTTTAACTCCCACCAACGCTTGTTCAACTGATCTGCTGGCAGGTTATTGGCATAGAAATCATTCTCCCACTCGCTCATCACTCCTGACGAGAAAGGTATGAACACAACATAGTTCAGCGCCTCTTTCAGCAACGATTGCACGTCATCAGTCTGAGTATCTTTATCAATCAGGTTTAACTCCGTCAGGAATGGCTTTTGCATAGCTGCCAGACCCATTAAGCTACCAATTGCTTCGTGGTAAGCACGGTTAGCTCCTACACGCAGCAATACCGGCACATCAGGATTGGTATAGGTCATGTAATAATAAATGTGACCAAGCTCGTGATGCGAAGTTTCATACCATTCCGAATTAGGCTCCACACTCATCAGGCTGCGCACATCCTTGTCCAGGTCCATGTGCCAGGCAGAGGCATGATTGTTCTTTTTGTAACCGGCATTTGGCGGCAGTGGATACAAACTGGATTTTTCGTAAAATGTTTGCGGCAGGCTTGGGAAACCGAGGCTGGTATAAAAGCGTTCCCCTTGCTTTACGATCCATTCTGGTCCTTTTGGTTTTAGAGCTGCATCAAGATCAATGCCTTTTACATCTACCATGGAGCTCCAGTCCTGACCCCAGCGGTTAGGCAGCCAGTGCGCCGGCAGGTAGTCAGGTACCTCTTTTACACCATATTTCTTAGCTAACTCATAGCGCGCGTAAGTGTGCAGTTCACGGTAAAGCGGACGCAGCTCCTGGTTGATCTGCTTCATCAGGTCCATCATTTCAGCACGTGTCATGCCATAGTCAGAGGCCTGGTACGTAAAGTAGTCGTCGTAGCCAAGACTTTGAACTGTTTTATTACGCAAGTCGCGCAGGTTAAGCAGACCGGTTTTTAATCCCGGTCCAACCGCTTTACTAGCTTGCCATGCATCAAGTCTCTTTTTAAGGTCATTTTCTGACTTCAGGATATTGTCAATATCGTTGGTGCTAACTGACTTTTGGTAGATGCGATAGTCAAAGCCGTATAGTTTCTCCGTCTGTTCCGTTTCAGCTTTTATCCTTGCTTTTACAACCTCTGGTATAATCTGGGGATTGTTGGCGCCGGCATAAAGTATAGCTTCATACTGTTTGACCTGAAGCGGCGTAAGCTGGTCTTTTTTCTCCAGCATGGCTTTGGCCGTGTTTATGTTCTCTGCACTACCGGTAAAGGCGGCAAAAGCCTCATTTGCACGGCGTGTAGCTACTGCGTTAGTAGAGTCGCCTTCAACTATCTTAGTATTTGAGGCCCACTCTGCTTCAGCCGATTTAGTATAAAGGTCCTGGTAAGTTTTGGAATATTGATCCAGGAAAGTTTGGGCTTCCTGTTGTACTTGTGTCATTTCAGCAGTCTGCTCTGTACCTGCTGACTCCGTTTTCTGGCTGGAGCAGGACGAAAAGAGTACTGCGGCGGTTAAGCCGGTAAAGATGAGTTTTTTCATAAGATCAGTTAAGGGTGATAGTATAATTTTAGCATTCTTACGAATGAAAAGCAAATACAATGCTAATGATTGGGTACCCTGGCTAATTAAATTTTTGGAGATATTACTGTGGCTATACTACTGTAACATGCTTCACTTCAGTAATATTATTTTTTTTCCTGAATAAAAAAATCAGGGGTTTCTCTACCAATTTATGACTCGCTATACCGACAACAACTGTAGAGATCAGCATAGTAACAAGCATAAAATGGTTTGGCAGAAGGTTGTTCATTCCCATCAAAGTCCACAGCTTTCCGATAAAAGCAAGCACTAGTATATGGCTCAAATAAAGTGAATATGACGCATCCCCGATCTTTAGCAGCCAGTTTGGGATTTTTACCGTCTTATGCTTTTCAATAAAGGTTGCTCCAAATACAAGCAAAGCAGCAGGTAAGCCATAAGCGAGTTCTCTTTGTACTACCAGTAAATCTTCTGGAAGGTAGCTTACCCAACTAAAGTGGAGTAATTCTAATACAAAGAGACCAAAACCGGTTAATAAGGCTAAATAATAAAGACTACTACTTTTTTGATTCTTCAAGTAGAAGTATCCTATCAAACAGCCAGCAACAAATTCAAGTAAAACTGTACTTGTAACTGTTGCTGCCACCGGTGAAGTTGTTTTTGTTACTAAACCAGTAAAAACTAACGCTGACAGTGTTAACAAGACTACTGGCAGCGAAAAAGGTCGTGGTAGGGTAATAGCAATTGCAAAAATTATATAAAAGAATATTTCATACTCCAACGTCCAGGCTACCTGTACAAACTGCATTCCATTATTTGGGATGAGGAAGAATGATGAAATGAAATCTGGTTCTGTTGTTGCTGATGAATTTACCCATCCAGGTTTTATGAACCAGACAACTAAAACAAGTAAAAAATAGAACCAATAGGTAGGGTAAATTCTGGTAAAACGATTGTAAAGAAATCGCCCGGGTTCAATCTTGGTGCCTTGTTCACTGCTTGTTACTAAAACCATTATAAAACCACTTATAACAAAAAAGAGGTCTACTCCGGCTTCGCCGAAGTGAAAGAACTGAAATACCAGGTTTGTATTACCATACTTTGTTTCAACCATCATGAGGTGGAAGAAAACAACCATTAGTGCAGCCGTAGCTCTCAGTGCCTGTACACTTTTTAAGGATGTTTTGGTTTGTATAGATTGAATCATCTTGTTTACTCAGGCTGCTCCAACTCCTCTGTGATCTGGGCCTCCTGTAGCAGGTTGCCATCTATGGTTTTGCTTGTCTTGGCGCCTAATTCACGTAGTATTTCCACGCGCCTGATCAGGTTTCCTTTGCCATCAGTTAATTTGTTCATAGCACCGTTATAAGCGGTTTGGCTTTGCTCAAGGTGTTTGCCTACTGTTTTCAGATCATCTACAAAGCCAACAAACTTGTCATATAGTTTGCCACTTTCCTCGGCAATTCTCAGCACGTTTCGCTTCTGATCTTCCTGGCGCCAGACACCTGCTACAGTACGCAGGGTAGCTAATAGGGTGGAGGTAGTAACCAGGACGATGTTCTTATCAAAAGCGTCTGTGAACAGGTCATGATCGTGTTGCACGGCAAGGTTGAAGGCGGGCTCTAAAGGGATGTACATCATCACAAAGTCAGGAGAATTGATACCACTTAAACGATGGTAGTTTTTCTTGCCTAATTCTATGAAATGTGTCCGGACAGAGGTAATGTGGCTACGAAGATAGAGTTCCTGTTGCATTTCATCTTCGCAACTACAGTAGGCTTCATAGGCCACCAACGACATTTTGGAGTCGATGATGAGGTGTTTGCTATCCGGTAGTCGTACAATCACATCGGGGCGGTATACCTGTTTCTCATCATTTTGCCGAACTTCTTCCCGCTCATAATGAACGCCTTTCCGGAGCCCGGATTTTTCCAGGAGACTCTCCAACAGGTACTCTCCCCAGTTACCCTGCGTTTTACTTTCACCTTTCAGGGCTCGGGTAAGGTTCACTGCATCCTGGCTCATCTGTTGGTTTAGCGAGGCCAGTTGTGTGATCTGCTCTTTCAGGGAGGCGCTGTCTTTTAAGGTTTTCTCGTAGGTTTGATCTACTTTAGCTTCAAACTCCTTGATGCGTTCTTTAAGAGGGGAGAGGATGCGCTCCAGGTTTTCAGAAGAAGCTTTATTGAAGTGCTCGGCATTGGTCATGAGCACCTGGTTAGAGATGCTCTGAAACTGCTGCAGGAACTTCTCGCGAAGCTGCTCCAGCTCCTTTGCCTGTTCCTGCAGGCGTATTTTAAGATGTTCGTAGTCGGTTTCTGTTTTAGTAAGGGCATTGGTGAGGTCAAGCGTTTCGGTTTGTGCCTCACGTAAAAGAGACTTTAATTGCTCCAGTTCGTCCGATTTCTGTTTTGCCTGTCCTTCCAGCACCCCCTGCGTAACAGCGGCCTGGTTAGCTGTTTGCTGCAGTGTATTCATCTTTCCCTTCAGCGCCAGGAAGGCAGCAACCAAACCTCCTAAAAATGCGGCAATTCCTACGATCATCTCCATAAAGTAAAGGTAAAAGAATTTAGCATCCACACCAATCAATTTGCTAATGAAATTAGTTTTGGCTGGCGCAACAAAAAAGAACCCCCTCCACAAAATGATTTCATGGAGGGGGTTCTTTGAATTAGTTTCAAAAGGATATCATCCGGCCTGATGTGCGACATGACCGGGTGTTTCATTTGCTTTTTTATCGATTTTAACAAGAATGGTAGTCCCGAAGTAACCGCTTCCACCATCGCGTACCACACGCCATCCCATTTTTTCAAGATCATCCTTAATGTATTTGTTCAGGAAACCATGTGCCACCAAAACAGCTTTTGGGTTTTCCTCAGTTGCGTCAGCTAGAAGTTTTGCAGCATTTTGAGCTCGCGCTTTTGCATCGGCAAAACTTTCAATACCCTGGCGGTCTATGCCCAGGATCCATTTTACCCGAGCTGTTGCAGTCCAAAGTTTGATCGGTAGACGCATTTTAAGGGTATGCTTGCCGAGTGTCGTCTCAAATTCACGGAACTCAGGTGAAACTGTGATCAGGCTATCCTCGCCAAAAAGATACTTGGCAGTAGCACGGGCTCGGTTAAGAGAACTGCAAAAGATAGAAACCTCTTCCGGGTCTTTTACTGTCAGGAAGGGCTTATCCGGCACAACAATTCCAACGCTATCATACGCACTCAGGAATTGGCGTGCTTCCTCGTCTGAGAACTTACCTGTTTTAACCAGGGCCGGCTCACCATGGCGCACCAGGGCAATTTGGCGAAGGTTACTATAATCTTCAACCACCTGATCCTCAGGCTGTATGAATCGCGTATTTTGAGCAACTGGTACTCCGTTCACCCTCACATAGTCTTCCTGAGCGCTTAATTCTTTATACTTCGCCTCTATGTTTTCAATTGCCTGCTCCGGTGTCTTCTTGTGCTGCGCACTGGCTGGAAGAATAGCGATAAAAGCGCAAAATAAGGTGCTGAAATACAGTTTTCTCATAGCTTGACAAACTTTAGTTAGGGATTATTAGTTCCTGCGTGTAAGTTAATTCTACTATGAAAAAGCAAATAATTTGCCAGATATGTCCTGTGTTGTAAAAAAAATGAAAATAATCATCAGCGCACCAGATTCACTTTGTATTTACGCCCCTTTATCCGCCCATCACTAAGCTTTTGGGCAATAACTATACTTTCGGCGGCAGGTACGGCCACAAAACTCATGCGGTCCTGTATCTCGATCTTACCGATATGGTCTGCTTTTAGTCCAGCCTCGGCAATGAGTGCCCCCACAATATCGCGCGGACTGATCTTATCTTTCCGGCCACCGCTTATGTGCAGCGTAGCAAAAGCTGCAGCCGACGTTTCTGCTGCAGTCGGGGCCTTATCTTTTAAGGTGCCGGCAGAAAGCCATTCATCCATGCGCACCTGCTCCCAATCACGCAACGTTTTCTCATCGCGACTAGTGGCTAAGGTATAAACGGTGCCGCTTTTGCCTGCCCGGCCTGTGCGCCCGCTACGATGCAGATAGGCTGCAGCGTCGATAGGCAGCTCATAATGAATAATGTTTTGTAAGGCAGCAATATCCAGGCCGCGTGCCGCCACATCAGTGGCTACTAAAACCTGTGTAGATCTATTGCGGAACAGGGTCATGGTTTTGTCCCGGTCAACCTGTTCCATACCTCCATGCAGCGCTTTTACTGAAATACCCTGTTCCTGCAGCAAAGCTGCCAGTTCATCGGCTGCGATACGAGTGTTCGTGAAAACAACAGTGCCTGCAGGGTCCATACTCTTCAACAGGTTTACAACTACTTCCTTGCGGTCAGTGTGTTCTACTTTTATACCTACAAGTTTCACCTGGTCTGGTATGGCATTAGCTGATGCCTTTATAAACTGCGGATGCTTTAAAGAGTTAGCGATCAACTCCTTCACATCATCCGGCATAGTCGCAGAAAATAAGATTGTCTGGCGCTTAGGCGACATAAAGGAAAGCACCTGGTCAATCTCTTCCTCAAAGCCCATCTCCAGGAGTTTATCTGCCTCATCCAGCACCAGCTGCTGCACATTGCTTAAGTCCAGCGTCTTGCGGTTCAGGTGGTCAGTTAAACGTCCGGGAGTACCAACCAGTACTTGAGGGGGGTGTGCCAGGGAGGCACGCTCCTGAGAAAAAGCGTGTCCGCCGTAGAAGGCGCTTATTTTCAGGTTATCAATGTACTTTCCGTATTTTTTTAACTCCTGGCGTACCTGCACAGCTAACTCGCGGGTAGGTACAATAACGAGTGCCTGCACCTGTTGCAGCTCCGTATTAATGCGCTGTAACATTGGCAAACCAAACGCTGCTGTTTTACCACTTCCGGTCTCGGCCTGGCCTGCCACATCCTGGCCCTGTAATAGCATCGGAATAGCACTTTCCTGAATGGGAGTGGGAGTGCTGTACTGGAGTTCCTCCAGGCTCTGGAGCAGGGCAGGAGATATGTTCAGGTCTTTAAAATTGGCCATAGTATTCTTGATTGAGCTGCAAAGGTACGCCTTTAATTGCTGAAGTTGTGCTTTGTTGTAAGTATAACGTACATGTTCTGCCTTACTATTCAGGTTGTTGTCTACCTAATTTATATCGCTGAGATTACATAATATAACATTAAAGGGCATAAAACCAGTAGAATGGGATATGGGCAAAAACTCGATCACACTTCAAAAACTTACATTTGGTTTATTGTTTGGCATTCTGCTGGTTTATGTATTGGTAGTGGCCCGGGAGTTTTTATATCCCATTTTTATTGCGGTGCTGTTTGCCTATTTGTTATACCCAGTAGAAAAGCAGATGGAGGAATGGGGCGTGCCCAGAATTTTAGCGAACTTCATTACAGTTATACTGGCTATGGCGCTTTTTATTGGGGCAATCATGCTGTTGTACAAGCAACTAACTGTTTTTATTACTGATTTCCCTGGTCTCCAGAATAAAGCTTTGGCCAACCTGGACAGGCTACAGCAAGCGCTTGAAAGCAGGTACGGGAACGGAGACCCCCAGAACGAGCATTGGCTAAGAAACCAGGTAGTGGATGCGCTGGAACTGAGCGGAACTTTCCTGAGGAGCCTTTTGAAAGCGACTACAGATACGCTTGTAAAATTTGGCCTGATGCCGGTATATATTTTTCTTGCCTTGTATTACCGCAATAAGTTTGAAAATTTTATTTACCGCCAGTTATCATCCTATACCCACCCAAAAGCTCAGAAAATTATTGATGAAATTTCAGACGTGACCAAACATTACATGGCAGGTGTGGTGATCGTGATCCTTATACTTTGCGTGATCAATTCTACCGGTTTATTATTGATAGGAGTAGAGTACGCTGTTTTGCTGGGTATTCTGTCTGCGCTCATGAATTTTATCCCTTATTTCGGAACTCTGATCGGTGGGGCAATACCTTTGCTGTACACGTTCATAATTCAGGGTGACCCGCACAAGGCCTTATGGGTTTTAATACTTTTTATTTTTGTGCAATTCATTGAGAACAACATTCTTACGCCAAATATCACCGGGGGTAAAGTAAATATTAACCCGATGTTTACCATCCTGAGCATTATTATAGGAGGTATGATCTGGGGGTTGCCCGGTATGTTTGTAGCTGTACCTTACCTGGCCATGTTTAAGATCTACTGTGACCACAATGAAAATCTCAGTGCCTGGTCATTTATGCTGGGAACTGAGGGCACAGAGGAGCATGCCCTTACTTTGGATAAAATTAAAAAGGCACTGGGCTTATTTAAAGATGCTCATTGAAGTGCAATACAACCCGCGTTAGACGAAATTTACTATAACAGGCCCAGCCTATAAATGGCTGGGCCTGTCTTTCTTAATCATGATGTTTTGTAGTTCTTGGGCAAGTGCTTAATCCTAAAATTCCGTATAGCGGGCAAAATCCAACTAAACTGGTAGCTACAAAAATAAATGCTACGATCAACAGTACGGTAGATACTGAACCAGTAAGTATACCTGCAAAGTATAATACCGCTATGATGGCCGCTACTATCAAACGAATGATTCTGTCGGTACTCCCCATGTTCTTTTTCATGTCATTAAATTTTTATGGTTTCTACAGCAAAAGCAACTGCCACTAACAGGTAAATAAGTATTAATTGTATCCCTTTGCTTTTAGCTTCATAAAAATACAGCTGTAAGGTGCGTCGATTCAATGATAATGGTCAGTATGTATGCTTAAATTTAATGCGCTTGCTCATTAATTGCGGCATACAGGCCAGGTGTTGCTGTGTTGTTTTGTACAGATGCAGCCAGTTTAGGCTTAGCTTTTAATCCAAAAGATATCCGCAGCCAGTTAACCTGCATAATTATAAATCGCACCAGCACAAAACAAATTACAAAGGTGCTTAAACTGATGAAACTAAATTTAGTGCTGATGGATAGCGGCAGGTCTCGCATGTAGTATCCTATAGCTACTATCACGGTCTGGTGCAGAATATAAAAAGGGTACACCATTTCATTTGCCCTCTGAAGGTATTTACTCCTGATATTGAGGTGCTGCATGGCAAATCCAAGTATGGTCATCAGCCAGAACCAACGGTTGCTCTGCTTGAACAGAAAGTATAAGGCCACCTCTGCACCGTTAATTTCCTGCCAGTTTAGCCAATAGAATGTATAAAGTATGGTTACCGTTGTGGTGGCAATGGCCAGGCTGTACCAGCGCATTTTTCTTATCTTGTCCTGCAACTCAGGCATTTTCATCAGCATAAACCCAATCAGAAACACGCTGACATACAAAAAGTGGTTCGCCCAGTCGTGTCGAAGATCGTTAGTGCCTGGGAAGCGTTCATTTAAAAGTATGCCCCCCAGGCTTAACCACAGAGCAGGTGCCAGCACTAGTATAGGTCCACTGATTTTACTTAGTTTAATATTTGTTTTGCGCAAATACAGCAGCAGCGGAAGCAGGAGCAAGCTGTAGTGAAGGATATAGGCCAGGTACCATAGGTGATGCCAGCTGAAATTACCTGCCGGATAGGGCTCAAATTCAAAAACAGAAGGATAGAAGCTGAAATAATTTCCATGAAACCCTTGTACAAGTCGCTCAAAGTAAACTTGTGGCGGCACAACCAGGAGCATGCCTACCAACAGGGGGACAAATATTCTTTTAAGCCTGTCTTTGGCAAAAGTACGGGCACTACGGTAACCTAAAGCATAGTATACACCCACCCCAGAAACCAGAAAGATAAGCGACATGCGCCATTGGCTCAGGAAGGTCATCGGGATCTCCATCGTTTCACTGAGTTGGTTATTCTTCACATGCCAGTCCCAGCTCACGAAAAACATGCCCGTGTGATAAAAGATGAGTAATGAGAAGGCCAGCACGCGCAGCCAGTCAAATTCATAGCGTCTGATTTTTAATTGTTTTTCCATAGCGGTGTTTTTTTGAAACAAACATAGCTATGAGTAAGGCTGACCGCGGAATCTGCCGGTAAGTGCGAGGTGCTAGCTTATAGGGAAGTACTCACAACTAGCCCAGAATAGCCTTTTTGCGGTATTCGCCTGGCGTTTGCCCGGTTTGTTTTTTGAAGGCGGCACTAAAAGCTGATTTGGAGAGATAGCCTGTTTGCTCGGCCACTTCATCTATTTTGAGGTGCTTTTGTGCTGGGTCGGCAAGTATGAGTTTCGCCTCTTGGATGCGAAGCTCCGCCAGGTATTCAAAAAAGCTTTTGCCCAGGCACTCGTTCAGGCTCTGCGAAAGGTAGTGCGGAGAAGTATGCAGTTGTTTGGCCAGGGTTGGAAGTGAGGCGGAGGGCTGCAAGTAGAATTTCTCCTGTTCGGCTGTTTTAAGTTTCTGCAGCAGGTCCTGCTTCGCCTCCTCGCTTAGCGCCGACTTCTCATACTTTACCTGTACCACCGGCTGAAAGAATGCAGAATCTGTCAGTATTTTAAAACTTATGTAAAATAGCTGTACTACCAGAAACATAGCCAGGAAATGGTCTCCGAGGTCATGCTCAAACGTTAGCTTAACTATAATCAGGAGGGCTAAAGTAGCAGCAGAAAAGTAGAGCAAAAGCTTGGCCCAGGCATAAAAGTAGGGGTTGGGCACTTCTGCGTTACGGTTTTGACGCATCAGCAAAAGGCTTAGCCCCAGGTAGGTAACGATATGAAGTATGGTAAGCTCATTTATATACTCCGCCCAAAGCAACGGGTCAGGGTGAACTGTGTAAGAAACAGGCAGACGCGGCAGCTCCGGAAAGTAAGCGCCAATGTAGCCGTTATACTTCACCGATACCGGCTGTATCATAAAGAGCAGGTGGTAGAGAAAGTATAAGGCAAAAGGAAGCAGGTGCAGCCATTGCTTCTTTGAGAAGTTTTTACCGCTCAGGCTACGGAACAGCAAATAGGTGAGGGGGCCAATGGCAAAGTTTATCGGCTCAGAAAAATCAACCAATGGCAGCACCCTGAACATTAGTCCGGAATAGCACAGGAAGACCTCCAGCAACAAACAGGCAAAGCTAAACACCAGGCCAGCCAGCAACAGGTAGTGGTAGGGCTGCCGGTGCGGCCGTTTAGCCAGGAACAGCAGCGTCAGGAAAAAGCCCTGCACCGCGCCCACCAAAAGGATGGCTGCATACAGATCAAACCTGAAAAATGACTCTGGATGGGGCATGTAAATGTTTATTGGTAGCTACTGCTGCTGTACTTTTACAAATATAGAATTTCAGCAGCATAAAGTATAAAAAAGGCCTGCTCGAAAGCAGGCCCCAAAAGTTTGTCTAAATAGCTCAAAAAATCTTAATGCCCGCTTCGGCCACCCCATTCACGTTTGCCATTATCCATAGAAGGAGCTGCTCCGCCGTTGAATTTTCGGATATTGTAGCTGAAAGTCACCATAAAATAGCGCTGCAGCACAGTAGATTGCACATCTTCTATATAATCTGAGGCAACGTTGCGCTGTATGCTTACATTCTGCTTCAGGAGGTCGTTTACGCTAAAGCTGATCTCCCCCTGCTGATTTTTGAACAGTTTTTTACCCACACTCATGTTCCAGAGCAGGTAACTGTTGTCGATGCTGGCAGAAAGGCCTGAGTTAAACTGATGGCTCAGTTCTGTGCGGTAAACCAATCCCTTCCAAAGAATCCAGTTATAGCGCAGACTTGAATTCAGAGAGAAGTAATTGTTGTTCTGGTTCGTGTTCAGTGTGTTCTCTACAAAATTATAGTTCGCGTTGGAAGAAATGTTGAAATCTATTTTCTCGCTGATGTTGCTGCTAATGTTAAAACCTGTTCCGACATTTATCGTGTTGGCATAATTCAACTGGTCATCGATCATACCTGGTATTCTGGTATAACCGGCAAACCCGCGTAGGTTCAGGTTAGAGCTTATAATGCTTAGCGGCTGGCCATAACTTAAAAAAGAGCGCACGTTCCAATAACCATCCATGTTTACCGGACGAGACAGGCGTGCACCGGGCTGTAAGCGATACTCACCGGTATATTCTTCTGGAGCACCGTTCGTGTATACTGCGTTGGCAATGTAATTCTGCGTCATGGTACCAAACATACCCACAAAAAACATGTGGTTGTTCTCCGGATTAAAACTTCTGTAACGAACGTTCATCCTGTTCTGGAAGTCCTGGTTCAGGTTTGGATTACCTACTCTTGGCTGAAGCGGGTTAGATATATCCAAAACATTCTGCAGCTGCTCCACAGATGGCTCATTCGTGTTTGTGCGATAGCTGATGTTCAGGTTCTGTTTATCTGAGAATTTATACTCATACTCAGCAGATGGCAATAGGTTGGAGAAACTACGCTCAATAGCATAAGGCTTCGGGAACTCACTATCGCCCTGCAGGGTAGCATATTGATATCTCAGGTTAGCCTGAAAGCGTAATTTGTCGCTTCTGTACTGGTAGCTTGGTCCTGCATTCTGGGTTATGTAGTCACTTTTAAAGGTATTGCTCAGCGGAGTATTAAAGTCTGAATAGGTACCTGTGGTTTCTGCATAGTCGTAAGTTCTTTTATCAGAATCGTTTGAACGGTTGTTTATGTTATACTCTAACTGTAAGCGGGATTTTTCACCCAGTTTTTGAGAATAGTCCACGTTACCTGCCCAGGATGTGTTTTCTCTGTCTGTTTTGATGAACTGATTCCTGTTAATATTGCGGGAAGGGTCAGCAAAGTTGTCAGTGTTCTCCGTCAGGTAAGTTTCACCATCTGTATTACTATAGCTGGTATTAAAATTGGCCGTTACAATTCGTCCAGTAGTGCCAAAACGGTGTGAGTACAGGATGTTGTTATTGAAGTTAATGCTGGCATTATCCAGCAGGTTTCTGTTAACAGACTCAGAAAGCACCCCTGAATTATCTGTTGTGCTTGCCTCACGGGTAGTAAGGGTGTTGCTGTTTTGGATTGAAAGGCTGGGCGTTACAAGGAACCTGTTGTTCTCGTTCATGTTGTACTGCAACCTGAAATTAAAGCGGTGAATTTCGTCTGAATCCGTTGTCTTACTGATATCAGTATATTTAAGTCCTTCGCTGTTGCCGATGTAGTCACGGAAGCGGAATTGATTGTTCACGTTTTCACGGTCCACGAAATTGTAGTTTCCGCTTACCTCAATTTTTTTACCCAACATATCGTTGTAGTTCACCCCTAATGTGTTTGTGTTGATGATGCCGGTTGGTGATCCGCCACCCCAGCCTCTGCGGCCTCTCATGCCACCACCAGGAGTCTCGCCAACAGAGAAGTCCGACATGTTGATGTTGTTTGTCAGGCCGGTAACCGTAATTCTCCTGTTGTTGTTAAAATAGTTAAGCGTAGCGCCTACCATGTATCTGTCATCCGTACCATACCCTGCTGATACTTTGCCCACATAGCCCTGGCGCGCTTCTTTTCTGGTCCTGAAGTTTAAGGTTTTCACTTTGTTGCCGTCGTCGAATCCGCTGAAGGCAGCACGGTCACTCTGCCCGTCGAACACCTCCACACTTTCGATCATGTCTGCTGAGAGATTTCTGACAGCCGAATTAACGTCTTCGCCAGTGTAGCGTTTTCCGTCAATCATCACCTGCTTCACGTCCTCCCCCTGGGCCTGTAGCTTACCATCCTGTACCGTTATGCCTGGCATTTTAGTTACCAGGTCTTCTGCGCTGGCATCAGGTGCTGTTTTAAAAGCTTTCGCGTTAAACTGGGCAGTATCGCCTTTTTGCTCACCTAATTGGGCACGTCCAACGATCTGGACTTCTTTAATGGCTGTTGATCCATCAGAAAGCTGTAGTGGTCCCAGGTTTAGAGCAGCACCTTGTATCAGAACAGGCTTTGAAAATTTCTGAAAACCGATATAGTTTACCTCCACTGTATATTGGCCATTAGCGATGCGCTCAAACCGGAAACGTCCTTCACCATCCGTCACGGTGGCTGTTTTCGAAGCGTCTGCATTTTTAATGAGCACCACATTTGCCCCTGGCAAAGCTGTTTTATCGCTGCTGCTCAGAATGGATCCTGTCACAGCGTAACCCTGTGCGTATGCCTGAGTAATGCCTACCAATATTAGGAACAGGGGTAGTAATAGTTTCTTCATGAAAATTTGTGATTGTAGAACTGTTATGGTTGTATTGACTTAAAGTTTGGACAATGGTTTAATCAATAATTAAATTTTATTTTTTAAACTATTCAGACAGCTTTAAACTGAAATTGTTTATTAAAATACGGGCTGGTTCTTAGGGTGCGGATGCATCCGACTTTACAGTAGTATGCCTGTCCGGATAAAGTTGGTAAAGATAACTGAAGCCGATACGGCAGCAGCAAATTGAAACTCAATTATTTTTAAACCCGGATTATCCGATTCTATACCTTTCAAGTAACTTCTTGCTTGAAAAGTAGATCACTAACATAAGCGGAAGCTATAATAAGCTGTTTAAACATGAATAGTAGCTGCAGGACAAAACAAAAGTGATGAGAGCAGGTTACTTTCAAAAGCCCGGTGTATAAACAACAAATGTTCTGGTCAGTCAAATAAATTGTTGTGCTAACCGTTTTTATTGCAACCATTTTTTGAATCCCGGAGTCTCTATAATAGCATTCCCCTTCACACCATATTTACTTTATACTACCACCATGTTAGCTTTCAGCAGTATCAAAGGTTTCTTTAGCCGCAGACTCGTTCAGCCTGTGCTCAACCTGCTGAAGCAAGGCATGACGCCGCATAAGCTTGCCGTAACTGTAGCATTAGGAACGATGGTAGGGGTAGTGCCGGCTTTGGGAGTTACCACTGTAATGGGAACCGCCCTTGCTGCTCGTTTACGACTAAATATTGCCGCTACTGTGCTGATCAGTTATCTGGTACAGCCATTGCAGCTACTCCTGATTATACCCTTTGTTAGGATGGGTGTTTTTATATTCGGGTTAAAGGAGTTGCGACTTACCCTGGCGGAGATGATAGCCATGTTTAAACAAGACTGGCTGGAAGCTCTGGACTCTTTGTGGAAAGCAAACTTAGCGGCAGTTTCTGCCTGGGCCCTTATAGCGCTGCCTGTAGGCGCTGTTCTTTATATCCTGATGCTTCCTATTTTTAAAAAAGTGCTGCCTAAACCCGTAGAAGTCTGATCAGGTTTTGAGAGGAAAGCAACTAACACAGCTTCCGGTTTATACAGTATAAGTTTGCTACTGATAGTACAGCATACAAAAGCCAGCCCTTTGGGGGCTGGCTTTTGTATTTCCTGAAACTATACCTGATCAGGTAGTCTCCAGTATTTGGAAGAGCTCATCCAGTTTCGGCGTCAGGATAATTTCGGTGCGGCGGTTCTTCTGGCGTGCCTCTTTTGTTTTGGCCTCATCCAGGGGTACATACTTAGAGCGCCCGGATGGAGTAACACGCGTCGGGTCTACACCGGCTTGTGTCAGAATGCGGGTGATCTCAGTGGCACGTAATACGCTCAGGTCCCAGTTATCAGACATGCCAACCGTTCCTTTCGCGATCGGCACATCGTCAGTATGGCCTTCTACCAATACATTTACATCCTGCTGATCCTTGATAACAGATGCCAGTTTTTTAAGTGCCTCTTCTCCCTTCGGATCAACTTTGGTTGAGCCTGAGTTGAACAGTAGCTGCTCTGCTAATGACACATATACTTTTCCGTTACGCACATTTATTGTCAGGTCTTTGTCGTTAAAGCCTAGCAATGCATTGCTAACCCTGTTTCGCAAATTAGCTACCGCTTTTTCTTTTTCATCCAGAATGCGTTGTAACTCAGCCAGACGCTGTTCACGTGCCTTTAAATCGGCATTTAAACGTTCGATCTGGGATTTACTCATGTTCAGGTTTTCACCGAGTGTTTTGCCTTCTTTCAAAGCTTGTGTCAGGCTCTTTTCATACTCCAGCTTTTGTTGCTCCAGCTGCGCGCGCTCCTCTTCCAGGTTAGTCTTCTCTTTTTCAAGCAGAGCTTTTTGCTCTTCCAGTGACATCTTTTCTTTTTCAAGACCAGCTTTGTCTATCTCCAGTGCGTTTTTTCGCGCTAAAAGGTCATCATACTTTTTCTTGGACACAACGCAGGAAGAAAGCGATATGGTCCCTGCCAACAAAATGACAGAAGCTCTTTGTAAGTTTTTTCTCATAAGGGTATTTTACTTTGGCTGAAAGTGTTCTAACAGGTCAGTAACAAATATAACAAAATATGAATGGTACCGAAACAGGCTGGCAATTAAAAGAAAAACTAAAAGAGGGGTAACTGCTTCGGCTCGTACGCATGTGTAGTATCTGCCCCTGATTTTGCGGCTTCCCAGCCAATCATCGCCATTTTGCGTTCACTGCCCCAGCGATATTCACCAATCCCTCCAATACTTTTAATTACCCGGTGGCATGGGATCAGAAATGCAATCGGGTTACTGCCAATAGCTGTTCCAACTGCCCTGCTTGCAGTAGGCCGACCAATTTCCTGGGCCAGGCTGGCGTAGGAGGTAAGGTATCCTTCCGGTATGCGCAGCAATGCTTCCCAAACCTTTAGCTGGAAAGGGGTACCCTGTAAATGTAACCTGATCTTTTGCTGAGACTTTTCGCGGGTATTATTCAAAAAATTACTCACCTGTTTGTGCAGTACCTCCTCCTGGGGCACCAAAGTGGCTTTTGGCCAGGCCCGCACCAGATCGTGCAGTGCAACTTCCTGCTCCTTATAAAAGTGGAGGTGGCATATGCCTTGTGCCGTAGAGGCTACCAGGTAAGGGCCGAACGGACTGCTGCCTGTACTGTAGCTGATCCTGAGCTGCTCGCCCTGTTGTTTAAAGGCTCCAGGAGTTACTCCCTCTATACTTAGAAACAGGTCATGCAGGCGACTGCTACCCGATAAGCCGCAAGCTTCAGCAGCCTCGGATAAGGTAGTGATCTTGGCTAAGGTTGCTTTGGCATGTTGCAGTGTCAGGAACTGCAGGAACTTTTTAGGGCTTACACCAGCCCATTCTGTAAAAACTTTTTGAAGGTGGAAAGGGCTCAGGCATACATGATCCGCTACTTCTTCCAAGCTGGGCTGCCGCTGTGTATTAGCCCGTATAAAAGCCATTGCGGCTGCAACTGTTTCGTAATGATTCATGGTTCAAAAAACAGAAATACGCTACATACTTACAACCCGAATCTTGTGGTTTTGCAACAGCAACTAATTAATAAGGCCCTGTGTTTCTACAGGGCCTTATTAATTAGTTGGTTACTGCGGCGGCGTCAGATGATTTAAAGACGCCCATTGGGTCTGGCATCTTCTCAACCAGGTCTGCAACAAAGGTATAGTCAATGGTTCTGAGGTCCAGGCTACGGCTCTTATGCAAGTACTCCCAGGCTTCAGCGTATTTCTTGGTATGGAATTTCACTACAGCAAATTTGTAGAGCGCATACGCGTTGGCCGAATCCGCTGCAACTGACTCTGACAGGTATTTATCTGCTTTACGCAGGTTCTTTTTCTTGTGCTTTTCCGTGTAAAGCGTAACATAGGAGGCGCCAATGTCGGCCAGCAGTAGTGAATTCTTAGGGTCTATAGCCAATGTTTTTTCATAAAAGCTAATAGCTTCCTGCTCATTTCCTTTTGCTGAGCTGATCAATCCGAATGCCCAGTAAGTATCTTTGTTGTTTGGGTTAAGCAACCATGCCAGGTTAAAACGGTACATGGCCGTGTCTACCTGCCCCTCGTTATAATACTCCCAGCCACGTTCCATAAAAAAAGCACTTGCCTCCTGGCGGTTTGTAAAGCTTTTATCACAGCTGGTCAGGAATTTCTCATCTTTTTGCTGCTGCTCTTCAGTTTTGGGTTTATTGCCAAACATAGGAAGCACAAGCGCACTTTGCTCCTGGGCAAAACTAACTGTAGCCGTAATAAGGACTGCCATTGCGGCAAAAAGTAATTTCTTCATGATGTGTTTAGGTCAGGTCTGGTACATGCGTTGCATGTGGAAGTATAAAAGTACTTTAAGGATATTTTATTAGCAAACTTAATGTTTCGGGGGAGTAGCGTAAACGCCCTGAGGATCTCTCTGCTTGTCGAGTAAGGCAGCAATAAAGGTCTTGTCTGCTATGTCTTTCTGCTTTTGTACACTCTTATGCAGATAATTCCACGCCTGACCGTAGTCACTGAGGTAATAACTGGTAATGGCAAGCTTATAATATGCGTCAGCCTTATCTGATGACAGCTTTAAGGCTTTTTCCAGAAGTTTTTTGCTCTGCATCAGGTCTTCCGGGCTGCTGGTTTCATAAAATCTGTTCAGGTGACTGGTGGCTACGTCAGTGAGCAGGCGAGGATTTTTATCGTCTTTTTCCAGTGCACGGTAAAGTATAAACAGCGCTTTGTCGTACTTCTTTTGTTGCCCGTAAACCTTGCCATATCCCCAGAAAACATCATTATTCGTGCTATCCATTAACCATGCACGGCCAAACAGGAAGGCTGCCGAATCAATTTTATTCGCATTAAAATTGCGTTGTGCCTGCAGTACATAATATTCTCCTGCCAGTTTCCTGTTCTTAAATCGTTTGGTGTCCTCTTTTATAAATTTCTGCTGACGTGCTTTCTGCTCCTTTGTTTTGGGTTGCTTTACAGGAACAACGTCTGCCAGAGTCAATATTGGTTTTTCAGGGCTATGGTGATTTTCTGTTATTGCATTCTGAGAGTTACAGGCACTTATCCCAACTAGCATACCAACAGCTACTATCCAATTCCGCATAATCTAATTTAAAAGTTTTGGGTACAACGCACAAGCATGAAAATTAGTGCAATGCAAAACACAACCAAGGGAATCTCTCCATTTGGAAATGCAGGAAAAGCGGTTGGGAAAATAATTTTAAATTACCTGTAAGAAACCAATGGCAATTGCAACTAATAAGGCAGTAAATCAAATGACACCATTATGAAGGATGCGTTTCTGGGGTTGATCACGCAGCATCAGGCAATTATACACAAGGTCTGTAAGCTCTACAGGGATACACCTGAAGACCGGCAGGACCTGTTTCAGGAGATCGTGTACCAGCTCTGGAAATCATACCCTGCATTCAGGCAGGAGTCTGGCATCACCACCTGGATGTACCGCATTTCCCTGAACACAGCCCTGGCTTCTTTTCGGAATAAGTCCACCAGCATTAACTACACCGACCAAGTGCCTGACCACATTTCAGAACAGGAGGAGCCGAATGAGCAGCAGGAGCAGTTATTTACCGCTTTAAAGCAACTCAATGAAGGTGAAAGAGCACTGGTGTCCCTGTTTCTGGAAGATTTATCTTATAAGCAGATGGCAGAGGTGCTAGGTATTAGCGAAAGCAATGTTGGTGTCAGGTTAAACAGGATCAAAAATAAGTTAAAGCTCATTATAAAGGAATACAGCCATGGATCTTAATCATTTGAAGCAAGGCTGGCAAAATGCCGGTACACAAGAAAAGCTAAGTCAGCAGCAGTTAGCGCAGATGACAAGTATAAACAGCCACCCTGTGTTGGGCCGGATCAGACGTAAGTTGGCTGTAGAGGCAGTGACTATAACAGTGCTTTTGTTCGTGTTCTATGATATTTTTGACGGAGACCAAAAGCCTGCTTATGCCTCTGTGCTGCTGGTATTGTGTGCTATTTTTTACCTGGCAAGCAATGTTTACAGCTATTTTACTTTAAAGAAGCCTATCACTTCTCTGAATATTCTGGACTCCTTGCAGCACTTCCTGTTGCAGCTGCAAAAAGCCAGGGTCTTCTCCCTTACATCGCTGGTGTTGTTTAGCGTGGGGTTGTGGGTATTCTTTTTCAGTGCATTACCTCTGGATGCGAAGCGGTTGCTGATCCTGGCAGGTATGGCAGGTGTTACGCTGGTCTTCTTCTATTTGTCTGCTCGTCTTTGGGCGCATTGGATCAGCCGCATCAGGCAGTCAGTTCATGAGTTGTCAGAATAGATTCAGGTAAACTGCCCTTATGAAAACTTATTTGCGACAATTGGCGTTTTATTAATGACAGGTTTCGTATATTTGAATCAATAAACCAGACCATTATGGGACAAGCCTTACAAATAGGGGATACGCTTAGCTATAAGCTGATAGATGACAGTGATGTATTTATGCTGATCAGCACGGTGCGTGAAGGAATAAAGTATGCTTTGTTTCAAAGTATAGCCGATAAAAGCCCCTTCAGTACCACAGAATGGTCTGGTTATCTGCACTTGTCTGAACGAACTTTTCAACGCTACAAAAAGGAAAAACGCAAATTTGATCCGCTGCACTCTGAAAAGATTCTGGAGATAACGCTGGTCTATAATAAAGGTGTGGAAGTGTTTGGCGATAAAGCCAATTTCGATGCCTGGCTGGAAGCAAAAAATGTTGCCCTTGGCGGTATTAAACCAAAAGAACTGCTGGATAATACGTTTGGCATTGGCTTGTTAAAAGATGAGCTTACGCGTATAGAGCACGGTGTACTGGCATGATCGTGTATCGCCTTAGCAGAGGCAAATTCAGGAATGATCTGTCAGGACGTGGGGCAGAGCTGGCGGGTGGCCGCTGGAACAGCAAAGGGATTGCCATACTTTATACCAGCGAGTCCATTGCGCTTTGTACAGTAGAAATAGCAGTCCACATGCCCCTGGGCATCGTGCCCTTGGATTATTACCTCGTGCGGATACAGTTTCCGGATAATATTAAAGTTAAGGAGCTGTCGGTAGCAGACTTACCTGAAACCTGGAAATCCTTTCCCCATCCTAATATCACTCAGGAAATAGGAGATAACTTCGTGCTCGAAGAAGAATACCTGGTATATAAAGTACCATCTGCCACAGTTCAAGGTAATTTTAATTACCTCATCAACCCCAGGCACAAAGATTTTAACAAAGTAACTGTTATGGATTCGGAGCTTTTTGATTTTGATAAGCGCCTGTTTGTAAAGGAATAAACAAGCTGCAATAGGAACGATAGGTTTTAAAGGAAGTAAACTTCATTCATTTCTGCAATCGTTACATCAAAGCCTAAGCTATCTGCTATTTTTAAGCGAAGGTCATCGCTGGCCTGAGGCTCTCCGTGGTTCAGGAACACCTGCTTTGGCGCTTCCTTAAAATGGCTCAGCCACCAGAGCAGATCCGCCTGATCGCCGTGCGCAGAGAGGGTATTTATTTGCTTTACCTCAGCCTGCACTTTATAGTAAGCCCCATGTATCTTTATCTCATCGGTACCGTTGCGCATCAGGCTTCCGCGGGTTCCGGGGGCCTGAAAGCCAGCCAGTAATACAGTATTCTTACTATCGCCAACAAGTTGTTCCAGGTAATACAGCACACGGCCTCCGGTAACCATACCGCTGCCGGCAATAACGATCTTCGGACCATGTTTATCCAGCACATGCAGCGTCTGCTCAAAATCCCGGATCACATGTACGTTGTGCATCATGGTCTCACATTCCGCATTTGTTAAACTATGCCATTCACGGTGGTGGAGGTACAGGTTTGTAACGTTGATACCCATAGGGGAATCGAGGTAAACGGGGATCTGAGGTATGCTTCTGTCTTCTTTAAGCGTGTTTATGAGCAGTAGTAGTTCCTGTGCACGTTCTACGGCAAAACTAGGGATTACCAGCACACCGCCTTTTTCAATCGTATGCAGCACCACTTCCTTCAGTTCTTCATAAACAGAAGTGTCGGCATGCAATCTGTCGCCGTACGTTGACTCCATGATAATGTAGTCCGCCTCATGGAGCAAAGCTGGAGGATCCATGAGCAGGGGTTTTCGCCTGCCAAGGTCTCCTGTAAATACAAACTTCTTACGCTGGCACTTCAACTCTACGATGGCTGATCCAAGTATGTGGCCGCTTCTCCTGAAACAAAACTTGAAGTCTTCGTTGATGATCACCCATTCGCCATCAGCATGGGTTTCGAAAAGGGGCATTGTATTGTTTACCTCCCTTTCGGAGTACAGCGGCTTGGCCGGATGGTGAATCGAGTAGCCAGACCTGTTTGCCAGCTGTGCATCCTCTTCCTGAATTCGGGCACTGTCTCTTAAAATTACCTCTGTCACATCCCGGGTCGGTTCAGTGGCATAGATCGGGCCGCTGTAGCCATACTTAACGAGCACTGGCAGATATCCGCAATGGTCGAGGTGGCCATGTGTAAGTATAACCGCATCAAGCGCTTCAACATCCAGGGGTGGTTTCCGCCAGTTCAGCAGCCGCAGTTGTTTCAGCCCCTGAAACAATCCGCAATCGATTAATACCTGGTGCTTTTCCGTTTTAATGAGAATCTTAGAACCGGTTACAGTGCCGGCACCACCTAAGAACTGGAGCTGAATAGGAGAGGGTTCTGGAGTCATGGTTATTCTTTACAGGTATTACTTTATGAATGCCAAAAAGTTAACTACCGGAAGTATAAACATAGTAGGGCCTCTGAAAAAGCGTGTAGTATGAACATATAAGAAAAGCAGCCACACCGGATTAAACCGATGTGGCTGCTTTTTAAGATAGTATAAACTCTTTACTGTCCGCGACCTGGCAGGTATACCTGTAAGCCAAAAGACAGGTTTAAACCAGACTGTCCACTACCAACCGAAATGTCTGCACTGGTGCGTGTATAGCCTAAAATTGCTTCAAGGGCAACGTTTTGTGCTACGAAATGTGCATAGCCAGCTCTCAAACCTATAACTGATGAAAAAACTGAATCACCTTCATCGTCTTCTTCAGAGCTACCTGCTATACCAGCAATCGCTTCTCCGAACCAACGGTGTGTCGGAGCGGCTCCCTCTGGAAAGTAGTAGCGCACAAAAGGGGTAAGTCCATAACGGAAAGTTTCACCGCCATCATATATATCCAGGGCCAACTGTACCTCTGTACCGATGGCAGCATTATCACTGATAAAGTAACCTGCCCTTGGATTAACGTTTAATGTGAAAAAATCAGATTTGAAGTTCATGCCAATGTTGGCAATGTTAGCGCCCACAATCCAATTACCCTCTCTTACAGCATCAGAAGCCACAGCTGCTGTGGTTTGCGGCCTGCGTTGCCTGATTTCTTCTTCGATCTGAGCAGAAGCGCTATAAGATAGTATTGATAAAAAAGTGAGTAGTAAAAATATTCGTTTCATAGTTAAAGTCTTTAGTAAAATTATTGCACCGGAATAGTGCGGATGCATTTCTTCTCTAAACGACCTGCCTATGATTTGGTTATAAAATATGGTGAATTGATGATGTAGGAGTGTATTCAGGTAGTAAAAATGAGTGTATGGGCTTAATTTGAAAATAACACAAATTGTACATTATTGCCTGCTGCTGATGCTGCTGAACGAATATATATAACACCTGCAGGGGGGCAAACATTACTCGACTACCTATAAAAAAAAACCTTATTTATCTCCTTTATAATCAGTAATTATACCTTCGCAGATCCAGTTCGCAAGTGCTTGCCTGTTATTAGGAATTACAAAGCGCCTTTGGTCCAAGTTGTTTCGGATGTTGCCAAGTTCTATGAATACCGTTGGAGGATAAGTATATTTAACAACGAATAGGCTGCTGCGGTGAGATACACTTCCGAAATAATCGCGGTTAGGCTGGTAGCGCTTATACTTGGCCGTAAATGTCTGGTGGATGTTTTCCGCCAGTTGCCGCCCGGCACTACTTTTTTCGTGGTGGTAAAAGAACACATCAATGTTCTGGCCTTTGCTGCGGCTGTCTACGTGAATGGCTAGCATTCGCTGATATGCTCCTTTGTGGTTGGCATAAAGGCTGTTGATGGCATTGGTACGTTGGCGCAGCCGTTCTACCTGGCTAAGAGAAATTGGTTTGCCAGAGTAATTGACTTCATCACGATCCATTTTGAGCACTGTTTCGTCCCGAATTCCGTCATTCTCATCCTGTATGATCATGTATACTGTAGCACCATGCTCCATCAGTCGTTTGGCCAGGCGAATGGTAACATCGTAAGCATATTCGTCCTCAGCAAGTTTATAAGGGCCATACGTTCCCACAGCTCCCGGATCTGGGCCACCATGCCCCCCAACCAAATAAAAAACAGCGCCTTTCAACTGCCTGTCTATGATCTCTACTCTGGCATGATCTTTACCAAAAAGTGGAACCTTTAGTGCAGTTGGAGAGCTGGTTTCTGCAGGAGCTACTTCGGCAGCCTCATTTGTTTTTTCTGGCGCAGTAGCGGTGGGCAGTAAATAGGTTCTCCCGGCGTACAAGCTGTTGTTCTCGCCAATATTGCCCTTGTTAAGCTTCAAAAAAGAATTCAGGTGCGAGAAACTGATGCCGTGGCGGCGTAGAAGCGTATAAATGCCGTCTCCAGGCTTTGCAACAACTTTTTGTAAGGTAGTTTGGCTAATAGCCTGTGAAGTGATAACAATAAAAATAAGAAAAAGGAATAAAGATCGCACAGCTACAGTTTTATCAACACAAAATATCTTCATGGCGATAATACTAAAAATGCCTGAATCAAAAAAGGAAAGAATGGAGCTTGTCCTGTAAAATAAGCTTCTGCACTTTCTCAAAACAGAATACAGCTAAGGCGAATGGAGAGGGGTGTGATCCGGTATAATGTTCAGTTTCATTTATTTATCTGTTTAAAAATTACGTTTAATGCAGTGCTTACACTCTGATGCATATTAACAATTGACCTGCCTACACGTAAATTTAAATTTATTTTGAATGAACGTCCCGGAAGACAAATCTTACTGTATCGGGCTTAATTACTCCTGTGCACCGGATGCTATTCAGAATTTATTAGAAATAGAGTTTACTAGACAACAGTAGTAGCAGCCAGAATTAACACTATATAAATTAACTAAACGAAGGGGATAACGCTCCTGAAAGGTAAATTATGGAAATAAGAAAGCTTGGTAATAAAGGATTAGAAGTCTCAGCCCTTGGCCTGGGATGTATGGGTATGTCGGATTTTTACAGTAACCGCAATGATAAAGAATCTGTTGCCACCATTCATCTTGCACTGGATAGGGGAATAAATTTCCTGGACACGGCCGACATGTATGGTGTTGGTGCTAACGAGGAGTTGATCGGGAAGGCAATAAAGGACAGAAGGGACGAGGTGGTGCTTGCTACAAAATTCGGCAATGTGAGAGGGGAAGACGGTAGTTTTCTGGGTATCAACGGAACGCCTGAGTATGTGCGAAAAGCTTGTGAAGCAAGCCTTAAGCGGTTAGGCACCGATCATATTGACCTCTATTATCAGCATCGGGTTGACAGGAACACACCAATAGAAGAAACAGTAGGGGCTATGGCCGAACTGGTAAAAGAAGGAAAAGTAAGGTATTTGGGGCTGTCAGAGGCGTCAGTAAACACCTTGGAAAAAGCCAGCAAAGTACATCCTATTTCAGCCTTGCAAACTGAATACTCACTGTGGAGTCGTGATGTGGAAGATGAGATATTGCCTGCATGCCGTAAGCTGGGGATTGGCTTTGTACCTTATAGCCCGTTGGGCAGGGGATTCTTGACCGGACAGATCAGAACCTTTGAAGACCTTGCTGAAGATGATTACAGACGTCATTCGCCCCGATTCCAGGGAGAAAATTTTCAGAAGAATATAGATCTGGTAAAAAAGATAGAAGAACTTGCTGCCCAGAAAAAATGCACACCGGCACAATTGGCTCTGGCGTGGCTTCTGGCGCAGGGGAAGGATATCGTACCAATTCCGGGCACAAAGCATCGGAAATACCTGGAAGAAAACCTGGGTGCACTGGACCTGTCCTTATCAGCAGAAGAGCTGCAGCAAATTGATGAGATCGCTCCCAAAGGTGTTGCTGCAGGAGGCAGGTATAGAGAAGAACAAATGGCGAATGTTAATATATAAGTGCCAATACGGCAAATGACGCAACGCTGTCATAATCACCAACAGGCTTTAGTAGCATCTTTACCAATAAAGCCTGTTGGTTTTTTACTGTGCTAAGGCAGCAGCAAATTATTTTTCATCATTTCCCAGCTCATACCATTTCTGCCTTCATGGTCCGGGTATAAGGTCATCACCCTGTCCGACTGCCATACTTCTTTACTGTCTATATCTGTGATTGAAAGCGATCCTGTAAAGGCGGCCCCGGTGTCTAATAGAATGACATTTCCCATCTCCAGAGGCTTTGTTAGCGTTTTATTGAATGAGATAGTAGGTGTATGACCTAGGTAAACAGCTTTAAACTCTTTTATCTCCGGCAACTTTTTCTGCATGTACTGACCATACATTTCAGTTATAAATTCTCTGCTCCAGAGTAAGGTATAGGCGTCATTTTCTTCAAGAGGTTTGGAGCTCTGAAAGCCGGCATGCACAAAAAGTATTTTATCATCGGTTTCATAAAAAAGCTGAGCCTGCTGTAGTAGGAGCAGGTGCTCCTTAGGCATTGGGTTTTGTACACCATAGGACTGTATGGTAGCTGCTCCCCCTTGTGAGAGCCACAGATCCAGCGAGGCTTCATCACCTGACATATTTCCGGAATAATACTCTAGTGCCCACTGGTCATGGTTGCCGAGTAAATAGGTCAGGTTTTTAACTGAAAGCAGGAGTTCTATGCATTCTTTGGTCTCAGGCCAGCCATCCACTACATCCCCGATAAATATCAGCTGGTCGTTTTCCTTGTCAAAGCCGCATCTCTCCATGCACTGGACCAATGCCCTATACCCGCCATGACAGTCTGATGTAGCAAATCTTTTCATATACTTATTACGGCAGCAGCCACAGATTGTGAATGGCCTAAAGGGATGATGAAATTATCAGCTATTACTGTGAGGAGCTTTAATTTAAGACAAAACTGATGTTAGGGAGTCTTGATCCTTATTGCACTTGATAACTGACCAGCTCCTGCCTGCGGGATAAATTTTCAGAACCGGAATAAAATTTATCAGACCTTAATAAGCCGACGGTGGGAGATACATAATCTTTTTGCCAGCTAGAACTGGATGTGGAAGAACCGGGAATAGAATATTGATGCTCTATAGTGAAAGTATAACTGGGGAAGGTGCCGGCTGCCACACTGACCGGAAGCAACTCATAGTTCCTGGTTGTAAGCAGCCATAGATTATAGTTCGGATACTGGTACATGTAGCCTATACCTCCGATAGAAGCACTTTGGTAGATCATGACAGCTTCATCTCCCGGCCTGTTAAATTTATTGAAGTACACATAGCCACTTGCACTATTCTGAACAATGGTCCTGTCATTTAAGATGTACCAGGTTGCACCGTGTATCACAGTATCCTTCACTACCGCCCTGATCAGGGAACTGTTGCTGATCTCGTTGCCATCAGAGTCAAAATCAGTTACCTTGTATACCCACTGATTGCCTACCTGCAAAGGAACCGTTTGCTCCACAGGAATGATATCCTCATTTTTACTACAGGAGAAAAGGAGGAGCGGAAGCATTACAATTCCTAATGCCTTAGTTACACGATTACCCATTATTCAGTATAAGTATGTTTGATTAGAGGAGCCCTCAAACATTAAATTGGTTGCTTTCAGGTAAAGAAATATAATTAAAATATGTAGCTCTTCCCAATCTACCAGGGCATAACTTCTACTAAATAGCATTTACCTTGCACAAATTCCCCGGTAGGCACACCACTGGCATACATCCAGGTCTTTTGTCTTCTGAATCGGCTCCTGAGGGTCCAGCATACGGCGCACAATATCACGGAGCAACTGCTCGGAAGCCTCCAGGAAACCTTTCTCCATCGCCTGTTCAAAATTGAACTCTGATGATAGCACCCCAGCGTCCAGGTTACGGAATGAAAGTATACCTGATTTCGGTACAATACGCTGCAGTTCTTCATGCTGCCCGTTGCGAAGTATAGATTCCGGGGATTCTGCCAGTATGCGCTGCAGAATGTACTCGTAGAGCCACAACTGGCGGGCTTTGGCATATTTAGGGTCAGTGGTAAAGTGCAGTTCCACATCTTCCGGCTTCACCCGTAGCTGGTTTTGTTCTACCTTACCGGTTTTATAATCTATAACCCGAAGTGTATGGCCCGTAAGGTCGATACGGTCTGCTTTACCGGCAATTCGAACCATTATCGTTTCATCTCCTACCTGCACAGGCAGGGTGGTGGCCAGCGTTTCTTCCAGGCGCAGCACATACAGGGGCAGCTCGTCAGACTGCTTCAGGTTTTCGAGGTATTTTTCCAGCACCTGTACCGCCACTTTGTAAAGCAGGTAGTTCATGCCACGCTCCGGTTTGGCACCGCGTGTTACCTTCCTGAATTCTGACTTTACTTTATCGGGTAGCTCCTGCAGCATCGCTTCCACATGCGGAGCTTCTATAGGCTTGCCATCCTGGGCAAAGGGTTTGAAGAAATCTTCCAGCACCTGGTGCACAATGGTTCCGAACTGGTCGGCTCCCAATTGCTCCTCCACTTCCTCTATCTCCTGCATTTTAGCGATGCGCGTAAAGTAGTACTGGAGGGAGCAATTCACATACATGTTCAGGTGCGAAGGGTAAAGTCCTTTTTCAAGCTCCTTCTTTATCTGAAAGATAGTATTCTCATCTTTTTGAATCAGGATATCTTCCTGATAGGCCCGCGTTTGGACCTGCTCCACGGCGGCAGTCATATCCCTGAAACGGATGCGCGGGTTACGCAGGGCCAGGTCGTTTTGTAACTGCAGTATAAAGCGGCTCTTTTCTCCGGAACCGTAGGTATCCGAAGGCAGCACATAAAGCAGGTTTACCCGCTTGGCACGCTGCAGCAGGCGGTAAAAGTTATAAGCCGTCGCGCCTTCGTTTTCGGCATATGTTGGTAAGCCAAACTGTTTCAGCACGTCGTAAGGCATCAGCGATTCGTGGCGTTTTGGGGCCGGCAGCACGTTCTCGTTCACTGAAAGTATGATCAGGTTCTCAAAGTCCAGGGCACGGGTTTCCAGCATACCCATGATCTGTACATCCGAGATAGGTTCGCCGCTAAACGGCAGGCGTGTTTGCCCGATCAGCTCGTAGAGGAACTTCTTAAAGCTGCGTACCGATATCTTTTGCTCACGGCAGTCGAAAATTGTATCCAGGCGCTTTACCAGGGTGTAAAAAATATAGAGGTACTCTGTTTCAATGGTGTTATGGCCGTGGCTGTACACACCGCGAAGCATTTCGATGAGCCGGTACATGGCATCGATAATATCATCGCAATCGCGCCAGGTCTGGAACAGGATCTCGAAGAGCGGGTGGTGTTTACTCAGCTCCAGTAGCTCCTCAGCCCGGATCAATACCTTGTTTTCCTGCACCATTTTATCCAGCACCGTCTGGATCATGCCATGATATTTTTCCTGTGCCGGATCATCGTTCAGGTGCAGTTCATACCTGCGGATAAAGGGGTGTGTTAGTAGTTTGGTAACCGACAGGTGGTGGTATTGATGTACTTTATAACCCGTGTCCTGCAACTGGGTAACGCCGGTAAGGTGCACTTCAAACAACAGGTCGATGAGGTTGAACAGGGGAGTACCCTTAAAGCTTAAACCCATCGTCACGTTATAGGTCGGGATATCATCCGGAATAGAGTGCAGCACGGGTAGTAGCAATGTTTCGTCGGGCAGGACGATAGCTACCTGTGCATGCTTGTCCTGTTCCCGGATCTCCTGCAGCAGCTGGCCTGCCAGTTTGCCCTGCATGCTGGCATTGGCCACCCCGATCACATTTATCTCTTTCTCGTCGGTGAGCAGTAAGTTTTGCTGCCAACGCCATTCCGGAAGTTTCCAGGTACTTTTATACTTTCTCAGGTAGCTGCCTGCCCTGTTCGGTGTGCCTTCTTCCATGTAGAAATCGTCGCTATCGAACAGTACTTCGGCTTTATCATGCTTCAGCAGCGTTTTAATGATCTTTTCCTCAGAAACAGTTAAACTATTCAGACCGATGAAAATGAACTGAAAACATTCACTTTCTTTGGCGATTTTATCGATGTTTCTGGCCACATGCCGGAAAGCCATACCTGTGTAAGCCTGTTTGTTCTCCAACAAGCGCTTTTGTAGGTTGTGGTATGTTTTCTCAATATTGTACCAGAGGCTGAAGTACTTGCGCAGGGTGGGGGAGATCTCCTTGCCCAGGAATTTCGGGTCCCAGCGTTCCAGGGCTTTTGCTTCTGTCAGGTACTCGAACAGTTTACCAGTATCCACCAGGTTCTGGTCTATTCTGCTGAAGTCATCTAAAAGGGTACCCGCCCAGGTAATGAACTGGTCAAAATCCAGTGTGGGGTCCTGCTCGCGCATCAGGTCATATAGCTCCAGCTGCAGATTGATAGGCTCCACCACGTCTGTTTTTGCCAGCTTGCAAATGAAGTCTTCCATGGCATACACTTCCGGCGACCAGATAGGTTCTGGCGCAGCCTGAGCTAATGCAGTTTTAAAGAAAAAACTTGCTCGCCTGGATGGCAGCACGATGCACAGGTCGCTGATGTTGTCTTTATACTTCTCGTAAATGTACTTCGCCGTTAGCTCTAGGAAAGTCTGCACTTGGGTAATTAATTATGAATGAGTGGTAGTGTGAATTTATCCTTAATGGATTGATGGCAATTTTGTGTTACCATCATCATCCAAAGGTAGAAAAGGGTTGTAAGCTATCTCCCAAAGGTTATCATCAGGGTCGGCGATGTAGCCGCTGTAGCCGCCCCAAAAAACTTTTTCAGGGCTTTTTACCACGCGTGCGCCTTTCTCTTCCAGTTGAGCCACCAGTTCGTTTACTTCCTGCTCTGATCGCATGTTATGGGCTAAAGAGTATCTTCTGAATCCGCTGCCGTCAGGTTCTACACCGGCGTCATCAGCCAGCGACTCCTGTGGGAAAAGAGCCAGCTGTATCCCGTTAAGCTGGAAGAACACGATGCCTTCGGTGCTGCTTTCTGTGGGCTTCCAACCGAACACATTCAGGTAAAAATCCCGTGAACGCTGCAGGTTCTTCACCCCAATGGTGATGATCGTTAATCGTTGTTCCATGTAATTTTAATTATCAGTGCCTTTTATACTTTTACTATCTCGATTGCGCTTATACTTCCTGAATCCAACCAATGACCTTAGGTATAATATCATCCAAAGATTCAAACCTGATCCGGTGAGAGCACATATTTATTTTTTAAAGTGCCAGGCCTAATTGCTGTGCAGGTTTTCCGCCGTAGTTCCACTCCAATACCTGTTGCGTATCAAAATAGTAGAGCAGGCATTTGACTTTGGTATAGCCCAGCTGGCGGAACCGTACTGCATAATGATCCAGTTTATTGCGGTGCTCCGGCTCGGGCGGCGGCACTTTAAACTCTATCAGCACAACGGTGTCGCCGTCAAAAACAATACGATCTGGCTTATATAAATAGGCGCGGGCATCCAGCACTTCCTTTTCATGCTCCACTACTACCTGGTTTGAGAAAAACCGGGCGAGTTGCGGATGCTTTAAAACAACTTCCAGCTTCTCACGCAGTTCTTTTTTATCCCTTTCACTGATAATGCCTTCATACGCCATTTGCCGCAGCACCTGCTCCAGTTCGGGGGCAAAAGCGATACGGGCCAGGGCAAAATGCAGCTTCCGGTTTAGTTGCCGCTGTTTAGTTTGCGTCTCAAAATCAAATACGTTGTTGGCGTGCTGCTTTATCTTTAAGCGCTGCTCCCAATCCGTAGACACCAGGTGGTCCAGGGAATAAGTTGCGTGTAAAGCAGCATGTTTATGTGCTACCTGCGGATTTCCTTTAGACAATTGGTAACAACGTTTGCCAAACGCCCACATTTCCTTGTGCACCAGGTAACGGTACAGCAAATGACTTACGTTCTTTGCCTGCCCGTCCAGCTTAGGTGCCTTACGCTCTTCCAGAAGGTCTTTGGCATTGCCGATCAGGTAGAGCCTGTCTATGGGGCGGGTGAGGGCTACGTACAGCATGTTCAGGTTTTCGATAAAGGTCTTCTCTATCTCGGTGCTGTATTGTTTTGTAAGTATGGTATTCTCTAGTTTAGAACTTATGTTAACTGCAACGCTCCTTAGCTTGCCTGTTACCGAGATATCTTCAGGCAAATGGCTCCACATCAGGGAGCCTCTTTTCGGCTCCGTACCCCAGTCAGCAAAAGGGATGATAACGATAGGGTAAGCCAGTCCTTTGGACTTGTGTATACTGGTAATGGTAACGGCATCCCGGTCCTTGGGCGTGTTGATGCTGAGTTTCTCCTTCTGAACATCCCAGTAAGCCAGGAAGTTGTTGAGGTTGTTGCTGTGCTTCAGGCTATACTCCAACACCAGGTCCAGGAAGCGGAAGAGGTATTCGCTCTCGTTGTTCTTACCCAGCAGTTTAAAGATGCGGATCAGCTTTTCTGTCAGCTCATAAATAGAGAGGTTGCCTGTTTCGCGCTCCTGCACATCAAAGCCGAACACCCGCAGCTGGTCGAAGAATGACTGGTTCTCGGCATCGTTGGCAATGTCAGCAATGGTTTGCGTCATGCCAACGTCCGGTATTGTATCCAGTGACACCTTACAAACAAGATACAAAGCCTCAGATTTTGCCAGGGTGTCATTGGGCCTGTTAAATACCCTGAATAGCGCAATGATCAGGTTAATGACCTCGGCAAACTGCAGCGAAAGAGAGTCCTGTGAGATAATATCAAACTTGCGCTCTTTCAGGAAGTTTGCAATCAGCTTACTTTTAACATTGGTACGGCAAAGTATGGCTATGTCTTTTAACGTATACCCTTCAGCAATTGCCTGCTTTACCAGCTGCAGCACCATGTTCAGGGTGCTCTCATCATAGGTCAATACCTGGTGGCGCGTATAGCCTTCATACAGTTCTTCTGTTCGGCTGCAGGTGTCCAGGTCATATTTATAGTTATCATCATCATCGTGTGTGAACATTACCTGGATATGTCCGCCATTGTTCTGGCTGCCATGTGGTACTTTCTGCTTGAAATCTTCGTCGTAAATGGACGTAAATATGCCAAACTCCGGGTGCCCTTCGCTGATAAAGGTGAAAAGCTCGTTGTTAAAGTCAATGATCTCGGAGCGGCTGCGGTAGTTGGTTTGCAGGTTGTCCGGTTGCAGGGCCTGGTCCACGGATTCGTACCGCTCTTTAATGAGCGGGCCGTGGCGGCGGTTTTCGTAAAGCTGCTTTGTGGACCCTTTGTACAGGTGCAGAATCTGCTCCATTTCACCTCCCCGCCAGCGGTAGATGGCCTGCTTGGCATCACCCACCACCATACTGAAATAACCGGAAGCCAGCGCATTGTCTACCAGCGGTAGCAGGTTATTCCACTGAAGCACAGATGTATCCTGAAACTCGTCGATAAGGATGTGGTTATACTTTTCGCCCAGTCTTTCATAGATGAAAGGAACCGGTTCCTGCAGCACAATATCAATAATGCGTTTATTGAATTCCGAAATGTGAACCGTATTCTTATCCAGTTTTATCTCCTGCAGGCATTTTTCCAGCTCATTCAGCAGCGATACCTTGTACAAATGCGGTACGATCTGCTGAATTAAGGTGTAGGTGCCGGCAAACTGTTCCTTTATACTTTCAATGTGGAAGTAGAGGTCGGTGAGCTGCTGCCGGATACCATCTATCTGGCTTTTTGTAAAAGCGCTGGCTTTGCCACCATACCATTTCTCTTCTTCTATAGTTTTCTGCGCGTTGCTGTTGCCGTAGTTAAGATCAATGTCCTTTTGCGTCCATTTGTTGAAATAGCTCCAGATACCGCGGGTGCTCTGGTAAAAATCGGCAGGGGAGAGGTCGGCATTCGCAATAAGTTGCATAGCCTGATTTCCAGGTTCCTGTACTGCTTCCTCAATCTGCTGCTTTGCCTCAAACAGTTGCTCCCGTACCAGTTTAAAGTCCTCCAGACTAAGCTTTTGCAGGTCTGTTATTGCCTCGTACACCTGTTCGTTCAGCAGGTTACGGGCAAAATCCATCAGGTCGTCGGGCAACATGGTCCAGCTTTTCCCCTCCCGTGCTTTTTCCAGCGCATAGTGCTCCAGCGTCTGGGAGAGCAGGTCGTCTTTTGAATCTGTTATTTTATCGAGCAGTAACGAAACAGCTGTTGTTAGCAAGGCATTGGAGTCCAGGTCTACTTCGAAATTGTGGGGGATGTTCAGTTCACGCGTAAAGGCCTGTACTATCTTATTTACAAAGCTGTCGATGGTGCTTACCGAAAAGTCGGAGTAGTTATAGAGTATCTGCCGGAACAGGTTGGCTGCACGTTGACGCACTTCCACTTTGTCGAGCATCTCTTCCGGGTACTCTGCCTGTAGCTCTTTTGTGATGGTATCGAGCAATACTTCGCTTTTGGCTTTTTCTTTCTCCGGAAGGCTCTCATCGTTAAAATTCCGAAGGGCGGCCAGGATGCGCTCTTTCATTTCGGCGGCGGCATCGTTTGTGAAGGTGATAGCCAGCACAGAGCGGTAATAGTCCGGGTT
This sequence comes from Pontibacter sp. MBLB2868, assembly GCF_051904785.1. Lineage (NCBI taxonomy): Bacteria > Pseudomonadati > Bacteroidota > Cytophagia > Cytophagales > Hymenobacteraceae > Pontibacter > Pontibacter sp. MBLB2868. The sequence continues at coordinate 1,839,710 of NZ_CP196710.1, read as the reverse complement.
GGAAGTATGTAAAGCGAGCTTGAGGTATTCCTTTGTCAGGTGATAGGTTTTGCCTGACCCGGCAGAAGAAGAGTATATCTTGAAAAGAGATGGCATAAACTAAAGTATCTATACTTTAAAGATACACGTTAGCAGGGCCACCTCGCAAGTATAAATAAAAAGATTTCTTTAGAAATTTATAAGGCTGTCAGAACCATTAGTTTAGTTGTGGCTTCTTACCTGTGCTTTCAGGAAGCCTGTAAAAAGAAGAAGCCACGCTCCTGTCCGGAATGTGGCCTTCTTTCTTTATGTTTTGGCTTCTAAGCGTAAACAGCTTCTTCTGCTTTAACTTCAGGAGTGTTCTTTGATGCAAAGTCATTCACGCAAACATGGTACATGATGCGGGCCATTGACACGGAGTAGTCAGTGATTACGCAATGCTGCTGCTCGGCGCTCATCAGGGCCTTGCTACTGCCCAGGTTAAACTTGCTCAGTTCCATTACTTCATCAAAGTTCTGGCGCAGCATTTTAAGGGCTTTAAACGAAGGTTCGTTGTAGTACATTGGTATCACCTGGCAAACAGCATAACTGCCATTGGCGCGTTCTTTCTTGATCATCTGGCAGAGCGACTCCACGTTGGTTCGGTCTAGGTCAGAGATGACCACAAAAAATACTTTCTTCTGATCGGGGTTTGCTGTTTTCGCAGCAGGACTTCCAAGCAGCATGTTGCGCTTGATCTTAGTGCCTTGCAGGAAAGACTCATCCTTGAGAATTTTGTTGTGAATTTTAAACGCTAGCGCTCCAGAGGCTATCAGGTTAAAATCTTTGCCTTGTGTTGAAATTTTGGAAAAGTGTAACATAGAAAAAAATAGACTAAAGGGTTTAAGGTTTTATTTAACAAGCTTCTTGATACAGGCATTATTTGCCCGAACGTCTGGTCTCATTAGCTTAGGTAAATAGGTTTGTCACACGGAGTTATAGAGTGGGGATACGGGTAGCGGTAATCTTGGTTATAATTTTCATAAGGGTAGTATAGGTTAATGAGTTAGGTTTCAAATTCGCGTTTCGTGTGTGTACGTTCACTAACATTAAACAATTAGAATATATCAGCTAAAATGGTGAACGTACCATATTTAAGGGTAAACTGCTGCTTTTAACGTGTGAAAAATACTTATAGTTACCTATTCTAATAAATAATGTAAATATTTATGACAATTTATAAAATAATTATTAGTATAATGAAATAATCGTTAATTTCAAGTGAAAGCATCTTTTATCAGGGTGAATAGCAACTGGGGTAGCCTAAAACTTTGAAAAAGGGCTCAGAATAGTTAATCTCATTTTTTGTTCGTATCTTTGCGGCCGATTTGGATACGGTCTGATATACTGTATAACTGGATGCACCATCTGTTGGCCCTAGTTGTTTTTAGTTTGTCGTGTCGCGCTCTTTTGCAGAGTTAAGGTTGAATAGCGGACTGCCTCCAGATGTGTCATATTAAGTTATTAAGTAGTTAGATGAACAAAATCAGATTTGAAGAACTTCCGCTTTCGCCGGAAGTCCAGCGTGCTATCGCTGACATGGGCTTCGAAGAAGCCTCTCCCATCCAGACAGCAGCAATCCCGGTTGTATTAGAAGGAAAAGACATCATTGGTCAGGCCCAGACGGGTACTGGTAAAACAGCTGCCTTTGGTATACCTACCATCGAAAGCATCGACCCAACTGACAGAAGAGTACAGGCGTTAATTCTGTGCCCTACACGCGAGTTGGCAATACAGGTTTCAGGAGAGATCCAGAAACTGGCCAAGTATAAAACCGGTATCAGTGTTGTGCCTATTTACGGCGGACAGCCATACGAGCGCCAGCTTCGCGCCCTTAAGCAGGGTGTGCAGATCGTGATCGGTACGCCAGGTCGTGTAATGGACCATATCGAGCGTGGTACGCTTGTATTAGATAACGTGAGCAAGATCATACTTGACGAAGCGGACGAAATGCTTGACATGGGTTTCCGTGAGGATATCGAGTATGTACTGGAGCGTATTCCTGAAAATCGTCAGACCATTTTCTTCTCGGCTACTATGTCGAAGCCGATCATGGAGATGACAAAGCGTTATCAGACAGACCCTGTGTTGGTAAAGGTGGTTCACCAGGAACTGACCGTAACCAATATTGATCAGTCATACTTCGAGGTTCGCAGCAGCATGAAGCAGGAAGTACTTTCCCGCTTGCTGGACATGTATAACCTGAAGTCAGCCATAATATTCTGTAACACGAAGCGCATGGTAGATGAACTGGTATCGAACCTGCAGGCCCGTGGCTATTTTGCCGATGGTTTACATGGCGACATGAACCAGAACCAGCGTTCTAATGTGATGGGCAAATTCCGTAACGGCACACTGGAGATCCTGGTGGCTACTGACGTTGCGGCCCGTGGACTGGACGTTGAAAATGTGGAGGCAGTATTTAACTACGACCTGCCACAGGACGAAGAGTCTTATGTACACCGTATTGGCCGTACCGGTCGTGCGGGTAAGTCTGGTAAGGCATTCTCTTTTGTAGGAGGCCGTACAGACGGTTACAAGCTGAAAGATATCATGCGCTATACCAAAGCGAAGATCGTTTTACAGCAGGTACCATCTTTGGAAGATGTAAACGAGATCCGTACAACCCTGTTCTTTGGTAAAGTGAAGGAAGTGCTGGAGAAAGGCCATTTGGCGAAACACGTTGCCCGTATTGAGCGCTTCGTGAATGAGACCGAAGGCTATACTCCTCTTGATGTTGCTGCCGCGCTGCTTAAAATGAGCATGAAGGAGGAAAAAGTGAAAGAGAAGGGCGCTGAGGCTGAGAAGAGCATGCGTGCGACTCCGGAAGGCATGGATCGCCTGTTCATCACTATTGGTAAGAAAGACAGAGTGCATCCACGCGATATCATCGACCTTTTGAGCCAGAATGCAGATATACCGGCAAACAGAGTTGGTGACATCGACCTGTACGACAAATTCAGCTTCGTGGAAGTGCCTTCAGAATATACTGCAGATATCCTGCAGCGTGTTGGCAGAATAGAAGTAGATGGCCGTATGGTTGTGGTTGAAAAATCAGACAAGAAAGGCACCAAAGAGAAAAGCGAACGCTCAGGCGGTGGTGATGACTTTGGTTTCAATGGCCGCTCCGGTGGTGAAAGACGTCGCAGTGGCGGCGGTGGCGGCTCGTTCAGAGACCGTGACCGTGGCGGTGACAGAGGTGGCCGTGGTGGTGATAGAGGCGGAGACAGAGACAGAGGAAGCCGTGGCGGTGACAGAGGTGATCGTGGTGGCGACAGAGGAGGTTTTAGAAAAAGAAGATTCTAAAAAATCCATAAGTCTGTAACCTGCCAGAGTTGCCGGCGTATATAAATACATACACAGTTCAGAAGTGTGAAAAGCTTTTGAATTTGTAAGAATAGGCTGACTTGAAACGTCAGCCTATTTGTTTTTATACCATTTTACGTCCGGGAACAGGTAAATAAAATAAATTTTATACTTGCCGTAACCTCCTGCTAAACCAAGGCGTAATAAGAGTATCATAAAAAGGTTGGAAGATTAAGCTGACTGTTTACGCAGTTAGATATAGAAGGGTGAAATCAGACGGATTTCACCCTTCTTGCTTTTAATGGCATTACAGTTCCTCGGTACTGGTGATGCCATATTTTATTTCCCTGATAGTTCCTTTAAAATAAGTATAGTCCCCTTCTGGTAAGTGCCAGGTGGCTGCCAGCACTGTTGGATAGCTGTACCCATTGATCTCCTGATAGTTCTCAAGAGTGGCTGACCATTTATGGCAACTATAGTTTACTCCGTTAGTCGAAAAGTAGCGGTCATCGGTTTCAAACCGGAAAATTTCATGCTTCTCGTTGAAATAAAATAAGCCGCTTACGGTAATGCCTGCATTGCTTATAGTTCCCTTTAGGGTTTGCGTGTCAACCTCCTGCCAACTAATGTTATTGTTTAATATGGCAGATGGCAGCAGCACGGATTCTGAAAGGTAAGTTACAAGGGCAGCTTTATTCATCTGGGGACCTTTGGCATCAGTTACAGTAAAACCAGCCATTTTGATAAGCATGTTACCGCTGCCATCCTGGTACTTGTCTTTACCTGAAAAAGGTATCAGTCCAAAGATCTTACTTTTCATCAGCGCTATCCTTGTTGGCGAAATGGAAGAATTGAATTGTATACAACTCATGCTCAACCAGTCGCGGTCAGGTTTCATTTTGATCTCAGCATGATCGTAAGCAATAAGGCAGTTAAGTGCCAATGGTTTGTTTATGTGGCCGCTTTTTTGGAGGTAATTCTTCATTAAATCAGGTAATGCGCTTAAAGTATCTGACGACAACTCACCTTGTAAGGCAGGGCCTTTTTGTAGTTCGCTCTGAATTTCCTGGATGAAAAGTTTGTAAAGCTGCATAAGCCGTTTTTTTATTAGGTGAGGTAGCTACTGAATACTTAACCGCCATTCTTAAACAAAGAAAGGAGCCGAGGCTCCTTTCTTTGTTTAAATTACATACAGATCTGAGAAAGTACTACCTCGACTTTGCCGCGTCGCGTAGGGTCTTAATATGATCGTGGGCATTTTTAATATCCTCGTACTGTTGTTGTACAATCGCCTTTAAATCTCCTGGCAGATCCTTTTTCAAGGCATCCCTGTAAGAGCTAACGGCATAATCCTCGCCACGCTCGCATTCCTCCAGCACACGGGTTCTGTCTTTAGATGACAAGGCAGACTTAAGATCGATCCAGGCGCGGTGAAGGGTACCCTCAACTGAGCTTGATTCTGTGTCAGTATGGCCCATTTTGTGTAGCTGGTCCTGGAGTTCTGTGATCATACTATCACGCTGTACAGCATATTTTCTGAAGAGGTCCTTCAGGTCCTGGTCTTCTACGTCCTCTGATGCAGTTTTATATCCTTTTGCACCATCCTTGCATCTTTCGATCAGATGGTGAACAGTTGAAAATACTTCTTTATTGATCTCCATAGTTTTACAATTTTTATTTCTAATATGCAGATGTACTGATACTGATTAAAAATTGTTGCCTCAGGCCGGGTAACTTCTTGATTAGCTTTTAGCTATGCCTATTGATGAGCCGGCAATGAATCCGGTGGTCCAGGCGGCCTGAAAGTTAAATCCACCGGTAATACCATCCACGTCAAGCACTTCACCGGCAAAGAAAAGCCCGGGGTGTAGACGGCTCTCCATGGTTTTCATGTTCACCTGCGGCAGACCAACGCCACCACAGGTCACAAACTCCTCTTTAAAAGTTGTTTTCCCTTTAACCTCAAAAGGTCCGCGGTGGAGGGCTTCAACCAGCTTGTTCGTATTCTTGCCAGGCAGCTCAGACCAGCGGGTCTGTTCCGGGATCTCAGCAAGTATAGTTAATGCTTTCCAGAGCCGTTGAGGCAATCCAAAGAGCGGGTTGGTACTTACGATTTTTTTAGGATGCGCCTGCCTGTACTGCTGTAGCTGCTCCCTTAAGCCTTCTTCTGTATATTCCGGGATCCAATTTATCAAAGCAGTAAAAGTATATCCTTGGTCATGGAAAAGGCGTGCTCCCCAAGCAGATAGTTTCAGGACGGCAGGGCCGCTATAGCCCCAATGTGTGATAAGCAAAGGTCCTTCATACTCCAGTTTCTGACCTGCTATCCTGACTTTTGCTTTAGGTACTGCAACTCCCTGCAGTTCTTTGAGGGCTGAATCAGGTACGTTAAAAGTAAACAGGGAAGGCACGGGTTCTTCTATAGGATGCCCGAGGGCGCGTAGCCAGTCATAGCCGCTCGACTTCGGGTGACCACCAGTGCTGACAAGTATTTTGTCAGCCATTATTGTTTCGCCGGTATTCAGCTCCAGAACAAAACCAGTTCCAGTGTCAGCTTTGGGAGTAATCCGCTCTACACCGGCACCAGTCCTGATTTGTACCCCTACACGCCTCGCTTCCTGCAGCAGGCATTCTATGATCGTTTCAGAAGAATCTGTAACCGGGAACATGCGTCCGTCAGCTTCTGCTTTCAGGCGTACTCCCCGGGCTTCGAACCAGGCCACTGTTTCAGCAGCACCAAACTGTTTAAATGCTTCTTTCAGTTGCCGGGCCCCACGGGGATAATTTTGTGAGAATACAGAAGGAGTAAAGCAGCTGTTTGTAACGTTACACCGGCCTCCACCGGAGACCCGGACCTTAGAAAGTAATTTATTTGACTTCTCGAGCAGAAGCACCTGTGCCTTTGGATTCAATTGTGCACAGGTAATGGCACCAAAAAAGCCTGCCGCCCCACCACCAATTACTACTACTTTCATAAATGCTATTGCCTGTTTCTGTATTTATACAACCTGTTACTCTTCGGGTAAACGGTACCTCTTAAACTTTTGAGATATACATTTATCTGTGCAGGACCAGGATGCAAAGATACTAAAAGAACGCCATAGGGTCAGGGTGCAGGAAAACATAAGCCAGGTCATCTTTTAATTTCTGACAATTGACCAGCTTAAAATGTGTGGCATCCATGTCATCAAACGACGGAGGGGTAAGGCCAAGGCTTTCAGCGGCCCTGGTGAAGAAAACTTTCCGCATAGGGTGCTGATCGGCACAGGCATTATAGGTTTTACCCCATTTCTGCTGTTCTATTATGCGTTTCAGAATTGCCAGGCAATCATCCAGGTGGATCAGGTTTACCGGTGCGTCTCCGTTGGGCAGGTTCTTTTTACCGGCCAGAAACCGGCCTGGCTGTCGTGTGCCGCCAACCAAACCCCCAAACCTGACAATGGTCGTCACCCACTCGCCACGCTCCTGGAACAGCCTTTCAGCCTGTAGCAGCATGTTGCCTGGTTCAAGCTCATCTGTAAAGCTGATATCCTCCTCCGTAACAACCCTGTTCAGTTCCTGATATACTGAAGTGGAAGAGACAAACAACAAGCGGTTAACAGGTGAGTCTAACAGCGCCTTGAGCAAGACATGCATCTGGTGCAGATAACTTTCTCCACCGTCAGAGCGCAGTTTTGGAGGGATGTTCAACACTAGTGTTTCAGCATCTAAAAACTCTGTCAAAGTATCTTTGGCAGAGTTTTCGTCCTGGAGGTTAAGCAGGAAAGGTTCTATGCCTTTTGATCGGAGCATGTCTAGTTTATCAGGAGTGGTCGTTGATCCTTTTACAGTATAACCTGACTTTACCAATTCCTCTGCTAATGGCAGACCAAGCCAGCCACAACCTAAAATACTGATACCCTTTTCTTCGCCCATTTTATGACTCGTTTTTACAGTGTTTCAACAAATATAAGCTGTAACGGTTTAAGCTAACAGTAGTTTGTAAACTAGATGTAAGTAATAGTAAACATGGAATATGATGTGGTGGTGGTGGGTTCAGGGTTTGGCTCGCTTACAGCAGCGGCTTTGCTGGTGAGCAAAGGGCTTCGGGTATGTGTGCTGGAGCAGGCAAAATATCCTGGCGGCTGCTCCTCCTCGTTCAAGCGCAAAGGGTATTTCTTTGAGACAGGTGCCACAACTCTGGTTGGCCTTGACGAGCACATGCCCCTGCGCTACCTGTTAAATAAGACGGGTATTGAACTGCAGGTCCGTAAACTTGAACCATCTATGCAGGTGCATTTGCCAAACGGCGATGCAGTGGTTCGATACAGTGATCTGGAGAAATGGATATCAGAAGCGGAGCGTGCTTTTGGTGCACAAGGCCAAAGGGCTTTTTGGGAACACTGCTATAAGATCAGTAAATCCGTCTGGCATACTTCACTGCAGCAGCTTAATTTTCCATTTTCCGACACAAAAGATTTTCTATCCGCCGTGTTCCATGCAAGGCCTTCACAGGTTAAATTGCTCCCGGCAGCATTCCGTACGATGGAGGATGTGCTGCGAAAATATGATCTGCTTGACAACCGCTTATTCGTTGATTTTGTAAATGAGCAGCTGTTGATCACGGCACAGAATTACCTGCATGAAGTAAATGAGCTATTCGGTGCCACGGCTATCTGTTATACCTTGTTTGGCAACTACTACATTGACGGGGGACTGATAAACCTGGTCAATCCGGTGGTGGAGTATATTCAGCGGAACGGCTCAACGATAAAGTATGGGCAGCAGGTAAAAAATATCTCGCCCCGTACAAACGGCTATAGCATTCTGACAAAAAAAGATACTTTCGAGAGTAAATTTGTGATCAGTGGTATCCCGCTTAACAATACCCTTGAAATTTTTGAGGATAACGTTTTGCAACACAAATTGCAGAAATATGTGATGCCTTCTGAGAAACTGAATGGTGCATTTACCATGGGGCTGGTCCTGGATGGAAAGCAGCTTCCTGCTATTCTGCACCACCAGGTACATGTGCCTGAAGGTCTTCCGGTAATTGGCAGTAAAAGCATTTTTATCAGTTTCAGTCACCCTCAGGATTCGCTTCGTGCACCTGCAGGGGAGGTGGTTGCCAGTATCAGCACTCATGTACCGCATCCGGAAGGTAATTATATTGCTGAGAAACAAATAATTGAGGATGCCATTTTGCTTGCTTTGGAAAAGAATGGCTTGCTAAAACCAGAACAGATCAGGTATAAGCAGTCTTCAACCCCTGGTGCCTGGATATTCTGGACAAAACGCGCATTCGGAGCGGTAGGTGGGTATCCGCAGTATAAACAGGTAAAGCCCTGGCAAATGAAAGATGCACGCTTAGATCATAAAGGGGCTTATGTATGCGGCGATACCGTTTACCCGGGCCAGGGAATTCCCGGCGTTTGCCTGAGTGGCATCATCGCTGCCAATAAATTGTTACAGGATCATTCCTATTAATTTTGACCCGTAACTGGTACGAATATAGGATTTAAACTTGTTGGTTTATAGTGGTTTAAATAAGTTTTTGACTTTCAAAAAATATTACATTCCGATAACACAAATCTCGATAACACCTGGCATATTTGAGTATCTATATAACTATATATGTCTATGTTAAAACATTTACAACGCATGATGTATCTGTCCGTGGTTGGATGGATGCTGGTTTCCTGTTCGCAGGAAAATGTTACGCCGGAAGTTACTACACAACGTGTAGGCAGCATAGGCATTGTCGCGAACGCTACTGCCACGCAGGATGGTAATCTGGCGATGGGTAACCCCAGTGGGGCAGGTACGAGTTACTCCAACTACCTGATCAGCAAATCCCAGTATTCTATGTCGTATAACAGCTACCGGGGCACCCCCAACTGGGTTAGCTGGCACCTGAGCAGCGCATGGTTAGGCAGTGCTCCCCGCCAGGATGATTTCCGTGCTGACAACTCGTTACCCACTAGCTTTTACCGGGTAACCCCAACTGATTACACCAACAGTGGCTTCGACAGAGGGCACAACTGCCCATCCGCTGACCGCACCTTAACGGTAACGGACAACTCAGCTACATTCCTGATGTCGAACATGATTCCACAGGCACCCAACAACAATCAGAAAACATGGGCAAACCTGGAGAACTATTGCCGTACGCTTGTGAGCCAGGGCAATGAACTATATGTGATCATGGGCAGCTATGGTACGGGTGGTGATGGCACCAACGGCTACAAAACAACGCTTGCCAACGGCAAAGTAACTGTACCGAACAGGGTTTGGAAAGTAATCGTGGTTTTGCCAGTGGGAACCGGTGATGCAAGTCGCGTAACGAGCAGCACACGGGTTATTGCTGTAGATACCCCGAACTCCAACTCTGTTAGCAGCACCTGGGGCAGCTACCGGACTACCGTAGATGCTATTGAGGCAAAAATGGGTTACAACCTGCTTTCCAATGTTTCGAGTTCAGTGCAGAGCGTAATAGAGGCTAAAGTTGACAATGGCCCAACACAGTAAGTAAAGGATTTTAATTTGTAAAAAAGCCGCTCCTTAACCATGGAGCGGCTTTTTTTATGTTTCTACTACCAATGTTTTGAGCCCGGCATAATCACCATCTTCCGTACGGCCGATCAGGTAAACCGGCATGGCTGTATCACTGATCTTGTAAGCCTTCACATCTTGTAACAGCTCCTTTAGCTTTGCCTCCAGCTTTTTAAATTTATCAGCATTTTGCTTTTGCACCTGGTCCGCATTAGGGTGCGGGTTCTTCATCCGGTGCAGGAAATCATCTACTGATAACACCTGCACTTTTGTGCCCCCTGGTTTTCCGTCCCATTCCACAACCGTTTCCTCATCAAAAGGCTCTTCCGGTTTCTCGTGATAATAAAATTCAAATGTGGCATCTGTTTCACTTAGCATTTGCAGGCCTTCGCTGGCTTCCATTAACTGCTGTTTTATTTTGTCGATGTTCATGGTAATGGCAATGAGTTATGTAAATATTGTACCTAAACTACATATATAATTCCTGTATATACTTATCTTTATCTTAATGAGGTCGTAATCTAAAACCTGACAATTTATAAATTGCTATACGTATGATAAAAGCAGAACCAATGTTAAAAGAGGGTGCTCTTAAAGATAAAACCATAATTGTGACTGGTGGTGGTACGGGACTGGGCAGATCTATGGTTAAATATTTTCTGGAGCTAGGGGCACAGGCTGTGATTTGCAGTCGCAAACTGGATGTTTTAGAGCAGACCGCAAAAGAACTGGAAGAGGAAACGGGTGGTACTGTATTACCCATTGCCTGCGATGTGCGAAAGTACAATGAGATTGAAGCGATGCTTGAGACAACCCTGAAACGCTTTGGCCGCGTGGATGTGCTGGTAAACAATGCTGCAGGGAATTTTGTGAGTCCTACAGAGCGGCTGAGCCACAAGGCATTTGATGTGGTGACTGATATCGTATTGAAAGGGAGCTACAACTGCACGCTTGCGCTGGGTAAGCACTGGATCGAACAGAAACAGGAAGCCGCCATACTTAATATTGTTACGACCTATGCCTGGACCGGTTCCGGCTACGTAGTGCCTTCTGCCTGCGCAAAAGCGGGTGTACTGGCCATGACACGCTCACTGGCATCGGAGTGGGCCAAATATGGCATACGTTCAAATGCTATCGCCCCAGGCCCATTCCCGACAGAAGGAGCCTGGACGCGCCTGTTCCCGAAGCAATTAGCTGATCAGCTTGATCCGTTAAAACGCATACCTGTTGGTCGGTTTGGTGAACACCAGGAGTTGGCAAACCTGGCAGCCTATATGGTATCTGATTACGCCTCTTTTGTAAATGGTGAGGTTGTGACAATAGACGGAGGGGAATGGCTGTACGGTGCAGGAGAGTTTAATGCATTCGACCAGATACCGCAGGAAATGTGGGATGCTATGGAGAAGCAAATGCGCGGTAAAGGTCAGTAACATTCGTTTTACACCTGTTAAATCAAAAGGCCAGAATTTATTTCTGCCCTTTTGATTTATAAACCGTTTGCATCGATCAATGGGTCAAATCGCTATCACTAAAGTATAAAGCTTTAATAGTTAAACATCTAACCTACTTGTTTGGTATACTTTATAACATGTGTAACAGGCAAAATATTAAACTATGGAATTAACTAAATTATTAAGAAACAGCAACTTCACTTATTCACTAAGTTTAACTCTGGTGTGCTGTCTGTCCCTGCTCTTTATGGTTGCCTGCAGCGGCGAAAACAATACCAGTGTCATCTCAAAGGTAGAGCCTGAAACAGAGGAAGTTGTAGCTAACGAAGGTGCCAGAGTTGAAACGCGGTCAACGGAAGCACTGGGAGCCTACTTAACAGATGCAGAAGGACGTAGCCTGTACATATTTGAAGGAGACACAGCGATGCAGAGCAATTGTTATGATGATTGTGCAGCGGCCTGGCCTCCTTTTCTGTCAGAGGGTACTGCTGAGGCAGGAGTTGGCGTAGAAGCGGCTATGCTTGGTGCCATAAAGCGTAAAGACGGGTCTACGCAGGTTACCTATAACGGTATGCCGCTTTATTATTTTATTAAAGACGCAGAGGCAGGCCAGACTAATGGTCAGGAAAAAGAAGGCTTTGGTGCAGAGTGGTACCTTCTTACTCCAAAAGGAGAGAAAGTACACGCTGAGTAAGGTTATAAAGGTATAACTGGGGGTTAATTTGTTGTGTTTGCTTTAAAAACTCTTAGCAAATTACCCCCCAACACCTTTTTCACATCTTCAGGGCTATAGCCTCGTGCCAATAGCTCTTTTGTGATCACCGGGTAATCCTGTACGCCATCCAGTTGTTGCGGTGTAGAAGTTATCCCGTCAAAATCAGAGCCCAAACCCACATGATCTATCCCTACTAGTTTTACGATATAATCCAGGTGGTCAAAAAGTATGGACAGGGGAGGGCGTATGGCCTGCGTTTCTGCTGGATAAAGGGTCTTCATCCGTTCTGAAATGTTGGAGCCAGACCAGCCTAAAGCGTTCAATGAGTCTAGTTCCGCTTTGTGTCTGTTGGTGAAAATTTGCTGCCTTTTACTATACTCAGGATCAAGGAAGCCTGAATAAAAATTCAATTGTATCACTCCGCCATTTTTGGCAATAGCTTTTATCTGATCATCTTTCAGGTTGCGGGATACTGGGGCAAGCTGGTACACATCGCTATGAGATACGAGTACCGGTTTGTTAACGATGTTCATGACATCCCAAAATGTTTGCTCTCCTACATGGCTCAGGTCAACCATCATCCCGAGTTCATTCATGCGCTTTACTACCTGCTTACCAAACGCTGAAAGTCCTTTTTCTGAGTCGGACACAGTACCAGCTGTTTCGTCGGCTGCTGAAGAAGCCCAGGGAGTAGAGTTGTTCCAGGTGAGGGTCATGTAGCGAGCACCTTTGCTATAAAGGGTGTCCAGTTTGCCAAGGTCATTGTCGATCATATGACCACCTTCCACACCGATCAGCGAAGCCAGCTTTTTCTGCTTTACTGCTTTCATAATGTCATCATAAGAAGTGGCAAACATCATCTGATCTTTATTTCGGGCTATAACAGCTTTCAACGTATCTATCTGTGCTACGGCAAAGGCATAATTCCCTGTCTCATCGCTCCATACTGAGAAAAACTGAGCATCCACACCACCTTTTTTAAATCGGCCCAGGTCCGAGTGTGTTTTTCCTAGCAAATTTTTGCTGATATCCATCCCCTCTAAAATGGAAATAAGAACATCGTTGTGGGTGTCAACCACTATGGCCTCCTGGTGTAACTTTTTATACGCCTGTGCGCCAGCAGAATTAATCGTACCTAGTAATGTGGCTACTACCAGTGTACCTTTTAATAAATTAGCTGTTCCTCTTTTCATGATCTGCTTGATTGGATACTCTCCTTAAATGAAGGTAAAAATAATTTTATGCCCTGAATTTTTACTTTAATAACAAATAATTCCGGTATAGATAAACAGAGCAGATGGTGGTTTATATACGATCACTCATTTAATTCTCATTTAGCAACTGTTTTCGGGTTACAAAACCATGCCTTTAAAAGAAGTTAGGGGTGTTCTTTTTGTAAAAATAATGTACTATAAAAATTAAAATATCGGGACTTCAAATTCTTCTGAAAGCAGTTTGTTAAGTTGATTGAGTTCCGTTCTCAAATCTGCATGGTTTTCCTCCTCCAGGGATTCTGATTCTTTTTTCAGCAACAGATTATTTAACTCAACCATTTTAAAGTAAAATGACTGCGATCGTAGTTCAAATGGTAGCACCTCTAATTTTTTTTCTATGGATGCCTGTAATTGAATAACCTTCTTGATCATTTCACTAGCCGTAGCAAAGTCTAACTTCTTCTGCTCGAATGATGTTAATAGGCCGCATTTAAATTTAGCACACTGTTTCGGTCTGTTGGCGTAAATAGTGCATCCATTACAAAACTTAGCACAGGGTTGTAGAAAGAATCCGATCCCATAAGCTTCTTCTATATCCATTAGCTTCTTTATTTGAGGTAACTCTTCCTGATCTAGCTGAACAAAGCCAATAACAGTACCCTCGCAACATAAGCCACACGACAGACAAAGATTTGATGAATCACTCATGGTTTAAAAACTTAACCGTTTCTTTAAAAGATTTTTTTAGATATTATATTCGATTGCTGCACCCTGTTTAAGCTAAGTTTTTTAATAAAATGCCTCTTAGTATATTTTCTGGTGAGACTGTGCTGTGGCAACCTGTACACTGGGAAAAAGGGCAGCTGTTAAAATACCTTTAAAGACGGAGCAGCTTTTTTTTCATTTGATGCTTTTTTGTCGGATGTAGGGATTTGAGCAACTTACAGGATGCAATGTTTAAGATACGCAATAATCTTCACTTATACTTGTTTCTACGGTAAACCAAGCGGTATTTAAGTGCTTTATTAAAAAGTGTTATGATTTATGCTTGGTTTGGTCAGTAGATTATTTCAACGTAAATGCTCCCGCACGAGCTTCGCATCACCTCAATTGGTGCTTCAAAAACCGCTAGACCGCTAGTGCAGGAGCATTAAAGTTTTGGCGTATGTTTAAGTGGTGGATACAATTCTCTGTGGTCTGAATAATTTTACCCCCTTTTCGGAAAAGGAAGAAGGTGAAGTTTAATCTGCGTCTTTTTATAAAAGTTGAGAATGCATATGAGTAATCACCAGAACACAAAAAGGCCCCACCTATAGGATAGATGGGGCCTTTTTGTGTAAGGAATGGTTAAAACTTATAGTGCGTCAGCAGCAGCTGTATCCTTCTTCTTGCTCTTTTTCTTTTTAGCCTCTTTAGCTGATGCCTCAGCTTTAGAACGACGAGCATCTACTTGTGGAAGGCCAGAAGTATCGTCTGTTACCAGCGTCATTTCTTCTACCAGGTGGCCGGCACCTGCAAACTTATCAACCACGAACAATACATACCGGATGTCCACAGCAATGTTACGCACCTGATCCGGGTTGTACACGATGTCGCTCATGGTACCTTCCCAGTTTCTATCGAAATTTGTACCAATTAGTTGCCCGTTGGCATTGATAACCGGAGAGCCGGAATTACCACCTGTTGTATGGTTAGAAGCGATAAATGCTACGGGTAGCTTACCGTTCACGCCATAGCGGCCATAATCTTTCTTCTCATACAGCTCCTTCAGGCGGGCAGGAATGGCATAATCCTCGGCGGCACCAGATTCAGCTTTTTCTATAATACCTTCCAATGTGGTATAATACTTATACTTAACGCCATCCACCGGCTCATAAGGCTCTACTTTACCGTAAGCAACACGCAGGGTAGAGTTAGCATCCGGGTAGAACTTCTTGTCGGTCTGCATTTCGCGCAAGCCGGCCATATACGTTCTGTAAAGCAGGTTCAGGTTATCGTTTACCTCGTTGTAAGTAGGCATCACATTTTTGCTGTAGTAATCCGAAATGCTGCTTGCCAGTTGTAAGGCTGGGTCATTTTTGAATGCATCTTTTTTACCAGCCTTAACGTCGGCCAATGCTTTCTTTACGCCAGCCTCAGATGTAAACACAGACTTACTGAAAACATCCTCTGCATACTTATTAAAGTCGCCTTTATACTTGCTGCGCACCATTTTGAACACCTCCGGATGCAGCTTCTGATCAATGTTGTTATAGTACAGGCTTAATAAAGCGGCAAACACCTTTTTATCACTCGGAGCGTTGTAGTCTTTATAAAATCCGGGTACAGTTTTATCCAGTTTCGCTACCTGTGCATCTATCTCGTTCTGCGGTGCCTTTGCCTCCAGCATTTCCTGCAGCTTGGTAAAAGTGTTCGCAAATTTCACGATCTCTACACCGTAGGCTGCTTCGGTTATATAATCACGGGAAATGGTGATGCCATCCAGTGCTTTGTAGTTCTTCTCGAAATCTGCCAGCAGAGTACCATACTTGGCCTGACGTGCAGGGTTAGCGGTTACCCAGGCAGCAAACTGCTGCTCCTGCTTCTGCTTTTCTTCTATTGCGTTTGCCTTTTTGATGCCACGGTTCTCACCGATCCATTTTTTCCAATAGTTGGCAATGCTCGCATACTTGGCAGCATACTGGATGCGTACGGCGTCAGAGGCTTTCATGTCCTTGTCCAGGATGTTCAGCTTTGTTTCGCGGATATTGATCTTGGCAGGGTTAGATACTTCGTAGATCTCCTGTACTGCCTGCGAAGTCAGGTACTCATTTGTGCGGCCCGGAAAACCAAATACCATCGTAAAGTCACCTTCCTGTGCGCCTTTCATCGAGATGGTCAGGTGGTGCTTTGGTTTGTACGGCTTGTTGTTCGGTGAATAATCAGCTGGCTCGTTGTTAGGTCCGGCATATACACGGAAGATGGAGAAGTCGCCGGTGTGTCGTGGCCACATCCAGTTATCCGTATCGCCACCAAATTTACCGATAGAGGATGGGGGAGCACCTACAAGGCGAACATCACGGAAGGTTTCGGTGATGTACATGTAGTACTCGTTGCCATAAAAGTACGGTTTGATAACCGCATCGAAGTGCGTACCGGCAGTAGACTCTTTCCGAACCTTTGCCATGTTGCGCTGTATAATAGCCTCACGTTCAGCCTCTGTTTTGGCGTTGACCGTACCATCCATGATCTGTTTGGTAACATCCTCCATACGAATGATGAAAGTAGCGGTCAGCCCTGGGTTTGGCTTCTCCTGGTCGCGGTTCATCGCCCAGAAACCATTCGTCAGGTAATCGTTCTCTACTGTGCTGTGCTGCTGAATAGAGCCATAACCGCAGTGGTGGTTCGTTAACAGCAATCCCTCAGGCGAAATCATTTCGCCGGTACAGAAACCTCCAAAAGACACAATGGCATCTTTCAGGCTGGACTGGTTTATACTATAAATGTCTTCGGCAGTGAGCTTCATGCCCTTTTGCTGCATCTCCGACTCGTTAAGCTGCTTTAACAGCATAGGCAGCCACATCCCTTCGTCGGGGCGGGCAGTTGAGATGCCTAAACTGATACATGCAGCCGCAAATAAGGAAACTATGCGCTTGCTGATCATTGAAAATTGATTTTGGTAGATAAAATTAGCGGCTGAAGTTACGCAATTTTACCAAAGGAAGGGAGGGTTGTATAGCTGGAAGTTGAATAATTGAATTTTGAATTTATGGAATTGATGCATTCCATAAATTCAAAATTCAATTATTCAAACTTATTAAAAAGAGCCAATGCGGTAATGGTCAAAGTTCTGGTCTGCTTCCCAGTCTGTAAACTTGGTGATCTCTTTATGAAAAGCATCAATAAACCAGGCCATCAGGCTAAGGTCGTCCAACAGGCCGATGCCCGGTATAAAATCAGGAATAATATCCAGAGGCGTAACCAGGTACAAGAGCACTGCCACACCCACGATCATCGATTTTTTAGAAACGTTGCGGTAGTCGCCATTTACATAAGCCTTTACCAGCCTGATCAGTGTTAAGCCGGCATTCTTCAACTGCTGAAACCCGCTTTCTCCTCTTTCTACATCCACTAATTTACCATAAGCGGTGGTGAGGAGCAAGCCAACTTTCACAGGTTTTGTCAGTAATCCGCCTGCCTTGCCCATGTATTTCTTAAACATGGGGTTTTGGGAGAATTGCAGGCCTTTGTGTATCCAATCGTTTAGCATATGTTCTATATATTTTAGTCTCAATATGTATCTCTACGTCAAACAAAGCTTTTAAGCTGTATTAACAGTTGTTGCTTCAGGTTTCGCTAATTTAGCGCTAAAAATATTTTAGCATGAGTTCTTGTTTCATAGCTAAAAGCTCCTTTAAATTAGTGTACTTTTACCTGCATATAATACAAGCTAATAATAAGCGATTTTTCTATACAAATATGAATCTGCTAAAGATAGTGCCATTGTCCTGTGTTGCTTTAGGGGCTGCTGTTTATGGGGCTTCTTTTTTGCTGCCAACTGAGCTGCAGCTGGAGCATACACTTGTATTGGAAGCGACGCCTGAACAGGTATACCACTTATTAAATAACCCGACGGAGTGGGAAAAATGGAGCCCGGTAAACAAAACTACAGATCCATCGATGATCCGCTTATTTGGAGGACCAATGGCTGGGGTAGGGGCTAAAATGAGGTGGAGTGGGGATGAAGTCGGAAATGGTGAAATTGAACTAACAGAGAGTACGGAGCCAGCCTCTGTTGCATATAAAGAGATTTTACCTGACGAAGCAACGATATTGGAAGGGAGTTTCAGGTTGGCAGCTGTAGAGGGTGGAACTGCTATCTATTGGACTCAGAAAGCGCAGCTACAGGATAAGCCTCTTGCAAAATTGAAAGGTGCATGGTTAAAGTATAAACGGCAGACTGAGTTGGAAGAGGGGCTATTGCGGTTAAAGACGTTGCTGAAGAAGAATGATTCTAAAAAAGGAGCTAAGCGAAGTATAGCGTCTTCTTTAAATTAGTATATGTGTCTATAACAATCACTACTCAGGTGATTTTTGCCGCCTGAAGAAAAGCCTGCCCTGCCTGGTTTTTCTTCAGGCAGGGCAGGCTAAACGAGATAGGCATTTAACTCTTTACAACAACTCATTCGCCAGGTTAGCCAACTCAGACCGTTCCCCTCTTAACAAGGTGATATGGGCGTAAAGCGGGTGGTTCTTGGCTCTGTCAATCAGGTAAGAGAGGCCATTGCTCTGGGAGTCAAGGTATGGTGTGTCAATCTGGTAGATATCTCCGGTAAAGATGATCTTGGTGTTTTCACCTGCACGCGATATGATGGTCTTCACCTCGTGTGGTGTCAGGTTCTGTGCCTCATCCACGATAAAGTAGATATTTGATAAACTTCGTCCTCGGATATAGGCCAGTGGTGTGATCATAAGTTTTTCCAGCTCCACCATGTCCCGAAGCTTCTGGTATTCTTTGCTGGTTTCCGAAAACTGATTCTGGATATACTTCAGGTTATCCCAGAGGGGTTCCATGTAAGGGTTCAGTTTCGATTTGATATCTCCCGGAAGGTAGCCGATATCTTTGTTGCTAAGCGGCACTACCGGCCTTGCCAGGTATATCTGCTTATAATCACGGCGCTGCTCCACTGCTGCGGCCAGTGCCAGCAAGGTTTTACCTGTTCCGGCTACCCCCTGTACGGTTACCAGCTTTATCTTTGGGTTTAGCAGGGCATGTAAGGCAAAAGCCTGTTCTGCATTGCGGGGTTTTATCCCAAAAGCATTCTGCTTATCTACCCGTTCCAGTTGTTTATCGGCAGCGTTATAATAAGTGAGCGCGGAGTTTTTAAAACTTTTTAAAATATAGAAATGGTTGTCTGCCGGTGGCTCCTGCAATACCTGGCCTATCTCGCAATAGCCTTTCTCATAAATGGCATTGATGATATTGGCTGGTACTTCATCCAGGGTATCACTGCCTGTGTATAGCCCCGCCACATCCTGAATTTTGCCGGTCTCGTAATCTTCCGCTACCAGGTTGAGGGCCCTTGCTTTCAGGCGCAGGTTAATATCCTTGGTTACAAGTACAACTTTTTGATCCGGCCTTTCCTTTTGCATCAGCAGCGCAGAATTAAGGATCCTGTGGTCGTTCTTGTCACCGAAGATCTTCACGGCATCCAGTACCTCAGCGGTATCATTCATCAACACTTTAAAGGAGCCTTTCTTCTTACCATTTAAAGGCAGCCAGTCCTGTAGCTTGTGCTCAGAAGACAATTTATCAATGAAGCGGATAAACTCACGGGCTTCAAAGTTTTTGATGTCATTTCCTTTCTTAAAATTATCAAGTTCTTCCAGTACTGTGATCGGAATGGCCACATCATGTTCCTGAAAATTCTGGATAGCACTATGGTCATAGAGGATAACTGATGTGTCCAGCACAAATATCTTCTGTGGCACTGTTTCAGATTTTATCTTTTTAGAGATATTTGATGTTTTGGCCTTGCTGCCGTTTTTGGAAGGTTTAGCGATGTTCTCGGTAGCTGCTTTTTTTGTAAGGGTAGCCATAGGCATTGGGTTTAGGGTGAAACCGTCTGTAAAAAGCGAATAGGTACTTGGTAAGCGAAGCTTCCTGCCTGGCAGGTGAGCATGTCAGTATTTACGATTATTTTTTATCAGGGTCTGATAATTATCACCCGGATACCTGGAGCTTTTTCGGATGGCTGGGCCACCTTTTTAACTATAAATAAGTAGTACCTTGATTTATAAAACTTTATAGGTGAAGATATGTACAACTAAGAAATTAGTTATTAAAATTATTTTTTTAAATTGCCGTGAACCGGGGTTGTAATTTTAATTTTTATCTGATATCCATGAGAAGATACTTATTAGTCATTGCCATCTTTGTTTTTCCTTTTTTGTCGGTGGCACAGCAG
The DNA here is from genome assembly GCF_051904785.1 of Pontibacter sp. MBLB2868. NCBI lineage: Bacteria > Pseudomonadati > Bacteroidota > Cytophagia > Cytophagales > Hymenobacteraceae > Pontibacter > Pontibacter sp. MBLB2868. The sequence continues at coordinate 1,819,528 of NZ_CP196710.1, read as the reverse complement.
CAGCATGAAGGTGGCTTTTGGTTTTTCAGGACTAACCGTTTTGACAAAGAAGGAAATTACCACGGCCGCTGGAAAGTGTACTTTGGAGAGGACAAGGTTTTGATCAGAAATGGCAGGTTCCGGCATGGCAGGGAAGTGGGTATCTGGAAGTATTACTACCCGGATGGCTCCCTGTATATGAAAGAGAAGTACAGCCGCAGATCTGAATTTATTGCTGTAGAGAAATACCATGAAAATGGCAAAATTGCCAGAAAGGGAAAGGCCTTGCTGATGCGAACCGCCTTAATGGACCGATATTTCTGGACTGGTGAATGGCAGGTTTTTGATGAAAATGGTACGTACAGTCATTCGGAGGTTTACAGGCACGGAAACTTAATCGAAAAAAAGATGTCCGGTAAGCTTTAGCTAAGTGTATAGTAGGCTTCCTTTTCTTTATCGTGCAGCCGGATGTAGCCGTGTAATACCAATTTTACCAGCGTGCGATAAGCTCTTCGTTCTGAGAGGTTGGCAGCTTTCATGTACTGTTTCAGGGTTACCCGCGGATGTTCCTGCAAATAATTCAGCAAAATATGTTCGTGTTTTTGCAGGGGGAGCTTTTCGAAGGTTTCGGTTTCCTGCTGCAATACCTTGTTTACCATTTTACTGGTCTGTACACTCGTATCCTTAACGCGCACATACCCTCGCCAGTCATCGTCTTTTACCTTAGCGAAATGAGGCTTTTGAGAGCTCTCCGGCACCGTTACAATAAGTACTGTCCGATTGTCACTATCCACCTCTTCGTAATGCAGCTTTACCGGCGGATCGCAATAAAATGCTGCAGCCTGATCCAGCGTATGCTTTTCTTCTTCCGGATCTATCCCGCAGATATAGCCACTGTCTTTAACGCCGATCAGCACCATCCCTCCCCGGGTGTTTGCAAATGATACTAAGGTCCGGGCAATTTTCTGTGGCTGCGTTACACGTTGCTTAAAGTCAACAGTATCGTTTTCACCTCTGAGTATAAGGCGCTTTAGTTCTTCGAGGGGGTTGTAGGCTGTATTGAGCATCTGTAAAATGGCATAAGAGGCAATAGCATTTGGCCGCAGTTTTACTTACGCAATGTGAGCTTTATAGTCACAAAAAAAGCGAGCATTACGCTCGCTTTTTGATCTTGTAAATACCTTTTTATCGCTTAGAAAGGCAGGTCGTTGTCAGCATCGCTGCTGTAGAAAGAGGGCGCGTCCTGCTGCTGCGGAGCACCTGTAGGAGCGCCGAAGTTATTGCCTGCCGCTGCTGCTTCTATTCTCCAAGCCTGCAAGTTTGTGAAATACATTGTCTGGCCATTCTTTGTGAAGGGCTTACCAGTCAGGTTAAACGTTACTTTTAGTTCGTCACCGTTCTTAAAGGAGTCAAGCAGGCTGCACTTGTCTTGCGTTAACTGAAACTTTACATACTGAGTATAAGAACCATCAGGAATCTCCAGCACAAACTCACGCTTCTTGAATTTATCACTGATCTGCTGCTCTTCAAATGCCTCGTAAAGCTTTCCTTGGATATCAAACGACATAATTACTTTGTTTACTATAGGTTATATGTATAAGAACAAAGATAACTATTTTCCGGATGAAATAGGTCCTTTTGGCGGCAGTAATTCTTTTAAAAATTGAGTGTTTTACGCTAAACACGAACAGCAGCATAAGCACAGGCGTAAGCATTAAAAAAATGAATGAGATAACCAATATGAAAAATATAGCGATTGCCATACACGGTGGGGCGGGTACGATAACCCGGGCTTCGTTAACCCCGGAGCAGGACACCGCCTACAGGGCTGCTTTAGAGGAGGCCGTTGCGGCAGGGCATAAAGTACTGGCAGATGGAGGCTCTGCCCTTGATGCTGTAGAACTGGCTGTAGTGCACCTGGAAGATACACCATTGTTTAATGCAGGCAAGGGCTCCGTTTTTACAAAAGAAGGAAAGCATGAAATGGATGCCGCCATCATGTGTGGCAAAACCCTGGGCGCAGGAGCTGTGGCGGGTGTTCACAGTATCAGAAACCCAGTGAAGCTTTCCCGTGCCGTGATGGAGTTATCAGACCATGTAATGTTAAGTGGCTACGGAGCAGAGGAGTTTGCCATTAACCATGGCCTGGCCTTTGCGCCAGAGGACTACTTCTTCGATGCATTCAGGTATAAGCAATGGGCGGAGGTACGTGATTCCAATATTTTTATGCTGGACCACACGGTTAACGTTGATGAGAAGTTCGGAACGGTGGGCGCCGTTGCCCTTGATCAGGAAGGAAACATTGCCGCTGCGACCTCAACAGGTGGCATGACCAACAAGCGGTATAACCGGATCGGTGATTCGCCTATTATCGGTGCAGGAAACTATGCTAATAATAAGACCTGCGCCATATCCTGTACCGGGCACGGAGAGTATTTCGTGCGGGCTGTGGTGGCGTATGACGTTTCCTGCCTGATAGAATATAAAGGGTTGACCCTGCAGCAGGCATGTGAGGAAGTGGTCATGAAAAAGCTGGTTGCTTTTGGCGGGGAAGGAGGCTTGATTGCCGTTAACGCTGCCGGTGACATTGCCATGCCGTTCAATTGCGAAGGAATGTACCGGGCAAGTATAAAAAATGATGCGAAAGCGACCGTAGACATCTACAGGGATGAGAATTAGAGCATCAGGGGAGTTGCCTTTCCTGTACACGGGCCTGTCGCACGGCTTCTGCATCTTTAAAGAAGATCCGTTCCTCGATGTCGTAGATGTTTCCTTTTGCTAGCACATGCATCACCACATTCTCGATGGCGACAGGTCTGCCTTTCTCTACTTCTGTTATGTTAGTATAGCCAACCTGATGACCATCCACGATCACTACCAGGTTGGAGCCTATGGTCTCTACCATGTGCCCCTCCGTGATCAGTACGCCTGTGTCTTCACCTAACCCTATTCCTACTATTTTAGTGTGTGTTACCACTGCCTCAATCAGCCTCCCGAAGCGGCCCCTGGTTACAAAATGCGTGTCGATAATTACCTCGTCAATCAGGTCAAGGCCTTCGCCTACTTTTACAGAACCGCGTAGCAGTGATTCAGGTGCGCTGCCACCTTTGATCATGACCTTTGACATAGCCATGGCACCGGCGCTGGTGCCGGCAATAACAAATTCCTCGTTTTGGTAGCGGTCTATTAGAATTTCGAGTATCTCGGTGTTCCTGAAAATTCGTGCGATACGTGACTGATCCCCTCCGCTGAACATGACACCATCAGCCTTCCTGATACGCTCAATATAAGCACGTTCATGAGCCTCCTCTTCCTCGCGTATGTGCATCATGTTAGCATTCTCGCACCCCAGGATACCGAAGGCACTGGCGTACCGTTCCCCAACTTCAATCGGTATCATAGATGCCGTGGTTATAACTTCTATGTGGGGCTTCTTGTTGGGTATCTCCTGCAGGAATCGTTTTAAGATGCCCAGTTCAAAAAAGTCGAGGTAGTACTTCTTTTTAGATTTAGGGTTTGGGTAGGTTCCTTTATCTTCATTGCCTCCAACTGCGATCAGTTTTCCTTTTGGTTTGTTCACTTTTGGTAAAATTTATATTCGGGTACTGTATGTTGGCTAAATGCTTTAAATCATTTACCGTTGCTACCGGTCAATCGTTACAGCTTCATCAATAGGATTACAGTTTTGAGCAAAATTCGTTTCAAATAGCTGGAGGAGCTTTTCATAAGCAGTGGTTTTTAAGCCATATATAAGACTTTCTGTATAATTTAATTTGTCTATATAGTATTGTATATATTATATAATATTTGATCATACTATAAAATCAGGCACGTTTACCTAATTAAATTAATATTTTATTAAACCCCGGAATTAACCTGTCGTATAGATAGCCACGAGTAAATTGAGAATACTTTATTTTGAACGCGTAACCTTTCCAAGCTATGAAACTTAACAACTTAAAAGACCTTTTTATCCACGAATTGAAAGACCTGTATAATGCAGAGCATCAGATTTTGAAGGCAATGCCTAAGATGATTGACGCAGCTGCGGCAGTCGAGCTTAAGCGGGCACTAAAAGATCATTTGCGTGAAACAGAGACGCAGGTCGAACGCCTTGATAAAGTTTTCAAGATGTTGGATGAGAAGGCAACTGGCGAAAAATGTAAAGCAATGGAAGGGATAATCAGAGAGAGCGATGAGATGATCAGCCAACGGGCTGATAAGAACGTCATGGATGCTGCTCTGATATCAATGGCACAGCGTGTAGAACATTACGAAATTGCTGGGTATGGTACCGTTTGTACCTATGCCAAGCAACTCGGAATGCATGATGTGCTTGATCAGCTTCAGATGATCCTGAGCGAGGAGAAAAAAGCAGATGAAACGCTGACTTACATTGCAGAACACAACATTAATATGAAAGCCGAACACAACGCAAAGTAGAATTCCTGCTTTGTAAGCGATACTGAAAAAAACTCTGTCCTTTCGCCTGGCTTACCCAAGCAGGCTATGAAGGCGACAGAGTTTTTCGCTTTCAGGAAAATCAAAAAGGGCCGGCTGCAACTGCAGCCGGCCCTTTTACTTATGTTATTCTATCTTATGTTATTCTATTTTACTTCAGGAGTTCATCCAGAGTAACCGTGGATACGGCATGGTAGTTTGGCCTGGCTTTCGCGTAAATGGCCAGTGCCTTTTTCTTGCCTTCCGGCGTAGCGATCAGGGCTTTGTAAATTGGTACCAGGAACTTGCGCCTTCCAACGTTTGTCAGGAATGTTTCCAGGGCCTGATCAGCTGTGGTATAGTTGTTACGTATGGCATGCAGGAACCAGGCAGCTAGTACCTCCGAATTACCCGAATTGGTAAAATTAAAAGCTTTGTCCAGTTCTGCCATCTGTTGCTGGCTCATCTGCGCTGGCAACAGCCTGATAAAATGGAGCCACTCGTGGCTCGACCAGTCTTTGGTGCTAAGTTCTTTTGCAGGCTTACCGTTTTTCCAGGCTGTATATGCTTCCTCCACTTTAGCGAACCGCGATGATGTTGGTTTAACAAAGCCATCGGGCAGTCCGGGGGAAAATACCCAGCCTTCAATGTTGATCTTCTCAGCCAACTCGTCATCACCCTTGATCAATTCTTCGCGCAGAAAGCTCAGGAACTTTTCCGTATCAGTGCTCTGGAAAGCAAATGTGCTGAAGTACTTGTTCAGGAAAGCATCAAATTTCTCACGGCCAACGGCACGTTCTATGTTAACTAAAAAGAAATTACCTTTTTCATAGGCAATGTCCGTTAAGCCTTCATCCGGATCGCGGCCTTCCAGGTCAAGCTTCAGCCTGGTGTCTTCGCTGTCTGCCCCAAGCTCATTTAAGGTATTGGTCAGATCCTGGTAACCGAGTACCTGTAGCATGTCAGCGTACTCTTTGCCGTACAACTCTTCCATTATCCGGCGCTCAAAGTATACTGTAAACCCTTCGTTCAGCCAGAAGTCATCCCAGGTGCCATTGGTCACCAGGTTACCGCTCCAGCTGTGCGCCAGTTCATGTGCGATCAGGCTGGTTAACGATCTGTCTTTGGCCAGTACGGTAGGCGTTACAAAAGTCAGCCTTGGGTTTTCCATTCCGCCAAACGGGAAGGAGGGAGGCAGAACCAGCAGGTCGTAACGGTCCCAACGGTATTTACCATAAAGTTTTTCCGCTGCGGCCAGCATTTTATCCATCTCAGCAAACTCGTAGGCAGCAGCGTCTATGGTGGCGGGTTCTGCATAAATACCTGTTTGCGGACCGATCTTCCGGAAAGTAAGATCACCTACTGATAGTGCCATCAGGTACGATGGGATGGGTTGCTTCATCTCAAAATTATAAATACCTGTGGTGTTCTTCTGCGTAGGATTCTCCGCACTCATAACTGCAAGCAGCTCCTTCGGTACTTTAACTTTTGCGTTATAAGTTATCCTGATTCCCGGGCTGTCCTGTATTGGTATCCAAGTGCGTGCAAGTATGGCCTGCGATTGTGTGAAAAGAAAAGGATACTTCTTACCTGCCGTCTGTTGAGGGTTAAGCCACTGAAGGGCAGCTGCCTCAGGTGTGGTCTTATACTTAATCGTTACTTTCTTTGTATCAGGTTTGATCTTTACAATCAGAGGCTGGCCTAAAAACTCTTTCTTGTCACCTAATTCAAAAGACGTTTCCTGCAGCTCATCTCCAAGGTATACCTTTTCTATCTGCAGGTCCCGGGTGTCAAAAATGATCTTATCCGTACCTGTCAGGTTCTCGATGTTATAAGTAGCCGTACCGCTTAAGATCTTTTGGTCGAAATTAACGTCAATATCCAGGTCGAGGTGCTTGGCTACTGCCTCTGAAGGTCTGGCAAAACTGTGTGTGTCTCCAGGAGCGCGCTCTGCTGTGCTTTGTTCTGTGGTCATAGTTTGGTCATCTTTAACTGGTTGTGATGTACAGGAGGCTAAATGTAAGCTTCCTGCCATGCTTAAACCAAGTAAGCAACGTCGGTATAGTTTCATAAGTTTTATAAAGTCTTTTGTGGTAAGATAGGCATTCTTGCTTAATCAGAAAAACTGCCCGAAAAGCAAAGCCAACAATTACCTGACACGGTTTTTGTATGTAAAGTGTTATAAAAGCAGCTAGCCAGGTCTTTGTCAAGCCTGTGTATGCTTCTGGCAAACGTTACACAAGGATATGTACAGGCTTATAACATTTTGTACTGTTTTAAAGTACATATAGCTATATATGCAATTGGATCAATAAAGATTTAATTTATTTGTATTAAACAAAGAATCCGATTGTGCTTTATAGGCAGTTAACTTGTCTTAAAATCAATTTTAGAAAAATAATGCCCCCTTTAATTAGAACAGATATGATGATCCCTTATGTATTTAAATTTAAGCTACTAACGATACTGGCTATGATTGGGCTTACGGCTGCTACAGGTTGTAACCAGACCGGAGGAGAAGCCAATACCACAGCCAGCAGCGGAGGTTTCTTTAGCGGAGGGCAGAAAGCACTTCCCCAACCCAACACGGACAGTCTTTTTGTGCTGAATTACATTAACAAGACCCCTAAATTTAAGGACCAGAAAGAATGGATGTTCAAGTTCTATGGTGACCGGGACTATAGCCTCGCCTGGTTTCGGGACAACGAGCTGGTACCTGAATCAGAGAAATTCCTTTCTGTGCTAAATAATGCCTCCAAAGAAGGATTGGATCCGAAACGGTATAAACTGGTGGATATTGACCAGATGCTTAAAAAGCTAAAGGAGCTGCCACCGCAGGATTCTTCACGACTTGCACTGCAACAGCAGATCGACATTGCCCTCACAGCTTCTTATTTTAACTATGCTTCTGATTTTTATCGTGGTAAAGTTGATCCGCGTGCCCAGAACAAGGTGAAGTGGGATGTTAAAGAGAATAAGATCAAATTGCACAAAGCTTTACAAACTATCCTGAAGGAGCGTGACAGCACTTATCCTTACTATGAATTTGAGGCACTTCATGCCGGTTATATCAAGCTAAGAGATGCCCTGAACAAGTATAGGGAGTTACAGGCAAAAGGTGGATGGGCTAAAGTGGAGATGGGAAAGAACAAGCTGCTTGAAAAAGGTGACACTGCCAAGGCTGTTGTTTCAGTGCGCAAACGCCTGAACCCGGAAGAAACTTTTGACGCTAACAACAAGAAGCTATGGCTGTATGATGAAAACCTGCAGAAACAGGTGAAAGAGTTTCAGCGATTACATGGCTTAAAAGAAGATGGTATAGTAGGGGGAAATACACTTGCCATGATGAATGTGCCCATCGAAGACCGTATCACTCAGATCATGATCAACATGGAGCGCTGGCGTTGGATACCAAAACGTATGGTACCTAAAAGCTTAGACCAGAAGTATATCTGGGTTAATATCCCAGAGTATAAGCTACACATTTATGAAGACCCGGACAATGATCCGGAAGCGGAGAGGGAGTATAAGGAGGTAATGAGTATGCGCGTAATAGTTGGTAAAACCATGAATTCAACTCCTATTTTCAGTGATAAACTTGAATATGTGGTGTTGGCCCCTTTCTGGAATGTACCAAACAGCATTACCGAAAAAGAAATAAAGCCCCATATGCTTAATAACCCGGGCTGGCTGGCTACACAGGATATGGAAATTGTTACGAAAGAGAAGAACCCGAAACAGATATCTCCATATTCTATTGACTGGGCTGGTGTGACGGAAGAGAACTTCCCGTACCGTGTGCGTCAGAAGCCAGGTCGCGAAAACTCTTTGGGCATGATCAAGTTCCTGTTTCCGAATGAATATGCAGTTTACCTGCACGATACCCCAGCAGATGCTTTGTTCAGCCAGACGGAGCGGGATTTTAGCCATGGTTGTGTACGCGTTGAAAAACCGGTAGAGTTAGCGAAATACCTGTTACAGGATATGCCGGAGTGGGATGAGAACCGCATTCGTCAGACAATGACTGGTGGAGATGAAACCTGGGTTACCTTACCAAAACGTGTTCAGGTATACCTCGTTTACTTCACTAGTTGGGTAGATGACGATGGTAATCTTAACTTCAGAGAAGACCTGTATGGCCATGACAAGAAGTTGGAACAGGAATTTTTTGGGTAGAATTAACCTAGCTAAGCGCATTAAGAAAAAGCCATGAAACGAATCTTCAGTATTTGTTGCCTCAGTTATCTGTTGCTGCTTACAGGCTGTTTTGAAAAAAATGGGCAGGAGCAAAGTGGCGATAATATTATCGATGCTGATACAGCTACAGCATCGAGTGCGCCTATTATCGAGAACCCCGATACTACACTGCAGCCAATACAGGAATTGAAACTTGTAGCTACCGGAAATACATTGGACGAAATAGCTTACAAGCAAGATACACTGGAGGTGAATGCCGGTGCTTTGGTAAAGCTAACTTTTGTGAACGAAGGCGTAGATATGCCGATGGTACATAATGTGGTGATCACAAAGCCTGGAATGTATAAAGAGGTAGCTCTTGCTGGGGCGAAGGTGGGGGCCTCCGGTAATTATGTTCCAGAAAGCCCTGTCGTGATCGCGGCTTCCTCAATTGCGTTACCGGGCCAGACTGTGGAGCTTGAGTTTACTGCTCCTGCCGAACCAGGGTCTTATGATTTTGTATGTACCTATCCCGGCCATTGGCCGAAGATGCATGGTGTGTTTATTATCAAGCCTAACCAAGCTGAAGAATAGTAGAAATACTACCAGGCTAACCTTAATAAGTAAGTTGCATATACCCTACTGGTAATTTTAGAAGTGCTGTTTAAATACAATTTTTAAGGTGAGGAGCTGCGCTTTGAGCAGTTATTTTAAAGACTCAAAACCATTGCACCGGAATCAGTGTAAATTTATGTGCGTTTTTACCGGAGTAAACTGATCCGGAGCTTAGCTGATATATAGCTGTAAAACAAGAATATAAGGCATTGTGGATAACTCGTTTTATCCACAATGCCTTTTTTTATGCTGTGCCATTGTGGCAGTAGCAAATAATTTGCTTACGAGGTGCTTAAATACCTAAAGACTTGACTACTAATATACAAATGCTAGACACCAATAAAATAGGGGAGGCACACTTTGACAGATAATAGTAGTTTACAATTGTATATACATTTGTAAACAATGTAATACAAATGTATTTTTAAATTTATAAGAGACTATTAATAAGGAAAATATGGGTGAGTTTTAAACCAATTGTTTTAATCATAATGTATGTTTGATCCTTTCTCATTTGTTGGTGAAACTCAAAAAGTATACATTTGTTCATACATAAAAATTTATAAGCACTCATGATCATATGGTAGAAAGGATACAGCAGTTAATGGAGTTTAAGGGGTTCTCTTCTTCCCAGTTTGCTGATACTATTGAAGTGCCGCGGGCAGTTATCAGTCACATTATCAGTGGCAGAAACAAGCCTAGCCTGGATGTGGTGCTAAAGGTCATCGCTGCTTTTCCGGAGATCAGTAAGGATTGGATGCTACTGGGTGAAGGTGAGATGCTAAAGAGCTTAGTAACAAATGTTGGATCAGATTCTCCTGGTATTATAGGCGCCCCAACACCTGATACCAGTGTGCATGAGCTGCAGGAAAAGGTACATGAGCCTGGTAAAATACAAAACACTCCTATTGAAAATGTGCCTTCGGGCAAAGACCAAGAGGGCACCAAAACCATTGAACAGATCGTCGTTTTTTATTCTGATAAAACTTTTATAGCCTATAAGCCCTAATAATATTCAGCGTCTTTTGCTGACATAACAATAGCGCGGAGGAGAGGAGACAATTAAATTAGAAACCTCTTTTATAAGGTACAAGTACATTGGCTAAACACCGTTCTGCTTTGCAGCGGCAACTATAGTCAATTACCCTATGGAAAAAATCATTAGCCGGTTAAAGTTCGCTTATAACTACATTGTGAACAGCATCGGTTTTTACCCTACCCTTATTGCGGTTTTCTTCTTTATTCTGGCCTTGTTAATGCTTTACCTGGAGTCTCAGGGCTTAAGTACAAGGTTTAAAGATAACCTGCCCTTCATGATCATAACAGATGGGCCCACAGCACGGCTTATCCTAAGTTCTATTACCACTGGTATCATCTCGCTTACCGTCTTTAGCTTTACAATGGTAATGCTTGTGCTTAACCAGGCGAGCGCCAATTTTACTCCACGTGTAATTCCTGGTCTCATTTCTTACAAATCAAACCAGCGGGTGCTGGGCCTTTACCTGGGAGTGCTCATTTACACTTTAGTGGTTATGGTAAACGTGAGGTCAGATTACTATAACATCAATCTACCTGGCTTTGCTATTTTCCTGGATATGTGCTTCACAATTCTGTGCCTGGGCTTCTTTGTTTATTTTATTCACTCCATCTCACAGTCTATTCAGATCGAAAGTATTCTGGAGAGTATTTATAATGTAACCCATGATAGCCTTAAAACTGAGATCAGCAATGATAATGGTTCTGATGTTCCGAACATATTCACTTCAAACAGAGAGTGGTTTCCTTTAGAGAGTCCGGAAACCGGCTATATCCAAAGCCTTGACCAGGAAACGGTGTTGGAACTTTGTAAAAAACATGATGTGGTCCTGTACTTTGAGCAGCCCTTGGGCTCCTTCTTAATAAAAGGGGTGCCGTTTGCCCGCCTCAATAAAAAACTGGATAAAGAAGATGAATTTTCAAAGGAAATCTTCAGCTATGTCAGCTTTTACAGGGAAGAACGCCCGGATGTGAATTACCTTTTTGGTTTTAAGCATATTGCCGAAAGTGCTGTAAAAGCGCTTAGCCCAGGTATTAATGACCCTGGCACGGCCATCAAGGCAATAGATTACCTGACAGCCCTTTTTGCCTTGCGCATGCAATTATCTGATGAGGTGATCTTATATGATCAGGAGGGGGCAGGTAGGATAAGGTTTGAGCACAATACATTTGGTGCGCTCTATGCCATTACTTTAAGCCCTATAAGGTTATATGGTAAAGGGAGTACTGTAATCGTACTGAGGCTGCTGTATTTACTGAAGAGTTTGTTATTTAAGGTGCAGGATTTCCCTCAGTTTAAGCCTATACTTTATAAAGAAGCAAAATTGCTGCTTTTTGATGCCGATGAGAATATTAAGAACCCGGGAGATCGTGAAAAGATCAACATGCAGGTATTTGAACTGAATAAAATGAATATCCTGTCTGCTGAGCTCCCCTTGTTGGATACAGCAGATTAAGTAGCCTGATCAGAAAGTTCCGTTTATGTAACGTATATAACACTTAAAGGCCAGTTCGTACATTATACCTATGGCAAAAGCCCGGCAGAATTCATTACGCAAAAAACTTTACACGATTATCTTTGAGGCGGAAACACCCGGGGGTAAGCTATTCGATGTGGTGCTCCTTATATTAATCCTTGGAAGCGTTGTAGTTGTATCTCTGGAAAGTATAGTGGAGCTAAGGCGAAACTATTTGTCCATCTTCCAGGCGTTTGAATGGAGTTTTACCATTTTGTTTACACTAGAGTATGTGCTGCGCATTTACAGTACGCCGCGGCCAATCAAATATGTATTTTCTTTTTTTGGAGTTGTAGATCTTCTATCCATTATCCCTACCTACTTAAGCCTGTTCATACTTGGATCGCAGTATCTGCTGGTGGTGCGGGTGCTCCGGCTGCTACGGATGGCGCGTATTTTTAAGCTGACGCATTTTATAAACGAAGGGCAGGTGCTTACAAATGCCCTTAAAGCAAGTGGCACAAAGATCATGGTGTTTATTGGCACGGTGCTAATCATTGTGGTGATCATCGGCTCTGTGATGTATATAATAGAAGGTGCTGAAAGTGGCTTTACCAGCATCCCGACCAGTATTTACTGGACCATTGTAACGCTCACCACAGTTGGCTACGGCGACATAGCTCCTGAAACACCGTTAGGCCAGGTGCTGGCAAGCTTTATAATGATCATGGGGTATGGCATCATTGCGGTGCCTACTGGTATTGTAACTGTAGAGATGTCACGGTCAGCCAGGAAAAGTGCCGCCAGCAGAGTATGCCCGAACTGCCATCAGGAGGGGCACCCGGTTGACGCTAACTATTGCTTTAACTGCGGCTATAAGCTGCCTAGTTAAAGCATTACTTTTAGTCTACTACATAGCGTGGGATATTGGTAGGGAGGCGTGTGAGCAGTTCGTAGTTTAGTTGCGTACTCAGTTCGCCGAAGGATGCAACACTAATGCTCTGATTCCCCTGTTTGCCTAGAAGCACTACTTCATCGTTCTTTTGCACGTCCGGAATGCTCGTAACGTCAACCATCATCACATTCATGTTAACGATCCCGACCACGGCTGCACGCTGCCCTTTAATGAGTACCTGCCCCTGGTTGCTCAGGCTACGGCTATAGCCCCAGGCATAGCCAACAGGTACCACAGCTAACAGCATGTCGCGGGGTGCCTGAAACGAGGTGCCATACCCGATAAAATCACCTTGCGTAACAGCTTTTAAACTCATTATGCGGCTCTTCCAGTTAATTAATCGTCGTAGTGGGTCAGTCTTGTCCTGTTGGTTGCCAATGTACTGACTGTAAGTTTCAGGGCTTGGCCAGAATCCATACTGCATGATACCAATCCGAACCATATCCATTCGGGTTTCCGGGTAACTGATCATGGCAGCTGAGCAGGCAGTGTGTCTCTGTACAGGATCCAGGCCATTTTCGCGAAGTTGCTCAAGCACTTTATTGAACTTCTGGTGTTGAGATATAACGCGCTCATGGTTTTGCAGGCTCTCTGCGCCGGCATAGTGCGTGCAAACCCCTTGTAGCAGTACATGTTCCTGGTACTGCAGCAAAGTGACTTCAGCCTGCTCTAAAGCGCCTTTTTCAAAGCCGGTTCGGTTCATGCCGGTCTCAAGCTCCAGGTGTACCTTTGCCTTCTTGCCCAGCTTTTGGGCTGTCTTTGCCGCCTCAAGGAGCCTGTCGAGATCAAAAACGAAAAATTCGACATCCTGTTGAATAGCCCATTCCAGTTCGTCGTTGTCGATGTACCCCATGATCATAACGCTGGCAGGGTGAGGAAGGGAATCGAGGAGGCGTTTTGCTTCGTCGGCGCTGAATACCGAGAAATGGTCTATGCCACTTGCCTGGGCAAGTGGCGCGAACTGCTCGATCCCGTGGCCGTAGGCATTGCCTTTTATCACCGACGACAGTTGTACATCAGGGCCTATTTCCTTCTTCAGGAAGTTAATATTGTTCTCAAGTGCTGATTTACTTATCTCTATGTAAGAGCTATGAAGCATAATGTGTTATCTTTTCAGGATTTCCTGTATAATAGAATAAAAGAGCGCGCTGCCGCTGGTTATCAGGGCATCCGGGAAATCATAATCGGCATGGTGCAGTTGTGCCTGCTCAGTACCTGCGCCCAATCCAAAAAATGCACCTTGGTACAGGTGCGTGAAATGGCCAAAATCTTCTGACCACCTGAAAGGATGTACGGCTTCTTCTACTTCCAGTTGAAGGCTATGGGCCGCACGCTTTACCAATTCTACCGAAGCATCGTTATTGACGGTAGCCGGAAACTCCTCTACAATATTTATCTTATAGCCTAGGCCATACTTTTCAGCAACCATTTGTGCAGCTGAAGTTGCCAGTGACTTCAATAGTTTTAGATCACCCGGTTGATAGGAGCGCAGGGTGGCCATAACAGTGGCATAGCCTGGGTTGGTGCCAAAGGCTATTTCACCTAATCGCGCATGTACAACAGTTAAGAGTGTGAGGTCCTGAAACTGCTCTTTTTTAGTGACGATATCCTGAAAACCAAGTATAAGCTCTGCCATTGCTGCTCCTGGGTTGAGTCCGTTTTCGGGCTCTGCCGCATGCGACGATCTGCCGGTCAGTTCAACGATCATGCCAGTAGAGGCAGCCGCGAACACTCCGTTTCTTACTACCACCTGGTGCAGTGGTACACCCGGCAAGTTATGAAGCGCAAAAACGTAATCGGGTTTTATGTTTGTGAATCGTTCGTCCCGGAGTACCTCCCAAGCACCGGCTCCTGTTTCCTCGGCAGGTTGAAACAGAAGTACTACTTTACCTCTCTCGGATTTCTGCTGATGCAATAAAGCGGCTAGGCCGGCAAGGATAGTCATATGCCCGTCATGCCCGCACTTGTGACCAAGTCCTTCAGCTTCTGAGCTATAAGGCAGGTCGTTCGTTTCGGCAATGGGTAAGGCATCCAGTTCAGCTCTGAACAAAATGGTGGGCCCTTCAGGGTTGCTTCCATTAAAAACAGCTGCAATACCGGTACCCCCTAAGCCAGTGAAAATTTGATCAGGATTGTATTGCTGTAAAAAATGGCTGACCCGTTCCGCTGTTAATGTTTCCTGACCGGAAAGTTCCGGGTGACGGTGAAGAGAGTGTCTGAGTTGAATTAACTTATCCAGGTCTGGTAAAGCGATTGCTTGCATGAATGATATTTTTGTTCCTGTTGTAATGAAGGTACGCAATCAAATGCAATACGTATACATTGATCTATGGGAGAAAAAAATGCCATGAGGCTTTATCAAGCTTTCATGGCATTTCAAATGGACGTATGCTTTTGGCTATATATCAGCCTGTATTTCTGTTAAGACCTGTGCCATCACCTCCTGCAGGTAGTTGATGTTATCCAGTACTGTTGGGAGATCTTCCTGGTTCTTGGCTTTCAGCTCAATAATTCTGACCACATCCCGTAATTTCTGAATGCGCATCGTGTCAATAGTAGATTTCAGCTTATGCGCTGCCGCACTAACGCCTTTCCAGTCTGATGCTTGTTTTTTCTCCTCCAGATCTGCCAGCGTTTGCGGTACTGTTTCCACAAAGAGTACTTTGGTTCTCTTCACAAATGCTTCGTTGCCCCTCGACATCTTAAGCAGCAAACTCAAATCAAATAAAGGCTCTTGTACCTGTGCGTTTATCTCTTCGTTTTCGGGGGCAGGGGTTCTCTCTTGTTTCATAAGCTTATGAGGTAGAACAGAAGCTATTTTAGTAAAAAGCTTTTCCTCGTCAAATGGTTTTGAAATATAGGCATTCATACCAACATTCAGGTATTTCTCAGCGTCTCCTTTAAATGCGTTGGCTGTTAATGCGATAATTGGTATGCCGGCCTTTGATTTATCAGGGTTTGATCGTATAAAATGTGTAGCGTCTATACCACTCATTTCAGGCATCTGAATATCCATCAACACCAGGTCATAAGTGTTTCGATCTACCATTTCAACCGCCTCCCGGCCATTTAAAGCTACATCTACTACAAAGTTCCAGCTTTCCATGATAGACCTGGCCAGGAAAATATTGATCTCATTGTCCTCGGCCAACAGCACATTAATTCCCTTTAAGCTAGCGTAATTGATTTGCTCATCCTGTTTCTCAGGATTTGTATCGCCTTCATATTTTTGGTAGGTGATCGTAAATTTAAACGTACTGCCGCGGTTTTCCTCACTTTCAACCCAGATCCTGCCGCCCTGCATTTCTATGAGGTTTCTGCAGATGTTCAGGCCCAGTCCGGTGCCTCCGTATTTCCTGGTGGTACTGGAGTAGGCTTGCGTAAATCCTTCGAATATATACTCTTGTTTTTCTGCAGATACACCAATACCTGTGTCGATCACGGCAAACTCTATGGTAAGATTATGTTCATTTTCATGCAAAACCTGACTTTGGAGGGTTACGCTGCCTGTTTCTGTAAATTTAATAGCGTTGTTAAGCAGGTTCAATAAAACCTGGTTCAAGCGGTAGGGGTCGCCCACCAGTGTAGGCTCCGCAACCTGAAGTGGTTTAACTTCATACGCCAGCTCTTTTTCCTCCGCTTTATAGATTAGCGTTTGATAAGCAGCTTTTACTGTGTCGCAGATATTAAAAGGAATTTCTTCCAGTTCTACTTTACCTGCCTCAATTTTAGCTACATCCAGAATATCGTTTATGATAACCAATAGATTGTCAGCAGACTGCAGAATGATGTCCAGGTAATTTTTCTGAGAGCTGTTTAACGGACTCTTACTTAAAAGACCGGCCATACCCATAATACCGTTCAGCGGCGTGCGGATCTCATGGCTCATATTGGCCAGAAAGTTCTCTTTCACACGCGCGGACTCTTCCGCCACCTCCTTGGCTTGTTTCAGCTCCATCTCGGTACGCGTTCGTTCCGTAATATCCTGGGCTATCGCAATAATGTATGGTTCTGAATTAGGTTCTTCTACCTTATAATTCTTGTAAAGCAAAGAGCGCTCCTCCTGATCCTTGTTTAAGACAGTTAACACGCCTTCAGCTATGTTATTCTTCCGGAAGCTCTCCAGGTACAACCTGAAATTCTTCTTGTGCTTTTCCGGAATCAGTGACTGCAGGTTATGGCCCACCACCTCTTCTGCCTCATAATCAAGTAAGGTGAGAATATGGGGGTTAACAGATAGTATTCTGCCCTGCATATCATGTGAGCAGATATACGCCTGGCTGTAATTTATAAGTTCGCGGTATTTGCGTTCGCTGCTCCGCAGAGCTTCCCCCACCAATCTGCGCTGGGTAATATCGCGGGAAGAGGATTGCAGCTTAACCACCTCGCCATCGTCATTCAACAGTGGCTTCATGATTGTTTCTACCCAGATGTACTGACCATCTTTCTTTTGTTTTCGATGCTCAATTACAATATTCGTTTTCTCATTTATCGCCTTTTTTTGCCCCTCTTCTAAAACATACAACCTGTCGTCGGGGTGCAGGATGTGGTATGGTGAGGTACCTTCCAGGTCGGATGGCTCATAGCCGAGCATTTCTTTTACCCCGCCTGATACATACTGGTAATTTCCATCCAGGTCGTGCAGGCATATAAGGTCTCTTGAATTTTCAGATAGTAAGCGGTGCATTTCCTCACTCTCCTGTAACTGCTGCTTGGCCTTTCGCTGCTCTGTAATGTTTGTCGATATTCCCAGTATCTGAACTTTGCCATCACTTGTCGTGATTGGCTTTTTTATTGTGCTAAGCCATATCAGTTCTCCATCAGGCTTGGTAAAGCGCTCTTCAATTCTTACTTCTTTGCCTGTTGTTAATACCTGCTTGTCTACTTCCTTATAAAATTCCTCTTCTTCTATTTTAGGTATGGCTGCATTTGCTTTGCCTGCTGTGAGTTCACTAGCAGATACACCATAGAGCTTTGCAAACTCTTCATTTACCAGGGTATAATTACCTTCCTGATCTTTCACGAAGATCAAGCTCGGGCTTGTGTCTATCACCTGGCGGATGAATTCATTTTTCTCTTTCACCTCCAGGGCTGCCTTGCGTTCCTCTGTAGTATTCCGGACGATCGTGAGCACCTCATCCGGGTTATACTTTACTACCCGGCCTTCGTAGTACCTGAGCTTGCCACCAATCTCAAGGTCATACTCCAGTATCTCATACCTACCGGTTGCCAGTACCCTACCAATTGTAACCTCAAATTGATTTGATAGTTTTTCTGGCAGCAACTCATGTATACTTTGACCAATGATCTGAGCTTTGGGGATCTGAAGGAATTTATCATCCTCATTCATCATATCCATGTAAACACCGTTTCTATCGATGATGAACATGAGGTCGGGAATAGCGGCAAGGATCGCTTTGTTCTTGGCCTCACTGGCTATGATCTCTTCCTGCGCCTTACGCAGCTCTGTAATGTTCAGGCCATGGCCAACGATCAGTTGAATCTCGTTGTTTTCGTCCAGAGCGGGGTTTAACCGCCTGATAAAGTAGTTTTCGTTACCTTCTTTGTCAATGAGCTTTTCTTCAAACTCTACTATGCATTTGTCACGTAACACCTTGTTCAGGTGCTCGCTGCGTTCCGTCATCCGATCCGGATCAATTCCCCTGAAAATGCTGTATTCTTCATTGGTTTTGCCAATGATCCACTTTCTCAGTTCAGGGTCCCTTACGGCATATGGGTTCAGGAAAAGGTACTGCAGCTTGTTGTTGTACACTGCCACATCAGAAGAAAGGTGGTTAAGGACAGACTCATAAAAGTCTTTCTGCTGCATCAGTTCCTGGCTTTGCTGCCGAATGGTGGTTACATCCTCTGCTGAGCCAATAATTTGCTGTGGTTCTCCTGATTCGTTCCTGGAGAACACGCTTTCCCGGCAGAACAGGTTTTTAACAGATCCGTCTTTACAGCGTACCTGATACTCTACATGGCTGATCTCTTTATCAGAAGCATTTCTCATTTGCCGCACTTGGTCCTGTATCTTCTGCTGGTCCTCTTTGGTAGTAACCAGGGATTGAAAGAAACTTCCGTTCAGGCCGGCGATATCTTCTTCTGAATAGCCAAGTACATTTTTGATCTGATCGTTAAGGTACAGGCATTTATCCTGATCAACATCATAAATATAAATGATGCTGGGTAACGTGTGGGCAAGGTGGCGTAGATAGACCAGGTCATGGTCTTTGGCACTGTGTTGTGCCTGTAAGTCTTCTGCCAACTTTTCAGCTGCTACCCGCGCAAGGCGTTCTTTCTCCAGTTGCTGTTTAAGTTCAGCAACCTGCTGTTCAAAATCTATCTGCGGAGCCATAGCTTAAAGACAAGAATCCTGGTAATAAAAATGTGAGTTCATAACCGTCCTGGTCATATCATTTACAGGTTCTAACAGAGCCTGAGAGGCTTTGTTAGAAAGTGGTTAGCTCTTTATTCTGAATCATGCGGTAGATCGTTGATTTACCTATATCCAGCTTATCGGCTACATATAAAACATTGTAGTCATATTTCTCCAGGTAATACTGGATGATCTCAGTCGTGTACTCTTTAAGTGTTCGTTCAGTGGCAAGGAAATCTTTGTCGGCACTGTTTGCCGTAAAGTTGATATCGTGATCCTGAACTACTTCATCATCAGACATCACCACGGCAAGTTCTACAATTGCCTTTAGTTCGCGCACATTACCCGGGAACGAGTAGGAGAGAAGCTTTTCCTGGGCCTTTTCCGAAAGGCTTTTCTTGCCCATGCCATTCTCTCTGGCAAAGGCGTCCATAAAATGTTTGGATAAAACGAGAATGTCAGCGCCTCTGTCACGGAGAGGGGGCAGGTGAATTGGCAAACCGAGCAGCCGGTAATAAAGGTCTTCTCTGAAGTTGCCCTTCTTTACCTCTTCGGCTAAATTCTTATGCGTGGCAACGATGATGCGTACATCAACAGGTACAATAGAATTTCCGCCTACACGTGTGATCTCTTTTTCCTGGAGCACGCGCAGCAACTTCGCCTGAAGGCTGACGTCAAGTTCGCCGATCTCATCCAAAAAGATTGTTCCCTTGTTGGCTTCTTCAAACTTTCCGATCCGCCTGGCAAGGGCTCCTGTAAATGCACCTTTTTCATGTCCGAATAACTCACTCTCAATAAGTTCTTTGGGTATGGCAGCCACATTTACAGCTACATACGGGCTCTGTTTTTTGATGCCATTATAGTGGATGGCTTTTGCTACCAGTTCCTTGCCAGTTCCGGTTTCACCTGTTACTGAAACAGTTATGTTTGTTTTGGCAGCTTTGTCCATCATCGAGAATACCCGTTTGATGGCTTCGCTGTTACCAATTATTAATTTGCTGAAATCATACTTCTGGCCTATCTGCTCCCGGAGTTGAATGATCTCCTCCCGTAACGAAGCATTCTCACGGATCTTATTGATCGTATTCCAGAGGCGTTCAGGTGTGTCCTCGTCCTTTACGATATAATCGTAAGCGCCCTTTTTAAGCAGGTTTACGGCAGTGGCTACATCTTCCTGTCCGGAAATAATAACCACTTGTGTATCCGGGTTTAACTCCTTGATCTTCTTGAGAACCTCGTCCCCGTTCTTATCCGGTAAAGAGTAGTCGAGGGTAACGGCATTCGGACGCTCATGCATGCTGGCAAGGCAGTCTTTGGCAGAATGAAACTTTCTAAGCTCGTAATCAGGGTTAAGAGATAAATGATATTCCAGCAGTTCGCTGTACCATACATCATCGTCCAGTATAAAGATTTTAAAGGGCGTATTTTTCATTAAGTTTTCAGGGCCTTTTCATGCTCGGTACTTTCAAAGATACTATATAAAACATTTAGCAGGAAAAATAATTTAAGCATTCATAATCATTACTTTATAAGGCTATGCTTAAGATGTTTGTAAACAGTTCTATATGCTAATGATTGGTTGCAAAATCCGTTGATATGTATTTGTACTTTAAATGTATTTATTTACCTTACTCTAAGTGGGTGAGCAATAGTAGATTTTAGGAGTGCTTACAGAACTGCCATTGGTAGTCAATTGTTTACCATACCTGAAAAGCAACAGGCCTTTACCAAAGCAGATATGCTTTGGTAAAGGCCTGTTGCTCAATATAAATCAGTGATGATGTTACGTGGTGCTGATAGGCTGGTATTTCGCTCTCATAAACATAAAGATACCATAGAACACCAAACCAATAGCTACAGCCCCAAGCAGGTAGGAACCATAGGAAGAACTCTCCAGGAATTGAAATGCACTGCCGCTACCACCCGCTTTTTCAGGGTTTGATTGCATGGCAGCTTTTAAGAATAGATAACCGATCACGATCCACACAACTCCTCGTGCTACATAACCGATCTTCCCCATTTGGATCATTTTTTCTTCTATGTCGTGCTTCAAGCCAGCATGCCTTACCTTCTTTTTATACTTATCGGATAGGCCATAATAGATCTGGTAAATACCAGTAGCTATGATGCCAATGGCCACAATGCCGGCCAACCACTGCCCAAAAGGTTGTTTCAGCAATTCGCTGGCCAGTGTTTCGCGCGATCCGCCACTGCCGCCGCTGCTACTGGTCCCAAACACCATTTTAGCAGCCAGGTATGCCAAACCGCCATATACTATTCCGCTAAAGATATAACGGATCCGTTTTCCAATTCCTTTCGCGTCGGTTCCATTGTCTTCTGTGTCCATAAAGCCCTGGATGAACCGCCAGATGGCATAACAAGCTAAGCCAAGTGCTACAAGACCTAAAAGCCATTTGCCGAAAGGTTGATTTTCAATGAATTGAAAAACTCCTTTTTTATCCGATCCCTGCTCTGAACTACCCCCTAATTCAAAGGCAGCCATAAATGCCAGAATACCTACCAGGCAGTATACTACCCCCTTGGCTGTTAAACCAAACCGGGCAAAGTTTTCTACCCACTTGGGAGGTGGGGAAGGTACATGCGATGTAAAATCAGTCATAGCTCTATATTTTAAATTTCATAGTTTATTTATTCCACATACACGTAAAATCAGCTTTTATAGTTATTAAACTCTATGCTTGCAGGTTTAGTGGATGAGTTGGCAATACAAAACCATTTGTCTGGTCAAATCTGTCACTTCTCATGACTTCTTCCTAAATTGCCATTAAATTCAGAGGCGCCTGACCTGTTCAAGCGTATCACTTCCATACTTAACCTGTAAGACTATGCCATCAAATAGACTCCTGTATCTTTTTTCTTCCCTGGTTATGCCGTTTCTGATGTGTTCCTGCGTGGTGACATCAGGTATAAAAGCGACCTCCGCCATTGCCGCGCCAGGTGCAAACCTAAAGCTTTACAGGACCTATAACTGGTACCAGGATAGTCCGGCAGCACCCGCAGAATATGACAAAGGATATGGTTCAGGTTTGGATGAAAAGATCAGAGAAGCCCTTGAGAAAGAGCTGGCACAAAAAGGGCTTACCAAAGTGTCAGAAAACCCTGATGTACTGGTAGCTTATGACGTTAGCGTTTCAGTTCCACTTGAAAAAGATAATCCCGAGAATTTTGCTACAGGTTTCGGCTATAGCTATGGTTACATGCATGGGTACAGGTACGATTATGGCAATGCCGGCTTGCCGGGTTACCGTGCCGTAGACCTGTTCAAAGCAGGAACCCTGATCGTGGACCTCATCAACCCTAAAAGAAATGAACTCGTGTGGCGGGGCTGGACGGAAGGAGCCATTGAGAACTTTGATGCCGGCTATAAAAAAGTGCAGCAGGAAGTAGCGGAAGTTATGAATAAGCTGTAGAAGAACGTGCATGTCGTTTTCCGGCTATGCTAATGGTAAACAACAATAAATTGAATCCTGCTGAAGAAGCTAGTTTGAATAAAAAGTTGCGAAACTTGAATTGTTAGTTGCTGAACAGTCTAATCAGCTTTTAAGTAATTGTTAAACCGCATCACATCGTCTGGCCGCCCTACCACATAAATTACATCTCCCTGTTTTATGACGGTTGTGGCCGTAATGTCCAGGATAGTTTTGCTGTCTCTTTTTATTGCCACTACCGTGATACTGAACTTATTGCGGATGTCTAGTTCAAGCAATGGTTTTTCGACGATCTCTCGGTCATTTGTGTAAACGCGCAGGCTGGCAACTTCAATATCCGGCAGGTCCAGGTCAATGCCACTCATGCTGTTGCTGCGCCCCACCATACTTCTGAGCATGTCATAATTATCGGATCGTATCAATTGTGTAAAGGCTTCGATCTGATCGCGAGGCATCAGGTATTTAGATAAAACACGGGTAAATATCTCGATAGAAGTTTCAAACTCCTCCGGAATAACTTCGTCCGCACCTACACGGTAGTTCTCCTCCATCTCCTGCAAGAATCGGGTCCTGACAATGATATGTACTTTATCGGTAATCTGGCGAATGCTGGCTACGATGCGTTTTGTAGCTTCGGCATCTGAAATAGCGATCACTACTACGCGTGCTTTCTCGATGTTCACATGCGATAGGATCGTGCTGTGCACCGCATCACCATAAAGTATAGGTTCTCCTAAATGTCGTTCATGGCGTACCGTAACAGCATTTAATTCGATGATCACATAGGGGATGTGGGCATGCTTGGCCGCTTTTGCCACGTTTCGTCCATTAATCCCAAAGCCAATGATAACAATGTGGTCATTGAGTTCCGGAAGGTCGCCAAAATGGGTCTCTTTTTCATTTTCAAACGGCATGGGATCCTTGCTGAGGCCAAACAAAGCGTCAAAATAGGAGGCAATACGGTGGTAATAGCTGATGACAAATGGCGTAACAGACATTGTAAGCAAGGACACTGACAGGAAGTACTGGTAGGTTTCTTCTGATAGGAGCCCAAAATTGATGCCCGTGGTGGAGAGGATAAAGGCGAATTCACCTACCTGGAAGATGGATAAGCCAACCAGTATGGCAATGCGCATCGGGTACTGGAGCAGGCGGGCAGCTACGGTGGCTACCACTGCTTTTAATAAGAACGTGATGCAGGAAAAGAATATGATGACGAAAAAGTGCTGTAACAGAAACTCAAAATTCAGGAGCATGCCAATCGACACAAAAAAGAAGCTGGTGAATATCTCCCTGAATGGCAATATGTTGCTCGTTGCCTGGTGACTGTATTCTGATTCTGAGATGATCAGTCCTGCCATAAACGCCCCCAGCGCCAAAGATAAACCCAGGCTTGAGGTAAGCCAGGCCACGGCAAAACAGATCACCACGATACTCAGGATAAAGAGCTCCTTGCTTTTTGTGCGTGCTACCAGGTAAAGTAACCTTGGGACCAGGTAGCGGGCGCTTATCAATACGAATAAAATAACGAAACCTCCTTTTAAGGCCATTAAAAGGAGTTCTAACCCGATATTCTCTGTGCCACCTGCCATAAGTGGCGTTACCAGCATCATGGGCACCACAATAATATCCTGGAAAATGAGGATGCCCAGTACGATCTTACCTTGCGGACTGTTAATTTCTGCTTTATCCTGCAATAGTTTCAGAACGATGGCTGTGCTGCTCAGGGAAATCAGGAAACCCATAAATACGGCCTCACCGGTATTAAAATCAAGCATGAGCATGATCAGGGTCACCAGTCCTATGGTTGCCAGCACCTGCGTAGTGCCCCCCAGCAGCACAGTGCGCTTGATGAGCGAGAGTTGCCGCAGCGAAAACTCCATACCAATAATGAAAAGCAGCAGAATAACTCCAATTTCTGCAAGTATTTCAATGTCATGAGTGTTGGTGATCAGGCTAAGCCCATGAGGACCGGCGATCACACCCGTTGCCAGGAACCCGAGGATGGTGGGAAGCCTGAACCTTTGGAACAGCAGTATAACCACTACAGCTAAACCCAGTATGATTACAATGTCCGAAAGTAAAGGTATTTCCATAGTTTCATTTTGAAGCAACGCACACTCAATGACTGAAGAAGCTGCTATTTTAGTTTGCCCTGGTCTGGCCTCGCATTTAGATCAGAATACACTTTCGTGTGTTCCTGTACTAAAAGCGTTGTAATACTTAATACTGCATTAAAAAGATGTTAGAGCGAGCCTTCCCATTCTCTATAAAACTGTGCTAAAAAGCTCTCCATATAGCTATGCCGTTCTTCAGCCACTTTTTTAGCTGTTTCAGTATGCATACGGTCTTTTAACAGTAAAAGCTTTTCATAAAAATGGTTGATCGTTGGAGCGGTACTCGCTTTGTAGGCTTCAAACGTATCGTGGAGCACCGGGTTGATCTCGGGATTATGGAGCTCACGGTTCTTATGGCCGCCATACGCAAACGTGCGGGCTATGCCTATGGCGCCTATGGCATCCAGGCGATCAGCATCCTGCACGATCCGGCCTTCCAGGCTGTGCATGGCTGATGAAGTGCCAGCCCCTTTATAGGACAGGTCTTTGATGATTTGACAGACGTGTTGTATAACTTCTTCTTCTACCTTTAGTTGTTCCAGCCACTCCTTTGCCATTTTCGGTCCGATGGTCTCATCTCCATTATGAAATTTATGATCGCCAATGTCGTGAAGGAGGGCAGCCAGCTCTACTACGTAAAGATCTGACGGTTCCTGAGTTGCTATACTTTTAGCATTGTTCCATACACGCTGGATGTGCCACCAGTCGTGGCCCGAACCTTCACCGGTAAGTAGTTGCCTTACATGTGCTGCTGTAGCGGCAACGTTATTTTCTTTTTTCATTGCTTTGCCTGTGCCTTTTACTATTTCCCAAAGCTAAAGAAAAAATTACTCCTGACGGAGCAGCCCCGCATACTGACTAACTTTATACCTGCTCTCTGGCCAGTTCCTGCTCCAGTTTGATAAGAGGGAGCAACTCAATTTCCAGTAGCCAGGCCCAGGTGTTGAGGTAGAGGACCACATCATCTCGCTGATTGTGTTTCAGGTGCTTCTTTTCTTGTGGTAGGCTGTTCAGAATAGCTGGGTCACTTAATGTTTCGAGGTGCGCCAGCTCTTGCCTTGTAATGCCAAAGTCAAGCATCTGGTCTATCACCTCGTCCAGGGGCAGACCACTATGTGGGCAGTAATCACGTAATTGCTCGCGCCAATCGCCGTAGCGCCACATGGCAGCACCATGAATTTCTCCTTTGCTGTAATGTGTAATTGTTTGGGCCAGGTGGCCGCAGTTACAGCTGCCCATATGGCCCCACTGATAGCTGTCGCCTTTCTTCAGGCGGCAGGCAGTTTCGCGCAACGCTTCTATTAACTCTATGGAACATCTTGCCATGGCTTATGTAATTTTGTCATGTTAAAAAGTAGTAAAAGGGTAGTGCTTCCTTTAAAACAGCATTACTCCTTTATATTATTAAGCGCAGGAACAGGCAGAATGTTTACTTTTGTAGTCCCTTGTTTTTATTAATAAGCACACCTTATTTATATGCATTCAAAAAGCTGTCTTTATTGCACCATTTTCTTTGTTGTATTCCTTTTATGTGCCTTACCTGATCACAGTTATGGGCAAATACTAAATATTGAGCGTTCCAGGGTTGATAAGGATACAGTGAATTATGTAACAGGCAAGGCTGGCCTAAACTTCTCTATGTTTAACCGCAATGCCGGGAAGAATAATCCGAATAACTACCTGCAACTTACGTTTACCGGAGACCTGGCCTATATATCAGTGCACCACAGTTATTTGCTCCTGAACTACTATAATTACCTGTTGGTGAATTACGATTCGGATGAGTTAAGAAATACGGTGGCAAGTACTGGGTACTCCCACTTCAGGGTAAACTTATTCAGGAGAAGGAAGCTGTCTTACGAGCTTTTTACGCAGATCCAGGCAGACAAAGCCCGTGGCCTGGAACTGCGCACGCTTGCCGGAGGAGGATTAAGGCTGGCCTTACTGCGTGAGAAAGATGTGAGTGTTTATTTCGGAACCGGACTGATGCAGGAACATGAGGAGTGGGAAGATCCGGAAGAGGAGGGAAGGCTTGTAACTTCAGACCTTTTCAAATCCACGAACTACATCAGTACGAAAGCAAAAATAAGCGACAATGTAAGTACGGAAAGTATTGTTTATTACCAGGTTGGCCATGATGCTAAAGCGGATATTTTCCGCAACAGGGTAAGTGGCGATGTATCTCTTAACTTTAAGCTCAATACGAAGCTTTCCTTCCGGACTAACTTCAGCTGCACCTATGAGGATGAGCCTATTGTGCCTGTAACCCATTTTGTATATGCTATTACAAATGGCATTCAGGTTGCTTTTTAGGCTTTTACCATATTTTAAGGTTATATTTGAGATTAAATAAGATAAATTTCCTAATTTAATCCGCTAAACGGTCCTTGCATTTTAGCACAAATTAGTACCCGTTTAAGCATTTTGTGAACCAGGAGCTAACATGGTTATCAGTTACCATGTCGTTATTGGAAGGCAGGAAGAGAACAAGCAACAAAAAAGAGCAGAACAGGAGAGTACGACACCCATGCGCAAAACCCTTATCGCATTTCAGATATTATTTTTGATCACTGTTTTTTCCTCCTGTGTACCACAGAAGAAATTAATGCTGCTCCAGAACGAGTCTACTGTAAAAGACCAGGGGAGGGCAGACGAATTGGTGAAAACTTTCGACCTGAATCGAACGGTGTATACTTTAAGGCCTGGCGATGTGATCTCTTTACAGGTGCAGAGTACCACACAAACTGAATATAATTTCCTGACAGCCTCTACCAGTGAGGGAGCCGGAGTGAACCCAAAAGAAAAAGGGTATAAGCTCGATGCTGACGGCAATATACTTTTGCCAACCATTGGCCAGGTAAATCTATCCGGACTAAGTATGGCAGAGGCGCGGCAAAAGCTTAAGAATGTGATCAAACCTTACTTAGCTGATCCTAACGTTTTTGTTTCCCTACTCAATTTCAGGTTTACTATTCTAGGGGAAGTTGGCTCACAGGGCCAGATAATCGCAGAACAGGAAAACCTGAACGTGGTGGAAGCTATCGCACTGGCAGGAGGGTTTAGCCCCTATTCGAACCGCGGGAAAATAAGGTTGATGCGCTACGAGGGAGATAAGGCAAAGCTGTATACATTCAGCATGCTGGACGATGACATCATCACCAGTAAAAATTTCTACCTTCAACCCAACGATATGATCGTAGTTGATCCGCTACCGGCAAAGTACTTTAAGGAAAGCATTATCCCAAGCCTTAGCCTTGGCATCTCTGTGCTTACAGCACTCACATTAATAGCCTTGCGGTTAGCCAATTAATTTAACTATTTCTAAAGCTTGGAAAAGAAGCCGACTATAAAAGATCCCGGATTAGATGTTCAGAAGCTGCTGAATAAGGCGCTGATGCATTGGTACTTTATTGTAGCCTCTGTTATGGTAGGCTTGTTGGGTGCTTTCCTGGTAAACCGTTATACTATTCCACAATTTGAAGTGCAGTCTACGGTGATGATCAGTAAACCAGTGGATGAAGGAGCTTCTGCTGCTGCCATCCTGTATGGTTCTGAGGTGTTCAAGGGGTCGAAGAGCCTTTCCAACGAAATAATGTTGCTGAAAACAAAAGCGCTTGCATTAAAAACGCTTCAGCAACTGGATTTCGGCATCAGCTATTACCAGCAAGGGAATGTAAAACTTACTGAAACGTATAATACTTCTCCCATCCATGTTGTAGTAGACTCCGCAACTGTAAACTTTCCCTATGGCGTGCTGTTGAAGGTGAACTTTCTTAACAGTAAATCTTACCAGATCAGTACAGAGAACCCCGGTTGGCAACCAGTTTTTGCACGAAAGGCTTTTACTGTAGGGAAGACATATGATGTAAACGGGTTTCGTTTTACAGTCACTTCGAAAGATGATGGATTAGCGAGCTATCAGAATGAAATACTATTTACAGTAAATGATCCGGAACAACTCGCAGGATATTATGCTTCTGCACTTGCCGTGAATCCCTTACCCGGTGGTGCCTCTGTGATGGCAATGAGCCTGAGCGGACCTACACCTGCCAAAGACATGGCCTTTCTGAATGCCCATATGCGGACGTATGATGAAAATAACCTAGCCATAAAAAACACCAATGCTGTAAATACCCTCAGCTTTATCGATACTCAGTTAGCAGAAATAAGTGATTCCTTAGCCATTATAGAAGGTACCTTAGAGTCACTTAAAAAGAATAATACAGGGCATATTGCTGCAAGCACGGCTGGTGGTGCCGCAGCTGGTAGCCTGGAGGCGCTACAGGCTGAAAAGGCGGCTATCCTCACAAACGACAAGTACTATAAGTACTTGAAAAGTTATGTCATTAAAGGCCTGGAGCTAGAGCATGTGGTCATACCGGCCAGCCTGGGGATCAATGACCCTATCCTGAACCAACTTATCAGCGAACTGATTGCGCTGCAGTCGGAGATCACGGTGCTTCAGAAAAATGAGGTCCAATCAAATCCGAGGCTGATGAACCAGATCAAACTGAAGCAGGACCAACTGGCGGTGCTTAAAAGCAATATCCTGGAAAGCCTCTCAAGTATAAAAGCTACCAACGACATTGCCCTGAGAGAGTTAGATCGTAAAATTGCTTCCACACTTACAGAGCTTAATCGAATTCCCGCCCAGGAGCGCAAGCTTCTGAATGTGCAAAGGATCTTTAATATCAGCGAAGGGCTTTATGTATTCCTGATGGAAAAAAGGGCTGAGGCCGGAATAGCAAAGGCGGCAAATGCATCTGATGTCACCATCCTTAGCGATGCTTACGTTAACCGCCAGATTGCCCCTAATTCATCCAAAAACTATCTTACAGGCCTGTTGTTAGGGCTGGCTATACCACTCGGACTTATTTTTCTGAAAGAGTTCTTTAATAATAAGATCACAACTGTTGAGGACCTCAAGGTTTATACCAGCATTCCTGTTCTTGGTATTGTAGGGCACAACAAACGCGATAACAGCAACCTGATTCATCAGAGTCCCAAGTCAGGTTTAGCGGAAGCTTTCCGAACCGTTCGATCCAATTTAAAGTTCATGGTCGACTCACCGACCACTGAAGGCAAGATCATCGTTATTACATCTTCTGTGAGCGGAGAAGGGAAAACTTTTTCTGCCAAAAACCTGGCTTACATATTAGCTATATCAGGTGAGCGTACGCTTTTAGTAAATGCGGACATGCGAAAGCCTAATAATAACACAGATTTTGGAGTAACAAGCAATATTGGACTTAGCAATTACCTGGCAGGGCATGCAGGCCTTGATGAGGTGATCCATACTTCTTTGCAGGAGTATCTTTATATTTTGCCTGCCGGTGAAATTCCACCTAATCCATCCGAATTATTATTGAATCAGCGTATGCATGTGCTGGTGCAGCAACTGCGGTCTAGTTTTGATTATATCATCATTGACACCCCTCCGGTGGGTATTCTGTCTGACGGCATTGAACTGATGCAATTAGCGGATGCCAGTATATATATGGTACGCCAGGATTACTCCCTGAAGTCATTTATAATGAGCATTCAGCAGCAGTATGAAGCTGGGAAGATAAAGAACACTGCCATTCTTTTTAACGATGTAGATTACAAAAAACTAAACTACGGCTATAGCTACGGATATGGGTATGGATACGGTTACTACGCCGAAGACCAGGAAGCACAGCCCTGGTGGAAGAGATTGACTCGTGTTTGATAAAAATGTTGCTATTATGCTGTAATAGCAGTTTAAAATGATAAACTATATTTTCTAAATAAGGTATACGTATTACTAATATATAGTGATAGTTTAATGATTTCTTGTCCGCTTTAGTAAACTCACCCTTAGCCCCTCCAGAAAGGGATTTACTTACATGATAAAGGTCACCTCCATGGAGGGGCCAGGGGTGGGTTCAAACAGGCTGCAAATTATATATTCAAAAATAAGTTATCAAAACACCTTCGTGTTGGCGATATAAAAAACTATGGAATTAAATTCTAAAATTTACGTGGCAGGGCATCGGGGTATGGTGGGCTCTGCTATCGTAAGAAACCTACAGAAGAAAGGTTATACCCAGATCATCACCCGAACATCAGCCGAGCTTGATCTACGGAACCAGCAGGCAGTTTTTGATTTTTTTGAAGCTGAGAAGCCGGATTATGTATTTCTGGCAGCTGCCAAAGTAGGTGGTATACAGGCTAATAATACGTATCGGGCAGATTTCTTATATGATAACCTCATGATCGAGGCAAATATTATCCATGCCGCTCATGTGCAACAGGTTAAAAAGTTACTGTTCTTAGGGTCCTCTTGTATTTATCCGAAGCTGGCACAGCAGCCGCTTAAAGAAGAATATTTGCTGACTGGCCCATTGGAAGAGACCAATGAACCCTATGCTATTGCTAAAATTGCAGGGATAAAACTTTGTGAGGCTTACCGCGACCAGTATGGCAGTAATTTTATCAGTGTTATGCCAACTAATTTGTATGGTTATAACGATAACTACGACCTGAATAATTCGCACGTGCTGCCGGCACTTATCCGAAAAATTCATGAGGCAAAAGAAAACAATGCTCCTGCGGTTATCGTATGGGGCACGGGTAGTCCTATGCGTGAGTTCTTGTTTGCCGATGACCTGGCTGAAGCCTGCTACTATATAATGGAGCAGTACAATGGCCGGGAACTGGTAAATATTGGCACCGGTGAAGATATTTCAATTAAAGACCTGGCCCTGCTTATTAAAGATGTGATAGGCTATGAGGGTGAACTTGAATTCGACACGACAAAACCAGATGGCACCCCACGCAAGTTGATGGATGTTTCAAAATTACATGGTTTGGGCTTTCGGCACAAAACAGAATTGAAAGAAGGCATAGGAATGGCTTATGCAGACTTTATCCAAAAATACGTAACAGCATAACATTCATTTGTCATCTCGACATAGGAGAGATCTAATCAGAATTATAAACAGAATTCTCGCTGTGCTCGAAATGACAATAAAGATCAACCCTTATACATTAAAATAATTACACAGACATACAATGAAGACAGCCCTTATAACCGGAGTAACAGGACAAGACGGTGCCTATTTAGCAGAACTACTTTTAAGCAAAGGATATAAAGTACATGGTGTAAAGCGTCGTAGCTCCATGTTCAACACAGATCGTATAGACCACCTGTACCAGGACCCGCACGAAAAGAACATTCACTTCAAGCTGCACTACGGCGATTTAACTGACTCTACCAATATTATCAGGATCATCCAGGAAACACAGCCGGATGAGATCTATAACCTGGCGGCCATGAGCCATGTGAAGGTAAGCTTTGACACACCGGAATACACTGCTAACGCAGATGGTTTAGGTACGCTTCGTATCCTGGAAGCTATTCGTATCCTGGGCTTAGAGAAAAAGACAAGGGTATACCAGGCATCTACTTCAGAGTTATACGGTTTAGTACAGGCTGTTCCTCAAACAGAAACAACGCCTTTCTACCCGCGTTCTCCTTATGCTGTGGCTAAACTTTATGCTTACTGGATCACAGTAAACTATAGAGAAGCGTATGGCATGTTTGCTACCAATGGTATTCTTTTCAACCATGAGTCTCCACTGCGTGGTGAGACCTTCGTGACCCGTAAGATCACACGTGCTGCCAGTAGAATTGCGCTTGGTTTACAGGATGATCTATACCTGGGTAACCTGGACGCCAAACGTGACTGGGGTCATGCAAAAGATTATGTAGAAGCTATGTGGCGCATTCTGCAGCAGGACGAGCCGGAAGATTTCGTGATTGCTACAGGCGTTACGACTACTGTTCGTGACTTCGTGAAAATGGCTTTTGCAGAAGTAGGAATTGTACTCGAATTTAAAGGTGAAGGTATTGAGGAAAAAGGTTATATTGCAGCATGCAACAACCCGGAGTACCAGCTTGAAATTGGTAAGAACGTTGTTTGCGTAGACCCTAATTATTTCCGTCCGACAGAGGTAGAGCTTTTGATCGGTGATGCCACCAAATCAAAAACAAAGCTAGGCTGGGAACCGAAATATGATCTTCCAGCACTGGTAAAAGACATGATGCAGGCAGATATTGAGCTTTTCAAGCGTGATACGTACCTGATGGAAGGCGGACATAGGGTCTTGAATTACCATGAGTAAGATATAGCAAGAAATGTAGTAGTCTTTAGCTAAAGACTTATATCTTTATAAGGCAAAACTAGTGTAATTTGATTTCACTAGTTTTGCCTTCTTTTTTTAATAAAATGTAATACGAATGAATTCTCAGGCATTACAAGAAGATAGATGGGATCAGGTTATTGAGCCGAAGTCTCATTTTCTTGATCTAAAACTGAAGGAAGTATGGAGTTATAGAGACCTCTTGGTTTTGTTTGTAAAACGAGATTTTAAAGCTCAGTATAAGCAGACTATTCTTGGTCCTTTATGGCATTTCATTCAGCCTGTTTTTACTACTGCCATTTTTTTGATTGTATTTAGTAAAATTGCCAATATCCCAACCGATGGTATTCCTCCTGTTTTGTTTTACTTAAGTGGGATTACGATTTGGAATTATTTTTCCAGTTGTTTAACCGGAACTTCAAATACATTTGTCTCTAATGCAGGTATTTTTGGGAAAGTCTATTTCCCCAGGTTAATAATTCCTTTGTCATCTGTATTGTCTAACCTTGTAAAGTTTAGCATACAATTTTTTCTCCTTTCTTTAGTGTTTGCTTATTATACAGCCAAGGGATTCAGATTTGATCTTAACATGGGGCTACTACTGTTGCCTGTGTTACTATTCTTACTGGCTGGCTTAGGTTTAGGGTTAGGTATCATTATATCTTCGCTAACTACAAAGTATCGAGATTTTACAGTATTGATTGGTTTTGCCGTACAGCTATTGATGTATGCTACTCCTGTAGTCTATCCCCTTTCTTTCTTGAAGGATAATAGCTATAGCTGGTTAATAGAATGGAATCCCATTACACCAATTCTTGAGGCATTTAGATTTGCCCTTTTCGGTGAAGGAACTGTTACGGCTTATTCTCTCTTATACAGCTTAGGTATAATGGGAGTGATACTTTTTGTTGGATTGATAGTTTTTAGTAAAGTAGAGAAGACATTTATGGATACCGTTTAATAAGGCATTCTTTTGCGTACACTTGTTATAAAAATAAGCTATATTAGATACTAATTTAGTAGATTCATTTCATAGCTGTTTCTAAGCTAAAATTAATTTCTTAAGTACTGGTTATTCATGTCTGACACAGTCATAAAAGTAGAACACCTTTCAAAGCAGTACCGGCTGGGTGAAGTTGGGACAGGTGCCCTATCTCATGATCTTAACAGATGGTGGCACTTGATACGTGGTAAAGAGGATCCATACCTTAATATAGGTGATATAAATGACCGTACCAGAAAGGGGAGTAGCGACTATATATGGGCGTTAAGAAATATAAACTTTGAGGTTAAGCAAGGTGAAGTTGTAGGTGTTATTGGCAAGAATGGAGCAGGGAAGTCTACCTTGCTTAAGATCCTGTCTAAAACGACCGGACCTACAACAGGTTCAGTAAAGATAAAAGGACGTATTTCAAGTCTTCTGGAAGTAGGTACAGGTTTTCACCCGGAACTGAGTGGTAGGGATAATATTTTTCTTAATGGTGCCATACTTGGCATGAAAAAAAGTGAAATACAGCGTAAGTTCGATGAAATAGTTGACTTTTCAGGAGTTGAGCGCTACATAGATACACCTGTAAAGCGTTATTCATCAGGAATGTATGTTCGTTTAGCCTTTGCAGTTGCGGCGCATCTTGAGCCTGATATTTTGATAATTGATGAGGTATTGGCTGTGGGTGATGTCGAGTTTCAAAAAAAATGCCTGGGAAAGATGAAGGATGTGAGTACTAAGGATGGTAGAACAGTATTATTCGTTAGCCACAACTTAACCGCAATAAAAAACATCTGTAGCACTTCAATTTTCATGCAACAAGGCACTATTGAAAGAAATGGAAATACAGAGGAAGTTTTAAAGTATTACTTAAGCCACAACACAACTACAAAAAGTAAGCAATGTTTTGAGAGCCCTGCCATTGCCCCTGGAAATGAGTTTGTCCGTATCCGCAGAGTTGAGGCAGTATCACCAGAATTAAAAAAAGGAGAATCATTTACAGTACATACTCCAATTAATATTGAAATTGAATTCTGGAACTACACAGAAGGTAGAGAAATAAATATCAGTCTACATTTTGATACAATGAATTATGAGTGTGTATTTAATGTCGGCACTACTCCTCAACTCTTGAAGAAAGGGGTCTATAAAGCCGTTTGTCAGATTCCTGGAGATTTTTTGAATGATGGTTTGTTTTCTATCAGAATTATGTTTGTGGCAGATAAATCAATACCTCTCTATGTTTTTAATGATGCTATTAATGTTGAGGTGCATGAAGATAGAACTGAATCAGACTGGCATGGAAAGTGGCCAGGTTTTGTGAGACCACTGTTAAAATTTCCTTTAATCAGTTTGTCATGATTAATGTAACAAAACCTTTTCTACCCCCGAGGGAAGAATTTGATCAATATATTAATGGTATTTGGAGCAGAGAGTGGCTTACAAATAATGGCCCCTTAGTAAATGAACTTGAACTTAAGCTAAAGGAATATTTGGATGTACCCCATTTATTCTTTGTAAGTAATGGTACTATAGCTCTCCAGATTGCTATCAAGGCTTTAGGTGTTAAAGGAGAGATTATTACCACTCCATTCTCTTATGTTGCTACCACAAGTTGTATATGCTGGGAGGGTTATACTCCTGTATTTGTAGATATATGCCCACGAACTTTAAATATAAATCCTGAGCTAATAGAAGCTGCAATAACTCCTGAAACTACAGCTATATTAGCTACACATGTTTATGGTAACCCTTGTGATGTTGAGGCAATAGATTCAATAGCATCAAAGTATAACCTAAAGGTTATTTATGACGGAGCGCATGCTTTTGGTACTAAATATAATGGTAGGTCTGTTTTTAAGTATGGTGATATTAGTACTATAAGTTTTCATGCAACTAAGCTCTTTCACACCATAGAGGGAGGTGCAGTAATTACTCAGGATGCTTCTGTTGCAAAGGAAATTGCCCACATCAGAAACTTTGGACATGATGGGCCAGAGAAGTTCTACAGCATAGGCATCAATGGAAAGAACAGTGAATTTCATGCTGCTATGGGACTGTGCAACTTGAAATACGTTAATCAAATTCTGCAGCGTAGAAAAGAGCTGTCTGAACGGTATGACCTAATGCTAAAGCCGCTGAGAATTACTAAGCCTTTCATTGAATCGAAAGAAGAATTCAACCATGCCTATTATGCAATTATCTTTGAATCAGAAAAAGCTTTGCTAAAAGCAATAGATACTCTAAATGGAGTTTATACGTACCCTAGAAGGTATTTCTATCCTTCATTAGACAAATTAAATTATGTAGGGTCAGAAGGAGAAATGAAAGTAGCTGGAAGTGTATCATCTAGGGTACTCTGTCTCCCTCTCTATCAAGATCTTTCCTTTGAGGAAATTGATATGATTTCAAGAGCTTTATTAAGAGCACAAAATTACTAGCAATGAGACTGGCTATAATGCAACCGTACATTTTCCCTTACTTAGGTTACTTCCAGTTAATTCAAGCAGTCGATAAATTTGTGGTATACGATGATGTGTCTTTTATTAAACAAGGCTGGATTAACAGAAATAAAATTTTACTGAATGGCGAAAAGCACTTTTTCTTCATTCCGGTAGAAGGAATAAGTTCATTTAAAGACATTAACCAAACCTTTGTATCTGATAAGCCAATTAATTGGGAAAAAAAAATCTTACGAACTATAGAACAGGCATATCGAAAAGCGCCGTTTTTTAATAATATACTTCCAATTGTTGAGGCCTCTGTATATAATCAAAGAGGAAATGCAATTTCTACAGTAGCTGTTTCTAGTATTGAAAGAGTACTTCAGTATCTTGATATTGAAAAAAATATTGTTGAATCATCAACTGTTTATAATAATAAGGAATTAAAAGGACAGGATAGAATAATTGATATATGTAAAAAAGAGGATGCAGATACTTATATCAATGCTATTGGAGGAGTTGAACTTTATGAGAAAGAATATTTCTCTAATGAAGGTATAAAATTGTTCTTTTTAAAAAGTGAGTTAAGATCTTACAGACAGTTTCATAACATCTCAATTCCTGCATTATCAATTATTGATGTTTTAATGTTTTGTCCTATAAAACAAGTTCAACAAATGTTAACAGAATATCATCTTGTATAGTTAATAACTCTTCCTACATTTCGCAAATGTCCATAATTCCTTCTGTTACAAAAGTTCTTTACAGGTACAATTTGTATATTATACTCTTTTATGCTTTGACTGTAAGTATACTGATTTTCTGGTCATTAAATAAAGGTCTTGTTTTCAAAGATGAAGCATATTACCATTTGTTACTTACTAGTAACAATGAGTATGGACTTGATAATTTGTGGACACTAGTAGCAAGGCATCTATTCTCTAATAATATCTACTTTAATAGAGTAATTATATTTGCTTTAAATTGCTTAGCATCAATCACCCTATCATTTGGAATATATAAGTATCTTAAACTATCAGGTTTAAAAGAATTAATATGCCTCTTAGGATTCTCCCTTCTAGGGAATTATATCCTGATGTTACCAGTTCAATTTTTCCCTTATTATGCTACTCTGAATATAGTTATTATACTTCTAGCAGTTGGTTTGGTCTTGACAGGTTTAGCTTCAGGAGGAGCTAAATATTATACTTTTATATTAACAAATCTTGCGGGTATAATATTAGGAATTCTTCCTTTTATAATGATTACCAATACTTCTTTTATTATTCTTGTTTTATGCTTCATAGTAGGAGTTACCTATAAAACGGAAAGATTTTTACCTTCTGTTGTTGGGTTAATTATAGGTCTTATTTGTAGCATGCTTTTGACAGCATATTACATAGTTGGCCCTGATACCATTCTTTTAGCCTATGAACACACTATGTTTAGCTTACAATTTGATAAAACACATGGCTTTGGGAATATCTTTATATGGATAATTAATACTATTTTTTATATAGCAACCTTAGTTATTATTTACTCTATTCCAATTTATATATGGGAAAGAACGCAGTTAAGGGAAGGGGGAGGGTATATATTTACAGCTTTCCTAGCTTTAGCAATAACATTTTTAGTATTCATGGACTTTCTTGAACCAAGTGCTTTGATGCCTCCATCTTTACCTTTAGTGTTGCTATTCTGGCAGCTATTCTATAGTTCTGAAATGTTGAAGAAAAACTCTAAAGTTATTTATCTGATTACTTTACTTTTTTTAATTCCATTTTCAGCATCATTAGGTACAGATGTCTCATTTAAGTTGAGAAGTACTTATTATATGTCTTCTGTATTCATAATAGTTTATTTGCTGATTAGTTTTACTAAAAGACATACGGCATTTCTATACTTACATACTTTTTTATTCATTGCTTTTATACATTTTGGTACAAATTTTTATAGAGAAGGGTGGGGAAAATATATTATAGCTGATCAGGTTTATGCCGTTAATAAATTAAATATCAATCAAAGCATTCTTTTAGATGAAGAAAGATTTGAAAATCTTGCAAAGATAAAACATGCTACTGATAAAAATGATCGAGTTATATTAAGTACAACTTTACTTTATGGATATGCCGCTCTTTTAGATCTTCATCTTGTTTCTAATAAGTTTAAATTGAATGAAGAGTATTTTAAAGCATTAGATAAAAAGAATGATCTAAATTTAGATGGTGTAATTTTTATAGAAAAAGTACAAGAGCCCTTTACTAAAGAATTTAAACGGCATCTGCTTGTAAAGCATCAAATAAATCTGGAAGAATACTCTAAATTCAAAATAAATGATATTACAGTGTTCAAGGCTTTTCCATAAGTTATGCTTTAGTTTTATAAATATTATTTTTTTTAATAAAATATGATTGTATACCGGAGCGGCCACCAGGTAATGATAGAGGAGGATTTACTAAATTTGCTTTTAGAAATTGATGATAATTTTTCTCCACCTCTCTCCAAATTAACTGCTTTACAAGATTATGCTGTAAAACTCTACAAAAATGCACAGTTAATATTAGCCTTAGATAAAAACAAAATAAAAGGAATTTGTGCTTTTTATGATAATGATTTGGAAAACAAGCACGCATTTTTAAGCTTACTTTTTGTAAATCAGCCATATCAGAATTTAGGAATTGCATCAAAAATGATGATATCGATGATAGATGTTTTAAAAAGTGAAAAGTTTAAGTTGATATCATTAAAGGTAAGCGAGCAAAATTTAAACGCGATTGCCTTCTACAAAAAAAATGGATTTAGAATAATGCAATCAAATGGTAATGCTCTATTAATGACAAAAACCCTATGATGCCTCTTGTTTCTGTGTGTATGCTTACCTACAATCATGAGAGATTCATTGCTCAGGCAATAGAAAGTGTAATAGCGCAGAAGGTAGATTTTACTATTGAGCTGGTTATTGGCGAGGATTCTTCAACAGACAAGACTAGGGAGTTATGTGAGAAGTACGC
The DNA here is from genome assembly GCF_051904785.1 of Pontibacter sp. MBLB2868. Lineage (NCBI taxonomy): Bacteria > Pseudomonadati > Bacteroidota > Cytophagia > Cytophagales > Hymenobacteraceae > Pontibacter > Pontibacter sp. MBLB2868. The sequence goes on along the minus strand of NZ_CP196710.1, from coordinate 1,780,317 downwards.
ATTGCTTTATCCTGAAATTGTAAAATTACTCCCGAAAGCGGCACATAACCTCGGCTCCCAGAAGAATTTTATATATACTTTTAGTAACTGCACAGGTAAGTATGTGGCAATGCTGGAGGGCGATGATTTTTGGTCAGACCCTCTTAAGTTGCAGAAGCAGGTAAACTATCTTGAAAACAATCCGGATTTTGTGCTCTCCTTTCATGATATTACTGTTATCAATGAAACAGGTGAGGAGACAGATGACAAAAGGCTCCCGCATGAAAAAAAGAGGGACTATGATAAGAACGAATTATTATTAGGGCATTATTTACCAACGCCAACTACTGTTTTTAGAAATTTTGCTTTTGATGATTATAAGCAATATTTTGAGAAGACTATTAATGGCGATACAATATTACAAGCTATACTTACCCAAATGGGTAAAGTAAAATTTATTGATAGTATTCAAGGATCTGTAATTAGGGTACATAGCGGTGGGGTATGGAGTTCTAGAGGGTACCTTGAAAGGTGGTGTTGGTCTCTTAAAACATATAGAATCACTTATAGTTTACTAGGTAAGGACCTAAAAAGTCAAGTTTTCCAACACTTTTACAATACGTACGAGATGGCTGCCTGGGATGCTGATTATTATAATTCTGATAAATATTGGCTTAGATATAATTTAAGTTTTTTATCCTTTCTTGTTGCCGCAACAGAATACGGCAAAGCTTTTCTTATTTTAAGAAGAATAGCTAAACGTTTTCTAGTAAGATGAGGATTTCTGTAGTTATCCCGGTTTACAATGCATCCTCTTTTCTCCACAAGGCTGTTAACTCAGCACTTCTACAGCAGGAGGTGACAGAGGTTATCTTAGTTGAAGATGGATCATCCGACGATAGCTTTCAAATATGTCAAAATTTAGCAGTTCAATATCCTAACGTAAAAGTACTTCAGCATCAGAAGGGCAAAAACAGAGGTCCTGCAGCGTCACGTAATCTTGGCATTTCTAATGCGCAATATGAATTTGTAGCTTTTTTAGATGCTGATGATTTCTACTTAGTGAATCGTTTCAAAACGGCTAAAGCGGTTTTTGAATTGAATTCTGATATAGATGGAGTTTATGAAAGTATAGGTGTACATGATTATGATACAATGAGTGTAAAAATGTACTCACATATTGAACCTGTTGCGCCTACTTCCTTATTCCAAAGTTTGCAGCCACTTGGTCCAAGTGTTTGGTTTTCTTCGAATGGATTAACTGTAAAGCGTGCAATCTTTGAAAAGTGTGGGCTTTTTGATGAGACATTGCAAGCTTCCGAAGATACACATATGTGGTTTAAAATGGCTGCTAAAGCAACATTATTGCCTGGCAAAATTGATGAGCCTGTAGCTATGACCAATCAAAATAGTAGCAGCCTAACAACCAACCATAAACTTGTTGAAGATTACTTTATTAAGATGCTATACAAGCTATTTGAATGGAGCCTTAAAGAAAACATTGATGATAAATTGAAAGAATTAATTTTAACAACATTATTATTCAATATTTTTAAAAAACAGCATAGAAATAAACTTATTAGTTTTATCGCTCGAGCAATATCTCTGATTAAGATTTTTAAAATGAACATCAATTACACCTTTTTTAAGTCTCAATCATTTAAGAGATATTTGGGTAGTTTAATTGGATATAACAAGATAATATCTATTATTAAAATTTAGGCTTAACGCATGAATCCTTTTGAAACACCTGTTTTATTTTTAATATTTAACCGCACTGATACAACATATAAAGTATTCGAAAGAATTAAGTTGTTAAAGCCTAAGTATTTATATGTTGCTGCAGACGGCCCCCGGGCTGAAAAGGATGAAAAAGATAAATGTGAAATAACAAGAGGTATTGCTACTAATGTTGATTGGGAGTGCAAACTTAAAACCCTTTTCAGGTCCGAGAATCTAGGTTGCGGCCGCGCAGTGTCAGAGGCTATAAACTGGTTCTTTGAGAACGTTGAAGAAGGTATAATATTAGAGGATGACTGCTTACCTGATCCTTCTTTCTTTGACTATTGTACAACGATGCTTCGTCGTTATAGAAACGAAAGCAAGGTAATGCATATATCTGGTGTCAATTTCCAAAATGGGGTTTTGAGAGGGAGCGGCAGTTACTATTTTTCAAAGTATCCACACATCTGGGGTTGGGCAACATGGAGGAGAGCTTGGAAGAAATATGACTTCCAGATGCTTGACTGGCCGGATCTATCCAATGTTAAAACCCTTAGACCTCACTTTAAAACTGATGTGGAGTATTTATTCTGGGAGAACATTTTTAATCTAACTTTCCAAGGTCAGATAGATACATGGGATTATCAGTGGTTTTATGCACTTGTAAAAAATAATGGAGTAAGTGTTATACCAAATTGGAACCTGGTTAGCAATGTAGGTTTCGGAAATGCAGCAACTCATACACATGATGGGGAATCAAGATTCTCAAATATGATTTCTGAAAAATACGTACTGCCAGATCGAATTTCTGAGCTTTTACTCGATGCCGAGGCAGATGAATATACATATAACCAAGTGTTTAATTTTCGCCCAGAAAGTGTACGTAAACTCTCTTTTTTCTTAGGCACTGGTAATCTTATCAGAAAGTGTTTAAGAACTATATTAACCTCTCGTTAAGGTTTTAACATTTAAATTTTTATTCTATATATTGTATGTTGCTGCGCTATATAAAACTTATAAAAAGAGTGCTTCAAAAAAATATTTCGGAGAAGACAGATCACCAGAAAGTTTTCACAGATATATATATAAATAAAATTTGGGGAGGGAATTCTGAAAGCGAGTTTTATTCTGGCAGTGGGTCTGATGATGATTACTCTAAGCCTTATATTGATTTAATCTCAAATTTTATTAAACACAATAATATCTCCTCTGTAGTAGATTTAGGTTGCGGAGATTTCAGAGTAGGTAGGAGCTTAATCGAAGCTACTGATATCAATTATATTGGTGTTGATGTTGTTGAAGAGCTTATAAACTTCAATACAAGTAATTATGGAAGTGATAAGATTGTTTTTAAAAAGTTAAATATAGTACATGACAGCCTTCCGTCAGGTCAGTTGTGTTTGATACGGCAAGTCCTGCAGCACCTTTCTAACAATGACATAAAAAGGGTACTAAGAAAGCTTAATAATTTTGATTACGTGATAGTAACTGAGCATTTACCATGTACCCAAGTAGTAGTTCCTAATATTGATCTGAAGAATCATGCCGGTATTCGGTTAATGAATAATTCAGGAGTATATTTGGATAAAGCTCCATTTAACAAGAAGACTATTGAGTTACTAAGTGTTTATCCTAAACTGGAAGAAAATTCCAGAATAGTAACCTTTCAGGTATTTGTCTAACAGTATTTAAATTATACTTTGCCGTTGATGAGTCTCAGTAAAACAGAATATAGTTGTAACATATGTGGGAGCAGAACTGACATAATATTTGATGCAAAGGTTCTTGAGAAATATTGTGTTAGCTATTTACAATGCCAAGGATGCAGGTTCATACAGACTGAGAAACCATATTGGCTTTCAGAGGCTTATTCTGCGGCCATCACTGCAATAGATGTTGGTTTGATATACAGAAATCTGGGTCTTTCGGAAACGCTACCCAATATTCTTGACATTTTGCCTTTAACAGAAGAAGAAGCATATTTGGATTATGGAGGCGGTTACGGGTTATTTGTCAGAATTATGCGTGATAAAGGTTACAACTTCTTTTTGTATGATACATATGCTGATAATCTCTTTGCGAAGTATTTCGAATTGAAAGATTACAATAGCAAACATAAACTCACTGCGGTAACAGCCTTTGAAGTTTTTGAACATCTTGCAGAACCTGTAGATGAATTGCAGAAGATGTTAGCCCTGTCTGATACAGTGATCTTTTCAACTGAGCTTCAGATTGATAAAAGTTTTTCAAAAGCTACAGACTGGTGGTATTTTGCCCCTGAAACGGGTCAGCATATTTCGTTTTACACTAAACAATCGATCGAGGTATTAGCCGATAAGTTTAATCTGTTTTACTATTCAAATGGTACTAATCTACATGTTCTGACTAAACATGAATTAAGGTTCAACCCATTTCAAAGTCAGGTGAAACATATTTCTTTTTTGAAGAAGCTGGCTTCTAGGTTAAAGAAACAGGCAGAAACTAAGGAGCAATTTACAAGACAGTCCCTTCTTCAGACTGATTTTGAATTATACAAACAGAAGTATCTGGATGAGCTAAATAGATATTGATGATTAAAATACTGTATGACTATCAGGCTTTCAGTAAGAAGTTTGGAGGTATATCTAGATATTTTTCTGAATTGATGCATGGTATTAATGCAGCTGATGGCCTTACCACCTTTCCTCGTAATTTTTATTCTGATAATATTCACCTTCAAGAAAAAGGACTGATTAAGCCTGCACCTTTGTCTGGCCTCCCTAATTTTAAAGGAAAGAGAAGGTTAGAATCTTATCTATGTACCAATGAGATCAACAAAATAGCTGAAATGTTGAGGAAAGGGAGTTTTGATATCTTTCACCCTACTTATTACGATGTCAATTTTTTAAAAAACATCGGCAACAAGCCATTTGTTGTCACAGTGCATGACATGATACATGAGTTGTATTATGATCAGAAATTTGAAACAATTCACTACGAAACTTATTGCAAATCTATACTTATACCCAAAGCTCACCATATCATAGCTGTATCTGAAAACACAAAGAATGACATTCTCCGGTTTTACCCAAAGGTAAAAGAAGATAATATTTCAGTAGTTTATCATGGGGCTTCATTCCTGGTAAAAGAAATCTTTGCATCTTCGGTAACATTCGACTTCAGATATTTGCTTTATGTAGGTAACCGTAAGCACTATAAAAACTTTACCTGGTTTTTGAGTAGTATAGCAGGTATACTTAAAGACGAAGATTTAAAATTAGTTTGTGCCGGAGGAGGAGAGTTCGATACCTACGAAAATCAGATGATTCGTAATCTCCAGCTGGAGCATCGCGTGTTTTTCCTGGATGTTGCGAATGATGAAATACTTAAGTGTGCTTATTCTCAGGCGCAATGTTTTATATTGCCTTCTTTACACGAGGGCTTCGGCATTCCAATTTTAGAAGCTTTTGCCTGCAGATGCCCTGTTTTAGTAGCTGATACCAGCTGTCTTCCTGAAATTGCAGGCCCTGCCGCGTTATATTTTAATCCGTATGATGCGGAAGATCTGGTTCAAAAAGTTGGACAGCTGTTAGCAGATAAGGATTTAGCTCATAAATTAATTAATAGCGGAATCGAACAGTTAAGAAAGTATAGTTGGGAAAATGCTATACGACAACATGAATTGATTTATCAGAAACTTAGATGAAAAAACTCATTGTGGATATTACTCCTAATTTAAGGTTATTGGCTTAACAAATTTTTCTTATGAATAAAGAGTATAGCAACTTTGAGGAAGCATCTGGCATCACGAATTTTCCAAAGGTTTGTAATAGATTTACCAACGTGTTCGTGGATACGAATTCTACCTATACGTTCAATCAATTAAATGAAAAAGAATTTCTTTTAAGTGTCTTAGATAATTGCAGTACGTTATTGGGCCATAGGTTCGATAATTTTAATTTTTTCATATTTTCAAGTCATATAGATAGTATTCCTGCTTCAGCTGCTCTTAAGCACACTAAAAACAAGATCCTGATTTACATTTCAGACGAGGCAGACCACTCTGTTGAGCATTTGAAAGACGATTACTTTATCATATTCAAGAGTTATTTAAATGAATTTTCTGATAGGAAAGGCTCTTCTATATTCCCTTTCCCGCTAGGGTATGTAAATGGCTTTAAAGCTGATCAAAAAAAACTAATTCTATCAAGAAAATATAATTTGTTTTTCTCTGGCAATTTAAATTTTAACAGGTATGCTTTTTATAAGCACTTTACAAAACTGGCTTTTTTACCTGATAATGTTTTTCTTAGACTGATTTTGAAGGACTCTTTACGTAACGTACTTTTAAAGGTGCTTGGTACAGATTTTACCTCTTCGGTAACTAAATATTACGTAAAATTTAACGACAAATTTAGAAGTGGACTAAGTATAGCCGACTATTCAACTATTCTGGCTGACAGTAAAATTGTGTTATGTCCTAAAGGTTATGTTAGCTCTCAAACGTTTAGATTAACAGAAGCATTGAGCTGTGGATGTATTGTAATAACAGAAAAATTACCTGACAATTACTTTTATACAGGCTCTCCAATAATACAAGTGCAGAGTTGGCGGGAGGGGCTTAGGTTAGCAGAAAACCTGTTAAGCAACGCCGATGAATTAAAGCGACTGCATGCAGAATCTATTGGTTGGTGGAAAGAACGTTTATCAGATCGCGGCATAGCTAATTATATGGCTATGATAATAGAAAGTATGGCATTGCAAGACAAAGCTGAAACTTATAAATTATATTGGTAGTAATTAAACACTGGATATACACCTGAAACTTTGAGCACACCATTTAGTGATGAAATAGAGTTATCTTCTGTTCCTAATCCTGCACATGGAGGCAACTTAAATACGGACTGGCCTAAAATTACCATCATTACACCTTCCTATAACCAAGGGCAGTATATAGAGCAGACTATCCTTTCTGTCTTGGATCAGAGCTATCCGAACCTAGAATATATCATAATAGACGGAGGCAGTACAGATCAAACTCTTGAAATTATCAAAAAATACGAAGATCTTATTACATATTGGGTAAGCGAGCTGGATAGAGGGCAGAGCCATGCTATAAATAAAGGTCTAGAAAAATGTACAGGTGACATTATCAACTGGCTTAATAGTGACGATTGGTTATTGCCGGGAACTTTGCATAAAGTCGCCTCTGCATTTCAGACTAATCAAGATGTGATGGTTGTCTCTGGTTATGAAAATCACGTGTGGCCTGATGGCCATGTTGAGTTGTCGGAAGGTACATACCTCCGAAACACACTTGAAGAAACAATAGAACTATGCCAGATAGATCAACCTTCTACGTTCTTTCGTGCTTCTGCATTTAAGGCTATTACGCCTGTTCCAGAAGATATGCACTATATAATGGATGGTGAATTATGGGTTCGTTTCCTATTAATGTATGGGCAAAAACGTTTTCTGAAACTACCCGTTGCATTAGTAAATTTTAGATACCATGAAAACTCTAAAACTATTAGTAATAATATAGTTAATAACTTCCTATATGAAAGAAGTAGTATTATTGTTGATTTGCAAAAGTTTATCAGCCTACCCAACCCAATTATAAATCATTGGGTTAATAATGTATATAATACACCTATTATTTATGATTTAAATAGAAACTGGAATTTGAACTATGAAGTTATAAGGCCAAGGTCTTTAAGAATATACTTTATTAAAAAATATATAAATAATTGCTTTCAATATAGGAAGAATAAAGAAGCCAAATGGGGTATTTATCAACTTTTAAGAAACTTCTGTTTAGATAAATTTTTACTTAAAAGTTTCTTAAAGATGACTATTAGGTTATTAATTTAGCTTTGTAAAGTCTAACTTTGTCTGTTAGTTTTTTATTTTGTTCCAGATAATACTGATCCACGGATTATCTAAATAAGCCTCCCTTAGTCTTATTAGCATCACTTCTTTTAAATTTGCAGATTCAATACTATAGTCTCGATATTTAAAACAAGGAACTCTTTTGGGAGATTTTTTGAGGTACTTAAAATAGAGAAACCTGAGTCTGTTATCACAGGTAATTTTCCAAGGTTTGTGTTTTGTTGTATAGTGGATTATTACTTTGTCCTTTAAAAATAAATTAATAAGCTTTTTGTTTAAGATGGGCGAGACAAAATGATAAGTTAAATTGTATCGTATATCTAACTTTTTCCAGTTATTATTTAAAACAGCATTTAGAGAATCTTGATCTGGGAAAATAATTTTAGAAGCATTGTTTCTAATATAGTCAACTACCCTATGGGTGATTTGCTGATTTTTCCATTCAGTTATATTAATTAGTATAACTCCTGAATTAAAGTAGTTCCCCTTTTTACATATTCCTAATTCAGAGCGAGTTCCATAATGGTCACAGACAGCTGCTATTGGATAGGACGAAAGGTCCACATTATATAACTCTTCAAGATCACCTATAACTATAATGTCAGTATCCAAATACAAAACCCTTGTTATGTTTTTTGGAAGAATCAATGGTATGCAAAGCCTGTAATACATTGCTATAGACCAACCATTGTATGGTAAATTTTCAAAGATGGAAAGATCTATTTTGTAGAAAAAGATTTGACTATTTTTTGTGTTGAGGTAGCTAGTAATTTCTGCTTTTGTTGTTTCTGAAATATCTGAAGCGATCGTATGAATTACAATATTGTTGTTCTTATTATTAAGAATAATTGAAGTTAATAAGGCATAGAAAGGTTCTAAATAATTTTTGTCTAAACAAATAGCTACATGTATTTGATTATCTTTTATCATTAATTTTGATCTTTATAAGAATAGAATCTACTTTTTAAAGTAACTTAACTAAAGCATTTATAAATGCTATTAAAAAATTTATTATCTGTGGTCGGCCACAATTAAATCAAAAGCTATTCTAATTTATATTAAATATGTTAGCTAAAGAAAACCCTTTAGTCTCTTTGATAATTCCCTGCTACAATGTTTCAGCTTATGTAGAGAAAGCAGTCAAGTCTATTTTAAGTCAAACATATACAAACTTAGAGATAATTATAGTAGATGATGCGTCAACTGATGATACAGTTAAAATAATCAAAAACATTAAAGACTCAAGAATAAAACTTCTTGAACTAAAAGAGAATACTAAAAAGGTAGGAGCAGTTAATGCTGCTCTTGAAGAAGTTAGAGGAGAACTAATTGCTTTTCAAGATGCCGACGACTGGTCAGATACAACCAGGGTTGAAGAGCAGGTCAAACTATTTAAAGATGTGTCGGATCTGGGTATTTGTTTTACTAAGTACAGGTATGCAAGTAAAGAATCTGTTTCTCTAGAAAAGTTTGCTCTTACTGACGTAGAGTTAAAAGATGAATTCCTTAATTTCGGTTCTACAAAAAAAACGCATATGGCTCCCACTATGTGTGCAACCATGATGATTACAAAAGAAGTTTTAAATGAAACAAAAGGATATCATCCATATTTTGCAGGTAGAGTAGCGGAAGACATACATTGGGTCTATAGAATATTAAAGAAAAATAGAGGTTTAACTGTAAATATGACGCTCTACAATGTTCTTCAGAGGAAAGGCTCTTTAACACAAAATCAGTTTGAAGGCAAAAATCCTAAAGCTGCTTATTCTTGGCGGCTTCTTTCTAAGATTATATTTAAAGATATATATGAAAATGTAGATCTGCTTAGTCCTGTATTTATATGTGAATTAAAAGAAACAGAGCTAAAAGCATGCGAAGAAATTCTTGTTGAAAAAGTTGCTCTGCTGAATCAAACTAGAATTGCCTATGAGTCGAGTCGGAGCTATCAACTCGGTAAAATATTATTAGCACCATTAAGAGTTTTTAAAACGTTAAGGAAATAGTATTATTTGTCAAAATGCTTATGGTAATATATTGGATTTAATAGAAGAATTGATGAAGAGGTCAAGTAAGAAAGAAATAAATATAGCTATTCTTACCCGTAAGGACTATAGAAGTCCAAGAATTTTAGCCGAGTCATTAAAACAACTTTTAAATAAAGCAGGAGTTACTGTCGATATCTTTTATAATATTGAAGTACTCTTACGTTTAAATACATTTCAGGAAGCCAAACATAGACTTAAGTTTCATTTTTGGTTGCGGCGCAAGCTTTTTAATTTCTTTGCAGATAGAATATTTCTCGAAAAACTACAAACTTATGATGCGGTTGTTATAAGTGAATGTACTCCAAATGGGTTTTGGAAAGAATATTATAATATTGAGAAACTTAAGCATATTTTGCAGAAGCCGATACTTTTTTATGAAGTTTACTATTTAAATAATGCTCCAACACAGGTAGCTAATCTTCAAAATGATGGTCATCCGTTAGTAGAAAGATATGATTGGCATTTATCTGTTTCAGATGTAACTGAAATAAGAAGTCAAGAGCCAGGACCATGGAGTTGTATTGGAATAGATTTGTCAGCTATCGGTTTAAAGCCAGTCCCTAAAAAAGAGTTTATAGCCTTAGTAGACTTTAAACAGCCGGGATATGAGCATATACAGGCTGAGCAAATAAGCGTGTTAAAGGAGCTTGGAATAAATATGATTGTACTTGAAGGTCAATATAGTACACAAGAAATTAGAGAAATATACCAGCGTGTATCAGTGTTTTTCTTACAGTTTCCAGAAGCATTTGGTTTACCTTTAGCTGAATGTTTAGCTTGTGGTGTGCAAATCTTTACTCCGGATTCTGGATGGCCAATGTCATGGCGTTTAGACGAAAATCCCACAATCCATGGACCTGGTAATCTTCCAAATATTTTTTCAGTTTATTCAAACTCTAAAGATTTGAAAAGACAGCTAATTGATTTCAGAAGAGGTTATGAATATGAAGAGACTCCCTTTAAAATTTTTGAGACTTTCATTTTTTATTATCCACACTATTACTATGGTAATCCAGAAGAAGTAATAAACGTCCTTAAACGTATAGAGAATAGATTTTTTGCTTAATGGCTACTATACTTTCTATCATACCCTATCATTTTTACCCACCGGTAGGAGGCGGTGCTTTACGCTGCTATAATATTTTGAAGGAAATGGCACGTGACCATACCGTATATGTTGTTACAAGCCAGCCAGAAGATACATTTACTTCTGATGAAGATTATACTTTGCCTGAAAGAGTAGTCATCATAAGTATTTCAAAGATGTTATTACATATCTCAGGTTCTAGTGCCTGTAAAAAAGTTTTTAACGCGATAAGCTATAGAGTAAAGAAGCGGACATTGAAAGGGCCCGCCAATAGTTTCTTTCTAGCATCGTATTCGGCTATCATCTCCTTACTTAAGGATGTAAAATTTGATGTAATCTACTATGAAAGCCTGGAATCGGTTGGTGAACTGTCTGGACCAATTAGGCGGTTTAGCATTAGCTTTACGCATATTTATGATGCTCACAATGTAGATTCTATCTTGTGGGCGCAGCAGGCAAAAGCATTGCAGAATGAACGTTTAATGAACTATGCGAACAATGCACTACAACTTGAAAAGAAACTATTTAAATGTATAGATACCTTTTTCTGTTGTAGCTATGAAGATAGAGAGAAGCTGATTAGACTAAATGAATTGAAAATTTCGGGTATAGTTGTCCCTAATGGAGTTGATATTTCTAAGAAGCCCTATGATGATGATGCTTTTAAGTATAGCAGAAAAAATATTATATTTTGTGGTAGCTTGAATTACCAGCCAAATATAGAAGGCTTGCTGTGGTTTTATACTGCAGTACTCCCTGCACTTAAATCTGCAATACCTGGTTTGGTACTAACCGTTGTTGGCCAGAATGCTTCTTATGATCATTATAAAGCACTAATGGAAGACGAAAGTGTAAACTTTGTTGGTACTGTACCTGATGTTAACCCATATTATTACAGTGCCTCAGTTGCTATTGTGCCCTTACTAAGTGGAAGCGGTACGAGACTAAAAATCCTTGAGGCTATGAGCCTTGGTAATCCTTTAGTTACAACTACAGTTGGTGCAGAAGGTATCAGGTATGAGGATGGGAAGCATTTGCTGATCGCTGATAAGCCGCAAGCTTTTGTGGAGCAGATATTAACTTTGCTTACAGATAAGCAAAAGTTTGATACTATTAGACAAAATGCCCAGAAATTGGTAATGGAAATATATGATTGGCAGGTGATCGGGAAAAGTATAAGTACTCAAATTCCGGTTTTATTAAAAGAGAAATATGGAGGTCGATAAAGATTTAATGCAGCCAATGGTTAGTATTTTAATGACGGCTTACAATCGTGAGTCCTATATTAGAGAGGCGATAGAAAGTGTCTTAAAATCGAGCTATATGAATTGGGAACTGATTATAACTGATGACTGTTCTTCCGACAGAACTTTAGAGATTGCAAAGGAATATGAAAGGATCGATAGCAGAATTACTGTTTACAAGAACGAAAAAAACCTGGGGGACTACCCAAATAGGAACCGTTCAGCAAGCTATGCTAAGGGAGATTTTCTGACATACTTGGATTCTGATGACTTACTTCATAAGGATTCTCTTGTAAAAAGCATCACAGCTTTTTCTCTTAACAAAAAAGCTCAGTTTGGTGTTTTTAGTCCGGAGGGCCAATCGGAGCCTTTTGCTTTAGATCCTGAATCTGCTTTAAAAAAACACTTCTTTATAAAGTCCTTCTTACAGATAGGACCAGGTGGTGTGATCATAAAGAGAAAATATTTCGAGTATTTGAAGGGGTATCCAACAAAGTATGGTCCTGCTAATGATGGTTATTTTAATTTAAAAGCAGCTTCTGAAGCTTATGTGCTTGTTTTTCCCTTTGCTATATCATATTATAGAAGGCACGAGGGACAGGAAGTCAACAATAAATATGCTTATTTACATAACACCTATTGTTACTTAAGAGATGCTTTAGACGAACTTAATTTACATTTAAATCAAAAAGATATTAGATATCTTCATAAGAAAAATAAAAGGAGATTTATCGTAAATGTTTTCGCCTACTACGCTAAATCCAATGATATCAATCGCTCTAAGCAATCCCTGCTTTCAGCTAATTTTAGTTTAAGAGATGCCTTTGAAGGAATCTTTCATTTTTAAATTATCCATCTAACATTATTACTTAAAGTTAAAATGGAATCTACATCTCTGTAATTGTTAATATTCACTTGGTTTGTAGTATATTTAATAACAAGTTTTATTCGCCTTTAAACGATTTGAGACATTGCATTGGGTCATATGCGGAATTTGATAGAGATGGTAAGATTTAAGGGGTCGTTTTACAAGGCATATGCCAAGTACGTGGCTATTAAATTTTATCTTAAACTTAATGATTTGCTACCCAGTGTGTTATCCTTTGAGACAACGATAAAAAAAATAGTAAATGACAAGTGCTCTGTTGCTAGATTTGGGGATGGGGAAATCAAGTTAATAAGAGGGGAGGATATTGAATTTCAAAGTGCATCGAGGGAATTATCTCTCAGGCTTCAGGAGGTTCTTTGTTCTAACAAGCTTGGAATCATTATATGTATCCCTGATGTATTTGATAGCCTGAGTCAGTACAAATATAAAGCGAAGTATATCTGGATTAAGCATCTGGCTAGGTACTATGAATTTTGGGCTATGTCACTACACTCCGATACTATCTACTTTAATGCCTTTATATCAAGGCCTTATATTGTTTATAAAAATGGAACACTTGCTGAACAAAGGTTTGACTATATAAAATCTATCTGGCATGGAAGGGATGTGGTTATTATTGAGGGAAGCAAAAGTCGTTTAGGGCTAGGTAATGATCTGTTCAATAATGCTAAATCAATTAGCCGGATTTTATGCCCTGCTATAAATGCCTATAGCAGGTACAATGATATTCTTAAAGAATCAAAAAAGATAGGCAAAGAAAAACTTATATTAATAGCTTTGGGGCCAACAGCTACGATATTGGCATATGACCTTCATAGAGAAGGTTGCCAAGCCATTGATATAGGGCACATAGACATAGAATATGAATGGTACAAAATGAAAGCAAAGTGGGCGGTTAATGTTCCCGATAAGCACACTAACGAAGCACTTGATAATAATGCGCCGGAGCAAGTGTCTGATTTAAAATACAACTCACAAATCATAGCTACAATTTTATAAAATTGAAGTATCAAGTTCATCAGTATAATGTCTACGGCTTCAGAATCATTTCTTTATCCCAAAGTATCTGTTATAATTCCTGTTTATAATAGTCAGAATGTATTGGCGGCTTCCATTAAGTCAGTTCTATTGCAAACGTATCCGAATATTGAGATGATTATTGTTGATGATTCTTCAACAGATCAGAGTTATGCTATAGCCAAAACTTTTGAATCGGAAAGATGCAAAATAATCAGGCAGAAGAATGCTGGAGCAGCGGTAGCTCGTAATACTGGTTTAGAGCATGCTACAGGTAAATATATTCAGTTCTTAGATGTCGATGACTTTCTTTCAAAAGAAAAGATCGAAAAGCAAATTTTAGTACTTGAGCAAAATCCCGGAAAAGTAGCTGTTTGTAATTATATTGAGTTCTTTTCTGAGGAAGAGCTATCTGCTAAGTCTGTTAGAAGTGATCAATCAGAATTTATTTTTTCCTCTGATAACCCTGCTGAATTTCTTATTAACTTATATGGGGGCAATGGGCAACCTCATTTTATTCAGACTAATTCCTGGCTTCTTCCCCGCACTTTAGTTGAAGAAGTAGGGGGGTGGCGCAGGTTCAGGTGCCCGGATGATGACGGAGAATTCTTTGCGCGGTTAATTTTAGCTAGCAAAGGAGTGGTTTATGTGCCGGGTGTTTTTAATTATTACAGAAGAACAATAAATAAAGTTAGCCTGAGTAGCAATACCAACAGGAAGTACCTGCAAAACTCTCTGCTTTCCATTGATCTAAAGCACAATCACCTGCTTAGGTACACAGATTCTGCACAACTTTCGATAGCTATTGCTACGCAGTACCTGACTTTTGCGGTTTATACTTTTCCGAAACATAAGCTACTATCAAGCTTAGCTCTTAAAAGATATAAGCAGCTAAATGTACCCATAACCCCACCTAAACTTGGAGGAATATTTATAGAATGGGTAAAGATTAATTTAGGTTGGAAAGCCGCACGTTTTATAAAGTACTACTTAAGAGAGAGACAAACTTGAAACGGATTCTATTTCTTACCTCCAATAGTCTTTCTACCAACCCTAGGCTTGTAAAGGAGTTAAGCCTTGCTTGTCATGAGCATACATGTGAAGTTATTTCATTTCGATTTCATAACTGGTCCGATTTACTAGATCAGCATATTAAAGATACGTTTAAAGATGTTTCATTTAGAACAATTTCATCTGGTATAAAACCTCTATACAAATGGCTGTTTAGTTCATTGATAGAGAAGCTCTGTAGGATCATATATCCTTTGTTTAAAGATGTAGCTATCATCAATGCCTACGGGCATTCTAAGCGTAGTTTATTATTGGCAGCAGAACTTAATAAGCTAAAGGGTAACTATGACATTGTTATTGCTCATAATCTGGCTGCATTATACCCTGCTTACATATTTGCGAAGCGGCAGAAAATACCTTTTGCCTTTGATGTTGAAGATTATCATCCTGGAGAAATAGTTAGAGATGGTAGTAGAAATGAAGTGTTCAGGCGACGCTTTTTACTAAGAAAGTTTCTTCCATTAGCTAAGTATATAAGTTACGCCTCCAACTTAATTGGTGAACATATTTTAGCTGATCTGTATCCAAATCAAGTAGATCACCATTTTCTTATTCCTAATTGCTTTCCTGAAAGTGAATTTGCATCTCCGTTAGCTTTAGTACAGCCTGGTAAATTAAGGCTTGTCTGGTTTTCTCAATATATTACCTCAAACAGGGGGCTTGAGGAGCTAATAGAAGCCCTTAAAGCTTTTAATGGCCAGTTTGAATTACATTTGATAGGTACATTAAAGGAGCATTTTAAAACTGAAATAGAGAAATATAAAGACTTTATTTTTATGTACAAGGCGATGAAACAGGTTGACCTACATAGATTTATTTCTAAATTTGATGTGGGGCTAGCACTAGAAATGAGCAGTGTAGATCTTAACAAGGATATAGCTGTGTCGAATAAGATTTATGCTTACGCACAGGCAGGGCTTTATATACTGGCTACTAACACCAAAGGGCAAACCGGGTTTGTGAAGCAGTATCCTTGGAGTGGTGAAGTGGTAGGACAAAGCACATCTCATTTAGTATCAGCTTTAGCTAATCTATTCAGAAATAGGGTTGCTATACGATCAGGAGCTGCTGACAGGTACCAGAAAGCATTATTGTTATCATGGGTAAAAGAAAGTCAAAAATTAGTTGAAGCATGGAAGTAAAAGCTACAAACAAAGCTAAAGAACTAGCTACTGCTATTCTTAAGACAAATAAGATTCATGACGAATTGGGGAAAGAACATATTCTAGATTCAAATATTGATTTTGCTGAAGGCATCTTCATTGAAAAGCTGGTAAGGGAAAATGGTTTTGTAAGAACGATTGAGGTAGGCTGTGCTAATGGTATATCTTCTCTGTTTATTTGTAGTGCTTTACCCTCAGAAAATGGTCATCATACTATCATCGATCCGTTTCAGTCTACTGACTGGAAGAGTATAGGGATAACACAATTGCGAAATGCAGGTGTTGGAAACTTCTCATTGATTGAGGAAGTTTCCGAGATTGCTTTGCCAAAACTTCTAATACAGGGAGCCAAATTTGACTTTGCCTTTATTGATGGCTGGCATACTTTTGATCATACTTTACTCGATATATTTTACATGAACAAGCTGCTTAAGGTAGGGGGAATTATGGTAATTGATGATGTTAGTATGCCAGGTGTCGAGAAAGCTGTTAACTACTTTTTAAGGTATCCATGCTTTGATTTTGTAGAAGGGGTTAAACTATCAAACACAGCAAGAAGGGATAGTTTTAATAAATATGTAATTAATTCATTAAATAAAGTCGCAAAGATATTACCATCTAAAATAAGGGAAGAAATTTTCTCAGGTAAGGTAGCGGGAAATTATATAACAGGTTATTCCATGGTAGCAATGAGAAAAACTGAAGAAGATAAGCGTCCATGGAATTGGTATGTCAAATTCTAATGGTATCCTGTTAATTCGCTATTTTTTCATTTTAATTAACTTACTCCTTTCTTTCAGGCTGCTGCTCTTTAGATGAAAACAATATTAATTATTTATCCTCATTGGGTGCCATCTAATTTAGCAGGTGTTCATCGCCCAAGACTAATAGCTAATTTTCTACCTGAATTGGGTTGGCACCCATTAGTGCTTACTGCTTCCCCTGAATTTTATGAGGAAGAGCCTGATCCGGATATAGCAAAGACTGTTTCTGACAAAGTTGAGGTTATCTATACTAAAGCTTATAAAGTAACTAAACCCAGGGTTATAGGTGACATAGGTTTACGCGCCTTCCCATTCCTGTTCCGGCGTGCATTAAAGATTTTAAAAGAACGTAAAATAGATTTTATTTGGATTCCTATTCCTTCTTTTTATACTGCACTACTAGGTAGACTGTTATTTCAGAAAACTGGTACGCCCTATGGCATTGATTATATAGATCCATGGGTGAGGGATATAAGTACACGCAGAAACTTCAGGTCTGTACTAAGTCAGTATGTGGCTCGTGTACTTGAGCCTATTGCTTTAAAGCATGCCGCACTTATATCTGGAGTTTCTACTTCATATTATGAACCTGTGTTGCAACGTAATCCTAAAATTAGATTAATTGCAAACATTGGTATGCCTTATGGTTTTGATCCAAACGATCACAAAATCAAAATTAACGATATAACTTTACCTTGGGCAGGTGATAAAAAAACAGAACCAATAGTTTATGCTGGAGCCTTTCTACCTAATTCACATCTCTTTATCGATGCTTTGTTTGGTGCGGTTAAGAGTCTTAGAGATCAATGCATTTGGGACGATAATAAGAAATTCTATTTTCTTGGGACTGGCTATTATCATGGAGTAACTATTGCGGATAAAGCAAAGAGTTATGGTTTAGAGGACATTGTATATGAAAGTCGAGGGCGTTTTCCTTATCTCCATATTCTAAACTTTCTAAATACTGCTTTCGCAATATTGGTTGTAGGTAGTACGGAAAAACATTATACTGCCTCTAAAATTTTTCAGGCAATACTAAGTAAGAAGCCTGTTCTAGCCATTTTTCATGCAGAGAGTACGGTAGTTAGTATTTTGGAAGAATGTAATGCTACAGGTTTACTCACTAAATATCTACATAGTGAAACACTTCAGCAGTTGGAGGAAAATATCGGAGCTAAATTAAAAAAACTTTTATCTAACAATTGCAACTGGAATCCAAGTTTTAGCAAGATTAGTAATTACTCAGCTAAAGAGTCTGCCAAGGTGTTATTAGGAAAAGTTAATAGTATCTTAGTTTAATAAAACAGGTCTTTTTACCAATAACATAATTATATTTTACTTTATAAATTTAATTAATTCTACTGTGTTAAATACAATATCTGCAAAAGCAAAGAGAACAGTAAGCCTTTTTCTTAAACAATACTTTTCTGCTTCATTAGTTCAACACATTAGAAAGCTTAAATTTAAGTTCTCTTCTAATGCTTCTTCAGAATTTATGTTTGAGCCTAAAGTGAATAAAGTTCTCGGGGAGGAGTTAAGAACCTCTGTAGAGTGGAAAATGGCTACAGATTTAGCAAGTCCAAGTGGGGAACTATATATTAAATGGTCTACAATTTCAGGTGCACATAAGTGGCATCATTATTTTCCAATCTATGAAAAAGTGTTTTCTGAATTAAAATTTAAACCAATAAAAATATTAGAAATAGGTGTTTATAAAGGAGCCTCACTAAAGCTTTGGAGAGAATATTTTCATAAAGATTCAATTATAGTTGGTATAGATATAAATGAAAGTTGTAAAGAATATGCCATGCCTGAGGCAAATCTCCATGTAAGGATTGGTAGTCAAGAAGATGAAAGTTTTCTATCCTCCATTATAGATGAGTTTGGTGATTTCGATTTAATAATTGACGATGGCAGCCATATTGTTT
This sequence comes from Pontibacter sp. MBLB2868, assembly GCF_051904785.1. Classification (NCBI taxonomy): domain Bacteria; kingdom Pseudomonadati; phylum Bacteroidota; class Cytophagia; order Cytophagales; family Hymenobacteraceae; genus Pontibacter; species Pontibacter sp. MBLB2868. The sequence continues at coordinate 1,761,537 of NZ_CP196710.1, read as the reverse complement.
CTCATATGATAGAGAGTTTTAATTACTTATATCTTAAAGGGCTAAAGAGCGAAGGAATTTATTTTGCTGAAGATATTCATACAAATTACTGGCTCTCACACCGTGACAGACATTTTTCTTTTATCGATTTTTCTAAGCATTTAGTAGATTTGATGCACTTCCATTATACAATCGGTGATAGTGAATACTACTATCGTTTAGGCGCTAAAACTCGGATGAACTCCATTAGGGTTCCTAAAATTACCCCACTTGTTGATGAGATTAGATTTTATGATTCGATTGTTGTCTTTTATAAAAAAAGTAGGGAATTGCCAGTGAGTGAACATTTACATACTTAAGTTCTGCAGTTGCTTATCGTTATACAAAATGATTAATAATTGTCTTTTCTAATAATACTCTAATGTTAGCATTTATAGTACCCATTAAACCAAGGTTTAATTCCAAAAACTGGGATAATGATAATCGGTTATTAGATAGAACTCTTAGGTCAATTTGTAATCAGACAAATCTTCAGTTTAAAGTTTATGTAGTGTATAATGATAAGCCTAGTATAGATTATACTCATCAGAATATTGAATTTGTTTATTTTCCTTTCGCATATGTATACGCAAGTAATGTTGAAGACTATGACTCATATGCTAGCAAGTGGTATAGTGAAAAATATACAGAATATATGTTTGACAAGGGGAAAAAAATTACTTATGGATGTAAAATAGCAAAGGAGAAAGGTTGCAGTTATATCATGGCTATTGATAGCGATGATCTTATATCCAATCGAATTGCAGAGTTTATTAGTACAAGCCAAACAAAGAGTTATGGGTGGGTTGTTAGAAAAGGATATATGTTTGTTGAAGAATCATTGTATGTTTTGAAAAGTAAAGCTATTCAAAATTACAATGGTAGTACTCATATAATTAGACAGGATTTAGTTCATATCCCGGATTTTAATCAAAATAAATTATGGGAATTTAACTTTTTTGAAGCGCATGGGTACTTAGAGCAAAGAATGATTGACTATTATAGTATAAAGTTAGACACGTTTCCTTATTATGGAACAATATGGCTAATTCACAAAAATAATACTTCGGATGCATTCAGGTTCTTAAAGCCGGATAGTTTTAAAACTATCTTTAAATACATTTTACGAGGCAAAAGGTTAACTAAGGCCTTAAGAGATGAATTTTCTCTATATTAGCTTTACTTCAATATGATATGAGGTTAGCTGTTATCACTTCTCACCCAATTCAGTACAATGTCCCTTTCTTTAAGTTACTGGCTCAGGAGGAAGGAGTTATACTTAGCGTTTTCTACACTTTGGGACAAGATGCTTCAGAAATTATTGACAGAGGGTTTGGTAAAAAGATCAAATGGGATATACCATTGCTGGACGGATACGAGTATAAGTTTGTTCAGAACACTGCTAAAGAACCGGATACCTCACATTTTAAAGGCATTGTTAATCCCACACTTATAGCTGCAATTGAACGTTTTAAGCCTTCTCACTTATTAATTTATGGCTGGAGTTTTGACAGCCATCTGAGAGTGATGAAATATTATAAAAATAAGGCTATTGTTCTTTTTAGAGGCGATTCAACTCTTTTAGATGAGCAAGGGGGTATGAAAACCTTATTAAGGAGAATCTTCCTTACTTTTATTTACAGTTATATTGATAAGGCTATTTATGTAGGGTCTCATAATAAGCAATACTTCCTGAAGCATGGGATAAAAGAACAAGATCTTGTATTCGCACCGCACGCTATAGATAACGAAAGATTTGCGGATGAAAAAAAATATAAAAAGGAAGGTAATCTGATAAGAGAAGAACTTGGGATTCCGGAAGAAAATAGAGTATTTTTATTTACGGGCAAGTTTGAAAAAAAGAAGAATCCTTTGTTGCTGCTGAAAGTCTTCAAAAGTATAGAGCAGGACCGTATCAGCTTATTGTTTGTTGGGAATGGAGCTTTGGAAGAAAGTCTTAAAAGTGAAGCAGCAGGTTGTGCCAACATTTATTTTCTTCCATTTCAGAATCAAAAGAGGATGCCTGCTGTTTACCGTTCTGCTGATATCCTGGTTTTACCATCGTCAGGACCGGGAGAAACATGGGGCTTATGTGTAAATGAAGCAATGGCAAGTGGCTTACCTGTTATTGTAAGTAATAAAGTAGGGTGTGCCATAGATCTGGTGCAGGAGGGATTTAACGGATATACTTTTGAAGCTCGTTCTGAAGAAAGTTTGTCAAAGGTTTTGAACATTTGCGCTTTGAAATCAAAAGGAGAATTGAATTTGATGGGCAAAGCATCAAGTGCTATCATCTCGGGCTGGTCTTATGAGCATGTTTGCCAGGTGATCAGAAATGAGTTACTGCCGCAGCCGGCAAAAGTGTAGTAAGGTAATTAATAAAGTATGCATTTTACAGATCCGGATTCGAAGAGAATAGTTTATCAGCTTGCGTCGTTACTTTTAATAGCTGTGCTGCTATCTATTTTTACTTCACTGTCTGTTCTAGCCTTGGCTGGAGTTCTATTCTCTGTTTATATTTTCAACAGTTTACTTCTCGGTTTTGGTGAAGGCATACCTGTAAACCTGATCATAGTTTTCTTGGCCTGCCTTCAGTGGATCATTGGACCCGTGCTGAGCTACTATACAGGTATTAACCATCCTTTTTATGGTATGAATGTGCCAGAAGAGGTTTATTTTAGCTATACTTTTCCTGGTGTTATCTTATTTCATTTCGGACTGTTGCTGCCCTTGACTGGAGTCAAAAGTATCCCTAAAATAGTTGTGAGTGAGATCAGTGATAGTGTTGATTCTAAATTAAAGTCTGCCTATTACCTGATCGGGATCGGTTTTTTTTCGGGGCTTATTACTTCATTCGCTCCGCCATTCCTGTTTTTCTTCTTATACCTGCTTTCTCAACTGAAGTTTGTAGGATGCTTTTATCTTTATCTGAGCGAAAGAAAGGATAACAGGGTATTATACCTTGTATTCGCTACCCTTATACTTCAGGCTTTATCTGCAGCGATGTTTCACGACCTGGTGCTGTGGGTGATGTTCTTTTTATTCATTTACTGCATCAAGAACAAAGTTACACTTACTCGGAAACTAACAACGGTAGCCATAGGCTTGCTGTTCTTGATAGTGCTTCAGTCTGTAAAGTATCAGTACAGAAGTATAGCCTGGACCAACCCTTCTCTTGGTTCTTATGAGAAGACATTGTTATTTTCAGGAATGATGGCAGACCGTATACTTAACCCGGCTGATATTTTTGATGCAAAGGCAAATGAATTGGCTATTACAAGACTGAACCAGGGGTGGATCATTGCTAAGGTGATGCAGTACGTTCCTTTTTTTAAACCCCACGCTGAAGGAGTGACCATATCTGGAGCCTTTAATGCTGCACTACTGCCCCGGTTTATTGCTGAGAGTAAAGCTACAGCAGGCGGGAGGGTAATGATGGAGCGCTTTACCGGTATTGTATTACAGGATGGCACAAGTATGAACATTAGCCTGATAGGAGAAGGCTATGGGAATTATGGGAGGGACGGCGGCATTTTATTTATGTTCCTGATCGGAATAGTGTATAGCCTGATCCTGAGGCAATTATTTATTAAGAGCCAGGAAAACCCTACGTTAATATTCTGGATACCATTCCTGTTCCTGCAGGTTGTTAAAGCTGAAACAGACCTTACAACCACACTTAACTACCTGGTTAAAGCTTCTATTACGATGTTTATTGTCTTTTTTGCCTTCAGGAAGATACTTAAAATAGAGCTTTAGATGAAAGTTGCCTTCTTCTTTCGAAAGCCGACTGCGAATTTCTTCAGCATAGAAGTACTGTTTAATACCATCATCAGTAATCTGAAAGGTGTAAGTGCTTCCAGCGTTTACCTGCCTTATAAATCGGCTGCGCAGCCATTTCAGCTGCTCCGGAATTGTCTTTATGCCTTCCGCAGGCAGGATCAAATCAATCATATAACGGGAGATGTGAATTACCTGGCACTGGCGCTTCCTAAAACCAATACCATCCTGACCCTTCATGATGTGGAGTCTTTGCAAAGCAGAAACAAGTATAAAAATGCACTGCTCCAATTCCTGTGGTTAAAAGCGCCGGTGAAAAGAGTAAAGTATGTTACAGTGGTATCTGAACACAGCAAGCGACAGATCCTGGCTACCTGCAGTGTGCCTGCTGATAAAGTGGTTGTCATTCCTAATTGTGTGTCTTTCACTTCGGCAGATTATAAACCCAAAGACTCTATTGATAAAAAATGCCCGGTTTTATTACAGGTAGGTACAAAGCAGAATAAAAACCTGGAGAACCTGGTTAGGGCACTGAAGGATATACCGTGCAAGCTTATTATTATTGGATCCTTGTCTGATGCACAACAGGCACTTTTAAAGGAAAGCAGAATAACTTACCGGAATTATTCCTCTTTAAGTTATGATAAAGTGGTTGAGCTTTACTATGAGGCAGATATAGTTACTTTTGTGTCTGTGTATGAAGGTTTTGGATTACCAATTCTGGAAGCCAATGCCCTCGGAAGGCCCGTTATTACCAGTAACTGTACTGCTATGCCTGAAGTGGCAGGAGAGGGGGCGCTATTGGTTGATCCTTCTGATCCTGGAGAAATAAGATTGGGTATTATAAAGCTTGTTCAAGAGGATAAGTTCAGAAATGATCTGGTAGCAGCAGGTTATAAGAATTCACAGCGTTTCAGAGCTGACGTTGTTGCAGCACAGTATGAAGCGCTTTACCAAAGAGTGAGAGCAGAAAACGCGTGAACGGAAAGCCCTCCATACTAATTTTTATTGATTGGTACTTGCCCGGGTACAAAGCCGGAGGGCCTATACAGTCGTGTGCCAACCTGGTAGAGCACCTGAAAGGTCAGGCTGATTTCTATATCATCACCAGGAATACGGATTACTGCTCAGAGGAAGCTTATACGTCTGTTGTTTCTGATGAATGGAATGAGGTCAACGGTGCACAGGTGTACTATTTCTCGAAAAGTAAATTATCGTATCAACGTCTAAAAATGGTGATAAATACCATCAGTCCAGATGGTATTTATATAAACGGCATATACTCATTTTATTTTTCTATTCTACCGCTGTTGATCGCAAAGCAGTTAAAATTGAGTAATGTAACTGTTGCTGCAAGGGGCATGCTGGCCAGTAGTGCCATCCAGGTAAAGGGGATAAAGAAAACAGCTTTTTTTACGTGTGCCAAAATCATAAACTTATATAAAGGAATAAAATTTCAGGCTACGAATGAGCTTGAAAAGTCGGACATTTTAGAGGTAATTGGTATTGAGGCGAATGTTATGGTTGCTCCGAATCTTCCGGGCAAACAGTTTGCTTCTATTAATGCTAGAAGGCCTAAAAATAAGGGGGTTCTTAAACTTGTAAGTATAGCCAGAATTGCACCTGAAAAGAATACAAAGTATGCGCTGGAAGTGCTGGGGGCCTACAAAGGTTCAGGTACTATTTACTTTGATATATTTGGACCATTATATGACATGGATTACTGGAAAGAATGTGAAGACTTGATCAGAAAGATGCCAGAAAGTGTTGTGGTCCGCTATATTGGAAGTATTGAGTCGCGGTTGGTGCCAGAAACGCTGGAAAACCACCACATGCTTTTTATGCCAAGCAGGGGTGAGAACTTCGGGCATGTAATTCTTGAAAGTCTGACGGCCGGATGTCCTGTATTAATTAGTGATCAGACGCCCTGGAAAGGACTTAAAGCATTAGGTATCGGGTTCGATCATCCTTTAGAAGAGAAAAAGCGTTTTGCAGATACATTGCAGGCTCTTGTAAATTTAAGCCAGGAGGAGTATAATTGCTTATCGGATAGGGCTTTTAAGTATGCCATTTCATACAGAAACAACCCTGAAAATATCGAAGCCAGTCGTGCTTTATTTAACCTGTAGATTTTGATAGCAGAGCAGCAAACAACCCATAAAGTAAATTTAGCCAACTATAATAACAGCTGGTATAACACAGGTGCTGGCCCCTTCAAGCGCTTGGCCTGGTATTTTGTGAATGTTTTTTTCTTTCAAAATCCTCTGAACCCTTCCTCTGCTTTAAAAGTTTTGCTGCTTCGTTTATTTGGTGCTAAAGTAGGCAAAGGTGTCGTTGTAAAACCTGCCGTTAATATTAAATATCCCTGGTTGTTACGGGTAGGTGATTTCGTTTGGATAGGAGAGAAGGTATGGATCGATAGCCTGGTTGCAGTCACAATTGAAAATAATGTAACAGTATCCCAAGGGGCTATGCTGCTAACTGGTAGCCATGATTATACTAGTACCAGTTTTGAACTGGTAGTAAAAGAAATTATACTTGAGCAAGGGGCTTGGGTCGGGGCTAAGGCAATTGTTTGTCCAGGTGTCGTTTGTGGTTCTCATAGTGTGTTAGCGGCCGGCTCTGTGGCTACTAAGAGCTTGCAACCTTACACCATATACCAGGGCAACCCGGCAATTCCGAAGCGGCATCGTAATTTAGAGGCCTAGTGAAAATATCCATCATCACCATCGTTTACAACAGGTGCGATACAATTGCAGACGCGATTGACTCGGTGTTGGCTCAAACTTACCCTGATATAGAATATATTGTGGTTGATGGCCTTTCTACAGATGGCACCGTTGCGGTGGTGAAAAGTTATGGTGCACAAATTTCGAAGTTTGTATCGGAAAGAGATGGGGGCTTGTATGATGCGATCAATAAAGGAATAGGCCTGGCAACAGGAGACGTGATAGGTCTTTTACATGCCGATGATATATTCTTCTCTGGTGATGCTGTGGAGCAGATAGCCAAAACATTTCTGGAGCAGAAAACGGAAAGTGTCTATGCTGACCTGCTCTATGTTCAGAAGGGTAATACCAGTAAAACAGTTCGTAAATGGATCTCGGGAGTTTATAACCGCGAGAGGTTTATAAGAGGTTGGATGCCTCCTCACCCGACATTTTATGTTAGAAGGGAGTGTTTTGAGAGACATGGGCTTTATAATACACATCTCAAAAGTGCAGCAGACTATGAGCTGATGCTTCGGTTTTTATATAAACACCAGGTGACTACGGCTTATCTACCTATAAAGCTTGTAAAAATGCGTGTGGGAGGAAAGAGTAATCTCTCACTTAAAAACCGCATCCAGGCTAACAGAGAAGATCACCAGGCATGGTTATTAAATGAACTTCAACCCCGCTTTTATACCCGGTTTCTGAAGCCATTGCGCAAATTGGGACAGTTTTTTTAGCAGTTTGACTCTGCCATAATTCATTAATTATACTTCAATTCTTTTATACCTATAAGCCTTCGTGCTCTTGCGGGTTTTTATCACTTGCAAATATAGAGAGGAGATCTACAAGAGGAGGGTAGGTATTACAATTTACGATATAAATAAAAAAGCCCCTCAGTAAACTACTAAGGGGCTTTTTTGCGGTCCGGACGGGACTCGAACCCGCGACCTCCGCCGTGACAGGGCGGCATTCTAACCAACTGAACTACCGGACCAATAATTTACTAAATCAGAGCCTTTTGCTCTTTTGCGTTTCCGCAGCTTTTAGCTGCGGTCTGGACGGGATTCGAACCCGCGACCTCCGCCGTGACAGGGCGGCATTCTAACCAGCTGAACTACCAGACCGTTTGTCTTTTCCTTAACTTTGTCCGTTAAAGTGATGCAAATGTATGGCGTAAATTTTGATTGTGCAAGTGTTAAGCATCTTTTTAGACCTATATTTCATTAAGTTTATCGTAATAGACTCATTTACAACCTGATTATTTTTATTGCCATTTATAAATTTCATGTTTCGCTATTAGGAATTGCCTAAACTGTTAAATTTGTAGCTGTAAACAGCGAAAGAATATGCTATTAGATTTCGAACAGCCGATTGCTGCCTTAGAAAACAAACTGCAGGAAATGAAAAAACTGGCAAGTGAAAGCCAGGTTGACGTTTCAGAAGCGGTTAAGGCACTTGAAGAGAAAATTAAGAACCTTAAAAAGGAGACATATGCTAATCTTACGAGGTGGCAGCGCGTACAGCTTTCCCGTCACCCTGACAGACCCTATACTTTAGATTACATAAATGGCATCTCCACCAAATTTGTAGAGCTGCACGGAGACCGTACTGTAGGTGATGATAAAGCCATGATCGGTGGTTTTGGAGAGATAGAAGGACGCAGTGTAATGTTTATCGGGCAACAGAAGGGACGTAATACAAAGCAGCGCCAGATGCGTAATTTTGGTATGGCGAACCCTGAAGGTTATCGGAAGGCACTTCGCCTGATGAAGATGGCTGAGAAATTTGGCAAGCCTATCATTACGTTAATCGACACTCCCGGTGCATTCCCCGGACTGGAGGCCGAAGAACGCGGTCAGGGTGAGGCCATTGCCCGAAACCTGAAGGAGATGTTCATGCTGAAGGTGCCTGTTATCTGTATTATCATAGGAGAGGGAGCCTCTGGAGGTGCTTTAGGCATTGCCATTGGTGATAAAGTGATGATGCTGGAAAACACATGGTATTCTGTAATTTCTCCGGAATCGTGTTCGTCTATTTTATGGCGCAGCTGGAACTACAAGGAACAGGCTGCTGAGGCGCTGAAGCTAACCGCTACAGATATGCTGCAGAATAAGCTGATAGATGGTATTATTAAAGAGCCATTAGGAGGCGCTCACACAGAGCCTGAGAAAATGATGCGGTTGCTGAAGAAGGAGATCGTAAACCTGCTGGATGAATTGGAAGCTATAGATGTTGAGGAACGTATTATGCAGCGCATAGAGAAGTTCTCTAACATGGGAGTTGTTCTAGAGGGGTAGTAGCTTAAAATTTAATAAATTAGTAAAGTGGCAGCAAGTATATTTCTTTGCTGCCACTTTTTGTTTTAGTACATTTAATAACAATATGTTTTAGTGATGTAGCAGCGGCGATGGGCTTTAACCTGGACAGCTACATTCACTAAGAGGATTAACATTATTCTTTCAGAAGTTTCCCTTAACAAAGGGAAACAGATAGTATAGTTATTGACCTTGAACTAAAAAACCATTAGTGACTATGAAACTACACGTGATTGATACCGGATTTTTTAAACTAGATGGAGGTGCTATGTTTGGCGTGGTTCCCAAAACCCTCTGGCAACGGACAAATCCGGCAGATGAGAATAACCTTTGCACCTGGGCCATGCGCTGTTTGCTGATCGAGGACGGTGACAGGCTTATACTGATTGATAATGGCATTGGAGATAAGCAGGACGCCAAGTTCTTCAGTCACTATTACCTGCATGGCAACGCGAACCTGAAGTCATCCTTAAACCAGGCTGGTTTTACCCACGAAGATGTTACAGATGTATTTCTTACGCACCTGCACTTTGATCATTGTGGGGGAGGTGTAAAGTATAGAAGCAGCGATGGAAAGTTGGAACTGGCCTTTCCGAATGCCACCTACTGGTCAAATAAAGATCATTGGGAGTGGGCAACAAAACCAAACCCACGTGAAAAAGCTTCTTTCCTGAAAGAAAATATTATTCCGATGCAGGAAAGTGGACACCTGCAGTTTGTAGATGCAAACAGTCCGTCTCCCTTCCCTCAGTTCGATATTTTTTATGCTGATGGGCACACAGATAAGATGATGATACCTGTTATCCCCTATAATGGCAAAAAGGTAGCTTTTATGGCCGACTTACTACCATCTACCGGACATATTCCGCTGCCTTATGTAATGGGCTACGATACGCGACCACTACTAACGCTGGAGGAGAAGTCGGCTTTCCTTACGAAGGCTGCGGATGAGGATATGGTGCTTTTCTTTGAGCATGATCCTATTAACCAATGCTGTACAGTGGAACATACAGATAAAGGCGTGCGCTTAGGTAAGACATTTTCATTAAGCGAACTATAACATGCGGGTAGGGCTGGCGCTGTCAGGCGGGGGAGCAAGAGGTATAGCACATTTAGGGGTTTTAAAAGCGCTTGATGAGCTGGGTATTAAGATTGATATGATCTCCGGTGTTAGCTCAGGCGCTATTGCCGGCGTATTGTATGCTGCAGGTTTTAAACCTGACCAGATCCTGGTGCTGATTAAGGAACTGAGTATTTTTAAAATAGTTAGGCCATCTTTTGGTAAGATCGGTCTGCTGCACCTGGAAGAAGTCGAAAAACTTTACACCCGCCATTTAGGGGCAGGTGTTACGTTCGAAGAACTGAATATACCGGTGGTTATAAGCGCGACGGAAATGAACGAGGGAGTGACGACCTATTTTTCTTCCGGAGAACTGATCAAACCTTTGCTGGCTTCTTCGGCTGTTCCAATTTTATATAACCCTATAGAATACCAGGGAAAGCTGCTGAACGATGGAGGATTACTGAATAACTTACCCGTTGACCCATTGCTGAATAATTGTGATGTGAAAATAGCAGTACATGTAAACCCTATAAACCATCAGGCACATGTTACCACATTACGTGGTATGATAGAAAGAACGGTTTTACTGGCCATTAATAACAACGTAAAACTGCGCCTGCACATGTGCGATTTCCTGCTGGAGCCACAAGAACTGAAATACTATCGCTTAACCAATTTCCGGAAAGCAGACGAAATTTTTGATATAGGTTACAGATATACGCTCCAGATGGAGAAACATATTAGGGTATTATTATAAAATTACGCAATTATTTAGTTCATTTATAGAGACAATATATAGTAGAATCAATTTTTAAAATGTATATATAAATTTATACTATATATTGTTAAAGTTACGTATATTGTGCTAAGCCCAAAATTTATTATATGAACAGACTTCTTCTCCTTATTTTTTTATTATTACCTACACTATTGCTTGCTCAGGAAAATGAAAGTCACCTGATCAGAGCAAAAGTGAAACAAGGTTCTTTCCTTTTGGGGGGCACAATTAACGCAACAGCATACCAGGTAACGGATGAGCTGTCAGCACCTGGACAGACTTTGGAAGGAACAAAGATCAATGCCTTGATCAGTGCCAAAAATGGCTATTTCATTTGGCATGACTTTGTAGCAGGACTGGACATGACCCTCAGTCATGAAAGTGTGAATGTGACACCAACCGACGTTAAAAAGAAGCCGGAAAGGGTGACTTACATGTTACTGGGGCCCTTTGCGAGATATTACCTCGATAATGGTATATTCGGAGAGTTGACGCTTCAGGCCGGGCTCCAGAATTTTACTGTGGGAGGGCATAAGTATGATCTTTACCAGGGAACGATAGGAGTAGGGTACGCTTATTTTATAAATGAAAAATTCTCCATAGAACCAGTTCTGTCTTTTCGTTATTTCCAAAAGACGGAAGATGACAGAAGCTATACCACTATGGGGCCTATTTTGGGAGTTGGTATACAGGCTTATATAATCCGTAAAAAGGCACATGTTATCAAATGGGCTTTATAAAAAGCGATATTTTTAAATTATACAGATTTTAAATGGCTATGTGGGTGAAACATCTCACATAGCTTTTTTAATTTTACAGGCATGATAGCAAAACTACTTTCAAAATTATTCTTTAAGGTCTCGGGCTGGAAGCTGAACGGGAATTTACAGCCTGACCAGCGACGCTGTGTGATGGTTGCTGCGCCTCATACAAGTAACTGGGACTTTGTGTATGCAAGAGCTGCCTTTTACCTGATGGATGCTCCAATTCGCTACACGATCAAAAAAGAATTTATGCGCTTCCCGTTTGGTGGTTTGCTTAAGTCAATGGGTGCCCTGCCTATTGACAGGTCAAAGAATACTAAGATGGTGGATGCCATGATCCGTATTTTTGAAGAAACGCCTGGTGACATGTGCGTCATGGTAACGCCTGAGGGCACCCGGAAATACCAACCCCGCTGGAGAAGAGGGTTTTATTATGTTGCCTTAGGTGCTGGTGTTCCTATCGTTTTGGGTTACCTTGATTATGCCAAAAAAGAGGCAGGAATAGGTCCGTCTATCATTCCTACCGGCGATATTGAAGCAGATATGGAAAAGATCATGGCTTTTTACCGCACTAAAACAGCTAAATTTCCTGAGCAGGGAGTACGTTAATTCGTGCTGACATAAAGAACGATAATGGACATTGATATCCTTCGGGAGTATTGCCTGGGTTTACCAGGTGTAACAGAAGACATAAAATGGGGAGTTGATCTGTGTTTCATGATCGGCAATAAGATGTTTTGTGTGACATCTATGGAAGCACCATTTACCGTCTCTTTCAAAGTGCAGGATACGTGTTTTGATGAGTTGACAGAAAGTAAAGACGTTGTTCCAGCGCCATACTTAGCCCGTTATAAATGGGTGCAGGTACAAGGCTGGAGCCGGTTTACAGAGGAGGAGTGGAAAGAGCATCTACAACAGTCTTACGAATTAATTAAGGCTAAATTACCAAAGAAGTTACTCAAGATGTTGTAAGCGATATAGAAAAAGGGAAGGCCAGGAGAGTAATATTTCCTGGCCTTCCCTTTTTCAATGAAAACTTAACTGTAATTAAGCAATTTGTCTTAAGTCAACCGGAATTACCCTTGAGATACCTGCTTCGATCATAGTTATGCCGTACATCACATCGGTAGAAGCCATTGTGCGCTTGTTGTGTGTAACCACTATGAATTGCGAGTCGTCGGAGAACTTACGGATGATAGTATTGAATTTGTCAATATTGGCATCATCCAGGGGAGCATCTACCTCATCAAAAATACAGAACGGAGCCGGCTTTAACAGGTAAATCGCAAAGAGCAATGAAATTGCCGTCAGTGTTTTTTCTCCTCCTGACAGCTGGTTGATCGTTAGTGGTCGCTTTCCTTTTGGCTGCGCCATGATCTCGATCTTAGAATCAAGTGGGTTCTTTGGGTCCAGTACAACCAGGTCACAGTTATCTTCTTCTGTAAACAGGCTTCTGAACACGAGTTTAAAGTTGTTCTTAATCTGCTCAAAAGAATCCATGAACTTCTCCTTCGCCACGGTGTCAATTTCGTTGATCGTGTCGATCAGGGTGTTTTTAGCATTCAGGAGATCATCCCGCTGTTCTGTGATAAACTTATTTCGTTCTTCTATCTCTGTATAGGCCTCTGCAGCCATCGCATTCACTGGGCCCATCTTATCAAGTGCCGCTTTTGTAGAACTGATGTGCTGGTTTAATTCCTGGTCAGACAACGGGATCAGTTGATCAGTTTCTGGGGCTGGTAAAGCCATGTCTTCACCCGAAATATTAAACTCTGCGGCCAGACGCTCCTGAATCGATACAAGCTTGATCTTGGTGTCGTTCATCGTCTGCTGCATGCGCATCAGCAGCTCATCGCTGTTCTGACGTTTGCGCTGAAGCTCCCGGATAGTCTTTTCCTTTTCATCGAGTTCTCCCCGTAGACTAAAGTATTTCTTTTCAATCTCTTCGAGTGCCAGGCCAAATTCATGACGCGCATCAGCCATTGACTCTACGATAGCTTCATTTTCTTCTATAAAGGCTGTCGTCTCAACGGTCTCTTCTTCCGAAGTTGCCAACTCCGTCTTAAGGTTGTTGATACGCTCCTGGTTGGATTCTACTGTTTTCTGCTTATAACTGATCTCTTGCTGTAAGCTGCTAAAGCGGTTCTTAAGCTGGTGGTACTGAATGTTCTCCTGGTTGTATCTGCCGGAGATGATAGTAATCTGTTCCTGCTGTTGTTCAATCTGCCCGGTCAGGGCTGCTATTTCCTGTTCCAGGCGTTGCAGCTCTTTCATATCAGCTTCCGCCTGCGGAGATACCTCCAGGCTTTGCTCCCGAAGCTCAACCAGTCTTTCCTGCAGCTCATCACGTTTCTGGTCAAAGTTTTTCAGGTTCTGTTGATACTGCTCATACTTGATCCGAACGGTAAGCAGTTCTTGCTGCTGCTTTGAAACCTCTTTTTCCAAAAGCTTAATCGCCTCTTTCTGTGATTCGTTTTTGTGGTTGAGCAATATCTGGTGCTGCGTGTTCACGCGGCTTTGCAACAGGTCCGCTTGCTGCTGCAATTCGTTCACTTCTTGCTCCAGCTTTTCGAGGTTCTGCTTGCGTCCCAAACGATTTCCGTCAAAAACACCTACAGAGCCACCGGATAGACTTAGTGGTTTACGGATAGCGCTACCATCTTTCAGAATGATGATCTTGTAGTCGCTCTCGTATAATTCTTCTTCAGATTCATCGCTGATATATACATTCCGAAGCATATACTTCATCAGGCTGCTGTATTTCTTTTCAGCAGATACCACTTCGTAGGCGGCCTTCAGGTTCCCTTCGCTGAACGTAGCGGTAGGCTCCAGTTCTTCAATTTCTGAAAGTATGATAAAGTTAGCGCGGCCCTTGTTCTCGCTCTTCAGGAGGGCTACTGCCTCAACAGCATCCTGCAGCTCATCTACAATAAAGTAGTTCATGTACTGCTCCAGGTAACTTTCTATAAGTGGCTTATATTCAGCTTCGCATGTAAGGATGTCTGACAGGAGCGGGGCCGGCTTTTTCCATTCTTCTGTTTTACTAAGAAACTTAATTGCTTCCGGAAAACCTTCCATGTTCTCCACCAGGGATTTTGTAAGGCTATACTGGTTCTGCCTGGAGTCTAGTGTCCGGTTTACCTCTACAAGCTGCGACTTAAGCGTTTCAATGTTAAGCTCAGTGGTCTCTATATTTTGCTGAAGTGTTTCTTCGTTTGCCTGTAGGCGTACCAGTTCCGATGTTTTCTCCTCCAGCGTCTGCTGTGTTTCCTGTAGCTGCTCTTGCAGAATGCGTCCGTCTTCATCAGCATTTGATTGCTGCTGCTGCAGGCGCTCCAGTTCCTGGTTAATGTTCTGTATCTGTACCTGGCCTATCTCCAGGGATTTGCTTAACTGGTATACTTCGTTTTGCTTTGTCTTCTGCTGCAGGGTCAGTGCCTGGAAAGCTTCCTGTATTTCCGCCTTCTGCTCATTTGCCTCCTGGAGCTGCTCCCGCATCTCTGTAACCTGTTCCTCAGCTTCAGAGAACTTATCCTGTACCTCCATCAGCTCATCACGCAGCTGCAGTATACTTTCCTGGGTATGCTGCATGGTGGCAGTATCCTGGCTTATCTGCTGGCGCAGTGTGTTAATACGCTCCTGCAGGTAATTGCCACGTTCTGCCTTCAGTTTAATGTCATTTTCCAGCTGACGCAGTTTGGCTGTTTGCACCTGCATTGTTTTCTGGCTTTCTGCCAGTTCCTGTTGTGTGTTGTTAAGCTCTTGTTTCTGGTCAGCGATAGCATCCTCTGCTTCTGTTACAGCGGCAACATAACCCTCCTTTAGCTCTGTCTCCTGTTGCACATCCAGCTGGAGGCGCTCCAAAGAGTGCTGGTACTGCGAGATATTTCTACGGGCATATTCCAGGCTGTGCTTTTTATAGTCATCCTTAAGCTGGAAATACCTGATGGCCTGCTTCGCCTGTCGCTCCAGCGTTTTCATGTTTTTACCGATCTCAAAGAGCACGTCTTCCACACGTTCAAGGTCAGCGTCTGTCTCTTCAAGTTTTTTTAGTGTCTGTTTCTTACGCACTCTGAACTTGGAGATTCCAGCAGCTTCTTCGAACAGTAAACGGCGTGAGTTTTCCTTGTCGTTAAGGATCTCATCTACCATCTTCAGCTCAATGATCGCGTAACTGTCAGAGCCAATGCCAGTATCCAGGAAAAGCTCGTTGATGTCTTTTAAGCGGCAGGTAACGCCATTGAGCAGGTATTCACTGTCACCGGTGCGGTAATATTTACGGGTGACGGTTACCTGAGAGTATTCCGTGGGCAGAATCCCCTTGTTATTATCAAATGTGATGGACACCTCCGCCATCTGTGTCGGCTTTCGGGTTTTGGAACCGTTAAAAATAACGTTCTCCATTTTATCGGAACGGAGGTTACGGGTCTTTTGCTCGCCCAGCACCCAGCGTATGGCATCAACAATGTTGGACTTACCACACCCGTTCGGGCCGACAATACCGGTGATCCCGTTGTCAAAATTAATGACGACACGGTCGCCAAAGCTTTTAAACCCTTTAATTTCTAATCTTGATACTTGCATTCGCGTTCGCAGAAACTCTTCAATCCAATTTCAAAAATAAGAGTATTTTTCTCAATTAGCTATAACAGCTGCGTCAAGTTTATAGAGGATAAGTGGGCCTTGCCGGAATACCTGGTGCTTATTTTTGTATAATTTGTTTATCATTTCAGTGCTTATCTGCTCTGTAAATGGAGTTTGTGTATTGATGCGCTCATTAACAATTAAATACACTTCAGCCTTTGCTGGGGTATTTTTAAGGGAGGCATAAGAAGTATAATAAGCAAAGTTGATGTGCTTATGCTGTATAAAATGGGAATAGTATGAAGCAGCCTTTTTTAAATAGCCCGGTGAAAGCAGAAGTACCTCTTTCTGACCTGCATGTTTATCCAGGAATGAAATCACCTCTTGATGCGCCTCATAATGGAGTACCTGCGGTTTCGCAATAAAGTATAAAGGCCTGATAAGGAAGCAAACAGCAAAAACAACTATTGCTAAGCGGTGCACACTCTTGTTCAGGTAAACAAGGTAAAAAAACTGTATCAGGAAGAAGCCAGCCAGCAGTATGTAAGGAATAGCCGATTTATCATGCAGATACAATGCAGCAGCAATAAAGAGCAGAAGGTACAAAAGTGTATACCTGGCCTGTCGAATTTTTCCCGGCAAACCAATCGCCGCAGCGATGGCTAACGGCGGAATGAGCAGGTTAAACATACGCCCATCCAATGAAATAGGGTTATAACCGGTATAGGAAGTGCTTGCAAACCATAAAGATGCAAGGCCTGTCAAGAAAAGAATCATCCAATAGCGCCTGGTTTCATGGTGCGCCCCTGATTCTTCGTTACCACTGCCAAAAAGAAATACGAATGGTATAAATGTGCCTGTGGAGATCATGACACTGATGGGTTCCCAGAGAAGCCGCTTTAAATACGAATGGCTTGGAGCAGTCAGGTAATTGTCGTATACATAGTTAGCCTCTTCTATATCAAGAAACCGTTGAAAGGCATTACCAGTGCTTATGTAGTAATAAGTCAGGTATAAAATGCCTAACAGAATAACTGAAAACCAGGTGGCAAACCAAAACTGAATCCTTTTGTCTTTCTTCTTCAGGACATCATAACAGGTTACCATTACCAGGAAAGGCAGGTAAAATGCAGCCGTTTCTTTAGCCATAAATGCCCATAAGAGGAGAAGTGCTGTGGCAAATCCTTTTAAGTAAAGATAAGAAATGCTTTGCCTCGCATGGAATACGATCAGGGCTGCGCTGAAGGAGAAAAATGTAACAATATTATCTGGGTACAGGATGTTGCTGAAGTACAGGAAGTAAAAATTAAGCCCCAGGAACAGCATAGCATACCAACGCTCCTCCTTCATTTTTTGTGGCATGCCGTAGTTTACCAGTAAAACTGTAGCAAGGGTACACCATAACGGCCATAAGGTATAGGTGATTTTGTTGATGCCAAAGAATGCATACAATATTGCTGTTGGCCCATATACCGTTGGCCGATGTATGAATGTATGCCCAAGTAATGTGCTGAGGTCGAAAGCGTTTTCAGCCAACAAAGATGCGTAATGGCTGTAACTTAGATCATCTGCATAATATATACCCTCATGCGACAAAGTATAGTATAAAACTATAAATAGTAACAAGAGGGTGATAGGCAACCAATTGTAGTTGTGCTTGTCCGGTATCATCAGATGGTTTTAGTACCTGCAAATATCTCCAATTTTTTAATTGCAGCTAAAAGTTTATATTTGGTAAAGAGACAAGATCCATGGACGATTTTAAGATCATACTTTATATTTTGGCCGCTGTCGCCTATTTCCTGTTCACACAGTGGCGAAAAGCATTTAAAACCCCGGATGAAGATGAGCTACCCGCGCCACGCAACCAAAAAGGAGCCACGGATTACCCCAGCAAGCCTTCAACTTCATTTGAGGATATACTGCGCGAGTTGCAACCAAAAGCGGAAAAGGGTAGAGCTATAGTAGAAGCAGCCAAAGAAAAGGTGCAGGAGAATATCCCGCCTCTTGCTCCTGTAATGCCAGCCGAGATAAAGTATAAGAGTTACGAAGATAAAGCGCCAAGAGCTCTTTCCTGGGAAAAAACAGCAGAGGCACTGGAAGCGGCTAAACGATCAGGTAAACGAAATAAACCCGTATTTGAGGCGTATGAGAAGGAGGTGAGGCTACAGCGTACAAGCCATTATGCAAAATTGCTCCGTAACCCCACAACCGTTCGTGATGCAATCATATTGACTGAAATATTAAACCGCAAGTATAATTAGCGCTGTAAACTATCCACCTTTTCTGATAGAAAAATCTGCTGTTAAGCCGCATTACATAAAGTGCACCATGGCATAAGTAAGTATGTTGGCTCCCATACGTAAAGCCTGTTGCCTGATAGGCTCAGGATCATTGTAAATTTCCTGATCTTCCCAACCATTGCCTAGGTCAGTCTCATAGGTATAAAAACACACCAGGCGCCCTTTATGAATGATACCAAATCCCTGGGGCGGTTTATTATCATGCTCATGTACCTTGGGTAGCCCATTATAGAAATCATACTTCTGGTGGTAGATTGGGTGGTCGAAAGGCAGTTCCACAAACTCGTATTCGGGAAACACTTTTTTCATCTCATTCCTGATATACTTATCCAGCCCGTAATTATCATCAATGTGAAGAAACCCGCCGCTTAGCAGGTAGTTACGCAAGTTCTGAGCCTCAGCATCTGTAAAAACAACGTTTCCATGCCCCGTCATATGCACAAAAGGATAACTGAATAGTTCCGGGCTACCAACCTCCACCACCGCCTCGTCGGGGGCAATGTTCATGTTCAGGTTTTGATTGCAGAACCGGATCAGGTTAGGTAAAGACGTTTTATTCGCATACCAGTCACCACCGCCATTATACTTTAGCTTAGCTATTTTGAAGCTGTAATTCTGTGCCATACTTGCCGGCACAAACATAATGAACAGGAGCAGGGTGAACAGGTAATGTTTCATTTTCAGATTATGTAGGAATTATTTAAAGCTGCTGACTTTACTTATAACGGGGCAAACACATCGTGCAGTACATTTAACGTATGGCAGGCCACCAGTGCCGCCGTTTCGGTTCGTAGTCGGCTTTGGCCTAAAGTAACCGGCCTTATACCCTCTGCATACGCAGCCTTGATCTCTGCCGGCGAAAAATCTCCCTCCGGACCGATCATGATGCAGTGCGGCTGTCCGAAGCTGTAATAATCTTTCAAGCTTTTAGTAGCATCATCTTCCAGGTGTGCAATAAAAGTTGAATCGCTAAAGGCCTTTTGTACAAAACGATGGAAGGGTGTCAGGTCGTTCATCAGGGGCATATAGCCTTTCTGTGATTGTTTCATGGCACTGACGGCTATTTTTTCAAGTCGGTCAAGGCGCAGGTTCTTTCTTTCTGAATGCTCACAGAGCAGGAATGTGATTTCGCTGACACCTATTTCAACCGCTTTTTCTACGAACCACTCCATGCGATCCATATTCTTTGTAGGAGCAACGGCAATGTGGGATACATAAGGAAGTTTGCCGTATTCTATCTGCTTGTCAATTACTTGCAGCTGGCATTTCTTCTGATGCGCATCCTGAATAACAGCAGTATACATCCCGCCAATGCCATCCACAAGGTATACAGTATCACCTTGTTGTAACCGAAGCACACGGGTACAATGCTTAGACTCTTCTTCGTTTAGCGTATAAATTTCACCGGATATGTCAGGGGTATAGAATAAGTGCACTTTTATGGTTTTTGTTTTAAGGTTTTTCTGGTCAGTATGCCTGTTACTTACTTATACGAAAGTAAAATGAGCGAGCAGCCTGGGTTTTAATGAAAAAGCCCCTCTAACTAAATAGAGAGGCTTTTATTTTATAAAAATGAAATGTTAAGCTGTTACTTCTACATTAGGAGCGCCAGCTAAGATTTCTTCATTTGCGAAAGCTGAATATTTCTGGAAATTCTTAACAAACTTTGATCCTAAGTCTGCTGCTTTTGCATCATACTCGGCCTTGTCTGACCAGGTGTTACGCGGATTCAGAATGTTGTCAGGAACATTAGGACAGCTATTAGGCATCTCCACACCAAAGATAGGATGCTTCGTATATGTTACATTGTTCAGTTCCCCGTTCAAAGCTGCTGTGATCATTGCACGCGTATATGGCAGTTTCATACGTGAACCCACACCATAAGGGCCGCCAGTCCAACCTGTATTTACAAGCCATACATTTACATGACTTTCCTCCATTTTCTTGCCCAGCATTTCAGCATACTTGGTTGGATGTAGCGGAAGGAATGCAGCACCGAAACAAGCAGAGAAAGTTGTTTGCGGTTCAGTTACACCCACTTCAGTACCTGCAACTTTTGCAGTATACCCTGAAATGAAATGATACATAGCCTGGCTGGTGTTCAGTTTGGATATTGGAGGCAATACGCCAAACGCATCTGCGGTAAGGAAGAAAATATTCTTAGGAATATCTGCTCTGGATGGTTCAATCGCATTATCGATGTGGTAGATCGGGTAAGCAGTACGTGTATTCTCCGTTACTGACTTATTGGTGTAATCTACTGTGCGGGTGCCTTCATAAAAGCGTGTATTCTCAACAATAGCACCGAACTTGATAGCATCCCAGATCTGTGGTTCTTTTTCGTGGGTAAGGTCAATAACTTTGGCATAGCAACCGCCTTCAAAGTTAAAAACACTGTCTTTAGCCCAACCATGCTCATCGTCGCCAATCAGGCCGCGCTCAGGGTCAGCGGAAAGAGTTGTTTTACCAGTACCGGATAAACCAAAGAAGATGGCTGTGTCACCGTCTTTACCAACGTTGGCAGAGCAGTGCATTGAGAGTGTCTGGCGCTCCTGTGGCAGGATATAATTCAAGACACCGAAAATACCTTTTTTCATTTCACCGGCATACCCTGTACCACCGATAAGGATCATGTTTTTGGTGAAGTTGATAATAGCAAAATTTTCCTGTCTAGTACCATCAACAGCAGGATCAGCCTTAAACTCTGGCGCACAAATAATGGTAAATTCTGGCTGATGGTCTTTCAGTTCTTCCGGAGTTAAACGCAGGAACATGTCGTTGCAGAAGAGGTTCTGCCATGCTTGTGTGTTAACTACACGCAGATTCAGACGATAGTCAGGATGAGCGCCTGCATAAGCATCACGCACGTAAAGTTTGCGATCTTTCAGGAAATCAGTCATTTTCTCCTGTAACTGATCAAACTTCTCCGGATCAAATGCGATGTTTATATCACCCCACCAAACAGTATCAGCTGTTTTCTCATCCTTTACAACAAAACGATCTTTAGGTGAACGACCGGTAAAACTTCCTGTATCGCACATCAGCGCACCTGTATTAGTCAGAACGCCTTCACCATTTTTAATGGCTTCTTCCACCAGTTCTGCAGGAGTAAGGTTCCATAGAACCTCTTTAGCCTCCTTAATGCCGATAGACTCAAGTCCTACTGCATTTGATTTATGTCCGGTTTCTTTCATTGAAATACTTTGTGTTTTATTATATGAACAGTATTATTCGGTTACGTGGTACAAAAATATAAAAAAAATATATCAAAATATCCTGTTTTGCAAATATTGCACAGACTTGCTGCAACAAAACAGGAGATGCGTTAATTATTTGCCATACTGCATTTAAACTGATATATTTACTTTCTTTGAACGCTCAGTTTAGATAAAAAGCTGTTTGCTGTTGTGAAAGATTTTGCTCCATGGAGCTACTTTTGGATGCATCTAATCGATGAGCACTGATGCTGTATTAACGTACAGTTTGTAGTTGGTAAGTAACATGAGTTGTGTTTAATTTTTAAAATCACTTTCATCAGATTGGAACTGCGATAAACAAGTGTGCCAAGCACCTTCTTTTGCAGTATACTTCGCAATCTTCCACCTAATATGCTTCTGCAGGTGTCTACGTAGACAAAGAAGCATTGTTTTTTGATTTTTGTTGCTGTTTAAGAGGTTTTTGTAATTTTTTCGCAGATTTCAGTTCAGAACATTATTTAGGGCTGCACTGCCAAATGTTTGTCACTGTTCCGCCAGAATTATATATTTACATTCCACTTAGGCTGTTTTTAAACTAATAACAAACCTTTTAATCTTTTTTATGTCTTACAAAGAACGCCCGGTAACTGATCTAGTCAGTAAACATAATGTACCATATGGTACAGAGAAAGAAGGGGCTAAGTTGTCACACCCAAAGGCGCTGTACATGCTTTTCTTCACAGAAATGTGGGAACGCTTCAGCTACTACGGTATGAGAGCCCTGCTAACTCTTTATCTAATCTCTGAGATCTCAAAAGGAGGATTAGGTTGGAATTCAGCCGATGCAGGTCAGCTTTATGGCCTCTACACAGGCTTAGTATATGTAACACCGCTTTTAGGTGGTTATTTAGCTGATAAATACCTTGGATTCAGGTCTGCAGTACTTATCGGTGGTTCCCTGATGGCACTGGGCCATGCTTCCCTTGCTATAGAGTCAATGCCGTTCTTCTATGCAGGCCTTGGGCTTCTTATTCTGGGTAACGGACTATTTAAGCCAAATATTTCTTCAATGGTTGGGCAGCTTTACCCTGAAGGAAGTAAATTAAAAGACTCTGCTTATACTATATTCTACATGGGTATTAACCTGGGAGCCTTCCTGGGATCTTTGATATGTGGATGGTTAGGCGAAACTGTTGGCTGGCATTATGGATTCGGAGCAGCTGGTATAGGTATGTGCTTAGGCCTTGTTCAGTTCTACCTTGGCAGACGCAAGCTTGGCAAGATTGGTCTTAAGCCTGAAAAAGTAGACAAGTCTGTAGCTCAGAAACCAAAAGAGCCGCTTACTAAAGTTGAGCGTGATCGTTTAACTGTTATTTTCACACTTTCTTTCTTCTCTATCCTTTTCTGGTTAGCCTTTGAGCAGGCAGGTTCTTCCATGAACATCTTTGCTTATAAGTACACAGACAGAACGATTGACTTCCTGAACTTTGAAGTACCAGCAACCTGGTTCCAGTCTGTCAATGCCTTCTTTATCTTTACGCTTGCACCTGTGTTCTCTATGCTATGGGTAAAGCTGTCGAAGCGTAATATTGATCCGGATGGCCCATATAAGTTTGCTATTGGCTTACTGTTACTTTCTCTTGGATTTGCAGTACTTGTTTTCGGTTCGCTTTCTATTCCTAAAGGTGCCGAGACAGCAGGAGTTAGCATGTTATGGTTAGTATTTGCTTACCTATTGCACACGATGGGCGAGCTTTGCTTATCTCCGGTAGGTCTTTCATTCGTGAATAAACTTTCACCGATCAGATTGGTGGGTGTAATGTTCGGGGTTTGGTTCTTCGCTTCCGCTATTGGTAACTATATTGGCGGTGCGCTTGCAGGTATGATCGATGAAATGGCACAGACGCAGTCAATGTCTACCTTCTTCATGATATTTGTAGGTATTGCAGCAGCAGCAGCTTTCATACTTTTCTTACTATCCAAGCGATTAGTAAAACTGATGCATGGCATCCATTAATAGTAGTAACTAATATAAATTTTAAAGGCTCCTGCTAGAAATAGCAGGAGCCTTTTTTTGTATTTATTTTTAAACTTTTTTAAAATGATAAAATGTTCTACCACAACATTTGTCAGAATCAAACACTCTTTTCTATTACTTAAATTGCCCTTATTCTGATTCTATACTTTTAGCCATGTTACCAGCCTCATTTAAAAAATTGTACAAGATCTCTTTGATCATTTTATTTATACCCCTCGTATTTTTTTCTTGTGATATAATTAAAGCGGTTGACGACCTTGTAGTTCCTGACCAGGGTAGTAGTGGTCATTATATTATCATGAAAGGTGAGCACTCTTGTAATAACGGACTGAAGAGCGTCAGTACCAAGATTATGCGTTTTGAAGTTACGTTTGATAGCTCAGCAGTTTACCAGACGCTGGACCCCAGGAACCAGGGAGACATAAATAAGCTCTACGGCTTGTCTGACTGTAACTCACTACATCATACTAACAGTGCACGCTTTGGCTGGAGATGGTTTAATAACAGATTGGAAATACTGGCCTATACTTATACAAACCAACAGCGTTCTTACCAGTTTATTTCAGCTCTGCAAGTTGGGAAACCTACTATCTGTGAGCTCAGGTTTGAAGAGAATCAATATGTATTTCTGGTAAACGAGGTTAAAGTGATAATGCCCAGGTTCTGTACTGGCCCCGGAGAAGGGTACCTGTTGTACCCATACTTCGGAGGCGATGAAGTTGCCCCACATGAAATACATATTACGGTTAAAGAGTTACTTTAGCCCTGGTAACTAGCATTAAAAAAAAGAACCCGGACCAACAAAGGCCCGGGTTCTTTTATAGTATATGGAAAGATGATTACATCATGCCGCCCATACCACCCATTCCTGGAGGCATAGATGGAGCACCACCTTTTTCATCTTCTGGCTCTTCAGATACTACACATTCAGTTGTAAGTAAAAGACCAGCAATCGAAGCAGCGTTCTCAAGTGCAAGACGCGTTACTTTAGTTGGGTCGATGATACCTGCAGCAAACATGTTCTCATACTTATCGTCACGAGCATTGTAACCAAAGTCACTTTTGCCTTCACGAACTGCCTGAACAACTACTGAGCCTTCACCACCTGCGTTAGATACGATCGTTCTAAGAGGCGCCTCAAGTGCTGTCTTGATGATCTGAACACCTGTCTGCTCATCTGCATTGTATACATCAACGTTGTCAAGGGCAGCAATAGCACGGATAAGGGCAACGCCACCACCTGCTACAATACCTTCTTCAACGGCTGCACGCGTAGCGTGAAGTGCATCATCAACGCGATCTTTCTTCTCTTTCATCTCAACTTCTGTAGAAGCACCGATGTAAAGGATGGCCACACCACCTGAAAGCTTCGCTAAACGCTCCTGCAGTTTCTCTTTATCATAGTCAGATGTAGTTGTTTCCATCTGCGCTTTGATCTGGTTAACGCGAGCTACGATATCATCTTTCTGACCAGCGCCATTAACAAGCGTTGTATTGTCTTTGTCTATGATAACCTTCTCTGCCTGGCCAAGATACTCCAGTGTTGCGTTCTCTAACTTATAGCCACGCTCTTCAGAGATAACAGTACCTCCTGTCAGGATAGCGATATCCTCCAGCATAGCTTTTCTTCTGTCGCCGAAGCCCGGAGCTTTAACAGCAGCAATTTTAAGCGAGCCACGCAGCTTGTTTACTACCAGGGTAGCAAGTGCTTCCCCGTCAACATCTTCAGCAACGATGATAAGGCCTTTACCTGTCTGAACTACTTGCTCCAATACAGGAAGCAATTCTTTCATGGTAGAAACTTTCTTGTCGTAGATCAGGATATAAGGGTTGTCAAACTCAGCTTCCATTTTCTCCGCGTTTGTAACGAAGTATGGAGAAAGGTAACCACGGTCAAACTGCATACCTTCTACAGTTTTTACCTCAGTTTCTGTACCTTTTGCTTCCTCAACAGTGATTACACCGTCTTTACCTACTTTATCCATTGCATCAGCGATCATTTTGCCGATTTCAGGATCGTTGTTGGCAGAGATAGTACCTACCTGAGAGATCTCGGAAGAGTTCTCGATTTTTTTAGACTGTGAACGCAGGTTCTTAACTACCACGTCTACCGCTTTGTCGATACCACGCTTCAGGTCCATTGGGTTAGCACCGGCAGCAACGTTCTTGATACCAGCTGTGTAAATCGCCTGAGCGAGTACAGTAGCAGTAGTAGTACCGTCACCGGCCTGGTCAGCAGTTTTAGAAGCAACTTCTTTTACTAACTGAGCACCCATGTTTTCGATCGCGTCTTTCAGCTCTATTTCTTTCGCTACTGAAACGCCATCCTTAGTAATTGTTGGAGCACCGAATTTTTTATCGATGATCACGTTGCGGCCCTTCGGACCTAAGGTAACTTTAACAGCATTTGCCAGTTTGTCAACGCCAGCCTTTATTTTGGTGCGAGCGTCGGCATCAAATGTGATGTTTTTAGCCATAGTTATATCTATTAGATAATTGAATGAATTGGTTTGAATTAAAGGACTGCCAGAATATCAGATTCGCGCATGATCAGGTAATCGTTGCCTTCTACAGATATCTCTGTTCCTGCATACTTGCCATATAACACCTGGTCACCTACTTTAACCTGTGGTTTCATCAGAGAGCCTTGCTCAGATACTTTACCTTCGCCAACGGCTACTACCTCGCCACGCTGTGGCTTCTCTTTAGCAGTGTCAGGAATGATGATACCAGACTTTGTTTTTTCTTCTGCTGCAGCAGGAGCTACAATTACTCTGTCTGCTAATGGTTTAATGCTGATTGACATAGTTGTTATGTTATTAAGTTTAACGGTTGATATTTTAGCTTATAACCTCATGGGTACTATCACTTCCTGTGCCAAGGCTGATTTCCTGCCATTCTAAGTCATTTTTTCAGCATTAAACGCTAAAGCACCTGACAAGTTTGACATATTTGGCTGACAGACGGGAACTTTTTAGGAAAGAACCTGACAGCCACGTTCAGATTCCCTTAAAACAGAGAAGCCGACCCCATAAGGCCGGCTTCTTTGTTTATGTTTAGTACTTGCTTACTAATTTGCTGTGTCTATCATGGCAGGTATCTCTGCAGCACCAGGTATAGCAGCCGTTGTGTCAGCAGTTGTTCCTGGTAAAGTAGAAGGAGCAGCAGGCAGGTTAGACTGACGGGCACGCTCTTCGTTGATCGTTCTTTCAAGAGCACCACCATTGTTGGCTGAATTTCCCATCATGTGTGTGCCAAGTGTAAGAACTACCAGTGCTATAGCAAAGCCCCAAGTAAGTTTCTCCAGCAGATCTCCTGTGCGCTTAACGCCCATAAGTTGGCTGGTGCTACCACCGAACTGGCTTGAAAGTCCGCCTCCTTTAGGATTTTGAGCCAACACAACCAAAATAAGCAGCACGCAAATGAAAACAATAATACTGATAAGGGCGATGTACATATTAGCTTAAGGTTTGTAATTTTTCTATCTGTTCGGCAAAGTAACTCTTTTTTTCCGGATTTTTCAAAATGAGTTGCTCATATATTTTCAAAGCTTTCTTCACCTTGCCTTGTTTAAGGAAGATGGAAGCCAGGTTTTCAGAGGCCATTCCTTTCTTGATCTTCGTACTCTTTAATGAAAGGTCTTCCTGCGGCTCCGGCTTTAATTTGATGTTATTCATTGTTTTAAGCCGTGGATTTAGCTTAAGGAACTGATCAATTATTTCCAATTGACAGCTTATATCGTTCTGGGCAGCCGGAACAGCTTTTTCCAGCTCATGCGTTTTACTGTACTCTAAAATTAACTCCGGATGGAAACTGGCAGAAGGCCGGGTATAATCATTTTTTAGCTCCAGTGATTCGCCCATTCTGCTCGAAGCCATCCAATAGCCAAGCGCATCAGCAACTAATATGCGGTCAATTTCATGAAAGCTATAGTTCACCGGCGCCTCGGCAGGTTCAAAAGTATCCTCGGTTTGGGGTTCTTCCTCTGTCAAACTTAAAGAAACCGGCTCCTCAGACCCGTCTTCATTAGTGTGCGACTCAGCTTCGGTATCCGTTGAACTGCTATCTGTTTCTTCTGCTGGAGTAGTTTCAGATACAGCCTCAGCTGCGTCTTCTAATCTTTCTGCCAGTAAATCTGTGAAAGAAGAACTAAGGCTGTTGATGGTCAAAAGCATCGCAAGTTCCGAATCAACGTTCTCTGCTTCTGAATCAATGTTCTCTGCTTCTTCGGAAATAGGCGGCAGCTCGTTGTCAGCTAACGTAGCCTTGGGAGCTGCTAGCTCATCGGTTACTTTATGCTGGTCAGTACTATTCGCAGCAATTGCTTGTTCCTCTTCTGTTTCTTCTGTAAAATCCAGCTCATCACTGTCTACAATCTCACCTAATATATAATCCTCATAAACAGGCGCTTGAGCTGTGTTGTCATCAAGTGCAGGTTTAACATGAGAGGCTTCAGAATGTGCTTGTTCTTCTGTTGCTACCTGTGTGTCAAAAACAGGTTCTGCCACAGAAGATGTATAGATGATTCGTTTGAGCAGTTGACGGTCAGTGGCATAGGACGATGCTTTGCGCAGGCGTTGCGACGAAAGCATACTTCCTTTGTCATAAGCTGACTTGGCAAGTAGAAGATGGGCTGTCTGGCAATACGGGAAAGTAGCGGCTACCTTTTCCAGCTCCTCTGTTTGCTGGTCCGAGATATCCGATACCTGTTTTATCAGTTTAAGAAAAGCTGATTTATTCATTAGGTCTAGTAATCGTTCTGCTGGGGGTTATAACTACCAGTCGGCTACTGTTTTATTGAACACATCCGTTACAAGTCGCTCTGTAAGCTGCTCTATGGCAGCAGGAGAGATCTGTGTAACATCCACATCCTGCTGAAAATCCTGAGAAATGCTAAACAGCTGATCAAAGTTCTTTTCAGGATTTTTTGTGTTGTTATAGCGTACCTGTATACCTAGCGTTAATCTGTTCAGTCCCGCTATATCTTGTACACCTTCTCTTTGTATCGCAGCGGGTGTATAGGTAAAGCTAACGATCTGCCCCTCTAATTGCAAGTCCCCGTCGCGTTGCGCGATATTTAAATTTGTGTTACGACGGTAAAAGTTCTTGAAGTTATTGGTAACAATGTTTGTAAGGTTTGCAGGACCTTCCCCGGTTGGGTTTTCAAAGTTCTGGATCGAAATGGTCTTCACGTCAGGCGGAAGAGTAGAACCTGACAGGGAGTAGATACCACACCCGCCACACGCTAACAGAAGCAAGGGTAGTACCAGGGCAAGTACCTTATAATTAATCTTCAATGTCATACTGCTTTAATTTGCGGTAAAGTGTTCTTTCTGATATTCCCAGATCCTGAGCGGCATATTTCCGCTTGTTATTATGCTTTTTAAGCGCTTTCAGGATCAGCTCCTTTTCTTTGTCTTCTAAAGATAAGCTTTCTTCTTCTGTCTCGTGCGAAATATCTTCTACCTTTTGATCTTCATAATCCTGCATCTGCGCCTGCTTTACTGGCAGGTAAAAGTTATCTGCGTGTTTGTGCTCCTGTTGCTGGAAAGTTGTACGCCCGTTAACAGTTTCTATATTGTCAAACAAGTGGCCATGTTCCTTTATAAGGTCCTGATCATTAGGCTGATGGGTCATGATGTCGAACACCAGCTTTTTAAGCTCAGAAACATCCCGGCGCATATCAAAAAGTACTTTATACAGGATATCTCTTTCTGAGAAAGGCTGATCTGTGGAAGTCTCTTTATTAAACAGGGCTGGCAAACTGCTGCCTTGCTCACCAGGAAGGTAATGCTTTAGCTTTTGCGCATCAATTTCGCGGTTATACTCCAGAACCGAGATCTGCTCTACAATATTTTTAAGCTGACGGATGTTGCCTGGAAAACGATAGGAGATCAGCACCTGAATTGCATCCGGGGTGAGCGTGATCGGTTTAACTTTATACTTCTCCGAAAAATCAGCTGCAAACTTGCGGAATAGTAAGTAGATATCATCCCCGCGTTCCCGTAATGAGGGCACAGTGATAGGCACCGTATTCAAGCGATAATAGAGATCTTCCCGAAACTTGCCTTTTTCCACGGCATTCATCAGGTTCACATTGGTAGCAGCTACTACACGCACATCTGTTTTCTGAACCTTTGAAGATCCTACCTTAATGAATTCACCGTTTTCCAGCACGCGAAGCAATCTTGCCTGTGTTCCGAGCGGCATTTCACCGATCTCATCCAGAAAAATAGTGCCTCCGTCTGTTACCTCAAAATAACCCTTTCTTGTTTCTGAGGCACCAGTGAAAGATCCTTTTTCGTGTCCGAATAACTCCGAGTCTATTGTTCCTTCCGGTATCGCTCCACAGTTGATAGCAATAAACTGGCCGTGCTTTCTCGGGCTTAACTGGTGAATGATCTTGGAAAAGGATTCTTTACCACTGCCGCTTTCACCAGTAATGAGCACCGTCATCTCGGTGGGGGCAACCTGTGCGGCAACCTGAATAGCATGATTCAGTAAGGGTGAGTTACCAATAATGCCAAAACGTTGCTTTATACTTTGTATATCAATATTGCGCATGATTTTCAGTTTTGAAGATCAGGTAGACCGAACAACTAATCTACCGCTTCGCCGAACAGGGTCCCTACACTGCAGTCGTGTACAAACACGTTTACATAATCACCTTTTTTGTAATGCTTTTTGTCAAAGATGACAACTTTGTTCTGATCATTTCGGCCACTCAGCTGTGTGTCAGATTTCTTTGAAAAGTTTTCTACGAGCACACGATGCACCTTCCCGATATCCCGCTTATTTCGGGCCAGCGAGGTTTCACGCTGTTTCTGAATGATCTCATCCAGGCGACGTTTCTTTACTTCCAGTGGAATATCATCTTCAAATTTGCGGGCTGCCAGTGTTCCAGGGCGCTCAGAATAGAAGAACATATAAGAGTAGTCGTACTGCACATAATCCATCAGTGACAGGGTATCCTGGTGCTCTTCTTCAGTTTCAGTGCAGAAACCGGCGATCATGTCAGAAGAGATGCCGCAATCGTCGCCAAGTATGGCACGGATAGCATCTACACGGTTAAGGTACCATTCCCGGTCGTACGTGCGGTTCATCAACTCCAGTACCCTGGAGTTGCCACTTTGTGCAGGGAGATGTATATACTTACAGATGTTGTCATACTTCTTCATGGTATACAGCACCTCATCTGTGATGTCTTTAGGGTGAGACGTGGAGAAGCGAACCCGCAAATCAGGGGAAAGCAATGCCACTTTCTCCAGTAATTGCGCGAAATTCACATTTTCAGTGCCATCTTCAGAAGCCCATTTATAAGAGTCCACATTCTGGCCAAGTAATGTCACCTCTTTATAACCTTGTTCTACCAGCGTTTGGGCTTCACGAACAATAGAATGGGCATCACGGCTACGCTCACGGCCACGGGTAAAGGGTACCACACAAAATGAGCACATGTTATCACAGCCTCGCATAATCGAGATAAATGCGCTAACACCATTGCTGTTAAGGCGAATAGGGTTAATATCGGCATACGTTTCTTCTCTTGAGAGCAGTACGTTTACAGCTTTCTGTCCGCCATCCACTTCGCAGATCAGGTTTGGCAGATCGCGGTAGGCATCCGGGCCAACTACAAGATCCACTATTTTTTCTTCCTCCAGCAATGACTTTTTCAGACGCTCTGCCATACAGCCCAGCACACCGATCATCATGGATGGTTTTTTCTTCTTATAATAGTTTATCTGGCCTAACCTGTTACGAACTGTCTGTTCTGCTTTTTCACGAATGGAGCAAGTGTTCAAAAACACCAGGTCGGCTTGTGCTATGTCAGAGGTTGTGTCAAAGCCCTGCTCATGCATGATGGAAGACACAATTTCACTATCAGAAAAATTCATAGCGCATCCGTAACTTTCTATGTACAGTTTGCGCGATTTGCCTGTATGTGTTTCCTGGGTAATATGGGTATCACATGCCGCAGCTTGTTCAGGTGTGCGGTTGTCTATAAAATCTAAATCTACAATTGGATCCATACGAATACTTTTACAGCTGCAAATATACTATAATCTGATCAAAATAGTGACAGAATGACAGGAAATGAAGTGGAAAATTGAATGTTCGAGCAGAAGAACAGCTGAAATCAGAGTTGGTTTTAAATGGTTACAACTTTCATCCGGTTAACTAATTTTTTCAGCTACGTAGAGCTGTCCTAAGCTCCCGATAATTATTTATTTGCTTGTCATGCATGCATTCAATACTTGCAAAATTGCCTTTGCCTTTAGCAGGCATTCTGCATACTCCTGTTTCGGTTCTGAGTCGTAGGTGATGGCGCTGCCTACCATAAAAGAGAGATATTTTTGGCTGGCATTGTACTGTAGGCTACGAATCACAACATTAAAATCGCAGTCCTGGTTTTCTGTGATATAGCCAAAGGCGCCCGAATACAGCCCCCGTCGTGTATCCTCAAGTTCCTCAATTAGTTGCATAGCACTAATTTTGGGAGCTCCTGTCATGCTGCCCATCGGGAAAGTGCATTGCAAAGCATCCACAAGATCCTGATCGGGTTTTAAATTTCCTGTAATGGTAGATATCATCTGAGACACCTGCCGGAAACCATAAATCCCGAACATTTCCTCTACCTGCACAGTTCCGGTGGCGCATGCCCTGCTAAGATCATTTCGTACCAGGTCCACGATCATCATGTTCTCTGCAAGCTCCTTTTCATCGTGCCTCAACTGATCTTGAAGCGCTGCATCCTCTTCCGGTGTGGTACCACGCCGGATGGTTCCCTTGATTGGTTGTGAGATCAGTTTATCTCCGCTTTTCTTCAGGAATCGTTCCGGGGAAGCACAAAGCAGGTATTTGTCCTCCAATTTTAAAAAACCTGAGAACGGTGTAGGTGAGGCTTCATTTAGGGCAAGGTAAAGTGGGAGAGGACTGATTTCAACACTCTCTGCATAGAACTCTATACAGTAGTTTAATTCATATACATTTCCTTCCAGTATATGCTTCCTGATCTTCTCTACATTACCAATATATTGCTCTGGTGATACCCTCTGTTTTACCTTAAGCGTCGGCAGTTTCTCTGTTTCCGGTAATGGAGTAGCAAGAATTGCGTTAATAACTGATTGGGTAGTTGTGCCTGTAACAGTGATGTTTATGCTGCTGCTGTTAATGTATATATGTATCTCAGGGCGGAAGAAAGAGATCAGGGGGAACCCGATAGCATCCGAATTATGACTGCTCAGTTTTTCTACCTGATTTTTTAAGTCATAGGAGAGGTAACCACAAAGCAGCGAGTCTTGTTTCCTGATTTCATTTCTCAGGCTCTCAAAGCTTTCCTGCTGATTTAACGGCAAAGGTTTTCCGGCAGATACTGCCAGCAAATGTTGAAAGCCATGGTGTGGGTAAGGTATAGCGTTGTTTTGGTAGTAGGCAACCAGCGGGTATTGTGCAGCCCAGTTCAAGGCTTTTAATCTGAATTCATTTCCAGACACAGGAATCTTGCTCAGACAGATTTCGGAGGTATGCATCACTAGTAAGCTAATCTATAAGGCAGACAGGGCCAGTTTGGCCTTTGCATCTATGCTACTTTTGTATTCATGGTCCTGATAAGCCATCGCCTTTTTGAAGTATACTTTAGCGAGCTCTTTCTTATTCAATTCCTCGTAAATATAACCTAATTGCAATGCAGCATGCGGAGCAAAATACAAATCGGAATAACCGCATAGGTCGATGGCACTTTTATAAAATTTTATAGCGCTTAATTTATCTTCCATTCCGTGGTAAATACGCGCTTTCCGGTACATATATTCAGCCCGAATAGCCAGGGGGGAATTAGATGTAGTATCAACTTCATCCAGCGCTTTCAAGGCCTGCTGGTAGTAACCACCGTCGGAACGTAAGCGGGAGATCAGTAAATGCTTTTCAGGCTTTTCCTGCTTTTCTACAAACCGGGCCGCATACTTATCTTCTTCGATCACCTGAATGCCAGCCTCACTTATTTGCTTATAATACCATAATGCCTGCGGCTGATGATTGCTCAGATAATAAGCCAGGTAAAGCTTGTAGTTTGCAGCTTTTATGTAATGATCGCCTTTATGTTGTTTTAAGAAAGCCTGATTTTCACGGGCCGATTTCTCATACAAACCTTTGTACAAGTAAAGGTCTGCTGCCATGTGCCGGAGATAAGGAAAGGTAAGGTATTGGCTGTTCTGTGGCCTTTCAGTATAGTATTCCAATGCCTGGTCTGTGTGCTTCGTTTTTTTCAGGAGATGGATTGCAGCAAAGCGGTACAAAAGGTTATCAGGTTCCTGGTCTACTATTTTTTCAAGAATAGCTACTGCCTGGTCATCCTTACCCTGATCTGTTAGCTGAAGCGTTAGGGCATAAATTACCTTTGCCTCTTCCTGAAAAGGATTTGAATTAAAAGCTGCCGCTCTCAGGTTTGCCATTCCAACACGAACGCTGCCTTTCATCCCGATGATGTTCAGGAACCATTTGTATTTATCAGGCACCGAACCGATCAGGACCTGCAGAACGCCTAATGTTTTTTTATTGGGAATGAATTCAGGATACTTTTTTGCATTGGCATCGTATTGCAGATATGCCTGCCTGATATCCCAGGCAGCGGACAACTTATTGCCAAACAATAGTTTACTTAGACCAACCTGCATTCTTACTTCAGCTAAGGCATAATCGCGCCAAGCCGACCTTTCTGCTAACGCCCCGATTTTTGCTAACCTGTTTTCCTGTTGTGTGATTAACGCCTCATATACACTGGCGTCCTGCTGCACACAGAGTGTTAGGAAGTCACCATAATTGTTTACCAGCAATGCCGCTGCATTGGAAGGGGTAGAATTCAGCGCTTCTTTAGCATAGTAGTTACCTGAGGCGATCTTTAGTTTAAGGTACTCCTGATGGGCTTTTGAAATGGTTGAGGAATAGGATGACGTAGCTGCGCTGCTGTTGCTGTTACTAAGTATTAACAACAAGAGCATCAAAAAAAAAGGATGGGGTTGAGCCATCCTTTTTAATATTGAATAAAAGCGTATTTCGCTCAATTTGACGCGTTAATTAAAATACACGCTGCTCTACACCAGCCAGAATACGGCCACAGTGCTCGCAAACGATTACTTTCTTCTGTGCTGCAATATCAGCCTGGCGTTGTGGCGGAACAGTATTAAAGCAACCACCGCAAGCATCACGCTTAACTGTAACTACTGCTAAACCGTTTCTCACGTTCTTACGAATTCTAGAGTAAGCGCTTAACAGGCGGTCTTCGATGTTAGATGCCGCTGTAGCACGCTCATCTTCTAATTTCTTTTCTTCGTCTTCGCTCTCCGATACGATCTGATCAAGCTCGTGCTTCTTATTATCAAGGTCCTTACGGCGCTCATCCAAGCGGTGCTTTGTACCTTCAATTTCAGAGTTCTTCTGCTCGATCTGGTAGTGAGCCTCCTTTATTTTCTTCTCTGAGATCTGGATTTCAAGTTTCTGAAGTTCGATTTCTTTGGTGATGGCATCATACTCGCGGTTGTTGCGAACGTTTTGCTGCTGATCTTCATACTTGCGAATCAGGCCTTCGGCGTCTTTGATGGCTTGTTTGCGCTGCGCAATAGACTCATTTAATGCAGCAACCTCATCATCAAATTTACGAACCCTTACTTCATAGCCCTCAATTTCATCCTCCAGGTCCTGAACCTCTTCGGGTAGGTCACCCCTAACGCGTCTAATTTCATCAAGCTGCGAATCGATGCTTTGAAGCTTTAATAATGCTTCTAATTTGCTGGCTACAGTACTTTCCATGTATTAATAGGTGTATCTGATAGGGTTTGTGTTTACTTTTGATAAATAGACTGCAAAATTAGTAAACTTTTCGGAAATTGTATCATAAAAAATCTCCTTTGTGAATACTTCACTTTCATAGTGGCCAATATCAGTGAGCAGCAATTGACCTTCAGCATCAAAAAACTCATGGTATTTCACATCACCTGTAACAAATGCGTCTGCGCCTTGCCGTAGTGCATCCTTGATAAGAAAGCTTCCGGCGCCTCCACATACTGCTACTTTTCTGATGCTGTTCCTATCAGTGGTAGTGTGTCTTATGCATTCTGGGTGCATCTTATTCTTGAGGTGTTTAAGAAACTCCTGAACTGTGAGGTGCTCCGGTAAATTACCAATTACGCCAATGCCGATTTCCTGGTTCTGGTTCTCTAGTGTGTAAAGGTAGTGCGCTACTTCTTCGTAAGGGTGTGCTTTAACCAGGGCAGCCATTACCTTGTTTTTTAAATGGGCCGGGAAAATAAGTTCGATCCTGTTTTCTTCTACCTGTTCGGCTTTGCCAGGCTTACCTAAGGTTGGATTAGCCTTGTCGGAAGCAGTAAAACGCCCTGTTCCCTTTACCTGAAAACTGCAGTTGTTATATTCTCCAATGTTTCCGGCTCCTGCCTGATGTAGCGCCTTAAGCACATTGTCGGTATCAGGCACCGGAACAAAGGCCACCAGCTGCATAAGTGTTCGCGGCTTACCAACCAGCATTTTTTGATCCTGCAGCCCTAGTTTGTCTGCTATTTTGGTATTTACACCATGTAGTACACTATCAAGGTTCGTGTGCGAAGCGTAAATGGCGATGTTATGTTGTATCGCTTTTATGATCGTTCGCTCTACATATGTTTTTCCTGTTAGCGCTTTAAGCCCTTTAAAGATGACAGGGTGGTGGGCTACTATAAGGTTACATCCTTTTTCAATAGCCTCCTCCACAACTTCCTCGGTGCAGTCCAGGCTAACTAAAACACCTCTTACTTCTGCCTTTGGGTTTCCCGTTTGCAGGCCGGCATTATCATAACTTTCCTGATAGGATAAGGGGGCTAATTGCTCCAGTAGTTGCGTTACTTCCTGAATTGTAGTGATCATAGTTTCTACTAATTCTATTTCTTTGGCGTGCTGCTATAAAATTAGTCTTAATTTTGCTTTACCTAAAGCAATATGATAAAATATCTCAAATTACTGCTCTGGCCTTTCTCTCTGGCATATGCCGGTGTAACTGCCGTACGTAATTACATGTATGACCAGGGAATCAAACCTGGCAAAACGTTTGGTTTACCTGTAATTGCCGTTGGTAATCTTACAGTGGGAGGTACCGGTAAAACACCTCACGTAGAGTATTTGTTACGCCTTTTACATCGTTACAGAGTGGCTACGCTCAGCAGAGGGTACAAACGCAAGAGCAAGGGTTTTATACTTGCCGAGGGGCATACTACTGCTGAAGAGCTAGGAGATGAGCCTTTTCAATATCATGTCGATTTTCCTGGTGTTAGCGTGGCTGTTTCTGAAAAGCGGGTGCCAGGGATCGAGCAACTGCTGATCAATAGGCCTGAAATAGAAGTTGTGGTCCTGGACGATGCAATGCAGCACAGGGCCGTTCAACCTTCTCTGAACATTATGCTTACAGATTATGGCCGCCTTTTTTATAAGGACTTTGTTTTGCCTGCAGGCTTGCTCCGCGAATCAAGAGCGGGTGCT
Source organism: Pontibacter sp. MBLB2868 (assembly GCF_051904785.1). Lineage (NCBI taxonomy): Bacteria > Pseudomonadati > Bacteroidota > Cytophagia > Cytophagales > Hymenobacteraceae > Pontibacter > Pontibacter sp. MBLB2868. The sequence goes on along the minus strand of NZ_CP196710.1, from coordinate 1,724,462 downwards.
TCCCGTGCCGATATGGTTATTGTGAGCAAATGCCCGGATGATCTTACACCTGATGCGATGGCTGCCATAGCAAACAATATTCAGAAGTATGCCGGTTACGGCAAACGGATTTTCTTCTCCAGGATTAAATATGGAAGTGCTGTCGCTTTTGGATCAACGCAACACATTACAAAGAAAGTGGTGCTGCTGGCGGGTATTGCCAATCCTAAGCCACTGCACCAATACCTCCTGAAGCAAAACTATGAGGTACAGGAGGAGTTTATCTTTCCGGACCATCACGAGTATTCGGTACATGACCTGGCTAAAGTGAAAGATTTTGTTGATGCACATAAGTCTCAGGATATAACCATAATAACTACACGAAAAGATGCAGTGAAGCTAACCGAAGGTACACTGGAGTCACTAACCCTTACCATGCCGTTCTTCTACTTACCAATAGAAGTAGATTTTGTGAAAGATGGTGACCTGTTTGATGCTTTTATTTTAGAACATATTAAGAAGCGTTTAAGGCGTTAAATATCCTAAACTGCATGAATAAAGTATAGGTGCATGAGAAATGTGCATGTTGCGTTAAAATCATTAATTTTGAATGTGAAAAGTAAGTTAATAGCCTGTTTCCTCCTCGTTCTTTGCCTGTTCTCTGGTAAAGGAGCCTTTGCGCAGATCATTGATGATACTACCAAGGTCATTTATAGTCCACGTACTACTTTGCAGTTATATGAAAAGGATATACTGGAAGGTATCCTGCTGCGAAAGCGGGTGGATACTACTATAAATAACATGCATAATGAGCGGTATTGGTATAATGACACCACTTATTATCAGCATTTAGGCAATGTTGGCACAGCGGCCCAGCCACTATTATTCCGGATGCCTGAGAAGATAGGGGTGAGACTGGGCAAGAATGTGTTCGACCGCTATGCCTATAACCCTGACCACATAAATTACTTTGATACGCGTTCGCCCTATTCACATTTATTTTATGTACAAGGGCAACGTGGGGAGCAGGTTTTTGAAGGAACCTATGCGCGTAACATTAACGAGCGCTGGAATGCCGGTGTAGCTTACCAGATACTTTCAGCCAATAAGCAGATAGGGAGTTCTGACCGACGTGCGGGACTGGTGGACAACCAGGCAGTTAAGGCCTTCTCTCACTATGCCTCCAAAAACAAGCGCTATGACCTTTTCTTTAACTACACGTTTATGGCGCATGAGCAGATTGAGTTTGGAGGTATACGCCCTTTGCCTGGAGACACAAGAGATGATCTTTTTGACTATGAAACAGAGAGTGTTTACCTCGATCAGGCTGCCACAACTGAGAAAAGAAATAACCTGCACCTGACTAACATATTTAAATTAGCCGGCGAAAACCTGAAACTGTACCACACACTGGATTGGCACAAACAGGTAGATAAATACTCTGACGATAACCTTAGAAGGGAAGAGATCAATGGCGTTAACAGATTGGTGTTTTATCCGGCGGATACGGTCTTTACGTCTAAAAGGACTAGCGACGAGACAAGCTATAGCGAATTACAGAACCTGTTTGGGGTAACAGGTAATAGTAAGATATCTTTGTATAAAGCTTACCTAAAATATCGCCATGCAAACGTTGCCTATAGTGTGGTAGATTTTTTAGAGAATGACCCAACTAATAGTGAGATTCACCCTTCTGTAGACGCTAATTACAACCAGCTTTTTGTTGGTGGCCAGCTCAAGCTTTTTTATGAGAACAAGGCGGAGTTATTGGTCGAAGGTGAGTTCCAGGTTTCAACGGATTATCATGTGAAGGCTCATGGTAAAATTGCAGGATTACAGGTGTCGCAGGAACGCGTACTACGTTCTCCTTCATTGGTTGAGCAGTTTATGTTAAGTAACCACTTTGAGTGGGACAATGATAACTTCAATAATTCTGTTTTTGACAGAACAGAGGTTTCATATGAAGGCAAGCTTGGCGGTAGGCAGTATTTAAAGTTGTCCGGAAATTTTACCAACATCAAACGCTATATTTACTTCAATGAGGATGCGGTGCCGGAGCAGCTGGATAATTCACAACGTATTTTAGGTGCAACGATTGCGCATAACATCCATTTCGGACCTATACACTTTGATAATTTTGTTACTTACACCAATACGGATGAAGCAGACAAAGTAAGGGTGCCAGAGTGGCTGTTTGACTCAAAACTATACTTTGAGGGATTTCTGTTTAAAAAGGCGCTATTCGGACAATTTGGTGTACAAGCCTATATGCCAACGGGCTATTATGCTGATGCTTACATGCCTGTAACGCAGCAGTTTTATCTCCAGAATAATTTTGAACTCAGCACTTACCCTGTCATTGATGTGTTCCTGAATGCGGACATCAAAACCCTGAACGTATTCCTGAAAATGAGCCACGCAAATAATGAACTATGGGAGCCTGGCTACTTTGTTACCCCTGGTTACCCTGGCATGCGCCGTAGTTTCGTGTTTGGTATAAAATGGATGTTTTTTGATTAACATAGAAAAAAAGAGGTAAGCTTAATTTAAGCTAATCACTGCATTGCTTTCATATTACATTACCTATCACTAAGTTTTTTAATTACCTATGTCAACTCAGCCTACTAAAACTATACTTCGACTAGAACTGCCTACTGATCCGCGCTGGGTTAATATTGCTGAAAAAAATATAGAGGAAATATTAGTAGACCATGCGTATTGTGAGCAAAAAGCGGCTACTTCTGCTATTTCCCTGATCGTAAAATATCCTGACAAAACGCGTCTTGTAGAGGAGATGACGGACCTGGTAGCTGAAGAATGGAGCCATTTTGAGCGAGTTCTGGAGCAGCTCAAAAAACGTGGATTTGGCTTAGGCCGAAACAGGCCTGATGAATACGTGGTAGAACTCGTAAAGCACATCAGAAAAGGAGGGAAGCGTGAACGTCAGCTTATGGATCACCTTTTGATAAATGCCTTGATAGAAGCGCGCAGCTGCGAACGGTTCAAGCTCCTCTGGAAAAATATAGGGGATGAGGAACTGCAAAAATTTTATTACGAGCTCATGGTATCGGAGGCAGGCCACTATGTTAGCTTCGTAAAATTGGCTAAAGAATACATGCCCGCTGACGAAGTAGATGCAAGGCTCAAGGAACTACTAAAAATAGAAGCAGCTATTATCCGTGATCTGGAGCCCCGGCACGACAGGATGCACTAACATCATGTCTTTTGCTTTTTCTTTTTAGCAGCCGGAAAGAGGATGTTGTTTAAGATCAGCCTATAGCCCGGTGAATTTGGATGTAGCGCCAGGTCCGTCGGATCTTCACCTACCAGGTGCTGGTAATCCTCGGGGTCGTGCCCTCCATAAAATGTCCAGGTGCCTTTGGCGTAGGTTCCGTGCATGTATCTTATCTCACCTAATTCTTTATTTTCCCCCATTACAACTACTTCCGGTTTTACAAGCCTTTTTCTGAAAGCAGTTGTTTGCCCCATAAACCCCTTTATTGTCTTTGCATGGTTTTGGGTAAGCATGGTCGGGATAGGGTCCCATTTGGCTGAGAAGGTAAATAGCTGGAAGTAGTCATTGGCCTCATTAACCGGCCTTTCCTGTGGCTGCATGTCAATATTGGAGTACTCATACTCCATAGGGTTTCGGGAGATCTTAAAGTCTTGAAAAGCAAATGTTTTACTATAATCAAGTTTGCTTTGTGCATCCGGGTCAGCCGCATCTCCATCAAACATAGCTTCTACAATATCTACTCCATCTGCGGCAAGGGCAATATCATAGGTGTCGGTGGCTGAGCACATCGCAAAAAGAAAACCTCCTCCGGCACAAAAATCTTTGATTTTCTTAACCACTGCCAGTTTCAGCTGCGAGACTTTATTAAAACCCAGTTCTGTAGCAGACTCTTCCGCCTCACGCTGTTGCTCCTGGTACCACGGGTAGTGTCTGTAACTGGCGTAAAATTTCCCGTACTGTCCTGTAAAATCTTCATGATGCAGGTGCAGCCAATCATACTTCGGAAGTTCTCCCTGAACGATCTCTTTATCGTAAATAATATCGTAGGGAATCTCAGCATATGTTAAAACCAATGTTACGGCATCGTCCCAGGGCATTTTTGTTTTAGGTGAATACACGGCTATTTTAGGAACTTTCTCCAGTTTCATGATATCCATGTTAGCCTCTGGGCTGCTTATTTCGGTAAGTATACTGTTGTACTGCGAATCAGAAATGACACTATAGCTAACGCCGCGTACAACAAGTTCATTTTCCAGTTGTGTTGCATACTTAAAGGCAAAGCTGCCGCCCCTGTAGTTCAGGAGCCAGTCTACGGGCACTTGCTTTTCTAATACCCAATAAGCAATGCCGTATGACTTCAGGTGGTCCTTTTGCGCCTCATCCATCGGTACTAGTATAGTACTCGCAAAGGAGGTGAAGGAGAGCAATATAAAACTCAGAAATAGAAGGCTGGTGCGGAAAAACATTTGTTTCGTCTTCAAATTGTTATCAAATGTATAAATTTGGTTCTTTTTAACGAAAATGAGCTTACATTTATAGTCTAACGAAAAACTGGCAGAAAGCGCACAAATTCTTTATTATATAGATGAACTTGCTCGAAAATATACGTGAAAGCTTCAGGGCGATTAAAAGCAATTTGCTCAGAACTATCCTGACAGGTCTGATAATTTCTATTGGCATCATGTCTTTAGTAGGTATACTTACCGCTGTAGACAGTATGAAATATTCCCTGACACAGACTTTTTCAAGCCTGGGAGCCAATGCCTTTGATATACGCAGGAAAGGGTTCAACAATCGTGGAAGCCAGCAGGGGCGTGTTGAGAAGGTCTACCCGGAGATAACGTATGAGCAGGCTTCGGAATACAAGGAAAGGATGTCAGATAATGCTGTCGTGAGTTTATCTGCTTATATCTCTGGAGCAACAGTAGTAAAAAGCACAACTGATAAAACTAACCCCAACATAAATATTGTGGGGGGAGATGAGAACTATCTTCAGACACAAAGCCTAAACCTGGCTCAAGGGCGAGGCTTCTCCAGTTATGAGCATGAGTTTGGGTCAAACGTTGCGATTATTGGAGATGAGATCAAATCTACCCTTTTCAAAGACAGGCAAGCAATTGGAGAATACGTCACGTTTTTAGGACGCAGGTTTAAGATAGTTGGTTTACTCGAAGCTAAAGGAAGTAGTATGGGAGGCAGTGGGGACCGAAGAATAATTATCCCACTTGAGACCGGAAGGCAAATTCCGCGTCAAGGAGGCTCCCAACTCAACTACGACATCAAAACCGCCATACCTAAACCCGAGGAGTTAAACTATGTGATGGGGGAGGCAACAGGTGTGATGCGGAATGTGCGCCAGGATGCATTGGGTCTGGAAGACTCGTTTGAGATACGACGCAGTGATTCTGCTATTCAGAAACTAGATGAAATATCCGGCTATCTTAAAGTAGGTGGTTTTGTAATAGGCTTTATTACATTATTGGGTGCCTCTGTTGGCTTGATGAACATAATGATGGTGTCAGTAAATGAGCGGACCAGAGAAATCGGGGTTCGTAAGGCCTTGGGGGCCACAGCCGTTCAAATTCGTCAGCAGTTCCTGATCGAGGCAATCGTTATCTGTATAATGGGTGGCTTTGTAGGTATAATGTTGGGCATTATGATGGGTAATGGAATTGCAGCCCTGATTGGAGAAGGTGGCTTTATCGTTCCCTGGCTTTGGGTGATCGTGGGACTGACAATTTGCGTAGTTGTTGGTGTTATCTCAGGTTACTATCCAGCTTTTAAAGCTTCAAAGCTAGATCCGATAGAATCTTTAAGGTATGAATAATCTATAACCATATCACATGAAAAAGGCCCGGCATAATGCCGGGCCTTTTTCATGTGATATGGTCTAGAACTACTTTTTAGTAGCAGTAGTATCCTCTTTCTTAGTTCCGGCTTTTTCAGCTTCGTACTCTTTATTAAGGCCGGCTACAACTTCTTTCGTTATATCCCTGGACTCATCGCTATAAAGAATAGCGCTGTTTCCGCGCTGGTAGGTAAGTACCATATCGTAGCCCATCTCACTGCTCATCTTTTTAAGATAAGCCTCTACCTGGTCGTATATCTTCTTCATCTCATCAGATTCCTCAGATACCAGTTCATTGCCGGAGCTCTGCTGTAGAGACTGAAGTTGTTGCTGCTTCTGAGCAAGGCGTTGCTCTGTTGATGCACGTTGCTCATTTGTCATGCCTTGTGCTGAACGCTGGTATCGTTCTACTTCCTTCTGGAATGCCTCAGCTTGTGAGCGAAGGTCTTTCTCTTTGGTAGCAGCTTTGCCCTGCAGCCTCTCACGAACATCCTTAAAATACTCGTAGTTAGCCAGTAGCGAGTCCGAGTTTACAAAAACGATGTCAGGGTAACCTGCCTCTTTTGCAGCAACACCATCGGTGGTTTTTACAGCCGCAGTATTGTCTGCTTTATCGCAAGCAGCTAAAGTAGCAGTAGCCACTGCAAGGCCCAAGGTCAATTTTATTAGTTTCACAGTAAGTTTATTTGGTTTACTAGTTAAGTTTTACAGCTTTAAATATAGCTTAATTTTACTGATGCCTAAAATATTTAATGCTTCAGTATTTCCTGGAAAGTTTCTTCTGCCTCCATTAAGCCATTGGCATTAAGGTTTGTCAGTCGTACATGCTTGGTTTCATTTACCAGAACTGGATCGTATTTTGCAGCCACACGCACATAGTTTTCAGTCCAGCCTTCCATTATGCCATCCTTTACATCATCTTCAAACAGTACCGTAAATTCTCTGCCAATATTTTGCTCATAGAAATGCCGCTTTTTCTTTTCAGATAGTATGCGCAGCATATCAGCACGCCTGTTGCGGTCCTTTATACTTACTTTACCCGGCATATCTGGGGCCAGCGTATTTTCACGCTCAGAGTATGGGAACACATGCAGGTAACTGACATCCATTTCATTTATAAAATCATAGGTCTCCAGAAAGTCTTCTTCTGTTTCACCCGGAAAGCCTACGATCACATCTACTCCGATACAGCAATGGGGCATCAACGCCTTGATCTTTGCAACCCTGTCAGCGTATAATTCCCGCTGGTAACGGCGGCGCATCAGCTTCAGTATCTTGTTAGACCCTGACTGCAACGGTACATGGAAGTGCGGCATAAAGCGTTTGCTGGTGGATACAAACGTTATGATCTCATCTTTCAAAAGGTTTGGCTCAATGGAGGATATCCTGAAACGTTCTATGTCCTCAACTTTATCCAGTTCCTGTACCAGGTCAAAAAAGGTGGTAACCCGTGTGCCGTCCTGTATACCAAAGTCACCGGTATTTACACCAGTCAGCACAATTTCCTTCACACCGGAAGCCGCGATCTCATGGGCGGACTTCACTACGTTTTCTATGCTATCTGAGCGGCTGTTGCCACGTGCTAACGGTATCGTGCAAAAGGAGCAGGAATAGTCGCAGCCATCCTGAACTTTTAAAAATGTCCTGGTTCTGTCGCCGAATGAGTATGAATTATGGAAAGTATTAGCCTCTGAAATAGGGCTGGCATATATTTCTGCCTTATCCTTTTTCTCAAAGCCTTCCAGAATATCAACTAACTGAAATTTCTCTGCCGCTCCCAGAACAGCATCAACTCCAGGGATTTCAGAAATCTCTTTTGGTTTAAGCTGTGCGTAGCAACCAACTATGGTTATAAAAGCATTCGGAGAGTGCTTTTGAGCTTCTTTAACTATTTTACGGCATTTTTTGTCCGCATTATCAGTTACAGAGCAGGTATTGATAACGTATATATCGGGCGTATCAGTAAACTCAACCTTCTCAAAACCACGCTCCTGGAATATTCTTCCTATTGTGCTTGTTTCGGAATAGTTAAGCTTACAGCCGAGGGTATAAAATGCTACTTTTTTCATATTCAGGGGGCAAAGGTACAAATTTTAAGCCTTTTTTCTTTAATCAGGAGTATGAAAGTTGTTGTACTAAGTTGTTAAGCTTTAATTGATTATGCTGCTATGTATGGCAGAGCTCTGAGAAAGCTGTGGAATATAGGCCGGTTTGGTAGATGAAAAGTGCCATCCTCCGAATTTTATTTTTTCACAAAATCGCCAAATGAATACTGCATATAGGCTTTCCCAATTTGTACCTGCTCATCAGAAACTGCCTCATCGCGGCTTATGATTTTGTCAGCTACATTATCATAGGTTACTACTCCTTGTGGCGTTACTAACCCAAAACCATCGTTAAATACATAAAAAGCGAAAGGATTGTCCGGCGCACTTAGCAGGTCCCTTCCCCATGCGAAATCAGAATGAGGCAGCTTCAAAGCTTCTAATAGTGTTGTGGCGATGTCTGTCTGTGCACCAACAGTGGTTATGGCAATTCCTTTTTGCTTCACAGCACCACCTGTTAAGATAAAAGGAATGTGAAACTTAGAAGGAGCGTGGTTAGGATCGTATCCAGGAAGGGGATGCCCATGGTCAGCCACCAACACAACCAGTGTATTCTTCCACCAGGCTTCTTTTTTTGCTTGTTCTATAAATCTCCCCAGCGCCCAATCAGTATAATAAACACTGTTACGGAACAAGGCTTCATTATCGGAACCAGGGTATTTTGGAGTGATCGGAATTTCAAATGGTTCGTGGCTGCTTAAGGTATAAACTGTGGTAAAGAACGGTTTCTTTTCCTGCTTTAAGTCCTGTAGTACCCTATCAAACAAAACATGGTCATGCGCCCCCCACTTTGAATTGTAGGTCGAGGGGTCAAAGTCATACTTATCTATTAGTTTGTCGTAGCCACCATTCAGTAAAAAGGATTTGATATTGGCAAATTCAAGTTCTCCACCATAATAATAACTGGTGCTGTAGCCTTGTTTTTCAAACACCTTGCTAAGCTGAGGGAGTTTTTCTGTTTTTTTAGGCGTTTTGATGATAGAAGTGATCGTCTGGACCGGGTAGCCGCTCAGCAAAGCCACCATGCCTTTCTCGCTGCGGTCACCGCTGGCATACATATTTGTAAAGTTGATGCCTTGCGCCGCCAGACTATCAAGGTGTGGGGTAACACCTGTTTCACCACCCAAGCTACCTACAAATTTAGCTGTATAGCTCTCTAAAATGATGAAGAGTACATTTGGTCGCTGGGTATTAAGAATATCTAAAGTATCTGACGGAGAGTTCTTATACAGTGACTTTACAATACCTTCTGCCTTGTGCTCGTCCATGTAGTGGTAAGGGTTGCTGCTTGTTTTATTATACTTTAGCAAGGCATGCATTAAGTTCCAGGGCATGTTCAGTCCGGCATGGTTCGCATAGGGTTTCTCTGAAAAGTAGACTACACTTTGATTTATGGGGATCTGTTGCCAGCCTCCACGCAGGGGCAGTACCAGCAGGGCCAGATAAACTAAGGATAAACTGCCTAGAAGTAATTTCCTGTGTGCAAACTTAAAATGCCTGATATCGAAAGCTCTTAAATATAAGAGGATAAATGATGCGCTTAGCACAAAGGTTATCAGCGAAAGCAGGAAAACAGGCGCTGTAGCTGCCGTTGCCACCATCTCACCGGGCGTATTCAGGTATTGAAGCGGAGTAGTGTCTAACCTGAAGCCCCAGAATGTGTATAGTTCCAGGTCAGCTGAAAGTAGTATTGAAATAAGTACTAACAGTAGGAATGTATAAATTCTGATAGCTCCAATCACAGGAAGTCGTGACCAGATAGCAGAAATTAAGGCAAGTATAAAAGGGAATGCGCAGATATAGGCAGAAAACGAAAGATCTAATCGTAGGCCATAAAGAAAAGTATAAGCCACATCAGCAGAAGTTAACTGCTCTGTTTTATCCAGGTGGTAGATAAGGAAAATGGCTCTGGCTACAATAAAAAAAAGTACCCAGTAGATAAAGTATAAGGGCTGGAAGTATATTCTTCGTTTCACGGTGCAAATATAAGGCATATCGCCAGCCTATGTTAACGTTCTGGGGGGAAAGATAAATCAAAGTGTTACCCTGCTTTATTTGAGGGGTGTAAACATGTTTATTATGTTAAAATATTAAAAAGGGTATATGTTAGATGGGGGTGTTTAATGAGATTTAGTGTAAAAATTGAATTACCCCCTTTAAAATTAACACCTGTTTTGATTGGATGTTATTTTTTATCTCTATATTTGGCAGTATAAATAACCCAATCCTTTATACCCATGGCAATACTTCGTTTTAAAGCGCTTGAACTGGTTAGTCAGCGTAAACCTAAAGAGGTCGTTTTACCTGCACCTAAAATCTCTGATTACTTTGGCGAAAACGTATTCGGACAGGAAGCCGTTCGTGCCACAATGTCGTCTGACAATTTCAAGAGATTGCGTCAGGTTACAGAATCAGGAGATAAGGTTGATCGTAATTTAGCTGACGCTGTTGCTGCTGCCATGAAAACTTGGGCGATCAGCAAAGGTGCCACGCACTATACGCACTGGTTTCAGCCATTGACTGGTGCTACGGCAGAGAAACATGACTCTTTCTTCGATCTTACTTCTGAGGGTGAGGCAATAGAAAGCTTTAAAGGCAGCGCACTTGTTCAGCAGGAGCCGGATGCATCTTCTTTTCCTAGTGGGGGTATCCGTAATACATTCGAGGCACGTGGTTACAGCGCCTGGGATCCGTCTTCTCCTGCTTTCCTGATCGAGAACGCCGGTACAAAAACACTTTGTATCCCAACCATTTTCGTTTCTTACACAGGTGAAGCCCTGGATTATAAAACACCACTTTTAAAGTCGCTTAAACTTCTGAACGATGCTGCAGTACCTGTGTGCCAGTATTTTGATAAAGATGTTAACAAAGTAAATACAACATTAGGTATTGAGCAGGAATACTTCCTGGTTGATCGTGCGTTGTATGAAGCGCGTCCGGACCTGGTTATGACTGGTCGTACCCTTTTTGGGCATGCACCCGCCAAAGGGCAGCAGTTGGAAGATCATTACTTCGGTAGCATTCCAAGCCGTGTACACGCTTATATGGTGGACTTCGAGAAGACAGCCCTGCGCCTTGGTATTCCGCTTCGTACACGCCATAACGAAGTGGCTCCAAATCAGTTTGAGTGTGCTCCAACCTTCGAGGATGCTAACCTGGCCGTGGATCACAACCAGTTGCTGATGGATATAATGGATCGTGTAGCTGAACGCCATAACTTTAAAGTGTTACTTCATGAGAAGCCTTTTAAAGGTGTAAATGGCAGTGGTAAGCATAACAACTGGGCTATGAGCACGAATACCGGCATCAACCTGCTTGGTCCGGGCAAAAAGCCAAAGGAGAACCTGCAGTTCCTTACTTTCTTTATAAACACGATCAAAGCGGTACATAAGTACGATGACCTGCTGCGTGCGTCAATCGCTTCAGCAAGCAACGATCATCGCTTAGGGGCCAATGAAGCGCCTCCTGCCATCATGTCTGTTTTCATTGGCCAGCAATTAACTGCTGTGCTGGATGAGTTTGAGCGTACTTCTAAAGTACCTATCGAAAAAGGCGACAACATGTACCTGAAGCTGGGCATTGACAGGATTCCGGAAGTATTGCGCGACAATACAGACCGTAACCGTACATCGCCATTTGCTTTTACTGGTAATAAATTCGAGTTCAGAGCCGTAGGTTCATCAGCTAACTCATCTTCCCCGATGACTGTGCTGAATACGATCGTAGCTAACCAGCTCATTGAGTTCCGCAAATCTGTTGACGAACTTATTGAGAAAGAGGACATGAAGAAGGAGCTTGCTATCATCCAGGTGCTTCGCGAATATGTTGCTGAGTCAAAAGCTATTCGTTTTGAAGGAAATGGCTATTCGAAAGAGTGGGAAGAGGAAGCGGCCAAGCGTGGACTTTCTAACGTTAAATCAACTCCGCTTGCACTGGATGTGTATGAGCGCGAAGAGATCATTGACCTGTTCTCGAAGTATGACATTCTTTCTTCTGTTGAACTAAAGGCACGTCACGAGATTTTACTGGAAGATTATATCAAGAAGATCCAGATCGAGTCACGCATCATGGGCGACCTTGCCGTGAATCACGTAATTCCGACGGCCATTGCTTATCAGAATAAGTTGATCCTGAATATCCGTGGTTTAAAAGACCTGGGTCTGGAAGATGAGTACACCCAGACCACACTGGATGCCATCAAGAAAATGTCGCGTCACATTACTACCATTCAGAAGAATGTAGATGAGATGATCGAAGCGCGTAAAGTTGCTAACAAGATTGATGACGTTCGTGAGAGAGCCATCATGTATCGCGACAAGATTGTAGAATATTTTGAGACAATCCGCTACAGTGTTGATAAGCTTGAACTTATGGTTGACGATGAAGATTGGCCACTGATCAAATACCGTGAGTTAATGTTCAGACGCTAACATCTAACTTTACTAGCAATAAAAAGAGGCACCTGATCCGGGTGCCTCTTTTTGTTTTAAGTGAAGGCTTTACATTGGCGTATCACAGCCAACTTAGTTTAGCGGGAGGAGAATGGGAGTGGTTTAAATAAGGTTTAATATTATCATTATATAGTGATAAAACTTAATAGTCTCCACCCGTATACAGGCACACCAAACCTTTAGAAACTAAAGAAATGTGCCGTGATTCCAATCAAGATCCATACACAACCAGATGACTCTACGTGTGGCCCTACAAGCCTGCACGCGGTGTATCGCTACTTCAAAGATCCAATTCCGCTAAGCGAAGTGATAAAAGAGGTACCGTACCTGGATGAGGGCGGAACCCTGGAGGTATTGCTGGCATGCCATGCACTAAAGCGGGGGTACCGTGCCAGGATATATACTTATAACCTGCATATATTCGACCCGACCTGGTTTAAGCTAAGCAATGATGAAATAATTGAGAAGCTGCAAAAGCAGATGTTAATAAAAAAGGGCAGCAAATTACAGAGAGCGTCCCTGGCCTACATTGATTTTCTGAAACTGGGAGGGGAATTGAGATGTAAAGACTTAACGAAAGGCTTGCTTAGTGAATATTTCGAACAAGGAATTCCGTTGCTTACCGGCCTGAGTGCCACCTACCTTTACCAGAGTGCCCGGGAATATGGGGACGAGGAAGGAAATTCTCTTTACGATGATGTTCAAGGATACCCGATGGGTCATTTTGTAGTTCTATGCGGCTTTGGTGAAGACCCCAAGGCTATTGTAGTAGCTGACCCGTATCAGGAGAACCCATACTTCAAAGACAATTACTACGAAGTAAAAGCATCTCACCTTATAAATTCAATCATGTTGGGTATGGCCACTTTTGATGCCAATTTACTGGCTATCAAGCCAGCCCCCAAAGAACCTGTTCAGGATTAAAAATGCGAAAAATAGTTGTAGTTGATTATCTCAAAGACTGGGATGTTCCGCTTGAGGATGTAGAAGTGATCGAAGCGCAAAGTTACCTGACGGACACTGTTTATACTGATATCCGTAACGCCAGAATCTTTAATCTTTGCCGTTCCTATAAATACCAGAGCGCTGGCTATTATGTCTCCTTACTTGCTGAAGCGAGAGGGCATAAGTCAATTCCAAGCGTCACGACCATGCAGGACCTGAAGAGCCCAACCATTGTTCGGGCCATTACTGTAGAGATAAATGAGTTAATTCAGAAAAGCCTGGCAAGCCTCCGCTCAAAAAGCTTTACGCTAAGCATATATTTTGGGCAAAACGTAGCGCAAAAGTATGAGAAGCTATGCAAACAGCTCCATGATTTATTTCAGGCACCTTTGCTTCGGGCTCAGTTTGTTTTTAAGGATGAGTGGGTATTGCAAAGTATCTCTCCGATTCCTGTAACTGAAATACCCGAACATCATTGGCGATATGTCAAGAGTTTTGCAAAGGCATATTTTGCCAGGCATCGGTTTTCAGGTGCGCGTATTACCCGCAAGACCTATGACCTGGCTATACTTATTGACCCGGACGAAAAGGAACCGCCATCCAATAAAAAAGCCATTCAAAACTTTATGGATGAAGCTGACTCGCAGGGATTTTATGTGGAGTTAATTACCAAGGACGATTACAGGCGATTGCCAGAGTTCGATGCCCTTTTTATAAGAGAAACTACCGCTGTAAACCATCATACATACAAGTTTGCCCGCAAAGCGTTTACTGATGGCCTTGCCGTAATTGATGACCCGGTTTCTATACTTCGCTGCACAAACAAAGTATACCTGGCAGAGCTGCTTGCAAAAGCGAAAGTGCCCACACCTAAAACCATGATCATCCATAAGGATAACAAAGATGCGGTGGAGGCGGAGCTTGGTCTTCCGTGTGTCCTCAAAAAGCCGGACAGTTCCTTTTCGCAAGGCGTGGTAAAAGCGAAAGACAGAGAAAGCCTGCAGCAGGAGCTAAACCTTATGCTCGCTGACTCAGAATTAATTATAGGGCAGGAATTCCTGCCTACAGATTACGACTGGAGAATTGGTGTGCTGGATAAACAGCCACTGTATGCCTGCAAGTATTTTATGGCCAAAGGGCATTGGCAAATTTATAATTGGGAAGGAAAGAAACAAGACACCGCCGGAGACGTAGAGACAATCCCCTTCGAAGATGTTCCTTTTTCTGTACTGCATACTGCGCTTAAAGCTGCAAACCTTATCGGTAACGGCTTGTATGGTGTGGATGTTAAAGAAATAGATGGAAAAGCTTACATCATCGAAGTAAACGATAACCCCAGCATAGAAGCTGGTTGTGAAGACAAAATTCTAAAAAAGAACCTCTATGCATCCATTATTAAGTCCATTAAGCGTCGTATCGACAATCACAAAAACATCAGAACAAATGAGTAACAGGAAAACACCCCTGCACTTGTTCCAAGGCTTTGGGGTAGAGTTGGAGTACATGATCGTTCAGAAAGATTCGCTTAAAGTAAGCCCCATTACAGATAAGCTCATTTATGATGAGGTAGGGGCTTATGTGTCGGATGTGGAATTCGGAGAAATTGCCTGGAGTAACGAACTCGTACTGCATGTGGTGGAGCTAAAAACCCAGGGTCCTGTAGAGAGTCTTCCGGGCTTACAGTGGAAGATGCTGGAACATGTACGGAAGATCAACCAGATGCTGGAAAAGTATGATGCAATGCTTTTGCCAACAGGTGCGCATCCGCTGATGAACCCGGATACGGACACCAGACTCTGGCCACATGAATATAATGCTATATATGAGGCTTATAACAAAATATTTGACTGCCGCGGGCATGGGTGGGCTAACCTTCAGAGCACGCACCTGAACCTGCCGTTTGCGAATGATACAGAGTTTGAGAAGCTGCATGCGGCCATACGCCTACTGCTACCGATCATCCCGGCAATCAGTGCCTCATCACCAGTTCTGGATGGAAAGATAAGTGGCTTTGATGATACAAGGTTAGAGGTATACCGCCACAACCAGGATCGTATTCCTTCCATAGCAGGAAAAATAATCCCAGAACGCGCTTTCTCAAAAGCAGAGTATGAGGAGAAAATACTCAACCCGATCTATGCTGATATGAAGCCTTACGATCAGGAAGGTGTGCTGCAGGAAGAGTTCCTGAATTCAAGAGGGGCTATTGCCCGGTTTCAGCGAAACGCAATTGAAATTCGGTTGATCGATATCCAGGAGAGCCCTGTAGCGGATATGGCAGTTTTACAGGCTGTAGTGGCAGTTTTACAGGCCCTGGTTTCAGAGCGTTGGATAAGTATAGCAGAACTTAAAAAATGGGAGGAAGAAAAATTAGCCGCAATACTTTCAGATGTTATAAAGAACGGACAGCAGGCTGTTATCACTGATTTTGACTTTCTGGCTTGTTTCGGGTTTAAGTGTAATGAAAACTGTACAGTAGGGGAGTTGTGGAAGTTTTTGGTGAACGAGACATTGGTGCTCGATGAGCAGCCAGAGGTCGCTTATGCGTTGCATGTCATACTTTCGAGGGGCAACCTGTCCCGAAGAATACTGGAGGCTATCGGTCAGAATCCTTCCGAACAAAAAATTATGGAAGTATACCGGCAATTAGCTATTTGCCTTCATAATGGCGGTGTATTTTTATCAGGTAAGCCATGCTAAAGTTGTTGCTAACGTGCGAACATGGTGGTAACGAAATTCCGGCGGAATATCAGCCTTATTTTATGGGCCATCAAAAGGAACTAGCTTCGCATCTAGGGTATGACATTGGAGCGCTCGATCTGTTCAAAGACCTCGAAGACATGGCTGATGTCAGCTTCTTTTCGCAAACTTCGCGTCTTTTAGTAGAGCTCAACAGATCGTTGCATCATAAAAAGCTTTTCTCTGATATTTCCGGTTCAATAAGTGATAAGCAGAAGAATGAGATTTTAAAGAACTATTATTACCCTTACCGCGACGGTGTGGAGCAAATGGTGCATGACTTAACGCGTGCTGGGAGGCGTGTACTACACATTTCCATACATTCGTTTACACCGGTTCTTGATGGTGAAGAACGCAAAGCAGACATAGGCATATTGTATGACCCCAAGCGTAGAAGAGAGCAAGCTTTCTGTAGAGATTGGAAGCAGCAGATGCTGAAACAAATGCCAGATCTCCTCATTCGCAATAACTACCCTTATCTCGGAATATCGGATGGACTGCCTACTTATTTGAGAAAAAAATTCAGGGAAAAAGAATACCTGGGAATTGAGCTGGAAGTGAACCAGAAATTTCCGCTAGGTGACCAGGAGCAGTGGCAGGCACTTAAAGCAGTAATCCGGCAGGCGCTAAAAGCTGTGATTCAGGAGCATTGCCCCGGAGATCAGCAGCCGGAACAGGTGAAATTTTATACTTCAAGAGTACCAGAGTATAACAAAAAGGGGCAACATTAAGTATTGTCTATAAACCGTATATTTCTGATGTTCAGATATATCATTTTCTCATAATTCTTTATCATCATTAAACTTACTACTATGAAAATTAGAAATCTACTCAATCTATTGGTGGTGCTTTTGGTCGGGCAACTCATGTTTGCTTGTAGTTCTGCCAAATATTATGAATTTGCTGCGCATAAACCTGAAGCTTTTAATAAAGCGAAGGAAAAGCCTGCAGTAACGGATCAGGAGAAAGCAGAAACAACATTATCACAGATCGCTTTGGAAGCAGCAACAGCCAAAGATCAGGAAAATGCTTCTGCTCCTATACTGGAAGCAAGTGCAGCTAAACCTGCTCCCGCTGTTTTGCCTAAACCTGTGGTGAAAGAGGAAGTTGCTACTGCCAACACAGCAACACTTACTGAAGCCGAAGCATTGGCTATGGCAAAGGAGAATATTGCCTCCTTGACCAAGTCAGAAAAAAGAGAACTGAAAAAGGATTTGAAAGAAGCAGTTCGGCAGGATAGAGGACGTTCAGGAACATCCATCATCGAGCTTGTGCTGGCCGTACTACTTCCGCCACTGGCTGTATTCCTGCACGACGGTATAGGAACATCGTTCTGGATCAATATTATCCTTACGTTACTGTTTATAATACCAGGTATCATCCATGCTTTATTGGTTGTAACAGACTCCATTTAATATTCTTACCAAATTTGTAAACAGCAAAGCACCGCATCAAACGGTGCTTTGCTGTTTTTGTATAGCAACAAGCTTAACCAGAAGCACTATAATTCGTTTTAGTAAATGCTTCATTAACCCATCTGGTACATGGAATACAAGGACTATTATAAAATTCTTGGTGTAGATAAAACTGCTTCTCAGGCAGATATTAAAAAGGCTTACCGGGCCTTGGCAAAAAAATACCACCCTGACAAAACCAAAGGCGATCCCGCTGCTGAAGAAAAATTCAAAGACATTTCAGAGGCCTATGAAGTATTAGGAGATAAAGAAAAAAGGCAGCAATATGATCAACTAGGATCAAACTGGCGACAATTTCAGCAAGGAGGGGGCGCTGGCGGGCAATATTATGGCCGACCAGGAGGTGGTTTCCAGGGAGGGTATTCTCAAAGTGACATCAATGACATGTTCGGCGGTGGTGGAGGAGGTTTTTCTGATTTCTTTGAGCAATTTTTTGGCGGTGGCGCAGGTTTTGGGCAAGCTCAGGGGAGCCGTGGCAGAACCCGGCCTCAAAAAGGGCACGACTATCAGGCCGAAATAGAAATTACGCTGCAGGAAGCTTTTGCCGGCACATCACGGTTGCTGAACGTAAACAACCAGCAGTTACGGATTAAAATTAAACCCGGGGTAACAAGTGGCCAGACCTTACGCATTAAAGGCAAGGGGGCAGAGGCGGCAGGTGGAGCCGGCGATCTTTATATACAAGTTACAGTTAAACCAGATGCAAATTTTGAGCGCAAAGGGGATGACCTGTACACCAGTCTGCCTTTGGATATGTACACTGCCATACTTGGCGGTGATGCACTTGTAAAGACCATGAGCGGAGAATTGAAGTTGAAAATACCGGCTGGCACACAAAGCGGAAAAACACTAAGGTTACGCGGCAAGGGAATGCCACTTTATGATAAGCCTGATCTTCACGGTGATCTTTACGTAAAGATAGATATCAAGCTGCCAACCAATCTTACAAGTGAGGAGCGGAGCCTGTTTGAAAGGCTGCGTGAACTCCGGCACGAGAAAGCAGCGTAAGAATAAGAAATTGGCTTTTATCATTCAAAAAGGCACTGCTATGTTAATGACCATAGATACAACCACTGTCAATACATCCCTAGATGACTTCCTGGATAGCATGGCTGACCGGAACCTTACTTTTTATGCATCCGACCTTTTGCAGGTAACCGGGTACGAAAGTATGGAAGAGTTAAGCCAGGCGTTAAAAAGAGCAACGGAAGTTTGTAATTGTATGCACCTGCCCCTTCGCGAAAACTTTAAAGTTGTGTATCGTTCCAAGGCAGGTTCTGTGGTTCAGGACTGGCGTTTATCTCCGATGGCATATTTGCTGATGGTGATCAACTCAAATTCCCAGAATGATCTGGTAGCGCAGTTACAGGTCGAAATGGTAAAGCGGGTGCTTAATACTTAAGCTAAACCGGGGAATCTGTCAGTTTCTCATGCTTTGTAACAGCATTTACCCAGTCAAAGCTCAGGCAGAGCCTTCTCATATTTTCAGGTAATTCAGCCGCTATATGTGTCAATTCTCCGGTAAAAGGGTGAGTGAATTGCATCTCATAAGCATGCAGCAGAAGTGCTTTACTATCTAATTCTTCCAAAAACATCTTGTTGTGGCGCCAGTCCCCGTGCCTTTTGTCTCCTATAATATAGTGCCTGATGTGGGCAAAGTGTTTTCTGATCTGGTGCATGCGCCCGGTTTCGGGTACTATTTTTACCAGGCTATAACGAGCTGTGCTGTAACGGCCTACAGCGATAGGTAATTCAATGGTTGCCAGTCGTGTGTAATGCGTGACGGCATCCTGTGCTTCTTTATGCTGATGATCTTTGTCCGGACGAATAGGATTGTCAATTGTTTCAGATTCCGCTGTATAGCCACGAACGATGGCATAATATGTTTTAGTTACCTGTCGCTCTTCAAATGCCTGCACCATAGGAGTGGCGGCTGCCGAATTTTTAGCAAATAGCAGCACTCCGGAAGTACCTCTGTCCAGGCGGTGTACAGGGTAAACCCTATAGCCTAGCTGATCTCTTAGCAATTGTAAGGCAAATTCTTTTTTCTCTTCTGCTATACGCGTACGATGCACTAGCAAACCATTGGGCTTGTTAATAGCAACATACTGCTCATCCTCATAAATTATAGTAAGCACGATTTATCGGTTTTATGCAGTGCAAATATACAGCAAAAACCACCTTTTGCATGTTTCGTAAGTCACCATGCTAAAGCTTCATGTATATTTGCAGCCGTAAGTAAATAATAATTGATCCGGAATGGCTATTTCATTAGATAATCTCAGAAAAGGAAGAAACTACAGATTAACAAACCATGGGGAGGTTTTTGACTTCCAGGTAAAAGAAATGCCGGAGGAGGGAATATTTATTGTAAAAGACCTCCATACCCTCGAAACATATCCGCTTCACGACCTCACCAAATATGGAAAAGGGAAGGACTTTGATCTGGAGGAACTATAACAACCTGATTGTTAAGATATAGTAAATAAAAATGATCCGCAGTTACATTCTACAAACCTTCCAATAGATCAGGATGCGCTAATAAAAGGTGTTAGTGTTTGAGCAGAAACAAGCCAATCGTAGCCCATTTCGTAGGTAGTAAATAACCTGACGTCCACCTGATTATATACCATTGCATTTAAGGCATCGTGCATTTTATAGGTTACCAACTGCTGAAACGCATCCTGTTGTACGATACGTGCATAACGCTCCACATGTAAACTTTGGATATAGGCAGCACATATTTCTGCCGTCCAGCGTTGCATGCCAAGTGTTATATTAATTCCCAGCCGGTTATCTGATAGTAGATTTTTAATTTTCAACTCTTTAGCAAAGTCAAGGAACGTTACGAAAGTACCCTGAAATTCTAATTCCTCTGGTTGTCTCAACCATGTCAATCTTAATACAAGCCCACTCTGTAAAATATCTATCTGAGAATGCTTGTCTTTATATAATAATGTCATTTACAAATACTTAATACCACACTTTATCTTTTATATAACATTATTTATGCCGGAAAATTCATAAAAAAATGGAGCTCTTAAGATTGTTAAAATATTGCAATTAAATTGTTGAACATAAGAGAACCAAGACATGTATATTTGATTTAGAACTTTATGATAATTTAAATGATTGGTTTAGAGAAAGATGCTGCTTATGAGAAGGTTTTTGTAAGTGACTATCTCACCACATATGCGCATTCGAAAGACAGGTACCTCTTAGCTGATTGGAAAGGGGTTTTGGATGCCACAACTGCAAAAAATGGTTGTTTAGCTGTGCTTGATTCCTTAAAAAAGTATCCATTTGAAAAGGTACTTAATAATAACACCAATGTAACGGGTCATTATCCGGGCGCAATTGATTGGGTCGGTAAAGTATGGTTCCCAAGTATGCATGACCTTGGGGTGAGATGGTTTGCCTGGGTTTATTCTCCTGATTTCTATACGCAGATAGGAACTGATGTTATTATTAACCTGAGTTCTAGGGTAACCATCGAAACGTTTTATAGTATTCTGGATGCATACATCTGGTTGAACCAAAAGCCTATCTCGAAACCTTAAAACTTTAATTAATACTAATTAATAATTGATAATATCTGCTAACTGGTGACCAAAACTCATTGTGAAATATATGGATGCAATAGCTGGTGTAGTTTCCCGTTTTATTTGTGGCAGGCTATAAAAGTTGGGTGAACGGAGTTTATAGCTTCACGTATAATCAGCTAAACAGAGAGATATTATGCAGGCAGATAAACAACATTATTTCGTTTATATATTTGGTGAGCAACCCGGTTCAGATGTGCAGATTGGTATAGCTGACGATCTACGTGCTCAAATTGTCCAGCGGAATGCAGATCATGCGCAAAACGCAACTACTCATCCTTCCAACAAGCTGGTATATTATGAGCATTATGATGTTGAGTCTATCGCTCAGAACAGAGAGCATCAAATCAAGAGCGGAGGTAAGGATACAACGTATAGTCTGATAGCATCTATGAATCCTAACTGGCTTGACTTGAGCGATACGTTGTAATACCCCAGGTAAAGTTAATATTGCACACCTTTTGCAATGGCTGATGCCCGCCTAAAATTTTAGAGCTGTGCATCAGCTAGTCATGCTAATCCCTATTTTTCTTTAGTTGCATAATTAGTCTTTCAGCCACTCATCTCTTAAATTTATATTTTATTAGGCTATAACCTTCCAAAACACCTATTATACCTGCTATTGTGAAGCAAGCAAAGAGTAACCTCAGTGACAACATTCGGCTACAGGTTTTTGTGGTGTTGGTAGGAGTTCTTCTTTTGATAGCAAAGTTTGTTGCTTTCTTTATTACTAATTCAAATGCTATACTTACTGATGCGCTGGAGTCCATAATAAATGTGGTAGCTGGCGCTTTTTCTTTGTATAGCCTTATCATTTCATCCCGCCCCAAAGATCTTAACCATCCCTATGGCCACGGCAAGATTGAGTTTGTGGCAGCAACTCTCGAGGGTTCCCTCATTCTGATAGCGGGTGGTGCAATTATCATTAAGTCTATTTTTAATCTTTTTGAACCTGTTGTTCTGCATCAACTTGACATTGGTATACTACTGACTGCTGCAGCCGGAATTGTAAACTATGTTGTTGGTTTTTTAACTGAAAGAAGAGGACGGCATAGCAACTCATTAGTTTTGGTTGCCGGAGGGAAGCACCTCAAAACGGATGCTTACTCAACTGCAGGTATACTGATTGGCTTGCTACTGATCTACATAACAGGCTTTATTTGGCTTGATAGTATTGTTGCCGTGATCTTCGGCATCATAATCTGTATAACAGGTTACCGCATACTCCGGTCTTCTATTGCCGGTATCATGGACGAGGCTGATTATGAGCTTCTAAATCAGATCGTTTCTGTTTTGAATAACAACAGGAGAGAAAACTGGATCGATATCCATAACCTGAGGGTAATTAAATACGGGGCTACTTTACACATTGACTGCCATCTTACTGTGCCCTGGTACCTTAATGTACTTGAAGCGCATGATGAGGTTGAAGCTGTTGGCAGACTGGTAAGAGATAAGATCGACCCTAGCATAGAACTTTTTATACATACTGATCCATGTATAGAAGCTTCCTGCTCTATATGCACTAAAGAGGATTGCAAAGTTAGAAGGGCTCCTTTTAAGGATCGAATTGAATGGGAACTTGACAAAGTAATTTCAGACAGAAAACACAGCCTGTATTAAAAGGCATCTGAATATTTTTTTACTTTCAGAGTGCCCGATTTGTAGCTTTATTGGTTTTTGCTGATCTGTTAGATGACTGTTTCCGTAAAACAAAGAATAAAGCACTCATTATGTTACAACAGATACTCTATTCGTTTTTACCCCTTCTTTTTTTAGTAGCCTCCTGTTCAGAGAGAGGTACAGATTCATCTCAGGCTGAATTTACAGAGGAGCAGGCACTTGTAAACATTGATACCGCAGGCCTTTCTAAGGCAACTTTTGCAGGTGGATGTTTCTGGTGTACAGAAGCATACTTCGAACGCCTGGAAGGTGTGGAGGCAGTTATTTCAGGCTATTCAGGTGGCACCAAGCCTAACCCCACTTATAGTGAAGTAAGCGCAGGGAGCACAAATTATGCTGAATCCGTGCAAGTATACTATAATCCGGATAAAATCAGCTTTTCTGAACTTGTCGAAGTCTTTTTTGCCACACATGACCCTACAACATTAAACAGGCAGGGGCCAGATATTGGTAAGCAGTACAGGTCTATCGCGTTTTACCGAACTCCGGAAGAAAAAAAGATTATTGTAGATTATATTAACAAGCTTGAGCAATCCGGTGCCTATCAGAACGACATTGTAACATCTGTTGAACCATTCAAGAAATTTTGGCAAGCAGAGGAATATCAC
Source organism: Pontibacter sp. MBLB2868 (assembly GCF_051904785.1). Classification (NCBI taxonomy): domain Bacteria; kingdom Pseudomonadati; phylum Bacteroidota; class Cytophagia; order Cytophagales; family Hymenobacteraceae; genus Pontibacter; species Pontibacter sp. MBLB2868. Next base: position 1,701,011 of record NZ_CP196710.1, on the reverse strand, counting down.
CAGGATTATTACGAACGTAATCCAAATGACCCTTATGTTACTTCAGTTGCAAGACCAAAAGTGCAGAAGTTCGAGTCAAATTACCATAATAAGCTGAAATCAGAGTATATGAACTAACGGCTTTGCCATCAAATTCTTGCAATTTGCCGTAGTATGAAGTCTAAAGTGTTTTTCAACAAAAAACTGTACTATGGGCTTTATAATTAATCTGCTTGTTACGGCATTTGTCATCCTAATTCTTTCTTATGCGATGTCAAGTGTGCATGTGAAAAGCTTTTGGACAGCCTTATGGGTTGCTTTCCTTACTGCTATTTTTACGGCCACTATTGGTTGGATCTTAGGTGGCATCCTCAATTTATTTACCTTTTTCCTTCTTGAAGCAATTGTTGGTTTATTAGTTACCGCACTTATGCTGAAACTAGTAGATAAGCTGGTAGGTAATTTTAAGATTGACGGGTTTTTACCTGCCTTGATCATTGCCATAGCCGTTGCTGTAGCCTTGGCGATTGTGGGCTGGATAAGAGGTGATAATGATGACAGGTATACTTTGTTGCAGAATCAGCCCGGGGTTGAACAAGTATACAAGGCATAAACTATCTCTTAAATATGAAAGGTGCCTTTATGCAGATTTTATTCTGCGTAAAGGCACCTTTCATTGGAATAGAAATGCGCTAAAGCGTTAGCTTTTATGGGTTACAAATCTGGAAGTTGCTCCATTTCCTGTTCTGTGAAAACCCTTGATCTGATGTGAAACCGTACTCCCATTGGGATCTCTAATGAAAAGCTGGACCCTCTTCCTGGAGTTACATCAAGCATAAGCTGCGTATGTTTCCAATATTCGTACTGATCCCTGGCCATATAAAATTTGCAACCATACACTTCACCGAGCAGCACATCACTGTCACCAACTTTAAATTCACCTTCCTCAAAGCACATAGGTTGTGAGCCGTCGCAGCAGCCACCGCTTTGATGAAACATTAACTGTCCGTGTTGAGCTCGCAGCTTGTCAATGACTTCCTTCGCTGCTTCTGTTATTGTTACCCGTTCTACTTCATGCATGGCAGTTTAATATTAAATAAGCCCCGCCTGTGCGCTGCTGGCGGGGCTTAGATGTGTTTTAATTAAAAGAAACCGAGCTTCTTCTTGTCATAAGAAATAAGCATGTTCTTTGTCTGGCGGTAGTGGTTAAGCATCATTTTGTGGTTCTCACGTCCGAATCCTGATTTCTTATACCCTCCGAACGGCGCATGAGCCGGATAAGCATGGTAGCAGTTTACCCACACGCGTCCAGCCTGAATAGCACGAGGCACCTGGTAAATCTCATGGGCATCCCGGGTCCAGAGTCCAGCTCCAAGACCATACAGGGTGTCATTTGCAAGTTCTATGGCTTCTTCAGTTGTTTTGAAAGTAGTTACAGAAGTAACCGGACCAAATATCTCTTCCTGGAAAACACGCATTTTATTAGATCCCTTGAAGATGGTTGGCTGTATGTAATAGCCTTTTTCTAACCCGCTGTTAAGGCTTGCAACACCGCCGCCAACTAAAACTTCTGCTCCTTCCTGTTTACCGATATCCATGTAGGAAAGTATCTTCTCAAACTGGTCGTTGGAGGCTTGTGCACCCATCATCGTGTCTTCTGCGAGCGGATGACCCACCTTTATGTCCTTCGTGCGTTGCACCACACGTTCCATGAAACGGTCGTAAGCACTTTCGTGTACTAAAATGCGTGACGGACAAGTACATACCTCGCCCTGGTTCAGCGCAAACATCACAGCCCCTTCAACGCATTTGTCAAAAAAGTCATCATCTGCATCCGCAATGCTTGGCATAAATATGTTTGGAGACTTGCCACCCAGTTCCATTGTTACCGGAATCAGGTTCTCTGAAGCGTACTGCATAATTAAGCGTCCGGTGGTGGTTTCGCCTGTAAAAGCAACTTTGGCAACACGAGGGGAGGAGGCAAGGGGCTTTCCGGCTTCAGGACCAAAACCTGACACAACGTTGATGACACCAGCCGGCACAACATCCTGTATCAGTTCCATGAGCATCATGATGCTGGTAGGTGTCTGCTCTGCAGGCTTCATCACGATACAACAACCCGCAGCCAGTGCTGGAGCCATTTTCCAGGTCGCCATCAAAAGTGGGAAGTTCCAAGGGATGATCTGACCTACTACACCTATTGGCTCCTGTAAGTTAATGCTGATAGTGTACTCATCATGCTCCGACATCGTGCTTTCATCAGCACGAATCACACCAGCAAAATAACGGAAGTGATCAATACAAAGTGGGATATCAGCAGCACGGGTTTCACGGATAGCTTTGCCATTGTCCACAGTTTCAGCCCGGGCCAGCATCTCTGCATTCTGCTCAATAATGTTGGCGATATCCAACAATACCTTGCTACGAGCTGCTGCCGATGTCTTAGACCATGATTTAAAAGCTTTATGTGCGGCATCAAGGGCTTTTTCTATATCTTCTTTGTTGCCGCGTGCAGCTTTAGTGAAGGCCTTGCCATCAATTGGAGATATATTATCAAAATACTCTCCGGTAGAAGGTGCAACCCATTCACCACCTATAAAGTGGTCATATTTTTCTTTAAACTTTGGGCGTTCCAGGATAATGGATTTTTCCTGTGGTGTTGCTACTGCATCCATAGTGTTTATATTTAGTTTTGTTAGAAAGAACTTTAATTAAAGTTCAATAAATACACCGTTTAATACTCAACCTATTGTCTAAAATTTTGTTCTTATCGTATCATCTTGAACGGGTACACTGATCAACTAACGGAACTATGCCTAAAAGCCACAAATTACATGCTGTCCCTCTTCGCAATAAGAATTCTTTACTGACCCTGGTCGAGAACAGATCTGTTTACAGCATGGAGGCTTGTGAGTTGAATGTGTTTGAGACGCATCAGCAAGCTGAAAACGTAAATCTACAATTTGGTGACTGGCTGCTTACAAGTATGTTGCGGGGCAAAAAGATCATGCGGCTGGCTGACAGACCAGGTTTTGACTATTTACCTGGCGAGTCTGTTATTGTACCCCCTAACGAGCTAATGAAAATTGATTTTCCTGAAGCTAACAAGGAAACACCAACGCAGTGTCTGGCACTAGCCATTTCAGCTGAGCAGATTCGCTCCACAATCCAACTCCTAAATGAACGGCATACCAAAGTAGAGGAAGGAGAGGAGTGGCTTATTCGGGGGGAGCACCTCCATTTAGCCAATAATCTGGACCTGGCAGATATTATTAACAGGCTCATAAAAATCAGTTTAAATGAGCACAGCAGAGAAAAAGATCTACTAGCTAACTTAGCATTAAATGAGCTTCTGATTCGTTTAATGCAAACGCAAGCCCGTGAGTTTTTCGAATTAAATTATAAACGACTAGCCGGTTCTCACCGTTTCGGGTATATTATTGACTATATAAAAGAGAATATTACGTCCGTTATTGATGTTGAACGCCTGAGTGACAAAGCCTGTATGAGCCGCGCCAGTTTCTTTCGGAAATTTAAAGAGGAATTTGGCTTTACACCGGCAGATTACATTCTAAAAGAGCGTATAAAACTGGCCAAAAAATTTCTCCGGGATCCCTATAATTCAGTGACACAAGCCTGCTTTATGAGTGGCTTCCAGAACCTGAGTTACTTCATCCGTGCCTTTAAAAAGTTAGAGGGCACTACACCAAAAGCATATCAAATAAGCAGACAGATTTAGGGAACGCTTTTACATGTATCAATAGCCTTGGATAAAATAATTTAGCATATATTTAATATAAAATATATATCCTCGTCTATAAGTTTGATTCTATATTGATGAAAAGAAAGCTACTGCTGTTACTGTTTTTACTTTTTACCCAAAAATGCCTGTTAGCGCAACAAGTTCGGTTTGAGCAAGGACCTCTGGAGAAGGTGTTATCCAAAGCCCGTGAATTAAACAAGCCTGTATTTATACTAGTCTCACCACCTGTCTCATCAGCCAGTTTACCAGAACATCTAGTTAAAGCCTACAATACGACAGGCTTAGATGATCAGCAGGTAATAAAGGAGCTGAACCGAACTTTCTTAAACTATAAAGTACCTTTTGGATCGTCGGATGCTAAAGTACTTTCTAACCTGTACAGCATCAGTGAATATCCAACGTACTTGTTTCTGAACCCGGACGGAGCGCTGATCCATCGTGCATCTAAAACTTCATCAAACCCACAGTATTTTTTACAGCAAATTTCGTCATTCCAAACTAAGAGAGCAGGTGAAAATAACCTGAGCTATTTCCAGAAGGAGTACAGGCAGGGCAGGAGGGACAGAGCTTTTCTGAAAAGATATATGCTTCTGCAGCAGGATCTGGGTATTTTGGTTTCTCAAGAGCTTCTGGAAGAATATGTTGACCAATTGCCTGTTAGTGTAGTAGACTCCTTTCCTGAAGTAGTTTTTATTCATGAATTTGGACCAGTTGTTGAAAGTAAAGCCTTTAAATTTGCCCGGTTAAATCAGCAAATGGTCAACAAACTATATAGCACACTGCCATTATCAAAAAGGCTGGCAATTAATAATAAAATTATTAATAATACTTCGAAGCAAGCTATTGAACATAATAATCAAGCATTGGCACTAAAAGGGGCCAATTTTGCCAGATCAACCTGGGGAAAAGAGTACCGGAAGGGACAAAGAGCGTTCGACGATAATATGCTAAGGTTTTACAGGGCCACAGGCGATACAGCTAATTATCTGCCAACTCTGGTCTCATACTATGACAGGTATTATATGACTATCAAAGCAGACTCGGTTGAAGAAATGATGGCTGCCGAAGATTCCTTAATAAATGAAAGAAGAAAAAACTACGAAGAAATTAAAAAGCAATTACCGGAGGGTGCTAAAAGCGAAACCAGATCTGTTGTTAGAGTATCATCCGCAAATTCGGAACGATCGTTTTATACAAACTTAAACAATGCTGCATACCAGGTATATAGTTCGGGAACAACAAATAACATATACCTGAGTCGGGCATTAGCCTGGAGCAAAAGAACGGTTGCAGAAAATCCTAAAGCGGCTTTTTATGACACGTATGCGCATGTGCTTTATAAATTAGAGTTTTTTAATGAGGCAGAAGCGATGCAGGAAAAAGCTGTAGAGTTGGCAAAAGATGAGAATTTACCAACGACACATTTCTTGAAAGAACTAGATAAAATTAAGCAGAGAAAGTTATAGTATACTGAAGCTGATGCTATTTAACATAAAGTAAATTATTAGTGACACTTATTATGAAAGATTCAATCGTAAATTATAAGTCTTATAATTTATATTATGTTAAGTAGTGTTTCTCTATTACCATCTCAACCTTGTTTATCTGTGCTGTTTCTTTAATAAGTAATCAGGATTAGGCTGATCTGTAATACTGGATTATAGCGCATAAAAAAAAGGGAAGCTTTTCAGCCTCCCTTTTCTTTATTACATCTAATGCTTATTTGTTAAGCATTTTGCTGTATTTATCAGCTTCAGCCTTACGACCTAAGCGTGTGTTCACTTTTACAAGGTTCTGGATTGTAGCCTGATCATCTGGCTGTACTTCCAATGCTTTCTGGAAATATGGCAACGAAGCTTCGTAATGCTTTTTAGCTTCTGCTTCCAGGGCCTTTCCTTTTTTCTGGTAAGTTGCATAGTCCATTTTAGCAGCCTTGTTATTGATCTCGCTACCTTTGTTGTATTCTAATACAGCTAAGTTATAGTAAGCATCAAAGTTGTTAGGATCTACCTGAATGGCTTTTTTATAGCTTTCAGTGGCTGCATCTAAATTACCTTTCTTCTCCTGAAGGTTACCTAACACTGCATAAAGGCTGGCATTATTAGGATCTGCTTTAATAGCACCTTCAAGTTTAGCCATTGCTTCGTCAGCACGGTTGTTTTTAAGGTAATACTTTAGCTCCTCCTGCATCAGGAATACACTGTTCGGATGCTCTTTAAGTGCAGCCGCAAGTGTTTTCATGATTTCTTCATCACTGGCCTCTGTAGCCTGCTGAAGCTGCACTTTAGCTTTGTAAACATCTTCTGTCTTATGACCCATGTCAATCAATTGATCATAGAACGTGATCGCTTGTGGGTAATCCTGCTTAGCTGTAGAAGCATATGCAGCGTAAAGAACAGCAGTAGTATCCTGAGGATTTACCTTAGAAGCCAACTTATACTTATCGATCGCATTATCCCAGTCCTGCTTGTTATGGAATTCTACTGCCTGGTTTAAAACCTGGCCATAAAGCATTTCCTTACGCTCCGGAACTAGCTTTGCATATTCACCATCCTTGCCATCAAGCTCAACAGCCTTGTCAAAAGACTCTAATACCAGAATTGGTGTATTATCATTGGTTAGCTTGCTATAGATCGGGTTGCCGATCATATCCTGATAAATTACACCACGGTAGAACCATGTTTTAGCTTTATCTTTTGTTTTTTTGTGCTCAATCGCCTTATCGATATCAGCTTGTGCTTTATCTAGCAAACCTTGTTTCTGGTTCATGATTGCACTGTTCACAGCTGAATTTTGCGCACTTGCCACCGTTGTTAAAGTAGCTGCCGCAAAGGCAGTTAGAAGTATTTTTTTCATACTTGTTTGTGAAATTGGTTTGTGTTTGTCTGTTAACGAATATTCAGTGAAATAAAATTCCCTTAAAATACAGATTATGCCTCCTCGGTTGTCTCCGGGTCAATCATAGTATCTGGCTGCAACGAATCATCAGGTGTTAATTCAGACTGATCTAAAACCACTTCCTCTTCGTCTTCCATCTCAATTTTTGCTACAGAAGAAATCTGATCAGTTTCATTCAGTTTGATCAGCCTCACTCCTTGTGTTGCACGCCCGATTACCCGGATGTCATTCACACGAAGCCTGATTGTGATACCTGAACGGTTAATGATCATCAGGTCGTCAGTATCTATAACACCTTTGATTGCAACCAGATTACCGGTTTTTTCAGTAACGTTCATTGTCTTAACACCTTTACCACCTCTGTTGGTGATGCGGTATTCGTCTAATAAAGAACGTTTTCCGTAACCGTTCTCTGAAACCACCAGTAGCTCTGTGTTTTCATTCTGTACACAAACCATACCAACTACTTTGTCGCTTGCTCCTGCTAGTGTCACACCTCGTACACCAGCAGCATTACGACCCATTGGTCTAACTTGTTCTTCGTTAAAGCGAATTGCTCTACCAGACTGCAGCGCGATCACTATTTCGCTGTTGCCGTTGGTCATCTGCACATCCAGCAGCCTGTCTCCTTCGTTGATCGTAATGGCGTTAATTCCATTCGTTCTTGGGCGGGAATAAGCTTCTAGTACTGTTTTCTTGATCGTACCTTTCTCAGTGATGAACACCAGGTTATGATTCAGTACAAAGTCCTGATTTTTCAGGTCATGCACGTTCAATACAGCGCGAACTTTATCCTCTTTCTCAATCTGAATGATATTTTGGATAGCACGCCCTTTGGTAGTCTTCCCTCCTTCCGGAATCTCATAAACTTTCAGCCAGAATACTTTACCGAACTCAGTAAAGAACAGCATATAATTATGGGTACTGGCAATGAAAAGGTGTTCTGTAAAATCACTTTCCTTGGATGCGGCTACACCGCGGGATCCAACGCCTCCGCGGCTCTGGCTACGGTATTCACTTAAAGAAGTACGCTTGATATACCCTTCATGAGATATAGTAATAACCATATTCTCCTCCGGGATCATGTCCTCGTAAGAAATATCACCTGTACTTGCCTCGATGCTGGTACGGCGCGCATCACCGTATCTTTCTCTGATCTCGATGAGCTCGTCTTTAATGATCTGCATTCGAAGGGCTTCGTCATTCAGGATAGAAGTCAGATAGTCGATCAGTTTCATGATCTCATCGTACTCCTGCTGTATCTTGTCGCGCTCCAGACCGGTTAAGCGCTGGAGACGCATGTCAAGTATAGCACGGGCCTGGATCTCAGAAAGTTGGAATCTCTCAATTAAACCATTACGGGCAATCTCCGGATCACGTGACGAACGGATCAGGTTGATCACTTCATCCAGGTTATCTAATGCTATCAGCAAGCCTTCCAGAATGTGTGCACGCTTTTTCGCTTCATCCAATTCATACTGGGTTCTGCGAACAACTACCTCATGACGGTGCTCCACAAAGTGGAGGATCATGTCCTTAAGGTTTAGCGTCATTGGGCGGCCTTTTACAAGTGCCACGTTATTTACGCCAAAAGATGACTGCAGCGCAGTATACTTGTAAAGATTATTAAGAACTACATTCGGGATCGCATCACGCTTCAGGTCATAAACAATGCGTAAACCATCGCGGTCAGACTCATCACGTAAGTCAGCAATGCCCTCAATTTTCTTATCATTAACAAGAGCCGCTGTCTTCTCGATCAGGGAGGCTTTGTTAACCATGTAAGGGATCTCCGTTACAATGATCTGCTCTTTACCAGATGGCAACGTTTCGAATATCGCGCGGCCACGCATCAGAACACGTCCTCTGCCCGTCTCAAACGCTGATTTAACGCCATCGTAGCCATAAATTATACCACCTGTCGGAAAGTCAGGAGCCGTGATGTAATGCATCAGTTCGGCTATTGTGATATCTTTATTATCGATGAATGCAATGATGCCGTTCACAACCTCTGTCAGGTTATGGGGAGCCATATTGGTTGCCATACCAACAGCGATACCTGATGTACCGTTGATTAGCAGGTTAGGCAACTTTGCCGGCATCACGCTTGGTTCCTTCAGCGATTCGTCGAAATTCGGGACAAAGTCAACCGTGTTTTTCTCCAGGTCCGAAAGTAGTTCATCGGCAATACGCTTCAGGCGTGCCTCGGTATAACGCATAGCAGCCGGTGAGTCGCCATCTATCGAACCGTAGTTACCTTGTCCGTCAACTAACGGGTAACGCAGTGACCATTCCTGGGCCATACGTACCATTGTTTCATAAACAGATGAATCACCGTGCGGGTGGTACTTACCAAGCACCTCTCCTACTATTCTGGCCGACTTCTTATAGGCTTTGTTATAAGATACCCCCAGTTCGGACATGCCGTAGAGCACTCTTCGGTGCACAGGCTTTAATCCATCCCGAACATCGGGTAAGGCTCTAGAAATGATAACAGACATTGAATAGTCGATATACGCACCGCGCATTTCGTCTTCAATGTTGATCGGTATTATTCGTTCGCCTTCAATCATGTCTAAGGTCTAAAATAATTAATTTGGTCTTTCTATTAAATGGCAAGTTATGCAAAAAAGCCGTTATGGCCTATATAGCTTAATTCTTATTTTTGCTTTTATTACTTCTGGAGGCACTTTTTTCCTGAGATCGCTTTGGTAACTTCTCTCCTATCTTCGGGTTTTGCTTTTTCCAGAACGGCTGTCCCCTGAACTGGTCCTCCCCGTGCGCGTGAACCATCCGGACATGGCACGAAGGAATTGGGCAGGTTTTACAGGAAGAGAGCGAAGCTAAAATGAAGGTCAAAACGATAAGGGTAAGCAGTCTGATCTTTGCCATGGTAAAAAGAGTTAATAGCTCCTACAAAATTATGGAGCTTATACATCCATATCATACAAAATTAATCATTTTCAGCTATTAAAACCAGTGTTTTTACCTCATCTTAAGTGCAAAATAAGATCGTTAAAGCGGATTAAATCCGTTTATGGTAAAACCTCCGTCAACTGTTAGTGTCTGACCCGTAATATAGCCTGCTGCCGGCATGCATAAAAAGGCAACTGCGGCCGCTACTTCTTCCGGTTCACCAACTCTTTGCATGGGGGTTCTGCTGATAACCGCATCAGCATAATCTTTATTCTGCAGCACTGTTTGGGCTAAGGGTGTTTTGATATACCAGGGGGCAACGGCATTAACCCTGATTCCATCCATCGCCCATTCTGCTGCCAGGTTCTTGGTGAGCTGTGTGAGGGCTGCTTTTGTCATGCCGTAGATAGCTCCTGTGCGAACATGTGTCAGACCGGCTACCGATGTGACGTGTATGATGTTTCCTTGCTCAGAAGCTCTTAGCATAGGCAAAAAGAGCTTGTTCAGATCGAAAGCTGAGCGCAGGTTGGTATTCATTACAAAGTCATACTCTTCAGCTGTATATTCTTCAGTTGGTTTTCTGATATTTGTTCCAACATTATTTACAAGTATATCCAGGCTACCCCAATGGCTTTGTACTTCTGCTAAAAGCGTCTGCCTGTCCTCAGGTTTGCTGACATCAGCAGTTATACAATAAAGTTTTTTTGAATCGTTTCCGTATTTTTCAAGAAGCTTTTGCAGATCTTCCTGCTTTCGAGCTACCGCAACTACTTCAGCGCCCAGATCGAGCAGTTCCTTTACTATTGCTTCACCTATCCCCTTTGATCCACCCGTTACAACTGCTTTTTTACCGGTTAATAACCATCTATTATTTGGCATGAGTTTTCGTATATTAATTATTATACAAGTTAATATTTTATTTTTAAAGGCAGTATCGGGCTAATTAAACTTATACAAAGTGTTTGCGTGTTTATATTTTCATATCGTTTATATTGCAATGCTTTTAACTGCTTCCTAAACCAATACTATCTATCCTTATGAATAAGTTGTTTCTTACCGTGACCTTAGCTTTTACAGCCCAGCTTGCTGTGGCTCAAACAGCATCTAAAACGTTATCTGGCGTTGAAGCTCAGAACAACATCAACTCATTGGGTACTGATAACATCAATGGTATGGTAAGGACGTATGACAACCGGTATGAAGGCGTTAGGGGTACACCGTATTTCATAGATCAGTGGGGGGAGGCAAAGATTACGCTTCAGGATAACAGGATGTATGACAGGGTAGTTTCCAAATACAACGTTTTTGAGAACAACCTTGTTTACCGCAACAGCAAAGGCACACTTTATATTTTAGATGCGAACAGTATTGTGAGTTTTGAACTACAGGATTCACTACATCTGAATACGTATGTTTTCAGGAAGATAAAGAATAACCCAGGCATAGATGCGAAGGATTCTGATCGTTTTTTCATAATGGCCTATGAAGGGGGAAAATCAACGTTAGCTGTGCTACCTCAAAAAGATATGATCAAGGCTGATTTCCGAGGCGGCTACAGTGCCAGCAGAACCTATGATGAGATCGTAACGGATCAAACTTTTTACTTTGTTGCGAATGGAAAAGCTGCCGAAAAAATAAAACTGAATAAGAAAAATTTACTGGCTTCCCTTTCAGACAAAAAGAATGAAATAGAGCAGTATCTGAAGAAAGAGAATATTGATGCTAACTCTCAGCGAGGCTGGGTTCAAACGTTAGCTTATTACGATAAGCTATAACTCATATCACTTTAAAAGCGCCCACTGAAGGCGCTTTTTTTATTTCTGACTCTTACCTGAAATTCTGTCCCAGTAAGTTTTTAGATATTCCTTATTGATTTTTGGCCGGTTGTTAATTTCTTCGAATTGCATTGCTCCTGCTTCATCCTGCCAAACATGGTAAACAAATACATATTGCCCACCACCTTTGCGCCACCCGTCAAATTCCCCAAACCGGAGGTCATTTATGTAAATGCCTTTATCTTTTGCTGGTTCTACAGTATAATAACCTTTTGTGATCCCGAGAAGACGCTCTAGTTTTGGGTTTCCTCTGTATGGTAACAACAAGTCTTTTTGCTGTGCATCAAAGTCAAAACTGATTCTTTTTGTCTCATCTGCCAACGAATAAAAGCCGGTATAAAAGCCGTTTTCTCCTTTAGCTGTCACAGTCCACAGGATAGTATTTAGAGGAGTTGGTTTGCTGATGTAGGAAGTATACGTTAGATTTTGATTCAATAAGGCCTTTTCAAACACCTGGTTTGCCTGGTATTTAAACACGAACGATAAAAGTAAATACCCTGTGCTGATGCAAAGTGCAGTATTATTTAGTTTACGACGCGTGCTGCTGTTTTTATTATAAAAGGCAGCCGCAACCACGAAAGCTATAAATGGGATCGTGTAAAGGGGGTCTATCACGAAAATATTGTAGAATGCGACCCCATAAGTGTTGAAAGGCCAGAATAACTGGGTACCCCATGTGGTGCAGCTATCTAAAAGGGCATGCGTAGTAAAGCCCAGGAAAAAGAGCAGGGTCCAGCGCCAAAAGCCAGCAGTATACTTATAGTACAAGCGGTGCAGTAAGTACCCAAGTATTGGCGAAACAAGAACAGCAAAAAAGAAAGAATGCGTAACGGACCTGTGAAAGGTGAGTTGCTGAACTGTATCAAGCCATGGACTTGCCAGTACATCGAGATCAGGAATAGTGCCAGCGATTGCTCCCCAAAGCATCGCTTTGTTACCCATTTTTTTACCTGCTACTGCCTCCCCAACTGAAGCCCCTAATACAATTTGTGTTAAAGAATCCATTATATTTTTCGAAACCCTGGCTGCAGCATAATCATTTTCATTTGTTCATTTTATCTGGCTAACTCCCCTATGGGCAACATGTTTAGGCTCGCAAAGGTATAAACTCCCAATTCGGGGTCTGAAAACTCCTGCAGAACAAAACATACATGGACCAGATACTCTATTTAATACTTGGTGTTATTACAGTTGCATTAGTTTCTTATGATCTCATTTTTACGACTTTTGCGCCTAGAGGCTCAGGCTTTATTACAGATACTGTAACTACTTCTGTATGGAAGTTGTTTAGCTTGTTCTGCAAAGTTACAGGAAGCCGGGTATTGTTAAATGGAGCCGGTATTATTATCGTTTGCACGATGTTGATACTATGGGTACTGCTGCTATGGACGGGCAACATTCTCATTTTTATGTCTGATAAAAATGCTATAGTAAACAGCACGACCAACATTCCTGCTGATCTGAATGAGCGGATCTATTACACCGGCTACATCCTTTCAACTATGGGTAACGGTGATTTTAAAGCCGGTACTGACGGTTGGAGAATCTTTTCTGCACTGATCTCTTTCTCCGGATTGATCCTTATTACTATTGCCATTTCTTACATGGTGCCTGTATTGTCCGCCATTACGGGCAGGAGGGCGTTAAGCATACGCATCGCAGCTATCGGAGATAGCCCACAGCAAATGTTGTTAAACAACTGGGACGGCAAGTCTTTTGAACGACTAAATGACCAATTAAGCGGAATGGCGCAAAGTATAGCTGAGCAGGGGCAGTTGCACCTGGCTTATCCGGTACTTCATTATTTTCATCAAACTGAAAAAAGAGTAGCGCTCCTACCAAACTTAGCTGCATTAGACGAGGCCATAACGCTATTGCTGCTCTACATACCTGAAGATTGTCATCCGAAGCAGCAGCAAATTATTCCACTTCGCAAAGCCATTAGCACATTTTTAGAGTCCCTGACATCTATCTTTTTAAAACCTGACAATACAGATGTACCAGCAATCGATATTTCGGAAATCAGGCGCAAGGGAATACCCTTAAAACAACCCACGATTAAAGAGTTAGAGCAGCTTGACCTGCGCCGCAAAACACTAAAAGCAATGGTAGATAATGATGGCTGGAGCTGGAATGAAGTGGACAAGCCCTCTTTCAATAAAGAAATGGACCTGTCCTCTATACTTTAACGAATAATTGGAGCTCGTTTAAATTCTTTTGTTCTGTCAAACAAGTATCGGTATGTAACGTGTGTCTTATAAATACGGCCCCCTAATTGTTCTACAAGATGCATCATCTTAGGGTTAAAATCCCCTATCCAGTTCATCTGTAGGTCGACATAAGGTATGTTAGGGTTCTTTTGAACTACTTTTCCTGCCTCCAATATCATGGCTGCTTCTACCCCCTTGCTCTGATGCTCAGGAGTTATCCCGAACACAATGCCATACATCGTGGTACAAGCGCCTCTCCAGCGATGGTAAACAAGTTTTAGCTTACCCCACAGGTTCATTTTACCATTTACATATTTAAACAGCTTGTTCAACTCAGGAATTGCTATAAAGAAGCCAACAGGATCTTCGTTATAGTATGCAAACCACATGATACGCTCATCAATAACCGGTTTAAGCGAATTCATGATTGCGTTAGCCTGTGCCTCGCTCATCGGCTTTACTCCTTCGTGCTTTGCCCAGCCTTTATTGTAAACGGTCCTGAAGTCTTCCGTGTATTTCTTTAGGTTAGACTTATCCATGTGCTTGAAACTATAGGCCTTGTCCTGAAAGACGCGTTTCGCTTTTTCGGTGTTTTTTTCAGGCAATGGATCATCAACCTTGCGGTAATATGTGTATTGCTGAAAGTATAGCTGAAAACCATAGTTCTCAATTAGTCGCTGGTAATACGGGAAGTTATAATGCATTCCATAGTTTGGCGGGTAAAAACCATTTACCAGAAGCCCCCACCATTTATCCCGCTCGCCAAGATTAATCGGGCCGTCCATTGCTTCCATGCCTCGTTCCTGTAACCAGTTTTTACAAGCATCAAGCAGCATGTTTGCCGCCTCCTGGTTGTCTGTGCAATCAAAGAAGCCCATGCCTCCAGTAGGCTGTTCAAACGTGTTAGCGGTTTTTTTGTAAATAAAAGCGGCCACACGGCCGATAGATTTCCCGGCGTCATCCTTCAATATCCAGCGAATAGCCTCACTATCACGGAGCAGTTTATTTTTTTTAGGGTCGAAAACGTTATTGATATCCTTATCTAATGGACGGATATAATTAAGGTCTTTTTTATATAGCTTTACCTGTACCATCAGGAATTCCTGTGCCAGTTCAGGTGTAGTAACTTCTATTAGTTGCATGAGTTGATAGTTGATAGAAATGCTAAATAAGTCATTATCCTAAAAAAAACATAATAGCAGCGCGAGGACACAAGAGGTGAGGCAGCCTAAAAAAGAGAAAGCCTTCAGAAAAATCTGAAGGCTTCGCTCTGAAAGAGCCCCCTGCCGGGATCGAACCAGCGACCTACTGATTACAAGTCAGTTGCTCTACCAGCTGAGCTAAGGAGGCTTGTACTTAATATGTTTGAAAAAAGCAGCTGAAGTACAAACATCTGCTTTCTTTAATAAGAGCCCCCTGCCGGGATCGAACCAGCGACCTACTGATTACAAGTCAGTTGCTCTACCAGCTGAGCTAAGGAGGCTTTATTGGGCTGCTTTAGTGTTTTAAAGCGTTGCAAAAGTATGTCGAAGTTTGATATGTTCCAAATCCTCTTACAATATTTTTGCAACGCTTTTGGTAAGCTTTTGAAAGTCAAGGGGAAAAATTTATCCCTTAAAGGCATTTAATTGGTGTTGCAGCTTATCAATACGACTTTGCGCATCAGTAATCCGGCCTTCGTACTCCTCCCGAAGTTTATCTGCATTCTTAGACCTTGCAAAAAACTCAATATTTGTACGCAACGTCTGGATGTCGTTTTGCAGCTGGGAAATTTCACGACGAATTGTCTGCTCCCGCTGGTGTAGCTTTTGTCCAGCATCCGGACTGTGTTTCATGCGCTCTACCTGAAGCTTCACAAGCAGGTCTGATCGTTCCTGTAGTGAGAGCTCTGGAATCCGCTCAAGATATTTTTCCATCAAAGCTAAAAACTTATCCTCAGCCTTCGGACTTGTGCGCTGGTTACCCTTATCCAGCAAATTCCATTGTTGCTTGAAATACTCGAACTCCTCCAGTGAACCAATTGTATTGGGCTGAGCCAGTTTACCGGCCAGCTTGTCACAGAGTTCCAGCTTTTCAGCGGACAACTTTTCAACTTCTGCGCTCTTTTGCTGCTCAATGGCTTGCTTTTTATCAAAAAATTCGTTGCAGGCAGCACGGAAGCGTTGCCATATCTTATCAGAATACTTGTCAGGCACACGACCTACAGTCTTCCATTTTTTCTGCAGTTGTATGAGTTTTTCCTTTGTGGCATTCCAATCAGAACTATCTTTCAGGTTTTCTGCTTCTTCACATAGCTCTGTTTTAATGCGCAGGTTTTGCATTTTCTGCTCATCAAGGTTCTTAAAGAATTGGTTCTTGTGCTGGAAGAAAGCCTTATAGTTGCCCCAGAAGGTTTTATTTACCTCTTCGGCATGTTCTTTCGGTACTAAACCAGCTGCGTCCCACTCTTCTTTGAGCTTTTGTATCTCATCCGTTTTGTCACGCCAATCATTTATGCGATCCGTGTTAAAGTTCTGGTATTCCTGTAATCGCTCTAGTATAGCACGTTTCTTTACAAGATTTTCCATTTCTTTCTCACGGCGTTCGCCCTGGTATGCACGGCGCTTCTCGTGTACTTTTTCTGAAGCTTGTATAAACTGGTCCCAAATAACGTCGCGTTGCTCATTTGGAACCGGTCCAATATTTTTCCACTCTTCATGCAGATGCCGGAGTTCCTGCAAAGCCTTGTTAATAGACTCTTCTCCCGCTAATGCTTCGGCACGCTCTATTAGTTGCAATTTGGCATCCAGATTACGCTTACGGTCCAGCTCCTTCAGTTCAAAGAAAATGCTGCGGTTATTATAAAATATGTCCAGCAGGGCGTGGTACGAATCCCACATTTCCTGGGCAGTGCCAGCAGGTACAGGGCCAATAGTTTTCCATTCTGCCTGCAACCTTTTCAGCTCTTCGTAGCTGTTTTTTGTTTCAGCTGACTCAACCAGTGACCTTAATTCAGCTAGTATTTGTTGCTTACGCTCCAGGTTTTGCTGCCTTTGTTTTTCGGCATTTTGCCTTTGCTGATGCCGTGAATCACGATATGATGTTAAAAGCGACTCCAGGTCCTGGTGCTCTTTTGGCGGGTGGTAATCAAAATCTTCTTCCGTCCCCCCCTCCTGCTTAAATTTTTCTAAAGCTTCGGCTCGTTCTGCCTGAAACTTAAGATCATACTGCTTGTGTATTTCATTGATCGTTCTGTAACGTTTGGCAGCCTCAGCACTCTTTAGTTTTTCTTTCAACTGCTGACGAAGCTCCTCCAGGGAGAGTTCACTATAATCAGTTGCGTCTTCTTCCTCCTCTTCCTCTTCGTGGTGCTCTTCGGTGTCTGCTTTTACTTCTGCTCCGCTTACTTCAGGTGCCGGTGCAGTGGTCGTTTCTATGCCCGATTCTGCTGCTGTTTCGGGCTGCTGCTTCTCCTCGTCTTTGATATCAGAGTTAGCTGAAGCAAATTCCTGTGTGATTTTTTCCGATGAGACTGCTTCCTGCTCTGATTTTAGTTCAGGCTTTATTTCAGGTTGTTCCTCTTTAGGTACTTCTGCCGATTCAGCTTCATTTTTAGCCTTTATTTCAGCCAAACGCTGTTCCACAATATCCATCGGGGATCCTTCTCCACCTTGTTTTAAATTTTGTTCATTTTGATCCTCTGGCTTGTTGGCCTCGGCTCCGGTAGTGTCAATATTTTTGTTATCAGTTGTCATGACTATAATTTATAGGTGCAACGTTTAAAGCGTTTAGTTTAGGCGTGGGTCTACGGGATAATTGGAAAGTACTTTATATTTGCCGCCCATTTGCCGCAAAACGCTACGCCAAAGTTTATCTGCCTCCAATTTAAATAATTTATTCGCAGCATTGTTATTTACGATCCAAACATTTTCATCAATCTCCTTCTGTAACTGCCCTGGTGTCCAGCCGGAGTAACCTAAAAAGAACTTGATGTCTGAAGTGGAAATAATACCTGACTCTATCATCGTGCGCAACGATTCAAAATCTCCTCCCCAATATATTCCTTCTCCAAGCTTAACTGCTTGTGGTAATTGCGGCAATTTGTGCACGTAGTGCAGCGTATTATATTGTACAGGGCCACCAATCCCTAACTCAACATCAAACGACTCATTGTATAGATCAATGACATCTGAAAGCTTCAGGTTAGACACCCGATTCAGTACCAGTCCAAAAGTGCCTTCTTCTTCATTATGGTTGCACAACAGTACAACGCTCCGTTCAAAGTTAGGATCGCCCAGAAATGGCTCTGAAATTAACAGGCTGCCGCTTTGTGGTTTCATCAAACTAGCTTCTTCCTTCATATATTCCCTCATTTTTATAGCACTTGCTTTATGAGCAACTTAATTGGCTTCTATACCTAAACCTGCAAAAAGTGTTTAGTTCTTCTTACGGAAAAAAAGATAATATTGTATCAGAGTTTCATTTTTTAAAGCTAAACCTGCTTTTTATGCTCCAAACATTCTAATAATTGTGGATGTTATTCTCAGCGGCTTGCCGTTTAAAGTTTAAAACAGGAGATATTTTTATAATTTTGACAAAACTGGAACATCTATGACACTTTCGCATGATATTTCTGCTATCAGAAAGAATTATTCTAAACAGGATCTTACGGAAAATTCCGTACTAGCAGACCCTGTTCATCAATTTAAAGTATGGCTGCAGGAGGCTATTAATGCCGAAGCAGAAGAGGCTACCGCATTTGTGTTGTCCACTGTAAACGAGTCTGGTCAGCCTTCTGCACGTGTGGTCCTTCTGAAAGATGTTGATGGGGAAGGCTTTACTTTTTTTACCAACTACGATAGCCGTAAGGGCAAGGAACTTGAAGTAAATCCTTTTGCTGCTGCCACTTTCTTTTGGGCTTCCCTGGAGCGGCAAGTGCGTATTGAAGGACAAGTTGAACTGATTCCTGCACAAAATTCAGACGATTATTTCCATAGTCGCCCCAAAGGCAGCCAGATTGGTGCCTGGGCTTCACCGCAAAGCCAGGAAATTGAGAGCCGCCATGTTCTGGAAGAGTCTGATAAATATTACTCGGCTAAGTTCTCTGATGCAGAGATAATTCCACGACCAGCCCATTGGGGAGGGTATAAATTAATTCCTCACCGCATCGAGTTCTGGCAAGGGCGGCCAAACAGGCTGCATGACCGGATCATGTATGAAAGACTAAATGGAAACTGGCAATTAAAACGCCTGGCTCCCTGAACTTTGCCCGCTGATAAAGATAACATACCTCCTAATTAAAACGACCTAATGGCTGAAATACTACCATTAAAGGCTTGGCGCTATAACGACGAACTGAATCAGAATATCGATCAGTTAACCTCCCCCCTGTTTGATGTGGTCTCTGCAAAGCAGCGCGAGGCCCTATATCAGAATCTGATCAATAGTATACACTTGTCTGTGCCCAGAGGAGATGCCCCGTCTGAAGATGCCGCCAGTCTGCTACAAAACTGGAAGGATCAGGGGGTGTTGGTGCAAGATCAAATGCCAGGCATTTATGTTTATTACCAGTATTTCAGGCTTCCGGGCAGCGACAAAGACTATTGCCGCAAAGGTTTTATATGCAATATAAAAGCTTATGACTGGCACGAAAAAGTTCTGCTCCGACACGAAAATACCATTCCAAGTGCTGTAAACGATAGAATTGAGCTTCTGGAGAAAACAGAGCTTAATACCAGCCCAACCCATGGACTCTATACGGATCCGGAATTTACACTGGAGCGATACATGGATGAAAGTATCAAATCACCACTTTATGAAACGGAAGACTACCAGGGTGTTCGTGATGTATTGGCTGTAATTCATGACCATGCTGTGATAGGCTTGTTTATGCAAACGCTAAAGGACAGACAGGTTTTGTTGGCAGACGGCCACCATCGGTATGAAGGTTCATTAGAGTATCGTAAAAAGATGATGCACCTAAACCCGCAGCATACAGGTTATGAGCCTTATAACTATCACCTGATGTATCTAACTAATTCAGAGCACGATGATCTGCGTATACTTCCTACTCACCGCTTGCTGGAAAATATCAGCATGACAGATGAGGAGTTTCTGGAGGCATTAAGTACTTATTTTGTAATTACGCCTAAAGAAGATGCTTACGAGCTTAATGAAGTAATTACAGGCAAAACATGGGCTTTTGGACTGTACCTGAGTGGTAATGCCTATAAGCTTCGGCTGAAGCCTGAGGTACACCATTTGATTGAATGGGACATACCACAGGAAGTGAAAGACCTGGACTTGACGGTGATGCATTATTTTATTTTTGAAAAAGTATTGGGCATTGACCGGGAAGCACAGCGAGATTACAGTGGCCTGAGCTATGTCCGTAATTTTACAGAGTGTGTCAGTAAAGTGGACGCAGGTAAGGCCAGGCTTGCACTGATCACCAACGACGTATCAATGGAGCAGGTGAAGCGTGTGTGTTACAGTGGTGCTATTATGCCACAGAAATCAACATTTTTCTACCCCAAAGTTATTTGTGGGTTCTTATTCAGTTCAATAAAAACAGATGAATTTATTACGGCCGCTAGTGCTTGCTTCTAACTCCCCCAGAAGAAGAGAACTTTTAACAGGTTTAGGCCTGGATTTTATAGTGCGTGTGAAAGAGGTGCATGAGGATTTTCCTGCAGATCTGACAGGCGCTGCCGTAGCAGAGTTTCTGGCCTCACATAAAGCAGAAGCTTACCGAAACGATCTTCAGGATGAGGTGGTAATTACCGCTGATACGATTGTTTGTGTAGGGGATAAAATTTTAAATAAACCACAGACGCATCATGAGGCCGCTGAAATGCTCCGTTTGCTTTCCGGTAGATCGCATGAAGTAATTACGGGTGTTTGCTTATTAGCCAGGGAGACAAAAGAGGTATTTTACGATACCACCAAAGTTTACTTTAAGGACTTGTCTGATACAGAAATAGACTTTTATATCAACCACTATAAGCCATTTGATAAAGCGGGTGCCTACGGTATTCAGGAATGGATTGGTATGGTAGGGATAGAACGCATTGAAGGGTCATACTTTAACGTTGTCGGCTTACCGGTACAAAAGCTTTATTCGAAGCTAGTGGAGCATTCTTTTATTAGCTGCTAAACAAAAGCGGCTTACCTTTGCAAAAAGGCCCAATTCAAAATTATTTATATCAGCAAGTAACATGTCAATCATAAAATTATTCCTGGCACCCGGAAAAGAACACTCTCTGAAGCGCCTGCACCCCTGGGTATTTTCCGGTGCAATAAAAAAGGCAGATGGTGAGCCAGCGGAAGGTGATATTGTGGAAGTATATTCTAATAAGCACGAGTTTTTAGGAATGGGGCATTATGCTCCAGGTTCGATTGCCGTTCGTATTTTCTCCTTCGAGCAGGTAGAGCCGGATTATGAATTCTGGAAAGGTAAAGTTCAGAAGGCCTACGATTACCGCCAGCGCCTTGGATTAACTGAAAACCCACATACTGACGTTTACCGCTTAATTTACGCAGAAGGAGACGGCGTACCCGGTTTGATCGTGGATATGTACAAGGACACAGCTGTAGTGCAAACACACTCTGTGGGTATGTACCTGGTGAGAGAGCATATTTCAAAAGCACTGCAGGAGATTTATGGCGAAGCCCTTGTAGCAGTATATGATAAGAGTGCGGAATCATTACCGGCAAAAGCGCCTGTTGCTCCCCAAAATGGCTACTTATTCGGAGAACCAACAGGTGGTGTAGTAGTCACTGAAAATGAGAACCAATTTTTTATAGATTGGGAAGGAGGCCAGAAAACCGGTTTCTTTATAGACCAGCGGGAAAACCGCGACCTGTTGGCACGTTATGTAAAAGATAAGTCGGTGCTCAATACCTTTTGTTATACAGGAGGGTTTTCAGTTTATGCACTCAATGCAGGAGCTAAATTAGTGCACTCTGTAGATGTATCTAAAAGAGCAATCGAACTGACAGAAAAGAATGCAGCATTAAGCCAGGAACCTGAGCGGCATGAAGCCTTCGCGGTAGATACCTTTGAGTTTTTAAAGGGCAAGGAAAACATGTATGATGTGATCGTCCTAGATCCTCCGGCCTTTGCTAAAAGTCAGAAAGTGAGGCACAATGCTGTAATGGGTTATAAAAGACTGAATGCCGAAGCTATGAAAAAGATCAGGCCCGGAGGTATTCTGTTTACTTTCTCCTGCTCACAGGTAGTAGATAAGTACCTGTTCAATAATACCGTTATGGCAGCAGCTATTGAAGCAGGCAGAAACATTAAGATCATGCATCACTTGTCTCAACCGGCAGATCACCCTATCTCAGTATTTCATCCGGAAGGAGAATATCTGAAGGGCCTGGTTCTGTTTGTTGAGTAACCAATTTGATGGAACTATTTTATACCACCTCATTGCAAGACTTGTACTTGCAATGAGGTGGTTTTTTGTTTAAAATAAATTTGTTACTAACCAAGTAATCCTGTTTCTGGTAGTTCAGGTGGTAGTTCCATCCGAATGCGCCACTCCTTTGGATAGTAATTATTGATACGGTTACCAATCTGTTTTGCAAAACCTAGCGGGACTCCCTGGTACTGCAGCAACAACCAGTCATTCCCCCCTCCTTCAAGCGAAATATCTTCCTTGCGCAGGTACTTTAAGGCTTGTTCCAAGTTCAGGTCTACGCTACTAAACTTACTTTTATTGAGGTGCTGCGAAAGTGCCAGTGAATGCATTGGCTTAAGCTTTTTGCCTTTCACTTCTGCAATTTCAGTTCCGGCATAAATGACGTGCATGTTCTGGTAAAGTTCATCCAGGGCTTCAAAATGATTAGCAGGAATAGCAGATATTACCTCGCCCCACTGTAGAAACTCATATTTTTCGGACTCTTTCAGCCAGTCATGTACCAGGGCTTTTTCCTTTTTTCCTGCTACTGACAGCTTATACTTCTTCTTTCGCGACGAGCGGCCATGTTCCTGAGGTACACCAGCTTTACGTAAAACTGCAATAAAAAAGCCCTCACCCAGCACCTGGTGTGGGTAAAACCTGTATCCTTCAATGCCCTGTAACTGAGATGGCATAATTCCCCATTCCGGCTCCAGCATCAGTTTTATACTTTCTGAGTTCTCCTGATCAGCCAGCCAGGCAATATTCTGCTCGTTTTCAAGCTCGTTCCAGGTGCAGGTACTGTAAATCAGAATTCCTCCCGGTTTAAGTGCCTCCCATACATCCATTAAGATGCGCTGCTGTCTTTGGGCGCAAAGTTTTACGTTCTCCTCAGACCATTCATTCATAGCCTGCGGATCCTTTCTAAACATGCCTTCTCCGCTGCAGGGTGCGTCCACAACCATCACATCAAAGAAATCGGGTAATCGTGAAAATTGCCGGGGGTCATTGTTTGTGACGACAGCATTGCCGCTCCCCCACTTCGTGACGTTTTCTGCCAGTATACTTGCCCTGCTCTTGATCACCTCGTTTGCCACCAGCAGGCTGTCCGCTGAAAGCAGGCTAGCCAGGTGAGTCGATTTACCACCAGGGGCTCCGCACAGATCCAAGGCTGTAATCGGCTGGCTTAGGTCCAGCGTCTGTTTTAATGCCTGCTCCAGAAACATAGAGCTTGCCTCCTGTACATAATAGCAACCAGCATGTAAAAGCGGGTCCAGGGTAAACATAGGGCGTTCCGGCAGGTAAAAAGCGTTTCCAGCCCATGGTACCTTAGACAGGTTGGGGGTAGCAGATATCTTGGCGCTGTTCACGCGAATACTAACGGGTGCAGGTAGCCGTAGGGCTTCTTCAAAATTATTGTAACTGCTGCCGAGCATGCGCTCCATGCGTTGTTTAAAAGAGATAGGGAGTTCCATAGGTGGTGCAAAGGTACGGCAAAAACGAGGGATATAAAATTCAGTTACCCTGCTGCCTTAGCAGCATGTACTCCTTTACGATTGGCAGATCAGCTGCGCACCAGTCATAATTTAAAAAGCGGCTTGCCGGTACCCATTCATACCTGAGGTGTTCCGAAAGAAGTACCTTGCCATTCTGAAAATGGCAGATATAAGGGATTAATTCGATCTGCAGCGCCGGGTAAGAATGCTGTACCGGATTCAAGCGTTTTAAAGGACGTATTTCAATATGTAATTCCTCCTTTATTTCACGCAGCAGACATTCTTTTTCTGATTCTCCTGATTCTACTTTTCCTCCCGGAAACTCCCACTGCAGGGGCTGTGACATCTGCTCGCTACGTTGCGTGATCAGGACAAAGCCGTCGCGCTCAATAATGGCACACACTACCCGTATCAGCCTGTTTCTGGGTTTTTGCATTTTATGCTAAGTAACTTTAACAGGATTTACTGATTTTAAGGGACTTTCAAGCACATAAAAAGCATATCCTAAAGAAACACAAAACGCCTGGTTTAGCAATAGGTTTGTTGAATCGGGAACTAAGCCAAAATAGATGATCTGAATAAGGAAAATATGATAGGATGCTTTTCCTAAACGAGCCAGCAGTTTAAGTATAGATGTGTTCGAACTTTCCGGAAGAAGAGCCAGCCCCATCAATGTTAATAGTGCCGCATACCCGAATGACATAAAATTCTGCAGAAGCCAGTCAGCCCTGAAATATTTGATCTCGAAACTGGTATAGCTTATAAAGTAAAGATATACTGCTCCTATTGCTCCTGTTGTGACAATTACTGTAATAATTATGCGTTTAAGTGCGGGTTGTAGAAGAAACTGTGCTAGCCAAAAACCATAGGCTACTGCTGTAAAATAGCGGGGGAAAGCAGCGCTGTACAAATAGTTATCCTTATTTAGGGAAGGCAGGGTTTTACACCACAACAGAAAGAGCACCTCAAGCAACAAAAGCACCAATGTGGTCATCCCCGGGTAACGGTAAAGGGAATACCCAATAACAGGTAAAAAAAGAATTGATTGTAGCAGTAAGGTTATAAAGTAATTCCCGCTGCCAGTTACAGGTAGTAAGCCTATCAGTGTTTGTAAACTGAATTCCAGTACATTTTTATGGAAAACTACCTGCCAGGTTAACCCTAATATATAAGAACTTAAAAAAATAAGCAGGAAAGGTATTAACAAGCGACCTGCTTTCTTTTCAAAATAATTACCTGTGTAAAGTTGCTCAGGTTTTGGATATTTTCCAGCCATGCTAAGGCCCAAATTCAAACCCATTAATACCATAAATACAGGTACGGCTTGCCAAATATGATACGCAGCGTAAAATTGATAAAGTTCCTTTTTAGGTAAAGAATGAAGCGCAATTACCGCCAAAATAGCCAGTCCCTTTAGTACATCGATCTGTTGATAATGCTTCTTCATAAACGGATGATCATCACAAGATATATGCTTGATATTAAGTTAATTATAGCTTGCGAAAGACTGGCTTAAATTGGATTAATATCTTAAACGTTTCAAATAGAGTATATAAAAGCAATTGCACTGGTAACTATGGCTTTAAGTTTAAACTATAAATTCTTACTATTAGCGTGCCTTATCTCAGCGTTGGCTTCGGCTGTATTAAACACTGTTGTTGTAAATATAGTGTTTTCTGGCTATAAACTTATCCCGGTTTGGGGGCAGCAAAGTGTGGCAAGCTATCTGTTTACCTCCAGCATTATTACAAACTTTATACTTGTTTGGGTAGTTACCAAGTCAACCCGTAAAGCGCTAAGCGCAAAGCATATCTTACCGCTGCACTGGCATTTGAAGAGTCAGACTTTAGTTGATCGTTTACCGGCTAGAACAGCAATGCGATCTTTTATTTTAGCTGTAGCCAGTTGCCTGATGACAGCATATACACTATACCTGCTGGGGCTGAAAGGGTTTAACGCCTTTTACCGTTCAGAATTTTATACTTTTAACCTGGTTTACTTCTCTATTCAATCTGCAGCTATAGCAGTGATGGCAATTTACCGGGCAATGGGAGATAACGTAATGGAGCAGTATAATTTACAGTAAACATAAAAGCACATCCGTTTCGGATGTGCTTTTATGTTTACTGTCAGCTCTTGCTATTTTAACTTTTCCTTCAGTATCTCAAACTCTACTGTTGGCGAAATACGCTCATAAAGTATAAGATAGACAGCTTTTGTAATTGGCATGTCTACTCCGAGCTTTTTATTAAGTTCATATATGCTTTGCACAGCATAATACCCCTCTGCTACCATGTTCATCTCTACCTGCGCAGATTTTACCGTATAACCCCGCCCGATCATATTTCCGAAAGTACGGTTACGGCTAAACTGCGAATAAGCTGTTACTAGTAAGTCTCCTAAATAAGCAGAACCACTAAGGTCACGGTGAATAGGCATAATGGCATCTAAAAACCTTTCAATCTCAAACATAGCGTTTGAAACCAGTACAGCCTGAAAATTGTCGCCATAGTTCAGGCCGCGGGCTATGCCGCAAGCCAGCGCTATGATATTCTTCATGACAGCACAGTATTCTATACCATCCAGATCATCGAGTGGGTTAGCTTTTACATAACGGTTGCGCAGCAATTCACAGAAGCGTTCCGCTGTTGGCAGGTCATGGGAGCCGATGGTAAGGTAAGACTGCTTTTCAAGAGCAACCTCCTCCGCGTGGCATGGTCCAGCAATTACCAACTGGTGCGTATTGGGCACCTGAAAATTGCGCTCCATATAATCCGTGATAAGGATGTTCTCACTAGGGATCATGCCTTTTACAGCGGAAACTACAACTTTGTCTTTGAAAGCATGTTCTGGTAAACCGGCAAGTGCCTGCTGCACGAATGCGGCAGGCACTGCGAGTATTACCCAATCTGCGGCAGCCAGAACGGCCTCTATATCTGACGATGGCTTTACAAAATCCAGGTCAAAGGAAACGCCGCTTAAATAGCGTGGATTATGCTTATAATTGATAAGGTGCTGCACATCATTTTTATTGCGCATCCACCAATGTATCTGTGACTTGTTCTCAGAGAGGATCTTAACCAGGGCTGTTGCCCAGCTGCCTCCTCCTAAAACGGCTACTTTTTCCAAATCGGGTATTCTTAATCTTCTTGTGTATCAGCGGCTATAGCAGCCTTGTTAAGTGTTTCAGCATCTTTTACAGCTACTTTAGCGCCGTCCTTTAATGTTTTTGATACGGCTCTGAAAGGACCAGATACTACTTTCTGGCCAGGCTTCAGCCCACTTAAGATCTGAATATTCTCAAAATCACTGATGCCGGTCTTAACTTTCACGGTTTCGACTGTGTTGTTATCGCTATTGTATAAGAAAACAACCTCTTCCACTTGTACCGGTGCCTTTGGTTTATTCTCATCCTCTTGTGGCTGATTCTCCTCTTCTTTTACTGTAGCCTCTACGTTACCGGGCATGTCCGTTGATCGGGTCGTTACAGCTGATAAAGGCACCGATAATACTCCTGATTTTTTCTCAGTTATAATGTCTACAGAAGCCGTCATGCCTGGTCTGAAAGGGCGGGAGTTTGATTCTGCAAGATGGCTGTAAGAGTCGTTTAACAAGCGGATACGCACCTCAAATTCAGTTACAGCTTCTAAGGATGTTGCATCTTTAGCCGTATTGGCAATTGAAGTAACCACGCCTTTAAACTTCTCGTCTTTGCTGGCATAGGAGTCTACCTCAACAATAACAGAGTCGCCTAAAGCTACACGTATGATATCATTCTCATTCACGTTCACACGAACTTCCATGTTGTTTAAGTTGGCGATGCGCATGATCTCAGTACCAGCCATCTGTGATGTTCCAACCACACGCTCTCCGCGCTCCACATTTAACTTGGATACAATGCCGCTAACCGGGGCATAAATAGTTGTTTTATTCAGGTTTTCACGGGCATCCTTTAAAGAGGCCTGTGCATTCTGAATATTATATTCTGATGCCCTGACACTCTGGCGCAATGATTCTACCTCTTGCCTGGCAGACTCATAAGAAGCAGCAATCTGTTGCCATTCTGCCTGAGATATTACCTTTTGCTCAAAAAGTGCTTTATTACGATCGTAGTTCTGTTTTGCCTGTGTCAGGTTTGCCTGTGCCTGCGCCAGTCTGGCCTTCGTTTGAGCCAGGTTAGCCCGTGCAGAGTTTACACTTGCCTGTTGCGCATCTACAAACGACTGGTAGTTATCCGGGCGAATACGCAGCAATAGTTGTCCTTTTACAACAGAATCACCTTCCTCCACATTCAGCTCAATGATCTCACCAGACACGTCCGGGCTAATTTTAACTTCCGTTTCTGGCTGGATCTTACCTGATGCACTAACTTTTTCTACGATATCAGCTTCTTTTGCTTCGGAGAGAACAACTTCAGTTCCTTCCTCTTTACCCAGCCACCCAGCTTTTTTAGCTACAATAATTCCTACTATTAAAATAATTAGTACGCCGACCAGGATGGGGATCAGCTTAGATTTTTTCTTTGCCATAGTTCTATAGGGAGATGTCTTTTCCTTGATAAAAGTCTAATAATTTTAGCTTAAATGTGTATTCGTATTTTGCCTGAATTAAACTGGATTGAGCGCTTCGATAGGTGTTAGCAATTATATTAAAGTCTACTGTATTGATAACACCGCTGTTGAGTCTTAATTCTGCATTCCTGAAATTCTTTTCCGCGGCACGAACCTGCTCTTTGGCAGCTATATATTTTCGTTGAGCAGCCAGTGCATCAACATAAGCCTGCTGAATGGTCTGGCGGAGGCTGTTTCGGGCAATATCAGCATTTAATTGAGCGTTTTGTTGCGAGATCTTGGCGCGCTGAACATTAATACGTGCCTGTAGCCCGTTGAATACAGGCACCTGCAAGGTAAAACCTAATTGTTTACCTATGCCATCCTTTAATTGATCAAAGAAGGGATAATCCTCTTTTCTAAAGGTGGTAGTTGGTGTATAGATAACAAATGGATTTGTACCCTCAGAATCTGTAAACCCAAGAGCTCTTTCTTCTAAAGCGCCACTTTCAGGAAACTGAAACGCTCTTGCACTTGAGTAAAACGTATTTATACCTGCGCCAAAATTAAGACGAGGATAATAGGCTCCTCTGGCAACGTCTAGTGATTTGGCAGCGCTTAACACGCGCAGGTCAGCACTTTGAATAGATGGAAGTGTCTGCACGGCAACATCATATATCTGCGCAGGGTTCTCAATAACGGGAGCCTGATCCGGTTCAGGTATTTCAGGTATAACGATCTGGAAGTTATCCGTCTGCTCTAAATTAAGTAGGTTAATGAGATTTACACGTGATACATCACGTTGATTTTGAGCAGTGATAAGATTTAGTTCATCTGAAGCCAGTTGCGACTCAAGGTCCAATACGGCATTTTCTGCCACGCTTCCTGCTTTAAATAAAATGCGGGTGCGGTCAAGTTGTTGTCTGGTTGTATTACGCTGCAGATCCGAAGTTTTAATTAGTTCTTCAGCGAAAAGCACATTTAAATATGTTGTTATGATCTGAACTATGATATCGTTCTGTCTTGAAAGTACATCTTTTTCACTTGCCTGCACCTCCAATTCATTCTGTTTTATTCTGTTAATCTGCTGCAAACCCATGAACAAAGGCACTGATGTACTCAACCCAAAGTTGTTCGTACGGTTTTGCTCAGATCTTAATTCATAAGTTGTCTGGTCTATATACGTACCAAAGTTATGATTCTGTGAAGCACTGCCGTTTATACTTGGCAACCTGGAGAAACGTGACTGCTTAAGGTCTGCTTCAGCTAAACCGAGGTTTAACTGCGACTGTTTTACCTGCAGGTTATTTTGGATGGCATAGTTAATAGCCTCTTCCAGCGACCAAACATTATCATTTCCGGAACCCTGTTGCTGGGCCATCGCACCTGTAGCCCCTGCCAGAGACAAACCCAGGGCAAGCAATAATTTTTTAGGCAGTTTTTTCATAGGTTTTATTATTAAAGATCTATGTTTGGGATGTACACCACGTGTTTCACCCAGCTTAATTGCTTCAGATACTCTAACGTAATGGGCTTTATGCCCGAATCCATTTCTATAAATTGTCTCGCCAGTTCATTGCGACCTTTACGAGAAACGCTCATGGTGGCAATATTACAATCGTCGTGCGCTAGCACAGACGCAATAAAAGCAATGCTCCCTCTTACATCACTGGCATCAATGATAAGGGTATGTAAGGTAGCCGAAAAACTGGCCGTAAAGCCATCAACTTCTACAATGTTGATCACGCCACCTCCCCTGCTCTGGCCCACCACCTCAACTTCTCTGTCTCCGGCCTTCAGGTTTAATTTAATGGTATTAGGATGCATCGTTGATGCGTTCCCTACAGATTTGAAAGCATACTTCAGACCGCGCTCTGCCGCATAGTCAAAAGCTTCTTTTATGCGTTTGTCGTCTGTTTTAAAATCAAGCAGGCCAGCTACAATTGCTCTGTCACTGCCATGGCCCTCATAAGTACGGGCAAAGGAGTTGTAAAAAGTAATGATCGCTTCTTCAGGAGCAGCACCCAGAATACGAATTGCGGCGCGAGCAATGCGCACAACGCCTGCTGTATGTGAACTTGAAGGGCCAATCATAACCGGACCAATCATATCAAAAACGCTACTTTTCTCAGCCATAGAGAGTTATAAATCGATAAGATATCGTAAAAACCAAATTTAGCAATTAACTGCAAGTTTTGCAGTATAAGCGCCCTAAATTAGCTTTATTTATACAAACTATGGTTTTTATTCTACTAATCGGCTAATGAGTTCCATTAAGTTTAATGGTATATTTATTCTGCTCCCTATTTAGGTTACCCGAATCCGGCATTTAGAATACCTGTGTACCGGTGATTTTTCATCCAATATATATCAGAGGCTCCTTAAAAATATTTAAATTTGCATTATCTATGCAGATTACTCAACTGAATAACCGGACCGTATATGGAGCATTATTTTAAACCTGAAGTGCTTGAACAGCTCAAGAGGCTGGAGGAAAAATATGTTCCCCTGGGGCAGGACCTGGCAGCTTACCTGGAGGGTTTGTTTTATAACAAGTTCCTTAATTATTGGGATTACATACACCTCGATACCTTACTAAGTCTTCAGAACCCACGTACAAACCTTCCTGATGAAAAGATATTCATCATGTATCATCAGATCACTGAGCTTTATTTTAAACTTTGCCTGGAGGAGTTTAAGCAAATAGGTGATGATAAGGAAATTACCCTCGACATGTTTATCCGTCGCTTGAAACGTATAAACCGCTATTTCGAGAACCTGATCAATTCTTTTGATGTGATGGTAGACGGGATGGACCCTAAGCAGTTCCTGCAATTCCGGATGGCTCTGATGCCTGCCAGTGGTTTTCAGTCTGCCCAATATCGCATGGTGGAGATCGCCTCAACTGACCTTCGTAATCTCGTTGCTAAAGATAAACGTGCAGCCCTGGGCTTACAAAGTACGCACGAGGAAATGATCGGATGTATATACTGGAAAGAAGGAGCAACAGAAGTAGCTTCCGGCGCTAAAACATTAACGCTGCTCCAGTTTGAGGAAAAATATACCGATCAGCTGATTCAGTTTGCAAAGGAGTACCAGCATAAAAATGTATGGAGCGTTTATCAGCGGCTGCCGGAGGAGGAGCAACAGGATCCTAAATTGCTTAAAGCAATGCGTGAACTGGATGCCAATGTAAACGTAAACTGGCCGCTCATGCACTATAAATCTGCTGTCCGTTACCTGCAGCGCGATCCCGAAATTATTGCAGCTACTGGCGGAACAAACTGGCAGAAGTATCTGCCTCCAAAATTTCAGAAACGCATTTTTTACCCGGAGCTATACTCTGAACAGGAAATAAATGAGTGGGGAAAAGGCTGGGTTGAAAAGGTTTTAAACGGGGAGATTTAGTTTTTTAAACCAGGCAGACGTCTTTGTTATATAAGCCAGGTTTAATTTTACATTGCCCCCGCTGTGAGTTTATAAAGATTATAAAAAAGTAACCTGAAAGCATAATCGAACTAGTAAGATACTTCACTTGTTCTGATTCAGCTATTAAGATATTATTCCCATCATTTTCTAAGGTTTAAGGCTAACTACCTTACCCATTGCACATGAATAAAAAAGAACTAGACCTGGTTTTAGCGCCAGAGATTGCGTTTGATGCGCAACAACTTGAGCATGAACTATTAAAAAGTGCTCAGGTAAATTCTGAAGATGTCAGTTTTGTTCATCGAATTAAACGCTCGATAGATGCACGCGGCCGCCAGGTTTTGGTGCGCGTAAGGGCTGATGTTTACCTGCAATCCCCACCTTCAGATATTATTTCGCCCACATATCAGTATGCTGATGTGAGCCATAAACCCGCTGTGATCATAGTGGGTGCAGGTCCGGCGGGTTTATTTGCTGCCCTCAGATGCATTGAATTAGGGCTGAAGCCCATTGTGCTGGAGCGCGGTAAAGATGTGCGGAGCAGGCGCAGAGACCTTGCAGCTATAAACAAGGAGCATACGGTTAATCCTGATTCTAATTATTGCTTTGGTGAGGGCGGTGCCGGCACTTATTCTGATGGAAAACTCTATACCCGCTCTAAAAAGCGTGGTGACTTGCAGCGCATACTTCAAATACTGGTACAGCATGGTGCTACCCCTGATATTTTGTTTGACGCCCATCCGCACATCGGTACAAATAAACTTCCTAAGATCATCGAAGAAATTCGGGAGACTATCCGGGCTGCAGGTGGCGAGGTTTTATTTGAAAAGCGGGTATCGGATTTTATAATAACTCAGAACCAAATGCGTGGCGTGGTTACGCATGATGGATTTGAATATGCTGGTGAAGCAGTTATACTTGCTACCGGCCATAGTGCCCGCGATATATTTGAACTGCTCTATGCAAAAGGCGTGATAATTGAGGCAAAGCC
Source organism: Pontibacter sp. MBLB2868 (assembly GCF_051904785.1). NCBI lineage: Bacteria > Pseudomonadati > Bacteroidota > Cytophagia > Cytophagales > Hymenobacteraceae > Pontibacter > Pontibacter sp. MBLB2868. The sequence continues at coordinate 1,668,560 of NZ_CP196710.1, read as the reverse complement.
ATTTGCCATGGGCGTTCGGGTTGAGCATCAGCAAAGCCTGATAGATAGTATTCAGTATAAGTGTGCCGACAGAGGACCTTATTTGCCTGCTTCTTCGTATGCGCTGGTGCACCAAACGCATTACAAGAACCGTCAACGTGGTATTTTCTCGTTCTGCATGTGTCCGGGGGGGTTTATTGTACCTTCTGCCACAGCTCCTGGCGAAGTAGTGGTAAATGGCATGTCGCCCAGCCGCCGGGATTCCCGTTTCTCAAATTCTGGTATTGTTGTGGCCATTGAGCTTGAAGATATGGAAACAGCTAAGTATGGCGCATTAGCCGGACTGCGGATGCAGCAGGCGTTGGAGCAGAAAGCATGCGCTATGGCTGGCGGAACACAAGCAGCACCAGCTCAGTTATTACAGGATTTTACGAAGCAGAAAACAGGTGCCAGTTTGTTGGATACTTCTTACCAGCCAGGACTGGTATCAGTGGACATGAACGAATTGTTTTCTGATGAAATGGCCTATCGTTTACGTGATGGGTTTAAAGCTTTTGGAGGTAAAATGCGGGGCTATCTAACCAATGAGGCCCAGATTGTAGGGGTAGAAAGCAGAACCTCCTCTCCTGTAAGGATTCCCCGTGACCGAGACACGCTGGAGCACGTGCAGGTAAAGGGCTTGTATCCTTGCGGTGAAGGAGCTGGATATGCAGGCGGAATTGTTTCTGCAGCAATGGATGGTGAACGCTGTGCCGAAATGATAGCAGCCAACATAAAGCACGTAGTATAAAAGACGTTTTATTTGCTATAGTATTTAAGGCGGATAAACAGTGTTTGTAACGTTGCAGGTCCTTTTCCAGTTTATACTTTAATAATAGCTTAAGATAAAATGAAAAAAACTGTTGTTTTAGGTGCTACCGATAATCCTTCCCGTTATGCTTACAAAGCTGTTCACAGGCTACAGCAACACGGCCATGAGGTAGTGCCTGTCGGAATAAAAAAATCAGAAGTTGGTGGTAAGCCTATTATTACTGACCTGGAAGAGAAAGTTGAAGGAGTGGATACGGTAACTTTGTACGTTGGTCCTCAGAATCAGCCTTACTGGTATGATTATATCCTCTCATTAAATCCAAAGCGTATTATTTTTAATCCCGGCACCGAGAATCATGAGTTGGAACGTATGGCAGCTGACGCCAATATTGAAACACTCCACCATTGCACACTCGTGATGCTGGCAACAGATAGTTACTAGTTAAAAAAAATTTCAGAAGGTATAACCTCCTAAAATTCGGAACGTATAAAATACTAGAAATAAGCAGATGGCATTTGTTGTCTATGCTAACAAGGAAGGGATCCGATCAGGATCCCTTCTTTATTTTAGGTATACCAGTTAAAACAAGCAGGGCCTCCCCAAATTTGGGGAGGCCCTGCTTGTTTATTACCTTAAAACTTATTTTTAAAGTTTACTCTCTTTTGATTGACCATCATGCATATCTTCTTCATCCTGATCTTCCATCATGTGGCGCATGTTTGACGCAAGCGCCATGTCAGGCATTATGTTGGAACTGGAAGTTTGCAGCTTATTCTTTAAGCCGGATACAACTCTGGATTCTCCATTCATTAGTGCATCGTACCCGTCTTTAGCTACTTCATCAGGCTCTGATAAACTGCCATTCGCAGCACGTGTATGCGCTGCACCTGCTCTTCTGAAGAACATGGTGTTGCTTGCGCCAGGGCAAAGTGCGGTCACGGTGATACCGGTGTCTTTTAATTCATTTGTCAATGCTTCTGAAAAAGATAGCATAAACGCTTTAGTGGCTCCATAAATGGTCATCAGCGGCGAAGGCATAAATGAAACAACAGAAGCCATATTCAAGATCTTACCTTCTCCCCTTTTTCGCATATCTTGTAAGAACAGTTTTGTGAGTTCAACAGGGGTATTCATATTTAACTGCATAATCGCTTTTTCACGTTCCAGGTCTGTTTCATAGAAAAAACCGTGAACACCTGCTCCAGCGTTATTTATTAGGATGTCAACATGAATGCCACTCTTTTTTACTTCATCATATACTTCTTTAGGCGCTTCCGGTCTTGACAGATCAGAGGTAATGATGCACACGTGTTCCAGTTGATGTTCTTCCTGAAGTTGGTAACCTAATTTTCTAAGCCTTTCTGTACTACGAGCCACTAAAATGAGGTTATATCCATCTTGAGCAAAAAGTTTTGCAAACTCCATCCCGAAGCCATTAGAAGCACCGGTTATCAATACCGTTTTTCCTTTGTTTTCTGCGTTCATTGTTTTCATAGTTATGTTAAGTAATCCTGATATTTCGTCAGAATGATTTATATATGTACCAGTGTGCACAACAATAGGTTACTTCTCAAAGAGCAGCGATTGAAATGGGTATACTTTTTTATAGGTGATCGTGAGATTTATTTAGCCGGTGAGGTTAAGTTATTTACTGCTTCCATTTTATGGATTTCGAGCTAAAAAAATCACTTTCCTACAACATCGTGTCGTTATTGAAATATATTATGTCTACCTTTTCTTTATAAGCTACAGCATATGAAAGATTCAGTTATATCTGTTCGTGAACTACAAGTTTCCGATGTAGAGGAAATTTTAAAGTATTGGTTTGAATCTGATAATGACCACCTGATTAGTATGGGGGTAGATTTGAATAAGATGCCGGATAAAGCTGAGTTTGAAAAAATGCTTCTCTCACAGATCGATCAGGCCTATAACGAAAAGCAGTCTTATTGCTTGATCTGGCTGCTTAACAATAAACCAGTCGGGCATTCAAATGTGAATAGAATAAAATATGGGGAAGAGGCTTACATGCACCTCCACATATGGAATGCTGGTATCAGAAGGCAAGGTTTAGGGAAAGAACTGGTTAAAATGACACTCCCCTTTTTCTTCGATAATCTAAAACTTAAGAAGCTATACTGTGAGCCTTACGCGCTCAATCCGGCCCCAAACAAAACATTGGAAAAGGTGGGTTTTAACTTTATAAAAGAATATACCACTATTCCTGGTTCACTTAACTTTGAACAGAAGGTTATCCGTTGGGAGTTAACCCATCTAGCTTACAAGGCTTTAAAATCTGATTGAAACTTCCTTGCAAGCATCAAACATTCATTGTTTCAGGACTCCCTTCTTAACACTTCAAGTGGCGGTCTGTTTAAGATGCTTCGGCTGTTTAACATACCTATAAAAACAGTTAAAACAGTTATACCCAGAAATACAGGAAGCAGTGGCGTGAGGTCTGGTACAAAGGCCACTTCAAAGCTGAAAACGGCTAATGCCCAGCTTGCTCCTACTGCCAGGATTACCCCTGTTCCTGCGGCCAATGCTCCCAGTAACAAGTATTCGAAAGCATTTATACCCAGTATCTGGCGACGACTTGCACCCAACGTACGTAGCAGCACACTCTCCTGTACCCTTTGATACTTACTATTGTTGATAGACCCGATAAGGACCAGCAATCCGGTACTTATACTGAAAAGGGCCATAAAGCGAATTACAAACGATATCTTACCTAAAATATCATCCAGCGTTTCGAGTATAAGGCCAAGGTCAATGGCAGAAACATTAGGGAATTGGTGTACCAGTGTTTGTTGAAATTTAGCTGCCTGCTGATCTGTGTCTGTGCGGGTCATGAGCACATGGAACTGTGGCGCTTCTTCCAGGATGCCTTTCGGGAAAAGTACCAGGAAGTTAGTTTGAACACGGTTCCATTCCACTTCACGCAGGTTTGCAACAACGGTTGGCACCATTGCCCCCTGCACATTAAAGATCAAGGTGTCACCAACTTCTACTTTAAGCCTTTCAGCGTATTTTTCTTCAATAGAGATAGGAACAGGCTTATTTGTGTCCGTTACTACCCCCTGCCATTCTCCTGCAACGCTTTTCTCAGTATCTATCAGAGAGTCACGATAGGTTACCCTGTATTCCCGTGTAAAAGTCCAGTCTGGGATACCGAGAGTAGTGTCCTTTCTGACATCGGCAGCGGTCAAACCATTGATCTCTTCTAAACGCATGGTTACAACCGGTACAGACTGTAGGATTGGTAAACCCTGGGCTTTTGTAAAATCGGTTACTGCTTCTTTCTGACTACTTTGTATATCAAATAAAACCAGGTTTGGCTGGTTCTCACTCCCTGCAAAGGCCACTTCGCTTAGCAGGATGCGTTGCATCAGAAAAAGCGTGGCAATTAGGGCTGTACCTAAACCAATGGACACTGTTAGCAATAGGGTCTGGTTGTTTGGCCTGTATAAGTTTGCCAGACTTTGGCGCCAGACATAGCCCCAACGTACCGGAAAAAACTTCTTCACAATCCACATCATCAGTCGCGCAATAAGAGCCAGAATGACAAAGGCTACCAATACGCCACCCGTAAAAGCCAGTGCCCGAAGCCAGGTACCCAATTGGAAGTAAGAGAAAATTAGAATAAAGGCCAGAATGAGAAAGTATACTCCCCACCGCAGTTTATCTCTGCCAGAAGCCACGTGTTCTATACCTGCCCGCAAGGTAATGAGCGGCGAAATATTACGGATAGACAAAAGCGGAAGCAACGCAAATAGTACTGCTACGACAAGGCCAATCGCAATGCCCTGCATTATTGCAGACCAGGAGACGGCAACTGTCACCTCTACTGGTAGGAAAGATTTAAACAATTCTGGCAGATAAAGCTGAATAAGACTGCCAAGTATAGCGCCAACAATGGATCCTATCAGTCCCATGGCCATTACCTGGAACAGGTACACCAAGAAAGCCTGTTTGCCACTCATCCCCAGGCAACGCAAAACACCAATTGTAGGCAACTTTTCACGGATGTAGATATGCACTGCACTTGCAACACCCACACATCCTAATAGCAAGGCTACAAAGCCAACCAGTGCCAGGAAGCGCGCCAGGTCCTCGTAAGATTTGCCTGTACTTTCTTTGCGGCTTTCTATAGTGTCATATCCAAAACCAGCTTCTTCCAGGCGTGGCTCCAGCTTTTTTACCAACTTGTCCGGATCAGTGTTCTGGGGGAGTTTATAATAATGATAGAAACTGATGCGGCTTCCCCTCTGCAGTAAACCTGTTTCATCCAGGTAGCGGCGCGGAATATAAACGGCAGGAGCAATCGTTGCAGTCATTGCAGACTGCCCGGGAATTTTGTGCAGAGCACCGGCTATTTCAAAGGTCTGGTTGCCAATTTTTATCGAGTCACCAGGTTTGGTATTGTATTGGAGCAGCAATGTATGGTCTACCAGTGCTTGCCTCCCCTCCTTTCGGAATGTTTTGCTGGCACTTGCAGGTTCGGTTTCAATGGCACCATAATACGGAAATCCCCCATCTTCCAGGGCCCGCACCTGCACCAGCCTTGTGCCTTGGGTAGCCTTAAAGAGTACCATGGATACAAAACGCACTTCGTCAGATCGGTCACCGCCGGTTCCAATAGAATCCAATAAGGCCTGCATCTTAGGATCGATCTCCTTGTTGGCTGCAATTACCAGGTCAGCTCCGATCAGGGATTTTGCCTGGTTATCGATGTCGGTCCGAAGATTATCAGAAAAGGAATTTATAGCTACCAGTGCCGCTATGCCCAACACAATGGATGAGATAAACAAGGCTAGCCGCCCACGGTTGCGGCGACTATCACGCCATGCCATTTTAAGCAGCCAGGGCAGGTTTAAAGATCTTTTAGTAGTAGGTCGGATGAGGACGTCGGACACGTGCAGTTGGTTTGTATGAGTGAATAAGCGGATTTAAAAATGCTTATAATGTACCTGTAATTTTGATTTTTTCATCAGACACAATGGTACCGCCTTTAATACGTATGATACGATCAGTTTTTTCAGCTAACTCCAGGTCATGTGTAACTAACACAAGCGTTGTACCGGCTTCGCGATTGAGATCGAACAGGAGATTTTCTACGCGCTGACCGGTTTCTTCATCAAGGTTTCCTGTTGGTTCATCAGCAAAAAGTATACTTGGCCTGTTAGAAAAAGCCCTTGCCAGTGAAACACGTTGCTGTTCGCCACCTGATAATTGAGTCGGGTAGTGATCATGCCGCTCTGCCAGGCCAACACGCGTCAACAGCTCCATTGCCTGGCTATGCACGTTACGCTCTCCCCGAAGTTCCAGCGGAACCATTACGTTTTCAAGGGCCGTGAGAGTAGGGATGAGCTGGAAATTTTGAAAAATAAAACCCACATACTGGTTTCGAACCTGTGCCCTTTCATCTTCTGAGAGGTTATCTAATTTTATACCGTTTAATACAACAGAGCCAGATGTTGCTCTGTCAAGTCCGGCGCAAAGACCCAGAAGGGTCGTTTTACCGCTACCGGAAGGGCCCACGATGGCACAGGTATCACCGGCTTCCAATAAAAAATTAATGTCGTGCAGTACAGTTAAGGGTTTCTCTCCGCTATGGTATATCTTCTGGAGGTTTTGTATATCTAGTATCGTGGACACGGAAATAGTTTAAAGTGGATATATTTGTTGCTAAATACTGTAAAATCAATAACCTGAATGCTGCGTTATAGTTTTACATGGAGTTAAATTTAAGAAACTAAGTCTATTTACAATGATAAGGAAGAATTTTTTCACGCTTTTGACCTTCACCCTTCTTGCCCTCTGCAGCTGTGGCGATATGGAGAACTCTGATACAGCAGGAGGAAAACAAGAGGTAGCAACAGAATCTGGTTCTCAAACCGAAAACACTCAGCATACGCAAACAAAAACCATTCTGTTTTTTGGCAACAGCCTTACCGCAGGTTTGGGGGTAGAGCCTGATCAGGCTTTTCCTGCTTTGATACAAGATCGGATAGATTCATTAGGCTTGCCTTATAAGGTGATAAATGCAGGTGTAAGCGGAGAGACTACTGCTGGTGGTAAAAGCCGCATCAATTGGCTTTTGAAAAACCCTGTTGATGTTTTTGTGCTTGAGTTAGGGGCCAATGATGGCTTACGGGGAATAGACACGGAAGAAACCTATAAAAACCTGCAGACAATTATGGAAAAGGTGCGGGAAAAGAACCCTGATGTTAAAATTATACTTGCCGGTATGCAGATACCACCAAACATGGGGCAAAAGTATACGACCAGATTCCAGAACATTTTTACTGAGCTCGCTGAAAAAGAGGATGTCGCGCTGATCCCATTTTTGCTAGAGGGAGTCGCCGGCCACCCGGACCTGAACCAGGCTGATGGCATCCACCCTACTGTAGAAGGCCAGAAAATAGTTGCTGAAAATGTTTGGGAGGTTTTAGAAAACGAACTTGAACCCGCTGAAGCACTTTAAATATGCCTTGTGTTTGTGCTTGCCCATATTTTGAGAGGCACAAATATCGAAACTGCATCTAATTTACACGGGGCGAAAGGTGTTTTTTTTATACTTTAATTTAAAAATTTGGTGATAATATTTAGTTAATAATCAATTTGTTATAGTCAAAATATCCTTGTTTTTAAAAAATAATAAAGAAATTTACTCTTCTTCAGGCAACCTCTACAGGGCTATCATGCATCTAAGAGGTAAAGAGCAATAAAACGCTCCTAATGCCAGAAATTTAAGTAGACAATTTGATAAACCATTACACAGCGTGTCAGAGTCGGAAGTAATAGCAGGGTGTCAGAAAGCTGACAGTAAAGCGCAGAAGGCGCTTTATGAGCGTTTTGCCTCGCAAATGTATGGCGTATGCTTACGCTACCTGAAAAACGATATGGATGCTGAGGAAGCGCTGTTAAATGGGTTTATGAAGATCTACAAGAACATTGATCGGTTTGAGGCTAAGGGAAGCTTTGAAGGCTGGGTTCGCCGCATTATGGTGAACGAGGCACTTGCTTTTCTGAGAAAGAAAGAGCCACTGCACCTGGCTATTGAAGATAGCCACATTCAGGTGGCTGGTTCACAGGGAGCTGATCAGGATCTGGCAGAAGGAGAACTAATGGAATTGTTGCATTCTTTACCTGCCGGTTACAGGGCTGTTTTTAACCTGTACGCAATAGAAGGATACGCTCATAAGGAAATAGCAGATATGCTCGGGATAACCGAGGGTACTTCCAAATCGCAGTTAAGCAAGGCACGCGCCATGTTGCAACGCAGACTGGAAGGACAAAGTGCTATAGCCGTTTAATATAAGGAGGATACCATGAAACCAGAAGACATAGACAAATTATTCCGCGAGCGTGTGGGTAACACCTCCCCTACGCCGCCATCCGACCTGTGGAACCGTCTGCAGCAAAGAATTGAGGAAGAACTGCCTCAGCCTAATGTTATTCCACTGGCTGCTGAATCAAAGGAGGAAAAGAAAAACTTTATGTGGATCTACTCTTCTGTGGCTGCGACACTTTCTTTGCTCCTGACAGTAGGCATCGTGTTCTACAATATCAAAACTATCCCGGAGATCAGCGAAAAAATTGCCGTTGCGGAGAAACCTGTGTTGCAGGAAACCCCAGTGTTCACAGCACCTGCATCCGAGACGATTGCACAGGTAGAACCAGCGCAAGAAAAAATATCTGAACCTCAGGCAACCGTTGATGCAACTCCTGCATCTACTACTACAGAAACGGTTGCAAAACCTGCTACCATCGCCAAGGCAACAAAAGATGTACATCAAAATAAGGTTACCAAAGCAAGTATAGCAGTTCAACCAAAGGCATATGTGCAGAAGGCCATTGCCTCGAATACCCCGACTGAGAAACCAGTAGAAACAGCCACAGTAGTTGCAACTGATAAACCAGTTACTGCTAATGCCCTGGCTGGCAACACTGCTGCTTCCAGTGCAAACATGAATGCCGAACCTGTTGAGATCATCATTAAGCGCTCAGCTGCCCCGCAGACTGCCCTGGCAGCGGCAGAAAACGAGCCTAGTGGTTTCGACAAAAAGACCCGACTCGCCAAGAACATCTTTAAGCAGGTGCGCAACCTGGCTAATGGTGAAGAGGTGGAGTTACAGGCCCTCGGGATACGCGCTGACAAAGTGGCATTGGAAACACAGATCGGAAACAAAAAACTTTCAAAAGTAATTAATCTCTAACCCTACAAAACCATGAAACGAGTACTACTAATCATGGCCATTTTCATGGCCGCAGCTACCGGTGTGTCTGCCAAAGGCGGTCCTACCCTTGCAGAACGACTTAACCCGGGCCAGGACACCATTGTTGTAAAGATGGCAAATGGCGCCAAACTGATCCTTCAGCTACAAAATATGCAACAGCTTCAGGCTTTCCAGAACTACAGCCTCGACTCCCTGATGCGTGATATAAACCTTTATGTAGCCCGCGTGGATCAGATGGAGAACACGAACCAAGACTCGAAAGAGATGGTTGTAACCTTTAACAAGGAGAAAGCAGCCGACGGTAAATCTGAACAGGTAACAGTAACTGTACAGGAAGATCCTAAGAAAAAAGGAGAAAAGCAGGTAGAACACCACGAGATCAAAATCAACAAGACATTTAAAATAGATGTTGAAATTGAGGAAGACGGCGACGACACGAAAGTAAATGTAAATGTGCCGGACAAGGCTGAGAGAGACAGTACAAAAGCAGCTTATAAAGAAGCTCACTACAAAGCCACTCGTTTTAACTTTGATGTGGACCTTGGCCTGAACAACTTTGTAAATACCGAAGGCAACGCCATCCCTGATCTTAAGCCACTAGGGTCGCGGTATGTAAGCCTTAACCTGCACTTAAACTCCCAGTTAGGAGGTCGTAAAAGCCCTGTTTACCTGGTTTCTGGTTTAGAGTTCGCTTTTAATAACTATATGTTCGAAGATAACATTCTGGTAAATGATGTAAATAGCATCACAAGCTTTGAAGTAGCTTCAGACCGTAATTTTGATAAATCAAAGCTTACACATTCTTCTGTGAATTTGCCTCTGATGCCAATGCTGAAATTTAAGCGGGAAAATGGTAAAGAAGGCTTTAAGATTGGAGCAGGTGGTTTTGCAGGTTACCGTCTGGGCAGCCACACCAAGTTGAAGTTTGAAGAGGATGGTCGCTCTGAAAAAGAAAAGACACGCGATAATTTTAACCTGAGTGAATTTCAGTATGGCCTGGAAGGCGTAATTGGATATGGTGGTCTGGACCTGTTTGTGAAGTATAATATGAATGACCTGTTCAAGGATAACCGCGGTCCGCAGGCAAACGTGATCAGCTTTGGTTTGCGCTTATTAAATTAAAAATTGTTTGTGATCAGGTGAGTGTAAGCGAGGGGCTTTTAAGCCTCTCGCTTCTTTATTGCTAAGAATTTCGCATAAAGTTGTCAATAATAATAGCTGTGGCCGTGGCAACATTCAACGACTCGGCTTTTCCGAAGGCAGGAATTTTAATGAGTTGATTTACTTGTTGGGCAACCTCTTTACGAATGCCATTTGCCTCGTTGCCCAGCACAATTATACCCTCCGGCTTTAGTTGCATGGCGTGCAGGTTCTTACCATCTAATGAGGCACCATAAATTGCATATGCATTTGTGTGCTCTTTTAACCAGGCAGGCAGATCAAGATAATATACCTTTACCCTGGTAAAGGAACCCATGGTTGCTGCGATTACCTTTGGATTATAAAAGTCTGCACATGTTTCGGAACAAACAACAGTATCAATGCCGTACCAGTCAGCTATCCGAATGATAGTGCCAAGGTTGCCCGGGTCACGGATATCATCCAGGGCAATAGTCAGATCTGTTGGCTTTAACCGGAGCTTTGGTAACTGACGCATGCCGGCTACTGCTAATCCGGCGTTGTTAGTTGCAAAGGTGCCTGCTTTAATTAGGTCCTGCTCTGTAACAATCTCATAGTTAAAACCTTTATCCAGTATAGCTGTATGCTCCCTGTAAAATGAATCTGTTACAAATAAATGTTGCACCTCAAAGTCTGAATGCAGCAATTCCAGAACACTTTTTGCACCCTCCACAACAAAGGCTTGGTGTTGGTTGCGGTATTTTTTTACTTGCAACGAGTTAATGTACTTTATAACTGCTTTAGACAACATAGCTTGTTAATCGTTTGAGACTACGAGTATACATATACGCCCTTGTAATTACAATTTTCGGCCTGTACGGTTGTATTCCTACCCGCTATCTGGGTGAGGATGAAAAGCTGTTGGTAAGCATTCAGCCCAAAGGCTTAAAAGAAGTTGATCCTACTGCTATACAGGCACTTTACCAGCAAGAACCTAACCGCATAGTGCTCGGCTCGGCTCCATACCTGGCACTTTACAACTTCGGTAAAAAGTTTTATGACCCGCAAAAAATACAGGAGAAAATAGATTCACAGCGAGCAAAGGCCAAACTTAAAATTGAAGAAGCAGGCACTGACTCTGCCAAAGTCCAGAAAATACGCACAAAGTTTGATAACCGTATAGACCGGTTACAGGAGAAAAAAAAAGAAGGTAACTTTTTGATGCAAATTGGTGAGCCGCCTGCAATTTATGATTCTACTGCCATGGCCCGGACCATGGATCAGATTGATATATACCTTAACTCTATCGGTTACTTTAATCACGAGGCAAGCTTTACAAAAGACGTAGAAAAAGATAAGCTGATGTATGTAACCATCAACATAGATGAGAACATACCCTATCGCTTCTCCGATCTGAGCTATAGTATACCTGACACAGCCATACTTCATATTGTACAGGCAAACGCAGGGAGGTCGCTGTTACAGGTTGGCCAGATCTATAATGAGGAACAGCTGAGCCAGGAAAGAGACAGATTATATAATTTGCTCAAAAACAGGGGGTATTATGATTTTGCACGTGCCTATATTGAGTTCGAGGTAGACACCTCCTTTTCAGCACACACAGCACAGGTGCAAACAATTATACAGAGTCCGGACCAGGGTGAACACAACGTTTATACTATTAAAGATGTTTACTTTAAAACGGATGTGGACAGGTTCGGAATTCCCCGCGATACTATCAGCTTTAAGGGGATAGATTATGTTGCTTACCGGCATAAATATTCTACTGAGATACTGGATAAGAAGGTAGACATCTATCCTGGTCAGCCATACAGCCAACTCAGGACCGCAACAACGCAACGAAAGCTATCGAACCTGGATGTGTTCCAGTTTAATAATGTTCAATACAAAAAAATACAAGGCACAGACTCTACCTACTTTCTTAACGCTTATATCAATGCTATTCCGGCCAAAAAATTTCAAGAAACCACTGAAATAGGTATGAACTTTACTGAGCGCAGGCCTGGGCCTTTCGCTTCGATCAGGTTAAGAGTCAGGAATGTGTTTAGCGGAGCCGAGAACCTGGATATTGGCCTGCGGGGCGGCTATGAGGCTCAGATTGGAATTACCGATGATGACCAGACGGTGATCATTAAAGAGTTTGGGGGTAATGTTGCCCTTTCTTTTCCGGTTATCCTGGTACCTTTTACCAATAAAAATCTGCTGTCCGATTTCAGCCCACGAACAAGGTTTTATACTGGCTACACAAACGAAGACAGGCGCGAATACCAGCGCACTAATTATGAGCTTGGCCTGGACTATATCTGGCAACGTGCCCGTACACCCCTTCAGCCACCCATCATGCAGTACATCTTCTCTCCTGTTAACATCAACATTATTCAGGTAGGGCGCATCTCAGAGGCTTTTCAGAACAGGCTTGAGCAGGATAGCCTGAACAGGGGAAGCAGATCACTGGCAGAAAGCTTTAAAAGTGCTTTTATCTCTTATATGTCTTTCAATTTTATATACAATACCAACGACTTCACACAGTCCAGGAATGCCCGCTACTTCCGTACGCTGGTTGAACTTGGTGGCATTACCCAACAGCTCGGGCTTGATGTAAATATTGGTAATTTACGTACTTTCCAGTATGGCAAGATAAACCCGGATTACAGGCGTTACATACCACTGGGCAACCAACGCTATTTTGCTTACCGGTTAAACACAGGTGTTGCTTCTCCGCTTTTTAGCTCCAATGTACTGCCCTATGATAAACACTTTTTTGCCGGAGGTGCCTCCAGTGTGCGTGCCTGGCAGTCCAGGAGGTTAGGATTAGGTTCTTTTCCGGCCACCTATACAACGGTTGATGGTGACACGATCAGGGACTTTATCAGTGAACAACCCGGCGAAGTATTACTGGAGGGCAGTGCTGAATACCGCTTTAATATTTTCAGTTTCCTGAATGGAGCATTGTTTGTGGATGCAGGCAATGTGTGGCTGCTGAAAGAAGATGCCGGAAGACCAGGTGCTAACTTTGCCTTTAACCGCTTTTACAAAGAAATTGCAGTAGGTACAGGTTTTGGCATTCGTTTCGACTTATCAGTTGTCGTACTTCGTTTTGACCTGGCCACCAAAGTATATGATCCTACTGCACGCGGCAGTAGATTTGTATTCGACGAGTTTAAGTTTTCTCAAATTTTAACAAGAAATAACCAAACCTCTCTTAACATAGGAATTGGTTATCCCTTCTGATCTCCCCTACCTCCAGACTCAGTTTGAAATGTAATGCAACTGCACTGTGCCTTGCCAGCTCCGCATTGTGGTAATTTTTTTCCTCGGTCAGTTATTATAGCATTCTTTCCAAGCAATGTTAAACCTGCTGCTTAGGCTTACCGGCCGATACTTTATTGCACCAAATAACCTGAAAGAGTGTTTGTACACGAATAGTTTTATAGGACTATACAAATATTAAATATATTAAATAATCGCGATTCCAGGTTATTTATTAAACTCCCTGATTTTTTAAAAAATTATTTATTGAATAAACATGATGGGTATAACTATCAGGTATATAGCTATATACTAAAGCTTTTGTGCATCTTTTCTTTAAGATGAAATAGACGTTTTTAAAAAAAACTTAAAAATTAGCTGCAGGAGGGCTTTTTTAATGTTGAAAAATATATATAAGTTTATGAAGGATAATGAGTTAGATAGTGCAGTTGAAATTGTCCGTAATGCATCAGTGAATATCAGTTGATAAATACTAAAAATGCATATACTACCCATACTCTACGCACCCTATGAAACAAATTTTACTCACCCTATACTCCATAGGGCTGCTCCTGCCTTTATTGGCTTTTGGAGAAGGCTCAAAGCAACTAACACCCTATACTACATCTGCCGCCACCACCGACAAAGAGAATACCACTGTTGGTTACCTGCAGCACGACGATAACGGGAACCAGACCATTTCCTTCGGATTTCTTAAACCAAATACATGGTCTGTTACAGGTGCATCTTTTATAGAGGATTACCGCATGTACGTCAGGTTAAAGCCGGGTGAAACTGTATATTATGGTGTTAGACGAAGAGTTACCAATGCAAATGTGTTACAGAATGATCTGATACTAACCCTTAAGTATGGATCTGGTGCTGGCACTGTAGTTCAAACCACTACCCTTGTTCGTGATCAGACCAGTGTAAATCATAGTACTTTGCTGCCTACTATCGGAAATGGAAAAGGGACTCCTCAATATGGTGTTATAGCCACACCATTAGAAGCTCAGAATGGTCCGAACTATGGTGTTAGAACAAATGGGTATAACGCATTAGCCTACACAAATACTACAGGTGTAACGAATGACTTTTACCTTGAATTTACCCAGGTGGGTGAAGCAGCTATGCTCGCAGATCAAAAGAAAAGCTGGTACGACCTCTGGGATCTAACCGTTGTGGGTACTGACAGGCTGGAAAAACCGGGTAGGCTTTTTTCCAAGCAGTGGTCATTTACGGCAGGCGCATCTTCTAATGTTTTATCTAAAACATTTGCGTTTTACCCGCTTATCCCCAATCAACTTGACGGCACCACTTATTACGTTAAAAAAATCACACTGGCAGGTATGCGCCCCTTTGGGTTTAGGTTTGTAACCAATCAGTTCGGGTCTTCTTCTAAGTATGGTACTACTTTTCAGGAAAGGCGAAAGAGTCAACTGGAGCAATCTGATTATTCTGAATATCTGAACTTTGTAAATAACCCGGATCCGGAGATGTGGCCAAGCGCTCCTGACCCCAATTTTTCTTTCACTGCCAGTACAATTTGCGATGGGGCACAACCGACCATCGAATTTACGAGCAATGCCGGCGTACCTTCTACTTTTATGGTGTTGATTGATGTGAACGGGGATGGGTATAAAACAAATACTGCCGATGTAAAGATTGAAAACACCTTTGCAGCAGGCATAAACAAACTTACCTGGAATGGCCGGGATTCATACGGGAATATTGTTCCAAGCGGTACTACACTCAACTATTCCTATAAAAGCTACACCTCTCCTATGAACTTTCCGGTATTTGATGCCGAGGGAAATGCATCCGGTTTTAAGTCAGAGAATGTCAGACCCGTACCTAGCACTGTAAATGACCTCCTGTACTGGGATGACAGCAAGCTGCCTGTAAGTAAGTTTCCGTTGGCTACGCAGCAAGAGCTTAATGGTATAAATGCCAACACCGGCGCCCATTTATGGGGAGCTACTGCTGATAACGGAGATGGTTATACTGTAAACACCTGGACATACGGTTATACTTATACTAAAAACGAAACACTTGTTTTTACTTATGATTGTTCCCTGGATCTGGAGGTGACGAATACGGTGCCCCAAATAACATATTTTGAAGGGGATTATGCCTTTTTTACAGTGACAGTTAAGAATAACGGGCCCACAGCTGCAAAATATGTGCTGATAGATTATCCTGTATATGAGGGATTCACTTTTGTTAGCGCAAGCCCTGCTGTAGGAACTTACAATAGCTCAACCGGTAAATGGACTTTGTCGGTACCATTAGCTGTAGGCGAATCACAGGTTATGACTTTTAAAGCCATTGCCACCACAGTGGGTACCTGGCCTACAACAGCTGTGGTATCTTCGGATCAAATAGATACGAATAGTGCTAACAACACTTCAACTACTTCGCTCAAGGTATCTCCTTTGCCAAGCCCCATGCCAGTAACGATGAGTTCTTTTAATGCTTCTTCAGATACCAGAGGAGTAAAACTGGAATGGCTGACTGCCATGGAGCTAAACAATGATTATTTTGCTGTTGAGCGCAGTACTGATGGGAGAAATTTTACTGAAATAGGCCGTGTTCCCGGAAAAGGAAACAGTCAGCAATACATTAGGTATAATTTTCTGGATACTAAGGCACCTACTGGCGTACTATATTATCGTCTGAAGCAGGTAGATAAAGATGCGACACAACATTTCAGTATTATAAGGTCTGTTCAGGTGCTGGCTAAAAATACAACTTCAGCTAAGCTAAAGGTGTATCCGAATCCGGCCAAAGATTTTGTGAACCTGGATCTGACTATGCTGGCCCAAGGCTTGTATGATCTATCAGTTTTTGATACGTATGCCCGCTGCATAATGCAGCTTAACCATGTTGAAGGTGGTTCTGAAAGCGTTTTAGATATACAGTCACTTCCTGCAGGGGCTTATTTTATCCGGATACAGGGTAATAACCACGAACAGGTAGTGCAGCTGTTAAAGCAGTAGAAAATAAATTAATGCTTACTAAACCAAACAAGCCCCCGATTTACCGGGGGCTTGTTTGGTTTAGTAAGCTATAGTTCTATAATATTTTAAGGAAGGCTTAGTAGTTTAAAAGTTCTTCCAAAACAGCAGACACTTTTTCTGGATTAGGCAGCATCATTTTTTCCAACTCTACATTCAGTGGGATAGCAGGAAGATTAGCAGCTCCTAAGGTATAGATAGGTGCATCCAGCTTCTGGAAACAGTCTTTCGATAACCGGCCGGCAAGTGACTCCGCAAATGAGTTCATCAGTGGCTCTTCTGTAAGTACCAGTGCTTTCCCATGTCGTTCGACGGATGCACGCACAGTATCATAGTCCAGTGGGTTCAGCGTGCGCAAATCAACTATTTCCACACTGCCCGGGAATTGCTTTGATGCAGCCTTCGCCCAGTAAACACCCATACCATAAGTGATCACGGTCATGCTGTTGCCCATTTGCATTTCTTCCTCATCAGCCCGCTGAACAACATTAGCTACGCCTAACGGAAGTACATAATCCTCATCGGGTTCAACAGTTTTGGCATCTTCTGTTCCGGCAACTTTAGACCAGTATAAGCCTTTATGCTCGAGCATAACTACCGGGTTCGGATCCAGGAAAGCAGCTTTCATCAAGCCTTTCATATCGGCTGCGTTGCTTGGGAACACTACTTTTATACCACGTATATTCAGTAATGTTGATTCTATACTTCCGGAATGATAAGGCCCACCGCCACCGTATGCCCCGATCGGCACTCTTATGACAGATTGTATTGGAAACTGGCCGTTGGATAAATAACAGCTTTTTGAAAGCTCTTCCACCAACTGGTTAATACCAGGCCAGATATAGTCAGCAAACTGTATCTCTACGATCGCTTTAGCCCCAACTGCAGACATGCCTGCAGTGGAACCCACTATATAAGCCTCCTGGATCGGTGTGTTAAATACGCGTGCATCCCCATACTTTTTTGCCAGCAAAGCAGCCTCACGGAAAACACCACCTAACTCCCCTCCTACATCCTGGCCATAGAATAGCGCTTCTGGATAGGTGCGAAGTATATCATCCACGGCATGTAGTGCTGCATCAACCATTATGGATTTCTCAGCTCCCGCGGGTGCCCTTTCCCCTTTTTCCTCTGTAACAGGAGTAGGTGCAAATTCATGCTGGTTAAAGGTAGCAGGTTCCGGGTTTGGTGCCTCCAGTGCACGGTGATAGTCTGCAGCTACTGTGCTTACAGCATCCTTTTCAAGCTGATCGATCTCATCCTGTGTGATATCAGCATCTAATAATACCTGGCGTAATTTAGGGATCGGGTCATTAACAGCATGCTGGTTCAGGTTATCTCCCCGGTACCACTCACGGCGTACACCGGAAGTGTGGTGGCCGAGCAAGGGAACCCTTGCATGCACCAGAATAGGACGTCGCAGTTTGCGTGCATATTCAAAAGCTACACGCATGCCCTCGTAAGACTCCTCAAAGTCGGAGCCATTTACCCGAAGGCGCTCTATCCCTTTAAAGCCGGCAGCATACTCGTAGGCATCCATTGCACGCATTTCCTTGCCTGTTGCTGAAATTCCCCAATCATTGTCCTGCACCAGGTATACAATCGGAAGCCCTTTCAGTACGGCCATCTGGAATGCCTCTGCCACTTCACCTTCGGTTACGGAACCATCGCCCAGGGAGCACAACACAACCGGTTTCTCATCCTCCTGCAGTAGTCCTTGTCCTTCCAGGTAAGCAATACCGTGCGCCATACCCGTCGCAGGAATTGCCTGCATACCAGTTGCAGAGCTTTGGTGCGGAATAGTTGGAAAACCATCACGCTTCAGCGATGGATGTCCGTAATAGGTGCGTCCACCAGAAAAAGGGTCATCTGCTTTTGCCATCAACTGCAACATCAGCTCATAGGGCTGCATGCCTATACCCAGCAAAATAGAATCATCGCGGTAGTACAAAGAGGCATAGTCATAAGACTTTAACTGTAACGCGGCTGCCAATTGAATGGCCTCATGTCCACGGGATGTACTGTGCACATATTTACTGCAAATAGCCTTATTTTCTTCGTAGGTGTCTGCCATGGCTTTGGCAGTTATCATTAGTCGGTAAGCTTTTTTAAGCAAGTCGAGGTCAAGCTTAACTGCTTCCAAAGTATCTTTTGACATATATTCGTTTCTTTTGCCCGAAAATACGAATTAATCCCCTTTTAGTAAAATTGTTGAGATGTTCGGTACTCCCGGCATTATTCGGTAATTTTGTACCATAAAGGCACAGGGTGCAGGCTAAAAGGCATCATTTATTATGTAGCAGGTAATCTGGCAGTGCAAATTGAACCCTGTTTTTATAAGTTCTATAGATAATAAGCGTGCATACTCGCTCAAGAGGTACGGTGTCTTGTGGTTAAATTCGATTGACTAAAAAAATGTTTCGAGATAAAGTAGAGGCGTTCATGCGCCAGTTTCAGAAAGACCTTTGCCAGGCACTGGAAACCTGCGATGGTGGTGCCACATTTAAAACGGATTCATGGCAGCACGAAAGCGGAGGCGGCGGCATTTCGCGTGTTATTGAAGGCGGTAATGTGCTTGAGAAAGGAGGCGTAAATTTCTCGGCTGTTCAGGGAGAACTTTCTCCGGCATTCCTTAAAATGCTGCAGATGCCTGATCCGGCTTATTTTGCTACCGGTGTTTCGGTGGTCATGCACCCTCACAGCCCCATGGTGCCAATCACGCACATGAATGTGCGGTATTTTGAGGCTGGCAACGGACAGGCGTGGTTTGGTGGAGGCATAGACCTAACTCCTATTTATGTTGATCTGAAGCAGGCTAAAGCGTTTCATGAACAGATGAAGGCAGTTTGCGACAAACACCACTCCAGTTATTACGCGGAATTTAAGAAATGGGCAGACGACTACTTTTATAATGAGCATCGCGAGGAAACACGCGGCGTTGGTGGCATCTTCTTCGACAGATTAATGGCTACAGATGAGATAAGCCTGGAGGATCGTTTCGCATTTGTACAGGATGTGGCCTATGCTTTTGCACCTTTTTATACTTCCGTGATCAATCAAAACCGTGATCTGCCTTTTGGTGAACAGGAGAAGCAGTGGCAACTGATGCGCCGCGGCAGGTATGTGGAATTTAACCTTGTGTATGATCGTGGCACCAAATTCGGACTACTAACCAAAGGGCGAATTGAGTCTATTTTGATGAGCTTGCCAACACATGCCTCCTGGCAGTACAATTTTACACCTGAGCCTGGTAGCCCGGAAGAGGAAACACAGCGGTACCTGAAAAAGGACATTGATTGGTTGAACGTTAACTAATATGGTTGAAGTGCTGGAGCAACTGGACAAAGAGCTGTTTGTTTACCTGAACGACATGCAAAGTCCTTTCTGGGATACGGTGATGGTTTTTGTTTCAGAGAAGCTGGTTTGGATCCCTTTTTACCTGGGCATCATCGCTTACCTGGTATGGCGCTATCGCAGGCAAAGCGTGTTGATGCTGTTAATGGCCATAGTTGCGATCGGACTGGCTGATTTTGTGGCCTCCGGTATCTTTAAGCCATTTTTCCTACGGCTTCGGCCCTGTCATGACCCTTCGCTGGCTGAATTTGTAAATCTGGTGAAAGGCTGTGGCGGCCAATTCGGCTTTATGTCTTCTCATGCTTCTACAAGCTTTGCTCTGGCGGTTTTTCTAAATCTCATTTTGTCAGACCGATACATTATTTTTAAAATAGTATTGGTAGCCTGGGCAGTTGTAGTATCCTACAGCCGTATTTACCTGGGGGTACATTTTCCGGGTGATGTTATTGGCGGCGCCTTACTGGGTTCGTTTCTGGCATATTTGAGCTCGCTAGGCTATACCATACTGTTGAACAAATACCCCTCCTTCGTGCGTTAAACCTTTCAGACAGGCTGTTGTTCTTCCTGTATTCACACGACAGCGAAAGGTTTGCGAATCACTACTCATACTTTCTTTTTAACGTTGCTTTTGCTCCTGCTACAGGTTTTAGCTTTAGCACAGTCCCCTGTTATACTTACAGGTACCGTATTGGACCAGGAATCCGGGACCGCATTGCCTGGTGCAACTGTTTACCTACAGGAAAAGCAATCGATTGGTGCCATTACCGGTAGTGATGGTATGTTTAAACTTGTTGCACCAGCGGGGATTTATACGGTTGTTGTCAAATCTATTGGTTATAAGCCACAGGAACAGTCCGTACTGTTAAACGAGAACAGGCAGCTGATTTTTCGACTCTCTCCGGCCGCCTACGATGTGCAGGAGGTACAGGTAATAACAAATCGAAAACCTCCCCTTACAGAAACTGCCGCCATGGGCCAGTTGGAAATCCCTCTTGAAACCATCAAGTCGCTGCCAGTGCTATTTGGAGAAACTGATATCCTGAAGACTGTTCAGTTGCTACCCGGTGTGCAAGCAGGTGGCGAGGGTAATACCGGTTTCTATGTCCGAGGTGGCGGAGCCGATCAGAATCTCGTGCTCCTGGATAAAGCTACTGTTTATAACCCCGGACATTTGTTTAATTTCTTCTCCGTGTTTAACAGCGATGCCATTGAGAACACCACAATTATCAAAGGCAATATGCCCGCCCGCTATGGCGGACGATTATCTTCGGTGTTAGACATTGGAATGAAAGAAGGCAATCCTGCTGATTATCAGGCAGAAGGTGGTGTGGGCCTGATCGCATCCCGGTTGACGGTGCAAGGGCCGGTACTAAAAGAAAAATCTTCTTTTATCCTGTCTGGCAGGAGAACTTACATTGATGTATTGACGAATCCTTTTCTGAAAGATACGGAACAAGGTGGCGTGCCGTATCACTTTTACGATTTGAACGGTAAGCTGTCGTATACCCTGAACAACAAAGACAGATTATACCTAGGCGGCTATTATGGTCGTGATGTTGGTCGCCTTAAACTTTCGGATGGCCGCTTTATTTCTGACTTCTTTTGGGGTAACAGTAACGCTACGTTGCGCTGGAATCACCTTTTCAGCGATAACCATTTCATGAATGCTTCAGCTGTTCTCAGCAATTACAATTTCGAGTTTAGCTGGGAGTATGGAGGTTATACTACTTTATTACAAACAGGTGTCCGTGATTATTCTGTTAACCTGGATTTTGATTTTACGCCAAATGTTAGGCATCACCTGGAATATGGCATTCAATATACTTACCATAAACTACTTCCCAGAACTGGCCAGGCAGAAGGTTTGGATGAAGTGAATTTCAAAACAGATCGTATCCGAACAAAATATGCACACGAAACAGCTCTCTACCTCTCTGATGACTGGAACGTAACGGATAAATTGCTGGTGAGCATTGGTTTAAGAAGCAGTTATTTTATGCAGGTAGGGCCTTTCAGCTTGTACCGGTTCAACGAAAATCAAATGGTAACGGATTCCACCCGCTACGGCGATGGAGAAAAAGTAAAGGCGTTTCAGACGCTGGAGCCTCGCCTCTCCCTGCGGTTTGAGCTTAACAAAAACGCTTCTGTTAAAGCCGCTTTTTCGCGATCAGCGCAGTACCTGCACTTAGTTTCGAATGCCTATTCAACGTTGCCCCTTGATGTCTGGGTGCCAAGTTCTGCCATCGTAGCTCCTCAAAAAGCCAGTCAGTTTGCCGTAGGGTATTTTCAAAGTATAGCAAATAACCAGTATGAAGGATCAGTTGAAATGTATTACAAAGACATGGAAAACCAGTTAGAATACCGGGAAGGCTTTGCCCCTGGCCCTAGTAACCGCGACCTGGAATATGAATTTGTTTCCGGAAGCGGGTTGTCGTACGGAATTGAACTCTTTTTACGAAAGAATTTTGGTGACTTGCAAGGCTGGCTGGGCTATACACTATCCCGGACCACACGCACTTTTCCAGAACTGAACGATGGAGAAACTTTTCCTGCCCGATTTGACAGGCGGCATGATGTTTCGGTGGTGGCAACTTATAAATTAAATGAACGATGGACCTTTGGCGGCACTTTTGTTTATGGTACAGGGCAGGCTACCACCTTACCGCAAAGGAGGTATGCCATAGAGGGCAACGTGGTTTACCAGTATGGGGACAGGAACAGTTTTAGAATGGAGCCAACACACCGCCTTGACCTTGCTGCGACCTTAGAAGCCAGGAAGCGAAAGAACTTAAACTCAAGCTGGACCTTCTCCATTTATAATGTGTATGGGCGGCGTAACCCCTTCCTGTATTACATTGATAATGAAGGATTGCCGTATAGTGGGCAAACGACCCTGCAGGCTAAAAAAGTCTCTATCATACCTTTTCCTCTACCCTCGGTAACCTGGAACTTCAGCTGGAAATAATATGAAAAGAATAGTGAATTTTATTTTGGGTGTTCTGATGCTCTTACAAACAAGCTGCGAAGAAAATCTTACCCTAGACATACCTTCCGGTGAAGAAAAGATAGTAGTAGAAGGGCACATCGAACAAGGATTGCCCCCGTTTATTATACTTACCCGAACAGTTCCTGTGTTTACAGAAGTGTCTGCGCAAGCTCTTGAAAATGCTTTCCTGCACAACGCGCAGGTTATAGTTAGCTACCGTGGTCAGAATTACCCGTTAACCGAAATAGCATCTGCTGCTTTAACCGACACTCAAAAGGAAATCATCTCCATGCAGTTTGGTTTACCTGTGGCCCTGTTGCAAGCCAATACCGGCTTTCCTTTTTATGTATATACTACGGATGCGCTTAAAGGAGAAATTGGCGGAAGCTATGGTCTTCGTATCAGCCACCAGGGTACGGTGCTTACCGCTACCACTACTATTCCTAGCCTAAATCCCTTAGATTCGCTGTGGACCATGCCTCACCCTGATCCTGAGCAGGACAGCTTAAAAATATTGTATTACCGTTACCAGGACCCGGACACTCTCGGGAATAGTGTGCGGTACTTTACAAAACGGAACAGTGAACCTTACTACCCAGGCCTGTTCAGCTCCGTTTTCAACGATGAGCTGATCAATGGGGGTACCATAGTGTTTCCTTTGGATCGCGGGGAACCGCGTGGACAGGCTGAGATTGATCAGGATTTGTACAGCTATTTTGGCAAGGGGGATACCGTAACAGTACGATGGGCAGCTATTGACCTGGATCATTTTCGATTCTGGAGCACCCTGGAGGGAGAACAGAATAGCAATGGAAGCCCTATCGGATCTCCTAATACCACGCGTTCAAACATAAAGGGCGGGCTTGGCATCTGGGGCGGTTACGGTGTTTCGTATCACAGATTAATTGTAAAATAACCTGCTCTCCTGTGCTTTAATGGCGCATTTTAGTGCCTATTTCCCTAGCAACCGCGCAACATACTTGCCGATAATATCAAATTCAAGGTTTACTGTGTCGCCAGCTTTTACAGTATGCAGGTTGGTATGCTCGTAAGTATAAGGAATGATGGCTACCGAAAATGAGTCACTCTTAGAATTGAAAACGGTCAGGCTAATGCCGTTTACACAGATAGAACCTTTTTCAACAGTTACATTGCCACTGCGGTCATCATACCGAAAAGTAAACACCCAACTTCCGTTCTCGTCCGTCACTGATTCACAGACCGCAGTCTGGTCAACATGGCCCTGTACTACATGCCCGTCAAACCGGCCATTTGCAACCATGCATCGCTCTAAATTTACAAGGTCACCTTGCTTTAAGCTGTTCAGGTTAGTTTTTTGAAGCGTTTCATCAATAGCCGTAACTACATACGCATCATCAGTAATACTTACTACTGTTAAGCAGACCCCGTTATGAGCTACGCTCTGGTCTATTTTGAGTTCGTGCGTAAAAGGGGAAGTAATGGTAAAATGTTTGTTCGTATTTTCGTCGCGAATAGCTGTTACACGGCCAAGTGCCTCTATAATTCCTGTAAACATAGTTATCTCTTTTGAAGCTCAAATTTAACATGTTTCTGTTCTTTATGCTCCCTCCGGGGTATATTAATCCGGATTAGCAGGGAGAATTATAAAACAGATGCTTATTTTCGCAAACATATCTTTCAACTACAGTATAACTGAATAGACTGTTTTAGAAAGAAACCTCATTAAGCTTATACAATAGAGAAATGCAGAATGACTCATATAAACATAAAGGCATGCGCCGTGCATTGGTCAATCTTTTGCGGGAAAAAGGAATCAGGGACCCACGTGTGCTGGCTGCCATTGAGGCTGTACCCCGGCATTTCTTTTTTGAAAAAGCATTTGTTGAGCAGGCATACCAGGATAAGGCATTCCCGATTGGAGAAGGACAAACCATCTCACAGCCCTATACTGTCGCGTTTCAAACTGAACTTCTGAACCTGAAGCCAACAGATAAAGTACTTGAAATAGGTACAGGCTCCGGTTATCAGTGTAGTGTGTTGCTACAGCTTACCCCCCATGTTTACACCATAGAGTACAACAGAGCGCTTTACGAAAAAGCCCTCATGTTTTTCCGGAAGTATGGCCTTAAGCCTCATACTTTTCATGGAGATGGGTCGCAAGGCTTGCCTAAGTATGCACCCTACGACAAAATTATTGTAACCGCGGGTGCACCGGGCGTACCAAAAGCGCTGGTACAGCAGTTAAATGTGGGTGGTTGCCTGGTGATACCGGTAGGAAGTGAAAGTAGTCAGAAGATGCTGCGTATTACACGGGTAGAGCCTGATGAGTTTACCAAGGAGGAATTTACAAACTTTAAATTTGTACCTCTTTTAGGGAAATCCGGCTGGGATTCTGAAAATTAATTTACCCTTAAAATTCCGTGGTGTATCTTTGCAGCTTCAAATAAGGCATAACTGAAATGCGTAAACAAAAAAAAGTACAGGATTCTTACGTTATCATGACCGAGCTGGTGTTGCCAAATGACACCAATACGCTGCATAACCTGATGGGTGGCCGCATGATGCACTGGATGGACATTGTATCAGCGATTGCTGCTCAGAAACACTCCAACCGCATCGTTGTAACTGCTTCTGTTGATAATGTATCTTTTTCAGAAAGCATCAAACTGGGTAATGTTGTTACATTAGAGGCTAAGGTTACCCGTGCATTTAATTCGTCTATGGAGGTACATATTGTAGTGTACGCCGAGGATATACCGAGTGGAAAGAAAATGATGTCGAATCAGGCATTCTTCACCTTTGTCGCTGTCGATCAGTTGGGTAACCCGATTGATGTGCCGGAAGCATTACCAGAGACGGAAGAGGAGATAAAGCTGTATGATGGTGCCCTTCGTCGTCGGCAGTTGCGTTTGGTATTAGCTGGCCGAATGAAACCAAGTGAAGCGAATGAGCTGAGATCTATTTTCGATATAAAAGAAGACGCACAAGGAAATTAAAATGGCGGGACTACAGGCAGAGCAATTGACAAATGAGTTTTTAAAAAACCTGTTTCCTGAAACCTTGTACCTGGTTAAGGATGATACAACATTGCCTGTTCCACCAGAAGAAGCACCTGTCATTGCTGCCCCTGTAGCCGAAGAACTGCCCACAGTAGCTGCGAAAGCAACTGTGCATCAGACGCCAGTACTTCCTAAAATTCCGGGTACAGAAAAACCAGCACCATCCGGGAAGTATAATGTAATTGGAAAGAATAACAGAGGTGTAGTAGTGCTGGTAACAGTTTCTGAAGCAGAGTTTCAGAAACTGCCTGAACTTGCATTCCTGCAAAAGATACTGTCTGCCATTGGTCTGAAATCAGATGATGTGGCATACCTGAACAACGTTTCAGGAGCCATTGCAAAGTTTGAAGACCTGAAACAAGAGATGCAGGTGAACTATATCATTAGTTTTGCCAGCCGCCTGGATACTGATCTTCCACATGAGAAATTCACGTTATACACTCCTGTTAAGGTTGGTGATGTACCTGTGGTTTTCTCTCTGGCACTGGCAAAGCTTGAAAATGATGTAGACCAGAAGAAATTGTTATGGGGTGCTTTGCAGCAAATGTTCTTGTAAAACAGGTAGCGTTCCTCATAAAAAAAGCCTATCCGGATTGGATAGGCTTTTTTTATGAGGACACTGTGCTATTAATCAAGCAAGGTGGCTAGTTTTGCCTCCAGGTCTTCTCCTCGTAATCCTTTAGCAATGATCTTGCCCTGCGGATCTAAAAGTATGGTCTGCGGTATTGCTGTGATATTATACGCCTGTGCAGCACTGCTCTCCCACCCTTTCAGGTCAGACACATGTGGCCAGGTAAGCTGATCCTTTTCAATGGCAGCCAACCACTTTTCCCTGGACTGATCCAGGGAGACGCCATATATTTCAAAGCCTGTCCCTTTGTTTTTATACTTGTTGTACATTTTTACAACATTCGGGTTTTCTTTGCGACACGGACCACACCAGCTTGCCCAGAAATCAATCAATACATACTTACCGCGCAGTGAAGAAAGTGATTTATTCTCTCCCCCTGGAGTAGCAAGCGTGATATCGGGTGCTACCTGGCCTATTGCTGTGCTGCGGTAGGGCTTTAAACGCTCGTTCAGCATGGCAGTATACTTTGAGCCCGGTATGTTCTGGCTAAAAAGCGTAGCCATACTATCAGCAAAAGGGAAGTCATTAACCGGGTCAATCAGGCTTGCAGTACCGAATGCTGCCACAACGGAATTTGGGTGCTGGGCAATAAAATCTTTTACACTGCGCTGTAGAACAGCATACTCCTGGCGGATCTTTTCAGCCTCAGCTTCATTGCCTTCCTGCATTGCCTTATTAAAGCGCTGCTCCAGTTCCATCTGCTTCATTCTGGATTCATTTACCAGTTTATTCAGCTGTTGGAAGAGTTCTGAATCCTGTGATCCCTCTACTTTTACTGTACCGTTCAGGTCCTTTGCATCAGCATCCACTTTTATTTTTCCGCTGTCGAGTACTAGCATAATACCGTTCTGCTGATCAAGGGAGATTCTGTAAAAAGTGGGCTCCGTTACATTTCCCTCAAACTTAAAAGTGCCATCCTCAGCAAGTTGTGCTGTATCGCGCGGCTCAAACTGCTGTTCACCTAGTTCATAAAGATAAATCTGTTTGCCAGAGGCATTTTCGATTTTACCCTGGAGTGTAAAATTATTAGTCTCGTTTGACGTGGACTTATTGCTTTGGCAACTAGCCATAACTCCTGCTGCAGATGCAGCAAGTATGAGGTTTCTAATATTCATATCTCTGGATTAAGCGTTTAAACCTTCGCGCAACAACTGATTTGCAACTTTAGGATCAGCTTTGCCTTTGGTCTTTTTCATGATCTCTCCCATAAACATGCCAACTAATGACTGTTTACCTGCCTTATACTCTTCTACTTTCGCAGGGTTTGCTGCCAGCACTTCCTGCACAATCTGTGCAAGTTCTCCTGAGTCAGATTCCTGCAACAGGTTTTGCTCCTCAGCAACTTTCTGAGCGTTAGTATCGGGATGCTCGAGCATGTAAGGGAATAATTTTTTGGATGCAACCGAGTGACTTACCTTGTTTTCATCTACTAAGGAAATGAGCTGGGCAATTTGCTCTGGTGCCAGCGGGAAGTCTTTGATGTGCAGCTGAAGTTCGTTCAGGTACGACTTTACAGGTCCCATCATCCAGTTAGAAGCAGCTTTATAGTTTGTTGTCTCTTTGCACAACTCTTCAAAATACAAAGCTATCTCTTTGGCATCGGTCAGTACTGCGGCATCATACTCAGGAAGCCCTAAATCATTTACGAAACGGTTATATAACTCCTGCGGCAGGCTTGGCATGGCAGCACGCACACTTTCCAGCCATTCGTGCTCAATAATAAGTGGCGGCAGGTCCGGCTCCGGGAAATAGCGGTAATCATTCAGCGTTTCTTTGGAGCGCATAGCGGTAGTTGAACCGGTATTAGCATCAAAATTGCGGGTTTCTCCATCTACCTTGCCACCATTTTCCAGTACCATGATCTGGCGTTCGATCTCATGCTCGATTGCGCGCTGCACGTTACGGAAGGAGTTCATGTTTTTAACTTCCACTTTAGTACCCCAAAGTGGTGAATCCTTCAGCATTACAGATATGTTGGCATCGCAACGCAGGGAACCTTCTTCCATATTGCCGTCGCAAATGTCCAGGTACTTTACCAGGCGCTTGATCTCTGTAAGGTAATTGTATGCTTCAACCGAATCGCGGATGTCTGGTTCAGACACGATCTCTATAAGCGGAACGCCGGCACGGTTAAAGTCAACCAGTGTCTCTATCTCACCAGGCAAGTGCATGGATTTTCCGGCATCCTCTTCCATGTGAATGCGGGTAATACCGATGCGCTTGTCATTCCCTTCCGCATCCTTTACGACTATATGGCCACTGGTACATACCGGTGTTTTGTCCTGCGTTATCTGGTAGCCCTTCGGAAGGTCAGGGTAAAAATAATTTTTACGTGCGTAAATATTATAGCGTGTAATGTCACAGTTCGTAGCCAGACCCATTTTTACGGCCATCTCCACTACTCTTTTGTTAATGCGCGGCAATGTACCCGGGTGCCCAAGTGTAATCTCACTTAAGTTGGTGTTCGGCATCATGCCATACTCTGTAGAGTCGGATGAATAAGCCTTGCTCTCAGTAAGAAGCTGTGCGTGTACTTCCAAACCAATAATAGCCTGGTATTTATCTCTTATCGCTTTATCCATTTTTATAAGAATTAATGCCTGATGTATAGTTTACCTTCAGCATTACCTGTTTATAACTATTCTCCGGCATTATTATTACTCTTTATGCTTTGATCATTTGCTTTACAAGTTCAACAGCTTTACCTGGCACTGCATTAAGGCCTGCTGCATCTTTTCCGCCTGCTGTGGCATAGAATGGCTGACCGCCTCCACCACCTTTAATCTCTTTAGCTAACTCACGCACCATCTGGCTGGCATTCATGTTCTTGTCCTGCACCAGGTTGTCTGAAAGCATAACAGCGATCTGTGGTTTCCCATCAATTTCAGCAGCCAGCACAAGCACCAGGTTATCAACTACCTGACGCATGTCAAAGGCAAGCTTTTTCAGGTAATCCGATGAACTCACATCCACCTTCTCAGCAACCAGGTTAATACCGTCAAGCTGCTGTGCATTTTTTGCCAATGCATCTTTCAATGAGCTCAGTTGCTTTAACTCAAACTGTTCCAGTTGTTTCTGAAGCGCTTTATTATCTTCCTGTAACTTCTCTACAGCCCCGGATACGTTGCTTTGCGTATTAAGTACTTCACGTACGGCGTGCAGTTCGTCTAGCTGTGCCTGCACAAATTCTTCCGCTGCTTTGGCAGTGATAGCCTCAATACGACGAACGCCGGCAGCAACAGAACTCTCGGATACGATTTTGAAATAGCCGATCTCACCAGTATTATACACGTGCGTACCTCCACAAAGCTCAACCGAATGTTCACGGTCAAATGCGATCACACGCACATATTCGCCATACTTTTCACCGAACAGGGCGGTGGCACCCATGTCCTTTGCTTCTGCAATTGGCATGTTGCGCTGCTCCTCCAGCGGAATGCTCTGGCGCACACGCTCATTCACGATATGCTCTATTTCACGTAACTGTGCCTCTTCTACTTTGGCAAAATGTGAGAAGTCGAAACGCAGCACTTTCTCGTTCACCAATGATCCTTTCTGCTGAACGTGCTCACCTAATACTTTTCTTAAAGCAGCGTGCAGTAAGTGCGTAGCAGAATGGTTTTTACGTATGTAGTTACGGCGCTCAATATCGATCTCACTGCTGAATCCGGCTTCTACATTTTGTGGCAGTTTAGCCGTAATGTGAAGTATAAGGTCATTCTCTTTTTTCGTGTCAAGTACCTCTACCTGCTCAGAATCTGAGATCAGGTAACCCGTATCACCAACCTGTCCGCCACTTTCAGCATAGAAAGGCGTGCGGTCAAGCACGATCTGGTACTCACTCTTATTCTTGCCTTTCACCTGGCGGTAACGCACAATGTGTGAGTCTACTACATTGCAGTCATAACCAACAAATTCTGTAGTTACATCCGGCTTAAGTATAACCCAGTCGCTTTGCTCTGTGGCTGAAGCGTTTCGTGAGCGGTTCTTCTGTTGCTCCATCTCTGTCGCAAAACCAGCTTCATCCACTGTAAAGCCTTTTTCTCGGGCAATCAGTGCTGTCAGGTCCAAGGGGAAACCAAAGGTGTCATACAGTTCAAAGGCGTTTTTGCCGTCAATCACGTTACCGTTTTGTTTGAACTTGTCCTCCAGCGCATCCAAACGCTTCAAACCATTTTCCAAAGTACGCAGGAACGCATTCTCCTCTTCCTCGATCACACGCTGTACGAAACCAAGCTGCTGTTTCAGTTCCGGGAAAACGTGTGCTGTCTGCTCGGCCAGTACCTCTGTCAGTTTATATAGGAACGGCTTTTTGAAGTCAAGGAAAGTAAAGCCATAACGTACTGCTCTGCGCAGGATACGACGGATAACATAGCCGGCTTTGTTGTTTGATGGCAGCTGTCCATCGGCAATGGTGAAGGCAATGGCACGAATGTGGTCCGAGATTACACGGATGGCAATGTCTGTTTTCTCATTCTCCCCATAAGTTACACCTGCTTCTTTGGCAACGTACTGGATCAATGGCTGGAACACATCGGTATCGTAGTTGGAGCGCTTGCCCTGGATAGCCATACACAAACGCTCGAAACCCATACCGGTATCCACGTGCTGCGCAGGCAGTTTTACCAACGAGCCATCAGCCAGGCGGTTAAACTCCATGAATACGTTGTTCCAGATCTCAACTACCTGAGGGTGGTCGTTGTTCACCAGAGTTTTTCCATCCACCTGTGCTCTCTCCTCGTCTGTGCGAAGGTCTACGTGAATTTCGGAACACGGACCACAAGGCCCTGTATCACCCATTTCCCAGAAGTTGTCCTTTTTAGACCCCATCAGAATACGGTCTTCAGCGATCATACTTTTCCAGATGTCATAGGCATCCTGGTCCATTGGCAGGTTCTCTGATTTGTCTCCCTGAAAAACGGAAACGTACAGCCTGTCTTTTGGCAGTTTATATACTTGCGTTAGCAGCTCCCACGACCACTCCAACGCATCCTTCTTAAAATAATCACCAAACGACCAGTTACCCAGCATTTCAAACATGGTGTGGTGGTAGGTGTCGTATCCTACTTCTTCCAGGTCATTGTGCTTACCACTTACCCTGAGACACTTTTGCGTGTCGGCAATGCGTTTATACGGTGCAGGTTTGTTGCCCAGGAAATAATCTTTGAAAGGCGCCATACCTGAGTTAATAAACATCAAGGTTGGATCATCCTTAACCACGATCGGTGCGGAAGGCACCACCTGGTGCTGCTTTGAAGCAAAGAAGTCGAGAAACTGTTGTCTTATCTCAGCTGAATTCATGTATGAGTATTAAGCATTTAGATACTTCGTGCTATACTTGTTGTTTAATAACAAAAAATATAGAATTTTTGCCTTATCGAAACACGTAAAAGAGGTGCATTCTGAAAGGCCTAATAGAGGCAAAAGTAGCATTTTTTAGGCGTAAACAGTAACATCTGCACAAAAAATAGTCGTGTTTCCATCATATATAGAAAGAAAGCTATGCCTTATAAAGAAAGAGAAATAGAGAAGCAGTACTATACCATCGGTGAAGTGGCTGCCATGTTTGATGTGGCTCCGTCCCTGATTCGTTTCTGGGAGACTGAATTTGAACAGCTTAACCCTAAGAAGAACAAGAAAGGTAACCGCCAGTATACCGGTAAAGACATAGAAATGCTGCGGACTGTATACCATCTCGTTAAAGAGCGCGGATATACGATACAGGGTGCCAAAGAGGTGATGAAGAATAAGTCTGTCCAGACAAAAGATAAGATAGAGATCATCGAATCGCTTGAGAAAGTGAAGGCATTTTTAGTGGGTATAAAAGAGCATTTGAACACTAAAGTATAAAAGCCTCGTAAGCCCTTACGATGGCAGAAGATCAGATACTATATGCTGTAGCCTTATCCAGGCTACATGGAGTTGGTCCACAACTTACACGTTTACTGGTTAGTTACTGCGGCTCTCCTAAAGCTGTATTTGAAGTACCCCCAGGTAAACTGGAAAAGATACCCGGCGTTGGTAGTGTCCTGATCAGAAGAATTGCTGAGGGGAAGTCTGCAGCATTACGGCAGGCGGAGGAAATAGTAAAGCGGGCCGGGGAAGAGGGTGTAGAACTATTATTCTATACTTCCTCCAGGTACCCGGATAGGTTGAAGCAGATAGCAGATGCCCCAACACTGCTTTACTATCGTGGCAATGGCAATTTAAACCTGCGCCGGATCATCAGCATAGTTGGTACGCGCCAGATCACCAGCTATGGGCAAACAGTTACCGAACGGATCGTAGAGGAATTAAAGCCCTATAATGCAATGATCGTTAGCGGACTTGCTTACGGCGTGGATGTGGTAGCACACAGGGCAGCGTTGCAGGCAGGTTTGCCAACCATTGGTGTTATGGCAAGCGGTCCGGATATTATCTATCCCTCAGTGCACCGCAAGTATGCGGAGAAAATGCTATCACAAGGTGGTTTGATAACTGAAAACAGCTTTGGTACAAAACCGGATGCTCCTCGTTTCCCGGCGCGTAACCGCATCATTGCAGGAATGTCAGATTGTACAATTGTTGTGGAGGCTGCACTTAAAAGCGGGACTCTGATCACGGCCGACATCGCACACGGTTATGATAAAGAAGTAATGGCTGTGCCCGGAAATATCACCTCCCCGGTATCTGAGGGAACAAATTACCTGATAAAGTCTTTAAAAGCTGTGGCTTATACTTCTGTACAGGACCTGGTGGAACTGATGAACTGGGATCAGCAGGATGATGCAGATGCAAGAGCACGCTCAAAAGCCCCATTCGATCCGGAAGAATTTAATGCTGATGAACTCAAGGTGCTGCATGTGTTGCAGCAGTCCCGGGAAGAACACATGGACAACCTTAGCTGGAAGTCACAGCTTTCTGTAAGTGCCTTGGCTTCTGTGTTATTGGGTCTTGAGTTTAAAGGCATCATTAAGGCAAAACCTGGTAAAGTATTCGCGTTGCTGGCTTAACTTTAACCAATCAGCATACTACCAAATGGCGTAAAGCTGTATATTAGCAGTACTAAAAAATGCTGCATGCACCTGCTCTACAACAACCACTTTATTCCGGAACAAGATTTTACACTGCACCCCTCTAACCGTGCTTTCCAGTTTAATGATGGTTTTTTTGAAACAGTAATGGTAGTGGATGGCGCTCTGCGCTTCTGGCAGGACCACAAAGATAGGATGCAGGAAGCCTCTGAAACGTTGCGACTGGAATTACCGGCATATTTTTTTAGCAAAGCAGTTGAAGAAACACTCCTTGCGCTTGCCCTGAAAAACAATTTACAACAGCATGGCCGGTTAAAATTAAAGTGCTGGCGTGCAGGTGCTGGTCTTTATACTCCGGCAACAAACGAAATAGACTGGCTTGCCACAATTCAGACTGCAAATAAGGTACCTGATTCAGCATTACAGGTAGGAGTATGTAAACGAATAAAAACCATTTACTCTCCCTTCTCCCACTTTAAAGGTCCTAATTCCCTTGTTTATGTCGTAGCAAGCCAGGAAAAGCTGGAATTTGGTTTTGATGACATGCTCCTGCTGGATCAGCAGGATAATGTAGCAGAGCTTACCTCGTCCAATATATTCTGGCTAAAGGATGATGTGTTGTACACTTCCCCTTTAGATACTGGGTGTGTCAATGGTATAGTACGCCGTAATATAAGCAGGTGGTGCCAGGCATCAGGAGTTGATCTGATGGAAGCACATGCCCCTGTTGAAACCTTACTGCAGGCTGATGCCTTGTATGCTGCCAATGTAACTGGTATCCGCGAATTATCCCACCTCGCAAAACAGTCACTCCTTACTAACCCTCCTTTTTATGCCTGGCTCCAAACAAATTTTCAGCAGGCAACCCTTTAATATACCTTTTTTTAGCTTAGTAAATCTGTTACTCAAGTCATTAGTAGCAATTCTTTTTTAAATTAAATGGCTCATGGTCAGCGTTTAAACCTTGACCCTCCTTATCACCCTTAAGAGCTGTTAAAGCCTACTATACTTCCTGTAAATTCTTAACATAGCATAAACGCTATAGTTATTATCGTTATATAAATAGTTGGGTTAAGTAAAGTTACCAAACAAGCAAGTTATTCCTGTACAATTAAAGTCTTACCTCCTATCTTGATAATTAAAGCATTGGATTATAGATAAATGTAATGCAATGTTAAAGCATTTGTTTGAATACGTCTTACCTTAAACACTATTAATTTATGAAACACTTTTACATTTATGCTTCGCTGTTTATGAGCGGGCTCTTAACAGTTCCGGGGGCTTATGCCCAGGGAACCGGAAAGATCAAAAATCAAATAGAGGCCGCTAACGGAACCCCGGCCTTTATTGAATTTAGTAATAACGGGGCTGTCCATCGCTCTGATCAGGCTTCGGAAGTTCTCAGGACTTACCTTAAGTTAGATGCTAAAGACAATATGAAACAAACTGGTGTCGAGAAAGATGAGCTCGGTTTCATGCACCAGAAGTTTGAACAGTATTATGATGGAGTAAAAGTTGAGCATGGTACATATATGGTGCACAGCAAGAACGGCTCTATCCAATCGATCAATGGAGAATTTAAGAAGCTGCATGATCTGAGCACAAAGCCGTCAGTAGGTGAATCTGCCGCTTTAGCAAATGCAATAGCCTATATTGGAGCCTCAACTTATATGTGGCAGGTACCTGCACAGGAGGCATGGGTAAAGGAGCTTAAGAATGACCGTAAAGCGACATTTTATCCAAAGGGTGAACTTGTGATCATTGACAATTACATGCCTTCTGCTAAAGAAACAAGCGGGAAGTCTGTGCTTGCCTGGAAATTCGATATTTATGCCCAAACTCCATTAAGCAGAAACTACGTGTATGTAGATGCTCAGAATGGCAATGTCGTTTTCAAGGATGCAATTATAAAGCATGCCGCTGCAACGGCATCTGCAACTACGCGCTATACCGGTACTATCAATATGACCACTGATAGCTATAGCGGTTCTTATCGCCTGCGTGATTATACGCGTGGAGCAGGAATAGAAACTTATAACTGTAAGACAACAACTAATTATAGTACGGCAACGGATTTTACGGATGGCGACAATACCTGGACATCTGCCGAGTATAACAACACTGCCAAAGACAATGCAGCACTGGATGCTCATTGGGCTGCGCAGATGACGTTTGATTACTTCAAGCTGAAGCACGGACGTAACAGTTATGACAATGCCGGAACAAAGATCAAAAGCTACGTTCATTATGACAAAAGCTATGAGAATGCGTTTTGGAATGGTTCTGTAATGACCTACGGTGATGGTGCTACACGTTTTGACGCTTTAACAAGTCTTGATGTAGGTGCGCACGAAATAGGACACGCCGTTTGTTCCAGCACTGCTGACCTGGTGTACAGTAACGAATCTGGCGCCATGAACGAAGGTTTTTCTGATATATGGGGAGCCGCAGTAGAGCAGTTTGCCGCTCCAACTAAATCTACATGGCTTATTGGCGAGGACATTGACAAGCAGCGTCCGTCGCTTCGTTCGATGAGCAATCCAAAGGCAGAGGGCCAGCCGGATACTTACAAGGGTACAAACTGGTATACAGGTACTGCAGATAATGGTGGTGTACACACAAACAGTGGCGTATTAAACCACTGGTTCTATGTTTTGTCAGTAGGTAAGTCAGGTACTAACGACCTGGGTGTTAGCTACAGCGTTTCAGGAATCGGGATAACAGATGCTGCTAAAATTGCCTATCGTACAGAGTCAGTTTACCTAACTGCCAACTCTACCTATGCTGATGCCCGCACTTATGCGATACAGTCAGCAACAGACCTTTTCGGTGCAGGATCCACACAAGTGATCCAAACAACAAATGCCTGGAATGCAGTTGGTGTTGGCGGAAAATATGGTGAAATCTCTTACTGTACATCTCAGGGTAACAACGCTACTTATGAGTGGATCTCTAGTGTGAAAGTAGGAAGCTTTACTAAAATATCAGGTGCCGCAGGTTACTCAGACTATACTGGCACTACAGTAAGTGTGAACGCTGGTGGTACTTATGCAGTAACGCTTACCCCTGCTTTTGCCAGCACGTCTTATAACGAGTACTGGAAAATCTGGATCGACTATAACAAAGACGGCGATTTTGATGATGCCGGTGAATTAGCTTTCGATGGTGGTGCATTGAGCAAGACGGCAGTGAGTGGTAACATGACAATAGCTTCTACAGCTACCGGATCTACCCGTATGCGTGTTTCCATGAAATACAATGGCACACAATCAGCTTGTGAGTCTTTTGGTTACGGTGAAGTAGAGGATTATACTATTTCCTTCTCTGGTGCCCCTGCTCCTACTTGTTCCGTTCCTGCCAGCCTTTCGGCATCAAATGTTGGGACAACAACTGCCACTTTATCATGGGGTGCAGTTTCTGGCGCTAGCAGCTATAATGTTCGTTTCAGACCAACCGGTACAACTACCTGGACAACCGGTAGCGTTACAGGTACATCAGCAAATGCAACAGGGCTTAGTGCCGGCACAACCTATGAGTATCAAGTAAATACAGTATGTGCCAGTGGTAGCTCTGCCTACTCTTCCTCGTCAACCTTTACTACTACATCCGCAGCCGTGACTTACTGTGCATCTAAAGGCAGCAACTCCAGCTACGAGTGGATTGACCTGGTACAGTTTGGTGGTATCAACAATGCAACCGGCAATGATGGTGGTTATAAGGATTATACTGCACTTACTGGAACGGCTACACGTGGTGGTAGCAGTACCATCTATATTAGTACTGGTTTTTCTGGTACAGCTTACACTGAGTACTGGAAGATCTGGATAGACTTTAACCAGGATGGCGACTTTGATGATGCAGGTGAAATGGTAGTGAGTGGTTCTTCTTCAAGCAGCAGCACCCTGAGTGCTACGGTAGCAGTGCCATCTACTGCCCTGCTTGGCAAAACCCGCATGCGAGTTTCTATGAAGTACAACGCTGCCCAGACTGCTTGTGAAACCTTCAGCTATGGTGAAGTGGAAGATTATAGTGTAAATATCGGAAGCGCCCTTATGGCAAGTGCTTCAAGCAGCAGCCTTAAAGCTGAAACTTTAGGTGATGCTATCGGCGAGGATGTTGTTGTTTACCCTAATCCGGCTAACGCTTACATTCGTATAAACACACCGTCAGAAAGCGCTACAGTTAAAGTACTAAGCGTGACAGGTGTTGAGTTGATGCGTGCTGATATCAAAGCAAGCGGACAGCGCCTGGATATTTCTAAATTGCCTTCAGGCATCTACCTGATCAGTATTTATGATGGGCAGAAAGAAACGCACCAGAGAATTGTGAAGGAATAACAGCCTACATACAGTTTATTTTTATGCAAAACCCCGGTCATTTTGACCGGGGTTTTGTGCTTTTATGTAAATTTTCCTTTCAGAAGCTTTTCCATAAGTGCATTTGGTAACACGCACTCACTAATACTACACTTTTAGCTACCTGCTTTTAGGGTATAACCAGGTATAGTCTAAATGAATTAAACATTTTAGATCCATCACACATATAAATTTCTAGGTGTCGTTTTTCTTAAAATTCTTTGCCTATGAAAATGCAGAAATACCACATAGATCAAAATCGAAGGAAATTCCTGAAGGGTTTTTCCTTCGCACTCGGGGCTACAGCTTTTGGTATGCCCTTACTTTCCCTTGCCTCAGATCAGGCTGGCATCACCCGGAATAAATCAAAGAGATACGATTCCACTTCATCTGGAGTTAAAAAGTTAGGTGTTGCTTTAGTTGGTTTAGGGCGCTACAGTACCAATCAACTGGCTCCAGCGCTTCAGGAAACTGAGAAATGCTATTTATCAGGAATCGTAACTGGAACACCTTCCAAGGCTGGTTTATGGCAAAAGAAGTATGGCATCTCTGAAAAGAATATGTACAATTATCAGACAATGGATCAGATCCGGGATAATCCTGATATAGATATCATATACATTGTTTTACCAAACGGCATGCATGCCGAATATACCATTAAAGCAGCTGAAACAGGAAAACATGTAATTTGTGAAAAACCAATGGCAACTTCTGTCAAGGATTGCCAGCAAATGATTGATGCCTGTAACAGGAACCATGTCAAGCTTTCTATCGGATATCGCCTGCATTTCGAACCCCACCACCAACGCGTGATGGAACTCGGACAGCAGGAGCTTTATGGACCGGTCAAGAAGATTGAAGCTGCAGATAGTTTCGTCTTTCAAAGGGATCCGTCCAGTTGGCGGCTAGATAAAGAGTTGGCCGGTGGTGGACCGTTAATGGATCTGGGCATCTACTGTGTGCAGGGCGCTATTTATACCTTAGGGCAGGAGCCCATTGCTGTTACTGCCAATTTTGATGAAGTTACACGGCCGGATTATTTTGATGAAGTTGAGCAATCAATAAAGTGGCAAATGGAGTTTCCTGATGGTGCAGTTGCTGATTGCAGTAGCAGCTATAATGATAGCGCAAGTCGCTTGTACGGGAAAGCGGAGCGTGGCTGGTGGGAACTCCAACCCTCCTTCGGTTACGGTGGCATCCGGGGCCGAACCAGCGATGGTCCGATGAATTTGCCGAATGTAAATCAACAAGCACGCCAGATGGATGCGTTTGCAACCTGTATTCTGGAAGACAAACAATCCAGGGTGCCAGGCGAAATGGGTTTAAGGGATGTGCGTATACTAATGGCTATATATGAGGCTGCCAGAACCGGTAATAAAGTGAAAATAGGGTAAACTAAGTATCTGACTCCTGCAAATGCCTTCAAAGGACATCGCTCGTTATGAAATTCTTTAGTAGTTTAGCCTTTATACGTTTCTTCTGACTTCGATAAACTATGCAAAATAAAATAAACGTGGGGCTGGTTGGGTTTGGAATGGCCGGTCAGGTTTTTCATGCTCCATTCATATCCCTTGTACCTGGGTTTAATCTTAAAATGATCCGGGAAACACGGCCTGAGAATGTGGAACTGGCAAATACTCGTTATCCTGAGGCGATAATTGTAGATACGACAGGAGCTATACTTTCTGATGAAAACATTGACCTGGTTGTTTTAGCCACACCAAATACTACCCACTTCCAGTTGGCTAAAGAAGCCTTGCTTGCTGGGAAACATGTGTTGGTGGATAAACCTTTTACCACTACCACCGCAGAAGCAGATGAGTTGATCCGGCTTGCCCAGGAGAAAGGAAAAGTATTATCCGTGTACCAGAACAGGCGCTGGGACAGTGATTTTAAAACGGTTTCCAAACTTATTGATAGCGGTTTACTAGGCAACCTGGTAGAGTATGAGGCGCATTTCGACAGATTCAGAAATTTTATTAAAGAAGATACCTGGAAAGAGGAGGCACACCCTGGAAGCGGTATTTTGTATGACCTTGGCTCTCACCTGATAGACCAGGCTTTATACTTATTTGGAATTCCACAGGAAGTTATGGGAGATGTGAGGATTCAGAGAAAAGGCTCTGAAGTGATTGATAATTTTGACGTGGTGCTGCATTATGCGCATTTAAAAGTAAT
The DNA here is from genome assembly GCF_051904785.1 of Pontibacter sp. MBLB2868. Taxonomy (NCBI): domain Bacteria; kingdom Pseudomonadati; phylum Bacteroidota; class Cytophagia; order Cytophagales; family Hymenobacteraceae; genus Pontibacter; species Pontibacter sp. MBLB2868. The sequence continues at coordinate 1,628,563 of NZ_CP196710.1, read as the reverse complement.
ACTGAAAGCAGGGATGCTGGTTAAAGAGCCGACACCGCGTTACAGGCTTTCAGGTGATCAGGGCTCATTTGTGAAGTATGGCCTGGATATACAGGAAGACGCCTTAAAGGCAGGTTTAAGTCCTGCAGGTGCTGCAAACTGGGGCATTGAACCTGAGGAAATCTGGGGAAACATAAACACAAGTATAAAAGGCCTGCAGGTTAAAGGTAAAATAGAGAGTGAGCGAGGTGATTATACGGGCTTATACCAAAACCTTTATAAAGCTATTGCCGGTGAAGAGGAGTTAAACGTTAAACCAGAGCAGGCCCGAAACACAATACGAATTATTGAACTGGCTATGCAAAGCAGCGAAGAGAAAAGAAGAATAGCTTTCAGCTAATTACTACTTCCTAAATAGTATGCAAGCAAAAACGCACAGGCCTTAACCTGTGCGTTTTTGCTTGTATACTTTTAAATTACTGTTTCTGGGGGTACCAGTCTTTAAGCCTGACATCGATCTTTTTATTTTTTGCACTTACCATGTTCTTAAACGCTTCTACATCGCTGAACCCGTTTTGACCGCGGTAATGATACGGGTAAATGATCTTCGACTTAAATTCCAGAACGGCACTGGCTGCCTGGTCGATATTCATGGTATAGGGTAAGTTCATGGACACAAAAGCCACATCAATATTTTTGAGTGCACGCATTTCCGGGATGTCTTCAGTGTCGCCGGAGATATACACGTTTTTGCCTCCCAGGTCAAGTATATAACCATTGCCTCTTCCCTTGGTATGCTTGGCATCTTCAGTTTCTGGCAGGTTATACATCGGAATTGCTTTGATCGGAATACCTGCCGCATCCATGTTTGCACCATTTGCTAATACACGGGCCTGGCTTTTATACTGCTCCGGCAACTGATCCATCACAGCCTGGGGTACAACAAAAATTGCTTTTCCGGTTTCTAAACCGTCCAAAGTCTTTTTATCCAGGTGGTCGCCATGAATGTCAGTTATCAGGATCAGGTCTGGCTTGGTCAGTCCCTGGTAAGCTTCTGCTCCACCATAAGGATCAACATAAATTGTTTTTCCATTCCAGTTTAGTACCAGCGAACCATGCATAATAGGTTGGATGGTAAGTGGTCCTTTATTTGTTTTGATAGTATCTGGTGTGGCACGTTGCTGGGCGCTTGCCTGAAATATTATGAAGCTAAAAAGCAGTGCAAACAGGATCTTTTGTTTCATGGTCTATGATTTTTGATTTCTGTATTAAACTATGCTTGGTCCATAATGTTTAAACAGCCACAGGTGCTTTTATGCCGGGATACGAATCATAGTTCACCAGCTTGAAATCTTCAAAACTAAAATCAAATATATTTTTGACCTCGGGGTTAAGTTCCATTGTAGGTAATGCCTTCGGTTCACGTGTAAGCTGAAGCTGCGCCTGCTCCAGGTGATTCTGGTAAAGGTGTGTGTCCCCTCCTGTCCAGATAAATTCACCCGGCTTCAATCCAGTTACCTGTGCCATCATTAAAACTAGAAGTGCATAAGAGGCAATGTTGAAGGGAACTCCTAAAAATACATCGGCAGAACGCTGGTATAATTGGCACGATAGCTTACCCTCCGCTACATAAAACTGGTAAAATGCATGACATGGAGGCAACTTCATATTCTCAATTTCGGCCACGTTCCAGGCACTGACAATAATGCGTCTGGAATCAGGATTATTTTTCAGCTGATTAACTACCTGAGAAATCTGGTCTATGTGGCGGCCATCCGGAGTAGGCCAGCTACGCCACTGTGAACCGTAAACAGGACCAAGATCGCCATTCTCATCTGCCCATTCATCCCAGATGGATACCTTGTTGTCTGTAAGATACCGGATGTTGGTGTCGCCTTTCAAAAACCATAACAACTCATGAATGATGGATCGGAGGTGCACTTTTTTGGTAGTAACTAGAGGAAAACCATCTTCCAGGTTAAAACGCATCTGGTAACCAAAAATACTGAGCGTACCGGTACCTGTTCTATCTTCTTTTTTAATCCCGTTATCCAGGATATGCTGCATCAGGTCTAAATACTGTTTCATGGTTTATGTATGTTCTGCCGAAATCTAAATATAATATGAAAAATCGGATTGGTGGGGCGTGCATTCTAAAAATGTGAGGATGTTTTTAAGCATAAAAGGCCTCCTGGAGTACAGAAAGCCTTTTAATAAAGTATTTGCACAACTAGCGCTGCGCTTTTGTTTCCTTTGCTGCTTTGGATGCTTCTGTTTTGGTTTCCTCTTTTTTCATGCAGCAGGACTTGCCTTTTTCAGAGGAGGACGAAGCCATATGGCAGCTCTCTTCCTTCACAGCTTTTTTGCCTTTTTTTGTTTTGGCACTGTTTTGTTGTGCATGCTCTTTGGTGCACTTACCCCCTTCGCAGGCATAGGCAGGTGCTAGAGTTGTGGTAAAGGCAAACCCGGCAAAAGCTAATGTAAGAATAATTTTTTTCATGCTTCTTTGCTTTATTTCGTTAAAACAAATCGAACTACCTTTAGTTGTTCATTCGTAAAAGTACGTTTCTTCGTCAAATATCAAATGATTTTATCAATCAGCTAGTAAGTTTGAATTACAAAAAGATAAGTTACCTGGTATTACTGCTTGTAGCCCTGTTAACGGCTGTAAGTGTTTATTACGCCTCCAAGTTACGCTTCGATTATAACTTCGATAATTTTTTCCCGAAAGGCGACCCTGACCTGGCTTACTACTTCAGTTACCGGGATAAGTTTGGTAACGATAATGATTACATTCTGATTGGTCTGGATAATAAGGGAAGCCTTTTCGACCAGCAGTTTCTGACAAAAGTGGATAGCCTGACCCGCTTTATTCAGCGGCAGCCGCATGTGGAATCGGTGCTCTCTCCTACTACCGTTAAAAGTCCTGTGATTGAGCAGTTCGGATATTTTGAGATACCTTACCTGCACCCGGAAGAGCCGGAACGGTTCAGCCAGGATTCAGCGTTGATCTACAGTACTGCAGGGCTGGTGGGTACCCTCTTTTCGGAAGACGCTACTTCGGTTTCTCTTTTCGTTCAAACTACGGATGACCTGGGTAAAGGTGCTAGCGATACGCTGATGACTGCTTTATACCAGGAACTCGACGCCCTGGGCTTGCAGGAACATCATATTGCCGGTAAAGCTTTGGCCCAGTCTGTGTTTATTGAGAAAATGCAGGTAGAATTAGTCCTGTTCATGTCAGCTTCTATCCTGCTGGTTATACTTTTTCTATGGATTACCTTCCGGACACTGTGGGGCGTATTGGTACCTCTTTTGATAGTTTTACTGGCTGTTTTATGGGGGCTCGGGGCAATGGGGATTTTCAACAAACCCATCGATGTGATGACGGTGCTGCTGCCAACAATTATTTTTGTGGTAGGCATGTCAGATGTCATTCATATACTTTCCAGATACCTGACAGAGCTTAGCCATGGCACTCCAAAAATAGCTGCTATAAAAATTACCATGCGAGAAGTGGGACTTGCAACGCTGCTTACGTCCCTGACAACGGCAGTGGGCTTTTTAACCTTACTGACCACATCAATTGTTCCGATCCGCAATTTTGGCCTTTATACCGCTATTTCCATCGGCCTGGCTTTTGTACTTGCCTTTACCGTGCTGCCTGCGCTGCTAGTTTTGCTTAAAAGGCCGGATGCGCAGAAGGTGCGCTACAAAACCATATCCTGGCCAATTATGCTGCGCCGTATGTTGCGTTACATACTCCGTAAACCAGCTCTTATCCTTTCAGTCAGCGCGGGTTTAACCCTCATCAGCCTGGTTGGTATCAGCATGATCAAGGTAGATACGACACTGTTGGAAGACCTTGGCGATGAGGACCCGATCATACTTGACTTTAAGTATTTTGAGCAGAAGTTCTCCGGTGTTCGTCCCTTTGAACTACATCTGATAGCAGCTCCCGGCCATTCGGTATATGATTATGAGGTGCTCAAAGAAATTGATGAGATTGAGCGCTACCTTTACAATTCTTACGGACTAAATTTTATAACTTCTCCGGTCACTTTAGTAAAAACAATTAACAGGGCGCAGAACGGAGGGCTGAACGACTATTACAGACTTCCAGCAAATAAACAACAACTGCAGCGTATCCGTAGGCAACTTGAAACTTTCAAGAACAGAAGCGAACTGCGCAATGTCGTTACTCCGGATGCTACAGAAGGCAGGCTTACAGGTAAAATGACAGATATAGGTAGTGCTGCGGCAACCGATCTGAATGATTCACTTCGCGCGTTCATTTCCAGTCATGTTAACCCTCAGTATCTCCGGACAAGACTCACAGGCAGCGCCCTGCTACTCGACAAAAACAATGAGTACGTGACAATGAACATGATGCAGGGGCTGCTGATAGCATTTGGAGTGATTGCCTTGATTGTAGGGATGATATTTCGCTCTTTCAGGATGGTTTTAATTTCGCTGGTGCCCAATATCATTCCGCTGCTAATGATCGGGGGGATAATGGGCTTTCTGGGCATAAATCTTACAGTTTCTGTGTCTATTATCTTTACCATTGCTTTTGGAATAGCCGTTGACGATACGATCCATTTTCTTAGTAAACTAAAGCTCGAGCTTAATGCCGGTAAGTCCTTGCCCTATGCCATCAAACGTTCGTTTATTTCTGCTGGCAAGGCTATAATTATTACCTCCTGTATTCTGATGGGTGGATTTATGACGCTGGTATTTTCCTCTTTTGACGGTACCTTTTACGTAGGTCTTTTTGTAAGCCTCACCCTGCTGTTTGCCGTTATCGCTGACCTCTTTTTATTACCTGTACTGATCCTCTATTTTTATAAGCCCGGAAAAAAATTTAGGGGCTAGTCCAATAAGATGCTCATATTTGCGTGTAGATTAATAGACAATGTTCAGGAGTATATGATGAAAAAGCTAGTGATAATCGGGATGATGTGCCTGGGTTTTGTGAGTGCAAAAGCGCAGGATGATAAGCTAACCAATCTGATGAATGAGCGGGAGCAACTCGTGATGGAGTACCAGTACTATAACAAGCAGAATAGTAATTTCTGGGGTAAAAAATCTAAAAGTGACCTGCTCCAGATCATCGGAACATTAAAGAAGATCATCAACACCGACTCGGAATTGATCGCGGCCGTAAAAGAAGCTACGATCAGGCAAATGGCTGTAACTACAGTTGATAGCCAGCGAGAGGGCAAAATAGTGCGCGAAGACCAGCGAATAATAGATTCCAGGATCAGCGATTTACAGAGTCAGATAAAAATGCTGCAGGTGCAGCTAAAGAAAAAAGAGCGGGAGGTGGCAGATCTTAACATTCAGGTACAGGAATCATCTGACTTGCGGTATGGTAAAGATCAGGTGATTGCAATTATAGCTGGTGTGGCATTTCTGCTGTTACTCTATGCTGTGTTCTTACAGGTGCGATTAAACAAGGCGCTCGCAACCGGCCGGAAAAAGAAGAAAGTATAACCCAGCCTCCTTTTTAAACATACATGAGTGAGATTTTATTAGAACTGAGGCAGGTACAGGAACTCCTTAAAATAGAACAGGAAGAGGATCGCCAGCAATACAAAATTAAGAGCCTGAAAAGCACTATTGCCGAACGTAAAGCAATGGGATTTTGCTGGTATCCTGTCACGATTACAAAAGAAGAATTAGGCTTTGGGAACAAGGTGGTTCTGGAACTTGAACGAACAAAGGACCGGGATGAATTACACCTGTTTCAAACCGGCAAAGCTGCCTCTCTTTTCACAAACAACGGAGAGAGGCTGAGCCTGAATGGAGTTATTGTTGGATTAAAACGCAACAAAGTACTTCTGGCCACTAACAAAGAAGACCTTCCTGACTGGATAGACGAAGGCCGCCTTGGTATTGACCTGACTTTCGACGAAATGAGCTATCGTGAAATGGAGATAGCCATGAAAAAGGTAATTGACGCCTATAAAACACGTCTGGCAGAGTTACGGGATATACTGTTAGGTGATGCGGCCCCTCGCTTTACTGATGAGAAAATGGCTCCTATACCTTCTTTGAACCCTTCTCAGAACGAGGCGGTAACCAAGATCATTCAGGCAAAAGATGTTGCTATAATTCATGGTCCGCCGGGTACTGGTAAAACAACTACCCTTGTACAAGCTATTCTCAAATCACTTGAAACACAAAAGCTGTTACTAGTTACAGCGCCCTCAAACACTGCTGTTGACCTGCTTACTGAAAAGCTGGCGAATGAAGGTGTTAACGTTATTCGGATAGGGAATCCGTCCAGGGTATCGGATGTGCTGTTGGAGCACACATTAGATGCTCAGATCATGAACCACCGGTCTTATAAAAACCTGAAGGATTACCGGAAAACAGCCGCTGAGTATAAACGGCTCGCCTTCCAGTACAAGCGTAACTTTGGGCATGAAGAAAGGGCGCAACGGCAGTTTTACAAAGCAGAAAGCCGGCGCCTGCTCGATGAGGCAGATCGTGTGGAAGAATATATAACCGAGGATCTGCTAAACAACGTGGAAGTAATTACCTGTACCCTAGTAGGTGCTGCAAATAAAGCGATACGGCACCTGGAGTACGACACGGTGTTTATAGATGAGGCCGCACAAGCGCTGGAGCCTGCCTGCTGGATCCCGATCACGAGGGCAAAGCGGGTTGTATTGGCAGGAGACCACTGCCAGCTCCCTCCTACTGTTAAGTCGTTTGAAGCAGAAAAGGGCGGACTGATCAAAACGCTTTTTGAAAAGTGTATCGAACGACAACCAGGACTGGCGGTGATGCTAAAAACGCAGTACCGTATGCACCACCACATCATGGAGTTTTCTAACCAGCAGTTCTATCACGGTGAACTGATGGCGCATGAAAGTGTACACAGCAGTGATCTGCATGAGTTTATGCCGCATTTTCCGGCTGGCTTTGCTGTTGAGTTTGTTGATACGGCAGGTTGCGGTTATTATGAGGAAGATTCTCCGGAAAGGCAGAGCTCAGCCAATCCTGACGAAGCCAATTTATTACTTAACCACCTAACTCACTTGTTAAAGGACTACTCGCATGCTGACGAGGAAGTGGAGCACCTTCAGATTGGAGTTATATCGCCTTACAGGGCCCAGATCAATTACCTGGAGGACAGGATTGAGCATATACCGCAACTCCATGAGCTGCGACAGCTACGCCATTTGTCAGTTGGTACGGTGGATAGTTTCCAGGGGCAGGAGCGCGATATCATTTACATCAGCATGACGCGCAGCAATGAACAGGGTGAGATCGGTTTTCTGGCTGACATCCGTCGCATGAATGTGGCAATGACCCGCGCTAAGAAAAAGCTGGTGATCGTGGGTGATAGTGCCACCCTTAGCCAGCATCCTTTCTACGCTAGCTTCCTATCTTACGTAGAAAGTATACATGCCTATCGAAGTGCCTGGGAACTATCCGAACTGATGCCTTAAAGTGTAGGAAAAGCCCGGCCTGATTAGATGAAGGCTTTTATTTTTCTTACCTTTAATACTTGTGAAAATTTAAACTCTAAACGATGAAAATAGAGAGCAACAAAGTGGTTACGCTCACCTACGAGCTACGTATTACAGACGAGAACGGGGAGCAGAACCTGGTAGAGACCGCGAATGAAGAGCATCCGATGGTTTTTATTTATGGCATGAGCGGATTGCCAGAGCAGTTCGAAGACAGCCTGGCTGGTAAAAGTGAAGGTGATACTTTTGACTTTAAACTTAAGCCTGAAGAAGGCTATGGCGATATTAATCCTGACGCGGTAGTTGATCTTCCTAAGAACGTATTTGAAATTGAAGGAAGTATACCTGATAACATGCTGGAAGAGGGTAACTTTATACCGATGGCTGACAGCGAAGGAAACCAATTGCAGGGCCGTGTGCTTGCTGTGAAAGATGATAGCGTGACCATGGATTTTAATCACCCTTTAGCTGGCAAAGAGTTGAGCTTTAAAGGTAAGGTTGAAAATATAAGAGAAGCCACTCAGGAAGAAATTGCCCACGGCCATGTACATGGCGAGGGTGGTATACAACATTAAGTTACGCAACTTATATTTTACCATAAAGGGGAGCATCAGTAATGGTGCTCCCCTTTATGGTTTTATAGCAGCTTGTTTTTAAATATCTAATATATATTACTCTATACTATTCGGCATATAATGCATCAAAGGGTGTGTTTGAAGAATCTTATTCAGATGATCCCAGTAATCAAACCACCCTATTCATAGTCTCGGTCTGTTATTTCATGAAAGGGGATTATAACAAAGCATGGAAATACTACAGTGAATGTAAAACACGTGCTATTTAAAACAGAAAAATAAAATAGGAGTTACAGAGAACCAGGAATAATCAGCAATACCTTATTGCCTAAAATTGAAAGAGCCACTTCACAATTTGTAAAGTGGCTCTTTGATCTTACAGCTTCTGGAGTAGGATCAAAAATTTAAAATAAATTTCTTCTAATTCCATCCGCCACCTAATGCCTGATAAATATTTACCCAGGCATTCATTTGTTGCACTTTAGTTTCAATAAGCTCAAATTTTGATTCAAGCGCATCACGTTGCGTCAACAAAACTTCCATATAATCAGCTCTTGCTGATTTGAAGAGTTCATTTGAAATATCAATTGACTGGGTAAGCGCCTGCACCTGCTTCTCTTTAAGGTCATAACTCTTTTCCAGGTTATTGATCTTCGATAACTGGTTAGCTACTTCAACATAAGCGTTTAGAACTGTGCGCTCATAACTATAAACGGCCTGTAACTGCTTCGCGTTAGCACTGTAATACGTTGCTTTTATCGCGTTTCTGTTGATCAGTGGAGCAGCTATATCTCCAGCCAGTGTATACAACAACGACTCCGGAGTTTTTATAAGAAACGACGGGTCAAAGGCCTGGAAACCTACCCCTGCAGTAATGCCTAAAGAAGGGTAGAAATTTGCTTTGGCTACCTTAACATCCAGCTTAGATGCCGCCAGTTCCAGTTCGGCCTGCTTTACATCAGGGCGGTTTTCAAGCAACTGGGTTGGAATACCGGCAGAAATAGTACCTGGTACCAAGCTACTAAATGCCTGAGCATCCCTTGCAATCGGCTGCGGGTATCTACCAGCCAGGAAGTTGATCCTGTTTTCGGTTTCTGTTATCTTTTGCTGAATGTCGTACTGAAGGCTCTTGGAGTGAAGCAGCTCCGCTTCAAATTTACGAACCGCCAGTTCTGTAACCCGGGTGGCTTCTTTCTGTGCCTTTACTATTTCAAGGGCATTGGTCTGAAGCGCAATGTTCTGTCTTACGATAGCCAGCTGATTATCCAGTGCCAGTAATTCGTAATAAGAATTTGCCATCTCGGCCACCAGGTTTGTAACCATGAAGTTCTTCCCTTCCACAGTAGACAGGTAGCGTAGTACTGCCGCTTTTTTGGCATTACGCAGTTTATGCCATACGTCCACTTCCCAGGTAGCGAAAGCCCCTACCATAAAATCTGTTAATGGCTCTGGCATTTCTCTTTCGCCTTCTATGTTGGTGGTAGCCTCCATGGCGCCAATGTTTGTGTAACGCGCTACTTTGTCAACGCCAGTTGCCCCTCTCAGTCCAACAGAAGGTAAATACTCCCCTTTTCTTGCTCTTACTTCATTTTGAGCAATCTGTATTTCCTGTAAAGTTATGTTCAGCTCCTGGTTGTTCTGCAGTGCCGTATCGATCAAGGCACTCAAATGTGGGTCTGTAAAATAATCCTGCCACCTGAGTTTTGCCGTGTTGGTGGTATCCTGCGAGTTATTATAACTCGCAGGTACCATTGGGTTGGCAGATTTTTGAACGACAGTTGGCAAACTACATGCCGTAAAGGTTAAGGATACAAAAGCTACCCCTACCCATTTTGTTATTCTTCTCTTATACATGTTCTTCAGTTTCTTCAATGAGTTCAAAACTGTCACTGGTATAGGCATAATCTTCAGTTAACGGGGTTTCATGTTCATCCCTGATCAAATGACGACCGTCTGCCATTTTAGCAAATATGTAGTACAATCCTGGGATGATAACAACACCGAAAATCGTTCCGAACAGCATACCTCCAAGGGCAGAAGCACCAATCGTCTGGTTTCCGATAGCTCCTGCGCCAGTGGCAACGATCAACGGAATCAAACCGGCAACAAAGGCAAACGAGGTCATCAGGATAGGACGGAAACGAACCCTTGCACCTTCAATGGCAGCTTCCAGGATGGTGGCTCCCTGCAGGCGTTTCTGGACCGCAAACTCAACGATCAGAACGGCATTCTTACCTAATAGACCGACGAGCATGATCATACCCACCTGGGCATAGATGTTGTTCTCCAGTCCCATCAGCTTCAGCAGCAAAAATGAGCCAAAAATACCAATCGGCAGCGATAGTACCACTGCAAAAGGAATGATAAAGCTCTCATACTGGGCAGCCAACACGAAGTAAACGAACAACAAAACAACCAGGAACACATAAAGTGATTCATTTCCCCTGATGGATTCATCATAAGAAAGGCCTTCCCAGGCAATGTCATACCCTTTTGGTAATGTATTCGCAGCAACTTCCTTTACAGCTTGTATGGCATCTGCCGTGGTATATCCTTTTGCCGGAAGCCCCTGGATGGCTGCTGAGTTGTACAGGTTGAAACGGGTAACTTCGTTAGGTCCCTGTGTCTTCCTCAGCTTCATAAAAGCAGAATATGGTACCATTTCCCCGGCTTCATTTTTAACTGAAAGGTTTAATATATCAGATGGAAGCCTTCTGTATTTAGGATCAGACTGCACATATACCTTAAAGAACTGGTTAAACTTGATAAATCCTTGTTCATAGGTACTACCTATCAGGATATTCAGGTTTTCCATCGCTTTGCCGATAGATACCCCTTTCTGCATGGCCAGATTATTATCAATTTCCAGTTCATACTGCGGATAATTGGCTGCGAAGAAGGTAAATAAGCCTGTGAGCTCTTTCCGCTTGCCAAGGTTATCCATGAACTCCTTATTGATCTTATCAAACTCGTGGTAGTCGGTATCAGAGTTTTTATCCAGCAAACGCATAGAGAAACCTCCTGAAGAACCAAATCCAGGGATTGCTGGTGGTTCAAAGAATTCGACAACCGCGCCCAGGCCTTTTGATTTCTCTTCCAGCTCTTCCATGATCTCTTTCACAGTATGATCACGCTCAGACCAGCTTTTCAGGTTGATCAAACAAGTACCTGCATTAGATCCTCGTCCTTCCGTCATGATCTCGTATCCCGCCAGTGAAGACACCGATTCCACACCTTCAATTCCCTCGCAGATCTTCTGAAGTTTTTGAGATACCTGGTTGGTTGTTTCAAGAGTAGAACCCGGAGGTGTCTGAACAATGGCATAAATAGTACCCTGGTCTTCATTCGGAATAAATCCTGATGGCAGGACTTTGTTTTCGAAGAATATACCCACACAAAATGCTGCAAGTATTCCCCACGTAAGCAATCTTCTGCTTGCAATGGACCTTAGCAAGCCAACATATCTTCCGGTAAGTTTTTCAAACCCGCTGTTAAAACCGTCAAGTGCTTTGGTTAGCGGGTTTCTCTTCTTTTGTTTACCATGGTTATTCTTCAACAACATGGCACACAGTACCGGGGTAAGTGTAAGTGCAATCAGGGCCGAAATTACAATGGAGCTAGCCATAGTAATGGAGAACTGACGGTAGAAAATACCCACCGGGCCAGTCATGAACAGTAACGGAATGAATACCGCTGTCATTACAAGTGTGATGGCAATGATAGCACCACCAATTTCACGAAGTACTTCTACAGTAGCCCTGTAAGGTGAAAGGTTTGTCTCTTCCATCTTGGCGTGGACTGCCTCCACCACAACGATAGCATTATCCACCACAATACCAATGGCCAGTACAAGTGCAAACAAAGTGATCAGGTTGATGGAAAGCCCGAAGAGCTGAATGACGAAAAACGTACCTATCAGTGACACCGGAACAGCAAGGATCGGAATTAGTGTAGATCTCCAGTCTCCCAGGAAGATGAAAACAACCAGGGCAACCAGTATAAACGCGTCTCTTAAAGTATGAAGCACCTGCTCTATGGATGCGTCCAGGAACTGTGAAACGTCGTAGCTGATCTTGTAGTCCATTCCCGGAGGGAAAGTGGCTTTCATTTCCTCCAGTTGGCTCTTTACATCGGCAATTACATCACTGGCATTACTACCATAGTTCTGTTTTAATACAATGGCTGCTGAAGGATTACCGTTCAGATTAGAGTAGATGTCAAAGAATTCGCTACCCAGTTCTACCGTGGCTATGTCTTTCATGCGTATACTTTCACCTTCTGCATTGGCCCGTATAATAATGCCTTCATACTCCTCAGGCTTGTTGTATCGGCCTTTGTAAGTAAGTACATATTCGAGCGACTGAGCGGCTATACCGGAACTTTGCCCTATCCTGCCGGGGCGGCCGATAATACTTTGTTCCGCTAAGGCATCCATTACGTCCTCTACAGATATTTTATAGGCCCGCATACGGTCAGGGTTTAACCAAACACGCATGGCGTATCTACGGCTACCTAAAATCTGCGCCCTGGCTACACCTTTGATCCGCTGTATTTCAGGGATCATTTTAACGGTGGCGTAGTTGAACAGGAACTTCTCATCCATGCTCTTTTCCTTAGAGTAGAGGTTGACATACATCAACATACTTGGCTGGATGGGAGTGATCACAACACCTTCCCGCTGCACCAATTCTGGCAGGAGCGGCATTACCTGGTCTACCCTTGTTTTCACCCTGATTACGGCATCGTTCGGGTCAGTTCCAGGTTCAAAAATAATCCTGAGCGTGGCCTCACCGGCACTTGTAGCATCAGAAGCTATATAACGCATTCCCTCCACACCGTTAATAGCCTGTTCGAGGGTAATGAGAGTGGAGTTAACCAATACATCAGCACTTGCACCCGGATAGGCAATAAAAATATTGACTGTGGTAGGTGCAATGTCGGGGAACTGGGAAATAGGCAGCTTCTTGATAGCCAAGCCACCTATAAAGAGGATCACGACCGATATTACAATAGCGAATACGGGTCTATGTATAAATTTACTAAACATGTCTTATACGTTTGGGGATAAGGAACTACTCCGCATATAACTCTAACTGAGTTATCATTTTGCCTGGCTCAACGAATTTTGAGCGTATCTTTTCGTTTTCACGTACCAATCGTAAGCCTTCCAGAAGTATTCTGTCATTTTGAGCCAGACCATTCTGCACGACATAAATGTGCGGCAATTCAGCGCCAATGGTGATCTCCCTCGATTTTAACACATTGTGTTTATCCACCACATACACATACTTTTTATCAAGTACTTCAAAGGTGGCCTTCTGTGGGATAAGCAGTGCATTTTTGAGCGGAACACTCATTTGAATGTTACCTGTTTCGCCATGCCTTAAAAGCCCGTCCGGATTCGGAAATGTAGCCCTGAAAGGAATGTTACCTGTTTCGTTATTGAAGTCGGCTTCTATGGTCTCAACCACACCAGGATATTTAAACAACTGGTTGTTAGCCATTAACAGGTTTACTTTGGTTTTTTCATCCTGTCCTTCCTTGGTCTTATAATCCAGGTATTCCGCCTCTGGCACGTTGTAGTATACCCACATTTTACTGTTGTCTGACAGTTCTGTAAGTAGTTCACCTTCATCTACCAGGCTACCCAGACGCACATGGAAACGGTCGATGATACCATCAAACGGCGCTCTGATCTCAGTGAATTGCAGGTGAACTTTTGCCAGGGCTACTTCTGCTTTTGCCTTATCCAGGGTAGCTTTTGCGAGTGCCAGTTCATTTGGAGATACTATATTTCTATCTGCAAGCGACTTTGTGTTCTGGTATTCGATCTGAGCATAATTGGCTTCAGATTGTGCTTTTTGCAGTTCGGCCTCATATAAATTGGGCATGATCTGAAATAACAATTGCCCTTTTTTTACATGCTGTCCTTCATCTACAAAGATTTTTTCCAGGTAGCCTTTTTCCTGCGCTCTAACTTCAATGTGTCGTATGGACTGGATCTGACTTACGTAATTTTCCGTAATAGTCGTGTCCATTTTAACAGGGCTGGTAACCAGAAATTCGGTTTCAGCTTCCTTTTTTTCTTCTCCTTTTGTTGAGGTACAGCTTGTATGGCACAACATGGCACACACGCCCCCGAGCATGAGAATTCTCTTCATGATGATTTAAAAATTAAAACGATTAGTTTTTGTTAATGAATTATGAAAGGTCGTGTATAAGAAAATACACGTGCGCATCCGCAATAGCTCCTGCTATAGGGTGATGGGCATACAAATTTTGACGTGGTAATACAGGCAATGTTAATTTACCTGCTTAAGAAAGTATATCAGATCCGGAAAACCTGTAGTACGATATGCCTTCTGTAAGATGAGAAATGATAAAAAAACTCTGAAAGGGAGAAGCCTTTGAGTATATACCGAAACAGAAATCCGGCAATGAAGGCATAAAATAGCGCAGTAATGCTCTTATTGCTCTCTAGAAACTTCTTAAAAGCAACTAATTCATCTTCCTCTATCTCGAATTTTGCAGGAACAATGCTTTTGTGATTTTGCTTTGTTGTGCCGGATGAGGAATCAGAGATGAGTGAAGGCTGAGTTGTTTGAGATGAGGCAATCTGAATAATATCTTCCCCCAATGGTGTGTTCGAAAGGGAATGGAAAGTGAGTCCCTTGTCTGTATGTGCATATAGCTGACTATACGCACTTAACAAGATAACACTAAGTAGAAGAAGATATTTTAGGGTAGCCTTTATCATCTGGGGGACAAAACTACATCAAGATACTTATCAAGGCAAGCAGCAAAAATCAAATATAAGTCCAAACATCAATAAAGTATAATTTTAGTCTTATATCAAAACACAGTTAAGTTGTTGATAAGCAAATAGATGAGTGATTTATAATTTGAAAAGACTAACTAAAAAAATTGTTAAAATAAATTAACTGAAGGTGAAATTAACCACTTACAGAAGGTATTGAGGCGTATTAAAAGAGGTTTTTAGGTTCTTTTAGCAGCTTTGCCTAACCACCTCCACATAGTCTATCAGTTCCGGGAAAAAGGCCTCAAAATCAGCTGCATAAAGGTCATAATTTTCTTTTAACTCAACTGCGGCTGTTTCCATGCCCGATGTAAAACTGGCCCGGCGGCTCATCCCTGTGAGAGCTCTGTGTATCCCCTCAATTTGTGCATATCCGGTTAACCAATCATGCTCCCTCATATGCGTAAAAGTATATTGCATTCGTTCTGGCAGTATGTCATAATACTTCTGAACCAAGGCGTAAACCCGTTGCGTGTACGTCTCTAATGGCTCTGTGCTATACTTTTCAAAGCGGCTGGCCAGGAAATGGTCGTAGTACATATCCGCAATTACCGGGGCAAACTTCCTGTACCTCGGGCGAAGCCTGGCCTTAGTCTCCCCTACTATCCGGTGTGTGTCGGTGTAAGTATCGATAAGACGGTGCAGGCGAATGCCCTGGGCAACTGCCGGTGTATATAATTCCACCTTTTTGCCTTTAACAGAATCTGCTATAAAGTTGCCGAGAAGTAGTTCCGGATCATCACCGGACAAGAAAGCATGGGCCAAAAAATTCACGTATAGGGGCTTATGGTCAATTCACAAGTATAAACAATTCGGAATAGCATCTGTTCCAAAAGTGTAAGCTGTAGCTTAGGGCAGGAACCCTACAACGCTGCACCCCGTAATCAAAACCACAGAAACAAAGCGTAAAACTATGAATAACAACCAAACATCACAGGAAAACCTGCATAAACTGATTGATATGATAAAGGATATCGACATTGCCATGATGACAACCATGGAGCGTGACGGTAGCCTTAGAAGCAGGCCAATGCGTACCCAAAAAACAAACCCTGACGGTATCTTATGGTTTTTCACAGGATATGAGTCCGGTAAGTCGCATGAGATCTCTGAAAACGACTCTCATGTGAATTTAAGTTATTCAAAACCGGATGATGAGCTATACGTTTCCGTGTCAGGAAGAGCTAGTCTTACCAGGGACAAACAAAAAATTGATGAACTATGGAGTCCTACGCTGAAGGCATGGTTTCCTGAAGGGAAAGACGACCCAAATGTTGCTTTGATCAAAGTGAAAATTGATAAAGCAGAATATTGGGACGCTCCAAACAGTACTTTGATCCAGTTATACGGAATGGCAAAAGCAGCCTTAACCGGTGAAAGTGCAAAGACTGGAGATAATAAAAAGATAAACCTGTAGCACTAGTGCACTTAGCTGTGAAAGCAGAGTACGCAAATGTGTTGAGGAATAGAATTACAAAAACACCTGCTATTGGTTAAAGCCTTGCAGGTGTTTTTGCTTTTAATTGTATATCTTTAATCTGTAACAAGACTTGATTTTGCAACACTCAGAACCTACAGCAGCCAAGCTTACAACTCTTACTTTGTTTGGAATACGGAAAGGAAGTTTGCGCTGGGGACTTGCACAAATGGGAACATCCGTGCCCCACCTGAAAAATATAGAAGGGCTCCTTTTTTATAAATTACTTGGAAGCGGACACGGAAAGGGTTTCAGTATTCGACCTAATTTCTGGCGCTATGGACTCATTTGCACCTGGGAGAATGAAGCCGCTGCTGACAGGTTCCTGCAGCAGTCAGAGCTGATGCAGCAATACAGGCAACACACAACAGAAATCTGGACAGTTAAACTATTAGCCTGGCAAGCACATGGCCAATGGGATAAACAGGAGCCTTTTACTCCTACTCTATCTGATAAGTATGCTGGCGGACCAATAGCCGTATTAACAAGGGCTAGTATAAACTGGAAGTCCCTGCCAAATTTCTGGCGGTTTGTGCCGAAATCAAGCAAAGCACTGGAGCATGCAGCTGGACTATTATGTTCTATTGGTTTAGGAGAACTGCCACTAATCAGGCAGGCTACCTTTAGCGTTTGGGAATCAGCGGAGGCAATGAAAAATTATGCCTATAAACATGCCGCGCATCAGGAGGTGATCCGGAGGACAAGAGCGGAAAACTGGTATAATGAAGAGCTGTTTGCACGTTTTAAACCGGTTAGTAGCATTGGTCTCTGGAATGGGAAAGATCCACTGGAGCATATTTTAGCAGAAAAAATTGTGTAGGTACCGGCGATATTTTGGTAACTGGGGAAGTGACTACAGTAAAATTCAAATCCGATATCGTTACCTTTTCATTCTGCCAATAATATCTTCTAAAAGATCAACCTGAATCTGTTGTATCTCAATCAAACGTTGGTTCTGATGCGAAATGATGTGGTTAAGTTTTTCGTGAAGTAAGCGTATTTCAAGCTCAGCCTTTAGATTTACCTGGTAATCGTATTCGGAGCGTTTCCTGTCTTTAGCCTCTTTGCGGTTTTGGCTCATCATAATGATAGGTGCCTGGATAGCAGCCAGGCAGGACAGGATCAGGTTCAGGAGTATAAAGGGATATGGGTCAAATGGTTTTCCTGCAATGAGGTACACGTTTACCATCATCCACAGTAGTATAAAGGAGAAAAAGAACAGTATAAAGGTCCAGCTGCCACCAAATTCTGCGATCTTATCGGACAATCTCTGCCCGAACGTCAGGTTTTCAGTGATCTCTTCTTCAACATTGGACGACAAAAGCTCCTGCTTGCTGATACTCTGTATCACCTCCTCCTCCAGGCTTGAGAGTTCGCCAAGTTCATGCACCAGCAACTGCTCCAGGTACTTGTTACGGTATCTGTTCAGGACCTCAAGGGATACATAATGCTTCTCTTCCAGGTCTGGATAATCGGCTTTGATAAGATCCAGGATGCTGGTACGAATACTGGATACCGGTACCAGTAAATTATAAGGCAAATGCTTCTTTGTGATATAGCAAACGCCTGTGCTCCTGCTGTGGTACTTCATAAAGTATGTGCTTGAGTCCCTTTTATGCCTTACGCATACTTAAGGCTTCAGGCACATGAACTTACAGAAGATATTACTCGCCTTGTGACTGCTCCTTATCCGGTGCTACCTGCTGCAATACCCGTTCCAAATGAGCTTTCATGCCATCAAATGGGCGGTAGCCGCGGCTGATGAGGTGTATGCTGGTGCCGTTTAAAAGATAAAGACTCGGAAACGCGGTGGCTTGTAAATGATGTGCAATAGTAAAATCCTGCTGCGTCTTCTCCTTCATTTCCTCAGAATTGAATTTGTTCAGAAAGTCATCTTCTTCTACCCCAAACTGATAAGCTATACTTGCCAGCATTTCAGACCTGGTCACATCGTTATTTTTTGCATAAAATGCGCTTTGTACAGCTTCTGCCATCTCCATTTCCTTCTCTGGGTTCAGGTAACGCATGGTAACAACAGCACGACAGGCAGGTTCGGTATCGTACACAAAATCTTCTCTATCAAAGAAGCTGTAATCAAAAGGCTGCTCCGTGATCTTTTCAACATCCTGCCAATGGTGCTTGATGGTTTCCTTCATTTGTGGCTCCAATGCCTTCTCGGTACCCGGTCGTAAACCTCCCATTACCATTTTAAACTGTATCGTTCCCTCCTTTTCTTCAACAAGACGCTTTATGACTGGTGCAAATCCATAACACCACGAACACATAGGGTCCATTACATAGATCAGGTGGATTATATCAAGTAGGTCGTGTTTTTCTGTCATGGCAGGTAATAATTGTTTTTTGCTGGTAATTGATCTCTTTATATACAGGCTATAATTCGCCGGCCCCTTATATCATTATACGAGGGCATAAATTTAACATCATTTTATGTTCTGGGATAAAAAAATAATTTCAGGTCCCTGATAGCGCCCATTCTTACAATAAATCTTTTCCCTTAAAACATGTATACATCAGTTCAGCAAGAGCAACAGATAAGCCTTAAATGTCATCTTAACTTCCATTAAAATCAAGTAGCCATTCAACAATTAACATTTATGAAGTATCTTAGCAGTTTAACTATGAATCAGCGAATAACAGCATAACACATGTCAGAGTACAATTTTATTCAGATCGAAAAGAAATGGCAGCGCTTCTGGGAAGAGAACCACACTTTTAAAGCTACTGCTAAAAGCGAAAAGCCAAAGTATTATGCCCTGGATATGTTTCCTTATCCTTCTGGTGCAGGTCTGCACGTAGGGCACCCGCTCGGGTATATTGCCTCTGATATTGTAAGCCGTTATAAACGGCTGAAAGGCTTTAATGTGTTGCACCCTATGGGCTTTGATGCCTTTGGATTACCTGCAGAGCAATATGCGATTCAAACGGGCCAACATCCAGCCATCACTACTGAGCAGAATATAAAGCGCTATGTAGAGCAGCTCAAGAATCTTGGGTTTTCTTTTGACTGGGAACGTGAAGTTCGTACTTCTGAACCAAGCTATTACAAGTGGACGCAGTGGATCTTTATGCAGTTGTTTAACAGCTATTATAACTATAACACAGATAAAGCCGCGCCGATACAGGAACTTGTAGAAGCATTTGAGCAGGATGGAAATGTGAACGTGAACGCTGCCTGCGACGAAGACACACCCGATTTCTCTGCTGCTGAATGGAAACGGATGAGCGAACAGCAGCAAGCTGAAGTGTTGTTGAAGTATAGGCTGACCTATGTAGCTGAAGCTGTCGTGAACTGGTGCCCTGCCATGGGAACGGTACTCGCCAACGACGAAGTTGTTGGTGGTGTGTCTGAGCGTGGTGGATACCCGGTGGAACGCAAGAAAATGCGTCAGTGGATGATGCGCATCACAGCTTATGCTGAGCGTTTGCTGCAAGGCCTGGAGCAAATAGACTGGCCGGAGCCTGTAAAAGAAATGCAACGCAACTGGATCGGTAAATCTGTTGGTGCAGAGCTTGACTTTTCAGTGGAAGGTATCTCTGATATGATCAAAGTTTTCACAACACGTATCGATACGATCTTCGGAGCCTCTTTTGTAGTGCTGGCGCCAGAGCATGAGTTAGTAGAGCAGATAACCACGGATGAGCAGCGCGGGCAAGTGCAGGACTATGTGACTGTGGCCAAGAACCGTTCGGAGCGTGAGCGCATGACAGATGTAAAAACTGTGAGCGGCGTGTTTACCGGAGCCTATGCCATCAACCCTATCTCCAATGAACGCGTGCCGATCTGGATAGCAGATTATGTGCTTGCCGGTTATGGTACAGGCGCAGTGATGGCTGTACCTGGCCACGATTCGCGCGACTACGCTTTCGCAAAGCATTTCAACCTCCCAATCAAACAAGTTGTTGAGGGTGGTAATATTGATGAAGAGGCGTATGCCGGCAAAGAAGGCAAGATCATTAACTCAGGTTTTCTGAATGGCCTTGAAGTGAAGGAAGCCATTAAAGCAGGTATTGCAAGAGCAGAAGAGTTAGGCGTTGGCAAAGGCAGAACGCAGTATCGTATGCGCGACGCAGTTTTCAGCCGCCAGCGTTATTGGGGAGAGCCTGTGCCTGTTTATTTCAAAGATGGCGTTCCGCACCTGATCAAAGAAGAAGAATTGCCGCTGGAGCTTCCAAAAATCGATGCTTACCTGCCAACAGAAACAGGTGAGCCGCCTCTTGGCCGTGCCGTGGACTGGAAGTATGAAAACCAGTATGAGTATGAACTAAGCACGATGCCGGGTTGGGCTGGCAGCAGCTGGTACTGGTATCGCTACATGGACCCTCAAAATGATGCGGCATTTGCTGATAAGGATGTGGTGGAATACTGGCGCAATGTTGACCTGTATATTGGCGGCTCTGAGCATGCCACAGGCCACCTGCTGTACTCCCGCTTCTGGAACAAGTTCATGTTTGACCTTGACCTTGTAGTGGAGCAAGAGCCATTTAAAAAGCTCATCAACCAAGGTATGATTCAGGGGCGATCGAACTTTGTGTATCGGTATAAAAAGTCTGATAAATTAAAACCTATATATTACTCTTTAAACAAAGCAATAGAACAAGCAAGATCAGAACACTATGCTTTAGGTGCAGTGGCAATTACTAATGAAGATGCATCTAATCTTATCACTGAAGGAAAATTTTCATTTGATATTTTGGAAGAATATTTCTCTAAACTTCATGTAGATGTGAATATTGTAGAGAATGATGTACTTGACCTGGAAGCCTTTAAAAACTGGAGACCTGAGAATGCAGACGCTGAATTCATTCTGGAAGATGGTAAGTACATAGTTGGCGTAGAGATTGAAAAAATGTCTAAGTCAAAATACAATGTAGTAAACCCTGATGACATCGTAGATCGCCAGGGCGCTGATACGTTGCGTATGTATGAAATGTTCCTGGGGCCGCTGGAGCAGTTCAAACCATGGAATACTAACGGAATGGACGGTGTACATAAGTTCCTCAAAAAATTCTGGAGACTCTTTCATGACAATGATGGAAATTTTGCAGTTTCTGAAGATGCACCTACAGCTGAAGAGCTGAAAACGCTTCATAAAACAATTAAAAAAGTGGAAGAAGACGTGGAGCGCTTCTCGTTTAACACATCTGTTTCTACCTTCATGATCTGTGTGAACGAACTGACACAGCTTAAGACAAACAAGCGCGCTATTCTGGAGCCTCTCACAGTCATCCTCTCACCTTACGCACCGCACATTACGGAGGAGCTATGGGAGAAATTAGGCCACAAGGATAGCATCAGCTATGCCAAATTCCCGCAATGGAAAGAGGAATACCTGGTAGAGAGTACCTTTGAATATCCGGTGTCTGTAAATGGCAAGACCCGTGCAAAAATGGCATTTGCTCTTGATACGCCGCGTGAGGACATAGAAAAAGCTGTAGTGAATGATGAGCAGGTGAATAAGTTTTTTGACGGAAAGGCACCAAAGAAAATTATTATAGTGCCAAACAAAATCATAAACGTAGTAGTATAATTACCTCCATCTTACCAATTAACTTTTAGCAAAGCCGCTTAAGCCCCAAACTTAGCGGCTTTGTTTTTTGTACAGAGGTTCAAAAAAATAGGTGATAAAAGATATAACTCTTTTATCACCTATTACAGTAATCTTTAGGTTAGTTTTGAGGTTTTTTATCTGGAAAGTGTAGAGTTTTTATGCATTCAATTGTTCTGTAGCTAATATTCTTTCTTCAACTGTTTTTATTGATCCGCGAACTTTAAAAAGAAGTTCAACCAGTGTTGCCGCTTCCTCTTCTGTAAGCCCTTGCAGCATTTCATCCAGTTCATGCAACGAACTATCAATGTTACTGATAAGCTGATGCCCTTTGGTAGATATAACAATGTTTACCAGGCGCTTGTCAGATTTATTTTGTGTTACATCCACAAGTCCTTTCGCGTTTAACCTGCTAACCAACCGTGAGGCATCTGACATTTTATCCAGCATTTTTTCGCGGAGAAAAGAAGTGGAAACAGGTTTTGGAAACTGATCGCGTAAAATGCGAAGCGCATTGTACTGCTGACCTGTCATGTTAAATTTCTTGAAAAAGCTTTCATACCCATTACTCAAGAAACCATATGTGTACAAGATACTGACGCTGGCTTTCTGCCATTCATTCCGGAATACACTCAGTCCGATTTCGTTTTCTAGAATCATTTTTAATAAGGTGAGTTTCTCAATAATAGTAATAATAAATGAGTTTTCAGAAAGTTAGTTTCACTTTTTTACTGCAAACCGAATTTTCATTGCTTAAACATTTATAAAATTTAAGATACCTACACGTTATGTTATACAGGTGCAGTTGAGATACTTCACAACTTTAAAAATCAATAAAAAAAGCCACCTTTAGAGGTGGCTTTTTTTATGATAACAGGGAAAGCAATGAAAGTTTCAATTTCTAGATCAAACCTATTTCCTTTTGCAGGCTTTTCTTCAATTTGGCTCCTACTAATTGGTAAGAGTTGTCGATCCAATCCCTTATCAGGCTATCGGGTAAACCGGCATCAGGTAATACATTATTCCAGTGAACCTTACTCATATGCGAAGCTGTGCCTACCTGCGTATATTGTTCTCTTAGCTCGATAGCTTTTTCAGGGTCGCATTTTACTGCGATACCTTTTGTAAATTCAGAAAGGCTGCATAGGGCAAACATTTTGCCACATACTTTAAACACGAGTGTATCGTCATCAAAAGGAAGCTCCTCTGTAACTCCAGCTTTCGCAATACAATGATCTCTGAACTCTTCTATATTCACTTTGGAAAATTTTACCAGTGCTTAATAATAAAATACACGATGGCCATCAGAAACATGAGCATCGATATCTTATTGATCGTATGCATGGCTCTCAAATTGAAAGATGTTTTGCGATTTGGGTCTTTTTTACGGAAA
Source organism: Pontibacter sp. MBLB2868 (assembly GCF_051904785.1). Classification (NCBI taxonomy): domain Bacteria; kingdom Pseudomonadati; phylum Bacteroidota; class Cytophagia; order Cytophagales; family Hymenobacteraceae; genus Pontibacter; species Pontibacter sp. MBLB2868. Next base: position 1,605,271 of record NZ_CP196710.1, on the reverse strand, counting down.
AAGTAGTTGGCTACTTCTTTAAAATCAAACAATCCCTTCATGTTAAATCAAAAATATATTATCAAATTGAGACGCCTTATAGTAGGTTCTCATGTCTCTTTTGTAACAGCTAAAGGTACAAAAAGATTTATATTAAGCCGATTTATAACATTTTTACCACTTAAACATATCTTAGTTAACATACATACTTCCCTAACTGTAGTTTAGTTAGTATGTATAAAATGAATGAAGAGATAATAAAACACAAAACGGTAGTAAGTAACATTCCTACAGCTGGATGAATGAAATTATGTGAAATGCCTAATCGCACAATCAATACGTTCTCAATCACAAGCTGATGTATTAAGAAAATTCCAAAGCTAAACTTACTTAACATCCTTAAAAGCGCTATAGCATTAGCTGGAATAGATGCAGTCAGTCTATTGAACAAGATCCATATACCAACTGCTTTCAGAAAAATGTGTGTGGTACTGCTCTGATAAAAGAAATCCTGAAACTCTCCTGTTTTATCTGACAAAAAATAAGTGCCAAATAAGGTAATAACAAATCCAGAAACGACTAATAGCAAGCCAAAATAAATATTATTCTGCCACCAGGTTTTGCTGCCTGATGTTAAGCAATACCCAAATACAATGTACTGTAAGTAAATTAAATAATTTATAATTGTATTGACTAACTGAACATCAGATGGTAGTAGTTTCAGTACAAAGGTGGTTATGCAGATCAGAAGGAGTATCTGGTTGACAGAGGGTTGAAAATACTTTACCAAAATCCTTAACAACGGCATCAGCGTGTATACCAGAAGAATAAAATACACATACCAGAAATAATATGTGCTACCATGGAGAAGACTGTAAACGTAATCCTCAAGCTCTATCTCTTTAAGCTTATTTTTTGCAATAAGAAACACAAAAGTCCAGAATAGAAGGGGGAAACAGATCCGTAAAATTCTATTTCTTAAACCTTAATCCATTGGCTTTGGGAAGTAGCAGTACCCCTGTAAGCATCAGGAACAAAGGAATGCCAGACCTGAAAAGGGATTCATATAAGTTACCCGCCCACCACGCAGTTTTGCCTGATGAATTGTAATTAGCGACAACTGGTGTAGCAACATGCACCGCTATAACAGAGAAAACAGCAAAAAGCCGTATAGCATCATAAGCTACAACATGGTTTAGAACAGAAGAAGTTAAAGGTGCCTCCTTTTTTACAAGCTGAGTGCGGATCATTCTATAAACCTAATCCTCCAGCAAAACCGGCTCAATCCATTTATCATCCTCCCGGATCAGTTCGATCAGTTCATCTACTGCCCTGTCGGCGGGAACAGATTTCTTGATCACATTTTGTCCCCGGTAAAGGGCGATCTTATCTTTTCCTACACCAACATATCCATAATCAGCATCGGCCATTTCTCCCGGCCCATTAACAATGCACCCCATGATGCCGATCTTAACTCCTTTCAGGTGATCAGTACGTTTGCGTATCATGGCTGTGGTTTCCTGCAAGTCGAATAAAGTGCGTCCGCAACTTGGGCAGCTGATATATTCTGTTTTACTCATGCGGGTACGCGCAGCCTGCAAAATGCCAAAACTGAGGCTATTGAATTTATCAATCTTTTCAAGCCAGTCAGCTTTATCCTGTTCTGGAAGCAGTTCTGTACTTAGCATTATACCATCACCAAGTCCATCAATCAACAGTCCCCCTACATCTGTGGCAGCATAAAGTTGCACCTGGTCTGCAGTTAGGTTACCGTATTCACGCTTGATTATACAAGGGTTTTTAACACCGTTGTTCATCAACCTGAAAAAACATTTCCGGAGTTCAGGCATGGCATGCTCGTTTGTGGTTTCTAATACCAGTACAGTAGTAGTATCATTTTTTAAGTGATCCATAAACGGCTCACTGATATCACCAAGGGTTGCAAGTACAAAATTGAGCTTCGGATGCTTCTCAACACCAGCGAGGTAAGATGCTGCCTGCAGCAATGGGTGCCTGTCTTCACGTTGTTCTGCGACCAGCCATGCTTTCTGGTTTACGATCTCCTTCAGCCCATTAGGCAGCATGAATTGTATTGGGTTGTCGCCGGTGTAAATAAAATCAGCCCCCAGGTCGTTCATATTGAACTTATCTAACAGCATGGAGTATAAATGCCCCACACTTTTAAGGTCAGCATACTTAATATCGGTTAAGCGGCTTAAGTCAGCAATGACACGTGGTACGTTTAAGCCTCCCAGGTTCTGTACTTCAATCGTTTCCCGACGATGGTACTGGAAAGGGTCAATCGGAACATTGCATATAGGCTTGATTGGCATGGCTTTTACAGCCCGTTCAGCATAGCGATCAATGAGGGCTTGTGCCACAGGAGCTTCCGCTTCAGGAGCTTCCGTTAAAGAAACCCGCACGGTATCACCCAAGCCGTCTTCCAGCAAAGTGCCTATACCGACAGCCGATTTGATACGGCCATCTTCAGCCTCACCGGCTTCGGTTACCCCAAGGTGCAGCGGGTAAGGTTGCAGTCCCTCCTCGTCCAGTTTTTGAACCAGCAAGCGGTAGGCCTGTACCATAACCTGGGTATTAGATGCCTTCATGGAGATGACGATATCGTAATAACCTTCGTCCTCACAAATACGCAGGAACTCCAGCGCACTTTCCACCATTCCCAGCGGCGTATCACCATAGCGGCTTAATATCCTGTCGGATAAAGAACCATGGTTTGTGCCGATACGCATAGCGGTGCCATGTTCTTTGCAAATACGAACCAAAGGCACAAAGCGCTCCCTGATGCGGTCCAGTTCTGCCTGGTACGAGGCATCATCATAGGTAATTACCTGGAATTTCTTTTTATCAGCATAATTGCCGGGGTTCACGCGCACTTTCTCTACGATCCGTGCAGCTACTTCCGCAGCATTTGGCGTGAAATGAATGTCTGCTATAAGAGGTACCTGATACCCCCGCTTGTGTAGTTCTTCCTTAATAAGTCGGAGGTTTTCTGCCTCCTTTATACTTGGCGCAGTAATGCGGATGTATTCACAACCTGCCTCGATCATGCGGATACATTGCTCCACCGATCCCTGGGTATCCATAGTGTCCACGGTTGTCATGGATTGCACCCTGATTGGGTTATCGCCGCCCAGAGGAATGCCGCCAATGTTTACCACGCGCGTTTTTCTGCGTTTATACTCAGTAAGGCTCGGGCAATATATTTTATTCATATGTAATTATGCGTCAGCTTGCTTCTTTAACTAAAGATCTGCCTTGTTTGTTCAAAGGCAAATTACGTAAAAATAGTAGCTTTATTTTAAACAGACATAAGTATAGCTGTTACAAAACCAAATTCATGTAACAGTTGAATGGTGTAAGCTGAATCGTGATACTAATTTTTAATAACTCAGTTAATCTTGATCATGATATTTATGCGCAATTTTCTTCCTGAAATTTCTGACATGAAATTTAAGCGACTGCAATGCGGGACGCAACTTCGGCAGAGGCAGATCAGCGAAGCTGTTTTGATCACCAAAGATTCTGTATTAGGATATATTAAGCGCCAGTTAGAGAAAGGAAATTGGCGGGAGGTAGAAGAGGTGGTAAAGGGAAAACCTATGACGAAAGCAGGTAAAGTTCTTGTAACTGAACTTCGCAGCAGAGTTGTTAGTAATCTTATGCTTCGCCTTGGCCTAAGACGTGTAGTGGCTGTTGGTGTTGCAATGCTTTTGATACCATTAATCCTGGCCAAAGTTGCAGGAAAAATAATGTACCGGACGAAATAGTCCTGACCTTTAAAGTAGAAAGCAGGCAACAAAACATGGGCAATACAGGAAGTACTGGCACTTACAGCTCTTAACTTCCTGTATTGCTGCTATAATTAACTAATTAATAAATTTTGGTAGGCTCTCTCTACTTTCGCGAAGTTAAAACTTGCCAGTACCTGCTGCATCTGCTCAGCAATTTCTGCCGTGCACAAATTCCCGATGCTGCCTTCATGAGTATGTTCAACGGCGGCAGGCGGCGTGAACGCACCTGATTCAATTTGCTCGCCAACAGATTTATAAGCATCCCTGAAAGGCATACCTTCCAGCACCAGCGCATTAACGGCATCCACACTAAATAGGTATTTATACTTATCCTCTTCCAGTATATTCTCCCGCACCTTTACTTCCTGGAGCATGTAGGTCATCATCTGGATACAGCTTTGTAACTCTGCAAATGCTGGGAATAGATTTTCCTTAAGCAACTGGAGATCGCGGTGATACCCGGAAGGCAGGTTGATCAGCAGCATTGAAATTTCAGTAGGCAGCGCCTGAAGTTTATTGCATTTCCCGCGAAGTAGTTCAAATACATCCGGATTCTTTTTATGAGGCATAATGCTGGATCCGGTTGTCAGGTGATCAGGCAAGGTTATAAAGCTGAAATTCTGGCTCATGTACAGGCAAAGGTCCATCGCCATTTTAGCCAGCGTCGCAGCTACTGAAGCTAAGCCTGTAGCTACAACTCTCTCAGACTTTCCGCGACCCATTTGAGCATAAACCACATTATAGTTCATGCTGTCAAAACCGAGCAACTCTGTAGTCATCTGGCGGTTAAGTGGGAAAGATGAACCATAGCCAGCGGCAGAACCCAGCGGATTTTTGTCTGCTATTTTATAAGCGGCCAAAAGTAGCTGCATATCATCCACAAGGCTTTCGGCATAAGCACCAAACCATAAGCCAAAAGAAGAAGGCATTGCTACCTGAAGGTGTGTATAGCCGGGTAGTAATACATTTTTATACTTCTCACTCTGACTTTGCAGCACTTCAAAAAGCGCTATAACCTCTTGCACCGTTTCTTTTAGCTGGTCCCGGAAGTATAATTTAAGGTCGAGCAGCACCTGGTCGTTACGGGAACGGCCACTGTGTATTTTCTTACCCGCTTCCCCTACCCTGCGCGTCAGTTCCAACTCCACCTGCGAGTGAATATCTTCCACTCCTGCTTCGATGGAAAACGCACCAGCCTCAATTCTGGAATATAACTGCTTTAGCTCTGCTTGCAGAATTTCCAGCTCCTGTTCAGATAGCAGGTCAATACTTTGCAGCATCTGTGCGTGTGCCAGAGAACCTAATACATCAAACCGCGCCAGTTGCATGTCCAGCTCCGCATCTTTCCCAACGGTAAATTTTTCTATCTCAGCTGCAACACTTATGTTCTTCTGCCAAAGTTTCATAACTCTAATTTGAATGAGTGATTGAAATAATTTGAATTGCCTGTTTCAGACACTCCCTGTATTAATTAATTATTACTTTTTCGAGTAATTTAATGTAAAGCGATATACCTTCTTCGATCTCATGCAGATAGATGTACTCGTCTGCCATATGGGACCGGCCGGAAAAGCCAGGCCCCATCTTGAGAGAAGGAACAGGTAAAAGCGCCTGATCGGAGGTGGTGGGAGAACCATACGTTTTCCTGCCCAGTTCTATCCCAGCCTGTACCAAAGGATGATGTTTAGGAATAGCGGAGGGTTTCAGGCGGGTAGACCGCGGAGTAACATCTGCTTTCACATGCTGCTTTATTACTTCTAAAACTTCTTCCATAGAATAAGCATCCGTCAGGCGTACATCAACAGTAAAATGGCACGTATCCGGCACTACATTATGCTGCGTACCTGCGTTTATCAGGGATACAGTCATCTTCACCGGCCCAAGGTGTTCCGATTCCTTCTCAAATCTATAGCTCTTGAACCACTCGATGTCCGGCAAAGCTGCGTAAATGGCATTTACGCCTTCCTCACGGGCTGCATGCCCTGCTTTTCCTTTGGCTACACAGTCGAGCACCAGTAGCCCTTTTTCAGCTATTGCCAGGTGCATTTCTGTAGGTTCTCCAACAATTGCCGCCGCTATGTTGCCTAATCTGGGCAGTATAAGTTCAATGCCGTTTCTACCTGATATTTCTTCCTCGGCGGTTGCTGCTAAAACAAGGTTATACTTCAGATCCTGCCGTTCGTAAAAATGCAGGAACGTTGCCATCAGAGACACCAGGCAACCGCCCGCATCATTGCTTCCAAGTCCAAAAAGCTTTCCTGATTCTATGGTTGCCGCAAAAGGATCACGGGTATAACCGGCATTCGGCTTTACAGTATCATGGTGCGAGTTTAGCAGCAGTGTCGGTTTTGCCTTATCATAATACCTGTTAAACGCCCAGATATTATTCAGCTCCTGGTGCACGGTTATTCCCTTCTTTTTCAGAAATTCGTTCAGAATAGCTGCGGTGCCGGCCTCCTCTTTGCTAAAAGATGGAGTGGCAATCAGCTTCTGAAGCAGCGCCAGGGCTTGTGTATATAATTCTTCCGGCATTAGCTCAGTGATAGTGTTGTGCCTGAAAACTCCCCTGCTCCGTTTATACTTTTAAGAGCTTCAGCTTCACCTATCAGCACCTGCTTTACGCCAAGTTTTAAAGCTGCAAATGCATTATCTAGTTTAGGGATCATGCCCGCATGTACTGCACCGGTCTCTTTTAAATAATTATACTTTTCAGGGTTTATTTGGGCGATGACAGATGTTTCATCTGCAGCATCTGACAAAACGCCCCGCTTCTCAAAACAGTACATCAGTTTCACAACCTGCTTACCGGCAAGGGCTGATGCGAGAACGGATGCGATCGTATCGGCATTAGTGTTTAGAATAGTCCCTTTGCCATTATGGGTAAGCGGTGCAAAGACAGGAGTAAGACCTGCTGCCAGTAGCGTTTCCAGCACCGGTACATTTATACTTTCAGTTCCTGCCACATCGCCTGCAAACCCATAATCCACTTTCCCCACAGGGCGTTTAACAGCCTTTATGCTATTCGCGTCAGCACCGGTCATACCTATGGCGTTACACCCCAGTTCCTGTAGTTGTGCCACTACCTGTTTGTTTACCAGGCCACCATATACCATCGTCACCAATTCCAGTGTTTCCGTGTCTGTAACGCGTCGGCCATCTACCATAACAGGTTCTATTCCAAGTCGCTGGCCAATGGCAGAGGCTATTTTACCTCCACCATGCACCAACAGCTTGGGACCCTGCAGCTGCGCAAAATCAACCAAAAAAGAACGCAGCCGGGCAGGATCATCCAATATATTTCCGCCAATTTTAACAAGTATCAAATCTTACTTCTTTAATATGATCATTGGGGTTAGTCAAGATGCTACGTCAAACTTAAGCCTGATCTAAACTCTCCAGCATTCTCTTTAATACTGCCTGGGCTGCAAACGTCCTGTTGTTGGCCTGTTCCAGGACCAATGAATTAGAACCGTCCAGTATCTCATCACTGAGCTCTACATTGCGGCGCACAGGCAGGCAGTGCATTACTTTTGCATTGTTGCTGCGCTGCAGTTTTTCTTCCGTTAGCATCCAGCCTTCACCTTCTGTCAATACCTGGCCGTAGTCATTGTAGCTCGACCAGTTTTTTACATACACAAAATCTGCATCTTCCAGGGCTTCCTGCTGGTTGGTAGTTACTGTTGCGCCCGCTGTAAACTCATCTGACAATTCATAGCCTTCAGGGTGCGTAATTACGAGCTCTACATCAGCCTTACGCATCCATTCAGCAAATGAGTTGGCAACACACTGCGGAATAGGCTTGATATGGGGCGCCCATGTCAGGACAACTTTAGGCTTTTTGCCGGCTGTTTTATTTTCTGTTATAGTGATAAGGTCTGCCAGGCTTTGTAGTGGGTGACGCGTTGCTGATTCCAGGCTCACTACCGGTATCTTGCTATATTTAATAAATTGCTGGAGCAACTCCTCGCTATAATCTTCTTCTCTGTTCTGCAACTTAGGGAAAGAACGGATACCGAGTATATCGCAATATTGGCCCATCACGGCGGCAGCCTCTTTTATATGCTCAACGGTGGTACCGTTCATGATGGCTCCTTCCTGTGTTTCCAATGCCCATCCTTCCTTGTCAAGGTTCATGACCATCACGTTCATGCCCAGGTTTATGGCAGCTTTTTGCGTGCTTAAGCGGGTACGCAGGCTCGGGTTCAGGAAGATTAATCCTAATGTTTTATTTTCTCCTAACTGCTTGTGCTTGTAAGGGTTCTGCTTCAGTTGCAGCGCTTCATTCACCAACTCCTGTAAGTTGGCAACATCCTGTACTGATGTAAATTGCTTCATTAGATCGTTTGTAGCTCTACTTTTAAAAGAATTGACTCGAAAGCCTCCAGGAATTTTTCTACTTCGCGCGCTCCAATGCAAAGCGGCGGCAATAGGCGAAGCGTGTTTTTGTCTGAAGATGCACCTGTGAAAATGCCATAATCGTTGAGGAGTTCTTTTCGGATAGAGGCACATGGCTGATCCAGTTCCACACCGATCATCAGGCCCTGTCCGCGTACTTCCTTAATACCCGGCAATGTCAGCAGGCTGTCAATTAATCGCTTGCCCATACGCTGTGCATTTAGCATAAGGTCTTCTTCTTCCATTACTTCCAGTACCGCCAAAGCAGCTACACAGGCCAGGTAATTACCGCCGAAGGTTGTGCCCAGCATGCCATGTTTAGCTTTTAGATGCGGGTTTATGAGTACACCCGCTACAGGAAATCCATTACCCATCCCTTTTGCCATCGTGATCAGATCAGGGGTAATATCTGCGTACTGATGGGCAAAAAACTTACCTGTACGTCCGTAACCAGATTGTACTTCATCCAATATCAACAAGGCCCCGGCTTTTTTACAACCTGCAGCAACTGCTTTCAGAAAGTTTGAGTTGGGTATATGTACACCACCTACACCCTGTATACCTTCCACAATTACGGCAGCCAACTCTTCTTCGTGTGTTATCAATGCCTCTGCAAAAGCGGCCAGGTCGTTTAGCGGCAGGAAGATAACATTATCTGTTTCGTTGATAGGCGCCTGAATTTTGGGATCGTCTGTGGCAGCTACGGCAGCGGATGTACGGCCATGAAAACCACCTTTGAAGGCGATAACTTTTTTGCGGCCGGTATGGAAGGAAGCTACTTTTAGCGCATTTTCATTTGCCTCGGCACCTGAATTACAAAGAAAGAGGTTATAATCATCGTAGCCGCTTAGTAAGCCGAGCTTATCGGCAAGCTGCTGCTGCAAGGGCATTTGTACAGAATTGGAATAGAAGCCAATGTCGTAGAGCTGACGGGCAATTCTTTTAACATAATGCGGGTGGCTGTGGCCAATAGAGATAACAGCATGACCTCCATAGAGATCAAGGTATTTTTTACCTTTGTCATCCCAAACGTATGCACCCTGTGCTTTTACAGGTGTGATATCAAAAAGCGGATATACATCGAACAGGTTCATATTCGGAGAATTAGATGTAAGAAGTAAGACAATAGATGAAGTACTTTACGTACATGATCGTAAGGATTTTATAGTTATAATACTCTTAATAAGCATCTAAAAAGCACTTGCTTTCAGTTTCAGGCCGGTAGTTTCACCTAAACCGTACATTAGGTTCATGTTCTGCAGGGCCTGGCCTGATGCCCCTTTTAACAGGTTATCGATAACACTGGTGATGATCAACTGATTACCCTGCATGGTCAGGTGAAGCAGGCATTTATTGGTATTTATCACCTGTTTCAGGTCCGGAGTTGTATCTGTGATAGTAATGAACGGATGGCTCCTGAAATAACTTTTGTACAATTGCAACGCTTCAGCTAACTCAAGGTCAAAATTTAGGTACGCAGTACATAATATCCCCCTGGTAAAAGGACCACGATAGGGTACGAAATGGATTGGAGGCAGCTCTTTTTCCTGAAGGCTGCTCAATGTGCGTCTGATCTCATTTAAATGCTGGTGTTCAAGAACCTTGTAGTTCGACACATTGCCGTTTCTCCAGCTAAAATGTGAAGTTGGGCTGAGACTTTGCCCTGCACCTGTACTACCTGTAATGCCACTTACATGCACTTCGGAAGTCAGTAAATTCTGATCGGCCAAAGGAAGTAATGCCAGTTGAATAGCGGTGGCAAAGCAACCCGGGTTAGCTATACTAGCTGCTTCTTTTATTTCCTCGCGTTGCAGCTCAGGAAGCCCATAAACAAAAGCTCTGTCATGTGCCTCCACAGCACCTGCTTCTGTATCCTCTTGCCAACGGAAATCCTGGCTAAGATCAATTATTTTGGTTGACAGGCTTACAGCTGCACCAGTTAAAAATTCTTGGGCGGCTCCATGCCCTGCACAAAGAAAGATCACGTCAACCTCTTCGGTTGCAGCATCTGAAAATAGCAGTCCTGTTTCACCGATCAGGTCCTGGTGCACGCTATACACAGGCTTTCCTGCCTGGCTTTTGCTTTGCGCAAATACCAGGTCAACCTGCGGGTGGTTCAGGAGTAGGCGAATCAGCTCTCCGCCTGTATATCCTGCTCCACCTACAATACCTGCTTTAATCATTATTCCGTTATCCATACTGGTTCACTGTTTACGCTATGATATAGCTTGGTCTGGTTGCCAAAGATCTTGGCAAAGCCTTTCACATCATCGGATGTCCAGGCGCGGTTCATTTCACCGTAACTGCCAAACTTATCGCTCATCAGGTCATGCGCGCTTTCTATACCCTCCACCTGGAAACGGTAAGGGGCAAGTAATACAGACACTTTACCGGTAACATTTTCTTGTGTATGTTCCAGGAATGCCTCTATATCGCGCATGGTCGGGTCCAGCAACTGACCTTCGTGTAACCAGTTGCCATACCAGGCAGATAATTGGTCTTTCCAATAAAGCTGCCATTTGGTAAGGACATGCTTTTCTAGGGTATGATGTGCTTTAATGATTATAAGTGGCGCCGCAGCCTCAAACCCTACACGTCCTTTAATGCCAATTATAGTATCTCCTACGTGTATATCGCGTCCAATGGCATATGGGGCCGCTAAGGCCTGCAGGTGCTGTATAGCAAGCACAGGATTTTCAAACTCGATGTCATTTATTCCAGTCAGTTCTCCCTTTTTAAAGTGAAGACTTACCCGCTCCGGCTCCTGTTTGGTTAGCTGCGTAGGATATGCCTCCTCCGGCAATGGCAGGTTGGAAGTAAGGGTTTCCTTGCCACCAATAGATGTGCCCCAAATGCCTTTATTAATAGAGTATTGTGCTTTTTGGAAGTCCATTTCCACGCCGTGAGCCTTCAAATAGGTAATTTCTTCATCCCTCGAAAGCCTTTTGTCACGGATTGGAGTAATAATTTCTACTTCAGGGATAAGCGCCTGAAACACCATATCAAATCTTACCTGATCGTTTCCGGCACCGGTACTACCATGAGCCACGTAATCGGCACCAATAGATTTGGCATAATTAGCAATAGCAATAGCCTGGGTAACACGTTCTGCGCTAACACTTAAAGGATACACGTTGTTTTTAAGCACATTCCCAAATACCAGGTAACGGATACAACTCTTGTAAAAGCGCTGCGTCTCGTTTAAGTGTATGTGCTGTTTTACACCCATGGCATAAGCACGGCGCTCTATTTCCTTTAGCTCCTCATCCGAAAAGCCACCAGTATCAACAATAGCTGAGTATACTTCCAGGCCAAGATCCTGGGCAAGGTAAATGGCACAATAAGAGGTGTCTAACCCGCCGCTAAATGCTAAGACTACTTTTTTCATTCTATTTATACTTCTGTAATGATCAAATTTGAAAGGTGTTCACGTTATCTGCAGCGTCGCCGGGACGTGTACGATGACGCAACCAACGGTCCGTAACTGTTGCTTTTTTGGCAGGTTGCTGTGCGGCTGCCAAAGGTAAAGGAATGAAGGTCTTTTCCTTTTCAGGGTCGAATAGCATGGCTGTGCAAAGGCAGTTGCTTCGGTTCTTACTCTGCAGAATTTCAAAGTTCACACAGCTGCGGCAACCTTTCCAGAACTCCTCATCATCGGTTAGTTCAGAATATGTTACCGGGGAGTATCCGAGGCCCGAGTTGATGCGCATCACAGCCAAAGCTGTCGTCAAGCCGAAGATCTTGGCACCCGGATATTTTGTTCGGGAAAGTTCGAATATCTTCTGTTTGATCATCCGTGCCAGTCCGCTCTTACGGAGTTCCGGAGAAACGATCAGGCCTGAATTAGCTACATACTTACCATGGCTCCATGTTTCGATGTAGCAAAAGCCAGCCCAGGAACCATTCGGGTGCAAAGCGATAACAGCTTTACCCTCCAGCATCTTCTGCGCAATGTAATCCGGTGAGCGCTTGGCTATTCCGGTACCACGCGCTTTTGCAGAAGACTCCATTTCGTTGCATATCTGCAGTGCATGGATAATATGTTGCCCATCAGCAACCGTAACAAGGAATGCAGGTTGATCCATCCTATGGAAAATTCCACTGTGCAGTTAAAGCACAGAGCTAGTAAATTGAACTTGATTAAATGCTGAAAACCCATCTGCATACCACATGGTATGTATGTTTTGTATCGGGTTCAGAAAATTGGTGAAAGAAGATTACCGCATAGGTAACCAGTAAATACGCCGGCCTAGGGCCTGTAGCGGACCACTAATGTAATGGCTCTAAAAACTATCCTGTTTAAAAGGATAGAAAAAGACGCACTCTCCAGGGCTGGAGCGTGATTTATCATAACTGATGATAAAAGCGACTTTTTTTGCATTTCGTTATTAAATATAATTCGGGTGCTGTTAGTTTTATACCCCGTTTACAAAGCAAAGTTTTCTTATTTGTTTTTTAATTTCCAAGTAAAGAAGTGAAAAACATTGAAAATTTATACTATTCATGGCTAACGTTTCAAAAACATCAGCCGCAGCAGCATCTCTGACAAAAGTATTAACTTGCAGTCCTATTTAAAAAGAAAGAGCAGCCAAGGTAATCTTTAGAATATCATGAAGAACTTATCCATCCGCATTATAATCGGAGCCTTATTTTCAGCAATCGGTTTAGTAAGCCTTTTTATCACCCACGAAACACTCACAGCTGCTATCTGGCTTAGTTTTGGTAATGGGCTCATACTTTCTGATCTTCGCTTTACAAGTACCGACAGTAACGGGAATGCATATGTCAAGCCTATCCCCAAAGCCAGAACTTATGCTGCTATTGCACTGCTGGTGTTAGCCGTTCTACTCCTTATACTTCAGGTGTACCTGGATCTGAGCCAAGGAACTCCGGTACATTAACAAGTGTGCATCCGTTAAATTCTGCTCTGTAGTACAAGGCTGACATCTATGATCTCGGTATCACGTTTCAGTTTAAGGTGAATGGTCCTGCCTGGTTTACTATCAATCATATTAAGAACTTCGGTGAGCTTTAAATCCTTGCAGTCGTGGCCATTAATGTGCAGCAACTGATCGCCGGGTTTAAGACCAAGTTCTTTAGCAGGAGAATCATCGGTAACATTAGCAATAATATAAATATTAGTGCCCGGTAAAGGGGTTGAGAGTTCAAAACCGGCTAAATTATAGTTGAATGGCTGCTTGAACTTACTGTTTGGGATGAGCGTCAGTTGGTTATGCGGATAATCAAAAATAACGGTAAACCTGTTTAAAATATCGGAACCAAGGTTGCCATTTCTGTTTGAGATGTTCATGGCCAGTTTAATGGCTTCTTCGTCAGGGTAAGTAGCAGGCAGGTTTTCGATCTCATATTTACCTATCGAGAAAGAATTGAGCCGACCAATTTTACCATGAATATCCCCGCTTAATCCCCTACCCAGATATGCCTCCATCACTTTAGGCGGTAGCATTAGTCTATTATCCGTTGGCAGGTACAACGAAACCGTATGGCTGGCACCTGTGTCAAGCACTAGTTTCACCTTTACGGTATCTCCATTAGCCTGATTTACATTTGCATAGATATAGGCCTTGTTCTTCTCTATGAAAAGGGGATATTCCTCAGCTTTCTTCTTTTTTCTTAATACTACATCAGGCCTGTAGAGGGTAAGCCGTTTAGTGCTATAGTTAATTTTTACAATAAAATTCTTAAAAATATCATATCCGATGATGCCATGCACAGGCATTCCCATGCGTGTAGAAAGGTCAAAAACATCCTCCATTAACACATATACCTGGTGGTTGTCGCCCTGGATGCCACGCATTTTCATCAGGTTTCCGCTGGAGAAAAGAGCTTCTACCTCATAGCCTTCCCCAAGCCCCTGAATCGTTATTTTATCTGCCGAATTTAAGCTGAGCGAATCCGAATAATAAAGCCTGGTTATTAAGGTGTTTTTTACGCCTGAGTCAAGTATAAAATTTAGCGGTGTGGAATTATTGATCTGAACGGGAATAACAATAAGGTTGTGCACCAACTTAAACGGGATCGTTACTTTCTTCCGCTTAGAAGTAAAGTAAACAGTATCTTTAGCAAATTTTTGCTGCTCTTGTGCACTTGCCAATTGGGGCAACAGGTACAGGAAAAGACAAAGCAGCGTTAAGAAAACAGCTCTTGTCATACCTTCGGGATTTTGTAGTTGGAGTTACTTAAATCAACAATGATACTACGAAAAAAATCCCAAAAAGAAGTTAATATACTTGCTGAACTATAATAAGTTATATTCCCTGTTGTGCACTAAACTATATGGTTTCTTTAGTGCGCTCCTGCAGTTAGTCAGTTTTACTTTATTTTCTTTCTCCTGCGCTCGGTGGCAATTGTTGCAATATTGCGCCCTTTCAAACGGCCGTAGAAAATGTGTTTAGGGGTACCGATAATTTGAGAGCCATATATACCTGAGTGGCCTGAGAACAAGTACGCGATCACGCAGGCAAGAGCAATATAAACACTTCCTTCTGCACCGAATAATTCAATGCCCATGACTGTACAAGTAAGTGGGGTATTTGTTGCACCTGAAAAAACAGCGACGAAACCCATTCCTGCTAAAAGTGCCATTGGCAAAGGACCTACCTGGGCCAGCGCATTTCCAAGCGTTGCACCTGCGTAGAAAAGAGGAGTTACCTCTCCCCCTTTAAAGCCTGCCCCAAGTGTGAACGCTGTAAGAACGATCTTCACTAAAGAATCATACCATGGTAGTGGTGCTTCAAAAGCAGTAAGAATAGTGGGTATGCCAAGGCCGATGTATTTTGTGGTTCCCATTAACCAGACGATTAGTGCGATTACTGCTCCTCCAAGCAAGGGGCGGAATGGCGCGTAAGTGATGCGCTGTTTAAACTGATTGGTAAAGAACATGGTAGACCTCGAAAAGGCCATACCTGCAATACCAAATACTGCACCTGCAATTAAGGTGTAAAGCAAACCTGCGATGGTGAGCTCTGGTACGAATGAGATAGAAAAGTGCGTATGCCCTACCCCCCAGGCCAGGCAGGTAAAATCAGCAATAACGGCAGCCAGAAAACTTGGCAGCAACGCCTCGTAACGTAACCTGCCCAGTATGAATACCTCTAGTCCAAAGATAGCTCCGGCCAGCGGGGTTCCAAACAACGAAGCAAATCCGGCGCTGATACCCGTAATGATCAGGACTTTTCTATCGCGGGGGCGCAAACGGAATATTCTTGTGAACTGATCTGCTATAGCACCACCAATTTGCACTGCGGTCCCCTCACGTCCGGCTGACCCGCCAAATAAATGTGTGACCAGCGTACCTATTAAAACCAACGGAGCCATTTTAAAGGGAATCACCTCACGCGGCTTATGGATCTCCTCAAGTAACAGATTATTGCCCTTTGCAGCTCTGCCAGCATAATAGTGGTATAGCAAACCGACGGCTAAACCTCCCAGGGGTAAGAGCCAGATGATCCAGGTATGTGCTTCGCGGTAATTAGTGACCCATTCAAGTGAAATCAAAAAAAATGCAGATGCACTACCAGCCAAAACCCCAACCAGGATGCATATAACTAACCATTTAAGCGTGTAGAGCATAGCAGTTGCCTGCTCGCCGCCAGAAAGCAAGCCACGCAAAAAACGCTTGTAATAAGAAGATGTGTGGGAGTTAGGGGCTTTTTTCATAATATACTGATGACAAATATACAAAGTGGCTTGTTAAAACAGCCACATACAGTAGGAGTCATCAGCGCTGATCAGGCAGGCAGTTCGTGGTGGTACCCCATCACCAAAGCTACAAAGTTAAAGGATGGAAGTAGATTATGAAATTTTACTTCCAGTAAAGCCGCTAATAAGCTTTTATAAAATAATGAAAGAGACTTTTTTATGCCAAACGAGCACAATTAGGCAGAAAAAAAGCCCTGCATAACAGGGCTTTTTCTACTTGATTTCTATATTTCTAAGGCCAAATTTATGCAGCTTTTCAGCCAGAGTTCTGATTTCTATACTTCTTGTTTGCAACTCCGGCTCAGCGGTGGCCCTGTCGCACCTTACTTTTGCTAACATTACAACACTTTTAAGAGCTTCTAACTCTTTAAGCGTAATCTCTACCGTAGACTTTAAACCAACTACCGTGTTTGGTTGCATGTTGTTCATCAGCTGTCTCATAGGTTAATGAGTATTAATTATAATTATTTAACCTGCGCAAAGAAAGAAAGATTCAAAATAATGTAACCTTTTATTAGTGTCTGCCGTATCAGCACTCCAAGTGCGTAAAACCCAGCAATTAAGCTAATCAGAATCTTTGGAGTAGCACCTACATAAATAGTCTTTAAGCTGACCTTCTGAAATTTAATAAATCTAATAATCCATAGAAAATTGTTTCTAAAGGCAGCTTGTTTCATAGCCGTACTTTACACATGATATTTGTACAAAAATTTGTATTGTGTTATCGCTATTTAGGAACCCCAAACACGGCTTTAGCCCTAAAACAATGCTTTTGCCATATTTTTTGACTATCTTTAAGTATAGTTTAAGAAACCACATTTCAATAAACTTATACTTTTCTAATAGATGCACTACATCGACTTATCCATCTTCGTGATCTACATGCTTGCGATGCTCGGGGTTGGATACTACTTTCTGAAAAAAAATCAAGGCGCTGAGGATTATTATGTAGGAGGCCGCTCTATGAGCAGCGGACACATTGGCTTGTCAGTTGTGGCAACTGATGTTGGTGGAGGTTTCTCTATTGGCCTCGGCGGTCTGGGGTTTACCATGGGACTCTCCGGCTCCTGGATGCTTTTTACAGGTTTATTCGGAGCCTGGCTAGCGGCAGTTTTTCTGATACCTAAAGTTAAAAATAATCCTGCCTTCTCCAGGTTCTTCACCTTCCCTCAGATCTTCGGCTACTATTTTAACGCCAGGGTCGCCTTACTGGCCGGTATCATATCGGCTATTGGGTACACCGGGTTTACCAGCTCTCAGATCTTAGCAGGAGCAAAACTGGCAAGCGGCACTTTTACTAATTTGGATATAAATACGGCCCTATTGATCATGGGCGTTATTGCAGTAGTATATACTGTAATGGGGGGCTTAAAAGCTGTGATCTACACAGATACCATTCAGTGGGCCGTTCTTATGGGAGGCTTGATCTTTATTGGTATTCCGGTTTCATTTCTGGCAGTAGGTGGCGGTATGGGAGTTCTCCATTTCTCGCAGTTAACAGATTTTGATTTCCTGGCCGCACAATCAGCCAAAAGTATGGCTGCCATCCGTACTTCCCTTCCCCCTGAGTTTTTAAGCCTGACCAATATTACCTGGCAGCAGATCGTGAACTGGGCTATAACTATTATACCTATCTGGTTTGTTGGCATGACCTTATACCAGCGGATATATGCCTGCCGGGATGAGAAAACAGCCAAACGTGCCTGGTATATAGCCGGCTTATTCGAATGGCCCATCATGGCCTTCATGGGCGTAAGTTTAGGTATTCTGGCTCGTGTGGCAGCTGAGCAGGGCATGTTTGATGCCTTGGGTGCCGGCGCTGTCGTAGACCCCGAAACAGGCCTTCCGATGCTCCTGCGTACTGTCTTACCCGTTGGCTTAATGGGTTTGATGCTCTCAGCATATTTCTCTGCCATCCTTTCTACCGCAGACAGCTGCCTGATGGCATCATCCGGAAATATTATTACGGATGTGCTCAGTTACTTCTGGAAAATTGACCCTGAGGCCCCTTCTACCCTGCGGCTATCACAGCTGGTGACTTTGCTGGTTGGTGTACTGGCATTATGGCTTGCAACAATGATGACCAACGTGCTAGACATGATGCTCTATTCTTATGCCTTTATGGTGTCCGGGTTATTTATACCTGTATTGGGTGCTTTGTTCTGGAAAAGGCGTAGCAGTCTTGCTGCATTCTGGGCAATGCTCTCCGGAGGCTTGGTAACAGTTCTGCTGCAGGTCAGTACGCTAACAGCCCCTGTTCCTCAGATGGACGTTATGCAGCTTGCAAACCGGCTACAACCTTATTTTCAGGGTGAGATGAGTTCTACCTGGATGAGTATGAATGAGTTTGAACTGCGTACTTTAATTGAGCAAACACTTTCTGTTAACAGTATCGTACATATGCCCTGGCTGGACCTCACATTTCAGCTGCCTTATAACCTGGACCCTAATTTATTTGGCTTATCGGCTTCCTTACTAATCTATATTACGTTAACATTTTTATACCCTGATAAAACTAAAACGAAAAAATGGCAGAGAACAACAACGTCAGCTACAGTGTCTACACCCCAACCGATCATAGAGAACTAAACAAAGATGAAGTCCTTGATTTCCTTTTCAAGCATTTGGATGAGTATGGTGATCAGCGGGAAGATATAGCCAAATGCATGGACTATGCCCTTTCAGAAGCTGAAGGAAAAGGCGGGTCTGTACTTGTGGCTCGGGAGAATAACCAGGTTGTTGGTGCCCTGATCATGAACAATACGGGCATGAGCGGGTATATACCAGAGAATATTCTTGTATATGTTGCTGTGCACAACAGCCAGAGGGGCAAAGGTGTTGGTAAAAAGCTTGTACAACTAGCCGCTGACAATTCAAAAGGCAGTATTGCACTACATGTAGAGCCTCAGAACCCTGCCCGGCGTTTATATGAGAAATTAGGCTTTACTAACAAATATTTAGAGTATAGACTACAGAGATAAAAAATGGCTGTTCTAAAGCTGTACCATCATAAACTTCAACACAATTATAATCACCTTGATAAGGTTTTTAAAGAACATGACATTGATTGGGGCATTGTAACCAAACTGCTCTGCGGTAATGAAATGTTCTTGAAAGAAGTATTGGCTCTTGGCACCAAAGAAATTCACGACTCAAGAGTTACAAACCTGAAGGCTATCAAAAAAGTAGCCCCCGATGTTCAGACTGTTTATATTAAACCAGCGCCTAAGAAGAGTATACCTGATATCATTAAGTATGCTGACGTAAGCTTTCAGACAGAGTTAGACATTATCAGGCTTTTATCTGAGGAAGCCGCACGACAAAACAAACTCCACAAGATCATCATTATGATCGAAATGGGTGACCTGCGTGAAGGGGTTATGGGTGATGAGCTGGTAGCATTTTATGCCAAGGTTTTTGAGCTTCCTAATATTTCGGTTATCGGGTTAGGAGCAAATTTCAATTGCCTTCATGGCGTTATGCCAACCCGCGATAAGCTTATTCAGCTTAGCCTTTACAAGCAGGTGATAGAGGCAAAGTTCAACCGTAAGATCCCCTGGGTATCCGGAGGTACTTCGGTTACCATACCTTTGTTATTCAACCATCAGCTCCCGCAGGGTATCAACCACTTCCGAATTGGGGAAGCGCTGTTCTTTGGGTTAAACCTGTTTACAGGCGAAACCTTTGAAGGGATGTATGATGATGTTTTCGAGCTTGATACTGAAATAATTGAGCTAACTGAAAAGCCAATGGTACCCAGCGGAATGCTTGCTGAAAACCCAAGTGGTGAAAGCTTTGAGATCGATGAGAGCCTCTACGGCAAAACATCTCACAGAGCCATACTTGATGTGGGCCTGCTCGATATCAACCCTAAATTCTTAATACCTAAAGATGAGGATATAAGTGTAATTGGTGCAAGTTCTGATATGCTTATTGTGGAATTAGGGGAAAACAAAAACAATTATAAAGTTGGCGATACCCTTCGTTTTGGTATGCGTTATATGGGTGCCCTAAGCATCCTTAATTCACGCTACATAGCAAAGGAACTCGTTAAATAAACTAATCTTACAAGATAGAATAAGCCCGTATACGACTTCGTATACGGGCTTATTTTTTATCCGCTATGATGTAAATTACTATGTGCGTTTTTTTCTTGTAGCTTTTGCTGTTTAGGCCAACCCTTTAACTGCGCCTATCGTCTTTAGCAGGAACAAGGTCTTTAATCGATATCCCAACCATGGCCAAGTATCAGCTTGTCCGACGCATCATTTACCCCCTTCAAGAATTTGTGCGGGCGGAAGCCTTTAGCGGCATAGTTTTGATCTTTATTACGCTTGTTGCCCTCGCATGGGCTAATTCTCCCTGGTCTGAAAGTTATGCTGCTACCTGGAATACGGTTCTAAGTTTTAAATTAGGTGATCTTGAAATCTCAAAAGCTGCCCTTTTATGGATAAATGATGGGCTCATGGCTATTTTTTTCTTAGTCGTAGGCCTCGAAATCAAAAGAGAAATGCTTACCGGGGAGCTGTCAACTTTCAGAAGGGCTGCTTTCCCGGTGATGGGTGCGCTGGGAGGTATGCTTGTGCCTGCAGGTATTTATGCTTACCTGAATCAAGGGTTGGAAGGTTTTGGAGGCTGGGGAGTGCCTATGGCTACTGACATTGCTTTTGCCATTGGTATCCTCACATTGCTCGGAAAGAGAATTCCGCTCACTTTAAAATTATTTCTGGTTGCCTATGCCATTGTCGATGATATAGGAGCAGTACTGGTAATAGCAGTTTTATATACCTCGGACTTGAACATGCTGAGCTTATCGGTTGGTTTCCTGATGTTTGGTATACTCGTCATGCTATCTGCCGTGAGGGTAAACAGTATATGGATCTATACTATACTTGGTCTGGTGATGTGGGTAGCATTTCTAAAATCAGGTGTACATGCTACAGTGGCGGGCATCCTTCTGGCTGTTACCATCCCTGCACGACCCAAAATATCCGAAGAAGATTTTGTAACGAGTACAGATACCATACTTGGTGAATTACATGCTGTACACCTGAACCAGCTTCATAAATCTGATGTGCCTGAATCCGGTGATGAACTGCAGGCAGCGGTAAATACCATAGAGCAAAACTGCGAGGAAGTTCAATCTCCGTTGTTAAGGATGGAGCATGGCCTGCACAATTGGGTTGCCTTTGCAATTATGCCGGTTTTTGCCCTGGCTAATGCAGGCATTTATATTGATGCTAAACTGACAGATGGGTTTAATAACCCAGTAAGCTGGGGAATAATTTTGGGCCTTGTAATAGGTAAACCTGTTGGCATTATACTGTTTACAACGCTGGCACATTTTACTAAGCTGGCAGAAAAGCCTGCCTCTTATAACTGGCAGCAACTGCTTGGCGCTTCTTTGCTTGGAGGTATTGGTTTTACAATGGCTATTTTTATAGCCAACCTTGCCTTTGCCGGTACTACCCTGCTGCCACAGGCTAAACTAGCCATTTTATTCGCCTCTTTAATTGCTGGTCTATCGGGCTACCTGCTCCTGCGCATTACCAGGGGTGTACCCCAACCTGACTAAATAGCCTTTTAAATAATATCGAGTTTTTAAATTAAGGATTAAGGATGGCATCAAGCAGCCCCATTTCCTTATCTTTCCTTTTAAAAACAAGCAACGGAATGTCCAGGTCGTAACGCAGAATTTTTTCGGTCACGCTTCCAATCACAAACAATGCCGCTGCCGTTAGTCCCTTTGCACCTATTACCAGCATGTCTGCACGCGCTCTTTTAGCCTCCAGAACGATCAGTTCACCTATATCAGCTGTATTCCCTTTTTTCACCAGCACAAGTTCTGATCTTTCCCCGAGTTCAGGAAAACGACCCAGCAACTTCTCATACTTTTCCCGTGCAAAAGCCTGCATCTTTTCATCAAAAGCCTCATAGCTAATGCCAAGGGTACGGTACCCTGTAGGCACTTCGTATATGTGCAGGCATGTGACCATAATGTTTGGTTTAGCCAGTGCAGAATGTAAAACCCTGTCGAGCGCCATGTCGCTGTACTTAGAAAAATCAACACTTACAACGATGCGGTTAAGTTTAGGGTCAAATGTTTCCGGAACAAATAATACGCTGATATGCCCAGTCCGCAATATTTTCTGTGCCAAAACACCACTACCTTTCAACCGAAGTTTACGGCCTACCAGCATCAGGTCTACCTCTTTGACTTTAGACCAGTGCAAGAGCTGTTTTAATGGTGAGCCCTCTTCTATTAAAATTTCAACATCCACCCCAGGCACATGCTCAAACGCAGGGGATACAAGCGAAGCGATGGACTGGCGTATGTTCTCTTCTGCAGACAGGGAGTCCCGTTGCAGGTTGCTTAACAGCTCTGGCGGAAGTTCCAGGCTTTTTTCGATGTGGATGAAATAAACCTTCTCTACCTGCACTTCGGATGCTAAAAAGGCTGCATAAGATATCAGCTTTTCATCCATTTGCGTCAGGTCGAGGCCTACCATAATACGAGTTAACGTTTCCATGGCGTATTGATTTGTTAATGTGCTGTAAGTAAACACGTTGATCAAAACATACCAGCTGTGCAACTTATTGTGAGCAGCATGGTACTATTGTTTAACTACATACGGTAGTCGCAGGATATATATACATTAATTCGTATTTAAATGCTGACAGTTATCATAATCAGCTTAATAGTAGCGCTGTCTGCTCCCTTGTATTGCAAAATTGCAGGGAAGTATGCCGTGATACCTGTATCTGCGTTGCCCATATGCATATTTGCTTACCTGTGCACCTTACTTCCGGAAATATATCGAACGGGGTACGTACAACAAGTCACTTCGTGGGTACCAGCGTTAGGAATTGAGTTTCAGTTCAGAATTGATGGACTCAGCTTACTGTTTGCACTTCTTATTTCATTCTTTGGCTTCCTGATCATTATATATAGCAGCGGCTACCTGAAGCACCATGTTTTGCTGGGCAGGTTTTATATGTACCTGACCTTATTTATGACGGCAATGGTTGGCCTGGTAACAGCAGACAACATTTTTCTGACTTTCGTTTTCTGGGAGCTGACAAGTATAAGTTCTTATTTATTAATTGGTTTTGATAATGACTCTGAACAAGCTCGTGTAGCTGCATGGCAGGCATTACTTGTAACAGGTTTTGGAGGATTAGCCTTACTAGCAGGATTGGTACTTTTAAGTATATCAAGTGACTCGTTCACGTTTAGTGGAATATTAGTAAACAAGGAAGTTTTTGTGGCTTCACCCCTCTTTGTGCCTTCTATGTTACTCATCCTGCTTGCTTGTTTTACTAAATCTGCTCAGTTCCCATTTCACTTCTGGCTCCCGAATGCAATGCAAGCCCCCACCCCCGTAAGCGCTTACCTCCATTCTGCCACCATGGTGAAGGCTGGCATTTATCTATTGGCGCGCCTATCTCCTGTTTACGCTGGTTCTGATATATGGCAGCACACCCTTATTATAGCAGGTGGGCTAACGGCCTTACTCGGGGCTGCTCTGGCCCTGCAGCACACTGACCTAAAAGCTATGCTTGCCTATACTACTCTGGCAGCCCTGGGCCTTATGGTAACCATGATCGGAATTGATACTCCTGTATCTATCAAGGCGATGCTGGTATTTCTGGTAGCTCATGCCCTGTACAAAGGCACTATGTTTCTGGTAGCCGGGGCAGTAGACCACAGTACAGGCACAAGAGAATTTTATAAGCTTAATGGGCTTGCAAGGAACATGCCCGTAACGGCGCTAAGTGCTGCCTTAGCTGCACTCTCCATGGCTGGACTTATGCCTTTTTTTGGCTTTATCGGAAAAGAACTGATGTATGAAGCAACCCTGGAAAGCAGCTTTTATGTGTGGGTCGTTTTTGGCCTTACTTTCCTCACAGGGATCTCCTTTGTAACTATTGCTATCCTGTTTAGCTATGGTATTTTCTGGAACAAAACCAGTAACCCAACACCAGTAGAACACTCTCCACCCCCGGCACTTTATACACCCTTGCTCATTTTAGGTATAGCCGGACTTGCCTTTGGCCTTATGCCTTCTGCAGTTATTACCCCTGTATTAGAAAATGCCGCTCAAAGCATACTCCATGGCATAGATGCGAAACTTGAGCTTGTATTGTGGCATGGGTTTACCAAAGAGCTGATGTTAAGTATACTTACTCTTTTACTCGGTCTGCTTTTATTCCGGTACCATAGAGAAATACACATTAGAAGTAATAAGATAAGCAGTGTTTACAAGTATGGCCCCAATCATTTGTACCATTACCTTTTTCATAATTTCCTGAAGGGTGCAAAAGCTTTTGTTTCCGTTATTCAAAACGGCTATCTGCGCAGTTACATCATCTTCATCATCCTTTTCTTCTCAACGACATTGCTGTTGGTTTTATGGAATAACACCCATCATGTAAAGCTTGGGGCACACGTAGAGCACTTTGCAAGCATTGAAATTTATGAACTTGTCATATTTTTTCTGGTGCTCGCAGCACTTGTCTATTTACTAAATACCCGCTCCAGGTTAACTTCTATAATTGTCGTGGGCCTGGTAGGTTACTCTGCCGCACTATACTACATCCTTTTCGGGGCTCCTGATGTAGCGGCGACCCAATTCCTGATCGAAACACTTACAGTTGTGATATTTGTACTGCTACTGCACAAGCTCCCAGCCTTCAAATACCTTTCGCATGAGTACCAGAAATATAAGTTCATCGCCATTTCAGTTTTCTTTGGCTCTATGATGGCTTACGTCTTGTTACTGGTACAGGAACATGCCGTGGACTCACAGCTGAAAGAGTTCTACGGAAAGCATAGCTTAGCATTAGCCCATGGGCGCAATATAGTTAACGTAATACTGGTTGATTTCAGAGGGCTGGATACCTTGGGTGAGATAACTGTTTTAGCTGTAGCCGCACTCGGCATCTTTGCCCTGCTGCGTCTTAAAACCAATAAAGAGGACTGATATGAAAACACTGATCTTTGCAACCGCCATCCGTATTCTGACACCGGTCTTCCTCTTGTTTTCAGTTTATATTCTGCTGCGGGGACACAATCATCCGGGAGGCGGCTTTATTGGGGGCCTGATTGGTTCGATCACGTTTGTCTTTCATGTACTGGCTCACGGTTCCCAACGTACTGCAAAGGAGTATTTTAGCATGACATTCTACCGCTATGAAAGAGAGCCGGCCAGCAGCCGTCCAAATCATATGTGGCATCTGCTTACTAAAAACTTATTAAGTAAGAAGTCACGGGAAGAAGAAAGAAAATATTATTACCTGATCAGGCTCAGGCCCAGTTTCCTGATGGCTACCGGACTGCTGGTAGCCGCCATCAGTGGCTTAATTGGGTTAATTTATGGTAAACCCTTTATGACCGGTATATGGTCACAAACTAAGTTTCCGCTGATCGGCTCTGTTGGAACTCCATTGCTTTTTGATGCCGGAGTATACCTGCTTGTTTTAGGCATGGTTCTTAAAATGATTTTTACAATGTCTAAAGATCAAACCTGATGGAAATATTACTCCCTTTAATGATAGGTACACTTTTCTCTGTGAGTCTATACTTTATACTTCACCGACACCTGTTTAAACTCATCATTGGCCTAATCCTATTCGGGCTTTCAACTAACTTGTTTCTTTTTGTGGTGGGCGGACTAACGCGTGGCGGAGTAGCAATTATAGCACAGAACAAAACAACTATTCCTCCGGAATCATATGCAGACCCTGTACCGCAGGCGCTTCTTCTTACTGCCATCGTGATCGGATTTGGCATCCAGGCTTTCGCAATCGTATTAATACGTCGGGTTTACAGAGCCTTTAAATCAAATAACCTGGACGATCTCCGGAAAATGGAAATAAAGGAATAGCCCTAACCTACTTGCAAATTTATGTCAGACCATCTGCTGCTCATACTTCCCTTGCTGCTTCCTCTTTTAGGGGCAGTAATGAGTGTGTTTCTGTGGCAACTGATCAAATGGCATATTCTGATAGTTGCTTTAGCCCAGGCTGGCTGGCTTTTTACTGCTGTAGTCCTACTAAGCAGAGTAATGCAGCACGGTATACTTACAACCCAAATAGGCAATTGGCCGGCTCCTTATGGTATTACGCTTGTTGTCGACTTTTTTAGCGCACTCATTTTTTTAACGGCAAGTATTATTGCGTTGGCGGTATACCTGTTCTCACTAGCCGGCCTCGACAGAACCCGAAAAAAGTTTGGCTATTACCCGCTGATGCTCTTACTACAAATGGGTGTTGGCGGGGTTTGTTTAACAGGCGATATCTTTAATTTATATGTATGGTTTGAGCTAATACTCATCTGCAGTTTTGCACTTATATCGTTAGGCGGGAAAAAGGCGCAGTTAGAAGGTACTTTAAAGTATTTAACTATAAATTTTATAGCTTCAGGTCTTTTGCTGACAGGTGTTGGTGTTATATATAGTTTGTTTGGATCTCTTAACCTGGCAGAACTTAGCTTAATAATTCATGAAGGGCATCCAAATATACATTTACTATCCGTTGCCGGTGTCTTCTTCCTGACAGGTTTTGGTATCAAGTCTGCCCTGTTTCCCTTGTTTTTTTGGCTTCCAGCCTCTTACCACACCCCCCCTATTGCGGTCTCCGCTTTTATGGGTGGACTGATCTCTAAGATTGGAATTTATACTTTGGTGAGGATTTATACCCTCTTATTTATGGCAGACCATGCCTTTAACCAACCCTTTTTACTAGTGATCTCTGGATTGACGATGATGGTAGGAGTAATTGGTGCGGCTGCCCAAATGGACCTCAGGAAAATACTTTCCTTCCATGTTATCAGCCAGGTAGGTTACATGCTGATGGGGCTCGCCATTTATACACCCCTGGCCATTGCCGGGACAATATTTTTTATGATACATAATATTGTCGTTAAAACTAACCTCTTCCTGATAAGTGGTGTAGTGGCACAGCGGCACAGAACATTTTCCTTGTATAAATTGGGGGCGATATACCTGAAGCAGCCCATGCTTTCACTTATGTTCTTTATATCCGCAATGGCTCTGGCCGGATTGCCGCCCTTGTCAGGATTTTGGGGTAAATTAATGCTGGCTATGGCTGGTTTTCAGCATGGGCACTATATCATTATTGGTGTTTCGCTGTGCGTAAGCCTGGTAACGCTTTTCTCTATGACCAAAATATGGAATGAAGTTTTCTGGAAGCCGAAACCGGTCATAAAGAAGAGCCCTGTAGAGCTTTCTGCAGAAGACTTGCTCCGCAACAAGCTACTATACCTGCCAGTTGCTTTTCTGCTGCTCTTTATAATCCTTTTCAGTTTTTTTCCCCAGCCCTTGATCCATATGTCTGAGCGTTCTGCAGACCAGCTCTTGCATAGCGAAATATACAGAAATGCCGTACTTAAAAAAGATACAGCCTACTAACACCGTTATTACTGCTTGAAAACCTTTGTGTTACATACTGTTATAGCTTTTTTTATTACCTATGTTCTTTTTCATCGGGGCATACTTCAGCTGCCTTACAGTGCTGTAAGCACCGCATTTGTGTTTCTCTTTATCTTCTGGTCTTTCTGGTCCACTACCTGGTTTTACAATCGCCCCTATTTCCGGAAAATGCCGAAAGTCATCATACTGGCTGCTTACTTTTTCAAAGAAATGCTGATGGCAAATATTAAGATCGCTTATGATATTTTGACACCGCACTACTACATGCGTCCAACGGTGATAGCTTTGCCGCTTTCAGTTAAATCAAACCTGGAGATTACACTGCTGGCAAATATGATTACCCTGACACCGGGAACTTTGAGTATTGATGTGAGCAAAGACAGAAAGTTTCTGTACATACATGCCCTTTATGTGAAGCATAATGATGTGGAGAGGTTAAAGCATCATATAAAGCATGGTTTTGAGCGTCGCTTACTAGAATTGACAGCATGAGTCTTTTTGAAACAACTCTGACCATAGCGATGATAACGCTGAGTATTTGCCTGCTACTTACGGCAATCAGGTTTGCCATTGGTCCAACGTTGCCAGACAGGATCACTGCTTTTGATCTGATCGTTGCAAATGTGATTGGCATTATTGCTATTTACACAGAGTATACCCAAAGCGAAGATTTTATAGATGTAGCTATTATTCTGTCCTTGTTTGGGTTTCTGGGCTCTATCACATTTTCTTATTATATCATGAAGGTTAACAAATAAGCTATGCCACTATCCTGGGACTATAATACTCTAAAAGAAGTAATAAGCTGCGTACTGATACTTAGTGGTGTGTTTTTCATGCTTGTCGCGACTATTGGCCTGTTACGTTTCCCTGATTTTTATATCCGCATGTCAGCGATTACTAAAGGTTCTACCCTGGGGTTGGGTCTTATTTTGCTAGGTTTAGGTATTTATTTTAACCAACCTGATATCCTGTTAAAGGTACTTGCCATCATCCTTTTTACATTTATTACCGCACCTGTTGCTGCGCATGTCATTGGCAGAACAGCTGTTCAGAACCGGACGCCATTTTGGGAAAAAACAAATTTGTCAGAATTTAAAGAATACCTGCAAAAGGAAAACCTGGATAAGATCAAAAGCCACGACAAGTATGAAGAAGAAGAAATAAGACAGGGGGAAAAACCTAGTGGTGCTGATGGTAACGTATGAAAGGCCTTACAGAATCGGCATAAGTGTCGTAAGAATCCACGGATGTTAAAACATGATCCGGATACGTGAGGCTCGTTAACCTACCCCCGAACACACAACCTGTATCTATATTAATGGTATTATTGCGCCAATGGGGCTCATGCACAGGAGTATGACCATACACTACTATCGCTTTCCCACAATAATCAGCAGCCCAGTCAAGTCGTATCGCTAACCCTTTTTCGTCGGTTTCCCCGGTTGTAGGACCATATAGGCATAGTTCGCGCACTCCTCTGGTATTTCTGCCATGCAAATGTTCTTCAAGTCCAGCATGTGCTACCACGAGTCTGCCTTCGTCTAAAATGATGTGGTGCGGCAAAGAAGACAAGAACATTTCAACGCGCTTCAGAAAGGTAGAATCATAACTTTTCAGTTGCTCCACCGTCAGTTCAAGGCCATGCCTTATTTTTACCTGTCGCCCGATCAGCATCCTGTACAGCTTATCATCATGATTGCCACTTACACAATAGGCTAGCCCCTGATCTACCATATCCATAACGAGGCGCAAAACCTCTGGTGAATTAGGACCTCTGTCAACCAAGTCACCCACAAACACCGCCGTGCAGCTGTCAGGTGCTTTTACAAGGTAGCGTTGCTCATCAGCATTAAAATTTATTTCATATTCTAACTGCCTTAGCAAAGCTACCAATTCCTTAAAGCATCCGTGCACATCGCCAATTATATGAAAAGGGCCATGCTCTTCCGGAAGCTCCAGGTTATCATGTTTTTGCTCTGCTTTCGTGTTCATAAATTAATTTACTTATTTAATACACAATCCTTACTTGTATTAATGTACGTCTATTCAATATAAACAAATAAGAACGTAACTAGGTTAGCTTGTGCCAATAATTTCTTGTGCAATATCATTTGTAAAAGAACATAGAAATAGGTTGAGGTTAACCGCTGTTCTTGCTACTTTTGCAATTCATTAAGAAACAATACTTTCGGGCTACGTCTCTGAAATGCCTCACTACAAAAAGTTAAAAATTCCGCTACTCTGGCTACGGCGTCACACTTCCGGCCGTGAGTTCATGTTAATTTCCAGTGTTCTTGTAGGTTTTACGGCTGGTTTAGCCGCCGTAGTTCTGAAAACTATGGTGCATTACATCCATGTGTTTTTAGCATACGGCAACAGGCTTCTCGACCAGCCTTACTGGCTTGTGATCTTTCCGCTGATCGGTATACTATTAACCGTATTTCTTGTGATGGTGATGTTTAACGGCCGCATAGGCAGGGGCACGGCAAACATCCTGTTTAATATATCACAGAAATCCAGCATGGTGGAGCGGCACAAGATGTATTCTCATGTATTAACGAGTGCTATCACAGCAGGTTTTGGTGGGTCAGCAGGTCTGGAGTCTCCTATTGTGGTTACAGGCTCTGCCATTGGTTCCAATTATGGCCGGGAATACCACCTGAATTACCGGGACAGAACGTTGTTACTCGCCTCCGGTGCGGCGGCAGGCATAGCGGCAGTCTTTAACGCACCAATTGCCGGCGTTTTGTTTGCTACCGAGGTGCTGCTTACTGATATCAGTATTTCAGCTTTCATTCCGTTGATCATTGCGGCTGTTGTCGGTGCTCTATGTTCAAAGATCATACTTCAGGAGGAAATCCTTTTTTACATTGGTCAAAGAGAATTCTTTGAATCAGGACATATCCCGTTTTATATCTTACTAGGTATTCTGGCGGGTATGATGTCTGTTTATTACACCCGTATGGCACTCCGGGTTGAAGAGGTTTTTGAAGGCTATCAAAACAGGGTTTATCAACGGGCAATAATAGGTGGTATACTGCTGGGCTTGCTGATTATGCTTTTCCCGCCGCTGTTTGGTGAAGGGTATGACAGTATCCGTTTGCTGGAGGGGAATAACGCCCAGAAGTTGCTTCAGGACAGTTGGCTTGCCTTTTTTGGCACTAATGAGTGGTTATTACTCGGTTTTATTGGTGCTTTAGCACTCGTAAAAGTATTTGCGGCAACCATCACAATATCAGCTGGGGGTAATGGAGGTAATTTTGCACCTTCTATGTTTGTGGGTGCCTGCGCTGGCTTTTTCTTCTCCAGGTTGGTCAATCTTTTAAACATCAGCACTTTACCGGAAGGCAGTTTTGCCATGGTTGGCATGGCAGGTATCCTCAGTGGGGTCATGCATGCACCGTTAACCGGGGTCTTTCTTATCGCGGAAATCACAGGGGGCTATACCCTCATGATTCCCCTGATGATCGTTTCTGTCACTTCCTTTGCACTGGTAAAATATTTTGAGCCTTATTCCCTCGATACCAAAAAACTAGCGCAGAAAGGGCAGCTCCTGACGCACAACAAGGACAGAACCATACTTAGGATCATGAAGATCAGGCACCTGATCGAGACCGAGTTTCAGCAGGTGTCTCCTGATGCAACTCTTGGTGAACTGGTACAGGTGATCGCACATTCACGTCGCAACCTTTTCCCGGTAGTTAACAGTGAGAACCAACTGGAAGGCATCATACTACTGGAGAATGTTCGGGAGATCATGTTCAAGACTGAAAAATACGATGTGGTGAAGGTCAAAGAGCTCATGGTTAAACCGGCAACTGTTGTTCAATACGATGATAGTATGGCGGATGTGATGAAAAAGTTCGATGAGTCTGACGCCTGGAACCTTCCGGTACTGGACGGTGAAACTTACATCGGTTTCGTTTCCAAGTCCAGTATATTTACCAAATACCGAAAGTTATTGATCAAGACAACAAACTTGTAAAGTCAATGCTTCTCAGGAAGTAAAGCCCGCATCAAGGCTTAAATCAGTATCAATCTTATCCGGCCAGGTTACTATGTGTAGTAATGAAAGGCACTATAACCTTTATCAAAATCCCTGCAACTTTATACTTGCCAGACTCACCCCTCTTTTGTCTTCCTGCTTGTGCAGCTACATCGAAAATGATTTGAAAGCGTAGTCCCTATGAAGGTGTGGTACGGTTTCTTCTACCTTTTGATCTGCTTCATGCTTTTGTTTTTTCAAACTTGCTTTAGTAAACTATGAAACCTCCTCAGTGGCTCGATACAATATTCTATCCCTTTCAGTACCATTCGTTCCAGTCAGCACATGGGAAGATAAATTATGTTGATGAAGGAAATGGCGATACGATCGTGTTTGTTCATGGCACCCCAACATGGTCCTTCCTTTGGCGGCAGCAAATTAAAGCGCTTTGTAGAGATTTCAGATGCATTGCCCCAGACAACCTGGGTTTCGGGCTTTCTGACAAGCCTTCGGAAAGCGATTTCAGTTTTTCGCCGGAGGCGCATGCTGCTAACCTCGAATCTTTGATTGAACATTTGCAGTTAAAAAATATCACGTTAATTGTTCATGATTTTGGTGGACCAATAGGAATGCGTTATGCACTGCGTCATCCTGAGAATATAAAGCGGCTGGTTATTTTAAATACCTGGATGTGGAGCCTCGAAAAGGAAAAAACATTGATGAGGATCAGTCGCTTTATGAGCGGGAGTTTAGGCAAGTTTCTGTATTTGAAGCTGAGTTTCTCTGCTAAAGTGCTGTTGCCACAGGGATATTATAACCAAAAGCACCTGACCAAAGATATACGAGCACACTACCAGAAACCCCTTTCATCCACAATGGCTCGTTTTGGAACATGGCATTTCGCCAAAGCACTGCACGATGCTTCTTCATACTTTGCAGAACTATGGAAACAGCGCGAAAAATTACAGCATATACCAATACTTATACTTTGGGGAGAAAAAGATAAACTGCTGCCACTCCATTTCCTTGATAAATGGGAAAAAGCTTTTCCGGAAGCTAAAGTAATAAAATTCAAAGCAGGACATTTTCTGCAGGAGGAAAAAGGCAGCGAAGTGGCAAATGCCATCAAAGAATTTATATAAGGTATACTTAATATTGGCATGAGAGTGGAAATAGCGATCCCATATTTAAAACAATCTAAAACTATGAAAAAGCTATTACCCATTCCACTTCTACTCCTGTTGTGTCTCCTTGTTACTTCCTGCGCCTATGCATAACTGCTTATGATGCTAAGAACAAGCTAATTAGCGGCAATTATCAAGTTAAATTGAAAGCTGCTATCGATCCCAAAAAGTACGATTTTACCGAACCAAACCTTCGCCGTTGCGACATCACAATACAAGGCTCCTTCACCAACGTAAAGATCATACAGTAGATACCATCATCAATTCTGCAAAACAAAAAGCCCCGGACCATTATGGTCCGGGGCTTTTTGTTTTAAATTTACTTTAGGAGCAAAATCTACAAGAGTATGCTTATTTATACTTTGAGTTTTTGCTTTTATAGATGATTTCTCAGTGTCCGGAATTGTAATTTATGTCCGATTCTGAACATAAATGAGGGGCTTATTTCTTATGCCGCTCCTGTAGTACCGCTACCACATCTTTAAGTTCCAGACCGGAAGCAGAAAGTAATACTAACAGGTGATACAGCAAATCAGCTGCTTCTCCTTTCATGGTATCAAGCTTACCTGCAACAGCATCTATCACCGTCTCAACAGCTTCCTCTCCTACTTTCTGTGCAATTTTATTTATTCCTTTATCAAACAGGAAGTTTGTATAAGATCCTTCTACAGGGTTAGTTCTACGCTCCTGAATCACCGCTTCCAGTTGCGCTATAAAACGTATGGCAGCGGCTCTGTTTGCTGCCTCTTCTTCTCCAAAGCAACTGGTAGTACCTGTGTGGCAGGTAGGGCCATTAGGATTAACTTTGATCAGTAATGCATCATTGTCGCAGTCCCTGGTAATACTGACAACCTGCAGAGTATTGCCGGATGTTTCCCCTTTGGTCCAGAGGCGGTTCTTTGATCTGGAAAAGAATGTTACCAACCCTTCCAGCCTTGTTTTGTCCAGTGCCTCCTGGTTCATATAACCAAGCATCAGCACCTGGCCTGTCAAATCATCCTGTATTACTGCTGGCACAAGGCCGCCTTCTTTTTCAAAGTCAAGTTTCACTTTATTGCGAATTAGAGATTATTGTTTGCGGAAATGCGTAAGGTCTTTATCGATACTGCTTATTTCCACGGAAAATTTTAGATACGTATTGCTATACCTTTATCTTTCAGATACTGTTTTAGTTCAGGTACTCCAAGCTCACGGAAATGAAAAAGGCTGGCAGCTAGAGCAGCGTCAGCATGCGCAACATTAAAAGCATCAGCAAAATGCTGCTTTGTACCTGCCCCCCCTGATGCGATAACCGGAACCGAAACAGCCCTCGCTACTTCACCAGTTATATCCAGCGCAAAACCTGCTTTTGTGCCATCGTTGTTCATACTGGTCAGCAGTATCTCACCTGCACCTAAATCTGTTACGCTTCTGGCCCAGTCTACGGTGGCATGCTCTGTCTCCACGGTTCCTGCGCGGGCATATACTTTCCAGCCAGAAGCATCGGTATACTTTGTGTCAATGGCTACAGTAACACACTGACTACCAAAATGCTTTGCCAGTTCTTCTACCAGTTGCGGGTTCCTGATAGCCGATGAGTTGATAGATACTTTATCAGCACCGGCATGTAGCAGCACCTCCACATCGGCCACTGCACTGATCCCACCTCCTACAGTAAATGGTATATCAATATGGCGGGCAATGTCGCGTACCAAGGCTGCAAATGTTTTACGTTCTTCGTTGGTGGCCGTAATATCCAGGAAAACAAGCTCATCGGCTCCCTGACCGGCATACCATTTGGCCAGTTCAACGGGGTCTCCGGCATCCCGGATGTTTTCGAACTGTACCCCCTTTACAGTGCGGCCATTCTTAATATCCAGGCAAGGAATTATGCGTTTGGTTAACATATAAAACGTTCTAAGTCTTTCAGTTGAATAGTGCCTTCGTAGATAGCTTTACCAATGATAGCGCCTTTTACACCTATCTCCTGAAGTATTTCAAGGTCTTCTACTGTTGTTACACCACCACTTGCTATTATATCAGCTTCCGGTAATGTTAACTTTAAATGACGGTATGTGTTCAGAGATGGGCCCTGTAATTTCCCGTCTTTGCTCACATCTGTACAAATAAAAAGCTTCGCTCCTGTTTGTACATAGCCCGAAATGAAATCCTGTAGCGGATACTTACTCTCCTCTGTCCAGGCACTGATGGCAATATTGGTTCCTTTAAAGTCAGCCCCAATTATGATTTTGTCAGCACCATACGTCAGTAGCCATGACTTTACCGTTTCAGGCTCCCGTACAGCTATACTTCCGGCTGTAATCTGGGCGGCTCCTGCATCAAAAGCTTGTTTTACAGCTTCATCCGATTGTAATCCGCCACCAAAGTCAATAGTCAGGCCAGTATTTGATGCTATTTTTTCAAGTACGGCAAGGTTTACAGGCTTGCGGGCGCGGGCGCCGTCCAGGTCAACTAAGTGCAGGCGCTTAATGCCGTGATTCTCGAAACGCTTGGCTACTTCCAATGGGTTGCTGTCGTAGGTGGTTTGCTGGGCAAAGTCTCCCTCGGTTAGGCGTACACATTGGCCGCCAATCAAATCTATAGCTGGGATAATTTCCATCATAAGGCTAAAAAGTTCTTCAGGATTTGTGCACCGGCAGGTCCGCTTTTTTCAGGGTGGAACTGCGCTGCGTAAAAGTTTTTATACTGTAATGCGGCAGAAAAAGGCTCAGGATAAGATGTCTCGGCGATCGTATACTGGCTAAGTGGTACATAAAAGCTATGCACATAGTATACGAACTCCTGCTCCTGTATTCCTTCAAATAGTGGGGAATTAAGTTTTTCTAACTGGTTCCAGCCCATATGCGGCACTTTCAGTTCCGTTTCAAACCGCTTCACTTCCAGGGGTATAATTCCAAGTAAATCGGTATTTCCTTCTTCAGAGTGTTTGCAGAGGAGCTGCATGCCCAGGCAAACACCGAAGAATGGCTGCTCGAGTGTAGGCAGAAGTTTATCCAGGTTTCGTGCTTTTAATTGAGCCATGGCCGAGGAAGCCTCTCCCACTCCCGGAAAGATCACTTTGTCAGCCGCTTTTATTGTTTCGGCATCGGCACTGAGTGTTGCTTGAACACCCAATCGCTCCAGCGCAAAAAGTACCGACTGCACATTTCCCGCTTTGTAATCAACTATAACTAAGTTCATCCAAGTTAATTATGAATTAGAAATTCTGTATGATGTTTGAATCCAGTTTTAACAGCTGAATAAAAACAAAAAAGCCTGACTCAGTTCGGAGTCAGGCTTTTGGTTATGTAAAGTTTATACTTTTAACTATTCCATAGGCAAGCGGCTCCGAAACGTATGCTTCGTGCGTGATGATGGTGTAAATGAACCATTGTGCCTTTCATTGCTGCAAATATAAGATAACTTATTATTACTAGCTAATATATTATGAATTCTGACCAGCCATTATAGCTCATGAAAAAAATTAAATGACATAATATAAACCAAGCATCTTTTTACTCCTTTTTTTGTGCTCCGGTATACGCAACGAACACTCATACTCTAATTTTAAAGTAACGTACCGCTAAGTATGCTGGCTGCTATGGAGAAATAAATGATCAAGCCTGTTACGTCTACCAGCGTAGCTACAAAAGGAGCTGATGAAGTAGCAGGATCCAGGCCTAGCTTCTGCAGCAGAAAAGGGATCATGGAACCGGAAAGTGTGCCCCAAAGCACAATACCAATCAGCGAAAGGCCAACTGTGGCACCGATCAGGGAAGCATATGGACCGTAGTCGTAAAGACCGGCCTGCTGCCAGAGGATAATGCGTAGAAAACCTACAGTACCAAGTATAAATCCCAATAATAGACCAGAAAAAACCTCCTTCCGCATCACATACCACCAATCCCGTATATCCAGTTCTTTAATGGCCATTGCTCTAACAATTAGCGTTGCCGCCTGAGACCCGGAGTTACCACCACTCGAAATGATCAGTGGGATGAAAAGTGCCAGTACCACAGCAGTGGATATCTCTTCTTCAAAGTAACTCATCGCTGAGGCTGTAAGCATTTCCCCCAGAAAGAGAATTAATAGCACGCTGGCTCGTTTCCGAACCAGTGTGAGCAGCGGTGTTTCTGTGTATGATAGTTCTAATGCCTCCAGACCACCAAACTTCTGAATATCCTCCGTATCCCGTCGCTCAATCTCGTCAAAAATATCATCGAACGTTACAATGCCAACTAATACACCTTTTTCAGACACAACTGGCATAACGGCACGGTCATACTTATTGAACTGTTCGATGGCTTCATCCCGACTCATCGTTGTGGTGAGGCTCACAAAATGGTAGTCCATCAGTTCATCAATCGTCTGGTCTTCCTGCGCCATTAGTAGTTTACCAATACGAATATCGTCGATGAGCATATTGTTCTTATCTACCACATACACATGGTTGAGCGTTTCAGCTTTTTTTCCATGTTTCTTTATGTTATCCAGCGTCTGCCTAACTGTCCAGCTTTTTTTGGTCTGGATGTAATAAGGTGTCATGAGTCGCGCAATGCTTTTCTCCGGATAACCCAGCAAATTCAATGCTATTCGTTTTTCTTCCGGCGAGAGCAGGTTTATGGACTCCTTGATGAGCAGGTCCGGGAAATTTTCAAAAATCTCGGTGCGGTCGTCGGGAGCCATGTTCTCCAGCATTTCAGCTGTGTCCGTGGAGCCTAGCTTTTTTAGCACATCCTCCTGAGTGGAGTAACTGAAGTAGGTAAATACCTCTGACTTTAGATCCCCCGGCAAGAGCAGGAACGCCAGCAAGCGCTCTCTCTCGTTCATTTCACCCAATACTTCGGCAATATCACTGGGGTGCTGTGCCTTCAGGTCATTCAGATTATAGTCCGCTATTAAAGGGTTCATGATCTTGTTTTAAGAGTAAACAGTTTGAAACATGGCAGCAGGTATACTTGCTGCATCCTTCTTAATTTGGTTTCTTCTTCAAGATAAAAAGCCTGCTCCGGTTCGGAAGCAGGCTTTTTATTTATGACTGAAGTATAACTATAAAAGCACTTGGATCCGAAATTAACTGAAGTTACGACTCAAAGGAATATCCAAGGCTGTTGTTTTCTGTTCCATGGTGCAAATTATAACTTATACTTTAAACTGAAACTACATGATATGGTTTAAAAGCTTTCACGCAGCTCATACGCCTGGCGCATTCTTTTGATCAGCCGCTCAGATTCTTTGAAATTCACTGTTTGCTGCCCATCAGAAAATGCCTCTTCAGGCTTCTGGTGTGTTTCATAAATAACGCCGTCGGCACCAGCCATTACAGCAGCCAGCGCCATACTTTCTACGTAATCTCGTAACCCTATACCATGCGACGGATCTACAATCACAGGCAGATGCGTTTTCTCTTTTAGCACGGGCACAGCGTTCAGGTCCAGCACGTTGCGGTATGCGCCTTCATATGAGCGGATGCCACGCTCGCAAAGCATGATCTTTTCGTTGCCGTTCGAGAAGATATATTCGGCCGCCTGTAGTAGCTCCTCGAGCGTACCGGATATTCCGCGTTTTAATAAGACAGGCTTTTGCGCCTCACCCAGTGAATCAAGTAAGTTAAAGTTCTGGCTGTTGCGGGCACCTACCTGGAAAACATCCACGTAGTCTATCATCTCTTCTATCTGAGAAACCTGCATCACCTCGGTTATGATCTTAATGCCATTCTCCCGGCATATCCGGTGAAACATCTGCAAGCCTTCCAGGCCTAAGCCGCGGAATGCATATGGTGAACTGCGAGGCTTAAACACACCGCCGCGCATGATCTTCACACTATTTGCTTTCAGGTGCTCTACTACCAGTTCTATTTGCTTTTCACTCTCGATGGAGCATGGTCCGGCCATGATGCTAAACTGCCCTTCTCCTATCATCACACCATCGCCAAGGTCTATACGGGTTGGCTCAACCTTCCACTTACGTGAGATAAGCTTGTACTCATCTGATACACGGTGAATGTCAGCTACGCCCTTTAAGTGGCCAAGAGTTCTGATGTCGAAGTCTTTTTTACCAATTCCAACAATATAATGCCCTTCCTGGGTTATCACTTCATTGCCCTTAAAGCCCACAGCTTTTATTTGCTGCAGGATGTTTTCTTTTATATCAGCAGGTATACCTTGCTGTAACTGTATGATCATGGTTAGTTCTTAATGCTTTGAATAAATGATTGGATCTTCTGCTCCAGGCTGCCATCCTGAGCCAGAGCTTTGATGAAAGCGCTCCCGATAATGGCTCCGCTGGAATGGTTGCAGGCTTGCATAAAGGTGTCGCGGTCATGGATGCCAAAGCCGATAATACCCGGATTCCGAAGTCCCATATTCCCTAACCGTTGAAAATAATCTGTGTTAGATACGGCATTGCCGTTGGTGCTACCCGTTGTTGATGCCGACGAAACCATGTAAATGAAACCATTGCTGTGGCTGTCGATCTCTTTAATGCGCTGCTCCGGTGTTTGAGGCGTTACTAAAAACACCTTGCTAAGGTTATATTGTTCAAACAACTGCTTATACTCTCTTACATAATCGTTAAGAGGCAGGTCAGGAAGTATGATGCCGTCAATGCCTATTTCATTTGCATGCTTGCAGAATCGCTCTATGCCATACTGCATAACCGGATTCAGATACCCCATGAGCACCAACGGAATTTGCGTGTTCCTGCGTATATCCTTCAATTGTTCGAAAAGCTTCGGAATGGTCATGCCATTGCGAAGGGCGATTTCGCTGCTTTGCTGAATAGTAGGACCATCTGCGAGCGGGTCAGAAAAAGGCATGCCTACCTCTATCATGTCAACACCGTTCTTTTCCAGTTCCAAAATCATCGGAACAGTATCTTCCAGGTTCGGGTATCCGGCAGTAAAGTATATAGAAAGCAGTCCTTTCGGCTTTTTCTCGAAAAGTGATTTTATTCTATTATCCATTTAAGTTGAAGCGCTCTAAATAAGTTGAAAGATCTTTATCTCCACGTCCTGACAAATTGATAACAACTACGTCATCCGGTTTAGCACCAATTCTGCCTACAGCGGCCAGTGCGTGCGCTGACTCCAAAGCAGGAATAATACCTTCCATTCTCGTCAGTTCCAGCACTGCCTCCAAAGCTTCCTCATCTGTTATACTTTTGAATATGGCGCGTTTAGACTCATATAAGTGTGCGTGCATTGGGCCTACGCCCGGGTAATCAAGACCTGCCGAGATAGAGTAAGGCTCTGTAACCTGTCCATCTTCAGTTTGCATCAGAAGTGTCCGGCTGCCATGTATTACCCCGATCTTTCCGAGTACAGAAGTAGCGGCAGATTCACCGGAGTCTACCCCTAAACCAGCTGCTTCAACTGCTACTAACTTCACCTCCGGGGTATTCAGGTAGTGGTAAAATGCACCTGCAGCGTTACTACCACCGCCAACACAGGCCACTACAAAATCAGGATTTTCGCTACCGGTCTTTTCCAACAGCTGCGCCTTCATTTCTTCGGAGATCACCGCCTGAAAGCGAGCTACCATATCCGGGTAAGGGTGCGGCCCCACCACGGAACCGATGATGTAATAAGTATCTTCAGGGTTGTTAATCCAGTCACGGATGGCCTCGTTGGTAGCATCTTTTAAGGTTTTACTACCACTAGTAGCAGGCACAACTGTTGCGCCTAACATTTTCATTCTGGCAACGTTAGGTGCCTGGCGTTCAATGTCAACTTCACCCATGTACACAATACACTCCAGGTTCATCAAGGCACAGACTGTAGCCGTTGCCACACCGTGTTGTCCGGCGCCAGTTTCAGCAATGATCCGGGTTTTACCCAGGCGCTTTGCCAGAAGAATCTGCCCGATGGTATTATTTATCTTATGCGCCCCGGTATGGTTCAGGTCTTCCCGCTTAAGGTATATATTGGTGTTATACTTTTCAGAAAGCCTCTTCGCAAAGTATAAAGGTGTAGGTCGCCCAACGTAGTCTTTTAATAGTGACTGCAGTTCCTCCTGAAAATCGGGCTCCTGCATAATCTTCAGGTAGTTATGGCGAAGCTCCTCCACATTCGGGTAAAGCATTTCGGGTACATATGCACCGCCAAATTTGCCGTAGAAACCGTTTTCGTCAACGTTATAGTTCATTGTTTATCTATTAACCAGTTCGTGAAAACTGAAATATTTATTATCACATTTCAGCATACTATACTTACATCCCGGTGATTACTTTTAATTATTGTCCTTTACCATTTGCATTAATTCTTTCAGAAGATCCATATTCTTTAATCCTGGCTCTATCTCAAAACCACTGTTAACATCAATGGCAAATGGTTTAGGACGAACCTTACTCAACTGCTTCAGGTTTTCCAGGTTTAGCCCGCCACTCAGGAAATAGGGCTTCGGAGACAGGTAATTTTTCAGAAGCTCCCAGTCAAAAGGAAAACCGTTGCCTCCGTAATCTTTGCCCCGGGTGTCAAAAAGGAAATAATCAGCGCAGGTTTCATAAAGCAAGGCGTTCTCAAATACAAACTTGTCATCTACAGAGAAAACTTTGATCACTTCAACCCCGAGCTCACCAACCTCTGTGCATTGCCTGGGTGTTTCACGACCATGAAGCTGAATGGCATTGAGGTCATACATCTCAATCGCTTCTTTCATCACTTCAGTGGAAGCATTCACAAATACACCAACTTTCTTAATGGATTCGGGTAATTCCGCCAGTAGTTCAGGAGTAATGTGGCCCTCGGCATAACGTTTAGATTCATCGTAAAATATGAAACCCATGTAATCAGGCAAAAGCATGGCCACTTGCCTGATATTTTCCGGGTCGCGCATGCCGCATATTTTTATTTTCATGCTAGAACTTCTTTTTTGTCCTGGAGCATTTTCAGCTCTTTAATGAATTTTGAGGCCACCTGCTCCGGTCTGCTATTAGTCATAAATGTTTCGCCGATAAGGAAGCCATTATAGCCAGCCTGTTGCAGGTCTACCAATGTCTGTGGCTGGCTCAACCCGCTTTCTGAAATCTTGGTTACACCTGCAGGTATGTGCTTTGCCAGTTCAAACGACAAACCTATATCTGTTTTAAAGGTTTTGAGGTTCCTGTTATTTACCCCTACCACGTTTACATCCGGACAATAAGTTTCCTGTAGTTCATCCAGGCTGTGTACTTCCAGGATAACTTCCAGGCCCAATGAGCGGGCAAAAGCCGCCAGCTCCTTTACACGTGCTGCTGGCAGTGCAGCAGCGATCAAAAGGATGGCATCCGCACCAATTGATTTCGCTTCCAGCAGCTGGTATTCATCCACTGTAAAGTCTTTACGAAGTATAGGGCAGTAATTATACTTCCTGGCCGTGATGAGGTCTTCGTTTTTACCACCAAAGTATTTTGAATCAGTTAAAACAGAAAGTGCCGAAGCCCCAGCCTGCATATATCCTATAGAGGTTCGTTCAACGGACACGTAGGGGTTTATATCCCCCTTTGACGGAGATTTACGTTTGATCTCGGCAATGATCCCGCTTTTGTCAGGTCGAAGC
Organism: Pontibacter sp. MBLB2868; assembly: GCF_051904785.1. Classification (NCBI taxonomy): domain Bacteria; kingdom Pseudomonadati; phylum Bacteroidota; class Cytophagia; order Cytophagales; family Hymenobacteraceae; genus Pontibacter; species Pontibacter sp. MBLB2868. The sequence goes on along the minus strand of NZ_CP196710.1, from coordinate 1,563,223 downwards.
AGATAACGCTCCATCGACAAGCAAGGCGTTTCGAAGTACAGGCTTTTTTCAAGTAATTTTACAGGGAAAAGGGCTTTACGCTCAGCCACTTCTTTATATTTTTCGGCTATAATTTCGTCTAGTATATTCATTGTTTTACTTAAAGTATAGATTCTGAGTGGGCTAGTTAAGTGCTTATGCCTCAACTGCCTTTTTATCGTTTATTAATTTGTTAAATAAAGCGTAAGCCTTGCCTGATTCAAGCGTTTCTTTAGCAAGAGCTACAGCTTCCTGCAGTTCTAGTTCAGGGCGGGCACATTGTAATGCCATTCCGGAGTTGGCAGATACCACAGCAGTCTGTGCCGTAGTACCATTTCCTTTTAGTACCTCCAGGAATATTTCAGCTGCCTCGGCAACACTTGCCCCACCTTTTATCTGCTCATGCTGCAGCCGTGGCAAGCCCAGCGCTTCCGCATCTAGTAACGACTCTCTCTGGTCAGTAATAACTTTGAAAGGACTGGTCAGGGAAACTTCATCATAACCATCTAAGGTATGGATGATGCTGTAGCGTACATCTGGCTGCTGCTGGTACAGGTATCCGTACATGCGTGCCAGCTCAAGGCTAAAAACACCCACCATTTGCCTCTTCGGGAAAGCTGGGTTCACCATCGGGCCAAGCATATTGAAAAAGGTTTTAACACCCAGTTCCTTGCGAATTGGTCCAACGCTTTTCATAGCCGGATGAAACAAGGGCGCATGCAGGAAACAAATATTATACTTGTCTATGCTGCGTTCCAGAGCATCGGTGTCAGTTGTAAATGAAATTCCGAGCGCCTCTAACACATTGGAAGAACCACAACTGGATGATACCCCGTAATTACCATGCTTGGCCACATGTACGCCATTGGCAGCCACCACAAACGAAGACAGTGTTGAAATATTAAACGTGTCCTTACCATCGCCGCCAGTTCCACACAGGTCTATAGGGTTATAAGCATCCAGGTCAACACGGTGGCAAAGATCCAGAAGTGCATTCCGAAAGCCCTCCAGTTCATCAACAGTAATACTGCGCATCATGTAAACGGTCAGAAAACTGGCGATCTGGTTCTGGTTATACCTGCCTGAGGCGATGTTAACCAACACCTCACGGGCTTGTTGCTTTGTAAGGGATTTATGTTCGAATAAATGGTTTAGTATCTCTTTCATTATAATCAGATATAGGACTCAGAACTAACAATTTCCTTTTAGTAGCCTTGCTTTAGTGCTGTGTTCATGTGCCTGGCTAGTTTTCAAGCCAGTTTTTAATAATTTCTTTTCCATTTTCTGTCAGCACTGATTCCGGGTGAAACTGCACGCCACGTACATCATGTTCTTTATGGCGGAGTGCCATGATGTTACCAGCTACATCCACAGCAGTAGGCACCAGGCATTCCGGTAGTTCTTTTTCTACTAACCAGGAATGATAACGTCCTGTACCGAACTGCTTAGGCAAATCCTGGAAAAGAACTTCGTCGTCACTTATCACCCGAACAGGAGTTGCGATACCGTGCCATACTTCATTGCTGTTAAATAATTTACCCCCATACACCTCACCTATTGCCTGATGCCCGAGGCAGACCCCGAACAAACTCTTGCTGGAGCCAAAAGTTTTTATGATCTCTTTTAATAAACCAGCTTCATCCGGAATTCCGGGACCCGGGGAAAGCATGATCTTATCAAAAGCAGCTACTTCTTCCAGTGTTATTTTATCATTCCGCCTTACGGTCACCGCTGCTCCCAACTCCTTGAGCAGGTGTACCAGGTTGTAAGTAAATGAGTCGTAGTTATCGATTACCAGAACCTCCATGTTAATTGATCTCCTGTGCTAGTTGTAATGCTTTTCTTAAGGCCATTAATTTATTATCCACTTCCTGCAGTTCACTTTGCGGATCAGATGCAGCTACGATACCGGCTCCTGCCTGGTAAAAAAGCTTATAATCTTTGCTAAGAAATGAGCGGATCATTATAGCACTGTTAAAGTTGCCATTGAAGTCTAAGAAACCGATGCAACCTCCGTAAAATGCCCGGTTCGTAGTTTCATACTTGTCTATCAGTTGCATGGCCTTGTGCTTGGGTGCTCCGGATAGCGTACCGGCCGGAAAAGTACTGGCAACCATTTGCAGTGAATCTTCCTGCTTGTGCAGCTGGCCGGAAACTTTTGAAACCAGGTGAATTACATGGGAATAGAACTGAATTTCACGGAAAGTTTCCACTTCCACACTATGGCCGTTTCGGCTGAGGTCGTTGCGGGCAAGGTCTACAAGCATCACATGCTCTGCATTTTCTTTGGGGTCCGCTAACAGCTTTTCTGCTAAAGCAGCATCAGCGGCATCGTCACCGGTTCTTCTGAAAGTGCCGGCAATCGGGAAAATGCTGGCTTTCTTATCTTTTATCACTAATTGCGCCTCAGGCGAGGAACCGAATATTTTAAAGCTGCCATAGTCAAAGTAAAACAGGTAGGGAGATGGGTTAACGGACCGCAGCGCACGATACACGTTAAAATCATCTCCCTGATATGCCTGTTCAAACCTTCTGGAAAGAACCAGTTGGAAAACATCGCCTCTGTAACAGTGTTGCTTTGCCTTCCCGATATTCTCTAAAAATGTCTCACTACTGATGTTAAACACCTCATTTCCCTTGGTGCTGAACGTATAGCTCGGAATATTACGGCTGTTTAGCAGTACCTCTATCTGTTGTATACCAGTAGCATCATCCTGGTTATAGCTGTGCGCAAAAATATATGCCTCGTTCGTAAAGTGGTTTATTGCAATCACATACCTGTAAACAGCATAGTATAGATCTGGTATCTGCTGGCGGTCTGGCCGAAGTGAGATTTCAATATCCTCGTAATACCGCACGGCATCGTAATTCATGTATCCGAATAAGCCGTTGTTAATGAAGTTGAAACTGTTCTTTTCGGTATTAAAACTTTGCGAAAATGCTGCTAATTGTGCCGGTACGTTTACATCGGGGGTAATGGAAGTTTGCCTCTGGCTGCCATCCGGAAATGTCTCCGTAAGTAATTCATCCTCGGCTTTAATGCTTGCCATTGGGCTGCAACAGATATACGAGAAGCTATTTTCTGAGCCATGGTAGTCAGAACTTTCCAGTAAAATACTGTTCGGAAACTTGTCACGCAGCTTCAGGTACACGCTTACCGGTGTCAGGGTATCAGCCAAAAGGCGTTTATAGGTAGTGCTTATGTTATACTTGTTCATGATTCTGGTGATGGTTATGAAAGCAAAAAGCCCGCTGCTCTTATGAACAGCGGGCTTTTAAACCTTTGAAAATGCTATATACTTACTTCACATGAGCTATAGCTGTGCTGTTCACGATACTAACTGTAACGTGCCACCACCATGCCATATGAAGATTCTTAATCATTATTTCGTTTGTATCCGAAGCAATAGTTTACCCCGTCTCCGTTGCAAATGTAGTAGCAAATGTATTAAATCCAAAGTTTTTATTATTTTATTTACCTGGTATACCTTCCGGCCTAAAACCTTATTTACCAGCTGCCAGGTTATTATGCTCTACTTGGCCACCTGTGTTTTGGATAAGCGATGTATAAAAATAGATACACTTATCATATACTTCTAATGAGAGCTTTTCATTGACATTATGTATCAGCTGGGCGCTTTGGCGGTTTACCACCTGCGGAGCAAAACGGAAAATGTTATTCGTAAGGTTAGTATAGTGTTTTGAATCTGTGGCCCCAGGAAAAAGAGCAGGCACCACCATCACACCGTTAAAAGTATCTTTTATTGAGTTTTTTAGAGCATCGTATACCCAGGTTGTAGTAGAGGTTACCGGAGAGGGAGGTGTATATACGCCATGGATCTCAATTTTTACCCGGTCATCATTTATAGCTTCTTTTACGTGTTGCAATACGGTCTTATCTGTTTCGCCGTTCAATATCCTGATGTTAACAACAGCCGTAGCAACGCGGGGCAGTACATTGTATTTATCCCCCGCTTCGAAAATAGTTGGTGTCATTTTCGTTCTGATCAAGGCATCCGTTGCCCTGTCCTCTGCCAGCATTTTGAGTATCTTGCCTTTAAACAGACCATAATGGCGCATGGCGAACTTATACTTCCCTCCCATTTTTACAGCTAGCGTGCTTACTGTTTCGTGGGTAGTTTCAGTCATACGCGCCTCAAAGGGATTATTATGAAGATTTGTTAATGCGTGACTCAATATATCTATCGGCGTATCTTTTGGTGGTACTGAGGAGTGGCCTCCGGTACCTTCCACTGTCAAGCGTAGGTTTAGGTTTCCTTTTGAGGCTGTACCTACCAGTGCTAATGGTTCTGAGATACCGGGGAGCACATTTTCAGCCACAGCCAGTCCTTCATCAAAAACTGCTTCCAGTTCTATGTTCTGCTCCGCCAGGTAAGCACTAATTTTTCCTGCACCTTCATCACCGCCCACTTCCTCGTCATGACCAAAGGCAAGGTAAATTGTCCGCTCCGGTTGATATCCTTCTTCTAAAAGTCTCTCAACAGCCTCCATAATGGCCATAACACGGTATTTATCATCCATTGTGCCTCGTCCCCAGATATAGCCATCCTTTATAGTGCCATCAAAAGGGTTTTCCTGCCATTCCTGTTCAGATGCTTTTTCCACGGGAACAACATCCATGTGTGCACTAAACAGCACAGGTTTTAAGTTTGGGTTACTGCCTTGCCAGGTGTAAAGCAGGCTGTAGCCATTGATCACTTCTCGTTTAAGTATCTGGTGAGTTTTAGGAAAACTGTGCTGCAGATGCAGGTGCAGCATTTTAAAACTATTGTAATGGAAGTCAACCGGTTCAACGGCAGAAACGGTTTTAAGCTTTATAGCATCCGCTAATTTATCTGCTGCTTTTGCTCTATCGGAAAGAATTATTTCGCTGTCGGATGATACTTTGTGGATGGCAGTCTGTGCCAGTGCTGTTGTACCTGTTAAAAGTATTAAGTTGATGCTTATTATTAATATTTTAAATGAATCTATCATACGCCTCGTCCCTTGAATTGGAAAATATCAGTGGGTTTGTTCCTGGTCCGGGAAAGATTTAAAAAGTATAGTGTTAAATAAATTTTAAATAATTGGACTCCTGATACTTGTTGTTACGGTTTTGAGTAAGCTGCGTTTGGGGTTTATTTTTACAAAGAGTACCAAAGGATTATTTATGCCTTTAACGTACTTCCATTGTTACAGCAATCTGAAAAGGGTAACCTATTTGGTCTTCCAACCGAATTGTAGTAAATTGCTTATCCTTCTTTTTAAAAAGTATTAATGAGTAAACCCAGAACTGAGCTTCTTTACCGTAATAACCACCTTGCGATTGAATTTAATGCTATTGGCAATTGGCTTTATGTTAATTGGCGAGGTTATCAAAACCGCGAAACTGTTATTGATGGTTGTGAGAAGATGCTTTTGCTGATGAAGGAACACGCCTGTTACAGAATTTTGAACGACAACACAAAAGTTGAAGGGCAATGGTCTGCTGCAGCTAAATGGGGTGCTGATGTCTGGTTTCCTGCCATGCGGGAGGCAGGCCTTGAGTGGTTTGCCTGGATTTATTCCCCCAGCATGTTCAGCCGCTTATCTACTGATAAAATGGTAAGCTTAACTGAAAACCCAGATTTTATAAAGGTTTTTGATGATATTGACCTTGCCAGGGACTGGCTTAGGTCTAAAATTTAAGCAAATAGAATTTTTATAAAAAGGGGAATGACACATGCGTTTCATTCCCCTTTTTATAAAATAAACAATATTATAAAATCCCTTTCGTGCTCGGAATGTTATTATCCTGCGGATCACGTTCGATAGCCATCCTGATAGCACGCGCAAAGCCTTTGAAAATAGCTTCTATCTTATGGTGCTCATTATCCCCTTCCACTTTGATATTGAGGTTCGCTTTGGCAGTATCCGAGAATGACTTAAAGAAGTGAAAGAACATTTCTGTAGGCATATCCCCTACTTTTTCACGTTTAAAATCTGCGTTCCAAACTGCCCAAGGTCGTCCACTAAAATCAATGGCAACCTGTGCCAGCACTTCATCCATTGGTAACAGGAAGAAACCGTAGCGGCTAATGCCACGCTTATCACCCAGCGCTTGCAGAAAGGCTTCACCGAGTGCCAGGCCAGTATCCTCAATAGTGTGGTGCTCATCAATGTGCAGGTCGCCTTTCACCTGTATGCTCAGGTCAAGTTTGCCGTGCTTGGCCACTTGTTCCAGCATATGGTCAAAAAAGCCCAGGCCAGTGTTTATATTCATCTTGCCGGTACCGTCCAGGTCCACTTCTACCTGAATATCTGTTTCAGAAGTAGCGCGACGCACACTGGCACGACGACTGGTTTTCTGCTGTTTCAGGAAAGTATAGATCTCATCCCAATCTTCTGTAGTTAACGCTGCACCCGCGGCTTTACTTTCCCCGATAAATATGGCTTTTGCCCCCAGGTTCTCTGCCAGTTTTACATCTGTCAGGCGGTCCCCGATCACAAAGCTGTTGGCCAGGTCATACTCGCCACTAAGGTATCGCTTCATCATGCCAATTCCGGGCTTCCGCGACTCCAGGCCTTCATGCTCAAAACTACGGTCAATCAGGATATCATCAAACTTGATGCCTTCTGTTTCTAATATTTCCAGCATCTTGTTCTGGTATGGCCAGAAAGTATCTTCAGGATAGGAATCAGTACCCAGACCATCCTGGTTCGTAACCATTACAAATTCATAGTCCAACTCCTGGAATATCTTAGCTAGGTTTCTGATAGATTTAGGCACAAAAGAGAACTTCTCAAAAGAGTCTACCTGGTAATCCGTTTTAGGCTCAACCAGAATCGTGCCGTCGCGATCTATAAATAATGCTTTTTTCATCTTGTAATTACCTATCGGTTAGCACGTTTCAAGAGTCACACTTTTCAGTACCATTATTATTATCAGTACCAGCAAGATAAGACATACGTGCTATAATTATTAAAATTCGGCTAATGCTTTTAGCAGTTCCTGGTTCTCCTCCAGTGTACCTACTGATATCCTGATACACTCCTCACAACCCGGCAAGCCAGACCTGTTTCTGACTACTATACCTTTGCTAAGCAGGTGTTTATAGACAGCCGCCGCATCTGTTACTTTAACAAGAATGAAGTTAGCATCAGAAGGGTAAACCAGTTCCACAGCATTCAAGCCAGGTAGAGACATCATGAGCAATTCACGCTCCTGCGTAATTTCTTCCACCATGTCTTTCAGCACTTCTGTTTTATCTAATGCTTGCAGTGCGAGTTCCTGAGTAGCTTCGTTTATGTTGTAAGGCGGCTTTATTTTATCCAAAAGTGCAATGATTTCTTTTGAAGCAAAAGCCATCCCTAAACGCAAACCTGCCATGCCCCAGGCTTTAGAGAAAGTCTGCAATACAACCAGGTTCGGAAATTCATCCAGACGTGTGGTCCAGCTAGGAGTATCTGCAAAATCAATATATGCCTCATCAAGTACTACAAGCCCGTTAAACTCCTTCAGCAGGGTTTCAATTGCTTCAGCTTCGATGCTGTTACCTGTAGGGTTATTTGGGGAGCATACAAAGATCAACTTTGTTTCAGGTCTTACTGTCTGTAGCACTTCACGCACCGGTATCTGAAAATCAGCCGTTAGTTTTACCGTGTCAATACGTACCTCATTCAGGTTTGCTGAAACCTCATACATACCGTATGTAGGTGGCAGACTCAGCAGGGCGTCCTTACCGGGTTGGCAAAAGGCTCTCAATAAAAGGTCAATTGCTTCGTCGCTGCCATTGCCCAGAAACACCTGCTCAGGTTTTACACCTTTTATCTCTGAAATTAATTTCTTCAGTTTTTTTTGATGCGGATCCGGATACCTGTTATAGTTTTCACCAGCCAGACTGCCCAGACTGTTCTCGTTGGCATCCAGAAAAATATTAGCAATTCCCTGGAAATCATCGCGGGCAGATGAATAAGGCTTCATTTTTAGTACGTTGGGACGTACAATGCTTTCGAGGTTAAACATTTTGAATCTCTTTAAGTCTGATAGAAACAGCATTTTTATGTGCTTGCAAGCCTTCTGCCTCAGCCATTACTTCCACAGTACGGCCAATACTTTGTAATCCTAGTGGCGAAATCTGTTGAAATGTGATCTTTTTGATGAAACTATCCAGCGATACTCCGCTATAGGCACGTGCGTATCCATTTGTAGGCAACGTGTGGTTAGTGCCCGAAGCATAATCTCCGGCAGATTCAGGTGTATAGTTTCCAAGGAAAACGGAACCGGCATTAATTACACCTTCAGCTACGTTTTTATAGTCAGCCACAGCAAGTATGAGGTGTTCGGGTGCATAAAGGTTTGAGAACGCCAGCATCTCTTTTGTAGAGTTCATCACAATGCCCATACTATTTTCAAGCGCTTTGGAGGCAAACACTTCCCGTGGTAAGGCAAGGAGTTGTTGCTGCAATTCCTGAATTACCTGCTCCAATAGTGCTTCCGAGGTAGTTAGTAACACAACCTGAGAATCAGCACCATGTTCTGCCTGAGAGAGCAGATCTGCAGCAATAAAAGCCGGATTTGCGGCTTCATCAGCCATCACTAAAACCTCAGAAGGCCCGGCAGGCATGTCTATGGCTACTCCAAACCTGCTTACTAGCTGCTTGGCTACTGTTACATATTGATTTCCGGGTCCGAAAATTTTGCTTACTGCCGGAACACTTTCTGTTCCGAATGCCATTGCAGCTACGGCCTGTGCCCCTCCTGCTTTTACTATTTTGTCTATACCTAACAGCGACGCTGTATAAAGTATAGCAGGATGTACATTCCCTTCTTTATCAGGGGGCGTGCATAAAACAATTTCACGGCAACCCGCCAGTTTTGCTGGTACGCCCAGCATTAATAGAGTAGAAAACAAAGGTGCTGTGCCACCAGGAATGTAAAGTCCTACTTTCTCGATGGCGACACTCTTACGCCAGCAAACTACCCCCGGCATGGTTTCTACAGGCTGCATCTGCTCGGCCTGTTGCGCATGAAACAACTGGATATTGCTGTAGGCTTGCAGAATAGCTTCTTTCAGCTCTCCGGATACAGCAGTATCAGCTGCAGACAGTTCCTGTTGGCTTACAAGTAACTGTTTCGGACGAACGCCATCATATTTTTCTGCTAATTGAAAAAGTGCCTCATCCCCCTGCTCCTTCACAAGCCGGAAGGTTTCTTTTATCCCGTGCTCCAGGTCATCCATGTTTTTTACCGGACGTTTTACCAGTTCAGCCCAGGCAGAAGCAGCCGGGTTTAGTATTTTCCGTATCATATAATCATCTTTTCTATCGGGACAACCAATATACCCTGTGCGCCGGCATCCTTTAGTTTCTCAATGATCTCCCAGAAATCATCCTCATTTACAACAGAGTGCAAAGAGCTCCATCCTTCTTCTGCGAGCGGAAGTATGGTAGGCGACTTTACACCAGGTAGCAGCGCGCTGATTTCTTCAATTTTATCATTGGGGGCATTAAGCAAAATATACTTGGCGCGTTGGGCACGCTGCACCGCATGAATCCTGAACAAAAGCTTTTCCAGGATCTGGCGCTTTTCTGCATTTAATTCTTTGTTGGCTATCAGTACAGCCTGCGACTTAAATACCCGCTCCACCTCTTTCAGTCCGTTGCTGATCAGGGTGCTGCCAGAACTAACTATGTCACAAATAGCATCTGCCAGCCCTATGCTTGGCGCGATCTCAACTGAACCGCTGATAGTGTGAATATGAGCTTCTACCCCATTTTCAGTTAAATAGGCCTGCAGCAAGTTTGGATATGAAGTGGCAATATTTTTCCCGTTCAGGTCAGAAACACCCGTATAAGTATCTGCTTTTGGAACAGCCAGCGATAAGCGACACTTCGAGAAGCCCAGTTGCTCCATAGCCAGGTGCTGCATTCCTTCCTCTACTAAAACGTTTTCTCCCACAATTCCGATATCAGCTACCCCATCGGCTACATAGCCAGGTATATCATCGTCGCGGAGGTACAGGATTTCCAGTGGGAAATTTGTTGATTCAGTTTTTAACTTAAGGCTACTGTTAACAAAGGAAATACCACATTCCTTGATAAGTTTCAGAGAGTCTTCACTTAGTCTGCCCGACTTTTGAATGGCAATACGAAGCATATTTTTGAGTTTGAGTTAAATGAAAAGTATATACGCTCTGCAGTTTTGCAAAGTATAGATAGGGAAAACCCTATGGGGGCTATATGGTGTTTATCTTCCTCTTACGAGGAATGATGGATGTGATGGAAATGCACAGTTGAGCCACAAGCAGCAGGCGCTGCAGAGGTTGTGAAGAGAATATAGTTGTTTATTTTGCTCATACTGTGCTGCAAATGTAGCAGATTTTTGAATTAAACCGAATTTCCTGAAAAAAGTTTTTGGACTTTCACTGATTTGCCTGAATTAAAATGCAAAGCGCCGGCCCCTATACAGGAACCGGCGCTTTGCATTTTAATTCAGGCAGTATACCTGCACTTTACTTTTTCAGTATCATTTTCAGACTCTGAGACTTGGATCCTGTTACCAATCTGGCAATGTAAATACCTTCTGCCAGGTTTCTGCCATCCACATCAAACTCATACAGGTTGTTAGCTTCAGCCACTCCCATACTTACTCTCTTCACCAGTGCCCCTTTTACATCATACACTTCCAGCAGGTAACTCTGCTCTTTGTCTACTGAGAAAGCAATTGTAGTTCTGTCAGAGAACGCGTTCGGGAAATTGTAGAAGCTGCCATTCTCTTCCAGGTCTGTTTTTGCTTCGGTGATCAGCTTGCTGGTTGTTGAGCCGCCTCCCACTGATTTGTTCTCATGAATTACGATAGAGCCACCGCCAATAAAATCTGAGGCTTCATCATAGTCACATCCATTAAGATTATCACATGTTGTTACCAAGTTATCATATACTAATGTATTGCCACTATCCCAGATTCTGATACGAAACTTATCATTGTTATACTTACCCTTCACATCACCATCAATAGCAATCACTGTAAATTTAAATCCAGACATTCCATTTAAAGTACCTTCACCTCTGTAAGTTGCTTTGTCTGATGTAACAACAAGACTCATTTCATTGTGGAGAGTACTTTTAAAATTAATGTTACCTGTATTAAACTGAAACTCAGTATTTCCATCTACCTGGTTTGATCCCTTCTTGTATTTAGCTACAAATCCAAAATTTGCTTTTCCAGTAGCAGTCTTACTGGTAATGCCATACTTGCCTTCAACTCTTATTGCTCCATCAGGTGAATTTATCCAGCCGCCACCTGTAACAAAGTTACCAGTAGGATCAAATACTGATATGTAAGCTATAGAGCTAGAACAACCTGTTCCTGCTTCTGCAATAACTTTATATACACCTACAGCTAAAGCCGAAGCTGGAACAATAGCTGAAGCAATGCCATTTATGGTTTTAACTTTCTGTATATTTATAACAGAACCCTGATCATTATGGACCCTGAAGGTAACGTAAACATCTGATGCAGTAGGGGAAATTGTAGCTGATAAATTAGCGGCATTACCAACTTGCAACGGCTTACTACTTGCGGATGCATCAATTACAACTCCGTTTACAGTTAATACACCATTCACTAAAGTTACTGCATAATTAATAAGCTTCTCGTCAATACTTGAAGGAACAACAGTTGTCCCATTTATTGTATAACTGGTGGTTATTGTTTCTCCTATTACTGCACCATTAACAACACAGTTATATCCTGTTGTAGGGTCATCCTGCCCACAGAATTTACTCATACTTGGAGCAGTTATAGTGAGCGGTTTGGGAGTGATATTGGCCTTAGCCACGCCTGTCGCAGTTGCAAGACTATAGTTGTCCTTATCCCTGCCCTCGGCTATTACGATGCCTGAGTAGTTGACGTCCTTGTCTGTGCCCACGTTCTTGTCGGAGAACAAAGCAGTGAAGTCCAGTTTCAGATCGTCGCCGGCAACCCTGTCGTCATCACAGCCTGTACCGCCCAGAACATTAGTAGAGCCGTCGTATACCTTGCTGTTTGCCCGGAAGTTGCTAAGCAACAATGGTCTTTTTGTGATGTCAGCACTTGCTGTTGCTACTTCATTTGGTGTATAGTTGCCAGCGTCTAATCCTGTCAGGTTAATGCCTGAAATTGTCACCTGCTTACCAGTGCCTGCATGCTTATCAGAGAAAAGGGCCTCTGTGTAGTTTACTGTCAGTTCATCGCCGGCAATTCGGTTGTCTCTAACGCTAACTACTGCTACTTGCGTGCCATCATAAACTTTATTTGAAGCTGTGGCGCTCACCGCTAACCCCTTAGGTGTAATGTCGGAAGTTGTATTGGCTGTGTTTGAGCTGAGGCTGTAGTTGTTGTTGCTGATGGTAACACCTGCGCTGACCTGCTTGCTTACGCCTACGTTCTTATCTGTGAACTTGGCGTTAGTAACGGTCACGGCCACCACATCACCTGTGATCACTTCCGTTGACGGAACGCTGCCTGAAGCAGTGGCACTAAGCAAGCCATCATATTCCTTGTTAGAAGCTGTGATTGATGCTGTAATACTCTTTGGTGTGATTGCAAACTTATTAGATGACTCAGCCAGGGATACAGTATAATTGTCACCAGCAGTAAGTGTACCCAAACCATAGGCATATAAACCAACGTTTTTGCCGTCTTCACGTGTTAGAGCACCTGTAAAATTGTTGCCAGTCAATAACGCCTCACTTGGTGTGAAAGTAATTATTGGTTCTTCAGAACCGTAGATTTTACTTTGCCCTGTGTTCGGTGTTACTGAAATTAAACGTTTGTTAATTTTATTAGTGATTGCTGTTGCAGCTACATCGTTGTAGTTTCCTGTCACATCGGTGAAGCTCCATTGGTCTTCGCCATATGTGCCGGCGATAATATGCTTGGTGCCGCTCAGGTCAAGACCAGAGAGTTCCTCTTCTTTTACGCCCTTGGCACTGCCCAAGGCACTGTGCTCCTTGCCATCGTAGGTAACCTCGTAGGCGCTCACATTGATGATCGCATTTGCCTTGCCAATGGTAATTGCGACGCTACCGCTTTCGTCCTTATAATTGCCTGTCGCATCCGTAAATACCCAATTGGCTGTTCCGCCTGGGACGTTGGTGAAGCTCGCTCCCAGGTTAAGTCCTTCCAGCTTTTCTCCATTAACACCGGTAACTAATCCAGAAGCACCGTGGCTTTCATCGTCATAGATGCCTGTGTAACCGGTCACTGCGATGGCGGCTTCTGCCTTACCGATCTTGTTCGCAACTGTGCCGCTGGAAGCGTTGTAGTTACCGTTGCCGGCAAAGATCCAGGCGTCTGCTGCGTAAGTGCCTGCATTGGTGTGCATGGTGCCGCTAACATCCATCAGCGATGACAGGTCAGCTGGAGAATTCTCAACCCCAAGCGCTGTGAAAGTAGCACTATGCTCCTTGCCATTGTAGACCACATCATAGGCGCTCACATTGATGATCGCGTCCGCCTTGCCAATGGCAAAGGTCTTACTGTCAGAGGAGGCCTCATGGTTTGCAGACTCAGCGTAGTTTGCTGTAGCCTTATATGTACCAGCATTTGTAGGTGCTGTTACGGAAGGTTGATATGCAGTAGGTGCTACTCCTTCGTAGTAAATAGTAACTGCTTCATTTAGCCCACCGTCTCCTATTACTTGTGCATCGCCTCCATGTGAATTTCCTGAGTAGGTAGCATCACTTACTGTTAAGGTCGTAGTTGTTTTAGCCTTATCGATTATCAGCTGCTTGCTGTTATCTGAGCTAGGATCATAATTGATGTTACCAGCAAAGGAAGCGTAAACATCATATATTCCCGCATTAGTTGGGGCTTCTACTTTTGTAACACCCTGCTTATATTCTACAGTTGCTGTTCCTATACTTGTGCCACCTATACCAACTACTGTGGCGCTAATGATCGCCTTAGGTGTATTATCAAAAGTATAAGGCCCACCTACTGCAACATTTACAGAAGAGGCAGCTTTATTGATTTTACCTGTTGTTAACAGATTTGCCATACTATAGTTAGAGGCAAGACCTCCATTTGCACCATCTTTGAGAGTATATGAAATAGTTGTAGCCTTTTGATCACCAGCATCTGCATCTTCATAATCGCTTGCAACTGCAGTAATATTTAAAGTCTCATTACCTACAAGGCCACTAACATTACCTAAAATAACTGCACCTGCAGTAGATTCACCATCATAAATTTTCGAAGCTACAGTAGATGCGGCAGTTAAAACTGCTCTGGAAACATTGCCGGTGCTTGAGCCAGGTGCGAGGCTGTAGTTACCAGCTTTACCTCCGTTTGTGCCGTCAGATAAAGTATAACTTACAATAGCAGGTTTATTGTCACCTGCATTCGCATTATCAAATTCAGCGGAAGCCGAAACTAAAACTGTCTCAGAACCTACAAAACCTGATAAAGTACCCACCGTTACAGCTCCGGCGTTACGCTGTCCATCATATACCTTAGCAGCAATTGTTGGTGCTGTAATAGATAGTTGTTTAGGTGTAATATTAGCAGTTAAGCCACTTGGGTGTGTAAGTGTGTAGTTATCTTTTGCAGCGCCACTGAGGGTAGCGTCAGATGTTACTAAGATACTATTACCTGCATCGGTACTTTCAAATTTACCTGTACCGTTGAATGTGACTGCATCACTACCTACCACACCGCTTAAAGAGCCTGTGATAATAGCAGCATCGTTGCCATCATAAATTTTGCTCTGCGCCAGTGGATTGCTTATAATCAATGCTTTAGGAGTAATTGTAAATGTTGGTGCAGTAGCAGCTAAGCTTAATTTATAGTTTGCACCAGCAGAAAGATTACCCAAAGTATAAGTATAAGAATCCACGTTCTCACCTGGGGTGCGGCCGAGTTCGGTAGCACCAAAGGCAGCAGAAGTAAGTCCGCCATCATTACTGAAACCAAAAGCAGGATCATTTTGACCATAAACTTTAGTTTGCCCTGCAGTTGGAGTAATTACGATTGCCTTAGGAGTGATCTTAAACTTTGCAGAAGCAAAGGTAACATTATAGTTACTGTTGGCTAATGTGCTTAATATGTCATATTCGCCAACATCCTCTCCGCTTACTCTTGATAAATTTCCAGTTAAATTATCTTCGCTCAGTAATCCAGAAACTGTGTAAGTCAATTCAGGATCTTCTGAAGTGCCATAAACCTTACTCTTTGAATCAGCTGTAACAGTTATCTGTTTTTTAGTAATGGTAAATGGAATGGCGTTACTTACTTGTGTTATATAATTATCGTTACCTGCAAATGTTGCTGTAATAGTATAACTACCAGCATTTGTTGGCGCAATTGTACTAACAGGATAATTTGTGGTACCTGTGCCTGCATAGCTTAAAGTAACAGGGGTTAACACTTCTGCAGGTGTTCCTACGCCTAAAGCTGAACCAGTACCAGTTTTAGAAGTAGCATTGTAAACAAGCTCTGAAGCAGCTTGCGCTGTAACATTTGGTATTGCCCTGTCAATAGAGAAAGCAACCGGACTAGAGCTGGCTGTGTTATAATTACCATCAGCACTTGGTGCTACTGTTGCAGTTACTGTGTAATTACCTGCATTTGTAGGTTTAGCGTTATTAGGTCCATAACTTGTACCATCTACACCTGCATAACTGAAAGAGTAATTTTCACCAGTTCCAGTGTTTGAAGCAACATCAGGGCCCTGAGTTTTACCATTAAAAGTATAATTTGCCGATGTTAAAGAGACAGACGGTGTTGCTTTGGTAATAAGGAGCTTCTTGCTATTATCAGTGCTTGGCTCATAATTCGTGTTTCCTACAAATGAAGCGTACACATCATATTCTCCAGCATTGGTTGGAGCTGATACTGTGTTGCTGCCCAGCTTATACACTACAGTAGCAGATCCAACTGTAGATCCACCAACTCCTGTTACAGTTGCACTGCTTATAGATTTAGCAGAGTTATCGAAAGTATATGGATCTCCTACAATAACATTAATTGTTGATTTTTCTCTTTCCACTATGCCTGCAGTTACAAGTGGAGCCATACTATAATTAGATGCGAGTCCTCCGTTTGTTCCATTGGAAAGGGAATATGAAATAGTTGTGCTCTTGGCTGTACCTGCATTTGGATCAGCGTAATTACTTGCAGTTGGAGTAATGGACAAGGTTTCAGTACCTACTAATCCGGTAACTGTACCTAATGTAACTGTGCCTGGTGCAGTGGTACCATCATATTTCCTTGTCGCAACTGTGGATGTGGCTGTAAGTGCCTTTGGAGTAATAGCAAACTTATTGTTACCCCCTAAACTCAGACTGTAATTCGGACCAGCTGATAGTGTACCTATTGTATAAGTATATGGCCCTGCAACAACTGTTTCACCGGCAACTCTTGAAAGCGCACCTGTGAAACTGTTACCAGCTAACAGCGCTTCGCTTGGAGTATAAGTAAATATTGGATCAGTAGTTCCATACACTTTTGACTGCCCCGCAGTTGGCGTAATTATAATATTTTTGGCTGTAATGTTAGCATCAAGACCCGTTGGCTGAGAAACAATATAGTTAGCAGCACCGGCTCCACCCAAAGTATAACCTGTAACGGTTACAGATTTGGCATTCCCTACACCTGCTGTTGCAAACGAACCACTTCCTCCACCAACAGTAACAACATCGGGGTTTACTACTCCAATTAGTGTAGGCGTACCCGTCAAAGTTGCTGTTGTATTGCCATCATATTCTTTATTTGAAGCTGTAACACCGTTTATGGTTAATCCTTTAGGATTAACTGTTAGAGTAGCATTACCATTACTAATTGCATTAGGTGTACAATTACCGGTTACAGTAACTCTATACCTGTAACCATTCATACTTACTGTAGGCTTAGTAATTCTAAGTTCTCCAGGTATTGATGTATCGTATTGATTACCTGTTATATCACCCCAGTTAGCTCCATTATCTGAGCTAACCTGCCATTGGTAAGAAACAGCATTACTAGCTGTTGTACTAAATGTCACATTGCTACCATAAACTGTGGTCGTACTATTAGACTGCGGCTGAGAAGATATTGTTGGAGCAGTACATGTAGAATAGTTTGCGGTAAAATCTATTGTGCCATTTTTTCCAACTACGCAGATTTCATATGGCTTATTTAGATCAGGAGTTGTATAAGTTTCCTTTGTAGACCAAGACAAAAATTGGCCACCTAAATTGTTAAATTCCGAAGCTCTAATAAATAGTCTTTGATTAGCATCAGCTACTCCAACATTGATTGCGGAACCTGATGAACCAATATTACTTATTACAACCCCTGGCCCACTATTACAGGTTGTGGTCGATGAAAAAGTTGCTTCAACTGATATTATTCCAACACTTGTTTTTACCCTAACATTTCCATCGGTAAACTCTGTAACAGCCACTTTACCTGATACTTGCCCTATGGCAGTTAATACAAATGCAACACCAATATGATTTTCTTTAATCAAAAAACCATTATAATAAATTTTGCCATTCGCATCGGCGATGGCATGATTATCATGGGAATTGACGCAAGTTTCTGGTTTGGGAGTTTCTTCGAAGGTGAAATCAACTTGTTCGCCGGGTTCCCAGCCGGTACCAGTGATGATAACATACTCACCAGGCGAATAGTCATCCTTATCAGTAGTGACTGTTTGCGCCTTCACCCCCCATGCAGAAAACAAAAAGAACATGGCAACCAACAGCATGCGCTGGTAAACCATATTCTCATTAAATATTCGATTTCGTAAAAGTTTAATATTCATACATCATAAACTGTTAATAATGGTTAGTTAAAATAGAACAAAACACCTCTGCAGACATAGCTACAGCACACCTATGGCTAATGCTTGAATCACTTTTATAAAATACAAGCACGCATAACTTTAAATTGAATTAGAACACACAAGTACTCAGCTTCAATATAAAACCTAATAAAAAAGTGGATTAGAACAATTATGTATTGAGTTACAAAATAGCTATACAGCATTTTGCAGATTATGTTGTATTATTTCGGTAAATAATTTATTTAAAAGAGTACTTGTTGGCCTAACCAGGGAAAAGTGCTTTTGGGTTATCGTAGGAATTGATTTGTATAGTGTATGGCTAACTGATTTTCTAATTAACTTTGCTAAAAATTATGACCAAATTATACGTCTTGGCATAGTTTTTTCAATATGTTTAAACAGTTCAATTTGCCTGTATTTTCTGTGTTATGAGAAATATTTTTGCCCTTATCCTGCTTTTTGCTGCCTTATTACTGACCTCAGAGCAAGCCAATGCTCAGCTTAAGCTACCACAAGCCAGTCCGGAAGCTTTTGTGAAGCAAACAATAGGTTTAACTGATATTTCAGTGAGCTACCATGCACCAAGTGTTAAGGGACGTAAAGTATTTGGAGGGTTAGTGCCTTATGGCAAACTTTGGCGTGCAGGTGCTAACGAGGCTACTCTGATACATTTTGAAGATGAACTTTTCCTGAACAACGAACGTGTCCCGGCTGGTACTTATTCCTTTTTCCTGCTTCCTAAAAGCGACTCTTTATGGCATATTGTGCTTAATAAAGACACTACGCTATGGGGACTTGAAGGGTATAGCGAATTAAATGATGTGGCTTATCTGGAGGTAAATCCTAAAAAGCACCCTTTCCAGGAGACGATGCAATTCAATTTTTCTGACATTGGCACCAATACCGGCAAGTTAAACTTAGTTTGGGAAAACAAAATTGTTACGATCAATATAGAAACGGAGATCGAAAAGAAAGCACTGGCTAATATACAGGCAGCTTTAGCCAAGGCTGATCCGGAAGACTGGTACATTTGGGCACAAAGTGCTGAGTACATGTTGCCGCGTAGAGAGCACCATCAAAAAGCACTGGAATGGATCAATAAATCTATTGCCATCAAAGAAAACTTTTTTAACAGCTGGATAAAAGCAAAACTTTACGCTTTGAATAAGGAGTATGAAATGGCAACCAATCTAACTGCTAAAGCCATTAAGCTTGGAAGCGCTGAGCCGGACTCCTATAAGACGTATGCAAAAGAAATAGAATCCGCTTATAGCAGCTGGAAGAAGATAAAAACTAATTAGGAGTCAATAGCTAAAACGACCTTTCTCTGAACTGCCTGTTTTAGAATTTTGCCACAAACCGCAGGTTAAGCCTGCGGCCAGTCAGGAAATTAGGGACAGCATATGTTAGTCCGTTCACATCCTGCACATACGTATAGGATACGCGGTTATTGGCATCGATCAGGTTTAGTATCTCCAAACCTACCCAAAGGCTCTGTAAGGCTACCTTCTTACGCTCGATAAGTTCACTCTCCAGCACGATCAATTTAGAAAAACCTATGTCCAGGCGTTTGTAAGATTTGCCGTTGAATGCGTTTCTGTATTCTGGCTGCCTGGGAGGCCCAAACGGAAGTCCACTACCATAGATCAGGTTTAAGTACATGCGTATTGTTGGGTTATCAGGTAAATGATCCTGAAAGAAAACCCCAATGTTCACTAGCTGATCTGTTGGCCTTCTAAGGTAACCTAGTTCTTGCCTTCCGGTTATCTCGCCCGTCTGCGAATAGGTAAATGTAGAGTCGCCTGCTACGTTCTCTTTAGTTTGTAAAAGCCCCAGACTTAGCCAGGACTCGGCACCTTCAATAAACTCGCCGTTCACCCGCAAATCCAGTCCGGTTGCATAGGCCTTGGCATTGTTACGGGCATAATAACGAAGTCGCACATTGTCCACATCATATGGTATAACGTTGGTCATGTGCTTGTAAAACGCCTCTGCCGTAAATTTGAAATCGCGGCCCCAGGCTTTAAACAGATAATCGGAGCCGATAATGGCATGTACCGACCTTTGTGCTTTTATTTCCTGGTTCAGCTGCCCGTTAAAATCCCGTAGCTCACGGTAAAATGGTGGCTGGTAATAGAGGCCTGCGGCTGCTTTGAAAGATAAATCAGGGTTATGTTTTGTGATAAAGGAATACTGCACACGAGGGGTAATGGTAGCTTCTTTAGTAAAGTCCCAGTAGCTTGCGCGTATGCCATAGGTAATAGTTTTTAAAGAATCCAGCTCAAATGTGTGCTGCACATATCCGTTATAGCGCTTGCTATTCAGGTTCAGGTCCGACTGCAAAAGGTAGCTCTTATTAACGTAGTCTGCTGAGTCTACAAACCCATACTCTGAGATTTCATCAGCAATATTCTCGATTCCACCTTTAACACCAAAAAGAACTGCACTTCTCTGGCTGAAGCGCCATGTATTACGGGACTCAGCTGTAATAAAACGGGCAAGTAAAGTGTTTCGGGCATGATCAAACTGACTACCAACTCCCCTGGTGCGCTCATCCTCTCCTAAATTATTCGCATTCACGCTAACCTCACTTAGCCTGTAACCAGCCTCTACATCGCGAAACTCCCGCTCACGGGAATGAACGCCGGATAGTATAAACTCGCTATTGAAGTTATCAGAAAAATGATGATTTAAATTCAATCCAGTCTGGTAAGTGCGGTACTCCATCAACTCACGGCCATCAAACCCAACGTACAGGCGCAGAGGCGAGCTTCTGGTACCAAAAGTAGTAACCCTGCTTTCCGGGATAACCAGGTACTTGTTTTGTGCATAGCTGGTAAGTATGCCCAGTGTTGTTGTGCCAGCATCAGCGCCTGCTTTACTCAGGTCAACTGTTACATATGCCTGTGCATCAGAAAAAATAGGTTTATACTCCCCATCTACCTGCAGCCCCTGAAGCACATATTGCCCGTTTTTATGGCGCACTCCTACTAAATAAGTAACTTTTTTATTTTTAGATGCCGACTCGAGATGTAGGGAACCACCTGTTAAACCACCTGTAAGAGAGGCTGCAAATTTTTGAGGCGTTTTATACCGGATGCTAAGTACAGAGGAGAGTTTGTCGCCATACTTGGGTTGCCATCCTCCCGATGAAAATTCTATATCATCTACCAGGTCAGGGTTCACAAAGCTGAGTCCCTCCTGCTGGGCTGCTGTGATCAGGAAAGGCCGGTAGATTTCAATATTGTTAACGTAAACAAGATTCTCGTCATAATTACCCCCTCTCACGGAGTAGGTACTCGATAGCTCATTATTACTAGTAACACCAGGTAGGGTAACAAGTATTTTATTAAAATCACCGAAAGCAGAAGGTAGATTTCTGGTGAGGCGGGGGTCTAATTTTGTAACGCTTACCTGCTCCCGGGTATCGCTGTTATTCTTGCCCCGTACATCAACAGTACCTAACTGATTCGGGTTTAATTCCAGCTTAAATTCGAGGTTTGCAATTTGAGAAGGTTGTAGCCTGAGCTTTCTTTCCTGCTCTTTATAACCAAGAAAGCGCACCAGTAAGATCACGTCGCGGTTTGCAGGAACCTGTAGACTAAACGCACCATCAGAGTCTGATTGCGTGGCAACGGTTGTTCCTTTGATTCCAATAGTTGCAAGCTCCAGAGGCACATTCCCCTCCGTTAGTACTCTGCCTTTTAGAATAGCTTGCTGTGCTGAAACACCTAACGGCAAAAGTAGCAGGAGCCATACCGATAAATATTTCAGCATCAGTACTGTTTATTTAGATGAATTTTTCAGATCTGCTATTGTTTGAATAGGATCGGCGGAAGAAAACACAAAGCTGCCAGCTACCAATACATCTGCTCCTTTGTCCAGAAGTAAGGGTGCATTTTGCTCATTTACACCTCCATCAACCTCAATCAAAGCCTGTGAGTTACGGGAAATGATCAGGTTTTTGAGCGATTCGATCTTTCTATAAGTGTTTTCGATAAACTTCTGGCCACCGAAACCAGGGTTTACAGACATCAGGCAAACCATGTCTAGATCAGCGATCACATCTTCCAGTAATAGTACTGGTGTATGTGGGTTTACAGCTACACCGGCTTTTGCACCCGTTGCTTTTATTTGCTGAATGGTACGATGCAAATGATTACAAGCCTCAACATGAACAGATATAATGTCTGCTCCTGCTGTGCGGAAACGCTCAATGTAGAGTTCTGGCTCCACGATCATCAGGTGCACATCCATCGGTTTTGTAGCATAGCGCTTTATAGCCTCCATCACCGGAAACCCAAAAGAAATGTTTGGCACAAAACGGCCATCCATAATATCAATGTGCAGCCAATCGGCCTGGCTTTTCTCAAGCATTTCTACTTCCGACTGAAGGTTTGCAAAGTCGGAAGCTAATACAGAAGGGGCAATTAGTGGTCTCATACCTACAAAGGTAGTTTATTAATTAGGATTGAAAATACATTAAATTTTAACAAAACGAACGGTTGCTATCAAATCACCGGATCTAAGCCTGCATAAGTAGAGGCCGTTCCGCAGTAAGTGCGGGGCAAGTTTCAGCTCCTGCTCCTGGCTAACTTCGTTTAATAGCTCCCGGTGTACAACTTTGCCGGTTACATCTATTACCTGTACCTCTACAGGCTTATAAAGCCATTCATTGCCAAAACTCAGAATCACAGGCTGATGCAATACCGGATTTGTAATTAGTACCTCCTTGTTCTTTGGCAGATATCTGATAATTTCCAGGTAGCGGCTATACAACGGAATACCATAGCCAGTTAAATTGTCCGGAGTTTTGGCATTACTGCCCATTTTGCGCAATAACTGAATCATCTCATAGTTGGTACGGTAAGGGTTTGCCTGCCATAAACTAGCTGCAAAGCCAGCTACTATAGGGCCCGAAAAAGAGGTGCCATTACTTTTCGAGACGTTGCCAGCCGCATTCAGCACGTATGCTTTCTGCCCTAAGGCCACAACATCCGGTTTTATCTGTCCGTCTGCACTTGGCCCAAAAGAACTAAAAGAAGCTTTTGTACCCAAAGAATCCACAGCACCAACAGCGAGAACGGAGTCAGCGTCAGCTGGTGATCCAATGTATTTCCAGCTACTGTTCCCTTCGTTTCCGGCACTCACCACTACCAGCATTCCGGTGGCAGCTGCAAAATCTGCAGCTTTGGCTACAAGGGTGGTGTTTCCATCTAAATCAGTATAAGTATAGCTTCTCGAAGGTGCATCAAACGTTGTATAACCCAACGATGTATTGATCACGTCGGCACCTGCACTATCGGCATATTCTGCTGCCAGTAACCAGTTTATTTCTTCTATCGGATGCTCTGTGGCAGCGTCTTCAGTTCTTAACAGCAGGTAGTTTGCTTTATAGGCTGTGCCGATCAGTTTGCCGGGATAGTAAGCCGCCATAGTTGATAAAACCGCTGTACCATGTGAGTTGGCCCCATAAACGTGCTGCTGCTTCAGCACAAAATCAAAGGTGCCTTTTATCCTGCCCTGACTAAAGAGATGTGAAAATGCTGCTATGTTTTGTACTCCCGGAAAACCAGCATCCAGCACGGCAATGGTCATGCCTTCTCCCCTGTACCCGTCCTTATGAAGTTGCAGTGCACCCAGCATGTTTGCCTGATGATAGGCTGGTCCGTAATCTTCCTCTTCCGAAAAATCAGCTTCGAGCGCTGACATTGAAAGAACTTCGGAGTGTTTTAGTACCTCCACCACTTCGCCAACAGGCTCTGCAACCCGGTTAAGTGTCAGAGAAGATCTTACAAAGGGCAACTGCTTCAAAGCATCCCACTGCTCCTGTGTACACTGTACAATGGCCGCATTAAACCAACGGGAAGTATACCAGACAGAAATGCCCTGAACTTTTAGAGCCGCAACATAAGCGGGGTTTACGGGAAGGTCTCGTTTAATTAAAGGGATGTGCTGTCTTTTTCGTCGCTCAATAGCCTTTGGGGAAAGGAATTCTAACGGGTGCTGCAGCGAAAAAGGAGAGTTGTTTTTATCGGTAAAGTAAATGATGCGTTTTTGAGTTGCTGCTGTTCCACTTGTCTGCCCAAACACCCCAAAAAGTGGGCTAAAGTATAAAAGGCTTATGAAGAGTAGCAGTTGACGCATATACTACAGGCTTCCGTAAGAAATAAGGGATTCGTATCGCTCATGCCCCTGCAGTTTGTAGCCCTCTGCAAAATTGCAGCCTTGAGTCGAGCAATAATCAATTCGTTTGTACAAACTGTAAATTAATCCGACGCCTTTTGCATATACTTCCTTTCGATCATTATAAACCACACCATCGTTCTTAAAGTCACCATGTATCACTTCAGTAGTTTCGGGATATACTTCCCCGGATACTTCAAAAGGCTGGCCTACACTTTCATAAGTATAAACTTCTTTACCGTTGATCTTATTGCCGATCCAGCCAGGTGCGACATGATCATTATAGGCATCCCCTACCCACACGGCACCCTCTTTAACAGGAAATACCAGTTTCACATACTTGGTGTTGTTTTTAGTAAGTAGTAGCATGCTTTCAGTTTTGGTTATTACCATCACTGAGTCATCAACCCACTCACTGCCTTCGTTGGGTCTTACAGAACGGATGATCTTGTAGGTAAGCTTATCGGACTGATCATAGAATGTAGTATCCACGCGTTCTTTGATTTGAAAACGCGTGGTATCTCCTACATTAAATTTATAACGGATATCCAGAACGTTGTAAATACGGTAATCACCTATCTCCAAAGGATAATAAGCAAGGCCTAAGGCTTCCTTGTCTGGCTCTACATAATTCTCTTTACAGCCAACGGCTAGTACAGCCAGCAGCAGGAAGACAAACAGCGCTTTATTTACCATTATTGTAACACGTCCAGCTTAAAGTCAGAGTTAAAATTAGATTCGATCCATCCACCGCCTATCACATCATTTCCTTCGTAGAAAACTGCTGCCTGCCCTGGAGCAATAGCATGAACACCACTTAGGAAATGCACTTTCATTTTATCCCCTACCTGCTCAATTATGGCTTCGGTACCGGGATCATTATAACGCACTTTTGTAATAGTCGGAATAGGCTGATCAATCAGGTTTTCATACTTACCCATAGTCAGTTTGCCAACAGTCATAGCATTCTTGGCCAGTTCTTCATAATTTCCAAGCACTACGCGGTTTCCTTCCTTTTCGATACGTGTGACATAGGCCGGAAAGCCTAAAGCTACGCCCAGCCCTTTCCGCTGCCCGATAGTATAAAAAGGATACCCCTCATGATTGCCAACAACTGTTCCGTCTTCCAGCACAAATTCACCCCCGGCAACTTTTTCGGCTAAGCCTTCTACACGGCGCTTTAAAAAGCCACGGTAATCGTTATCAGGTATAAAACATATTTCGTAAGACTCCGGTTTGTTCACCAGCTCGGTAAATCCTCTGTCTAAAGCCATCTGGCGGATCTCGGTTTTATGCAGATTACCAAGCGGGAAGATAGTGCGGCTTAAACTCTGCTGCGAAATTCCCCAAAGCGCATAAGACTGATCTTTATGTTCATCCAGTCCTTTGGAGATCACATAACGGCCATTCTCCTCCCGGATGTTAGCGTAATGCCCTGTGGCAATAAATTCACAACCCAACTGGTCGGCCCTGCGCAGCAGCGCATCCCACTTGATGTGTGTATTACATAATACACATGGGTTTGGCGTACGGCCAGCAAGATATTCATCGGTAAAGTGGTTGATAACAAAATCACCAAACTCCTCACGGATATCGATTATGTAGTGCGGAAAACCAAGGCTAACAGCAATATTGCGGGCGTCGTTTATAGAATCCAGGCTACAGCAGCCTGTTTCTTTTTTACTAGCACCGCTGGAAGCATAATCCCAGGTCTTCATGGTCATACCAATTACCTCGTACCCCTGCTCATGTAGCATTACTGCTGCCACTGAACTGTCAATACCACCGCTCATGGCTACCAACACCCTTCCTTTTGTACTCATCTATATAAAAAACCTTTAATGCGACTTAATATTAAATTTTCACAAATATAGCAACAACAACAGAGTAATAAAGATTCAGGCACTCAAATATTGTAGCTACAAATATGGAAATCTAAATTTCTTACGTTATCAGTGTATCAAAAAAAATGCAAAAAAGGTAGCATAGTTTTAGAATTGGCTTTTACTTTGAAGCCTGATTGCAGTATAAGAAATCGAATAAAATAATTAAAGTATAATTTACAATGTCGCTACGTACCTCAGTAATAGTAAACGGAATAAACAATTTAAGCGACGCACGTTATTGTGCGGGCATGGGCGTAGACATCATCGGCTTTAATCTTAAACTTGATGATAAAGACCGTGTTCAGCCAGAAAAGTTAAAAGAAATAACTGGTTGGCTGTCAGGCGTGCAACTTGCCGGAGAGTTTGAACGGGCTAAACCAGAGATAATAAATGATATGGCTGAAGAGTTTGGCTTGGATTTTATTCAACTGGACACGCCTTATCTTATCGATGAAATAGAAGAAATCAGCCGGCCTGTTATTCAAAAGATCTTTATTAACAAAGATACTGTAGAGAGTGAACTACTGGAGATGATGGAGCTGTACAGTACCGTAGTCCACTCTTTTATTGTTTATTCAGATGACTTTAATACGATAGACGATACAAATACCAAATTCCTGGCTGCACTTGCGAAGGAATACAGTGTATATATTGGCTTTGGTTTGGATAAGAGCAACATTAATACAACACTGCAGCAAATAAAACCGGCAGGCATAGGACTACAGGGCGGGCATGAAATAAAACCTGGTCTGAAAGACTTTGACGAATTGCAGGAAATTTTCGAAGAAATTGAGGAGCTTTAATCTTTAGCAGGAGCACAAAAGTTTCGCTGCTGTTAACTATGTAAAAAGAGGGCCTGCTGAAAATAATTCGGCAGGCCCTCTTAGTTTAAATTGATTTAAAACGCTTTAGCGCACTTTAAATTGAAGGTATTTGATCGGAACCCCTTCAGCGAGGTACCGCTTTTCATATGTCGTATAGATACCCATTGTATGATCCTGCAGATCAGAACTGTAGAGATCAGAAGTATAAATAAGATCATCAACCTTACGTTCTTGTAATACCTCCAGGGAATATTCGTACAAACCAAGGTTATCTGTTTTAAGATGGATGATCCCTCCGGGCTTCAGTATTTTAGTGTATTTATCCAGGAACCCAGGTGAAGTAAGCCTTTTCTTGATATCGCGGTCTTTTGGACGCGGATCCGGGAAAGTTATCCAAATCTCATCAATTTCATGCTCCTCAAACTGCTCTTCGATACGTTCGATATAGGTGCGCAGGAAAGCTACGTTGTTTAGCTCCTCCTCAATTGCCATGGAACTACCTTTCCAGATCCTGGCTCCTTTGATATCGGTACCAATAAAGTTCTTTTCCGGATGCAACCTTGCCATGCCAATGGTGTACTCTCCCCGGCCGCATCCCACTTCTAAAACAATAGGGTTATTATTATCAAACTGAACTTGATGCCACTTACCGGCAATATTGCCATACAGTTCATCACCTTCCTGAATAACGTTATCACATTCTGCAATTGCAGCGAATTTTTGTAGTTTAGATCTTCCCATTACTTATAAATCTTCTATCTCGGCAACCACAAAGGTACTACCTCCTATAAATATTACCTCATCAGGAGCCGCATTTGCTTTTGCCGCCGTTATGGCTTCTGCCACCGTGGCGTATGCTTCACCTGCTAATCCTGCGGCAACAGCTTTTTCATATAATTCATTAACAGGCAAGGCACGTGGTATGGCCGCCTGGCAGAAATAATAAACATAGTTTTTGGGTAGCAGTTTCAGGACAGGTGCAATATCCTTATCATTAACAACGCCAAAAACCAGGTGCACCCGCTTTGGCTGCAGGGCTTCTAATTGTGAAATGATCTGCCTGATGCCGTCAATGTTATGACCTGTGTCGCAGATCGTGAGTGGCGATTGTTGCAATACCTGCCAACGCCCTTTCAATCCAGTCGTAGCTTTGGTGTGTGCTAAGCCACTTCGAAGCGCGGACTCAGGTATAGTATAACCTTTTTCCTGCAGCAACTCAATCACCTGAAGCACGCCCGGCAAATTGTATAACTGATAATGTCCTGCCAGGTCAATCTCAAGGTCCTGAAGGTACAAAGTATCTTCCTTATAAACCTGGAAAACCTGCCCTTCAAGGTTTCCTTCCTTTAGCACTAACCGGAAATTATCTTGAGCAAAGTATAAAGGGGCTGCTACTTGGGCTGCTTTAGCCACAAATACTTCTTGCGCCTCAGCTTGTTTGGTACTGATAACGGCTGGAACTCCCGGCTTAATGATGCCTGCTTTCTCAGAGGCAATGGCCCCTATAGTATCACCCAGCATACTCTGATGATCAAATCCTATATTGGTGATCAGTGATACCTCGGGTGTGATAATGTTGGTAGAATCTAAGCGGCCGCCTAAACCGACTTCAATAACTGCTATATCGACACGTTCATCTGCAAAATACTTAAAAGCAAGTGCCACAGTCATCTCAAAGAAAGAAGGTCTTATACTTTCAAAAAGTCCCTTATGTTTTTCTACAAAGGCAATGAGGTAGTCCTGCGGAAGCTCCTGACCATTTATGCGGACACGTTCAGTGAATGATTTTAGGTGTGGGGAAGTATAGAGTCCGGTTTTATATCCGGCTTGCTGTAAAACAGAGGCAAGCATATGCGAGCTACTGCCCTTTCCATTTGTGCCTGCTACATGTATGGATTTGAATTTAAGCTGTGGCTGCCCAAGTGCATCGCATAGAGCAATGATATTATCCAGGCTCTTCTTAAAAGCAGCATTGCCGATGCGTTGAAACATCGGCAATTGCTGGTATAGGTAATCAAGGCACTCTTGATAGGTCATTAATCAAAAAAAGTGTTAGCGTGAACGGATAACAAACGTAACCACACCGGATGCTCCAGCTGATCCGGTTCCTGTGCGCACCAATGAAGCTTTTGTGAATAATTGATCTTTGTACCAGTTTACAACATGAGGAGAAACAGTAGATTCTATCACATCAGCACTTGTAACATTTCCGTCAGAGTCTACCTTTATTTTAAACCGGACAATACCAGACTCATTTGCATAAGGGTCTTTCTGCGGTTTAATATCAAAGCGCCATCCAGGCATATCCAATCCGTCATTTCCGCCTCCTGCTTTGCCATACAAAGATTTTGCGTCCACTTTACCATCCGGATCACCTTTATCACCTACTTTTCCGGTGTCATCTCCATTATTGTTGCCAGTAGGTGTGTCAGAACTACCACTCTTGCCAGTTCCGGAGTTATTGGATGGATTTCCGGGATACAAAGATCTTGGTTTCTCAGGCTCCTTTTTCACCACCTCTTCTTTAGGCGTTTCCTTAGCAGGTTGTTTGGTAACCTCTTTAGTCGGCTGTGGCTTTGGTTGTGGTTTTACTACTTCCTTCACCGATACTGGTGCATCAGCGGTGGTAGTAACTACTTTCGGCGTTTCTACAGGCTGTGAAGGCGGTGTAGGTTGATTAACAGGTTGCGGCTCAGGCAAAGGGTCCGGCTGAGTCGGAGCTGGTTTGCTATCCTCTCTGTTTTTAGAATCATTGGCAATAGCCTTAGTCTGTACATCCCCGCTTCCTACAGCATCCATACCAAAATTTAATTCGATACCATATTCTGGAGCAGGAGGATCAGGCGCGCGCCAGGCCAGCATGTAAATCAGGAACAGCAGTATAAGCACGTGCACGCCGATACTTACACCGGCTGCGATGCGCTTATTCTTTTCTTCCTGGGGTGTTAGGGCTATAGACATTCTGGCTAATCTTATTCGGTTGGCACAGTGGCCAGCGTTACACTTGCATTCAGGCTTTTAGCAATACCAGCTACCTTTACCAGGTACTCGACAGGTACGCTTTTGTCTACGTGCAACACCACTGCTCCTTCTTCTGATCCTTGCAGTAGAGATGTGAGTTGTGGCTCGATCTCCTCTAACGCAATGGGTTTTTCGTTCAAGTAATACTTTAAGTCATCTGTAATCGTTACACTAATCTTCTGCATGGTAATGTCAGATGATTTACTGCTGGGCAGGCTAACCGGCAAACCAGAAGGTGTAACAAAATTAGAGGTAAGCATAAAAAATATAAGCAACAGGAAAATAATGTCCGTCATAGACGACATACTGAACTCGGGGTTAATCCTGTTTTTAGAGCGAAGATTCATTCTTACAGTTGTGGTTCTTGTAACAGATCAAGGAATTCGATAGATGAATACTCCATGGAGTGCACAATGCTATCAATTTTAGATACCAGGTAGTTATACCCAACATAGGCCGGTAGTCCAATGATCAATCCGGTTGCCGTTGTTACCATCGCCTCATAGATACCGCTTGACAAAAGTTTCGGGCTTACGGAACCTTCTGCCTGTGCAATTGCGATAAAAGCTCCAATCATACCGGTAACAGTACCCAAAAAGCCAAGCATTGGCGCAGCACCTGCAATCGTTGCCAAAGCAGACAAATTGCGCTCCAGGCGGCTGATCTCAATTTTGCCTACGTTCTCGATAGAAGTCTCTATGTTTTTCAAAGGGCTACCGATTCTGGATACGCCTTTCGATATCATCCTGGAAATTGGTGTGTTGGCCTGAGCGCAGAGCATTTTAGCTCCATTAATATCGCCGGCTAATACCATGCTCTTGATCCTGTCATTGAAACCTTCCGGATTCTTTGCTGCTTTCTTTAAGGTAAGGTAACGCTCCACAAAAATATAGATGGCGGCTAAGGAGAGCAGCGCGAGCGGGTACATAGCCCAGCCTCCGTTAACAGCAAGGTCAAATAGAGATACTGACGTGTCAGCAGCCTCTGCCCCGTCAACCAAAGCAGTTGCTGTGTCAACAGGAGTAGTAGTGATTTGTAATAAGAGTGAAGTCATTTTAATAGTTAAATACCCAAATAGTTTCTCCGAATGATTTTCTAAAGTTGGCCAGGGCGGCATGCGCCTCTTCTGCTGTTTCAAAATCCGCAACAGACACGCGGAAGAGTTTGCTGCCTTTACCAGGTAACAAAACCTTAGAGTCATGCCCTTCCTGTCGTATTGCAGCACGGCTTATTCCAGCATTCTCCTCGGTAGAGTAACCTCCCGTGATGATATAAAAACGTCCGGTCTTGCCTTTAATTGTCAGGACAGGCTCATTTGTTACTGAGCTTGTTTCTGCAATATCGTTGCTGTTTGCAACAACTTCATTTATTGGTTGTTGCACACTGTCAGCTAAAGTTTCACTTGCTTCAGGAGAGTATTCTTCCTCTTCTGTTGCCAACTCGGCCTCAACAGTGTTTGTTTCTGCTGCTACAGGTAGTATTGCCTGATAGTTTGCATAGCGCTCCTCCTCCGTAAACGGCACATAGTCGCTGGTGTATTTATCAGCGGTAACAGCAGTCGTTGTATTAAAACCGGAGCTGACAAGCATGATCGGGTTTAAGCTACTCAGGTTATAGTCCGTCTGTAATGAAAGAAAGTATAACGCTGACATTGTAAGACCTGTTAATGCTAAGCCGGCAGCCACATTATAGGCGCGCTTCAGGCGCTTACGAAGCGGTTGCTTTACATGAACCGGCTCCTGCTGACGCTCTTTCAGAAGTGTTCGCAAAACAGCAGGCTCTTCTATCCTGATCGGCCTTGCCACAAGATCCGGCAAACCAAAGCTTGCTTCCAGCATGTTATCAGCTGCTACATACTCAAACTCCAGCTTCCGCTCCTGGTTATACCTGAATACCCCAACATCACGCAGCTCAAATTTGCTTTCGGTATGTAGGGTAGCTTTTGCCTGGTGCACAAATTCGGTAACCATCCTTTGAGCCACCTCTTTTGAAACATTGTTACGATAAGCGATGGTGCTGATCAGCAAGCCATCGTTTAAAACAAGTTTCTCGTTAAAGGCGATCTTTTTGGACGGAGGCGTAAGCGTATGCTTTACCGGGTTGATACGGGCAGACACATAACGCGTGATCAGTCCCCCAAACTCAGGGATGATGACGCAGTCGTGGTCATACAGCAGTGACTTAATGTGCGTTTCTACCATAGGCATTAAAATGAGTAAGTAACACCACCTAACAGGTTTATGCTTTTACTTGGGTAATTTACAAACCTTTCGTATTTCTTTCCAAGTATATTATTAGCCATCACAAAAATCGTAAAATTATTTGTGAATTTGTAGTCAGCCTTCAGGTTGAGGTCCACAATGGTGTCGGTTTCCCGAAGCACTGTTGAACCATCAGGACGGGTGATACGGCCAAATGAACTCCCAATATAATAAAGTTCTGAGTTAAAGAGAATCTTATCGTAGAAGTTATAGGTACCGAAAACGCTGGCCATCAGCTCCGGGCGATGAAACGGTTGCTCGAGGGTAGCAAGGTCATAGCTGTTATAATCAGCCTTTAAACCCAACCGAATCTCATCCGAATAATTGAAGGAAGCCTCCGCATAAAAATTTAAAATATTTGTAAGACCATCATCATAAATCAGGTCAAACTTAGTTGAGTCATCGGCTGCGTTGTTGTAGAAGTATAAATTGCGGAAATTCTGGTATGCGACACGCCCCGTAAGATGTACATAGTTCGCAATGTTGGCTTGAAAGCCGCCATATATTTCCAGGCCTTTATTTACGTCAGCCACCTGCACATTAGGAGACAGCCAAGGGTTTTCACGTGTAAGATTATATAAAGAAACTCTTTCAAGATCGCCACCTAAACCTGCATAAATCAAAAGGTTATCCTTTATTGGTTCAACACCCAATCGAATATCAGGATACACGTTTAACTTTCTTGCATCATTTACCTCATCACTTGTATAAGCTACTGTCGCACCAAAAGTAAGTCGCAATGCATTCAGCTGCCTTTGATAAGCAGGGTGAATTTTTACAAAGTTACGGCTAACACTAGAAGAATCATTCTGGGATATAAGCGACACATCGGCATCAACTTTGAAAGCTGATACATCATCAATCGCATAATCGCTCTTGAAACCGACAGCAAAGTTAGCCTCACTCATATCATATCGGTCATTCAAGTAATTAAACCTTATGTCCGTCTTATAAAGAAAGGGTGAACCTGATGTTTGATTGTGAAGAAAAGCCTCTGCAGAGATCCTGTTAAACACCTGCTTTATAGAGTCCTTTTCAATTTCCTGCTCCAGAGACGGTGCATAGCCGTAGAAATTATACTTATCACGGCCATAAGCTAAGCTGCCGCCAAAAGTAGCGCCTTTTAAATAGCGCTCTCCATGAGCACTTATCGAACTATTCGATACAGCAGAATTACTTTTATCTACCGGCCCACGAGCTGAGGAGATTTGGCTTACAACTGCTCCGAAATCAGCGACATCACTGCGTTTATTATGAAAGTAACCTTTCAGGTATAAGCTACCGTAGTTCCCCAGGCCTGCTTTCAGGTAGTTGCCATACAGTTTTGTTAGTTCATCCTGCTTGATAGTAAGTACTTTTAACTGCAGGTTAATGTCTTGCGAAGGCAAACGGTAATCCACAAAACGGTAACGCACATTTCTGTCACCGGTCTCGGGAGGTGGAATTCTGAACTTCTCGAAATTCCGGGCAGCTTGTGGTAACTCTATCACACGGTTCTTCTCTACCACAATTTCGGTATCTTCCAGTTTGGCCCCTTCGCCCCACCCCTGTGTCTGTGCCATAGCCTGGTTCATGTAACTGTACCCAACAGAAAAAACAATGGCAAGTGAGGCTAATTTTAATTTATTTCTCATGGTGATGATTCTGTTTAAAAACAATCAGATAATACGAACCTGTTACTGCTGATCAGTTGAGTCGTTTGCCGGCAACTGGTCTGTCGAGTCTGTAGCTGGCAGCAGATTCTGCTGCTGTTGCTGCGTCTCATCCTGTGTTGCCTTACCTTCAAGTTTTGCTAATTTTTGCTTTGCTTCAGCTACTATCTCTTTGTTCGGAGCATTTTGAATGATGGAGTTTAACGTAGCTTTAGCCTGGAACAGCTCATTTTGAGCTACATAATTGTCTGCGATGATCAGGAATGTTTTACCTAACCAGTAATCGTAATTAGAATACTTCGTGTTAAAGCTGAAAGCAAAGTCCAGAGACTCCTTATACTTTTTCTGTTTGTACAGTATTTCAGCAATCAGGTAATGCGCTTCTGCCCCATTCACATCCGTTGCCGTCTGGGTAGTTTCACGAAGTTCTTTTAGTGCCTGGTCCAGGTTACCCTGTGCATAGGTTGCTTTAGCTCTGAACAACAGTGCGGAGTTATACGCATTCAGGGCTGCATTGCCCTGGCTGATCAGCTCATTGGCTACTCGCTTGGTTGATTCATAATCATTGATGCGGTAATAGCTCTGCATTAAGCCTGTTAAAGCTGTTTGCTGTTCTTTACGGTTAGTTGCTAAGTCGCGCAGGCGAGAGTAGAACTTGATAGCCTCGTTATAATTCTTAGCTTCAAACTCCAGATCAGCTACGCGCTGTATCGCACGGTTTACGAATTCTGATTTGTTTTCAGCGATCACCAGCTTCATGCGTTTTAACCCTTCCGGCACATTGTTGATGCGCAGGTATGAATCAGCCACAAAATATTTGGCATCCGGCACGAACTTACTCTTTGGGTATGCCTGAATATAACCTTCAAACTTAGGTATAGCCTGCTCATAATTCTGACTGAAATACAGATTCTTAGCAGAGTTGAATTCAATGCTTTCCAGAGCACTGTCATCCGGGTTTGCTGTTTTGTATTTATTCAGGTAATTGTCAAATTCATTCGTGCGGTTCTCCGAGCCGAGTACTTCCTGTAAGCTGTAGAGTGCTCCACTGGCTACTTTGGAATTTGGGAACTCGTTTAGTACACGTTGCTGATCTGCAATGGCTTTATCATTTTGCTTCAGGTTAGCATACGCAATACCTCGCTTCTGTAGTGCATAAGGCACCAGTTTGCTTTCAGGCATATTGTTGATCAACGTAGTGAAGCCGGTTACAGCTGCCTGGTAATTTCCTGCTTCAAAGTCGATCAAGGCACGCTGGTACTGCGCATCGTCGATGTAACGAGAGCTTGGGAATTTAGCTATAACCTCCTGCAGCGCCTGCACTGCCTTATCGTTACGCCCTATAATGCTATTGATCACCCCTTTTTGGAATAGGGCGTAGTCGCGGTCCGGTGAACTGGAAGCTACTACCCGCTCATAAAGTGTCAGCGCTTCATTATACCGCTTGTTTACATAATAAGTATCAGCCAGTCGAAGAGTGGCATCGTTATAGTTCGGGTTGCTTGGTTTGATCGCATCAAGATAAGCCTTGAAATGAGTCATGGCTTTATCATAATCCTTGGTATTATAATAGGCATACCCTATACCATACCTCGATTTAGTATAATAGTCTTCTTTTGCATTTGGAGAAGTACGGAAAACGGCACCATAGCTGGTGATCGCGTCGTCGTACCGCTGACCGATAGAATAGGCCTCTCCTTTTACAAAGTGACTTGCTGCTGTAACATCCTTGTCGTACGGGTACTGCAACGACTTATCCAGCATGGCTACAGCCTGGGCAAACTTGGCATCATTAAACAGGTTTACGGCATGGTAATACGTTACCCGCTGGTAGGTCTGCAGGATGCGCCAGGTCTTCTTCTCCATACTTTCAATATGGCGGATCGCATCAACATAGTTATTGGAACTGAAATAGGCCTCACTTAAGATTTTGTCTACTTCTTCAGCCTGGTCTGAGTCAGGGTAATTTTTATGGAACTCTGCCAGTGAGTTGATCACCTCTTTAAAATTCCCCAACTCATAATTTACCTGGGCATATTTTATCGTAGCTGCTTCTGTTACGTCTTTATCTTTGTCGTTTTTGCGTGCCTGATCAAAAGCAGTTAAAGCAAACTGTTTATTATTCTCCTTTAAATAACTTAAACCCAGGTAGTAAGCGGCATTCTGACCAAGAGCATCCTTTTTAAGTGCCACTTCCTTAAAATTGGCAATGGCATTCTTATAGTTGTTGTTCTTAAAATCGGTAAACGCGATCTTATACTGCACAACAGGATCAAGGGAACGCTTGCCTTCTGCATACTTACTGAAGTACTTTTCAGCAGTTTTATAATCAGCTTTCTGGTAATAAGCATCACCTACAAGCAAAGCGATCTCATCTGACTGCTGCACGGCCGGTTTCTTGGCTAAAGCTGCCTCCCCATACCGGATCACTTCATAAATATCATTTTCCTTATACAGGATCTCCGTGATCATATAAGGAACAATGTTGGCGTAAGCTTCATTCTTCTCGGCAACTTTCAGATCAGCTTTTGCACTGGCATAGTCACCTTTACGATAAGCGATATAGCCGGCGTAGTAGCTGGATGCATACCCGAAACGATGCTCATCCTCGCGGAATCCAGTTGTTTTATTTTTGTCGAAATAGATCTTAGCGTTATCGAAATCCTTTATTGCAAAGTATGAGTAGCCCAACTTGAACTCAAGCTCCTTATTCTGCTTAATGCTAAGCAAATGTGTTGGAGCAAGCTTTAAAAGTTCGACCGCTTTTTTATAGTCTTTCTGCTCGAAATAATATAAACCCAGTTCATAGTTAGCTAAGGCCGTTTTCGGATGCGTAGGATATTTTTTTACAAAATCCAGGATCAGCTGCTCAGCATCAGGGTGAAGCAGGTACAGGCCACTCAATGCATAGTAAAAGCGGGCATCGGCAGTTCTGGCATTATCTCCGATAAGCTCTATATATTTCTTAAAGGCCTCCTGCGCCGGACCATACTTGGCCCGGTCAAACAACTCAAGGCCTTCATGATAGAATCTCTCATTGGCAGTAAAAGCCTGCGTGTGCTGTGCAACTACCACATGCGACCCACCAGCCAAAACTGAGGCAATGGCTATCTTATAAGCTAATTTCATACGTTTATTATCACCCATAGGGAGAGTCAGGTTATTTCGTTCCATTGATAGAGGTACATTCGTGCTGCAAACCCATTCTTAACGGTTATAGCAGAAGGTACCTTTTTCAAAGTTAAATAAATTTTAAAAAGCGCAGGCCCCGTTTTGCAGTTTTCTGCTATAATTGCCCCTCATGGTATATAGATTAACATCTATATAATGGGGAAAATGATGTGTTATTGTATCCGCATAAAAATAAAGATTCGGTTATGTGGTAACAGTCCGCGGAACCGGATGCAGTATTTTAAAGATCAACTCGCGTAATATATCAGCATCAGACATATCGCCTCCTGTTATCCCTTTTACCTGCAGGTCTGCTACCCTCACAAAATGGATAATGTCTGCACAACGCTGCAACGGATAGACCCGCATAGCCAGCACATAATCCTTTACTTTCCAGCCCTGGCTGCCCAAACTCTTCCTTAACCCCTGCTCTGATTTATCCTGCTGCATATGCAATGACAGCAATTTCGTGAAGAAGTTAAATAGCATGGACAAATTGGGGATCAGTGGATTATTCTTCGGGTTTGCTTCGAAATAATGTATGATACGGTTGGCTTTGAGAGCATCCCGCGCGATGATAGCCGCCTGCAGTTCAAAAATATTATATTCCTTACTGATCCCTACGTTCTCCTGCACAACGCGCTCATCAATTGTGGCTCCGGGCTTTTGATTAATAAGTAGTTTGTCAATTTCATTTGCCAGCCTTGAAAGATCAGAGCCAATATATTCGCTCAGCAACAGAACTGCTTGCTGAGTTGCTTTTACACCTTTTTGTTTCAGGTAACTGTTAACCCA
Source organism: Pontibacter sp. MBLB2868 (assembly GCF_051904785.1). NCBI lineage: Bacteria > Pseudomonadati > Bacteroidota > Cytophagia > Cytophagales > Hymenobacteraceae > Pontibacter > Pontibacter sp. MBLB2868. The sequence continues at coordinate 1,525,617 of NZ_CP196710.1, read as the reverse complement.
GGCAGGTACCTGGTTGTCGTAAAGTTTTTTAGTAGTTACAAGAACAGCATGTTTTGTGACAGCTTTAGCGAGTGCTTTACGGCCGTCGAGCGTTTTGTGCTTGTAGCAGAACACAAGTATCGTTGAGGTCAGTGGCCGTTGAAGATAAGCCTCCAGTTGCTTCATACCCTCCTCCTTCTCAATGTCCTGTATGCTTTGGGCCTCTTTAACGATCACAACCGATTTTTCAGACATCATCGGGAAACGCTTTGCCTGTAGCAGTATTGTTGACACATCTACATCTTTGCCATAAAGAACTACCTGGTTAAAGCCTTTCTCGTGCTCCTGTAAAGCATTATCTTCAATATAATCTGCTATGGCATCAATGTAAAAAGACTCTTCGCCCTGCAGAAAATAAACAGGCGCAAATTGCTTTTGCTTTAGCTGTTCGAGAATTGCTTCGGGTGTGTGCGACATAAAGGTAAAATTAGTGCGTACACAAATTTAAAGTATAGGCGGGAAAGTTAAGGTATATCTTTTTTATATTTGCCTTGATACACGAATTAGATCTACATGAATTTAATAGAAGAATTAAGATGGAGAGGCATGCTTCACGACTTCATGCCTGGAACAGAAGAAAAACTGGCCTCTGGTATGACATCCGGCTATATTGGCTTTGACCCAACCGCTACCTCGCTGCATATTGGTAACCTGGCAACCATAATGCTACTGGTGCAGTTACAGCGTGCCGGCCATAAGCCTTTTGCTTTGGTAGGAGGTGCTACCGGCATGATAGGTGATCCATCTGGGAAATCGGCTGAAAGAAACCTGCTTGATGAGGAGACACTACGCGCAAACCAGGAAGGCATACGAAAGCAACTGGAGAAGTTCCTGGATTTTGATTGCGGAGCCAACTCAGCTGAGATAGTGAACAACTACGATTGGTTTAAAGAGTTTAGCTTCCTTGGATTTCTGCGCGAAGTTGGCAAGCACCTTACAGTAAACTACATGATGGCGAAAGATTCTGTTAAGAAACGGATCAGTGCCGACGAAGAGGGTGATCGTGCTGAAGGTTTATCATTTACTGAGTTCTCCTATCAGCTGATTCAGGGCTACGACTTCTATCATTTATATAAGAACAAAGGAGTAAGCCTGCAGATGGGGGCCTCTGATCAGTGGGGTAATATTACCACTGGTACCGAGCTTATCCGTCGCATAGACGGAGGAAAAGCATATGCCTTAGTAGGCAAACTGGTAACAAAAGCTGATGGTACTAAATTTGGAAAGTCAGAGGGTGGCAATGTATGGTTAGATGCTGCACTTACGTCACCATATAAGTTTTACCAGTTCTGGCTTAACCTTTCCGACGAAGAGGCTGAAAAGCTGATCAAGGTATTTACATTACTTCCTCAAGATGAGATTGAACGCCTGATTGAAGAGCACAAACAAGCCCCGCATTTGCGCATTTTACAGAAAGCCTTAGCTAAAGATGTTACAATTCGGGTACACTCTGAAGAAGATTATCTTTCTGCTGTAGATGCTTCAGAAATTTTATTTGGTAAAGGTGATCTGGAGACCCTGAAGGGCCTAAAAGAGGATGTTTTGCTTTCAGTTTTCGAAGGTGTGCCACAGATTGAGATCAGCCAAAGCAGCTACCAGGAGGCGGGTAACGTTTCAGATCTTTTATCTGATGTAACCAGCGGACAAATATTCGATTCGAAGGGTGAAGCTAAGCGTATGATCAAGAATGGTGGTGTAAGTATAAATAGGCAAAAGGTACAGGGGCCTGATGACGCAATTAATTTTGAATTGCTACAGAAAAAATACCTTGTTGTGCAGAAAGGGAAGAAAAACTACTACCTGGTTTCTGTAAAGTAGCTGATTTACAGTTTCTTATAAATAAAAAAGGTGACCTATACAGGTCACCTTTTTTATTTCTTTCAGTCTGTCTGGAGCTTATTTTTTCTCAGCAGTGCTGTTTTTCATGTCCTGAACTTCCTTACGGATGTCCTGTGCCATGTTTTTAAGGTCCTGCATACCCTTACGTACACGAGTACCAGCGGCAGCGTTACCTTTATCGTAGAACTTTTCGAAATCAGATTCTAACGACATTACTAGGTCTCTCAATTTGTTAAAGTTATTGTTCATTGTAGCTATTTGTTATAGTGAAACAATTGTTTTTACTGCTCCAATATACACATTTGTTACAAACAAGCAAAAATTAAGAAAATTTAATATATGCCTTTTAAGCCAATTAAGCGGTAACTGCAGGACTTGCGTACAAGCCTTTGTCCAATTTTTGTGCTATTTTCTCAAACGCTGAAATTGTCTCTTCCACATCCGACAACGTATGCGCTGCAGTAGGGATAAGACGTAGCATGATAACATCTTTAGGCACTACCGGATACACAACGATTGAGCAGAAGATACTGTAGTTCTCACGAAGGTCAAGGGTTAACTGGGTTGCATCCGGAATCTGGCCATTCAGGAATACTGGTGTAACCGGAGATTGTGTTGTACCGATATTAAAGCCTTTTTCGCGCAGGCCAGTCTGTAGGGCATTTACTACCTCCCAAAGCTTATCTTTTAGCTCAGGTTTAGTACGAAGCAGCTCTAGGCGCTTCAGGGCTCCTACTACTAAAGGCATCGGAAGTGACTTCGCAAAGATCTGCGAACGCATGTTATAGCGAAGATACTCTACTACCTGCTCGTTAGAAGAAACAAACGCGCCGATGCTAGCCATTGACTTGGCAAAAGTAGAGAAGTATACGTCAATCCCATCTTGGCAACCAAGGAACTCACCTGTACCGGCACCTGTCTCTCCCATCGTTCCAAAACCGTGCGCATCATCTACAAACAAACGGAAGTTAAATTTATCCTTCAAAGCAACCACTTTGTCCAGGCTGCCGATGTTACCCGACATACCAAAAACACCCTCCGTGATCACAAGAATGGCACCACCTGTATTTTCAACCCAGCGCGCTGCACGCTCAAGCTGCTTCTCAAGGCTTTCCATATCGTTGTGCGCATATACAAAACGTTTGCCCTGGTGCAAGCGCAAACCATCAATGATACATGCATGAGACTCTGCGTCGTATACAATTACATCATGACGGTCAACTAAGGCATCGATAATAGATAGTACGCCCTGGTACCCAAAGTTGAGTAACAGCGTATCAGGTTTTTTAACGAATTCAGACAGTTCAGCTTCTAACTGCTCGTGAAGGTTCGTATTACCAGACATGATACGTGCGCCCATTGGGGCAGCCATACCCCAATCCGCTGCTGCTTCTGCATCCGCTTTACGAACTTCAGGATGATTGGCCAGGCCAAGATAGTTGTTTAAGCTCCAGGTCAGCACTTCCTTGCCTCTGAACTTCATGCGTGGCGCAATCTCCCCCTCTAGCTTTGGAAATGTAAAGTAGCCATGTGCATAGTGAGAGTGGCTTCCTAATGGACCTCTGTTGGTCAACAACTTTTCGAATAAATCCACTTGTGTAATAATTTAGTTATCGGGATAATTTCTGTTTTTCTAAGCTTTTACCCTATATATACGCTAAGGCACAAAGCAACGCAAATTTATGCTTTTAATGATACATATACAATCAATATGCTATATCGCACGAACCTTTTTAAACATACATCTTTTAACTTTGGTCTCAAAGCTGTTTCTTTGAACTTTGATAAATAAAGCACCTGCATGAGAAAAATAAACAAGTTACTTGTAGCAAACAGAGGTGAGATCGCCCTTAGGGTAATGCGCACAGCAAAAGAAATGGGAATCAAAACGGTTGCTATTTATAGCGAGGCAGACAGAAATGCCCTTCACGTACGATTTGCCGATGAAGCTGTTTGTGTTGGCGGACCCAAATCCAATGAATCATACCTGCGTGGGGATGTAATCATCGATGTTTGTAAGAAGCTTCATGTTGACGCTGTACACCCTGGCTATGGTTTCTTGTCAGAGAATGCTGAATTTGCTAAAAAGGTAAAAGAGGCAGGTATTGTCTTTATAGGTCCTTCACCGGAGGCAATTGAGCTGATGGGTAGCAAACTGGCTGCCAAAGCTGCTGTAGCGAAGTATAACATTCCAATGGTGCCAGGTACGGAAGAAGCTATCACGGATGTGGAAGCTGCCAAGGAAATTGCCAGCCAGGTTGGTTTCCCTATTTTGATCAAAGCCAGCGCCGGTGGTGGTGGCAAAGGGATGCGTGTTGTTGAAAATGTTCATGTGTTTGAAGAGCAGATGCAGTTAGCTGTTAGCGAGGCTACATCTGCCTTTGGAGACGGATCCGTGTTTATTGAAAAATATATCGGTTCCCCCCGCCACATCGAAATACAGGTTTTAGGTGATACACACGGAAATATTGTGCATCTATTTGAGCGTGAATGCTCGATACAGCGTCGTCATCAGAAAGTTATAGAAGAAGCACCTTCTTCTATTCTCACTCCTGCCTTACGGGATGAAATGGGACGCTGTGCCGTTAATGTTGCGAAAGCCTGCGATTATGTAGGAGCTGGCACCGTTGAGTTCCTGGTAGATGAAAATCTCAACTTTTACTTCCTTGAAATGAATACCCGTTTACAGGTTGAGCATCCTGTAACAGAGCAAATAACCGGGCTAGACCTGGTAAAAGAGCAGATCTTAATTGCAGAAGGAAATCCATTACGCTTTAAGCAGGAAGACCTTGAAATTTACGGACATGCCTTAGAGCTAAGGGTTTATGCTGAAGATCCTGCCAATAATTTCCTTCCTGATATTGGTCGATTGGAAACGTATAAGAGACCGCAGGGTTTAGGGGTTCGCGTTGATGATGGCTTTGAACAGGGCATGGACATTCCTATATACTATGATCCGATGATCGCTAAACTGGTTACTTTCGGGAAAGACAGAGAGGAAGCAATTGATAAGATGTTGCGTGCAATCGACGAGTATCAGATCACAGGCATAGAGACTACTTTACCATTCGGTAAGTATGTTCTTCAGCACGAAGCGTTCGTGAGCGGCAATTTTGACACGAAGTTTATAGAGCGTTACTTTAATCCGGATGTGCTGCAGCAGCAATTGTCTGATGGCGCTGAGGAAGTCGCGGTTGTTTTGGCAGCTATGCTTGTAAACAATAAGAAACCCGCCGTTGAAGCCAACATTAACAAACAAAATGCACAGGGCTCTAACTGGCGGAAAAACAGGACCTAGAGGTTGCTAAACCAATACTCCGGTTTAGGTTACCCATAAAACAAAAGCAGGCGCTCAATATAGAGTGCCTGCTTTTGTTTTATGGGTATTTGAATTAAATCAGATCAAAGAAACTCTTGATACCAATATTTCTCTCTTTCGTGAACCCTTCTCCATAAGTTACCCCTATAGAATGGCCCATTTCTTTTGCACGGGCTTCAATAAACTCTAAAAACTCAGGGGAAGAAATATAGGTGTTTGGGCTTGAGTCGTCTGGATTGTAAAACTGGGATTTAAAAGCACGAATTGTTTCCATTTTCTTATCCCAGTGTCCTGTTACATCAACAACAAGATCCGGTGTTATCAAGCGGTCCTGAATGTAATGATAAACTGCCTTTGGCCTCCAGGCTTCCTGCTCCTCTCCTTTTTCATCAGTAGTTCTTATCATCCTGAGTCCTGATTTAAAGCAAGACTCTGACACTAACTCAGAACCGCGCCCATGATCAGGATGGCGGTCATGAACTGCATTCATGATAATGATGGTAGGCTTATACTTGCGAATCATTTCTATGACCTTCAGTTGATGTTCCCTGTCATTCAATAAAAAACCATCCGCAAAACCCAGGTTCTCCCTGGCATGTAAACCCATTACCTTTGAGGCAGCTTCAGACTCCTGCAACCGCAGCTCCGGAGTTCCCCGAGTACCCAACTCTCCTCTGGTCAGATCTACGATCCCAACTTTTTTGCCCGCCTCAATATGAGCTATCAGCGTACCGGAACATCCTAATTCGATATCATCCGGGTGAGAGGCAAATGCAAGTATATCTAATTTCATAGTTTTATCTATCGATTATCGTACACGTAGCTTTTTCCCAACTCTCAGTGTGCTTCGTGTGCTAATGCCATTTAATTTAGCTATCTGGCTGGCAGAAACGCCATACTTTTTACCAATTCCTGATAATGTATCTCCGCTCCTTACAGTATGATAAGCTGTCCTTCTGCCACTACTAACGCTGCCAGACCTGGCACGGTTTGAGTAATTAAACAGCGCTGACGTAATTACAAAGTTTTCGCCTTTTAGTAAGTAGTCCGGGAAATCATACATGTTCTCCGGATCAATTGGATTTCCCTGATAGCGTACTTCATAATGAAGATGAGACCCGGAGCTTCGTCCGGTGTTACCTCCTAAACCAATAAGATCTCCTGACTTAACAAACGTACCCGGTTCTGCGATAGCTTTACTCATGTGGCCGTATAAGGTCTCCAGGCCATTGTAGTGGCGCACAACGATGTAGTTGCCATATCCACCGCCATCCCACTTGTTGATGCGTACAACACCATCAAAAGCAGCAAAGATAGAGTCACCCGTCGTGAGGTCTATATCTGTACCGTAGTGCCAGCGCCCCCCACGAGCCCCAAAGTGGCTGGTGATAGGTGTTTCGGTGAGAGGCATCTTGTAATTACGATTATGACGAGGGTCGTAGAGTTTAATATCTACCGTATCTTTCAGCTGACGGCCATCCATTCTGTAGGGGTTGATATTGCGCGTATCCCAAATAGCGTAGTATCCTGCAATTTTAACCCACGATGAATCTACCAGCACCTCTTCAGACATCTCCACGATATGCTGCTCCCCCAGGTCGAGCTCGGAGGTGTCTTCGCTGACAATTGAGAGTTCTTTCTTGGGATTAAAAAAGATCGACTGATCGGCATCAGAGTTTTCATCCGGAAACTCGTCATACTTGATCAGAATGGTTGTGTCTGGCCTAACATACTGTATCTTAGGAGACTTTACTTTAAAAAGGTCCTTTACTTTGCTTTGTGCCTGGGCATTTGGTGTGCCCCACACAAAACACATTAAAAAAAGAACCCAAAATAAGGGTAACTTAAATTGTGACATGAGTATCAACTTTGGCTAAGCTGCAATAAGTATATCGCATGTTAAACTACTTCAGCGCCATTTTATTATAAATTCTCCAACATGGCTATACTTAAAAAAGTGCATACTGAAGCGTTTATGCTTTAAAAATTAGTGCAAATTACGCGAAGCCAGGTAGCGCTCTGCATCCAATGCAGCCATACAGCCTGATCCGGCAGCAGTTACAGCCTGCCGGTATGTGAAATCCTGTACATCGCCGCAGGCAAAAACGCCATCAATATTTGTTTTAGAAGTACCCGGAATCGTACGGATGTAACCATTTTCATCCAGGTTCAGGTAATCTTTAAAGATGTCGGAGTTCGGCTGATGGCCAATTGCCACGAAAAAGCCTTTAACTGCTATCTCGCGTGTTTCATTTGTGATCGTATTTTTAACCCTGACGCCTTCTACAGTATGTTCACCCAGAATCTCATCTGTAGAGGTATTCCAAAGAACTTCTATATTTTTGGTATTTTTCACACGCTCCTGCATGATGGTGGAGGCACGCATTTCGTCGCGACGTACCAGCATGTATACTTTGTTGCACAGGTTCGATAAGTATGTCGCCTCCTCAGCAGCTGTATCACCGGCACCAACTATGGCTACATCCTGGCCACGGTAGAAAAAGCCGTCGCAGACAGCGCATGCAGAAACACCACTACCATTTAAGCGGGACTCAGAATCAAGACCCAGCCATTTTGCAGATGCACCTGTAGAAATGATCACAGTATGCGCTTCGATCACTTTTTGATCATCGATGGTAACTTTGTGTGGTTGTGACGAAAAGTCCACGGCTGTAGCTATACCATAGCGTACATCAGTGCCAAAACGCTCTGCTTGTTTCTTAAAGTCCTCCATCATCTCCGGACCCATAACTCCGTCAGGATAACCAGGATAATTTTCTACATCATTTGTTATGGTAAGCTGGCCACCAGGCTGGAGGCCCTGATAAAGAATGGGGTTAAGCCCGGCTCTGGATGCATAAATAGCAGCTGTATAGCCAGCAGGTCCTGAACCGATAATAAGGCATTTTACTTTTTCTATTTCCATTGTATCTGTTTGCTGATAGAAACTTGGGTGCAAGTATACAAAAAATCTCAGCCTCTGCCTGCATGGAGCAATGCAAAATGACAGGTTGAAAAAATAAAAAAGCCCTGACAGCTATGCCAGGGCTTTTTTACTATAGTAGTTTGAATTAACCTAAATACGGTTTCAATGCTTTGCTTCTTGATGTATGACGAAGTCTACGGATGGCTTTTTCTTTGATCTGCCGCACACGTTCGCGCGTCAGGTTAAACTTCTCACCGATTTCTTCTAAAGTCAGGGAGTGCTCACCGTTTAAACCAAAGTATAAAGTGATCACATCAGCTTCACGCTTTGTCAAGGTAGATAGCGCACGCTGTACTTCTTTACGAAGTGAATCATTCATTAAGCCAGTGTCTGGCGACTCTTCATCTTCGTTTTCAAGTACGTCCAGCAGTCGGTTTTCCTCACCCTGTACAAAAGGTGCGTCAACAGAAACGTGTCGGCCTGAGATTTTAAGCGTATCAACTACTTCAGCAGTTGTTAGCTCCAATACTTCGGCAATTTCTTCAGGTGATGGTTCACGCTCGAACTTTTGTTCAAGCTCAGAGAAAGATTTAGAAATCTTGTTCAAAGAACCTACTCGGTTAAGTGGAAGACGCACAATACGCGACTGCTCAGCTAAAGCCTGCAGAATAGACTGGCGGATCCACCAAACAGCATACGAAATAAATTTGAAACCACGTGTTTCATCAAATCGCTTAGCTGCTTTGATAAGTCCCAGGTTACCTTCATTTATAAGGTCACCTAAAGACAGACCCTGGTTCTGATATTGTTTAGCCACCGATACTACGAAACGCAGGTTTGCTTTCGTCAACTTCTCAAGTGCAAACTGATCTCCTTCTTTGATTCTCTGTGCCAGCGACACCTCTTCATCCGGAGTAAGCAGATCTACTTTACCGATCTCCTGTAAATATTTGTCAAGGGACTGGCTCTCACGGTTCGTAATCTGTTTGCTTATCTTGAGTTGTCTCATCAGAGTATAATGTTATTGCAAAAATTGTTAAAATTTGATTTGGCTCGGTGACTTAACATCAGAAAACCGCGCAAAGTTCTTACTTCTTAGAAATAAAATCAAGGAGTAAGGTGCAAACCTGAAAAATAAAAAACTCTTGGTGCCCTTAAAGCCATTTAGGCAGGTACCAAGAGTTTAATATTAACAGTGATTATTGCTGCTGTGAAGCTTCAGGCTTAGGAAGAATAGCTTTGCGTGAAAGCTTGAACTTACCTGTTTTCTTATCTACATCGATAAGTTTAACCTTTACCTCCTCGCCTATTTCAAGAACTCCATCCATAGACTCTAAGCGCTCATGCTTAATTTCAGAGATGTGAAGTAAACCATCTTTACCAGGCATAAATTCAACGAATGCGCCGTAAGGTTGGATAGATTTAACTTTACCAATGTATACTTCACCAATTTCAGGCTGGGCAACAATGCCTTTGATCTTTGAGATCGCACTGTCCATTGCCTCCTGGTTGCTGGCAAAGATATTTACATGGCCTTTTTCGTTTTTCTCTTCAATGATGATAGTAGCTCCGGTGTCCTTCTGGATCTGCTGAATCACTTTACCACCTGGTCCGATCACTGCACCGATAAATTCTTTATCTATTACAATGTTGAAAGAACGCGGCGTGTGAGGCTTATAATCAGCATTCGGTTCAGCAAGTGTCTTGCTCATCTCATTAAGGATGTGCATACGGCCTGCATGTGCCTGCTCAAGTGCCTGTGTCATTATCTCATGCGATAATCCCTGCACTTTAATGTCCATCTGGCAAGCTGTAATTCCGTTTTTAGTACCGGCAACTTTAAAGTCCATATCGCCCAGGTGATCTTCATCCCCTAAGATATCAGAAAGGACAGCGAATTTGCCAGTTTGCTCGTCAGTGATCAAACCCATGGCTATACCTGATACAGCACCTTTAACAGGAACACCTGCATCCATCAACGCTAAGCTACCTGCACAAACAGTTGCCATAGAAGACGAACCATTTGACTCCAGGATATCAGAAACAATACGGATTGTATATGGATTTTCTGATTCTGCAGGAAGTACTTTTTTAAGTGCGCGGAGTGCCAGGTTACCATGACCGATTTCACGACGGCCAGGACCTCTGTTTGGTCTTACCTCACCTGTAGAAAAAGCAGGGAAGTTATAATGTAACAGGAATTTGCTGGTGCCGGATACCATAGCACTGTCAATTAACTGTTCATCAAGTTTAGTACCTAATGTTACAGTTGTTAAAGACTGTGTTTCGCCACGTGTAAAAATAGCGGAACCGTGTGTTGCTGGCAGGTAATTTACTTCTGTCCAGATAGGGCGGATCTGATCCAGGGCACGTCCGTCAAGACGAACTCTGTCATTCAGGATCATATTACGCACTGCTTCCTTCTCCACATCGTGGTAGTAGGTCTTGATCAGTCCCATGTCATAGGTATGGTCTTCACCAAGAGAAGCTATGAAAGCATCAAGTACAGCTGCAAAACCTTCTTTGCGATCTGCCTTGTTTGCGCTTCCTCTTTTAGCAACTTCATATGTTTGCGTGTAAGTAGCTTCACGAACTTTCGCACGAAGTTCTTCATCGTGTATTTCGTGAGAGTACTCGCGCTTCTGCTGCTTACCTACCAGTTCGGTAAGTTCCATTTGCGCTTTACACTGTACTTTAATTGCTTCGTGAGCGAATTGAATAGCTTCCAGCATCTCTGCTTCAGAAACTTCATTCATTTCACCTTCAACCATGGCAACACTGTCATAAGAAGCACCTACCATCAGGTCGATGTCAGCTCTTTCCAAATCAGTTCTGGTTGGGTTAATGATCAACTGGCCATCAATACGTGCTACGCGCACTTCAGAGATAGGGCCGTTGAATGGGATATCAGATACTGCCAGTGCAGCCGATGCAGCAAGCGCAGCAAGTGCGTCAGGCATGATCTCGGTATCTGCAGAGATCAGGTGAATGGTCATTTGAGTTTCCGCATGGTAATCTTCCGGGAAGATAGGACGTAAAATACGGTCTACCAGGCGTGATACAAGGACTTCATAGTCAGATAGTCTTGCTTCTCTTTTCAGGAAGCCACCAGGGATTTTACCTGAAGAGGCAAATTTCTCCTGGTAATCAACAGAAAGCGGAAGGAAATCAACACCTTCACGGGCTTCTTTGTTAGAAACAACAGCGGCGAGTAGCATGGTATTACCCATCTTTACTACTACAGATCCGTCCGCTTGCTTGGCTAATTTACCAGTTTCAATTGTTATCTCCCGGCCATCCGGAAGAAGGATTGTTTTGTTTATCGCGTTATAAGACATCTTCAATTATTTTTACATCAAAAAAGACAGGACTACCCATTGTGGCCGCTGTCGGTACTGGCAAAGAGGAAGAGAAAGGGGGGAAAAAGATTAGGGAATCCCCTGAGTGAATTCCCTAAATCAATGTTTTATTTTCTGATACCTAGCTCAGCAATAATCGCTCTGTATCGCTCGATATTGTTTTTCTGAAGGTAATTCAGAAGTCTTCTTCTCTTACCTACAAGCTTTAAAAGACCTAAACGAGTTGAAAAGTCTTTTCTGTGAACCTTCAGGTGCTCTGTTAGGTCAGCAATGCGCGTAGTGAAAAGCGCAATCTGTGCCTCTGGAGATCCTGTGTCAGTCTTAGACTTCGCCAGACCATGCTTTTCAAAAATTTCTTGTTTCGCTTCAGTAGTTAATTTCATTGCGTATAATAAATATCAATCTGTGTTTTTTCGTTCGTAAGACTGCTGTATAAGCCGCAAAGTTAATGAAAAATATCTTAATAAAAAATATTTTCGCTATACTTCTTTTTTGGCTTTTAAAGCTTGTTCCGGCGTAACCGTGCCATCAACTTCCGCCAGAAATCAATCTCCAGCAGGCTGGAATCATTGCGAGCCTGGTTAAGGAAGAAGAACCCTATGGGTAACAGGATGAGGTTAGCGGCCCACATACCCACTCCCACAGGTATAAGGCTCTCCCGGGCCCACTTCTCACCTAATATCGCCATTACATATAACAGGATAAAGAAGATGATAGAAATAATTACCGGTACACCTAAACCTCCTTTTTTGATAATAGCGCCAAGTGGTGCCCCAATCAGGAACATGATCAGAATGGCAACTGACTGTGTATACTTACGCCATATCTCGATCTCATAATTATTGGCGTCCCGTAGGGTTGTGTTGATGCGCTCAACATAGCTGCCGGTAAAACTTTTTATATTTCTTGCTTTATTTGTAGCCATCGCAAGCACTTCCGCATCGATTGGCTGCAGCTCCTTATTTAGCTTCACGTCAGATATTCGCATCCCATTTTTAACCTGCCCAGTATCTGCTTTGAAATACATGTAAAAAGGGTCAACGTTAGGTGCATACAGCTGCTTATCACGATTGCCAAACCTACGCAGTGAATCTGTTACCACGTGAAGCTGTGCAATATTCTTCATCATTTTGTTATCAGAGAACAACTCCTCGCGGGTACGGTCCAAATTAAAGGAAGCCAGACTAAGTATGATTTTGCTTTCATCGAATGCCTGCCTTACAAACTGATCGTTTGAAGAACGGAAGCCCCCTCCTGCCTCATCCACGTAAGTATTCCCATCATACAACTCCATAACTAAATAGGAATCGTTGAAATCGGTGTACATCCTGCCCGAGTCAGCTAGTATAACCCTGGAATTGGAACCACCTTTGGAATGGTCGTAAATCATGATATCCTTCATGGCACCCTCGTCATTCAGCTTCTCATTGATCTTGATGCTGAAGCCTGGCAAGCCATTGTAAAAGGCACCCTCCTTAAAATTCATCGCTGGCTTCTTCTGCCGGATGTCCCATAAAAGGCTATAGGCTTTCAAGTTTGCCTTCGGAACGATGATATTATTGAAAAAGAATGCCCCGATGGTAAGCAGTACCACAAAAAAGAAAGCGGGACGCAAAACGCGGGTAAGGTTGATACCGGAGGTTTTTATAGCCGTTAACTCGTGGTGCTCGCCCAATGTCCCAAAGGTCATCAAGGAGGATAAAAGGACAGCCAGTGGCAGGGCCACGGGTGCCATATTCAGGCTAAAATAAAATAGCAACTCTCCAAACACAGCTGCCCCCAGATCTTTCCCAACTAATTCGTCGAGATACTTCAGCATGTATTGTGTAAGCAGAATGAACTCTACAATAGCAAATGTGAGTACAAACGGGCCTAAAAAGGCTTTAAGTATTAGCTTATCTAGTTTTTTCATGAGGGCCAGTGCGGCAGTTAGCCAATGGTTGCCTGATTACCTTTGCAGTAACACATGGTTTCCAAAAATCGTGCAAAGATAAGCAGATGCAGCCGGAATGAAACTACCCTCCTACTATTTCCTTCAAATTATGGAACAGATTATCCCATAACTCCTCCAGCTCTTCCTGATCGTCCTCATCAGTATAATCAACTATCTTAAGAAATTGCTCCTGGGTCAGCTCACTCGATTCAATAGAAAAATCGACGTAGGAAGCATCCGGCTCATGTCCTTTTTGATCATTTAAAAATAAAAAGCGAACAGATTTATTAACGCGGTGGCCTGTCATTTCAGCAAAATGGCTCCGCCCGTCCCAAATAAAATTGTAAACCTTATCTTCATTAACGATTACATCGTCACTAAACCATTGCGACAATCCGCTGGCAGTACTTAAATAAGGGTATAGTAGCTTAGCTGAGGCATTGATCGGATATTCCCGAACAAATTTAGTCTTCGTAGCTCTCGTCATAACAAGAATGTGTAAGTGTCTTAGTAATGATAGTACTTATTTTTGATTCTTTATATATCTCAAAAATAAAATATTTTTTTTTGAGAAGACACTTGCAAATTTAAAACACAAACAGCTATATTTGCACCACAATTCGGCGGGGTAGCTCAGATGGTTAGAGCGCAGGATTCATAACCCTGAGGTCGGCAGTTCGATTCTGCTCCCCGCTACAAAGCTCCGGATGAAAGTCCGGAGCTTTTTTTATTGCTGCCAGTCCTCTCTATTATTCAAGATGACTTCCAATTTCTTTCAATAAAGAGACCCGCCAAAAGACAGATTCTTAATAATTAACTTCCAAGGCGGGTACATCTATTAAAATAAAGGATGCATTGGCGGCGCCATGTATACTTATAATGTCAAAGTCCTCTAGCCTGATCTGATCGTTTTTATCTAGCTCTATATTATTAACTAATAGGCTTCCCTCTGTAACATACAGCAGCGTCTTTCTGATCTTGAAGGTTTTAAAGTCAATATCCTTACCCTGACTCACGTTACCAAAATACACCGTTGAATTTGAATTCATGAAAACAACATCTTCAAGAACTTTCTGACCTGTAACTAATGGAGTCAGTTGGTCTTTATTATCCATGAAATCAATTTTCATTAATTCATAAGATGGTGCCAGTCCCTTTTTATTAGGCAAAAACCAAAGTTGGTAAAAATGAGCAGTCTGATCACCCTCATTCACCAAAGAATGCGTTATACCAGTACCTGCAGTTATACGCTGCACCTGTCCTGACTGAAGCTTTTCTTCATTGCCTAAGCTGTCTTTGTGCATGATCTCCCCATCAAGTACAATGGTCAGTACTTCCATCTCAGCATGGGGATGAGCCGGTAACTCCGACTTTGCCTGCATATGGTCATCATTGAACACCCGAAGTGGCCCATACTGTACATTTGCAGGGTCATAATAATCCGCAAAGGAAAACAGGTAGTGAGAGGAGAGCCAATCTCCTACGTTGGCCTGATGGCGTTCTGAAGCAGTTATAAGTTTTATCATTTTGGGAATTTGAAATTACTCCTTTAATTAGTTAAATATACTTATCGCTATGCTTTACGGATAATTGCACTTCTAGTTAAAAAACGCCTGGATAGAGAAAACAAAAATGGTGTTAAATAAAAAAGATCCTGCTTCTTAAGGCAGGATCTTTAATTAGATGAATGCTGGAATTACCTTATTCGGCTTTTTTAAGCTTCTGTACTTCCTTTTGAAGATCCAATACGATAGAGGACAATTTATCGAGAGAAAGGTCTGCAATAGGAAAAGAGCTGCTAATGTATGATTTAGCCTCCCATATCTCGAGCACATCTTCTACTCCAATTTCATAAGGGGAGTACACCGGGTTATCCGAATGTAAACGCAAAACAGAAGAGTCTTTGATCTTGTTATAAACACGCTTGAAAACAACTCCTTCTTTCTCGCTCACAAGTATACAAGGTGTGCCATCTTTAATAGAAGCCCAGTCTTCAATAAACTGACCAACTATAACAGCGCCGGAGGCAATCGGAAGCATTGAATCTCCACTGATCTCAAAGGCCCTGAATGTACCAGTATTGCCTAGCATAGGCAACCTGAAACGTGGCAGTTCTTCAATAAATTCAGGGTCTGCATAACCATTAAGATAACCTGCTCTTGCCTTGTGTGGCACAAGCTCAATATTCTCACGCTGGTCCTCATCTACTGTAATTGCTAGTACACGCAGCTTACCTCCAGCACTACCCGATCCGGAACTTGATTGTATGCCGTCTACCGAAAGGTCTACAGTGATCAGCTGGTCAAGGGAGACATCAAAAAGTTTTGAAATATTGACTAAAGTAGACAATTTAGGTTCTGCTCTACCCTCTTCATAAGCCCCTACCAAAGAGCGTTTAATGTCTAACTTTTCAGCTAATTGAGCTTGTGTGAACCCAGCCTGCTTCCGCAAATACCTAAGATTTGAAGTTACCATATATCTAAATTGCCAACTGTTTTAGCTAATGTCTAATTAATAAGGCTTAATTAGTTCTTTACTTTGTAAATGTACTAATTAAATTTATTTAAAGCTAACCTAGTTAGCATTTAATTTTAGCTTTTTTGGATATTATAATAATTCAAATATTAGTTTGAATCAATTTAGTTGCAATTAAACTCACATATAAATATATTATTTTATTTATACATATCCTTTTTATACTTCTATAAATCAGCTTGTTTCCGGTGTAATTATCTATCTATCTTTATGTATATAAGCTGCTAGCTGATTATAATAGAGCTTTCATATTTTATTGTTTAAAAATCAGTGCAATTTTGTTTACTACAGTTAAGTCCATTTTCTAAATAAAAATGGACTTGATCCAAAGACAATTCGTGAGCAGTAAGCTATACTTATTATTTGCAGTTTTTTTAGCCAATATTGTTGGCATAGCATGAACTTTTTAATTGAAGCACCGGTTACGGGAATTCTGACAAAAGGTTTACTAAAGACTTAATTATTTTCACCCGACGCTCAACCTATGTTTATCTCTTTCGCACCCCGAAGAGCATCTTTTCTGCTAGTAACAACAGCTGCATTAATCCTTTGTAGCTGCCAGAAAGAGGATTTGCTTAATAACCAATTTCAAGCAGAACCTATTTCTTACGGCAATGAAACCGGGCAAATAATTGAAGGTCAGTATATTGTAGTGCTTAAAGCTGAAGGTGTTCAGCAAAATAGTAGTTCAGTTGAGCATGATCACAAAAGTTATACGGAGTTACGTGGACGCACATTAAAAAGTACTGATATTGACCCGGGTAATGTAATTCAGAATTTTGAAGGGGTTGTCAATGGTTTTTCGGCTCACCTCACTGATATACAGGTGCAGCGTCTGCTCAAGAACCCAAGTGTGGCCTATATCGAAAGAGACAGATTCCTTTCACTACCTGACGGCAAGGTAAAAGATTACCTTATGGGGATAAAGCATGGTGGTAGAGGCAGCATTTCGCAGCCAAAACCAAAGGAAGAACCTACTACTCCTACACCTGAACCTGCACCTACTCCTACACCTGAGCCAGCACCTACTCCTACACCTGAACCTGCTCCTGCACCTACTCCTACTCCTGAACCTGCTCCTACTCCTACTCCTGAACCTGCACCTTCTCCTGAACCTGCTCCTGCTGCAAGTTCATATACTACTGTTATACCTGCTACAGGTGAACTGGTGCCATGGAACATCGAGCGTGTTGGGTATGGAGACGGAACAGGGAAAACTGTCTGGGTGATCGACTCAGGTATTGATACAGATCACCCGGACCTGAATATTGATTTGAACCGGAGTGTTTCATTTATTTATGGCAATAGCTCTATAGAAGATGGTTACGGTCATGGAACTTCAGTGGCGGGCATCATAGCAGCTAAAAATAATGGTTCAGGCATGTTAGGGGTAGCCTCCAATGCTACAATTGTGGCTCTTCGAATTTTTGATGATGCCGGAAAGGGTACTGTGTCCAGGGCCATATCAGCTGTAAACCATGCAAGTATATATGCTAAGCCCGGCGAGGTTGTTAATCTCAGTTTAGGAAGCGGGATTTCAACAAGCCTCGATAATGCTGTGAAAGCAGCTGCAGCTAAGGGTATTTTGTTTGCTGTTGCAGCAGGCAATACAGGCGTGGATTGCTCCTCTTCCTCTCCTGCCCGGGTAGATGCAACAGGGGTGTATACTATTTCAGCTATGGACAATTATAACCGCATGTGGTCATCCTCCAACTATGGTCTGTCAGTGGATTTTGCTGCGCCAGGCGTTAATGTTACTGTTACGACAAAGGGTGGTAATGTTGGAAGTGGAGGAAACGGTACTTCCTTTGCTGCACCTCACGTAGCAGGTATACTTCTTTTACGCGCAACCGTGTTCACGCAAGGCACGATTACTGAGGACAAGGATGACAAACCTGACCCGATAGCATCTGTAAAATAAGAATTCTTTAATATGCGCTAAAGATTATGCTCCTTCTTGTAAATGGATAAGGATAGCCTGATCTTATAGTACTCATATTTTTCATGTAAGCATTCAAAAAGATCTTTCAGTTTGGCATCTGGCCCTAATTTTTCGATTGCCTTAGAAATTATACTATACTCTGCTTTATTTACATACGCATTTATCTTTACCGGATAACCTTGCTCGTAAAGAGTAGCCAGGTGCGAGAAAACAGTTACAGGATTTAAATTGCGAAGTTTAGCAATTTCGTCTATGCTTAAGCCGCTTTGCAGCAACTCCAACGTAGCTAAATGGGTGGCACCTTTAATTTTATTTCCCTTTGCCTGCTCCTCATTTATAAAATCAATGATCTTGCTGATAAAAGTATCGCCATAACGATCAAACTTCTGGGCTCCTACTCCTGATATGGCAAGCATGGATATCTTATTAGTAGGACGTTCAGCCGCCATCTCCTGGAGGGTAGTATCGGTAAAGATCACATACGGTGGCACACCGTATTCATCCGCCAGACTTTTACGAAGTGTTCTTAATGATTCAAAAAGTGCATCTTTGATCAACTCACGCTTAGGGCGGGCTTTAACTGCTGACTCTTCCTGTTTAATTTCATCAAATTTAACAAGTTGCACCTTCCTTCCCTCAAATAAAACCTGCTTGCTTTGTTCTGTAAGCTTCAGCGTATACCCTTGGTCATAGGCCATTTCCATATACCCTTCGTTCAATAACTGATGCAGGTAACGGTGCCAGTCAAGTGTGTTAATGTCGCGCCCTGCACCATAGGTTTTCACCCGATCAAAACCAGCCTGCATAACCTGGCTTGTACGCGCACCGCGCAATACATCGACCAGTAAGCCTAAGTTCACCTGTTCGTTTGTTCGGGCTATGGCAGACAAAGCTTTTTGAGCTATCAGGGTTCCGTCAAATCGTGTTGGTGGGTTGCGGCATATATCACAGTTGCCGCAGTCATTGGTCATCGTTTCACCAAAATATTGTAACAGAATCCGGCGGCGGCATGCTGCAGCTTCTGCAAACTGTTGCATCCGTTCAAGCTTCACCAACTGCAGTTCCGTCTGTGTTTCTTTACCCTGGTTATCCTGCAGCATATTACGCATGTTCATCACATCTGCAAAACTGTAAAAAAGCAATGCATCTGATTTTGCACCATCCCTACCCGCGCGGCCTATTTCCTGGTAATATCCTTCGATGTTCTTTGGCAGGTTATAATGGATCACCCAACGCACATTCGACTTGTCTATGCCCATGCCGAAGGCGATCGTGGCACACACAATCTGCACATTGTCCTTAAGAAAATCATCCTGCGCCTTAGCCCGGAGGTTAGGTGACATGCCTGCATGATAGTATGTGGCGCTGTAACCGCTAGACTTTAATTTCTGGGCCAGAGATTCTGTTGCTTTGCGACTCAGGCAATAGATAATACCCGGCTGTTTATGCCTCCTCTCCAAAAAATCAGTGATCCGGTTAAAACGGTCCCTGCCCGGCTTCACCATCAGGTTAATGTTAGGCCTGTCAAAGGACGCGGTAAAAACATTAGGATTATGTAAGTGTAATTGCTCCTGAATATCCTTCTGCGTGAGCTTGTCAGCCGTAGCCGTAAGTGCGATGACCGGTACCGAAGGGAATTGCTGCTTCAGCGCTTTTAATTGTGTATACTCCGGGCGGAAGTCGTGGCCCCAGGCCGAGATACAGTGTGCCTCGTCTACTGCAAATAAAGATACATTCAGCCGCTTGAGGAATGACATAAACCCAGAGGAAAGTAATTTCTCTGGAGATACATAAAGCAGCTTCAGCTTACCGGCAAGGCACTCATTCTCTATCGTATACTGCTGTTCAGCGCTTTGGGAACTGTTAATGTAAGCAGCCTGAATTCCGTTTACGAGCAAAGCTTCTACCTGGTCCTTCATCAGGGCGATAAGCGGTGATACCACCACACAAACACCCGGCATAACAACAGCAGGCACCTGGAAACAAACTGATTTCCCGCCGCCAGTAGGCATCAATACAACAACATCCTTCCGCTGCAGCACATCAGCAATAATTTGCTCCTGCATCGGACGAAATTGCTCATATCCAAAATATAATTTTAGCGCCTCCCTGGCCTCTCGAATTGTTATCATCCTCTATCTTTCAATTGGCAGTTCCACCTGCTAAAGCTATGCTATATATGTTTCAAAGATAACCATAAGCCACCGCAATTACGAACGAAGGCTGCAATCCATTTCAGATTCTTCTTACATCAGCTATTCATTTTTAATTCATTAGCTCTAATTAATTCGATGTGCCCAGAAACACCTAAAAATAACAATGCAGTAGTGCAGCCGTATCTAACACCAACAAAACATATAATTACAAACTATGAAATCAGAGATAACAAACAACCTGGAGCATGTCTTAGTTAAATGCATGACTGCATGCGAAACCTGTGCAACCCTTTGTTTACAAGAGGATGATGTAAAAAAAATGGCCCGCTGCATTATGATTGACCGGGACTGTGCTGACATTTGTATCACTACGGCGCGTTTTGTAGCGCGCAATTCAGAGCACGCAAAACATGTTATGCGGGAGTGTGTTGAAATTTGCCGCATTTGTGAAGAAGAGTGCCGTAAGCACGAGGCTGAGCATTGCCAACATTGTGCAGACATCTGTAAGGAAACTGCTGATGCCTGTGAAGAATGGATGAGCAAGAAATAAATATCATTTCATAAAAAAGAGCCCCTGTTTCTTAAACAGGGGCTCTTTTTTATGTCTATAAGTACAAATCAAATGCCGTACCTATCCATTACGTTTACAGTTATTTAGAATATCATATCTATAATGGCTGTGATAATTGATAGTACCAGGCTAAAGAGCAAGGCGGCAAAGAAACCCGACACGTCGAAACCTGCTACTAGCCAATCAGCTAAAAGTATGATCAAAGCATTTATTACCAACAGGAAAAGTCCCAGCGTAAGAACTGTAACCGGAATAGTAAGAAACACTAGCACCGGACGTACGATGGCGTTCAATACAGCAAGCACTAAGGCCAAAATCAATGCAGTGAGAAAACTGTCTATGTGTACACCCGGAAGAATATAAGCACTTAGCATTGCTGCAGCTGCCGTTATTAATAGCTTAATGATAAATCCCATAACTTAATTATTTTGAATATAGCCTTATTAAAGTATGATAATATATACGTAAGCATCCGGTATAAAGATAAACCCCATGAAGAACCTGGCTTCATGGGGTTTATCTTTATTTTTGCGATTCTAATCTGACTGTTTCGCGTTAAAACTGAGCTTCCAGCTTTTTCTGAGAAACGGCCATCCAATTGCAAAGCTTCTGTAACATGCGTGCTCCTACGTTACCATTCCACTCACTGTCACCTGGAGCAACTTCGCAGAGGTCAAAACCAATTATTTCCCTTCCGGATTTAACAAGTTGCTTGATAAGAAAAACAGCTTGCTCAAACTCCAGACCGCCAGGCACTGGTGTACCTGTTGCAGGACAAAGCTTCGGATCAAGGCCATCAATATCAAAGCTGATATACACTTTCTGAGGCAACTGGGCTATGATTTTTTTGCATTCTTTTTTCCAGCTGTCTCCCGCATATAAATTCTCTTTTAGCGTTGCGTCATAAAAAACAGTAACACGCCCGTTAGACTGATCTGCCAGATCAGCTTCTGCCTGGCAAAGATCACGAATACCCACCTGAACCAGTTTCTTTACCTGCGGTAATTTAAGAGCATTGAACATGATAGAGGCATGCGAATACGTGAATCCTTCATAAGCATCACGTAAATCAGCATGGGCATCTACCTGAAGTATACCAAACTCATCATGCTTCTCTGCCAGCGCGTGCATTAATCCCAGTGGTGTACTATGATCTCCGCCCAAAACACCCACCAGTTTCCCTTGGTTAAGGTATGCCAGCGAACGTTGCTTTAACCACTGCAGGAACTCCTCTCCTTTAGCGGTAACTTCTGCAGGCAGATTCTCGAATTCAGATTTGCCAACTTCAGGGCTACCGGCCTCTAACCAGTTGATGTATGCTTCAGCTTTCTGGCGTAATGTATCGCTGGTAGCGGACCATTCCTCGGAAATATCTTCCATGGCCACTCCTAGCTTCCAGGCATCTTTAATGCCTGGTTCAAATAAGTCTAATTGCGGAGAAGCGTCTTTTACAGCTTGTGGTCCTTGAGCGGTACCGGCACTATAAGAAACT
The DNA here is from genome assembly GCF_051904785.1 of Pontibacter sp. MBLB2868. Lineage (NCBI taxonomy): Bacteria > Pseudomonadati > Bacteroidota > Cytophagia > Cytophagales > Hymenobacteraceae > Pontibacter > Pontibacter sp. MBLB2868. The sequence continues at coordinate 1,503,506 of NZ_CP196710.1, read as the reverse complement.
GTTACTTCCCAGGGAGTAGGAATTATCACTACTTCCGATTCTTCAATCGTAAATGGAAGTCCGAATAACCCACCGCTGATATCTCCAACCCCATTCGGGTCAAAATTAGCTATTTTCTGCTCTTTACTGTTCATTGGTAGATTCAGCTGAATAAGCTTTGATACTATTTTTAGATCCATCTGCCAGAAGCTCCTTTACAAAGTTTGGAAGCGCAAATGCAGCAGCATGGATATCCTCATTATAATACTTTAAGCCTTGTGCCTCAGAAAACTTAGCTGCAGCCGCCTTATCGTACAATAGTGGATGAGAATCTCCTTTTGAACAATAAGAGAAGCTCCAAGTACCTGTTGGGTAAGTTGGGATGCCTGCCAGGTAGCAATGCACTTTAGTATCTCCGAAGATCCGCTTATACGTTTCGTAAATCTCTACGAAAACAGCACTGTTAAATCGTGGTGACTCAGATTGTGTGATCATCACACCATCAGGTGTCAGGCAACGGTGTACTTCCTGATAAAATTCAGCAGTAAACAAACCTTCACCCGGACCAACCGGATCGGCAGAGTCAATAATGATCAGATCGTAACGCCCATCTTCACAATCGTGAATATACTTGATGCCGTCTTCCACCAGCAGGTTTAAACGTGGGTTATCAAACGCAACGGCAGTTTCCGGCAAATGTAATTTACACGCTTCGATCACTAACTCATCAATCTCAACCAGTGTTACTTCATCAAGTTGCTCGTGGCGTAGTAATTCCCTTACCGTACCGCCATCTCCACCACCAATAACAAGCGCACGCTTGGCTTTAGTATGACTGAACATAGGAACATGGGTGATCATCTCATGGTACACATACTCATCTTTTTGAGTACACATAACCATGCCGTCTAAGGTCAGCATATTGCCGTATGCAAGTGTTTCAAACACTTCTACACGCTGAAACGGAGAGTCTTTTTTGTATAGCTGGTTACCAGAGTGCTTTAAAGAAAGAGCTATGTTCTCATCTCGTTCGGTAAACCATACATCCCTTGTAATGGTGCCTAATTCCGCATCCGGTTTTGCAGATACATCACGCAGGGCCTCCAGGTTAAAGTCGTTGCGTTTGAGCAGGTTTAACTGCCCGCGTCGCAATTCCATCGAGGAGCCATGGCCTGCCTCAAATGCTTCTTTCAGGTAAGTATAAGATACCCATGGGTCTACTGAGTCGCCGCACGTGAAAAGGTCTACAGCAGCATAACCGTACTCAGGCCAGGTATGAATAGCCAGGTGGCTCTCCTGTATCACAACAACACCAGACACGCCGTAAGGTGAGAAGTGATGAAAAGTACTGTTAATTACAGTTGCACCTGCTGTTTCAGCTGCTGCAACCATGCTGTTCTCAATATGAACGACATCGTTCATTAATTCAGGAGAGCAATCGTAAAATTCAACTAAAATGTGTCTACCTAAAGCGTTCATCAATGGGTATGAATGGTTAAAAATCTATAAGAGAGCAAAAAAACAAAATATAGCGCTATAATCAAAAGTAAAACGAGACTGCTTACTCATACTCTTCTGATTACCAACACGTTTAATTTTAACTGTTCTGACTCCAGCAACTTTACATTAAAATCAGTTGCTTAGTTCCTGTCCGACAACATAGGAAGCTTTGTATTCTTCTGAAAGGTCTTCAAACACATTAAAAGAATCATCGAAAGCAACAAACTCCCTGAGCAGGTTAAACTTAGCCACATGGTAGATCAGGAACAGTTCAGACTGGGTGAAACTGGCTTTGGTGATAAAACTGTAGTATTCCCCCTCATCCTGTGTTTCGGAGCGGTAACGCTGAATGAGCTTGAAGAGAACACTTAAATTCTTTAGGTAAGGGTCGAGGCTGTTTTGATAAAAGCTAAAGTGGTAGGTAAAATAGTCTTCAAAAATACTAAGCAGATTTTCTTCTGTTTTCTCAGCATTTTCAAGCCCCCTTACTTTCTGCACAAAAGAAGTAAGTACTTTTTCATGAAAGAAGACAAAAAAATTGCTCCCTTTCCAGACACTCTCATTAATATCGTAGGCTGTCAGCGAATCGATGATGTCGTTGTGCTTGTTTACGAAGCTGATGTATAAAGTAGAGAAATTCTGCTGCTGAAATATCTTTTGAGTTTTGTGCAATTCTGAGCGCTGAAGCTCAAACTCATGTTTTTGGTAGGTAAGAGTAGCAAAGAACAGGAAAACGCCGGCAAGCGCCCACAGAGAGCCAACAATGCCACCGATAAATTCTCCGTATTCGCCAAATACGCCTCCCCTTCTTTGGGCAGGATCTAGGTATAGTTCATGAAACAGGTCAAACTTAACAGTACCCCAAATCAGTACCACAATACCGGCAATAATAAGGGCGTAACCGCTGATCTCGTATCTGCTGAGCTTTTGACCAGGTTTAGGCATTAATAGGGAAAAAGTATTTAATCATTTTCTGCTAGATTATTTTTACCCAATTCAAATGTTCGTATGATCTCCAAAATCTTGATCAGGGTTTTAGTGTCAAAGAACAGCAATAAAGGAAGCTCTACACTTCTCTTGTCATGTGTAAACCTGGTGATCACAGTAAACACGAGTGGCTGAAAAAGTGGGTGTTGTACCAGAATATCCCGCAATGAATCTGCAATACTTGTTTTAGGAGCTATTGGAGGAGAACCGTAGATATTGGTTTTTAAGATATTTGCTAACTGTGTAACTAAGGCACCGGTAATTATATTGCTGATCTCCAGAAGTAATGACTCCTGCATTACAGAAAGCTCTCCTTTCTGAACATCCAGCATGCTAAGGCACACCTCTGAAAGTCTTACTACATGATCATCGGAGAATAACATGAGTGTGGCCCCATTGAATTCACCCTTTATTTCAGACTGTATGATGTTGTGTGTGTTTTCATACCGCCTTACGAGTTCTATAAGCTCCTTAATCTCGATCAATTGAATATCGGGGACTTTCAGAAGTACCTTGTCCCTGGCAATAGCAGCAAAAGAGTCCGCTGCCCGCGCCAGTCCGATGTTTATGATCTCTTTAATAATATCTCTTTCCAGATCCGATACCTGAGGCTCCATTTTACTTATCATGTTAATGGGTTTAAGTTCCATCTCCTCCCGCTGCTCATCTTTTACTAATAAAGTATCGGGTAACTGCCGGCACATCAAGTACCAGGCAAACCCGACCTGTTCCCAATAAAGTCACGCCACCGTACAGGTCTACTTTATCCAAAGGCTTACTAAGTGGCTTCACCACAATATCCTGTTGCCTGTACAGCTTATCTACAATTAACCCAAGCTTTCTGTTGTTGTATGACACCACAATGATGTTTTGTACGTGCCCTTTTAACTTGGTCTTGTCACCGAGTTTCATTTCAGTCTCAGATGTATTCAGAAGTTCATGGAGATAAACCACCGTAACAGTTTCCCCATTCAGGTCTGCTACCAGCATATCACCTACTTCATGCAGCTCATCCACATCCAATGCAATCACCTGTTCGGTGTGGATGAGTGGAATAGCATAAAATATCTCATCCACTTCAAATAACAGCGCCCCCTTAACAGCAATAGAAGTTGGCAACTGTAAGGTAAATGTTGTGCCTTTACCTTTTTGGGAATCAATTTTCAGTCGGCCACCAATGGAATCAATCGCATTTTTAACCACATCCAATCCAACGCCCCTTCCGGAAAATTCTGTAACTTCTTTCGCCATGGAAAAACCCGGCTCAAAAAGAAAAGAAAGCACTTCTGTGTCAGGCAAGTTCTCTGCTGAATCTGCAGAAATAAGATTGCGTTGTACCGCCGCTCTTTTAACCTGCTTCAGATCTATTCCTTTACCGTCGTCTGACAAAGTGATCACAACATTGTCTTTATCATTTCGGGCTTCCAGTAATAGTTTACCTGCTTTTGGTTTGTCGCTACGTTCACGTTCGGCTGGTTTTTCTAAGCCATGTGTGATCGCATTTCTTACAAGGTGCAGCAGCGAGTCGGTGATGATCTGAAGAATATTTCTGTCAATCTGAATGTTCTGCCCAATCATTTCCAGATTAACTTCTTTATTTTCAGCAAAAGCAATGTCACGCACTATCCTTGGAAACTTATTGAACAGTGTGCCTATATTCACAAGGCGGGCATCCATCACACTGTACTGCAACTCTTCCGTAATCCGGTATAAGTGAGAACTGACGTTTTTCAGGTCTTCGTTGTTGAGTTCCTTACTGATAGACAAGATCCTGTCACGGTCAATCATCAACTCTCCTACCAGGTTTAATAGGTGGTCAAGTTTTTTGATCTGAATATAAATCAGGTCAGACAGCGACAGGCTTTTAGAGGTAGTATACTTCTGAACCTTTGTCAGTTCAATGGTACTATCTGAAAGACTGTCTACAATAATGTCAAGATTACGGAGTAGCAGTGGATCAGGCTCAACGGGTGTAGGGCTGTCAATGTTCGTGATCAGTTCCCCGAGCATATCTACCCCGTCAAAAAGCACCATTACTACTTCATCACTAAAGCTAAGCTCCTTGTTCCTGATTAGGCTGAAGGCCGTTTCAAGCTTATGAGAAACATCAGAGATCTGGAGGTAACCAATTGCTTTGGCGTTTGCTTTCAGGTTGTGGAGTAAACGGAATACCTCCGCCAGAATACGACTATCCTGCGGGTCCTTCTCCAGTTCGCTGATATGCCTGTTAAGAGCATCATAATACTCTAACGCTTCAGCAATAAATATTTCTTTGTATTCCTGTTCTCTCGACTTCATATAAACCTGTCAGGGTGCACTGGGTGCATGAGCAGACCTGCAGCAGCTCTTCGCTTGATATTTAAGAATTACCTGTGGCTATTCAGCAAGAGCTTTGCTAACGGCCTCAAGCACTTTTTCTTCCGAGAAAGGTTTTACGATATAAGATAGCGCACCATACTCTAGCGCCTCGTTCACAATAACCTCCTGACCAACAGCGCTCACAATTATCACTTTCATGTCTGGCTGATCTTTTTTAATTCCTTTCAGAACATCCAAGCCCGTATTATCAGGTAAGATCACATCCAGGGTGATAAGATCAGGGTTTGTTTCTTTAGCCAATTCCAAAGCCGTTTGACCATTTGGGGCCTCACCTACTACTTCGTAGCCGGCATCGGTCAACATGTTTTTTAACATGGTGCGCATGTAGAAGGAATCATCTACCACTAATATTCTTTTCATACTTTGTAAGTATTTAATGGGTCTAATTATTATTTAGCTTGCTAACTGTTTTATCTCATCCCCTGAAAGGATACGGAACATGTCCAGCACAATGATCAGTCGGTTATCAACCTTGGCTATTCCTTCTATGTATGACTCCTGAATGTTGGTGTCCTGTAAAAAGGATGGTGCCTTGTCAATCTTAGACATGCCCAGGTTAAGAGACTGAGGCATTTCCTTCACTACTACACCTATGCTGTAATCTTTTGCCTCAATTACGAGCGTATAGGTCAGGTTAGCATGGAGTTCATCCACTACTGGTGCCGGCCTTATTCCAAATCGCTGTTCCAGATCCACTATGGCGATGATGTCTCCCCTGATATTTGCTACGCCTTTTACAAATTCTGGTGTGCGAGGCATTCTTGTAATTTCAGGAGTAACAGTTACTTCCTTTACCTGCTCAATTTTAATGGCATAATACTCTGCACCTAATTTAAATACGATCAGGTGTACCATTTCATCAACTTCCACCGCCTTTGCAGCTTCCGCTTTGGCTCCTGTATCCTGTTGCGCAGAATTAAAGCCTTCATTTACAACGACTGCAGTTTCTTCCTTCTTCTTTGATTTAGGCATTACTTCTTCCTGATTTCACTTGTTAAAATGGAACCGTTTGGACCTTTAGAGGCTGTTGCCTGTCTTGTATTTCCTGTTGTAGTTCTTTCAGATTTCTGACTTGCAGGTATCGACAGCATTTTACGTCCTTTATTATTACTGTGGAAGATCAGGTTGCCATCAACAAGTTTGAATGCGGATATGCTTATCTGCAGGTCGGCGGCAATGTCGTTCAGGTTCTGAGAAGATGATGTAAGCACTTGCATAGATGCTGACAACTGTTTCGCTGTGCTTGCCACCTGCTGCGTACCCGATGCAGTTTGTTCTGCAATGGCTACTACTTCTTCCACATACTTCACAACGTCACCAATCGTAGATTTCTGTACTTCGGTTGCTGTCAGGATATCCTGTGCAGTTCGAAGTGTTTCTCCACTGGAGGCGGCAATGTTTTTAAAGGCTCCGGACGCTTCAAACGTAGCATTCTTTCCTTTCAGTACCCGGCCTTCCATTGTAGAAATGGCAGTAGCAGCAGAAGCAGTATCTTTTTTAACGTCTTCAACCAATGTGGCAATCTCACTTGCTGATTTACGTGAGCCCTCGGCCAGCTTTCTGATCTCTTCAGCTACAACCGCGAAGCCTCTGCCTGCCTCTCCTGCCCTTGCAGCCTCAATAGCAGCATTCAAGGCAAGTAGGTTAGTCTGAGCAGCAATATCTGTAATAACACCTAACGATTTGGATATTTCCTGCGAACGGGTGCTAAGTACTTCAATGGTCTTAGATGTAAGAGAAGCAGAACTTGAGATCTCTTCCATGTTCTTTACCACTTCAGCTACAGTCTTTAAACCTAACTGAGAGGTTTCCTCACCCACCTTCGCTGATTTGTTCACTACCTCCGCACGATTCGCAGTTTCTTTGGTAGCCTTCATGATCTCCTCGATCAATTTAAAAGCCTGGTCAGTTTTAAGGGCCTGGTTCTGTGCTCCCTCTGCCATTTGTTGCATTGCAAGAGCAACATCAAGCGTTACTTTATTCATTTCAAGCCCTTTTGAAGCCATTTCTTCAGAAGAACTACCTACTACAAGCGATGAGTCATTTATTTCACCTAACAGCGCATTCAGGTTTTCTACGGCAAGGTTCAGGGCATTTGCCATATCCAGAATGTCACCTGCTGTTTGTGTTTCCACTTTTTGCGTCAGGTCACCTTCTGAAATACCACGCACAACTCTTGAAACTTCCAGAACTGGAGTTACAATTGATTCCAGTAGGTCGTTCAGGGTATCAACAAGTTCTTTCCAGCTACCACCAACACCCTGTAATGTCGCACGTTCTGTCAGCTTTCCTTCCACTCCGGCAACACGAGCCACACGGCTAACTTCACCGGCTAGCCTGTTCAGGTCAATAACCATGGTGTTGATCGTATCTGCCAACTCTGCCACCTCGCCTCTTGCTTCAAGGGTTAGTTTCTGCGTCAGGTCACCTTTCGATACAGCGGTTACAACTTTTACAATGCCACGCACCTGAGTTGTCAGGTTCGAGGCCATGGTGTTCACGTTGTCGGTAAGGTCTTTCCAGACACCGGCCACGTTCGGCACATTTGCTTGTCCGCCCAGTTTACCTTCCGTACCCACTTCCAGGGCAACACGGGTTACTTCCCCGGCAAAGATGTTAAGGGAGTCTACCATTCGGTTGATGTTTTCCTTTAACTCTGCTATCTCACCTTTCACATCCACAGACACTTTCTGTGTTAAGTCGCCTTTAGCTACGGCAGTTGCTACTTTTGCAATGTCCCGCACCTGGCTGGTAAGGTTAGAGGCCATCGTGTTCACATTGTCTGTAAGTTCCTTCCAGGTACCTCTTACTTTTGGCACATTGGCCTGGCCACCCAGCTTACCTTCCGTACCCACTTCACGCGCCACACGGGTTACTTCGTCAGCAAAAATGTTGAGCGAGTCCACCATCTGGTTCAGGTTTTCCTTCAGGTCCAGAATTTCTCCACGTACTTCTACTGTTACTTTCTGTGTTAAGTCACCCTTGGCCACGGCAGTTGCTACTTTTGCAATGTCCCGTACCTGCAGCGTAAGGTTGCTGGCCATGATATTTACATTATCAGTCAGCTCCTTCCAGGTTCCGCCCACGTTTGGCACATTGGCCTGGCCACCCAGCTTACCTTCCGTACCTACTTCACGTGCCACACGGGTTACCTCATCACCAAATATATTCAGGGAATCAACCATTCGGTTGATATTCTCTTTCAGTTCTGCTATCTCACCTTTCACATCCACGGTAACCTTCTGTGTCAGGTCACCTTTGGCCACGGCAGTTGCCACGTTGGCAATATCCCTTACCTGTACAGTCAGGTTAGAAGCCATGGTGTTCACGTTGTCGGTAAGGTCTTTCCAGACACCAGCTACATTCGGCACATTGGCCTGACCGCCCAGTTTACCTTCCGTACCCACTTCCAGGGCAACACGGGTTACCTCACCAGCAAAGATGTTGAGCGAGTCCACCATTTGGTTAATGTTTTCCTTTAGCTCAGCTATCTCACCCTGCACATTTACAGTTACCTTCTGTGTTAAGTCGCCTTTCGCTACGGCAGTTGCAACATTGGCAATATCACGTACCTGTTGCGTCAGGTTAGAGGCCATCGTGTTCACGTTGTCGGTAAGGTCTTTCCAGACACCGGCAACCATAGGCACGTTGGCTTGTCCACCAAGCTTACCCTCCGTACCTACTTCACGGGCCACACGAGTTACCTCACCTGCGAATATGTTAAGTGAATCCACCATTTGGTTCACGTTAACTTTCAGCTCAGCAATCTCGCCCTTCACATCCACGGTCACTTTCTGGCTCAGGTCACCTTTGGCCACGGCAGTTGCCACGTTGGCTATGTCCCGCACCTGACTGGTGAGGTTGCTGGCCATGTAGTTTACATTGTCAGTGAGGTCTTTCCAGATACCGGCCACGTTCGGCACATTAGCCTGACCGCCCAGAATACCTTCCGTACCCACTTCACGCGCCACACGGGTAACTTCCGCTCCAAATACATTGAGGCGGTCCACCATGTCATTTAATATACTTTTCAGCTCAGCAATCTCACCTTTCACATCCACAGTAACTTTCTGTGTCAGGTCACCTTTAGCTACGGCAGTTGCCACGTTGGCAATATCACGTACTTGGCTGGTAAGGTTGCTGGCCATGTAGTTTACATTGTCGGTCAGTTCCTTCCAGGTACCCTCCACTCTAGGCACGTTGGCTTGTCCTCCAAGTTTACCTTCGGTACCTACTTCACGTGCCACACGCGTTACCTCACCGGCGAATATATTGAGAGAGTCCACCATCTGGTTAATGATGTCCTTTAGATCGGCTATCTCTCCTTTAACATTTACAGTTACTTTCTGCGTTAAGTCACCTTTGGCCACGGCAGTTGCCACGTTAGCTATGTCCCGCACCTGGCTTGTCAGGTTGCTGGCCATCGTGTTCACGTTGTCAGTTAAGTCTTTCCAGACACCACCTACGTTCGGCACTTTCGCCTGGCCACCCAGTTTACCCTCGGTACCAACTTCACGGGCCACACGTGTTACCTCATCAGCAAAGATGTTAAGTGAATCCACCATCTGGTTCACGTTGTCCTTTAACTGAGCGATCTCACCCTTCACATCCACAGATACCTTCTGCGTCAGGTCACCTTTCGCCACGGCAGTTGCCACATTGGCAATATCCCGTACCTGAGCAGTCAGGTTAGAGGCCATGGTGTTCACATTATCGGTAAGGTCTTTCCAGATACCGGCTACATTTGGCACCGATGCCTGACCACCTAATTTACCTTCGGTACCCACTTCCAGAGCCACACGCGTTACTTCGCCGGCAAACAGGTTCAGGTTGTCGATGGTACGGTTAATGGTTTCGGCCATCACCTTAAAGTCACCGGACACCGGAATCTGGAATGTCTCGTCCAGGTTACCCCGCGAGATATTCTTAAGTACCTTACCCACTTCGAGTACTGGTACTGCAATTGAGTCAACAAGGCCATTGATGTTGTTGATCATGTCCTTCCAGAAGCCGGAGGCACTCTCGGCAGAAGCACGGGCTTTCAGGTTACCTTCAACACCTGCCACTTTGGAGATACGGGATACTTCGCCTCCCACACCACCGATCATCTCCACCATGGAGTTGTAGGCTTCAGCTATCTCGGCAAAAATATCATCGTTTTGTTTCGTAAGGCGAACAGAGATGTCACCTTTTTTAAAGGCATCCAGTGCATACAGCACTTTATTAAGCTGTTCACTTATATATTCCGGATTGCTAGGTAGCACCTGCTTATTACTTCCTCTCTCCCTGGCCTGATTGTCTCCCATGAACGTAGCCGGAGGAGTCGCTTTAGTAGCAGCAGGTTCAGCAGAAGTTTTGCCCGCAGTTTTAGACGCAGTTTCTTTCACCTGAGTCACAGAAGCCTTGTTATTATCCTTTGCTTTGGGTGCTACAGGCTTTTCAGGTTTAGCTTCTACTTCACTTATGAGCTTTTCTTTGCTCAGCTTTAAGTTTTTACCTAAGGCCATAAGTTTATTTTATTGGAATGGGTATCTATATAATTCTGATAATACTATCAGTACGGTACGACAGTATTATCGCAATTTACACATTTATTAATTGGTAAATCAGTAATCTTAACTGGCTTGCTGGTTAGCTATTCAAAAACTCCTCAGCCAACGCTTTATAATCTTTAGCACCGTTTGAGGAAGTATCATAATCCAATACGCTCTGACCAAACGAAGGCGCTTCAGCCAGTTTTACGTTAAGGCGTATATGGTTCGAAAATATCTTCTCTTGAATATTCTGATGCAAATACTCCAGTACTTCCTGGCTTAGTTTCCTGCGAATATCAAACATGACCACTACGATTCCTTTTATCTTAAGTTTCGGGTTAAATGCTTTCCGAACCTTCTCCACTGTGTTCATGATCTGGTCAAGTCCCTGAAGTGTAAGCACTTCCATTTGTAAAGGAATAAGCACTTCCTGTGCAGCAGTCAGGGCATTTAGTGTTAAAACAGAAAGTGAAGGAGGGCAATCGATCAGGATGATATCAAAATCGCCGGCCTCTTTGAGAATTTGCTTTAGAAACAACTCACGCTCCTTCTCTCCCACCAAAGATATTTCAATGTCAACCAGATCATTAGATCCGGGAGCTATCCAAAGGCCATCTTTCTCCACAAGAATATCTTTGATCTTTTTATGGCCTAAAAACACGTCAGCTAATGTACCATCCGTATTAGTGACAGCTAAAGAGTAAGATAAGTTGCTTTGAGGATCCAGGTCGACTAACAGCACCTTTCTGCCGAGTTTGCTAAGGGCACTACCGAGGTTTATGGTGGTAGTTGTTTTGCCAGTGCCGCCTTTTTGATTGATGACAGCAACAGTAGTATTTTTCATACAGATTATACTGATAACGAAATCTGTGCAAGACAGAAATGTTTAGAAGAATTAAATATAGAGAATAAAATGTGCAATAAAAAGCGGATTCGCTCTAATACATACCGTTAAACTATGCATGCAGCATGTTTTTAGCTGACACTAAACCGGTTGTAATATAAATATCTTCCCATTCCTGCAGATCTATTTCTACTGCTAATACATTTGCCGGCTCCAGATAGCCAACCATTCGATCCGTCAGTTCCCGGGCTAGGCGCGTTATACCAGGATTATGTGCAACCAATAACACCGATTTAACATGCTGTGGTAAATTGCTCAGGCATTTCAGAAGCTGTTTTTCCTGGGCGTTATACAAGTCAGGCTCGTAAGTGATGTTCTCGGTGTCAAAGTAGATCTTGTCAGCAATAAGTCGTGCAGTCGCCTGTGCTCTTTTGGCTGGACTCACCAGGCAATAGTCAATCTTATTGAAATTTTCACGTAACCATACACCAGTTGCGCGAGCTTGCTTAGTGCCATTGGGTGTTAGCTCACGCTCAAAATCTGATTGAAATGGATAAGGCTCGAAAGTTTCTGCGTGACGACAGATGAGTATTTTTCTTTGCATATAAAAGGAATATGTGCCCGTATAGATGCTTATTGGCTAAATGTAATGTTATCTTATTGAAATAAATTTTAATGTTAAACCTATGTTATACGAATCAGGTTGTAATTGTTAAGAAAAATATTTGAACTTTGGGCAAATTTCGGCCAAGCCTGCCTGTAAATATAAAGGATGATAAAAAACTTAGTTATAGTAGAGTCGCCTGCCAAGGCGAAAACGATCGAGGGTTATTTAGGAAAAGATTTTGTGGTGCGATCCAGCTTTGGTCATGTGCGCGACCTCCCAAAGGGTAATAACGCTATTGATGTTGAACATGGATTTAAACCTACATATGTTGTTTCAAGCGACAAGAAAGAGGTAGTATCTCAGTTACGCAAACTTGCTAAAGAGGCAGAAACAGTATGGCTAGCATCGGATGATGACCGTGAAGGAGAAGCCATTTCCTGGCACCTGACAGAGGCATTGAATCTGAATGATTCCAAAACCCGTCGTATTGTTTTCCGCGAGATCACTAAGAATGCCATACTCAATGCTATCAATACACCAAGAGGCATCGACATGGACCTTGTTAATGCCCAGCAGGCTCGTAGAATACTTGACCGGCTGGTAGGTTTTGAGCTTTCACCGGTACTCTGGAAAAAAATTAAAACTGGTCTTTCAGCTGGTCGTGTACAATCTGTAGCTGTACGCCTGGTTGTGGAGCGTGAAAGAGAAATAGAGCGGTTCAACTCAGAGTCCTCCTTCCGCATTACAGCAATTTTTGATGTAGCGGGTAAGACACTAAGTGCCGAACTACCAGCTAAATTTAAGACTGAGGAAGAAGCGCAGGCCTTTTTACAGAAATGTATAGGAGCGGATTATCAGATCGAAAATTTAGAGAAAAAACCTCTGAAGCGAAGCCCGGCACCTCCTTTTACAACCTCTACCCTGCAGCAGGAAGCCAGCCGTAAGCTATACTTCTCTGTGGCACAAACCATGACGGTTGCACAGCGCCTGTATGAGTCTGGTAAGATATCATATATGCGTACGGACTCTGTCAACCTCTCTGAGGAGGCAATTCAGGGTGCTACTACTGAGATAAAGCGTTCATTTGGCGATAGTTTTGTTAAAGTTCGCCATTTCAAAACCAAATCTGCTTCCGCACAGGAAGCGCACGAAGCCATTCGCCCAACAGATTTCTCAAGAATGGAGGCCAGCACTGACCGTAATGAACAACGACTGTATGAGTTGATCTGGAAGCGTGCCATTGCATCTCAGATGGCTGATGCTGAAATTGAGAAGACAACAGCCACTATTGGCATCTCTACACAGCCTGATCAAAAATTGCAGGCTACCGGAGAAGTGATCAAATTTGAGGGCTTCCTTAAAGTATACATTGAATCAATTGACGAGGAAGAGTCTGACGAAGATGTTAAAGGCATGCTACCTCCGTTGCATATCGGCCAGAATCTTGGGTTACGACAAATGTCAGCTACGCAGCGCTTTAGTCGTCCTCCGGCACGCTATACGGAAGCAAGTTTAGTTAAGAAACTTGAGGAAATGGGTATTGGCCGCCCGTCTACCTATGCTCCTACCATCTCCACGATACAAAAGCGAGGTTATGTTGAGAAAGATTCACGTGAAGGCAAAGAGCGCCTGTTCCAGGTGCTTACGCTGAAAAGTGACACCTTATCCAAACAAACTAAAACAGAAATCACTGGAGCTGAAAAGGCGAAACTTTTTCCTACTGATACTGCCATGGTTGTAAATGACTTCCTGGTAGAGCATTTCCCGAACGTGATTGATTATTCTTTCACAGCACGTGTAGAAGCTGAGTTCGATGAAATTGCACAGGGGCATAAGGAATGGGAACAAATGCTGGATCAGTTTTACCAGAAGTTTCATCAGCGCATCGAATCGAGCGAGTCCATATCCAGAGCGGATGTATCCGGCGCTCGAGAAATAGGTGCAGACCCGGCAACCGGGAAAACTATACTTGCCAAGTTAGGCAGGTTCGGCCCTTATGTTCAATTAGGAGAAGAAAATACTGAGACAGGTGAAAAACCAATCTATGCAAGCCTTCGAAAAGGCCAGTTCATAGAGAACATTACTCTAGAGGATGCTCTGGATCTGTTTAAACTACCTCGTATAGTTGGCGTTTATGAAGACAAGGACATGACTGCCGCCATAGGAAGATTCGGCCCTTATATCCGCCACAACAGCAAATTCTACTCATTGCCTAAAACCCTTGACCCGATGCTTGTAACAGCTGAGGAGGCCATTGATTTGATTGAAGCAAAGAGAAAGGCCGATGCAGAGAAAATGATCAAGACCTTTGATGAAAATCCAGATGTGCAGGTGCTAAATGGACGTTACGGTCCTTATATAGTAGTTGGCAAGAAGAATGTCAAAATTCCTAAAGGAAAGGAACCACAGGAGCTAACGTTACAGGAATGTCTTGATCTTGCTGAAGCCACCCCTGAGAAAAAAGGTCGAGGAGGTTTCAAGAAAAAGGCAGAGACAACTACTGCAGAGAAGAAAGCACCTGCTAAGAAGAAGGCGGCTGCTAAGGGCACTAAGACAACCAAGGCAAAAGCTTCTTCTAAAAAATAAACTTAACATATTTTTGAGCTGCCTATTGCGGATAAAAAAACAGCTAGTATATTTGCACCACAATTAGACAGAACGGCCCGTTCGTCTAGGGGTTAGGACGCCAGATTTTCATTCTGGTAACAGGGGTTCGATTCCCCTACGGGCTACTGAAAGGGAAAAGTGACTATCACAGTTGCTTTTCCCTTTTTCTTTTGCCTCCAAAAACCGCTGTATCTCGCTGGAAAGGGCGAAAAAGCCGTTCACCCTTTGGAATCGATAAGCCTCCATTTCCGACAAATTTAATGCTCCTCAACAATTATTTCTCTCCCTTGCATCTGATGCTTATATAAATGCGGCCTCTACTCTACTCTACTCTAAAGTAGCGGCCGCGGTTATTTTCCCCCTGAAAAGCGACTTGGACAGATTCAAGCAAAACAGCTCAAGTTTGATTATGGAACGTAGACCACCCTTGATACCGTAGGAGAACCTTTGATCCTTTACATTCCCGATGCACATGAGCAGGCAGCTTACATGTAGAATGAGCCTATTTCCCATCATCCAGCAGGAACTCCCTAGGTCTAGAACCAGAAGAGCGGGTTTTGCCTGCCGCCCACCTTACCCCCGAAGTTGCGGATGTTGTAGGTGAAGGTGAGCATGCCGTAGCGGGTGAGCGCCACCGTCTGGTAGTCCTCGATCAGGTTCTCCCGGATGTACCTGCTGGCAGTAATGTTCTGGTCCAGCAAATCGTAGACAGAAAGCTTCAGCTGGGCCCGGTCATTCTTCATGAACAGGAACGTTAGCCCGGCGTTCAGCCTGACGTAGCTTTTCTGCAGGCCCGGCGCCGTGTTGGAGTTGTACCAGTAGTCAAAGGTCGCCTCCCACACCAGTTTCTTCGGCAGGCGCACCACGATCTCTGACTTGGAGGTGCAGGTGTTGATTCGTAGCTCATCAAAGGCGTTGTTCTCATAGGTGCTGCGCCTGTGGTTCAGGGTGAACGACTGGCTGATCTCCAGCTTGTCATCCAGGTTCACCCGGCCCTCCACCTCCGGATAGAAACCCCAGGTCTGGCTGTAGCTTTGGGTGCTGTTGAGCAGAACAAGTGACCGACCATAGGAAACACGCACTGTGCCACCAATGGAGAACTTGTTCTTATCATACTTGAAGTCCTTCATCACGCGTCCGCTGCCGTTCAAATCACAGTTTCCGTCCGTGTTCACCGGCCTGGTGGTCTGCACCCCATTCTCATCAATGGTTCGGGCCTGGTGATGGCGTTTTTCCTGACAGCCCCATACACATAAGCATTGTAGTTGATCGACTTCTTGGTATCGAACTTCCTGTAGTTGATGTTAAGGGCGTTGGAAACAGTTGGTCTCAGCGACGGATTGCCATAGGTTATAAACAGCGGGTTCGTGTTATCTAGAACAGGCTGCAAATAGGCTGCAGTTGGCTCTGTAAGGTTCACGCTGTAGTTCAGGTAAAACTGTTTCCAATTGACATTGAGGTTGGGGGAGACATAAAAGTAATTCTGCTCAATGTCCGGGGCGGTCTGGAAACCGTTGTTGATGTTGAGAGAGTTAAAGAGCTACTTTTATACAAAGAACTTAACCTGACTAAGATCGCTCATAAACTACATTACAGCAGCGTAGCCCATCTATCAAACCACTTAAAGAAAGTTACCGGACTGTCCTCTTCGTTTTTAAGCAACTGAAGCAAAAGCGCATGACAAACCTCGAAAACATGTGATTTATGTAACAAACTTTATTTACTGTGTAACATAAGGCAGTTTGAATAACCCCACCTTTGTAACATCAAAAACAGCTGAACTATAGAAAGCCCAGCTTCCGCCAGTAACGGATATTAAAAAGCCCCTGTTTGAATCAGAAACACCAAGCATCAGCATTACCAGTCATAACAACCACTTGCCAGCAAACCAGCAAAAAAGACGTTCTGCGCTAATACAGATTTCCCTTATTAAGATCATCGCTCTCCCGATCAGGTTCCCGATCATCCATCTACAACACATTTCATACTTAGCTAAACTTACAGTATTGCTGCATCTCAGGAACAACTAAGATCAGGAACTATAGTTTGCGCCACATATACTCCAGAACACAGGTAGCAGGTAATGCAATTGCAAACCAGCAACTATAAAAATCACCCTTAACAGAATTTTAAAACCCATTATATGAAGAGATTATTTACAATCACGTTAACCATTCTATTTATCTGCTTTTTCCAGCTAAACGCGACTGCCCAGGAAAAACACGGCAGCACGTTAAACTTAGGTATAGGCATAGGCGGCTACGGTGGTTATTATAAATATGCCAATAGCACTTTACCTGTTATCAATGTTAACTATGAATTTGATGTTGCGAAAGATTTTACGCTTGCCCCATTCATCAGTTTTTCAACCTACTCTAAAGACTATTACAAGGATAATAATACCTATTATACTTACCGCGAAACAATAATCCCAATCGGTGTTAAAGGAACATACTACTTCGATCGTATACTTCAGGCAAACAGCAAATGGGATTTTTATATGGCTGGCTCATTAGGGCTTGCTTTGATCAACTCGCGTTGGGATGACAGATATGATGGCGACAAAAACTTCTACCGTAGAGGCAACCCCTTATTCCTGGATCTTCACATCGGTACAGAATACCACTTTAACAACAGAGTAGGCGCATTTCTTGACCTGTCAACAGGTGTATCAACTATAGGCATCGCCATCCATTAATATCCTACAATTTCTACAACCTGTAAATGCAACAAGCAATTCAGGTTTTATAGTTACAAACTTAACTTTATTGCACAAATGTGACTTTGCTGTTTCATCAGCCCACTTTTGCAACTTCAAAAACTGCCGTGCTTAATATACAAGCACGCATCCGCCAGTAACGGAAAATTAACAAACACAAATTGAAATTAAAAAAACTAGTGACAACCCTTGCCCTTGCATCGGTTGTTGTAATTGCCGGATGTAAAGAAGATACATTCATAGAAGAATTTGGGGTTTGCCCCGTTGTTTTAAGTACCACTCCTGAAAACGGAGCTACTCCGGTTTCTCTCACTTCTCATGTTACAGTTACCTTTAATGAGGCAATGAATCCTGAGACCATCACCCAGACATCCTTCAGCTTAACAGGCCCGGAAAAAGTACCAGGTGCAATATCTTACGATATTAAAACCAACACACTGACTTTTGTACCTGAAAACGAACTGGAATATGCCACTACCTACACAGGCAGAGTAGCTACTTCAGTAAAAGATGTGATGGGTAACGCACTCCAAACAGAATATGTCTGGACCTTTACTACCATATCTCCTTCAACACCAAGAGTAGTTTTAACAAACCCTGTTAACCTCGCAACTGGTGTAGCCAGAAATATAGTTATCAGTGCTGGTTTCAGCGAAGCAATGATTCCTTCAACGTTCACAGCCACTTCATTTACATTAAAAACAGGTACAACAACTATAGCCGGCAACATAAGTTATACTGGTACTACAGCTAAATTTACCACTGAAAATGATCTGGCAGCAAACACAACTTATACTGCAACTATAACTACTGATGCGAAGAGCACAAACAATGCTCCTTTAGCTGGTAACTATGAGTGGACATTTACAACTGGTATCAATAACACGCAACCAGGTTCGCCAGGAATGGGTGTAGATCTTAAATCGGTTGGTCGTTTCGGTATCTTTGCTGGTGTAGGCATCAGCAACAACGCAGGCTTCAGCGAGATCCGTAACCTGGATGTAGGTATAACACCGGGTGTTCGCTCTTCGGTAACCGGTTTTCCGCCAGCTATAGTTGTGAACGGCGCCATTTATGCCTCAGATGATAGTGCGCCTGCCGGAACATCTGCTATGCTGCTACAAGCAAAGCAGGATTTGTTGGAAGCTTATCTTTTTGCGGAAGGAGCATCTTCTCCGGCACCAGCTACCGTAGCCGGCGACCAGGGTGGTAAAACACTCGCACCCGGCATCTACAAATCTACTTCCACTTTATTAGTACAGGCCGGTGACTTAACACTGGATGCAAAAGGAGACCCGAATGCAGTATGGATATTCCAGATAGCATCGGACTTTACAACAGTTGGTGGCGCAGGCGGTAACATTATACTTACTGGCGGAGCACAGGCTAAAAATATCTTCTGGCAAACTGGCAGCTCAGCAACTATAGGCGACGGTACTTCCTTTAAAGGAAACGTACTTGCCCTTACCTCTATCACCTTGAACTCAGGTGCTAAAGCAACAGGTAGAATGCTCGCCAGAAATGGCTCGGTAGTAATGACCAACACAAACATCATCGAGAAGCCTTAATCAACACTAACATGACAATCAAAAATAACAATACCGGATCGCGCACAGCGTGGTCTGCCTCTAAGCTTGCGCTCAAAACTATAGTTCTTAGCACTGTTATCTTTACAGGAATACAGGCTCCGGCCCAGGCTCAGGATGCTCCGTTCACTAAACCATCGTGGTGGTTTGGTGCAGCAGCAGGTGCAAACTTTAACTTTTATAACGGCTCTACTCATAAGTTAAACTCTCAGCTTACGCCGCCGGTAACTTATCATGAAGGCAACGGAGTAGGTCTTTTTGCAGCGCCGCTTATAGAGTATCGTCGCCCGGAATCAAGATGGGGACTGATGCTGCAAACAGGTTACGATAGCCGCAGAGGTGAATTTGACCAGCAAACCACTGCCTGCGACTGCCCTGCAGATTTAAGCACTAAACTGAGTTACATTACAGTTGAGCCTAGCCTGCGCTTTGCTCCTTTTAAAGCCTCAGGATTTTACCTGATGGGTGGCCCGAGACTGGCGTTTAATGTAAAGAAAGAATTTACCTACGACCAAGGCGTTAACCCAGCTAACTCAGATCAGGAAAAAAGCCCTGCTGTAAAAGGAGACCTGAGTGATGTAAAAGAAAGACTACTTTCGATGCAGGTGGGTGCTGGTTACGACATTCCACTTGCTTCCCAGGACAACCGCACACAGGTTATACTTTCTCCGTTTGTAACGTACCAGCCATACTTCGGCCAGTCGCCACGCAGCATCGAAACCATGACCGTAAACACGCTTAGAGTTGGTGCTGCCTTTAAATTCGGACGCGGAAAACCAAACGCAACTATAGCTGCCCACGAGGTAACGTTTTCGGTTAACTCGCCAACCAACATTGCGGCAGACCGCAGAGTAAGAGAGACCTTCCCGCTTCGTAACTATGTTTTCTTTAACCAGGGTTCTACAGCCATTCCGGATCGTTATGTGCTGCTTGAGAAAGACCAGGTAAAAGATTTCAAAGAAGATCAATTAGAAGTATTTACTCCTAAAACATTAGCTGGCCGCTCTGATCGTGAAATGAAAGTATATTATAATGTACTGAACATTTTAGGTGACCGTTTGGGCAAAAATCCATCGGCAACTATAACCCTGGTTGGTTCATCAGAGAAAGGTCCGCAGGAAGGTAAAGTAATGGCTGAAACTGTGAAAAGCTACCTTGTAAATACGTTTGGTATCAATGCTTCGCGCATCGCTATAGAAGGACGTAACAAGCCAAAACTGCCTTCGGAGCAGCCGGGTGGAACCAAAGAACTGGAACTGCTTCGTGAAGGTGACCGTCGTGTGTCTATAGAAAGTAATGCACCAGCGTTGTTGATGGAATTCCAGAGTGGTCCTGAAGCTGCCTTGAAACCTGTAGTGATCTCAGCAATACAAGAAGCTCCGCTTGATAGTTATGTAACCTTTACATCTGCCGGTTCAGATAAAGCTTATACTTCATGGTCTATGAACATGACAGATGACAAAGGCATCGTTCAGAATTTCGGACCATACATGCAGGAAACTGTAAGTATACCTGGCAAAGTCATCTTAGGAACACGCCCTAAAGGCACGTACCTGGTAACGATGCTGGGCACCAAAGAAGATGGCACCATAGAGAAGAAAGAAACTACGGTGAACATGGTGCTCTGGACACCGGCAAAAGACGAAGAAGGCCAGCGTTATAGTGTGCTCTATGAGTTCAATGACTCTAAAGCGATAACTACTTACGAGAAATACCTGACCGAAATTGTTACTCCCAAGATACCGAAGAATAGTAAGGTGATTATACACGGTTACACTGACAATATCGGTGACGATACCAACAACAAAAACCTGTCGCTGGCTCGTGCTAATGATGTGAAAGGGATCATCGAGAACAGCCTTGCGAAAGCAGGCAGAAAAGATGTGACCTTTGAAGTGCATGGATTTGGCGAAGACCAGAAACTGGCACCATTCAACAACAAATATCCCGAAGAGCGCTTTTATAACCGTACGGTTATCATCGACATCATCCCCGGGAAATAAGACTCCGTTTATTCATAAGTTAAAAAGCTGCCTGTATCTATGGGCAGCTTTTTTCTTTTTAGGTCGCCTTAGCATGATCATATATACTTAAAATCAGCCCGTTTATGGAAGCGGATGACGGAAATAATAACTTAACTATTGAAATAAAAGCCTGCAACAGGCAACATAATACTTATTTTGTAATTTATTTATTGTATATTGCAGAAAATAATGAACGCATATACCTGCAGATATGTAGTAGGTATATAATAAAAAACACAATATGAATAACGGAACAGTAAAATTCTTTAATGACGAAAAAGGATTCGGATTTATTAAAGAAACAAATTCAGATCAGGAATACTTTGTACATGCTTCTGGCCTTGTAGATGAGATCAGAGAGAACGACGAAGTAAGCTTCGATCTTCAGGAAGGAAGAAAAGGACTAAACGCTGTGAACGTAAAACGCGCGTAGTTTTAAGCTATAGATTTCTGAAAAAGCCTTACCTCCGGTAAGGCTTTTTTTTTGGTAGTTATAGCAATAACTGCCATCACAGCACTCTAATAACTATAAACCTTAAACTCTAAAGAGGAAGAGAAAATATTTAGTAGTTACCTTAACCTATGAGTACATATGCATCGCAATTAAAAAGGTACTGGATTGGGTACCGAGCAATCAGAATCTTTTAACACCTTGGATAAAAACCAGGTTTACTATGAGCGCGAACTAATGCACAATGAAACTGGTGCTACATACAGTTATGGAAGCAGTCACCTGTATAACTTACTAACGCCTCCAAATCCCTGTGGAAATAGTACGATAATTCCATCCCTCGGTCTACAAAAAAAGGACTTCAGCTAAAGCTGAAGTCCTTTTCATATCACTTCGATACTAACCCAGATGCCACAACAGTTTTTTTAACCCTAAGAGGCTTACTTTCACATGTCATGCTTTACTAACTGTCTGGTACATGAGGTAAGTGAAGCTTCTCTCCTTTTGGATTTCATTCTGAAAAACATACTCCGCCCCACCAGATTTAGATTTGCTCTACAAAATCTAAAAATACTTTTTTATGGAGTTCAAGATCCATATCAGGAGATAGTGCTACACGGGCAATGTAATCTTTGTCGGCTTCTTTGGTAGTTCCCTGTGTAGATGTTGCAGGTATCGTCCAATAACATCCCTTCAGCTGCCCGTAGCTTACACAATACTTGCTTTCGTTCGGAATTTCGGTGATCATCATATCGATCAGTTTTTGATTTAATGATCGTTTATAAGCTTCTCTTTCCTCATCCGTATTCCCCTTTGTAGGAAGATCCAGTGAAAATACGGATGGAGTAAAACCTTCTTTTGCTAATTCTTCAGAAACGAAATTAATCTTCGCATCTGGTAAAGTATCCTTGATAAAGTTTACAAACTCACGCGTATTTTTATAGGCATCTTGTATTCTCTGGTTCATTGAGGGTAACTGTTGGGCTAATATTTCAACTTGAAGATCTGTCGCCTCGTTGTCGCAGAGTATAAGATGCTTTTCTGTTTTCCCCAGCAAGGCTGCTGCTTTTGTGTTTGCTACACAGTAGCCGGCAGTAGCTTTTCCGCCGCTCGGAAACTTCGATCCGCTAACATATGAAATGGTCCTTATCGCTGAGAGTATCCCGTCTTCACTTACGAATTGTACATTAGGACAAAACGTTTGATCTAAGATAAATACCGGATCGATAGCAACTTCACCGGTTGCTGTCTTACGTGCTTTACTTAGAACATCCCTTAATTTTGCAAGATCCGGTACCTCGACCCTTGGATTTGTAGGTATTTCAGCGATTATGTAAGGCACAGCATCCTGATTGGCAATTTTCTCCAACACTGTATCAATACTTTGAACCATATCATTATCCCCGTCAACCGGTAAATCCACAACTTCAACATTGTCAATACAGGCAGCTACCCGTCTTGCCTGGTCATTTGTTCCACCATAGCAATTCGGAGGAACAATAAACTTAATGTCCTTTCCTTTGTGATTTTCCAGGGCATCGTGAACGAGACCCATCATAATCGCATATTGCATAGAGAGTCCGGAAGAACCAATTAGCGCTTTCGTGGTGGTACCGGTAATTTTCTTGATTGAATCCTGAACCTGTGCTTTGTTTGCTTCTACATCTCCCCTCTCGTTATTAAAAGAAGGCTTACCAATTAGCATCTGCAAGGCCGAATAACAATTGGCTGGCGTCATAGCAATTGTTTCTCTTCTTCGCACATGCTGAATTTCTGAGATGTAACCTTCATTCTGTTCACCATTTACTAGTAAAACGCTTCCCAAATGAGGGTGAACACTGATAAAGAAATCAATGTTAGAGGTGAGGTCAGCATGACCAATTTCAACTTCTTGTGAAATGAAAACTGTACTGCCGTTAAAAGCGGAAATCTCTTCTGTTTTCTCAACATGCTTTAAGTCAAATTTATAGCCGTAAACACGCTTTAATATTTCAGCATCAAAAGATTCCGGTAATTCTCCGGTATAAAGAATCTGTGTGTTTTTATGATCCAGCAGGTTTTTTCTTAGGACAGCTAAAACAGGAATCGTTTTTGATGAAAAACTAATTACATTTTCCGGCTTTAGATCATTCAACTTAGCAATTGCCCATTCGAGTATTGAAGATAATGGATGACCTAACCGAATATAATCGAAAGCAGTGGGTAACTTACTGAGCGCTGATGTTTCAGCATTATTGTTTTTAAAGAGGTTTTCAAACTGCTCTAAGAATTGCGTTTTGGCCAATTCTTCATTATATATATCCAGACGATGGGTTGTTAGCCTCAACCAGTCTGTTGGCATATTCTCTAAAACGTCATCAATATATTTTAGCACTTTATTGTCTTTCATGATTTTATTCTTTGATAGGCTGTTCAAATAAATTGCTAAGTTAAAAATTAAAAGTCTTAAAGACATTTTTTACAGTAACTCTAACAACTTGGCTAAGCATGAATATGCGGTAATTGCCACAATTATTAGCGTGTTGATATACTCCCCGCACCAGTAGAGGGAGCCAAAGATGCTCCTGCTTACTCAATCCTAACAAAGTATCCTGACTTAAGGTATAGCAGGAATAACAGGAAGCCTTTATGCCATGTGCAAAGCCTGCAGCGGCCGCTGTATTCCTTTCACCAAGTTTCAGTCAGTATGACCAAAGAGAACACTCAGCAAAAAAAATTCCGCATACTCTATAAGCTTGAGGCCTGGCTGGAAGGGCCAATGTTCCTGCTCTCAATTGTGTGGTTGTACCTTTTTATTATTGAGCTGGCGAGAGGGTTGTCACCCTTTCAGGAAAAGCTGGTGATTCTGATATGGATTCTTTTTGTGGTGGAGTTTTTAATCAAACTAGTGCTTTCCGCCAACAAAATAACTTACACGAAAAAAAACTGGCTGACAATACTGGCACTCTTCATTCCTGCCTTCCGGGCATTCCGCCTACTTCGGGCAATTAGGGTGTTACAACTTAGCCGTGTTGCCACTACAACCACCTTTGTCAGAGGCCTTACTTCATCTAAACGTTTTTTGAGTGAGCTAAAAAGTGCGCAAGGTATAAACCCGGATGCAGAGATGCATGTAGGGGTACTGCTTGCCTATAGCCCTGCCATCACACCCGAGGAAATGCAACCGTTTCTGCAGCAGCTGGTACTTGATGTGCAGCCGGAGATGACTGTTTCCACCGGAATCCCATGGTCTTTCCACCTGGTGGAGCCGATAGCCCTGACATCCGACAGGACAAGGGAGCCCTCCGATTTCCTGGGTGCGGCCACCATGCGGATGACCGAAGGCCCATATGATATCGTGGTGGTGGTGACAGATGTCACGCTTATCTCCCGCAAGGACAGAATAGAAGCAGGACTTGCCTCACCAGTTACCTATACTGCTGTGATTTCTACCCAGCGGCTTACCACAACATCCAGAGGAAAACCTGTACGCACCCTGGATGCCCCTTCAGTACGGGTAAATGCCGCTACCCTCCTGCTGCACTTGCTCGGGCACATCAGCGGACTGCAGCATATGGGAGGAGAAAAAGGAGGTGTAATGGCTCCCTACTCTTTCCGGGAGAGAAGAGAATCTCCGCCCGGTTATAAAGATCAGGAACGCACACAGCTTAAGAAGAATGTGAAGTATCTGCCGGAAAGGGAGCTTCACGGGGGCACTGCCCTGGAAGGCTTCATTTTTCACCTGATCATGGCCGCTAAACATCCAAAGGCGGTTCTTATCCCGCTACTGCGCAACTGGGCGATCCTGCTGCCCTTGTCGCTTCCGGGGCTTGCCACAGCGGCGGTAGCCCCCAGCCTGCTGCTGATCTTTACGGCAGAGATTTGGGATGTAGGGCTCAACATGGGAAACAGGACCACGGCTTTCTTTGCGGCGGCCAGTATATTGGGGGCTTCTTTTTACCTGATCAAGATACAATCCCTGTTTCTTCCCAGGAAGGAGAAAAACGTGCTAACGGAACATCAGGCAATAGCCAATGTCGTCATCTTCCTAAGCATCCTCCTGGCCTGCTTTGGGCTTTTCCTGATGGTAGGCGGGCTGATGATGATCATAGAACTACATGTTTTCCCGGAGGACCTCATCAGCACCTGGCCTACGTTGGACAAACCTGTGGTGGGACTTTCAGACAAATTGCGTCTGGCAGCCTTCATCAGCACGGTAGGTGTAACTACTGGCGCGCTGGCTGGTGGTTTGGAGAAAAAAACCGTCATCCAGCACCTGGCTTTGTTCCTTGACAAACCATAATCGTGACACATCTATACCTTATCTAACTATTTAATTGGCACACCTGGTCCTACATCTGCTGATTTCATTTTATATCGCTACAATTTCAAATCTTTAAAGTTATCATCCATCTCCCAGTCAATCAGCAGGTTGTTTGGTTCAACACCTACGCGAGACGGTTTACGCGGCACCCTCACCGTGATCTTCTGCTTTCCGGAGCCGATGCGGTGCTTCTGCAGGTAGAGCGGCTTACCTAGTTTTTCACCCTCTTTTGCGGGAGCGAAAACACCAATCTCTATCCAATCCTTCATCGGCACCACGGTTTCTACACCAATTTTATCCACCACCACTTTACGTGCCTGTACCTCAAGCGTCACCTGCCAATCGCCTGCTGCTGTCTTCTCTGCCGTGGCCCGCTCCATTTTAAGCTCCCAAAAAGTGTTTTTTTCAAAAAGATCGTGCAGCAGGTATTGGAGCGTGTCCGGCGTTGCTGCCTTCAACTCCCGGTAAAGATCAAGGCTGGTGGCTGGCACAGGAGAGGATCCTAGTCTGTGCTTTTCGAGTAAACCTCTTAGCGCGGCATCCACCTTTTCCCTACCAATGTACTGGCTCAGACCATATAGGGCAAAAGGTCCCTTCCGGTAATACTGGTAAGGGTCTGTGGCCTGCAGCAGCGGAGAAGAAGCGCGGGTACGCGGATTTTCATTCTCCTCCCGCAGGAAGCTCAGGAGCCGACTGAGATGCTCGGGTCCATACTTCTCCTCCAGGGCGCCCATCGCAGAGTACCAGGCAAGGCTCTCGGAAAGTA
Source organism: Pontibacter sp. MBLB2868 (assembly GCF_051904785.1). Lineage (NCBI taxonomy): Bacteria > Pseudomonadati > Bacteroidota > Cytophagia > Cytophagales > Hymenobacteraceae > Pontibacter > Pontibacter sp. MBLB2868. The sequence goes on along the minus strand of NZ_CP196710.1, from coordinate 1,477,220 downwards.
GTCCCCCTCCCTCAACCTGTGCCGGTTTTATCTGATTGCCCCACCATTGGTGCGCCACTTCATGTGCCACTACCGCCGTAACCAAATCAAACCCCCGCGGATCTGCCTTAGGATTCAAAAGGAAGAATCCCTCCTCGGCGGTAATATTAATGGGTGCGGCATGGTTACCAAAGCTATACCCGGGATGCGACACGAAACGAATTTGCTGCTGTGGGTATGGACCAAACTGTTGGGTATAGTACTCCAAAGAGGCCTGTATGCTTTGCACCATGCGCTCCAGGTTCTCTGTTTGCCCCGGGTCGTAATAAATCTCAATATCCACGTCTTTCCACTTGCCTTTATGTACTGCATAGTTGGCCGAAAAGAAGTTATACTCATTCCGGATAGGCGCATCGGTAGTGTAATGAAAGTAGCGGCGGATACCTTTCGTCCAGGTCTTCAATAATCTTCCGGGCGCCACTATAACCTGGTCTTTCTCTGTGCCTACAACAGCCTCAAAGGCAACATGCTCAGGGAAAGGTGCATATAGGCGCGCTTTTTTATTGTAAAGGGAAGAAGTTGCTGGCCGTGGGGCAAGTCCATACTTTTTCCGGGCACCAGCCTCATCCACCTCCCGGAAGGGTTGGTAGCCAATGGCAGGCAGCCATTCATAGTTACGGAAGTTGGTACCGTTTGCCATCACATAGCTATCGGCTCCTTTATTGGAAAAACCTTTTGATTTAAAGCGCACCTCAAAAGTTAGCCTTACAGAGTCGCCGGTTTGTAATGGTTTACTTAAAGTATAAATAAGGTAGTCAAGTTCCTCATTTGCGAGCACCTGTGTAGCAGGCCTGTCAAAAGTTATTGCTGTTGTCACGGTTTCTGTGGCAGGAGTTACATGGACAGAATCAATCGGTGAGTTTGTCTTGTTCACTAAAAGATATGTTCCTTTAATTTCCACCTCACCCTGCTCAGGATAAATCTCTACTTTCAGGTTCGTGCTTGTCAGTTGTGGCTGCTGAATTCCGGCATACTTCCCGTAAAGCTGTTCATACTGCGCGCGTTGCGCTACTGCCTCAGTGCTTGGCGTGTAGGTATGCAGGAAATTGGTGTTATAGAATATAAAGCTGCCCATCACAAAAACACTCCCTCCTGCCGCTAAAGCCACCAAGGCCGTTTGTCGGGTAAAGCGAAGACGGGCCAGGCGTAAGCGGGATGTTATACTTACATCGCGACTACGCACCCAAAACAACTTCGCTACCATAGCAAGCAACAGCGCCCACACTAGCCAATAAAGCTTAAACCAGAACCATGGTGCAAGGGAGGTTCCAAAGCCTGCCATATCCGTATAAGTCCATGCCGGACTGGAACTATAAACAAGCAACTTATGCTCAACACCCAGACTAGCAGCAAAGGCGATTAGTCCGTAAGCAATTGATGCCACCAGATGGCCTACAAATTTCTGGTTTATCAATACATGTACCAACAGCGCCAACAAGGCAAAAAGCAGGCACTCCACTAATTGCAGCCCGAAAAGTACCTGCAAGTATAAACCGATATCTACATTTGCCCAGCCCATACTTATCTGTCCCATCACTCCTGCAGCCATCAAAAATACCAGCCACACCACCATTAGCAGGCTAAGCGCCAGGAACCTGCCCAGGAAAAGCACCCACTCCGGCACCGGTGCTGCATTAGCTATCTCGCTCAGGCCGGCTTCCCGTTCCCGCCACACCAGCTCCCCGGCATAAAAAACAATAAGCATCACAAGTATGATCCAGAAGCTTTTCGGATCTGTTAGAGGGGCCGTCAGGTAATTCAGGACATAATCGGTTCGGCGTAACATCGGCACCCCTTTGGCCTTCAGGTTACCTTCCATTGCCAGCGTCACCATTAAGGCCAAAGCAGCCAAAAGAACAAGTCCCGCTTTGCTTTTGGCGAGCTGCAGAAAGGATTTCCAGGCGATGAGGCGCAGCTGGCGTAGGTGCGTGGCAAAACCGAATGTTCCGCTGACTGGCGGTAAGGCTATCACTTTTCTGTTTTTCAGCCACTCCAGGCCCGCAAACCCTGAACTTGGCTGTATAGCCTGCTTCTTTTTTTGACCTTCTTCCGGTACTTTGAAATGAAATCTAGCATAGGTAAGCCCTAGCATGCCCATTGCAATACTCAGCCACAGCAAGCGATTAACAAGAAACGGGCCCTCCAACAGAATCAGACGCGTATTCCGCTCCAACAGGCTCCAATCCGATTGATGCCCCATAATCAGGGTAAAACCTATAGGGTCTATCATATTTCGCCACTCCCCGGCGTCTTGAGAAAGCAATTCTAGGACAAACGCAGCCGCAAAAAGTATGGCACCGCCCAGATAGCTTGCCATAGCGCTGCGCGTAACTGCCGCTAGGGAAAACTGGATTGCGGTAACCACAAAAACGTTTGGTAATATGATGTAGAAAATGGAGGTCAGATAGGATGCCACGCGAGCAGGACCCAGAATTTCAGCCTCAACCCCGGAAAAATTCAGAGAGATAAAAGTGCCCAAGGGTATGGCGAGCATGAGCATCATATTGATGGAGAAAGCAGCCAGAAACCTACCTCCCAAGTACTCCAATTTACTGGCTGGAGCAGTATAGGTAAGCGCAAACATCCGCGTATGAACATCCCGGGCTGCTGCATCGCCTGCCACTGAAGCCCCAAATAAAAGCCAGAAGAGATTACTTAAGACTGTCACAGTTGCGATAACACTCGGCGCATTGAGTAAAAAATAACCGTCCCGTGCATCATAAAGGTAATTGCCTATCATCCATAGGTAAGAGAGGACCGCTACCACTACAAAGTATAGCCAGACAGATATACTGCGTACCTGATAGGTAAATTCGAATCGAAAAATCTTCAGGAACTTCATACCAGCACCTCCTCCACTCTCTGCGGTTGCACGTAATTACCCGTCATGGTACTGAAGTATACATCCTCCAGGTCAGGTTCTACCAGTTCAAAATCGCTGCCGGGGGTTTCCGGGCTGTAAATGTGCACCATGGTGCGCCCACTCAGGAGTTTAGCCGAAATAACCTGGTGTTCCTGCTCCAATTCTGGAAGAGCACTTTTCTCGGTTAACTTGCGCCAGACCCTGCCTTTCAGCGCTGCAACAGCCTGTTGGGGCTGTGCCTCCAGCAATATTTCCCCTTTGTTGATAATAGCCATGTTAGTGCATAGCTCTGATACATCTTCAACTATGTGGGTGGAAAGTATAACCACGCTGTTTTCCCCTAATTCGCTTAAGAGATTCATAAAACGCACGCGCTCTGCCGGGTCCAGACCAGCCGTTGGTTCGTCCACGATCAGCAGCTTTGGGTTACCCAGCAGCGCAACGGCCACACCAAAACGCTGCTTCATGCCCCCGGAAAAACCGCCTAGCTTCTGCTTGCGCTTGTCCCAGAGGTTTGTTTGCTTCAGAAGACTTTCTATTACTTCTTTGCGGGCCGCGCGTGTGGTAATCCCCTTTAAAACCGCGAAATAGTCCAGCAGCTCCTCTGCGGTAGCCTTTGGGTAAACACCAAATTCCTGCGGCAGATAACCTAAGGTTTGGCGCACCTCCTCTTTCTGGTAAAGCACGTCTATAGCACCAAGTTTTATACTTCCTTCATCCGGCTCCTGTAGTGTGGCCAGCATGCGCATGAGCGTGGATTTGCCTGCCCCGTTCGGCCCCAGTAACCCATACATACCATTGGGAATAGTAAGCGTTATGTTCTTTAAAGCCTGCACACCATTAGCGTAGGTTTTAGAGACATTCCGGATAGATAAACTTGGCTTCAGATTTTCCATAGTTCCTGTTTTAAGGGTTGATAGAATTTGCGGAAGCAGCTAAATCGCTACCTTTAGTTAATTTACATCAACAAGGAACAGGTACTTAAACAGAAAGCAAAAACTGATATGCTGTCAGGGAAATGTAATCGACCAAAGGCTGCTTTGCTACCACTAAATCACTTGCAGGCTCTATTTTACATTTCATAGATTGGGATAAGGCAATGGTCGAGAAGGTGGTTATAGAATGGCAAGAAAAAATAACTTTGTTCTATGAATCGAATTAAAAGGGTATTTAGGCTGATCCACGTTGTGCTGTGGTTGCTGTTCAGCCTGCTGATAAGTATCCAGTTAAATTCTGATCGAACCTCCCATTGGCAAACTGTAGCTATTGGATTCATACTTACCTGTCTGTATGTTTTTTACAGCCATTTTCTGCTCCTGACACGCTATTTAGGTAAGAATAAAAAAAGGGCTTATTTTCTTAAGTTATCAGCCGTTTTCTTAACCGGGCCTATTCTATTTGTAGTTATCCAATATAGCAAAACAAATAACTGGGAACAGCTACTGGATAACTATAGCATGTCACTCATCACAGCGGTGCCGATTTTTATTTTCCTTAGCTGGCTGGCCAGAATTACAGAAAACCTTGTGCTAAATACAATTAGGAAAGAGCAGTTGGAGAAACAAGCCTTTGAGTCAGAACTTTATTACCTGAAATCCCAAATTAATCCGCACTTCCTGTTCAATACCCTCAACAACATCCATACTTTAGTTTATAAACAGGCGCCAAAAGCACCTGAGGCTGTACTTGGCCTATCCTCCCTGATGCGCTACATGATCTATGAGTCGAATGCGGTTACGGTTCCGCTTTCGAGGGAGATGGTATACGTGCAGGATTATATAAGCCTGCAGCAACTCCGGTATAAAAAGAGCCCTGTAGTGGACCTGGAAAAAGAGGGCGATATTACGAACTGTGCCATTGCTCCGCTACTATTCATACACTTGCTGGAAAACGCCTACAAACACAGCCCTGCCCGACTAGAGCCAGGAGATATAAAAGTTCGCGTGGCGGTAAAAGAAAATACCCTTACCTTCAGTATACAAAACCCAATAGGCCATAAACCGACAAACGCCCTGGAAGGCCCCGGTGGCATAGGCCTGCCAAATGTCAGGAAAAGGCTCCAACTGCTATACCCAGGCCAGCACGTATTAGAAATTAACAGCACCGGCGAGGTATTTTGCATTACTTTAAAGATCTTCAATCTACAGACACAGGTACATGAAGGAGAAACTCAGCTGTTATATAATTGACGACGAGCATCTGGCCCAGGAAATACTGGAAGAGTATATAGCCAAAGTACCGTTCCTGGAACTGAAAGGCACCTTTATGAGCCCCCTGGAAGCAGCCGCACAACTGGAAATAGACAAACCAGACCTGCTTTTCCTCGACATCAATATGCCGGACCTGGATGGTCTCAGCTTCATTCCGATGCTTAAGTTAAAACCTATGATCATTTTAACTACAGCCTATGACCATTATGCTCTAAAGGCATTTGACCTGGAAGTGAAGGATTACCTGGTAAAGCCTTTTTCATTCGAAAGGTTCTACAAGGGGGTGCTGCGCCTGTACCAGGAACAAAGCAGCAGACAACAACCAGAGATAAAGGAGGTTGTAAAAGCAGAGCCAAAGCATGAACAGGAGTATATTTTTTTAAAGGTGGGCCACCGCATACAGAAGGTTGCTATTAAGGATATGCTGTTTGTGGAAGGCATGAAAGATTATCTGCGTATCCATACTTCTCAGGAAAAAATCATGACACTTATGAGTTTCGCTAAATTAGAAGAATTGCTCCCCCCTCATAATTTTGCACGTGTTCACAGATCATTCCTGGTAGCCATCGAAAAGATAGATCACATAGAAAAAAACAGGATATGGATAGGGGAAACTGTTATACCTATCAGCGATAGCTATAGTGAGAGTTTTTATAGTAAATTAAAAGGGGTTTAGTATACCTGGAAAAGGTCTGTTAAGTATTCTTTATTGCAAACACTTTTCTTAAATAACCATATCCTAGTGATAAAGCATAGGTTGTACGATACTTTCAGTTAATCCTCTGAAAACAGTATAACAAAGTATAGCTACCTGCTGCTAGCACAGATGATAACGCGAATCATCAGATGCCAGCCCTGCATGGTAATTACTAAAACAAAACGCATTGACTTAAACTGTTTATTAGAAGAGTCTGCAAAGCAGAATAAGTCGTTACTGATCCTTCTTAACGACGGTGTAGTGTATGGTTTGCGCCACGATCAGGCCATCGCGCACCACATAGGAGTCAGCCCCATCCCTGACGGCGGTATGTTTCGAGTCTGCCGTCCACTCCAGAAAGCCGACCTCCCCTTCTACCTGAAAATTTTCATACGTAAATGTCATATCTGGCAGCTGCTCCCACAGGAGCTTGGCCAGCTTTCTCATACCTTCGTGCCCTCTGTAAACACCGAAAGTAGTCAGCATCACAACATCTTCTGAAAAGTTTAGCTTCAGGTCTTCTTCTACGGTTCCTTGTTTTGATTTTTCAAGATGGTCTTCAAGCACTTGTCTGGGAGTTCGCATAATATTATTACTCATAATATTACTCATAATCTAAATTAAGCAGCAGGAACGGCAGCTGATCTACACCAACAAACCACAGTGGCGAAGTCTAAAATCTCACTGTTAAACCACCACCCGCACCAAATCGGTTATCATAGCTGCCCATCACTGAAAAAGTCTTAGATACGAGGTACTCCAGTCCAGCGTTCCAGGTGGTCTCGCTCCGGTAGTTATCCACTTTACCCGTGCCTTCTTCCGGTTGAAAGTCGTTTACCCAGCCAAAATCCGCCTGGTATTCATACTCTCCAAAAAGGAAAGTGCGTGGAAAAATGAGTACTTCCCTGCCTAACCTTATTTCAGGACGGAGTTTGTTGTCTACCCGCAGATCCAGGTTAAACATATAAGGGGTCAGGTAGCGGACGCCGGCAATGGCTGTCGTCTCAATCTCATCCAGGCTCTCATCCTCCTCGTTCTCCACGTTCACGCCGCCAAACACGCTCAGGTAATCGTACAGAAACCTGCCGTATGTAAACTCTGCTTCCAGGTTTTTATTCCAGCCATACTCGGCCGACAAAGTAAACTGGTTCCGCAAGTTCGAAAGCACCATTCTCGTTTCGCTCATGTGCGAGGCTGCATCAACGGCTCCCCAGAAGAAAAAATGGTTGCTCTTATTGGTCAGGATATTGAGCGGGTACATTTTCAAACGCGGATCACGAGGGGTATCGTAGCTGAAGATACGGGCCATACCGGCATCGAGGTGGTAGAGGATGTGGCAATGGAAGAACCAGTCACCGTACTCATTGGCATCAAACTCGATCACCACCTTCTGCATCGGCGCCACGTTTACGGTGTGCTTGAGCGGCGAATACTCTCCATGTTCGTTGATCACCCGGAAGAAATGCCCGTGCAGGTGCATAGGGTGGTGCATCATGGTCAGGTTGTTGAGTGTGATGCGGGTCACTTCCACTTTTCGTATCTTTATTTTATCTGCCTCTTTCAAAGGCACTCCGTTCATGCTCCAGATGTAGCGCACCATGTTTCCGGTAAGGTTCAGGAGGATCTCTTTAACGGGCTTTCCCTCTGCAAAATCAGTAGACTTAGGGGCTTTGAGGTAGTCATAGTTATACTCGGAAAACATGTCCAAACCGGGCATTCCCTCGTGCTGCATGCCTATGCCCTTACTGGCCTCCGGCTGGTTCATCTGCATGTTATCAGTTTTACCAGGCTTGCCGTTCTTCATTTTAGCGTGATCCATCTCCATGGCAGCGGCCGTGTCTTTCTGCACCTCCCTGTGCTCCATTTTGGAATGATTCATTTTAGAGTGATCCATCTTTTTAGCGCCTGCCGAATCCTGCTTCTTCTCCATATCATGCTGATGCATGGGCTTCTGCTCTTTAGGCTGGGGCTTGTGCTCCATACTTTTACCGTGCTCCATATCCATGCCTTCCCCCATCTGCATCTCACCGTCCATCTGCATGCCCCAATCCTTCATCATTTCGTAAGGCTCCTCCTCACTGGGGTTGAACTTAGTGGCCGGAGCACCCATCCGCATGTCCATGGCTGCCATCTGCTGCATCATGGCAATCTTATCAGGCCGGGGCGCATCTGGTGCAGCTATTACAGGTCCCTGGCCAAGCAAAGTAGAAGAATAGCCGGAGCCATCCTGCGCAGTTGCCTTCATTTCCAGCTTCCCGTCATCCGGAATAGTTACTATAAAGTCGTAGGTTTCGGCTACTGCAATAAAGGTTGGGGCATGCCGCACCGGCACCACATCCTGGCCGTCTGCAGCAATCAGCAGCGGTTTGGGGCCGCCAAAGGTAAGCCAGTACTGGCTGGAGGCAGACGCATTGATCACCCGCAGCCTTACCCGCTGTCCCGGTTTAAATTCCGGGTACTCCTGCACAGGCTGGCCGTTGGTCAGGAATGCCGGGTAGTAAATATCGGCGATGTCTGCTCCCTCCATTCGCTGCTTCCAGAAATTGAGCTGCGCCCCCAGCGCCCCTCTGGCTATCACCATACTCAGCGGTGTGGAGGTACCCTTCTGGATGTCGTATATTTCAAGCCCCCGCTTCAACGTTTTGAGCACGTTCTTAGGCTTTTCGTAGGTCCAGTCAGAGAGTACAATCACCAGGTCCGTGTCATAGTCCAACTGCTCTTCCTTGTCTTCGATCACAATGGAACCATACACCCCCGACTGCTCCTGCAAACCCGTGTGCGAGTGATACCAGTAGGTTCCCCCCTGCTTGAGGGGGAACTCAAACTTGAGCGTCTGCCCGGGCTTGATGGGAGGTGTAGTGAGGTAGGGCACGCCATCGTAAAAGTTAGGAACGAGTAGGCCGTGCCAATGCACTGAAGTTTCCACATCCATCTCATTTTTCACATACATCACCGCATAGTCGCCTTCGGTAAAACGTAGTGTAGGGCCAGGGATAGTGCCATTTATGGTCATGCCCATACTTTTCTTACCCGCTATTCTTACTTCTTTCTAATCAATGGTCAGGTGGTACACCACGGTATCCGTCTGTGCCAATGCTTGTGCTGAGAAAAGCATGGAGAGATAGAGCATTATCGGAATGAGTGTGTAAGCTTTTCCGTTTTTCAAAGTAAAAAATATGAACATGAATTAACACTTAATTGGCTTTCTAAAGCCGCTGCATAACACCATACCTTCATGAACGATGCAATTGGTTATACATATAGCCACAGGTATAAGTTGTGTGTGAAGAGGCTGCAAAAGGCATGTTTCAAAGAGCCCGAAGCTTTTAGTTATCTATGCACAACACACAATTCAAACTCCATGGTACCTCTCCCCGTTTAGCTGACAGATAGAAAAATAAGCATATGAATTATTTTGTCCTGCCTTTGGGGATTATACTGTTTGCTGTAACGGTGCTGGATCTGATCAAAACCACTTTCTCTTCCAACGGGGGTGGTATGATTACGAATGTGGTTTCGAAGGGTGTCTGGAAAGCTTTCTTTACTGCAGCAAACAAGAACGGAAGAGCCGGTTTATTAAACTATGCCGGACCGGCTGTTCTTATCTCCATACTGATGGTTTGGATCATTGGGCTTTGGTTCGGCTTATTCCTGTTGTTGCTCTCCGATAAAGACTCCATTGTTAACAGCACCACCCTAATTTCCACAAGTCCACTGGAGAAACTATACTACGCAGGCTTTACGCTCTCCACGCTGGGTGTGGGAGATTACATAGCAACTACCGATGCCTGGCGTATTGTTACAAGTCTGGCAGCATTCTCCGGCCTGGCCTTCATCACAGCTTCTATCACCTACTTCGTGCCGGTGCTGTCTGCCGTTGGTTTACAGAGCAAGCTCAGCCTGTACATCAGCAGCATGGGTAAAACACCTCAGCAGCTTTTGATTAGCAGCTGGAACGGCAAGAACTTCTCCTCCTTTTTCGACACTGTTTCGGACTTATGCCAGATGCTGATGCAACACACGGTAAACCACAACTCCTACCCTGTTATCCATTACTTTCATACGAACCGCGTAAAGTTGGCTATTACTCCGGCCCTGGTGCTACTTGACGAGGCCTACCAACTGCTAAAACAAAGTGATGCCAGGGATGAATTAAAAATGGAAATGCTGCAGAACACCCTCAACACATACCTGGAAATGATGAAGGAAAGCTTCCTGAAAAATGAGTCGACTAGTTCCAATGCTCCTACTCCAGATATTGAACAACTGCGTGCGTATGGCATCTCCCTCAACACGACAGAGCAGGTAAAGCAGTTGTTTGAGCAAGACCTGCGGGACCGCCGCAAGCTGCTGACCGCCCTATTGGAAAAAGACGGCTGGACATGGAAGGAAGTATACAACCCTTCCTACTAAGCTAAAGACTCTTCATCTGTGAAGTGGATTCCGGAATAGTTTGCTCTGTAGCGTAAATCTTGTCATAATACTCCTGCGCCATACGATCCGAATCGAAATATGGCAGGATATCGCGCATGCTGTTTTTCATAACAGAAACCCAGTTAGACTGTTGGCTGTAGTACATGGGCAAGATGGTGTCCTGCAGTGTGTCAAGCATGTTCGTGGCATCCAGCCTGTTTTGCTCCTGCACAGGTAGCGTTGGGGCTGAGACAGGCACCATAAAACCGTTTACCCCTTCTTTCACGAACTCAGGCACCCAGCCATCGGCAGTAGACAGCAGCACGGCGCCGTTCATGGCTGCGGACATGCCACTTGTTCCCGAAGCCTCATGTGTTACCAGCGGGTTGCTCAGCCAAAGGTCCGCCCCTTGCTTGAGTAGCCTGGACAATTTGAGTTCATACCCCACGAGCACCGAGCATTGCGGATACTTCTTGCTGTGGTGCACAAGCTTATCGAAAACTGAAACAGCTCCATAGTCGGTTGGGTATGGCTTGCCCGCCCAAATGATCTGGATGGGATGGGTAGTGTCTTTTAGCATGCGCTCAAACCGATCCAGGTCCTCCAGGATCAGGTCGGCGCGCTTGTAAGCGGCAAAGCGCCGGGCCCACACAATGGTAAACACATTCTCGTCAAACAGATCCCCGGTCTGGTCGGCTACCTCGGCAAACAGCTGCTTTTTGAGCTGCTTCTTCCTTTCTACAAGCCTTTCATCGTCTCCACGCTGCATGTAGTCATACATGGGCTTGTCGGCCCAGTACGAAAAGCTCTGGGCGTTAGTGATATAAGTAACAGGGCTTATATCCGTATAGCTCCCCCACATTCGCTTCACCACTTCCCCATGCATCGAGGAAACACCATTTGATTTCCTGGCTAATAAAAGTGCAGCCAGCGTGTGGTTGAATGTATTCCCGCTCATTTTGGTGAGCTGCCGCACCTCTTCCAACGGCATGCCGGTGAAAAAGCCCATCTTGTCCAGTAGCCAGATGTCTGACTGCTCGTTGCCTGCGTCTTCGGGTGTGTGCGTGGTAAACACCACACGCTTGCGGACCTCCTCCACCTGCTTATACTTTTTCAGCAGAGAGAAAACCAAGGGTAAGGCATGCGCTTCGTTCATGTGGTAAACATCCGGGCTTATCCCCAGAATCTCCAGTAACTTGTAACCGCCTGCACCAAGTAAAATGCTTGCGGCAATTCTTGCCTCCTGGTTTGCATCGTAAAGCTTGTGCGAAATGGTTTGGGCAAGGTAGTCGTTCTCCGGCAGGTTCGTTGTCAGGAAAAAAATAGGCGCGGTGCCAAACAGGTTTGGAGGCAGGTAATATACGCCCACATGCACAGCCGCCTTGTTCACCTGAATCTCAAACTGGATGTCGGTCTTTTGAAGAAACCCATAGATTTTCTCAAGAAACAACACGCCCATGGTCTGATCCGACCGGTGCACCTGATCATAATAACCATACTTCCACAAAATGCCAATGCCGATAACATTCTGCTTCAGGTTATAGGCACTCCGCATGTGGGAACCCGCCAGGAACCCCAGGCCGCCTGCATAGGTCTTTAGGTACTGCTCAATAGCGTATTCCATACAGAAGTAGGCAACTCGCGGTTGATATTCCGGAGGATAAGTGTAAGGATGTAACTCCTTCAGGTAATCTGTCATGGCTGAGGTCTAAGGGGTAATTTGCAGAAAAGACCCTTTCCGCACGCCCAGGGCTGCGTTGGTCTTTTGTATTGAGGCCTGGGCATTTTCTTCCAACCATGTCAGCGCCCTTATCGCAGCGATTGTTTCCGGCACTTTCACTGCAGCCGTGATCACGTCCAGCTCCGGGTCAACGCTTTGCGCGTACGGCCCCTGGTTGCTGGGTATCTCCGGTTCCGGCACCAGGGTGTTCATGATGCCGTTTAGGTGGCTCTCCCAGGGGTCTGTGGTCCTGCTTAGCAAGGTGCCGCAGCCATCAAAGGGGTGTACCGGGTAGTCTTTATGAGTAGCCATATTAATACCCCCATCAGACACCACGTCGCATACTCCGGCTAGTTCTATATCGTCCTGCAGCTGCACCGCATCGGCCGCTCTTTTGCCAATAACCCCATATCCATTCACAGCTACTTTTACATTGTCTTTCATAGTAAATCATGTATGACATGTTGTATAAAGAAGCAGCATTAAGATCCATAGCAAGAATGCATGCCCCTTTAATTTTAACGACTTGATAAATGCAAAGTTTTAAATATTAACTTGTCATTTTCTAAGTATACACCTTCTATATCTGAGAGAGTTTTCCCAGCACGATTTACACCTCCTTCTGCTTATCCTCGAACGTTGTTTCTTGTTAGTGCATCAGGGATCACTTATATATATGCACCGGCAACAATATATTGTAAACGCCTTAAAAGCAAATAGATACCTACAAATAAACTGATATTTATCATTCTAAATATCAGTGATTAAATCCCATTTAAAGTTGACTTAACCATAGTGCCGTCGTATAAAAAAATAGGTGCAACTATAAAAAAGTAAATTATGTGGCACATGGGTGAAGGGCATTATTGGGGCATGCATTGGATGTGGTGGATTTTCTGGATTATTATGATCGTGGTATTTTTTGCATTCCTGGGTAACACCTATGCAAGGAGCAGGCCGGGTACACCAACAGAAAGAGAATCTGCATTGGACATTCTGAAAAGAAGATACGCGACTGGAGAGATCGACACTGAAGAATACAATATCCGGAAAAGAGAACTGGAAAAAGACAGGTGAATGAACGCTATAAAAACAGTACCGATGCACCACAACAGGCATAAAATCAGACACAAGATGTCGCGACGGAACCATAAATTCTGTAGCAGCCTGTTGCACGGGCTTTTTATTTCAGTTGTAATCCGGATGAACACCCTTTTAGAAGCTGTTGCAGGTATTGAAGGAATGTTTATTCGTGCCTGGTTGGAGGAGCCTGCATAGCTGCTATCTAAAACGCTACACAAAGGCAGCGTACCGTATACTTGCCCATTCATCCCTGATGGGCTTCCTCAATCAGGCAGTTGCTGTTCATAAGATCAACTGTTATGAAAACAAAAAGAAACTTCGCCTTTGTTGTGTTGCTTTTTGCAGCATTGCTGGTCCTAAGCGGTTACTCCCTTATTCAGGGTAACGGATGGGAAGCACCACCTGAAGCAGACAAACTGACAAACCCACTACAAAATAAGGTGGAGGCTGCCAGGAGTGGCAAAAAGCTCTTCTCAAAAAACTGTGTTGTTTGCCATGGAAATCAAGGCGAAGGCAATGGCATGGCGGCAATCAGTTTGCACCCTCACCCCACCAACCTGGTATCGCCAAAAGTCGAAGCGGAGTCTGATGGCGCTATTTTCTGGAAAATATCTACAGGCCGCTCCCCAATGCCCGGCTATAGTAGCACCCTGTCCGAAGAGAAAAGATGGCAGCTGGTAAGCTACATCAGAACCCTGCAAGCTAAGTAAAAGCCAGTTATATGCTACATGAAGTTTAAACATTACCTGTTCCCATCATAACCTTATTACGCCTCACCCACCTCCTTGCTTAAACCAGGCAGCAGCCTTCACCCAAAGCAGCAGCCGTGCTCCTTTTCACCTGTAGCCTCACTTGTGTTACCGACCATTTTACCTGTACACACTATGAAAATTTCTACAAAACTTAGCTTCATCACCTTAATCGTTCTCATCCCGATCCTGGCTTCCGGTCAAATAAACGAAACCCAGACGCAGATGAATGAAAACAGGCTGAAGGAGTCTGGGGAGACAAAATTTCTGCTGGCTGGGTATGGTTTCAGCGGCTTTGAGCAAGAGGGTGATGAAAGCACTTTCGGACCTCTTGGCTTCTCCCCGATCTTTCTCTGGAAAAAGACAGACCGTTTGTTTTTTGAAGCAGAATTGGAAGCAGAGATTGAAGACGGAGAATTCGATGTTGGGCTGGAATATGCTTCGATCTACTACAGGCTGAACCCATACCTGATCTTTGGTGCGGGTAAGTTTCTGACGCCGTTTGGCATATTTGGAGAACGACTGCACCCTGCCTGGATCAATAAAATGGCGGAGAAGCCTTTGGGTTTTAGTGAAGAAGGCGGCATGGTGGGCCCGATGACCTCTCTGGGCGCACAATTAAGAGGCGGCGCTCCAGTCGGGAACGCAAAGGTAAACTACTCTTTTTACCTGTCCAATGGCCCAATCCTGATAACTGATGAGGAAGACGAGGCAGGCATGCTGGAGTTTGAGAACTTCGGAGATAATAACAAGAACAAAGCTGTAGGCGGAAGGATTGGTTTTCTGCCACTCGCAAATTCAACCCTTGAAATCGGCGCTTCTGCCCAGTTTGCCAAAGTTGGTGATGCAGATAGTCCGTATGAAGACATTAGTGCCAATATGTATTCCGGAGACATCTCTTACATCTGGAACCTCGAAGCTTTGAAAAGCCTGGTAGATTTCAGAGGGCAATACAACCATCAGAAAGTAGACAGGGCCACTTATTTTGATCAACAAGATGATGCGTTTACTTTCGACAACAACTCTACAGCTTATTTCCTGCAGTTAGCGCTGAGGCCTGTTAATGTTGATTCCGATATTTTGAAGAACCTGGAACTAACAGGAAGATACTCCAGGCTTTCGACACCCGAAGGTAGCCCGTGGTACCGGAAACAGAAGGAGACAACCATCGGCCTAAACTATTGGCTATCCTGGAGCTCAGTACTGAAAATAAACTATGCCATTGAAAACATTAAAGGGGAGGATGACGAAAACGCACTCTTCATTCAGTTTTCCCTTGGTTTCTAAATCAAAAACTTCAACTTATGAAAAAGAGCAATACCATACTTTTTCTTATATCAGGCGTGCTGTTTGTTGTAGTGGTAGTGAACAGCTGTTCGCCAACAGCCGCGGTAAACGAAAAGCCCGGTGCGCAGCTCTGGGCAGAGAACTGCCAGCGCTGTCACAACACGCCTCCACCTAATGTATATGACGACAAGCAGTGGGACGCTGTAACGACACATATGCAGATCAGGGCCTACCTTACAAAAGAAGAAGCTGAAAAAGTGAAGGCCTTCCTACAAGAGTCTAATTAAAATAGATGGGTTGGACAGCAGTAAGATTACCGTCTTCATAAGCTTTTTCTATGACGCGATGAGCAACTGAGTCCCGGACCTGACGAGTGTCTGCCGCCGCAGCCTGATAAGTGCCTGCAGCCAAAAGCAGGTATATAAGTATGAATGCGAGGGTAGTTGTTTTAATCATAGCAAAATAACTGGCTTTTATACTTTGGTACCACTTTCTGAACTTCCTTTTCTCACTCAAAGTTGATCACCAGCGTAAAGGTATCTCCCTCTGTTACAGGAAGAAATTTAACAGACAGATGATCGTAAAAAGCGAAACGTTTACCAACCACTATGGCATCATTTTCTTTAGCCTGCGAAGGCTCCAGCACTTGACTATAAATAGGCACATCCTTTTCATCAAACACGATCAGCTTTATACTACCTTCTGCTTCAGGCCACTTTTTCAGTTCTACATTTCTGATGTCCATACTCCTGGTGGCTTTGCTGCCGTCCAGCCTGATCGTATTGTTTGTTTCTGTAAGCTCTATTGATTCCATAGTTTTTAGCAGTATCAGTAACTATTTGTTTTGGTTACGGGGTTCTGTTCTTTCATGCCGTAAAGCTTCTCTCACTTCACGTTCTGTGGCGCTTCCCCAGTATCTTCTGTACTCCATTTCGTCAGTGGTGTGCTGCACCGGCTGTAGTTCCGGGGCCACCTGCAGCAAGGCTTGCTGCAGTGCTTCGTATGGCCGGTAACCTGTTAGCATTACCCCGATCTCTTCTCCCTCCCTTCTCATCGTTAAAGTTGGAAACCTGCTGATGTTGTGTAGGCGCACCTGCATCAGGTCCTGCTCAAACGCTTTACGCGCCTCCTCACTACCAAAATCCTGCTCGAATTTTTCGATGTTAAAGAGATCCGGTGAGATTTCGGACAGCTCTTTGCCTACCTGCAGTAGAACCTCCCGTTGTGCAATGTTCTTCCCGTGCAGCATAACAGCCTCCCGCACCTTGCGAAGGTAATTCTCTGCCGCCACCGGCGACTGTAGTTCTGCAGCCTTTACAGCCATGCAGGCAGGGTATGAAGATGCTGGCGGGTTTTCGTACCAGACCCTGTCATGGATAGGCATCCCTGATTTATACTTAGCCTCCATCCAGAGCGGCCCCATCTGTAACGGACGATTAATGTTATTAATGGGGTCGCTGAAAGCATCCCAGTTTGCGATAAGACCTCCCATGCGGTAACGCCATTTAACATTTCCTTTATACTCAAAGCGCAGTCTGCGCCATTGCGGCTCCATAGCCCAGCTCCAACAACAAAGAGGGTCGGTGTAGTACTCTACCTCCACCGACCCTGCTTCCTGTTTTTCAGTCTTTTTTAGTTTGCTTTCTTTTAAATTCATAAAATTTGTAGACCATACAATCCGTCATTTCTGCGGATATTCGCACCATTGGTTTTCCCCACTTGGTACGGCTTTTTTAACATGTTGGCTACGTTCCTTGCTCATCTCTTTATCTTTTTTCTCCACGGATTTCATTGTACGGTCAGTTCCCTGCGGTTGATGATCCGCCATGCCGTTTGATTCAATTACGTGCTTGATCGGGTCCTCGATGTACTGCCATGTTTCTCCCAGGCCAGTGCTTTTACCTTCGTTCCAAGGTCCTCTGGCATCGGCTCCGTTACTCAGGTTGAAGTAGTTGTTACTGAAGCGGGGGTCACCTTGAAGCACGCCCGGTGGGAAGTTCGGCTGGATAGTCTCTAAGGCCGCCTCAAACATCTGGAAATGCGCCACCTCACGGGTCATCAAAAAGCTAAGCGTTTCCTTCACGTACGGGTCCGTAGTAAACTGCATCAGGTACTCATACACAATTTTGGCCCTGGACTCTGCCGCTATGTTGGAGCGTAGATCAACGGTTGGGTCGCCGTTGGCATTTACGTAACTGCCTGACCATGGCACCCCCTGGCTGTTTGTAACTGTAGGGCCTCCGCCACTTAAAACGAAGAACTGCGGGTTCATCATGGCGCTATGAATAAAGTCTTCCTTTTTAGCTTTGCCATCCAGCAGCTGCATGATCTCTGCCTCTTCTGCTGCATTTTTCAGCTCCCCGTTAATGGGGCCTAATAACATCTGAATTGTAGCACCGACAATCTCTAAATGACTGAATTCTTCGGTGGCGATATCCATCAGCATATCATACTTATCGGGGTGTGGCTGCCGCATGGCAAAGGCCTGTGTGAAGTATTGCATGGCTGCCGCTAACTCACCGTTTGGTCCGCCAAACTGCTCCAGCAGCATACTGGCAAAAGCCGGATCAGGCTTGGAAACGCGGGCATTGAACTGCAATTCCTTAACGTGGTAAAACATTTGTCCTCCTTTCTTTTGTGAAACAATTAAAGTTGTAACACATTAAAACGAGGTTCTTTAGTTGCGGTTTTCTATATAGTTAAAACTAAGCGCGGAGGTATGGCAAGTGGATACTTCTGCATTGCAGGCAGGCTGGCATAGTATGAATAGCCATTGAAACATGCTTGTACGTGAGGCGTGCAAGGCAGTCAGTTGAAGTTTGGTTTAAGTAAAATGTTGGGTTTATTTTTTCATCTTTGAAACGAGTTTGAATTGCCCCTTAAATCCTCTAACCAAGAATTTGCTTTGGGTCTAAATTGGCTGTCGTAAGTATAAGCTTAAAGGCTTCAAGGAAATCACTTAATTCTCTTCTATAAGTATCATAGCCAGGTGTATTCACTTGAAAGGAGACAGCTGTACCGAGTGAACCATAGGAGATAGAACAAGTTGATCCATCTAAAATAGAAGGATGTGGGCCACCAATAATATCCTCTTGTTTAATCCTCTGTAGAGAATTAACAATTTTTTGGAACTGCTCTTCTGTTATGCTTATCTCCACCGTTGTCGGCTTGACCTCTGGCTTTAGAGATTGTGGCTTTATCTTTAACCATAAAGATAAAGCTTCTACTTTAAGCCTGTAGGAATTATCTATATCTTGAAAAATATCAACTTTAACATGCGCATTATCAGGTCTGACTGCAGTGATATACTCCAACTTTACGAATGTAACCTCTTGACCTAAAGCAGCGGTAAAGGATATAATGCTAAACAAGACTACTGATAATGCTGCTTTGACTCTGAATTGCAAAACCATTTTTCTAAGCACGTATAATATATTCATTGTCAAATTCTGCTATTCAAGTTGAAGCTGCATTCGCTCTAGGGGCTTTAAGTCTCCCAAGCAGGTTAGCACTTGTTATTTTTCAAGCTCTTTATTAAACCCCATCTTGATGTACTCCCGCTCCCGTTGGTTTAAATCTCCCTGTTTATTTTCTGTAAAGATTTCGTAGGCGTCTTCTACTTTATTAACTCCAAAGTCAAAACAAGCTCTTCCCCATTTATACAACGCTACTCCCATATATGTGGTGAAAACACCTGTTTTACTTGTACTCCATTATTTTCTTTTCCCTTTATCTCTGTAAAATAATCAAGCTTACCGCCTTCTCTGGATTCAGCAAGTATATATTTTTTCATTTCTTGCTTTGATAGCATTACTATTTCTGATGGCTTCTTTTTTGTCAAGTTTCTCCTTTTTTATTAAGTCAAGGACAGCTTCTTCAATGTCTTTGTTCGATATTATCTGATACCTGTTGTTATTAAAAATTAAATAGCCGTTCTCCATACTTGCAGATGGGTCATAGCCTTCTTTGATAAGTTCATGAGCTCTGTTTTCGGTGATGTCACCCTTTAGGGTACAAGGAAAAGTTGCTTGTTTGTTTGAAGACATGATGATAGTCATGAGCTCTCTTTTGGGATCATTTTGAAGAAGAACCATCGCTACCATTTTACCAGCCTTTGTCAGAATAAAAAAGTCTGATGGGAGCTTTAATGCGGCATTTTCTATGTCAGCTAACTGAGGACTTGCGGAAATATAGACAGACGAATTCCTGTTTTCGATGTTATTTTTAAGGGTGTAGTAATTTGAAATTAATGTTAAGCCATCAAGGGATATTTCACTTGTTGTCACAGAGTTGAAAACAGGGTTTCCATGCTTATCAGTCTGCCCATAAGCTTGCCAGAAGGTCAGGATGGATAAAAGAGCTAGTAAAATTTTTCTCATTTTTTTATTAGTTATATGTGGCAACGTTACTCGTGCAGCCGATGGGCGAGGCATAGCCGAGCGTAAAGGCTAAACTTTGTTGGGAGTAGACATTATTTTGCAAACCTGTACCTAATTCCCCAACTGCCTCTCAAAAGACTTGACTCCCGTAAAATGCCTGCTAACTCTATTTGAAATCCAAATTTCTTTTCTTCAAATGGATAAATATTCAAACCAACAGGAACAACCACACCCTCCAGAATCTGAACTCTTCCACCTACACCAGCATATACATTGACAGTCTCGCTTCTTATAAAGATGTAGTTTAGTGTCAATTCAAGGCTTGTGTCGTCAAAGTAATTATCAGTACCTATGCGCAGTTCAGGAAGAAACCTGTTGTTTATCTCATAGTTAAGACCTGCAAACGGCAAATTAGACTGATTGAAACTAACCCCAAACTGGGCAAAAGATGCTGTGGAGATAAAAAGGAAAATAACTACTGTGTAGAGTTTCTTCATTTTAAGTTTGTTTTCGTTTCTTAGTTTCTTTTTAAATGGTGTTTTTTACTACCAACGGACTTGGTTATAAGGCGCAGTTGGCTTACAGGTGTGGTTATAACCTTTTGTTTTTTGAAATTACATATGCAAACTGAATGCCCGCTGCTGGATAAAGCTGGCTATTTTTAAAATCGAAGTCAGTTGCATAACCTAAGCCTAAGTGAAAACTGTAAAGAAACTTCTGTCCAAGAGGCCTTTGCATACCCCAATGTACTTCATTCAATAAAGTTCTATTCAGGGGATTGTTTAGCTGATTCCACTCGTTGTTTTCGAATACTCTGGCTGTGGTGTACTTGGTTTGCAAGGCAATGTAGTTACCCGCGTTGTTTAGCAAAGACTTTGACTTAGTAGCTCTTTTATCTCGGTTGTAGGTATACTTGAACTCAGACCTAAAATAAGCTACAGGCTCGTTCAGAATGAACGTACTGTTGAACCCGTTGGCATAACTGTTCTTGTCAATGGAGTATCCGCCCCCCAAACCAGCACTCAGATTTATAGACCACTTATCACTAAAGGGCACCTCATAGCCTACTCCAATTCCATGGAGTCCGACTTCAAGCTTTGTTATACTTACCAACTCTGTTGATTGAACTGGTTCGTCTGATTGAGCAAGCGCACTAAAACTAAACATTGATAGGGCTAATAGTAAAAAGTTTGATTTCATTTTTGTATTTAAAATTGGTTATAACGGTGCTTGTACATAGTATGGGCAAGGCATTGCCGCAGGCTATACTATGAACTGTGATGGCAATCGCGATTTTACTTTTTAGTTAAAAGCAAGCTCAGAAGCCAGTTGAGTTGTGACGGTATAGGGTTATACCCCCTTCTCTCTTACTTCCTCCAACACATAGGTAATCTTAGCCCCATCGTAAAAGCGGTAATTCATTTCAACAAATCCATACTTTGGGTGAAAATAGAAGTCGAGATAGCTATTACCTAACTTGCTGTGCTTACCAACAGAGCGAATAAGCCAACAATTCTCAAGGGTAAGGCTTCCATAAGTTCTTGTTTCCTGCCGTACTGCCTGATAGTGATTGTCTACTTTCCCTTTGAACGCACCCCAGCCCATCATAATCAGCAAGGCATTATTCCACTCTCCTCCTGCTTTCAGTGAATCCAGCATAACCTTGGGGAATGGTGCTATTTCGGTGTAGTTATACTGATTACTCCTAATTGGATGCATCCAGACTTGGTGCTCGTCCTCTATAGCGCCAGTAGTTTCAGCATCTATCCAAACGTAGCTCTGCGGCTTTTTCTTTTTCTTAGACTGCGGGTTTAAATAGGATAGAAAAGTTAGCGAATCTTTGGGCGTGTTATTGTACTGGATTTCAAAGGCAGTTTGGGTTTTATCATACTTCCACGGCTGGCCGTTAGGTTGGAGTGATATCTGCTCTCTGGACAGAGTATCGCCAGAAGGACTCACGAAGGAAGCTTGATAGGAGTAAGTGCGATTAGGATGGAAGATGATTAAACTGTCCGCTGCTGGTGTTTGCAAGATACTCAGCAAGCTCAATAGGTAAACAATCGTTAGTTGCATAGCTTAGGGTGAAGGAGATTGAAAAGAAGGTTTGATATGATATGCTAATGTGATTTTAAAGTTAGATATTTTATATTTTCATACTAAATGTTTGTCAACTAGCGTATATGCGTAAAAATACGGTTATCTGCACTATGTGCGTAGCTGCAGAACACAAGATTTACGCTCGTTTGTTGCGTATTTTTTATGTGAGTGAGGGTTGCGTACATTAGCATATATATTTTAGCTAATATAGAGGATTGCTATATATTATCCAAAGTTCTAGCAATTTTATACAAGGCACTTAGTTAAAGTTGGTAAAATCAATCACGCTTGAAAGTACAAGGTTTCATGTAAGTTTGTAACAGCGATCTTCAACCCAACTCAGTAATTTTATTTACATACCCAACAATTAAGCCTCTACACTCACAATTCAAACCACCACAACAACTATGTGCTTTATCAAATAGTTATTAGTATTTATCTAATAATAGCTTCTCTCATTTAGCTTTAGCTCATGGAAACCAAAGTCGCTCCCACCCCAATTGCAAACAGTTATAATAGTAATTTACGATTCCAAAGAGTTAAGCAAATCACGAGTAAATTTTTTAATGCTCTCAATGAAGCAGCTTTAGATGATCTACTCAAAAAACTGGTGTGGCTGGAGCTAAAGCGTGGAGAAGTATTATGCAAAGAGGGAGAAGCCGGAGATTGTTTGTACTTGCTACTCACCGGACGCCTTAAAGCTCTTGTAGAAGCGGGAACCAGCAGTGAGCGCGAAGTTGGAGAGATATCACAGGGAGAGAGTGTTGGAGAGATGTCTTTGATAACAGGTGAGACCCGGAACGCTACCATACTTGCCGTGCGTGACTCTACCTTGGTAAAGCTTGTTAAACCGGACTTTGACCAACTAGTTTTACAACATCCGGAAGTGCTGTTAAGCTTGTCAAGGTTAACTATCAACCGCCTGAATTATACCATGCACCATGCAAGGGTGCCAGCCAAGACTACAAATATTGCCCTTGTTCCGCTTACAGACAGTGAACAAACAAGAAAGCTTGTAAAACAACTGGTAAATGCTCTGAAACTGGAGAGTAAAGTTCATTATCTGCACAGAGAGCTGTTACCTGTACCTTTGGATGCAGATGAAAAAGGAGCATCAGATGAAGAAGAGATACTAAAGCACTGGCTGGCCGAGCAGGAAATGGAACAGGATTTTGTGGTCTTTGAAGCAGAGCAGGAATTTACTTTATGGACACAGCAATGCCTGAAACACGCTGATAAGATCGTAGTTATCAAAGAAGTTAATTCTGGTCCTGCATTAACAGAGCTTGAGAGTGTTATTTTTCAGCAAACTAACCTGCAACATACCCAAAACAGGGAAATCGTGCTATTGTATCCTGAAAACACAGAAAGCCCTGAAGTTACCCACGATCTCTTAACCTCCCGACCAGTAAAACGGCACTACAACATACGGCTAAATGACAAAGGACACATTGGCCGGTTGGCCAGAATGATTGTAAATAAAGGTGTAGGACTGGTATTGGGTGGAGGTGGCGCAAAAGGTTTTGCCCACATTGGTATTTACCGGGCCCTTATAGAGAAAGGAATACCAATCGATATGGTGTGCGGAACAAGTATGGGTGCTGTTATTGCTGCTGTTATTGCACACGAATGGAGCCCGGAAGAAATAATCCGTGTTGGAAGAAGCGCTTTCGTAAAAGATAAGCCGCTAAACGATTATACTTTACCTGTTATTTCACTGCTCAAGGGCCACAAACTACAGCATGTAATAAAGCGGTATCTCGGAAACTATCATATCGAAGACCTATGGCTCAATTATTTCTGCATATCCAGCAACTTCACCCTATCAGAAATGGTCGTACATGAACGCGGTCCGCTCTGGAAAGCAGTTACAGCCTCTGTTTCAATCCCGGGTGTGCTGCCTCCGGTTGTAGACGGAAACAATTTATTAATTGACGGTGCGTCTTTCAATAACTTTCCGGTTGATATAATGAAAGCTAAGTACGGAGGAAAGCTGGTAGGGATAAACCTGCTTGTGGAGCGGGAATACAAATTAAACTATACTGAATTGCCGGGTGGCTGGCACATGTTTTTCTCCAAGTTTTTGCCCTTTCTAAAGCGGTACAGGAGCCCAGGTATAGCGTCTATCATGCTTAAATCAACTATTCTATCAAGTATGGTGCACCAGCGCAAACAAATTAATGACCTGGAGTTGAATATGACACCACCAGTAGCACGCTATAGCTTATTAGACTTAAACAACTTCGACAGAATTGTAACGACCGGCTACACCTACGGAAAAGAGTATCTGCAAAAGGTAAATGCTGATCAGCTTTCATACTTAATGCAGGGTGCATAGCAGGATGTATTATTCCATAAACAGCTGATTTAATGTAACATATAATAGAATCATAAGATGAACTGTATGTTTACCAGCTAAAAATGAGTACTGTCTAACTGCTATAGTGTGTTTACGGTGTATTTACTTTTCAGCAGTACAATGACTGGACAAAATAGTATCTTTACTAAGACAAATTATATTATTATAATACTGTATAGAAACTGTTGTATAAAATCTTTTATCCAGAGCTTCCCTCTACCCTTGCTCTGCCAAGAGTTAAATACCGGATATTACGCTTAACATGTTAGTCATCTAGTAAGTGCTTTAATTAATATTATATGGTTAAAGCTCATTAACCATTATGGCTACCTCCTGATTTAAATTTACAGAAGTTCACCTGCTTATTCTGTAAATAAGCAACAAAAGCATATTGCTTCTAAGAGCTATCAAAA
Source organism: Pontibacter sp. MBLB2868 (assembly GCF_051904785.1). Taxonomy (NCBI): domain Bacteria; kingdom Pseudomonadati; phylum Bacteroidota; class Cytophagia; order Cytophagales; family Hymenobacteraceae; genus Pontibacter; species Pontibacter sp. MBLB2868. The sequence continues at coordinate 1,452,911 of NZ_CP196710.1, read as the reverse complement.
CGTGTGTAAAACTCCCTTTTAACACGGTTAAAACTTACTATGATATTTTCATAATTTAACCTTATTGTGTATGGCCGCCAGTTTTACTGCTTCAGATTCTTATAAGCATAGTGTTGTAACTACTATATATTCTTACTCCTTATCCATAAGAAGTTTATTCCTTTTATTTTGTGTTGCATGGTTTACTATTCCTGCCTATTCTCAGATTGAAGACACTGAGATTATCCCCATGCTGGAATGTGTAAGATGGGTACCCGGGGAGAATGCCTTTGAAGCTACATTTGGTTACAATAACCCAAGTAAAACAGATGTCACCATACCACCGGAAAACAACACCCTGTCGTGTAGTGACATAAAGACTACAGCATTGCCAACCACTTACAAACCAGGCAGGGTATTTTCGGCGTTCTCAGTTATTTACACATGTCCTGAGCTAACCTGGACTGTTACTGGCCCGAGCGGAAAGCCTAAATCAGTAACGGCAAACGGCAGCTCCACACCATGCGCCACCGGCGGCTCAATATTGCCAAACTTAGGATCGCCACAAAAAACCGACAGCAAAATAGGATCAGAACTGGGTATACTTCCCGGCTACAGCAGCATCACTTCAGATAATGTTTACCAGATAGAGGTTGTTGACGGAGTGCAGTATGTGTTTATCAAATTAACTGCTATGGAGGGCAAAACAGCTGCTTTGCTTAGCAACGTTACCACATTAGGACTTAAAAAAGCAGAAGTCAGTGGCCTGGAGATCACTGGCTGGTTGCCTGTTTCAAAACTGAATGACCTGAACGCACTGGAGAACCTGAATTTAGCGATGCCTGTGTTTACGCCGGTTTTTAGCAGCGGCGCCGTTACCAGCCAGGGCGATGCTGCACAGCGCACCAATCTTACAAGGTCAGGTTTTAATGTACAGGGTGAAGGTATAAAGATCGGTGTTTTATCAGATAGCTACAACGCCCGTACCGGAAACGAAGCTGCTCTGGATATAAAACAGGGTGACCTGCCCGGACCCGGAAATGCGAACAACATAACACCGGTGCAAGTGTTGAAAGATCTACCTGAAAGCTCTGGCTTAGGTACCGACGAAGGACGAGCGATGCTACAGATTATACATGACGTGGCACCTAAAGCTGCGCTTGCTTTCCGGACTGGTTTTGATGGCCCTATTGATCTGGCGCAAGGCATCAGAGAGTTAAAAAATGCAGGCTGCAACATACTGGTTGATGACATAACGTATATCTCAGATCCATACTTTTCGGATGGCATCGTTGCGCAGGCGGTGGATGAGGTTACGGCACAGGGAGTAACATACTTTTCTGCCGCAGGAAACTTCGGCGATAAATCGTATCAAGGCACCTTTACCCCGCTTACTCTTGCAGACAGCCGGGTAGTACATAACTTTGGCAGTGGCGATTACCTGCAGCGACTCTTTCTTCCGGAAGGCAGCTACACTTTAGCCCTGCAGTGGGTTAGCACCACCGACCAGGACCTGGACTTCTACCTAACCGACGACAGTGGCAACATCATCATTGGTTACAACCGCAAGAGCGCATACCCCTTCGAAAGTATGACGTTCCATGTATCTGCAGGAGGTGCTGTGGCAAACATTATGGTTGTTAACGCAAGCGCCGTTCCTGACCCTACCACCTTCCTTAAATATATCATCTTTAGAGGCAATGCAGGCATTGGAGAGTTTAACAGCGGCAACTCCACTATTACAGGACATGCCAATGCTGCCGGAGCCATAGCCGTCGGAGCTGTCTGGTATAAAAACACACCCTCTTACGGCGTAACCCCTCCAACCATAGCATCATTCTCTTCCAGAGGAGGTACATCTATACTTCGTGATGCAACTAGTAAAGCAATAAACATCACAAGGGTTAAACCTGATTTTGCTGCTCCAAACGGGGGTAACACCACTGTGCCATTAGGAGGAGTAAATGAGGACGGAGACCAGTTCCCGAACTTTTACGGCACATCTGCCGCTGCTCCGCATGCAGCTGCAGCGGCGGCACTGCTTATGCAGGCTCACAAAAAATATGCTGGCTCCTCACTCATTCCGGCTGCTGTGCGTAGTCTGCTCCGTTCTACAGCTTTAGACATGGGAACAGCCGGTTTTGATAAGGCAACTGGGTTTGGATTTATACGGACAGACGCTGCCATTTCTACGTTTGCCACCCCTACCCCTATCGCGGAAGGATTTACAACACCAGAAGGAATTGCAGTAGGTAAAAAAATAGTCGTTAACGGATATTACTTTAAAGGTACACCAACGCAAAGTGTATCTAAAATAGAGTTCGGTGGCGTGGTTATACCTACTACCTTTATTAGTGAGACGCAGCTGCAGGCAACTATACCTACTATTACTGGTAACCCCGCTATTCGTGTGTGCAATCCGGCTACAAGTATATCCGGATTGGACGGTGGATGTTCCAAACCCCTGTATTTATATCCTAAAACCGTTGTCACAGTAAAAGCAGGAAACTTTACAAAACGGTATGGCGATGTAATGCCAACCTTAAAGGCAACAATAACCAATGGCCCGGATTACTTACAATCAGCTAACATACAGTTTACTACACTGGCAACGGACATCAGTGATGTTGGTGCCTACATTATCACACCATCAATTGCATCAGATAACCCGATTTTTTCTAATACTGATCAATATGAGGTAGTGTATGAGAACGGCATTTTACTGATCGAAAAAATACCGTTACAAATTACAGCTAACGATGTGGCAATTGCAGAGGGTGATCCTATAAGTGGTTTTAACTACAGCTACAGTTTCCCTGTTCCGATCAATAATACGCCTGAGAGAATACAGCTTATTAAAGATAATCTGAGGAGTTCACACCTCGCACTTCAGACTACTACTTCAGTGCTTGTAAGTGAAAGTGAATTATTGAATGTCTCCGCTATCCGTAACAGAAGTTTCCTGGTTAGTGCCACAGCAGAAGCCAACGCATCCAGGGTTATAAATGGCTCCAGGGTAATGAACGTGAGCAGTGAATTATTAAATGCATTGGCCCTTGATGAACTAAATGCCACGCGCGTCATGAACGCCATGTTTCTGATGAATGCCTCCAGGGTAATTAACGGCTCCAGGGTAATGAATGGCTCCAGGGTTATCAATGCATCGCGGGTAATGAACAGCAATACTGTTGGAGAAGCCAACAACGAAAAGGCTATACTTATACTAGATGAATCTGACGAAGTACTGAATACGATTTATGCTGCAAACCTGATCACCGGCTATACCTTAGGCAGCCATTTATGGTCGCCTGCTACCCTGCTCTCCAACAACTTTGATGTTAGCTACGGCGAACCCGGCAACTTCTTTGTCAATCCGATCGGTACGGGTGTAAGGGCAGTAAAGCCTTCGCTGGACTGTGTGCAGCCCTCCAAAACACCAGGTTATTACATCGCGCATTTTTCATATGACAACCCGAATGATGTACCTGTGCGACTGCCTGAAGGAAGTGAAAACCGTCTCATTTCAAGCAATGGTTATATTCCTTGCTTTGTATATGGAACAAAACTACCAAAGATCTTCCAACCAGGTAAGCACTACGCCTTCTCCGTGGAATTTGACGGGAACAAACTCAGCTGGGATTTAACCAGTTTCCAAGGTACAAAAAAGACCTCCATCGCATCAAATGCCAGCTCTACTTCATCCAAGTGTAAAGTAGCAAGAGAAGATGTTACATGTATTCAAAGATCGACCAACGTAGCACAAGTCTCCTCTGCTGACAAGCTTTTAGATGCTGAAGATAACGCGATAGCGGTATACCCGAACCCAGCCGGAGCATACCTGAAGATAGACCTTAGCGGGCACACCGATGAGCAAGTTACGATTACAATGTATGATGTATTGGGTAAAGCATACCTGAAAGACCTTACACTTAAAAACGGAACGGTTAACGAAATAAAAACCACCGAACTAGGGCCAGGGCTATACTTCATTAAATTGAGTTACGGGGATAAAATCAAACACATTAGTGTACTGAAACAATGAGAATAATTCAGCCGGAAATAGATCAGGCTGGATCTGGTAAAACTTAGCAACGCGAATTATGAAAAAGCTTTTCCTCCTATTGCTTTTTATAGTTCTGCAGTTATCTGCCACGGCACAACAAAACGCTATAGACAGTTTGCAGAACCTTTTGAAGCAGGCCAAAGACACCGCCCGCGTCAATGTACTATTAGAGTTAAGTAAACAGTATAACGGCGAAGACCAGGCCAAAGCAGTAGCCTATGCCAAACAGGCTCAAAAGCTGGCTCAAAAGTATAACTATCCAAAAGGGGAAGCCTATGCGCTGAAGAGCCTCGGGATGGCTTATGTAAATGAAGGAAATTATCCTAACGTACTTCGCTACTGGCAACAGTCTTTAAACATCTTTAATAAGATAGACGACAAAGTTGGAGCGAGTAATATGCTCAATAATATTGGTGTGATATACTCTATTCAGGGTTGGGATGCCAAGGCGATAGAGTATTATTTAAGATCACTAAAGAAGGCCGAACAAAGCGGGGATAAATTAAGGATAGCTACTGCCCTGCTTAACATAGGTGCTCAGTATAACAATAATCCTGCTACACAAGGCAAAGCACTGGACTACTACCTGCAGGCGCTGCCACTAAGCAAAGAAGTAGGCGACAAGACAACACTCGGCACGCTTACGGTAAACATCGGAGAAATATACTTTAAGCAGGGTGATGATGAGAAGGCCATGCGCTACTACCAGGATGCGATGGAGATACTCGAGGAGTCGGGTGACATGAACCAGGTAGCCTATACTTTGAACAGTATAGGCAAAGTTCATACGTCCAGGGGGGAGTTGAAAGAGGCGATGGAGCAACACCAGAAAGCCAGAAGAGTGGCCGAGGCTGCCTCTGCAAAACTGGAGCTGACGCAGGCGCTAAATTACATTGGCAACCTGCAGATAGAAATGGGCCAACCGGCACAGGCACTGGCCACACATAAACGAGCAGAACAGATAGCCACAGAACTGGGAGCCAGTTACGAAATTAAAGACTCTTACGCAGGTATAGCTAAGGCTTATAGTATCCTGTCAGATTATAAGAACGCATATGCTTATCAGGACCGCCTCCTGGCCATTAAGGATACATTATACAAAGCTGAAACAAACGAAAAGATAGAAAACCTGCAGGCAAACTATGAAAGTGAAAAGAAACAGGCACAGATAGACCTGCTCACAAAAGACAAAAAACTTCAGGCGCTAAACCTGCAAAGGCAGCATGTACTGCGGAACGGCTTAGCAGCAAGTCTGGGACTTATACTTATCATTGCCCTGGTCCTGTTCCTGAACTACCGGAATAAAGCAAAGGCCAATAAACTACTTAAGCATAAGAACGAAGAGATAAACGCACAGAAAGAAGAAATACTAACGCAGCGCGATCACCTGGAACAAACTTACAACAACCTGATCAACACGCAGCAGCAGTTAGTACAGTCAGAAAAGATGGCATCTCTTGGCCAGCTTACGGCTGGAGTGGCGCATGAGATAAATAACCCCATCAACTTTGTGTCTGCTGGCATTGAGTCTCTGAAGCTCAATTTTGCCGACATCATGGAGGTGGTGAAGGGTTACCTGCTTTTAAAACCTGGCGTGGACAACGATGCACAGCTACAAAAACTGGATAAGCTAAAGAAACAACTGGAAGTAGAAGAACTGATAGAAGAGTCTGATCAGTTACTGAACAGCATAAAGAACGGGGCCACACGCACGAAAGAAATTGTATTAAGCCTGAAAAACTTTACGCGAATGGATGAAAGCAACCTTAAAAAGGCAAACATCCATGAAGGTATCGACTCAACCCTTGTCATACTTAACAACCAACTGAAAGACAGAATTAAAATTGTAAGAAACTATGGTGACGTGCCCGAAATACAATGTTACCCTGGCCAGCTAAACCAGGTTTTCATGAACATATTGAGCAATGCGGTGCAGGCAATAAAAGGAGAAGGAACAATTGCCATTAAAACTTACACCGACGACGATTATGCCGTGATCAAGATCAAAGATACAGGTGCCGGCATGACAGAGGAAGTAAAGAACCACATATTTGAGCCATTTTTTACCACAAAAGACGTTGGCGAGGGAACCGGATTAGGACTATCGATCAGCTATGGTATTGTTGAAAAGCACAACGGTAAAATAGATGTGGAGTCACAGCCTGGAGTTGGAACGGAATTCACAATCCGCATTCCAGTGGTACTTAAAGTTAACTCCGAAAAAGTTGCGTTGGCGGCAGTATCATGAGCAAATGATGAAGTATAAAAGCAACCTAAAATTAGTTTGAAAAATGGAAGACGTGACATTGGAAAAAGCTATTGAAACGCCTCAAAGTGATTATGAGAAGCCTGCTATACTATACATAGATGATGAAGAAGACAACCTTATAGTTTTTAAGTCGGCGTTCAGGCGGCATTACAGTGTGCTGACAGCAAAATCAGGGGAAGAAGGTCTGGAGATTCTGAAAGGCCAGGATGTAAGCGTTGTGATAACTGACCAGCGCATGCCCCAGATGACCGGTGTACAGTTCCTGAAAAATCTGCCAGATGAGAATGATATGATCCGGATGATTCTGACCGGTTACAGCGATATGGAATCAATCATAGAGGCGATCAATACTGGTAAAGTATACCGGTACATTACCAAACCCTGGGATAAGAACGAGCTGAAGATAACCATGGATAACGCCATTGAGGCCTTTCACTTACGCCGCACAAACAAGCACCTGATAGAGGAACTGAAGGAGGCAAATGAAGTACTGGAGCAGAAGGTGATTGAACGCACCCTGGAAGTAAGCCAGCAGCGGGATGAAATTGAGAAACTTATTCTTAACATTTTGCCCGAGGAAGTGGCACAGGAGCTAAAGGAAAAAGGCGAGGCAACCCCACGTTTCTATGAGTGCGCAACAGTTCTTTTTACAGATTTTATTGGCTTTACAAATATTGCCGAAGGCTTGTCTCCGCAAGCTCTGATAGAAGAACTGAATAAGTACTTTATGGTTTTTGACTCGATTGTAGAAAAACATAACCTGGAGAAGATAAAGACCATTGGGGATGCCTACATGTGCGCAGGCGGAATTCCGGTTGAGAATAATTCACACGCAGTGGACGCTATACTTGCCGCGATTGAAATACAGACCTACATGCAGGAGGTAAACCAAAAGCGGGAAGCCACCGGGCAGCCTAAATGGGAACTGCGTATCGGCATACATTCTGGTCCGCTGGTAGCGGGCGTTATTGGCAGCAAGAAGTTTGCTTACGACATTTGGGGCGATACTGTAAACATTGCAAGCCGAATGGAATCCTGTGGTGAAGGAGGTAAAATTAACATCTCAAACTTTACCTTCGACCTGGTAAAGGACTGGTTCAGCTGCTTGTACCGTGGCAAGGTAGCAGCAAAGAACAAAGGTGAAGTTGATATGTATTTTGTAGAAAGCGAAGTGGAACGGGTCGCATAGCAAGGCAAGAGTATGGACTAAGCACTATAACGCTGCTCTGTTTTGTAAAGTGTACGTATAACACCTGACACAAGCATAACAGGAAAATTACTGTAACTAAAGCATCCTTAGTGCTTTAACAAAACTAATTGGACGAAGTAAACAATAACTTATAGCCATGGCCTCAATTCAGTTCGCTCCCATTCAGCAGCACATGGTGCTTCAGCTGCAGAATAAACTGCCGGAAAACCTCACCTACCACTGCGTTGCACATACGCTTGATGTGCTGGAGCAAGTACAGAAAATAGCAACTGAGGAAGGCATATACAACGCTGACGATCTGCTCCTGTTAAAAGTGGCAGCTCTTTATCACGATTCAGGTTTCATTTATACTTACCAGAACCATGAAGCGAAAAGCTGTGATATAGCTAAAAAGGAATTGCCAAAATACGGGTTTTCACAGGCGCAAATAGAAACTGTGTGCCACATGATCATGGCAACCAGGGTTCCGCAGGAACCGCATAACCACCTGGAACAAATCCTCTGCGACGCTGACCTGGATTATCTGGGACGGGAAGATTTTGAGAAGATCGCACAGACTCTTTTTAAAGAATTGGTGCACCATAAGAAGCTGGAACGGGAAGATGAATGGAATGCACTCCAGATCAAATTTTTAGACAAGCACAGTTACTTTACTTGCTACTCAAAGCAGAACAGAGAACATGTGAAACAAGCACACCTCAATTGGCTAAAAGCTACAGTAAGTCAAGTTCAGTAGGCACTTTTTTGGGAGTGGCCAATTTTGTATCCATCTGCCTAAGCCGCTTACAAAGTGTTTTAAGTATGCCCTTCAGTACATCCGCATTATTTAAAAGGATCTCGTAAAAAGGCTCCTGTGCAAGTCTAAGTAAAATAGTATCCTCCAGGGTAGTGGCGCTTGCTGACCGAGGCTCTGTATCAAGTATGGATAGTTCTCCCAATAACTCATTTTCCTCCAACACGGCAAAGGTAAGTTCTTCATCATGCACTTTCACTTTACCTTTAAACACAAAGTACATGCAATCCCCAACATCTCCCTTATTGAAAAGGATTTCATCAGGACCAAGCTGAATTTCCTCTAATACGCCCGCCAGTTCTACAAGCTCTGTTTCAGGAGTCTCACTAAAAATGTCAGAAGAACGTAGTGTAAGTACTTTCTCGATAAGCAGCATAATTTATATTATTTTAGTACAGATAGCACATAGTCTCTTGTTTCTTGAAAAACAGCCTCTTCAGGTAATCGATCATTATTAGCAAGAATCCTAGTTGACCAATTGCCAGGTAGATGAGGTAATAAAAAGCAGGCAACGGATCTACACCAAGTAGTACAGTTTATTCCGTCACCAGTAATAATTCTTTCGAGCAGTGCTTCCACTTCTTCATGTGATTTTGGCAACCACACTTCCCTCCTTTCCTTTACGTCGAGTACAAAGTCAAGTATAGCATCTATTTCTTTAAACAGCCGCTTTGGCACAGTGTGCTCCAGTATCTCGATAGCATTGGCGATTTTACTGCTATTCCCTATCTGCAAAAGCTTGCTTACTCTGTCAATATGTTGCCTGCCATAACACAGTGCTAAGCCTCTCATTAATGTATTGACATCATCTGCAAGTTCACGCTCTAACGTATCCGATAGCAACTGCATGTCGTGGTTCTGCCTTAATAAGCGGCAGGCTGATGCTAGTTGCCGGCAGTTTGACACCTTTTCCCTCACCCATTGTTTAACCAGTTCCTCCGCATCAGATGGCAGTTCCTGCTGCATCTGCCAAAGCGCAACTACTGCCTCATCCGAGTACTGCTTATACTTCGATAAGATATCGACGAGGTAACGGGCTGGCTGTTCTCCTTTGGCTTTGCCGGCAGCTGCTATTACGGCCTTGGTAAGGTTGCTATCTATTGCATGAGGTTGCAACGCTTCTTCTGAAAAAACTTTATTGCCAAACAGCACCAAAGCTTTCTGAAGGGAATAATAAGCTTTGTGATCTGCTGCAGATTTAATAATGTTGTTAAGTAAACGATAGCATCGGGTCTTGCCTGTAACCTCTATGGCTTGTTTAACTACCACATCTGAGGCGTTCGATAACAGCGTCTCCAGCTGGTCCTTGAAGATACGCAGAGGCACATTATACATCACATCCAAGGCAAGGCACTTATCTTCGTGGCTGCTGCTCTCATGAACCATTTGATCCAGGTATTCCACTGCCATTTCGCAGGCTTCAGGAGAGTTACGCATCAGTAGTCCTATCAGCGCATACTTCTTGTCCTCTTTTGTTGGCAGCAAATGCCAGTGCTCTTTTGCTGCTGTTACAGGAGCAAAGAAATAGAAAGCTTTCACCAGCTCTGTCCGCAGGTATTTTGATGTTTCAGTTTTGAGATGAATTTCTACAAACGGCAGCACCTCCTTAGCCTCCAGTTTAACAAGCCTTTGAAGTGCATATTTCTTCACTTCCTCAAAATCCCTTTGAAATACTTCGAGCAACAGGTCGATCAGTTGCTTGTCCCCGGACCGTTCCAGCAGCTCAAGCGCAACAACAATCTCTTTGGGGTTATTGCTGTATACTTTCTGAAGCAGCAACGATTTAACAGAAGCATCATTCAGAAACAGTGCTGTACCAGTGAACCATCCTTTTTTGATGGAATGTACAAGTGTTTTTTTGTAGGCATTTCTTACCAGGTAAACCGATAATATCCAAATAAATAAAAGCCCTACCAGCACCTGCCCCATAAAAAGGACACTGATACCGCCCCATATCCTGCTACCCAGCCAAAGGAAAACACCACTTGCCAGCAGCGCAAACGGCAACATATAGCCTTTGGCAATTAAGTGCCCTTTTAACCTGATGTGGGGGTCCAGTGGCTGAAAAAGTATAAAAAAAGCTGGCTCCTGCACAGTTGACTTCAGGACCTCTGACAGGAGCACCATAATGCCAAAAATGTATAGGATCCTAGAATCATCAGCTCCCAGAACAAACATGAGACTTGTGACGAGTATCAACACAAATGGTGAAATCAGCAGTGAATTTGACAGGCCAAGCTTGCTGATGAGCCTGCTGCTGAAAAGTACTTTAAAAATGATAGCCAGCACTCTGCCAATGGCGAAAAAAAGACTTATAAATACCGCCAGTTGCGGGCTTGAGGAGAACCTCGATTTGATCTCTCCCAGCAAAGTATAGTCTATCAGGGCATAAACGATATAACCTGTCAAGGAAAACAAGGCTATATAAAATATAAGTCTGCTATGGAAAATGCGCATCAGCGGAGAACTGATACTACGCTTCTGATGCTCATCCAAATGATGGTGTACTTCTTTCTCTGCCTCCTGATGATGGAATCGATGCAGCACATAATAAGCAAGAGCAAAGGCACAAACGGATACCCAGAGCAGGTTGTTTACTCCAACGTAAGGGATGAGCAATGGAACCAGCGCATATCCCAGAAGTTTCGCCGGTAAGTCTCCAGAACCAACCAGGGAAAAGATGCGCTTGCTTTCTCTTACATTAAATATAATTGCTGCCATTCCCCAGAAACCATAACCTATCAACATATAAATTACCAAGTTCCAGGCTACTAAAAGTAAGGGCATCCCCTTTATCGGAATGAAACTAAAAGCAAACCAGGTAACAACAAGCGAAACAGCAGACAGGATGATTATTTTTTCAAGTAATTTCTTGGAACTATACTTCTGCTCAAGCCTGCTGTAAAACACATTAGCTATAAGCAACAAAAGCGCGGAAAGCAGATAAACAGCAGGGATGTATTTTACATCAAATTCGTGAAGGAATTGAGTTAGTGCACTCGTAAATAAAAAAGCCGTGGCAACTCCTAAGAAAAGCTGGATCAGGAACAGTTTTCTTACCACTATAAGCTCAGAGGGTTTTAGGTTAAGTAACCTGTAATAGTACGCTCTCATTTATGACCATGCTTTCTGCACGTCTTTGTGGTGACAGCTGTTTTAGCATTATACTTACTTTAGTAGCTGACTACCACATGCATTAGTATCTATACGGGCAACGACATTGATTGAATAAAATATATTCAGTTTATAGTTTATAAAATGCAATTATATTTTTGATGTAATGCGATGACTAAGAGGTGCATACTTTAACCTTACAGTTTACTTGATTTTGTTGCTGCCCTTAGATTCTTTACTGTTAAAGAGTTTAAAAAAAAGAGCTGTGTGGGATTTCAGAAAGTGGGTTTGATCGGAACAGAAGAGGGGCAAAAAATAAAAGGCCTTCTTGTAACAGAAGGCCTTTCATTACAGAGGTTTTTACTTATTTAATTTTACAAGCTTCAGCTCTAATTCATGGTTGTCCGGAAGACTGTTTAGCACGAGCACATGTCCTGCCTTTGCAGGGTAAACATAAGAATAAGCATCCTTGCTTGATACCAGTTCTACATTGTCAGTTAACGGAGCCGACTGACCGGAATAGATTACATTAACCAGGCTTTTTTCTTTATACTTACTTTTCTTAACTTCTTTATAGTTGATAAAGGCAGTATTAAAGCTATTCTGTTCACTTTCTTGTTGCGTGAACTGGTAATTAAAACCTCCGATCATTTTTATTACCATTCCAATCATACCAGTCCCGTAAAAGCCAGAGCCTGGAGGTAATATACAATTTGTCTGATCTTTCTCGATGAAATTAACCTTTTCCAGGTTCAGGTCCTGATCCAATGAATAGATCATAGCATTACCCACAACACCTTTTACAGTGCTTGTACCACCACCTAATACTGCCATGGCAATACCAAGTCCATCTGCTTTCACCTTGTACTGCTCAGCCACAATGTGTTGCTTTCCGTCAGCTCCTCTTATAACTGTATGAACAAAGTTCACAAAACCGTCCTCCAGGCTTTGCTTCGCTGCCTCTGGGAGTAATGGATTTACCTCCTTATTCCAGCTATAGAATTTTTTAGACTTCACTTTGCCGTCCAATCCAATACGCTTGATAAAAAAGCCTTCGCTTTTATTTACCCCTGGTTTATCATCCAAGGCATAATATTCTCCCATCGCCACAAACTCATCTTTTTTGTTGTCATAGCTGAAAGAGCTAATGGATAATTGCTCATCTTTTTCATTTTCAATGGCAATATCAAAAAGCATTTTGCCGGTTTTTACATCCAAGGCTGCCATAGAAAATGTAAGCTGTTTAGACAGCATATTAGGTCTGCGGGCAATTGTAGCTAAAACATACTTGTCCGTTATGTCATTAAGGAGCAGCGACTCGTAGTCTTTTGACTTCTTATCAGACATGCTGGTCCACAGCAGCTTCAGTTTGTTATCATACATTTCCAGAGAGTAACCTTTCATCATTCCCATATAACTGCTCCGAATAAAACCCTTGTTAGGAACAGCATAGAGATTCATGCCAGACATTGCTTTGTTTTCCCCAATACCGGTTAAGTTAATTTCCTGTGCTGTTACCTGGAGGTCACCTTTAGAATTTTTGGTGAAACTTTTAGTAGCGATCTTTTTTAATGACCTGTCGTAAACATCCAACTCAAAAGATTTTGTTCTTGTATTGTAAAAATAAAAGCAGAAAGCCTCCCCATTGTAGGCGTTTCTCAACAGGCTGGTTGCATAACGCTCTTTCTGCAGTGTTACACTTTTTACTTTTTTAAGGTCCTGATCATAAAAGTCCAAACCAAAATTATCATTTTTTTTATCGGCCTTATCGGCACGGTAAAACATGGTATATCCCTTTACTTCACTTCCTTCATAAATCGGCGTGAGTGCATTCTTTCTAAAATTAGAAAAGCCCTTCAAGGTTTGTGTTTGTGCATAGCTTATGAGGGTGCATAGCAACAGCAGATTAGTTAGTAAAACGCGTAATTGTGTCTTCATAAATTTAGTTTAGTGATAATAAGTTTTGTTAATCTTGATTCTACTTTATAAACAGTTGTAAAAATCTTCCATGCTTGTACTTACCCAGGTATATACTTAAAGCTTCCGTAGCCCCCTGCTCCTCTTCCTGCAATGTTCGTAAAGCATATTGAGCAGCCGCTACATGTTCATGCTCTCCCTGTAAAGGCTGAACTTTTTGTGCTAAGCAAACACTCAGGGGTTTATAATCAGAAGTATTCAGGCTATTCAAAAACTTTATGAGTCGGTTAAAAGATTCGGAATGATAATCGGATTCAACTTGCATGATCTCCGCAAACTGATGCAGCAGCAGGTGTCGTTTCAACTCATACAGGCACAACACCACCATGCTTTTAAGGTAAGCACTTTCAGGGTTATCTTTTAGCAACAACAACGCATTGTACAAAGCAAAATCATAGTTTTTTGAATCAAACCAGCTTTGTACCAACTCCCTCTGGCAAACATCTTTTATTTTTACTGACACACCATCCCGGTTAGAATTATTTGACGCAGGCATGCTCTGTATCAGTTCCTGCATGTATGCTAATCGTTTTTCAATATCCGGATGCGTTTTCAGGGTGTCAGGACTAGCAGAGAAGGGAGAATCATCTGTAGTGATATCAAAAATGGAAGAACTGTTTTTTTGCTTTTGAAACGTATCACTATTAAAGTCTTCGCAACTTAAAAAGGCTGAAAAATTCACTTCATTAGGGGGGATATTATCGTCAATATTTTTAAGGACCTGTAAAGCGGTATATGCTTCCGCAGATCTGTACCTGGTACGGGATAAGAGCACATAACCTAACGAATCAGCTTCCTTTTCAAGTGAACGGCTATGGAACAAGTGTCCTAAAGACAATTCTTCCAATAAGTTTCCCATTTTAGCATTCCGGTTATACTTTTCTTTTGAAACCTGATTAAGCTGTTTTTTAAAACTTTTGTCATGGATCACATCAAGAAACTCCCGTATACTTTGGTCCATGTGGTTTAACTTAATGTGCGCCAGCTCATGGCATAGCACAAAAGCAATCTGGCTTTCATTTTCTAGCTTTGCTAACAAGCCGATGTTGAAGAAAATGGTACCATTAGCCATGGCATAAGCATTTTCTTTGGGATTCCTGGAGAGGACAAGTTTTGTTCCTGCTAATTCCTTGTTTGCAACGATAATGTTGCTGTAAATAGACTGTATAAAGGGAGCTACAACTGAATCCTGAAAAGCCCCGTACAGCATCATCTTGTAACTGTTTTCAGCACTTCGTTCTACAATTTCCTTGTAGCTTTTTTTGTAGTCAGAGCTGACACCCTGCGGTACTACAAAATGTTTCAAGACAGAATTGCGTTGAGCAAGCGCCTGCTCGTGCAACTGAACAGTATCATTTGTATAGAAAGGGAAATATTCTTTCTGCTGAGCATAAGCACGACAAAAAGTGGACAGGAGCAATAATAAAGCACAGGCAGCGGCACCTTTATGCTTCAAAACCTGAATAAAAGCAGACATCTAAGTTTGTTTTGATCATTTAAAGATATGGAAATATTATTCAAATAATATATTCATTAGTGAAAATATTATTTGCCAATAATCATACTTATAAATGAATTAATTAAATAATCACGCCCCTAGATACTGCTTTCATGGATTTTAAAGAGAGTCAGATAAATAACGCGATGCACAAAAAAGCCTTCAGGCAAGAATAGATTTACTATAAACATGGAGTATAAAATACTATTTATAACGGATTATATACAACTAAAGCAGCATACACTTAGTGTTATTTTATGCCCCGATTACCTTCTTCTGTGTGTTTCAAATATTCTTTCCCTGGAAAACGCTTTTACACATCAATAGGGCTACGAACCACCTTACGTAATAATTAGCAACCTCCACTAGAAAAGAATAGTCAAATATTATATTATATTCGTACTATTTTAGAGATGAAAGTTGGAGATATTACTTGTTTTGTGTTGACTCAACCTGGTATCTCCCCGAAGTAACCTTTTAATACCAGTTTGTATACTTAACCCAGCGAGATTTATAAGTTCATCACGGATAATTTAGATGTACTCTTACATATGAAAAGTGGGTAAAACATTTAAAACCATAGGCCTGCATATCCTCTTCTGGATATTGGTTGTCTTGTACTTTGCCTGGGGTTTCGGCCTGGGTGTGGAACCCATGAAGTCCATCTACAATGCCTTGTTCTATCTTCCGGGGCATTTAATAATGGTCTATTGCCTGCTGTATTTCCTGGTTCCTAAATTTCTCCTGCACAGAAGGTACTGGCAATTCTTTGGAGGGTAGGTAATACTCATTATCCTGTGCGGAGTATATACTGTTGTGGCCCAACTTTCAGTTGCCTCAGATCCACGACTTCAGGGCGCGACTTTCTCAGTTGGACGAAATATCCTGCCTTTCATCCATGTTGCCGCTATTGCTACCTCTATCAAACTTCTTAAATACTGGTATATTCAGAGAAAGCAAACGCTGGAGGCCGAACAGCAGAGGACAGTTGCCGAACTCAAATTACTAAAGGCGCAACTTCATCCCCATTTTTTATTCAATACACTCAATAACCTGTATTCCCATACCCTTGAGTTTTCACCTAAGTCTCCGGATATCGTTTTAAAACTTTCTGAATTGCTGAGGTTTATGATCTATGAGAGTAACTCCCAAAGAATTGCTTTGGCAAAAGAAATAGAACTCTTGCAGCATTATATTTCTTTGGAAAAGTTGCGCTACGGTGACAGACTAGATCTGTCGGTTAGCATCACGGGAGATATTGAGAAATTCCAGATAGCTCCCCTTTTACTGCTTCCTTTTCTTGAAAATGCATTTAAGCACGGAACAAGTAAACAGATCGATCAATGCTGGATAAGCTTTAATCTGGAAATGGAGGATTCATCCATGTACTTTAAGCTCATCAACAGCATTGATCCTGAAGGTGAGGAAGAACTGAATGTGCCAGGTGGGCTTGGGCTGACAAATGTTATGAAAAGACTTGAAATTCTGTACAAGGGAAAGTATAAACTGGATACTCAAAAACTGGAGGAAGTTTATGTAGTTAACCTTGGGCTTGAGTTAGAATTGCTGGAAGAGCAGTACATAGATCGCTTACAACTAACCAAAACAGTATGATTATGGCTTGCAGATGTATCATTATTGACGATGAGCCCCCGGCAATTAAGGTTCTGAAAAAATATATCGAGACTGTTCCTGCACTGGAAATCTGCGGGACCTGTAATAATGCATTTGAAGCATTGAATCTTCTGACAACGGAGAGAGTAGATTTGATGTTTCTGGACATTCAAATGCCAAAACTTATCGGTACTGACTTGCTGAAAGCTTTGCCCCATGCTCCGAAAGTAATATTCACGACAGCCCATAAAGGCTTTGCCGTGGAAGCCTTTGAACTTGAAGCCGTTGACTACCTGCTTAAACCTATCTCCTTCGAAAGATTTTTAAAAGCGGTTAATAAAGCTTTACATATCAATCATCCTTTTACAGAAAATCCCGCTCCCACTATCAGTTTTGTTTATTTCAGAGCTGATAGAAAAATGATCAAAGTCTTCCTGGATGAAATCCTGTATATTGAGTGCATAAGAGATTATGTGATAATCCATATGGATAAAGAAAGGGAACTCAGGGTTAAAATCACCTTAAACCATGTAGAAAGCATTTTGCCCGGCAACCAGTTTCTAAGAATCCACAGATCCTTTATCGTTTCCATCCATAAAATTACTGCCTTCACCAAAACTGATGTTGAGATTGGCAGGATTGAGCTACCAATCGGGAAGAGCTTTACCAAAGTTTTTCTGAAGCTGACTCCCAACAATGAAAATTTACCGGATGGTGTAGCCGAGAGGTAATTAACTAGAATTATAATAGGGACTGAAGCGATAAACCCACAATTACCTCCTCCACAGGTTTGTTTATACAAGCTCCTTTTTTCATGATTTATCGCCACTTAGAAAGTGATTATTTACAGTTTAGTAATCCCGGAAAGCAGTAGCCCGGTTCCTAAGAACCGGACTACTTTGGAAAAAATAGAACTTATAGAACCTTTTTGAGCTCTCTCAAATTGTTGTCAAATACATATTCTCCAAGCTCCCTACCCTGCCTTTCACCAACAACTACAGAGTGTCTGAAATGATATCCTATATAGATCCTGGATATAGCAGTCTCATAGGCCATTTGCGAGAAACTACTAAGATGGCGCTCCACCCCTGGCAAAGAGTAAGGGCTTATAACATCCAAATTTACATGATCGGATCTGAAAAAAGATTTGAAAACAGCTGCAGCAGCACCTCCGGCATAAGCGTGCGTGGAAGGGAACTCTGCTGTTGGTGGAGTGAAGAAACTCGATGTCCAGTTTTCATCCCCCACGGTAGCATCAACCCCGTCAGAGTCCCCGGCTCTTATGGCTGTAACCGGTCTCCAGAACTTGTAGAAGGCTTTTCCCTCAAAAGAGGCTATATAGGCATCAATCACAGCCATTTCAACAAGCCCTATTAACCTTGCAGCTTCCCAGCCATCCAGTTTTCTCTCCTCAATTAAAGTCCTGGCCAATCTATTCATCGAACTTGCGTTACTCTCAATCCAGAAGGCCCCAATCTCTGTTTGTTCCTCAGTTCTTAAGGGACATGCGTCACAGCCAAGGGATTTAACCTCTTTATAATCGGCCACGTATTCACTGGAGTTTAAAGGATAAGGGGCTTCATCCCTGAACTGATCTGAGGATCGTATGCCGAATGGGGTAAGTTCCCCCATATTTGGAGCATATGCTAAATTGATGAAAGGCTGATAATTAGCCCGGTATACTCCTGGTGCAGTGCCCCCGGTGTATGTTACAAAACGCAGCGGAAAATCATCCGCTCTTTTGGCCAGTATGGCTGCTGTTGCGGCTTTGCCAATACTAATACCCCGGGTTTTGAGGTCTGAGTCCTCAATGCTTGCAAGTACCTCATTTAACCTTGCATCGGCAGCAGCTGTGGCCCCCGAAACAAGCTGGGCAATCATATCCCTCGCTGCCTGCGAAACGGCAGCATCGGCAATAGCATGAATGTTCTTTTTTGTAATATCGCTGGCATCAACTCCTGAATTGTCAAGTGCGTAGGTTTCATATTTGGGAACCACATTATTCAAAGCATCGTGCATCGCCAACGTGACCATGGCATAGATCTTGGATTCTGCTGGCAGCGGCATTTGATCGTCTATTGTTTGACTCAAAAATTCATTCCATTGAAGCACTACCTCATTGCTGTAGGAATTGATCATGCCATTATTAAAGTTTGGAACTCCTTTAATGTCGGCTGAATTTGACAGGTTTGGATCCAGGGATTCCATATCATCCTTTTCACAGGAGCCCATACTTACAAGAAGTAGTAGTACCCCTAAAATTTTAAATGTTGTTTTCATGGCTTTAGTAAATTTGATTTAATTAAATTTACCATGATAAACAGTAGGAGATTTCAATAGCCGTTATAGACTTAATATCAAGAGATAAACAATCAATCTAAGTCGACGAAAGCATAATTCCGTAGAGCCGCTTGAAGCACTCTGATGCAGTTTGCCAGGCCTACAGCCGCAGGGGCAGTAGATCGTAGAACGGCTCTGGTACTGTGTTCAGATAAGCAATTCACCCCCGAGGCTCGGTACACCTGCACTGTAACTGCAACAGCTTATACAGCGTAATTTTCAGCCCTGCATTCCGATGGCACTCTGAATTTCTTGTAAAAAATATACAGCACCAGAACAGCAAGTATGGCTATACCTATCCAGGCGGTTGTGATAACCTGTGGGCTGGCCTCCACTTCTATATCGCGGTGCTTGAGGATAATACCGTAAAGTGCCCAAATACCAACCAGGCCAACAGTTGGATTTGACCTGCTCCATACTACAAACGCTACAATCAAAGTGGCTACTGCAATAATTAGCACAGTCCAGGTACCGGCACTTATGCCAAAACCATCCCATCCGGCTCCAACCAATGCTGAGCTGATGTTAGCCACGGTTGCGATGATGATCCAGCCAAAGTATAGACTCAGGGGCACCTGCGTAAACCAGCGGGAAGCAGCAGAACGGGCAGGGTTCCAGATGTGAAGCCGCAGGTGCATGGTTAAGAGCGTGATAAGCTGAAGGATGATCAGCAAAACGGATACCGCCAGCCATTCATTTACCCAGGCAATTGTCCAGAGACCGGTAGCCAGATTGTTGAGCATGAAAAGATAACCCAGTCTTCGTAAATCTATGTTTGCCTCATCGTCCGGAGATGCCTTAAAGGCCTTAATAAGGTGGTAGACGCAAAAAGCAGTCAGGCCCAGGTAGATCAGGCCCCAGATCGAGAAAGTTATTCCTGCGGGTGTAAAAAGTGCGGGATATTTGGCCGACACATCCCCTATGGTCTGGTTGTTAAAAAAAAGCTTAAGCTGCGTGAGCTGAGAGGGTACCAGGTGCACCAGGAAGAAAAGAGCATTCAAAACAGCAAACGTTTTAACATTTTTCATAGGTCGTAGCTATTGGGTCAGGTAATTATACTTTTTTTCACCGGATTAAAACTCTACGATAAACCCAAGCGTGGGTACGACATTGCCATCGTTATCCTTTAGAATAACCGGAATGGCGTTGCTTCCGTCCGAGCTTAGTGCTTCTCCATCGGTTGTAGCAAAGCCTGTGTTATCAGTGTTTCGCTGGAAGGTATAACGGTCAAAGCCGGGTGTTTTGCTGGCCAGAACATTGGCTACATCCAGGAACAGGTCAAGGGTAATGCGGTTGAAATTCCATTTCTTGTCAACCCGAAAATCAAGCTGGCTAAAAGGCTGCAAGCGCTCTGTGTTCAGTCTGCTGTAATCCAGTATGCCCACACCAAGCGAAGCATAGTTCCGTCGGGACGCTTCGAGGTCGAAAGGCGTGGAAGGCGCTCCTCCGGCATACCTGTACTTTACGCCAAGCTCCCAGTTACGGGGCAGCTTTTTACCAAGCAAGCCCGATACCAGGTGCCGGTAATCCCAGGCGCTGGACACAAACTGGCCATCTGCTCCTGCAAATTCGCTTATTACATAAGTATAAGAAAGTACAGAGAATACAGTTCCCGTCAGCTTTTTCTGTATGTAGAGCTCCATACCGTATGCGCGTCCGTCACCGTTCGTGATTACTTTTTCGTTGCCGATGGAGCCAAAGTCACTTCCCTGGTTTGCCAGTGAGATGCCGTCCCGCACTGATACCGGGTAGTTACTGTAATCTTTATAAAATCCTTCCAGTGTAAAGCGCAGGTCAGGCCTCGGAAGGTATTCGGTACCCAGCACGTAATGCACCGATCTGATGTAATCAGCAGACTTGTTCTGAAACATATTGTCTTCCTGGTAGCCTAGCACCGTGTACGTGGGCAGCTTGTAGTATATCCCTGAAGATGCGTTTATGGTCCATCTATCATTGAGCAGGTACGACACAGCCAGGCGCGGTGACAGTGTTTTCAAAGGATTGTTACCTTCAGCTGTGAAAGAGTTCATGTCAGTGCGGATGCCCAGCGAAAGGCCCAGTTTATTGTCGAGCACTGCTTTTGAAACCTGCCCGAAAACCCCGTATCTGAAAAAGTCCAGGTCGGTATTGTAATTCACCGTAACTCCGGGCTGAACAAGATTATTCTGCTCATCGCGCAGCTCTTTACGGATCACGCTGAAAATATCATTCCTGAACTGCACGTATTGCCCTGACAGGCCGTAGGCATATTTAAAGCCGTTTTTATACTTGTTAATATCCAGGCGTAGCTTGTTTTCCGTTTCGCGGGAGTTGGAGTTGAGGGTCAGCGGCCTGTTCTCCCCTTCCTCAGCTGCCTCATACTTTTTAAGGTCGATGTTGAACTCATTGCGGCTCAGGGCCAGGTTCACATAACCGTCCGTCACCAGTCTTTTCAGGTTTATGCCGGCTGTGTAGTTCCACTGGTTATTGTAAGGCACTGAGCGCAGGATATACTCATTTTCCGGGGTGCTGTTTCGTGGCACTCCAAAAGAGAACTCATCGATGGCGCCAACCCCTATAAATGAAAGAGAAGTCTTTTCGTTTAGCTTGTGGTCTATTTTATACTGAAAGTCCCAGTAGTTAGGCCGGATGGGCAGGTCGAGCAGCTTGAACAGGAACTGCAGGTAAGACCGCCTGGCCGAAACAAGGTAGGTGGTTTTCGCGCCCACAGGGCCTTCCAGGGTGGCAGCGAACTCTGAGCCGCTCAGGCGCACATTGCCGGAAAAGCGTTCCGGGTTGCCATAGCGCTGCCGGAACTCAAACACCGAAGCCAGGGCATTATCAAAGCGAGCGTCAAAAGCAGAAGTGCTTACTTTCAGGTCCTCGATAAAAGATACGTTCAGAATACCGGTTGCCCCGCCGGCACTGCCCTGGGTAGTAAAGTGGTTGATCAACGGGATCTCGATGCCATCCAGGTAGTATACGTTTTCGCTTGGTGCACCACCACGGATGATCAGGTCGTTACGGCCGCCGGAGCCGCTTGTCGCGACACCCGGCAACACCTGCACTACCTTGGAAATATCGAAATTACCACCGGGGTTACTGCGGATCTCTTCGGTTGTCAGGCTTTGTACCGAAAGCGGCGTGATCAGGTCAGCTACAGCGGCACTTTGCCGTCGGTTAGCCACTATCTCTACTTCCTGCAGCTTACTGGTGGCCGGACCTAACATAAAGTTGATGATCTGCACATTACCGGCCGTTACGTTTATGTTATACTTGCTTTGCGGCTCATACCCCACATAGGAGCTTTGCAAAGTATAGCTACCCACCGGAATATTATCGAGGCGATAGACGCCCTGCTCGTTGGTTGCCGCACCAAGCTTTGTGTCTCCCAACTGAATCGTTACGCCAATCAGCGGCTCCTGTGTGTTAACATCCCGGATGGTTCCGGTAACAACACCAGTCTGGGCATAGCAGACAAAAGGCAACACTATCAGGATTAATAGCAGATTCCTCAACATTGTATAGAAATTATATAATACCCGTAATACATCTCAATAACCAATATGTTTTGAATAGATTAGCTTTCGCGAAAAGTCGCTGCAAAGGTATCGGCATATTATGCAGGTGAACACACTTTAGCCCTCATTATATCCGTAGTAGAAAAGCTGAAGTGGTAAAATCTTCGATATATTGCCAACATGACGGATGTTTTCATACTGATAGCCGGATTCGCGGCATTGATCTACGGTGCCACCAAGTTAGTGGACGCAGCCTCCAGCCTGGCAGCAAGGCTGGGAGTGCCCAATATTGTGATCGGCTTAACCATTGTTGCCTTCGGCACATCAGCCCCGGAGCTGGTAGTAAATTTGTTTGCAGCGATAGACAACAACACCGAAATGGTTATGGGCAATGTACTGGGAAGCAACATCTTCAATGTGCTGGGAATCCTGGGTATCTCCTCTCTGATTTATCCCCTTGCTGTAAAGACCAACACAACCTGGATCGAAATACCATTGAGTTTATTGGCTGCGATCACTGTGCTCGTTCTGGCAAATGACACCTTCCTGAACGGAGAGGGCCCGGACATCATTTCCCGCACAGACGGAATAATCCTGCTTCTCTTTTTTTCTATCTTCCTTGTGTATAACGTTTCACTGGCAATAAGAGGGACTACAGGAGAGGATGAATCTCCTACATTAATCTATACTTACTTACGCGCGTCGCTATTCCTGTTAATTGGTTTGGCAGGCTTGATAGTAGGTGGCCGCCTGATCGTGCTAAGCGCGGTGAACATTGCCGAGAATTTTGGTCTTTCAGAGCGTATTATCGGCCTCACAATTGTCTCGATAGGTACCTCCTTACCAGAGCTAGCCACCTCTGTAGTAGCTGTCAGGAAGCGGAACGTAGACATTGCCATCGGTAACGTGGTAGGTTCGAATATTTTCAATACCTTTTTTATACTTGGAACCTCGACCGTCGTAACGCAAGTGAATGTGAAACCAGAATCCGGTATCGATATCATGGTCAACATTGCAGCCAGCCTGCTCTTGTTTATATTCGTCTTTACAGGCAAGGGAAGGCAGTTGGTTCGTTGGGAGGGCGGAATACTGCTCGCTTTATATGTTGGCTACATCCTCATGCTTTTGGCTTAGCCATTTAAAGGCAACAAAACCTGCCCTCCTCAAATCAAATCCAAACCCTAACTACCCTTTCAGTAAACAGCCCGCTACTAAAATATAGGAATAAAATATGTTGCCCCTCCTATTGTTTTAGTCAAAACTACCGCATTCCTTTGCTGCCATGAAAACAATGGGTATTCAGGTTGTTAAAAAGTTACACGTACTGCTGGCTGTATTGCTGTGCGGCGTGTTTGCTTTCGCCATGCCTGTTACCGTAAAAGCTGCGCCTACCCAGCATGCAGCGCAACAAAGTGTTGTAGACCTTGCTGCTGCACAACAAATTGTATTGTTTGCCGGCGATGTTACCTCCGGAGCACCGGAGGCTGTACTGCAACTGGACAGATCGCTCCTTACCCCGATCCTGCAGGTACTGCTCCAACAGCTTTACCCGTTAACTTCCTCAACAGCACCAGCCGCGCATTCTTACCCTGCATCTAAAGGCGACTGCGGCCTGCACTCTATTCTCACCAAAGGACCTTAGTAGTCCCTACTGTCATTCTCCCTCAGAGAAGTATAACAACCTGTGCCCTCTGCACGGATACTGCTCTTCCTGTATTTTTTGTGCTTTTGAGGTTTACCTATATGGAGCTATTTCAGTTTCTCCTCAACTTTATCGGACTGCACAGCAAACCAACAACTATAAAAGCTTAAGCCCCTGTACTTGAAAAGCAAGCATAACATAGCTCTTCACTTCCTCCTGCTCCTGTGGGCTGGCTTGCTGTGTTTTTCCGGGTATACAAAGGCGCAGCAAGTTTGTCTTAAAGCCGATGCTCGCGCTCCTGATACTGCAACAGAACAGCTAAAGGCAGAGAAACTAGCCTTTCCCGTTGCCTGGTCCGAAACGTCCGCTACGCACCGCACCCTAACCCCTACTGATCCGGTTCTGCCACCACTGGTGCAGGTCCAATGGCCACAGCCACATATTACCTGCCAGTTAAACAAGAAAACCTGTAAGGCCATACTCGGCTCCTCTTCTATCACGGAGAAGTTCCGGATACTGCCCAATGCCCCTTAGCTAACACCCCTTTCTTCTGTTGAACGGTGCGATACAGGCACGTTCTTTAATCTTGTCTTTACTCAAAAAGACAGCTGCTTCAGTTTGCCTCTTTGTAAGCTGTGGCTGCTCAATTCACCATGAATCACACCATAGAAAAAATCAATGGCTAAGAATATTTTTGCGACAAAATCTGTCGATAAACTCATAAAAGAATCAGAAAGCGGCGAGCACGGCCTGAAGCGCACGCTTACCGCCTCCAACCTGACCATGCTGGGTGTAGGTGCCATTATCGGGGCAGGCATATTTGTGCTTACCGGTACGGCAGCTGCCAGTGCAGCGGGCCCGGCAATTGTTATATCCTTTTTAATAGCGGGGTTAGGCTGCCTGTTTGCCGGCCTGTGCTACGCCGAATTTGCCTCCATGATACCCATTGCCGGCAGCGCCTATACCTACGGTTACGCCACGCTGGGCGAGTTCATTGCCTGGATCATCTGCTGGGACCTGATCCTGGAGTATCTTTTTGGTGCGGCCACGGTGGCCGTGGGCTGGAGCGGGAACTTCGTGAGTCTGCTCAAGTCGCTGGGCATCCAAGTTCCGGCGGCTGTTGCCTCTGCTCCGCTGGCTTACAACGGCAGTGATTTTGAACTGACCGGTGCCATCATCAACCTGCCGGCGATCATACTTATACTTGTCATGACAGCGCTGCTGGTAGTGGGGATACAGGAATCGGCTAAGTTCAATAACATCATCGTGATCGTGAAAGTGGCTATTGTGCTGCTGGTGATCGGCTTCGGTTTTCAGTACGTGAACTCAGCAAATTGGGAACCCTTCATACCTGCCAAAGAGATCCTGACCGACGGCAGCAGCCGCTATGGCTGGCAGGGAGTAGTGGCCGGTGCCGCCATCGTGTTCTTCTCCTACATCGGTTTCGACGCCGTGAGCACGGCTGCGCAGGAAGCCAAGAACCCGCAGCGCGACATGCCTATTGCCATGCTGGCCTCACTGGGCGTTTGCACGATCCTGTATGTGTTGATGTCTTTGGTACTGACAGGTTTGGTGCCTTTTAAAACACTGAACGTGCCGGACCCGGTGCTAGTGGCTTTGGAAGCAGCAGGACCTGCTTTGAAATGGCTTTACTTTTTTACGGGGGTGGGTGCCGTGGCAGGTCTGGCCTCTGTGGTGCTGGTGATGCTGATGGGGCAGCCACGCATCTTTTTTGCCATGAGCCGCGACGGTTTGCTGCCAGCCGTGTTTGGCAAGGTACATCCAAAGTTTCACACACCTTACGTCACCACTATTCTCACAGGTTTAGTTGCTGCCGTGGTAGCGGGTATATTCCCGATCGGGTTATTAGGCGAACTGGTAAGCATTGGTACACTACTGGCTTTTGTGATTGTCTGCGCCGGCATTATCGTTCTGCGCCGCACCAACCCGGAGATCAAGCGGCCCTTCAGAACGCCATTTGTGCCGCTCATACCAATCCTGGGCATCCTGATCTGCGGATATATGATGGCCAACCTCGGTTTCGACACGTGGCTGCGCCTGATCGTGTGGATGGGAATCGGCATAGTGATCTACTTCCTCTATGGCCGCCGACACAGCAAACTGCAGCAGCAAATGTCACAAAAAGCGGCAGAGCTGGTTAACTGATCAGTTTCAGTCAATCGTTCAGTTTAGCTGTGTTTCCGCAGCACCAACAAATCAGATCATAATTAACAAGTATTTAAAATTTAAAAACATTAACCATGGATTTACAAACATTATTGATCGGGTTAGGCGTTTTGATGTTTGCCATTGCACCTATCTTTTACTTTCAAAGAAAGCATAGAAATGAACAAAATGAAACCAGGATACACCTGGATAGATTGGGCCGGGCGCAAGGTTTATCCTTCTCAGTATACGAATTCTGGGGCTCCGGCTATGCCATCGGTTTAGATACATCAAAAAAAGTGCTGTGCTATGTAGACAGCGTGGCCAACGAAGAGAAGCCCACATTCATCAACCTGGCTGAGGTAGAAAAATGTACTGTCATCAACGAGCACAGAACCATTAATGACAACAGAGTGATTGAGCAGATTAAGCTTGACTTTACTTTAAAGAACTCCCGCACGCACCAAAGCCTGTTGTTCTATGACAGAGAAGCCAACCTTAATTTCACAAATGAACTGGTGCTGGCAGAAAAATGGAAGGCCACTGTCAATGCCAGGGTCAGCTCAGGCCAGTTAGTCGCTTAACATTCTAAAGCCCGCCTGCTAATAGCAGCGGGCTTTTTTTTTTGACTAACAGTTACTATAACTTCGCTTGCAAGCTCATAAACAGTCTTCATGCAGTAACATTCCATCTGGCTCATGTGATCATGTATATATTTTCCTGTTTGTGCATAGTTTTAAGAAGGAAAAGCGCTTGCGGTTTATTTCTGAACTGTCTAATCAAATTCCATTCATACAAAAGAAGTGTGGCTACATAAATAGCCTTTTTAAACCTATTTGTAAGTTTTGATTGTTGCTAAAGTAACTTAAAATGTCCTCAAACCTGCTGCACATCTTTCCTGCTTTTAAAATTTAAACCTTAACTTTGTGTATAGATATAAAAACAAGCATGCTTCACTTCTTTTTTAATCAACCTGGTACGGTTTACGCCCTGCAAAGCAAGGGTGAACTAACCTCTACAGACATTCAAAAGCTTGAATGGTTATTCGGCAACGCCACTCTAAAGCAGGAAACTGCGCTGAGTGGCTTTTTTGTTGGTCCACGTGCCGCCATGGTCACGCCATGGAGTACCAATGCCGTTGAAATAACCCAGAATATGGGCATTGAAGGAATCGTCCGGATCGAAGAGTTCACTGTAGTTACAGAAGACTTTACTGATTTTGATCCTATGCTTTCACATAAGTATGATGGCCTTGATCAGGATATTTATACTATAAACATTCAGCCGGAGCCAGTTAAACCTGTTACCGACATTGCGGCTTACAACAAACAGGAAGGACTTTCACTCAGCGAGGAAGAAGTTGATTATCTGAATCAGCTATCCGAAAGAGTAGGCAGACCACTAACAGACTCGGAAGTATTCGGATTTTCGCAGGTAAACTCGGAGCATTGCCGACATAAGATCTTCAATGGCAAGTTCATTATTGACGGAGAGGAGAAATCAACGTCCCTTTTCAAGCTTATCCGCAAAACTTCCGAAGCCAACCCGAACGATATTGTTTCTGCTTACAAAGACAATGTTGCCTTTGTAAAAGGCCCGGTTGTACAGCAATTTGCCCCAAAACGTGCCGATGTACCTGACTTTTACCAGGTAAGTGACTACGAATCGGTTATCTCGCTCAAAGCAGAAACGCATAATTTCCCGACTACGGTAGAGCCCTTCAACGGTGCCGCAACCGGATCAGGAGGTGAGATCAGAGACAGACTGGCCGGTGGTCAGGGCTCCCTGCCTCTTGCAGGAACAGCTGTGTACATGACGGCTTTGTCCAGGCTTGAGAATGACCGCCCCTGGGAGAAGGCCACACAGGAAAGAGACTGGCTGTACCAGACACCAATGGATATCCTGATCAAGGCTTCTAACGGAGCCAGTGATTTTGGTAATAAATTCGGACAACCTCTGATCACAGGCTCGCTTCTAACTTTTGAGCACGACGAAAAAGCTGATGCGCTGGAGTCCCCTAGAAAATTAGGTTACGATAAAGTGATCATGCTTGCTGGTGGCGTAGGCTACGGCAAAGCAAGTCAGGCTCAGAAACAGCATCCGAAACCAGGCGATAAGATCGTTATACTTGGCGGTGAAAATTACCGCATCGGTATGGGTGGCGCGGCAGTGTCATCGGCTGATACTGGCGAGCATGGCACCGGCATTGAATTAAATGCCATCCAACGCTCTAACCCCGAAATGCAGAAACGCGCTGCCAACGCTATCCGCGGCATGGTGGAGAGCGAGCACAATGCCATCGTTTCTATACACGACCACGGTGCAGGCGGACACCTGAACTGCCTTTCGGAGCTGGTTGAGGAGACAGGCGGTAAAATTGACCTGGACAAGCTGCCTGTTGGTGACCCTACCCTATCGGCTAAGGAAATTATCGGCAACGAATCGCAGGAGCGTATGGGCCTTGTTATCGGGGAAAAAGACATAGATACCCTACAGAAAATTGCAGCGCGTGAGCGTTCCCCGATGTATACTGTTGGTGATGTAACCGGAGATCATCGCTTTACTTTTGAGTCATGCACTACCGGCGAAAAGCCTATGGACCTGGACCTGAGCGACATGTTCGGAAGCTCACCCAAAGTGGTAATGGCCGATAAATCCATCAACAGAGATTACCAACCTGTATCTTACGATAAAGATCAACTTAATACTTACCTGGAGCAGGTGCTGCAATTAGAAGCTGTAGCCTGTAAAGACTGGTTAACAAACAAAGTAGACCGCTGCGTGGGTGGCCGTGTCGCGAAGCAGCAGTGTGTTGGTCCGTTGCAGTTGCCGTTAAACAATTGCGGTGTTATGGCACTGGATTTTCAGGGCAAAGAAGGTGTAGCCACATCTATTGGTCATGCCCCGATCTCAGCCCTGATCGATCCGGCAGCAGGTAGCCGCAATGCTATTGGTGAGGCGCTCTCTAATATCGTTTGGGCACCTATGAAAGATGGCTTGCAAAGTGTTTCGCTTTCTGCAAACTGGATGTGGGCCGCTAAGAACGAAGGCGAAGACGCACGTTTGTACAAAGCTGTTGAAGCCTGTTCAGCGTTTGCTATTGCGCTGGGCATCAACATCCCGACAGGTAAGGACTCGCTTTCAATGAAGCAGAAGTATAAAGACGAGGATGTTATCGCGCCAGGTACGGTCATTATTTCAGCGGCCGGGAATTGCAGCAATGTACGCCAGGTGGTAGAACCTGTTTTGCAGCACGATGGCGGTAACATCTACTACATCAACCTGTCAAATGACGCTTACAAACTGGGTGGTTCTTCTTTTGCTCAGATCGTAAATAAAATAGGCAACGAAACACCGGACATCACGGATGCAGCCTTGTTTAAAAAAGCCTTTAACACCTTACAAGGGTTGATCAAAGAAGGCAAGATAGCGGCAGGCCACGACATTGGAAGCGGCGGTTTGATCACGACATTGCTGGAGATGTGCTTTGCTGATAATAACCTGGGTGCCTCTATCGACCTGTCGTCACTTGGCGAAGCGGACAGTATTAAAGTGCTTTTCGCTGAGAACATCGGCGTCGTATTCCAGGCATCAGCAGACGTAGAAGAAACGTTAAAAGCGAACAATGTACAGTTCCACAAAATAGGCACCAGCACATCTGCTGCCACACTTGAGGTTAAGAACGGTGCCGATACCTACAGCTTCGATATTGCGCAGCTGAGAGATACCTGGTTTAAAACCTCTTACCTCCTGGACATCAAGCAAAGTGGACCTGAGAGCGCAAAAGAGCGTTTTGAAAATTATAAAAAACAAGAACTGAAGTATACGTTTCCGGAAGGCTTTAACGGCAAGAAACCTGTTATCGACAACTCGAAACCAAGAATCAAAGCAGCCATTATCCGTGAGAAAGGAAGTAACTCGGAGCGTGAAATGGCAAATGCCATGTACCTGGCTGGCTTCGATGTGAAGGACGTGCACATGACCGACCTGATCTCGGGGAGAGAAACACTGGAAGATATCCGCTTTATCGGTGCTGTTGGCGGCTTCTCTAATTCAGATGTGCTGGGTTCAGCCAAAGGTTGGGCCGGTGCTTTTATGTATAATGAGAAAGCAAAAACAGCCCTTGAGAATTTCTTTAACCGGGCAGACACCTTATCAGTTGGTATCTGCAACGGCTGCCAGTTATTTGTTGAGCTGGGCCTGATCACGATGGGCCATGACCAGAAGGCAAGAATGTTGCATAATGTGAGCCAGAAGCACGAAAGCATCTTTACCTCCCTGACCATTCAGGAGAACAAGTCGGTAATGCTATCGAGCCTGGCCGGTTGCACGTTGGGTGTATGGGTATCGCATGGGGAAGGCCGCTTTAACCTGCCACATACAGAGGACAGATACCAGATCGTTTCGAAGTATGGGTATGATTCGTACCCGGCCTGCCCGAACGGCTCTGACTACAATACAGCCATGATCTGCGACGAAACAGGTCGGCATTTGGTCATGATGCCACACATTGAGCGTTCGCTGCTACAATGGCAATGGGCACATTACCCGAAAGGCCGCCACGATGAAGTATCTCCGTGGATGGAAGCCTTCGTGAATGCCAGAAAATGGTTGGAAGTCAACGATAAATAACAAATAAAACAAAACCCACCCTTGTAAAGAGAGTGGGTTTTGTTTTTAGTTTTGGTTGATTTTAATATCTCTAAGGTACTAAAAATGTCAAGTGAGATTAATAAAGAATCTTTCTCATGGAAGCATGCAATTGTAGCTTACAAGCCTGTGTAATGATTTCATTTTCCTAAATTGCGAATAAATACATAAGGTGCTTTTTCCTTTTAGTACCTTGATAGAGAATTTAGTTGATTAAGTAGTTAGAATTACGTTGTGAAAAGTGCATAATAAGGAGTATATTCCACTTGCATTTTGGTCATTAACGATTGATCCTTATCTCGTACTTTGTTCTTCTTGAAGAAGTATACCTGTAGCCACTTCCAATAATAAAACAACCACTTTACGTTAACCCAGCACATTGCTACATTGCATTTGTGTACATTTGCTTGCTTTTAAATTGAAGTGGGCTGGTAAATTTAAATGAACTGACTTCTTCGTCTTCATAAAAGCTTATATACAAGACGCTTATGAAGTTATATATCAAATACATGGTTAGCCTTCGCTGTAAATTAATGGTAAAGGAAGAACTAAATAAACTTGGTTTGCAATATCTGCTCGTTGACTTAGGAACCGTTGAGTTACTGGAAGATATAACTTCAGAACAGCGTATACAATTTAAAACGAACCTGGAGAAATCTGGTTTAGAACTGCTTGATGATAAGAAAAGTATACTGATAGAGCGAATAAAGGGTGTGATCATCGAAATGATTCATTACTCTGATGAATTTCCGAAAGCCAATTATTCCGATTATATCAGCCAGAAACTGAATCACGATTATACCTACCTGGCCAATATCTTTTCAGAAGTAAGCGGCATCACCATTCAGCAATTCATCATCCTGCATAAGATCGAAAGGGTTAAAGAACTGCTCTTATACAAAGAACTTAACTTAACAGAAATAGCCCATAGACTGCATTATAGTAGTGTGGCTCATTTATCAAACCAGTTTAAGAAAGTAACCGGCCTCTCCCCCTCCTTTTACAAGCAATTGAAGCAAAAACGTATGAGCAACCTTGAAAACATGTGAATTATGTAACTAACTTTTATTACTGTGTAATATAAGTTAGTTATAATAACGCCACCTTTGTCACTCCAAAACAGCTGTACTACTAAAGGTCCGGCTTCCGCCAGTAACGGATATTAGAAACTAATTGATTGATTTCAAAACACCTATCACCAGCATTACCAGGAGCAACAACAACTGATTACCAGCAGAAAAGCAAAAAAGATGTGCTGCGATAGTACAGACTCCCGAATCTTTAGTACACTGATCTGAATCAGTTTCCTGATCAACAACCCATTCAACACTTCTTGCCAAGCCAGTCAAAACTGTAAAATCATATTTCAGGATTAATTGAAATAGGGTGCTATAGCGTGTACTTCAACAATATTAATGCGTACCGTCCCGGTTTTGCACCGGCTAGAAAGGCATAATGAAATTACCCTTAACAGAATTTTAAAAACCATAATATGAAGAATTTATTTACTATTACATTAATAATACTATTTGTCAGCTTTTTCCAGATAAATGCAATTGCCCAGGAAAAACATGGCAGCACCTTGAATCTTGGTGTAGGTATTGGCGGCTACGGCGGTTATTACAAATATGCCAACAGCACCTTACCTGTAATAAATATTAACTATGAGTTTGATGTTGCGAAAGACTTTACACTTGCACCTTTTGTAAGCTTCTCGACCTACGCTAAAGACTACTACAGAGATAACAATAATACTTACTATACTTATCGCGAAACAATAATCCCGATAGGTGTGAAAGGAACATATTACTTTGATGATATTTTCCAGGCAAACAAAAAATGGGACTTTTATTTGGCCGGTTCAGTTGGATTTGCAGTAGTTAACACACGCTGGGCTGATGGCTATGAAGGTGATAAAAACTACTACCGTAAAGGTAATCCCCTGTTCCTGGATCTGCATATAGGTACAGAATACCACTTTAATAACAAAGTAGGTGCCTTCCTTGACCTTTCAACAGGTGTGTCAACGATAGGACTCGCCATTCATTAATCAACTTTAGCCAGTGACATTCTAACCTGTTCTGCTGCTACATGCCGGAATAATACGGTAATTAGTGTAGGACAGGTTAAACTGGTTTAAGCCTTTTCATACCATACTCCTCAGGCAAAGCATATACCACTTATTATTTAATACTTTGCAGATAAATGAATTAATGTAGGAGTGCGTACGTCTTAAGTATAAATCATAGAACCCGATTTACATTATTTTAAAAGTTCTGATCTCATTGCTCATCACTTCAATTCAGGTTCTAATCACTTTTCCAGTAGCAGCGCCGTATCTTACTCCCGGATTTGAGTATGCACTTTACACAAACAAATGAAATTATATATCAAGTACATGGTGAGCGATCGCTGCAAAGCGTTGGTACAAAATGAACTTATAAACCTGGGCGTGCAATCAGAATATGTTGTTGTTGACCTGGGCATTGTTGAGATACACAAAGACATTACAGATATTCAACTCGAGCAGTTAAAAGAAAATCTTAACAAGGCAGGTCTTGAATTACTTGAGGACAGTAAAAGCAAGCTGATCGATAAAATAAAGGCGCTGATTACAAAAATGATCCATTCTTCGGAAGAGCAGCCGAAGGTAAATTATTCAGTATTCATCAGTGAGCAACTGGGATATAATTATAACTATCTGGCCAACATTTTCTCAGAAGTAAAAGGCATTACCATTCAGCAATTCATCATTATTCACAAGATCGAAAAAGCCAAAGAATTGCTTTTTTATGATGAACTCAGCCTGACAGAAATTGCTCACCGCCTGCACTATAGCAGTGTGGCTCATTTATCAAGTCAGTTTAAAAAAGTAACCGGCCTCTCCCCGTCCTTTTACAAACACATTAGAGAAAAACGAGATAGCGTTCTCGAAAACCTGTAACACTTTACATACTTGAAGAAGTATGTAAAGTGTTACTTTCATATTACCTCATCTTTGTACATTCTTTTTAGCACACTTCAAGCAAAAAGGATGTATGCCCATGTCTGCCCTATTTCGTGTAATGTTCTGCTTATAAGTTTAGGATGGACAATTGGAAAGCTGAGCGTGCCAATGATTTTCTGTAATACTTTATCACCCATTTTAAACTTTCTGACATGGTAGCGCCTCGACCTGAAAGCTCTGAAAATTACCTTAACTTCTTAAATCGCTTACGTTTGCCTATGCAACTACATAAACTAGAAACCGGAAACGCATCTTTTGACCATATTTCTCATGGCGGGTTGCCAGTAGGCCGAACAACGCTTGTAGCCGGTAGTTCCGGCAGTGCAAAGACACTTTTTGGTGCGCAATTTCTAGCGCTGGGAATTCTATTGTTCGATCAGCCAGGTGTATTTGTAACCTTTGAAGAACAAGTAGATGACATACGTGAAAATTTAAAAAGCTTTAACTGGGATATAGACACCTGGGAAAAAGAAGGGAAATGGACATTTGTTGATGCTGCACCAAAAGAAGAGATCATTATTGCTGTAGGCGACTTTGATCTGAGTGCTTTCAGGGTCAGGTTAGAGCGGGCAGTGAAAAAAAATAATGCACAACGTGTTGTTATTGACTCTATAGGGAGCATTTTCATGCAATTTCATGAAGAGATGCATTCTATACGGCGCGAACTGATCCAGGTAGCGCTTACATTAACACGATTAGGTACAACGTCTATCATTACAGCCGAAAGGCTGGAAGAATATGGCAGAATTACACGTTTTGGGGTAGAAGAGTTCCTGACAGATAATGTGGTGATACTTCGGAATGTGTTGTTTAATGAGAAGCGCCGGAGAACGATCGAGATACTGAAATTCAGGGGAAGCAACCACGAAAAAGGCGAAAACCCTTTTTCGATCAACCCCGAAAAAGCGATTGTAATTATCCCTTTATCAGCCATGAACCTGCAGCATATCACTTCCAATGAACGGGTTACTTCCGGGATAGCTACCCTGGACAGTGTGCTGAATGGAGGGTTTTATAAGGGCTCCATTAACTTGATTTCAGGTGCAATTGGGGCTGGAAAAACCTTACTGGTAGCAAATTTTATAAACGGAATCCGGGAAAAAAAGGAACGTTGCCTGCTGGTAGCTTTCGAAGAAAGCCACCAGCAACTATACCGCAACGCAACCAGCTGGGGGATAGACTTTAAGCAGCTGGAAGACAAAGGCCTTCTGAAAGTGATATGTCTTTACCCGGAAATATCTTCGCTGGAAGACCATTTTATTAACATACAGGAAGTAGTAAAGACTTTTAAGCCAGACAGAATTGCACTAGACAGTTTATCAGCACTATCTAGAGCGTCATCTGACAAGGGTTTCCGAGAGTTTATTATTGCCTTTACATCTTATCTGAAGCACCAGGAAATTACAGGTATGTTTACCTCAAACACCCCTTTACTGGCAGGCGGAACTTCGGATACGGAAGGTAACATCTCTCCTATCACAGATTCTATTATCCTGTTGCGCTATGTAGAGATGTCGGGACAAATGCAACGAAGTATAGCTGTACTTAAAATGCGTGGCTCTAAGCATGATTCATTGATCAGAAAGTTTTCTATAACAGATGAAGGAGCTAAAATAGGTAAACAATTTGAAGGCATTAGCGGCATACTTACTGGTAATCCGATGCTTATTAAGCTGGAATAGCTTTAAAATTCTATAGCAGTTTCAGCTGGTATAAACACCATTACTTTTAGCCAAATAACAACCAATGAGCATGCATGTATTTCAGCTCTTTATTAACGGAAATAGCCTTAATTCAATTGAGGCCGTTGACACTCTTCTCAAAATTTGTAAGGAAAATTTAAACGAAAACTATAAACTTGATATAATAGATATTCAAAAGGACCCTGATAAGGCAGAGGAAGCAGGAATTATAGCTATACCTACGCTTATCAGAATGGAGCCGACACCCATTAACCGTATAATTGGTGCTTTAAACGTACGAAGCCGGGTTTTAGCTGGCTTGGGTATATCTAGTATGCATGTCTTTAGTTAATGTTTACGGACAATGTAATGCTTTAAACTTGCGTAACATTGTCCGTAAAAATAATACCTCCCCTATTTAACTGAGACCTAACAAATCTCCCATAAAAACGGCCTCTCTTAGCAGAATCAATTTACCGATCTGCTAATCTAATCCTTTACTACTAAATGCGTAGTGATTGCTTCTGCAAATTCTCACTAAATTCATATTATAACATATAGTATATTAAAGGATGGGGATTGCTAAAAATAGCTGATACTTTAGCCAACATCCCTTAAATAAAATCGTTAAATCTTTATTGTGTTAACTCTCCTGCATTGTCTCTTTACTATGTAAGAGTAGTTTTTGGTTGAAACTAAAACAGGATCACATTTAGCAAGTAGCATTGCTAATGAGTTATTATTGGTTAAATAATGTTATAAACATCAAAATATTTAGATCGGCAATTATAGATATAGTAATAAATTCAAGTGAAAGTGAAACTGAGACCAATTTCTATTAACTCTGATTTACATTAAGTATAATACTGGTACATAAATAAAATCCCTGATCAGCCATAATCTCCCTCCTCTCACCTTCTATTTTAGTAAATTTTTATAACATGAGACTATGTCAAAACAGTACGTTTAGTTTAGACTATGATGCTGCATCAGACATATTGCATATTAATTACACTGATTTACAAGGACTTAGTTTATCTGATGTTATGTACAGCCTTCAACTATTAGTTGAGGCTATAAGAACGTACCAGGTTAAAAAATTGCTTCTGGATCTTAGCAGATCTATAATAGAAGTGAGTGATGACAAAAATAAGGCGATAACTGTACAATTTTTAAGTGATTTGATCTTAACTCAAGTTCAGAAAGTTGCCCGCATACAACGCGTTGATCCTCATGTTGAGAAAGTCGTGCAGACCAGCCTCGAACATCTTAAAGAAGTTGGGCTGATACCGTTTCAACTCCAGACATTTGCTAGTAAAAGTGACGCTATAGCATGGCTATTGGAAGAAACCGGAAATCTGGCATCGCAACTATAGTTACCACATGATACCCTAATTTTTGTATCACCTTTCATAAACTCCTCCCCTACTTGTTCCGAAAAAGAAACCAGCATTAGCCGGGTGTAAAACAGGAATCAGGTATAATCGAGAACACAATTCCATAGCCTTCCATCCTGAAATTTATTTTTTTGCTTGCGAATTAGTAAATTCAGGACTTCATCCGTAGTATAAATGTTCTAATTCTAGAACGCTTCAAAGAACTTAGCTGAATTCAAAACAGGCACTAATAATTCATTTTGTTCTATTTCAACAAATCGACATTTGTAAAATTTTCACTTTAGCCTATGGAATCACATTCGGGAAAAGAGGATCAGATGCATGGCTCTATCTTTGTTTTACTCAAGCGTTTCGTAGAAAGTAGTTACGATTTCAGCACCTGGCTAAAGCTATTGGAAGCATGTGGTATCGATCATTCTCCCTATGAAATGAATGAAATGTACCCGACCTCTGAAATTTATTGCATTCTGGATAAAGCAACTGAGAAAACTGGTATCCCTGCCATTGAATTAATGGAGCGCTATGGAGAATTTATGGTTCCTGACCTTTTTATGATCTATAACAGGTACATTAATCCGGAGTGGCGCACCTATCAGATGTTGCTTCATACAGAAGAAGCCATGCATGGAGCCGTAAGAAAAGAAGATAGCAGAGCAAGTCCGCCACTACTGCTGGTAACAAAGAAAGGTAATAAGCAGCTTATAGTCGATTATTATTCCAAACGCCGAATGGCCGGAGTTGCCATAGGGATCATCAAAGGCATTGCAAAGTACTATAATGAGAGTGCTTTAGTTGAAGTTTCACTGTGCACTCCTCCGGAAAATGAGAGAGTGCAAATTAAAGTTGACTTTTTAGAGTAATGCGTAAGCAAAACATTCGTGTTGCCCACCAGTCAGCATATATTCTGGTCATGTTGCTACTTTATTAAACAGGAGTTTTATTTTAAGTAGGTACAAAATCTAAGGCCGCTTTATCTATTGATAAAGCGGCCTTAGCCTAAAACATTCCTTTACATTAAACCGATAGATTCGTTACCTGTTTAATACAAGTTTCATGCTTCTACTACCTTCATCGGTGTTAAGCCTGATAATATAGAGGCCTTTATTTAATCCTCTGCTACTGACTTCTATTTTAGTAGCTACTTCCGCTTCAGCAGTTCCATCCCCAAGGCTTTTGATCAGTTTACCACTCGAATCATAAAGCAAAACGGTATAATGCCCGCCATTTTTGAGGGTAAAGCTAACTGTGGCCAGATCAATGAAAGGGTTTGGATATACATTGAAGCTAGCTTCTTCCACTGCTGCATGTAACGTTTGTTCTAACGTAGCACTAAGTCCGTCTGCAACTGTAAACACTGTACCCTCCAGTGTTTTTCCACTTGCCGTAACGCTTACTTTCCCACTGGTTGCACCTCCAGGTACTTTTACTACTAGTTGAGTAGTGCTGTAAGAAAGGACTTCTTCAACAGGCACACCATTGAAAGTAACTGCTGTCACATTTTCAAGATCTGTACCTGCTATCGTTACCTGCGTACCAACTGCGCCCACACTAGGATTAAGACCGGAAATTGCAGGTGTCAACACGGTAAAGTCTTGTTTGCTGCTCACTATACCATTCACAGTGTTTACAGTGATCTTGCCAGACGTCGCATTTTGTGGCACAACAGCTGCTATGGTGTTTTCATCAATCGGATCGAAATCGGCCATAACTCCATTAAAACGCACATTGTGAACCTCTGTTAGGTATTTACCATAAATGGTAACGACTGTACCAACTGTTCCAGAAGTTGGGCTGAATTTTCTTATCTGAGGCGAAAGCCCGGCTGTTTTCTTGATAACGTTTACCTTTATTGCTTCACTTGCCGATAAGCTTCCATCAGACACCGTAAGCGTGATGTTATAAGTTCCTGTTTGACCGCCTGTTGTATTCCAGAAGAATGTTCCTGAGGTAGCATCAAGTGTGGCGCCGCGCGGTAAGTTTGTAGCGCTGTAGGTAAGCTTCCCTGCAGGCAGGCCATCATCTGTCGCGATCAGGATAAATGCAAGAGCGCTTCCGGCTAATACAGTTTTGTCTCCTATTGCTTTTAGCACAGGTGCCTGGTTTGCTGAGCGTAGCGTTAAACTAACCAGCTGCTCAGTAGACCCTCCGTTACTGTCTGCTACCTTTACCTTAAACTTATACTCATTGTAGGCATGCCCTGCTGAGTTCCAACTAAATACACCTGTTGCAGCATTTATCGTTGCACCCTGTGGATAATTTTCACCTGCCAGGCTTAGCAACGAGTAAGTCAGCTGCTGCGCTGGAAGATCGGCATCTGAGGCTATTGCTGTAAAGCTAACCATGTCACCGGATGCGAAAAACTGGGCAGGAATCGTGGCTAACACAGGCAATTGATTCACCTCATTTACCTGAATTGTGATCTGCTGCTCGGCAAACAGCACCGGATTACCATTATCTGTTATACGCACTTTAAAAGTATAACTGCCTGGCCCCTGCGTTTCTGTAGGTGTCCAGTTAAATACTCCCTGCTGGTTAAGTGTTGCTCCCTGTGGTGCACCTTCCAACGCCAATGTCAGTAAGTTAGCCGGCAGGTCAACATCAGAGAAAGTTGCAGTGAAGGTATAAGGAGAAAGTTCATCAACGGTAACAGCACCAGGAATGCCGGAGAGTTGCGGCGCTGCATTTACTTCCTCTACTGTTAGTGTTAGCGTCTGCTCAACATACAAAACAGGTGTATTATTGTCTGTCGCTCTGATCCTGATGCTGTAACTGGCCGGGCCCTGTGCTTCGGAAGGGGTCCAGGTTACGGCACCTGATGCAGCATTAATGGTCATGCCTTCCGGTACAACTCCAACCAGGCTAAAAGAAACAACATCATCATTAACATCAGTAGCTGAACTCAGAAGCGTTAGCAACTCATGTTCGTTTACTGAAGTAAGACCTGTTACCGTTAGCACAGGTGCTCCGTTCACCGTAATGAACGTCTTTGTTCCTGGCACACTGTTATAATTATCAGCATCCTGCGGGACAAAGTATACAGACAATTCTCTGTTATTACCGGCTGCCAGAACAGTACCTGCTGCCGGACTGTAGGTGAAAGTACCCGGAACTGAAGCTACAGCGTTCAACTGCAGAGCGGAGAGCGCAGTGCCTTCAGCGATGTTGGCAGGCCTGTTCCAGCTAAGTCCAGGTGTCGCTTTCTGCACTGTAAAGCTTCGCGATACACTGGCTGACTGGTATGTCGCATCACCTGGCTGCGTTGCTTCTACAGTTATGCTGCCCGCGCCAAGTATGGTCAGCATATTGCCTGCTATACTTGCCTGGCCCGATACTATCCTGAAGCTAACCGGCAGCCCGGACGAAGCCGAGGCAGAAAGCTCAAATGCTGCGTCTCCATAAGTTTTGTCTGTAATGGATGTGAACGTGATCGTCTGAGCAATCTTATCCGGCGATGTAACCTGGAAAGATCTGTCTACAGACGCTGCTGCCAGGTAGTTCTCATTGCCGCTCTGCGACGCCCTGACAACCACAGTGCCTGTGCCTGTCATGGTCAGGGTACTACCGGTAATAGTTGCCGGTCCTGAGACAATGCTGAAATCAATGGTCAAACCAGAAGTGGCAGTGGCAGAAAGATCGAACGGAGCATCACCGTACGTTTTATTCGGGAGCGGATCAAACGCTATGGTTTGGCTTGCCTTTAATACAGTAAAAGTACGGGAAACAAGAGGCGCCGCTTTATAGTTTGCGTCACCATCCTGGTATGCTTCCACTTCTACTACTCCCGCACCACTTATACTTAGCGTTGTTCCGGAAATAGTTGCAGGACCACTTTTTATCCGGAAGCCTACAGTAAGGCCGGAAGATGCGGTGGCACTCAGCGAAAAAGAAGCATCGCCATACGTCTTATCCTGCAGTGCGGTAAAATTGATCGTCTGATCAGCTTTGTTTACCGTGAAAGTGGTGGAGATATCTGGTGCTGCGACATAGTTAACATCACCTGCCTGTTTGGCCGTAACGGTTACTGTACCGGCACCAAGTATGGTAATAGTGTTCCCCGTAATAGTGGCGATACCATCAGGAACAGTGCTTACACTGAGGCTTACCGGTAAACCCGAAGTGGCAGAAGCCAGCACCTGGAACGGTGCATCTCCGTAGGTTTTGTCAGTTACAGATTCCAGCGTAATGGTTTGTGAAGCCTTACCGATAACCAGGGTTTCTGTGCTGGAGCCAACATAGTCAGGATCTGAAATAGTAGCCACAATAGCGTAAGAACCAGCATTTACCGGCACCGTTGCACTTGCATTGTATGTCACGCTCGTTGAAATTCCTGCTGGATTGGTTGTTACTGTTACCGGCCTGGGTTGTCCATTGTATGTCTGGTTCAGGTTGCTAAGCGCCACAGTTGCCGCCAACGGACTAACCACAAAGGTGTTGCTTACTGGTGCTGCCGCGTTGTAGTTCTCGTCTCCTGCCTGGGATGCTACTACTTCAACCGTGCCTGCTCCTGTTATGGTTAGTGTGTTGCCAGAAACAGTTGCGGGTCCGCTCTGAACATGAAAGCTTACCGCTAGACCCGAGCTGGCGGTAGCATTCAAAATGAAGGGTTCATCGCCATACGTCTTATCCTCAATTTGCTCAAACGTGATCGCCTGGTTCAGCTTGTTACCAGAGTAGCTGATCATGTTTGACACAGGGCTGACACCACAGGAGTTTCTATAACTTACTGTGTAGCTTCCGTTTTCAGTGGCATAAAACGAGGAGCTGTTGGCAGAAACTATGATAGCTCCATTCAGGTACCATTGGTAATCTAAAACACCTGAACCGAGTGGAGCTGCAGACGCATACATCCAGCGTCCACTAGCTGTAATAACAGGCGTGGGTGCAGGCGCACTATCATAAACCGTAACGTATAAGGTTCTCACTTCACCCTCACCACAAGTATTAGCAGGCGTAACAGTGATCGTATGTGTACCAGCAGAGTTCCAGGTTATTGAAGCCGTATTACCGATGGAAGTAAGCGTACCTCCGCCCGAGAGCTTCCATGTATAGGTTACTCCTGTTTCAGGTGACACACTATATTCTTTCAGGCTGGTACAGGTATATTGATCACCCGAAATTCCGGATAATACTGGCAGCCGCCTGATGGTTAGGTCAGTTGCATTCGATGTGCTGGTATGCGTCGGGGAGCTGGCTACCACCCGTATGCGGTAACCAGTACCTGCAGCGGCAGCTTCAGGTATAGTTGCGCTTATAGTACCTGCTACATTGCTGGTGAGTGTTCCAATCATGACAGGGTTTGTAAAGCTACCTGCTGCATCAGACAATTGGGCAGTGAATATGTTGTTTGTCCCAAACGGTGCGTTTACAGTATAGGGCACCTCCACTGTCTGTCCAGCGCAAAGCTGATCAGTTATAGTACCAACAAGCACGTAGAGTTCCTGCGGCGACTCCACTACAAAATCACTGATGCTGGTTAAACTCCATTTCTTTTTGGCATCCTGCACCCGCACATACAGCTTGTGATTTCCGATGGATATTTCGTTCATATCCAAAGCAAAAGTCAGGTTAATTAACTCCGTGGCTGCAGTAATGGGAATATTTCTACCCTTTCCGTAACCCGGGTCACTGTCAACAAAATACTCTGCTTTAACCAGGTTGGGAAGCGGATCTTTTGTTGAAAGCACTTCTTTAAAGATGGAACGTACGTTAGTTTGCCCCCACCTGCCATTAGCGTCTTTAAAACGGGTATATAACTGGTGAAAGCCAGCCGGCACATTACTTATATCAGCCGTAAAAGCCAGGTTTGAAAGGTTTGAACCCGGTGTGATGGCAACGTTTGTACCTTTACCAAAACCCGGATCAGAATCAATAAAGTACTCCCCTTTTACGATGTTAGTATTTGAAGGCGTATTATTACTAAAGTTCTCTTTATAAAACGTGCGCACTGAGGTGGTACCCCAGTTCTTATTAGCATCCTTAAAGCGTACATACAGGTTATGGAAACCTGTAGGTAAATTCGTAATATCGAATGAGAAAGTTAGATTACTGAGGTCTGTATTCGCAGTGAAAGGAATGGTTGTTCCGTTGCCAAACCCAGGATCTTTATCTATGAAGAACTCCCCCTTCACAATGTTCGGAAGTGTGGGCGATCCGTCGAAGCTTTCTTTATAAAATGTGCGAACCGCAGTAATGGACCAGCCTCCCCTTGTAGCTGTAGCATCGCCTTCTGTAACTTGGTGCTGCTTTACCAGCGCCCGTACATACAGGCTATGAAAGCCCGGTAGGTATGTACTGATATCCACTGGAAAGGACTTCGAAATGTCCAGTCCTGGTGTGATGGGTATACTTTGTCCATTGCCGAAGCCGGGGTCATCATCAATATAATATTCCAGTTTTACCACCTCCTGTGCCTGTACCACGGAACCGTGATAGCAAAGGGCCAGCCACGTAAGCAGCCCCAGCAACACCGAGGATTTTTGTATATAATTTCTCATGTCGAATTTT
This sequence comes from Pontibacter sp. MBLB2868, assembly GCF_051904785.1. Classification (NCBI taxonomy): domain Bacteria; kingdom Pseudomonadati; phylum Bacteroidota; class Cytophagia; order Cytophagales; family Hymenobacteraceae; genus Pontibacter; species Pontibacter sp. MBLB2868. The sequence goes on along the minus strand of NZ_CP196710.1, from coordinate 1,409,506 downwards.
TGTCAAAGTAAAATGAATGCTTTTTAAGCAGTTTGAGCAGCAGAAGCAGGCACAGCAGATCATAACAGTTACCATGCAAGCCTCAGCCTGCATGCAGAACAGGAAAATTCAGATCTGCCCCTGGCTTCTGTACCAGCAGCAGTCGTATGTATGATAATTAGTTATTTGATTTTACTTTGACCGTGACATCAATTGGATCGGTGCTGCTACCAACAGGCTGAGCTTCCATAAAGTAAATGGCCGGTATTGGCGGAATGCCAGAAAGCACATAAGGTGTATGGTTGCTGTACATACCGGCATCGATAGGGTTTGTGGAGGTACTACCATAACCAGCGCCTAAGGCAGGAGAGCCAACCGCCAGTTTCCACTGACCATCCTGTGAGACACCTGTGCCTGGCCCTACAAACACAGTACTCATGCTTACATTAGACTGATTTCCGTTTGTAGTACCAAATTGTGTGCTGTTACCAATGTTGTTGGCTATCATATTGCCAGTGCCTTCCAAGGCACCAAAAATCATTATATTATTAGTGAAAGTGCTGTTATAGGCTGTAAACTTTCCTTGCGTAAAGATATTATTTTGTATCAACGCTACTGTACCAGTATGTAGATTAAGAGCATCGCCTGTTGTATTCTCGGTACCATAGTTGGCTCCTACTCCAATATAATTATTAGCAATCAGCACTCCTGTTGAAGCACTACTACTTGAAATTGTCAGGCCGTAATTTTGAGAGATGACTATATTGCTAACAGGAATAGAAGAGTTAGACTGTTCATAATATAAGGCTACAGCACCAAAACCCCAATCTTGCTCTCCATTTAAAGTATTGAACTTATTACGTTTTATGGTTATATCACTTGCGAAGATACTAATAGCATTTGCATTAAAATCCAGTCCCATAATTACAGTGCCCTCAGAACCACTGTATAAATACATACTACTTACTTTAGCACTAGCCTGTAATGCCTGCGTATTAGCATTCTGTTCTAAGTAATAGCCCGGCCCTAGTATGACCAGCTTTTTAGTACTTTGTAACCCACCGTATTCTGTTGCAGATCCTTCCACATGTATGGTATCACCGGATGTGGCGCCATCATGAGCAGCCTGTAGTGTAGTAAAGTCAGCGGTAACACCGTTATTGTTGTTCACGCGCCAGATCTTGGCGAAAGCAGCTGAAGTGTTCAGCACCAGCAACACTACCATTAGTAGTAAAAAATTGTTTTTCATAGCTTATCAGTTAAGTTTTATATTTTGAATTATTCATATAACAACAGACATACTTTTGCCTGTTACCTTTAAGAGGTATCATAGTATATTACAATAACATCTAAATAGTAAAGCCTGAACAGCTTAACTTTATAGATTAAGAAGTGATATAAAAGAGGGTGTAGTTTAAGGGAAAACTACTAGAAAAGAAGGGCTAGTTTCCCAGCTTAAAAGATGCAGCGGCAAATAGGTAAATTAATTTCAATTTTTAATTAGTATTATTATACTTTAGGATGAGATTATTAGTTTATATTTCTACACTAATTTTCAATGCATTTACACAATAAAATGATATAAAAATACCATTCATTATAAATAACAGCAGTTTAACTTTATTTATAATGAATTATGAAACCTAATTGATGTTACTATTTAGGCTGCAGCGTCCGCTTTGGGTAAAGTAATGGTAAAGCGGGTACCCTCGTCCACTTTACTGTCTACCTTAATTGTACCACCTGCCCCTGTTATGTGGCTGTGGACCAGGTAGAGGCCGATACCTTTACTATCTGAATTATCATGAAACCGCTGCCGAAAACCGAAAAGCTTTCCATTAACCTTCTCCAGGTCTATGCCTTGCCCATTGTCCGTGTAAGTAATCACCTGTGCAGTTAAAACTTCAGTGGCCTCTATAGAAATATGAGGAGGGAAGCCAGGCCTAGCATATTTAATGGAATTCGTGATCAAATTCAGAAATACACTCTCCAGGTTAGCTCTGTTAAACCTAATGAGCTCTGTTTGTGAAAAGTCCGAATGAACAATAGCTTGTGCGGCATCAATCAACCCTCCTATCGAAAATAGTACGTTGTGCAGGCTTTCAGACAAACTTACTTCTTCTATGCCAGTATGCTCTTCCTGTTTTTCTGTTAAAACATCTACATAATTGTTTAAAGTTTGCTTTAGCTTATCGCCGCTTAACTTCAGGTAATTGATCAGTTTAGCTGTTGTAGGGTCAGTGATGTGAGAGCTGTCAATGAGTTTGAATATAGACAGCAGGTTATTTACAGGGGACCTTAAATCGTGAGAGGCAGTATAGTTTAATTGTTTGAGGTCCTGATTAATTCTGGTAAGGTTCGCCAGCATTAAATTCCTTTCCACCTCAAGCTTCTTTTTGTGGGTTACATTTTTGGCAATGGCAAATATCAGGCCTTCCTCCTCCACAGGAAGTGACGTCCAGGCCAGCCAAACTGTTTTCCCATCCTTTGTAATGTACCTGTTCTCGAAATTATTAAGTGGCCTTGATTTTATCAGCTCATTTCTGACAGCAGAAGTTATTTGTTTGTCGTCAGGGTGAACAAAGTCATTTATAGGACTAGCGTACAATTCCTCCATCGTGTAACCCAGCAAGTTAGAAACCGCGGCGTTGATCTTCTTAAAATAGCCATCATAACCTGCAATGCAGAGCAGATCAGGTGACACCTCAAAGAACAGGTCATACTTAAAAGCAGTTGCACTCATATTTAAACGTTCAGGGTGATAATGATGCTGGTATGGCAGGTACAACCAGATCAGCTCCTTGTTGTTACAGCAAGTGGCTTATTTTGAAATCTTAGGTTAAGATAAGCATTAATTAAATTCTATAATAACCTCAGGCTATTTCTTTCTCCGCCACCTCGGCACATTGAAAACCTTTGCCTGTACCAATGCCACAATCACTCCTGGTAAACCTGCGCATCACCTTACAACCCGATACCGGTATAACCCCCACAGCGCTGTTTTTCGTTTAAAAGGTACTGTGCTGCAGCATACGGAACGGCATTGACCTCATAAACTCCCGGAACAATGAACGAGCAGAAGCATAAGCACCACAACCATGCAACAGGTGCAAAGCAAAAGGCGGATACCAACGTTGACAACATCGAAGAAAGGTTAGAAGAGAAAACCATGCACGGCCATACCGAAGCCATGCACCAGGACACCCGCCACCACCCGCCCCACGACAAACATACCGGCCACGGAAAACATGAAGGCCACCAGGACCACCACCGCATGATGATACAGGACTTCAGGAAAAGATTCTGGATCTCCCTTGCCCTATCCCTGCCGGTCATTATACTAAGCCCGATGATACAGGGCATTCTGGGCTATACCCTTGCTGTGCCCTATAGCCTGTACATTGCCTTTGCGCTTTCCAGCATTATCTATTTCTATGGTGGCTGGCCATTTATAAAAGGGTTGGCAGAGGAAGTAAAAAAGGGCTCCCCCGGCATGATGACCCTGATCGGGGTAGCCATCACTGTTGCTTACCTCTACAGCACCGCCGTGGCCTTTGGCCTGGAGGGAATGGATTTTTTCTGAGAACTGGCGACCCTGATCGTGATCATGCTGCTGGGGCACTGGATCGAAATGCGCTCCGTGCTGGGTGCTTCAAAAGCGCTTGAACTGCTGGTAAGTATGATGCCCGACGAGGCGCAGGTAATACGAAACGGTGAAACAGTTACGGTTAGTGTCGAAGAACTTCACCAGGACGATATCATCCTGATCAAGCCCGGAGAGAAAGTACCCGCCGATGGCGTGGTTACGGAGGGTGAGAGTTATCTGAATGAGAGCATGCTAACCGGTGAAAGTAAGCCAGTGCAGAAAACAGTTGACAATAAAGTGATCGGGGGCTCAATCAACGGGAACGGTTCGCTGCAGGTACGCGTGCTGACCACCGGCAAAGACAGCTACCTGAACAAGGTGATCAAGCTGGTGCAGGATGCGCAGAAAACGAAATCTGAAACGCAGCGACTGGCGGACAAAGCGGCCAAGTGGCTGACATTTGTTGCCCTCACGGCTGGCTTCGCTACCTTATTTGCCTGGTGGTTACTGGCTGGCACCGAATTCGGCTTTGCCCTGGAGCGCATGGTTACAGTTATGGTCATTTCCTGTCCGCACGCCCTTGGCCTGGCCATACCATTAGTGGTTGCCATCTCTACGGCTGTATCGGCTAACAACGGGCTTCTTATCCGTAACCGCACTGCCTTTGAAAACTCCAGGCGCATTACTACTATTATCTTTGATAAAACAGGTACCCTAACCCAGGGCTCCCATGAAGTAGCACAAGTCGTTGTGTTCGACAAGGGTTATACCGAGCAGGAACTGCTTCGCCTTGCCTCCGGCGTGGAGCAGAATTCGGAGCATTATATTTCACAGGGTATTCTCAGAAGGGTAAAGGCAGATGGTATAGCCATACCTGCCGCCACCAAGTTTAACTACCTGCCCGGCAAGGGCCTGGAAGGAATTGTGGAAGGCAGAGATGTAAAAGTTGTCGGCCCGAATTACATCAAAGAATTTGGCGTGCAGGTACCCGAAAGCCAGGCCGAGGAAGGTGTGGAAACCGTGGTCTATATTATGGTGGATCAGCAAGTGGCAGGCTACATCACCATGCGAGACCAGATCAGGCCGGAGTCTGCGGAGGCGATCCGGATCCTGAAAGAGAATGGCATCCGGAACCTGCTGCTGACCGGTGATAACGAACGGGTGGCCAAAAGTGTAAGCGACAAACTGGGCATGGACGGATATATAGCCAACGTACTGCCCCACGAGAAACAGGAAAAGGTAAAAGAGTTGCAGGCCCGTGGAGAGTTTGTGGCCATGACCGGCGACGGAGTGAACGATGCCCCTGCCCTGGCACAGGCCGACGTTGGAATTGCCGTAGGCTCCGGCACAGATGTGGCTGCCGAAACAGCGGATATTATCCTGGTAAATAGTAATCCCCAGGACATTGCCTCGCTTATACTTTTCGGAAAAGCAACCTACCGCAAAATGATCCAGAACCTGATCTGGGCAACGGGTTATAACGTCATTGCCCTTCCTCTGGCTGCCGGTGTCCTATACCAGCAGGGTATTATGATCTCCCCTGCCGTCGGTGCCGCTCTCATGAGCCTGAGTACAGTTATTGTTGCAATAAACGCGCAGCTGCTGCGCCGGGAACTGAAGTGAAAAATTTGAGCATCGTTCAGAGTAGCTAACAGTATCCCACCGATGCAGGTGTAAGATGCCGCGGTAAACGCATGAACTGGTGGAGGTTGGTGAATCGAGTAAAAGTATGTTTTTTAAGATGGATTTATTTCTCTAATACCCAGGCGCGGCCCTCATCGTAGTCCTTAAACTCGGTGAACTCAAAGGGTAAACCTTCTATGTTTATCTTCCGTTTTATGTTTTCTGAACTCGTCTCGTTAAAAATATCCATCGACTGTACCCGTGCCATCCGTTTGATGTCAGTGGCAAGCGCTATAAATTGAGGGAACCATTCCCGGGCAGCCCAGCCCTGATCATGTAATCTCACAACTTTTGCCAACCGATAATCCCCGAGCCACAACTTTACCTCTTTCTGCCGAACTACATCTGAATACATTGCTAACCCGGCGCGGTACTCTTCGCTTGATGCAAATTTCAGCCAACGGGTTTCCACTAGCCCACCCTGGGAATAATATATTTCAAGATAATCGGACTTATAGTATAACATTAAAAAAATGGTTCCTTGTAATGAGAAAGCTGCCGGATCTGCAGCAAAAGAATGAAATGTATTTGATTTATATTGTAATTGCAACGTTAGCATTGTTGGTACTAGTAGCAAGTTTTAACTTATCAAAACTAGAGCAACTGGTTTATTGCTTAAACAGTGCAGATGCTATTATTCTTCCCTTTTTGCATCCGTATGGTCAAGGTTAAGAATAGGTAATTGAATATGAAATTTTACCGCCACTACCCGGATCACGATCACTGTTAAAGCAGCTAATACCTCCACTACAGGTATCAAAAGATTGAACTGGTAGCACAAAAAGAAAACGAAGCCTCCCGCAATGCATGCCAGCGCATAAATATCCTTTCGAAACAGCAAAGGTACTTCATTGATGAGCACATCCCGGATCACACCACCTGCAGTTCCTGTTAGCGCCCCCATCAGGATACACACCCAAAATGGCAGCCCCGCATCAAAGCTCTTTACTATTCCTACGGTAGTAAATAGACCGAGCCCCACAGTATCGAAAATAAACAATGTATTGCCCAGTCGGAGTAACTTCTCTTTAAAAAGTATGGCAGCGAACAGTGCCACCCCTGTAATGATCAGGTATGTTGCATCCAGCATCCAGAAAGGTTTTACGTCCAACAACAGATCCCTTATGGTTCCGCCTCCTGTCGCTGTTACCAGGCCAATAACGTAGGCTCCAAACCAGTCAATATTTTTGCCCGAAGCTAGCCGGATGCCACTAATGGCAAAAGCAAATGTTCCTAAAAGGTCTAAGACCTCAATTAAGCTAATCTCTGAGAAAATCATATTAAAATTATATCAATACTTGAGAGCCAGTTATGTAAATGGCTTAAGTTACGAGAAGGTTAGTACGAGGGCCAAAGGTATTAGAATTCCTGCCAAAACAAACCCGGAATAAAAAGGCTTTTACTGTTCAATAAATGTTAAGGTTTTTTTTATCGACTCATGTGAATCTTTCCCGATCCAGAATAAGTGTCCCCATTCGTTATCCAATACCACAAGCTTTGAATTCGAAATCATTTTATGAGCATATGCAGCGTGCTCAAATGGTACACTGTTATCGTTTTTGCTATGTATGATAAGTGTCGGACAAGTAACCTTTGAAATCAAACCAGGAGCAATCGTATGCTCTATATCAGTGATAAACCCTTGCTTAGAGTTGTAATAGTTAAAGGCAGTTAGCAACTCTTTAATGTCATTCTTATCAAGTGGATGACTTTTGTTCTTCGAAAACTGTGGGTAAAAATTAGTAGCTATCATTCCGGGAAATATTCCTGAGAACAACCTGGTCATCCCCCACACGAATTTCTCCGTTATCGGATCAAACAACTTTTTAGCGGTCTTGTAAATCTTCCCGTTTTTATCCAGCCACTCCTTTGAAACTGCAGATGCTAAAATCAGCTTCTCAACTTTATCCGGGTAATTGGCTGCCATTTCAATCGCAGTTAATCCCCCAGCCGAAATTCCATATACTATTACATTATCAACTGCTAAATAATGTAATAAAGATACCACCAGTTCTGCCGCCAACTTAGGGGTAACATTCATGTTAAGTGGCGTATTACCATACCCGGGGCGGGAAGGTGTAATGAGTTGGTATTTGCTTGTATCAAAGCCTTTATGAAATAGCGTTTCTCTGCAATTTGAGTGCCCCCCATGTAAAAACAGAACAGGCTTCCCAGTGCCAATCGTAGCATATTCTACTGGCCCTTTCGCTGTATGTGCTATTTCAATTTTCATACTCCAACCCGTATTACCGTGTCATTGTCATGCAGAGACAGACCAGGTAATTGACTATCCTTGTAAGCAGCAGTTTTCAATATCTGGTGTATACTATCCAGATACAGAAAGTGCCCCTTGTTTTCAACTATTCTTGTTTCAGCGCCTTTTATTTCACTACCTAAGTAATTCGCAAATTCAATCGGCCAGAGATTATCATGGCTACCATGCCATATAAGTGTTCTGGTATTTATTTGGTCTAATGGTATTTGGGTTTTAGCTGATAGTGCTAAGATATCAAAGTATGGGCCCAAGCCATATTCTCCATAGCTTTCCTTAACAGCAGTGGTGAAAACAGCATAATTCTCTGGCTTTTCTACCACCTGCTTATCTACACTAGGTAATGAATTAATGGAACGTTTTATTAATTCTAGAGGCTGTTTATTAAGCTTTCTGGCAATACTCAAAAACATTCTCTTGCTTAAAGAAGGAAGTATGCGATTGCTTGCTGAAATAATTTTCCACTTTAGTGGAAGTATTTTTCGGCTGGATAAATTGTAAAATGGAATTGCACTGCTAATCAGGTGAAGGCTTTCCACTTTTTTTGGATACTTAGATGCAAAAGCCTGGCTGTAAAGCCCTCCTGCAGACCAGCCAATTACAATAATTTTATCAATAGAAAACTTTTCAAGAATACGATCTACATAAGCTAGGTATTCAAAAATACTCTTGGGTTTGAAAAAATCTGATTTTGATGTTCCAGGACGGTTTATCGCAATAATGTATATACCAAGTTGATCAAGAGTATCTGAAGCAGGCTCAATACAGGCAGCTGAAGATCCTAACCCATGGAAAAATAAGACAGGATGGTTTTGCCTATTACCATAAATTACTATCTCAAACCTAATTGAATCAAGGACTACTTCTGCTGTATTTTTCATTCTTTTATTTGCTGCTGCCATTTAGCACACCTGGTCTACCCTTCCTAATCTACTTTTTGCAAGTACCAACTCCCCAATCTCAATAGTAAAAAGATAAATAGAGGCCATCTGCCGAGGCATGATGTGTACACGTGGTTGTGCCAAGTAAAACTTATTTTTCGGCCTTTTTGATGTACTCTATAGCTTTTTCCAGGTAAAGCTTTTCATTTTCAATCTTATCCTTTGTTAGATTTTCAAGTCGGATATCTGGCGCAATACCTTCACCTATTTTTTTATATTCAGTATTATTTCTGTCCACGTAATTTCCTTCGGTTAGCACAAGGTAAGCTCCGTCAGATAACTCATGCTCACTGTTTGCAGATGTTAGCCCTTGTGTGTTCGTACCTGTTAACATAGTGTTGCGTCTGCCGACAAAGGTGGTGGCTAAAATCTCACCTGAACTGGCAGTCTGTTTGCTGACAAGGACTGCTACTGGTTACTTTCTGTTTTTGATTTTGTACGGCTTTTCTGCCATGTCAAATACTAGCTTGTTATTCTCATATACCCGCCCTTTTTTATAAATCCAATAGGTGATTTTCCCGTCAGCATCCTTCCATCCTACGCATTTGTCTTTCTCAACGAAAGGACCAATGCCTGCCGACATGGGCACGGACATACCTCCATCATTTGCCCGTAGGTCAATTATCCAACCTTTTGGCTTCTGCTCATCCAGTTTCTTTATGGCTTTTTGAATAGAGGCTGCGTACTCCATTTGCTCTTTGATGTTGATGACGTCAAATGACGGAATTTGAATATAAGCGTATTTACTGTCAATCATCTTGAATTCAGGAGTGGGAAGTTCCATACCCATAGCTCTGTAGCCCTGCTTGTATGCTTCTATTTCTTCAGGTGGGAAAAATTTTGAGTGTTTGTCCTGTAGTTGCTCCAGCGCTTCTGCGATAATTGGGTATGTTTCTCTGATACTATGAACTGTACCTACTTTTTCTTTGGCATTGGTATAGAGGGTCTCCCAGTCAACTTTGTTTTTATTAACTGAGTGGGACTTCATAATGTCAAGAGCCTCGAAAACATAAGCTCTCAAAGAGTCAGTTTGGGCATAACTTTGAAAAAAGGCTGTAGAGATAAAGGTAATAAGTACTAGTAAGGGCTTTTTCATTATATGTTAAGTTTGTTTTTATTTAGCACAACGGTTTAGCTTTTTCATTCTATTGGTTTATATTTTCCTTTCTTAAAGAAAACGTTATGAAATTTTGGCGAGTTAAATACCAGATAAAAGCTCCAAGCACTTCTGTAAGTTGTCGGATTACTTGTCAGAATGTGGTGCGTTGGTTTTTCCATTTCAATAATTAGTCTATCCGAGCGGTGATTTTTGGGGTCAGTCGTTTTAACTGTCCCACGATATGTCTTCAATATTCTCTTCTTGTCTGTGACGTGAAAAAAGATTGAGTCTTGTTCTGTTATTTTGAACCGAAAATGATTGTATTGCCAATCCGTATGTTTCCCCTTGAAGTAATCTCTGTTTATCACATACTCTCCATAGTAGTCGTCTTTGTCTAATTCTATTTTTGAAGTCAACCAGCGTACAATTCCTGACAATAAGACAAGTCCTAAAATTCCGAGCCAGATGAAACCGAGTATCTTTCCAATCAAGAGTTTTCTTGATAAGACCCAAGCAATCAACAATATTCCTGTCAATGGGACAAGAATTAAAATGAAGAATAAATTAAATCCAAATCCCATTTTGATTACTCGGGTTTCTTTGTTTAGCTACCGCCCAACTACTGACTAGCAAGATTACCACCTCCTATTAGCTGCACGATTGCTGGTGGTGTACTACTGCATTTCAAATACCTCATTCCTCCCATACATCACCAGCGTACACGCACAATATAAAGCATTTCAATAAACTGTCAAGCGGGTTCACGATTTTATCCAATGCGTAACAGGTAATAGGGGTATACACTTCAAACGTCCTGTTAAACTTAACCCAGCCAGCCTCCTAAAGTTATTTACTGATGCTTGGATTGACTTGTACCGAGGCCGAGGAAGGTTTCGCCCCATACTCCAGAAAGTTGACGAACCTGACCCGTAGTAAGCTGCCCACCACGCAGCACCATTGCCGGGTTCTAAGAAAATATTCTCCCACAAATTTTTCAGTACGCTGACAGGAAATACACTTAAATAATTGTTTTAATTTTGCAATTTATCGGAGCTATCTTACTGTTGCAGAAGATGCATATCGAACACAAAGTATAAAGTATAACCTCTTTGCAGGACATCCACCATGAAAGACACCAAACAAGCTCCTGCACAGGGTGCGGAAGGAGCAGATAACGCAGCGATCAGCAGCCCCCAAAGCTTTACCAGGTACCAGGTGTTTATTGTAGCTGTACTGGCTATCCTTCAGTTCACCATCATCCTCGATTTTATGGTGCTCTCCCCGCTGGGGGCGCAACTCATCCAGGAACTGTCCATCACCCCGAAGCAGTTCGGCTGGGTGGTGTCTGCCTACGCTTTTAGCGCAGGTGCATCCGGACTGCTGGCCGCTGGCTTTGCCGACAGGTTTGACCGGAAAAAACTGCTCCTCCTTTTTTATGCCGGTTTTATGTTAGGTACGCTGCTGTGTGGCCTGGCACCTGACTACTTTTCGCTGCTAATTGCCCGTATCGTTACCGGTATTTTCGGAGGTGTGATCGGCTCTATATCCTTTGCCATTATCACCGATCTTTTCCCGTTGCAAATGCGGGGACGCGTAATGGGTTTCGTGCAAATGGCTTTTGCCGTGAGCCAGGTAATGGGTATTCCGCTGAGTTTATACCTGGCGAACCACTGGGGCTGGCATGCGCCATTCCTGCTGCTGGTGGCCATAAGTGCGGTAGTAGGCGTAGCAATTGCCGTTAAAATGCAACCCATAAATGCACACCTGCAACTGCAAACTGACCGGAAAGCATTCAGCCACCTGGTGCACGTGGTAACCAACCGGCACTACCTAAAAGGCTTTGGCGCAATCGTGTTGCTGGCTACGGGAGGCTTTATGCTGATGCCTTTCGGCAGCGCTTTTACTGTCTATAACCTGGGCATCAGCCTCACCGACCTGCCCATGATCTATGTGGTTACCGGCATTTGCGCCATGATCGCGGGGCCGCTGGCAGGTAAGCTGAGCGACCAGCTGGGCAAGTATAAAGTGTTCTTCTGGGGTTCTGTGATCGCTATGATCGTGATCGGTTTTTACTGCAACCTGGGCATATCGCCGCTCTGGCTGGTAATACTTATAAACGTGATCATGTTCATTGGCATCACCTCCCGCATGGTATCGGGTTCTGCCCTGATGAGCGCCATACCGGAGCCCGCAGACAGAGGCGCCTACATGAGCATACAATCATCGGTGCAACAGCTATCGGGGGGACTGGCTTCTATGTTTGCCGGCCTGATAGTAGTGCAAACCGCAGACGGAACGTTGAAACACTACGACCTGATCGGCTACATCGTTATGCTGACAACACTGGTCACGATGGTGAGCATGTTTTACATTGACCGTTCACTGAAACAGAAAGCAAAGCTGACCACTGCCAGCACTGTCGCGATGACTGCCTGACAGAGGCGTTTATAAAAAAAAAGGCACCCCGCTCACAGGGTGCCTTTTTTTTTGTCCGAACGGCAATAGCTATACTTACTTCAGGTCGAAGCGGTCAAGGTTCATCACCTTATTCCAGGCCTTCACGAAGTCTTTTACAAACCGCTCATTTGCATCTGAGCAGGCATACACTTCCGAAATAGCCCGTAACTCTGAATTAGAGCCGAAGATCAGGTCCACGCGGGTACCGGTCCACTTCACCTCCCCTGTTTTACGGTCACGGCCTTCAAACTCGTTGTCTGCCTCTGAGGTAGCCGTCCAGGTTGTGCCCATGTCAAGCAGGTTCACAAAATAGTCGTTGGTAAGTGTTTCCGGCTGCTTTGTGAACACTCCATGCTTCGAGTGGTCGTAGTTGGTGTTCAGCACACGCATACCTCCTAGCAGAACGGTCATTTCCGGTGCCGTAAGCGTCATCAGCTGTGCACGGTCAATTAGCATTTCCTCTGCCGATGCAGATACATGCTCATGATTGCCATAATAGTTGCGGAAAGCGTCAGCATTTGGCTCCAGTATGGAGAATGCCTCCACATCGGTCTGCTCCTGGCTTGCATCCGCACGACCAGGTGTAAATGGTACTGTAATAGTATGGCCTGCGTTGCTGGCTGCCTTCTCGATAGCGGCACATCCGCCTAGCACGATCAGGTCGGCGATAGATACCTGCTTGCCACCGTTCTGCGCGTCGTTAAAGTCTTTTTGGATACGCTCATAGGTGTTCAGGATATCGGTTAGCTCTGCCGGGTTATTTACTTCCCAGTACCGCTGCGGCGCCAGGCGAAGACGGCCACCGTTGGCACCTCCCCTTTTATCGGAACCACGGTACGTAGATGCCGACGCCCAGGCAGTTGTAACCAGTTGCGAAATAGAAAGACCTGCATCCAGCAGCTTGCTTTTCAGCTCGCTTATATCGTTATCATCAATCAGTTGGTAATTAACTTCCGGGATCGGGTCCTGCCAGATCAGCTCTTCCTCCGGCACTTCAGGGCCAAGGTAGCGCGCGATCGGGCCCATGTCGCGGTGCGTCAGTTTGAACCAGGCACGTGCAAAGGCATCGGCAAACTCATCCGGGTTCTCGTAAAAATGCCTGGAGATCTTCTCATACGCCGGGTCCATTTTAAGCGAAAGGTCGGTGGTGAGCATGAACGGAGCGTGTTTTTTAGACGGGTTGTGCGCATCCGGAACAGTACCTGCACCGGCATCGCCTTTCGGCTTCCACTGGTGTGCTCCCGCCGGGCTCTTGGTCAGTTCCCATTCAAAGCCAAACAGGTTCTCAAAAAAGTTGTTGCTCCACTTTGTCGGGGTGGTGGTCCAGGCACCTTCCAGGCCGCTGGTAATGGTGTTCTCCGAATGGCCTTTCCCGAAGGTGTTTCTCCAGCCAAGGCCCATCTCCGCAATGTCGGCTCCTGCTGGCTCTACCCCTACATACTCGCGCGGGTCGGCTGCTCCGTGTGTTTTACCAAAAGTATGGCCACCCGCTATCAGGGCAACAGTTTCGTAATCGTTCATGGCCATGCGCCCGAAGGTCTCACGAATGTCGTGGGCAGCCGCAATCGGGTCAGGGTTTCCGTTCGGGCCCTCAGGGTTCACGTAAATAAGGCCCATGTGCGAGGCAGCCAACGGACTTTCCAGCACGCCGCCTGCGTGGCGCTCTTTATTTCCTAGCCACTCCCCTTCTGATCCCCAGTAAATATCTTCTTCCGGTTCCCAGACATCCTCTCTGCCGCCACCAAAGCCAAAGGTCTTCAGTCCCATCGACTCCAGGGCACAGTTACCGGCCAGTATCATCAGGTCGGCCCACGATATCTTCTTTCCATACTTCTGCTTTACAGGCCAAAGCAGCAGGCGTGCCTTGTCGAGGTTGGCATTGTCGGGCCAGCTGTTGAGGGGTGCAAAACGCTGTGAGCCAGAGCCGGCGCCACCACGGCCATCGGCAATACGGTATGTACCGGCACTGTGCCAGGCCATGCGTATAAAAAACGGACCATAGTGCCCGTAATCTGCCGGCCACCAGTCCTGCGAATCCGTCATCAGGTCAAACAGGTCCTGCTTTACTTCCTGAAGGTCAAGGCTTTTAAACTCCTCGGCATAGTTAAAATCCTCTTCCATGGGGTTAGACAAGGAAGAATGTTGGTGCAAAATTCTAAGATTCAACATATTCGGCCACCAGTCGCGGTTCGATCTGCCGCTACCTGCCGTAAACTTCATAGCACCACCCATAAAAGGGCATCTCCTGGATTCATTGGTATCCCAAGCCGGAGTATTGGGGGCTACATGTCTGTCTTTCTTATGTTCCATAGTTATGATGATAAAAAATTAGTTGTGGATAGGAATGGTTTTACTCTAAAACGACTCTTATTTAAAATAAATATACTTATTCGTAGACCCGCAAGCAAATTTTACTGATTCAATAATATCTATCATACTATAGACAATATCTATAACCATGCAATACGACCCGGAAACGCCATGGGAGTACTTTCCTGCATTTGGCCAAAGGAAAACTTTTCCTGCTACTGCTTTGCGACCTGTACCTTATTCGGGTTCCTGGTCTTTACTGTTTCAGGTGTTTTTGATTTCCTTTTCCGGTCAGTTTCGCGTGTCCTGTTCGGTTGCTTTTTTTCTGACTCCTGCTACCTCAACCACAGCTCCCGCTGCTACTCCGGGGTTTAGTATAAGTAGTTGCCCGAAGTATAGCGGGATGTGTTCTGGTTGGTGAAATTAAAGTGAGGCGATGCTGGTTGCCGAACACAATGCCTACCACTTAGGCCAGGTAGTATTGCTCCGCAAACTGCTTGGGCATAAACTATGAACACATTTGCATAGTATACTTCTCTATTATGGGCAGGTATAGTAATACCTCCTGCTATCGGTTTTGCCGTTGGCAAAGGCCCTTACCTGCTCTGTCGGGAAACCATACTCATTATAAGTATAGGTAGCTGTGTAAGAGCTATTTTTGTAAACGGTAAAGCCAGCAGGTGCAGTATATTTGTTTTCATGTAAGGGTATGAATGTAATGTGCCACAAGGATAGCTAATGTAATGGCATACTACTCACAACTGTAGTCAAAAGTATTAACTATAGAATTCCCATTTAGTAGTTCAGTCTTTTTAGATTCAATGGGATAGCCTAACTCATTATACTTGTAGCTTGCTGTATAAGAACCATAATACCTTTCTGTTCGACTTTCATTAGTATAAATACAGCTAATTATGTTTTGGTCAAACAAGAAAAGATATGGCAACGCATTTCTTTGGAAATATTCAGGATAATCCTCCGTAAACCTAGGCTCAGGAACACGCTTTCCATCAAAAACGAAATCTATATAAATGGTGTAATTGCCATTTACGTTATATTCAACTAAAGTCGAAGGTTGGCCGTTCTTGTATTGAATTGAGTAATATCGGATACGTTCAAACTGACTGGAATCATTTGGATACCAAAGTTCGATTTTGATGCACTTTCCCGATTCGTCATAAAAGTAATTGTAGTACAGGTATAAACTTTTTTCCGTAGGATACCCTGAAATATCCTGTTGCAGAAAATGTTGCAGTTTTTCTACTTGGCCTTTAGTATTGTATGAATATTCGTAATGGTCTAGAAAAGAATCATATCTTCTTTTAGAAGTCCGCAAAATTAATCTGCCACTTTCATCATACTTGTAAAGAATTTTTTGCTCAAAGTATTGATTTCCTTCAGTAAATGTTAGATTTCCCAGCACATCATAAGAGTTACTATAAATGTATTTCAATGGCTCTTCAGTTGTATAGCTGTTATAATGCTGTTCTGTCCTAGTTAGCAATTTGCAACTTGGCTCAGGCGCGATAGTCTCTTTTTTGTCGCAGGCGGTGATGAGGGTGAGCAGGCACAGGCAGGCCAGCAGGTGCATTAAATTCGTTTTCATGCGTGATATAAGGGTTATGAATAATTATACTTCCTGCAGCTCATAGGCCTCGCGGCTCATGGCAAAACCCGGTTCCACCAGCAGCACTTCCTCGTAGGTGAGGTTGTACAAGCGGTAAACCAGCACATCTATCTCCGCCTCCAGCCCCGACGTATCCGCAGCGGCATCGGCTTGTTTTATTCGTAGTATCTGCTCGACCAGTGAAGTTATACTTGCTTTCGTTTCTTCGTCTGCTGTGGCGATGGGGAGTTGGCCTAAATATTTAAATATGAGTTGATAACCGTTCTGTATGGAAGTACAATATTGGGAAATCAAATACCAACCAAGCTTTGAATTAAGTATAGCAAGCAAGGCCTTATCATCAGTCTGTATTATCCACATAGAGTCGTTACAATACATACCATTTTCATCATAAATGAAACAAGACTTCACTTGAAACTTTTGATACATGATTTTAGGCTTCTCAAACTCTTCATAATAATCTACTGAGTCTTGAAGCTCATACCACTTGTAACTGCCACCTTTTCTTCCAGACCATTTTTTACCTATAAAATCTGAAGGTTTAGGTTCTAATCTATCTCTATACTTTTCTAGATGGCTCTTTATTGCTGGATACTTATTTATATCAATTCCCCTTCTAGTGAAGATTAAATATTTTGAAGCCTGAGGAGTTACGAAAGATTTTATATCTCTACCTTGAACAACAGGTTTGATAACCTCTACACTTCTTTCATCTTCAAGTATGAGCTGCCTTCTAACTTCAGTATCAATGATAAATGCCTCAGTAAAGCCGGTCTTTATTCCATAATGCGCATTTCCTGCTACATAATCACTTAAACTCATTGAACTACTTTTCAATTTTTCGAGCAGTTCTTTTTTGTTATTTGTTGATAATGTCCAGCCAGTGTCCGGCAACATTTCGGCCTTTACATCATACTTGTGCTCCTTCACGTATGATTCCAGCCCCTGCTCAAATTTCAGCGTGTCTATCGTTGCTGCTTCGAATGTATAACCTGCATCCGGTTTTAACCTGGCTGCAGCAATTACCAGCGGGTACGTGGTGGCTTCTTCAAAAACAGGCAGGTCACCGAAGTCCAGCAGCTGTACCAGCGTATGGTTTTGCAGCCATTGGCGCAGTGCCTGGCCGTAACCGGCACGCATCCATTTGTTTGGAATAATGTAGCTGAACTGGCCGCCTTCTCGTAGCAATTCAATTCCGCGCTCTACAAAATATACATACAGGTCGGCTGTACCGGCATAGGTACTGAAAGCCTTCTGCAAGTATACTTTAAAGTCGCCGAGTTCCTCCTGCCGGATATACGGCGGATTCCCGATCACCACATCGAAGCCTTTATACTTGCCTTCCTCGTCCAGCACTTCCGGGAACTCGAAGCGCCATTCAAAAGCTCCCTCGAATACTTTGTTCGTCTCGATGGATTCGCGTTCTTCCTCCAGTTTCTGGAGTTGTTTCTGCTTTTGCTGCAGCTGTTTCTTATCTACTTTTTTGGCCCCGAACAGGTCAGGGTTTTGCATTACCTGTATCTGCCCGCGCAGCTCCGCCATTTTCTTCCGTAGCGGGTCGTTGTTGGCCAGCGTGGTTTTAAAGCCCTGCTTTATCTCGTCCAGGAAAGCGACCAGCCGCTTCTTGGTTTCTTTGGAATTAGTATGTTTATACTCCAGCACGGCCTCGCGGTAAGCCTGCAAGCTGTGCCCCTGCTTCCCGAAAGCCTCGTGCAGGTCGGCTGTGAGCGGGTAACGGCTCAGCAGCGAGTTGCCCTGCTTTATATTAATGTCGATGTTGGGCAGTGTCTGCAGTTCGGTAAACCTGCCAGTCACGTTTTCGGTACCAAAGCCCTCACGCAGGCCGCTGGCGTTGGCGTAGCACACCGGGCTGGTCAGGTCAGCTTCGCTTTCTGAAACCATCCTGTCACTCCTTCCCCCATCCTGTGCATCCTGATCCTGGTAATAGGCGTTTTTGAGCAGCTCTATCCAGAGGCGCAGGCGGCAGATCTTAACGGCATTCGGGTTAATGTCCACGCCAAACAGGCAGTTCTCAATAATGGTCTGCTTCTCATGGAAAAGCGTCTCCTGCAGTTCCTGCGCCTGTGGGTTTATACTTCGGTGGCCGTCAGGGTGCTGCTGCACCGTGTAGCTGAACAGGTCGCCGTTATAATCGGTCACGATCAGCTCATCGTTCTGCACTTCTATACTTCCGTAATGCAGCGGCTTGCTTTGGCGGTTCAGCAGCAGGC
This sequence comes from Pontibacter sp. MBLB2868, assembly GCF_051904785.1. Lineage (NCBI taxonomy): Bacteria > Pseudomonadati > Bacteroidota > Cytophagia > Cytophagales > Hymenobacteraceae > Pontibacter > Pontibacter sp. MBLB2868. The sequence continues at coordinate 1,391,321 of NZ_CP196710.1, read as the reverse complement.
GCAGCTCGGCCTTTATCACGATCAGCTCGTTGAGGGCACTCACCAGGTAGTGGCCCGAACCCACGGCAGGGTCGCAGATACGCAGGCTGTTGATCAGCTGGTTATACTCCTTCAGTTTATCTAATGTATAATGCTGGTGTATGTGGAGCTGTAGCGATTCGAACGCTGGTCCGGCAGCGCTGGTATCGATGTTCCAGTTATACTTTTCAGCAAAGCGCTGCACCACCGCGCGCCGGATGGCTTCGCGGCTCATGTACATGGTAATAAAACCGGGCGTATAAAAAGAGCCGTCGCGGTAGCCGTTTATCTTCTCAAATATCAGCCCCAGCACCGAGGCCGTGATCAGCGTTTTGTTCTCTTCCTGTATCTCCTCCTTGCCCTCGGCCCCGAAATCGTAACTGCCTAAAAAGCGCAGCAGGTACTCCAGGGTGTGCAGTTCGGGTTGTGTTTTGCTGAGCGATTTGCCCTGTGCATCGCGCAGCACCGTTTGCGGGTACAGCGGCAGCATGCTCCTGTCTTTCAGGTTAGAGATGCGCAGCGTATGTTTCTCCAGTGCCGTGGTCTCGAAGAGCGACGAGTTCAGGTACGGGATGTGGTTATACTTCTGCCGCACGTTGGCGGCGCGTTTAGCAGGGCGTTCGGCCAGCACATCAAAGAACAGCTCGTTCAGGTCATCGAACTCGCGCAGGTTCTGCGTGCTCATAAAAGCATACTTCTTATCGCCGTGGTGGTAGCTGATGAGCTGCGCCTCCAGCAGTTTCAGGAACAGCACACGGTTCATCCAGGTGATGCAGAGTTCCAGGGCCACGTTAAAAAGTTGCTCGTCGCGGGTGCTGCCGTAGCCGGATGGCTTATCCAGGCCGCTCACCAGGTCCTCGGAGCGTAGCTTCTGGTAGGCCGCCTCCAGCAGCGAGCCGTGGTTCGGTTTTTCTTTCCTGCGGATAAGCTTGCGCCCTCCCTCCTTTACTTCCTCCAGCCCGATAATGTGCAGCAGCTCCTGGTAAAAGCTTTTGTCAAGAGAGTTGGCATCGTTGGCAAAGGGTTCTTTGAGCAGGTGCGCCGGCGAGAGCAGCTTGTAGAGCGCCACCAGTTTCACATCGTCTTTGGTGCTGGCATTGCGCAGCGGCTTCTCAAAGTCTTTTAAGTTGAAGTGGGTAAAGGTGATGGTTTCGGTAAGTGCCGCCAGGAAGGGCGCGGCAATCTCTTTGTAGAAAAAGTCGGTGCTGCTGCCTGATTTCTTCCCCTGGCTCCAGTCAGTAAAGTCCTTTTTCAGCTGGTTGTTGCGGTAAAAGATGCGGTCAAACTCCAGGGCATCAAACACAAACCACTCATACACGCTTGTGATAACGAGCTGTTTGAGGTCGTTGTTCTTGTGCTCCACCCGCTCGCGCAGGTAATACAGCACCAGCTCGTGCATGGCCTTGTAGTTCAGGTTGTCCTCCGACGGCATGTCGCCTTTATTGGTTGGCCGCTTTACCTCCAGTAGCACGCCGGCAGGGCTTTTGGTGCTGCTGCCTGTATGGATCACCAGGTCGGTCTTGCCTTTGGTGTTTACGCCATACTTATCATAATATGCCAACTTCAGAAAATCACGCAAATGGTTCTTTACGTGTTCTTCGCTCTCGCTCAGGTCTATGCTGTCCAGCAGGGTGCCGAGGGCCTTCTTAAACCCTTCCATTTCGGCACGAGAGGTTTTGTTACGAAGGTATGCCTTGTTCAGCGCCTGTTTAGGTCGAAGTATGGTATGCTGCATTGCGTTGGTTTGTTTTCTAAGGCAAGATAGGAAGAATTATAAATTTTATATTAGAAATTAGAAATGTTTGGGGGGATGGCAAAGGGCATACGACCACAGCGAAAGCTTTTTAAGCCAACGTAGCCGCTAATACCGGTCCTGATAGTGCAGAATACAAGTATGGCAGCAGCAGCCTGTGTTGCCTGCGCTTAACAGATGCGTGGCAACTGCTCCCCCGACAGCATGTCCACTACCCGGTTACCCCCCACGGCTGTTTCCATCACAACCATGCCCGGATGCCGGGCAACCACCTCCCCGATGATGGCGGACTTTGCGCCTAAGGGATGGGCGAGCATGGCCTGCAGCACCTGTTCGGCTTCATCTGCCGGAACAAAGGCCAGCAGCTTTCCCTCGTTGGCTACATGCAGCGGATCAAGGCCCAGTATCTCGCAGGCCCCTTTTACCGGTTCGCTTACCGGTATGCTGGTTTCGTGTATGCAGATACCCAGTGTAGCGGACTCCGCTATCTCGGCCAGTGCACCTGCCACACCGCCACGGGTCGGGTCGCGTAAGAGGTGCACCTTATTGCTGGCGGCAAGTATACTTTGCACCAGGCCATTGAGGGGTGCCGTATCGCTGGCAATTTCGGTTTCAAATGCCAGCCCTTCCCGCACCGACATAACTGCAATTCCGTGCACGGCAATTTCACCGCTGAGGATGATCTTGTCTCCCTCACGCACATTGCCCGGGTGTATGCACACGCCATCCGGTAGTATACCAACCCCTGAAGTATTAATGTAAACCTGGTCCCCTTTCCCCCTGTCAACCAACTTGGTATCGCCGGTTACCAGCATCACCCCGGCTGCACTTGCTGCGCGCTGCATCGACTGTACGATGCGCCACAGGTCCTCCATCGGGAGGCCCTCTTCCAGTATCAACCCAACGGACAGGTATAGCGGCCTGGCGCCACACATGGCCAGGTCGTTCACGGTGCCATTCACGGCAAGCTCGCCAATATCGCCCCCCGGAAAGAAGATCGGGTGCACCACATATGAGTCGGTACTGAAGGCGAGTCGCGTGCCGTTAACCGAAAAGACAGCTCCATCGTGCAAGGGTTCAAGCAGCTCGTTGCGGAACTGTGGCAAAAGCATCTGCTGGATCAGCTGGTGCGTCAGCTTGCCGCCGCTGCCATGCGCCAGCGTAACCTGCTCATAATTGGTAACCGGAAGCGGGCACGCACCCGGCAGTACTTTATCGGATCTATTCATTGTTCTCAGCGGTTTCCAGGTTTCCAGGATCAGCGGCAAGTAGCCGGTCCAGGTGCCTGCCATAGGTATAGTAAGCCGCACAAGCCCCCTCCCCAGACACCATGGTAGCGCCTAAGGGGTGTTCCGGTGTGCATTCTTTGCCAAAGGCCGGACATTCGTGCGGCTTTAGGATTCCCTTCAGCACCTGCCCGCTGAGGCAAACAGTTGGCTCTTCGGTCTTTATTTCCTCCACATTAAAAAACTGTTCCGCATCAAATTCCCGGAACTCCTGCCGTAATTTATAGCCACTGTCCGGTATCGGCCCCACGCCGCGCCATTTGCGGTCGGTTACCTCAAACACTTTGCTCACCAGGTCCTGGGCCTCTTCGTTGCCATGCTGCCGCACGATCCGGGAATACTGGTTTTCTACCTTTGCCCGCCCCTGCTCCAGCTGCCGCACGGTCATCAATACCCCTTCCAGGAGGTCCATCGGCTCAAAACCGGTGATCACAATGGGTACCCCAAAGTGCTCGGCAAGCGGTATGTACGCGTCAAAACCCATCACAGCGCATACGTGCCCCGGACCTAAAAAAGCCTGCACACGGTTCAGCGGCGATTGTAAAACGGAAGCGATGGAAGGAGGCACCAGCACATGCGAAACCAGCACGAAGAAGTTCCGGATGCCCTGTTTCCGGGCCAGCCAGACAGCCATGGCATTAGCAGGCGCGGTAGTTTCAAACCCGATGGCAAAAAACACAACCTGTTTGCCGGGGTTGGCTTTCGCGATCTGCAGGCAATCCATGGGAGAATAAACGATCCGGACATCGGCCCCGCGCGACTTAAGCACCAACAGGTCGGCGTTGGACCCCGGCACCCGCAGCATGTCGCCAAAAGAGCAAAAGATCACCTCCTCACGCGCGGCAATGGCATGCGCCTTGTCTATCATCTCCAGCGAAGTGACGCACACCGGGCAGCCGGGGCCATGCACTAACTCTATCTGGGGAGGCAGCATCTTATCGAGCCCATACTTCACGATGGAGTGCGTCTGCCCGCCGCATACTTCCATGATCACCCAGGGTTTTGTGGTGATGCGGGTAATTTCTTTCACGATCTTCCGGGCCAGGACGGGGTCCCGGTATTCATCCAAGTATATCATCGGTTCCTCCTTTCGCTGTTTCGTTGTTCTGCTCCTGGAAGCCCGGTATCTGCAACTCCTCCAGCTGCCCCAGCTCTGCCAGCGCTTTATAGGTTTTCGCGGCTTCCACTTCGTCAATCCTGTTCAGGGCAAAGCCAACATGCACCAGCACATAATCGCCGGGCTCTACCTCGGGCGTGTACTCCAGGCACACCTGTTTTACAATGCCGCCAAAACTGGCCCTGGCCATGCGAACATTGTCCACTACTTCTATCTCGAGTATTTTTCCGGGTATCGCAAGGCACATAAGCTATACGTTATCAATTTGTTATACTTCTGGTGTTATATTTTAACTTCAGTCACTTTCACGGGTGTTGCCACTGGCTGCTGTACTGCATCCTTGTCCTCATTTTTTAAGATGCCCGCTGCAGCAGCGGCCAGCAGTTGCCCCACCGCAAGGCCTCCATCGTTTGGGGGGATGCGGCGATGCCAGTAAGGTGTAAAGCCACCCTGCTGCAAGCGAGCAACTACTTTTTCTGCCAGGTACCTGTTCTGAAAGCAGCCTCCGGTCAGTACCACCCGCTGTTCCCCGATCTGCCGCGCTACCAGCAGTATACTTTCAGCCAGCGTATTATGAAACCTGGCAGCTATCACGCCACGCGCCACCTGGCGCTTCAGATCATCCATCAGCTGCAGCAGCATTGGTCGCCAGTCTATTACAGCAGGTACACCAGGGTTGCCTGCAGCTATGGTAATGGGGTATACTTCCGCTATACCCTGCCGGGCTGCAAACTCAAGTTCCATGGCAGCCTGCCCTTCGAAGCTCACTTTCTGACGCAGACCCAGCAGTGCCGCCACCCCATCAAAAAGCCTCCCGGAACTGGAGGTTACAGGGGTGTTCAGGTTTTTATGAAGCATTTGCCGCAGCAGCGCTACCTCCGTTTTTGTAAAGTCCTGCAGCTGGGGAGCAATGGCTGTTTCAAACATTTCATCACCGTATACTTCGTAAAGCATGCCCAATGCCGCTCGCCGTGGTTCCCGGACTGCTGCCTCCCCGCCGGGTAACCGGAACGTATGAAAGTGGGCTACACGCTCAAAACCATGCCGCCTTACCCGCAAAAACTCACCTCCCCAGATCGTGCCATCGGTACCAAGCCCAGTGCCATCCAGGGCTATTCCCAGGACTGGTGCTTTGATGCCATTGTCTGCCATGCAGGCTAGAACATGGGCGTAGTGGTGCTGCACCTCCACCACCGGAAGCCCCAGCTGCTGCCCATACTTTGTGGACAGGTAGTCGGGGTGCCTGTCAGCGGCTACAACCCTGGGGCTGACCTCATACAGCTGCTGCAGGTCTGTTACCGCATTCCGGAAAGCGGCATAAGCCGCTGCAGTGCCCAGGTCTCCGATGTGCTGGCTTACCACCAGCTGCTGCCCGTTGCTCACGGCCACCGTATTTTTCAGGTGCGCACCTACGGCAAGTATGGGCGGCACGACCTGCGACAATGGTAAAGCCAGGGGCGCATAGCCGCGTGCGAGGCGCAAGACCTGCTCCTGCCCTGCCACGACATGCACTACGGCATCATCCAGAGGGCGGCTAATAGGGCGGTCGTGTACCAGGAAAACATCTGCTATGGTGTTGAGCCGCCTCAGGGCTTCCTGGTTATCGGTGCAGATCGGTTCGTTGCTCAGGTTGCCGCTGGTGGCTACCACGGGTGAATTTAGGGCGTGCAGCAGCAAATGGTGCAAGGGAGAATAAGGAAGCATTACCCCCAGCGCGGGAATGCCTGGGGCCACGTTAGGCGCTATTGCTGCAGGTGCCCCTTTTTTTCGCTGCAGCAGCACGATCGGTGCGGCCACGGAACACAGGAGCCGCTGCTCTGCAGCTGAAACGTGGCAGTCTCTTTTAACCTGTGCCAACGAAAGGTATAAAAGGGCAAAGGGCTTATCGGGGCGGTGCTTACGTTCCCGCAGCAGCTGAACCGCTCGTTCGTTGCTGGCATCTGCCAGCAACTGGAAGCCCCCGATGCCTTTCAGGGCCAGTATCTTACCGGCTCTAACAGCCTCAATCGCTACCGTCAGGGCAACTTCCTTTGCAGCAAGTACCTCACCTTCGGAGTTCCAGAGCTCCAGCTGCGGTCCGCAGACCGGGCAGGCATTTGGCTGTGCATGGAACCTCCGATCCAGCGGGTCCTCATACTCCCGCTGGCAGTTTTCACACATCGTAAACCCCTTCATGGTAGTGTTGGGCCTGTCGTAAGGCAACGCTTCAAGGATAGAAAAGCGGGGGCCGCAGTGGGTACAGTTCAGAAAGGGATAGCGATAGCGCCTGTTCTTCGGATCGAAAAGCTCAGCCAGGCAATCCGGGCAGGTAGCCAAATCAGGTAAAACAGAAGCCGTTATGGGGCCGGAAACCGCGCTATGGTTAATTGAAAAAGCGGTGAGTCCGCTTGCTTTCTGCCAGTTCAGGTCGAGCTTGTCAATACTGGCAACTGAGGGAGCCTCCGAAGCTAAGCGTGCTACAAACTGCCTGATAACCTGCTCCGGACCTTCCAGTAGTATACGTACTCCCTGCCCCGAATTCATTACATACCCTGTCAGCTGTAGCGCATGTGCCAGCCGGTACACAAATGGGCGAAAACCTACACCCTGTACTGCTCCGGCAACCTGGATATGTAAGGCCTTCTTCATTTGGTATGTTTATGTTGCTACTCCCTGCAGCAATTTAGGTTAGGGTCAGAAGCGTGCTTCCTGCTTCGGTGGATTACTGCTACTCATGGCCGCCATTTTCTCCTTGCGCTTCCTGTCCAGTTGTGTTTCCAGGTAATCGCACCAAACGTCCAAGCCATCCCCTTTCAGGCTGGAAAGCTCAAATGTCTCAATGTTTGGGTTTACCTCCTTTGCCTGCTGTATCACCTTTTCCACGCTGAATGGCACGTATGGCAGCAGGTCTGTTTTAGATACCACCATTGTATCGGTTGTCAGAAACATGCTGGGGTATTTCTTTGGTTTATCGTCCCCCTCGGTGCAGGAGATCAGGGTTACGCGTATGTCTTCGCCAAGGTCGTATGAGGCCGGACAGACCAGGTTGCCCACATTTTCAATAAACAGAATATCGGTATCACACAGGTCGATACGTGGTATGGCCTGGTGTATCATTTGCGCTTCCAGGTGGCAGGTGCCGCCGGTAACGATCTGCAGCGCCTGAACCCCTTGATTCCGTATCCGCTCAGCATCGTTTTCCGTTTCCAGGTCGCCTACCAGCACAGCCAGGTTCAGTTTATCTTTCAGCCGCTTGATCGTTTCTTCTAGCAAAGCCGTTTTCCCGCTCCCCGGCGATGATACCAGGTTAAGCAGCAGGATATTACGCTGTTGCATCTCGTTCCGTATGTTTTCAGCCACAAAATCATTGGCTTTTAACAAGCTCAGCGAAACATCATGTGCGCGTAAGGTGCCGGCAGGTTTATTCGTTAATTTCTTCATGCTGTTGTTCTTCAACTATGATCCTAACTATTTTCAACTCCCTTCCTTTCAGAATATCGGATGAAGGACTGCCGCAATCCGGGCAAACAAAAATAGAGTCCTCCACCTTGAACTGCTGCCGGCACTCCCTGCACGCAGCCAGCACTTCTACCTGCTCAATTTTCAGTGTGGAGTGCTGCAATGGCCCGGTACCGGTCATGCAGGTATAGATATGCTCCAGCACCAGCGGCTGCACACAAGACAAGATGCCCACCTCCAAATGAACCTCCCGCACCTGTGGCAATTGCTCCTGCATCTCGGCTTCAATGGCATCAATAATATTCTCGCAGATGGATAGCTCGTGCATGGGCAAAATCTGAATTATTCACATACCACTATAGCTACAAGTATACATTAAGGCTAACACAAGTAATAACCTGGTTTACATGGTTGTATACCTGTTATAACAGGAGTTATCTCAAGCAGGATCAGGCCAAAGAAAGGCAGCAGCAACCTGATTTCATGAAAATTAAGCAGTCAATTCATGTATACAAATAATAAAATTATTTGTTTCTATAATCACATAGTATCCGGTAAAGCCTATATACCAAACATGGCAGGAATTACGTAAAAAAACCCCTGGCAGCAGATACATACCAGGGGTAAAGAAGCTATAGAAGGTTATCCTATTTGCACGGATGTCATGGTCAGGGAGCCGCCTACCACTTTGTCGTTGAAGAATGAAACATCGTCTTTGCTCCCTTTCAAACCCAGTGTGTAAAGCAGCGGCCAGTAGTGTTCGGGGGTTGGTATGGCAAGTTTGGCTTCCGGGCCCAGTTGCTCATACCTGACCAGGGCATCGTGGTCACCGGTGCTGATCAGTTCTTTAAACTTTGTGTTCATCTGCACTGCCCAGTCAAAGCCATACTCGGGTTCGTTAATTTTATCCCAGGCTACCATGCGCAGGTTGTGTACCATGTTGCCGCTGCCCATGATCAGCACGCCTTTTTTACGTAAAGCCGCCAGTTCTTTTGCCAACTCATAATGATAGCGCGGCCCTTGGGTATAGTCTATACTTAACTGCAAAACGGGTATGTTCGCCTCCGGGTACATGTGCCGCACAATGGTCCAGGCACCGTGGTCCAGCCCCCAGTCGTGGTCCAGTTCTACAGTAGCAGACGTTAAAATGGCTGCCGTTTCTCTGGCTATTTCCGGGCTACCCGGCGCGTTGTACTGCACCTGGAAGAGCTCCTGCGGAAAACCGCCAAAGTCGTGGATGGTCTTCGGGAAGTCCATGGCCGTGATGCGGGTGCCTTTGCTTAACCAGTGCGCCGAAATGACCAGCACTGCCTTTGGCACCGGTATCTCACGGGCTAACTGTTTCCATTTCTGGCTAAATTCATTATCCAGGATACCGTTCATGGGGGACCCGTGGCCGATAAACAGCACAGGCATTAGCTGCTCCTGCTCGGCCAGGCTATCAGTAAATTTATTAAAATCAGATAATGTGGTCATTCCTGCTCCTCCGGTTAAAATGTGAGTTACACTGTCTCGATCTAGTAAACATATTTAAAGGCAAAATGCTCCCTTTTTAAAGGAAGGTACCAGCTACAATAGCTGCTTCAGGCAATTTCGCTTAGGTCCGCTTCCGGTAACTTAGTACTGCCCACGAGTTTAATACCACAGCAAAACCCAGGATGATCACGATCTGCCGTTTGATATCGGCAAGCCCTGCCCCTTTTAAGACCACCAGCCGGATAACATCAATAAAATAAGCTACAGGGTTAAGCCGTGTGATCCATTGGGCCCATTCGGGCATGCTATCAATAGAAGTATAGAGGCCGCTGAGCAGGATAAAAACCATCATCATGAAAAATGAAATGAGCATGGCCTGTTGCTGCGTGTAGGCATACGTGGAGATGAGCAGCCCGAGGCCGAGCACCGCCAGCAGGTAAATAGCCGCAAACACATAAACAGTCACAAAGCTGCCCACGGGCACAATGCCATAGATGACCCAGGATAAAAAGAAACCTACCGTGAGCACCAGTAGCCCCAGCACCCAGAACGGAATGAGCTTGCCTAGTATGAAATGATATTTCCGGATGGGTGTCACGTTGATCTGCTCTATGGTGCCTACCTCCTTCTCCTTCACGATGTTAAGCGTGGCCAGGAAGGAGCCCACCATAGTAACCAGTATAACCAGGATGCCGGGCACCATGAAGTATTTATAATTGAGCAAGGGGTTAAACCAGTTCTGCGAAGTTATTTCTATACTTGTCACAGGGCTGAAGCGCGGCAGCTGTATCCATTTCATGCGCACTTCCCGGTTATAATCCTGTATGATGGTGCGCAGGTAAGCCCCGCCCAGATTGGCTTTAACACCGTTGATGGCATTGAGGGCCATAAAAAGCGTTGCCTCGTTCTCCCGCACCAGCGTTCTCTCGAAATCAGCGGGGATCTCCAGGATCAGGTCGGCCCGGTCTTCCTCTACCTCCTTCATGGCATCAGGAAAAGCTGCCGAATAGGTATCTAACCGGAAATAGCCAGAGGAAGTGATCTTGTGCACCAGCTGCCGCGAGTAGGTAGAATGGTCATGGTCTACTACGCTCAGGCGGATGTTCTTCATCTCGTAATCAGCGGCCCAGGGCAGCACAAGCAGCTGTATCATGGGCATCACGAAGATGATCCGAAGTATGGCCGGGTCCCGGAAGATCTGGCGGAATTCCTTTTGCAGTAAAAACAGAAGCGTGCTCATCCTATCCTGATCTTAAATTTCCTGATACTCAAAAAAAGCAAAAACAACAGCATCCCTGTCAGGATCAGCGTCTCCTGCCATACGGCAGCCAATCCTACGCCCTTGATCATGACAGAGCGCACGATGATGTAAAACCACTTTGCCGGGATCAGGTTAGAAATAAGCTGCAGAATACGGGGCATGTTCTCGATCGGGAACATAAACCCGCTCAGCATCACCGTGGGCAGGAACATACCCGTCAGGGAAATAAACATGGCTGTTTGCTGCGAATCGGTGGCCGAAGAAATTAGCAGCCCCAGCGCCAGCGAAGTAAGCGTAAAAAGGATGCTTTCGAGCACCAGCAGCGACAGGCTGCCATTTATGGGCACGCCAAGCACAAAAACACTTAATAGCAGGATGCTTGCAATGTTTATCATGGAAAGCATCAGATAGGGCACTGCTTTGGCGAGCACAATCTTGAGCGGGCGCACCGGCGACACCAGTAGCACCTCCATCGTACCCATCTCCTTTTCCCGCACAATGGTGATGGCCGTCATCATGGTACAGACCAGCATCAGCACCATGGCCATTACGCCCGGCACAAAGCTGTAAGCGCCCTTTAGCTGCGGATTGTAGAGCATCCTGAACTCGGTATTGATGGTATAAGGCAGTTTGCGGCCATGGGTGATGCGCTCCTGGTACGCCAGTATAACAGCTGTGGCATAATTGGTAAGCGTATTGGCTACGTTCGGATCAGATGCATCGGCAATTAGCTGTATCTGTGCCTTGTTCAGGTGCTGCAGGTCTTCTGCAAAGTGCTGCGGCAGGATCACGGCCAGCTTAATGTTTCCCTTCCTGAACTCCTCCTCCACCTCCTGGTAAGACTGCAGGTCCTTCTCGAGCTCAAAATAGCGGCTCGCATCCAGCTCCGCTATCAGCGAGGCCGTAGCAGCGTCTTTTGACTGATCGAGCACTGCAATGCGGGAGTTTTTCACTTCGTTGGTGAGCGCAAAGCCAAAAATAATGATCTGCACCACCGGCATGCCCAGCAGGATAAACATCGTGCGCGGATCCCGGAAGCTGTGGTAAAACTCTTTGCGGACAAAGGATAAGAACTGTTTCATGGTGGAGTTCTTTTATGTGTATACTTGGTGGTGGTTGCAGGTGCTTTTCCGGGTCCAACTACCCCTAACCCCTTCTTTTCTAAGGCGTGGAATTTGGCTATTCATACTTTATACTTCTGTGTTTTATAGTTACCTCCCATACCGCAAGTTTGCAACTTGTGGTGGAAATGAGGCCAGTTTGCAACTGGCGCATCTCAACCTGCAGCTTCGGTGAAGCTAATGCCAGTTACAAACTGGCGGCATGGCATGCTCCATTTGCAAACTTGAAGCATTGGAGTGCTTATACTTTAACCGTCAGTTAATGCGAGCCTGAAACTCGTTTCCATACTTCGGCTCGGGTTAATACCCGCGCCGGTTATACTTTTTATACTTACCACACGGTTACTCACCCCTCGTTGCTTTTCTCGCCAGCTTCAGAAATACCTCGTCCATACTCTCCGCTTCGAACTGCTTTTTCAGGTTCTGGGGTGTATCCAGCGCGTCTATGCGCCCGTCCACCATAATGGAGACACGGTTGCAGTATTCGGCTTCATCCATGTAGTGGGTGGTCACGAATACCGTAATGCCCTTTTCAGCTGCTTCGTAGATCATGTTCCAGAACTCGCGCCTCGTGACAGGGTCAACGCCGCCGGTGGGTTCATCTAGGAACACGATCTCCGGCTCATGGAAGATCGCTACCGAGAAGGCCAGTTTCTGTTTCCAGCCCAGCGGCAGTGACTTCACCAGTTTATTCCCTTCCCCTTCCAGGTGCAGTTGCTGCAGGAGCCTCCCGGTATTCTCTTTGATAAAGGACCTGCTTTTGCCGTAGATGCCCGCATAAAACCGGATATTCTCCCGCACCGTCAGGTCTTCGTACAGGGAGAACTTCTGGCTCATGTAGCCAATGCTGCGCTTGATCTGCTCTGTTTGCCGGTATACATCAAAGCCAGCCACGGTAGCGTTACCCGAGGTAGGCATTGAAAGCCCGCAAAGCATACGCATGGCAGTGGTTTTGCCTGCACCATTAGCTCCCAGGAACCCGAATATCTCTCCGCGCTGCACTTCAAATGAGATGGCATCCACGGCTGTAAAATCCCCGAAGCGTTTGGTGAGCCCATCGGCTGTGATCACGTTCGTGTTTTCCATCAGGAGGCGGTTTTCATCAGGTCCATAAAGCAGTCTTCTATGTTCGGGCGCACCGGGTGCAGTTCCAGCGCCTCATGCCCCTGTTGTTGCAGGTATAAGCCAAGGTCCTGTTCCGTTGTTCCCGGTTTAAGCACCGCATGGTGGTATTCGCCAAATGGGTAGCTGTCGAGCAGGCCGCTGAAAGCCTTCAACTCCTTCAGCAAACGGAACATGTCCGGCGACTTAACAGCCACGAGCGGTTTACCAAAATCGCGGATCACCCCCTCGGGCGTATCTATCTTCATCAACTGCCCCTGCTGCATCAGGGCTACCCGGTCACAGCGGCTGGCTTCATCCATGTAGGGCGTAGACACAAGTATGGTGATGCCCTGGCTTTTTAACTGCTTCAGCATCTCCCAGAACTCCTTCCTGCTCACGGCGTCCACGCCTGTTGTCGGTTCATCCAGGAAAAGTACGGTAGGCCTGTGAATGAGGGCACAACAGAGCGCAAGCTTTTGTTTCATGCCCCCGGACAACTTGCCGGCCCTGCGGTTACTGAACGGCTCGATCTGCACGTAAATGTCTTTTACCAGCTCATAGTTCTCTTCGATGGTGGTGTTGAAGATGGTAGCAAAAAAATGCAGGTTTTCGGCTACTGTCAGGTCCTGGTACAGCGAAAAGCGCCCGGGCATGTAGCCCACCCGCTGGCGTATCTGCTTATAATCGCGCACCACATCAAACCCATCCACAATAGCCTCTCCTTTATCGGCCAGCAAAACAGTGGTCAGGATCCGGAAGAGCGTTGTTTTTCCGGCACCATCCGGGCCGATGATCCCAAACAGTTCTCCCTGCCCCACTTCGAAGGAGATGCCCCTCAGCGCCTCTACCTGCTCCTTTTTTGTGCCGTAAGTTTTCAGCAGATCACGTACTGCTACTGCAGCGCTCATTCTTCCCCCTTCTTTTCCGGTAACACTACTTCGCCATACATCCCGATCTTCAGGTAGCCGTCATTCTTTACTTTCACTTTCATGGCATACACCAGGTTGGCCCGCTCATCTTTCGTCTGGATGGTTTTTGGGGTGAACTCTGCTTTATCTGATATCCAGGTGATGGTGCCCGGTAACCTCTTGTAATCATCCCCCTGATCGACCAGCACTGTTACCTGCTCTCCCAGCCGCACTTCCGGCAGTTGCTCCCCGGTAATGTAGGCGCGTAGCGTGATGGTAGAGAGGTCTGCAATCTTGTAAAGCGCTTTTCCTGCGGCAGTCACCTCTCCCTCCTCGGCATAGGTAGTCAGTACCGTACCGGACACCGGGTTGGTGATGGTGGCTTTGCCGAGTTGCTCCTCCAGTTGGGCCACGCGCTTCTGCAGGGGTTTGCTCTCACTGAGCACGCTGCGGTTCTGGGTAGAAACAGAGGTGCGCTGCACCTGTATCTGCTGCTGCGTTACTTGCATCTGCCCATTCAAAACATCTATCTGCGCATTTATATCATCGAGCTGCTTGGTGGTGGCGGCATCAGCGGCGATCAGGTTTTTTGTACGTTCGCGCTCCCGCTGCAAGGTAACCAGCTGCGACTGTTGCACTTTGAGCTGATCCTGTAATAAACGCACCTGTGGCTGCACATCCAACGTCTTTTCTTCGAGTGCATTTATACTTTCTTCCACCTGCTCTTTCTGCAGCGCCAGGTTCTCCGCGTCGATCACCCCTACTACCTTGCCGGCGGGCAGTTGCTGGCCCTCCTCCACTGTAAAAGAGTCTATCCTGCCGGCCAGCTCCGACGATACGATGACTTCGTCGGCCTCAAAAGTGCCGGTTGCATCAAATTCAGGTTCTTTGTTGCCGCATGCATAAAGTGCCGTGAACAGTAGCAGCGAAGTATAGAAGAATATATTTTTCATGTTCGAGGATGTTTCAGTTAATAGCCAAGGGTGGTTTTATAGTTGAGCTGTGCCTGCAGGAGCTGAAGCTGGTGCAGCAGGAGCGCCTGCCGGGCCTGGTCTTCGGCGTATACTTCGCGCAAATAATCGTTGGCCGTGATCACGCCATTTTCGAGTTGGGCCTTAGCTGCGGCCTTCACTTTTTCGCGTAGCGTCACTATCTCCCGGTCAGTGGCAACCATCTGCTGCAGCTTTAGTATTTCCGCTGCCTGCTGCGTGAGCTGTGCCCGGGTGTTGAGCAGAAAGGTCTGCCTTTGCACCTCGGTCATTTCCTGGTTTACATCGATCAGCGCTTTATCATTGCTGTAAGTATAAAAATTACTGATGGACCAGTTGAGCCTGACACCTGCCAGGTACCACCAGTCAAACTGGTTCTGCAAGAAGTTAAGGCCGGGCCTGCCGTAGCCGCCCTGCCCGAACAGGCTTGTTTTAGGCAGATTGCGCGCCAGCAGCAACTTATTCTGCTGCTCCAGCAGCGACTGTTGCTGTGCGTACAGTTTCAGCTCCGGCCGCTGTATCGCGGTAGTATCCGGCACCTCATAGGCTGCCGGAGCGGCCAGTACTACTTCATCCGGTAAAGACTGGTTCAGGAACAGCCCCAGGGTTTGCACAAGTGCGCGACGCGAGGCCTGCAACTCAGACTGCCGTTGGGTGTTTTTGAGTAACTCGGCCTGCAGCAAGTATAAATTAGACCGGAAACTAACCCCATTCTGCACCTGCGCCTCCACTTTATTGATTCCAGTCTGAAGATCTTCGGACACCAGTTTTACCTGGTCCAGTTGTTCATCCAGGAGCAGGACGCCCAGGTAAAGTTGATTGATGCGTTCACGCAGCTTATATAACTCCACTTCCACTTTCTGGCTCTCCACGGCCGTATTCAGCTGCTGCACCTTTTTTTGCTGCCTGATCAGTCCGCCATCAAAAAGCACCTGGCTAACATCAGCAGTGATCTTATACTGGTCTTTGCTGAGCTGCGGCCCCTCCACCCCCGGCAGGGGTATGCTTAGCTGCGTAACTTCGGACTGGTAAGTGGCCTGGCCATTGACGGACAGTTGCGGAAAGTACCCCTTATTCAGGTTCTCGAGGGTATATTGCTCCGTTAGCCTTACCAGGTCGCGCTGCCGCGTAACAGGGTAGTTTTGCTGCGCCTGTTCCTGCGCCTGCTCCAGGGTGAGGGCTGTGGGCTGCTGCGCCTGTGCCAGGTGCACACCCAGCACGCAAACAACCAAAAGCCTCCCTTTTTTAGTAAACCATTTAGTTAACATGTAGCTAAATTCATTAGATTCGGATGGAATTGATGATAAACTGAGGTATCTCCTTTTTGCGTTCCTCCATCATCTGCCGGAAAAAAGCATCATCGGTTCCAGATACATATTGCAGGATCGGTTTTGAGAGAAAAGGAAAAATACACATCGACATCATGTTGATGTAGAGCTGCATGGGTTGTGTTGGCCTTATACTTTTCAAGCGTACTTCCTTCTCTACCTGTTCCGAAAATTTCTCCAGTTTGGGCCGCTGATGTCCCCAATGCTTCTCCAGGAACTCCCCTTGTTGCTTGTTGGCTTCATCAATCAGGAAAAGCGGGATAAAAGGATTTTGTAGCATCTGCTCAATGTATTCGTGGCAGAAGGTATAGATCTTATCGAATAGGGAGAGATCAGACTCTATGATCTGGTTAATGCGCGGCAATAGCTGCCCCGACACCTGCCGGAATATCTCTTCAAACAGCTTTTCCTTGCTCCTGAAGTAATAATGCAGCAAAGCTTTGTTAATGCCTGCTTCGTCGGCAATGTCCTGCATGCGGGCACCCGCCATCCCTTTTGTCAGAAACACATTACGTGCAGCAGCTAAAATACGCGCTTCTGTGGTTTGCTCCATAAAATATTAACCGCATTGTTTAACCATACGGTTAATACAAAATAAGTAATTCCATAAAACACATGCAAGTAATTTTCCGGGCAAAGGGTTGGGCGCCTGATTTCAGGGCTTTTCTGTCTGTTTTTACACTTGATTTTGTGTTGTTCGATCTAAAAAGCCCTATTGGTTTGTATCATCAGTATAGTTCCCCCTCCATTAAAATGCCCATGCAGCAACAGCTTAAAGCAGGCAAAATTCTTTACTTAAAAACTTTATACCCTTTAAACTGTGCCCTGTTACATCTACACTAATCCGGCTACTGTTCACGGAAATGTAGTTGCATCAGTAATTGATTCAGAGGTCTTTGATGTTCTGGAGTTGTACCATCTATTTAATAGTGCTATGAAAAAGGTTATAGTAATGCTCTTCATCCTGTTTTGCTACGGCCAGTCGTTTGGTCAGCAGCAGGGCCAAACACTCGCAAACCTTCAGAAAGCGTACCAGGCAGAAGCAAATGCCTCCAGGCGCTATGCTATGTTTGCAGAACAAGCAGCTGAAGAAAACCTGGATCAGGTTGCCAGGCTCTTCAGGGCTGTATCAAAATCCGAATCGATCCACATGCGGAACCACCAGCAAGCTATTGAAGCGATGGGTGCCACCCCTGATGCCATCGTGTATGAAGAAGTGGAAGTGGAGAAAACACGTGATAACCTGAAGGAGCCGATAGAAGGTGAAAAGCAGGAGACGGAAGCCATGTATCCGGAGTATGTAAAAATAGCAAAAATGGAAAGTGTGCCACAGGCAACAAAATCGTTTACCTATGCCATGGAAGCGGAGGCACAGCATGAAAAGCTGTTTGAGGATGCTTTGAAGAATCTGGGTAAGAACAAAAAGAAAGACTACTATGTGAGCAGTGTAACCGGCGCTACATTCGAAGTATCTCCCGGTAAACCTGCGCCAAAACCTAAGCTTGCGGAGGAAGAGTACCTGTTGATCGAAAAGTGATAACAATATAAAGAAAGGTTCTTAGCACTGCTTTAATGATAACCGCTGCAACCAGGCAAGTGCTTTGTTCAGGTTTACTTGTGCCTGTGCTGAGAGCCCTTCTTTTAACTCCCAGGCATACCCCTGTATTCCAAGTACCCAGGCCTCTGGCAGCTGCTCATATAGTTGCTGGCACAGATAAACTGTGCTTTCGGGGGGAGCTGGTGCGTAGAGAATCCCGCTCCGGCATCCGGAACACACCTCTCAAACATAAATCCGTTTGGTATTTCCCTCTTGTGAGCATCCACAAATATGACCTGCTTATACTTTGAGATAAGCTCGGCATCCTCCAGGTTCAGCTGAAACCGGAACAGCAGATCACCTTTAAATAACCCCTCCTGCTCTACCCGTTCCACAAAAGCCCAGCCCAAACCATCATCCTGGCGGGCAGCATTGCCGATACCGATCAACAAGGCTGTTTCAGTCTTTCGTTTTTTCATCGAGCAACTTGTCTTCAGCATCAAACAACGAGATCTTGAGCGGCATCTGCCCGAGGGCATGGGTGGCGCAGCTCAGGCAGGGGTCGAAGGTGCGGATGGCAGTTTCTACCTGGTTCAACAACCCTTCTGTTATCTCCGGCTGCCCGTCCAGCACGTTATTGGCCACCCACTTTACCGCCTGGTTCATAGGCTCGTTATTATGCGTGGTAGAAACGATCAGGTTACATTTTGTGATCATGCCCTCGTCATCTACCTCGTAATGGTGGATCAGTGTGCCACGCGGCGCTTCGATTACGCCGAAACCAAGATTGCGGTGCTCCCCCTGCCGTACCAGCTCCCCTTTATCCAGGGTGTCATCCTCCAGCAAAACCTTCATCTGCTCGGCACAATGCAGCACCTCTATCATACGGGCAATATGCGTGTGCATGGAGCTGTTGCTGGGTTTGTTATCTGTCAGGGATTTGAAATACTGCCGTTCCCGCTCAGCCAGCGGAGAAGGTACATAATTGCACACATTCATGCGGGCCAGCGGACCAACCCTGCTCCACCCCTTCTCACGGCCCAGGCTTTTGAGGTATGGAAATTTGAGGTAGGTCCATACTTCAGTTGCTTCTCCAAAAAGCTCCTGATAAGCCGTATCAGGCTCCTGATCAATGATTTTATTACCCGCTGCATCAATTATCCGAAAGTTTCCATCATACAGCTCCAGGGCTCCGTCTGGCGCTACCAGGCTCAGGTGATTGGACGAGAAGGCTGCAAACGTATCCACCCATACTTTGTGTTTTTCTCGATAGCCCTTCAGAAAAGCCAGCATCTCCAGGGACCATTGAATCATGGTATCTACAGACGGCACGGCCTTACCATCCAGGAAAAACTGTCGTTCTGCTTTGGATAAGCCTTTGTGCACGCCCCCGGGCGTTACTGAAATTCCGTGAATCTTTTTGCCTGCGATGGCTTGTATCAGCTCCTGTCCGAACTTGCGCATCTGGATTCCTTTTTTCGCCAGTTCTTTGTTTGCCACCGCCACCTCCATGATATTTCGTTTTTCAGGTGGCGCATCGGTTCCAAAAAGCAGATCGGGGGAAGCCAGGTAAAAGAAGTGTGTGGCATGCGACTGGAAAACCTGGGCAAAGTGCAGTAGCCTGCGTATTTTGGTGGCTGTAACAGGCAGGTTCTTCGGATCAATGCCCACGATCTGGTCTATGGCTTTGCCTGCCGCCAGGTGATGGCTAACCGGACAGATACCGCACAGGCGCTGCACCAGCAGCGGCGCCTCCCAGTACGGGTGCCCCTTCACAAAGCTCTCGAAACCACGGAACTCCACAATATGAAAGCGCGCCTCCTTTACCCGGTTCCTTTCGTCCAGGTGCAGCGTCACTTTCCCATGCCCTTCTACCCGCGTAATGGGGTCTATTGCTATCTTCCGGTTCATGGCTTTGTCTTTAGTCATACTTGAACTCTTCGTAAGGCACCTCGTAATTTGTTCCGAACAGCAGGTTCTGCACCACTTTGTAGATATGGTCTCCTCCCGGCGGACAACCAGGTATAAAATAATCGATCTTTACTACCTCATGGCAAGGGTATACTTTGTCCAGTATTTTGGGCAGGTCCTCGTGGTGCGGAATGAGCGCTGTTTTATCTGCAGTCGGGGTGCGTAAGTAGGCATCCTTCAGCGTTTGCTCCAGCGGCATCCAGTTGCGTAGTGCCGGCAGGTTTCCGTTAATGGCACATGCCCCCACCGATACCAGTATGTCGCAACTCTCCCTGAACTTCCGGAGCACTTCCACATTCTCATCGCTGCAACATCCCCCCTCGATCAGGCCTACATCGCAACGCCGTGTAAAATCTTTAATGTCAGTAAAAGGAGAACGGTTAAACGATACCACTTCGATCAGGTCCAGCAAATCCAGGTCCATGTCCAGCATCGACATGTGGCAGCCAAAGCAACCCGCCAGCGAAACGGTGGCCACCACTTTTTTCTTTACCTCCGCAGGGTTAACCTCCTGCTGTGGCCCTAACTCCTGCTTTTTCTCCTCCTCGGGCGGTTTTTCAGAGATAGGCACTTTGTCATACTTCCGATAGCCAGGTGTCTCCACTGTGTCCTCTTTCAGAAGGATGGTTCCTACGGGGCATATCTCCATGGCCCGATACGCCTGCTCATACGATAGCTTCGCCTCCTGCTCATAGTCCACGGCCACGAAGGTCTCCTTGCCGCGCTGCTGAAAATAGAATACCGGCTTGCCTTCATCTGTAAATACATCCTCTACGCAGCGTTTGCACTGTATGCACCGGTGGTTTTCCATGATGAGGTGCTTCGGTTTATAGTCTATCTCGCGGTTCGGGAAAGTATATGGGAAGCGTGGCGTTTCCATCCCCATTTCATAGCCAAGCGCCTGCAGCACACATTTCCCGCTTTTCTCGCAAAGCGGGCAGATGTGATTTCCTTCCGTGAACAGCATCTCCACCACGGCCTTCCGGTGGTCCAGCAGCTCCGGCGTCATCACCTCCACCTCCAGCCCCTCTTTTGCCATCACCTGGCAGCCGGCGGTAAACTTACCTTTCACTTTCACGGTGCACACGCGGCAGGTTCCCAGCGGTGGGTCCAGGTGATCGAAATAGCAAATTGCAGGTATGAAAGTGCTGTTAGCCTGTGCTACTTTCAGCAGATTTTCCCCTTCGGCACACCTTATCTTTTTGCCGTCCAGTACGATCGTTACTTCTTTCTTAGTCTTCGGCATGTGTTAAACGGTTATAAGCTTCTGTGGCCTTTTCTAAACTGAACTCCCGGTTATACTTATCGTCGGGCACAAGCTTTTCATGGAACAGCTCCGGGAACTTGTGTATGGCCTGCTCCAATGAGTTTGGTGAGGTTTGCCCGAGGCCGCAACGGCTGTTGTGTTTAACGATGGCGGACCATTGCAGGGCCTTCTCCACATCGCCGGGTGCTGCCTGTCCTTTTATCATCCGCTCGATCATGTGCAGCAGTTGTGGGTTTCCGGCGCGACAGGGCGTGCAAAGGCCGCAGGACTCATAGGTGAAGAAGCGGGAGAAGTTTTGAAGTATGGTGAACAGGTCGCGCTGCGCATTGAAGATCATCACCGAACCGCCACAACGGATGTCTTCCTGGGAGATGGCCCGATCTTTTTCATCTATAGAAATAAGCTCGCCGGAAGGACCACTGACCTGGATGTACTTTGGGTTTTCGGCACCACACAGCTCCAGCAGTTTTCCCAGTTTCATCCCCCATTCTATTTCATAAAGCCCCGGCTTTTTACAATCGCCGGCTATACTTAAGAGCTTAGTGCCGGTAGATTTTGGTGTGTCCATACTTTTAAAATGCTCTACCCCCAGTTCTATGATGCGGGCTGCAGCACAAAAGGTCTCCACGTTGTTGATGACGGTTGGCTTACCCAAAAAACCTTTATCCGTCGGGAACACGTTTTTTAGCCGAGGCTCTCCACGCTTCCCTTCCAGCGACTCCAGCAAAGCAGTTTCTTCGCCACAGATATAAGCCCCTGCCCCCAGTTGCACCCGGATATCGAACTTATACTTGCCCAACCCTTTTATACTTTTTCCTAAATAGCCTTTCTGGCGGTACTCCTCCAGTGCAGCATGCAACTTGGGTAGCAGCCAGGTATACTCAGCCCTCAGGTAGATAATACCTTCTGTTGCGCCCACGGCATAGCCAGCCACGATCATCCCTTCTATCAGCAAACCCGGCAGCAGGTTAAGCAAAGCACGATCTTTAAAGGTACCTGGCTCCCCCTCATCAGCATTACACACTATGTATTTCACCGTGCCTTTCGCCTTGCGGGCAAACTCCCATTTCATGCCTGTCGGGAAAAAAGCGCCTCCCCTGCCAGATAAGGCGGAGTCTTTGATCGTGCTTATCACTTCCTCCGGGGAATGGCCCTGTAACCTGGCTAACGCTTTACCTGGTTCAAAGGCTCTGAGCAGTATAGCTTTATCCTTTTGCGGCTTGTAACGCACTTTTTCCTCAATAGCATCTGCCAGTTCTGCCGGCGGTTTACCATCTTTAAGACCGTTGATAATGCGCTTTACCTTCTGTGGCGTGAGTTTTGTAAAAGGGTGAAAGTTGATGAGTGCTGCCGGTTCCCTGTCGCTAAGGCCGATGCAGGATGTTTCGAAAAACCCAAACGTATCTGTAGGGTCTACGCCTCCCAAAGGGGCTCCGGTTTCTTTTTCAAAAGCGGCTTTTACCCGCTCAAACCCATGAAACCAGGAGAGAATGCTGTTATTCAGGTAGATGGTATACTTTCCGGTGGGCTGCCTGTGAAAGAAATGGTAAAAACCTGCTACGCCCTCTACATCCACCGGAGAGATCCCAAACTCCACAGCAACTTGAGCAATATCGGCATCGCTCAGGTAACCACGGTCGTGCTGCAATTCCCACAACCGGTCCAATAGATATGTCCTTTCCCTTGTTTTCATTGCAAATTGTGCTGGCGCCTGAACAATACAAATCAACATTCGTTCTTATAAACGTTACATAATCTATAATGATTTGAATATGTGATGATGAAAACCAATTCCAGTCCAGGCAAAGTGGTCAGCATACGCGGAAGCGTGGTGGATGCCTGGTTTGAGAATGGTGTCCCTCCGCTCAACACCTTGCTCCGGGATATTTGAAACGGGTATTAAAGTGATCGAAGTGCTGGTGCCGCTGGAGCGTGGCTGCAAACATTTTCCATAATCGTCCGAACCCGAACGGAATATACTCAACACAAAGCCAGCGGATACTGCCACTCGATGATAGATGGTTACATGAGATGACCTCTCAACCCTGGCCTAACCACCCGAACCCCCAGGTGATCAACCCTGAAACTACTCTGAAATCCCTGATCGGGGAGTATGTTTTCGTTACGCTTTTTAAAGCCTGTGCAGAATCTCTCAACAGCGAGAACGCAGCCCGCGTGATTGCCATGCAGCGTGCTGAGAAGAACATAAAAGAACTGCTGTAGGATGTGCGCCATACTTACAACCGGCTCCGGCAGAATGCCATTGATGAGGAGCTGTTTGATGTAATATCGGGTTTTGAGGCGATGAACAAGAAGTAGCTCACAGGATGATGGCAATACTAAATGTGCAGCTCAGCAGGAAATTGGAATTCTTACTTCTTTTTTCCGCTGGAAATAACCCCATAGAGAACCGGGCTAAAGAAACGCAGGTTTTCCAGAATACAGGTCATGCCAAAGAATTTAGCAGGGTCTATATCCGGATTCTCAGCCATAGCTTTTAGCAAGTGGTCCAGTGTATCGGTATATTTTTTATCAAACTCTTCTTCTGTCATCTCCATAGTACTAACACTTTCAGCAATTCTGTCCTGCTAAACTCAGGCGCCGGCTTTGTTAACCTGCTGATTAAAATAAACGCTAAACGTAGAGCCCTCTCCCACTTTGCTATCCACTAAAATGCTGTCACCGGAATTATCCAGTATGCGCTTTATGAGGTATAACCCAACGCCAGATCCTTCAACATGGTCGTGGGCACGCTTAAACAGTGAAAATATCTTATTCGTATGGCTTTGGTGTATGCCTAAGCCGTTGTCTGTCACAGATAAGACGTACTGGCCGTTTTCCGAAATAATTGTGTTGATAGAAACTTCAGGAACCCGATGTGGGGCAGCGTATTTAATGGCGTTCGATAAAAGATTGAAAATAATGCTGCGCAGGTTTTTTCGCGAATATTTTATTTCCTCAAAGTCAAGCGACCCGATCTTTACATCTGCGTTACTTCTGTTGATCAGGCCATCCAGATCCACTTTTATCTCTTCCAGCAAAGCAGGAATGTTTATACTTTCAACATTAGCTTTTACAAAGTCGAGTTTGGTAATATCTGATAGATCCGTAATAACGTTTTTAAGCGCACTTACCGAGCCACCCATCAGTTGAAGTAGCGTCTCATACTTCTGAATGTCATCGCCAAGATCTTCTTTGAGTGCGTCCAGAAGGCCTTCCAGGTTGATAATTGGAGCCTTCAGGTCGTGTGAAGCGGCATATACAAAGCTGTCAAGTTCGTTATTGATCTTGAGCAGTTCGTTGTTCTTTAACATCAGTTCTTCATTTCGCCGCCGTTCCGTTAAGTCGCGGGTAATTTTAGCAAAACCAAGAAGCCTGTTTTCAGAATTATAGATAGGAGTAATTATAACATTTGCCCAGAAAGCTGTTCCATCTTTACGTATGCGCCAGCCTTCATCTTCAAAGTGCCCCAACTCCTGCGCCTTTTTCATCTCATATTGCGGGAATCCTTCCTCGATGGCTTCGCGTGTGTAAAAGGTAGAAATGTTTTTACCGATAATCTCGTCAGCTGTATACCCTTTGATTCGCTTTGCCCCCTCGTTCCAGCTCATTATATTGCCCTCGGGAGTCAACATCAAAATGGCGTAATCTTTCACGCTATCAACCAGCAGTCGAATTTTCTCTTCACTGTCCTTCAGTTCCTCATTCATCCGGTACAACTGCTGCTCCATTATAAGCCGTTCAGTCAGGTCGCGGGTAATCTTTGAGAAACCGATCAGTTCATGTTGGTCGTTATAAATAGCTGTTATCAAGGTATTGGCCCAAAAAGCAGAACCATCTTTTCGATAGCGCCAGCCATTATCCTCAAAAATTCCTTTTTCACTGGCTTGTTTCAACTCATAATCCGGGAAGCGATTCTCAATAGATTCTTTGCTGTAAAACTTAGAGAAGTGTTTGCCAACGATCTCCTTCGCTTCATACCCTTTCATTTTGCGGGCACCTTCATTCCAGGTAACCACATTACCTGCCGGGTCCAGCATAAATATGGCGTAATCAGATACACCTTCTACCAGCATTCTGAATTTTTCTTCGCTTTGCTTCAGCTCCTGGAATGCTCTGTAAAAATCATCCCTGGCTTTGTTCTTTTCAGATATGTCACGGCTTACGATAGAGTAGCCCGTTAGCCTTCCATCCTGGTTATAAACAGGTCGGACAATATCATTTGACCAATAAACAATTCCCCCTTTCTTTTCGCGCCAACCCTCATCCTCAAACCTGCCCCGGGCTTTAGCCTCTGTAAGCATTTTTGAAGGGTACTCATTTTCCCTATCCTGAGAAGTAAATAATTTGGAAAAATGATTGCCGATGATCTCACTTGCTTCGAACTCAGTTAATTGACTGGCTCCTGTGTTCCAGGTTGTAACATACCCCGCTGGATCAACTAAGTAAATAGCGTAATCAATGATACTATTGAGTAAGACATCACTTTTATCGTGCAACTTTTCATCCGGAGAAAAAGATGAAACAGTGTCAGATTCTAGGCTCATTGTAGATTGGTATTAATAACACAATAAAAATTTGTGCCTGAACAGGCATAAAGCAAACTTTAAGGGTATTCCCCTGTTACCATGAATAGTAAATCCGGCGTAAAGCTAACGAATAAAGATACGAATAAACCAAAATTGGAGTGAAACTTTTAATGCCTCACCCGCTTGTGTTTTGCCTGCTAAAATAGCTGATACGGCAAGCATGTTCTGATTTTGCTACTATGCAGCAGAGGGCCATTCATTTTTCTTTAATGCCGTATGATCCTGCCATCTTCCATTTCAATGATGCGGCCTGTATTTCTTGCGAAGCTTTCATCGTGTGTTACAATGAGCAATGTCTGCTTATGCACCTGGGCCAGGTCCTTGAAAATATCAAAAACCATGTCACTGTTAGAAGTATCCAGGTTACCTGTCGGTTCATCTCCCATCACAATAAGCGGGTCGTTGATAAGTGCGCGGGCAATGGCTACCCGCTGCTTCTCGCCTCCCGAAATCCTATATGCTTTCTTAGTAGCCAAATGATCGATACCCAGCATCTTGAGGCGCTCCAGGGCCCGGTGTTCCAGTTCCTGTTCAGTATACTTATTTAATTTCAAGCCGGGCAGCATCACGTTTTTCAGTACCGAAAACTCGTTGAGCAGGTAGTGAAACTGAAAAACAAAGCCGATCATCTCATTGCGTATCCGGGCAAGTTCCACATCTTTTTTCCCCGTCATAACCTCCTGGTCTATCAGCAACTCCCCCGAATAATCTGTATCCATTGTTGATAGTATGTAGAGCAGCGTGGATTTACCGCAGCCTGATTTTCCGATCACAGAAACAAATTCCCCCCTGTTTACCGAAAAAGTGATATCAGAGAGCACCTGTACCGTAACCGGGTCGTGAAACTCTTTGTTGATATGCCTTGCCTCTAGTATGGTATCCTGCATGTTATTTGCCCCTTATAATTTCTACAGGGTCTACCCTGCTGGCTTTGCGCGCCGGAAAAAAACCTGCAAAATAGGTGGTGATCAATGAAAAAGACCCGCCAATGAAATAATAAACAGGGTTATAGTTAATTGGGTATGTTTCTACGGTGGGTAAAGCAGCCGTATTGAACGGAATGCTATCGATGATCAGAGAGAATACAAAACCAAACGCCAGGCCAACCATGCCACCGAAAAAACCAATACTAAGCGCTATTACCAGAAACACTTTATTTACATCGCTGCCGGAAAAACCTGTAGCCTTTAATATGGCGATAGAGTCCATTTTTTCATAGATCATCATGTTCAGGATGTTAAAGATACCGAAGCCCGCTACAATAAGTAAAGTCACTCCAACGGCATATGAAATAAGCGACCTGATAGAACTTCCTGTTTCAAACTGAGCGTTGGCCGTCTGTATGTCCTCTGCATCAACATTAAAAAGCTGCTCATACTCTTTTGCCACTGCAGGGGCTTGCTCAATGTCATTCAGTTTTACCTGTATGTCCGTGATATAATTGGCAGGCTTCCCTAAAAGCTTTTGAGTTGTACCGATAGATGCATAGCTCTGTACTTTGTCTATCTCCTGTATACCTGATTGGAAATACCCTACCACTTTCAAAGGAAAGCGTTCACCTTGTACCGTTGTGACCTGTACCACATCACCAATGTCGGCCATCAGGATATCGGCAAGGCCTTTGCCAAGTATAATGCTATTCGACACGTTTTTTACGTCTATGGCCGAACCGGCAGTTACATAATCCTGGAAGTTGAACAGCCGCATCTCCTCCTCCACCTCTATGCCATTGATAATACCTGTGATATCGATGGTGCCTTCGTTAAAGAACACTTGTGCGGTTAGCTTAGGAGCCGCTCCTAAAACACGTTTGTCGGCTTTCACGGCTTTCATGATCGGTCCACTGTTGTAGATCTCCTGCCGCGCAAAGCCGGATTTAACAGAGTTTATAAAATTATATGAATCCTTGAATTCTTCTGAAGCATTGACCGGCTGGTTCTGGGTCGGCTTGATCTCGTTGTAGAGGCGTACGTGGGGCGTTCGGTTCAGTATCAGTCCGTCCAGCAGGTCATTGAGGCCATTCATAAATCCCAGCAGGGTGATAAACATCGCAATGCTGAAAGTAACCCCTACGGCAGCCACCAGGGTCTGCCGCCAGCGGGCTAACAAAAGCGATTTAGCTATGCCTAAAATTAGTTTGCTGTTCATTTTGCCGGTTTCACCAAAATGGCATCTTTCGATAGTCCATCCACTATTTCAACCTTCTGATAGTCTTTCAGTCCTGTTTTAACTTTTACCTTCTCCTTGTCTTCGGTCGTTACGTAAGATCCGTCCTGTAAATATTCGCGCGGTATTGTGAGGGCATCTTTTTTAACCTTGATAACAATGTTTGCTTCGGTGGTAAGGTTCGGAAAGAGTGCCGGGGGCGCTTTTGTAAAGCTGGCTTCAACTGTAAAGGACCGCGTTCGTTCGTTCATCGCCGGGTTCACTTTGTATACCTTTGCCTCAAATACCTGCCCTTTGTAGCTATCCAGGTTAAGCAGTACCTTTTGGCCGGGTTTGATGCTGGCAATATCAAATTCATCTACCTGCAACTCAACTATAAAATCATCTGCATCGCCGATAATTGCCACCGGCACCTGCGGACTCACCATCTCCCCTTCCTCTTTCAGAACGCTGTATATTTTCCCTTTGGTTTCGCTTTTTACAGTATAGTCATCCGTCATGGTCTGGCTGATCTGCAGGTTTTTCTGCGACTGCTTCGCTGCAAGGTCCAGCTGCTTTTTCAGGTCGTTGTAACGGAGCAAGGCCGACTTATAGGCTGTAACAGAATTTTTGTAGTTGAGCTCACGCTGCTCCAGTTCTACCTTGGTGCCTATCTGTTTTGCCCACAGGTTCCGCTGCCTGACCAGCAGCAGAGAATCGTTTTGTTTTTTGCTCCTGGCAAGGTCTATGGAGGCTTGTAGTTCTTTTAACTTTTCGGCGTTGGCGCTTACCCGGGCATATT
Organism: Pontibacter sp. MBLB2868; assembly: GCF_051904785.1. Lineage (NCBI taxonomy): Bacteria > Pseudomonadati > Bacteroidota > Cytophagia > Cytophagales > Hymenobacteraceae > Pontibacter > Pontibacter sp. MBLB2868. The sequence goes on along the minus strand of NZ_CP196710.1, from coordinate 1,363,211 downwards.
CGGCTGCGATACGGGCATTTTCTGTGCTCAACCTTGCTGCCTCGTTATCCAGTTTCATCAGCGGGGCACCTTCGGCCACTACATCGCCCTCGGTAACGTACAGTTCCTGTATAATGCCACTTACTTTAGGATACACCAGGTGCTGGTTTTTACTTTTTACTACCCCCGACGCATAAACAGACTCAGAAATATCCTCCACTGTCGGACTTGTTTTCTCCTGTTTAGCTCCGCAGGATACCAGGATCAAAAGTATGAAAACAAGTAGCAGGTATCCTTTCATGAAAATCTATACTTATGGTTTAGCTAATGAAATTAAAACAAGCAGCGTTTATGCCTGTTTGCTAAAAAAACCTGTTCACGCGGGTAAGCTCCTTACGGTATTGCGTCAACAGCCTGCTTTTTGAAATAAAGCCCTTGAACTTACCATTACGCACTACCGGCAGCGACCAGAGTTTACTTTCATCGAATTTATCCAGGACAGTTGCCGCCGATTCATCTATATCCACAGTAACATTAGGAGGCTGCATAAGGTCTTTTGCTGTTAAGGTATCATAATTCGAAATGTCGCCCAGTTGTTTTCGCATATCGCTCAAAGCGATCGTACCGACCAGTGTTCCTTCGCCGTCCAGCACCTGCAGCACATCTCTGTTTGAGTTCGCAAAAACTTCCACTACATTCCGGAAAGGAGAGCCTTCCTCCACAGAAGTATCCGCTTCTTCGATGAGCTCCCTGATATCCAGCTGGTTTAGGAGTATACGGTCCATCCTTAAGGCCTTGCTTTGCCCCTTTGGTTGTATCACTTTTGTACTGAGGTTCTCTACGTAATATTTGAGAAAATAAGAAACTGCGCATACCAGCATAAGCGGCACAAACAACTGATAGCTCTGTGTGATCTCTGCCACCAGGAATATAGCCGTTACCGGCGCATTCATAATGCAGGCAAAAACGCTTGCCATCCCGAGGAACATATAGGTTGAAGAACTTAGCTCATAAAACGGGAAAACCAGCACTGCAACTTTATAGAACAGGAACCCCATAAAACCTCCTGTAATGATAGAAGGTGCAAAGTATCCTCCCTCCCCGCCTGAGTTAACGCAAATACCTGTGGCAATTGGCTTGACCATCGTGATCAGGAAAAAGAAAAGAAAATTCAGCCAGATGGTGCTGGGCAGTGCAGCCAGCGGTGAGTTCACTATCAGCGAACGCTCTTCTGAATTGAGCAAAGCATTTATACTTACATACCCCTCGCCATACATTGGCGGCAGCAGGTAAATGATGCTGCCCAGTGCCACCCCTCCGATAAGTGCCCTGAGGTAAGCGTTTTTTATGCGTGAGAGGTAAGCGGCACAGTAGCTATAAGTTTTAAGCAGGTAATTTGACATGAGCATGCCAAACACTCCGAGCAGGATCACCAGTGGGATCTGTTCATACACAAAATCGGTGAGCGGAACCTCAAACCGCAGGTGCTGCCCCATAATGAACTCAAAGAGTATTTTACCGGCTGCAGCGGCAACCAGGAGCGGGATAAGCAGCGTGGGTGTGAACTCGGGGAGAATCGTTTCGAGGGCAAAGATAAAGCCTCCCATGGGTGCATTGTAGACCGCAGATATTCCGGCCGCAACGCCACAACCGATCAGAAGCGTACGTAACCGATAGCCCAGCCCCAATATCCTGCCCACGTTAGACCCCACGGCTGCCCCACTGGAGATAATGGCGGCCTCTACCCCTGAGCTACCACCAAAGCCAATGGTCAGGCCTGTTGTCACGAATTTGGAGTAAATAAGCCTGAACTTAATAATGGAGCTGTTTTTTTCGATGGACTCAATTACATTTCGGGCACCGCTGAAGTAGGCGGTTTTACTGAATACGTTGCGGTTAAGGAAAGTTACCAGCAGAAAGCCGATCAGGGGCAACAGGAAGTTGAGGAGGTGCGGAGCGAAGTAAACCGCGTATTGCTCAATGTAGAAGATGATGGTTTTAATGAGAATTGCTGCAACGCTTACAATTAAGCCCACCAAAACGCTTAGAACAAAAGGCATGATCCGGTTATTGCTCTGCCTTCTGCGCCATCTGAAAAATGCCAGTTGGAACCGATTTAATTTATGCTTCATTGCTATGGCACTTCCTGTTTTTCAAAGCTACAAAATTAATATGCACTGCAAAAAGCATTCTATTAACCTTACACGCCTTTGCTAACAGGCCCCATCAAAAAATTAGTGTGTGCCTCTCCTAGTCAATGCTATTTTGCAAGGAAGCCAGGTTACCTGTACCAGATCTCGAGGCCTTGCTCAGATAAAGTTTAGCGTTACATCAAATCCACTATTTTCCCTTTCAGTGATAAACTGCACCGAAAGATGATCATAGAATACAAACCTTTTATCAACCTCTATTGTGCCACCCTGCCTTGCCTGCGATGTTTCCATAACCTGACTATAGATTGGCACATCCTTTTCATCGAGCACCAGCATTTTTAAACTGTCATCTGCCGCCGGCCACCTGTTCACGGTAACTTTTTTAATATCGATACTCCTGGTGGCTTGACTACCTGAAATTATCAGCGTTGAATTATTCTCGTTCAATTCAATTGCCTTCATACCTGCGTCTATATATTATAATATTACATCAAGTGATTACCCTCACTTACGGTGTTCAGCTCATTCATGTCATAATGCTTCTTCTAATTCTACTCTTTTAGCCACCTGAAACATGCATTTGGTTCTGCAGGTTGCCCTAAGCAAAATCAATTTAAAACAGCTGCCTGCAAATACCTGGCCTCACCAGCTAACTTGAATTCTTTTAGCAAGCCACTTGAAAACTAACCTTTTTTAGTACGTGACCAAAGTCACTGAACCCCAAACTCTTTTTTTATAGTTTTGTAAGGTTGCCAGAAATAAATCCTGGTGAACCCCTCTGAAAGATCATGATCAGTATAGTTTGGTACTGCCTGAAGAGACAGAGCTGCTCGAAGTTTATTTACCCGGTGCTTTTCTTACAGGTGCAAGGCCCGTTTATAAATTTTGAAGTTACTACTCCGCAACCTGAATTGCTATTACAGTAATTGAACATGCCAATGAAATCAGAAACAAGTATAAAGCTAGGATTAAAGGAAAACGCAGGCCAGTTCTGGCTCCTGGTATTGGTAAATGGATTTGTTGGAGCGATGGTAGGGTTAGAGCGGTCTGTGATACCGGAATTTGCCGAAAGTATGTTCAGCTTAAACGGAAATACAGCCCTGCTTTCATTTATAGTTGCTTTTGGTATTGCTAAGTCACTTGCTAATATGCTTATGGGCAGGCTATCGAAGCGCTATACACGCAAGCAACTTTTGTTGTACGGCTGGTTGTTTGCTTTGCCTGTGCCCTGGCTCCTCCTTTATGCTACTGATTGGTGGATGGTAATAGTTGCCAACCTGTTTTTGGGTATTAACCAGGGCTTAGCCTGGTCTGCAACGGTAGTCATGAAAATTGACCTTGTAGGAGAGAAAAGCCGTGGGCTGGCCATGGGTATAAATGAGTCTGCCGGTTACCTGGCGGTCGGGCTGGTTTCTTTCCTAGCTGGTTATATTGCTTCTGAGTCAGGTGTGATCACCTACGCCTTTTTACCCGGCATCTTTTTTTCGATGGCAGGCTTGCTGTTAACGGCCATTTTCGTGCGTGACACACGGGCACATGTACAAACCGAATCTGTGCAGAGCAACCTGCCATTGCTTCGTAACATCTGGAAAGATACCACCTGGCGGCATCCCAACCTTGGCTCCGTAACGCTGAATGGTTTTATCAATAACATGAACGATGGCGTGCTATGGGGTTTATTGCCGGTACTGATCATCTCAAAGGGATATTCCTTAGCTGAAACAGGGTTACTAGCGGGCATATATCCTGCCGTCTGGGGGCTTGGCCAGTTAATTACAGGCAAACTTGGAGATGTGCTTTGCAAGAAGCAGTTGCTTAGCCTGGGTATGATGCTACAGGGAGTGGCTATTGGCATGCTGTTGCTGGCTGATAACTACCAACTACTGGTGGCGGTCCTTGCCGTTTTAGGTGCAGGCACGGCATTGGTTTATCCAAATTTCCTGGCTGTTGTGGCTGAGAACACCCACCCCGATGAGCGGCCGCAAACCATTGGCGTATTTCGTTTCTGGCGCGATTTCGGGTATGTGGCTGGTGCGGTAGCTGCCGGGGTATTCAGTGATATATTTGGCATAAGTGCCGTGATTGCAGGTATTGCCTTACTTACTGCTGCATCCGGAGTTCTTTCAGAAATCCGGATGTGCTGCACCCGGAAACAGCTTTGGCACAGTAAAGAATGTGACATTAGCAGGGTGAATTTACAACGGAATTAAAAATTGAGCCAGCCCAGGGCTGCTTTGTGAAAGAACAGGTAGTTCGGTATTTCTGCAGCACCTGAAATAAGGGAAGTGTACTACACTCCGTATACACCGGCCAGTTCAGAGAATAAGCACCAATGTACCGATTATAATCAGCAAGGCCCCTAAAGCTACTTTGAGCGTGAGCACCTCTTTTAAGATCACCACCGAAAGCAGAATGGTCAAGGCGATGCTCAACTTGTCAACCGGGGCCACCTGGGATACCTTACCTAACTTTAATGCCTTAAAATAGAATATCCATGAAAGCCCTGTAGCCAATCCGGATAAAACCAGGAACAGCATACTATTTGCCGAAACTGCTTGTAAGCCTTTCACCTCTCCCCGTGCCATGGCTATGCCCCAGGCTACGACCAGGATCACTACCGTACGAATAGCCGTGGCAAGATCAGAGTTTACATTGGAGACACCGATCTTAGCTAAGATGGCTGTTAATGCCGCAAAAAATGCAGAAAGTAAAGCGTAGATCCACCACATAGCACCATAGATCTGGAGTAAATTATACAAAAAGTCGTAGCCAACAGCACATTGACAGCTACCACACCATACTGGTACAAAGTATAAAAGTTTAATTAAAGCTACTTATCAACTTGTGCAGGCAATACATCCTACTATCCTCCTTAACCTTAAAGCATCATAAAATAACAGTACGACTCAGATAATAACACAGGATATATACTTGATTGGATATTCGGAAAAAATATATTTCTGCTTTTGTTTGAATTATCCTCTTTGGCAGTACATTTGGCGCATGGGAAACCTGCTTAAATCTTCTTTGCTCCTGCTATTTACGACAATGCTGTCATTTGCCAGCATACAGGAAGTCGCCTGCAAAGACATTTACCAGGCTTCAGCAGAAAAAAAAGGGACACAGGCAGCTGAAACAAGCTTTTCGCAGAGTGAGCAGGTAAAATTCCTATTCTCGCATAAAGCTGATGAGCTCCAGGTAGCCCCTATAAATCAAACCCCTGCACCAAACGCTAAAGATCAAGCTTTTGGCTTTCTAAATGCCTTTTATGCGCTTGAGTTTTGCAGACACAGCCTTGCCTCGCAATACCTGGCTCACACAGGGTCTTTTTGCCAGGGCCTCAGCGGGTATAGCTTAATTTTCCCTTTCCAGTATTTTTGGTAGTTACCTCTTTGTTTTCGGCTTGCCCTGTGGGGCATGCGCTTTTAAATATTTGATAAACCTGCTTTCCCGGGCATATTACTATGTTACTGGCTAAGGCAGGATTTTGTAAACTATTACCAAAAAACAAAGATGGATTTCGAAACAGTAATTATAGGCCTCGTTTCTGTGGCATTTTTCCTTGTGCCTATACTTTATGTACAACATGTACAAAAGGCAAAAAAGAATAAAATAATAGAAGACTTCATTAAGCTGGGAGAGCAGCAGCAGTTAACGATTACTCAATATGATTTCTGGGAGCCTTTTTATGCTATAGGAATTGATACTGAAAAAAAGAAGCTGTTGTACACCCGCAACCAAGCCGGAAATGAGCAGCAGGAGCTGGTAGACCTGGCGGAAATTATTAAGAGCGGGATAAGTAAAACAAGTACAGACTCAGGCGGCAATAAAGTAATTGAACGTGTAGATCTGGCTTTACACACCCGCACTCCTAAGCAGCAAGCGAAGTTTATAGAGTTTTACAGCAAGGAGGAAAACCTGAATTTCAGCAATGAGCTTCTGCTTTCTGAAAAATGGAATAACATCATACAAGCACATATAGCTGTAAAATCACCAGCCTTGCCAGGCCAGGTCTATGCATAGGCAATCATGCTTTACTAGCAATTGAGAAAGAAAACCCTCAGGAGTGGTCCGGAACGAAAATTTTCGGACCACTGTTAGTATGCGGCTAATGATGCTGTTGATTTCACATTTAAAAGCTTTGGAAAAGCAAAGCAGGCAGAGTTTTTATATAACACTTCTTACATGTGTTTAAAATAACTGCCATACCCTATTGTTTTAATCGGAACTACCCCATTCCTTTGCGCGATGAAATGTACAGGTTCGCAACAACACGTTAGAAAGATCTACACACTGCTGGCAGTACTGCTGAGCTGTGTATTTGCTTTAAGCGTTCCTGTTTCCGTTGAAGCCGCCGTTTTAGCAGCTGTAAGCCACCAGGAAGATCTGTCAGCCACTTCACCTGCTCAGTCTGTGCTTATTGCCGGCGAGGTATCCGGTAATACCGCAGCGGCTGTTTTGCAGCTCGATAAAGCTGTATTGCTCCCCTGCCTGCACACGCTGTTAGCCGCTTTATATCCAACATCATCATCTACGGAGGGAGATATCTGCCCTTTTCCTGGCTCAAAAGGCGATAGTGGCCTGCGAATCCCCTTAAGCAAAGGACCCTAATTCTCCTCATTTCCCGAATTCTCTTTTCCCCTTTTCCGCGGAAAAACTCATGCAGTCTATACTTGACAAGGTAAGCCTGGCAACATTTAACATAATATTTGAATTCCCGAAAGGGACTAGTTTATGGAGCTAATTCAGCAACTCCTCAATTTCATTTTACATATTGACCTTCACCTGCTAGAGCTGCTGCGTCAGTATCACCATTGGATTTACCTCCTCCTGTTCCTGATCATTTTCTGCGAGACAGGCCTTGTGGTAACACCTTTTTTGCCCGGCGATTCCTTATTGTTTGCCCTGGGCGCACTGGCAGCTATTCCTTCTTCAGGATTGAACCTGGTCATGCTTTTAGCTTTGCTCTGTGTAGCAGCTATACTCGGCGATTCATTCAATTACTACACCGGAAGTAAGCTGGGGAAGAAGTTTTATGATAAAAACTATTGGTTTCTCAAGCAAAGCCACATCCGGCAGGCGGAAGCTTTTTACGAGCGTTACGGCGGCAGTACAATTATTTATGCCCGCTTTATCCCTATTGTGCGTACGTTTGCGCCATTTGTTGCAGGTATGGCCCGGATGAATTACAGGCGCTTTCTTTATTTCAACGTGGCTGGCTCGCTTCTATGGGTGTGTGTCTTTATAATGCTGGGCTTTGTGTTTGGTAATATGCCTGTTGTAAGGCATAATTTCTCTTTCCTTGTACTGGGCATCATCGCAGTTTCTATGCTGCCACCAGTTGTAAGTTTATTCAGACAGCGTTTTAAATTACGAAGGCAGTTTTAGGCTTCCTCCAAATTCTTTTTGCCTCATTTAGGGGGTATTTTACATTTTACAAATCTATTAATGAGTTTTAAAACAAAGGGCAACGCCGTTTCCACAGCAGGAATCCTGATCTCACTGGGCATTATTTACGGTGACATCGGTACATCTCCCCTTTATGTAATGAAAGCAATTATCGGAGATGCTCCCATATCTGCCGCGTTGGTATATGGCGGAATCTCCTGTGTATTCTGGACCCTCACGTTGCAAACAACAGTTAAGTATGTGCTGTTGACCCTGCAGGCAGACAACAACGGTGAAGGGGGCATTTTTTCGTTGTACACCCTGATAAGGCGCAAAGCAGCCTGGCTGATTGTGCCTGCTATGATCGGTGGTGCGGCCCTTTTAGCTGACGGCATCATTACACCTCCTATCTCGGTATCATCTGCGATCGAAGGCCTCCGGATGCTTTACCCTGATCTGCCAACCGTACCCATCGTACTGGCCATCCTTACCGGATTATTCCTGATGCAGCGCTTCGGAACGGAGATAGTAGGAAAAGCTTTCGGACCGATCATGCTCATCTGGTTCACTATGCTGGGCTCCTTGGGTTCTATTTCTGTAATTCATCATCCGGAGATCTTACAGGCATTGAACCCATACTATGCTTACCAGTTGCTGGTAAACTACCCGGGAGGTTTCTGGTTGTTGGGGGCAGTGTTCCTTTGTACTACAGGTGCGGAGGCGCTTTACTCTGACCTGGGGCATTGTGGCCGCCCCAATATCCGGTTTAGCTGGACCTATGTAAAATTAAGCTTGCTGTTAAACTACCTGGGGCAAGGAGCATGGCTGATGACGCAGGAAGGTAATGTGCTTCATGAGAACCCATTTTATGGCATCATGCCTGCCTGGTTCTTACTCCTTGGTATCACGGTTGCCACCATAGCCGCCATTATTGCCAGCCAGGCGCTTGTAACAGGCTCTTTTACCCTGATCGGGGAGGCTATCCGGTTGAACCTCTGGCCTAAAGTAAAACTCATCTACCCTACCAACCAGAAAGGACAACTCTACGTGCCAAGCATTAACTGGCTCCTCTGGCTGGGTTGTATTGGGGTAGTGCTGTATTTCCGGGAATCAAGCCAGATGGAAGCAGCATATGGACTGGCCATTACCATGGCTATGCTTTCCACTACCATCCTGATGTCCTATTACCTCTACACGAAGTGTAAGTCCAGGGTTCTGGTATCTATTTTCCTGGCTGTGTATCTGGCCATTGAGCTTGCCTTCCTAGTGGCTAACTTAAGCAAATTCCCTCATGGGGGCTGGGTGTCTTTACTCATTGGCGGCGTGTTACTCACGATCATGTACATCTGGATCAATGCTTTCGATATCAAGCGAAGCCTAACAGAATATGTACGCCTGAAGCAATATATCCCGGCTTTAAAAGAACTTAGTGCAGATGAATCGGTGCCGAAGTATGCCACGCACCTGGTCTTTATGACCAGTGCCCCGCATCCCAAGGAAATCGAGTCGAAGATCATTTACTCCATATTCCAGCGACGACCAAAACGGGCTGATATTTATTGGTTTGTGCACGTGGAGACAACAGATGAGCCTTTTACAACAGAATACAAGGTGCGGAAAATTGCAGACGATGCCGTTATCCGGGTTGATTTCAGGCTTGGGTTCAGGATAGAACAGCGTATTAACCTGTTTTTCAGGAAAGTAGTAGAAGAACTGGTGGGAAATGGAGAAGTAGATATTACCAGCCGCTATTACTCCCTTAACAAACAGCACCTGATCGGGGACTTCCGGTTTGTTGTGCTTGAGAAGTTCCTCTCTTACGAGAATGACCTGCCTCTGAAAAAGCGCTTCATTATGGAGTGGTACTTTAATATTAAAGAATACACCAGTTCCGAGAGCAAATGGTTTGGCCTGGATACCAGTTCTGTTAAAGTAGAAAAAGTGCCATTGGTTATTATGCCGGCGCAATTACCTAAACTCAAAAGACTTAGCACTTAGTTTTTATAAGGATGGCTGTGATACAGCTTTAAAATGAGAAACTTCATTAATAATCTTACGCGCCGAAAAAGTACCGATCTTTTACTGGCTGATTACGAAAGAGATGGCAACATACACGGCACGAACCTGGTACGAAGCCTGCGCCTGAAAGACCTGGTAGCCTTTGGCATTGCTGCAATTATTGGAGCCGGAATCTTCAGTACCATCGGTAATGCCAGTGCAGCTGGTGGCCCGGGTGTTTCGCTGCTTTTTATATTTACAGCAGTTGCCTGTGGGTTTTCAGCCTTGTGCTATGCACAGTTTGCCTCTACTATACCAGTTTCTGGCAGCGCCTATACGTATGCTTATGCCTCTTTTGGAGAACTGGTGGCCTGGATCATCGGCTGGGACTTACTCATGGAATATGCCATTGGTAATATTGCCGTTGCCATTTCCTGGTCCGATTACTTTACTGCCGTATTGAACGGTATAGGCATAGGCCTGCCAGAATACCTGACGATGGATTACCTTTCCGCCTCCCGTGGCTATAAGGTTGCAGAAGCATTACTGGCTAAAGGGGAAACGCTTACAACCTTACCGGCAAACATTCAGGAGGCTTACCTGGCCTGGCTACATGCCCCCGCTGTGGGTGGCATCAAGCTGGTTGCCGACCTGCCGGCACTGGGAATCACGGTTCTGATCACTTATCTGGTATATACAGGCATCAAAGAGTCTAAGCGTACGGCAAACCTGCTGGTGCTGCTTAAGCTGATCGTTATTCTACTGGTAATAAGTGTGGGGGCTTTCTATGTTAATACGGATAACTGGTCTCCTTTCGCACCTAACGGACTGACAGGTATAATGAAAGGCGTATCAGCGGTGTTCTTTGCCTACATTGGTTTTGATGCTATTTCTACTACTGCCGAAGAATGTGAGAACCCGCAGCGGGACCTGCCCCGAGCCATGATCTTCTCATTGATTATCTGCACGGTTTTATACGTTATTCTAGCGTTGATCTTAACAGGTATGGTGCCATTTAATGAACTTGCTGTCGGAGACCCGCTGGCCTTTGTATTTACTCGGGTTAAGTTAGATGCCATTGCCGGAATTGTCGCCGTAAGTGCAGTGGTTGCTATGGCAAGCGTTCTACTTGTATTCCAATACGGGCAGCCACGCATCTGGATGACAATGAGCCGCGATGGCTTGTTACCAAGCGCCTTCTCACGCATACATCCAAAGCATAAAACCCCCTATTTCGCCACCATTGTTACAGGTTTTGTAGTGGCTGTACCGGCCTTATTCATGAACCTGACAGAAGTGACCGACCTGACAAGTATTGGTACCCTGTTTGCATTTGTACTGGTATGTGGCGGCATACTTCTACTGGAAGAAAAACAAAAAGAATCTACTTCAATCAGCAAAGGATTCAGAGTTCCTTACATAAATGGCAAGTATGTATTACCCTTACTGGTGCTGATAGCTATCGCTTTGTTAATGAAGTATAGCAGTACCGAAGTAGAAGCCTTTTTTAACATGAACGGCGGCTGGGAAAGTCTGCAACACAAACTCCCTTTACTAGGTTTTATTGCGGCTGCTACTGTGCTAACTGTTGTAACATTTAACAAAAACCTGTCGCTTATACCCGTTCTTGGTTTGCTTACCAATCTGTACCTGATGACTGAACTGGGCATTACCAACTGGAGCCGCTTCCTGATCTGGCTCGTACTTGGCCTGATAATATACTTTGCCTATGGCTACAGAAACAGCAAACTGCACAGCAATACCTTAGCAGAAAGACAGGTTATATAGGCTTTCAAAAAGGTCGTAAAGGAGTTTTTTTAATTTAAGCACCTACCTATTTACTGCTTAGTTTATCAAGGCTGCAGAATTTTAATCCTGATTCTACATACGCAGGTCCTTAAAAACAGAGTGCCACAGGTAATAGCCTGTGGCACTCTGTTTTTAAGGACCTGTAATCTTGTTTATTGCACCGATTGTGGCAAGGCAGTAGTAGTAAGGACATCCTGAGGTACTTTGCCGTCATTTGAAACAACTATCTTCTGTTCCTTTACTTTAGCTTTCTCAAGTTCTTCATCAGAAATGGTCTTAAGGTCTGTTTGAAGGTAAGGCTCAATTATCGGGGCCATACTTCGGAGCACTTGCACCGGTAACGAAGAGGTAAAGTGGAAATCTGCTGACTCGCTACCGGGCACATATGCTGTAAGCGCGCCAAAATGCTTGTCTCCCAGGAAGAACACAAATGTTGCAGTGCGGTTTATGGAACGTGATGCGATGCGATGTCCACGAACACTCAGCGTAACAACGCGGTTATCTCCTGTACCTGTTTTACCACCCATCATCACAGGTGTTCCATCAGATTTTGTAAAACCACCCTCCAGGCGGCGTGCGGTTCCCTGGTCCACAACTTCTGTTAAGGCAGTGCGAACAGCAGTTGCAACCTCAGGAGCCATGACCTGCTCTCCATCCAGCTTTTGCCACTTGAGCGATGTTTCGTAAGGTGTATGCGCAGCAAAATGCAACCCTTCTATCCGGAGTGTTCTTTGTCGCACACCCTGGTTCATAATAATGCCCATCAACTCTGCCAGCGCCTCTGGCCTGTCGCCTGAAGACCCCAAAGCTGTAGCCAATGATGGCACTAAATGATTAAATGGATAACCCAGTTTTTGCCAACGCTGCTCTATGTTGTCAAAAGCCTCCAGTTCCAGCATCGTCCTTATCCTGGAGTCGCGCGCACTCTTATACTTTGTTCTGAACAACCATTTGTATACTTCCTGCCGTGCATCGGCGCTCGCTTCTACAACAGCAGGCCAGGTAGTTTCAGGGTTATGCTGCATGTAATTAAGCAACCAGAGCTCCAGTGGGTGAACCCGTGAAATATATCCCTGGTCTGACAGGTTAAAAGCATCCGGACCATACATGTGGTATAGCTCACTGACACGTTCATCTGTTAATCTCTCTTCTGGTAAGCGTGTTCTCAGCATTTTAAAGAAGGTTACTGAGTCTGTAGCCGGATAAAGAAAACGATGAACAGCAGCCAAGCGCACCTCGTTGAGCCGCATGCCACTAAGCAATTTTTCAAAACGTTCATCCGTTGGCTTACCCTTATATTTGTGCCAGAAACGCAGCAGGTACTCCTTCCCTTCCCGATCAGCAAAGCGGGTGAGGTATTCCTTTCTTCGGGGGTCTGTGCCGTCGGACAACAGGCGTGCAGCATCCCCTACATTCTGGTAGGTACTATAACGTACAACATCACGCATCAGCCTGACAAAAGGCAGGTTGATAGACCGTAAAAATGCTTCCCTTACAGTAGGTCGTCTGCCATTATCCTCATTGTGGTAATTATGAAAGCGGTGTAGTCCGCCGCCGGTAAAGAAGGCTTCATACGGACTTGCAGAATACCTGCGTTCCAGAGCAGCGGCAAGCGTAGCTTCAACACTTTTATCTTTTGAACTTAGCAGGAAGCCCAGTACCCAACGGGTAAGATTGTCATGTGGCTGCCCCAGTTCCTTGCGAAGCTCCTGTGGCGAAAGTGTAGCATAGCGTTTGTGAATTTCATCGATCACCTCCAGGTAGGTGACCAATACCCGGAGTTTTGCAGTAGAACCCAGTTCAAGTTTGCTACCTTCATTAATATCAAAGGGCTGATCTGTGTTATCTGTCTGAACACGTACCAGGTTGCCTTGCGGTGTACGCTCAAATAAGGTAAAGCTGTAGCGCACCCCCTGTGTACCAGCCTCTGTAAGCATATGCTCTCCGAGGATTCCGGCAGAACGGGCAAAATCAGGTTTATTCAGGTTGTTCAGGTAAAGACTTACCTGTTCCTGCAAGTCGCTTTGGAGGGTGCTGGTTGCTGCCAGGTCAAACCGGTCTAAGTCGTATAACGGAGCCCCTAGCAAACCAGATAAATGGGTTCTTACCATAAGTGCGCCCTTGTCTGTATCCTTGGGTGCAACAGCCGGGTTGGTTTTAAAATCACGGAATTGTACTTCATGGGCAAGACCTGCATCCCGAAGTTCTGGAGTGATGTAGCCGTTTTTTGCTAACAGTCGCAGATACCCACCCGTTAAAGTATTCAATTCAGCATGTCCTGATCCTCCCAGGTAGTAAGAAGGCCGCCTTTGCGCGATCATGAGTGATAGCACCTGACGAAGTGCCTGCCCCTGAGCTTTAAGAGTATCCCCGGTGGCCCCCTGCAGGTTAAGTATATGGTTCACTTCTTCGAATTCCTTTCCAAACCAAACCCAAAGTCCGTCGCCTATTCCGTGTACCTCGCCATAACCAGGTGCACCTGAAAGGGGAACAGTGTTTACATACGACAATACCAGGTCCTGACGGGCAGGCAAGGATTCCGGCCCCTGCTGGTAAGCACGTACAGTAGCGGAAGCCATCTGCTGGAGTTTTTCGCGTGGGCTACTTGTTAAACCTGATGGCGAATGCCGGTATTTTTCTATTTGCGTTGCTAGCGTACTGCCACCAATTGTTTTATAATCAAATCCCAGCAAGTTCGCAGCTTCGTGCATCGAAGCCTTTGTAAAGCGGCCCCAATCTACTGCAGGATTCATAAAAGGCCTCTCCGGGTCAAGCAACTCCCTGTTTTCAATAAATAACAAGGACTTCACAACCAGGGATGGCACAGACTGAAAATCAGGGTAAATTCGTCGGGGGTAACTAAAGTGATAGATCGGTTCACCACTTGCATCTACAATGTGCAGGCCTGTCTGGTTCTTTTCCTGAAATGGTACAAATAAACCCTTTGAAGTATAATCCAGCAACTCAGGTGAAAACCTGGTCTGGTATTCGATGCTCATGCCTTGTGACTGTACCTTGTCAAGTAGTTTGGGCAACTGCACATAACCGAGGCGTTTGTCAAAAGGGCCGTTTTCAGGAAAAATGATGGCGTCACTCGGGCCGGCATTTAATTTATAGGTAAGTTTTGAAGCATAACGTGATACCTCCGCTGACTGTAGTCTGGAGGTATGTAGTTCATAGGCGACAGCAGCAATGGCAACCCCTGCTGTAAGTATAAGCAGGGAAATTATTATCCATTTCAAGATGGACCCACGTTTATTTTCTTCCTTGTCCTTGTGGATGGGACGGTAGTTGTTGATTACCATCGTTGGACTCTTTTCTTGTTATAATATTGAGGTTGGGAGGTTAAGTATTTGTACGGTTCTGTGGTGTTAAGGGTAATTAAAACCAACAAAACATTATACCTTAACCTATAGGAAGTACCACCTTGAAGTATAAAACAGTAATCCTATATAGTACCTATTTGTAAGTATGTTCGTTGTTACAGGCAAACAAGTTACATCATTCCACATGTTCGCTGTGTGATGCGCAAAAAAAGGCACCCATAACGATAAAATACAACACAAGAAAAGTGAATGCGAAAAGAAAATTAAACTACTTTACCAGATCAATTCCAGCTAGTTAGAATTTTGAGCGTCCATTAAGAGATATACATGATACACCTCCTCCGGATTTTTCCTGTTAATGTGAAAAGTTTCGATTTTTTTGAA
Source organism: Pontibacter sp. MBLB2868 (assembly GCF_051904785.1). Classification (NCBI taxonomy): domain Bacteria; kingdom Pseudomonadati; phylum Bacteroidota; class Cytophagia; order Cytophagales; family Hymenobacteraceae; genus Pontibacter; species Pontibacter sp. MBLB2868. Next base: position 1,348,174 of record NZ_CP196710.1, on the reverse strand, counting down.
CCGGACAGCATTAAGCGGTAAGGATGCCTCAACAAGTGGGGCCTGCGAGAACAGAACGGCTGGCAGAGCAGAAGGAACTTGCAACTGCTGATCTTGAACACGTAGGGTATCAACTTGTTTGCCGACCTCCCAAATATGCACGATCGGTAAACCATCAACGGCGTAATAAGGCAATTCCTGCAGTTCCTGACGATCCCTTATTGCAACCAGGTTCCGATATTCTTTAGAAGGGTGCAAAGCATTTTCATATAAAGGGAATCCGAATGCCAATACAAAGCTGTTCAGCAAAAGCACTGCTAAAAGATACTGTGCCGGTTTTCTTTTCACCGCAGACATCCAAAGAGTATATGCTATCAGTACACTGCCGCCTGTCAGAACCACTTGTTGCAGTAGCGTAAACTGGCCGGCACGATATAGCAAAATACCTGCGGCAACCGGGAATGCTAGGGCTACGAGAACAAATGCACCGGTACAGAAAGCTATAATTCTCTTCCCCCACCTGTCCAGGCTACCTTCCTGGATACTTTGTATAAGGAAACGTAAGTATAGGCCTGTAAGCAGGGCAAGCGGCACAATTGCAGGCAACAGGTAACGTTCCTTTTTTTCCGGTATTACAGATAAAAGCAAAACCGAAATGGCAACCCAGGCAATCAGGAAAGTATAATTGCCTGCTATAGCACTAATACGTTTGCGCGCGTACGGCACAACCAGTGCAGCTACTGTAAAAACCGTCCAGACACCAGTCTGTGCAGCAAATCCCCAGTAATACCAGAATGGTTTTACGTGCCTGTTTACCCAGGCAACGCTTTCGTTGTTTACATTACGGGCAAGCGCCTCCGGTTCTACAAAATAGATATAAAGTGGCCAGGCCATACTAAGCCCTATAGTTATAATTAAAGCAAGCAGCATTCCCGCCCACTTCCCGCGAACCGTTGCCCGGCCATAATAATAAAGATAGCTGATAAGGAAAGGTAGCAACATGGCAAAAAACGCCACAGGCCCCTTACTTAAAAAGGAACAGCCCAGCAGCAGACCACAGACTGCGAAGGTCCATAAATTTTGCCCGGCGCTCCTCCACCCTTTCACGAGCAGCCAGATACCACCCACCATAAAACTATGGCAGTAAATGTCCCAGGTGCCTTCGCGGCCAACATTAAAAATACCGAAAGAGCTGGCTAGTACTGCAGCTGCCAGAAAGGGAATCAGTTTATCACGGGTTAACTGGCGACACAACAAAAAAAGGAAGATCACCAACAAGCAGGTCATAACAGCGGCAGGAAAACGAAGTGCCGTAACGTTGCCGAGGTCCCCGGCAACCATACCAGACAATGCAGTAAGCCATGTCGGGAGCGGAGGCTTGGCAAGGCGCACTTCCCCGTTAAGGGTAGGCACTAACCAATGCCCTGATTCCACCATCTCACGGGCAGAGATAAAATTTCGGGCCTCCATCAGCCCCGGCTCAGCTACCCCCAGGTTAACAAAATAAGTAATTCCCAGGATAAGGAACAGGAGCAATACCTGTATCTTACTGTCCAGTAACCACTCCTGAACAGTAACGGTTTGATCAACTTTAAGCTTTGTCTGCAAAATATTCTGAATTAGGGCCATAATTTAGCTAAAATTTAAGAGAAACCTTCCTTCAGGTATTTTTACATCCACGTTTTATTCCTTTTGAATCCCAATAATATAAACTGTAAGCCCCATACATGCTGTTGATTAACCGTCTTTTGAAGTGTTCACCGGAACAGCTATTGGCCCCTGAATGCAATTTTATCCCCAATGCACGCGCACTAAATATTTCAGTACAATAAATGATAAAAGATTTTTAAAAGCTTATTTCCTTTAAACAGCGCTTTTTTCTGTTTGAATGTATTTAGTAGTATGGTGAATTCATTTTGGTGGCTTACAATCAGGGGCAGCAGACCAACAAAGCACTAAACTACTTGAACTCAAGTCGTTATAATATGGTTAAAAAAGCACGCACCCTTTTTTTGTCCTAACTATAACTACTTAAGCCTTATTCTGGCAAACAGCTGGAAGTGAAAGCATAACGTATGAAAACGAATTTTGCCTCTTTAAAGGACCTTACCCAACTTTTACCTGACACAGTAGTGGTTGTCGACGAGCAGATCAAAATAGTTGCTGTCAACGATCATATTACAACACTTTTTGGTTATGATCCGCAAGAGCTTATTGGTCAGAATCTAAGCCTGCTTGTACCACATCGGTTCAGGGCGAAACATGACGAACACTTTAAAAAGTATCTGAATGAGCCTTCAGTTCGCACTATGGGAATAGGACTGCAGTTATTCGGCCTGAAAAAAGACGGTAACGAAATTGACATCGATGTAGCCCTGTCCCCTATTAATGTGGAAGGGAATAAAATGGTGTTAGCTTCTATCAGAGATGTAACTGATAAAATGGAATTGGAGCGACGCTTATTGAAAAAAAATGAGCAGTTAGAAATTATTAATTCTGAACTTGAAAGATTCGGTTATATCCTTGCGCATGATCTTAAGTCACCGTTGATCAACATTCACGCGCTGATACACCTGATGACAAAGGAGTTACCTAAAGAAAAAAGTGAAAAACTGAAGGAGTATATCGCTGCCGTACAGAACAGCCTGGAGCTGATGACCAGCATGATCTCGGGTGTTTCAGCATACACAAAAGCAGGGACCAGCGAGAAAGGGGAAGATCTTGTTGACCTGAATGAAATTCTCACATCTGTGAGAAATCTCATACATTTACCGAAAAACGGGCGTATCGATGTAGAAGGGGAACTACCTTCTATAAAAGGCAATAAAACAAAAGTGCTGCAGGTTTTTATGAACCTCATTTGTAACGCATTTAAGTATAATGATAAAGATGCACCGAGAGTGCTTATAAAGTGTTCGGGAAAAGGCAGCCATTGGCTGATAAGTATTTCTGACAACGGTCCGGGTGTTCCTGTTGAGCTACGAAAAAGTGTTTTCAGATTGTTCAATAAGGGTAACTCCGTCAGAAAAGACTCTCAGGGCATTGGCCTCTCTATCGTTAAAAAGATTGTAGAAGAAAGAGGCGGAGCAATAATGATAGCTGATAGCCCGATGGGAGGAGCAGAATTTATTTTTACCTGGCCAGGCCTGACTCCAACCATAGGAGCAGTTGCCCCGGCTCAAGTAAAAACGCCTGCGCAATGCCCTTTTGCAGCAAAAAAGCTGCTTTGATTTTAGATTAAGATTTCTTTACCTGACATGAAACAGACTTTTCTGACATTAAAATATAGTCCTTCTAAAAATTACCTTTTCGTTAACTGGAATCGCGCAGTCAGCAGCAGTGAGTACCGCCAAGGGATCCGCTCGATAGCTACCTGTGTTGTTTCACTTAAAGTGCAGCTTATCTTACTTGATTTCTCAAAAATTGGTACACCATCTGAGCAGGACCAGCTGTGCACAGCAAATTTCCTGAAGCTAGCCATGAAAAACACTTCACTTAAGCGAAGTGCCAGAGTACTTTCTTTTGAAGAATCTCAATGGCTGGCTTATTGGCAGATAGTTTGGCAAGCGAAAGAGCTTCCTTACGAAACCGGTGCCTTTAAAACCAGGGAGGAGGCACAGGCCTGGCTGTTTGATGGGCAGGAAATAAATGCAGATGCGCCTGATAACTTCATATCGGTTCCGCTTGACATAAGCATTACGGCAGCTACCAGGATGTTTAGTAATGTGGCAGCCTGTGAAGAGGGGAAGGAAACAGGAAACGGGAATGGCGTTACGATCGATGTGAAAGATCAAAAAAAGAGCGTCCAGGAACTTTACAAGACAAATTATGTAAGCATCAGCCTTAGCAAAAAGAAGGATATCCTTACTACTAAGTGGTTAAGACAGGTAACCAGTAGCGAATACAGGCAAGGGATTGAGGAAACCGGTCGCCATATGCTGGCTCATAACATTGAAAAGCTTATGGTGAACAACCAAAAATTAGGCATTCTAACTATGAGTGATCAAAACTGGCTTCAGAAATTCTCTATTGAAGTTATTTCAACAAGCAATCTAAAACGCCTGGCAATAGTTTCCTCCCATGATATGCTTCAGCAGTTAACAGACGAGACCCTTGACCACAAGGTAAAGCAGGCAGACATAGATTTTCATACCCGCTACTTTTTATTCGAGGATGAAGGCTGGGAATGGCTTCTGCTGCCTGAACAGGCTACCGAACTGAAGCAGTAAAGCAGGTTTACACCAGTGGAAAGCCCACACTACCCATCTTGTATGGCAGTGTGGGCTTTTTTGTTTTTGAGAAGTGATCAATGTCAGTGGATGTAGTTAATCAATGAACCACTTTTGCGTTTGCATCGGACAATGGAAAAATTCAGTAAAAAAACACATTAATGTCAGCCCGGGTAACGTAAAGAAGAGTTCTGTTAACACATACCCCTATGGATCAACTGGTTGTAACAAAGGCCTCCGGCGAAAAGGTACTGTTTTCGGTAGACAAACTGATGCTTTCTCTGCGCAAATCAGGCGCAGATGAGGCTATGGTTCAGGAAGTGCTCCGCCAGCTGGAGCCCTCTATGTACGAAGGCATCACTACAAAAAAAATCTATAAGCATGCCTTTGCTATACTTAAAAGGCTTTCTAAGGCTACTGCCGCGCGCTACAGCCTCAAGCAAGGCATCATGAAGCTTGGGCCTTCCGGGTTCCCTTTCGAAAAATTTGTAGCAGAATTACTAAAAGCCCAGGGCTACGCTACCCAAATTGGGGTGTTTGTAGATGGCCACTGCGTCCGGCATGAGATTGATGTGATTGCTTCTAAAGATGGCCAGCATTTTATGATCGAATGCAAGTATCATAACCTCAACAGCAACAGGTCCAATGTCAGGATCCCGATGTACATCCATTCCAGGTTTAAGGATGTAGAGAAAGAGGAATCTTCAGAAAAAGGAAATGAAACCCGCTTTCACCAGGGTTGGGTAGTAACCAATACCCGCTTTACAGAAGATGCCATTCGTTACGCCCGTTGCATGAACCTTCACCTGGTGGGCTGGGACTTCCCTTCAAAGGGCAGCATCAAAGATATGGTGAACTCCTATGATCTCTATCCGCTTACCTGCCTCACAACACTATCGCAAGTCGAAAAGCAGAAACTGCTCGATACCGGCGTTGTGCTGTGCAAAGAGCTACAGAACAATGCAACACTCCTTCACAAATCTGGGGTAAAAGAGAAACACCTGCAAAGCGTTTTAAATGAAGTTGATAGCCTTTGCAGCATCAGGCATCAGTAAAGTTTTAGCCAGACATGAAAACAGATAACAGCAATGTACTCCGGCTCCGAAAACTGGGCATAGATACGCATACAGAGAACATTATCTTTATGCGTTCAAATTGCCAGGTCTGCAGGTCCGAGGGTTTCACAGCAAATACCAGGGTTGCAGTGAATCGTGGGCCTGATAGCATTATCGCCACTTTAAACGTGATCACATCAGACCTTATTGACGAAGACGAGGCAGTATTATCGGAAGTCGCATTTAATAAACTGCACGCTGCCGAAGGAGACCTGGTCATGGTAACGCACATGAAACCCATTCTATCCTTCAGTGAGGTGCGGGCCAAAATGTTTGGCAATAAATTCAATGCACCAGCCATAGACCAGATTATAAACGATATTTCACATGGCCTTTACTCTAAGATCGAGATTGCAGCTTTTGTGACCGTTTGCTCTGGTGATAACCTGGCGCTGGATGAGGTGATCTATCTGACCAGGGCCATGATTAACTCCGGCTCTACCTTATCATGGAATGAAAAACTGGTGATTGACAAGCATTGTGTGGGCGGTTTGCCCGGCAATAGAACCACACCGATCGTAGTGCCAATTGTTGCAGCAGCAGGTCTTATAATTCCCAAAACATCGTCCAGGGCTATCACGTCGCCGGCAGGCACAGCCGATGTGATCGAGATTATGACCCCGGTAACACTATCGCTGGAGCAGATACGGGAGGTGGTGCGCCAGGAAGGCGGATGTATGGTGTGGGGTGGAGCCGTTAAGCTCAGTCCGGTTGATGATCTGATCATTGCCGTAGAGAAGGCCCTGGATGTAGACAGTGCAGGACAGATGATTGCTTCGGTGCTCTCTAAAAAGGCTGCCGCCGGCTCTACGCATACTATCATTGACATACCGGTTGGCCTGACAGCCAAGGTACGGACAAAAGAAGAAGCTTTTTTGCTGGAGTACTACTTCCGGGCAGTGGGCCTGGCTATCGGGATGGAGGTGGAAGTGATGATAACGGACGGCACACAGCCGGTGGGTCGCGGAATTGGTCCGGCACTCGAAGCTTTGGATGTACTCTCGGTGCTACGAAACGAAGCCCACGCACCCGCTGACCTGAAAGAACGGGCTGTGCAACTGGCCGGGCTAATGCTGGAGAAAGGGGAAGCTGCCGAGAAAGGGAAAGGAGTTGAGCGGGCGCGGGCTATTCTGGAAAGCGGCCAGGCCCTCGAAAAATTCTACCGCATCTGCCAGGCCCAGGGAGGTTTTAAAGAACCTGAAGTTGCGCACCTGCAGCATGACGTATTAGCTGCCGTAAGTGGTGTGGTGCGGTCCGTGGATAACAGAAAACTCGCAAAGGTTGCCAAACTAGCCGGTGCTCCAAAATCACCGGGGGCGGGCATACTTTTTAAAGCACCGGTAGGAAGCACTGTTAAACAGGGAGAGCCCCTGTTTACGATCTACTCCGAGTCAGAGGGGGAGATCAGTTATGCCCTCTCCTACCTGCATAGTTCCAACCACATTGTAGAACTGGTGTCGCCATGAAAATAATTTTGTTTGCTTTACCCGGTAATGAAACACTTACCCGCAGCCTGGCGGCTATGCTTCAAGCCGAACAAGGTGAAGCGATCATCAGGCACTTTCCGGATGGCGAAAGCTATGTGCGAATAATTTCGGATGTAAAGCATAAGAAGGTCATTTTAATATGCACCCTGAATCAGCCGGATATCAAATTGCTGCCTTTATACTTTATGGCAGGCACTGCACGTGAACTAGGTGCTACACACGTGACACTGGTGGCCCCTTACCTGGCCTACATGCGGCAGGATAAAGCGTTTCATAACGGTGAGGCCATTACCTCGAGGCGTTTTGCTGATCTCATATCCGGTACTTTTGACAGCCTGATCACAATTGACCCGCACCTGCACCGTTTTCACCACATGCATGAACTATATGCCATCCCAAGCAGCGTACTACATGCCGCCTCAACCCTGGCTGAGTGGGTAAAAGCGCACATCCCTCTCCCACTGTTAATTGGCCCTGATGAGGAAAGTTATCAGTGGGTATCAGAAGTTGCCGGGATGGCAGCGGCCCCTTTCCTGGTACTACAGAAGACCCGGCTGGGGGATTCGGAAGTTAAAGTCTCATCGCCTGAAATCAGGAATTACCCAAACCATACGCCTGTGCTGGTTGATGATATTATCTCCACGGCCAGAACGATGATCGAGACGGTGAAGCAACTGCAGTTCATTACCCCTAAACCACCCGTTTGCATAGGAGTACATGCCGTATTTGCAGCGGGCGCTTTTGATGCGTTAAAAGAGGCAGGTGCCGCACAAATCATAACCTGCAACACCATTCCGCATCCATCCAACTCAATTAAACTGGATAAATTACTTGCCGGCGCTATAGCCGGAACTGCAGGTTCTAAGGAATAAATTCTGGAAATTGAGCCTTTTGTCGCCTTTTTACCCATTTAAAGATTTCCATCACTACCAGGATCAGCGAAGCCAGTCCCAGCCATTCAGCCCACTCTGCCGGCGAAACAGGCTGCAGCGACAGCAGGCGTTGCATGAACGGGATGTGCATGGAGATGATATGGATCAACTGCGAAACCAACATCCCAATTATCAGCACAAGATTGTTTTTTAACGGGATATGAAAGATAGACCTGGTTTCGGAGCGGCAGTTGAGCACATGGAAATTCTCGAGCAGCACCATCAGCAGCAGCACAGCGTTACGGGCAGCTGCCTCCGGCCACTGCCGCAGCTCCAGCAGGTAGTACCATACGCCAAAAGCTATCAAGGCAATTACTACCCCGGATACCAGCACCTCCTGTATCATAAGCGGGTTGAACATGGCCTCTGAAGGGCTGCGGGGTGGTTTTTTCATGATACCCCGTTCACCTTTCTCAAAGCCGAGCCCGATATCCTGTATCCCGTTTGTCACCAGGTTTAGCCACAGCAGCTGCACCGGCAGAAACGGCAAAGGCATGTCAAAAGCCAGGGCCAGCGCAACCATCAGTACCTCCGCAGCACCCGTAGAAATGAGCAGGTAAACGATCTTACGGATATTACTGTAAGTATAGCGCCCCTCCTCTATGCCGGCAGCAATAGAGGCAAAATTATTATCGGTGATGATGATCGAAGCAGTTTCTTTGGCTACATCCGTTCCATAGCCCATAGCAACGCCAATATTACCTGTTTTCAGGGCAGGTGCATCGTTTACGCCATCACCGGTTACGGCAACAAAGTGCCCTATTTTTTCCAGTGCTTCTACTATCTTTTGTTTCTGTTGTGGCGTTACCCGGGCAAAAACTCGCTTGCCTCTTACCTTCTCCAGAAACAGGTCGTCTAATTCCTCAGCGGGCATACCGAGTTCGGGGCCGGTGATCACCTGTTCTGTTCCATTTGCGATATGGAGTTCCTGGGCTATGGAAAGTGCTGTTGCCGGATGATCGCCGGTAACCATGGCCACATGCACCCTTGCCGCATGGCATACTGCTATAGCAGCCTTTGCTTCCGGACGAATAGGGTCAATCAAAGCTACAAAACCTAATAAACTGATTGGCGGCAGGTTTCCTTCAGATAGCGGCGTTACTCCTTTTACATGCCCGACAGCAATGATGCGATATCCTTTGCATGCCAGTTCATATGCCTTATCGGCCAGTGCTTTCGTATCGTTTTGGGAAGTATAATTACTCAGGGCTTCGATGGCTCCCTTCACTGCCAGGTAGTTCTCCCCCTGTTTTTTGTAATAGGTGGCTGCATACTTACGTTCCGACTCAAAAGGAATTTCTTCCCACACCTCCACCTGCTCCCTGAACTGTTTAGGGGTACGGCCCGCTTTGTAAGCCAGGGCTAGTAGCGCAACATCAATCGGATCGCCCTGGTACAGCCACTCCTCCCCACTTTTATCTAAGGCAGCTTCGTTACAAAGGTTTACCTGCTCAATCAGCTCCACCAGGTCACTGCGCTTTTCCAGGTTTACGGCTTGCTTTTTCTCGTCCTGAATCTCCCCTATCCCGGCGTAGCCTTCCCCGGTAATGGTGAACATCTCTCCGGAACGCAGCACTATTATGCGGGCTGTCTGCTGATCAACTGTTAAAGTACCTGTTTTATCGGTGGCTATATAGGTGCAGCTTCCCAGGCCTTCCACGGCAGTTAGCTTGCGCACGATCACATTACGCCGCGCCATGCGTGTTGTGCCGATAGATAGGGCCACTGTCATGGCAACGGGCAGTCCTTCCGGAATGGCAGACACAGCTATCGCTATCATGAACAGAAAGAGCTCGATCAAAGGAATACCTTCTATAAAACCGATCAGGCCCAGCACCAGGCAAGCCCCCAGTACCACGACACTGATCCGGCGTGCAAAACGCTCCATGCGGTGAACCAGGGGTGGTTTTGTCGCCTTCATTTCTGTCAGGCTGCTCGCGATCATACCTATTTCAGTATACATGCCGGTAGCAACTACCACTCCTCTGCCGCGGCCGTTCATAACAGTTGTGCCAGCAAAGGCAGTGTTCTTGCGTTCCGTTACAGGCAGCCCAGACATGGACACAGGCAGGTCATTTTTCCCCACTGGCAATGACTCTCCTGTGAGCAAGGCCTCCTCCGTAGTTAATTGGTTTGCTTTAAGCAGCCGTATATCAGCTGGCACCTTATTCCCCGATTCCAGGTACACAAAATCACCGGGCACCAGCTCTTCTGACCCGATTATTTTAACCTGTCCGTTTCTCTTTACTTTTGCCTGCACCTTAATGAGCTTCTGCAAAGCAGCCGCACTCTTCTCGGCTTTCCACTCCTGTGTAGCCCCCAGCGCTGCGTTTATTACCAACACCAGAAAAATGAAACCAGCATCGGAATACTCCCCGACCAGGAAAGAGACTACCCCTGCCGCCAGCAATACATAAATGATGGAGCTTTTAAACTGATGCACCACCACTTGCCAGAGCAGAATTTTCTTCCTCTCCGGGAGTACGTTTAACCCGTACTGTATCTGGCGCTCAGCAGCTTCAGCTTCCGTTAGCCCTTCTGTGCCTGTGTCTAGTTCAATTACCAGCTCATCCGACTTCAGGCTGTTCCACTCTGTATTGATCGTTGTTTGCTCAGTCATAGGCAGCACTTTCAGCTTTACTGCTTATTTACGTATTATTAATCAAATAATATTTAGAACTAACGAAACAAAATTATCCTATCCTGATAAGTGCGCACGAGGGTGTAACAGGTGCATCGGGCATAGGGTGCATAGGGGCCATGAGGTCAGATAAAGGTCAATAAGGAAGGTATCGTTGTCAGGAAGTATAGCCTCTAAAAAGGAAGTGAAAAGAAGCGATCTGGAAGTAGAAAGTCCATTTACAGAGCGCTTAAAGAGGAGAAAGACGGCACAAGCCAAAGGTGAAACTTATTTAGGGGTAGCATTGGAAAGCGAGAGGCAGCAAAGGAGCCCGACACTGTGTCAACCGAAAAGTGCTATGCACACTTTTAGAACCTTTAACACATCCAATTCCGTAGATATATGTATAGTATAAATTAGCAAATACGTTTGATGCTACAAATCAAATGTTTAATGAATGTTGAATTTAAAATTTTATAATATGAAAAAGTTACTTTTTGCAGGAGCTATCATTCTTGGATCAATGAGTTTTTATGCATGTGATGGCAACAACGATACCGTTACCGATGAAGAGGTAGATGGTACTGTTATTGACGCAGATACTACTGTATCCGAAATAGAAGTTGAGAAAACGATACGGGATATTGATACGACAGTTACAACAGAAACTGAAACTATCGAACCTGATGAAATTGAAAACTAATAACCTATAAATAGATAAGTTGTTAAAACAAAAAGTGTGGCAAACCGGAATAATTCGGTTTGCCACACTTTTTTATACTTACAATGTACAGCAACTAACAGCCAGAACAACTATAGTTCAAGCACTTTTCTTGTCCAGGCCCTCACCTCGTCCAGCAGTTCTTCATTATCTGCCAGCGACTCTCCATAGGACGGTATCTTTGCTTTAACTTTGCCTGCCATTCCTCTGACCGCACCTTATCCGGAAAGCATTTAGCCAGGAGGTTCAGCATAATAGAAACTGCCGTAGAGGCTCCCGGCGATGCACCCAAAAGGGCAGCAATAGACCCGTCTTCAGAGCCTACTATTTCTGTTCCGAACTCCAGAATACCCACTTTGTCAGGATCCTTTTTGATAACCTGCACCCGCTGCCCCGCAATTTCCAGTTTCCAATCCTTGATATTTGCATGAGGCACAAAATTGCGCAACGCGATCATCCGGTCTTCCGGCGACTGACGGACCTGGTTGATCAGGTATTTAGTGAGCGGTATATTTCTTAATCCCGCCGCTATCATAGGCCTCAGGTTACCTGCCTTAACAGATCGTGGCAGGTCCAGCAGGGACCCTTGTTTCAAAAACCTGGTGCTAAAGCCGGCGTAAGGTCCGAAAAGCAGTTCCCGTTTTCCATTGATAAAACGAGTGTCCAGGTGCGGCACAGACATTGGCGGGGAGCCAACTGCTGCCTTGCCGTATACTTTGGCTTTATGCCTTTTTATTACCTCCGGATTGGTACACCTCAGCCACTGCCCACTTACCGGGAAACCGCCATATCCCTCTGCTTCGGGTATATCAGATTTCATGAGCAGAGGCAGTGCACCGCCGCCAGCACCAATGAACACGAATTTAGCCCTGTACTTATGCTTATCTCCTGTATCCAGATCCTTGACTTTTATGCGCCAGCCGCCATGCTTCCTTTTCTTTATTTTTCGAACCTCGTGCCCGAAGTGTACGGTAACGCCTGGCAACGACTGCAGGTGCTGGAACATGCCCCGCGTCAATGCGCCAAAGTTAACATCAGTACCGATGGGCATACAGGTTGCCGCCACTTTTTCCCCCCTGTCCCGACCATCCATGATAAGGGGCATCCATTCCACCAGTTTCCCGGGATCTTCGGAGTACTCCATCCCTTTAAACAAATGGCACTGCTGCATTGCCTCATACCTTTTTCTGAGAAACGATACGTTTTTATCGCCCCACACAAAGCTCATGTGCGGCAGGTTCTTTATAAAATTCAGGGGTAAGTTTATGTGTACCTGCTCGACCAGATGTGCCCAGAACTGCATCGACACATCAAAGGATTCTTCTATCTTGATTGCTTTTGATATGTCTATGGAGCCGTCGGGAAGTTCAGGGGTATAATTCAGTTCACAAAAAGCCGCGTGGCCGGTTCCGGCATTATTCCAGGCGTCGGAGCTTTCGGCAGCTGCCACGTCCAGGCGTTCAAAAATATCAATGGTCAGGTCTGGCTCCAGCTCTTTGAGCATCATGCCCAGGGTGGCGCTCATTATGCCTGCTCCAATCAAAATAACATCAGGTTTTTTCTCGGGTGATCTTTCTAATCCAAACATACTTTTACGTGCTTTTAACTGCTGGCTTTGTCAAGGTCCTTTCCTAAGTCTTTCACATTTTTCATGAATTTCTCCAGTGCCTCGTCCGAGTAAGTTCCGTAAGCATCCGATACAGTACCTTTAATGCCGGACTTAGACCGCAAAACATATAAAATGCTCATGTCATCGGGGTTGCTCTCACCTTCAAATCTGTAAAAGTTTACAATCTGCACCTCATCCGGTGTAAAGCATTCCGAGCCATCATTGGTACAGATCTTACCTTCGTCCGTGAGCCTGAAATCCACAGTGTACCCTTCCTTCTTCAGTTCATTTAAAACTGTTAAAAGCGAAGTCATATCCTCTTTATCTTCCATGTTGAATGGTTTTTTGGTCAAGTATTTTTACAGTTTAAAAGTATACGGGACATCAGGTGGCTAGGCTACAAAATAGAAAAACAGCATTTCTGATTACCAGGTGCAGCTATTTAAGCCCTTTAAAAAATATTGTAGAAACATTTATGGAATTGTCAGGCAGGATGCATCCTACTAATACCAGGCAGCATAAGGGAAATGCCCGTGCCGCCTGGTAATCAAAAATGCAAGACCCGGCTTAGGAAACACAACCGATAATGAGGTAAACAATCAGATCTAACCAAAAACAGAAAGGAACACACAACAATGGCACAGCTACAAGAGAACAACACGACAGGCAAAGGGGGCAAAAAAAGAGCGAAAAAAAAGTTCTTTCACCTTGACATGACACCAATGGTAGACCTTGCTTTTCTACTGCTCACATTTTTTATGCTGACTACAACATTCAGCAAGCTCCAAACCATGGAATTACACATGCCTTTAGATCCAAAAGGTCCCATAGACGAAGCTCCGATAGCAGGTAAAAATGCACTAACAGTTATACTAGGTGAGCAGAATGAAGTTTATTACTATTTTGGTTTTGCCGGCGACAAACCGGCGGTTGTAAAAACTGATTTTTCTGCAACTGGCATACGCAAAGTCCTGGTATCTGAGAAGATCAAATCGAACCGAAAAATGGTAGTTTTGATCAAGGCCATGAAGAAGTCGAGGTACAGCAATCTGGTGGATCTGCTGGATGAAATAAAAATAACTGATACAAAAAAATATGCACTCGTAGACCTGGACAAGACGGATAAAGACCTGCTTGCAAGCTTATGATCTGCCAGTTGCCTGGGTGCAGCAATACCTGGTTGATTGCTCCGTTTATAAGGAAAGCGACCAGCACATAAAAGGGCCATAGCTTACACTATGGCCCTTTTTATTTTGTTTTACCCTTACGCTGATAACCTTAACTTCATCCCGGTTCAACAATTACAACTCCGGATTTAATCAGGAATCTACAGCAGAACTGAATGCATAAGCGGCTAAAGCTCTAATTACAAAGGGAGTATAGGATAACAGGAACAACATGCTGCAGAAGCTATATAGCTTTATAATCCAATTTTTTTTCGTACCTTACTAGAATGAATAGAAAATATATAGTTGACAGCACCACTAGAGAGTACCTTTGTGTAGCCATTCAGAAAGGTAGAGAATGGGAACCAAACAACCAGGATTCACTACCTAAGTTCATGAGCTCGCGCTCAAATAAAAACGAAGAGGAATTTGAATTATTATCAGGTGAGTTCAACGATAACACTTTCTTTGAGAAGTGGATCCGTAACGGCACTAACTTCCTGTTCCGCTACTAAGCAGAACAGGATTAGTGAATTTTTTTAAGCTGCCATAGCTGCAACCCTTGCCTGCTCCTGATAAGCCTCCTTGCCAAACCTTCTTAAGGTACGGTAATGCGACTTCAGGGCGGCTCCAAATGTAGGACTGGCTATGTATGGCAGATCAAATTCGAGAGCTGTTTCCTGAACGATCTTAGAAATAGCAGGATAATGTATGTGGCATACTTTTGGGAACAGGTGGTGTTCAATCTGCCTGTTCAGGCCGCCGAGCAGAAAGGCAGCCACCGTACTTTGCGGCGCAAAATTGGCCGTAGTGCGTAACTGATGCTCGGCCCAAGCCTCTTCAATATTCCCATCTTCATTCGGCACCGGGAAATCCGTGCCTTCCACTACGTGGGCTAACTGGAACACCAGACCCATAACCACTCCCTCGGCCAGGTGCATCGCTACAAAACCGATCATTACCTGCCACCAGGCAACATCCAGCACCATTAAAGGCAATACCAAAAACATAAAGTAGTACAGAAACTTCGCTATGAACAGGTTGTAATACTCACGCTTGGGGTGCTGCAAAGCATGCTGCCCGATCTTCTTCTGAAAAAATTTCTTAAAGTCCTTCCGGAATACCCACATCAGGGAGGCCAAGCCATACAAGGCGAAGGCATAAAGATGCTGATAACGCTGCAAACTATTTACTTTCTCATCTTCAGATAGCCTGATCAGCCCCGGAGCCACTTCTATATCTTCGTCGTGGCCGTTAATGTTAGTATAAGTATGGTGTACAATGTTATGGGAGATGTTCCATAAGTATGGGTTTGCGCCGATCATATAAAAAACCCGGCTAAGTAACTTGTTCACGCGGCTGCTGCCGGAAAAGGAACCATGTATAGCATCATGGCAAATATTGAAACCAATAAATGCGGCAAATACGCCCAGCATGGTAGAAAGGGCCAGCATCACCAGGGGGTTAAAAATGTTTAAGATGATGAGCAGGTAAATACTGACAAACCCTGTCAGGAAAAAAACAGCTTTGCCCCACATAGAGCTATTGGCATTTTTAGAGACGCCTTTCTCTTTAAAGTAAATTTCGACTCTTTTCCGGGCAGTGGCAAAAAATGGGGTTTGATTTTTATTGATGAATTTTAATTTCTGAGACACGATATGCTTGTTCTTGGGTGATTAAAAATTTAAGCTTAGGTAACGCTTGTAAAGAACACTGTATCATGTTAATCAAGGGTACAAAAGGGGTAACTTAAGGAGTTCCTCTACTGGTAGAGAGAACTGATATTAGAATGTAGCTTAAAGCAAAGATAAAAAAATTAAGGCCTAATCCACCATCCACGGTCATTACCAACTACTATAATGCAAAAGGCTTGCCACATATTTCGGACAAATTAATGCCTTAAATTCCTGTAACGGCATGGCTTAAGTTACCTTTATTTTGGCTGATAAACATTTAAAAAAGGAATCTTAAAGGGCAAAATTCAGTGATCGTAAGCCTGAAATGGCGTGTTTTCAATAAATTTCCATTAATTTAAACGAACGTTACCCACAGTGCTTACTAAAAAAGCGCTCAAAAAGATTCTATACTTCTAACCTCTGCTAAACGCATCACATGGAAAATATCATCGGTTATGTAAATGACATCGTCTGGAGCAATGCTCTGATCATACTTTGCCTTGGGGCGGGTATCTATTTCTCGATCGTAACCAGGTTTTTGCAATTACGCTACATCCGGGAAATGCTTCGGCTGCTTTTTAAAGGTGAATCCTCTCAGAAGGGTATCAGTTCGTTTCAGGCTTTTAGTGTGGCCATAGCAGGTCGTGTGGGTACCGGAAATATTGCCGGTGTTGCTACTGCCATTGCCATGGGTGGCCCGGGTGCCGTATTTTGGATGTGGGTGATCGCATTTCTGGGCAGTGCCTCCGCTTTTGTGGAAGCCACACTGGGCCAGATATACAAGCAGGTAAAAGATGGGGAATATCGTGGTGGTCCTGCCTATTACATCGAAAAGGGACTGGGTATAAAATGGTATGCAGTGTTGTTTGCCGTGGCCACCATTGTAAGTATGGCCTTGTTCCTGCCAGGTGTGCAAAGCAATAGCATTGCCTCCAGTATGAATACAGCTTTTGACATACCTGTAGGTGTAACAGGCGCTGCTGTAGCAGCCTTCCTGGCACTTATCATATTTGGTGGTGTTAAACGTATCGGTAAAGTAGCTGAAGTAGCAGTTCCTTTTATGGCTGGGGCCTATATTTTAATGACAGTGATCATCATCGCCGTTAACATTACGGAGGTACCTGCTGTGATCAGCCTGATCTTCCGTTCAGCGTTTGACATTGAACCAGCTTTTGCAGGCGTATTTGGCATGGCGATCTCCTGGGGTGTGAAACGCGGTATTTACTCAAACGAGGCAGGCCAGGGTACTGCCCCTCATGCGGCCGCAGCAGCTGAGGTAAGTCATCCGGCCAAACAAGGACTAGTGCAGGCGTTCTCTGTGTACGTTGACACCTTGTTTGTTTGTACGGCCACTGCTTTCATGATCCTGTTTACAGGCCAGTACAACGTAGTGAACCCGGAGGGCGGTTTTATCATCGAGAACCTGCCTGGTGTTGCTTTTGGTCCTGAATATACCCAGCAAGCAGTAAACACCTACTTCCCTTCCCTGGGTAGCGGCTTCGTGGCCTTGTCGCTTCTCCTGTTTGCCTTCACTACCATCATGGCTTATTATTACATTGCTGAAACCAATCTTAGCTACCTGAATTCAAAAGGAAACAAGTGGTTGCTTTGGGCGCTGCGCGGGCTCATACTGGCCGCTACCTTCTATGGCTCTATCAAAACTGCGGAATCAGCATGGATCCTCGGCGACATTGGGGTTGGTATCATGGCCTGGCTAAATGTGGTTGCCATCATCCTTCTCCGTAAGCCTGCCCTGCTGGCCCTCAAAGATTACCAGCAACAGCGGAAGGCCGGCATCGATCCTGTTTTCGATCCTAAAAAACTGGGTATCGAAAATGCTGATGAATGGAACCAGGATGAACAGGTAGATAAGAAACTGCAGGTAGTATAGCTGCTCCTTTAAAAGTATAATTTGAGAAAGCAGGGACGAAAGTTCCTGCTTTTATTTTTTGTAGCCTAGCTGTCAGGTAGTTAATATAATGGACAGCTCTTGTAAATTTTATACTACTACTTTTTCCCTTCCCCCCTTCCAGCAGTTCAGCAGCTCAACCTTACAAGACACAAACTGTGGATCAGCTGCCATATCCTTTTCAAAATATAGCGTTTTAATGATCTTAATGCAGAATGGTTAACTTATTTAAAAGATTAGCCAACAGCCTGTTTATTTTATTTAAGGAATGAAGAAACACCTACCTGAATCGTATAATACAAATATTTAAATAAATAATTCATGTTTTATTCCTTATTGCTCTCCATCCAGAGCAATAAAGTTTTTAAGTAAGGTTACCTGCAATCGTACCCCAAATAATTACAAGCTATGACGCACATTTACTTTGCAAAAGCGCCACAGAAGTGGTGTTTAAAATCCCTTTGTCGCCTTGCTCTTCTGGCCCTGCTTATAGTACTGCCATTTATTGGAAATGCGCAATGGACCAGAAAATCTGATGCCCTGAAGAAAAGAGCAGAATGCCCGAGCATTTTGTATAACAACAAGATCTATGTCTTTGGAGGTTTTGGGGAACATCCTGCTTTCGAAACAACGAATGAAGTTTACGATCCGGCTCAAAACGTCTGGACATTTATTGCTTCCTTCCCGGTGGGTAAGGAGGTGACCCACCAGGGAGTAACGGTGGTAGACGATAAAGTATGGCACCTGGGAGGGCGACTGCAAAATGCTGATGGACCGGTTACGAGCCAGGTACTCATTTATGATATTACAAACAATACCTGGTCTGATGGGCCGGAACTAACAGATCCGGCCACAGGTCAGCCGGTGGCTATAGGCGGAGGCGGTGCTGCACTGATCGGGCGTACGATACACGTATTCGGGGGATTTGATGCATCACTGTGTACTGACCAAAGTACCTACCACTTAACAATTGATGTTGACAAGTGGATGGCAGACCCGCAGCATACAAACTGGGAGAACAAGCTTGCCCCGATGCCGGTGCCACGCAATCATTTAAGCACTGCAGTTCTCGGTGGTAAGATATATGCACTAGGTGGCCAGTTTGAGCATGATTGCAGTGGAATAGATCAAGCATACTGCCACGTTTACAACCCCATCACCGATTCCTGGACCCGACTAACCGACTTGCCCGGGGTGCGGTCTCATACAGAAGGCGGCACCTTTGCTACGGATGGAAAGATCTATTATTTAGGTGGACAGGGTCCTAGTGGTGCCGCTCAAAACACTGTCCTTCAACTGGACCCGGTGGCCAATAACGGTCTTGGCGCATGGGCTGAGTTAAGCCAGTACAAATTGCCGAATTACTACTATGGCATCTCTTCTAAAATAGTCAACAACCTGTTCGTATTCTCGCACGGAGCCTTAAAAAGCATTACAAACGAAAAAATAGCAACTTATACTTCCCCGGTAACACGCAATATACGTTACAAGCTGGGCTTTACTGAACCTTGCGAGAACAAGACGATGACTGCTGCGCAACAAGTAGTTATAAAGAACCTGCTGTACACGATAGAAGGAACAACACCATACAGCTTGAGCTCCAGTGCACCCTGGCTGAAGATCACCAAAAATGCTACAGGCGTAGCCACACCAACTGCCATTGAAATAGAAGCGACAGTAGATGCCTCAACCCTGGCACCGGGGAGTTATACCGCTACCATAACGGCCACAGGCACCGGGGGCAGCCCAAGCTTTGCCGGAAGTAGTTTCTGTGTTAACCTGCAGCTCATTTCAGAGAACAATACGAGGTCGCTGACCATTAGCATCAACGGAAACGGAACAGTGACTAAAAACCCGGATCAGGCTAGTTACCCTGCCGGTACTGCGGTAACCTTAACAGCCACACCGGATGCCGGTTACCAGTTTGCCGGCTGGAGCGGCGACGCGACGGGAACAGCAAACCCGCTTAGCGTTACCCTCGACACAGACAAGAACATTGTAGCCAGCTTTACCCAGGCGCCCAAGCCGACAGAGTTGATCTCTAACATTTCAGCTACCTCTAACAGGAGTTATCAGGCAGGTGTTTTGGATGTAGGAGTACCAGAGTATACTGACCGTACCTACCTGGTAAGTACGGTGCCCGCAAACCTGGTAGGCACTCCCTATATCAGAACGGCTAACGACGATAAGTTTAACACCAGCTCCACCTTGTTGACGTTTAGCATTAGCCAGCCCGCCACGATCTACATTGCCTATGACCCACGGGCAACTGCCCTCCCCGCCTGGATGAATGGCTGGCAAAAAATGACGGAAAGAATTGGAGTGAATGACTCCAAAATCAGCTATATGGAGCTATACAGTAAAGCTTTCCCGGCTGGCACGGTTACGTTAGGGGGCAATTATCAAAGTCCGGCAGCCGGAGCCGAGAACAATTATTTTGTAATTATGCAGGCAGACCCGGTACAGCAGACAAACTATACCCTTACAGTAAACACTTCCGGAAGCGGCACAGTGGTAAAAAGCCCGGACCAGGCAAGTTATGCAAAAGGCTCCCAGGTAACGCTAACAGCCACGCCTGCCAGCGGGTATGAGTTCTCCGGCTGGAGCGGCGATGCCTCAGGAACCACCAACCCGCTGACGGTCACCATGAATTCGAATAAAACCGTGACAGCCACTTTCAGCGCAGTTTCCACGGCTCCGGGCCTGCTCCTGTTCACGCCAACCTCCCTTACCGCAAACGTACCGGTTGGCCAGCAGAAAGAGCTGAAAGTAAACCTGAATAATTCTGACGAAGACCCGGTTACCGTGCAGTTAACGGCTACAGAAACAGGGGGAACTGCTGTACCTGCCTGGCTGCTTTACAATAGCAAGACCCTCTCCAGCGCAAACGCGGCCCAATTTGCCCTTGGCTCTTCAGGCAACGAAGTACTGCTAACCGTTGATGCCGCAAGTCTTGCTGCCGGCACGTACACAGCAACGGTCACCGCCTCAGCGGCTGGTTATACCTCCGCGGAACTGCTCATCACACTTGAAGTTGCGAGCTACGAAGAAAGCCTGCGACCCTACGTTACCGCCGTACGCCCCGCCGATGGGGAGATCAGCGTTTCCCTTAGCCAGTCCGTTTCTGTGGATGTAGCCTACCCCAGCGGGCAATCGCTGAACGGGAACACCGTGAACACTACCTCTGTAAAGCTCTTCAAAATATCGGGCAACCAGAAAACGGAAGTGGCAGGTACGGCAGTGAACGCAACAGCTGCAGGTGACGCCATCACGTTATCAGCAACCCTGGACCTGAATACTACCTATGAGTTTTTTATAAGCGACCTTGTGCAGGACGGGAACGGCTATAAAATGATACCCTTTACTTCGCGCTTTACAACTGTCAGCTCCACCGGCGACACGCCAACCGACCTTTCCGGTGTAGCCTTTACAGAGCAGATCCTGGTGGATAATAACTTTGGTTCCGATGGCTTTACCACGCTGGTGATCGGGCCAGATGGTAAATTGTATGCGGCAACCTCGGGAGGTAAAATTGAGCGATGGGATATTAAAACTGACGGCACGCTGGCAAACCACATCACCATCTCCCCTTTCGGGGCAAACAGGCGACTACTGATAGGGATGCGCTTTGACCCTTCTGCCACTGCCAGCAACCTGGTGGCCTGGATCAGCCACTCCTCCCCGGAGTTTACGAACGTACCGGACTGGAGCGGAAAAGTATCACGCATCAATCTGAATACTCCTAACAACCCGCAAGTAACAGATTACGTGATCAACCTGCCGCGCTCTTATAAAGACCACGCCACCAACGGCATAGACTTTGGCCCTGACGGAGCACTTTATTTCCTGCAGGGCAGCAATACAGCCATGGGAGCCCCGGACGGCGCCTGGGGAAACAGGCCGGAAAGGCTCCTGTCTGCGGCTGTTTTACGTTTAGATATTGCAAAAGCGCAACAACAGTCACTCCCGATCAATGCCAAAACCGAAGACGGAGGCACTTATAACCCCGCCGCTGCCAATGCCCCGCTCACCATTTACGCCACGGGTATCAGGAATGCTTATGACTTGGTGTGGCACACGAATGGGCAGCTTTATGTGCCTGCCAATGGCTCTGCGGCAGGAGGAAACACACCTGCGCTGATGTCAGGTACTGTATGGTCGAATGGCCAGGTATATACCGGACCTGATATTCCGGCCATGAATGATGTGCGCGACACACAAAGCGATTACCTGTTCAGGGTTGAAAAAGGAGGTTACTACGGCCACCCGAACGTACTGCGCCACGAATATATCCTGAACGGGGGAAATCCGAGTGCAGGAACTGATCCGGGAGAAGTAGTATGGTCAGCCAGCGGTAAAACATACGGCTACCCTGTAGGCACACCCACTGAACCAAATTACCGTGGCTGGTCCTATGATTTTGGCCTGAATAAGTCTCCGAATGGGGTGATCGAGTATAAGAGCAACGCATTTAACGGAAAGCTGAAAGGGAAGATCTTAGTGTGCCGCTTCAGTGGTGGCGACGACATCATGGTACTGGAACCTGGCTCCGTTAACCCCGATATTATCCGTGCTACGGAGGGCAGCAATGTTCCTGGCCTGCGACGCCCCTTTGCAAACCCGCTCGATGTAACCGAAGATGTGCGCAACGGCAACCTGTACATATCAGAATATTTTGATGGTAACGGGGACGGGCAGCCGCGCATTACGCTTTTGCGGGCCTCCGACACCAATACACCTCCTCCACCACCCCCAACCACTGTTGCCAGGCTGATCAATGCCGGCGGTGCCCAGTATACAGATACCCAGTCCCGCACCTGGTCTGCTGATGCAGGTTTCACAGGCGGCGTGACAGCAGTCAAATCTTTTGATGTGATCGGCACCACAGACGATGCGCTTTACCTGGCATACCGTTTTGCATCTTCCGGTGCGCCATTTAGTTATAACATTCCGCTGAGCAACGGAAGCTACACCGTAAAACTGCATTTTGTAGAGCCATACTTTGGTGCGCCAGGCGGCAGAGCAGGAGGTTCAGGTAAGCGTGTGTTTAATGTGGCGATGGAAAACCAGCAGGTGCTGAGCAATTTCGACATTTATGCCCTGGCTGGGGCAGCAACCGCTGTCGTAAAAACGTTTGAAGGCGTGGGCGTGCAGGATGGAGTCCTGAACATCAACTTGACCTCCTTAAAAGATAACGCCATCATCTCAGCCATAGAGATCTTACAACCTGCCAGCTCCACCAGTTATACCCTGGCCATTAGCACAACCGGAAACGGTACTGTGGCCCGCAATCCTGACCAGGAAAGTTATGTTGCCGGTACCCAGGTTACCCTCACAGCTTCGCCTGCTTCCGGCTACAGCTTTGCCGGCTGGGGAGGCAGCGCCTCGGGCACTGACAACCCGCTGGTGCTCACGATGGACGCTAATAAAACAGTTACGGCGAACTTTATAGCCCAGCAAACCTTTACCCTGACAGCTACGGCAGGTACAGAAGGAGCTGTGACCGTTGACCCGCAAAAGGCAAGCTATGCTGCCGGCGAGACCGTTACCATAACTGCTACCCCTGCTGCAGGATATACCTTTAGCGGTTGGAATGGCGATGCTTCAGGTACAGCCAACCCGATAACCCTGACAATGAATTCGGACAAAACCATCAGCGCCGGTTTTACAGCAGTTCAGCAGAACAGCTACACGATCACAGTGACTACCAATGGCCAAGGAACGGTTACAAAAACGCCGGACATGACGAGCTACACACCCGGAACAGAGGTGTCGCTGAGCGCAAGCCCGGCTTCTGGTTATGAATTCAGCGGCTGGGGCGGCGATGTTTCCGGTAATCAAAATCCGCTGCTGCTTACTATGGATGTTGATAAAAATGTTACGGCAAACTTCACTGCCGTGGTAGTACCACCAAGTACGGTCCGGATCAACGCCGGTGGTGTGGCCAAAACTGTTGCTGGCGTAGCATGGACGAACTGTGAGACAACCGCCAACTGTAGCGGCTTTGTGTCTGGCGGCAACCCGTATTTTAAGACCATCCCTACCCTGGACCCTATTCCACCATACATTGATAAAGAGATACTGGAAACTGCCTGGACTAACACGCTTGATCGGAATCCAAAGAAAAATGCCCTTGCGTTTAGTTACAACATTCCGGTTAACAACGGTGAGTACCTGGTAAAGCTATACTTTGTTGAAACTGAAAAGACAGCGGCCGGGCAGCGGGAGTTTGATGTCAACATTGAAAGCGGTAAAAAGGAACTTCAGCGGTTTGATATTTTCCTGGCAGCAGGGCAGGCAAACAAGCTGGTGGTGCAGCCAATTCCGGCAACTATCATAGATGGAAACGTAACGATCGACTTTACCTATTGGGTGGATGCTCCGATCATAAGTGCCATTGAAATTGTGCCGGCCAACGGTGCCACAGTTGCAGCCAGTATTATTACAGGACTGGCTTCCGGAAACGGGGAAGACGGAAATGCCATGCGTATCAGGGTCTATCCGAACCCAAATACAAAAGAGAAAGGGAATGCCGTTCTCGAAAATTTCGGCCATCATGAGCTGGTAAAAATCTCAGTTTACAGCACCACCGGTCAGTTGATGTATGAGACAACTACGCAGACAAACGATCAGGGAGAAGCTGCGACTGAAATTGACACAGGCAAGCAACTGAGCAGAGGTGTCTACATTATCCGGGCCTCATCTGAATCCGGTACGTCGCAAACGAAGCTGGTGATAGAGTAAAGCTGATTGTTAGATACTTTTTATAAAGAATTAGAAAAGGGCCGCTGGAGCATGTTTTCCTGTGGTCCTTTTTATTTTTCGCCTATGCCCAGGTTCTGGCTTCTAAATTTAAAGGCCTTTGCATTTTCCGGTGTAAGACGGATCCTATTCCAGCAGAACGCTGTTTAGCATCGAAAGATGTATGTACATATTCAACGGAAAATACTGCATCTTTGCAGCTTTATTACGCTTATGGCACCTACAATGAACAAACAGCGGCTTTCGCTAAGTGTATTCTTTTTTCTGGCAGGTTTTAATTTTGCCAGCTGGACATCCCGCATACCGACCATCACAGGTGCCTTGAAGCTGAACGAAGCCGAACTTGGCACTATCCTGCTCACCATGCCCATAAGCTCCCTGATCGGGTTGCCTTTATCCGGGTGGCTTGTAACCAGGTTCGACAGCCGGATACCGCTTACTTCGGCCTTTTTGCTGAATGCCATATCGCTTTCTTTGATCGGTTTGGCAGATTCTCCTGTTTCGCTGGTCATTGCGCTTTTCCTGTTTGCCTTAAGTATGCGCATCTTCAATATCGCTGTTAATACGCAGGCGATCACCTTACAGAAACAGTTTGAGCGGAAGATAAACGGCTCGTTTCACGGGCTCTGGAGTTTAGGCGGTATTGTTGGCGTAGGCGTGACAACCTTGCTGATTTCCCTGAATATCTCTATTGTACCGCACTTACTCTCGGTATCGGTATTTTCGTTTATCGCAACCCTGATCACAACACAGTACCTGCTGCGCAACGACCGCTCCACGTCGGGCAATAAATTGTCGCTTAAGAAACCGGACCCGGCCATTGTATACTTAGGTTTGCTGGTATTCTTTGCAGCGGTGTGCGAGGGTGGCATGTTCGACTGGAGTGGCATCTATTTCCAGCAGGTGATAAAGGAGGATGTATTTACGTCCGGCTATCTCATTTTCATGTCGTTCATGGCGCTTTCAAGGTTTATCTCTGACCGCATCATCGACAAGATCGGGATGGCCAGAACCTATATTTTAAGCTCCATACTTATCTTTACCGGCATCACTCTGGCCATCGTTTTCCCCAGCTTCTGGCCCGCAATGATCGGCTTTTCGTTTGTCGGATTCGGAACGGCGTCGGTTATACCCATGACGTATACACTGGCAGGTTCTTCCACTAAATACTCCCCCGGCGTTACGCTTTCCATCATTGTTACCTATGGCATCATCGGTATGCTGATCGGGCCGCCGCTGATCGGGTACCTGGCGCATGCTTTTAACCTGAAGGTGTCGTTTATACTTTTCGCATTTGCGGGTATCATGCTTATTCCGGTGTCTAAGATGTTTTTCAGGATAGAGCAGTAAGGGAATGTAATGGGTTTGGTTAGTAATTAGCTTTTCTTGTTAGCTTCTGCTGCATTTTTACTAATTCTGCTGTTTTTTCTAGCTGCCACTGGATTATTACTATTTCTGCTATCCTTGTTAGCTGCGGCTGCATCCTCAGTCTTAGGTTTGTCCTTTTTCATCTCATGCTTTGGTGCGCTCTAGCCCGCGAGGGCACGTCCTCGGGCATCGCGCTGTGTGCCTGAAGCTGCCTCCGCTCTGCTTCGGCTGCCCTACGGGCACCGCAACATGCACAAGGCGCTCAACTCGAGGACTGGGATCAGTTCGATAGCTATTGCTATTGTTGTTGCCTCCGCTATAAAACAAGGAGAATTCCCCTCCTCGGAGGGGTTAGGGGTGGGTTCATACCCACAGCTTTGCCAACACCGACCTGAGCCACAGCAGTAGTAGAAACCCCTCACCTAGCAAAAGCTGTGGCCATGTGCATTGACGACGATTTTTTGTCTGAGCGTTCAGCGAGTTCAAAATCGTCTTGATTCTTTTGCTTACTTTTCTCATCAAGGAGAAAAGTAAGGCCCCGCCGGCAAGGCGAAAGCTAGCTAAGAGAAAAAGAAGCTTCTATAAAGCGGGTAGGTATGAACGAAGACAAGAGAATTTCCAGGGGGTGCTTGGATTCAGCACTGCAGTAAATCCTGACCATCCTCTTATCATGCAAATCCTGATTCTGATAAGAAACAGTAGAACCGGCCTTTCCCTCTTGTGTCTCGCACCAGGCAAAACAGATCCATTCTATACTTGTTGTCAACTAAATGGCTCCGGATGGTGTACGTTCTTGTAAGCAACAACTTGTAAAACTATGGATCTAGGAATAAAAGGCCACACGGCTGTTATTACCGGGGGTGACTCCGGCATCGGAAAAGCGACTGCCAAGCTACTGGCAGCTGAAGGAGTACATATAGTACTGTCTGATAAAACACAGCAGGAGTTAAAAGAGGCAATAGCGGAAGTTCAGAAAGAAGCGAAAGACGGCGCACAGGTTACTGGCATTACGGCAGACCTGACCAACAATGATGATGTTCAGGAATTGGCGAAGCAGGTGAAGGAAAAATTCGGAGGGGCCGACATGCTGGTGCACTGCGCAGGAGCACGGGGCGCTGCCGGCGATTTCCTGACGCTGAGCGACGAAGACTGGTACGAGACCATTGACATCGACCTGATGGGTGCCGTGCGTGTGTGTCGTGCCTTTATTCCGCAGATGCAGGACAAAGGATGGGGACGCATTGTGCTTATCTCCTCAGAAAACGCGCTGCAGCCTTACGAAACCGAAAGCCCTTATAATGCCTGCAAAGCCGGTATCGTGAACCTGGCCAAATGCCTGTCGCGGGCCTATTCTAAAGAGGGACTACTGATAAACACGGTGTCTCCGGCGTATATTGCCACCCCCATGACGGACGCCATGATGGAAGAACTGGCTGAGAAACGCGGTGAAACGGTAGATGAGGCCGTGGAGTGGTTCCTGCAGAACAAGCGACCACATATTGCCGTGGACCGCCGTGGCAAAGCAGAGGAAGTTGCCTTCGTGATCGCGATGCTTTGCTCGGAACGGGCCAGCTACGTGAACGGCAGCAACTACCGTGTAGATTGCGGAGCCGTGGAAACTGCTTTCGGGTAAAAGGAAGCTTCAAGTACAAAATGTTAGCAGAATTTCATCCAGACATTCCCGGCCACTTAGCAAGCTAGAGGCAGAAGCTCATTAGCAGAAACTCTCTTAAAGAACCTTAAAATCAAGTATGAAGCTAAAGACCTCGCGGCGTCTTCAAGACCCGCGAGCGTCTGGGCTACGAAGCAACAGCTTAACCACCCCAGACGCTCGCAGGAGCTACACACGTTGTGAGGATTAAAAAACTCCCCCCTGTTTTAGGGCTATGACCAGGACACAAACCTAATATTAACAGCACCAAAACTACATACTTCAAGTCTGTGACTTGGAGTACAAATGGGGCCAGTTTGTAACTGGCCTTGTGCCTGTCAGATAACCTACGCCAGTTAGAAACTGGCCCTAATACAGCTCCAAGTCACAGACTTGAAGCATTTTAAATCTTACGAGGGGTTGGGGGATGTCACCGCTCCCATTCCACCTCCGGAAACACCACTTCCAGCTGCCGTTTGATCACACGGTAATTGCCTTTCCAGAAACTGGCCAGGTCTGATACAGTGGTGATCGGCTTCAGCTCCGGCGAAAGCAAGGCCAGCTCCACGGTCATCTCCCCATTATCTACGGTCGGACTCTCCTCCCATGCCAGCACGTCCTGCAGACGAATCTCCAGCTTGGGTTGCTCTCCGTTAGGTTTATACTCCAGTTCTATACTTGAGCCATCCGGCAGAGTTATACTTGCCGGGGCTAATACTTCCAGCCTTGCACGCTGCTCCTCGTTCAGGTATTTGGCTTCCAGTATCGGCTGAAGGTCCAGCTTCATCAGGTCGTCGGGGTGCTCAATGTCGTACAAGTATGGCTTTAGCCAGTCCATGTTGGTCATGAGCAAAGTACTGGTGCTTACGTCGGGCCAGAACTCGGAAGGGCGCCATTTGCGCAGGCTCAACACACGGTTCTGCCATTGCGTTAGCTCGTGGTTAAAGTCCAGCAGGTGCTCGCCTTCTACTTTTATGGCTGCCGACATAGCAGGTAAGCGGTGCTTCTCGTCGGGTGGTGGCAGCGGCTTGCTTTGCAGCACGATGCTTCCGATTCGCGTATCCATCGAGGCGGTCAGTTCACCGTCGTTCACGTCCCAGTGGTATACTTCCTGCTGCTTTACGAGCGGGGCCAGGTCGCGGGGGTTAAGCGGCGAAGCCAGGAAAATGCGGCCTGGGTTGTCGCCGGTGCCGGCGTGCAGGTGCGCGATGGCCAGCCAGGGCTCGTGCGCCAGGTCGTCGCGGTGACCGGCAGACGCATACTGCCCGCTTGCCAGCTGGAACTGCGCGTTGTTGCCGGGCCGTGCATAGGCGATGCGCTCCGGGTAGCAATGCGTCAGCAGCACACCCGTTTCATACTCGTCAAAAGTGCTGTTATCCGGCTGCAGCTCAAACATGGAGCGGTACGAGCGGGCGATCTTCTCGATCTTACCGAAACGCTTGCCCTGCCCCTGCTCTTTTCTATACCTTCTGAGGGCTTCTATTCTTAAATTAATGTCGATGCCGGCGTTGCGGTCCAGCGGGTCGCGCTCTTCCAGGATGGCGGCAATATCGCTTGCCAGCGCCACCTGGTCCGTTTCCTCGGCTTTGAGCAGCATGTGCGCAATGCGCGGGTGGCATGGCAGCGCGTGCATCTTCTTGCCGTGCTCGGTAATGCGGCCGTTCTCCAGCGCCTGCAGCTGGTGCAGCATGTCGGTGGCGTATTGCAGGGCGGCGCGCGGCGGCGGGTTCAGCCAGGTAAGGCCACGGATATCCATAATGCCCCATTGCGCCATGTCCAGCACCAGGTTGGCCAGGTCGGCTTCCATGATCTCGGGAGTGCGGTGCGGGGCCATGCGCTCCTGCGTGGTCTTGCTCCACATGCGATAGGCCGTACCCGGACCCAAACGCCCTGCCCTTCCGGCACGCTGGTCGGCGGCGTCTTTGGAGATGCGCACGGTTTCGAGCCGCGACAAACCGGACTTCGGATCGAAGCGGGAGGTTTTGCCGAAGCCCGTATCCACCACCACCGAAATACCTTCTATGGTTAAGCTGGTCTCGGCTATACTTGTAGCCAGCACTATTTTGCGTTTGCCCTGGCGGTCGGGCATGATAGCGGCGTATTGCTTGCCGAAGGGCAGCATACCGAACAGCGGGTGTATCTTAAAATCGCGCAGCTGCCTGCGGAGCAGTTCTTCTACTTTCCGGATGTCGTTTTCGCCGGGCAGAAACACGAGAATATCCCCTTCCTGCTCCTTGGCGGCTTGCTGCACTACCTTGGCCGTCATTTCGGGCAGCATGCGGTCGTCGGCGTCGCCGGTGTAAAAGGTTTCGATGGGGTATTGCCGCCCCATACTTTGCGCCACCGGGGCCTGCAGCAGTTTGGTAAGCTGGGGCATATCCAAGGTGGCCGACATCACCATGATGCGCAGGTCCGGGCGAAGGGCGTGCTGCGCCTCCCGGCTCAGGGCCATGGCCACATCGGCGTGGATGCTACGCTCATGAAACTCGTCGAAGATCACGATGCCGATGCCCGACAGCGAGCGGTCGCTGTGGATCATGCGGGTGAGGATGCCTTCGGTAACGACCTCGATGCGGGTGCGCTCGGAGATGCGCGTCTCGAAACGGATGCGGTAACCGACGGTCTGGCCTACCTCCTCACCCAACAGCTGCGCCAGGCGCTCGGCAATGGTTTTGGCCGCCAGGCGCCGGGGCTCCAGCATGATGATCTTCTGATCTTTGAGCCATGGCTCGTCAAGTATAGCCAGCGGCAGCAAGGTACTTTTACCGGCTCCCGGAGGGGCGTTTACGATCAGCGTGTTCTGCGCTGACAGATGTTCTCTGACAGCTGGTATAATTTCCCGAACGGGTAAGTCTATGGTAAATGGGTTGAAGGGCAAGAGTACTAAAATGTAAGTAGTAGTTTTAAAAAGTCTATATTTGTGCATTAAGATAAGCAATAGTTTCTCATGCTTATCTTATTAGATAAAACTTTATGATGGGGACTTAAAGATATTATATGCCTAAGTCCAATACATTTATTTTGATATATTAGATAATAGCAATATTATTGAACGTTTTGTTTATGGTAATAATGAAAATAGTAATCACTCGTTAGGAATATTAAGGTGTGTTAAACTAATAATCTATTATTGTTTTAAACAAAATTCTTAATTAATTGTATAACAAACATCTAAATACAAAAGCATTTTATACTACAGATTGATGGCTAAAATCCAGATACCAGAACCTTTTTTGCCTGGCTTCTATGAAATTGCAAAATTAAATATAGAACAGATAGGCACTTTATCAGAAATTATTGCTGAGATTCCCTTAGGTACCGGTCCGAAGTCATTTCAAGAAATCATCGATTCAAGAATGTCTTTCGAAAATATTGATACAGATGAACTAGGTACCACACTATTTAGTCTAGGTAGTATTTTGTCTTCAGAGGAATTTTCTACGGAAGAAATCTCAAAAGAACTTTCTGAATCATTTAATGAGAATTTAGAAGAGGAGCTTCAAAAAGATGAGCTGTTAGAGCTAGAAAACAAATTAATTACTTTGTTCTCTAATTATGAGAATCTTAAATTAACGTTTAAAGCTCTTTTATTATTGACAGAGAATGAAAAGTCCTTTAGTGAAGCTCGGATTCTCTCAGACATCAGAATGGTATTCAATGATAATTTAGAAGACAAGAAAAGAAATGCAGTTATAATCAATCAATTAAAGATTGAATATAGAAAGGCTAATCAAAAAGAGGAATTATTTGTATCCTTAGATACTTCTGATCTAAAGAAGCTTAAAGCTCAAATAGAAAGAGCTCTTCAAAAAGAAGAATTATTAAAAGAAAATTATAAAGATTCCATTTCTTTTATAGAAATAACAGACTAAATGCAGGCATTAAACATTCCAAGGAAATCTAAATCAAGGTCTTCAAGAACGAATGACCCTAATACTTATGTAGCTCTAAAAGATTGGGGAGAAATAAACTCTTACAGCTATGTAAGATCTGAATCAAAAACTCGTTTGGCGATTGCAGAGCCACTTATAGCTAAATCTGATATTCTTTATGATATTATCATAGGAAACCAATCTGATAATTTAATTCAGCTGTTCGAGGTAAGGAATTTTTCACAGCATAAAATAGAAGTTCCAAATCATCCCTCTATTGTTATTTCTACAGAATTAAAAAGTATATATGAAGCTGTAGAAGAATCTAGGTATATACTTGATTTGGAAGAAGGATGGGATGATGAAAATGCTAAAGAAATAAGTATAATTTCATGGTACAGAACAATCAGCTTTCTAGTGAATTATTCTTCTTATATATTTGATACATATCAACTGAAGATATCAGCTCCAGAAATCAACCCTTGCCGTGATGGTTCAATTGATTTATCTTGGAGAACTAATACAGCAAGAATGTTGATCAATATTTCTAATGCAGATAATATGATTGCTTCTTATTATGCAGATAAGTATAACAGCTTAAATAGTATAGAAGGATTGGTTGAGACTGACAAAGTACAAGAGTTCTTAGCTTCTTGGATGAAATATTTAGTATAGATGTGGGAAATTGAAGAAATTCCAGATATAGACACGGTTCATTGTAGAGTTCACAAACAATTCTATTCTTCTAAAACAAAAAAACCTTCAGCATCTGCATTTAGAAATACGCCTGAAGATGGGACAAATCTTTCTTCTGATTGGTCTAAGTATGCTTCTGCTATAGACTGCAGAAATTTTGTATCAAAGCTAATCCACCATAAAACTGGAAACTTTAGAAACCCAGAAGATTATGTTGTGTATTCATTTAGTGTAAAAAAACTAAGGGAACTTAATACAATAAAACAACAGGTACTACATGATCCTATATTTAATGATCCTGAGAGAGAACATGAGCCAAACAATAGAGCTCATTCAATCATTGAAGGCAGTAAAGGATTACCAAATGATAACAAGTTTAGATTAGAAATGGTCGAGCTTGGCTATTGGTCTATAGATACCTAAAAATTCTTTTGAAGATTCAAGCTCTTTAAAGAAGCTTGAATCTTCAATTTCTATCAATATATTCCCTCGCTGGTTCGAGCTTAAATCTCATGCTTTCTCTTATCTATGCAACTTTACTCTAATCACGAGTAACTTCACGGACTACAAGCTTGTACTAGCGAAGGGGTATTGGTTTAATAAACTGTTTCTATATAAATTTCCATTATTTAGCATTAGCATGCCAAAATAAAAGGTATGAAGTGATAGCTTATTTCCTGATGAATCTTCAACATATGAACTTGTGGTAGTAGAATCAGAAAGAGGTCTTCTGTGTTCTTCAGAAACAACATTGAGTCCACTCATTGAAAGTGGATGTAAATCAAAATCGTAGCTTTTCTCCTTAATACCATATATCCCTGTTTTAATAGATGGGATTTCAAAACTTCCATTTAGAATATATGCATCCATTTTAATGAAGTCTTCTGGTTTAAAACACATAGTTCTATTACTCAGTATTTCTAAGAGTTTATTAAATTCATTTTCACTTAGAAAATTCCCCTCATAATCTGATATATACTTATAAAATGCTATTTCATTTCTAAGTTCGTACCTTCCATTATACTTTTTAGAGGTGAACTCAAATAATCCATATGAGTTTATAGTAACAGTATGATAAAAGCGATCCATTCGCATAAAGATTTTATCAAATAGGAAAGATCCATCTTCAGTCACGACACTCATATTATTTTCGAACTTACTTGAATATCCAGCCTCTACTCTTCTCTTAGTTGCTGTATCATCAATATAGATAGAAACTCCATGAATAAAGCTTAACTCCTTTATTCTAGTTTTCAATATTTCGTAGTCTTTTTCTACAATGGATTTATTTTCATCATTATTAGCCATTTTGGAAGAAATATTTAGATTACATAGATACTACTTGAGATTTAACTTCTATTTAATCATATTTTAGAAGCCAACACAATCTTAATGAGTAATTACCTGTAATTACAGCTTGTAGCTTATACCTTTACGATACAACGCGGTTGCTTTCCCGCTAGCAAAGCAGGGGTAAGTATAAGGTTCCCCCGCTAGCGCGAGCTTGTAGCTCGTGCCTATTCTTTTCCACGCAGCTATACCTTGAGCTCAAGTAACAGTACGAGCTACAAGCTCGCACTAGCGTACAAATTCCTAAACCCGCAAACTGCTATTTAAAGTATAAGCTTTCATGAGCAGGAAGTATAAATTTCATAACAAGGAAGGGCTATACTTTGTAGATTTTGCGGTGGTGTACTGGATAGACGTGTTCACGCGGGAGGAGTACTTTGCCCTACTTACCGACAGCCTGGATTAAGCCGCAAAAACAAAAGCATGGTAAATTATGCCTGTTGCCTTTTTCCACTATTACCGCTCCGACCTCGCGGCGTTTTACAAACCCGCGAGCGTCTGCCGCCATGGCCGTGGCAATACGTGTTAAAGCCTGGTGCAGTAGTTTTTACCACAGACACTCGCGGGTCGAGAAGACGCCGCGAGGTCTTTTGAACCACAGCTTTCGGCGTAGCACCGGCAGTTCTGGCAGCAACACAACAAACCTAGCAAGCTGTGGAGCGCCGCCGTAATAGATCAAAAGAACGACTACATCCATAACAACCCCGTAGAAGCCAGCTTTGTGTCGGAGCCGGAACATTGGAAGTATAACAGCACCATAATCTATAGCGGTGGCAAAGGTCTGCTGAAAATTGATATTGCCTGAACAACGGAGGTACGAGCTACAAGCTTTCACTAGCGAACGCACTGGTTGGCAGGCACATATGCCAGAGGTACTTTATCAGACCATTCTAAAGCCTTAAGCAATGTACTTACTGCAACTGTAACTTTGGCCTGTCGTTTAGAGACAGCAGGTACACTGACATAAGCGCGTTAAACAAAAGCTGCGCTGGTTGGTAGTATCTGTATCTCAAACCAAATACCTTGTATATGCAAGACGACTACAGCAATTCTTCAGCTAATCTGATCTCGGTCATCAACTACTACTGGGAAAAGTTTCTGTTCCTGCTCCCAAACATTCTGGTCACGATCCTCATCATTATTGTGGCGGTGTGGCTGGCGGGTAAGATCAAAAATTGGCTGGAAAGCCGGCTGACCACCAAATCGCATGACAAGATCACGGGCAGGTACATCGCGCTCGTTACCCGTTGGGTTGTCATTTTCATTGGGGTGCTGCTGGGCTTACAGGCGCTTGGCTTGAGCGGCGTGGCGGGTGGCTTGCTGGCTAGCGCAGGCTTATCCGTATTTGTGATTGGCTTTGCATTCAAGGATATTGCCGAGAACTTCCTGGCCGGTCTTATACTTGCTTTCGACCGTCCCTTCGAGATAACTGACACCATAGAGGTAGAAGACACCATCTGGAAAGTACAGAACCTGCACCTGCGCTCTACCCACCTCCTCACCTTCGATAGCCGCGATGTGTACATCCCGAATGCCAAAATACTAAGCTCCAAAGTAACCAACCTGACCCAGAATGGTCGCATCCGGATGGACTTTGTGGTGGGTATTGATTACAATGATGATGCACAGGCCGCCATTAACCTGATCGAAAAAACAGCCTTGGGTATTCCTGGCGTATTACAGGAGGACCCACCCTATGCCACAGTAGACTTGCTCGATGTGAGTACCTTAAACATCAAAGTGTTTTTCTGGGCTGAAACTGATGATTATAAAAAAGGCGTTGTGCTGCTGAAAGGCAGTATCATGCAGGCCGTTTCAAAAGCCCTGCTGGAAAATGGCTTCGGACTCCCGGCCAACATACAGGAACTCAAGCTGTACGATTACCAGAAAGACCTCCCCATCCGGATGGTAGAGAAGTCGGTGCAGGAGTAAATTCAGCTACAGCGAAAGATAGTTTTACGCTCCTGCACGAAATAATTCTGGCTACTCCCCCCGCTGGCGCGAGCTTGTAGCTCGTGCCTTTTCCTTTCCGCGCAGCATACAACTTCAGCATAAGTAAAAGTATGAGCTATGAGCTTTCATTAGCGTAAGGCGTACTCATCCGGAGGTGTAATTGTCCGGCCTCCATAAATTCCTAGCCCACGGGCAACCGCCCTCCCCTCTCCTGCATCTATACCAAAAACAAACGCTACCTAACTATGAAAAAACTATTACTCGCTGCAGCGCTGCTGGCTAGCAGTTGCCTTATGCCTGCTTTGGCACAGTTTAAAAAGGCATGTGGCCGGGAGAACCGGGCGCAGGTCATGTTGCTGGGTACCTTCCATTTTGCCTATCCCAATGCCGACATTATCACAACAGCAAAAGCCGACCAACTGGACGTTACCTCCCCTCAGGGCCAGCGCGACATAGCACGCATCAACAGCCGGATGGCGAAGTTCAAACCCACTAAAATTGCTGTCGAAGTAAGGCCGGAGAAGCAGGCCCGACTGGACTCGCTGTACCAGGCTTACCTGGATGGCCGCTATGAGCTGGGCGTGAATGAGGAGTACCAGCTGGGTTTCAGGCTGGCCAAACAGCTGGGGCACCCGCGCGTGTACGCCATCGATACATGGGGCAACCTGGATGCCTATCAGAAATCCGACGCTAAAGAATTTGAGGTTCGGGAAGACAAAGCAGCGCAGATGGAGGCTTTCTGGGAGTACATGCAGGCAACGGTAAAGGCCCGCCACGAAGCCGATAAAAAGCTGGCAGGCAATCAAGCACGCACGGTCTACCAGAAAATAAAGGAGATGAACCAGCCAGCGGCCATCCGAAAAGGACTGGAAAACTATTTCCGGGAGGCTTTTCAGTACGAGGCACAGCCTTACGACTATACCGGCGTGGACTGGTACAGCGCTTCCTGGTTTAACCGAAACCTGCGCATCTTCCGCAACATTCAGCGCATTACAGAAAGCCCCGATGACCGCATTTTGGTGATCTACGGTGCAGGCCACCTGGGTCCGCTGCAGCAAGCCGTAGAAAGCTCTCCCTCGCACCAGCTTGTGCCGGCATATAAATTACTGCGCTAGGCGGTGGTGTTGTTTATGCACTCGCTGAAAGTATAGCAGCGATACCATCAGTACGAGTAACAGTACAAGCTCGCAACAGCAGACGATGAAAGACTACTGTAAACTATAAAAGCGGGACTTTATGGTTATGCACCAGCCCCGCTTTTATGTATGCTATTTAATATGATCTCTTTTCTGCCTCTTACTTACCTTAGGCCTCCTGTTTCTGGGCAGCCAATAATTGATCAAGGTTTTCCATGGCCATGGTCAGGCCTTCTTTAAAGCCCATCTGGATGGTGGTTTCGAGCTGTGCCAGGTCATCGAATGTGATCAGGTTCTCTACTAAAGTAAGCTCCTCTTTGAGTGTAAAGTTTACCTCCCACTTCGATTGCGGCATTTCAGTGTTTACCACTCCTTCCGCGTCTGCAAAGCCATCCAACGCGGTAAAGCGCCTTTTAGGATCAATGGTCTTGTACTTTGCCAATGCCCAATGCTCTTCGCCTGCGGGGCCAACCATGGCATAGTGCCAGTAGCCACCTTCCCTGAAATCCATTGTTTTGGTGCGGGCTTTCCAGGGCTTAGGCGCCCACCATTGGTCCAGGATCTCACTTTTTGTGTAAGCATCCCACACAAGCTGTAGCTCTGCCGCAAACTCTCTTTTAACGGTGATTGTTTTGTTTTCCTTGTTCACGGAGAACTCGAATTCCAGGTCGTGTTTCATGGCTTATTTTGTTTTATGTTAGAAAATATAGTGTCGAGTTGGTTAAAACGGTCTTCCCAGATCTTCCTGAACTGTTCCAGCCATTTGTCAATTTCTTTCATTTTAGCTACTTCAAGCTGGTAGTAAATTTCCCGCCCCTGTTGTTCCTGTTTCACAAGCTGGCACTCTACAAGTATCTGCAAGTGCTTTGAAACAGCTTGCCTACTGGTGTCAAAATGCTCAGCTATCGCATTCGGCGTCATAGCCTGCAAGGCAATCAACCCAATAATGGCTCTTCGGGTAGGGTCTGCTATCGCCTGGAAAACGTCTCTTCTCATCTGTTTATCAAAATATGCAACCGTTTGTTTGCTAATATACGTGCAATTAATCGGTTGCGTATACTGTTTTGGTTATTTTTTTATGCAACTCATTAAGGTATAAATAGTATGGAGTCATTTTGATTAACCAATTCATCTGCTGGCGCGTGCTTGTAACTAGTGCCTTAACTCCCACCCAGCTATACCATCAACACGCGTAGCGGTTCAAGTGGCTGCCTTTCCCTATCAGACTAGATCCTCCAATCAGTATTATATACGCTTACCGCAACTGTGCCCCTGCCAGTTAGTATACATACTATAAGCAGTCTGCTTCTCCCCTATGAGTAAAAAGATCCAGAAGCCTTCCAAGCCAGTAACTGGTTCTATGTTAAAAGCTCCGTTTCTGTGGATGGAGTGGGGAATGAATTGGCTCACTTACTGGATGAGCCACCTGGCTGTATTTAAGCTTTTGAAGTATGTAGGCAAGCTTGCTATACTGGTCGCTATTATTGGCTGGTTTTGGGAGGCACCCACACGCCGGAATGCCTCCATTCGCGAGAACTGGGCTGTACTGTACGAAAAAGGTGGCGGCCGCATGGAAGCTTTACTATTCCTACGCCAGGAAGGCGTTGATCTCAGGGGCTTTAACGGGGAGTATGGCTTCTTTGAAGGGATTGACCTGCAAGGGGCTAATTTATACGGAGCCGACCTATCGAATGCAAAGCTGGCAAAGGCGAACCTTAGCCATACCACCCTCACCAATTCCGAACTGGACGAAGCCGTACTGGACAGCGCCAACTTAAAAGCCGCCATATTAGCCAACTCTGACCTGACAGGTGCCTGGCTTCGCAACGCCATACTTGACCGGGCCAACCTCACCTTCACTAATTTCAGCCGTGCTTTTGTAAGCGGAGCCAGCCTGCGGGCAGCCAACCTAAGTGAAGCCAGGCTAAGCCATGCTTTTTTCCAGGCTGCTGATCTGCGCGGTGCTACCTTTCAGTTTGCCAAGTTAGACAGTACTGATTTGAACAGGGCTAAGTTAAATGGTGCCGACCTGTCGCTGGCCGACATGCGGGGTGTTAAGTTATTTAATGCCGATCTGACAAATGCAACGCTTACATTCGCCATGTTAGTTAACGCAGACTTAAGCGGTGCTATGCTACGCGGTGCCGACCTGAGCAATTCCATTTTAGTAGATGCCAACTTAGAAAACGCAGTGTTGGATAATGCCAATCTAAGAGGTGCTAACCTGCGAGGCGTAAACCTGAAAAATGCCAGCCTGCGCGGGGCAGACCTGCGGAGTGTCCGATTCCTGAGCGACACCGCTTTACAACATGCCGATACAACAGGTATACTGCTGCGGTAGTTGTGTCGGTTCATCAGCTTTAACGAAAGGCAGAAAATTACTCGCATTAAAGGATATTAGTGTTTAATGCGCGCTTGTAGCTTTTGCCATTTCTTTTGCATGCAGCATGGGGAGCTACTGGGTGCATTTGGGGTGAATAAGCCGTTGCTCCGTAGCCAGACGCTCGCAGGTCTTGAAGACGCCGCGGGGTCTTTTGGGTTTACGCATTATAATGCTTGGAACACTGTATACTTTGGAGAGCTATTTTTTTGATAAGCTTACCAGGCACCACAAGTAACTTTCATAGTTATCAAGCAAATGTAGTTATCAGGCAAATGCCTTTTCGTGTGCTGCTGTCTCATCAGTTTCTAGTGCTGCTTTGGCAGGCAGTTGGTGCCCGGTAAAGTATAATGTAACGCCCACGGAAACTATAAAAGTTGCCAGCCTGGCCATGTTAGCCGCTAAGCCGCCGAGGGCATCATCACTTACACTAAACAGCATCCACGAAAAATTCATGAGCAAATGTAGGAAGATGGCGAGATACAAATTGTTACCCCATTTAACGTAGAGCCACGTAACCCATAAAGCACAGGAGAACATAAAGAGCACCGTAAGTGCCGCACTAGTTGCATCGCTGGCCTGGTATAGGTGCTCTAGTCCAAACACGATAGCTGGCGGGAGTGCGGCCGGCAGAAAACGCCACCCACAACCATAATAAAGCGCTCCAAAAACCAATGCCCGGAAGGCGAGTTCCTCAAAAACAGCCGCTGTAAATGCTCCCCTGTAAACCGTGAGGCCATCTAACGCCCCGTTCCACTCAAAGAAAAAAGGAAAAGAAAGAAACATAGGCAGAGTAAACAACAAGGCAATACCAAAACTTCTTACTAGCGAATGCTTCAGGCCTAGCAGGTATGGGAGTTGCCTCCAAAACAGCACGCCGGTTACCAGGAGAATCGGGGCATAATTAAGCGCTTTCCAGGCAATGTCGCGCAAGTAAGGGTTTTGTGGAAGCAGGCTCATCGGAAAAGAAACAGCCCGGATCAGCTCCTGGGAGAAATACTCACCCAACAGGGCGGCTAACACCAGCACGCTTTGTAAAACAATTTTGGTTCTCATACTTGTAAGAATTAGGTTAAACTTTCTGCCAAGTAAAAGCCTGGTAAAGCGAGAGTCAATTAAAGAGTGACGAGGTGGCCTGGCTGGGGATGAATGCTGGCCTTTTGGGACGAAGCACCTAATTTTGGGACGAAATATGGGTGAAATTCTGCAGCTTGTTTTGGATCTGCGGGCGATACGAATTCGAAACAGGAATCCGTTCCGGGCTAATTTCCGATACAAGTTCATACTTGCCCCCAACCGTACGGTGCGCCACAAAATGAGAAAGGTTAACAAGGTAAGAGCGATGTACCTGCACAAACGAGTCGGGTAATTGCTCCTGTACCTGCTTTAGAGTGGCTCGCAACATTACAGAGCGTAATTTGGCATCCTGCCTGTAAACCACCTTCACGTAATTCCCCTCACTTTTCAGGAACAGGATCTGGTCTTGTCTAAATTGGTACTCCTCCTCTTTGTTTGCCCCCTTTAATAGCACTACTACTGGTGCAGCAGGTTGTTCTGTCAACTCTCGGGTAGTAGCCACGGTTGCCATACCTCTGGAAGGCAACACAGCAAACCGGCTCCATAAAATGGCAAGTAACGGGAAAACATAAACAGAAAGCACCATCAGGAAGAAAGCCGGGAAATGCAGTAAATCGAAATGCCCGTTAAACACAAATTGATTGTAAACAAAGCTCAGCACAGCACTTAGCAGTAAGGAGATCAGCAGCAACAGCACTTCCTGCTTCAGGCTCCAGGCTCCGCTCCATTTCCAATAAACTGATGTGCGCAAAAGGAAATGCACACTACAGGCAATAACGCCATACACCATAAGTAGAAGCGCCTTGTGCTCGTGCTCGAAATTGTAAGTGCCAAAAGGCTGAAAAATTATCAAAAAGAAGAAGACAAAGAAGCCAAAGAACAGGGCTTCCATAAAGGCAGACTTTATATTTACAACTGGAATGGCACGGTTAAACATACACCAATTATACGAAAATCAATTTAAGTAAATTTAAGTATACGTTGATAAAATTGAATACCTGCCCCGCCCACTCCCATCTGCATAGCCAGACCAGAAAATACCCTGCTATAGTATACATTCCGGGCCAGGTCCGTACCTATAAACCTGTAAACAAGCAGGCGCTGCTCCTGTTAGGTTGGCAGCAAGTGGATAAAAAGGTTTAACAGTAACACAGAAAGAAGCTATGAAAGAAAAGATGAAAGCCGCTATTTATAAGGAGTTTGGCGGGGCAGAAAAAATTGAAGTTACTACCGTTGATGTGCCCGAGGTAAAGGAGGGCGAAGTGCTGGTCCGGGTAAAGGCCGCAGGCGTAAACCCCGTGGACGCCGCCGTTCGGGAGGGCTACCTGAAGGACTTCCTGCCGTATGAGTTCCCGGTCATTCCAGGCTGGGACGTGGCAGGCGTTATTGAGGAAAGAGGATTCAGCGCGAGGCGATTTGAGGTAGGCGATGCCGTATATGCTTATGCCCGTCGCCCGGTGGTACAGCATGGCACCTTTGCCGAGTACATCATTATACCGGAGAGCTACCTGGCCGCAAAGCCGGAAAACATCTCGTTTGAAGAGGCAGCCGGTATTCCGCTGGTGGGCCTTACAGCGTATCAGTCCTTATTTGATGCGGGCAAGCTGCAGCAGGGCCAGACGGTGCTGATCCTGGGCGCCTCGGGCGGTGTGGGCAGCCTGGGTATTCAGCTCGCTAAAAACGCTGGGGCAACGGTTATCGGCGTAGCCAGCGAAAAGAACCACGCCTTTATGAAAGAGCTCGGCGCCGACCATACCATAGACTATAAAACCCGGAACGTAGGAGACGCTACCAAAGAAATAGCCCCCGACGGCGTGGACCTGATCTTTGATTGCGCCAGCGGCGAGACCCTGCAGCAGAGCCTGTCGGCCTTAAAACCATCGGCCAAGCTGGTTTCCATCCTCAACCAGGGCCAGAACCTTGACAAATCCATTGACTTCCAGTATGTATTCGTGGAGCCCAACTCCAGCCAGCTGGACAAGCTGCGCAAGTATGCCGAAGCCGGCAAGCTGAAAGTGCACGTGAGCAACACCTATAACCTGGAGCAAACCGCCGAAGCCTTAAACCAGATCCAGACGCAGCACACCAAAGGTAAGATCGTGATCGTGCCGTAGCCTGGGGAGAACTTCAGCCACTCAGAATATTTCAGCGCATCGCACACCTTATAAATCAAGAAGGGGCTACCTATACAAGGTGCCCCTTCAGTGCATTAGTCCATTATATTTTGCCCAGTCAGGTTTATTTTATGCTGTAGGTCATTAACGGAATTTCGCCAACTTGTTCGAGATCTGACAGGATAAGTCCTACACCTTTAGCCCAATAATACTCTGATGTAAGGTTAAATTCGATCCCCATTTCCGCTTGAGTGTAGGTTGAAACCATCTCAACATGGATCACATCCTTAAAAGTATTACCCTGCACGGTTTTCGTAGCTCCTTTCTCCAGGATGGTGAATGTCATGGTAGCATCCATCCCATTGATGGTGCTGGTCTGGAACCAGGGCTTTCCTACCGGTGTCTCCTCTTTCAGGAACATAAGGGCAAAATTACCCATGGTTGGGTCCATTCCAATGGCAGTGTAAACTCCTTTCTCTTTCAGTACATAGGATTTTCTCGTCTCACTCCCCTGCTTCGTTTCCATCTCCGCATATGTTTTCCCATCGATCACTTTGGTATTGCCGGTGGCGGTTAAAGTATAAGGAGAAGCACCGCCGTAGGACCAGGTAGAACCTTTTGTAGTCGGCACATAGTCCTGTTCAGCGGAAGCTGGCGTGGCATCCTCATCGTTGCCACATGAAGTCATGATACCTATCATAAGGCACCAGATAAACATCAATTTAAGTTTGTTCATATACATATATAGTTATAATACGATACAATATATGAAAATAATTTATCCCGGTAAATTATTTAGCAATTAAATCCTGTAAAGCTACCAAAACAAGGTGCAGTCGCGTTGGGGTAAGGTGAGTGTTGGGTGCAGCTTTTTTTGAATGCGCAGCTCATGCGAGGTGCGGGGTGTAAGGCAATCGGTTCCTAGCTCAGACGCTCGCGGGTCTTGAAGACGCCGCGAGGTCTTTTGGGTAGGCGGCTGGTATTCTTGGGATATTACACATGGCGGTAGCCGGGTAATCGGTGAGGGCTTCACCAATAATATCCCTGATATCCTTGAGTGGCACCTTTTGTGAAATACATTAAAATAACCCGTTGTTATCCTGGTGAACTGCGTACCTTAGGGTATGTTAGAAAATATATTTCCCATAGGATCCGAAGTGTTTGCCAAAGTGAATCCGGATCTAAGATTAACGATACGACAATACCTGAAACGTATTTACTACTGCACTGTAAACAACAACCCTTCGCAGAAGGACCTTGTGTACTATGAGCGTGAGTTAATACCGATACCGGTAAAATAAATCTGAAAGCCCCTGCTAATCCCAGGGGCTTTTTAATTACTTGTCCGAATACTTTCCCCGCTCCTTCATTTACTAACCTGCCAACAGCAGCAGCTTCTGCTATACAAGTAACACGAGCTAATGCACGCTGCAGCAGGCGCTGCACCTGCCCGGTACTCCATTACAACGCATACTTTAAGAGTTAGGAAGTATAGATTATAGGCACACCCCTATTCCTGCCGGGAACTGATATTTTTTCTACTGACCTATCCTCGTGACAAACAGCCACTTCCGAAATTTTGCACCTGGTTTATTAAATTTCTAATAAACCCTGCTTCAAACAACACGTACAAGTTGACCTAAAACACCCCAAATACACCCTGCAATATATATGAGATAACTTTTACTGAAAATCCCTTTATTTATTTAAATAGTACTTTTTATGAAAAAGTTTATCTTAATCCCTTTGTGTTTTTCCCTCTTTTTCACTTCCTGCAACGATGAGGATACTGAAACTGTCACGCCACCTGTATCAGAGATTGATGCGGATATGAGAGGCGAGTGGACGAATACTTCCGTGAAAAGAGTTTATTACTCCGATACAGATACTGTA
This sequence comes from Pontibacter sp. MBLB2868, assembly GCF_051904785.1. Taxonomy (NCBI): domain Bacteria; kingdom Pseudomonadati; phylum Bacteroidota; class Cytophagia; order Cytophagales; family Hymenobacteraceae; genus Pontibacter; species Pontibacter sp. MBLB2868. The sequence continues at coordinate 1,304,479 of NZ_CP196710.1, read as the reverse complement.
ATGTATGCCGATTCCGTGGAGCGTCGTGCTACCTTTGTTTTCGATGGCAAAAAGATGACCATTATGTTGCCGGGTAGTTCAAGTAAAGACGTGTGGGACTACAGTTTCCCTAACCCGAACGATTCTACTTACATCGAACTGCACCAGGGTTCTGAAACAACTGATTATATTATCAAATCCTTATCAGATACAGCTATGGTCTGGGTTGACGAACTAGACTGGGCAGGTTACCCGGAGGAGGTTCCGGACGCACAAAAGACCACCTCCCGAAAAGGTGTTTATACCTGGAAGTTTGAGCGAAAACAATAAGCAGATCAACGTATAAGATTATTACTGAAGGCACGGGTTTATGACCCGTGCCTTTATTGTTGTATAAGCCAGGTAATACTTCTGGTTATGAAACACTCCTTATCTGAGTCCCGCTACTGCCTGTAGCAGGAAGAGCATAGTCTGCCATTTTCTTTGGCTTTCAGGTACCTTACTTTTCTGTTAGCCTGATATCGCTAATGCCATACTATTAGTACCAAATCCCCCACTCCTACCTTTTCCAAAAATAAAAAACGTATACTTTTATTTACTTTTTGTAAATAACACTTGACATTAATAAAATTTCATATACCTTTGTGTAAAGCTTACTTTACTTAATATCAAACAACGTATACATATGAAAAATCAAGATTGGAATGCCCAAAGCAGGCAAAACACAAGAATGCTGGCCTACTGGACCCTAGCCTGGATCATGTCAATGGCTTTAGCAACTTTCGGCCCTCAATACATCTGGAAAGATAATACGGCCCTGACACTGATAGGCATCGTGCTGAATGCTGTATTAGGAGTAGGTATGATCTTCGCGAATATCCGGCACATGAACGGGCTGGATGAAATGCAACGAAAGATACAGCTGGAGGCGATGGGAATTGCCTTGGGCGTTGGCGTAGTTGGCGGCCTGAGTTATACGTTGCTTGATGTGACAAACGTGATCGCGAATGATGCCGAAATTTCAACACTTGTCATACTGATAGCGCTTACCTATTTGGGCAGCATCATTATCGGGCAAAAACGCTACAGATGAAAAACCGGCTTAAAGTACTAAGAGCAGAGCGGGACTTAACCCAGGCTGATCTTGCGAATGCGTTAGCGGTATCGAGGCAAACAGTGAATGCCATAGAAAAAGGAAAATTTGATCCCAGTTTACCGTTAGCCTTCAAGATCGCCAGGCTATTTAACCTGTCCATCGAAGAGATCTTTCAGGAGGAAGAGATCGTTTGACACCCCACTGGCACGAGCATTTCGCTCGTGCTTTTTTTATGGTCAAAACAACCCGATTAAGACAAATACCAGGCTATTACGGCCAGACAAATATATCCTCCACCGACTGTCCTTCGTTATAAAAAATAAGAGAACTACGCTTATGAAACACTTACAGCACATCCTGATTGTTGGGCTCATCTTGGGCATGGCCGGCATTTCAGGTTGCAGGACCGGCAGCGCAGCGGGTGGCTCAGACGCTACAGCTGCTGAAAGTAGAAGCCTGGCGCCTCAACGGGTGGATATAAGAGGCAGTATCGTGACGACCCGCTACAACGAGGGACAGGTAGTGCTGGAAGTAGAAGCATTTGCCCCTTCGCTGAATTCTCTTTACGACAGGGCTTATGTGCTCGTGTTACCTACTGCGCAACTGATTGGCAGCAATGGGCAGCCCATCAGCCTGAGTGAATTAAGGATGGGCCAGACTGTAGCCATTCTGTTGAGAGGCGGCGGCAACGGAAACCGCGTTGGCGTTGGGGTAGCCCGAAAATTATGGGTGGAAGACTCCTTCTAAACAGGCTCGAGTACCATTGTTAATTCGCCTGCCCCAGGCCCACGAACTGCTTTTACCTCAAAACATTCGCACTTTTACCACTTATATTATAATTTTTATTTTATTAATAATATTCAAGGCATAAATTTAGAATAAATTCTAAACTCACTCCTGACTATGCTACGAATGTTAAAAAACAACCTGGGTACTGCGTTGAGTACGTTCAGGAACAGCTATAAAAAAGAAGATGGTGAGTTCTCCAGGCGCATCATCAACAGGCACCGGGCTTTCTGGAAGGCCGCAGATGCTGAATTCATCCGCAACCTGCCCATGAACCATAGTATTCCGAAGGAGCAGTGGAAGGTTGGCAATAACTGGCAACGCAAGCTCAGCAACAAAAGCAATGCCCGCGAGTTTGCTAAAATGCACGGCTGCCGCGTTCCTGAACTTTACTGGAAAGGCAGGGACCTGAGTCTGCTGGATACAAAGAAACTGCCGGGTCAATACGTGATCAGGCCCACCATCGGGCACTCCTGTAACATGATCTACTTAATGGATAATGGCCTGAACCTGATGGACAGGCGTTCTTATTCTGCCAATGACCTTAAGCAGCAAATGGCGGAGGCCTTGCAGAAAAATACCCACCTCGAGTTCCTGGTAGAAGAGTTTATCAGGACGGAGAAGGGAGAATACAAGATCCCGAACGATTATAAAATGTCGTTCTTTAACGGGGAATTAGCTGTAATTGACGTCATAAACAGGCTGAGCCCCAAAACAGGTTTTTCAAGTTGCTACGATGCCAACTGGAACCCGATTGACAATATTAGTCCGCACTACCAGAAAGCTCCCTACCAGGAGCCACCTGCCTGCCTGGATGAAATGATAACACTGGCAAAAAAACTCAGCAGGTCCTATGAAATTTTTGTGAGGATCGATTTCTATGCCACCGACAAAGGCGCCGTTTTTGGAGAGTTCACCCCTACGCCCAGCTGTGGCAGGGGATTTACCCCGGAAGCAGACAAGATGCTGGCAGAATACTGGGACAGGTACTGCCATGGGATGATCTGAGCACCTTTCTCCCTCGGCTGAGCACGCAGGATTAAGTAATAGTTTTAAATTGCTTTCGAAACAAAAAGGAGATAGTATGCTGTACCAGGAATATACACCGCACCCCCAGCTAAAGCCATACATCCTGGATTACTGGCTGTTCAGGGTTCCGCCTTTTGAGGCAGCGGGGCAACAGGAGGTGCAGCATGTGGCTCCTGCCGATGGTTGTGTATCCATACTGCTGGTGAATAAGCAACCACAACAGTTTAAAATGGCCCTCGTGACAGGCCCCGGAACAGATGCCGTTCAGACTGTTGTGCAGCCTGGTTCCGTTTACCTGGGCATCCGTTTTGTGCCCGGAATGTTCTGCGCCGTGTTCAACGACAAAGGCCTGAACCTGAAAAATCAGAAATTACCTGCACAGCACCTGCTCCCCCTCCTCGATCTGCACCCCCTGCTACAGCACCTCACCCTAAATTTCAGCGACACTTCTATACTCGATGAATACTTTCTGAACCTGCTGGCACAGCAAGAACCGGTTAACTATGATGTGGAAGTGAGCAAGGCTGTACGATTGATCATGGAGTCCGGAGGAAACATACCCATTCGCAGCGTACTGGCAAATGCCTGCCTGAGCGAACGGCAACTTCAGAAGCGGTTCAAGCGCAGCACCTACCTTTCTATGAAAGAGCTGGCGAAAATATGCCGGCTGCGCCATGCCATTGCTAAAGTGCACCTCGAGAAAAAGACGCTATCGGATGCCGTACACGAAGCAGGCTATTTTGACCAGGCCCATTACAACCACGACCTGCACCAGACCACGAAACGAAAACCCGAGGACTTTTACCAGCATATCGGGCAAATAGAGCATGTGGACGTGAAGCCGCTCCAGCAAAAACCAGAATGACGGTTTCTTACAAGACTTCCGGATGTATAAGCTATACATTTGAATCAAAAAAGACTATGAAGAACCTCGCATTTATATTTTGCATGCTGTTTAGCACTCTTGCGTTCGCACAGGCACCTGCTTCTCCAAAGCCAACGGTACAGGAGAAAATGCAGGCCCTTAACTGGCTTACCGGTAAATGGCAGGGCCAGGGCTGGATGAGCTATGGCCCAAACCAAAAACAAACGTTTGACCAGACAGAGAATATCCAATATAAATTGGACAATACCTTACTGCAGATCGAAGGGCTTGGCAAGAACGGCAACCGTACCATTCATGATGCCCTGGCCCTTGTATCTTATAACATCAATACCGGCAAGTATACTTTTAACTCTTATACCGCAGAAGGCCGACAAACCAGTGCAGATGCCACAGTGGAAAACAAGAAACTGATCTGGCAAATGGAAGCCGGTCCAAACCGCAAGATCAGGTATACCATCTGGCTGGATGATAAAAACCAATGGCAGGAGATCGGAGAGATGAGCACAGACAATGGACAGAACTGGAATAAATTCTTCGAGATGACACTGCAAAAGGTAAAGGAGTAAGCGCAGCTATCCCCTCCCATGTAAAGGCGTGCCGGCCATCGGCACGCCTTTACTACGCTTTCTCAATAAACAAGCGGTATAGCAGGATCACGACACTGATGAGGACGATAGTCGTGTAGATCTGCTTGTTGTACCTGGCCAGCCAGTTGGGGAGGTAGATATCAAAATTATCCCTGGTAGAATCTGAGTATCTTCGGGCTACTACCGTGATCGGGCACATGTTCTTAAACACCAGCAGCACAAGGCCTTCCAGAGCTATAAGACCAAGGCAAACCCACACCCACACATCAATCCTGTTTGTGAGCACGGCATATAACAGGTAGAATATGACCACATTGAAAAAGACCCAGATCAGGGTATGAATAACCTTGATGAGTACCAGCTTTTTCCTGATAGCTGTAAGGTCGCTTTGCTTCTGCAGTTTCTGCTCCTGTTCCATCGCGGTAGCCTGTTGCGTTACGGAGGTAGGTTTATTTTATGGTAGTAGTATCTGCCGGGGCTTCAGGCAGGTAAACCCCTGCTCCGACCATCACCCAGGAATCATCCAGCTTTGCTTTCCGTACATAGGTGGTTTTACGGGCAGGATCGCTTTCACCCGGTTTTGGCCACATGTAATTTACCCAGCCTGAGCTGTCGTTGGCAACGGTCCGGAGCATTTCTTTTATCAGGAACTTGCCCTCTGTGTCTTGCAGGTTAAGTACATTTCTGCCTTCGTAGTACGGGAAGGCGCCATTTACCAGTTCTATGCCCTTTGGGTCAACGATAAACAGGTAGGCATCTTTGGCAAGGTAAGGCCCTGCCGGATCATGAAACGCTTTAAAGGCTTCTTTGCCATATCTCCCTATTTCGGCAACGGCACTGTTTACCATATCTACTACAAACTCCCGCTCCATAACATCAGTGTACATGCTGCTGCCTACAATATAGGATTTTCCGGAAGGGGCTTTTACAAGACGTGCATAGCTGCTTTTCCAGCCTGGAGCCTGCGCTGCCACTGCTGGCCATTGGAAATGGTACCAGCCTTCCCGCTTCCCCGGATCAGCAGTAACCGCTGCTATCAGGCCTTTAATTACAGGCTTGCCATTCACATCCTTCAGCTCAAGCTGGTTCTTGCCTAACAGCGAAATATCGGTATGTACCAGCATGTTACCCTGAGGATCCATTACAAAAACAAATTTCTCACCCTGCCGCCAATAGCTGTCCGGCCTGCGAAAATCTTCAAATGCCGCTTCGCCCATGTTTCGGATCATCTCTGCTGCGTTCTTCACCAAAGCCACCAGCTGGCGTGTAGAGTCCTGTTCATAATCCTGCACCAGGACATGTATTTCAGGCCGCGACATTAGCTGGTTGTGCACCACAGTTTCAGTACCAGAAACAATACCGGCACTGTTCTCTGGCTCACTAAAACCGAGCGCCGTACTAACTGTAATGATCAAAAAAGTGGCTGCTTTCATGGGCAGAACCTTTAGCTAAAAACTGTTAATCAACCTGCGCAGCACCACGACCTCCCCAAGGTGGTAAGCATTATGTTCCGCCACCAAAATGGCTTCCCGCAACAGTGTCTGCCCGTTACCCTGTGGTATCGGTGCGAAAAGGTCGTTACTCTTGTCCTGCACCAGCTTTACCATTTCGTCCAGGTCGTGGGCCAGTGCGTTGATGGTATGCTGCAGGCTCTCCTTATTTTTAGGGGCTGTTTCTTTCGGCCAGTAATCATCGGGCCAGGTTGGCTCCTGGTAATCCGGGTTACGGCAAAAGTCCAGGATGTCGTGCTGGGCAAACCGCAGGTGATCCAGTAACTGCCAGATAGTATACGGCAGGCTCTCCACCTTTTTGCCAGCATCCGCCAGCGTTATGCCCTCAAGCAGTTCCTCCCGGGGCCTGAAAGCGATGCCCCCACGCATCATTTTTACCAGTTGTTCACGAAGTTGTTGTTCCTGTTCCATAGCTCTGTTTTTTTACGTTGTATGGCTAAAAAAAGCTTACATCGGGTTAACAGACAGTGTGGCTTGCAGCAGGTTTTGCAGTCATTGCCTTACTCCTTCTGCCCTTTCACCAGCGGCTATATGCCTTATACCATTTCATACCAACATCAGTACTAAGAAGCAGTTAAGGTAAAAGTGCCGGAGTACCTGCACATGATCCTAACACCTTTAAACAGTAAAACATCAAACAATAAGAACTATGTCATTTATTGAAACAGAAGACTTCCAGAAAGGAGAGAATGTATATATCAATTACCAGGACTATGGCGAAGGGCAACCTGTTATCCTTATTCATGGCTGGCCGCTTAGCCACAAAATGTGGGAGCACCAGATACAGACCATAGTAGACGCTGGTTACCGCTGCATTGCCTACGACCGGCGCGGGTTTGGCGACTCGGACCAACCGTGGTATAACTATGACTACAACTCACTGGCCCTGGACCTGCGCGCGCTCATAGAGCAGCTGGACCTGTGGGATTGTGTGCTGGTAGGCTTTTCGATGGGCGGCGGTGAGGTGGTGCGCTATTTATCCATGTTCGGCGACAACCGCATTGACAAGGTAGTGCTGATAAGCTCAATCATACCGATCGTTAAAAAGACGGACGATAACCCGGATGGCGTGCCGGAAGATAAGCTGAAGGAAATAATGGATGCGCTAAAAACAAAGCGGATATCTTTTCTGTCGGATTTCAGCAAGCAGTTCTACAACTACAGCGACAATAAAGACAAAGTAAGCGAAGATCAGCTGAAGTATGACTGGATCGTTGCGTCCAACGCCTCAGGCCGTGCCACCATCGAAACGGCCAAAGCCTGGGCCAACACCGATTTCAGGCCGGAATTACGGAACGTGCGGGTACCTACGCTGATCATTCACGGCGATGCCGACCAGATCGTGCCGATAGACACAAGCAGTGAGCAATCGTCAAAAGAGATACGCAACAATAAGTATGTGGTCATAAAAGACGGACCACACGGCTTATTTATAACCCACAAAGAACAACTGAACCAGGAACTACTGGACTTTTTAAGGAAATAAGCCCTAAAGGCTTAAAAACAAAAGCCAGCCGTTGCACAGTAGCAGCGGCTGGCTCTGTTATGGAATAGCGGTTCTTAAATTCTTGCCTGGTACGTATAAAGCTGGTAGTATCTTCCCTTTTTCTCCAGGAGTTCTTCGTGTCGGCCATGCTCTACGATATGGCCCTGCTCTATAACCAGTATCTGGTCGGCCTGGCGGATGGTGCTGAGGCGGTGGGCGATCACGAAAGTGGTGCGGCCCTGCATCAGGGTCTTCAGGCTGGCCTGTATCAGGCTTTCACTCTCCGTATCCAGGTTTGAGGTAGCCTCGTCCAGGATCAGGATGCGTGGGTCAGCGAGCACGGCACGGGCAATGGCGATGCGCTGCCGCTGTCCCCCGGATAGCTTCACCCCCCGCTCCCCGATCAGCGTATCAAGGCCATCTTCAAAGCGGTCAGTAAACTCCTCCACATGGGCTGCTTTAACGGCCAGCATGAGTTGCTCCTCTGTTGCGTCAGGGCGCGGGAAAAGTATGTTCTGCCTGATGGTACCTTCGAACAGGAAATCGTCCTGCAGCACAACCCCCAACTTGCTTCTGTAGCTTTTCAGACTGATAGTTTGCAGGTCGTGGCCATCCACGGTGATGGTACCACTCTCCGGGTTCAGGAACGATGCCGCCAGTCCGGCGATGGTGGTTTTACCCGAACCGGACGTACCAACAAGGGCGGTAACGGAACCGGCTGGTGCTTTAAAACTTATCTCCTTCACTACTTCTTTCCCTTCCTCATAGGCGAAAGACACATCATTGAACACGATGTCGCCGTGGATCTGGTCCAGCTGGAGTGTTCTGTGTCCGCCCGCGTCTTCGAGGGGTGTGTTCAGTATTTCCTGTGTTCGGTCCAGGCCTGCAAAGGCTTCGGTAAACTGGCTCCCGATATTGCTCATCTGCACGATAGGCGCGATCAGGAAACCGAGGTATAGCGTGAACGCCAGGAAGTCTCCGAAGGTCATTTGCCCGTGCATGATCTGGTACCCTCCTATCCCCATGATACCTGCCGATGCAAGGCCCAGCAATAAGGTAGCCGCGCTGGTCACCATACTTGTGGTAACCAGGCTTTTCTTCACATTCAGGAAAAGGCGGGTAACCCCATCTTCAAAAGTCTTTATCTCCTGCTCTTCCGCATTAAAGCCTTTAATCACGCGTACCCCGCCTAATGTTTCAGTAAGCCTACCGGTCACTTCCGCGTTTATCACGCCGCGCTCCCTGAAAATAGGCCTGATCTTACCGAATGCTTTTAAGGAAATAAGTCCGAAAATAGCTACCGGAATCAATACAAATGCAGTCATCAAGGGACTGATAACAATGAGCAGCACCAGGCATATCAGCGAGGTAAGCACACCGCCAATCATTTGGGCAAAGCCCGTCCCGACCAGGTTACGCACACCTTCCACATCTGTCATGATCCGGGACACCAGCTCACCGGTCTTGGTGTTATCGAAGAAGCGGATAGGTAGCTGGATTATGTGCCGTTGCACCTTGGCCCGTAGCTGGGAGATCAGGTGCTGCGCCTCCACGCTCAGTATCTGCGTAAGGGCAAATGATGTAACAGATTGAATGATGATTGCTACGACTACTGCCAGGATCAACCAGCGCAGCAACAAAAAATCTCCTTTAGGGATCACATCATCGACGAGGTATTTGCTGGCTCCGGGTAACACGAGGCTGGCTAACCGGCTGATAATGATTAGAACAAGGCCACTGGCAAGGTATTTTTTTCGGGGCCATATAATGGTTTTGAAAACCTCGCCTACTGTAACATTTTTAAGTTTTTTTGATTTAGACATGAATGGTGCGTAGCATTGAAGCACTAAAGGTACATGTTTTTTAGACTCCTGTGGCAGGTGACTTTTCAGAAGTTACGTGAGAGGGAAAACTTACCGTTAAGTAATAAACGGAGTAAATAAACAGGAACAGCCGCTACTTTTGAGTAGCGGCTGTTCCTGTTTAATAGTATGTATAATTCAGTAACTGATCTAGGATCAAAGTTGCCCTTTACTTAATCAGATGAATTATTGGCAACTACCATTAATAGTACCTGTTCAATTCATCTCTTCTGTGGCCTGAGCTGTACCAGTTATCTTCATTCCGGTTGTAAATGCCCTTTCCGTACGCCCCGGTTCCGTAGCGTGATCTTCGGTCGTCGCCTCCTGATCCGGCATAATAATCCTGATTGTCTCCGGTGCTACGGTCATCATATCTGTTGTAGGAAGAGTTACGATCTGAAACATCATAGCCCATGTTTCCGCGTTGTTCACGGCTTATCGCCCTGTCTCTCCACATTCTGTCTTCATCATTGCTGCGGTTAGCCCGGTAACTGTCGTACCTGTCGCGGTTACCGCTATAGTTGCCTCCGTAGTTTTGATTTGAGTTCCGGCTATTCCAGTTATCCTTGTTATGATCCCTGAAGCCGCCTTCATCCCTTCTGTACTGCTCATAGGCGTTGCCCATATTACCTTCGTGATAAGTATGCGGTATGCGGTCACGGTCATCAGGAGTGTAACCTCTCTCCCGCTGATAGTCCCGTTCAAACTTATCGGTTAAATTGCGCGCACTGTGATAGTGTTCGTCATTTCTGTAGCCTTCATACCTATCATAATCAAGTCCGTAGTCATTTCGATCGTAGCGATTTCTGTCTCGTCTGTCCATAGTTTCTCTTTAGGTTTGTTATCAATTCAATTACTTACATTTTAAACGAACCTGAAGCTTCCTGGTTTAATTTGAAGAAAATCGGCCATTTTACCTTTTCCTGAGCGGCAAAAAAGCTCACCTAACTGCACAGATGATAAATGCCTGCTACATGCCAATAAACACCTGAAAAACGTATAAAATGTATGCCTGACAGAAAGATCTGGCACGCTACATATAATTTCCAAAATATAATTGCTTCTATTACACAGTAATTGATAAATTCGAATGCATGAAACGCCTGGTAAATTTAAAGCCAGCCATAAAAAGCATATAGCTAAGTACTGATTAGAATGGTTGACTTTGAAAATGAATACCTGCACATCTGGATAGACCACGACGTGCACCTGATGCACTCGGAATGGCTTTCGAAGGTATCATCAGAGCAATACAGGCATGGCAACAATATTCTCACAGACATGTTGCTGAAAAACAATATCAAATTCTGGATAGCAGACTCAGCGAAGCTTGGTGATATTTCTGTAGAGGACGAAGTATGGACCATACAGGAAGTGGTGCCAAAGATCATAGCATCGGGTATCAGTAAGCTGGCACGGTTGAGCGGAGAAGACAAAATAAGCTTTAACAAGTTTAAAGATTTTATGGAGAAAGCATCTCCTACCGGCTTAGGTGAACTGGAGGTGCGGCAGTATATGTCTTATAAGGAAGCGGCGGACTGGATCGGGGAAATTAACACATAGTGTAAGCTGTGCCGGCATAAGCCCGGCTAGTTGGTACGCACCCGTGAGGCAAGGATCTTAAACAGGATGTATAACACCGCGAACACCGCCATCGCTATCAGTGCCCAGAACTTTTTTCGGTTCATTTCTTTCCAGTAGTCCCGCTCTGCCTCTGTTTGCTTTAGTTTATTCCGGAGCACATTATGCTTTTTACGCTCTTGCTTTAAAGCTGTGCGCAACACCCCTACTTTAACAGTATCCACCCGGTAAACAGTTTTTGTTTTAACGATGCTTTTGCATTCAGGGCATTTAAACGGACCTGGCAATCGAGTGGCAGCAGTTTCCCGTTTCTGCACCTTCGCAGGAATTGGTTTCGGGCTTTGAAGTGGCTCCGGCGTATATTCGGCTGGTGGGTTAAGCATGGGTTGTGTGGTACTATCAGTGGGTGCTCCCTCCACCAGCAGTGTATCGGCGGCAACTTGTTGGGGTACTACTGGCAGGTCCGGCGCATTAACATCCGATTTATTTTTAGCCTGGCGTTGCGAGGCGCAGGAGCATAGCAGCAGCAATAGTAGTACTTTCCATCTCATGTTTGCAATACGCTTTTCAGTTCAGTTGTTCCCAGGCCTCTGCCTCCCCTGTTTGCTGTTTACGTACGGAAAGCAGGCCAAATTTGCTGCCTTACTGCCTACACAAGTTTACGGACAGCAAAACTTACAGCGCTTGTTAGTATCTTGCCAACCATTTAAAAGCCCACGGTTAATCAAACTGGCATGAGATACTTTTTCCATATAGGTTACAACGGTGCCAGGTACAGAGGATGGCAGCGCCACCCTTATGCCATAAGTGTGCAACAGGTAATTGAAAGCTGCCTGCAAAAGATCCTTAAAGAGCCGGTTGCTATTGTGGGTTGTGGCAGAACCGATGCGGAAGTACACGCGAGCCAGTTCTTTTTTCACCTGGACGTTGCAGCGCCGTGGACTTTTGACATGCTTTTCCGTCTTAACAAAGTATTGCCACCCGATATTGCCGTATTCGATATCCTGCCAATGGAAGGGTTGCCCCATGCCAGATTCGATGCTGTAAAACGAAGCTACGACTATTTTATCCATACGTATAAAGACCCTTTCCTGAGCGGAAGCAGCTCCTTATACCTTGTTAAAGAGCTGAACCTCGAGCAGATGCAGGCCGCTACCTCCCTGCTCCCCCTTTACACCGATTACAAGGCATTCTGCATCACCCCTGCTGAACAGGACAGCACTACCTGCCATGTAACAGAAGCCCGATGGCTTACAGATAAAAATGGGGACCGCTTACGCTTCCAGATCACAGCAAACAGATTTCTGAGCAGGATGATACGGATCATTGTCGGCAAACTATTGCAGGTAGGTACAGGTGCACTGAGTCCGGATGAATTTGAGAGTTACCTCGCTCTTAGTGCAAGGCCCAAACACCTTAGTGCAGCTTACCCACAAGGGCTGTACCTCTCCAAGGTTACTTACCCCTTCCTTGACCTGCCCCCGCGCAGTTCTTTTTCTGCAATCCTGCAGAACCATGCGGATAACAGCTGGGACCTGATAGGAGGAGAACGCTGAGGCTAGTGCCTAGCGCTTCACCGAGAAACCAATGCCCAGCGTTACATTCCAGGCAGCGAAATCCTGTGTTTTAACGCCTCCCCGTAAATTAAAACCGCCAACATCTGTGATCAGGCCTAGTTCAATAACCGGCTTCCAGGTTGTTGCTTCGGTATTTCGTGCCCACTCCGTTTCATCAAAGTTTCCGCTTCCGTTATACATTTCGGCCTCCCAGTAAACCGGGTTATACGCTGCGCCACCTCCCGCATATATCCAGAAAGGATAGGTCAGCTTTTTTGTAAATCCGAAAACCCCTTCGGTGTTACCGGCGCTTTTCGTTCCCGTAAATTTTACATCGCCGTATACATCCCCTTTTATGTCGCCACTATTATTCACCGTGAAATAAGATCCATACTTGAATATGTCGGCATTGGCGCGAGCTGTAACATAAAGGCCGATGCCAGTTGTATTGATTGTTCCGTAAGAGAAACCGTAGGTACTAACCGCATCATGCACGAACGCAAAAAAGAACCTGTCAGGCCTTCCAAAGCGGGTTTTTAACCGTTGGGCTGTCAGGATCTCCGTATCAAGAGCATAAGAATCGGGGCATAGCTCCTGCACTTTCGTAAAGAGGCTAAGTGCTTCAGCCTGCGAATTATAATCCCGAACGGTAGCGGCAACCTTTCCATTTTCAAAATAAACCTTGCATTTAATTTCTTTCGCTTTGCCAGCATCAGGGCCATCAGGATATTCCCGGAGGTATTTGTCAAGGAAATTCTCCATTTGGATCACATCCTTTTCCTTCGCGTATTTATCGCCATAAAACAGGAGTTGTTTCTGGATCACTTCTTGTGCCTCAGTAGTATGGTTTCGGAGTGAATCGCCAGCCACATACTGCTCGTACGCAGCAATGGTATTCGCTTTTTTAGCCTCTTCCCAAGCCAGTTCATCCACTGCCAGCGAGCGGAACCGCCGCGCCTCTGCGTCAGAGGGCTTATAACTCAGCGCTTTGTTAAAGTCGCTGATCGCTTTGTGAAAATCATTGTACTTCAAGCTCTCCTGCCCATCTTCCAATGCCTGAGCATAGCCATTTATTTGTAACAGGTCACTGTTACGATTTATACTTCCATTCGTCAACCCAACCTGCTGCCTGTTATGCTGCATCTCCAGCACCAGTTGTGATATTTTGCCCAACAGGTTTTCATCCGCCAGTTTTTTTGCTTTCTCAAGATGCTCCAACGCTCGCTGCTCCTGCCCAACCTTATACATCGCCATGGCGGTATAATACTCCCCTTCGCCCCGTGCAGGAGCCAGTTTAGTTAGTTCGGGAGCCAGCACGATGATCTCCTCCCACTGATTCTTAAGTATATGGGCCGAGATCTGCTCTTCTAAGCTCGCGTAGGTGCTTACCTGTGCCTTTACCAGGCTGCTCACCAGGAGCAGACAAACGATCAGAAGTGGTTTCATAAGAATTGCTTGTTGCTATTGCGTGAAAGATGAATGCATATGAGAATCTTGTCTTTTATCCGGACGTTTCAGCTATTGCCAGCGCTTATCGGAAAACGTATACAAAAGCCAATATATTAGTATTGTAATTTTTAATATTAAATACATTATATCTACAATACAGAAAAAAGGTTGTGTTTTAATAAGTATAATTTATCTCATTAAAACACAAGAGCATCATCCCCATGGTTTAAGGTTGATCGAAAACGATTCAGAAGCAGAAAAAAAAGGGTTTATTGCTTACCTGCGGTAAACTCATACAGCAGCCTGATGGCCAGGCCCCATGTCGGTTCCGTTATGCCTTTACGGATTCCGGTAACCAGTTCCCATCCATTTTTGGTGTTAAGCACGAATCCTGGTGCCAGGTACCAGCTCATTTCCTCTTCTCGGATGCCGTTCAGCTCCAGGATGGGGTGAAGACGGCTTTTTCCGTAAACTGCGGCGGCATTATAGAACCAGGTGTGCTCGTCCTTTTCCAATTCCACACCTGCGTTCAGATGAAACTGAAAAGCGCCAGCTTGCAGGCCATAGATCAGCATGGGAGTATACGAAGTCTCAGAGCCCTCCAGATTCTCTCCTTCTATAGCTGGTGAGGTGAGAGGAAACTCAACACCCATTTCCAGGCTGACTGCCTGCCGTGGTGTATTGTATAAACTGATCATGGAAGCTACTTCAAACTGGTCAACTGAGAAGCTTAAGCGGTTGTTATGCTTATGATCCCGGGTAATTTCGGCAGAAACCTGAAACCAATCCGTAAAACCATACTCTACTTCAAAATTAAGTACGTTCCCGATCCTGGCCCTTTCATAGTTGTGATAATAGCTTAGCGTTGCTTGTACTTCATGCTTCTCCTGTAGGTAAACAGCCTCTGCAAAAGGGAACTCCTGGATCGGCTGCGAAAAAGAATCTTCCTCCTCCTCCTGCTCCTGGGCAAAGGCAGCCGAATATGGGAATACAGAAAGTAAAAAAAACGAAAGTATAAAATATCTCATCCTGATCATGTTTAGGCGCTACTACTAGTACCAGTACCTTGCTACTATTGTTGCTAGGGCAGCTAACAAGTACCTGCCAACAGGGTAGTTCTTTAGTATATAAATGAGATGAAACTTTCGGTAGCTATTGCATTTTCCGGTAGGCGGTAAGGCAAGAATGATTCCTGGTAATGCATTGCTATACAACTGGCAATGAATGGTTAATATGCGTATACTTTGTAGCTAAATGGGTTAAATACAGTGACTACTTTGGCTTCAGACACTTGTTTTATGTGGCGGCAAATGACACTCATTAAGGAAATAATGTATAATCTGAATAGTATAATAATTGTAGGTGCTCTTTTTGTCCTGATCCTACTTGCCAATGAAGGAGGTTATAGATTAGGTCACGACTATCAAAGCAAAACTGATGTGGATGTTAAAAACCAGGCAAATACCATACAAGCCGGCACCTTAGGTCTGTTAGCCCTTATACTTAGTTTTACTTTTAACATGGCACTTAACCGATTCAACAGCCGGAGCGAAGCCGTAATAACAGAGGCGAATGCGATAGGTACCGCACTACTTAGAACTCAGTTACTCCCGGTCCCCTATGATTCCTCTACTCATGCAATGCTTCAAAATTACATTAACCTCCGGTTAGCGCTTAGCAATACAGACCATGCCATGGTAACAGAGCAGCAGCGCCTGGATGACGAAACAAAAAAATTGCAAAGTGACATATGGATAAACGCAGTACGGGCAGCAAGAATAGACCCGCGGCCAGTAACGACAGGCTATTTCATCTCTGCGCTTAACAACATGATAGATGCCTACGGCAACCGAAATGCGCAACTGCAGCTACACGTTCCGGAAGTGATACTTTACCTGTTGTTCGTCGTGTTTGTTACCTCTGGGGCAATGATGGGCTTTGCAAGCGGACTAGGTAAACAAAGAAGCTCCCTGCCCAGTCTTATGCTTACTTTCCTGATTTGCCTGGTCGTGTTTATAATTATTGATCTGGACAGGCCAAAGCGTGGGATAATAAAAGTAAAACAGGATAGCATGCTGCTCCTGAAGAATGATTAAGTCTGCTTGAACACATATACTACCTATTAACAAGCTACCACTTACCGCACACGGAATAATGCACGCTTATGTGCTTCATTTTCAAAACATTCCATAAAACACCCAGTATTTAATCTTATGGGTTTTTTACAATCAAGCGTATGAAAAAGAAATTGATTTTCCCCTTGGTTATGGGGCTTGCGGGCATAAGTTATATTACTTTATCTTCCACAACCCTTACCGAAAGCAACAGCAAGCAAGCTGAGCTGAGTAGTAATAACCAGCCAGGCTTGCAGCAACAGCCAGTAAAGTATGGCGGTTACGAAAGCCAGATAAAATATGGTGAGCACCTGGTGTTAAGTATCGGTTGCCATGATTGCCATACCCCTAAAAAAATGACAGAAAAGGGACCCGAACCGGATATGTCGCTGGCTTTGTCAGGGCATCCCTCTCAAATGCCCCCTCCGGATATTGACCGTGCAACATTTGAAAAAAAGGGTTTGTCGGGCAGCGACAATTTTACAGCCTGGGTAGGCCCCTGGGGAATTTCATATGCGGCCAACCTTACCTCCGACAAAACAGGGATCGGTAATTGGCAGGAGCAGAATTTTATTACCTCCATCCGGGAGGGAAAGCACAAAGGCATAGCCTCTGCCCGCGACGTACTTCCCCCAATGCCATGGCCGATGTACCGCAACTTAAACGACGATGAGCTGAAAGCCATTTTTGCTTATCTAAAGTCTACAAAACCAATACGGAACGTGGTTCCGGAACCGGAGCCACCTGTTACGGCTCCAAGTGATAAGTAACTAAAACACACTTAATTAAGTGCGCCCCTCATTTTAAAACTGATCGATATGGCAACGGAAGAAAACAGCAACAATAACGAAACAGGAAAAGGAAATTTTGTTGAACGCCTTGCTGACAAGCTCGGTATATCAGCCAACGCCACAAAAATTTATGGCGAGGCTGTTGAGCGCGATGGCGCTACAGTTATACCTGTTGCCAAGGCCAGGTATGGTTTTGGAGGAGGTAGAGGAACAAAAGGAGATGAAAAAGGCTTCGGAGGAGGTGGCGGTGTGGCTATTACCCCTGTCGGATTTATCGAGATGAAGGATGGCACTACAAAGTTCCGTAGTATACGCGATCCTGAGACTGTGATGAAGATCGTTGCGATCAGTGGTTTGTTCACCTTCCTGACGGTAAGAAGCATTATGAAACGGGTGAAGCCATAGCTTGTGACGCTTTTCATGGCCAGTAGATAAATACTGGAGTATAGTACCGAAAAAATTTCCGGTCATTATTTCTTTTAGCACAGTTTTACGAACTTGCCACCGGTACAGGCTGACTACCCCTGTTCCTTCCGATGGCTGTTCATGAACCGTTTTTTACCAAAGCACATTTCTGAAGCGCTACTTCAAAAAATTGAGGAGGAAGCGATCGTGTATACGTATGAGTATGATAAGCACCGGATCACATTACTAGACCCAATTAATAATAAAGAGTTATACTTCCGGCTTCCAATAACGCTACCTGCACCGGGCAATGTATTACCCGGTGCTATGCCAGTTCACTATATCATCCTGCTGATACAGTCCGGGAATTGTGCGATCGGGTATTTTGAAGGCGGCGTAAACTTTAATCATAAGGTGTTCCGCTCTTACATGGTCCGGAAAAAACAGGGAAAGAGCCAGATCAAATACCTGAAAACTAAAGGAAAGTCCAGGGCTGGGTCCAGGGTACGTCTTGGGGAAACACTTGAATTTTTTGAAAATATCAACGAGCGGCTGCAGGATTATTTTGATAATCATGACATACACCGCATTGCGATCAGCTGTTCCAAAACGCTTATTCCCTATTTATATAATGCTAAAGTAAACATCCCTTTTTCTAAAAATGACCCGCGGCTATATAAAATCCCCAAGCACATCCATACACCGGTTTACGAGGTAATGCTGGATGCCAACAGGTTTCTACAACGCGGTGAACTGATCTTTGACGAACCACAGCAGCGTTTTGTGAATGACCTGCTTTCTGATATAGGACTTACCGGAATGGAGGAGGAAGAGGAAGCGGATGATGATGAATTCTATAACGATGATTGGGATTAGATTTAAGTTGTAAAGCCCTTTCTTACAGGGTAAGAATCGGAAAAATGGAGCCCGTTTGCATCTTTAAAATAAACACCTAAATTTACTCATCGCTTAAATCCCTCACCCTTAAACTCATCAGGTATGAAAACCATTTTAGCTGTTTCCTTAGCCAGCTTACTTATTAGCCAGTCTTGTACGGCGCCAGCAGATAAAACTGTTACTGAAACAAACCCCACCCTTACCGAATATCATAATTATGACGGAAGCGGCGACCAGCTTAGCGGCGGGGTTAAGATGATAAAGATCGCTACACCCAAAGGAGATTATAACGTTTGGACGAAGCGTGTAGGAAATAACCCCACCATGAAAGTACTGCTGCTTCACGGTGGCCCCGGAGGCACACATGAAGCTTTTGAGTGTTTTGACAGTTACCTGCCAAAGGAAGGCATCGAGTATTATTATTACGACCAGTTAGGCTCGCACTACAGTGACCAGCCAAACGATACCAGCCTCTGGAATACCGCGCGCTTTGTTGAGGAGGTAGAGCAGGTGCGTAAGGCACTTAACCTGAACAAAGATAACTTCTACCTACTGGGTCATTCATGGGGTGGTATCCTGGCGATGGAGTACGCGCTGAAATACCAGGAAAACCTGAAAGGGCTTATCATATCGAACATGGTAGCAAGCGTACCGGCGTATAATAAGTACGCAGAAGAGGTGCTAGGTCCGCAGATGGACCCAAATGTACTGGCCGAGATCAAAAAGATCGAAGCGAATAATGATTTTGCAAACCCGCGTTACATGGAATTGCTGATGCCTAACTTTTACACCAAGCACGCTCTCCGGATGCCTGTTGAAAAATGGCCGGATCCAGTAAACAGGATGTTTGAACACCTGAATTCTACCGTGTACATTCAGATGCAGGGTTATAGCGAATTCGGGATTACCGGCGACGCTTCTTTAAAGAACTGGGACAGGTCTGCTGATCTTCCTAAAATAAAGGTGCCAACGCTTACAATCGGGGCAGAACATGACACCATGGACCCTGAATACATGAAATGGATGGCAAGCCAGATGCCGTTAGGCCAGAACTTATACTGCCCTAACGGTAGCCACATGGCGATGTATGATGACCAGGATACCTACTTCAAAGGCCTGACCAAATTTATTAAAGAAGTAGACGCAAAAGCGAATTCCAACTAAAAAGGTACGTATCCAGGTTTACTTATCAGACTGCTTAACTTTTTCCAGTTCCTGCATATCTTCTTCGGTTAGCCTGATGTCAGCTGCATGATAATTTTCTTCCAGGTGTTTCACCTGAGAAGTTCCGGGTATCAGTAAAATATTGGAAGCATGGTGCAACAGCCAGCTCAGCGCCACCTGGTGGGCTGTCGCATCATGCTTCTGCCCTACCTGCTGTAGTTTTTCCAGTGCGCCCACATTGCCCGCATTAATAGGGTTCCAGGGAATAAAAGCGATGTTTTGCTCACGGCAGAAGTCCAGTTCATCTTCCCATACCCTGTAGTCTACACTATATTTGTTCTGTACCGACACAACCTCAAAGTACTCCTGCGCCTTTTTGATCTGCTCAACAGTTACCTCAGACAGCCCCAGGTGCTTCACAAGGCCTTCCTCCTGCACCCGCTGCAAAAACTCAAGCGTTTTTTCATAAGGCACATCAGGGTCCACGCGGTGCAACTGGTAAAGGTCAATTCTATCCAGCTTCAGGCGTTTCAGGCTACCTTCCAATGCACCCTGTAAATATTCTGGATCAGCATTGATGGGCCACACATTCGGGCCTGTTCGGGTGAGACCTCCTTTCGTTGCGATCACAAGATCTTTCGGGTACGGATACAGCGCTTCCGCAATAAGCTCTTCGGATACGTTTGGTCCGTAACTGTCGGCGGTATCAATAAAGTTTATTCCCAACTCAACAGCTCGTTTCAGCACCCTGATTGCCTCTTTCTTGTCTTTGGGAGGCCCCCATATACCTTCACCGGTAATGCGCATTGCGCCAAAACCCATTCGGTTCACAGTCAGGTCGTTTCCTATAGTATAGGTGCTGGAATAGTTTGTTTTATCAGCCATATTTTTGAATTAAATGTTTTAACAATATCAATTCAGTTCATACGGCAGCCCCAGCTGATAGTTAAAATCCCTTTTGTAAGGCACAGCAGATTTTTATTTGAGCACGTCCAGTACCTTGTACATCTTTTGTACCAATGCACCGGACGATCCACTATAGTTATTCACCAGGAACGAAAACACATATTCTTTCCCGTCTTTGCTCTTATGGTAGCCACTATATCCCTTCACTCCGTGGATGGTGCCACTCTTCATTTTCATGCCATTATACAGCGGCATCGCCTTATAGAAACCATTGTACCAGTTCTGCTTGCGGGCATGTTCCAGAATGCGTACCTGTGCGTGTGTGGTGATCCGGTTGAGGGGTGAAAGACCTGAACCATCCACCATACTTAGCTCTGTATCGGGGATGCCTTTTTTTTGCCAGTAATCCCTGATAAGTTTAAGGCCTGCCTCCGTAGAACCGCTTCCCTCCTTTTCAAAGGCTATGGTTTTGACCAGGGCTTCGCCGTATAAATTTATACTTTTCCTGTTGAACCAGTAAATAATGCTGTCCAGCGGCGGTGATGTAACGGTGTAAAATGTAGTATAATCTCCTCCTTTCCAGGAATCGTTATCCTGTTTCACAACTGTAGTTGGAAGTGTGATGTCCATGTTTCTTAAACTGTCGGATAACCTGTAAACAAACTGATCGGCTGCCGAAGGCATGGCCCCGGAAATCCTGAAGCTATTTTCGTTTACCGGAATCGTGCCCCTGATGGTAGCTGCCGGTGCGTTCAGCGGGAAATAGATGTAGGCATTATCACCAGTGCCTGCAGCAGCAGAAGTTAGTTCGGACCTCAGGCCATAATTATACATGCGGGGAATCGTCTTTACAACCGTAACCGGGTCACCAACTTTTTTACCCGACTTGAGAATGACGTCATATTGATTTTCCCTCCAATTAAACTTGCTTGCTCCGGCACCATAATAATTAGCAATATCCTGCCACATCCACCCATCCGGCACGGTCTCAAAATTCCACCCTTTATTTGCCACGATCACTTCTCCAAATGCTTTCACCCCTGTCTTTTCTATCGCGCTTGTTAACCCTTTAAGTATGGTATTCTCATTGGTAGCACTCCAGCGCCAACTGCCTAAAGTAGGGTCGCCGGCTGGCACTATGAGCAGGTATGGATTTCGCTTATTTTGCTGGTAGGCAAAAGTAGTCCGGTAGGTATAGTTTTTACCGAGCAGTTCATAGGCGCTGGCACTCGTGATCACTTTCATAGTAGATGCAGGTGCTAAACCGACCATACCGTTCTTTTCAAAAACAACTTTGCCGGTAGCGGCATCTGTCACATACAGGGAGGCAATACCGTTGGCAAGCTGTGCATCTTCTTCGAAGCTTTTGAAGGCAGCGGCAAGTTTATCCGGAACAGACTGGCACCGGGCAGAAAATTGTAACAGCAAACAAAACAACAGTAGGATGAACCTTGGAAAAATATTTTTCATGCCTATAAATTAAAGATTAATCGCCTGTATCCCAAGAATTGAAGCATCGGCCATACGACACAGGGGATGACACACTCATTGTCAACAGGTTATAAATCCAACTATACTAAAGGGTGAACAAGCTGGCAGTGCACTGCTGCCCACTAAAAACCCTTAGGAATATTTAGTTAGACAGCAGGAACTAAAGAGATTAGGACATACATTTGTAAAATTTTCAGATTCTGAATAAACGACACGCAGCCAATTAGGTAACGCTCCAAAGTATTGCCGGAATCGCAGCATTTAGTGTCGTACTGCCGCTTTTATATAGAAAATAACATCGTTTTACCTGGTTGCCTTTGAAACACCTTTACTATCTCCGTTCCTTTTTTGCCCTTGTTCTTTTCTGCCTCAGTTTAACTGCTACTGCACAGCAACAAGCGCCTGCTTCAGCACCTGTTCCTTTTTCGACCAACAGTACAAACCTGACTGTTTGGAATGGCGAACAATACGTCCCGCTTTTTATAAAGGGCGTGAACATGGGTATTGCTGTACCGGGCACGTTCCCGGGTGAACTGGCTGCCAGCAGAGCAGACTACGCCAGGTGGTTGCAACTGATCCGGGATGCTGGCTTTAACACTATCAGGCTGTACACCCTGCACCACCCCCGTTTCTACGAAGTGCTTGATTCTTTTAACCTGGCCAATCCGCAGAAACCAATCCTTTTTTTCCAGGGTGTGTGGCTGGAGGAAGAAGTACCGGGTTACGATGAGGATCTGTACACGCTCTCCTCTTATTTCGAGCAGGAGATCAAAGAAAACGTGGATTGTGTGCACGGGAACAAAACCATCAGCAGCCGACAGGGAAAAGCGTATGGCGCATACCGTATTGATGCTTCCAGGTGGATGATCGGCTACATCATTGGCCGCGAAATACACCCGCCGGAAGTAGTGCATACCAATGAAAAACATCCTACAGAAACCTCATACAAAGGCAGCTACTTCAGCATCGAAAATGTGCATGCTGCTGAGGCCTGGACGGTGAAGCATCTGGACAAGCTGGTTGCTTATGAAATGGAAAAGTATAAAACGCAGCGCCCAATCAGTTTTTCAAGTTGGCCCACCCTGGACCCGCTTGACCACCCAGGTGAACTGAACCGTTACGAAGACATGGTGTCAATTGATGTGTCCGGGATAGACTTATCGAAAGCGCCTGCAGGTTATTTTGCCAGCTACCATGCCTACCCATACTATCCTGATTTCATGAGCCGCGATCCGGCATATGCGGGATACACAGATTACCTGGGACAAAACAGCTACCTGGGCTATCTGACAGCTTTAAAAAAACACTACAAGAACGTGCCCCTCATTATAGGTGAATATGGTGCGCCATCCAGCTGGGGTGTTGCGCATTATGCCCAAAGTGGTATCCATCATGGGGGAATGGATGAGGAAACACAGGGAAAGAATAACCTGCGCATGCTTCGTAATATAGAGACTGCCGGCGGTGGTGGTGGCATACAATTCTCCATTATAGATGAATGGTTTAAACGCACCTGGATAACGGACCCCATGGATTCAAACCCAGACAGGCGTGTTTTATGGCATAACGTTACAGCGGCTGAGCAGAACTTCGGATTGCTTGGCTTTAAAAAGGCCGGACCAGCAGTACAGGAATGGGAACAGTTCTGTACTACCTGTCCAGTGAAATCTGTTGAAGCCGGTGCAGACTTCACCTATTTTAATTTAAAGCTAAACGTACAGCGTCCGCTTGATGTAAACGACACCATCTGGATCGCACTGGACACTTATGCAGCTGATCTGGGTGAAAAGATACTTCCCAACGGAAAGACTGTCACTAACAGAGCTGAGTTTGCTTTGATGATCACCAATTATAAGGCCGAGCTGTATGTAACCGAGGCGTATGACCTGTATGGCATCTGGCACGGAACATCCACAGCAAAACAACTCTACAAGTCAATTGCCACTGACGGAGCCCCCTGGAAAATTGTGCGTTGGCGCAATAACAATAACGACCAGGAGGTACAGTATATCGGAAGCCTGCGCGTTAACAGATTAGGGCTGCCTCCCTCCTCCATGGACGCGGTCACCTTAAAGGACACATCTATCGACATCAAACTTCCCTGGACACTGCTGAACTTTACAGATCCAAGTTCTTCTGCCGTGATGCACGATGATCTGGCTGTGCCAGGCCGGCAGGAAATGAAGTCAGATGGTATTGCAGCAACCGTAATTTACAAGGGTGAGACCTATGCCACCTCCTCACGGTTTACCTGGCAAAACTGGACCAACACCCTTGCAGCTAAAGAATACAAAAAAGCTTCGTACGACATAGCCAGCCAGTACCTTAGAACCATGCCTGGCAACCCGGTTGCAAAGCAAGATCATTACACAGTAAAGCTGGATCAGGTTAATGAGCTGAGAGCAAGCGAAGGGTTGCTCCAAAATGATATGTCGCTGGATGGCAGCCCAATGGAAGCCGTGATTCATGTGGGGCCCGAACACGGACAGCTTATACTTTACCGGGACGGAGGCTTTGTGTATGTACCTGAAGAAGGGTATACAGGGATGGTCGCATTTTCGTACCGTGTCATAGCTGGCCCTAATCGATCAGAACCGGTTAGCGTACAGCTACAAGTTACAGGTACTCCTTTAGGAGATGGATTTGCTACTTTGTATCCTAACCCCACAGAAAGTGATGTAAACATTAATGCAAAAGCTGTGATCGATCGGATGGAGCTTTACAATAACCTGGGTACACTGCTGTTCGCAAGGGCGGTTAAGGCAAAAGAAATGCAGTTCTCACTGAACAATCTTCCTGCCGGCATGTATGTTATCAAGCTTTACTCAGGTAAAGAATGCCTGACAAGAAAGGTAATACGCTACTAAGCGCCTTGGCCTCATAAAATACAGAAACAGGTCATGCTCTACTTTAAGCTAAAGTGAGCATGACCTGTTTTTTGTTTACTATGGCAGGGAGTATAAACTACAGTTTCTCCAGCATAAAATAGCCAAGATGTAAGAGGTCCTCGTGCTGCGCTTCCGACGGAGTAACCTGCAGCTTATATTGTTGCTTCAGGTCATCGGCTAAAATGTCTTTTACCTGGTGCAGGTCATCCACATCTACTCCAAATTTATCATCAATATGGGAGGCCGCACCTTTGAAGCCAGTATGTTTATAAAAAGCTGTCTGCCTCGCCTCTTTAATTGCTTCCGCCTTTGAACCGGCAACAACCAGCATCTTGTAATGTAACTCGTCAAACTGACCTGTTTTATACCCTCCAAGGTTCAAAAAGAAAAGTTTTGCTGCACCATCCTCTGTAGCATCTCCGGGCATTGCTTTGGGTATTACCTTCACCTCAAAACCATTTACATGTGTTACTTCGCGCCAGGCATCGATGTGCAGTATGCCCTTTGCCTCTGGCCAGAAAGCTGTAATGGCAGGCACCAGGTCTTTTACTGTTTCCCCGATTCCAAAAAAGATATCATGCTGTTCTGTATTTCTGCCAGCAGGCGTGCACCCGAGCATCAGCATAAATAGTTTAGGTTCTCTCATTCTGTTGTTGAAGTTTATACAGATAAAACGATCGATCTATTTATAAGCTATGATAGAAGTGAATGCCACTTTTCGCATAGGCTTCCGGCTTACTGGGTTGATGGCTTCCACCACTCCCTCTTTTCTAAGTTCTTCAAATGCCTCCTGGTAGTTACCGCGGATGTAGTTTGTACCGATGTTGTGGTGCCTGTAAATACTATCCAGCGGCAGGTTGTGGTAGTAACCTGTTTTTGAAGCAAGCTCAGCTATAAGGTTTTTAATAGAGTACCGGTACTGCTCCTGGAACAATGACAACTGATGTTTGATGTTGGCACCAAACAAAGGAACCCCATCCTCCTGGTAATCGCTGTACATCAGCATCAGTTCCTTCATTTTCATGTAAGCGTTATCGGTTTTGGATGCAAAGAACAGGTAATGGCTGGTCTGGTTCTTTTTCGGAAGGCTTATTTTGAAACGGAACGTCTTATATTCTTTCTCTTTAAAAATGTCCTCGAAGTTATCAACTATAAAATCCTCCCGCTGGGATGCATCCTGGTAACGCTCGTTAAACTCCCTGATCTTAGTTATTCGGTTCGCCCCGAAGATATCCCATAACAAGCTACCCTCACTTACAGCTTGGAAGGCTGCGCGCATTTTTGCTGGGGTAAAAATCATGAACAGATCCATTCCCCATCGCCTTACAGACTGTAGCAGCATCTGCTGAGCAAAGTCATAACCAAACGGATCAGTATAAAGTAAAGCAGGCGCATTGTTACCAAGCACTTTCGCCAGCATTGTAAAGTTTAGTTCCTCATTAAGTATGACAGGCTTGTGCACCAGGTTGTCGTAATACGGCAGGCTTTCAAGGTTCTGTTTCAGCTTTGCCGCAACAGCTGGTTTTTCATCGGTAAAAAAAGTTCTGACGATCTTGTTCAGGTTATACTTGTCAGTAGCCCCGAAGATGTTGTTGAGGATCTTTACAGGAGTTGCCGGTTTACCATCTTCATAATTACCTTCTCCGGCAAAAAGGTCTACATAGGCCAGCGTGTGTTCTGATTTATAGCGTTGCCCCTGCAGCATGCTGGTACACCATGCTTTAAAGAATTCATTGAGTATCTCAGCCTTTATATCAGACGTATCCCGCTGTTCCTTAAAAAATTCGTTCGTATCTACACTTGACATAATTGGTAATAATGAGCGCGTATTATAGAGAGCCTTACTTTGAATGTAGACAAAGTTAAGCCGGAATTTTAAAGAGAGGGTAATGTAAGCAGAGTAAAATAGATGTTTGCTGATAGGCAGCTACTTACTTAACACGAAATATAAAGCAGCAGTACCATCAAATAAAAAGCATAAAAAAAGCGCCAGAGTATAACGCTGACGCTGTATAATTGCCTGTGTTCCACTACAGGCTGGCTATTATCAAAAAACACTCAAGCTCGTTGCTCCCGTAGATAGGCTCAAAATGGACCTACTGGACTAAAAGTTTTTTAGGCAGATACGCCGGGGTTGTTTACTGCAATTCGCCTTTAATAGAATCTTTTTCAAGCATTGGTTCTTCTTCCTGCCTGTTCAGGTAAATACCATACATCACAAGGCACGCCGCTGCAGCAAACGCAATATAACTCTTGTGCTTATTTGAGAGCTCGTTCCAAAAATCCACGCCATATTTGCCCGGGTTACTTATAACCTCCGATATCTCAGAAGGGTTGTCGAGTAATTTGTTAATTGTGTTATAGTTAGTTCTCATAATGATTCCGTTTTTGAGTTAGTACGGCGTTAATTCACGATTGGATATATTTTAAAGTATGAAACCGGAATTTAAAGCTGTACCGTTTTACCACACCCGTTTTTCAAAACAATTTTAACAGGTGGGAGTATCCAATTAATGTATAAAGGGAACAAGGAAGATGCGCTTTAGCATATACTTCCTATCTTCGCATACTTTATTGCCCACAGCTAAAGGTGGCAGTTAGGTATAAGCCAGAATACATTAAAATGAGATTAACAGGTAACATACAGCAGATCAAGAACAAGAGGGACGATAACAACAGTGAGATCATACTTCAGGTAGATCAGATCGAATACATCACGCACAAAAAAGATGGCCGGTTTTACCAGCCTTTTGACTTTGTAGATGAACTCGACACACCAATTATCATTACCGGTGACCGGTTAGCGCGTATTACAGGCAAGCACCTGGAAGAAGGTGAGCATGAATTTGCCGTATATGATAAAACACCGGAGGGCTACGAGCTTAATGAAAACAAGAAGCTGCATTTAACCACCACCTACGATTTTGACACGGACCTTACCATCCTAAGGTTCATTGATTATACTGTAACGGTATCGAACGAAGAGTTTCAGCAGATAAAAAGAGACAGAAGCGAGGCCAATAAGGCAAAGAAAAGCAAGGCACGAAAGAATAAGTAATTATACCTCCTGCAGCATTACATCAGTAAAATTGCATATATTTGCACCAGACCCGCTAAAGGAAGCAAATTACTCTCTCTTTCAGCCTGCTCAGAAGCTTCTGATTAAAATCCGAAGGCAAAAATTGTTACTTCCAAAGTGCAGTCAGTAACCATCTTTTTGGTAGTTGTGAAACTCACTGTACTGTACTAAGTATAAATAATCGCTTCGCCAGGTTCTTATTTGAATTGTTACTGCATCAGTGGCGTTAAGAATAAGAGACAAGCAGAAAGTTAAGATTTTACCTTTCTTATTTCATATTTATCCCGTTGCACTTAAAAGGAGCGGGAATTTTTCACTTAAACAAAAAACCATACATGGGCAGATCACAAGAAACCTTCAGTAAAAAAGAAAACGAGAAGAAAAAATTAAGAAAAAGAAAGGATAAAGAAGAGAAGCGCGAAGAGCGTAAAGCGAATGCCAATAAAGGGCAGGGCCTAGAGGCAATGATCGCATACGTAGATGAAGATGGTAATTTCACGTCTACCCCACCAGATCCGAAGCAGAAGAAGGTCATCATGCAGGAAGATATTCAGATCGGTGTTGCCAGACAGGAAGACGTTGAACCAGAAATTGTCAGGACAGGCGTAGTTGCGTTCTTCAACGATTCCAAAGGTTATGGCTTTATTAAAGACCAGGAAACACAAGAGAGTATCTTTGTTCACCTGAACGGTTTGATAGACTCGATCAAGGAAAACAACAAAGTAACTTTTGAGATCGAAATGACCCCTAAAGGTCCTAACGCGATCAAGGTTAAGAAAGCCGTTTAATCAGCTTTCGTTCCTGATTTTTTAAACTTAAATCTGCCCCTAAGTATCCTGATCAGATCTTACCCTGAAACTTATGCAGCGCCTAAGCTCAAAAGAATTTAAGAACGAATTTGTTAGTGCTTTTGATGGTGACGATTCCGGTATTCTGACACCCCGCCAAACCCCCGGGCAACTGTACTGTAAAGCAAAGCCAACACCAGTAGCGCAGCCTGCTTTACTGGCCTGGTCAGAAGACCTGGCCAAGGACCTGGGAATACTTTATCCTGCTGACCAGCAGGACATAGATGTACTGGGTGGCAATTACGTTTCAGAATCGATGTACCCATATGCCGCCTGCTATGCCGGTCACCAATTTGGTAACTGGGCAGGGCAGCTTGGCGATGGCCGTGCTATAACGCTCGGTGAATGGGAAGTTACTGACGGTAAAGTGTATGAGTTTCAGCTAAAAGGCGCCGGCCTTACCCCCTACTCACGCCGAGCAGATGGTAGGGCTGTTTTACGTTCTTCCGTTCGTGAATACCTGATGAGTGAAGCCATGCATTACCTTGGTATTCCTACAACAAGAGCACTTAGTTTGGTAAGTACCGGTGAGCCGGTATTGCGAGACATGTTCTATAACGGGAATGCAGCTTACGAGCCAGGTGCTGTTGTGCTGCGCGTAGCTCCGAGTTTCCTTCGATTTGGCAATTTTGAGATACTCAATTCCCGCAAGGAAACAAATAACCTGCGTAAGCTTACTGAGTGGACCATTACGCGTTACTACCCTCACATAAAAGGGGAGAATAAGGTATTGTTATGGTTTAAAGAGGTTGTCGACCGCACTGCTAAACTCATGGTAGAATGGATGCGGGTGGGATTTGTGCATGGCGTGATGAACACCGATAACATGTCCATACTAGGTCTCACAATTGATTATGGCCCCTACTCCTTTGTAGATGACTATAATCCTGATTTCACACCAAATACAACTGACCTTCCGGGAAAAAGATATGCTTTTGGTAAACAGCCGTCTATTGCTTTCTGGAACCTTGGCTGCCTGGCCGGCGCTATTTTACCCCTGGTAAATGAGCAAAAAGATGAACTGGTTGCCGTTCTGGAAAGCTTCAAGACAACGTACTGGCAAAACTATTATGCCATGATGGGCAAAAAGCTTGGCCTGGACCAGGTGACTGAGCAAGATATTGAGCTGATTAAGCACGTAGAGAAAACACTTGCTGCCATCAAACCCGACATGACCATCTTTTACCAGCTGCTTATCGAACTGCCCTTGCAGGTTGAAGACACGCAGGAGGTAGTAAAGCATTTCGAGCAAAGTTTTTACCAGGAGCTGACAGAGGAAGAGAGTAACTCCCTTTTTATACTTATAAAGGCTTACCTGCAACGCCTTAACAGGAATACGATCAAACGAAAAGACTCACAGGATTTAATGCGTGCTACTAACCCGCGTTTCATACTCCGTAATTACCTCCTGCACCAGGCCATTGAGCAACTGGAGAAAGGCGATGAGAAACTATTTAATGAACTGCAGTCCGCAATCAGATCACCTTACTCCAATAAGTTTGATATGTTTTTTGCGAAAAGGCCAGAGTGGGCATCCGAAAAAGCAGGGTGTTCTATGCTATCCTGTAGTTCTTAAAACCTGGAAAATATGTTAAAAAGAGAAGGCCGTAAATCTGAATTTACGGCCTTCTCTTTTTAACAAACAAACTAAACAAAAACTCACAGGCTACTTGAAAACGTAATTAACAATATTTTTACTCAGTTCTTAAATTTAGAACCGGATTAGCAGAAGCGGCTCTGAATGCCTGGTAACTAATTGTAAGAAATGCCACCAGTGTTGCCAACAGTCCCGCTATCAGAAATACCCAAACAGGAATTTCTATGCGATAGGCAAAGTTCTGAAGCCAGGTGCGCATAGCATACCAGGCCACAGGAAAAGCAACCAGAGCAGCGACTAATACAAGCTTCAGGAAATCTTTTGAAAGCAGGAAAACAATGGAGGATGACGCAGCGCCCATTACTTTTCGGATCCCGATCTCCTTCTTACGGCGCTCCGCTGAGAAAGCCGCCAGTCCATATAAGCCAAGACAGGCAACAAATATGGCAATTCCCGTAAATACACACATCAGGGTTTTTAACTTATCTTCTGCCTTGTACATTTTCACAAAATTATCATCCAGAAAAACATATTCCAGAGGGTAGTCCGGCGAAAACTTATCCCAAACACCTTTTACATAGCTTAAACTCCCTGCAATATCATTCGCGTCCATTTTCACAGCTACTTTCCAGTAAGCATCCGGAAAGATCTGCAGCACAGTAGGCTCCATTTTATCATATAAGCTTTTGTAATGGAAATCCTTTACAACACCTATTATCTTCCCTTCCTTCAGAGAATCAGGATTTTCATCACTCCATACCTGCCATTTCAAAGGCTGCCCCAGGGCTTTTTCAGGGGTGCCGTAGCCCAGTTCTTTTACTGCAGTCTCGTTGATCATGAACGCATGGTCTGCATCGGTTTTATAGCTTCTAGAAAAGGGCCTGCCTGCAATAACATCTATCCCTAGTGTAGAAACATAATTGTAATCCACCATTATTTGTGTAACCGAGTGGCGTACCTGTTCGCCATCCCTTGGCACTATTACTCCGTCACCAGCCGTGGCATCTCCTGGAAACCCATAGCCGATGGATACATTTTTTATACCTGGTGCTTTCAGCAGTTCACTCCTGAACGTTTCATAGTTGTTAAACATAGCATCACCCCGCATCTGAAAGAACATGATCTGATCTTTATTGAAACCCAGGTCTTTGTTGTGCAGGTAACTAACTTGTTTAAATACTATTGCCGAACATATGATCAGGAAGATGGAGAGTGCAAACTGTGCCACTATTAAGCCATGCCGCAACAAGTTTATTCGGCCAAAACCGCTGTCAATTACAACAGCGCTTTTCAACACTTTAGCAGGCCTGAAACCTGACAGTACCAGGGCTGGGTAAAAACCTGACAATATACCTACTAATAAGGTGAGCAACAGTAAGAGCAGGAGAAGGAATGGTTCCCGAAAAACATTGAAAACCATTTGCTTACCCGTAAAAGCATTTAAAGAAGGTAACACAAGTGAAGTAAGTGCAGCAGCGAAAACAACGCTTATAAAGGTGAGAAAAACAGTTTCAGTTACAAACTGCAACATTAACTGGCTGCGGCTTGCACCAACTGCTTTCCTCACACCCACTTCTTTTGCTCTTTGCGTTGATTTGGCAGTGGCAAGATTCACAAAGTTGAAGCAGGCTATGAGTAGTATAAAAACAGCAATTATACTAAGTGCTTTTACATACGTTATGTTCCCCTTTACTGAAGGCTCAAATTTAAAAGCAGCAGAATACAGATAGATCTCTTTCAGGGGCTGAAAATGCGGCTGGTACCCATAAGGCTGTCCTGTTTCGGAATCGATCTGTTTTGCTACGATGTCGGTAAATTTATCCTGTACTAGGTTCAGATCAGCACCTGGCTTCAATTTAACATAAGTATAAAACTGCTGCCATCCCCAACCCTTCATGCGGTCAGCCGGAATTTCTGCAGCTGCTAATGGAAGTATAAAGTTGACAGGTAAGTGAAACTTATTATCAGTACTAAATACTCCTCTTACAATGTAGTTTACTTTGTTAACCGTTACTTCCTTTCCCACAGGATCCATGTCACCAAAAACTCTCCTGGAAAACTTATCAGAAATGACAATGGAGGACGGGTCAGTGAGCGCATTAACGGGAGTGCCATACAAAAATGGAAGTTGGAACACTTCAAAAAAATCCGGATCAGCTAAAAAACGCCCTGTTTCATACACCTTTTTCCCTTCCGCTTCCACCAGGTTATTGGCATCAAACTGCTGCATCAGAATCCGTACTACTGTTTCTACTTCGGGTAAACTTTGCTGCAGTGTGGTACCGTACATCGGAGGCGTAACAGCCATTACCTCACCGGCATCCTTCGTACTGAACGTATTGTAAATACGATAAACCCTGTCACCTTCCGGCAGAAATTTATCATATTGAAGTTCGTCATGAACAAAAAGACCAATTAACAAACACGCTGTCAGTCCAAAAGTTAAGCCTGTGATATTTATAATCGTAAAGACTTTGTGCCTTGTCAAATTTCGGTAAGCTGTTTTAAGGTAGTTTCTGAACATAGGGTTTAGTATTAAGAGAAGCATTATTTTGCAAGTATACTTAATCCGAAAACAGCTCCATCCTTTTTGCAAAAGCCAATGAACAAATGACAGTTCTTATTAAAAATATCTTTGGCTCAAAGGGCTGCTGTTTACGTAATTCGATTAAACAGAACCTATGCCAACAGTATATATAATTGATTACTAGCCACATACCAATATAAATTGATTGACAACTGTGCATATTCGTGCGATAAGTGTGCGAATTCGCACGATTTTTATCACTCAACACCACGGTAGTCCCTCGTTTTCAAGCTATTGCAATAATGGCATAATAATAGTTTATTAGTTACAATATTTTCTCTACTATGCAGCTAAAGCATGCTACTATACTAGTTGTTGATGATGATACGGATGTACTTACAGCTGTACGGTTGCTGCTGCGCCCACAGGTCAAAGAAATTATAACTGAAAAGAACCCGGTACATTTGCCTGCCTTGCTCAAGCAAAAAGAGTTTGACGTTGTACTATTGGATATGAACTTCAAAAGCGCCTTGAATACAGGTAACGAGGGCTTGTTCTGGCTAAAGAAAGTGAAGGAGTTGAGATCTGAAACAGCAGTGGTGATGATCACAGCTTACGGTGATATAGACCTTGCCATTCGATCGTTAAAAGAAGGCGCGTTTGATTTTGTAGTAAAGCCATGGAAGAACGAGAAGCTGCTGACTATACTTAAAGATGCGTTAGTTAATAAAAGTAAAGGAAATTCTTCAGCGGGATCACTAGAAACAGCAACAGGTTTTGACGCCGGTTTACTCGGAGAATCCGAAGCCATGCAGGATGTTTTTTTGAAAATTAAAAAAGTTGCACCAACCGATGCTAATATCCTCATCCTGGGGGAGAATGGTACGGGTAAAGAATTAGTCGCAAAGGCAGTTCACCATTACTCGTTGAGAGCATCCAAACCATTTGTGAAAGTTGATGTGGGCGCATTGACTGAAACCCTTTTTGAGAGCGAGCTTTTCGGGTATAAAAAAGGTGCTTTTACAGATGCCCGTGAAGATAGGCAAGGCCGCTTTGAAATTGCCAGTGGGGGTACCATATTCCTGGATGAAATTGGCAACATATCCCTCCACCAGCAGTCTAAACTTCTTAGTGTATTACAAAACAGGCAAGTTATGCCATTAGGGGCTAATAAGCCTCTAAACGTAGACGTCCGGTTGTTGTGTGCTACCAATGTACCCCTCACAGGACTCGCCAATGAGTCCAGGTTTCGTAAAGACCTTGTTTATCGCATTAATACAGTAGAGATTATACTTCCACCCTTACGCAGCAGAGGCAACGATATACCGCTCCTGGCAAAACACTTTGCAAAGGTGTACTCCGAGAAGTACATGAAACCGATACCTGAAATCAGCAAACAAGCGCTTACAAAACTAATGCGGTACGATTTTCCGGGCAACGTACGGGAACTGCAGTACATTATGGAACGGGCAGTTATTATGGCAGAAGGCGAGGCACTTGGTGCCGACGACATTGTATTTTCACCTATAGAAGCAGCACCTGTAACGCCTGAAAAGCCTCAGGAAACCAACCTGGAGGAACTTGAAAAAAGTACGATAAACCATGTTTTGCAAAAACATAGCGGCAATTTAACAAAGGCGGCAAAGGAGTTGGGCATTACCCGCACTGCTTTGTACCGACGAATAGGAAAGTATGGTTTTTAGAAGCTTTCAGTGGAACCTGCTCCTGCGGATCGGCTTGCTGTTACTTACATTAAGCCTACCAGCACTAGTAATAGCCAAAGGCTGGCCGGAAATACTTGTCTTTTTAGTGCCGGTTATTGTTTACCAGGTACTTGAGCTTTTTAATTTTTTGAAGAAAGCACAGGATGAACTTGTCCAGTTCATTGATTCAGTACACAACCGTGATTTCTCCAGGCATTTTGATGCGAGATATACCAGTGCTCAATTCCATATGCTTCGCAAGGGATTTAATGAGATCACCACTACCCTAAAAAACATTAACCGGGAGAAAGAAAGCCAACACCTGCACTTGCAAAAAATCATGGAACTGGTTAACACAGGTATACTTTCGTATGATACCGGATCAGGTGAAATCGTGCTGATGAATGAGTCGTTGAAAAAGCTGCTGCACATCCCTTTCATGAAACACCTTCAGCATTTAGAGAAACGGGATCTTGAATTATACCAGGATATACAACAATTAGAGCCAGGCCATTCTAAAATTTCTACAGCGTATACATCGCATTTTGAGAAAAGCCCATTTAAAGTGCTTCTTTCCGCTACAACGTTCACAAGCGATGGAAAAACATATAAGCTGGTGTCGTTTCAGAATATAAACGATGCGCTGGATGAAACTGAGTCGAAGGCATGGCAGAAACTTTTAAACGTATTGACCCATGAAATAATGAACTCAGTGGCTCCCATTGCCTCACTTGCCGACACCCTTAAAAACCGACTGCAGGAGGTAACTGCCAATGGACCTACAATTGATGACCTCGATGACTTTGAAGTTGGGGTAAGCACTATTAAGAGCAGAAGCTTAGGCTTGTTACGATTTGCGGAAACGTATCGGAATTTAAACAAGATCACAAAGCTCAACCTGATTGATGTTTCAGTAAAGGATGTGTACACGAACTTAAAACACCTACTGCTCCCAACGCTTACCCAGAAAAATATTCAGCTGGAAATAACTCTAGCAACACCAGACATGCAGCTACTTGCAGACAGAAACCTGCTGGATCAGGTGTTGATCAATTTGCTGATGAATGCCATGGAAGCAGTGAAGAACCAGCCAAACCCCAAAATCACTTTATCCGCTTATGTTTCTGCTGACCAGAAGAGAATACTGAAGATTAGTGATAATGGAACAGGAATGTCCAGGGAAGTGCAGGAGAAAGCATTTATCCCGTTTTTCAGCAGCAAAAAGAACGGAAGTGGTATTGGCCTCAGCCTGTGTAAGCAAATAGTAATGTTGCACCACGGCAGCATTACAATAAAGTCTGCCGTGGATGAGGGCACCACATTCATACTTCAATTTAATTAACAAGCCTTAACACCTGTTTCAGAGCATGAAAGTGGTTGTGATAGGATCAGGAAGCAAACATTTCCTCTTCATGCTTAAAGGCCTTAAACTCCAGGGGGTTTCCGCTGTAGTCGAGGCAGAACATGGTGAGTTGCTCCCCGGTTTTCCCTTCGTAACGCGTATAGGGCTTCACCACAAAGTTAACGTTGTGAGCTGTTAAACGCTCCTGCACCTGCACAAACTGCTCATGCCTTAATACACATCCAAAATGGGGTACAGGTACGCTTATACCATCCACTTTGCCACAGTAATCAAGGTCTGGAATGTTGCTGCTGACATGGGCTGAAAGCTGGTTGCCGAAGAAGTCAAAATCGATCCAATGCTCCGTGCTCCTCCCCTCCGGGCAGCCTAAAATTTCAACATAAAACTGCCGGGTAGAGGCAATATCCTTTACTTTAAAAGCATAATGGAAAGCGTTCATACTTAATATCCTTTTTGGGGTGAAACTACATTTAAAAGGTGTTCATTATTCCTCACCCGGTCATAATTTTCCAGGATAAGCGAAACAACAGCTTTCGGTTCAGTTACGCTGGCAATGTGGGGAGTAACGTTGATCTTTGGATGCGACCAGAAAGGATGTTCTTCCGGGAGCGGTTCCTGCCTGAATACATCAAGGCTGGCACCTGACAGATGTCCCGTATCAATCATTTCAATCAGGTCAGCATCGACAAGATGCGCTCCTCTTGCTACATTGATCACAAAAGCATTTTTAGGTAACTTCTGAAAAGTATCCCTGTTTAAAATATCAGTGGTTTCTTTGGTAAGTGGCAGCAGGCAGATCAGGATGTCAGATGTAGCTAAAAAATCCCCGAGCATAGTATCGCCTGAGAAAATCTCCACACCCTCAATCATCTTTTTACTTCTTGCCCAGCCATTTACTTTAAAACCTAAATTACTTAACTGGCTTGCTACATGCGCCCCTAATACCCCTACTCCCATTACCCCGATGGTTACATCAGAAATGTTCAGGTAATGCCTTGGTTGCCAGTCATGCGCTGCTTCCTGCATTTTGTAGAATGCCAGGCCACGCAGGTGGTTCATGACAAGGGCAACACAAAAGTCAGCCATGTCGCGTGTGAGGTTCTCATCAGTAACCCGGGTGATCGCTGCATTTGCCGGCAACTCCGGATCCTTCATAATATGATCCACGCCGGCGCCCATGGAGGAGATACACTTCAGGTTCGGAAACTCTTTGAAAACACCGAGGGGGTGGTTCCATACCAGGGCAAATGCTACCTCCTCCTTATTCGAGTCATCCGGATAAACCCTTAGGTCCAGCTCCGGCCTCTTCTCTTTCAGTGCTTCCGCCCAGGGGGTCATGTCTCTCCCCTGGCTAATCAATATCATTGCCATGTATTAAGTTTGTTTCTGATGCTTACTTAGCTGTCGTTCTTTCTATTTCGCGCAGATTCTCGAGCTTTTTATTTCTAAGGAAACCATTGATGTCTTCGAAGTGCTCCCTGATCCGTTTGTTGCCAAACTCAAATACTTTGCTTGCCAGACCATCCAGGAAGTCCCTGTCGTGCGATACCAGGATAATAGTGCCATCAAAGCTCTTGAGTGCATCCTTCAGAATATCTTTCGTTTTGATATCCAGGTGGTTTGTTGGCTCATCCAGGATCAGGAGGTTAACAGGTTGAAGCAGTAGCTTTATCATGGCCAGACGTGTTTTCTCACCACCAGAAAGCACCTTCACTTTTTTCTCAACCGTTTCACCGCTGAACATGAATGCCCCCAGTATATCCTTGATCTTAGTGCGTACATCACCAACAGCGATCAGGTCTATCGTCTGGAACACAGTTAGTTCTTCATCCAGCAAAGATGCCTGGTTCTGCGCAAAATAACCGATCATGGAATTGTGCCCCAGTTGCAGTTTCCCTTCATACTCCAGCTCGCCCATAATGGCTTTCACCAAAGTGGACTTACCCTCGCCGTTTTTACCGACAAATGCTACCTTCTCGCCGCGTTCTATAGTAAGGGAGGCATCCTGGAAAACAGTATGATCACCATATTTCTTTGAAAGCCCTTCTACGATCACCGGGTAATTACCGGAGCGTGGCGCAGGCGGGAACTTCAGATTAAGGGCTGAAGTATCAACTTCATCTACTTCTATGATCTCTATCTTCTCCAACATTTTCACGCGCGACTGCACTTGTAGTGTTTTAGAGTAAGTACCCTTGAAACGGTCAATAAAGCCTTGTATTTCGGCGATCTCCTTTTGCTGGTCCTCAAACTGACGCTGTTGCTGCTCACGTCTTTCCTGGCGAAGTTGCAGGTAATGGGAGTAGTTTACCTTATAGTCGTAAATACGACCCATTGTTACCTCGATCGTACGGTTAGTTATGTTATCTACAAAAGTCTTATCGTGTGATATCACGATCACTGACTTGGCATTGTTTACCAGGAAGTCTTCGAGCCACTGAATAGATTCTATGTCCAGGTGGTTGGTTGGCTCATCAAGAAGTATAAGGTCGGGCTTCTGTAAGAGTATTTTGGCTAACTCGATCCGCATACGCCAGCCCCCGCTAAACTCTTTTGTAGGCCTGCTAAAGTCAGACCTTAAAAAGCCAAGTCCTTTCAGCGTCTTCTCTACCTCTGCATCAAAATTGATTTCCTCGATGGAATAATACTTTTCCCCCAGTTCCGAAACCTGCTCAATCAATTTATAATAATCATCTGAGTCATAGTCAGTACGGGTCTCCAACTGCGAGTTCAGCTCATCCATCTGTGCTTTCATACCCAGCACTTTTGCAAAAGCCTTGGATGCTTCCTCAAAAACGGTACAATTGTCCTCAGTGAGTAAGTGCTGCGG
This sequence comes from Pontibacter sp. MBLB2868, assembly GCF_051904785.1. Classification (NCBI taxonomy): domain Bacteria; kingdom Pseudomonadati; phylum Bacteroidota; class Cytophagia; order Cytophagales; family Hymenobacteraceae; genus Pontibacter; species Pontibacter sp. MBLB2868. Next base: position 1,266,068 of record NZ_CP196710.1, on the reverse strand, counting down.
CAGGTATGCGATCACGGCATCTTTGGGCGCCGAAATCTTGCCCCTGGTAGGTTTGCTTACCCCGGCTATGATCTTAAGCAGGGTTGATTTTCCTGCACCGTTTTTACCCATCAGGGCAATGCGGTCATTCTCGTTTATGTTAAAAGCAATGTTGCTAAAAAGCGCCGAGCCATTAAACTCGACTGTTACGCCGTCTACTGAAATCATGATATGTAAATAAAGGGGCAAATATACTACATAATCTACCCGTTTTCCTTATGATTTTCAGGATAATGGCGTCAGGAGCAGTCAGAATTAATACAATCCCTAAATTTTAGTATTGACAATAAAGGATCAGGAAGATTTAATCTTATCGCTGAATGATTTCCTGAACTTATCAACTTTTGGCCGTATCACGAAACTGCAATAAGGCTCATGTCCGTGAGTTTTGAAGTAGTTCTGATGGTAATCTTCTGCAGGATAGAATTCAGGTAGCGGTTCTATGAGAGTGACGATAGGATCTTTAAAAGTACCGGACTCCTCCAGTTGCTGCTTATATTTTTCGGCTAGCTGCCGTTGCTCCTCGTTGTGGTAGAAAACAACGGAGCGGTACTGTGTCCCGACATCATTACCCTGGCGGTTGAGCGTGGTTGGGTCGTGCGTGTTCCAGAAGACCTCTAACAGCTCCTGGTAACTTATAATTTCCGGATCATATGTGATCTGCAGCACTTCGGCATGACCTGTTGTTCCGGCACACACCTGCTTGTACGTTGGGTTTTCTACATGGCCTCCCGCATAACCCGAAACCACTTTTTCTACTCCGTTCAGATCCTGAAACACAGCTTCTGTACACCAGAAGCACCCATTCCCAAATGTCGCTTTTTCCATACTTATAAATATTTTTCAGATCTTTTCTAATGTCTGTTAAACAGAACAAATTCAGTACTTATACTTCTCCAGTAACCTTGAGTTTGTTTTCAAGCCATTCTGTTGCTGAATCTTCGTCGGGATGGTCAGATACTTCTAACTGCTTTTCCAGGTGAGGACGCAGAAGGTTAAAAGAACGCTGTCCGTAGATACCTGGCGACAGCACGTGCGCATAATATTTAAGCCCTAACATTTTAGCCTGAGGTGCCCATTTATTTACCAGCCAATTCACCGCAGATTCCCAGGGTCCAATCAATTCACGGTTACTATTCAGAATTCCTCTGGCAGGGTGGTCACGCAGCATGGACAGTATATAGTTCCCTCCCATCACAGCAGTCTCCAGGGACTGAATACCAATCCAGTTCACATATATGATATTGTTGCCAGGATCTTTCCCTGCTTCAAAAAACACATCCCCGTTTGCCTTATACAGGCATTTTTGATTTTCAATCAGCACTAACTATTTGTAAATTACTTATAACACAAAGATGTCGGTAAGGTTTATTTCACCACTCATTTTCAACTCTCATTCTTTAAGGAATGCCTTCATTGCCGCCACTGTTTCATCGGGGGCGCTTAAATTAGGGCAATGCCCTGTAGCCTTCATCACAACGAACGTGTTGTTTGGAATCTGCTGATGAAGAAACTCCCCGACTGGTAAGGGCGCAATCACATCATCCGAGCATTGTAAGATCAAAGCTTCGGTTTGCAGCCTTTTCACATCCTCACGATTATCAGAGAGAAAGGTCAATTTTGCAAAGTTCTTTGCGACTACCTCATTGCTTTGGCAAAAACTTTTAGTCAGTTCAGCACTCAGTTCAGGCTTATCCGGGTTACCCATGATTACAGGTGCCATGTTAGCAGACCAACCCAGGTAATCGCTGTCTAGCACCTCCAGCATTTCATTTATCGACTCCTCGGTAAACCCACCTCTATAATTATCGTCATTAATATACTTCGGGGAGGGAGCGATCAGAATAAGCTTAGCGAAACGCTCGGGCTCCTGCAAAGCAGCGAGTACACCGATCATGGCACTGACTGAGTGTCCCACAAAAACTACATCCTGCAGATCCATTTCTTCACAAATCTCCAGAACATCCTTTGCATAAGACTTCAGGGATGTATAACGGTCTTCTGAATACCCGCTTACATCAGAACCTCCAAACCCAACATGATCAAACAACACAATTTTATAATCATTCTCGAAGGCTGGAGTTATGTAGCGCCACATATTCTGGTCACAACCATAGCCATGAGCCATTATCATAGCCTTCTCCCCTATTCCTTTTACCTCTATGTTATTTCGTTGTGTCGCTTTCATTTAATCAAATTCTAAGCAATTCACTACAACTAATTAAGGTATCGAACTGCTGGATTGTACTTAAAGTACGCGATACCCCCCTAAAAAGACAAATATTAGGTCAAATTAGTGTAATTTTGCACTTTATTGCTACCACTGTACAAATGCAACACAGACACTTTTTAATCCACAAACCTTACGGCTTTATCAGCCAGTTTGTGTGCGACAAGAAAAAGAAAAAGCTGCTTGGCGAGCTGTATGATTTTCCGGAAGGTACCATGGCTATTGGCCGTTTGGATGAAGACAGTGAAGGTTTGCTACTGCTGACCACAGACGGGAAAATGAGTGAGTATGTTCGCAGCAGTAAAATAGAGAAAGAATACTACGCCCAGGTAGACGGCCTTATTGATGAAATAGCTATGGAGAAACTGCAAAATGGCGTAGAGATAAGCATAGAGGGCCTAAAGTATCAGACAAAACCTTGTAAAGCCTTTAAACTGGATCCGGCACCTGTTTTTCCGGAGCGCAGCCGCAGGATCAGAGATGACAGGCACGGCCCTACCAGTTGGGTGTCTATTACCCTAACCGAAGGTAAGAACAGGCAGGTAAGAAAGATGACCGCTGCAGCAGGGTTTCCAACGTTAAGGCTTATCAGGGTACGCATTGGCGCACTGAACTTATCTGACATGCCAACAGGAGCTGTAGAAGAAATAACGAACCTGGTAGAGTGCCTGGAGAAGTAGTAGAAATATGTAAATTTTTAAGATGAAGCATTTACTCTACAAAAAGGTACATGCTAATGACTGGATGCTTCCGTGCAGAACTTTACCAGGTAAGCGATAAGGTAGTATCTTCATTCATAACAATTCCGGCACCTAACTTATTACTTTCACGGTCAAGCACTTTTAGCAGCCATGCTGCATCAGCAGGTGAAGCATGCTGTAACTGAAACCTGTTTATCTTCATAGGCACCATTTTAAGTGATAGAAGTTTGCCGGAAGCAGGATCCACTTCAGGGAAATACATCAGACTGAGATCACCCCGAAACCATTCATGACCACTAATTCCTTCATAATCGTTTATGAAGTCGCCGGCCCCATAAATTATCAGTTTATTATGATGCACCTCAATGCCCTGGGGATGGTGTGAGGAATGCCCGTAAACTATATCGACACCTGCCTTCTCTACCAGATTCCGGGCAAATTCGCGCTGCCGTGGTGGTATGTCGTAGCCCCAGTTGCTACCCCAATGAACAGAAAATACCACCACATCTCCTGGCTTTTTCACCTGTTTTACCTGCTCACTTATCATTTGCACAGTTTTTATACTCAGGTCAGGGAGAAAGTTAACACCTGATCGTTTCGGAGAGGCAGACCAACTTTCTGGAATTCCGCTGGACGCGGATCCATAAGCAAACACAATAACTCTATTCTTTCCTGTTTTTAAGATAGCAGGCTTTTGCGCTTCTTCCAGATCCTGCCCGGCACCGGCATAAGCTATGCCGGCTTCACGTAGCACCTGAAGTGTCTCCAGCAGTCCGGAACGCTGCCAGTCGAGTACATGGTTATTGGCTAATGAGGCACAGTCTATACCTGCAGTGGTTAATACCCGAACATTGTCCGGATGCATCCGGTACTGAATCAACTTATCAGGCCAATGCTCTTTGTTAGTGGTGATACTTGTTTCCAGGTTAATAATTTTGAGGACTGGCGCTATACTCTCCCATACCTTCAGTGCATCTCCCCAGATATAGTCATACCTCACCTGCTGAGGTATAGCACCACTTTTCCTTTCGGCTATTTTAACGTAATCACGTGCATCTTTTACGTATGTCTCATATATTTTCGGATCTACTGAACTGGGAAGCACCTGATCAATTCCCCTGCCGATCATCACATCGCCACACAAAAATATAGTAATCCCCGATGCTTTAGCGTGTGATACAGGCCGAGTAACAGGTTTTGAAATAAGGCCTGATATTTCCTTGTTGAAGAGCAGGATAACTGACAGAAAAACCACTAGTATAAACCTATAGTCCATCAGTTAGTTATACTACATTCTGTAGCTATCGGTCTTAATAATGTGCAGGAAGTTGTAGCTTAATCTCTTCCAGTTTAACACTTTCATTTTAATTCTATTAAAACTGCACAGACATAAAACAACCGGGGTCCTCATCTTAAAGATGAGGACCCCGGTTGTTTGTTCGCAACTTCTATGTTACAGTTTTGAAATAAAGATCGGTTTTAAAAATTACTTATTGAAGGCTTTCTTAAGTTCCTCTACTGCCATACTTTGGGCCTCCTTGGCTTGCGGAAGCACAGCAGCCATACCGAAAAACTCATGCGTAACACCATCATACACTTTGGTTCTTACCGGAATCCCTGCTTTTTGTAGCATATCCGCGTACATCTGTCCCTCTGTCTGTAGCGGGTCAATCTGTGCATTAATTACGGTGGCAGGTGGTAGGTTTTTCAGGTTTTTGGCCTTCACCAAAGAGATAAGCGGACTATCAGCATCCTTCGGACTATTTAGGTATTTCTCGAAAAACCACTTCATGAACGGCTTGTTAAGTGGATGGGCATTTGCATATTTGTTATAAGACTCTGTATTAAAATCATATCCAGCAATCGGGTACACTAATAACTGGTGTATCGGTATCTTCACATTATTATCTCGTGCCATCATGCTTACTGCGGCTGCCAGGTTTCCACCGGCACTCTCTCCTGCCACAGCTATTTTATCAGGGTTGATCTGAAGAGACTGCGCATTATTCAGCACCCATTTATAGGCTGCAAAAGAGTCGTTATGGGCGGTAGGAAACTTATATTCCGGGGCCTGACGGTATCCTACAGACACAACCACAGCACCGGTTTTCTCGGCAAGTGCACGAGCTGACGCATCATAAGCCTCTATACTGGCAATTACCCAGCCACCTCCATGGTAATAAACAATACCCGGATAAGGGGCGTTTCCACCTTGTGGAGTATAAACGCGCACATGTATATTACCGCCTTCTACTGGTACAGTACGCCCAGTGGTATCAACTTTAGCGGGTTCCACCTGTATGTTATTATCCTTCATCACATTCTTCACCGCATCAGCCGGTGTTGCCGCCTGGCGTGCCTGCGGTGCCGTTCTTTCGAATAAAGGAGGACCAGTGATCAAGCTGTCAAGTTCCTCGATCACCACCTGCATATGATCTGTGATGGTAGGTCCCCATTCAGGTGCAGGACCTTTCGGCTCCAGGTTCGCCACATTACTCATCGCATCATTCTGCATGCCATCCCTGCTGGCATTGTCTACCTCCTCGGTCGTTTCAGTTTCTGTTGCCTGCTCTTCGTTGGTTTGCGAGCAGCTTACATTAAACACCATCAGGAAAGCCAGGGAAAACAGGAATAGACCTGAATTACACCTGGTCCGCCCTTCCTTGAATTTAAACTGCTGGTGAAAAGTAGTAAAGCGTTTACTTTGTTTAGTTTGTTTCATCGTTTTATGGTTAAGCTTTAAATTATTAACTACTCATACGGAAGGTTTAGAACCTTAGGTGGATGCGTACCATAAATGATGCTTTAATGATAAAAAACAGCCATCCGGATTTACATACGAGTGGCTGCCTTTTACACAAGTTTTAATTTATTTTTATTAAACTCATGTAGCCAAGCATTGCCTGGTTGATCTCTCCATGCATGTTCTCGCTTTGCGGCTCAAACGTAAGCGTGAACGTATAGGTACCCTTCTGTAGTGGCACCTCTACAAGGATACTATCAACTGGGTAAGCTGGCATTTGGATGAGTCTAGGCTGGGAAGCACACCGTGTCAGGATGACTTCCGTGCAGATACACATTACCTGCCAGTTAGTACCAGGTTGGTGCCACCGAATATTCTTAAAGCAGGTCTGACCGTGGTAACATGTGCCCTTCTGACGACAGAACACTTAACTTGAATGATAACGTGGAGTATGTGATACAGGCAACCGTAGGTAACCTATAGTAAATTAGAATTAAAAAAGGCGGCCTTTGGGGCCGCCTTTTAGTTTTATATTTCCGGATCTGCCGGTGTGTTAGGGTTAGTCAATCTTTCCTGGTCTGGGTAAGGATAGAAGTTTCTATTACGCTCAGCAAAACTTTGCGGCGGGCCAGGACGGCCGAAACGACGGCTGTCTTCCCACTTCTGACCTGTTAAGTATAACTCCGCAGAACGCTGCTTGTATACTTCCAGTAGTAAGGCATCCTTTGTAACAGGCCCGCTATAAGCAGGCAGGCTTGCATTCACACCAAATGGGTCGCCAGATGTTTGGGTACGCACCTCGTTTATTAAAGCCAAAGCCTCATCCAGAGAGCCGTTGCTTCTAAGTATAGCCTCCGCCTTAATCAGTTTGATCTCGTCAGTCAGGTATACTGGTATTCTACCAGCCTGCGTATCAAAGAAGCCTTTAAGCGTTCTTACAACGTCGCCGTCAACAACAGCGCTCGGATCTGTCATGTAGAAGTCCTCGCGGGCGTCTCCCTCCTCAAACAAACCTGCAGGCAAACCGAAGTTATCGCGTGGCCTGTAGTATTTCAACACGAAGATGGTGTTATAGATTGGGTTCACGCTCTGGTCACTATAATCGAACTCAGACTTCACAGAAAGGTCAACGAGATTCGCATTCGTGATCGCCTCCTGGTAGTTTCCGGCATACAGGTTGTACCTTGCGTTCATCGCGTAAAGCGTGTTTTTCAGGTTAAAATACGGGCCTGACACCAACGAGGTATACTCCTGAGAAACAGGAGTGGCGTTAAGTAAGGATATACCTTGATTAATGTGCGAAATAGCCTCCGCTAAAACCTCTGCTCTTGGTTTGAAGGTAACTTTTTCAGTTGTGCTGGTCTCGATATTAGCCTGTTCGAATGCCAAAGCCAAATTACTAAGCGCCATCGCCTTAAACAGGTGTGCCTGAGCAAGTATACCACTTAATGTACCTCCGGTTAAAGTAGAAATTTTGGGTGCATTTTCCAGTATCTGCTCACTCATATTCATGGTGCGCTGCATTCTGGACCATAACCCCAGTATGTTACCATTAAAGGTAGGAAGTGCAGCACCCCCTGCTTCCAATTCAAGTACGTTTGTAAAAGTGGCAACCCCCTTAAGCTCTCGGCCTGTAACTCCTGGGTACAAGTAGGCTGCCTCTACCCCTGAGGTAGAATAGTATTGCCTTTCACCAACGCTGAGTCCAATGATACCTTCACGTGAGTTTAACACTTCCACGTTACTTGCCGCATTGGGGTTTGGTATATCCAGTTCGCAGCCGCTGGTAAGCAACACGCAGCCCGATAATATACCTATCTTTAAAAATGAAGCTATATTTTTCATGTAATTTCTAGTTTGAAAGTAAGAAGATTAGAACGATACATTAATACCTAGCGCATAGGTTCTTGGTATCGGCACCTCCACAAAGTCGAAGCCGCGAACAGCAGTTGTCTGACCTGCAGCATTAACCTCAGGGTCGTATCCGCTATAGTCATCAATTGATAGTAAGTTACGGCCAGCTAACGTTAAACGCAAGTTGTTACCACCCAGGAAAGCAGGCTTAAAGTCATATGCCACAGAGACCTCTCTCAGTTTAATATATGATCCGTCTTCGATATAGTTCTCGAAGATACCGAACAAAGCAGCAGAAGTGCCTTTTGGAACTTCACCTCGTAGCTCAGGCTCATAACCGGCAAGGCCGCCGTACAGATCGCGCTCACCTACACGGCGTGTAAAGTTGAACACTTCGAAACCATAGGCGGCATCAAACTGCGTACGGAAAGACAGGCCTTTGCCAATCGTCAACTCGTTTATTAATGACCCTGTCCAATCCGGATTCGGATCGCCAATAACCTTCTTTTTTGTGGCTCCCGTTGGCTGTCCATCAGCGGTACGGTTTATTCTTTCTGGTTGTGGTAGGCCAGCTGCATTAAGTAAAAGCGAACCATCATCGTTTCGGGCAAAGTAAGTACTGTAGAATGCTCCAAGTGGGTATCCATTAACTGCGGCAACCTGGCTGAAACCTCCAGGGAATAACAACACGCCACCTGGTACATCATTAACCTCATTCTTATTGCGGGAGTATATTAAAGTGGTCTTCCAGCTTAAGTTTTCTGTCTGGATCGGTGCACCTGTTAACATCAACTCAAAGCCTTTGTTAGTCATAGTACCAACGTTGGTGTACTGATTAAGATAGCCTGAAGATGGCGTTAAAGTAACAAACAGTAACAGGTCTTTCACATTTTTGTGATAGTAGGAGAACTCAAGTCCCAGTCTGCCGCCCAGGAAACTCATGTCAGCACCAACTTCTGTTTCTGTTTGTCTCTCAGGCTTGATACCTGAGTTACCCAAAAGCGATGATGGCACAAAGCCTGGCAAACCAGGAGAGGAAACCGGGTTATAATTTGTATAGCGGTCATAGGCGCCAATAGCTGTCAGGTTACCAGCCTGTCCGTAAGATGCTCTCAGTTTCAGGATTGGAATGGTGTTGCTCAGGCTGCTCCAGAAGTTTTCGTTAGAGATTAGGTAGCTCCCGCTCACTTTAGGATAGAACTGCCATCTGTTGTCCTGACCGAACACAGATGAAACGTCGTAACGGCCTGCACCAGTCAGGAACAAGCGATCACCGATTCCGAAAGTCTGCTGCGCGAAGAAACCAAGAATATTGATATCGCTTCTGTACTCACCGGTTTTAATAGTAGCGCCTGCATCAATTGTGCGAACAAGCGGAACAAGTTGGGTAGCTGTAATCCCGGTTGAGTAGTTCTTCTCAATCTGAGCCGTTGCACCTGCACCTGTGGTAGACTCTAACCAGTCTGCAAGAGTTGCTTTATAAGAGATATTCAGGTCATTGTTGAGCAGGTATGAAGTCCTGTCGGCACGACGCGAGTAACCTGTGTCGTATGATGGCGTTGTATTTCCAACAGGAATATAACCTGTCGCAATTTGCGTAGCATTGTCATAACCTAAAGTATAGTTAATATTCAGGTTATTGATTGGCGTAAGCATTACCTGGAAATCGCCTATAAAACGGTTGGTACGCTGACGGAAATCGAAACGATCAATTGCCTCCAGCGGGTTGGTCCTTCTAAGTATGGCTGTTGGTGCCGTAGAAGGGTACACGCCATTTACCGGCGCAGGATTGATAAAGTTGTTACTGAAGATAAAGCCTGTGAGAGCTCCGTAAGCCTCGCTCAGACCACCATTCGGAATTTCCTGGCTTGTGCTTATAGTATAGTTTGCTCCTAACGACACAGATAACCAGTTATTCAGAGTCTGGTCTATACGAACACGTGCGCCTCCCCTGGTAAATTTAGTGTTGTCTATGATACCCTGATTATTCAGGAAGTTGCTGCTCAGGTAATACTGTGTCTTATCGCTACCTCCAGATACTGAAAGGTTGTTTTCAGTACCGTAAGCTGTACGGAAGATTTTGTCCTGGAAATCATAGCGCTGTACAGGCTCCTGTGTAAGGTCCGAAGCAGAAGTATTTACAAAACGGAAAGGATAATCGTTATAATCTAAGGTTTTACGCACCTCATTTACTCTAAATTGAGTTGAAGCTGTAACTTTTGGAGCCCCTGCCTTACCACGTTTTGTAAAAATTTGCACCACACCATTGCTCGCCCTTGAACCATAAATTGCAGCCGCGGCAGCACCTTTAATAATCTCAATGCGCTCAATATCATTCGGGTTGATATCTACTAAACGGTTCTGTGCATAACCACCTAAGTCAATCAGCTCCGGAGAACTGTTATTAATGATCACTCCGTCCACGATATATAGCGGATCTCCAGAACCAACTACTGTACTGGTACCACGTAATCGCACGCTTATACCACCGGCAGGGTTACCAGAGTTTTGAGAGATCTGGGCACCGGCAACTTTACCGGCCAGGGCCTGGTCTATTGAGGTGGCCACGCTGTTTTCCAAAGAGGCCGCAGACACCGTTGAGATGGCATTGCCCAATTGTTTTTTACTTGTGGCTACAGAAGTACCCGTAACTACTACTTCCTCCAAACCAACTACGTCCTCGCTCAGCTGTACATCCTGCGTTACGTTGGCAGATGAACCCAGCAAGACTGTTCTGGTTTCTGGTTTAAAGCCAATATAAGAGAACGTGAGTTTATGTGCACCCGCAGGTAAGTTTACTGACAGATTATACTTGCCGTTTGCATCAGTTGCCGTGGCAGTATTGCTGTTCTGGAACTTTACAACTACCCCCGGCAGCGTACTTTTGGTTCGGGCATCGGTAACTGTACCCGACACGGTATAACGTGTGTTCTGCGCTAATGCTACCTGGCTTATAAATGCCAGCATGAGCAGACAGAAGAAGGATGCCTTCAGATCAGACAGCCTTTTGAGATAAATTTTCCTCATGGTGAATTTAATTAGTACTGTTCATAAATGATTAAGTGGACTATTTATACTTATCGTGGTAAGCTAATTTTTCCCATATGCACCGAAGGGACACGACTCTGCCCCGGCCCAAAATCTATCAGGTTGCCAACCAGGCTTTCGTTAGCCAGCGTGGCAAACAGTACCGCCTCTTTTGCGTCTGCTAGCACGCCAAGTTCAGCTGTATCCCGAATGGCAGCATCGGGCAATAATTCTTTAATATTATGCAGTAGCAATGGATTATGCATGCCTCCTCCGCTCACAAAAATCTCAAAGCGCTGCCCTTGTAAAGTTCTGTTCAAAGCATTACAAATTCCTGCTGCAGAAAAACGGTTTAATGTCGCCATTACATCTTCCGGCGAAAGCGAATCAGTTCCGGTTCTTTGTTGTGCCTGCTTTAGATAAGTCAGGTTAAACAACTCCGGACCGGTGGTTTTAGGAAAATCGTGACTAAAAAATGAATTCTCCAGTAGGGCTGCCAGCAAGTTATTATTCACAGTTCCTTTTAAGGCAACCTCTGAGTTAGCATCAAAATACCTGCCCGGAAACTGCGTCTGGATATAGGCATCCATTAGGGTATTGCCCGGTCCAACATCTGTTGAGAAAATGCGCGAGGTATCCAGGTCGCCTGGCAGGAATGTGAAGTTGGCAATACCGCCGATGTTTAGCATAATGCGGTTCTGGCCCTTTTCAGAGAAAAGCAGGAAGTCACCATACACAGCTAATGGGGCGCCCTCGCCACCTGCCGATATGTGCTTTTGCCTGAAATCGCTTAGGGTAATAATGCCTGTCTTTACGGCAATATGGTCACCGTCCCCGATCTGCAGGGTAGCATTGGGCATACCTTCAATCCGGTGCAGCGAGGCGGGCGCATGGTAAATTGTTTGACCGTGACTGGCAATTACATCCACATCTTCAGGTTTTAACCCCCAAATTTGTAGACAATCATTAATTAGTTCGGCGTGGAAGTTGCCTATGTAGGCATTCATGAGGCATACCTGTTCAAGGTCTACCTGCCTTTTGGAGAAGATTTCCTTTACCTTTTGCTTAAATCCGGTGTCGTAAGGCATGGTGGTAAAGGATCGCAGGTTCATGCTGGTTTGCATACCGCTACCCGAAAAATCGCAGAGTGCGATATCCAACCCATCGAGTGAGGTGCCGGACATAAGGCCGATTATGGTTCGCTTTTCTTTCCGGGTTATCTTAAAAAGGCGCTCAAGGTAAGTATTCATGTAAAAAAGCTCATAATTTACGATTAAACTTACCTTATAATAAATTCAAATCAAATAGAAATGGGCTATATATAAACTATGTTTCAAGAGAAGGATTAACTTCTCTTGATAGATTACTATTCCCGCAAAGGGGGTTAAACGAATAAGACTATATAAAAAGTAGTGTTGATTTGAAACGTATAACGCGCAAATACCCGCATCTCTATGGCATACGCAATCTGTAATTCTTAAGCCACTCCAAAAACCAATATATATCCGGCTTTTTTATAGCGGACTCCAGTTGCGTGATTCTTTCATGCACATGAATTTACCCACGCCCCTCCCTGTAGGGGATTCTCACAGAAGTGTAGGAAAAATTCCGCTCTTGGGAGGGGTTTGGTGGTGGGTTGCCCATATCAGTCAGCAAGCTATTTTTTTACCTCGCAACTTGAGCTATAGGGTAGCTAAAACAAAGGAGGCGGCTTTTACCATATGGTAAAAGCCGCCTCCTTTGTTTGCCTTGTCGAAAATTGCTGCGTTTAGCTTTAGACCCTGAAAGGTTAAGACTTTAAAAAGTTACCTGATCTTTATCACTCGCATGAAATCTACCATAGCCTGGTTTATCTCGCCGTGCATATTCTCATTTTGCGGCTCAAAAGTAAGTGTGAACGTGTGGCTACCCTTCTGTAGTGGCACCTCTACCGAGTTAGTGAAGCCCCAGTTACTCCACTCATCCACCCCGCGCTGCGGCAACACAATGGTTCCAACAAACTCTCCTCCTTTTTTCAGCGTCCGGATGGCGGCCTTGTTTTCGGTGTTGATCGGGCCATTGCCGTTGGCATAGCGGAAGTCAACGGCGTAAACACCGTCCTCCGGTACCGTTACTTTAACCTGTACTGATCTGTTCTTCTGTTTGCTGATCTCAACGAAGCCACTCCCAGAAAACTCACGGTAAGGCTGGTTAGCTTTTGGTGCCGCTTTCTCCATTTCATAAACTAGTTTATACTTATCAGGCACCACCACAACCGGTTCGCTGGCAAAAGACTGCACGTTGTTTTTGTCCAGAGCAGCTACCATGTATTCGCCATAGCTATTTGCGTCTATTGCTAAACTGGTGCTTTCCGTTCGCTGCAGTTCTTCTCCGTTCTTCCATACTTTGTAGGCAGTTGCTCCATCAACCTTTGGCCAGGTAATTTTACCTTGGCTAAAGCTTGCTTTTGGTGTCTCAGGCGAAGTATAAACTTCTACATGGTTTACCTCTCCACCAGTTTGATTGTTAGCCAACTCTATATTGATAGTGTGGGTGCCAGTCAGGTTGCCCGGAATCTCCTGTTTATCCATCGGCTTACCGTCTAAAGTAATCGATTTGATCTCGTTGCCAAACCCGCTCATTTCGAAGTTGAGCACCGCATTTCTATATTTAAAGTTGGTGAGCTTACGAGTACCCTTGAACGCCTCAGGTACAAAAGGCTTCAGCACCAGTTTATCCGCCTCAAAATTCATCCCAAAGAACACCTTGTATACCATGCCCAGGCTACCTGATAAGCTCCACAGCATGTTGCTCGAGTTGATCTGAGTGCCGGCATAGTCGCCGCTTGTGGCCACGAAGTTTTCCTTATTGGTCAGGAACAGGGCGGCAGGGCGGTAAATGGCGCTAATGCTTTCAGTCAGGGCTTTTCCGTTGCCGGCTTTGGCAGCAGCCAAACTCCAGTACGACTGCACAAAGGGCCAGATGCCGTTATTGTGGTAAGGCGGGATGCCCGGGATCTGCGGGAAGATGCTTGGAATGCCGTAATCGGTTACTGGTGTATTGGCCACGATGGTTTTGCTACGTTCTGCATCTGCCACACCAAAAATCACTGACAAGGCCTCTCCTAGCGCCTCGGCTCTAGGAGAAAGAATTTTATAGTTGCTGCCATATAAATATTGCCCGTAATAACCTTTGTCCTGCTGCCATAATAGCTTGTTCATGGCCTCTTTTATTCTATCCGCCTTTTCCCGGAACACAGAAGCTGCTTCTTTGTCATTTAGCAGGTCGGCCATTTGTGCGGCAGCCATGTTGGCCTGGTAATGCACCGCATTTGTGCCCAGGTTCTCCGATTCGTAAATATCGGCCGGCTGCATCCAGCGCGGGTAAGTCTGTTCGCGCCAATCCAGGAAAGATGACTCGCCTTGAGCCAGATTTGATTCCGGGTCGTATGCGTTTTTATAGTCTGCCTCCAGCGAGTTCCTGATGATCTGGTAGGTATCCTGCAGCCATTTTTTGTCACCAGTTGCTTTGTATACCTCCCAGGCAGCCACAGCCCAAACCATTCTGTCGGTAGATACCGGGTAGGCCCCTCCTGTGCCTGTGTCCTGAATGATGTGGCCGTTTTTCACTTTGCGCATGAGGCTATACTTGGATACCTGTGGCTGTAGCTGCGCCATCGAAAGTATGATGCTGTAGCTGATATCACGAGTCCAGACGCCGGCCCACTCTTTACCCGTTCTAAAAGTGCTGTCCGGCTCCACCGCATTGATCATCTCCTCCAGCGCCAGGTTGTAGAGCGCATCGCCTAAAGGGTAATCAGAAGTATACTGCGGGAAAGCCGACACATCTTTGCTCATTTGCCAACTGGTAGCCGTTGCCTTGGCATCTTCCGGCGCATTCATTGTCAGCGTAATCTCGAATATTCCATCACCATCCGGGTCCTGTAGCTTTGCCTGTTCGTTGCGGTGGAGGTTATCAAAGTCCCAGTTCAGCGGTGCAGCGTTACCGGCTATGTACACCCCTCTGAAGTCTTCTTTATAGATCTTGTCGCCGGTTTTGGTTGTATAGAAGCCCTGCTTCTTAAAAGCCTCCAGCACCGGGCGCATGTCCAGGCGAACAGTCATTTTGGTGTTTGGCCCCAGGTATTTGCCACCCGGCACTTCTGTTTGGTCCACGTACTGCTCTCCGAAGGTGATCACAGGTGTTGTGCATGAGCCATCGCTAGCCAGGCAGTTGAAGTGATGGTCGGTGCCGGACTTCATCTCGTTGTCGCGGCCGTTGATAGCAAACTTAAAGGTTATACTTGGGCTCACAAATTCATTGGCCGGGCTCTTGTAGTTGGAGGTAAGCTGCGTTGGCGAAAGCACCCGTGCCACGTACTCGCCCTGCACCACGCTATCGGGATAAACAGCATAGGCATCGGATTGGTAGAGTGCGGTTGCTTCTGTTCCGCCGTCAGTTGGCTTTGGTGTCTGGCAGGCACCCAATAGAAGGAGTGAGAAAAGGAGGTTTGATTTAAGGGAGATTCTTTTCATTTGCTATAAGCTATTACTATGCAGATGTGCCCTATACGATTGCCGAAGCTATAAGTATAGGGCACATAAAATTAATCTATTATTTGATAATGCTATTGCTTTACTACCGTCATGGTCTTTGCCACCAGATCTATGGTGATCGTGTAGTTGCCTGCAGTAGCATCGGTTACTCTCCACTTATTGTCCGGACCCTCGCAACCGTTTGTTGTTATGTAACTTCCGTTGGTGATGGCCTGATCCGGGCTTGCTGCATTGATCCATTGCCCATCGCACCAGTCTCCTTTAAACATGGAGATCTTCAGTTCTCCGGCAGTTAATGGTCCGGTATAAGTATAAACGCTTCCGTTTCTGGTCATTGGCTCCGGACTTCCCACGTTCCATCCATTCGGACCTGCATCACCAACCAGGTATAAATTGACCGGGGTGAACGTAATGGACATAGTGCGCAGGTTAAGCGTGACTTTATACATGCCTCCGTCAGCTACTTTCCATTTATTGTCAGGATCGCCTGCAGAAAGCTGAACTTCCGTGCTGGTTAAAGGTGCGTCCGCTATGGTTGGCCTGTAGAATGGCGCACCCCAGTCTTTAGCCGTAGCAATTTTCAACTCCCCTTCTGCTAGAGTGCCGGTGTATGTAAAGATAAACGGATCCGAATCACTTTGTGCCATCTGCGTGGCGTTGTCCAGGTCCCAGCCATTTGGCGTTGCACTTCCAACCATCCATAATCTGTTGTAAGCAGGTCCAGCCTGTTCCTCTACAGAGATGGTAAGCTCCTCCAGGTTAACCGTTACTTTATAGGTAGCAGCTTTTTCAATTCTGAACTTATCATCGGGCTGGCTGTCCTCTGTGCGATACACAAGTGTTGATGCATCCGCTCCTTTTTGATAGGAAGGAAGGAACTGGCCAAGTGTTGTAATAAACTTGAACTCACCCGGTGCCAGCGGCCCTTCATAAGTAAACTTTGCCGGATTGCTGTTGTCACGACGTAATGGTGTGGCATTATCAGCACTCCAGCCATTTGGTGTGGCATCACCTAGCATGAAAAGTGTAGAGGTCAGCGTTCTGTATGGTGTAGCCGTAACAGTTACCACATTAGAATAGTCAGCCTCAAAATTACCGGATGCCTCTACAGATTTCACGCGTACTTCCACATCGTGTGCAACACCTGGCTCAAGCCCCATTTCATTTACCAGCAGATTGTTGAAGTCCACAACCCGGTAGGAGTTTGTATATACTACCCTGCCTAGTGCTACATCCACTGGATCTGCAAAGTTATTGCCTTTTTTATCGAACTGGATCGTGTAATCGATGGCCGCATCAGTACCGTGGTTGGTACCTGAACTCCAGTTAAAAGTAACGGCATTACTGCTTGCTCTGGACTGTTTCAGGTTAAGCTCTGTTGCCGAAGCCGTAAGCCCCTGTACGGTTGCCTTTGCCGGCGCATATTCCTCATACTCCAGATCGCAGGAGGAAAGAAGGCCAGCCCCCATCATAAAGAACAAGGTAGTACAAAGCAATTGTAACAGACTACCACGCCCGCTATGCTGCTTATTGTATTGTTTGATGATGTTCATGATTATTGGATTTTGGTATGGATGTTAAGACCAATTATAAATGTATTACCCTTACTCAATTACAAGCATATCCCAGTATTGCAGGTAAGGCAGCGTAAACGACACTTGCCCGTTATTCTGAGTGAATGTAAGCTCCTGCGGAACGCCTTGCTGAAAATCCGGTGAAGCAACCCAAACGCGCTTCACTGCTTTGCTCGTTGCCAGGCTTAGTTTCACATTTTGGATAGCCTGCGGGTAAGGTTGCGTACCGCTGTTGTCGCGCCAGTTCAATGAGTTGGCATTGGTGAAGTTGATCAGGTGTATGATCTGCTTATTGCCTACTTCCTTGCCTACTACTGCCACATCGCCACGGTTAGCAGGCCAGTTGCTTAGTCTTACCTGACCAATGCTGGAGAGCGCCGGCTCATTAAAGGTGCCGCCATCGCGCAGCAGATTCTGGTAAGCCACCATAAAATCATAGTACCCCGGAAGCGCCTTCTGCAGGTCTCCTTTCATGCTCAGATTGTTATTCGGGAAATACTCTTTGCCCAGCATGTGCTCACCCAGCTCCAGGTGAGAACCACCAAAAGCAAAGATCACAGCATCTGTTAACAATACAGCAGGTGTATTAAAGCTGCCCTTGTTATTTGCCAGATCATAATTCATGTAGGCAGCCAGCACAGTGTTCTTGGTATTATTACTGAAAGCATTATTTTCCCGAATGAGCCTGGCAAGGTCAGCGTACGTATCGTTTGGCCCCCAGACTTCGGTATACAGGAAGCTCGTAGATGCCTCAGCTATACCCTGCTGCCCGTACTGGTTTACAGCGTTCATCACCAGGTCGTACCCAGGCTTATCAGCTTTTACAGCTTCAATTAGCGGCTTGTAAGTCTTAGCCAAGTCTACCTCACTGCCTTGATAGGTATAAAGACTGGTATTTCGGTTACCCAACTGGTCCATGTGAAATCCATCGAAAGGCAGCGCCTGATAAACTTTGCGGTTCTCCTGTACAAGGTAATTCTGCCAGCTGGTATTGGCTGGGTTCAGCAGGTAAATATCGCTCAGGAAAGGTGGCTGCGGCAGTGGGTGCTTGTCCTTGTTCTGGTGGTTCCTGTCTGTGTACAGGTACCACTCATTTGAGACCCCATCCGTCTCTGCGTCTTTCCACGCACCAAAGATCAGGTTATAGAACATGGCCTTCATGTTGCGGTCATGCGCCTGATCGATGTAATTCTCAACAGTAGAGAAATATACCTCCCTGTTCATGATATCACGCCACTTTGGCTCCGGGTTCTCCGGCGTTCCGGCCAGCGGCTGGTGGTGTTTATAATGCCAGTCGTAGAACTGAAGGCCATTGATGTGGTAGCGGTTCAGATTGTCGATTACGGCTTTGGTCTGTGCTTCCGTCATGTTTGGGAAAAGTGACAGGAAACCATAACGGGGAAACTTTGCCCAGTTACTCGACACATCCACGCCAATACTAGCCAATATCTTCTCCTCTCCATTCTCTACATTATATACCTCTACCAGGTATCCCTTGTAGTCAGAGCCTGGGGGCTGCCAGGTCCAGGATGATCCGGAAACAGCACTTTCACTTACTACTTCACCTAAATGGCGGTAGCGAACTTTGGCTGAACCAGGAAGTGAACCTTCTAAGCTTATGGTTACCGTGTTACCCGGGCTATAAATAGCCTTGTCAGTAGTAAGCTTTATATTACTAGTGACAGGGGTAGACGGAGTAGTTGGCGTCGGGTCATCAGATTCAGATTTCTTACAGCTTGCGGCACTTAGGAAAAGTACGGCCACAAGTAAATAGATATACTTATTGATCATAAGTCTTGTACTTGAGAGCTGATAAACAGCCGGGACATGAAGCCCCGGCTTTACAGCATCAATGAAAATTAATAACCAGTGTTCTGCGTCAGGTTCGGGTTACTGTCACGTTCCTTCTGCGGTATCGGCAGGAGCAGATGCTTGGCTGCAGCATTGATTTTACCAATAGAATGCAGAAAGCTCAAACCATACTGCCCGTTGTCTACCCGGATCAGGTCGAACCACCTCTGCCCCTCAAATGCCAGCTCCATCCGTCGCTCATGCAGCACTTTTTCCTTGAACTCAGACTGGCTCAGGCCATGTACAGGATCAAGCCCAGCCCTTGCCCTAACAGCGTTTAATGGAGTTTCAGCCTCACCTGTTCTGCCCAGCTCATTCAGTGCTTCGGCTTTCATCAGCAGCACATCTGCATAGCGTAGAACCGGAAAGTTCATGGGGCTGGTATTATAATCCGGAGAAACAGACTTAGGCACCAGGAACTTGCGCAGGTTATAACCTGTGGTAGAATAAGAGCTCTTATACTCCTTGCCATCAAAAGCAGGTCCGCCTTCATAAAGTATGGTTACGTCTTTGCGCAAATCACCTTCTTCATAAGCATCCACAAACTCCTGCGTTGGCTGATTCCATCCAAAACCACCGGCTACCATATTTGTGTTTCTAGGTCCGGTAAACGGACTCAGCCAGGAAGCCTGATTTTCGTTGGACCAGAAGTCGTTCTTGGTTTTGCCAATGTACTGCACCTCAAAAAGCGACTCCTGCGAATTATCATTCGTAGCGCTGAAGTTCTGCTCATACTTTGGATTAAGCTTGTAACCCAGGGCCTCTATCTCATTAGCAAGTTCCACCACTTTCTGCCACTCACCCCGAGTAAGGTATACTTTGGCAAGCATGCCCTTAGCTGCACCCTTACTGGCTCTACCAAGATCGGCGGCAGAGTAGGCACTTTTAGGAGGCAATGCCTCGGCAGCTTCTGTAAAGTCTTTAATTATCTGCTGGTAAACCTGCTCTTTCGCATTACGTGCCGGTCTCAGGTCGTCGCCCGGGCTCTGAGGCTCCAGAATAAGCGGCACATCACCGAAGAAGCGTACCAGGATGAAGTAGTAATGCCCACGCAGGAACTTGGCCTCACCGATTATGCGTTTTTTCAGGTTCTCATCAATATCCATCCCCGGTACTTTCTGCAGTACCGTATTTGCCCTTAAAATGCCTGGATTCGGACCGCGATAAAGATCCATCACACCCGGATTGTCGGTAGATGTTACAAAGTTTGCCTGGTCCTGCGTCTCACGGCCATCATCGCCACCACCGGCTCCAACAATACTGTTGCCCGCCATGATATCGGTGGTCCACATGCGCATGTTATATAGCTTAGGCCACTGCAGCGGCTGGTAAGCACCGTTTATGGCAGCTATGGCATCAGCCTCTGTCTTGTAAAAGTTACTTGTATTTATAGAATCTTTTGGAGCCTTATCCAGAAAGTCTTTATCACAACTTGTCAGCGCACCGGCTAACAGTAAGGCAACGAAATATTTATTCAGTTTCATAATTTGTCCTGTTCCTTAAAATCCAATATTAACACCTAAGCTCACCACTCTTGTCACCGGGTACATGTTCAGGTCAATACCATTTATTGATACCTCCGGGTCAAGACCACTGTAGTTAGTGAAAGTATAGAGGTTCTGTGCCGAGGCATAAATCCTTGCTGAACTCATCTTTATTTTTTCAGCTACTGTGCTAGGAAGCGTATAACCTAACGTTACGTTCTTGATGCGCAGGTAAGAACCATCTTCGATGTAGCGGTCAGACACCCTGGTGTTCTTGTTCGGGTCGTTGAAGATGGCACGAGGCATGGTATTGCTTGTCCCCTCTCCTGTCCAGCGATCCAGTGTAGCAGTGGTCTGGTTCTGTGCTACTGCCATACCTTCTGCCCAGATGCGGTTAGCGTTGAAGATGTCGTTGCCATAGCTGCCCTGCAGGAAAATGCTCAGGTCGAAGTTCTTATAGGCAAAGCTGTTGTTAAGCGCCATGATGAACTTAGGGTTTGGATTTCCGATGTAGGTTCTGTCCTTGTCATCGATCACGCCATCATCGTTCAGGTCTTTGAAGCGTATATCTCCCGGTGCTGTACGGTTAAACGGATCGGCACCCGGCACCTGTGTGGCGTGTCTGTCTACCTCCTCCTGGTTCTGGAAGATACCGTCTGTTACGAAACCATAGAACACGTTCATTGGCTGTCCGGCATGCAAACGGGCCAGCGTATAGTTCAGGCCGATACCACCGGTAGGTGTCGGGATCGTGTCGTTCATGCTGATGATCCTGTTGAAGTTATAGGAAACGTTAAAATCCGTGTTCCAGGTAAAGGCACCTGTAAGGTTCTGAGAAGCAATGGTCAACTCGACACCTTTGTTTTCCATTCTACCTGCATTAAATGGCGGCTTGATCTCATCGGAGTAACCAGTACCGATGGGCACATTCATACCTACCAGCATCTTGGTGGTATTCTTCACGTAGCCA
The DNA here is from genome assembly GCF_051904785.1 of Pontibacter sp. MBLB2868. NCBI lineage: Bacteria > Pseudomonadati > Bacteroidota > Cytophagia > Cytophagales > Hymenobacteraceae > Pontibacter > Pontibacter sp. MBLB2868. Next base: position 1,245,060 of record NZ_CP196710.1, on the reverse strand, counting down.
TCCAGCGTTACATTTACACGCTCGTTAAATAATGAGGCATCTATACCAATGTTCGACTGCTCAACGGCCTCCCATTGCACATTCGGGTTAGGCATTATCCAAGGAGCTACCGTTGGCACCAGGTTACCGTTAAAATTATACTGGCCAGTGGTCAGGACGGCGGCAAAGGAGTAATTACCAATTTCCTGGTTACCTGTTGCGCCATAACCTGCACGAAGTTTCAGATCGTTGATGAAGGCTGGAGCTATGTTCTGGAAGAACTCCTCACTAGAGATTCTCCAGGCAACAGACCCGGAAGGGAAAGTACCCCACTTGTTATTCTCACCGAAACGAGACGAACCATCACGTCTTACCGTACCTGTTACCAGGAAGCGATCATCGAAGCTATAGTTCACACGACCAAAGTATGATAACAGCGCCCAGTCAGAAGCATTGCCATCCAGCGTTGGCTGTGCCACACCGTTGTACAGCTGTTGCGTTAGCTCGCTGGCGAATTGTTTTATAGACCCGTTCATGAAATCGAAGCGGTTCTCCTGTGCACTGCTACCCAGTATTGCTGTCAGGTGATGCTGATCTCCAAAGTATTTGTCGTACGTAAGCACGTTGTCCCATAACCAGGTTGTGCTCTTATTGTACTGCTCGAAAAGGAAGGCATTCTGCTCAGGCGTGGGCTTCCAGTTATAGGCAGGAGCCCAGGTACGGGAATCCCAGAAATTAGCCTGCAGACCAAAAGTAGATTTAAACTTCAGATCCTCCAGGATGTCTATTTCGCCATAAACCGAACCGATCAGGTTATAGCCCTTCGTGGAGTTGTCAATCAATCTTGCCTGCCCAATCGGGTTAGTGATATCTCCCTCCCACTGTGGCAAACCAGTAGGACCGGCATAAGTACCATCCGCATCAAAAACAGGTTGAGTTGGCAAGGCTGCCATAGTGTTTCTGATGCTGTAGTTGCCGCTTGTTTTCAGGTCGTGGTTCAACGTAATGTTATTACCAAAGCGCAGGCGACCGAAAACATCTGTGTCGGAGTTGAACTGCAAGGTATAGCGCTTGTAACCCGTGTTGGTCACGACACCATCCTGATCGAAGAAATTACCAGACACATAGAAGTTAGAACGCTCGCTGCTACCAGAGTAAGAAACAGAGTAACTGTTCATTGGCGCGGTTCTGAAAAGCTCTTCCTGCCAGTCGGTGCCAGCGCCAAAAGAGGCAGGATCAGCAAAATCAGGATTAGGCTGCTGTCCGTTATTCACGAGCATCTCATTGCTTAGTGCTGCAAACTGGCTTGCATTAAGCAGGTCGAATGTATTCACCGGCGATTGCACCGCAGTGAATATATCCACGCTGAGCTTACCTTTATCGCCTTTTCCACGCTTGGTTGTAACGATCACAACGCCATTGGCACCTCTCGATCCATAAATAGCTGCAGCTGAAGCATCTTTCAGCACCTGGATAGACTCGATATCATTAGGGTTAAGCTGGTTCAGTCCACTTTGGGTAGGCACACCATCAATCACGAACAGCGGGTTACTGTTGTTGATCGTGCTTATACCACGCACGCGAAATGTTGCATCGCTACCCGGTACACCAGAAGTAATAACCTGCACACCAGCGGCCCTTCCCTGAATCGCATCACTCACACTTGGCACCGGAAGCGAAGTAAGTTTTTCGGTATCTATAGTAGCTACAGAACCCGTTAAGTCCCTTTTAGCCTGTGTACCATAACCGATTACCACTACTTCCTGCAGGGCTTTAACATCCTCGAAAAGCATGATCCTGATATCAGAGCGGTTGCTGATCTGCTCCTCTTTTGTTGTATAACCAATGAAAGAAAATACAAGCGTTCCATTTTCCTGGCCTTTCGGAACAGTAAGCGTGAAGCGACCATCAGCATTTGTAACAGTACCCAATGCAGTTCCTTTTAAGGAAACCGAGACACCAGGAAGCGGCATATCATTTTTATCTGTTACCAGTCCGCCAACAACCATTGCCTGCTTAACTGTATTTGCAGCAGCAGCACGTTTTTGCTCAGCGGTCGTGACATGGATATTATGCTGCACCTGCTTGAACACCAGGTTTGTCTGGCTCGCAACATTATCCAGTACATCTGAAAGCGGCTGCTGTTTAACATGAACAGAAACGGAAGGAGCATTTTTCAGGTCTCCTTCGTCATAAGTAAAAATATAAGGCGTGGCGCTCTCGACCTTCCGCATGAACTCAACTACAGAGGCATCTTTCATTTCCAGCGTCAGCTTTACGGACTGTACATCCGGCACCTGAAGCTTAACCTCCTCTGCAACTGAGGGGAACACCACAGCCAGGCATGCAAGCATTAGAGACAGAGCTCCCCTGGCCACCTTTGTTCTGAAGTACATAAAGGTGTGTATCATAGATTGTTTGGCTATTGTTATAATTATGATTTTATGAATAAAATGGATGATCGATTATTCCTATTTTAGATGTAGCTGTTAGTTCAGGGAAAGAATGATACTGCCGTCTGCAGCCTTCTGATAAGAGACCTTTTTCACAAAGCTTATCCCCTGCAGTACAGCGTCCAGCGACTGGCTGTCATACTTACCGGTATATTGCCAGTCTGACTGTTTGCCCTTTGCCTGCAGCCCCTGCACTTCTATCTGCACGCCGTACCAACGCTCCAGTTCTTCGACCACCTCTTCCAGGGAAGCATTCTTGAAGTATAAAAGTCCTTCTTTCCAGCCCAGCACCTTCTCCTGGTCAAATGCTGCCACGTTAAAAGTTTGCTCCTGCTTTTTGTACACAAGCTGCTGCCCCGGCTCAAGAATTGCCAATTGCTGCGCAGAAGCATTCTGCTGCTTATCAATCTTCACGACACCCGTTGCCAGCGCTATACTTATGGTAGAGTCTTTCCCTTCGTAACTGATGTTAAAGGATGTACCAAGGGCTTGGGTGCTTATTTTGCCTGTGTGTACTATAAATGGATGATGCTTGTCTTTAGCCACTTCAAAAAATGCCTCACCCTTCAGGATTATTTCGCGTGTTTCGCCAAATCTTTTTGGATATGAAATGCTACTACCGGAATGCAGCTTTACTACCGAGCCATCGGCAAGGGTAATTATCTTTTTAACCCCAGGCTGAGAAACTACTGTAACTATTTCTGAGGCCTGGTGCTGCTGGTAGATATTAAAAAGTAAGCTAATGCCTATAACAGGAAGGAGCAAAGCCGCCGCAATACGCATATACTTTCTCCAGGCATTAGGATAGAGTTCACGCACCGTAGTTTCATTATGGCTTTCAGTTGCAGTTATCTGACCCTTTATACTTGCATAAAGCTTGTCTGCATCGTGCGCATACTCAGGATCGTGCTTTTCCTCGGTCGCCTCTTCCCATATACTCTGCATGTCCTGCACCTGTGTTTGCTCAGGATTTTCCTTATTAAACCACTTTAAAACCTCCTTCACTTCTTCGGGAGTGCACTCGTTTCTATAAAATTTTTCCAGCAGCTGACTGTTCATCAATGTCTATTTTTGTTGCTTTTGATAGTATTACAACCAAAGCAGCAACTGCACCACCTCCACTTTAAAAAAAAGTAAGTATTCACTTATTATTTTTTTTAACACCCTTTGTGCTTAAAAAAGAATTAAATTTGTCTTTGTAGATGGTCTTCATTTATATTTAATAGTCACAAGGCAGTTGCAACGCCAGAGTTTTCGGTGATATAGTATAAAAATCACGCAGGTCAAAATACAGCTAGATTCTAGCATTTATCAAAGGTGGCACCATGCAAGCAGCAGATAAAGAGGGGATTGCGAATAAGGTTACTGCATTAAAGAATGGAGATGAAGCCGCTTTTGCATTTTTATACAGAAGATACGAGGCTAAGCTTTATACTTTCGCCTATAAACTAACACATGACGCAACAGAAGCAGAAGAGGTGGTGCAGGAGGTATTTCTGAAAGTATGGGAGAAACGTGCGTCTCTTGATTCAAGCCAGAATTTCGATGGTTTCCTGTTTACTATAGCCAAAAACCTTGTATACAATAAAGCCAAGCAAAGAGCCTATCATTTTGCATTCCAAAAATACGTTGCCGCCTACGAAAGCAACATTTGCCATCACACAGAAAATAAGCTGGAGTTTGAGGAACTGAAGGCGCTGCTAGAGCAGATTTATACTTCACTGCCGCCTGTGCGCAGAAAAGTATTTATAATGAGCCGATTGCAGGGGCTTAGCAACACAGAAATAGCCACAGAGCTAAATACCTCCACCAGTAACATCGAAAACCACCTTAACAAGGCGCTAAACTTTATCCGCCAAAAATTGAGAGGCCACGAAGTGGTGTATGTGATATTACTGAGCTTTTTAAAACTCTAGTTCATTTAATTCCGACTCTTCTAGCCTGGCTGTAAAGTATTGCATGTAATTATCAATACCGGCAAAACCGTAAGCTTTTAAAAGTAAGCTTATACGTGTGGCTACCCCTCTGTAGCGGTATCTCCAACAAGTTGGTGAAGCCCCGTGGATCCTCTCGCCTACACCGCACTGCGGCAACACTATGACACCTACAAACTCCCCTCCTTTTTTCAGCGTCCGGATGGCGGCCTGGTTTTTTGGTAATGATCGTACTTTTGCCGTTGGCATATCGGAAGGCAACAGCGTTTACACCATCCTCCGGCACGGTTACTTGAACCTGTACCATCAAAGCCGCTCCCAGAAATTTACGATATGTGTAATTCGCTTTCAGTGCATTCTTACCGAATGTATAGTGTAACTGGCTAGAGCAAAAACTAAAAAATCAAATTTTAGATTCTAATACTAGCAAAATAACTACACTCCCTTTAAGTTTAATTTATCCTACATAATATTTAACTATATTAATTAAAAAAGCTACAACTCATTCATAACCACCTCGTTTAAACTTAATTATAAATTCATATCCTCTTTTTAACACGCCTTACATCAATGTGTTTAATCTTTATTTAAGGTTATAAATACTCGCCCTCTCAATAATGATCAAAATAGGTATACCATTTAAGGTATGAATGTGCCACTACTAAATTCCTGAAGTATGATTACAAAAGTAAAGCCGTATCTGTCAGCAAAAGCAGATATACAGGACGACGGAAAGCATCTGAAATGTCCTATCGAAAATCCATCTGAGGGCCTTAAAGCAAATGCTTATTATTTTAATCATCCTGAATGGGCTGAAGAGTATTTAACCTACTGCCATAGAAGTGAAGCCTTCAGAAGCAGATGGATGGCTGCCATTGGGGATTGGACCGACAAGGTAGTTCTTGATATTGGATGTGGTCCTGGTAATATCTATGCATCTCTTCAGGGTAAGCCAAAGCTTTTAATCGGAGTTGATGTTGCACCCGGATCTCTGGATCTAGCAAAAAAGCTAGGTTATGTACCCATTCTTGCTGATGCTACCAAACTCCCTTTCAAATCAGCCTTTGCAGATATAGTAGTATTAAATGCAGCACTACATCACTGCGATGACATGACAGCTATACTGGTAGAGGCAGCACGTATGGTTAAGCCTGGTGGTCTTCTTATTACTGATCATGATCCACAACTTAGCGCCTGGAATTATAAAGGACTGGCAAAGCTACTCTGGAACGGGCGATTGTTAATTTACAAGATCACTGGGCATGGGTTTCATAAAACAAATAGTCAGCAGCAATGGGGACTGGCTTGTGAAATCCACCATAAACCTGGCCACGGAGTGACCAAAGAGTTTTTTACAAACACTTTAGTACCAGAAGGATTTGAAGTAAAAGTATTCCCCCATAATCATGAACTTGGCGCTGAGGTTTTATCAGGTAAAAAAGGTAAAGCTGAATTAAAGTATAGAGTAGGAAATTTCCTATCCGGAAGAAACCCTGATGCAGATACCAGTGCCTTATCTCTAATGTGTGTAGCCAGGAAGAAAGTAGTAGAATCTGCTGCAATTGTGTAGGTTAAATTTATTTCTTCATTCTAGGCGAACTTTGCAGCATACTGTATCTATATTACTTTCAAATTCTTGTTTGTATAAAGAGCAAAACCTGATTCTTAGAATCAGGTTTTGCTCTTTATACAAACAAGAATAATCAATAGGTTTATGCAGTATTTATCAAAATGATATGCAACGTTCTAAACTTATAAAAGACGTCATTTAGCCTTTTTAAGTATAAATGGCTTTCCTTGAACGTTTCGCTTATCATTTAAGATATATACAACCAGGCCTCTTATATCATGGGAGAACTCAATTTCATGATATTCCCCATCGGTTTTAAATTTATGCTCCTCTTCTCCTATCTGCACAACATAAGTAGCAGGAACTCTATCGGCTTTAACTTTTTTAATAGATATTTTTTTTACTTTCTCAGGGAAAACCACCTGATCTGGAACTTTGTCGTTTAAAAACTCCGTAGCACCCACTTTTACTTTGATGTCTTGTGCAAATGAAAAGTACGGTATAACGATTAGGATTAATATCAAGATATGCCTCATTGTTGTCTTTTTTAAGTGATGATGCTATAGTTTAATCAGAGTCTCCTTTTTATTTATCCAACACAAGTTTAGAAGTGCTAACTCCATAGCTTGTTTGTAACCGTACTAAATAGAGTCCTTTAGAAAGTTTGCTGCCATCTACTTCAACAGTAAAATGCTCTCCTTCTACTGCATCACCTTCCTTCAGGACCTTAACCAGCTCCCCTTTTTCATCATAAAGACTTAATGTATAACTAGATCCATGCTGTACAAATACATTTATTATAGCTTTATCGGAGAATGGATTTGGGTATACCTGAAGTGCTTCTGCATCTTGCTCGCCATCTTTTTGTAGTGTACTCACAGATGTTGCAGCGAAAGTGGCTGAAGTTATGGTAAACTTATCTCTTGTTGTATTAGTACCTGCTGAAGTTGTAACTGATATTTTTACGTTAGAAGGCAGCTTTCCATTAACCATCGGCACAGTAGCTATAATATTACCATCGTTATCATATTTATAAAAAGCATTACTCGGCCCGAAAGAAACATTTGTGGCTCCCGCTAAATTTGCACCAGTGATCAGCACAGGTTCTCCTACTGCCCCTTTTGTTGGATAAAAACTAGCTATAACAGGAGGTTGTGTAGTGAGAGCTGTAACAATAAAGTCATTCATACTAAAAGCAGTACCGCCCCCTGTTGTAACACTTATTTTACCGGTAGTTGCCCCTGCAGGAACAGTTGCTGTAATACTGGAAGCACTTACTACTGAGAAACTTGTTGCACTTGTAGTATTGAAGGCTACAGAAGTAGCACCACTTAAATTGCTACCGCTGATTGTAATTACATCTCCAATATTTCCACTTGCTGGACTGAAACCAGCAACAACAGGTACTGTTTGGCTAGGGTTAATGACGTTTATGTTGACTGATGCTGGATCACTGTTGGCGTTAAGATTATCATAAGCTATGGCACTAATTTGATAATTTCCAGCTGCAACATTATTCCATGTATAACTATATGGACTACTTAAATCCTCTCCAATTTTAGTACTGCCGTTGAAGAATTCTACTTTTGATATAGTTCCATCTTCATCTGAGACAGTTGCAGTTATTGTAATAACGGCCGGTGCATCAAAACTAGCATTACTAGCCGGCGCCGTAATAGCGACTTTAGGTATTAAATTTGTGGCACTAATGACTGTAAACACATCAGTACTTGTAGAACTGCCATTGGTGGTGTTTACAGTTAGTTTTCCTGTAGTAGCACCACCTGGTACTGTTGCTGTAATTGTCGAAGCACTGTTAACGGTATAACTTGCTGATGAACCATTAAATAACACAGTACTTACACCTGTGAAATTACTTCCATTAATCAATACCTGATCTCCTACACTACCACTTGTTGGGCTGAAACTAAATATGGCAGGTGCCGGAGTAGTAGGCGAAGACGTAACTCTTATGTTAACATTTTCACTGACTTGAGTTATACCGTCTGTTACCCTAAAGTTTATTTTATAGTTACCAGTTTGCCTGTTAGTTGGGGTCCAGAAAAATTCCCCGGTAGTTGAATTGAGAGAAGCACCTGTAGGCAACTTATTTGCTGAATAGGTTAATATTTGTGCAGGTATGTCTGCATCCGATCCTACCAAAGTAAATCTAAGAGTTCCCCCTATCCCGACCTCTTTATCACCAATAGTTGCTAAAAGTGGTGCTTGGTTAACCTCACTTACTTGAATAGATATAGTTTCCTGATCTGTAAGTGCTCCGTCTGAAACTTCAATCGTGAAAGCATAAGTTCCAGGACCATGTAATTCTCCTGGAGTCCAGCTGAAAACTCCTGTAACAGGATCTATTTTGGCACTAGCCATAGCGCCGATTAATGAATAAGTTAAAGTGTTATTAGGTAATCCATCATCTGTGGCAACTACTTGAAATGTTAAAAGCGTTAGTTCATTAACAGATTTATTGCCTATAGTGGCTAATACCGGCGACTGATTTGCCGGAGCACTTACTGCCAGCGCAAACTCGTCGCTGACCCTGCCGCCACGACCGTCGTCGGCTGTCACCTGCAGGGTCAGGGTCCCTGCCGTGGCTGGGATGCCCGTGAAGGTGCGGTTCGCTCCATCAAAGCTTAGCCAGGAAGGAAGCGGGCTGCCGTCTGATTGGCTCGCTGTGTAGGTGAGCACATCGGCATCAACGTCAGTGAAGGTGGTAGCCGCAAACGTGAAGCTGTAGGCCGAACCGACCGTGGCCACCTGGTCTGCGATTGGTCCATTCACCACCGGCGACTGATTTGCCGGAGCACTTACTGCCAGCGCAAACTCGTCGCTGACCCTGCCGCCACGACCGTCGTCGGCTGTCACCTGCAGGGTCAGGGTCCCTGCCGTGGCTGGGATGCCCGTGAAGGTGCGGTTCGCTCCATCAAAGCTTAGCCAGGAAGGAAGCGGGCTGCCGTCTGATTGGCTCGCTGTGTAGGTGAGCACATCGGCATCAACGTCAGTGAAGGTGGTAGCCGCAAACGTGAAGCTGTAGGCCGAACCGACCGTGGCCACCTGGTCTGCGATTGGTCCATTCACCACCGGCGACTGATTTGCCGGAGCACTGGTGTTAAATACAGCATCAACCCAATAATTTGATGACTGAAAGTTATTTATAGGAAAAGCCGGTGTGTTAGTATACAAATACACTCCATTAGGCCCGTCCTCTCCATCAGCCAAAGCCCGCAAAGGATTCTTATCTACTGCCAGATTAAAAAATGGATTTGTTGCAGAGTAGTAGCCAGAGCTACTGTGATAAGTAACTACATATGTTACACTAGCAGTTACATTCACTGGACTAGAGAAAGCCACTTCTTGCCAGCCAGAGGCTGTTTCATTGACAAAAGTAGCCTCTGCCAACAAATTACCCGAGTTGCTGTACAGTTGACCAATGTGCGTACCTGTATTACCACTTTGCTTGTAAAAACGAACACCACTAATTTTACCATCTACCAGAGTGCGGAACTTCATCCCTAATTGAATTCCTCCTTGATTATCATTGTAAACAATTCCTGAGGGAGCTTCATTTGCTTGAAAAACTGTACATGGACAATTACTAGGTCCTTGTTCACCTACTGTAACATTTATAGTAACTGGTGTTCCAATATTGCCCGAATCATCGTAGGCTCTTGCTTGTATAGTAGTCGCTCCCTGAGATGTAGGAGTCCACGCATATGTCCAGTTAGAAGTACCATTTGCTACCTTCCAGCTTGTACCACCGTCAGTAGACACTTCTACTCCAGCAACAACACCAGCATCTGATGCCGTACCACTTATCGTCACTAAAGTGGCAGCTGGCAAGTTAGCGCCTCCCGCAGGAGAAGCTATCACTATGCCAGGAGCCTGCGTATCTGTTGTGGCAGAAGCAGCAACTAAGCCTGCTTGCAGGCTACGGGGTTGCGCACCCATATCAGCTAACAGATTTATAGTAGCTTGCTGTAATGCCGTACTTGGTGCAGCATTTCCTCTATCATGATTACTATCTAAACCCCAAGAATACTGAACTGTACCGGCCCCAAAAACAAATGCACCACTTTTATGCCTGTAAAGTGAAAAGTTATGAATATTTCCACCCACATTAGTTCTAGAAAGTATTATTCTTCCATATGGATAGGATGATCGATACTGTTCCTGTTCAGGATTCCATTCGTATCCTATTATGCCATTAGTCAGGGAAGCTGTTTGACCATTGCCAAGAGAAGCGACACTCGTATTACGCCAAAAACGTAAGTTTTTTAAAGTACTGGGTACCTCAAGTGGAGCTGTATTTTCTGCCCAACTTATTTGACCGGTCAACTCGTTTTCTGGTTTACAAGCTAAAGGATCTTGGCTTGTAAACTCACAACCACTTCGCCATAAGCCAGTCCATTCACTTGTGGGGTCACACTTCCCGTTACAGGTATTCTCCCCTTCTGATCCCTCTTTGTAACATACTAAAGTACGGTGAGAAGTACCGCTACCATCTATGCTATTTTCCCAACGTGTTTTCCAATATACTTCGTTGCCACTGAAGAAAGCTAAGTTAGTTCCTGAATTACGAGCTGCAGTTACATAAGCTCGTTGTGTACCTGACCAATACTCATCATGCCCTACAGACATAAACACTTTGTGTTTAGTAATTAGATTACCGCGGCGATCGCTGTCAACACCAGTAGTATAGCTTACATCAAAACCATTTGCTTCCAACCAACGGATCATCGGATACTCAGCATTGAACAGCCAATCTTCTTCAGCTCCGCCACCGCCACCGCCATTTCGGGTAACGAACGGTCTGTTATAGCTTACTTTCTCTGCCTTGCCGCCACTACCTGTATAAAGGCTTTTCCCATTGTTATTATCGCCATACACATTGTAAGCTTGCCAAGTAGCATCAGAAGTTTGAAAAAGTAAATCTGAAGTGCCGGCATCGTCTCGGACGATAAACACAATATGGCTGGAGCCTCCTCCACTACGTGTAAGTTTTGCAATATAGACACCGGATACAGCGTTACTTGGTATCGCCCAACTAGCAGATTCAGCCCAGTTACCACAATCTATTAATCCAGTAGATGAGTTGGTAAGGCAGTTTGGTTGTGTTTGAGGCAGGTTAGCCGTAACAGTAGCATTCCCCTGGTATCTCGCACCATTTCCCTGGTAATAACCCAGTCGATAGATTTTAACAGTATATGCGCTTGCACTTGTTTTAATTTTAAAACGAGCAGTTTCACCTTTGTTATAACTGATATCTGTAGCAAAACCCTGAATGCTTAAATCACCTGCGCCAGTTATCTGCCACTCGGATTCAGGGTTACCCGGCAGTGAGTTCTCAGCTACGATATCGTTCTGTCCTGAAAGTGCAGAAACAGTAATACTCACAGCTTCTGACGTAACCACATCCCCTCTATTATCGGTTACTCTTGCCGTTAAATCATAGTTTCCAGAGGGTACATCATTCCAGGTAAAAGAGAATGGACTAGTTAGATCCTCTCCTAGCTTTTGTGAGTTCTGAAAAAACTCAACCTTCGCTACTGAACCATCGGTGTCTGTAGCTGTAGCAGCTATTGTTATAGAAGCCGGTGCATTAAACGCGGCATTAGTTATTGGTGAAGTAATAGCTACCGAAGGTAGTTGGTTAGGAGGTAAGTCTGTACTAAATACAACATCAACCCAATAATTAGATGCTTGGAAAGTATTTGTTGGAAAAGCAGGTGAAGTAGTATAGCTATAAACACCATTAGCTCCATTTTCTCCATTTGCTAAGCCGCGGAGTGGTAAACGATTGATAGCCTGATTAAAATATGAATCTGTTTCAGAATAATTACCATCACTGCTATGATATGAAATTATATATATTTGCCCCGAAGCTATAGCCACAGGATTATTAAATGCAACCTCCTGCCAGCCTGATGCCGTTTCGTTAATAAAAGTCGCTTCAGCTAATAATGTACCTGTTATACTATATAATTGCCCTATATGCGAGCCGGTGTTACCACTTTGTTTGTAGAATCGCACGCCACTTACATATCCATCCACTGTAGAACTAAACTTCATTCCCAACTGAACTGGCTGTCCATCATTTACTAAATCACTAGCTGGTGCATCAGTAGTTTTAAATACAGTGCAGGGACATACTGCGGCAACTGAGATACTTACAGATTCTGAAATTGTTACAGAACCATAATTGTCTGTAGCTCGTGCTGTAATTTCATATAAGCCTGCATCAACATTGTTCCAAGTAAAGCTCCAGCCATTACTACCATCTGTATCCTGACCTAATTTTACTGCCCCTTGATAAAATTCTACACTTGCCACGGCTCCATCAGTATCAGTTACTGAGGCTACAAGAGTTATAGTGCCTGGTGCTTCAAATGTACTATTGTTAGTTGGAGAAGTTATTGCTACTGTAGGAGCCTGATTAGGTAATGCACTTATATCATATGTTGCCACATAGTTACCTGTTGTACATGGGAAAAAAGCATACTCAATGCCTTTGATAATTTCTCTTCTAACTACTACAGGTGATCCGTTTACTGTTAAGTTTGTTAATTGTCCTGTTTTCTCTGTCATCGGAAGCATCCCTTGCAGATTACGTGCACCACTTGCTACACTAACCTGAAAGTTGAGTTCACTTCCGTTCCAGGACATTGCATTAAAAGTTGAACCATTACGACCATCTAGCCAAATCAGTAATTGCCTGGATGATATGACTGGTACATTTCGCGCCTTGGCAGAAGCTATGATTGCATCAGAACCGCTTGAAGTACCGGCATCTGTATGCATATTTGCACAGAAAATACCGTAGTACCCCTCTTGCCCTAAAGCTTTATTCAAAAGCTGATCAATTGTGTATGGAAAGGTTTGATCTGATTCATCTGTCATTTGGGTTGTGAGTTGGTAAGTATCAATCAAACCTCCATCCATATCAGTAAATCGCATAGGAATTCCTGAACCAGTAAACATACCTGGCCTGTCCTGTATCCATGGACTCGGCCAGTAATAGTAGTTAGCATCAAGTCTTATCCCTTTAGTTACTTCTAACTTGGGTTGTGTACTCCAGTCGCTCCAGGCTATACAGTGAGTTCTATTAGTCGTTGGTGAGGCAACACTTGGAAATCGTGACTTAAATTCAGACAGCTGTGTTGTAAGATTTTGCTCTAAGGAGGTAAGAGTGAAATTTTCACAATTTGTATTTAAGTGAAGGGCAACTTCAAACCCTTGTTGTTCAAATGCTTTTGCTTCAGAATCTGTAATAGGTGTGTTTGGGTAAATGTATGAGGTACCACGTATAGCTCTCCAATCAGCAACTGCCTCCGCACTGTTATCATCGCTTAGTTGCAAATACTGATTGAATCGTGCCTTTGTACCACCGTTTCCATGGTCGTCACCTGTCATCACCACAGCCGCCTTCAGGCCTCTGGGCATATACCAGAAACGAGGCATGGGTTTACGGGAATTAAGGGTAATAATATTTGCTAACAATCTTTGTTGTTCATCAGCCTGTGGAATAGCTACTTTATTGAGATCAATCCAATCTGGATAGAACTGATCATCAGAGCGTATAGGGTCAATCTGACCATCTCTCTTTTGGCCGGACCACGCTGGATTCCCCTGACGGGTATAAACTATAGAACGGGCCAAATCATAAGTAAAAGCTACTGCTGAGCCACCTTGATCTCCAACGGTGTTGATTGTTACAGCAGGATAAGAGGTTGAAGTAGTCGGACCTGAATAGAGGGTAGCAATCTTTGTTGCTCCGCTTAGCTGATACAAGTCGGCAGTTCCTTGGTATTGTATTGTCTGATTAACAATCCCTTTACCTGGTCCTGTTTGCGACACTAACAGGTATTTATCCGCTAACGTACCACCTACTGAAATTAAGCCCATTAATGATGACAGCTTAGAATCAGGTTTTAAAGCTATCAATGTACCTCCTGCGATAGTCCAGTTACTAAATACCGTAACCTGAGCATCAGTAAGAGGTATGTTTCCTAAAATTACTACATCATAAGAACTGAGTATATCTGCAGTTATTTCAGATATGTCTGCTGTATTAAACCCATTTAATCCTTCAGCTGTTAATATTTCAGAAGGGTATTGACTAAATTTATTAGCGGTTCCGCTCACTACAAGTATTGAGCTGCCTGCGCTAACAGCAGGTGTAGGTATTATGGTGTGGGCATTTAAAGGGATTGCTTTTCGAAGTTTTTCTGATAAAACTTTACTTGCTGGTGCCTGCGATACATCCTTGTTTCTGTTTTCGTTAAGGATTTGTGTACTTCCCATTTTGCTAACTGAACCCATTGATTTTATAGGTTCCACCCTGGTAAGGCTTGCCAAAAAATAAAGGCCCTTGAACTGGTGCACAACCAATTGTGCAGAAGCTACATAAAAGCTGGAAAGAATAAACAGCACCAATAATGGTTGTTTCCATGAAACTAAAAAAGTAGACTTCATACTCATATAATGTTTGTTTTAATCAGCAAAACATACTTGTGTAATTGTTAAACTCAAAGCTAGGAATGAAGTCAATAGAACTCTGTTATCAGATTAATTGACTGGTGTTATTACTATGTTGGGTTACAGAATCAAAATAATTTTTTATATTAAATCAATAAACAGCCTTTAACTTATACCGATAAAGCAAAAGCAATTAATCACCTGTCTCTTCAAGAGACAGATCAGACAACTATTATAATGCGTCAATTTTTTATTGATATTTTAACAAATAAAACTTTCAACTATTTTACGAATACAATTTTTTATTATTTGTATATAATTGCCAATTTTGATAAACGGAGCAAATTGAAGAGCAAACGTAGGGTCTATGATAGTAAAAGTACAAGTGCAGGAAATTTGTGTTATTGTATTTTACAAAACATCTCATACTTTTAAACATACCCTAACAAAACTCAACCCTAGCGGCTAATAAAGTGCAGGTATTGTTGAGAGGGGAACAACTTAAACTATCCTTACTACAATAAGATTGACTAGCTGTATTGTTTGGGATATGATAAACTATAAAAGCTAAAATGGAAAAATGATTAGTGACAATTGCAGTAGTTCCAGTTTAAATTCCTTTTCAATCAAATCTTTTTTGATTCCAATATGATTCAGACTCTGCAAGTATTTGCTTTCTAAACTGAAGTTGTGTGATAGTTTATAGCGGACACCAACTGCTGCACTTATATTTCTTTCTTCTATGTGGTGACTAATATCAGTAGAAATCTCATTAAATCGTTCGCTTGCATGTACCAACAAATCTAAATGAGAGCCTATAATTACAGCAGTCTTAGGTGTTACTTCGTATTGAAGAACTACAGGTAAGGATAAATATCCTAAACTATAACTAATTCCATCTTCTTTTACTTCTCCTCCAACAAATGTGTATAGGTATTCTTGCTGAAGAGAAATCTTTTTGTAAATATGAATTTCCAGGAGCATGCCAGCTGATAAACTGGGCTTCCAAACTAAATCAATTCGAGTAGCGGGCTTAGGATACCCAAAATTAAAATTTGTCCTTGAGCTTCCGACACCAAGCTTAATGCCAAACCTTATCTTGCTCGGACTTACTTCAATTCTTTGAATAATTGTATCTGCGTTGGGGTGATTATCTTTTACCTTGCATAAACAAGAGGTATGAAACAGCTCTTCTGGAATAGCCAGAGCAAGACTGGAACTTGTAGATGTATGGCAAAAAAACCATACTAGGAGTAAAGTTAAAGCATGGCGCATTATGCATCTTTTTACATGGTATATTAAAAAATTTGTTTCTGAGCAGTATAAATCTACCCTATTCCAAGTTCTATAGGTAGGTTAGGTTCCTCTTGCTCTGTCTTTTGCTTATCCTGCTTTATGAAGCTCTTTAATACCTGTTCATTAAAAGCCTCCATAATCTTTCCCATACTTAAAAACTCTTCTGCATAGGTTCTGGCATTTAACCGTAAATATCTATTATCTTCTATTACAGCCATTTGTATTGCCCTATTAAGTGCTTCTTGGTTTTCAGGCTCAACTAAGATTCCTGCTTTGTGTTGATCAATTATTGCATACAAGCTTGTGCCTTTATTGGCTGTGATCACAGCTAAGCCTCCGATCCCGAGGATTGTAGTAAGCTTAGATGGCATTACTAAGTCACCTGCAGTAGACTTTTGAATCACCAAATGAACATCAGCCATATTCAAAAACTGATTAAACTTCTCGAGAGGTTGCGTAGGAAGGAAGAATACATTTCTCAACTCAAAGTTATTCGCTAGCATTCGCAAAGCTTTTTGATAAGGACCTGAACCGCATATAATAAACTTCAAATTTTCCTGTTTTTGTAAAGCTCTGGCAGCATGTATTATTGTGTCCAGACCTTGTTTCTCTCCGATTGCTCCAGAGTAAAGCACTATCTTATCAGTAGTGTTAAAGCCAAAGTTTTGCTTTAGGCATGAACGTTCCTCGACAGGATAGAACAGCTTACAATCAGTCCAGTTCTTAAATAAGTAAACTTCTTTTTTAGCTTTCAGCCTGATTCTACGCACCATTCCCTCAGATATACTGCTTATTATATCAGCATTCTTGAAGATGTAGCCTTCCAACATGAAGAGAAAATTTAAAACTATCGGCGACTTAATCATTTTAAGATCCCTGGCAGCTTCAATCTGCAAATCTTGAACATGATACAGTAAAATTGATTTGCGAAGTTTTTTGTAGAATACTCCTAACAGACCAAATTGGAAACAAGGCACAACAGAGATAACATAATCGTGTCTCTTTCTGAATAGCAGTTGAGTTAGCTTGAAAAAGGCCGAGATAAAAAATGATATGTCAACGAATATCCTTTTGAGTCCTGTTGGTATAGCGGGCACATACATGGGGCACCTAATAATCCGAACGCTGTTCCCATTAAGCTTTTGGTATTCTGTACTGTACCAGAACGTTTTGCTTGAGTAGTTTTCTTGAACCTTCCACTGGGGATAGTATGGATAAGATGTAAGAACTTCGCATTCGTAGCCATTTTGTGCCAACCACGTGATCATTTCTCCACTATACTTCCCAATACCAGTTGGTTCAGGGTAATAATTGTACCCAATTAAAAGTATACGCTTGCTCATAGATAAAAAGGAAAAATAAATCGGCAACACACCAGAACAGCCCTGCTAAAACAGAACTATTCTTTTTATTTTTATTATTTATCTACGAAATTTAAAATTTTATACTGTTGGAAACAATGCTATTATATGTTAATAGCTTTAGTTTATTAGTGTATGCTACCGATGATAGGGTCGAGTATACTGTAAGCCATTGAAGCAAACCATATACATTTTGTGATTCTATTGTTGATTAGTCAGATTGTGGAGTATCAGAGGTCACCTGCCTAGTAGTTTTTGATTCTTTTAGATTAACTTCACGTATTTTACAGTATATTTGGACGTAGTAAAAACCGTTGGAGCATAGGCTAAACAAATTGTTATAAAATTGAATTAGTATCATTTTAGTAAATAGTTAAAAAATTAACTATCACAAGCGAAGCTAGAGTAAAAAGGGAATGAAGTTGGCAATAGTAATATCAATCCTATAATAATTAATGAAGCTAAAGCGCTTATTTAGCACACTATCAGTAACTTAAAGCACGTTTAAGTTACTGATAGGTTAAAGTGACCAAAGCATTGAGCTTGTGATATAAGCTTTTCAGGATTTTAGGCTATTTTTAAATTAATTTTTCAAATTAAAGAATCTTACAATAATTCCACCGGTGTTCTAAAGATGGGCATCTCATGCGGAGGTTGGTATTTGTAGTCCTGGATCAAATACTTGTCCTTCTGGCGCACCTTATCAAGTGCTCTGAACACAATAAGCGTTTAGTAGCTCCATTATTATGCTGCCGCTCCAGCTCTTGAGCATCGATTTTTAAGCTGGATGAATCCCAGCTCGTTGTCAACTCGTATAACATCTGGCAACCGCAGGGCAGCAGTCGACAAGCCCGCCTCCGCTGTAAGTATCTCGCGATTACTGTCATCGACGATGTTTAGGAACCTGAAACTGCGGCTGTCCTAGAGGCTATCACTAACATGATCCACCAATCAGACCTGATTGATCCTGTTAGGTTGGAAGAGGGCTTGCTTGAGTAATGCGAAATTTTCTCTGGTTAGTTTACCTTATAATTAATTTCAGTTAGCTGTAGCCCCGCACTAAGTCTTGTGGCACAATTTTCAGAAGGAAATAAACAAGCCAAATTGAATAAAAGCAGACTAAAAACATATGCTTAGCCCTCAACAGAACTATTTACTTGAATAGAAAAAGTCTAATTATTTTTTCACTCCATTAATCTTTCATCGCAAAGCATTGGATAAATATGTACTTGCGGATTTATTCTTATACTTGTTGGAGCACCTTAATTCCCTCATTTTTACCTGAGTCATAAATTCAACAATTGCAATATTCGTGCAATAAATAAAACCTGGTATACCTTCTAAGAAGCCAAAATTAAAGAAATAAGCATGGCAGAATCTCATTAAAGGCCAACCAGGTACTCTGCTCAACCACGCCTTAAGTGCTGGATTACGAATACTTCCATGGCGAGCGAATACTTGTTTAAAAGGAGGTAAGTGAAGGCGAGCTTTAGCTTCTAGTGTTGAATATCCATTATGCCGTTTATACCATTCTGACCACCCCTTTGACATACTAAAATGAAGATAAGGCTCTTTTATATAACCAATTTCCCCTTTAACATCATCCTCTTTTTGCCCATGACCAGCGTCTTTAAATCTAGCCATACCAACCCGCAAAATGCGAAACTGCCACTTTGGGAAAGTATCACAGTACTTCAACCATTTCCCCTCATACATCATTTTCCAACAACAATAATACCCTGCAACCTGGTCTCCCGAATTTCTTATTGAATCAAGCAATGCTTGGCGAAAACTTTCTGTTATAACTTCGTCCGCGTCTAGAAATAATATCCATTTATACTTTATATCCAAATGGTCTAATGCAAAATTTCGCTGCTTTCCAAAGCTTTCAAACTTGTTAGTCCAGATCTTAGATCCAAAATGTTCTGCAATTGCAATTGTTTTGTCAGTACTACCAGAGTCTAAAATATGCACGTCATCACACCATCTTAAGGATGAAAGACAGACAGGTAAATCCTTTTCCTCATTTTTAGTAAGTATTATCACCGATATCATATTGAATCAAGATTTATAACTGATTCTGTAAGAACAACTCCTTAATCTTTTCTTCAAACCTCTTTTTGATCGGTTTGCATGGATGACCCGCACAGACCATCCATTCCGGCATATCTTTAGTTACTACAGATCGCGCTCCGATAACACAACCTTCCCCAATAGTAACTCCTGGATGTATGAATGACTCCGCTGCAATCCATGCATTATCGCCTATACGGATTGGCATGGTAATTAGCGGGAACCCTGATTTTGTATAGTCATGCGTTCCGGCACAAAGGTGAGCCCCCTGTGAGATTACAGCCCGACGGCCTATCTCTATTATATCTTGAGAGTAAAGAATTGCGCTGTTAGCCACACCACACTCATCTCTTAATATCAGATTCCAAGGTGCCCAGATCTTTGCCCTTGGATATATGTGAACACCTCTGCCTACTTTAGCACCAAAAGCACGAAGCAAAAAAGTTCTCCATGCATGAGCTGGTTTTGGTGAATAGCGGAAGAACAGAAGCACTATCACCCCCCACAGTACTCTCCCCAACCGGTTGCGAAGTGAGAATGAGGCTCCTAGATATGTATCTTGGTTATACATTTAAACTAAAGAATATAATTAACAAAGCCCGATACAGTATCTTCAGTCACCTTCCCCACTACTGCCCTATTATACAATACTTTCCTTAAACTCCTCTTTAAAATCAGTTCTGATAATCCAGATTTTAAGCAAACCAAGCACCACCTTAAACTACCTATTTTTTGAGTCTTCACAAATTCACTAAAAGCTTTTAATGATACCTTCAAATCTCGAAGAGGCTTATGTCTTGTATAGTAGTAAATAAGACTCTTTTCAACCAAAGCATTCACTGCAGCATCAGAAGTCTTATAGTTATCCCACTTATTCCTAAACGCTCCGTAAGTTTCAATACGCGAGGAAGTTAGGCTATTCCCATGAATTCTCCTGTTGTAGAGTCTGTTATCGATATAATGAACCTCTGCTCTCAGAGCCATTTGGCAAAATATATCAGAATCTTCGTGGGACCAAAAATCCTTCTCATACCCAGTAGTTTTTTTGAATATTTCAGTCCTAAAAACGGAAAAGTGTCCTTGTCCTGTTGACGAAAAGAATGTTTCGAAAGGAGTTCTTTTGGTGGTTTGGGAGAGATTCCAAGGAATGCCAAACAAACTTGGTGCAACCCTACTCCTAAAACCAGGCCCAACTAAATTGCCTCCTGAGTCGATTACATTATATTGACAGCCCACTAGTCCCACTTCTTGGTGCTCATCAAGATACTTTACCAAAACCTCCATAAAGTTTGGATCAAGAACATCATCTCCATCTAAAAAATGAATATATTCTGTTTCCGATGGAAGCTTACTAAACCCTAAGTTTCTAGCCGCAGACGGCCCTTCATTTTCTTTTTTAAGAACTAAAAACTTATCATTAGACCCAATCAAGTCAATTATCACTTCATATGTGTTATCCGTGCTACTATTATCAACAACTACGCATGTCCATTCCTTTAAAACCTGACTAACAACAGACTTTATTGTTTCAGTCACATGCTGCCCGTTGTTATATGTAATAATTACAATACCTGCTTTCATGCTCCCAGTGAAACTTAAAAAAACTTGTAGAAATGCTGCATTCTTTTTTAATAAAGAAATTGCATAGAATTACAATGACACTTCACATTTTATAGCTTAAACACTTCGAAAAAACCTATAGCTATAACACATGTTCTTCAATTTAGAACGAAAAGACTCAACTTTAGTTGCACTATTTAAATTTAAAATATAAATTTACTATTTAGAAATGACTTTATGAAGAAGCATTACTTGTGATTTTATAGCAAAATAAGTATTGTAGGTAAAGAAAGCTTTAGTCCCCATAGCTTTTTTATTCTTAGCCGAAAGATTTAACCAAGAAGTAATTAGGCTTTGTGTTCCCTCTAAAGTGTCACTTGCAACTAACCCGCAACCATTTAAATGAATCTCATGCCATATGTTTACTTGATTTGATATTAAGACTGGTTTAGCACACGCTAATGCCTCAACTACAGCAATTCCAAAATTCTCTTGGTGACTAGGCAGAATAAAAGCTTCACATCCATAGAGAGCACCCCATTTGGCATCGCCAGCAAGCATACCAGGGAATAAGACTGTATCACATAGTTCTTTATTATCTTGCACAAACTTTTGCAGTTCCTGCCCAAAAGGCGTTTCAATTCCAGGGCCTGCTATGACTAACTTTGGTAGTGGGGCGAGTTCAGGCGGCATAGTACTTAAATTCCATTTAGAACACTGCACCTCTAACTGTCCAAGCTGTACAGCAGATAACTCTTTTACCAACTTTGCAAATGCTTTCAAAAGCAGATCAACTCCTTTCTTTTCGTGAATACGCCCCAAAAATAGAAAGTAAGGGCAGTCATCAAGATTATTGCATTTTGATCTAAAAGCTTCCTGCATCTGGAAATTATACAGTGGGGGCTCAATAATTCCTAAACCTACATTTTGTTCTTGTTTGGGTTGATATGGGCTAAAAGATGTGCGAGCAAGGCGCAACTCTTCTTCACAAGTAAATAACAAGCCATCAGCCTCACGAACAACTTTACTTTCGATTAAAGCCCAATAAATTACGTTACGTATTGCTTTTAATTTTCTCTCCGGGGCCCGCTGAAAATAAGGGTCCAACATTCCGTGCGGCATGATATATACCTTGGGTATCTTGATTTTATCCGATCCAGTAGTCGCACGTTTCTTTAACCTTTGAATGGCTTTAAGAAGTGCAAAGTTATGATAGAGCCACAACCCATGTACGATTACAGCATTGTATTGTTCAAGACTACTAATTAACCATGACGCAAGTTTTCTGTTGTAGCGCCAAGGATTATTACTCGGACCTAGAGCAATTACTTTGAAACGATCTTTATCCCAAAAAGATACTACAGGATCATCAAGGCAAGCAACTTCGCTTACAACACCTAGCTTCTCCAACTCTGGCACTGTATTTCTTATTACCTGACAAGGACCTCCAGATGAAGGATCCATACTTCCTATTACATGGAGCAGTTTCATCTGAAATTTTTCTTTTAATAAATGTTTAGAAATACAACAACACATTAAAAAGCTCAATCAGGTCTTTAGATTATTTACAGCAGCCTTGTTTGAACTCCTTTCAATACTCAGCCTTACTTTTTTAGTTTAATTTTAAGCTGCACTTGTTTCTACATTCTTCCTCTTCGCCACACACATCAGAGATAAGGCACTAGTGTCTGCACTAGGGTTTCTGCCGGAGAGCAGGTTGCCAATTCTGTACTTAAGCTCTGCTCTGCCTTTGTTACCCTGCAGCACTTCTGCTCCCAACGCATGATTATGAGGATAAACTTTCACTTCAAACCCTAAAGGAGAAAGAGTTGTCAGGAAGAACTCTTTCGTTACTCCATGCCCTGGTTTATGATGAGTCTCACATGCTAATCCCCACTCCTGCTGGCTATCTGTCTTATGGAAACCATGCCCTGTAATTTTATAAATATATAGCCGCGCCTGCCAAAGCAGTTTTGCGATACCTTTGTAGTCCCAGGCATAAAGCTGGGGGTCATGGTCTGTCACAATTAAGCCCCCGGGCTTTACAAGACGCGCGGCCTCCTTAAGTATAGCAGCCATGTCGTCGCAGTGGTGAAGCGTTGCATTAAGAACCACGATATCTGCAAAGCCAGATACGAAGGGAAGGTGAGTTGCATCTGCTAGGAGAGGAACATATGCCAAATTTTTGGCTAACTCAAGTGATCCGGGTGCAACATCAACGCCAATTAAAAACTTTGGTTTGCCTTGGAGCGTTGCAAAAATATTTCCAGGACCACACCCGATGTCCACCACTATTTTATCTGTCCAGTCCCCAACAGCTGCAGCCCACCTGCTCCTAAATGCCTCACTCCTGTGGCAGTAGGTCAGGTACTCTTCAGCCCACTCCGGATGGCTGAAATAATAGGCATTGGCTTTTAAACCCTCAGCCAGATTTTCAATAGGACATTCTAAATAACTTCCTGAGTCTTTTAATGACACATTTGGAAGTAGATAAGGTACAACTTTAATTTTCATTTGTTAATGGCTTAAAGTAAAATAATAGTATAGAGACTTGGTTAAATCATTAATAATTTAACCAAGAATAGATGGCAATTATTACGAAAAAACAGCACCTTATAATAAAAATATTCAAACTTAATCGTGAATAAACATAATTAAAGGGTGAGTGGCTTATTCTTATTTTTAGGAAGAAATTATTTTTCAGTAGAGACTAGAGGAGTAATGCCTGCCTTAAATCAGTTTTACTAAGCATATAGCAAAAGAGTGTTTACATAGAAGATGATTGCCTTGACGAACATCATTTCCTTAGCTTAATACAACATCTAACTAATGTAGGATTGAGACTGTTCAAACTGTATTCTTTATCATCTTAGTACTTAAAGCTGATTATCGTTTTCAATAAACAAAGCCTTCTTTTCGAGTAAAGTATTTTGAATCCATAGGAATTTCCTTTACAGCTTTTGCAGGCACTCCCCCATAGAGCGTCCATTCGTCATAGAATGCCTTATTAAGCAATGATTTTGCTCCCAGTATAGAGTTGGACGGCAAAATAGCTCCACCTAATACAACCACGTTTGTTCCTACAAATGTATAATCACCAATCACGATTGGTTCACTATGCTGTAGATTCTCATTTACATCTATAGAATGTGTTAAAAACTGGGAATTATAGCCAGCTATTGTAGAAAAGCGACCAACTTTAATAATGTTGGTACAATCAAGATGGTGATTCTTTGTAACAGAGGCTGATTCGCCTAGTATGAGTGCCGCTTGACGATCACTTTGGTGTTGAAAATGTTTTGAATTACTATTTGTTGGAAAACCGGTTATCCAGTTTCCACGGCCAATTGTAGCATCTTTACGCATTTCTAACAAGTCTAAATGAATCGCAACAGTAAAATGATCAATCCTTGACCCGGCAGCCATCTTTAGCTTATTAGGGAATACCCAAGCAAAGCCGATACGTGCCCTTGGATGAAGTTCATACTTAAACAAGCGCTCCAGCATGCGACGCCTCAAAAACCACGGCAAGAAGAATGTTAAGACTTTTAAGACCATCTATTCCAAATTTTATTTTGTTTAACCGTACAATGCAAGGTAAGATTGGATCATTTGGCTCGTCTCAAAACGGCGCACGTTTAAAAATCCATTTTGAATAACTTTAAACCTAGTGTCCATACTTTGAAGAGAAATAAATGCTGCCGCAAATTCTTCTGGTTTATGCGGGTCTGCTTGTAAAGCAGACCCGCCACTTACTTCAGGCATTGGCTCAACATTGCTAATTATTACAGGGGCGCCACAGGCTTGTGCCTCAATAACGGGCCATCCAAAACCCTCCGAAAATGAGGGGAATATAAAAGCCTCACAGCAACTATATAATGCAACTAAAGTGGCGTGATCAGGCCTTACTACAAAAACAACACGTTCATATAGTCCTAAGTAATGCATGTGCTCCAACAAGTCTTTATCGGCAGCCTCACCAGCATAACAGATATACCCATCCCAGGTAGTATCCAAAATACTAACCATGTTAAGCAGAAGCTTTCGATTTTTCCTCGGCAAACTTGACCCCACATGTAGGATAAAAGATTTCTCTGGCTTTACACCAACACTTTCAATTAAAGAAAATGCTCTTTCCTTGTTCATTGGCCTAAAATCTGCATTGAATCCATTATAGATTACCTGCCATTTTTTTGGACCATCATTCTTAAAACGGTTTATTTTGTTTAGTTGGATGATGGTCTGCTGTGAAACTGATGCGAGTCGTGTAGCTTTTACTAAGTTAGATAATATCCATTTTTGTAGAATTTTGCCTAAAGCAGATGCTGGACAATAAGTATCTGTGTCTCCCAAAGCCCCTCTAATTGCAAGCACGTCGTGACATGTGATAACGGTCTGGCTTATTGGTAAATGTTTTAGGTAAGGAGCATTTGAATGATCACAAATATGAAATCGAACATCTTGATCAAACTGTTTTTTGGTTAGTATGTTCCAACGTAGCACCAACGGGTAAAGCACCCATTTATCTAAGTACCCAAGCCATTTCCCAACTCCTGTTACTGTGGTATTCGCAAGTTTACCAAAAACTACTATAGGCTTCCATATCTCGACAACCAAGCCAATATCTCGAAGGCCACATTCGAGCATCTTTGCAAAGCGCTCCATGCTTTCTTGCTTATCCTGCGGGTAATTTCCTATAATAATTATTTTTCTTTTACGCATCATAGTGGACTATTCTCGCACATCTAACCAACAGACTTTATTTATACCTTGGGTTTCGAAGTGAAGCGACAGCTAAGCCACCGACGAACGAACAGAAGCCTAAGGATGTAGGCTGTGCCCATTGCCCTTGTAAAAGGCTAAGCGAGCCAAAACTCATCAGTACCCAAGGCAGCATATTTCCCTTTGAAAGACTGCGATAAGAAGCAAAAGTTATTCTTGTACTTAAGCTAAAGCGAAGTACTAACACAGCAAGGCCCATTAATGTACCTAATTCAATAATCACCCGTTCCCATTCTTGATCTGAAAGAAAGGCTCCTGCATTATTAGGCATAAGGTTGATTCCTACATTTGTACTGATACCAAGCCCATAACCAAAGATTGGAAAATCAGAGGCTCCTGCAACTGCACTGATCATCCCCCCTAAATAACGTTCACCCAAAACCCCTTTCATTCCACCTTCAACTTCATTGGCCGATTCAAATCGAACGGAAAATACTTTAGTCGCAACCTGAAAGAATTCTGTATTAGCTAAAATAAGCACAACTACTAAACCGCCTGCCATTAACCACAGCAAGCGACTCAGATGTCTCGTTTTCTGAAAACAAGCGACCAATGAGAATAATAGTGAAACCCCAACTTGAAAGAATAAACCACGGCTAATCGAAAGGGGAATGGCAGCAATAAGACCGATTGTAGCACCGATAAGTACAAGTCGATTTACATACTTTGGCTCAAACCAGAAATAAATAATAAAACATGCTACTAAGCTAAAAAATAATGTATTCCCATTGGTGAAAGAAAACGTACCAGGTGGTCGAAAGTATCCTAATGCTCCACCAAAACCAGCGCCCTCCATGTCGCCCCCGACTCCACGGTTTACCCACGCAGATTGAGGACTATAAAACTGAATAGCTATAAGTACTGCCATCGGCAAGGCCATCCAAAGTAATACTTTTCCGACCATAAGCACATCCGTCTGATCAAAGATACGGCCTATTACGAATATTAAAGGAAGGTGCAACAGAAAAACCCTTGCTCCATAGAAAGCAATAAGTAAATTACCGTGGGCAAACAATACAGCAGTAAATACTCCTATAATACCTGTTAATATAATACTAGTAAGGTAAAAATTAGAAGGTAGCAGCCCTTGCCTCCATGTCTGGAATAACAGCCACAGTGCTAAAGGATCTCTAACAAGTAACAATGGTGTTGCCAAGCTTGGCAGGAACCACTTACGTAAAGCACCTTCAAAGATGAGCAACAGAAAGTATACCCAAACTCCTCGTTTGATCCAACGGGTGACATCCTCTTCTGCTAATTTAGATATCATTCAAATTATTTTAACTTTTACCTTTCATAAGAATAATATAACGATCAAGCTTACTGACTAACGTTACTTAATTAATTTGTAATAGCTTCAACTAATTCTCTCTTATATACTTGCCAAGGTCTCTTTCGTGCTGTCTCTACAGCCTCGCTACCAACTTTTGCTACCGACTCGGGATGATCGAGGATATACTCAAGGACAACTTGCAGCGCCTGGGTTGATGCAGCCTCAACTAACCAGCCGTTTTGACCATCCTGTATAAGATCAGGCCCCGCAGACCTTTCAGTAGCTATTACAGGTGTGCCTTGAGACATTGCCTCCGTTATAACAAGTCCAAAGCCATCGAAGAGGGATGGAAAAACAAGGACATCGTGCTCACGCATTAGTTGAAGAATTGCACCATGAGGTAAATTTGGTATCCATTTATGCCTTGCTAACGCTCTATCCAAAGCCGGGCAGTTATTGCTAACTTTACTCCCAATAATTGTCAATTCTATATAATTCTTATAGGCCTCTACTGCAGCAAGAAGGTAAGCAATTCCTTTTTGGTGAGATAAATTTCCAACAAACAATAGCTTTAGCAAACGGTTTCTTTTTAATGGGTACGAACGATTATGAACAACTGGCGGGAACCCATAGGGTATAACTGTTACTGGTGCTAAAGGTCCAGAAAATTCCAAAAGTGTCTTCGCTACAAACTTACTTGCAACTATAACATGATCTGCCATTCGCAACTCACTATCTTTACGAGATAGTTTTGCATCTGAATCTTTAAAATTAATAAAGGTGTGTTCCCACTCAGGCCATTTTTCTTTCTCTACTCCCAAAAGCCGTCGTGCTGATCTCCAATATCCTGTAGGTAAATCATAAAAGCACTTCAACCCTAATCTCTTTGCCTCAAGGAAAGAGGATTCTGCACAATCCTCATATGTGTATACTGCATCTACGCCACGTCTTGATGCAGATTTAAGACCTGATGCTACTTTCTTATCAATACTATGATAGACAGCATCAACACTAAAAAGCCCCGTTTCATGCTCTATAAGTTTATAGAAGCTTTTCTTAGACGCTGCAAGTCTGCCAATTTCCCTCCAGGGGTGCATTTTTGTTACCGACCTTAATGCTATGTCAAAGCGCCGGCGACGAATTTCAGAGAAAGGGCCAATAGATCCAAGCATATCCAGTATGCTCCCAGGAAATGAGGCAACTGCTGTGTGGAATTCAGCCAATAGATTGGCCTCAAAGAGTGCATTGGCTGTTGCTCGAACATTTGCATTACCTGTAGGATGCGAAAAGATAACCTTCATACTTTAGAATGAGTAGATTTGCGTTTAGTTTACCAGCCATGCTCTGTTAGATGCCAGGAATTCACAAGGATTATAATTTAAGTTATCACAACGCATCTTATATGTAGGCTTGGCTGGATTACCCACAACAATCGTTCGTGGCGCTACAGATTTAGTAACTACAGCCTTAGCTCCAACAACAGCACCATAACCAATATGTACTCCAGGAAGTATCATAGCTCCTGTTCCTATCCAAGCATAATCTTCTATTATAACACCTCCGCTTATTGGCCTCCATTGCGGATCTGTAACATCATGGGAAGCTGTTAAAATCTCAACCCCGTCGTTGATGCAAACCTTTTCACCTATCATTATCTGATCATGAAGTGCCATATAAACACGGCCAATAAATGAAAAAGGACCTACTGACAACAAACTTTTATTTCCTACTGCTGTCATATTACCTATCTCAGCACTTTCATGAACATGTGCACCATTTCGCACAAGTTGCCATCTTCTATAATTACGAATAAGAAGTTCTGGCATAGAAAAAAAACGTTTCCCCCAAGATCGATAAAATTCTTGCGTTCCTATCTTAGGCTTTATTCTATTGGACCAAAGAAAAAGTAAACTTGCCATATCAAACTTTAGATTGAAGCTTATTTATAAAAATAGTTGACACTTCGGAGATGCTATTTTTGAGAGGGTGATAACTTGGACCTGAAATAACTTTATCAAAATTACCTCTTGAGTACTCTACAACTCCAGAAATATGCTCTAAGCAAACATCGTCTTTAAATCGCCAAGGCTTTGTAACGCACAAAACAGGTAAACCATGCTCTCGCATTGCCATTACGGCACCACTCTTTTCAACCAATGCAATTGGTGTTGTCGAGATACCTAATGTAGCACTACTTAGCACTTTTGATATAGCTACAGGAGATTTTTCACCCAGATTTTCAACAGATGCACCAACTGATTCGAACTCTGTAATCCAACGTTTGTATTCACTACCACTTCTACCTATCAAAATAAGTGAAACCTTTTTCCCATTTTTCTTGCTATAGCATAATACATCCTCAGCAAAATCACTTACTGGTGCACCAGGATGTATAGCCCCAAAAACAACTAATTTTATGCTATCATATGTGACTTCACTATTATGCTTCATGAAGCCTATGTTATGAATCGCAGGTATATTTGAAAACAAAGGCAAGTAGTTAGTTTCGAAGCCAAGCTTTTGAAGTTGCATTTGGTATAATCTAGTTTGGGTATGAATAACTTTTACTTGTAAGGTTGAGAGCATGGTCTTGATTAGTTGTTTTTGTGCCCAACCCCACAGCGTTTGTTTGTAAGAAGAGTTCACACTCATCCCTACCCATAACTCATGAAACATAACATGCAGACATGCACCTTGCCCAACACTTCTAACGATTCTGGTAAGCCCAACAGGTAAGCCTTTGGACTGAAATGAAAAAGGCACGTACTGAAGACTAATCCATTGCGGATTAAAATTACCTATCCAGTTTTTTGCTAATTCGATGCGCTTGTTAGCAGCCATTGTATAGGGTAAGCGGAGTACTGGTAATTCTCTATTATCTATGCGCTGCGTGTTCGACACAACTACTGTAACGCCAGGGTCTTTTAAGGCTACTGCAGCAATACGATGACCATGTCTGATCAACTCAACGCCTAATCTACGGGTGTAGTCACCTACTCCATCACGGCCGAGTTCAAGTGAACCGCAGAGAAAAACAATATTCATTAGGCTTTAGCTTATATAAATGACGTTGATTCATTTTATTGCATAGTAGTAAGTAAACAAGCTATTGTAAGTACAGTTAAAATATTGAAGCTACGGTAGAAGTTTACAAAAAGCAGCCTTTCGTTGGCGCAACAATATGCATTATTAATTCACTGTCAGGCTGACTGTAGTTCACTATTAACTTAGAAGGGTGATATAAAAGGCCATAACTAGTACTATGGCCGGTATTAAAAGAGTAAGTTACTTTGACGAAGGCACTATGAAACAGTGTGTTCAAGTTAAGCACCCTGTTTATTTATTACAAACAACAAACTTGCTTTTAGCTTCACAAACAAATACTTTTTATATTACGTTATACCATAATATATGTACAAAAATTTATTATTTTATTTAACACACCCAGTCATAAGAATATTAATTATACAACATCATACTCCTTTTATACTATAAGGAAGTTTGATGTTCAGTAACTTTATTGCTCTTAATATTATTTCTTTTAAACATGCTCTAATATAAGACCAAACAAAAACCTTCACTATCAATAGTTTCCAGCAAACCCTGTAGACTTTTTCACTTACGATTCTATTCTCCCTAATAATATGGCAAGCCTCAATAATATAATTAAACTGTTTATCAGGTGCGAACCATTCTTCCCATGATTTACGTGCTAACTTTCCCATTCTTTCTGCATCAGGGGCCCTTTTCTCTAATATTATTGGCAACTCTCTTATATCCTTTTCCTGAACGAATACTACAAAATCTTCCCACCTTGGCCCTTCTGGTAGAAGATAATTATCTGCAATGATAACTGGTGCGACTCCCATTTCCATCATTTCGAAGAGTCTGATGCTCCCACATCCAGCTCCTCTAGGACAGAGTACAAAGCGAGACTTAGCGCATATTTCAACATACCGCTGCTGCATTTGATCCCTATTTGCCTGAGTATAGTTCCAATGCTGATAATGAGTTGTATCTTCAACTAAAATTTTTGGCTGCTTAAAGTTTATATTATATAGACGCTTACGTATTAAAGAAGTAGAACCTCCCAAGAAAGTAAACAAATATTCTTTTTCTTCTCCTCTGGGTGCGATGTATGAGTTTTTAGAATAAGAGTGGCGAGATAAATAACAATAATTTTTTAACCTCTTTAAGTTGATAAAAGACGTCTCTGCAGACGTATAGACGCCGGGAAGGAAAGGAATGACAATATCTGTTTCTGTATATACGTAGCACTTTTCAAGCATTTTTTTAACTAAGTGGTGCTCACGCAAGCTTTTAAAATAGTTGCTTGCTTCAAAATCTACAAAAAGAATAATATCAGCTTCTTCTGGTTCGCTAACAATGAGGTGCTTTTGGGGAGTAGCTAAAGTGTATATTTGTTTTATATAATTATAGAAGCTTCTACTGCATTTTTCATTTCCCACAAGGAAAATTTTCTGACTCCTCTCATTGATGTTGGCCATAAATTATTATTTTTAAGATTAATCCATACTTGAATGGGAGAATTTCAAACCAATACTTATACATAATAGCACAAATATATAATATTCCTTATTCTATTTTATCTTTTAAGTAGATTGATTTCAGCACTATAGACCTTGAGAATTGTAATATTTAATGAAGCTTTTTTGACTCTTCTCTAAACATTACAAACGCATTCCTCACTAACTTAAGCGAATATTTTCGTAATGCGATTCTTTTCAATATTTCAGCGATTGTTAAAGCACGATTTTTTATTGTCTTCATGTGTTTAAACGAAAACATCAACATAGAAAATACCTCTGCACTTTGATTGATCTCTCTTGAGCTTATTGAGCGATTATTTTCATCATAATAGTGAATGATATATGTGGTTCTAAGTGGTTTTATTTTAAAGCCTCCTTTATACAACCGAGCTCCATATTCAAGATAGAGTATACCAAACTTATAACATTCCAGATTTAAAATGTTTCTGTCAACAACATATCTTGGATAGATGGATGCGCCACAGGAAATGCCATAGTAGTTTTCAATGTTACTTGGAGGATAAGAAAATCCTCTTGGATGAAGTTGACCAACAATTGGTGCAGGTAAAGACCTATTCTTATCAGTAGGATAGTATTCCCCAATGGTCCAGATAGTATTTGGTTCCTTCTCAATTGCTTTTAAACATTCCATAATATGATTTTCTGGAAATTCATGGTCATCATCCATTGTTCTAATATGGGTACCGCTACATTGTTTGGCTGCAAAATTCCTGTTTGCGTACAACCCTCTACCTGGGCCTTCTACATACTTACATGCATACTTCTTAGCCAATTTCTTGTTTAACTCAATTATAGCAGGAACATCAGAGTCGTCTGAAAGTATTACTTCATAAGGCTTCAAATTCTGCTGGCATAAACTTTCTAATGTTCTCGCTAGGCTATTGGCCCTATTTCTCGTAACTAAGGCCACAGAAAGTTTAACATTATTTTTCAAATAAGAAATCATAACTCTCATTATTACTTTTCAAATTTTGGTTTATTAACTCTAAGCAACTAAATTGTAGTATTGTTAATAAACACCTTGAATAACCATCCAATTTCAGTATTAATTCTAATTTAAATAATTAGCATTACTCCATAGCCACACACTTACATTTTACTATATATCAAATGTTTCTTCTTACTTTTATATCCTCTCGATATTGAGGCTCATATGAGTAATTATAATATATTTAGCAAGAACTTTACTATAACCTTCTTAACTGACATCTTAAACAATTTCAAGATTCGGTAAATGAAGTCGTAGATATAAATAGAGGGTAAGCCTCTTTTTCCAGCTGGTACATTTAACGCCCCAAAAATTTGATTTAGCTTTTCAATGCAATTAATACGGATTGCAAGTGAATTTCTCCTACATACCATCAATACTCTTATATTTCTACTCTGTGCTTTTATAAGTACCTCTTTTAATTTGATTCGATCAATCAGAGTCTCGGCATAACTAAACTGTTTACAGGCTCTTAACATAGTACAAAGGTTACTTATCCATTCAACAAATGAGCTTGGAGGAATTTTATGAATACTGTAACGGGAATCGCATAAAGCATCATCTAATACCAAATCAACTTCACCATCATTATTTAAACACTCAACAGCCCAGCGAATACGGAATAATATAATATGATTAAGATAAGGAAATTGATGTGCACGAATTAGGGCCTCATTAAGTTTTCCTTGACAAAGGAGAGTGATAATCAAGTAAGCCCACTCTACCGGATCAGAATCTCTTGCTTTATTAATAAAATTACTAGTATTAACTTCCGTTATCCAATGAAAAGCTTCCTTTGCGTTACCTTTATACAAGTTACAAATCGTTAATTTCAGTTTGGGTTCATGCATGTAAGATATAATGTTCTGACATTTGAGAAATAACACTTCGGCTTCTTCATATTTACCCGCCCACAATTTTTCATCTCCTTTTCGCAAAAGCTCCAAATGTAATCCCTCACAAATTATCGGAGTAGTTTTGAAACCGGATTCCTTTTTTACAACTTTTAAAGGTTCAAAAGGATTTAATTGAATAATTCTCTCGTTAGACTTGATACTCTTTTGGAGACTGAACCATTGAAAAATTTGCCCTCTCTGTTTTAGAGTATGCCGAGAGTGCACAAGTTTGTGCCCGGCATTGATAATCTTTCCAAGTTCACACCTATTTTCGAAAAGATAATCCAACTTATCCAATATATCTTTATCATCAGCAAAAACACAATTTTGCATATCTGCAAAGCCGGCGGCTTCAAGGGAGGGGGATTTTTCTGATATCAGGCAAGCCTTAGAACCAGGAACCTCAAAATGTTTGCGAACTACCTCTTTTCCAACGGTACCACAAGCCGGCACAAACCAAGACGCATTGATAGTACGAGCATATTGCTCCCCATAAATCATAGTGGGTGAATTGTTTTCATATCCTAAGTGAGGGAAGATGAGTGACGGATAAAAATTTGAAACTTTATTATAAATTTTCTGACGCCAAGGATATAAAGAGCTCCTACTTCCGTTGAAAAGTATTGGTACAAGCTTAAGTTGTCCATAGTCTCGATAAATATTATCATCTATAAAATTGGGCCATATAAATAAATTTTCTGCGATTTCAGGGGTATGTTCAGCCATAGTAGTACTTATAGAAAAGAAAGTTCCTATACCCCAATGCTCCATATCAGATATAAAGCTTGGGCGGCAATCACACCATGGGTCTCCATTATGGAATCCAATCTTTGGGATTTCAGGAAATGTAGAAGTATTTTTTATAACTGGTTTTATAGAGACAGAAGTTCTATATCCACTTTCGAATAGTGTTAAGTCTGGCTGGTAAGTGTCACAAACCTGCTGGTAATCGCAGTCTTTATTGATTATAACTAAATCAAAAGACTCTGCAAGACATTTAGCTTGAAGTTGCATATGCAACTGTATGAAGAGGGGTGCTGCTTTATGATCCCACTGAAAAAATACAAGTCTCGGCTTTGTATAATTTTTTTCCATAGCTTTAATAGTGAACACCACACAAACGGTTCGTACCACACTTTATATTACTGGTGTCTTGAAGGCTCTTTTATTTGTTGATTCTGGCTTTGATCTGACTTATTCTCTCATCTAATATTTGATTTAGATCCAGCCTCTTATTCAACTCTAAAAATGAATATCCTAATGACAACACAATCAAAAAAGAACCCAAATAATAGAAATATGGAGAAGAAATCCATCTTACTATACTGAAGCACAGTACACCTAGTATAATTTGAATAGTAAAAATTATGTAGAAGTCTCTACTAAAAGCAAATAAATAATTTGCTCTTGCCACCATAAAGTTTTGCAGCAATAATACAAAGTATCCAAGCAGGAATGCCATTCCAAGTCCATCTAGACCAAATAGCTCATATCCTAAAACATTCAGTAGGACTATATATATATTTGCAGCCAATTCACTCCAAAAGAAAATACCAGTAGCTCCTTTGGCTAAGAATATAAATCCAATCGCCCAGCTGGCTGTTTTGAAGAACATCCCCAAAGCGGCCCAGTGCAACATCCCATTTATCTTTAGAAAATCTTCTGAATAAAGAAGAACGACTGCCCAATCTATGAAAGCTATAAATCCGACTAGAATTGGAGCGATAATAAGTATGGCGATTTCTGCCTGCTCATTAATGGTATTTCTAGTAGCCAGATTATCCACGGATACTTCGGCAAGACGAGGATAATAATCTGTCGTCATTGCTGTGAAAATCATTCCTACATAGGTATTTATTATTGCAAATCCCGCATTATATAGTCCCACTTGCTCAACACCGCCTGTTCGACTTATATAAATCCTTAAGAAATAAGATGTAATTACTGGTATTAGGCCACTCAAGGTTAACATAAACCCCATCTTTAACATCCCCCTCCCCTCTGACTTAAAAACAGAGATATGTGGTTTAATTTCAGGGATTCGAACTTTAGATGCGAAAAACCATGAGAAGCAAAGCGATGTGACAGAACTAATTAATATTGCAGGAACAATTCCTTGTTCTCTGTACAAATAATAAATTGGCACTGAAACACAAAGACCTACGAGCATACCAGCTATATCTGCCTTTGCTAAATATTTTATTTTGCGTAAACCTTGTAACACTACATGTTGTCCCGCTGCTAACTGAGACAGAAGTAGTGTAACAGATATCATCATAAAGGCTAAAGTATAATCTCTGTTACCAAAGGTCAATTCACTTAAAAAAGGAGACAGAGTAAAAGTAACCAATGTACCTAATGCCCCGGTTATCCAGACTAAACGTCGCAGGACAGAGACTGATAAGCCAACTTTTTCTTCATTACCGGCAGCGGCGGAAATATTTCTCACAGCACTAGTTGCTAAACCAAAATTTGTAAAGCTTCCTATTAATGCAGTTGTTGAAACTAACAAGCCGGCTATCCCCATACCAGCTGGCCCAAGAAGAATGGCAACAAACTTAGTTCTTACAATTGAAATAATTATGTTAAATACCTGCACTCCACCAAATATGGAAGTAGCCTTCATTATTTGTCTGTAGGATGCTTGTTTAACTGTCATTTTTCTATAGTTTAAACAACTTGGTTGACGAAATTTTTACTTTACATACTTTTTGTCGTCCAAGAAAACTTGTTCATATCGCGCTTTTTTTCATAGCCGTACCCATATCCGTAGTAGCTACCATTCATCATTTTTGCATCATTCATTACAATCATGAGATGCTTCAACTCTCTGTTTTTATTAATGTCATCCACTATTTTTAGCTGCTTCTTACTCGTATAGTTATACCTCACGACATAGATTGTTGAATCCACAATTGAACTAAGACTAAAAGCATCTGCCACCTGCCCTACTGGCGCGGTATCAATGACTATGTGATCAAAACTATGCTTCAATTCTCTTATAAAGTCAGCCAGTTTTTGAGACATCATCAATTCAGCTGGATCAGGTGGAATAGGGCCTGAGCTCACTACAAACATACCTGCAGGTTCTTCCAAAGGCTTAATTATATCAGCTATAGAAAGTTCATTAGAAATCAGGTAATCAGAAATTCCAGGACCTTTAGTGAGTCCTAGCTCTTTTGATACATTAGGATTGCGGAGATCTAGTTCCAGCACTACAACCTTCTTTCCTGTTAGTGCCAATGTAGCGGCGAGATTGATGCTGAAGAAAGTTTTACCCTCTCCACTCATACTGGATGTGACCAGCATCGTTTTATTTTCTCTGTCAACCGCTGCAAACTGAAGTTTGGCTCGGATGAGACGAAACATCTCAACAATAGGCGTACGTTTACCTGCTGTTACCACGAGTGTTTCAAAATCATTGTGCGTGATATCCCCAAGAATGGGAGTGTCTGTGAGTTGTTCTACATCCCGTTGAGTTTGAACTTTATCATTCAAAATATCTTTCAGAAATATTCCAGCAAATGGAACAGATAGCCCGAGCAGAACGGACATCAAATAGATAGTTTGTTTGTTAGGGCTTATGGGATAGTCTGTTGCTATGGCAGGGTCAATGATTCTGGAGTTAGATATATTCGCGGCTAAAGACAAAGCCGCCTCTTCACGCTTTTGCAGAAGATATTGATACAGGTTCTGTTTTATGGCCTGCTGGCGATTGATTTCCAGCAACTCCCGCTCCATCGAAGGAACTTTGCTAATCTTCGTTTGATATTGGCCTGAATTTGCTCTTAAGTTGTTGCTAGTAATTATCAAGCCTTTTTTAATGTTACGTAGGTTCTCAATTATGTTTCCCCGGAGATCCTTTAATTGTTCATCAATATTCTTTACCAGGGGATTGTCTGGAAAAGCATTACGAAGAAGCCGCTCGCGTTCTAATTGCAATTCATTGAATTTCCCAATCAAACCAGTCAAAGTTGGGTCTTGAATTGATAGTGTACTCGGCACCATCTTGTATTGGTTACTACTGCTCCGCATGTATTCTTCTATAGACTCCAATATGCTAATTTGAATAGACCATTCTGATAATCTGCTGTTGTACTCACTTGCCTGTTCAAGATATTGAGAAGCCTGCGTTCCTACATCTGTAAGCTCATTGTTCCGTTTGTATTGCTCCACGTCCTTTTCCACGTCTGTCAATTCATTTGTCAGATACTTTATCCGCTCATCCAAAAACTCAATAGTGCTGGCTGCCTTTAAGTTCTTATCCTCTATTGCTTCTCTACTGTAAACTTCTACCAACTTGTTTATAATATTCCTTCCCTTTTCTGGAATTGGATCAACCAGACTTATTTGCAGCACACTGGCCTCCTCTCTCTTTGGATATACCATAAGTCCATAATTGTAGTGCTTGGCTATATTTCTTATGTCATGAAAAACAACCTTAATTTTATGCGTAGCAGGCATTTCAGCAGAAGAGGTTCCAGGGGCTGTTACTACTGTAAATCTTCCATAAGGTCTGGTAACCTGTTGTCCAAATCTGTAAATCATTCGTCTGCCGGCTTCCTCTTCAATTTCATAAACATTAGCAGTTTTCAAATAAACGGCAATTACTTTCCCATAGGCAGCAGTATCAAAGCTACTGACTATAACCTTTATAGGAACATCTTTCCCATATATTTCAACGTCCTTTACAGGGCCCTCAACAAAGTAGCTTATAGACAGACCCAACTCACTTACTACTCGCTGCATTAAAGTTGCAGAGGTAAGCACCTCTATTTCATTGTTAATGTTTTTTGAGGATTTTAACATACCTAACTCACCCAATCCACCTGCCTCAGTGTCACTTTCTCCATCTTTAAGAAGCATAGTACTACTGATACTATATTGCGGAACGGTGTAAAACAAGCAGTAACAGTAAGCCGCAGCCAACCCCACAGCTCCCCCTATTAAAAACAAATACCAGTATTTAAGGTACCTGCTGAGTATCTCTTTGATATCCTTGGGCTCAGGTTGCTCCGACTTCAGTGGAAATAACTCTCTATTCTCCATAGGCATACCTTAAAAAACCTGAGTTATTAGTAATGTCACCACAGATAAAAGTGCAAGTCCTATTGAAAGGCCATACTGCACATTACTTCGGCCAGGACTCACCTGCACAGCCTTCACCTTATCAGGCTCCACATAAACAATGTCGTTCTGCTGTAAGTAGAAGTATGGAGAATGCAGTACGTTTTTATCGTTCAGGTTAATGCGCATTGTCATACGCTCTCCACCCTGCTCCCTTATAAGCAGTACATTATCCCTTTTTCCATAAGGCGTCATATCACCAGCAAGTCCTAAAGCCTCAAAGACGTTAATTCTCTCACTAGGTACAGTAAAAGTTGAGGGGTTGTTTACCTCCCCAATTACTGTTACTTTAAAATTAAGATAACTGATATTGATGATTGGGTCTCGGGCATATCTTCCAAGCTCCAATGTCAACTTATTAGCTGCTTGTTCTTTTGTCAGACCTGCTAAATTTACTTTACCAAGCACAGGCAAAACAATATCCCCATTTTTATCAACTAAGTAACCTGTAGATTTTAAAGATGCCTCTGCCCCCCCACTGCTACTGCTTGTTTGAATCACTCCTTTATTAAATAAAACATTTGACTCAGCACTTAAGCTAGTGATTGTTATATTGAGAAGGTCGTTAGGCTGTATTTTTGGATCAACATCATTCGTTATGGTCTCAGATGTTGCCCCATCCTCCTCCAAATTACTTAAGTATGTAAGGTTTCTTGGTGAACAGGAACCCAATACCCATAGTAGCAAGAAAAATATATAGTAGTATTTTAATATCATATATTAAATTGTTGTTCCCAATCACACTTGGAACAGATAAATAGAATCAAAAAACATAATACTATAGTCCTATACGACAGTAATAAGTATAGGTGCAAATAATTTTTAATATAATTATTATAACTTTTTAAACACACTGATATTTTGAGTGAAGGGCATAAAAATAGCTTTAACAGCTAAAATAAACCATTAACCAATGAGTACATCTTTTATTATCAATACTACACCTATAGAAGCATCATCTAATAAATCCTGTGGGAAAATAAAAGTTGTAAAGAATAGGTTATGAGCCACCAAGAGTCGGACTTTAGCCTCTCTGGTACGCCTTGTGTTACGAAACACATTTTAATGTCTCAACATTATAAATAACATCATTTATAATTTAATATTTTAAAGACAACAATTTAATGAGCAGTAATAGTCTCTGGCGTAACTATGGATCTAAAAGATTCAATCACATACTTTATCTTCTCCTCATCCATTGGCACATATAATGGAATTATAACAGACTTATCTTGCAAGTCTTCAGAAACAGGTAAACTTAAAACTCCACATTTATCTTTGTATGCTGTTTCCCGATGTGCTGTCATAATTCCCCTCCTGCTGGCTATACCTTTGTCCAACAGTTCTTGCATCAGCTCATTTCTTCCTACCTGGCAAGACCTTTTAAGGTAAATACTGTAGGACTGATAGTTACTATAGTAGCCTTCCTTTTCAAGAGGTAGCCGAACAAAATCCAAGCTTTTGAAAGCCTCTTGGTAAGCAGCAGCAATTTTTCTACGCTCTATAACAATCCAGTCAAGCTTCTCTAGTTGCTTGATTCCGACAGCTGCCTGGATATCTGTCATTCGGTAGTTGTAGCCAACTTCTACATGGTCCTCGAAAATCACCTTGTTTGCCTCGTGCCGCACCCGATCGTTTACAGACATGCCATGCTGGCGTAACAACTTTAGCCTGTTGTAATAATCTTCCCTGTTAGTGGTAATCATACCACCATCACCTGTAGAGATTACTTTTCTCGGGTGAAAAGAAAAACATACCAACTCTGAATGAGACCCTATCTTTTTTCCCTTATAAGCGGAACCGGCTGCACAGGCTGCGTCTTCAATTAACTTTAAGCCATACTTGTCACACAACTCCTGAAAAACATCGATATCAGCCGGCATGCCGACCTGATGCACAATCAGTATAGCCTTGGTTTTATCCGTTATTCTCTTCTCTACATCAAGGGGATCTATGTTATACGTCTCAGGCTGTACCTCTGCAAAAATAGGAGTTGCTCCGACATACTTTATAGCGTTTGCCGTTGCGATATAACTCATTGAGGGGCAGATCACCTCATCACCCGGCCCCACACCGGTTACAATCATAGCCAGATGCAGCGCTGTCGTACAGTTTGAAACAGCCACGGCATACTTTGCCCCGGTATACGCGGCAAATTTCTCCTCAAACTCCTGCACTTTGGGGCCTTGTGTTATCCAACCGGTTAAGATGGTGTCATAAGCTGCCTGTGCCTCTTCTTCTGTTAAGTATGGTTTCGCGATTGGTATCATATGCTTAGTGCTGAAGCTTTTTTCTTTTCAAAATACCATTGGCTAAGTTCCTGTAAGCCTTTCTCCAAAGTAACTGTAGGCTCAAAACCAAGTAGCTTTTTTGCTTTGCTATTATCTGCCAGGCGTCTGCTTACCGGATTTACAGTATTTTCTTCTTTAAACTCAGGAATAAGCTTTGAATCATTAACTCTTAACAAAGCCTCTAACAACTGCTTCAGGCTAGTTTCTTCACAATTACCCACGTTAAATGCCTCGTCAGTAACATCTGATACTAAAGCTGCTACATTAGCCTTTGCCACATCCCGCACATACACAAAGTCCATGGAGGAGCTGCCGTCACCGTAAATCAATGGTGCCTTGCCGTCACGTATACAGTCCAGCCACCGGATCATCACCTCAGTATATTTTCCGTCAGTATCCATACGGGGACCATACACATTGAAATAGCGTAGCGCAACATAGTCCAAATCATACATAAATTTAAAGCTTCTGAACAGCTGCTCTCCCCAGAGCTTTGCTCCGCCATAAAATGTCTGGTTGTTATAAGGGTTATCTGTTTCGGGAGTAGGGAAATGCTGCGCCAAACCATATACTGAAGCGCTGGAGCTGTAGATTACTTTTCTCACTTTATGCTTCACGCATAACTCCGTCAAATCAAATGTAGATTTCAGCATCACCTCAAAGCCTTCTTTTGGGTTTGCAGCACAGGCGTTGATGCGTAAGGCAGCCATATGAAAAACATAATCTGCGCCTGCCACGCATTCTTCAAGTAAAGATGTATCTCTAATGTCTCCTTCAACAAAATGCACGACAGGGTTACCTATAAAGGATTTCATGTTTTCGTAGCTGCCACGAATAAGGTTATCTAGAACAATAACCTTGGCTGGGTTACTCTTAAGCAACTCCTCCACCACGTAAGATCCTATGAAACCGGCACCCCCGGTTACTAATATGCTGCTGTTATGTATCTTCTTATGCATGTTCTTTCTTTGTACTATGTGCTTAAAAGGAGCCTCTATGGTAATGCTATGCTTAATTCTAGTCTCTTTGTTGCTGATGATAAAAGGTTAAACTACCTCTTGTCCCACATAGGCGTTCAGGTTGCGTGCAGGATTGCCCACCATTTTGGCGTTCTTCGGAACGCTTCTAACAATGTTACTACCTAAGCCTATAAGTGAAGCATCACCTATGCTTATACCATTTATGATGTTGGTGCCACTTCCTATATAGCAGCATTTTCCTATCGTTGTTCCTCCTGCCACTACCACGTTACTACCTATTAGTGTGTATTCGCCCACCATAGAATCGTGATGTATAACCGTGTTTGGCAAAACAACTACATGGTCGTTGATACAGGCATTACTGGTAAGCACTACCCCAGCCATAATCAGGCTGTTCACACCAACTTTTACGTTCCTGCCGATGAAGGCTTTAGGATGTACTGCTGTAACAAATCTGTTCTTTTCTATTCCTAAAGAACTGATGATATCTTTCCTTTGCCGGAAGGAAGTAGAGCTGCCGGGCACAGCCAATACATATAAGTCATGATATCTCTTTAGAAAACTACGGGTATATAGGTCATACATATCCGATTTCTTGGACGAATCGTCATCCACAAAACCTACAAACTCATACTCTGCAAAACTGATGCAGTCCAGCGCCTCGATTCCATTACCATTGAAAGGGAATATAACCAGTTTCTTTCTAAGCATTATTGTAACCGTTTAGCACATCTATCACATAGCTTACTTTATCATCTGTCAGTTCAGCATACATAGGCAAAGAAAGACAATGACTCGCCAGGTACTCTGCGTTAGGACAATCCCCTACTTTGTAGTCTAAGTGCTCATAGGCCTTTTGAAGGTGACAAGGCACTGGATAGTGCAGACCTGGATATATATTATTCTCGTTCAGATACTTCATCAGCCCATCTCTGTCCTTTGTTGTAATCACAAACAAGTGATAAACGGACTCTGCCCATGCTGGCTGAGTTTGTAACTGTAAGTGTGGGTTTGATAGTTCTTCTTGGTATCGTTTCGCTATTTCTCTCCTGCGGCTGTTCCAGTCAGGCAAATA
Source organism: Pontibacter sp. MBLB2868 (assembly GCF_051904785.1). NCBI lineage: Bacteria > Pseudomonadati > Bacteroidota > Cytophagia > Cytophagales > Hymenobacteraceae > Pontibacter > Pontibacter sp. MBLB2868. The sequence goes on along the minus strand of NZ_CP196710.1, from coordinate 1,202,364 downwards.
CTTAAGTTTAACTTTTAGTGAAGCACCCTCAAGCCCTCCCATCCGCATGTTGAACCCAACTTCATCGTGATAGTACCTTACTGTAGAGCCATGATTTCTGAGGCTTAATAGGTGCTTGTAATAGGCTTCATTGTTCGTTGTGATACCACCGGCCTCTCCACAGGCACCAAGATTTTTACCGGGATAAAAGCTAAAGCATGCCATTTCACCAAAGCCTCCTGCCAGCGTGCCTTTATATTTTGCTCCCTGCGCTTGTGCAGCGTCCTCCAATAAGAAGAGACTATACTTCTGGCAGATCGTGAGTAATGCCTCCACATTAAAAGGCTGCCCATACAAATGCACTCCTATAATGGCTTTCGTCCGAGGAGTAATCATCTGCTCAATTTTAGAGGCATCTATTTGCCAAGTGTCTGAGGTGCAGTCTACGAAAACCGGAGTGGCTCCAGTGTAAGTTACTCCCCAGGCAGTAGCTATAAATGTGTTAGCAGGCACAATCACTTCATCCCCTACTCCGATTCCTAAGGCAAGCATAGCTAAGTGCAAAGCAGAGGTACCATTATTTACGCCAACTGCATACTGTGTCTGACAGAACGCAGAGAAGTCTTTTTCAAAATCCTCTACAAACAGCCCTCCCGAAAAAGCAGTACTTTCATACACTCTTTCAAAAGCTTCAAACACCTCCTGTTTTATCTTCTGATGCTGCACTCTAAGGTCAAGGCATGGGATTTTCTCCTGGATAGCTGTCGACTCCATATTAAACAAGTATTTTGTCGGCTGATTTAATTATCTTGGCAGGATTACCTGCCACTACGGTATGCTCAGACACATCTTTGGTAACAACAGAACCAGCTCCGATTATTGCCTTTTTCCCGATGCGAACACCACAAAGTATGGTGGCGCTGGAGCCGATGGAGGCACCTTCCTCCACGTAGGTTTCTACACAGCTCCAGTCGGCCTCTGTCTGCAAAGATCCGTCCTTGTTCGTGGCACGGGGAAACTTATCGTTGATGAAGGTGACGTTGTGGCCCACAAACACGTTGTCGGCAATATGAACTCCTTCGCAAATAAAAGTATGGCTGGATATCTTACAGTTCTTGCCAATAGAAACCCCTTTCTGTATTTCTACAAAAGTGCCCACTTTGGAACCGTCCCCTATACTACACCCATAGGCATTTACGAAGTTGTAGATCTTCACATCCTTACCCAGCTTTACATTGTGCAGGCTTTGTTTATCGTTTTCGATTGTAGTTGTTTCCATACTCTAGATTAAAACTTCGTGGCCATTATGATTAGCTGGTACTGTAGTTGCCTCTAAAATGACTTCACGCCCGTTATGCTTAATAGACTTGCTTGAGGCTTCTAATATCCTGACAACATCCAAGCCCAACTGGCAAGATGACACAGGTTGTTTCTTCTTCTGGACACAGGCTATGAAATCGTTTGCCATACCTAGAAGAGCTTCGGTTGTGGTAAGTTTGGGAACATGAATATCTCCTGTCCTGTAGTCGACCAACACTTGCTTTTTCTCTTCATCGTTGGAGTAACTGTAACCTGTATCATACACCTTTACCTTCTCCGTCGGCTCCAGATCGTTGTAAAGGATCATTTTCTGGTCCCCTCCAATCAGCATCATCCTCACTTTCACTGGGCTCGTCCAGGAGCAGTTGAAGTGGGCTATAAAGCCAGATGGGTAATTAATAGTCAGGTATGCAATATTCTCTATACTGTTGTTTGTATGTGTAATACCGGTTGCATTCACACTATATGGTCTCTCGTCTACAATATAATTTAATATAGAAATGTCGTGAGGCGCTAAATCCCAAAGCACATTAATATCTGACTGAAATAAGCCCAAATTGATACGGGTTGAGTCTAAGTACTTGATGTTGCCTAACTCATGTTCCTCAACCAGCTGCTTCATTTTCTGCACTGCACCGGTGTAGAGGAAGGTATGGTCCACCATGAGCAAGACACCCTTTTGTTCTGCAAGATTTATCAGCATCTCCGCTTCTTCTACTGAAGAAGCCATAGGCTTTTCCAGTAGGACATGCTTCCCCTCTGCAATTGCTTTTCTAGCTAGGGCAAAATGAGTTGAAACAGGAGTGGCAATGACTACTGCATCAATGTCAGAGTTATAAATTATGTTATCTGCATCCCTGACACCGGAAATACATGGGAATGCTATTCCCAGTTGCTGTAGCCTCTCAGTTCTTGCATCTGCTACCAATTTCACACAGCAATCTTTTGCAGCAAAAAAATTCCTAACAAGATTCGGCCCCCAGTACCCATATCCGATTATTCCTATATTGATCATAGCTTTCAAAAAAAGGATACTAATATGTTATTTTGTCTTTTTTACAGGAAACCTTTAAGCCATCAGTTAATAAAATGGAGAGAATGTTTAATTCTTTAACTATGCCAAAAGATATTTTCTGCTATTGAGACCTATAATATGCTTAACCATTATGTATTAAAATATTGCAAGATTAAGATTGCATTAAAATACAATAATTACTTAATAAGGTTTTATACAGGTAACGCATAAATGGCAAATGACAATTTTAAATTAGTATACTACCAATTTTTACTATCTAATTATTAAGCCCCTACTTGTAGATTGTTTATTAGTAAGTGCTATACAATTTATTAGTATGTGTGTTATTTGATAGGCTTGTCATTGAAGAGTTTCTAATGTTTATTAACAAATAGTAAATTGTTTTTAATTAAATCCTTTGAACTTTATCTTGATCGTCTCTAATTATACTAATATAGTTCCATTACAAAATGATTGAATATCAGTATCAAATGGGAAATAGATCGTATACTTAGGTTAATCTTCTATGCTTAATTTTATATAATAAATTAGAATAGTTTCTTCGTTTAAATAGAGTAGTGTTAATAATGTAAACTAAAATGATTATGGTATCAATAATAAAAGAGACATTTGTAATATTAATACTTGTTGTTATGATCAGCTCAAACCCTTTGTTTGGTCAAGGAAGAAGTGAAACAAAGAAAGTCAAAAACTCTGCCGCTCCTGGTATGTCTAATCCCAAAAACCCTAACAATCCCACAGGTGTACCAATAGACGGAGGCACTGGACTACTACTTGCCGCAGGAGCAGCTTATGGACTCAAGAAGCTTCGAGATTATAGAAAAGGGACAAAAAGTAATGAAGTTTAACAAAATCTAATTAAGCTGTATAGTAATATACTTCAGTGAGCGAGAATAGAAAAACGATAAGGTTCATCCTTTACGCTATGTGTCTGTGCATTGCATGGTTTTTTATATATGATTTTTGGCTGAGTAGCTTTGATAGAAGTATAACCATACATGTAGTTAATGCTACTGTAATCTTTCTAAACCTGATTGGCTATAATGCAGAGGCTAAAGACATAATGATACGAATTAATGGAGAAGATGTGGTATTTGTATATCATGCCTGTAACGGCATGATATTAATGGCCCTTTTTGCAGGTTTTATCATAGCTTTTCCAGGTCCGCTTCTATTAAAGCTTATTTTTATTCCTATTGGAATTTTAATAATTGACTTGCTTAATATCTTACGTGTTGCAACTCTTGCTCTAAATGCTCATTATTTCCATCAGACTTTAGAATTTAATCATAAATATACTTTTACATTAGTCGTTTATGCAGCGATCTTCTATCTATGGATGCTGTGGATCAGGAAGTATTCAGGCGTAAAAGCTCCTCTTAAAAAGATAAATAATTAGACTGGATATGCAAAAACTTAAGTGGGTTTTAACTGGTACGCTTGTTATATTAGTAGTTATGGTGGGTCAGTTTGAAGATTTGCTTAAGACAGAGATACTTACTCTTATAACTTCTCCTTTTAGTTTACCAGTAATTAGCCATGAGCTATCACTTAGTCTATTCAACAACAGTGGTAGAATAACAAATTTGGTATTCCGGGTACTTTACTGTTGCCTTTGCGTATTTACTGTTCACTCGCTTTTTTATAATTATAAAATCACGAAATTAGCTATAGGGTTTTATTTAGCAGTTCTAGTACTAGTTTTCCTTTTATATGGTATTTCAGTAAGTATGAATATACAACCGCTGCACACCATAGCTTTCAGAATTGATACCTTACTTATTTCTCCGATGGCCATTATCATTTTCATTCCTGCCTTAACCTTATCGACTAGGACACAAAAATAAGATTCAAAGTTGCCCTAAAACATATAATGCTTACGGAAAAAAAATTCTCCACTTTATCACAAATTCCGATTCAACTTGCCACTCAAACTATAAATTAATAACAATTAAATCATTAATTTATCTAAAACAAGCATCTACCCCCTACTTACAACCATTGGCTAAAAAAAATTATAGAATGTAATCGCAAACATTTCTAAAGAGTATAAACTACAAAAGATAATATTGAACATTAAGCAACTAAACGGAAGTTTTTTATAGCTGAAAATCAGAATATTATAGCTCACCCTAAAAAATCAAGTATCATTAAATGTTGATGAAGTTAGCCAAATAGAACTATGGCACACAAGTACTCTACCTTATTTAAGTGGATAAACGTCATTATTGACTATGCTATTTTGAACCTGGCTCTTTATGCCTGTTTTGCCTTAGCGGATCGAAATTTGATGTGGAGGGAAGTTTACGATTATAGATTAACAATTATTCTTTTAAACTTCTGCTGGTTCTATAGTTCAAGTGTCCTTAACGTTTACAAACAGATCCTAAAACGTGGTGCCGGACCATTGATGAGTGCGAACATCGCATCCTTGTGCCTTTTTATACTTATGGCTGCTATCATCAAGCTAGTGGTTCCAGATCTATACATCCCTCCTACACCTTTTATTTACTATTTTTCTCTTTTTCCTGCTTTGATACTTATCTGGAGGTTTACCTTTTTACTATTAAGGAAACAGATAAGAAAGTACTGGCCAGGATTTAACAATATTGTTATCGTAGGCGCAGGGCCAGCAGGAATTGATTTATACAATTACATGGTGGCTAACCCACAGTTAGATTATAATGTATTGGGAGTATTCGATGATAATCGCTTAAATGTACCACCGCACATAAATTACCTTGGTAAGGTTACAGAGTGTATAACTTATGCGTGTGTAAATGGTGTCTGTGAGATTTATTGCGCTCTAAAGCACCATGAATATGATAGAATTGAGTGGCTGATGCATGAAGCCGATAAATACATGGTCCGTTTCAGGCTGGTACCTGATATTAAAGGAGCAATGCATCACAACTTTTTGGTAGAGCTTTTTGGATCTGTACCAGTTCTCAAAACCCGACAAGAACCACTAGAAAACAAAGCGAATGAGGTTACTAAGAGAGCATTTGATGTTGTGTTTTCTAGTCTTGTACTCGTCTTTATTTTAAGCTGGTTGATTCCGATATTAGCAGTACTCATTAAGGTAGACTCAAATGGTCCTGTTTTTTTTAAACAACTGCGTTCAGGCAAAAACAATAAATCCTTTTACTGCCTTAAGTTCAGAAGTATGACAGTTAATACTGATTCAGACACTAAACAGGCTAGTAAAGACGATTGTCGTGTGACAAGGATTGGAAGATTCATCAGGAAGACCAGTATAGACGAGTTACCTCAGTTCATCAACGTCTTAATGGGAGATATGTCAGTAGTTGGTCCTCGACCTCATATGCTGAAACATACCAATGACTACTCACAGCTAATTGACAATTACATGGTTCGTCACTTTCTTACGCCAGGTATAACCGGTTGGGCGCAAGTAAACGGATTCAGAGGCGAAACCAGGGAAACAATCGCTATGCTGAACAGGGTTAAAGCCGATCTCTGGTACCTTGAGAACTGGTCTATTTTGCTTGATCTCAAAATTGTTTGCCAGACGGTTTTGGTTTTGGTCGCAAACAAAGAGAACGCTTACTAAAATATTGCTTTAATTAATATCAACGCACTACCTTTTCTTGCTGATAAAAGCCAAACCCCTCCCTGGAGGGGTTTGGCTAGATATTAGGTAATTTCTAGAGCTAACTATCGCTGCATAGCTCAACCAGAAGGATATCTGAATAACAAACCAGTTATTCCTTTACTCCAAATTTATAAATCGTTGTCTCTTTATACTTCTCTCCTGGCTTTAAGATTGTACTTGGAAAGCTTGGTTGGTTCGGAGAATCCGGGTAGTGTTGTGCCTCCAGGCAAAGCCCTGCATACCTGGCATAAACTGTATTGTTTTTGCCCGTCAGGCTGCCGTCCAGGTGGTATGCTGTGTAAAACTGTATGCCGGGCTGTGTCGTGAATACTTCCATCATACGCCCAGATGTAGGATCATAAACAGTAGCAGCTTTTGTCAGGTCATCTCCACCTTTATCGATCACATAATTCAGGTCGTAACCATATCCTCCAGGCAAGGTGTTTACCCTCGGGCCTACTGGTTGTGGCGTAGTAAAGTCATAGGGGGTTCCTTTTACAGATTTCAATTCACCTGTCGGGATCAGTGTCTCGTCTGTTACGGTAAACTTATCTGCATTAATCTGCACTACGTCATTCAGAATATCCTTATCCTGACCTGCACTTAAGTTGAAATAACTATGATTAGTCAAATTTACCGGAGTTGCCTTGTCTGTAGTGGCTTCGTAATCTATTTTAAGACCATTATCATCTGTTAACGTGTAGGTCACTACCGCTTTTAAATTGCCGGGATAACCTTCTTCCATATCCTTGCTGAGGTAAGTAAGCTGAATAGCGTTCTGCTCTGGTAATTCCTCTGCCTGCCACACAACTCTATCAAAACCTGTTATACCGCCGTGCAGGTGATTGGGTGCATTGTTAGTTGCCAAAGTGTACTCCTGGCCATCAACACTAAATTTTCCTTTAGCAATGCGGTTGGCATATCGGCCCACAATCCCACCGAAGTGCGGATCATTGGGTATGTAGCCATCAACTTTATCAAAGCCAAGCGTAATATCACCCATTTTGCCATTCTTGTCAGGGGTAACGATAGAGGTAACTATTGCGCCATAGTTGGTGATCTTCACCTCTACCCCATTCTTATTGGTTAAAGTATAAAGGCTTACTTCTTCCCCGTTAGGAGCTTTGCCGAAGGGCTCTTTTGTGATCTTCATATCAGCTTGTTCAGATGTAACAGTTGTAGTCTGTTCAGCGGTAGTGTCCTGGCTGGCACAGCTTACCAAGCCGGCAGCGCTTAAACTACCAAAAAGTGCCAGCATCATGACACTGCTTTTTATATTCCGTTTTTTCATATAATCTAATTCAACAGATAAATTTATCGTTTATAACTCGGTTAAGTGGCAGATACATGTTGTTACCTGACCAAAGAATTATAGTGTTTTTATTTTTTTAAAATCAAAGTACTATAAGCTGGTAGCATCACCTGCCCTTTTTTAAGTTCGGCACCATTTGTCTGAAATACCACACCCTTATAACCTTCTAAATTACGGGGCACTTTTACACTTGCCGGCATACCGGAAACGTTATGAAGCACGAAGAGTGATTCTCCATCCTTTGAACGTACAAATGCACTAACAGCTTTGTTGGCAGCATTAACAGGCTCCAGATCTCCGTAGGTAAGGGCTTTGCTGTGATTTCTTAAATTAATTAATGTTTTGTAATGGTTTAAAAGGGAATTTTTGTTCTCCTCCTGAACAGCTACTGGAGCAACAGTTTGCTCCGTACTATACTCTGGTTTCACCCAGGTAGTGCGGCAATCATCTTTACTTTTCACATCCCAGATAAACGGTTCTCTAATAAGTTCATCCGGTTTCTTACCCTGCATGCCAATCTCCTCGCCATAATAAATATAGGGCGAACCTGGTAATGTAAGTAGCAGCGCAGCAGCCATTTTCGCTTTGTTCATGTCTCCGTTCACTTCGCTCATGATCCTGTTCTGGTCATGGTTGCTCAGAATGGTGGCATCTACAAAGTCAGGATTAACATCAGAATAAAAATCAATGATCTTGTCATGCTTGATAGCCAGAGAGTCGCCCTCTCCTTCTTTTAAAGCTTTCAAAATTGCCCAGCTCATTTCAAAGTTAAACAACGCAGGAAGGCCTTTGGTATAAGGTGCGACTGTTTTTGCATCAGCCCATACTTCACCAACCAGGTACACATCTGGCTTTACCTTCTGCATTTCACTTCTAAATTCTTCCCAGAACTTATGATTATCTTCCTGCCTGTCGTCAGTAAAAATATGGCGGGCTGCATCTAACCTAAATCCATCTACCCCAACTTCCTCTAACCAGAATTTGCCAATATTAACTGCTTCCTGGCGCATCTTCGGATTATCGTAATTAAGGTCAGGCATGCCTCCCCAGAAGTAACCATAGTATTTATAATCGCTGCCTTCCACAGAATGCCAATGCTTGGTATTATGCGAGTCATCACCCGTAAATTTACCTTCTCCTTTTGTTATTGGATCATCTTTATGAGCCCAAACATAGTAATCCCGGTAAGGGCTGTTCGGGTTTTTCGCAGCATCCTTAAACCACGGATGATCAACACCTGAGTGGTTCAGCACCAGGTCTATCACCACATTGATACCGCGTTTATGGGCCTCTTTCACAAACTCCTTAAAATCTTCCATAGTCCCGTAATCCGGGTGCACGCCATAATAGTCCGTCACATCATACTTATGATAGGAAGGGGAAGGGCTCATCGGCATTAGCCAGACAGCTTCAACGCCAAGCTCATTCAGGTAATCTAACTTGGAGGTCATCCCTTTTATGTCTCCGATGCCGTTGTTATCAGAATCACAAAAAGACTGCACAAATATTTCATAAGATACCCCTCTTGGCCACTCGCTTACCTTGGCTTCTTGTAAGGCCTGGGTTCCAGAGTCGCTCTGAATTTTAGCGGGGGAAGTACAGGCCGCCGTCATTAGTAAGGCAGACAAGACCAGCAGGTGCGGAAGTTTCAGCTTTTTCATATGTTTAGGATAATGGAGTTCGTTTTGGTATTCTGTATGCTTTTACTTGCGCTACATTTCAATTTAACTGCTGCATGCGCTTATAATAAAAGGAATAATACTCTATTGAATGAACTGTAAAGTATAAAAAAAGCACCCATAAAATCTGGTTCTATGGATGCTTTTCTTTATTTAATAGCTAATGGTAAACTTGTCTTTATCGTTTTTCAAGACAATACGCTGTACTTCATATCCCTCTTTCGGGTTAGCAGAACCCTGTGGATCGAAACGTGAAATCGGATCCAGGAATGAAGCAAAATCTTTGGTCAGGTTCTGGCTCTTGTTGTTCACTTTTACTTTAGTTGTACCTTCAAAGCCGTGCAGCATCACCTTAATGTTTTTGAAGTTAGAGTTATAATTACCCTCTACTTTATCAAAGGTGATGGTCTTTTTACGCGGATCGAAATTGATGGTACGCTTAAAATACTCTCCTTTCTTGTAGTCGTAGGATTTACCATCGTCTTCATAATACACAAACGAATTAGCAACGTCACCATTGTACACATGTACCGTCAGGGTATCGGTTGGTTTTTCTGATGTACTTTGTATAAGTGACTGCATTGGTATGATACTGCTTTCTTTTACATAAACTGGCAGCTTATTATACTGAATACCGATGATCTCCTCCTGGTTACCCTGCTTCACCTCTCCGGTATAAAAGTTATACCACTTGCCCTTCGGAAAGTATACCTTACCATAATTCTTTCCGCTTTCGAAAGGCATGATCAGGAATGCTTCACCAAACTGGTATTCTGTATCAAACTCACCACTGTAGATTTTAGGATCATGGGTGTAATCAATGGCTAGCGTACGCATTAATGGGTGCCCTGTTTGTGCTGCCTCGTAGAAGTTAGAGTAAATATAAGGCAGCAACTTATAGCGTAAGCTAATGAAATTACGTGCTATCTCTGTTACTTCTTCTCCATATGCCCAAGGCTCAGAAGATTTAGAATTTACACCAGTGTGGTTTCGGAAATACGGTGTAAATGCCCCAAGCTGAATCCAGCGGGCATATAATCCGATAGACGGATTACCCGTAAAACCACCAATATCCATACCTGTGAAGGCAATACCACTAACGCCCATACTGTTCAATAAGCGGATGCCCAGCAACATGTGGCTGTCTTCAGAACGGTTATCTCCTGTCCAGATAGCTGTATAACGTTGCGAACCTGAATAACCAGCCCGTGATAACAGGAATGGTCGTTGGTTTGGCAGGTGTTCGCGGGAGCCTTCATAGCTGGCTCGCGCCATCTCCAGTCCATATACGTTACGACCTTCTTTGTGCGTCGTCAGGTGACCATCATATTGAAACAACACGTTGTTTGGCATTTTCTGTCCCCAGGTTGCTATCTCGTTCATGTCGTTCCAGAAACCATCAACTCCTGTTTCAGCGAAGAATTTGATCTCTTTCTTCCACCAATCACGGCCTGCATCACTTGTAAAGTCAGGAAAATGCGTCCAGCCAGGCCACACCTGCCCCGTGTAGTATTCACCATCAGGGTACTTTAAGAAAATATCATCTTTCTTACCACGCTCATAAGCACCATATCCAGGCTCTACTTTAATCCCCGGATCCACGATCACCGTAGTTTTAAAGCCCATTTCTTCCAGCTTCTTGTTCATCTGCAATGGGTTCGGGAATCGGGTTTTGTCCCAGGTAAAAAGCTTATAGGCATCCATGTAATGAATGTCAAGCGTAATACCATCTGCAGGGATTTTCTTTTCACGCAAGGTCTGCGCTATACGGAATACTTCTGTTTCAGGATAATAAGAGTAGCGGTTCTGCTGGTATCCCAGGCTCCACAAAGGAGGCAGATCCATACGGCCCGTTATGTCTGTATAAGAGGTGATGATATCTGAAAGCTTGGTGTGGTAAATGAAGTAATAATCCATTTCACCACCTTGTGCTCCAAATGACGAAAACCTGTTATTGCTGGCACCAAAATTAAAGTCACTCTGGTAGGTGTTGTCGAAGAAGATACCGTAGTTCAGACCGCTGTGCACCCCAACGTAAAATGGAATGGTTGTGTAAAGTGGGTCTTGGCCTGTGCTGTAGCCGTAAGCATCGGTATTCCAGTTGGTATAACCGCTACCTCTGCGATCGAGGCCACCGGTTTTCTCACCCAAACCGATAAAGCGCTCTCCCTCCTGCATGTGCTTGTAGGTAGTTACCTCTTCACCTATCCAGGATGTGGTTAAACCTTCCTCATCTTTATTGATCACTTTTCCGTCTTTTGTCAGGAAGGCAACGGCAAAGGGGTTCTTGTTAATTCGGGTAACAAGGGAGTCCGTGGTGATAACAACCTCATTATTGTTTTGGGTGATGTTAGCTTTTGTCTGCTTTGGTTTACCCACCACCGCATAGGAGAAGTCATCTCCCAGTTTTTGCTTATCCATGCGCACACGCACCACCGAAGGGCTGTAAACGCTAACCTCTATAAAGGCATTTTGATCTGTGGTGAGGTTTACTTTTTGGCCGCTGATGTTTACAGTGTTTACTTTCCCAACACTTTTTATAGGGTTGGCCTGTTGAGCCGAGGAAGGAAAACTTAACACTGATAACAAAAGCAACGCCACTAAGGGTTTGTAAGGATGCTTCATTATATCCATTTATTTATTTTGAAAAATTCGTTAAAAAAATAACCCGGCAGAAGTCCACCGCCGGGTTATTTTTTTATTATTTTAATTCCAACTGTAAATTCTAAAAGCTTTCATAAGCATTCATCTACAGCGTAATAGCCTAAAATTACTTCTTAATAAACAAGTAATTACCTGTCAGATCATTAAAAACAATCATGTACGTACCAGCTGACAATTTAATGTTCTCACCACCTGCTTTGTTGAACAGTTTCTCCTGCTCACCTGCAGGAGCACCCCAGTTTGAGTCCCAATTAGGTTCAATTCTGAACTTCATCTCCACATCGTTCGCAAATGTATATTCTATTGTCCAGTAATGCGGATTGAAGCTGGTTTTGTTCATCGGTACAATTTTACTCCAAACATCTGTTGTTGCATCAGGCTTGAAAGAACCGATGATACCAATTGAGGCATAAGTAGGCTTCGCACTTGCATTGTAATCTGAGATAGTATAAGTGTTGCTTCTTAAGTCAACAGTTACAGTCTTATATCCTTCGGAAGTTATCTGAATCGAGGCTGGATCCGTATCAGCTTCTGTCTCACGGAAAACTAAGGTGTTATTAGCACCTGCACCATACATAGGAGCCCAACTTCCACGCTTACCCAAAAACTTAAAATAGTCTGCTTTGAACTTACCAGTATAAGTAAACTTAAACAGGTCAGCAGGATCGCGCAACATAGCTATAGCTTTGGTATTATCCCAGCCTGCGTCCGTTGCATCACCAACCATGTATAATGTTGCATATGGAGGTTCTGTAAGATAAGGCACTACAGACATCGTAACAACATTAGAATAAACCGGTGTTATATTAGGTGATACCGATGCACGGATACGCATGTCAATATCGTTCGGATTAAAAGCTCTAATGTCAAGCTTGTTTACCAAAGTATTCAACTGCTGTACTGTGAAGGTTTCTTCTGTGTCACTTCCCAGCTCCATTGTAACCGGAGTTGCAAAATTATTACCCTTAAGGTCTGCTTCCAACAGATAGTTAACAGCAGCCTGATATCCAAAATCAGATGGCGTCCACGTAAGCTTAACCGCTTCCTGTGCTGCTTTTGCTTCTGTTAGCTCAACACTAGTTGATGACACAGTGAGTGCAGGTGCCGTACCATCCGATACAAACACCATTTCCTCGTCTTTCTCACAACTCATTAGAGCCAGAGAAGCAACGATGAATATAAAAGATTTATTTAGCCAGTTTTTCATAAACATATTGTTTTGAGATATAAAGAGGTACTTACGGAAAAGAATTACCTCCTTTCCGTAAGTATCTTCATTTAATTAATAACCAGGATTTTGAACCAGATTAGGATTCGCTGTCAGATCGGTAGACGGCAAAGGGAACAGCGTGCGGAATGGCTCTACAGCTTTTCCTTCTTTCACGCCGCCTTTCCAAGGCCAGATATAGTTATCTGTTGTGAATCTTTTAAATCGGATAAGGTCCGTTCTACGGTGTGCTTCCCAATAAAGCTCCCTTGCACGTTCTGCAAGTATAAAGTCTAAGTTAAGCTGGCTCTGAGTTATTGTACCGCTTGCTGGGGCAAGAAACGCTCTGTTGCGCACGTTATTTACGTATTGCAGAGCCGTCGCCATGTCACCGCCAGTACCACCACGTAGTACCGCTTCGGCATACATCAGGTAAATATCTGCAAGTCGGAACATCGGGAAGTCTGTATCCGGATGATTGCCTGAAGGGTCAGAACCTTTTTGGCCGGTAGATGTCACATTTTTCCATTTTGCAATCGCGTATCCATCTGTAAAGGTAAACAGGTCGTTGATTTCCAACTCCTGACCTGCAGTATAGAAGTTTGCGCGATCGTCGGTATTACCGCTAATATCGCTGAACTTGTTCACAAAAGCTTTTGTGGTTCTAAGACCACCCCATCCGCCATTGATCCCAAAATCATCTTTGTTCATACTTCCGCCAACAGGAGCATGCACCAGGTAGGTCATACCACCCCAGGTCGTAGTTCTTAAACCATCGAATCTGATCGCAAAAATGATTTCGTTCGACTTATCATTGTCAGCCAGGAACAGGTTATCATAATCAGGAGTCAGTGAGTAGCCAGCATCAATAACTTTTTTAGCATATGTTATTGCTTCCGTATACTTTGGCTGACCTGTGTACACCTCTGCGTTCAGATACAGCTTAGTAAGAAGTGACCAGGCAGCTGCTTTATCAGCACGGCCAAACTCATTTTGGCGTGCATCAACTAACTCACTTTCAATTGCCTTCAACTCAGACTCAATGTAGCTAAACAGATCAGTACGCTCAATCTGCTCTGGCAGGAAGAAGCCAACTTTATCGTTTTCAGTTACAAATGGTACATTGCCATAAAGGTCAAGTGCATGCCAGTAGCTAAGGGCTCTCAGGAAACGGGCTTCTGCACGAAAGTTTTTCGCCTCTTCCAGATTAGCTCCTGTTATGCCACGTTCGCTTAGCTTTTCGTCAGTGGTTTCGCGGATGAATTCATTAGTAAGCGATACCTGGTAGAAAATACGATCGTAAAGAGCTCGTAAGAACTCATTCGAAGGATTCCAGTCCATATCATGCAGGTCCCGGAGGTTACCATCGTTCCAGCCTATAACAGCTTCATCGGTTGTAAGCTCCTGTGCTTGCCAATACTGACGCAGGTAGTTAGAGAAACCTTCGTCAATACCTCCAATATCCGGACGGCCGGCAGGTCCCTGCTGACCAGTTACTGCATAACCGGCATATAGTTTTGCCAGAATAGGCTTATAGTTTGCGAAGTCCTGGTAAACTTTAGCCGAAACCACATCATACTTTGGTGTGATGTCCAGGCTCTGATCACAGGCTACCGAAGTAACTGTAAGTACACCTGCAATGGCTATATTTCTTATGAATCTAGTATTCATGTGTTTAAATTTAAAATTATAAGTTGACGTTTAACCCTACAGTGTAGATTCTTGGGCGTGGGTACAGAGAGTAATCTATACCTGAAGAATGCTCAGGGTCAATACCGTTATAATCAGTTATTGTGAACACATTCTGCACATTGGCTGTGGCTCTAAGCCCAACTTTATCATTCAGTATCTTACCAAAAGTGTAACCTACTGTAATGTTATCCATGCGGAAGAACGAAGCGTTCTCAATATAATAATCTGACCAGTACTGGTACTTATCAAAATCAGTCTCCAGAACATTGCTTGATACGTTGTTCAGATATCCTGAAAAAGAGTAAGACTGTCTGGCACCCAGGTTGGAGTACACGTTATTATACACGTAGTTATTAAAGTTGGCACGAGCTACCATGTTCAGGTCCCACTTACCATAAGTAAGCTGTGTGTTAAAGCCCATGTTAAAGGTAGGTGCTGGCTTTTTGTATAAGTACTTATCAGCTGTTGTAATCACCCCGTCACCATTCAAGTCAGCATAAAGGCCTTCCACTGGCTTACCATCAGCGCCATATACTTGCTTGTAAACAAAGAAAGCATAAGGGGCATATCCAACTTTAAATTTCTGAATAGTATTACCAACACCACCATTGAATCCGCCAACATCATATCCTTCAAAATCAGTATTGTCAACTTTACTCAAACTTGTAATTTCCTGGTCAAGCAGCGTACCGTTCAGGCCAATGTTCCAATACAGTTTTTCAGTACTTACAGCCACAACATTAATAGCAGCTTCCAGACCTTTCGTTTCCAGGTTACCTACGTTTGTATATAACCTGTTTGTTAAGTTAGAGCCCGCAGGAACGTTAATTACAGCAAGCAGGTCTTTAGAATCTTTAAAGAAATAATCTAAGCTACCTGTAATTCTGTTGTTTACAAATCCGAAATCTAAACCAGCATTGTAGGTGGCAGTTTCTTCCCATTTGATACCTGTATCATAACCTTCAGCACGGAATGTAGGAATAAACTGATTTCCAAATTGGTATTGGGCAGTGTTATCACCTATAGTATAGCGTGGCAGGTATGGGAATAAGTTATCCTGTCCGATATCCTGCTGACCTGTTACACCATAACCTAAGCGTAGTTTAAGATCTGTTAGTACGCTTACATCCTTCAGGAAGCTTTCTTCGCTGATTCTCCAGGCAAAAGCAAGAGCCGGGAAAGTACCCCACTTGTTATCTGAAGCCCATCTGGAAGAACCGTCGTAACGAACAGTACCAGTTAAAATGTAACGATCCATTAACGTATAGTTCAGTCTACCGAAGTAAGACTTTAACCTAAGCTCGTTATAAACAGGAATGAAATCAGGAGCTGTGCCAATCGTATTGCCTTCACTATCTTGGAAAGCAAAATCAGGCGCCTTATCAATAAATTGCTGATAAGAATAACCAGCTGTTGCATCAACGCGATGTGCACCACCAAATTCTTTCTGATAGTTCAGATAAAAGTCTAACAGGTTATTTTCTTTGTTCTGTGCATAGCGTGATACCGTTTCAACCCCATAGGTATTGGCAGCATAATCAGCGCTGGTGATAGTTCTTCCTTCGCTATCCGATCTGTCAGTTGCAACGTTTAGGTTAGCGCGTAACTCCGGAAGGAAATGTAATTTGTAATCCAACTGCACGTTAGCGATGTACCGGTTAGCCTCTCCCTGGTTATCGATCTGGTTGAGCATGCTGATCGGGTTAACAGGCGCTACTGTGTTGAAAGCCCCATTATTCTCCCACTGGAAATACCCACCATACTTGTCAGTATTTGTGTAAACAGGCTGCGTTGGATCAAAAATAATTGCAGAACCAATTGCTCCTTCGTTTGCGAAAACACTATTGGTCTTTGCACCCTTAAAGTTTGCATTTACCGAAAGGTGATCGTCCAGGAAGGTTGGACTCAGGCTTATACCTAAAGATTTTCTTTCAAAGTTTGATGTCTTAAGTACACCATCCTGGTTGAGGTAACCTAAAGAAACACGGTATGGTAAAAACTTATAAGCTCCGCTCAAGCTCAGGTTATAGTCAGCTGTGTAAGCGTTTTTATAAATAAGGTCTTGCCAGTCAGTGCTCTGGTCTCCTAAAAGACCCTGCTGAGTAGGTGTACCTTTTTCAGTAACTAACGTTCTGAACTCATCCCCTGATAAAACATCAATTTTATTAGGCACTGTAGAAACAGAGTGCTTTGTTGTAAAATTTAAACCAAATTTTGCGCCGGCTTTTCCTTTTTTAGTTGTAATGATTATTACACCGTTTGATGCTCTTGAACCATAAATGGCGGTAGCGGAAGCATCTTTCAAAATACTGAAAGATGCTATATCATCCGGGTTAATGAAGCTCAATGGATTTGCCATTCCTGCCACCCCTGTGTTGGCAACCGGAACACCATCAATTACGATCAAAGGATCGTTGCTGGCGTTAAGCGAAGCTCCACCTCTTATTCGTATTGTACTTCCGGAACCAGGCGCACCACCATTAGAGGTAATCTGCACACCCGCCACTTTGCCTTGAATAAGTTGCTCTGGTGTTGTAACCTGTCCTTTCACGAAATCATCTGAAGAAACAGTAGCAACAGATCCTGTTACGTCGCTCTTCTTCTGTGTACCGTAACCTACCACAACTACTTCCTGTAGTGCTTTTGCATCAGGTAGTAAAGAAACGTTAAAGCTGGTGCGGCTACCAATAGCCACTTCCTGTGTAGTATACCCTATAAAAGAAAAAACAAGTGAACCTCCTGCTCTTGGCACACTTAAAGAGAAGTTACCATTTACATCAGTTGAAGTACCAGTACTAGTTCCCTTCAAAACAACTGTTACACCGGGTAAACCTTCTCCGTTTTCATTAACAACCTTTCCTGTTAATGTTACAGCTTGTCGTCTTGCTAATGGTGCCGAAAACTCTGATGTTGTTTTCAAAACAACCAGATTTTCGTCACCATTACTGGCATGTGCATTGCCTGATACATACAGGCAGCATAAGGCCATGGTTAAGCCGAAGCTAATCCGTTTGATAGACTTTTTTTGCATATTATTTGAGTGAGTGTGTGTGATAATACATGTTTGTATACTGAGAAAGCATTTGATTTGCACTGCTTAAAGCAGGAGCGCCAGGTGTCTAATCGCTGTGAAACTCTATAAAGGATATGTTATATACCCGTTCAATAAATACCAATTTATAGTCTGTTTGTTTTAAAAAATCGATCAATTTTGCACTGAATATTGTAAAGCATTGACACTTATATATCAAATGGGCTCCTCTGCCTCATGAACTCAATATTTAGTGCATTTATAAAAACAGTGGCTACTTACTTAACCCCCTTATTAGGCACGCATATACGCTAATTGCGCAAAAAATATTAGGAAAAACAAGTATATCAATCTGTTTTCTTATGCTTGTAGTTTGTCTAAAATTGACACCCTGTGTTTTCTTATGATGATCATAAGTTTTAGAATGATGCTTTCTCACAGTCGAAGCACTTGTTTTACGTTGTTTATAGTAAAAAGGTAATGCTTATACGCCAAAATAAATGAAGGCAGCAGCTGCCAACCTATGTTACTAAGTTGGCAGCTGCTGCCTTCATTTATCTGAAGAATATCAAAATAGTCTTTGAATTAGTGCCTCTACCAGAAGATAATATAAATAGCAGCAGTTACCAAAACTATAAACATAGCCGCTACATTAAAGATTGTATCAGTTTTGAAGAGATGCTTTTCAATTCTGACATAGTTCTCTGGTACTGTTCCTTTTACCTTGTTTTCGAATAAAGAATAAACAATTATAAGGGTGGTTAATAGTAAAAATACAACCCCCATCTGATCCAGGAAAGGCATTGCCGGGAAAACCAGGTCAACGATAATACTAAAAGGAACTGAAGCAATGGCAGTCGCAAGTGCAGCATTTGAAGTAGTCTTTTTCCAGAAAAGGCCAAATACAAACAGCACCATAATACCTGGGCTCACATAACCGGTGTATTTCTGTATAAACTGGAAGATCTGCTCCTCGCCACCCAACAAAGGCTCTGCTACGATGCAGGCAATGATGATAGCTACTAAACTAACCAGTCGACCCACTGTTACCAGCTGCTTTTCATTTGCATCCGGCTTCAGGTGTGCCTTGTAAATATCTAAAGTGAATATGGTTGCGGTAGAGTTCATCATTGAACTTAGTGATGAAAGAGCTGCGGCAATCAGTGCTGCGAAAGCCAGACCTTTTATACCTGTTGGTACAATGTTACTCAACAACCAGGGATAAGCTTCGTCATAGCGACTAATGTTGGCATCTAAAGCGAAGGCAGCTATACCAGGAAGCACAACAACCAACGGAATAAGAAGCTTTAGGAAGGCAGCGAATGAAAGGCCCCACTGTACTTCTTTCACACTTTTTGCAGCCAATGCACGCTGAATGATGTACTGGTTAAAGCCCCAGTAACTGATGTTGGCAATCCACATACCGCCGAACAAAACAGTCATGCCGGGTAAGTCTTTATAAAATGGATTTGATTCATCCAGGATCATGTCAAACTTCTGTGGTACCTGCTCCAGCAGTTGTGAAAATCCAGCAATTGCTCCATTACCGCCACTTACTGCGTCAAGGGCCAAAACAGTTGTGATCATACCTCCTAAAACAAGGAAGATTACTTGTACAACGTCTGTCCAGGCTACTGCTTTTAAACCACCATATATAGAGTACGCAACGGCAACGGCTGCAAGACCGATCATGGCCTGAATAGTGCTGATATCAAGTACCACACTCAAAGCAAGTGCTGATAAGTATAACACCGTCGTCAGGTTAACAAAAATGTACAGCATGATCCAGAAGATAGCCAGGCTGGTACGGATACGATCATCGTAACGCAGTTTCAGAAACTGCGGCATCGTGAATATACCTTCCTTGATGTAGATCGGCAGGAAATACTTAGCTACAAGAAGTAATGTTATGGCAGCCATAAACTCATAGCTGGCAATACCCAGACCGATAGCAAAACCAGAACCGGACATACCAATAAACTGTTCAGCAGAGATGTTAGAAGCAATTAATGATGCTCCGATTGCCCACCATGGTAATGCCTTACTGGCCAGGAAGTAGTCAGTTGAGTTTTTAGTGTGCCCCTTCTTTTCTCTTGAAACCAGGATACCGATCACGATGATCAGGACACAGTAGCCTATAAAAATGACAAAATCCAGTGCTGAGAGATTCATGTAATATTAAGATAGTGGTTTAGATTGATTGCTATTCCAGTCTCTGTAAACAGAAACATTCCTAAATATAAATATTTTATAATTACTATCTAAAAAATTACGGCAAACAATTCATTGAAGAAGGCTTTTTAAACGATCTGCGCTTGTTTCTGGGGTTATATCGCGCTGTGGGCTCCCAAGCATCTCATAGCCTACCATAAATTTCTTCACACTTGCGGAGCGTAACAATGGAGGGAAAAAATGCATGTGAAAATGCCAGCCAGGATACTCTTTGCCATCTGTGGGCTGCTGATGTATGCCAGCCGAATACGGGAACGAAGTGTTGAATATCTTGTCGTAAATAGCTGTGACCTTTTTAATGGTGGCTGCGAAACCATGCTTCTCATCTGAGGTCATCTGACCAATATGCTGGTAATGCCGCTTACTGATAATGATTGTCTCAAATGGCCAGACAGCCCAGAAAGGCACAATTACAGCAAAATGATCATTTTCAAAAACAATCCGCTTATTCTCTTTAGCCTCCAGGGTTAGGTAATCAGATAAAAGGCTACTATTGTGCTGACTGAAATAACTTTCCTGATGCACTGTTTCTTTAGCAGGTTCATTGGGGATAGAACTTTGTGCCCATATCTGGCCGTGTGGGTGTGGGTTGCTACAGCCCATTATGGCTCCCTTGTTCTCGAAGATCTGAACATAATTGATGTAATCCAGCTTCCCCAATTCTTCATACTCTGCTTGCCATACGTCTACCACTTTCCGGATATCTGCAACATCCATATCAGCCAGGGTAAGGTCGTGGCGGGGCGAAAAGCAGATAACTTTGCTAATGCCGCGCTCACTTTCCGCCCGAAGCAGACCGCCAAGCGCATAACTGCCTTCCGGAGTATCGGCTTTTAATGCCCCAAAGTCATTCTGGAAAACAAAAGTGGATTTATAATCAGGATTTTGTGCTCCATTGGCCCGAACGTTGGTTGGGCACAAGTAGCAGGCAGGGTCATATTCCAGTCTGTTGTCTTCACATACTTCCTCTTCCTGACCTTGCCAGGGACGCTTTGCACGGTGTGGCGAAACAAGTACCCACTCACCGGTTAAGGGATTATAACGGCGGTGCGGATCATCTGCTAAATTAAATGCTTCCATAAATCAGAAATATTGAAACCAGTTTTATTGGGTTGGCAAATCCATAATAGGTTTTAAAGATCAATCAGGACAACATACTGCTGCCATCCACTATCTCAGCAATATAAGTTTTCAAAGGAATCTTAAACTGCTGTTCATATGCTTTACTCATGGCAGTAATAAATTCATCGATTGCCGCAATGCGTACAATGTTGATGGTACATCCTCCAAAACCGCCTCCCATCATGCGGGCTCCTAAAACAGCAGTATGCTCCTTTGCCTGATCCACCAGAAAATCAAGTTCAGTACAACTCACTTCGTAGTTATGTTGCAGGCCCTCATGCGACTCGAACATTTTTTCTCCGAACAAAACCAGGTCCTCTTGCTCAAGTGCCCGGCAAGCTGCTTCTACCCTGCTATTCTCCTGCACAATATAAATGCATCGCTTGAAAACAACAGGATCAAATTCTTGACGGTGCTTCTCCAGCATGTCTACTGTCACATCCCGCAGACTCGATACGTCAGGGTAATGTTTGTGAAGCAGTGCTACCCCGGTTTCGCACTCCTGCCGGCGGGTATTATACTCTGACGATGCAAGCGAGTGTTTAACTTGTGTATCACAGAGTACAATGCAGTTATTGCTCATCTCAAAGTGGTAATAGCTATAGTCCAGTGAGCGGCAATCCAGTTTAATTACGTGTTCTTTTTTACCAAAAAGGCTTGCAAACTGATCCATGATACCACAGCGTACACCAGCAAATTCATGCTCCGCCTTTTGTGCCACTTTAGCAAGGGCAAATCTATCCAGTCCAAAGCCAAAGATATGATTCAGCGCAAAGGCCAGTCCGCACTCAACAGCAGCAGAAGAAGATAAGCCTGCTCCTATGGGTACATTGCCACCAAAAACCAGATCAAATCCTTTCACCTGGTAATCCGATTGCTGAAACTGCGCAACGACCCCCAGCAGGTAATTTGCCCAACTAATGTCTGATGGCGCAATACGTGCCAGGTCGAAAGTTGCCTGTTCCTGCATATCATAAGAAAACAAACGTATAGTGTCTGTATCGTTTGGCCCTACAGCAAATAGTATCTCTTTATTAATGGCCGCTGGCAATACAAACCCATTGTTATAATCCGTGTGTTCGCCTATTAAATTGACTCTCCCCGGAGACCTGAAAAAATAGGGTTCAGTGCTAAATAATTCTATAAATCTCTCTCGAATTGCGTCACGCATATCATCTGTATTAAAAAGTCAGCCGTGCCTTTAAGTTGCCAGCTTTGGATGGTTCAATCTAAAATTATCAGATACCAGGCTAGCCTTTGCTTAAGTTTCCTGTTTTTTTGCGCATGCTACTTAGCGGCTACTGTATTCAGGGTAGTTGTTGCAGACTGTAGTCCTGCTGCTCGTGCTTCTACTGTTACGTTGCCTGCAGATTTCCCTATTTTTAAGAGTATTGCTGCAATCCCGGCCTCTGCACTTACGGTGTGGGTCGCAATTATTTCGGCATCACCCTGCACATCAAAAGTAACCTTATGTGTAGCTCCCGGCACCGTGGTTCCCTGCTGGTCCTGGACATATGCATAAACAAACACTACATCGTTTACTCCGGCAGTTGCCTTTTTCCCGCTTATATCTACATCTAAGCTCAGTTTAGCTGCCTCCTGAGGTGTACGCTGGGAAGCTTCAATTATTTTTTTCCCATCCAGGTATCCTACTGCTGTGAGCGTTCCCGGTTCAAACTCCGGTACTTCGAAAGTAAAAGGTGGATGCTTTAGTTTTGTAGAATACTTGTTTTGATCGGGTTTCTGCCTGGCTATCACCTTTCCGTTCAGCAGTAGTTCTACTTCCTCAGTGTTGCTGAACACCCGTACTGTTTTTACTGCAGGGTCATTCCAGTAGTTGGCTATAAAGATCATCGGTTTCCCAAACTGCACCTGCTCCCCTACCTGGGGGCCTGCCTGGCTTTGGTAAAAGTAGAAAGCAAATTTCGGTAATCGCATGATGTCCATGATACCTGATGCTTCAATATCATCGGCATACCCACGTTTGTAATCAAACATAAGCCAGTTGGCATCTCCTACAGCTGGCCCCTGAAGGTTGCTATTGTGTGCTTCCTGGTAATTCAGTGCCTGCTGTAATAACCTCTTCTGACCAAATCCGCGCAATTGCCTCGAGGTACGCTCCTCTTCTTGCAAGTCAGCATATTCCTTCTGATTGAAACCGGCATTCTGGGCATAATATTCCCAGTCGCCATATTCCGCAATAAAAAGGGGCTTCTGCTTTGTGTATTTATTCCAGTAATCCGGGGCTTTACCATGCTGCCGTGCCGGAACAAATACATCGTATACCTCATCTATCCAGCCACATGTATAAACCTGTTTAAAAGGCAACTCTTCGTGCACGGCATTATGCGCTTTTTCCATAAACTCTTTCGACATACCGGACTCATTCAGTGAAGCCTCCCAGATGATAACCGAAGGGTGGTTCCTGTCGCGGCGCACCATCTCACGCACATTTTGCAGTGCATGTTGCTGAAAGGCTTCGTCACCGAAGAACTGCCAGCCTGGTATCGCGTCCATTACCATAATACCTAATTCATCGCAGGCAGCCAAAAAGGCCGGCGACTGTGGGTAATGTGAGAAACGCACAAAATTGAAGCCGGCCTGCTTTATTTTCCAGGCATCACGGTAGTTGGCATTGTCGGACATCGCGTAGCCCACCAACGGATACTCCTGGTGGCGGTTGGTACCACGCAAAAACAACTTTTCACCATTCAGGTAAAAGGCCCCTGGGGTAAAACGGAAATTACGAACACCGGTACTAAGGGTCTGCACATCTGTCTCCTGACCATTCTGGACGAGCACCACCGATAGTTCATACAAGTATGGATTGTCAGGGGACCATAATACGGGAGAGGGAATATTCAGGCGCTGATTGAATGTAGTATAAGCACCATTGCTAACCTGCATTGGCTCTGAAAGTGCTTCAGCAACAACTTTCCCCGATTTATCCTTTAAAGTTGTTTTTAGCTGTGCCGTTCTGGCTTGTTGATGCTCATTTTTGACTTCTGTCTGTACTGTAAGTACTGCAGAAGCTGCACTTACAGTATCGTAATGCAATAAAATACCGCCTCCTGCAACTCTGTCGGCTGCAATTGGGTCTGAGATGTGCAATTTATCTTTTGTAATGAAGTATACATCCCGATAAATACCACTGTAGTAATTAAAATCCAGATCGGCCAGAGGTTTGCCGGGTACAACCTGTGGGTTATCCCGGTTATCCAGTTTAACGAGCAGCACATTCTCTTCCCCAAACTGTACATCCTCGGATAGGTTAACATAAAAAGGCAGGTAACCACCTTTATGTTTGAAAATGTGTTTGCCGTTTAAGAAAACATCCGCCACTTGCATAGCCGCTTCAAACTTTAAGGCAATATGTTTTCCTTTATCAGAAGCCGGAACAGTGAAGACCTTTCTGTAAAAAGCGTCACCCTGCCACTGTTGCTCTACTTTTTCGACAGGTTCCAGGCGGGCTGTGTGTGGCAGCGATACCTGCTCCCATTTTACCTCACGCTCATTTTTCGCTGAAAGTCTTTCAACAGCAATTGTAGTATCAATATCACGTGCAAATTCCCAACCATCGTTAAAGCTCCTTACCGTGCTCACCGCTATACCTTTTGATGTTTCAGGCGGCGTTGTTTGCCTGTTGCATCCCGAAGCTATTCCTACAAGCGCTATAAATAAAATAGGCAGATGAGAACGAAGCCGGGTTTTAAGAGCTTTTATCGTTTTATGTTTTTGGTGTGTATTCCGCATGTTTTAAAGTATAATTTATACTAATCCGTAACAGCGTATTATCTCTGTAGCTGTACAGACTCAACGTCGAGACTATAGGATGCGCCTTGTTCACCTTGGTTAATACCTTTACCAGTTAATACCTCCAGTTTTTCGGCTTGATTTAACTTAAATGGTTCGGGCTTATCAGGGGCAAACCAGAATGGATGAAAGCCTGGGTAAGGTCGTGGCAACAACACATGTTTTTCCGGCTTTAAACTACTTAAAGGTATCTCAATATCCTTTAGGTTTTGACCTACTGTAACATACGCAACGTATGCTGTGGCATCGTCGGAGATCAGGGCAACTCTCACTTTTATAGGTTTCGGGATAGCACTTCGCGCCCTGAGTACAATCTTTGTAAAGCCAGGTATTTCTGTAGTTCTTCCCTTTAGCTTATCTGCAATATAAGTCTGAAAACCCATAACACCCTCTTCGGGCAACTCATTTGCCGATAACCGGAGTATAAGCTGGTTTGGCTCTTTTGCTGCAATCAGCTGGCGCTCATTGCTTCTCCATAGATTTGGATAAACGTAAATATTTCTGTCTTTACCGGCGTCGAACAATTCCAGGGCGCCCTCCTGCCCGGCAACATTGGTGGCCCAGGCATCGGTGTGGTAATAATCCCATGCCCACGGATTTCCCGAAAACCTGCCCGGGAAAGTATAGAATTTCTTCTCGGGCTGCTCAACGATAATACGATAATTTATGACCCCGGGTGTGGCAAGCTCTGCTGGCACTGTAGCCGTGTATGTATAAGGCTCAACCATATTTAGGGGCACAGTTTTATACACACCTGATAGATTGTTTATAGCTAGTATAACTTTTGCCGCAGAATCTATACCCACAATATTAGCTTTGATTTCAAATGGTTTACCCGGTGTTACCTCCGGATAAGGTTCGTGGGTTACAAAAGGTATAGCGTTAACAGGTTTTGGAGCTACAAATTCATTTAGCCTTAGCACACCAATTTTCTTGTCACCTGACCAACGGTCCGCTTTCTTACCTTTTTTTACCAGCAAGTATGCACCTGGTGTTACCTTAAAAGCTCCTTCCTTCGCTCCCTTTTTTAAGTCATTCCCCGTATTTAAACCCACCAAAGTAAAGTCGTTGCCCATGTCTGGCAAACTGATTTGCATCGGTTGCTGCGCCCACTGAATGCGGGTAACTTCTTTATCGGGAGAGGCCTTGGCAAAGGGGTCTCTGATCTGTATGGCATCCGGCATTACTTCCAGTCGCCACACGCCATTCTCCAGTTTATCAAGGAAGTATGCACCTTGCCCCTGGTAAGTAACTACTGGAGAAGTTCCTACGCCAGCAATATGACGAAGTTTGGCAGCATTAACAGGCCTGGAGCCTGTAGAATTGGAGTAGTAAAACTCTTCTGCCGTATTCATTTCACTTAAATTCTGCTTATAGCTTACCCGGAAAGCGTCAAAAACGCTGTCAGCCGGATACGTGGCATAACTCTTTAGCCTTGGAAGTTTATGAAAAGCTTTGGAAGCGATCAATGCACTCAGGGCTTTGCCAGGTGTATAAGCCAGATTGAGGTAGTGCGTCTGATATTCCGTATTGGCATAAGCTGTTGCCATAGGGTCATAGGCAAACTGGGTGGCCCACTGAAAGCCGGCTTCTCTGAAACTCCGTGCCATGGCAGGGTACATCACCGACTGCAGGACATCACCTGCATCAAACTCATACACCATCCTGGCTTTGTTAGCATATGCTGGTATGGTATCGAACGGTATGTGATAGGTGTCTACGTTAGGGAGGTAGTTGCCTTTTAGCGTATGGTTGGCAACGAGCCCCGTAGGATACCATTGAAAGCTGACCCCGTCAATATTTGACTTGGCCACGGCATCGGCATATGTAGGTGATTCACTGATATTGTAAAAAAGTGGCTTTGTCCAGCCGGCACCCCGTACTGCTGCTACCATACGGTTAACATACTCTGTGGCTCTTGCTTTTGGCCCGGAGTGCTTTGGCTCGTTATTGATCTCTGCAGCAATTATATTTGGGTCGTTCTGGTAGGTAAGCTTTGTATAAGGGTTAACGTGCTGAAAAAACTGATTCAAATAACGCTCCTGTGCCTTGAATGCCTTTTCTTCGGTAACGGCTTGCTGTTTGTTGTAAACACTTGAAAAACCCTGTGTCTTCTCATCCGGCTCCGGATAGCCATTCCCCCAGAAGGCAATAGGCGTAACCAGTACTTTGATATTACGCTGCTTTAGCTTGTAGATCAGGTAATCAAACAAACGTAAGTGCTCATTATCCAGTAAGTTACCCGTTGAATCGGAAATTTCTGTGTCCCAAACGTGCACCCGGAAAGCGTCAAACCCAAGCCTGGCCATGTGGTAAACATCCTGATCTATTGCGCTTTCAAGTTCTACACCCAGCGCTTTATGAGAACGGTAGCCATAGGCGAAGGGGACGGTATAGTTGACGCCAAAGAAATTAGCCTCTTTATTGTCCTTTTCCCATCGCATCACACCCTGCTTATCTACATAAACCGGAGCCGTGCTCACTTGCTTTTTTTGTTGGGCCTGTGCTTGCTGAGGCTGCATCCCACCTAAACACAACAGCACCACAGCAGCCTGATATACTTGTACTTTAAAGTTCATCATATGCTTTCTGGCAACACGTAATAGAAAGTAGTAAAAAGCTTACTATTGCCAATAGAATAACTGCGTTTAGAACAATAGCCGACACAAAAGTGATAGTGTTGTATTAAAGCCAGGCTTGTCTTAGACACAGAAAACGAAACAGAATATTTTAGACTTGTTTTAATTTGTCTTTAAAACTCTTTTAACTGTTCTGCCCTGCCCTATCTCAACCTGAAGCAAGTAAACTCCCGCTTTTAAAGTATGACAGTCAATCAGGTGTATCAGTAATTCCTGGTTCTTAGCAACAACTTCGGTCTGTATCACTCTACCTGTTACATCCATTACTTTTAAATTAACCAGACCTCTGTAATTATTATTGATCTCAATGATGGTTCTTTCTTTAAAAGGATTCGGGTATACCTTCGTGGAAATAGCCGCCATCTCGTCTTCTGCAGAGAGGGCTACATTTTGCCAAGGCAAAAGCCCAGCTTCCGGAGTTGGTAATTGTAGTGTAGTAAATAATCTGAACTCTCCAGGTTCAAGTATGATCTTCTCCATAGGGTCTTTCACGGTTACTGCCTCACCCGTAAAATAATCGTACCATTTACCACCGAAAGGGAATTTAGCTTCTTCGGTACGCTTTTTCACATCAAAGTTACCAACCGCAAAAGCTGTGTTACCAGCATTAGAGAATACCATGCGCTTCACCATCCCATCAAATGCCAGGTCAAAGTCAGTGGTCTGGAATAAAGGATTGGTAGTTTTAAGCTTGATGAGTTCCGCGTATACTTTATAAAGTTTCTTGCGTTCTGAGTCATTCAGGTACTCCCAGTGGAGTGGTTTTGCACCAGTTCTACCGTTGTAGTCAATCGATACATCATAGCCTAACTCCCCAAACTGCCAGATTAATTTTGGTCCGGGTACTAAAAGCGAGAAGGTGGCAGCTAGCTTTGCTCTGTTTAATGCAGTAACTAAGCTGCGCGTATTGTAAGTGCCATTAGAGAGCCCGTATTGCATCACGTCATACACCAGTCGCTCCTCGTCATGGCTTTCTATGTAGCCAAGTACGTTTGGCTGCTGCCAGCCACGTTTTTTATAGGAGATCCAGTCCATGTTAGTGGCCTCACCCTTTGCCGCATTACGATAGTCATAGTTAGCATTACCCCACAATAACATACCATAAGCAGCCAGTTCCTTCTCTTCTGTATTATCTCCGAAGTGCTCCATTATAACATAGGCAGTGGGCTCAACTGCTTTTACCTCATCGTAAATGCGCTTCAGGTTCTCAACCCGGCTGGCATCGTAAGCACTCCAGGCACCTACTTCATTTGTTTTCTTTTGTGTAAACCCTTTGGAGAGGTCAAACCTGAAGCCGTCCACTTTATATTCCTCCAGCCAAAACTTGGTCACCCGCTGCACAAATTTTTCAGTAGCGGGACTTTCATGGTTAAAGTCAAAAAAGACGCTGAAAGGGTGTGTTGCTTCCGGGTTAAAATACGGACTGTTTGCAGCAGGCTTATTCCCGTCCCAGTAAAGCTTTACATACGGAAACTCATAATCAGCCTGGTTAAATACTACATCCAGAATAACTGCAATTCCATTTTGATGGCAGACATCGATAAACATCTTCAGGTCCTTCTCAGTACCATATGCTTTATCTGGCGCCAGGTAGAAGATCGGGTTATAACCCCAGGAGTCGTTCCCGCTGAACTCCATAACCGGCATTAATTCAATGGCATTAATACCCAGGCGTTTGAAGTATGATAAGGTGTCAGTTAAGGTTTTATAGTTTCGGGTAGCAACAAAATCCCGTACCAACATTTCATATACCACTAAGTTTTTTGGATCCGGACGCTTAAAATCCTGTACCGTCCAGTTAAAAGTCTCCTGGTTTGTCTGTAATAATGATACTATGCCCTGAGGCCCGTTCGGGTAAGGTTTCAGGTTGGGATAATTGGCATCTGTCAGGTACTTGTCGTTGTTGGGGTCAAGTATCTTATGTGTGTAAGGGTCCGCAACGGCAATGGTGCCGTTAACCAGGTACTGGAAAGCTACCTCCTGCCCGGCTGGCAGACCATTTAATTCCAGCCAGTATCTTTCCCCATCCGGAGTGCGCTTCATGAGATAGGCTTCCGATGGTGTCCAGTTATTGAACTCTCCTATAACATACACAAAGTCTTTCTGCGGTGCGAATAATGAAAGTATAACGCTGGTGGCACCGGTATAATTAATGCCGTCTTTGATACCAGTTGGCAAGGATGCTACCTGTGGAGTAGGTTTAACAGTATAGTAGAAAACATCCGTAGCTGTTTCAGAACCTACTGTTGCTTCGAAAACAACAGTCCTTTTTACACCGGAAAGTGCGCCGGAATTAAGGTTATAAACCAATGAATCCTGATTTTGAACGGATGCAACTACTGTATTATCAACTTTCAGGGTTATATCTGCTTTTGCTGAAGTATAAGCTTTAACAGGTATAATGGTGTTGGCATTTACAAAGAACGATTCCTCCACTGGAGAACTAAAGGCCCCCACTACCCCAGTTGAAGGAAAAACAGATACATAAAAGTTTTCTGTTTGTGCTGACCCATTGCCATTTTTGAGCAGTAGGCCCAGTTTCCGGATCGGGGTGCCTGCAGCTACACCAAAGTAGCTGCGTGGGGTAATGGTGATTGCCCACCGGTTGTTACCCAGGTAAGTCATTTTACCGGGAGCGAAGGGAGAAGTCCAGACAGTCTGACCAGCAGGCTGAAAGGTAAAAGCATCACTTTCACTTTCTGTACTCCCTGCACCGGACCACAGGTAAACATCATCAGGTGCATTCTTTATACCACTTGCCCGTGAGTCTGTTGCTTTGCTAACATCAAATACCAGCGTAACAGGCTTATCGGCTGTAGGAAGAACAGGTTTTGTGCTTACTACTTGCCCAAAAGCATGAGCACACACAAAAAGGAAGAATAACAGAAAACCGTTAAAGTAAATTTTTTTCATAAAATATAACAAAGTGCAAATTCACAAGCCTGAATGCCCGTAAATAACATGTTTGATTATTAGATAGCAGATGTTTTCAAAGCAGGAACAACAATCTAGGTATTACATAGTGTTGCAGCAAATTTTTTACAAGATATAGCAATGATTTCAAAAAGTTAACTTACTATTGAATTAAGTTAGTAGCCACTCACCTGCTCCTGTTTTTTCATTTTATATAACCTGAGGCTATAACTAAAAAGTAAGTATAGATGTTAAACAGAATCCTTTTTTACTTAACTGGTGTATCAGAACGAGCTGCAGCTTTGCTTCTACGTGGTGTTTTGCAGTGGTTATACGACGTCAAAGAATATCATATACTATATTTACACAAAAAAACTGCTCTGCCAGTTTTCAATACTCAAAACTTAAGCAATCTCAAATCTAAATAGCATTATATTTTATGGCTGGAACCGCTCCTACTACAAGAACTCCTATAGAATCTTCTAAAGCAGATGATCTCTCTAACAAGAGTTTTACAGGCCCACTGATCACAGTGACACTTCTTTTCTTTATGTGGGGTTTCATCACCTGCATGAATGATATTCTGATACCAAAGTTACAGCAGGTGTTTACGTTGCAGCACTGGCAGGCAATGCTTATCCAAACTGCTTTCTTTGGTGCATACTTTATTATTTCGTTGCTCTACTTTATAACCTCCATGACAAAGGGTGACCCTATCATGAAGATCGGGTATAAGAATGGCATCATAGTAGGACTCATCGTTTCTGCGGTGGGTTGTGTGCTTTTTTATCCGGCCGCGGATTACCAAAGCTATGGTTTCTTCCTGCTGGCGCTATTCGTGCTTGCCTCA
This sequence comes from Pontibacter sp. MBLB2868, assembly GCF_051904785.1. Lineage (NCBI taxonomy): Bacteria > Pseudomonadati > Bacteroidota > Cytophagia > Cytophagales > Hymenobacteraceae > Pontibacter > Pontibacter sp. MBLB2868. Next base: position 1,171,259 of record NZ_CP196710.1, on the reverse strand, counting down.
GGTATCACCATACTTCAGATAGCTGCCAACCCTTACGTTACTATACTTGGGCCAGCCAGCAGCGCCGCCAGCCGCCTAAACCTTACGCAGGCACTTAATTCCTTTGGTACTACTGTTGCGCCACTAATTGGAGGTTATCTGATTTTTGAGGGAGTACAGGCTGTAGAAGCATCCAGTGCTGATTCTGTAAAAATGCCTTACCTGGGGCTCGCAGCAACACTTGTTGCTATTGCTGTTATGATCAAACTGGCGAAATTGCCTCATGTTAAAGGGGAAGGAAGAATAATTCCTGATGCCGGTGCCCTGAAATACCGGCACCTGGTGTTGGGTATCATCTGTATCTTTATGTATGTTGGCGGAGAGGTTGCTATTGGCAGTACGCTTATAAACTTCTTCAAACTTCCTCAAATTGCTGGTTTAACTGCCGCTGAAGGTGGGCAGTACCTGGCTTTCTTCTGGGGCGGGGCCATGATCGGCAGGTTCTTTGGAGCCGTGGCTCTGGCTGATTTCAGGAACAGCAACTACAAGTACATGATCATAGCAGGAATAACTGCTGTTGTAGTGGTAGTAGTGTACTCGATTTACGGACCGCAACAGGCCATGATCGCTGTTGGTTTGATCGCCATTAACTTCCTGGTTTTGCTGTTGGGCAGATTTTTACCTGGCAGAACGCTTGGGTTCTTTGCTTCAGCTGTTATCGTTCTCTTGCTCATTACCATGATGGCCACTGGTGCGGTAGCCATGTGGGCCGTTATAGCTGTCGGTTTGTTCAACTCCATAATGTTCCCTACAATTTTTACGCTGGCTATCAAAGGCTTAGGCGTACATACCAGCCAGGGTTCATCGTTATTAGTAATGGCAATTGTAGGAGGAGCCATAATTCCACCGCTACAGGGCTATGTAGCTGACGTTTCAGGCAATTTACAAATGTCATTCATAGTACCACTGATCTGCTATTTATACATCGTATACTATGGTTTCCTGGGCTCCAAAGTGCAGGAAGTTGACCCAACTGCAGAAGATATTATCTGATTTTAAATGTCATAAACAAAGCGCATTTCGCGTTACATCTTAAAATAATATCTTTAATAAGGACGGAACTTGCATCTTTTTAGATCTTGCTCCGTCCTTGTTTCAGTTTAGAAAGTAAATAAGCTCCATAACCATGAAAAAAATCTTTTTTAATTGCCTGCTTCTATTCCTTTTTATATCCCCCCTGTTCTCACAGGCACAAAACAAATCGTTTTACTTCACCACATCTGATTCTGTGAAACTATATGTCAGGATAGCTGGAGAAGGGACACCATGCCTGTTCATTCATGGTGGGCCGGGTTCATGGCCAAAATATTTCTACGCTTTAGGTGGTGATATCGCAGAAAAGGACATGACGATGATCTATGTTGACCAGCGTGGCTGCGGCAGATCAGAAGGAGATGAAAAAACGGATTACTCTCTGGCCCGTCAGGTAAAAGACTTTGAAGAATTAAGGTCTTACCTGGGTTATGATAAATGGATCATTATGCCACATTCATTTGGAGGGACGATAGGCACCGAGTATGTATATCAGCATCCCGACCATGTGGCGGCAACAATTTATGTAAACAGTACGCTTAACCTGGATGATGCAAAGAAGAACGCTATTAAGCAGGGTGCACGCATACTGAATGTGCCGGAATCAGAGTTTCTCAAACCAGGCGTATCTCAGACAGAGGCTTTTGGTGCCGTATGGTCGAAGCTGAATGAAAAAGACCTGTCCTACAAAATGATGTACCGCGACAAAAAAATGTTCCAGGACATGGCTGCTGTAATGGACACTACCCTCAACTGGCACTTTGGCGGCCAGGTCTGGAACTATCCGGAATATGAACAAGACTTTACTGCTAAAACTGCAGCCATCAAAGTACCGGTGCTTGTGTTTGCAGGCAAATACGATTACTCTGTTGGCCCTGAGCATTATAAGTCATTCAAGTTTCCGAACGCAACTTATAAAGTGATGGAAACAGGACACTGCCCTTACCAGGAACAGCCGGAAGAGTTCGAAAAAAGTATCCGTAAATTTCTGACAAAAACCAGGCTTAGGGCTTCTTTAAAGTAAACAGGAAAAAATTTGATAACGCGAGGGCTGCAGTATACTGCAGCCCTCGTTTTGTTATGACTTATCCGGTAATCTACACCTGGAGAGCTTTGTAAAAGCAGTGCGACTGAAGCAGGAAAACAAAACGACACCGGCGGCGTTTGGATGGAAACGATGGAGTTGAAACGTGAAATAACTTACCAGGCAGCCAAAACTGTGGCTAAGCAACTGCAAGAGCACTTCGAGCAGCACATCATGGCTGCACAACAACAAGGTGACGAATCCCTGGCAGCGCCTCCTTCTGCACCTGTTATTGAAGCTATCCTAGACACTGCTTTTTGGGCCAGCCTGCGACGTGAAGAGGGAATTGCACCCAGGATCTCACTGGCCTGGCTGCCTCCGGAGCAGGTAGAACAGCCATTAAAACTGGAACAGCGACTGCCACTTAGTTCCGCAGCTCTTACTAAACTTGGCCCGGGTGTGGAGCGTCCCGGAATTCATTTAGGCGTGTGGCATTATGATGGCGAGCTGTTCGTTTGGGGTGCTACCCGCTCCATCCCCAGCTTTTGCTTCGTCGTGGATGTGTCTGAGCCAGGTTTAATCGTGGTAAAGCACCGGCGCATTGGTGGCTTTGGAAAGTTTGCAAACGTTGCAGTGCTGAAGGGCGATGAGATCAAGGTCATTGATGAGAATAGCTCTACACTTCCTGACTGCCCTGGATTGTTGACATCCCTGCTTCACTTTGCGGTTCCCGCTTCCTGGAACGATTCGGTTAATGTTCTGATCCAAATGGCTGTTTCTATGAGCGCTCATAAACATGGTGGCTCTCTTTTGGTGGTTCCTGCAGAAACGGATGTTTGGCGTAGTTCTATTATACATCCAATCTCTTACGCCATAGAACCTGCTTTTCCGGGATTGGCTGCCTTGTTAGAAACTGAACAGAAAGAAACCGAAAGTGTTGTGTGGCAAAACAAAGTGAGCCGGGAAATAGAACGAATTGCCGGCCTTACAGCCATTGACGGAGCCACGATCATTAGCGACAAGTATGAGTTGTTAGCTTTCGGTGCCAAAATAGGTCGTCGGGATGGTTGCGCTGCCGTGCAGGAAATAATTGCGACAGAGCCAATCTTAGGTCGTATTCCTATTTCCATGCACCCAGCCATTAACGGAGGCACCAGGCACTTATCTGCTGCACAGTTCGTGCATGACCAACGGGATGCCCTGGCACTTATCGCTTCTCAGGATGGACGCTTCACTATTTTCTCCTGGTCAGCGTGCGAAGGTAAAGTTCAGGCACATCGGATAGATGCCTTACTCATTTAAGAACAATCAAAACCAGACTTGATAATTGGAGCAGCAACATTAAAACAAACGCAGCAGCTATAAAGCTGCTGCGTTTGCAGGAAGATAATATGGTAAGGGTTTATTTAATAGTTTAGTAACCAGGCAGATGTACCATACTTTGCTTTTAGCTTTGGCAACATTTTCAAGGCTTCTTCTCTGCTGGCGAAATCGGCTACCGTTACCCGGTGCATAGCGGCATTGGCACCTGCAGCAAGTACTTTACTTTCAAGGCCTTTTTGCTTTAATCTTTGCTGCACTAGCCTTGCCCCTTCCGCAGATTTAAAACTGCCTGCAACAACATAATATCGATGTGTTTTCCCAACAACAGCAGCCACTTCAGTTTTACGCTGAGCCCCCGATTCATTGTGTATTTTTTTTGACTGGCCAAATTCGCCTTTCAAATTTGCACCCAGATCCGCTTCTTCAGGTATGGTTAAACCTACAGCAGGTTTCCTGTAGTCGCGGTCCTCTTTCAAAAGCCCTGTTTCCTGCGATTTAATTTTAAACGCAACATTACGTTTAACCTGTTCAACTTCTGAAGCTGTTCTCCCTTGTTTAGCGACAATTGCAAGCGTATAAATATCATCGTTCTGCAGTTGCTGCTTATTTGAGCTAAAATATCCTGTATTACCCTTTAAAATGAGTCCGAAATCATCACCGGAAGTATTTACAGGATAGCCCATGTTCTTAACAGCCCCAAAACCTTTGTCGGTAACAGGAGCAAAGAAAATATCCAGCCCACCTAAACCGGGGTGTCCGTTCGAGGCAAAGTATAACGTACCATCATCTGCAACAAATGGGAATAAGTCGTTTCCAGAAGTGTTTATACCTTCCCCAAGGTTGACCGGCTCCTGCCAAACTCCTCCTACTTTTACTGTTTTATACAGATCTGCTCCTCCAAAACCTCCCGGCATATCAGAAACAAAGTACATTACGTTACTTCCGGACAATGCCGGATGTCCTACTGAATAGGCTTCCCGGTTAAAAGGGAACTCCTGCGCCTGCTTCCATTTACCGTTCTGCAATACCGCCATGTAAATACGCAGCTTATTTGTAGCTGCTTTGCTGAACAAAGACCTTCTTCTAAAATTATTGCGTGTAAAATAAACTGTGTCCTGCGAGGCATTAAATGTCAGAGGGCCTTCATGGTAGTCAGAGTTAATTTCCCGGCTAAAAGGAACAGCAGCTGATACATTACCAGGTACATAGTAAAGGTCAATAAAGGCTGCCTGTTTTGTGTCCGTTTTTTCTGTGCCACGTGCCGAACTGAATACCAGCCCATCCTGATAATATACCGGACTGAAATCAGAAGATGCTGAACTGAACGCTGCTTTACTGATCTTAAAGCGCGCTGAGTCTGCAAAATACTGAGACAGATGCATGTAGGCATTCAACCAACGGACAGTTTCCTCATCCGCCCCTAGTTCAGTCGCTTTCTGCAGAAGTATGGTAGCATCTTTATACCTTCCATTTGCGGCCATTACCTGTGCCAGTGATTTTAGATGTCCCGGATCAGCAGTGTCATTTAAAAAAGACATCAACCAGTTTCCCCCTATTTCCTCCTGCCCTGTTTTCAGGTAACAGTCGATCAGGTTAATAACAACCGGAGCATTTTCTGGGTCTGACCTCAGAACCTTTTCATATGTTTTTGCAGCAGCTTTAAAATCCTGTACATGGTAAAAGTTATTCCCTTTTGTTACCTGAGAAGATTGCCCAAATGTGGTTGAGGCCAGCAGCAGCGAAAAGGCTAAAAGCGACAGATTCTTCCTTGATACCATACTTCCTTTGTACGTCCTCATTTTCATGTTTTAAAAGAAACGAGGTGAAACGAATTTGGAACCGGAGGGAGCTACATCAAAACGTAGCATTACTTCATGTGTGCTTGCCGTATAGCGACTTATGTCTGCTACCGGCTGGTCATAGGAGTAGCCCAGCCTGAACTGTTTGGAAACCTGCAGCTCCAGAATGCCTACCAGCGTGTTGCCGGAGCGGTAAGATGCGCCCAACCCGATGGTGTTGTACAGCCAGACATTTGTGTTAATATCAAACTGAACCGGAGCTCCCTCCGCTACTCTTACTAAGGTAGAAGGCTTCACCTTCACCTTATCCGAAAGTGTAAACACATAACCGGTGCTAAGGTAATAGTGGCGCGTATGTTCCGGATAATACGACGACTTGTTGCCGCTGCCTGATATTTTAGCTCTGAACAACCCAGGCACAGATAACCCGGCATAAAACTTATCGGTGTGGTAGTAAAACCCATTTCCGAAATTAAACATCAGAAAATCCTGTACATCACTAAAGTTCTCATCCGGATTCCCCTGTGGGTTTGTCTGCACATTTGTGTAATCGGCGTGATGCCTGATAATGCCTGCCTGCAACCCCATAGCTATTACGCCTGCCTCCGTTTTGATACGAAAAGCATAGATCCCATTCATACTTAGGTTATTCGTCACTCCTATCTTATCATTAACCACAGCTAGTCCGAGCCCCACATTGTTATTCCGGAAAGGGGCATGCACAGATAAAGTCTGTGTAACCGGTGCGCCTTCTATGTTCACCCACTGGTTCCGGTACAAAGCCGAGGCACTTATCCCGTCGCTGCTGCCCGCATAAGCAGGGTTGAGTATAAGCCCGTTAAACATGTATTGTGAGTACATAGCGTCCTGCTGCCCAAAACCTTTACTGGTAGACAGTAAAACAAGGCAGAACATAACGCTAAACTGAAGTAAAACTTTTTTCATAAAATAAAGAGATATGGAATTTTGAAGTGCTGGCAACACGTTTTTGAGCCGTTTGCCAGCACTGTTTTATTTAGTTTCTTTTTATTATTACAGAGTGCGACCTTGGTTTCTCGCCGTTGTTAAGGTCAACAATGTAGAAATAGGTACCATCCGGCAGTTTATTCCCTAAAACGACTCCATTATTAGCCGCTCCATCCCAATCGTTCTTGTAGTCTTTGTTCTCGTACACGATCGTACCCCAGCGGTTAAATATCTTAAGTGATACCCTGTAGTCTTCTGCACCATAGATGGTGAAAACATCATTTTCCCCATCTCCATCCGGCGAGAAACCTTCCGGAATAAATACAAGCCCCTGCTTTACCTGTATCGAAACCGTAGCTTCGGCACAAAGCTTAGGGTCACCATCATCACAAACCTGATATTTGAAACTATCGTCACCTACATACCCTTTGGCTGGAGTATACACAAAGCTACCGTCGGGTTGCAAGACCACAGATCCAAATATCGGTGCGCGCACCAGTGCGGTTTTAGCTGTCAGGGGGTCCCCATCCGGATCCAGGTCGTTCAAAAGGACATTACCGGAAAGTTTTTCATGGTTATTAACCAGATAGCTATCATCCTGTGCTACAGGAGCATGATTGATAGCAGTAAAATGAACAGTGGCAGTGTGAACCATAGCCACGCTATTTATCCAACCGCTTACTGTCGCGGTCCCGCTAATAGTGCTGGCGGTAAGAGTGGCCGTGTAGGTACCGTTCTGATTATCCGTTACAGCTTGTAAAGTACCAAGTGAGGATGCCAGGGTAACAGTTTCGCCTCCAGAGTTAATTCTGTTTCCATTGGCGTCGTAAAGTGTTATCGTTAGTAATGACGTACTGGCACCATCTGCAGGAATTACTGTTTCTGAAGCTACGATTGTAGCTGTAAGTGCACTTGCTCTACCTGGGATAAAGGTTACTACAGGTCTTGATGAAAAATTTTCGGTTCCCAGGCTGGCTGTAATAACTGTCTGGCCGGTTACGGATGAAGTAAGAGTAGCTGCGTAATGTCCGTTACCGTTGTTAGTCACTGCGCTCAGTGTACCCAGGCCGGATACAATCTTTAATGGCTCATTTGATGAAGTCGGGTTTCCGTTGGCATCTTTCAACTGCACCGTAATTACGGATGTGCTCAGGCCATCAGCGATCACTGTGGTTGGGTTTGCCACCACTGTAGACATTGACATAGCTGGCGCCGGCACAACTACCTCAACAAACTCAACTATGGCCTTATCAGTAACTTCTGAACCTTTATAGGTGGCAGTAACAGTTACAAACCCACCATTAGAACGGGCAGGCACAATTGCTTCTATAATTCCCTTGCTTTTCAGAGTGGCTGTTGTCCCTGTGCCATCCAGTAGCAACGCAACGTCTGCCAGTTCTAATGCAAACGGATTGCCGGCAAAGTCATAGAAAGAAGCCTGTGCCACTGAAGTACTCACTCCATCCGCATCCAACTTTTCAGGTATTGCCGTAACGCTGGTGGCTGCCAAGTTTAGCGCAGTAACAAAGTTTACAGTTGCATGATCGCTGATCTCATTTCCATCATACCTGGCTGTGACATTCACTACCCGGGCATCCACTCCTGCTGGTACTGTTGCTTCAAACACTCCTGCCGTAACTGCCCTCACCGGTACAGGAACTCCGTTCAGCAGGATCTCAACTTTATCTGCTTCCGTAGCAATGGCGTTTCCTGCATAGTCGAGGATGGTAAGCCTGGCTACTGCAGTACTATTTCCATCTGCATTCACCCGCTCAGGGGCTGCAGACACAGTTGTGGCGTCAAGGTTAACAGCCGGAGTAAAAGTAACTGCGGCAGAACCGCTTAACAGAGCCCCTTTGTATGTTGCCGTTACACGTACTATACTGGCCACAGTTCGTGCAGGCACCACTGCTGTGAAAGTGCCGGTAGTTACAGGAGTTACGGGCACAGCTGTTCCATCCAGCAGAATCACCACATCTGAGGCATCCACAGCAACTAACTGACCTGAATGATCGCGGAAGGTGACAGTAGCAACTGAAGTATCTGAACCGTTTGCCGGTACACTTGTCGGTGAAGCTGTTATAGAAGTAGCATTGGTTTTCACTGCTGAAGTGAATTCTACTGTAGCATTGTCAGCTATTGGTGTGCCATTGTAAATTGCAGTTACCTGCACTATGCCAGTCGTGGTCCGGGCTGGCACAACAGCTTCAAAGGCTCCACTTCCGAGTGATGAAACAGTGACAGCGATGCCATCAAATAGTATGTTGACCTTCGCCTCATCCACAGAAATGGCGCTACCATTATGATCTTTAAAGGAAAGATGAACAACAGAGGTACTTGCTCCATCAGCCGGTAAGGATGTCGGGGAAGCCGTCAGTTGTGTTGCAACTAAGTTAACAACAGGTGTGAAGTGTACCTCTACCATTTCGTTAATAGCCTCATTGTTAAGGCTGCCGGTGATGGTAGCTATTCCCGAAACTGTACCAGCTGTTAAGGTAGCTGTGTACATTCCGTCCCTAACATATTCTAATGCTGATAAGACTCCTTTGTCTGTAAATAAGCGTAAGGCGCACACCTCCTCCGGTACAGTAGTACCGAAAGCATCTTTGAGTTGAAGCCGAATGATAGTACTGCTTACTCCATCGGCTGGTAACTCTGCATCATCTGCTGTCAGCGTTGACACTATAGCTGACGCTACCGATACTTTTACTGCATTACTGCTGGAAACCGCACATCCTGCACTCTCAACAATTCTTCGGAAATAAGTAGTTTGGTTAACTGTTCCGGGTGTAAAATCTTTCGTAGCAACAGCCGGATAAATATCAGAATAACTGTTGCCATTGTCAGTGCTTAGCTGCCAGCGATACGTATAGGCCCCATCTCCACCTTCAGGAACAGAACCCGTTATCTCTGCAACATCTCCACTATTACAAAACACTACTGCTGCGGGCGCAGCCAGCACATTTTTGCTCAGAGCAGGATAGACAGTGAAAGTGATGGGAACACTTGTACTTTCGCATACACCTGTCTTTACTTTCCTTCTGAATAATGTTGTCTGGTTTAGAGTAGCAGGTGTTAGATCTGCTGCAGTAGCACCTTCAATATCCGTCCACGTGAGGTTATCTATACTTTGCTGCCATTGGTAGCTAGCAAAAGTAGCGTCGGAGCTACCGGAGATCTGGCCAGGTTGCCCGGCTAAACAGAAAGAAGATGGTCCGTTATAACTTAGTTCGTTCGAAATGGTCGGGTGAATGGTGATCTTTACAGAGGCACTCGCATTCACTTCTGCGCAGGCGCCACTCATTACCCATCTTCTGTAGTAAGTTGTCTCAGTGACCAATCCGGGTGAAAAATGCTGTGAGGTAGCACCTTCTATTTGGCCCCAGGTAGTATTATCGTGGCTTTTTTGCCATTGGTAAGTATAAACTCCGTTGCCACCTGTTGGTAACGACCCTGTAATGGCTCCTACTTCTGAAGCTCCGCAATACGCTGTTCCTGTTTCCGGGTCACTTACCGTATTGTTAGTTATTTCAGGGTTAACAAAAACAGCGTGCGTATTGACCATGGTGGAATTACAGGCTACAGTAGCGATTTTCAGTGCCCTGATGCTTAGCTGGGTATCTGCAGTTATGGGACCTGAAGTAAGCGTTATTTCCCCTCCGTTACCCAAAACAGAAGAACCAGTTCGGGCAGTACCGTTATAGAGTTCGTAGATCACCAGGTTTTCTGATGAAGTAATGGTAAAAGATGTAGTCTGGCCGGAGCAAATGGTAGAAGTAGCCGGGTTGATGGCAATATCAGCCCGAGGGGCAACACAATTAACCGAAACAGCTACCGAAGGATCACTTTCACACCCCCCTCCTGTTGTTACTGTTGCCGTAACGTTTCCACCTGCATAAATATCATAGGCATGAAGTCCGGTTATCGTCCAGGATGTACCTGAAGTAATTGTTTCGGCTAAATAAAAGCCGTCAATATATAGCTTTATCGTTCCAGCAACAGTAGTTGTGCCACTAACAGTATTGTCCCCCTCTACCAAAGGACTGTTTATACTCAAGCTGGATCCTGGTAAGGTTCCGTTTACTTGTACAGTGTTAGAAATGGTACTTTGAGTTTTACCAGGCGCAATAGCTTTGGCAGTTATATTATCACCAGCATAAAGTGTTGCAAGCTTTGACCAGGTACCATTGAACACTGTTGTAGTCCCCACCATTGTGGCTCCTCTGAAAACCTCAATGAGTGTACCATCTTGTTCGTTACTTGTACCGGAAATAGTTAAAGTGGCTCCGCCAGAGGAAGCACAATAAGCCCCTAACACAACCGGGGTAGACGTTTGCGGACCAGTAACGGTAGCTGACACTTCATTCGAGAAACACTTCCCATCCTCTATCGCGACAACGGACAAAACATCACCAATTTTCAGTCCGGATACAGGGTATTCCCAGTTCGTTTCTGATGGAGCAAGCTTTAAGGTTCCTTGCTGTACCCCGTTTAGCTTAATTATAAGGTAAGCCCCCGCTGCAGCTGTACCTGCTATGCTGGATGTGTTTTCGTAAATAGTTGAATTAGCAATTACAGGACTGGCAGAAGACTGGGAAGTACCTAAACATAAAAAAGCCGGCTCAGAATTACAGGTATAATTACCAGCGGCATCCGCAGAGACCACTATAAACTGGTACATACCAACAGGCATATCCTGGGGTGCACCGCTCTGGCAGTTACCGGTAACTGCCATGTTGTAAATAAGGGAGCTACCTGACTTGGTTGCTTTAAAGCAGAACTGGTTGGTAGAAGCGTTTGCACTGGAACCGGAAACGCTAAGTATATCAGAGGTATAAAACAGTTTACCATCCAGGAGCACCTTAATTTTTACATTTGTAGGTGATGGAACCAGCACATTCCCGGAAATGCCCTTCCTGCTGTTATTCACAGCAGTTACATTCACAGGTGTATAAGGGTTTGTACATGGGGGTGTATAAGCTGCACCTACCCATGTGGTGCCGCAGCTTTCGGATGCTGCTTTTCCAGGGGCAATGGCAATGGCCTTAACCTGATCTCCGGCTGCTAACCCCGAAATTCCTGTTACTGCCCAGTTGCCTAAAGTTACCATTCCGGTTCCAAGCAAGGTGCTACCGTTCCGGTACAGCTCAATTCTTGTTCCATCTGCTTCAGTAGACGAACCACGCACCGAAGAACTGTTTGCAAATACTGATACTGTTATTGTTGGGCATCTGGAAAGCGCGAGTGGTGAGGTGCTCATATCACCTGGTGCAGTTGGCCTGTAGTATGAGATCAGGTCCCAAAATAACTGGTCATAGTTGCCGCTATACGTTCTGTCGTCTACTCCACCCACATCTGACTTTGCATTATTACCAATGGCTGGAGCAGGGCTTAGAACAGTCACAGCGGCCATTCTGAGTTTTGTATTTACATCAAGGCCAAAATCTGACCAGGGCATATAGAAATCATAAAAATAGTCAGGGTCTCCGCACTCTTCTGTGTAGGCAATAGACTTCTGAGAATGGGCATCGTAATCCTTACTTATCAGCAAGACAGGCGATGTCGTTCCATCAACATTAAACAGGCTCACACTCCTGTTTGTTAGCATCACCAATTCCATCTCGAAACCAGGATTGCCTGGTACGGCATTTGGATCTGCCTCTGGCCCGGAGAAACCGAACTTCTGATCCGTGTCTATCAGTACGCTATAGCCTTTTGTATTAGGAGATGTTTTGTTCAGGCGGAAACGGACCAAAAAATTAGTACCGTCAAAGTAAAACATAACCGGGTCATCTGCGCCTGAATCAACAATATCAGTAAAACCACAACCCGGCCCCTTAAGCAGATCCTGTACGGGTTCTTTTTCTAATACAGGTAATGGAGTATATGGTATTTCACTTTCTCCATTACCTCGGTCATTGGAAACAAATCCCGTTGTAGTCTTGGAAGTATACCCATCACTATTCGGGTCTAAAACAGCTCTACCTTCAAGTGTAGTGGCAGGCTTGTATATCAGGCCCTTCGTCTGGCCAAACACCGCAACATAGCAAAGCAGGAAAAACGAGAGGAAGTAAAATTTCACCATTTAGCAAAAATTTATATTAAAAGTTGGTTGTGTTTCATTTCAAGCACTACAGTATACAGGTAAGGTCTACTTTATTATAAATCGACACGCAATTTTGCCTTTGTTTATATTTAATTGACCTAAAACAAGCTGCATTATTTGTACATAATTAAGATGTTATATCATACAGGTACTTATATTGGTATATATATACGTTTATATATAAGTGAAAGATGAATAAATTAATTAAAAAATATATATTTTTATATATTTAGTCAATAATGGAGAGATGAGGTGGGTTATAGCAAAGACTTTTTTTTGTCTAACTCCTGTTGTTATACTAAAACTGGTTGTTTACAAGGTATTATAGAGGCGAACAATCACTTAAAAAAACACTGCATATCTGTTTTCACTAGTATGACTTATTTTATAAAGAGAAGAATCAGATAAGTATAAAAGCAGTGAAGCCAGCTTAAAAATTTAAGCTGGCTTCACTGCTTTTATACTAGGTATCTATTACATATTTTTTGCCTGCACTGGTAGATCTTCAAGTTGAGCATAATGAAGTTTCCATTCGCCTTCTGCTCCTTTTTTCCAAAGCAACATAAAATTACCTTCTCCTACCCCACCTGGCTGATCAGGGCCAGCAGGCAATACATCTACAGAAAAAGTACCTGCTTCATAAGCAATGTCTTCCCCTGTACCTGAACTAACAACGTTTGTTTTCAGATCAGTTATGGTACCCATTGTAGAACGTACCCACTTGTCGGCAACTTCCGATTTTCCCTGAAAGTGAATCTCACCCTGTAGAAAATGTACGTCCTCACCAAGTAAAGAAACAACTTTATCTGCATCCCTGGCATTCCAGGCGTTAATAAACTGCTGGTTTAGCTCCTGGATGTTTACTGATTCTTTTTTATCAACACAAGAGGTAAAGATGGCAGCAAATGCAAGTATTAAAATTACATTTCTCATGACTTTATAAGTTAAATAAATATCCGATTTTAAATTTCCGAGTACGGTAAAACATTCCTCATTGATTAACAAGAAAAGCCCGGGATAAAACCCGGGCCTTTCTCGTTTCAACGTTCGGGAATTAATTACCAACTCTTTCTTCTATATTCTGAAGTATAGTATGGTTTTGTAGGATCTCCATAATCCTGATTAGGTAAAAGGGTAATGCTCATAATAGGATCCTGTGATCCGGAATAATTTGTATAAGCCATGCCAACAGGATAGTCGTTTGCTTCAACCTGCTTTGGCTGCTCCGTTACAGCTGAGCTTCTACTTGCAACAGTTCTGTTAGAAGTTGCCGCTCTCTGAGCTGCAGCTCTTTCAGAGGCTGCTCTGTTAGCTTCTGCCCTGTTGATAGCTGCTATTCTCTCTGCTTCTTTTTCTTTCTGCTTATTATCTATATGTTTACCTATACCATAACCGGCTGCGCCACCTACTACACCACCTACAACACCACCAATTACACGGTTGCGCTTATGTATCACAGCACCTGCGGCAGCACCTGTAGCAGTACCAATTACGGCACCTTTTGCCTGTGGGCTCCACTTTTTCTGTGCATTTGCTGAATTGTTAAAAGCAAAAGATACAACTAAGATCAAACTAAGGATAAAACTTATCTTTTTCATAACCCATTTCTTTAAATGAAAGACTTTGTTTGTTTTGAGAATTGAGTTTCAACTACTATGCCAGAAAATTATTTTTAATAACAGAAAGGCATTCTTTGCACCTCAAAAAACAACACAAAATCACTACACCAAACTGTATATCAATATTTTATAAATTTTAAAAAATTTAAATCAGATCAGTTATTTCATGCGCTTGTGTTTGGATGAATGAGAACAACCACCGAGCGATTTTCAATTTTTATTGACTCGCCAGCTCCGTATTTTGCCCCTCTCTTATAAATATGACTTTCAGCGGTATCAAGTATTTTTGACCACTCAGTTCCATACTTTTTAGGTGGGAGTTTATAATTAAGGGCCTCATAGTGGGCATTGAATATGATATAGAAACTATCATCTCCCACTACCTCACGTGTGCCCATCGAGTGAATATCTCGCCCGTTCAGGAAAACGCCAAGAGACTTCGCATAGTCATGATCCCAGTTTTCATCCGGCATTTCAGTGCCTTCCGGTAAAAACCAGGCTATATCCTCTACACCTACTCCTTTAATGGGGAGGCCCTGAAACCACCTCTTTCGCCCAAACACCGGGTGAGATTTAGCCAGATGTATCAGTCTCCTGGTAAATTCCAGCAAATCTTCATCAATCTGCTGCCAGTCTACCCAGGATATTTCATTGTCCTGGCAATATGCGTTGTTGTTACCTAACTGGGTACGCCCCAACTCATCACCGGCTAAAAGCATCGGCACCCCCTGCGACAGGAACAAGGTGGTCAGGAAATTGCGCTTCTGACGTTTGCGAAGTTCCAGAATTTCCAGATCATCTGTGGGCCCCTCCACCCCACAGTTCCAGGAGCGGTTATGGTTTTCTCCATCGTTGTTATCTTCACCATTGGCCCTGTTATGCTTTTCGTTATAAGAAACCAGGTCGTTAAGGGTAAAACCGTCGTGAGCTGTTACAAAGTTAATAGAGGCTGTTGGCCTTCGCAGGTTGTCCTGGTACAGGTCTGAACTACCAGTGAAGCGTTCAGCAAATTCAGCCAGCATGCTCTCTGATCCGCGCCAGTAATCCCGGATACAATCCCGGTACTTGCCATTCCACTCTGTCCAGCCCGATGGAAATCCGCCTACCTGGTATCCTCCTTCACCCACATCCCAGGGTTCAGCAATCAACTTTACTTGTGAAATGATTGGGTCCTGGTAAATGATATCAAAAAATGCACTAAGCCGATCAACTTCGTGTAGTTCCCTTGCCAAAGCCGATGCAAGATCAAAGCGGAAGCCATCAATATGCATTTCCTCTATCCAGTAACGCAGGCTATCCATAATAAGCCTGAGGACATTTGGTTGCATCGTATTTAAGGTATTACCTGTACCTGTATAGTCCATGTAATACCGGCAGTTGTCCGTTAACCTGTAATAAGAAGCGTTATCGATTCCTCTGAAGGAAAGCGTTGGCCCCATTTGGTTACCTTCAGCTGTATGGTTATATACCACATCCAGAATCACCTCAATTCCAACTTGGTGGAGCGCCTTTACCATCTTTTTGAACTCAATCACTTGTTCACCTAAAACACCGGAGCTGGAATACCTCACATCGGGTGCAAAGAAACCAATACTGTTATAGCCCCAGTAATTGGTTAGGTCCTGCTCATCCAGGTGGCGGTCTGTAACGAAGTGATGTACAGGCATAAGCTCTATAGCTGTTATGCCTAGCTTTTTAAGGTAATCCAGAGTTACAGGATGCGCAAGGGCAGCATACGTCCCTCTTATGTTCTTTGGAATTTCAGGGTGAAGCTGCGTAAATCCTTTTACATGGGCCTCATATATAATTGATTTAAAATAGGGTGTTTTAGGTCTCTTATCGTCTTCCCAATCAAATGCAGGGTCAATCACGACAGACTTAGGCAAAAATGGCGCACTATCCTGCTTACTAAAACTCAGGTCTTTGTCAGGGTGCCCTAACTTATAGCCGAAAAGGGAGTCGTGCCAGTTAATTGTTCCTGCTATTGCTTTGGCATAAGGATCAATTAAAAGTTTATACTTGTTAAACCGATGTCCCTCCAACGGTCTGTACGGACCATCAACCCTATATCCATAGAGCTGTCCAGGTTTTATATCACGCAGGTACACATGCCATACCTGGTGAGAACGTTCTGTTAGTTTTATTTTAACTGACTCTTTTTTAGCATCAACATCAGAAAAAAGGCACAGCTCCACCCCTGTAGCATTTATAGCTGTTAAGGCGAAATTTGTTCCTTTACCGTCCCAGGTGGCCCCTAACGGAAAAGGACTGCCGGGTTCTACTTTCAAGTTCATCATAATTAAATTGTATAATTATAGGAGTGCATCCGAACTGAGCACCAGTATTATACTTATTATCCCAAGAACGGTTTAAGGTTTACTGGAGTTTTGATAAAGACAAAAGGGATAGCCCTGAAGGATCGGGCACATGATACTCAATAAGAAAAATTGCACTGTGTGCAGGAGGAAAACTTACAGCATGTGCCCGGCTTAATTCGTAGTTCTTGCATTAACTAAAACTGCGTTATCTACAGCTATTAAGCGCCTCTTTAACTCAACAATATATATTGAATCAGACGAATAAAATATTATTCCGGAATTGATTGTTTTAAAGGGCATAACTGCATTCCTTTGCTGCGTGATAATACCGGGTATTCTTCTGAACAACAAACTTTACACACTGCTGGCTGTGTTGCTTTGCTGTGCGCTAGGTTTTTGTTTTCCTATTGCTACCCAGGCGGCAACGCCTCCTTCCCAGAATATTATCCAAAGCTCTGATAATGATGAGATGGCTCCATTTGCTGTTGCTCCGGATGAGGATGCCGCTGTTGACGTGGACGCTATTCTGCAGTTAAAGAAAAATTCATTAGTACCGTTCTTCCAGACAGTGCTCGGATACCTATATCCGCCACAGCAGGTAAAAAATGTTATGCCTGGCGAAGCTCCCTTTTCTAAAGGAGACTGTGGTAGACACTCCTGCCTTACTAAAGGCCCCTGAACAACCTTTTTTGCAGCCAATCAGCTGCACGCTTAATTAGCATATAAGTCTACCTGGTATTTTTTGCTGCTCCACCTGCTGCTATACATTTATTAGCATGCCATGCTTTATGCTGCGCAAGCTACTATCATGGTTATTATTCCCGACGATTTCAGACGCACCTATATTTTCTTATGTCCGTCCCCAGATAAAAAATAAAGCTACTTCAGATATATATTGGTTAGTTAATTCACTCCGAGCAAAATCCATCCCTGATAGGGGTGGATTTTCTTATTTTATTCAAAAAGCTGCAGCTGTTTTCCAAGTATACTTATTGGTGGCTCCTGGTGCGCTTTCAGTGCTGTGTCGTATTTGGCCATGTCTACTTCCCCGCCTAACGCTGCCATCTCATGCAGCACGCCACTACAATTGATGCTATACACTCTTGTTTCTATGTAACGTGAGGCCACTTCCACTTCTGTTTTTTCTGCTTGTGCAGTGAAAAGTTGCTTAACAAGGTTCGGGCAATTGTTATCTTTAGAAAGGTGTGCAAGCAACAAGTGACTCATAAAAGCAGGTTTATAAGCCGAGAAAAGCGCCAGCGCCTGCCGGTTGGAAAGATGGCCCCTTCCTCCACTGATCCTCTTCTTTAAATAGTATGGGTAACTTCCACGCTCCAGGAGGTCCTCGTCATAATTTGCTTCCAGGAATGCTGCATGGCATTGCCCAAAGTGCCTGATCAGGTTCTTGCAGGGAGCACCCAGGTCAGTAAATACACCTACTTTCACATCTTTAAATGCAATAACAAAACTATGGGGGTCATAAGCATCGTGCAGTTTTTCGAAAGGCATAACTGTTAGGTCTCCAACCTGAACAGGCTGTTCCGCCTGAAAGGGCAACGTACGGACACCGCTAAAATCCATGCGTGCATTGTGCAGGGTACCTGCTGTTATGTAAACAGGGAGCTGGTATTTTCTGGCTAATACAGGCACTCCCTTAATATGATCGGAGTGCTCATGAGAGATAAAAACAGCTTTCACTTTGCGCATGGAAAGGCCGAGGCGCTTCATGCGCTTTTCTGTTTCCCGACAGGAAAGGCCCACATCCACAAGCACCGCTTCCCTGTCGTTCCCGATATAATAGCAGTTCCCGTTACTCCCTGAATTTAATGATGTAAAATATAGGTGCATTTGATTTAATTAGACTTAATGATGCCGTTGGTATACCTTTACTTAGCACCCTCTTTTTTACCATAGCGCACTCTTGCCGCCAGAATCTGATCAATGTTCAGCTTTGCCCAGTCAGCCAGCTCCAGCAACTGCAGCAACAGGCTTTGCCCTAAAGGTGTAAGCACGTACTCCACACGTGGCGGAATTTCAGGGTAAAGTGTTCGATTGACCAAACCATCCTCTTCTAATGCGCGAAGGGTTACAGTAAGCATGCGTTGAGAAATACCAGAAATAAGACCTTTCAGTTCATTAAATCTTAATTTTTCATGCCTTCCCAGCATCAGGATGGTGTAAATAGACCACTTATCACCGAACCGAGCCAGAATATCTTTTACAGGGCAACATTGCTCCTGTTCCTGCTTTGCAGTAAGTACTTTTTCTATTTTTTCCTGAATCTTAAGGTGCTGATCCTCAACTTTAGTTACTTCCATGTTCCTGAGTTCCTTCCTGGTGCCTTCTTGGTTCTGTCAAAGTTAATAAATATTTTTGAGTTACTTTTAGTAACCTAGTAATGAAACGTTACTAAACTTTACAATGTTTACCACATATGAATCTAATACAATCACTGAAGTGGCGCTATGCGTCCAAGAGAATGAACGGCCAGAAAGTGCCTTCAGAAAAAATAAATACAATATTAGAGGCTATCCGTCTTGCGCCATCGTCTATGGGACTGCAACCTTATACAATTTTGGTTATCGAGGATGAAGAACTTAAAAAGAAGATACAGCCTATTGCTTACAACCAGCCACAGATAGCAGAATGTTCTCACCTGCTTGTATTCGCTGCATGGGATGATATTACACCCGAACACATCGATACCTACATCAGCCATACTGCATCTGTGAGAAACATGCCAGAAGAAAAATTAGCAGATTTTAAAGCTACTCTTCTGAACACCACTGAAAAGAATTCAAAAGAGCAAAATTTTAACTGGGCTGCCAGGCAAGCGTATATTGCCTTTGGTACCGGCCTGATAGCTGCCGCTGCAGAAGAAGTAGATGCAACTCCTATGGAAGGATTCGATAGCCAGGCACTTGATGAGCTCCTGCACCTGAAGGAGAAAGGACTTAGAAGTGTTACGATGATGCCACTCGGATATCGGGATGCAGAAAAAGACTGGCTAGCTTCTCTGCCTAAAGTCCGAAGAGAAAAGGATAAACTGTTTCTGGTAAAGTAGCAGGCAACACTTAAATTTAACAACGTATGAATAAGCAAAAAATCAAGATAGATATTGTTTCCGACATCAACTGCCCCTGGTGCTATATTGGTGAACAACGCTTAAAAAAAGCGATGGATGCTGTTGAGAATACCTACGACTTCGATATCAGTTTTAAAGCATTTGAATTAAATGCCAGCGTACCCGAGAATGGCTGGACCAGGAAAGAATATTTTCTGAAAAACTATGGCGAGTCTATTCTTCCAAAGCTTGGAGAAATGGATAAACAGATGACTTCAAACGGTGCTGAAGAGGGAATTGAGTTCAATTTTACTCCTGACATGAGGGTTAACAATACTTTTAACGGACATCGCCTGATATGGCTTGCCGGAGAGTGTGGTGTGCAGGAAGCTGTGGCAAATGCCTTGTTCAAAAGTTATTTCACAGATAATAAGAACATGAACGATACCGACATACTAAAAGCGATTGGGGTGGAGAACGGAATTCCCGCTGAACGCCTCGAAGGATTCTTTGAAGGTGATGAAGGTCGAAAGGAAGTTCGTGAAATGGAAAGCTTCGCACAGGCTGCCGGCATCACAGGAGTTCCGGCGTTCATCATCAATGATCAGTACCTGGTTAATGGCGCTCAACCTTCTGAAGCATTTCTGAACGCTTTTAAGCAAATAGCCCCTGCCCTGCAGGAAATAAAATCCGAAGGAGGCAGTTGCGATATTGACGCAGGCTGCTAATTCTTCAGGAAAATCACAAACCGGGAACAGCTTAGATAGTTGTTCCCGGTTTGCATTTAGTGGACTTTATAAAATTTAAGAATAATGGATAATGCATCTATAAAGAAATTAGCCGATACTGCTGTGTCTGTTTTAGATCTTGTGCCAATACTGCAAGGCAAAACAGCTGCCGATTCTTTTAAAAATAGCCTTGACCTCGCGCAGCAAGTAGAGCGCTTTGGTTTTAACAGGTATTGGCTGGCCGAACACCATAACATGCCGGGCATTGCCAGTTCAGCTACTGCAGTACTTATTGGCTACATAGCAGGAGGCACATCACGGATCAGAGTTGGATCTGGTGGGGTTATGCTTCCTAACCACGCGCCTTTAATTGTTGCCGAACAATTTGGCACTCTGGAATCGCTGTATCCGGGCAGAATTGACCTCGGACTGGGACGTGCACCAGGTACTGATCAAATGACAGCCATGGCCCTGCGCCGTGACCAGAGGGCGGCAGATACCGATTTCCCGGAGAACCTGGCAGAACTGATGCATTATCTGAATCCCAAAGAACAAACTAAGGTTAAAGCAGTGCCCGGTGAGGGACTAAACATACCAGTCTGGTTGTTGGGCTCCAGTACCTACAGTGCACAACTGGCTGCCATACTTGGTTTGCCCTTTGCCTTTGCCAGCCATTTTGCACCACAAAGCCTCCACTTTGCCTTAAAACTGTATCGCGAGAATTTCAAACCATCCGAATACCTTCAAGAGCCTTATGCCATGGTAGGCGTAAATGTAGTGGCTGCTGACACGGATGATGAGGCCAGGCGCCTGGCGACGACACTCTATACTTCATTTTTAAATGTGATCAGGGGCACTGCCAGGCAAATGCAACCACCTACTGACGATCTGGAAAGTCTTTGGGATGCTTCAGAAAAATATGCCGTACAGCAGATGTTGCGCTATGCTTTTATTGGTAGCCCAGAAACGGTAAAGACAGGCCTGGAAGAGTTTATAAGTATAACTCAGGCAGATGAACTGATGGTGACATCACATATTTATGATCATAAGGCAAGAGTACATTCTTATGAGATTCTGGGAGAAATGTGCAGGCGTCAGTCATAATCTATGGTAAAAAGGGGGTGAAATATTTTTAAATTTTGTCCGCTAATGCTCAAAATAGAGAAACCTCCTGCTTCCATTCTAATTTCTCATCCGGATTGCAGAACTTTGGGCTAATGTCACCAACTGCTATTATACCTGATCTACCTAAGTTGCCGGTAACGGAAGCGCTACCCGAACTGCTGTCTGCTTTGGAAACCAATTCACGCGCTGTGTTGGAAGCACCACCTGGTGCAGGTAAAACCACCCTGGTCCCTCTTGCTCTTCTGCAGGCTGGCTGGCGAAAGAATGGGAAGATACTGGTATTGGAACCCCGTCGCCTGGCTACAAGGGCAGCTGCTCAACGTATAGCAGATTTACTGGGTGAGCCTCTTGGGCAGACAGTTGGTTACTGGATACGGATGGAGCATGAGGTGTCAGCACAAACAAAGATTGAGGTTGTAACGGAAGGGATCCTGACCCGACTGCTGCAGGAAGACCCTGCTCTGGAGGGGATTGCAGCAGTAATATTTGATGAGTTTCATGAACGAAGCCTGCAGGCAGACCTGGGTTTGGCACTGGCGCTGGATGCTCAGTCTGTTCTTCGCCCCGATCTCCGCCTGTTGGTTATGAGCGCCACACTTGATGCCACCGTAGTTGGAGAATGGCTAAAAGCACCTGTAATTCGCAGCGCAGGCAGGTTATATCCTGTTGAAACCCATTATTTAACGCATACAGAAGTAGCTTCAGCAGGTAGCAGACCCGCCCAACGTCTCTTAAACTTAGTGCCAAAGGCTATTTTACGTGCCCTGGAACAGCACCCTGAGGGAGACGTTCTGGTTTTCTTGCCAGGCATGAGAGAAATAAGAGATGTTGCCGATAAGCTGACTGGCAGGATTTCTGCAAACACGGAGCTTCACCTACTGCACGGAGACCTGCCACTTTCAAAACAAGTGGCTGCTATTGAGCCTGCTCCGGCAGGTCGCCGGAAAGTTGTGCTAGCTACTAGTATTGCCGATACAAGCCTTACAATAGAAGGTGTGCGTATTGTAGTGGATGGAGGATTTGCCCGTGTACCAGAGTTTGTACCCCGAAACGGGCTTACTACCCTGGCAACTGTTCCGGTCTCAAAAGCTGCTGCTGACCAGCGCCGGGGCCGTGCAGGGCGATTGGCCCCCGGAACTTGCTACCGTTTATGGTCCGCAGCAGACCAGCTACAGTTACCTGAGCGCCAGCAACCGGAAATTTGTGAAGCAGACCTGACAGGCCTGGCCCTGGAACTTGCTATCTGGGGTGTAACAGATGTTACCTCTCTTTCATGGTTAGATACCCCTCCCACTGCTGCGCTAAGTCTGGCTAAAGATCTTCTGACTCGCCTGGAGGCCATCGATAAAACCGGAAAGCCAACAGCACATGGTAAGGCACTTGCTCCACTTGGCTTGCCACCCCGCTTAGGACACCTGGTTGTGCGCGGGCAGGCCATCGGTTGCGGGTCTACAGCCTGTGCCCTGGCAGCACTATTATCCGAGAAAGATATATTAAAACCCATTCAGATGACGTGGGGAAATGAGCAGCCGGACCTCCGGCTACGCCTGGAGATAGTGGCAGGTAAAAGGCCAGGAATACCAGGTTACTCCATTGATGAGAACACTCTGCGCAGGGTGCGGGAACAGGCTCAGAATCTAAGGCAGCGCGTCAGGGAATCAGACAAACAGATCGTTCCGGAGTTAGCCGGTTTACTTACCGCATTCGCATACCCGGACCGCCTGGCTCAACGTGAGAACTCTGGACGGGTTCGGCTTATAACAGGACATAGGGCAGCTCTGCCAACCGAACTATTTAGCGAAGCACAATTTTACGGCATCGCACATCTTGAACTTGGAAAGCAGCAACGGGTATTGCTTACAGCTCCGCTTACGAAAGAAGATGTGATCGAGCACTTTTACCAGCAAGCGGAAGAGGTGGAGGAAATTCGTTTTGATGACACAACTGGCCGGGTTTTAGCGCGTCAATATACTCGTTTGGGGGCACTACTTTTAGATGAGAAGCCTATTCATACCCCTGATCCGGGACAAATAGCAGAAGCATTGCTCCAGGCATTACAGGAGAAAGGCATTGAACGGCTGTCCTGGTCGGCTGACGCTCTACGTACCCGTCAGCGCCTGGCATACCTGCACCTTCTGGATAATACAGCTTGGCCTAATTTATCAGATGAAGTATTAACACATGATCTGGAAGTATGGCTCAAGCCCCATATGTATGGTTTAAAGAGCCTGGACCAGGTCGCAAAACTTGACCTGCAGGAGATCCTGCTCTCGGAGCTTTCCTGGGAACAACGCCAGCAAATGGACAGGTTAGCCCCTACACACCTGGAAGTACCAAGTGGCTCACGGATCGCCCTGGATTATTTGAACCCAGAAGCCCCTGTGATGCCTGTACGACTTCAGGAGGTCTTCGGATTGTTGGATACACCTTGCATTGGAGGAGGTAAAACGCCATTATTGCTACACTTACTTTCCCCTGCCTCCCGTCCCGTTCAAGTTACCCGTGACCTCCGCAGCTTTTGGTCTAACGGATACTTTGAGGTCCGGAAAGACTTGCGTGGGCGCTATCCTAAACATCACTGGCCCGAAGATCCGTTAACCGCTACGGCTGTAAGAGGTATAAAACGAAAGCCAAAAAGCTAGTGGTCTGAAGAAGTATGTTTCTGCTTCAAGTCTGCTATAAACTGCTGCATTTTATCATAATGAGACCCTTTCCAGTAGACCTTTGCGCAGGAAGGGCACTCGTAAAATTCATTAAAGTATAACCTCGTTTTAGGGGGTAAACTTAAAAGCACATCCTCTTTTCTGACCTGCCTGACTACTCCATTACAAACCAGGCATCGCGTAAGCGGATTGATCATTTCGGCAAGGGAAAAGCGAACCATTACTTCATTGAGCTGCTCCTCAGTTACCTGTGATCTTAGCCAATAGCCATGGATAACTGATTTTTGCTTTAGTAAACCTATATCACGTGTCAGCACAATACGATGTTCTTGTAAAGAAATACGGGCAATTTCCTTATCCGACAGATCACGTTCGTAGTAGCAGTCGAAACCAAGCATACGTAATGACCTGGTTAGAGAGCCTAAGTGAACATCGAGTACAAAACGTGCAGGTAATGGAATGTCATTTTTGAGGGGATTATCAGGAGGACTCGCCCGTTCAGGAGAAAAAAAAGGATACACCTCCACCCTGTCAGCCTCACGTAATGGGTGCAGAAAATCAACAGGTTTACCGTTGAGTAAAATCAGTTGAACTTCTGGATGCGGAACTCCAATTGCCTCAATGGCATCTTTCACCGCTGGTTGATCATTAAAAATATAAATTATCTCTCCTTGTCTCTCAGAAGACTTAAAAAAATCAAGTAAGCTTTCGTGGAACTGAAAAAATGCAGTATGTCGCATAGACAAAAGTTTTTCAATATTACTGTTTACGAGTCTACTTAAGCTGCCAAGGGAGCTGCATAAGAAAGAGTACACCAGCTGCTACTCATATTTGTAACCTGTGTTACAGAACCAACTCAACAGTATTATATACTCCTGTTAACTGAATAAACGATTTTTTATGGATAAATACTGGCTAAGGATGTAATCAAATTCGTATAAAAAACACTATTTATACAAAAAATCACCAAAAGTGGGTATTGGCTTACACACTTATTCTCCTGATATTGTAAACGTATATTAGAATAAAACTAAATGTGTCACCCGTTTATTCCAAAAATATATGATTCGAAAACTACGCCCCTTAAGTAACACAGAATGCAAAGTGATCGCATTACTTGCAGAAGGCTACAACTATCAACAAATAGGTAAGAAGTTCAAATGGAGTGAGCAAACAGTGGAGGTAACTTTGCATCAAATGAAGCAAAAACTAGAGTTGGAACACTCCTATGAGTTAATTTCATGGGCTTACAGGCACGGAATTCTAATCTAGTATATATAGAGCAACAATTAAAGACCTACTCTCATGTTCAAAAGGTTTCTTGAATCACTGTCACCGGTTGCACATTCATCCATGCTGCTATCGAGCCTGATAAAAATGATCAGCAAATAATAAGGGAGCAGAAATGTCAGCTGTCGTACACCTCCTTATCTTTACAGGTTGAAAGTATATGTGAAGTGGGACTTAATATACTATATTAATACAGCGAAAATCCTGAAGCAGGATTTTTTTTATATACCGCCAACCAAATCTATTTTTTATCAGGGCTGGTCACTTTTATTGTGCTCAATCTCGGCAACCAGTAAGCCTGCATCAGTGCCTGGTACAAGGTAATGCAGCGCTTCTTCAAGGGTCTCAAAATGCTCCAGTTCTTTATCCTTGCCAAATATCCGGTATACCTTCGCGCGCATTGACTCGGCAATAACCTGCAGGATCGCGTCACGGTCTCGTACCATGGCTACTTTTCTAATCTTAGTATCCTGCAACAGTAATCCGAGATGCTCGACAGACCACTTCTGGTCCAGCATGGTAAAGTTGCTACTGGTAGAGTCCATTACCCAATATTCCAGGCCAAACTGTTGAAGTTTGCCGTAAACTTCCAACATTGCACTTTTATATTCCTCATGATTTACTGGCCTTAGAATTTTGGTAAAGATCAGTTTCTGTGGTTTAAGTATACTAAGAACTAAAAAGCTACTTTCGGGAGTCATCATTTCTGAAATTAATTCATATGCCGGTGGTAATATTTAGCACCTTGCTATAAAATAGACCTATAAATAAACGTAAAATAAAAGTCGAGGTAATACAAGGGAGAGTAAATTTACCTGTTAAGCCACTTACATTTATAAAAGAAAATGTAAATTGTTGGCTTTGGGCACCTTAGGGGCACTTCAGAAAAATAAAAGAATTATTTTTAAGCTTATTTAACTGGAAACCTGCTTTTCTCATTTAAATTCTTATTTTTGTAAAATAAAAGGAACAATTTTACCCTTTTAAGCGTCATCAGAACATAACAATTAAATATTATGAATAACGGAACAGTAAAATTCTTCAATGAGTCTAAAGGATTCGGATTTATTAAAGATGAAAATTCAAATCAGGAGTACTTTGTACACGTATCAGGCTTGATTGATGAGATCAGAGAGAACGACAGAGTAACATTTGAGTTACAAGAGGGAAGAAAAGGATTAAACGCGGTTAACGTTAAGCGCGCTTAATTATAGATAAATCCATCAAACAAAGAAGCCTGACGAAATCGTCAGGCTTCTTTGTTTTTACACCTTTCACATTGTTTCTTACTTCTGACAAACATTATTTAGGAGGCTGCAAATGCGTGTTCAGCCTCATCACTAGTAAATAACCAATGCCTGGCATGCTCTGTCCTACTAAAAGCTTCTAACTCTATTTTATCTCCATAAAGCCTGTACAGTTTTTTAATTAAACTCTCTGCAAGCATGTAGATAAAATGATCTGATGGTAAAACAAAAGCGATTTTCTTTAAAGGAGTCTTCAAAAGCAAGGAAAAGAAACGGGTAGCTACCCATTTCTGGTCTGCTACATTGGGAGATAAAGCTTCGTTGGTACACACAAGCCAGAACTTCAGGTTATTCTCTGAAATCAGTTTCCGCACACTTCTTAACCCCCTCCTGTACTGCTGCCTGTTCATCCCTCGTAGCCACTCTGTGCAGAGTATCCTGTGCTCCAGATCTATTGTGATATTAAGTTTTTCCCTGAACATATAGTATATCTCCGTATTTATACCCATCACGTATAGGTATATATCTCATTTACGCATATTGCAATTATAACAGCTTATAATTATAAAATGTTTTTGTAAACGATTCGTTTTTTGATGCCAATCCACCTTTAATCTCTCGCAATGGAATGAAGATAAAAGTGGATATTAAAAAAAATTGCAGCTATCAGGCTGCACATTGATCGTATTTGGAGTAAAAAAAGGGGTTGTGCTAAAAAATAAATGAAATAATTTAGTGCTCTCACACAGCCTCAAGGCATTTTTAGAGTTAATCTACTCCAAAAGGCAAAAATATATGAGTCAGATTTAAAATAAAATGAACACTTTTGCATCGACAAACGTCATAAGTGCATAACAATTATATCAAAATGAACAAAGGAACAGTAAAATTCTTCAATGATTCTAAAGGATTCGGATTCATTAAAGAAGCAGATTCAGATCAAGAGTATTTCGTACACGTATCTGGACTAGTACACGAGATCAGAGAAAATGACGAAGTTACTTTTGACTTACAAGAAGGCAGAAGAGGACTAAATGCGGTTAACGTTAAGCGCGCTTAGTTTTAACATAAAGTCATTAACAGAAAGCCTTGCACATGTGCAAGGCTTTCTGTTTTTATAGCCCCTCCTGGTAATTAACTGGCTATAACGTATTAAATTTCCCTCTCATTTTATTAAACTTACTGCTCTTAGAGCAATCTGAAGTAGCACTAGCTTGCAGCAATTATTATAACTCCTGATTCCAGCTGCTTATTTATTAACATATTACGTTAATTGTATTGCACTCTTTCAGTCAGCTTTTGCTCCTCTCCTCGCATAGTTTTTCCCTTTATATCTGTGTAACAACTTAGTTAATAAACATATGTAGATATTTTCCTATGAAGAACGCAAAAAAAAATAATTGGACATTTTTTTCAATATTTCACAACACTTCAACAACAGCTACCGTATATACAAATGGCTAAAAGTTGAAAAGTTTCTACTTTAAAGTATCTCACTAACTTTTCAATATAACAGAAGGGCTTCTTGGCGGATGTCCTTCTGTTTTTTTTTGCCCCTACCCGAACTCATACTTCATGAGACTTATTCAACTCATACTTCATGAGACTTATTCATAAACTTTTAGCTTATAATCTATCTGCTGAGTAAATTCTATCAAACCTGTTTTTACATATGTTAGTAACTAGAATTAATTTCAAAAGAATATGATTTTAACGCGTATATCCCTTGTTAAGCGGTTTTTCAGTGGAGTTAGTCTAAAATATTTTTAAATATCAGACCTTTAAATTTATTTGGTTATACAAAACATTCGCTCCATAACTAAACATTAAAACTATGCTGAAGAATAAAGATTTACTCACAATCCTTATCCGGTTATTTTTGGGATACATCTTTTTTTCAGCGGGCGTCTGTAAATTGACACACGGCAACTTCGGGCAGATAATTGGTCCGCCGTGGCTTGAGGAACGACTGGCTCAGTATGGACTAGGGCTGTTTGCGCAGGTAGTAGCGGTGAGCCAAATAGTATGTGGCATATTGTTGTTTTCTCAGCGGTTCAGCTTGCTTGGTGCCATTATGCTTGTGCCAATGAACCTGGCAATACTGGCAGTTACAGTCTCTCAGAAATGGGTAGGAACACCTTTTGTTAACAGCGCATTCCTATTACTTAACCTACTGCTAATAGGCCTGGAGTATCGTAAGTTTCTCTTCCTGATAAAACCGAACCAACCTTATGCTATAGTTCCTGTTTTTACAGACCGGATCGGGCAAAATGTGTTTAGCTTACTCGGTGTTGGCTTCGGCCTGCTTACCTTGCTAGCAGCTTCGTATAATGTTTTGCTTACAAATATATTTGCACTCATTGCATTCCTGCTTTTTGCCCTCACCATTTTAAGGAGTTGTGTGCACAAAAAGTTGGATGTCCTTCTTTTAGTACTACCTTTTGTGGCCATGGTAGTTATTACATTGGGTAAAATTATTCCGAATGCTGAATGGATTTTAGGTATCACGTTACTAGCCGAAGCACTTCTTTTGGCTATCAGATTGTATACAGGTAGTCAAAAAAAGGTCATCAACCCTCCTGCTTCAGCTGCCTTAAGTTGAGAATAACCAAGCTACTGCATCACTTTCAAACAGAAAAGCTCTCGTCTCACAGGGTTGAGGAATTTCTGATGCTTTCTCATAGATGTTTTCTATAGCAATCTGCTGAAAGAAATCTGTTGGCATAACGTTAGCCACTTTCTTTAATTTACTATCCTTTAGTAAATTCCCCGCCTGCTTTGCTATCCATAACTGATCTTCTAAAGAGGGAGCGCACAGTTTTGTAAAATCCGCTAAAATATACTCCACCTTATTATCCAGGGCAAACTTGCTGGCAAATATCATTGCATCCCGAAGCTGAGAACTTGGTATAACTCCCCGCCATTCATTCCAAATGAATTTAGTGTGTGAACAATACCGGATAGTAACATAAGGTTTATCCAATACCGTTGCTAATTCCAATTTTTGAAGTAAACCGGCTGGCATGTTCTATAAGCTAGGTTATAGTATTGTATACGCTGAACATACCAAATGTTAAAGCTTTATATTATTAAGTTTAGAAACGAGTCGATGACCCAATAAACCAGCCTTAATCATTACAGCTTAATACCTTTTCAGGAACAACACTCGTAGTAATAAGAGTAAAGTACAATTGGCAATTACGCTGATTGTGTAGATTGATCAAAAAAAAAGAATAATACTATGAAAAAGATAATTTTTGCAAGTGCGATCCTACTTGGAACATTCAGCCTTGGCGCATGCGACAACAACAGTGAAGTTACAGAAGAAGAAGTAAATGATGATAAAGTAGTTGTGGACCGTGACTCTGTACCAACTGAATATGAAGTTACTGAAACAGTAGTAGAGTACGATACTACCACCCGTACCAAAACAGTTGACGCGGACATTGACGAAGATATAGATTAAAATAATGAACAAACGTCTACTCCGATAGCGTTTCTGATAACAAACATTGCCTGTCCCCTACTTTGAGGGCAGGCGATGTTTGTTATAGCTAATGCTCAAATCAACAATTAAACCTTTCATAAAGAAGTATTGATACGCTGCTTCAACTTAAAAAAACAGGTATTTGTAGTGTAATGAACTGAAATACTTCTGGTATGTTATCATTAGAGAATTCTAAACATAACTATGAGATCTCCACAGATAGCTACTGATAAAGATTTACGCTTCCTAACTTACAAATACGATTATGTGATTGCGGAATTTGTTTCAGACGAGTGCCCGGTTTGCCATGAAATGACCCCTGTTTTTGAGAAAATGGCAAATGCTCCATCTTATAAAGACGTCCTTTTTCTTATAATTGATGCAGATGAGAATCCTGTTTCAAGTAACCAGGTAAAACTAACTGGAACTCCTTTTGTAGCAACGTACAAAAAAAGCACCTTACGAAACTGCCGCCTCATTAAAGATGAAGATGAGCTACGCTTTATACTGGATCAGTTGATCGGCTACAATCTTTAATTATGATCTTTGTTTGCCAGCTTCTCTCTTTAACTCCTTACAGCTAATTGCTACTGCCACTTTCTAATAGACTTCCGGGGCTGCGGGCAAATTCAAGTTGCGAGTTTACCTATAGCACAACAAGCAGGTGTTTACCATAAGCCATACTTTAATAACTCACTTTTTCTATGTCCCGTACAAGATGCTACATGGGAAAAACGAAAAAGACATTATTCTACGCCGCAGTAATTTTAGGCACGCTACTGATACTTGTTACACTGCTCTCTCTTATTTATAATATACATTTCTGGTTCCTGAAAATACTGGATTTCCCGAGGGTACAAGTGCTGGTCGGGCTCTTTGGTTGCCTTACACTTTTTGTATTCATAAACCGTAGCTGGAAGTATCCATCTATCTTATTTTTAACAGGTCTTGTTTCTGCCATCATAATCCAATGCACTTTTGTTCTACCTTACACGCAGCTGGCAGGTAAAGTTGTTAAATCCGTTGAACAGTCAGATCAAAATGCTGATGCACGTTTTAAGCTGCTGCTAGCTAACGTTTGGATGAAGAACAGACAAGCAGAGGAGTTTCTGGATATTGTGAAACGATCGGATCCGGATATTATCGTGGCCATGGAAACTAACAATTGGTGGCAAGAGCAACTCACACCGCTGCAGCAGCAGTATCCTTATACCAGCTTCTATCCGCTCGAAAATACTTATGGCATGTTGCTCTATTCCAAGTTTCCACTTAAGAATACGAGAATTGAATTCCTGCAACACAAAACAGTGCCCTCTATACATACTACAGTTGAGTTACCCAATGGCAAGAGATTTATCCTGCACGCGATGCACCCCGTACCCCCCAAGCCAAGCAAATATCCTGACAATGTTGGCGGAGATGAGGTAGCACTTGTAAAAGTAGGTAAAATGGTGGCAAAGAGCGATATGCCTACTATTGTAGCAGGCGACTTCAATGACGTGGCCTGGTCCAGAACCTCCCGCATGTTTGGCAGAGAAAGTAAGCTTGGTGACATACGCATTGGCAGAGGACTGTATAACTCATTCGACGCGAAGTCCCTTATACTCAGATGGCCACTGGATCATGTGTTTGCCTCGAATAATTTTCGTGTTGTAGATCTTAAAAGGCTTTCAAAGTACGGTTCCGACCACTTCCCGATCTTAGCCGAACTGGTACTGATTGATGCAGGAGCACAATGATAAATCATGAAAACCCTGGAGCACTAACAATCTAAACTGATACAGCATGCCAGGTTCGAGTAACTGTAAGCTTATTGATTCTCGCTCCTTCTTTTTGCTTGTTCTTCTAACGCCTTCAGTTCATGTTCAGCGGCTTTGAGCATATTCTTAGCAGCTTTTTCACGTTGATCAGCTTCCTCTGCAAAGCGCTTTGACTCCTGGTACTCACGTTCCAGTTCATTTACACGTCTTTGTTGCGCTGCTATTTCAGGGTTATCTGAAAAGTTGTTGCCTCCGTCGAAAACTGAACATCCGGTTATCAAAGGGAAAAGTATAACTAATGTTGCGGATAATATTGATTTGGTAGTAGTTGTCATTAACATATTTCTATTTTATATATTTTTACTTACGGTGATAAACAGTTAGTAGTTCTTTAAGTGCAATTCTCATAGCACTACTTCTATTTCTATAACTAAAACATTAAAGTTTACAGCGATTAATTTTGCATCTACAGTGTTTGCCGGAGTTTAACCGACCGTATTTTACTTTCATCCGCCCGCAATATTCCTATCTTTGATAAAAACAGAATTCCATTAGCTATAGCTCATACCATTTAAACTGATGAAAAAACTGTTCCTGTTCCTGCTTTTTTCTGTCCCTGCACTTGCTGTTGCCCAACAAGCAACCACTAGTATTCTGCCGCTGCGTGAAAGGGCTATATTGGAAGACGCCCTGCTCGAAGAACGGCTAGAGAATGTGTTACCTGCAATTATGCGACGCCATAACATAGATATTTGGCTGATCATTGCCCGGGAGTATAACGAAGACCCTGTAGCCAAAACCATGCTGCCTGCAACCTGGCTCGGTGCACGCCGCAGAACTATTCTGCTATTTACAGACAAAGGACCTGAGAAAGAGGTTGAAAAATTAGCTGTTGCACGCTATGATATAGGTAAATTGATGAAAGGCGCCTGGGAGCCTGAGAAAGAACCGAACCAATGGAAACGACTGGCTACTTTGATCGCAGAGCGAGAACCGAAACGTATTGGCTTAAACTACTCTCCTGTTTTTGCACACGCTGACGGCATTACAAAAGCTGAATACGACAGCCTGATGTTTTACCTATCCGCTGATCAGAAAAAAGCAATTGTACCTGCTGAACAACTGGCAGTTGATTGGCTGCAGATCAGAACGAACCGTGAACTACAATTATACGAGCAGATAAGTAAGCTGGGCCATGATATTATTGCGGAAGGCTTTTCAGATAACGTAATAGTACCCGGCGTTACCACTACCGAAGACATTGTGTGGTGGTACCGCGAACGCATTGCCGAACTCAAGCTAAAAGCCTGGTTTCACCCGACGGTAGACATACAGCGGGCAAATCCGGGTGCAGGAGACTCCCAAAGGGAATTTTCTACGCGTCCGAACGAAGAGGTGATCCAAGCCGGTGACCTGCTGCATGTAGATCTCGGAATAACTTATCTGGGGCTGAACACAGATGTACAGCAGTTGGCCTATGTGTTAAAACCCAATGAAACCCAGGCTCCTGTATACCTGAGGAAAGCATTGGCCACTGGTAACAAGCTTCAGGATATACTTACGAATACTTTCTCTGAAAATAAAACCGGCAACCAGGTTTTAAAAGAAGCCCTGGCGAATGCAACAAAAGACAAAATTAACGCCACTATTTACACCCACCCTATCGGCTATCACGGGCATGGTGCTGGCCCGGCTATTGGTATGTGGGACCAGCAGCAGGGAGTTTCGGGCTCCGGCGACTACCCGTTGCGCTATAACACTGCTTATGCCATAGAACTGAATGCAAAAGTTATACTACCTGAGTGGAATAATAAAGAAATAAGGGTAATGCTGGAAGAACAAGCTGTATTCACCCCAAATGGGATCTATTATATAGATGGAAGGCAGAAAGAGTTACTTCTGATACCATCCACCTCAAAAAGAAAAAAGCTCTAAACGAGAATTCATGAAGTCAATTTATACTACGCTCCTACTTTCCCTTACCTTCTTGGGTACATTATCTGCCCAGAATGATCCGAAGCCAAAGCTGGTAAGCTGGCAGGAAATTGCTGCCATGCCACAGCCCGGCACGGGACATCTCATAAAATATGGACCGGATTCACTCCAGTACGGTGCATTGCGACTCCCCGAAGGCAAGGGCCCTTTTCCGGTAATAGTAGTGATTCACGGCGGGTGCTGGCTTTCTGCTTATAATTCAGAATACATGTCGCATGTCAGCGAGGCCCTGACCAAAGCCGGATATGCCACCTGGAACATCGAATTCAGGCGTGTGGGCGATGTTGGAGGAGGATTTCCGGGAACATTCCTGGATGTGGCCAAAGGAACAGACTATGTACGGGAGCTTGCAAAAATGTACCCCGTAAATGCCAGAAAAGTAATTGTTATGGGCCACTCAGCTGGTGGTCATTTAGCGCTCTGGTTAGCAGCCCGCAAAAATTTATCGCCCGGCAGCGAGCTATATACCAGGAGGCCCCTAAAGCTGAAAGGAGTGGTTTCACTTGCAGGCATTCCAGACCTGGAATCGTACAGTCTGGATAAAGGGAGCTGTAATGCAGCCGTACCCCAACTAATGGGCGGAATGCCTGAAGATTTACCGGCCAAATATGCAGCAGCATCCCCTATAAAGCTGCTTCCGTTGCAGGTACCGCAAAGGTTGATTCAGGGTGATCTAGACCCGATCGTGCCCGTGTCACAAAGTCAGCAATACACAAAAGCCGCTCAAAATAAAGATGACGATGCCCGAATGATACTGGTTGAAAATGCCGGACATTTTGATCTGGTTGCTCCTCAAACTGAAGCATGGATTACAATAATGAAAACAGTTAGAGAGCTTTTACCAGTTAAAAAGAATTGATCATTTAGCTGCACTGGCTACAGCTCCGAGCCAGTGCAGCTAAATGATCATGCCTTGAATAAGCTACTTCTGAAAGGTGGTTTGCTTTTAAACTACAAACTGTAAAAGCGGCAATACAGTAATAAAACAGTTATCCTGCCACCTCCTCAAAGTCGTAGCTCTTTGGGATATGGTTAAACTGTTCTGCCAGTTCATCTGGAAGCGTGGCTAGCTTTCTCTTTTGCGTGTCTATCCAGGCACCATCTACGTTCACTACAGCCGCTTTCACGCCATCCCCTTTAAACAGCTCGTGCCTTATAGACCACCTGGAGCCATCAGGCCTGCTCTTTACCAGTAGTGTTGTTACCGACAGGTTTTCGTTGATGCCCACCTCGCGCAGGTAAATGGTTTCTTCTCTGAACAGGATCGGCCCTATATGCAGCTTTTGAAACACCCTAAGGTCGAGCCCCAGTTTATCCAGTACTTCAATACGCGCCTGTGCGGCAAAATCGGCATAAGCAGAGTGGCGCATGTGCATGTTCGCATCCAGGTGCGACCACATCACTTTGCCTGTGTAAGTATAATCCATTCGTGTTTTTTGTTTCGGTTAAGCATTGGCATCTGCCGCTGCCTTGTACCCAAAGATAACACTTGATGTTGCAACATAACAGCAATAGAGTGCTGCCTGTTCACATTTATATAGATATACTTACATATTTATAGTTTAATTTATACATTTATGGGTTGTTATATACTTACCAGACAAGCCTTACCTGAAATTACATGATCTGCTTATGAGAACAGCTTTACTCATTCTTCTTTTTTTATTATCTGCCAACTTTCTTTATGCTCAAGAGCCCTTATTTCAATTTAAATCTAGTATAGTACCAGAGCTAGGCATCAGAAAGATTACTGTGGATAATGACGGGTATTTATATATTTTGCAAGCTTCTAAAATATCAAAATTTAAAGACGGAAAACTCATAAATAATTTCCACATCGACCAAAGTGAGTATATAAACTCTTATATAGATGCTCCAACTGATATTGCGGTGGACAATGAAAAGAATTTTTACCTCCTGAACTTGAATAAAAGACGAATTGAGAAGCATGATTCAGCGGGTAAATTGATTATCACATTCGACATAGTAGATAGTTTCCCGGAGCCTGATAAAGTGTTTTTACCTTGGGAAATTTCTTTTGATGCGGAGGATAATTTGTATGTGTATGGGTTTAATCGATTGATTCAAGTATACAATACAGAAGGCAACCTTATCAGAACCATTGACATCCCTAAACTCGAAGCTCCAAATGACGATACAGGAATAAGCCATATCACACTTGACACTCATGGTAACTTTTACATTTTAGAGGAAGTCAAAAATACTAATGGATGGTACATGTTGCTAAATAAATATGACAATAATGGCAACCATCTTAAAGATCTGAGTACTGACCCCATTAAAAATAAAGTTAGTATTGCAAACATGGCGGTTGACAAAAATGGAGATATCTATTTTACAAACAGGTCTTTTCATAATGTTGATGTATATACACCTGACGGTGAATATAAGCATAGAATAAATGTGGAGGAAGGAACAAATAATTGGACTAAAGCAATTCACTTCAACATAGAGTTTGACCAACAAAACAACGTTTTGCTTGGAGGGTCCAATGACCACGGGAGTTTATTTTATGCCTATAATCAAAATTCAATTCTCCTGTACAAGTTAGGTGACATACGGCACCCTTATGAGGTAGCTTTTGATCATGAGAATAATATTCTGATTCTGGACGAGGTGAAAAAACGCGTTCTTAAATTAGGATTGGACGGTAAACTCATTTCTTCCATTAATAATTTGTATGTACCAAAAGGTTTGGCTAGCGACTAAAGGGGGAATATTTATATAATAAGTGCTGGGATTACTTTTGCTAGTATTCTTAAATATAATTCAGAAGGTGTTTTCTTAAAATCTTATTCAAATATAGAAAGCTATAATGCATGGTCTGATAACTGGTCTAGCAGCAGCTATGTTTCTGCAGGAATAGCTATTGATGATGAGGAGAACATGTATGTGACTAGCCATAATACCAATGCCCTAACTAAGTATAATTCCGACGGAAAGATTTTATACCAAATAAAAGAAGCAGGAAAAGAGAAAGGGAAACTTTGGAAACCCAATGATGTAGCTTTGGATGCAAGTGGCTTTGTATATGTTACTGACATCAATGGTAAAAGAATTCAAAAGCTTTCACCCGATGGTTTATTTTTAGAAGAATATGGTACATATGCATTAAATGAGGAGAATAAATATGTACGATCTAGTATTGCCGCGGATGCCTTTGGTAATGTTTTACTCTCTAGTAATTACACCATAAAGCCTGTTTACTATAGCATCAAAGGAACACCACAGTATCAGTTACCAGTTAAAACAAATAGTTTAGCTTTTAGTCAGGATGGAAAGTATCTAATTACAGCTGATCCTTTCTTAGATAAAATAGATATTTATGAGACGAACATTGTATCTGAATACAACTATGTACATGGAAAGGTTTATGCCGATTTCAATGCAAATTGTATAGCAGATGCGAGTGAAATTGGAATATCGAAAATACTCATAAAAGCTGAGCCGGGTCCTTTTTACGCCATCACAGATAAAGCGGGGAATTATCAGCTTTTGGTGGAAGCAGGAAGTTATAATGTAGCTCCTATTATTAATGAGACGAATAGAACAGGAGTACTTATTGATCAGAGCTGTGCCATTGGAAATGATCCTCTCCCAGTACAATTTAGCAACACAGGGAATTTATTATTATCTAACAACTTTGGGGCAAAAGTCACCCTCTCCCCCTACCTCTCCACCAGCATCTCCTCCACCCGGCGTCGCCGTTGCTTCGAGAGCACGACCAAAGTAACGTATAGTAACTCTGGCTTTGCCCCTGCAGAAAACGCCAAAGTACATGTGCAGCTGCCGGAGCAAATAGAGTTTCTTTCAGCGGATAAACCTTACACCCGTTTGGCTGATGGCACCTATGTATTTGATGTAGGAACTGTGGCAGCCGGCCAGAACAGTGTGATCACCATTCAGGACAAGGTAAAATGCGGTGATGAAGGTATTCGCGGCCTCACCGTCTGCACCAAAGTGTGGATCACAGATAGCAAACCCCTACCTCCTGCAGCCACTACAATAATAACCGGTAAGTGTAATCCTGAAACCGGGTATGTACGCTTCGCTCTCAAGAACATAGGACAGTTAAGTATGGATACCGGTGAGCTCTTCCGGATTTACCTGGACGGACAATTGGCTACTATAGAAACTTACCGCCTCGCAACCGGCGACAGCCTCGTGCTATGGATACCAACTGGCGGCAAAACTGTTCGTTTGGAAGCTGATCAACCTGATGGCAACGGCGAGAACAAACAAGCTAGCGTTACTGTAGAAGCATGCCAAAACACGAACACGCCCGCACCAGTACCCTTCAGTACTGGTTTTGTAAACGCTATGCCAACTGATGACGAGGAGGCCAAAGTATCTGTAGAATGCCTTCCGATTACTGACTCCTATGACCCCAATGACAAACTTGTATCTCCCATCGGCCTGACTGAAGAGAACTATACCCCTATGAATGCAGCGCTGAAGTATAAGATCCGCTTTCAGAACACCGGTACTGATGTGGCTTACCGCGTAGTGTTGGTGGATACACTCTCCGAGAACCTGGATCTAAGCACGCTGCAGATGGGCTCAGCCTCCCATCCTTATCGCTTTGATGTAAGTGGCAAAGGCAAACCTGTGCTTACCTGGACTTTCGATAACATCATGTTGCCCGACAGCACCAGCAACGAACCGGGCAGCCATGGCTTTATCCAGTTCAGCATAAAGCCAAAGGCAGACCTGCCTGAGAAAACAACCGTGGAAAACTTTGCCGACATCTTCTTCGACTTCAACTCTCCTGTTCGCACCAATACAACCCTGAACCGCATTTTCGACATGCCTCCTGTGGTAAACGAGGAAGTACGTTTGGACGCAGATCAAATTATCGCCTCCCCTTCCATTACAGACTTCACACCTGCGGCAGGTAAGTTTGGTGAAGAGATCATACTTGCTGGTAAGAACTTTAGCAGCACTCCCGAGCAGAACAAAGTATACTTTAATGGTACACTGGCTACTGTCGTTTCAGCCTCGGCCACCGAGTTGAAGGTGCTGGTACCAGCAAGCGCAACAACGGGCAACCTGAAAGTAATTACCCCTGACGGAGGCGCACAGGCACCTGAA
Source organism: Pontibacter sp. MBLB2868 (assembly GCF_051904785.1). NCBI lineage: Bacteria > Pseudomonadati > Bacteroidota > Cytophagia > Cytophagales > Hymenobacteraceae > Pontibacter > Pontibacter sp. MBLB2868. The sequence continues at coordinate 1,132,562 of NZ_CP196710.1, read as the reverse complement.
TCTTTTGAAGTATACCAACCACCGGTAGTACGCGAGTTTAGCCCGATAGAAGGTATTGTAGGTAGCACTGTAACTATAGAAGGCAATAGCCTTACTACAGATTGGCTGCAAAGTATAAGCCTTGGATCTGAAACCTGCGAGATCATCAGCGCTACAGGCACTACTGCAGTGGTAAAGGTCCCGCAAGGTGCTGTTTCAGGTAAATTTGAGATCATTACAAAAGGTGGTGAGGTAAACAGCACCAAGCAATTTGTAGTATGGCACCAACCAGTTATTTCCGGACTGAGCAGTTACCTGGATAAAGTGGGTGCTACCATCACAATAAGCGGTGAAAACTTCGCATCCGAGGCGTTACGTAACATTGTGCTATTCGAGAAGGTCCAGGCCCAGGTGCTGGAATCATCTGCTACACAACTGAAAGTACGTGTTCCTGCAGGAGTTTCCATTGCAAACGTAGCTGTGGAAACTCCAGGAGGTAAGGCAACTACTCCGAAGCCTTTTGAAGTGATCCCGGCACCTGTACTTTTCTCTTTCAGTCCGGCCAGCGGACCAGTGGGCACAGAGGTAACGCTGGTGGGTGAGAATTTTTTAGCCATTGGTATTCAGGACACCCTAACGCTTAACGGCGATAAGGTGCAATTGCTAAGCTCCGCTTCGGACAAGTTCACTATTCGTATTCCACGAGGAGCAAGCACAGGTAAAGTGAAAGTAGCAGGCATAGGTGGGTACTCTGTCAGCACAACCGACTTTGTAGTGGAGGAGCTATCAGCCGAAGAAGCCATTGAAGTATACCCTAATCCCAGCACCGGCCATTTTACGATCCGATTCGTGCACGCAGATTTTGATATACAATCGGTACAGGTCTATACTTCGGTGGGTAGACTGATTCATACACAACCTGTTTCAAGCCCTCGTCCTGAGAACCTGGAGGTGGACATCACCAAAGCGAAAGCTGGTATGTACATCCTACGCATTCAAACAGACCGGGGCTTGATTCTGAAGAAGCTTAATGTGCTGTAATTGTCAGAATCGGGATTTGCCGGATTAGGGGATAAGCAGGATTCTCTGTAGTGCCAGGACTAACCACCCCAGGCACTCAGAGCTTCGAACTCACGTTCTCTCGTCTAGGGCTGGGAATACTGCTACTGCTGTGGGCCAGGTAGATGCTCTGGTGCTCTAACATTGGTGTGAACCCACCCCTAGCCCCTCCGAGGAGGGGAATTATTCGCAGGTGCCATCATCCCCCTACCCACTCCCGAAACAAGTTCGGGATCTTCGACTTCGAAGGGGGACTTTTCATTTCTTACTCCTGCTCTGTCCTTACAAATAGCAGGGACGACGGCTATCGAACTGACTCCACACATGCCGCAAGTTTAGCGTTAGCGTAACTTGTGGCTGTACATGAGGCCAGTTTGTAACTCCCGGAACTATAAAAATGACAGTCAGCTAATTACAAACTGGCTATCATGCCTTATCACCTTTACCGCTGCACTCAAACTGGCGCTATGCAACTAAAGAAAAACAGTTGACTGTTTTCCCCTGCAAGATTAGCTTCTAAGGGGTACTTGGTTCAAGCGCCGTCAGCCGTGGCTATCGAACTGATCCCAGTCCTTGGGTTGAGCGCCTCGAGAGGTTCCGGTGACGAGCGAGAGCGAGGCATTGCGACCGAAGGGTAGCAAAGGAAGCGAAAGCAGCGCGATGCCCGAGGACGTGCCCTCGCGGGCTGGAGCGCACTAAAATAAGCAATGGAAAAGGACCAACCTAAGACTGAGGATCAGCTTCAGCTAGAACAATTAGCAAGCTCTTTCAGAGTTCTGTAGATATCTCTCACTGTGTTCGAGATGAAAGGCGGGTGAGTTAAACTACATAAGCAAAATTATGAATCCGTTGCATTGAGCAATAAAAACAGGTTCATTCCTACTGCTAACTCAGCAGAAACAAACCTGTTATACCTCTTGTTAGAACAACCAAAAACCTATGTAAAAGAAGGCAGGGTGAGGTAAATACTACCTCCTATCACTCAACAAACTCATCGACTTCACAAGGTTTATAAATTCAATCCTATATCCTTCCTTATCCTTGCCCCTGGCACCCTCAGCTAATTCCAGCACCATCGGATATGTAGCGGTACCTTTAAATTCTGAATCGCGCAGCAGCATACCACAAGCCGCAACGGCAGCAGAGAACCGGAAATTATCTGAGGTTTTGTTGGCAGCAACAGCCTCGTCAGATACTGTACTGGTGATCAGTTTACTCACCATACCTTTAGGCTCTTTGTAGCGCAGCTTTAGGGTAAGTATTTCATTAGTCGCAGAAGCTTTAGGGTCTAGTTCCGTGCGCTGATATTTCAGGTCATCCACCTTGCCTGTTTTAGTACCTGATTTAGACTTTGCAGGTACAATCTCATAAAGTGCAGTTACCGTGTGTCCTGCACCCATGTCTCCGGCATCTTTCTTGTCATCGTTAAAATCTTCATCGGCAAGTGCCCGGTTCTCATAGCCGATCAGGCGATAAGCTTTCACTTTAGCCGGGTTGAACTCCAGTTGCAGCTTCACGTCTTTGGCAATGGTAAACAGGGTGCCACCAAACTCATTCACAAACACTTTCTTTGCTTCCAGAATATTGTCTACATAAGCATAATTGCCATTGCCTTTATCCGCCAGTTGTTCCATGCGGGAGTCTTTCAGGTTACCGGTGCCAAAACCTAACACAGTCAGGTAAACGCCAGACTCACGCTTCTTCTCTATTAGGCGCTGTAGTTCGCTGTCACTACTAACTCCCACGTTAAAGTCTCCGTCAGAGGCAAGTATAACACGGTTATTTCCATCTTCCGAAAAGTTTTCTTCCGCCACTTTATAAGCCAGATTTATACCTGCTCCCCCTGCTGTGGAGCCTCCAGCTTCCAGGTTTTCAATTGCCTGCATTATCAGGGGCTTATCTTTTCCGGTGGTAGAAGGAAGCACTAAACCTGCTGCTCCTGCATACACCACAATTGCAACTCTGTCCTGCGGACGCAGCTGATCTACAAGCAATTTAAACCCTGTCTTTACAAGGGGTAGCTTATCTGGTGAACTCATAGAACCCGAAACATCGATCAGGAACACCAGGTTAGCAGGCGGAAGATTATCTGTTGGAATATCCTTACCCTGCAGCCCAATATGTAGCAGCTGATTGTCTTTGTTCCAGGGGCATTCCGATAGTTCTGTGGTAACAGAAAAGGGGGCATTTCCTGTTGGTTGCGGGTAATCGTAAGTGAAGTAATTGATCATCTCTTCAATGCGTACTGCATCTACCGGCGGCTTCTGTCCCTGGTTCAGGAACCGGCGAACATTACTGTAAGAGGCATTGTCCACGTCAATAGAGAATGTAGAGAGCGGTGTTTTCTTAGCATTCAGAAAGGTACTTTCTTTTATGTAGCTGTAGTTCTCAGTGTTATGCGGCGGAGCCATTACCTCCATATTTGCATAGCTCAGTGAGCTATTGCCTCGTATCCTCACCCCTGCAACCTTACCTGCCAGACCTCTAACACCATACCCTGTTACCACTACTTCCTCCAATGTCTGTGTATTCACCTCCATCGCAACGTTAATCTGCTGCTTACTGCCAACCTTCACTTCCTGTGTATTATACCCGATGAAGTTGAACACAAGTATGGACTTATCATTGGGTACGCTGATGCTATACTTGCCGTACTGATCGGTACTGGTGCCCGTTGTGGATCCTTTAAGAAGAACGGAAACGCCCGGCAGTGCACTTCCATCTGCTTTATCAGTAACAGTTCCGGTGATCATGCGCCCTTGGGCATTTGCCTGCAGTCCGATTACTAATAGGACAAGCAGCAGGTAGAGTTGTTTTTTCATAGTTCCCTAAATTTTGTTTCCTACAGGATGCCAGGACCCAAAAGATTCCATAAAGAATTCTGAAAAATTTTCTCGTTCTTTAAGCAGACAAGTAGAAACTCATGCTGCCATTTTTCCTGAAACTGTTTACAAACGATAAGCCGCCCCCGGACGACCAGGAGCTGCTGCGCCTGTACAGGGAAACAGGAGAAATAGGCCACTTAGGCGAATTGTTTCAACGTCATTCGGAGATGGTGTACCTGGTGTGCCTCAAGTATCTGAAAGATGAGGATGACAGCAAAGATGCCACCATGCAGTTATTTGAATACCTCACCGAAGCAGCGCGGAAGCATAAGATTTCAAATTTTAAAAGCTGGATATACGTAACAGCTAAAAACCATTGCCTCATGCAGCTACGGGCAAACAGCAGAAAGCCGCATGTGCCACTGCCCGAATTCGCTCCTGAGCTTATGGAATACCACGAGCCCATGCATCTTACTGAAGGAGAACTGACGGAGAAAACGGAACAGGTTTTGCGACTGGCTTTGCAGGAGCTGCCTCCTGAACAACAAAAGTGTATTACGTTATTTTACCTGGAGCAAAAAAGCTATAAAGAGATAGCAGAACTTACAGCCTGTGAATTGAACAAAGTGAAAAGTTATATCCAGAACGGCAAACGAAACCTGAAACTATACATGGAGAAACACCATGAGCAGAGATAAGACTCAAATTCTTTGGGAAAAGGAAGATCATCCTTCCACGGACCTGCTACGACAGTACCAGCAGGAAGCTCTGCCTAAAGCGTTGCAGCACCAGCTTGAGGAGCATTTGCTGGACTGTGAACTATGTGCGGATGTAGTGGAGGGGATGATATTATCTGACATACCTAAAACGAAGGCCGCTGTTCGGCATATTAACCAGTTTGTAACTTCAAAGACCCGGAACAAAAGCAAGCATAAAGCATTACCTCTTTTCATGATCGACTGGCGGGTGGCAGCAGCTATCATACTGGTGATGTGTTCTATGGTACTCGTGCTATACTATAACTATCGGGAGGTAACACATCAAAAAGGAGGTTTAGTAGCCGCCGAAACAGATCAGGAAATCCGAAAATCCATGGATTTAACTGAAGCCCCTGCCGTAACACCTCTAGAGACAATGGCTGAGGCTGTGCCTGACACTGTAAAACCAACTCACAGCATAACGTTACCACAGCAGAAAGTATTACCTGCCGCCGTTCCCGAATTGCCACAAGTGCAGAAAAAAGCCATTGCAGATCAGGTTGCGCTGCAAGAAAATGAAACCCTGCACGAAGCGGCTACAGAAGTTAAGGTCTCCCCTTTTTTTGCTAAAGATGCTGCTGATACCAGTGCCGCAAAGCCAAAAGTAATAGCGCTCAGGCAAAAGATGGCCTTTGCGCAAGATTCAAATTCTGTTTCCAAAGCACTGGAAGGTAAACTGGCAGGTGTAAAACTCAGAGAAGCAAATTATGTTGCTATGAGGGAGTTGCACGGCACAGTACTCTCGGCAGCGGGACAACCCTTACCAGGCGTTGCTGTTCAGGTAAAAGGCACTGCAACCGGAGTAGCCACGGATGCGAAGGGGAATTTCACCTTAAAACTCCCTAAAAAAGAAACGACACTGGTATTTAATTACATTGGTTTTAACCGCGAAGAAAAAGCTATTAGTGCCAATGCAAACAACCTTACTGTAAACCTTTCAGAAAAACACAACTCGCTAAGTGAAGTGGTGGTGGTGACTGATACTAAAACTTCCGAATACAGGGGGGGAGAAATGGTTTCTGCAAAACCAGGAGTGCGTAAAAGCGCCTACAGAAAATACCTCAGGCAAAATATTCGTTATTCTGCTGATGCTATAAAAGGACGTGTGGTGGTTTTGGCAACAGTAGCTCCTTCGGGTGATTTGCAGAACATCAGAATAGGACAAAGCCTTTGTGCCTCCTGCGACAAGGAAGCAATCAGGTTGGTTAGAGAAGGGCCTGGGTGGAAGGCAGCTATGCAACAAGGAAAACCCGTAGCACAGGAGGTGAGCATTACCGTGCACTTTAACCCTTAGGGCCAGGAATAGTATACACTTGTTAGCACTGTGCTGCTTCAGATAAATAAATTATGAAACAGAAAGAACTGCTCCCTTTTCAACTGTGTCCGCTCGGAGACAGCGCTATGGTGCTGCAGTTCGATGATCATATTTCTACAGAAACGCATGCCCTGATCAGGTCTATCAGCAATTATTTTGACACCCATAGCGTAACCGGGATTACAGAATATGTTCCTGCCTACACCACCATTACATTCTACTATGACCCCTGGTTGTTGAGCGAACAAGGCAACCTGGACCCTTATGATAAGATTGTTGAGCTATTACAGCATGTGCTTAGGAAGGTTAAAGTTAAAAAAGCTTCCAAAACAGATGTGATTCAGATTCCGGTTTGTTATGGTGGACAGTATGGCCCTGACCTGGAGTATGTGGCGAAGTACCATAAGATGAAACCAAAAGAAGTGGTTGCCCTGCATACAAAAGGTACTTACCTGGTTCATATGATTGGTTTTGCTCCGGGCTTCCCATACCTGGGTGGGCTCTCCAAAAAACTGGCAACACCGCGAAAAGATCATCCAAGGGCATCCATACCCAAGGGCTCCGTAGGCATAGCTGGAAATCAAACAGGTATATATCCCCTGGATACACCCGGAGGCTGGCAATTGATTGGCCGTACTGCTGTATCCCTGTTTGATCCGGAACGGGAACCGCCGGCCCTCTTGAAAACCGGCGATCTCATCCGGTTTGTGCCTGTTACCCCGGAAGAATATGAAAGGCAGGTAAAACATGAGCATTAAAGTAATAAAGCCAGGGCTACTGACCACGGTTCAGGACTTGGGCAGGTGCGGCCATCAAAAGGAAGGTGTGATCGTGAGCGGCGCCATGGACTCTTTCGCTTTGCGTGCAGCTAATTTATTGGTAGGAAACCCTGAAAGTGAAGCTGCCTTAGAAGCCACCCTCATTGGCCCTACCCTGCACTTTGAGCAGGAACAGATTATTGCGATAACAGGTGCTGATATGGCTCCATCCATCCATGGAGAACGTGTAAAAATGTGGCGCCCGGTACTTGTGAGGGCGGGTAGCACGCTGCAATTAGGTCCTGCTACAGTAGGGTGTCGCACGTATATATCCGTTGCCGGCGGCTTAAAAATCCCGTGTGTTATGGGCAGCAAGTCTACTTATTTAAAGGCCGGGATCGGCGGCTATAAAGGAAGGGCGTTACAGGCCAATGATCATCTCACTTGTGTTGGTTTTAAGAGAGAAGCGTATCCTATGGCCGCCGAATTGCAAGCTTCCGCAGTAGGGCACTGGTTTACGCAGGCTAATTGGTCCATAGATCCACAACAACATTCCCTCTACCAGAGCGATGTAACTATACGTGTATTACAAGGCCTGGAGTATGAATTGTTTTCCGAGAGCAGCAAAGATTATTTCTGGAACGACAAGTACCAGGTTAGCGCTAATTCAGATCGTATGGGTTACGCCCTGGTTGGTTCACCGCTAAAGTTAACAGAAGCGGCAGAATTACTTTCCAGTGCTGTAACCATAGGTACCGTTCAGGTACCTCCACAAGGCAATCCAATCATTTTAATGGCTGACCACCAGACTACCGGAGGCTATCCACGCATAGCGCAGGTTATCTCAGCAGATATTCCTAAATTAGCACAGGTACAGGCAGGTAAAACAATTCGCTTTAAGGAGGTAGACCTGAAAGAAGCACACGAACTTTACCTGCAACAGGAGCTGAACATGAGGCAGCTTAAAAGTGCCCTGAGTTTAAAAATGAACCATACCTGAGTATAATGCACGTAGACCTGAACTGCGATCTGGGCGAGAGTTTCGGAGCGTATCGAATCGGTAACGACGAGGCCATTCTGGATCATGTTACTTCAGCCAACATTGCCTGCGGTTTCCATGCCGGCGATCCGCTTGTAATGCAGCGCACCGTAGCGTTGGCTGCTCATAAAGCTGTTGCCATTGGCGCGCACCCCGGTTTACCTGACTTGGTTGGGTTCGGACGCAGGGAGATGGCTGTAACGCCACAGGAGGTTTACGCCATGACGGTATACCAGATCGGTGCCTTACAAGCATTTATACAAGCAGCGGGTAGCTCACTACACCATGTTAAGCCGCACGGTGCACTCTACAACATGGCAGCTGTAAACGCAGACATCGCCGAAGCCATTGCTGAGGCAATCCTTAAAGTTTGTCCGGATACTGTTTTATATGGCCTGGCTGGCAGCAAAATGATCGAAGCAGCGCAGCAACTAAATTTAAAAACAGCACAGGAGGTATTTGCAGACAGAACGTATCAAGCGGACGGCACACTGACTCCCAGGTCACAACCCGGTGCGCTTATTACAGATAAACACAAGGCTGCCCAACAAGTCATTAAAATGGTAAAAGAGGGAAAAGTAGTTACCATGCAGGGCACAGAAATTACTATTCAGGCAGATACGATTTGTATACACGGGGATGGTGCGCATGCCCTTGACTTTGCCCGTTTTATCTCCCAAACACTTACTCAGGAAAATATAACCGTTCAGGCTTTTTAGTATGCTGAAACATAAGAATTGGGGTGTACTGCTGGGCGCAGCTTTTTTAATGGCTACCTCGGCAGTTGGTCCCGGGTTTCTGACACAGACCACCGTATATACCCAGGCACTAGGGGCAAGCTTCGGCTTTGTTATACTTTGTTCCATCATCCTGGATATTGGTGCGCAGCTTAATGTTTGGCGCGTTATTGCCGTATCAGAGAACAGGGCACAGGATATTGCTAATAAAGTATTGCCGGGGCTGGGTTTCTTTATTTCAATTCTGATCGTGTTGGGTGGCTTTGCTTTTAACATCGGGAATGTTGGCGGTGCCGGGCTTGGCTTTAACGTGCTATTTGGTATCACACCGGAAACCGGTGCGATCATAGGCGCAGCCATCGCTATAGCTATTTTCCTGGTGCGGGAGGCAAAAAAGGTTATGGACCGGTTTGCACAACTCATGGGTTTTCTGATGATCGTGTTGATGGTCTATGTTGCGGTTACCTCTGCCCCTCCCCTTGCCGAAGCGGCTGTAAAAACGTTCCTGCCAGACGCTATTGATATCACTGCGATCATTACCCTTGTAGGAGGCACAGTTGGAGGCTATATCACCTTTGCAGGTGGGCACCGCTTGCTGGATGCCGGCATCAAAGGGAAAGAAGCTTTGCCACAAGTTACCAGTAGCGCCGTATCAGGCATAACCATTGCCTCAGTGATCCGGATATTCCTTTTTCTGGCAGCTTTTGGTGTAGTTAGCAAGGGGCTCTTATTGGACGAAAGCAACCCGCCCGCCAGCGTTTTTCAGTTGGCAGCCGGTGATGTAGGTTATAAACTTTTTGGAATAGTTATGCTGTCAGCAGCTGTTACCTCTGTGGTAGGCTCTGCATATACTTCTGTATCCTTCTTAAAATCTTTTCATAGTAACGTAGAAAAGTATGAGAATTGGGCCATTATCCTGTTCATACTTATATCAACAGCAATATTTGTTACCATCGGAAAGCCCGTGCACCTGCTTATCCTGGCGGGAGCACTAAACGGTTTGATCCTGCCTGTTACGTTGGGAACCATGCTGATCGCAGCTTATAATAAAAAAGTAGTAGGTGATTACAGGCATCCGCTGGTGCTCACTATTTTTGGTGTCATTGTAGTTGCGATCATGGCCTGGCTTGGCGGTTACACATTAATACACCAATTGCCCGCACTATTTGAATAAGCTGGGTTTCTGTATTTCCTGATGCAAACTATCTCAAGGCATCAAAACTGTACTGGGCACCGCTCCAGAAATCATCAAGAGCAATAATACGCGGTTTAAAGAATGAAATAAGTGCGGGCCAGTCATCCTTTTTAAAAACGCTGACACCAATAAGATCTTTGTAAATTCTGCTGATGCTTTTCCCAAAGGCATCGGTTGTATGTAGCTCCCATTCCCACTCTTCGCCAAGGTATTCGTGCAGCAAAGGTTTCAATTCTAAAAATTGCTCAAAGTATAACTCCTGAATCTCAGGATCAGGATGTGTTAATTCAATGGCAATGGATGCAGTTTTCTTATCTGCCTGCATTCTGAAATACACATCTTTTAAACCGGTCTTATGGTTCACCCAATTAATTTTAAGGCCATCTGATGAGGGATGTGGGGCCAGGTACTGCCCGAAAGCTGTCCAGAAGGCTTGCCTTAATTGTGATGCTTGTTCTCTGGTATACATGCTTATAACTTAGCTCCGTCGTGCACCTTGTCAATTGTTTTACGCTTATCTTCTTTTATCTCTTTAAAGTGAGTTGGTGTAAGGCCCGTAACCTTTTTAAACTGGTTCGAGAGGTGCGCCACACTACTATAACCTAACAGGTGCGCAATCTCCTTCAGGCTTAGCTCATTATAGACCAGCAGTTCTTTAACCCGCTCAATGCGCTGCAGGATCAGGTACTTCTCAATCGTGATTCCTTCAAAGGAAGAAAAGAGAGCGCTCAGATGATGGTAATCCGCACCGATCTTTTCAGATAAGTAATCGGAAGTGTTAATATGAAGGTCAGCCTCCCCTTGCCGGTGCACCAGTTCAATTATGGCCACTTTGATCTGCTCTATAAGCTTTGATTTCCTGTTATCGAGCAGCTCAAAACCATTATCCGTCATAACCTGCCGCACAGTATCCATGTCAACCTCATTGCCTGAAGATGCTATTTCTGCCTCTCCTAAACTAATATGCAACACTTTGTATCCCAGCGCTTCCAACTCTTCAGCGACCACTTTTTTACAGCGGTCGCATACCATATTTTTTATAAATAATTTAGTAGTGCTTTCCATAGAATCCCGTTTGCTTGATTACTTACTAAACAATATCTGCTTATTAAATACTCCATTTAAATTCAACGGGAAATTAACAATTAGTACAAACTACTCCAACTAAGTGAAAAACCTACGTTCCCACAAACTATTTGTACTTTTTCAATAATTATCTCTGTACTAAATGGTTATGCACAAAATTGCACATGTTTTTTTGAGGCAGATGCTATACTATACAGAACATTGTGTAAATTCGGATAATTTTTTTTGAGTATGAGTGCAGAAATAACCAATTACAGTATCTCCGGTTTGCTTTTCTTGGGTAACAGCGTATCTGTTTCAGAAAAGGAACAAGCTTATACCGCACTCAATTTATCATTTTATTTATGAGTCTTCTTTCACCAACATTCTATAGGCATCTACTCAGCAATAGCACTGACCTGCTTTCGGTGCTTGACCAAAATGGTGTTTTCAAATTTGTAGGTGACTCTGTTACCCCTATTTTAGGGTTTATGCCTGATGAGATAGTTGGCAAAAGTGTTTTTGAATTCATTCATGCCGAAGACCATTGCCATGCTCTTACTGCTTTGCAACAGATACACACCCTGGAGAGGCTCACTGTACCCAAGATCAGGTTTAAAAAGAAAGATGGAACTTGGCGCTGGCTTGACTGCACAGCTACTAACCTCCTCTCCGATCCAAACATAGCCGGTATAATAACTAATTCAAGGGATATTACTGAAACAGTTGAGGCAGAGGAGGAGAAAGACCTGCACCAGGCGTACTACAAATCACTATTTCAGGAACACCCGGATGCCGTATTCTCCATTGATAAACAAGGCTATTTCAAAACGATCAATAAAAACTTTACAGCCATTACCGGATATACGAGGGAAAAAGTGCTGAACACTCACTTTCTGAATATCATACGGGAAGATGAAGTAGACATAGCCAAGGCAGCCTTTAAACTAACGTTATCTGGTGAGTCCTTTTCCAACGAAATCCGAATTCTGGATGCTGATGGCAAGAAACGTATCTTGAGTATTTCCTTAATGCCGGTGTACATTAAAGGCGCTGTAGAAGCTGTACAGGGTATTGCTAAAGATATAACAGAATTAAAAATAGCACATCGGCTTATAAAAGAGCAAACAAAACAGCTCAGCAACATTGTTGAAAGTATAACCGAGCCATTCTTTGCATTAGACGAAAACTGGCGCTTCACTTTCGTAAATGCGGCTTTTTGTACGTTCATAGGCAAACCCGAAGCGTATTTCAAAGGGCACGTAATCTGGGAAATATTTCCTGATATTGTTACTTCCAGGTTTTACAAAAAGTGCCACGAGGTAGCAGAGACAAAGGTTACACAGTACATTAAGGATAACTATGTACTCAATAACAACCTAACACTTAGCTTCAGTATTTTCCCCTCCGACGGAGGCATTGCAGTACATTTCGTTGATTCTACTGCGCAGGTGGCCATACAGCGAGAACTGGAAAAGCTCTCACTGGTAGCAAGTAAAACAATAAACGGAGTAGTAATTTTGGACGCTGAAGGGCGTGTGGAATGGGTAAATGATGGTTTTACCCGGCTTACTGGCTATAGTAAAGAGGAAGTAACCGGCAAAATTCCATCTTCTTTTTTGCAGGGAGAAGAAACTGATTCGGCAACATCCAGACTTATAACGGAAGGATATAAAAGCAAGAAATACTTTACTGCCGAGGTTATTAACTACCGTAAGAACCGTGAAAAGTATTGGGTCAAAATAGATGTTTCTCCGATTCTTGATTCAGCTGGCGAACTGCTTAACTTCGTTGCGATTCAAACAGATATCACAGAAAAGAAAAAGTCTGAAACTGAGCAGATAAAGCTGACCGATGATCTTTATAAGCACAACCTGAACCTGCAATTATTTACATATATGGTGTCGCATAACCTGCGCGCGCCTGTGGCTAACGCGCTAGGCCTGTCTGGCCTGGTGAAAAGGCTTAATAAAGACACCCCACAATTCGATACTGCACTCGATAAACTTTATACTTCTATTACTCAACTTGATGGAGTCATCAAGGATATCAATACCATTCTGAGTGTGAGGGATGCCGATAAATCATTGCCGCGCGAATTAGTAAACCTGCAAAATATTACCCAGGAAGTATTGGATGGCTTCAGTGGTGAGCTAATTGAGCAGCAAGCAACTGTTCATTTAGATATAGACAATACTTTTGAAATGCTCTCTAACAGAGCCTATCTCTATAGTATTCTCCTAAATCTGGTTTCAAACGCCATTAAGTATAAACACACCGAAAGACCACTGATATTATCCATCTCAGTTGCTAAAGACCGCCGCGGCTATGTGTTTACAGTGTGCGATAATGGATTGGGCATGGATATGCATATAGTGGAGAACCAGCTCTTTAAACTTTACAAGCGCTTCCACCCGAACACACATGGAAAGGGTGTTGGTTTGTTCCTGGTAAAAACACAGGTAGAAGCTATTGGTGGTAAAATTGAGGTTGAAAGCAAACCGAATGTTGGTACAAAATTCAAATTACTGTTAGGTGCAAAACATGTTTAACAAAGTATATATCATTGATGATGATGAGATCAGCGTTTTCCTGACGGAAACGATGCTTGATGTGGAACACTTCGCCAAAGAGTACAGAGGATTTATAGCTGCACAGGAGGCACTCGACTTTCTTATTCATAGCATAGAAAATAAAGAGCTGCACAACCTCCCTGACATCATTTTCCTGGACCTTAACATGCCTTTCATGAGTGGCTGGGAATTGCTTGATGCGCTTTCAACTTACGAAACCCAACTTGCGGGCAAGTGCAGGATCTTCATTCTTACTTCATCTGTAGACGCCCAGGAGCTGAAGAGGGCAGAGAATTATAAATTGGTAGCCGGCTTTTTACAAAAGCCTCTTGAAGACGACTCTCTGGATAAAATACGTGGGCTTCTTTAACAGGCAGTGTATGTTTGTCTCCTGTTTGTTCTTATCGTTATAACCTCCTGCATCCCTGTTTTTTTACTGGCTACAGTCTCTGATTAACAGGCCTTTCTTATTGCACTGATTTTGTGCAAACCCTGCTCAAATTGTCCTCTGCGCCTGCTTTACCGCAACTTATACCTTTAGCTACCGTTGCTAGGTGTAATATAGCTTTTCTAAGATTTGAACAAAATTATCTGAAGCATACGCACTAAACCGAACTTTACTATGAGAAAATATATGATTGCCTGCCTGATGGCAGGAGTACTAACTGTATTTAACAGTTGCTCTACGAACCCTGTTACAGGTAAAAAGGAAGTTATCCTCATGTCTGAAGATCAGGAGATAGCCATGGGCGCCCAGGCAGACCCCGAAATTGTAGCCCATTTTGGCCTTTACGAAGATCCTGCCCTACAGCGCTTCATTGATGAAAAAGGCCAGAAGATGGCAGCGATCTCTCACCGTAACAATTTAAAATACTCTTTCAGGATTGTTGACTCACCTGTGATCAATGCTTTTGCTGTACCTGGAGGTTACGTATATTTTACTCGCGGAATAATGGCCTACTTTAACAACGAAGCAGAATTTGCCGGTGTGTTGGGGCACGAAATCGGCCACGTGGCGGCACGTCATTCTGCACAACAACAAAGTAAGGCTATGCTGGCTCAGCTGGGCCTTATCGTGGGGATGGTGGTTTCACCAGAGTTTGCACAATTTGCAGATATCGCTCAACAAGGGGTAGGACTTCTTTTCTTGAAATTTGGTCGTGATGCAGAGCGTGAGGCTGACAGGTTAGGTGTCGAATACTCCTCAAAAATTGGTTACGATGCGGAGGAAATGGCTGAGTTTTTTCAGACCCTGCAACGAACAAGTGAAGAAGCAGGTGCAGAGCCTGTACCTACTTTTCTGTCTACACACCCTTCCCCTGCAGATCGGCAGGTAGTTGTATCAAAGCTTGCCAAAGAATGGAAACAGAAACTAAGCCTTACCAATCCTGAAGTTGCCAGAAACAGCTATCTGAAAATGGTGGATGGGATGATCTTTGGCGAAGATCCAAAACAAGGCTTTCTGGAGAACAATGTTTTTTACCATCCGGTACTCAAATTCAAGTTTCAGACTCCCACTAACTGGGCATTCCAAAACACACCGCAGCAGGTAAGTATGGCGGATAAAGAAGGTAAAGCTATGATGACCTTCACGATCGCACCCGGGGCTAGTTTGCAGGAAGCAGCACAACAGTTGATGGAGAAGTATAAACTCCAGCCAATAGAGTCGAATAGTGTAACCGTAAATGGCTTGCCGGCCCTGGCTATTGTAGCAGATCAGCAACCAGACCAGCAACAGCAGCAGCAACAACAGGCAGCTATCCGTACTCTCACCTACCTGATCCAGTATGGAGGCAATATTTACAGCATGATGGGCATAAGCACTACAACCAATTTTAACAACTATGCGCAACTGTTTTTAAACTCCATGAAGAGCTTCAGTACATTAACGGATCCTGAAAAACTGAATCGACAGCCTGAACGCATCCAGGTCAGACCTGTAAAACAAACCAATACGCTTGCCAACGCCCTACAGGCCTATAATGTTAAAAACGACAAACTGGAAGAACATGCTATTCTGAACGGCATGAACCTACAGGATCGGGTTACGCAGGGAACGCTGATTAAAATTGTCGAGAGGAAATAAGTATACCATATCATCAAAAAGAAACGGCTGCTATGATAAATAGCAGCCGTTTCTTTTTATGCCGTGGCAGGTATGGGTAAATGCTAATAGCTGAACACTCTATTCCAATAACTGAATGATAACCGGCTGTACCTACACCCCGATATCTTCATTCCATAACTCCGGCTTCTCTTTTATAAACTGCTGCATCAGCTGGTAGCATTCCTCGTTGTCTGCCACTTCTACCTCCACTCCTTTCGATCGAAGCAGATCCTCTTCTCCCATAAATGTCTTGTTTTCGCCGATAACAACTTTAGGGATGCCATAGAGCAAAATAGTACCCGAGCACATGGCACAAGGCGACAGCGTGGTGTAGATGGTGCATTCGCGGTACACTGATGCAGGTTGGCGTCCAGCATTTTCCAGCGCATCCATTTCGCCATGCAGTACCACGCTTCCCTCCTGAATCCGCTTATTATGTCCGCGGCCTATAATTTTGCCATTGTGCACCAGCACAGAACCAATGGGTATACCTCCTTCAGCGTATCCTTTTTTGGCCTCCTCCAGGGCTGCCTGTAAAAACTCATCCATACTTAACCTTCAAATTTTAACTGTTTGATCTTAGTCTGTTAGTCATACTTCTGATGAAGTACGTTAAAAACTGTTTCAATTACCATAAGGTACATAAAAAATGAGGCACTTACCACCAGGGCAAGCGCCTCTTCTGATTCAGGACAAAATCAGAACTTAATTTCTTTATCCTGTCAATGGAGATTAGTTACGGCCGGTTCTGTTCACCTCGTCCAGGTTTATACTTTTCTTGCCAGACTTAAACTCGCTGCCTTTGCTGAAACGGTAACGAAGGTTGATCTTGAATCCTTGTGTGCCTCTGTACTGGTCAGATGCAATCACATTGCCGTTAATGTTGGTGCTACCATTTATTTTCTTTGTCTTGAAGATATCAGTCACGCTCAGGCTCAGGTCCAGTTTATCATTCATGAAAGAGCGCTTCAAACCTGCATCTACTCCCCAGTTGGCATTGATATGGTATAAGCCATAAGCAATTGGTCCCTGGTAGCCTGCGTTTAGCTCCAGGCGTATCTCTTTTGGCAACTGCACATTGTGGTTCGACTGTATGATAAAAGATACCTGGTCATTGGACAGCAGCTGCTGATCCATCTCTTCAGAAAACTTCTGGTAAAGTACGGTAGCATTGTTGTTCATCTGCCACTTAGAAGACACTTGAACCGGGGCTATAAATGTTGCAGTCAGGCTCTTCATATTATCCACGTTCTGCTGCTGGAAGTAAGTAGTCTTATCTTCAGCATTCTGCTCTGGAATCTCTCCGATAAAATCTTTTGTTACCGCATAGTCCAGCACCACGTTGTAGCGCTGCTTAATAGTTTGGGTAACGCTAAATGAGTTGGTGTACTGTGGCTTTAAGTTTGGATTACCAACCACCCATGAATAAGGATCAAGGTAGAAAATAAAGGGATTCAGGGCGCTGTATTGCGGTCTGTTTATGCGGCGGCTGTAAGAGTAGCTCACCTGGTAATTATCACTTACAGTTTGCTGCACAAACAGGCTCGGGAAAAGGTTCAGGTAATCTCGTTCCGTTGTCTGATCCATGGTTACAGAGTTACCTTTTGCAAATGTCTGCTCGGCACGCAGGCCGGCTTTCAAACTCAGTTTTTCACCGATCGTTGTGGAGTAAGAAGCGTATGCTGCCACGATCTTCTCCTCGTAAATAAAGTGGTTGCTTCTTTTACCATCCAGCTGCATCGCACCATCTGTCTCTTCATAAAACTTCAGTTCATTATCAGAAACAACCCGGCTTGCCTTTGTACCTAAGTCCAGTTTACCTGCTTTACCAACAGACTTTGTAAAATCAGCTTTTGCAGAGTAGATGTCGTAGTTGGTGGGGTTATCATACATCAATCGTTCTATTGAAATGCCAGAAGGTCTGCCAAGGCTATCCACCTGGTTCAGGAAAGTAGCATCATTCTGGCTGTACAGGCGCACATAATCCAGGTCAGCAGAGAAGGTTGTTCCGAGCGTGTCCAGTTTGCCCAGGTAGTGCAGGTTCAGGGTAGCGTTCTGGTTATCAGAAGTTCCGTTGTTCAGAGCATCGATGGCGATGTTGTTCTCCGGATTGACGTCAACTAATTTGGCCAGCGTTCGGATGTTGTCTTCGGTATTGTAAATGGACACGTCAGCCAAAAAACCAATGCTGTGGCGTTCGTTCAGATCATAGTCTGTTCCCAGGCGCAGCGCAGGCACGGTACGGGTTCCTTCCTCTCTCATGTTTTGGTTCAGCTGGCTGTTTTCCTGACCTCGGAAGTTGCGCTGCATTTTATTGATCCTGAAGTTGGTACGCTCAGCAAAATCCAGGCTGGCAAAAGAATTCCAGGGGCCTTTTTTATAATTTACTTCAGCACCTGCAGTATAACCATTTAATACATTGTGCTGGTAGCCTGCATGCAAACTTCCGTTCAAGCCAGTGTCTTTGTTCTTCTTCAGGTTGATGTTGATGATTCCTGATGAACCTTCTGCATCATATTTGGCAGATGGATTTGTAATGATCTCCAGGTCTTTGATGTTTTCACCGGATACGTTCTGAAGCAGGTTCTGCAGTTCTTTGCCGCTCAGGTAAACAAGCTTGTTATTGATCATGACCTTCACACCGGCTTTACCATTCAGCTTCAGGTCACCGTTCTGATCTATCCAGACACCAGGTGATTTTGCCAGTACTTCGTAAGCAGAGCTACCCCCTGCCATGGCTGTGTTTTCCACGTTTACCACCATCTTATCAGCATACGTCACCACCGTTGGGCGCATGGCCTGTATCTCCACCTCCTGCAGCAGCTTGGCATCTGCTTTTAAAGTGATGCCAGAAAAATCCTTTGAGGAATTTTCGCCGTTCACTTCAAACGGCTGGGAATCCTGCTGTGCATAACCCAGGAAATTTACTCTAAGTATGTACGTTCCCTTTGCTGGAGATTTGATCTGGAACTTACCTTCGGCATCAGCGATGGTGCCGTTGATAATGTTGGAACTGGAGGCTTCTAAAAGCGCCACGTTGGCAAAACCAACAGGCTGCCCCTGCTCATCTTTAACAGTACCACTAAGGAAACCATTTACTTGTGCAAAGCCTGCATGTGTTACAGTTGTAATCAGCAGCAGGAAGAGGATGTGTTGTAGATTTTTCATTTTCTTTAAGTTTTATTTGTCCTGAAATCATTTTGTTGAATCAAAGATGTAGGATAGATAGCTCCGTTGAAACCTGTTCCCGATGAACCGGGACATAGACTGAATGAAATGGGATATGAACCAAATGAACACAAACAGCAGGAATATGAAATGGGTAAAAAAGGTGGTGAAACAGCAATAAGCAAACCGAAGTAGCAGCGCTTTATACTTAGTAATAGTTCTGAGATAAGCCACTGTGTTTGCTTTTTGATGGCAAATGGCTTTAATTAGACAAGTATTTTACCCATTGGCCTTAAAGGTGGCTGTTCCGGTTATTTTATCAGTTAAACATGTTCCAGAAATCAGCACTAATCTTAAAAAAGATCGGGATTGCAATCCTTACTTCGGTGCTGTTCTTTTACGTGATGGTGTTCATTCATCAAGGCACGATCTGGTACTTTCAAACTAGCTTTCTCACGGAGCTTTCTCTCCTGATCATATTCCTGCTTGCCCTTTTCTGGACACACAATTACATCTCCAAATTTTATAGCAAGGGCTATGGAGCAAGTATAAACAGCTGGTTTAAACCATTTGTAGAGGGGGCAACGGTTATTCTGGTAACGATTGTACTAACTTTTATTCTTATGCTCCTGCCCTATTTAACCTTCGTAAAAGGTTTTAGACTGCAGGCCGAGCGTGTGCGGTTAGGCTTTGTGATTGGTACCATCGTCTCGCTGTTCTTTTACTACTTTGTGGAGCGCCAACGAAGCAATAAGCAACTGCAGGAGCAGTTCTTAAGGGCGGAGCAGTTACAAAAAGAAAATTTCAGGGCACAATTAGAGGCCTTAAAAGCCCAGGTAAATCCTCATTTCCTGTTTAACAGCCTGAATGTACTCAGTTCGCTTGTTTACAAAGATCCTAACATAGCAGCACAGTTTATTGGTCAGCTCTCAGAAGTATACCGGGCCATACTCGACAGCAGTTCGCACCAGTTGGTACCGCTGCGTGAGGAACTGAAACTGATAGAGGCATATATTTATTTGCTCAAAACCCGCTTTGGCGACAATGTACGTTTTGAAATCAATGTTGCTCCTGACAAAGAGCACCTGGAGCTCCCTCCTACTTCCCTGCAAATGCTGATCGAGAACGCCGTAAAGCACAACGGGCACACCGCACAAAAACCCTTGTTTATCAGCATAGTATCAGACGGTGACGCATTGATCGTGCGCAATAATCTGCAGCCGCGCCTTGATGAGGTGAATTCTACCAAAGTAGGTTTGCAGAACATCATCAACAGGTATAAATACCTATCGGATAAGCAGGTGCAGGTGGAGCAAACGGCTGAGGAGTTTATAGTAAAATTACCCTTACTACAAGTAGACGCAGTATGAAGATAGTGATCATTGAAGATGAACAATTAGCTGCGGATGCGCTAAAGGCTATGATCGGCGGCATTCGTCCGGAAGCGGAAATTGTTGCCACACTTGGCTCTGTAGAGGAAGCGGTGAAGTGGCTGACCTTGCACCAGGCCCCGGACCTCATCTTCTGCGACATTCACCTCTCAGATGGCAACAGCTTCGAGATATTCAGACAAGTTGAGGTACATGCACCTGTTGTGTTTACCACGGCTTACAACCAGTATGCCATTGAAGCATTTAAAGTAAACAGCGTTGATTACCTCCTAAAACCCCTGAAACCTACTGAAGTTGCCCATGCCATCAAAAAGCATGAGGACCTTAAAAAGCAGCACATTGCGGAAGGCCTGAAGGGTATACAAAAAATGGTTCAGGCACCGCAGCGCAAATCGCGGTTCCTGGTAAAGAATGGCCAATCAATTAAGGCTATACCTACACAGGAAGTAGCTTATTTCCTGGCTGAAGAGGGCGTCGTTTTTCTTTACACATTCGATGGCAAACGTTTCATTATTAACAACACCCTGGATCAGTTAGAGGAGCAACTCGACGGCGCTAATTTCTTCAGGGCTAACCGCCATCTGATGGTACATATTGATGCCGTAAAAGAAGTAAGGCCATACTTTAAAGGGCGTTTGGAGCTGCTCCTCAACCCACATATCGAATCCGAACAGATTGTGAGCAGCAGCAGGGCTCCACACTTCAAAGAATGGCTGGATATGTAGTAAAGCTTCACGCTTTACAAAATGGCCACAGGAATTAAAATTAAGGACTTAAACACATTAGTTAACCCCAGCATGCGCTATACTCCGAGCATCCTCATACTAATTTGCACCCTTTTAACCCAGTTAAGTTTTGCCCAGACCCTTACCCCGGATACATACTTTGTTTTAAAACCGGATAGGGTGTTTGATGGCGAATCCATGCATGAAGGATGGCAGGTACTGGTGCATAACAACAAGATAGAAAGTGTTGGCGACCTGAAAAACGTACCTGCCTCAGCAAAAGTGATGGATCTGAAAGGTACTACGCTCATGCCCGGTATGATAGAAGGACACAGCCACCTGCTGCTTCACCCTTACAACGAAACACCCTGGAACGACCAGGTATTAAAAGAGTCAAGAGCTGAGCGCGTAGCCCGTGCAACAAACCATGCACGCCAGACACTGATGGCAGGCTTTACCACAGTGCGAGATCTGGGTACGGAAGGTGCCGGGTATGATGATGTAGGATTAAAACAGGCCATTGAAAAAGGAGTAATTCCGGGGCCACGCATGATCATCGCGACCAGGGCAATTGTAGCGTCGGGTAGTTATGGCCCCAAGGTGCTGAGTTATGATATTGAGTCACCGGTTGGAGCAGCTGAGGCAGATGGCATGGAAGAATTAACAAAAGAAGTCAGGACACAGATTGGGAAAGGGGCAGATGTGATCAAGGTGTATGCTGACTACCGGTGGGGGTTAAATGGAGCCGCAAAACCTACTTTTACGACAGATGAACTGAAGAAAATTGTTGAAATTGCCAACAGCGGTGGCAGACCTGTAGTGGCCCATGCCGCAACGGAAGAGGGAATGCGCAGGGCCATTATGGCAGGTGTATCCACGATAGAGCACGGCGACAACGCGACACCGGAAATATACCGCCTCATGAAAAAGAATAACGTAGCCCTCTGCCCTACCCTCGCCGCCGGAGATGCCATATCGCAATACAATGGCTGGGAAAAAGGAAGCGGGCCAGAGCCAGAACGTATCCGTGAAAAGCGTAAAAGCTTTGCCGCTGCCATGGATGCAGGTGTTACCATTTGCATGGGTGGTGACGTAGGTGTCTTTCCGCACGGTGACAATGCCCGTGAAATGGAAATGATGGTTGATTATGGAATGAAACCACTGAACGTATTGCGTGCCGCCACTTCGGTTAATGCCGATGTGTTTAAAGTAGCCGATAAAATAGGCAGGATTAAACCGGGTTTGCTCGCTGACCTGGTTGCCGTAGCCGGAAATCCTACAGAAGATATCGCACAGGTGAGAAAGGTACAGATGGTAATGAAGGACGGAAAAGTGTACAAGCAGTAAAAGCTGTCAAGGCACATCATATCCCTGCATTTTCTGGCCTTCATTAGCCTGGTAAAAACGTGTGGTTGGGTATGCAAATCGCACATCATCGGTGCTGGCAAAAGCGGTGAGTACATCTTCCCAAATGTCATTCGTGCTTTTCCTGCGCCTTAATACACTGCACATGTAGCGCATGGTTAGCCGGATGCCATTTTCCTGAACATCAGTAAAAAGGCTGGGACTGAAGTCGTCATAAAATATAAGATGCCTTTGCGACTGCCGCTTTACCTGTTGCATGGCCTGTTCTGATAACTTTTCGTCATGCTTGTCGACTATTTCCGTAAGAATGGCCTTTGCCCTGTGCCAGTTACTTTCGAAGGTAACAACCACTGTTACCTCGTTCCATATAAAAGGAAAGCCATAGTTATAGTTCGCCTGCGGGTCTGTAAACAAGCGTCCGTTCGGGATATTGACCACACGTCCGGTAGCCTGGTCGGCATTTACCCACCCCCTGATCTCGTTCACGGAGAACTGAAACAACCTGATATCGATCACATCGCCAATAATATCACCCACCTGCACTCTGTCACCTATACGGAAAGGCCGTTTCCAAATAATAAACAACCACCCGGCCATGTTAAGCACAGGTTCGCGGAGGGCCAGCACCAGACCAGCGGAAAGCAAGCCTAAAAAAGTCGCAATGGACCTGAGACCTCCAAACCAGACATTGACAAGCAGTATAATGCCGATGCCTGTTATGATATAGTTCGTAAACTTTCGCCACTGATACCGCTTACGGATATCTTTCTCGCGTTTAAAAGCAATGCTTAACACCAGCGTGCTCATAAGCCACAACCCCAGCACAACAGCCAGTGTTACAAGCAGATGTTGGTAAAACTCTGAGCTAACTCCCGTGAATGACTCTAACCAATTAGTTATTTTACGCATAAATCCTGCTTTGCTTGTGCCTTACGAGGTTTGGCATCTGCAGGATGTTTTTGTATTAATTCTAACAGGAAACATTCGTTTCTGATCAAGCCATACCGGTTGCCATCAGCAGCTTTAATATATACATATTAACAGGTAGTGAGAAACAGTTCAAACTTAAAGTAGAAGTATACTTCTGAAGAGTAATATTATGGGCTTTTATAGCAACTAGCTCAATTCTAAGTCGTAAAAATGTGTATTAAAAAATTATTTTTTTATAATTAACTGTTAAATTTTCATACAGTTACTCTTGCTACCCTACCATACCCTGATCAGTACACTTATTTAAGTATTGACCTGGAGTCCATTTCGCCCTTCTCCTGAACTAAGCATTAGTAGTAGTTGCCGTAGCACTTTTTCTTATTTTTTTAATACTTAATACCTGACACATGCCTCATAACTTTACCCTGAGAGCTGTTTGTACGTTGCTCCGTTTTTACATTAAAACCTGCAGCAGCCGATTCAAATATAGCTTACAAGTTCCTGTTAGTTTATTGATCATTTTCTTGCTCAGCAGCCAACCGTCTTTGGGGCAGCCAACTGGATTTTCAGACACACAGATAGGTGAAAACTGGAATGCAGCTGTTGGTCTTACGTTTTCAAAAGACGGAAACAGTATGTTTGTTTGGGAAAAGGGAGGTAAAGTATGGCTTGTAGAAAATGGCCAGAAACTCGCAACACCTTTCCTCAATATAAGCGAAGAAGTTGGAGACTGGAAAGATCACGGCATGCTAGGCTTTGCACTGGACCCAGACTTTGACAAGAATGGCTATGTATATGTGCTGTATGTAGTAGACCGCCATCACCTTTTATACTACGGCACGGGAAGTTACAACCCTAATGCCAATGAATATTTTAATGCCACTATTGGCCGCCTGACACGCTACACTGCCCGGACATCAGACAATAAACATACTGTTGACCCGGCAAGCAGAAAAATATTGATAGGTGAAACAAAGAGCACAGGCCTGCCTATACTTTATACCGGGCACGGGGTTGGAGATTTGAAGTTTGGGGAGGACGGTTCGTTGCTCCTTTCCATCGGTGACGGTGCCTCAGCTGGCTACGTGGATAAAGGGTACGACCCTGCCAACCCAAATGACACTTATATTCCACAAGCGATACAGGATGGCATCATAACCAGTAAAGAAAATATAGGTGCTTTTCGTGCACAGCAAGTTAACTGCATAAATGGCAAAATACTGCGGGTTGACCCGGCAACAGGTAACGGGCTGCCATCTAACCCATTCTATAATTCTTCAGCACCTCGTTCTCCAGCCTCCAGAGTATGGGCTCTCGGGTTCAGAAATGTGTTCCGGTTTACTATAAAGCCAGGAACTGGAGGCGCTGGATTTCCGGGAATTATTTATGCCGGTGATGTGGGCTGGTATAATTGGGAGGAAATAGATGTGGTAAAAAAGGCGGGGACCAACTTTGGCTGGCCTATTTATGAAGGTTTAACGCAACAGGAATGGTATTACCATGTGCAGGTCCCGGACAATTATGATCCACAAAACCCCCTGTATGGCCAGAATGGCTGTACGCAACAATATTTTTATTACGGAAATCTGATTCAGCAACCCAAGAAAACACTCCCACCCTATTTTGGCAACCCCTGCGATTATTTTAATACCTCCATACCTGATACCTACAAGAAGTTTGTGCACCAGAGGCCCGCATTTGATTGGTGGCACAAAGAAAAAGGCACTGCCTCTCGTACAGGGATTTTTACCGGCGAAGATGCCGATGTAGCCTTATTGGGATCCGCATCCTCACCGGTAAGTGGCCCACAGTTTACAGGAAGCTCTGTTACAGGAGGCATCTGGTACACTGGTGATGATTTTCCGGCATCATACAAAAACACCTATTTCTTTGGCGATTATGTTGATGGATGGATCAGGAGTTCAAAATTTGATGCCGCTGATGCTCCGCAGTCTGTAGCTGATTTTATTAATAAGGATGCTCATGTCGTTGCGATGGCTTCAAATCCTGTATCAGGTGGTCTATACTATATCAACTATGCCTACCAGTTGCGCAAGGTAAGCTATAATGCCACCAACAGTCCACCAAAAGCAGTAGCAACCGCAGACAAACTATATGGTAAAAGCCCACTGACAGTACAGTTCACAGGGAGTAACTCAACTGATCCTGAAGGCAAACCATTGACCTATGACTGGGACTTCGGAGATGGCTCCACACATGCTGTGCAAGCTAATCCGAGCCATACCTTCTCGGTGACAGGCAACGTGGTGTTTAAAGTAACACTAAAAGTTACGGATGCAGGTGGGGCATCTGCCACTGCAACGTTAAACATATCAGTTAACAACACACCACCTCTTGTAAACATAACAAGTCCTCCGGATGGCACCAAATACCCTATGTCAGAAAATAAGGTGTATACGTTAGCTGCTGATGTTAAGGACCAGGAGAGTGCAACTACTGCCCTTTCATATGAATGGCAGACAACATTGCACCACAACACACATACCCACCCTGAACCAATAGACACAAACCCTACCACCACAACTACCATCACCCCGATCGGTTGCGACGGAGAAACCTATTTTTACAGGATTTCACTTAAAGTTACAGATCCCGGTGGTTTGTCTGCTACTGACTTTGTGGATCTTTACCCGGACTGCTCCGGTATAATTACAAAACCAATCGCCCTTACATCCCCTACTGAAGGGCAGACATTTACAGCTGGTAGTGCGATAAATCTAAGTGTGAGCTTTCTTGAAGTTGCCAGAGAATGGGCGAAAGTCGAGTATTATCAGGGAACAACTAAAATTGCAGAATCTACAGCAGCGCCATATGCAGCTACCTGGTATAACGCCCCGGGAGGGACCTACTCACTAAAAGCCATTGGCACCGACAAAGACAACCACGTTGTTGCTTCTGACCCCGTATCTATAACTGTAACGGGAGCAGGCGGTGGCACAGTAACCGGCAAAATTTCGCGGGAGTTCTGGTCCAATGTCTCTGGTTATGGAGTAACCTCCATCCCGATAAACACCACCCCGAGCAGCGTGAGCGAGCCAACTCTTTTTGAGGCACCTTCCAACATTGCTGACAACTATGGCACCCGCATGCGCGGCTATGTGACAGCGCCGGTAAGCGGGCAGTACACCTTCTGGATTGCCGCCGACAACAATGCTGACCTCTACCTGAGCACCTCCGAAGACCCGGCAGCCAAAGTGAAGCTGGCCTTCGTCAATGGCTGGACCAACCCGCGCGAGTGGACCAAGTACGGCACGCAGCAGTCGGTAAAGGTGAGCCTGCAGGCCGGCAAGCGCTACTATATCGAGGCCCTGCACAAGGAAGAAGCTGGCGGGGATAACCTGGCCGTGGGCTGGCAGTTGCCCGATGCAACCATGGAAAGACCGATTCCAGGTAACAGGCTCTCTCCGTTCGTTATTTCTCAGCCACCAGCAGACAACAAAGCCCCGGTAGTAAGTATCAGTAGCCCGGCCAACAATGCCAGCTTTTTGTTAGGACAAGGGCTAACTGTTACAGCAACTGCTTCAGATACGGATGGGCAGGTGACAAATGTTGAGTTCTTTGCTAATGGTGTAAAAGTGGGCCAGGATACCAGTAACCCATACAGCCTAAGCTGGACACCAAACACTGCCGCTAGCTATACTTTAACAGCAAAAGCTACTGACAATTCCGGTGCTACAACTACTTCGGCACCTGTTACTATTCTCGTAACTGCATCAACCACAAAAACCTACCAGATCCTTACCTTAGGAAACTCTATAACGCAGGGCTCCAACACTTCACAGAGTTACAGATACCCGCTCTGGAAGAAACTTATTGATGCCAATTACAATTTTAACATGGTCGGCTCCCAGAACAGCAACTACAACGGAAACCCATCGTGGCCAAACTATAACAACAAGATTTTTGATCAGGACCATGAAGGTCACTGGGGCTGGAAGGTAGATCAACTGCTTAACGGTTATACTACAGGGTCAACTGACAAATTAGCTACCTGGCTCAGCAGCTATACCCCAGATATTGCCCTGCTTCACCTTGGCACCAATGATATGTTCTATAACCAGTCAGTTAGCGAGACGATCGGCGAAATAAGGGAAGTTATAAGATTGTTACGACAGGATAATCCTAAAGTCGCCCTACTTCTGGCAAAGATAATCCCGGCGGACCTCCAGATTGTGGGGCCACAGGCAGCTGAAAATATAAACCTGTTAAATATTGAGATTCCGAAACTGGTTTCAGAGCTAAATACCACCACCTCGCCTGTGATACTCGTTGATCAGACAACCGGCTTTGACCCTAGTAAAGGAGCGGATACCTATGATGGTGTACACCCGAATGCCAGTGGTGAGGAGAAAATGGCCCAGAAATGGATGGGTGCTATTCAAAAGATCATAACCGGCACGACACCGCCACCTGTTATTTCACACACACTAACTGTCACTACTGTTGGCTCAGGTTCAGTTTCTCCGGCAGGCGGAACGTATCAGGAGGGAACATCTGTGACATTAACCGCCACCGCTGCTACCGGGTTTGTTTTCAGTGGCTGGAGCGGTTCAGTAACAGGCACTGCCAATCCGGTTACGCTGGTGATGGATGCAAACAAGAACGTAACAGCTACTTTTACGGAATCTGGTACTCCACCACCTCCTACAGTAACCGGTAAAATTTCGCGGGAGTTCTGGTCCAATGTCTCTGGTTATGGAGTAACCTCCATCCCGGTAAACACCACCCCGAGCAGCGTGAGCGAGCCAACCCTTTTTGAGGCACCTTCCAACATTGCTGACAACTATGGCACCCGCATGCGCGGCTATGTGACAGCGCCGGTAAGCGGCCAGTACACCTTCTGGATTGCCGCCGACAACAACGCCGACCTCTACCTGAGCACCTCCGAAGACCCGGCAGCCAAAGTGAAGCTGGCCTTCGTCAATGGCTGGACCAATCCGCGCGAGTGGACCAAGTACAGCACGCAGCAGTCGGTAAAGGTGAGCCTGCAGGCCGGCAAGCGCTACTATATCGAGGCCCTGCACAAGGAAGAAGCTGGCGGGGATAACCTGGCCGTGGGCTGGCAGTTGCCCGATGCAACCATGGAAAGACCGATACCCGGTAACAGGCTCTCTCCATACAAGGGAGGTACGGCCCCGCTCCCAACTACTTATGTGCTATCGGTATCTGTGGAAGGTTCAGGCACTGTGTCTTCATCCGGGGGAAGTTACGCCAGTGGCATGGTAGTACAGTGTACTGCCACTCCTGCTTCAGGCTATGTTTTTGCAGGATGGAGCGGCAGTATTTCAAGCACTGCTAATCCATTGTCTTTAGTAATGGATAGCAACAAATCAATTAAAGCAACCTTTACCCCTTCAACATCTCCCCCAACCACAACTGGTAAAATTACGAGGGAGTACTGGGCCGGTTTAACAGGGTATGGCATTTCTTCGATACCTCTTACCTCCACTCCTACAAGTAGAAATGAACTTAGTACGTTTGAGGCCCCAACGAACATCGCTGATAATTATGGCACGCGTGTGAGAGGCTATATTACCGCACCGGCTACCGGACAGTACACCTTCTGGATTGCCGGTGACAATGATGTTGAGCTATGGCTGGGTACTTCTGATGCTGTTAGCTCCAGGCAGCGCATCGCTTACATGTACAACGGCTGGACCAACCCGCGTGAGTGGACCAAGTACGGCACGCAGCAATCCATTAAAATTACGCTGCAGGCAGGCCAGAAATACTACATCGAAGCATTGCATAAAGAAGAGAATGGGGGCGACAACCTGGCTGTTAGGTGGCAATTACCAGATGGAACGCTGGAAAGACCGGTTCCGGGCAACAGGCTTTCTCCTTTTTTACAAGCCTCAACAATACAAGCCCTGGCTCAGTATGAAAGTACAAGCCAGCCGGATGAAATAACAGTATATCCTAACCCTTTTAAACAGGAAATTACGCTATTGGTGCCACCGGAGACCGAGCTAAAAAGTATTGTACTCTATGACCTGACAGGCAGGAAATTATTCGAAAAAGTTACCGGTCTTAATTCTGAAAACGGTACCCTACGCTTAGTGGTAAATCAGGCACTTACCAAAGGAATATACTTCCTGCGGATACAAGACAGCCACGATAATCTGAAAAGTATTAAGGTTATCAGGGATTGATATTTACCTGATTCAGGAGTCACAAAATTAGGCTACACATAGCAAAGTGCTCCGGCAGCAGCTATGTGTAGCTAGGTTCTGTGACTCTTGTTATTTCAGGTATGCTATCGGTTAAAATGATCTTGCTATAAAAGTGCAGTCCGGGGTGGTGCGCCTGCTGTAACAGTAATCGTAACTATAAATTGGTAACTCATAACAGTTTAAAAACAAGCTGTTGACACTACGAATTTTAAAACCCATTCCTCACTAAAATTATCAAGTAGGTGTTCTTTTCACCTGGGCTGGCTAGGATTTAAACTATTGTGAATCAGCCTAAAGCGTTGTTAAACAGGCAACAATGAGTATTTTACTTAATAAAAGGATATTTCTACTATTTTTTTGACCTTTTTTCAAAAGCTCCGTATATAAAAAATATTCAAAAATTCATTATCAATTCATTTACAGGAGGTTGAAATGGGAACAGTTAGAAACATACTTCAACAAAAAGAAAACAAGATTTTCTCTGTTAACCCAAACGACACAGTTTTCAGTGCCCTTGAAAAGATGGTCGAGAATAACATAGGCGCTTTACTAGTTGTTGACGAAGGCAAATTTGTTGGAATTTTTACTGAGCGGGATTACGCCAGAAAGGTCATCCTGAAAGGGAAAGCCTCTAAGGAGACACAGATCAAAGAGATCATGAGTGAGCGTCCGCCATCTGTGAACCCCGACAACACCATGGAAGAATGTATGGCCCTTATGACGACCAAATACATCAGACACTTACCTGTTTTTGAAAACGGAGAACTTGTCGGCCTTATCTCCATAGGCGACATTGTAAAATACATAATCGACGAACAAAAATTCATTATCGAGAATCTCGAGCATTACATTTCCGGTACCTGATAACCAAGTGGGTTACGCAGCACCGAAAGTGAATACCTAATTTTTTGTTGTATCAACGAATTCTATTCGCCCGGAGGCGGAGTGTCTATGTATGCTTCAAATGAAAATGGTGTGCTTCTGTGGCCCCTGCTTGTGTATGGCGCCATTGTATTAAGCCTGGTTGTATTGATCCTTGGCTTGTCTTACGTGCTGGGGCAGCGAACAAACGAACGGGCCACAGGTCAGCCTTATGAAGGGGGTATTTTAGGGGCCGGTTCTGCCCGTTTACGCTTCTCCTCACAGTTCTACCTGGTGGCAATGCTGTTCGTGATCTTCGATGTTGAAACCGTTTTTATACTTTCCTGGGCCATTGCTTTTCGTGAATTGGGCTGGTACGGCTACATAGGTGTACTTGTGTTTATCATGCTGTTGGTGGTGGTGCTGGTCTATGAATGGCGAAATGGTGCACTGGACTTCGGGCCAGACGGGAAAAAGATCCTTAAAGCATACAAACGAATGTTACAAAACCCCTCAGATGACTAAATAATACCAAAAAAAAGATTTTATAGAGGCAAAACGCCAACTCAATTCAAACACACAACTCTTTATTTAAAGCCTATGAAATGGTGGCTAAGTAAACCCGATGCACCAGCAAACACAATAAAAGGGACCGGCTCATACGAGGAGGCTGTACAGCAGAGTATCATGCTGAGCACTGTACAGGACCTGGTTGCCTGGGGACGCCGGAACTCAATGTGGCCCTTTCACTTTGGTTTGTCCTGCTGCTTTGTAGAGATGGCCACCAGTATGACGCCAAAGTATGATGTGGCCCGCTTTGGTGCGGAGGTTATTCGTGGTACTCCGCGGGAGGCAGATGTTATGATCATCGCCGGTACTGTATTCATTAAAATGGCCCCGATCATAAAGCGCTTACACGAGCAGATGATGGAACCTAAATGGGTGATTTCCATGGGATCATGTGCTAACTCAGGTGGCATGTATGATATCTACAGCGTGGTGCAGGGAGTAGATAAGTTTTTACCGGTGGATGTCTACGTACCCGGCTGCCCTCCCCGTCCAGACGCTTTTATGGAAGGCCTGATGCTTCTGGCTGAGGGAGTAGGAAAAGAAAAAAGACCCCTGAGCTGGACGATAGGTGAACAAGGCGTGATTAGGGCCGATAAAACTGAGGTGAAAGCCCGAAAAAGAGAAAGATGGGACTCAATGACGGAATTCCGTTCCCCGGATGAAGTTTAGGGATATCAAATTATAAAATATAAAGGGTGATAAGCCCGAATTACTGGCGACAGAGGCGGTTCATGCTGCAAAGCAGCATGATGGAATAAAAGATTGTATTTGGCACAAAGTTAAATTAAGGTAGTACAGATGAGTTAAGGATAGTTTTAAGTTTAAATTTTTCATTCCTCCTTATGGAAAATAACAGCGGCACATTGCTTGAACTGCAGACAAGGTTCGGCGAAGACACGTTTACACAGCAAACTACAACGGACGAGATTCTCACCCTGTGGCTATCCTGCGACAAACTGAAAGAGGTTCTGACTTTCCTGAAGTCGGCAACTACCAAACCTTTCCGGATGCTTTACGACCTGGCTGCCATAGATGAAAGGACACGAAGTAAAAAAAGCAACCACCACCCTACCTCTACCTTCACATTAGTATACCACCTTTTCTCTTTTGAGCGGAATGAGTTTATACGCCTGAAAGTAGCCATGACAGATGAATTTCCTACTGCTCCGAGTATTACCAGTATCTGGATGAATGCCAACTGGTATGAGCGTGAGGTATACGATATGTTCGGTATCAAATTCGAAGGCCACCCACATTTGTCCCGCATTCTGATGCCCAGAACCTGGGTAGGACACCCTCTTCGGAAAGAACACCCCGCACGCGCCACTGAAATGGGGCCTTTCCAGCTTTATGATGATAAAGTGGACCTCGAACAATCGGCTCTTCAGTTTAAGCCTGAAGAATGGGGACTGGAACGGCAAAGCGAGGACAGTGATTTCATGTTTCTCAATATTGGGCCGCAGCACCCTGGTACGCACGGCGTGCTCCGCATCATTCTGCAGCTGGATGGAGAAGACATCGTAGATGCCATTCCTGACATTGGCTTTCATCACCGGGGAGCTGAAAAAATGGGGGAACGCCAGTCATGGCATACATACATACCTTACACTGACAGAGTGGATTACCTGGGCGGTGTGATGAATAACCTGGCCTATCTTCTATCAGTTGAGAAGCTTGCCGGGATAGAAGTGCCTGAACGGGTGAAAGTGATCCGGGTAATGCTCTGTGAACTCTTCCGGATAGCGAGTCACCTGGTTTGGTACGGCACCTTCGCCCAGGACCTGGGGCAGCTTTCCCCTGTATTTTACATGTTCTCAGACAGGGAGCGCGTGTTCAGTATCATTGAGGCGGTTTGCGGCGGACGCATGCACCCGAACTGGTTCCGGATAGGTGGTGTAGCGCAGGATCTGCCTATTGGCTGGGAAAAACTGGTACAGGATTTCCTTAACTACTTCCCGAAACGGCTGAAGGAATACGACAGCATGGTCATGAAGAACAGCCTGTTTAAAGCACGTACGGTGGGTATTGGCATCTTTACCTTGGACGAAGCTATTGAATGGGGCGTTACCGGCCCGGGGTTGAGAGCCTGCGGCATGGAGTGGGACTTCCGCAAAAAGCGTCCCTATTCCGGATACGAAATGTTCGACTTTGATATTCCGACTGCATCCAACGGCGACTGTTATGACAGGGCTGTGGTGCGGGTTGCAGAAATGCGGCAAAGCCTGCGTATCATAGAACAATGCCTGAAAAATATGCCGGAGGGTCCTTATAAAGCTGACCATCCGCTCACTACTCCTCCGCTCAAAAAACATACCATGCATGATATTGAAACCCTGATCACCCACTTTTTGGGGGTGAGTTGGGGACCTGTGATACCACCCGGGGAAGCCATGAGTTGCATTGAGGCCACGAAAGGTGCAAACGGATATTACCTGACCAGTGACGGGAACACCTCTCCTTACCGGGTCAGGATCCGGACTCCCTCTTTCCCGCACATGCAAATGCTACCCTATATCAGCAAAGGCTACACGGTAGCTGATATGCTCTCTATACTTGGGGCAATGGACTATGTGCTGGCAGATGTGGACAGGTAGTACATACAATAAGTGAATGAATAACATGGTGCATGTTGGCGCAGTACTGGAGTACGCGCCACGTGTACCACCAATATAAACAGGCTTTTACGCTACAGGGCCGGAACATACTCGGTAGTAGTTTAAAAGTCTTATGTCAGGCTCTGATACTGGTGACTTAACTATGCTTACAACAGAGGAAATACAGAAAATCGAACATGAGATTTCGCTAGTTCCGTTACGGAAAGCGGCCTGCGTGGAGGCACTTAAGGTGGTGCAGAAGCATCGTGGCTGGGTATCGGATGATGTTTTAAAAGCTGTAGCAGAATACATGGATATGTCGGCAGCAGAACTCGATAGTGTGGCAACGTTCTACAACCTGATTTTCAGGCAACCCGTGGGCAGGCATGTGATACTGGTGTGCGACAGCATCAGTTGTTGGGTAATGGGCTATGAAAACATAAAAGAAGGCCTCACCCTGAAATTAGGCATCCAGTATGGGCAAACAACACCTGACGGGCGCTTCACCATACTTCCCAACGTTTGCCTTGGCTGCTGCGATCATGCCCCGGCACTGATGATAGACGATGACCTGTACCAGGACATCACACTGGATAAACTCGATGAGTTACTGGAAAAATACGCCTGATAAAGGATTGGCACCATGGAAACTCCACTTACCCAACATATCGTAGCCGGCAGAAAACCCCTCAGCTTAAAAGAGTATGAGCAGGCAGGCGGTTATCAGTCCGTTCGGAAAGCGCTCAAGCAGATGACTCCGGCTGAAGTAACCGAGCTGGTAAAAGCCTCTAACCTGAAAGGCCGTGGCGGTGCCGGATTCAGTACGGGTATGAAGTGGAGTTTTGTGCCGATGGACGTATCAGGGCCAAAATACCTTATTGCCAACGCAGATGAGATGGAGCCGGGTACGTTCAAAGACAGGCTACTGCTCGAAGGAAATCCGCACCAGTTGATAGAAGGTATGATCGTGGCGGCCTATGCTATACAAGCCGACACCTCCTATGTATTTCTACGGTGGGCTTACAAACTGGCAGCCCATGAAATAACCAAAGCAATTCAGGAAGCTTATGATGCCGGCTACCTGGGTAAAAACATCCTGGGCTCAGACTTTCACCTTGAAATGCACCTGCACACGGGTGTCGGGCGCTATATCTGCGGTGAGGAAACTGCCCTGATCAATGCCCTTGAAGGGAAACGAGCCAACCCCAGGGCTAAGCCTCCTTTCCCGCAGGTAAGCGGGCTTTATGGCAGGCCGACTATCGTCAACAATGTTGAAACGCTGTGCTGCCTCCCCCATATTGTAAATAATGGAGCAGACTGGTTTAAAGGGATCAGTAAAAGCGAGGATTCGGGTACTAAGCTCTATGGTGTAAGCGGTAAAGTGAAGCGGCCAGGTACCTGGGAGTTGCCGATGGGTGTTACGGTGCGGGAGTTACTGGAAGAATATGCCGGGGGCATGAAAGACGGAGTGAAGTTCAGAGGACTCCTTCCCGGAGGTGCTTCCACTGACTTTCTGGTAGAAGAGCACCTCGATGTAAAAATGGATTACCCTTCAGTTACCAAAGCTGGCAGCAGGATGGGCACCGGCACAATGATCGTGCTCGACGACAAGACCTGTCCTGTTGGTTTTGTCCTTAACCTGCAGCACTTTTTTGCGCAGGAATCCTGCGGTTTCTGTACCCCTTGCCGCGAAGGGCTGCCGTGGGTAGAGAAGATCCTGCTGGCCCTGGAACGGGGCGAAGGTAAACCGGAAGATATGAACATACTTGATTTTCACACCCAGTTCCTTGGCCCCGGAAATACTTTCTGTGCCCTCGCCCCCGGTGCAATGGAGCCTCTCCAAAGCGCCTTAAAATATTTCAGAGCTGATTTTGAACGACACATCACCGAACATAAATGCCCATGGAGGTAACATATGGTAACGATATACATAGACGATAAACCCTATGAGGTAAAAGAGGGCAAGAACCTGCTCGAAACCTGCCTCAGCCTGAAAGAGGACCTCCCCTACTTCTGCTGGCATCCGGCAATGGGTTCTGTGGGGGCCTGCCGCCAATGCGCTGTGACCATCTACAAAGATGAGAACGATAAAACCGGTAAGCTGATGATGTCGTGCATGGAGCAGGTACGGGACGGACTGCGCTTGTCCATCCAGAACCAGCATGCTAAAGATTTCCGGAACAATGTGATCGGCTGGCTCATGATCAACCACCCGCACGATTGTGCCGTGTGTGACGAGGGTGGTTCCTGCCACCTGCAGGACATGACAGTAATGACCGGCCACAACTACAGGAAGTACAGCTTCAGTAAGCGTACATACCGCAACCAGTACCTGGGGCCTTTCTTGAACCATGAGATGAACCGTTGCATACAGTGCTACCGCTGCGTGCGCTACTATAAGGACTATGCCGGCGGAAAAGACCTGGACGTGTTCGGGGCGCATGATCACTTATACTTTGGAAGGCAAGAGGAGGGCGTGCTGGAAAGTGAGTTTAGTGGCAACCTGGCAGAAGTATGCCCTACCGGTGTGTTCACTGATAAAACTCTGAAACAGCATTATACCCGCAAATGGGACCTGACTTCTGCACCATCTATCTGCCATCACTGTAGCCTTGGGTGCAACACCATTGCCGGCGAGCGCTACGGCACCTTACGGAATATTACCACCCGCTACAACGGAGAAGTGAATGGCTACTTCCTCTGCGATCGGGGGCGGTTCGGTTATGAATTTGTGAACAGTGCTGCCAGGGTACGGAAACCTTTGGTGCGTAGCCAATTGCCAGAAGCTACCACAAAAGAGCGTGCCCTGCAGGAAGCTGCCGCCATCCTAACCAGTGGCAAAACGATTGGCATAGGTTCTCCACGTGCCTCCATAGAATCTAACTTCGCACTGAAAACCCTGGTGGGTGCAGATAACTTTTACCTCGGCATATCAGAACCGGATCACGACCTGGTGGAATTTAACATGCGTGTGCTCCGGGAAACAAAGGCACATATCCTCTCACTTAAGGAAGTAGAGAAGTGTGATGCAGTATTTATACTTGGGGAAGATCTGACCAATACTGCCCCCATGCTGGCGCTGGCCATAAGGCAGGCGGTGAGGCAGGAACCCCTGGAGGCAGTAACTGCGCTAAAACTACCGCTATGGCAGGATGCAGCTGCCCGTGAGCTGGTACAGGATAAGAAAGGCCCGCTTTTCATCGCCACTTTCAACCCGACCAAACTGGATGAGGTGGCTACAGAAACGTTTAACGCTACCCCGGCAGAAATTGCCCGCCTTGGATTTGCGGTAGCAAATATAATTTCCGGAGAACCCGCTGTAGTGAATAATCTGGGCGA
Organism: Pontibacter sp. MBLB2868; assembly: GCF_051904785.1. Taxonomy (NCBI): domain Bacteria; kingdom Pseudomonadati; phylum Bacteroidota; class Cytophagia; order Cytophagales; family Hymenobacteraceae; genus Pontibacter; species Pontibacter sp. MBLB2868. Next base: position 1,096,015 of record NZ_CP196710.1, on the reverse strand, counting down.
CAGGGAAGAAATGCTGGCAAGGCAAATAGCGGAGGCGCTGATGTCTGCAAAGCGTCCGGCCATCATCTCAGGTACGCACGGCGGACGCGAAAGCATTATTAAGGCAGCCGCCAACATAGCCGGCGCTTTGCAGAAAAGCGGCAAAGAGGCAGGTATAATGCTGACGGCACCGGAGTGTAACAGCCTTGGTTTGGATATGCTGGGAGGTCACCGGCTGGAGTCTGCATTCGCAGTGATGGAGCAAGGCGAGGCCGATACCGCCATTATACTGGAAAATGATCTTTACCGGAGAAGTTGTTCTGACATGGTTTCCAGGTTCTTTGACAAGTGCAGGCACCTGATCGTGCTGGACCACCTGCACACCCCTACTACCGAAAGAGCCAACGTACTGCTATCGTCCGGAACCTTTGCTGAATCAGATGGCACGTTAGTTAATAATGAAGGCAGAGCGCAGCGTTTTTACCAGGTATATCCCACTTCTGAAGATATACAGGAAAGCTGGCGCTGGCTCATGCAATTAGGTGATGCCGTGAAACATGAGCACATGCGCGGCTGGTCCACATTTGATGACCTCCTGCCTGCGATAGTTGTGGCAAACTCCTCTTTAAAAGGAATTGAGCGGGTTACCCCTTCAGCTGACTTCAGAATTGCAGGACAAAAGATACCTCGGGAATCACACCGTTTCAGCGGACGCACCAGCATGAATGCCGGACTTAATGTAAGTGAGCCAAAACCGCAGGAAGACCCTGATTCACCGCTTTCTTTTACCATGGAAGGCTATCGGGGTCAGGCCCCTTCTTCGATCATTCCTTTTTTCTGGTCACCCGGCTGGAACTCGCAGCAGGCGATCAATAAATACCAGATTGAAATCGGAGGGCCGCTCACCGGAGGAGATCCGGGCGTCAGGCTGATAGAACTATCCGGAACTAGTATTGGAAACGCATTCACAGAAGCCCCGGAACATTTTCAGCCGCTGGATGGCCACCTGTTCATGGTGCCCCTGTACCATACTTTCGGTACAGAAGAGCTAAGTGCACATGCACCTGCTGTTGCGCAGTTAGCCCCTGAACCCTATGTACTCATTAACCTGGCCGATGCCCATGAACTGCAACTGCAGGAAGGGCAGCATCTGGCATTTAAGATTGGAGAGGAAGTTTATCGCTTGCCAATAAAAACGAGCATGACCATTTCGAGAGGTGCCGCCGGTTTACCTGTGGGGCTACCGGGAATATCTTATGCTGAATTGCCAGGCTGGGCTATTTTAAATAAAGATCTGATATGGAAGAAGCAACCACAAACCATCTCCTGATCATTGGGGTCACATTATTTGTGCTTCTGAACGTTGCCGCGTTTCTCATCTGGCTGGAGCGCCGCATGCTGGCACTCTGGCAGGACCGGTATGGCCCGAACAGGGCAGGTCCTTTTGGCCTGCTCATTATCCTGGCCGACTCCCTGAAATTATTCTTTAAGCAGGACTGGATCCCTCCATTCGCAGATAAACCTGTGTTTGTTATCGCGCCAACTGTAGTGCTTGTATCTGTACTCATGGGATTTGCAGTAGTGCCGTTTGCCCCCGGAGTGGTAGTGGCCGACCTGAATGTAGGTATTCTGTTTTTCCTGGCAATGTCGTCGATGGGTGCCTACAGTATTATATTGGGAGGCTGGGCCTCTAACAACAAATACTCGCTGTTAGGAGCCATGCGCGGAGCTGCACAAATGATCTCTTATGAGGTATTTATGGGACTTGCGTTGATGGGGGTCGTCTTGATGAGCGGCTCCTTCAACCTGTCAGAAATTGTGCTGGCGCAGCAAGGCCTTTGGTTCGTTGTGCCCCAGATACTCGGTTTTGTGATCTTTTTTATAGCGGGCATCGCAGAAACGCACCGCCTGCCACTCGACATTCCGGAGGCTGAAAGTGAACTTAGCGCGGGTTTCCACTCAGAGTATTCCGGGATGAAATTCGGGATGTTCTTTATTGGCGAATACTTGGGCATCACTCTTATTTCAAGCATGTTGGTGACCTTATACTTTGGTGGCTGGTTAGGTCCTGATTTTCTGCCGCCACTGGTATGGTTCATTCTTAAAACCTTTGTCTTCATCTGCATCTTCATTCTGCTGCGGGCTTCATTGCCACGCCCCAGGTATGATCAGCTGATGGAGTATGGCTGGAAGATATTACTACCCCTTACACTACTCAATTTGCTGGTTACCGGTGGTGTGCTGCTGTGGCTGGCGGAGTAGGCTTTTAATAAGTGGGCGAGTGACTTAAAGTTGTCGTTTCGAGCACCGCGAGAAATCTGGATAGAGTTCTAAAAAGATCTCTCTGATCGTCGAGATGACAGAAGGAGTGATAGGCTAGAGATTATCCCTCAGGGGACAAATGATAACGCACTATAATGATTGCTATAAAAAGAAAGGAGCAGGAATATGTTTAGTTTACTGCGTACCATGTGGCTCACGTTTTTGCATGCTTTCCATAAGCGTGACACCATACTTTACCCGGAAGAGAAAGCTATTTTGCCTACCAGGTGGCGCGGCAGAATTGTACTTACCCGCGACCCGGACGGAGGCGAACGCTGCGTAGCCTGTAATTTGTGTGCTGCCGCATGTCCCGTAGACTGCATCTCACTGCAAGCAACTGAAGACGAGACCGGCAGGCGCTATCCTGATTTTTTCCGCATCAATTTCTCGCGCTGCATCTTCTGTGGCTACTGCGAAGAAGCCTGCCCGACCTACGCCATTCAACTCATCCCCGACTTTGAAATGGGTGAGTACATCCGCCAGAACCTCGTGTACGAAAAAAAGGACCTGCTTATAAACGGGCAGGGTAAGTACCATGGCTACAACTACTACAAGGTAGCGGGTATGGCCATCGGCGGGAAAGACAAAGGAGAAGCTGAAAACGAAACTCCTCCAGTAGACATCAAAAGCATAATGCCTTAAAAATATGGAACTGATATTTTACATCGCCGGCGCTGTAGCCATACTTGCTACGCTTATGGTTATCACCAGTTATAACATGATCCATGCCTTGCTTTACCTGGTGGTTTCTTTTCTGGCTATTGCTGTGGTCTTTTTTACACTCGGCGCTCCATTTATGGCTGCCCTGGAGATCATTATCTACGCCGGAGCCATAGTAGTGCTGATCATTTTTGTGATCATGATGCTCAACCTGAGCGAAGATGCCACCCGCCAGGAAAAAGAATGGCTCAAACCCTCTATCTGGATAGGACCTGCCCTACTTTCGGCGGTGCTGCTGGCAGAACTGATCATTATTTTTGTTGGACTTGAAGTACCCGCTACTGCCACTTTACCGGTAGATGCCAGGTTAGTAGGGCTGGCGCTTTTCGGGCCTTACATACTTGGCGTACAGCTATGTGGTATGCTGCTGATGGCAGGAATCGTTGGAGCCTACCACCTGGGTCGTCAGAAAAAGAAAGTTACGCACCGTTTCCTGGAAAGGAGGAGCGCCTCATGATAGAAAGTGTCTCACTCGAAGCCGGATTGCTGCTAGCAGCCATCCTCTTCACACTGGGTATGGTCGGTGTACTTATCCGCCGCAACATCATCTTCATGCTGGTATCTGTTGAGATCATGCTCAATGCCGCCGGACTTGCCTTTATTGTGGCAGGTATGCGCTGGGCGCAGCCTGACGGACAGGTAATGTTCATTTTTATACTCACCATGGCAGCTGCCGAAGTATCGGTTGGTCTGGCGCTGATACTGCAGTTGTACCACAACCTGAAAACTCTTGACAGCGATGCAGCAAGCATTATGAAAGGTTAAAACTATGGAAAATCTGATCTGGTTAATTCCCGCCCTGCCTTTTACAGGTGCACTCCTGCTGATCCTCTTTGGCCTGAAGATGCCGAAGCAGCTGGTTCCTGTGATCGGGGCCGGTAGTGTGGGTATCGCCGCGCTACTTACAATACTGCTGGGTATCCGGTTTCTAGGTTCCGGGGTAGTGTTTTTTCACCAGCAGGTATGGCAGTGGTTTCAGGTAGATGCCTTTAATCCTGGCATTGCCTTTCATTTAGATGCTCTCTCGCTGGTTTTTATCTTTGTCATCACCTTCGTAGGATTCCTGATCCACCTGTATTCTGCCGAGTTCATGCACGATGATGCTGACTACTCCCGCTTTTTTGCCAGCATGAACCTGTTTGTGGGATCTATGCTGGTGCTGGTGCTGGCCGATAACCTGCTGCTTTTATACCTGGGCTGGGAAGGTGTAGGGCTCTGCTCCTATCTTCTCATCGGTTTCTGGTATAAAGAGCCCGCCAACGGATATGCCGCCCGAAAAGCATTTATCATTACGCGCGTAGGCGATACGGCCATGGCGATCGGTCTGTTTCTTCTGTTCCAGCACTTCGGTACGCTAAACATACAGGAAATACTTATAGCAGCACCGCAGGCCTGGCCGGTCGGGTCACAGATTGCCGTGTTGGTAGCCTTACTTTTAGTAGGTGGCGCCGTGGGAAAATCAGCCCAGTTACCGCTGCAAACCTGGTTGCCGGATGCCATGGCGGGTCCGTCGCCGGTTAGTGCGCTGATACATGCGGCTACCATGGTAACGGCAGGTGTTTACCTTATCTCCAGAACGTATGTGCTCTTTGAACTGGCTCCAACTGCACAATTAGTGGTAGCCATAATTGGGGGCGCTACCCTGCTCATTGCCGGATTTACAGCACTAACACAAAACGACCTCAAACGGGTACTTGCCTACTCTACCATCAGCCAGATCGGGTACATGTTCCTGGCATTGGGCGTTGGGGCATGGTCTGCGGCAGTGTTTCATTTCATGATCCACGCTTTCTTTAAAGCCCTCCTTTTCCTGGGGGCGGGAGCTGTGATCATGGCCCTGCACCACGAACACGACATGACACTCATGGGCGGACTACGCAAGAAAATGCCGGTAGTGTTCTGGACCTTCCTGATCGGCTCTGCCTCGCTGGCTGCCGTACCGCTTATCACAGCAGGTTTTTACAGCAAAGACCAGATCCTGTGGCTTGGTTTAGCAGGGGAAAGAGGCAGCATCTGGTTCTACTTAGCTGCTTTACTGGGTGCCTTTGTAACATCAATTTATACTTTCAGGATGGTCTTTATCACCTTCTTTGGCGAGAGTAAGACTCCCATCAGCCACATGCCGGGCTTCTGGATGAAACTACCACTTGTAGTGTTGGCTATACTTTCGCTGGCAGGTGGTTTTATAGAACTGCCGCACAATTTCATACACATGACGTTGTTCTCAGATTACCTCGCGCCTGTACTGCCGGTTGTGTTGATCAATGAAAAGCTCGCTGCCATGGAGTGGATGTTCCAGTTAATTGCAGCAGCTGTGGCGCTGAGCGGCATCTACATCGCTTACCTCTACTTCCTCAAAAAACCACACCTGGCGCATAACCTTACCCGAAACAAAACAGCAATGGCTTTGCGCGACTTCTGGTATTCCGGTTGGGGCTTCGATGCACTGTATCATACTTTATTCGTGCAGCCTTATGTGTTCTTTTCTAAGGTGAACAAGGGCGACGCTATAGACCTGTTTTACACTGGAATTACTGCCGTCACACAAAAGCTGCACCACCTGTTTGCCCGAACCCAGACAGGCATGCTGCGCACCTACATGATGGGAATACTGGTAGGTGCTTTCCTGATACTAACTTTAAGTCTGCTGCTATGATCTTACTCTGGTTGATCGTGATACTGATGGCCGGCGGTGTACTGGCCTGGATTGTGGGAAAATGGAGCGAGGCTCTTTCCCGTTGGATAGCCCTAACAGCCACCCTGGCTGACCTGTTTATTACACTTAACCTTTGGCGGATGAGCGCTGCAGGCGCTGCCCTGGGCTCGCCCTGGATCACGCAGCTGAACATTGACTGGGTGCCGCAATGGGGTATCGGCTTTGATCTGGCACTGGACGGATTAAGTCTGCTCATGTTGCTGCTCACCTTCCTGCTTGGGGCAGTGGCCATACTTGTATCCTGGAACGAGATCTACAACAAAGTCGGCTTTTTCCATTTTAACCTGCTATGGGTATTGGCTGGTATCACAGGTGTATTCCTGACCATGGACCTCTTTCTGTTTTACTTTTTCTGGGAGGTAATGCTGATACCGATGTATTTCCTGATCGGCATCTGGGGGCATGAGAACCGCACCTACGCAGCTTATAAGTTCTTCATTTTTACACAGGCCAGTGGTCTGCTGATGCTGTTAGCTATACTTAGCCTATACTTTATACATGGCAACCAAACAGGAGTTTATACTTTCAGCTATTTTGATCTGCTTGGCACCACTTTCTCCCCTGTTATCGGTATGTGGCTGATGCTGGGATTCCTCGCTGCGTTCCTGGTAAAACTACCGGTAGTGCCTTTCCACTCCTGGTTACCCGATGCCCACTCACAAGCTCCAACGGCAGGCAGCGTGGTGCTGGCTGGCCTGCTGCTTAAAACAGGCGCGTATGGATTGCTGCGTTTTGTATTACCGCTGTTTCCGGAAGCAGCTCAGGTCTTCGCTCCGTGGGCCATGTTGCTCGGCGTAATTGGTATCCTCTACGGTGCCGTAGTGGCCTATTCCCAAACCGATCTGAAACGGCTGGTAGCTTATACCAGTGTAAGCCATATGGGCTTTGTCATACTTGGGGTTTTCGCCTTCAACGAACTGGCACTGCAGGGCGTGGTCATGCAGATGATCACCCATGGTTTAAGCACGGGTGCCCTCTTCGTACTTGCCGGCTTCCTTTACCACCGCATCCATACCCGTGATATCGAAAAAATGGGTGGTTTCTGGGCCGCAGCTCCTAAAATGGGAGTTATCGCGATGGTATTTGTCATGGGCTCACTGGGCCTGCCCGGCCTCGGAAACTTTATAGCAGAATTTCTGACGCTATTGGGTAGTTGGCAGGCAAATAACTGGCTTACTGTATTTGCCACCATTGGGCTTGTCATGGCCACAGCGTATTCACTGCGCATCATGAAAAAAGTATTCTTCGGGCTTAACAGATCCGGTGTATTAGTGCCAGACCTTACCTGGAAGGAAATGCTCATAACAGTACCGATGGTGCTTCTGCTTCTCTGGCTCGGCCTCTATCCGCAACCGATCCTGGATACAGCCAAACCTACGATTGACCAACAACTGCAGGCCTATAAAGTACCCGGAGCTGACAATCCTGCTATACCAAAGCAACACGCCCTGCAGGTGCTTCTTACAGACACTACAGGCCCACAACAAACCATAGGAGGTACTTATGATATTCGATGACTTTCTTCACCTGATGCCCCTGCTGATCCTGGTCGTGGCATCGCTTGTAACGATGCTTGTGATCGCTGTGCAGCGGAACCACAAACTGATCTACATCATCACGTTGGTTTCACTTGTAGCTGCCTTCGCTTCCCTTTTTGAACTATGGGATAATGCGGTCTACCATATCAGCCCGATGTTCGTGATCGATGGTTTCGCACTGCTTTATATCGGCCTTATACTTTTGGCATCTTTAGTGGTGTGCATGCTCTCTTATGCATACTTTGAGCAGCGTGAGGAACGCAAGGAAGAGTATTACATTCTGCACCTACTGGCAACCCTGGGTGCGTGCGTTCTGGTTATAAGCAAGCACTTCACCGGCTTATTTTTAGGTTTGGAAGTACTTAGCGTGGCACTTTACGGGCTTATCGCTTACCTGCGCACAAGAGAGCGTTCAGACGAGGCTGGTATAAAATACCTGATCATGGCGGCCATGTCTTCGGCGTTTCTCCTGTTCGGGATGGCGCTGGTTTATGCAATGGCAGGCTCTATGGGTTTTTATGAAATAGGGCTTTATTTATCGGTCTTACGCCTTGATGAGATGCCGCTCATCCTGCTCACCGGATTTGGCATGATGATCGTTGGGGCAGGTTTTAAACTGGGCATCGTACCGTTTCATATGTGGACCCCGGATGTGTACGAAGGAGCACCAGCTCCCGTCACTGCCTTTATAGCCACGATCTCTAAAGGAGGAATGATGGCTATACTTATCCGGTTTTTTTTACAAACAGATGGTTTCAACTACCCTTCCTTAGTCTTAATTTTCACGGTCATAGCTATTGCCAGCATGTTTGCAGGCAACATTCTGGCACTGATGCAAAAAAACGTCAAACGCATTCTGGCCTACTCATCAATTGCGCACCTGGGGTATCTGTTGGTAGCCTTTATAGCCGGAAACGAACTCGGCGTGGAGGCCGTGACCTTCTACCTGGTCGCTTATTTTATTACCAGCCTTGGGGCATTTGGTGTTATTACACTACTCTCGGATGAAGAGCGTGATGCGGAACTACTGGAGGATTACCGTGGCCTGCTCTGGCGCCGCCCCTGGACAGCTGCCGCATTTACTGCCATGCTGCTATCACTGGCAGGAATCCCGTTAACAGCCGGTTTTGTGGGCAAGTTTTACTTACTTGCTGCTGGTGTGCGCACCGAGCTATGGCTTTTGGTTATCATGCTCGCACTTAACAGCGTGATCGGTCTTTACTACTATATCAAGATCATAGCGGTTATGTTTCAGCAGACCAATGCCGGCAGGGAACGGCAGGCACTGCACCCCTCCGCATATATGGTTAGCGGCGCTACCATTGCCATTCTGGCGCTACTGCTGGTATACGTGGGGGTATATCCTACCGGGCTAATGAATATGATCCAGGGCCTGATCATTTCGCTGGATGCTCCAATTCCATAAAACAACTATAAATACCTGATATTTAATTTTACTTACTTAAGAGCGGTATTAAGCCGCGGTTCCTGTATAGCCACCAACTAATCAGGAACCGCGGCTTCTTTGATTTTGAATACCCGTATATATAATACTAATATCATTCTATCAGGAGTTGGTTGCACCATTGCAATAAAACACAACGCCCATCACCCAACTTGTCGCTTTCACACCATGGTGCACCCTTAAACTTTAAGGAAAAAGCCATGACAACAGAAACATCAATACAGGATTTTAAAGCTGCCTTACTGGGTGAACTGTTACAGCCAGGAAATGCTGGCTATGATGAAGCACGAAAGATTTATAACAGCATGATCGATAAACACCCACGGCTTATTGCCCGGTGCGAAGATGTGGCCGACGTAATACTTGCTGTTAATTATGCCCGTGATAACAACCTGGTGCTAGCCGTAAAAGCAGGTGGCCATAGTGCCCCCGGATTAAGTGTCTGCGACGATGGGCTGGTAATTGACCTTACCCACATGAACGGCATCAGAGTAAACAAGGATGATAAAACAGTACGTGTTGAGGGCGGCTGCACGCTAGGTGCTCTCGATCATGCGACTCATGCCTTCGGTTTGGCTGTGCCCTGCGGGGTGATCTCCACCACTGGCATTGGTGGGCTGACACTTGGTGGAGGCAGCGGCTACCTTACCCGTAAGTATGGCCTCTCCATTGATAACCTGCTGGAGGCTGACATGGTATTGGCAGATGGCAGCTTTGTTACCGCCAGCGAGGATAAGCACGAGGATCTTTTCTGGGCGATCAGGGGTGGTGGTGGAAATTTTGGAGTGGTCACGTCCTTTTTATTTCAAGCACATCCGGTAAGTATGGATTATGCAGGTCCTATGCTTTGGGAACTGGACCAGGTTAAACCTGTCATGCAGTGGTACCGCGATTTCATGCTGGATGCACCGGAAGACCTTTATGGTTTTTTTGCATTCCTACAGGTGCCACCTGGCGAACCATTTCCGGAAGCTTACCATAATAAAAAGATGGGAGGTATTATTTGGTGCTATAGCGGAGACATGGATAAGGCAGAAAAGGTGTTTGAGCCGATCAGGAATCTTGTCCCTAAACCTGCTATTGATCTGGTAGGGCCAATTCCGCACCCAGCATTGCAGGGCATGTTCGACCCGTTGTTTCCGCCGGGTCACCAGTGGTATATGAAAGGGGATTTTATAACAGAGATACCCGACGAGGCAATTGACCAGCACATAGCCTTTGCCAGAAAAATACCGACACTGCTCTCCGGTATTCACCTGTACCCAATAAATGGCGCTGCCCACAAGGTAAAAGAAGATGCCACTGCCTGGGCTTTCCGGGAAGCAAACTGGTCTCAGGTGATAATAGGTGTTGATCCGGATCCGAAGAATAAGGATAAGATCATAGAATGGGCCCGGGCCTATCACGATGCGATCCATCCATACGCAGCAGGTGGTGCTTATGTCAACTTCCTGATGGATGAGGGTGAAGAACGCATCAAAGACACTTATCGGGGAAACTATGATAAGCTGGCCCGGATCAAGTATAAGTACGACCCGGACAACCTGTTCAGGATGAACCAGAATATAAAACCCTTGGCTACAGCCTGACCCTCACCCATTTTAAATCAAATTGAATAAAAATAATCTAAATGATATGCCTTACTTATTAATCAGACACGAAGTAGATAACTTTGACAAATGGAAAACGGCTTATGATAACCACAAAAGTGCACGTGATAAAGCTGACCTTCAGGAAGTATACTTGCTACAGAACAAGTATAACCACAACGAAGTAGTCATTTTATTTGAAGCTAAAAACGACCATAAGGCGCAGGAGTTTATAGAATCCGAAGACCTGAAAGAAGCCATGAAAGGTGCAGGAATAGTGGGCACCCCAGAGATCAGGATACTGGAAGAAGTGTCCTGATAATCATTACACTTTTTCTCTTTAAGTTTGTGTGGGAACTTCCTACTTCCATTTATTTATAGAAATTGTCTCTGCCTGTGTATCTTTGTTATTCTTAATAAAGCTTCTCCCAAAGATGTTGAGCCAATTATTTTGTTATTTCTCAGTAGCCTGTTTTATACAAATAAGCCAGTCATAGTTCAGGTTGAGAAGCAGGAAGAAAAGTATTATTTAATTGACACCCCCCATCCGAAAGATCATACATGTTGACATGGACGCCTTTTTTGCGTCGGTGGAACAGCGTGATAACCCGGAACTGCGTGGTAAACCAGTGGCCGTGGGTGGCTCCAGGGCAAGAGGTGTGGTGGCTGCCGCAAGTTATGAGGCCCGTAAGTATGGCGTACACTCTGCCCTGGCTTCTAAAATTGCGGCGCAACGATGCCCGCACCTGATCTTTGTTAAAGCACGATTCGAAGTATACAGTGCTGTATCAAGACAGATCCGGGAGATTTTCCACTCCTACACAGACCTGGTGGAGCCGCTGTCGCTGGATGAGGCATATCTGGATGTGACAGAAAACAAAATTGGTATGCCCTCTGCCACTATCATCGCCCAGGAGATCAGGAAGCGAATATTCGAAGAGACAGGCCTAACGGCTTCTGCTGGTGTATCTTACAATAAGTTTCTGGCAAAAATAGCCTCTGACTACAACAAACCGAACGGCTTTACGCTCATCACACCAGACAAAGCAGAACAACTTGTGGCTGGGCTGGCCATCGAAAAATTTCATGGAATCGGAAAAGTAACGGCTGCCAAAATGCAAAGTATGGGCATCTTGACCGGGGCCGATCTACGGGAAAGGCCGGAAGATGAACTGGTTCGGAATTTTGGGAAAGTAGGGCATTACTATTACCGCATTGCCCGCGCCCAGGATGATCGTGATGTACAGCCACACCGTATCCGAAAATCCATTGGCTCAGAACGCACATTTGATGTAGACCTCATCGAAGAGCATGATATGCTGCTCCAGATAGACAAACTTTGCCAGGAAGTTTCGCATGATATGGAGCGACTAAAAGCTACTGCCAAAACTGTTACCCTAAAGATCAAGTACTTCGATTTCACGCAAAATACCCGCAGCAAAACTTTTTTAGGTGAGTTCAGCAGTGCAGATGCGATTTATACCATTGTCCGGGAACTGCTGCGCACACCACACCTCCCCCAGCACCCTGTACGCCTGTTAGGTGTTGCTGTTAGCAGTTTGCTTTACCAACATGACCGCCTGCAGGAAGGTTACCAGCTGACTTTAGATTTCTAGTTTTACACTGCCTGGTCTTTATGAGCCGATTGCTCTCTTGTTAGCAGTTTTCAAGTTTTTCTTTTTTCACACTAAACCATCCCCCTCTAATACTGTCTTAACAAAAGCTGCATCATAAGTTGATGCTTAAACAATCATGCTTATATTTAAGAAACATTCTATTCTATTAACTAAACCTATCTAATCACCCAATCTCTAAATTATGAGTAAAAATTTACGTTTTGCTCCTTTGGTGGCATTACTGCTAGCTGGTGCAACCATGGCACCACCGGCTTATGCCCAGAAGAGTAAGAAAAAGAAAAAAGCCAAACAGGAAGTAGCAGCTACTCCCGCACCTAAAAAGGATGATGGTAAGCCAAAGCCTTACAGCGAAGTGATCACCTCAAAAGCTGTGACGGACGAAGGTCTCTTTAAAGTACATAAGATAGATGAAAAGTACTTTTATGAGATTCCGGACACACTCCTGAACCGTGACATGCTGATGGTTAGCCGGATCGCGAAAACAGCCACGAATATTGGCTACGGTGGCGAAGAGCTGAACACGCAGATGTTGCGCTGGGAGCGGGTAGGTAATAATATTCTGCTCCGCGTTATTTCTTATGAAAACGTAGCCTCAGACTCGCTGGAGATCTACAATTCAGTGCAAAACTCTAACCTGGCTCCTATCATTCAGGCTTTCGATATTAAAGCTTTCGGACCGGGTACACAGGTCGTGGACGTTACAGATCTGTTCTCTAAAGATGTTACTTCACTTGGCTTGGATAAGAGAAGACGTGAGCAGTATAAGGTTCGTAAACTGGATGACAAGCGCACCTTTATCGAAGGAATCAAGAGCTTTCCGTTAAACGTGGAAGCACGCTCGCTGATGACATACGAAGCTACTGACGCACCGGCTAACGCCAGTACAGGAACTATTACGCTGGAGCTTAACCACTCCATGCTGCTCCTGCCTAAACAACCAATGCCTGCCCGTACCTTCGATCAGCGCGTTGGCTTTTTCACGGTAAGCCAGACTGATTACGGTACTGAGGAGCAGCGTGCGGCAAAACGCAGTTACATTGTGCGCTGGAGACTGGAGCCCAAAGATGAGGCGGCCTACGCTCGCGGCGAACTGGTAGAGCCTAAAAAGCAGATCGTATATTACATCGACCCGGCTACCCCTATGAAGTGGCGCCCTTACCTGAAACAGGGAGTAGCAGACTGGAACAAGGCCTTCGAAGCTGCCGGTTTCAAAAATGCTATTGTCGCCAAAGATCCGCCTTCATTTGAAGAGGATCCGGAATTCAGCACCGAAGACGCCCGTTATTCAGTTATCCGCTACTTCTCCTCTGAAACGCAGAATGCCTACGGACCAAACGTACATGATCCACGTTCAGGAGAGATCCTGGAGAGCCACATCGGCTGGTACCACAACGTAATGAACCTGCTGCGCAACTGGTATTTTATCCAGACAGCTGCCATTAACCCGGATGCCCGTGGTGTACAGCTTAAGGATGAAGTTATGGGAGAACTGATCCGATTCGTGTCTTCGCACGAAGTAGGCCATACGTTGGGCTTACCTCACAACATGGGTTCAAGCGCTGCTTATCCTGTTGCGAAACTGCGTGATCCGGAGTTTACAAAGAAAATGGGTACCGCCCCTTCTATCATGGACTATGCCCGCTTTAATTATGTAGCGCAGCCCGAGGACAAAGGTGTGGCATTGATGCCAGGGATCGGTGTGTATGATAAGCATGCTGTGAAATGGGGCTATACTTACTTCCCGGAGAAAAACGGCCGCGACAACGACGAGAAACTGGCAGCCTGGATACGTGCACATGAAAATGACCCGATGTACCGCTTCGGCCGTCAGCAGGGCAACCCGATTGATCCATCGTCACAGACAGAGGATTTAGGGGATGATGCCATGTTAGCGAGCAGCTACGGCATCGCGAACTTAAAGCGTGTGATGCCGAACCTGATCGAGTGGACAAAGAAAGAGAATAAGGATTACGATGACCTTCAGGAACTTTATGGCCAGGTGCTTGGGCAGTGGAACCGCTACATGGGCCACGTAACAGCTAACATTGGTGGTGTATATGAGAACTACAAGACCTACGACCAAAAAGGCGATGTATACTCTTATGTTCCGAAGGAAAAGCAGAAGCGTGCGCTTAAATTCCTGAATGAGCAAGGTTTTTCTACACCTACCTGGATGCTGGACGATAACATCCTGCGCAAGATAGAGTCTGCCGGTACTGTGGAGCGGGTACGTTCTGCTCAGGTGAACATCCTGAACAATGTGCTGGATGCGGGCCGTATGGCACGACTGATTGAGGCGCAGGCATCTGAAGGCAGCAACACGTATACCTTGCTGGAGATGATGGCTGACCTGCGTGGCGGTATCTGGTCTGAAGTGAACACAGGCAAAGCAATCGATACGTACCGCAGAAACTTACAGCGGGGTTACCTGGAGCGCATGGCTTACCTGATGACAGACCAGGAGAAAAATGCAAATACTTCTGGCCGCTCGGGCCGAGGCAGCACGCAGGTAGATGTATCGCAGTCTGATATACGTCCGGTAGTTCGTGGGGAGCTTATCGCGCTGCAAAGCCAGATAAGGGCATCGTTGCCTAAAGCAAAGGATACCATGACAAAGTACCACCTGCAGGATGCACTGGTACGCATCGACACTATTCTGAATCCTAAAAGCTAAGCTTTTGCTTTACCATTTTTAAAAAGCGCCCCAGCCAAAAAGGCTGGGGCGCTTTTTTTATGTACCGCTAATTTTATTTTTCCTCTGAAAGTATGTGCAGCCGTAACAGGTAAGCCGCTTATACTTGCTGCACAATGGCCTAATGGAGCTTAATTGCAAAAGATTCACCTTGAATTTTTAGAAAGATATCCTATGGCGGGAGCACATCTCTTAAGCTCGTGTCAGGAAAATCAAATAATTACAGTACCTTTGTAGCCCATAAGCTTAACCCAAACTTATGGCTACTAAATACATCTTCGTTACAGGTGGCGTAACGTCTTCCCTAGGAAAAGGTATTATTTCCGCATCTCTTGCTAAGTTGCTGCAGGCAAGAGGCTTCTCTGTAACTATTCAGAAATTTGACCCTTACATCAACATCGACCCAGGTACATTGAACCCTTACGAGCACGGCGAGTGCTATGTAACGGAAGATGGCGCTGAAACAGATCTTGATCTGGGTCATTACGAGCGTTTCCTGAATGTACCAACTTCACAGGCCAACAACGTAACTACTGGTCGCATTTATTATAATGTGATCATGCAGGAGCGTGAAGGAGCTTACCTGGGCAAAACAGTGCAGGTGATACCTCACATTACAGATGAAATAAAGCGGCGGATGTTGCTGCTGGGTGAGTCTGGTGAATATGATATAGTGATAACGGAGATTGGTGGCTGTGTAGGTGACATTGAGTCATTGCCTTTTATCGAGGCAGTGCGTCAGCTACGTTGGGAGCTTGGAGTGAATGAATCATGTGTGATCCATTTAACACTGGTGCCTTACCTGAAAGCTGCCGGTGAATTAAAGACAAAGCCGACACAGCATTCTGTGCGTGACCTATCGGAAGCTGGCGTGCAGCCGGATATTCTGGTTTGCCGCTCGGAATACCCAATTCCTTCGGACCTGCGCAAGAAGATCGCTTTGTTCTGCAACGTGAAAATAAACTCCGTTATCGAGTCTTTGGATGCGGATACGATCTACGATGTGCCTTTGCTGATGCGCAAGGAGAAGCTGGATGAGCGTGTGATCAGTAAATTAAAGCTTCCGCACAAGGAAGAGCCAAACCTTACAAGCTGGAAAGACTTCCTGGGCAAGTTGAAAAACCCAACCTCAGAGGTAAACATTGCCCTGGTAGGTAAGTATGTGGAGCTTCCGGACGCTTATAAGTCTATTATAGAGTCGTTTGTTCATGCTGGCTCTGCGAATGAGTGCAAAGTAAACATCAAGTGGTTCCAGTCGGAAAACATCACGGATGAGAACGTAGCTGGATTGCTGCAGGAAATGGATGGCGTACTGGTTGCCCCTGGTTTTGGGGAGCGTGGCTTCAAAGGTAAGCTGGAGGCTATCCGGTTTGTGCGCGAAAATAATATTCCTTTTATGGGCATCTGCCTGGGCATGCAGTGTGCTGCCGTAGAATTTGCACGCAATGTGCTTGGTTTAGAGGGTGCTGCCTCCACAGAAATGGACGCTGACACCCCACATCCGATCATAGATATGATGGAAGATCAAAAACAAATTAAGCAGATGGGTGGAACTATGCGATTAGGTGCCTATACTTGTGAACTAAAAAAGGGTTCTAAGGCTTATTCTATTTATGGAAAGTCTAAGATTTCGGAGCGCCATCGTCACCGTTACGAGTTCAATAACAAGTATTTAGCTGATTTTGAACAGGCAGGAATGATGGCAACGGGCATAAATCCGGACACTGGACTGGTAGAGATCATTGAGTTGCAGAACCACCCGTGGTTTGTGGCAGCCCAGTATCACCCGGAACTGAAGAGTACCGTGCTGAACCCCCACCCGCTTTTCGTAAAATTTGTGAAAGCGGCTAACAATTACAGAAAATCTAAATAAGCTCAATAAAAAACAATTCAAATTTTAGTAAATGGATAGAAATCAAGCAATTGGTTTTGGATTGATTGCCGTGCTATTGTTGGCTTACTCTTTCTTTTTTACAGGAGAGGATAAGAATAAAGCACAAGTGGCAGTTCAGGAAAAAGCCAAGGTAGAGCAAGTACAAACTGCTGTAGTTGCTGAAGATGACTCACTGACGCAGGCTCGCAGAGCAACGGCTCTGGGTGCTTTTGGCGCTGCTGCAACCGGTGAGGCCAGCACTACAACCGTAGAAAACCAGAACATCCGTGTTACTTTTTCTTCTAAAGGTGGCCAGGTTAAGGAAGTATTGCTGAAGAACTATAAAACATACCAGGGCGAGCCTCTGATCTTGTTTGATAGTGAGAGTAGCAAAACGGATGTGACATTCACAACTCAGGACGGAAAGAAGGTACAACTTTCTGATTTATACTTTACGCCATCTGAGGTTAAGAACGTTAGCACTGATGAAAAATCAGGTAAAACCGTTTCTTTCAGAGCCAACTTAGGTAACGGCCAGTACATAGAGCAAGTGTATACCCTGTATGATGAGAACTTCATGATGGGGTACAAGCTTGACTTTGAAGGGCTTGATAAAGAGATCAGCGGCAATACCATTACCTTCACCTGGAATGATAAATTAAAGCAGCTGGAGCGTGACCTGAAGCAGAACAGAGCTAAGTCAACGATCAATTATGCTACTGTTGAGGATGGTTACGAAAAGATGTCTATCTCTGATAAAGCAGAGACCGTGACAGTTGAGGAGCCCATGAAATGGGTGGCAAATAAGCAGAACTTCTTTACGGCCGGCATTATTGCCGGCAATCAGTTTGCCGGTGCCAAGCTGGAATCTTCCGTAGACCTTGCCGATTCATCTGTAGTAAAGACTTTCTCTTCCCAGATTCTGATCCCTACGCAGGATGTGACCTCAGGTAAAGGTGAGTTCATGTTCTATTTCGGACCAAATGATTACAAGATCCTGAAGCATATCGGCAACGATTTCGACAGAAACCTGGATCTTGGTTGGGGAATTTTCTCTTATGTGAACAAATGGCTGATCATTCCGGCATTTGACTTCCTAGAGAACTATATTTCCAGCTATGGTATCATCATTATCCTGCTGGTGCTCTACATCAAAACCATCCTTTTCCCGCTTACATACAAGTCTTATGTATCGATGGCGAAGATGAAGGTTCTAAAGCCTGAGATCGACGCTATTAAGGAGCGTAACGATGGCGACATGCAGAAGACGCAGATGGAAACCATGAAGCTATACCAGGAAATGGGTGTTAACCCTTTGAGTGGTTGTATTCCGATGGTGCTGCAGATACCGATACTCTTTGCGATGTTCAACTTTTTCCCGAACTCCATTGAGCTGCGCCAGGAGGCATTCCTATGGGCTACTGACCTTTCGACGTATGATGTATTTGCCAAACTGCCATTCACAATTCCGTTCTATGGCGACCACGTAAGTATGTTTACTTTGCTGATGACAGCCTCTACCATACTTTACACTTGGTCTAACAACCAGGTAAATACCATGCAGGGCCCAATGAAGTATTATAGCTACTTAATGCCTGTAATCTTCATGTTCGTACTGAACTCCTTCCCTGCCGGTCTTTCTTTTTACTACTTCGTATCAAACATCGTAACATTTGGCCAGCAGACCGCTATTCGCAGGTTTGTGGATGAAGGAAAAGTAAGAGCGAAACTGGAGGCTAACAAGCACAAGATAAAAGAAAAGAAAAAAACAGGCGGACCTTCCTTTACAGAACGTATGCAGGAAGCCATGCGCCAGGCACAGGATAAGCAGCAGCAACAGCGTAAAGCTAAAAAATAAGCTGTTCCTTAATAGCCAAAAAAAAGCCTTTCCCTTACCGGAAAGGCTTTTTTTTGGCTATACTTTAGCTGCAATCGTATGTAGGGGTATAAACTTAACACTATGATGCGCACTATTATAAAACCATGCCTGCTCTTATTGCCGATGGCGTTCTTCAGCTGCCGGCAAGATACCGAAGATCAGGGCAAGATAGCAGACACCCACCCTAAACTGGAAAAACAGCTGGAGAAAAGGCCGGTTAAAATGCCTGTATCCGGAAACGAAAACCCTGAATTGTATGATCGCTACAGGATCACGATGGAAGACTATCACAAGAGCGGGGATTATAACGTAACAAACATCTACCGCGGGCGGCTAGCCCCCCTGGACGAAAATAGCCACACCGATGCCCGCACTTTCCGTACTGCACTTCAGGAAGGGATGAAGAATGGGATCAATTTTGCAGGGAAATATACCGTAGTAACAGTCGGATGCGGCACTGCTTGCCAGGTACACTATGTGGTAAGCAGGGAAAACGGGAAAGTACTCGATAAGCTGCAAAGCAGCATAGGCGCAAAATACAGTGCCAACAGCCGCCTTTTCATAATCAACCCACCCGATTCTACCATCAATTACAAAGAATGTAATTACTGCACTCCGGAAGCCTACGTTTTTGAAGAAGGTAAATTTAAAAAGTTAAAGCATCCGAGCCTTTAGTACTTATAAGCAACATGCTACTAAACATATTAAATCAACTAAAGATAATAACACCGCTGTTTTTGTTGTTGCTGTGCATACTAGGGTGCAAAGTTAACAGCAATTGCCAGACCAGTGGTAAGAATGCGGCAGCCCCTCCTCTCCTTCAAATTCAAAAAACACCATGCTATGGCCCTTGCCCAGCCTACGAAGCAACTGTGATGGAAAACGGTATGGTCACCTTCGTAGGCTGGGACAATGTGCCAGTCTCAGATACGGTACAGATGTGCTTTACTGAAAAGGAAATGAATGAGCTAAAAAAAGCGATAGAAAAGCTTGACTATACTAGCCTACAGACTTCCTATGGTTCACAGTGGACAGACATCCCGACTACCTATCTTACCTTTTACCAGAACGGAAAGCAGGTGAAGCGGATAAAGCACCAGAAAGGAGGCCCGGAAGCATTGGTCACCTTTCAAAAGAACCTGAATGATAAACTATTAGAGTTAGTAGGGAAAGAGGCACAACAGCCATAGTATAACCCTTGTCCCTCTGATTTGCGTTTACAGCAAAAAAAGGGAAACTACTACATGTCTAATAAAAAAACCAGCTGGATACTTATTGTCTCGATTATCCTCCTGGCACTACTTGGTGCTGTTGCTTACTATATCTTAACTAAAAAATATTTCCCTAAAGTAGCAGGGGTTGAATATCTGAAACTTGAATTAGGAAAAGATACAGCCCAGGTTAAAGCAGGTGTTAAGGTCATAAACAGGATACCGCTGCCAATAACCATAGACAGCGTACGGTATAACATAACTGACGAAGGCGATACATTGGGTTGGGGCAAGATGACAACCACACAAACCCTCCCGGCTTTAGACGACGAGACCCTGGATTTCCAGCTTAAACTGGATTTTGAAAGGTATAGAAAGCACCTTCAGGAACAGCAGGGCAAAGATAGTATACGGCTTGATATAGCCATGAACGTATATTTTGACTTGCCCCTCATCAGCCCTAAAAGTATTACGATAAACCGCCATTTTAATGCTCCGGTAGCAAAATCGCCTGCCCTGGAACTACAAGACATTGTAGTCAGGAGCTTTAGCCCTGACTCTGGTTACTCATTATTACTAAAGATTAACTCCAGTAATAAGAACCTGCCGGGCCTGAAAATAAATAACCTTCAGTATAACGTGCAGATTGGTGATACGCTAACTATCGCCGGCGAAGTTGATTCTACATTCAGCCTCCAAAAGGGAAATAAACTATTGGAAGTGCCCCTGCAACTGAATACTTCGGATGCTATCTCCCTGATCAAAAAGAAGCTTTCCGGAGATGAATCATGGAAGTACGACGCCCGACTAGAGGCAAATATACAGAGTGATCACCCTCTTTTCGACTCCTTTAAACTTGTAGTGGAAAAAGCAGGGGAACTGGATGTAAGTAAAATGGGTACAGGTAAGAACTACCTACCAACCATAAAACGGATCAAACGACTAACGATAGATTCGGATGAGGAACAGACCAGGTTACAGGCAGATCTGGTTGTTCATAATCCGGCCCCTATCCCATTTTACATTGACAGTGCTGCCTATTATGTCCGGTATCAGGGTAAAGTAATTGCTACCGGAAAGCAAAACATAGAAAAAACACTTCCTAAATCCGGGGACCAGTCCCTGGGCCTGCAACTGCTGGTAGACGAAAGCGCCTATAAGAACCTGATGAAAAAAGTACAGGGGCAGGATAAAATCCCTTTACAAATTGAATTGAAACTTATTTATAACCTGCCTGGGGCTAAAAGGCAGCAGATCACGCTGCAACGTGAAATACAGGCTCCTGTCCCAGGGCAGGCGGGTATAAAAGTGGCTGGACTTGAGGTTAAAGAACTGGATCCTGAAAAAGGAGCTCAGCTTACCTTAAAGCTGCAGGTTGAAAGCTCTAACCTGCCCGATCTTCAGATTAAAAACCTGGAGTATAAATTAAATCTAAGTGAAGGCATCTTGTTGACTGGTAACACGCAGGAGCCAATCAGGATAAACCAGCAGAATGCACTTGTGGAGGTTCCGGTCCATTTATCTGCGGACGATGTAAATCAGCTGTTAAAAAGAGCCATCAAAGGGAGCACAGACTGGAAATACCATTTGAAGGCATCCGCCACCCTGCAGAGCAGTAACAAGATGATTGGCCCTACAAAAGTAAACCTGGAATTTGAAGGTGAATTGGAGCTGAAGAAAGGAACAGGTGGACAGCAGCTGATGCCAAAGATCACAAAAATTGATACGCTGGATATAACAATTGCCTACGATACAGCCTGGGTTAAATTAAATGTGCGGGTGCAAAATCCGCTTCCGGTACCTATACACATCGATAATCTCACGCTGCTTTTAACGCATCAAAACGATACCATTGCAATTACAAATGGAGATGTAGGAAAAAAACTTCCGGCAGAGGGGGAACAGACAGGTTGGATAACGCTTGCCGTAAACTATAAACTGTGGCGCGAGCATTTGATCCATCACCAGGAAAATGACAGCATGTTTCTAAAAGAAAAGATCACGCTACAATACAGGATCGCAAAGCTGGAACAACAACAGGTATCTTTCACCAACACTTTTCAGATACCAACTCCTAAATTACCGGTCACAGAGCTACAAAAGGTTAAATTACGTGGATTCAGCTTTACCAAAGGGATCCTTGTAAACGCCTTAGTAAAGGTCCAAAATGCAAATACAGAGAAGTTGGAAATAAACGCGATCGAATATAATGCATGCGTACAAGACCTGTTGGATGTATGCGGCAGCATTAACCGTACATATGATATACCATTAGGCATAAGTGTGGTGAAGGTCCCAATGAACCTGGGTATCGGGGAAGTGTTTCGGGCAATGTTTGCCCGCTTAGCTGGTAAAAACAAAGAAAGGAAGCTGTATCTGAATTCCAATGCTATAATCAACACAAGTAACCCAAAACTTCAGAATACCTATATTAGGTTTGAAAAATGGGAGAAGTCGAAACTGTTTCAGAAAAAGGAGAAAAGCGCCCAGTAATTGCACTTGGCTCCAAAATTAAACCACCTGTATAACTGATCATGTTACACCAACTGCAAGCTAATAAGTATGTAATTAACTAATTAGAAGGAGATAAAACCAATGCCCCGTAACCCGGAACAATTGCAGCATACCTCCCTTTATAGCAGGTTCCAAGAGTACCTCGGGGAGTTTGTTTATGGCGGCATGGATGGCTGCGTCACTACATTTGCAGTGGTGGCCGGCTCAGTTGGTGCCGAGTTAAGCAGCTCTGTCATTATTATTCTGGGCTTTGCCAACCTTCTTGCCGATGGCTTCTCCATGTCAGTTGGTGCATACCTTTCCACTAGGTCAGAGTATGACAGTTATGAGAAATTCAAGCGGACGGAAAACCTGGAGATCAAGAATAAACCCAAAGAAGAGGTGCAGGAAATAAGGGAGATCTACAGGTCCAAAGGATTTGAGGGTGAACTTTTGGAACAGGTAGTAGCCGTTATTGTAAAAGATAAGGACAGATGGGTGGATGACATGATGAAAAACGAGCTTGGGTTGATCAAAAATCACAAATCTCCACTCGCCATTGGTACAGTCACCTACATTTCATTTCTGCTGATTGGCATGATCCCTTTGTCTGTTTATATATGGGACTTTTTTACTTCCTCAATCTCGGAGCCTTTCCTTTGGACGTCTGTTTTTACATCTGTTGGTTTTTTGGTGATCGGCTTTCTGAAAAGTTATGTGAACCGCATGAATAAGATTCGGGGTATGCTCGAAACATTTGCTTTGGGTACGATTGCAGCCGGAGTATCCTACTTTGTTGGTGATATATTAGAAGGACTAATAAAGTAGCTGCTACCCTGTAAAGGAAAAAAGCAAAAATTAACCTGCCTCACTTTACCACTTCTTCTCTAAAGAATTAACCCTGCTCACTATAGTTTAAGGGGGACCTGCCAAATAAGCCAGCGTTAATTGAACTATACATATTTTCAATTTAACAGGTTTTTTTAACTATAAGTACTCGATTCCCGTAATATTTAATAAGAATTCAGTATTCTCTTTCTTGTAAAAGATATATTTATATATCTAAAATAGATAATAAATGAGCAAAGACCCAGAAAAAGTACAAAGTTCAGAATTTGAACAGAAATTGCAGCAAAGCAAGCAGTTAAAGCAAGAAGAAAATAGCAGGGTAATACCTGTTATTGAAGAGAAACTGAATATTGGTGTACGAGAAATCGAAAAAGGGAAAGTAACTGTATCTAAGGAAATTCACGAAGAAGTGGTTACTGTAGATGAGCCCTTTGTATCAGAAGAGGTCGATATTCAGCGCGTAGCCAAGAACATATCAATAGATAAGGCACCCGAAGTTAGGCATGAGGGTGACACAATGATCATCCCGGTTATTAAAGAAGAGGTGATCATACAGAAACGCCTAGTGCTTGTCGAAGAACTACACATCACTAAAAAAAGAATAGAAGAACATCACCCACAAGAAGTTACACTTCGAAAAGAAGAAGTGAAGATTGATAGAAAATAAAAGAAATTATATACGAATTATAATAGGGAAGCATGAGAGTCATGCTTTTATTTTGAGACTAAATTAAACACATTAACTATGAAACAGACAGTAATAGGAATATTCGATTATGGCGTAGACGCACAAATGGCAGCACAGGAACTAGAGCGCAGCGGCATTCCTAATAACAATATAGATATAGCCGTTAGAGGCGCTAAAGATAAAACCGGCGGAGCGCCAGCAGGCAATCAGCCAAGCCCATCAAACCCAAATATGGGTGGGCCAACAAACACAACAGCCAATACCACTCCGGACAATAAGAGAGACAGCGATTTTTTTAATTCGCTTTTCGATAACCGGGAAGAGTCCAGCAAATATTATGAGGCCGCAAAGCACGGTTCCATTGTAACAGTACACACTGATTCGAAGGAACAGGCAAAAAAAGCAGCTGAATTACTGGATAAATGTGGTGCCATTGACGTAAACGAACGAACTGCACAGCACAGAAACATTTCCAGTTCAGATAAAGGTAAGTGGACAAACTCCAGTGCTTCTATTCCGGTTGTAGAGGAAAAAATGAACATTGGCAAAAGAGAAGTTGAAACAGGTGGCGTACGAATGAGAAGCCGCATAATTGAGCGTCCGGTGGAAGAAAAACTGCGCTTGCGAGAAGAGCATGTGCACGTTGAGAGAAAGCCGGTTAACCGACCTGCAAATGAAAAAGACCTTGCAGCTTTCAAAAAAAGCGAAACAACTATGACGGAGCACGCCGAAGTGCCCCTGGTAAATAAAGAAGCCCGCGTGGTTGAAGAGGTAAGACTCGGAAAAGACGTGGAACAGCACCAGGAGACCATACGTGGTACGGAGCGTAAAACTGATGTAGACATTGACAGACTTAACTCAAAAGATAAGAACGACGACCTGAACAGAAGAGGTCCTGATAGAAAATAAGGGTTAGTCTATTAGCACAAAAAGAACGGGAGCAGCTTAATAGCTGCTCCCGTTCTTTTTGTGCTAATAATACCAAAATTGCCTGTTTCCAGGCTTTAGCAGCTACTTTTTATTAAATCTGATACGCCTGTTTATTTTACCTGCGCAAAGTCCTATCTAGACCGGCAACTACAAGGAAATCGGCCCCTACCCGTTACATATAAAAGAACTGTGGAACATACGTGGATAAGTCAGTAAAATCGTGGATAAAAAAAGGTATGGAGACGTGGAACACCTCAGTCTTTGTGGTTAAAAAAATGTATCTTTGTGCAAGTTCAGGTATCTTGCGAAGGTAATCTAAAGTCTAAACTTAAAGAGATTATGAAAATAACTTACTACGGACAGTCTTGCTTTTTATTTGAGATCGGAGATAACCGCATCTTATTCGACCCTTTTATCTCCCCTAACGAGTTAGCATCACACATCAATGTAGACGCTATTAAAGCGGACTACATCCTGTTGTCGCATGGCCATGGAGACCATGTGCATGATGCTGAGCAGATAGCCCGAAACAATAACAGCACAATTGTAGCTACTTTTGAGATAACAAACTGGTACGGTGCCAAAGGAATAGAGAACGTGCACCCGATGAATACCGGGGGTAAGGTCACCTTACCGTTTGGCACCGTAAAAATGGTGAATGCCATCCACTCCAGTTCGTTGCCTGACGGTACCTATGCCGGTAGTGCTGCCGGTTTTGTGGTAGAAACCGAAGAGTTCACGTTCTATTTTGCCGGCGACACGGCCCTTACCTACGACATGAAACTCATTCCGGAACAGTTTGACCTTGATTTTGCCCTGCTGCCAATTGGGGACAATTTCACGATGGATATTCATGAGGCGATGATCGCTGCTGATTTTGTGCAGGTAGATAAAGTGATCGGCATGCATTTCGACACTTTCCCTTACATCAAGATCGATCATGAAGAGGTGCAGGAAGTGGCGAATATAGCTGACAAAGAACTTATTTTGATGGAGATAGGTCAAACAATTAACCTATAATTTTAGAATGGGAAAAATAATCGCAGTTGCGAATCAGAAAGGTGGTGTTGGCAAGACAACGACAGCTATCAACCTGGCTGCCAGCTTAGCAGCTTTAGAATATAAAACACTTTTAGTGGATGCAGACCCGCAGGCAAATGCCACATCGGGCCTTGGTTTTGATCCGGCTACCATCACCACCAGCATTTACGAATGTATGGTGGAAGATGTGAACGTGGATGAGATCATACTTCAGTCACCAAACATTGAGTTCCTGGACCTGATCCCTTCGCACATCGACCTGGTGGGTGCGGAAGTGGAAATGATCAACATCCCGAACAGGGAGGAGAAAATGCGAGAAGCATTGAAGCCACTGAAAGACAAGTATGATTATATCATCATAGACTGCTCTCCGTCGCTGGGTCTGATCACGGTGAATTCCTTAACCGCAGCTGATTCGGTTGTGATACCGGTACAATGCGAGTATTTCGCCCTGGAAGGTTTGGGAAAGCTCCTGAACACGATCAAGATCATTCAGTCACGCCTGAATACGGAACTGGCCATTGAAGGCATCCTGCTTACTATGTATGATGTTCGTCTGCGCCTTTCAAACCAGGTAGTGGAAGAGGTGAAAACGCACTTCCAGCAAATGGTGTTCGATACGATCATCCCTAGAAATGTGAAGTTGAGTGAATCGCCAAGCTTTGGTATACCTGCCCTCTTACACGATGCAGAAAGTAAGGGTGCACTAAGTTACCTGAACCTGGCGCGTGAAATTGCAGAGAAGAACAGCGTTGCGCTGGCTAAATAACAGTACGATTACATGTCCGATAACAAGAATACAGCAGCTAAACGTAAAGGCGGTCTCGGTAGAGGCCTTGGCTCTCTCCTGGAGGGCAACAAATACACCGGAAAAACTGAATCTTCCAACAACCTTAACGAAGCCAATACCATCGCAGATATAGCTATTGATCAGATACAGACCAACCCCTACCAGCCCCGCACCCATTTTGATCAGGATGCGCTGGAAGAGTTGGCAGAGTCTATAAGGATTCAAGGCATTATACAGCCAATCACCGTTCGTCAGCTAGACCAGAATACGTACCAGCTGATATCCGGTGAACGCCGTTACCAGGCCTCTAAGATTGCAGGCCTAACAGTTATACCGGCTTATATCCGTAAAGCAGACGACCAGCAAATGCTGGAGATGGCCTTAATTGAGAACATTCAGCGTGAAAACCTGAATGCAATTGAGATAGCCCTCTCCTATCAGCGGTTGTTAACCGAGTGTAGCCTGAAACAGGAGGAACTGGGCGATCGCGTTGGTAAAAAGCGTACGACTGTTACCAATTACCTACGCCTTCTAAAGCTTCCGCCGGATATTCAGATCGCCCTTCGCGATAATCTTATCAGCATGGGGCATGCCCGCGCGCTGATCAATATTGATACCATCGAGCAGCAGCTGGATGTGTTTAAGGAAGTAGTGGCAAAAGAGCTTTCGGTACGCAAGGTAGAAGAACTGGTGCGTAACCTGCAAAACGCCAAGAAAAAGCCGGATGCACAACAAAAGCTTCTGTTCGGAAAGTATGATCAGGAACTTAAAACCGTTGAATCTAAACTTACCTCACAGTTTGGAACCAAAATTCAGGTGAAAGCTAATAACGATGGAAAAGGTGAGATCAAGATCCCGTTTGTATCTGTTGACGAGCTAAACCGAATTTTAGAGATCTTAAATTACTAACACTACATGAAACTGAGAATTGGTGCTGTTTTGTTATTGCTGGGGCTTTTCCAACTCGTTATGTCCTCGGCTACTTTGGCGCAGACCGTAACGGAGGGGCCGGACTCCTTACGCGTACCAGTTTCAGATACGCTGAACGTTGGAAAGGGATTCTTCCTGAGCAAGTGGGACAAACCTGCAAAAGCAGCCCTTTTCTCTGCCATTATCCCCGGTGCCGGTCAGATATACAATAAAGCATACTGGAAAGTACCTATTATCTATGCAACAGGAGGCGTGTTAGGCTATTTCCTGATCGATAATAATAGTAAGTATCAGGATTTCAGGGAGGCGCTTAATAAACGTAATCGTGATTCCAGCGATGTCTATATCAATAACTTTATTTACGGTCTCTATCAATACAAAGGCAACAATGTTCAGACGCAGCGTGGCACAGAAAACTTGCGTTATAGCCGTGACTTTTACCGCCGTAACCGCGACCTCACTATCCTGATCTCCATACTTGCTTATGGGCTAAATATTGCGGAAGCTTATGTTCATGCACATCTAAAGGAATTTGATGTAAGTGAGGACCTTTCCATACGCATACAGCCAGATCTTTTACCGGCACAAGTCCAAAGAGGGGCTTATACACCGGGTATCACCTTTGTTTTATACACAAAATAGAAATGAGAATTCTTTTGATCGGCTATGGTAAAATGGGTAAAACCATTGAACAGATAGCCTTGGCTAAAGGTCATGAAATTATCGGGACCATTGATCACACCAATGCAGATACCCTGCAGCACTATACTTCTGATAACACAGATGTAGCCATAGAATTTACCCATCCGGAGGCTGCCTTTGCCAACGTTTCCTACTGCTTAACCCATGGTATACCAGTTGTGTCTGGCTCTACAGGCTGGCTGGATAAATATGAGGAGGCCGTAAAGCTTTGCCAGGAGAACAAAGGAGCTTTCTTTTATGCGTCAAATTATAGTGTGGGCGTCAACCTGTTCTTCCACTTCAATGAGTATATAGCCAGCAAAATGCAGGCATACCCTGCTTATGAAGTAGCTATCCGCGAGGTGCACCATCTTCAGAAAGTAGATAAGCCTAGCGGCACAGGTATCACAACAGCAGAGGGCATATTATCCAGCTATAAAAATCTGGAAGGCTGGGTTGCTGATAATCCGGAAGAAAAGACTAAATTAAACATTGCTTCTGAGCGCGAACCAGATGTAGTAGGCACACATATTGTAACCTATAGCTCTGATGTAGACCAAATTGAACTTGGCCATATTGCCCACAGCCGAACCGGTTTTGCCGATGGTGCTGTGATGGCAGCAGTCTGGCTTGCTGGCCGCCAGGGCGTTTACGGCATGAAAGACATGCTTAACCTGTAACCATAGAAATTGCAGATGAAAGTTAAATTCTGGGAAAATAAACCAGTAACCAAAGAACCAAAGAAGAAAAAAAGCTTTGCCCGCGAATGGGGTGATGCTATTTTATTCGCCGTTATTGCAGCCAGCCTTATCCGCTGGGCCACCTTCGAGGCCTATACCATCCCGACGCCCTCCATGGAGAAGTCGCTACTGGTAGGAGACTTCCTGTTTGTGAGCAAGCTGCATTATGGCCCCCGCACACCTATGACACCCCTGCAGATTCCGCTGACGCACCAGACGATCTGGGGTACCAATATCCCCTCCTACTCTGATGCTATTCAGTTGCCGTCTTTCAGGTTACCGGGTTTCTCAGAAGTAAAAAGAGGTGATGTAGTAGTATTCAACTTCCCTCCGGAAGAGCAGCACCCCGCTGACCTGCGTACCAATTATATTAAAAGAGCAATTGGCTTACCAGGCGATTCGCTGAGCATCCGCGACATGCAGGTATACATCAACGGAAAGGCAATGGAAAACCCTGCAGGAATGCAGTTCAAGTACTTCGTTTCTACGGACAATATACTTAACCAGGATTTCTTCCTGGACCGTGATATTACAGACGTTATCCGCTGGCAGGGAGGTTATATAGTAGACACTTCTCCTGAAAAAGCCAAAGCTCTTGCATCTCTTGACTTCATCAAGGAAACCATGTTGCTAAAAGAGATACCTGGTAAAGCTGATCCGGAGGTGTTCCCGAATGTACCAAGCATGTATGACTGGAACAAAGATAATTTCGGACCTCTTTACATACCACAGGAAGGAGCCACGATTGCTATCAATGAAAAAACACTACCTCTTTATGAACGTGTGATTCTAAAGTATGAGCACAATGACAACGCAGAGGTTCGGGATGGCAAATTATACCTGGACGGCAAAGAAGTAAACAGCTACACGTTTAAGCAGAACTACTATTTTATGATGGGTGACAACCGCCACAACTCCCTGGACTCAAGATACTGGGGCTTTGTGCCAGCCGATCATATAGTAGGGAAAGCAGTTATGATCTGGATGTCTACTGACCCTAACGGCACTTTCCTGAACAAGATCAGGTGGAACCGCATCTTCAATATTATTGACTAAGTCAAAATTCATGAAATAAAAGAGCCAGGCCTAACAGCCTGGCTCTTTTTGTTTTATGGCAGATACGTAATATCAGAGAGCTTATTCCTGAAACTCTTAAAACCTGATTCGGGAAGAGGTCGTTACTAAGCAATAGTTTTCTTATCACGTCAGGTGCGTAGAGCCAAATCATATACTCCTGATGCACAGAAACAACCTATGGATATTATTAGAATCTATATTGAGTACATTGCCCGCATAATAGAAGGGATTGGAGTTGTGATCATCTCCTTTGGGGCCGCTATTGCTTTGATCCGTTTTATATTTCCGGTTTTACAAGCTAAAAGGGGCACTTACAAACAGTTAAGACAGGATTTAGGTAAGGCAATTTTATTGGGACTGGAAATATTGGTTGCAGCCGACATTATTGCTACCGTTGTTACAGAACCGACCATGGAAAGGGTGCTAACATTAGGGCTTGTCGTTCTGATCCGTACCTTCCTTAGCTTATCGCTGCAGGTGGAACTGGAAGGGAAGTTTCCCTGGGACCAAGACACTAGTAAAGGTAAATCAGATCACCTGGAAGGCGCTAAATCAACTATCTAATCTAACAAAGGCACTGGTTCTACATTAAATGATGTTCAGTACGTTTTCAGGCGGCCTGCCAAGTACTGCCTTATTATCCCTGACCACAATTGGCCGTTCGATAAGTACCGGGTGTTCCACCATTACCTGTATCCATTCTTGATCAGTTAGCTGCTTGCCTTTAAAGCTGTCTTTATACAACTGCTCCCCTTTCCGCAGCAGCTGCTCTGGTTTCATGTTCAGCTTTTGCTGCACCTGGGGTTATGGTAAATTCTTATCATGCTAGTAGTCTATTTATCATTTAAATTACAGATATGCCGCACAAATTTCAAGCACATATGGTGATCAGGAGGCATTTTTGTAAATTTCGCCCTAAATCTACAAATACTCTATGAAAAAGATCCTGTTTACCTGTGCCTGCTTAGCATGCATTTGCTTAGCCAGCTTTAGCCTGATGGGCTTTAACTCCCCTAAAAAAGACAAATCAGTCTCCAATGCCCATGAGCTCGTTAAAGCCATGCACAACCGATGGCATAAAAAGTGGTATCCAAATTTTGCCTTTGACCAAAAAGCTATCTTCTATGAAAAAGATCAGGTAACCAAAGAAGAAGTATGGCAGGAGGTTTATAGCCAGCCGGGGAACCTGAGCATCCGATTCAATGGCTTTGAAAGCGGCAACGGTATCATTTTCAATAATGACTCCCTGTATACGTTTCATGATAACCAGTTGCAAAGCAAAGTACCACAGATACACCCTTTGATACTACTCCTGTTTGATGTGTATTACCTGCAACCTGAAACAACAATAAACAAGCTGAACAGCCTCGGCTTTAACCTGGATAAAATGACTCAGGCTACATGGCAAGGCAGGGACGCTTACGTTGTTGGCACAACGGACGCTCAGGATAATACTACTCCCCAATTCTGGGTGGATAAAGAAAGGCTCTACGTTGTACGTGTGTTAACCAACCCGAAAGGCACTCCAAGGGATGTGGAAATGAATAACTACCAGCTGATAGATAACAATTGGGTTGCTACAGACATCGTTTTTAAAACAGACGGGAAACTCACTTTAAAGGAAGAATACTTTAATATACGCTTTCCAAAGAAAAGCTCACCTTCCTGGTTTGATCCTGAGCAGTTTGAGTCTGCCAGGTGGTAACTTTTGAACTACTATAAAATCAAAGGCCGGTAAAACAATTTTACCGGCCTTTGATTTTAAACAGATGACATGTCCTACCAGTCAATGGGCTCTTTGCCATGTTCCTGCAGGTACTTATTCGCTTTACTAAAGTGTTTGCTTCCAAAAAAACCTCTGTCTGCTGCAAACGGAGAAGGGTGTGCAGCTTTTAGCACCAGGTGCTTTTGTTCATCTATAAATGCTCCTTTTTTTTGTGCATAGGCTCCCCACAGCATAAACACGACATGCTCCTTCAGGTCGTTCACCTTCTTTACCACAGCATCCGTAAACTCTTCCCATCCCTTTTTCTGATGAGAACCAGCATTACCAGCTCTAACTGTGAGCGTGGCATTTAATAACAATACCCCTTGCTGCGCCCACCTTTCAAGGTTTCCTGTGGCTGGCAGGTCCTTGCCCAGGTCCCCTTTTATCTCTTTAAATATGTTTAGCAACGACGGGGGTGTCCTTACTTCATCGCTCACCGAAAAAGCTAGCCCATTAGCCTGGTTGGGGCCGTGGTAAGGGTCCTGGCCCAGAATTACGACCTTTACCTCGTCAAACGGGCACATTTTAAACGCATTAAAGATCAGATTACCGGGAGGGTAAACTTTTTGAGAATTGTATTCGTCTTTAACATATGAGACAAGATCTTTGAAATATGGTTTTTCAAATTCATCTTGCAGCACATTTTGCCAGCTTTCTTCTATCTTTACATTCATTGAGCGGTTGGGGCTAATGGGTTTGGTGAAAAAATGGGAAACTGTACCTACGATAGCAATGCCTCTAACGTAAATAGTTTCTAATTATACAAAAAACTCTGTAACATGGATACAAAAACTACAGAAGGTGTTAAAGTTTCGGTTACCACAAATTACCTTCCAGACTACTCAAGTCCTGTGCAGCAGCATTATGTATTTGCATATAAGATAAGTATAGAGAACAATTCTGAATTTACTGTCAAACTCCTCCGGCGCCACTGGTATATACACGATGCTACCGGGCTTGTTCGGGAAGTGGAAGGTGAAGGTGTTGTCGGGCAGCAGCCTGTGCTGGAGCCTGGTGAATCGCATGAATATGTTTCCGGATGTAACCTGAAAACAAATCTGGGTAAAATGCGGGGCACTTATCTGATGGAGCGTATGGTGGACGGGAAGAAATTTGACGTCACTATTCCGGAGTTTACCCTGATTGTGCCTTATACTTTAAACTAATCGGTAAAAACCATTTTTGAGGCTGCGCCTTACATTACCTCTTAACAATCGATCCCTAAATAATTTACGAGTGCTACCCTTCCACCTGGCTACCCATTACCTGCTTTACTGTTTAAGATCGTTTAAACTTCATGGGGTACACTCCCCTTTTGTCTTTGACCTGAACAAGCACGTGATCCGCCACGACGGCCATTTTGCTGCCTACGATAAGGTGGAGGCATTGCGCCAGGATTTGTTAAACGACGAAACCGAACTACAGGTAACTGACTTTGGCGCAGGACCGCTGGCAGGTAAAAGAAAGACACGACAGGTAAAGGAGATTGCTAAAACTTCGGCTAAACCAGCAAAATATGGTCAGCTGCTGTTTCGTTTGGTAAACCATTTCCAACCGCAAACTATTTTTGACCTTGGCACATCACTGGGTGTCACTACCAGTTACCAGGCAGAGGCCTGTAAAGAAGCCACGGTGTATACTTTTGAAGGATGCCCCAATATTGCCCGTGTAGCACAGGAAAACTTCTGCAAACTGGGGCTAAACCAGGTTCAGACAGTAATCGGAAACCTGGATGAAACGCTCCCGCAACTGGTGCAGCAGGTAGATACGCTTGATTATGTGTTTTTTGACGGGAATCACCGCTACGAACCTACCATGCGTTACTTTAATGCCTGCTTAGAAAAACACCACGAAGGCAGTGTTTTCGTGATCGATGACCTGTACTGGTCAGCGGAAATGACGCAGGCCTGGGAGGAAATAAAGAAGCACCCGAAGGTGCTTCAAACTGTAGACTTATTTTATATCGGCCTGGTGTTTTTCAGAACCACACAGCCTAAAGAACACTTTTCACTATACTACTAGGTCACTACGAACCAGGCTTTACCCGTTTTCCTGTACAACCTGCGTTTCCCAGCCGTCAAACTCCCCGTCATGCTCCACTGCAAGCTGCTGCAGCATTTCGGTCACCAGGTAGATCGTTTCTTCATCGGCTCGGCTCTCCCGCATCAGCACCAGTTTATACGGCACTTCCGGGTCAGCTTCGTACACTGACTCCTCCTCCACTGAAAACCCGTTGCCTTTAACCTCCTCTACTACTGCGGCTCTGTCGGGCTCAGTTCTGAAATAGAGGGTATACGTTATCTGCCGGGGGATATAGGCCTGATCTCCCTGCTCTTCAAGCAAACGGAGCATCTTATTGTTCTGAATGCGCAACAAGCTTTCCTCGTCAGGATACAGGTAATCAAAGTATACATCCCAGTCCGGGTCCTCCTGAATCTGGTGCTCAAAAGTATACTCCGGGAACTGCTGCCGCAGTTCATCTATCATTTGCTCCACAAGCAGTGTGTCACCGCTATAAAAGTAAAATCCGCGGCGTGCATTATTCAGTGTTTTGCCCACAAAAGTGGCTTCCAGTTTCTCCTCAAAACTGTTTACCAGCACGTCCTCTATCTCCTCCAGTTTCTCCCATTCTTCATTTTCCGGAAAACCATCGGCATTTGATGTGAGCAGGCCGGCTGCCACTTCGATCAGGTATGGCTTGTCTGCCAGGGGGGCCAGGTCAAAGAGGCCCAGGTCCACGCTAATAAATGCAGGAGCTTCTTCCAGGTAGCAGAAATAAACATCCCAATCCTGCTGATAATCGCTGTTCATAGTATAGAACTGTATTTTGTAGCGTCTAATAACCACTTCAGGCCATTTGCCAGAAGTGCAAAAGCATCTTATTATCGAATCGCTTCCCTGATCCGGACAAGTTTGCTGAGCAGTACCTCCAGTTGATCGAGGGGCAGCATGTTGGCACCATCAGATTTTGCCACGCTTGGCTGCGGATGCGTCTCGATAAATAAGCCGTCTGCCCCTACTGCGATAGCTGCTTTGGCAATGGTTTCGATCAGGGCTGGCTGCCCTCCTGTTACGCCGGAACTCTGGTTAGGGCGCTGCAATGAATGCGTAACGTCCATCACCACGGGTGCGCCTGTCACCTGCATCTCCGGTATGTTCCGGAAATCCACGATCAGATCGGAATAGCCGAAGCTGTTGCCTCTGTCAGTAAGTATAACCTTTTCGTTACCGGACTCACGTACTTTATTTACGGCAAAACGCATGGCTTCTCCGGATAAAAACTGCCCTTTTTTGATATTTACCACTTTGCCAGTATTTGCCGCTGCCACCAACAGGTCTGTCTGGCGGCATAGGAAAGCAGGTATCTGCAATACATCCACATATTCGGCGGCCATCGCAGCCTCTGCCGACTCATGTATATCCGTAACAGTAGGAATACCGAACTCCTGGCTTACCTTCTGCAGGATACGGAGCGCTTTTTCATCTCCAATTCCTGTAAAACTATCGAGCCGGGAGCGGTTCGCTTTTCGGTAAGAGCCTTTAAAAATTAGCGGAATGCGCAGTTTATCCGAAATGGTGGTCAGGCGTTCAGCTATTTGCAGGGCCATCTCTTCTCCTTCTATGGCACATGGGCCAGCCATCAGGAAAAAATTTCCGCTATCTGTGTGTTTTAATTTAGGTATATCAAACATGGTCAAATGCTTTATTAATGATCTTTATGCATGGCAAAGATAATTAGAATTTAAAGAGTTAACTCAATAAAAAGCTCTCTCCCCTGCCTGGCCGGAAGAGAGTTATAGGCTGTTTCAAAGTGCAGGAAGTTGAAGTAAGGTTCAAAGTATACGCTGTATTCTTCCCGACTACCGCCAAAAGGAGGACCCGGGTTTTCAAAAACAGTATTAAATAACAAACCCATCAGCTTTCCTCCGGGCTTTAACAGTTCCGCACATTTACGGGCATACGCCTGGCGTAGAGCAGGATCTATGGCGCAGAAAAAGGTCTGCTCCACAATCAGATCATACTTGCCGCTCAATATAAAGAAATCGGCTAACAGGAGATGCTCTTTGGGGAAATCAGGTACGCGCCGGGCAAAATTTTCAAGGGGGGCCTTTGCCACATCTACTACAAAAACATTAGTAAAACCATGCGCATGAAGATATTCTGCTTCATAGGCATTGCCACTTCCAGGGATCAGGATGCGAATGTCCTTATCTGAAAGCTGCTTAAAATATTCTTCCAAAGGCGGCGTTATAGTACCTGTATCCCAACCTGTTTGGTTCTTTTCATAACGATTCTGCCAATAGGCAGCTGAATCCTGTGTCATACTAGTACGTATATAGTGTTATTTTTTTATATTTGATACTTGTCTTCGCTATAGCAGTTCCTAAAATACCAAATACTACGCAAAGGCAAGTAAACATAAAAACAACGATAACTAAACTCAATCCTTATGTCAGTGAACACTCCTGAAAATAGAAGCAACCGCAAACTGTTGATCGGGGGCCTTCTTGTAGTCCTGCTAAGTATAAACGGCATCCTGATCTACATGAACTACCAGAAAAAAGAAAAGACCGAAGAGCAGGCTGAAGTTATCCGTGTTAAAAACAGCGAGCTTGAAAACCAGATCAAAGTATACGAGGACCTGAAAGCGGATTTTGAACGCCAGAGCCAGGAGTTACAGGCTATGGGCCTGGAGAATGATTCGCTGGAAGCAAAGATATCTGCGATTAGTTCAGACCTGCAACAGCTTCGTGGCTTCAGAAAGAGCAGCTATAGCCTGGCTGACCAGCGCCGCTTCCGTGACAGAGCTTCCGCTTTTGAGAAGCAGCTGAAGGAAAAAGATACCGAAATCGCCAGGCTAAAAGAGGACAATGAAGTGCTCGTAACCGAAAACACAGACCTGAAGACGACCAGAACACGTCTGGCTGATAGCCTGAGCACCATGAAAACAACTAACATGGGCTTAAGCGAGAAAGTAAAGGTAGCATCTAAGCTGGAAGCGCAGAATATCAACGTGCATATCATCAACCAGCGTGGTAAGGAAAAAGACGATGACGACAATGAGTACCGTGCCAAGCGCGTAGATAAGATCCGGGTTGTTTTTAAGCTCGCCAAGAATGATGTAGCTGCCAAAGAACCTAAAACAGTTTACATGCGCCTGATCGAGCCAGACGGAGCTGCCCTTTACAACCTTTCTATGGGTTCAGGCACTTTCCAGATCGATGGCGAGGACATGTACTACACTGCCAAACGCGATTTCGTTTTTGATAACACACAGCAGCAACTAAGCTTCCTGTACGATAAAAATGCCGGATATAAAAAAGGCCAGCATACTATTGAGCTATACACAGATGGCTTTTTGATCGGTAAAACCAATTTTGTGCTTAAATAGCCTTGATTAAACCTAACTACAGAAGCCCCTGCACTTGCAGGGGCTTTTTTTATGGGTGTGCATGGGGCATAAAAAAAGCCCCAGTCCTAAGGAAGGGGCTTTAGTCCATCGTTCACATGTATTATAATCTGGTAACGTTATTTTTATTCTACCAGTATCTTTCGGTCCTGTATAACTTTAAAACTTTCCACCATTTTAACAGATTCCTGTACATCCTCGGTAAAGATGGCAATAAACGAACCATGCTCGCCATGCTCCAGGGCATAGGCAATGGCGCGCATCTCCTCTGGTATTAATTTTACCGGTTTATCTGGCGCCACATCTTCAATGCCCTGCATAATCGGCCCGACAATCTCCTCGGCTGTCTTGCCGCGCAGGTCCGCATCCAGGCGCACAATCACCTCATCAAATATCTCCCCTGCCACACGGCCTATTTCATAGAAGTCTTCAGAGCGCCGGTCTCCCACACCGGCAATAATGCCGATCTTCTTGGTTGCATCCAGCTCATTCATAAACTCACCGATAGCCATTAGTCCTCCAACATTATGCGCATAATCGATCAGTACATCAAAATGAGGGAACTTGAACAGGTTCATACGCCCTGGTGTTTTAGCCGGTGATGGTATAAAGGTGCGCAGGGCAGTTTTAATATCTTCTATCTCAAAATGAGAAATATAACCTGCCAGTACAGCGGCCAGAATATTCTGTATATTAAACTTGGCTTTGCCCCCAAATGTAAGTGGCACATCCGCAACACGGTCAATCCGGATCTTATAGCTGTTTTTGAAGATCGAAATATAGCCATTCTCAAAAACAGCTGCCAGTCCGCCCTTCGCAATATGCTTCAGGATGCGCGGATTGGACTCATCCATGCTGAAAAAAGCCACCTTACAATCAACCTCATCTGCCATGGCAAACACCAGGTCATCGTCAGCGTTCAGAATAGCATAACCATCCTTACTCACACTTTTCGGAATTACAGCTTTTACCTGCGCCAGTTCATCCAGGGTATGGATGTCGCGCAGCCCCAGGTGATCTGAGCTCACGTTAGTAACGATACCAATGTCACACTGCTGAAACCCTAGTCCGGAGCGCAAAAGCCCTCCCCGGGCACATTCCAGCACAGCAAAATTCACTGTCGGGTCTTTTAAAACAAATTCTGCACTGTAGGAGCCTGTGGTATCACCTTTCTCCAACAGTTTGTCCTGAATGTAAATGCCGTCGGTGGTCGTATACCCTACCTGGTAGCCTTTTGCCTTCACCATGTGTGCGATGAGTCGTGTGGTGGTCGTTTTGCCATTGGTACCAGTAACAGCGATGATCGGGATACGTGATGACTTACCGTGCGGAAAGAGCATGTCTATAACAGGTTCGGCCACGTTGCGGGCAAGGCCAAAGGTAGGTGAAATGTGCATTCTGAAACCAGGTGCTGCATTCACTTCCAGCACGGCACCGCGGGCCTCATTCAATGGGATGGCGATGTCGGTGGTCATCACATCAATCCCACAGATATCCAACCCGATCAGGCCGGCAATACGCTCTGCCATCAGAATATTGTAAGGGTCCACGAGGTCAGTCACGTCAGTTGCCGTACCACCCGTACTAATATTGGCCGTGCTCTTCAGGTACAGCACTTCGCCAGCCGGCAGCACCGACTTAGACGTTAGGTTCTGGGCTTTCAGAATGTTTCGGGTGTGTTTATCGATCTTAATTTTCGTAAGCACTTTCTCGTGCCCTATACCCCGCCTTGGATCTCTGTTCTCTTTGTCTATCAGCTGCTTAACGGTAGCACTACCATCGCCTTTCACCATGGCCGGGGTACGTTTTGCTGCTGCCACAAACTTTCCGTTAATAACCAGCAATCTGAAATCGAATCCCTGAATGTATTGCTCCACAATTACGCCTTCCGAAAACCTTTTAGCTTCTGTAAAGCCCTTTTGAGCATCTTTCAGGTTCATGATGTTGATGGTAGCCCCTTTCCCGTGGTTGCCATCCAGTGGTTTGATCACCAGCGGAAAACCCAGCCAGTTGATAGCCTTTTTCAAATCCTCCTGCGATGATACAGTTGTTCCTCTCGGAACCGGAATACCAGCCTCGTCAAGCATGTCTTTCGTTGCCTTTTTATCACCGGCTATTTCAACGGCAAAACAGGCCGTTTTACAGGTCATAGTGGCCTGGATGCGCCTTTGATACACGCCATAACCCAGTTGGATCAGGGAGTGCCGGTTGAGGCGTATATAAGGTATGCCACGGCTGACAGCTTCAGATATGATGGAATAGGTGCTTGGGCCAAAGTATTCGTCTTCCCGGATCTGGTGCAGGCGGCTGATATCATCAAACAATCGTACTTTTTCGCCCCTGGCCAGCGCCTCCGTCATTCGTACGGCAGTGTATGCGGCATGCTCGCCGGCTCGCTCCTCCTGGTACGAGAACACCACATACAATTGCCCCTCTTCCCGGGCCGGATAGCAACGGCCGTAGCCACACTCCATCCCTGCCATTGTTTGTAGTTCCAGGGCTACGTGCTGCACCACATGCCCTAGCGTAGTGCCTTCCTCCACGGTTTTAAAGAAACCGCCTTCTACTCCCTCTGTGGAGCGGTGGCTTTTCATGCCCGGAAAGGTCTTTTTCAGGCGTTGCAGGAAATGGGGTATTTCGTTTGTTAGTTTCTGGCTGAAATCATCCAGCGTAAGTTTGATTACAATAATTTTGGGGTGCTTTATCGACCAGTAATTAGGTCCGCGCATGACACGCAAATCTGTAATTTTCATTTGTAAGTAATTCTGCTGGTGCAATTCTAAATTTCTCTACTTTTTGTTGCTTAAGCTTTCTAAGCCCTACCCTGGCATGTTACAGAAAGAATATGATTCTTTGCATCGTGTTTAAATATGCCAGCACAAGAGAAGAACGTTTCTTTGCTACGGATGATGGTTGTTAGTAGAATCAGGTTATTAGAAGGTAAATAGTTATACTTTTAGTTAAGTTGATTACGGTAATTTGCACTAAAAGATTGGTGTAAAAGCGAAATAAAGCACCTGAGGAAAACAAAAAACCCCAACAGGCAAAGCTGTTGGGGTTTAGAAATAAGAGGTAACGAGCGGATTCGAACCGCTGTAGCAGCTTTTGCAGAGCTGAGCCTAGCCACTCGGCCACGTTACCGTGTGATTGGGAGTGCAAACATACATAGAAAAGTATATTTGTCAAACTCTGAAGGCAGTTTTTTTTAGGTTTTCGGATAATGAAATGAAAACTTCATCTCCTGCTTTATAGTTATTTTTCTCAATACGCACAGTTACAGAACTATCCGCAACTCTTATTACCAACTCGTAAAAACTACCGAAATAAACGATATCCTGAATAATGCCAGGCATTGCACCACCGGCATGAGCAACAAGTTTCAGGTCCTCCGGACGAACGATCAGGTCGCCTTCGTTCCCCTCTCCCCCTTCAGCACCAGCCAAAGCAGTGGTCGTTATCAGGTTATACTTACCAAACAGACCAGCTACATATTCATTCTCTGGTAGCCTGTAAATATCTTCCGGCAGCCCCTGCTGCACTACCCTGCCCTCTTTCAAAACAAGGATATAATCTGCCCACGAGAGGGTATCGTGCGGATCATGAGAGATCAGGATGCAGGATATGTCAAGTTCATCCCCAATGTCCTTTATGACCGATTTAAGGGTGCCTTTATGCACCATATCCAAGTTAGAATAAGGTTCATCGAGCAGCAGCAGCCTGGGCGACGTAGACAGCAGCCTGGCCAGCGCAATTCGTTGCCTTTCCCCACCTGACAGCTCGCTGGTTTTGCGGTTTAGTAAATGTGTGATCTGGCACACCTCATACAACATCACAGCCTCTTCTGTAGTCAGGGTGTTTGCGTAGCGCAGTACTTGCTCTACCCGCAGTGAGTGTGGCAATTCAAAATGCTGCGACAGGTAGGCAATTCCCTCCTGGCCAGCTACTAGTTTCTCTTCCGGACCTATTACCTGCTCTCCCTCAAAAAAAACATGGCCGGCATCTGGCTGCGCTAGTCCGGCAATTACTTTCAGTAAAGTGCTTTTACCAGAGCCTGTCTCACCTGCAATGGCAATGTTCTGAAACGCTTGTTGGGTAAAGGTGATATCATGTAATACCGGATTATTCTTTCCATTTATTCCGATACCGGATACCTCTAAAAAATGCATAAGCTACGGGTGCTTTTATAATAATTTCAGTTTTACAAGCCTAGTATCTTTTGACCGAGGTATTAATCTAAGTCGTCACGGTTTACTAGGCTTCAGTGCGTTTATACTCCGGCGCTATCAGGTAATCCTCAAGATTCTTGTACAATGTACAATGTACAATGTACAATGTACAAAGCGTAAATCGCAACGTAACGGGCAAAGGAGGTGGAGATTTTGTTTTAACTTACTGACTTCATGAGATAAATAAACCTTTCTTTTTCAGTAAATCCGAAAGACATTTAGCCACTGCTGAAATTTGTATATTATTTTTTCCGCTTATAATGGTTCTGTACAATTTGGTTCAAATATGTTTTTGTTCCGATCAGTTCAAATTTCAGTTCCTTTGGAAGTTCTGTAAACAAAGGTGAACCACCACCTAACAAAACCGGAATTACAGACAGAATCATTTCATCTATCAAATCCTCTTTCAAAAAACTCCGAATCGTAGCTCCTCCATCAATATAAAGCCTATAAAACCCTTTTTCGTGAATTTGGGCTAAAATGTCGGTTATCTTTCCATTAACTAAAAAGACTTTCTCCTTATGACTTTTCGGTATTTCTTTTAACTTATTGCTCAATACGAATACGGGTTTGTTATATGGCCAATCTACATCAAACCCAAGCACTGTTTCGAAAGTAATACGCCCCATGATAAGAGCATCGATCTGATCGTTAAATTCTACATATCCCATATCATTATTTTCAGGATTTGGGATAGAATGTAACCAATCAAGTCCTCCATCTTTATCAGCAATGTATCCGTCTATACTCGTTGCGATAAATACACTGTTCTTTTTAATCATATATCATCAGTATTTTGTGTGGTGTTCTAATTGCCACAACGTGATGGGTATTCCCGGGTGCGGGAAGTTAAAGCCACAACCGCTCAATACAATTCCAGATAGCGAACTACCGCCGCTAGTCCTAGAGTTTATTACCCACTGCGTCAGACTGTCTAATAACATCTTACTTTCTGCAACTTTTATCAAGCTAAGTGGCTAAGTGATAAGACACTTATCCACTTGCGCTATGAAATTCAAGCAAGCCTATAGCCGGGACGAGCCTCCCGGTGGCGGGGCCAGCCTGCAGGAGCTGATCTCCCCGGACAACGAGGTCCGCTTCATCGACGCCTTCGTCGATTCCCTGCCTTTGGAGAAGCTGGGCTTCCGCACCGACTTCCCCGAGAACGGGCGACCTGCTTACCACCCGTCCATACTCCTCAAGCTGCTGGTCTACGGATACCTGAACCGCATCCGCTCCTCACGCTGCCTGGAGCGGGAGTGCGGCCGCAACCTGGAGGTGATGTGGCTCTTGGGCCAGCTGGCTCCTGACCACAACACCATCGCCAATTTCCGCAAGAACAACTCAAAGGCCATCACCCGTGTCTTCCGGGCCACCGTGAAAATGGCGCAGCACTTTGACCTGATCGGCGGCGAGCTGTTGGCCGGCGATAGCACCAAGCTGCGGGCACAGAACTCCAAGAAGAACAACTACAACCGGGGCAAGATTGCCCGCCACCTCACTTACATCGAAGAGAGGCTTTCGGACTTACAGCAGGCGCT
The DNA here is from genome assembly GCF_051904785.1 of Pontibacter sp. MBLB2868. Lineage (NCBI taxonomy): Bacteria > Pseudomonadati > Bacteroidota > Cytophagia > Cytophagales > Hymenobacteraceae > Pontibacter > Pontibacter sp. MBLB2868. Next base: position 1,053,230 of record NZ_CP196710.1, on the reverse strand, counting down.
GGCGCAGACAAACCAGGTGGAGCCGCTTTTGGACGCCATGGCCCGCCACGCGCTGCGGCGCGAGCACTACCTGAGACTTTTGCGCTACCTGGAGGACTCGGGTGAGGACCAGGTCTCCACTTCCGATGCCGAGAGCCGGCAGCTGATTATTAGAAACACCATCACCGAAGTGGCCTACAACGTGCAGGCCACGGTAGACGCCCGGCATTGCCTTTTGCTCGACTACCGGGTGACCAACCACAACGATCGCCTGGCGATGGGCAACATGCTTCGGCGGGCCAAGAGCATCGTGCGCAACCACTCTTTCACGGCCCTCTTTGACAAGGGCTACTATGCTGGCTCGGAGCTGGAGACCGCCCAGGGGCTGGGCATCACGGCACTGGTGGCCGTGCCTGCGCCCGCATCCAACGCGCCGGACCCAGCCTATAACGTAGAGCACTTCGCCTATGACCACACAAGCGATACCTACACCTGCCCCGAGGGCCACGCGCTCACCACCAACGGCCACGTCTACACCAAGCACCTGAGCCGCGCTCACCCGACCAGCTTCCACCAGTACCGCACCAAGGCCTGCAAGACGTGCGCGGTGCGTCACCACTGCACGACAGCCAGGAACGGCAAGCTCATCGAGCGCAACACCTACACGCCGGTCTTTGAGCAAAACCGGCGGAACATCGCCGCACAGCCTGATCTTTACAAGCGCCGGCAGGCTATCGTGGAGCACCCCTTCGGCACGCTCAAGCGGCAGTGGGGCTACAGCTACGTGCTCACCAAGCAGGGAATGGAACGCGCCTCGGCTGACGTGGGCCTGATGCTGATGGCCTACAACCTGCGCCGCATCTTTAATATCGTCGGCTTGGAGCGGCTGCTGGCTTACTATGCCGCCTCTTTAAGCGTGTTGTGGACCCTAAAAGCCATGTTTGGGGCCTGCTGGCGGGGCTACAGCCAACGTATAAAAATCCCTTCCTCTAGTGCAATATATCTACAAATCACTATCTTTAACCAAGAAACGGGCAGAGGTTTTTAGACAAACTGCCGTTTTCGGCAATACTTTGTTGGTTAGAGCTTTCCTTCTGGTTAATACTCTTTGAATTGCTAACTCCCATGATCAATAACCACAAGCATAAGGATAATTCTCCAATGAAAATGGGGATAGCGACATAATTAAAAACAGGATTAGCAAATCCTGTTGACAGAAACATAGTGAAGCTATTGATCAGATACCCTAACCCTGAAATAATGTAAAGCACTCCGAGTAACTTTGGAAGCATCTGAGATTTGAAAATTACATAACCAACTATTACACAGTAAAATCCGAAGAATACTAAGCCTATAGCATATCCTTGAGCTTGTACATTCAGAGATAATAAAGAGAGGGTGGCCAGTTGGTTGGGTGGTAACGTATTTAAATAAGCTTCATTACCCAATAGCAATAAGGGCGTAATTTGATTTAATAAATTTACAGCAATAACTGCTGTCTGAATGACAACAAACAACAGCGCAAGTTGTAGTAAAAATTTGTTTACTCGTTTAAATAAATAGTATAGGATCAATACACTTGGTAAGCCTACAACAAAATTTATCAGGTCGGCTACAAATCCCCAGCGAAATAACATTTCGTGTGCTTGTATATTTTGGGCAGTAGCTAATGCATTGCCAGATACCCTCAAAGCTTGTCTGACAAATACCTCTGAAAACAAACCCGTCGCAATTACTATTAAGTAAAACAACCCAGCTATTCTAGCTAAATTTTTATCTGAAATCATTTTTAAACAAAAATTAACTGAAGTACATAATTATTTACGGCTCTTATTCCTTCAAAATTCTGATGAGCTGGTTTATATCATTGCATCCTATTCTGAACCCTGGTAGTTATATGACTACCAACGGGCTTGGCCATCAGGCGGCATAGCTGGCTTATGGGTGTGGTTAGCGTTTGTATTTCTTTGTTATTTTTTCTTCTTCTGATTCAGTTTTCAAGATGATTTCTTTTGAAGTTACAGAATCTGCGGACTCTACTAATTTATTTGCTGTTGATGCTAAGTTGGCTTCCGGAATAAATTCATCACAGATAGTTAGTAGAGAGAATAAATATCTGCGAATCAATTCAACATCAGCCTCTCATTTTGAAGCGCTGCTTGAACTATGTGGAGAGAAATATCAGTTAAAAGATACTTGCGTTTATCCAGCCAACCATCGCTGCCTTTAGCTGCTAAGTGCTCTAAATAACATTGCTCTGATAGAGCATACGCCTCCTTACATAGCTGAAGGATTAGATGCTTCCTGTTCATACTTTAGTATCTGTAAATTCTAATTTAGGATAGATAAATACTACTTTAACAGCTTGGCTATGTTGCGTTTATGCACAATAGGGTTTTGTTGGCTGCTGCCTTTCCTATTCGACTGTTATTTATATTTCAATTTGCATAGCACCAGAGAATTCTTTTGCAGCTTGCTTATATAAGGCAATTCTATCTTTTTCATTAAGCGGACCTGGTATGCAATGCAGCATCCCTTTCACCTCTTTATATATAGTTGCAACTTTTGCCGCTGTTAATCTCTTAGCGTAGTCCCGTCCAGTGTCCCTCAAAGGGTCAAATTCGCTGGTTATCACAAAGGCGGGCGGCAGGTTCGACAAATTGTCTGCATAGTATGGCATCGCTAACGAATTAGTGCGGTCAGCCTCATTAGGCAAATAACTTTCTACACCGTAAAGCATTTCAGTCTCTTCTAAAAAATACCCTCTCTTAAACTTTTTATAAGAGTCCGTTTTGAAAGGCATATAGGTAACTGGGCAATCTAAAAGTTGATATTTGATGTTTGTCAAATTTTCTTCCATGGCCTTGATTGCTACTGTTGTTGCGAACGTCGCCCCTGCACTTTCTCCAGCCACAATGATTTGATTGGGATTGCCTTCCCACTTTTCTATGTTTTGGATTGTCCAAAGCAGTGATGCGTAGCAATCATTATTCGGTGTGGGAAAGGGGTGTTCCGGGGATACCCTGTAATCAACACCAACCACAATGGCATTGAAGGTATGAGCCAAGCGTGCGGCATAAGTTACCGACTGATTTGTCCAAGGCAAAATAAATGCTCCACCATGAAAATAAACAACCACTGGGCTGTTTTTAGGTAAATGTTGTGGTTTGAAAACATATACAGTAAGGCTATCCTGTGTAATTCTAAGGGTATCAATAGTTAAACCTGTGATATCGAAAGGCAGTGCATCTATGAAATGGCTACGTTCCTGAACTGTCATTTTTTTAAGTGACTTTACCTGTTCATTATTGTCACCTATCAATTTTAAAAACAAAGCCTGCCCCCAATCCAAACGTCCTTCAGGTTGGAATGTCAATGCGTAAACATATCCAACAGAAATTAGAACTGTTGTCAGTATTAAAATGACAGTGATTTTTAGCGTTTTCATGCTTTTTCTATCAAACAGTATTTAGATTGTCAAAAGGTGAGTTTTACAAGGTTACAGCCAACGGATCGTGTGTATGCTTAACCCGAAGCGAAGAAAGGATTTAGTAAACATTGTATTGGCAAGAGTAATTTTATTTGTATAAGTAAGGTGGCGAATATATTGTGCAAATTGGTCGATTTACAGCAGGCCGTTTATCATCTTTTTAACTTCGACATTTCCAGGGAAGGCCGTAAATTTACTGATGAGTACACCTTGTTTATCAAATAGTACATATGACGGAACACCTTCGAACTCATAATGGTCCATAATGTATTTCCACTGAGCGTCTGTCAGGTAATAATGCTCACTACCTATTCCCTTAATTTTTTCTTCCCATCGCTCCCGAGGTGAGGACGTATCTGTTAAATACACAAATGCAACATCCTTATCATGAAATTCACCCTTTGTACTTCTGAATTCATTCATGGCTTTAAGGCAGGGACCACACCATGTTGCCCAAAGGTCTATGAAAACAACCTTGTTCTTGTGTCTTGCGACAATTGTTTCGATTACCTTATCGCCCGCAACGGATGAAATGTCAATGGCAACAGCTGTTGATTTGAATTTGTCTAGTTCTACAACCTGCTGGTTTTTCCGAAGTAGTATCTTTGCAATTTCTCCGTCTTTCCAATAAGCTGCTATATACTCTTTTTGCTTTTCGGTCAGCGGTCTTACTGCTTCATTTAACTGCCTTGCATAAGCATTGGCTGCTAAAATATCGTAGTATGGGCCATTGTCGAATCCGACTAAATCCGATAAAATAGCTTTCACACTTACTAACCAGGAGGGAATATCGCTTTCTGCTATCTCAGGGAGACCTATTACTTCATTCTGGAGAATCTCTTTTTGAAAATTTAAAAACTCAGAAGTATGCAGATATTGTGGGTCATTTAGATGTAGATTTTTCAAGAAACTATAATAAGATCTGTCAATCTTTTGTATTTCAGGCTTATTGCTTCTATCGCCAGTTGTGTTTCCATAATTCCTAATCATCTCTTTCTCGTATTCAAAGACATGATTTATATACATATTTAGACGAAAATCTTTAGACAGCACTTCTTTCAATTCCTTTGACAGTAATGTATCCTTATTTAAAATCTCAAGTCTTTCTGATATAACCGTCTTGGCATAATTCAGAAAATAGTCCGTGCTTTTGTCATACAAGTGTTCCCGAGCTTTCTCCGATCTATGTGCAGCCATTTTTAAATAGGCATCTACGCCTCCTATCATATCATATTGAGTCATATTAGCAGGCGTAACGTCAACATTTTCGGTTTCAAAATCCGAATTATAAGCAATGTCGAGATTAGTAACACCACCACTTGTCAATTTAACATACAGGGTCTTGTATGGATTTAAGCATGTGTTTAAGGCAATCAGAGAAACAGCTGTTTCAACTTCAACATCAAGAGAGAACTTCCCTGACTCATCAACGAGCGTTTTATATGAAACAGTCTCTCCCGAAATTGGATGGGGAACATAAACGTTTACATAAATACTATCCTTACTCGTATCGTTTGGGCTTGTTATGCTGCCTGTTAATGTAGCTGTACCTGCCACTATATTTGTTGTACCTGCTTCTATAGCAGTCGTATCTGTTACCTTACTAACAGACTGTTTACATGATAACAAGAAAAAAAGGCTGAGGATGCTGAGTAGACCAAAAAGGTTTGATTTTATTATTTTAGGCATATTTATCTTGATTTGATCCTTGACTCTCAGTTTTATAATTTATTTACTGTTGTTTCCTTATTCTTGCCAACGGTGCTGGTACAGGCTGTGGACGAGGCACCGCCGAGTATAAAGTCTGTATCGTGTTAGCAGAAGATCATTTTTAAACTTGTACTGTCAACTTCAAGACCTAGAAGCTTTCTAGTGTTTCCAGCAAGGACTCTAACTCTACTGCTCGTTCTTTGGTTAATTGTAGAACCTTGCTTGCTCTAACAATACGCCACATTGTTCCGTCAGCACTACCATAGGTTGCGTCAATCAGTTCTACTTCTTTTTCCTTAAACTTAACCCATTGGCGTTGTGCCTCTACTAATTTCGTCTTAGCTGTTGTGTTTAATTTTGATGATAGCGCTTTATAAACCACATTTAATTGTTTATCCCATTTATCCAGCGCTTCATACGTGCAGTCACACATTCCTGCTGTTGTCTGGTTTTCCTTTGTGTCGAGACAAGCTTTAAGCTGTTTATCGATAGGGTTTATCTTCTCCTTTTGTTGAGCATTAGCTAAACTACAGAAGAATAGTAATGCTCCTAGTAAAAAAATTGATTTCAAATTCATCTTATACTTTGATTGCTGCTAACTAGTGTAAAAACGGAAGTCTATTCGGCTTATCTGCACTATGTGCGGAGGAAGATTCACCTGTACTATCAGGTGCATTCCATAAGGTATACTCTAAAGCTTGCTCCCATTGCATATTCTTTAGCTAATATAGTGCTTTTCTATACATTGTCAAGCTGGCTCACAATTTTATCCAGCGCATGCGTCTTCACATGTGTAGATCTCTGCGGTTTTGCTGCCCTTTGCCCAATCAGCTTCCTATAATCGTTTACGGATGAAGGGGTTAGGTTTGTACCAGATGCGGAGGAAGGTTTTGCTCCCATGTTCTAAAGCGTTGAGGTAGATAAATGGGGCGGGACTGGCTTGCTGGTACAGAGGGCGTTCCGCTTCCCAAAAGAAAAAGAGGTTGCCGTTTCATGAAGCGCATAGCAACGTTTACAAACGTATCTATGCGTTTCAAAACACGGATTCCCCATCAGGCTGGAACAACAGTGCCCGCAGTGCGGCAAATCCCCTGCGGCAGGATTGACAAAGGCTATTGTTCAGCGCATTGCCAGGCAACTGCCACTAATCACCGGAAACCACAGAACACAGGTATGTTCCTGAATTAAAAGATAAACAGCAGGCTCTTAGACTTCCGCCACTTCACCCACCTCAACCGAACCAAGCAGGGCAACACCTACTACTTCTGCTATGACTATGGCTACCTATTGTTGTCCGAGGAGAAGATGATCATAGTCAGCTGGCAGCCTTACATGGAGAAAAATAAATAAAAAAAGGCCCCGGATTGCTCCGGGGCCTTTCAATATGTAACAAGCTTAAAACTTAAGCGTTGTTTTCTTCTTCAGAAGATTCTTCGTTCGAAGCTTCGTCTTCGTTAGTGTCTTTTGCTTTTTTAGCAGCAGCAGCCTCTAACTTCTTAACACCAGCTTCTTTCTCATTAGAAAGCATTTGCTCTTTCAGGGCAGAAAGTGCATCTAAGTCACCTAAAGTAGACTTATCAGCTTCTTTCTGTACTTTAGGAGCTTTTGGAGCTTTCGCCTCACCAGCAGGTTGTGCCTTCTTGGTAGCTTTAGCTACTCTCGGAGACTCTACTTCTGAGTGAGTAGCAGTGTGAGAAAGGATGATCTTACGATCTTCTTTAGAGAATTCAGTTACTCTGAAGTCAAGGCTGTCACCAGCTTCAACCTGAGAACCGTCTTCTTTAGTTAAGCCTTTAGGGAATGCGAAACCTTCGATACCATATGGTAACTCAAGTACAGCACCTCTGTCAGACTTCTCAAGTACAGACGCTTTGTGAACTGAACCTACATTGAATACAGATTCGAAAGTATCCCAAGGGTTCTCTTCAAGCTGCTTGTGGCCTAATGCAAGTCTTCTGTTCGGAACATCAAGTTCTAAAACAACTACATCAAGGTTTTCACCAACTTTAACGAACTCAGATGGGTGCTTGATCTTCTTAGTCCAAGACAGGTCAGATACGTGTACCAGACCATCAACACCTTCTTCAAGCTCTAAGAACAGACCGAAGTTTGTAAGGTTACGAACAACGCCAGTGTGCTTAGTGCCTACTGCATATTTCGTTAATACATCTTCTTTTGTCCAAGGATCTTCAGTAAGCTGCTTGATGCCAAGAGACATTTTACGCTCTTCTCTGTCAAGCGTCAATACAACTGCCTCAACCTCGTCGCCTTGCTTAATGAAGTCTTGTGGGTTACGCAGGTGCTGTGACCATGACATTTCAGAAACGTGGATAAGACCTTCAACACCTGGCATTAACTCAAGGAATGCACCATAGTCAGCCACGTTAACGATCTTACCTTTTACTCTTGAACCAACCTCGATCTCAGCTGGCAACGCATCCCAAGGGTGCGGAGTAAGCTGCTTCATACCAAGAGAAATACGCTTCTTGTCCTCATCGAAGTCAAGAACTACTACGTTCAACTTCTGGTCAAGCTGCAATACTTCTTCCGGGTGGTTGATACGGCCCCATGAAATATCTGTAATGTGAAGCAGACCGTCTACGCCACCAAGGTCGATGAACACACCGAAGTTTGTCATGTTCTTGATAACGCCTTCTAGAACCTGACCTTTTTCCAGGTTGTTCAGGATAGCGGCACGCTGCTGCTCCAGGTCTTTCTCGATAAGTACCTTGTGCGATACTACCACGTTGTCGAAAGCGGCGTTGATCTTAACAACCTTCACCTCCATCTTCTTACCTACAAACACGTCGAAGTCACGGATTGGCTTCACGTCAATTTGAGAACCTGGTAAGAAAGCCTCAACACCATGGATATCCATGATAAGACCACCTTTAGTTCTTCTCTTAACAACACCCTCCAGAACGTTATCATTCTCAAGTGCGTCGTAGATCTTAGCCCAGGCGCTAACGATTTTCGCTTTCTTGCGGGACAAGATAAGCTGACCGTTCGGGTCTTCCTGGTCTTCGATAAATACTTCAACTTCGTCACCAACTTTCAGGTCAGGTAGATCTCTGAATTCTGAAACTGCAACTAAGCCGTCAGATTTGAAACCGATGTTCAGGATCACGTCACGATCAGTGATACCAACAACTGTTCCTTTAACAACCTCCTGCTCCTGTACGGTAGTCAGGGTGTCGTCATACATTTTTTCCATTTCGGCTTTCTCAGACTTGCTGTAGCCAGAACCGAAACCCTGGGACTCAAACTTGTCCCAATCGAAATTTTCTGGAGAATTACTCATATTGTTTCTTCTGCTCTAAAATAGCCACCAGCGTAGAGCAATCCGCTGATTTGGTTTGGGTTATACATTTCCCTGAACTACTTCAGGACCATTCACTTGAATGAGGTGCAAAAGTAAGAAAATCTATAATAAAAAACTAAAGTATCCGGATAATGTATTTAGTAATTAAATCAACCCACTAAAACATTGAGTGTAAGGCATTAAAAAGTTAAGGAACAGGTAATTTTTATCAGAATCAGGATTTACAGGAGAAGATGATGGACAGGATTTTTACAGTACCGGTTCCAACCATTCCTTCCGAAGGAAAACGGTTTTTTATTTTCCTTTAGCCCATGCTTTCTGCTGCAAAAGAAGCTTCCTTTCTCTTAGCTGGCTTTCGCCTCGCCGGCTGGGCCTTACTTTTCTCCTTGATGAGAAAAGTAAGCAAAAGAATCAAGACGATTTTGAACTCGCTGAACGCTCAGACAAAAAATCGTCGTCAATGCACAAGGCCAAAGCTTTTGCTAGGTTGGGGAGTTCTGGTACTGCTGTGGCTCAGGTTAGTGCGCTGTGTCCTTAGCGGTTGGAGTAAACCCACCCCTGGCCCCTCCGAGGAGGGGAATTAAATTTGTTTCATAGCAAAGGCTGCAGCGATCAAACTGATTCCAGTCTTGGTGTTGAGCGCCTCGAGAGTTTCCGATGACGAGCGGGAGCGAGGCAGCCCGAGGCACGAGGGCAGGAAAGGAAAGCAGCGCGATGCGGCAAGACGAGGCCTCCAGGCCAGGAGGGCACCAAAGCTAAAAATGAAAAAGGACAAACGTAAGACTGCGGGTCAACAGCAACTAGAAAGTATAGCAGAATACGCAAACATAAGCTTTCACAAAAACTATAGATTGGCCAAAATGACACGATACCAATCTCAACAGCCCCGTCAACCGCTAAAGAGCCGCAAAAACAACAGTTATATTTAGTACATAAAGCCTAACACTATCTTACCCACTTCTTAATTCTGATTGACAGCACTATATATACTATTAACTAAATATTTTAGTATTGCTTTAATCCAGCTGTTTGGCCTTTCCGAGGTAAACACTCCAGTCCTGGTTATGGGTATTCAGGTGTAGTTGAAGGAAAGATTGCAGCGTTGGGCGAACTGGTTTCCGGAGCAGTTTCAGTCCGGCTTCTTCCGGGGTCCGGTCTCCTTTGCGCGTGTTACAACGCATGCATGCCGTTACCAGGTTCAGCCAATTGGTCTCCCCTCCCCTCGAGCGGGGCAGCAGGTGGTCCAGAGTCAGGTTCTTTACAGCGCCGCAGTACTGGCAGCTATAGTTATCCCGCCGCAGTACATTGTGCCTGCTCAGCGAAATACCATGGTAGGGCACGCGCACATAGCGCTGCAAACGTATAACAGAGGGAACGGGATAGGCTGTATCAATTGTGTGCAGGAAGGCATTTTCAGCCTTATTGATCATCTCGGCTTTATCCAGGTATACCAATAAAAAAGCCTTTGGAATAGTGCAGACAGCTATAGCACTAAAGTCTTGGTTTAGGATGAGTACTTTCTCTTTCATTGCTGTTTCTGGTGCTTATGCTACACTTGTACGAAATTAACCGCACTCGTATAGCATAAGTTTAGCAAAAACAGCTACTTACATAAAAATGCGCTTGATAATACGGAGCTTGTGGGAATATCTCTTGCGGGCAGCATTATAAATGCCATTATGATCCAGGGTATCGATCCGCACCTCTCCATGGGCGTGCATGATCTGGTTGCCTTCCAGCATAATACCCACATGTATGATGCGCCCTTCCTCATTAGAGAAATAAGCCAGGTCGCCGGGCTGGGTCTGTGTGGCAAAGTGCACCTCCTCCCCATGGTTTACCTGCTGGTACGCATCGCGGGGTAACTGGTAGCCGCAAATCCCGAAAACCTGTTGCGTAAAACCGGAACAGTCTATGCCGAATATAGACTTACCTCCCCAAAGGTAAGGTGCCTTGATAAAGTTAGAAGCAACTTTAACTACCTGTACTGTAGTAACTGGAACAGAAGGGTTTGAAGCTCTGCCATTGTACACAAATTTATCATCGTTCACCCGTATATTCATGCCATCGAAGAACGGTAAATAGCAGCCAATGCCCACCGGAATACGTACTTCAGCATTACTCACTACCTGCACCAGGTCCATCGTTCGTGGATGCGTTGTATTACGCCATTCTTTGTAGTATTCAACAGTTACAGGGTTGTGCTGTTTAAAATCGATCCAGCCGCGGTAACCGTCTGTTACCAATTGCACCTGCATCCAATTCTCATCCCGGGCCACCACCTCATAACACTCCCCAAAAAGCATCTGGGTCACGATCTCTGCCTTATCAGAAGTTTCAGCGCGCATGGGTACCACGCTAAGTAAACAAATTCCGTATTCCACGTTTTATAATTTTGAATAACTGAACTTAAAATCCTGCTCTGTCCATTTCGCGTTTTACATCCTTTTCTTTGATGTCCTGACGCTTGTCGTACAGCTTTTTACCTCTTGCCAGCGCAATCTCTACTTTAGCATAGCCCCTGTCGTTCACAAAGATGCGCGTAGGGATAATAGTGACGCCCTGCTCCTGTGTCCCTGCCTCCAGCCTGCGAAGCTCCTTCTTGTTAAGGAGCAGCTTTCGGGCCCTGGTTGGTTCATGGTTGTAGTGGGTACCCTCGGTATAGGTAGCGATATGTAGGTTGTGCACCCACAGTTCTTCCCGCTGAAACACACAATACCCATCCTGCATGTTCACTTTGCCTTCCCGTATCGATTTGATCTCGGTACCTTTCAGCATGATGCCCGCGGTATACTTATCCAGAAACTGGTATTCGAAGGAAGCCTTACGGTTTACAATGTTTACGTGCTTCTGTATCCTGTCTTTATCTTTTGCCATTTATACTTGCTTCGGCGCCAAAACTTTGGCTAATTTTTCTTTCTTTAATATCTTCTGACCTGTCTCCCCTTCTGCTACCAGTCTATCTCCTACTCTGGCTGTAAAACTACATATCACCTCATTCCTTTCGTGCTTCTTCAGTACAGCCACAATCTCAATATCCTCGCCCTCAAAAGCAGGTGCTTTATGGTTGATCATCAGACTGGTGCCTACACCTTCTTCATCTTCCGCTTTAATATCTAGCACCAACAACCTACCCGCCCATTCTGCTGCCTGCGCCAATGAGAAGGTAGAGCAGACCGCATGTACCAGGCCATCTTCAAACCGTGCAAAATCAGCTGAGGTTACATGTTTGATATACGTGCGGGTATCACCGGGTTTTACCATATGCTTGTAAGTTACATTTTTGCTCTTCAGGAAGAGGTACTACAAAACGAGAAGATCCGCAAGATGCATCTGCCTTGTGAGCGCCTGACCTGTAAACGTTAATCCGGAAAGTTCTGATCAAAACTTAAGCCGGGGTTCCGGGCTCACGTACTGTGTGGCAAAGTCGCCTTTCAGGTACTGGTAGTGCGCCGCCATTGCAATCATACCGGCATTGTCGGTGCAGTACTGGAAGGCAGGTATGTATACGTTCCAGTTATACTTTTTAGCGTAGTCCTGCAGGGTTTGCCTTAGTCCTGAATTGGCCGACACCCCTCCTGCTATGGCAATTTCGCTAATGCCCAGGTCCTTTGCTGCCAGCACAAGCTTCTTTAGCAAGGTCTTGATCAGGGTCTTCTGCACACTGGCACAGATATCCTCCAGGTTCTCGGCAACAAAGTTCGGGTTCTCTTTTACCTGGTCCCGCAAAAAATACAGCACCGAAGTTTTGATCCCGCTAAACGAGAAATTATACTCCGGCATATTACCTACCGGAAATTTAAATGCATCCGGGTTGCCTTTTGCAGCAGTTTTGTCCAGCATGGGTCCACCGGGATACGGCAGCCCCAGCATTTTAGCCGTTTTATCGAAGGCCTCACCCACTGCATCATCTGTAGTCTGGCCGATGATCTCCATGTCCAGGTGATCTTTTACCAGCACTATTTGTGTGTGACCACCACTAACTGTTAAACATAGGAACGGAAATTGTGGTTTAGGATCTTCAATGAAATGTGCCAGGATGTGCGCCTGCATGTGGTTTACATCGATGAGCGGGATGCCCAGCCCAAGTGCAAATGACTTGGCAAAAGAGCTCCCGACCAGCAGGGCTCCTAAAAGGCCGGGACCACGTGTAAAAGCGACTGCATTTAGATCACTTTTACTTACATTTGCCGTAAGCAAAGCCTGATGTACTACTGGTATAATGTTTTGCTGGTGAGCTCTGGAAGCCAATTCCGGAACTACGCCCCCATACTGCTCATGCACAGCCTGGGTAGTAACTATATTAGACAGTACTTTGCCACCTCTTATCACGGCCGCAGAAGTATCGTCGCATGAAGATTCGATCGCTAAAATAGTAGGTTCAAACATCTTTTGGAAAAAGAACAATCAACAAATTACCCCAAAGTTATAGGAAAAGCTATTCTAAAAATAGTTTTAGGGCTTATCCTGTTCCTTTTACTGCTATTTGCAGGGGTTTTTGTTGCAATTCGTTTTCCGGGTGTGCAAACAAAGGTGGTGCAGCGGGTGGCTGCTTACTTCTCTAAGCAACTGAAGCACGAAGTAACCATTGGCCGCGTGGACATAAATTTTTTCAGCAACCTGGTTCTGGAAGATGTGCTGGTGAAAGACTACCGCAACAAGGAGATGTTTTACATTGGCAGAGCGGAGGCAGACATCAGCGCCTTCTCTATCTTCCACCCAAATACCCTAAGTATAAATACACTTACCCTGCAGCAGCCACGCGCCAACCTGGTTGTATACGAGGGCACGGATACCTTAAACGCCAGTAACTTCATCAATGCCCTCGGAGATCTTTTTGTAAAAGACACTACCAAGCCTTCGGAACCTTTTAACTTCAGCCTCGAACAATTGGTGTTGCAGAACGGGCGCTTTAGCTACGATGATTTCCGGAAGCCACGTGCGGATTACGGAATTGACTACTCCCATATGACCTTCGACAGGATAAATGGAAAGTTCGATGAGATCTACCTGGAGGATACGCTTCGGGTAAGGGTCACGGACCTGAGTGCTGTAGAAAGCCGCTCCAATACAAAGCTACATAACCTGGACACCCGCATGACCTACGCTCCAACGTTCTGGGAGTGGGATGACCTTGATCTGCAGGTAAACAAGAGCAACCTGCAGGACTATGTGCGCTTTGATTACAAACGCTTCGGCAACTTCACCTCTTTTATTGACAGCGTTACCATGACCGTGCACCTGGAAAACTCCAAGGTGCTCTCCAAGGACATCGCCACTTTTGCCTCTCCCCTCAAGGAATATGATGAAACCCTTATCGCCAACTCTATAGATTTTAAGGGTACAGTAAGTGACTTCAAAGCCACGGATGTGGACCTGGAGTATGGGCAGCACACACATATTGTTGGGAACATCAGCGCCGACGGCCTGCCAAACTTTGAAGAGACATTTGCCAACCTGCGCCTGAAGCCTTCAACAATTGATGCAGACGATATCAAACAGTTTCTGCCACAGGATGTTTATCAAATAGCGGAAAGGTTAGGAACAGTAAAACTGGACGGCCGCTTTCTTGGCTTTTATAATGACTTTGTAGCGAACGGTAATTTTGCCACAGCGCTTGGCAATCTGCAGTCAGACATTAACCTGAAGATCGATGATAATACGCGCAGCTCCTCCTATAGCGGCTACGTGAACACCAACAGCTTTAACCTGGGCCGTCTACTCAATATAGAGGATAAAGTGAAAACGATATCAATGAGTGGCCGTCTTGAAGGCTCCGGCTTTACGCTACAGGATGCCAATGTAAAGCTGGACGCTACCATTAACCAGGTACAGCTATTGGACTACAATTACCAGAACATTACAGCAAACGGCACATTAAAAGGGCAGACTTTTGTCGGGAAGGTATCTGTTAACGATCCTAACCTGGTATTTTCTGCAAACGGTGAGGTAGACCTTGCAAAAGAGCAACAGGCTTTCAATATGGTAGCCAACCTGCAAAAGGTAGATCTGCAGGCGCTGAAGCTTACTACAGAGCCATTCCTTATCCGGGCAAACGCTAACCTGAATTTTAAAGGGTTACAGCTTGACGCCTTTGAAGGGACAGCCCTGCTTGACAGTGCCTATATCAGTTACCGAGGCAAAGAAATAACGCTGGATACCATTTCCGTTAATTCTGAGATCGCCTCCGGGCAACGCAGCCTACAGTTAAACTCTGATCTGCTTGCCCTGAACGTGAACGGCAACTTTGACTATTCCACCTTAATAGCAGACCTGACGACGCTGGTAGAAGAGTATAAACTGAATTTTGAGAGCAACGAAGCTGCGACAGATGCCTATTACCGACGCAAACCAACGTCACCGGATGATGAATATGCTTTAACCTATAACATCACGATCAAAAAGCCGGATCCGCTGCTCAACTTGTTCTTTCCTGAAATGTCCTTATCAGAATCAGCTACGGTAGAGGGCTCCTTCAGGCATGGCAATACCGTTATCCTGCAACTGTACGCCGACATTGACACTGTACTTTACAGCGATTATAAACTCTATGGCAACAACCTGGAGATAAACTCTTCAAAGCTGCAGCAAAGCCCGGATGTCTTAGCCTCTGTTTTGTTCACCTCCCAAAAGCAGGAGCTTCCGAGTGCAGGCGAAACCGAGAATTTTTACGCGGAAGGCATCTGGAGTGAGCGCACCATCAATTTTGCCACCAGCATACGGCAGCCCGAAAAAGAGAACCGCGCCCTTATCACCGGTGATCTGAACTTTCTGCAGGACCAGATACAGATCGTTTTTGATCAATCCAACATCACCCTGCAACAGAACGCATGGGCTTTTAATCCTGGCAACACCTTATATATAAGTGAGGGTGGTAAGAAACTGGTATTCGAAAATTTCTCCCTTTCTAATAACGAACAAATAATTCGCGCCGATGGAGAACTATCGGAAGACCCGGACAGCAAGCTGGTAATGAACGTGGAGAACTTTGCGCTGGATAACCTGAACCCGCTTATCAGTATGCAAATTGCCGGCAGACTTACAGGCGAGGTAACAGCACAGGATGTGTACCAGGATACAAAGTTTAATGCAGCCATGCGGGTTGACTCTTTTTACCTGGACGATGTGTACATCGGAAATGTAATAGGCAAAACAAACTGGAACAACGCTCTGAAGCAGGCAATAGTAGACCTGGGCATTGAGCGGAACAATAAAAAAGTGCTGACAGTTACGGGTAACTACAACCCGCAAGCAAAAGAAGACCAGCTGGACCTGCTGGCAGTGATGGATCAGGCTAACCTGAAACTGGTGGAGCCGGTGTTAAAAGGCATTCTCTCTAACCTGGACGGCGACATGGAAGGCAGGGTGCGGGTGTTGGGTAACTTAAGTTCTCCTGTACTGAAAGGGTCAGTGATGGTGACCAACGGCCAATTTAAGTTCGATTACCTGAACACCACCTACTATTTCTCCGACAGGATCTACCTCGGACCAAACAGCATCAGCTTCCGCAATGCACAGCTGCGCGATATTTTCGGGAACAAGGCCACGGTTACAGGTGGAATTGCGCACGATGGTTTTCAGAATATGGTGCTGGACATGGAAGCCCGGTACCGCAACTTTATGGTGCTGAACACAACAGAGGAGCAGAACGAACTCTTCTACGGAACAGCCTTTGCCACCGGAACAGCAAGCGTGCTAGGCCCCACAGACAACCTGCAGGTAAACGTGGATGCCCGCAGCGACGAAAATACACGCATCGTGCTACCCCTTGATTACCAGACGGACGTAGCCCGGAAAGACTTTATAAAATTTGTGAACAAAAATGCCACTGACACCACTGGTGTTGTTGCCAATATAGAGAACCAAAGCGTAGACTTGTCGGGCATTAACCTTGATTTTAGTCTTGATGTAACAGATGACGCTTACTTTGAGATCATAATTGACCGAACAACCGGAGACGTGATCCGTGGTTCCGGCAATGGTGACATCCGCATGACCATCGACACCCGGGGAGAGTTTAACATGTACGGCACCTTTGAAATTACCCAGGGTGCCTACAACCTGAAACTGCTGGAGGGGCTCGTAACAAAAGAGTTTGACGTTGTACCCGGCAGCACCATCACCTGGAACGGAGACCCTGTAGAGGGTATCATGAACATTACCGCTAAATACACCCAGATGGCCTCGCTGGATGCTTACCTGGCAAGTAACTCAACAGACAATATCAAAGGCAGCCGGTTCCCGATCACCGCGATCATTGAACTGAACGGGCCGCTCCTGACCCCGCAGGTAGACCTGGGCCTTAGCATAGAGGATATCCGGCAGTCTGCCCCTATCGAGGTACAAAACATACTTAACACGATCAACAACGATGAAACAGAGCTAAACCGCCAGGTATTCAGTTTACTGGTGCTGCAACGTATATCCCCGCCGGGCTCCCTGGCTTTTGACAGCAGCGTTGGCGCATCGGCCGTGGGTGGCAGTTTGGGCAGTTTGCTATCAAGCCAGCTAAACACGTTCTTTAACAGCATCGATAGCAATCTGGAAGTAGACATAGGACTGGGAGGCATCAACCAGGAAGCACTTTCAACCTTACAGCTACGTTTGAGCTATACGTTTTTCCAGGGCAGGCTGCGCGTCACCAACCAGACAGGCTTTGGTAATCAGTCCGATCTGCCTGGCAACAACTATGTCGGAGACTGGTTCCTGGAGTACTACATCTCCCAGACAGGGGAACTCAGGTTGCGCCTGGAGTATAGCACCACACCGGAGTATTATTACGCCACACGAGCCACGGGTGTAACAGCCCGGCAAAGTATAAGTGTGCTCCACACCAAACGCTTCGATACGTTAGGAGAGCTGTTCAGCAGCAAGAAGCGTGAACGAAGAATTCAGGAGCGTGAACTGGAACGTGAGCGTATAATTCTGGACTCTGACCCACGACTCAATTTAGAATAATCCCGGGCCTGACTTGTACGAGTCAGGCCTTTTTGCTTTACCTTCCCCTCCCGCACTGTATATTTAAATTATATTTCTATTTTTGTGAGGAAGCATCTGGTATGGCAAGAAATATTAAGCACATCAAGAAAAAGAAACTAGGTAACTACCCTCACCTGATGGTAGTTTTCAGTATATCCTTAGCCCTGTTTGTGATCGGACTTTTCGGAATGCTGCTCATCCACGCTGGCAGTCTTTCCGATAAAGTAAAGGAAAGCATTGAAATGCAGGTATACCTGGACCGTAACCTGACCGAGGTGCAACTGGATCGTTTACAAAAGTCAATTGCCGCCAAAGAATACGTTGCCTTTAAAAATGATACGGCCCAGGTTCGCTTTATTTCAAAAGAAGAGGGTGCCAAAGCATTCCTCGACGATACAGGCGAAGACTTTATGGAGTTTTTAGGTGAAAACCCGCTACGGGATGCGTATGTCATGAAAATTGATGCAGACCACTCCAGTTCGCCGGAGCTAAAAAGTATAAAACTGGACCTGGAGGAAATGGATGGCGTGCACGAGGTGCAGTATGTTGAGAGCCTGATCGAATCCATTAACAGTAATATCCAAAAGATCAGCATGATACTACTTGGATTTGCAGCCATACTTATACTGGTGGTGATCATCCTGATAAACAATACTGTAAAACTTGCTTTATACTCACAGCGCTTCCTGATCAGAAGTATGCAGCTGGTGGGTGCTACCTCCTTCTTTATCCAGCGTCCGTTCCTTAACCGGGCAGCATGGCAGGGTATGATGAGTGGTCTTATCGCCTCTGTCCTGATCTTTGCCCTGACACAGTATGCCTACCACGAGGTAAGCGAACTACAGCTCCTGCGCAACGACGAGCAAACATACATCCTGATGGGTGCATTGATCGTGATCGGCCTGATCATCGGTTTTTTAAGTTCATACCGGGCAGTACGCAAGTACCTGCGCATGTCATTAGACGAATTATACTAACATGGAGGAAAATAAAGACAGACTTGCCTTTGGCAGAAAGAACTACATCCTGATGCTGGTGGGCATTGCCCTGCTGGTGATCGGCTTCTTTATCATGACACTTGACACACAGCCTTACGGGCTGGGCTTCCTGGGTATTACCCTGGGTCCGATCATAGTTATGGCCGGTTTTATTGTAGAGGTTTTCGCCATATTAATAAAAGACTAAAAACAGGTATACATGAGTATTTGGCAGGCTATTATTTTAGCCATTGTTGAAGGGCTTACAGAGTTTTTACCTGTTTCGTCTACCGGTCACATGATCATCGCCTCGAGCCTGATGGGCATTAACGAGCTCCCGATCACAAAAATATTTGAAGTTAACATTCAGTTCGGGGCTATCCTGTCGGTGGTGGTGCTTTACTGGCGTCGTTTCCTGCAAGGCCTGGATTTCTATAAAAAACTTTTGCTGGCATTTATTCCGGCTGCCGTGCTGGGCTTTGCCCTGAACGATATAATTGACGCCATGCTGGAGAGTGTGCTGATCACAGCAACGATGCTGCTGCTAGGTGGTGTCGTGCTCCTTTTTGTGGACAAGTGGTTCAGCAACGCAGACAAGGACAAAGTCAATTACAAAAACGCACTTGTAATCGGCTTCTTTCAGTGTATCGCCATGATACCCGGCGTATCCAGGTCTGCCGCTTCTATAATCGGAGGTCTTACACAAGGGGTGAATAGAAAAACAGCAGCCGAGTTCTCCTTTTTTCTGGCAGTGCCCACCATGCTGGCAGCAGCCGGCTACAAACTGGTAAAAGACCTGCTGCAGCTGGAAATTTCCGACCTGATCCGTTTTGACCTCGTAAAAATTCAGAATAGCTTTGAAGTGATCACCGCAGAAGATCTGAAATTGCTGCTTATCGGTAACTTTGTTGCCTTTATCGTAGCAATGCTGGCTATCCGGTTTTTTATCAATTTCCTGACCAAGTATGGCTTTAAGCTATTCGGTTATTATAGAATTGCCCTTGGTATTGTGCTGCTGGCATTACTGGCCATGGGTGTAGATTTAAGAGTATAACTATGCAATACGATTTTGCCGCAGGCGAAATACTCCTTATAGATAAACCACTCGACTGGACGTCGTTTGACGTTGTAAAGAAAGTGCGCAATACCATCCGGGTGAAGAAAGTTGGCCATGCCGGCACTTTAGACCCTTTAGCCACAGGTTTGCTTATACTTTGCACTGGTAAGTTCACCAAACGCATTGATGAGATACAGGGGCAGGAAAAAGAGTATACAGGCAGTATCCGCCTGGGAGAGATTACTCCCTCTTATGACCGGGAAACGGAAGTAACGGAGACCTGCGACATCAGCCACCTGTCTGAAGAGGAAGTTAAAGCCGCAGCGCAAACCTTTGTTGGTACTATTGAGCAGGTGCCCCCTATTTACTCTGCCGTGATGGTAGATGGCAAACGCGCTTATGACCTTGCCCGCAAAGGGAAGTCAGCAGAACTGAAGCCTCGTACGATCACTATCAAAGCTTTTGATATTACTTCTATCGAAGGACCGGAAATACACTTCAAGGTTATCTGTACAAAGGGTACCTATATCCGGAGTCTGGCGCATGACCTGGGTCAAAAGCTAGGCTGTGGTGCACATCTGTCATCTTTGGTACGTACCCGCATCGGAGAGTATAAGCTGGAAGATGCACTGACAATAGAAGATATTCAGGAAATAAGAAGAAAGCAGTTGGAAGCGGATGGAAGTAATTCGTGATATAGCAGCTTTCCCGCGTTTAAGTTATCCTGTTGTCACCAGCGGCACTTTTGATGGCGTGCATATAGGGCATCAGAAAATACTCAGACGTGTCATTAAAAGAGCAAAGCAGAACAAAGGGCAAAGCGTGGTGATCACTTTCTGGCCTCACCCCCGCCTCGTGCTCTTCCCGGAAGATAATAAGTTAAAACTGCTCTCAACCATTGAGGAGCGCATTGAAGCGCTGCGCAGTTTTGGCATTGACTACCTGCTGATCATTCCGTTCACTAAAGAATTTTCACGGACTAGTTCCCGCAGCTTCATCACAGATATATTAGTAAAAGCAATCAACACCAAGCTGCTCGTTATCGGCTACGATCACCGTTTTGGCAAGAACCGCGAAGGCAGCTTTGAGCACCTCAAGGCACGGTCGCAGCAATATGGCTTTGAAGTAGAGGAAATACCACGCCAGGACATTGATGATGTGGGGGTAAGTTCTACCAAGATCCGGAAAGCACTGGAAATTGGTGACGTCGAGACAGCACACAACTACCTTGGCCGCTATTATAGCCTGACCTCTTTGGTAGAGGAAGGAGACAAAATTGGTCGTACAATAGGTTTTCCGACAGCCAACCTGGCCTTGCCCGCCCCACACAAGCTGATACCTGCCAATGGCGTATATGCCGTGTGGGTTAAGATTGGTGGCGAGCGTTTCCCGGGAATGATGAACATCGGATCCCGGCCTACCGTAGAAGGCAAGGAACTTCGCCTGGAAGTACATATTCTAAATTTTGATCGTGATATTTACGGTCAGCAAATAACGGTGGAGTTTGTACAGCAATTGCGCCGCGAACAAAAGTTTAATGGCCTGGATGCCCTCAAAGCCCAGCTCGTAACAGACCGCGACCAGGCAGTACATATTCTGGAGGGATAAGTCCTTTTTAGTACCCTAGAGGGATTAAGCAGCTGTAATACCGGCTGCTTTTTTTATCGGCAGCAGTGCATAACATACTTTTCAGCCGTAAAAAGGCTTCATGCCGTATAACCTCAAGTCCTGATTGCCACGAATCGATAATTGGAATGTAAAGGATCCGGTAACCTGAAGATGAAGGAAATTATCTTAGTTTATGAATTGCAGGATGACCAGGTGGTGCAAACTCAGGTTGTTCCTTTGTTTAGTGATTTTACCATAAACCTTCACCCCTTCTTCATCAACCATAAGTATGATTTTCATGATTCCCTGGTTGTGACCTATCTTAGTGATCAGTCGCTGGCAGAGCTGATCTGTAAAATTTTATACCAAAACTGCACACTGGGTTTTCTTCCGCACCCAAACATGCAGGAAGCCATGCTGGGATTTGACGTTGATGAAAAATTAGAGTCGGCAGCGGAAACAATAATTCAAGGTCCCGCCGCCGTTAACACTGACCTGCTGCTTTGCAATGGCTACCCTGTTTTTCATAAAGTAGTGATCGGGAATAGTATAAGTCTGGTAACAGGTAGCCTGTCTCAAACAGCCATTGCCTCTTTTTTGGAAAAGACGTTCAGTGTTTTTAAGCATATCAACAAACTAATACCGCACTATTTCACCATTAACACCGATGACAAGCCAACTCTAAAAACAACAGCCGTTGGTCTGGTAGCCGTACTGCATGGTAAAAACTCGATCCTTTCCAGGCAGGTACTAAAATCAAATTACACCACCGACGGCAGGCTACATGCTTTTGTGCTTTCCCCGAGAAGTGTACTGCAACTATTGCGCTTTTATATCACCACCTTATTATTTTTTAACCGTTCACGTAGGCTTCCCTCCTTTATTGGCCATATAAAAGCCAAGACCATTAATGTAGATGGCCCTGACCCGATGGACTTTTCTTTGGATAATACATTGATGAGTGCCAGGCGTATAGTGTTTACGGTGCAAGCGGACGCATTTAAAACAATTCCAACTGGTTTTCAGCTTGAGGAGGAGCAGACCGGAGAACCCACCGAGATGTATCGTGTAGATAAACTCCCCAAAGATGAATCTTACATGAAGGAGATTGTTGCAAAGCCGCTATCGCTGATCAACCACGCCTCCACCGATGAGTTCAGGGGCTTGTTTGATGTGCTGCGGGAAAATGCGAAAGTCTCTGGTTCCTTCCTAACCTTAATGGTGCTCTCCACCTTATTATCCTCGCTGGGTTTATTTTCTAATTCATCACCTGTGATTATAGGTGCCATGATCCTGGCTCCGCTCATGGCCCCCATAATTTCCCTTTCGATGGGGGTTCTGCGGCAAGATAAAAAGCTTGTATTAAGCAGCGCCAAAACGATTGGTTTAGGTCTGCTGCTAAGCTATATGGCTGCGATTCTGATCACCTGGTTATCACCCTTGCACTCGATGAACCAGGAGATAGTAAGTAGAATTAAACCAAACCTGCTTGACCTTGGCATTGCTATAATTTCAGGAATTGCAGGTGCTTACGCCCACGCCCGTACAGACATCGCCAAAACGCTGGCCGGTGTGGCTATCGCTGTAGCGCTGGTTCCTCCGCTTGCCGTATCAGGTATTGGCGTTGGCTGGGGCGACTGGACCGTATTTACGGGTGCCCTGCTCCTGTTCACGACCAACCTTACTGGCATTGTACTAGCAGGTACCGCTACCTTTATGCTTCTTGGTTTCAGTCCGTTTCACCTCGCCAGGAAAGGGTTAATCATTTCGCTGTTGCTGGTGGCATTAGTAAGTATACCGCTATGGCTCGGCTTCTCCACCATGGTTCGCGATCACCAGATAATTCAAGAACTGGATGGGCACACCATCAGAAACATCACCATTAGGGACGTGAACATTATCCAGAACAAGCCAATGCTGATCAGTATAAGGCTGCTGGCCGAGGGCCCGATCTCCATGCAGGAACTTGACATCATAAAAAAAGAGATCGAGAACAAGGTAGGGCAACAGGTACAGCTGGAAATTGTGGTGAGTATCAGGCGATAAAATGCAATAACGCCTTCCCATACCAATTACACGAAGGCTACCACGCGCGTATACTCCACTTGCCTACCAAGCAGGTATAACTAAACCACTTTTACCGGAATTTGGCAAGTCACGAAACATAATTCCACCTATGGCAAAACCTATTTCACCCTAAAAACGAAGTACAAAATATTCTAATATGGCTTTTTTTATATAAATTACACTGTTCCTGCAGTCAGCTACAGCTGCTGACCTGCTGTAACAGTAAGATAGAAACTGAGTGTAATCATTGCATAAACTATGATCAATAAAACTGTAAAAAACGTGCAAGAGGCCCTTCAGGGGGTTCAGGATGGCATGACCTTTATGCTTGGTGGCTTCGGCCTCTGCGGCATTCCGGAAAATGCGATACAAGAATTGCTGCGCCTTGGGGTAAAAGACCTTACCTGTATTTCTAACAATGCGGGTGTTGATGATTTCGGAATAGGGCTGCTCCTGCAAAAGCGCCAGGTTAAGAAAATGATCTCCAGCTATGTTGGGGAGAATGCCGAGTTTGAGCGCCAGCTGCTTTCCGGCGAACTGGAAGTAGAACTAACGCCTCAGGGTACATTGGCAGAACGCATTCGCGCTGGTGGTGCCGGTATTCCGGCCTTCTTCACTCCTGCCGGTTACGGCACCGAGGTAGGCGAAGGTAAGGAAAGTAGAGAGTTCAACGGTAAAATGTACCTGATGGAAGAGTGGCTTAAGGCTGACTTCTCTTTTGTAAAAGCCTGGAAAGGCGATACCGCAGGTAACCTGATCTACAAAGGTACTGCCCGAAATTTTAACCCTATGATGGCTGCTGCCGGTAAGATCACTGTGGCAGAAGTGGAAGAACTTGTTCCAGCCGGCGAACTCGACCCGAACATGATCCACACGCCGGGCATTTATGTGCAGCGCATTTTCCAGGGCGAAAAGTATGAAAAGAGAATTGAACAGCGTACGGTAAGAACTGCTTAACCCAAACCCAACAAGAGATGAGTTTAGATAAACACGGCATAGCGAAACGTATCGCAAAAGAAGTTAAAAACGGAATGTATGTGAACCTTGGGATCGGTATTCCGACTCTGGTTGCCAATTACCTTCCGGAAGGTATAGAGGTTGTCCTGCAATCAGAGAATGGGTTGCTGGGCATGGGCCCCTTCCCTACCGAAGACCAGGTTGATGCAGACCTGATCAATGCGGGTAAACAAACGATCACCACCCTCCCTGGCTCGTCCATTTTCAGCTCTGCAGAAAGCTTTGGCATGATCAGGGGGGAACATGTAAACCTGACCATTTTAGGAGCCATGGAGGTAGCCGAGAACGGTGACATTGCCAACTGGAAGATCCCGGGTAAAATGGTAAAAGGCATGGGAGGTGCCATGGATTTGGTAGCCTCCGCCAAGAATATTATCGTGGCCATGCAGCACACAGCCCGCGACGGTTCATCTAAGCTGCTGAAAGAGTGTACACTGCCAATAACCGGCGTCAACTGCGTAAAGAAGATCGTTACTGACCTTGCTGTACTGGAAGTGGTTGAAGGTGGTTTTAAGTTGTTGGAACGTGCTCCTGGTGTTTCGGTAGAAGATATCAAAGCCGCGACGGCAGGTAACCTTCTGGTGGAGGGGGATATTCCAGAGATACAGGTATAAGTAATTGTATAGCCTAAGAACACAAAAAAGCGCGGTACCCTCACTGCGCTTTTTTGTTTAATTTTACAGCAGCAGGTACTGCAGAATGTCAAGCTTCAATTATATTATATCAAAACTATACTTGCAGCACGTATAAAGACAGAAGATTAAAAGCGACCCACATTAAAATATGAGCGAAAAAGAAGAAACCAGTTTTGAGCACAGGTTATTATTGCGCCAGTTAGAGCTGAAAGATTATAAGGAGGTAAAAGAGATCATGGACCTGGTGTACTCCAACATGGATGGCGCCTGGACCCGCAAAGAGTTTTCGAATCTGCTGAAGAAGTTTCCGGAAGGCCAGATCTGTATCGAGGATAATGGCAGAGTAGTCGCAGCAGCCCTAAGCCTTGTAATAGACTATGACGAGTATGGTGACAAGCACACATACGACCAGATAATTGACAAAGGCACATTTAAATCACATGACCCTGAAGGCGACACCCTGTATGGTATAGATGTGTTTGTGCACCCGGAGTACCGCAACCTGCGCCTTGGCCGCCGCTTGTACGATGCCCGAAAAGAGATCTGCGAAAAGCTGAACCTGCGTGGTATCATAGCCGGCGGCAGGATACCGGGTTATAAGAATTATGCAGATAAGCTCACGCCTGCCAAATACATTGAGATGGTGCGGAACAAGGAGCTTTCTGACCCTGTACTGTCTTTCCAGCTCAGCAACGACTTCCACGTGCGCCGCATCCTGAAAGGATACCTGCCTGACGACAAAGACTCCCGCGCCTATGCAACGTTGCTCGAGTGGATCAATGTATACTTTGAGGAGAAAGAGAAGCTGATCGGTGGTAAGAAAACGGTAGTTCGTATCGGTATCGTGCAGTGGCAGATGCGTGCCGTAAAAGACCTTGACGATATGATGCAGCAGATCGAGTTCTTCGTGGACACGGTAAGCTCTTACAAATCGGATATGGTGGTGTTCCCGGAGTTTTTCAATGCGCCGCTTATGGCTCTTACCAATGAAGAGTCTCCTTCGGAGGCTATCCGAAGTATGGCTGAGTATACCGAAGAGATCCGTGAGCGTATGGTGCAGCTGGCCCTCTCTTACAACATCAATATCATTGCGGGTAGTATGCCCGAGTATTACGATAACAAGCTTTACAACGTAAGCTACCTCTGCCGCCGTGATGGTACTTATGATGCACAATATAAACTTCACGTAACGCCGGATGAGTCACATTACTGGGGTATGCGCGGAGGCCATAAGCTGAAAATATTTGATACGGACATCGGTAAGATCGGTATCCTGATCTGTTACGATGTGGAGTTCCCTGAGCTTGCCCGTATGCTTTCGGACATGGACATGAAGATACTCTTTGTACCTTACTGGACAGATACGAAGAACGCTTACCTGCGTGTGCGCCGCTGCGCCCAGGCCCGTGCCATCGAGAACGAGTGTTATGTAGCCATCACGGGTAGTGTAGGCAACCTGCCACGCGTAGAGAACATGGATATCCAGTACTCTCAGTCAGCCGTCTTCTCCCCTTCTGACTTCGCTTTCCCGCACGATGCGGTGGTAGCCGAAGCCACCCCTAATACGGAGATGACCCTGATCGCTGACCTGGACCTGGATCTACTGAAGGACCTTAATACGGCAGGAAGCGTAAGAAACCTTAAAGACAGAAGGAAGGACCTATACAGTTTGAACTGGGTGATGCGGAAGGAAGAATAAAATGTTACAATTGATATGAAATCCCGCATATTACACATAGTATGCAAGTAGAACCTCCTGTATTTGTGTTTCAGCCTTACAACATAAATACAGGAAGTTCTCATATGCAGATAAGCTAATTCTTCATTACTCAGGTATAGCTTTTCATGATAGACCGTTTATCTTCCAATCGGATTCAAGATTTCTTAGCTCCCTTTCTCCTGGCTCTCGACTAGTTTCTGGATGATCGACTGGTCCTCCCCACACAAGACATAGACATTTAGCAGAGCCTTCATATATTGTTGAACCAAAAAAATCAAACACTTTGTTTAAGACAATATTAAATAAAACCCTGGAATAGGCTTAATTAATTATTCATATTAAATTTGATAAAAAATTGCAAACATCATACAGTAATAATTGCGAATATTCTAAAACTTCTAGGTTATATTTTATTCAAAATGGTAAATTGAATTAGAAATTGTACTTAAAATGAAGGTAATTATCATTTAATATATACAGAAACCTGCTTGATTAAAATGCACAAAAAGAATAACCTAGACTTCTTAAGATTAATATTTGCATTATTTGTAATTATTTCCCATTCCTATCCATTATCAGGAGTGGGAAATCATGATTGGTTGTATCAAATAACTAATAAACAACTTATTTTCTCAGACATTGGCGTAACAGGCTTCTTTATTATTAGCGGTTTTCTGATTTTCCAGAGCCTTGAGAGAAGCGAAAATTTAATTGATTATTATTGGAAAAGGGCCTTAAGGCTTTTTCCGGCCTTGATAGTTGTTTTACTTTCTACAGTAGCACTTGCACCTTTTGTTTATGAAGGAAATACTACATACTTGAGCAATATGAGTATGTGGAGCTATATCCCAAACAATTTATCTTTATACAGGCCTCAGTACCACATTGATGGTATTTTTGAAAATAACCCTTACAAGTCAGCAATAAATGGGTCACTTTGGACTATACAATATGAATTCACAATGTACTTTTTGCTGTCTTTCCTGCTTATTTTCAGAAAGAAAAAATCTGCAAGCATACTTATATTATCAGCATCTTTTGTTCTTTTAGCAATAGCTAATATTTTCTTTATTGAAACACTAGAAAAGCATGAACTTCTTAAGTCAAGTAAAAATCTACTAAATCTAGGTTCTTTCTTTATTGCAGGTTCACTACTGGCATCAATTAAGATAAATAAAAGTAATAAAGTAAATCTGATCGGTTTTATTTCATTTGCATTGCTTATCACCTCTATAGCTTTCAACCAATTTGATTTACTTAAGCTTTTCACCCTTCCTTTGGTAGTTATATGTTTTGGACTAGGTTCTACACCTATTATAAATAATATAGGGAACAAGATTGGTGATTTATCCTATGGAATCTATTTATTGGGTTTTCCTGTTCAACAAACTCTTGTTCATTACTTTAAGCAGATTATTTACAGTTAATGATTATCAGCTTACTAACTTCTTCTATTTTAGCTTATTTGTCATGGCATTTCATTGAGGTAAAGGCACTTAAATTAAAAAAGATAAAGCCGACTCTTTACTTTAAACAAGTATCAATTGTTCTAGCGGAACAGTCACAACTGAAATTAAAGACAAAACTTAATAGTTTCATTAAGAGAAACTAGCCAAATAGACTTAATATGATAAAATAATTCCAGTAAAACCCAAATAGCTGCAGATAAGCAAAATCAATTAGTACCTCATAAATGACTAACAAAGGCAGTTTAGAAAGTTAAACTCTGCTCTGCTGTGTTTGATTGTTTTAGACGCATATTGCAATTGCAGTTTTTTTCTTTGCTAGCCAATCTTTTCTGCCATAGCCTTATTCTTGCGGATGGGTGAGATAGTCAAGTATCGTATGTCTCAACTTTGGTTGTAGAAGCTTTCGTTGTATTTAAATAATGTCAGCTAGTCCACCAAGTGCAACCATCACGCGGTGGCCGAGCGCGTGAACGGGATTGTTAAAGAAAGTCCATTTAAACCTGCACTAGCGTAAAGGAGTTGGAAGTAATTGTCATAAAAGTTGTCGAGATCTCTACTATAAAAGGCAGCACGTGAGCCTATTGTATGCTACCCTAAAAATAGGACGGTTTAAAAGTAGAGAAAGAATGACTAATTTTAAACAGTTAGATATGAAAAGGAAGCAATTTGCGACCCAACAAATCACCAAGATTTTCAAGGAATTTGAGGAAGGAAAAAATGCAGCTGAGATCAGTAGGGAGTATGTAGTAAGCCAGGCAGCTTTTTACAAATGGCGCCAGCGCTACAATGATATGGATGCCACTGAGCTAAAGCGGCTAAAAGAGCTTGAAGAGGAGAATCGCAGGCTTAAGGCCATGTAAGCTAAGCTGGCCCTGGATCTGAAGGTGGCCAGGGAGATAATTGAAAAAAAGCTTTAAAGCCCTGCAAGAAAAAGCAGATAGCAGAGGAGATTGTAAAGGAGAAGAAGGTAAGCATCAGCAGGGCGTGCAGAGTCTTGAGTCTGAGCAAATCTGTGTATTACTACCAGTCTCAGAGGGAGAATAACCCGGTGATAGATACCTTGCGCAAGAAGGCGGAAGAACATCCAAGGAAGGGATTCTGGAGGCATTCAGGCGCTTGCGCAATGAAGGAAACCCTTGGAATCACAAGCTGGTTTACGGGGTCTACACAGCCATAGGGTTGAACATCAGAAGGAAAACGAAGAAAAGGCTTCCTCAGCGAGTAAAGGAGCCATTGGATGTTCCTCTGGAGCAGAATCACACCTGGTCTATTGACTTTATGAGTGATGCTTTGATGAACGGGAGTAAGTTTCTCTTTTAACTTGATGGACGACTTCAACAGGGAAGCTTTGCATGTTGAGATAGATTATTCCCGGAAGAGCAACAGAGTGGTGGGTGTAAACCACTTGATAAAGAGAAGGGAAAGCCTAAGCGCATCAGGATGGATAATGAGCCTGAATTTATTGCCTCACTCATGGAGGAATGGAGCAAGATGAACCGGATTGAATTTGTTTACATTCAACCTTGCAAGCCTACTCAGAACGCCTTTGTAGAGAGGCTCAACGGTACTTACAGGAGGAATGTGCTGGATGAAGTAAGAAAAATCACATGTATCTGGATGGAAGACTATAACAACTGCAGGCCCCATAATAGCCTGCGGGGGCTTAGCCCAATCCAGTATGCCCAGGCTAAAGGTGGGGCGTTAACAATGGATAACTCTACCGAGTTAACCACAATTAACACCCATAGTAATAGTAGAAACCACTAATTCAATTAATTGGAAAAACCTTTCTCTCTACTGCAGGGCAGTTCTAAAAAGGGGAAGCTTACATATGCAGGCACCCTATCGGGGTTATGTCCAGAAGAGGCAAAAAAACTTGTGAGCAGACGCCCACAAGTTTTTTTATGCCATCGTAAAACCTTTTAAATTATTTTAACCAAGAACAATAATTTGGTGCTATACCTTATTCTTAGTTTCCTTAGAGACGGCAAATACAAGACCAAAGAGGAAAAATATTGTTCCACTTAAGAAGAGATATATTAACAGCTTAGGCCCAGTTGGTTTACTTCTTGGTGAGAAACCTGTTACTACCTGAATGTTATCAAGTTGATCTAATTTTGCCTCTAACTCAGCCTGCTCTTTAAACATGCCAACGCTTTCACGGTAAAGAGAAGTAGGATCTAAAGCTTCACCATAAACGAAGCCATTAACAGGTCCTCTTGGATTAGCAACAGTTGTCTTTAAGCTATCAATAGATTTTATTTCTTTCTTCAGTTTTATTATTACACTTTCAACCTGTCTTTGCTTTATTCGCTTCTGCTTGGAGAAATAGCGGTTATTCTCCAAATAGTTAGATAAGGCTGGCTCCATAGAGTTAAACAAACCATTTTCATACAACTGTAACTCAATTCTAAATGGAGATCCAGTAAGTATACTATCTTCTTCGATCCTATCAGCATCCAAGTTTGAAAACTTCATCCCCTTTATCTTTCTAGCGGCCTCTTCGCTAATATCCAAATTACGAGAAATAGCTGGATAGTTATCGTCCTTAATCATATAAGCAAGCTTCCTAAGCTGATCATCAACGAACTCATTACGTATATCTGCCAGAACCAAAGTCATAGAAGATGTATAATAAGGCTTTGTAACATAGAAAGCTATCCACCCTAACCCTAGTCCTAAAAGCGTAAATAACATTATAAGCTTGATTCTTTTTAAAACAATTGAATACAGCATCAAGAACCAATTCTTTATGCTTTTTAGTAGATCAACAACTTTATAATAAATCGTTAATAAGTTTATTTCCCCCTGAAACTGAGTCTCACTCCTAGTATCTCGCTCTTTTAACTCGTACATTATTGTTTTTTTAGCAAAGATAATTTTTTTGCTGAAGTTTTATAAAATATCAATTAAGACAAAATAAAAAGTTTTTCAGATGCCAACACGTTCAGGCACCATTATTTTGGCTATTAGCAGCTCATTTAAATTGTTAAATTCATGATAAATTTAGCCGTCTAAAATAACCTGATTTTTGAAAAGATTAACAAAGATATTTTATAAATTTGCCCCGTAAGTACTATTGTATTTTAAGTATAATCTCCCTTCGTTCAAGCAAAAATATTATTCGCTGGAATGCTAGGTTTATCAGGTTTAAGATTGAATGGAATATAACAAAGTTAAGATAATTAGCTTACCCAAAGTACTAGATCCCCGAGGAAATCTGTCTTTCATAGAAGAGGGCAGCCATATTCCATTTGATATAAAGAGGGTTTACTGGGTTTATGATGTTCCGGGGGGAGAGATTAGAGGAAGTCACGCCTACAAAACAAATTCCGAATTTGTAGTTGCGTTATCTGGAAGCTTTGATGTTATCCTTCATGATGGCTCACATGAGCACAAGTTTTCATTGAACAGATCTTATTACGGTTTATTTATCCCTAAAATGCATTGGAAAAGTTTGGAAAATTTCTCCACAAATTCATTAGCATTAGTGCTCTCATCCACAGCATACGATGAAGGAGACTATATTAGGGACTTTGATGAATTTAAAAGACACGCAAGCAATGAGCTTTAAAGAATCAAACGTGTACGAATGTTCAGTTAGCGAACTCCCACAAATCTCAAACAGAGCTGGCAACATTACTCCTTTAACATCTAACGAGGAGATTCCATTCGATATCAAAAGGGTATATTATCTGTACGATGTCCCAGGTGGTGAGTCTAGGGGTGGCCATGCCCATAGAGACCTGCACCAGCTGATAGTAGCAGCTAGCGGAAGCTTTGATGTGGTGCTGGATGACGGCAGGATAAAAAAAACAGTCAGTTTGAACAGGCCTAACTACGGGCTTTACATAAAACCAGGCATATGGCGTGATCTGACAAACTTTTCGTCTGGCTCCGTTTTGCTGGTCTTAGCATCTTTGCCTTACTTTGAATCTGATTATATCAGGGATTACAGAGAGTTTATTGATTTAAAATTAAAGTACACTCGCTAAAATGGACTTATACATAGGACAGAAAGCCCAGCTCTCCAAAACCATAACATCTAGTGACGTAGTGGCGTTTGCGGAGCTCTCCATGGACAGGAACCCTGTACACCTGGACGATGAGGTAGCGGCGAAT
This sequence comes from Pontibacter sp. MBLB2868, assembly GCF_051904785.1. NCBI lineage: Bacteria > Pseudomonadati > Bacteroidota > Cytophagia > Cytophagales > Hymenobacteraceae > Pontibacter > Pontibacter sp. MBLB2868. Next base: position 1,021,078 of record NZ_CP196710.1, on the reverse strand, counting down.
TCAATATTCAAGAAAAGAATCTCCCATGGCATGCTATACGGCTCTTTTATTAGTGCGGTAATTGCAAACGAACTACCCGGACCAGGATCTATATACATGAAACAGGACCTCTCATTCCTTAAGCCTGTTTACATAGGTGACACAGTTACAGCCGTTGTGGAGATATTGGATATACCTAAAGATTCGGTTTATAAATTACTGACCCAGTGCTTTAACCAGAACAATGAGTTAGTAATCGACGGTACTGCATTAATTTTGAGGAAATGAATAAAATTCACCCAACAGTAGTAATTGAGGGAGACGTAAGGATGGGAGAAAACAACGAGATTCTTCCCTACACCGTTCTACGGGGCCCTTTGGTTATAGGCGACAATAATATTATCGGGCCGCACGCAGTCATAGGCTCTCCTGGGCAGGACACGAGAAACCCTCGATATGACTCCTCTGAGAAGCGAATAATAATTGGCAGCAACAACATTATCCGAGAGTTTACAGCTATCCAGAAACCCTGTTACCAGGACCTGACCCAAATAGGAAACAATGTCTACCTGATGCAAAGTGTTCACATTCCTCATGATGCTATAATTGGAGACGATGTTGTTATCACGCCTATGGTAGTGCTAGCTGGTTTAACAAGGATTCTAACCGGCGCAAACCTTGCAATTGGCGTAGGGGTTAGCCAGTATGTTATTGTAGGGCATTACGCTATTGCTGCTGCTGGAGCAACGGTAATGAAGAACATCAAGCCTTTTTCCCGCTATATCCCTGGCAAGCCATTGTCTGTAAATGATTATGCTATCAAAAAATATAAGCTAGAGGGCTCCCTGGAAGAAATCAGAGAGTACGTCTTGGAGAACAAGAGACCTCATACTGAAGTAATCAAGTCCATAGTTGATGAGTATGAGCGCCTCCATATAAGCTCTGGCAATAAGCAGTATGAGTAGCAAAAAGGAGACCTGCATGCCAACATTTCACTAAAAGTATCCCTTTAATTACAAAACCGACACTTAATTAAGCAATGATAAAATTTCTTGATATTCAGAAAATAACTGACAAGAATGCAACTGAGATCAAAGAAGCAATCAATAGAGTCGTAGACTCTGGCTGGTATCTGCTAGGGAGCGAGGTAGCTTCCTTTGAAGAGAACTTTTCAAAGTTCTGCGGTGTAAGCAGCACAGTAGGCGTTGCAAATGGCTTAGATGCGCTCAGGCTGATATTGAGAGCCTATATAGAAATGGGAGTAATGCAAGAGGGAGACGAGGTGATAGTTCCCGCGAACACCTATATAGCCTCGCTTCTTGCCATCTCAGACAACAAATTAACGCCTGTATTGGTAGAGCCAGACATCAATACCTGCAATATTAATGTAACCAAAATCGAAGGGGCAATCTCTCCCAGAACCAAGGCCATCATGATAGTACATCTCTACGGGCAATGCGCCTATAATAGTGAACTTAAGAGAATTTGCGATAAATACGATTTGAAGCTTATAGAAGACAATGCTCAGGCACAGGGCGCTAAATACAAAGGTGTGGTAACCGGAGCGCTTGGTGACGCCGCCGGCACTAGTTTTTATCCAGGCAAGAACCTGGGAGCATTCGGTGACGCGGGAGCAGTAACTACCAACGACCCAAAACTCGCAGCTGCGGTCAGAACGTTAGCAAACTACGGATCTCGCACTAAGTACGTGAACGAGACTATGGGGCTTAACAGCAGACTCGACGAAATACAGGCTGCTGTTCTGAACGTGAAATTGAAGTACCTAATGGAAGACACCGCCAGAAGAAGGGAGATAGCCTATAAGTACCTGAGTGGCATAACAAACCCTAAAGTTATACTACCTCAGGTCGAAGATAAAAACGGCCATGTGTGGCACTTGTTCGTTGTCAGGACAGGCAACAGAGAGTCATTCCAGCAGTACTTGCATGAAAATGGCATTCAAACGTTGATCCATTACCCGATTCCGCCGCATAAGCAGAATGCCTACAAAGAATTGAACAGCCTTTCATTTCCGATTACTGAAAAGATTCACCGTGAGGTCGTGAGTTTGCCTATAAGCCCCGTAATGACAGACTTGGAGGCTGACAAGGTGATAGAAGTCATCAATAGGTGGTAATGTTTGCAGTAATATCAAAAGTTTTAAAAAAAGATATTGTAAAAGTCTTCTCTCTCAATGCAATCTCAACTTTAGTAAAAATGCTAACAGGGTTTGTTAGCGTAAAAGTTGTTGCTGTGTTGATCGGACCTGCAGGTATTGCCCTTTTAGGACAACTGACAAACTTTTCTACAATATTCCTTACTGTCTCTACTGGTGGCATCAACAATGGTGTAACCAAATATATAGCAGAGAATGCCGGCTCTGACAAAGTTTTAGCGACTTTTTTGAGAACGTCCTTTTGGATAACCTTAGTTTTGTCCTCGCTTTGTGCTGCTATACTTATACTTGGGGCCTCTTTTTTTTCTCAACTAATATTCGACGATACCCAGTATACTTTTACAATAGTAGTTTTTGGGTGCACGCTGGCACTTTACTCTTTCAATGCCTTATTATTGTCTATTATAAACGGTTTTAAGGAGTTTAGGAAATATGTAGTAGTAAATATTGTAAGCAGTCTATTTGGTCTTTTATTTTCCGCCTCCCTTACGCTAGCCTTCGGAGTATATGGAGCGTTGCTTGCCGCAGTAACTTTTCAGTCAGTAGTATTCTTTGTTACGCTAGCTCTAACTGTTAAAAGTAATTGGTTTAAAAAATCAAACTTTATTGGTGAGTTTAACCCATCAGCAGGAAAGAAGCTTGCCCACTACTCCGTAATGGCACTTGCTACAGCTTCTACGGGCCCAATTAGCCAATTAATAGTAAGAAGATACATCACGGACAATGTTTCTTTAACAGATGCAGGGTTATGGGAAGGCATTAACAGGATTTCTGGCATGTATTTACTATTGATTACATCTTCCCTGGTTATTTACTACCTGCCGCGCCTGTCAGAGATCAAAAATGACATTGAACTAAAAAAAGAGATACTCGAGGTATATAAAATAATCGTACCTGTATTGCTCGTTATCACACTATCAACCTACCTCCTAAAAGATTGGGTTATTTATATATTGTTTGATGATCAATTTCAGGGCATGCAGCCTTTATTCGCCTTTCAGTTAATAGGTGACTTTTTTAAAATTATCAGCTGGATCTTAGCTTTCCAGATGGTCGCTAAATCAATGACTGCAACATTTGTCGCAACAGAAGTCATCTTCAGTATTATGTTTGTATTTTTGGGACTGTTCTTTGTTGAAAAATTTGGTACAGTAGGAGCTACTATAGGACATTCTATAACCTATATTATCTACTTTTTAACAATGGTAATAATATTCAGAAAGGTCATGTTAAGCAAAGTATAACAATCACCTTTTTATAACTCTAACTTTTTAAGAAGTGATTATTAGTTCTCCTTTAGTTTCTGTAATTGTCCCATGCTACAATCATGAGAAATATGTTACTGAGGCCATACAAAGCGTAATTGACCAGACATATGTAAATATTGAGTTAATTGTTCTTAACGATGGTTCAAAAGACAATACACACAATAAGGTTCTAGATCTTGAAGAAACCTGTAAAGAAAGGTTTGTTAACTTCATTTATATAAATAAAGTTAACGAAGGTGTTAGCAAGACTCTAAACAGTGGCATTCTACTGTCAAAAGGGAATTTTATATCTTTCCTAGCTTCAGATGACTTGTTTTTACCAACTAAAATTGAAAAACAGGTAAACACACTACTTAGGTCTCCAGACTCAGTTGGAGGTATTTATAGTGATGGTTATATAATAAATGATTTTGGTGAGAGAACAGCTTACTTTACCGATAACTACCATGTTCCTATCGGTAAAAATATTTACAAAGAGCTCATTGTTGAAAATTGGATAGGTGCAATAAGCCTGCTCTACAGAAGAGAAGCCTTATTTGAGGTTGGCCTTTTTACAGAAGGTATAAAAGTGGAGGACCATGATATGCTCCTTAAGTTCACAGCAAAGTTTAAACTACTCTACTTAAACGAATGCCTTTTTGAGTACAGATTTCATGAAAATAATACAAGTGCAAACTTCGAGTTGATGCAGGAGCAACTTAAAGTTACCGCACTAAATCACCCAACTCTTAATAAATTTATCCATTTCCAGGAAGCTCTTAAGCGAAAAAACTTTACTTCAGTTCTGAGAAATGCAAGTTTACTGAATTTTGAGTTGATCATTAGAAAATCTATTAGAAAGGTTCAGGCAAGGTTCGATATTTCAAACACTACTCCGCTAGTTTTTTTAAATGTAGTTCTATATAAACTATCACTTTTAGCTAAGTATAGTTTCAGCAATTTGATCTTAAAGGCGAGAGGTTTAAAACTAGGAAAAGGTTGTAAGATCAAAGGAAAAATAGTTATTCATGGTCTTCTGGATAATGTTAGCTTAGGTGATAATGTGAAAGTGTTAGGTAATCTAAGGCTCGTTGCTGATCTGAACTATGGAAGGGAAAAAATAGAAGTAGGTAATAACTGTATACTTGATCATAACTGCACACTCTTCACTCATGGTGGCACAATAAAGATTGGTAAAAATTGCTTTCTAGGGCCTATGGTTCACATCCAAGCAAAGGGAGGAGTAGTTATCGATGATAATACTATGATTGCAGGTCATACTTCATTGTTTGCATCAAATCATGTAACAGCTGATAAATCAAAACTCTTCAATAGTCAAGGAGAAAAATTTAAAGGAATTTATGTAGGTAAAAATTGTTGGATCGGAGCAAACTGTGTTATTCTTGATGGTGCTTATATTGGAGACAACTCTGTAGTTGGAGCAGGCTGTGTTGTGAGAGGTTTCCACCCAAGCAACTCTAAAATTTTAGCTAAAGATGTAGTTGCCAAAACTTACCCCTTTCTAAAAGATCAATTCTCTGCGTCTTATGAATAGTAACTCGTATCCATCCGTATGCATCATATTAGTTAATTACAATGGTTACCTTGACACGATCGTATGTCTGGAAAGTATATTTAGTCTAAACTATCCTAATATTAAAGTCATAGTAGTAGACAATAACTCACCCAACCACTCATTAACTTTTATTAATGAGTGGGCTTGTAAGTTTTCTGCTAAAATCAAAGAAGAGGATAGCCAGTTTCATTATTCCTGCAGCAGAGCTGAAATTGAAGTATTAAACATACCTACTACACAGTACAAGCTAATTACAGTTCAGGCTGGAACAAATCTTGGGTTTGCAGGAGCTAACAATATAGGAATGAGATATGGACTAGCTTGCAATTGTGATTATTTTTGGCTCCTGAACAATGATACCTTCATTAACGATGATACTTTACCAAAACTTGTTCAATACATTCAGACAGATAAAGTAGGAATATTAGGGAGCAAGCTGTGCTACTATGAAAATCCAGATACTATTCAAGCGCTTGGGGGGAAATTCAATAAGCTTTTAGCGGTATCTAAACACATCGGTGAAGGTGAGAAAGACACAGGCGCATATTCTTTCGGAATATTTACAGATATTGATTATGTAGTAGGTGCCTCAATGTTTGTTTCACAAGGCTTTTTAAAAGAAGTAGGTTTACTCGCAGAAGAGTATTTTCTTTATTTCGAAGAATTAGATTGGGCACATAGAGCTATAGAAAAAGGGTGGTCAATCGGCACAGCACTTGAGTCTACTGTGTTTCATAAAGAGGGTGCAAGTGCTGGATCAGGTCAGTGGCGTACGAGAAGCATGCTCTCAGACCTTCTGATTTTTAGGAATAGATTTATTTTTATGAGTAAGTTTTACCCTCAATATCTTATTTTAACATATTTATCATCCATTCTCATTATGTTAAATCGCTTTAGAAGAGGTCAGAGAGAAGTTGGAGTTAAAATGTTTCGATACCTACTATCTTTGAACCCATTAAGCCTAAAAAGGAGTGTTGCAGCAAATAGGAAAATTTTGTAAGGGAATCCTCGGTGTTGATTAATAATTTAGGTTGCTAGTTTCACAGGTAAGTTAAGCAAAAAATGCAGTACCTGCCGCCATGCCGATGTTATATAAGAAAGGTCAGAGCGGAAACTGCAGAATGTAAACAAAGTTGCGGTAACCACTATGGAAATAGTTAATTTGGTACTGAAAATGCACCTCCTAGAAAATGATAGAGGGCAATTTTTAGAGCTTGAACGGCATAAGGCCTGCTAAGCAGCTAACAACAATTTGAAGCCAACTCTTGAAAGTGCTCATGACTCCTACAATCTTTTGGCTGACCTTCAGGTAAAGAACCCGATTTTTTTACTGACCTTTGGAATTTAGTAATTCCTCAAGTCAAATAAATAGTAGCTTAATTTAATTAGATGTCTACCAATACTAAATCAGGAGGAGTATATCTGCAGTTATGGTTATTCATGCTGCTGATAAGTGTATGTTGGCAAGACTTCATCCTGGTTAATAAACTAGGTGAAATAGCAAGAAATCCGATCTTCCTCTTTTTCCCGATATTTGTATTAACCGAATTCCTTAATCTAAGTAAATACAAAACCAGGCAGTTTATTAGTGTTAATAATCTTTTTTTCTACTTCATTTTCGGAATATTATGCATAAGTATAATTTACTTATGCTATTGGTTTATTTCAGACAAACCAACTGTTATTCTCGGAGAACATGTTGCAATAAAATCTATCAAGATTCTTTTATATTATGTTTTACTGTGGCTATTCTTCAGACACATCTACTTTGTTCTGAGCGCTATAGGTGATCCTAAAAAGATCGGTTCTGTGTTCTACTGGGTAATCTTCCTGCACTTGATCATAATCTTAATAGAACTGTATACCATACCTCATGCTCTTCCTTTTTTGCACTCATTAGGAGACACTTACTACCGGGTAAGATTGTTAACTGTAGAGTCTAGCTTCACAGGAGGGGTTGTTGTTATGTTACTAACTACAGCTATAACATGTACGCTGTACATAGCTGATAAGGCAAAACGTAAGAAAAGGCTCTTTGTAATAGTAGCCTTCTTCGTTATATATGTTCTTGCCACAACTTCAAAGATGTTTCTGGTTACCTCATTGGCCTGTACTACTATTCTGATATTAACTACTTTTAAACTTAACTATAAGTATTTAGTTGCTGGTCTAATCTTTTTTATAATAAGTGTTATATTTATATACCCTAAACTAGAGGCCGCATTTGTTAAAGATATTAACTACTATACCTCTACTATTACAAGGACAGGCGCCTATATTAATGGCTATCTTATCGCCTTTCACCATCCGTTAGGAACAGGGGGGGTGTATTTTTATTACTTCATGAAATACCTCGATAACTCACTCCAGATTGTAACATCTATTTTTGGAGGTGGCGACACTAGTGAGATTTTGACTTGGGGAGTAAAAAATGACAAGGCAATTGCTACTGGTGCTGAGTTTTCTTTGTGGCTTGCCATTTTGGGTATTCCGGGAGGGTTACTTTTTATTGCAATTCATTACAAATTAATCATATACAGTAGACTCCACCTTTTTATTTACTGGGGGATGATATACTTTACAATCACCAGTTTCTTCTCTGAAATTATTATGGCTAAACCTAATGTAATTTTATTTTGGGCTTTGATCCTCTATTTCCTGAGAATAAAGATAGAAAAACTTAGCTATGATAAATAATGTTCTTGTAGTTGCTCCTGATTTTCCATTTCCGCCCACTTATGGAGGTGCTGCAGACATTTGGGGCAGAATTCTAGTTCTCGTATCTATGGGGCTAGAGGTACATCTTATTTGTGCTCCCAAGAGCCAGCCAGATAGCGAATCTATTGCAACCGTTAAACAACAAGTGGCTTCTCTAATGCTTGTTGGCCGAAAAAACAAAATAACTGATCTATTACGCAAACATCCTCTTCAAGTAACCTCTAGAAAAGCTTTACAGCTTTATGACTTTGATAAAAAATTCGATCTAATACTATTAGAAAGTGAGTATGTTGGTGCTATACTAGAAAATAAGACATTAAAATATACTAATATTGCTTTACGAGTTCACAATAATGAGTCTAAATATTTCTGGTCTCTATACAAAAGCTCGAATGGAATAACTAAGCTCTATTATGCATCAGAAGCTTGGAAATTCTCAAAATATCAACAGAAGATAATTAAGGAAATAAACAACTACTTGTTTATTTCAAAGGATGAGTGTGATAGCTTTTTAGCAAATAATAAAAAAGAAGGTTTACTCGCATATCATATTCCACCTCCTTTGCCGCAGACAAAACGTGAAAGAAACCTTACTACAAAGAATGTGCTGTTTGTTGGTTCACTGTTTATGCCCAACAACATAGAGGCGTTAAATTGGTATCTGGAACAGGTGCATCCGAAGTTAAAAAATATAAAAGACTACAGATTAATTATAGCTGGAAGCACTAAGGGAAAGAGCAACAGTTATCTGAATAAGCTTTCTAAAGAAGATCATTCTATTGAATACTATCCTGATGCTGTAGATTTAGAGCCTATTTACGAACAAGGAAGTGTGTTCATAAATCCTATGCTAAATGGAGCCGGGGTAAAGTTGAAATCGATTCATGCCATACAAGAAGGTCTTCCAGTTGTATCTACTACAGTAGGAATGGAGGGTACAGGCTTAAAACCAGGACTACATTATAAGTTAGCAGATACTCCACACGAGTTTGCAAAGGAAATACAACAGCTTCTGGAAAATTTAGATAACAGAAGGTCAATGGTAATACATGCACAGGAGCATTTAAGAAAATATTATAATCAAGCCGCTATCTTAGAGGAGTTCTTTAATAAGATAGGTAAGCGCCCTGATTTTAAAAATAACATATCCGTTTTCTAGAGCAGAATAACTTACAACAACAAAGTCTTCTGTAAAAGATGCTGCTTTGGAGTTAAATCAAGAATAAATAAAATTTATATGCGAGCTATAGTGCAAAAAGGGGGTGCCCTTTTGGAAAGAAGGAATACCAGTAAAATAAGAGAGGTGCTTTATTGCTTAATAGCATTCTCTTTTCCCTTTTCTATGCTTGTAATTAATGTTGCATCAATTCTGCTAGCCATTATTTTTATTATTGACCTAAGCAGAAACAAGCTTGTCATTAACTATAAGCTAGCAACTTGGCTTCTACCTTTGTTATTCGTTTCTTATTCCTTTAGTTTATTATATACAGAAGACATAGCTACAGGATTAAGTAAACTTGAAACTAAGTTATCCCTCCTAATTTTGCCTGTTCTGATTTGTGCTTATCAATTTGATAAGGCAGTAGTCAGAAGAACCATATTTTATTTTATATCAGGGGTTACTCTTGCTGCTATTATATGCATTGTAAATGCTTTTTATATGGGTTATGCAAGAACGAATGGTATTTCAATCCTTGCCAATCAGTATTTCTATGATCGCGACTTTTTTGTTTCAGTCATCCGTATTCGCCCTCCTTATTTTGGGTTGTATCTTTCAACAGCTTTACTTTTTCTGATAAACTTCACAACAACCACCAAGATAAAAGTAAAAATCGGGTTTCTTCTGTTTGCAACATCTGTTGTTCTATTCACGGGATTATTACTGACGTATTCAAGAATGGCACTATTGTCTCTTGTATTTATTGTTGCATTGTGGTCAGTATATTATGTTATCTCACAAAGGAAAATCACACTTCTTCTTCTAGGCCTTTTAAGCTTGCTTATTACGGTAAAAATTGTCTATGATAGCCATTTCTTAAACAGAAGGCTTGTAGAGCTAGTTAACACACCTATTAAAGAGCCAGGGCCAAACGATATGAATTCTGTTAGCGTACGGTACGGGCAAATTTACTGTTCATTGCAAATCTTAAGGGAAAACCCGGTATTAGGAGTTGGTATAGGAGACACACAGAATCAGTTAGATAATTGCTATACAAATAGAAATTACCACCCTACTTTTATAGAAGGTAAACTGAATACACATAATCAGTATTTAGATGCGGCTATTAGCTCAGGTATAGTTGGTTTGCTTGTTCTACTGTTTGTTTATGGGAACCTCATATACTTGTTTTTTAATAGTAAGATTTACTCTGCGCTATTTTTCGTAGCTTTGATGGTACTTTCGTCTTTATCAGAGTCAGTACTAAACTCCTTTAAGGGGGTAGTATTGTTCTCCTTTTTCTGTTCTGTTTTTATTGCATTGGCAAACCGAAGCAACAACGAGGCGAAGACTAGAGATTAAATATTTAATTACTATTTGTGAAAACTGCTATAGTTCATGATTGGTTGCCCGTGATTGGTGGTGCTGAGAAGGTGTTAGAAGAGATACATCGCTCCTTTCCAGGCAAAATATTCACGCTGATGATTAATGAGGATGCCATCAGGGATACTTATTTTAGTATTTGCGACATCAAAACTTCCTTTATCGATAGACTTCCTTTCGCGAAGAAGAAGTACAGAAGCTATTTGCCCTTATTTCCAATGGCGGTAGAGCAATTCAACTTAGCTGAGTATGATCTTGTAATTTCATCATCTTATGCTGTAGCAAAGGGCGCATTAACTAATCCAAATCAGCTGCATATATGCTATTGCCACTCTCCTATTCGCTATGCATGGGATCTTTACCAGCAGTATTTAGTAGGAGCGAACTTAAAGAAAGGCGTTAAAGGAGTACTAGCCAAACTTGTCTTACATTATATTAGGCTTTGGGATGCATCTACAGTTAATAGAGTGGATCATTTTGTTGCCAATTCTAATTACATAGCCAGAAGAATCAAAAAATTATATAACAGAGAAGCAACCGTAATATACCCTCCTGTTGATGTAAACAAGTTTGATTACAAAGTAGAAAAAGAAGACTTTTATCTTGCAGCATCTCGCATGGTACCATACAAGCGCATCGATCTGATCGTAGAAGCTTTTGCCATGATGCCTGATAAAAAGCTTGTTGTTATTGGTGAAGGCCCTGATTATGATAAGATCAAAAGTAAAGCAAAGAATAATGTGATTCTGCTGGGATACCAGCCTTTCGAGGTTCTTAAAGATTACATGCAGAGAGCAAAGGCATTTATTTTTGCAGCTGAGGAGGATTTTGGAATAATACCAGTTGAAGCGCAGGCCTGCGGCACACCTGTCATCGCCTTTGGTAAAGGTGGGAGTTTAGAGACTGTAAATAATAGTACAGGCATTTTCTTCGATCAGCAAACCACAACAAGCATCATTAATGCAGTATTAAAGTTTGAAGAGAATATTCTCAAGTTTGATAAATATCAAATAAGGTTAAATGCAGAGAGATTCTCGAAGGAGAGGTTTAACAAACAACTCCAAGAGTTTGTTCACGATAAATATCAAGAGTTTAAACAAGAAGAAGTTGCAGCTATAATATAATAAGTAACTTTATCTAATATCATCAGATCAGTTAATAAACGAATGCCTGGGCTTTACTCTAAGTATAATAGACTTATACATGTAATTGGGGATGCAGTAGTTTTATCTGGTGTTTCGGTTGGCACTTATTTTTTGAGTGTTAAATACGATATTCTCTTACCCTTTTCTTTTTTTATAAAGTTCTCCTTATTTACCATTTTGGCATGGTTTGTTTGCTCCTCTTTATCTGGAGCCTATAAGCTTCACAGGATAACCAATCTACTTCGGACAACTTTTAACGTTTCGAAAGTGATTATTCTTTACATTTTGCTAGTTGAGGCAACATTAAACATCCTGAACCTCTCGCAAATGCCAAGGCAGTACCTTATCTATCATTATATTCTGCTAACAGTATCCATGATTTTCTGGCGGTTTTTGATAACTAAGATTCTAAGAGAGTACCGAAGAAGAGGTTATAACTACCGAAATGTTATTGTCGTTGGCTGTGGCACAGTAAGCCTTGAAATGAGAGACTTTTTTAAAGCTCATCCTGAGCATGGCTACCACTTTTTTGGATTCTTTGATGATAATGCCGAAGAGCACCCGGAAGTACTTGGTAAAGTAGATGATGTTGAAGACTTTGTTACAAAAAATGGTATTGATGAAATATACTGTTCTCCCTTCGAAGTAGAAAAACATCAGCTTGATAGATTAACAGAATTCGTAGATAACAACCTTGTACGAATGAAGTTACTTCCTTCACCAGGGGAGTTTCCATACAAAAAGCTTAAGATAGATTTCTACGATATTCTTCCGGTGTTAATGTTACGTTCAATTCCCCTGGATGATGCTGTAAATAAATTTATTAAAAGGGCATTTGATATCGCGTTTTCTACTTTTGTAATAGTTTTTTTACTGTCATGGCTATTGCCAATAATAGCCATTATTATAAAGCTCGACTCGAGAGGACCTACTTTCTTCAGACAAGAACGCTCAGGCATTGACAACAAAGTTTTCAATTGCATGAAGCTCCGTACCATGTATGTAAACTCCGAGGCTAACACGCATCAGGCGCGTAGGGGAGACTCCCGCATAACTATGGTCGGTGCCTTTCTGAGGAAAACTAGCTTAGATGAACTCCCTCAGTTTTTTAATGTATTTGTTGGACAAATGTCTGTTGTTGGCCCTAGGCCACACATGCTAAAACATACAGCCGAATATGCCGCAACAGTAGACAAGTTTATGGTACGACATTTTGTAAAACCCGGCATTACTGGCTTATCCCAAGTGAGGGGATTCAGAGGAGACACAAGCGAACTTTATCAGATGCGCGGAAGAGTTAAGCTGGATATTTTTTATCTTGAGAACTGGTCGTTTATCCTTGATTTAAAAATTATTATCAACACTGTGTTAAATGTAATTAATGGCGATGACCGTGCATTTTAGGCTTTGCCCCCTACTATAAAAAGAAATAGTTAACTACATCTTTTTCTTTCGATAGGTGAATGCTGTATTTAATTTGTTGTAAATATTCAGGATAAGAAGCAAACATTAAATTAAGTATGTATAGATATGATATAGCAGCTTCTATTGTTGCATACAATAATGATCCTGCAATACTTAATAATGCTATAAACAGTTTTTTAGATACAAACTTAAGAGTAGGAATACTTATTATAGACAACTCTCCTTCAAACACATTAGTTAAGTTACTGGTAAAAGATGAAAGAGTATACTACATTTTCAACGGAAGTAATGTAGGTTTCAGCAAAGCTCACAACCAAGGAATAGCTTATTTTAAAAATAAGGCTAAGTACTTCCTTGTTTTAAACCCCGATGTATTCTTTGAGGGTAATACAATCGATATACTTTACAGTTATTTAGAGCTTAACCCGCAAGTCGGCTTGACTGCTCCCCGGGTAGTGTATCCTAATGGGGAAGAACAGATATCGAGAAGACTCATTCCTACACCTGCAGACTTACTCATCCGAAGGTTACCCTTAGCAGCCAAGCTTTTCAGCACCAGGACGAAGGCAAATGAATATCATAACGTAGATAGTCAGCAAATTCTGGAGGTACCATTCTTATTGGGTTGTTTCTTGCTATTCAAAATGGACGCTTTAGAACAAGTGGGCTACTTCGATGAGCGATATTTTGTGTACCTAGAGGATTTAGACATCTGCAGGCGCATGGATAAACACTTTAAAGTTATTTACTACGGCCACGTAAAAATTTACCACCATTACCAAAGAGCATCCTCAAAAAGCTTAACAATGCTTTTCCATCACACTATTTCAGTGGTAAAATACTTTAATAAGTGGGGTTGGTTTATAGACGCTGAGAGAAAGGCTATTAATAAAAGCGCTATGGCAGCTAGAAAGGTTAGTAAAGTACACAAGCCAAATGATTATAGCAGAAAGTACGCCGCTACCCTTTAAACCTCACCATGTATACTTCGTATTAAAGATTTAGCCTCGTAGCTTTTTCGCGTCCACCCTCCTCCTTTCCTCATCTTTTAGTAACTTCGCCGGCAAACTGGCATAAGCATGAGCAAAGAAAAACCATCTATACCCAAAGGAACACGGGATTTTGGCCCAGCAGTAGTGGTCAAACGTAATTACATTTTCAATACTATTAAACGAACCTTTGAAAAGTTCGGCTATTTACCTCTGGAAACACCGGCGATGGAACAGCTGTCGGTATTAACAGGTAAGTATGGCGACGAAGGGGATCAACTTATTTTTAAGATCCTTAATTCAGGGGATTTTCTTGGCAAAACTAAGGAGGAGGATATTGCACAGGGCTCTAAGCACCTGACACGCAAGATTTCTGAAAAGGCACTCCGATACGATCTTACAGTTCCTTTCGCCAGGTTTGTGGTAATGAACAGAAATGAGATCACGTTCCCGTTCAAGCGATACCAGATTCAGCCTGTTTGGCGTGCTGACAGGCCTCAAAAAGGCCGTTACCGTGAGTTTTACCAATGCGACGCCGATGTAGTGGGAACCAACTCATTGCTTTGCGAAGCTGAGATCGTGCAAATGATCGATGAGGTGCTGACAACACTCGGCCTCACTGATTTCACCATCAAGATCAATCACCGGGGCGTTTTAGCGGGTATTGCGGAGGCTATTGGCGAAAAAGGGCGTGAGGGCGATATTTGTGTAGCGATTGACAAACTGGATAAAATTGGTCAGGAAGGCGTTCGGAAAGAACTGCTGGAGCGTGGTATTTCAGAAGCCGCGGTAGACAAACTGGAGCCCCTTTATACTTTAGAAGGTAATAACGAGCAGATACTGGAGCAGCTTGAGACCATACTTGGCGCTACGCCAGAGGGGAAACGCGGATTAAATGACCTGCGTGCCGTGTGGCAGTACCTGCAGGAGTTGGGTAGCTATGCTTTGCAAACGAAAAATCCTTCGGCTCAGCCAAGACTGATGCTTGACGTTACCCTGGCAAGAGGCCTCTCCTACTACACAGGCTGTATCTTTGAAGTAAAGGTAAATAACGTGGCAATGGGCAGCATCAGTGGAGGTGGCCGCTATGATAACCTAACCGGCATGTTTGGCCTGCCAGGTGTGTCCGGCGTAGGCTTCTCTTTTGGTGTCGACCGCATCTACGATGTAATAGAAGAGCTTGATCTTTTCCCGAAAAGCACCCAGATGGGTACAAAGGTGTTGATCGTTCAGTTTGATAAGCAGTCTGAAACATACTCCCTCCCGCTATTACAGAAACTGCGCGATGCCGGTATTGCCTCAGAACTATACCCTGAAGCAGCTAAGCTGAAGAAGCAGATGAGCTATGCCGATCAGAAAAATATCCCGTTTGTGATGCTGGTCGGTTCAGAGGAAATAGAAAGCGGCAAACTAAAGCTGCGCGACATGCAGACAGGCGAGCAGGATGAGCTTTATATTGATGATATCATTGCCCAGTTAAGATCACTGAAATAACGATATGAGCCACGTGCACCACATCTCCAGCGAGCACCTTAGCCTGGAGACCATTGAGAAGATCGTTAGCGAAAAGTATACGTTAGCCCTGTCAGAGGATGCAGAACAGCGTATTACGCGCTGCTTTGAGTACCTGCAGCAGAAAACAAAGCAGTCTGACCGCAGCATCTACGGCATCAATACCGGCTTTGGGTCATTGTACAGCAAAAAGATCTCCCCCGCTGACCTGGAGCAGCTGCAGGCCAACCTGATGATGTCGCATGCTTGTGGTACGGGTGCCGAGGTACCGGCTGAAGTGGTGAAACTAATGCTCCTGCTTAAGATACAGTCGCTCTCCTACGGCCACAGTGGTGTGCAGCTGCAAACAGTAAAGCGTCTCATCGACTTCTATAACAGGGATGTTTACCCGGTCGTGTACCAGCAGGGGTCTCTTGGAGCAAGCGGAGATCTGGCTCCTTTGGCTCATCTTTGTCTTCCTCTAATTGGGTTGGGAGACGTATACTTTCAGGATTTTAAACTGGAAAGTAAGCATGTGCTGGAAATGTTTGGTTGGGAACCGATAGCACTAAAGGCCAAAGAAGGGCTAGCCCTTTTGAACGGTACGCAGTTTATGGCTGCTTACGGTACTTACGTGCTGCTCAAGGCCCGGCGACTTTCTAAGGCTGCAGATACGATCGGAGCACTTTCCCTGGATGCTTTTGATGGTCGCATTGAGCCTTTCAATGAATTGATTCACCGCATCCGCCCACACCAGGGGCAACTACAAACTGCTGACAATATTCGTCAGCTACTGGAGGGCAGCGAACTGATCGTACAGGAGAAGCAGCATGTACAGGATCCGTACTCCTTCCGTTGCATTCCGCAAGTACACGGTGCCTCAAAAGATGCCATTGCTTACGCGGAGCAGGTATTCCTGACCGAAATTAACGCTGTTACTGATAATCCGAACATTTTCCCAGAAGAGGATGAAATCATCTCCGGAGGTAACTTTCATGGACAACCTTTGGCCTTGGCACTGGACTTTTTAGCCATCGCGCTGGCAGAGCTGGGCAGTATCTCTGAGCGCCGCACCTATCAACTTATTTCCGGGCTTAGAGGTCTGCCGGAGTTTTTAGTGGCTGAGCCCGGGCTAAATTCCGGCTTTATGATCAGCCAGTATACGGCAGCTTCCATTGTTAGCCAGAGCAAACAGCTTTGCACCCCTGCTTCTATCGACTCCATACCTTCTTCCAATAACCAGGAAGACCATGTAAGTATGGGGGCCAATGCTGCTACAAAGCTTTTCCAGGTGGTACATAACCTGGAGCGGGTGCTGGCCATAGAACTCATGAACGCGGCACAAGCCATAGAATTCAGGAAGCCAAAAAAAACCTCTCCTAGGTTAGAGACACTGGTGGAGGCGTATCGGGAAGTAGTTCCTTTCGTATCGACGGACAGGGTACTACATTACGACATCATGAAAAGTATAGATTTCCTTACAACTTACCCCCTCTAGGCATCTTACTTTAGGACATTTCATATATAGAGACCTTGCCAGCTATACTTGCAAGGTCTTTTTAGTTAGAAATACAATATTCTTTTCTTCTGTTCTTTATTTAAATAAATTAGTCCTTGCTAAACCAGTTAAATTGAAGGTCCTACACATCATATTATTTTTTGTACTAGCCGTTTTTAATGCAAGGGCTCAGGGATGCTTCAAAGCCATACAAGACGGACAGCCTGTGCAGGTAATATGCGCAGGTAAGCCTGTTTTCTTTCGCGATTGCTCAAACCAGAATGTTACCATATTTTATTATAAGGGGCCGGAAGCTTTTGACCCTGACAACTATGATAACAACAAATTATTAAAAGGTGAGCAGAGCACAACATTTACAGTTCCTGGTGAATATATCATTACACAATATGCCAGAAATAATTCGGGTGAAGATAAACTGTATGAGCAAAAGTATCAGATAAAAGCTTCACCTGATCCCTCCTTTACTGTAACTCCCTGCGCTAACCGTAAAGTGTCCCTTTCTATCACAGATAACCAATATGATCTTTATACTGTGAACTATGGAGATGGAAAGCAGGCTGAAATAAAAGCCGGAGCAACGATCGATCATACTTATCTTAGCGCAGGTCCTTATACGATAACCGTAGTGGGAAATTATCAGGAACCTACCTGCTCTTCACCACCTGTAACCAAAACGGTAAGTGAGCTGCCTGTTTATTCTCCCCCAGCTATCAACATCCTGAAAGTAGCACAGCAGGATGCCTCTTCCGGAAGTATAAACTTCACGTTTAATAACTTACTTCCGGGTTATACTTACACCCTCAGCAGAAAGCTGGAATCTGAGAGTAGTTTCGGTAAAGTGGCAGATCTTTCACCCAGCCGATCGAATTATACTTTAGCAAATACCAACACGCTTGTTAAAGCTGATTATCGCATAGAAGCAACAGATGCTTGTGGTACAGTGTTACCTCCGTCTAACGAAGTAAGCAACATTGTTATTGACATAACGACATCTAACGATCAAAACAGCGTCAGATGGGTACACACCGGTACTTTTCAAAAGCTGCAGATTACCCGTAACGGTGAATTCTTGCCAATATCCAACCCTTCAAATCCTTATAAAGACACAGATGTTATTTGCGGCAAAGAATACTGCTATGAAATAAGAGCTGTTGAAGCAGATAGTAAGGCTACTTCTGTTTCCACCTTAAGTTGTGTAACCGCTGTCTCAAATGTTAAACCTGCAGCACCGTACCTCCTTTCCTCTTTTAACCCAGAAAATCAGGTAGTACTCTCACTGAAGCTGCCAAACAGTAAAGAAGCACAAAATATTGACATAGAGAAAAGTATAAACAGTGCTGCTTATACTTCCTTAGCCAGCATAAACCAAACTTCCTATACGGATGCTGTACCTGAGCTTATCAACCTCTGCTACAGAGCAACTTTTACAGATCTCTGCAACAACACCTCCAACTACAGCAATGTGTCCTGCCCTATCATATTAGGCTCAGAAAAGCAGCAGAATGGTTCGGTGAAGCTGGACTGGAGTGCCTATAGTGGTTTCCCGAATGGAAACATACAGTACGCCGTGGAATTGCTGGATGGGAACAATAACATTGTTAACAGTTACCCTGTCACTGGCACAACCTATACCGATCAGTCCCTGAGCAATGAACTACAGCTGCTGCGGTACCGGATCAGTGCCACCTCAAATTCCGGCAATGAAACAACTTATTCCAACATAGTGGAAGTGGAGCAGGAAGTTGCGCTCTATGTACCAAGTGCTTTTAGCCCGAACGCTGACGGATTGAATGATACGTTTGAAGTAAAGGGGAAACTTTTCAGCAACTTCTCCATTAGAGTTTACAACAGTCTTGGTAATGTGGTGTACCAGTCTGCTGACGCATCTGCAGGTTGGGATGGCACATACAAAGGGGAACCCCTACCCGTTGGAGCCTATGCCTACGAAATAACAGTTAAGACAAGTTTTGGCGCTACGAAACGGAAAACTGGCACCGTTACTTTGCTTCGGTAATGAGCACGGCTCACAGCAATCAAAGGCCTCTTTCTCAACAAGCAACATGCGTTATTACTCTTTCCGACCACCATATTTATACTAGCTAAACCGCACCGGTAGTCACCGTACTTTAAGCGTTGTAAAGTTATTGCTCGTATATTTGCATATAAGCGCCCCTGTTAAAGCCAGGCGCTATTCCATACCTAAAATAAGAAACTATGTTTGATATGTTCGGCATGATGGGCAAGATGAAAGAGGTCCAGGCCAAAATGAAAGAAGCGCAGGAAAAACTCAAAGACATAACTGTTACGGCAGAGTCAGGTGCAGGCCTGGTAAAAGCAACCGTTAACGGCCAGCGCAAACTCATAAAAATTGAGATCGACGACAGTATTCTGAATGCAAACGACCAGGATATGGTAAATGACCTGGTAGTAGCTGCCGTGAACAACGCCATGCTAACTGCCGCTGAACGTGCGCAGGAAGAAATTAAAAAAAGCACTGAAGGCTTAATACCTAATATCCCCGGCTTAGACCTCGGAAGCTTTGGCCTATAACCCCGCACACACTGCCATAGTCATACTTAATTGGAATGGGCTACGGTATTTACAAAACTTTCTGCCATCGGTAGTAGCCAACAGCAACGGTTGCGAAGTGATCGTTGCCGACAATGCTTCTACCGATGGCTCTGTTGCTTTTCTAAAAGAAAAATTTCCGCAGGTTCGCCTTATATTACTTTCTGAGAACTACGGTTTTTGCGAGGGGTATAACAAGGCCCTGCAGCAGGTAGACGCAAAGTATTATATACTGCTTAACTCAGACGTAGCTGTTGCGGAAAACTGGACTGTGCCGCTCGTGGAGTTGATGGAATCGGATGAAAATATTGCCGTTTGCCAGCCCAAAATAAATGCAGAGCAACACCCTGGTTATTTTGAATATGCAGGTGCTGCCGGAGGGATGATAGACACTCTTGGGTATCCGTTTTGCAGGGGCCGTCTGTTTGAAACTCTGGAAGAAGACAAAGGGCAATACAACGATGTACAGGAAGTATTCTGGGCAACCGGCGCCTGTATGGTTGTAAGAGCGCATGTTTTTCATGGGTTGGGAGGACTGGAGCCTGCTTTTTTTGCCCATATGGAAGAGATTGACTTTTGCTGGCGTGCAAAGAATGTCGGTTACAAAGTAATGTATAACGGTTTCAGCCAGGTATTCCATGTAGGTGGTGGAACCCTTCACAAATCGAACCCACGCAAAACATTTCTTAACTTCAGGAACGGCTTTGCCCTGCTCTACAAAAACCTGCCAGCAAAAGAGCTTATACCAACACTGGCATTACGGGTGTTTTTAGATTGGGTAGCGGCGTTGCGCATGGTGATGGCGGGCCAGACCAAAGATGCAAGAGCCGTGCTGGATGCACACGTTGATATTTTACGCCACAGGAGCTACTGGAGCAGCCAGCGTAAGAAACAACTCCACAAAGGTAGCTTTCCGCGCCTTACAGGAGTTTACTCAGGCAGTATTGTGTGGGAATATTTCGTGAGGCAGAAGCGTACTGTAAAGGACTTATAGACCTATAGGTCCCAAACGGTGCTTCGCTCACGGCGCAAATGCTTTCGTACGTTCATCCAGAAGGCCAGCATCAGGTAGATCAGCACAGGCGACCCCATGGTTAGAAACGAAACATAAATAAAAGTAAGGCGAATGCTGCTCGTTGCAAAGCCAAGTTTCTCACCCAGCATGGTACAAACGCCAAAGGCCTGCGATTCGATAAAGTACTGTAGCCGTTTCATTTGTAAAGGGTTTTTAAACTTAAAATTATCAAATATTATACTTCTATCCAAACGGACTCAGACGCCATGAAGTATAAAAAGGACAAAGAATTGCCTCATACAGTTTCATCTTTTTACGTTTAAAGCCCGTAAGCGGCTAACCTCCGCATAAGATTTACGTCTCCTCCACCCTCTCCATTTCTTTGTAATCTACCTGCAGGCATCAGTTTGCACTGATACTGCAGCGAACCAGTAAACAAGCATAAACGGGTATTTCGACGACTATAAATTAAGAAGTACATTGTATTTTGGCAGACTTCTCTTAATTTTACCCTCTGAACAGAGAATTAAACATCCTATATGCGAAGTATACAGTTTAGAGAAGCCCTGCGCGAAGCGATGACAGAGGAAATGCGCCGCGACAAGAGCGTATTTTTGATGGGCGAAGAAGTTGCTGAATATAACGGAGCCTACAAAGTGAGCCAGGGAATGCTGGACGAATTTGGTCCTGAGCGGGTAATTGATACGCCTATTGCAGAGCTTGGCTTTGCAGGTATAGGTGTAGGAGCTTCTATGAATGGCCTCCGCCCGATCGTAGAGTTCATGACCTTTAACTTCTCTTTAGTAGCTATCGACCAGGTGATCAACTCTGCTGCTAAAATGATGTCGATGTCTGGTGGTCAGTATTCCTGCCCGATCGTTTTCCGTGGACCGACAGGTAGCGCGGGGATGCTTTCATCACAGCACTCGCAGAACTTCGAGAACTGGTATGCCAATACACCTGGCCTAAAAGTAGTGGTGCCTTCTAACCCTTACGATGCAAAAGGACTTTTAAAGTCTGCTATCCGCGACAACGACCCTGTTATTTTCATGGAGTCGGAGCAGATGTATGGCGATAAGGGCGAAGTTCCTGAAGAAGAATATACTATTCCGATCGGTGTTGCCGATATCAAGCGTGAGGGAACTGATGTTACTATCGTTTCTTTCGGAAAAATGATGAAAGTAGCGCTTGAAGCTGCAGATGAACTGGCAAAAGATGGTATCAGCGCAGAAGTGATCGACCTTCGCACTGTTCGACCTATCGATTATAAAACCTTAGTTGAGTCAGTTAAAAAGACGCACCGAATGGTAGTAGTTGAGGAGGCCTGGCCATTGGCATCTATCTCTGCAGAACTGGCTTACCATATCCAGAGCAATGCATTTGATTACATGGATGCACCGGTTAAGCGCGTTACTTGCCGCGATGTTCCGCTTCCTTATGCCCCAACTCTTATCGAGGCATCGTTACCAAACGTACAGCGCACGATTGAAGCTGTTAAAAAAGTAACTTATAAAGAGGCTTAGTAATCAGGCGCTCTAATTATATAAAAAAGGCTGCACATTTACTTGTGCAGCCTTTTTTTGTAGATCAACTTAGCAGCAGCCACCATTCGAGCAAGAAAATTAAGCCAACAAAAGCAATGGTCAGGAAAAACGTGACAGTGGCTTTTTTCACAACCCGCTTTCTATCACTATTGCCTGCAGTACTCAAAATATAAACTGTTATAGCTAGGCCAATTAAGGCAGCAAGGTATTTTATGATCGAGAGGGTATTTAGCGCAGGTTCCATTGCCTGTTACTGGCTGCTTTGCTTTTCGTCTTCCTCAACCTCTTTTACTTTTACCTTCACCGCGTGCTCCTCTGGCTTAATGCCATGATCGCGCACCCTCGAGTGCACCTGGGTAAACTCAGCACCCAACAGAAAGATGACCGAAGTATAGTAAACCCACACCAGTATAAGTACCAGGGAACCTGCTGCGCCATAGGTATCGGCTAAAGGGTCGTGCTGAAAATAAATGGTCAGCACATACTTGCCCAGCACAAACAGAATAGCCGTTACTGTCGCCCCGACCCATACGTTAAACCATTTTATTTTTGCGTCAGGCAGTACTTTAAAGATTGCTGCAAAAATGAAGGTACTGATCACAATGGAAATAAAAATGTTCCCAATAGTGACAAGGTATACTGCGATGCCAGACAAGGACTCCCGCAGGTAATCGTAAATCACACCCAGTATGATGTCGATGGATAAGGAAACAAGCAGGAGAAAACCCAGGCTCACAACCAGTGCCAAGGATAGAACACGATCCACGATCAGCTTAACCCACCCTCGTTCCGGCTTTGCCTTTACCTCCCACATTGCGTTAAGCGAATCCTGAAGGGCAACAAACACAGTGGTAGCCGTAAAGATCATGGTGCAGACACCTACGATCGTGCCTATTGTGGTAGCCGACGACTGGCTGGCATTTTCAAGGATGCTTTGAACCTGTGCCGCACTGTTACGCCCGATAATGCCCCCGATCTGGTTTACCAGCTGCCCTTTCACAGCCTCCTGCCCAAACGCAGCACCAGCAATCCGGACCATGATGATGAGCACCGCCGGGAGTGAAAAGATCGTATAAAAGCCTATGATGGCGGCATAGTCCAGGGGTTTATCGTCAGCAAACTCCTTAAACGTTCGCTTGGTCAGATACCAGGTGTATTGCAGTCCCTTTTTCATCTATAAGGTAGTATAATACGGTAACCATGCTGGTCACTTTGTTTTACCACCTTTCATACGGCATCCGGGCTGCTTCTGGTTTATGGATATATTTTAAAGTATGTTTTGATCCAAAATTCAGATACAGCCTGCCTTACTCATACCACTCAGATACACGCTGCAAAGGTTTACGCTCCAGGTCAGGTACCCGTACTTCATGTGCCGGATATCCTACCGGTAAAAGCAGAAAAGGCCGCTCGTTCTCAGGTCGCTTCAGAAGTTTTGTCAGGAAGTTCATCGGGCTTGGAGTATGGGTTAGGGTAACAAGCCCCGCATGGTGAATAGCCGAGATAAGAAAACCGCAGGCTATACCAACAGACTCTGAAACGTAATAGTTATTGCGCTTGCTACCATCCTCTTTAAAGTCGTAGGCTTTTTTAAACACCACTATCAGCCAGGGGGCCACTTCCAGGAATGGCTTCCGCCAGTCTGTGCCAAGAGGAGCCAGGTCTTCAAGCCATTCAGGGGTCATCCTGCCATGGTAACTGTCATATTCCTCTTTCTCAGCCGCCGCACGTATCTGTTGTTTCAGCTCCGGGTTTGAGATCACACAGAAGGTCCAGGGTTGTTTATGCGCACCGGAAGGAGCCGTGGAGGCTGTCATCAGTAATCGCTCTATTACTTTTCGGGGCACAGGTTTGTCAGAGAATTCACGCACAGAACGGCGCTTATCCAGGAAATTAAAGTATTCCTGTGCTCTCCTGACTACTTCCTCTGAAGTATACTGATCAGGGTGATACGGTATGAATGGAAAATCGGTATCCGGCATTAATGCAATGTATAAAGGTACGAAAGCAACTACCTACAGAGAACGGGGCACCATTTCTATTTCAGTGTAAGCCTGGCAAGGTAATTCCCGGCTTCGCCTTCAAACAAAACCTTGAAATCAAAGCCATGCTTTCCGGCATAATCTTCCAGTATCTCAGGATCGATAAAAAGCCAGTTAAACCAGCCGCTTTCCTGTGTTTTATACTTCATGTTATATTTTACTTCACCATAATAACCAGCATTCAGGTCAAGTAAAACAGACCCATCTTCTTCCTCGAACATGTATAGTATGTCAGATGACTCGAGCAGGATCTGCCCCTTTGGTTGAATCAGGGTTTTAGCGTGCTCCAGGAAACGCTCCAGGCCCTGCAGGTCTCCGGCAATACCAATGCCGTTCATGAGCATCAGCAGTGTATCAAATTTACCTTCCAGGTCATAAACACTTCGGTGCATTACCTGCTTTACCCCTCGTTGCTTCATGGCCTCTACGGCACCTCCTGAAATATCAAGCGCTGTTACCTGCAAATTACGATCCTGCAGGGCCAGGGTATGGCAACCCGCTCCTGCTCCGATGTCCAGTATTGCTCCCTTACACATGTCCAAAGCCAATAGCTCCATTTCGGGCATTTCATCCTCTTTTCTGAAAAGGTAGCTTACCGGAATGAAGTCATCCTCTGTCAGGTTACTTTCAACAGTTATCTCTGTATTTACATCGCCTGCAATAAAATCTAATACTGCAGAACCAATTGGATCGTTGTTATTCATAATGCTACGTTTCAGGCTGCAAATTAATACACAAATTACCGATTAAGAAACAGTGGTTTGAACAAATCTAATTATTAATAAAATTTAATATTGTATGACATAGCTATTAACCAAACACTTACCTTATAAATTTAAATCCTGCTTATTGCATTAATCAAAATTATATGTAGATTTAGCTGTAGATAAATATTTTTCACCAGATGAATACAGCAGCTTATAATCACATTCAGCTTATGGATCCTAAACTGGAAATGAAGTATTTGCGATTAGAAAAGTCACGTAACCGCCTGCTCGACGAGCTGGAAGGGTTAGATGATGAGTTGCTTAACTTAACTTCTGCCGATGGTAAATGGACCATCAATCAAACAATCTGCCACCTGATACAGGTAGATCAGCTTACGACCAGCTACGTTAAAAACAAAGTTGCAAAACGCGAGAACCTTCATCCATCCTCTATCTCAAACGGCTTTAAATCCCTGCTCCTGAAGCTTGCTTTAAAGTCAGGTAAAAAGTATAAAGCCCCAGAGGCAGTAGCCCAGGTCCCGGCCACTTCTTCATTCGATAAGCTTCGCAAGCAATGGGATGAGGTTAGGTTTACCATGGAAGATGTTCTGACTGAAATCCCGGAAGACCTCCTGGACAAATGCCTTTTCAAACATCCTTATGTAGGGCCCCTCTCCATTTCTCAAACCTTATCGTTTTTGCAGGACCATTTTGACCACCACCTGCGCCAGATCCATCAGCTAAAGTTAAAACTAGTGAGGTAAAACCTGTGTCCGGGTTAATGGGTACGATGCACAAGTTGCTTTTTAAATTAATTGCGTAATTTACCTGCTGAAACACGCTTTCAGGAACTCCATGGTTCTTACCGGATAATTTACCAGGTAACTCCCCTGCTGTTGCCCAAACAAATGGTAGCAAGCAGCAGTAAAAGCACGTTCATATGACACAAACTATACAATACATGAGTAAGCTGACCATCAAGACCTACGAAGAATTTGAGCAGTATGAGGGGAAAGAATTAGGCACCTCCGGGTACCACACCATCACACAGGAGCAGATCACCAAGTTTGCAGAGGCTACCCTCGATTATCAGTGGATTCACCTGGACCAGGAGAGAGCCAAGAACGAATCGCCCTTCGGCAACACTATTGCCCATGGCTACCTTACAGTATCGTTGCTGCCTTACCTGTGGGGGCAGATCGTTTCTATAGAAAACCTTAAAATGCAGGTGAATTATGGTATTGAAGAACTCAGGTTCAACCAGCCTGTTTTGGTTAATGGCGAGGTTCGTTTAAAAGCAAAACTGCTGTCGCTTAAAAACCTGCGGGGCATCACCAAAGCCCAGATAGAAGTAACCATGGAGATCAAAGACAATAAAAAACCTGCTTTTACAGGCATTGTCACGTTTCTATACCACTTTAACAACTAAAACAGCTGTACCCAGGCAAAGGCCTCGTTTCAGTTAAAATTTAAAAGGGCTTCCCCGTTCGCTTTACACGAACGGGGAAGCCCTTTTTAAATGCATTTATAATGAATTCAGTTACTTCTTGTCGCTCCCTTCACGGTTCTTATCGCTCTTTTTGTTCCAGGAGCCTTGCCCCTGCTGCTGACTTGCAGTCGCGCCTGTACCATCCGTACCCAGATCTACGGCTCCTTTGTAGTTTGCAGTATTAGAATAATTGTCGGGCATTGGGGTAGCGTTTGCATCGCTATCCGGCTTTTGTTTGTTCTTGTTTTGCTTATCTTTATTATCAGCCATGATTGTATCCTTTTTTGTTTAAATTATACCTCCAACCTTTGCAGGTATCCTTACTTAGGTACGGTTGGTTAAAGGGGAGGTTATTATGCTTGTTTAAACTGATCCATATATGCTATCACATCGCCATGCCATATTTTTGGAGGTAGCGCGCTTACTTAGCTTTACCAAAGCCAGCCAAAGCCTGTTCCTGAGCCAGTCTGCCATCAGTAAACATGTGAAGGCTTTGGAGGAGTATTATAAAACCGGCCTGTTTGAGCGCCACGGAAACAGCGTTAGCCTCACGCCTGCCGGTAGCGTGCTGTATCAGAAGCTGCTGGTAGCACGTCAGCTGGAGCATGAGTTATATGAGGAGTTCAAAAGTATCAGCTCTGAGTTCTCGCCACAGGTACGGATGATCATTGGGTCCAGTACCACAATATCCCTTTATATCCTGCCTCCTGTACTATCTGTTTACCTGCAGAACAACCCGAATGTACAGATAACACTTATGAACCGGAACAGCGAGAACATTCAGAAGGCCCTGCTCGAGCATGAGATTGACCTGGGCATTATTGAGGGGATCAACAAAGTAAATAACGTTACCTATACCCCCTTCCTCACAGATGAAGTAATAGCGGTGTGTGCCTCGCAGAGTCCGCTGAAGGATAAACAACTGGACCCCAAAGACCTGTACGACATTCCACTAGCTCTCAGGGAGTATGGTTCCGGCACGCTGGCAGTGCTAGAAGAGGCCCTGAAACGGAAGCAGATAGACCTGACCGACCTGCCGGTTAAGATCAGGCTGGGAGGTACCGAAGCTCTCAAGAACTTTGTGCGGGCAGATACCTGCCTTTCCTTCCTGCCCAGGCCTGCCGTCCTGAAAGAGCTTGCATCCGGTGAACTTGTAGAGGTGCAGGTGAATGGCCTGAAGATAAACCGCACCTTTAACTTCATTCAGCGCAAAGGCACCGAGAACGATTTGCTATACAAGAATTTCATTAAGTTTATCAAAAAACAGTATTCCAAAAAGGAATAGGCTATTCCATTTCTGTATTTTGTTTGCTCATAGGTTAAGCGCTATTTGCCGTAGTAATAAGTAAAGCTATTTACTATGGAAACTACCACGCACACCCAAAGCTTACTCAGTCATTTAACCTGCTCTAACTGCGGCTCCTCCCACTCTGCCTTTGAGCCACAGTTAACATCTACGTGTTGCCAATTGCCGCTGGAGGCGCAGTATAACGTCTATGAGCCGATAAGTAAAAATGCCCTGCTTCGTCGCCCGGCCACTATGTGGCGCTACCGGGAAATGCTTCCGGTGTTGTGTGATGAAAACATTGTAACGCTTGGCGAAGGCTTCACTCCTGTTTTACCACTCCATAACCTTGGCACAAAGTATAACCTGAAGCAACTGCAGCTAAAGGACGAAGGACAGAACCCAACAGGATCCTTTAAAGCGCGTGGTCTAAGTATGGCTATTTCTAAGGCGAAAGAGTTTGGGGTGGAGGGCTGTATCATTCCAACAGCCGGCAACGCTGGCGTAGCAATGGCCGCATATTGTGCCAGGGCTGGTATGCGTGCTGTAGTAGTTATGCCCCGCCACACCCCCAATGCCTTTAAGGAAGAGTGCTACTGGTATGGAGCAGAGGTGCACCTGGTAGACGGGCTTATAAACGACTGCGCTGCCAAAGCAAAAGAGTTGAACGCTGACAATAGCTTACTGGATGTTTCCACGCTTAAGGAACCCTACCGCCTGGAAGGGAAAAAGACCATGGGTTATGAAATTGCCGAACAGTATGGCTGGTCTTTGCCTGAGGTAATATTGTATCCTGCCGGTGGTGGCACAGGTTTGATCGGTATCTGGAAAGCTTTTAGAGAAATGCAGGCCATGGGTTGGTTGTCTGAAGACATAAAACTGCCCCGCATGATAGCCGTGCAGGCAGCAAACTGCCAGCCACTCGTCGAAACGTTTTTAGGCCATCAGCCAAACTCAAAGAACTATACCGGTAAACCGACCATTGCCAACGGCCTGGCTGTGCCCCGCCCTATCGGAGAGCAAATGATGCTGCGTGTAATAAGAGAGTCCCGGGGAACGGCAGTTAGTGTGACAGAAGATGAAATGCTGCAGGGCCTCCGGGAACTGAGCGCCTCTGAAGGACTTTTTGTTGCTCCTGAAGGTGCGGCTATCTGGATGGCTGCCCGGCAACTACTCAAAACCAATAACATAGCACCTGATGCTAATATCCTGCTGCTAAATACCGGCTCCGGGCAAAAATACATGGAGAACATAGCAGGTAAGTATCGCTAAGATCATCAGCTCAGGCACTAAACTTTACGATTCCGCTGCTGCTTCTAAAGAAAAGCGTTAATTTTGCGGGCTCATAACGAGTTACGCGATGAACACTGCAGAGTACAAAGAACACTTTTCCAAAAATTTCACATTGGCTTTCCCGGTGGTACTCAGCCAGTTGGGGCACATCATGGTGAGTGTTTTTGATAGCCTCATGGTTGGCCAGATCGGTACGCTGCCCCTGGCAGGAGCCTCGTTGGGTAACAGCATATTTACCATAACGCTGGTTTTTGGGCTTGGCGTATCGTATAGTATTACGCCCCTTATCGCGGCGGCAGACGGAAGGCGTAATTATACCCGTATTTCATTGCTCCTGCTCAACGGACTCGTATCAAACGTGCTGCTGGGTATCCTGCTGTTTATATTTGGCTATATTTTCTCTCCCTACATCACACTTCTGGATCAGCCCCCACAGGTAGTAGCCTTAGCTGTTCCTTATATCAATATTCTTTTCCTGTCTATGGTACCGTTGATGGTGTTCCAGGCTTTCCGTCAGTTTGCGGAGGGTTTATCACTCACCAAGCAGTCCATGTATATTTCCGTTGTGGCCAACAGCCTGAATATCGTTCTCAACTACATCCTTATTTTCGGAAAGCTGGGGTTCGAACCGATGGGCCTTGTAGGCGCCGGCTGGGCAACGCTGATCTCAAGGGTAGTGATGGCCATGATGATGGCCGGGTATGTGCTTTATGCCAAGCGGTTTAAAATATTACGAAAGTACCTGAAGCTGCGTCACCTGTCTGTGCTGCACATGTACCATATCTTTAAATTAGGATTACCTATTTCCGGGCAGATGATCTTTGAAATGGGTGCTTTCAGTTTCTCGGCTGTTATGATCGGGTGGCTTGGCGCCAAAGAACTTGCCGCTCACCAGATTGCCATAAACGTTGCATCTGTTACCTACATGATGGCCAGTGGCATCGGTGCTGCAGCCACCATCCGGGTGGGTAACCAAAAAGGGCTCGGCAATTTCAGGGGCATGCGGGTAGCCGGCAACAGCAGTTTTGCCATGGGTATCATGTTCATGATCGGCAGTGGCTTGCTCATGGTGCTGGGCAATAAGCTGATCCCGATGCTCTACATTGATGACCCTGCAGTGATACAGATCGCCTCTTCCCTACTCATCATTGCTGCCTTGTTCCAGATATCAGATGGCGTACAGGTAGTAGGGCTTGGTGCCTTACGTGGCCTGGAGGATGTGCGTGTGCCAAGCCTCATCTCCCTGCTGGCCTACTGGGTGGTTGGCCTGCCTGTTGGCTATATCCTTTGCTTTAAAATGGGTTTAGGAGTAAGTGGCGTCTGGACAGGTTTATTAGTAGGATTATCCGTAGCCGCCATACTTTTGTTCCTGCGTTTCAGGGACTTAAGTAGCAGGTATAAAAAAATTGCATTATAGCATGGCACTAAAAGTGCAATAGCTGCGTTGCTTTTTACGAACACTTTTTAACTTTTAGCCAAGTCAAAATGTTTACGTTTACCTTAGCAATGTCGCTATGGTTAGGTATTTTTCTGCCTGACGTAGCTCCAGCTGCCTCGAAAGCACCCGTACCTGGGGCAGCAGAAACAAATACTGATAAGCTTACCTGGTCAGCGGCCAGAAGGCTTACCTGGGACGATTTTAAAGGCATTCCGGATGATGCCAATGAACATCATGCCCTTACAGCAGCCAATCTTGCTGTAGATGCAAGGTGCAGCAATAACAAGCTGTCTTACGATGTAAAATGTGTGTTTTTACCGCAGGAATCCTGGTCCAGGAACAAGAAATCAGAGAAGCTACTGCTACATGAACAATTGCACTTTGACCTGACAGAAGTGCACGCAAGGCTATTACGGAAAAAGCTGCGCAACATGAACAGTAGTTGTACAAATCTCCAAAGCAACCTCAACTTGGCTGTTAAAAGTGCCTTCCAGGATTGGAAAGAGGAACAGGCCCTGTTTGACCAACTTAGTAGACATGGCCTGAATAAGGAGGAACAGAAAGCCTGGGAAAAGGATATCTACAGCCGCCTCTCAGCATTAAAAGCGTATAGTTTTTAAAAGCAGAAAGCCCCGGTACTTCAACGTACGGGGCTTTCTGCTTAAGGAGATCATTATAGTTTTGGCTTTTGCAGGTCTTTGGTAGCCGGTCCGGTTATTACTCTGCCAAACGGGTCAAAGCGTGAGCCATGGCACGGGCAGTCCCATGATTTTTCTACATTGTTCCAGCTAACCACACAGCCTAGGTGTGTGCAGACAGCTGAACATTTGTGCCGAATGCCGTCATTATCGCAATACACCGCTATCTTATCTGTTCCGTCACGCATCACACGTCCGGAGCCGGGCATTACCTGCATCTCATCATCTACCTCACCCGGTGTTACGTAGTCTTTGTACTGTGCTGCCACATTCAGGTTGTCCTTTAAAAAGCTACCTGCTGATTTGAAATTTATACGCGCCGGATCATATAATTTAGCCCACTCGTTATCTCTTCCCATGATCAAGTCCGTGTTTAACATTCCGGCAATGGTACCATGTGTTATGCCATGACCGGAGTCGCCGGTGGCAATATAAACGTTATCAGTATCACCCGGATTTCGACCAATATAAGCCAGCCCGTCTACCGGCTCCTGTACTTGTCCGGACCAGTGGTATTCCAGTTCCTCTACCATCGGGAATTTAAGCCGCGCCCAGCGCTCCAGTTCATAAAAATGGTTTGCAGGTGTGCTTTCCTGTCCTGTTTTATGATCTGCTCCCCCCACTATCAGCAAGTCTTTAGCAGCTCCGCGCGCATCCGCTTTCAGCAAACGGACATAATGATATGGGTCGTCCAAATCCCAGAACAATGCATCCGGAACAGCATCTTTCGGTACAGCCAAGCCTAAGGCATAGGTACGATAAGGAGCCTGTTTTGTGTGGATGGTTACCAGGTCATTTACCGGTGAGTTGGTGGCTACCACTAAATGATTTGCTGACACAGCATGGCCATCTTCTGCGGTAACCGTTATAACAGGGCCTGATTTAAACCCTGTTACTTTTGTATCGGTAAAGATCTGACCACCATTATCCATAAATACTTTAGATAAGCCCGCCATATACTTCATCACATGAAAGTGTGCCTGATCAGGGAATTGCAGGCAAGGCAAGGCAGTTAGTGTATCCACAGGGCAAGCTTTACGCATCACCACATCGTACCAGCCGATCTGCTGTACAGCTTCCAGCTCACGCATCAGTTCTTCCTCCTGCTCACGGTTGTTGGCAAAAAGATAGCCATTCACCTTCTGGAAATCACAATCAATATTTTCTTCTTTAGCTATCTTCTCGATCATCTCAATGGCGCGTGCATGGCTCTGGCAGGCAAGCCGGGCACCATCTTTACCGAAGTACTTGATCAGGTTTGTGAACCTGTCGTCAAGGGCATTTGAAAGATGTGCTGTAGTCCGGCTGGTTTCGCCACCTGCAATAGATCTTGCTTCGAGTACAATAACACGCTTGCCTTCTTTTTGCAGTAAATATGCAGTGGTGATACCTGCAATACCTCCACCTACGATACACACGTCACAGGTTAAGTTCTTATCTAATCGCTGCGTGCTCGGTAAAGTAATGTTCTCTACCCACACAGGTAAGCTAGCTCCGGATTCGTTCTTCATAGTTTCTTGATTATACACAACAAAGTGGCCGCCAATACCAAGTATCAGCTTCGCTAAGGATTACGGAGTGCAAAAACTATATGTTTCTGTTATACTAAAATGGCAACAGTGAAATTATATTATAAAAACGTTATATTGTACTCCGAAACGTTAATCAAGATTTAAAAAACTAAACAATTGGCGTTGATTGCTACTCCGCACATAGTGGTAATAAGCGTATGTTTACGCATATCTGCTAGTTAGCCAAAAGTGAAATTACAGAAAATGATAAGAACTGTTCTTATTCTGGTAGTTTTCATGATGGTGTCCTGTAAAGCAACAGACAGTAGTCAAGGCGACTATGCTCAATTCGCAGACAAGGAGCTGGTTCGTCTGTTGCAGATTGATACCACTGCCAATCAGTTTATCTATGAAAACAGCAATGCGTTGATCTTCATTCCGCTTTCAGTTTTACAATCTTATATTGCCGAGAACCTTTCCGACAAGAACTTATGCCAAGAGAAAAAGAATGACCTCAGTAAACTGAACAAGCAAATACGAACAATAGAAGGAGATGCCAATCTGTTTAATATAGAACATCTTCCTGCTCCAGACTATCACAAGGATATGGGGCGGAGATACTATAAAGAATATAAAAAGCAGTTTATAGAACCTTATGGCTATGCGCCTCTTACTAAAATTTCAGAGCCAAATGTAAAAGCAAGTGAAAGCTACAGGTGGATCGTCAGTGATCTACTGCTTTTGGGTAAGGCAAGCGTATTCAACAAAGCAGAGAGAAAGTTTGAAGAAAATATTTTGTATGAAAATGTGATACTCGAGGACGGTCTAGGAGTAGAATCCCTTCTTTTTAAAGAAGGCAGGCAATTCTTCTTAGTAAAAGCCGAATCTCATATTGCGTGGCCCGACTTTGATTGTTTGGACTCTCTTGAAATGAGGAACTATGGTTCAAAATAAAAACACATCTGGCTAACCACAGTAGCTGTTGCACAACACTAAAGTAATTTCTTTTCTTAATTCTCTTTTCACGCACTTCCATTTCCAAGCCTCAATTAGCAGTTTAAAAAAACCATGTAGCTCCGGCCTGGGTAGGGCCATGACAGCCGCCTGACTTCTTTTTTGGGTATAGCGCATCAGCTTCTGCAAGTTATAGGCCGCCGCGGCCAAAAGCATCCCCTTGTGGGCCATTACAAGTCCCCGGGTGTTAATCTTGCGCATTCCCAAAAAGTTAAGCAGTGTGCCCAGCACCGGCTCCACGGTGGCCTGCCGGACTCGCTTCATGCGTCGTCCCCAGCGGCTTTGGAGGCGGGCAATGGTTCTCTCATACTCCTCCCGATAGAAGGTTACTTCAATCTTTTTGACGTGTAGCTGGCCAATGCAGCTCTCTTTGATGGGGCAGTCCCTGCAGTCCTTCCTGGTGGTGTAGTAGGTTCTCTTTTTGTTGTTGTTCTTTTTCTCCACCAGCACGTTGCGGAAGGTTACCTTTTTATTTTGAGGGCAGCGCCAGTAATCCCCTTCCCGCTCGTAGGTAAAGCCGGCAGGGCCTCCCTTGTAGGTGCCGTGGGGCGGGATGAAAGCCGTGACGCCTTGCTGCTCCAAAAGGGCGTAGTTCTCACCAGAGGAGTAGCCGGCATCCGCTAGCAGCGTACTACACGAGAGGCTTAACAGCTGTAGCCTTGAGGTGAGCGACCCCAGCAGGGTTGGCAGACACAGGCTATCTTTTCGGTCAGCGTGGTCGGCCTGCGCGTGGGTGATCACGTGACTGCCCGTATCCACTGCCAGCTGTAAAAGGTAGCAGAGCTTGCGGGCCTTGCCGGGCTTTACCGCTATCCGGGCATCCGGATCCACCGGGGAGTAGTGCGTCTTGTTAGAGGTGAAGCGGCTGTCCTTATTGCTGGCGCCGGGGTGCTGGTCTTTTCCCCACTTCTTATTACGGGCCTTGATTTCCTGCAGCTCATCGCGGCTGGCGGTGAGGGTACGCTGCTGCTGGCTGGCCTTGTTGCGCATGGCCCTGCGGTCGGCAGGACTCATTGCCCTGACCCGCTCCAGGTGATCGGCCAGCTCCTGCTGGGGCACCTTCAGCTCCAGCGAGTCCATCGATGCGTTGGCTTTGATCAGGGCAGAATCTACCACTTGGGTATGGCCCGAGACCATGCCTGCTTCCACGCACAGGGAGAGCACGCGGGTGAAGACTTCCTCAAAGAGCGCGGCAGGCAAGAGCTGGCGGGTACGGGAGAGGGTCGAATGCCAGGGCAGCGGCTCGTCAAGCTGGTAGTCGAGGAAGTACAAAAGGTCCAGGCGCAGGCTGCAGTGCTCGATGAGTTTTCTGTCGGAGATGATGTTCTCCAGGTAGCCCACCAGGCAGAGCTTGAAGAAGACCACCGGGTCGATCGACTGCTGACCGCAGCGGCCATAGAAGGGAGCCGTCAGCTCATAGAGAAATGAAAAGTCCAGCCGCTGCTTGAGCTGCCTGTAGAAGTTGCACTCAGGTACGTGTGCCGAGAGCGAGAAGCGTAGCTCCCGCTCGTCTTCGAAAGTTTTCCTGCCCTGCATCGCCTCATCGATTTGGTACTATACGCTTTTACGATTATCTTCAACCAGTTGTGCAACATGCACCACACCTAAACTATAGCTACGCCACAGTTTAGGCTAGTCCGTTGTGTGTCAGCTAAAAAAACAAACTAATAACTAATGGAAGTACTTTTTCACTTCGTATTCGAGTTAATTAAAATCTCCATTTTGGGGGTTATTTATGCGACACTGACTTTCATTACTATTTTGATAATCGGAAAGTTTAAACCTGAAAGTTGGTTTGCGAGAGTTTCAAAGAAGAAATTCAAATTGTGGTTTCTAAGCGGACTTCTTATTTCAATTGGACTTTTTGCTTTTATGTTTTCTTATTGGGGTGACCACGGACTTGGTGACAGTGCAAGAGTTCCTGTTGGATATTTTCAAGTTGTAAAAGAAATTAATGGAAATGATGCATATATCGAAAAGGAGAAATATAACCAGTTAGGAATTAAAAACTTCGCCTTCGACAATCACAACTTGTATGCTGAAACTCAACGAGAATTTAATGGTGAAAAAGGCGACTATGTAATATGGAACCTAAGAACAGACGAGTGGTCATTTTATAAAACCAAAGAAGATTATTTAATTGAAGCAGAGAAAAATAATTATCCGAAACCAGCTGAATTTGAAGAGTTCTTTGAACATTACAAAAGACATTGGAATGGTTGGAGATTTTGGCTGCTACCTTAATGAATAAAAAATAAAAAAGCCGAACACACAACACGGTATATAGCAAATAGGGCGTTCAGTGGTTTACGAGAGTTCAGTGCTATTTACCAACACCGCCAAATCGTTGTATTGGCTTTTATAAATGAATAAATTAAAAACAAAATACAACGCTTTGGCTCAGTGCAAACTTGACAGTTTATCGCTTTCTACTGCCCTACTTGCCATATACTCAACATTGGCTGAATTAGAAATTATGAAAGAAAAGATTTTAGAAGCTTGTATAATTGGCAACGTCGTAACCCTTATTTATCTGTTTACTATCTCGGCTTCCTTTTCAAACTTCATTGATACATCTATTTATTTAGCTTTGATTGCATTAATTCCTATGACTTTAGGAATTTTGGTGTGGTTAAAATTATCTGAAAAGATGGCTGCAGTTTTCCAATTAAAGAATAACCTAAAATTTATTATTTATTTAATTTTAAACTCAGCCATTCCTTTACTTATCCTCTTATTGCAAAGCTACATTGATTGGGGAGGTAGACTAACTAATGAAATTTTGAGGACTAATTATTTCGAAAATTACTTCTTCGAATTCGGTTTTATAATAATTGGTGTACTCCCAACTCTTTTAAAACTTAGTTTAGATTTTTATAAAAAAGGGGAACTTACAAGTAAAATAATTTAGCCTAACCAAAGCTATAATATAGCTTCGCTACATTATAGCCAAGCCGAAATCTATGATGAAACTGGAAAACTGAAAGAGAAGGTTTGGGGAAGAAGCTGTGAGCAAGCTTATGGAGCAGTAAGGAGCATACTGATCTATGACTCTTTAGATAACCCTGTTGGCACTTATACTACACATGACTCGCTGGTTAATCTAGACACCGTAGATTACAAGCAGACTTACTTTTATGACATGAAAAATAGGCTGATAAAGGAGAAAACAGCCAAAAGGGTTGAGCCATCAGGAGACACGGTTGAGACTTGGAACTACTATACCTATGATGGGAATAGAAGAGACTCAGTAGTAATAAAGGAGAATGATGGTTTACTCTGGAAGGGAGCCTACAAGTATGATAAGAGTGGGAAGCTGGTAGAGCTCAGAAAGACTCGCAGAAATATCTTTGAGAACGAGTACTTCATCTATGATAATCACGGCAGATTGATTGAGAAACTAACAGAAGTGAATGATAAAGTTGCTTCTCCTATTGGGGTCGCCAAAGTCCCTGATTCGAAGATAGTCTACACATATGACTCAGCCGGTTTCTTAAGCAAGGAAATATTGTACCATGATGGCAAAGCGGTTGTACAAGAAGTCAACATCAAGGAATATAAAAATTAAGTCCCATAACCAAGCGCAGCCTTAACCTCCACTACGTTTCGGCTTCGCCTGCGCAAATCCGTTCAGGCAATGCATGAAATGAACCTACAGGAGTAATAGTTACCTGTGAACGAACAACAGGTGTAATAAATCACTATTTTTACCTTTGTATTTAGAACAAGAGTAACTATTACCCTCATTATGGCCCAATTTCATAGAGAAATACCTTACAATAATTTGCCCCTGCTTCCTCCGAAGGCAGATCTGGAAACAAAAGAAGTCATGCGAAAGACCGTCAAAGCGAGCAGGGCCTTGGCACAACTGAATGGAGCCATTATTAACCTACCTAACCCAAGCCTTTTCCTGGACACAATCCATTTACAGGAAGCTAAGGCAAGTTCTGAAATAGAGAACATTATCACCACTAATGATGACCTCTATAAATCAGTTGTGGCTGAAAAGAGATATGAATCCACGGCAGCAAAAGAGGTTATAAGCTACAAAGAGGCGCTATGGTACGGCTTGGAAAAGCTCAAAGAGCGGCCATTCATCACAACGAACCTTTGTGTGGAGATCATGCAATGCATCAAGCAGAACACATCGGGTATCAGGGCTACTCCGGGCACGACTTTATCCAACACGCAGGGCGAAGTGATCTATACGCCACCGTCGGGAGAAGCGGTAATACGCGAGAAACTGGCTAATCTGGAGCGCTTCATTAATGAGGAAAGTACCTTGGACCCGCTCATCAAAATGGCCGTCATGCATTACCAGTTCGAAGCTATACACCCGTTCATTGATGGAAACGGACGAACAGGAAGAATACTGCTTTTGCTTTACCTGAAGATGGAGAAACTGCTGGATGTGCCTGCGCTATACTTGAGTGAGTATATTATCCAGAACAAGTCGGCATATTATCAGAAGCTAAGGGACGTTACAGAAGCCGAAGATTGGGAAGGCTGGGTGCTATACATGCTGGACATGATAGAAAAAACAGCCATCAGCGGACTAATAAAGTTGGGGGAGATCATGGCTGTCATGGAGGCCACTTCGGAAGAAATAAGAGAGAAACTCCCCAAAATACATTCGAAGGAGTTAATAGAGATACTATTCAGGCTGCCGTATACAAAGCGCCAGTTTCTGATTGACGCGAATATGGGAACACCAAAAACAGTAGGCAATTACCTGATAGCGCTTGAGCAGGAAGGCTTCTTAAAAGCAACCAAGGTCGGAAAAGAAAAACTTTACCTAAACCAGCGATTAATGGAAGTACTGGAGAATAAAAGAAAAGGACGAAAGCACAACCCCAGCTATGGTGTATAAATGCACCCTAGCCCATCATTTACCTGCAATTTTAAAAGAAAATAAAATCAATGGATTCACTTTCAAAAGCTATTCGCCCGTTCATTGGAGCAAAAAACTACTAGGAGTCAAGAGAATTTTATAAGGCACTTGAATTTGAGGAAGTTGTTATTGGGGATAAGATGTGTCTTTTTAGGGTGAATGAGAATTTAGGGTTCTATTTACAGGACTACTATGTTGAAGATTGGGTTAATAACACAATGATATTCCTGGAAGTGGATGACATTGGAAGATGCGCAGAAGAGTTATCGAATAAAGGATTACAAGGAAAATATACAGGGGTAATGTTCACTGAAATAAAGCAATTTGATTGGGGCAGAGAATTAATAATGAATGACCCATCAGGTGTATTGTGGCACTTTTGTGAATTCACCAAATAAAAGACAGCAGGTAACATTGTGCATCAGCTATGCTACGGCCGACGGCCCCGCCCTCCGTTTTGCATACCCGTTAATTAAAAAATGGAAAGTCATAAAACAGGATGTAAACTATGAACCAAAATAGTTTTTTTAAAATCAGGGTATATTTCACAGCTGTAGTAACGATAGCTGACTGGGCATTTCTGGGTTGGAACCATTTTAACGGAGGTGTACCAAATCATCATATTCTGGCAAATGAAGCATTGCCTTCCATATCAGATTGGTGGGGAGCAGTGCTGATTCCTGTACTCACCTGGTTTCTTTTGTATCGTGTTCAGAAGAGAGTTTTTAGCAACGAAAACAAGAATCCTGATACCCCGAACTTCCTGTTACCTGTAATTTATGGATTTGCAGGAGCTTTGTTATTTGGTCTAATACTCTCCGTTTTCTTTACTTATGGTTATACTGATATAGCAGGCATTATGGTGTTAGGGCTACTCCCGTTAGCTATTCTGTTTCCGATTTACCGAGCCGAATGTTTTCTCGGCTTTGTACTAGGCATGACTTTTACATTTGGCACAGTCCTTCCAACAGGTATCGGAGCCATCTTTTGTTTAGTAGGTTTAGTACTGTACTTATACATCAGAACAATACTACTATATGTTGGGACAAAGTTTGCCACAAAATAAAGAGTAAAGAGATCCGTTAATTTTTAAAAGAAATGGAGATAATTCTGGTTCCATTTATTCCAATCTTCAACAATAGATAAGCCCTATGCACGCACCCTCCGAAACAATGGAAACAATTACCTGGCAGCAGTTTGAGCAGACGGATATCAGGGTAGGCACCATTCTGGAAGCAAACGATTTCCCGGAGGCGCGCCGCCCCGCATACAAATTAACAATAGACCTGGGGCCTTTAGGTATAAAAAAATCCAGCGCCCAGATCACCAGGCACTATACGAAAGAGGCACTAGTGGGCACACAAGTACTTTGCGTGACTAATCTGGGTAAAAAGCAGGTCGGCAAATTTATGTCGGAGGTGCTCGTAACAGGCTTTTCTGACGAGAACGGGGATATTATACTCGCACAACCAGCTGGCAAAGTGCCCAATGGCAGCAAACTACATTAATAAAACTGTTACTCTTCGCGCAACGGAGTAGGTTCCTGCCCGGAAGCTCTAAGTTTGGTTTCACGCACACTCAATGTATCAATAATTGTTTCATAGAGGGCATCCATTTCTTTCAAGTGGTTTTGGTAATAGCGGTACGTGTCCCGAAACTGCTTCTCCGTTACCCCGTGTTTCTGCAATATTTCCTTTTGCCAGTAATTATAGGTCATGAGCGCCGTATCTGGGTAAACCACCTTGGTCTCAATCCTTGATTCAGCAATGTGGATGTCGGCCAGTATCTGTACCATCTTGTCCTCTGGAACAAGATTTTTAGGCCTGTCAGATGAATCTGCCCCGCAGCCAAACAGGCTCAGGCAAAAAAGTATGTAGAAAAGTCTTTTCACGGATGGAAAATTACGATAATATATCATAATTTTAAAATCTGACGCTTCGGCACTGACCCATGAAAGAGCTTGTTCAAAAGCTACGCAAGTACGAGATCCGCATTCGCAAGGCAATTACCACCCAAATGCAAGGCGATTTCCACTCCGTTTTTAAAGGAACGGGGCTGGAGTTCGACGATGTGCGTGCTTACCAGTATGGCGATGATGTGCGTTCCATTGACTGGAACGTGTCGGCAAAAGGGCATGGTACCTTTGTTAAAACCTATCGTGAGGAAAAAGAGCAGTCCGTTTTTTTGATGCTGGATGTAAGCGCCTCGCAAAGTATAGGTACAGGTTTGCAGCAGAAAATTGATGTTGGCAAGGAGATATGTGGGGTACTGGCCCTATCGGCGGCCCGCCAGCAAAGCCAGATCGGTATTATCTGCATCTCTGACCAAAAGGAGAAATATATCAAACCGGCCAAAGGTATCCAGCAGGCATACACCATTATCAAAGCCTTGAACGAGCTCACGCCAAAGTCAGCAAAAACAAACCTGGCAGCAGGTATTAAGCTGACGATGGATATTATCAAGCGCCGCAGCATTATCCTGTTGATCTCTGATTTTATTGATATGAATTACGAAAAGGAACTGGGCATGCTAGCCAAGCGGCACGACCTGATCGTGATACAATTGCAGGACGTGCGGGAGCAGAAGATACCTCCGCTCGGTATTGTACCTGTACTGGACAAAGAAAGCGGCAAAACCATCTGGTTGAATACTTCAGGCGATGCCTTTCAGAAGCATTATTTTGCCCAGTATGCAGAGAACCAGGAGAAAGTGGCGCGTATCTGCCAGAAGTACCAGGCAAATTACCTGGCAATCCAGACTAATGAGGATTATGTGCCACAGTTGGTCAATTTATTCAGACTAAGAAACCGGTCAACCAAAAAGAGTGCGTAACCTACTACTATTTATCCTTTTATTGTTGCCCTTTGGCATCGTTTCAGGGCAGCAGGTACCTAAACCTGTGGGTGCCTTTGACCAGGATACCATTAAGCTGGGGCAGCTGATACGGTATACCCTCGTGCACCGCCATGCAGCCACGCAGGAGATCGTACTACCTGAAGAAAAGTATAACTTTGCCCCTTTTGAAATTGTGCGCAAGGTGTTTTACCCGACTTATACCAAAGGGGGCATCAGCACCGATAGCGCCGTGTATACCCTCCGTACCTTTGAAACGCAACCGGTACAGCAGCTGGCGCTGCCAGTGTATGTATTGCAGGCCAGCGACACCCTTGAAGTCTATGCCCGGGCTGATACTGTGGTGCTGCAGCAGCTTGTGAAGCAGGTTTCAGAGCCTTTGCCAATTAAATCCAATACAGCCCTCGCACCAGTAGCGCAGCGTTTCAACTGGCCCATGGTCGTACTCTGGATAGTGGCAAGCGCGGTTTTCCTTAGCCTCATCTGGTTTATATTTGGTAAGACTATCAAAAGCAAGTATAAACTGTACCGCCTCCGGAAAGACCACATGTACTTTGCCACGCGCTATAATTCGCACCTGGACCGCTTTGTGAAGTCCGGATCGTCGCAGAGCATGGAGAAAGCTGTCTCGCTTTGGAAAAACTACCTTACAAAGCTGGAGCGAAGCGCCATTAACTCCTTTACCACCAAAGAAATTGTGGAGTATTACCACGACGACGAAAGTGTGAACACTGCCCTGCGCCTCTGCGACAGAGCTATTTACGGTACCGTAGTGGCAGAGGCAGATCCCGAAACTAACCAGGCGCTGAGTATGCTTCGCCGGTTTGCCAAGTCCCGTTATAAGGCCCAAAGAGAAATGATCCGAAATGCTAAGAATACCCGATGATTTCTGGGATTGGCTAAGCCTGGAGTGGTTCAGCTACAGCACCCTGCGCTCTTTTGACTGGGTGTACCCGCTCGTACTTTATGCGCTGCCACTCGTGCCCCTTATTTTCCTGATGAGGTGGCTTTTATCGTTAAACACAAAAAACAAGCTGGACCTGGCCCTTTTTGACGGGAAACTCCGATGGCAGTGGAGCAGCCTGCTGCGCTTTGTGCCCAGAATAATTTACCTGCTTTTCATGTTGCTGATACTGGTAGCACTGGCCAGGCCGCAGCGTGTAAACGAGCAAATAGAGCAACTGGCAGAAGGGATAGACATTGTGCTTGTAATGGACGTGTCGGGTTCCATGGAGCTGAGCGACATAGCCCCGAGCAGGTTGGCAGCGGCCAAAGAAGTAGCCCAGGATTTTGTAAAGGGCCGCGTACAGGACAGGATCGGCATGGTAGTTTTTGCCGGCGATGCCTATTCTTTAGCCCCGCTTACCACCGACTATCAGCTGCTCCGTGAAAATATCAACTCGATCAGTTTCAAAATGATCCCGAACGATGGTACCGCCATCGGAAGTGCACTTGCCGTAGCCATTAACCGCATGCGCGATTCAGAGGCCAAGAGCAAGGTGATCATACTTATCAGCGATGGCGAAAACACAGCCGGCAGCCTCGACCCTGAACTGGCAGCCCAACTGGCCTATGCCTACGGAATAAAACTTTATACTATAGGAATTGGTAAAGATGGTCAGGTGGCTTACGATGTGGATGACGCAGGCAATACGCTCTACGTGGAGACGCAGATGGATGAATCTAACTTAAGGAAAATTGCTGAGATCGGCCAGGGACAATTTTTCAGGGCTGACAGTAAAAGTACCCTGCAGGAGATATTCCGGAATATCAACAGAATGGAAAAAACAGAAGTGTCGGAAAAGCGGTTCCGGGATGCCCGTGATTACTACCAGGTATACCTTAAGTGGGCCCTGCTCCTGCTCCTGACCTGGATGTTGCTGAAAAACACATTTATCACAAACGTGTTGGAAGATTGAACCGGCTTAATGCTGGCACAAGCCTATTCACCCGCATAATTCTAGTGCAGCAGAATAAAGCCACCAGCTTAATAAAACTAAAGAGAAAATAACCGAGCTATAAAACTATGAGCATCAAAGAGAATATTCTATACTTCGATGAACAACTAAAGAGTACCCCCTGCCGCCTGGTGGCAGTAAGTAAAACACATCCGGCTGAAATAGTGAAAGAAGCTTACGATGCCGGCCATCGCCTTTTCGGGGAGAACAAAGTGCAGGAGCTTGTAGAGAAACACACCCAGCTACCCCACGATATAGCCTGGCACCTCATCGGCCACCTGCAGACAAATAAGGTAAAGTATATTTCAGATTTCATAGATACCATACAATCCGTTGACAGCCTGAAGCTACTGATAGAGATAAATAAGCGCGCTGAGTTAGTTAACCGCACAGTTCCTATAAACTGTATGCTGCAGATCTCCATCGCCGACGAAGCAACAAAATATGGCATGACCTATGATGAGGCCGTGGCACTGCTGCAGTCAGAAGAATACAGAACCATGAATTATATCCGGATAACAGGTGTGATGGGTATTGCCACTAACACAGAAGACGAAACCAAGCTACGCCATGAGTTTCGGTACCTACGGAACTGCTTTATGAACCTGAAAGAGACTTTCTTTTTTGCTAACGATGACTTTAAAGAGATATCGATGGGCATGACTTCTGACTGGAAGCTGGCCCTGGAGGAGGGCAGCACCATGATCAGGGTAGGCAGCGGAATTTTTGGGAGTAGAAATTACAGGAAATAACGTATTAGCACGATTAAGTTATACAATGTCTCCATCAGCTAAAGTATACCCACCCCTCCCTGCCTTTGACCTGGAAGGCCACAGGGGGGCACGCGGTCTGATGCCGGAAAACACGATTCCGGCTATGCTGAAGGCCCTTGAACTTGGGGTTACCACCCTGGAGATGGATGTACATATCAGCAAAGATGGAAAGGTACTTCTGTCACATGATCCATGCATAAACCCGGAGCATGAACTGCAGCCAGGCGGTGAAGAAATACCTGCCGCAGATGCTCAGAAGTATGCTTTGTACCAACTGCCTTATGCACAGATCCGTCAGTTTGATGCCGGATCTAAATTTTATGCCCGTTTCCCGGAGCAACAGCTGGTACATACGCATAAGCCACTACTGGCAGAAGTAATAGACACAGTGCAGGCCTTTATTAAAAGCCACAAGCTCCCCCAGGTATTTTACAACATCGAAACAAAATCCACACCTGCAGGAGACGGCATTTATCATCCTGAACCGGAAGAATTTGTGGAACGACTGACAGATGTTATAAAGGAAAAGGAGCTACTGCCCTATGTCATCATCCAGTCTTTTGATGTACGTACACTGCAGGTATTACACAGAACGTTGCCGGAGGTGAGAACTTCGCTGCTTGTTGAGGATACAAATACCCTGGAGCAGCACCTGGTAGCGCTTGG
Organism: Pontibacter sp. MBLB2868; assembly: GCF_051904785.1. NCBI lineage: Bacteria > Pseudomonadati > Bacteroidota > Cytophagia > Cytophagales > Hymenobacteraceae > Pontibacter > Pontibacter sp. MBLB2868. The sequence goes on along the minus strand of NZ_CP196710.1, from coordinate 976,526 downwards.
CTTTACGCCTGTAATCTATAGTCCGGACCACGCACTGGTGACACCGGAACTGGTGCAAGCGGCGCACAGTAAAGGTATAAAAGTGATTCCCTGGACGGTGAACAGCCTTGACGAGATGGAAGCGCTGAAACGCATGGGCGTTGATGGATTGATATCAGATTACCCGAACCTGTACAAGGAATTAGGTAAAGAATAGGCTAACAGTTCAGTCGCAATTTTGGTAAAGTATACATTCCATATCTTTTCTTTAAGCTAAAAGTATACCTTTGTATCAAAGCAACAATCATATTAAACACAACGATCATGGCAACAAGTGCAGCAGACATCGAAAAAAACTATCGTTCATTCATAAGTAAAATAGTAGAATCAGATAAAGTCTGGGGCTTAACGCATAACGATACCTGGGCTACTTCAAGCTCATCGGAATTCGAAGACACAGAAGTTATTCTTTTCTGGTCAGAAGAGTCCGGCGCGGCTGCCTGTGCCGAAGACGACTGGGAAGGATATAAGGCAGAGTCTATTTCGGTAGTAGAGTTCCTGGAGAACTGGTGCGTAGGCATGTACTCTGATGCCCTGCTTGTAGGCGCTAACTGGGATGCTGAACTGAACGGAAAAGAAATTGAGCCACTGGTAGTAGCCCTTGATGTAGTGCAGGAGCTTAAAGCGACAGGTAAAACGTTAGAATTTAGCCAGTACGATAGCCAGCAGGAGTTTGAGGAGCAGGTGATCGAAGCGCTGGAAGCAGAAGAAGGCCAGTAAGCTATAAATCAAGATGACTCAGAAAGCCATTCTTCTGATAGCCACTGCACTGGGTGCTTTGTCTGTTGCCATCGGAGCATTCGGGGCACATGCCCTGGCCCCAATGTTACAGGCCACGGGGCGCACTGACACTTTTGAAACCGCTGTAAAATACCAGATGTACCATACACTGGCACTTCTGGCTGTGGGCTTGCTCTTATTCAGAGTAGAGCAGCCGGCTTTGCAGGTAGCTGCCTGGTGCTTTTTTCTGGGCATTGTGGTTTTCTCCGGCTCCCTGTATACTTTGTGTGCTACGGGCATTACCTGGCTTGGCGCCATTACACCAATTGGTGGTACGCTGTTAATTGTTGGCTGGGGTGCTATGTTTTACGCCATTCTGAAAGCATTATAAGCTAAAATCTTCAAATGCACTCTACAAAGTGAATTAAAAAGCGAAAGGCTTCCGGAAACGGAAGCCTTTCGCTTTTTATAGTGTACCAGGTGCTAAAAACTAGTTTTTAGCGCTGGCTGCTCCTTTTTCTTTGATGTTGGTAACGATGTACACATACTTATCACCATCAGCGGCGTTTGAGTGTACAGTTATCGCCTTCTTCTGCTGTCCCATTTTGCCGGCGCTGTTAAACTTAGCTGTAACAATACCAGTTTTACCAGGCATTACAGGCTCCTTTGTCCACGCTGGCGTCGTACAGCCACACGATACATCCACACGCTCTATCACAAGCGGCTGCGTACCCGTGTTCTTAAATTTGAAAGTATGCTCCACTACATCACCCTGGGCAATGTCGCCGAAGTTATACTCTGTTTCTTCAAATGTAAGGGCAGGGCCATTAACTGCTTGCTCCTGTGGGGCAGAAGCCTTGGCTTTAGGCTGTTCTTGTGCCATTGCACCACCGGCAACGAATGCGGCAAATGCAAAAGAAAGAAGTACTTTTTTCATTTTGTAAAGGATTAAAGTTATAGCGATATGATATATACTTGTTTTGTCTCAAAAACGATACAAAATAAGATTTTCTTTTGTCAGGTAACTAATAATTGTTCGTTAAAGTTCAGCAGATACAGCTCCTCCGACGATCTGGTAAGGGCTGTGTAAAGCCAGCGCGCAAACTCTTCGTTCACCATATCATCCTTTAAAAATCCCTGATCCACAAATACCGCTTTCCACTGACCACCCTGCGCTTTATGGCAGGTCAAGGCATAGGCAAACTTCACTTGCAGGGCATTAAGATAAGGATTTTTCTTTACTTCTTTGTTACGATCCCGTTTGTTAGGAATATCCATGTAATCCTGCAGCACGGCCTCATACAGCTTTTTGTTCTGATCAGCGGGCAAAGCAGGAGCATCTGTATGCAGGGTGTCCAGCATGATCTTCATTTCCTCCTCCTGCGCATCCGGGTAATCCACGAACCGGAGGCGTACATCCGCAAAACGGAAGCCATACATCTCCTCGTCCCGGATTATCTTTGTAACCTCCACAAAGTCACCGTTAGCCATAAAGCCGATGTCTGAATCCTTGGGCAGCCAGAAATAGTTATTACGCACGATCATCAGGTAATCCCCCACCCCTATTTCGTCTTCGGCAAAAAAAATCTGCCGCCGCACGTGTTGGTTATACAGGTTAGCCATTTTGTTGGAGCGGCAGATAACGATCGTATTCTCTATACCATACTTATCATAGGCGTACCGCAGCCCATCCTCCAGCTTTTCGCCGGTCATTCTGTAAATGTCGCGCCAGCCTTTAGTAAAAAGCTTGATCTCCATGTTCTCCTGCTTCATCTGGTCGCGCAGCTGGGTGGCATTCATCAGTATCCCCGACGACTCCGCCTGCCGCATCACCTGTTTCAGCTCCAGTTGCTGCACATGGCACCGGAAGTTCTGCTTCAGGTATTCGGCATCCAGTGATGGACTTAAGGTCTGGCCTACCGGTGGCAGCTGCGCCGTGTCGCCGATCAGAAGCAACTTATTATTCTTTTTATCAAAAACATACTGCAGCAGGTCGCGCAGCAGCCCATTCTCCCCAAAACCACTCTCATCTGAGATCATCGAAGACTCATCCACGATGTACACCGTATTGTCCGATTTATTCGGCATGCGGGTAAATGTAAGGCCCTCTGAGTAAGGGTTTGCCGTTTGGCGGTAGATCTTCTTGTGTATCGTAAAGGCAGGGCGTCCGCTGTAGCTCGACATTACTTTGGCTGCACGGCCAGTGGGTGCCATCAAAACATACTTGTAACCAAACTTATTCAATATTTTAACCAGGGATGTCACGACCGTGGTTTTACCCGTACCGGCATAGCCTTTCAGTAAAAAAACCTGCTTTTCTTCCTGCTTCGATAATATAAACTCATCCAGTTTGGCAAACAGGCGCGCCTGATCCTCTGTGGGTTCAAATGGAAAACTGTTTCGTAACGCTTCTACCGGACGCATATAATTAAATTTTGGATGAGTGGATGGTTAATTAGCTCGCAGCACATCCTCTGGTGTTATGTTAGCCATACTGGCGCTGGCCTTGGCAATAAGCAATGGTGCAGCATCACCTTTTACTACAAAAACCTCGGCCTCGCAAAAGTTCAGTTTACGGCCCTGTTTTAAAACATATCCTTTGGCGATGAGCTTGTCTCCCACACCCGGATGAAAGTAAGACACTTTTATTTCGGCTGTTACCACATGATGCCCTTTTGGTACCAGGCTAACGGCAGCAAAGCCAGCCACGATGTCAGCCAGAGTGGCAATCACGCCCCCGTGGGCAAAGCCTTTGTGCTGCTTATGTTTCTGCTCCAAAGGGAGTTCACCTTCTACCCTGCCAACCTCAACTTTAGTTATTGTAAAGCCCAGAAGCTTCATAAATTCCTGCCGCCCGAGCTTTTCGCGTATGTCCTGCTCAAAATCAGGGTTAAATGTTTGGATCATTCTGTAAATTTACGACCAATCATACTTGTAGCCAAACATGACAGAACTTAATCCCAAAGCCGCTGCGTACGCCCAAAACCTACGCGTTCGTGTGTGCGGCGTTTGCATCAAAAATGACAAGCTGCTGTTAGTGCGCCACGGCCATACGCTGGGCAACGATGCTTTCTGGGCTCCCCCCGGTGGAGGTTTATTATTTGGGGAGAGTATGGAGCAATGCCTTAAAAGAGAGATGCTCGAAGAAACCGGACTGCAGGTAAAGGTGGGCAGGTTCCTGTTTGTAAATGAGTTTCTGCAGAAGCCCCTGCATGCCATAGAGTTCTTTTTTGAAGTACAGGTAGCGGAAGGTAGTTTAACAACAGGTACTGATCCTGAAGCTGCGCCAGATCAGCAACTGATAGAGCAGGTGCAGTGGCTGACCATCAAAGAGATCCTGGCATTGCCTGTTAAAGACAAACACCGCTCACTGCAGTACCTTATCTCCCTGGATGACTTGCTGGGGCAGGACCATTATTTTGTGCAGGGATAAAGCACTGCTGTCGTTTGGCATATTTTTTTTATACTTGCATAGCGCAGGAAGCATTTTACCCTGTTCGCATAAGCACAACATACTTTGAACACAATACATACCCATTTCCGGCTGTCACATAAGATACAGGATGAGGCTTTTGAGCTTTCGCAGGCCGGTGATTGCAATTTATACCTTTCGCTGGGGCAGAAGTCTATCCGCCTGGCAATCGTGGACCTGAAGCGCAATAAGTTTGTAGTGCTCGAAGATTATGAGCTTATCACCGTTTTCTCGGCAGTACAGGTAGCAGAGCAGCTACGCCTGATTGCCTCTGATAACCCGCTGTTCAAGGCCGTGCGCTGGAACTCTGTGCGCGTTTCTGTCAGCAATACTCATTTTACCCTGGTGCCCGAAACACTCTATGATGCTGCCCACAAAGCAGATTACCTGCGCCTGCACAGCCAGGTAGATCAGCAACGCGATGTGGTGCTGGCTTATAGCCACAGCGGTATAGAGGCAGTCAATATTTTCTCAGTAGATGTTGTGCTCTGGCAGGCATTGCAGGATATATTCCCGGAGCAGCCTGTCCATTTCGTGCACCTTACCAGTGCCCTGATCCGCTCTGTGCTCCACCAGGTGGGCAGAAACACAGAGCGCCAGCTATGCGCCTTTGTAGAGCGAAACTATGTAACTGTGCTGGTCGTGAGCCCTTCCGGTCTGGAATTCTGTAATACCTTCCATTACCTGAGCCCGGAGGACTTTATCTACTATATTATTTTTGTGATGCAGGAGCAAAAGCTGAACCCTGACCGGGATGCGATCACGGTTTGGGGTGATATTACCCATGACTCCACCCTTTTCAGCACCCTTCAGAAGTATATCAGAAATATAAAACTCGGCAAAAAGCCCTCCGATGTGGAGTACAGCTATAAGTTTCACGACCTGTTCGAACATCGGTACTTTGAGCTTTACAGCCTTCACCTGTGCGAATAGGTGTTGAAGAGAATGACTACGTTTAGAATTGTAGCTTACATGTACTTGCCCATTTTAGCTAAAAGATCAGTCATTTATTAAAACCACTTGTTTAGCAGTCAATAGTTTTCAGTTACGCAACTTACTACCATGAAAAGAATTGCCTTATTTCCCGGATCCTTTGACCCTTTTACAAACGGCCACTACGATGTAGTGATGCGGGGGGCTAAACTTTTTGATGAGGTGATCGTGGCTATCGGTAACAATAGCAGCAAGCAGCGCTATATTCCGGTAGACAAGATGTTTGATGTTATGAAAAATATTTTTGCCGATCAGCCTACAATCCAGGTGCAAACTTTTAAAGGGCTGACCGCTGAATTTGCCCGCGAAGTAGGGGCGCAATTCTTACTCAGAGGGCTGCGTAACACCACTGATTTTGAGTATGAAAACACGATTGCCCAGGCAAACCGCCACGTGAACCACGACCTGGAAAGCGTTTTCCTGATTACGGCTCCTCACCTGGCGGCTATCAGTTCATCCATTATCAGGGAGATTCACCGTTTCGGGGGCAATGTGGATGAGTTTATACCTTTCCGGTTTTCAGAGATTGCAGATAGTGCTTCACTATAAATGAGATAGAAGTATAAGCCTTTGGTAGTACCTGCAAGGCTTCTTCGGGAGTCATCCAGCGCACTTCTTCGATAAACTCCTCGGCCTGCGGTTTGATCAGGCTGTCATCAGTACAGTTCATCAGGTACCAGCTGGTTTTCTTTAGTATCTTATTGCCTTTATAGGCATAGGAGTGCCAGGTTTTAGGCAGTTTGTCGATCACCTCTACTTTAATGTTGCATTCCTCCTCTACTTCACGCAGGGCACCAGCTTGCACTTTCTCTTTTTTCTCCAGCTTGCCTTTTGGCAGGTCCCACACGCCCAGGCGGTAGATCATCAGTATTTTCCCTTCCTTCAGCACCAGGCCGCCGGCAGCTTTTACTATTTTAAACTGATCTTTCAGATGAGCTATCAGCTTTGTCTTCCTGTCGGTTACTAATGTCAGTGAGCGAAGCTTTTTAAGTTTTTTCACTTCCATCAGTCGAACCAGCCTGTCAATCAGAGCGGCATCAGCTTCTTTTATGAGTACGTCCCCTACAAGATCTTTCGAGGTAAAGTGGTCAGAGGCTTTTAGAATGAGGTCATACTCATGCTTATACACCTTTTCAGTAGCCTTTTTTAAGATCAGGGGAATATCGTTAATAAAAACGTTCATGCGGTTCGTAGCTTCAGATAAAAACGAAATTTCCACAAATAGATAAATAATTCGGCTTAATCAAAACCCCGTAACTTAAAAAGGAATATTATTTACGTAAATTCGGGCTATGGAATCTACGAACACAGCACATCAGGTAGCCTCTTTCCTGTTGGAAACAGAGGCCGTGAAACTAAGGCCGGAGCAGCCATTTAAGTGGAGCAGCGGCTGGAACTCGCCCATCTACTGCGATAACCGCGTTACACTTTCTTTCCCCTACATCCGTAGTTATATTAAGCAGCAGCTCGCCGAACTGATCAGACAGCAGTACCCTGAGGCAGAGGCGATAGCTGGTGTTGCCACAGCTGGTATTGCACAGGGCGCACTGGTAGCCGATTGCCTGGAAATGCCTTTTCTGTATGTCAGGCCGGAGCCGAAGAAGCACGGTATGGGCAACCAGATTGAAGGACGCCTGCTGGAGGGCCAGAAAGTAGTGCTTGTAGAGGATCTGATCTCTACCGGTGGTAGCTCGCTGAAAGCGGCAGAGGCCGTAAAGGCCGCCGGTGCTGAGGTAGTAGGTATGGCAGCCATTTTCACGTATGGCTTTGCAGTGGCAGAAGATAACTTCAGAAAAGCCGGTATCCCTTTGCATTGCCTCAGCGATTACAATGCCCTGACTCAGGCCGCCCTGGCAAACGGATACATTCCGGCATCGGCCATGGACACTTTAGCTGAATGGAGAAAATCCCCGGAGACCTGGGGAGCGTAAAACATAAGAATAGCAGTAACTCCGGCTATAAGGGCCGGGGTTACTGCGCTTCACGCAGCTATACTTCTAGCTCCTGGTAACAGGTGAGCCTTGCAAACTGGTTATTTACAGGTTAACCACGCATTCTATTGTTATGGATTTCAGCTCTCCTGCCACTTTTTGGGTTGCCTATACTACTTCTAACCTGATGGCCCTGCTTATCTGGCTGGCCAGCTGGAAAAAACCGTCCACAGCGCGCTTTCTATACTTTCTGCTTTTTGGCTGGGCAGCTATCTTCAATTTCTACAAAGTTTCCGGTGTGCCGGAAGAGTACCTGGTTTACGCTGATTTTGCCCTGTTACAAGCCTACAAGGATTTTATACTTGGCTGGTTCGCTGAGCACATCGTTTCTTTTGTAAGTGTTATAGCCACCCTGCAGCTACTGATAGCCTTCAGCATGTGGGCCAGGGGCTGGGTTTTTAAAGCAGGTGTGGTGGGAGGAATTATTTTCATGGTAGCTACAGTGCCCTTAGGGATGGCCTCAGCTCTTCCGGCCACCATTGTCATGGCCATAGGCTTATTACTCCTTTACCGGCTGCCACAGGTCCCTTACCTATGGAATACGCTTTCCCAGGATATGTTCTCCAACGGTGACCGTTTCAGTGATGAAGAGGCCTCCTGAGGTTTCCCGGAAACAACACTTTTCAGGTTTCAATTTTATCGAGCTTCAACAGCCCACTACGTTCCAATAAAAAAATCAGGAACAGAGCAATCCGCCAATGCATGCCTGTTTCGTATCGCAACCGGACTAAAAACCGTATCTTGAGTTTCAAATTAAACGCATATGAAAATAGGCCTCCTCTCCGACACCCACTCTTACCTCGACGAGCAGATCATCCGTCTGCTCTCTGACAGGGATGAGATCTGGCATGCCGGCGATTTTGGAACACTGGAGGTATCAGACCGCCTCCATGAGATCGCGCCGCTACGGGGCGTGTATGGCAATATAGACGGTGCCGATGTCCGGCAGGTACACCCCAAGGTGCTACGCTTTGAGGCCAATGGCCTGGATGTGCTGATGACGCACATTGGTGGCTACCCGGGCAAGTACCATCCGGATATCAGGCAAACCATACAAGAGAATCCGCCTCAGCTTTATATCACCGGCCACTCCCACATCCTGAAGATCATGACGGACAAGAACCTTAACAACCTGCTGCATATAAACCCGGGGGCAGCCGGCAAGCATGGCTTTCATAAGATCAGGACCATGGTACGCTTTGCTATTGAAGAGGGGCAGGTACGTGACCTGCAGGTAATTGAGCTTGGGAAAAGGGCATAAAAAAAGTGTGCCTGCGATGCAAACACACTTTGAGATCTTATTGAGTAAGCCGCCGCCATTTGCTGAAATAGCAGCGGCAGGCAGATGGGCTTACTTACCCGTAATTACTCAGCAGAAGTCTCCTCTTTCTGCTCTGTTGCCGTCTCAGTGTTTTCCTTTTTGTTCTTTGGAGCTTCACCGAACTGAGCACGAAGCTCATCCATGTCAACGTTCTTAATAACAGGTGTGATTAACAATTGCTTTATTCTAGCCACCTTGTTATTAGCTCTTGCTTTATTCTTACGGTCTTTTCTTTTTAATCTAGTAACTCCCATCGTTGCAATATTTAATTTGAACGGCAAAACTAAGTTATTATTTTTACAAAGTAAAGTATTTCCAGAATCTAATTCCTATGCAAATAACAGACCTACGTTCCGATACCGTTACAAAACCAACCCCTGAAATGCTTCAGGCTATGTTTGCCGCCCCTGTTGGCGACGATGTATACGGTGAAGATCCGACAATAAATCAGCTCGAAGAAAAAGCTGCCGCCATGTTTGGCCTGGAAGCAGGGCTCTTCTGCCCTTCCGGCACCATGACCAACCAGATCGCCATTAAAGTGCACACGCAGCCGCTTACAGAGGTTATTTGTGATGTTTCGGCGCACATTTACCAGTACGAAGGTGGCGGTATCGCATTTAACTCCGGTGCCTCCATGGCGCTGGTGCATGGTACTCGCGGCAAAATGACTCCCACACAGGTGGAAGCGCATATCCGTCCGCTGGATAATGTACACTACCCGGAAACAAAACTTGTAGCGCTGGAAAACACGTGCAACAGGGGCGGCGGCAACTTTTATACTATTGAAGAGATCGCAGCCATTTCTGAGGTTTGCAAACGCCACGACCTGGCTCTGCACCTGGATGGAGCCCGTGTATTTAATGCGTTAGTAGCCTCCGGAGATGATGCAAAAGCCTATGGCAATTACTTCGACAGCATCTCTGTCTGCCTCTCTAAAGGGTTAGGCGCACCGGTTGGCTCGGTATTACTGGGCAGCAAGGATTTCATTAAACGAGCCCGCCGTGTGAGAAAAGTGTTGGGTGGCGGCATGCGCCAGGCTGGTTATTTAGCAGCAGCCTGTATATACGCTCTGGAAAACAACATAGAACGACTTCAGGAGGATCACCGCAAAGCAAAGGCCATGGAACAGGCTTTATTGCAGGCCGATTATGTGGAGAGTGTTTTTCCGGTGGAAACAAATATTATCATCTTTAAGCTTAATGAAAAGTATACGGATGCTGCTTTTGTAGCTGCATTGGCCAAAGAAGGTATAAAAGCCTCCAGCTTCGGACCACAGATGGTGCGTTTTGTAACGCACCTGGATGTAACAGAAGAGATGCTTCAGCATACTATCAGTGTTCTGAAAGCTTTGAATCAGAAAGAAGTAGAAGTATAATCTGATATTCTGCTTCTTGATCAACTAGTATTTGCAACCCGACAGCAGGAGAGATCTTCAGAATTAATTTTCTGTAATACCCCTCCTGCTGTCGAAATAGTTCTTTTTAACCTCCTTCCCTAAAACTATGCACCAGCCCCACTCCTTTACGCCTGAGGCACTGACTGTTTTGACACAAGACCCTATCATGGCCGCAATTATAGAAAAAGGCACTCCCCTGAAGTCTTCAAAATCAGAAGATCTGTATTTTAAATTGCTCGGTTCCATTGTGTCGCAGCAGCTCAGCACGAAAGTAGCAGCTGTTATCTTTAAACGGTTCAATGAGCTGTTTCCGGAAAATTACCCGCACCCGCATCTTGTTCTGGAATCTACGGATGAGGTGTTACGCAGCGCAGGGCTTTCGTTTCAGAAAATTGGGTATGTACGCAACGTAGCCACTTTTGCTGCTGCCGGTAACCTGGAACATGCCACAATCAATGCCCTGGCAGATGAAGACCTGATCAAGCACCTGACTCAAATAAAAGGGGTTGGCCGCTGGACAGTAGAGATGCTGCTGATGTTTGCCCTTGAACGTCCAGATATACTACCTGTAGACGACCTGGGTATACAAAATGCCATGAAACGCCATTACGGTATTGATGAAACCGGTAAACAGCTGCGTCTGAAAATGCAGGAAGTAGCAGAAGCGTGGCGCCCCTACCGCACTATCGCCAGTAAATACCTCTGGCAGTCGCTGGACAACATGCCAAAGTAGCAAGGCTGTTTACATATCTTTTACTTTCTTTTCCTTCGCTACCCGCTCAAGCATTTTAAGTACCAGCTCTTCTATCCCTGATAAATATTCGCTTTTAGGATTGGAGGCATCATGTCGCTGCAGGTATCGGACAAGTCTGTCTTCCCGGAAAAGGTTGATCACCTCCGGGTGAATGTAATATTTACTACAAACACTGGGGGTATTGCCCAATCCTCTGGCTACTTCTTTTATGGCCTCTTTTATACTTTTCTCTTTGTCCAGTTCAGGCTGCTCATCCAGTACAGTTTCCAGGCACTCTACCATGCGCACGGTACCCCCCCAGGTCCGGAAGTCTTTTGCGGTGAAGTCATGGGTGGTGACCTCCCGCAGGTACTCGTTCACATCCCCGGATTCCAGGGTCTGTCGTTCCCCATCCTCGTTGTAGTACTGGAACAGGTCATACCCCGGAATATCGCGACACTGCTTTACCAGGCGTGCCAGCCGCCGGTCCTTCAGGTCCACTTCCTGCTCCACTCCTTTCTTACCCCTGAACGCGAACTTTACACTGCTACCGTTAAACGTAACATGCTTATCGCGTAATGTTGTGAGCCCATAGGAATTGTTTGACTTGGCATAATGCCGGTTACCGATCCGGATCAGGGCATTATCCATTATAGAGAGTACGAGTGCTGTTACTTTTCTTCGGTCAAGCTTACGGGTAGCTATGTCTTTTTGGATGCGCTCCCGCAAAGCTGGTAAGGATTTACCAAAAGAGATCATACGGCCAAACTTGGTCAGGCTCCTGGCTTTCTGCCACTCCGGGTGATAGATGTATTGTTTGCGACCCTTATCATCACGCCCGGTAGCTTGTAAGTGCCCTTTCGGTGACTTCGATATCCATACTTCTGTCCAGGCAGGTGGAATGACAAGTGCTTTTATTCGTTCCAGCGTTTTCTCGTCCTCTACCTTTTTGCCGTTCTGATCCAGGTAAAAGTATCCCTTTCCGGCACCCTTACGGGTATAGCCAGGTTTATCGTCTGATGTATAGCGCAGTCCGGCCCACTCCGCAGACAGGCTTGGGTCTGCGTACAGTTCGTGCAGTTTGTTCTTGTTTACCATTAACTGAGGCTTCTAAGTCTTTAACCTCCTGCACTACATACTTTAGTAGCAGGCAAAAGTTGTACAATTGAACTGTACTTTGTAGTGTACTGAGCGGTTAATTTGCAGATTCCGGGCTATATTTACGCATCAGTAATTCAACAAAAGGCATTTATCATGCACAAAAACATATCCTACTTATACGCCTTCTTCGGCTTCTTTTTAATAGCCTGCGGAGTTGTTGCCGTTGACCTGGCAGGTGAGCAGGCCAACACGGCTTTATTTACAGGAGCTGCAGGCGGACTGATCGGGCTTACCGCAGGGCACTTTCTTAACCAGGGCAAGCGCTGGGGCTTTGTGCTTGGCGCGGCAGAAGCCGGTTTACTAACTTTATTGCTTGGCTGGAGATCAGCTACCTATTTTATCAGACTGCTCGGCATGATGCAGCAAAGTAATGAAAGTGCCACCACCGAGACTGCAGGTATGGCATTTTTGCTGACAACAGCCATGCTTGTGATCGCTCTGCTTACCCTTACGGTATCTGTCATGTTCGCAAAGCAGGTGTTAAGAGAGACAAAATAGGAGTTCGTCTATATTATTTTATAACCTTGATATCTTGTGTTATCTTGTTTATTGATTTAACTTCTACCTTAAATTAACAAACATGATCAAACAGATCGGGATGAGCATTGTACTTACTGCCAGCATCATTGGTGCAGCAGAAGCTCAGACGAAGCTCGTTGAAAAGGTAACCAAGCAAGGAAGCGAGCTGGTTATACCTTATGCAAAGTATAAGCTGGCTAACGGCCTTACGCTTATCGTACACGAAGACCACTCTGACCCGGTGGTGCATGTGGATGTAACCTATCACGTAGGTTCCGCCCGTGAAGAAGTTGGAAAATCCGGCTTTGCTCACTTCTTTGAGCACATGATGTTCCAGGGCTCCGACAACGTAGCAGATGAGGAACACTTCAAGGTCGTTTCTGAGTCTGGTGGTACCCTGAACGGCTCTACTAACCGTGACCGCACCAACTACTACGAAACCGTACCAAGCAACCAACTGGCAACGGCCCTTTGGCTGGAGGCTGACCGTATGGGCTTCTTGCTGGATGCCGTAACTCAGAAAAAATTTGAGGTACAGCGCGAAACTGTAAAGAACGAGCGTGGCCAGAACTATGATAACCGCCCGTATGGCTTGGTTTATGAGATGACCTCAAAGAACCTTTACCAGTATGGCCACCCTTACTCCTGGACAACTATCGGTTACCTGGAAGACCTGAACCGTGTAAATGTTAACGACCTGAAGAACTTCTTCCTGCGCTGGTATGGACCAAACAACGCTACTGTTACAGTAGGTGGTGATGTAAAGCCTGAAGAAGTGGTGAAGCTGGTTGAGCAGTATTTCGGCTCTATCCCTGCAGGCCCTGCCGTGCAGGATATGAAACCAATGGTAGCAAAGCTGGACAAAGACCGTTATGTGTCTTACGAAGACAACGTACGTTTCCCGATGCTGCGCATTACCTACCCAACACCGGAAGCTGGTCATAAAGATGAGCCTGCACTGGATGTATTAGCTGAAGTATTAGGCCAGGGCAAGAACTCTATCTTCTACAAGAATTTTGTGAAAGAGCAGAAAGCGTTGCAGGCTTCTACCTTCAACTCTACGTCTGAGTTGTCCGGTGAATTCGGCATTACTGTAGTTACGTTCCCAACCAACAAGCTTTCTGACATGGAAGACCTTGTTCGTAAATCAATTGCTGAGTTTGAAACCCGTGGCATTTCAGAAGATGACCTGGTGCGTTTCAAAGCATCTGCTGAATCCAGCCTTATAAACAGAATGGCCAGCGTAAGCGGTAAAGTTTCTCAATTAGCTGCTTACGAAACATTCCGTAACAACCCTAACTACATCCAGGAAGAGCTGAAACGTATTAACGCTGTTACAAAAGAAGATGTAATGCGTGTTTACAACCAGTACATCAAAGGCAAAAACGCTGTTATACTTAGCGTTGTGCCAAAAGGCAAAACCGACCTGGTTGCAAAAGCGGATAACTACACCATCGACTCAAAAGGTTATACTGCCGGCCCGGATGAATACAGCGGCCTGAAGTATACTAAAGCTGTTGATACATTTGACCGTAGCAAACGCCCTGCCGCTGGTGCAAACCCAGTAGTACAGGTGCCGAACTACTATACTACCAAATTCAAGAATGGCCTGAAAGTAATAGGTGCCAAGTCGGATGAGATCCCGACTGTAACACTGCAGCTCTCTATTAAAGGTGGGCACAGACTTTCAGCTACTGATATGAATAAAGCCGGTATCAGTTCGCTTACTGCCTCTATGCTAAACGAAGACACAGAGAACTATACTTCAGAGGAGTTTGCAAATGAACTGAACAAACTGGGTAGCTCTATTGGTATTTACTCTGGTTCTAATGAGACAGTGGTTTATGTGCAATCGCTGAAGAAAAACCTGGATAAAACGCTTGCTTTGGTTGAAGAGCGCATGTTCAGACCTAAATTTAACCAGGATGATTTTGACCGCCTGAAGAAGCAGCAGCTGGAAGGAATTGCCAACCAGGCTACACAGCCAACAGCAATCGCTAACAATGTATACAACAAACTGCTTTACGGAGCAGGTAACATTGAAGCCATGCCTACTTCAGGAACTACTGAAACTGTAAGCAACATCACGCTGGAAGATGTGAAGAAGTTCTACCAGAACAACTACTCTCCTTCTGTTGCTAACCTTGTAGTAGTTGGCGACATCTCAGAGAAAGAGATCGTGGGTAAGCTTAACTTCCTGAAGAACTGGAAAAAGAAAGATGTAAAACTGGTAGCTGACACCAAAGCACCTGCCATCGAAAAGACACGTATCTACTTTGTTGACAAGCCAGATGCAGCTCAGTCTGAGATCAGGATCGGTTATGTTGCCATGCCATACGATGCTACCGGTGAATACTACAAAGCAGGTTTAATGAACTACGCTTTAGGTGGAGCGTTCAACAGCCGTATCAACCTTAACCTGCGTGAAGACAAAGGCTATACGTATGGTGCCCGTTCATACTTTGGCGGTGATGAGTTTGCAGGTCCGTTCACGGCATCAGCCGGCGTACGTGCAGATGCTTCTGCAGAATCTGTGGTAGAGTTTATGAAAGAACTAAACAGCTTCCAGAAGAATGGCATCACAGAGGATGAGGTGAAATTCATGAAAAGCTCCATCGGTCAGTCTGATGCGCGTAAGTATGAAACTCCAGGTCAGAAAGCAGGATTCTTAGGCCGTATTATTGAGTACAACCTGAACAAGGATTTTGTGAAAAAGCAGACCGATATTCTTAACAATATCACGAAGCAAGACATCGACGCACTGGCTGCTAAATACCTGCCAGTTAGCAACATGCACATTGTGGTAGTAGGTGATAAGAAAACTGTGCTGCCTAAACTGGAAGCACTCGAGTATGAAGTAGTAGAATTAGACACAGATGGCAACTCAATTGGTAGCTCATCCGTTAAATAAGGTACATACTACACTTTAGTGAAGAGCCCTCGAATTCGTTCGAGGGCTCTTTCTTTTTGTACTGTTTTTTATGCCTTCTCCTGCTATGTGCCGCAACAAAGTATATGCTTCTCAACGTAAAGCACGGTTGCGACAACTGTAAAGGTTTTTTGAGTTAATACTCCACATTTATTAAATATTTACCGGCAGTCTGCGTTGCACAATTAATTACTTATTTCAACTTATGCAAAGATTAGCTTACACACCTGTATGGGTGCTTACCTTATTTTGTCTCGTGTTTCTGAGCAGCTGCGAAGACAACGACGGCGTTATTTTTTCGATCCAGGATGATATTAAACTTGGCGAACAGGTATCTCACGAAATAGACTCCACTTACCGTGCCCAGGGCATACTTATAGAGCGTACGAGCAGCAACGCCAACGTACAAAAGGCTTACCAGAACCTGGACCGTATCATTAACCGCGTATTAAGTTCTGGTGAGGTAAAGTACAGAAATGAATTCCCCTGGACCGTGAAGATCATCAAAGATGATAAAACATTGAACGCCTTTGCTACTCCCGGAGGACACATTTACGTGTACACCGGCCTGATCAAGTTTTTACAGGATGAAGATCATTTTGCCGGGGTTTTAGCGCACGAGATCGCCCATGCTGATCTCAGGCATAGCGTAAAACAGCTGCAGCGCGATTACGGTATAGCCATACTGTTATCCGTGGCGCTGGGCAATGACCCGGGCACCCTGACGCAGATTGCAGCCCAGTTGGCCGGCTCACTGGCAGGCCTTAAATTCAGCCGCACCGCTGAGACAGAAGCAGATGAGAAATCAGTCTCTTACTTATCAGGCTCCAGTTACTACGCCTGCGACGGGGCGGCAGGTTTTTTTATAAAAATGGAGCAGGAATCGCAGCAAGGCACACCCCCTGAGTTCCTCAGCACCCATCCTAACCCGGACAATCGTATACAGCATATACAGCAGCTTGCCCAGCAGAAAGGTTGCAGCACAGCATCTGCCCCGGACAATGACTTTAACCAATTAAAAAGCGCTTTAAACCTGTAATGAAAGGCCTGCTATACTTGTAGCAGGCCTTTTTTATGAGTTATGAAAAAAAAGATAAAGAACGCCGCCGCCAAAACAATCCTCAAGGCTGAGGAGAAAGTCGACTTCCTGACCTTTAAGCTGAAAAGCAAGTTAGGCCTTAATAATCCGCTTCAGATTGTAACGTACCGCAGCTATGGCACCCCTACCAGGCTGTATGTAAAAGGAAGAGTGCTGGTGGACAAAGGCATACGCCAGTCAGAAGAAACCGACACCACCTGGGAGAACCTTCTGAACATGTACCGCCGTTTTGAAAGCGATGAGATCCCGAATGCACGCGTACAGCTTACGTTACAGGGCGAAAAGCACGAAATCACAACAGATGTAGAAGGATACTTTGTATTGAACCTGGAACCACGCACGCCACTAGAACTTGAAGATATATGGCACACCATACAGGTTAAACTGGTAGATGCACCTGTTAAAATACATGAAGAAGTAACCGCAGAGGCTCATGTACTGGTACCACCGCCAGATGCAGAGTATGGTATCATTTCGGATATAGACGACACCATTGTACGCACAGGTGCTACCAGTTTATTAGAGTCAGGCAAAAACATTCTCCTGAATAATGCCCACACCCGCATTCCTTTTCATGGTGTTTCGCAGTTTTACAAATCATTACAATTAGGCCGGAATGGAAAGCGGAACAACCCGTTCTTTTATGTATCCAGCAGCCCCTGGAATAACTATGACCTGCTCTATCACTTCCTGGAGCTGAACGAAATTCCGCAAGGCCCACTCCTGCTGCGCGATTTTGGTATCGACGAACAGAAGTTCATGCACTCAGACCACATGAGCCACAAGTATAAGGAGATCGAGAATATTCTGATCACTTACCCAAAGCTTAATTTCATATTGATCGGGGACAGTGGCCAGGCAGATGCTGCAATTTACAGCGAAGTAGTAAAAAATCACCCGGGGCGCGTAATGGCAATTTACATCAGGGATGTAGCTATCGAAAAACACACCCGAAAAGTTGAGAAGATCAGGGATGATCTGAAATCCGGTGGTGAGGTTGAGTTGCTTTTAGTTAAAAATACCACTGCTGCGGCAGAGCATGCCGCTGACTGTGGCTTTATCTACAATGAAGAAGTAAAAGAAGTGAAGCAGGAAGTTGAGGTTGATGAGGCAGGTGATGCATAAAGCACGTCTTTAAAGGATGGAATACTGAAAAAAGGCAGCTAAATGCCTGCGCCTATAACAGCAGATAACTTCTGGGGCATCTATTACATTGATAACTATAGAATTACAAAACAATTCTTAAATCTTATAGTATAAAATGTAATAATGTAACACAGAGTTATATTATTTCAGAGTTGCCTCCTAAAACAGAAAGCCTATGAAAAAGTCGTTTATACTTCCACTTTTTTTTCTTCTCCTCCTTTCGGCCTGTAAAGATGATGAACCTGATCCAGAAACAAGAATGATCGTTGAGGTCAAAAAACAACAGCAATCATCTTCCGGCAGCATTACTACAGAAAAATCGCAGGCAATCATTCATGTTTGGGAAGCCGAAAACAGAGAATTTGACGTAGCGGCCTCTCCAGACATTTACCTGGGTAATATATATGACAAAACTTCTGAAACATTTAAAACCCTGGAGTATGGTGCAATCGGTTCCCGAATGAGTGAGAAAGTAGAACCAGGCAGATATTTTATTTACATACTGCTTCCTAAATCTTCAGGTAATGGCAGCCTTGCATACACATATACTTACTTTACAATAAAAGAAGGTGAGACCCTGAAGCTGGAGAAAACATTTGGATTTGACCTGGCAGAAGGTTCGTTTGAAAAATGGGACAAGAATAAATAAGCACTGACAATAAATTCTTACGATATAAAAATAGCCCGCCGGAAATTTCCGGCGGGCTATTTTTATATCGTACACTACAGCAGTTAAAATTTGTTGGTGCAATTAACTTGAATGATCTGCTATGACCTTCCATCCAGCAGCGAGCTTCTTGAAGATCACAGAAAAATACCCCTCCAGGTTTCCTTTTGAAGCTTCACGCTCCAGGTGCCATTTGCCAACTACAAGTACAGCATCCGGTGCTAACGGCCGCATCTCTTTCAGGTCGAAAGTCAGTTGCCCCATAGCGGAAGGGTCCGGGTAACTTTTACGGTAATTATCCAGAGTTTGCTGCCAGCCGTAGGTTAGTCCGCGAGAGCCGATGAAAAGCAACGAATCTGATTTCCAGTAACCCTGCATGTAGCATTCCAGGTTGCCCCGATTCCAGCACTCGCTCTGATCTTGTAGCACCTGCCTGATCTGTTTATCCGGGTTTTCGGTAAGTAACTGCTGGTCCGGCTGCTTTTCCTGGCTCTGCTCCTCTTGTGGCCTGCAGGATAAAATAAGCTGCGTAAAAGCCACGGCCAACAGAATGGTCTTAGTTCTTTTCATTGTCTTTCTCCGGAAGAATGTCGTTGATATAAGTTGTACCACCTAAGCGCCCCATAGCTCTGGCAATGCGAACACGGCGCCTTAAAGTATAGCCTGAGGGTCTTTTGGCAGAAAATTTAATTGGGTTAGGTAGTACGGCTGCCAGTAAAGCAGCCTGCTGCCTGCCAACATCTTTCGCTGGTTTATTAAAATATTTCTGTGAGGCCGCCTCAACACCAAATACCCCATCTCCCATTTCAGCTATATTCAAGTAAACTTCCATGATGCGTTCTTTCCCCCAGATAACTTCAATCAGGAAAGTGAAGTATGCCTCCACAGCTTTGCGCAGGTAGCTTCTCCCATGCCACAGAAACACGTTCTTTGCCACCTGTTGACTGATCGTGCTGCCTCCCCTGATGTTTCCCCCTTTCTGATTACGTTTAAAAGCATCCATGATGGCCTCAAAATCAAACCCATTATGCTCCAGGAAAAGCTGATCTTCCGATGCCACTACAGCCAAAGGAAGCTGGGCCGATATCTCTTCCAGCGCTACAAATTCATACTTTATGTAGGGGTCTTCTTTCGCTGCTGCGCCGGCCTCAGCTCTGCGCTGCAGCATATGCAGCGTAGCAGGTGGAGCCACCCATTTGTATAACAATACCCACGCCACACTAAGCAGGAAAAGGCTAAGCACCAGCTTTATAAAAAGCAGCTTCACGTGCTTTAACCCAATTCGTTTTCTGTTCATTTATGCACTTCCGGTTTCGATAGGCAAAGGTAAATAGATTAAGAGATTTTTTTTGTACCAACGCTGCTTTATCTAAGCCCGTAAAGTATATTAACATACATGAACTTTCCTTATGTCTAAATATCTCCCGCTGTTCCCGCTTAGTATCGTAGTATTTCCGGGCGAAAAACTGAACTTGCACGTTTTCGAACCCCGTTACAAGCAACTTGTGCATGATTGCCTGGAGCAGAAAAAGACATTTGGTATTCCCGCTTTTATTCAGAATGCCGTAGGTGTGTTCGGCACGGAAGTAGAGATTCTGGAAGTCGAGAAAGAACATGCCAATGGCGAGATGGATATCCGCACCAAAGGGATTGGTATTTTTAAAGTACTGCAATTTGATAAAATGGCTCCGGGCAGGCTATATGCCGGCGGTGAAGTAGAGCTAATCGAAAATAACTTTGAGGAGGATGTGCTTACCAAGCTCAAGATAAAGGAATACCTTAAAAAACTGTATGAGTCACTTGGCCTGGAAAACTTTTACGTTGATCTGCCTGAAGATTTTACCAGCTACGACGTTGCCCACCATCTTGGGCTGAATACGGAGCAGGAGTATACCTTGCTGCAAATTACAACTGAAACCGAACGGCAGGAAGCCATTCTTCACCACCTGCAACAGGTGGTACCGATAGTGCTGGAAACGGAGCGTCTGAAAGAGCGTGTACGGCTAAATGGCCATTTTAAAAACCTCACTCCACCCAACTTTTAACGCTCAGCCTACATCTGATCATGCTCACATATTTCCTGATCATACTTCCTACCTTGTTCCTTGCCTTTATCCTTTTTAGCTACTGGCAGGAAATCAAGTTTAAGCGCAAGCCATATTATAAACTTTCAGATATCGGATGGCAACGTTCCGCTCCTCCTGATAGCACCACTTTAGTGTACTCCATTGCTACGATCGGCGATGCTGGGGCAATAGCAACTGACGGTACAGACCCTGTGATCAGGCTGCTGCATGAGTGGCAGCAAGAAGCAGGTGAGGCAGGGACTGTCGTATTTCTGGGTGATAACCTCTACCCTATTGGTTTACCTGAAACCGAAAACCGACACCGCAAACTGGCAGAAGCACGACTCAACATTTTTTTGGAAAGTATAAACAACTTTAAAGGCAGGGGAATTTTTATCAGCGGCAACCACGACTGGCTAAAAGGCAGGCCCGGCGGGTACCAGCAAATGCTGCGTCAGCAGAACTATGTGCTGACCAATACCAACGATCCCAAAAGCTACCTGCCACCAAACGGATGCCCCGGACCGGTAGCTTTGCAACTGACGGAAGGGCTGCTGTTACTGGTTATCAATACTCAATGGTGGGTACAGCGGGGTGAAAAGCCACTGGGCGAAGCGTATGGCTGCCTTTATGATAGTATAGAAGACTTTTATGTGGCACTACATAAGGTGCTACGCGAGAACAGACACCAGCGCATTGTTGTTGCAGCCCACCACCCACTCTACAGCAATGCCCTGCATGGCGGCAAATTCACTATCAAGCAACATATCTTCCCGTTAACGGCAGCTCATAAACGCTTTTACATCCCGCTCCCTATTTTTGGCTCTCTTTACCCGTTTTACAGGCAACTATTCGGGGCAAACGAAGACATGGCTCACCGGAAGTATAAGAAAATGCGAAAAAGGCTTCTCCGCATTTTAAACAGGTACAGTAACATTATTTATGTGGCAGGGCACGACCATAACCTGCAGCATTTTGAAATCCAGAAGAACCACTACCTCGTGAGCGGGTCCGGAAGTAAGACTGCGTTTGTAAAAAAGGGAGGAAGGGCAACTTTTACCTTAGAGAGGTTGGGGTTTATGGTTTTTAACTATTACACCAATGGAGAAGTATGGATGGAAGCCAGAACAGTACCTGAAGAGGGAAGCACAGCAGCCATCGCTTTCAGAAAAAAACTCGAGAGTGTACTGGTCCCACAGCAGCAGGCAGTTTAATTAAACTAATCCTATTTCACCCAAATGTTTAAAGCTGATCTTCCGGTAACGGAAGTATTACCTTCAGGCTTTTCGGGTGCATTTCCACTTTTATTATATCCCCCAAGTCCACAGGTTCACCGTCTATATGTATCAATTCGTGATCAATGTTATAAATGGTGGCCTTTTTGCAGCTTATTTTTCTTGTAAAAACGGAATCATCAATGCTGTCTGTGTACAACTTATAAAGTATACCAATACCTGCTGCTTTCGGGAATGGCTCTATCAGGCATATTTCAAAACGCCCATCATTTAGAATACCTTTAGGATTGATGTTGGCATTTGTACCGAAGGCATTCGCATTGGCTATCGTAACCATAAATGCTTCCCCCTCGAAGTTTTCTGTATCTGTTTCTATCTTATAAAATTTTGGCGTATAGCTGAGGTATTCCTGCAGGGCGATCCAGGCATAAGAGCCCGGCCCACGCGTATCACCGTCACAGAAGCGCTTCACAACTAACGCATTAAAACCTAAATCGCTTAGATGGATGGACGGCACCCCGTTTAAGGTGATGGTATCTATGTTACGGACAACAAAGCGGTGAATCAACTCTAAGGCCTCCTCTACATCCTGTGGAATATTAAGGTCTTTTGATAATCCATTACCAGACCCAAGGGGAATAATACCAAGGGGTATCTGTGTGCCGATCAACAGTGTGCCAACAATATTAACTGTGCCGTCGCCACCTATGGCAAAAACGCCGTTGTACGTGGTCGTATCAAGGAGGCTTTTTATTTCTTCTTTATCACTCTCGCCTGTCGTTTTATAAATATCACAGGTAATGTCATGCTCGTTACATTTTTCACGGATCTCCTCTTCCAGTTCCTCTTTCTCCACGTCTCCCGCAATAGGGTTAATTACAAACAATAAATGGCGCTTCGTTAACTCTTCTTCCATAGGGTGCTTTCTACATTCTGTTTTGCCTCTGATACGCAAAACCGTTGGCATTTGGTATATAAAAGCAAAAACTAATCCCGGTATATGAGATTAGTTTTTGCTTCCGATCTGATCGGATTGTGTGTGTCTAATTAGTTACTACTTATGTGATTTAGAAGACCCTGAAGACTTCGAAGAACCACTAGTAGATCCACTGCTTTTAGCAGATGTATTTTTGTTTGCATCTGTTTTGGCAGAGCTTGATGAAGGTGTGTGCTTCATGTCGCTTTTTTTATTCTGATCTTGATTTTTAGTAGGCATAATGGTATGCTTTCATAGTTAATTATACATTTCAGCAATTGCCGCATTACCAAAGTAATGCACAGGAGGAGTAAGGTGCACGAGTATAATCGTTGCACTTATTTTTATACAGTGCCTGTTCATTTTAGTTGTGGAAATTGCATTAAATTATTGCTCCTGCTATGGAATTAAACCGGCGGGAACTCCATTTGGATACTCTTCATCAATAGCGCGCTGAATTTCTGCAATTCTGTTTCCTGGGTTGGGATGTGTTTGCAAAAACTCAGGGCCGCGTGCTCCCCCACCTGCCTGCTCCAGGATCCGCATTACTTCTATCATGGCGCGCGGGTCATAACCTGATTCCCCGGTCAATTGTACAGCCAACTTATCCGATTCCAGCTCATCCTCTCTGCCATAACTCATATTCAGCAATTTAGCCACCATGGCTGCAGCAACCGCACCTGTGCGACTGGCTGGGTTATCAGGATCATAAGTGGCAATGGCAGCTGCACCTGTTAAGCCCTGTGTTAGTTTAGCCTTTGCCAGCTGCTGTGCTGAATGCCTTGCTACCACATGGCCTATTTCATGCGCCAGAACGCCTGCCAGTTGTCCTTCTGTTTCTAATTGCTTGAGCAAGCCCGCAGTCACAAATACCTGGCCACCAGGAAGCGCAAAGGCATTAACAGTGTTTTCGTCGGCCAATAAATGAAAATCAAATTCATAGGGGGTTTCACTAACGCGGGTATTTTGTACCAGTTTCTGACCGAGCGCCTTTAATTGTGCAGCCGCTTCTCTATCGGGGTGCAGGCCTCCGTATTGCTGGGCCATTTCCGGTGCGGCCTGCAAGCCAAGCGCGATCTCCTGCTCTACCGTCATGTCAACGTGCTGTTCTTCACCGGTAAACTCATTTTTATCTGTATTGCACCAATAGGTAACTAAAGATATAGCAGCAATTAGCAGTGCAATAACATACTTAATAACTCCTCTCATTTTGCGTGTATCTTACTTAAGATTATACAATGTACATTTCACCTGTGTCAGGTGACCTGAAAACATGTACGGTATTTTTATCACTTAAATTGATAAATGGGTCAATATTTTAAGTGATAAAGATACCTCCATAACCCCTTGATACCAGTAGAAGGCACAGGCATAATTAAAAGCATTACTAATTGAACTATTGCTATACAATTCAGCTGTTTTTAGCCCTATTTATATAACTATCGTAATAAAGGTAATTTGCTGCAAAAAGCAGCTCAATCAAATTAAAGCAAATAAGATAATGAATATGAAAAGAACATTTGGCGCGGTATTGCTCATATTGGGCATTATCGGTATCATCTGGGGAGCTTACGCTTTTCTGATGGGAGGCGACGGCGTAGCAGTAGGCAAATTTACAGCTGCTGTACCGTTTGTCGTTGGACTAATTTTCTTCTTTTCAGGTATAAGCCTTGTTAAAACAACCAGGGATCAGGCCTGAAAAGACAAAAGCCCCGGCCGAACTAAATTCGGCCGGGGCTTTTTATAATGTCTTTGATATGAGCTTATACACTTAGCGTCTGACTCAGGGTCTCCATAGCATATGCTTCAATGGCTTTATCCTGGTCCAGATAATTAGAAGTGTAGCCGGTATCATTCCCGTGCACATAGATCACGGTTTTATTTTTGATCGTTTCAATCACATCTTTAGAGATCTCGAGAGGTACCGAAGGACATCCAAGGCTCCGGCCTAAACGGCCATACTGCTTCACAAAAGATTCACTTACGTACTCTGCACCATGTACTACTATTGCCCTCGACATGGCATTGGAGTTATATTTTCCATCCATTCCGGAAAGTCTCAGCGACAGTCCGTGCTTGCCATAATAGGTTGCATCAGTCAGATAGAAACCAATGCTGCTCATGTAAGAGTTAGGCTTATTTGAAAACTTGGTGGCTTTGTCCTCGCCCGTATTTCTTCCGTGAGCAACCAGCGTATTAAATAATAGCTTCTGCTCTTTCAGATCAATGATCCACATGCGCTTATCGCGGCTTGGCTTTGTGAAATCAACTACTGTCAGGATAGGTTTGGTTGGTACCCCCTGCTTGCGCAGCAAAAAGTTCTGATATCCTACAAAAGCTTTTCTGAATACTTCTTTCGATAAACCTTTGCTTTTCAGGCCGGCATTTGAATAGATCTCATCGAGATGCTCATCAAAGGCTTGTTTTTTCTCAATAAAAGATAATGTATTCGCATTTGCCACTACAGCATTTGCATGCTCATCGAGCGGTTGTGGCGTGTTTGTAAAGGTAGTAGATACAGGTGAAATAAAGGATAATAGACCAAGTGTTAGCGAGGTAAGGATTATTCTTAACATAAATTTCTTTAAGCTTCAGGTTACGCAATCAATTAAACCAACAGGCACAGCAGTAACAATTGTTCCTCAAAAAAAGCAAAACACCGGAGAATCTGTTTTGCCACGCCAGTTGGAGCCCCTTCTTTATGTAGCAAAACCTACTATGTATCAACGATTTATAAAATAATTCGGTTATAATATTATATTCGGAATAAAGTTTAAATTTTTGAATTGCGTTGGATTGTATTCATACAACTTGCAACTTTATGACCTAAATGCTTACACATGATAAAACGATTAATACCGCTTCAATTATTGTTGCTCCTGCTATTAAGTTCTTGCGGCACTCCTGATAGCTTAAAAAATTTCGATAGCGCCACCTGGAAGGAGGATCGCTATGGTTGTAAAGGGGAAAGACAAAAATTAGTTGGCGAATTGGAAAATGTGCGCTCAGGCCTGTATGGCAAAAAGGAGTATGTTGTTCGGAATGTATTGGGTAAGCCTGACAGCGAAACCTTACTTGAAAGAAGCCAACGCATTTACTATTATTATATAGAGCCTGGTACCCAATGCACGGAGCGGGGTAAACTTTCAGAAGCGAACCGTGTGGAAGTGCACATTAACCCTACTGGTAAAGTTTCGGAAGTATCTTTTGCAGAACCTATTCAAACAAAAAAGCCCGAATAACCGGGCTTTTTTGTTTTATGCTATACATCTTCTACTTATCGCTTTCGGAAGCGTAACGGTCACTTTGCCTGTTCTCCAGCTTCAGATACAACCGCATTTGCTCCGGCTTCAGCATAAGCGTAACCGCTTTATCAATTTCCTGGTTTATGGCATAAATTGCCTTTGATCGTTGGATGGCATTATCTTTATAAAGTATATCTGCCTCCTCCATTTGCTGGTACCTCTTATCGTTTAGCAGCTGCACTTGCCTGTATTGTTGCTCATCCAGGTTCAGTTCTTTTAGCAGTTCCTTAGTAGCCATTGCAGGCCCATCCAGGTTCATGGCAAGAACATGTGTATCAAGAGGTTCATCTGTCACCTTCATGCGTTGCGCCTGCGAAAGTGTTGACAATGAAACAGCGAATAGTAAAAGTATAATTTTTTTCATGACTCAGAAATAGGTTGCTTCCCTAAAACTATATTACCCGGAAGCATTTGTTTCATTAGAACGAAAAACAAAAAACTTAGTTAAGCTCAAACGAAAATATTCTTATACTTTTCTAATAAACCATTCTCAGCCTCATCAGGCATAAATATAACTATACTACTTTTGCCCATAGCTTAATAAAGAACTTATCGAGAAAATCAGTTATATGAAACTCTATATTTTAGAACTGGTATAACCTTAATAAGTACCTTAAATAGTATTTTTATTAGTGTAACCGGAGAACCTACTACAGATTCAGGTTTTCGAAAAAGCAGCAGCATGAGAACAAGATATTACAACCCGAGTAAGTTGGAGGTGAGTTTTGCAAAAGCATTTGAAGACCTATCACCGCAACTGGAAGATAAACTGGATGAAGGTGAGCAAGTGGTAGATATAGAATCAGTACACAACGCTGACAATCCGATGGTCATATTTAAACTAAAAGACAAAGAAGGCGATCTGCATGAGGTGGTTGTACAAATCATACAACGGCCCGATACAATTGTTAAATAACGAACTCTATAACCAAAAGCCCCGCTGCAGAAATGTAGCGGGGCTTTTGGTTATAGATCAGATTTCTCACTTATCAAGGACTGTTAGGCACTTTATGCTCACTGCGCTTAAACCACTGCATGGCAATAAACGAGATCATAACACCTGAAATAACCCCCTCCATCATCAGTACAATAAACACAACCACGCCTGGTGTTTCCACCACACTTTCGCCTAAGTACCGCTGCATGGATAACGTATGCACCAACGACTCCCCCGCTATCTTTATGTAAAGCACCATCAGCGCCGAAAAAATAGTGGTTGCTGTCACCGCTGTTATAGCGCCAACGCCAAAGCCCTGAAAATAGCCGATTTCACCGTGTACGCTGATCTTGTAGGCCCTGATAGCCATAGTTACACCTATAGCCATTATAACCCCGTTCAAAAATCGTAGTTCAACGATATGCGCCAGGCCAAGCAGCCTCATGATCAGGAAGTATGAGATGAGTCCCAGCGCTGTAAGTATGCCATATTTTAGACCTACTTTTTCCATTTTAATTATCTGCTTTAATTATATCCGTTCAGACATGGTATGATCAGGGTTTTTATACCACTGCATCGCAATGAAGCCAATGATCACTCCTGGCACAGTGCCATATACAATAGTAAGTACAAAGAGTGATAGCTTAGAGAGGCTCTCCGGGAACAGGGAACTTGCCTGTAGTGATTCCAGGTAATGCGTGTCGAGCAGGTTCACAAAGATCATCAGGAAAATAGCCAGTATAACGGAGGAAACCACGCCTACTGTGGCCCCTATCGCCAAGCCCTGAAAGTATTCGATCACACCGTTTTTGGCACGTTTGAAACTTGAGATTGCCATTACAATTCCTATTACCAGAAAAATACCACTTATAAAAGATAGTTCTACTATGTTAGTCAGCCCAAGTGCCCACATAAGCAGGAAATAAAACATATGCACGATGCCTACAATTATTCCATATTTAGTAGATACCTTCTGATAAGTTACGTTAGAAGATGCCATTTGATGTTAGTTTATATTTTATAATTAATCATTTCAAAATGAACAGTTTAGCTATGCATTTGGTTAAGGAATAGCAAAATAAAGGATAAAAGCCACTATCACAGGCGTATCCAACTCAATATTACTAAAACTATATACTAAAGAAAGACGAGTGGCGTTGTGCTTTACGCTATAAATTTTCAGATAGTCCCATAGAAACAGCTGATTTAAAACAGTTTAAAATGTTGTTAAATCCTGTTTTAACAACAGGATTCATGCTGCTTGCGCCAATCCCGATTTTTATTTTGTAGTTTTGCATTAAGATTAAATTAACCCCATACATAATTCTTTATGATTAGTACCAACAATGTCAGCTTAGGTTATGGTAAGCGCACATTATTTGAAGATGTAACGATAAAATTTGTACCTGGTAACTGCTACGGGCTGATTGGTGCCAATGGTGCGGGTAAGTCAACTTTTCTTAAGATATTATCTGGTGAAATCGACCCGAATACGGGTACTGTAGATATTCCGGCAAACGCTCGTTTAGCCGTATTGAAGCAGAACCATTTTGAATACGATGAATTTCCTGCCCTGCAAACTGTGATGATGGGTCATAAGCGCCTTTGGGATATCATGCAGGAGAAAGACGCTATTTATGCCAAGCCTGATTTCAACGAGGAAGACGGCTTACGTGCCGCTGAGCTCGAAGGCGAGTTTGCCGATATGGAAGGCTGGAACGCCGACTATGAAGCTGCTGAACTCCTGAGCGGACTAGGTATTACTGAAGACCTGCATTACCAGCTCATGAAGGACCTGAGTGGTAGCGAAAAGGTACGCGTATTATTGGCACAGGCCCTTTTTGGAAACCCGGATATCCTGCTACTGGATGAGCCTACCAACCACCTGGACGCTGAATCGATCATGTGGCTGGAGAACTTCCTCGATAATTTTGCCAACACAGTGATCGTGGTGTCGCACGACCGTCACTTCCTGGATGCTGTGTGCACGCACGTAGCGGATATTGATTTTGGCAAAATACAAATGTTTGCCGGTAACTATTCCTTCTGGTACCAGTCCAGCCAGCTGGCCGTGAAACAGCGCTCCGATGCTAACAAAAAGACGGAAGATAAGCGTAAGGAACTGGAGGAATTCATCCGCCGTTTCAGTGCCAATGCTTCTAAATCGAAGCAAGCTACTTCACGTGCTAAACTGCTCGAAAAGCTTACTGTGGAAGACATTAAGCCTTCGTCAAGAAAGTATCCGTACATCGCATTCAAACCAGAACGTGAGGCCGGAAATCAAATTTTACATGTAGAAAACCTGAGCAAGTCTGTTGACGGGCAACCTATATTTACCGACATCACTTTTATGATGGATAAGGGAGATAAGATCGCCGTAATCGGACGTAACGATATTGCCGCATCCACTTTCTTTAAAATTCTGTTTGATGAAGAGAAAGCCGATAGCGGAGAATTCAAATGGGGTACTACCATTACCTCTTCCTTCTTCCCGAAAGATAACCAGGAGTTCTTTGATACCGACCTGAACCTGGTAGACTGGCTGCGTCAGTTCTCAGTAGAAAAGGACGAAAGTTTCATTCGTGGTTTCTTGGGCCGAATGCTGTTCTCTGGCGAGGAATCGCTTAAGAAAGCAAACGTATTGTCAGGTGGTGAGAAAGTGCGTTGCATGTTCTCCAGAATGATGCTCCAGTCAGGTAATGTTTTAGTGTTCGATGAGCCGACCAATCACCTGGATCTGGAGTCTATTACAGCACTTAACAACTCGCTGCAGGAATTCGACGGCACTATCCTGTTTTCTTCTCATGACTTACAGTTTGTAGATACTATCGCTAACCGTATTATTGAGTTAACGCCAAACGGAATCATTGATAAGCGTATGACTTACGAAGAGTATCTTTCTGATGATACCATCAAGGAGCTTCGTAAGAAAATGTACGCCAATGTGCTGGTTTAATTTTAATCACTACTAAAAGATCGGGATACCTATGACACCTGCCTGTCGTTTAGCCGGATGGCTATGTTTAACGCTGCTGCTTTTCATCTGCAAGCCTGCTTTTGCGCAGGTGCCGGATACAACACAGCATAAGCCAGCTTTACCTACAGGCCCTCCTGCTCCTGTGGAGCAAAACAGCCCAAGGCCGCAGCAGCGCGTACAGGATAAGCCTAGTGTGCAGCAGCCAATACCTGTGGCAAAACAGGAGGAGGCAGACGAAGAGGCTGTCGCTTTTATGGATCGGCTGTACTGGGGCGGAAGCTTTGGATTGCAGTTTGGGAGTTACACTAATATCTCGTTACTGCCAATCCTCGGATACAAGGTAACTGATAAATTTAGTGTCGGCACTGGTGCAGTGTATCATTTCATCCGGACGAATAACACTACTTTTCAGAATTTTGGAGGGCGTGCATTTCTGCAACAGGAGGTTTTATCAAACCTGATCGGCGATGGATCTTTGGTGCTGCATGGCGAGTACGAAGTATTAGGGGTTGAAAAGTACTGGCCTACGAACACCAACGGGTATGAGCTGGAACGCCGTATAGTTTCCATGCCAATGGCCGGTTTAGGTTACCGTCAGAGCGCTGGCAGAGCTTCTTTTGATTTCCTGGTGTTATATAATTTCAATGATATCGATTCACCGTACTCTAATCCTGTTATCAGAGCCGGTTTTAATATACCGTTCAGGCGTTAGGTATCACATTTATAATGCTATAAATAAAAATGGCTGCCAGAGTTATCTGGCAGCCATTTTTATTTATGTATTTGTATTTAATTCATCATGCATCAACCACGTATGAGTCGTAGCAACACAATAATGATCGCGATTACTAATAATATGTGGATCAAACCACCTACAGCATCCGGGAATCCCAGGAAGCCGATCAGCCAGAAGATAACAAGTATCACTGCTATAATATACAATATATTTCCCATAGTTTTGTTTATTTAGTGTGTTCCTGATTTAATATTTAATATTTATAACGTAATTATTCTTAACAGGTTAGGCCTGCCTAATTAGGCGTAACACAACAGCTATAACTGCCAGAACCAAAAGTACGTGAATAATTCCACCTACTGCATCCGGGAATCCCAGGAAGCCGATCAGCCAGAAAATCACCAGTACGACTGCTATTATATACAATAAATTTCCCATAGTTTATTTTTCAGTTTATATATGCAAACCAGCCATTGTTATAAATCTGGAGAACCCTCCGTTTATTAAATGTTACAACAGCTAACATTTGCATTTTTTTGTTTATTGCTTTTACGGAACTATATTTTAAAGGATTTATATAATAGCATTTTTTTATAGGCTTTTTCTTCAATAATTTGTAATAGCATCTACGTAAAACAGCCAACTCAACACCTTACCTATCTATTGGTCAACACTTTAAACCATTAAACCAACAAATTACTCCTTTTTTTAACCCTGGAACTTATCTTCGTGCTGCAGTTTCTTTAGCACATTTCAGCAACACATCTTCAATTTTAAAAATTGAAGTCTTCCAATACCTGGTAGAATTAGCCAAACCGTAAGCATATTTATATTAGTTTTGTATAAAACAATCAACAATTACATTAACTCGACCTATGAAAAAAGTAGCAGTTATTGGCTCTGGCACAATGGGCAACGGTATCGCACATGTGTTTGCACAGAATGGATTTCCTGTTTCACTTATAGACATTTCAGGGGAAGCTTTGCAGAAAGCACTCGCAACAATCACCAAGAACCTCGACCGGATTATTGCAAAAGGAAACCTGACGGAAGAACAGAAGGAGCGCACGTTAAATAACATCACAACCTATACCAGCATGCAGGAAGGTGTGAAAGATGCTGACCTGGTTGTTGAAGCGGCCACTGAGAACGTGGATCTGAAGTTGAAGATTTTCCGGGACCTGAGCAATTTCGCCAAACCTGAAGCCATCCTGGCCTCCAATACATCATCCATTTCCATTACCAAGATTGCCTCTGTAACAGATCGTCCTGAAAAGGTAATTGGTATGCACTTTATGAACCCTGTGCCGGTAATGAAACTGGTAGAGATCATCCGCGGATATTCTACCTCTGATGAGGTAACACGCGAAGTGATGGATATCTCCCTGGAACTGGGCAAAGTACCGACAGAGTGTAACGACTACCCGGGCTTTATCGCAAACCGCATCCTGATGCCCATGATCAACGAGGCTATTTACAGCCTATACGAAGGCGTGGCCGGCGTAGAAGAGATCGATACGATCATGAAGCTTGGCATGGCTCACCAGATGGGCCCACTGCAACTAGCTGACTTCATTGGCCTTGATGTATGCCTTTCTATCCTGAACGTACTGCATGATGGATTTGGCAATCCGAAATACGCGCCGTGCCCTTTGTTAGTAAATATGGTGCAGGCAGGACATAAAGGTGTGAAATCCGGCAATGGCTTTTACTCCTGGACGCACGGCACAAAAGAGCTTATCGTAGCTGACAGGTTCAAGAAGAAATAACATGAACAGCCATAAAAAAAGCCTCTGCTGTGTTCCAGCAGAGGCTTTTTTTATGGCTTTGTTACTTAAACAGCAACAGCATTGTCACGCAGTGCATCGTTTAATGATGTTTTAAGATCTGTGCTTTCCTTACGCTGACCGATGATCAGTGCGCATGGCACCTGGAACTCACCTGCCGGAAACTTCTTGGTATAAGAACCAGGAATAACTACAGAGCGTGGTGGCACATAGCCCTTGTATATTTTCTCTTCATTGCCGGTAACATCAAATATTTTAGAGCTGCCTGTAATGGTTACACCAGCACCGATCACGGCCTCTTTGCCAATCCGGCATCCTTCTACCAGTATACTTCTTGAACCGATAAAAGCGCCATCTTCAATAATTACCGGGGCAGCCTGAACTGGTTCCAGCACTCCACCAAGGCCTACACCACCACTCAAATGCACATTTTTACCTACCTGTGCGCAGCTCCCAACAGTAGCCCATGTGTCCACCATCGTGCCTGAATCCACGTAAGCGCCAATATTGACATAAGACGGCATCATCACAACACCCTTTGCCAGGTATGCGCCGTAACGTGCCACAGCATGAGGTACTACTCTAACGCCTAACTGCTCATAGTTACGCTTCAGGGCAATTTTATCATGAAATTCAAAAGGTCCAACTTCAATCGTCTTCATCGACTGAATAGGGAAATACATCAGGACAGCCTTTTTCACCCACTCGTTTACCAGCCATTCGTCCCCGTTTGGTTCTGCAACGCGTATAAGCCCTTTATCCAGCTCATCAATTACAGCACGAATAGCTTCTACTGTATTACTATCTTTTAAAAGCTCTCTGTTATCCCAGGCCTGCTCAATTATTTCTCTTAGCGCCATGTCTGCTTATAGTTAAGTAAGAATAAAGCGTAAAAGTATTAAATTTAGCGGATGTCTGAAAAGAGAATTCTGTTAGCCTCGCTCCTGAAACCTGTTAACGATACCCGCCTGTATGAAAAACTGGCGCTATCGTTAAGCAAATTAGCTGATACACAGCTGGCTATATGCGGATTCAGAGCTCCTATTCCTGCCAATGTGCCAGGCAATATCAGTTTCTACCCTCTTTTTTTCTTTTACCGATTGAGTTTAGACCGAATTCGTGCTCAATATAAATTCTACCGGTTCCTGCTAAAAATAAAGCCGCAGGTCATTATTGTGGCAACACATGAACTGCTTCTACCCTGCTACCAGTACAGCAAAAAGCATCCTGTTCGGTTAATTTATGA
Organism: Pontibacter sp. MBLB2868; assembly: GCF_051904785.1. NCBI lineage: Bacteria > Pseudomonadati > Bacteroidota > Cytophagia > Cytophagales > Hymenobacteraceae > Pontibacter > Pontibacter sp. MBLB2868. Next base: position 943,075 of record NZ_CP196710.1, on the reverse strand, counting down.
CGTGCAGGAAAATTATGCCCTGAACCTGAGGGCGCAAAACAACTACCCGCCTTTACTCAGGCAGCTCCTGGCAAAGTTAGTACGACGCATTGAAACCAGCCTTGCCCCTTGCATCGATCATTTTATACTTGCCGAAACGAGTTATGCGGATGAACTGCCCTTTATTGGCAATCGTTACACCATTCTCGAAAACAAGTATCAGCCACATGCATCTTATACAAAACCTGTTACGCCTGTGCAGTTAGGAAAGGAGCCACTCCGCCTGATCTACTCCGGCACCATTGCCGAAAACAATGGCATTTTCGAGGCTATTGCGCTGGCAGACAAACTTTATAGCGCTGACCGCACCACTTCCCTTACAATAATAGGCTACTGTGCCAACACAACCACACTCCGGGATGTGAATCAGCGTATAACAGGTAAAAGCTACATTCGCCTGATTGGTGGTAATAAACTGGTGCCTCATCAACAGATAATCAAGGAGATAAGCAGCAGTAATGTTGGCCTGCTGCCATACCAGCCAAATGAAAGCACTTTCCGCTGTATCCCCACTAAATTAAATGAGTATATGGCCCATGGGCTTCCGGTGCTGGTGCAGCAAAATCCACTGTGGGATAAACTGGTAAGGCAGAATCAGGCAGGCTTTTCTATTGATTTCAGACAAACAGACCTTAGGGAGATACAGTCCTTTTTAAGGCAAAACCTTTTTTATACTTCAGGTATACCGAAAGATATTTTCTGGGTACAGGAAGAAGATAAGTTGCTTTCACTTTTCAAAAATAGCGGAAGCTGCTTCTTGTAAATTTAAATTTATTTTTAGACGAATCTAAATTCATAACAAAGTAGTATATTTGTAACATATAAGACATTTTTCTATGCGTAATTCAAAAATAGCTGGTGTTGGCCATTATGTGCCTGATAATGTTGTATCAAACAAAGATCTGGAGAAGATCATGGATACCTCTGATGAGTGGATCCGTGAAAGAACAGGTATTGTAGAACGTCGGTACTTTGAAGAAGGGGTTGACACAACTGCTAATATGGCCGCAAAAGCAGCCAGAAAAGCTTTACAAATGGCTGGGTTAGAACCCTCTGACCTGGACATGATCGTGTTTGCCACGTTAAGCCCGGATTACTTTTTCCCGGGTTCAGGAGTGTTGTTGCAACGTGAACTGGGCATCAAGGAAATACCTGCCCTGGATGTACGAAACCAGTGTTCCGGTTTTATATACGCGCTTTCAGTAGCAGACCAGTTCATTAAAACAGGCATGTACAACAATGTACTGGTGGTAGGTTCCGAGATACATTCCAGCGGACTGGATTTCAGTACGCGTGGTCGTGGGGTGTCCGTTATTTTTGGGGATGGTGCCGGTGCCGCAGTGCTAACACCCTCAGAGAGTAACGAAAGAGGCATCCTTTCTACTCACCTGCACTCTGATGGTGAATTTGCAGAAGAATTAGCCGTGTTAGACCCGGGCAGTAATAAAAAGGACCGCTTGACCCACGAAATGATCGATTCAGGCAGTATTTACCCGCACATGAACGGTAACCTGGTGTTTAAGCATGCAGTTACACGCTTCCCTGAGGTGATTGAAGAGGCGCTGAACAAGAACGGATACAAGCCGGAAGATATTGACCTGCTTGTTCCGCACCAGGCTAACCTGCGTATTACATCGTTTATTCAGCAGAAAATGGGGCTTCCGGCTGAAAAGGTCATGAGCAACATACAAAAGTATGGCAATACCACGGCAGCCTCTGTTCCGATCGCATTAAGCGAGGCAGTGGAAGAAGGCCGTGTAAAAGAAGGTGATCTTATTTGCCTTGCCGCATTTGGCAGTGGCTTTACATGGGCATCTGCACTGATCCGTTGGTAAATCTTTTTTGCATGAGTGATTGGGTGTAAGCTAATAATGCCCTCATTCAATCACTCATACTTACATCCAATCACTCAAACAAAACTCGTCACTGTGCATAGTTTCGCCGAAGAGAATTATATAAAGACGATTTACAAGCTTTCAGCTAACGGCAACCAGGAGGTAAATACCAATGCCATAGCAGAAGCTTTAGATACCAAAGCTGCCTCGGTTACGGATATGCTTCGCAAACTAAGCAGCAAGAATATTGTCAATTATATAAAGTATAAAGGTGTGACGCTCACAGAGCAGGGTGAGCGTGTGGCCTTACAGATCATTCGGAAGCACCGCCTCTGGGAAACTTTTCTGGTGGCAAAGCTGAAATTTAACTGGGATGAGGTACACGAAGTAGCAGAGGAACTGGAGCACATCTCCTCTACCCTGCTCACCAACCGCCTCGACGAGTTTCTGGGCTACCCCACTTTTGATCCTCACGGCGACCCTATCCCGACAGAAAACGGCGATATGAAGCTGAAAAAGCAGCAGCTGTTAGGTGAAATGAACATTGGCGATGAAGGCAAAGTAGTGGGCGTCAGTGATTCACAACCACTTTTCCTGCAGTATCTTGACAAGTTAGGCATTGGGCTGGGCTCTCATATCCGGGTCTCTGATAAAATACTTTACGATAACTCCCTGGAAATAGAACTTGACGGCCAGAAGCTGCTCCTGATCTCGAGCGAGGTCTCTAAAAACGTTTACTTATCTGCCTGAGAATGAATTTCCAGATCGCCTATTAAACTCACTAAAACATGTCCCTGCCGAAGCAACATACTGGAAAATCACTGGAAGAGGTTCACTCCTCCATAGACACTACCACCCCTACTAGTTTCTGGAGGCGGCTAATGGCATTTCTGGGGCCTGCTTACCTGGTTAGCGTAGGCTACATGGACCCCGGCAACTGGGCCACAGATATTGCCGGCGGCAGCCAGTTCGGCTATAAGTTGGTGTGGGTGCTGCTGATGTCCAACCTGATGGCTATTCTGCTGCAGAGTCTTAGTGCACGCCTTGGGGTAGTACGAGGGAAAGACCTGGCGCAGGCTTCCCGCGAAACCTATCCATCCTTTATTAACATACCGCTTTATATTCTGGCAGAGGTAGCCATAGCTGCCTGCGACCTGGCAGAAGTATTAGGTATGGCCATCGGTCTGCAGCTGCTCTTTGGTATGCCCCTGGTGTGGGGCGTTTGCCTGACAGTGCTGGACACGTTCCTACTGCTTTTCCTGATAAACAAAGGGATGCGTAAAATGGAAGCATTTGTACTTGCTTTGGTTACCATCATTGGCGGTGCCTTCATAATGGAGATGTTCTTTGCCAAGCCGGATGTTGGCGATCTTGTTGCGGGCTTTGTCCCTACCATTCCGAACAGTGATGCACTCTACATTGCCATTGGTATTATTGGTGCTACTGTAATGCCGCATAACCTTTACCTGCACTCTTCCCTGGTGCAATCGCGCAAAATAGACCGTACACCAACCGGTATTTGGCGCGCCATTAAGTATAACGTTGTGGATTCTGCGGTGGCCCTGAACCTGGCACTTTTTGTGAACGCCGCCATCCTTATACTTGCGGCAGCCGCTTTCTACCGCAACGGCATCTACAATGTAACAGAGATTCAGGATGCACATGAGTTCCTGGCGCCACTGCTTGGTACCAAATGGGCTCCTATACTCTTTGCAGTCGCCCTTATTGCTGCTGGCCAGAGCTCCACCTTAACCGGTACCTTAGCCGGCCAGATCGTGATGGAAGGCTACCTGAACCTGCGCATCCAGCCCTGGCTACGAAGGATGATCACCCGCTTACTTGCTGTAGGGCCTGCGCTTTTCGTGATTCTCTATTACGGCGAAGACAAGACAGGAGAACTGCTTGTGCTTAGCCAGGTGATCCTGAGTTTACAGTTAGGTTTTGCCGTGGTCCCGCTCATCCACTTTGTAAGCAATAAAAAAGCAATGGGCGAATTTGCTATTGGCTTCTGGCTTAAAACAGGTGCCTGGCTCATTGCCTCAATAATTGTCGTGCTGAATGCGAAACTGGTCATAGACGAGATAATCGTGTGGCTGGATGTTGTGGAACGCCCTATCCTGATCTGGCTGCTGGTAGTGCCGGTGGCCGTTGCCTGTGCCCTGCTGCTGCTTTACATAACCGTACAACCCATGATAACAGGGGCAGTGGCGCATTATAAGCCATCCAGACACCAGTTGCCTGTCAGCTACCAGGCAGAGGTGAAACCTGCTTACAAACGCATTGCGATCACCCTCGATTTTACGGACGTTGACAGAACCGTACTTGACAATGCCATCGCCATAGGTACGCCTGCTGCCGAGTACCTGCTTATTCATATTGTGGAAACAGCTGGAGCCATGGTATTCGGGCAGGACATCAAAGACATGGAGACAACCTCGGACTGGGAAAATCTACAGCGTTATGCAAATGACCTGCGTGAGCAGGGGTATCAGGTTCGGATACAACTTGGCTTCGGCAACCCGAAACAACGCATTCCGAAGATCGTACACAGCTTCCATGCAGACTTGCTGGTAATGGGGTCGCATGGGCATAAAATGATGAAAGACCTTATTCTCGGAACTACGATAGATGCTGTGCGCCACACCGTTAAAATACCAATGCTTATAGTATAGAAAACTGCGCTGAACTTTAGCTACTCCCGGGTATGTTGAGCGCTTATAAATACCTTGAAAATGAAAAACTGCTTCGGATCGCTTACCTCTTTTGTCGTGCTGACGCTTTTTCTCTCAGCATGTAATAAAAATACGCCTCCTACTTCCAGTACAGCTACCAACACGGGTGCGCAACAAGAGATAACGGCTTCCGCAAACACAGAGCCAGCAGCTTCAGCTACTGATAAACCCGCAGAAAAAGTTGAATGGCTAACTATAGAGCAAGCCGCAGCGCTTATGAAGACTGAAAAGCGGAAGGTAGTGATCGATGTTTATACAGACTGGTGCGGCTGGTGCAAGAAAATGGACAAAGACACTTTTACCGACCCTAAGGTAGCGGCACTCATCAATAAATACTATTACCCTGTAAAGCTGGATGCAGAGGGCAAAGTGCCCATCACTTTAAACGGCCACACCTATACTTTTAAGCCGGAGTATAAATCACACGAGTTAGCAGTTGCTCTGCTACAGGGGCAGATGAGTTTCCCAACGACGGTATATCTCGACGAGAATTTCAATATGTTGGCTCCAGTGCCTGGTTACCTCGATGCCAAAAACTTCGCTAAGATCTTACGCTATTTCGGTGAAAACCACCACAAAAGCATGAACTTCCAGGAGTTTGAGAAGATGTAATATCGACCCTGTATTATAGTTAAGTTTTGTCACCTGAACCATTTGCCCTCCGGTTTTGAGCAAGCTCCTATGCAGTTCCATTTTTACTTTAGGCTATCTTCCCCGATACTTACTACAGTTGCCGCCCTATAGCTGCCCCCCCCGCTATTAAATTGGATCCAAATGCCTCTGCTCCGAAAATATACCTAGTATGAGGTGCCACGAGTGGGTAAATGGCTGCAGCTTTAGGAACGGCCTTAGTTTTCCCCTGCATCATAACTGCACTCTAAAGGTCCCGGTTATCTAAGAAACCTGATTCTGACAATTAATCCGTAAATTTGCATCAGTACTATTAATACCAGATTTTGATCAACCTGAACATATCTAACGATACCATAGTAGCCGTAGCAACTGCCCCAGGTGTGGGCGCTATTGCTGTCATCAGGCTATCGGGGCCAGATGCCATCCATATCACAAACGCTGTTTTTAAAGGCAAAGACCTCACGAAACAAGCCAGCCATACCATTCACTTCGGCACCATCCGCGACGAAGAGAAGATACTGGACGAGGTGCTGGTTTCGCTGTTTGTAGGGCCACACTCTTACACCAAGGAGAATGTGGTGGAGATCTCCTGCCATGGGTCCGACTTCATTGTGCAGCAGATCGTGAAGCTGTTGCTGAAGCATGGTGCTAGACTTGCAAACGCAGGTGAGTTTACCAAACGCGCTTTTCTTAACGGCCAGTTCGACTTAGCTCAGGCCGAGGCGGTGGCTGACCTGATCTCTTCCGACTCCGCCCTCTCCCATGAAGTAGCGATGAAACAGATGCGCGGAGGCTTTTCGCAGGAGATCAAGCGCCTGCGTGCCGAGCTGGTACATTTTGCATCCATGATCGAACTGGAGCTGGATTTTGGCGAGGAAGACGTGGAGTTTGCTGACCGTGAACAATTGCGCACGCTTATACTTAACATTCAAAGTATAATCCGGGAGCTGCTAAAGTCCTTTGAGCTGGGTAACGTGATCAAAAACGGAGTACCAACTGTGATCGTAGGCAAACCGAATGCTGGTAAGTCTACCCTGCTTAACAAGCTCCTGAATGAGGAAAAAGCCATTGTGTCTGATGTACCTGGCACTACCCGCGACTTTATTGAAGATGAGATCAACTTAGAAGGTATCACCTTCCGCTTCATCGACACGGCCGGACTGCGCGAAACCACAGATAAAGTAGAAGCCATTGGCGTAGAGCGTACTATGCAGAAGCTTAGCCAGTCTTCGCTGATCATTTACCTTTTTGACATAACAGAAGTAACTGCTGAGGAAGTACAGGCCGAACTGGACAGGCTGAACCCGAAGAAGTTACCAATGGTAGCTGTGGCCAATAAAATCGACCAGGCATCACCTGAGAAATTGGCTGCCTTTTCAAGTATAGAAAACCTTGTACAGATATCTGCCGCCGAAGGTGCCAATCTTGATGACCTGAAGCAAGCGCTGGTCGAGAAAGTGAACTTGGGTAAACTCAATACACAAAGTCAGACAATTGTAACGAACCTCCGCCACGTTGATAGCCTGAACAAAACCTATGCTTCCCTGGATGATGTACTGAACGGGTTAGCACTCGGTGTGAGCGGAGATTTGGTTGCTGCCGATATCCGCAGGGCTCTGTATAGCTTAGGAGAGATCACCGGTGAGATCACAACGGATGATCTTCTGGATAATATTTTTACTAAGTTCTGCATCGGGAAATAGGCTTGGCAAGCCACGGCAACCCAAGGCACACAAAAGCAAGTAAATCAAACACCTACATCAAAACACCATTACCATAGTTTGCCGTTATTGGCCTATGATTCCCAACTTTTTGTTACCCAGTTGTTACCCGAAGCCCGAGTAACAACTGGGTAACAAAAATATCTCACAACCTCCTCTCCCATCTATCAGAAATACTGCCTGCACTTTCTGAGAGTGCTTTTCAGGCAAGCCCGGAACAAACTATCGTAACAAAACCTCTTCAACACACTCGGAAAAAGAGCCTCATATCTCAAGATTTTGTTACCCGAACACGCTTAATCCTGCTTACTTCTACAGGCAAACCAAGGCAACTACAGGCAATTAAACACCTGATTTACAGATAATTATTTTACCGTGTCTGCCCGTTTGGTTACTTTTATTTCAAATTCTAGGATAGAATATGAAGGTAGCACTGCGGAAAAAAAAGATGAATGACGGCACGAGAAGCCTATTCCTAGACGTGTACTACAGGCAAGAGAGGAACTACGAGTTCCTGAAGCTGTACCTGGTCGAGACGAAGACAGTAACTGTCCGCCAGCGAAACAAGGAGACCCTCCTGCTGGCGGAAAGTATCGCCGCCAAACAGCTGGTGGAGCTACAGACGGGTGAGTACGGGCACTGTAGACTTCCCTGAAATCCGGCCATTGTAAAGTTACAAAACCTATAACTTTATAATGGAATGAAAAAGACATGTTTTACAGAATCCCAGATCATCAAGGCCATCAAGGAACACGAGAACGGCAGCAACGCTCAGGAACTCTGCCGGGAGCTGGGCATCACCACCGCCGCCTTCTACAAGTGGTGCCAGTGCTACGCGGGGCTGGAGGTAAAGGAGCTCAAGCGGATGAAGGAGCTGGAGGAAGAGAACGCCCGCCTCAAGAAGATGTTCGCTGAGCTATCCCTGGTACACCATGCTTTAAAGGATGCGGTTGAAAAAAAGCTTTAGGGCCTGACGAGAAAAAGGCGCTGGTAGAGTTTATGGTGGAGGAGCATGGGGTAGCGTGCGTCAGGCCTGCAAGGCAGCGGGTGTAGCCAGAAGCACCTATGAGTACAAGCCAGTAGAGAAAGACGACCTTCTTATTGAAGAGCAGCTGCAGCTGTTGGTAGAGAAGCAACCGGCCATCGGCTTCTGGGAATGCTTCCATAGGATCAGGAATGGGTCACGGGTGGAACCACAAACGCGTCTACAGGGTCTACAGCCAACTGAAGCACAACATCAGAGGAGACACAGGAAAAGGTTGCCGGCACGCGTGAAGCAGGCCCTCTTCCAGCCGGAGAGGATCAATCAGGTGTGGTCAGTGGACTTCATGAGTGACAGCCTGTGGGATGGCAGAAAGTTCAGGCTCTTAAACATTGTCGATGACTACAACCGTGAGATTCTCTCCATGGAGGCGGATCTCTCCATCCCGGCCCTGCGGCTGATCCGGGTGCTGGAATACCTCAAGGAGTTCAGTGGATTGCCAGAGATGATCCGGGTGGACAACGGGCCGGAGTTCATCTCCCACAAGCTCGAGGGCTGGTGCAAAGAGAACAAGGTGAGGCTGGTGTTTATTCAACCTGGTAAGCCCATGCAGAACGCCTACATCGAGTGCTGCAACGGTAGTATCAGGAGAGAACTGCTCAATACGTATGTGTTCAGGACCCTTTCAGAGGTGCGTCAGAAAGCCGAGGAGTGGATGCAGGACTACAACCACCACCGCCCGCATCAAGCGCTAAATTTAAGAACACCTGTGGAATTACTAGAGGAAATCGTAACTTGAAAAACCAACTTTACAATGGCCCAAAAAGCGGGGAAGCTTACAATATCTGCAAATTCGTGGGCTTTGGTACAGTGGCTTTCTGGCCGATTATGTCGGAAAATCAGAAGACTGGAATGGTTCAACTGTCATATTTTTCCCGCATACATCAGGTAGCTCTAGATGGCTTAACGATGAAAGTAATAGGCAGCTCTTAAAAAAAGCAAAGAAACTACTGGCAAAGGAGTTAAAGGTTAGAAACATTGTAACCTAAGTGAGGCATATCTTCATTGAGAGCTCTGGCTTTTTGATGCTCAAAAAACTCAACTAATTAATTTCCATGCTTTTCTTAATTCTATATCGATGGCTTAAGCTTGAGTGATGGTAAAGCCTAAATCTCGTAGATAGCTCACTGCCATGTTTGTTTGAAACACATTGGGATGAGAACTGAGCTCTTGCCCATTGGCGTAAATATTCGCCCATGAGATAAGAAGTTTACAGGGGTATGTTTCCCCTTCAAAGTATATTTTAAACTTCCTTGAACTACGTCTAGCTGGTATACCTTCACGCTGGACTTGATGAATAGCAGAAAGAATGTGCTGTCTTTCAATATTGTTCGGGATCGGCATAGTTTTATATTTACTAGATAGTTGACAATGATAAGCCTATTGCTACTGCAATCGGTTTAAACTCTTCCTCCGTAAAGAAGTTAGTTTTGGCATTGTTACACCAATAGCAACACCACACTACATTGTTTAAATTATCATATGGCTGGTTGGGATCTTTCCTATCTAGCTCTAATCTCTTGCCACGTCTCCCTGCTCTTGTTGCATCAGGTCTAAGGCCATTCCTCTGTTTCTGATAAATCTCAAAGCTTCTCTCATTGGTAGTGCCGCAGTAGTAACACCCCTGCATAAAAATAGCCCCATCAAACCACTCTTCAAATTGATTGAAAGACGTGTTTACAAAACCTGGAATTGTTTTTTCTTTAATGTTCCCTCGCTTGTCTTTCTTCCTCACAACTCTCTGCTTTTTCCGTTTAAAGATGTCCATTAGTTCTGATCGTGTCAGCATACAAAGTGTGTAAATGTTATATTTTGAAGACTTATTTGTAGGCATAAAATGCATTTACTGCGAATTCTTCTTAACACAGTAGAATGGACTCCGTTTCTGAACTATTTAAAGCTTTCCACAGCGACACTTCATTCGAAAGAATATTAATAGATTAATGTAACTCTCTCTGTTACACAATAGGTAAAACAATAAAGATGTGGAATCTGCCGAATGAACCTTTCTTCAGGATCGGATTATATCTAGTATATAAAATTAATTTTTAACTTCCAAACATTTTACTGGCTTTATTTAAGCTATTATAGAAGTCGCATTCTTTTGAACTGGTGCCTTTGAACCCATTGAAGAAAGCGACCTGTTTGTTCAACTGATGCAAGCTTGATTCTAAAACTTCTGCACAAATCTGATAGAATACAGCAATATTTTACCGATACACTAGGGATACAGCTGACGTGGCTGGAGTATAAAGGTTGCTGAGCATAGCCAAAGCGGGCTACTTGTATATTAAGTTTAACTTCGTATCTGTTTTTGATACTGTTAGTTGATATAATTACTTGTGAATTATGAGTCACATTTTGGATCTGCTCAAGTGCCTATAAAGCTTTACTCTCATTAAATACTTTTTTCTTTGCGAACTTAAGAACACGTTTTGCATGATCAGTAGCGTACAATGCATCTAACTCACAAACAGGTGAGTTTTGGCTGCTGTTTTTGTACTCTCCGATAATTTGAGGGAAAACAACAGTCCAGATGGCGGCAATAGTTGAAATAGCCGTATCCATTGTTTTGCAAATTCTCCTAAAGTCTTCGCCATTATGAAGACCGACTTGATCTTTCATATTCATTGTATTTGTTGCCCCACCGTCTTCAGGAGATCTACTTCGACTGTGCGTGAAACTTAGCAAGAAATTATAATAGTCATGTGTTTCCTGTATGGGGCAATAATCGTACTCCGCTACAAATTCTCCGACATGTTGGCTCTCTTTCAGTTTTGGCTTCATTGTTTTCCAGTCAGGCGTGGGAATATCGCCTGCGTCCCATTGAGCAAATTCCAGGTTGTCGCTATCACCTGAGAATTCATTTTGCAGTACTTGAAAATATAAGGAAGCAACGGCCATCTCAATTGCTCCTCTTTGACTGGAAGCTGCTGTTTTGTAAAAACCTCCTGGGAGATTCCATAGCGACGCACAGAAGTCTGACGACACGTCAGGTAGCGTCCAGAGTACAATCTCGTCATCAGTTTTTATGTCTGCAGTGCCTTCTAGGAAAGTGTAGCTAAGGATTAAAGCGATTAAGCCATTGGTTTTCAGGGCTAATTCATCCAATAAGGATTTTGACTCTTCTTGGTTTTCTGCCAGTTGAACTGTTTGCAGGGCGTTTTGAATGATTGTAAAGGCTTGGTTGTCTATCGATTGGTTCATTAGCGGCTTATGGTTCATTCAAAGTGTTGTATTCGTGCAGGAAGCATGCATACCTGATGTCAAGGTTATCCTCTTTCGGTTTCCTCATAAAATCCTGAGATACCTTGAGAAGATGCTTCTTCCTGATACTGATCATTGCTTCTGGCTTTCGGCAGCAAGATTGTTGATGGAGGGGCACTGATACAGTAAAGCCTACACCGGATATAGGCTTTGATTTAAGTCTAAATCTTTATTCCCTTCCTGGAAATTTACCTGTTTAACAAACTTGTGGTCACGAGTAAAGCTGCACCACTTACACTGCGCATCACCACAACCCTCAGAGAATTCATGGCTCTTGATCTTTGCATAAACTGATTGTATCAGATTCTTTACAAATGTCTCCTTTTCCGGTGTGACTACGACTTTCTTCTTCAAAAGCTCTCCCTGTTCATTTGGCTGCACAAAGTCGAAGAAGAAGGAGTTAAACTTAAACCTGCCAGACGTTTCATTATCAATCAGAATTTTATAGAAAATTGCCTGCCTCCACAGATCTCCACCGTAAAGGTTCTCAAATGTTGGTTTGGCAGGATCTTTAGGCTTACTAGGCCCTTTGATTTTTTTATCGGCATTACCAGGGTCCCCGGTCTTATAGTCAACTACATTATAGTGACCATCAACAGGTATTAGTACATCTATTTTACCGTTCAATGGAACCCCGTTCCATACGACTTGCTTTAATTTCTTTTCTGTGAATGAGTTCGCATCCCATGTACTGCTGTGATGGTCGAAGTAAGCCTGCAGGCAGTACTTGCCAAAAGCTAGCTTGCGGTCATACTGGGTTGAAGAAAAATAAGCTCGCTGCCGTTTCATGCTTCGCTCGAAATCATGTAGCAATACTTCTTTATTTGGCTCAGAGCCGGTTTCTCTTATATACTCCAGTTGCCGTTGCAAAGCATCATGCACCGCTGTGCCAAAGCAGGCATGTTCATTCTTAGCCATGGGCACGCGCAACACATCTTCATAGTAAAAACTGATCGGGCAGCGCAGGTATTTATTAAAATGAGTCGCACTCAGGCTATAGTCTTTCAACAGCATGTCCAGAGACTCCTTCTCCAGCAGCTCAATGCTTGTCTTCTCATCCAGCTGGTTGTAACGAGCCAAATGATATTCTAGAAGGTCGATTTCATTTAGCGTAATCTGCACATGTTTTACAAATCCGCTTGCCTCTAATTCAGATACATAGCTGCAAGTCACGAGCTGTTTGCCCTTGTTATCTGCTGCCGGATAGCTAACGACAAGCTGTTTCTTGGCTCTCGTGAGGGCTACAAAGAACAACCGTCGTCCCTCTTCCAGCTCATCCCCTGTATTGGATTGCACCAGTGTATCAGGCATTGGATAGTTGAAGCGCTTGCTTTTATCGACCTGCCAATTGCTTTTGCTACAGCCCATTAAGAACACATACTCGAACTCTAAGCCCTTGGCAGCGTGCGCGGTTCCAAAGTTCACCCCCCCATCCTCACACAACACTTTCTCAATCGGAATATCAATCTCGCTGTCTTGCATTAACTCTATAGTGCTGACAAGGTCTGAAAGGCAAATATCCCCTTTCCGTTGGCACTCCTCTTTCACAAAACTGAAGAACGTGTGCAGGACTTCTAAATGCCACTTGTTGTGGGGCTGCTTCAACATATGCACCAGCATACCGCTTTCGGTCAGGATTTGCTCCAGTAGTCCCGGCAAGGTGGTATTGTGAACGGCTGTGATCCATCGTTCAAAGAGCTCCCCTAGTTGCACCATGCGCTGCACGACAGCTTCATCTGGTTTAAATAAGTGCTTCCAATCATGTTGAGCTGCATAGAGCAGTAAATCACGCCAGGAAATAAAGCCTTTATCTGTGTCATGGGTCGTGCTCTCTGCAGCTAACTTTGCTATTGCTTGGGGAGGTAAGTTCAGAAAATCAAAATGCAGGATCTGAAAAAGCAGTGCCTCTCCAGAGTTCGGCGCATTTGTTTCTGCGTGCAAGAATCGCAGTAATGTTATGAAATTCTTAATGAGTGGTTCTTGCAGGATGTCTAAGCGCTTTTTTTGATTTACAGGTATATTCTTTGCACGTAAGTACCGGATGATGTCCTCTGCATCCCTGTGGCTGCGGTACAGCACGGCAACCTTACTAAGATCAACACCAGCGTGGGCCATTCGCTCTATCTCTTGCGCTAAGCCGATGCTTTCTTGGAGCGGGTTGGCATATTCCCAGAGCTCAGGAAGGGTAGTTATCTTGCTATAAGTGTCATTCTTAGCCCACAGTTCTTTACTTAGCCCCTCGAGTTTCTTTGACAGGCGCTCAGTGTTATTGTTTATTAAATTATGAGCAGCGTTTAATATGGTTTGAGAAGAACGGTAATTGTCTGTCAAGACAATTGTCTTGGTGGCAGGGCCACACATGTCAGTGAAGTCTAAGATATTCTTCAAGTTAGCCCCTTGGAAACGGTAGATTGACTGGTCGTCATCCCCTACCGCAAAAACATTAGGCTGCTCCCAGAATCTGCAAATTAACTGCAGCAGCTCATTTTGAGAGTTGTTTGTATCTTGGTACTCATCTACTAGCAAATAATGAAACTGCTCCTGATACTGAAGTAATAAGTGTGGGTGTGCTTTGAATGCACGCAATACCCACAGAATCATATCCTCATAATCGTAGCGCCCACGGGCCTGCATTTTCTGCTGGTATGTGTCAAAGAGAGCCGCAGCTGCCTTCAGCCGTTGCATTTTTTGCTTTTGCTCGTTTATCTTACCTATTTTTAAATCACCTTTTTTGTTTTCTCCACTTTTATTATCATATATGAAAGCGGGATTAGTATAGAGAGACGCAATGTATTCATCCGCTTTTTTTGATATGTAGCGAGCATCCCAATTCTCTTTTTTCATAACGGTAAACAGGCTTGCCATTCTGACCTCATCATAATAAGGAGCCCCGCTTTGTCGCTTAAGGATGTGTCCAGTGGGTAAGCCGTCTATGATCTCGCGTAGAATCTCTCTTGTTTCCAACTTAGAGATGGGCTCCAGTTCATGCAACCCAAAATAAGAAGGGTTATCCTGTATGACCAAGTTACAGAAAGAGTGGAATGTATGGATTGGTACTTTGTGGGCATCAGGACCGATGAACTTGATCAGTCGCTCCCGCATGGCGGTTACGCCAGCTTCTGTATAAGTCAGGCATAGGATTTCATAAGGTGTAGCCTGCAATTCTGGCTTGCTGAGAATGTAGCCGATGCGCGCAGCTAATATCTGTGTTTTACCCGTGCCGGGGCCGGCCACCACCAGGACCGGTCCTTGCGTAGTTTCCACGGCTCTGCGCTGTGCCAGGTTCAACTTATCTAACTCTTTTAGAAACGAGATGCGTAAAGCGTTTTGGCCCATGTCGGTGGTTATGTTTAGGAGAAGTTAAAGATAAGTGAAAACTTTTTATTGTTTAAAGTAAAGATACAGTAGAAGCTACCCCAGGTGTATTTCTTTACAAGCTTGTAAACTTGTTTATTGGTTAGAGAATACCCCTATCATCACCTAGTTAATTTTGCTGTGCTAGCACCTCTAAATAGGAATTGATGCTAGATGGCAAATAAAGTAGGTACTCCAGCGCATCCAGCTCATGTGTTACATACAGTGTGGTGACACACCGGATCCTTTCTGCTATTTCCGGTTGAAGTGCATACAATGGATGAAGTGTACAATAGCCTTGGGCATCATACCTAACATAGCCATTGGCATGGCACCACGTGATGTAGATCAAGACTTCCACGAGCCACTCATTCTTACTGCATTTAAAGTAATGGCTTAAGTGGGATAAGAACTTCTCCTTTATCCCGGCTGGGATAGCGTGATAATTAAACTTTTTGCACTCCGTTTCCAACCACTTACTTTCTGTTAAAGCTGCTTTTACCTTTACTGGATTACTTGTAGCGCTATACCTGAAATTCTGTGGGCTAAGGGCCCTAAAGGTGCGCTGCCCAGCAATTTCTTCGTCAACTCGCGTTAGAAAGGGAAAGGCTTTAAGTTGAGACTTCTTTACCTGCTTGTTCGTATCCTCATAAAGGCATAGTTGATCGAGCTTGTATGCCGCTAATGCTGGGTTTTCACCTTGGTACTCCCTTACTTCTCCCCAGCGATATACCACCAGCACGCCTGATGGCCCCTTAACAAACAAGCGGTCCCCTTGCCACAGCAAACCCATATGGGACTCCATGTATGCTTTCGTTTCTACAAAAAGTTTGTTTTTGAATTTAAAGCGGGCTTGCGTCATGCGTTTTCTGTTGCATGCGTCCTGTTCCTTAAAGAAAGGAATAGCGGCAACTAATTCAGGCGCGTAGATGACCCGTGCCTCAAGAGCAGAGTAGATTCCAAAGTAATCGCCTTGCCTAAACCCAACTAAAGTGGGCGTAAGAGACCATATCCAGTCATTGTTACAAGGCAAGACAACAGCACCATTGCGCAGTAAACCATAGAAACGCCCATCCCCTTTTACTTTGTACCTTGGTTGTTTCCTTTGAAGCTTAGGCTTAGGAAAATACCGAATGAAAGCACCTAGTAAGGACAATAGCATATGCTGTATAAAACTATACTTAGAGCCCATGATGGAGTATTTTTGGGAAGACATATGCTTGCTAAAGTTGTTGTTTCTAGGCACAAACTTTCACTCCAGAGAACAGAAATATTTAGGGGTGACTTAGTTGCCGGTCTCTTTTTCTTTATGCTAATGCAAGATACAGGGTGTGGCTTAAAGAACGTAATTGCTACAAGCTTGCGAAGTTAAATCACTGGTCTTTTGCTTCCCTTCTAGACCGCTCAGGATGTTTTAATTTCACCTTCAGCAGTCATAAGGAAGCTACTTGCTGTCAGCGGGCCGGTGTGTCTTTCCTAGCTCTTTCTCTGATATCAAGTAATAATACTCCACTTTAGGTTTAACACAGGATGCCCATGTGCTCTCTACCAGGAATTGCTTTCCTTTCAGCTCAATTGTATTCCACGCATGGTTGACTGTAAGGCTCTTATGAACATATCCTGTAACACGTTCTGCTTTTATGCCGGCCAATAGGCACATTTCCTTGAAAAGCTTGCTAAAGCCATCGCAAACACCTGAGTTCTTTATAAAAGTATTTTGAGCGTTATAAGTGGAATATGTATAGTCATAGGCTATGTGATGCACGATCCAGATATAGATCGCTCTGGCTTTCTCGAAATCATGGGAATAGGGTTGCGTCAAGGCCAACACTTGCTCATTGATAGAGGGCTGCTTTTCTACAGCAAGGGCTCTTCTGTCAATGAATGTATAATCATACTGCTTCAAGTACTCTCTTACTGCATCAGCATGGGCCAGGTGAAGCGTTTCTTTAGTCGGGTAGACGCGGGCATAAACCCAGGTAGTGTCTCCCTGGCGCGCTAGTGCGTCCGTAATCTTCCTGGTGGCGGAGAGCTGACTTCTGGCAAATGTGCTCTCTGCTGCCTGTTTGAGGTGCTTGCGGAAAACAGCATACTGCGGCTGAGACGTATAGTGATTGGCGCTGTCTATTACACGAAGTCTTTCGTACAAACCTACTGATTCAGTTAAAGGGGCAATGCGATTCAGCTTTATCTTGGCGGATAGTTTGTAATGGTAGTAAAGCACATCGTGGCGGAGGGTGTAGGCAAGCCGACCATCTTTACCGAACCTATCCAGCTCTAGTGTCCTGATTTGCCTGAGCACATGCGCATATTTTCCGTCTTTATACAACTTGCCTATCTTCTCATATCGAGCTGCTATTGATGGCTTGGCAAACAAGCTTTGACACATCAACAGAAAGGGAATTAACGGCCATACCCGTGGCGTGAGACAGAACAGAACCATAGCATCGTAATGAAGTGGGAAAAATTTAGCCTGCGCTGAGAATGGTTTTTAAAATCACAAGATAGACATCCTACTGCACTTCCTGAAAGACAGCATCTTCAAGAGGAACGCTGGGGAAGATATCCTCTGTAAAAATACTACTTTCACAAGACACCATTGTTCGGTTTAACAGTATTTTTCTAAGTTGACCCCGCTCGCCTTGAATTGAGTAGTATTTGGCCGTTTCTGCGCCTAGTTCTTTGGTGAATTTTGATTTGATTCTGGTTATTTTTTCACTCATAGAGTTATCCAAGGGGTCTGTGAGTGCCCTGGCGCTTTCAGACAGTTCTTTTTCCAACTCCGCTTGCTGTACCTCATCACCAGGTGTGTAAATGGTTAGCTTCCTGTAAATTGCTTCGACTTCTTGCCTATATTGGGCTCTGTTCTTAAGAAGAATTCCTTCAGGATGCTTTAGAAATAGGAAAAATACCGTTTTCTCTAAAGGGGCAAGATCAATGACCTTGCCTTGGTAATCTAAAAGTTGAATGACGTTGCCTCGTGAAATGTGCAACCTACTTGGAAGTTGCTTAAAGCGCTGCCTGAAAAGCATCTCGTTTCTTGTTTTCTCAAACAGCATGATCGCCTGATTGATCACATCCCCACGAACACCTGCCCCGACCATGTCATCGATGCAATCAGGGCAGATGTCGGCAGTGCGAAGCTTAAAAATTATATCAGATTTCTTTTGACAGAAGTCACTCATACATCCTACAGGAGTGGGATGAGCATGATGTACCTTCTCCTGTATGTCTTTGTAGTAAATTTTCTCTACTACCTGAGACATTGCTAAATAAGCAATCGGATATGCTGGGTCACATGGCAAATACCTGCCCCAATCTTCTGTATGAATAAATATTGTGTTGGACTCCTTACTGAAAGAAGTAAACCAATTGTTAGAATTAGACACCGGCGTTAACAGCACAATGAAATCATCCGCAAGAAGGCGATTCGTTTCCCTGTACATGTCTGCTAGATCAAAGAACTCATTCCAGCCTAGAGACATGGTGTGGTTGGCAAAGTCGAAATCCTTCTTGTACCTAAAAGCAGCAGCCACATACCTGTCAAATAACTTTTTCTCCTGACTCCATACCTGCGCATGGCCAGCTGCTGTACCCTTCACGAATTGCAATGGCCCTGCTTGTCCCTGAAGCAACTTAACCACTTTCTCGTATTCAACTTTTGAGTAATCAAACGAGCGGATGACATGGACCTTCATATTATACGAATGTTGTTTTAGGTATTAGGATAAGACAAAAAAGAATGAAGTTTATGGTAAATGTAGACGGCCCACTGATGTCGTACCAATGAGCCGTCCTTGAGAAGATATGCAATTGAGTAGTATAAAATTACTGTGCGTAGCTAATTGAGGTCTTGGCTAAACTAATTCGAGATCTGTCAACATCTTTTTAAGATGAATATCATCATATCCTAAAAACCAATGATTAGAAAGCAGGTAGTTATGCTTTGGCAGCGGTTCTTTATAGTAACGTTGTTTTCCTAAGCGGTCCTTGTCCCCTTCCTCTAGCGGCCTAAGTATTTTAGCGCCATAGATGGTTCGAAACCCGCTCTCGTCAGAGTTGATGTACTGGAGCACCTTCTTAAATAAAGCCGGGTCCTGATCTATGTTTAAGAACACCTTTTTTGCTGATGCGCCCACTTTCAGTGTACCAGCTTCAAGGTCATCAATTATTTGGGCATAAATATTTCCCGCTGACACTTCTTCGCTTTCCTTAGAACCTACTTCGTACAGAGACTTTACACGCGCTTCTAAAAAATCGAAATTATCTTTTTTTATAGGAACTGTATTGCCAGACTTCGCACTTCCAACAGTAAAGTAGTATTTGTTGCTTTGATCAAAATGTACATCGCAACGCCATTTTCTTGCTTTCAGATCAAAGTCAATTTCAGGTAGATACCATTCCAAAATACTTGTTTTAGATCTACCGTTCAAGGTTAGCTTATAATTCAAAGCACGAGTGTCTATGATGTACGTACCTAAAAAAGGTTTGCTGTCAATCAAAAGAACCAAGAAAACTTTATCATACGGCTTTTCATTGCCATTCGATTGGTGTAGCAATTCAAAATTATCTACAGAAATATCAAACCAAACTGATTCCCGCTCTTGGGAAGACTCAATAAAATAAAAGGCTATTTTACCATCTTTCACTTCATTTAACGTAGAACTGTATAGTTTACGTGGACCAGTGATTTTATCTTCAATTGAAATTTTCTCAAGACTTATACCATACTTGCTAAAGGTACTTTCAAAGTACTCTAGAAATCCGGCGATAGTATTTTCCATAAAGGATAAATATGTTGTGATAATAATTAATGATTGCTTTTATAGGAAATTAGAACTCAGCCTGCTCTTCTAAAAGATAAGCCTCCGCCCCTGGTGAGTTGAAGGTGGCACCATACATGGAGGCGAAGGCAAAAGTATCAGCTAAACAGATGTCAGCCCCAGTAAGGTTAACATCATTTAGAATGGCATGGGTGAAAAATGCATCTGCAAGATAGCACCCGGAAAGGTCTGCTCCGGTAAAATCCGTATGCGAAAAGTCCGTAGCATAAAGGTCACTTCCCCTTAACTCCACTTTTCTGAAATTAGCTTTACTCACTTCGGAATCGCGAAGCTTTACTTCCACCAGAGTGGCGCCTTCGAAACTTGAGCCTGTCAAATCTACTCCTATAAAGGAGGCACCATCCAAGTTAGCACCAAAAAAATTAGCACCTTTTAGGTCTGTGCCCTGAAAAGTAGAACCAGCCATATTCAGTTTCGAGAAATCTAAGCCGCTCAAATCTACATCGGACACATTTAAAACAAGCGACTCATTTGAAAGTCTCGCTTCCTCAATTTGACGGACAATAAGTTCTATTTCCATTTATTAATAGTCTAAAGTTATAAGGTGGACACAACTGAACATAAAGCACCCTTTTGGTGCTTTCATCACTTACCGGGAAATAATGGGATTTAATAGTACAATTATAAGCAAATTTACTATATAAAGCAAGCGCTATATCTAATAACACCTATAGGAAACGAGAACCTTAAGGATTACTCAGGTAGCCTTCTCTTTTAATAAGCATGGCGTTGATGATAGGTAAATCAGCTGGTGCAAAATCATATTCCGCTAGTTCACCCAATCCCACCCATCTGACCTCGTCATGGTCTATGGAAATGACCTCCGAGCTTTCTGATTTGGCAAAGTATGCCCGAAGATGTATTTGCTTATCGCCGTACTTAAATATGGAATCTGCAATGTGGTCCTGCACGGTTACATCTAAGTTTAGCTCTTCTTTTAGTTCGCGCGTTAAACATTCTTCATACGTTTCTCCGGCCTCCAATTTACCCCCGGGAAACTCCCAAAGGCCTGCTAAGTGCTTGCCTGGTGCCCGACGCGCAATCAGGTACTTCTCATTGTTTTCAATCACACCTGCTGTAACCTCTATCATAGATTGTTTTATTGGTTTAAAGTTAAGATAAGCCCTCTAGCTTATGTTATCAAGCTTCAAGTCTTTTGCCATCTTGCTTCGGGTAAAAGCCTACCATCCTTTTATCTAACCCAAAGCTTATGGCGCTGCTTAAGGCACGCACCCAAGTATTGTTTCACCGTTGGCAATGGCTAACGTAATGGGATCCATTAACTTTCTGTCACTCTCCTTTACGTGGGGTTTATAGATGGTATCTTTTCCTAGCAATATCCTATTCGCTAATAACAAGTCTGCCATGTGCAGGGAGAGAACGGAGTCATAGTCATCGGGCCTGTATCCTCCAAACAGCGACATGATCACAGGTAAGGGTTGTCCGAGCTCTTGTTCTACCTCAAGCACCCATTTGTAAAACATTTCTGCAGCCATCATCCAATATTCCGTGTTGACGCTTCCGCCCATGTGGTCAAACACATGGGAGTCGGCACCATGGCACCACACAACATAATGGATCTTGCCTGCCAGTATGCATTGCTTTAGCATTGATAAACTCTGCCCCAGGTGGGAGATGTATCCTTCATTGGTACCCCTAACATTGATGTTTGCCATTTTTGGGATAGCAACATCCAGGTCTGTCACAAAGGCTCTGCTGTCTTCGATCGAATTACCAAAGTGTTGGTCCAGATCCAGGTATGCTCCACAAAGCCCAAACTCTCGGTATATCTTTACGGATACAATGACTTGCCCACTGAATGTGCAGAAACCTGCACCGCTTTCAGGCCTAGCATGATGAAACCCGCTGGTTGGGCTAAAAGTAAGCTCATCCGGATGCAGCACAGCATGTAAGATGGCATGGTACAGGCTGGCGTTCGTGTACCTGACAGATGTTGCTAAGTTCTCACTCCACGCAAGGCCGCTCTTCAGTGGCAGCTCCGCTCCTTGAAAGAATTTATCGACATACTCCCGGGTGTGTGCGAGGTAAAAAGTTTCCTGCTCAAAAGGAGCAAACTCTCTTATATCCAAACATGCTGCATATCCTTCTGCTTTAAGCTTGTTTAACAGTAAACGTGGTTTTGCTGCGCTCTTCGTGTATAGGCCTTCTCCATTTTGATCATCCACTTGCTGTTCCATATAAAAGGTGACAATTCTATTCTTTTTCATTTAGAAGGAATTATTATAAAGAATGGTGTTAGTTAATTTGAAGAGCTATAAAGGTTACTTGTATTTCAACACATGATTGATTTTACCTGGACAGCTAATGAACTCATGACGCACGTACATTACATTTGACTCAGTGAAGGTGTAAGTGCCAAGCAAGCGAATGACACGGGAGATCCGGCCATCTGGCCAAGTGAAGGATACATCTGGCCCCATGAGCTCTGTTTCTCCATAATAAGCTCGTGCTATATCATCAAGCAAAGTTGACGGAGAACCCGAAGCTTCAATAAGTGTCAACCCATCTTTATATCCCATTCTCAAAGTATCTAGATAGCTATTTGCCATACCCGGAGCAATCTGTGCTGACCACTTTTGTGCACACTCTTCCCGGAGTAGGTTCAAGGCAGTATCTTCATCGGCTCCATAGGAAAAAGCACCTTTGGCTATAAAGCGGTTAAAAGCAACATAGAGTTTATCCTCAGCACTACCGGGAGTCAAAAAGGGATAAGGATGACTGATCATAGCATAACAAATATTAGTTGCTACAAAAGTAACCTAAGGTATCCTTCTTAAGGATTTTCTGCAAGCTTGTAACATTTCGCCATGTTCTTGTGGACGAAGTGCCTTGACTTATCAAAGCGGAGAGAAGTCAGTTGCAATAAGCGTCAATGAAATGCTGCCTTTTAGGTCAGTTCTAGTACCATAGCCGAAAATGATCTCGCCATTAACGCCAGCTCTTTCTTGAATATAGTCAGTAATCAAAGACAGTTCTTCTATTTCAAGTCCTGCCTCTACTCCTGTCATAATGGAGAGCAGCACTCTGCGGGCACCCTGTATATTGTCTTTTTGTTGAAGAGCAATAGAAGTAACTTGCTGTGCAGCTGTCAACGCGCGACGTTCACCTGTAGTGACTGCTGTGCCTACCACAGCCATCCCAGCCTTCCCCAGTACCTTTCGCACATCTGCTATACTAATGTTCACTTCAGCTCTTGTTGTAAGACTATCCATTAAAGCATACCCTGTCTTGAAGGTAAAATTTGATAATTGGCCTATATAGGCACCTTTAGTGTTTGATGTAGGAGCTCTGCTAAGCAACTTGTCTCTTAGTAAGACGATGAGAGAGTCCGATAAACTAAGGAGCTTTTTAGTATCATCTTTAGCGGAGTTCTCTATAAGATCGGATTGAGCTACAACAATTCCTATCGTAATGACACCCACACTTCTTGCTGCCTGGGTAATGAAAGATGCTGCACCCATAGCTTCTCTCCTATCCGCTTCCACCACAATAAACATGATGGCAGTTGCCCTGCACAAAGAATCGGTTAACTCCTGATCACTTGTAAGCACTTCTCTATTTTCTGCACCTCCTTTTATTTCAATGTGCCTCCCCACAGAGATGTCGCTACCTAAAGCCACTACAGGAACACCGGTCGAAGAGACAAAAAAGGCTTTTACATTGCTCACGTGCTCTTGTTGATCAACAATTAGATATTTTGAAATGTAGCTGATAGTATCATAGCCTACATCTCCCACTCCTACTATTTTGATTGTGTGTGAATCGCCTGTATTCATAGTTAGCTGTGGATTCAGAAAATATTGAAAACGATGATAGATCCTATCAGTAGAAATGGATTACAAAATAGGGAGTCAGATTACGGAAAGGCTCCAGTACACCTAAAGTTCTGTACATATGCTGCCCAAAATGTAGGTGTACTGGCTTTTTTATTCAATTACCTTTACACTTCCATTTTTTATAAGTTTTTCTGCAAGAGTAAAGTACTCATCAGTTGGCTTGAGTTTTTTCCTAAGAATGATTTCTTGCCATCCCTCTACCCCATCATACAGAAGCCATGCGATCGCCCTGAAAGTAGATTGAAATAAATATCTTATATGCGCTTGATCTGGCTTACCGTCTGTTAGGGGTGCAATGAAGGTGGAGGTTAACGCAATATTCCATGGGGCTGTGAAAGTGTATGGGTTATCTGTAATGCCCCAAATGTGGGTCAATGTATAATTCGAAACATTGGATCTCTTTCCGTTTGATGAAAGTATGCCAGTAAGCTCTTTGAAAATCTTTCTTACTTCTGCATTCCCATCTCTGTCTGCTCTAACAAGCAACTCGATTCCGTTTTCCTCTAGACAAAGTTTCGAGTATTCCTTTGTAGCCGTTTTCTTATCAGTTTCAAAAACCGTTGAAGTATGCCGAATGACTCCTTCACCAGTTTTATCAATCATTCCCTTTAACTGTATCCAGCGAGTATTTACTTTAGCAGGATTAATATAGTAAACGTTTCGAATAGCAAACTTTAAAAATGCTTCTTCATCGTTTCCAAACTGCTCAAGTAAAGAATTGAGGCCATCTTTATTGAATTGGCTACCGTCTAATAAATTCATATATACACCTTTATATTGTAGTTTACATTTACCTGGACATAACATGGAAATTCAAAACTCTTTTATAAGCTTACCGGGAAAGCATTATGATCAAAAGTATGTTTTATATTGATGAAACTACAATCATTACAAGCTTGTAAAGTCTACACTGTTGAACTGAGATGACACATGATATCCAGTGGATGAGCATTGATTCTAGGAATTATTGACAGGAAATATGCACTTTTTGTACACCCTGTGTTTTTGTTACCCTGTTGTTACTCAAACCATGTAACTAATTGACAGCCATTGATATTTCAAATTCTGCATCGGAAAGTAAACCCATACTTCTCTCCACCATCTCACATTCCCCTAAAATAGCTTCATAGGGCCTCCTGTGCCTGCCTGATACAATTTATAAACCTGGCTCCATTTGCCCCGTCTGTCGGGCGGTGGCTGATGGAGCCAGGCCATCGGCCCACGGTTTCGCTGTTGCAAGATTCTGGTATCACGCTCCTGCATATAAACGGATCATGTGAAATTGTAAAGGTCAGCTAGCAAGCATTTTAACCCACAACATACTGCAGTTATTCTATTAACTGATTTCACTCAAAGCAGTATAACCATAGAAAGTATTCTGAACGTAACACCTACTTGTTAGTGAGGCTGTTACATGAGCTTTAAAACATCTAAATTGAATAATTATGGTGAATGTGGCAATAAATGGTTTGGGGCGCATAGGCCGCGCTACTTTAAAGATAATCCTGGATAGTACCGACTTTAAACTGGTAGCCATAAATGACCTGGTGCCAGCCGACAACCTGGCTTACCTGCTCAGGTATGATACGGTATATGGCCGTTATCATAAAACAGTGGAAGCGGCAGATGATAAGCTGACCATTGACGGGCAAGCCTATAAAGTACTGCATGAGAAAGATCCGGCAAAACTCCCCTGGAAAGACCTGGGTGTTGACCTGGTATTTGAGTGCTCCGGTGTTTTCACGAAACGGGAGGATCTGCAAAAGCACCTGGAGGCCGGTGCTAAACGGGTTATACTTTCGGCACCCGCAAAGAGCGAAGACATCAAGACCATCGTGTTCGGGGTGAACTCCGGTGAGGAGAACAACGAAACGATCATATCCTGTGCCAGCTGCACAACCAACTGCATCACACCTGTTGTGGAGATCATCAATCGACGCATTGGCATCCGAAAAGCGAACATGACCACCATCCATGCCTATACTTCCAGCCAAAGCCTGGTTGACGGACCAAACAAAAAGATCAGGAGAGGCCGGGCTGCAGCCGCCAACTTTGTACCTACTTCTACCGGAGCCGCCAAAGCAACGGCAAGGGCGCTACCGGAAATGGAGGGTAAGTTTGACGGGGCAGCTATCCGGGGACCCGTACCTGCCGGCTCTATTGCCGACATGAACATGGTAACAGCCCGCGAAACTACTGTAGATGAGATCAACTCTATACTGCGGGAGGAGGCCGGCAGCGACCGCTACAAGGGAGTATTGGGGGCTACAGATGATGAACTGGTATCATCAGATATAATCCAGGACTCACGCTGCTCCATTGTAGACCTGAGCATGACGCAGGTAGTGGGCGGCGACCTGGTCAAGATCATGAGCTGGTACGACAATGAATGGGGCTATGCCTCCCAGATGGTTCGGGAAGCCAAGCATGTGGCAAGCATGGTAATGGCTTCTTAAGGTCGGGGCTTTATATCAGCTCTTTTCGATCAGCACGCGCCCGGTCATCTCTTCCGGTACAGGAATGTGCATGAGAGATAGTATGGTGGGAGCTACATCGCCCAGCCGTCCGTCATTAAGTTTTACTCCTTTGCCTGCTCCAAGCAAAATACAAGGCACCGGGTTACTGGTATGCGCCGTGAACGGGGAGCCATCCGGATTCTTCATTTTTTCGGCATTCCCATGGTCCGCAAGTATGATAACGGCATAGCCTGCCTCCAGTGCTGCTTCAGCAACAGCCTGTGTACAGCTGTCCACGGTTTCGCAGGCGATAATAGCTGCCTGCATGTCGCCGGTGTGGCCAACCATATCGGCATTGGCAAAGTTGAGGCATACAAAATCATAGGCCTGTTGCTTTAGCTCAGGTATAACGGCATCGCGGATACCTGCGGCACTCATCTCCGGCTTCTCATCAAAGGTGGCTACATCCGGCGAGTCTACCAGGATCCGCTCTTCGCCTTTAAATTCCTTTTCCTGGCCGCCATTGAAAAAGTAAGTGACATGCGGGTATTTAATTGATTCAGCTATCCGGAGTTGTTTCTTCCCTGCTTTGGCCAGCACCTCCCCCAGCGTATTTTTCAGGTTCTCGCGTTCAAACAGCACCCCCACATTTTTATAAGTCTCATCGTAGCGGGTCATGGTCAGGTAGTGGAGCTTGAGCGTGTGCATTTGAAATTCCGGGAAATCGCGCTGCGTTAGCGCCTCCGTGATCTGCCGTGCCCTGTCGGTCCGGAAGTTAAAGCAGACCACCACATCACCTTCCTGTATGGTTGCCACCGGCTTTCCCTGCTCGGTTAACACAATAGGTTTTATGAACTCATCTGTTTCCCCGTTTTTATACTTCTTCAGCACTGCCTCCTGCCAAGCGTCAGCCACTACGTAGGTATCTGCTTTCCCGTTCACGAGTGCCTGGTAGGCGATAGCGGTACGCCCCCAGTTCCTGCCACGGTCCATGGCATAGTAGCGCCCTGTAATACTGGCCAGCTTACCGGTGGTCTTTTGCAGGTGTCCTTCCAGGTCCTCCAGGAAACCGATGCCGCTTTTAGGGTCGGCATCTCTGCCGTCGGTAAAGGCATGCACATACAGCTCCTTCACTTCCTGCTCCCGGGCAATGGTACAAAGTGCTTCCAGGTGAGCAATGTGCGCATGAATACCGCCATCCGATACCAGCCCCATGTAATGCACTTTCCTGTTATGTTGCCTGGCATAAGCCAGGTTGTCGAGCAGCAGTTTGTTCTTGTGCAGGCTGCGGTCTTCAATGGCCAGGTTTATCTTCATAAGCTCCTGGTATACCACGCGTCCCGCACCGATGTTAATATGCCCGACCTCTGAGTTACCCATCTGCCCTTCCGGCAAGCCCACGTCTACGCCATGCGCATGCAAACGGCAATGCGGCTGCTCTTTCCATACTTTATCCATAAAAGGTGTATTGGCCTGCGCAATAGCCGACACACCTTCTTCTCCTTCTTTTGAGATGCCCCATCCATCCAGGATCATCAGTAGTATTTTCTTAGCCATTACTTTTATACGTCTGTTCCTTATACTTCTGTTATTTGCAGTGCATAACTATGCCCTGCCTGCACCATCCCACTAAAAATATTAAATTCTCAGGCCCCGCTATGTATAATTATTTACAGCTTCGCTTAATTTTGCTTTATGACGAACTTTGAGGAAACCAAGAAGCTACTGGAGGACTCCACCTTTTACTATGTTATCGCTACCAGCATGGATGGCAACTATTCTTATGTGAATAACTGCTATTCTAAGGCTTTTGATCATATCCATGGGCCAGTAGTAGGTAAACCGTATTGGATAACCATGCACGCCGACGATACAAAGGTGTGTGAGGAAGTAGCGGTTAAGTGCTTTGCAAACCCTGAGAGCACCTTCCCGGCCACTATTCGCAAACACGACGGAAAAGGTGGGTATATTATTACACAGTGGGAGTATAAAGCGCTTTTTGACGAGGCTAACCAGCCGGCAGGTATGTTCTGCCTCGGCTACGACATTACGGCATACGTGGCCTATGATGAACAGCTCCGGAGTGTTCGTTCGCAGTTAAGCCAGAAAGAGAGCGTGCTGCGCGAAATCTCTTTCCATCAGTCGCACATTATCAGGAGGCCACTGGCAAATATAATGGGCCTTGCCAAAGTACTTGACCGCATGGAACTGGACCAGAACCTGAAAAATATTTGCAACATGCTAGTTGAAAGCAGCCTGCAGCTTGACAAGGCAATACGAGAGGCAGCAGAGAAAAATTTCGGCTAAGCAGGGCATTTGCCTGCGCTTACCTGCTCTTCCTGAAGGTGTTTACCGCATACAGCCGCTTCTCTTCCAGGCTCAGCGCATATGGGGAACCGTTCCAGTGTATGACCGGCACCATTTCGGCAGGTTCTGATGCAGCAGCAGGCACCGGCAGGTAAACCATGGCATTGCCAACATAGTCCACCCCTGTTATGCCCATCAGGGCAGATACATAATTCACAAAAGCCTCCTTTTCTTCCGCCGACGAAGTATAGCCGATCTCATTGGTTGTAAATCCGTCTGAAATATCCTCCCGCATGTACACGATTCGGGAAAAAGTGTCTATGGAAATATCGGGAACAGGCAGGTGGGTCACATCCGCTTTTACCTGCCTTGCTTCCACAAAAATGCGCTGGTTGGTTTCGCGGCTCTGCATCTGCACCGCTTTCACCTCCTTGCTTTCCCTCCTGAAAGGGCCCAGCACAAATGTCCTGCCCACCACCTCCGGACGCTGTGCCGGTTTGGGAGGAGCCGGTGCTTTGTCCTGGTGCTGCACGTGCGGGTAGCGGTGCTGGTGCACATCTATGATGGCGGTAAAGGTGCTCAGAAAATGATCGGTATGCTTCAGATGAAAAAGCTCGAGCTCGTGTGCCCTGTTCCGGCTTACCAGGTAAGCATGGATGCGCTTAGACTTTTCGTAAACAGTAAATATCTTCTGTGCGTGCGGCGTACCTTTGTAACTGGAATACAGCTCCTGCAGTTCCTCCAGCCTTCTATTCGACTCCCGGATATACGGCAGGTCCTTCACGGCCAGGTTTTCCGGGCTACCCACTACCGTTCTGTTGCCCGTTACCCCCCGGAGCCCGAACAACTGACGCAGGAACCCGATCATCTGGAAAGAATCTTTTTAAGGTGTTCCGTTTCAATTTCTACCCGTAGCTTTTCCGCTGCCTTCAGCTCCTCAAAATAGCTGTCCAGCTTTTGAATATACCTGTCTAAAAGCTCCTCCTGCTCACGGCTCAGGAGCGCATGGGGTGTCAGGTGCCTGGTTTTATCTGTAGCCATGGGTTACGACTCAATTTGTTTCGATTTACTGAACGTGCTGAGGATCTTGTTGTTGAGCTCTTCCTGCACTTCGGCAAGCTCTTTAACAGCCTCCTCGCGCTTGCGGCTACCCTCTTCGGATATCTTCAGCACGGCATCGAGGGTTTCCACCATGTCGCGGTTCACCTTTTTCAGGGTTTCCACATCTACAATGCCGCGTTCATTTTCTTTGGCGGCGTTCACCACGTTTGTCTTCAGCAACTGTGAGTTCTTGAGCAGCATTTCGTTGGTCGTGTCGGTCACCTTTTTCTGTATCTCCAGTGCCTTGCGCTGTTTCTCCAGGCCCAGGGCAATAGCCACCTGCTGGCGCCAGACAGGTATCACCGTCACGATGGAGTCCTGTATCTTTTGGGCAAGTACCTCATTGGTATTCTGGATCATCCGGATCTGGGGCATCGCCTGCGTGGCAATGGTATGCGATAGGGTCAGGTCGTGCACTTTCTTTTCGAGTCGCTCCTTAAAAGCTACCATATCGCTCAGGCGCTGCACGGCCAGTTCGTCCTGGTTGCTGCGCTCCACCTCTTCCTGCAGCTTCGGAATGGTTTCGTTCTCTATCTCCTCTATTTTTATCTTGCCTGCAGAGATCACCGATCGCACCTCATGGATATACTCCACGGCTTGTTTAAACATCACATCCAGGCTCGTGGAATCTTTCAGGATGCTCTGACGGGTCTTCTCCAGCTTTACCACCACATCATCCACATTTTCGGCAATGGTATTGTACTGCGAGGCGATACGCTTCGATCTGTCCTGTATCTTTTTACCGAAAGGCAAACGCGACAGGAGGCCACGCTTTTCCTGCTCGTCTATTTTGATCATGTTGATCTGGGAGAGCAGTTCGTGAATGGCGGTACCGGCATCACCGGAGTCCTTTGCCCTTACTTTAGTGAGCAGCTCATTTGAGTAGTATCCTAACTTGCGTTGCGTCTCGACGCCGAAGTTGGTGAGTGTCTCGGGTTTTTCCGGGTCCAGGGTTTTTGAAATATCCTGGGCTCTCTGCTGTATCAGCTCTTTATCTTCTACTAACGTAATGTTGGTGTTTTCCATTTTTTCAGGTTCCGAAGTATTGTTTATGAAGGTTGTCTAAGTTCTTGATCTGTTCTTTTACCTGCTCCCGGCGTTCGCTGTTCTCATACCACTCAATTTCGTTGCGGGGCAGGTAGTCACCCAGCAACTCGCGCACCTCGCGCAGCAGCGCCTCCCCTTTCCTGTTCCTGAAGTCCGGGTTTTTATAAAATGCGTTGATATAGGCTACTTTCACTTGTCCGGCCTGCGTTACGGCGAGCTCCTGTACCTCTACCGTAAGCTCCGACGATTGGTTATGATCTGTTATGATGGTGCGGTAAACACCTTTGTTTCCCTCCTGCAGGGCTGTTTCGCAGGTTTCCCGGGCAGCCTTTATGGCTTTGCGCAGGCGGAGATTAGGTTTTATATAGTGGCCGTACATGTAGCCCAGTACTGCCCCTATCACTAAGGTCCAAAAAATTAACATAGTCAGATTGTACTATTTAGTCGATAAGATATACTATACTTCCTATACGCGTATTGCTCCGATGGAGTCGAGGAATATGACCTTAAAAGCAAAACAGCCGCCTTACCTTCAGGTAAAACGGCTGTTTCGAAACAGGTGAAAGGGTTTTGCAAGCCTTAGTACGCGTATCTTTCAATAAATGGCCCGGCACCTGGGTATGCCTCCAGCCTGGTGGAGCGCTCTACGGGCATGCCGGAACTGTGGTAGGCATAGGTATAAAATTCTTTGCCGGAGCCTGCGTCCCTAAAGCCCGGGTTATTGCTGAAGAGCTTTACACCAGGCAGATAATATGAGCTTTCGGCAAAAGGCACCGGATTCGGATTAGAATCAAAACTTCCCCACCTGATTATGGATGCCGGCCCCAGATCCTGGATGCGGTTGCTGGTTGACCAGCTCGTGGCCAGCTCTGTCATGTTGCCACTGGCGTTGTACTTATACTCCGTTATGCCCAGCCGTCCTTCATCGGAAGTCGCATAACTTAGCGTTGTCATTTTTACCAGCTTGTCACCGGTATAGGCAAAGGTGTAGCGATAGTTTACTTTGTTCTCTCTGTAATACCGTACAGCCTCCACCACTTTATCGCCGGAATAAGTATAAAGCAGGTAGTTGCCGTTCTTAAAAATCAGTTTTGCAGGTTTATCACCTTCATACACAACAGTATAGCCCAATGTTATTTGATCTGTGTAATCCACTTCTGTCAGGCGGTTCTGTGTATCGTATTTAAAAACCCGCGTGCCCATCTGCTTCAGCATACTACTGTTAGAAACAGGTGGGGGTGTCTGGTTGGTGGGAGGCGGCGTAACCGGCGGTGGCGTCGAAGGATTTCCTGTGGTAGGAATGCCCGTAGAAGCAGGCAGAACTTCTTCTTTTGTACAGGAAGAGAACGTGATGACAGACAAGCTTAGTCCGGCAATCAGAAATAGTCGTTTTGCACTCATAATGATTTTTTCATAGGTTTATTTGTACTTTATTAATTTTTAGCAGACAATTTTTATGCCAGAATTAGATATTCCTAATTCTTAATAAAAAACAGTAGTTTAAAGGGTTAATTCTGGCTACTAGGGACTAGCTGGCTGTCCAGAACTGTACAAATGCGTCCGGTTATGAACACAAAATACACGCTGCTACAGGAACTAGCTCCTTCCTGCCTAGGTAGAACTGGTGGCTTAAGGAGCTCAGAATGCTGTTTCTTTCTCTGTGGGCCAGGTATAAACACTGTGTCTATGTAGAGGCGTCGCGGGGCAGAATTTCCGGTAACCTATCTGCAATAATCCTTAAATTGCGCTATGGATTTTGTGACGATAGATTTTGAGACGGCAACGCCGCAAAGAGACAGCCCTTGTGAGATTGGTTTAACTGTAGTCCGGAACAAGCAAATTATTGAAACGCGTTCCTGGCTGATCAAGCCTTTGTATTACCCCCACTTCAACTCATTTAATGTGGCCGTGCATGGCATTCTGCCTTCCGATGTGAAAGACCAGCCGGATTTCCGGGAGCTGTGGCCGGTGCTGAAGCCGTACCTGGAGGGGCAGTTTCTGATCGCGCACAATGCGAGCTTTGATATGAGCGTGCTTCGCAAAACCCTGGCAACTTATAACATTCCGCTGCCCCAGGAAACACGCTATTCCTGCAGCCTGCAATTTTCAAAAAACATCTGGAAAGGCATGCACAAGTATGACCTGAAAACGCTCTGCAACATGCACCGCATCAGTTTCCTGCATCACCGTGCCGCTTCTGACGCCCATGCCTGCGCCGCTTTGTCGCTGAAAGCAATTGAACTGACGGGTACGGCATCGGAGGCGGAGTTTACCGTTAAGATGGGAAGTAAGATCAGCCGGGTCTGATAGCTATATAACAAAGCTATAGCATCGGGGTAAAACGATAACCAACTTTACATAGCTTCCGGTTTGCCTGCAGCAACACAGCAGCTTTACCCTATAAGTTTTGCTTCTCCACTACCAGTTCAATAGCGAAATAAGCCAGTGAGCCAACAAGTAGTAAAGCAAGTGCAGTATTGGGAGTCATAGGCGAATAAGTTTAAATTAGAAGATAAAGCCTGTAGCTTTTAAGTATGTAACTACCTATAATACAGGATTGTTTGTTGTTTTTTACTGTACCAAAGCAATATGAGGTAACTGTAGCTAGGGACTTGTAAAAGGATCCCTTTTAAAGGCAGGTGGATGTGTTGGTTCTTTACTTGATTCCCCTATCCATTTTAGTACCAGGTACACCCAAAAGCCATCTCCCGGCAGTATCACCCATGGGCTACGCTTTATACTTAGCTCAATAATATTAATATTAAACTATATTTTTCTACTCAACATCCTACTATATTCCGTACCTTGAAGGCTGTTTTAAAAACGAGTATAAGTATAGGTGTCCAACGACTATATCCCCACCGCCAAGGCAAATGCGGATATAGATGTTGAAAACGATTTCTGGTATGCCGCCGACTAAATGCGCGGCATGTTTCCGCCATTGTTGGTGTTATCACCAACAATTAAACTACGATAGCCCGGGATGCACGAGCAGCAGCACATAGCCTTCTTCACCGCCACAATACTTGAGTGGAAGCACCTGCTGAAGCCAGATAAATACAAAGCTATCATCCTGAGCAGCCTGCGGTTTTTGGTTGAGAACAAGCGCGTGAAAATTTATGGATTCGTGATCATGCCGAACCACATCCACTTGCTCTGGAAGATGGAAGAACTATACAAGCGAGAAGATGTGCAGCGAGATTTTCTGAAGTATACGGCGCAACAGATAAAGTTCGACCTGAAGCAGCAGTACCCTGCAGTGCTAGAGAAGTTCCGTGTTGGAGCTAAAGACCGGCAGTACCAACTATGGGAGCGAAACACACTGTCAGTTTACTGCTACTCTACAGCTGTTACAGAACAGAAAATGGACTATATACATAACAACCCTATACAGGAGAAGTGGCACTTGGCGGCTCTGCCGGAGGATTATCACTACTCATCAGCTCGATACTATTTTGATAATGTGGATGAATTCGGCTTTCTAACGCACTATAGGGACTAAAGCGCTTGCTGGCAGCTAAGTTGTTGGTGATAACACCAACAACGGCAATAAACACCAACAACGGCGATAATTCACTACTTTTAGATGACTAAAGTGATTATATTTAAAAACGCCACAATAACCTTTCTATAAAGCCATAGCTCTAATCATTTGACAGCGACATCACAAGACCTCCTCTCCCACTTCCAGAACATCAACACCTGGAAAAGTAAAGGCACCAGAGCGCCACACAAGCCGCTCCTCATGCTACTGGCTTTAGGAGAAATACAGCGAGGAAACACCGGTTTTATACCTTACACAAGTATAGAACCGAAGCTTAAGGACCTGTTACTTGATTTTGGGCCACAACGTAAAACGCTATATCCTAACTTGCCTTTTACTAAACTGGCGAATGATAACCTTTGGCAGTTCAATAAACCGGAACTGCTGGATACGAAGCAGGATTATAGCTCCAAATTTCTACGTGACCACGACCTGCAGGGTAAATTTCCGGATGCCGTAACGCAGCAGCTAAAGCAAAACCCGGAACTGCTAAAAAGTGTTGCTGAATCTATTCTGGAGCAGAATTTTCCGGACACACTCCACCAGGATATACTAGATGCAGTAGGACTTGATATTACAGCAGGGCCTGCAACATCCGGAACGAAGCAAAGCCGAAGACGGGACCCGCTTTTCAGGGAAAGTATATTGAAAGCCTATGAGTATAAATGTGCTGTATGTGGTTTTGGGGTTCGGCTTAAACATAAAATTTTAGCCCTGGAAGCTGCGCACATCATGTGGCACCAGGCTGGCGGACCTGATGTAGAGGTAAACGGCTTAGCCCTTTGCGCCACGCATCATAAGCTGTTTGACCTCGGGGCATTTACCATTAATGCCGACCTGCGTATGTTGGTATCTGACGAAGTAAATGGTGTTGGCTCAAACGAATGGCTGTTGCAGCACCATGGCAAATCGATACAAGCACCTCAAAAAAAATCCTTTTATCCCGAACCAGAATTCACCAGCTGGCACGTAAACGAAGTTTTCAAAGGCAGCTACCGCGATCTGTAGTTTATACTTGTTATCTTGCAGCTCATACTTCACCAGCACCTCATGTCTCATCAACCACAATACACCACCATTGTCCGGGAAGCTTTTAACCTGTACCTGGACAACAAGATCGACCTCGACGAACTGATAGAGCGGCTAAGGTATGTAGAGCTGCAGGTACAGTCTGAGGAGGAGGAAGAATCGGACAGGAAAGTATGGTTCCGCTTTTTTGAGGGCGATACCCTGAAAACAACTATTGACGAGATTGAAAAAGACCTTCGCGATCCTGCCCATCCGGGTGGAGTGATTCTGAAACGCGGCATTGCCTATGGCCTCGACGCTAACGAGCTGGAGGTACATTATTCCTGATCGCATTTGGAGTGTCATCTACAAAAAAAACACCAGCCCGGCGTACTATGCCCTGGCTGGTGCCTTACTATAGGAATTAAGTTTACTGCTTTTACATACCTGGCGGCAACATCACTTTGTCGATAACGTGTACCACACCCTTAGATGCTTCCACATTAGGCATGGTAACAGTGGCATCGTTGATCATCACTTTATCACCGCTCATCATTACCTTCAGGTCCTTACCATTCAGGGTTTTTACCATCATTCCGTCCGAAAGATCAGAGGCCATCACATTGCCCTCTGCTACATGGTAAGTAAGGATGTCTACGAGTTGCTGCTTGTTTTCAGGCTTCAATAAATTATCCAGGGTACCGGCTGGCAATGCGGCAAAAGCTTCGTCAGTTGGCGCAAACACGGTATAAGGGCCACCTTGCTGCAGCGTACCGGCCAGGTCAGCGGCCTGCAGGGCCTTCACCAGCGTGGATAAGGAAGGAGTGTTGGATGCCAGCGCCACAATATCAGGCTTAGCCATATCCGTTTGCTCCATTGGCTCTTCTGTAGCCATGGTCTCTGTTTCAGCGGTCATCGTCTCCGATGTCTCTGCTGTTTGCTCGTTGCTGCTGCACCCGAAGAACAGGAATGCCGCACAAACATACATGCTTACCTTTTTCATAGTTTGTTGTTTAAGTTCAAATTAGATTTATACGACATTAACCAGGTAAACATCTTATTGTTCAATAACTTATAGATTACTCCCACGATAAATACCTGCCAGTACCCTTATTTGCCCCATCCCCGGGCCGGATCTTTCTCATCGCGCAGCAAAGCAAAAGTATTAAGTGTGCTATGCTGCAAGTATTAGTAATTCTCAGATTATCCTCACAACTTTATGTTTCATAAATTATATTAACCATGCACCAGAACCCTCCTATCCCTAACAACGAGTTTAGCCGGGTTATAGACCTCTCTGAACTTGACCTGGATTACAGCAATCTGAATGAACGGTTTAAAGACCTGACCAAGTTAGCCGCGCGCGTAGCTGGCACCGATATTTCGCTGGTAAACCTGATCGATTCGTTTACCCAATGGACAATATCATGCCATGGTTACCAGCTGGAGCAGATGCCTCGTGAAGATTCTGTTTGCCAGTACACTATTATGGAGGAAGAGCAGTTCCAGGTTCTGGACCTATCCCTGGATGATCGTTTTAAGGATAAGCCTTATGTAAAGAACGACCCCAACTTCAGGTATTACTTCGGCATTCCGCTTACCACCAAAAAAGGTAATAATATAGGGGCCTTGTGTGTGCTGGATAAGGAAGCAAGGGCATTAAACCCCGAGAAGATCGAGCTGCTCAAGATCATTGCCGATGAGATCGTGAACCGCCTGGTAATGTTGCAGGCGATCAACTCCCTCAGCAACGAGCTAAACGAAGCCAAAGAAGTTAAGAAACGCGTAGCCCATGATATTCGTGGTCCCATTGGCGGCATCATCGGTTTAGCCGAACTGATCAGCAGCCAGGGCGACCAGAATAAACTGGAGGAGGTGCTGGAGTTTATCCGCCTGATTCAGAAGAGCGGCACTTCGCTGCTCGAACTCGCAGACGAGATATTGAACTCCGAACTGAAAGCATCCCAAAAAAATCCGGAACTGAAAGAGCATGAGCTTAACCTGCTCCTGTTCAAGGATAAACTGGAGAAACTTTACCAGCCGCAGGCTGTGAACAAGGGCATTAACTTTAAAGTGAATATTAACCCGGATCATGGCGTTGCCCCTTTCCCTAAAAACAAGCTACTGCAGATAACGGGCAACCTGATCTCGAATGCCATAAAGTTTACCCCCGCCAACGGGGTTGTTTCTGTAAACCTGGATCTGTTAGTAGCAGAAAAATCAAGAACGCTGCACATACAGGTAAGCGACTCAGGGGTTGGGCTGGATAAACAGAAGCTGGAGGACATCCTGAGCGGGCAGTCTGCAACATCTACCGATGGCACAAAGGGTGAGCAGGGCTACGGCTTTGGCCTGCCGTTGGTAAAATACCTGGTCGACGGACTAAAGGGTTCCATGGACATTATTTCTACCCCCGGCCAGGGAACTACCTTTGATATAAAACTACCTGTGCCAAAAGACTAGTGCTGGCATAAAAATACCCGGCCCGGTACCCTTTTTCGTAGGTACCGGGCCGGGTATTTTTTTATACAACCGATACAAAAAGTATAGGCATTAATGCATCTCAGCCATTTCTGCCTTGCTGTATTCCTCGCTTATCTGTTTCTGCATTTCGGCAGGCACAGGGGCGTATTCGGAGAAATGGCTGCGTACAATGGCGCGGCCCTGGCTCAGGTTCCGTAACGACGACAGCAGCTGGTCAAGTTCGGCCTGCGGCGTGCGGGCCTTGATCACCTGGTATTCTTCTTCCATTTCCATGTTCAGGATGATGCTTCTGCGTATCTGCAGTTCCGTCATCACATCGCCCAGTAAGGAGGTCGGCACCAGCACCTCTATCTCATGTACTGGCTCCAGCAGTTGCGGCTCGGCCTGCAGGAACGCCTCCCGGAAAGCCATCATGCCCGCTATTTTAAATGAAATATCGTTGCTGTCTACGGGGTGCATCTTGCCATCAAAAACGCTTACCTGCACATCGCGTACGTAAGAACCTGTCAGGGGCCCCTGCTCCATCTTTTCCATCACCCCTTTCAGGATGGAGGGCAGGAAGCGGGCATCTATCACACCACCTACAATGCAGTTGTTAAACACCAGTTTGCCACCCCAAGGCAGCTCAATGGTTTCCGTGCCCCGCACCGGGTACTCCTTCATCGGTGGCATGCCCTCGTAGTATGGCTCCACCTTCATAGACACTTCCCCGAACTGGCCGGCACCACCCGATTGCTTTTTATGGCGGTAAGAGGACACGGCGGCTTTCTGGATGGTTTCGCGGTACGGGATCTTCACTTTCTGGAATTCTACCTGCATTTTGTACACGTGCTCCAGCCTCCAGCGGGTTACCATCAGGTGCAGCTCTCCCTGGGTGGCAAGTATAAGCTGCTTCAGCTCCGGGTTGTAGGTCACTTCCACGGTCGGGTCTTCTATGTGTATCTCATGAAGCACCTCGCCCAGCTTCTCCTCGTCCTGCTTGTTAACGGCTTCAACGGCTACCCGCATTTTAGGGTCCGGAAACTCAATTGGCTGTATGCTGCCGGTTGCCCCTTTGCCACTGAGGGTTTGGTTGGTATAGGTATTTTTCAGTTTTAAGGTACACCCGATGTCACCTGCTTTCAGGCGCTCCACCGGGTTGCGGTTTTTACCGTCGGTAATAAACAGGTGGCCGATGCGCTCTGTTACATTGGTCTTCTCGTTCTGCAGTTCCGTACCGATCGCCACCTCCCCGGCAAGCACTTTAAAGAAAGACAAACGGCCCAGCCGTGGTTCTATGAGTGTTTTAAACATGAACAAACGTGTAGGGGCTTCTACTTTGCAGGGCACTTCCTGGCCCTCCTCTGTATGTTCAGCAGGCATTTCGATGGCGGAGGGCGCTACGTTATCAATAAAGCCCATCATGCGGCCCGACCCCATGTCTTTTTTGGCTGACAGGCAAAAAACCGGGAACACCTCATGCTTCATCA
This sequence comes from Pontibacter sp. MBLB2868, assembly GCF_051904785.1. NCBI lineage: Bacteria > Pseudomonadati > Bacteroidota > Cytophagia > Cytophagales > Hymenobacteraceae > Pontibacter > Pontibacter sp. MBLB2868. Next base: position 904,335 of record NZ_CP196710.1, on the reverse strand, counting down.
TACCTATCTTCAGCCCCTGCCGCAACTCATCCTCATCCAGGGTTCCTTTTTCAAAATACTTCTCCATCAGCCCTTCATCATTCTCCGCAGCTTTTTCTACCAGCTCGTTGTGCAGGGTATTGGCACGCTCCCGCTCACTGTCAGGTATCGGGAGCTTCTCCGGCCTGCCCCCTTCCTCCGGAAACTTATAGAGTACCATTTTAAGCAGGTCCACAATGCTATCGAAGCCTACGCCCTGGTTTAAAGGGTACTGCATGATGGTAACTGCAGAGCCGAAGAAGGCCTTGGCTTCCTCTATGGTCTGCGCGAAATTAGACCGGCCTGAATCCAGCTGGTTCACAGCCAGTATGGTAGGTTTTTTATAGCGGTCCACGTAGTTCCAGAGCAACTCGGTGCCTACCTCCACACCGTTCTGGGCATTCAGGAGCAGCACTGCCGTATCGCATACCCTTATCGAGGAGATCACCTCCCCAACAAAATCGTCGAGGCCCGGGGTATCCATGATATTGATCTTATAGTCCCGCCACTCGGTGTGCAGGCTGGTGGCATATACCGAGTTACCCCGGTCATGCTCTACCTCATGGTAATCGGATACGGTGTTGTTCTCCTCCACTGCACCACGTCTGTTGATGATGCCTGCTTCAAACAGCATGGTTTCGGCCAGGGTGGTCTTGCCGCTTTTAGCAGGGCCTATAAGCGCAATGTTCTTGATGTGTTTTTCGTCGTACGTCTTCATAAGGACAGCATTCAGGTTATGGCTTATCGCCCGATAAAACTACAGTTCAGAAAGAAGGGGTAAACGGGAGACACATCCACTAAAGCCTGTGCCTCAGGAATCTATATTTTACTTATCGAGAACAAACACAAAAAGGTTCTTTTTAACATCAATAAAATGCCACGCACTACTTTTTAGGAAATGCGTGGCATTTTATGCTGCAAAGGCAGGTGCTGCAGCGCTTACTTCACTTCAAAAGAGTTTTCGTTTATCCCCAGCTTGTTCCGGGAATGGAGCTCTACCGGAAAACCCCATAAATACTGGATATGCTCCAGCGTGGACAGGGTGCTGTCGGCATCCAGGCGGCGGTCTTTCTGGATGTAGTGTGTCAGGGATAGCTTACTTGTCTGGTGCAGGTCTACTTTTGTTACCTGTATGTTAGGCACATGAAACGAGCGGTCGTACTGGTGGCTGAGTTGTTCGCGCACCTTTCTATAGCCCCGTTCGTTGTGGATAGCCCCTATCTCATACTCGTCCTCGTCCTCATCGTCCAGGATGGTAAACAGTTTCATATCGCGGATAACCTTCGGAGACAGGTACTGCAGAATAAAGCTGTCGTCGCGGAAGTTTTCCATCACGTAATGCACCTGCTCCAGCCAGTCTTTGCCCACCAGGTCCGGGAACCACTGCCTGTCCTCGGCGGTAGGCTCCTGGCACATGCGCTTGATGTCCATGAAAATATTAAAGCCCAAGGTATAAGGGTTTAATCCTGAATAGAACTTGCTGTTGTACTCGGGCTGGTAGAGCACGCCGCTATGGCTCTTTATAAATTCCAGCATAAAGCCATCGTTCACGTAGCCTTCATCAAACATTTTATTGATGATGTGGTAGTGTGTAAAAGTGGCAAAACCCTCGTTCATGACCTTGGTTGCGCCCTGCGGGTAAAAATACTGCGCCACCTTGCGCACGATCCGGATGATCTCCCTCTTCCAGACCGGTAAGGTTGGCGCATACTTTTCTATGAAATACAGGATGTTCTCTTCAGGCTCTTTCGGAAATTTGTGCTCTTCCCCTGTCAGTGCCTCCGGCATTTCGGGGGCGTTTGGAAGCGTACGCCAGATCTCGTTATAGTTTTCCCTTCTAATGTGGGTAAGCTTCTTCAGCCTTTCGTTCTCTTCACGGGCCGATAGCCGGGAGGGCTTTTTATACTTGTCAACGCCATGGTTCATCAGGGCATGGGCGGCATCGAGTACCCGCTCCACCTCCTCTTCGCCATACTCTTCCTCGCACTTAAGTATAAAATCGCGCGCAAACACCATGTAGTCTACAATAGACTCCGCAGAGGTCCAGTCCAGGAACATGTAGTTATTGGCAAAAAAGGCATTATGGCCCTGGCAGGCATGGGCAATCACCAGCAGCATCATGCAGGTAGAATTGTTTTCCATGTTATAGCTGATGCAGGGGTTAGAGTTGATCACCAGCTCATAGGACAGCCCCATGCGGCCCTTGGTATAGTTGTTCTGGTTCAGCACAAAGTCCTTCCCGAATTTCCAGTGCGGGTAAGACGTTGGCAAACCGGTCAGGGCATAAGCATCCAGCATCTGCTCCGAGGTCACGACCTCTATCTGGTTCGGATAGGTCTTCAGTTTCAGGTACTCCCGGCCTATCCTGCTGATCACCTCATCTGCTGCCTCCAGCGTTTCGTAGCCCCAGTTGGGATCACAAAACATCGCTCTGTATTTTTCTTTATCTGTCATTTGCTAATGATTTAAGATTCAGGTAGCCAGAACTGATCATGCCGCAAGTTTAGCATCAGCGCAACTTGCGGCTGTACATGATGTCAGTTTATAACTGACTACCTTAAACCACCCGTTACCGCTGCGCTAAAACTGGCGGTATAGGTGTAACCTGTCTCTACAGGGCATAATTCAGACTCCGGCAGTCTCGCTTCTTTTCCTGAAAAGCCCCTGGAATACAGGCCATATCTCATACACTTCATACACCTGCCTTATCGAGAAGTCTTCGTCGTTGCTGATCCTGTTATAGGCCTGCCAGAGATCGCTTTCCCTTGACCTGTTACTTATCTCCAGGTAGGCCATGTATTGGATGGCCGGTAAGATCGTTTCCTGCACCAGGTTCTTACACTCTACAGCATCCTGTTTCGACCACACGTCACCGTCCGATGCCTGGCAGCAGTACACGTTCCAGCTTTCATCGTAACGCTCACGCATGATCTTATCCATTAATTTCAGGGAAGGGGCAACTACCGTACCGCCGCTTTCCCGGGAGTGGAAGAATTCTTCCTCGTCCACCTCCTTGGCTTCGGTATGGTGCCGGATAAAAACCAGCTCCACATTCTTGTATTGCCGGGTCAGGAAGATGTACAGCAGTGTGAAGAACCGTTTGGCAATATCTTTCTCATGCATCCCCATGGAGGCAGACACGTCCATGATGCAGAACATCACGGCAGAGGTTATTGGCACGGGCACACGCTCAAAGTTGTTGTAGCGCAGGTCAATGTCCTCGAAGAAAGGTACCGTACCTGCCTGCCGTTTTACTTTTTCTATCTCCTCCTGCAGGGTTGTTTTTTCAGCTTTATTTTTAGTGGTCTTCAGCTGCTCCTCCAGGGCCTGCAGCTTTTTATCGAATACGCCTTTGAGTGCCAGGCGGCGGCCCAGGGATTGCTGGTAGCTTGTTTTTACATTTAAGCGTGAGGGCACACTGTCCTTAGTATAGCCAGCACGTTTCATCTCAAAGTTTTCCGTGCTGTCCATCAGCTTCTTCACCATATTGGGCAGGGCCAGGTCATCGAAGAAGTACTTCAGAAATTCTTCCCTCGAGAGAACCACGGTAAACTCATCTTCCGTAGTTCCGGGGCTGTTAGATCCTTTCCCCCTGCCTTTGCCACCGCCCTCCTTCGGCTTAGGCACCCGGTCGCCTTCGTTAAACCGGTCGTTGCCCGGCTTCACGATCTGCTTTTTTCCGGTTTTAGGGTCATGATGAAAAGAGGGTTCATCCAGTCCGCGAACAGGCACTTTCACGCTGCCGCCCTTCTTGCTGTCAGTAATGCTTTCCTGGCTGATTATGTCCGGTATGGCCTTTTTGATCTGGCTTTCCACCCGCTTCAGGAATTTCTGCCTGTTGCCGGTAGATTTACCCTTATCATTTTTTCTCCTGTCAATTATATGGCTCATGGCAAGTGTGGAATTTTGAATGCATGTATAACCGGATCCCGGATCAACCCTAGGCCATTGTTTTTCTAACGCGCATAAACCAGTCTACAAGTATTCTGATCTGCTTGTTGGTATAGCCCCTCTCCTTCATCCTGCGGGTGAAGTCCTTATGTTTCTTCTCGTCTTCGGCATTCGATTTGGCATTAAAGGAAACTACCGGCAGCAGGTCTTCGGTATTGGTGAAGATCTTCTTCTCGATCACGTTCTTGATCTTCTCGTAAGAGTCCCATCTCGGATTTTCGCCGCCATGGTTGGCCTTGTAGCGTAGCGTAAAGTTGGTTACCTCGGCCCGGAAATCTTTCGGATTAGCGATACCGGCAGGCTTCTCTATCTTTTCCAGCTCTGCATTTAAAATACTCCTGTCGAAGATCTCACCTGAGTCCGGATCGCGGTAGTCGTTGTTCTGCATCCAGTGGTCGGCATAGATCACATACTTCTCAAAAATGTTCTGGCCATAAGAGCTGTAGGATTCGATATAGGCTTTCTGTATCTCATCGGCAATGAACTCGGCATACTTGCTGGCCAGCACCGATTTGATCAGGTGCAGGTACTTGGTTTCTGTTTCAGGCGGCAGCATCATTTTTATCACCTCCTGCTCCAGCACATATAGTAAGTGTACCGGGTTAGCGGCGATCTCCTCGCTGTCGAAGTTAAAGACCTTAGAAAGTATCTTAAAGGCAAACCGGGTAGAGATACCCTGCATTCCCTCGTTTATACCGGCATCATCGCGGTACTCCTGTATCGACTTGGCATTGGGATCCGTGTCTTTCAGGGTTTCGCCGTTGTACACGCGCATCTTAGAGTAAATGGTGGAGTTCTCCGGCTCCTTTAACCGTGACATGACAGAGAATTCGGCCAGCAGCTCAATGGTTTTCGGGGCGCAGGGCGCATCTTTCAGGGAGCTTTCTCGGATAAGCTTCTCGTATATCTTTATCTCTTCGCTCACGCGCAGGCAGTAAGGCACCTGCACTTTGTAGATACGGTCCAGGAAGGCCTCGTTCTTTTTATCGTTCAGGAACTTTGCCCACTCCGACTCATTGGAGTGCGCCAGGATAATGCCATCAAACGGGATGGCCCCTATGGGCTCGGTACCTTTGTAGTTCTTTTCCTGGGTGGCGGTCAGCAATGGGTTCAGCACTTTGATAGGCGCCTTAAACATCTCCACAAACTCCAGCAGGCCCTGGTTGGCAAGGCAAAGGCCGCCAGTGTAGGAGTATGCATCCGGGTCGCTTTGCTGGTAATCGGCCAGCTTGCGGATATCTACTTTGCCCACCAGTGTCGAAATGTCCTGGTTGTTCTCATCGCCGGGCTCCGTTTTGGATATGGCGATCTGCTCTTGTATGGATGGGAACAGCCGGATCACTTTAAAGCGGTTGATGTCACCGTCGAATTCGCGCAGCCTTTTAGAGGCCCAGGGGCTCATACAGCTTGGCACATACCGGGACGGAATGCTGTATTCTTCCTCCAGCTCATCGGTATAATCGGCAAACAGCCCTAGCGGGCTCTCAAATACCGGGCTTACCTCATCCCCGGCCTTCAGCACATAGATCGGGTTCTGCTGCATCAGGTGCTTCAGTTTTTCTGCCAGCGAGCTCTTGCCTCCGCCAACAGGCCCCATCAGGTACAGTATCTGCTTTTTCTCTTCCAGGCCCTGCGCAGAGTGCCGGAAGTAAGACACGATCTGTTCGATGGTGCTCTCCATGCCATAGAACTCTTTAAAGGCAGGATAGATCTTGATCTTCTTGTTAGAGAAGATGCGGCTTAACACCGGGTCCTGTCGGGTGTCCAGGATCTCTGGCTCTCCGATGGCATCCAGGATCCTTTCAGCAGGCTTGGCATACACTTTCGGATCTTTTTTACATTCCTCGAGATAGGCAGCAACTGTCATCTCGTTCATTGAGGCGCTGTAATTGGTCTTAATTTTTTCTAAAATGTTCATATCAGGTCTGGCTTTACAACATTGTCAGAATCACTTTTAGAGCAAAAAGCAGTACTTCAACTTAAATGTCTTAAAATTTAACTACTGCCAAGCTTTCGGTCTGATCATTAGAGATATGGTAAGTCTTTAAACGTTTAATTTTAATTTTAATAACAAAAAACTCGCTTTTTTCTTGTGTTATACTTTAACAACAAATGTTTTTGTGTTAGTGTTTTTAACTCTCATGCCTTTTAATAGTCCTTTATAAGTAAGAGCTAAAGCAAAAGTTTTAACAAGCATAGCGAAGTATAATGAAACAGCTTTTTCTTAAATTATCGCTCTAAAAACGCAACACATACACCCTATGTTATTAATTACACAAGGTATAACGCTGTCTGCTTTCCGAAACAAGGCGGGAACAGCGCCAACCTTTTGGCTGCAGATGGCTATTATTACTAGAAACAGATATTTGTTTTTATAGATTCAAAATTGATTATATTTTATAATAAAAAGTTCATATCGATTTGCATTCACACACCCGGCTTTACTTGTTGAGCCGGATAAGCCATACCTGATATGTTATACCTGTACCTGCTATGTTTTTAAAATAATCTTGTACCTTTAGATAAACCATAAACCTAAAACCCATGGCAAAGTCACAGGACGCGAAAAAGGACGTTAAGAAAAAGCCAGCTAAAACCGCGAAGGAGAAGCAGGCCGCTAAACAGGAAAAGAAAAAAAATAGCTACGATTAAAGCATCTTAACCCGGAAGTGCGGCACATATAAAAACCGTATGTTCCCAGCAAAAGCAGCAAACCACCACGTTTGCTGCTTTTGATTTTCTGGGCCAGGATGTCCGCTACTTATCTATTAATTCCTATATTTACACCCGACAACATAACCACGCAAACGTATGGATACAATAATAAAGCACGCACACTCTTACATGGCCTACCTGGTACTTCTGGGAGTACTGATAAGCCTGGTGATTGCGCTGGCCGGCTTATTTGGTAATAAGCTGTTTACAGACAAGGACAGAAAACTAAGTTTACTTGGCCTGATCCCGACGCACCTGCAATGGGTGATCGGGGTTATTTTATACTTCACTTCGCCGCTAGGGGCCGATAGCTTATCAGGCGCCGCGATGAAAGACCCGGTTACCAGGCTTTATGTGCTGGAACACCCGCTCACGATGATCATTGCTGTGATATTAATTACCATTGGCTATGCCCGTGCCAAGCGCATGATCGGGGAAAACAAAGGCTTTAAGAACATCGCCATATTTTACGGCCTTGCCCTGCTCCTGATACTCATCCGTATTCCTTGGAACGCCTGGCCAGGCGGCAGTAACTAAAAAAGCATAAAAAAACCTCTTAACCCGTTAAGAGGTTTTTTTATGCCCGTACCCCTCTGCCTCTCTGTAGCGCAGGGTCGTTTCAGTTTACCAAAGCAATATCAAAAATTACTATCGTGCTGGTAAACACATACAACCAGCTACCAGGCTGCTGGCAGGGCAACAAAACGGGAAATGAAAAGTACGTTGCTCCACCTCAAAAACACCTTTATTCACAAGCCGCTGTGAATAAATAAAACTAATATATTTAGCTTTTATTATTCTTTTCTCCGTATTTGCTAAATATAATAGCAAAACAAAGAATTAAGCAGCTATATGTACAGCACAAAAGTAATTCCCATCCGTTCGCGGCTTTTAGAGACTTATAGCATTACAGATTTGCCGGGCGTAGAAATTCCGGTCTATGCCTCCTACGTCTCGGCAGGCTTCCCGTCCCCTGCCGACGATTACCTGGAAGACAGAATAGACCTGAGCAAGTACCTTATCCAGAACCCTACGTCCACGTTTATGATGCGGGTAAAGGGCAACTCCATGATGGATGCCCAGATAAATGACGGTGACATGCTGGTGATAGACAAAGCGCTGAAGCCTGCCGATGGCTATCCGGTGGTTTGTTTCCTGGACGGGGAGTTTACCGTGAAGACGTTTAAACTGACCGATGGCAAAGCGTACCTGGTACCGGCCAACCCCGCCTATAAAGCCATCGAGATAACCGATGAGATGGACATGCGGGTATGGGGCGTGGTAGTATGGATACTGCATAAACCCACAAAACAATGACGACACTCTACGCCCTCTGCGACTGCAATAACTTTTATGCCTCCTGTGAGCGCGTGTTTAACCCTGCCCTGAACGGCAGGCCTGTGGTGGTGCTCTCGAACAACGATGGCTGCGTGATTGCCCGGAGCAACGAAGCCAAAGCATTGGGCATACCTATGGGAGAGCCTTTCTTTAAGATCCGTACATTGGCGGAAACCGGCCAGCTGCATGTGTTTTCGTCAAACTACGTGCTCTACGGCGACATGTCGGACAGGGTAATGCAGACACTCGCGCAGTTTACCCCGAATGTGGAAGTATACTCTATAGATGAGTGTTTCCTGGACCTGGGCAACTTCTACAACAAAGATCTGCTCTCGTATGGCTGGGAGATAAAGCAAACCGTGCAGCGCTGGACGGGTATTCCGGTGAGCCTGGGGGTAGCCCCCACAAAAGCCCTCGCCAAGATTGCCAACAGGCTGGCCAAAAAGTCGGATAAGGCAAAGGGCGTTCTGGTGCTCACAGACCCGCACCATATCCGGAAAGCGCTGGAAGCAACAAAAATAGAAGATGTATGGGGCATTGGCGGACGCTATGCTAAATTTCTGAAAAAGCACCAGGTATTTACTGCCCTCGACTTTGCCAACCTGTCGGAGAGCTGGGTACGGAAGCATCTGACTGTGGTAGGCGTCAGGCTGTTAAAGGAGTTGCGTGGGGAATCCTGCCTGGAACTGGAAGAGGTGGCTCCGCCCAAAAAAGGCATCTGCACCTCCAGGAGCTTTGGTAAACGGGTAAGCACTTTTAACGACGTACAAGAGGCCACCGCCTCCTATGCCGCCAAATGCGCCCGCAAACTGAGGGCCCAGAAAAGCTGTGCCAGGCTTGTTACGGTATTTGTCACGACCAATACCTTCTCCGAAAACGACAGGCAGTATTATAACAGCAAAACCCTTTGTATGCCCGTTGCCACCAACTCCGACCTGGAGCTGATCCACTATACCAACCTTGCCCTCAAAGCTATTTACAAGGACGGTTACTTTTATAAAAAGTCGGGGGTGATCGTAACGGAGATCATACCGGAAAACCAGGTGCAGCTCGGCCTCCTGGATACCGTGGACAGGCAGAAGCACCGGAAACTGATGTCTACCCTCGACGGCCTCACCAACAGGTTTGGCAGAAGCGCGGTAAAAGTGGCCACCCAAGGTGTAGATGGCTCCTGGCAATTAAAGAGCGAGTATAAATCACCCAGCTATACTACCCGGATCAGCGAACTTCAAACAGTAAACATCAGCTAGCCCCGTGGCTGTGATCCTCACTGCTCTTTTTTCTCCATCGGAGGGCTGATCATGATGTGGGCGCCGTGGGTGCCGGGGTACATGATCCAGGGCATGCCTGCAGCATCTGGCTTCAGGGGTAAGCCGGTGCTTTCCGAAGTGGCATATGGTATGTAGACCACATAGCGCAGGTAGCCATCCTTCACTTCGCCGGTAGCCTGGTTATAGTTCTCGTCAGAGGCCGTGTAAACGAAAAGCGACGTGGCCTGCCCCGGCATCTGCAGCTTGCCGCTCTTCACCTCCGCCTCCCGTGTATCAAAGATCTCTTTTGACATTTTCCCCTGCTTTTTCAGCTCCCGGCCCCGGGCCATAAATGGCTCCAGGTCTTTATGGTAGCAGGCCGCAGAAAAGCCTTTCAGGTTTGGGTCATCCGCCAGGCATATCATCTCGTTGGTGCCTTTCCGCAACAGTACCAGCTCCCCCTTCTCGTTAAACCCATACACAGCAGCCCCTTCTCGCTTGTCGGTTGGGGCAGCCAGTACAGCTGCCTTGATCTGTGCTTCAGGAGTCGGCACCGAAGTCTGGGCCTGAACATGCAGCGCCGTAAAGGCGAAGAACAAAATAACAAAGATGTTTTTCATAAAAAGATCGCTAAACTACACACACATTTACATGCTTTATACATGGCATTTTACCTTATACGGAAATAAGTTTAAAGGTGGGTTTTATAGCGATATGAGAGATTTCGGGGATAAAAAGTATGGCCATCCCGAAATGATCCAGGCCACTGAATCAAAACTACCAGGCAACCGGGGCAGGCCAGTTCTATAGTTCCCCGAAATACTGAACTAACCGGGTTATGCGCATGATAAGAGGGAATTTAAAGCAGTAAACGCTTGTGAGACCTGCTATACTTGTGTGACTTTCGTCACTGTATCTGGCTTAACTATAATCTACCTTTGCAGGTATAAACCCCTGAGAAGTTCGTAATGTAAACAGTATCAGGAGGTACATTCTAATACTATAACATATCATCATATGAAAATAAAACAATTTGAGGACAAAGGTCTGTCGCATTATGCATATGCCATACTGAGTGAGGATACAGGAGAAATTGTATTAGTAGATCCTGCCCGCGATCCACAGCTATACTATGATTTTGCAAAGGAAAACAACGCCACTATTGTAGGCGTGATAGAAACACACCCGCATGCTGACTTTGTAAGCTCACACCTGGAAATACACCAAACAACAGGAGCCACTATTTATGCCCACAGCACGGTAGGCGCTGACTACCCGTACAAGGCTTTTGACGAAGGCGAAGTACTGCAGGTAGGAGATATAAAACTGAAGTCGCTGCACACGCCCGGGCACTCACCGGATGGTATCAGCATTCTGCTGGAGCATGAAGGCAAAGACAAAGCCGTATTTACCGGCGACACCCTGTTTATCGGGGATGTAGGCCGCCCGGACCTGCGCGAGAGCGCCGGAAATATTACCGCAAAGCGTGAGGAGTTGGCCCGTGAGATGTACCACAGTACGCGCGATAAACTGATGAAGCTGAACGACGACGTGCTCGTGTACCCGGCCCACGGTGCCGGAACACTTTGCGGTAAAGCCCTGAGCGAAGCGAACAGCAGCACCATCGGGGCGGAAAAGAATGGGAATTATGCGCTGCAGAAAATGAGCGAGGAGGAGTTTGTAAAACTTATCACAGAAGAGCAGCCTTTTATACCTAAGTATTTCGGGTATGATGTGGCACTCAATAAAAAAGGTGCCCCTGCTTATAAGCCAAGCATAAAAGGCGTTAAAAAACTGGACAAGAACTACACACCTGAAAAGGGTAGCATTATAGTAGATACCCGTCCACAGGAGGTATTCAAAAAAGGGCATTTGGAAGGAGCCATCAACATTCAGGAAGGCGGCAAATTTGAAACCTGGCTGGGCAGCATTGTAGGGCCTGATGAGCAGTTTTACCTGATCGCTGCAGATGAGCAGCAACTGGATACGGTGATCTCAAAAGCAGCCAAAATTGGGTATGAGGCGCTGATAAAAGGTGCATTTGTAATGGATAGTGCCGCTGAGGTAAGATCTCCGGAAATTGACCTGCAGGATTTCAAACAACACCAGGACAAGTATACCATAGTTGATATCCGGAACAAGTCAGAGGTTAAAGATCAGAAACTCTTTGAGAACGCTATCAACATTCCGTTACCTGAGTTACGCGAACGGGCAGACGAGATACCTGCCGATAAACCTGTGGTGGTGCATTGTGCCGGTGGGTATCGTTCCGCAGCAGGCAGCAGTATAGTAGAGTCGGCTTTACCTGAAGCAAAAGTATTTGACCTGAGTGAAGCTATTAATGACTTTAAGTAAGGTCTTTTTAGGCTGAACTTGCAGGCCAGTGCAGGAAGTATAGCTCCTGCACTGGTTTTGTTTTTTTAACATGTATATTTAAGTATCACTTTCTACCGCACAATGGACACTATTGACCAAGAAAAACTACATAAAATCTTCCCGCAGTTCGAAGAACCACTGTTAAAAGAGATATTGAGCCAAAGCACTATCAAACACCTCGATGATAGCGAAGAAGCGATGCGGACCGGGCAGTATATAAAGTCAACTATTCTTCTTTTAGACGGACTGTTAAAAGTATACCGCGAAGATGACGAGGGCAATGAGTTCCTGATGTATTATTTAGAGCCTGGCAATGCCTGTGCTATGTCTATGATGTGTACTGCCCGCGACGAAAAGAGCCAGATAATGGCTAAAGCCGTTAATTCTGCTGAGGTGTTGCTCATCCCCTCTCATTTATCGGAAGAGTTACTTAAAAAGTATAACAGCTGGCACAGCTTCGTGATTGCCTCTTACCGCCAGCGTTTCGAAGAACTTTTACAGACCCTGGACAGCATTGCGTTTAAAGGACTGGATGAAAGGCTGTTGTTTTACCTGAAGCGTCATGTAAAAGTAAGTGGCAAAGAGATCAGGTTATCCCATCAGCAGATAGCCTATGAGTTGAACAGCTCCCGCGAAGTAATCTCACGGCTACTCAAAAAGCTGGAGCAAACAGGCGCTATTACCCTGCACCGAAACTACATAGAAGTGCATGACCTGGACATTCTGGATTAATCAGGAATAAGAGACAGGTGCAGATCTAATCCTGAAGCATCTCTACCTTATGATCTCAGATTCCCAATTGAATTTATCGAGTGTGACAACAGTCACAGTAACCCGATCATTCAGCACCTACCTTTGTATTATAAATAATTAGGAAGTACAAAATGGAAATACTTGGATACTTTGCAGCCTTATTGATCGGCCTTTCTTTAGGATTGACCGGAAGTGGAGGCTCTATACTTACAGTGCCTATACTAGTGTACCTGATGCGCCTCAGCCCGGTCATTTCAACAGCCTATTCTTTGTTTATCGTTGGTATAACCAGCCTCGTTGGCAGTGTTAAGTTTTACAGAAAAGACCTGGTGAGCTTTAACACAGCGATGATATTTGGTGCCCCTTCGCTTATTACCGTTTTTCTTACGCGTACCTTTCTTGTGCCTGCCATACCCGATCATATAGTGAACATTTTCGGGTTTGACCTGACAAAGAACATATTGCTGATGGTACTGTTTGCTATCCTGATGGTAGCGGCCTCTTTCAGCATGATCCGTAAGACCTCGCTAAAGCCGGATGCCGAGGAAGATGAAGCGCACCGAATTCATTATGCAGCCGTCATGATACAAGGCACTTTAGTAGGGCTTGTATCCGGGCTGGTAGGTGCCGGAGGCGGTTTTCTGATCATACCGGCGTTGGTACTGTTTACCGGGCTGGATATGAAGCTGGCTGTAGGAACTTCGCTTTTCATTATTGCGGCTAACTCTCTGATAGGCTTTTTAGGCGATATCTTCCACTACAATATAGACTGGACCTTCCTGCTAACCTTCTCCTCGCTTTCTGTGGCTGGCATTTATATCGGAACAGCGCTTTCAAGCAAAATACAGGGCGAAAAACTAAAAAAAGGGTTTGGCTGGTTTGTACTTGCCATGGGTGTCTACATCCTTACAAGAGAAATTTTATTCGCTTAAGCCCAGGGTGACCTTTGTCACAGACATTGGCTTAGTAACTACCGATATTTGTAGTGTTATCAGGAGATAATGACACGACAATAAAAGAATAAAAAGCACATACCATGAAAGTAGAACAAATATATACCGGTTGCCTTGCACAAGGCGCATATTACATCGAGAGCAATGGTGAAGCTGCCATTATTGACCCGCTTCGGGAGGTGAAACCATACATAGAGCAAGCCGAGAAGAACGGCGCAAAGATCAAGTATGTACTGGAGACGCACTTCCACGCAGACTTCGTTTCTGGCCACGTGGACCTGGCAAAGGCCACAGGTGCTCAGATCGTGTTCGGACCTAATGCCAAGACCACTTTTGACGCCTACATTGCCGAAGACGGTGAAGAACTTACGGTAGGTGATCTTACAATTAAGGTGCTACACACGCCGGGCCATACCATGGAGTCAACCAGCTATTTGCTGAAAGACGAGCAGGGTAAAGACTACGCCATATTCACCGGCGACACCTTGTTTATCGGTGACGTTGGCCGTCCGGACCTGGCCGTGAAATCGGATCTGACGCAGGAGCAGCTGGCAGTGCATTTATTTAACTCGCTTCGCAACAAGATCATGCCGCTTGCTGACGATGTGATCGTTTACCCGGCACATGGTGCTGGCTCTGCCTGTGGCAAAAACATGAGCAAGGAGACCTCTGACACGCTTGGCAACCAGAAAGCTACCAATTACGCTCTGCGTGCCGACATGACGGTAGAGGAGTTTGTGAAAGAAGTAACAGCCGGCCTGGCTCCGCCTCCAGGCTACTTCCCGCTCAATGTAAAGATGAACAAGGAAGGCTACGCCAACATTGACGAGGTGATGCAACAGGGGCTGCAGGCTTTATCGCCTGAGGCTTTTGAAGCCGCCGTGAATGAAACTGGCGCGTTGGTACTGGATACCCGCAAGCCGGAGGAGTTTGCAAAGGGCTTTATCCCGAACGCCATCAACATCGGGATAGATGGCAACTTTGCCCCATGGGTAGGTGCCCTGATCCCGGACATTGCGCAGCCCATTCTATTTGTAGCGGAGGAAGGCCGTGAAGAAGAAGTAGTAACCCGACTGGCCCGCGTGGGATACGACCATGCGATCGGTTATCTGAAAGGCGGCTTTACAAGCTGGAAAGATTCAGGCAAGGAAGTTGACACGATCAGTTCGATCACGGCAGATGAGTTTGCTGCTGTGTATGGCCAGGATAAGGACATAAAGGTAGTAGATGTGCGTAAGCCGGGTGAGTTCCAGGCGGAACACGTGGAAACAGCCGAAAATGCGCCGCTAGACTTCCTGAACGACTACCTGGCAGCGTTACCGAAGAACGAAAACATGTACCTGCATTGCGCCGGCGGCTACCGCTCCATGATCGCTGCCTCTATTCTAAAGGCAAGAGGCTTTGAGAAAGTGGTGAATGTGGAAGGCGGTTTTAAAGCTATTGCTGAAACAGCAGTGCCTAAAACGGCTTTCGTTTGCCCTTCTACCCTGCAGTAAATCATATCTTGAGAGTTAAATCATCCGCCTGTCCCCTTTTGAAGGGGGCAGGCGGATGTCTTTCTTAACAAGAGCAACACAAGATTCAGAACCCCTTTCAATATTTTCATCATTTCCGCTTTACGTGACCTAAGTCACTGAACGGGGTCTGCGAAATGCGGATCTTTGTAGTGTTAAAGTGTTAAAGAACCATCTAAAGAAATAAAGTCATGTTTAATATATTTAAATCAACTCCAAAGAATTATTCTGACCTTGACGGAAAGGCTTTTAAAGCAGCGTTTGAGAAGGCGCCTAAGGCTGAATTGCTGGATGTGCGCACCGCTGGTGAGTTTGCCTCTGGCACTATTCCCGGTGCAAAAAACCTGGATTTTCTATCCGGCCAGTTTCAGGCTGCTTTAAACCAGCTCGACAAAGACAAAGAGTATTACGTATTCTGCCGCAGCGGCAACCGCAGTGGTTCCGCCTGCAAGCTACTAGCTGATCAGGGGTATAAAGCACATAACCTGATCGGAGGCATTGGCTCCTGGCCAAAATAATTCACCTGAACCAATCGGGTATGAACAAAACAATAAGTAACCTGTCCATACCTGCGTTAACCATAAGCACTCATTAATTTAAAATAAGTAAAATGTTAGAGCTACTTAGCCAGCCATGGCCTTGGTACACATCCGGAATATTGATCGCACTTGTTATGGTGCTCCTCCTGTTTTTCGGGAAATCGTTTGGCTTCTCGTCTAACCTTCGTGTGATATGCGCCGCCTGTGGTGCCGGTAAGCACACTAAATTCTTCGATTTCGACTGGCGCGCCCAATCCTGGAACCTGCTGTTTGTTGTGGGTGCTGTTTTGGGTGGGTGGATATCCTCTGAGTTTTTATCTAACGGCGAAGCCGTACAGATCTCACAGGCTACCATCCAGGATTTACGCGCATTAGGAATAGCAGCACCAGACAGTTTACAGCCAGATAAACTTTTCAGTTTAGAGGCCATCTTTACTGTAAAAGGCTTCCTGATCATGTTACTTGGTGGTTTTATGATCGGATTCGGGTCACGCTACGCAGGTGGTTGTACGTCGGGCCACGCCATCAGCGGTCTGTCTAACCTGCAGCTGCCGTCTTTGATTGCCGTTATCGGCTTCTTTATCGGTGGCCTGATCATGACACACCTCCTGCTGCCGTTCATTTTATAAGAGCAGCAGCGCATTAAAAGTATAACTATAAACAAGAGACAGCACTACCGTGAAAGGATTAAAATATATTATAGCCGGCATTCTGTTCGGCGTCGTGATGAGTAAGTCAGAGGCGATCTCGTGGTACAGAATTCAGGAAATGTTCCGTTTCCAGGCCTTCCACATGTATGGCATCATCGGAACAGCCGTTGTACTGGGAGTTATTGCCACTTACCTGATCAAGAAGTTTAACATGAAGGATTATCAGGGCAACCCGATCATCTTCACGCCAAAGGAAAAGTCAGTTCCGCGTTACCTGATCGGCGGTACCATCTTCGGGTTGGGTTGGGCATTGACAGGCGCCTGCCCGGGACCTATGTTCGTGAACGTGGGCTATGGTTACTGGGCCATCCTGATTGCCATCGCCGGCGCTATTCTGGGCACATACCTGTATGGCGTAGTCCGCGACAAACTGCCCCATTAAGTAACAACTAAAGCACAGAACCGATGAGCAGGTAAAGGCCATCGGTTTTGTGCTTATAGGCTGTTGCAGGAACTAAATTGGCGCAAACCTGAGAAGAAAACCACAGAAAAAACGAACTTTAATAAAATGAGTAAGAAGAAATTTTCCTTGAAAGATATTCCTGGATGGGCTATCATGCTGGCCATTTTCGGGGTGCTATACCTCACTGGCCTCCATACCGAGGTTATCGGGCAGGTGCAGCGTCTGCTGCTTGCTACTGGTATTAAAAACGCTGATCTGCCAGACGATTTGCATACAAGTAAGGCTGTAGAGATGACTGAAACAGCAAGCTTTAATACAAACACCATGGCAGGTGCCGGATTTAAAATGCAAACTCTGGACGGCCAGACGGTGAACTTCGAAAGTCTGAAAGGGAAAGTAGTGTTTATGAACATGTGGGCCACCTGGTGTCCGCCCTGTATTGCTGAGATGCCGAACATCCAAAAGCTGTACGATAAAGTAGGATCCGACAAAATTGCCTTTGTGATGCTGTCGGTAGATGAGGGAGGCCAGGAGAAAGTGAAGAAGTTTATTGATAAAAAAGGATTCACTTTTCCGGTATACATGCCTGTAGGCCAGTTACCTCAGGAGTTTTACAGCAACGCCATTCCTACTACGTTCATCATCTCCCCGGAAGGTAAGATTGTGGCAAAGCAGGAAGGTATGGCCGACTATGACAACCAGGAAGTGCGGGATTTCCTGCAGGGCATGGTAAACTAAAAATAGTGTACCATACGCAAGTGCCTTTACAGGTATATACTATAAGAAGTAAATAATTCTCGCTCTTTAGCAACGCAGGGGTGCCCGCCGGATAACTATTTAAACTTAACTTTAAAAGTATGAAACTGAAACTGATCCTTTTTGCAGCCTTTGTTCTCTTCGGAACGCAGTTAGCTCTTGCCCAGGTAAAAACCAAAGCAAAACCGGCAAACGCTGAAACAACCCAAACTATCAGGCAACACCGCGTCGTGTATGATTTGGTATCGGCAGACAGTGCGCGGCAGGGCAAGATCATGCAGCACCTGGAAAAAATGATAAACCACTGGCCTGAGGCTAAGTTAGAGGTTGTGGTGCACGGCAGTGGTCTTGAAATGCTGATGATAAATAAAGCCGCCAACGCTGGGGAACTGAAAGCACTACAAGCGAAAGGCGTGGTTTTTGCAGCCTGCGAGAATGCAATGCGTGCTCACAACGTGAAAAAAGAGCAGTTGCTGCCCGGTGTCATCACGGTTCCGATGGGCGTGGTAGAGATCATCGAAAAACAAGAAGAAGGCTATAGCTACATTAAGCTTTAAGAGGCACCTTAACTAAAGTTGTGCTCCTAATGCTGTCAACACAGATCACCGTTAGTAATCTGGCGGTTTTGAGGGGCAGTAGTACTTTTGCTTAACAAGTATAAAGACAGCCAATTAAAACTATAATTCATCCCGAAGCTGCTTTATAGGTAAGCAGCTTCGGGATTTAGATGCATCTGTCAACTCTTTACCAAAGCCTCCAAGGTAGCTAGCTAAAATACAGGCTTGGCTGAATACTTCAATAAAATAGATTGATACCTTCTTAAAATACTGCCTTACAGGAAATAAGTAGAATCAACACGAGCAATTGCCTATAACAGAAATTCTTCTTTTGTTATAGGCAATTGCTCGTGTTGATTCTATGCCTGGTATCAGTTTGATCCTTTTACAATTTTAACTGTCGCATTTGTACCTGCACTGCTCAGCTTCAGGATATAAATCCCCTGTTTTAGAACGTCAGGAGTAACTACTATATCCTGTGTGCCAAACGTAAGGTAGGTTTCCTGATGGTACACCACCTTTCCTTGCATGTCAATTATTTGTATGGTGGCCTCTCCTGCTACTTCTGCTACAACAGCAATGTTTAAACTGGAGGTAAATGGATTGGGAAACACAGTCAGGTTTGCAGCTACGCTTTCTCTGTTAACTAAAGATATGATCTTGCTATAGCTATACTTTCCTTCTGTATCTTCCTGGTAAAGGCGGTAATAAGCTTGTCCGTAGAGAGGCTTCGGATCAGTTAAAGTATATTTCCTTTGTAAACTGCTTTCATTTCCTTCGTATATGCTTCCTGCTTTCTCAAAATTCCTGCCGTCATTGCTACGCTCCACATCGAACCGGACGTTGCCGGCTACAGTGGCAGTGGCCCATTCTAAAACAGGCTTATCGTTCGTTAGCTTCGCCGTGAAATAAAGAAGTTCAACTGGCAATGGAGTAGTGTAACTGCTAGTACCGTAAAAACGCAGTGTTACAGGAAGCCTGGTCGGGAAGCCGTTTCCGTCCATCAGATCTACCATAAAAGTATAAGTACCGGGCATCAGCGCCGACGGGTTTGATACTCTTATAACTCCGGTAGCTGGATCCAGAACAGTGCCCGGCGGCAGTAATTGCCCTGAAACCAGACTAGCACTAACCACCCCATTATCCTGGTCTGTTGGCACCGCCAGCACTTCTCCGTTCTTATACTGTTCAACGTATTTGGAGGGGTAGATTTGATAATACGCCGGGCAATTAACTGTTATGGTTATGCTGGACGTGCTGCTGGTACTCGTTGTACCACAGCTGGAGGTTACAGTCCAGGTAAAAGTATAAGTACCTGAATTAAGTCCGGACACTTCTGTAGCAGGGCTGTTAGGCGATGCGATCACGACACCTGCGCCACTGGTATACCGGGTGCTGCTCAGGCGCCACACACCAGAGCCGCCCGCCGGAGGTGCGTTGCCCTGCAACGTAACTGAAAGATTCTCACCACACAACAGGTCAGATGATGCTGAAGCTGTAGACACAGCACTTGCGATAACGTCTATGGTTACTTCGTTCATCAATCTGAAATCGTTCGTGCATACACTCCCAACAGCCCTCACGGCCACGTAATATGTACCAACTCCTGCTTTTGTAAAGGGGTAAGTGCCGATGGTGATCTGTGCCCCTGTTCCGGCCACGGCATTACTGACGATACTGTTATCACTGACACGTTTTAGCTGATAAGTATACCCTAGCTGCGTAGTGCTTACTATAACCGATGCCGTTGTGTTGATACATACGGACTGGTGATCAGGCGTAACCGTTGCCGTAAGTGCAGGGCCATTTATCGTTACGGTAAACGTTGGGCCGGTAGCCGTTGCGCCACACCCCGTTATATTATCTGAAACCCGGACGGTAAATGTGCCTGAGGAAGAAATATAGCCGGTAGACAGTGAAATATTCGCCCCTGTTACACCTTGCACAGGCGTACCCACCAAATTACCTGTTTTGTCAATCAACTGATAGGTATAAGCGCTTTTAGTGCCTGAAAGCGTAGCGGAAAATGACCCTGGGCAGCTTGCACTGGCGGAAACCGGGTTAAAGGCAAGACCGGAGGTAGCAGGCAGTGGGTTAACTGTAACAGCGGTACTGCCGCCCATAGTTGTAGAACAGCCACTGCCAATTTTCATACCCACTACTGTTAGCGTAGTTGAAGCGTACAGTTTGTCAGTTGTCAGGGTGATAGCTCCGCCAGTACCCATCACCGAATTACCTGTCTGCTGGCTTCCGTTCATGATGTTGTAAAAGACATCAGCCTCAGAATACGGCAACGTGATCTGAACCACCTCGCCGCTACAGATAGAGGTATTGTTAGTGCCAATGTTGTATTTTAAGGGTTGTTTACAAACCACATTTGTGCTCACCGGCCTGCTTGGGCAGGTGTAGCCGCCCACTCTGTAAGATGCTGTCACCTGAGCGCCTGGATAAACATCGAAAGGATCGATGCCACTTACTTTCCAGTTGCCATTAGAGTCAGAAAGTACCTCCGGGTAAGCCTTGCCGTCCACATTAACCGTGATATAGTATGGAGTGGCGGTGGTGCTTGCAGGCGCAGTGCCCGCAATAAAATTCTGCCCCTCTGTTACGGTATTGATGGTAACGGTACCTGTTGGCTCTGACGATGACACCACTACATTCGAAGCTGGACTGACCAATTTATCTACTGCCTTAGCCCTGGCTGTGATCTGCACACCCGGTGCTATACCACCACCAGCCAAAGAAGACAGGTCTACAGCCCACTTCCCTCCTAAGGATACGCTACCCTTTTTGCCTGTTGCCACTCCATTGGCATATATCTCAATGACAGTACCTGCCTGCGCCGTAGAAGTACCGGAAATGTAGGAAACTAACCCGCAGTAAGGACCAACGTTAATGGCAGGAGCCTCTGTAACAGGAGTAACCACTAAAAAATTAGACGCACTTGACTGAATGGCGTCACACTCGCTGCTCGAAATTTTAGACCGGACAGAGATCAGATTTCCGGGTGTGAGAACCAGGTTGCTGATATTCATGACCCATTCGTAAGGACTGATCGAACCAGGACTCTGCACAGTAGTAACATTCGTTTGAACAACTCCATCCACCAACACCTCTATGGTTATGCCCGCGATATAACTATTTAGCTTTCCGGTTAACAGCTTCAACTGCGCCGGCACAAAGGTAGTGGTGGTCGGGTCAGTGGCGAGAACGGTGTTGTCTTTAAGTGTAACCTGCGTGATGGTAGGCTTATAATCGTTCAGGGTTCCGCTGTTACCACTCTTATAGCATATCTGGTTGGACGGTGTAGACTCGCATCCTCCTTTTGGGGTGATCGTAGCCGTATAGAGCCCTGAAGTGAGTGTTTTATCATTTGAATTAAACAGCAGGTTCCAGGTGTAAGGGAAACTGGCACCTGCCGCAGGGGTAAATTGTATCGTGTAATAAACCTGGCTCGTATTGGAGCTATGGTAAATATTGATCGTTTGGGTACCATTATAGGTAGAGGTACCTGAAATGCCTTTCAATCCGGTACCCGAAGGATTATAGATTCCGGTTATAACGGGTGGAACAACGGAAAAGCAGGCGCCTTGCAGCACGATCACCTTGTTAGAAATACCAGATGTGTTTTTGTTTGATGGGGTTACGGTAGCCGTTATTACGTCGTTAACCAGCAGCGTACCGGGTGCAACACCTGTCAGCACCCAGGTTCCGTCGGCTTTCACGACAGTTTGCCCGATCTTGGTTGTGGTAACTACTCCATTAACCGTTCTTGTGTCATAAACATCTATCACCGAGCCAGGCGCTTCTACAGAAGTACCTGATATAACTGTACTGGTTGTATAGATCGGATCATTAACAACAGGAGGAACTGCTGTCTGTTTGTCGAATTCTCCTGTTTGAATATCCACCAGGGAGGTTGGCGGAAAAGCGTTTATGATATCCAGCCATGCTTTAAAGGGATCGAAGCCATAATCTTTGAAGTTAAGGCCTGCCACATCCGAAATAGTGCCCGACAAACCACTCTGCGCACTTGAGATGGTAACTGCCGACATACGCAGCGGTGTTGAAGTTGTTATGCCCCCCTGGAAGGCTGAAAGCGGAACATAAAAATCGTAGAAGTAGTCAATATCTCCCCCTGCCCTGGATGCGGCTACTGATTTTTGAGAATACTGATCTGTTGAGCCGCTGAAAATTACCTCCTGCCCTGTTGCAGAATGCTTGATGATCTGAACACCAAAGTTAGATGCCAGTACCACCTCATACTCAAAACCCGGATTAGGAGCGCCCCCCGGAAATTGTCCGTCCGTATCGATCAGAACGCTGTAACCTTTGGATGCGGATGATTGCCCTCCCATCCTCATGCGGTACATAAAATTCTTACCGTCGAAATAAGTGGCTGCAGGTGATCCGGTATTTATGGAGGATTCTGAAGGAGCATAGTCCGTATGGCCACCGATGGTTCCTGTGTTCAGGTCCCCGAGCACTTCGTTGCTCATTGCCGGGAAATAACGATAGGGGATCTCGCTGTAAGCCGCACCTTCATCCTCCCTGGTTAAGAAGCCTGAGGCGGTTTTGGAAACATAGCCGTCTCCGTTAGGATCCAGAATGGCTTGCCCTCCATTGTTAGCGGGCTTAGTAATTAAGCCAGGGGTTTGTGCTAATGCCTGAGAAAGGCATAGAAAAAACAGCACGGTAAATAGTGTTACTGTTGTGTAAAGTGTTTTCATATAAGGGCGGATTGGAGCTGATAAATTTCGGATGCGTATTTACACCTAAGTCATATTGGTATATTTATAATTAAAATAAATTATTTATTTGCACTATACGAGTTTCTGTTTTCTCAATTCAGCCTGAAGTATAAAGCTGATTAAGATTCGAATATACACTACTATTGCCTTTACCAAAGCATTTTTGTAGGATAATTGTTCCAATACTTAAACAATCATAGAAAATACAGCAGAATTTAAAATTATACTAATTAAATAACACCCAAACACCCTCTTCCATCATTAATCTAGTATCATTATACTAATACTATATTCTATTTTCACTTCCGGAAGCCAGAGAAATTCAGGTGAGCAAGGCCTGAGCCAACGCCTCTGTTCAAAAGCAATCCCTGGTCCTGATTTTACGTACTCTACCTGTACTACCAGAAGGTAGAACAAGGGATACACAGCAACATTACTTAACATAACTTTATAACTGTGGAAGATATTAACGCAGCTGATTGGGACGAGGAAAGATACCTGTATCTTAACACCTACTTCAGAGTTAAGATACAGGGTTTAATGGATGGAGATCCCTATCTGAAGGAGTTGGTGCGGCAAGAAAGGGGACTTGAGTTACAGGACCTGATCGACAGGATGGCGGACAGAGACAAGGTGTTGTGGGATGAGTTTATACTCTTGGACCGGATAAAGTTGCACAGGGACATGCACAACCACCTGGAAGGTCGTGGTACACCCTATAAGCCAGGGTATGGCTTCGGCAGCAGCACATCCGGGGAGGAGGATGAACAGCAGCCGTGGTAGGCACTGCTTTTACGTTGAAGCCGGCTGGGTTGCACCAGCATATAAATCAGCATTCTTAAATGGAACAAGTGCCAGCATTACCGCCTGTTCATACAGCGCTTTCCTGTCCAGGACATTATCTGTCAGAAGGCCAATGGCCCCACCTGCCTGTTTCGAGTTTTTTCTGCTGAACACCATATCGTCGGCTACTCCTAACTCTACCCCCTGCTCTACCAACACACTCACAGCTTTGGGAAGGAAAAAAGTACCAGAACGCGCCCGGCCCTTGCAATTTGGTGACCAAACCACAATCCAGGCAAAAGCTGCCAGTTCATCGTACATCGCTGACACTCCACCCTCCAGCCCTATCCAATAATCAGCCTCGGGCATTGCTGCTGCAGCATTTTGCACCCTGTTTAAAGCACCCTGCAGTGTCTCCTCATCTGACATAGGCTGATCTGCCACCCCTGAGGGCACAGAAACTGGTACCAGCTTAAACTGCTGCTCCGGGAACATGCGTTGCAGTCCGGCTTTAGCGGCAGCCATTTTAACCGGGTTCTTTGATGCAACAACCACAGTAAATACTTTCTTCATCATAAGCGAGATTCTTAACACAAGGATACAAAAATATTTGTGAGCCTTTACCAGGTTCCGCCAGCTAAATTCTGCTTTGTTTGCCGGTCCAAAAACCGGCGCCAGCTTGTTGAGATAAAATATCAGAAAATAAAATTCAAGTCCGAATAGCAGAATTGTAGGCTGAGGTAAAACATTTTCAGGAATTCTCGTTTATTAGGAAGATTGATTGGAAGTACGCCTGCAAAACATTCTTAAATTAGAATATTATGCATACACACTATTTCTTTTTATAACAATTATTCCATAATTTCGCTCTCTAAGAGACACAACAACGGACATAAACGAACAAACACATGTCAGAATTTGCTGAAATAATTTTAGACGGTAAGTCTTATCAAATGCCTATCGTGGAAGGCACTGAGAATGAAAAAGCTATTGATATTTCATCTCTGCGTGCTAAGTCAGGCTACATCACACTAGACTCAGGTTATAAAAATACAGGTGCTACCACTAGTGCCATCACTTTTTTGGATGGCGAGTTGGGAATACTCCGCTACAGAGGCTATCCGATAGAGCAGCTGGCTGAAAAATCCAGCTTTATTGAGGTTGCTTACCTGCTGATCTATGGCTCTTTACCAACGGCTGAGGAACTCTCTGATTTTAGCAATAAGATTAAAAATCATACGCTGGTGCACGAAGACATGCGCAAGATATTTGATGGTTTCCCATCAACTGCGCATCCAATGGGCGTTCTTTCTGCACTGGTAAGCTCCCTTACAGCTTTCTACCCTGAATCGCTTAACCCGAACCAGCAGAAAGAAGAAGTAGACCTTTCTATAATTCGTTTGATTGCCAAAATCTCTACGATTGCTGCCTGGTCTTATAAGAACTCTGTAGGGCATCCGGTAAACTACCCTAAAAATAACCTCGACTACGTGTCAAACTTCCTTCATATGATGTTTGCCTTCCCGACAGAGGATTATGAAGTGAACCCGGTTGTTGTTGATGCTTTAAATAAACTGTTGATCCTGCACGCTGACCACGAGCAAAACTGCTCTACGTCTACTGTGCGCCTGGTAGGTTCTGCTAACGCAAGCCTTTATTCTTCTGTATCTGCAGGTGCCGGCGCACTTTGGGGACCACTACACGGAGGTGCTAACCAGGCTGTGATCGAAATGCTGGAGGCCATTAAAGCTGACGGCGGCGATTCTAAGAAATACCTTGCAAAAGCAAAAGACAAAGACGATCCTTTCCGTTTGATGGGATTTGGCCACCGTGTGTACAAAAACTTTGACCCGCGTGCTACTATCATCAAGAAAGCGGCTGACGAGGTATTATCTGCGCTTGGCGTGAAAGACCCAATCCTGGATATCGCAAAAGAACTGGAAGAGGCTGCCCTGAACGATCCATACTTTGTAGAGCGTAAGCTTTACCCGAACGTAGACTTCTATTCTGGTATCATTTACCGTGCTATTGGTATCCCTACCGATATGTTTACTGTAATGTTTGCCCTTGGTCGTCTGCCAGGCTGGATCGCACAGTGGAAAGAGATGCGTGAGAACAAAGAGCCTATCGGCCGTCCGCGTCAGATCTATACTGGTGAAACTGAGCGTAACTACGTTCCTCTGGAGCAGCGCTAGTTTTAGCTTCTACCCTATAAAACAAATTAAGGCTGATCCGAGGATCAGCCTTAATTGTTTTATAGGATTTCAAGAAGTATCATTCAGTCCAGCAAAACGCCATAAACAGCAAGCTACAGCACTTGCATCTCGATTCGGCGGTTAAACTGGCGGTTTTCCTCTGAAGTATTTGGTTTTACCGGTTTCGTTTCGCCATAGCCTTTAAAGCGGATACGGTTCTTACTAATGCCGTGGCTACTTAAATAGTCTGCAACAGATTTAGCCCTTTTCTCAGAAAGCACCTGGTTATCCTTGTCCGCGCCAACATCATCTGTATGGCCAGAGATCTCTATACTAACCTTCTCATTTTGCTGCATGAACTTAATAAGCTTATTCAGCTCCGTTTTCGATTCTTTTTCCAGTTCATACTTTCCCGTATCAAAAAATAGATTGTTGAGTACGACTGCTGCCCCTGCTTTAATAGGCTCCAGGTAAACATCCAATGCCACCGGGCTTAAGTTCTTCGGGGATGTATAATCAAACCGAAGGCTGTTGATCAGGTAACCGGGGGCACTTACATATAGCGCGTAGGGCTTGCCTTGTGTCAATACAACCGTATACTCACCGGACACCTCATCAGAACGTACCTGCTGCACAAGGGAATCCGACTGCACATTATAAAGCTGCACCTGTGCACCTAAAGGCTTTTTGGTGGTGGCATCAAAAACCCGCCCCTGCGCATACGTACTGTTCACCCTGCTGCGCACCTCTTTGGGCACCTTAAAGCTAAATAGCTGTATGGCAGGCGCTCCTGTATCTGTGTGTACCTGCCTCGAATAGTAGCCAGTTTCATTATCAGGGGCAATAAACAGGGATCCTTCATCCGCTGATGTGTTCAATGGATAACCCAGGTTCTGCGGTTCAGTCCACTTGGAGGCATTGTCGAGGCTGGTTTTAAATACATCCAATCCTCCCATGCCTAACCGGCCATCACTTACAAAGTATAAAGTAGAGCCGCTCATGTGCATGGATGGGGCCATATCGCGTCCTGAAGAATTGATCGTTTTGCCCATGTTGACAGGCTTCGACCAGTTTCCGTCTTCTTGTTGGTAGGTAACCCACAGGTCCTCTTTGCCTAAACCACCACCCCTGTTCGAGCTGAAATAGATTGTACGTCCATCTGCTGATAGACTTGGCTGCGAGTCCCAGGCCTTGGAGTTAACAGCTGTACCCATATTTCTGGGCTTACTCCAGGCATTTCCTGTTCTGGTAGAAATGTAAAGATCGCAATCACCGATGCCATCCGGACGGTTGCAGGATGTAAAAACAAGCGTTTTACCATCGCCGGAAATAGTAGCAGCCCCTTCGTTAGCCGGAGAGTTAATGTTGTCAGAGATAGAAACAGGAGCCTGCCACACCCCTTCCTTCAGCTCGCTTAAATAGATATTTTCGTCGTGATCAGGTCTTGAACTGGTGCGGGCTGTAAATATAAAGTTACGCTGGTCAGCTGTAGTATAAGGGAAGTACTGCAACCCAAATTTGTTCAAAGTGCCAGGCAGCTGTACAGGGTTAAACTCCACAGGGCTTTTGATGGCCTCCATGGCATAGTCAGCAGACTTTATCTGGTTTTTAGCCCATTCTACTAACTTCGCATTCTTAGGGTGAGCTTTCAGGTAGAGCTCAAAGTTAGCCTTTGCTTCCGCATACTTTCCCTGCTCCATGTACAGGTCAGCCAGATCGAAGTAATAATTGGCGTAAGATGGTGTAAAGGGCATCAGCGCAAGCCCCTTCTCAAGGTTTTCAAAAGAGGCTGATTTATTCCCCATCATCTTGAACAGGTTGGCAGCACGCACATAGGCCTCCGCAAAGTTCGGGTCCTTTTGCACTGCTTCAGCCAGCAGGTCCAGGGCGCGGTTAAAATCCCGTGCCCTGATGTAGTCATCAGCCTTATAGTACAGCTTTTCCGCTTTAGCGTTGGTAGTTGTTAATTTCTGATTTTGTGCCTGTGCTGTAAGTGACAGGCACAAGGTGAGAAATAAGGCGGAAAGCAGTGATCTGATCATATATATGTTATGGAATGTCCATGTACTTGTGTGTCTGCAGCGACACACGCCATTTTGGATTACTTTTGACGTATTCTACTATAAGTGGCGTAATTTCGTTCGCTTTGCCCCATTCCGGTTGCAGGTAAAGCTTACAGTGCGCTCCAACCCTGGCCGCATGCTCCTCAGCCCACTTAAAGTCGCTTTTGTTAAATATAATCACTTTCAGCTCATTCGCAAAAGGGTACACAGACGCGTCAGGCGCTTTAAACTTCTTCGGCGAAAGGCAGATCCAGTCCCATGAGCCACTTAGGGGATAAGCACCAGATGTTTCGATGTATGTTTGTATGCCCTGCTCCTGTAAGGAGGAGGTAAGCGGGTTCAGGTTATAGAGCAGTGGCTCCCCTCCTGTAATGACCACGGCCTTACCAGGAAACTCAGCGGCAGCATTCACAATATCCCCAATGGTAGTCAGGGGGTGTTGCTCAGCGTCCCAGCTTTCTTTTACATCGCACCAGTGGCAGCCCACATCGCAACCACCTAACCTGATAAAGTATGCGGCAGTTCCGGTATTTGCCCCTTCTCCCTGAATAGTATAAAAAGCCTCCATTAGAGGCAATTCGCTTCCATCTTTAGGTACTGTGTGTATGGAGGCAGTTTTATATGCTTTGATATCTTCCAAACCGTTATTTCTACAGCCAGGCCCGGTTAAGGAACTAACTAAATGTACACGTATGCTATTTATCTCTGCAGGTTTAAAACCTGTTTCTGTGCAGAACTTGCAAAGGTAGCTAAAAAACAAACAGGTAAGTAATAGCTTCTGTTCCGTTATAAACTAAAAGCGAATCAACAGCACCTGCAACCTCCTCTTTGACAATTCAGTTAAAATGAAATTAATTACAAACAGCCGCCGCCTTGACTGGCTGTAGTTTATTTCCTATACTTAGAAAGATTTTAAAATATAATATGCCCAAAATTCTGATAATAGATGATGAGCGTGCCATCCGCAGCACTCTGAAGGAGATTCTCGAGTTTGAAGACTATACTGTTGACGAAGCCGAGGATGGAGAAAAGGGCCTGCAGCAACTCGCCAAATCGAAGTATGATGTAGTGCTATGCGATATTAAAATGCCTGGCATGGATGGCATTGAGGTTCTGGAAAAAGCAATGGAAATAACTCCTGATACGCCTTTTATCATGATCTCTGCTCACGGAACCATAGACACTGCCGTGGAAGCCACAAAAAAAGGAGCTTATGACTTTCTTCAGAAACCACCGGATCTGAACCGCTTGCTGGTTACAGTACGCAATGCCCTTGATAAGTCTAACCTGGTGACTGAAACGAAGATCCTGAAGAAGAAAATATCCAAAACCTACGAAATGGTGGGTTCTTCTGTAGCACTGGGGCGGGTAAAACAGGCAATTGAGAAAGTAGCCCCTACAGATGCACGTGTGCTGATCACGGGCCCGAACGGCTCTGGTAAGGAACTCGTTGCACGTGCCATTCACGAGCATAGCAACCGTAGCAATGGCCCTTTGATAGAAGTTAACTGCGCTGCCATTCCGAGTGAGCTGATTGAGAGTGAGTTGTTCGGCCACGAAAAAGGCTCCTTTACTTCGGCGGTGAAACAGCGCATTGGTAAGTTTGAGCAGGCAAACGGTGGTACGCTATTCCTGGATGAGGTAGGCGACATGAGCTTATCGGCGCAGGCCAAGGTACTACGTGCGTTGCAGGAACATAAGATTACGCGTGTAGGAGGAGACAAAGACATACAGGTGGACGTGCGCGTGCTGGCTGCAACCAACAAGAACCTGCTGGAGGAGATTGAGGCCAAAACCTTCCGGGAGGACTTGTACCATCGACTAGGGGTGATACTGATTCATGTGCCGCCGCTGAATGAACGCAGGGAAGATATTCCTGATCTGGTAACCAAATTTCTTAACGACATTGCCAATGATTATGGCAACAAGCCGAAATCAATCACGCAGGATGCTTTAGAGTACTTGCAGGGGCTGGACTGGAGAGGCAATGTGCGGGAGCTGCGCAACGTGGTTGAGCGCCTGGTAATCATGAGCGGATCAGAGATAACCTTAGAAGATGCCAAAGCATATGCAAGACCTGTTGTGGCGTAATCCATAGCTGCGCCAGATGCATTATAACACAAAGCCCCTGCATCCTTTGCTGCAGGGGCTTTGTGTTATAATTACTTGTAAAAACGGATAGACGGTATTATTGTGCTTACGATTTTTTCTTGAGCATGCAGCATTTTTTATACTTCTCGCCACTCCCACAAGGGCAGGGCTCATTGCGCCCCACACGTTTACCGTAAGGGTTGAGCAGTGCCTTGAAATCGATACGAAAACGTCTTTTAGGATTCTGTTCAAAAACTTTGGTCAGTAGCTTGTAAAGCTCCGGGTGTTTTTCGGACAGTTGTTCCGGCCGCTCAAAGAAGTATTCCGTTACCACGGCAAAAAATTCAGCCTCGCTGGTGGCTCCGTAGCTATTAATATCAGACTCCCCTTTTCTGATCTTCTGAATCTTGCGGTACATCAGCTCCTGCCAGGGTTGTACAAGCTCTTGCGGCAGGTAGGCAGCAGGTGTTCCGTCTATTTCACCATCGGCCTGGTCGAGCATGTGCGCAAACTCATGGATCCCTACATTCTTCCGGTCAGCCATGTCGTTAAAGCCGCGTTCGAGGGCAGGCTTTGACAGTGTTACGTAATGATCGTTCTGGAATGGATTTACACGTCCTAAGATCTCAGAAACGGCTTCATTGTCCTTATTTTTATACTTCTTGATACTGCCCGGAAAAACCAGCACCTCTCCCAGGTTAGGGTACTCCCAATCGCGGAATCCAAAAATAGGGATGATCGCACTGGAAGCAACCAGTATTCTCGTAAGGTCATCGATTTCGACATCTATCCCTGTAATGCGTTTCTCAGACAAGAAAAGCTGTAGCATCTTCTCGAAACGGCGCTTCTCTTCCTCTGACTTCAGGGTGTGGTAAAAACCTACCCTGTCAATCAAAAGCTTACGCCATTCTGCAGGGAACTCCTCTTTCAGCACCGCTCTCCTTCTGCGGCCTTTGCGGGTAGCCCATCTATAAAAAAGCAGGATAACGCCTGCCACTACTATACTAAATACTATATAACCCATGGCAGCCTTAAACGCAGGATGTTACAGAAAGATTTTAACCAATAAGCAAATTACACCCTCGTATATCCGAATTGTCGAAACGGCCCAGTACCTCAAAGCTACCATCATCGTGCATCCGGCCGATATCTTTTGTTTCGATAAAACCACAGGAATCGACATTGGCCAGGTCAATAACGTTTATGCCACCAGAACGGTGGGTAGGGCTTATATCGAAAGGGTCATTTAGGTCACGGAGCAGAACCTGCATGGTGAAGCCCGGCCAGAAAATGCCTCCGCCTTTTGAATAACCCTGTGAAAGCAATTCCGTCATGCCGTACTCCGAATGAATGGTATCCACACCAAATCCGCGCTTCAGATGTGCATGAAGTTCTTCGCGTATCATTTCGCGACGGCGGCCTTTCATGCCCCCGGTCTCCATAATGGTCACGTCGCTAAAATCCTCCTGCCCCTGTAACTTCACTGCCCAATCGAGCAAAGCGTAAGATACCCCGATCAGCAGCACCTTTTTCCCGCGCTGCCTTGCGTGCTTTATTGCTTCTAAGAGTTTATCGTGCTCACGCAGGTAAAAGCCCTGCTCCTGCTGACCGGTCTGCTCCACAAAGTAATCGACCATAGCTACTAACGACGAGCCGCCCTGCTCCAGGTAAGACGGCAGGAGCGCCAGCACCACATGATCAGTTAATGGCCCGTAAAACTTCTCAAAAATAAACCTGGTAGTTGCGGTATACCAATCAAGATCGGCAACTAAGTGCCTGCTCCGGCTTTGTTTTGTGGTACCACTGCTGTAAAAGGTAACCGCAGGCTCGTACATGTCCGTTTTTACCTCATGCGTTTTGAAAAACTCAATGGGTAAGAACGGTATCTGAGTCAGTGTCTTAACCTCCTCCGGCTTTATACCCAGCTGCTGCAGGTAGTGCTTATAAACCGGGTTATGCTCAGACTGATACCGGAACAACTCTAACGCACAACCAGTAAAGTTAAGCGGCTGATTGTGGTGCAGTTGGTGCTTGAATTGGGCTTTAAAGTTCATCTAAAGAATTTACAACAAATCCTGTATTCTCTGCGTTTGATTTAGTAAATTTAGCTTCATTTTCCGTAAATCATACATGAATTATCTGCTAAAGTATAGTGTAGCGCTGCTGTTGCTAACAGTATTGCTCAGCTCCTGCCGCAAAGAACCGCATTACCCTGATGCACCTACAATTGAGTTTAAAAGGGTTGAGCAGTTCCATTTTAATAATGGGAACAACATAAAACGCGACTCCATTGTAGTAGTAGTAGGCTACCAGGATGGGGACGGCAATCTGGGGCTTAGACCTATTGACCAGAATCCACAGACTACAGATCCTGATAGCAAGGCCCCCTTCGATGCATCCTCAGATTATAACAACAACTTTATTACAGATCTCTACATTAAGAAACCACTGTTTCCGGGTTCTCCGGATTCTTCTTTTGTAAAGTTCCAGTTTCCTGTTGCCGGCTCCAGTTTTAGCGGACGTTTCCCAAGATTATCTAACGATGATCGCGAAGAGCCCCTGGAAGGTGAAATAAAATATACCGTGAATGGCAAGAATGGCTTCACGTCAGATATTTTTAAACCAGGCACTATCATCAAATTTGAAATATTTATCTATGACCGGGAAACGCCTGTTCCTAATAAGAGTAACGTAATAGAAACTTCCCCGATCAAGCTTTTTTGACATTGCCCGGTCCTAAAAAAAGAACCCCGGCAGCTCAGGCTGCCGGGGTTCTTTTTTATACTTAAACTCTTCTTAATAAATCGTTGGGTATGACTTTGGATCAGCTTCGTTCATAATCTCATAAACGGCCTCGAATACATCCTCTGCATTCGGTTTAGAGAAGTAGTCTCCGTCAGAAGAGTACGGAGGACGATGTGCGTGCGCCGACAGGCACTGCGGCTTGGAATCAAGCCATCTCCAGGCTCCCTGCCCATCCACTACCTGTTGCATCATGTAGGCTGTAGCCCCACCTGGCACATCTTCGTCAGCAAACAATACGCGGTTCGTTTTACGGATCGAGTCTGTGATTACATGATCGATGTCAAATGGCAGCAACGTCTGCACGTCTATCACTTCAACAGAAATACCAAACTCCTCCAGTTGCTTTACTGCTTCCAGCACAATGCGGCACATTGAACCATACGTAACTACAGTGATGTCAGTACCCTGCTTCAGTATTTCCGGCTGCCCGAGCGGCACAGTAAATTCTGCAATGTTATTCGGAATGCGTTCTTTTAATCTATACCCGTTCAGGCACTCAATTACCAGCGCAGGCTCATCAGACTTCAGCAAAGTATTATAGAACCCTGCTGCCTGGGTCATATCGCGCGGCACCAGCACGTGCATTCCACGGATGCTGTTCAGGATCATCCCGATCGGGGAACCTGAATGCCAAATACCTTCCAGGCGGTGACCACGCGTACGCACGATCAACGGTGCTTTCTGACCACCTTTGGTACGGTATTGCAAGCAGGCCACGTCATCAGACAGGATCTGAATAGCGTATAGCAAATAGTCAAGATACTGGATCTCGGTAATAGGACGCAATCCGCGAAGGGCCGCTCCAATTCCCTGTCCGATAATAGTGCACTCACGTATGCCGGTATCCGTTACACGCAGCTCGCCGTATTTTTCCTGAAGGCCTGCAAATGCCTGGTTCACGTCGCCGATAAAGCCAACATCTTCCCCGATGGCAAATACACGCGGGTCACGGGCAAGCATGGCATCAAAGCATGCCTGCAGCACCTCACGGCCATCCACAACAGGAGAGTTTTCATCAAACTCTGGTTTCACCTCCTCTACCTGCAGCACCGATTCATCGGACTGGCTGAATAAGTAAGAGTTAAAGCGATCAGCATTCTCCCCCATTGCTTGCTCCAGCCAACCAATTAGGTCACGTTTTGCAGCATTATTCTCATCGCGTACATAGCGGAGTGCTTTACGCACTGCCCTAACAGCATCGCTTCTGATCGGTGTGGACGTTTTGCGCAATTCTTCTGCAATAGTCGCTACCTCTGTTATATGATCACTTGCTGCGGCTAACTCATCCAACAGCTTTAGAGCCTCTTCATGATCTTCTTTGATTGCAGCGGAAAACTCGCTCCATGCGTTGCTACGCGCAGCGCGCACGGTTTCCTTTGCATCTGCCTCTATCTGGTCAAGTTGTTCCGCTGTGGCAATCTCACTATCAATGATCCACTCACGCATTTTCTTGAGACAGTCAAACTCCGCTTCCCACTCCAGGCGCTCTTTGGATTTGTATCGTTCATGTGAGCCTGAAGTAGAGTGGCCCTGTGGCTGCGTTACTTCCTCCACGTGCACCAGTACCGGAACGTGTTGCTCGCGGCAAACACGCACAGCAGCTTCATAAGCTTCGCAAAGTGCAGTGTAGTCCCAGCCCTTTACTTTAAATATCTCATAGCCCTGCTCGCCCTCGCTGTTACGCTGGAAGCCTGCCAGAATCTCAGAAATACTTCCTTTGGTAGTCTGGTACTCAGCAGGCACGGAAATACCATACCCATCGTCCCAAACCGATACCAGCATAGGTATCTGTAAGACACCACCAGCATTTATCGCTTCAAAAAACATCCCTTCAGATGTAGAAGCGTTTCCGATGGTACCAAAGGCTACTTCATTCCCATTTACGGAAAAGTTTTTCAGATTTTGGAGATCAGGATTCTGTCTGTAGAGCTTGGAAGCATAGGCCAGGCCCACCAGGCGCGGCATTTGTGCAGCTGTTGGTGAGATGTCCGAACTGGAGTTCTTCTGCTCCATCAGGTTCTTCCATTGGCCTTCATCATCGAGTGAGCGTGTACCGAAGTGGCCGTTCATGGCACGACCTGCCGTAGAAGGCTCAGCCTCTACATCAGTGTGTGCATATAATTGGGCAAAGTATTGCTGCAGCGTGAGTTCACCGATGGCAAACATAAATGTCTGGTCACGGTAATAGCCGGAGCGGAAATCTCCATTCTGGAAATACTTAGCCATTGCTAATTGGGCTACTTCTTTTCCATCTCCGAAGATGCCGAACTTGGCCTTTCCCATGAACACTTCCTTGCGTCCGGCAAGGCTTGCCTGGCGGCTCTCCCACCCGATCCGGTAGTCATTAAGGATTTCTTCAGCTGTTATTTTTTGAGTTATAGATGCTTCAGCAGTTTGCATGTTCTCTCTTTATAAGCTAAAAGTATTTTTTCCCATCAAAAGTACAGAAGATTCGCCTAATTTCAAATTTAGAGCGGTTTTGCATGGTACTGGCACAATAGTAGAAACTGTTATTTTGAAAAATTATTTTTGTATATTTGTTTTGCTCTGGTGATAACAGAACTTTTTTATAACTTTTTCGCTTCTTTTGAGCACATGGTACAACGTCTAAACTTTTTTTTAATAATTTGCTTTGTATTAGCAGCTAACATAGCTTTAGCCCAGGCAGAGATTAAGTTTGAAAAAGATACCCATGATTTCGGCACTATAGCCGAAGGAACGCAGGCAGCTTATGAGTTTAGAGTAAAAAATACAGGCAATCAGCCCCTGATTATCTCTACCGTTCAGCCATCCTGCGGGTGTACGACACCCGATTGGACGAAAGAACCGATACTGCCGGGAAAAATTGGCATGATTAAAGCTATGTATAACAGTACGGGCCGGCCGGGCCCGTTTCATAAATCAATAACGGTTACTTCTAACGCTGCCACGGCAACGCAGGTTTTATATATCCAAGGAGAAGTTGGCCCTAAAGATTTAAAAAATATTTACACCCAGGAACAAAAGACTATGTCGCCGCGTTTGGCACTTGGAAGCACAACGTATAACTTTGGCAAACTTGAAAAAGGCCAAAAAGCTGTGGCTAAGTTCACGATCAAAAACACCGGACGACAGCCACTGGTTGTACAAGGTGTAAGATCGGCCTGTAACTGTGTAACATACAGGGTTTCGGAGCCATCCTTAAAACCGGGGCAGACAGCAACTTTGGAACTAACATACGTTCCTGCGGTGTTAAAGGAGCAAATTGAGACAGTAAACATTCTTTCGAATGATATCATAATGCCAGATAACAGGCTAACGCTTAAAGCAAACGTGGTCGAGAGCCTGGCAACACAGAATATGTTAAGGGAGGGCAAACAGCCGGTACCTTTCAGATAGTTTTTTTCATAGTTTTATTTTGTACTAATGGCAGTGATTTTATCGCTGCCTTTTTTCATTTATAGCCCTTTACATTCCTACTTGCCGGTAATAGCACAACACGCCATTCTGTTGCTTTTCCTGCCTAAAAATCATACACTTAGCAAGCTTACGCCTGCACCCCTTTTATTTCAGGTAAGTTGTGGTATATTTGCGCAACTTTACCAAACAGAATCACAACATACCTAATTTAAGAACGACATGATCATTGGTGTTCCTAAGGAAATTAAGAATAACGAAAACCGTGTAGGTGCTACTCCTGCTGGTGTAATTGAACTTGTGCGCAATGGCCATACGGTTTATGTGCAATCTACCGCGGGAGAAGGCAGCGGATTTATGGATGATGATTATATAGCAGCTGGTGCGTCTATACTTCCTAGCATTGAAGAAGTGTACGGCGTTGCTGAAATGATCATTAAAGTTAAAGAGCCTATCGAATCTGAGTACAGCCTGATCAAGGAAGACCAGTTACTGTTCACTTATTTCCACTTTGCTTCTTACGAGCCGCTTACGCACGCGATGATCAAGCAGAAAGCTGTTTGCTTAGCATATGAGACTGTTGAGAAAGCTGACAGAAGCCTTCCATTGCTTGTACCTATGTCTGAAGTTGCTGGTCGTATGGCCGTTCAGGAAGGTGCTAAATACCTGGAGAAACCACTTCAGGGCCGTGGAATCCTATTAGGTGGCGTACCAGGCGTTCGTCCGGCTAAAGTATTGATCATCGGTGGTGGTGTAGTTGGTACCAATGCTGCTAAAATGGCGGCTGGTATGGGTGCAGACGTAACGATCATGGATAATAACCTGCAGCGTCTGCGTTACCTGGATGATATTATGCCAGCTAACGTGAACACGTTCATGTCAAATGAATATAACATCCGTGAGTTACTTCCTACGCATGACCTTATTATCGGTGCAGTGCTTATCCCTGGCGCTAAAGCCCCTCACCTGATCACAAGAGACATGTTGAAGGAAATGCGTCCGGGTACTGTAGTAGTAGACGTAGCCGTTGACCAGGGTGGTTGCATTGAAACCTGCCGTCCTACAACACACCAGGATCCAACTTACATTATTGATGATGTACTGCATTATTGCGTTGCTAACATGCCAGGTGCTGTGCCTTATACTTCTACGCTTGCGCTTACAAACGCTACCCTGCCATTTGCTATTCAGTTAGCTAACAAAGGCTGGAAAAAAGCCTGTGCCGACAGCAATGAGCTGAAGCTTGGCTTAAACGTAGTACAAGGCAAAGTAGTGTACAAAGGTGTTGCAGAAGCATTCAACCTTGATTATGTACCGGTTGAGAACGTACTGTAAGCTTTAAGCTTTTAAATTACTAAAACGCCTTTCTGACAGATGTCGGGAAGGCGTTTTGCTTTCCGGCAAAGTTTTAGCTGTATCTTTGCACCGGAACTAATGGTGGCATCTACCTACTGCCCCAATCTCAATAAACTTAAGAAATGTTTGACAGTGCTTTAAACATATTGCTGCGCCGACTGGGCCTGATGCTGTGCCTCTACATGTTGCTGCGGTTTATATTTTATGTTTTTAACTACAGTTCGTTTGCCGATGCGTCGTCTGCTCAAACGCTGCTGGCTTTTATATATGGCCTCCGCTTCGACCTGGCTGCCATCACGGCGGTAAATGCCCCGTTCATTCTGCTATCGCTTTTTCCCTGGGGTAATGTATTGCATCCTATTTACCAGCGATCTCTTAAAGTTTGGTTTTTATTGAGCAATGCCCCGTTCATTGCGCTGGCCTTGGTTGATATCGAATTTTTTAAGTTCATAGGTAAAAGATCAAGTAATGAGCTAGCGACCATAACCGGCGACATTGCAGATCAGTTAGGACAGCTGGTGCAGTATTACTGGTACCTGGTAGTGGCTTTTGTGCTCCTTGTCTATCTGCTCAACAAAGTATACCCAGCGCTCAGAAAACCATACAGGCTGCAGCAGAGCATCCTGCTTCGGTCCATCCGGTTGTTAGTAGTTGCTGCCCTGGCAGTGGTGGCCATACGAGGAGGTATGCAGCTAAAGCCGCTTCGGGTCAGCCATGCATTTGTACTGGAGCCGGCATCACTTGGGCATTTATCCCTTAACAGCCCTTTTACTTTTATCAAGGGTATAGGGCAGCCGCAACTTGAACAGAAGCATTATTTCCCGGACCAGGAAAGTATGCTCCGTGCAATGTCGTATAACCCTGCACAATACCGCCACCAAACCGGGGCGCAGCAAAGGGAAAACGTTGTGATCATTATACTCGAAAGTTTTGCCGCAGAATATGTGGGAGCACTAAATGAGGGCCGCGGTTATACCCCTTTTCTGGACTCCCTGGCTACAAAAGGCATATTGTTCAGTAATGCTTTTGCTAATGGGCGCAAATCCATAGAGGCTCTGCCATCTATTCTGGCAGGTGTACCCTCTCTGATGCAGGAGCCCTATATTACCTCCGCCTACCAGGCAAATAAACTTGAAGGCTTGGGCACAGTGCTGCAGCATGCCGGTTATCGCACGGCTTTCTTTCATGGAGCTGCCAACGGCACCATGGGCTTTAATAATTTCTCTAAAATTGCGGGAGTACAGGAATATTATGGCTTGGATGAATACCCTGAATCTCTGAAAGACAAAGATTTTGACGGGCAATGGGGCATTTTTGATGAACCCTACCTGCAGTATGTAGCAACAAAGCTGACGGAGTTTGATAAGCCATTTCTGGCCACGCTCTTTACGCTCAGTTCTCACCACCCGTATACTGTTCCTCAAAAGTATAAAGGGCGTTTCCCGAAAGGTGACCTCGAGATACACGAGTCAATAGGCTACGCTGACCACGCCTTGCAGGAGTTTTTTAAAACTGCCTCTAAGCAGCCCTGGTACCAGAATACCCTGTTTATACTTACTGCCGACCATACCCAGAAAAGTATAGCCCCGGCGTATCAGAACGAGCTCGGACATTTCCGGGTGCCGCTTATCCTTTTTCATCCAGACAAGACTTTCCAAGCTGTACGTCCTGATCAGGTTGTACAACATGCGGATATAATGCCAAGTGTTGTAGACTACCTGAACCTCCGTGCAGATCACATGCTTCCGTTCGGAAAATCAATGTTTTCAGCAAAAGATAAGGGGGAAGCGATCCTGTTCAATGACAATTCCTATTACCTGGTGCAGCAGGACCAGGTAACTGAGCTTACTGCAGATGACCAGGTAAAGTTTTATACTTTCCCTGCATTTTCACCGGTGCAAACGGCAGACGCTTCATCAGCCGGAAAGCTTAAGGCTTATGTACAGTATTTCAGAAGCGCAATGGTGAATAACAAGCTATTTTTCTAAAAGGGAAGTACTGTCAATGAGTATGTTGTGAAACGTGCCAGTTCTTAAACTTCTAAAGAAGCTGGAGCTCAATTAAATTTATTCACCGCTATACATTGGTATTTCCTGCAGCGGCTCAAACTTCCTCTGTTCAAAATCGACCTGCCAGCAAAAATGCTGTAGACCATTGGTAATGATTACGTACTTGGCCTGTATGGTCTGATTATAAACTGAAACCTGCTTTACAACCTCTTGCGTGATAGGCAAGTAGGCAGCCTTACACTCTACAAGCACATGCGGCTTCCCTTCCTTGTTATAAACACACAGGTCGGTCCGCTTTTGTAGCTTGTTATAATGCGTGCCACGTTCAACGCTGATCAGGCTTTTTGGATAGTTCAGGTGGTTGATAAGGTAATGAGCAAAGTGCTGTCTTACCCATTCTTCTGGTGTTAATACTATATATTTTCGGCGTAGTGCATCAAAAATCAGGTAATTAGCACCAGATTTAGTAATTTTGTGATCAAACGGTGGCAAATTAAGTGCATCCATGCTGCAATTTAGCCATTTTCCTATCCTCCGCCCTAGTAGCTGCTGCTGCCAAGGCGGTTTTTTTATATCATAATTGTTTATATTGTCGACATGAAGACCAAAGAAGAAATTGTTAACGATTGGTTACCCCGGTACACCGGAGTTCCTCTCGACGAATTTGGCGAGTATATACTGCTTACCAATTTTATAAATTATGTACGCATGTTTGCTGATAGATTCGGCGTTGAGATACGTGGTTTAGATAAACCGATGCAAACGGCTACAGCAAACAACATCACCATCATTAACTTTGGTATGGGCAGCGCCATGGCAGCTACTGTTATGGACCTATTATCTGCTGTAAAGCCAAAGGCAGCCCTTTTCCTGGGCAAGTGCGGTGGACTTAAGAGAAAGACTCAAATCGGTGACCTTATACTTCCGATTGCCGCCATCCGTGGCGAGGGTACTTCTGATGACTACCTGCCACCTGAAATTCCGGCGCTTCCTTCTTTCCGTCTGCAGCGTTCTGTTTCGTCGATGATCAAGAAACATGAGATGGACTACTGGACAGGCACTGTTTATACTACAAACCGCCGCGTTTGGGAGCACGACGAGGAGTTTAAAGAATACCTGCGCCAGATCAGGGCAATGGGTATTGACATGGAGACAGCCACGATCTTTACAGTTGGTTTCATTAACGAAATCCCTCATGGCGCACTCCTGTTAGTTTCTGATAACCCGATGATACCGGAAGGTGTTAAGACCTCAGAGAGTGATAAACTGGTAACTACTAATTATGTAGAGAAACACCTGAGCATTGGCATTGACTCCTTACTGGAGTTGATCAATACAGGTGACTCTGTTAAACACATGCGCTTCGAATAAGCCCTGACAGGTATGACCAAAACCTTACGCGCCTTAACCGCCACACTATGTTTATGCAGTGCTCTCCTGGGCAGCTGCACCAGCTCAAAACCTGGCGCTGAAGCAGCTGACCTGATCGTTTATAATGGCCAGGTTTATACTGTAAACAGTGCCTTTGATAAAGCAGAAGCTTTTGCAGTGAAAGACGGGAAGATAGTTGCCGTTGGAACCAGTGAAGAGATCAGGAGCAAGTATAAGGCAAGCCAGGAATTGGATGCCGAGGGTAAAACCATATACCCGGGTATAATTGATGCACATGCTCATTTTTACCGGTATGGGCTAGGCCTTCAATCTGCTGACCTGGTTGAAACGAAATCGTTTGAAGAAGTAGTAGACAAAGTTGTAGCGCAGCGTGCAAAATACCCTAACACCCCATGGATTACAGGACGTGGCTGGGACCAGAATGATTGGGCAGTAAAGGAGTTTCCGACAAAGGACACGCTGGACCTGCTCTTCCCGGACACACCGGTCATTCTTACCCGTATTGATGGGCATGCGGCGCTGGCTAATCAGAAAGCACTGGAGCTGGCAGGCGTAACCCCCACAACTAAAATGGTGGGTGGCCTGGTAGAAGTCGAGAATGGTAAGCTAACCGGTATATTGATAGACAATGCCGTAGATATGGTTTACAGCAAATTGCCTGAGCCCTCTGAAGCAGAAATGCGACAGGCCCTGCGTAATGCTGAAGCCAACACCTTTGCAGTAGGCTTAACATCAGTGCATGACGCGGGGCTGGATAAGGCTACTGTTGCCCTGATCGATGATATGCAAAAGCAAGGGGAACTGCAAACGCGAGTATACGCCATGCTAACCCCTTCTAAGGCGAATATTGACTACTACCTTGCGCAGGGGCCCTATAAAACGGACAGGTTAAATGTACGCTCCTTTAAAGTTTATGCCGACGGCGCTCTTGGCTCCAGAGGGGCTAACCTGCTGAAGCCATATGCCGATAAACACGGCCACTTTGGTTTTTTGCTTGCCTCTGAGCAGGAATTCCGCACTATAGCCAGGCTCTTGAACGAACACGGCTTCCAGATGAATACGCATGCGATCGGTGACTCGGCTAACCGTTTACTGCTCGATATTTATGGAGAAGTGCTTGGTGGCAAAAATGATAAGCGCTGGCGAATAGAGCATGCCCAGATCGTAAATCCTGAGGACATGCCGAAGTTTGGCAAGTATAACATTGTGCCTTCGGTGCAGCCAACACATGCCACTTCGGACATGTACTGGGCCGGCGACAGGCTTGGCAAGGAGCGTTTGAAACATGCCTACCCTTTTAAAGAGTTAATGCAGCAAAATGGCTGGATACCGCTTGGCACAGACTTTCCTGTAGAAAGCATTAACCCATTCTATACTTTTCATGCAGCAGTTGCCCGTCAGGATGCCAAGAACTGGCCTGCGGGAGGGTTCCAAATGGAAAATGCCCTCTCCCGCGAAGAAGCACTACGTGGCATGACCATTTGGGCGGCGAAAGCAGCATTTGAAGAAAACGAAAAAGGTAGCCTGGAGCCTGGTAAGTTTGCAGACTTTATACTTGTAGACCGTGACCTGATGACTATAAAGCCGGAAGAGATGCGAGGGACACAGGTACTTCGTACATTTATAAATGGCCGCGAAGTATACAAAAAGTAAACCGGCAGGATACTCTATAAAATACGTTAATTAAAAAAGCCGCTGCAGAATATCTGCAGCGGCTTTTTTAATTTTATACACTAAATCAGTTAGATCTTTACCTGTTCCTTTTCCTCCATGTTTGGCTCCATTACTTTCTTACCCTTCACCATGAGCAGGAATATCAAGCCTAACCCAAAGAAAATTATCAAAGCAAGTATACTGTTGCGCATCGACCCTGTAGCCTGTGCAATGGCACCATAAGCAAGTGTACCCAATACAATTGAGACCTTCTCGGTTACATCATAAAAACTAAAGTAGGAGGCATGGTCCACGGTAGTAGCTGGTATCAGTTTAGAATAAGTGGAGCGTGACAACGACTGAATACCTCCCATTACTGAGCCAACAATTGCTGCCAGAACATAAAAGTCAGTTTCGCCACGTATAAAATAAGCTCCGATACAGATACCGATCCAAATGATCACAGCCACGATCAGGGCCCGTATATTACCAAACCTCCCCGAAAGCAGGGCAAATACATATGCACCCGCTATGGCTACCAGTTGTATGATCAGAATAGTAATG
Source organism: Pontibacter sp. MBLB2868 (assembly GCF_051904785.1). Taxonomy (NCBI): domain Bacteria; kingdom Pseudomonadati; phylum Bacteroidota; class Cytophagia; order Cytophagales; family Hymenobacteraceae; genus Pontibacter; species Pontibacter sp. MBLB2868. Next base: position 861,444 of record NZ_CP196710.1, on the reverse strand, counting down.
ATAAGGGCCTCACTGGGTAGGTTAAGCACTTCGATACCAAATATGGTAGCCACATACATAACTGTCTGCACCCCCATGTTATAAAAGAAGTAAGCCAGCAGGTAACGCTTTAACATAGGCAGCCTTTGCACCTGTGCCAGCACCTTTTTAAGCTCTATAAAACCGTTCAGGATCCAGCTGCCCTTAGGTTTGCGGTGGTATACGTTGCCGGGTAAGTGGTAGAATGTATATTGTGCAAATCCGAACCACCAAAGGCCTGTGGTCAGAAAGGCGATCCGGGGGGGCAGTGAAGTATTTTCTGCAGCGATCCCGAACCACTCAGGCTGCAGTATCATGGCCAGGTTGAAGATTAACAGGAGCACGCTGCCGATGTAACCCATCGAGAACCCTTTTGCGCTTAATTTGTCATATTGATCCTCTGTCGCTATTTCCGGGAGGTAAGCATTGTAGAAGACGATGCTGCCGCTAAACCCAATAGATGCCAATACGAAAAGAATAACGGAAGCTGTAAAGGTATCCCGGGTAAAAAAGAATAGCCCTGCGCATGAAAGAGAACCGATATAGCAGAATAACTGCATGAATAACTTTTTCCTGCCACTATAATCTGCTATGGCTGTCAGGAATGGACTTAGCATTGCTATGATCAGGAAAGACGCAGAAACTGCATACGAAAACAACACGGAGCTTTCCAGCTTGAACCCCAGGAAATCAATTATACTGGAGCCATCTGTGTTTTTAGCAACAGCACTATAATAAATCGGGAAAATGGTTGATGTGATTACCAACGAGTAAACAGAGTTGGCCCAGTCGTAAAAACACCAGGCACGGGTAACGGTTGGGTTGTTCTTTTCCATAGTTGGAAAAATAGCAAAAAATATAATACAACCTGTTCTAATTACCCTGAGAGGTGCAGATTTAATGTAGCAGCGCCTGGCGTTGTTCCACCACCTCCAGCACTATTTCCCACAGGTGCTCATAAGGTATGATCTCAACCTCAGCAAAAGCATCGCCGGGGAAAGGAGTTCTGGTTAATTTCAGCAACATACTGTCCCCTTTTTCTTTGATGCTTTTCAGGTTAAACTCCTCTCTGAATACCAAGATCAGTAACCGTAAAAATAGCCGCGCCCTCACAGCTTTATCACCCCGCAGATGTTTTTGGATATACTTCTTAAGCCTCTCCACTTGTGCCTCATAATCATCTATGGATGCATCAGACAGCATGTCTATGGTTTCTATAATTATGATTCCAACGTTAAGGCCATCCTTTTCTTTAGCCGGAATAGTCAACGATGGATAGTCCGTAGTTAAAACTGATGTTCGCTTTGCACCTCCTAGGCGGTAGTGAAACAGCAGCGAGAAATACCGTTCGTTAAGCTCCCATCTTTCCTGTTGCGCTCTGGGTAGTCGAGTAATGCTATCAGTACTAACGACTGTCTGATATAAGCTTTTAAATTGATCATACTTTTGAGAGTGGACTGCCAACATCAGGTAGTTTTCCATGAAAGCAAACCAATTAAGAGAACCAGTTTCAAAATAACCTATATACTCTTTTGACTGCTTCAAACCTATCTCATGCTGTCCTGTTTGTAAAAGAGCATACACTCTCATGTAACTGTTAAACCTATAATTAAACCAGTTAGGATGTACTTTTTTTCTATTTAATAAATTTTCCGCTTCACTTATTAAATCCAAAATCAAATGGTAATTCCCCTGTTGCTCCTGGAACTGTATATTCAAAAAATGATAGTAAAAATATATCTTAGACGACTTTGACTTTTTCCATAATAACTTAAGTTTATGTAGTTCATTTGGAAATTGGGAAAGCATTTGAGATCGCTGGTCAAATTTAGTTTTCACAACAATTAAAAGCTTTTGAAAAATAATTGAGGCTTTTCTCTCAGCAGCTTCCAATTCATAGTAACAGGCTAGTTCTTTTGCTTGTTGATCATATTTTTTCTCATCAAAAAGCATCTGGTTTACCCACTGTTTCTGTTCTAAAAGAATAACTATATAATCGTTTACCTCATTTTTCTTGGCCAGACTTAGCGCCTGATCCAGAATTTTACCTGCCATTCTAGGCTCACTCATCGTTTTCAGCCTCTCTGCTTCAAACAGCATGGAGGCACATTTCGATTTAACCACATTAATAGCTGAAAACTTATTTTCAGGCAACTCCAGAAAATGGATATGATTAATTAGCTTTTTCCTTACACGGGACTTCAGCATCCGGTAGTTTACTGACAGCTTTTCATTCCCATATAGTAATTGAGCTACCTGTTCGTCTGATGAAACTTTTCCACTCTTTAGAAGATCAAAAAGCCGTGCGTCCAAATTCTTATCATCCTGAAAGTTGATAAGTGGACTAGATTTGGTATTATATTTTTTTACCAGCCTAACTAATCTTTCCAATTCATCCATTCATACAGCATTTAGAGTGTAACAGCTTGATTTAAACTTCCTTCGTTTCTAAAACCGTCAGAATAGACTGCCATAAATGTTCGTAAGGCACAATCTCGATTTCTGAATAAGCATCGCCAGGGGGTGGAGTAGCAAGCAACTTTTCATAATTCTTCTGTCCCCTTTTTCGACAAACATCTGGATTAAAATCCTCTGTAACAGTAAGAACCAACAACTTCAGAAAAAGCTTACTTCTTAAGCTAAAAGCATCTTTTAAATGTGTATGGATATATTTTTTGAGACTCTCAATCCTGTATATGAGTGCCTCGATATCTTTCTTTTGTAGAAAATAATAGAACTGCAGAATCAAAATTGCAACATTGGACCCTTGCTTGTCTTTACTATGTTCAGGTAGCGAAATCAAATAAGGGTTCGTAGCCTTATGCTTCAATAAATCATCACCCTTGATAATAAAAAGATATGCCTGATACAGCTGCCAACGTTCTTTAGCAACCGGGGTAATTCTGTTATAGTAACTGTTCCTGAACACCTGATCAAGCAATACCTCAGCCAAATTATACTCCTTAGAATGCAGCGCCAGAAGAAAATAATTTTCAAAAAATGCAAACCAGTTAAAGGAGTTTTTATTGAAATCCTGTACATATTTTTCTGCATAATAAAGCCCCATTTTATGTTTTGAGGACCTTAGGTGAGCATATACAAGAACATACTTATTAAAGCTGGCATCGAAACGTAAAATCGAAACATCCCCATTTTTTACTAGGTCTTCAGATAAAACAGTCAGTTCTACAATTTTGGAGAAATCACCGATAAGTTCGTAGTACCAAAGGTAAACTTTGTAATAGGCATTAAAAGCGTCAAACGTTTTACTCTGTTGCCATAACGATTCTAAATGCAATACATCATTCTGCAATTGTGGAAGGTATTCTCTTCTGGACTTAACAGATTTATTTAACTGGATCTTTATGAGCTGAAACAAGCTTACAGCTTCTCTATCAATCACTTTCTTCTTCAGGAGCTCATCCAATTTTTGCTTGTTACTCTTATAGCTTTTTAATGCTCCAAGCTCAGAGTTACAGAAAAGGATAATTTCTAAAGCTGCAATCTCTAAATTGATTAGTTGGTATTCACTGGCAATGGCAATTACTTTCTTAACATTGATCTCAGCTAACTTAAAATCACTCTGCTTTAAAAAAAGGTTAGCATGATGTAACAGCAGGTAACATTCCTGCTCGCTTTGTACATAAGGCTTAAGCTTTAGTTTTTGATAGTTAAGCAAGAAGAGACTGTTATAGAATTTTTTCTTTACCCTATGCTTTAACATTTTATACCTCACATCATTTGGTGAAGCATTATACAAATCAAGTGCTGCCCCTTCATCTGAGTCAAAGCCATTATCAATTAACTTGCTGACAAACATCCCTTCCTTACCCTTCATATTCATTTCAGGTAAAGAACAGGAAGGACTGTTGCAGTACTTCAATAATCTTGCTAATGCATTTAATTCGTACATCGGATAAAATAAGGGTGATTAGAAATAGAGTTTTCCCGCTTCAAAAAACAATGCTAATTTGCGTTTTACTTTTATCAGCTACAGAAATTTAAATTGCTTTAAAAAGTATTTTCATAGATTTAGAAAACGAAAGTTACCTTTTTAACAAAACGGTTAACTTATGACACAACGAAACCACTATTAAAGAATATCAAGAGACATTAACTTACATCAACAATAATAACACTTATTTTTTTTAATGTTACCTTTTTATATAAATATTCATTTTTAGTGATCTTTCTATATCCCATATTTGTCATACCATAAACCTCTAAACGGAAATTATATGTTATCACTTGTCATTGCGATCTTGGTGAATTTAACAGTTGGAACAACTACTAGCCAGCCAACTCAAACTCCTAACACAGGAAATAATACTGAAACTAAAGGAAACGATAAGAGCAAAGCTGCTGACCCGACTTTATCTACAATGGGTGGCGTAGGTCACTGGACTGAAGGTTAAGCTATATTATACAGCTATTTTTCCATAACTTGCCCTTGTAAAGAGTACAGCCAAAGGGTAATCTTATGCGGAAGATAAATCTACTTTCATTTGCTTTCATATTTCTTTTAAGCTTTTGCAGCCAGCCTAATAACCAACCTGACAGTGTAAAAGTCAGGTTGGCAATTGAGCCTGAAACTCTCAGTCCGATAAATTATGGTGATGCGGGAGCTTTACAAATAGTGAACCTGCTTTACCAAAGTCTGCTTGGCGCAGACCTTGGCAAAGATCAGATAAGTCCGGTACTGGCTGCTCGTATGCCCGAGGTAATAAAAACCGACTCTACGACTCTCTTTACATATGAGATCAGAGAAGGGGCTACCTGGACAAACGGTTCGCCGGTAACAGCAGCTGATGTTGCCTTTACACTTAAGGTTTTAAATGCCCCTTTGCTTAATAATGAGCGTTTAAAGCCCCAGGTAGAGTTTATTAAGGATATAGTGCCGGATGAGGCCAATCCTAAAAAATTCACTTTTGTGTGTAAGGGATATGCTCCGGAGATGGAACTTTTAACTGGAGACTTTTTTATACTCCCAGCTTATTTAATTGACCCTCAGGGTCTTCTGAAAGACTACAAACTTTCAGCGTTACAGGACGATCTTTCCAAGCTAGAAAACAAAACAAACTTAGAAACCTTTGCCAGCAGGTTCAACGGCCCCGACTTTAACCGGAGCAAAGATCTGTTGCAAGGAAGTGGAGGCTACCTGATTGAAAACTGGGTATCTGGTCAATCCATTACGCTTCGCCGCAAGGAAAACTGGTGGGGCAGTGCACTGGACGTGGATTACATTACAGCCAACCCGGAACAGATCAGCTTTTACGTTATCCCTGATAACACAACGGCCCTGTTTGCCATCAAGAACAGACAGCTGGATGTACTGGAGAAAATTGATGCTGCTGAATTTAACCAGCTCCGGGAAGACAAAGCCTTCACAAAGGACTATGCCCTCTATACCCCTAACTCATATGAGTTCGCTTATGTGGGCCTGAATAGTCGCCTTCCAAAATTTGAAGATAAAAGAACACGCCAGGCCATTGCTCACCTACTGGATGTGAACAGTCTTATCAAGGCCTCACAGCAAAACTATGCTACCCCAACAGTTGGCCCAGTACCGCCATCTTTAACAGACTTTTATAACACAAGCTTAAAGCCAATTGATTTTAGCTTAGCAAAAGCCCGGAAATTACTTGAAGCGGCCGGATGGCAGCATACTTCTGAAGGCTGGTTTAAAGTGCTAGACGGGCAAAAAACAAAGCTAACCATTGATGTAAATTACCGCGCCGGTAATACTGCCTTTGAGAATGCCTCCCTTATTTTTCAGCAAAATGCAGCTAAAGCAGACATCCCTGTTACCATTCAAGCAATGGAGGGGAGTTTGTTTGGTCAGAAGTCAAAAGCACATGAGTTTGAAATGTTCTTCCGTACACTTTCCGGTAACCCCTTTGTTCTGAACTTTAAACCGCTTTTTCATACTTCGTTTAGTGGCATTGGTGGAATGAACTATACTGGTTTTGGCAACAGCAATAGCGATGAACTTTTAGACGCAATAAACAGTGCCTCCACAAAAGAGGAGAAGGCCAGGCTGCTGAAAGAACTCCAACGCATACTTTACGATGAGGCTACTTTTATCTCTCTTTACTACCATAAAGATAAGCTGGCTGTGCACAGGCGTTTTAAAAACATCAAGATCTCAGGGCTAAGCCCAAATTATGATGTAAGCTCTTTTACCCTGAAAGATTAACAGCTCCTGATGCTGCATTACCTGTTTAAGCGACTGATCACCACGTTGCCGGCCTTATGGCTACTGGCAACATTTGTGTTTATATTAAGCAGATTATTACCTGGCGCCGCAGGTTCTGAACAGATATTACAGGAAAATGGCGGCTTTTACAGCAAAGGCAATGCTAACAGCAGGCAAGATGCTTACAAAGCATACATAAAACGAACAGGCCAGGATCTACCACTATTTTACTTTTCTGTTAAGGCTGGCACAGAGCCCGACACGCTTAGCTTAATTTTTCCAGAGGCAGAGCGGCAACGTTTACAGCTTTTAAACTGGCGCTACGGCAACTGGCCTGCTGTATGGCAATACAATCAAAGTTTAAAGGAAACAGAAGTTGCAGTTCTGCTGCATGCCAACCCCAGACAACAGGCTGCTTTCGAAAACCTCCTTACCGCCGCAACCCCGGAACAGCTCAGAACCAGTATGTCTGTACTTGTTATGCGCGCCGCCGGGACACCTTCTGAACAAGCAGTCCGAAAACTCGAACAAGCAGCTAATCAGCTCATAGAAAAGCAAAACAAGTTTGCTTATATGTTTCCCTCTTTTCACTGGCATGGGTTAAACAACCAATATCACCGTTGGATAGCTGAACTTGTAAAAGGGAATGCAGGTAATTCTTACCGGGACCAGCGACCTGTTTCCGAAGTTATCATAGAAAGCTTCAGCAATACTTTCTGGCTTATAGTTAGTAGTATTCTTATAGCTTTTACTGTTTCTCTGGAACTTAGCCTGTTCCTGGTGATGCGTAAAGGAAAGATGTTCAGAAAGTTTTTCTTACCCCTTCTATTTATATTGGATAGTATCCCGCTGTTCCTGTTGGCTCTGCTTCTGTTGGTGCTGTTTGCTACGCCTGAATTTCTTCAGTGGTTCCCTGTTTTTGGTTTAGGGTTAAACATGAATTCCGGTTTAAGTGCGTTTCAGCAACTAAGTGTACGGATGCAATACATGGCACTGCCTGTGTTGTGCCTGACCCTCACCAACATCCCTTACCTTACTAACCTTATATACAAAACTTTAAGAACAGAGAAAACAGCTGGCTATGCCAGAACAGCCAGAGCGAAAGGCTTATCAGAACAGCAGGTGATCAGGCGGCATGTGCTTCGGAATTCCCTGCTTCCGGTCATAACAATACTCACAGATGCTTTTCCGGCTTTGCTGGCTGGTACAGTTGTAATAGAAACTATATTTGCCATACCTGGCCTGGGGCGCCTTTTAGTAAATTCAGTTATGGCCAGAGACTACCCGATCATAGTTGCAATTGTAATCTTTGTGGCCATTGTGAGAGTAGTAGCTTATTTAGTGGCAGACATTGGCTATGGACTTGCAGATCCGCGTGTTAAGCAGCAATACGAATGAAGCAGTTGCTAAGTAATATTTCCTATCTCTGGCACAACAAGGCCGGGTTCAGGTTTGCACTGCTTTACCTGGCACTGCTGCTGCTCATTATTCTAATGCTGCCCTGGCTTCCCCTGCCCTACCAACCCAACGAGCTTGACCTGAACCACATCTATCAAATGCCGTTTGCCTGGCAACATAGCCTGGGAGCTTATGGCCAGCATTGGTTGGGCACTGATGCACTGGGGCGGGATGTGCTGGCAAACGTACTTTATGGTACCCGTTCAGCCTTTCTTATTAGTTTCCCGGTCATGTTACTCTCAACTGCAGCAGGTGTACTTATTGGAATTTGTGCAGGTTTCTTCGGAAACAAAGGTATAAAGATAAGCAGGGCCGCAATGTTGGTTGGTGGTATCTTCGTTTTCCTGTTCTTTTATTTTGGACTATACCTCCCCTTGCAGCTCCTGAACCTTGAATTTTCCTGGCTCAGCCTTGGGTTGTGCTACATTATACTTATCATAACCTATGCACTACTATATAAAGTAGTATTGCCCCTACTCAAAAAGTGGGAATTGTTTCTTAAAACAGTTTCATTGCCACTCGATTACCTAACACTCAGAATAATCGAATCGCTGAACAGTATCCCAAACCTGTTACTTATCCTGGTCATCGCTTCATTTTTACCACCTTCTATCTTCCTGCTGTCTTTTGTTATTATTGCTGTAACCTGGACATCTACAGCGCGACTGGCAAGGGCCGAAATGCTAAAGATCCGTAGCCTTACATATTTTGAGGCAGCCAGAAGTATAGGCCTGACACAAAAGCAACTCTTGTTAAGACATGCGCTTCCGAACATGCTTGGCCCGATTATCATTACGTTTACTTTTGGGGTGGCTGGCTTGCTGGCCCTTGAGTCAACATTATCATTTCTGGGAATAGGCGTACCAGCCTCATTTGTAAGCTGGGGAAGAACTATTGCAGGAATAAGGGCCAATACATCTGCGTGGTGGCTGGTGGTTTTTCCGGGGGGGGCGCTTGCTCTAACGGTATTGGCACTTCAAATGATCAGCAATTATTTGCTTCATTCCTTCGAGCAAAAAAAATAAAGGAATTCTTGTTACTTTTTACAAAATTTCTTCCTGATAATTATAAGTTTTAGGCTTACATTTTTAATATTAGAGAAGCAATATATTAGATATATTAAATAATAACGCTTTTCAGACTCACAATAATGCAAAAATTAAAAATGCACCTTCCTTTTGGCCATGTTACTTTTAGCCATAAGTTTTCCTGTTCCTGAAGCATTCTTCTTATTATCATTGTAACAAGTAACTACCTAAACCTACTGAAACATGAGCTTAATAATCAAATCATTTCTGGCCGAGGCCGCTGAGAACTTTAATAAGCGAAGGAAATCTGGCAAAGGCCAGTTGCAACGTGAAGAGGTTTTTGATTATTCTACCATAGATGGGGGGATGGTGAACCACAATGCAGGATCACAGGCGATCAGCAATGGTTCGGGTATTTTTATAGGAGACTACTTTGTTGGCATCAGTGATAGCTACCAGTCCATAAGCAATTTGCCTTTTGTGCGCTATTAGCAGGAAACTGAAACGGAGTAATAATTTTGAGATAATTGGTTAGTTAATTTGTTAGTTGTTTGTGTTTATTAGGCTTAAGCCCTGTAGTTCCCTCTGCAGGGCTTTTGTTATTATTTCAGGCAGTAAGCAACCAGTCCAGGGCCCTGTCGCGCGCAGAGAAAGTTTCTATTCTGAAATCGTACTGCTCTTCCCTGTTTACAACTTCAATAAGGTTACTGACCACCATATGGCCAAGAGCATCAGGATTAGCGATACGGGCAATACGCAAAATACCAATGTTCTCCAGCAGCGGAAAACAGTAATTCATAAGCCAGAGTTCTTCCTTCACCCTGTTGGTAGTTGATAAGCTTATATCCGACACGAAAAGCTTCACCTGTTTCGTTGTGAGCACCTCCGATATGTTATCATGTGCTTTTTGCAACCTCTCCTCCGACATGCAACCATACCAAACTACTTCCAAAAGACATAACGCCTCATTATATTTAATAGCAAACTGATGGGCAGATTCAGTAATATTCATAAGCTAAAAATTATACACAATCTTTTAACTACGCTAGTTATCCGAAAAAGTTTAACTAATGTTATAGCCCCGGATAATTAATATACAAGCGCCTGTAGTGTGCCGGTGATCCACAACAAAAAACTGCTTAATCTCTTGTTAGCAGACTTTCCTCATAGATATTCCCTTGCAAACACTACCTTCAGCTAGTTCAAATAAACAATACAGCTAATTATCCGTTTTGATTAAAATCGTTTAAACTAAATTTTATAACACTATGGAAACAAACGTAAGAGACCTGAAGACAAAAGCAGATGCGTATAACCCCACCCATAAAGAGGGGCCTGTAGCCAAAAACATTGAAAAGTATACTGCAAAGCTACCATCAGATGTATACCTGTGGTCAGCATTAGGCTCAATGGCCGTTTCTGCTACTTTAAAAGTTTTGCGGAAAGATGAAGAAGCCTTATTTGTTGGTCAATGGGCAGCACCATTTTTATTACTCGGTGTGTATAACAAACTTGTGAAACAGCAAGGTCACGATTAGGGCTTGTTGAAAATAAGCTACTAAAACAGGAAAAGCGGCTAGTGCCGCTTTTCCTGTTTTAGTAGCTACCATACTTTATAGTCTGGAAAACGGTAAAATCAACCGCTCAGTATCATCCTAAACATTTCTTCCATCTGCAAACATTGTGTCCTTTTAAGCAGGATTAATAACATGCATACTGCCTTGTCGGTATAGGGTAATGATACCAACACAGTGTAAATGAAAAACAAATATATAAAATGGGGCATCGCAGCGATTGCAACAACTGCTGCGGGACTCCTGCTCGATTCCCTGATACTTGAGAAATACTTTTTTGAGGTAAAGGAATTTGAAATAGGCAAAGAGGAAGGCAAAGACATGGTCAGAATAGTTTTGCTAACAGATCTTCACTTTAAGGACCTCTTACTGCCTCACTTTACTAAACTGGCACAAAAATTAAACGAAATTCAGCCGGACCTTCTCCTTATTGCGGGTGACATTCTGGACTCAAGTGGTCATATACAGCCTGCTGATGCATTCTTTGATCTCCTCAACCCTGCAATCCGGATCGTAGCAATACCCGGTAACAACGACTATAAGGCGGACATACAGATACCTGAACTTCAAAAGGCACTTGAAAAGTATAATTGCGATTTCCTTTTAAATAAATCTAAAGCGTATGAGGTGCGCGGGAACAGCATCATGATAACCGGCCTGGATGATTTTATAGAGAGTGAGGATCATTTTGCAAAAGCAGTAAAAGACGTCGGGTACGAAGAGAACCACCTGCTGCTTATCCATAGTCCGCTACAGCAGAAACACGTAAAGGAGCAGATAAAACGTATCAACAGCAGCAGAAGCCCGGACAGACAACTTAATATCTCCTACATTTTTGCAGGCCATACCCACGGCGGACAGGTGCGTTTGCCAGGATATGTACCCATACTACCTGGTAAGTCTGGCAACTATGTAAACGGATGGTACAACGAACATGCCCCCTACCTGTATGTTTCAAAGGGTTTTGGCACCTCCACGATACCATTCCGCTTTTTTGCAAAATCAGAAATGATCGTCCTCAACTATCATGTTTAAGAACCTGAGACAGGTTTCGTAGCTAATTTTAGTTTAAATACTTAGCGTCAGATTGTGATGTTTCCTTGGCTGTGATAGACTTTGCTTCAATATAGATCCGCTTTATCTCCGGATGGCGCTCCAGTAGGTTTCGCTCTAATCTTACAATAGCTGACTCGATCTCGCTTGAGCTCAGGTTGCTTTTAAACTTTATGTCCATGGCAAGTAAGATCTCATAAGGCCCCATGTGCATAGTGAGTGGTGTTGCGATCTTTTCCACGGCCGGATCTGCAGTCGCTATTTCGCTTATACTTTCCACTGTGCGAGCATTGGCACCTTCCCCAATTAGCAGATCTTTACTTTCGGAGGCAAGTAAAACGGCCACACCGGCTAGTAAGAAACCAATTACAACAGAGGCGATGCCATCAAAATAGGGATTGTTGAACTGGTGGCTCAGGAACACTCCTAAAAATGCTACTGCAAGACCTGTTATGGCTGCAGAATCTTCGAAGAGTACGGTGAAGGTAGCGGGGTCTTTGCTGGCGCGTAAAGCTTTGAGAAAATTCTTCTCCACCCTTGTTTTTGAAAAGTTTCTGTAAGCAATATACCAGGCGATGCTCTCAAAAACCATGGCCACAAGCAGTATGATATAACTTAGTGTCGGGTCTTCTAAAGGGTTAGGCTGGCGAATATGCATGATTCCCTCATAGATAGACATCCCCCCACCAATAGCAAAGATCAAAATTGCCACGATCAGTGACCAGAAATAAAGCTCCTTGCCGTGCCCGAAAGGGTGTGAGGCATCTGCAGGCTTCTTGCTTTTGCTCAAGCCTAAAAGCAGCAGCAGCGAGTTTCCTGTGTCCACCATCGAGTGTATGCCTTCCGATAACATGGCAGAGCTTCCGCTAAGTGCAGCTGCAATAAATTTGATAATGGCTATCGCAAGATTGGCAGCAAGTGCCCCATAAAGCGGAAGTTTAGATGCATTTACATTCATGCTATACTTTGTTGATTTGAAAAGATATGGTATACCTTACGGTGCAACAGCCTACAGATTTACAAGAACTATCTTTTTTAGCCCTGGATGGTTATTTAAGGTGCTTCCTCCAGCTTTTCCAGGCACTGCAACAGGTCAGGGCCTTTACCCAGCACACCCTTAAACAGATCGCCTTTTTCCTTTATCCGATCCGGGATATTTTGGATCGTAAACATTTCTGGTGAAAGGCCTGGCTTCAGTTCTTCCCACTCCAGAGGGGTGGATACAGGTGCGCCTGGTTTAGGTCGGGCAGAATAAACCGATGCGATGGTCTGCCCGATGGCATTCTGCAGAAAATCCAGGTATATCTTATCCTTTCGTTCCTTAGGCTTCCGCTCGAGGCTGGTGAGGGCCGGAAGCTTTTTGTGCACGTGGCGCGCCACACTGAGTGCAAATCGCCTTACCTGTTCAAATTCATACCTTGCAGCCAAAGGCACAAACACATGCATGCCTGTAGCCCCTGAAGTTTTTACATAAGCTGTTGCCCCCACCTGGTGCAGTACCTCCTTCGCTGCCAGGGCAACTTCTATCACCTCATCAAAGGTATTATTTCCCGGATCCAGGTCCAGAACCATATAGTCTGGCTTCTGCAGGCTGGCAGTACGAGCATTCCAGGGGTTAAGCTGAATACAGCCCAGGTTGTTCATGTACGCAAGGGTAGCCTTGTTATCCACCACCAGGTACTCCACCTCCTCCCCTGTTGATTCGGCTTTGAGTTTAACAGTTCTTACCCAATCCGGTGTATGCGGAACATCCTTCTGCACAAAACCGGGCCTGGTGATACCATCCGGGTAACGAAAAAGTGACTGCGGGCGGTCCTGCAGGTACGGCAGAAGCACATCGGAAATGTGCTGGTAATAATCTATCAGATCGCCTTTAGTGATGTGCTCCGCAGGCCAGTATACTTTATCCAGATTAGTCAGTGACACTGTTTGGCCAGCTATTTCCCTTTCCGTCCGTGACTTTTGGCTACTTTCCCTGTCGGTTTTCACACCTTTGCCTTCTAGCTTCCCTTTGGCGGGCTTAGCTTTACCTTCACTTTTCGGGTGTCATTCTGTTGACTGCTTAGGAATGTCATCCCTGATATCCTCCAGGTGAGCCTCACTGTCGTAATCCTCTTCTACAGCAGCGGCATCTTTTTTCTTGATCAGAAGCCAGGCCCCCTTCTGCCGTCCCTTCATCCTGATCAGCGAAAATTCACCCTGCAGCTTTTTCCCCTCCAGCACAAAACTAAAGCTTCCCTCCTGCAACCCCTGCAGTAAAAGCTTCTCACCCTCAATCGGGTCGTCTGTTTCAACAGCACGGTAGAAACCGTTATCCCATATATCCACGTGCCCAGCACCGTAGTGGCCTGCGGGTATGTCGCCTTCAAAAGCTCCGTAAGCTATCGGATGATCTTCCACCTCTACTGCCAGGCGCTTATCAGCCGGATTCATACTTGGCCCTTTGGGAATGGCCCAGCTTTTGAGTACACCAGCCATCTCGAGCCTGAAATCATAGTGTAATTTTGAGGCCAGGTGCCGCTGAACTACAAAATGCAGTTGCCCGCTATTTTTCGCTACCACTCCCTTCGGCTCTGGTGTATGGCTAAAATTGCGCTTCTCATTGTATGGTTCAAGTGCCATAGTTCCTGAATAATTATTAGGCCAGGCGTTGCCTGGAAAACTACGAAAATAAGTACATGGCTTCTCTGGCAATATGTTAAGGTTCAATACCAGCAGGCATAAAAAGCAGTGCTTACATATTCCATTACAGGCAATTCTTATCCCCTTAAACACCCTCACTCCGCAATAGCAATATAAAGGTGAAAGGGCTGCTGCCCGGATTTAAACTGTCCTACGCACAAAATAAGCTGAACGTCATGAGTCTGGCAGCATCCGGATGCCCTTTGCCAGCGGTTTTATAGAGGATAAATCGGTTAATTCAGAAGTATAGAAAGGGCTTATTTTGCATCAGCAGTTTTTTGGTTTAAATGGCGGCTTATTTCCTCCCCGATCTTCATCAGATCGTTCTTTTCATTTTCAGTAAAGTCATACGAAACGGGTTTGGCAACACCCAGGGTGCCGAATAGCTCACCATCAAGCAGCATAGGCGCGGCAAGAGACCCTTCTACTTTTGTTTCTTTAGCAGCAGGCCTTGCCACCCCGGATTCATCTGTTTGCAGGTTACACATCTCTACGGGTTTCCTGCGCTCTGCAGCAATGCCAGCCATGCCTTTACCAACAGGAATTTTTTCCATTTTAGGTAATAAAAACGAAGGTATTCCCTGGTGCGCCTGCAGGTGTAATAACCCGGTTTCCTTGTCTAAAGTATGGATGGTGCCCGTTGTACAGTCAAAAGCAGCTGTGATCTTAGCTAATAGTTGTTGCCAGTCAATCGGTGAGTTGCTTTGCTGCAGATCCTGAAGTATGGAAGTAGTAGAAGCTTGCATATAAATTTCTTTTGAGTTAGTGAGGTTCGTTAAATTTATTTGAGAAAGTATCGATAGAAAACATGTTAATGTTACACCAGATAGGTATTATTTCAGCATGCGTACCGATAAGTTACAGGTGCAGTTTATCAAATGTTGGCAAGGTATACTTTTGGTCAGCGGCAAGTAAATGCACGCGCAAGCCACGAACGGAGAAGGGTTCACCGGTTCCTATTTCGTAGATGTCCGTACTGTCAAGGTTCATCCCGTCTACAACTGTCATCAGGCCGCTACCCACCACCAGCATCTCTCTCCCTTCGGTTACATATACGGCTGTGTCTTCTTCCAGGCCAATGCCAATACAGCCCGGATTGGTTATTATACATTGTGCCATGCGCACCATTCGCCCCCTTTGTATAAAATGTGTATCGAATGCTACATTTTTCAGGAACTCGAGCCCGGTGGTTATGCGCACATCACCCTTTATATACCCCCCTTGCGTCATCACTTCATAAATCATCGGGGTAGATAAGGCAACAGCACCGGCACTTGTTCCGGCAATAAGTATGTCATCATAGGTGTATCGCTCCTTCATCAGTTGCAACAGATCAGTGCCACCAAGTATGGAAGACAACCGTAGCTGATCTCCGCCCGAGAAATAGATACCTGCCGCCTTTTCAATCTTTTCCCAGTGCTTCTTATCATTCACATCATCCCGGCTTCTAATGTCCAGCACCTCAATATTTGTAACTCCAAGTTCACTGAATACCTTCACATACTCCTTAGCCATTTTATCAGGAATGGTAGAGGCTGTTGGTATTACGACTACAGTTGGGTTGCTGCCCTTGATCTCAGATACAAAAAATTTTAAAATCTCCTCACTCTCAAACTCTACGTTGCGCTCCTGCTCTTTACTTTTGTTGCCTTCTCCTTTGCTCTCATGGCCCCCGATAGCCAACAAGCGGCCTTTGGGTACAGGAGCTTCTTTGTGATGCTTATACTTCTCTGTTACCTTTTTTATCGCCATCGTTCATTGCGTTGTAATACCAGGAAATTTTCCGGGTCGTTACTACTTTTAAAAGCCCAGGCAATACATGCTTCCAATAGCTGCTTTTAAAAATGCCAAATACCCGATTAGTGCTTATTACGGAGGACTTAAATCTATTGGTTAACTTTTGTAAAAAGACAGTGAAAGCAGGAGGCCAATGAACTAACGAGTGGAGAAGCTGGTGACTCTAAGCTTCTGCTGCTGCTACGGATAAGGCTCTTTGGCTGATGGATATAAAAAAGGTGTCGGAAAATGACCGGCACCTCTTTCAGCTTTCATAGCTTGTAAATTTTGTAGTATCTAAAACCTGCTTTTCCTATTTTCATAGGTATTTCGGTGATACTTTTTTCATAGCAGTTTTATGCTGCCGTTCATGTTTTTGCCCATAATTATACACCACAAAGTTGTTGTATGACTTATGTTCATTGTTTAACTCAATTTTAGGTTCCGGTGCCTGAAAAGCACGAACCACTTTAAAAAAACTCAACTCGCTTTTGTCTCCTTTCACCTGGCAACTCGTCTGATCTAAATGGCGGCAGTATGCATCTTTGCGGGCAACTAACAATTTTGAGCTGGTAGAGGGCAAGCGTAGCTTTTTATGCCTCCCTTCACTTTTGATAATACTTATTCTTTTAGCCACAACTTTTTATTATGAGTTAGTTTAATATTGTGAGATCATATACTAAGGCATACAGGTATGTTGATAGAAGGCTGGAAAAGAAGGAACAAAAGGAGGGTCATCCTCAGCACCCAAAAAGGTATGGCCACTCCAATTGCTCTAAAGTCTGGAAAACATACCTGCAATCGGCACATCCTCCAGGCTATATCTATTCTTGGTTTACGGACCTACAGTTAAACAAAAGCCGAAGGTGGCTTTAAATACAAACAAATTGCACTTAAATACCAATTTATTATTTTATTATAAGTATTAATTCCGGCTTCGGTAACAAATCTGCTTTTAATCGCATCTCTGCTCCCTATTGTTTTTTCTCAAAATTCGGGGTGTAACAAATAAAGCAATTGATGTGAAAACAACCTGTTTTTTAAACCTTGTAGATGTTTACTTTAAGAAGGCAATTTTTACGTATAAGTACTTAATAAAGCTGTTCTGCCACGTAACATCAGGCTCAAAATCACAAATAATTGTCTAAAAGTGGTAAATTGGCCAGTAAGAGTGAAAATAAGAGCACCTGGTGTTAAAAGCAAAATGCATGGCAAAATCAACTAAAAGGGAAATTGTTAAGGATGCAGGTTCAGAGGCAAAGGAGATAGCAGATCAGGAGGTATTTGTGATCGGTATCGGAGCCTCTGCCGGCGGACTAATGGCACTGCAGGCTTTGTTTAGCAGCGTGCCGCAGGATAGCGTAGCTTACGTTATAGTGCAACATATTTCCTCTGAACACCGGAGCATGCTTAAGGAGATCCTTGCCCAATATTCCAAACTGGAAGTAATGGAGGCGGGAGACAACATGCCTGTTGAACTGAATAAGGTATATGTGATACCTAACAACAAGGAGCTTATCATAAAAGACAACCACCTGCAGTTACTCGATAAAACCAGTGTGGGGCGCTCTAAAACTGTTGATACCTTTTTTAATTCCCTGGCAGCTGACAAGAAGAACCGTTCAGTAGGCATTATTCTATCTGGCACCGGCAACGACGGCACAGAGGGTGTAACCGCCATTAAAGAAGCAGGAGGCCTGGTATTAGTGCAGGACCCGTCTACTGCTAAATTCGACAGCATGCCCCGTAATGCGATCAGCACCGGCAAGGCTGACTTTGTTATTGCCCCGGAACTGATGCCTAACGAAATATTTAATTTTGTTAAAGTTGCACCCATCACGCAGAATGTAACAGAACTGGTGAACAGTGAAACCGAGTCATCTTTTTTCCTGATCCTGGAAATGGTGCACGAGCGAACAGGCATTGATTTTAATAATTACAAACGGCCCACTATCATACGGCGCATCAGCAGGCGCATGGCCGCTAAAGAGATAAAAAACCTGGTAGACTACCACGACTACCTGAACCTACACCCTGAAGAGGTAGAAACGCTTAGTAAAGAGTTTCTGATCGGTGTCACCAAATTCTTCCGCGACCCCGAAGCGTTTCATTTACTGGCCACCAAAGTGATACCAGACCTGGTAGACAAGAAAAAGGTATCAGAACAACTACGGGTCTGGGTAGCTGGCTGCTCGACAGGTGAAGAGGCTTATTCTATTGCGATCCTGATCCGGGAATACCTGGACAAAGTTAAAAAAGAGCTGGAAGTAAAGATCTTCGCCTCTGACATTGACCGTGAAGCGCTTGACTTTGCCGGGAAAGGGCTTTACGAAGCTGGTTGCCTGACCGGGGTGCCGCAGGAATACATTAAAGATTATTTTGTTAAAAAAGATGACAAGTTCCTGGTGTCACCCCGCGTGCGCCGCCAGGTGATCTTTGCTCCTCATAATATTATCAACGACCCGCCCTTTAGTAGTATAGACCTGGTAAGTTGCCGAAATATGCTTATTTACCTTAACCCTGTACTCCAGAAGAGGGTCATCAATAAATTCCATTACTCTTTATTGATCGGGGGTTATTTATTTCTAGGCTCCAGTGAAAGCATCGGTGATCAGAAGGGACTTACAGAGGTTAGTAAAAAATGGAAAATATACCGTAACACAGACCCTGTTAACCCACAAGGTGTAGCGGACACGTTCGTTAACACACCCCTATCCAAGCGTTCAAAAACACCTATGCCCAGCTATAAGCGTGAACTGTCTACAAGGCAGCTGCTGCACCAAAATTTTAATGAACTCCTTAACGAGACGATCTTAGAAGAATACGGCTATGCCGCCGTTTACATAGACGAAAACAATGAAGTGCTACATGGCGCAGGTAAGTATAAAAATTACCTGGACCTGCCGGAAAATAATTTCACCTTTAACTTGCTCAAACTTGTTCCGCAGGACCTGGCTGTTACGCTCGGTACCTTGTTACGGAAGGCTTTGCTACATAATGAAAAAGTAAGTGCAAATAATGTACAGGTACGGGATGGTAAAACACTGCGGCATATAAATATCTTAATTAAACCACTCAGCTCTGATACTAAACATTATCAGCAGTATATGCTGGTTCTCTTTTCGGAGGAACAGCCACGCATCCCGCTAAAAACCAACCACATACCGAAAGACAACTTTTATGAAAAAAGAGTAAAGGAGTTGGAGCAGGAGTTACAGTATACAAAAGAGGACCTGCAAACAGTAGTAGAAGAACTCGAGACATCGAATGAAGAACTTCAGAGCACAAACGAAGAATTGCTCTCATCGAACGAAGAACTCCAAAGTACCAACGAGGAGCTTCAGTCTTTAAACGAGGAATTACACACCATAAACGCTGAACATCAGTATAAGATCAAGGCGCTGGTAGAGCTGGATAATGACCTGAACAACTATTTCAGGAGTACCGAAATCGGGCAGATTTTTGTGGACCGCAAACTCATAATTCGCAAATACACCCCTGCTGCTACAAATCTTATTAACCTGATAGAAAGTGACATCGGACGTACAATTGATCACATATCAAACAACCTGCGCTATGATTACCTGGTGGAGGATGTCAGGTTTGTGATTGCCAGCAACAAAGTACTTGAAAAAGTGGTGCAGGATAAGAAGGGGGTTTGGTACCAGATGCGGGTGCTTCCTTATATTACGCAGGAGCAAAAGATAGATGGGGCGATCATTATTTTTATTGAGATAAATGAACTAAAGAACCTCCATTTGCTCCACACGGGCATACTCGAAAGCTCCCCAAATGCTATTCTGGCAGTAAAAGCGGTCCGTAACAGATCAAATGTTATCACCGACTTCATGTTGAAGATCGCGAATAACAATGCGCAGAAACTATTTGGACAGGCAGAAGGCAGCATGATCGGTAAAACCCTCTGGAATGCCTATCCTGATCTGCCAGACCATAATTTATTTGAGCAGTTTGTGCATGTTGTGGAAACGGGTGAGCAGCTAGTAACTGAACTCTGGCAGACTCACAACCGGAAAAAACGCTGGATACATATCGTTGCCGTTAAATTTGACGATGGTTTAGTTATAACGCAGCAAGACATTACAGACCGAAAGCTTTACGATAAAGCACTAAAGCAACAGCAACAGGCAATAAAGGCAAGTGAGGAGCGCTTCAGAACCCTGATAGAGGCTATACCTCATATTACCTGGACAAACAAACCTAATGGCGAAAGCAATACATTTAATAAACTTTGGTACGACTACACCGGATTAACTGAGAAAGAATCAAAGGGCTGGGGTTGGGAAAAAGCGTTTCACCCGGATGATCTGAAGATCATAATTCCGACGTACCATGCTGCCCTTGAATCTGGGGAGGTTCACACAGCCCAGGCCAGGATCTACTGCAAAGAAGAGCAAGAGTACCGCATGCACCTTATCAAAGATGTCCCGATACGTAATGAGGAAGGTGAAATAGTACTCTGGATAGGCACTGCAACCGATATCCAGGATCAGAAAGATGCGGAAGAAGCAAATATACGGCTTCATCTTTCTCAACAGCGCACCATACTATATGCTATACTTCAGGCACAGGAGGAAGAGCGCAGCCGCATTTCGGAGGCATTGCACAATGGCTTGGGACAAGTATTATACGCTGCAAAGTTAAACCTTGACAACCTGTGCCCTAATAACTCAAACCGAAATAAGGTTAAGGATAATATTGACCAACTGCTCACACAGGGCATTAAGATCACACGTGATATATCCTTTGAGCTAACCCCTTCTGTTTTAAAGGAATTCGGTATCAGGACTGCTGTGGAGGAGATCATCTCCCGGTTTAGTAACATGAACCTAGCTATAACGTCAGAAATAACCGGGTTCGATGATGGTGAAGTAGACTATACCACTTCTTTGTCTTTATACAGAATTATCCAAGAGTTGCTGAATAATATTGTAAAACATTCCCATGCAACCAAAGCAACAGTAAAGCTCAACCTGAAAAAGAACTCTATTTTGTTACTTGTACAGGATAATGGAATAGGCATTAACAAAGATGAGCTGAATCTTATTAAAGGCAGAGGGTTAAGCAGTATCCAGAACCGTATTAAATTGCTGGAAGGGAAAATGGAGATCAATTGCTCTGAGGGCAATGGGTGCATTTTCAGAATCACCTGCCAGGTTTAGCAGCTGAAGCAGGAATGTTAGTTTTCAAAAAAACACCTTGTGATTGGTATACTTACTGGTGCAACACGGTGCTGTAAGTCAGGTAGCGATCAGTCTTCTTTCCCGATCTTCAGTATTTTGTTTTCTATCGCGAACTTGATCAGGTTGGCTGTGTTCTTTGCATTTGTTTTCTCCAGAATATGCTGTCTGTGCGTTTCGATGGTGCGTTTACTTGTAAATAACTTATCTGCGATTTCAGCATTTGTAAACCCCTCCGCAATCAACGAAAGTACCTCTATCTCCCGCTTCGAAAGCCCGGCTTTATCCGCTGCTGTTGTTACCGCTGGCACCTCCTGATTCATGGCCTTGCCCAGCATAGAGATGGAAAGATCGCCACTTATGTAATTGGTGTCAGCTGCTACCAGTTTAATGGCGGCCCTTAACTCCTCCCTGTCTGTGGTCTTTAACAAATAGCCAGAGGCCCCGCAGGTAAGTATCTTTTGCACATAAGGAATGTTGGCCAGCATGGATAACGCAATTACCTTTGTTTCTGGAAATTTAGTTTTTACCTGCTTTGTTGCCTCAAAACCATCCATCACAGGCATGTTTATATCCATTAAAACTACATGAGCAGGTGTAGTTGCTAAAAGGTCGAGTAGTTCCTGGCCGTTCGAGGCCTCCCCCACTACCTTAATTTCGGGGTAATGCTCCAGAAGCGACATAAGCCCTTCCCGAATAATTCTGTGGTCGTCTGTGATGATAAGCCGAATGGTACTTTCAGTTGACATTGATAGTTAGTATATATGGTGTGTCTACCAATAAATTACTTACCCTTTTACCAGGTTAAGTACTAAGCTTAGGTTGATATCAGCAGGCTGAAAAACGTTAAAAACCCCACCTTTTGATGTGATATGCACCTTCGCTTTACACTTTTTTACGTTTCAAATCTCATTTAGTACATGTAAAAGCCCGGAGCTGGAAGAGGTAAAATCCAGGCTATGAGCAAATTGCTTTTGCAGATCTACACCTCATTCACATTCGCATCCTGTTTTTTTGCTTGCTTACCAACAACACAGCCTGGATTTTTATAATCTATTAAGTGTAATCAGTTTAAAACTACTAGTAGGACTTAAAATCATTCCTTTTAGTTATACTTTAAATAACTTTAATTCAATTAAGTCGTTCCTAAGTATTATGCCTCCCCATTCTTCGGCCGTTGCTATTTACAGTAAGCAAGGCCACCTTTCATCACCCCCGTGTTAGATACAGCTAAAACATTCTATGTATGAAAACTAATTTTTTAAGATTATCGATCGCTTGTTTTATCGTTCTGGTTACTGCCTGTAGTCAAGATGAGGCTATAAACCCCGCTCCTGTAAGCGCTGAAGATAATACAGGCAATGTTTTAAATGGAAGCATCAACCCTGCTAATTTTGTAACAGTCATAGACAATCCCTATTTCCCGTTAAAACCCGGCTATACTTACTTTTATATAAATACGAGTTCTGAAAAAGGAGAAAAAACAACTGAGTACATAAAGGTTTATGTTACCCACCAGACAAAAGAAATTTTAGGTGTTACCTGCCGCGTGGTACATGATGTGGCCACAGAAAAAGATGGCACTGTAATAGAAGACACCTATGATTGGTATGCACAGGATAAAAAAGGCAATGTGTGGTACTTCGGCGAATACACCAAAGCATATGAAGACGGGGAGGTAAGCACTGAAGGCTCCTGGCAAGCTGGAGTTGACGGGGCAAAGCCCGGGATCATTATGTGGGCAAACCCGCGTGATCATATAGGCCAGACGTACTACCAGGAATTTTACCCAGGAGAGGCGGAAGACCAGGCGAAGGTACTACCTAGTAAAAGATCAGTTAAAGTTCCCTATGGCATATTCCATAAGTGCCTGACCACAGAAGAATTCACAGCACTTGAGCCCGATGTACTGGAAAGAAAATCTTATGCCAAAGGAATCGGAATGGTGCTTGCCCAAGCCATAAAAGGTGGTAAAGAGCGCGAAGTGCTCGTCAAGATCACGCATGATTAAAAGCGATTACCTTTATGTCAAGACAAGCAAAACAAATGTAGAGTGTATTTACAACAGATTAGACAGTAGTAAGTTTTACGCTCAAGAAGGGGCTTCATTCTCTACAAGAGATGTCCTAAGAGATACAATAAGTTTAGTGTGAATCATTTCCAGACTTTCAAGACGCTTAACGTTTGTGTGTCTGCAGTGATGCGCTTTCGAAGCCGCGTCCTGTCCCACTAAACCAAACGTAGAACGAAGATAAATAACTTATAGCTTACACCTCACCGCACCATTGAAGATACATTTTGTTAGCAACATTTGTCCTTGTTCTGGTAAATGTAGTCAATCGTTACTTTGTCGTCATGGTGTCGCGGAATAGAAATAATTGTCTCGCCATTGTCATAACCTGCCAATGAATGTTTTATCTTCTTTACTCTGCTTTTAAAACTTTTACAGGTTCAATTTGTGCCGCTCGAATGGTTTGGGATAGGACGGTCAGTAGCCCGACTATGGCAACTAAACCAAAGCCTATACTCACATTTATAAGACTCAAATCAACACGATTGCCCATTTCTTTTCTTAATAAATCACCGCAAAACAAGCCTGCCGGAACACCAATTAGTCCGGCAATTAGGATAAGAATGCCAAAATTACGGGTAACTGTCCATACTAATTCTGTGTTGCTTGCTCCCAATACTTTTCTGATACCCAGTTCTTTAGTGCGTGTTTCTACGGAGTAACTGGCTATGCCTAAAATGCCCAAAGCAGCGATTATCATGACTATAAGGGCAAAGAATCCAAAAAAACCTATTCTTTCTCTACTGCCCTCTCCTGTATAATCGTCTTTTAAGTTGTAAAGATTTGCTGTTTTTTCAGGAAAATGGTTTTTCCATAAGGATTGAATGGCATTCGTCGCCTCCAATTCTGTATTTGGCTTTAATTTTATGATCAAGATGGCTATTTCATTTGGCAAATAGCGATATAGTAAAGGGATTGGTTCGTCAAAAACTTGATTGGGCATGATGCCAATGACTTGTACATAGGCAGAGTCCAGTAATAGCGTTTGCCCCACTAAAGTCTCCGATTCAGATTCCAATAATTTTGCGGCAGCTTCATTCACCAACACATATTGCTCAGTACTTTGGGGCATAATTTCAGGAAAATTTTGCCCGGATTTTAAGCTGATCCCTTCTGTTTCAATTGTTTTTGGGTCAATACTTACGTAATTTATTCTCAGCGTTTTATCATTTAATTGTACAGAAGATTTACCCAGTTTAAAAACATCATAATACCAGTTAGTCGCTAAAGTCGTTTCTACCTGACTTAACTGGCTTATGTCGTTTTGCAGGTTTTCATAATTCTCCCCTTTCAATTCAAGTGTCAACACATTGGGTGGCACAGTTGAGCTAATGATCGCATTGTTCTTTCCTTCATAATCGGCCAGTATGACAAAGAATATCATCAGCATAATAGTTACTGAAAACTGTACGACAATCAGAGCTTTGTAAATAGCAACACTCCGGAACAGCTTTATATTCTTCATTTTACGCAAAACCTGTATGGGCTGAAACGCTGACAACAGCCATGACGGAAATGCCCCTGCGACTAAGCCTGTGATAACTGCGTATATTAACAAGCCTAAAATTAATGTTGGATCATAAGAAAAGGCGATATCCATATCGGGTATATAGTCCATCAAAATCTCAACACATGGCACTGTAAACAACAAAGCAAACAGGGAAACCAAGGTCGATTCCATTAAAAACTGACCAATAATTTGCCTTCTTGTTGCGCCTATCGTTTTGCGAATACCTACTTCTTTTGCTCGAGAGAAGGCACGCGCCAATGCCAGACTGATATAGTTAAAAGCAGATAAAAGGGTTAAGGCTAGAATCAAAAACAGCTGTGTATTTATGCCCGTCCAATCGACGCCTGCATTGTGGTCATTTTTAATGTCTTTGTTTCGAGGGGTAATGTCTTCTAGGGGTTGCGCCAAAAATTGAAGATTGCTCTTACCCAGGTTCCTACTATAGTTTTGGAGCGTTGTATTGAGCTGCTTTAAATTATCTTCTGATTTTAAACGTGCGTAAATTGCTGAACTCTTGAAGTCTCCCCAATTCTGTGATACACTACTGATGGCTCCTTTTTTTTCAAGCATTACAGCAGATTTAATAGAAAGCATTGCCTCAATGGGTAGGTGTGTTTCTAAAGGCGGGTCTTGGATAATTCCCTCAACGGTATAAGAACCTAATTTTTCAAACTGAACCGTTTTTCCTAATGCATTGGCGTCGCCGAATATCTTTTCTGCTGTTCTTTCAGTTAAAAAAAGGGAAGTGGGATTATCTGTAAGGCTTTGTGCATTACCTGACAATACTTTAAAGCCAAAAACATCAAAAAAAGAAGGCTCTGAAAATTTTATGTCAATAGGTATATCACCTTTGTCTGTTTGCAAGTTATATTTTCCTGCCAGGCGTACTTTTACCGTTTTTTCAACAAAAGAGACGCTTTCCACTTGACTCGCCAACGGCAATGGCGCTGTTGCCCATTTGGTTTGTTCCCCCTCACTTGTTTCCAACGTGAGTATCCGTACTATTTGATTTAATTTTGGATGGAAATGGTCTGTATCGTGAGTGGCTTTTATGAAGGTAAAAAGAATTACACCAACCGCCATACTCAATGACAAGCTCAGTACATTGACTACTGAAAAAATTTTGTTTTTCCAGAGTATCCGTATGGCGATTTTTAGATTATTCTTTATCATGACTTCAAGTGTAGATTTTTAATGAAAAAGAGGCCAGGCAATGAGGGGATCTCTCACAATTCTATTGGCAAAGTTGAGACCAAAACATAAAAAATTAATTATCAACACTTTATGCAGATATTTATCAAAATTCTAGACAACTGTTTATTAAAACCTGTTCGATTTCGAACACTTGTTGTATCAATTTGATACAGTCAAGCACAAAATATTTCACACCCAAATGAGACTGGGGGACTTACTTTTATCTCAGTGGGTGTTTGCCGTGGAGAAGCTTATTGGTAGGATTGTCAAACGTTTCTTTGTTGACTGGGAACCTTTGTCGGGTTACACGGAGGGCATTGTTGCTAACGTACTTGCTTTGCTGTGGCATAGCTACCTTGTAGGTTGTGTTGGGAATTTTCGTGCCAACGTCCTAATCTTTAAATCTCCACAATCTACGGATTCCATCCTCGTTGGAAGTTACTAAAGAATCTTTGTCCGCTTTTATTACTCTTGTTTTAAAAAAGGGAACACCTTCTTCAATGTAAATTAGAGTATCATTTCTGAATTCATATTTCAAGTATTCGAATGTGTCTACAAACAATATTGAGTCCTCCTCGATACTAATGCTTGCGTTTTCAGATTCTCCTGAAGTCCATATACCTTTTATATCTTCTTTAGTAAATAAAAGCTGATTACCTGAGTGCTTTGGCTTAACTGCTGGTGAAGTAGTGCTATCTTGATGTTGGACACCAGATTCTTTCTCAGTCTCTTTTACACTACAGCTTATCAAAAGCAACACAAAGAAGATGGTGTATATTTTCTTCATTTCTTAATTCTTATACCTCCCAACGTGTTTGTACAGCCGAAGCCCGAAGCGTAGCTGAGCCTAAGTGCTGCATTTTGTTATGTGAAGTGATTCTTCTTTTTTGCCCTTACTCAAGTTCTGCTTGCTCCAATTTTGCTTTTTGTACCTGCTGAAACAAGATGCTCAATAAAAGTATAATAGGTATAGCAAACCAACCAGTAAAGGCAAATTCTAATCCATTCTGTCCGTCCGATACATAACACAGCGTCTGACCATTTGTAAAGAGCGAATCAAGGCTCGCTTGCAATAGCGTATATTCTATGATATTGAAGAAAATTAGCCACTTCCTTAGCGACTCAGTTTCTATAGATGTTCTTTGTATGAACCGTAAAAACACCCAAGGCAATACTATACTTCCAGCAATAGTAATACTCCAGAGCAAAGTCCAAGAGTTGGCACACTCAACTCCAAACAAGGTAATTAGCGATTGGCAACCTATAATTTCAATTGCTGTAAAACCAGGTATAAACAACCCAGCCAGAGAGAACCAACCTGTTGTTTTTACAAATCCTACTTTACTTTTCATGCTCGGCCTGTAGTATCTTATTCTGTAGGTGTTTGTTGAGACGCTTTTTTATTACTTCCCATTGCACACAACGGTTTAGGGCTTTGCGATGGTGGGGCAATAGAATTCCGTCAGCCCAACCCTTGTACAAAAGTTAAATTGGAAAACAAAAGTTGAGCCTATGTTCGTCAGCCCCACTATTGCAAAACCCCTGTTAGCGGCAGGCATTTTGTCCACGGATTTAATTTTCATTTAGTTTGTCGTTTAAAAAGTCAAGTATTTCTGTTGGAAGTTTGCTATGAAATATTTCTCTGTCAAATCCAACTGGGTCTGTCGATGGATGAAAATTAGGGCTTTTCATTGTTGCTGGAAATGGACTTAAAAAAGAAAAGTGCCCTGCATTTTTAATTTCCTTAAATGTTACTTTGGATTTGTCGGGAACATAATTTAGAACAATTTCTCCATTCCATTTTGGGGTAATAGGGTCGTGTTCAGCAGTAAACATAAGAATTGGAATTGTTACTTTGTCCAACGAATTCATAAACCAACCTGCTCCTGGTGCAAGTAATACAATTGCTTTAATTCGGAAGTCTGGTACAACTTCTACAACAACACCTTCTTTTGTTCTTGGCACACCACCTGCCAACGCCAAAGCAGTATAACCTCCCATTGAGTGTCCTATAACTCCAATTTTGTTTTGTGCAATATTTTTATTGAACCAACTGTCTGTAAGTAAAAAATCAATTGTCAAACTAACGTGTCTTGGTCGTGTTTCAAGATTTTCAGTTGTGTTTTCTAATGTATTGTTGTTACGATTATTCCCATAATGTTCAAGCATTGCAACGATGTAACCATTTTTTGCCAAATGTGCACTAATTGTCCTGTACAAAAGATGTGAACCTCCGTTGCCGTGTGAGATTATTATAAGTGGAAATCTGCCGTCAATAATTTCTGCGTCAGGACTTACATTCATTGTATAAGGCCCAAATGCAATAGGTCTTGATGTTTCGTAGGTCGGGTAATGGACTAAAACAGGGAATGAGATATTTTTGATTTCATCTTTAATCGTCAATTGTTTGCTACCTACAAAAATTTCTATCATCTTATAAAATACGTTTACTGCTGTTCTGTCTATCTGGTTGGTCTATGCTTGCCGCTAACTAGCGTATATGCGTAAACATACGTTTATCTGCACTATGTACGAAGGTTTCCAGGGCTGCTGTAAAACGGCTACTTGTTATGGGGGTGTACGTTCGTAACATTTGGTGCATGATTGTATATTCTTTAGCTAATATAGGCAACTTCTATAAATTATCAAGTGGGCTCACGATTTTATCCAAACCGTGGCTGGTGATGTGGGTATAGATCTCGGTGGTCTTGCTGCTCCTGTGGCCAGTCAGCCTCCTATAATCGTTTACGGACGAAGTGGTCTGGCATGTGCCCGAGGCGGATAAACGATTTGCCCTCGTGCTCCAGGGGGTTGAGGAAAAGAATAGGATAGTCAGATGGGTAAGCCATGGCTTTAGAGACTATTAAGCCCTAAAAGTAAAACCTTTCCAGGCCCTACCCGCGTTATTACGCGGGTAATAACGCACATAAGTTATGGAACAAAGCAGAACATGCCCCCAGTGCAGCAAAGGCATCGTGGGCAGGAGCGACAGAAACTAAATTACCTGATAGATCTGGAAAACAAAAAGCCTGCAAATATCTTATTTGCAGGCTTTTAATTGATTTTGGTATTGCTACCAGCAGAGAGTAAGGGATTCGAACCCTTGATACCCTTTTGGGGTATACACACTTTCCAGGCGTGCTCCTTCGACCACTCGGACAACTCTCTATGGTGGTGCAAATATAGGCTATTCTGCATCACTTCTGCAAATCTGCACCGTTTATACTTACACTAATCTTATAAAGTTATCTCGCCACGCAGGTTCTGGCATAGCTGCGTCTGGGTCTGCTCGTGGTCCAGCCCCTGGCCGAGCACAAACATAAGCTTCGTGATTGCGGCCTCTGTCGTAATATCGGCACCTCCAATTACACCCATCTGCAGCAGGTGCGTACTTGTTTCGTATTGCCCCTGAATTACTCTACCTTCATCGCACTGCGATACATTCAGGATATGGACACCTCTATCCAGTGCATCCTGTAGCAGATCAAGGAACCAGGGTGTGGAAGGAGCATTGCCAGATCCGAAGGTTTCGAGCACTATTCCCTGCAGGCCAGGGGCTTGAAGTATACTTTGCACCACAGCCTGCGTAATTCCAGGAAACAATTTAAGTATCGCTACCTTGTCGCTCATCTGCTTATGCACCCGCAAGCTGTGTACAGGGTGTGGCAGAATATCTTCATAACTGTACTCAATGTCTATCCCTGTTTCGGCCAGTGGCGGATAGTTGTCTGATTTAAAAGCATCGAAATGGCTGCTCTCCACTTTTTTGGCGCGGTTACCACGCAGCAACAGGTTACGGAAGTAAATACATACCTCTGGCACCATACTTTTACCATTTTGTTTCGTGGCCGCTATTTGCAAGGCTGTGATCAGGTTTTCACGTGCATCTGTCCGTAAGCGTCCTATTGGTACCTGTGCACCCGTAAAGATCACAGGCTTTTGAAGGTTCTCTAACAGAAAGCTTAATGCCGATGCACTGTAGGCCATTGTGTCTGTTCCGTGCAAGATCACAAAGCCATCATACTGCCCGTAATTCTCTTCTATCAATGCGGCCAGCATCAGCCAGTCTGCCATCGCCACATTCGATGAATCGATGGCGGGTTCTATGCTCATAACCGTTAGCAGGTAATCAAACTGGCTTATCTCCGGTACATGATCCAGAATCTGAGAAAAATTAAAGGGCACCAGGTGCTTCTCCACCTTATCGAATACCATGCCTACCGTACCTCCTGTGTAGATGATAAGTATGGACGCTTCCGGATCCAGGGGAGTAGCTGTGTCTATGTCTACTTTTACTACCTTCATGCTTATAGTTTGAAAATATTCAGGGCATTGGCAGTAGTTTTTTCAGCCACTTCCGCTACAGGCTTTTGCATCAGTTCTGCTACTCTGTTCGCTATCAACGACAGGTATAAAGGCTCATTACGTTTTCCGCGATAAGGAACTGGAGCCAGGTATGGGCAATCCGTTTCCAGGGTAAGGTCATCTAAATGCAGGTGCGGCAGCACTTTATCCATGCCGCCATTCTTGAAAGTAGAAACCCCTCCGATGCCCATTAAAAAACCAAGTTCCTTCACTTTTTCAGCCTGCTCCAAAGTGCCCGAAAAGCAATGAAAGATACCTTTAAGTGACCCGTCCTGTGCCGCTGAAATAATCTCATACGTTTCATCGAACGAGTCGCGGGTATGCAGTATAATTGGTAAATTATGTTTTCTGGCTAACGCAACCTGCACCTTCAGGGCTTCCTGCTGCTGCGGCAGAAAAGTTTTATCCCAATACAGGTCAATCCCACATTCACCTACGGCTGCAAAGGCACGCTTCTCAAGCCACTCCTCCACCAGGTAGAGTTCACGTTCAAAATCCTTGCCCACAGAAGTAGGGTGCAACCCCATCATCGGGATACAGGTTTCAGGGTATTTTTCCTCCGCTTCCAGCATGGCATCAATCGAGGTATGATCAATATTAGGCATATAGATCTTACTCACCCCATCAGCTACGGCACGAGCTACTACCGCTGCTCTGTCCTCCTGAAAATCCTCGCTGTAAATGTGTGCGTGCGAATCAATTAAATTCATGTCTAAACTATCGTTTACCGCTGGCCCGGGCCAACGTTATGGTACTTCTGATTAACACTGCAAGTTAGGAATTTATTATGGGGCAGGAGAAACCCTTTTCGCTGTTTATGCAGGGCTGGTTATACTTCCGATCGTAAAAACATACTTAGCCCTTTTACGAATACCTTCTCCCCTTCCAATTCGTTTTAACGGGCAGAAAGAAGAATATGATCAGAATAACGGATGTGACCACCAGGTATAGCTCGAACATAAAATAGAGCCAAAACGGCACTGATCTACCAAGCCGGCGCAGGCACAGAAACAGGTACGTACTTTGCAGCAGGAGCTTTAAAGCAAATATTGACAACATCACCGTAACCGAAGTATAAGCGAAGAACGGCAAAAGCACAGGGTAATATGCCGCATGCATTATAAAGATGATCGCCATGTAAAAAGGTAAGTGCATGGAGCCTTTCATCCAGCGTTTGCGTTGATGCAGGAACAGCACAAAACTGGCTGCCGGCGTAGAAAGTGCCAGCACACTTCGGTCGTAGATATTCCGGAAGCTCCACCCCTGCCTGAGTATCCTGTTAAAGATGGCAATGTCTTCGGTAATAGAAAAGTCTATCCCCTCAAAACCACCTACTGCCTCGTAAGCTTCGCGGCGCAAAAGCATGTTATTACCCATGGCAGTTACTGGCAGTTTCAGATCCGATACTACCTGCATCAGCCCAAGTGCATACAGCCAGTCGATGGCCTGCAGCTTTGTAAAGATACTGGTACCTGTTATAGTGGTAATGCCTGTAACAACGCCTACTTCCGGTGTCATTTCTGCCAGCATAGCCTCTATCCAGCTTGATGGTACAGCAATATCTGCGTCTGTGTAAAAGAAAAAGTTGCTGTCGGCCAGCTTTGCCAACTGTGCCAGCACATTGGCTTTGCCCTTCGCTTTGCCAATATTTTCAGTGATCGTGATACAGGTATAAGTGGGTTTATCCTTTATAAAAGCGTCTACAACAGCGCGGGTTGCATCTGTACTTCCATCGTCTCCTATCAGCACCTGTACCTTATCTGCTGGGTAGTCCAGCTTTTCTATAGCCTGTAAACAACGGATAATAGTGTGTTCTTCGTTGCGGGCAGCAATAAGGATGCTTACCCTGGGATAGCGGTTTGGTTTTAAGCTGTATTTTTTCCGGTTCGCGACTAATAAGCTCAGCAAAAGCAGGAAAAGCAGGAAGTAAAGTATAAAATAGGATACCGATACGATCATAGGGTGTCGAAGGTATAGCCTAAATTGGTAAAATGTTCCAGGTAACGGGGCAGCACATACATCATGTTTTTCCGGGCTTTCAGGCTATCATGGAAAACAATGATGCTGCCACTCTGGGTGCTACTGATGCTCTTTTGCAGGCACCTATTCTGCCCCAGGGAGCTATCGTAATCATTGGTAAGTACATCCCACATGATGATCTCATACCTGTCCTGCAGCTGTTTTGCCTGTTTTGATGTAATCCGTCCATAGGGTGGTCTGAAAAGCGGACGAACCCTGTCAGCAGCATATTTCTCCACTTCTTTCTGGCACAGCGCTACATTCCGTACATACCGGGCCTCATCGGTTTGCCACCCTTTCAGATGATTAAAGGTATGGTTTGCCAGCACATGTCCCTGTTTTATGATCTGTTCGGCTATATCCGGGTATTTTACAAGATTATCTCCTACACAAAAAAAAGTAGCCCTTGCGCCATACTTGTCCAGCTGGTCCAGTACCCAGGGTGTAACAGCAGGAATAGGTCCATCGTCAAAAGTGAGGTACAGTTTCTGGCCAATCACCTCCTTGTGCCAGGTATAAGCTGGCAACAGTTTTTTAAGTAACCAGGGAGTCTTAAATAGGTGGATCACTTGAGGCGTTGGTTGCTATTTAATGATAAGTGAATGAATATTATGACCCTTAACAACTTTGATCTCCAGGCTAATAGTATAAAAACTATTTAAAACGACAGGAAAGCAATGTAATATCGTCGTTCAGGGCGGCTTCTTCGTTGTAAAGGTTTATTTCACGCAGCAACTGTAGGTGTAGCATTTTAGAGCTCAGGTATTTATTCCGCTGCAAAAACCTGATGGTACCCTCAATGCCGAATTCAGCCTCTTCCTCATCAAATACTTCGGTTAACCCATCCGTATAGCAAAGCAACACAGATTTTTCAGGCACTGTAATTCTCGTAACCGACATAAAAGGCAATACATCAAACACACCAAGCATGGTGCATCCTTCATTTAGCAAGCGGTGCGTATTGTTCTCATGCAACAGAATAGGCGAGTTATGACCAGCATTCACATAGCATAGTTCCCGCGTCTTTCTGTTGTACAGCGCCAGGAACATAGTAATAAATTTTTCTGCAATCGCGTTGCGGTAGATCAGGGTATTAAGTTCTGCCACCACTGTGTTCAGGTCCGAGGTCTGCCGCAGAATGGTTCTGAGGCCAGCCTGGAAATTAGACATCAGCAAGGATGCTGGCACGCCTTTCCCAGAAACGTCAGCCACACAAAACACAAAAGTGTCTGCGTCTATCTCTATAAAATCGTAGTAGTCACCGCCAATGGATGAATGTGGTATATAACTGGCATGTATGGTTACATCCTTATCGTTCGGCAACGCCTTCGGGAACAGCATTGACTGCACTTCACGGGCAATCTCGATCTCACGTCTGATAGACTCCTGGGCCAGTCGCTGACGCGCCATTTTATGATTCTCAATGGCAACCAACATGATATTACTCACCGTCTGCACAAAATTCAGAGCCTCCATATTGTTGTAGTAGGGCTGAATTTTTCCTATCATCACAAAGGCCAGTACTTTTCCGTTGTGCAAAATAGGTATCACAATCTCAAAAGCCCGCCACTTTTTCTCTACACTTAGTTTAGATGTGCGGGTGATCTCCTGCAGATTGAGTATGGCTTCCGGAAGCTCATGTTTTGTAAAATCCTGTTCTGTACCAAAACAAACCTTACATTCCCACTTTTCGTCGTGCACAAACAGCACCAATCGGCTGATCTGTAATTGTGCCAGCAGCGTAAAACGATAGATTTTATACAGCGCACCCTCCGGAAGATTATCGTTAATTGCCTGTGTAATCTCAAGCAATGCCGATAACTCCAGCTTCTTCAGGTTTAGCTCCTGCTGTATATTGGGTATAGTTATATCAGACATTCCAAAATTTTGATTTCATTAGTTCCAACACCACGCCTCATAACTATCAATAGGCAAAGCAATTACCGGCAGATATTGTAAATATGAGGTAAAAATACTAAAAAATGATGACCCGGGAAATGTCTTAACTACCCCCAGCCCAGTCCGCTCCCTTAAAAAGTAATTTTAAATATAAGCGCTTCTGCCCAATTGGTACGCTTAAACAGAGTTATGCACTACCAGCCCGGCTTTTGTAGCCAGGAAAAAGTATTTCTGGCAATTTTTACTAAACTCAGCCTCATTATACTCATGCTCCGTATCCTGGTCTGGATAAAGTATTTTCACATATCCATGCCTGATCAATGATTGCAGGGCTGCACAAATCTCATTATCTGTAAGCGACAAAGTACTTTTAAGGTCCGGGTATGACGTTACAAAGTATAGCTCGTCAAGTATGTCGAATTCATTCTCACTCATGCGTTTCGTATTGATCTTCCCTTCCATTGATAGCGGCCAAACAACCCTATAAGTCCGGTGCTAACTACATAAGGCACGTATACTAACTGCAACGGAAGTATGTGCCATAAATACTGTTTCCTGTTCAGGAAGTTCAGTATACGTTCTAAAAATAAAAAATCTATTACAAATTTGGCAACATAAGCCGTAACTAAAACCAGGAGCGGCAACTGCCCTATCAGGAATAGCGGAACACAAAGAAAAAGCAGGAAATTAACAGCAAACACTGACAGGGCTACCAATTGTACATGCAGGCTCTGATAAGCTTTCCATTTGCTTGCCCACCTTACCCGCTGGGATAAAAAAGAGGACAATGTTTTGCGTGCTTCTGTGTAAACGATCGCTTTCTCGGTTTTCAGGAATACTGCTTTACCCGGAAAATGCTTGCTCACCTTGTGCAACAGGAATTCATCGTCGCCGCTGGCAATATTTTCATTGCCAGCAAAGCCTCCAACTTTTTCAAAAACAGATTTTGTGTAGGCCAGGTTTGCCCCATTGCACATGTTGGGTTTAGACAACGCCAATGATGCCCCTCCCACCCCTATCAGGCTGGCAAACTCCACCATCTGCATCTTCTCAAAAGCTGAGGTAGTATTATGGAAACAAACAGGGCCACTTATAAAGTAAGGCTGTTT
This sequence comes from Pontibacter sp. MBLB2868, assembly GCF_051904785.1. Lineage (NCBI taxonomy): Bacteria > Pseudomonadati > Bacteroidota > Cytophagia > Cytophagales > Hymenobacteraceae > Pontibacter > Pontibacter sp. MBLB2868. The sequence goes on along the minus strand of NZ_CP196710.1, from coordinate 826,294 downwards.
GGTTTCGTAAGTATAGGCATACTGCAGGAGCCATTCAGCACCCACCCGGCAATCACCGTCAGTCAGCACCAGCAGCTCCCCATCTGCTAGCGCGACTCCTTTCTGCACTGCCCCCTTCTTCATACTTACATTGGAGTGCCGTTTTAGCTCTAATACCTTCAGCCTCATTGCTGAACCTGAACGAAAAGTCTGTATCAGCTCTACTGTTTCGTCTGTTGAATGATCATCTACAATTATTACTTCATAGAGATGCGTGGGGTACCGTTGGTTCTCCAGATCCTGCAACAAGGGAATAATATGCTTTGCTTCATTCCGGACAGCAATGATCACCGACAAATTGGTAGAAGGCTCAAAATCTGCCGGGGCATCTGCATCCGGAAGTTTCACCCAAGCAAGCCAGCGCGGGATCACCACCCAGCCATAGGCAAACAGGGATAATGCCAGGAACCATATCATACAACCACACTTTTACGTGCTGCAATGCGCAGCCGCAGTACAAAAACAAGCCCGATAGCGCTTGGCACAGCTATATTCAGCAGCCACAGACTTAGGCTGGCGCTAAGCACCTGCAAGCGTGCCTGCCCCAATAAACCGAACAGGTACATGGCCGACAGTTCCCGAACCCCCAGGTCTGAAAGCAGGCTGACCGATGGCACTACAGATTTCAGGAAGAAAGTACCCGACACCCCGCTTATATACTCCATTGGGTTAAGCTTTACGCCATATAGTATGAGCAACAGAATAAACTGCACCAGAAAAACAAGGTAACGCCCCAGTGAGAGCCATAGAAGCTGGCTGATTTCTGTTTTGCTGTAAGCACCCATTATTGCCAGGTAGCGTACCAGCGGCTTCAGTGGTTTAATGGCGGCCACAACTGCCACCATGGCCCTGGCATGATACAGCAAGAGTAGCGAGGCGCCGCAGAGCACCAGCAGCAAAAGCAACAAACTCATGGTTACAGCAGGGTATTGTACCCAGTTAAACCTAAGTATGAAATAAGAAAGCCCCACAGTACCAACCAAGATGGTTGCCACCAACTGGCAATACCTGCCTATAAAAATAGCGCCGATAGCTTCCAGCCTTTGCTTGCATTTTAACTCCAAAACCCTGCCTGCATAGTCGCCAAGCCGGTTCGGGGTAATAAAGCCCAATGTTAAGCCCACCATTACCGCCCTGTAGGCCCGCACATAAGACATCGGCTCTAGCTTTTGCCCCAGCAAATGCCATTTACGGGCCTCAAAGCCCCAGTTAACAGGAATGAGCAAGGCAGTGTAAAGGACCAGGATCAGCAGCGGACTCTCCAGTGCCTTCCGGAAGATGCCCCCCCAGGTCAGGAAGGTATCAGGAGCCACATAAATGGTTTTATAAAGCAGGTAAAGCGTAAGTAGCAGCACCAGTAATTTGCCGGAGAGCAAAAGGAATTTTGTATTGCGCGTAATGTTCAAAATTATTGTCTTAATTTTGTAGCCTATGGTTTACTCTTCTGCACTCCCTCCTCACAAACTTATTCTTGGTATTGACCCTGGCACCCAGGTTATGGGGTATGGCCTTATCGAAGTAACTGGTTCTAAGGTAAAGGTGGTGCAGTATGGGGTAATTCACCTCAAAAGTTACAGTAACCACGCCGTCAAGTTAAAGAAAATTTTTGACCGGATGATACAGCTAATCGATGAATACCTTCCGGATGAGCTTGCAATTGAATCCCCCTTCTTTGGCGTTAACGTGCAAAGTATGCTGAAACTGGGTCGTGCGCAGGGTGTAGCCATAGCAGCCGCTTTGTCCCGTGACATCCCTTATGTTGAGTATGCCCCAAAAAAGGTAAAGCAGTCAGTAACCGGAAACGGAAATGCCTCCAAAGAACAGGTGGCAGCCATGCTGGTGCAGATACTGAACATACAACCTGACCCAAAACTGCACGATGCTACTGATGCGCTGGGGGTTGCGCTCTGCCATCATTACCAGAAAGGAAATAACGCCAAACAAGGTGGTAAGTCCTGGAAAAGCTTTTTGACAGACAACCCTGACAGGCTGGCAAGTAAATAAACCTCATGCCTCTCATAAACCGTATGAGGTTGTACCTGTTTTAGATACTCCATTACCAATTATATAGTAGCTTTGCACATTGATTGGTACTCAACCGGCTTTAATGAATCAAAACGATAATAACACGAAAAATACCCGCACCCGCACCTATGTAACCACCAGGAGGCTCGACAGAATGTTTGTGGAGCTGGCCAGTGTTTACCGTTTTATAGCAAGATTCTTCCGCGAGGTTTTCTTTCCTCCCTATGAAATTAAAGAAGTTATCAGGCAATGCTATGAAATAGGGGTGCGTTCTTTACCGCTTATTTCCCTGACAGGCTTTATCATTGGTATCGTGTTTACCAACCAGTCCAGGCCATCGTTGGCAGGGTTTGGCGCCACGGCACTCTTGCCAGCCCTGATCTCTGTGGCTATTGTGAGGGCAATGGGGCCACTGGTTACGGCACTGATCGCATCCGGAAGGGTTGGCTCGAATATCGGAGCCGAATTAGGTTCGATGCGCGTTACCGAACAGATCGATGCCATGGAGGTATCTGCTACAAAGCCTTTTAAATTTCTGGTTGTTACACGGGTACTGGCATCTACCTTTATGATTCCGGCCCTTACCATGTACACCACTTTGGTATCCCTGCTTGGGGGTTACCTGAATGTACACCAGAACGAACAAACCACTATCACCACGTTCTTTTACCAAGTGTTTGAAGCAATCACTTTCCTGGATATTATATCATCATCTGTAAAATCTGTTGTGTTTGGCTTTACAATTGGCATGGTTGGCTGTTATAAAGGCTACAATTCATCTAAGGGTACGGAAGGTGTAGGCAAGGCTGCCAACTCCTCTGTAGTTACGGCCATGTTCCTCATCTTTATAGAGGAGCTGCTCATTATGCAGATCGTGAACGCTTTAAGAGTAATGTAGGCATGCAGGAGAAAGAAATAAACCCGCGGATAGACAGAAGCGAGAAAGTAATTACGATCAGGGGACTCAAAAAAGCATTCGATGATTTTGAGGTACTGAAGGGTGTAGACCTGGACCTGTACAAAGGTGAGAACCTGGTTGTACTGGGCCGTTCGGGAACAGGTAAATCAGTTTTGATCAAAATAATTTCCGGTCTTTTACGGGCGGATGAAGGCACTGTTAACGTGTTAGGCAAAGAGGTAGGCAACCTTACCTCCAGGCAACTGGACGAGTTGCGCCTGAAGATCGGCTTCTCTTTCCAGAACAGCGCCCTCTACGATAGTATGACCGTTAAGGAAAACCTGGAGTTCCCTTTGGTCAGGCACTCAAAAGAGATGACGCAGAAAGACCGTGACAGGATCATTGACATAGTACTGGAAGCGGTGGGGCTGTCGCAGGCACTACACCAGATGCCTTCTGAATTATCCGGGGGGCAGCGCAAGCGTATCGGTATTGCCAGAACCCTGATCCTGCGCCCTGAAATTATGCTTTACGATGAACCCACAGCAGGACTTGACCCTATTACCTGTATAGAGATCAACAAACTGATAAATGAAGTGCAGCGCCGGTTTAACACATCTTCTATCATCATTACCCACGACCTGACCTGCGCCCGTGCCGTAGGAGACAGGGTGGTAATGCTACTCGACGGACAGTTCCAGCGACAAGGCACATTTGAGGAAGTATTCGACTCGAACGATGAGCGGGTACAAGCTTTTTACAATTATAACTTTATTGACTAAATGAGTACAACAAGTAATAAACCCACTGTGATTGTGGGCATTTTTGTTTTTTTGGCTATCGTTATACTGGTTGCAGGTATATTTACTTTGGCCGGGCAGCAGAAGCGCCTTATCAGTACGATTGATGTAAAAGCTATTTTTGATGATGTGGCAGGGCTAAAGACCGGCAATAACGTGTGGTTTTCAGGAGTAAAGATCGGTACGATCAAAAAGATCAGCTTTTATGGCGACTCACAGGTAGAAGTTACCATGCGCATTGAGGAAAGCGCACAGCAATATATCAGAGAAAACTCGGTAGCACGCATCAGTTCCGAGAGCTTTATTGGTAACAAGAACATTGTAATTGAAGGAGGTACACAGGCAGCAAGTGTAGTTGATGACGGCGATGTTATAAAGGCCATAAACCCGCTGAACACTGACGACTTGATGGAAACGTTGCAGAAAAACAACAAGAACCTGGTTGCCATCACCAGCGATTTCAAGCTGATCACCTCCCGGTTAGTTGACGGAGAGGGCACCATCGGCGCCATACTGACTGACACTGCTATGGCTGATAATTTTAAGGCGATGGTCGCTAACCTGCAGAAAACATCCAGAAGTACAGTTAATGCATCCCAGGAACTGTCACGTTTTACCTCGAAGCTCAATAACCCAAGAGGACTGGCAAACCAGGTTGCCACTGATACAGTTGTGTATAGCAGGCTCAAAAAATCTATGGCCGAACTACAGGAGGCCACCAATTCTGCCGCCGCCCTTATGGAAAACCTGCAGCAGACAAGCCAGAAACTGGATAGTGACAGCAATGCTGTGGGGGTACTGCTTTCGGACCAGGAATTTGCAAAGCAATTGAAAAGTACCATGCAAAATCTTGAGACAAGCTCCCGTAAGTTTGACCAGAACATGGAAGCGCTGCAAAGCAATATCCTGTTAAGAGGATTTTTCAAGAAGCAGGAAAAGCAGCAGCAGGAGGCAATTGAAGACTCTTTGAAGCAGATCCAGCAGCAATAAAGAAAGCATAAAAAAAGAGAGGGGGCAGCTAATTGTGTTTAGCTGCCCCCTCTCTTTTTTTATGCAATATAACCTAGCTGTGGTATTCAGCCCTGATCTTTTCTGCTACTTTCTCAAACTCATTTTTACTGAACTCCTGCTTATTTGCAAAGTTCATGTCTGCCATACTGTTTAGTGGAATAAGGTGCACATGCGCATGCGGCACCTCCAGGCCAACAACAGCCATGCCTACACGCTTGCAAGGCACTGCTTTTACAAGGGCTTTGGCAACCTCTTTTGCAAATGCCATCAGGCCGGTGTAGAGGTCATCATCCAGGTCAAAAATGTAATCTATCTGCTGCTTCGGTATAACTAAGGTGTGTCCCAAGGCGGTTGGGTACACATCTAAAAAGGCCAGAAAACGGTCACTCTCTGCTATCTTGTAAGCAGGAATATCCCCATTAACAATCTTTGTAAATATCGAAGCTTCCATAGTTTAACGGCTGATTTCCAGTATCTCAAACTTAATGTTACCGGCAGGAACCGTGATTTCAGCTACATCACCTACTGACTTGCCAAGTAGTCCCTTACCGATCGGCGACTTAACGGAGATCTTTCCTGCTGCCAGGTCCGCCTCCTCTTCAGCCACCAAAGTATAGTTTACTACCATGTTGTTCTTTAGGTTTTTGATCTTTACTTTAGATAAGATCAGCGCCTTACTTGCATCCAGGTGCGACTCATCTATCAGGCGGGCATTTCCTACGATCTCCTCCATCTTGGCGATCTTCAGTTCCAGGTGGCCCTGGGCATCTTTTGCAGCATCGTACTCAGCGTTCTCGCTCAAGTCACCTTTATCACGTGCCTCAGCCAGCTGACGCGCCACTTCCGAACGGCCTTTCGTTTTGAGCACAGCTAATTCATCTTTTAGCTTTTGCAAACCTTCTGCGGTGTAATAAGAAATCTTGCTCATTTTAGTTTCCACGTTTAAAACACAAAAACAAAAAGAACGGTTATGGCGTGCATAACCGTTCTTTTTGCCAAATATGTAAATTATTTAATTCTTTTTCAGGGCAACGGCAGGTATAAGCTGCTCAGCCGCCCAGTATAGCATACGCGCTGTAATTAACTGCTTTATGAAACAAGGAGCTACTCCCCCTGCTCTTGACAAAGGCAAATATACAAATTTAGCGACACAAGATGCAATAAGTTTAAATTTACTTAAGCTGCGATTTTTTACAGCAAGCTCTTGATTTTAGCTACCAGTACCTCGTTTATCTTTACGTAAGATTCGTGCGTCCAGCCTGCTATATGTGGCGTAAGTATAACATTTTCAGCTTTGGCAAGATAATCAAACTCCTCCTGCTGCCTGCCGGTCAGGGTAGCAAGTTTTTCATTCTCCAGCACGTCCAGGGCGGCTCCTTTAAGTTTACCACTTTTAAGGTGTGCCACCAAAGCAGACTGCTGCACCACATCACCCCGTGAGGTATTCATAAACCAGACAGGCTTGGCCAAGAGCCCGAAAAAAGTATCATCAGCAAAACCAAGGTTCTCCGGTATGTACGGAATGTGCAGGCTAACGACATCTGCTTCTGCCATTAACTGCTCCAGGGTAACCCGCTCATAAGGGTCACAAATTTTTTCAGGAGCAAATTTGTCGTAGGCTAAAATGCGGCAGCCAAAGCCTCCTAAAACCTGGGCGAAGCTTTGCCCCATATTTCCAAAGCCTATTATGCCTACTGTTTTGCCTCCGAGCTCCTCCCCCCTGTTTTCTTCACGCATCCATACTTTGTTGCGTACCTGATTATCGCCTAGGGCAATGTTACGCATCAGAGCCAGGAGCAATCCCAACGCAAACTCTCCAACAGCCTGCCTGTTGCCTTCATTCGCTGCAACCAGGGCTATTCCACGTTCCTGTAGCGCTTCTGTATCAATGTTATCGACACCTGCTCCTGCACGCGCTACAAACTTTAGCCTGTCCGCATGCTTCAGGGTTTCGGCTGTGATGCGCATCTTGCTCCGAACGATCAGCCCGTCGAACCCTGCCAGCGCCTCCCCTACCTGTGCCGGCTTTATAGCTGGCATGTAAACCGCTTTAACGCCTATACTATCCAGCATTTCTATAATGCTGGGATGCATCTCATCTATAATTAGAGCGGTTGGATTTTTATGGTTTGATGTAGTCATGATTTTAGGGTATAAAAACAGCTGTAATTACGTGCTCCCTCTGGTTTATCTTTCCGGATCAGTTGCTACGTTAGCACCTCCCCCTAACAGGCTTGTTTGCCTTTAAAGACTATAGAGCAGGTGCGCAACCCCGAAGTAGATCGTGATCCCCAGCAGGTCGTTTGCTGTTGTAATGAAAGGGCCAGCCGCTACGGCTGGGTTTATTCCAAACTTATCCAGTATCATTGGAGTGATGGTTCCCATCATTGAAGCAAGCATCACGACAGAGAACAATGCTGTAGCCACAACTGTGGAAATGGTCAGGTCCTGGCGAAAAAGATAAGTGAAGCTAAACACAAGTATAGAGATGATCACAGCGTTTAACAAGGCAACCAGCACAAGCTTAAAGATACGCTGTGCGAAGTTCTCAAACATTACCGCATTTGATGAGAGGGTCTGGATGATAATAGAGGACGATTGTATGCCTACATTACCGCCAGTTGCCGTTATAAGTGGCACAAATAAGGCCAGAGCGGGTAAAAGTGCGATGTCTTTCTCAAAAAAACCCATGAAATGCGCGGCCAGCAAACCTCCCACCATACCAATAATAAGCCAGGGTAACCTGGAGCGGGAGATCCGGAAAACGCTGTCATCTTCCTCCACATTCTCAGAGATACCCGTCATCAACTGGCGGCTTAGTTCTGCCTGCTCCTGCATCACGTCTACAACGTCATCAATCGTAATGCGGCCCAGTAGCCTGCCCTGTATGTTTACCACGGGTATAGCTTCCAGGTCATACTTCTGCATCACATTCACTACCTCGTTCTCATCCCTGAAAGACTCGATCGAGATCACATCCGGGTTGTAGATATCTTTCACCAGCTTATCGTCCTTTGAAAGCAACAGGGCCTTCACACTGACCCGGCCCACCAGTATATCCCGGTTATCAACCACATACACGGTATAGATCCGTGACACATCTTCCGCCTGACGGCGAATTTCTTCAATACATTGTGTTACACGCCAGTTCAGGTTTACTTTGATAAGCTCCTTTGCCATCAGACCACCCGCACAATCTTCTTCGTAGTGCAGCAGGTCCAGTATGTCTTCTGCCTTTTCCTCGTTATCGATCAGTGCCAGCACCTCCTCGCGTGTCTGAACAGACTGTTCGTTCAGAATGTCCACGGCATCATCCGAGTGCATCAGGTTAACATAGCGGGCAATCTCGGCACTGGTAAAATAATCCAGGAAATCTTCGCGTATATCATAGTCCAGGTCACTCAGTATCTCTGCTCCCACCTCCGGCGGCAACAGGTCCATGATGTACTTAGACTCATTGGTATCGAGCTCATAGAGCACCGTGGTAATATCGGCAGGGTGCATTTCTGCCATCTCACGCAGGAGAAATTCCTTGTCCTGGCGTTCTATAGCTTCCTCTACCTGCTCAATAAATTCACGTGTTATCTCTATCTGCATCGCTTTATTCTAAATGGCGCTCTATCAGTTGGGTCAGTTCTATAAAATCCTGTACCGAAAGTTGCTCGGCACGCTTGTCAAAAACAGGCAGTGCTGTGGTTTCAGGTGGCAAGTTATAACTTCGAAGTGAGTTACGAAGGGTTTTGCGTCGTGTTCCGAAACTTAATTTCACCACTTGCTTAAACAGCTTCTCGTCACAATCCAGTTTTTCCACCTCATTTCGTACCAGACTGATCACAGCAGACTTGACCTTTGGCTTAGGGTGGAAAACATGCTCACTTACGGTAAATTTGTAATCTATGGTGTAATAAGCCTGCAGCAGAACGCTCAGAATACCGTAAGTTTTGGATCCGGGAGGGGCTGCCAGCCTCTCGGCCACTTCTTTCTGTATCATGCACACTACCTCCGGCACCACATCGCGATGCTCCAGAACTTTAAAGAAAATCTGGCTGGAAATGTTGTACGGAAAATTGCCGATAATTGCAAAGGAACCCGGGAAGAGCTGGCTTAGGTCAGATTTGAGAAAGTCTGCCGAAATAATGCGATCTCCGAGTTGCGGAAAATGTTCCTGCAGGTAGGCAATCGATTCCCGGTCAATATCCACCACCGTGGTCCTGTACTCTGGCTGCTTGATCAGGTACTGTGTGAGCACACCCATACCCGGACCAATCTCCAGTACGTCTTTTACGCCACCGGGCAGGCTGAGCTGCTCCACAATTTTAATGGCGATATTCTGGTCTACCAGAAAGTGTTGCCCCAGGTGTTTCTTTGGTTTTACGTTACCCACGCTTCTTTATTTAGCGACTGGCAGAGTGAAAGTATACTTTTCCGTCCAATCTCGTTATACCTATATTGTGTGTTAGCTGCAGCCAATGCAATAGCGGCAGACTTTCGCATTACGTATTATACTTACTATATTGCAGCCTCAAAGATACAAACGACAGATGCCAACACAACTTAAATACGACACAAGCTTAGCTAAAAATACCGATCTGGCTATAATAGTAGCCAAAGGTCAGGTAGATCTGGCGCAGGAACTTCAGCCTGAAGAGCAAAAATATGTGCAACAGCAGGTACAGCAGGATGCCAAGTTTGTTCTCCTGAATCGCTATTCGCACCGGGTTTATGTAGTGGTGGCGCCTGATGCCAAAACTGAAAACCTTAAAAATGAAGCCCTCCGCCAGGCTGGCCACAAGTTGCTCCAGCAGCTGAAGTCCGACAAAGCAGAGCGCATCACTATACTTGATAAAACAAATACCAGCGCCAGTTTAGCTTTAGCAGAAGGCTTGTACCTAAGCAACTACCAGTTTAATAAGCACAAAACGAAAGATGCCAAACCTAGCTCCCTGCAAACCATCACGATTGCTGATGCGCAGGTAGATGAGAAAAAGGTGCAGGAGCTGGCTACTGTACTAGAGGCAGTTTATAAGGTGCGTGACCTGATCAATGAACCGCACAGCCACCAGTCGGCTACGCAACTAAGCGAACAACTGGAGACCTTAGCAGATGAAGCAGGCTTTGAACTGGAAGTACTGGACCTGATTAAAATACAGTCGCTGAAAATGGGCGGACTTTTAGCCGTAAACCAGGGAAGCGAAGAGCCTGCCACTTTTAACATTTTAGAGTGGAAGCCTGATAACGCTACTAACACTAAACCCTACGTGTTGGTAGGCAAAGGCGTGGTATACGACACTGGCGGATTAAGCCTGAAGCCGACACCACAGTCCATGGACTACATGAAGTCTGATATGGCAGGAGCCGCCGCCATAACCGGTGTTATTTACGCAGCCGCTAAGAACAAACTGCCATTGCACATCATCGGACTGATACCAGCAACGGATAACAGGCCCGGAGGCAATGCTGTTGCGCCTGGCGATGTGATCACCATGCACAATGGCATGACAGTAGAGGTGCTGAACACTGATGCTGAGGGCAGGCTTATACTTGCTGACGCCCTGAGCTTTGCTAAAAAATACAACCCGGAACTGGTGCTGGACATGGCAACCCTGACAGGTTCAGCTATGCGTGCCGTAGGTAAGGAGGGATTAGCTGTAATGGGCACAGCGGGTGACGACGTGATGGCTGGCCTTAAAAAAGCCGGTGACAACGTACACGAGCGTATCGTTGAGTTCCCGCTGTGGGATGAGTATAAAAAGCAGCTGGATTCGGACATTGCCGACCTTAAAAACATTGGAGGGGCTGACGCCGGGCACATTACAGCAGGCAAGTTCCTGGAGGCTTTCACAGATTACCCATGGGTGCACTTTGACATTGCCGGTACAGCATACCTGCATGCCGAAGACTCTTACCGCGGCAAACTGGCCACAGGTTCTGGTGTTCGCCTGGTTTATAACTACCTTAGCTCCCTGGCCCGATAAATAAGAATGGATACTAAATATAAAGTAAAACTAGGCATCAGCATAGGCGACACGAACGGAATTGGTCCGGAAGTTATCGTAAAGACCCTGGCTGATCAGCGAATACTTAATTTCTGCACACCTGTCATCTATGCCTCACCGGCCCTGTTAAACAGAGTGCGCAAAGCCCTGAGTGCAGAGCACTTCTTTTACCAGCAGATAGACAACGCTAGTGATATGGTAGCCCGAAAGGTAAACCTGGTTACCTGCTGGGAGAATGAAGTGGAAGTTAATCCGGGTACACCAACACCAGAGTCCGGCAAGGCATCGCTTGACTCGTTACTGGCAGCCTGCAACGACCTGAAAGCAGGATTGCTGGATGGTTTGGTAACAGCCCCGATAAACAAGGACAACATACAGGCCGAGAACTTTAATTTTCCGGGCCACACTGAATTCCTTACCTCCTTTTTTGATGCACCAGAAAGCCTGATGCTGCTGGTTAGTGAAGACCTGAGAGTAGCTACCGTAACAGGCCACCTGCCCTTAAAAGAGGTATCGCCTAAACTGACGGAAGAGTTGCTTATTCGTAAGATGACGATCCTGCTGGAATCCCTCAAGAATGACTTTGGCATTTTAAAGCCACGCATTGCTGTGTTAGGACTTAACCCCCATGCTGGCGAAGAAGGCTTATTAGGTACTGAAGAGCAGGAAGTAATACGTCCGGCAGTGATGCACATGAAAGAGCGCGGTCACCTGGTATTCGGGCCCTACCCTGCCGATGGCTTTTTTGGTATGCGGCAGTACAAACAGGTAGATGCCGTACTGGCCATGTACCACGACCAGGGACTTATTCCGTTTAAAACTTTAGCCTTTGAAAGCGGCATTAATTATACCGCAGGTTTACCGGTAGTGCGAACTTCGCCTGACCACGGTACTGCCTATGATATTGCTGGTAAGCATATTGCAAATGAAACCTCTTTCAGGGAAGCCTTGTTCCTGGCCTGTGACATCATTAAAAAGCGGCAGACAGAACAAATGCCTGCTATTTAATAATGTGTTAATAACGTCAGGTATTTTTTTTATCAGAAATATCTCCTAATTTTGCGTCTTGCAATAAAAAGTCGGTTGTGAAAAAGCTAAAAGATTATGAAATCGGCATTGCCAAACTCAGCAATAAGAAACATTCTTATGAGTTTGAGATGGATGATTCCTTCTTTGAACTTTTTGGGACGGAAATAATATCAGGAGGGAAGCTGCTGGCTACCGTGGAGCTCGACAAAACAGAGTCGTTGCTTACATTTAAGATTGACATACAAGGGCATGTGCGCCTGACCTGTGACAGAAGCCTGGATGAGTTTGACCATCCGGTAGATTTGCAGGAGGTTTTCAGAGTGAAGTATGGCGATGAAACCATGGAACTGGATGATGACCTGTGGCAGATCACAAGTAGTACACAGTCTATCAACATTGCACAACACCTGTATGATTACATTATTCTGTCGTTGCCTATGAAAAAGCTGCACCCACGTTTTGTGGAGGAGCTTGATGACGAGGAAGATGACAGAGAGGAGGATCTCCTGATTTATACTTCGCGCAGCGAGAGCGACAGCGAAGATGAGGACGAAGGCGACGAGGATTCAGATCCCCGCTGGGACGCACTCAGAAACCTGAACTAAAGAGTTTTAGAAGAATAAAAGTATAAACTAGTAAGTAAATTTTTAATAAAAAATGGCACATCCTAAACGTAAGATTTCGAAGACCAGAAGAGATAAGAGAAGAACTCATTATAAACTTTCTGAAAAAGCCATCGCAATCTGCCCTACTACAGACACGCCCCACCTGTTTCACCACGCTTATGTGGTAGATGGCGACCTGTTCCATAAAGGCAAGCTGGCTATCAAGAATTATACAACGAACGCACAGTAAGCAATAGCCTGCTACTTTAAAGTTCTGTATAATTTAACAACACCCAGTAAATGAGGATCGCCTTAGACGCTATGGGCGGTGACTTTGCACCAGAGGCTGTCGTTAAAGGTGCACTGTTAGCCGCTCAGCAGCTGGATCAGGAAGATGTCATCTTGCTTATTGGCAAGGAAGACGTTATCCAACCACTGCTAACCGAAAACGGATATACTGGCAATAACATCCAGATTGTACATGCCAGCCAGGTAATAGAAATGGGAGAGCACCCAACAAAGGCGCTCTCACAAAAAACCGACTCCAGTATTGCAGTTGGGTATGGCTTGCTTAAAATGCAGAAAGCTGATGCTTTTTGTAGCGCAGGAAATACCGGTGCTATGCTGGTAGGTGCCATGTTTAGCGTAAAAGCAATTGAAGGAATACTAAGGCCGTCTATTGGTGGCCTGGTTCCTAAAGTCAATGGCGGTTTCGGTATCATGCTGGATGTAGGGGCAAATGCAGATTGCAAGCCTGAAGTACTGGAGCAGTTTGGCGAGATAGGCTCTATCTATGCCAAGTATGTTCTGGAAATTCCTAACCCAAAGGTTGGCTTAATGAACCTGGGTGAAGAAGAAGGCAAAGGTACTGTAGTGACACAGGCTGCACACCAGCGCCTGAAAGCGAACAGCAGCATTAACTTTATCGGTAACATAGAAGGGCGTGACCTTTTTAATGATAAAGCAGATGTGATCGTTTGTGATGGCTATACAGGCAACATCATACTGAAGATGGCAGAGAATATCTATGACATCCTCAACGAGAAGAACATTCACGATCCGTTCTTCGACAAGTTCAATTACGAGGCTGTTGGTGGTAGTCCAATTCTGGGTATAAACGGTAACGCAGTCATCGGGCACGGAGTTTCCAGTCCGAAGGCGATCAGCAACATGGTGTTACAGGCCCATAAGATGGTGGCATCAAAGCTTTCAGAACGCTTCAGAAAAAATTTCACTGAATAAATTGTTGCCCAAAGGGGCAATAGCTGTTATTTAGCTGGCATAATCTGCATCAGTAACTCTTTTTATAGAAACTGGCAGGTTATGCCAATTTTTTTTTAGTAAATTGCCCACCACATTTATTTTAACAACAAGACTTTTCTTAACATGAGTAAAATCACTGCCGCTATTACAGGTGTAAGTGGCTATGTTCCGGAATACGTGCTCACTAACAAAGAGCTTGAGACAATGGTTGATACCAATGATGAGTGGATCACTTCGCGCACGGGTATCAAAGAGAGGCGTATCCTGAAAGGGGAAGGTAAAGGAACTTCACATATTGCTGTACCAGCAGTTAGGGATTTACTCGAAAAGACGAATACCAGGCCTGAAGAGATAGACCTTCTTATCTGTGCTACGACCACCCCTGACATGGTGTTTCCGGCTACTGCTAACCTGATCACAGCTGAGATTGGCGCCGTAAATGCTTTCGGGTACGACTTGCAGGCTGCCTGTTCAGGCTTCCTCTATGCGCTGGCAACAGGGGCCAAATTCATCGAGTCTGGACGCTATAAGAAAGTAGTAGTAGTAGGCGCTGATAAAATGTCTTCTATTGTAGATTATACTGATAGAACTACCTGCATCATTTTTGGTGATGGTGGTGGCGCTGTAATGCTGGAGCCTAACACAGAAGGTTATGGTGTTATTGATGAGGTATTGAAGTCTGATGGAACCGGCGCACAATACCTGCACATGAAAGCAGGTGGTAGCCGCAAACCTGCAACAGTAGACACTGTTCTGGCACGAGAGCATTATGCATACCAGGAGGGGCAGCAGGTGTTTAAGTTTGCCGTTAAAGGTATGGCTGATGTTTCAGCAGAAGTAATGGAGCGTAACAAACTGACAGGCGATGATGTTGCCTGGCTGGTACCGCACCAGGCTAACAAGCGCATCATTGAGGCAACAGCTAACCGTATGGGGCTGAGCAACGAAAAAGTAATGTTGAACATTCAGAAATATGGCAACACAACCAGCGGCACTATTCCGCTTTGCCTGTGGGAGTATGAGAGCCAGTTGAAGAAAGGTGATAACGTGGTACTGGCAGCTTTTGGGGGAGGATTTACCTGGGGTGCCATTTACGTGAAGTGGGCATATGACCCGAAATAATCCTGCTTAGGAACATAAAAAATATACTTACAAAGCGGTCTTAGGGCCGCTTTTTTTATGTCTCCTATTATTCCTCACTATATAAGGCAGAACAATTTGCAAAGAGACCACCTGTGGATAGGCAAAAAACGGAGCAAAAAATATTATGCATGCCTAACGCTTATATAAAAGATGTGGTTATACCAAACTATTGCTGGGTTTTTCAGGACAATTATACCAGATTGAACAACTTTATTTGCAACACAGCAATTTGAGCTATACTTTTACCCTTTAATATTTCTATCAAGATACAACCATAAACTATGGCAACCACAGCTGATATTAAAAACGGTGTTGTGATCGAATACAACAACGACCTTTACCAGGTAACCGACTTCCAGCACGTAAAGCCAGGCAAAGGCCCCGCATTTGTAAGAACTAAGCTTCGAAATATCAGAACTGGCAAAGTACTGGATAACACCTTCTCTGCCGGTCATAAGATCACCACTGCCCGCGTTGAGCAGCGTCCGCACCAGTTTATCTACAAAGATGACATGGGCTACAACTTTATGGACATGAACACCTTTGAGCAGGTAACCCTGAACGAGGCGATGGTGCCATTTGCTGATCTGATGAAAGAAGGACAGGAAGTTACCATCCTGTTCCATGCTGAGACAGAGACTCCACTAACATGCGAGATCCCTCCTTTCGTTGAACTGACCATTACTTATACAGAACCAGGCATCAAGGGCGACACGGCCACTAACGCCTCAAAACCAGCCATTGTAGAAACAGGTGCAACTATACAGGTGCCCCTTTTCATTGGCCAGGACGAAAAAATCAAAGTAGACACTCGTACATATTCATACGCAGAGAGAGTTAAATAACACATGAAAGCTAAAGAAATCCAGGACCTGATCGACTTTATCGCCAAATCCGGCTTGAATAAAGTGAACATTGAAACAGAAGAATTCAAGATCTCAGTAAAGCGTGATCCGGATCAGAAAGTGAAGTATGTGAGCCAGCCAGCTGCTGCAGCTCCTGCTCCACAGGCTCCAGCTCCACAGGCAGCAGCTCCAGCAGCTGCCCCAGCACCTGCTGCTCCCGCCGCAGCAGCGCCTGCATCTGATGACAGCAAGTATGTAGCCATTAAGGCGCCAATGATCGGTACGTTCTACCGCTCTTCAAGCCCGGAATCACCTTCCTTTGTAAACGTAGGCGACGAGGTAAAGAAGGGTCAGGTTATCTGCATCATCGAAGCAATGAAACTGTTCAACGAGATCGAGTCTGAAGTTTCTGGTAAGATTGTAAAAGTACTGGTAGACAATGCTTCACCGGTAGAGTATGATCAGCCTTTATTTTTGGTTGACCCAAGCTAATTAAAGATTAAAAATTAAAAATTAAAAAACACGGATGTGCCAGTTAGATGCGTACCCTGCTTTATAATTTCTAATTATTAATTTCTAATTTTTAATTAAAGAAAATGTTCAAGAAGATATTGATCGCCAACCGTGGCGAAATTGCGTTACGCATCATCCGTACTTGTAAAGAGATGGGTGTTAAAACGGTAGCGGTATATTCTACTGCCGATAAGGAAAGCCTGCACGTACGCTTTGCTGACGAAGCTGTTTGTATTGGACCTCCACCAAGTGGGCAGTCATACCTTAACATACCAAATATCATAGCGGCAGCGGAAATTACGAACGCAGATGCTATTCACCCTGGTTATGGCTTCCTGTCAGAGAATGCTGAATTCTCCCGTATCTGTGCTGAGAACAACATCAAATTCATTGGTGCCTCCCCGGAGATGATCAACCAGATGGGTGATAAGGCCTCGGCCAAGGCAACCATGAAGAAAGCCGGCGTTCCAACTATACCTGGTTCTGAAGGACTTCTGAAGTCTATCGAGGAAGGTAAGAAGATTGCCAACAAAGTTAAGTACCCGGTTATACTTAAAGCTACTGCCGGCGGTGGTGGCCGCGGTATGCGTATCGTGCGTAACGACATGGAGTTTGAAAAGGCATGGAATGATGCCCGTACAGAGTCTAAGGCTGCATTCGGAAACGATGGTATTTACCTGGAGAAATTCGTGGAAGAGCCGCGTCACATAGAAATTCAGTTGATCGGCGACCAGCATGGGCAGGTAGCCCACCTTTCTGAACGTGACTGCTCAATTCAGCGCCGTCACCAGAAACTGGTAGAAGAAACACCTTCTCCATTCATCACAGATGAGTTGCGCGATAAAATGGGACAGGCAGCTATTGCTGGTGCCAAAGCGATCAACTACGAAGGTGTTGGTACCATTGAGTTCCTGGTAGATAAAAACCGTGACTTCTACTTCATGGAGATGAACACGCGTATCCAGGTGGAACATCCTATCACAGAAGAGGTAATTGATTACGACCTGATCAAGGAGCAGATAAAAGTTGCTGCCGGTGAGAAGATAACCGGGAAGAACTACTACCCAAAAATGCATGCCATTGAGTGCCGTATCAACGCCGAGGATCCTAAGAACGGTTTCCGCCCTTCTCCCGGTAAGATAACGACGCTACACATGCCAGGCGGCCACGGTGTACGTATAGATTCTCATGTTTACTCCGGCTATACCATTCCGTCAAACTACGACTCCATGATCGCCAAACTGATCGTGAGTGCGCAGACCCGTGAAGAGGCCCTGGTGAAAATGAAACGTGCTCTGAGTGAGTTTGTGATCGAAGGTATTAAAACAACAATCCCTTTCCACCTGAAGCTGATGGATGATCCTGGATTTAAAGAAGGTAATTTCACAACAGCTTACCTTGATGGTTTTGATTTCAGCAGCTTGTAATTAAGCTGTTCTAATAGTATAAAAAAAGCCACGGCTATATAGCCGTGGCTTTTTTTATACGTGGTGCAACCAATTTTACATTTTGGTTATCTTGCTGATGTATGAGGAAGATAACAATAGCATTCACCCTGTTCATAGGAGCAGCAACATGCCTGACTGGTTGCACATCGCAACTTTTCATCGATGCGACTTTGCCTCCCGCAGTAGAAGTTACCAACCAGCAATGGAAAGTAGTAGCAATTAATAGGTTTAACCCTGACCTGCTAGCTTACAAGCGTGAAAAGAAACAAGAAGTATACAGACAAGGAGCCGACCAAGCCTTTGCTGGCGCCTTGGAAGCTATACAGCATGATGATACATACCAGCTGGTTGCAGCTGATACTTTATTTAAGTTTTCAGACAATTCTCTGAAAGAGCCGTTCCACCCAGACCAGGTTAAAAGTGTTTACACAAAATACCCACACCACCTGCTCCTGACCCTTGATAATTTTGACGCTTACTTTGAGCAGGAAACGGTGCGTGAAAAAGATGACAATGGCAATGTGAACAAGACGGCGTTATATACATTGATTACTACCTCCGACTGGACCTTCTATGATAGCACAGGGCTTGTGCTGGACCAGATCCAATTAATGCAGAAACAACTTTATGACTCCCGAAGCGTGCTCAGTGGGTTACTTGCTATCGGTCCTTCGATGGGTAACGCTGGCGAAATGGTGAACAGCCTTGCCAGGCAAACAGGCCGAAACTACTGGAGCCGTCTTTCCCCGAAGCAAATAAGTATCGTACGCCCTTATTACTCCATGAAGAACTTCCAACCGGCTGCCATACAGATGGCAGCCCGAAATTGGGATGAAGCAATCACATTACTGGAGCCAATTGCAGGCAGTAAAAAAAGGAAGGATGCAGGAAAGGCAGCCTATAACCTAGCTGTAGTGCATGAAGCGAAGGGCGACATCAAAGGAGCTAAAAAATGGGCCCGGCAGGCTGCAGACAATGGAAATAAACTGGCTACTCTCCTTCTGCCTAATCTGCAAAACTACTCAACTGATTTTTAGCTTATAAAGCAGAAGTCCCAGCCGTTAACGGCTGGGACTTCTGCTTTATAAAATTTCTATTTAGTCTTTCTAAGTTCCTCTTCCATCAGCTGCTCCAGTTCGGTGTACCAGCCTTCGCCATACTTACGGACTAGCGGCTCTTTCAGGAACTGATATACGCGCACCCCCAGATCTTGTCCGAAGCTACATGCAGCGCTGCAAATACCCCAGCGGTCATAGTTCAACGCCTCAAAACCATCGTACTTGGTGATCCGAATAGGGTAAAGGTGACAGGAAATCGGTTTCTTCCAACCTATCTTGCCGTCATAATAGGCCTGCTCAATAGCGCACTTTAGTGTATTATCTTCGTCATAAATTGCATAAGCGCACTCTCTGTTGCCAATAGTAGGCGTTGAGTAGTCGCCTTCCCAATCTTTGATGTAAAGCCCCTGCTCCTCTACTGCCTTCTGTCCGGCATCTGACATATAAGGCTTAACATGCGCAAAGCTCTCCTGTAATATAGCTAACTCCTCTTCTTCTAAAGGCGCACCCAGGTCTCCCTCAACGCAGCAGGCACCTTTACATTTTTCCAGGTTACACACAAAAAACTGGTCCCGGACATCATCACTAATAACTGTATTCTGAAGAACTATCATAAAAAGAATTAGAGTATTGAAGCGCAGTAAACATTAACCGTTACACACGCATCAAGAAATATAAAGGTAAATAATATCAGGCTTACTTCTGCTTCTCCGGCGATCCGGCAGCCATCAGCACGTTTTGCACGTTCTCCTGACTGGTGTAATCAATCGCTGCTTTGCCACTGACATCCCGCATTTTCGGATCTGCCCCGGCTTGAATAAGTGCGACAATTACTTCAGAGTTTGCGTTCATTTCACAGGCAAGTATCAAAGGTGTCTTACCTTCGTTATTACGGGCATTGGGCTTAGCCCCTGCATCCAGAAGCCTCCCCAGTTCCATGATCCCAATATGCTGCCCGATAGTGGCTTGCAGCGCCTTAGCTAATACGGTATTACCTTCATTATCGCGGATGTTAGGGTTGGCACCCTTCCGCAACAGCATATCCAGTAGATCAACCTGTTCCTGCTCATAGAGCTCGGACCTGATTCGGGCACTGCTCACCAGGTAGTGCAGCGCAGTCTTACCGTCTACATCTCTGTCGTTGATATTGGCTCCTTTGCTAAGCAGCATGCTCACCGTTTTAACCCGAACTTCCGGCTCATAAGTAACGCCATAATCTTCCAGCAACAACGGAATATAAATTGTGTGCATAAGCGGTGTTCTGCCCCGCAGGTCGGTAGCAAAATCGTCTGGCATGGCAAGGGTATTCACATCGCCGCCGGCATTGAGTGCACGTTTCAGCATGTCCGGATCACGTGTTACAGCGGCTATTACCACTTTCTGGTCAGGAGTCTGGTTGATGTACTTCAGCTGGTCATAAGCCAGTACGCTGCCTTTTGAAACTGCCTTACGATATAGTCCGCGCGCTTCCTCTATCTTCACCTCTCCCAGTGTTCCTTCTTCCTTCAGCAGGCCCATGGTATACAACGCCTCACGCTCCCCTGCCTGAACACCTTTATTAAGCCAGTAAACAGCTTTATCGTAATCCTTTTTTACACCCTCCCCATTCAGGTAAAGGTTTGCAAGCGAAGCATAGGAGTTTACATCATTCGCCTCTGCTGCTTTACTCAGGTAGTTAAAGGCAAGTCCTTTGTCTACCATCTCGCCAAAACCAGTATAGTACATACTGCCCAATATTCTGTTACTAAAGGCATCCCCCTCCACTGCTTTCTCACGGATCACGATTGCTGCCGTGCGCATGTGCTGCATAAAGCGGCGCTTATCATCATTGGACCGTACAATAGTTTGCTCAGCTAATCCTAAATGCCCCAGAAGACTGCCTTCGTCCACAGCTTTTTTATAGTAGTAGGTAGCAGAGTCCCTATCAGCTTCAAAATATTCATCTGTATCTTCAATCTGCCGGATCGTATCTATTTTCACAGAATCATACTTTAACTCACGGTACTGGTGCATTCTGCCAATAAAGTAGAGAGCATCTTTGTCACCCTGGGCCATAGCCTCTCTGAACTTCTGGTAGGCTTCGCGGTATTTTAAGGAAGTATAATAGCTCATTGCCTCATCCATGGCAGAAGTCCGCCAGACACTCTTCTTTACCTGAGCAGGGCTGGAGTTAGCTGAAACTTTCTTGTTACTGGCTGTAGCCGTTTTTGCAGTGACAGGTTTGGCAGCTGTTTTTCTGGCTGTTGCGGCGGCTGGCTTACTTGTACCGGCAGGTTTAGCAGGAACCTTTGTTTGCCCTATGCTTACCTGTGTGGTTAACAGCAAGGCCAACAGCAGCATATTAGCTGCTCCAGTACTTCTATTTATAAATTGAAATATCAAAATCAGATCGTTTGGTTTACGAAACAGCTACAAAACTACAGCTATCCTCGCTTTAAATCAAAAACCGGGCAAAATGTTACTCCACAGCAATTTCTTACTCAACTGGTAAACGCTTTCAAGGTACTTCCTGTTCATAACTAGAGGTTTATCTTTTAAAATTATTCATCTTGAACACCTGATGATGATAGCCTTGTTATTAAAAAGGAATTGTATTCGTAACTTGCATAGATTTTAAGACGCACGCGGAAGAGAAGAAATGGATTATATCAGCTTATTGAACGAGTCGCAACGTGCGGCAGTGCTTCACACCGAAGGACCCGCCATGATCATAGCAGGTGCAGGCTCTGGAAAAACACGGGTTTTAACGTACCGGATCGCTCACCTGATCAGCCTGGGAGTAGATCCTTTCAACATACTAGCGCTCACTTTTACCAATAAGGCGGCAAAGGAAATGCGCCATCGTATCGAAAAAGTGATCGGAAACGAGGCCAAGAATATCTGGATGGGCACGTTCCACTCGGTTTTCTCACGAATTTTACGTGCTGAAGCTGAGAAAATTGGCTACCCAAAGAGTTTCACCATCTACGATACCGACGACTCCAAGACACTCATTCGCAATATTGTGAAAGAGATGAACCTGGATGACAAGCTGTACAAGCCAAATGTGGTGTTGGGGCGCATCTCTTCTGCCAAAAACAAACTGATCTCGGTAAAACAGTACCTCAACGACCCTGTGATACAGGCCGATGATGATGCAGCTATGCGCCCGAAGATCGGCAAGATATATGAGATGTACCAGAACCGCTGTTTCAAGGCAGGGGCTATGGATTTTGATGACCTGCTGTTTAATACCAATGTGCTGTTCAAAGACCATCCGGATGCGCTGAACAAGTATCAGAATATTTTTAAGTTCGTGATGGTGGATGAGTACCAGGATACGAACTATTCGCAGTACCTGATTACGCGTAAACTAGCTGCTCAGAACCGTAATATTGTTGTAGTAGGTGATGATGCACAGTCTATTTATGCTTTCCGGGGGGCCGATATTCAGAACATCCTGAACTTTGAACGCGACTACCCTGAGCTGCAGGTATTTAAACTGGAGCAGAACTACCGCTCTACCAAAAACATTGTGAATGCGGCCAACTCGGTAATTAAGAACAACACAGCGCAGCTGCGCAAAGATGTTTTTACTGATAACGAGCAGGGACCATTGATCGAGGTGATAAAGGCCAATTCCGATAATGAGGAAGGCAAACTGGTGGCTACAACTATTTTCGAGGAGAAAATGAGCAACCACCTCTCCTACGATGATTTCGCTATACTTTACCGTACCAATGCGCAGTCAAGGGCGATGGAAGAAGCCCTGCGCCGCATGAACATCAAGTATAAGATCATCGGGGGCCTGTCGTTCTACCAGCGTAAAGAGATCAAGGACCTGATCGCTTACCTGCGCCTGACGGTAAACCCGAACGATGAACAGGCATTGCGACGCGTTATAAACTACCCGAAGAGAGGCATTGGCGAGACCACCGAGCAAAAGATATTTGTAACTGCAAACGAGACCAACCATAGCGTGTGGGAGGTGGTGCAAAATGCCGGGCAGTTTTTGGGTAACCGTGTGGGAACGGCCATCGAAAATTTCTCTATCATGATCCGTGATTTTGCACGGATCGCGGAGAATTCAGATGCCTTTGAGGTTGCAAAACACATTGCCAAGCATTCAGGCATTGTAGATGACCTGTACTCAGACAAAACTGTGGAAGGCCTTGCACGCTACGAAAACATACAGGAACTCCTGAACGGTATAAAGGAGTATGTGGACGACCCGGAGAAGGAGGACAAAAGTCTTTCGGCATTTCTCCAGGATATTGCCCTGATCACAGATGCAGATACTAAAGCAGACCTTGACGGAGAGTTTGTAACATTGATGACCATTCACTCGGCCAAAGGTCTTGAGTTTAAGAATGTGTTTATCGTTGGCATGGAAGAAAACCTTTTCCCGAGCCAGATGATGCTCAACTCCCGTGCAGACCTGGAAGAGGAACGCCGTTTGTTTTATGTTGCTATCACACGAGCAGAGAAAAAGCTATACTTAACGTATGCCACCAGCCGTTACCAATGGGGCAACCTGCGTTCCTGTGAAAAAAGTCGCTTTTTGGAGGAGATCGACCCAAAATATCTTAACTTTAAATATGGCGAATCAGCTTCCGGAGGAAATGTGTTTGACAGAGTGCTGCAGCGCAAGAGCAGCATCAGCAGCCTGGTAACGCCGCCGCCACGCAAACAAGCCGCTACAGCCTATACAGCACCAGCCGACTTCAAGCCAAGCGATACCTCCCAGCTGGCCGAGGGGATGAAAGTAGAGCACCCTAAGTTTGGTTTTGGCGTAGTATCTAAAATAGATTCTCAGGGTAACAGTGTAAAAGCCATCATCAATTTTGAGGAAGTAGGCGAAAAAACCCTGTTATTAAGCTTTGCCAAATTGCGCATACATAACTAGTGTTAATAATAGATCTGTAACCAGGATCCGGTTAATTAAGGCTGCTTGTAAACCTGGAGCTGAACAAATGAGGAGTGTAATTAACTTTTTGCTATATATTTAACGTAAAGGTTAATTCTGATCTCTTATTTTGAATTTCTAATTCACTTCTTATTTCAAATTCTTAATTTTGAATATTCTAAATCGATATAATGGAAGCTAGTACCTCTTTTAAACAAGACCTGTTACTGCGTGAATACGGCCGTAATGTACAAGACCTGGTAAACTATATTACCAAAGTAGAAGATCGTTCGGAACGTACCCGCCTGGCACAGTTGCTTATAAACCTGATGGCAAAGCTTAACCCCCAGCTGCGCGACACCCAGGACTACCAGCAGAAACTCTGGAACCACCTGTTCGTGATGTCGGGCTCAACGCTGGATGTTGATGCCCCTTACCAGCTTAGCGCCATGGAATATCTAAACGATAAGCCACAGCCGATGGAATATTCATTAGTAACACCAAGGTACAAGCACTACGGAACGAATGTGGAGCTCCTCATACAAAAGGCTACAGAGCTGGACGATGAAAAAGAGCGTGATGCAGCGATCGTTTCTATCGGAAAACTGATGAAAACGCTTTACAAGTCTTATAACAAAGACAGCATTACCGATGATGTTATTCTAAATGATATCCGTCAGCTCTCCAAAGGAAAACTGAACATGGACCTGGGCTACATCGAGAGCAACAACCTGTTTGAATCCAATGGCGGCAGCAGCGGCAGACCACAGCAGGACAACCCACGTAGTCAGCAAAACCGTGGCGACAACCGCGGCAGAAAAAATCCAAGATCCTCTTCCAATCAAAGAAATAAATAATATAAATGGCTTCTTTCGAAGTAATAGGCGGCAATAAACTGAAAGGCGATATACAGCCACAGGGAGCGAAAAATGAAGCTCTACAGATTTTATGCGCCGTACTTTTAACCTCTGAACCTGTTATCATCTCTAATATTCCTGATATCAGAGATGTAAATAAACTAATTGACCTGCTTCGCGGATTAGGAGTGAAAGTGGAGCGTAATGCCCCGGACACCTATACTTTCCAGGCTGATAATGTGAACCTGGATTACCTTGACACGGCGGCCTTTGTAGAACAAGGGCGTGCTATCAGGGGCTCTGTGATGATAGTGGGGCCTATGCTTGCCCGCTTCGGAAAGGCGAAAATGCCTAAACCGGGTGGTGACAAAATTGGCCGCCGCAGGCTTGACACGCACTTTATTGGTTTTGAAAAACTGGGTGCTCATTTTGAGTACGACTCAGAAGCCAGTTTCTACAATGTATCGGCTGACCGTTTGAAAGGAGCTTACATGCTGCTGGATGAGGCATCGGTTACGGGCACTGCCAATATCCTGATGGCCGCTGTACTGGCCGAAGGAACCACTACTATTTACAATGCCGCATGCGAGCCTTACGTACAGCAGCTTTGCCGTATGCTGAACCGCATGGGTGCTAAGATAAGTGGTGTTGGCTCTAACCTGCTTGTAATTGAGGGTGTGGAAAGGCTTGGAGGCACCGAACACCGGATGCTGCCTGACATGATTGAGATAGGTTCTTTTATCGGACTTGCCGCCATGACAGGTTCTGAGATCACAATCAAAAACTGCCAGATTCCTGAACTAGGACTTATACCAGACACTTTCCAGCGCCTGGGCATAAAGATGGAATTCCGGGGTGATGACATTTACATACCGGAGCAAGACCATTATATGGTGGATACTTATATTGATGGAAGTATCCTGAACATTTCTGACCACACCTGGCCAGGTTTAACCCCAGACCTTTTAAGTGTAGCCTTAGTTGTTGCCACACAAGCAAAAGGTACTGTGCTGGTGCACCAGAAGATGTTTGAGAGCCGCCTGTTCTTTGTAGATAAACTGATTGATATGGGTGCCCAGATCATCCTTTGCGATCCGCACCGTGCCACAGTGATCGGGCTTAATAACCAGATGCCATTAAGAGGCATCCGAATGACCTCCCCTGACATTCGTGCCGGTGTAGCCTTGCTTATTGCCGCACTATCTGCAGAAGGTAAAAGTATTATAGATAACGTAGAGCAGATCGATCGGGGTTACCAGAACATCGATGGAAGATTAAATGCCATTGGTGCGCAGATAAAAAGAATATAAAGCTTACAACTATAAAAATAGAAAGAGCACCTTAACCGGGTGCTCTTTTTTTTATGGAGAAGTTTATAGAAGTAACTCAATAAAATCAAATAAACATACAGTAAAGTATATAATAATTTATATATATATCTAATATTTATAGTAGTTTTAGGTTATGTACATCCCTTACTAACCTTTACTTATGAAACAAAAACTTCTACTCTTTTCAATTTTATTCTTCTTTTCGCTCTGCGCATCTGCACAAATTCAGAAAGAACAAGGCCGGATTATCAGGGAGGATGGCCAGGAACTAACAGGTTTTATATCCTATTTTTTCGATAGCCCTGATGAAATATTCTACTGGGATGCCCAGGACGAGAAACATATTTTTTCACCGGACCAAATAACAGAGATCAGATTATTTAGTGGCCAACGATTTATATCTAAACCCTTTAAATCTCCTTCAGCCATTAACAACCAAGTTTTTAAGGTAATTCTTATTACAGATAAAATCAGCTTTTATGTTCGTGAGGGCACTAACAAAGAATTTTATGTAGAAAAAGATGGCACTATTTACAAGCTGGAGAATAACGTTAAATTGATAAAGGAACAAGGCAAAGAATTAAAGTCTTATGATTATCAATATGTAAGCGTGTTAAGCCAACTGTTGTCAGACCGCATGGATTTAGTTAGCAATCTTAATCAGATTAAACTGCAGGAAAAAGATCTATTAAAAGTTCTGACTGAGTATGCGAATGGAGATATCAAATATTACTATACTCCGAACGCCAAAGAAACAAACGAGAATAACTTTTGGTCTGTATACACCCAGTATAGTAACCATGGTAGCAAGAACGCAAATGTAGAAACAGAGGGTTTTTCTTTTGGTTATCAGATTGGCTTACAATATCACTTTGGAAAAGGCACAAGAAGCTCCGTAAAACTTGCTCTTGACAGATCAACTTACAGTTTTTCAGAATCGAATGTTAAAGCTCTAAGCTTAGTTGCAAAATATCAATATGAGTTTTTGAAAAAAAGTAATTATACAACCTACGTTGTTGCTCAAGTCTTAGAATTCGCTAAAACTGATATAGATTATACAGATAGTTGGCATAAAGACTATAAATCTGGTGGTTTAGGCATTGGTATTAGACCTGGTATTGGGATAGAAGCAAAGCCATCTGATAAAGTATCTTTCTTTATCGAAATAAATGATTTGTTATACATGGGAAGTATCCCAAAGAACTTTAGCGTAGGCTTGAACTATAGGTTGGGTAAGACTTCAAATGAACACCTAAAACTTTAACAGATAAAGCAAAAAGAGCACCTTGACTGGGTGCTCTTTTTGCTTTATACTTCCTTAGTCTCTTCTTCTACTCCGCCCCTTCGAGAGCCTCTGTAGAGTTCATACTTCAGCAAGCGGCAGTCTATAGCCCCGTTATACAAAGGAATTCTGCGTGATGTGCGGAGTCCTATACTTTTGGCAGCCTCGAGGTTACCCGTAAATACAAAAGCATCAAAGCCCTGGTAATTATTTTTCAGCGTATCGCCTATGTTTTTATAAAGCAGGTTAATGTCGTCGGATTGGATGCGCTCGTTGTAAGGTGGGTTCATCACCAGAACACCCTGCGCGGCAGGAGCCTGTGTCTCAAAGAAATCGGCTTTCTCTACTTTTATGAGCTGGTCCAGGCCGGCATTTTCAATATTGTTTAAGGCAGCTTCCACATAGTCTGCGTCAATATCGTAACCAATTATCTGCGCCAGCGGCTTATCAAGTACAGCCTTTGCTTCAGCGGTTTTCCAGATCATCTCCAGTAAACCAGCATCGTAATCCTTCCAGTTCTCAAAGCCGAACGGGTCGCGGCGATAAAGGCCTGGGGCTATGTTTTGTGCCATCATGGCCGCTTCGATCAAAAAAGTACCGGATCCGCACATGGGGTCAACAAAAGACGATGTTTTATCCCAACCAGTCAGGCCTATAATACCGGCCGCCAATACTTCATTCAGTGGCGCTACGTTTGTCTGCAACCTATAACCACGGCGGTGCAATGAGTCACCGGACGAATCAAGGGACAGCGTAACCATGTTCTCGTGCATGTGCAGATTAAGGCGTATATGTGGCCTGATCCTGTCTACAGAAGGGCGCTCACCGGTTGCTTTCCGGAACTGATCCACGATGGCATCCTTCGTTAGCTGCGCCACAAAAAGCGAGTGTTCAAAAGTAGAGTGGCTTACAACGGCATCAATGGCAAAGGTTTGATCCAGTCCAAAATACTCCGACCAATCTGTTTTCTGCACCTGTGCGTACAGGTCTTTTTCATCGCGGGCTTTAAAATTGCGGATAGGCTTTAAAATGCGGATGGCGGTGCGGCACCAGAGGTTAGCCTCATAGAGTTGGCGCAGGTTGCCAGAACAGCTTACAACACGATTCCCTACTTTAACAAACTCCATATCAAGGGCGCGTAACTCTTCTGCCAGCACCTCTTCCAAGCCTGCTAATGTAGTGGCTATAATGTTAAAATTGTCGTTCTGAATTTTCTTTGCCATGTACTCAACATTTTATAAAGTGCAAAGATAACCTGAAGAGTTAAGAGTTCTGAATTAAAAGTGAAATGGGTGATGTTATTCCAGCTCATCTCATCGTTCCCATACTTTCAACTCTAAACTACTACCCCTATCTTTGCATAAAATAACTGCCCATGAAGATCCAGTCCGACTACTCGCTTAAACCTTACAATACATTTGGGATAGATGTAAAAGCAAAGCTTTTTGTTAGCTTTGGCTCAGTTAAGGAACTGCAGGATTTGTTGCAGATGCCGGAGTTAAAGCAGGAACAGAAGCTGGTTTTGGGTGGTGGCAGTAACGTACTTTTCACCAAGGATTTCGATGGGGTAGCATTGCTGAATGCTATCAAAGGAATTGAAGTGCTTCGTGAAGATGAACAGTATGTTTATGTGAAGGCTGGTAGCGGAGAAGTATGGCATGACTTTGTTATTTATACTTTGCAGCATAACTGGGGAGGAGTTGAGAATCTTTCTCTGATACCTGGCACAGTGGGAGCGGCTCCTTTGCAGAACATTGGCGCTTATGGTGTAGAGTTAAAAGATGTGTTCCATGAGCTGGAGGCAGTACACCTGGAGACAGGCGAGCTACACACCTTTGATAATGACACCTGCCAGTTTGGCTACCGTGAAAGCGTGTTCAAGAATAAGCTAAAGGGGCAGTACATAGTTACCGGTGTCACTTTTAAGCTGCACAAGGAGCATCATATTAACACGAGCTACGGAGCTATTAAAACTACGCTTGAGGAAATGCGGGTGCAAAACCCAACTATACAGGATGTAAGCGCTGCTGTCTGCCATATCCGCAGCAGCAAATTACCAGACCCAAAAAAGATCGGGAACGCCGGCAGCTTCTTTAAGAACCCCGAGATTTCTTTAACTCAGTTTGAGCGCCTGAAGGCACAGTTCCCGGATATCCCCTCCTACCGTGTTACTGAAACCACTGTTAAAGTACCTGCTGGCTGGCTGATCGAGCAGTGTGCCTGGAAAGGCAAAGTGCTGGGGAACTATGGTGTACACAAAAATCAGGCACTGGTGTTAGTGAACTATGGTGGAGCTAAGGGCGAAGAAGTAAGACAGTTGGCATATGATATCATTGCTTCTGTAGAAGAAAAATTCGGCATCAGGCTTACCCCGGAAGTAAACATAATGTAATTCTCTCCCTTTCAGGCAAAATAAGCGCCATTTGCCCCAACTTAATTTTCATAGCTGCGATATATAGACTTTATCTAACATGCAGCTATGAACAAGAAAATATTACTCACCCAACTTCTCCTTCTCTTTACTATTTCTATCCTGACATCCTGTGGTAAAAAGGATGATCCTGAACTAACCAAAACCGATATGCTGGTCGCCGAAGTATGGAAAGGTGACCAGGTGCTGGTTAATGGGATGGATGTGTCTGAGCGGGAAGAAGTGATTAATGAAATTGGCCGTATCAAGACCGCCAGAATGAAGTTTGAACGAGATGGCACGTATCATGCTACGTATGAGAACAATAATGGCCAGCAGGAAGAAAACGGAACCTGGGAGTTTAACGAAGACGAAACAAAGATGACCTTTGACCTTTACGGAGAAGTAAACGTGGTAAGCCTAACAGACAGGAACCTGGACTTTATGGCAAAAATACCTTTCCAGGGGGCTGTGTTCGATGCTGAGGTAAAGTTTGTGAAATAAACTATTGTACAACATAAAGCCATGTCCTATGCATCAGCTACGATACGTCTCTTTTTTACTTGTACTCTTCACTATTGCACTTGTTGGTTGCGATAAAGATGAAGATAAAGAGCCAACTAAAACAGATTTACTGACTTCTGTTACCTGGAAAGGGAACCGTGTATTTGTAGACGGGCAGGATGCAACAAGCTTTGTTGATGTGGATAATACATCCATCAAATTCGATAAAAACGGAGAATATACGTTCGTTTTTGATGGTGATCAGATCCAGGGCAACTGGGAATTTTCTTCTGATGAACAGAAAATAATTCTTGATAAGGGCTCACAAGATGAAACTACTGTAGATCTGCTACTACTGACAGCATCTAATCTCAACCTTAAATTTAACCTGGAAGATACTTCAGGAACATTTACCGTTGAGGTTAGATTTATTAAATAGTATCAGCACTATTCTATACCAAAAGAGGCCCCTTAATAAGGGGCCTCTTTTGGTATAGAAAATAAGGTTTTTTTACTTCAGAACTGCTACAGTAGCGCCGTTTCCTCCGCGTTCTTCTGCCTCATTGCCCAGACTGGCCACTTCCGGCACGGCATACAGGTAATCGCGCACCACCTGGCGAAGTATACCATTGCCACGGCCATGGATGATCTTTATCTCAGGAATACCTAACATGATGGCCTCATCTGTAAAGTTCATTACCCTTGTTAAGGCATTCTCAGCATACTCACCTCTAATGTCCAGGGTTGTAGTAAAGTCGGCCATACGTTGCGTGATGTTCATGCCACGCGTGTATCCTCCAGCTGATGATGTTTTCTCCTTTTTAGGCTTTGTTGCGATCTGACCTTCTATTTTTTCAAGTCCTTCAACTTTCACGATCGTCTTAAGTCCGCCAAAAAGCACCTCGGCTGTTTTGCCTTTTATACTTACTACCTGCCCCACTGAATCCTGGCCTATCAAGGCAACGTTATCGCCTTGCTTTATACTTCCGTTGGCAACACGTTTGTGTGCAGGGCGCGGCTCATCTTTGCGCACTTCCTGCGCAAACACCTCAAGATCACGGCGTGCCTCCTTTGTCTGCTCCTTCTCTGCCTGGCTCTGCTTGATCTGCTGTATCGTAGACTCAATCTTCTGGTTTGCATCCTTCAACAGCAGCTTCGCTTTGCCTTTGGCCTCGCGCATAATATCCTGCTTGCTGTCTTCCAGAAAGTTCTTCAGGTCATTATAGTCTTTCACATTGCGCTTCAGCTTTTGCTCCAGCTTACTTGCTTCCTGCAGCTTCTTCTCCAGTTCCTGTTTCTCTGTCTCCAGTTCTTCCAGCAAGCGGTCATAGCGTATCTTGTCCTTACCAACCAGGCTGCTGGCCTTATCTACAATATGCTTTGGCAGCCCTATTTTTCGGGCAATTTCAATAGCAAACGAAGAACCGGGTTTACCGATCTCCAGTTGATACAGTGGCTGTAAGTTTTTATGATCGTAACGCATTGCCCCGTTCACAATGCCCGGTGTGCGCTCTGCATAGTTTTTCAGGTTAGTATAGTGCGTGGTTATCACACCGTATACTTTGCTGTCATTCAGGGTTTGCAGTACCGCCTCGGCTATGGCGCCGCCAAGGATAGGTTCGGTACCTGTACCAAACTCATCTATCAGCACCATGCTTTTGCTATCGGCCACTGTCACAAACTTCTTCATGTTGGTGAGGTGCGAGCTATAGGTACTCAGGTCGTTCTCGATAGACTGCTCATCCCCGATATCAATAAAGATATCATGGAATATACCAGCTTCCGAACCACCTTCTGCAGGAATAAGCATGCCGCATTGCAGCATATACTGCACCAGGCCAACTGTTTTTAAGCTCACTGACTTACCTCCGGCGTTAGGGCCCGATATAATAAGCATGCGTTGCTCCTTGTTTAGCTCGAGGTCCATGGGTATGGTTGGCTTCCCTGCCTGCCTGTGCGCCAGAAAAAGCAAGGGGTGTATAGCCTGCTTCCAAAGGATATGCGGGTATTTATGCAAAACAGGCTTACTGGCTTCTATCCGGCGCGCAAAAGCCGCTTTAGCCCGGATAAAGTCCAGAAGCCCCAGGTATTGGTATGCTTTCCGTAACTCTGGCACATGGTGACGCAAGGTGTTGGTCAAACCGATCAGGATACGAACCAGCTCACGATGGTAAGCGTTCTCCAGGTCTTTGATGTCGTTGTTAAGCTCAAAAATGGATTCCGGTTCTATATAAACCGTCTGTCCTGTGCTCGACTCATCATGGATCAGGCCTTTGATCCGGCGCTTGTATTCTGCTATAACAGGTATAACCAGGCGTCCGCCGCGTATGGTCGGCTCCACATCAGAGGGTGTCCAGCCTTCATTTTTAGCATGCCTGATTATGGATTGTATCTGCTTCCGAAGCACAGCTTGCTGCGCTATAAGGTCACGCTTCAGGCGCTGTAATTCTGGTGTGGCATCATCGCGTACGGCTCCTGCATCATCAACCACCTTATCCAGGGCTGCAATAAGTGAACGCTCTACGCTTATGTTGGCACCAAGTGCTTTCAAGGCTTCAAACTTCCCTTCCTCAGAACCGGATATAAACCGCAGCGAGTCGCGTATGGTGCGCAGCGACATCTTTATCTCGAAAAAGTGTACCACATCCAGGTAAGCACCTTCGATCACAGCACGGTCCAGGTAAGGAGTTACGTCAAAGTAGTGCTGCAGCGGAATCTCTGCGTCAGATTCCAATAATTCTTTAAACTCGTCGGTTTGTTGAAGCAGCCGTTCCACCAGGTCGTGGCGGTTCAGGAATTGCATGCGGTTTACGAACTGGCGGCCCAGCGGACTCAGGCAAAGCTCTGAAAGCATCTCACGGATCTGCGCAAACCCAATCTTTATTTCAAAATTCTCTGGATAGATCAATGTTATCTCTTAATTTGTGCAAAAATAGCATTTTATAACAAGTAAAGGGGTGTATTTCGTTCGATTCATGCTACCTAATACTGACTATGTAAAAAGTATTATGCCCTTGTGACAAATGATCTTTCATACCTCTAGAACTAAAAAACTATAAACGCTTACTTCTCTACTTTTAACTAATATGATTTTAGATAAACTACCCAACGCATCACGCTATTATACTTTGCACCCCCTGTTTGAGCAGGCTTTCCGCTTCTTGCAGGAGGCAGATCTGCGTTCACTGCCATTAGGGCAGCAGGCTATTAAAGGGCGAGAGTTGTTTGCCATCATCTCGGAAGGGACCGGCACAACAGAAGAAAATGCGAAGCTTGAAGTACACCGCAAATACATAGATATTCAATATGTGATTTCCGGCACAGACCATATGGGTTGGAAAGACCTGGCACAGTGCAGTGAGCCAAGCGAACCATATACGGAAGAGCGTGAAGCGGCATTCTTTCCGGATAAGACAAAAAACTGGTTTGATGTTCCGGCTGGGTCATTTACTATTTTCTACCCCGACGATGCCCACGCCGCTATGGTAACGGAAGAAAACGTAAGAAAAGTGGTTCTGAAAATTGCTGTAAACTAGCTGTTACGGAGGGATTATCAGGAGAAATGAATACGACAGATACAGCAGACAGTAATTTCTCAGGTATTGATTTTACTGAGAAGCAGCTACAAAAAGGGGCGTATGAGAACTGCACATTCAGTAACTGCCTCTTCGCACATGCTGACCTTGCAGGTATAGCTTTCATAGACTGCCAATTCAAGAACTGTGACCTCAGCATGGCCAATTTGCAAGGCACTGCCTTTAGAGATGTTGCTTTTGAGGATTGCAAACTACTTGGCCTGCACTTTGAGGACTGCAACAACTTCCTCCTCTCCGTTAGTTTTAAAGACTGTCAGTTAAACTTGTCGTCCTTCTTTAAGCTAAACCTGAAAGGTACACAGTTTACTAATTGCAGCCTGAAAGAGGTTGATTTTAATGAGGCTAACCTGACAAGCGCCTTGTTTAGTGATTGCGATTTGGCAGAGGCCACATTTGAGTTCAGTGTGCTGGTAAAGTCAGACTTACGTACAGCCTATAATTATAGCATAGACCCAGAGAAGTCTCAGATCAGGAATGCAAAATTCTCTTTACCTGAGGTGTTGGGGTTGCTCAGCAAGTATGATATTGATATACAGTGAGCCTTTATGTGAACGGGCCGTTCACTTCATACAAGTCCTGTACTTTAGTACTTAACGTGTCAGGTTTAGAAGTTGCCTTACCAGCCCTGACTCCGGCCTGAGTTTAGGGTATGGCTGTAGGGCATCTAAAAGCCCTGTAAGCAGGTGCGGGTTATCTGCTATATTTGAGAGGCATGCTACCAGTGAGTTGTTCTCAGGAATACGGATGACAAGATTGCTGAATCCACAGGTGTTGCCAGTGTGGTACATTTCAAAGCTCCCGTTTTTGCGTCTGGCAAAGAACCACCCCATTCCGTAGTGCCAGCCAGGGCTGCCGGGAATAGTTGCGTTAACCTCCTGCAGCACACGCTCTATCATAAAAGCACTGTTCTGCTCCAGAGCTTCGTGCCATTTAAAATAATCCTGCACCGAAGTATAAATGCAACCATCTCCTTTTGTTGCTGTGCAAATGCTTTGATCTGAGAAGATAGTCTCCCCTGCTGCATCAGAAGCATATCCCATTGCCCTTTCCGGTATCTCTAACCCAGCCTCATAAAGCCTGGAACCAGACATACCTAAAGGCTCAAAAATGTACTGCTTCAGGAACACCGCATACGGCATACAGGCTACCTGTTGCACAACCAATGCCAATAGAACGAAACCTGTATTGCTGTAATAGAACTGGCTGCCTGGTTCAAAGAGGTTGCTCCCCTGGGATGAAATTAGCCGAAGCACCTCATCGTCACTCACTTGATCCTGCCTGTTATCGTCAACAAGTCCCTCATAATCCGGTAAGCCTGAAGTATGGGTAAGCAAGTGTCGTAAAGTAATTGGTTTGCCGGTCATTCTGAAACCAGAAAAAAACCGATCCAGCCTATCCTCATAGTTTAGCAGGCGTTGCTGCACCAGCAGTTGAATGGCCATGGCAGTAAACTGTTTTGAAACAGAGGCTAACCTGAAATTGGTAGTTGGTGTAATGGGCATTGCAGAAGCCATGTCAGCCACTCCGAAGCCTCTTTCATACAGCACCTCCCCCTCTGAAGCAATTAGTAAGGCTGCACCTGGTTGACCATTGCAATAGGTCTGCTGCATCAGTTTATCAAAGTGCTCGGCAAGGGTAGTCTTCATATTTTAATGCGCACCTTCATTATTGAAATTTGTAGTCCAGGGGAAGCATTTCGCCCACTTTTTCCCAACCCCAATACCCTTCTAATAGCACATCTAATGGCTCCGATACACTGCCATTAGGCTCTAGTTGCACACTGCCTGAATGCAGCGATATAACAGATGTTTGGTAACTGGGTTTACCGGACTTGCGATCGCTGAACTGCAGCAGATATGCTAGTTCTTCTTTCTCGCCAGTATATACTACCTGCATGAAATCTGCAAAGGCTAAAGTCGCTGTAGCGGCTTCAGTAGTAAGGTACGCTTCATAAGGAACAGGATTAATATCCAGGCTTTGTATGAGTTTGGGAAGCCTCGCCCTTGAAAGTATACTTTCATTTTCATTGTCCGGAGCATTGCTTGTACCTGACAGCCTAATCGCAGCCCGGGCTTGGGCTATTTCTTCATCAGTAGGTCGGTTCGGGTTGGGTATGCGGTACAGGCGGCGCAGGTTAAATCCCTGTTCTGCCAACTGCTTCTTTTGCAATGCTCTCACAAAATGCATGAAGGAGCCACTATAAGCCTTTTCCCGATTTTTACTCCATCGCTGCAGCTTGTTGTTCCCTCCCTGCATCTGTATGAATTTAGGATAACCCAGAAAATAACAGTAGTTCTCTCTGAAGTAAAGTTTAAAATCAGTGAGCAGGTATTCTATGCGATAGCCCAAAGCTTTATTATCTATCAGCAACACATCCTTTGCCTGTACATCGAGCACCCCTTCCTGCGAATCATACACAATGATAAGTACTTCAGGGTTAAGAATTTTACACTGCTGCCCTAGCTTGCTCCTTCCTAGAAAATTCTGTTTAAAAACCTCCAGGTTATAGTACCACTCTTTATCACGTTTGGCTGTAATTTCCACCTCGCCCAGGTTAAAAGCCTTCGGGGCAAGCTTAATAAGGTAACTCGGTGCCAGGCTATCGGCTTTTACCTGGTAAATAACCGGTTCATAACCAATAAATGAAACAACGACCTCATACGTGCCTACCCCAACACCTAATGTAAACTCGCCCTTTTCGTTGGTATGAGTGCCTGTAGTGGTATTATTCAGGTAAATAGAAACAAACTCAAGAGGCTCATTTGTCTGATTATCTATTACTTTTCCGCGTAAAATACTTTGTGCATTAACAGTGATGCTGCCAAGTATGAGCAGTAAAAGCAGTATAGTTCTAAACATCTGGCACTTTCTTATTGAAAAGATAAGGTAGTAAATATGGACTGGCAAATAAAACGTTTGATTGCTTTTTGTCTGAAAAGTGTGTGCTAAACTCCTGCGCTTCTGAGCGTAGTATACAAGTGGTTTTTTGCCGCGTTAAATTTCTAAAAAAATCACCTTTTTCTTGTTTATACTTGTGCTTTAAAAACGATTCTTCTTAAAGGATACAGAAATGGGCGAACTTATTCGAACCGATTCGGACAGTACGGATTTCAGGAAGCTTGTGACCTTACTTGACCATGACCTGCAGTTTAGGGATGGAGATGAGCATGCCTTTTTCGCTCAGTTCAATAAGCTGGATAAGATCCGGCACGTGGTAGTGGCTTACCAGGATGGCAAGCCTGTAGGCTGCGGCGCTTTTAAGGCATATACCACAAGTATTGCTGAAATAAAACGGATGTTTGTGCACGAACTTTACCGGGGCCAGGGCATTGCAATGCGCATACTTCACGAACTGGAGAAGTGGGCTTTAGAGTCCGGCTACACAACCTGTATCCTGGAAACAGGTATCAGGCAGCCGGAGGCAATAGGGCTGTACCAAAAGTGCGGTTACAATATTATTCCTAACTTCGGACAGTATGCCGGTGTTGAAAGCAGCGTGTGTATGCATAAAAAGATCAAAGTGATTTCGGCTGCACATTAAATTTAGCAATTGGCAAGTAGTACCTAACGTATGAAGTATACCCCAACTGAACTCCGAACCGTAGAGGTGACCCGCTATGTTACCCCTTTGCGTGAAGGAGGCTCACTGCCAGCACTGGTAGAGGCCGATGATGAGTTTTTGTACGTGCTTAAGTTTCGTGGCGCTGGCCAGGGCCTTAAGGCACTGATCGCAGAACTTATTTCCGGCGAAATTGCCCGTACACTGGGTTTTAAAGTACCGGAACTGGTTTTTGCTACCCTTGACGAAGCATTTGGCCGCACCGAACCGGATGAAGAAATTCAGGACCTGCTCAGGGCCAGTGAAGGACTGAACCTGGCCCTGCACTACCTGTCCGGTGCCATCACCTTCGATGCCCTGGTAACTACTGTCGACGCCAGGCTTGCCTCTCAGATCGTTTGGCTTGATTGCCTGATCACGAACGTAGATCGCACACCTCGCAACACCAATATGCTGATGTGGCACAAGGAGCTTTGGCTGATCGACCATGGGGCTTCACTATACTTTCACCATGCGGGGTATAATTGGGAAGAGCAGGCAAAGCGGCCATTTGTGCAGGTAAAAGACCATGTACTTCTGCCACAGGCTACTGAACTGGAAACAGTGGATGCTGAATTCAGAAGTATACTTACGCCGGAGCGAATTCAGTCCATTGTCGAACTGATACCCGATGAGTGGCTCCAAACCATCGACTCACCATTCGATTCGGTAAGTGAGCACCGAGCGGTATATGCCCTGTTTCTGGAAACAAGACTCAAACACACCGAACTATTTATAAAAGAAGCGCAACATGCCAGACAAGCACTTATTTGAGTACGCTGTAATACGCGTAGTGCCGTGCGTTGAGCGGGAGGAATTTATCAACGTCGGTGTTATTCTTTATTGCTCCTCCAAAGGATTTCTGAAAACGAAATGCGAACTGAACGAGCAGCGACTATGCTCTTTTTCTGATAAACCGGATCTGGAAGAACTGAAAGAAAGGTTACATGCCTTCGACAGGATCTGTGCCGGCCACAAGGAAGGGGGTACTATCGGCGATTTGCCAATTGCTTCACGCTTCCGTTGGCTTACCGCCACCCGCAGTACCGTTATACAAACATCTCCGGTGCACCCGGGCCTGTGCACAGACCCACAGGAAACCCTTGATAAGCTTTACCACCAACTGGTAGTATAAAAGCAGCAGCGGCCCGCAATAATATTGCGGGCCGCTGCTGCTTTTATACGTTAGGTTTACCTTTAAGCTCTTACTTGGCCTTTGCCTTTAATAATCCATTTATAACTTGTCAGTTCTTCCAGTGCCATTGGTCCACGGGCATGTAATTTCTGAGTGCTGATACCGATCTCAGCACCTAGCCCAAATTGGGCTCCGTCTGTGAAGGCTGTGGAGGTATTGGCATATACTGCGGCGGCATCCACGGCTTTCAGAAACAGGTCAATGTGTTCCTCCTTATCCGATATAATTGCCTCGCTATGCTGCGAAGTATAGGTATTAATATGCTCTATGGCTTCGGTTAAACCGGCAACTGTTTTAACAGACATCTTTAGCGAAAGGAATTCTGTTCCAAAATGTTCTTCCGTGGCCTCTTGCAACAGATCGGCAGGATAGGCCCCCTGTAATGCAGCAAAGGCCGCTCCGTCAGCAAATAGCTTTACACCTTCTGCTGCCAGCCCTTTTCCGATCTCGGCCAGGTCAGGTAAACGATCCTCATGTATTACCAGGCAATCCAGTGCATTGCACACACTTACACGGCGTGTTTTTGCATTAATTATAATATCTTTTCCAGTGGTAAGGTCGGCATAGGCATCAAAATAAGTATGCACTATTCCTGCACCGGTTTCAATAACAGGCACCTTCGAATTTTCACGCACATAATTGATCAGCCCCTGGCTGCCCCGTGGAATAATAATATCAACATATCCTACGGCATGTAGCATTTCGTGTGTGGCCTCCCTTTCCGGGGGCAGTAGCTGCACAATGTCTTTATCAACGCCGTTTTGCTCCAGCACCTGGTGTATCAGTTTCACAATAGCAGCGTTGGAGCATTTGGCATCACTGCCACCTTTTAACAGTAAAGCATTACCAGACCGCAGGCATAAGCTGAATACATCAAAAGTAACGTTAGGCCGCGCCTCATAAATCACACCGATCACACCTAGCGGTACCGACACTTTTTTCATTTCAAGCCCATTTTCCATGCGCCGCTCCGTAAGCACCCGACCCAGTGGAGAGGGCAACTCAGCTACGTTGCGTATATCGTTTGCTATACTAGCAACGCGTTCACCGGTCAGCTTTAACCGATCATACTTCGGATC
The DNA here is from genome assembly GCF_051904785.1 of Pontibacter sp. MBLB2868. NCBI lineage: Bacteria > Pseudomonadati > Bacteroidota > Cytophagia > Cytophagales > Hymenobacteraceae > Pontibacter > Pontibacter sp. MBLB2868. The sequence continues at coordinate 786,884 of NZ_CP196710.1, read as the reverse complement.
ATTTTCATCCATACGCTCCAGGTCCTGCTGGTTCGCCAGCAGAATAGCATCTGTTTCTTTCACAGCATTTGCAGCAAGGTCTTGCAGCACCTTCGTTACTGTATCTTCAGAAAGCATGGGTAATTTCCTGCTCGCTTGTTTTACACGTGTAAATACTTGTTGCAAAGCCATATATTATAGGTTATGATATTTAAATAAGTATAAATAATTGTAATGGATGATGGGTTTCTGCTTACTCATTCCCACTCTTTCGGCAGCTTTTCTGGAGCCGTATTCTGCTTTTCCTAGTCCTAGTTTCTCACCGTTCTCATCCTTTATCCTGACAATATCTCCTTTCGAGAAATTGCCTGTAATGCCAACTACTCCAACAGGCAATAAACTGGCGGCATCTTCAGCATGTAAAGCAACACGGGCTCCATCGTTCACTATCACTTCCCCTTTGGTGTAGTTATCGCTATGGGCTACCCATTTTTTTGGATTTGGCTTGGATGACTCCGGCTCAAAGTAAGTGGCCTTTAGCCTGCGGTTATAAAAGTCAAGCAGTACATCATCGCGGTTACCATTGGCGATGTACACATGAATTCCCAGGTAGGCAGCTTTCTTCGCCATTTTCATTTTACTGCGCATCCCTCCCCTTCCGAAAGCAGACTTTGTGGTAGAAATATAGCGGCTCACGCCAGATGTTTTGCGGCTGATACGCTCAATGAGCCGTGAATCCGGGTCATCCGGATGTCCCTGGTAAATGCCGTCCACGTTAGTGAGCAGGATCAGCGTATCCGCATCGATCATGGCGGCTGTCATACTTGCCAGCTCATCGTTGTCAGTGAACATCAGTTCAGTAACAGCCACGGCATCGTTCTCATTTATGATTGGGATGATGTTATGATTAAGCAAACCCTGCAGGCAGTCCTTGATGTTGAGGTAATGGCGCCGTGACAGGAAGTCCTGGGGCGTAACTACAATTTGAGCTATCTGCTGCCCAGCCTGCTGGAATAATTCCTTGTAAGACTGTACAATGTCTATTTGACCTACTGACGCAAGTATCTGCTTTTGTACCACCGACTCAGTTTTATCGTCAAACTTGATCTTGTTTCTTGCAAAGGCTACGGCACCAGAAGAAACAAGCACCACCTGAATGCCTTTTTCTTTTAAAAAAACTATTTGTTTGGCAAGCGAAGCCATGCGTTGCCTGTCAGGCGATCCATCGTCTTTTGTGAGAACATTAGAACCTACTTTCACAACAACTAGCTGTGGCTGATTATCCATTTGGTAATGTCTAAAAAATTTGATTTCGAATGTGATGTAGCATTTCTGCTGACCATGAGCAGGTAAACCAGGAGCCGGTTATCTTGCAGACCGCTGGTCGATCAGGTAGCACATGGGCAGAAAAACAAATGCTGCTCCAGGGTAAAGCATGGGCATAGTTTATAAGCTACGGTGCTTACCCCAGAACAGCATGTATATAAAAGCAGCGGCTTAAGCCATTTCGGCTTCCTTCTCCCGCTGCTCCTTAAGGTCTAATATTCTATTGTAAGAGCCTACCAGGCCCTTGATCACCGCAGAGCTCAGTCCCTGGTGTTCCATTTCGTTTAAGCCGGTAATGGTGCATCCTTCCGGTGTGGTTACTTTATCAATTTCCTGCTCCGGATGAGACTTGTTAATAGTAAGCAAGGTTGAGGCTCCTTTACTTACCTGTACGGCAATTTTCTGGGCATCCTCGGCATCAAGCCCTAACTGTATTCCACCCTGTGTTACGGCACGTATAAAACGCATGTTAAAAGCGATGCCGCTTGAGCACAACACTGTAGCACCTGCCATCAGTTCTTCTTCAATTATCAGCGTTTCGCCGAGGCAATTGAAAATCTCCTGCACATCGTCCTCAACTACCGCTGCTTTCTCATTAAACGCAAGGCACGTCATGGACTGATGAACGGCAATAGCGGTGTTCGGCATACTTCTTACGATAGCAAAATCACCTGCCATTTTCTTGATGCCATCGATAGTAATACCTGCAATCACACTGAGCAGCACATGTTTTTCCGGATCAAGGTGAGGCTTAATGTCCTTCAGCACGGTTTCGAGGTGTGCCGGCTGAACGCAAAGCATGATGTAACGGCAGTTTCTAACAGCAAAACTGTTGTCGCTGGTTACCTGTATTCCTTTGTCTTTCAGGTGTTGTAATGACTTCGTGTTTCTCCTGGTCACATAGATGTTCTCCGGCTGGTATTGCCCGTTACTTAATAGTCCTTCTGCAATTGCTTTACCGAGATTTCCTGCTCCCAGGATGGCTACGTTATCTGTATGCATTCTTCTTTTTTTGTACTATGATTTACAGCACTTCTAAAGGAAGCACTGCATTAAAATACGTTGATGAGAATGCAAAAGTACAAAATTTAAGCTGCGAATAAAAGGCGGCACAGGTTGGCCCTCTTTCTCTGATCATCTAAAAATAGTATTATCTACACATTTCAACGAACAGAAAAATCATACTTGAAAGGCACTCTATCCTGCTTAAGAACCGTTGCTGCTGTTCCGTATTTTAAGGCATAACTGGGCAGATAGCCGTAAATTAGTGCATATTTCAATTAAGTGAACCGGAGCATGAAAAGGTACTCCTTTTTCAGGTATCGGAGTTTGTGATATCTGCAGATACAAAAAAGTTTATTTTTTTATCTGCTAGAACCGCTCTTCTACTCCGAGGCCAAACAAGGCATAATCATATTTCACGGGGTCAGTTGGGTCAAAAGCCCTGAGATGTGCTGTCAGCTCTTCGGCCGTCTGCCAATCCATTCCTTTCCGGGTAATCAGACCCAGCTTACGCCCCACCCGCTCCACATGCACATCGCAGGGACAAATAAGGTCGCTCATTTTCATGGTATTCCAGATGCCGAAATCTACACCGCAATTGTCGCTGCGCACCATCCAGCGCAGGTACATGTTCAGGCGCTTGCATGCAGATTTGCGGGCCGGTGTGGCAATGTGTTTCCGGGTGCGGTGTGGTGCATCTTCCAGGCTAAAAACCAGATCATGGAAATGCTCAAGCCGCTCTTTCTGCGATTTCAGTTCATGGTTTTTACCTGTAAAAGCTGTTTCAAGGCTTTCGTTATTTGTATAGTACCACTTAAAGAAATGCAAGAGGTAAAGCAGGTCGGTATCGTTAAAGGTACGGTGCTTAAAGCCCAGAAAACGATGCAGGTCCTGTTCCTGGTGCTCAAGTATAAATTGGTGCGGTGTATTGTCCATCAGCTGCATCAGCCGTACACAGTTATTAATGATCGTTTTTCGCTGACCCCACGCTAAAATCGCAGCGAAAAAACCGCTGATCTCAATATCCTGTTTTTTTGCAAAGCGATGAGGAATAGACACCGGATCGTTCGGGATGAAATCCGGCCTGTTATACTTCTTTACCCTGTCGTCGAGCAAGGCTTTAATGGCAGCATAATCTTTGGTCATGTGGTAAAGTACGGGAATTTGATAGTAAGTTGTTTTAGTTTACCTGCAAGGACCTTATGGGCTTCATACTTCCAGGTCAAGTCCCGTTATAAGCAATAGCTTAAAAAAACAGGAGCCTGAACATTACTGCCCAGGCTCCTGAAATATCGTGTATAAGTTAAATTACGGCATATAAGAAAGCTCTACCCTGAACTTCTGATCAACGGCACCGAGTTTCTGATAGGCTTTCTTTGAAACACGCACCACCACTTTTTCATTGGCACCTGTATCAGGAAGTTTTCCGATCACACGAACATAAACCACCTGGTTGTTCATCGCATTTTTTACCTGCATGATAGTCCCGACAGGGGCTGTTTTGTGTAAAGCCAGGTATTTGTTGGTATCGGTTTTAGGATCGATCATTTCGGCCATTCCGTTTTCAACAATGCGTTTAACGATCGTATTATCTTCTTCCTCTTTTTCTTCGATACGTTCGTTAGAAGGTGTTGCCGTTGCTGATTCTGTTTTAGAGGCAGGAACAGAGGCTGACGCTGTGGTTTCGGAAGAACTAGTAGACTCAGAGGCTTTTGGCTTTACCATTTCGTCATCTGGTTCCGGCATGTAAACTGGCTTTTTAGTAGGGTTTGCCATTCCTTTGCCAACTATTAACTGCGCCCCCACACTAATACTATTGTCTTTCAGACCGTTCCAGCGTTTAATGTCATCCACACCAACGCCGTGCAATCTTGAAATAGAATAAAGTGTTTGGTTAAGTTCGACTGTATGCAGCTTATTACCCGTTTCATTTACCGTATAAGTTCTGTTGCTGGCAGCAGGTGCAGTTTTAGCAGCTGAAGCTACAGCGTTAGAAGTCACATACTTACGGGGAATAAGCACGATTTCCCCTATTTTGATAGTCGTTTCCACACTTGGGTTAGCATCTACGATCTGTGAAACCGGAATACTGTATTTTCTGGATAAAGCATACAGTGTTTCTTTCGGCTCTACTTTGTGTTGCACAAACACCTTTCCGTTTTTGCGCGCCACACCAACCGAATCACGAACTGACGACATATCAAATGCATTTGCCGAAAAAGAGAGCAAGGGCGCTACTGCAAGAGTAACTAGTAAAGTTCGAAGCATGATTAAAATTGTACTAAGCTAAAAGTCGGTATACTTTCAGGATGTGCTTATCCTGCAAGAAGTATAAATTAAGGTTAAAGATAAAAAAAGTATCTGAACCAATGCCACTTAATCCGCTTCCAAGTTTTGCTTTTAATTGCAAATCCCCATCTAAAGTAAATGCAGCCACAAAATTTGTTAGTCCAGCGCTTTCGTTATTTTCATAATAGCTGAGAACAAAGCCAAAAGGTGTCTCTGCATACTCAATAGCCCTGACAGGGATGATGCTGTGTTGCGCATTCAGAAAATCCCGCACCTGCTCAAAATATTCCTCCCCTTCCAGGTAAACTGCCGGGTATATGCAAGCTGCATAGCGGTCATAGCTATAGGTTTCACGTTGATAGGAGGCCTCCTGCTGTTGTATGCCAGTGTTCAGAAACTGTCCTGTTTTGGGTTGAAGCACCTTGAATTCTCCTTCAGGCTTTTCCGCAGGATAAGCAAGTATACCATCCTGAAGTATTCCATAAAAGGTATATTCAGGCTGCTCCCACTGCACTTCACCACCCACAGCTGCCAAGGCTGTTATCCCCTTGTGCTGGCCAATTTTACGGTCTCCGTAGCCGTGCAGGAACACCATGCCAAATTGCGCATCCTCCAGGCCCATCCACCAGCCCTTAGATGGCTGTACACTTAATTTACTAAGCGCAAAGCTATTGGTGTTCAGGGTGTAAAAAGTAGCAATCAACAGGTCAGCGTCCCGCACCTCAAGGGCAAGAAACTCATCAGCAGTATCAATGCGGATACGCCACACCGGAGCCTGAAAGTCGTATTTAAATAGTAGTGTAAAAATAGCTTGTGTTTTTTTGTTATCTTATTGCCACATTGGCCCTAAAACCTGCCCTAAATTATGAAATCCTATCCAAAGCATTCGCATTTGAAGCTGCTTTACCTGTTCTTCCTGCTGCTGCTACCCTTCTCTATTTTTTCTCAGGAAGTAAAACCTAAAGTATTTGTGATGGAGGTGACGTCTGAGATAGACCCGCGTACCAACCGCTACACAGAGTTAGCATTTGAAGAGGCAACCGAAGCAGGCGCTGATCATGTTTTGCTCGTGCTTGATACATTCGGGGGAGCCTTAAATGATGCGGATGAGATACGGAAGCGTATCCTGGAATATCCAAAGCCTGTTTATGTGTTTATCAACAAAAATGCGGCCTCGGCTGGTGCGCTTATCTCCCTGGCCTGCGACAGCATTTACATGGCTCCGGGTGCCAACATTGGGGCAGCTACAGTGGTAGGCGCGGACGGGGAGGCTGCACCGGGTAAATACCAGAGCTATATGCGTTCTATTATGCGCTCTACAGCAGAGGCAAACGGCCGTAACCCTCACTTAGCCGAGGCGATGGTAGAAGCAAGTGTTGACAGCACCTTGTCGGCAGGGCAGGTACTCACCCTCACAACGACAGAGGCAATAAAATATGGCTTTTGCGATGGAGTGGCTGTTGATGTAAAGGGTGTGCTGGCAGAACTTCACCTGCAGGATGCAGAAATCATCAACTATCAATTGAGCACGACCGATAAAATCGTTTCTTTCTTTCTCAATCCGTTCATCAGCGGAATTTTACTTCTTGTGATTGTAGGCGGACTTTATTTTGAACTGCAGACACCAGGCATTGGCTTTCCGTTGTTAGCAGCAATTGTGGCCGCTATTTTCTATCTGGTACCCTATTACCTAAACGGACTGGCAGAGAACTGGGAAATCCTTCTTTTCGTGGTTGGCCTGATTCTCATTGCGTTGGAGGTGTTCGTAATACCTGGCTTTGGAATTGCCGGTATCAGCGGCATCATTCTTACTTGCGTGTCGCTGGTTTTAATTATGGTGAACAACCAGAGCTTTGACTTCACTTTTGTACCATCCGAGAACCTGACAAAAAGCCTGGTGTCTGTAGTGGCAGGAATGCTGGGTGCTGCCCTGGTCATTGCCCTCACCTGGAATCGAATTATAAGCAGTAAAGCCGCGCAACGTGTTATACTTACCAACACTTTTAACAGCAAAGAGGGCTACCGATCTGCCAATACAGCGGAGCATTTAGTTGGCAAAACCGGCGTCGCCCATACCCGCATGACACCCTCCGGACGTGTGATGATAGATGACACGCTTTATGATGCGCAGGCACGTGACGGATTTATTGAAAAAGGCGAAACAGTAGAAGTAGTAGACCAAAGCACATTTGCTTTAAGGGTAAAGCGGGTTTCCTGATAAGTAGTGTAAGCACCTCATAACAAAATATAAAATAGAAAAAGAAACCCAATGCAACACTTTATGAAATCTGCCTTTCTCATTTTAACCGTTCTGACAGTTGCCATGGTATCGTGCCAGCAAGCTGCAAAGCAACAAGGAAGTACCAAAACAACCAATGCCACTCTCTTCTGGACAGGTGAAATAGCGGCCGATGGTTGCGGCTTTGAGGTAATGATCGACGGGAAAAATTTCCTTCCTCAAAATGAGGATGCCATACCTGCCGTTTATAAAGAAAGTGATAGCACGCAGGTTAAACTAACCTATATGCCGCTACCGGAACCTATTGACAGGCGATGTGGCATGTTGCCCCAGCCAAGGGTAATGGAGGCTATCAGAATTATCTCTGTTGAATCTCTTTAGTTTATTTTTAATAGACTGCAACCAAAAAGCGTATTCGTGAATCATGTGTTAAAAGAACAGCACATGAAAACAACTACTATATTATTCACCTTTGCACTACTTTTCAGTTCACCAGGGTTCATCTCCTGCAGTAAAGACACTGAGACAGATGGAGCCACATTAGAAACTGTAGAGGCTACTTTATTTTGGTCCGGGGATTACGCTGTTGACGGTTGCGGTTTTACATTAACTGTTGATGGCGCTTACCAAAAACCTGTTAATGAGGCTGATATAGCTAATTCTTACAAAACTAATACTCCCACTCAGGTAGAAGTAAAACTGATAAACTATCATAAAAATGTAAAGGCATGTCAGACGGGCCTGGACATGAATAGCATTAAGATCCTGGATATCCGGCGGAAGTAACCCTGCTAAAGTATAAGACTAAAGCAGGTGATAGTGGTTAAATTGGATGAGTTGTGTAACTTTGACTAACACATGACCGCTTTAAAAACCAACTAAACCCACTACCACTATGGATGTACTTGGAATTATACCTGCCCGCTATGCCAGCACCCGCTTTCCGGGTAAGCCATTAACTGATATCAAAGGTAAAACTATGATCCGGCGGGTATATGAGCAGGCCAAAAGCTCTAGCCTTACGGATGTTGTAGTGGCAACAGACGACCAGCGCATACTGGAACATGTATTAGGTTTTGGGGGGAAAGCGGTAATGACTGCCGAGCATCACCAGAGTGGTACAGATCGCTGTTTTGAGGCATATAAGCAGTATGATCACCCTTTTGAATACATCATTAATATTCAGGGGGATGAGCCTTTTATACGTCCTGAGCAAATTGACCTGGTTGCTTCTTGTTTTAAAGACTCGCGAACACAGTTGGCAACCCTGATCAAAAAAATAGAAACTGCCGAAGAATTGTTTAATGTTAACGCTCCGAAAGTGGTGCTGAACAAAGCAAAGGAGGCTTTATACTTCAGCCGTCAACCTATACCCTACTGCCGTAATGTGCCTGATGATATCTGGCACCAACAGCACACATATTACAAGCACATCGGTATTTACGGCTACAGAGCCGACATCTTGGAACAGATAACACAGCTCCCTCCTTCTGAGCTGGAACTGGCAGAGTCGCTGGAGCAGCTGCGCTGGCTTGAGAATGGCTTTCGCATCTCTACCGCCATCACCGAATTTGAAACGATAGGCATTGATACACCTGAAGATCTGGAAAGAATCAGGGAGTATTGGAACTAGACGCCTCGTATAAAGAAACTCATATTGCAAACAGCGGGAGATCAGCTACATTCAATTGCTGGTATACCGCTGTTTTTATCATCCGCCGGCCTTTTTCACTTTGTAGCCTGCGCTTTGCAGCACCTGCAATGCCTTGTCTCGGAAATCGCCCTGGATCAGGATCTCGCCGTCTTTAACAGAGCCACCTACACCACACTTGCTCTTTAACAGCTTGCCAAGTTCTTTAAGGTCATCCTCGGTGCCAACAAACCCGGTCACTAACGTTACCTGCTTGCCCCCCCTGGACTTTTTATCAAGCATTACTTTCAGGTTCTGTTGCTGCGGAGGCAGGGTCTCCTGTTCCTGCTCCTGGTCATACTCATAATTAAAGTCTGTACTGGTGGAGTATACCACACCTTGACGGCCTTTCTTATTCTTATCTTTCATTTTCTATTTTATTTAACCTGCAATTGATCCTGCTTGCACTTTACCGCTTACAAAGTATAGTAGTTTAAGGCACCAGCACCTTCAGCGACAGAGGTTTCATCTCAACTTCAAAATCTGTTGCTTTACCCTTGTAATCACCATCGGCGTGAAACATCATGGGCTCCTCTGTTTCTACTTTTACGTGCGTTGTTTTAAAATACTCGGCACTATCTACATTCGCCAATTGCTTTGTAATCATGCAGTAACTAAGGTGTAAAGCCTTCACCAGATCCAGCTTACGCACAAGGCAAACATCTAACAGCCCATCCTGAATATCAGCCATGGGCGCTATGTAGGCATTATTACCATACTGGGCGGCATTTGCAAAAGCCATTACATAACAGTTGGTATCAAATGAGTTATCGTTAATCCGGGCTTTTATAGGCAAGTGCTTATAGCTGAGAACTTCTTTCATTACTAATTCAACATACGTCTGTAGTCCCCGCTTTTTATTGCCTGCAAAAACAGAACTGATATAAGCATCAAACCCTATACCTGCAGTAGTAAAAAAAGCATGTCCGTTTATACTTCCACTGTCTATAGTGGAGATCTGCCCCCGGTTCAGTGCCTTCAAAGCCCCGTCTAAACCCATGGGTATTTTCAGATGACGCGCCAATCCATTTCCGGAGCCTTTCGGAAGTATTGCCAGGGCAGTTTCTGAATACAGCAGGCCTTGGGCAACTTCATTTACTGTACCATCCCCTCCTACAGCTACTACAATCTCATATCCTTTGTCTGCCGCCTTCCTGGCAAGTTCAGGTGCGTGACCTGCATGCGTAGTGTAAACGATGTCGTGTTTAAACTTTTCGTGGTTTAAAAGAGACTGAATACGTGCAGCCACATCTACACGACTCTTTGGCCCTGAAACAGGATTTACAATAAAGCGGATATGCGGACGAAGGCTCATAGGTAAAGGTTTTAAACCCAAGTAGCAAAATTACCTTTTCCGGCTGACAATAAAAAAAGCCCGGCACATCATATGCCGGGCTTTTCTGTACTTTAGGCCACTTCACTTTAAATGAAATGTAAGTACCGGTATTTTTGTATGGTTGACAAGGTCCTCGGCAATACTTCCGCTTAGTAAATGAGATAAGCCTGTTCTGCCATGTGTTGCCATCATGATCAGGTCCGCTTGTATATCATTTGCGAAATGCAGGATGCCATCTTCCTCTATTACATCGTTGTACACATTAATGGTATAGTTCTCCAGGCCATACTTGTGAGCGGCGTGCTCTAATTTTTGTCTCAGATTCCCGCTGGACTCAAAAGCCCCGGGGGTGTTAATATATACTAAGTGAATCCTGGCTCCAAATAATTTCTGAAACTCTATAAAGCGATCCACTGCATAACGCACTTCACGCTTAAAGTCTGAGGCCAGTACGATCTCCTTAACTATAAACTCGGGATCACGATGCTTTATGGTTAGAACCGGACAGTCGGCAGAGCGCACCACCTTTTCGGTATTGGAACCTACCAGGAACTCATCGAGCCCACTTGCCCCTTTAGACCCCATCACCACCAGGTCTACTTCATCCTCTTTTATTGTTCGCTTTATTTTGCTGATCGGCCTGTCTACTACCACTTCCTCCACTACATCAATACCTTCATGATCCAGAGAACGGATCAGCCTTGTCATGTTTTGCTTTGTCGTTTCCAGCATTTGCATCACATACACCTGCTCCATACCATCGCTTGGCAAACTTGTATCACCTGTCGCACTGAAGCTGCCAGACATGTTGTAATTTGTAGCATAAGGCATTTCTACCACATGCAGTAGTTTAATGGCCGCACCTGTTTGCCTGGCAATGCTTAAAGCAATTTCGTAAGCGTTTCTGGCGTGCTCCGAAAAATCAGTAGGGACTAAAATTCTTCTTATCATTGGATTAGCTTTTAGTATAAATGCCGGTTATGAGTATAAAAGTATTGTCATTTATGAATATAAACGATGACTTTTATCACTTTATACTTATACTTTACCAATGCAGTTGTTTTTAAAGTAAAAACAAAAGCCCGACCTTTTCAGGACGGGCTTTGTCTTATAAGTGTAAGCTGTTGCTTAACCGATACGTGTGATCAGGTCAGCAGCTCTGTTTGAGTAACCAGCCTCATTATCGTACCAGCCAACAACTTTCACAAGTGTTTCGTTAGCTGATGTCATCTCTGCATCAAAGATACAAGAGTGTGTGTTTCCGATAATGTCGATAGATACGATAGGGTCTTCAGTGTATTCCAGGATACCTTTCATTTCCCCTTCGGCAGCTTTCTTCATTGCAGCATTTATTTCTTCTTTCGTAGCTGGCTTCTTCAGAACAACAGTAAGGTCTGTAAGTGAACCATCCGGAATAGGAACGCGCATTGCAACACCATCCAGTTTACCTTTCAGGTGTGGAAGCACAAGTCCAACAGCCTTTGCCGCACCCGTAGATGTAGGCACGATAGAATAAGCAGCAGCACGAGCTCTTCTTAGATCACTGTGCGGCGCATCCTGCAGGTTCTGGTCAGCAGTATAGGCGTGTACTGTTGTAATATAACCTTTCTCTATTCCGAAAGTATCATCCAGTACTTTCGCCATTGGAGCAAGGCAGTTAGTTGTACAGGAAGCGTTAGAAACTATTGTCTCATCACCTGTAAGAACTTCTTCGTTCACCCCAAGTACTACAGTTGTAATATCCCCTTTAGCAGGAGCAGAAATAACTACTTTCCTAGCGCCAGCCTCTAAGTGGCCGCCAGCACCTTTCTCATCTACAAATCGACCAGTAGACTCTAAAACTACATCAATACCTAGTTCACCCCAAGGCAAGTTTTTAGGCTCACGCTCAGCTGTGATCTGGATTTCCTGGCCATTTACCACGATACCCTTATCAGTGGCCTCAACAGTGCCATTAAAACGACCGTGCACAGAGTCGTACTTTAACAGGTGCGCCAGTGTTTTGGTGTCAGTAAGGTCGTTGATAGCAACAACCTCTACATTCTCCTTCTGTAGCAGCGCCTTAAATGTAAGTCTGCCGATTCGGCCAAAACCGTTAATTGCAACTTTTATTTTAGACATATTATCTAAGTTTGAGAGTTTTGATTTATGGTGCGAAGTTACAATTACCATAGTGTAAAACCAATATTTTTTTCTCACCTGACAGTGAGCAACTTATAGGTTAAGTCAAAAAAAATTTATCTGTATGTTTTGCATCTAATGAAAGAGCCGTATATTTGCACCACAATTAGACAGAACGGCCCGTTCGTCTAGGGGTTAGGACGCCAGATTTTCATTCTGGTAACAGGGGTTCGATTCCCCTACGGGCTACAGAGTAAACAGCAAAAAGCGGCTTAAACTACAGTTTAAGCCGCTTTTTCATTTCCAGAGTAACAGAAAAGTAACAAAAAAGATTTTTAATGCTTTTACTCTCTTCATCTCTCCTGTTATCATAATTTATACTGTTTGAGTATTTCTAATCACAAAAAGTAGGTCATGATACTATTCAGGAGATATGTAACATGAGCTCGATATTATAGTAGGTTGCAATTGCCGGTGTACTAAAATACCTTCTTTATTAAAAAGCCATTTACAAAGCGTACCTCGACTATAGGGCTTCTTAGAATTACCTTAAATTCCCAATCAACATAGCAAAATTCCTCCTAATCTGTTCTTGTACTCTATCTAGGGGCATTTCCCAATGCTTCGCCAAATATTCAGTTACCAAAGCTACATCTGAAGGTTCCAACAATTTGTTGTTATGCTGGATAAATGGGCCATCTGTTTCCGTCAAAAGTAAATTAAGCGGAATTTGATCTATTAAAGACTTTGATTTCTGTGAACGCAGCATTGCTGGGTTCACAGAAAAATAATAACCTTTCTCTGTAGCTTCTCGAAGTAAAGAAGCAGAGCCAGAATACCAATGGAAGATAGCAAATTCAATTTTGTGCTGCACTAACAAGTCCAAAGTTTCCCTTTCGGCGCCACGGGAGTGAAGGCTAAGTATTTTCTTTTTTCCGTGCACCTTTCTTAGAACGTACTCAAAACTTTGTTTTTGTTTTTCTTTAGTTGCTATTCCTTCTCGACTGAAATCAAGTCCTACTTCACCTATGTAAGAGGTCAGGTCAACATATTTCTCAAATAGAGCAAATTCCTCTTTATGTCGATCGACATAAAGAGGGTGCATGCCTAGAGCTAGCCTAACATGTTTAAATCCCTTCAAATGGCGCATACCTTGGCCGAAATGACTTGGTAGGTTAGTCATGGCTAATGTCAAAACTCCTGCTCTCTCACATCGGTGCGCCACAGCCATCGGGTTAGGGTAAAGGTCAATATGACAATGCGCATCTATCATAAAATACCTGCCTTTTTCCTTATATCCTGATCAGGATTCTGCCTAATTAAATCCTTAAGTTCTTCCCTGGTTCTTTCTACCACTTGTGAGTATTCAGGCAGGCTATCCAGATCATTTACCCCGTTGAGTATTAATTCTGTTTGTATTTGTTTATTATTAAGATCCATACCTAAAAACTCCAAACAGGCATCCAAATCCTGACCGCGTTTCTTAACCAAACGTGTGCGGGTCGCATTCCACTCCAACTCTTCCAAATTAATTCCATAGGTTGTCGGGTCAGTGTAGCCTACAAGTGCCGCTCGGCGGTAGACACACGGCATGCAAACTCCGCAGTGAGAGGCAGAGCGAAACCACCCTCTGCGGTGACCACGCTTACCGCAGGAATTTGAATGATTTACGACATCCATTAAAAATGGCCTGTCTGCGCATTGTTCTACCATCTCACCCTTAGTCATTAGTTCATAAGGATTTGTGATGTCACTGGCCAAACCTAAATTAGTCAACAGTTGACGGATGTCCTTCAGCAACCGTGGATGGGTTGTTCTCGTGCTGCACGCCGTCCGCCGTGATGGGCTTAGTGGGTAGTTTAACGAGACACTACCATTCTCTGGTACCCAAATTGGCAAGCCATTCCCGTAGGAGTTGGCGGCTAGCACGGCAAGAGCGATGAAGAGCAAAGAGCGACTCCGCAGTGTATTCTCACGCTGGCCATTGGTAGCATTCTCCAAATAAATACCTACTGACTTACTCCAAGCAATTGGCTGGCTATATTTCTTTGTTAACTCATCATACAACTTTATCTGATCGCCTTTAGGACCATTCATGTTGACGTCATAATGAGAGATAAGCAGTAACCTCTTTGTAGGTTCGTTAGAAAGAAAGTCAACAGCGCCAATCAAAGAATCCAAGCCACCTGAGAATAAGTTCACATGATCAATATTAGGGCTGGGCAGTGGAGTTGAAGCAGCAGAGGGTAACACCAAGGAGCTTTGTGTGAATTCTACTTCCCAATAATCACCTGTCAGGAAAGAGAGAATATTACCTGTTTCCTGTTCTTTACCACTCCAAACACTCAAATCGATGACAGGAACCGTCATCTTCAGCTCCCGAGACCAGCCGTCTGTTGAATACGGTCGACGTTCGATTAATCTGTCTATCCCATATGCACATGCCGCCAGAAAGAAAAGATCGAAGGCTTTGCTAGGCGCATGGGCGCAAAAGGACAAAATTTCAGAGCATCTCATGGAGACATTCGCGCGCTGTGTCTGATGATGTGGTGTGGAACGAGGATCGTTGTATGTAATACTGGCACTTAAGTTACCATCAACATCAATGGCTGTAGGCGAGGTAATGTTCAATTCTACTCTCATTCGAAGATACCTAATATACTGTCAAATATGTCATCAATGATTTGCTGCCCTTGGGAACTCTGCCAGTTGATACTAGATACTGGTCTGCTAGCACCGATCACGTGTACCCGTCCAACAATGTCAAGCTTTATCTCATTGAATGTCGCCGCTGATACCGCCTGTCCTCTGGCCTGTGTTATCTTTTCCTGAAACCTCTGGGAAAGGTGCTCGAATATGTAAAATCCGAAGTATTCGCACAGCAGGAACTCCACACCTTTATCGGTTATAGCTTCCTGAATGGCCACTTCGAAAGCTTCAGGGGTAGCCGCCTGCTCGGCTAACTGCTGCATAAGGTGGTTGCATGCTGCATTCGCAGCAGTCTCGTCCATCCCAGTGCTACCGTCAGAACAGTAAAGAATCACCTTTTGGATTATCTCGTCAACAGAAAGGCCAGCAAGGTTGGCCAATGGTAAATTAACATTGGAGATCGCTGCGGCCACCCCCCCTGTTCCTACGATTGAAAAGAAGGACGCCAACCGGCTTGCTCCGCGTCTTCCCGCCTTTCCAACTGTGGAAGACCGACCTGACTTAACAGAAGCTCTACCACCAGCGGCAAGTATTAGCCGTGAGGCGGCGACCTTTATCTGCTCAGCTTTTCGCGTACTCAGTTGATTAAGTTTAGCTGCATCTGGGGTTTCTTTGTCGGCTTCGTTCTTCTCTTTCTCGACCGTTCCCGCCACCGTTGTGACACCGTGTGATAGACTTCCCCAGTTCGGCTCCCCTGTAACGCCAGGCACTATACGTTGTGTAGTTCCCATTACCTCTTCTTATTCTTGTTAAGTATACGTTTGCCTATATTTGATTTAGGATCATAAGCAGACTCTAGTACTAAAATCTCTTGCGTTCTTTTTCCAATCAGTTCTATATCGTTGTAGAGACTGAAAGGTATCTCAAGATGGCTGGTTTTCTCCAACGCACTTAAATATTGAGTCAACGCATTAGTCATTTTCAAATCTATCAACTCAAAGAAAATTCGGTGCCCCTTTAAATTCTCTGGCCGTTTAATAACCTCTTGTTTAAGCATACCTAAAAGGAGATTTTGTTCTGCTTCTGTAAGTGATAAAACGGCCTTCTGTGCTATGGTACGTAGAATTGAATTCGAGCCATATGCCAATAATTCCCCAGATAGATCTTTAATATGTGCCGGGATTAAAGATGCTCCATTTATACTAGTAGACAACTGATCTCTGGAAAGCCAGAAGTAGTCACGGAGGTCAACACCAGTCAAACTAGGCTCTACCAGCAGCCAGCGTATTAATCGATTCGATTTCCAAATAGCTCCGTGTTTGGTGCCCATTTCTTCATAATTTGAATCACTCGCCAACTGCTCAAGCTCGGCTAGTTCGGTAGGCTCTCCATGCTGCACCGCTTGCCAATCATATACCTTCCTGAATAGTTCTGGTTCAATATATTCAAGCACCATGAGCTTACCCAAGACGTCAAGCCTGAAAGTGCCTATTTTGGCTACCTTGGCTAAGCGTGTGCGTAGCGTGAATGAATTTAGGAACCTTTTAATTTGGCGGGGATTACCCTTCAACCCTTCAGCGATTACCGGAGACAATGTTGAAATCAAAGGTGCGTTATTCAACAGCTCACCAGTGTCTGTTTGGCCTAGCAAAGTTGTGACTTCACCAAACCCAAAGGTTCCGTATCGATTAGTGGTTCGATACTCATTGAAATTTCCCAGCACTTTCTGGTATGCTTCTTTCTCAAGATGCTTTTCACAGAACAGGAGTGAAAGGAAAGTCTCTACCTCTGGATCAGACAGCCGTGGCAGATAGTATGGGATCTGGATCAGTTTCTCTAGGTAGTCCTTTACGAACTGGTCACTTATCCGCTCTGTTCTAGCATCAGCGTTCGCTGGGTCATCTGAGGTTAAACGTGACTTATAGCGGTATTCAATTGCATGCTTCACGATCCGTGGATCAGCTCCTATGACAAAGGCTGTATTTGGCACATTCAGAAACAGTTTTATGGCCTCTAAGTTTTCAATCAGCCTCTCTGGGCTGCACCGATCTAAATCATCTATCAGGACGACCAGTCGTTTGATCTTTGTCTCCGCAATAAGCTCTGAAAACCTATCTCGGAACTCTCGCACGAGCATAGCTTTTTCTTCTGGCGGCTCATTGAACAATGAGTCGCTGCCTGCGGATGCATCTTCCTTACCATCCTCAGAGGCACCTTCGCCTGATTTGAATAACCCAGCAACTCTTTCACCAAACCCTGATGGAAGCATGCTTGAAAATGCTGTTGCCATCCCAACAGGCCCGCCTACTGATGCCATTATCAAAGGCATGGCTACGTTTTTGAAACCTAAGCCCATAGCCCTCATCCAGTTAACGGATTTGAATAATTGGGTAGCCTTCTTTTTGACGGTAATCCCAAACCTCTGCTCATCATCGAAAACCTTCAGGATAGAGTCCAACAAGGCGGCTTTGGCATCATCATATCCCTCGAACACCCAGCCGTTGAAATAAAGGCAGACGGTGTCATCTCCAACATCCTTCAACTGAGCTTCCATCATTCTCATGATGCTCGACTTACCACTTCCCCAATCACCGAATACTCCTATGGTTACTGGCAAAATGGCGTCATCCATTACCAATGCCTCCAATAACTCTGCATGCACTCGAAAGCCTAGCAGATCATTGGTGGTTTCACTATCTGACCACATAATTGATTCTGTTAAATTTTATATTTAAGACGCGTACAATATAATATATTAATTTTCAATATTATCTTACTATATATTGAATTAGCCACTATAAGAGAACTTTATACTGTTTATAAAAATGAAAATACGAGCTACATTTTTCGTTTTGAATAAGATGGGACACTGGAGATGTAGATATGTACAGGACCTGCTTTAATTTCTGGACTACCATCACGACAGCTCCTGCCCTAGCATTCCACCATATCCCACACCAACCAATTACGTGTTTGAGTTGCACTTTGACAGGGCTTTTGCTTTAGTGTAGAGAGGAGTATGTTCAGAGGCAACATACAGGCTATCGGGTTAGCGCTAGTGACTTACAGTTTTTAAAGCCTACTTGGGGAGTCATTAGCAAGGCCCTTTGCTCATCATGATGTTTGGCCTCAGAGCAAGCAAGAACAGTTCATCACTCCTCCTACGCGTTAGCTCGGGAAGCAGGAAAAGCACCTGTAGAATAACAGTAACTCCCTACTGTACACCAAATTATATTAAACTATCCTTCTGTTTAAAAAGTCTTTATCTTAAGAGGGAAATAAATACTTTAGCTGATGGAATCAATCGTTCTTAAGAGGCAGGACCTATACGTACAGGTATGGTCAGAGCCAATGACCACTCTTTCTCAAAAGTGTGGCATTTCTGACTATGAACTTCGCAAGATCTGTAAAAGGATGGGGATACCACTGCCAAAGGCTGGTCACTGGCAAAAGATCCGAAATGGAAAAACTGTACTTCCAACACCTTTGCCCTCCAGCCACTCAGGAGAACAGGAAGTAAACCTGAATAAGGAAGCTCAGAAAAAGGCATCAGAGGCAGAGCATTTATCCCCTGTTGCACTATTACAGAAGGAAATTGAAAAGGACCTTCAACATGTGCTTCATGTTCCTGCCCGTCTAACCAACCCCGACAAACTCATCGCTGCGGTAAAAGCAGATATGGAGCAAAAGAGTTGGACATATCGCTCGACCGGGCTCCTAAGTTCTTCGCTTGATTTCATTGACATACGCGTTTCAAAGAGCAACCTGAGTCGCGCCTTACGGATTATGGACACGTTTATAAAGGCGCTCCAGGCAAGAGGCCATAAGCTTGAGGTAAGTAGCTGGGGCACCTCTGCAATAATGGGCAGTGAAAAATTCGAAGTCTCTATCAGAGAAAAACTTAAGCGTTCAAAGGAAATCAGGCCCGGGGAGTACAACTATGACTACACCCCAACCGGTGTGCTGATCCTCAAGACAGGCAGGTATTGGAACTTAAAAGAGTGGCAAGACGGAAAAGTTCCGTTAGAGCAAAAGCTCTCAAGTATTTTAGCGCATCTCGAACTGGTAACTAAGCAGGAAGAAGAGAAGAAAATAATCCGAGAGAAAGAATACGCAGTTCGCCTTGAGAAGGAAAGAATTCAGAAAGAGACA
This sequence comes from Pontibacter sp. MBLB2868, assembly GCF_051904785.1. Classification (NCBI taxonomy): domain Bacteria; kingdom Pseudomonadati; phylum Bacteroidota; class Cytophagia; order Cytophagales; family Hymenobacteraceae; genus Pontibacter; species Pontibacter sp. MBLB2868. The sequence goes on along the minus strand of NZ_CP196710.1, from coordinate 768,101 downwards.
GAGGCGCTGAAAGTAAAGGAACTGCTGAAATTCAAGAAGCTGCTCAAAGAAGCCAAGAGATGGCTTAAGGCTCAGATGCTCCGGGAGTATATAGCTGCGGTTAAGCAGCAAAGTAAAGTTTCCGGCACCCCCTCTAAAGAACTTGAAGATTGGCTAAAATGGGCACAGAATAAGCTAAACTGGTTTGATCCCAGAATTAATGGTTCTGATGAACTTTTGAGTGAAGTGGATAAGGAGACGCTTACCTTCAGGAAATAACTTACCACTAACAGCATTCTGTGTTAGACTATCAATCTAGATTCAATAGGCCCTAGTCGGCAGCAGAGCACCTTAGAGAATGATTAAAAGGATTTATTTTAGCCTTTGCGGCTGAATTGCAGTCATTCTAGCATTTTATGTGTTGAATTGCATTCAAATTATAGTACATTTAGGTAAATTAATATAAACTTAATTCTTTACCTGATCTATAAATTAATGACAGCCCCTCCCAAGCTATCTGCAGAGCTTTTTTTTTATCTGAAAACCGACTACAGCTTCACCGATGGCGACAGAACCGTGGTGATCCGTTTAGACGAAGAGAACTCTACTTTGCTCGCTTACCTAAAGCAGCAGAACATCACTTCGTGGGCCTACCTCACTGCCTGGAATCCGCTTTCATTCCCACAGAAGGATGAGTATAATCACTCGCAGCAGCAGGAGTTGCTAGCCCAGCTAAAAGGTTACAAAGTCTGCAAAGGAGAAGGCAAGAAACGTGATGGGAATTGACCAGGTGAAGAGAGTTACTTTGTCGCTGGTATAAGCAAAGAGGAAGCTGAAGCACTAGGTACTGACTTTGGACAAATTGCGATAGTGGTAAGTAATGAAAACCTGAAGCCAGAGCTAGCGGTGCTGTATCCCTCACCAGCTGAAAGCTACTAAAGAACAAAGCTTCACTTTCTAATTAATTTCTACAAACTATGGAAAGAAAACTGCAGATCACGGGCAAAGGGAAACTAGCAATAACACCCGACATTATCCTCCTCTCCTTCAACGCCTCAGCGCATGAGTGGGAATACGAAAAGACTGTCACTGCCCTGAACGAGAAAGTGGAAGAGCTCCGCACTATTATCGAAAAAGAGGGGATTGAGCGGAAGAACCTAAAGACAAAAGACTTCAGCATCCGCAAAGACACCAGTCGGAACAAAAAGACGGAGGAGTATGAGTTCAACGGCTATAAAGCCAATCATAACCTGGAACTAGAATTGCCCCTGGAAAAGAAGCTACTCAACACCTTGCTCAACAAGATCGCAAAGCAACTGGATAACCTGGACTTTAGCATTGCCTTTGGAGTTAGGGATGCGACTCAGCACCAACAGCAACTCATCCTTAACGCCGTCGAAAAGGCTAAGGAAAACGCAGCGCTTATAGCACAAGCTACAGGCGTAGAACTGAAAGAGATCATCGACATCGACTATTCTTACAGAGAACTGACAATCCGCTCCCAGCGCTATGACTACCCTGTTTACGAGTCTGAGATGATGACCACTTACGATGCTGCCCCAGACTTTGAACCGGATGACATTGATATGGCGGAGACTGTAAATATAGTTTGGAGAATTGAGTAAGATAGGTCTTCAGCTCCTCATGTTACTCATAAGCCATCAGAGTCTTATTTGTAAGGCATAATTGTTCACTACATCTTTAGTATAAAATATTCACTAAAAACTTAAATTAGTGTATGGATATATAGATATTTTTCTCTTAATTGAGATTAAATTTTCATTCCATGCTATCAATACAAACAAATCCTTACAGAGTCACAGGTATACTTGCCGGATCTAACGAAAAAGAGATTCAAAAACAAAAATCAAAAATTAATGCTTACCTAAATGTTGGAAAGGAAATTTCTTTTGACACAGACTTTCCTATAATTGGTGCAATCAATAGAAATGAGAACCTAATTAATGACTCTTTCTCAAAGATTGTTCAAAACCAAGGCAAAGTTGAGCACGCGCTGTTTTGGTTTTCGAATGCAAGCCACTTAGATGAGCCAGCTTTAAATCATCTCAAAGATGGTGATACCTCTAAAGCCATTGATATATGGTCTAAAACCATATATGGAGAAGTAACAAGTCGAAATTTTTCTGCTTTTAACAACTTAGGCACCCTAAAACTTGCTTTGGCATTTTCTGGTGGTTCTCTAAATAATGACCTACTAAGAGATGCTATTGGCCATAAACTACGTCTGCTTGAATCTGATGCATTAACAAGTTTCATAACACATGTTGCTGATGAAACCTATCAACCAAATTCACATGAGCAAGTCAAAACTTTTATAGATGCTCTTACTAATTATCTTACCCCCTTTATCAACAAACCAGGAGGAATAAACATTAGTGAAGTTTCAAATCTATTTAGCTTAGGTTCTACAAACACCAAACAATATGTAGCTTCAATCTATACATCTAAGCATATACATAGTGTCGAAGCTAAAATTGATAAAACAAAGAAGGCAAGAACGAAAAGTCCTGAACGAGGTGATACACTAGGCAAAAAATTATTTGCCGAAACAAAAGAAGAGTTAGCAACACTAAAGGAGCTTCTAGGAGTTTCAAACATGCAGTATCAGCTCTTAGCTGATAAGTTAGCAAAAGAAATACTTCAATGTGGTATTGATTACTTTAACGCCTATTTTGAGAGTGATACAATAGACTCAGGACCGGGTGCAATTACCTTATGTCGCTATGCAAAATCCATTGCGGTAGGTTCTCAGGCCAAACAGCGAGTTGAGGAAAACACGAAGAACATCCAGGAATGGATTGATGACAAGCCAGAACGAGATAGGCAGAAAAAAATTGAAACTGATTTAGTTTTTATAACAGCAAAGCTCAAGAGGTTTAATGATTTACCAGACTCTATTGAAAATGCAAAAGACCTTATAGTATCATGTAAACCAAGACTATTAAATATCAAGCAGGTTTTAGGAGCCTACGATAAGCTGTATCTACAGATTAGTAGCACTATTGTTGGAAATGCTCAAGGTATGCTGGTTTCTATTGTTAATAGGTCCCAAGATAAAATTACTTCTTCTTACGACCCATCTTCTAAATACATATTATTGCTTGCCCATAGCACTGTTGTTGAAGAATCACTAACTGTTCTTAATTTATTGAGCAGCTTAGATATGACACCTGAAGTCAGGACAAGATATAATTCTAATAAGCAAACTCTGCAAAGTGTTAAATCGCAAATGGACCAAGTTTCAAAACCTCGGTCAAAAACAAGTAGTGGTAGTGGCTGCTATATTGCTACAATGGCTTACGGAGATTACGACCATCCGCAGGTAATAGAACTTAGACGTTTCAGAGACAATGTATTGTCACAAAGCGCGGCAGGTCGGCAATTTATAAAGACATATTACCATTACTCACCTAAACTTGTCGATAGATTACAGAATAGTAATACCATCAACAAGATTATAAGGACATCACTTGACCAACTAATTAAAATAATAAAATAATAATGAAAGCATTACTTATAACTGCGCTAGCCTTAATAAGCTTAAAGGTAGAAGCACAGTCCCAAATGGACACAACCTTGATTAAGGAAATTCCTGCCTTAAAAAAAGAGGTTCAATTTGTTAAAGTTAACAACCAGAAGCTAGAGCAAAGGATACTAAGCTTGAATGAAGGTTTAAAGAATCAACAACAAGTAATAGATAGTTTAAGTGATATAACGAAGGCCAATACTGCTTCTATTGTTATTACCTCTTCTACCCTTGATACAAAATCTTCTGAATTAGATAATAAAATAATACTGGCTGAAACAAACACTGTTAAAAATCTAGCAGATTTAAATAGTTCAGTTAGCCAGAAAACTCTTTATTGGTTTATAGGCTTATTTGCTACTGCTCTCCTATCTGCATTGCTTTATTTAGTATTAAGAAAGCGCCTATCAGCGGGGCAAACTAATGTTGAGCAACAAATTGCTGGTGTTCAAAAATCCTTAGAAGAAGAGAGCGTAAGGCTAGATAATAAACTGGTAGAGATTCTGGCTTCACAAGTAAATATCATGAAGGAAGAGCGCGCCTCATCAACTAACACTACTAATAAAACCGAAGAACTAGATCACTCCTTAGCATTAAAAGTTGCAGATGAGGTTACGAGAATTCAAATGAATTTAAGCCACATGGATCCTACTACAAAAGGCTTAAAACAGCTTGATAGAGCAGTTAAAGCTATATCCAATAATTTCCAGGCTAATGGATATGAGATCATTGAGATGCTTAATAAGCCCTATGATGAAGGAATGAAAATTATTGCAACTATGGAGTTTGATGAAAAACTTGCTCCAGGACAGCAATTGATAAAAAGGGTTATAAAACCACAAATTAACTATAAAGGTCAGATGATACAGGCTGCACAGGTTGTAGTAGCATACGGTGAAGAGTTATTAATTGAAAACAAATAATAATACAATGGGAAGAGTAAAAATTGATTACGGTATTGATTTAGGAACTACTAACTCTGCAATAGCTAGAATTGAAAACGGTGAGCCTATAATCAAAAAAACAGACACATTAAAAGATACAATGCCTTCCTGCATACACTATAACAGGAAACAAGCATTGATAGCAGGGGACCGTGCATATACACTTTTAGATAAAGATATGCGTACGGCGTACAGCACAGGAAATTATTTACCTAACACCTTCATAGAATTTAAAAGAACAATGGGAACAGACAAAATGTACCATTGCTCAAATTTATGCACAGACTTAAACTCAGAAGAGCTATCAGCTGAAGTTCTTAAAACATTAAAGTCTTTTGTTACTGACGAGGAGGTAAATTCAATTGTAATTACTGTACCTGCAAAATTCACAATTAACCAAAAAGATGCTACAACTAGAGCTGCCAAACTTGCTGGGTTTAAACACTGCGAGTTATTACAAGAACCCATAGCAGCTTCTATGGCATATGGGTTAGGTAATGCTAATAAAGATGGATTTTGGCTCGTTTTCGACTTCGGTGGAGGCACTTTTGATGCTGCTCTTCTAAAAGTTGAAGATGGTATTATGAAAGTTATAGATACCGAGGGTGATAACTATTTAGGAGGTAAGAACCTTGATTATGCATTAGTTGATGAATTCATTCTGCCCTATTTAGTAGAAAATTTTGATCTTGATAACATAGTTAGTGATATAGAAAAAAAAGAACAGTTGAGAAATGCTTGGAAAGCCAAAGCTGAAGAAGCAAAGATCCAGCTATCATTTAAAGAATCTCATGACCTACTAACAGATCTAGGAGAAGATTATGGTGAGGATGATAATGGTGAACCTCTAGAACTTGATGTAAAAATTACACATAATGATTTAGAAAGAATTTTTACTCCAATTTTCCAAAGATCAATTGATATATGTCTAAGTCTTTTAAAAAGGAATAATTTAACAGGCAACAATCTCAGCTCTTTAATTCTCATAGGAGGACCTACCTACTCTCCTATTTTAAGAAAAATGCTTCAAGAGCAAATTACAAGCAAGCTTGATACTACCACAGATCCTATGACGGCTGTTGCTAAGGGAGCTGCTTTATATGCCTCAACTATTAATATTTCCAATGAACTCATCGAAGAGACAAGGGACAAAACCAAGATACAGTTAAATTTAGCTTATGAGGCTACTACTGTTGAGATGCAGGAATTTGTAGCTATAAAAGTTCTAACAGAAAAAACAGCAGGTGTGATTCCTGAAAGATTATTTGCAGAGGTAGTAAGAGGGGATAAAGCTTGGTCTAGTGGCAAAATAGAGATCAATGATAAAGGAGAAATTGTAGAAGTGAAGCTAAATGAAGGAAAGTCCAATTCCTTCACCGTTTTCGTTTATGATGACCAAGGAACTCTTCTTCCAAATGAACCAGGAGAGTTTACGATTATTCAAGGATCTAAAATCGGCAGTGCTACTTTACCATACGATATAGGAATAGAGATTAAGCAGCGTTCATCTGGTAAAGTAGTTTTTCACCCTATCAGAAACCTTGAAAGAAATCAGTCTTTACCAGTTACTGGTGTTGCAAATGGATTAAAGACTCAAAAACAATTGCGACCTGGTAATTCTTCAGACTCTATTAAGATTCCAATTTATCAAGGATCTCATGGGGCTGCAGGTTCACGAGCAATTTATAACGAGCATGTTTATGACGTAATTGTAACAGGCGACGATATTCCTGGTCTTCTCCCAGAAGGAAGCGAAGTAGACTTGACCTTATCCTGTGACAACTCTGAAAGAGTAACGGGTACAGCCTATTTCCCATATTTAGACCATACTATAGAAATTGTAGTACCATCCGATACTGTACAAAAAGAGATTAGTGCTGAATGGCTGGAAAAGGAAATAAAAAAAGCCAAAAACAGTGTCAGAGAACTGGAAAGTAATGACCACACAAGTTCTATCGAATTAACAAAGCTAGAAGAAGAACTCTCCTACTTAACAACCAGGTTTGAGCAAGGACGTGGAGATGCTGATCGTAAAAAAGAAGTTCTTGAAGGCTTGCGTAAATCACTTAAAAAAATCGATGAACTGAACGATGCAACAGAATGGCCTAAACTTGATGCAGAGCTTAAAGATGAGTTTGAAAGGCTTGAAAAAGCCAATAAAGAGCTCGGCAATGAGAAAACTAGCCTACTAGTAAATCAACTCCGTCAACAAGTTGATCAGGTAATCAGAGATAAGAATGTTAAAAATGGACAAGCTGTTCTTGAAGAAGTTTCTGGCTTATTTTTTAATCTAACTCTTATTTATCAAATGATGGGTATGATCAGGTCATTTAACCGAGATTTTGAAACCCTACATTGGAAAGATAGATCAAGAGCAAGACAGCTTATTAATCAAGGACTACAAATTATAGGAGATCAGCCATCAGAAGAAGCTTTAAGGCCAATTATATTGGATCTTTATGATTTACTTCCAATTTCTGAGAAGCCTTCTGGGGATGATGATGTTTTAACTCTATAACAAATAATAGAAGGTGAAAAAACTAATTCTACTAGTCTTCCTGCTTACCATAGTTACGGTAACAGCATATGCACAATCTTATATAGGATATGCTACCAGCCAGGTAAATTTCCGTTCAGATGCTACTACAAATTCATCTGTTATAAGGTCTTTACCAAAGGGCTCTACGCTATTTATTGTATCCTTATCTACTCATGATGGGTTCTATAATGCTATAGATGTTGAGACAAATAAGGAAGGCTATATACACAGCTCATATGTAAGAGTTGGCCAAATGCTTCCTAAAAATACGGAAGGCATATTTACTCCATCTGGTACAAGTTCTTCTGTAAATCCAGAAATAAAGATTCGTAACAATACATCTAAAACCCTTACTTTAAAGATGGGTAACAACACTTACTCCTTTTCTCCTCAAGAGAGTAGAAGTATAACAGTACCATCCGGTAAATATGAGTATAGAGCTTCAGCACCTGGTGTAATTCCAGATTATGGTGCTGAAGTCTTATCTAGTAGTATGAGTTACGAGTGGGAATTTTATATTTCATCATATTAAAATAATTACAAATGGGAAGATTAGTACTAGTAATAGTTATGCTGCTTATAAGCGGAATAATTTATTTAGTGAAGGCAGGAGCAAGTAAAGTTACTGGCCGGGAAGTAGACTTTCAGGATGAGAGCAGAAAGGTCATGGAAAAGACTGCTAAAGGTATCGGATGGATGAACGACCAGTGGGAAAAAGCTAAATCTAACGCAAATGGTGGGACGATGCAAACTATAGGATCTGGAGAATTTGGAAGTATGTCAGCTACAGAGATTATTGTAAGAATAAAATCTAACCCTTCAAAATATGATCTAGCTACGGCTGAGGCAACTTATATAGACCAAGCGGTAAAGAAAATGAATAGCAATCAGCTTGATCAGGCTGAAAAACTTATCATGCAGCTTCAGCCTGGTGAAGCAAGGGATTTCATGTTATCTGAAATTAGAGAAAAGCAGTACGCTTGATGCTACCTGACTGGATAGTAAACTATGTTGGAGGCGGGGTATTAGCTATTATTGCTTATGTTATAATATCTAATACCCTGTGGCTCCTTTTAGGCTCAAAACTTTTGAAATCATTGCCGGGAGTAAATGCTTATGGTGCTACTTCTACTTTTAGAATAGCAGCGATGATAGTAATGAGTCTTATTGGAGTTTTAATGTGGCTATTACATCTCCCCTTCTCATTGGTTAAATTAGTAGAGAGAGCTTCTCTACAGAAATACATGTCTACTTACATTCAAATAGCCAGTAGAATCCACTACGCCATCACTAAGAGACTAAAAGGTTGAAATGAAGCAGACGACGAAAGTAGTATTTCCTAAAGGTGCTATAATTGATAATAAGTACACTGTTGTCTTTTTTCTCAAGCAAGGTAAATATGCACAGTCATACCGGGTAAAAAATAGCAATGGTGAAACCCTGTTCTTAAAGCTTATCAACTGCTCAAAACTTGATAGAAGCCAAGTTGATGTAGAAGGTAAGATCCTTGAAGAAGTAATAGTTAAGAAAATCAAACACCCTAATCTTATTAGCTATATTGATAGTGGACAAATAAGTGAAGGTAACCAAAAGTACTCTTTCATTGTAACTCCATTCATAAGTGGAGAAACATTGGCAGATAAGCTTAAAAGAGAATATACTTTAAGTAGCTATGACGCAATACAAATCTGTTTAGGAGTTCTAAATGGCTTGAAGAGCCTCCATAATGCTAAGAATACTATCATTCACAATGAACTTACTGTTCATAATATAATGCTCGATTTATCAGGAGCGGCACCCAAACCTGTCATTATAGATTTTGGCTTTTCAAGGTTGTTTAGAAAAATGGAACAGCAAGTTGAAAGAGAAAATCTAAACCCCTACTATTTAGCCCCAGAATGCTTTAATGGAATATTTACACCTCAAAGTGATCTCTATTCTATAGGTGTTCTACTTTACCATCTTCTCTTTGGCATACCGCCTTGGTTTAAAGAATTGTCAAGCTATAAGGCAGATCGAGTTAAACTAGAAGATGTATTAATAGCAGAGAGGAATAAGCCCTTAAAGCTTTTGAACATATCAGGAGATAGTGGAACAAAAATAGATAAAGTTATTCCTAGAGTTCTAAAGAAAGCTTTGAATCCTGATACCGATGAAAGATTCCAGTCAGCTGTAGAATTCATTGATGCTTTGTGCCAGGAATCCGAGGGTGAAGAAATCGTTTCTGAACAAAAAATATTCTTTAATGACAACTCTAATCCCAAAGGTAAAGAAGCTCCATTAAAAGAAAACTGTGGATTTTCCCAAATTGCTGGCATGGACGAGTTGAAAGACTTACTTAACGATTCTGTTATCAAAGCTTTGCAGGAAAAAGAGCTTTATGAGGAATATGGACTCACAATACCTAATGGTATGTTGTTGTATGGGCCTCCTGGATGTGGAAAAACTTTCTTTGCTGAGAAGTTAGCTGAGGAGGTAGGTTTCAATTTTATCTCAATCAAACCTTCAGACCTTGCAAGTATCTATGTACATGGATCTCAAGAGAAAATTGGAAAACTTTTTAATGAAGCGAGAGAGAATGCTCCATCCATCATCTTCATTGATGAGCTAGATGCTTTGCTCCCTAACAGAGAAGGTGATTTGAGCCATAGTTATGCTTCTGAAGTTAATGAATTCCTTGCTCAAATGTCAAACTGCTCAAAGGATGGCATATTTGTCATTGGAGCAACAAACAGACCAGATAAAATAGATCCGGCAATTCTGAGGACAGGTAGATTAGATAGAATAATCTATTTGCCACCTCCTGATCATGATGCAAGAAAGGCTATGTTTGAACTTTACTTAAAATCCAGACCATTAGATTTTGGGATAAACTATGAGTTGCTTGCTGATGCTACAGCTAATTATGTATCAAGTGATATTGAATTCCTGATAAACGAAGCAGCCAGAGTTGCTTTGAAAGCAAGATCAAAAATTACACAAAGCATAGTTCTCGATGTAATCAAATCTGTTAAACCATCGGTCTCATGGATTGAAATAAAGAAACATGAGGAGATGCGAAAAAAATTAGAAGGAGATACAGCATCTCAACCTACACAGTCCTCAATAGGATTTAAAACATCATCTATTTAAGTAAACACAATTGTTATGAACAATCTTAACTTTAAAAAGCTGCTATTTAAGACAGCCTTCTCCTGTACGGCTTGTGATGGCCATATTGATACAAGAGAAATAGAAATAATAAAACAGATAAACAAGGAAGAAGAGTTAGTTAAGGAAGATTCTGTTCAAAATGAGTTGAATAAGTTAATCGATGAGTTAAATAATCAAGGTCATGATTTTCTTAAACAGTATTTAAAAGAACTAAGCGAGACTGTATTAAATGATGAGGAAGAGCTGGCAATCATTAATACTGCTGTCAGGACTATAAATGCAGATGAGAGCGTTGAATACAGTGAAATAAGCTTTTTTAAGCTTATACGCTCTAAAGTTAGCTTATCTGATGAAACCATACTGGATGCTTTACCTGATATAGAAGAGTACCTGGAGAAGGATGTTATTTCAAAAAGTTATTCTGTGGATCTTAAAACACAGTTTTTTAGTACATCCACTTTCCCTCAATTTGAATTACTAGATGGAATTTAATTTTCCAGTTATAAGATATTTTATGGCAACGCATACTATAACAACATACTACTTTACTCCACCTACCCTAATAGATGAAACTGTTTTCAATGTGTTAAAGGAAAGGCTAAAAGCAGATCCAAACTTTGCTTTTGAACCTAAAGCAAAATTTAGTGATGAGTTTCCTATATTATCTTGGATCTTCAAAAGTAATATGGTAACAATTCCTTTAGGCATTATCATTATTTTACTTGAACCTAGAGCAGGAAGCTTCTGGGATGATGTTGCTGGCTTTTGTTTTTTACCACTTGGATTAAGCTTCTTTTCTTTATTGTTTGGTCATCAAACTCTTTTATCATTCAATGATTTCTTATCTGATAAGAAGAAATATTACAAACGGCTTAGAAAAAATATAATTTATTCCCGCAACTATGATGAGTTTCTTTCTCATTATCCTTCTAATAGATTTTATCAATTCTAAAGGCTTATACAGCTAAAATAATATTAGCTTTAACTAAAGCTTATTGATGGAAAAAGCAGCTGTCATTTCTAAAGACGAGAGGTATAGATATGTACTTTGGAGAATTTGGGATTCTGAATTGAAGCACGTAACCTTTATTGGCCTTAACCCTAGTTATGCAGATGGCAGAACAGATGACCCTACAATAAAAAAGCTGATAAAGCTGACTAAGTCTTGGGGTTATGGAGGATTCTATATTGTAAATTTATTTGCATTAAGAGCTACTGACCCCAATACCTTATATCATTCCCCCAACCCTACTGGAAATGACAATGATGAATACATTAAAAAATATTCTGAGACCGCAACGAAAATTATATTGATGTGGGGTAATCATGGTGTACTAAAAAACAGGGATAAAGAAGTTCTAGGTTTGATTCATTCTCCATATTGTATAGGCTACAATAAAAATGGCACTCCCAAACATCCTCTTTATCTTAAATCAAATTCACCTTTACTAGATTTTCAAAAACAAGATAGTGTATAAGATAAAGCTCTACCTACAGGCTTCTTTATCTTACCACTAAATAGCAATGAGAAGAAGAAAAGTAAAGATACTTTAACTTGCCACTTTTCAACACAGTCCGACCATTTTGTGGAATGGTTCTCTTGACATAAAAAGACTAAATTACTTCCAGCAATAGCTACTACAGTAAGTTTGAGCTACCTATATACCATAACAAAAGCATCCTGAACTCGGCTGAATATCTCATCATTAAGCTCGAAATTATCTGGCTTGTCTACCATTTCAGCAGTATCATTTGAGAAGATTATAGGAAAAGCATTTACAAAATCATATTCTAATACTCTTACTTTGAAGGACTCATTAGTTTTTTGATAAATTTGGGATAGTAGTTTTTGAAACTCTGCGTACTTAATGGCTATACTATTCATAATTATTTGATTATATGTTACTTGCAATGTAAATATCTTAATTCAAATAATTGCTCTCACCCCCCTGAAATATTACTTTCGCAGTAGGCATAAGATCTACAGTAGAACGGGTGTATTAACCTAATTGCACATCTAAATAAGTAATCTCACAAGCCTTACACAACCGCTTCTCTTGGTAGTACTCAGCTATATCACAGCGCCCATTTGTCTTCTGAAATATATCCAGCCCTCTGCCCAGCACGATTTTCCAGCCATTGTCCATTTCAATCGACCTATCATGTATGTTGTCGTCAAACTCAAAAGAGAAGAAGATACCCAGTGGTTCCAGTGAATCGATTATTTCCTTGAAAGCTTCGCGGGCGTTCTCGAGGTAGTCTTCGTTGTTGTTGGTGACCAAGTGTAGCTTTACCTCCTGCCCTTCTTCTTTTACTTTGGCAATAAGCGCGGTGAACTCCATGAAGTTGCGCAGCTGGTAGGGCAGTCGAATGTAGGGGTCAGTTAAGCGAATATCCGTAGCGCCGACCAAGTGCTTGCCGAAGAGCTTCTCATAGGAGATACCGCTCTGGTTGTCGCGGATGATTTTCTGTCCGGCTTCTGGCTGAGTTACTACCGGAGCTTCTGGCTTATCCACTACAGGCTTTTCAGCTGTGGTGGTATCAAAAGCTGGTTCCTGGCTTTCTTCTTTAGGACCGTACTCGATTATCTCCAGTGTCTGGATTTCCTTCTTCGTGCCAGTGGCTTTGCAGGTATAGCTGAAATCAACTTTCTCAAATGTCTCATCCATAATGCGTAGCTGCTCTTTTACGCGGCGGCGGCATTCAATGGAGAATTCCAGCAATTCGCGGGCTTCTTCTTTGGTGAAGTTGCCATCAGGGTAAATCACCTTCACTAGGCCTGAGAAGGTCTTGGAGATGGCTGTTTTGTCGCGGGTAGTAATGGTGTCGGAGAGTTCGAAGAACTCGGTGTAGGCGTAGGTATGATCTTCTTTGCGCAGCTCTTTGAGCACCTCTGCCAGGTAGTCCACAATAAAGCCGTAGTCGGAGGTGAACATCTCGTTGCGCAGCTTCTGCACTTCCCATCCCGGCAGGTAAGCGTGTATTCTGTCCAGGAAGGCGGTGTCGTAGTAGTCTTTTGGCAGAGCCTCGAACAGGTCGGAGTGCTTGAGCATGTAGGGCACGGAGTGGTCGGTGTTGCCGACAAATACCATGGAGGCGGAAGCGCCGTATACCTGCGTGCCACGCGAAAAGGACTTGTTGGCCATATAGTTCTTCAGGATGTCCACCAAGCCACGGTCTGCGCGTTTGTCCTTGCCGGCGAACTCGTCATAGGCCACCACGTCCCAATAGCCCACCAGGCCAATGTCGCCCGTGGTGTTGTTCACGAAGAGCTTGGCTTTGGACACCTCCCCTCCCGAAATAAGCATGCCGTGCGGCGACATCTCGGAGTAAATATGCGACTTACCCGTACCCTTCGGACCCAGCTCAATTAGATTATAGTTGTTTTCGGCAAAAGGAATTAGTCTGGATAGTTGCAGAAGTTTGGAGCGAAAGGAGAATTCTTTTGGGTTGAGACCTATAGACTGCAACAAAGCATCTATCCACTCTTCTTTGTTAAAGTGCTTCCTGCAGGCCTTGTACTCTTCTACATCAATGTTGGCAATCTGTATTGGCTTTAAATTGTCGATAATCCAGGGCGACACGTCACGCTCGTCGGAAGGCATGTAGCCGAGGGTGACAATGCACCACACCCCGCTGGACAAGAGCTTTTTGTGGTCTTTTACTATCAGGTCGCTAATGACCACCTTGTTCAGGCCCAGGTTGGCGAAGTCGGCCTCGTACACGTCCTTGCGGTCATTGAGCTTCACCGCTACCTTGTCGATGATACGGTGCGTGCCTTTTTCCCGGACCATGGACTTTATCATCTGCGCCTCGTCGCGGTGCACGAAGTGCTTGGCGATGATGTTCTTCACGTTCTCCACGCCTTCCGCTATGGTGTCTTCCACGTCGGTGGCGCAGTACTGGCCCAACAGGTACTCCAGCACATAGGTAGGCACAATGGCATTGCCCTTCACCAGCTTGGTTAGGTCTTTGCGCACAACCTTGCCGGAGAAATGGGTATTGAGAAGGTGGTTAATCGTGCTCATGTCTAAAAGTCGTCAAAGTCGTTGGAGAAGGAAATGTTGAGCGTGTACATATACTCCTTGTAAAGCCGCCACTTCGACGAACCTTCCACTGGCTCTTCCAGCACCAGCTTCACCGTCTGGTTCTTATACTTGCCGCTGGCGTTGCTGCTCAACTGGAATCGGTGCTTCACCTCTCGCTGGCGCTCACTCCCTTCCTCTATATCAAAATTAAAGCTGAACTGGTCGCTCAACAGCTCGCCGTCGTTCGAATAAAGCGCGGCTTTGATGGTGCGCGGCAGTATGCCGTCGGTTACCAGTTCGGTTTGCAGGAAAGACACGGACAAGAGGTTAGTTGTGATTTTGTTCGTTTGCTGAATCACGTCCACGCCTACCTGTTTGGTGGTGTCCTGACGCTTCTTAGTGACCTTCACCAGCGGAATCACCACTTCCTGCAAAGTAGCGCCGCCGTGCACGAAGCGGGAGCCGGCACCTTTCACGCGGTGCCTGTTCACGGACTTCAGTATCAGCACGTCAAAGTCGCCGCTCAGGTTCAGCTCCTGCGCCTTGAAATGGCGGGAGCTGGCATTGCCTTTCAGGTCCTTGCCGATGATGAAACGTCGGTTCTCCTTCCATACCTGCCCATACACCTGCACAGCCGAAAAATCAGATTCGTCAAGGGCGGTGTGCTGGTAAATAAAGCCATGGTCGGAGGTAATCAGCATGTTGGTGCCGTTCATGTTGGCAATGCGCTTGATGACCTCCATCAGGAAGTTCAGCTCCCGGTCTACGGCCTCAAACACCTTGTCTTCAGTGGTCTTGTCGTCGCCGGTTTTGTCAATCTGGTTATGGAAGATGTAGATAACGTCGTACTGCTTCACAAAGGCGCGGCCCTCGGTAGAAGAATTCATCTTCATGAATTCCTCTGCCTGTATACCTATGGCTTTATATCCCTGCAGTGCGGACAGCACTTTGTTACGGCCCTGCAAGCCCAAGCAAGGCACTTCGTCCACGCATACCTTGTCGGAGCCGTCCACGATGGAGAGCGACTGGTGTGGCAAGAGCGCTGCCATACCCAGTTGGGTATAGGAAGGCATGGCCGTGAGCATGTACTGCAGCTCGCCTTCGTAGCGGTTCTCGGCGTTCACGCGTTGCAGGTACTCATAGCCGCACTCGTAGCGCAGAGCATCCGACACAATCACGAACTGCCGCTGCCCTTTGGCCAGCACAGGCTCCACATGGTCTTTGTAGAAACGCTGCTGCGACACGCGCGGCACCAGGGGCCATTCCGTGGCGGCATCCACTACAGACTGCCAGTTGTTGTTGAGCTGCAGGAGCCAGTCGTTGGCATATACCTTCTCCACCTTTTCGAACAGGGGCTCGAGCACCTTGTTCTGGCTCTTGCTGCGGTAGTGCCAGATAAACTTGCGGTAGTGGTAGTCTACCAGGTATAGCTGCTGGCTGTAGCGCTTGGCTCCTTCCTCTATACCTGTAAAAGAAGTGCCGGCATACTTGCGGGTAAGCGAAATCAGCTCCATGGCGTGGGCGATAGCGTCGTAGAAATCGCTGAAGCCCGGGTACCAGTACTTGTTCTCGCGGCGCTTGATAAGCTGATTGGCTTTGTCGTTGCCAATGCTCTCCGACATCACCAGGTGAATCAGGTCGGAGATGATTTTGTAGTCCACAATGCGGAACAAGTCGTCTTCGAGCACCTCCTCCAGGTTGGCGTCGTCCAACAGGGCCTTCACATTCAGGTCGTCAGCTATTTTGGCTGACAAATCTTTGAAGGCTTCCTGGTACGAGATGGTGTCTTTCCAGACAGACAGCAACAGGCTGGCGTCTTTGGTGAGGCCGGTGCTTTTGGTGAGCGAGAACACGTTGCTGAACACCTCTAACAGGAAGTCGTAGATTCCCGGTGAATCGGCGTAGTATTTAAAGCTGTCGCTTATCAGGCTCCAGTAGAAGGTGTTCAGGCTATACCTTTCCAGCTCGCGGTCTGGGCGCTCATTTCCGTCGTTGTAGGCGCTGGCGTGGGCCTGTATAAAGGCCGTCAGGCTGATTGTGTTCGTGCCGAACAGGACAGACAGCATTTTGAAGCGGATATCACGGAAGCTGTCGTCTTTGCCTAACAGCGCTTTCAGTCGCTGACGGCGGTCCTTGCTCTTAAAGAACTCGATGTGCTCCGTTACCAGGTCTTTGAAGCCGTACTCCAGCCCGAGCTCCTGCAGGAAGGTGGCCTCCTGGTTGGTGTGGAACTCGTAGTGCGCCAGCTCCAGGTCCTGCAGCCAGTTGTCGACATAGGCCGGGCGCTGGCCGCTGCGGTATATCAGGTACTGCCCTTCGGTGTCTTCTCTGGATACCTTGTGCTTGATGTAGAACTCGTTGTTCTGCACCTGCAGGCGCTCCACGCCCGGCAGGTATATCTCCTCAAAGCGGTCTTTTAGTTCTTCCTTTTCGTCGTGCCAGAAAATAATCCGGTGCTGCTCGAAAAGCTTGCGTAGCGATTCCTCTATCTGGCTCATACCGCTTCCTCCGGCATTTTCACCCAGTCAAACTCGGCTACTTTCTTCTTCGTTTTCGGGTCGTTGAGGCCGGGCACCAGCTTCAGGGCCTTGCCGAAGAGGTTGTAGTTCACCAGCACGCCGTTATCGAGGTCGATGGGGAGGCGCTCGGTGGCCAGCGGGTACAGGATTTCGCGCTCGTACTCCTGCAGCTCCAGCAACACCTTCTCTATACGCTCGCGCTCTTTGGCGGCTTTGGTCTGTTCGCTGGCAGAACCACTTACCACTACACGTGCCAGGTGCTCTAGGCGGGTGCGCAGCTTCTCCTGGTACTCGCGCAGGTACTTGTTGAGGATGTTGTTGACCGTGTCCGGGGTATAGCGGTGCATGTAAATCAGCACGTTAAAGGAGCCCTGCGGCGAAGAGAACATCCAGTAGATGGGGCGCTTCTTATACCTGCGAATATGGTCGTTGTAGAAGTCTTTGGCGAAATACTTGCGCATGTCTTTGCCCAGGCACTCTTCTATAAAGGCCAGGTTTTTGGCGAAGTTTGCCTCGCCGAAAGTCATCTTCAGGAACTCGTGGAAACGGCCTACGATGTCGTCTTCGAACCACTCGTCGTCGAGTATCGGGATGATGTTGTCGGCGTCGGGCAGGAAAGAAACCTCCTGCTCCGGCTTCGCTACTTTTTGCAGGTAGCCCTGCAGCGTCTCGCCTTGATTGGCCAGTATAAGCCCCGGCTTGTCCAGCGAATAGCGGCCGAACATGCAGCCTACGGCGTAGCTCACGAACTGGGCCATCACTTCACCAGCGCGAAAGACTAATTCGCCGTTTTCAATGCTGGTTTCTTCTTGGAGAATGGTAACATCTCTTAGAGCAACGTCTGGAGTTAGTTCATCCTGAAGACCATAGATTTCAATGAACTGGCGGTTTAACTCTTCCTCATTTTTATGAAGTTGGAAGAACTTATTGCTCCAGTATTGTTGGTAGAAATCAAATGCTTCTTCAAGCTCTAAAGAGCTCTGTCCCTTAATACGGATAATTTCATTTTGTGAGAAATCCCAAGATTTTTCACTTGTGTCCCAATCTGATCTTGAGATTAAGGCATTCTGCGAACTAATGGTACTAATTTCATCTACTTTGTCTACAATAAATGGAAGCGATTTTAAATTGCTGATTTGAAAATGCAGAGTAGGGTTAAGTAGGTTTGAAATATTAGCTACTATTTTCGTGTTGCAGAAAGCTAAAGTATAGTGTAGAAGTTCTTCAGAAATAAAAAAAGTCGGACCTGCCATATCTGAGATATGGTTGTTATTAAGCCTCATTGAAAGACCAGAGCTTGTAATATCCGACCAAGAAATGCCCTCTTTAAACCAGAAAGCCTTTTGCATTAGATTAGAGGTGCCATTATTACTATAAAATTCCTTAGCCTCCTCTGTCCAAAGAACTACGCAGTCAATATTTCCATACCATCTACGAAATGGTCCACCTTTTGAATAGAATGCCCACTTGTTCTTATTAACATCATCTTTAGCTACCTCCCAAATTTGTTTTACATATATATCATTGTTTGCAGTTTTGTTTTGGGAGCCAATTTGAATGTACTCCTTCAGTAGGTTACTATCCTCAAATAACTTTGTAACTTTCTCGCTAAGCCAGTAACCAATGGGACTTCCAGGTATTTTTTTGAAGTTTGTTTGATTAGCTTTATAGTATAATTTATTGTTCAACTTCCTTTCGAAGATTAAACATTTATTCGCAGACTGTTCAGCATCATTCAAATTATAGTATACACCAAAACGGTTTAAGCTTTTTAATTTTTGAATCACAAAAGTTGTTGCTTGAACTACCTTAGAATTTAGTTCCGGAAAACTATTATACCCTATTTGCAATAGAGTATCTATAAAATAGTCATTTATAATTTTGCCTCTAAGCTTATCATAACTACCTAAGAACATCCAGCTTTGCTGATTGATCATGCCTAAGTAGCCTTTTGGATGAAGCATTGTTAAACCGCTTTCTATGAAGCAAGCCATCAGGTCAGCTTTGCTGTCCGGATAGTTGCGCTTCACGAAATCAGCAAGTAGTGTGTTCATATTCCCCCCCATGTATGGTGGATTGTCCACTATACAGGTATACTTCTGTCCCAGCAAGCGCAGCTGCTCCATCGTGGTTTTCAGCTGCTGTAAATCGTACTGTTCGTACATATCAGCCTGTACCAGCTTCTCCTCTATTTTTCGCAGCACGTTCTCTATCTCCGGCAGCCCGGCATGCGGCACAATCAGCGAGCCCAGGTTGGTGGCCTGTAGCATGTGCTTCAGGTCGTGCAGTAACTCGTCAGACGGCTTTGTGCCTATAACTGCCAGTGCAGCTGCTGTCTGTTTCTCGTCTAGTATCAGGTCCTGGTAGCATAGGATGTTGGGCTGTGGCACTTCGCCTTTCTTGAAAAAACGGCGTTGGTAGCTGCGAGCCTTCATCATCAGGGCCATGGCCGCCAATTGCGCTGCCCGCTCGTCGATCTCAAAACCGAAGAGGTTGCGCTCGATAATCAGCTTTGGGATCTCACTGGCACTATACCCTTCCTCCTCGTAAATTTTGGTGAGCAACTCAAAGCCATACACTAGGATGTGCCCCGAGCCGCAAGCCTGGTCCAGCAAAGTGATTTCCTCCGGCGAGCTAATCTTCAGGTAGTCATCGCTCTGCAGCGAAGCCGACTCTATGAAGTAAGGCATGTGCTCACGCAGCCGGGAGTTGGGCCTGTTCTGCACCCACAGTTTGCCCACGGTGTTCTGCACCATGTACTCCACAATCCAGCGCGGCGTAAAAAGCTGCGTGGCGGCTGGTATGTCTTCTTTCTTTACCTTGGCCTTAGAGGCAAACACCTCGTCCTTTTTCTCGGAGATGTAGAATTGGTAGAGCCAGCCAATAATCTCCACCTGCTGGCAATCCTCGGCGGCCATACCCTCGCGCACGTCGTGCACGATGGAGAACTCGCTTGTCAGGTCGTCGGGCAGGAGCAACTCGGTATAGTCGTTTATGCGCTCAAACAGGAAAGGCAGCACCGTGTGCAGGTGGTTGCAGGCCGCAATCAGGAGCACCTTGTAGGCCTCGTTCTGCGGGTTGGCGCTCGGCACGCGGCCGTCCAACAGGTCGTATACCTGCTGGGCGTTCACCTTCAGATCTTCAGGTATGTGACCCTGCTTCGCTTCGTCCAGCAACTCCGGGAAGGTATAGCCCTCCTTCGGGGAAATCACCCGGATGTCGAGCGGCTGGTAGTCGTTCACGTCCATGAAGCGCAGCGCGATGAAGCGGTTGAACCAGGTATAGGCCACCTTCTCGGTCAGCTGCGCTTTGCTGCTTCTGGCCAGCTCCTCCTTCAGGCCCTTCACCTGCGCGGCTTTCTCACGCAGTTCGGCAGTATCGGTATGCAGCACGTACTCCAGCTTGGCTCCCACCTGCGCTATCAGTTTCTTGCGGGCCTCCTGGGCAAAGCGCTTCAGTTTGTTCGTATTCATTTAGTTCAGGGTAATTCTCTTGTTGTTGTTGATTTCTTTCAGATAGGCTTCGCGCATGGAGTTCAGGTATTCCTCCACGTCCTGCGCTGTTTCCAGCGTACCTTTCTTAAACTTCACCTCTACATTGGCGCGGCGCACATATACAATCGGTTTATCACGCACCACAGTAACACCAGGTTCATCGTCGTCTTCAGGTAGAATTGGCTCTGGTGGTGGCAGGAGGCGCTGTATCTCGTTCAGCAAGCGCACTTTCAGGTCGTTGGTGCTCTGCGCATAGTGCCGGATGTTGGAGATGTAGTGGTTCTCGTTAATCTTGCGAATCACATCGTCCAGCTGCTTCACCAGGCCGTCTTGCTCGTAGTTTTTCAGTCGGGCAAAGTCGGCGTCACTGCGGATGGCCTCTATGTGACGCTCCACCACGGCCACGGCTTTTTCTTTTTCCTCTTTCAGCTTGCCAATTACTTTGTCGCGCAGGCTGTCCATGGCCGTTTTGGCATCACGTATACCTGTGCCGGCGTATGGTTTCGGGTGCTGGTATACCTGCTTCAGGGTATGCAGCTCATCGCTTTCCACATGCTCGTAGTTAGACTGGTCTCTGGTCAGGAATAACTTTATATCATCGTAAATTTTCTTTTGGTCGCTGTTCCAGAACTTCATGATAGGGTCCAGCACATCCTGCTTGCTGTCCAGCAATTCATTCTCGAAGTCTTGCAGGTTGAGGAGGAAGTAATTCGGCTCTTTGTTTACAAGCTTTTCAAGGCTTGCACGCAGCGGCTCCAGCGAGTCCAGGAACGGGTAGCCCCCTTTCTGCCCTACTAGCTCTCGTAAAGACCTCCACAAACTTTTAAGCTTGTCACGGAAAGCGTGGGCAACATCTTTCGCCTCGTTAGCCGGGCACGTTTCGTCAAACAGCTCGCTGTATACCTCTTTCAGGGCGCGTATCTGCTTCGTATCAAACTCAATCTGCGGCTCCAGCAACGTGTTTGCCTGCACCCGATTATTCATCAACGCGGCCAATACCTCCTCATCATGCAAGAGGTTAGAATCCTGCCTTACATCCAGCTTCCCGCGCTTATACAATTTAGCCACAATGGTCCAGATGGCATTGGGGTACCAGCCATATGGCTTTTTCACAAACTGGTCTTTCAAGTCGGTCAGTGATGTGCGGTCAGACTGCTTTTTCCTGCGGTTAACATACTGGAGCACCTCATTTTCCGCCTCTGAAATCGTATTGTCATCCGAATTGAACAGATTATCCTGCTTAGAGCGGATAGTTTGTTTAATTGTGTCTTCCGAGAAAGGTATTGTTCCCAGCATGCGCAGGCTTGGGTAAGCAATCTTTACCAAGTCCTGGAAAGCGTTTATCACCTTCGTTCTGCCATCCACGGTGTTGCCAACCTCGTGCTTGCTACCATTCAGGAGAATATCGGCTTCGCCCAGGAGCTTCTTCACCAACAGGATAAGCGTGCGTCTTCTTTCCCCGTTCTGCGTGCCTTTGTCGTACAGCAAGCGCTTAACCGACTCCTTGTTGTTGGAAGACTGGCTCTGCTTGATGTACTTGTCTGTTTTCAGGTATAGCCGGGTATCTTTGAGGAGGCGCTCATCTGATGGCAGCACCACCATCATCATGGTATTGAAGCCCATGGTTTTGGAGCGCAAAATATCAGGGTTCTCGTAGTCGTCGTTGTTCGGCGTCACGATGTCAATCACCAGTTCCTTATCGCGGCCCAGCATCACGCCGTCAATCTTGCGCATGAACTCGTAGTCCTGCTTGTTATCGGCAAAGCGGATTTTAGTGTCCCGGATTACCTCATCAAACACAATCTCGTTGAGCAAGCCCGTCACTGCCGACTCGTCTACGTCCGTGCCTTTGATTTCCTGCTCTATGTCCTTCTCGTCGTCGGTCAGAAACTCGTACAGGTCGCCGTTGCGCTGAACATAGGTCTGGGCTTCCAACAGGTTGAGCGCCTCCAGCACCCGCTTGTCGTGCGCCTTCAGGTCGATGTGGACGTTGTCAATCATCAGCACCGAAACGTTGCGTGTGGTGGTCTTGAAGTTGGAGAAATACTTAACTAGGAAGAGTGCTTTCAGCACCTTAATGGCAAAGGCATCGTCAAGGTTTCTTTCTGCCAGGGTTATGGAGTTTTGTATCTCGCCCCGAATGGTAGAGCGAATGCCCTCATATAGTAAGTCAAACGTAACAAGCGCATCAGTATCGCGGTCGCCCATGCGCAGCACCACATCCTGGAACACGCCCAGCATGGAGCGCTCCCCCACCGAGGCATGCTTGCCCTGGAAAGCGTTATGGTGCGACAGCGCCCGGATACACTGCTGGAACAAATCGAACTGGTAGGGCACAAACGGGTACTTGTTCACGAAGTTCTTTTCTTCGCGGTAGCCCTTGAACTGCACCCCCACTTCTGAGAAAGACAGAAGCGTTTCGAGGTTGGAGTGCTGCTTGTGCCATACCTCCTTCAGTATACTTTTCGCTTCCGTTTTTTTTTCCAGTAAGCGTTTCTCAA
Organism: Pontibacter sp. MBLB2868; assembly: GCF_051904785.1. Classification (NCBI taxonomy): domain Bacteria; kingdom Pseudomonadati; phylum Bacteroidota; class Cytophagia; order Cytophagales; family Hymenobacteraceae; genus Pontibacter; species Pontibacter sp. MBLB2868. The sequence goes on along the minus strand of NZ_CP196710.1, from coordinate 745,397 downwards.
TCACTTCGTCCACGTTGGCAGAGGTAAGTGGCACCTTAATCTTGAACCTGGCCTGGATTCGGGAGAAGTCGTTCTGCTGGGCTTTGTTCATGTCGCCCACCACTTTCTCCATGTCCTCCTGCGAAGTCACCAATACCCAGGCCTGTCCTTTGGTGCGAGTGGCCAGCGTTTCGGCGATGGTTTGCAGGTTGAGCATCAGCTTGGTATTGTCGCTAATGTACTGCCCCACCTCATCCACAAAGAAATTCAGCCGGAAGCCCTTTGGCTTAGATTTAATGTAGTCGTTTACCTTGTTGCAGAAATCTTCAATCGAGATGGCGCTGTCTTTTCGGAGCGTATCGATGATGTTCTTATACCCTTCGGCAGTTGACCCCAACAGTGAAGTTAGTGCCTGATCAATCGCCTCTTTCACATTCGGGGAGAAGTACTGCCGCCTACCTGATGCCCAATCTTTGCCGGTAATCACCTCAAACTGCTGCTTAAACTCTATGTATACACCCTCGGTACTCAGCCAACGCTCAAAGTCGGCGACATGCTTCTGTCCCCCAAAGAAGCCTTGGTGGTCGTTCAGTACTTTGTAAAACACATTCAGGATAGCGTCTGTCTCCTGCTTGGTCGTAATCTGTGCCTGCTGGTCAATGTTGAACAGGATGGACTCGGAAGGTATACGTGTAGCCTGCAGCACATCGGCTTTCAGCATCTCGTCGTCCTTAATCTTAGCGGCAAACACTTCGCCCTGCTTCTTTCCGTCATACTCTTTATTCTCCATCACATAAGAGAGAATCTTGAGCAAGTGCGACTTACCCGAACCGAAGAAGCCTGAAATCCAAACACCATTGGCACCTTGGTAGTCGTTGTAGGCCGCAAAGAAGTCCCGTATCTTTTTGGACACCTCGTGAGTCACCACATACTCGTCCACCTCCTGGTACACATGGTCTTGGTCATCGGCTTTGATAACCGTTTCGATGGGGCGGTTAATGTCTCTTTCGAAAATTTCGCGTAGTGTCATGCCTTCAATTTGTAGTTATCGATGTTAAAAGCCCTGTAGTAGTTGTCGTCTTTCAACAGACCGAACAGCTCCAGCGCGTACCCATTATATTTCCCGGGGAAGAAAGCCACCGTCGGTGCCTCCTTCGCCACGTTTTGCAGATTATTGAGGATGTTGTGCGAGCGGATAAACGGAAAGACCAGCCCTATACCTGTCAGGAAGTATACCTTGGCACGGCTGGTGTCTATCTTCTGTTTGATGTGCGGAATCAGTACTTCATTGATGTCCAGGATAGACTGCAGCGCCTGCTTGAACTCGTCTTTGTCCATCTCCTTTTCGAGCGCAAAGATTTCTCCCTCGCCCAACTCCTGGTTGATAATCTCTATGGCCGTATCGTACAGGTTTATCTCCAGCACTGGTATACCGTGGTTCTCTAGCTTGTTTTTCAGGCCTTTGATGGCCTTATCCACCTCCACCTGGTCTTTGGCTTCGTAGGGCGACACAAAGAAGGGTATCTCCCCTCCCAGCGACTTCATTTCCAGGAAATCCTGCGTGGAAATGGATTTATATAAATGCTCGAAACCCTCAGCTACGTTCTTCATTTATTTTGTTCTATTGGCCACATCCAGGTCTGATAATAAGTAGATCTTGAGCCATTCCGGATCATCTTCCAGAACTGCTCTTGCCACTTTTTCATCAACCAGCTGTGGATTTATACTCTTAGACTCAACACTGTCAATCAGCCCTGTCTGCTCCAGAATTTTATAGGTCACCTGTTTTATTTTCTTGGCTGTGCTCTCGGCTAACTCCTCCAGTTCTGGGTGTACTTCGCTTTTCCTTCTGAAGAAGGTGGTATATTCCCCCTCCGTCATCTGGTAATCAAACACCAAAGCCTTCTCACGCAGCACCTCCACTACAAAATCTCTGATAAAGGAGTATAGCTTACACATTGCCAGAAATGCGATCTGTTTTTGAGCAAGCACGTCACCAGTTGCTAATATCTCCAGTTGCTTGTCTGTAAGCGTCTCTATTCTGAATTTTAGTTCTCTAAACTCTCTGTCAGTGGTCCTTGTGTTCCTGCCTCTAATGACAGTTTCTTTGGTAAAATTATCTGCGCCCTCTTCCACATATCTTTTAGCCATCTCTGACATCTCCGGAAGCCTTAAAGAGGCAGCGGTAAAGGACATGCGGTACTTTTTCTCCTTATCCATTTATATTCTTCAGCACATTTACTTCAACATCTAGGATAGCACTCAATTTCTCCAGATGATCCACGTTAGGCGCGGTTTTACCACTGCACCAGTTACTTACCGTTACCTCAGAAACCCCAAGTTTAGACGCTAGCCACTTTTGCTTTACCCCGCGCGTTTTAATCAACTCTTTCAGCATAGTCTCTTTAAGAAAAATTAAAGTGCTCCTGAAGTAAATGTAAGTAAAGAATATGTGAATTATTAAATGTTATGGCATTTTGTTACAAACTATATATATTTCTTTATATTACCCAGCTTTTGATGGAAAAAGAAGCAACTCATCTACATTTCAGCTATAAGTATTCTATCGTGAAAACAACCCCATACTGCTACACACTACATGCTCACAGATTTGCTGTCTGGACAGCTGCCAGAGCCGTAAATAGAGACTTCGCTGGCACCAATCTCATTCAGGAAGCTATTGAAGCAACAGGATTACCGGAAAAGCTGGAGCAGCTAGTAAATCAAGCAAATCTCGAACCCGCATTATATGACAAGTTTCATAAGGATGCTGTTAACGCTATTGTAGAACATTTATCTTCTAAGCTAGGTGCTGATGCACACAAAGCAAGCTATGGAAGAGCGGCAAAGATTGTAGCCATTTATATCAAAACAATATTCGTTATTCCTGACCCTACTAGTACCATCAGTAAGCTTGCACACCCACCTATTGACTCCATCCTTTTAAAGAACCTTTCAAAGGAATACAAGGACCTAAAGGTTGCTCATATTCGATGGACCAAGCTTGATGAAGCAGATTACTTTTCGCTGATTGATTCTCTTAGAAAAAGACTGGAGCTTGAGAACTTCTGGGAGCTGGAAAAATACTGGGTACCGAGTTAGGAAGAAAAGCCCATGATGCCTTCTTTACCTACTCTCATCAGGTGCCCCAACTGCGGAAACCAGATGAAAAAGCAACAGCTTTATTCCGGAAACACGTTTGGTGCAGTATTTTACACAGACGGAAAAATGGAAGCGCCCATGCTGCCGGAATACCCGCAAATCACGAAGTGCCCAGCCTGTAAAGAACTGTTCTGGATTGATGAAGCTGAAGAGATCGGTGAATATTTCCCCTCGCCTCTGTTACCTGGTGAAAGAGAGATACCCACTGTTCGGTTTCTGTCAATCACTGATTACTATCGAGCTCTGAAAAAAGGGCTTAGTCGCAATAATGAGGATGAGCTTTTCCTGAGAAAGCATCTATGGTGGAAGTTCAATGATCGTGTCCGCAAAGGCAAATCACTTCTAAATTCACCTAGGGAAGAAAATATCTGGAAAACCAACTTGGTTATACTGGAGGGCATCTTAGACAACAAAGATGCTGAACAAAGAATCATGAAAGCTGAAGCGCTACGCCACCTAGGCTTTTTCCTTTTAGCCTCTACTAAACTTGAATTCGTTCGGGATTCACAATACAAGTCGGTTGTAGATGTGATAAAAAGAGCTTGTGAAGAGGAAAAAACGGAGGTGCTTGAAATAACAACCTAACCATTGATACCTAAAACTATAAATCCATTAAATTCTAAATAAGCATGAGTTCAGACTTCTCAGAACAGACAATAGAAGAATCTATTTTTACTGCTCATCACAATTACTATCAAAGTGTCGGCATCGAAACTATAAAACAACAAGCTGGCCAGGTTGAGCAAGTAAGCTCAGACTATCAAGGCAGAGTTATTTATGAGCTTCTTCAAAACGCTTTTGATAAAGCAGAAAGTAAAATCTTGGTACTAGTAAAAGACAGCTGTTTATATATAGCTAATGATGGCCAGCAGTTCAGTTATAGAAGCAACTATGACTATAGAGGAAACAGCACTACCAAACGTTCTGATTTTCAGTCACTGTGTTCTATCTCTACTTCCACAAAAAACGCTAATGATAGCATAGGCAATAAGGGAGTCGGCTTTAAATCAGTATTTGCCATTGCAGCTAATGGTTATGCAGATGTGCATACAAAAGGTATAATTCAGGATGATGAAGCCACTATTATTTCGCAAACCAGCTTTAGAATATATGATTCTTTTAAAAGCGAGTCAGATCTACCAATTGATTTACCTTCTAAGGTTAAAACATTTTTAAGTAAGCAAATTCTACAGGTTCAGACTGAAAGAAAAGAAAGAGGTGTTCCTGGTTATTATTACCCCGTATTACTTAAATCTAAAGACGAGTTTATAAATGAATTATTTAACCTTGGCTTTGTAACAGTTATTCAAATTCCTTTTGCCAATAATATATCCAACGAAATACAGGACTTATTTAAAGAGATTAAAAATATACACTTTGAGTTTATACAAATAAGAATTCAAAAGAATATAAAGGTCAATTTTGAATATGAAGGTAACACAGAGTTGTGTTTTGAAAACCATATAGGCAGTACAATAAATAGCAATCAAATTCTACAGTGCCCTCTAAATGAAAATATAAGATACCTTGCCAGAGAGGCCAACATTAATATTACAAACCCTCAAATCGCTCTACGCTTTAAAGAACTTGATAAAGGCGAACACACAATAGGTTTATTGTACAATTACTTACCTACAAAAATAGAATCTCCATTTAAATATGTTGATTTTCATGCAGACTTTCACACGACTGTAGATAGAAAGTCAATAAACTTCGATGGGAAAATTGGAGCTTATAACAAGGCATTACTAAGAGCCTGCCTTGAGCTTTACTTCACATATTTAAACTCTTGTTCTCAAGAACAGGACAAAGGTGGTCTGAGAATATTAAATTTATCTAGTAAAGAAGTAAACTTCAACTTAAGGAGCGGTTTTAATTGGAAATATTTACGTTTGCAAAATCCTTGGATCTCTTTTGAGTTAGTAAGAGACATATTACAAATTTGGAATAATAGAGAACATGATTACAGTTATAAAGTAGCATGCCAATTTATCAGTGCGCTGGCAAAAAGCTACTTTGAAAAAGGAAGAAGTATTGAAAGCCATGATCAATTTTTTAAGCGTACAAACGATTTCATAAACTACTTTAGTAGAGATGATAATCAGGCACAGAAGTGGAAAGATTATTTTAGAATTAATCTAGCCGACGAATTAAAGAAAAATGGTGCTAAAATTATTTTCACCGGAACAGAGATTGGTCTCCCGATTTCTAACGAAATCATTTATAGAGAACAAAAGGAAGAAGATGAAATCAACGCTTTCGTTCCAGACTTTCTAGGCATCAACCTTGTAAATTATAAAGTAGAAGATAATGATTTTAGAAGAGCTCTTGGCATAAAAGAATTTAAAGATCGTAATGAAGTTCTGAAGCACTATAGACAAGTATCACCAGTAGGAAAGTATCATGCTCCTGAAAAATGCTTGACTGAGTCTCAGCAACAAGATCTATTACGTAGTATTAGCACCTTGATGGGTAAAACGGATGAATCTGTAACATCAACCCATCGTTACAAAAACTACATAAACAGAAGCGGCAGTGAAAACTCAATTGCAAACTTAGCTGATTTCAGTGTTTCAACTGTGTTTCTTAAAACAAATGCAGGTAAATTTAAGCCAGCACAATTATGCTCAATTTTAGAGCTAGATCTTTCTTTTTTACCTTCTTTGCCAACTGGTATAAAACAAGAAACCTTTCTAAAATATCTTGGAGTTTCATACTTAAATAATTACCGATTTGTAGAGAATACAATTTGGAGAGTATTGAATGATGGGATAGACTATATTCCAGCGCTATGGCAAGGGTCTCAAGACCAGGATGATCAATTACGCCATTCTAGAGTACTTGATGGCATCCGTATTATTGCAAATGGTAAAGCTATTCACCCAGCACTTGTAAATGATAACAACTACAACTTTCTTGAGAAGCTTCGGGTGTCTGAGTTTAAAGAAGAATCCAAACAGCTTTTAGTCAAGAAATATGATATTTTCCCGAAGGAATACATATCTCAGTTGTTTGAAGTATGCAATAAAAACCTTCACAATAAAGAGCAATTATTAAGAATTTACCAAAACCTTTTTTTACCGTTCAATAAATTTTTAAAGGAATACCTTGTTGTACAGAATGGTAAGCTCAAATTCATAAAAGACACTGATTTCTACATCGTCAATAATGAACATGAATTTCATCTAGTAGAGGATCTTCTATTCATAGAAAAGCCCATACTGTGCTATTATAAAAGCTCATTAGAACCTAAGAACTATAACTTTAAAGGAGAACTGCTCAAATTAGATGAACAAGAAATTGAGTTTTCAGCTAGTTCAGATAAAACTGAATTAATAAAAAGAGATCTCTTACCTAAAATCTTTTACGTTCTTTTAGAAATTAGTAATTCTAAGTTATCTGAAGTCGACTACTTTGAAGAACCAGACAAAATAACTGAACTTTCAAAGAAGGTTGCCAACTTCAGATACCTTGAGGTGGATAATCTTCAACGGAAGATCAAAATCGGGTCTTTTGAATCTAAAACAGTAAATAGGCTATATGACTTTAACGAAACTGAGTTATATATCCAAAAGGATGCTGCGGAAAGTATAAAAGTAGAAGCACTATCTAAATACTTATTTAACAATATTAGAATATCTAGGGCTCTTGAGTTAATATTAAATCATAAAGAAGTTAATACGTTAAAAGGTGAGTATAAAAAGCAAAGGATTGTTTATGAACAAATATTCAATAGGTATTGGGTAGCAGATTATGATATAAAATTTACGGCCCTTTCTAAGCTCATTTTAGAGCAGTTTAATGGCGTTCAATACTTATCTGATAAACTTTGGTTTGAGTATAGCAAAACACACAAAAGTGAATTCATATTGAATGTTTACAATGCTGGCGATTTAGAAAAGCTTATTAGCGTTGTTAATACCGAAAAAGAACAATTCGAATCTGGAATATTTAGTGATTTCCAGCTATCAATTGATTTAGAAATGCACGATGAGCAATTAGCCAGAATAGGAATTATTTTGAATTGCATCGAAAATATTGACAGAGTAGATGACTTTAAAAGCAGACTTGATGCATTAGCTGGAAAGTTTGGTATAGAAGCTGATTTAGAGGCACTGGAGCAAGATATGAAGTCAGAATTCCCTGATGCTTTTTCTTCCAGTATAACACAGGATCAAATAGAGTCAAAAGCAAGAGAAATTTCTATCAAATCTAAAGTTGAACGTATATACCAGAATATTATCAAGACCCCTGCCAAGGCAACTAGTGAATTTGAATCAAGCACAAACTCTGTAGCAAGTTCAATCCCAGTTAAAACCAAGAAAGTAATGTTTCAGGGTAGTACACTACCATCTTCCCAAACTGAAATGATTGGTGCAAGTGGAGAAGAGGAAGTGCTTTATTTTCTGATCCAGCATTTTCTTGAAATAAAGGACACTACGAAAAGAAAGGAAGCCCTGGTAAAAGTGCATGCGCTCATACTTAGTCTATTAAGAAATACTCAAAGTAATATCACAAAGCACACTGAGCTTTTCAATAGTTGTTTAAGTGTTATAGACAACGATGCAGAACTGACAAAATCATTAATACCGTTTTATTATGTGACCTTACATTACAAGTTTGCTTTCATAGACTTGGTAGCATGGTATGATAACAAGGCGGTTATGGTCGAAGTAAAAACCACCCTGAACCATAGGAATAACAGCTTTAGAATCTCGAATAGTGAGATCAATGAAGCTAGGGCAAATCAGAACTACATGATAGTGCGAGTAACTCCACATGAGATGATTCTGATGGGCAACCCTATCTACAACATCAAAGAAAAGTTAATGAAAATTGAAGGTGGTAACTATGTTATTCAACCACATGGCTACACTTTTGAATTCATTAAATTACCAAGTAATATAGAAGCTAAATAAAGCTTAACCAAGGACGGATAATTACCAAAGCCTAGGATCTTAAAATTACGCGATTCTATGCTTTGGTAAATATCCGTCTTCTTTCTTCTACATACATAAGTGTATAATTAAAAATGATTGCAGATCTTGAAACTAACTATCTATATCTGACTGAAACTTTAGAAAAGAAGCATTCAGCTTTTTATGAACAGCTTGATATATCCTTAAAACATCATGAAATAGAGTTTACTAAACTCGCAGGAACAAAAGATATTTGGGCAGTAGACTTTATGCCTATTCAAACTAAGGAATATCAGTTTATACAGTTCATTTACAACCCGGACTATCTTCAAAGCAAAAAAGGCCAAAAGACCATCTCAAATGTTGACTCCTTATGTGAGGCCATTGGCATTAAGCCTAAGAAGTCAAATATTATCTTAGATGGGGGGAATGTGGTACGCACATCTGATAAAGTAATCATGTGCAGTAAGGTTTTTACAGAAAACCCACACATTTCAGAAAAACAGTTAATAAGAGAATTGATAGAACTGTTTCAGGTTGAAAAATTAATCTTCATACCAACTCACCCTGGTGATGCAATTGGTCATGCTGATGGGATGGTCCGTTTTCTAGATAATGATACAGTGCTAATAAATGATTTATCAAAAGAAAAATCAGCTTTTCAACTATCATCTAGGATGGCTCTACATAACGCTGGGCTGGAATGGATTGAAATACCTTACAACCCTTATAACAACAAGAAAACAATACAAGCAAATGGTATCTACATAAACTATCTGCAAATGAAAGATTTTATTCTAGTACCTACCTTTGGAATGAGGGAAGACGAAGCAGTGGTCAAACAGTTTGAAGAACTATTTAGAGGCAGTAAAATTGCAACAATAGCGAGTAATAGTATAGCAGAACAAGGTGGTGTTTTAAACTGTATTACCTGGAATATAAAAAAAGACTAAAGCTCCAAAATCAATAACTAAATCGGTTAAAGTTTCTAATCAAGTTTAAGCTAATAACTTTTAGTGCTTATATGGTCGCTATTGGAAACGCAAGTGGTTAGGTTAAGAAATGATAGCTAAAAGGTCCTTCTCAATTTGTTTCCAATTCTGGTTAAGGTTGATCGTACACACTCTTATCAAAGGCTTGTTCCACCGATTGAATTCAAAGGACAGACTAAGGTTTTTCTCCACTTCTGGGTATATTAAAATCCCTTCTATTTCTTTGTCTTCATCGGCTATAACATTCTGCACGTAAGAAAAGACCTGATAAAGGTTAGAGGATATTAACTTCTCCTTTTCATACCTGATTTTCAAAGCCTCAGGATAGTACTTAGCATCGATGATAAAGTGTTTGCTAGATGAGATTAGACTTATATCAGTCCCCATACTTGGAAGGTAGCTTAAGTCAGAAGAGTTTAGGGTTGCCTTCAAGCGCCATTTAATGGCCTCTCTTTTCACTTCCCACTTTTCTGGCTCAAGATGACGTTTATAGAAGTTAAATAAGAACCTTTCAAAAAGGTAGGGCATTTTTTTCTTATCACGAACAAAATCAGTAAAAGGAACTTCCCCTGTTTCTTCTGTCAGCAACAGTTCACGCCATATCAACTCACAAATAGACAAGATTAATTTGTAGTTATTGTTATTGCGGTGCAGGCGCACCTTTTTGAAATCAGATATACCTATATTTCTAGTATTTACACTGGGAAAACGGCTCAAGACGTAGCGGATTTCATGCTGGAGTTCAGAATCTAGATAAGGAAAGCGTCTTACCTTCTCCAGTGTCGCACGAATCAAACAGTTGTGAAGTATATCAAAACTTAATTCGTCATAAGCACAATATGCTTGAGCATGTTGAAGTATATTTTGCTTAATCGAGGGTTGAAATAAAATCTTTCCTCGCAGCCTGTTCGTCAGTTCTTCATGCTCAACATAATCCCGTTTAAGTCCTTGCTTCAGCAGATGATTGGTACCATTAACCAGTACCTTTGTAAAAAGATTATAAATATCATCAAACCGATCGGTACCGACGTTTATAGCCTCAGCCTCATCAAGTCTATCCCATGCATAAGCTAACATGTAATAGATGTTCTCAATAGGTATTTGCGGCATTAGTTTAATTGTAAATCACTCAAAGCACGAGTAATGTTAGCTTCGTTATCATACCAATACTCTTGAAGCAAGGGTTTTATTTCCTGATCTACAATATCTTTATACCATTTAGCTACATCGTTTGAATTAGCCGGAGTATGACAGAAGTAACTGTGACCAATCATGAAGCCAGCACCTAGGTCTTTGTCACTCTCAATCATTTTATTGAGCTCATTAAGCTTTAAAACTATACTTCCAGCTATCTCTGAACTAACAGATGCACTTTCAAGATACTTCTGGAATTTGCTTCTATATTTAGGCACTATATCAAAAAAAGCAAAACGACGACGAAGAGCGTAATCTACTATTGCCAAAGATCTGTCAGCAGTGTTCATAGTTCCTATGATATGGACGTTCTCAGGAACATAAAACCTACCTTCTCCTTTGCGTTTATAAGTTAATGGCACAGCATACTCTGGTCCACGTTTATCGCATTCGATCAGCATTAACAATTCACCAAAAATTTTGCTTAGGTTTCCCCTGTTTATTTCATCAATTATAAAGAAATAACTATTTCTTGGGTCAGACTGCGCCTTAGCACAGAATTCAAAAAATACACCATCAGCTAAGGTGAACTTTCCATCTTCATTAGGCCTGAAACCTCTTATAAAGTCTTCATAAGAATAAGACTGGTGAAACTGTATCATCTCTACACGGCTTGAGTCTTTTTTACCCATCTGTAGAAAAGCCAGTCTCTTGGCTAAAAAAGTTTTCCCTACACCAGGAGCACCCTGTAGAATAATATTCTTTTTCCTTTTCAAAGCCAGACCAATTCGTTCAATCTCTTCCTTTTCAAGAAAAAGGTCAATATCAGCATCATCAATTGTATAAGCTTCTACCTCATCTTCACTCGCTTGACAAAAAGAATAGATTTTCTCAAAGTCATTACTCTCTAGCTTAAAGAGACTTCCTTGATTATTATGAAGTACACGACAATCTTTCAGATCTACATCTTCTCTTAACGCATCAAAGGTAATTTGAACAGGAACAAACTCTTTAATTTTGAAACGTATGATCTCTCCTGCATCGTCGTCGTCATGCAAACCCTGAGTTATCTCCAGAATAGCTTTAATTCTCTTACCCGGAGTAGACTCATAGCCGATTACCAGATCTCCAACCATTACATTTTTGAAGTTCTCATAAATGTTTCGTTTGTTTCCTTTTGCATTATGAGATGTATATATTTCTTCATGCCCTAGCGGATAGTCGTCTATTTTCCAGATAGAAGGATTTAAATTTAACCACCAATAGCCGATGTTATTAGTATCAGGCTTGGTAATTATCTTTTTATCTTTTTTGGGCTCTGGTGGTTTGTTTATTGATAGTCTTTTCAATAAACGATCAATATCATTCTTAAAGCTTGTCTCATCTAGCGTGTTTCCGGACCAACTTTTATACTTCTTACTTACTTCCTTGATACTAGCCTCTACAATAGGCGCTATTTGTGCAATAAGTATATCAAGCTCCGCTCCTGCATCTGCAAAAGGGATGTCCTTACCAACATGTACTTTTATCCAATTCATAACAGTACTTGGACTACTTTGATTAACAGAAAGACCTTCTTTTAAAGATCTTTTTAGTATTTCAGGACCAAGTGCTGCAGTAGCTTTATTTTTCAGATCACCAGGCTTTCTTGGCATGTTAAATTGGAAATAGAGCCTGCAAGTATCTGAGCTAATTCTATGAAAAATAAATGATGTCGCTTCTATGGATGCCCCCCTGTAATTGCATGGCAAATCCCATAGTGTAAAAGAGAAGTAACCTGATTTTTGTGTTCCAGTAAAGTAATTCTCCTCTGCTCCTTTGGTTTTGACTTTTCTGACTGTAAACAAAAAAGAAGGATCTGATCTATGCCTGTTATAGAGATGGTTAAATATTATCTCTTGCAGTTTTATGTATTCCATAACTATAAGCTAAATACCAATATCAATTAAGAATGCTAGTAAATCTAACGAAATACATATATAAATTCTATTATTATTTAGACGCACTCGAAGAATGATTAAAGAATAAATAATATTGATGAATTGTATTATGTAAGTTTAAGGTCTTGCTTAAACCACTCAGTTTTATTCAAATTTTCGACATTGTATATTTACTGTAATTAGGGCTAATAACAGCGTCTGTGGAATACCATAGAGCCAACTTGTAACAATAAACCTCCCGTCCACTGTGGGGTTTTATCCAAAGTAAGCCGCCAAAAACGCCACACTCAGGTAAGACCATATAAATGAGAAGAGGATGTGCACGGAGGTTTCAAACCTCTTGCCCTTCCAAAGTTCCGCGGAGTAGCCGAAAAACTGGATGTAGAGCCTGACCAACCAGAACACGCCGAGCCCGAGTGAAATCTTCCTGCCCAGGCCTGTATTTACCAACTCCGCTGCCGAAGTCAGGCAAAGCAGCCCCATCAGAAACACGGCAAGGGCCACAAATAGCGTGTGGACGGACATCATCTGCCGGTTGATCAGGCTCAGGGGCTTGAGCTCCTCTGCCCAGTTGAAGTACCTGGGGAAGATCACGTGGACCAAAGCCAATGTGATGAGGATTACGCCGATGATCTTAAAGTGTAGCTCCATTAAGTGTGGTTCCATGTTTAGCGAGTATGAAAGTAGAGATGAAAGGGGTAAGTTTTATTTCCCGTTGCAGGTTCAGCTTTGCATTTTCAAAAGCCCTTAGCCAAGTAAGTTTAGAATAGAAGTGAAAGAAGCCGATGTTGTAGGCCATCAAGTTAGGCACATCCCTCAGGTGCTCAGTAATGTAGAGCTGCCCAGTTGGCTTCAGCACCCGGTGCAGCTCGCTGAAAAACAGGGCACGCTCCTTCTCATCCCGTATCTCGTGGGCCGCAAGGATCACGAAGACCTTGTCGGCAGAGGCATCCGGCAACGGCAGCTCATGCGTCACGGTTTGCCTGGTGCCGGGAAAAGGCGGGTAGGCTCTCCTGGCCCGTTTGATGGAGACCTCCGAGTGCTTTGCCGGGTCGTAAAAGTCCAGGGCGACAAGTTCAGCGCCAGCAAACCGGTCCTGCAGCAAAGCACTGGTCTCGTCAAACCCGGCGTTGATGTTCACGATCATTTTCTCCGTGCTCTGCCGGTCTACCCAGTTCAGGCGGTAAAGCCCAGACAAATCGTACACATAGAGCGAGGCCAGCAGGGAGATACCTGTGGAAGCCAACACCAGGGCTGCGGTAAGGTAGAGGTAGCCCTGCAGAGGCCTGCCAACAAAGCCGGCTATAAAAGCCAAAAGCATGGTTATGGCGAGAGCCAGGGCATAGAAATGCCAGTTGAACCGGATGATGTTGGTGACTCCCTGTAACGGTTTTCTCATGGTTGCCATACTTCCTTTCTGCCCTTCTTCCAGTGGTAGGGAATGTTGCGGATGATGAAGGCGTTAGCCAGCACGGGTTGGTCAAGCGCTAGTGTGTCCAGAAATGAAAACCTGTAATCCATCACCTTTACCGGCTGTGGTGTCCAGTTCTGCCGCACCCCCTCGATGATCAGTACTTCTCTGGTGTCGGGGTTATAGGTAAAGGTAAAAGGAAGCGGCCCGGCAAAACGCCTGGCTTCTTTCCAGTCCGCAAACGGGGAGCCTTCTGGTAAAGCAACATCTTCATTTGCCGTACTTAATTGAACATGAAAGCCTGATTTAACAGAACTGATTTCCTTTGTGGCTGCTTTCCGGCTTTGCGTAATGTCGGTGGTAGTGTAGTTGTAGTGGGTGAAAATGTTACCCATCACCTCCATCTTCTTTTTGTCTGTCTCTGATTTGAGGATATACAACCCCCGCAGCCTCTTGCCAGACTGGGATGTGTATCGGACAAACACCCTGTAACCGATCAGGAAGAAGTCATTGCCCATGAACCGGGGCAGGCCCTTTGGCCTAAGCCCCCTTGTCTGCACCATGGCAACGGCGATAAAGGCCCACTTGTCCTGGAAAGTGTCCAGTTGCAGGCACTCCGGTATCAGCTGTACAAGCTCTTCCTTCGGCACGGCAAAGGTGAGCACGAGCGAGCTGTCAAAGAAAGCCTCCACGGCAAAGGGATGGTCTTTAAGAGTAGAGAGCATGTTAAGTCTGCCGGGTTAGTTTCCTGTTCAATTCGAACTCGTTGTAGTAGACAACCAGGATGAAGAGAAGGGCAAAGGCAGCGTTCATTCTCCCCCACAGCAGCAGGTCTGGTACCAGAACAAACTCCAGCACGTTCATGGTGGCCACAATGGTAATCTGGGCAAGGGCGTTCAGCCGCGTATTGATGCCGCTCAGAACCCAAACGGCCATCCCGATCTCCGAGAGCCCGATAAGCAGCGTCATCGGCCGGGAGAAATCACTGCCCAGAATCTGAGCCACGATCTGCTCATGTCGCTCCACCAGGTTCAGCACCTTGCAGAAGAGCCCGTTCACGAGCCACACGGCCGCGATGCTAAAGGTCAGGACTCTGTGTAGATTGCGCTCTGTCATGGCTTGTCTTCACACTGAGGGTAAGTGCGTCGGTTTTAGTTAAATCTATTTCAACAACTCTGGCTGCCAGGTAAAGTAGCAGCTTTTCCAGTTGTTACTTAAAGATAGGAAAAAGTATATGATTAGTGCAGGCAGCCGACAAACATTTCTGTGTTTACCGCAAAGGCTTTCGGCGCCAGTTGCCGGATGACCGCCGCGGCGCTGTCCGCACTTATTTGCCTGTCATAGATGCCCGCCACCAGTGCGATCGTCTTCTCCCCTGCCTGCCGCTGATACAGGCTCAGGTACTCCAGGCTAAGCGTTTTGGACGGAAACCTGCGGGGAAAGTAATCCCCGGCGTATAGCTCGTCTTCATCGTCCTCGGGCAGCGCAATCAGATCTTTGGCGGCATCGTAGCTGCGGCCCATGGTGTCAATCTTTAGATCACTTCCACGGTGGATGGCCAGCATGTGCTCCCGTAGTAAATCATAGCTGTTGCCGGTGTCGGCCACCACAACATAAAACGTGGCCGTCTCCTGCTCATAATAGCTGACAGAGTCGGACGCATAATCAGTCTCCACGGAAGCTTCGGTAGGAAGGGCCACTGCGGTTGAGACGGTGGTAGCAACAGCCATGGCTTCCGTTGTATCAGGCTCCAGTGTATGCTCCTGCGCGCAGGCAAAAGTGGCAAACGTAAGCAGGACGCAAAGTAAGTTGCGCATCTGACAGTGTACGTTTGTCATCGGGTTTAGCAGCGTATACAGTTGAGGCATAAGGTGGCGTAACAATTTGTAACGAAAGGTAACTATAACTTACAGGTTCTACTACTAGCCAAACAAGTTGCCTTGCTCGGCAACCGGAACTGTTAGCTGCGGTGCATCATGCGCAGTGGAGTTTACCAGCGCGGAGACCGGGTAGGATTTCATTTCGCTTGCCGGAAAAGGCTGCAAAAGATCGCGTAACATGTTGCTACCGTTTGTTACGTTCAGCCAGGCAGCTTCCGCATCAGGCGATAGGATCACCGGCATGCGGTCGTGCGTTGGCCTGACCAGCCCGTTGGCTTCCGTGGTGATGATGGTAAACGACTCCGTCACCTCCCCTGTTTCCGGGTCAGTCCACTCATCCCAAAGCCCTGCGAACGAGAACAGCGCCTCGTCTTTCAGCAGGAAACGGTAAGGCACCTTGCCGGCCGCTGTCTTGCGCCACTCATAGAAGCCGTCCGCCGGCACCAGGCAGCGCCTGCGGCTGACCAGTCCACGGAAGCTAGGCTTGTCAAGCAGCGTTTCCGCCCGCGCGTTGATCGGCTTGTTTGTTTGGCTTCTGTCGTTGGCCCAATTAGGAAGCAATCCCCACGAGAACAGCTGCAGTTTCTCCGGCTCATCTGCGGTTACAACAGGTAACAATTGGGATGGGGCCGCGTTGTAGCGTGCAGGCGCCTGAAACTCTTCCAGCAACCGAGCCACCTTGCTGGCCTTGTTGTTCTTGTCCTTAACGCTGACCGCCACTGAGTATCTGCCGCACATATGTTATTTTGTTTTGTTACTTTTTGTAACACCTATTTCTGTTTCCGCTATTTAGTAGGTCGAGACCTTTAAAGCTACGCTTTCCCCGTCTTCGTGAAAGCTGACGGTGTACCAGCTGTAGCCCGATTCATCGTGCGAGTACGAAGCGGAAAAGTCCGTCGCTCTTACCTTTCCGGCCAACACTGTTCCATTGAAATCCGGTGCGGCATGATCCTTCATGAACTCCGGGTCCGAGCTGATCTGGGTCAGCAGCTCCTGGTACTCCGCCTTCGGAAGCCGGACCAGGCAATGCGCGTCAAATTCATTCTCAAAGCCCATCCCCTGCACCGTTTCATCTTTCGCCAGGAAGCTGGCCGATGCCGGAAAAAGGGTGCGCGTGTGATTCTCAAACTCAGCTCTGTAAAAGGCTTCATCCAGCGTATTGGTGTTACCTTTTGTTACGCTTTGAAACGCGCCAGCCAGGAAGATCACGCCTGCTCCCACTATCGTGATACCAAAGGACACCACGCCGCTGGCTACCGCCTTCAGCCACCTCTTTTTTGAAAGCAAGTGAACAACGGACACAAAGACCAATATACCGGCTACGAGCGCCAGGTAAAGTGGGTACACACTGTAGTTTCCGCTCACTTCAAAGCCAACCACAAACAGGACAGTCCAAAAGTAGATAAGAAGCAGCGCCCACCATTTTTCCAGTAGCCTCATAGAGAAAGCTTTCAATTGTTTTTATGCCAAAGTATGATCTTAGATTGAGCCAGTTCCTTCAGGCAAAGCCGCGTTACAGAAGGTTCCGCCAGCAGGCCATGAAATGAGCACACTTAAATATAGTGAAAGTTAGGTAATTGCACATCAGTTTATGTCTCACCATTACTATTTGTAACTCACTTTGAGAGGTGATCAGCCTTAGGCGTTTATACCAAATATAAAACAGGATGTCGGGGGAGTAATGAACAGGCTAACAGTTGTTAAACAATCGAGACCTGTTGAATCAGCGGCGTTACAACCAGTGCAGGCAACAGCCGCGCAATGGCGTTGACAACGACATGCCCGTAGAGCCTGTAGTCAAGCCTACTCTTAATTCATGTACCAACCGAGACCAGTATTACAATGGCTACTACCATGCCCCTATACCTGGCACCATATAGAGTATCGCCTGAACAAAGCCTGTAACCATCTGTAACTTCGTAAAACCATGTGCCATCAAACTTAGAGAGTACAGATATAAATTGAAAGACCACACAGCTTAAATAAAATCATTTGTATTTTTAGTATGCATATTTCTAACGTAACCATTTGTTACTGAAAAGCTTTTACCCCGACACCGACAACCCAGCTCCTGCTCAATAAACATAGCAACTTTCATATATATGCAGTTTTTGTTATATTGCATTTTTTTAATGTAAAATATATCAAATGCGTATGAAAGCAAGCTTTACCAGTAAAGTTTTAGCGGCTTCTGTTTTATTTTCTCTGACTGTGTATCAGTTGAGTGCTCAAGAGAATGGAGGATTGATGGCTGACAAAAAGAAAAAAGAAGTGGAGTTTAGTGTCTCCTCCACGGGCCAAAGAAAGGCGGCACCCCAAGGTGCACTACAATCGCCCTTCAAGCAGCTCAGATACAATGAGCAGGTAATCAAAAGTAAAGAAGCAGGCTCAGGTGACGTAAAAATAAACCGCTCCAAAGAGACAGGTCTGCCGCTTTCCATAAAGAGTAAACCCGCCTCTAATGCACGTCTAATGCCACTGTCTGAAGAAGAAGTGAAAAGTGCCAGCTTTACTTTTTTAGAAAGATACAAGACAGCGTTACAAGTTGTAGATCCTAAGAGTGAGTTTGAGGTAACCAGTGTCTCAAAAGATGAATTAGGTCAAACTCATGTGCGGCTGCAACAGAAGTACAAAGGTGTTCCTGTTTATGGAGCACAGCTCATCACTCACACACAGAACAACCAGATTAGCCTCCTGAATGGCAGGCACTTCTCTACTCCGAAAGTTGACACGACTCCCTCTCTCTCCTCAAGCCAAGCTGAACAGACAGCTGTGGCGGACTTAAAAAAGGGCACAATGGTTCGAGAGCTCTCTGCTGGTGAAAAGAAGCTATTGCAGTATGATAAGCCTACTTCAGAGCTTATTATTTATCATACAGGTGTGACAAAATCAGTGGCTAGATTGGCTTGGCACATAAACGCTCGGCCGAATGTACTGGAAAACTGGACATACATTGTTGATGCCCGTACAGGGGAGGTGTTGTCAAAACAAAACAACACTTGCACGTTATTCGCAGGTACAAGTTCTACTGGATCTGGTACAGACCTTAAGGGTGTTTCCAGAACCTTTAATACATACCAAGAAGAGGGACTTCATTATTTAGTAGATACTAAGAGGCCCATGTTTAACAATAATATTTCGGTGCTAGATGAGTTCGTTGGGGCGATTGAGACATATGATGCACAGAGCTCTTCACCTAGCTCGGAGGAGTTCTATGCAGATAGAGTGGTTTCAACAACTTCAGCCTTTGACCAACCTGTCGCTGTATCGGCTCATTACAATGCTGGAGTAGCGTATGACTATTTCTTAAATGTGCACGGACGAAATTCTATCAATGGACAAGGAGGAAGCATTTACTCAATAGTTAATATAGCTGATGTAAACGGCAACAGCATAGAAAACGCCTTTTGGAATGACGTTTTTATAGCTTATGGTAATGGAGGTGACAACTTGAAACCCTTGGCAGCTTCGTTAGATATAGCGGGTCACGAAATGAGCCATGGTGTTGTTAGCAACTCTGCTAATTTAGAATACTATGGCCAGTCAGGTGCAATAAATGAATCAATATCTGACATTTTTGGAGCCATGATGGATCGTGAGGATTGGAAGGTAGGTGAAGATGTAGTAAAACTAACATCTTACCCGTCTGGTGCTGCAAGAGACATTAGTAACCCTCACAATGGAGGAGTTAAAGGAGATAACTCTTGGCAACCAGCCCATATGTCAGAATATGTCCATGGTGAAGATGACAACGGTGGAGTACACAGCAACAGTGGTATTGTAAACTATGCCTACTACCTTATTGCTACAGACATTTCAAAAGAGAAAGCTGAGAAGATCTACTATCGAGCCCTTACTCAGTACCTCACCAAGTCTTCTCAGTTCATTGACCTTCGGATAGCAGTAGTTCAGGCTGCCACTGACCTTTACGGCGCAGCGTCAGCAGAAGTAGGTGCTGTAGCGTCTGCTTTCGACGCAGTGGGGATATTAGAAGTAACTTCCGACGCTATCGCAGAACTACCTGTTAATCCTGGGCAGGACTTCATCATGGTGTACTCTGTAGACGAAACAGACACAGACTTTATCTATGCCTCTACCACTGATGCCTCGCAGATAATCCCGATGTCATCTACTAAAGCCATTAGCAAACTTAGTATCACGGATGATGGTAGCGTGGCTTTCTTTGTGGATGCTAACCACATGATCAAAGCAATAGACTTACTAGGTGACCAGGGAGAGATTTTTGTTGATAACCAGCCTATCTGGGACTATGTTGCCGTTTCGAAGGATGGCACCAAGTTAGCCATGGCAAAATCTGTTGGAGAGCCTTACATCTATGTGCGCGATCTGCGAACAAACCAGCAGCGCCAATTTCAGCTTTATAACCCTACCACCTCTAGTGACGGGAGCAAATCAGGCGGTGTGCTTTACCCGGACGCCCTGGAGTGGGATTATTCTGGAGAGTTTGTTATTTACGATGCGGCAAACCGCCTTAACAGCTCTGACGGCACGGCCATAGAATTCTGGGATGTAGGGGTGATTTATGTGTGGGATAACATCGGCAACGGCTATGCTGAAGGTCAGGTACAAAAGCTATTTACAGACTTGCCACAGGGTGTGAGCATCGGAAATCCTTCCTTTGCTAAGAATTCCCCTTACATCATGGCGTTTGACCTGATCCAGGCCTCCAGTTCTTCTGTTGAATACTCCGTATTAGCTGCCAACCTGGAGACAGGGGATGCTCATATTGTGTATGAAAATGACAGGCTGGGTTATCCGAGTTACTCCAAGCTGGATGACATGCTGATTTTCGATACCAGCACCGGGAGTGAGGCGACGCCGGTAACGGCGGTGATCGGCTTAGCCTCAAATAAGTTGGAGCCAGTGGGAAGCGCCTATATTTTGTTTACCTATGGAACCAAAGCCGTTTGGTTTACGCAGGGGCAGCGCCAGATTCTTAGCAGTGAAAAAGAAGTTCTTTCGTTTGACGTAGTATCCCCAATTGCAAGGGGAAGCGTTGACAAGGAGGGCCATACCATACAGGTAACTCTGCCTAATACTACTGATCTGACCTCCATAGCGCCTATCATCAATGTGTCCAGGGATGCTACTATTTCACCAGCCTCAGGCGTAGCGCAGGATTTCACCAATCCGGTAACCTATACGGTCAGAGCTCAGGATGGAAGTACCCAAACATACACCGTAACAGTGCAGACAGCAACGCCTACCAGTGTTGAAGACCTAACGAAACCAGAGAGCGTAGAAATCGTGTACCCGAATCCTTTCATGGATAAGTTGTACATCCAAACTAATAATCAGGAAAGCTTAGTAAATGCGGAGGTGTATACTTTGCATGGCGCAAAAGTTACTACTGCCGTGCTACAAAAAACTACAGGTGAAGGTGAATACTTGTTAGAACTGCCTAACATCAGTTCAAATACTTATTTACTGAAACTCACTTACAGCAACCATACAAGTACCCGTAGAATAGTTAAGACACGGTAAAGCTTACTTTTTTTAAACTAGAGCCGCAGCTTATGAACCTCCAAAAGCTGCGGCTTTTTGTTGTTGGATTAACCATAGGGAGTATTTAATATGTAGACAGGAAGGAAGCAGCTGTAGCGCCACAGGCTGAGAAACCTGCGTATGTACTCTATCGTTGCTTAGAGAATGTGTTTACACACGCCTATATAAAGATGAGCTGGAAAACTAAAATGCGAACGGTCATTGGGTCGCTGCTGTAGTTACAAAGCAAAAGCCAGGGTGCTTGGGCAGTAGCACCCTGGCTTCATGCATCAGGATCGGTTAAGTCTTTCGGAACGGGTGGTGGATCCTCCTCCCGCAATAGCAGTAGCAGAAGTGCCGTAACGGCTAGCGCTAGTATGATCCAAAGCAGCCAGGCTGATCCTTTGCTTCCGGTGGTTTGAAGGCCGTACTGCAGGTCGGCCGGATTAAGCTGAAACGTTACTTGCTCCATCCCTCCTCCTTCCTCTTAAGGACAACTTGCTTTTGGCTGGCATCCAAGAACTTCCAGCCATAGCGCCCGGTGAAGTAGAACATCTGGTTGCCTATCGTTTCTCCCTGTAGCAGCACGCTAAAGTCGAAGCCGGCTTTGCCTAACAGATTGGATTGGAATGAATCCTCACTGTGCTCTTCGTAGAACTCCTCCAGAATCTGGTCGTTTTTCAGCACGCCTTGAAGCAGCGAGCAATAGGGCTCCTGCATCCAGACCAGTTCTTTTTCTTCCAGTAGCTCCAGCTTTAGGGCCTTAGTCCTTTCGTCAAGCTCCACCAAACGCTCCCTTAGTTCCACCACGCCACTGTCACCATAAAGGCTTAGCGTTACCAGCATGGCCACGTACTCAGCCGTGCTCAACTCCAGTGCATCGGCCTCCTTGATCAGCTGCCTGCGCTGCTCAGGCGTAACACGGCAGGCAATCGGCTCAGTAGGTTCTTTTCTTCGTTTCATGCTCCTGCAGTTATCGTGTTTGAGTTGACTACACGCCAGTTGGTGGCCTCCGGCGGAAAAACGACGATGTTGCACATGTCCTTGATCCTGCCTAACACCTTCTCCCCGTACACCTCGCGCATCCTCTCGCTACGCTCATTGGAGGTAAAGAAGGTTTTCAGGTTATGGCTCTTATAGAGAATGTAGCGCTCGTTAATCACCTCGGCCATGTACATCACCTCCGGGCCGCCGTAGTGTCTGCCAGGGCGCTCAGAGAGCACGTCATCATAGTACACATCCACCAGTTTCCCTTTAGGATTCCTGATTCGGGCAAAGCCAACTATCGCCTGCGTACCTGCCTCCTCAAACCTTGGCAGCAGGTCCTGGGCATACTTTTTGGCGAACGAGTAATCCAGGCAGTGCCTGCTCATATACTTTTGGATCAGCGTCATAAAGTGGGTTTTACCCTGTCCTGATGCCCCGGCCACAAACAGGCTTTTGTTTGGATCCATGCCGTACTTTTCCAGGGCCACCGGATCTTTCGTAAAATAGGCACAGATCATCAGCAGCGCATCCCGGTTATGGTCGTTGACGACAAGCTCCTTCGGCCAGGAGGCATGTTCCGGCTTCTGCTCCAGTTCGGCATGAAAAAATCTAATTCTTTGCAGGAGCTCAGTTGCCGTCAGCCTGTGCAGGGGGTTAAAACGCTGTTCCTTCATAGGGTTGGGTGTGTAAGTGTTGATTGGGTTGTTTTTTGGCATTAGCCTTGAAATTGGTACCATGGTTAAAATTGTTTTTTTGGTTGAAAATGCGGGCTCTCTGTAGCCATTTCTCCGTGGCCGCCGGTAAATTCTGCATTTTGGCGCTGCCCATCATCCAGCCATTGGCAGAGTAGTTGAGGTGAAACTTCTCAGCCTCCACCTCCAGTTTCAGACCAGCTGTCTTGGCTGTCGGAAGGCTTTCCATACACTCCCTTACCTGCTCCAAAGTGGGCGCAGCCCCATTTAAAAAGAAGTTCAAGTTTTGATTTTGATGAGGGCGTGAGCTGTATTTATTCTCGTCATTAATTCTGTCATTCTTTTTACCTATAAGGAGTGTAGCTGCGTTTTCAGGACAGGAATGTACCACCCCTGCCTCACCAGTGTCCTGCCCCCCTCCCACCGATGGCTTGTATGGAGAAAGTAAATGAATCTCGCGGCGATCATACATTTCGCGGTTGACCGTCATTTTGATCAGCCCGAACTGCTCAAGCTTTTTGAGCCAGCGGGAGATGGTTTTGGTGCTCTTGCCGTAGAGTTGGGCAAAGTACCTGTTTCTTGGCCAGCAGTGACCGAGACGGCCGCACAAGGCATTGATCTCTCCGTACAGCACCTTCTCTCCCGGCAACAGGGAGTTGTTGAAGCGCACCTCGGACGGAATCACAGCCTTGTTCTTAGGTTTTTTCGGTGTTAGCATGACTTCCTCCTTGTCTTGATGTAGGCAGAGGCCTCCTCTTCGATTTCGTCGACCCTGCGGATCGTGTTGAGGCGGAGGTAGCGGTCGCACTCTGCGCGCTCAATGTAAACACGCTTACCGCCCGGCTTACTGTGGCGGAGTTTGCGGGCAGCGGCCAGTTTGTAGACCGCATCTTCCGAGAGGTCCATGTACTGGGCTGCCTCCGGAACATTGAAGATTGTTTTGGAGCTCAACGTTTGGGACTGCAGTAGGTGCATGATGTCCTCGAGCTTCCGGTTTAAATTTGACATGTTTTAAAAATAAAGGTGTAACAAAAAGTAATGCTGCATAGATAGAAAGGCTTTTTAACGTATTCAAAAACTCTTTCCCATCTTGACTCACTTTTGTATATCTTGACTCACTTTGGCGCATGTTGACTCACTTATTTGCACATCTTAACTCCCCTTTCACTGACTTGCAGTTAATTGAATGGACAAAAAAAAGACCGCTCAAGGCGGTCTCAGGATGATCTTTCTATTCATCAAATACAGCAGATCGTAATGCTGCATCCAATTCTTTATACCACTTGGTCTCCTTGAGTCGGTCATGGGGCAGACGGTTAGCCTCATTTGAGAGAGCTTTCGTGGTAAACTCTCTGCCATTACTGTCACGGAAGGTTCCGATGAATCTAGGCATGAGCCAATACCCGAACTGTTTCAGCTCTTTCTTTGAAAAGTTCAGATGTTTAGGGTCTATTCTAAATTGGGCCAGTATTTCTTCCTCTACCAACCACCTTATAATGTGAATGAGTTTCCCAGGCTTTTTTTGTAATACGATAGGCTGGGCCGGACCGTCTTCGCTAAATAAGGCCGCTATGTCTGCAATACTCACTGCATTATCATTTATCAGCCCTTTGTCTACTAAAAACTGGTGAATTCTCCTATGCGTGTTAACCAAGGGCGGTACACTTAGTGGAAAGCCATGTAGCTTCTGCATCAAAGCTTTACGGGCGGGCTTTCTTCTCTCGACTAGTTTAAACCGAGCATCAGGCTCGCCTTGCTCTGCTTTGGGATCTGCATGCGTCTGTATCTCTTGCGTATTGTCTTGTACTATTATGCTTGTTACACTGCCTGTTCCATAGTCAGCATTATTTATAGGCCCAGAGGTGTCTTCTTTACAAATGGCAGCGTACCCGCCATTCTTGAGCAGCTGCAGTTGCCTCTTCACTTCGCTATGGAACAAGGAGCTTATAAGCACACGCAGACGCTCATTACTTGCATCTACACCCTTGAGCCACATTAATGCCACATCTGGCTCAGTAGAGCTCATATTGGCCTGTACAAATCGCTCTGCCAGGCAATCAAGGCTATAGCCATGAGTAAGGTCCATGTAAGGGTTGGACAGGGCCATATTAGCCATTAAGCTTACATGCTCCTGCAACACTCCTTTTAATGCATGCTGAAAGCTAGGCTCGTCATATGATGCTACATCCAATAGGTGAACATAATTCCCCATGGCAGCCTCCACATCTTTTATTGAGTTTTCTACAGCTAACTTTACTACGCGCAACAGCTCGCTTTTCATTTGAGAACTTCCCTGCTGCCAATGGTTGCAGTAGTAGGATACAGCATCCCAATCCATCTCAATGTTTTCTTCTTCCATGCTGTAAAGCTAACTAAAACACGATCTCCGGCAGGTTTTCCACTGCCCTTTCTTTAAGCGATTCAACCAGCCGCACATACTTCTGCGTTTCCACCAGGCTGGAGTGGCCCAGCAGGCCGGATACCGAGCGTATATCCGCACCAGAGATCAAGAGGTTGGTTCCAAAAGAGTGTCGGGCACAGTGCCAGGTAACTTTCTTGCCAATCTCAGCTTTATCAGCCCAGTTCTGCAGGTGCTTTCCACAGGTGTTGCTTGAGGGCAAGGTGAATACTTTTTGAACCACTGGCTTAGGTATACTTACCTTACCTTTTTTTTCCTTCACCACAGGCTTTGGCCGTTCCCCTAATAGTTTGATAGCGGTAGAATTGAGGTTCACCACCACGTCCTTGTTGGTCTTCTGCTGCTTTACCCGCATCACTGTGCCGGCAATGGAACTCCACTCCAGGGCCTCCACATCACAGAACCTGAGGCCGGTGACGCAGCTAAACAGAAAAGCCCTTTTTACTTCTGGCAGGTAGCACTCGTGATCGGCCATTGTTTGGATTTCTTCAACCGTGAGCACTTCTTTTTTGATGCCCTCTGTTTTGCGGTTCTCAATCTCCTCGGCCGGGTTTACCGGAATCAGCCCTTCCTTCACTGCCTGCTTGAGCACCTTCTTTAGCTTTTTGAAGTAGTTGTAAGGGGTTTCCCCTTTGTACTGCTGCTCCAGGTGATCACGGAACCTGCCACAAAGCCTGACGGTCACCTCCGAAAAGCGCAGCTGGTCTGGCTCGCCCACAAACTTTTTAAACTTGCCGGCCATGGCCACGATCACACGCTTGTCTTTCTTAGGATAGGTATCGGTGAACTCGTCTAGGTAGGCTATAAAGTCTGCCCTACGCTGCACGGAGGCCTTCACGATCATGGAGTTTTTCGACAGCTGCAGCTCCCGCTCGGATCGGATGCGCTCAGCCAGCAGTTTGTTGTCCTTGTTCTGTAACCTATCTTTGCTCGTCTTCGGACTAGCCATTAAGTGTAGGCCGAGGAAATCATACTTGCGCTTGCCGTTCTCGTTGTAGTCTAGGTACAGGGATTCTCCCCCAGCCGGAAGCAACCGGGCACGGAGTTTTACCAGTTTGCCTTTTACAACCACGCGGGTCTTCGGACTCTTCTTTTCGAGGGTAGTTGTGGAGGGTGTTTTAGCCATGCTAAGTTAGGATTTTTTCAGGTAAGATTTGAAGATACCCAAACATAGCAAAACCTGAATTGAGTAACAAAAAAGTAACAAAATATATTTTAACACCACCTAAACTTACCTGACAACACCTATCAAAAAGTGCTTTAATAGCCCTCAAATTAGGTTTAGTTAGTTTTCATTAGGCAATGTTTGCATATTGTGTTCCCCTACGGGCTACACGAAAGGCCTTCAGTTAACGCTGGAGGCCTTTTTTATTTCACTTCGGACACTATTCGTACACCACGGCAGTTTATTTGTATCTACCGGAGCTTTCTTTTACACGTCCTTCACCACTAACATACTTGCCTTTGCCGTGTTGGAAGCTGTGTTTTAGGGCTCTCTTTATTAAACAGCTACCACAAGTACTCTACACTTTACTCTGGAAACAATTTTGTGACCAATCGCCATTCAACTTCTTTTTAAGCCTTTCTTGTTCGTAAAGAAGTCCCTTTTCAAGAAGGTTTAAAAGTGAAATAGCACCTCTATCACTAGACAAAAACTCAAATGCTGTTTGAGAGCCTAAATATTTTAACGAGACCTTATTATATAGCTCGTGCATTAGTTCTAAGACTGTTCTAAATTTTAATCTTGTAGCAACTTCTAATGGCTTTGCACTACCCTCATCTACAGATAGTGCATGGTCTTTATGGGCAATCCATCTGTTCCTCCAGTCACGACAAAAACTTGACTCAGTTTCTAAGTTAATGAAGATGCTCATGATTTCATCATGAAATGGCTGTTCTTTAATGAACAATGGAATAGATTTGAATGTAATATTTTTCTTCCCCCTTGATTCTGGCCGGTCCATTACCTTAGCAACTCCTAACAATAGATTTTCCCACAATACATTTTGGATTGTATAAAATAAAAAGGGAGCAGAACTGTTCATTATTTCAATTCTAGTCTCTTTAGTACCATAAAGCTCTCTGAATTCAATCCATCGATAGGTTAACCATAACAACTCATTGCGTAAAGAATAAAAAAGAGAACCGAAATCAATTCCCATTTTATCAATCATTTCCTGTTTTACTTCTTCAGCTGTTTTATCCCTATTCATCTAATTGTTTGACATTACTTCGTATAGTAGAGCCTGATAGCTCAGCTACAATGTCACTTTAAATGTACACATTTGTACTGAACTATCAGTGCCCCCTTCATCAAACCGTGCATGAAGTTTTCCCTCACACGGCTTTCCTATAGAGTTCTTCACTAAGCTTTCGCAAGTGTTTTCAGGCGTGCATACTTTTCCAAGTCCAATAGCTTCTTGTATGCCACAAGATGTGTGTAGGGTCGCTGGCGTAGCGACTTGTGCGCCTTCCTTCCTTTGCTCTTCAACCACTTGAACAACTTGTAATTCACGTGCTTTACCTTAAACTGTACTTCGCTGTGCACATGGTATACTATCCATTTTACAGTTGCTATAAACATTAATTTATTTAAGTTCATGCACTCGCTATTTAGCCAGCCTTTTTCCTTTGCCAACTACCAATAAACATCCATAATGTCCGCTGGACCTGCTGTAACCACCTTATCTATACTTAATACACGGCTTTAACATCACCATTTTCGTATTGCCTTAATATCCAAAAGCCAATAGATAAGGCCAAATTTTAAGTAGCTACCTAAACACATCACAATGGAAGAGCAGCATACACATAGCGGGCAGGGGCATACCAGCTTTCTGATCTTTTCGGCTTCTTCAAGGAGCGGTTCACTTAATACAAGATTAGCAAAACTGGCGGCACAAGTTATTGAGAAACATGGTGGCACCGTGGACTTTGCCGACATGGCGGAATTTGACTGCCCTACTTTTAACCAGGACCTGGAAGTGAACAATTACCACCCCGACGGCGCTGAAGCGTTCCGGAAACGCATTCTGGCAAATGATGCCTTTATCATTGCATCACCGGAGTACAATGGCTCCATGCCCGGTAACCTGAAGAATATCATCGACTGGACATCCCGTTTTAGGCCGCAGCCTTTCCACCAGCACCATGCCCTGCTGATGTCCGCTTCCCCGTCCATGGCCGGAGGTAACCGGGGCCTTTGGGCTTTGCGGGTCCCTTTTGAACACCTGGGCACCAGAGTATACCCGGATATGTTCTCACTGGCTGCGGCCCACGAAGCGTTTAATGATAATGGCAGCCTAAAGAATGAACTGCTGGCCAAACGCTTTGAAGACAACCTAGTAGCCTTTAAAGATCTGGTGGAAGCATCCAAGCACTACCCTTGTATCAAAAAAGCTTGGGTAGAGTTTTTAGGAGAGAAACCGGCCAAGGAAACCGGGCGGGTAGAGTAAAAAGTATAAACAGACTAACCCTTGGTTGCACAGAACTGTTTCTTGTAACCAAGTCAAATGTCTTGACCATTCCCGCAATCAATTTGGGTGCACTGGTTAGCATAAGGGGTACTGAAAGGGAAAAGCGATCATTTGCATCGCTTTTACCTTTTACCTCCAAAATCTTTTCAAGCACTATAGAAAAGGCAAAAAACCTACCCGGTCCAGTTCGATAAAACCAGCGTACATTTTTCCAGATTCTGCCCAATCTCCTGCAGCTTCGCTTCGAGTTATGCAAGATAAGACTACGCCACTCCACTACCTGCACCCCTTACCTATACATGGAAATTTTATACCAGCGAAGTATGGCTATCATAAAACTTGTAAGCTATAAGCGCACTAAATATCCGACTTTTAGCAGCACAAAATTATTCCAGGAATTTCCAACATATTTACTCTTTGGGAAGGCGAACCTCAATCTGTCCATCTTTCGTCCGAACTTCTAATTTAGGCTGCGGTTCAGTTGCCGGACCATTTACAACTTCACCGTTTTGCAAAGAGAAAACAGAGCCGTGCCAAGGGCAGCGCACCCGTCCTTCGCTTAGCAAATCTCCATCTGACAGTGGACCACCCAAGTGAGAGCAGGTATTCGCCAGGGCAAAAATTTCCCCCTCCTGCCGAACTAATAATATGGCTACTTCACCGGCTTTCACGCAACGCATGGAATTTTCTGTAAGCTCATTTTCTGGCAGAACGGCTACATAGTCCTCAGGGTAAGTATCCGAGGTAGCCGTGTGATCTACGCCAACCTGGTTTCTGAATACTAAATGCCCCCCAAGATAAGCTCCCACGCTCACGATACTATACCCAAGCATAGAAAGGCTGATTGCCGTTCCGCGAGTGCTCTTGCGCTTTCGGAGCACTAACGAAGTAGCATAAAGAGCAGTGGCTCCTGCATTTAAAATTCCATGCATCAAACCCACTTTGCGTTTTGCTTTAGTTGTTCCGGTCCAGTCGGTTAGCCCTGTAAAAGCCGCGCCTGCCGCTCCTATCAGACCTATAGCAACTGCTGCATCTGCACCGGGTTTGTATTTTTTCTTACCCATCAGTTCTAAACCATCCAAAACAGCGGCAGTTGTCCAGGCTCCAATAGGTACATCAGTTATTGCGGGATGCAGCGGATGGCCGAGCCATGTTCCGTGCAGAGCATCTTTGATTTGTTGCCCGGTGTCGTCACCAGCCTTAAAAGCTTTCATCACGGCTGGCTGAAGTGTATTACCTGCTGTCTCAAGCCATTTTTGTTTTTCAATTGTTTCGATTACCGAGTTCTTACGCATAACTATTTTTCTTCTAGTTTGGACCTTCCACATAGCAACGAAACTTTAGCACCTGATGTTTAGCCAGTTACATAGCTGTAAATTTTCATTCCTATTTTCCTTTTACTAGAATTTCACCGGACTAACTCGATAGACATAAATTGACGGTTATTCTAACTCCTTTGGGGCAGGAGTATTTATTGATGCTGCTTTACTAACGTCTTAACTGAGACAACAACTTTTTTGAAAGGAAAAGGTCTTTTGCAGGAATGTGTAGATGATGAAGACAAGTAGAAGTTATGGAAACCGAACAATAGATCTTTACTACTTGTGACAATTCTCCCGCACGTATGGCATAAGTGACTCAAACGTGGAGTAGAGTACTTATTTAGGTAATAACAGAATGAAAGGACTTAGATTAATTCAAAAAATAAGTATTGATCGTTGAAGCAAGCATAATGATCACATATAGTATAAAGAACCACTTAAAGAGCCTTTTCCTGGTGACAGAATCTTTTAAGAACGGGTAAAACAGGAAATAAACTAAACCAACTATAGCAAACAAAAATACAATTGCCTTTAACATCAAATTTCTTATTTAGATATCAAATCTTTTTGCCTGACTGGCAAGTGTGGATTTGAGTAAAACCAGGCGTGAGTTGCATAAATTCAAATGCCCGGCAAAAACATTGTACTGAACAAATACATTACTCAGGTACCCAGTACTCATGATTATTTATAAAATTAAACTATGGCTTTTACATTAATACTAAATCTTCAGCTTTTATTTAATCGGTAACTGTAAAGTAATAACCTCACCAGCAAATATTACAACAGCAAGGGACCTGAATCAACTGATAAATATCTTTTCTCTATTCATCAATTTGCATAGGTGCTATTGATTTCACGTTATTTGCCAAACGAAAATTACCCGCTTTATTAATGCTCTTGGTTTAGCAGGTAAAAATACCGCAGCACATAAAGTGCTGGAAAAAGATTTTTCTTAAAATAATAAACTAATAATGGCTTCAGGACTTCTGGCACTATTGGATGACGTAGCTGCCCTTGTTAAAGTAAGTGCGGCAAGTCTGGATGACGTCCCGGCTCAGGTGACTAAAACAACTGGTAAAGTGTCTGGTATAGTTATAGACGACACTGCCGTAACACCTAAATACGTGGTGGGTCTTGACCCCTCCCGTGAGCTTTCGATCATCTATCAGATCGCCAAAAAGTCGTTGATCAACAAACTGCTTCTGTTAAGTCCGGCAGCACTGATCCTCGGCTTTTTTGCACCATGGGCAATTCCCCCAATTTTGATGTTGGGTGGTGCTTATTTATGTTTTGAAGGGTATGAAAAAGTACATGCCATGTTTAGTAAACATGATGCTGATGCGCATCAGAACCCGGAGGAAGAAGTTAAAGTAATCACGGCTGAAGAGCTCGAGAAAGAAAGAATTAAAAGTGCCGTTCGCACCGACCTGATCCTGTCGTCTGAGATTGTCGCAATCACCTATGCCACAGTAGCTGAGGAAGCATTACTTACCCAAATAATTGTAATGCTTGCAGTAGGTATTTTTATCACGATTGCAGTTTATGGGTTCGTTGGGTTGGTTGTGAAAGCCGATGACATTGGGCTGCATATGGCAAAGGAAAAACATCATAAGCGTGTCAGGCAAATTGGCTATGGTATTGTAAAACTTATGCCAGGCTTTTTAAACGTATTGGGTTATGTCGGAACAGCTGCTATGCTTTGGGTAGGGGCAGAAATTATAGCACACGGCATTCCTTTTACCAATCATGCACTTCATAATTTAGAAGTTTCCCTGGCTGATGTGCCAGCTCTGGCATGGGTAGCAAAGGTGATAGTTTCAGCGCTGGGAGGCTTGGTATTAGGCGCGGTGATTGAGAAAGTAGTGATGCTTGTTCGCAAAGCAATTTGAGTTATTTGCTCTGGCAGATCCTGGTAAGGCTCTGAATTATTAAAAGCAAAAGGCCACCCTATTAGTTAAATAAGGGGGCCTTTTGTCATACATATCCCCTTTCATCTGCAATTTAAAAGCTTGGCTGCTCCTTCTGTCAAGAAGCTTCAATGGCTAAGGAACAAATATCAGGTTAACTTTACTATTGCAGTTAGCACAGGTCTTTAGCACTAACTAAATCTCATAAATGCTTGCTTGCGGAATAGCAGAAGCTCAAACAGCAACCTTTCTCTATCAAAAACGTCCAAACTGAGAGACGATTACAACTAACTAATTGTCTGTCAGCAATATGCGCAAAACACTTTTACTAGCTATTGCCATACTATGCAGTGCCCAGGCTTTTGCTCAATATCCGGCAGGTAAACCTGAAGATGAGCCTGTGCTTGAAATTGGTGGCGCCCTCAGGTTTAACTATAACCTCTCTACCTGGAAAAAAGACCAACTTGAGCGAGGAGGCGACTTTGGTTTCGACATATTCCGCATCAATGTGAACGCCGCATATAAAGGAATCAAACTAAATGCAGAATACCGCTTTTACGCCGAGGGTTTCGGAGGCGGAATGTTAAAACAAGGGTGGTTTCAGTATGATTTTTCGGAAGCGTCACAACTGCAGGTAGGGCTGAACCAAGTACCTTTCGGCATACAACAATATAACTCCAATAACTGGTTCTTCAACATGACCTATTACATCGGGTTTGAAGATGACCATGACATGGGTGTAAAGTATATCCGCGATACAGGCCCGTGGAAATGGCAGCTTGCTTACTATAAAAGTGCAGAGGACCTCGTTTTCAGTTCTGCCGAGCCTAGCCCGAACCGCTACTCCTACGACATAACAGGGCGCAACAAAGAAAACAACCAATTGGATTTTAAACTTGTCCGTCGCCTGGGCGATAGCCTGGCTCATGAGGTTGGCTTTTCGCTGCAGGGAGGCCTGCTTTACAACCTGGATACAGAGGAGAATGGCAGCAGACATGCGGGTGCCATTCATTACGAGTATAAATCTGCTAACAGCCCCTGGAATGTAAAGCTGCAGGCTATGTTTTATCGCATTGACCCAAAATATGCTGCAGGAAACAATCTCAATTTCGTGGAAATGGGAGCTTATGGGGCAAATTATAATGTGGCAAACAAAGGTGAAGTATACACTGCGGGTGTTTCTTATAACATACCCATCGACACCCGGCTGCTTCAAGGAATAACTGTTTATGACAACTATGGGTACTACAATAAACGGGTAAACGGTTTTGAAAACTCTCACATGAATGTGCTTGGAGCCCTCTTTACTGCCGGTCCTATGTATATCTATACCGATGCAGCTTTTGGGTATAACCAGCCCTGGCTTGGCCCCGAGTGGACAAATGCATTCACAACCGGCACACCCGGTGATACCGGCTGGCACATGCGTTTCAACATCAACATGGGATATTATTTCTGATCTAAAAAATCATTTTAATGAGCAAAGTAAAACGAAGTGATACAAAGAAGTCCTTAGGGCTTGAGGTAAATGGTCCTGTGTTTTGGTCTTCAATCATTATCCTGATCATCATCATTACACTTGTCCTCATCTTCAGAGATGGGGCTGAGGTCTTTTTCAGCGAGGCACAGGCCTCTGTTACAGCCAATATGGGTTGGCTGTTTATCTTAAGTGTTAATGTTTTCGTAGTTTTTTGCCTTTACATGGCATTCGGCAAATTTGGACACATACGGTTAGGAGGCAAGGATGCAAAGCCTGAGTTCAGCACCTCCTCCTGGTTTGCCATGTTGTTCAGCGCAGGTATGGGTATTGGTTTGCTGTTTTGGAGTATAGCTGAGCCTATCAATCATTTCCAGACCCCGCCTTTGGGTGAGCCGGGCACTCCTGCTGCGGCAAGGCAGGCCATGAATTTCACGTTCCTGCACTGGGGGTTTCATGCCTGGGCAATATATGCGCTGGTTGGTCTGTCGCTGGCATATTTCACCTACAGTCGCAAACTCCCTTTAACTGTTCGATCTGTATTTTACCCTTTCCTGGGGGAACGGATCCACGGCGTTATCGGGGATATCATAGATATTCTGGCAGTGCTGGCCACACTCTTCGGCTTGGCCACCTCTCTTGGGTTAGGTGTCAAGCAGGTGGCTGCCGGCCTGCACCACGTATTTCCATTCATTGAGAGCAACGTTTCAACACAGATCATGCTGATAGCAGGCATCACTGCCATTGCCACTGTTTCCGTAGTTACAGGGGTAGATAAAGGTGTGCGTATTCTGAGTGAATGGAACATTCGCATAGCTCTTGTGATATTGCTGGCGGTACTTTTTCTGGGCCCTACTGTTTTTATACTTGGCTCTTACGTGCAGAACACTGGCTCTTATCTGGGAAATTTCCTGCAACTATCCTTTTGGAACGAAGCCTACTCCAGCCGCAACTGGCAAGGTGGCTGGACTGTCTTCTATTGGGCCTGGTGGATTAGCTGGGCCCCTTTTGTAGGTATTTTTATTGCCCGGGTTTCCAAAGGACGAACCATAAGGGAGTTTATACTTGGTGTGCTGATCGTACCCTCGCTGCTTTCATTTCTGTGGATGACCGTGTTTGGAAGTACTGCACTGCGACAAGTGTTAGCCGGAAATACAGCTGTGTCCGAAGCTGTGGCAGCAGATA
The DNA here is from genome assembly GCF_051904785.1 of Pontibacter sp. MBLB2868. Classification (NCBI taxonomy): domain Bacteria; kingdom Pseudomonadati; phylum Bacteroidota; class Cytophagia; order Cytophagales; family Hymenobacteraceae; genus Pontibacter; species Pontibacter sp. MBLB2868. The sequence goes on along the minus strand of NZ_CP196710.1, from coordinate 711,007 downwards.
TTTCTACAGCGCTGTTCGTTTTCTTTGAACAACTTCCGTTCTCTACCATCCTCTCTGTTGTAGGCATTGTTTTGGTAGCTGGCTTCTTCGTCACCTCCTCAGATTCAGGGTCTCTGGTTGTAGACAGCCTTACTTCAGGCGGCAGACCAGACTCTCCGGTAGGGATCCGTATTTTCTGGGCTTTAGCAGAGGGAGCCGTAGCCGCTGTTTTATTAGTCGGGGGAGGTCTTCAGGCTTTGCAGACTGCCGTTATCATCACAGGGCTGCCTTTCGCGCTCATACTTCTATCGATGTGCTATAGCCTTTACAGGGGGTTAAACGAAGAACTGGCAGAAGAACATAAACTGGGAAAAGCGCAGCAGCGAAAAGATTACCAGCAATTAGTTGCAGAAGTTATGGCCAAGCGCTCCGTAAAGCCTGAAACTAAAACCCCTTTAGAACAAAGAGATGATATTCCAAATAAACCCAAGCTATGATTGCAATTGATTCTATGATGGTCTGCCTGGACCTAAGCGAAATTGACGAAGTCCTGGTGTCCTTTACCCGGTCCATTTGCGAGAGGCTACCGGTAAAGAAGGTATTTTTTGTTCATAACATTAAAACCTCCGAATTAAGTGATGATTTCAGAGAGTATTTTGGAGATGTGAACATTGGCGACGAAATAGAAGGCAACATAGCTGATATTGTTTCGGAACACTTTGAAAACTGTACAGACTTTGAGATACTGGTTAGCGAGGAACCAAACACAGAAGTTATACTTGCCGACCTTGTAAAACGCTATAGCATAAAACTAACCCTGCTTGGCAAGCGCATGAGCGAAAAAAGCACAGGTGCCCTGGGCACTAAGCTTCTGCGAATACTGCCCTGCAGCGTGCTTGTTTTTCCGGAAACGGCGCGGTTTAACATCGCCAGCGTACTTACTCCGATTGACTTTTCGGACACCTCGATTCATGCCTTACATCTGAGCAAAAGTTTGGCTGATCAACTTAACCTAAAGTTGGAGATACTGCATGTTTATAAACTGCCAACTCAATATTTCCCACTGATTTCGGAGCAGAAGGCAATTAAAAAGGCAGAGGAAGTAGTAAAAGAGAAGTTTGCAGACCTGCAAAAGCGTCATAAAGAGATTGCAGCGATACCTTATACGTTGGTGCGGGCCGCAGGAAAAACAGTAGCAGAAAGAATAGAAATACAAGTTCAAAAAGGCAAACACGACCTGCTGGTGGTAGGGCTGAAGGGACATAACCCTATCCCCTCCCTTAGCCTCGGCAGCGTACCGACGGAACTCTACAACATGGATATAAACATCCCGCTCTGGCTGGTTTACTCTGAAGAGGTGATTAAATAAAATATTATACTTTTTGTGCGGCCATCACCAGGTTACTGATACCTGTAACCACCATATCAATACCGATTGCACCAACAAAAAAGCCATTGATCCGCAGGAGCAGTTCCATGTTCTTGTCGAAAGCCGTTTGCACCCTTTTTGAGCGCATGCCACGGCGCATCTGCTTCATCCCCATAATGGACAAATAATTGATCAACATGATAAGCACCAGCGACAGTACACCCTGCCAAAGTACCAGCTGCTCAGACATCAGGATGGTGAGCGAAATGGTACCTGCGCCTACCATAAAAGGCAAGGCTATCTCAGAAGCAAGGTCATGCAGGTCACCCTTGATCTGAATGAAAGCCTTTTTCCCCTGCACAATAAATATGTAAGCCAGCGAAAAGAGAACAATGCCGCCAAAGATCCTGAACGACTCAAAATTAATCCGGAATACCTTCTCAAAAACAACATCCCCAAACAGCAAAAACACCAGGAATATAAAAAAGGAGATCAGGCTTGCTTTCAGGAATACAGCTCTGAAATCCGCATCACTTAGATCATGCATCACAGGTTTCAGGTAAAGGAAGAGCGCAAAAGGATTCAGCATTACCAGGAAACTAAAAATTGCTGCTATCATAGGTATTGTGTTTTCTTATAATGGTACTTTTGGGTAGTTGCGTACTTCTTCTTCCCGACCACTTTTACTGTTAACCAAGCGGCTGGGACGGTTTTTATCGGCCTCCTCATGGGCCCTGGCCAATGCCTGCTCCTCATTATCAAATGCCTCTACCATCTCCCCTTGATGATCCAGCACGCACCATTGCTTTTTCTCCTGGTTCCAATGCACGCGATACGTGTTCACGTGCGCCTTGTTGCGGATTAGCTCAAGTATAACCTTCCCATCGCTATCATTCCCATCAGGGTATGGCATAGGAAGCAGTGCAAAGAAAATGTAGTACAAAGAGAAGTATGTGAACTGGTATGTTAGTATACCAGGCTCCAGGGTTTTGTTCTCGATCAGGTAAATGACAACCAATGCTGCTATGGCATTGAAAAGTGCACCCCCACAAAAGATAAGAATATTGGCAAACCGTTTATTGCGTTTCAGGTTATCGAAGGTGCAGAGGCCGTACCAAAAATAATACTTACGTACTTCCAGCATTCCTACACGAAACAGAATTTTCCCGCTACCAATACTTACCCTGATGTTTTTCCCACCCATCAGCCAGGCGAAGAATACATGCCCTCCTTCATGCACAAGGGAGATTATAGGCAGCACAAGGAAAAAGGCTAAAAAGAACTTAGGTATATCATTTACTCCAAACATATCGCCTTTTGTACGAAATTAAGCAAACGAGATACAAGATTACTTGCTCAAACAGACCGCAGCAACGTATAAATCTTACCCTATTCTATAAGCAGTATGTTGAAAATCCAATTCCACGAGAAGAAGAAACAATGTCGGAATTTTTCACTCGTCCATTCCTGATTGACAGACACCGCCACAAGGCAGCGGCAACTATTTAAATCTTTTTAAAGAGACTGTTCCAGGAGAAGGAACAGCTAATTAAACACCCTGTAGCAGCTGCATGTACGATGCGTCAACCGGTACTTCGTTACCTTTGATGCACACCTGGTGACACTCTATTTTGTCTATTTTGTCCTTAGCCACGATGTAAGAGCGATGTACGCGGATAAACTTACTTTCCGGAAGCATATCACCCGCTTCGGTAATGGTCATGCGGCTTTGTCTGCCGAATGATCTGCAAGTAATATCTTCCGTTTCCCCATAAGTGTTGTCCCACTCTTTCTCACCGGAGGCGTTTGTTTTAGCTACCCAATAGTCTGCATTAGAAGTACCTCCCAGTATGTACCCTTCGTCTGCTGTAGGGAGCTAACATCTCCATTATATAACTTATCCCATTCCTTAACCTGGCCATAAGCCTGAAGAGAAACTGTTACGAATAAAATATACACAACCTTAAGGTATCCATTAGGATAGAATAAGTTATTACAGGTGTATTTATAACAACACCAAATTAACTGGGCTTATGCCAGCAATTTTTAAGGAAAGGCACATCGTACAAACCAAACCTCCCGCAAAGCAATGGCAATGGCACTAGCATCTGCTTATGGCTTTTCCCTGCCGTTATTAGTCGTTTCAAAAACTGTGGCAAGAACTTACACCGGCAGGTATAGTTCTATTCGCGATATAGGTAGGTATAGAACTTTTCCAGATACTCTTCCTTGCTTAGCATTTTGTCATTATTGGTATCCCAACGGGAGAAGATTCCGGCTGCCATCTCGTCAAAGTAGACTGAACTGTCTTGGTTCTCATCCCATTCATTGAATAAATTCAGGCTGATTAGACCATCGTGAAACTCCGCTTCATTCAGGTTTCCATCACTGTTTTCGTCCCACGTAGTCCAGACTTGATTTTTTACGCCGAAATCTACTATAAACCTGTTCCATTCAGCTTCGGAAATACTGAATTCGTTATCCGTGTTCACCATGAGAAACATGATAAAGCTAAACAAATCATCATTAAAAGAATACCCCATGTCCCAATAGTTGTAACCTAATTTTTCCAGGGGCTCAGTGAAATATTTATTGTATAATCCATAACTAAATGGCCTTGCGAAGGTTGCACTATTAATATCCGACGCATACAGGACAAAAGTTACCGAGTCCTTCGCCACATTCTTCCCGTAGTCTTTCGCTTCAACTATGACAGTATAATCTTCTGTAGCGGCGTACTTAGGTATCTGATGTACTACATTTAATTTGTAATCTCGGACGCCACCCCTGATTTGAGCATCTGATAAAACCTGGCGACCACCATCAGGCCCAGTTAAGATTACACGTACACTATCGAGCCGTATGTTATCGCTTAAATCAGCAATTACTTGAATCGCGTCTATCAAAAGTAAAGAGTCGTTTGCTGTCGGCAAAGTAATAGAAACTACTGGGTTCACAGTATCAGTTTCGGGTGGTGGCACAGTACCGGACAGCGGGTTGAGATTGGGTTTCGGCCCATCATCACCATCGCAAGACATGAAGGTGACGGAGAGGAGAAGGACGGAAATAAAATAAATCGCTTTCATAGGGATTTAATAAATAAACCGAAGCAGCGCATACAGCACAGACAGTTTCTGGTTTTGGTTGCCAGCAATATATACAGGGTGGGAAAAGTGTTCTGGTGCAGAATGCAGCTTACCTGGTATACAAATGGTAAAGGTCCTCACGTCAGGTATCCAGTTCGGATAAGAATTTTGAAAAAGCTCAAAATTAAACAGAAGTATCACTCCCATCGGGCATGTACTACCTTTGGGATAGAATAAGTTTTAACCTCAACAGGATAGTAATCATCAAAACTATAATTATATATACGATATCAGTATTGGGTATATAACATTGATAACCTGCATATTACAAGTATATTTATGGTAACACCAAATTAACAGGGCCTATGCCAGCTAATATTGAGTATAAGAAAATTATGCCTTCATAAATTCTGTAAACACTGATTCAGCGGTACCGGTGCACGATTGGAGTGAGGGGTTCTTGATAAAACAGATCTTCTTTCCATAGGCTTGGGTTATTTTGGATGTAATGCATGATGTTTATATAGGCTCTTTGATGCCGGATGATGTGATAGTGAAAAGAACGCTGCCATGCAAAATCTGTGAGGCCAGCCAACCGGATTTGCTTGGATGTTGTAGCTTTATAAGCTCCCATCAACTCAGAAATCGATTTAACCTTAGTTTCCGGGGCAATCTCAGCCCAATCAATCTCCAGGATGCCGTGTACATGGTTCGGCATCACCACAAAAGTATGTAACACCAGGTAAGGATACTGTTCCGCCAACCAATGCCACTGCCGCTCCGCAATCTGCCCGTACGTGCTCACTATCATTTCTTCATTGGCTACCTGTCCGAACACACAGGCTTTATCCAGTACGCAGGAAGTCACAAAGTATAAGCCTTCCCGGCTGTAATCATAACCGTTTAACCTGTTCCGTTTCCGATCTGGTCTTTTCATTGAAATACTGTACGGCACCTCGTAGGGACAGGTAGCGACCTGTCCACGCAAAGGCTTGTCTATGAAATAAAAAGAAACGAAAGCTTTCCCTATCAAACCTCCTGTCCATTCAGTAATCCTGCAAATCCTGAATCTGGCAGATAGCCCGTGCACGATTTGGATAAGCCAGCAGGGAACGATTGGGAGAATTGGTTGGAAACGATTCGGACAGGTCGCGTCCTATCCCTACAAAGGGGAATTTTGTTTTTTGATTTCCCGAGCGCCAGCAGAGGGATCTTATACAGCTTTGAGCACATAAGATATTTCACAGCCTCGTTCTTTCGGATTTGCAATCCCAAAGTATATTATTAGCAAGATTTTCAATCCAATTTTATACTTTGCATACTGTAAAGCTGCGGCTACAAGCTAAAATCCGGATGGCAAATTTTTATGGTACGAGTTTCCGGTTTACAAATCCCGAAGAGCAGGTTAAATCAGCTGCCCGGCTAATCTAAAGTATAAACTAGTATAAATTGCCACCACAAATGAAAAACGTATTTAACCAGGTCGATGCCGAAACGCTGATCCGCCGCATCAACAACCTAAGACCGGAAACAAAACAGCTATGGGGCAAAATGAGTGTGGCTCAGATGCTGGCCCACCTTAACGTAACCTACGAAATGGTTTATGAAGAAAAACACCCCAGGCCCAATGCTTTTGTGAAGTTTATTTTAAGGAAGCTCGTGAAAAACAAGGTGGTAAACGAAACTCCTTTTAAACAAAATGGCCGCACCGCTCCCCAGTTCATTATCAATAACGATAAAGATTTCGAAACCGAAAAAAGCCGCCTGATCAGCTACATCCAGAAAACGCAGCAGCTTGGCCAGTCGCATTTCGAAGGCCAAGAATCCCACTCCTTCGGTCCGCTTACCAGCCGCGAGTGGAACAACATGTTCTATAAACACCTTGACCACCACCTGAAACAGTTCGGCGTCTAGCTCCTGTATCCATCACATCTTCTATACAAAACGTTATGAACAAGTTCAGCATCGAAATTAAGTGGGCCATCGCCTTTGTGCTGATGACCTTTGCCTGGATAGTGATTGAAAAGCTTTCGGGCATGTACACGACCAACATCGATAAGCACGTTATCTTTACCAATTTTATCGCCATACCTGCCATCACCATCTATGTACTGGCCCTGCTAGATAAGCGCAGGAACTACTATAACGGCACTATGACGTACAAACAGGGATTAATTTCCGGGTTGATCATTACGCTGCTGGTAACAGCTTTTAGTCCGGTTACGCAGTTGGTAGTATCAAACATAATTGCTCCGGAGTATTTCCCAAACATGATAGCCTACGCTTTAGCCGAAGGTAAAATGACACTGGAAGAAGCCAGCAGTTATTTTACCCTGAAGAATTACATGATCCAGGGCCTCATCGGAGCGCCGGTCATGGGCTTGCTAACTACAGTTGTGGTGGCACTGTTTACCAGAACGAAATCCCCGAAAGCCATAGTGGCACAACAGTAATATTTCAGGCACCAAACCACCTGTTACTCAGCAGGTATAGAACGTATATACAAACACAAAAGCCTCAGTTTTCACTGAGGCTTTTGTGTTCAGGTATGGTTAAGTGCTTTTTTTATAAATGCCATGGAAAACCTTTTGCCAGGTTTTGCCACCATCTATGGTCTTCTCCCAGATCTGCTCAACGGTGCCATTTGGATTAGGTACCCAGGTAATACGATCTGTCTGCATTTTGCCCTCTTTGTTACGGCTGGGCTGGCTGCTCAGCACCATGTTCTTGACCTGCAAACCACCTGAAAGCTGCAGGCTAACTCCCTGGTTATCTATCCACGTCTGATGCCATTTGTCGGTAACTTTGTCGTAAAAGTTGTAACTCTTGCCACGATACACCCCATCCGCAGAGGTCCAGTTTTCCTGCAGGCCACAACCACCCAAAACAGGTAAAATTACGTTCCGGCCGGCAAGTGCCCCATCGGGTAGTGTCACTGTCCAGGTGCCAATCCAGAAGTCAAACGCACGGTTTTGTTCACCCTCGCAGTTACTGATAGTTTGTTGAGAAGAAAGGTTGGCAGCTGCCATCACAGCGCCAGCAGCAGACCGTACATTTTGCCTGAAGTCTGGCGGGCGCAATTCATTCAGAAGTATTATAGGATGCTTTTTCTGCCAACTGGTAAAATGCTCCTCTATGGCCGCCTGCTGTGCAGCATCTTGGTACTCTGTGATCAGGATCAGGTCGTATTCATCAGTGCCCAAAGACTCCAGCAGCTGAAAGCCTTTGATCCACCCATTCTGATATGCCGCCTCCCTAAACGGAAGCCAGTTGTTCTGGTAAAAAAATAGCGCCTCCTCTCGCTTCCCGTTCACGATCTTCACGAAGTCCATAGTAGTGATTGCGTTTTCAGATTGCCCGAACAAAGGCACAATGGAGATAAGGTAAAACAGGATGAGCAGTTTTTTCATGTGTTGCGGGTTTCAACAAATATCAAAACAGCAATTTATGCAGTACTTCAAACAGATACTCTGCACCAGTTTAAAGGTTACCTTCTGACTTTGTTTGAGAGCATAGTTACTATATGAAAATCACACACCCTGCAGCAGCTGCATATACGAAGCCCCGACAGGCACCTCGTTCCCCTTGATGCACACCTGGTGGCGCTCTATTTTGTCTATTTTGTCCTTAGCCACAACGTAAGAGCGATGTACCCGGACAAACTTATTTTCCGGAAGCAAATCACCAGCCTCGGTAATGGTCATGCGGGTCAGTAGTTTTTTATCCTCCAGCACAAACGTTACGTAATTACCCGCTGCTTCCAGGTATAGAACCTCGTCAAAGTGCACCTTTACCTGCTCATATCCCGTCTTCAGGAAAACGTATTCTTTTGTTGTATCTACACCACTACGCAGTAAGTATAATTCCTGCGCTTTGTTACAGGCTTTCACGAAGCGGGCAAGCGAAAAAGGCTTCAGTAAATAGTCGATGGCATCCAGCTCAAAACTGGTAACTGCATGCTCCGAATAAGCCGTAGTAAAAATCACCAGCGGTTTTTTCTGCAGGCTTGTAACAAACTCCAGTCCTGTGATGTCAGGCATTTTGATATCCAGGAAAATCAGGTCTACAGGCTCTTTTTGCAGGTACTCCAGGGCCTGGAAGGCATCTGTAAAATTGGCTACCAGGTCTAAATAAGGAACTTTAGATGCCAGGTTTCTCACTACTTCCAACGCCAATGGTTCATCGTCTACTGCAATTGCCTTCATTCGGATTATCGTTTTACCTAGTCATTATATTTACTGTTCCGGATTAATGATTTTGGCTAAGTTACAGCTGCAGCGTCAGGTGAACAAAATATTCTTCGGCAGTTTCCCTGATCATCAGTTCGTGCTTGCCCGGATAAAGATGCCCGAGGCGCTGCTTCACATTTACCAACCCAACTCCCGATTTGTCTTTCTCCGGATCCTGCTCCTGCTTGGCATGTATGCTGTTATACACATCAAAGTATAACTTGTCACCGGAAACATGCAGTGTTATCCTGATCCAGGACTTATGCTTCAGGCTGATGCCATGCTTAAAGGCATTCTCCACAAAAGGAATCAACAGCATTGGTGCTATAAATTTATCTGTCACCACATCCTGTATCTTGGTCTCTATGCTGATGTTCGGAGATGCCGAGGTACGCAGTGTCTGCAAATCTATGAAGTTGCGCATATACTCAATCTCCCGCGACAGTAAAATCTTCTGCTGCAGATTTTCGTGCAGCATAAAGCGCATCATATCACCCAGCATTTGTATACCCTGCGCCGTGCGTTCGCTGTTCTCCTGCAAAGCGGTGCCGTAAAGTGTATTTAAGGCATTAAACAAGAAATGGGGATTTATCTGGGAACGCAGAAAATCCAGGTTTGCGTTAGATTTACCTAATTCTTCTTTTAAAACATAGAGCTCTGCATTTCCTTTTAGGTGACGCTTAAACAGGAACCAGGTGGCTGGTACTGTTATGAACATGTGGAACACTACATTAAAAAAGCTCACACCGAAGGCCGAATCCTCGTCCTGGAACAGCAACATCATCAGGAAGGCTACTGGCAGGTAAGAAACTATAAGTATAAGCGCACTGATGATGGCATAGTACCGGAACGGTTTCTTTTTATGCAGTGCTTTTGGTAGTAAAGAATAAAAAGAGTAGCAATAAATGATCAGAGCACTAATTGATATGAGCCCCCACACAATTGTGATCTCTTCGCCAATGTTCAGGATAAGCAACAGAAACACGCTCACCATCCAGGCAATAAAAGCTGTAAGTACATCTCGTGTTATAATGTTATACTTAGATTCTATTGAAGTAGAATTAGACAACAAATACATCCCGCTAAACTTGATGCCGGTATACAGACCCAACATCAGCAATAGCCAGAAAGCGTAATGGTAGCTTTGCTGAAAAATATAGTCATAGGTCTGGTCCGCTGATTCGAACCTGGCAAACAAGTAACCTTTGGTATAAGTATCCAGAATACCCACAAAAAGGCCAACTGCCACAAAAGTCAAAAGCGTGAGAAAGATATTCAGCCACAGTGATTGTTTTCTGAGCAGTTTTGGCACCAGCACAAAATTAGCAAACAGGAAAACCAGGTACAGCAGCAAATAGCGAAACAGCTGCGGAAAGAAATAATGTTCGTAGTAGTTATATACTATTCCTGCCTCGTTGAACTGGTACCTGTTTGGACTACCCCCTAATGCCAGCGAGAACAGAGCAAAGACAAAAATGGTGGTGGCTGCCCAAAACTCCACTTTGTTTCGGTGGATAGGCTCTGATATATAATTCTTAAGTGTCAGATCGTTCATAGAACAATGATAAGGGAATGCCTACAGGAAAAATAAAAAATGTGACGAATGTATCGGAATTTGTGACAAACCTGCACCAGACACACAACAACACTAAACAACAGAAAACCAATCATTTGAAACTCAATACGGGCAAAATTGGTAAGAACTAGCACCGCTCTAAGCGGCCAAACGTTCTTAAAACTAATTGCTTATGAAAACAACAACTACATCATCAGCCATACTCAGGCAATGCCTGTTCCCCGCACTGTTTGCGGCCTTCGCGCTCAGCTCCTGCAGTTCCACACCCACACAGGCAACCGAAACCGACAATGTGCAGACAGAAACAGCAGCCACAGAAATGCCCGCTGCATCCGCCGCACCGACAATGGTTAGCGCAAAAGATCAATCACTCTGGAACCAGCTTGCCGACACGGAGTCTTCCATCAATAGCAGCAACGTGAAGGCGATGCAGCTGGCCTGGAAGTATAACACCTCCACCCCCGTAAGCCACAGCCCTCTTGTAGATGAAACAGGCGTATATTTTGGCGACTGGAGTGGCACTGTGTACAAGCTGAACCCCCAGAACGGACAGGTGGTATGGAAAAAAACGATAGAGCAGCCCAAGAAAATGTGGCCCTGGCACGGGCTGGCCGGCACTGGTACGCTGGGCGAGGATAAACTTTTTGAGGCCAGCGTAGAAGGCACCGCCTTCGCCATCGATAAGAACTCAGGCAACGTGCTCTGGCAAACCAAGATCACCGATGATCCGGAAGCGGGCAGCCTCAGCACACTTCTCTACCATAACGGCATGGTGTACGTGGGTCTTCAATCAGTAGAAGAAGCGCTAACAGCCAAAATGAAAGACTTTAAACCCGACTTTCAGGGCAAGGTGATGGCTCTGAACGCCTCGAACGGGCAGGTGGCCTGGGAGCGGGTGCTGGTGGAAAAGCCGCACAATGGCTGTGCCGTCTGGTCCTCCTTCGCACTGGACCCGGAGCTGGACATGCTCTACTTTACCACCGGCAACAACTATACCGGCGAGGCCACTGATATGTCGGATGCCATTGTGGCGGTAAATGCTAAAACAGGTGAGGTAAAGTGGCACTACCAGGCTACGCAGCACGACGTCTGGACAAAAGCCAGTAAAGAAGGACCTGACTATGATTTTGCGGGTGGTCCGCAGATCTTTGTGGCTTCTGTAAACGGACAGCCACGCAAGCTGGTGGGTGCCGGCCAGAAAAGTGGCAAGTACCTTGTTTTTGATGCACAGACTGGTGATAAAGTTTGGGAAACAGTGATAGGTTACGGTGGCGTTGACGGCGGCATGCACGGCGAGGCCTCTATTGGCAAGGACGCTGTGATAGCCTGGAGCAACAACGCCTACTCCCACACCATGCCTCCGGACAAGCACAAGCTTTCCCTTAAAAAACTCGATGCCGCTACAGGCAAGCACCAATGGGTTATGGACAAAGCACAGCCTGCAGCCATTGCACCTGGCTACCTCGTAAACGACGTGTACATTTTAGGATCTCTCGATGGCACCATACAAGCATACAGCACCACCGACGGCAAAGTACTGGCAAGTATGATGAACCCGGCGCCCGTCCTGGCCAGGATGGCTGTAAAAGGCAACAGCCTTTATGTGAGCAGTGGTGTAGCAGGCATATTTGGTGACTGGAAGGATAAAGGAGAAAACGGCGTTTACGTGTACAGTACCCGCTAAGCTTCTGCTTCCTGTGCAAGTATAAAAAAAAGGGGGTCCCAGCGGGTATCCCTTTTTCTTGTATCACTAGTTTACTTTTTTCTACATGTACTTGAGCAGTTCCAGCCTCTCCCACTTTCTTTGTACTTCGTCCTGTGCCTGCTGCAGCAACGCCGCGCCAAACGCTGCATCTTCTTTTACCACGCGGGTAAAGCGTATTTTTGTATACATGTACTCGCTGAGAGTTGCCGTAGTTGATTTGGATTCCAACTTAAACCTGCTACCTTTCGGCTTGGTTGGCAGGCAAGCACAATAGATTGACGGACACCCTGCGGTATTTGCGATCTTGATGCTGTCGCTGTACAATTGGGTAAGCATCTTGATATAAGGCGTCTCGCCACAACCGGATCAGGCACCATAGAATTAGAACGCTGGACCGAGAATTGTGCTCCTTTGGCGTTGACAGTCTACAGATCCCTACTGCTTGAAATACACATTAAAGGTAGTGCCCTCCCCTAACTTGCTCTTTACCTCAATATACCCTCCTACGTTCTCAACCATTTTTTTAACCATGTAAAGTCCGATCCCGGTGCCTTCTACATGATCGTGGAAGCGTTTGAACATAGAAAACAATTGTTTTTCCTGCCCAACTTTCATCCCAAGGCCATTGTCTTTAACAACCAGAATGTGGTGCTCATCGGTACTTTTGCATGTTATAAAAATTTCCGGAACCCGTGTAGGAGAATGGTACTTTATAGCATTTGACATTAGGTTGTAAACCACACTCCGTAAGTTTTTTTCTGAAAAGTGAATTAGCAAACAATCATCAAGGTCCACATGAACCTGAACACCATGCTCTTTTATCAAAGAGTCTAGATCAAGTGTAACATCCCTTACTACCTCGGGTAAACTAACCATGACTTTAGTAGCACTGCTCTCCTGCTGAAGTTTCACTACGTCAGTAAGGCTCTCTATCGTTTTTTTAAAGCGTTCCACAGAACCCTTCATCAAGTGCATGATATGTGCTGCTTCACTCCCCTGGCCTTCCCCTGATTTTAACTCTTCTGTTAAAAACAGAAGCAGTCCTTCGATATTGGAAATAGGTGATTTAAGATCATGTGAGGCCGCATAAATGAAGTTATCCAGGTCATTATTGATCAGAGTGAGTTCCTTGTTTTTCTCCTCCAACTCTGCCTCCGCCTGCTTCTGGCTGTCAACATTGGTGTTTGTTCCGATCCATCGGACCACCTTTCCATTTTCGTCCTTTACGGCATATGCCCTGGTCAGGAACCAATGGTATTTGCCGTCATGTCCCCGCAGTGGGAAAGTCATCTCCCAGGTTTCCCCTTTAGCCCAGGCTTCCTTCACAAAAGCAAGCACGTGGTCAATATAATCCGGGTGATGTACCTTCTCCCAACCCCAGCCAAGCATCTCTTCGAGGGTGGTACCGGTATACTCAAACCAGCGTTGATTATACCAGAAGATCCAGCCATCAGGTTCTGCCATCCAGGCCAGGTTCTGAATATTATTGGCAAACATCCGGAAGCTCTCCTCGCTTTCCTGCAGAGCCAGTTCAGATTTCTTTCTTTCTGTTATATCCCTTGTTACCGCCAGATGGCGAGTCCCTTTTGCACCAGGCAGCGGCACCGCATGGGTTTCCATGCTTCGTCGTTTACCGGTAAGGGTAACTATTTCAAAATCCCAGCTCAGGCTTTCTCCCTTACAGATACGTTCATGGTTCTTAATCCATTTATCACGGTGTTCAGGTGCAATAACATCAAAAACGCATGAATTGCCCAGCATACCTGCCCCACCTCCTATTATTTCCAGTCCGGAGGGGTTCATGTACTGAAGAGTGCCATCCGGGTCAATAATCTTAATACACTCAGGCGTTGCATCAATAACCGCTTGAAGCTGCGCTTCGCTTAGCGCTAATCTTTGATAAGCAAGACGCAGGTCAGTTACATCCACTGCCGTATTTATCACACCATAAATCTCACCCCGGGCATCATAAAGTGGTAAAAAAGAATAATCATAGATGAACGTTTGCGGCTTGCCATCCATTACAACTTCTATTTGCTCATCTTTTACATGGTAAGGTTGCCCGGTCGTGATTACCTTCTCAAGTTGTGCATAAATCTTAGGATCAATTTCAGACAAAACCTCTGTGTACAACTTCCCGATCACATTACTTCCTTTCCCATATGCCCTTAACATAGCTTTATTGGCAAACTGTATCCGCATTTCCCTGCCAATATAAACACCAATCGGGAAAGGGGCACTTTCAACAAATGAGCGCAACTGCTGCTCGCTTTCTTCTATTTTTTTCCTATAGAGCACCTGTTCTGTTACCTCACTCGCAACTGCAACAAAACCACTTATACTACCATCATTTTCATGGAAAGGCTCCCACACACAGTCAAAATAGCAAGTACGTGCTTTCCCGTTTCTGATCAGTTCAACCTCTAACTCATTTGCATGAAAGGGCTTACCGGAACGAACTACCTCACGGGCTATTGGCTCCAGCTTTTGCCGCGTCTCGGGTAGTGAATCAAACAGGGGCTTTCCTACAAATTCTTCCCATGTTTTCCCGACTAAAGGCAAAAAGGATCTGTTCGCTACTTCAGCCACAAAATTATCTCCCCTGAATACTGCAATAGCCACAGGCGCCTGCTCTACCAGGTTCCGAAACCTGGCATTACTATCTTCCTTCGTTTTTCTCAGACTCAACTCCTCCAACAGCTGTGAAGCTTTATTTTCAGCTTTTACTTTGTCGGTAACATCAAAGGAGGTATGAATGATGTAGCTAACAGTATTGTCTTTATCAATAACCGGTTTGTTACTTGCCCACCAGTGCCTTTCCTCAAATGAGCCTGTCTCATCCGGAACATCATAACGCACAACAGGCAATACAATACTTTTTTTTGTCCGAATAACTTCTTCCAGAGAACGCTTTAAGCTGGAGGGCCCTGTAGCTGTTAAGGCATCAGGATTTACAGGGTAAACTTCAAAAACACCTTTGCCAACAACATTAGATCTTTCCTGCGCTGTAATCTGCAGCAGGTCGTCACTAACGGCTAAAATAGTAAAATATGGAATGTTAGGTTTTAATACCAGAAAATTGCCTGGCATCTCATTAAATATTTCCTGAAAATCAAGTATTGGTTCTTCGTGCTTTGTAAAGGGCAATTTATTCGGCATAAGGTAATAGTCTGAATTTGCGCGGTCTTAATTTACACACTTTTGACGTTTAAACATAACGTAGTACAGCTTACTCTGGTCAGGAAAATTTATATTCAGGCAATCTTTTGATTTGCATCCGTAAAAACAGAAAAGCCTGATTGTTCCTTTTAATCCTGGTTATTTATGACTGCTGGGCAATACCCTTGTCAAAAGCACAGTATTGTGCTTATTAAACTTACCGGCATTCATTCATACAAACAATGTGCAATTTCGCAACTCCCTATGTAACTAACATTTATCACTACTAAATTACCGTAAATGGTATGCCAATGTCTGTCCATGCCTGCAAAAGCTATTTAAATTTATATAGCAATACTGTCTTTTTTACTATTCCTTTCTATTCAACATCTCTATTACCAATACACCGTAAGTATAAAGCGTTATAATCATAATTCAATTTTAAGATTAAAGGATGTCAGCAAAAAAGATCATTACTGTTTTTGGTGCAACAGGAGCCCAGGGTGGCGGAGTTGCAAAGGCTATTTTACAGGACAGCAACAGTGAGTTTGCCGTTCGTGCAGTTACCAGAGACCCCGGTTCTGACAAAGCAAAGGAGCTTGCCACTATGGGCGCTGAAGTTGTACAAGCCGATATTGATGATAAGCAGAGTATGAAGCAGGCATTAAAAGATGCATACGGCGCATACTTCGTTACATTTTTCTGGGCTCATTTCTCTCCTGAAAAAGAATATGCCGAAGCCCAAAGTATGGCAGAAGCCGCTAAAGAGGCTAAACTGCAACATGTGATATGGTCTACGCTGGAAGACACCCGAAAATGGGTACCCCTGGAGGATAACAGAATGCCTACTTTACAAGGTAAATATAAGGTGCCGCACTTTGATGCAAAAGGAGAGGCGGATCACTTTTTTACTGATCTGGAAGTGCCTACCACCTTTCTGAGAGCCTCTTTTTACTGGGACAACTTTATTTACTTTGGCATGGGGCCTAAAAAAGGGCCTGATGGTAAATTATACCTCACCTTGCCCATAGGCGACAAGAAAATGGCAGGGATAGCCTCAGAGGACATTGGAAAATGTGCCTATGGCATCTTTAAACGAGGTAAGGAATTGATCGGAAAAACAGTAGGTGTAGCCGGAGGTCAGCTTACCGGCCAGGAGATGGCGCAGGCATTTACCAGAGTGTTAGGTAAAGATGTAATTTACAATAGCATAACACCCGAAGAATTTCGTAATTTAGGTTTCCAGGGTGCTGACGACCTGGGCAACATGTTCCAGTTCTACCGAGATTTTGATGATGTATGTAATAGCGTGCGGGATGTTCGTTTTTCAAAAGAACTCAACCCGGCGTTAAAATCTTTTGACATGTGGCTGGATGAGAATGCAGCACGCATTCCGATAGAATAGTTTTTTATTGATCTGCTGATACATTCAAAAAAAATTAAACAGGAAGATTCTCCTTTTTGGTACTTTTGCTTTTGGTTCATTTAATAGTCCGCAGCAAGAGTAAGAGGTTTGACAGAAGCAGAAGTACCCGAAAGTGAGTTTTTTATTCCTTTTGGCAGATCAATAGATACCTATACTATCCCTGAAAGTTTTACGTACCCGTTCAGTTACAAACCTCACCCACTAACATTACTGGCCTCGGCAGAATTACAATGTTATTTGAGAAAGCAGGAGGACTGGGTACATAATTTTGGACTGGAAACCGGACAGGAAGGAGTTATAATCGGAAAGATGTTTGGTGTGCTTGTCGTTGAAACGAAGCAACATAACATAGGTTACTTGGCTGCCTTTTCGGGTAAATTAGCTGGCGGCTATCACCATGCTAAATTTGTGCCTCCCATTTTTGATGCTCTCGCAAACGATAGCTTTTTAAATGCGGGGATGCAGGAATTGTCTCGTATTAATGCTCAAATTGTGTTACTACTCGAAGACGAATCAGAAACAAGCCTTGACAAGATCAGCATGCTGCAGAAGCTACGAAAGTCAAATTCCATAGCCCTACAATCTCAGCTGTTTGATCAGTACCACTTCCTGAACCAGGCCGGAGAAGAGAAAAGTCTTCGAAAGCTTTTCCAGGGTATTACCAATAACAACCCTCCGGCAGGAGCAGGAGAATGCGCTGCACCAAAACTTTTACAATATGCGTTCCGGA
The DNA here is from genome assembly GCF_051904785.1 of Pontibacter sp. MBLB2868. Classification (NCBI taxonomy): domain Bacteria; kingdom Pseudomonadati; phylum Bacteroidota; class Cytophagia; order Cytophagales; family Hymenobacteraceae; genus Pontibacter; species Pontibacter sp. MBLB2868. Next base: position 693,748 of record NZ_CP196710.1, on the reverse strand, counting down.
ACCAGATGAAACCATTGGCCATGGCGGAGTTCTGGTGGGGGCAATCACCAAAGTCTGATTTCTGGAAGCACCGACACTATTACCCTGCCTGCCGTGAAAAATGTGCGCCCATACTGGCACACATGCTCACAGACATACCACTCGACGAAAGCCGGCCTGACACTTATTTTTCTCTTGAGGAGCCTCAACAGATGGCCATTTAATTTTAGCCCGATGATGTAGCCAATAGTTGTAGCCAGCGTTCAAGTATAGAACTTCTACTGCGACCACTCAGTAGGTTCCCGGTCCCAGCGATGTTTTTTCAGCTCTGCAAGCAGGGCATCAGGCAAGCCATTTCCATCACTAGTGCTTAAATTAGATTTTACATGCTGTGGCTTTCGCATCCCCGGGATGGTAGTGCTCACATCCGGGTTACTTAGTATAAACCGTAAAGCCATTTCAGGCATCGTCATTCCCTCCGGAACCAGGGGCCTCAGCAGGTCAGCGTGCGCTACGCTGGAGTTCAGGTTTTCGGGCACAAAATAAGTACCGCGCCAATCGCCCTCCGGAAAAGTTGTCTCTTTCGTCAGGGTGCCTGTCAGGGTTCCTTCATCAAACGGTACGCGGGCAATCACGGCAACATCCAACTCCCTGCACACCGGAAAAAGTGTATCTTCAGGTGCCTGGTCAAAGATATTATAGATCACCTGCACACTGCTGATATGGCCTGTATGTAGTGTTTTTATCACATTCTCCGGTTCCCAGCGGTTCACGCTGATTCCCATATGCTGTATCTTACCGTCAGCTTTCAGCCGCTCTACCGCACGTTGCCATTCCTCGTTATCTGCCCAACTATCCTCCCACACATGAAACTGCTGCAGGTCTATTGTCTCTACGCCCAGGTTTTTCAGGCTCTTATCGGTATACGCTATGATGTGATCCGCAGGAAAGCAATCAGCCAGTCTATACTCCGGCTTAGATGGCCATTTCATATTTTTAGGAGGTATCTTGGTAGCTGTGTAAAGTCGCTTATCTGGGTTGCGCTTTACCAGGCGGCCCAGTATCTGTTCGCTTTTGCCCGCGCCATAGCCCCATGCTGTATCAAAAAAATTACAGCCACCTGCAACGGCTATGTCCAGTGAGTGGTCTGATTGTTCATCATCCGAGTTTTTCCATCCTGCCATGCCCCACATGCCGTACCCGATCTCGCTAACCTTCCAGCCGGTTCTCCCAAATCTTCTGTATTCCATATCGTCATCAAAAATTGTAAAGTGAATATAGCTGATTTTTTCTTGCCATCAACTCCTCACACGGCATACGTGCACGAGCAGCCAATGGCTGCCAGGGCAAGCCAGCAACATCAGTAAGGTTGTGGTTAGGTAATGCTTAAAAATGGTAATACTTTTGTGCAGATCAGTTAAGCTGCAAGGCAGTAACCGCTTTAGCTTCACCCTGTAATACCTACCTTCATGAAATACAGCGCACTTTGCACCGATATAGACGGCACCCTTTTAAACAGCGACAGGGAATTATCTGCCCGCACCATACAAGCCTTCCAGAAGCTGAATAAGGAAATACCCGTTATTCTCGCTTCTTCCCGAATGCCTGCCGCCATGCGACACTTGCAGCAGGAATTAGGTATACCAAAGCACCCCCTGATCTGCTTTAACGGAGGGTATGTGCTTCATTTTGCAGACGGAACCGCAGCACCGTCCGTGGTAGACAGCGTGCAGGTGCCTGCCCCTGTCTGCGCTGCTATTGTAGCCATGGCGCACCAGACTTCCATACATGTTAGTTTGTATGCAAACGACAAGTGGTATGCCCCGGCCATGGACCAGTGGACAGAGAAAGAGCAACGGGTAACAAAAGTATCTGCACATGTTACAGCACTTCACCCGATTCTGGAGACCTGGCATACGGCAGGCACAGGCGCCCATAAAGTGATGTGCATGGGGCCGGAGGAGGAGATCTTCGAGATGGCAGCTAAATTAGAGAAACAGTTCTCTGACCAGGTTCAAATCTACCGCTCCAAGTCTACTTACCTTGAAATTGCACCCAAAACTATTTCGAAAGCAACTGCACTTGAAATGGTTTTGAAAGACCAGTACAGCCTAAGCCTCTCCGAGGTAGTAGCCTTTGGAGATAATTACAACGACATAGACATGCTACAGGCAGCCGGGCTAGGCATTGCCGTAGGGAATGCACGTGAAGAGGTTAAAGCGGCTGCGGATGAGATTACCCTAAACAGTACTGCAGATGGCGTAGCTGCAGCCATCGAAAAATATTTCCTGTAACATCACCCTGTAAGCCTATAGGCCTCTTACCAGAAATCCGATGGGCTGAATATCTTGCCGTTGTTGTTGATCAGGATCCCCAGAACAACTTCATGCGCTCCCCCTCCGATCCGGCCAATGCCGGAAGTTGCCATGTCATAAGCGTAACCGACCTGTAGCAGGTTGTTCATGTTTAGGCCACCGAGTAGTACGAAATCGTTATTCTGGCGGTATGAGCCTCCTATCCAGGCTTTATCTTTGTAGAGCAGCTTCAGGTTAGCATCCACTGACAAGGGAGCAGGGCTCGCATATTTTACCAGCACTGAAGGTAACATGGATAAGTTCGGGGTGAACATCACTTTGTACCCTCCCATCAGGTAATGATGTACCCGGGAACTGGCTTCGTTGCTATCATCCTGGCTAAGGCTGCCGGTCAACTCATCCTGCAGTATCTGGGAGCTTGCAGAGCCAATGTAAAAACGTTTCGAATACAGCAGAAGCCCTGCCGTGATGTTCGGTTTTACGCGGTTGTAGTTTCCTCCCGTAAAGGTAGGGTCGTTCGGGTCCGTCAGCTGCAAGCTTTCTTCATCCACTTTGTAAGCAGACAAGCCACCTGTAATACCCGCCGACATTTTAAGTTCTTTGTTCAGAGGCAGGTGATAGGCATAAGTAAGTCCAAAGTCAGAACGCTTCAGGGCTCCTGCTTTGTCGGTGATGGCCGTAAATCCTAAACCATGGTGCGGCTGAGCCAGTGTTACATCCCGCTTTGTATACGCTTTAAATAATGCCTTGCTTCCGTTTCGGCCCCTGTACGGGACCGATGTCGCCGTTGTATTCATATTCATTTTGCCCAGCGGCATATGCGCCGTCAGGTAATAGGATTCCGGGGCCCCCTCCACTCCGGCCCACTGGTTGCGGTAACCTGTTTTTATCTCCGCGTAGTTCTCTGAGCCAGCCAGTGCAGGGTTTATAAGGAAACCGTTTAACATGTACTGGCTAAAGTGCGGAAGCTGCTGCGAAAAGGCACTCAGATGCAGCAACAGTAGCAGCGAAATTAAAATGTGCTTTCTCATTTGCGTAAAACTGTTATTGAACCTGTAAATGCTTTTCTTCCTTTGTTCGTGTCGATCACATAATAATAAGCGCCATCCGGCAGCGGTGCCCCGTTTCTTGTGCCGTTCCAGGGGGTACTGTACCCCCGGGTGGTATACACTTTATCTCCCCACCGATTATAGATATCTATGGTAATATCCGGGTAGTCCTCCACCCCTTTTAGCAGCCATACATCGTTTATACCATCGCCGTTTGGAGAGATGCCGTTCGGAATACGCAGCCGCTGCAGCACACGCACCGTCACCTCATCGGTTCTCACGCAGCCATCAGCTGAAGTCGCCTCCAGTACATAAGTTGTCGTCACTTCCGGGCTGGCAGTGGGCTGGGCAATACTGGCATTGTCCAGCGATAGGGCCGGCGACCATTTCAGCGTTCCTGTTCCGCTGCCGGCCAGAATGATACTTTCTCCTTCAATTATTTCCAGGTCCGGGCCGGCATATACTTCCGGGTAAGCACTGAACTTAATTTCCACTTCGTCAGAAGTAAAAGCGCAGGGGTCGTTGCTGACAGTCCATACCAATTTATAGCGCTCTTCCATTCTGCCCGTAAAGCTTGCTCTAGGATTTGTTGGGTCTGAAAACTGGCCTCCTGTGCCATTCAGGATCGTCCAAAAGCCCGCTCCCTGTGCAGGTGTGTTGGCTTGCAACGTGGTACTGGTGCTTCCGCAGACGGGTAACTGATCAGGGCCTGCGTCTGCCAAAGGCACCTGTTTAATGGTCACTGTCTTCTCCAGTGTTGCGGTACATCCTTTGTCGGTTGTCACCTGCAGGTTTACACGGTAATTACCTGCCTTGTCATACTTGTGTGCAGGGTGCTGCTGGCCGGAGGTGCTGCCATCTCCAAAATTCCAGTTCCAGGCAACAATATTTCCGCTGGCCACACTGCTTTCATCCCGGAAGGCAACCGCATCAGAAAGGCAACCTACCACTGGGGTAAAAGCTGCCTGCGGCTTTTCATATATTGTCAGCTCCTGCTGGTAACTATGCTGGCACCCTTTGTCTGTGGTTACTACAAGCACCACTGCATAGGTACCAGCCTTGGCATAGCGATGCTCCGGATTCACGTCACCAGAAGTACTTCCGTCTCCAAAATCCCATTCATGCGCTACGATACTCCCTGACCCAACAGAGGCTGTACTTTTAAACCTGGCACTTTCTGTGAGGCAGCTGTTCGCAGTTTCGAAAGCCGCTGTGGGGCTTATAATAACAGTTACATTCCTGCTGGTAATGCCATAACAAACAATACCGGAATAAGCTTTTAACGATACTTTATAAGTACCCGGTGCCGGATAGATGTGTAAAGGATTTTGCTCGGCAGAAGTTGTGCCATCACCAAAATCCCATTCCCATCGGATGATCTTACCAAATGCAACTGAAGAGGCATCTGTAAACTGAATGCCATCGCGCTGGCAGGCCCCGGCAGAAGTAAACCCAGCCTGCGGATTTGCCCCGCTCACCAGGTAATCCACTTCCATGCTCTGGGTACAGCCATGATCAGAGGTGGCCGTAAGTTTCACTTTGTAAACCCCTTCAGCCGTATACTTATGTTTTGGATTCTTTACTGTAGAAGTTGCCCCATCACCAAATTCCCATACATAACTTAAGGTGCCTGAGCTGATAGTGGTCTGGTTCACAAATTGGGCTTCGTCGCTGATACACACACCTGGCAGCTCCATTTTCACTTCAGGGCGTGGGTATATTGTCACTGATCTTGTAACTGTGGTCTGGCAGCCTTCCTCAAATTTTACTGTGAGAGTCACCGAATAGGTACCAGCGTCAGCATAGGTATGGCTTGGATGTTGTTCAGATGCGGTTGGTGATCCATCGCCAAAGTCCCACTCCCAGCCAGTGACAGGCACAACTGACGTAGTTTTATTTGTAAAAGTGCTTGCAAGGTTGTTGCAAACAGCGGGAGCGTCGAAGGCAGCCACCGGCTTGGGCAGCATCTCTACCTGCTTGCTTATTTGGCTGGTACAGCCGGTATTGGTAAGCGTGGTAAGCGTTACGTTATACTGACCGGGTGCTGCATAGGCATGCCACGGATGTTGTTCGGCAGACGTTGTGCCATCACCAAAATCCCAGAGCCATTCTACGATCTGGCTGTCGTTTCCGGGCACTGCCGATTCATCTTTAAATAAGATCGCGGCATTCAGGCATTCATGCGAATAAGAGAAGCTTGGCGTTGGATTCGGATAAACAATTAGCTCTGCAGTTGTTTCATCCTTCGAGTCACAGTCGTTCCCGTTGTTCTTAACCGTGATCAGCTTAACCGTGTAGGTACCCGGAGCAGCGTATGTATGCTTTGGGTTCTGTTCTGTAGAAGTACTGCCGTCGCCAAACTCCCATAACCAGCTTTGAGGCTCATAGGAGGCAAAACCGGTTAAGGATACCACATCTCCCTGGCAATAGGACTGTTTGTCGAAAGTGATGTTCTGATTCAGGTTTTTGATGTTGGCACCCGCTGAGTAGCCATACGACTCCACGTTGCCAAACCCGTATGCCATGGCCGTGAAGCCAGCATCAGCTTTCAGGTTGTGGTTACCAGGTCCTACTTCTTTCTGGGCATAGGAGAATAATGGATTAGCTGCTATCGGAGTAAAGGTAAGTGGCGCAGCATCAAGCCGGAAGCTGCCTATCTCCGCTGTGCGCATCACTACGTTGATGAAATGCTTTTCGATAGCAAAGAATGGGGAGGAATAAACCGTAATGTCCTTTAACGTCTGTTCTACCGGGCTAAGTATGATCATTTCGGGATCTCCTTTTACCCCATCGCAGTTCTGCGTTAGCGTGTATTGCGCCACGGTCACCGGGTTATCAGCGGTAATGTAGCTGGCTTTATCAGTTATAAAATCATAGTACTTGCCCTGATCAACTGTTATGGGTGCCCCTCCGTTTACCGAAATCCTGGTGTTGTCCTTTGCTGCGAGTACCCTGAATTTGTCCCCGGAACGGTTCATGGCCGGGGCTGTAGCGAAATTCTGACCCCAAGCGCTGATAGGATACAGCTGCTGATAGAGGTTATCGCCGGAAGAAGCATTCTCGCACCCCATACGGGTGTAGGAACTGCCCGAAAAAACAGCTATTCTTTTACAATCAGCTCCGTTAGCGCTAATTGACTCCACTTTGCTGCCTGTCAGGTCGCTTAGGGACTGCACCTGGTATACCTGCCCCTCCATCAGTGTGACCGTGATCGGGCTTCCGCTTCCGACGCCTTTTATTGTGGTGGCAGCTGGTGTTATCTGGATGGTTGTGTTGTTTTCCAGGGCGATAACGGTAAACTCTGAATAAGGCGGAATAGGTGAGTTGATCGATCTGTTGGCATCACTATGGCTCATGATATAGTATTCACGCCCCAGCGTTGGTGTCGGAAGAGCCAGCGTAGACCCGGACTGATTCTGGGCATAGATGTGTGAGAAAACGATCACAGGATCTTTGGTAGTGACATGTAAACCCTTATTCTCAATTACCTCTGAGCTGGCAATGTAAGCCAGGTGCGGTACACTGACCACCGTCACCATGTTTGCAGTGACCGTAAAATTAGCTGTATAGTTTTGCCCTGGAATGGTTATAGTACCCGATGTTGGCACAGTAGAGGTAATGTATAAACTCATCTGTGATCGTAGCTCACTAAGGTGTGCCGGGTAAGCTAACCAGAAATCCTTTCCTTTATTAGATGTATTCTGCGCTGACACCAGCACAGTAGACCATAGCAATAAAAAGATTATGGCAGCAATGCAAAGAGTAAAGTTTTTTTTCAAATCAGACTATACTTTAATAAAATCCAGCTTTAGACTTTCAGGTGTAGCAATAGTTTAAAACCAGAAAAAATAATTCCTATAGCTGAAGTATAAGCTTCAGCATGCAATAAAATCAGTCTGTTTTGGAGTCGGGAGGAAGCGGTGTGCTGTACAAGCACGCTTTAAAGATATAAAAATCAGTTAGTAAAACACGCATATGATATGTTATTCACTAACTGGCAGTTTACCCCGTTATACGCTCACCAATTCTGATAGCTTTTTGAGAGAAAGTGTCTTTTAACCGGCCTGCAGCTAAATTACAAGCTGTTATTTTGGGGACCAGTCCTTTTATAGGATATGAATATTTTCCGCTTTCAGGGCCAGAAAGTTGGACCAGGTTTTAAATATGCCTGAAACTGTACAACAATTATTACTTCCTGCTCCGTAAACAGATACATCTTATATAATATCTGATAATCGACAGTTCATAAACATGAAGCATCTTTATACTTACCTTATTATTTTATTTCTGCTACTACCCTTCCAGATAATGGCACAGGGGCAGGTAGCCAATAGGCTCATAAGGGGCTCAAACTTCCAGATAACTGTCGGGTATAACTACCAACGCGTAGATCTCGGAGATCTTAACAAGGCAATTTCAGCCTCTGGCCTTCCGGAGCTATCAGAAAACATTAACTCGGTTAGCTTCCTGACACAGAACATCTCAAACAAATGGATGGCATCGCTCAGAACATCCTATTCCTTTACGAACCAGGTAAAGGGCGATACCCGCGAGATCGAATTCCGAAACCAGCAGTATGCCGTTGGCCTGGGTTACGACCTGCTTACATCTGAAAAGGCAAGGCTACTGCCAAGCATTACGGCTACACTAGGCAGAAACATGCTCCTGATCCAGGATAAGTCTAAGTCCTCGGCAAATTTTCAAAACCTGTTGCAGAACCCATCCCAGGAAGTGAGCCTGAGCAATTATTCTTATTTAGCTGATGTCGGGATTGCTTTTCATTATCTGTTTTACAGAAGAGAGCGTGAGCGGGAAACCGGTAAAACGTCTACCTGGGTACCTGTCATTTTCAAAGCAGGCTACCAGTTTGAGGTAGGTAACAGTGATTTCAAATTTGACGGTGATAAGGTGCAGGGTGTGCCAGATGTATCACTGGGGGGAATTTATGCTTCCATCCATATCGGCCTTGGCACAAGGTTACTGCCAATAGATTAGGACGGGCTAAGCAGGAAGTTCAGGAGCGTGAATTTAGTTTTGTGAGCATGATCTTAAGTATTGGCTAACATGGTACCTAAGGGCAAAATAGTGGCAATAGGCGGCAACGAGGACAAGGGCAGCTTTCCGCTAACAAACAATGTGGATGAGCCGGAGCAAATTCAATTTTTTGAGCAAGGTATTTTAAAGCGTATCCATGATGAGCTGTATGGCATCGGGACACGCATTGAAGTTATCACGACAGCCACTGGTATACCTGAAGAACTGTACAACGCATACCTGCACGGATTCATATTATTAGGGTGTGATAACGTAGGCCACCTGGCAATTAAGACCAGGGAACAGGCTGACAGCGAAGTAACCCTGCAGCGCCTGCGCAAGGCGGATGGTGTAATGTTTACGGGTGGCAACCAACTCAGGATAAGCGAGACTTTTATAAACACAAAAGCACTGAAACTGATGGCGCACCGCTACCTTCATGAAGAAAAGTTTCTGATAGCCGGCACCAGCGCCGGTGCTATGGCGCTCTGCCAGGTTATGATAGAAAGCTCCACTGAAACAAAGCCACTGATAAAAGGTATCGTTAAACTTGGGCAAGGGCTAAACTTTGTCAGCAGCACCATCATCGACACCCACTTCGTGAACCGCCGCCGCATTCCACGCATGATCGAGGCAATTGCTTCTCACCCTAAATTGGTTGGCATTGGCTTAGGAGAAGATACCGGTATTCTGATATCAGAAGGTAAACAAATAGAAACGATCGGATCCGGATTAGTGGTGATATTTGACGCACGGGAACTGGAAGGGAACAATTTTAAACTCATAAAGAAAGGAGAACCCCTGTGCCTGGAGCATCTAATCATGCATGTGTTACCAAAAGGCAGAAGCTACTTTATAGATAAAGCCAAAATTAAAGGCTGAGGCTACATCAAATTCCTTTCAGGATAAAACTACTCCACTCACTATACCGCTCCGCTGCTTCAGTCTACAACACAGGCCAGGTAAAATTCAGTTAGCAAACCGTACGCTTATACATGCGTTTCTCCTTCTGTATATCCCTCCTGCTCTACCTGAATGGTGGTATGCACTATTTTATAAGACGACTTAACACGGTCATTGACTTGCTCCAGCACACTGTTAGGAGGTGTACCATCTGCTGACACCACGTGTACGCTCATGGCATTTACTCCGGAAGTAAGTGACCATACATGCAGGTCATGAACGTCTACCACGCCTGGTACAGCCGCAATAGTGTCCCGTAATTGGGCAGTGTTCACGTCAGCCGGAGTTCCCTCCAGCAGTACCCCTACCGCATCCTTAAGCAGTGCCCAGGTTCGGGGCAGGATAAAGAGGCCAATGGCCGCAGAAAGCAGCGGGTCAGCATAATACCATCCCGTTGTCCACATGATAATACCTGCCACGATCACCCCAACGGAAGTCAGCATATCCGATAATACTTCGAAGTAGGCACCTTTCATGTTCAGGCTCTCGTCAGAACTCTTCCGAAGTATAAACATCCCCGCGAGGTTCACTACAAGTCCGAAGCACGCCACGATCATCATTGGTTTACTGGAAACCTCAGGTGGATCTAAAAAGCGGGTATAGGCCTCATAAAGTATGTAAAGTGAAATACCGATCAGTACCACCGCATTAGCCAGCGCAGCAAGTATTTCTGCCCGGTAGTAACCGTAGGTGCGGTCAGGCGAGGCAGGACGCTCAGCCAGGTATATCGCGATCAGCGCAAATACAAGACCGCCCACATCTGTCAGCATGTGTCCGGCATCGGCTAATAGTGCCAGACTGTTAGTCAGGAAACCACCCACTACCTCAGCAATCAGATAGAGAAAGGTTAAGGCTAACACCTGCTTCAGCTTCTTTTTATTCTTGCTTGACGGTGAAATGGCATGGCTGTGTGCCATAATGTGTTTTAAGATTTAGGTTAACATTTTATTTGGAGTGTTTACGGAGCAGCGGGTGGTTACGTTAAAAACACAGCTCCCGACGCCGTTCTTTAGCAGCTGAGGCAACCAGGCTACTCTGTAAACAAAGCCCTTACATTTCCTGGACAGAGCATATATTTATACTCTACTATATATAAATACCCGAAAGTGGGTATTGTTATGCTCCTGCATTACCTCGAATTTTGCATGTCGTATAGGTTTGTAACATCATGCGTTCATCATTTTTTAATCTTTTATACTGTTATGCCTGGTAAGGACATAGCCTATACTTTTTTCTGAATTTACACTTAAACCCTTTTTTTATTTAACACTTCTACTTCACATGCACTTCAACCTTAAACTATTGTTGCTAAGCGGAATACTTTTTCTGTGCTTCCCAACTTTTGCCCAAAGGAAAGACATCACATTGCACCAGGCCGATCCGAGGTTCACGATCAGCGCACAAAGGCACTATGGCTTTGGCAACGAAGAGTACTGGTTCTATATCCAGAACAACACCAACGAAGAGTATGAGTTGGTAGTTGATGTCACCATAAATTCTACGTGCCATGCCCCCCGAAACTTCAAGCTGCATGTAAACAAGGTAGTTACGCTTAAGCCCGGAGGACGATTTACACCTGACTCAGACTATTCGCATATCTTTTTAGGAGGAGATGCGCAGAAAGGATGCCGTAAAAAAGATGGGGATTCTTATACCTATCTCTCCAGTATCTCTTACAGGTACTCCAGTATTAAAAATGTTACCCAGGAGAAACTAAAACTGGAGAGGGAGAAAAAGCTTAAAGAAGAGGAAAAGCTTGCCGCCGGAAAGAAAAAAGCCGAAGAGCGTGCCGCTGCCGAGAAGAAAGCCGCAGCAGATAAACTGGCAGCAGAAAAGAAGAAAGAGGAAGAGCTACAGAAGCAAAAGGCAGCAGCCGCTGCTGCTGAAAAAGCGAAATCATCGGCAACAACAACAGCTACCAACACGTCGGGCTCCGGCTCTGCTACCAGTACGGAGTCAAACAGCACATCTAAACTTGCCAGCACCCAAACCAGCAATTCTACTACCGCTACGAGTACACAAAGTGCACAGCAAAAGCAGGAGGAATACGAAGAAAGCCAGCGCCTGGCGCGTGAGGCTGCCGCAAAACAGGAAGCAGCCCTGAAAGCTGCAGAAGAGCAGGAAGCCCGTGAGCGCCAGCAGAAGTATGATGCCTGGAAAGAGAAAAAGAACCAGGACCGCCAGGTACAGGAAACTGCTTCTGTTGCGGCCAGCGCCACCGTATTGTACTACTTTGCCGGTATCATCTACGATGGCATGGATTCTTACAACCCCGATTACAGCTACCAGGCTCCTGCTGCCGCCGACAAATATAAGCCGGTGTTATTTGCAGGCGTGGAGGTTGGTTACTCCGGCACCTACTCTCCGTTACTGTTCCGCAGTGAGCACTCTACCATGATCAATGGAAAAACTGTGGATGAGAAAAGCGTTATCAGTAAAGATGTAATTACAGTAAACTTAAACGTAACAGGCAAAATAGGCTTAGAGGCAGAGAATTACGGTGCTTATGCCTTCCTATCACCGCAGGCTGGCTTCAGCCCTATATTTGATGCTTATACTGTCTCCCTACTTGTAGGTGGTTTCCGGGCATACGGTGGACTTAAGTGGGCAAAAGGATATATTGGTTTCCGCTCAGGATCTCGGCAGGTATATACTTATAGCCTGGATGCGGAAGAGTATGGTAACGGAGAATTTAACAATAATTTTAACAGGTTAGAGTATGGTCTGCGGTTTACCACAAATCCGGATTCTGACTACCGCAGAAGCCATATTTCCATTGGCTTGATCGGTGAAAAATTTAATGCGGAAGGTATTGGCATGTACCTCGACCCACAGAGCAACACCTTACAGGATGGAAAGACGCCTCTCATGACCGGCTATGCATTTCAGTGGCAGAAAGACCACATGTTTAACCTGTATCTGAACGTATTTCCGGAATATATTTATGGCGGAGATATTAACTATAACTCCGGCCCGGCAAAAATAGATCGTGCCTACAACACGGGTACTTTTGTTGAAGTTGGTTTTGTAAGATCAATTGACATGTTTGGCACACGTTAAAATTGACGAAAGCAGAGGATCATACAAAGCCCTCTTTTTCAGGATAATGGTTTAGTTTGTTTGTTTAGAAAAAGGCCCTGCTGTTAATTCAGAAGGGCCTTTTTACTTTTAAAAGAGCAAGTATAGTTTTTCACTTCTGGCAGATCTTCGCAACTATTGCATTGGCTTCGGGCACAGCAATTTCCCGTTTCGCTGGTCTGTCAGTACAAACACCGATCCATCAGGAGCCTGTTCCACGTCACGCACCCTGGTATTCAGCGGAATACACTTTATTGCCTGTAGCCGATAAAGCGGCTCCCGTCAAAATAAATGCAGTTATGAACGCAACAGGATTATATACTGAGGCTGCTAAAAGAGACCAATCAGGAACATCAGGTAATGTAATTTTCCTGAATATTTATTATAATTACAGAATTTTATACCGTTTGGTACGATGCGACTTTTCATACTCCGCCTGTTACTAGGTACAGCCCTGGTTGCGGGCATTAGCGCCTGCGATAATGAGCCCGAGTTCAATCTTCCGCCCATTACCCAGGATGGCAGCAATACACTTGGTTTTAAAGCCAATGGAAAGGTATGGGTAAACTATGGCGATATGTGTTATAACTTTACCTGTGAAGACAATTATGTAGAAGGTCGCCTGCACAGAAATGCAGACCGCACCTACAGTCTTATTGTCAGGGCTGAGTATAACTACAAGTTTAAGGACGAGAAAAGGTATATCTCCCAGAGTTTCTCATTCAGTGCAAACAATGTGAGTAAGCCCGGCACTTACACACTTACCCCTGCCCAGAATGACATGGCAACTATGGTTGCAGACATGAACCAGAATGATTTTTATCATTTGGTAAAGAATTCACAGATTACCTTGCACATCACCCGCCTCGACACGGTTAACCACATTGTATCCGGCCAGTTTGAAGGCGTGCTGGACCACTATTCGAACGCCTCTAAAACCATGGCCATTACCGATGGTCGCTTTGACACCAAGCTCACTTACAGCAGGTAAGCACTAAATAAAAAAAGCCCTGTTAAAAACCAGGCAATTACGACACGCTGATAAACCTAACAACTATAAACATGAAAAAAGCAACCACCCTGTTATCTATCGCCCTTGGCCTTAGCCTTTCAGCAAGCGCACAGACGCCGCAGCAAACAGAATATTACAAGCTATCTTCATCTGATAAGGTATCAGTAGCACAATCCGAAGAGTATTTGCAGGTAAGCCTGGCTCCCACTGACTGGGGCAAAAACTATAAGGCACGCCTCGAGTTTGCTGATAAAACCATCTCTATAGAAGAGTACATCAAAAGCGAAACTAAGAAGGAGAGAACATATCCAACCGCAGTAGCCGTTATGAACGCGCTGAACGAAATGGGCTGGGAGTTTGCCGGCTATATCCCGGATAGCGAAGGCAGAACTGCCCCTGAGAGATTCCTGATGAAAAGGAAAATTGTAAAAGCGTAAGGTTTAGGCTAACGCTCCCAGACGCTCGCAGCTTTTGCGAGCGTCTGCTTATAGGACCACTAAACTTATAAATTAAGGTGGCCCCTATTCCTCGGTCAGTCGCTTTATCATAGCTTTCATCTCTATGATTTCCCGTTTCTGCGCTTTGATTATTTCGTTAGCCAGCTTTTTTACTTCAGGGTCAGTAATGTTAGCACGTTCACTGGTTAGTATGGCTATAGAATGATGGGGGATCATTGCTTTCATCCAGAGTACATCGCCAATTGGTTTTTGCGCGCGAACAAGAAACAAAGCAATCACAAATAAGAGAAAACTTCCTGCAATGATTGCCATGTTTTTTTCCTGTTTTTATACATTTTTCTCATAAACAAAAACATGATCACGGCCATTGCTGAAATACCCAAACAGGACATGTAAAAGCGGGTCAGGCTAAAATATACATGGTCGATTTCATAAGTATTCAGGTACATCGTAATGTACATGGCAATAAAGGAGAAGGCCAACATAGAAACAAATGTGGTATATTGACCATTCATGTTATCATTTTTATCAGGATGCTCCATATCAACAGATTTAAAGTTCAGGTAAAGTATACAGAAACGGGGATATTTAATCTCAGTTCTGTTTACACTGGCTTTTTCATCTGCTAAATACTTTAATTAAACCCTTCCCGTCACCCGATACAGGCCAGAATGGTTGATGGAAACTCTAACCTGCATCAGGAGCAAAGCAAGTCTATACTTACAGCAAAAGTGCAATGGATGCACCATAACAGCTTACTGTCATGTTAGAAAATAGTATCTGGACAAAGGTGCATATATCAAAGCAGCCAAAGTTTTAGTTATACCAAAATAGATAAGCTACCCTGTGTAAATCTTTAAAAATAATTTACCTTTATTTAAGCAAATCCTTAAATAAAGCATTGAGCTTGCTGTGGGGCTGTTAATTTACCGTACTATTTTATTGCGAATGAAAGTGAAAGCGTCTAAATCATGTATCAGGGTGTTTGCCGACGAAAAGCAGATCAATGCTTGCAAAAGCAGGATCGAAGATCTTTCTGCTCCCCTACAAGACCTTTCCAAGGTGTTCCATCTGGCAGGCAATGAGGCACGGTTAAAGATTCTTTTCTTACTAAAAGAGCAGAATGAGCTTTGTCCTTGCGACCTCAGTGATATTTTGGAAATGACGGTTCCGGCTGTATCGCAGCATCTAAGTAAGCTGAAGTCTGGTGATCTGGTAAAACAAAAAAAGGTAGCACAAACTGTTTTTTTATTCGCTTACTTCTGAAGCAGTTACTTTACTGCAACCATACTTTGATTCTCTGGTATCAACATCTAACATATCAGCTTCATGAAAAACCAACAAACAGTTTCTACTCCAAACGGATGGCTCGGAACAGGTATCCTTGCAGCTATAGGAGCTTCTTTGTGTTGTATAACTCCAGTGTTGGCAATGATCGGGGGTATAAGCGGTATTGCATCCTCATTTTCATGGCTGGAACCACTTAGGCCTTTTTTAATTGGCTTAACCGGGTTGGCACTTGCGTTTGCCTGGTATAAAAAGCTAAAACCAAATAATCAGGCAGACTGTGCTTGTGATACTGATCCTAAACCTACATTTATGCAATCGAAGAAGTTTTTATTAATTATAACTGTTTTTGCAATTGTCATGCTGGCCTTTCCATCCTATGCACATGTTTTCTATCCTCAGGATCAGGGCAATAAAGCTATTTTAGGCAAGAACACACAACAAGTTGAGCTAACTGTTAAAGGCATGACCTGCAGCGGTTGCGAGAGCCATGTAAATAATGAAGTAAATAAATTAGAAGGCATTTTTGAGGTAAAAACCTCATACGAAAAAGGTAAAACTGTTGTAAAGTTTGACAAAGACAAAACAACTATAAAGCAGATAGAAGCAGCAGTAAATGCTACCGGGTATCAGGTAACCAATATTAAGCAGAGGTAAAAATGGCTGAAGTCAAATTGAACTCTACGATCACCTGCCCGGCATGCGGATACAGGAAAGAAGAAGAAATGCCAACTGATGCATGCCAGTTTTTTTACCAATGCGATAAATGTGATAACGTACTGAAACCTAAACAAGGGGATTGTTGCGTTTTCTGTAGCTATGGTGATATGCCTTACCCTCCTATACAGGAGGATAAAAGCTGCTGTAGTAAATAAAGGGTATCTTCAATGTAAGGTTTTGTGAATGTCTTTTAACCTTGTACACGGTATGCCAGCACTTTGGCTTACACCCTCACATTTCTACTGTAGCAATTGTCATTAAATAGATACTATTCAGTGATGGGATCAGCAATTCTTATCGAAACACACTAAAGTATAGGTAGTTTTTTCTTTGATCCTTTGCC
Source organism: Pontibacter sp. MBLB2868 (assembly GCF_051904785.1). NCBI lineage: Bacteria > Pseudomonadati > Bacteroidota > Cytophagia > Cytophagales > Hymenobacteraceae > Pontibacter > Pontibacter sp. MBLB2868. Next base: position 677,510 of record NZ_CP196710.1, on the reverse strand, counting down.
CTTGCCAGCAGCTGTTTACAAACATTTTCGTGGTTAAAAAAGTGGTTCCATATGCCATACAAAACGGCATATGGAACAACTCCTAAGGCACTTAGCAAAACTTACTTTTTAGCTTTTTTAGCTTTCTGCTCTGGAGCATTCAACCTGTTATACTTACGCATTACTTCCTGCAGCCTTGTGTGCGGCAATGCATAAATCGTGTTCCCGTTGATGCCTTCCATAGTTTCGGCTGCTACCAGCGCATTAATTATCGCTTCTTCTGTGGCTTCGGCAGTTGCCTGGTATAAATTATCCATTAATTCCTTTGGTACCGCCTGCCATGTCTCGAGTGTTCCTTTTTTGTTTGTGGAGGGGGTGCGGGTACTAAAGGCCAGAAATATGTCGCCGGAGCTGTTACGGCCAATGCCACCTGTGCGGGCCACACCTATGGTTACGCGTTTTGCTAATTGCTTTAACTGGGTGGGCAGTAAAGGGGCATCTGTCGCGATCACTACAATAATAGATCCGTCCTTTTCTTTGGTGTTGATGATGGGTTTCAGATCTCTTACCTCCCGACCTACAGGCACCCCCGCCACCATTAAATCGCCACGCCCACCAAAGTTACCCTGGATAAAGGCTCCAACAGTATAGGTAGCTGTATCAAGTTTTATGACCCTGGATGCTGTACCACTCCCACCTTTAAACAGGAACAAAGACATGCCAGTACCACCCCCTACATTTCCTTCGGATACAGGGCCGCCTTTGGCACTGTCTAATGCCTCCCAAACATCCTCTTTCTTTACATGAAAGCCATTAATGTCATTCAATATGCCATCAAACGTCTCCCCAACAACTGGCAGGCCAAAAGAGAAATCAATCAGATCACCTTCCGAAAAATGTTTGAAATTCCATTCTCCTATGGCATCGCGCACAACACCAACGCTATAAGTATTTGTGATACCAATGGGGCCGTAGGTCATGCCATAGTCTTCTATATAAGGCAGGCCAGTCATCTCACCATCGCCATTCAGGCTATACCAGGCAGCCGCTACACCTTCATTTGATTTGCCTTTAGGTAAAATGACCGTAACTCCGGTGCGCACTGGTCCAGTACCAGCTTTAAGTTGCCCCTCCCCCCGTATCAGGGTTTTGTAGCCCACTTCAATTCCGGGTACATCGGTTATGGCATTATAAGTACCAGGCTTACCATCAAAAGGAATTCCCAGATCACGGGCGCGAGGTTTAGATTGTCCCATAACCGAGAGTACGGCCAGGCATAGCAAAGGTAGTAAAAGTGTTTTTTTCATTTTTTTCATAGTAAAGGGAGTATAAGTACAAATTCAAAAGTATTCAATTTTTAGAAATATCACCTTTACTTACAGTAGAATATTAACAGTTTCAGAAGCATGTATTGCTTATACTTAGAGTTACCCTGAACTCACTACTATTTTACCTGAAAGGATGAGAAACAAGGAACTGCTTCAGACAGATAAGTTAAGTGATTTAGGAGCTACTGCTCAAAGGCAGGGCTTAACTTTGCCAGCTGGTAAAAATAGAGGGTCATCAGCAGGAAACAGAGACTATAAAAGAACTCTCCTATCTCTTCTTCGCGGCCGGTAGGGTAATCAAGTAGCATTAGAGAGGCCAGCAGAAACCCCAGCCCCAGGAACTTTGGCGGAAATAAAAACTGCCCGAACCGAAGCAGCTGTGCACCGGGCTTTAACCAGGAGACAAGCAAGGGCAGCAACAAACCATACACAGAAACGACAAGCAAGGCGATGTGCTTTGTTTTAACTTTAAATACTCCTTGCACAGTGTTATGTATATTGGTTTCATGCTGATCGTTGTAGCGGGCAAAAAAACCACTTGATTCCCAACCAAATATGCGCTGTCCCCAACTGATTTCTTCAAGGCCAGCCAGTATACTAAACAGAAAGAACAGGATGAAAAACCAGTGCGTGTACCCATAAGCTTTTTTGATTGTGATGGCTGTTTTCAAAGCAATAACACCTGCAGCTATCAACGCAAAAAAGGTACACCATTCCACCACATGATCCTCCTGTAATATGTCCATATACAGGTCCTCGGCTATGATAAGCAGAAACGCAAAGACAAATGTCAGTATCACAAACAGGTACCTGCCTGTATTTTGGATAGGCCTGATATCGGGGTGCGTGTACAGCATATTGCCTTCTTTGGACGTCATCGGCATGCAGGTATTGCGATGTTGTAAATACAGGGCTTTACTGCGTAAAACGCAAAAAAACAATGTTAGTTCTTTGCTACCTCCCAATGAAAACATGAAAAAAATGCTGAAGCAGCTCTTAAAAGAGCTACTTCAGCATGAAACAGGTCAGACAAAAATGCTTATTTCTTGTCGATCAATTTTATAGCTATCCGAAGACTATCTCTCAATGCCTTGGCAATTTCCTGATTCCCATCGTTGTCCTTCGGGTTGATCTCGATCTTGCCATTATTGTTGCCATCTTTTGCTGCTGTCAGGTCAACGCCTGACACTGCACTTAATAACGTACCTAACTTATAATCAATTACCAGCACTTTATCCTGCCCACCAATCAGAAGGTCTTTGTTGCTATCTTCAAAATCAATATCAAATTCCTCCTCCACATCGTGCCAAAACTCGAAAGGCACTCCATCTATGGTTCCGGTCATTAGTACAGCCTTGTCCAGCATCAGCCCACTGGTACCTTTGTGAGTTTTGAATCCCACTTCCTCATATACTGCATTTGGGAGTTCTATGGTAGCAATCAGATTATTTATAGAGCCTGACGGGTTGAGCAGGTCAAACTCAAAGGGTCCTTTCAGCTTAATATCTTTCACGGCCACTTCTGTAGAAGATCTAAGGTCGTCTTTATCAAACTCAAACGCAATTTCCTTCATGTTTATCCGGAAGTCGCTGATCACGATCCTGCCTTGTTTGCTATCTGTTGCAGTAAGTGCAGTTGCAGTAGCTTCTACTGCCAGGTTGGCACTGGTACGGTTCACGTCCTCTGTGTCGCAACCTGAAAAGACAAATCCGCCTACTAATAAGGCAGCATACATTATGTTTGTTTTCATGAAGATGATTTTAATTTTCCTCAAATGTGCCTTGTCAAAATGAATTTTACATGAAGAAAGCTATATATTTCAGAAGAACTATAGAAAATATAAATCCACTTTCCTGAGGATATGGCAGTGCTATTGGTATTTGAGATAATTTTCGTTAACTTACTATTGCCGTGATAGTCAGTAGCACTACTGGTGACCAGCAACCTGATCCTGAAGTTTATATTTTTTTGTTAGTTTTGGCCGGGATAGCTTATGTCTTACCTTAGAATTGTTTTAAATTCAGGCTTGCTGTGGTTGCTTTTTTTAGCCCCCGTTGCTGTTCCTCAACAAGCGATGGCGCAGCCCGCCTTTCTTCTTCAGGATTCTACACAGCTTCAACAACCTGCTGCTCCCATATCTCAGGCTATGCATCCCGTTACCAGGTCCAAAGCACTGCAGTCAGCAAGCATTGCCTTATCTGGCGCCGCCCTCTGGACCCTTTCCTATGCCTATGTAGATGAACCTTTCGAGCAATTTGTACAGAGCCATAGAAGTGCTGTGGCAGATGGAATATCATTAGTCGTGCAGCCACTAGGCCGGCAAAAATACCTGCTACCTGTTGCTGGGGCAGCTTTTGTTACAGGCCTGATTGCTAAAGACAAGAAGTTACAGCAAGCAGGCGTGATATCAATGGGTAGTATAATTATAAATTCAGCTGTCACCAGCACCCTTAAAAACACATTTCACCGATACCGGCCCAGCACCACTACTGAAAACCATGAATATGATGAACCTTTCTGTGGTTCTCTTAATGGTTCTTTGCCTTCGTCGCATACTTCAACAGCCTTCACAGTAGCTACATCCATTGCTACAGTCTACAAAGACAAAAAATATGTTCCACCGATCGCTTATGGCGTGGCAACACTTGTCGGGCTATCCAGGATAAACGACAATGCCCACTGGACAACCGATGTGCTGGCCGGTGCCGCCGTTGGCTATCTTAGTTCTAAAGGCGTAAGCTTACTTTACGATCTGGCTGATAAAAAACTAAAGTCCCGACAGCTTCTGATCACGCCACAGCTGAGCGCGAACACTGGTGGCCTTAGCGCTACTTATGTTTTTTAATACCTAAAACCAAACCTCCGTTTAGTCCTTTCACGTTAAACAGTAAGCTACTTCACCATGATCTAACGGCTTATTGAATATGCCTAATCGGTATTATTGCTTTTACATTTTTTTACAACTCCTGCTCAGCCAACACCAGCTAAGCGCCCAGACACACAACCTCCCATACTACCTGGAAAAAGGCTTGGAAAATAGCCCCTTACTCCAGGACTTCCGTTACCAGCAACAGTCTAACCTCATCGACAGCCTGAAGGTATATGCCAGCTACAGGCCACAGGTAAACGCAACCGCTAGCGTTATGGAAGCGCCTATAGCCAACCACTTCGGCTACGACGAGGCCGTAACGAACGGGGGTGACTACTCCGGCGTGGTACGCGTGTCACAGGACCTATTCAACCGCAGAGCCCGCACCGTGCAACTGGAAAACATACGGCTGCTCAACCTGTCCTTAGCTGCCCAAAGAAGGCTGGAGGCACAGGACCTGAAACGGCTGATCACCGCCCAATACATCACCACTTATGCCGATTACAGGCAGATGCAGTTTAGTGAACAGGTGCTCGGCATTTTGCAGGAGGAGGAACCCGCCTTACGCAAACTGGTGCAGAACGGGGTGTACCTGCAAACCGATTACCTGAACCTGACTATCAACCTGAAAGCACAGGCTATTGCTTACCGGCAAGCCCGCATACAGTACCGTTTTGACCTGAATGGCCTGCGCATTTTGTGCGGCATCGTAGATACGGGTATGGTTGAACTTCAGCCCCCCGAGATAGCCGTGCAGGACCTTTTAACAGCTACACCCACTTTGCTGAAGTATAAAGTTGACAGCCTGCAGCTAGCCCTGAACCGGAGGCAGATAGACCTGAATTACCGCTATAAACTGTCTGCTTTTGCCGATGCTGGTATAATGGCTACCACACCCCGGGGCATGCCCCAACACGTAGGCGCCAGCGCCGGGCTTAGTTTTTCTGTTCCTATATATGATGGAGGGCAACGGCGGCTGGAGTACCAGAAAATAGCTATTGCACAGCAGAGCCGGGAAAAGTACCGCGACTTCTACCTGAACCAGTACCGCATGTTTCGGCGGCAGCTCAGCGAGCAGCTTGCTGCCACCAACCAACTGATCCAGGACATTCAGGAGCAGCTGGAGAGCCAGCAAAAGCTACTGAAAATGTACCGCATCGAACTCGCCGCCGGACTGGTGCGCTTTACCGATTACATCTTGGTCATCACCAACTATGCCGAAATGCAAAACAACCTGGTGCAGGCAGAGATCAACCGTTTTCAGATCGTGAACGAATACAATAACTTAAAATGAGATACACGCACCTTTCCTGCTTCCTCCTGATTTACCTGCTACTGGCAGGCTGCACTTCCGCTGATGAACCGGCTGCAGAGGAAGCAGAAGCGGTCGTGAAAACACCGGTCATGGTCACTACTGTATCCAGGGAGCCTTTAAAAGAAACAGTCGAGCTGAACGCTGTCTCCTCCTATCAGAAAAAGGACGTGCTAAAAGCCGCTACCGATGGTTATATAATAAAGATGTTTGTAAAACCCGGTGCCCGGGTGAAAGCAGGCAGTCCCCTCTTCACTCTGAAAACCAAGGAAGCGCAGGTTCTGGGAGATCTCATGACAAAAGACCCTGCCTTAAACTTCAATGGTATGATCACGGTGAGGGCACCTTCTTCCGGTGTAGTGCTGGAGCTGAACCATCAGGCCGGAGATTATGTGAACGACGGGGAGCAGCTGGGCCTTATATCGGAGCTGAGCAGCTTCGTGTTCCTGGTTAACGTTCCTTTTGAGCTGAACCGCTACACCACCATTGGCACGGCTGTCAGTATTCTGTTGCCGGACTCTACCAAAATCCCCGGCACCATCACCTCCAAATTAGCCAGCATGAGCACGGCGTCACAAACACAACAGTTCGTGGTTACGCCCGAAACAGATGCCATACTTCCGGAGAACCTGCAGGCGGTGGTAGTACTCAACAAACAAGAGAAACCCAGCACGCAGGTACTCAGCAAAGAAGCGGTGCTTACCAATGAAACCCTGGATAAATACTGGGTCATGAAACTCATCAACGATACCACCGCAGTAAAAGTCCCCGTAAAAACGGGTATCATCACAGAGCGCCAGGTGGAAATTCTTAGCCCCACGTTTGCCCCGACTGACCGCATACTCATCTCCGGCAACTATGGCTTGCCCGATACGGCCTTTGTTAAAGTTCAAAACAGGCAGCCGGAATGAAGAACTTTTTTGTAACCTATAAAAACCCTGTGGCGGTGGTGCTGGCAATTATACTGCTGGCTGGTCTTTATGCCTACACGCAGATGCAAACCTCGCTTTTCCCGGAGGTGACATTCCCTAAGATTAAGGTGATCGCCGACTCCGGGCTTCAGCCTGTCAGCACCATGATGGTGACGGTGACAAAGCCGATGGAAAATGCTATAAAACGGGTGCCGGGCTTAAAGCTGATACGCAGCGTTACGAGCCGGGGCAGTTGCGAAATCTCCGCTTTCATGGACTGGAACGCCGACATAGACCTGAGCAAGCAGCAGGTGGAATCGGCTATTAACCAGGCGCAGGATGAGCTTCCGGCAGGCATCTCGATCACGGTGGAAAAGATGAACCCAAGCATACTTCCGGTGCAGGGCTACGTGCTTGACGGGCCCGGAAGAAATCCGATAGAGCTGAACCACCTGGCCCTCTACACGGTAAAGCCCTTCCTGTCGCAGGCCGGTGGGGTGGCAGATGTGCGCGTAACAGGGGGCAAAACCAAGGAATACCGCGTGGAGCTGGAGCCGGAAGCCATGCAGGCGCTGCGCATTACCCCCGCCATGATAACGGACGCACTCAGCAGCTCCAACTTTATCCAGAGCAACGGCTACCTTTCCGATTACAACCGGCTATACTTGTCAGTAACCGATGCCACGATCCGGAACCGGAAAGAACTTGAAAACTTCGTGGTGAGCAACGACAGCCTGCGCGTGGTGCAGCTAAAGGATGTGGCCAGGGTGCGCATTGCCGAGCAGGTGGAGTATGTACGGGTAAACGCCAACGGTAAAAGTGCGGTGCTGGTGGCCGTTCTCAAGCAGCCAAACGCCAACCTGATGGATGTTTCAGCTGCAGTAAAGGACAAAGTGGAGCGGCTGAACGCTACCATCCTCCCCCGGGGCGTAACCCTGAAGCCATACTATGTGCAGGGCGATTTTGTGGCGGACTCCATCCGCAGCGTCAGCGACAGCCTGCTCATCGGTTTGTTCCTGGCTATTGTGGTGGCTGTCATTTTCCTGCGTTCCTTAAAGTCCAGCGCCGTTATCCTGATCACCATCCCTATTACACTCGCCTTTTCGCTGGTGGTGCTGTTCATGCTGGGCTATACTCTGAACATCATGACGCTGGGCGCCATTGCCGCCTCCATTGGCCTGATCATAGACGATGCCATTGTGGTGGTAGAGCAGATCCACCGCACCCACGAGGAACACCCGGAAACGCCTACAAAACAGCTGCTCTCCAAATCAATCGGCTATTTGTTCCCGGCCATGGTGGGCTCATCGGTCAGCACCATCGTCATATTTTTCCCGTTCGTACTACTCAGCGGAGTGGCCGGCGCATACTTCAAAATACTGGCCAATACCATGATCATTACGCTGGCCTGTTCCTTCTTTGTTACCTGGTTGGGCCTGCCTGTTATTTACCTGTTGTTCTCGCGCGGCAGGCATACTGTTAAGCCAGCACCACCTGCTGCGGAAAGCAGATCACGCAGATGGATCACCTTCTTTATTCACCGTCCGGTGCTAAGTGTGGGGTTTGTGGTTTTGTTGGTGGTGGGCAGTTTCCTGGCCTTTCCTTATTTAGAGACCGGTTTTCTGCCGGAGATGGACGAGGGCTCCATTGTACTCGACTATGTTTCGCCACCCGGTACCTCATTGGAAGAAACAGACAGAATGCTTCGGGAGATAGAAAAGAAACTCACGAAGATACCGGAGGTGGCCAGCTATTCCCGCCTTACGGGCACACAAATGGGTTTCTTTATCACAGAGCCAAACAATGGCGACTATCTCATTCAGCTTAAAAAGGACCGCAGCCGCACCTCCGACGAAGTGATCGAAGAAATACGCCAGTTCGTGGAAACCACACAGCCTGCGCTCCAGGTAGACTTCGGGCAGGTGATCGGTGACATGCTCGGCGACCTGATGAGCTCCTCGCAACCCATCGAGATAAAGATCTATGGCGATAACCAGCAGCGGCTGCAAGAACTGGCCCGACAGGTGGCCACTATTACTGCGCATGTGCCCGGCACGGCCGACGTTTTCAATGGTATCACCATTGCCGGCCCTTCTGTAGAAGTATTGCCCAATAGCCAGCGACTGGCGCAGTTTAACATAACCCCGGCTAATCTACAGAACCAGTTACAGGTACAAATGGAAGGAAGTGTGGTCGGGACGATTTACGAGAAAGAGCAGCAGACCAATATCCGGATGACATACCCTAATGCGGCGGCTACCTCTATTGAGCAACTCAGGAACACCCGGGTATTTTTACCAACCGGGCAGCTCAGGCAGATCGGTACCCTGGCACAGGTGAAGATAACACCGGGGCAGGCAGAGATAGAGCGCGAAAACCTGCAGACCATGATACCGGTAACGGCACGACTGGAGGGGCGTGACCTGGGCAGCGTTATGCGCGATATTCAGCAGGAAATTAGCAGTTCCGTAAAATTGCCTCAAGGCTATCACATCAGTTATGGTGGCGCGTACCAGGAGCAGCAGCAGTCTTTCAACGAGCTTTTGCTTATCCTCTCCACCGCTGCCCTGCTGGTGTTTGCCGTTATACTTTTCCTGTTCAGGGATGTGCGCGTGGCCCTGCTGATTTTAGGCATAGCCATACTTGGTATTTCCGGAAGCCTGCTTGCCCTGCTCTTTACCCAGACTGCGCTTAACGTAGGCAGCTATACCGGCATTATCATGATCATAGGTATCATCGCTGAAAATGCTATCTTCACATACCTGCAGTTCAAGGAAACGCTACCCGGCCACGACCCGGATGAGGCTGTAACTTATGCCATATCCACGCGCCTGCGCCCCAAACTGATGACGGCCCTTGGCGCCATCATCGCCTTGATGCCCATTGCCTTTGGCATAGGTACAGGGGCGCAGTTGCACCAGCCACTCGCTATTGCCGTGATCGGAGGGTTTGTTATTGGCCTGCCTCTGCTACTGATCGTTTACCCGAGCTTCCTGTTGATGCTCTTTAAAAGAAGTAATAGCAACGAGGTGTTAACGGAAGATTAAAAAATTATTGAAAACTTAAAAGAACTATTCCTATATGATACAAAAGCCCCTAACGATAATTTCCTGTAAAATAGATGATTTTTTTGAGTGGGATCAGATCCAGAAACTAGAGAACAAATATCCCAAGCTGGTGGGCTTCTTACATAACCGACTGGGGATGCAAGGATTCTTTGGCCTTCCTTTTACCTCCCTCCTGCTGGTGGTGTTTGTCAACCTGTCCCTGCTCACAGAGATCTCGGAGCACATTGTAAACTCAACAAGCCTTAAGTCGCTGGACAGCACCGTCAGCCTGTTCCTTTTTGACATGAGAACAGATATGGTTAGCAACGCTATTTATTATTTTACCCAGCTTGGCTCTGAAATGGGCGTTGCAGCCATGTTCCTGTGCGCCCTGTTTTTCCTGTTTCTGAAAAAGAAGTGGCACTACAGCGTTGCCCTCATTGTGTCGGTCCTGGGTACTGGCATTTCCACCTATTTTACAAAGGAGCATTTTCACCGGGAGCGCCCTTTGGATATCGGGTACTATAAACTGAGCACGTTCTCCTTCCCGAGCGGCCATGCAGCAGGTTCAGTAGCGCTGGTAGGTATGTTCTGCGTGCTGGTATACATGAGCCGGGAAAACATAAAGTATGTAAGCTTATGGATTACCTTAGGACTGCTTTATATAGTTTTAATTGGCTTCAGCCGTATCTACCTCGGCGTACATTTTGTTACAGATGTGGCCGGAGGCTATTTATTAGGAATTCTGTGGGTGATTGTTGCCATCTCAGTGTTGGAGTACCTGATGCTCCGGAAGAAGGCTGCCATTGCCCGACTCAAGTAGTGTATAGCTAGCAAAAAGTTAGCGACACAGGCCGGTCAAATGTGGCAGCATGTAAACCGGTCATTTCTTTTCATCAGAAGGAAGCTTTCTGACAGGCATGATCACAAACTCCTGGATACGCCAGTCGAGATCCTGCACCGCTTCCGCAGCTTCTTCAATCAACTGTGTCTGGTTTAACTCCACGTTAGGTACTACAAACGCTTCTCCAAGATAAATATGGCCTTCTTCACGTAGCCGTATGGTAAATTCCTTAATCCAGGTCCGGTTCGATAGTGTTTCCTTTACCTGCTCAATCAGTGGGTCGCGCTCGCGATAGTCTACCGTCATGGGTACCTGATCCATAAGATCATACACGGCCTGTTTCAGATTGACAAACCCATCGTGCACGATATCGATAGAAATAATAATGGCCGCCGTGGCATCTGCCCACCACCAGCCCATCCCGATTCCGAGTACTCCAAAAATTGCTGCTGCTGCGGTCATCCAGTCAGCCTTATTCATTTTGGCATCTGTAAACAGGTTTTTCTCATGAAGCTTTTCAGCGATAGGCAATTTCTTTTTACCGAGTATGATGGCCGGAAATGTACCCCATAACATAGCCGCAATCATCAGGTACCCCAGCCAGAACTGATGCCCGAACAGCACGATGGTACCAATGGTAGCATGCTCTGCATTGATCAGGGTCATGGATGAATCAAAAATCAGGAAACAACCAACAGAGAAGAGTGCCAGCGCACTACACAGGTAAGCAATACTAACCACACGGTGATAGCCATACGGGAAGTTTTTGGTTGGTGGCTTATGATATATTTTTGCAGCTATCAGAAACGAAACAGAGGGCGTAAGGCTTAGTATATCTTCAAACCAGGCTGTTTTCATAGCCTGCGAATTGCCCATAGTAAAATACACCGCCAATGCTGTAGTTATTAGATAGCCAATTGTTATCCACTCCAGGCGCTTTGCCTTATTAAACTTTTCTTTGAGATGATCCGGGTATTCAAAATTATTTATCTTCTCCATCTGTTAACATTTTTTTCACCTCTCCTTCTTTTTCAAACAGATACTTTTCCAGTTTAATGATGAAAGCATTCTCCCCTTTGATAGAGGCCATCACATGTTTTTCGTAGTCTTGCTCGGCATAGGGCCTGGTGAAAGCTACCCTTGTTTTCCAGGGATTATCCCGGGTAATGCCGGCTATTACCAGGTGCACTTCTTTCTTTTCGAGTAATTCATACAGGTTATGTTCTGTATCGTTCTTCCACTCAATTTTTGCATTTATTGTTTTTGCAAACCCTTTCACCAGTTCAGGCTCCACACCTGTAGGAATACTGTCATTTTTGATCACCCAGGGTGGATTTTCAGAATACCCAACGATCAACGTACCGTTCGATACCTGCTTCAGGGTATTTTCAGTGTCTTTCGGAAAATTACCGCATCCGGCACATAAGGCCAGGCAGACAACCAATATAAAAGTATACTTCATGTTATTTTAAAGCTAGTGCGTGGTTCCAGGCCATATTTTGTAATTTTGTACTATTCCCAAACCTAAATCCATTGCATTTTTTATTTTAATACAGTTATACATACTGCTTTTAATGATTTAGTACCACAGAAATAACTTAGCTTTCCAGTAAGCTTAATTGTAACACTACACCTCTCTTACTTACTACCAGCAAAGCGCAAACGCACTATTTAAGCATGTATAGTGTATTGATAATATTTTTGTTTCAAAATGTTATCAGGCAAAGTCCGAGTATCATAAAAGGCTTATTATTGCACCTTATTTTTCCATAACTATTCACTAATTCTTCCTTACGATTGTATTATTTCTAAGGAGTAAAGCCCACCTGATCCTGCTCCACAAACAACTCCCTTATCAAAAGCGGACTATATTTTAAAAAATATATACCTATTTTATCATTCTCCGTACATTGGATTTAACAATAACGGCATTACTGATTAGGAATTTAATTTAGGCTATTCCGGTTTGTTCATGTATTCCACGAATAGCTACAGGAAAAGATTTTAGAAATGTTTCATCCTATTTAATCCCAACGCTATGAGGAAAAATTTTACATTTATCATTCTGCTACTGCTGTGCCTGACCAACGTAGCCCTTGCCCAGGAAAATTATGTAACTGGCAAGGTTACCGGAGCAGAACAGGGCATGGCCCTGCCTGGTGTGAGTGTACTGGTAAAAGGCACTACCACCGGTACGACCACAGACGCTAACGGAGAATTCAGGATACAGGTACCCAATACCAGCGCTGTGCTCGTTTTCAGGTATCTCGGCTATGAAACCAAAGAGGTAACGGTTGGTAACCAGTCCGTTATCAACGTAAGCCTGAACGCGGACACCAAACAACTTTCTGAAGTGGTTGTAACTGCCATGGGTATTTCACGTGAGAAAAAAGCCCTGGGATATGCATCACAGTCAGTTAGCTCAGAAGCTCTTACCGAAAACAGGCAACCAAACGTGCTCAATGCACTGCAGGGCAAAGTAGCGGGTACTACCATCTCCAGCACAGGTGGTGCTCCGGGCCAGGGCACCAGCATCATTATCCGGGGAATAAACTCCATAGACCCTAGTCGCCCTAACCAACCGCTCTTCGTGATAGATGGTATCCTGATAGATAACTCCACATCCACTTTTGGGGCTGGAGCAGAACTACGGGGCATGAGTAACCGCCTGGCCGACATCAACCCGGACAACATAGAAAGTATAAACGTACTGAAAGGTGGCGCTGCCACTGCGCTTTATGGTTTGCGTGGTGCGAACGGAGTGGTCGTTATCACGACCAAGAGTGGCCAGAAAGGCGCGATGCGTGTAAACTTAACAAGTACCACCGGTATAGAAGAGGTCAATAAATTTCCGGATGTACAGGACACGTATACCCAAGGCTATCTGGGTGTTTATGACCCTGAAAGTTTCTGGCCATCATGGGGCCCTACAGTTGCTGTGGCCCGACAGATAGACCCTACCCACCCCGCTGAACTTTATAATCATTTTAAAGATGCCTATGAAACAGGTCATCAGTTCCGGAACACCTTAACCTTCTCGGGTGGTGGCGATGCGATCACCTACATGTCCTCGGTTTCACACCTGAAGCATGAAGGGGTGCTGCCTTTCACTGATTTTGAAAACATCTCCGCCCGCCTGAACACTGATGTTAAACTGAGCGATAAAATTAAGACAGGCGCAAACTTTACTTATATCAACTCTGGCGGTAACCGCTACAACGCTGACCGCTTTAACGAAAGCTTAAGCTACTGGTCGCCGAGATGGGATGTGACTGATTATATAAAGCCTGACGGAACAATGAAAACCTACGGCAACAACAACCCGATTTATGGCGCGGCTACCAACAAGCTGAAAGATGATGTGAACAGATTTATTGGAGGGCTAAACTTCAGTTATACGCCCATGAGCTGGCTGGAGCTGTCGTACCGTGTAGGATATGATACTTACACTGATGACCGCACCCGCACCGCGCCGGGTCCGCGAGGCTTTGCCGATGAACGTGTTTATGAGGATAACGGCCTTGGCTTCGTGAATGAGTATACTTCCAAATTCAGGGCGGTGAACTCTACTTTTATTGCAACGCTGCAATCTTCATTAGGCAGTGACTTTAACGGAACACTCAGGCTCGGGCACGACCTGTATGCACGCAAGATCAAAAGCTTTGGTGCAGAAGGTAGCGAACTGGCTGTTTTCGACTATTTTAACCTGACCAACGCTCGGTTTTTATCTACCGTACAGGAACAGGAAAAATACAGATTGATGGGTATATTCGGGGAGGCCTCTATTGATTACAAGGATTTCCTTTTCCTTACTGTAACCGGCCGTAACGACATCACCTCTTCACTCGAGAAATCAAACAGGTCCTTCTTTTATCCTTCGGCCAGTATCAGCTATATTTTCTCGGAACACCTGGATCTGCCGTCTTTCATCAACCAAAGCAAGTTCAGGGTATCGTACGCCCAGATCGGTAAAGATGCGCTGCCTTATTCCACCTCTTCCGGTTTTGCCACTTACGACCAGTTGCCAACAGGATTTACCGGTTTCACAAGATCAGAACTGCTAGGCAACAAAGACCTTCGGCCAGAATTTACAAATACATTTGAGACAGGTCTGGAAATGTCGTTCCTCGACAACAGGCTGGGTTTTGACTTTACCTACTACTACTCCCTTAGCAAAGATCAGATCCTGAACATAAATGTTGCAGCATCTACTGGTTTCGTAAAAGCTGCCGTAAACTCAGGCGAAATGCGCAACAAAGGGGTTGAGGTTGTCTTAAACGCCACACCGATCAGGACCAGTGATTTTACCTGGGATTCTAAACTGGTGTTCTCTGCTAACCGCAACAAAATTCTGAGCATCAGGGAAGGGTTAGAAGAAATTCCGTATGCTTCTCAGTTCGGCTATGTAGGCTCAACCGTTACGCTTAAATTAATTGAAGGCCAGCCTTATGGTAACATCTACGGCTCGCACTATCAGCGCTACTACGGACCTGGAGAAGAAGAAGACCCGCTGTTTATAGACACGTCGCGGCCTATCGTGATAGGTGCTGACGGTTTCCCGAAGCGGGCACCGCTTTCCAGCCAAAAGATACTAGGCAACTCCCAACCAGACTGGATAGCAGGCTTCACCAACACCTTTTCTTACAAAAACTTGAGTCTGACAGCCTTATTGGATACCCGCCAGGGACAGGATAAGTATAACCAGATGGGCAATTTCTTCGCTGCCTTTGGCATAGCCGAATACACCGAGAACCGCGACCAGACCATTGTGTTTGATGGCGTGTTAGAAGATGGCACACCAAATACAAAACCTGTTTACCTGGGCCAGGGCATTGGGCCGAATGGTGTAAACTATGGCAACGGTTACTATCGTAACGTGTATCGGGGCGTATCCGAAAACTTTGTCGAAGATGCCTCATGGGTAAGACTTCGCTCTTTAACGCTTAGCTACACACTTCCGAGCCAGTTATTTGATAAGATATTTGTAAAGAACGCTTCTGTTTCCTTAACAGGTAATAACCTGTGGCTGTCTACAGACTACTCCGGCTATGATCCTGAAAATAGTTCAGCACCGGCAGGAAGTAATATAGATGGCTTTGCCGGTTTCACTTACCCGGCAGTACGAAGCTACCTGTTCACACTTAATGTAGGATTCTAAACCCACAAGGCATGAAAAAGATATTCAGATACACCTTCGCCCTCACCTTATTAATGGGGGCAATGCTAAGCTTACAGAGTTGCGAGGATTATTTCGACCTGAACGAAAACCCAAACCTGGTGAATAACCCTCCCCTGGAAACGCTACTCGCTACAACTACTCAAAAAACCGGACTCAACAGCCAACGGGTAGGCAATATTACCTCTTATTTTGTGCAGTACCTGGCCAGCCCGACAGCCGGCAGTTCAACGGATACATATCAGGTAACTGACTACACCTCTACCTGGGATGCACTTTACCTCGCGATGGCTGATATCTATGATATGAAGCAAAAAGCGATTGAACAAGGAGCTTCGGATTATGTGGGCGTTGCAGATGTAATGATGGCTTACAACCTTTCTCTGGTAAGCGACCTATGGGGAGATGCACCCTACTCGGATGCATTTACAAGCAACACCCTTACACCTGGGTTTGACACTTCGGAGGAGCTTTACCAGACTTCCTTGGCCCTGTTAGATGAGGCTATTGCCGAATTGGGTAAAACGGATTCAAAGGTAATACTTGATCCTGTTAGTGACTTGATCCATAGCGGCAACAAAGCCAACTGGATAAAAACAGCTTATGCCCTGAAAGCACGGCAGTTAAACAAGGTAACCGGCACACCTGCCTACAATCCGCAGGCAGTGCTCACGGCAGTAGAGAACTCTTATACCTCTAACGCCGATAACGCAGACATGAGTGTTTTTGAAACCAGCAACCCTTGGGCTAATATAGCCATCGCCAATGCGGGAAATTTACTTGGCGGTTGGCTTTCAGAGCAACTAATTGAGCAGCTAAAGGGAACAACCACCGGTATACGCGATCCACGACTTGACATGATCACAGACACGACTATAAATGGAACGTATGTAGGTACACCTAACGGCGCAGGCAATGCTGGAACGGCCAGTAGCACTATTAAGGATGAAGTATACATCTCGATTAACTCACCGATCACTGCAGAAAAAGCCCCGATAATTATCGAGTCTTACCCGGAAGTAAAAATGATAGAAGCGGAGGCTGCTCTGCGTGCAGGCCAGACACAAAGGGCTTATGATGCTTATTTGGAGGGCATTAGGGCAAGTATGGCACTCTATGAAGTTAATCCGGCAGAAGCAAACGATTATATTAATGATCCGGCAATTTCTGTAGGTGCATCAAACTTAACGCTTGACATGATCTTTAGAGAAAAATTCGTGATCACATACCTGAACCCAGAGGCATGGAATGACGCCAGAAGATTTGATTATATGTATGCAGACTTCACCTTGCCAGCAAATGCTGCTCTTAATACATTTATCCGTAGAGTGGCATATCCTCAGGGAGAGGCTTCCAAAAACCCTAACACTCCAGAGACTCCTGCGCTTTCAGAGCCGCTTTGGTGGGATAATTAACCAGCAAGGATATAACTAAATTTACAAGAGCCGCCCCTTTCAACAGAGGCGGCTCTTGGCTTTTGCGGCGCCTGCAACAGGATGTGCTTAACTACATGAAACACCATACGCTGCTGCGGCATAATGCCCTTACTTATAATCAACCTTAAACCTGTCGAGGTTCGGGAGGTACTCTTTTTTCCGGTTCAGTTCATACTGATAAACAGCCTTCCCCAGGTTTTTCATAAACGGAAATCCGACTTCATCATACTCATACTTCCCATCGTTCAGTATCTCATCTTCGTTTACATAGATCACCGCAGTCAGCAGAAACTCCACCTTGTTTTCAAAGTCCACGATGTAGGCATTATCGATCATAAAACCATAGGCATCCCCTATTTTATTAAAGATGCGGATGTTGCCGGGAATGCGGTCTTTATCCTGTCCATACATCAGGAACTTGACATAACTATCAGGAAATTCCTGCTCCTCATACTTAGGGTAGCTGCTTTCCCGGGGCAGCATCGACATGTATTTATATAGAAAAGTATAGTCCTCCGGCTTCAGGTTAAAGCGCTGCTGCTCCGGCACTGCTTCCGGAAACAGGATGCTTTTCAGTATCCCCTGCAGCACTTCCACCGAGATATAATTTTTAGCGGAGAAATCCATCGGCTCCTTTACAAGATCATCCCCCTGCATGTAGCCTTTGCCTAAGTATACTTCCTGCAGCGGACTAGGCTTCGGGTTAGCGTTGTTAGCCATTGGCTGCTGGTACAGGATGTTGTCTCCTTTATAAAAGGTAAATGGATTTGTATGGCTGTTCTCGTCCGGTGTCAGAAAAATAGAAAGCCTGTGCGATAGCCGTACATTTTCAAATCCTTTCTCATGTAGTCCTTCATTCAGCTGCTGCTGCCCCAGAAACTCATACAGTCTGTTGTAAGCATCATTATCACTAACCAACAGTACCTTTTTGATATAGTGTGCGATGGATGGCAGGTTGTTCGCAGCGCTGCTGTCTGTGGTCACGGCAGACTGTCCGGCATACGCACTATCAATTTTTAAGGTGGTATACTTGTCAAGGCCGGCTATGTTAAGCTCATTTAGTTTTTCGAGAGCTAAGGCGGCAGCGGGCAACTTCACAGTGCTGGCCGGGTAAAAGTATTCTTTCGGGTCCAGGCGCCAGGCATAGGATGTAAAGTGCGGGTTGTTGGCCTTGTCCCTGTCTATCTGTGTATAAAGCACCTGCACACGGTACTTCTCCGGCTGCTCCAGTATCTTCTGAAACTGGTCCGGGTGTCGCTTCATGATCTTCTGAACCATCTTCTTCTCTTTTGTTTTTTGAACCATACAAGATGCCTGGGTGAGGGAGAGAAAGCCTATAAGCATCAACTTTGCCCAGAAAATCCGGCCGTTTTTTAGTTGGGTGGGTGTGTAGACCATAATATCGCGTTTCCTTAGCAGGAAGATACAAACCTTCGATGTTTTCTCCCAACCTTTTTAAAACTCATATCAGCGTACACCCATTCAGATTATTTCGTAAAAAGCATTTGCATGGCTACACTTTAGCTCCAGTAATGGCAAATCAGTACTAATATGCATCTGTCAGAGCGAATGGATAATAATTCCGGCTGGTTGTTCTTATTTTAATCCATGACCCAATGCGAAAATTTTGTTACATACTGCTTATAATTGTGGCATCAACAATGGTTAACTGCCAGAAAAAAGTTACCACGCAGCGAATAATTACTGGAATGGCGAAACTACCCTACGAGCAGCATAAAGCTTACAAAGAAGAGAGCTTAACCAACAGAAGGTTTAAGCACAAAGACATCGTACCACTTTTGGAACAGCTGAAGACCAATCCCCTTTTCGACGTACAGGTGATCGGGAAATCGGTTGAGCAACGCGATATTTACATGGTTAAGGCCGGCAGTGGCAAAACTAAGGTGCTGCTCTGGTCGCAAATGCACGGAGATGAGTCTACGGCTACCATGGCGCTTTTCGACCTTTTTAACTTCCTGCAGCAAAGCGATGACATGGATTCCGTGCGCCAGGAGATACTTACTAACACCACCCTCTACATCATCCCTATGCTGAACCCGGACGGTGCGGAACGCTTTATTCGCCGGAACGCGCTGCACCTGGACCTGAACCGGGATGCACTGCGGCTGCAAAGCCCGGAGGCAGTGTTGCTCAAAAGTATACGCGACAGCCTGGACCCAGAGTTTGGATTCAACCTGCACGACCAGAGTCGCTACTACACGGTTGGCAATACCTCAAAACCTGCTACCATCTCATTTCTTGCCCCTGCTTTTGATCATGCCCAGACCGTAAACACTGTCCGGGCACGGGCCATGCGCACCATTGTGGGCATGAATGCAGCCATACAGGAACTGATACCCGGGCAGGTTGCCAAGTATTCGGATGAACATGAACCGCGCGCCTTTGGCGATAATATTCAGAAATGGGGTACAAGCGTGATCCTGATCGAGTCCGGGGGCTATCCCGGTGATCCGGAAAAACAGGTGATCAGGCAGTTGAACTTTGCCTCTATGGTTGCTGCGCTGCACCTTATCGCTACGGATGGTTATAGCAGGTTTACCCTGAAAGACTACTATAACATACCCGAAAACGAGCGTAACCTCTTTGACCTCGTAATCCGGAATGCAACTTATGAGCAGGATGGTTTGAATACATTGCTTGATGTAGGGATTATGCGGGATGAGGTTGCGTCAGGGGCAGCTCCCAAAGGATTTTACTATAGCAGCAGTATAGAAGAACTGGGCGATATGAGCACATTTTACGGGTATGAGGAGTTAAATGCCGAAGGGCTTACTTTAGTACCTGGGAAAGTATATCCAAATCCATTTAAAAATGTAAAGGACCTTAGCACTGAACGCGCAAATGAGCTTCTGAAACAAGGCTTTACCACCATCCGGGTAGAGCAACTACCTGAAAAAGGATTTAACCCACAAAGCTTGCCACTGAATATTACAATCAAAAAAGGCAAGGTAAACCATTCGCTGGCACTGGAACGGAAAGCGAACTTCGTGTTGCAGGATAAAAGTGGCCATGTGCATTATGCTGTCGTAAATGGATTTGTGTACGACATGCAAGGCGCCAGGCCTGCATTTTTGTATGGCTTAATACTCTGAGAATACTTCGCTAAAAAATTATCAAGCACCTATATAGCAGGCGGATTTTATAAGATAGCTTTGTATCTTACAGATTCAATCAGACCGACCTTTTTACATGGTATTAAACTATTTGTGGGCAGGATTCTTCCTGATCGCTTTTGTTATAGCGCTGTTCCAGCTGATCTTTTTCCAGGATTATGATATTTTTCAGAAGCTTGTAACCAGCACCTTCGATAACGCCAAACTGGGTTTCGAAATTTCTTTGGGCCTTACCGGGGTGATGACCCTTTGGCTGGGGCTGATGAAGGTTGGTGAAAAGGGCGGCATTATTGCCATTTTCGCACGGATCGTTGGTCCTTTCTTTAACCGCCTGTTTCCGGAAATACCCAAAAACCACCCGGTGTTCGGCTCTATCCTGATGAACTTTTCTGCCAATATGCTGGGGCTGGACAATGCGGCCACACCACTCGGTTTAAAAGCCATGAAGGAGATGCAGGAGCTCAACATCCACAAGGATACAGCCTCGAAAGCGCAGATCATGTTCCTGGTGCTCAATACATCCGGCCTCACCATTATCCCGATCAGTGTAATGGTTTTCCGGGCACAGTTAGGAGCCGCTGACCCATCTGATATCTTTATACCTATACTTTTAGCCACGTTTTTCTCAACAATAACCGGCCTTATTGCTGTATCACTTTACCAGCGCATCAACCTGCTTCACCCCGTTATACTTGCCTACCTTGGCACACTGATGCTATTTATTATTGGCCTGATCTATTACTTCAGCATCATTCCGCAGGAGCAGGTGAGCCTTATCTCAAGCGTTGCCAGCAATGTGATCCTTTTCTCCATCATTATCTCATTTATTGGGCTTGCGCTGTACAGGAAGGTAAACGTTTATGAAGCCTTTATTGAAGGCGCAAAGGAAGGGTTTTCAGTTGCCATCACTATCATCCCTTACCTGGTAGCCATACTTGTAGCCATCGGTGTTTTCAGGACTTCAGGCGCTTTGGATCTGCTCGTGAACGGGATTGGTTACCTGGTTGGATTAACCGGCATTAACACGGACTTTGTACCGGCTCTGCCAGTTGCTTTTATGAAGCCACTAAGCGGCAGCGGAGCAAGAGGCATGATGGTAGAGGCGCTGAATACTTACGGAGTTGATTCCTTTGTGGGCCGCCTTGCATCCACGATACAAGGGTCTACAGAAACTACTTTTTATATTCTGGCAGTGTACTTTGGCTCTGTTGGTATCCGAAATACCAGGTATGCCCTTATCTGTGGTTTGCTGGCAGATCTGGCAGGTGTGATCGCAGCTATTTTAATTGCCTACCTTTTCTTTCATTAAATAATTACTACCTCGATCATTCCATTTTGATCCTTAACGAGGTAAAAAATAAGTTCTGGTTTCCTGAAGAATGGGGAGACCAGAACTTATTTTTTAAAGACATTTACTTAACCCAACTTTTTCGTTCGCTGAAGTGATTACAGCCAAAGCTGGCTCCGGTGATCATTTCAAACTGCTTCGGTTTAGTGTCCTTTGAGGGTGCCTCATGGATCAGGGGCAGCACATAGGATGGCTCCATGGCATGCTGGCCGGTTAACTCGTCACATACTCCGAATTTGTCGTTCTGGAGCTGTACTTTTTTTTGGTCTTGCTCCCAGTGGGAACAGTGATTGCAGGTAGCTTCCATAGCTGATAGGTTTAAGTTTAACATTTCAATGTACTCACCTATACTACCTTATTGCACTAGCAGGTTGCGCTAAACAGCTGCTTTGAAGCAATTTAGAACAGTCCTAAACTTGAAAAGCCTTCCTTATATGATCGTTATCATGTAAGGAAGGCTTCTTAAAGAGCAAATATGTATTATCAGGTTCTTACTTTATGGCCTGCCGCTGCATAGTATAAAATGAACAGGTAGCACGGTACCATCAGCCAGTATGCCTGCTGCGCATTAAATGCGTCTGTTAAGGCACCGTACGCCAGTGGAAGGATCGCGCCACCGGCAATACCCATGATCAGCAGGGAAGCACCGATCTTTGTAAAGCGGCCAAGGTCAGCTATGGCCAGAGGCCAGATAGCGGGCCACATCAGCGAGTTGGCAAGGCCAAGCAAAGCAATGAAAAGCACAGAAGTATACCCTTCTGTAAAAATGGCACCTATCGCGAAAAGCACACCTAATATAGCTGATACCTGCAGCGCTTTTTCCTGCTTAATGTATTTAGGTATAGCCACAATACCAATCAGGTAACCCACGATCATGGCACCAAGGGTAAAGGAAGTAAAGAACTTGGCTGTAGACAACGAGATTCCTTGTGATGCGCCATAGCTGATGATCGTATCACCGGCCATAACCTCCACGCCAACATAAAGGAACAGCGCCAACACTCCCAGCAGCAGGTGCGGGAACTGCATGATGCTTGACTTCCGGACATTGGCAGCAGCAACGGTTTCGTCCTCCTGGTCGGTATCAACTTCTGGCAGAGATGACAGCAGCACCAGCACCGCCAGTATGACCAAAGCCACTGTTACGACGATGTATGGCGTGATAACCCGGTGCGCAAGGGCATCCAGCTCCATGGCTTTCTGTTGCAGGCTCATCGTATCCAGCTTCTTTAGCAGGGCATCTGTATCCAGAAATACGACAGCACCCAATGCAATTGGAGCCAGAATACCGCCTACCTTATTACAGATACCCATAATGCTGATACGCTTTGCTGCGCTTTCGGCAGGGCCAAGAATTGTGATATAGGGGTTAGAAGCCGTTTGTAATAAAGCCAGTCCTGTGCCCTGCACAAAAAGGCCAATCAGGAAAACACTGTATGTGCGCGTTAATGCAGCAGGAATAAAGATAAGTGCACCAATGGCCATTACAGCAAGGCCGGCAGCCATACCTTTCTTAAACCCTGTAAATTTCAGAACCCAGGCCGATGGGATAGCCATCACCAGGTAAGAGATGTAAAACGCAAAAGCTACCAGGTAGGACTCAAAGTTGGTAAGCTCACAAGCTATTTTCAGGTAGGGGATCAGTACCGAATTAAGCCAGGTAACAGAACCGAAAATGAAAAACAGAACACCTATGATAACAATCGGCGGTGGGAAACTGGACCCTCCTGCCTTTACTGCCTTGTTGCCTGCAGTGGAAGCTACTTTTGTCATTATACTTTAAATTTAAGATGGGTGCAAAGTCTGGTTAATGAGGTACAATATAAAATTTTATCGGCTATACTTGCTGTCTTACTCCACTTTTATTTCATCGGCCATAAGCCATGTTTTTTGACCGGCAGAAGGATATTTTGCCGGGCTAGGGCCAATGTTCTTAGCAAGCACCTTTACAAACCTCGCTTTTACCGGCGTTATTTTAGCAGTAACATCGTGCGTCAGGATACCCTCTGCAGCAGCGGGGTTGGCATTTGAGATCACCTTCACTTTTTTAAATTCTTTACCATCCTCTGAGACAGAAAACACTACTTCGTTCGGAAGGAAAATGCGGTACCCGATATTTTGCATGAATGAGGTGCTCAGGGTAGAAACTGTTTTTACCTGCCCCAGGTCAATTACTGCCTCCATGTCCGTCCCGTAAAAGCCTGTCCAGTGGCCATCTGTCTGGTCTGTAGATCCATAAAGGCCATCTACCAGATTTGATTTATTGGCATAAGACGGATGCATGGTTGTTAGTATTGTAACAGGCTGTGCAAAGCCTTTATGTGCATCAAAGGTTCTTGTGCTTACTTTACCCGCCAACTGCCCCTCTAAAAAAGAAGCTGCTTTAATGGTAGCCGATTTACTAAGTATAAATGGCTTTGTATACAGCATTGCTGATGTACCCGGCTGGGAGCCATCCAGGGTATAATAAACTTTAACATTGGCGGCATCTGTGGCAAGGCTTACGATAGCATTTCTGGCGGCCAGGTCTACGTCCAGCTGTTGCCTTACATCGAAGGCGCTCCTGGCATAATTAATGCCCAGAGCCTCGTAACGTTTATACTGCTGTTGCATCCTATCCTTAAAGCTCTCCCAGTCCTTTTGAGATGCGGGTGTCCAGAGTACCTCTGATAAAGCTGCCATGCGTGGCATGGCCATATATTCCAGGTGCTTTTCTGTGGTAATGTATTCTGTCCAGATATTTGCCTGAGCTCCCAGGATATACTTCTGTTCCTCTTTGGTTAATTCTGAAGGCGTAGGATCGTAAGCGTATACTTTAGACAGGGGGCTGTAGCCATGAATGGCTGTTGGCTCCAGGTCACGTGCTCCCTGGTAATGATCAAAGTATAAATGAGTGCCTGGGGTCATGACAACGTAGTGCTTTTCCTTTGCTGCCGCTATGCCACCTTTTGTTCCGCGCCACGACATGACGTAAGCATTCGGGGCTAGCCCTCCTTCGAGTATCTCATCCCAGCCAATAATGGTTCTTCCTTTGGAGTTCACGAACTTTTCTATCCGCTGCACAAAATAACTCTGCAACTCATGCTCATCCTTCAAACCCTCGGCTGTCATACGGGCCTGGCATCTGGGGCATTCTTTCCAGCGCGTTTTCGGTGATTCGTCGCCCCCAACATGTATAACCTTGCTCGGGAACAGCGCCATTACTTCTGTCAGGACATCCTCCAGAAAAGTAAAGGTCTGCTCGTTTCCGGCACAGAATACATCATGAAAAATACCCCACTTTGACTCCACATGAAAGGGGCCACCGGTACAGGAAAGCTCCGGGTAAGCGGTGAGTGCCGCCAAGGCGTGCCCTGGCATTTCGATCTCAGGCACTACATTAATATAGCGCTCCTCGGCATACTTCACTACTTCCCGTATCTCATCCTGGGTATAAAAACCACCGTGACGTTCCTTCTTATAAGTCTGGGGCAGGTCCCAGTAATGCCCGATCAGGGTGCTGTCGCGCCAGGCGCCTACTTCTGTAAGTTTAGGGTATTTCTTTATTTCGATACGCCAGCCCTGGTCATCCGTTAAGTGCCAGTGAAAGGTGTTCATCTTGTGCATGGCCAGGTAGTCGATGTACTTCTTCACGAATTCCACCGGGTAAAAATGACGGGTAACATCCAGGTGCATGCCCCTCCACTGATAGCGCGGCTTGTCTACTATTTCCAGGGAAGGAATGCTAACAGGGGCCGAAACTTTTTGTATGGGTAGCAGTTGACGAAGCGTTTGGGTACCCAGAAACACTCCGTTTGGCATATTTGCGGCTAGTGTTATACAGGCAGGAGAAACACGCAGTACATAACCTTCTTTTCCCAAAGTATCCGGTGCTTGCTGCAGGGTTAATTGAATGAAATTTGAGGCTTTGCCGGAAGGCTCTTTTTGCACAACTGTAGGTAAAACCCCTGCTGTTCGTTGTATTTCCTGAGCCAGAAGCTGCCCTATCCCCTTTAGTTCGTCGTTTTTAGTACCGACAAAGATCTTTGTGGCTGCATTTACCTGGAAACTGCCCTTTTTGAGTACCAGCTTTGCGGGTTGAGGAATCAGCGAAACACCCGACCCGTTTT
The DNA here is from genome assembly GCF_051904785.1 of Pontibacter sp. MBLB2868. NCBI lineage: Bacteria > Pseudomonadati > Bacteroidota > Cytophagia > Cytophagales > Hymenobacteraceae > Pontibacter > Pontibacter sp. MBLB2868. The sequence continues at coordinate 652,017 of NZ_CP196710.1, read as the reverse complement.
CGGGCGACTGTGCCACTGCTGAAGCTGCTGTGCACAAAGCTACCAGGCAAAAGATAAGGGTTATGATGCTGTTATTGATCTTCTTGCTGCGCATAAGGGTATAAAAGGGTGTGCCTGGTTGACCTGTTTACGAAAGGTAACAAAAATCAAATGTCAGACATGTTTTCATAATAAAACAACTAAATTCACTGCTTTTACTTACTGGTTTACCTGAAGCTTTTCTACGTCCATAAGTATAACGTCATCGTAAGCATGGACTTTTATGCAGACAGTATAGCTGTGTTCCTTTTTCAGAATTATAAAGGCCAGGTAGCCTCCTCAAACCGTGAGGAGGCTACCACCTAAACCTAAAATTTCCAGCGCACAAAAGCTTCCATGGCTTCGTATTCCGCTAAGCCCAGGTCATCGTAATGTTTAGCAGTTTCGCGGGTTCTTTCTTCTGCTCTGATCCAGAATTCACGCTCGTCATCACCCGGGAATACCGGTCTGTCTTTCTGCGACTGGTGCTTGTAGATAGCATAACGCTTACGCATTACCTCCTGTGGCGACAATGGCACGGCCATCTCGATTTCATGCGTTCCAAATTCGTGCCATGCACCGCGGTACATCCACAACCAGCAATCTTTGGCCCATTCATCTGTTTTCTGAAGCCTTCTCAGGGCCTCCTCCACTATTCTGAAACAAACAATATGCGTGCCATGCGGATCTGCAAAGTCGCCGGCGGCAAAAACCTGATGTGGCTTAACTTTGCGTAACAGTTCCATTGTTAGCTCCACGTCAATGTCTGTGATCGGCTTCTTAACTGTCTTACCTGTCTCGTAGAAAGGCAGTGCCATAAAGTGAATATGATCATCTGACAAGCCTGCATAACGTGCACCTGCAAAAGCCTCACTCTTACGGATGAAGGCCTTCACATCGCGTATCTCCTGCGTATCTACCTGGTTTGGCTGCTTCTCCTGTATAAAGGAACGCATATCTGAATATATAGACTCCAGCTTCTCACTGTCTTCCCCGATACTCTTGTTAAAATCGATGGCGAACTCCATGTAGCGCAGCACGTCATCATCCCAAACTGCTGTGTTACCGGATGTCTGGTAAGCCACGTGCACATCGTGCCCCTGGTCAACCAAACGTATGAACGTACCACCCATCGAGATCACATCATCATCGGGGTGAGGTGAGAAAATAACCACACGCTTCTGTGCTGGTTCTGCACGCTCAGGTCGTTCTTTATCGCTTGCTCCCGGCTTTCCTCCAGGCCAACCTGTAATGGTATGCTGCAGTTTATTAAAGATATCAATGTTAATGTTGTAAGCCGGCCCTTTCTCTGTTGCCAGCTGTGCCATACCATTGTTGTTATAATCTTCATCAGTTAGCTTCAGAATTGGCTTCTGCACCGTTTTAGACAGCCAGATAACCGCTTTCTTTATCAGTGCCTCGTCCCAAATGCAGTCTTTTACCAGCCATGGCGTGTTAAAACGGGTAAGTTCTGCAGCAGCGTCCATATCCAACACAAACTCCACGTTATCTGAAAGCTGCAGGTAGGTTGCTGGCACGTCACTTGACATTTCGCCTTCCACTGCTTTTTTGATGATCGGGGCTTTTTTACCGCTCCAGGCCATCAGGATAATTTCGCGTGCTTTAAAGATAGTACCAATACCCATGGTAATAGCCTTGCGTGGCACGTTCTCCTTACCACCAAAATCGCGTGAAGCATCACGACGGGTAAGGTCATCCAGCGTTACCAGGCGTGTACCTGAGTTTGGGGCAGAACCCGGTTCGTTAAAACCAATGTGACCGGTACGACCAATACCAAGAATCTGCAGGTCGAGTCCGCCTAAAGCCTCGATCTTGCGCTCATACTCCAGGCAGTACTCGTGTATCTCTTCCAGTGGCAGGGTACCATCCGGAATATGCACATTCTCCGGCTTTATATCAATGTGGTCGAACAGGTTCTCGTTCATGAACGTGACGTAACTCTGTGCCGCCGTAGGCTGCATCGGGTAGTACTCGTCCAGGTTAAAGGTGATCACATTTCTGAAGCTTAATCCTTCCTCACGGTGCAAGCGCACCAGCTCCGCGTATACCCGTACCGGCGTAGCACCGGTAGCGAGGCCGAGCACAGCCATTTTGTTCTGCTGCTGCTTGCTCTTGATCAGGTTGGCAATACGCTGTGCAACTTTTACTGATGCAACTCGCTGATCAGGATAAATGGTGGTAGGAAGCTTTTCAAAACGAGTCTCTTCCAGAAGGTTTAATCGAGCCATAGTAATGTAATGCAGTAAGTTTTATTTATGATTTTGTTGATGCAATATGATTCTCAAAAATGTTCTCCATAACCGTTGCCACAGAACCCATAATGCCCGCATGCGGCCCCAGTTCCGACAAGGCGATGCCTGTTTTTTCCCGGAGTTGCGTCATGCAATAGGTATTAATGGATTGTTGGATTGGCGTGGTGATGTATTGTTTTGCGGCGGCTATCTTACCACCTAGTATAATCAGCTCCGGGTTAAAAAGCTGTATCAGTGTAGCAATACCTTTACCCAGATTTATGCCTATTTCAGAAAGTAGATTTATAGCAAACTGATCACCATTATTCGCAGCTTCAATCACTGCCTGTGGGTCCAGTGTATCTACTTCCTCTTTCGATAGTTCATTCAGCAAAGTATACTGCCCTGATCGTATGCCTTCTTTTGCCTTTCTTGCCAGGGCAAGACCTGAAGCCACTGTTTCCAGGCAGCCTCTTTTCCCGCAATGGCACAAAAGGCCATCCTCTACAAAAGGTATATGCCCAAATTCACCCGCGAAGCCAGACGTTCCGATGCGCATCTTACCGTCCATGATCGCCCCGAGGCCAATTCCCCAGTCCATTGAAAGTACCAGCACATCTCGTTTGCCATGAGCTGCACCAAAACGGTGTTCGGCCAGCGTCACGCTCTTCACGTCGTTCTGGATATAGACAGGCTTGTTAAATTTCATCTCCAGGAGCTCCTGCAGCGATCTTTCATGTTGCCCCGTTAACAGGTAAGTATAGTTGTTGCCATCCTTTGAAGATACCAGGCCAGGCATGCTGACGCCAATGCCCATCAGTTTATCGGGGTCAATACCTGAAGTCAGGATCAGGCTGTTTGCATGTTCATAAAGCTCCTGAACGGCACTCAGGTTTCTCGACACACGGATCGGAACAGTGTGTATTCCGGTGATATTGTTATTGTTATTATCGAAGATGGCGATGCGGGTATGGAACTTCTCCATATCGATGCTCAGCACAAACAGTGAATTGTCCCGCAAACCATATAAGTCCGGCTTCCTTCCTCCTACTGATTCACCTCTGCCCTGCTTTTCAACAAGCCCCTCGTGCATCAGCTCATTTAGTATACCCATAGAAGTAGGCGAACTGATATTGAAGCGGTTACATATCTCAGCATTTGATTTAGCACCTTTTACATAGAGGTGCTTAATGATCCTGATCTTCTGCAGGTGCTTCTTCCTCTCTACCTGGTTCAGCTTTTCCAGTTGCTTACTCTCTGGAGCCAATAATGAACTCATCCGCGATGCTTACAATGTTTGGATGAAATACACAAAATAATTTTTCAACTCCAAATACTTTTATAAAAATTTTATAGAACTACTCTTTAATGAGTTTAAATTTTACAGAATAACATCTTTGTTAGCGTCGAGAAATTAGGGTCACTAAGGATTATAAAGTAGCTAATCGGATAAAAAAGGGCTGTAATAAGGTCTTGCTAATTCCTCCTGTAGCAATAAAAAACAATCCCGAACAAACCTGAACGCAAATCAAAAACGACCTGCACATCATGTATGTTCGGGATGAAAGAATTAGCTAATTATTAGTACCCTCTACTCATAGAGCGATACCTCTCTCAGATCGAGCAGGGTAGTATCGGGGGCAACGCGTTTGGCTCTTAAAAAACGATTCAACTCATACTCATCATAGTTGGCAGCCTTTGGATTCATGCTGTTAATGCGAACCTTTCCTGCGGAATGTATGAATTCCTGATCACCTCCTATCCACATACCCACATGAACGACACGCTCCGGCTTCCCATCTTTCGCAGGCACCCCGAAGAACAGCAGATCACCTGGTTTCATGTTATCCCAGCCTTTAGAGGTATCTACTAATTCCCCGACATGTACCTGCTGCGAGGCGTCCCGCGGAAGTACCAGTCCATTCATAAAGTATACCGTTTTGGTAAAACCGCTGCAGTCCATACCTTTCACAGAAGTACCTCCCCACAGGTAAGGAAAGCCTAAAAGGCCTTTGCTTGCCTGCACCAGGTTTTCGCCGGAAGGCTGGCGACTGGCAGCCCATGTATTATAATCTGCAGCTTCGTTGTCAGCAATATAGGCGCTGCGGCCATCCGGGAACTCCACTTTATAAAATCCTTTTACCTGCTCTTTTAACAGCACAACATCGCCATAAACCAGGTCAGACACCGTAGTTCCTTTCGCATCCGGAGTAGCATAAGCAAAGCCGTAAGGATGTGTGTACAACAGCTTTTTGCCTTTCTGCCAATCAGCAAAAGCACGATCTCCCATCAGCGTAATACCGCCATAATCTACCCATGCAATGTATTTATCCGGAGTCTGCACCAGGTACCATCCATCCTGTTTCTTCCATACTTTAACCGGTGTTCCCATGGTGGCTTGCGTAGCCAGTTCTGCCGAGTGCTTCGGTTCTGATCGAATATTTGCCACTGAAATACTTATCACCGCATTGCGCTTTCCCTCCAGTTCTGCCTCGGGCAGCACCTGAATGCTATCAATGTAGGTGATATTGGCAGCCTGTAAGCGCGCCAGCAGATCAGTTTTGGCCTTTGGCATGTTTGTTTCGCCACGAAGCACATTACCATGAGGCTCTACCTTAAACAGCGCCACGCGCTTGTCCGGGGCATACTGTTGACGGGTTGCGTCTACATAACTTTGTAAAGGAGAAACTTCTGAAGCAGGTGCAGTGGTTGTTTTGCTGCCAACGCAGGACACCAACAGCAACAGCATCAGCACAAATGGGTTCTTTTTCATTATTCTATTCTAGATAAGAAGATAGCTCTACACTCTATTAGGTACAACTTTAAGCTGGTTGATATGGTTCGCCAGGCGCTCTAAGTCTTCTGGCGTGTGAAGGCTGTTTAGCACCACACGGGTTATCGGATCATCAGCAGGAGTCGGATACCGGAAACTGGAGATCATGATCTTGTGCCGCAGTAAAAAAGGACACAATTCATGGCTGGAGGTATTCAGCACCGGATAGTTTGCAAAAGAGCGAAACAGCCCCGGCTGCTCCAGGCGCTCCTTAAAATAGTCTATGTTAAAAAGTAATTTCTCACGGGCATCTGAGAATGCTTTTTGGCACTGCAGAAAAGCGTAGAGGTAAGCAGGTATAGCTGGAGAAGCCCCTCCAAAGTATGTGCTCCGCTTCAGCTGCTCAATTGTTTGTGCATCGGAAAGTATAACTCCTGCCGGAACTCCAAGCGCTTTACCCAATGACCCCAGCACGATCAGATGCAGGTCTAGTGCATACTGTTTCACCTGCCTGTAACACCCAGCCCCCGACTCCCCTGTTATGCCAAAACCGTGAGAGTCATCTATGATCAGGGTGTACTGCTTATTTTCAGGCAAAGAGGCTACCCAGCTAAAAGAATGATCACGGGCTTGCAGCGGATCCAGAGAATTGCATACGATAATGATATGCTGAGCAGGTATACCGGCAACGTGCTGCAGCAGTTGGTTCACCCATGCATCAAAATCCTGCTTTGCGTCTGTTGTATCAACCTCACTGCGCCATAAAGCAGGGTGCGCACCGGGAGCATACACAAAATGCCCGCTGCCAGTCAACGCCTGCACCACGATCTGCCCGGCCATATACCCCGACGACATGGTAAGTGCCGCTTCGGCACCTGTCCAGTTGGCGAGGTAAGCTTCTGCCTCATCAAACACCTTCAGGCGCAGGTTCGAATTGCGGGAACTGGAGTAATTTGTACCATAGCGCTCCATTCCCTCCACCAAAAACCCTCTGAACTCCGGGTTATGCGGTATGCCTAAATAGGAGGTGCCACTGAAGAACAGGTGCTCCTCCCCATTTACCATTACGGTGCGGCCCGGCAGTTCATCGGTATGTATCTGGTCTGTATCCAAAGATCAGGCTATCAGCGTGGCTCCCGTACCATTCACATCACTGTATTCTACTTTACCATAGTCTATGGTAACACCAGTGGCGATGTCTTTGCTTAGCAGCAAGGCACCATCCATATCCACATAGTCCAGTAGCGGCAACAGCTGCGCGATGGCAGATATACCAATGCTTGACTCCGTCATGCAGCCTATCATTACTTTCATGCCAAGGCTCTTGGCTTCTGCAATCATCCTTCGGGCAGGAGTTAATCCGCCACATTTAACCAACTTAATATTCACGCCATGGAAGTGTCCGTGACACTTAGCTACATCCTCCTCTGTTATGCAGCTTTCATCAGCTATAAGTGGCAACTCAGATCGCTTATAAACTTCTTTCATCCCCTCCATGTCGTCTGCCCGCATTGGCTGTTCGATAAACTCAACCCCCAGTGGCTTTAGCTGACGAGAATTCTCGATGGTTTCTTCCACACCCCAGGCACAGTTGGCATCTACTCTGAACACAGCATCGGTATGCTTCCGCAGCTCTCTCACAATAGCCACATCATCAGGCGTACCTAGTTTGATCTTGTACAGTGGCCATGGCGTTTCCTTCAGTTTTTTCACCATATTCTCGATGGTGTCAATACCAATGGTGTAATCTGTCAGTGGCATGTTGTTCGCTTCCAGGCCCCATATTTTATAGAGTGGCTGGCCTTTCATTTTACCGTACAGGTCGTTGGCAGCCAGGTCGAGTGCGCAAAGCGCAAAGGGGTTATCCTTTAGCAAAGGCTTCATCCTGGCCCAAAACTCCTCCGGACTGGTCAGTTCAGAATTCTCAATTTCCTCACGGATATTTTCCAGAGCCTCCGTCATACTTTCTATCGTGAAGCCATAGTATGGATTACTGGTAGCTTCACCGTAGCCTTTGTGTCCATCGTGCTGCAACTCAACGATCAGGGTAGGCTGCACATCACGGGAGTCGTAAGAGATAGTGAAAGTATGCTTCAGTGGCAGGTCAAATGAACGGATGGTTAGCTTTAACATAGGATTGTTTGTTTGTCGTTTGCGTTAGTATTTTTCATGTACTTCTGTCATGATCCGCACCATATCGTTACGAATTTCAGAAGACGATGCATCAAAGTTGTTATTCATAAAGCTAAAAAGCAGCACTTTACCACTTTTTGTAATTATATAGCCGCTTTGGTTATGGACATGCGATAAGGTGCCCGACTTACCGAACACAAAGGGCACATCTGCTTTATAGATGTTACGGAATGTACCGGGTCTGCCACCTGCTGCCAGCAAAGGAAAAAGCTTCTCTTTGGGTCTTTCCTGCTGAAGCTTTTGCAGTATCGCTATTATAGTACGGGGCGTGAACATGTTCTTGGTCGATAACCCCGAGCCATCTACCCAAACCGGCGCATCGGGAAGATCAGCTAACTGCGCACCCAGTATATACTTTATGGCACGCTCCACAGCTACTGTGTCTGAAAACGTACCGGAACTCATTGCCATTAATTGCTCAGCCAACAGGTTATCACTCACCTGCAACATGCGCTTGAAAACTGTGTCAGCCGGCAGGCCATAAAGTATAGCAGCATCTTTTGGAAGCGTGCGTTTTACCAGCTTTACCGGCCTCTTCAGGGTATCTGCCAACAGCTCCGCCGTTAATTCAGGAGAAGTTATAAAAGGAACCTCTACCGAATAGTCATCTTTCGCATATTTAGGGTAGTATGTGAATTGATTTTTCCGCCACTCCCGTACAAAAGCTTCTTGCTGAGAACTGGCAGTCGTGTCTGTCTTTACAAATTGTTTGAAATAAGCAGGAGTTATACTTAGCGAAGAATCACCTTTGCCCACAAACTTCACGATGTTGCCGTGAATGGGGAAAATGCTGCGTTCCGGCTGGTAATAATAATTGTAGTCGTCCCAGCCCCAGTTAACGGCAAAAGGAGTGCTGCTCATGGGAGCCTCAATGTAGTATAAGTTCTCAGGCCGGTTTTTCAGGAAGTCGTACGCAATGGTGTTCTTCACATCCATGTGCGTGAAAGTCGGATCGCCGGTACCCCAGAAAAACAGCGAGTCGCCGTGCACGGCATACTTCAGGGCTGGTATAGAATCCCCGAGCATTTGCTGGCTGGCATAGAAAGAGAAAAGTTTGGTATTGGAAGCTGGCACAAAATACTTATCGGCGTTGTGCTCCACCACCATCTGCCCCAGCTCAGGATCGTAAAGTGCAAAGCCTACAAAATCCTTCCGCTTCTGCTCCACTTCCAGTACCCGTTGTTTTATCACGTCAGGGCCATAAGGTACTTCTGCAACTGTAGTGCTTTTTCCGGTATGGCTGGCAGTGCTACAGGCCGAAATAAGAAATAGTGAGAGGCAGGCGTACAGGCTTATGCGTAGCACAGCAGCTATTTTTCGGCTTAAGGTCATCGCGTGGTTTCAGTTTATGCGTTAACTGTAGATTATCCCTTACAGATACTTTTTGTAAAGGTTATACAGTATTCGTTTATCATTCTCAGTTAAAATAGCGTTTACATTCTCCTGAATAAAATGCAGCTTAAATGCTTTGATAGCAGCATTCAAATTGCGCGTGTCATACCCAATGATCCGGAGCGCCTCTTCCGGATTGAAATATTCAGGCACAGGATGAAGTGGCACTTGCTCAAACACGACTAAGCTATCCTGAATGCCACTCTTAAGAATTGTTGAGTCAGTTACCGGATAGGTCTTCGCCACCATCACACTATCCAATACATTCTGATCATACCACAATCCATATCCGTTCTCAGCCATTTTCCGCCAGGGAAAGGCAGGATTCGGGTCATTTTTGCGTGTTGGTGCAATGTCTGAATGACCTATAAAATTAGCAGTTGGAATGTCATACTTCTTTTTTAGCATCGCCAGCACACCCAGTAAGCTATTCACTTGCTCCTCCGAGAAGGGCTCTGCGCCATTATTATCCAGTTCAATCCCAATAGATGAGGAGTTAATATCGGTGTTGTTTCCCCACTTGCCCACTCCCGCGTGCCAGGCACGCAGGTAATCGTTCAGCATGTGGTACACTTTTCCGTCGCGGCCAATCACATAATGTGCACTCACACTGGTTGCCGGCGTAGTGAAGGTCTTCAGGGTGTGTTCCGTTGAATTTTGAGCTGTGTGGTGGATGATCACAAAATTCGGCTTACGCATATTAAAATTGGTAGCCCCAACCCAATAATCGCCCTGTGGGTAAGTTACCCCCTCCTGATTCTCCTGCGGCACTTCGGAAAGCGTGCGGGCATAAGCCTTTGCCTGTTTCTTATACGATTTGTTTGTTGCTGCATAAGGGTTCACAGAACAAGAAGAAATAATGGCAACTGCAAGTAATGAGCAGCAGAGGAAGGAAAAAGAACGCGGCATTCGGTTCAGCATTTTATATGATATTCAGATCTTAAAAGATATAAGTCTAAAATAGACAGAAGTAAACAGAATAGCTAATGACATAGCTGTAGCACCTGATGTTTGCCGGATCACCTTTGATAGCAGCCGCCAAAAACAGAAAACCACCTCTCTGTGCCGTTAATATTGCCTTTATTTGCCGGAATTAAAAAAAATACCGCAAATAAAAATACAAACTATCTGAATTACCTTATACTGCAGTATATCAACCTTTAAATAATTTCAGAGGCTTTGATAAAATGCTACTCTTTTGCTCTGCCGCTCATTTTAATGGTGTTTTAGGGTTGATTTGTTCCTGTACTATGCAAGTGGCCATGATAATGTGGTAAATGTGGAAGGTGGTAATAGACCAGTCTCCGACACTAACGTGCTGAAAACTGCTTGTTTCTGATTCTAGCAGGACTTTGGGTATGTGGTAGGTGCCGGAGTAGTACCTGAATACGGATGTACTACACCAAAAAGCAACTGTGGCATAGCCGGCAATAGTATACAGGTTTGCAGCAAAGCACCTGATTTTGTAGCTTTACAATACCTGGAATGCGAAACTGAACTTACTAATTTTAAGTTACAGTACAGACAGGCAAAAAGGTAAGTTTGTTCAGCCTGCCTTTTTATAAAAATCCAATGAAAAAATACCTGCTTTTATTTTTAAGTATGATATTACTGTTGTTCATGCTGCCTAAAAAAGGCAGTAGCATGGATAACATGACTGGTACGGAGCAGGATGTAATTCAGAAAGCATGTGCCTCTAAACGATTTGTAAAACGCACTTGCCGTAAAGGATGCCTGAAGCACCAGACACACTCTGAACAACCTCATGCAGGCAGAGTAGCAATAGACTGCAGCCAGCAGTTCTACGCGATAATTACGCCATTGCAGCAGCATCTGCTGTATGCGCTGCAGGTACTTCAAACCAATAAGCTGCCTGCTGCCGACAAACTTCTCTCTCCCGATCTTGAGGTGGAGCCAGACCCACCACAATATTCTTAAGAAATACACTCTCAAATCAGAAGGATTGATCTTTCCAATCCTGTCTGTGTGTACCGTTTATTCTCTTTCAAAAAAGGAGAAAATCAGGAATGTTGTAACCAAAAATCAATAGCAATTAAAATGACTAAGAATAAATTTTCCCTTAAAAATATACCGGGCTGGGCTATAACACTGGCCATTTTCGGAGTTTTATACTTAACCGGGCTGCACTCCGAAGCTATAGGGCAAGTACAGCGTATTTTGCTGGCTACTGGAGTTAAAAATGCTCAAGTGCCTGAGCCAGCAGCAACTGTTTCCAAAACTACTGCTGCGCCTGAAGTTCCAGGCACAACGGAGATGGTAGGCAAAGGCTTTAAAATGACGACACTCGATGGCAAGACAGTGAACTTTGAAAGCCTGAAAGGAAAAGTGATCTTTATGAACATCTGGGCCACCTGGTGCCCTCCATGCGTGGCTGAGATGCCTAACATTCATAAACTGTATGAAAAAGTTGGTTCAGACAAGATCGCTTTTGTAATGCTGTCAGTTGATGAGGGCGGTGTGGATAAGGTGAAGAAGTTTATTGATAAAAAAGACTTCACTTTTCCGGTTTACATGCCTGCAGGGCAGCTTCCACAGGAGTTTTATTCAAATGCCATCCCTACTACATTCATCATTTCGCCGGAAGGCAAGATCGTGGCCAAGCAGGAAGGCATGGCTGAATATGATACTGAGGAGGTTCGGGAGTTCCTGAAAAGCATGGTCAAGAAATAAAATTAAGGAGGAGGCGGAGATTAGAATTTTAAACGCCTCCTCTTTTTTTATCCAAGAACTAAGTACTGTAAATTCAGTAAGCAAGCGCCATCATTTCAGCTTTAATTGGCAGAACAATAAAAGTGAACATGATAGGAAGTGAAGACACATAAAACTTGCTGACACAACAACAGGACACAGTTATACCGGATAAGCGAACGAATGACGAGTAAAATGCCGGCCACATGCTAAATGCTAAACTCATGAACTTTGTTGCTCCTGACCTACAGACCTTGAATTTACGCTTTCTGTTGCTTGAGTTTGCATCTGTCGCAGATTCTGTTGATGCCACTCAAAGCACATACGCTGCTGTTCTTAGTTAAAATGGTAGTTCATGATGAGGCTGATGTGCGACATATCTACTTTGTTAACTTCAAAGCCGGGTGTGTTGTAAGTGTTGCCCCTGTTACCCTTGTAAATGTATAATGCCTGTAGGTTCATCCCTTCCAGGGTGCCTTTAAAAGTATAAATACTCATAAGCTGCAGCTGGGAGTAAGAAGGCATTCCATACTTATTTCGGGCAACATCTTTTACATCCGGCATATTCGTTAGCCCATAACCTATTCTGGCTTTCCAACTCTTGTTTAATTGTATATCTGTGAGCAAAGCTATTGCCTTACTGCCCGCCGAACCTTCCAGGCGCTCTCTAGGCATAAACGTATAAAAAGGCTCTATTCCCCACTCCCTCGGAAAAAGAAACCTGCCATCCCCAAGCATCTGTGTAGCGTTTAAAGTAGTCTGAACCTTGCCCGATTTATACCCTACCCTGCTGCTGAGTATCCAGTTTTTAGAGTCTGTATCGATATAGCTTTTTTGAGGATCGGGATTGCCACCGTTGCCGGATGCCTGCTGGTAAGTGGCCTGCAGGCCAAGTATAATTTTGCTCTTCCGGTTTGGGCCTGTTGGCAAAACAAAGTCTGCCTGACCCGAGGTTAGGTTAAACAGGTTATCGGCATAATAATGCCACAAGCTGGCTGTAACAGATGGCTGTGGCTGGTAAGTCAAACCTCCCACTGCTATGCCTTTGCTGCTCAGATTACCCTTGTACTGGGCCGGGGTGCCGTCCGTATTTCTTCCAACAGGCGCAGGACCTATACTTTCCTCCACACTAAACCAATCGGCGGTAGAGCGCGGCCCCATCCCATAAATCCAGCCTCCCTGCAGGGTCAGGTTTTTGAAATCTTTCGACTCTAGCCAGAACGCATTAACCAGCGTGGGCCGCATGCGTCCGTCCTGCGGATTTATAAACGGGGTGATTATTTTCTGCCGTCCCAGCGTTGCAGTTGCCTTTTTATAGTAATAGCGCGCAAACAGTATTTCCAGGCTTCCAATTTCTCCTTTATTATCAGGATCCAGCTGATCAAAATTTCCGATTTCGTAGCGGCTGCCCAAATTCGTTTCAGGGTCACGACCCAGATTATTAGACCAAAGGTCTATAATAGCCAATCCGCCTACACCAAACTGAAACCCATGCAGCTTTGCCGACACATAACTAAGGCCGGTACCTATGGCCAATGCGTGGTAATCCGGTAGCTCGTCGTGGTTAAAAGTTGCCATAAAATAGTTGCGCACATGGCCCTCAAAATGTCCCTGGTTTAAAAACGTTTTAACCGAGGGACTCTCAGCTGTGTCTGCAACAGCATGGCTAATTAAAGTATCCTGCAAGCTATAGTTAGGCTCCCCGATTTGCGGTAGACGAAATGGCTCTGCCTGACTAGTAGTTATAGTTGTAATCAGGGACTGCGGTGTTTCTGCCAACAATGCTTTTATACTCGTAAAAAAGAATATCCAAAGCAAAAGAAGCTTTCGGAACCTGGTTGTCTTACTTGGCATGAATGTTTATAAGTAATTTCTTCTAAAAAGAAATGGTCAAATAAAGCGGCTTCGATGTTCTGAAAGCGGCCACTTAACTTTTACAAAGTTCCTGAATAAAAATGCCTATGTCTGTGAGAAATGTCACAAGAAGAAAAAAAAGAAAATATCATCTTGGTTTGGCCTGCAGAATATCAGAATAGGGAAAAACAGCCATCCATAAATGTACCACCAGGCATTGCGCTAAACACAGTTCATTCTATATAGAAACAGTCCACATATCTTCCCTTTAAATCGCTTGTGTGACTATTATCACTTACCAGGCCTGCAGTTTCTGTTACCTTTAGTTTGCCAAAATAAACTAGCTATACTTCTATGAAATCCAATAAAGACCAGGACTTTGGAAATGTGTTGATCAAACTGACACGTGTCGTCGCCTTAATTATTGTTATGATCGTCCTGTTGATCGGGCTGACCGTTTTGTTCACGGTAAACCCGACTATAGTAACTAAAATGCCTGAACTGGCACAAACCGAACAGGAATCGACTACCACGGCATCTGCCCCTAGCACTACAGCTCCAACCGATGCCCCTGCAGACGATATGTGGCATGCCCCTGACATAGCCTCTCTGCCTGCCACACCAGAGGGCGATGAAATCAGGTATGGCCGCGAACTGGTTGCCCATACGGCTAAATACCTGGGCCCGGAAGGCAGCGTTTTACAAATCTCCAACGGCATGAACTGCCAGAACTGCCACCTCGACGCGGGGACAAAGACCTTCGGCAATAATTATTCGCGCATGTCAACTACCTATCCAAAGTTCAGACCAAGGTCCGGAACTGTAGTGGATGTAGCAGGGCGTATAAACGGATGTTTTCAACGAAGCCTGAACGGGAAGCCCCTTGATGTGGACACGAAAGAGATGCAAGCAATGGTGGCCTATATACAGTGGTTGGGTAAGGATGTTAAGAAAGGTGAAACGCCAAAAGGCTCAGGCCTAATTGATATTGAGTATCTTGACCGCCCTGCTAGCCCTGAAAAAGGAAAGCCCTTGTATGCACAAAAGTGCCAGGTATGCCACGGCACCGATGGACAAGGTTTGAAATCGGAAGGAAGTCCGGAATTTGTGTATCCGCCGCTGTGGGGTAAAAACAGTTATAATGATGGCGCCGGCTTATACCGCATTTCAAATTTTGCAAAGTATGTAAAAGCTAACATGCCTCTAGGCGTCACCTACGACCACCCACAACTGACTGATGAGGAGGCTTGGGATCTGGCTGCTTTTGTTAACTCGCAACCGCGTCCGAAGAAAGACCTGAGCAAAGACTGGCCGGATATTTCCAAAAAACCTTACGATCACCCTTTTGGCCCTTATACAGATTCTTTTAGCGAGGAGCAGCATAAATATGGACCTTTCCCGCCAATTATTGCGGCAAAGGAAAAGGCACAGTAAAAATATTAGCATCAAACTACAGTTCCGGCAGATCAAAATTTCATAATCAGAGGGGCTACTATCCCCTTGCCTTTGCCATAGAGGAGGCACATAAATAGGGGCTGAAGTTACATGTCTGGCTTAACCTCTACCGCGTGAATGCCTCTGCCTCTATTTTTACAACCTATACTGTTATCCAAGTTTCCAGCACCCCCAGCTGGCTAATTCCCTTTTAATTTAAGAAGGGCTATGCACCATCGCTAACTCATTACCAATAGATTATTAGTTAGCAATGGTGCAGTTTCCCACTTTCTCACTCCTACTCCCACAGAATAGCTAATGGCATAGCTGTAGCATCTGATGTTTGCCGATTCACTTCTGATAGCAGCCGCCAAAAACAGTGAGCCACCTCTCTGCGCCGTTAATATTGCCTTTATTTGCCGGAATTAAAAAAAATACCGCAAATAAAAATACAAACAATCTAAATTATCTTATATTGCAGTATATCAACCTTTAAATAATCTCAGAAGCCTTGAAAAAATATTTCTCTTTTTCTCTGTCGCTCATTTTAATGCTTGTTTTAGGACTGAACCAACTACAGGCCCAGAAAAAAAGCTCAAAACGCCGCAAAGCTGTCTCAACAAAGACAATTGCTCCTACCTTTGATCTAGCCAGGGATCCCGCTTTCCTCTCAAACTATAACTCACACTGGGTAGACTCAGTGATGAAGTCCCTGACGCCGGAAGAGCGTATCGCGCAGCTGATCATGATCCCGGTGTACTCGAACAAAGACCAGGCGCACATCGACTCGATCAGCAACATCATTAACACCTATAAAGTGGGTGGCCTGATCTTCTTCCAGGGAGGCCCGGTAAGGCAGGCGAAGATGACCAACCGCTATCAGCAGGAGAGCAAGGTGCCGCTCATGATATCCCTGGATGGCGAGTGGGGCCTGAGTATGCGTCTCGATTCTACTGTCCGTTTCCCTTACCAGATGTCGATGGGCGGCATTGATAACGAAGAGCTAATCTATGAGATGGGTAAAGAGATCGCCCGCCAGTGCAAGCGCATGGGCATCAATGTAAATTTTGCCCCGGTAGTAGACATCAACAACAACGCCAACAACCCGGTGATCGGCTTCCGCTCATTCGGGGAGAACAAGTATAATGTTGCCCGTAAATCCATCGCGTACATGAAGGGTATGCAGGATGAGCACGTACTGGCAAGCGCGAAGCATTTCCCGGGTCACGGCGATACTGATGTGGACTCGCATGTGGGACTGCCCGTGATCAACTTCTCCCGGATCCGGTTAGACTCTACAGAACTTTACCCGTTCCGTGAGCTGATGAACAACGGTTTGGGAAGCGTGATGGTAGCGCATATGAACATCCCGGTGCTGGACAATACAGTGAACCAGGCCTCTACCCTTTCTAAAAAGATCGTGAGTGACCTTCTGAAAAAGGAGCTGAACTACAAAGGAATTGTCTTTACCGATGCCCTGAACATGCAGGGTGTGGCTAAGTTTTACCCTCCGGGCATCGTGGACGTGAAAGCCCTTTTAGCAGGAAACGACGTGCTGCTGAATACCATGGACGTAAAAACCACCATTGCTGAAGTGAAAAAAGCCATTGCTAACGGTGAGATCACACAGGAAGAGGTAGACGCACGCTGCCGCAAGGTACTGGCCGCCAAGCAGTGGATGGAACTGGACAAGTGGCAACCTATCGAGACGGAGCACCTGATCGCCGACTTAAACAACCCGCACGCACAATACCTGAACCGTCAGCTTACGGAGGCTTCGCTGACGCTGCTGCGCAACAAACAGAATATCCTACCGATCAAAACGCTGGATACGCTACGAGTAGCTGCCCTGGCCATTGGCACTAACAAAGAAACGGATTTCCAGCGCGGCCTTGCCCGCTATACTAAGGTGGATACCTTCTTCCTGTCACCGAACAGTTCTATTGAGGAGCTGCAGCAAATGAAGGAGAAGCTACAGCAGTACAACCTTGTTATTGCAGGGGTGCATAGGCTCAACCTGAAAGCAGGCAGCAGCAACTTCGGAATTACTGCTGAAATGAACCTGTTCCTCAAGGACCTGATCCGCTCCAAGCCAACTATTGTGAGTGTATTCGGGAATGTGTACAGCCTGGCAAAGTTTGAAAGTATAGACAAAGCAGATGCAGTTCTGACAGCCTACCAGGAAAATGCAACAGCGCAGGATGTGGCGGCACAGATTATCTTCGGAGGTCTTGGAGCCACAGGTAAGTTGCCTGTTACCGTTTCCAATGCATTCCGCCAAGGTGATGGATTAACAACGCAGGGAGGACTAAGACTAGCCTACACCATGCCGGAAGCAGTAGGCCTGAAGACGCAGGATCTGGCCGGCATTGACTCTCTGGTAGCGCAGGCCATTGCAGAAAAAGCCACACCCGGCGCGCAGGTTTTGGTAGCAAAAGACGGCAAGGTGATCTACCAGAAAGCCTTCGGCTACCACACTTATGATAACCAGACCCCGGTGCAAAATACTGACCTTTACGATTTAGCCTCTGTGACCAAGATCAGTACTTCGCTGGCTGCTTTTATGAAGTTGAAAGGCGAAGGCCGTTTTGATGAGAACAGAACAATTGGTTCTTACCTGCCCATGCTGCAGGGCTCCAACAAAGAAAACCTGAATTACCGGGATATACTCACGCACCAGTCAGGTTTAAAAGCCTGGATTCCTTTCTGGAAAGAGACAGTGAATAAGAACGGGAAATTCAAGTGGCGCACCTTTAAGCACGAGCCTTCAAAAAGATTCCCGATCAAGGTAGCCGATAACCTGTACATCCACCGGAAGTATGCTGATAAGATCTACAAGCAGATTATTGAGTCCCCGCTAAACGAAAAGCCGGGCTACGTGTACAGCGACCTCTCCTTCATCCTTGCCCCTAAAGTAGTTGAGCAGATTACAGGCAAGGAATTTGAATCTTACCTGAAGGAGAATATCTACCAGCCAATCGGCGCTTCAACGCTCACGTTTAACCCTTACCAGCATTACCCACTCTCCCGTATCGTGCCAACGGAGTACGAGCCACATTTCCGTAAGCAACTGCTGCACGGCACAGTGCACGACGAGGGAGCAGCCATGCTGGGTGGCATCAGCGGACACGCTGGTTTGTTTGGTACGGCTAACGACCTAGCCAAGCTGATGCAGCTTTACCTGCAGGACGGCACCTACGCCGGCAGAACCTATATTGCCGGCAATACGGTGAGCACTTTCAGCAAGTGCCAATTCTGCCCGGAGGGTAACTACCGTGCCCTGGGCTTTGACAGGCCCGCCAAGCCGGGGGCGCAGAACAGTAATGCAGCGCCAAGCGCACCTGCAGAGAGTTTCGGCCATTCGGGCTTCACGGGCACTTACACCTGGATCGACCCGGTGAACAACCTGGTCTACGTTTTCCTGTCTAACCGCGTGAACCCGACAAGGGAGAACCCGAAACTGAGCCAACTAAATACCCGCACCAATGTGCTGGAGGTGGTATACCAGGCCATGCAGAAAAGCAAGGCCGGCAGTACTACTACATCCGCTCAATAATAAAAAAGAACCCGCTCCTGCTATCAGGAGCGGGTTCTTTTTTCCCCAATTGCTATTAGTACGTTATAAAGCTATGATCCTTTTCCACCTTTTATCATCTATCACTAACAATGAACAAGCTAACCGTAGTACACGACACAGCTGATACCGGGCTGCTCAGAACCAGCGCCTCCGGACGCTACCTTTCGCTGGATGTTTTGAGAGGATTAACCATCGCTTTGATGGTTGTGGTGAACAACCCCGGTAGTTGGGGGAACATATACGCCCCATTCAGACATGCTGCCTGGCACGGTTTTACCATCACTGACCTGGTCTTTCCTTCCTTTCTGTTTGTGGTAGGTAATGCCATGAGCTTCAGCATGCGTAAGTTCGAAAACAAGCCTGACAGTGCCTTTTTAAAGAAAGTATTGACACGCACTGCCCTGATCTTCCTGATCGGATTCTTCCTGCACCTGTTTCCTTTTGTTACCCGTGAAGAAGGTCAAATTGTGTTGAAGGATTTTACCGCTGTGCGCATCATGGGTGTGCTGCAGCGCATCGCCCTCTGTTATTTTATTGCCTCCCTGGTTGTGCACTATTTAAAATATAAAGGTGCCTTGGCTTTCAGTATCATTACCTTATTGGGTTACTGGGCCGTTATGTACTTCTTTGGTTATCCTACAGACCCTTACAGCTTAGAAGGCAATGCAGCTTTGAGGTTCGATAGCTTGTTTATACCTGAAGCAAACCTATACAAAGGCTTTGGCATCCCATTCGACCCGGAGGGATTGTTGAGCACCCTGCCAGCCGTGGTTAATGTGATAGCAGGTTACTTTGCCGGTATGTTCATTCAGAAAAATGGCAACAACTTTAACTCTGTGCTAAAGCTAAGTGTGGCGGGTGCAGTATTGGTGTGTATTGCCCTGGTGTGGGACATGAGTTTCCCGATCAACAAACCCTTGTGGACCAGCTCTTATGTATTGCACTCTGTCGGGCTTAGTCTGATCATTCTGGCTTCTCTTATTCTCATCATTGAAATTGCAGGCTACGTGAAGTGGACCTATTTCTTTGAGGCATTCGGCAAAAACCCGCTTTTCATCTTTGCACTGGCTACGCTTTTGATTAAAACGCTGAGCTTTATCCAGGTAGGTGATGTGAGTTTGCAGAAGTGGATCTATGAGCATTTCTTCCTGAGCTGGTCTGAAGGTAAAACTGCCTCATTGGCGTTTGCCCTGTCGTACATGCTCGTGATGTGGCTGATCGGCTTCTGGATGGATAGGAAAAAAATCTATGTGAAAGTATAGCATCGCATTTTAACCTGATGCTACACCATTCAAGTAAGCCTGCTTTACAACCTGTTTCAGAAATGGCCAGAAAGCAGACATACTTTTAAAGTTCTATACAACGTCTTTACAAATTTTACCTTTCGTAGAATCAATGTATCTACCTTATTAATAGAATTTATCTTATATTTGAATCTTACCTTTTGAGAACCATAGAATGCTAAAAGAAGAACGGCAGGCTTTTATCATAAAGCAGATCAACCTGCACAATAAAGTACTTTCCTCGGACCTTAGTGTAAAGTTGAATGTATCGGAAGATACTGTTCGCAGGGATTTGAACGAACTGGCAGAGAGTGGTAAGATACTTAAAGTACATGGAGGAGCTTTATCCAAATCATTTCATTATCCTTTTCAGCAGATAGAAGTATATGCCAAGGAAGCGAAGAAGGAGATTGCAGGTAAAGTAATTGGTATGCTGCAGGATGGCATGACAGTGCTGGTTGGTGGTGGTACCACCATGATCGAAGTGGCCCGCATGATACCGGATAGCTTAAGAAGTACTTTCTTTACGGTTAGCCCCTTGGTTGCACTGGAACTAGCCGAACGCGCTAATCTGAATGTTATACTTTTAGGTGGCCAGTTATCAAAAAGCTCCCACATTATTTCCGGGGCTCAAGTCGTGAACCAGCTAAACGAAATTAAGGTTGACCTTTGTATCCTTGGCACTAACAGCCTCTCCGTAGAAGACGGCCTCACTGATTCTGATTGGGAAGTAGTACAGGTAAAGAAAGCCATGATCCGTTCCTCCAAAAGAACGGCTATCATGAGCATTGCGGAGAAATTGGGCTCTGACCAGAATATGAAAGTATGTGACCTTCACTCCATCCATTACCTGGTTACAGACTTACACCCGGGCGACTCTGATCTTAAAGAATATGCACGATCAATAACAGTGATATAAGTTAGTTTTCCGTTAAGCACCAAATGCCGCAGCGCCCACTATCAAAAGTAGTGGGCGCTGCGGCTTTGTGATTCTTAATGTTAACTCAAATACATTCATCCAACATATAGACAATGGACTCGTAGTTCTTGCCTACAGCTTCTGACATGGCCATTTCACAGGTTCGGGCACTGGAGTAATAACCCTCATATGCATGTTGCTTCACCTCCTGCGCTTCAGGCAAAGTGGCTGAAGCTGTTAATTCCGGTACCAGGAACCCTCTGTCGCCGGCCATGCCGCAGCAGCCTGCATGCATCGGAACAGTAACTTCTTCGGCTAATTGCTTCGCTATACTTACAAACTTACTTTCCAAAGCCATCTTCTGAAGCGAGCATACCGGGTGCACCACTACCTGCCCCTTCTTCTTCAGCACGTTCGCTTTAGGAAGTATAAAGTCAGCGATATAATCGATGCTGTCGATGATGCGGATGGCATCAAATTTCTGCTTGTTCTCAGGCGTGAGTACCGGGCGGCAGTTCTGCAAAGTATAGGTACAGGAAGTAATATCCAGCACCAGCGGTAACCTGCCTCCATCTGTCCATTCCCATACTTTCCGGATTGTTTCATTGGCTGTATAGGCAAAAGCTTTGCTGTAGCCTTTAGAAGAAAAAATCTGACCGCAGCAGGCACTTTGCACATCCTTTGGTATCAGAAACTTCACGCCTACCTTATCCGATATGCTCCTGAAGGTGTCGATGATATTCTTTTTATTACCCTCTGGACCTCCCATTGTGCGGGAAATACAGGTCGGGAAGTATACAACTGCAGCGTCCTGCTTTGGTGTATTTCCATTTCTTGTTAATGCAGCAGCTATACCTGGAGCCGGAGCCAGTTGTTTCGTCCAGAGTGGGAAAGCTGGTGCGATATTTTTCACACCTTTCGTGAAACGCTCCAACGTATGCGCACCCAATAATCTATTAACACCCGCACCTGTCTGTAAACCAAATTTAACAGTGGATGCTACGGGTTTGAAATTCTTCGCAACCAGCAGAGCCAGGTTATTAGCCAGTTCACTGTGGCTCTCTCTACGGAGCCTTTTAACCAGGTCGCCGGTATTGATATCTACCGGGCATGCAGTGGCACAGAGTCCATCTACGGCACAGGTATCCAGACCATCGTACTGAAACTGATCCAGCAATTCGTCATGCTGTTTTTTGTTGCCAGCACGTTTTAGCATCTGCAATTCCCTACGCACCACAATTCGCCTGCGGGGCGTTAAGGTAAGGTTACGGCTCGGGCACTTATGTTCGCAGAAGCCGCACTCAATGCACTTATCTACTTCCTCCTCCACCTGCGGCAGATCCTTCAGGTTCTGAATATGGGCATTCTTATCCTGGTTTATGATCACCCCGGGGTTGAGCAAGTTGTCAGGATCAATTACCTGCTTCAGCGTCTTCATGACCTGGTACACTTCCGTTCCCCATTCTGTTTCTACAAACGGAGCCATGTTACGGCCTGTACCATGCTCAGCTTTCAAAGCGCCTTTGTACTTTTTCACCACCAGTTCAACCACCTCCTGCAGGAAACCGTCATAGCGTGCTACCTCAGCAGGGGTATCAAAGGCCTGGGTAACCACAAAGTGAATGTTCCCATCTTTGGCATGGCCGAAGATGATGGCATTGGCATAGCCATGTTTTTTGAATAATGCCTGCAGGTCAAGTATGGCATCGCCTAAACGTTCTACCGGAAAGGCAATATCTTCGAGTATAACCGTAGTACCACTTGCCCTTACCGCACCAACAGCGGGGAACATGCCTTTCCGTATTTTCCAGAGAAGTGCCTGTTCAATGGCATCCGTTGTAAATACAGGCTCTTCGAGTAAAGAAAGTCCAGGCGATAAAGATGTAAACTGAAGTATCTTCTCCTGTATCTCCTCCGGGTTATTCCCCTGGAACTCGACCAGCAAAGCAGCAGCTGATTCAGGCAAGGATTGAAAGATTACCGGCACACCAGCCATGTGTTCAATAGAACGCAGCGAGGCCCGATCCATCAACTCAACCGCCTCTGCACCTGATTCTGTTAAAGGCACAATGGCCTGGCAGGCAGCATAGATATCCGGGAAGTATAAAAGTGCTGTAGACTTAGCAGGATAATCGGGTACAGTTTTAAGTACCGCCTCCGCAATAAATCCTAATGTTCCTTCCGCACCGATCAACAGGTGCGCCATGATATCCAGGGGATGCTCAAAATCGATAAAGGAGTTAACAGAGTAGCCTACGGTGTTCTTCGTGCGGTACTTGTGCCGGATGATGTCGTGCAGCTCCGGATTACTTCGGATCTGCTGCTTCAGTTGCTGCAGTGTTTGGAACAGCTCCGGGCATTCTTCGGCAAAGCGGTTATAATCTGTCTCCGCTTCTGTAGAATAGGTTTTGCCATTTGGCAGGATGAACCGGATGTATTTGGTAGTATGGTAGGAGTTCTTGCTAACGCCACAGCACATGCCGCTGGCATTGTTAGAAAGTATGCCGCCTACCATGGCCGAATTGATACTGGCAGGATCCGGACCGATCTTGCGTTTATACTTGCGCAGGTGCGCGTTTACTATAGCGCCGATCACGCCAGGCTGCACACGTACCTGCTCTCCCTCCTCCTCTACCTGCACCTTGTTCCAGAACTGGCTCAAGTCTATAAGTATACCATCTGTTATAGACTGACCGGATAGACTCGTTCCAGCGGTTCGGAAGGTAAGCGGAATCTTATGTTGCTGTGAAAGCCGGAACAGCTTTGTTACCTCCTCCTCCGAAACCGGCTGCACAACAGCCTTTGGCCTCAGGTAATAAAATCCGGCATCAGAAGCATACGACACGACATCAATAAGCCGTGAGCGTATGCGCGCTTTTGGCAAAACTGCTTCCAAAAGCTTTACTATTTCCATAAAAACAGGAGCTAAATGTTAGTGTGTCGCTTGCTTCAGTCTTATCTCTTCCGCTTCCTCCAGGGCATCCATCATCACTCCGCCACCAGGCTTGCTGGTAACCAGGAGAAGTATAAACGTGATGGCCGCATTCACCACGATCAGTTCAAAGCCCATCGCATAGCCAAACCAGTCTACGGAGTTGCTGTCCAGGACATAGGTAAGGATAGGTGATACCACACAGATATAGGGCACCAGCTTATCGGCTACAGCACGCTTGTTAGCCATACCAAAAGCAAACAGACCAAGCAGTGGGCCATAGGTATAACCTGCCGCCTTAAAGATAGCGTTTACCACAGAGTCATCATTGATCACCCGGAACACAAGTATCACCAACAGCATTATCACCGAAAAGGCAATGTGAACAAGGTGGCGTGTCCGGATCAGCTTGATATCGTCGTGGTTCTGCTTTTTGGTAAAGCCCAGAAAATCCACGCAGAAAGAGGTGGTCAGTGCGGTTAAAGCGGAGTCAGTGGTTGCAAAGGTAGCTGCCGTAAGGCCCAGCATAAAGATAACTGCCGGCAACAGCGTCAGGTGGTTCAGGGCGATCTCAGGGAACAGGTGGTCAGGGGTACGAAGCGCTGTTACGTCAATTCCTTTTGCATTCGCATACATGTAAAGCAACGCACCTACACTCAAAAAGAAAATGTTGATCGCAACGAACACAACCGTAAAGGTGAGCATGTTCTTTTGCGCCTCCCCGATATTCTTGCAACTCAGGTTCTTCTGCATCAGGTCCTGGTCCAGTCCGGTCATGGCGATGGTCACGAAAATTCCCCCGAAGAAGTACTTCAGAAAGTGGCTTTTGCTACCCATGAAATCTTCCCAGTAGAACATTTTAGAATAAGAGCTTTCCTTCACGGCTTCAAATGTCTGCATCAGGTCCATGTCCAGGCTTCTGGAAATAAACCAGATGGAAAGCAATACGGATGAAAGCAGGAAAGTGGTCTGAAGAGTATCTGTGATCACAATGGTCTTCAGGCCTCCTTTATGTGTATATATCCAGATCAGGATTAGACATATTGCCACAGTAACGCCGAAAGGCACATTCCAGGCATCGAAGATAAACTTCTGCAGCACGATGGCTACCAAATATAATCTGAAAGCTGAGCCAATGGTACGGGATACCAAAAAGATCATAGATCCCGTTTTGTAGCTCCAGTAGCCAAACCTTTTTTCGAGGTAAGTATAGATCGAGATCAGGTTCATGCGGTAATAAAGCGGCAGCAGCACGAATGCGATAAGTATAAAACCGACTGCGTTTCCAAGGACGAACTGGAAATAACTGAAATTACTACTGCTTACAGCACCTGGCACCGAAATAAAGGTTACACCAGACAAGGCTGTACCGATCATACCAAATGCTACAAAATACCACTTCGAATTTCTGTTAGCGATAAAGAAGCTCGAGTTATCCGACGCGCCTTTAGAGGTATAGTAAGAGATACCGATCAGTACGGCGAAATAACCGATCAAAAAGGATAAAAGAACTATTGGAGACATAAGCAGGTGTTTCACTAGAACAGTTTTCCGGCAGGTGCATGCACAAGGGCAAATATCCGCCGTAGACAGTCTAAAATGTTTTTAAAATAATTCAGAACAGGCAAACTGCCGCTGTGGCGGCTACATAAATTTTATGAAGATATTAAAAAACTTTCTACTGCCTGTCGCACATTGCCATATTTTTCCAGAAGAGCAGTTGCTGTTTGCTCATCTGCACCGGTTTCCGTCATGATGATCCTTACGCCACGGTTGTAGAGCTTATGATTTGTTAACTGCATATCTACCATTTTATTTCCTTTCACGCGGCCCAACCGGATCATTACTGTTGTACTAAGCATGTTTAGCGCCAGTTTTTGTGCCGTACCGGACTTCATGCGCGTTGAACCTGACACAAACTCCGGACCAACTACTACCTCTACAGGGAATTGCGCCACGGCTGCGACAGGGCTACCCGTGTTGCACACAATGCAGCCTGTTGTAATGCCATTCGCGTTTGCCATCTCCAAACCGCCTATCACATACGGGGTGGTACCAGAAGCAGCAAGGCCAACCACCACGTCGTTACTATCAACTTCATACGTTTGCAGATCTTTCCAGGCCTGCGTAGGATCGTCTTCTGCGAATTCAACCGCTTTCCGTATCGCTGTATCGCCTCCTGCGATAATGCCCAGCACCCAATCAAACGGAACCCCAAATGTAGGCGGACACTCTGAGGCATCCAGAATACCCAAACGGCCACTTGTTCCGGCTCCGATATAGAACAATCTGCCACCGGTTTTCATTCTCTCAGCTACGATGCGCGCAAGCTCCTCCAGTTGTGGAATAGCTTTTTCTACGGCAAGGGGTACGGTTTTATCTTCCTTGTTAATATTCTCCAGGATCTCCCTCACAGACATCTTCTCGAGATCGTTATAGTTTGAGTCTTTCTCGGTTGTAATTTCCATTCCTATGTAATTAATAAAAATAAGCTTGTTTAAAAGGGAAACAGTTTGTTAAAATCCTATCGCTCCGATAGAGCAGGTTTATACTCCAGGCACACAATTTTACCATCCATCGTACTCACTATTACCTTGTTATCACCCAGAGGCATTACCGGATTCATGAGGCTGTTTGAGGTTTTATACTTCCAGATAACGTTGCCGCTTTGCCTGTCTATGGCACTTACCATACCCGAATGACTAGGCACGTAAACGATATTATTATGCTCAACAATGGCAGATGGCGCTAACTCATACGGTAACTGAAGGTCAGACTTCCAGGTAAGCTGCATCGAATCAGCGGCAGTAGATACCCCGTACAACTCTCCATCCATTGTTTTTACATACACCAATGCGCTGTCTGCTGACAATCCCATCGATTCGCGAACACGAACATCTTTCATTTGTTTTCGCCAGATCACATTGCCTGTAGTAGCGTCTAAAGATGTCATGTAACGATCCGGGGCCACAATGAATACGCGGCCATTGGCCGCAACAGGGTAACAGGCAGCCGGAGAAAACATCCGGTTCGTAGAGCCATTGCTCCATTTCCAGGCGAGTTTACCTGTAGCTGCATCAAGGGCATAAAACTCATTTCCCCAGCTACCAAAGTATACTTTGCCCTGGTAGAGCAGTGGCTTGGTCACGACAAAGTTATTCACCTGGTCAAAATCCCAGATCAGTTTACCGTTCTTCAGGTTCAGCGCCCTGAAATGCCCATCAGAAGCTCCAATGTATACCACTTTGTTCCGGATAACAGGAGCGCCCAAAACAGGTCGCTTCGCAGCTGTTTTCCAGAGCAACTTGCCATTACGAAGAGAAAGGCAGTAAATGTAGTTGTCTGAAGAACCTACTACCACATATTTCCCGGCAACGGCAGGAGTAGAATAGATCTTTCCGTCCGTTTTGTAAGCCCATTTTCGTTTGCCGGTATGCTTATCAAGCGCGAAAACCCAACCTCCCGTATTGGTAGCAATAACAAAGTTTTTGCCCGTAGCAGTACCCGCCCCCACATCACTGTCATCCTGATATTGCCATACTACTTTTACGTGGCTATACTTATCGTTTACAGCAAAAGACGGACGATGATATGTTGCAGTATCTTTAGCAAAGTGATGGTTCTCTAGTGGCACCTCTACCCATTTTTCAAGCGTAGCCACATCCGGTCTTCTCTCTTCAAAGCTTGCCACGCCGTCCTGTATCGTAACGATGTTGTAACCTCCCGTGCTTGCTTTTGCACGCAGGTTGGACCGCCCCATCACTGCCGGTATGCCATCATAAGTAAAGCGGCGGTTGTTGTGCCCATGCCCGTGCAGGATCAGCTGTACATTGCGCTTTTTCAGCAAATCAATAGCATCATACCAGTTGTTTTGTGAGGAGTCCTGCGGGTAGTGGTTGATATAAATAACCGGCATACCGGGCTCCTGCATGTTAGTCAGCACAGAATCGAGCCATACGATATTCTCCCGTGGTACCTGCCCTGGCCCCATGCGCATGTTAGGTCCGGAGCTGGTGCCGGCAAACAGGTAGCCCTTGTGTTCAAAAGCAAAAGTCTCAGCCCCGAAAACAGTCCTGAAGGTATTGCTCCCACTTTCTGACCAGTTGGAATCATGGTTTCCGGCAACTATATACCAGGGCTTATTCAAGCCGCTGAGTACCTGCTTCGCCAGCTTTAGCTCTTCGTCTGAGCCAAACTCGGTAATATCGCCTGTAAATAGTGCGAAGCTGAGCGCTGTATCTGCATTTATATCCGTAACTGTTCGCTGCAGGTCTTCTTGCGCGGTGGGGTTGCCTATGTGGGTATCTGAAACAAACGCAAACTTAAAAGCTTGCGCATTTGCCCGGCCAGCAAATAGCATCAATATGAATACTCCCACATAGTTTCGGACAGTCATAGTAGTATAGTTTCTAAATCAGGGAACAAATTAATACTTCTCCAGCTGTTGGTACGTCTTTAACTTTATACTTACAGGATAAAGGTCAACAGCAAACGCGCACAAACGCGCATACAAATGAACATCTAAATATAATAAATAAAATTTGTTTCACATATTTATGCAATAAATTATGCGAAAGGCTGCAAATTCACGCATCCTAATTTTTGATTTCAGTAATGTATTTCAGAAATTAATGACCTTGAATTTTGGCCACCCTGATTTTGAACTTTCCTGGTATAATGAATAAATTTTTTATCGCAGTTTTATACATACTGGCTTTATTTCCGTTTTGCCAGCCTGTAACAGCCAAACCCCGACCTGATGCAAGGCTATTTACTTTTGATGCCGTTATTCAACTGGCAAAGGAACAGTCTCCTAAATACAGGTATGCTGCTGTGCTGTTTGAAAACCGGCAGTGGCAGTATAGAACCTACCAGTCTAATTATCTACCACAGTTAAACCTGAGCGGAGTTTTACCGGAATATAATAAAACCATAGAGCCTCGGTTAACCGATAGCGGCAGCCTGATCTTTATCAATACCCACAACGCCAGTTCATCCATGCAGCTTTCACTTGGGCAGGAAATATGGCCGACAGGTGGCTACATTTCCATAAACAGCCAAATGAAACGAATCGATGACTTTCAGGCCGATATTAACCGCACCAGGTATTCTTCAGTACCTGCCACTATTACCCTTACCCAACCCATATTCGGTTTTAACAACCGCGCCTGGGACAGGAAGATATCGCCGCTCCGTTACGAAGAAGCCAAACGTGATTACCGGGAGGAGATGGAAGATATTGCCAAAGAGGCCACCAGCTATTTTTTCAACCTGCTGATCAGCCAGATCGGGTATGAGATAGCTGAAAAAAACGTGGCCAACAACGACACCCTCTATAAAATAGCTGAAAGGAGGTACGAAGCCGGCAAAATACCAGAAAACGAACTTCTCCAAATGGAGCTGACCCTGCTCAACTCGGTTCAGAACCTTGACCAGGCTGCTCTTGACGTAGAGGCCAATACACTTAAACTAAAGGTTTTTCTGGGTATTACCGAAGATTACCCGATCGAACTGGTGCCCCCAACCGAGATCCCCCAGTTTGAAGTTGATGAGGAAGTGGCCCTGGCACAGGCGCACAAAAACAGGCAACAGATCATCAGTTTTAAGAGAGAGTTGCTGGAGGCTGATATGCGCATGGCAAAAGCAAAGGGAGAGACTGGGTTTACGGCAAACCTGTTCGCTTCCTTTGGCCTGACACAACAAGCCCTGGAAGTGCAGGAAGCTTACAATAACCCATCCCAGCAACAGCGGGTACGAATGGGTTTTAACATTCCGGTAATGGATTGGGGTCGCACCGATGCTATTGTAGGTACTGCAAAGGCAAATCAAACATTGGTAAAGGCAAACGTGGAGTTACAGAGGATAAATTTTGATCAGGAGATCTACCTGCATGTAAAACGGTTTAAAGTACTCCGAAAGCAAATGGCTGGTGCCAAGCGTGCGGATGAGATAGCAGAAAAGCGCTACTCTATCACAAAAGCGCGCTACTTAGATGGCAACCTCAGTTTATTAGACCTGAACATAGCCACTGAAGAAAGAGATAAAGCCAGCCGAAGTTATATCAGTGCATTACGCAACTTCTGGCTGGCTTATTATACGCTCCGTAGTCTTACACTCTATGATTTTGAAAGGAATGAGCCTTTAGTTATACCTTCCGAAGGATAATTTAGAGTATCATAGATATCCCATAGCAACTCAACCTGTCTTATTCACAGATTGCCTTAATGACGTGAGCTATATTCCTTTGCAGCTAAAAGGTAAATAAGTGAGGCTGTGCCATCCATGGTTGGTTCGTTGGTGCTATAGTCTCCGAAGTCATCGTGGTATACCACCAGGTCCGACTGAAACGCTGCATAGTCATCTTCCCTGGACAAGTGCACAGCTTTGAGATTGTTAAAGATACTGCCATACACTGGTCCGTCTACCAAACCGCCATCAATCGGAAACTGGTTTAAATGCGTGAAGGCTGAGTGCGGATCTGTGGGTGTATCCCCATCGGCCGGTAAGCCATACACCATACTTGTACCCCATGGGTTGCAGCCAAAAAGCCAGTCAATGTTTGCCTGCTCCAGCTCTGCATAAGTCTGGTCGCCGCTGAGCACACGGTACAGGTAATTTTGAATGGCAAAAGAAGTGGTGAGGTTATTGGAGCACCAGATAAAAGGCACCCCACGGTAAAAAGCGTTCTGCTTAGCCTTGGCATATACTTTTTCAATACCCGCTTTGTAAAAGCCGATCAGCTCAGCTTTTGTCTGTTCGTCTGCTTTTTTGGCCAGTTCAAAATGGCCGAAGTTATGAAACGGGTACCACTGGTAATGCCGGGCCGTATCTGCTCCCATCCAAGGGGTAACTTTTTCTTGTAAGCCGTATTGGTAAGCCTGATCAAAGTATGATTTCTCTCCCGTGAGCTGGTAAAGCGCTGCGGCCGCCAACTGCATATCATCCACCCAGTTGTCTTCCTCATAAAAGTATGGCGCCAGGTTTGGAGCTGTCTGGCTCACACCTGGTTTTGCCAGCCCTAAGGCATAGGCGGAGCGTGCTTTTCGGCTGAATAAGTCAGACAGCTCCTCATCCTTACCGTTATAGATCTGAGCTGCCAGGGCAAAGGCACTCGTAAACTTGCCTGCCGTGGAGGCAACGCCTGTCGCCCTGTTCTTATACTTCCCCAGGCCTTGTGGTTCGCCAGTGGCAAAGTACACTGGCCGGGCTTTCCCTTTTCCCATGCCATAGTCCACCGGGTCTTCTGTAGGCAGGCGCATCCCCTGGTGGTCCCGGTCGTCAGCTAACTGGTTGAACAGCCAATGCTCGCGCGGGTGCATCTTCAGGAGCCAGGTAAGTCCCCATTTTGCTTCATCCAGCACGTCGGCTACGCCATTAGTTCCTTTTAGTCCATTTGCCTGGTGCTGATCAGAAAAAACACCTGGAAAATCGCGGTATGCCGCCAGCAGGTGATATGTGGCGTTGGCAGAGGTAGTGGCATATTGCAAATAGTCTGAGGCATCGTGCCAGCCTCCGGAAACATCTATTTTAGTACTGTCTGGCATTGGGCCATACATAGTATAACCGTCCGAAGTATGGCAAGAGTCCTGCAGGTATGGATTGTAGCCGCTGCGCTGCTGCCGCATGTACCGTAAGGCAAAATCAGCGGCTCCTTTGTAGACGTCGGCATCTATTCGGAACACCGGCGATGTGGCAGCGCCTGCTTTTAAGTAATAGCTTCCGGGCGTGTTAAAGGTAGTGAAATTCAGCCTGTATGATTCTTTGAATGGTCCATATGCCCCAAATGCTTTACCAGCTTTACCCTTGAATACCACCTTGTTAGTAGCAGCATCTCTCAGTTCAAATTTTCTGATTCGCTGATCTACTTTGCTTGCCCACACAGCCACTTTTATACCTTCGGGTGTATACCCCAACTGGTTTATGCGTATCCAGGCCTGGTTATTTTTTGCCACTGTATTTTTCGCAACGCCTGGCACTGCCTTAATTGTGAAAGCAACGGCGTTAGCTGCCAGAACCAGCGCTGTCAGTACACAGATCAAAAGTGACTTTTTCATGCTCATTGTTAAACGTACAGGTATGATTTACACAAAAAGTGCCTTTTTATAGCCAACCTTTCCGGA
Organism: Pontibacter sp. MBLB2868; assembly: GCF_051904785.1. Lineage (NCBI taxonomy): Bacteria > Pseudomonadati > Bacteroidota > Cytophagia > Cytophagales > Hymenobacteraceae > Pontibacter > Pontibacter sp. MBLB2868. The sequence continues at coordinate 620,561 of NZ_CP196710.1, read as the reverse complement.
ACCGCACTTCCAGAACATTAGATGGAGCACTCTCATTTTTAAGCCTGTCAAGCGTGGTTACTACATATTTGTAGGTTTTTCCTGGTGTGATAGTTTCATCTTCGAAGTAATGCAGGTCTTTATCAAAACTGATCTTAATGATCTTGCCAGGATTCTGCAGGTCTAATTTTTCATCCTTGTTAAAGCGATAGATCACATAACCATATATCGCTTCCTGTTCACCTGCCGCTGTCTGCCACTACAGTTTCGCCTTATCATTGGCACGGAAGATCAGGAACCTGCGCTCCCGAACATCATCCAGTTCGGACGGAGCCGCCGGAGCCTCATCATCCAGCCACTGCATCTGTGGCTGTAGGGCATGATAACGGTAGAACTCATACTGCAAAGAATCACGGAAGCCTGCCAGGTTATTTGTAAGTGATTTTGAGCTAAAGTAAACACTACCCTGCACCTTTGGATTCTGACGAAGGTAGCGCACCTGGTTCGGAAGCTGTTGCTTGTCGCGCCAGCCCTCACGATCTTCCATGGCTCTGTATACTCCCTGCCCAACATACACATGCTTGCCAAAGGCATTGGCGCTCCACCAGTCTACCAGCTTTTCGTAGGGTGCGGCAGGGTAGTTAAACGGGAAGTATACCTGCGGATTAACGTAGTCGATCCACCCCTCCTGCACCCATTTGCGGGCATCAGCATACAAAGCACTATAGCCCGATAAGCCATTGCTTTCAGAGCCGTTCGGGTCTTGTGCTTTGTTGCGCCAGATACCAAATGGGCTGATACCGAACTTTACAAACTTCTTCTCAGCATGGATTTCATCTGATAAAGTATGGATCAATTCATCCACGTTGTTTCTTCGCCAGTCTTCGATGGTAGCAAAATTCTGCCCATAGAGCTGGTAAGTAACAGAGTCCGGCAGAGGTTCTTTGCCTGGATATGGATAGAAGTAATCGTCAAAGTGTACGCCATCTATGTCGTAATTTTTAACCACATCCATAACCACATCCACAATATACGCTCTTACTTCTGGCAGCCCGGGGTTAAAATATTTTTTGCCGGCATACGTAAAGAACCAATCCGGTTTTGTGCGGGTAATGTGGTCTGCACTTGTCAGGGAATCGATGAGGTTGTTTGTAGCACGGTACGGGTTAAACCAGGCGTGCAGTTCCATCCCTCGTTTATGCGCTTCCTGTATCGCGAACTCCAGCGGGTCGTATTGCGGGTCTATGGGCGCCAGTCCTTGCTTACCCGTCAAGAACATACTCCATTGTTCACGGCTTTTGGCATAAAGAGCATCCGTGGAAGGACGAACCTGTAGCATCACCGCATTGATACCTGTTTTCTGGTGCTCATCCAGTATTTGGACAAACTCCTGCTTCTGTACGGTTGGATCCACTCCCACTGCAGCTTTAGAGGGCCAGTCGATGTTCTGCACGGTTGCTATCCATACTCCCCTGAACTCCCTCTTCGGAAAATACTTCGTTTCCTGTGCAAAAAGAGTGGTGGATGTTAGAAGCAGTAAAAAAAGTAGTAGCGTAGATTTATTAACCATAGCTGAAAGTTTGTTTTGATTGTAAAAAAGAAAGCCCTCCGGTTTATATCTCAAATGGAGGGCTTTAAATTACTATGAAGTAACCACTATCACATAAAGCATTTTCAAAACTTTAAAATAGCTGGTAACAATTACCAGGAGCCTGAAACACAGGATAGATTCTCACTCACCCACTACCCGTGTTTCACTCCTGGCAATTTTATTAATAGGCTCTTCCTAATTCATCATTCACAGCTTTTAATAGAGAGTTGCTACCATTTGTGTCCTGGTAGAACTCCCACATCATTACACCGTTTGCCCGCTCTTTAGCAAGGGCTGCCTTACGCTTCACTGTAGCTGTACCGTTGTAATAATACTTTACACCATTTACAGTAAAAGAGTCTTCGGTAGAGTTGGCACCAGCCCAGATCAGGTCTCTGTACGTCAGCGCTCCGTTCGAAGTATTTTTACCATAAGCCGGAATCCCAACTACTGCTTTCTCTTTTGGCAAACCTTTCATATCAAGCCAGATATTCAGGCTTTCTTCTGCCATGCGGTATGTCGAATGCTGACCCGGATCTTCTGAATCCCAGTTAATGCCATCATACATCATGATGTTGAAAAAATCGATGTACTGGATAGACTCCTCTGCGATACCATCCCGAACAGACCCCGCGTATAAAGCGGGAGTTACGGCAACACTCAGGAACTTGTGCCAGGTATGTAACGAGTCTGATAGCTCTTTTACCAGAGCCGTGTGCGTAATATTATTCGATTTATTGGCTCTCGGGTATTCCCAATCCAGGTCCACACCATCCAGGTCATTGTTCAGCACAAACTTTACAATGTTGCCCACTAACTTTGTACGGTAACCCGGGTTGGCTGCAAGGGCAGAGTATATAGCCTCGTCGCCAGAAAGCGAAATAGCTGTTTTAACGCCATTCTCACGCGCCGTAGCCATTACCTGCTCAAAACGATCCGGCTGACTGAGTGGCTTTAATGTACCATCAGCATTCGGGTATAAGAAAGCATAGTTCAGGTGCGTGATCATCTTATACTTTTTAACATCTATTGAGTCGGGGTTGCGACTGGCAGAATAGTATGCTATGATCTTAAAACTTTTATCAGAATTATAAGTTCCGGTTGGTGGCGTAAGTTGCTCCTGCTTTTCTCCGGCACTATAGTTATCCGGTACCCAATCCACTTCCTCCTCACAAGACTGTAAAGCGAATACAGAAAGTATAGCTAAGTATAGAAATCGTTTCATATATGTATGGGAATTTAGTTGCACCCCGGTGGTTGCCGGGGCGCAACAGTGAATCAAAAACTTAACGTTTAACAGGGTCTATTGAAAGACCATAAGGTATAAACCCTCTCAGGAAAAACTCTGCCGATCCGCCATTCAGCGGATAGCGCTTAACACCTGAATTACTGCCGTCACCTGTAATTGCACCTGTCGAGCTTACATCGGTGTTGCTGCGGAAGCTGTAATAAACATATCCGGCACTACCATCATCAGGTGTATTGTCGATCATGATACTTGTAATGTAAGTGTTTTCTGAAGCGCCCCCTTCATCCGAGAAGCCGGCAGTATCATCGATCAACTGAATGTTGCTTCCGTTCAGATCGCTCACATAGAGACCTTTGTTATATCCACCACCAGTTACACTGATCGCAAAGTAGATCTTGCTATTCACCTGATCCACGGCAAAGCTTCTGATCTTTAGTTCACTCAAACCAGGAATGGCCTCAATGTACTGCCCTGCAAGCGTGTATTTGTAGAGGCCCTTGCCGGTACCATGCTTTGAGTACCAGATCGTATTATCAATGACCTGAATAGCTCCGTCTGTCCAGCCGTAAGTTGAGGAAACGCCAATGTCTGCGGCAGTTACACCGAATTTGACAGCAGGATAAATGGCATCCATGGCAGAAGCTGGCAACGAACGTACCCCTGAAAATCTGCTTACCCAGTACACATTACCGTTCGCATCTACTGTGCTTACAAAAGGATCATCACCGTATTGTGCAGTGCCCGCCGGTTTTGGTACAGGCTGCGTAATGATGTATGGGTTCTTGCCTTCCAGGTCAACAGCAAACACTTTTCCGTCTGCAGGTGTACCCCAGGCAGAATAAGCAAGGTTTGCACCTGCGTCAGAAATGATCACTTTGTTGTTGGACACATTGATAGAAAGAGGGTGTAAGCCAACACTTACAGGTAACTGCTTCGGATTGCTCTGCTGCACCTGTGTAAACCTGTACTTATATAGTTTACCTGTAAGGGCATCTGTAAAGTATAAGGTTTTCACCAGTTCACCCTTCACAACTACTTCAGCAGAAGTTGTTAACGTTTCCTGCCCGTCGTTAATGGTGAGCGTTACGGTATAGGTACCTGCGTCTGTAAAGGTAATCTTCGGACTGGCCTCAGTAGATGTTACGCCATTACCAAAGTCCCAGGAATAAGTAACATCCTTTCCAGGATACTGGAATACAGTAGCAGAAAATTCTACCTCCTGCTGGTACAGTATGTTCTCAGGTACATTTATGCGCGGCTGCATTTTTTTGATCACAAGCTGCTTGGTAACTGTTTCAACTTTATCACCCTGATGCGCCGTTAGCGTGATCTGGTATGTACCTGGCAGGTCGTATACGATCGTATCGGGCACTACACCTGTAGTAGCGCTGGTGTCCATCACTTCGCCATTCTCCTTTAACAGCTTGCCCCCTTCAAATTTCCACTCATACTTGTCAGCGTTTTTGGTTCTGTTAAGCAGAAATACCTTTGCCGGTGCAAAAATTTCATCTTTCGGGAAATCAAAATTCGCCACGAACTGGCCATCCGGGGCTATGGTGCTTATGTCGTCTTTCTCACAACTTACTGTTGCAAGAAACAAGATCATTAGAAAAAATAGTCTATATAGTTTCATACGTTGTCTAGTAAGTTGATTTAAATTCGTTGGTACGCTCAGCTACTACCCCTGATGAAGTAGTGATTCTGGCTGTTACAACCGTGTGGATGTTTCCTACTTTCTTCAGTTCCTTGAAGCCCTTCTCTTTTAAAAGCTCCTTAGTCAGGTTGTTGCGCAAGTATGCCTGCCCTGCACTGGAAATGCCTGTTCTGGCACCGCCGGTCATTTTATACTTGGTGTCGTCAGCCTCAGGAAAAAGTTTTTCATATTCTGCCACAGTAATGGCATATGACAGCTGGTTAAGCAGAATCTGATAAGGCTCATCAGGCAACTGGTCCAGCAGCTCCTCCCCTTCCAGGCTGTACTTGCCTGATTCCGGCTTAAACTGCTTGTACTCGCCCCGTAATACATAAGCGTTGTTGGATGTAACGTAGTAGTCATTCAGGCTCATTCCGTCTTCCGGGAAAGTTTTCCAGGTCACGTTATTGGCAATCGTGTCGCTTACAACCATGAGTGGAGCATCCGGATCCCAGGTTTCCACTACAGTTTTGTCCAGCTCAAAGTATAAGCCGAAGTCTTCGTACAGTTTGTGCAGTAACTCTACCTTCGCTATGTCGTCGTTGCGCTGCCAGGTGGTTACGGTAAAGGCCACCGTATCTCCAGTTTCAGGGGCACGGTTACTGGCCGTCATCTGTACTTCCGGACTATACAAGCCACTCGTTTTACCGAGTTCGGCCATTGGTTCGTCTTTCTCACAGGCTGCCAGAGCACAAACCCCAAGGCCTAAAAGCAATGTCTTATATATCTTCATCATGATGTTTAAGAATTAGAGTTGAGAGTTTTCTTCCCACCAGAATTTCCTGGTGACCCAGTCTCTGGCTGAGGCACCCAGGCGCTCAATTTCCTGCGGGTTGTAGATGTACTCTGTCTGCGGATCGTACGGGAAGCGCTGTATCCATTTGCCCCCAAACTCTGACAGCACATTTTTTGGATAGTAGATACCCGGGTAAGCATACCCTTTGTATTGATATCTTCTCATGTCCACCCATGTCTCCGGCTGCAGGTACAGCGCAATGTACTTCTGCATCATAATGTCGCTGATCTCAAGCGTAGCAGAAGACTTTTTCACTTTGTCTGATGCCATGTAGTTCGCAATACTGTCCTGGGATACATTCAGGCGGTTCAGGTTTTCAAGTATACCTGCTTTGTAAGCATCATAAGCATCTCCTTTGTTACCTTTATAGAAAGAGGCCTCCGCTTTGATAAAGTATAGTTCCTCTTTCAGCACATAAGGCAGCGGAGAGTTATCTGCAGTCCAGAAGCCGTTGTAAAGGTTAGGGAAGTCATCCATCGTCAGGCCGTTCAAACCTTCTGAAGCCTTGGCTCCATTGTAAGTGTTTTTCTTGCCCGGGGTGGTAAGCTTATACAATCTTGGGTCATACTTGATGTTGTTCCCGTTTACTGTCATGTAGTTTATAAAGAAGTCAGTAGGAACGCTATAAGTAAGGTAGTTGGTGATATCAGCAAAGTTCCACTGCGGGTTTGGCGTAGAAGGTCCCCACATGTTGCGCTCCCAGTCTCTTTGCGGGTTGTTGCTGTAATAGTAGATCGCATCTTTCCAGTTGGCAAGTGCACTGTTCACCTCGTTTAGCACTGCATCATAGCCGTTATCGAAATTGGCCGTACGCAGGCGCATCTTAGCTTTGATCGCGTGTGCAAAAGCTACCCACTTACTCAGGTCACCCTGGTAGATAAGATCTGAGGCGGCATTCATCGTTTTAGCACCGTCCCCTACGTTCTGTAAGTCCTGTATACCATCTTCTAACAGTTTTCCTATCTCTGCATACACTACATTTTGTGTGTCATAAGATGGGCTGAAGTCACCGGTATAAGCTTCCAGCACCGGCATATCGCCAAAAGAGTCTGTGGCGGTCAGGTAAGAATATGCCAGCATGATCTTGCCGACACCTTCGTAGTTTTTAGAACCTTCTTCCTTTGCACGTTCGATCAAGCCTACTGCGTTGCTACCTACATCAAAGTAGTGCCAGCGCCAGGCTCCCATTCGCGTGATCTGGTTGTAATCCCAACGGTCTTCCATCGACTTTGTGCCGTAGCGGGAGGTCAGGTAGAAGGAATGGTAAGTTGAAAAGCGGGCATGTGAATACAGGTGATACGCCATGTTACCCTGAATACCCGGCAGCATCAGGTTTGATGATGTGGTGACAGGTTGTACTGGGTTCTGGTTAATGTCCAGCTTATCCTCGCAGGACGAGAAGAGCATCAACAGCAAAACCGGAACAATATAAAATATCTTTTTCATGAGTGTGTCTCTAGATTTCGGACTTAAACTTAAAAACCAACAGAAATTCCTAGTGAGTAGCCTTTGGTAAGCGGAATTGCACCATAATCTACACCAATGGTACTTCCGCCTTCAGCGCCACCTGCGTTAGGTCCGGCACTGTTCACTTCCGGGTCGCCGCCAGAGTAGTTGGTAATCAGGAAAGGATTCTGAGCAGAAAGTTCTACCTGCATGTTTTTCACTTTCAGATGCTGCGTCAGATTCTTTGGCAGGTTGTAGCTAAGGGTAGCGTAGCGCATTCTGGCCCAGTTAACTTTCTCCACGAAATTGGTACCCACAGAAGTATAGTTGCTTGTAAAGTAGTTGTAATCCAGCACGACAGATTTCGTGTTCTTTACATAGTTACCGTCACCTTGCTCTACTACTCCGTTAAACACGAACTCTTTATCTCTCCACTCGCCAACGTCACCGGCAATACCTGCCGATATCATACCCAGGCGGGTAGCGTTATACACATCGCCACCTATTCTGAAATCCCACAGGAAGGAAAGGTTGAAGTTCTTGTATTTGAATTTGTTCAGCAGACCGAAATTCACTCTTGGCTCTCTGTTACCAATGTATTTTTGCTTTTGCTCAGAGTCGATTACTGGGTAACCGTTCTCGCCGATGATCACGTAGCCGTCTTCGTTGCGCTTGTAGTCAGTACCGATGATACCTAACACAGGCTGGTTAAGCGCTGATCCTGCAAAGGCAGAAGAGTAAGGCTGGCCGAAAGTGTAAGGGAATACACGCACCTGGTCTGGCAACTCCAGCATTTTAGAGCGGTTGCCCCAGGCATTCAGGGTCAGATCCCAGGTAAAATCACCGGCTTTAACCGGGGTTCCGCCTAAAGAAACCTCAATACCTTTGTTATGGATGCTACCAGCGTTGAATGTCTGGATAACGTAACCAGTGGTAAGTGGCACACGTGCCCGGATGATCTGGTCCTCACTCTTAGCCTGGTAGTATGTTGCATCAAGTGTCAGACGATTTCCGAAAAGGCGCAATTCCAAGCCATACTCGTTTTCAGTAGTTGTTTCAGGTTTCAGGTTTGGGTTTCCTGCAATAGCATCCTTCACAAATCCACCGCCAATACCCTGGTACTTGATCAAATTAGCATCTGTACTATAAATAGGGGCATCTTTACCTACTTTGGCGTAACTGGCACGCAGTTTACCATACCAGTTATGCGCAGCAAACAATTCAGAAAAAGAGAAGCCCGCACCCAGGGAAGAGTAGTAGAAAGAGCGGTTTTCTTTTGGAAGCGTTGAGCTCCAGTCGTTACGCCCAGTATAGCTCAGGCTGAAAAGAGTTTTATACTCTATCTTGGCATCACCATAAAGGCCATACCTTCTGCGTCTCGGGAAACCTTCCGTAAGATTTATATTAGCACGATCAATCACGTTTACACTATGGATATCAGGATTCTGGAATGTCTCTCCGGAGAAGGAGATAGTTTTTGCCTCGTAATATTCCTGGTTTGATCCCAACACAACAGTTGCATGAATATCCTGTGTGATATCCTTATCGATCGCGGCATTAAAAGTTGATGTGAGGTTCGTATAATTCCCTTCACTATGATATAAACTCCCCTGCCATGCACCCGGTGTGCCTGGCACATTCGCGTAGCCGTAGTTTTGGTTATAAAAATCCTGGCCCAGGCGGTAAGATAAGTTTAACCAGTTGTTTACTTTGTAGTTTAACAAACCGTTCAGCACGATTCGTTTTACATCCGTATTTCTTGGATTCCTGTACACACCCCAAAGCGGAGAGATAATACCGGTATCATCGATGTTGGTATCAGGCGTACCATTATCATACAGGTACACATAATTAGGGTCACCATTCGGATACTGATAAGCAAGGATGTCGTAACGTAGCGGGAAACGGTAAAGGCTGTTACCCCAGCCACCTGACTGCCCTCCTACCATACCTTCCTGAATGCTGTTGGCAATGTAGTTAGCAGAGGCTGTAAGCGATAGCTTCTCCGACAGCTTTGCTGTACCTTTCATTAACAAAGACAACTTTTCAGTTTCTGTGTTTGGGATAGTAGCTGATCCGTTTCTGTAATTACCAGAGAGGTAGTAAGTATAGTTATCGGTACCCCCGTTGATATTCATGTTAGCATCGTGCGTGATACCTGTCTGGAAGAAGCGTTGCGGGTTATCATAGATAGGCTCATCCACTCTGTATTTCCGGCCCCATGAAGAAGTAGTGCTCTGATCAAAAGTACCTCCATAGCCAGTAGTGTATAGTTTTTGCTGCTCAGGCAAGCGGCCTACTGTCTCAACAAATGTGTTGTATGAGGCATTAACAGACATGGCACCAGCCTTGCCTTTTTTAGTAGTAATAATGATGGCTCCTGAAGCGGCATCGATACCGTATAATGCAGAGGCAGAAGCACCTTTCAGCACGGAAACACTCTCAATATCATCCGGGTTGAAATCTGACAACCTGTTTGCTGTTCCGTTTACCGAAGCATTACTTACCCGAATACCGTCCACGATAATCAGCGGCTGGTTATCCCCGGTTAATGAAGAAACCCCTCTTAAAATAATTTCAGAAGGAAGGCCCGGAGAACCACCCGAAGAAGAGATCTGAGCACCAGCGATTTGCCCCTGAAGGGCATTTATGATATTCGGTTGATTGGAGTTCTGCAGATTTTCACCAGCAATAGACTGAACAGCATACGTTAGAGTACGTTTGTCGCTTTCGATACCTAAAGCTGTTACAACAACTTCGCTTAAAGTTTTGGTATCAGTTTTAAGAGCGACATTGACTACATTTTCGTCACCTACTGTTTTCTCCTGGGTTAAAAACCCGATGAAGCTATAGACAAGCACCTGTCCTTTTTCAACATTTATAGTATAGCTACCTTCAGCACCTGTTGAAGTGCCTGTGCTCCCCCCTTTCACTCTGACAGTAACTCCCGGCAGTGGCAAACCGTCTTCGGCAGAAGTTACGGTTCCACTTACCGCTTTACCCTGTGCAAAGCTCTGGAAGTGAAACAGGAGAAAGCATATCCCCCATAAAAAACATTGTAATTTTTTCTTCATAACAGCTAGGCTAATTATTTAGGTTAAAATAAACTAATGGTATCGGCTGGCCGGATCAACATTCGTCACCAGTCGGATTAATTAAAAAGAAAATCATTTATTAGCAGCAGTGAAAAAAGAGGTTAGCGAACTACCTGGCTTTTAGTATCTGCATCTTTGAAGAGAGGAAGCAAGCAAACAGATTACAAAATACCACCAAAGTACAATTAGACTCATTTTGACAAACAATTACCTGTTTCCATCTCAAAAAGCGTATTTTAAAACTAACTAAATTTTTAAAATATACCACAGGTTTTTGCAACAATATGCCATAAAAAAGACTAAAAACGCACACACAGAATGATTGCCGAATATTGTTAATCTTTAGTACATTATTGATTAAAATGCACAATATGGCTTTTGATAAGTTTTAACTGCTATTTTGAAAGGATTCATGGACTCTTGCACCTATTATATACAACTACTACATCGTAATATATAAATGCTTTTTTTTGCTGCTTTTATACCTGTACTTCGTAATACAACTACTATAAAAACGCTTCGCCCAAACGTGCAAAATCAACGATATATATAATTCTAGCCCGCAAAACAATTTGCTTTTTAACAGGTGTTTTTCGTCTTGATGAAGAGAAAGTGACCACAAAAAATGTGACCCCATAAGTGGACGGCTCAGCCCAAAAATGCTGGATATAATAAGGGGGTAACATCTAAGAAATGATGGAGATATGGCTTTGACTTAATCTGGCTTAGCAACAATATCCCAATAGGAAAGAATCGTTAGGGATGACAGTAGAGAACAGGACTATATAAAAAGAAGAAGCCCTCCAGTTTATAAAATAAACGGAGGGCTTCTCTACTACTAACTATTAACTCACCCAATAATTAGCGATCTCTCCAGTAGTCTATGTTACTGGTTTTAGGTGTTACTGCATAGGTGCCTCTGATCTGGGTAGTATAAACCCTTCCAAGACTTGCTAAAACAACTGTACTTTTTAAGTAAGGTGTTGAAGTTTCAGGATCATACGTTGAGCCGGATTCGAAAACTTTAAAGGTATAACTACCTGGTTTTAAATTGGTATACTCACCGTTTTCTTTAAACCCTATGTTCTTGCCTAACTCAACAACTTCAAGCGGCTCCGCAGGAGTCGTCTCAGTTTCTGGTACAGCAGCACGTACGGCATAAGCATCTACCTCAAAAGGCATCTCCGCCATGGTGTTCACAAATCTCCACCAGATTGTAGAGTTATCTGCAGGAGGCAGCTTATCCTCTATCATAAAGGCCTCATAATTAGCTGTGGTACCTACCAAGTAAACAGAATAGTTCTTTTCATTCTGAAGATTTACCTGAGTAGAAGCCAGCAAATCGGCTGAACCACCTGCTGCCATTGTATCAATAGCGCTTAAGGTATAGTTACCTGTTGGCAGAACCGCATAAGCGTTGCTTGGATAAACCGAACCATATAAGTTACCTAAAACAACATCATCAGTAGTTGGGGCAACGCCCGTTACCTTATTGTTACCCAGGTAAAAATTTGTTCCAGGCGCTCCATCCACGTGGAAGAAGAATTTCACTCTGGCTCCTTCCGTAACAGGATCAGCCATTTCAGGTATAGAGTTCTTCTCACAGGCACCTAACATAAGGCCTGCTGCAAGAATTGCTAATGTTCTATTTAATATATTTCTCATGTTCTTAGATTATTCAGGCTTGCTAAACCATGTTTCGTAAGTATGATAGTTTTCATCGAAACCACCTATTTTCTCTAGTGCTTCTTTGTTCCACATATACTCAGAGTTGTATCTAGGACGCGCTCTGTAAGCTGGCATTCCTTGGTTAGATGGGTACAGTTCCTCTGGCAACGTGAAACCTACATAAACAGGATTAGCTTCATTTCCCAGATCGTAGTGGTATCTTCTCATATCTGACCAAGTATCCAGGAAGCCCCATCCCCAGGTAGCGATATACTTTTGAAGCATGATCTTAGAAAGTGTTAAACCTGCTTCCGTATTTGGCATTAGTTCTTCGCTGGCTAAGTAAGCAGCTTTTCTCTGATCAAACATGGCTTTGTCGGTTACATAACCACGGGCAAAATCCATGTGTGCCATAACCCCTTTTCTGTAAGCATCCAGGGCAACACCTTTCTTGTTTGCTATCCAGGCTGCCTCTGCTTTGATAAACTGAAGCTGTGCATAAGTCATAAGCGGGAACTTTGCATCGTTTGCAAAGAAGTAGATCTGTTCGCCTGGAGTTGTTGAAGTACCTTCTGCATTCCAAAGGTTCTTCGGAACGAAAGCAGCCTCTGCTTTCGTCCACTCATAGGTACCCACTTCTGGTGTAATACCTCTGTACTGACCATCCGGAGACGGCGCCAGCATAGCAACCAGGCGCGGGTCTTTCAGGTGCTGACCTTCAAAAGCTGCTGCAGGGTCTGCACCAACCAGCACAGGATCAGTTAACTCAGGGTTTGAACCATCAAGCAGGCCAAGAATAAACTTTGTTTGACGGTATCTGCTAATATTGTTTCTTCTTGGGCCGAAAAAGCTTGTGTTTGAACTCAGTTCACCCTGGAAACGAATCAAAGCATCATCCGCATTGCTTGTAAATGACTTGTCTACATACTCGATAACTTTGTTTGGATCGTAAGTAGATTTGTTAGTCAAACGGTGTGCGTTGATAGCCAGCAAACCATACGCAAACTTCTTCCACTGCTCACGGTTACCGCCATAGATCAGGTCGCTGTTTGCTAAACCTGAGTTAGCAGCATCCAGACCGTCTGTTCTTTCCAGATTCTCTATACCTAAGTTTAGTAGGCGCTGAATCTCAACATAAACCTCCTTCTGCTCATCATAACTAAACACTCTCTGTTCAGAGTTGAAGGCTTCCTTCATAATTACCGGACCGTGATAGTCGGTAAGGTTCTGCCAGCCAAGCGCTCTCAGGATATAACCTACGCCAACAAAATCATACTTCTTGCTCTTCTCACCGCTCTCGATCATGTCGGAAAGGTTATAGCCCATGCTCCAGTAAACTGCACGCCAAAGCTGCGCGTAGCTGTCTGATAAGGGATTAGCATGCAACACAACAGGATAATCCTCAGGTGTAGTATAACCCCAGTTCTGAGTATAGAATCCGGCAAACCTTCCGTCCCATTGTGTAGCAACGGCAAGCTCTGACTGTATCTGTGGCAAGAACAACTCTGGCTGCAACAAAGCATCAGGGCCGTTCGGGTTTGTATTAACGTCTAAGTAGCTCTCACAGCCAGTAGTAGCAAATAAACTGGCTGCCATTAAAGAGGCACAAATTATCTTTCTCATATTCTCTTTTAATTAAAATCCTGCTCTAATTCCAAAGTTCAATCCTCTTGGTAACGGGAAGTTACCATAGTCGAAACCTGTACCACCAGCACCACCAACAGCGGCAGAGTTACCGTTTGCAACAGGGTCAAGACCAGAGTAGTTTGTAAGAAGGAACAGGTCTGTGCCTGTTACAAATATGCTTGCGTCTTTGATAAACTTAGCTCTTGACAACACATCTGAAGGAAGCCTGTAGTTCAACGTCACGTCTCTCAGGCGCACCCAGTTGATATCCTTCTCAATGAAGCTACTCTCCGGGTAAATAGATTTCCAGTAACTAGAGTTTCTTGCAAGGTCAATCGGAATGTTGTTTGGTGTTGGATTAGCAGTGTTCTCCAATCCATCTTTCAGCACACCTTTCACAATTCTTGGTGTGTCACGGTCAAGCGTTTTAGGGCTTAAACCACGCGTTACCAGGTAGTGCTCTGTAGCGTTGTAAACATCCCCGCCTTTTCTGAAATCCAGCAGGAAGTTAAGCGACAGGTTCTTATAAGTGAACGTGTTTGTCAAGCCAACATTAAAGTCAGGCTGTCTATCACCAACAATTTCCCAGTCAGTTGTATTCAATAATGGTAATCCTGATGATGGGTTGATGAGTACTTCGCCATTCTCGTTTCTTTGGTAATCGTAGCCGGTGAACGTAGTAAGCGGACCATCCAGTCTTGCACCACCTCTTACGTTACCATATAACCAGGTATCAGAGTTGTAGAACTCCTGCACATCGCCAGGCAGCTTTGTAAGCTTACTGTTGTTGCTTGTAAAGTTCGCCAGGATATCCCATGAGAAATCAGAGGTTAAAACTGGAGTACCGTTTAACTGAAGCTCCACACCTTCGTTGTACATCTCACCGGCGTTGAAGGTCATCAGAACGAAACCTGTTGCATAACTTAAGCGCAGGTTCTGTACGATCTGGTCAACAGACTTCTTCTTAAAGTATGTTGCATCTATACCTAAACGGTCGTTGAAGAACTTTAACTCAGTACCAAACTCGTAAGAAGTTGTCATCTCAGGGCGCAGGTTCAGGCTTGGGCCGGTAAAGCCATAGCGGTAACCGCCTCCTGTTGTAGTAGCCGTCTCATAGTACGGACGGATGCTGTATGGTCTGGCATCTTTACCTACCTGCGCAATGGAAGCTCTTAACTTACCGTAAGACAATACATTCTTAATCCCGGCAAATGGCTCCAGCTCAGTAAAGATAAAGCTAAGACCTGCAGAAGGATAGAAGAATGACCTGTTCTGAACTGGAAGTGTAGAGCTCCAGTCATTACGACCTGTCAAGGTTAGGTAAAGCATGTCATCATAGCTGATGTTAGCACTACCAAATACACCGATCAAACGTCTTTGCGTCAGGTTGTTAAAGGCTCTTTGTGTCGTAAGCTCCGTGTTATTGATCGACCATAGGTCCGGCGCCTGGAAATTCTCTCCTGATGCCGCAGCACTGAACGTGTTATAGTCATAAACAGCGCTACCTAACTTAAGGTCGGTACGGATCTTATCATTTAAGAATGCCGGAGGAGTAATGTGCGCGTAGTACTGGAACGTCAGGTTCCTGTTCGTGATCAAAGCCTGGTCGAATACACCACCATAGCTTTTACCTGAGTTAGACTCCGGGTGACGAACGATCGTGTTCTTCTCTGTATAGTAATCTACACCCACCTGGCCAACAAGCTTTAACCAGTCTGTAGCAGTAGCGGTAAGCTGTGTGTTAAGCCTGTATCTGTCTGTCAGGGAATTGAAAACATTCTTGTTTGCATTAAAGAAAGCGTTTTCAACATCGTTTGCATCCGCGAAATCAGCATAGTCTCTTCTTTTGCCACCAGGCGTCAGATAGTTACTTGCATCATCTGTGCTTGGCCATAAAAGAAGGTGAAGAAGCGGACCACCAGAACCTCTGAATGTTTGATCGTTGTCAGAGCGGGTGTAGTCAAATGTTACATCCGTTGAGATATACTTGTTTAGCTTAGCTGTGATAGCTGAAGACAGGTTTAGTTTATCCAGGCCTGTTCCAGGCACAAAGCCTTCTGCGTTAGTATAAGCACCTGAGATACGGTACTGCGCATTCTCGCTACCACCTGTAAAAGCAAGGTTGTGCTTCTGTGTTCTGGCATCCTGGAAAAAGTTCTTCACGTTGTCATAGAACTGTGTTCCTTCTGGATAAGCCGGACCAAAGTAGTATAGCTCTTCCCCATCACCCGGATAGCCGTTCACGCCTCTGTCGTAAACCTGCTGAGTTTCCGGGTAGCGAACGATTCTGTCTAGTCTGAAGCTGTTGCTGTAATCGATACGAGATTCACCGGCTTTACCACGTTTCGTAGTAATTACAATAGCACCTGATGCAGCCTCTATACCATAAAGAGCAGCAGCCTCAGGGCCTTTCAGTACAGTGATCGTTTCGATATCCTGCGGGTTGATGTCCGCGGCTCTGTTGGTAAAGTCAACACCTCTGTTCTCGAAAGATTTGTTGGTACCAGCTGTCGCGAACACGTTTGTAGAGGTAGTGTTGTTACTGATCGGCAAGCCATCCACAACAAAAAGCGGCTGGTTATTTCCACTTAATGAGCTGATACCTCTGATCACAATGGAAGACGAAGAACCAGGAAGGCCTGAAGTGGCATTCACTTCCACACCCGCTACACGACCTGCGAGACCGTTAACGAAGTTTTCACGTTGCGTCTGGGCAATTGTCGCTCCTCTAACTTCAGTAACAGCATATCCGAGTGCTTTCTTCTCCTGCTTGATACCAAGGGCTGTCACAACAACTTCGCTTAAGCCTTTAGAATCTGTTTGCAGCGCCACGTTTATAGTGGAAGCCTCGCCTACTTTACGTTCTGCAGTCTTCATACCAATAAAGGTGAACACCAGTACATCGGCAGGTTCTACATTAATAGAGTATTTACCAGTGGCATCAGTAACTGTACCCTGGGCCTTGCCTTTTACTGCAATAGAAACACCAGGTAACTCAAACTGATCCTCAGCTGATGTTACCTTACCAGTAACTGTTTTGCTTTGGGCAAAACTCTGGAAGTGAAACAGGAGAAAACATATCCCCCATAAAAAACATCGTACACTTTTCTTCATAACAGCTTCGCTAATAGTTAGATAATATAGATTTAATATCAATTGCAGGGCCAAACCCGCTAAATAAATTATTACTCTTATCCTGTGAAAAGCATTGTCAAAAATCTGCCAGTTACTTGTAATAGTACAATTACACCCTCCTACTCTCAACCCGTACTACCAGCCTCTTTCTGATCGCTAATTAAATCTAAACAAAATTTTGAAAACACTAGCGCGTTAATGCAGTAATTTATTTTAAATAAAGATAAACATGCATAATCAGACACATCAACGCACAATTATTACCAAGCGGTTATTGCACTAAAAGTTCTGTAAAGCATAGACATAAAAAGCCTTTAAAAAATTAAATAGATACAATTTAGAATACTAACCACCCAAAAAATCCTGCCTTAAGGCCTTTCACGCACCTTGATAGCTTGTTGCCGGGTTCTGCAAACATATTGCCATATTTAGCCATTTTTTGCAGTTTACTATTGAAAGTCGTTAACCACCTTTAAGTAAAATTTTTTATTACCACTGACTATTTAGAGATCGAGCTCACTATCAATGTTACCACACTTATTTTAACCAGTAGTTTGGTTTTTAATTTAGGATGAGTGGCCAATCACTACAAACTACAATTTAGCAACTCATACCTTATTATACCCGATACACAGATTATCTATATTGCAGCCTTCGCATGAATTAGTAACTAAGGATAAAGTAAATACTTGCGTCGCATCTCTTTGTACTGGCTTAAACCTGGTTCCCAGCTTTTCCTTATTTCTGCTTCCGGCACACCTGCAATGATCTGCTCCTTCAACTGACGCGTTCCGGCAAGCTTATCAAAATTCCCGATCTGATTACTTTGTTTGTAATCAAAAAACTTCTCTTTGTCCGGATAGGCTTGATACAAACCGATCAACCATTGCAGGTTAAGCCGCCCCTCCTTTCGCAATGCTTCTGCACTGTATTCCCTCAGGTCTAAACCATAACAAGCTTTATCCTGGTGCAATGGCGTCTCACTCATTCCTTTGATACTCTCAGGAGTGAAACTGAATTCATACTTACCCTTCAGCTCCGGATTGCCCAAAACAGTAAAGGGAAAGTGCGTGCCTCTCCCCTGACTGATAATGGTCCCCTCAAACAAACAAAGTGATGGATACAGCAAGATGGACTGCTGCGTATTAAGATTAGGTGACGGGGCTACAGGCAAAGTGTAGGCCATGTCATGAGAATAGTTTTTGATTTTTATGATGTTAAGCTTACATATCTTCCCGTTAGCAAGCCAGCCTTCACCGTTTATCATCTGGGCATACTCTCCTACCGTCATGCCATGTGCTATTGGCACAGGATGAATACCAATGCCGGATTTCAAGCTCATATCCAGAATGGGTCCATCTACCAGGTAACCGTTTGGATTAGGCCTGTCCAGTATCATTAGCTCAACCCCATTTTCAGCACACGCTTCCATTACCCGGTGCATCGTGATAGTATAGGTGTAAAATCTGGCACCAACATCCTGTATATCAAAGATCATCAGATCGATATTCTCCAGGTGCTCTTTTGTGGGCTTGCTGTTCTTGCCATACAAGGACACTACCTCGATACCTGTCTTTGAATCAATTGCATCGGCAACTTTTACACCCGCACTTGCATCACCACGAAAACCATGCTCCGGCCCAAATATCTTCACGATATTAACACCAAGCGACTGCAAACTGTCAACACTGGGAGCTTTACCTATTACAGATGTGGGGTTCACTACCATTCCTACTCTTTTTCCTAGCAGGTAAGGAAGATAAGTTTTTACCTGGTCTGCACCTGTAACAATACTGTTGTCCTTAGCTACAACACTTTTAGGAGCTGGCAGAAATGCAGTACTTTGAACAGGAGCTTGCTTGTAACACCCACAAAGAAGCAGGACAGACAAAACCGCAGGAAAACAAAAGATGGATCTAGTATTCATCTTAGCGAACGTTATACTTTTAATTAACTCTAACCTGATTAATAGAAATGATGCAGGCCATCAGCACCATAATTTCGCATCTACACACCTTACCAACTCCAATTGCGGCGAGGCAAACGCTACCAACCTGCATAAATATGCATATGAGTGAGTGATTACTGCATGAAATAATAAATTAATCACATCACTTGCAAGTGTATTTGCTATTTTTTTTATTAAAAACGCAAAATACAGCAAGTCCAGACAAAGAAATGATGTCTGGACTTGCTGTATTTTTAGAGCGTTAAACTTTAGAAAAGGGGCTACACAGTAACCCTAGGTAGCCAACATTATAGTAAACCAGCTAATATTTTGCTATCACTTCCTACGATCAGCTTTGCATCTGCCTGCAACCAATTTTGTAACAAAGAGGCATATATATTCCGGAAATCAATGCTATGTTTCAGATCTCCCTGATCAAGATCCTGCAGGTTTGCCGCATCATTATAGATGCCGGGCTTTTTTAAATCACCGCTTATCAGGAACAAATTATTTGCAGTACCATGGTCAGTACCGTTACTGGCATTCTGTTCCACACGACGCCCAAATTCAGAAAACACCATGATCATTGTATTTTCGAATTCACCTTGCTTTTTCAGGTCCTGCACAAAGCTGTAAACCCCTTCCGAAAGTTCTTCAAGCAGGTTTGCCTGCTGCCCTGCCTGCCGCACGTGCGTATCAAAGCCAGAAAGCGAGGCATAATACACTCTTGATTCGATACCTGAAGTGATCAGCTCTGCAATAGTTTTAAGGTTCCGGGCAAACAGGCCATTCGGATAACTTTGTTGCGAATGGTAAGTTTTTGCCTTGTCGTGCAGGTATGCGGCAGACTGCTGTGTATCGATCAGGGTTTTATACAGGTAATCTACATGCTGGTGTCCGTGGTGTTCGTGATGCTGATGGGCTACCTGCTTTAGAAAATCATTGTTAGAAGCCTGGTAAAAGCGCTGTATATTCTGCACAGCCAACCCGGACTGTATCTCCCCTTTCAGAGCGAGGCTTAAAGTATCATCTACTTCAATGGCTGCATGTGCAGGCGCTGTGCCGGGCATCGCATCGAGGTAACGGCCTAGCCAGCCGGTATTTAAATACGTATCTGAGGCACTGGCCGAGTGCCAGATATCCATGGAGCGGAAGTGTGAACGGTCAGGGTTAGGGTAACCGACACTATTAAGCACCGACACATAGCCCTCTTTGTACAACTGGCGCATTTTCTCCATCGATGGGTTCAGCCCCAGTCCTTTGTCCAGCGCCAGCACATCCTTTGCGGGAATAGCCAATGTCGGACGGGCTTTGTAGTATAGGTCATTTTGGAAGGGCACTACTGTGTTCAGGCCATCATTACCCCCGGTAAGTTGTATTACCACCAGCCGTTTGCCGTTAGAGTTCCCAAGTAACGGCACTCCTTTTTTATCGAGGCCGTGCAGAAAGTTCGGCACCAGCAGCATACCTGAGGCCAAAGCGGACAGTTTTAAAAAATCTCTTCTTGATGAATTAGACATGATCCCGATTTGTAGCGTGAAGGAAGGTTAGCATAACTGGTATTCCGGTAATGACAAAAAGCGCAAAGTCAGCACCCGGATCTTTTCTGGACGTGAGGTGAAAGCAGGTATACTTTGTTCCAGCATCCGGAGCACATCCGCCTTTAAATTCAACTGCAGCAATTGTTTGCTTAAAGTTTCTGTGAGATCCGTGTCCTTTACTTTTTCCATGGCTGTCTGTAACGCTGTCAGGCTGGCTTTAGCTCTGGCGATCCGTAATCCGTCACTTTGTTGTTTAACAGGTTTGGTAGGTTCGGCATCGTCATCGGGCTTTACAGATACCTCAAAGGCAGCATCCTGTAACAGGGCCGGGCCAATGCGTAACCTGTATGCCAGTGTGGAGCTATCTACCCAGTTGCGGCCACCTGCCCATCCGCTTACATTCGGTGGCTGGAAAAGCACCTGACCAAGTGCTTTCTGAAGTATAATTGCGCTTCTGGTGTCAGCAAAAGTGACATCGAATTTACGCTGAAGCCCTACTAACAACTCTACCGGAGACTTGATCCTGGACCCAATAACTTCCGGAGAATAGAACCACTCGGAGGTGAAAATATTCTCAAGCAAGCCAGCTATGTAATACCCTGAAGTATAAAACTGATTGCTCAACTCCCGTAGCCTTTCTGTATCCGGTACATCGCTAACAAAGTAAGCATACAGCTTACCTGTAAGAAACTCTGCTGTTGCCGGGTTTTCCAACACTAGCTGCAGTATATCTTCGCCCTTAAAATTTCCTTTGCGCCCCATAAAGGTTTTCATACCCTTATCATGTTGCCGTTCCCGGAACACAAATTCACCCTTCAGGTTAAAACCCCATCCGGTAAAGGCACGCGCTGCCTCTTTTATATCCTGCTCAGTATAATGGCCACGGCCAAGAGTAAACAGCTCCAGTACTTCTCTTGCAAAATTTTCGTTCGGGTGTTGTTTGTGGTTCTGCTGGTTATTCAGGAACTGTAACATGCCAGGGTCTTTGGAGATAGCGAAAAGCAAATCCGAAAATTTGCCCAGGGCATGTTTCCGAAGGGTATTATGCTGCACCTGAGCCATGCGCGGGTCACGCAACCTGCAGGCAAAATGCCCATGCCAGAACAAGGTCAACTTCTCACGCAACTGTTCTGGAGCAGTAGCCATGCGGTTAAGCCAGTTCTGGTTAAGTTCTTCAAAAGCTTGCCTCCTCTCCTGCTGCAACTGCCTCCTGAGTTCACCGTTCTTCATAGCCGCCTGCACGCTCACCGGCCTCGGAAGTGCAGCCTCCAGCAGCCTGACAGGCTCCGACTCCTTCATAAGGTGTTTTACCGCCTTCTTTATAGTATACTTATCTGGCGTATTTTGAGAGCCAGGGCCAAAACCTGCCCTCCAGTACAGGTGTTGCAGTTTCTGTTCGTGGGATATCTTTTCCATAAAACCGTATTATACCCCTTAGATGCAACTTTAGCAGGTAGGTTTAATGGGAAGGAAATAAATATATTGAAGGGGCAATATAAATAGCCGAAAAAGCCTTTTTTCAAAAAATCAGGATGAAATAAAATAACCGCGTAGGGTCGGCACAAACGCTACAGCCTCAAATGCCGGACTTCTTTTATGAGCAGGTAGTACTACTCCTTTGGCAGTTCCAGCACAAATTCTTTACCATTGGGTACTGTCAGCCTATAGCTTTTGATCCATGGGTTATAGAAGCGCAAGGTCTTGTAGTTCGTGCCTTGTTTCAGAGCAAATGCGGGAAGGTCAGGAATAGTTGACGTAACGGTAAGCTGGCGGGTTGGCAAAGGTTTATACCCCAGATCTTCTGAAAGTTCAAAGCCATACTTTTGAGGGTTACCCAACACTTCTTTCAAAGCAAGGATGCGGAACATATACCGGGAGGTTTCATCGTTCAGGTAAAGGTCATAGTAGGAGTTTACCCCCTGGCGTTCCAGTGCACGGTCAATCCCGCCCATGCCTCTGTTGTAAGAGGCTGCCGCATTTGTCCAGGAGTTAAAGCGCCTGTGAGCTGTTTTAAGATATTGAATGGCAGCAAGTGTTGACTTACGCACATGGAACCGTTCGTCCACTTCCTGGTTCACCAACAAGCCATACCCACGGGCAGTGTCCGGCATCAGCTGCCAGAATCCGGCAGCCCCGGCCGAAGAAGTAACCTGCCCGAAAAGGCTTTCGGCCAGTGCAAGGTAAATAAAGTCTTCAGGCATGTTATGCTCCACAAGTATAGCTTTTATCTCCGGCACATAACGCTGCATACGTTTCAGGCCGAGCAAAGTGGTAGCATGTAAATAGGAATTCACAAGGAGCTCCCGATCAAGTCGTTCCGCTACATCCGGCACTTCCAAAGGAACAGGTTCACCAGCAAAAGTCATGGAGGCGGGCAAGGCCGGGGGCGCGTAAACACGCCTGTTCAGATCTACGTTTACATTCTTGTCTGATATGTCAGGGGTTTTATAAGCCAGTTGCTGGCTGCACAGCTGCATGGCAATAATAATTATTACAGTAACCCACACGTATTTCCATATCTGCTGCGCCATTCCGCTCTCCTTTCTTGTTATTACTCTCTGGTAGAATAACAGATCTCTATCTGGTTTATTCTATATGATAAGTAAAATACTGCAGAAGGTTTTAAGAACAAAGGATTAATTTATCTTATGTTACGAGAATCCGGCTTCTGCTCTTATAGACTGGTATTTGATAAACGCTATAGCTTCGGCTATGTGTGCAAGTAGTGCGTATTTCAACCACCTTAATCTACTGGCTGAGCAAGCCGGCGAAGAGAGCAAGCGAAAGGTTTTTCAGTTGCTACCTCAAAATAATTCATGATCTATGCCCACATCGGCGGGGCCGACACATTTACACGTGCCTCATTACGGCTGACAATATTTTACAGCACTCGGATTACAGAAAGATCAGGGACCAGCGCTACGCCTCTTTCGATAGTGGCAAAAAAAAGTTTGAGGATGGTAAATTAAGCCTGGAGGACCTACTCAGCCGCTACATTTAGAAAACTGATTTCTAAAACCAACCATTCCCAGTTCAGCATGATACCGCACGAAAAAGCAGCGGCAGGTCAGAACCTCCCCTATATCGCCAGTAAAACACATACAGCCACTTTGGGTGGTTTGCTCTTTGGCTACGATACAGCCGCTATTTCAGGTGCTGATAAATCGGTGCAGCATTACCTTGTTGATGGTCTGGGGCTGAGGTTTGTAAGGTACAGGCCTCAGCGCTTTGTATATTTTGACTTGATCAGTTCTACCATCATCTTAAAATGGTTCTTGTCACCGTTAGTCAGGAAAAGTCTCCAAAGTCCTTCTACCATCAACATCAGTACTTCAGACTCCAGTACAGGCTCTTTATAACCCAGCTTGGTAAAGGCCTCCACTAGTTTCTGCATAACAGAGTGTGTATAGCGGTTGTGGTGTTTTTGCGCTATCTCCTCATCAACCAGCCGGAACTGCATGCGCCAGAAATTCCGCTCATCCTCAACTAACTTTAAAGGCATATCCAGCACATTTTCAATCAGCCTGGCAGGGTCGTTTTCAGTTACAAGTCCCTTGCTCTTATCCGTGATACGCCTGTACCCAGCTTTAACAACTTCTTCAAGTAAATTAACTTTGTTCTGGTAGTGCTTAAAAATAAGCCCCTCTGACACTCCTGCCTCTCTTGCGATCAGGCTGGTTGGAGTAGCTTCGTAACCTCTGTCAGCAAATAAATTTAAAGCTGTTTCTAAGATGATCTCTTTCTTTGTTTTAAGCATATGATTCTAGCGCTTATAATTACCTTAAGCCACTCTACCCGTTTTCTTTGATAGGAAAAAGTAACAAAAGGTAACACCGGGTACAAATATAGTTGGTAGTTGATCAAACAGGAAACTCTTAAACAAATTTTGGTTTCCAGTATCCGGCCAGATCAGCTGTCCGTGAATTTAGATATGCGTTAATTCTACCCCACTACCAGAAATGGGTAAATTATACTCTAAAAAATGGTTCCTGTAATAGTTGCCCGACTGAGGAAGGAGTACCTTGATCGAACTTCACCGATAAACTGGTTTTGCCTACAGATATTTTGGATATCTACACACAAGCAACAAAAAGTGAATCTTTAAACGGTAAGCCTCAAATTTATCTTTTTAAACAGCTCCAATCAAGTTTAACTGGCAATTATATGTTATTATATCGTTAATTAAATTTAGTGTAAAAGTAGAAAGTAAGTATTTCATTGAAATATAGAATTCGCAATCGCTGAAAAAATATTTACACCTGTATCAGAAACCAGATTACATCTCCTATTTAAGAAAAAATATTCCTTTCTTATTTATAAAAGCCAATTCTGCTTATTTTTACAGCAAATAATTAAATCACTATACATGAAAGCTTCATTTAAAACTATACTCTTCCTTTTGTTTGCCTCCTCCTTGTTAGGCTCATGTACTGAAAAGTGCGGCGACCCTACAATTACTCCTATCACCGAAAGCGATGCAGAGTGGCTGGTATATGATACCCCTGATACAATTAAATATACAAGCAACACTAAAGAAACAGTAAAATTTGTATTATCAAATGCGTTTACGGAGCAAATACCAGGAGAAGGCTACTCTGTAACAGATGACTGTATTGACAAGCAGGATACGCAGGCCGGACGCATTATACAGAATGTGTCTCAAAAGTGGCCTGGCATGGCAACGTATGTAATCAAAAGACCCAACAACCTGATCGTAAGCCTGGTTTTACAAGGAAATGGCTCTTTTGAAATTGATGAGAACAACCCAACATACCCTACCCTGCCTATTAACGGATTAAACTATAAGGATGTGTTTGAGATCAAAAAAGATACCTCCAGCACCACTAAGGTAGGTGATGTAAAACAAATTCTTTTTAACAAGGAAAACGGCTATATTAAAGTAGTCTACTTTGGAGGAAAGTCGATTCAGTTACAGTAAACTATTTCTTATAAAAGCAGAAGGGGTGGCCATCTATTTGGCCACCCCTTCTGCTTTTATAAGAAATAAACTAAACTTTTTGGTGGTGGTGTTCCTCCTCTTCTATTTCCTGAAGCACTCTGATAGCCGTACTGACATGTTCCAAAGGCTTTGACATAGAGTTAAAGATATAACGCACAGTTCCTTTTTTATCTATGATATAAGTTACACGCCCGGGTAAGATACCAAGTTTACGGGGTACGCCAAATATCTTACGCACATGTCCTCCCTTATCACTTAGCAACACAAAAGGCAAATGGTAAATACGCTCAAAACGTTTGTGCGATTCCTTACTGTCAGAGCTGATACCAACTACTTCGGCCCCTTGTTCTTTGAAGGCTTCATACTGATCCCTGAATTCGCACGCTTGTTTTGTGCAACCTGGGGTTCTGTCTTTTGGATAAAAATAAAGCACCACGTTCTTCTCCTTTAAGAGGTCATAGAGTCGAAAGAATCCTCCATCCTGTCTCTCCAATTCAAAATCCGGTACTTTATCGCCAACTTTCACTGATTCTTTACTCATCTTATTGTCTCAATTACACTGTATATAAACCAGCAGTGGTTTAAAAAGTTCGATTGCAAGTTGGGGCTTATCCGGCTAGGAGGCAAAGAAAAACAGCAATTATAGTTTAGAATTAACTTTTTAGGGATATTTGTACCTACTAAAACTGCTTATGCCCCTTATTAACGTCATTATTCCTGCGTACAACGAAGAAAGATCAATTGCAAAGGTAATTCAGGCTATCCCGGAAGGCTATGTACAGGAGGTGATCGTAGTAAATAATAATTCCAGTGATAGTACAGGTGCCACCGCTGCCGCAGCTGGCGCCACTGTGCTGGATGAGCCCGCACCTGGTTACGGAAACGCCTGCCTTAGAGGCATTAGCTATGTAACGGCCAAGCCGCTGCACAACCGTCCTGATATCATTGTTTTTCTTGACGGTGACTTTTCAGACTTCCCTGGAGAGATGCCCCAGTTGGTAGAGCCAATTGTGGCAGGCAAGGCACTGATGGTAATCGGATCCAGGGCGCTTGGCAAGAGGGAGGCAGGGGCCATGATGCCACAGCAGATCTTTGGTAACTGGCTGGCCACCTCTTTACTGAAGCTTTTCTACAATGCCCACTTTACCGATCTTGGCCCGTTCAGGGCTATAAACTTCCAAACGCTGCTGGACCTGGATATGCGCGACCGTACGTATGGCTGGACGGTAGAAATGCAGGTTAAAGCAGCCCAAAAGAAAATACCTTACCTGGAGGTACCTGTAACTTACCGTCGCCGCATTGGTATTTCAAAAGTGTCGGGTACAGTTAAAGGCTCCATACTGGCAGGATATAAGATTATTTTCACCATCTTTAAAAACCTGTAAGGGCAGTACATTAACTTTACCGCCAGGGTGTTTGAAGTGCATGCGCTTATAAAACCTGACAATCGTAGTTTTTAAAAGTAAAAAACAGGACCTGTAATTTCTGGTACCAGATATGTCGAGAAGCCAACTTGCCAGCTATACTCTATTAATTTTATCTGCAGTAGCATACCTGGCTCTTGGCTATGCTACACCCCGAACGGAATTCACGCAGTTACTCCTGCTGTATACTTTTACATTTGCCGCCTATGTGTATGTTCAGAACAATAAGATAAAGACATGGCACGGCATTACTGCGGCGATCATTTTTCGCCTGCTTTTCCTCTTGGCAACACCCGCCTTATCTGATGATTATTTTAGGTTTGTATGGGATGGCAGGTTGTTACTTGCAGGCATCAATCCTTACCTGCAACTACCTGACTATTACCTTTCTGCAGCTGCTCCACAAATAGCTGGCATCACTGACACGCTCTACCGGCAGCTCAATTCCCAGAACTACTATAGTGTTTATCCGCCTGTTCTGCAGGGTGTTTTCTGGTTATCCGTAAAAATTTCTCCTGATAGTATACTGGGGAGCTTGGTGGTGATGCGAACAATTATCATTCTAGCGGAGGTTGGCAGTATACTTTTACTGCTCCGGTTGCTCCGCAAAATAGCGCTTTCAGAAAAGCACCTGTTCCTGTATGCCCTGAACCCACTTGTGATCATTGAACTGACGGGTAACCTGCACTTTGAAGCACTCATGATATTTTTTCTGTTGCTCGTGCTGTATCAACTCTTCTACCACAGGCTGATCGTTTCCGGTATTACTATGGGCTTGGCAATCGGCACAAAACTAATCCCCCTGATGTTCCTCCCATTTGTGCTCCGCAAACTTGGACTGATAGGGTTTATTACATTTATTAGTGCAACCTGCCTTACTATACTGGCAGTTTTTTATCCGCTGTTTTCATTGGAGGTTATACAGCACATCTACCAAAGTATAGAGCTTTACTTTCAGCGTTTTGAATTTAACGCCAGTGTTTATTACCTGTTGCGGTGGCTTGGCTTCCGTTTTACAGGATATAACCAGATTGCTGTATTAGGGCCCGCTCTTTCAGTTATTACTTTTGGGCTACTTGTAATACTGGCGTCTGTTAAAAAATTAGGCTCCATCCGAAGGCTTTCCGGATATATGGCAGCCGCCTTAACTATTTACCTGTTTCTTGCCACCACGGTGCATCCATGGTACATCTGTACCGTACTGGCCCTCACAGCTATGAGCCAGTTCAGGTATGCTGTAGTCTGGTCAGGCCTTATCATCCTAACCTATTCCACTTACCGCACTTCTGCATACCACGAAGACCTTGTTCTGGTAACGCTGGAGTATACGCTTGTAACGCTGTGGTTACTGGCAGAGCTATACTTATACCGGCAACGCCACCACCTGCAAAACCTGAAAAGCCAGGACTAAACAGTTACTCTGCTCCCACTTCTTTCAGTGGCTCCATCAGGAAATCGTTCAGTGGCTTAACTGCTTTAAAACCATCCAGTACCACCTTCATAAAGTCTTTGCTTAACACCGTATTATCTGAGAGCGGCATAACGGCGTTCCAGCTTTTAAAGCGCAGGTATTCAATCGCAGGATTCTCTTTGTCGTAACCTTTTGGTGTTGTCTTGAGTTTTTCGCCCTGCAGGTCTCCAAATTTATTTTTAAAGGATGGAGCCTCCACAATGGATTTTAGTGCATCCAGATTATAATCAATTTCCTGGCGCACAGCTTTCAGGTAGTCTGAGGGAGGCATCCAAAGGCCTCCAGCTAAAAAGGATTTGCCATTGCCTGCCAGGTGCAGGTAGTAACCTGGCAGTATAGACTTCCTGCCGCCTTCGGCCAGGTAAGCACCGAAATGATCTTTGTAAGGCCGCTTATCATTTGAAAAACGTACATCGCGGTAAATTCTAAAAACAAGGTCTTTGCCTTGTTGCCCTTGTGTTGCAGGCTCAAAATGCTGCATCTCGTCCAGGAGTTCTCCTAAAAAAGTAATATAATTTTTACGGGCTGATTCGTAGCGTTTCTTATGGTCTGCAAACCATTCACGGGTATTGTGTTCCGAGAGTTCAGCAAGAAATTCTAAGGTACTTTTATCTATTGTTGTGGGCATAGCTGTTTTTTGATCGTCCTGTTCACAGATTCTTATACTGTACTATTCTACTTACCGGAAAGTTAAAATAATCTCTGTTATAATTCTGCCGAAAAGATCCGGAAAGCTATAATGTTGTAATTATTTTTGTCGCTCAGCAAGCACGAAGGGTTAAAAGAATCGTACAATAAAAAGGCACTTCTTTTTTACAATGATACACTGTTTGCGCATATTTTTACTCTTCCTTTTTGCAGGAACAGTGTGCGCGCAGGATCTGCAACAGGAACTGCAGAATGTGCCTTATAGTAAAACCCGCTTACAAGAAGCCATCGTAGGGTACCAATCTTTAATTGATGCAAACAGTTGGCATACTTTTCCGCCAAATCTGCTCCTGCGCCCAAACGATACAAGCCATTTCGTGCCTCTGCTACAGGAGAACCTGTTACTCACCGGCGACCTTGCCTTAGACTCCGTATCTAAAGCACCTGTTTACGCTTCAGCTATAGAAAGCGCAGTAAAGCGGTTTCAGGCCCGCCACGGACTAACGACGGATGGGGTGCTTGGGCCTAACACTGTAGCGGCACTCAACATACCTCTCACGAGGCGCTTACAACAACTTCATCAGAACCTGGCTCGCTGGGATACAAGCCTTTCAGCTGCTGCACAGCCGTATGTGCTCATCAACCTGCCTGACTATACGTTGCATGTGGTAGAAAATAACCAGGACGTTTTACAAATGCGCGTGATCATAGGGAAGCCGGAACTGAAAACCTTCCCGATCCGAAGCGAACTTAATATGGTTGTGCTCCACCCTTACTGGTATGTTCCCACTTCCATAGCCATCAAGGAGATAGTGCCCCTACTGCGCCGAAACCCCGGTTATCTTGCAAAAAAGAACATGCGCCTGGAAAAAAACACCAGTATTGGATGGATCCGCGTGAACCCATGGCGCGTAGACTGGCAGAATATTGATGAAACAAATTTTAACTATAGAATTGTGCAGCTGTCGGGTCCTGAAAATGAACTGGGACAAGTTAAGTTTCTTTTCCCAAACAAATTACCGCAGTACATGCACGACACCCCTCATAAAGAGCTGTTCGATTACCCTAACAGGGCATTTAGCCACGGCTGTATCCGCTTAGAGAAACCAGTTGAACTTGCGTATTACCTATTGAAGAAAGGATCTGGGTTTGATACCGAAAAAGTAGATAAACTGTGGTTTAAGGACAAACCAAACCATTATATAAAGTTAAAGGACCCGCTGCCTTTGTTTATTATTTACCAGACGGCCTGGGTTGATGAGCACATGCAAATACAATTCAGAGACGACATGTATGACTTTGTAACACCTTCCGCGCTCAGTTCTGAGTAAGATGCAATTAATTATTCCGTGTCGGTTTCCCTATCTCCCCAAAAATCATCATCCAGGTCTTCAATATAATCCACATCCGACAGCTCAGGTAACACCACATGAGAAAGGTGCAGCTTCTCCACATCATAAATCGTATCCGGGAAAACGTGTTCGGTACTCCAGCGCTTGTTCAGAAAAAGCTCGGGGTGCAGCTGGTTCATTCCCAACAGGTAGTACCCGCCATCCAATGCCGGACCAATCACTACCTCATGGGTTTCCAGGGCTTTGAAGGCCCGCTCAATGATCTCCTGCGTCAGCTGATGGCAGTCGCTGCCAATAATAACAACAGAGGTATATCCTTCTTTAAAAGCATCGGCAAAGGCAGTTGACATCTTTTCACCAAGGTCACCGGCTGGCTGCAATCGTTTTTTATACTTCTGGTTCGGCCACAGGTCCTGCTGCTCTACTGCATTTGAATAATAAACCAGTTTATCTTGCGGCAGATTTTCAGTTACCTGTCTGGTGTGTTGCAGGAGGTGCATGTATATCTCGAGCGCTTCTTCTGGGCCAACAGAAGCAGCTAAACGTGTCTTTACCTTGCCTAACTCCGGGTTGCGAACAAAGAGCATCAGCAGCTTTTTATCGTTCATAAGCTATCTCCTTTTGTAATATGTATTTCAATGGACGAGGTACAGACATATAGCAAAGAACATGTGCCATAAGTATAAACCCGCAGGCACATTGACATACAGACTACGCTATTCCTTACTTCACCGTTTCTCCGCCACAGCTGGATCCTGCTCCTGCGGTACAGCCATAACAGTGCTGGTTAAGTACAATATCCCGTTGGTCCAGGGCAGTCACTTCAAAGTCACGGATATGTTGCGGCATTCGCTGCGCTACTTTTAGCTCCAGCATCTGGTTAAAGTCACAATCATAGAGGTACCCGTCCCAGCCCACAGAGATTGTGTTCCGGCACATAACCCCGGCCGCAGCCACCGGATTGAAGCTATCAATCAGCTTCTGCATGTAACTTTCATAATTCCCACTCTCCACCAGGTAGTCGAGGTAGCGGCTTACAGGTAAGTTCGTGATACAGAAAAGGCTGTTGAAGTCTATGTTATACCCTCCCTTTAACCTGCGCTTAAATTCAGCTTCTAAAGATTTCTGGGCACTTGGCAGGAAGGCGCCTGAAGGGTTATACACCAGATCAAGCAGTAGTTCTGACCCTTCTCTCCCATAACCCACTTCGTTTAACATTTGCAGGGCTTTCACAGATTTATCAAACACACCGTCACCACGTTGCGCATCGGTCCGGGAAGCCTGGAAATAAGGCAGGGAGGAGACTACATGTACATTGTGTGCTTTGAAAAACTCAGGCAAGTCATGATACTTCTTGTTGGCCAGTATAATGGTAAGGTTGCAGCGCACTATCACCTGCCGCCCCAGCTTAGAAAGCTGTTGCACAAACCAACGGAACTCCGGGTTCATTTCAGGGGCGCCGCCGGTCAGGTCTACAGTTCCAATGTCAGGAGAGCACTGTAACGCATCCAGGCAAAGCTGCATGGTTTCACGTGTCATGATCTCCTTTCGGTCCGGACCCGCATCCACGTGGCAGTGCCTACAGGTCTGGTTACACATCTTCCCCACATTTATCTGCAGGATCGTGGTGCCGGTAGGCCTCAGGGGGTAGAGCCCGTGCTCCTGTAGTCTTTCGGCAAAAGCAGGAAACTGATCTCCATGCTTTGTCGGCTGCTGTAAAACGGTTAACTGAAAGTATGGGTCAGCAAGTTCGTGGTGCTGTGCTGATAATGATCTCGTTGTGGACCCCATAGGCTACATTGTCAACTCTTTTACTTTGTTCATCATCTGAACGCCGTGTACAAGTGCAGCACCTCCTTTGATGGCGGCGGCTACGTGCACGGCCTCCATCATCTGGTTTTCATCCGCTCCTTTTTGCAGACAATCCGTGCTGTAAGCATCAATACAATAAGGGCACTGAACGGCATGCGCCACGGCAAGTGCTATCAACGACTTCTCACGTTCCGTAAGGGCGCCTTCTTTAAATACTTCTCCATAATAATCAAAGAATTTGCGGCCCATTTCAGGCTGTAACTCAGTTATCTCACCAAACTTAGGTAAGTCGGCAGGGTTATAATATGATTTTTCCATTTGTGTGTTTTTTAAATATTGAGACTAGCAGAACTTACGATAAAGCAGCTAACACCGGATTGTGCCGGGAAAGCAGCTGCAAATAATGTGGCTGGCAACGATACTTCTCTAAAGCCCAACCTAAAACTGGCTGAAAAGTTTACTTAGAAACCCATAAAAACAGGTTCTGCGGAAGAGGGGGAATATAAGGTTGCACCGTATTCCGTTAACAACTTTAACAAGGTACGGACTAAAATAAGAGCGGTTGCACCGCTTAGGAGTTAATTTCTCCCATCACATACATCTGATCCATGGTAGGGTTCACACTTCCACCGGCAGGTTCCAGGGTAATGGCAAATGCCTGCGCGCTGCCAATCTCTTTCATTTGCTGCAGGATCGACTCCCTTGTTTTGCCCATGGCTATCATACCGGCATTTACAGGTTTGCCCTGGTCCAGTGCCCAGAGCTGATATTGTTTACCAGCAGGTGGTGCAGGTAGCTGAAGCACATCGAGGTATACCTGACGGCGTTCAGGGTTATAGTACACCATTACTGCAGCTTCGGGATGGGCGGCAACACCTTTTAACTTCACGGGCCTGAAACTGTCATTTCGCATGATGCCGAGGAGCTGCTCCTGTTGCTCCATTTTATAAGCAGCAGTATTATAGTTCTGGGCCAGTGTTTGTTCTGAAGCAAGCGCTACGGCTAGCCTGCTTTCTGCATCTTTCCAGTTTTGATAAAACCGGAAACTCATAAACCCGGACAGCAGGAAAAGCACGATGCTGGCAGCAAACATCCATTTATAAGGCGAACCTTCCTTTTCAAGGTCAGCATACATCGGGCGCACAGGCGTCTCTACTTCCTCCACCACTGCAGGTTCCTCCACCATGGCAGGCTGTTGCGCCGTGATCTGTTGTAAAACTCTTCCCTTCAATTCAGGTCTGGGCTTCACTGCATGTAAATGAGCGTATTCCTCCATGGTAGCGCAAGCCTCCAGCAAAGCGGCACGCACTTCGGCCGAATTAGCAGCCATGTGTTCCACTTCCTGCTGTTCCTCCTGAGTCAGTGCGCCAGCGGCGTACAGTTCAAGCATCCCAGACGCTATGTATTCTTCGTTATTCACGCCCTTTAAACAATTTGCTTAAATTTTTAATTGCACTTCGTGCCCTTGTTTTTACCGTACCCAAAGGAATATTAAACTCGTCTGCTATCTCACTTTGCGTCATCCCCTGGAAGTACATCAGATCAATGATCTGTTTTTGATCCGGCTTCAATTTCTGAGTTATCTCCTGGATTCCGATATGTTCGGGGTTAAAACTTTCTGAACCATAGTCTGCTCTTGAAGGAGCGCTTATGTCATCAGTTTTCTGACTTACGCGGTGCTGCTTCGACCGGATTTTATCAATGGCTAAATTCCTGCAAATGTTTATCATCCAGGTAAACAAACGTCCCTTCGAAGCGTCATAACTTTGAAAGGAATTCCATATTTTCAGAAAAGCTTCCTGCAATACATCTTCCGCAACCTCCTCTACTTTCACGATCTGCAAAACCACCCCAAACAATGTTGCGCTGTACATGTCGTACAACACTGACATTGCCGAATCATCTTTAGCCTTTAGCCTGGCTACCAGTTCCTCTTCTGTAATGGATAGTGTATTGTTTCGCAAAATAAAGTAGTTAACAGCTATGGCTGCATGAACCAGTGCTCAAGATAGAAAATTTTTATTGTAACATCTCCTCTAACCTTATAATCAAAAAAATGTTCTGAGTAGTTATGCTGCTGTTCCTGCCTCAGCCTGATTTATTAGCAATCCGTATATTTACAACTTAACTATTAAACACACGCATGTCTATAAAAACAATAAATCCAGCCACCGGAGAAGAGATCAAATCATTTACTTCTGACAGCCCTGAAGAAATCAGTAAAAAACTTGAAGCGGGTCAGGCAGCCTTTCAAAACTGGCGAAACACCAGTTTTGAGGAGCGCGCGCGTTGCATGCACAAGCAAGCTGATATACTGGAACAGGATGCTGAAAAGTATGGCAGGATAATTACACTGGAGATGGGCAAGCCTTTGAAGGATGCCATAGCTGAGGTAAAGAAATGTGCCAAAGCCTGCAGGTATTACGCCGATAACGCTGCTGACTTTTTAGCTGATGATACCATTGAAACAACGGCCTCTACAAGTATGATCGCCTATGAGCCGCTGGGAGTTGTGCTGGCCATTATGCCCTGGAACTTTCCTTTCTGGCAGGCATACCGCTTTCTGGCTCCTGCCCTGATGGCCGGCAATGTGGGCGTTTTAAAGCACGCTTCCAACGTACCGCAATGCGCACTGGCTATTGAGGAGATCGTGCGCAGAGCAGGCTTCCCTGACGATGTTTTCCAGACGCTGCTGATAGGCTCCAGGGAAGTGAATGCCGTTATTGAAAATCCTTTGGTAAAAGCAGTTACCCTGACCGGGAGCGAAGTTGCCGGTTCTAAAGTAGCTGAGAAAGCAGGTAGTGAAATAAAGAAAACAGTTCTGGAGCTAGGCGGCAGCGACCCGTTTATTGTATTGGAAGATGCCGACCTGGAACAGGCAGCAGAAGTGGCTGTAAAATCAAGGATGGTGAATACCGGCCAAAGTTGCATAGCTGCCAAGCGCTTTATTGTTGTTGAAAGTATAGCTGATGCGTTTCTTTCTAAAATGAAGGAAAAGATGGCAAACCTTAAAACAGGCGACCCCATGCAGGATGTGGATTACGGGCCCCTGGCACGCATAGACCTTGCTGAGGACCTGGAAAAACAAGTGAAAGCCTCTGTTGAAAAAGGTGCGGAAATAGTGCTGGATGGCGGACGTGATGCAAAGGATAATGCTTATTTTAAGCCAATGATCCTGAAAAATGTGAAGCCAGGAATGCCTGCTTACGAAGAAGAAATGTTTGGGCCTGTTGCGGCGGTGATCATCGTTAAAGATGAAGAAGAAGCCATCGCAGTTGCCAACGACTCCAGGTTCGGCCTTGGTGGCGCTGTCTGGACGCAAGACAAAGCGCGGGGTTTGCGCGTTGCCAGAAAAGTGGAGACAGGTGCTATGTTTGTAAATGCGTTGGTTGCATCCTCTCCTGAAATGCCTTTTGGCGGCATCAAAAAATCAGGTTATGGCCGTGAGCTATCTTACCTGGGCATCCGGGAGTTTGTAAATCAGAAAAGCATTTGGGTTGCATAAAAACTAGCAGTAGCCCAATAGCTTGTAGATCAGGAAACCTGATACTTCATGTATCAATAAGTGCCAGGAACTGAAGGCAGCAATATTAGGAATTATAAGTTCATCCGGGGTAAAGCGGCGCTCATAACCGTAAAAGTCAGCTGTAAAGCTGTCTGCCTTTACCCCGGCCTTTTTAAAACAAGCTGCTGCCCGGCGCATGTGGAAGGCAGACGTCACCAACAGGACTTTCTTCCATTCGGGGTGGTTGCGTAATTGATCTGCCGTGTGTTGTGCATTTTCACGGGTGTTCCGGCTGCTGCTCTCTGTAATAATGTCTGTGGCAGGTACACCTGCCAAAACAAGTATCTTCTTTATCTGGTCTGCCTCAGGAATCCTGTCTTTCAAAATATAGCCACTCCCACCCGTCACGAAGAACTTCTTGATCTTACCCATGCGGTATAACATCAGGGGATGAAGAAAACGGTCAGCCCCTTTGGAAGTATGGATCCTGTCAGGCACGTCTTCGCGGTAAGAAGTAACACCTGTAAGTATAACGGCCACATCATAATCTACCACATCTTTTACAGGCATCGGCTCTACCTCCCAGGCACGCCACGCCTCATTAGATAAAAACGGGTTAGAAAGTACAACCAGAATTACAAGCGAGGAAATCAAGGATATTCTGCGCCATTTTTGTGAGCGCAGAAAAAGTGCCAGGAACATCAGTAGCAACACCCAGATATAGGGCATCAGCAGGAAGTGAAGCGTTTTGGATAACAGGAAGAACATGCGCTATGGATCAGAAGAAAAGCCAAAGCAGTAAAAACACCAGCACCATGGTCAGGATAGCAATTATATCTTTATGGAGCTTGACTTTCATGTGCCGCTTAGCTTTGAAGCAAGCAAGTTAACAAAGTATATGCAAGTGAGGAAATGAGCCTAAAAGAATTTCCGGAATACCCAAAGCAGCAACGATAGCAAGATGCTCACCAATATCATACTGGTGATCGGAGCATAAAAGCGCATATTTTTCCGCTCTACCCGAATATCGCCAGGCAGATGCCCAAACCAGCTAAGCTTGTCGCCTGCCAGCCAAACAAACAGACCTATAACTACCAGTACTACCCCAACTAAAATAATTATTTTACCAATGGGCTGCATGAACTTATCGCTTAATGTATGTTGTGGTTATACACTAAAGTTAGCAAATTCATCAAAACCCTGCACGCACACCCACTGAAAAACTTAAGATATCCCAGGCAGAAAGAGTCGGGTCTTTCACGGCCGAAGTAACGATCAAATCATAGGTATTCACTTCACCGTAGAAGCTTACGTCCTTAAAAACATTATTTGAGGGTAAAGTATAAGTAACTTCCGGGCCTACTCCTGCCGTTAAGCGCAGGCTACTCGTCCACCAGTAGTAGTCGCTGGATGGGTAAGCATTTGACCAGTTTGTAGAGAACTGGCTCCTGAAATAGTAGCTCAATCCTAATCCGACCCGAAGTGGTGTAAGTGAAATATCCTCATGCAGACGAGCCTTATTAAAAGGTTTGTATACTCCCTTTAGTGTAGCGATATGCAAAGCCTCATCAGCGTCTAGTTTTGGAACATAACCGTAAAAAAGCTCCAGGTTTAACTTGTCCCTGGCAAAACTATAACTTGGGGCAATGGCGAACATGCCAATGTTACCGGCATATTGCACCGTTATCGCATCCGGGGCGTACCACTTCCTGGTGGAAGTGCTATCTGGTATATCCTGGCTCCAGGCTACATACGGGGCTATACTAAGTACTACCAGCAATGGCAGCAGTCTAATTTTCATCTTGATCTGGCTAAAACGTAATGCGCTCATAGTGCGCCTTATCTCCTTCAACTGTAAAAAGCAGGTACTCTCGTTTCTCCGCTGTAGTTGTTTGCACATAAGGTACTGTGCCGTCGTAAGGAGCATATGCTTTGAAATTATGATTATGGCCGTGGAGTGAGTACGTTACTTTATACTGGCTTAACAGCTTATGGTATCTTGTAGTATTTTCAGCACCAAACTCCTCATTTTCCGGAGGAATATGGGATACAACAAAGACATTTTCATACCCCTCTGAAGCGGCCAGCTCCCGCTCCAGCCAGTCAAGGTCAGGCACCTTTTTATCAAACTCGATGTAATTGGTGTTCAAAAGAATGAATTTACTGTTGCCAATGGTAAAAGAAGTATTATAATCACCATACATCGCCGAAAACACCTCTTGCCCATTGTTTACAGCATCATGGTTGCCTATAACCGCCACATATGGCATCGGAAGGCTGTTGAAGTCTTTGTGAATCATTTTGAATTCCTTCGCCAATCCAAAGTCTGTCAGATCACCGCCTACTAAAACAAATGCTGCATCAGCGTGGTGCCAGGCAATGTCTTTTACCAAAGCATCTGTTTCCTCATAAAACCCTTGCACATCCGCTGTAAGGATAAAGCTGTATGAACCCTCCGGTGAAATGTCAAGCGCTTCAATACGCTGTATGTTCCGAAGGTTTATATCTTTTTCATTCTCGTTTAACCGCACTTCATAAGGGCTGTATTCAAACTCTTCGCAGGCCTGGGTAAAAAAAGCCAATGAAAGAAATATGAATGCAGTAAATAGTACCCGGCTAACTCCATGTAATTTTATAAGCATATCTTATCTAGTATACTATCACTATTATTTATTAATAATAGCTCGCACTACTTGGAGGTACGTTAATAATGTACCATCATTTTTATTCATAAAGATTATTGCTAAAATTTAATTTTTCAACGACACACATTCCACAATTGCCACCAGAACCAAACAATGATGTTCATATTCTAACAAACTGCCCTTTCCTATTCCGGTAATATCAGTTAGTTTGCTAGTTGTAAATGAGTCCTTTTTATAGCTTTTATAATTCGCAGTTCATACTTAAAAACCTTAAATTTGAGTCTTGTTGAGTTCACTTAAACCCCTACAAACTTGAAAGTTTGCATTGCTGAGAAACCGAGTGTAGCCCGTGAGATTGCCATGGTGTTAGGAGCCAAAACCAAGAAAGATGGCTACTACGAAGGAAACGGCTACCAGGTAACCTGGACCTTCGGACACTTCTGTACGCTGCGTGAACCTGACGATTACCGCCCTGAGTGGAAGCGATGGAGCCTGTATGACCTGCCCATGCTGCCAGAGCGCTATGGCATTAAACTGATGAAAGACGCTGGCGTGCAGAAGCAGTTCAAGATCATCAAAGCCCTGCTTGAGAGAGCGGAGGAAGTGATCAATTGCGGGGATGCCGGACAGGAAGGAGAAGTTATCCAGCGCTGGGTGTTAACTGAAGCCAAGTATAAAAAACCTTTTAAACGTCTCTGGATCTCTTCACTTACCGAAGATGCCATTCGTCAGGGTTTTGCACAATTAAAACCGGGTTCCGATTTCGATTCATTGTACCAGGCGGGTAAGAGCCGCGCCATCGGCGATTGGCTGCTGGGCCTTAATGCAACCAGGCTTTTCACATTGAAGTACGCCAACGGCAGCCGCCAAACGCTTTCTATAGGCAGGGTACAAACACCCACCCTGGCCATGATCGTGAACAGGCACCACGAGATCGCCAACTTTGTACCGCAGCCTTTTTGGGAGCTTAAAACCATTTACCGGGAAACAACTTTTTCCAGCACCAATGGCCGGTTCCAAAAAGAAGAGGACGCCCAAAAGATCATGGAGGCCATTAAGGCGGATGAACTCAAGATCACAGACGTTGACACGAAGAAGGGTACCGAATCAGCGCCAAAGCTATTTGACCTTACCTCCCTCCAGATCGAGTGTAATAACAAGCTTGGCATGTCGGCGGATGAAACACTTAAGACCGTGCAAAGCCTGTACGAGAAAAAAGTGGTCTCCTATCCAAGGGTAGATACTACTTTCTTGCCAGACGATATCTACCCCAAAATACCGGGCATCCTGCAAGGGCTCAGTAATTACCGCCAGGAAGTAGAGCCATTACTGGCTACCAAGATCCGAAAGACTAAAAAAGTTTTTAATAATAATAAAGTAACCGATCACCACGCCATCATACCTACAGGTGCAGCAGCAGGTAACCTGTATGGCCGTGAAGCTGATGTGTATGATATTATTACCAGGCGGTTCTTAGCTGCTTTTTATCCGGACTGTATCGTAAGTAACACAACTGTGCTGGCAGAATCTGCAGGGTATCCGTTTCGGGTAAGAGGCAAGCAGATACTTGAGCCAGGCTGGCGGGTGCTGTATGGTGCCGAAGATGTGAAGATTGAAAGCATTGCAAAAGACGGGGAAGCGAAAGAAGAGGAAGAGGCATCCGGGGTGCTGCCGCATTTTGACATCGGGGAGCACGGGCCACATGAGCCGCTTTTGGAGAAGAAGATGACTAACCCGCCCAAAGAGTATACCGAAGCTACCTTGCTGCGGGCCATGGAAACAGCAGGAAAGCAGGTTGATGACGATGAGTTAAAAGAGGCACTCAAAGAAAATGGTATTGGGCGCCCCTCTACCCGTGCCGCCATCATCGAAACACTGTATAAGAGGCAGTATATCCGGAAAGAGAAAAAGAAGATCATCCCAACGCAAATGGGCATTGACCTGATTGGCGTTATTCGGAACCAGACGCTGAAATCTGCTGAAATGACGGGCCAGTGGGAACGTAAACTACGCCAGATAGAAGGCGGTGAATTTAAAGCGGAGTCTTTTTTGCAGGAACTCCAGGAATTTGTGATCAGCCTGGTGCAGGAGGTAAAGTATGACAAGGCCACAGTTACCATTGAGCCACAGCAGGAAGAAGACAGGCCTGCAGCCACCAAAAAGAAAGTAGCAAAGCCTGCTGCTCCGGCCACCAAAGACAAGGAGACCAGCCAAGGACTAGGCCGCTGCCCTACTTGTAAAGAGGGCCATATCCTGAAAGGCTCAAAAGCGTTCGGCTGCATCCGTTTTAAAGAGGGATGTCGATTTCTGATACCCATTGAGCAGCAAGGCAGGCAGCTTACCGAAAAGCAGGTACAGGCCTTGTTAACGAAAGGTAAAACACCTCTTATAAAAGGCTTCAAAGATGAGCAGGGCAACAGTTTTGATGCCGTTTTAAAGCTGGATGCGCAGCAGCAGGTGATACTGGAGAAAGCCGCTGCCACAGACCCTTTTGAACAATGCCCACGCTGTAAGCAGGGGAAACTGCTAAAAGGGAAGGCAGCTTATGGCTGCAGCAGGTTCAGGGAAGGCTGCCAGTTAATCGTACCATTTGAAAAAGGTGGGAA
Source organism: Pontibacter sp. MBLB2868 (assembly GCF_051904785.1). NCBI lineage: Bacteria > Pseudomonadati > Bacteroidota > Cytophagia > Cytophagales > Hymenobacteraceae > Pontibacter > Pontibacter sp. MBLB2868. The sequence continues at coordinate 580,371 of NZ_CP196710.1, read as the reverse complement.
ACAGTTAACTGAAAAACAAATAGCCGCGCTTTTGCAGAAAGGGAAAACGGGAAAGATAAAAGGCTTTACTTCAGAGAAGACCGGCGATACTTTTGATGCTTCCCTGATCTTTAACGAGCAGTGGCAGGTTGTCTACCAGTTTTAAAAAAGAGAGGGCGCTGCAAACTGCAGCGCCCTCTCTTTTAAGTCTTGCAAGTTTGTTTATTTCACCGTGAACTTTATTTCCTGTTCCTCCACGTTGGTGCGTTTGTCGGTTGCTTTCAATTGTAAGGTATAAGCGCCTGGGGCAACTCCTGTAAAGGAAAGTAGTGTATCCAATTCCACTACATTCTTAGCTGGGTTTTTCCTGAAGTTCAGGAGCGCTTTCTCTGCATTATCGCCTTTGATGGTTACTTCAAGTTCCTGTACAAGGTCTTTATCAACCACCGTAATATCGAGGTGCATACCCTGAGCGGCTGTAATAGCCTGGTTGTTTGTCGGGGCATGTACTGTAAGGCTTGGCGTGGAACCATCTGGTTGGAGGCTGCCATCCTCAAACAGGTCTTCACAAGAAGTAAGCAAGCTTACAACAAGCAAAGAAGCCAGCGTTGTTTTCAAATTCATGTAGTAATGGGCTAAAAGTTGAATTATTCCTTTGGAAATACACTTTACCGATAAAAATTGCACTTCCAGGGTGCAATGGCTAGTTGCTACCAGTCGTAAAATTATTGATATTTAGTTAACTTCAAAAAAATAAGCAAAAAAGTTTACAATTCGTTAACGATCGAATTTACTTTTTAATTTTTCAAAAAGGCTGTTTAAATATATACACTAACATATTTGAGGGTATTTTAGCAGTTTAGCCCTTGTTCCTATCATTTAATAAATACTTTAAAGTACAATTTTTATAAATCATTCACCTCTTGTTGCCACTTTTATAACTTAATTAATTTCCCGGGAGGCTAAATCAGGCGGCAGTGCTTGTTAATTAATGTGCTTTTTTTTCAGGGTATTTTCTTATTCGCAGATAACAATTCAGAACTGACACCGTAAAAAAACACGTCGCTGCTTAGTCGCTGCTTATAACAGCGATGCGTAAATGAATTCTTTTAAACCTAAACCATAATAATATTATGAGAAGCTATGAGAACTCGGGTTATAACCCATACAATGACAATTACAGATCCGAATCAAGAGGATCTCACAGAAATTATTACTCTAACGACTTTGACAGCTCGAATCGTAACAGAAGCTACGATAGCGATAACTATAGGTCTAGTGGCCTAGGCTCCGGCCGTGATTCTTATGCCAACTCTGGCTACGGCAATGCCTCTACGTATGGCCGTTCTGCAGGCACTTCTAACTATGGCAGTGGTAACTATGGCAGTGGCTACGGCTCATCTGACTACAGCAGCAACAGACGCTGGAGTTCTGACGATGATACTGACCGTTATGGCCGTGACAGCTGGGACCGGGCCGGTGACAAAATAGAAAACACCTGGGAACGTACCAAGAACCGTGCTTCCAATGCCTGGGACAGAGCTACAAATGACAATGATCGTGACAACGATTATAACAGATACGGATCAAACCGTAACTATAGCACATATGGCTCTACCGGTTATGGATACGGCTCAAGCTACGGCTCAACAGACAGAGACCGTTATTCATCTGATTATGACAGAAACCGCTACAGCACGGATTATGACAGAGACCGACATGACCGGGGATTCTTTGATCGTGCCGGCGATGAAATAAAGTCATGGTTTGGTGATGATGAAGCCGAACGCAGAAGAAGAATGGATGAGAGAAGAGAAAGGGACGAATACAACAGATATGGGAGAAGCTCCTCCTCCTACGGAAACACCTATAGCGGACCTCCCTACTCTTACGGATCGTCTTCGAGAAGAGACTATGAGTGGTAGAAACAACTACCGTCGACCGCATACTTACGGTTACCGATGGTAAGTTTTACCTAAGATAGTGGATGAACTCCACACAAAAATCCCTGCTGATACTTCAGCAGGGATTTTTCATTTCTACAAAATGTAGGTTTACATCGAAGCCCCAAACAGACAGAAGACTTCAGATGTTTGGAAAGAGGGGAGCTGATCAGGTAGTAGTCGCCTGTTTATTTTCTTCCAGTAGGCTGTATATGTGCTCGTAACGTTTGAAGGAAGGCACGTCTACATTCAAATCTCTTAAAAGCCCTTCCTGAATGTCATACACCAATCCGTAAAGCTTTGGTGGGTCATCGGTGCGCATGGCATTCTGAATGATGGATGTTTTCGAGAGGTTGTGCACCTGCTCGATCACGTTTAGCTCCACGAGCCGGCGCAGGCGCTGCTCCTCATCGTAGATACTCATTATCTCACGCTCATGCAGCCTGATAACATCTTTTATATTACGCAGCCAATTATCGATCATACCATACTGCTTGTTACCTGCAGCAGCAGCCACACCACCGCAACCGTAATGGCCACATACGATGATAACTTTTACTTTGAGCACCTCTACAGCATAATGCAGTACCGAGAGCAGGTTCATATCTGTATGCACCACCATGTTCGCGATGTTGCGGTGTACAAACATCTCACCAGGTCCTGTGCCTGAAATTTCGTTTGCTGGTACGCGGCTATCTGAGCAGCCGATGAACAGGTACCGCGGCTCCTGCCCTAAAGCCAGCTTGTTGAAGTATTCTTTATCTTCGCTAAGCTTCTGCTCAACCCACTTTTTATTATTTGCCAGTATTCTTTTCATAAAATATTCCTTGGGTTTACAAACGGAGGTACGCTGCACAAAATGAATCAATTAACATGACTTATAAAAGGCCCTCTTTTCTTTTCTGAATGAAGTTAATGCATATCCATGATAGCTACTTCTTGCACATTTAGCAGCTCTACCTGAATGTTACGCTCGTGAGCTGTTTTGCTGAATTCCTGTATCGATTCCAGCACATCATAATCAATAAATGCAGAGTTTTCTCCATCTATTATCACATGGCTGTTATCAGGCAAATGGTCCAGCGTCAAAATGATACTTGCTTTATTGAGGAATGACACGTGCTCACTTAATTTTATGCGGATGACCTCCCGGTCTTTATGCTCTTCCTTGTGATAGAAATAAGGTGATTTATAGTTGGCCTTCAGAATATAAAATACGCCGACAGCGAGTCCTACACAGATACCAATTAACAGGTCGGTAAACAAAATGGCCAGAATTGTGACCACAAAAGGTATGAACTGCTCAAAGCCTAATTTGAACTGAGCCCGGAACAAGGCTGGCTTTGTAAGCTTATAACCCACTACTAACAGTACAGCTGCCAGTGCTGAAAGCGGAATCATATTCATCACTCCTGCTAGCAGAAAAACAGATAGCGCCAGTAAGATGCCATGTACAAAACCTGATACTCTAGTTTGTCCACCTGCGGCAACATTGGTAGAACTGCGTACGATAACGGCTGTCATGGGTAAACCTCCCAGCAGGCCCGCTACAATATTGCCCACACCCTGTGCTTTTAGCTCCCGGTTTGTGTCGCTGCGGCGCTTGTGCGGATCCAGCTTATCAGTAGCCTCTACACTAAGCAATGTTTCGAGGCTGGCCACAATAGCGATGGTAAAAGCTACAATATAGAGCGATGGGTTAGCTAACTGCTCAAGACTCAGAAACTGCAACTCGCTGGATAGTTCGCTAAAGCTACCTATTACAGGCAGATTAACAAGGTGCGTGGACGAAACAGCCAGTGCCGGCATGAAAGACATGAAGAAGAAGTTGATACCAATGGCAAGCACTACTGCTACCAGGGCGCCAGGTACAAGCTTCAGAAACTTATTGCGTTTAAGCGCCGGAAGATCCCACAGAAGCAGCACAACTAAAGAGACCAGGCCAATGATAAACGCACCAACCTGTATCTTAGAGAGCGAATAAGTTAATTCCGAGAAGGTATTACGCCCATCCGGCTGAAAGAACTGCATCTCACCAAAGAAATCTTCATCGGCCCCTAAAAAGTGTGGGATCTGCTTTAAAATAAGGATGAGGCCAATTGCTGCAAGCATACCCCGTATCACGGAAGATGGAAAGTATAACCCGATCACACCTGCTTTTATGAAGCCCAGCAATAGCTGCAGAAAACCGGCAATCACTACCGCAAGCAGAAAAGATTCAAAGGAACCGAGGGTTTCGATACCGTTTAAAACGATAACTGTTAGCCCGGCTGCCGGACCACTTACACTCAACTGGGAGCCGCTCAACCAAGCAACCAGCACACCACCCACTATACCGGTAACTATACCCGAGAAAAGGGGTGCACCTGAGGCCAGTGAAATTCCCAGACAAAGCGGAAGCGCAACAAAGAAAACGACTAAGCCTGCAGGTATGTCTTTGCTGAGGTTAGCCAGATAAATAGAACTGTTTTTCATTTTGATTTTTTTGGGCATTCAAGCACACCTGTACTACATAAGAAAGATGTTGCTCATTTACCTGATGATGTCACAAAGCTACCTGCCTGAGATTAAGCTGGGATTAAAACGACATTAAAATCAAATTAAAATTAGGGGCGGTAAGGAATAAAAGTGTAAGCCTGTGGAATACGGATCGTGACTGTTGTACCCTGGTTAATGCGTGAGTCGACTTCTATATATGCTTTGTGTAGCTTAAGGATGCGTTCGGCCAGTGGCAAGCCTATTCCGTGTCCGCTTATGTTCCTTACATTTTCTGCCCGGAAGAAGGGTACAAATACATGCTTCAGGTCATCCTGTGCAATGCCAAGGCCCTGGTCCTTTACCTCCAGCAAAACCTCCTGCTTCTTCAGCCGGATAATACCATGCACCGGCAGACCAGGAGGTGAAAACTTGATGGCATTTTCGAACACATTCATGACCGCGATCAGCAACAGCGCTTCATTTCCCTTTACGACCAGGCGGTCTTCGTCATCCGGAAATTTTTCAAAGTCTATCTCAATTCTGGATCCAGGTTTGCGCTTTAGCGCCTGCTCGCGGGCCATCCATACCAGTTCATCGAAACGCAGATTGGTCAGCTTTACTTTTGAGGCATCTATACTGGCCTGCGCTATTTGCAATAAGCCATTTGAGAGTTCCGTCAGGAGTTTGGCATCTTCCAGGGTGGAGTGCAGCACCCGCTCATATTCTTCCGGCTCGCGCTTTTTCATAAGCGCCACCTCCAGCTCCCCGATCATGGCGGTTAGCGGCGTGCGTAGTTCATGCGAAGCATTTGACACAAAGGTGCTTTGCATTTCGAAAGCCAGCTCCAGCCTGTCCAGCATCTTGTTAAAAGTCTGGGCAAGATGCGATACCTCGTCTTTTCCTTCGGCATTACTCAGACGCATGTGCAGGTCGCTGGCGTTGATCTTCTCTACCTCGCTCACAACCTTTGTTATGGAGCGCATGGCCTGTTTTGAGAACATCCAGCCAGCAATTAATACGACTACCATGGAGCCCAGGAAGCCCACAATAAGTATTACTTTAAGGTGCTGTAACTTACGAAGGCTGTAAGCATCTATCGAGGAGGCCAGTACATAATAATCGCCCCCTGCCTTGGGGTAGTAAATGCCCACTACCTGCCTCACCCCCTGCTCGTATTGGTACTCCTGCTGCTTTTTTATCTTCTCCAGCACCGCAGGGCTGAGGCCAAACCTGCCTTTACCTTCTGCAAATACAAGCTCTCCATTTTCGCTGTATATGCGCACCGCCTCAAAAGGTAACACCTGGTAATAGCTTATCTGGTTTTGCCGCCGCTGCTCTTCACTGCTTTCATCCGCATCCAGTATATACCGGGCAGTTATATATGCCCGCTTATGTATGCGTTCAAAAAAATCATTCTGCCGGTAAAGCGAGGTGAAATAGTATACTACCAGGGAAAACAGAATAAGGATGAGGGCAATAATGCTTGCAAACTGAAGTGTAAGCCTGTATCTGATCTTCATACTTTATCCTGCTCCTTTAGCACATAGCCCATACCCACCAATGTATGTATCAGTTTGTTATCCTGATCTTTATCTATCTTTTTACGCAGAAAATTAATGTATACATCGATCACGTTGCTGCCAGTATCAAAGGATGTTTCCCAAACCTGCTCTGTAATATCCACCCGCGACACTACCCGGCCCTGGTTACGGAGCAGGTAATACAGCAAGGTAAACTCACGGGCAGTAAGGTTAATCTGCCTGCCTCCACGTGTCACTGTTTTCTTGGCCACATCAAGTTCCAGGTCGGCGATCTGCAGTACCTCCCCCACACTACTTTCTGAGCCGCGTCGTTTCAGTGCCCTGATCCGTGCCAGCAGTTCCTTAAACTCAAAAGGCTTAGTCAGGTAATCGTCAGCGCCGGCATCAAGTCCTGTAATCTTATCATCTGTGTTTCCGAGGGCTGTCAGCATCAGGATTGCCACGTTACTGTTATGCTTCCGGATTTCACGGCAAACTTCAAACCCATTCATGTTTGGCAGGATCACATCCAGAATGATCAGGTCATACTCGTCCTGCAGCGCCATTTTCACGCCAAATACACCGTCGTAGGCCTGCGTCACTTCATAGCTCTGCTCCTCCAGCCCTCTCTTTATAAAAGCGGCAACCTTAGGCTCATCTTCAATCAGCAGTATCTTCATTGGTCATCGTAAAAGGTGTAATGGTTTAGCAACCTGATTAATTTAACTAACTTGCCAATTCTGGCAAAGTTACAAAGCAGCGTTGTAACCTGTACAATGCTGCCTTGTTTACAGTTTAGGAATCTTAAGTAAATAACAGTCGTTTCCGGATTAGAATGGCACACGAACACCACAATCATAACCATAGCCACGGCCCGGGGCACCATCATCATCATGCGGGCGAGAATATCAAAGTAGCTTTCTTCCTTAACTTTGGGTTTACGATACTTGAACTGGTAGGCGGCCTGATGATAAACAGCGTGGCCATACTTTCCGATGCCCTCCATGACCTCGGGGACTCTCTTTCACTGGGCCTTGCCTGGTATTTTGAGAAAGTGGCAAAAAAAGACCGTGATAAGGAATTTACGTTTGGCTACAAGCGCTTCTCACTGCTCGGGGCAATTATCAACTCCGTTATCCTTTTAGTAGGTTCAGGCTTTATTTTATCAGAGGCGATCCCGCGCATTCTACACCCGGAACCAGTAAACGCACCGGGTATGATCGGCTTTGCCATACTTGGTATTGTTGTGAACGGTGCTGCCGTTCTGCGGCTTAAAAGTGGTGATTCGCTTAACGAACGCGTCGTAAGGTTACACCTGCTGGAAGATGTTTTAGGCTGGGTAGCAGTGTTGGTTGGAGGTATCGTTCTTTATTTCTTCGACCTGCCCGTGATTGACCCTCTGCTCTCTATTGGCATCACCATTTATGTATTGTACAACGTAGTTCAAAACCTGCGCCACGGCTTAAAGATCATGCTGCAGGGAACGCCCGCCAATGTGAACCTGGATGAAGTTAAAACGAAGCTCGTACAATTGCCAAGCGTACAGGCAGTGCACGACCTGCACATCTGGACGATGGATGGCACATACAACATCCTTACCCTGCATGCAGTAGTGCCCAACCACACCAGCCTGGCTGAAGCTGAAGTAATTAAGCAACAAGTACGTACAGCAATGGCTGACATGGATATCAGCCATGTTACGATTGAACTGGAATTGCCTAGTGAAGAGTGCAGCCATGAAGGCTGCGAGCCGGCTATTTAATTTTGGTTTAGCAACACGGCCTCGCGCACCAGTTCCCCAAAATAGTTTTCATCAATATCCTCTATAGAGCGGATCTTGATATGAGGGTTCTGCCCGTTACGGCTAACAAGTCTGCGATTCGGGTCAGACAGTTCCTTACCCCGGAAGAAGCCGAAGTGAATGCCACTGCGCGAAGAAACAAAATAGCATACCGGTCCATAAAAAAAGTAACAGGCACAGTCCCAGCGCACACTCTCCTCCAGGTGCGCCACAGAGGCATGGATGATGCGGCGGATCTCATGCGCCAGCAATTGTTTTTCAGGAGTCAGGTTTTCGAGATACTCGTCTACTTGGTTTGTTGATGTTTTGCTTCTCATATAGGTTCAGGTGACAGTATAGAGCTTATACTCTAGCTCCTAAATATACGAAGATTGTAATATTTAGGCAATAAAATTCTGTACGAATTATAGTAGAAAAAGCAGATCAGCGTTGTATTAACGTCTGCTATATTTTAATGTAGAAAACTGGGTTTCAAACTGCTAAAGGAATTAACTTGCCTTAAAACAGGTAAGTTAAATAAATGTTTAGAAATGTGGCGTTTTATAAAATATATGTCGTTACATCTATCTTACAGACATTACCTGTAGCAGGCGCTGCTCCAGTTCGTGCAACTCACAAAAGCCCTTGGACAGCTCCTCTGCACCATACTCCGTAACCAGGAAAACACTGGGAAAACTAGTGGCTCCGATATCATCTACATAGCCGAATTCCTCCTCCAGCTGCTCCAGAATTTCATCTGACTCAAACAGTGTCAGGAACAGGTTTTCGGGGATACCGAACAAGCCTACAATACGCACCAGTACTTCCGTTCTTTTCAGGTCAAGCCCATCTACATAAAAAGCGGAATGCATGGCCCGTAGCACCTCAAGCGTAAGCACAGGGCGTAACAACCTCACGCAAAGCAAGGCTCTGCAGGCAGGTTCCGTATCGTATACCAAGTCCTGTTGCTTAAAAAATCGGTAATCGAAAGGCAGGTACGTACGCTCCTGTACCCGATGCCAGCTAACTGCCAGACGCTCCTTTTCCTGCTGTTGCAGGGGTTCTGTAGCATGTGCATTCAGGTCTCCAAGTAGCACCTGCACGTTTAACCGACCCTGCCACAGTGCTTTTAGCCGGCGCACTACTGCTGTAAAGCCATAGCACCATGCACACATGGGGTTTGTAACGTAGATTAATGTTGGGGCTCCTGGGATACGCACGACTGTCTGGTTTTGCCTTTTGTTTACTTTTTTCAGTGCCTAAGGGTTAGGCAAAATCAGACATAAATCATTTTCACTGTCATACCTCCGTCTATTGTCAGCGATTGGCCAGTGATAAAACCAGCTTTTTCTGAGCACAGGAACAATGCTGCTTCAGCAATGTCAGCGGGCATGCCCACTCTGCCTACCAAATGCTGCTCCTGGTCTTGTTTTGTGTGTTGTGGCGCTTGACCGGCATCCTCTTTCTGCCATCCGCCTGTTTCGATCCATCCTGGCGCGATGGCATTTACCCTAACTCCTTCTTTAGATAAGCTAACGGCAAGGGAATGAGTCAGTGCTTCAAGGCCACCCTTAGATGCGGTATAGGCAAAAGTGTTAGGCTCAGACATAAAAGCCCTCGTGCTGGAGATATTTAAAATTACCGGATGCTTTGCCTTTTTAAGCAATGGGAGCGCATACTTTGCGCACAGCAGTGGCCCCCGCAGGTTTACGCTCAATACCTGGTCAAATTCAGCCATATCAAGTGCATCTAAAGAGCCCATAAAAGGGTCCGCAATGCCGGCATTATTTATCAGTGCGTTTAACTGGCCATATTTCTCCTCCACTCGCTGCATTAGCTCCTCCACCTCCTGTTCTTTACTCACATCGCAAGGTATAAAAAGCACTTCCAGCTGTAGCTTTTTCAGGCTTTTTACAGCCTGTTCCCCTGCTTCTTCATCCGAGTCTGCTATTACGACATTGCCACCTGCCGCAGCAAAGGCCTGCGCCATACCAAAACCAATGCCCTGTGCTCCGCCAGTAATTAGAATTGTTTTACCCGAATAGTTTGTGTCTGCCATACCTAGCTGTTATACTTTGTTAAATTACTGTTACAATACCTGCTATCAGATAACCAGGCAGTACTAAATTATATTGACTGTTGCGGGGGTGCTGCAACAAACAGCAAGCCCGCAACACTAAAAGGTTTTACCTTCAGGTGCTCCGGGCTTGAACTGAAAAAAGAACACAATTTTACCTTTTTTCTAACTGCCGCTTTAATTTTCCTTCTACGTTCTTTAGCAGTTCATACCAGTTATCGCCTTCATCCTGCGCAAATACATCATTGCCAGGAATACCAACCCGCATATGAACACTTTTGGCTTTCGTGGCATGGCTGGCTTCCTCTTTGAAGTATACATCCACAGAGTCTATTTTTTTAGCATGACGCTTCATTTTTGATATGATATCCCGCACATTCTGTTGTATGGCATCAGAGATCTCAATATCTACTGCCTGCACATCCAGTTTTATACCTTCAAAATGTTCTGTATAATTCATCGCTTTTCTATTTAAATGATATGTATTGAAGAGGGCAGCTGTGAGGCAAGCCCCCTCTTGCTTTTGGTTCTGCTTTAAACGTAAGGCGGGCCCTTAAGTTAAAAATGACTTTGCAGCCCCTGTACATGTTGCTTTTCTGTTCGCCAATCAAAATTCTCACATATTTTAAAAAACTTTATACCCAGCTATTGACTTTGCGTAAAACTAAATTAACTTTGGAATTCAAAGTACTTTATATGAACCAGCAGCAAGACCAGTTAGCCACCCTGCACGAGATCCGTAACATTATGGATCGCTCTTCCCGGTTTATTTCGCTCAGCGGCCTATCGGGAGTAGCAGCCGGTGTATCGGCGCTTATAGGAGCGGCTGTAGCAAAATGGTACCTGGTAACACATCAGATTAACTATTCTGAAAGCCTGGGGCAAAACCTCACCAGAGAGTCCATCTTGTTTCTGGTATCGGTAGCGGCGCTTGTTTTTATAGCGGCCCTGTGTCTGGCTGTATTTTTTACCGCCCGCAATGCTAAAAAGAAAAGCCATCGGGTATGGGACAGCAAAACCGAGCGAATGCTTGTTAATTTGTTTATACCTCTGGCAGCAGGCGGTATCTTTTGTGCCATACTGATCTACCACAGCCTGCTTTACCTGGTAGCCCCTGCCATGCTTATTTTTTATGGTTGTGCTTTATTAAATACCAGTAAGTATACCCTCAGCGATATCCGTTACCTGGGGCTCTGCGAAATTACCCTTGGCCTGCTGGCCAGCTTTTTTATAGGGTATGGCTTACTTGCCTGGACACTGGGATTTGGAGTGCTGCACATAGTGTATGGTACGCTGGTGTATTTTAAATACGAACGCTAGCAAACCTGTGAAAGATTATTTTGAAAATATAAACAAGGCCTTTGAGAGCAGGGCCCGACTTGGTATTATGTCGGTGCTGATGGTAGAGGACAAAGTAGATTTTAATACCCTGAAAGATACTTTGCAACTTACAGACGGTAACTTGGCCAGCCACCTGCGTGCGCTGGAAGATGCGGAATACCTGCGCGTGGAAAAGCAATTTGTCGGTCGCAAGCCCAACACGACTTACCATGCTACCAATGCTGGCCGAAAGGCCTTTACCAGCCACCTGGATGCACTGGAGCAACTTATTTTAAGCAATAGAAAAGAAACCTGATATTTTTTTATACTTACACTTTGTATTTCAAAGTACTTTAAAACATCCGGGTAAATTGATTGACATTACTAACAGCTAAATGAGATGACGCAAAAAAATGACATACAAAATCATCCGATTCATACTGCTTCAGTAGGTAAGCGGATGCTGCAGGGGGCAACAATTGGATTGGCGCTGATCTTTTTTTTCCTGTTTGGAGCTGAATCTGACCCAAGCTGGCCAAAGCTATGGATGGTTAAACCACTGCTCCTGGTACCTGCAGCCAGTGCACTGGGCGGTTTATTTTATTACAACATGGATCATCTGCGTTCGCTTGGGGGCTGGAGAGCAGCAGTGGCAAACATATTAAGTGTACTTGTATTCATCCTGGTGCTGTGGCTTGGTATTGTGCTGGGGCTAAACGGGACGATGTGGGATTAAAAAACCAGAAATACCAGAACTATAAAAATAGAGTGCAAATGTTTAAGCATAGCAACATGAAAGAAGCGATACTTTCCAGCATGAATAATCCCAGGCAACTTGAGGAGTTGTATAGAAACAACAAAACACCTTTTAAAAAGGAGTTCAGCATACTGTACCCGGAGCTCAAGGGCAACGTGCTAGCTGAATTCTGGAACGAGAGGCTGAGCTACGAATCAGATGAGGTTTTCTGGGGCTCTGGCAAAGAATTTCTGTTCGTTGTGGTTGCTTCTTTAGTTGCCGGCATACTTGCAAAACTTCCGGTTATCTTCCCGATCAGCGAAGAGTTCTTTTATCCCCGAAATATCGGCTTTCTGGTATTCCCGTTTTTGGCAGCTTACTTCGCCTGGAAAAATGAACTGGCAGTAAACAAAACCGCTTACCTCGCTGCTGCTATAGGGGTTTGTATGGTGTATATCAATGCGCTGCCTAACAATAACAACAGCGATACTCTTGTCTTAGCCTGCATTCATTTACCCCTGCTGCTCTGGGTTATACTTGGTGTAACGTATGCAGGTGATGAGCTAAGCAACTATAAGAAACGCCTCAGTTTCCTACGCTTTAACGGTGATCTGGCAGTGATGTCGGCTATGCTCATTATCGCTGGAGGCATAATGACTGGTATTACGATTGGATTATTTGCCCTGATCGGTATTAAAATTGAGGAGTTTTACTTCGAATACATCGTAGCTTTTGGCTTACCCGCAGTACCTATTGTAGCTACTTTCCTTACTCAAACTAATCCGCAGTTGGTAAACAAAGTATCGCCCATCATTGCCAAAATATTCAGTCCGTTGGTGCTGGTCATGCTGGTAATTTACCTGGGCGCCATCATCTACTCTGGCAAAGACCCCTATAACGACCGCGAGTTCCTGCTGCTGTTTAACGTGCTCTTGATCGGGGTGATGGCCTTAATATTCTTCTCCGTTGCCGAAAGCTCTGCTAAAGAGAAATCAACGGCGGGTGTGTGGGTGCTCCTGCTACTCTCTCTGGTAACCATAGTAGTAAACGGCATTGCGCTGTCTGCTATCTCCTTCCGAATCTCGGAGTGGGGCATTACGCCGAACCGTGTGGCAGTGCTGGGTGCCAACGTGCTCATTCTGATCCACCTGCTGCTCGTCGCGGTCATGCTTTTTAAGACGGTTACCAGAAAGGCTGCCATTTCCGAGGTAGGCAGAGCCATTGTGCTGTACATCCCGGTCTATTTCTTCTGGACTGTGCTTGTGGTTTTCCTATTCCCGCTGCTATTCGGGTTCAAATAAAAAATTCAATTTTCAATAACTTAAAAACTAAAAATCATGCTTACACAAAACAAAAGACTCATTGGCATTGTGCTCACAGTAGCTTTCTTATTGCTTATCCCTTTGGTAGCAATGCAGTTCACAAACGAAGTAGATTGGGGTCCATTCGACTTTATAGTAATGGGCATACTTTTGCTTGGTACTGGCCTGGCGTGCGAGTTCGTGCTAAGACGTGTACGAAACAAAGAGTACCGTTTGTTCATCATCGGAGCCATACTGGTGGCCCTATTCCTGGTATGGGCCGAGCTGGCTGTAGGCATTTTCGGGACACCGTTTGCAGGTAGCTAAGCCACACAGCCATGAAAAGCCAAATCTTTCCAGCACAAATCATCAGCGGTGTGTTGGGCGTGATCGTTCTAACGATCGGTGTGCTAAACCTGCTTTTGGTACACCCTGTTCCGGGTATTTTTTTCATGCTTGTTTCGTTGCTCTACGCGCCGCAGACAAATGCATGGCTCCAAAACAGGTTTGGGTTCACTATTCCACCAGCCGTCAAGATCATGCTAGGCATGATCGTTATCTGGTTCACGTTGGGAGTGAGCGACCTGGGCGATATGATAGACTAAATACGATTGCAAAACATGGTTACGCCTTGCTCCTCCAGTAGTACAAAAACTTAAACGCCATCAGGTATACTTAACCTAAAACCACGCACCAGTTGAAAGTTAAACTCATACTACCCGCCCTTGCAGAGGCTGAAAGCCCCTTCTGGCGCCCAATTAAGTATTCGCTGTTTCCACCACTCGGGCTGGCAACCCTGGCTGCTTACCTGTCTCCAGATGACGAGGTTGACCTGCAAGACCAGCATGTGGAGGTGCTACACCTGGATGATCACCCGGATTTGGTGAACAAGGTATCACCGGTTATTGCCAGGATCTTCAGTCCGCTGGTCCTGGTAATGCTTGTCATTTATCTCTTTGCCATCTTATACTCAGGCAAAAATCCTTACAGCGACCGCGAGTTCCTTATCATATTCAATTTGCTGTAGATCGGGGTTATGGCTATCATCTTCTTTTCGATAGCAGAAAGCACCCGCGGAAACAAGAGCACATCAGCTAACTGGGTCTTACTACTATTGTCTTTTGTTACGATCCTGGTAAATGGAATTGCTCTTTCAGCCATCTTATTCCGGATATCAGAATGGGGAATTACACCAAACAGAACCGCTGTTTTGGGTGGCAATATCCTGATACTTGTAAACTTGTTGCTTGTTACCTTTAAGCTTTACAACGTGGTACAAGGTAAAGCCGAGACAGAGGATGACGGAAAACCAATCCCCGTTTACATACCGGTTTATGCATTATGGGCCATTATTGTTGTGTTCTTTTCCCCATTGTTATTTGGGTTTAAGTGAAATTGATAGTGTAGGGGAAACAATTAAATAGGTTAGTGTAACAAGGCTACAGACCACAGTAAATTAATAGTGAAGAACTATGTAATGAGGTAATAAAAAAGGCGCTACCGAAGCAGCGCCAAAGACTTTCGTCTACGGGATTTTTCACCCTTATTGTGACAAGATTTCAGAGATTATTTTGTCATTGTTAGTCCAAAGATATATATTTATATTACAATATCAAATTTGTAGCTATGAAAATATTAGGACTGGACCTTGGCACCAACTCTATTGGTTGGTCAGTGATTGATGATACCGCAAAACGGATACTTGGAGCCGGTGCACACATTTTCCCGGTAGGCGTTAACGTAGATGCCAAAAGCAAAGCAGAAACCTCTAAAAACGCAAAACGGGGAGAATATCGCCAAAAAAGGCGACAACTGTTTCGTCGGAAATTCAGGAATAACCTGTTGCAAAAAGCGTTGAAGCAGGCAGACTTAATGCCCGCCACACTTGAAGAGAACGATCCTTTCTGGCAGGGCTGCCCTTATCAGTTACGCAAAAAGGCTTTATCTGAACCACTATCTTCACATGAGCTTGGGCGCATAATATTTCACCTGAACCAGCGCCGGGGATTTAAGAGCAATCGCAAATCCGGTAGTAACGAAGAAGGCGCGCTCTACAAAGGTGGAAATGGTAAAGCCGGCATTGATGGCACATTGGAAGAATGGCAGCAAGGTGGCTTTAAAACCTTCGGTTCTTATCTAGCTTCGCTGGACCCGCATGTGCAACGCCTGCGCAACCGATATACCTTGCGCAGCTGGTTTGAGCAGGAAATGGAGGAGATCTGGCACGTGCAGCAACAGTATCACCCGCATACACTCACTCCTGAACTGAAACAGCAGCTAACTTCACCAGACTTCGGCATCATGTTTTTTCAGCGGCCACTTAAATCGCAGAAGCACCTGGTTGGTAAGTGTACCCTGGAGCCGCAGAAACCGCGCGTACCTATCAGTCACCCGGATTTTGAGGAGTTCAGGATGTGGCAGATCATCAACAACCTGCAGGTGGCTGGACCTGGCAGGTTTAACGAGCAGCTGGACGATGAAGAGAAAACCAAACTTGTAGAGCTGTTCTACACCAAAGACAAAAATAAACCTACCGATATCCGCAAAAAACTAAAACTGACGGAGGATTATACTTTTAATTATGAAGAGGGTGAACAGTTTACGGGTAATGAAACAAGTATAAAACTCTCAAAGCTGTTTGGCAAAGCCGCCTGGGATACCTTGCCCGACGAAGACAAAACCTTGCGTACTTCCAAAACAGATGAGAAAAGCATCACCAAGCTTGATGTGTGGCATACCTTATTCTTTGCACAAGACTCTGACTGGCTTAAAAAGTACGCCACTGGCAAATGGGGATTTGATGAAAAGCAGCTGGAAAAACTTGCAAAAACTCACTTGAAGGAAGGTTACGGCAGCCTGAGCCTGAAGGCTATCCGCAAGATGCTGCCTTTCTTACGCAATGGTAAAAGATACGATGAAGCTGCAAAGCTTGCCGGCTATCACCACAGCCAGATCAGCGAGTATAAAACCGGGCTAGAGAAGCTGGAAGACCCGAAAAACCTACGCAACCCTATTGTGCAGCAGGCGCTGCTCGAGATACGCACGCTGGTAAACCAACTGCTGCCACAGTATGGCAAGTTTGATATTATTCGGGTGGAGCTCGCCCGAGACCTGAAAGTGTCGGCTACTAAACGTGCTGATATCAGAATTGATCAATTAAAAAACAGAGCACGTAACGAACGCTACTATCAGGAACTGATCAAACAAGGAGTCCATCGCCCTGGCAAAAATGATATAGACAAATACCAACTTTGGGAAGAGTGCAATAAAATTTGCCCATACACTGGTAAAGCCATTAGCTTCAGCGAGCTCTTCGAATACGGCCGTTTTGATATTGAGCACATACTGCCATACAGCCGCACACTGGACGATAGCATCGCTAACAAGACATTATGCGAAAAAGAGTTTAACATTAAAAAAGGTAACAAAACTCCTTTTGAGTGCATGAGTGGCGATACTGCCAATTATCTCCTGGTGCTGGAGCGTGTCCAGAAAAATATGCCGCGCAAACTTAACAGGTTTAAGCAGGAAAAGATTGAGGAAGACTTTGCACAGAAACAGCTTAATGACACGAGATATATAAGTAAGGAGGCGAAAGCTTACCTGAAAAGTATCTGCGACCGCGTAGATGTAGCCACAGGTACAACCACAGCACCACTTCGCCATTACTGGGGCTTAAACTCAATACTTAACCAGGATAAA
This sequence comes from Pontibacter sp. MBLB2868, assembly GCF_051904785.1. Lineage (NCBI taxonomy): Bacteria > Pseudomonadati > Bacteroidota > Cytophagia > Cytophagales > Hymenobacteraceae > Pontibacter > Pontibacter sp. MBLB2868. The sequence goes on along the minus strand of NZ_CP196710.1, from coordinate 563,535 downwards.
AACAAGAAAACCCGGGACGACCACCGCCACCATGCCGTGGATGCACTGGTAGTTGCACTTACAACACCACGCATGTTGCAGGAGTTGAGCCGCTGGAACAGCCTGGATCGCTCTCCTGAAATGCATAATTTTGAACTTCCCTGGGATACCTTTTACCGTGACGCCAGGGCAGCGATTGAGAACATACTGGTATCCCAGAAAAAGAACAGCAAAACTGTTACATCCTGGAACAGGAAAGTAAAAGGAAAGGACGGAAAACTATCGACACAGCGCCAAGTTTCTGCACGAGGACAACTGCACAAGGAAACTGTTTACGGTAAACGGCAGGATCTGGCGGGACAGGAATTCTATGCTGTTCGCAAAAGCCTCGAAACCCTGACACCTGCCATGATCAGTAAGATCGTGGACCCGTCAGTACGGGGAATAGTAAAGGAAAGGCTGCGCAGCTTTGGCGTGAATCCGGATGCCAAGAAATTCGAGATTCCAAAATCAGCCTTCACCGAGCCACTTTATATGCCCAACATAAAAGGTAAAAGCGGTCGGCAGAACCCGATAAAAAAAGTACGTATTCGGGAGAACTCTTCTGGAATGGTTAAGCTGAAAAAGAACCTGAACCAATGGGTAGAGCCAGGCAGTAATCACCATGTAGCCATTTACCAGGACGAGCAGGGCAAATTACACGAGCGTGTTGTAACTTTTTACGAATCCGTAGAACGCAAAAAACAAGGTATACCCGTCGTTCAACCCACTACTGCAGAAGGGTATAAGTTGGTGCAGACCTTACAGATAAATGACATGTTCCTGCTCGGCCTTGCTGATGAAGAAGTGAACTGGAACGATAGTAACCTGCATCAGCTGCTAAACTCATATCTCTATCGGGTACAGAAGCTGTCTATGGGTGATTACAATTTTAGAATACATAAGGCTTCTACTATTGAATACGATTCGGAAGGAATCAGAATCAGAAGCATGAAAGCTTGGGAACAAGCAACTCCGATCAAAGTTAAAATAACGCCAACCGGCCAACTAATAAAACTATAGCCGATGCTGAAACGAACCATATACTTAGGCTCTCCACTGGATTTAAACATCCGGCTGGAGCAGCTGGTATTGGTAAACCGTGAAACCGGCGAGCTTAACAAAGTACCCATTGAAGATGTAGGTGTGGTGGTGCTGGATCACCCGGAACTGATCTACTCGCAGGCCGTGATGCAGAAGCTTTTGGCTAATAACACTGCAGTAATTTACTGCGATGAAAAGCACCACCCCACCGGCCTATTATTGCCGCTGTGTGGGCACTCGGTACAGAACGAACGTTTCCGGCAGCAACTGTCGGCCAAGAAGCCTTTGCAAAAACAACTCTGGCAGCAAACGGTGCAGGCCAAGATCCGGAACCAGGCACTTATGCTCCGCTACCATAAATTGCCGCACGAGCCACTACTCCGGTTTTGGAAAGAGGTGCGTAGCGGCGACAGCACGAACCTGGAGGCCCGGGCAGCCAGGCACTATTGGCAGCATGTGTTCTCGCCCCTGCCCTTTCGCCGCGACCGCTTCGGCGAAGCGCCGAATAACCTGCTTAACTATGGTTATGCCATACTCAGGGCAGCCGTGGCAAGAGCGCTGGTAAGTTCAGGCTTATTGCCTACCATAGGCATACACCACCACAATCGCTACAATGCCTATTGCCTTGCCGACGATGTAATGGAACCTTACCGCCCTGTAGTTGATAGTGCCGTGAAAAAGCTATTTGGGCTGCACCCCGACTGCAGCGAACTTACCAAGCCCATGAAATCAGCCTTATTACAAACGCTTACACACGATGTGCGCATAAATGGCGAAACCAGCCCCTTATTGGTCGGCCTTAATAAAACCACAACCTCACTGGTAGCGTGCTTTGCCGGCGAAAGAGATGAGATCGCTTACCCTGAACTATGCAAAACAGACTAAACGCTTACCGCAGCATGTGGCTATTCGTATTTTTTGACCTCCCCACCGAAACCAAACAGGACCGCCGTGAATACACGCAGTTCCGAAAAAGGCTGCAAAAAGATGGCTTTACTATGATGCAGTACTCGGTATATACGCGCCACTGCGCTAGCCGCGAGAGCGCAGATGTACATGTAAGCAGGGTAAAGCAGATGTTACCGCCCAAAGGCTTAGTTACTATTGCCCAGTTCACAGATAAGCAGTACGGCCGCATAATAAATTTATGGGGTAATGGCAGAAAAGCTGTTACCCCGGCCCCAAAGCAACTCGAAATGTTCTAATGCAAAAAGCCCTGCCGGAATGTCAGTTCGGCAGGGCTTTTTGCATTTAAAAGTATAAAACCCTTGGTAATACATTAGGTATAAGAAGCATTTTTATACGCAAAAAAAACCTTGTAATCACCTGTAAATAAACAGCTTACGAAGTTCTCTATTTTATACTTTAATTCTCTGAAATCAAATCACAACTGCCGCTTGGGTCTCCGTAAAAATACAGACATTTTATACTTTAATTCTCTGAAATCAAATCACAACTGTTATCCTGGCATCGTACTTACGCCGTAGATTTTATACTTTAATTCTCTGAAATCAAATCACAACTTTGGCAAGGGTGGTTTGTTCGGTACTGGCATTTTATACTTTAATTCTCTGAAATCAAATCACAACTGGATATAGGTTGCATACTGGTTATTGGTAATTTTATACTTTAATTCTCTGAAATCAAATCACAACCTCCAGAAAGTGGGTATACTTCACCTTGGAATTTTATACTTTAATTCTCTGAAATCAAATCACAACTTGGAGAGCTGCACTTTCTGCGCCTCCACCATTTTATACTTTAATTCTCTGAAATCAAATCACAACGGTAGGAGGTCAGGGCATTGCGCACCGCCTATTTTATACTTTAATTCTCTGAAATCAAATCACAACCGACACCAAGAACAACAAACTGTGGGCGCAATTTTATACTTTAATTCTCTGAAATCAAATCACAACGATGGAGGCATTTGTTTAAGCTCCTTTTTGATTTTATACTTTAATTCTCTGAAATCAAATCACAACCAGTGAAAAATACTCCTGTGCGAAAGTCTGATTTTATACTTTAATTCTCTGAAATCAAATCACAACGATGTACCCTTTTATCAGGACTTTGCAGAATTTTATACTTTAATTCTCTGAAATCAAATCACAACTGAAAACACAGAAGGCGCAAGAACTTCTTCATTTTATACTTTAATTCTCTGAAATCAAATCACAACAGTTAATCCGGAAAGTAAACGAGACTCCCAATTTTATACTTTAATTCTCTGAAATCAAATCACAACCGTGAAGAGGGAGTCTGCAATATAGGTCAGATTTTATACTTTAATTCTCTGAAATCAAATCACAACTATGACTCTTTCATTCACATTGACTGCCGTATTTTATACTTTAATTCTCTGAAATCAAATCACAACATGGAAAAGACAGAAACAACACACAAGCTGATTTTATACTTTAATTCTCTGAAATCAAATCACAACCCTGAAGCGTTCACTTTCTTCTGCACGTTCATTTTATACTTTAATTCTCTGAAATCAGATTTAGACTTATTTATTACAAGAAGCAAAGAGCGTATTCATTTCTTGAATAAAGATAATTGAAATTGTTTAATATTAAAGTTCTTCTCCCGGATAGAACATCTGCCTATAACTTCGTCTTAATATTCAAACTGCCTCAAATTTTACCAGTATTCACTGTACCAGCCAGGTTTTTCTAATCCTAAACAACACCAAACCCGTCTGCTTCTTACCTCCTGCCTCCTTTAACCAAATAACTTCCTTGGAGGCCTTAACCAAACCCCCGGCCTTTTTCGTTAAAAGCACTAGTACTATTTAAAAGCTGGAGGATTTATGAGCACCCTACCTGTTAACTGGCTAACCGAAGGGCTTATTGACTTTGAATACAAAAAATACTTGCTGCTGGCCTATCTTCAAACTGCTAAAACTGAGTTTGGTCAGAAGCGCCTGTACCCTGTTTTTTCTGACCTGATCGTGCATTACCGTAACCTGCAACAGGTAAAAGAGCACAAAAAGCTAGTATATGAGCAGTTTCCGCAACGCATCAGCCGCGCCGACTTCGAGAAGCTGGAACTAGTGTATGAAAAGATCGTGGAAGACGACGAAACCATGCAGCAAATAGAGGAGATCATACAATATGCATCCCCTTTGTTCGGTGAGGTTCTGGAAGAAGGGAAAGAGCTTTATGATTTTGTGGAACGACACCTGGAGATCAGTTCCGTAGGCATTACCCCCATCTACCACAACGAAGGCTACCTGTTCCTGGAAGCATATCCGGGTAAAGAAACCCAGGTCTATCTGTTCCGCATCACCGTTTTTGAAAATACCTATGAGAAGTATAGGGGTATAAACACACAGCTGTTGCAAACAGTACGTCGTGGGTTGGCCCAGACGCATGAAACCCTGAAAGTACAACTCGTAAAAGAGCGACAGGAGCTTCCAAATCCTGCCACATTTGCTGTTATATCAAAAGTGCCGGTTCCACTTGAAAACTCGCTCTTGCCAATTGCCAAACGCACTTTGGTAAAGTTTGTCGCTGGCCTGGCTGCATAATGTAGCGTTCAGCTGCAACCCAGACAGATTGTGCCTTACAACTTAATAAGGATGCCCGCAAAGGTGCAAAGAAGCAGTTAACAGAGGTTATTTATACCAGTTCGAGAGAGTAGGTAATTTCTGCTGTTTTGTACAACACCATAGCCACCGAGCAGTATTTATCCAGTGATAACTTAATAGCTTTATGCACTTTATCTTCATCTAGTGGGCCACCTAATATAAAATGCACGTTGATGGTTCCGAATAAAGAGCACTCTCCTACTTTTACACGATCAGCCGTAACCTTGATATCGAATGTGTCAATTTGCTGGCGCTGCTTTTTCAGTATCTGTATCACATCAATGGCACTGCAGCCACCAAGGCCCATTAATAGCATTTCCATCGGACGTGCGCCGGCATTATGTCCGCCAATTTCCGGAGCCCCATCCAGGTGCAGCCCGACACCTGCCGAACCTGTTGCCACAAAATGATAATCCTGATCTACGCGGGTTAAGTTAATTTCCATATTACAATTTTTCCCGAAAGTATAAAGTATAGTAATAGCATTCAAATTTATCCCTTTTGCTCCTCTTCCGACAAAAGCCCAAAGTTTAACGATTAACTACTCATCGTACACATAGGCCTTTTCATATAGAAATGAGTTGCATTGGTATATTCCGTTTTAGTAGCTCAGAAAAGCACCTTTATTTTACAATGTAAAGCAGCAAAATAGCTGCTAAAAATTAAAAAATGAACAAAAGCCCACAAACGAAATACGAAACAAATTTTCCTGCGAAAACTATGAAGAAGCATTTACTATTACTACTGCTGGGGCTAAGTACTGCTCCGGTGTTTGCTCAGGGGCCGTCTGCGCAGCAGGCCAGACCGCAGCAGCAACAGGCAGCATCTATTCCGGGCACAGCCATTCCGAAGGGCAATGGCAAAATTAGCGGTACCGTGCTGGATGCCACTACCAAACAACCCATCGAGTTTGCCACAGTGGCACTGATCAGTACCGTAACCGGCAAACCGATAGATGGAACGATGGTTGATGCCAAAGGGCATTTTACTATTCAAAAAGTAGCCGCAGGTAAGTATAACCTGAATGTGTCTTTCCTTGGTTACCAGTTACAGACCATAGAAAACGTAACAGTAGCCTCAGATAATGCTGAAGTAAATGTAGGCACTGTGTCCCTGGCATCTGATGCAAAGAAACTGGGCGAAGTAGTGATCACAGGTGAGAAACCTTTGGTTGAAGAGAAGATCGACCGCACTGTTTACAATGCGGAGAAAGATATTACTAATACTGGCGGAAACGCTGCTGATGTACTGCAGAAAGTACCTTCGCTGAGTGTTGACACAGATGGAAACGTGCAGCTGCGAGGTAGCTCCAATGTACGCGTACTGATTAATAACAAGCCTTCGTCTATCATGGCAGGCAATGTTGCTGACGCGCTAAAGCAACTTCCGGCAGACATGATCAAATCCGTAGAAGTGATCACAAGCCCATCCGCAAAGTATGATGCCGAGGGCACAGCGGGTATCATCAATATCATCACTAAAAAAGACAGTGGTTTAGAAGGTGTGAACGGGTCAGTAAGTGCTACGGCAGGTACCCGTGCCAGCAACGGCAATGCCAGCCTGAACGTGCGCCGCGGCAAGCTGGGCATCAATGCTAATGCCAGCACCTTTCAGTTCTATAACCACGGCGACATGACCAATGTCACGACCTTTAACCAGCCGGAAGAAAACAGGATGGTGCGTGCGCAGTCAGGTGAAACCAAAATACGCGGCGGTTTTATGAACGGGCTGATTGGCTTTGACTACGAGATCTCTGCCAAAAACAGTATTTCAGGAAGTATACGCCGTAATGGTGGCGAGTTTAAGATGAATAATGACCAGCACCAGCTTTTAACCATTGGCGGCACTGAGCAAAATGCCCAGTCATACTTTACTGATATCGAGAACAGGAACCAGCGACAGGGAACAGATCTTAACCTTGATTTCCTGCATACATTCGGTAAACCAGGCCGTGAGCTTGCTGTGCTGTCGCAGTACTCAACAACGGATACCGACACCCGCAACTACCAGGACCGTTTTTACAAGGGAGAATCTCCGTTTTACAAGCAGCGTAACCAGAACGACGGCGGGAATGACGAATTAACCTTCCAGGTAGATTATGTACATCCATTTGAGAATAAAACAAACCTGGAGATAGGCGCAAAAACCATTTTCAGGGATGTGAACAGCGATGGCTTCTACCGCGACATTTTTTCTGCCGGATCAGAAGTAAATAGTAGCCTTACTTTTGATTATGCGCAGGATGTGTATGCCTCTTACTTAACGTATGGTTTTGCTATCAAGAAAAAGCTGAACGTGAAACTTGGCACCCGATTCGAACAAACAGAGATCGAAGGTGAATTTAAAAGGTTACGCGAAGACGGTGCTTATGAAAGCGCCAACTACAAAGAGGATTACAATAACCTGATCCCAAGTGTAGCTTTGTCTTATACTCTAAAAGACAAACATACTTTAAAAGCCAACTTTACACAGCGAATCCAGCGTCCGTCACTTTTTTACCTGAACCCATTTGACCAGGAGCAGGCGCCGGGAACAGTAGTACGCGGTAACCCATACCTGGATGCTGAACTAACAAACCTTTTCGAGTTTGGGTACAGCACGTATTTCAAGACCTCTTCTATCAGCGCGACACTTTACATGCGCCAGACAGACAATGCCATTGAAACTGTACCGGGCATCGAGGGCAACACTACCGTGATCACGTTCGCAAACGTTGCTCAAAACAAAACTTACGGCACAAGCCTTTATGGCTCTATTAAGCCGGTAAAAGCGTGGACCATCGGTGGTAGCTCCAACATCTATTTCGTTGACCTGAAGAGCAACAAGTATGAGAACAGCGGCTGGATGTACAACATCAACGCCAACTCTTCTTACAGCTTCGGAAAAGGTATCAGTGCCCAGTTTAACGGCGGATTTAACTCACGCCGTGTGCAGCTGCAGGGTAACTCTGCCTCTTTCTCTTACCATAATCTGGCCTTTAAGAAAGAACTGTTCGAAGGCAAAGGCGGCATCAGCCTGGGCCTTGACAACCCTTTCCGTAAGAGTATGAAAATGGAGAACGAAGTGAAAGCTATCGACTATTCGCAGCGAATCCTTATCAACAACTACAACCGTGGCGCTCGTGTAACCTTCGACTACCGCTTTGGCAAAATGGACAAGTCCAAGCCTCGCAAACCGAAGAGAAGCATTCGTAACGACGATGCGAAACAGGGTGAAGGAAACGGCGTGCAGTAAAATTATTACTACTACCTATTTATCTACTACCAATGACAAAGCCCCTCTAACCGGAGGGGCTTTTGTTTTTTTTGCCTTATTCGTTTTCTATCGCTGTAGCTGGTAATAAGCGTTAAATAATGTTATTACCGCATCACCATGTCCCTGTTCATACCTCTCCAACAAGGCATCAATGACAAGGGCATCAGAAGAGTCGCGCCACTCAAGATATCTTATGTTACAGACTGGGGCTGTAACAGTATATCTTGCCAGCCGGACAACCGTATCGAGTTTTTCAACTTTGGTGAAAAGGGAGGGTTGGTAATTGGCGTCGTACGCAACGCACTCATCTTTCAGATATAAAGCGCATACCAGGCTACTTTTGTCTTCGCTGTAGAACACATAAGCAGAAAAATCATACTTCTTAAGCTCTATACCACAGATCAGGTTAAATGCTGTTCGGGCAAGGCATCGATGAGGAGGAGTTAGGATAGGTTTCGCCATATTCCGCTATACGAAATATCCTAATTTTAGGGGGAATAATTTAAATAAATTACAAAGGCCTTTAACTTATTTAAATTACCTGCTAAGAATCAGGCGCTATACCCATTTTTTGAGTAATGCCACCAGTTCATTTTGTGTAAAAGGTTTACACAAATGATCATTCATGCCGGCCTCTATACTTTTAGCAATATCATCTTTGTAGGCATTGGCTGAAAACGCAATGATCGGGCTATTCATTTTTGATCTCCTGAGTAGATCTGTTGCTTCTAATCCATCCATTCCAGGCATCTGTACGTCCATAAATATCAGATCGTAGGGGCTTGCCAACGCTAACCGTACAGCCTCCTCCCCACTGTTAGCAGTGGTTACGTTCGCTCCCAGGTTTTCGAGCACATCCTGCATCAGCAACACATTAATCGCGTTATCATCAACAATCAGGACCCGTGCTTCCTGACGCAATACAAACCCTGGGTCGGAGTTATCACTTTCTGGTTCGGCAGTTTTATTCAGCACATAGTTAAGCTCAACACTAAACCAAAAGACTGACCCTGTTTGCTGTCCTGCTATCGGGCTTTGGATCCCTATCTCGCCATGCATCAGGTTAACCAGCTTTTTGCAAATAGCCAAACCCAGGCCAAAGCCTCCATACTTTCGTGTCATTGATTGGTCTGACTGCGTGAAAGAATCAAAGATCATGGCCTGTTTTTCCTCCGGAATACCAATGCCAGTATCTGTTACAGAAAACTTAAGCGCAACTGATTGTTCTGCTTCATCTAAAGCGATTAATTCGCTATGTATCGAAATGCTTCCTTTCTCCGTGAATTTAATCGAGTTACTGATCAGGTTAACCAGCACCTGCGTAACACGAGTCGGGTCACCTACTACAACACGAGGTACGGCTTCATCAAACGTATAGGTAAACGCCACGCCTTTGCCTGCGGCCAGGTACCTGTATGGCTCCAGGTGTGAGGCCAGGGTTTCACGTATGTCAAACGGGAAAGCTTCTATGGCTATCTTGTCCTGCTCTATGCGGTGCAGATCCAGTATATCGCTTAGAAGTTTGGTAAGGTTTGCGCCAGAAGTTTTGATCAGGTTTACATACTGCGCCTGTGTTTCGTTTAAAGCAGTCTCGCGCAAGAGGTTTGTAAAGCCCATGATCCCGTTAAGGGGTGTTCTTATCTCATGGCTCATGCTGGACAGGAAACTACTTTTTGCCTCATTCGCTGTTTCAGCTTTCTCCTTGGCATCCTTCAGCTCCTGCTCTTTCTGCTTCAGCTCAGTAATATCTTTGGCAACAATCAGAATGCCGTCTTTTGTCTGGGTGCTGTTTCTGAGGTAAGACAGTGAGCAGGACGTAGGGATTGTTGTGCTTCCATTTGATTTTAGGCACAACTCTACGTTCAGGCATTTCCCCTGCTTCTCAAATTTCGTCAGGATTTCCGGTAGCCCGGGGTTATCTGTCTGATCAAACAATTCAGAAAGGGGCATACCTACCAGGTCAGCTTCTTTAAATCCGGTGATCTCTTCAAAAGCTTCATTTACATTCCTGATAGTATAATCCGTGTTCAGGATCAACAGCATATCAACCACACCCTGGTAAATGCTCTGCATAAAGTCCCGTGAAACGGTGGAGCTCTTAAGCTCCTGACCAAGCATATTTATACCAGCAATAATCGCATCCAACTCATCACCGGTCTCGGACACGTCGAGTTGGTGGTCGAAGTTACCATTAGCTACTTCGGCAATTAATGTTATTATTTCCTCTATTCTTTCTTTAAGAACTTTCACTTACTCTTGTTTAGTCTTATTGATAAGCAGAATGCCACTAATCTCTTTCTACTGCAAACGTATTTTCTATCAGTTCCATCGCAAAGTTATCCTTGGCCTGGTAGTAACCCACTTTCGGGTACAACACAGCTCCAATCCTTTTCTTCTCAATGGTAGCCGAAATCCCGAAATTCACTTTGGTGCAACCCAGCTCATTTGCCCTTTTCACTACCTGGAAAAGCGTCTGACGATAAACGCCATACTCCATCAGGTATTCGTAATCCATCCCTATCAGCATTGGGCTATACACTTTGTCGCTGTTTATGTGGCAGAAGCATACTCCCACCGGTTTTCTGTTGATCGAGAACTCCTCTTTTATATACAGCACAATAAACTCCCACGCCTCACTTTCATTTATCTGCTTGAAGAGCTTCTCCGGGAAGAGGAATGAGTTAATGGCGAAGTTGTTGTTCTTCACATTTCTGAACAGCTTTATTGCGTGTTCAAGTTCATCCTCTGCTAAACTGCTTTTAACTTCTATGTTATAAAAGTGGCGATTCCTTTTGATTTTCTGCACATAATGGCGCCTGTTTTTCTGTGAAAGTGAGCTCACATACTCCTCTTCGGATTGCCCTTTCAGGTTTTCGACCACACATGATTCAGGCATATCGATCTTCACAAAGCCCTGATCAACCATAAACTCATGCATTTCCTGGTCATCGGCACAGAAATCGCGCAGCAGAATGTTATTCACCTGCTCCCTTTCCTGCTCCTTGAAAAGTTCATCCAACAGAAGTTTAAAAGCCTGTTTCCAGGCAACGTTTTCCTTGTTGAGGTACAAATGTTCTCCTTCGGTAAAGAGCGTACCCATAATAATGCCTTTAGAGGTCAGGTAATAAGGGTTATGCTCCCGCTCTTTCTCAATAGCTTTTGAGATCGAAACCTGTGAGAACATATCTTCCTTATGAAGGGCAACCACTGTGAACGTAAGCAGGACGGTTTTACCGTCAGTATCTTTCACTTCGAAGTACCTGAACTTCCAGTTATTTTCCTGCTGCTCATTATCACTAAAAGACTCTTCAAGGAACTTCATACCATCCCAGTCATACATTGCTTTATGACCGAGCAGGTTGTTCCAATCAGCCTTATTTATATTGTCAATGGAAGTATAAACATTCAGCGAAAGCCTGCTATCTGCTTCAGGTTGCGCTACAGGATGAACAACTTCAGGAGCAGGCATTTTAAAGGCTTTCCTGATCTTATCATTTGTCTGATTGGTGGCCTCCAGTGCTGCGCTGAAATTAAACATCAGCTTTTGAACCAACAACGCTATATCTTCAAATGAATTGTTCCGGGAGATCGTGATTCTTATACCGATATTTTTTGCCGGTACCGCCGGAAAAGTAGCCAGGTTAACATAAATGCCATCATTTAACAGCGCCTGCACCAGGTAATTACCCATGTCCATGGTGCCTGTACCGATAAAGAAGATCGGACTGTTATTTTCGTGTACCAGGGGCAGGTCAGTATTCTTGAGCAGGGCATTAAAATAGGCGATCTTCTCCTGCAGCTCATTTTGATAACTAACGATCTCCTCACTCCTGTGTATCCTGGCCGAGGCCAGTGCTGCACCCAGTGTTGCGGGTTCAATCTGAACAGAAAATGTGAGAGGTCCTCCAAAGTTGTTGACCTTGTTATACCACTCTTCGTTCGGGAACAGCGACAGTCCGCCACATGCACCAAAACCTTTGCCCAGGTTAGCTGTCAGCACCATCTTACGGTACAGGCCTTCCTCCATCTGGCTCATTACATAACCTGTTCCGTTTTTGCCAGCCCAGCTCATACCATGCGCATCATCTACATACAGATACAGCTGCTCATACTTTTCGGCCAAGGCAATCATCTCCTTAATAGGCGCATAGTCACCATACATAGAGTAAACACCGTCGGCCATGTACCAGATGCGATCGAACTTATTACGCTGCTTCTTGATCCGGTCTTCAAGCATTTCCAGGTTATTGTGCCGGATCATTTCTACAGCAACACCCTGGCTGAGCATCTTTTTTACGGCCTCCTGAATACTGGCATGGGCCTGGTGGTCCAGTATAACCAGGTCTGTCTGCCGGATGATGCTCGGAATAGTCGTTAAGTGGGCAAGTGTACAGTTTTTGGAGATAACAACCGGGGCCTGGTACATCTCCTGTATCATTTCTTCCAGCTCACGGTAAAGCGGATTAGAAATATACGTGCGCGACATCGGAAATTGGGTGCCAAAACGCTCAATGGCATCAATGGCACCACGTTTCACCTCTGGGTGATGCTCCAGCCCTAAATAACCGCAGGTGCCAAAATGTAATACTTTCTGACCATTCAGCGTGAGCGACTGACCGTCTAACGCCTGATCCTCTGCATGAAGGTGAATGATACCCTTCTTTTTAGATACCGCGAGTACAGAATCAACCGTATCTAAAATGTTATTATGTCTGATTTTTGCCACTTATTTTTGCTATAATTGTATGACTAATGCTGTCTAACACCGATCTCAAAGAATATATTCAATTAATGAAAGATTTTAATCCGGAAGGTAAATTCGAAGTAAAGGAAACACCTTATATTAAGATGTTTGTGAAAGATGGCATACTTCACTTTTATTATAAAGAGATAGAAAACATGGATCTGGACATGGCCAAAGCCTGTGTTAAAGACCGAAAAGAGTTTACCAATAATAAATCATATCCTTGTCTGGTGGACGTAGTAATGCTTAAGAATTCCACGAAAGAGGCACGTGATTATTTTGCAGATGAAGGCAATGAAGGTATCAAGGCGAATGCCATTCTCGTTTCTTCTTCCGCTGTTAAAATGATGACTAACTTTTATATCATGGTTAATAAGCCTAAAAATCCAACCCGCATGTTTACCGACAAAGATAGTGCCCTGGAATGGCTTGCCCAATACAAGGATTAGTTCTTTTATATAATTCCTGGTAAAGCGCTACCCTTCATTAATTTCTTTCATATTTTCAACCAGCAGCCTTCCAAACCATGCTATTCAGCCTTTGCACGTAGCTTTTCCAGACACAAAGTATAAACACCACCTGCCAGTACAACAACGGAGACGTCTGGACTCTTTCTATCAATAATCATAATACTCACCTTCTCATAATCTGCCTGCTTACTTTTTGAGCAAAAGCATACGTTGCCTGTAAGTTCTACCTTCAGATCTGTTGACCATTTTTTGCCACGTGCAATTTCAGGGATGTATGCTTTAGTACAAATCTGCATCAGATCCGTAAGAGTAGTATAGATTTATCAATCATTTTAGTATAAGTAACTATGAAAGAGTCAGAATATAGAGCAAGAGGTAATTGGAACGAACTGAAGGGGAAAATAAAACAGCAGTACGGCGATCTTACCGATAACGACCTCACTTACCAGGAAGGCAAGGAGGATGAATGGCTGGGCAAACTTCAACAGAAAACCGGCAAAGCGAAAGGCGATCTCAAAAAGTGGATTGATTCTTTGTAATTCGATAAACCCATAAAAAAATCCCCATAGCAGGTTTAAATCTGTTATGGGGATTTTTTTATTCTATAGCCAAATGCTTGACTATCAACGTGGGCCCAGCTGGAATCGAACCAGCCACCTACTGATTATGAGTCAGTTGCTCTAACCGAATGAGCTATAGGCCCGTTCCCTACTTAGGAATGTGCTTCCTTTGAATTGGGAGTGCAATTTTACATATTTGCATTCAATATATCAAATACTCATCTATTATTTTTTTTCTTCGTGGACCTTACACCAATCAAAAACATAATATTCGACCTCGGCGGCGTCATCATAAACATTGATTATCAGAAAAGTGTGAAAGAACTTCAGAAACTTTGCAAAGAAAATTGCCAGGTTGAGTTCAGTCAAAAAGAACAGTCGCACTTATTCGACTTATATGAAACCGGCAACAGCTCATCTGAAGAATTCCGGAATGACCTTCGTAAAGCGTATCAGATTGAGGCGACTGATGAAGAAATTGACGCAGCCTGGAATGCCATGTTACTCGACATCCCTCAGGAGCGTATTGACCTGTTACGGGCTCTTGGCAAAAAATATCGCATCTTCCTGCTTAGCAATACCAACGCTATACACCTGAAGCGTTTTAACGAGATCGTGGAGCACAGTTTCACCATTCCAAGCCTTGATTCTTTGTTTGAGGAGGCTTACTACTCTCACCTGGTGGGCAAACGCAAACCAGATTCAGACATTTTTGAGCTAATATTAAACCAACATGATCTGAATAAAGAAGAAACGCTCTTTATCGATGACAGTATTCAGCACATTAAAAGTGCGAATGAAATTGGCATTAAAACACTGCACCTGCAGGCACCACTCACAATTAACGAGGTTTTTCAGGATGAGGCAGTTTAGCCGGCAACAGACGTATGGGCTGCACCTGCTTCTTTTCTGTATTACGCTACTAACTACAACCATTGCGGGCACCGAGTGGACTTTTGGAAAGCTGTTCTTTTTAGGGAGGGAAGGCTTCTCCTGGGCAGGCACTATTTCCTGGGCTGAGTTTACGGCAGGCTTATACTTTTCGCTGCCCTTTTTGGGAGTACTTACGGTGCATGAGTTTGGCCACTATTTTACGGCTAAGCATTACCGCACCAACGTTACCCTGCCTTATTATATCCCGCTTTGGTTTGGGGTTACTGCCTCCATTGGCACAATGGGTGCTTTTATTCGGATCAAAAGTCCGATCATATCACGGCAACAGTTTTTTGATATTGGCATTGCAGGTCCTTTAGCTGGTTTTATAGTTGCTATACCCCTGCTCTTTTACGGGTTTACCCATTTGCCGCAACCGGAGTATATCTTCACCATACACCCCGAATACAAGCAATATGGCCTGGATTATGCCCAGCATGTTTACCAGGACGGGTTTGGAAACCTTGCCTTAGGCAAGAACATGCTATTCATGCTTTTTGAGCGATTTGTGGCTGACCCTGCCCTCTTGCCCAACCAGTACGAGATGATGCATTACCCGCTTCTATTTGCAGGTTATCTGGCTCTGTTCTTTACGGCTCTCAACCTGCTCCCGATCGGGCAACTGGATGGAGGCCATGTGTTGTACGGTTTGTTGGGGTACAAACGTTTTAACCGTCTTTCACCCGTCTTTTTCAGCTTGTTTATACTTTATGCGGGCTTAGGTGTGATATCTCCTTACAGTAAGCCAGTCTGGACAGAAGAGCTGCTTGTGGTATTTGCCCCATTTGCGTATTGGGCCTTCTGGAAACTATTGGATAACCGGCGTAACGGTATGGCAGCTGCAATGGCTATGTTGCTGCTTCAATACGCTTTTGCTGCCGTATTCCCGACCTTGGAGGCCTATATCTGGCTATGGCCCTTTTACCTGTTGTACCTAGTTTTTGTGCTACAACCTGTAACCCCAAAGTTAAAGTTAAGCCTGCTTTTAGCTGCGACTATACTTGTACTGCAGGTACTGATCAGCATTTTTTTCCCGGCTGCCGATGGGTATAGCGGTTGGCTGCTGTTTGGATTATTACTTTCCAGGGTAATGGGCATTTTCCATCCGTCCTGCGTGGTCGAAGCCCCGCTTACACCAGCACGCAGGGTACTTGGCATACTTGCCTTCGTAATTTTTTTACTCTGCTTCAGCCCCTCACCCTTTATTGTTAATTAAAAAAAGCAGCCATCCTGTATAGGATGGCTGCTTTTTGGTGTACATCATAACTCCGGGTTATGATGTTAGCCCTGATAAGCCATAATACCGCCAAGCAGGTTACGGACATTGCTAAAGCCCTGCTGCTGCAGAAATGCCTTTGCTGTAGCAGAACGTGCTCCTGAACGGCACTGAACGATTACTTCCTTGTCCTTCAGGTCTTCCAGTTCATCAAGTTGCGTTGGTAACACACCTAAAGGGATATTTTTTGCGCCTGCAATGTTGGCTTCTTGGTACTCCCAGTCTTCACGTACGTCTATAATAACGGGTGTTTCTCCGTTGTTAAGGCGTTGCTTCAGCTCCTCTACAGTTATATCTGATGATGTGATCATAGTTTAGTAAGTAATTAATTTTTTAGTTATCAATGCTTTTCTAGTTTGAATACGCAAAGTATAAAGTCCGGGTGCCAGTTTGTCAAGGACCAGAGGCTCATTGGCTTTGCTATATGTATGGTGATAAACCTCACGGCCTGTTACATTATATATACGAAGATTTTCATACTCACCCTCTATAAATACTCTGCCAAGTGCCGGATTCGGGTATACCTTGATCCTGGCTGCCTCCAGCTCCTCCTCTACTCCAAGTGCCTCCCCTGCCATGACAGGCCGCATCATTACGGCTCCTGCAAGTTGTGTATCTTCTTTCCAGTTATCTAATGCCGTAAACAGGAAACGCCTGCCGGTAGCATTTTCATTCCGGTCAAAACCCACATTCACAAATAGATTACCGGGTTGCTGCCAGCCAATATAAAATTTACCGGAAACAGGTACAAGCTTTGACAACTGCACTTCATAAAAGGCATTAAGAGAGTCGCTGTATTTTATCTGGAAATTCTGCTGGAACAACACCTTGCCAGGAACACCTCCTTCATCATCCCAAACTTTAAAGGTCAGCGAGGTACCTGAAAGGTCATTGCGCATTCTCGGGAAATAAACCCTAAAAGCCTCTACCTGGTCAGGTTTATTCAGGTCGTAACGCTGCGCCACTTGTGTAGCCGATGAACCAATGAAGCTATAACCGGCCTCTGCTGAGCCATCGTCGTAAGCAAAGTAATCCGAGAATACTGTTTTGCGCTGTGTACTGTCGTTTGCCCGTTGCTGCAGGTCCAACTCTTTGGTGTTTAGCAGGACACCATGTACTAAAACAAACTGGTCTTTGGGCAAAACAAGATTGTTGAGGGTAGGCGTACCTGTTACCGGAAATTGCCTGGCACCTGCGGGGATCAGCGCCTGGTTACGCAGGAAAGTGTCGGCAGCAGTTTCATTTAACTTTTTAATGTAACCTCGCCAGCTAATTGCCCCTGGCAAACCGCCTAAGTTATTTACCGTTGTGATTACTTCATCAGCCAGTTCTTGTTCAGGGCTTTGCAGAAACTGGTTGGCAGGCATGGCCGTGTAGTGCTTCAGGAGCTTACTTACGCCCTCACTTATTGCAATATCGCGGGTAGTATTCTGCCCTTTGCGGCGGTTTTTATCCAGTACCACATAATCTACGTTCCAGATATCTGCCATGCCGTTCCGCTGCCCTATATTGCGAAACCTGAACTGAAAATTATCATGAAAGAATTTTGCCTGTTTTATACCAACAAACACCTGTTTAAATGAGGTTGTATCGCCTAAACCCGGCTGCCGCCATACTTGCTCCCAGTTTCCGGTAGCATCCTTAAACTCCACTACCAGGCCTACCAGGTCGGCTGCTGACCTGTCTGGCACATCTCCTAAACCACCTGACTGCCAGTAAAAACTTAGATAAACAGAATCTGCGGGGCTTAACCCTCCAAGTAAAATCGGCTGAGAGCTTAAGGTGTCGGAAGGGCCGGCCCCCACGGAACCTGGCGCATACGGGAAACCCCTGGAATTAAGGCCATCGAATGTGGCCACATTTTTTGTGATCGGATCAAACGCAAAGCGGTAACTGATAAACACACCGCCACTTATCCACTTAGCAGGATCAGGTACAGTAGCTGCTGCAGCAAAATCATCAAAAAAAGGCAGGGGAAGTGCGCTGCTTGTCTGTCGCAGCGCCACATTTTCTTTCAAAAGCTGACGCTGCTCCTGCTGCAGGGGGGTTAACACAGCCTGTGCCATTGCACCCGCACCCGCAAAAAGTATAACCACGATAAGCGTCAGCGTTTTTTTCATGTTGTTGAATTACCTCGTTTGCGGTTTACAAAGCTAATTTATTTAAAGCACTCTGTTTACTTAACTCATATGCGACCTGCAGAAGCCGGATAGATTACCTCATAAATTACCAACCTCCTGCCTTTGACTATAACCTATAACGAAAGCGCCCACCATTTCTGGTAGGCGCCCTCCTAAAATAAATACTTTTAATCAATCGCCTGGATTGGCTCTTCACCAGCTACCCAAAGGTCAACAAATTCTCCAACACGAATCTTAGCGCCTACTTCGGCAAAAGGGCGTTGTTTTAACACGGTGCCAGCTGGCTCGCTGCTACCCTGTACATATAAAATGTTTCCGATCTGGAGCCCCTGGCCAACCAGCAATACAGATGCTTCATCCACTGGCATGCCCACTACTTCAGGCACTTCAAATTCGGTATTGCCTAATCCGTTACCTACATGCAGGTCTACTACGGAGCCCTTCGGTATTAGATTTCCTGGCTTTATTTCTTTGCCGCCTACATACTGCTTCAGAACGGCATTCTCCTGCAGGTCTGGCACGTAGGTAATTTTACCCCGTTTCAGGTCATAGCTTTTTAAGATAAGCTCCGCATTTTTCACAGATCCGTCTATCAGGTTTGGCATCTTGATCATTGGCGGGTTCTTCATGTTCACGGAGATGTAGATCTTACGGTTCTCCTTCACTTTAGCACCCGGCGCCGGGTCTTGCGTCAGTATCTGAAAAGGCTTCTGGTCTGGCTTATACGTTGAGTCGTTGATAAAATAACGCAGGTTCTGATCCTCCAGTAGTTCCTCTGCATCAGCCAGCTGCATCCCTTCTATCCGCGGCACAGATATGGTTTCGCCATGGTTTGTGGTGGAAGGCAGGTAAACATAAAAGAAGCCGATAACTAAAACAGCTATAATAACTGCCATTACGGCCAGATGCTTTAGAACATCTACAAATGAATTTGCTTTAAACATGGGTGTTTTTGATAAGATAAAAGTATCAAAAAATGACGGCAGGCTTCCTCCCTCCATTTTTATACTTCACTCTTTAAGATAACTAAATTTCTGATCTTTTCTTCGTCCGCTCCATACCGTACTGCAAAATACGGTCAATAAAGTCGTATGGCTTATACCCGTTAATGGCCGTCTGGTGGAAGATACATGTGGCAGGTGTCATACCGGGCAGTGAATTTACCTCAATGATGATCGTTTCTACCTCGTCATTCTCCAACACCCTTACAAACGCATCGATGCGTGCATAGCCTTCAATGTTCAGGATCTGCGCAACATGCTTCAGGTCTTCTTTTACTTTATCCGATATCTTCTGGCGGCGCACAGGGTCATTAGCATAACGCGCAGGCGTAATGTTTTGTCCTTCGCCAGCCAAGAATTTTTCTTCCAGCGATAAAACTTCTCCTTCAGCTAGTGCTTCAGATGCTTCAAATACCTCATAATCCACTGTACCGTCAGGTCTGTATTTTGTAAGCAGCCCTCCGGTTATTTCAAGGAAATGCTTCGCACCGTTTCTCGAGATAAGGGTTTCGACCAGGAACCCGGCCTTGTTCGGGAATTCTTCTTTAAAACCAAGCGAAAGTGTCTGGGCACATTCCATGTTCAGCTCTTCCATTTCCCTAAAGATCAATTCCGTAAAAGCAGCCAGTTCCTTGCGGTTCTTTATCTTCTTTACAGCAGAGCTACAGCCATCATCAGCAGGCTTGGCAATGAACGGATAGTCAAATTCCGCCTCTATCTTTTTAAAGAAATCTTCGCTGTCGTTTAACCAATCTTCCTTGAACACCATGGCATGCTTGGCTACCGACACACCGTGCTGGGCCAGGATCTCGTTGGTCTCATACTTGTTGATGGTAACTTTTGAGGAGCGAATGCCAGAACCATTATACGGAATGTGTAGTTTTTCCAACTCCGTCTGCATAGCGCCATCTTCCCCCGGACGACCATGCAGGGCAATAAACACGACATCCACCAGATTTTTAAGCTGGTTGTAAGTAATGCGCTGCGGGTCCTGCAGGGTACGGCCTGTATACTTGCGGGTAATACTTTCTGCCTCCTGCACGATCTGGGCCAGTACCGGATGTGGTTTGCCACCCTGCTCAAAGTACTGCACCTTCTCCTTTATATCATCTGCGTTATCTTTCAGCATGATATTGATCGGTATCGCATAGAGGCGATGCTCTTCGTTGCTCCCTGTCAGGAAAACAGGCATCGGCTCATACTTCGTAGACGATGAAAGCTTTTCGTAAATGTTACGTCCGCTTTCTACAGATATATGGCGTTCAGAAGAGTAACCTCCCATGATAACACCTACACGAATTTTATCATGCCGATGCGCCTGTTCTTCTTTAATGGCTTTATCCAGCTTTGCCAGCAGTCGTGTCAGCTTCACGGTGTCTTTACCTGTCTTCAGTCGCTCTGCCACCGAAGTACGGATAATGTAAGTCAGGAACTGTGACGGGTTAAGCCCTATTTCTGCTGCCTGATGGAAGAAGAACGACGACGGCAACATACCTGATGTTGTGTTCGGATCGTTCAGGAATATCTCACCAGAATCGGTAATAAAGCCATCCAGGCGTGCATATACATTAAACCCAAACGCTGCAAACAGCCTGCTGGTAGCTTTTCTTATACTTTGGATCTGCTCTGTTGGCAGATTAATAGGCGTAATTTTGCGGCTGAGGCCCGGCAGGTATTTAGAGCGGTAGTCAAATACTTCGCTGCCCTTCACGATCTCTGTCGGTGGCAAAGCAATGGGCTGCCCCTTCTCATCCTGCACCACTATACACGAAAACTCTTTGCCCTGGATAAAGGCCTCGATCAATATCTGCTGCTCATGCTCAATGTTGGTGAGCGTGATGCTATCGGTAGCTGTGCTGTTGAATGTGTGGTTGATATGGTTTAGCAGTTCCTCCGGATGATAGATGATCGTGCCATCCTGCAACATGACCGGCATGCCGATGCCTTCACGAATATCCACAAGCTGCTTCATGCTCATCAGCTGCTTCTCCTCGCCGAGCGCCAGCCATTGGCTCTTGTAAATGGTTTTGGTGAAGAAGCTACGCTCTACGCCTGCCTCAAAAGCGGCAAAGTCGTTTTCTTTGATAATGGATACCCCGATGGAAGAACCCTGGTGTGGCGCCTTGAGCACCAGCGGTAAGCCAAGTTCAGCAACCAGGCTTTTGAAAATATCTTCCCGCTGCCCACGGTCAGACCAGTCGGCGTATTGTATTGTCCTGTAATCCGGGGTCGGAAAGCCGTGCTGCTTCAGCATCTCTTTCTGAGCCGCCTTATCAATACCAATAGCAGAAGGCAGGATACCGGAGCCGGAGTATGGTATGTGGTACCATTCCAGCAAACCCTGAATGCTGCCGTCTTCGCCATAAGGACCGTGAAGCGCCAGGAAAGCAAAATCAAAATGCTCCTTAAACTCGTTTGGCTGCAGGCGTTTTCCCGCTTTCGCTATGATCTTGTCCTGTTCGGCAATGCTTAATTCGCCCAACGACTCCATGTAGATCTGAAGCCCGTGCTCACTTTCAGGCAGGGCTGCTACCGGTGGATAAAAGTCGCGTATTGTGCCTTTGTAAATATACTGCCAGTCCAGGAGTATAAAATTGCCCAGGCTGTCCACGAATACCGGAACTGCCTCAAACAGTGACTTATCTAAATTATCGTATACCGTACGGCCACCCGCAAACGAAATCTCGCGCTCGCGCGACGGGCCACCAAAGATTATTCCTACTTTCATTAATGCAAAGGTAATAAATCAGCTAGTAAAGTTAAGAGTTTAATGTGAGCCGCGAAATGTTGTTTTTGTCTTCATTTGATTAAACCAACAAAGATGTTTTTGCTTTGAATGCGTACAGGTAGTATTGGAAGGGCAAAACTTAACTGCTGCCCTCTAACCCAACATCAGATAAAATCGTAAACCAAAAACATTATAGCCATTTCACTATATTTGTCTGACAGCCGTTAAGCATCCATAAAATCAGGCTGCAAACGAACAACGAATATTGCAAAACGAAACTATAGATTACCACATGAGAACCGTAGACCAGTATAATTTTGCCGGAAAAAAGGCATTGGTACGTGTTGACTTCAACGTGCCCCTCGATGAAGACTACCGCATTACAGACGACACCCGCATCCGTGCGGCTGTGCCCACTATCCGTAAGATCATGAACGACGGAGGTGCCGTTATTCTTATGTCGCACCTGGGCCGCCCTAAAAACGGGCCGGAAGAAAAATACTCGTTGCGCCACCTGATTGACAAACTGACCGATGAGTTTGATACAGTAGTTCGTTTCTCTCCGGATGCCATTGGCCCGGAAGCACAGCAAATGGCAGCGGAGCTAAAGCCGCGCGAGATCCTGCTGCTGGAGAACCTGCGTTTTCATAAAGCTGAAGAGAAAGGCGATCCTGAGTTTGCAAAGGAGCTTGCCAAACTGGGTGACGTGTATGTAAATGATGCCTTCGGTACTGCACACCGCGAACACGCCTCTACTGCCGTTATTGCCCGTTATTTCCCGAACGACAAAGTTATGGGTTATGTCATGCAGGCAGAACTTGATAACGCCAGCCGCATCCTGGATAATGCAGAGCGCCCTTTCACAGCCATTATGGGCGGTGCAAAGATATCAGACAAGATCATGATCATTGAGCAGCTGCTCGATAAGGTGGATAATTTGCTGATTGGCGGCGGCATGTCTTATACCTTTGTAAAAGCCGATGGCGGCGAAATAGGTTCTTCGCTTGTGGAGAATGATAAACTGGACCTTGCTGCCCGCCTGATTGCCATGGCACGCGAAAAAGGGGTTAAACTAATGATACCCGTAGATTCTGTGGTTGCAGATGAATTCAGCAACGATGCAAATGTTGACACCTGCCTCAGCCATCATATCAAACCCATGTGGATGGGTCTGGACATTGGCCCGGATGCACGCGAACAGTATGCTGAAGTGATCATAAACTCTAAAACCATACTTTGGAACGGCCCGATGGGGGTTTTCGAAATGTCAAACTTCTCGGTAGGTACCGAAGCTGTAGCCGAGGCTGTGGTAGAAGCTACCCGTCGCGGCGCTTATTCTCTTATAGGTGGCGGCGACTCTGCTGCTGCTGTTAATCAGTTGGGCTATGCGGACAGAGTTTCGTACGTATCTACTGGCGGCGGTGCGCTGCTGGAGTACATGGAAGGCAAGACTTTACCTGGTGTGGCCGCTATTGAGCGCGACAATTACTAAGAATTGTACCCAGACGAATCAAAAAAGCCCTGCCACTACATTAAGTGGCAGGGCTTTTTTTTAGTTTGACTCGTTAAATAACGTTTACAACAACTTTCCCGTTTGTTTTGTGGGTTTCAACCTGTGTATGGGCTTTACCCATGTCTTTGAGCTCAAATACATGCGAAACATGTGCTCTCAGATGTCCATCACGCATCAGATCAGCTATCTGGCTTTGATCTTCGCCACTGGAGTGCACCAGGTAATTCCGGGCTTCAATATTCCGCTTTTTAGCCTCTTCCTGAACGGACTCTTTAGCCCCTCCGAGTATAGAAATGATCGTACCACCCTCTTTCAGGGCTTTCAGAGAATTACGCGTGTTTTCTTCGCCCAGGGAGTCTAGCACGATGTCAGCATCCATTACAACTTCCGCCGGATTATACTTGTGGTAATCGATCTGCTCATCGGCACCCATATTTCTCAAGAACTCATGATTTTCAGAAGAAGCAGTACCAATAACAGTGGCTTTGAAATATTTAGCGATCTGAACGGCAAAATGTCCCACTCCACCGGCAGCTGCATGTATCAATACTTTTTGTCCGGCTTTTATACCAGCCTCATGCACTAATACCTGCCAGGCTGTTAAGGCTGCAAGTGTGGCTGCGGCTGCTTCGTGATGCGGTATATGCTCCGGCTTGTGGGCCATATGATCTTCCGGGGCCACAACATATTCTGCATAGGCCCTGCCATCTCCCGGGAAATTCACCATGCCAAACACTTCATCGCCTTCCTTAAAATATTTTACATCCTCTCCTATGGCCTCTACTACACCAGAAATGTCCCAGCCGATGATCACTGGCGGGTGTTCTTTCAGTTGCTCGAATAACGCTTTTCCTTCCCTGGTTTTTGCGTCCACAGGGTTTACACTTACCGCGTGCACTTTAACCAGCACCTCCCCTTTTTTAGGCGATGGCTGGTCAACCTCCTGTATCTGCAGGTTATCCACTCCACCTGGTTCTGTTAGTACGATTGCTTTCATGGCTTATATTTTATCAGGTTTACAATAGCATATGTTAATACAAACTCAAGCTGTGGCAAAAGGTTCTGCTACAGGCAACTATGCCCTAAAATGGCCTGCCGTTCTTCAGGCAACACATGAATATTAACTTGGCAAGCATAAAAACTGGGGCTATTTAGAATTAAAACATGTATCATTTAGTTTAATTCTATTAAATTATACTCCTGAATACAGCCTGAGGGTCAGTTTAAACACCAGACTGATTACCTTTACAACCGCTGGTGCGTGATCTGACAGTATGTACTTAAATTTATACGATATCATTATTCTCTTTGGGGCATTGCAGGGCTTAATACTGAGCCTCGTGCTTTTTTTCTCCAGACCTGAAGAGCGCACCACCGGCAAAAACTACTTCCTGGCACTTTTGCTGCTTATTTTGGTATACAACGGCCTCGAAACGTTTAGCTGGAGTTCGGAGATCACGCGTTATAATTATTTTTTCAACCTGTTCTCCAACGTCCTCATTTTTGGACTGGGGCCTTGCCTGTATCTCTACCTCCGATCTTTTACTCGCCCTCAAACTCTTACAGGCAAACTTGTAGCGAAGCATTTTGCTATCGTGGGCCTGCAGTTTACCGCGCGTATCTTCATACTAGTTATATCTATTTTGAATACAAGGGGCACCTTTACAGGGCTTTGGAGTGCCGACCTGGACAGCCACCATACAACAGTATCTGAAAACCTGAGTGTAGTGGCTTTCTGGTTTTACCTGTCGCTGTCATCCAGGGAGATATGGCTCTATCAGAAGAACATTGAGAAAGTGACACCCGAAGAGCAGGTAGCTTTTCGTTGGATGCGGTCCCTCTTCATCTGTATGCTTATTCTGGGCATTGCCTGGGCAATCACCACTGTTTACCCTATAGTGGTAAAAGCAAGCAGCAGTAACTATTACTACCCGATAGAAGTACTGCAGGTACTGTTTATTTACTGGCTCGGTATTACAGGTTTTTACCGCATAAAAGTAGTACACGTAGATACCCAGAACAGATCTAATGCCTTTTTCGAAAGTATAGATTCCGATACACTTCAGGATTGCGAGAAAGCTCTGATCAAAGCAATGGAGCAGGATAAGTTATACCTGGAAACAGACCTGAATGTAAGTAAACTGGCTGATCATATTCGTATAAATCAGAAAACGATCTCGGCAGTTCTGAACCAGCACATGCAAAAAGGCTTCCCGGAATTTGTGAATTACTATAGAATACAAGAAGTAAAAGAGAGAATGGCGCACCCCAAATACCAGTCGCTCACCATAGCGGGAATTGCCTACGATTCGGGTTTTAATTCCCTCCCTACTTTTCAGAGAGTATTTAAGGCATCTGAAAATATGACACCTAAAGAATATTTAGCCTCAGTTACAAAAGCAGCGCCTAAAAAAGCCTGACTTCCCAATTAATGGCCTTTACTTTGTATAAATTTTTATCTCATGAAAGACTACAAGAAGTACTACATAATCCCCGCCTCACCGGAAGAGGTATACGCAGCCCTCACCAACCCACTTACCATTCATTTATGGTCCGGTGAGAAGGCTGTGATGTCAACGGAGGCCGGGTCTGAGTTTGAATTGTTTGAAGGAAGTATAGCCGGCAAAAACCTGGCCTTTGAGGAGAACAAAAAGATTGAACAGGAGTGGTATTTCGGGGAGCAGGAAGAACCCTCAATCGTTACGATAAAGCTCCACCCGCACAAGTATGGCACCTCCGCAGAGTTGAAGCACACGAATATTCCTGAGGAGGATTATGAGGATATCGTGGAAGGCTGGAACGAAGCGTATTTCGGTTCTGTCATTGAGTTTTACGAAGATTAGCATCCCCACCTAAAAGTTTTACCATAGGCAGGCAACCCTAAGTATAAGTTCTGCATTTATGATGCATGCCACTATAGGCTAATACCTTATACTTTATAACTATGGAAAAAGAATTATCTCAGGTAAAAAGGCAGCTTAACTGGCTGAAGTACTATGCTGTTATCAGCAGCACACTTTTCATGTCATTCATGATGCTCAGCATGTCCTCACGCAAGAATGATGTGATCCGGGCCAAAGGCATCGTGATTGAAGACAGCATGGGCCGCGATAGAATTTTAATAGGCGCAACAATACCAGACTCCAAAGACCGGGTGAGAACAAACCCGGATAAAGTGCGGGAAGCTTGGGCGAAGCGATTTGGTGGTGAAAAGTATATGAAAGACTACAGCACTTACGAGCACGGAGAGAATGGCATCATTTTCCTGAACGAGCAAGGCTATGATAAGCTGGTACTCGGGGAAAATGTCGGCGACCCTAATACCGGCAAACGTATTGTAAAAGCTGCGGGATTCTCTTTTAACGATGATGAAGGATTTGAGCGTGGCGGCTTGGGTATTTCAAAAACTAAAGATGATAAGTATCGTGTTGTTTTTGGAATGGATGACCCCAATGTGGGGGAAGCGTTGCACCTGTTCGTGTTGGAAGATGGCACAAAAGGTATGCAGGTTGCCTATAAGGGCGGCAGAATGTTGATAGGAAAAGCGGAAGCAAACAGTGGAATGTTCGGAACTAAAGAAGAGTTTGCCGGAATAAAGGTTGAAACGAGTGATGGGAAGGTTCTTTGGGAGAAAAATGCTCTTCAACCGGCCATAAAATAGTCTGTCGCTATTAAAACTTTCGCATCAGCCTTACTCTGAAAATCAATTCAGGATTTACCTGAAATTTATACTTCTAATTTATTCTCAAGGGAAATGCAAACCAGCCATTTTCCTGAAAACATAAGTCCCGGCTTGTTCAAAGCCGGGACTTATATTTTTAATCTATCCTATCCCTTTTATCCAGATAAGTTAATACACGTTCGATCTTAGCCAGATCACCTTTTGCATTATACTTGTGTATGCGCTCTATCTCACCGGTTACCAAACCTGCTCTACTGCCTTTCACTTTTCCCTGCGAGTGTTTTACTTCTTCCGTCCAGGGCAGCGCTTTACCAGGAAAGCTATACACTTTTAACGACGGGTAAAGGTGTTGCACAGCGGTAACGGCAGCCATAAAAGCACGCGGCTGCTGAAATGGCGCAGCCGTCACGATCACCTGTTCATAGCCTTTCTCTCTGGCATGATGCACCATCGCCTCTGCCTCAATGCGCGTGTTAAGCTGTTCTGTATCCGGAGCTATCGGCACAGGCTCAACCTCCTCAGCAATTCCGGATTTCATGAGCGCCTGTTGCCATACTTCAAAGCCCGGATAGCCGCTCATGGCTTCTGATTGAATGAACATCACTTTGTCAGCCAACCTGTTGTGCAGCAAGTATATAGTTGCATCAAAAACGGACTGCTGGTTGTCTTCAGTCTGCCCGAAAAGGAAAACAGCATCAGCAGGTTTAGACGGCAATGTGTCGCAAAGTGTTCTAATGATCAATTCTTCTATCATAGAGCAACTATACGGCTGCCACCTGATTGAGGTGCCTTTCCGGCGCCCCCTTATTTATAAGCCGGGCAGAATGATTTTTTACCCCACGTAATGTAAGGGAAGCTATACACCACACCCACAGAAGTTGTGTAATAATGGTCATTCATGTTAGGGTTGCCGGATTTACTAAAGCCATCGAGATAGTCAGAGGAAGACGCAAAACGATATGATATTTCCGCATTTAGTGCAATGGAACGCGTCAAGCCGTAGCGTACACCGCCGCCAGCCATTAAAACAGAAATGTGGCTTGGTAATGCCTTTGCTATATCTTCTTCAAGGCCAGCAGTTCTGTCTAACTGCGATTGTGAATAATCTCGCTTGATCCGCAGGTATGATACCCCAACTCCACCTGCTACATAGGGTGTTATATTTAAATAACGGGTATACTTTCCAAACTTAACAAGATCAAAAACAAACTGCCCCGAGAACTCTGTGATTGGCGTATGAAAGCTAAAATTACGCTCTCTGCGCCAGGCAGGATTCGCATAGTTAGCAT
Source organism: Pontibacter sp. MBLB2868 (assembly GCF_051904785.1). Taxonomy (NCBI): domain Bacteria; kingdom Pseudomonadati; phylum Bacteroidota; class Cytophagia; order Cytophagales; family Hymenobacteraceae; genus Pontibacter; species Pontibacter sp. MBLB2868. The sequence goes on along the minus strand of NZ_CP196710.1, from coordinate 535,286 downwards.
CATCTCCACTTAGCCTGCCGTGCTCAATATTTAGTTTTAATGCCAATGGGCCGTATAGCCTTACTTTGCCGAACACACCTATTCCGGGCCCGATCGTTTCTATGGAACCCATCGGATTCGGCGTTAAGTCGCCCTGGTAAACAAATGCGCTAAGGTGCGCACCCACCTCCAGGTTAGAAGATTGTGAGTACGCTGAATGAATCAGAAACAAACTGAATAGGGTCAGAAGCAGATGCTTCTTAGAGAGTAGATTTTTTCTCATATAAATAATTCGAAGTAGAAAATTCTTTTTCTGCCAGCACTTAACTCACACTGATACAAGTATGTTAAAGCAATGATAAAATTTTGTTGGAGGGATTTTTTGCAACCCGGCCACAAGATATCTTTATAAAATTCAATCTCTAAACACAATGTTAAACTTCATTGAAAAGAACAATTATTAATTAGATAACTTATTAAAACCAGTTGATACAAAAGACGGAATGAAGCGCTTTCTTAGCATTTACTATTTCCTGAAATGCTGCTACCAGCTTGTAAGTATTTTTCCTGCAACAGCTTGCAAAGCACCAGCCCCTGCTTAATGGATTAGAGAAGCTTATAAGTTTGAACCAGCTGGAGTGCGTACATTAATCTCTGACTCCGGCCTCTTTGATAGTACCACACCCTTACCTGCATTAGGACAATAAAAAAGCCCCTGTTATAGGGGCTTTTTTATTCATCTCCCCGAGTGGGAAGCTATACAACGGTTGCGTTAGCAACTATGCTTTCTCGGCTTCAAGTATCTTTTTAATTCTTACCAATGCATCCTCTATATGGTACTTCGTCAGTTGATCTGTCTTTTGAGATCTAGCTGCCTTCAACTGCTTCTCCAGCTTCACCAGTTCGCCTCTGGCAATCGAGCGAATATCTGACTGGCTTAACTCCACCGGAGTTCCGAAACGGCTGCTTTTAGGCGCTTCATTTAACAGGCTATCCATACGATCAAGGTAAGCTTTTTGCAGGTTACGGCGGTAGATATCAATGTTCTTACCATTATATACCTCACTCCAGATACCTCGCTGCAGCTGGCTTACCATGTCAAGGGCATTGTAGTTTACGTTATTTACTTCGTTCTCCATCAGGCGTGCCATTCTGTCTGCAGAAAGCAGGCTGTTCAGGTGCCGTACCTGCAGGCTCCTGATGCCCTCAACGTGGTTGGCATGGTGAATATTCCGGCTAATTTCGGTCTGATGCAGCCATTCCGGGGAAGCAAAGGCATTATCTAAAACCCAGTTTACTGATGCTGCCTGCATTTTGGCTGGAACAGGCGTATAAACAAAGCCTTTCTGATTCGGCTTCAGACGATTTTCATACACACCTCCTACGTTTGTAACTACATGGCCAATGTAACGGCTCCATACACCCAGCAGTTCACCATATAGTTCATCCAGGTCATTGTAATCATTTGTTTCAACTGCCGTCCACTGCATCAGTTTCGGCGCTACCAGCTTCAGGTTTTTCAGGCCGTAGGTACTGGCTTTTATCGGATCATCCCCAATACCCTCAGTCTGGCTGGCCGGGTCGTAGCCGCCACTGCCGCTGCCAAACTGGTAAACCGGATCATTCTTGGTTGCTTCAATCCACTTGGACAGGGTTGGAATCTCTGCCTCCGGGCTTTTGGCTTCAGGCAGGTAGCGGTAGCCCCAGTTAATAGCATAATGATCGTACGGGCCTAACTGGCGCACGAAACGAACATCCTCATCTCCTGGCTGTGCCACGTAGTTGTAACGGGCATAATCCATGATGGTAGCAGCAATACCATACTTCTGTGTGAAAGTGCCTGAACGAAGCGAGTCGGTATCATAAGCAAAGCTGGCCTTCATGTTGTGCGGCAAGCCCAGTGCATGACCTACTTCGTGGGTAATAACCTCCAGCATCATTTCACCCAGGTCTTCCATAGGTGTATTCAGAGAACGGGCGCTAGGGTTAGCCGCTCCAGTTTCCAGCAGATACCTGTTGCGGTAAGAACGCAGGTGGTTATGGTACCAGATGATGTCACTCTCAATGATCTCACCAGAACGGGGGTCAGAAACACTTGGCCCGATAGCGTTCCGGGTAGTACTGGCCACATAGCGGATCACAGAATAGCGCACATCCTCGGGGCTAAAATCCGGATCTTCTTCTTTTGTAGGAGGATCTTTGGCAAGTATGGCATTTTTGAAGCCGGCAGTTTCAAAGGCTTTGTTCCACTGCTCCACACCTGCTTTGATGTATGGCCGCAGCTTTTCTGGGGTTGCTGGGTCCAGGTAGTACACGATCGGTTTTACCGGCTCTACCAGCTCACCGCGTTTGTAAGCGGCGATATCTTTTGGTACCAGTCTCCAGCGGCGGATGTACGATTTCTCGTCAGCTTTGTAAGCTTCTGAGCCATAGTCTATCTGGCTGATGTTAAAATAACCAACACGGTCATCATACATGCGTGGCTGCATAGGCTCTTTAGGCAATAGCACCATCGACTGGTTCATCATCATGCTAATAGACCCTGTCTCAGCATTTGATGGTGGCTCGGCAGCGTCGTACGTAAAGTCCTGCTTCACTTCTATATTCAGCGGGAAGCTTTTTACACTGTTTATAAAGCTGCGGTTATCATCCAGCTTGCTCACTTTATAGTTTTTCCGCATGTCTGCATCTAGGCCGCTGATCGCTTTGATGTCACTCAGGAAAAACTTGGTTACATCAATTACATAGGCACTGGAATCTTTTGAGAAAGCGGCAATATCAAAGGCATACAGCGTTGGCTGGTAGTTGTTGACCTTCACTGAAAGATTGATAGGCAAAGAGTCGGCGGCAACTGCACTGTAAGACTTTGTCTTCAGGACGATCTTGTTATCCACTTTCTGCCACTCAACCATTTGCTCGTTCACCGAAGAACCTGCATTCACATAGCCTCCGCCTAGTCCGGCTGGCAGACTGGCAAACCTGCTGATCCAAAGGAAATCGCGGTGAAGCAGCGTGTCCGGTATTTCATAGTAATATTTGTCAGCTACCTTATGAACGGTAAAGATACCGGCATCAGATATAGCATCCTTCGTGATGACCTCGCCATAAGGCTTGATACCGTTTTTTGAAGCTTTTGGCTTCTCCGTCTCCTCTTTTTTGGCCACATCCCCTTTCTGGGAAGTGGCAGTTTGGGTGGTGGAGCAGGAAGCCTGTGTGAGTGCCATAAGCAAGCCTAAGCTTATGACCTTGTACGACTTTAGCATGAATTAACTGATGTTAGAGAATAGTTTAGAAAAAGTGAGCGACACTGACTGTACCTCTGCAAAGTAAGTATCCACTTTTAAAGTTAAGGCATATTGGTAAACTTTGCCAATTTCTTTCTTGGTCACCAACTCTTCTAATTATAGAGTCCTGCCAAAGAGGAATTACATTCACGAATAGGATGCTATACCTGGAGCAGATGAATTTTTTCATTGAAAATTTTCTCGCAGCCTTAGCTACGCATGTATTCGGTGTAATTGCTTAAATTTACGCTCTATGGCAGAAGAACAAAAAAACAACCCGCTTCACGGCAAAACACTGCAAGCTATCCTGGAACATCTAGTAGACTATTATGGGTGGGAAGAGCTTAGTCATAAGATCAATATCAATTGCTTTAAGAGCAATCCAAGTATAAAATCCAGCTTAACATTTTTGCGCAAAACGCCTTGGGCACGAGAGAAAGTGGAAAGCTTGTATCTCTTTGTTTTGCGCAGGCAAAAGAAGGGGCTTTAGTAAAAAAACGGTCCGTTTATACAAGCGACTGTTATCCATACCCGTAAAAAGTATATGTATGTCAAAAGCCACGACTTATATCATTTTACTTGTCCTGTTTGGCGCTCTTTTTAGCTGCACTGTTTCCAAGCCCCTCGAAGCAGACCTTGTTATTACAAACGCGAACATAGTAGATGTGCAGGAGGGTAAGGTGCTGCCAAATAAAACGATCATCATAAAAGACGGCACCATACAGGAGATAATCGGGACTGACACGAAAGCAACGTATAAAACGGCCTCCACAATAGATGCAGCAGGAAAGTATGTTATTCCGGGCCTGTGGGATAACCACGTTCATTTGCGGGGAGGGCCGGCTCTGGAAGAAGAGAACAAAAACCTGTTGCCACTTTACATAGCCAATGGCATTACAACAGTTCGCGACGCTGGCGGCGATCTTTACCCCTCCATCCGTGCGTGGCGAAAACAGATAGAAGCCGGTAACATAGCAGGCCCCCATATTATTTCGGCTGGTCCTAAGCTGGATGGTCCCAACCCAACCTGGGAAGGATCAATTGAGGTGCCCACAGTAGCTGAAGTACCCGCCGCCCTGGATTCGCTGCAAAAGCTGGACGTAGACTTTGTAAAGATCTATGATAGCACTATCTCCGGGGATGTTTTCCTGGCGATAGTTAAAGAGGCTGAAAAGCGCGGCATGCAGGTGTCCGGGCATATGCCTTTTACCATTAAGTTAGGAGATGCCATTGACCTGGGCCTTGATGCTACCGAGCATTTATACTACGCTTTTAAGGCAGGCTCTGCCAAAGAAGACAGCATTACACAAGCCATCGTGGCTAGCCAGGCCACGGCTAAGCCTATCGGGTTTTACGATGCCCTGCACATGCTGTATGACACCTATGACCCACAAGTAGCAGCGCGTACTTTTAACCTGATGGCCGAAAAGAATACGGCTGTCGTTCCAACGCTATACATTAGCAGTGTGCTGAACAACCTGAAGTATGAAGACCATAGCCAGGATGCTTACCTGCCTTATATTGGTGAAGGAATAATTAAAACCTATGAACGCAGGATCAGCAGTGCAAAGCGCCAACCCGAAGCATCCGTGCAGTTTATGCGCGACCTGAATGCAAAGTTTCATACCATGGTACCCCCCATGCAAAAAGCCGGTGTAACCATACTTGCCGGCTCCGATGCAGGTGCTTATAACTCCTATGTTTACCCGGGCCAATCGTTGCACAAAGAACTGGAGATGCTGGTAGAAGCCGGCCTCACTCCTGCCCAGGCATTAAGAACAGCTACTATAAACGGAGCACGTTTTCTGAACCGAGCTCAAAACTACGGCACAGTGGAAGCAGGCAAAGCCGCTGACCTGGTGCTGTTAGATAAAAATCCGTTGGAGGCAATCAGCAATACGCAACGTATACAAACAGTTATTTTTGGTGGTAAGGTGTATACGCACCAAGACCTGCAGCAACTGCTGGAGCAGGTAAAGCGGAAGTAGCCCGATGGTGGCTTTCGTGAGTTATCTGCCTCTATAAATCCTTGCAGCATCAGCCGTTGGAAGCATCGCTACCGCTTTACTACTTTGCCAGACCCTGACACATGAGATGTAACAGTGGGATCTCCGAGGTAATACACCATACCGCTTCCTGTAATATCGGCAGCCAGGGTTTCAGAAGCACTGACCTCAGCCACACCTGACCCGGATAAGTTCACCGTTACATTTCCTGCTTGCAGGTTAAAGGCTTCCGCCCTTCCTGATCCGGAGATATTAACATTGTGCAGATCCGTTTCGCCCTGCAATACGACCTTACCCGATCCTGTAACCTGGGTGATTACCTTAGTGGCACTTACATCAAGTTCTATCTTACCTGAGCCGTTCAATGTTACAGGCAGTTCTGTGGTAGTTAAGGTATTCTGGCTGGTTATACGACCTGAGCCGTTCAGGTACATGGCCTGCACCTCAGGCAGCGTTATGTAAACATCCACCTGTTTGCTTCTACGTACGCATCCGCTATATTCAATTCCCCAGGTGCTGTTACTGATGTCAGTCTCCAACATGTCCAGAATATTTGGTTCGCCTTTTACCAGTACTGTCTGCACAGGCCCTTGCTGAATGTAAACATTGAAATCACCGTTAGCCTCAACTCGAGTGAAAGGATCAAGGGTAAGCGTACGTGTCTCAATATCTCCTTCCCCTTTGATACAATTTGTATCATTGCAGGCTCCTAAGGCAAAAAGCCCTCCTAATAACAATAAAAACCTTGTTCCTGCTAACACGCTGTTCCTGACATTTTTCTTCATAGTTGTAAATTAAATATCCCAATAATATGAAGAAGATGCCTCTTGGCCCGGTTTAGTTGCATAACCTATCGGGTGTATCCCGTAAATAGCTTGATATTGCGAGCTAACCCAACAAACGGAGGGGTAAAATAAAAAACCGATGATCTGATTTGTCAGGAGTTGAGCTCCAGCTTTCCGCTCTCTTTATACTTCAGTTGCCCAACGTCCACCAACTCCCGGATCAGGCTGGTTATAATTTCAGAGTGCTTTGGCTCAAACTCCTGCACCAGTTCTTTAGGCAAGTATGGTTTTACTTCCAGTAGCGTCAAAAGCCTGGAACGGAACTGCCCTTCCTCCTCCGATTCCCGCTCTTTTTTGCGTTCCGCAAGGCAGTAGTCACATACCCGGCAACGGACATCTGTTACCTCACCAAAATACTCTAACAGCAGTTCGGTACGGCACCTGTTTGCTGTCTCTACGTAATGCACTATTTCCTTTGCCTGTACCTGTGCCCGTTCGCGCAACTGATTGAGTTTGGCAATATTTAGCGGTAAAGTGGTAGCGCCTTCCCTGGGCTTTATAAAAGTCAGCTGAGGAGAATCCTTTTGCGGCTCGTAGGCGATCACCTGCAACTTGTGCAGGTACTCTAGTTTCCGGCGCAGTTCCTGTTCCGTCATTCTCAACTGCTGGGCCATCTTCTTTTCCGAAAGCTTCACAAATGTTACGAAAGCCTCCCCCCCATATATCCGCAGAACCATTTGTATCAGTTGGTCATGATCCGGATTCTTTAACTGGAAGTCATAAAGCGCTGTGTTTTCAAGGAGGATGTTTAACCGGGAAGGAGCGTAATATCCCTCATTTAACTGAATGTATCCCTCTGACTCCAGCCGCTTTACCGCATGATGCACCTGAAGCGCAGGCAGTTTATAATTCTTTGCAAAACCTGCCAGGTCAAAATCGAAGCTGCTCATAAACCCGCTGCCTACTGCCAGTTGATAGTAATTAGCCAGGCACTGGTACACCCTCCGGATAAAATCCACTGGCGGGTGTGCCTCTTCTACTTTTTTCAGCAGGTCGGTAGTATCGTTTGGCCCATAAAGGATAGTGGCATACGCATACTTCTCGTCGCGGCCGGCACGCCCTGCCTCCTGGTAATATGCCTCCAGGCTTTCCGGCAGATCGAGGTGCACCACCAACCGGACATCCGGCTTATCGATGCCCATACCAAAGGCATTGGTAGCCACTATTACCCGCACCTTGTCCTCTATCCAGGCCTGCTGCACCTGACTGCGCTCCTCAAACTTAAGTCCTGCATGGTAGGCCGCTGCCGATATGCGGCGGCTTTGCAGTAATTTCGCCATCTCCACGGTTTGCCTGCGGCTACGCACATACACAATGCTCTGCCCCTGCATGCGCTGCAGTATCTCCAGAAGGCGATCGGTTTTTGATTCGGTATAGAGGCAGGAGTATGACAGATTAGAGCGGGCAAAGCTTTTCTGAAATACATTAGGTTTTTGAAACTTCAGCTTGTCCTGAATGTCCAGCTTAACCTGTTCCGTGGCAGTGGCGGTGAGGGCAATAACGGGGGTATCAGGCAAACTTTCCCGTAGCTCTGCCAGCTGCAAGTAGGGCGGCCTGAAATCATAGCCCCACTGCGAGATACAGTGCGCCTCGTCCACTGCCAGCAAGCCTACCTGCATGTTCTTCACACGTTCCTTAAACAGGTCGGTAAGCAAGCGCTCCGGCGACAGATACAGAAATTTTACGTTCCCGTACACGCAGTTATCCAGTGTTACATCAATCTCCCGGCGGCTCATGCCCGAATAGATCGCGACGGCATTTATCCCACGTTTCTTCAGTTGCTCTACCTGGTCTTTCATCAGGGCAATGAGCGGTGTTACCACCAGGCATAAACCATCCAGGGCAAGTGCGGGTATCTGGAAGCAAACTGATTTACCTCCTCCGGTCGGTAACAGGGCCAGTGTATCCTGCCCAGCGAGCACCGAACGGATAATATCCTCCTGCAGGGGCCTGAACTGGTCATAGCCCCAGGTAGTTTTTAGTATGTGGTGGATGTCCTGCAATTGGTGTGCTTTTGTGCGAAGATAGAAGATACGCAGCAGAAATCAGGCATAAAAAAGCCCCGCCTCTTTCAAGGCGGGGCCAATGCTCCTGGTAATCAAATAGAAATTAGGCTGCAGCCGACTGACCGCCTTCGCGATCTTCGATCACTTTTTTAAGCTTCTCGATAGCCTGTGCAGCTCGCTCTTCATCAAACCGGTTGATGTTGAGCAGCATCTTCGTCTTCTCCTGCCGCGTAATGGTCGGGTTATTCAGCAGGCTGATGATCTCCTCTTTCTGTTTTGCAGATGCATAGCGAACGCTTGTGCTCTCTTCCTCAGTGTCTGCTTTTGCCTCCACAGCAGCAGCCGACTTCATGGTTGCTTTCTTTTCAGTAGGCACAGCGGGCTTGGCTGCCTGCTCGTTACCGCCATAGTCCATTTCCTCGGAAGGTGTAGGCTCATATCCGGCAGCACGAATAACCCATGCTAGAATATTACGATAGGCCTTACCGATAGCCCTTGTCTGAGCCATAGAGGCAATCGCAAATTCCTGGTAATATTTCTTACCCTGCTCCCGGTTAGAACAGATCGCAAAACCAGCACCCACTACCTGCTGACTACGCAGGTCAAGCAGGTTTACTTTTGCCTGGTACTTTATCTCATCATCTGTACTGATATTGACAACATGCTCTACTACAGGCAGAATACCCAAACGCGAACCGGCATATTGCCAGCCCTCCACATTCACATATTCTTTACCCTGTATGTTCTGGTACAACCTGTTCTCTTTTATAAATTTTGCTAGGTCAACAGCCAAATGAAGTGTTTCGTCAGATTTGGCTATGTCGTAGCTTTCTACCTTAGCTTTCTTTTGCACCTTCGTATCTTTATTTGGTTGATTCATAATAAATTAGCTTTCATATTTAGTGTACATATATCAAACACAGCTACCTGGCAAATAGTGCAAAAAATGATAAAAAATATTCATTTTATATCATTGATAATCAATGAGTTACAAACCATTTTCACGATTTTTAAAATCTTTTACAAGCTATCGCCAGCAGCCAAAAATTGAGCAAAGGGTAAAGAATACATACGAGCTTGATAGTGAGATAGTTTACTACAGGAAACACTTAAAACCAGGGCTGATCACCTCCATTTTTAAAAGATGGAGTTATACCTGTTTCATAGCAAAGGCTGATGCTATCGAACTGATTCCAGTCCTGGTGTTGAGCGCCTCGAGAGTTTCCGGTGACGAGCGAGAGCGAGGCAGCCCGAGGCACGAGGGCAGGAAAGGAAAGCAGCGCGATGCGGCAAGACGAGGCCTCCCGGCCAGGAGGGCTCCAAAGCTGGAAATGAAACAATACAGCAAGTAAGACTGCGGATCAGCAGCAACTAGAAAGTATAGCAGAAAGAATCGGTAAGACTGAAGATGCAACCTTCGCTAGCAAGGATAGCAGGACCAGGCAACGAGTTGAAAGCCAGCTAAAAAGCAAAAAAGCTACAATAGAAGTCAATTAACCTTACAAGGTTTACTTCAAGGCTGCTTCAATAAAAACAGCTGTTAACCCTATTGCAACTAGAAAACCTAAATAATTGGGGACTCCTGCACGATCATACCATCCTTCATAACCAAGGTACGGTCTGCCATATCGGCTAGCTGTTCATTATGCGTAACGATCACGAAGGTCTGGTTAAATTCGCTGCGGAGGCGGAAGAAGATGTCGTGGAGTTCCTGTGCATTTTTGGAGTCCAGGTTACCGCTGGGCTCATCGGCAAAAATGATCTGCGGCGAGTTTATCAGGGCCCTTGCCACTGCGGTGCGTTGTTGTTCACCTCCGGACAGTTCTGAAGGTTTGTGGTGTAAGCGGCCGGAGAGGCCAAGCATATCCAGCAGTTGTTCTGCCTTTGCCTTTACTTCTTTTTCGGACCGCCCGGCCAGGAAGCCCGGTAGGCAGGCATTCTCAAGGGCGGTAAACTCAGGCAGCAGGTTATGGAACTGAAAAATAAAACCGATATGCCTGTTACGGAACCTCGCCATATCGGCAGTATTCAGTTTGGCAATATTGCGCCCTTCAAACACAACTTCACCGGAATCGGCAGTATCAAGGGTACCCAGTATGTGTAGCAGCGTGCTTTTACCAGCTCCTGAGGCTCCAACAATAGAAACAATCTCACCGGCTGCAATAGACATATCAATGCCTTTTAGTACTTCCAGTGCGCCGTATTTTTTATAGATGTTAGATACCTGCAGCACAGCAAAAAAGATATAAAATAGATTTATAATGATTTTAACCTGCCAAAGCTACAAAACATACCTTATACTTCTATACCAGAGTATAAGAAAACGTAGATTAACTCTCCCTAATGGTACGCTTCCTGACAAGTCGCTTTCGAACAAGCGTGTCTTCTTCTTCACCACTGTTTTCCTCCCCAGCATTTAATGGCTTCGCTTTTATGATGTCCTTTATCCATAGTTCGCGGATTAATACCATGATCACGGCTAACAGTGGAGCTGCCAGAAGTATACCCAAAGCACCTGCCAGAATACCGATCAGTACCTGGAAGAAAAGTAGCAGTGCCGGTGGCAACTCAACGGCCTTTTTCAGGACGAGTGGCGTTATGACAAAGCTTTCAAGAAGTTGAATGCCAAAGTAAACAGCTGCTACAATGAGTGCTGTTTGCGAACTTATTGTGAGACCGATCAGCACAGCAGGTATGCCGGCAAGCCATGGACCAATGTTAGGGATAAACTCTCCGAAGAATGCCAGGATAGCCAATGCGTAGGTCATCGGTATGCCAATTATTTTAAAAGCAATAGCTGTCGTTACACCTACAATCGTCATAGATATAAGCACCGCCACCAGCCATCTTTTCAGCGTATCATAAAGCGTATCCAACACTTCCAGCACGCGATCCTGGTTCCTAACAGGAAACAAACTGGCAATACCATGCGTGTATAGTTTTGGTGTGGCCGCGAAGAAAATTCCTGTTACTAACACGATCAGAAAATCAATCAGGAAACTCAATGAGGATGACACAAAACCCGTTACTCTTGAAAACAAAGTTCCCTCGCCAGATAAGAATGGTATACCCTTACCGGACATTACCTGAGAAGCTGACAGATCATCCGGGACTTTATTAAGCAGGGTACTCCCCCAGCTATACTGGCTCAGCCAGTCCTGCACCTGCTGTGAAGCCTGTGGTATGGCACTTTTCATCTGGCTAAACTGATCTGAAACAGTAGGTGCAATCAGCCAGAAAGCACCTATTATCACGCCAAAGAATAGTATAACCGCCAGAAATAAACTCAATCCGTAGTTAAGGTGTATTTTATCAACAAACCAATTGGCAATCGCACTGAAAAGTACAGCAAACAGTATAGCTGCGAAGACCAACAGGAAGAAATACATGTGCCAGCCAAGTAAATAGAAGCTTGTAACTAACAGGAGTAAAACAAGACCTGCCACAGCAGTCCTTTTAGCATATCTATAGATGTTCATCGTATTTTTTTAGTTTAAAGCGGTTATGGGCAGTTCTATTCACCTTTTTCTTATCATTCAACGTGTGAATTGTGCCTGTTTAATATGTCTGCCTCTACACTTTCTTCAGAGGCATGTAAAGGTTCTTTCTCCAGCAAGTCCTTCACATAAAGTTCATTTACCAGCACCATGAGGGTAGCCAGCAGAGGTGCCGCTAAGATCAAACCTATGGCTCCCTGGAAGATGCCCAGTAGCACCTGGAAAAACAGCAGCAGCGCTGGAGGTATGTGAATCGTCTGCTGGTAAACGAGCGGTGTGATCAGGTAGCTTTGGAAGAACTGGATGGCGCAATACAGAAGCAAGGCGTAAAGTGCTAACTGTACTCCTTGTGTCAGACCGATCAGTACGGCAACCGCACCGGCCAGCGCAGGCCCCACATTTTGAATAAACTCCCCAAAGAACGCCACAAGGGCGACGGCAAAAGCCAAAGGCAGCCCGATCAACTTAAACCCTATAGCAGCAACAATGCCTGTGACTGACATATCTATCAGCATCGCTATCAGCCACTTTTTCAGCGTGCCATAGCACTTGCCGAGTACTTCCAGTATGTGCGTGCGGTGGCGTACCGGAAATAATCTGGTAACACCTAAAGTATAAAGTTTGGGACTAGCGGCAAAGAACAATGCCGTTACGATCACGATCAGCACGTCGGCCAGCACACTCAGGGTGGTAGAGAACACCCCTGAAATACGCGTGAACAGTGTTTGTTGCTTCGGCAGCACCCCGCTCAGGTTGTCCGGCACCTTATCCAGTATTTTTTGCCCCCAACCATACTGACTCAAGCGCTCTTCTATGCTACTAAATACCTTGGGAATAGTCTGCTTCATCTCCTGCACCTGTGCCCCAATGGTAGGAGCTATCAGCCAGATGATCCCCACAATTATTCCGAAAAACAGCACGACTGCCAGCAGCAGGGCAATACCCCGTTTTAGTTTTAAGTTGGCTACAAACCAGTCGGTAATACCGCAGAACATAACAGCCATGAGTATACCAGCAAAAACCAACAGGAAAAAGTAAGCATGCTTGCCTAGAAGATAAAAAGCGGACCCGACCAGCAGCACAATAGCAGCAGTAATAGCCACCCTTTTAGAATAGGTGTATACATCAAGCATTATAATTTCGAAGCTTATACATTAGAATCAAACAGAATTATATTCCTGCTTACTGAATTTAAGACTTACCCGTTGCAACTGCAGACATATCAACTCCGGGACAGCAATATTTTAAAAATGCTTTACTTGAATTTAAGGCGATAAAGGCGTACTTTCGTGCGTCCATTAAAACTGAAAGCATGAACATACACGAATATCAGGCTAAAGACATTTTAAAGCGCTATGGCGTACGTATCCAGGAGGGTATCGTAGCTGAAACGCCAGAGCAGGCAGTTGAAGCTGCAAAAAAACTTACTGAGGAAACAGGTACTGGCTGGCATGTGATCAAAGCACAGATCCATGCAGGCGGCCGTGGTAAAGGCGGTGGCGTTAAGCTGGCGAAAAACCTGGAGCAGGTTAAAGAAATAGCTGACCAGATACTGGGCATGACACTGGTTACGCACCAGACAGGCCCTGAGGGTAAACTGGTTCAGAAGGTTCTTGTTGCACAGGACGTTTACTACCCTGGCGACTCTGAGCCTAAAGAGTTCTACCTGAGCATACTTTTAGACCGTGCAAAAGGAAGAAACGTGATCATGGCATCTACTGAAGGTGGTATGGACATCGAAGAGGTTGCTGAGAAGTCTCCAGAGAAGATCATTAAAGAGTGGATCGACCCTGCTGTTGGTCTTCAGGCTTTCCAGGCTCGCAAGATCGCTTTCGCTTTCGGTTTAGAAGGTGAGGCTTTTAAGGAGATGGTAAAGTTTGTTACGAACCTTTACAAAGCTTACGTTGACACAGATTCTTCTATGTTTGAGATCAACCCGGTGTTGAAGACTTCAGACAACAAGATACTTGCTGTTGATGCGAAAGTGGACCTGGATGACAACGCTCTGTTCCGTCACAAGGATCTGGCTGCCCTCCGCGACATTACTGAAGAAGATCCTTTGGAGGTTGAAGCTGGTGAGCATAACCTGAACTATGTGAAGCTGGACGGTAACGTTGGCTGTATGGTAAATGGTGCTGGCCTGGCAATGGCTACAATGGATATCATCAAGCTTTCTGGCGGTGAGCCTGCTAACTTCCTTGATGTAGGGGGTGGGGCAAACGCTCAGACAGTTGAAGCTGGTTTCCGTATCATCCTGAAAGACCCGAACGTAAAAGCGATCCTGATCAATATATTTGGTGGTATCGTGCGTTGCGACAGAGTTGCTAACGGCGTGGTAGAGGCTTACAAGAACATCGGTGACATCAAAGTTCCGATCATTGTTCGTCTGCAAGGTACTAACGCTGAAGAAGGTGCAAAGATCATTGATGAGTCTGGCCTGAAAGTATACTCGGCTGTAGTTCTGAAGGAAGCTGCTGAGAAAGTAAAGCAGGTTTTAGCTGAAGCTTAGAATCAAGATTCCTATAAAACAGAAAAGGCTGCCAATATTGGCAGCCTTTTCTGTTTTATAGGAATCGGGCTAGCCCTTATACTATCTCTAACTCCACATCTATATTACCTTGCACACCTATAGAGTAAGGACAAATCGTGTGAGCCTCATCTACATACTGCTTTGCCTTCTCTTTGTCCATACCTTTCAGGTCTACCGCTAGCTTCACACTCAGGCCGTAGGCACCATCACTGTTCTTGTTCAGGTCGACGTGCGCAGTTACAGTAGACGCCGGATCAAGCCTTTCATGGTGTTTACCGGCCACCACTAACAGCGCACTTTGAAAACAGGCGGCATACCCTGCTGCGAATAACTGCTCCGGGTTCGACTTTCCTTTTTCTCCTCCCAAGCCTTCTGGCAAAGACAGGGGCATATCAATAACACCATCTGATGATGTTATATGGCCGCGCCGGCCTCCTGTGGCAGTTACCTCTGCCGTGTACAGTTTTTCCATTTTTATTACTTTATGGTGTTGCGATGTTGAATAATTATAACTACAAATTGTTAAGGAATGTTTTGAGGTCGAAGCCTTTACGATGTAAAATCGTATGCTTGTAAATAATAAAGCAATATTTTTCAGAGACAAAGTTTCCTTTTGTGCCCATACTTTCTAATTTTGCATACCATTGCACCCGTAGTTCAATTGGATAGAATATCGGATTTCGGCTCCGAGGGTTAGGGGTTCGAATCCTCTCGGGTGCACAAACAGCAGAAAGCCTTACAACAAGTAAGGCTTTTTCTTTTCCAGGGCTTTATTGCAGGCTATGCAACTACAGGTATGACAACGGAAAAGCATAGGCAAACTGGATTCCCATCTGAAATAGTAGTTATTTCGTATCATTAATAATTCATCCAACCCCTTTTACAAATGATCCTGTTTGAGAACAGCATTATAAAACTAGATTACAATCCTGCTACCGATATTCTGCAAATACAGTATCCGGACCTGCATGACTACCTGCTTCCTGAAATAAAACACAGCATAAATATCATGGTTGATATCATTCGGAATTATGATATCAAGAAGATACTGCTTGATTCAACTTTAACCCATATCTCTGTTAGTGCTGAGGAAAGCAGGGAGATATCAACTTACCTGGCCGCAGGCATCATGAAAACCAGGGTACAAAAAGTAGCCAGGTTACAGTCTCCGAGTACAACAGTCGAAACAACAGCTCAAGAAAATATTAAACATATCAAAGACGTACAAACGCTCCCATTCCTGCTAAAGAGCTTTTCAAGTAGACCTGAAGCGATCGAATGGTTAGAGGCATCCCAAGACGCAATTGCAGAGCAATCTCCAGAATCATAGCAGAACAGGTTTATCATCAAAATAGCTGCTTAAGATTGCTAAAAACACTATATCGGCTAAATATTTTTCCCGTATAGAGCCTATATTTGCTTCTGAATCGGGGTGTAGCGTAGCCTGGTATCGCGCCAGCATGGGGTGCTGGAGGTCGTGGGTTCGAATCCCGCCACTCCGACTGTAAAATGAGTCAGCGCTTTTGGTTAATGTGCCAATAGTGCTGACTTTAAAACATGCGCTACTTATCCAGCTCGCTGAAAAGTTTCTCCATTCCTTTTCTTATCTGCTCCTGTACCTTTTCTGTTTTCTCCTCCATGGCACCTTCCGCCACGCCCTGCCATACCAGTTCGTTTTTATCATTAGCAACCAGGTCAACTGAAATAGTACCCTCTTTGTAACGCCTGACTACCACTTCATGACTTTTCCAGGTATAGCGCCGCTGGCCAATGTAAAATGGTGGATCTGTAAGGATATTTGTCTCCCTGGTCTGAGTGGTGTCTTTCACTACTATTCCCAGGTTCACCAACAGGTCCGGATCAGTAGAGGTTCGTGATAACCCGCGCTGTTCCAGTTGCCGGGCAATTTCATTCTCTATATAATTTAGCTGCGTGCTGTAGCCTATACCGGTTCGTGATGCATCTGTCTCATAAAAAGCAAAGGTCTTGTAATCTGACAGTTTGAAGTTGTCAACAGACTCCGAACTGGTATGTATTACTGGCGAGCAAGCGGCGCAAAGCAATACCAGCAGAAAAAGGTATAGGACATTGAAGCTTTTCTTCATGATCTTCTAAATTTTAGTACCGATGTCAGGTGCTATATACGCCAGAGATGTTACTTTGTGCAGCAAATGATTTACCCTGCACTATACCAGGCCATTGGTAATGGCAAAGGCTATCAGTTCATTTGTAGAATTCATTTCCAGTTTGTTCAGGATATTTTTCCGGTGTGTCTTCACTGTGTTCGCACTGATAAAAAGCTTCTCTGCAATCTCTTTACTTCCGTGTCCCTCTGTTAACAAACTTACAACCTGCTTCTCCCGGTCACTTAGTTGTACATCCTGCCCTCCCTCGGGGTATGTGTTGCTATAAAGTGTCTCATACGTTTGATTCGGAAGCAGTCTCTTGATCAGCACATTTATTTTAAAGGGGTTCATCATGGGCAACTGGTACACATGTGCTAACATTAGCAGTCCTCCCCCCTGATCATCCAGCTTTAAGACCCACACCTGCTCTATCAGGTGCAGCATCTTCCCGTTTTTATGCCTGAACCGATAATTATTCTGCAACAGCAGATCACGTCTTTCCTCAACCGGGAATGACATCAGAAGCTCCGTAAACTTCCCGTAGCTGTGCTTTAATATATACTCCCCGTCCTCCGGATGAATATGATCCATCTGAAATTTTATCCCCTGCTCTCTTACTTCTTCATTACTATAGCCGGTTAACAACTGCTGGCCTCTTCCAACATATTCATACTTATAAGTATGGAGGTTAATCAGCAGGTAAAACCTGGGGCCAGGAGGTACCAGTTCATCTACCCTTTTAAAATCATTTATATGAGGCTTTATAGCATCGTAATCAATGCCCGCAGCATTATACCAGTTCTTTTGGTGGTATTCATAAAGATCTTCCTTTCTCATACAGGTTGGATTGAATGGGGAGGCCGGTTGTATTGCTCCAGGTGTAGAACATCTGAATAAATTTAATATATTTTTACATATATATCCAATTTATCTCTTCCTGCGTGGCCAAGGCGTTTGATTGCCTGCAATAGTGTTGAAAGTATAAAGCTTGCAGCCATACTTCATCAGCTTTTCCAAAACAGGTAAAGGATTCGTATATTTGCACCGTGAAGTTGCTGACTACCATATTGGCTTTGCTGATAACTATTCTCTCTGTACTGCCTTGTTGCCCGGGTGGCAATTGTGATAGCGAAAAAGCAATAGTAGAACACGCTGCTCCGGACAGCCACCCTTCTGAAGGCAAAGTTTGCTCCCCTTTTTACAGTTGCGCTGCCTGTACAGGCTTTACCTGGGAGGTCCAGGCTACTGTTGCGGTTCCATTTCAGATAACTACACCATCATTCTATAAGCACTATCCCGCTGCTTTCATTTCCAGTTTCCATCATTCTATCTGGCAACCCCCGAGAATGGGCTGAACACCCCTGTGCTTTTATCACGCTTCAGGCGCTTTATTAAAGCACTGTAAGCAATTTTTATTCAGCCTTATATAATTAAAATGAAGAAATACTTTTTGGTATTGCTCCTCATACTGTGCAATACATGGGCATTTAGCCAGAATACCTTAAGCCTTATCATCAAAGACAGTGAAAACCGGATGCCGCTTATCGGCGCAACAGCATCGGTTAAGGGAACCACCATAGGGGCAAGCGCTAATGCCAGCGGTGCGCTTGAGCTGAAAGGAATTCCGGACGGACAGCAGGTGATCAGGTTCAGCTATGTGGGTTACCAGGACAGGCAGGAAACACTTACCTTTCCGTTAGCCCAAACCACTCCTCTCATTATCTTGCTGGAGCGCAGCGGCGAGGAATTGGAAGAAGTCGTAATTTCTACCATGCGCAGCAGCCGAACTATCGAAGACATCCCAACACGCATGGAAGCCATCACCCTGGAAGAATTAGGTGAAAAGGGTAACATGAAACCCGGCGATATCAGGATGCTGCTGAGTGAGAGTACAGGCATCCAGACGCAGCAGACCTCTGCCATCAGCGCCAACGCAAACATTCGTATCCAGGGCCTTGACGGACGCTACACACAGATCCTACAGGATGGGTTTCCGCTCTACTCTGGTTTTTCGAGTGGCCTGAGTATCATGCAGATTCCTCCCCTGAACCTGTACCAGGTGGAGGTAATAAAAGGAAGCTCATCCACGCTGTACGGAGGGGGTGCAATTGCAGGATTAGTTAACCTGATCACTAAGAAACCCACCGAAGAAGGAGAACTTAGTTTCATGGCAAATGCCACCAGCGCAGGAGGCCTGGATCTTAGCAGTTTCTACGGAAAGAAGTTCGGAAAATTCGGTGTCACACTTTTTGCCTCTCGCAACACCAACAAAGCGTATGACCCGGCCGACATCGGTTTATCTGCGATCCCTGAATTTGAACGCTATACTGTTAATCCAAAACTATACTTTTACCCAACCGAAAGCACCCATCTGTCTCTGGGCGTCAACGCATCGCAGGAGGAACGCCTGGGGGGAGATCTGCGCTACATAGATGGTGAAAAAGAGAGCAACTACTATTTTGAACTGAACAACACCAGGCGCCTCTCCACACAGTTCAACATCGAGCACAGGCTCTCTGATGCGGCTATACTCTCTGTAAAAAACAGCTTCAGCTTTTATGACAGAGACATTGCTGTGCCTGGTTATGCTTTTGAGGGAGGGCAGTTTTCCAGCTTTAGTGAAGCGGCCTACAGCTTAAACCGGGACAAGCACGAATGGGTGCTCGGTGCAAACCTGTGGACAGATAAGTTTCGGGAGCAAAATGCAGGTGCCGTAGGGGCAAGAGACTACGAGAACACCACAGCTGGCATTTTTGCCCAAAACACGTTCACACCTGTGGATTGGTTTGTGCTGGAAACAGGCCTCCGTACCGACCTGGTAACTCCTGCACCTGCCAATAAATCTAAAGGGCTTTTCCTGCTACCCAGGCTATCTGCCCTCTTCAGGATCACAGACAACCTGACCTCGCGTGTTGGAGGCGGCATGGGCTACAAGACCCCTACAATTTTCACCCAGGAAGCAGAGAATGTTACCTTCCGAAACATACTCCCCCTCAATACCAGCCAGGCAGCTGCTGAAACTTCTATCGGTGGTAACGCTGACATCAACTTTAATACCCTGATCGGTGAAAAGATCAGCTTCAGCATCAACCACATGTTTTTCTATACTTACCTGAACAACCCACTCATACTTTCCCTGCGCCCCGACAACTTGTATGAGTTCCGGAATGCCAGCGGTTATATAGATACCAAAGGTGTTGAAACAAACATAAAGTTTGGGTATGAATGGGTGAAACTGTTGCTTGGGTATACCTATACCGATGCCCGGCAACATTATAATGGTAAGGTAACGGGTATGCCTTTAACTCCAAAGCATAGAGTTAACAACGTCCTGATGCTTGAGAAGGAAGATAATTTCCGGGTTGGATTGGAAGCATACTACTTCAGTCCGCAAAGGTTATCAGATGGCAGTAAGGGCCGCGACTACTGGATAAACGGTGTGATGATTGAGAAAATGTTTCCTAAGTTTTCCCTGTTCCTCAATTTCGAGAACATCTTTGACACCAGGCAAAGCAAGTTCGACAGCATTTACAGTGGCAACATCACAGATCCTGTGTTTAATGAGATCTATGCACCTGTGGACGGCAGAGTTATAAACGGCGGCATAAAGTTGGATCTGTTTTGATCCTGTGAGCAGTGCGCGTATTTCTACAGCGGCAGTAGACTTTTTCTTTCCAAAATTTGTTACGGTACCATGAAAACGACTTCTATTTTAGATTCAGAGAATAAAGTACAGCTTTATAAAGTAGCTTTTTGGCTTGCCCTGTTTACCATCGCTTACAATACCATAGAAGGCCTTGTTTCCACTTACCTGGGGTATGAAGATGAGAGCCTGTCGCTGTTTGGTTTTGGTGCCGACAGTTTTATAGAGGTTATCTCCGGCATTGGGATCGCACACATGGTCTTACGCATTCAGAAAAACGACAACAGTACCCGGGACTCCTTTGAGCGAACGGCCCTAAAAATTACGGGCTTCGCCTTTTATACCTTAGTCGCAGGCCTGACCTTTACCAGCATTTTTAATATCTGGACAGGCCATAAACCTGAAACAACATTTTGGGGTGTCGTTATTTCGGTAATTTCAATAGCTGTGATGTGGGCGTTGGTCTATGGCAAAGTGCACGTTGGCAAAAAACTACACTCGGATGCAATTCTGGCTGATGCCGGCTGCACAAGGGTTTGTATTTACATGTCTGTTATACTTCTGATAGCTAGTGGCATCTACGAATTAACCGGACTTGCCTACATTGACAGCATCGGCACGCTCGGCATTGCTTACTTTGCTTTCAGGGAAGGACGCGAGTGTTTTGAAAAAGCGAACAGTGACGCATTATGTAGCAGTAACTGCAGCTGTTGATGAACTACCCTACAAATGAAAGCCTGCCGGCAAACCGGCAGGCTTTCATTTGTAGGGTTATTTTTTAGGAAGCTCAATGTAAAAAGTAGTGCCTTGGTTCACCTTCGATTCAAAGCTTATCTCACCTCCATGCCACTCTACTATTGTTTTAATGATTGACATACCAAGCCCAATGGTAGGTTCACCCTTCAGGCCTTCGCGCCGCGCCTTGGTAAACTTATCAAAAAGCGCGTCATGGTGTTCAACAGGTATTCCTATACCATTGTCTTTGATAACAAGAGTTACAGAATCCTTGTGTTCTGTTAACTTTATAGTGATGGTGCCCCCATCAGGGGTAAACTTTATGGCATTGGAAATAAGATTATTCACTACCTGCATAAACTTACCCTGGTCTATGTAAACATAAATATGGTCGCTGGAGGTCAGGAATTTAAAGGTTTTACCAATAATCCTCTCCGCTTCCATATACTCTTCCACAATTTCCTTTAGCTTCTCGACCAGGTTCATCCTTATTTTGATCAAGCCGGGATTGGTAGACTCCATAAACTCCTGGTCAACAAAGTCTCTGATCAGCCTCACGCTCCTGGCGCTACTCTCATAGATAATTTGCAAAATATTGGCTATGTCCTCGCTCTTATAATCGTGGAGGTGCTTGGTGAGCTGCCCTGAAAGATTTTTAATGTTAGCGAGCGGCCCAGCAAGGTCATGGGAGAGCACCTCCAGAATGGCGTTCTTTTTAGCTGCGAATTTTTGAAGAATGCTGATATTATCTTTCAGTGTTGTGATATCATCCACTACCCCTGTTAAAGAGCGTTTTCCTTGCTTATCAATAAACAGCCTCACATGTGATAACAACCATTTAACAGAACCATCTTCTTGTACTATCCTGAACTCGATGTTATCCCCCTCTTTACCAGCCAGCACATCGCTGTACTCTTTTACCAGGTAGTCCTTATCTTCTGAATGGATGGTATCTAAAATTGAAGCGGGGTTATTTAACAGGCGTTCCTTCGGAAGTTTCCATACATGTTCAAAACCATTACTTAAAAAATCTATGGTCCGTGTATCAACTTCAAAAGTAAACGCTACTTTGTTTGAGTCGTTAATGTACTCTTTAAAAATCTCGGAAGCTTTTTCTTCATTCATATGGGCTCCTTTTTAAAGATTTAAATGGTCCTACTAACTTCACACCTTTATACGCTCTAATGTGTTATTGCAGGTTGTTTATTGGCAACTTATTAGCTAAGCTATACCATACAGCCACAAGCGATCAATTCTCAAATTCCTGAATCCCCAAGACAATCCCTGAATCCTGCCTCTTAAATCTTTCCTGTCAGATATTCGTACAGCCTTTGTCTTATGTAGTCAGTCTTGTTTAATGCAATTTGTCAGCTCTTATGAGTTTATTTCTGTACCTTTAGAAGGTCTAAGCACACTTTGGCACCTGGCCCAAAACAAAATTCACCACATTAATCAATATCTAACCCGTTCATTCCTGACAACATGGACATTATACCTGATCTCTTGCAAAAGCAAAAAAAGAAAATACTGGAAATCTGGATGCAGAACCAATTAACGGATAATGCATTACGTGATGACCTAATGACAAACGACGAGCTTTTAAAGCAGTCTGAAGAATTATTGGATTCCCTGGGGCGTGCAATTAAGTCTGGTAACACAGATAATATTTATGCCTCTGAATTCGATCAGATCACAGAGATCCTGAGCGATGTTTCTATTACACGTGCCCGCCAGGGTTTTAGCCCGCGCGAAACAGCCATGTTTGTTTTGAGCTTAAAAAAGGCTATCCAAACTGTACTGGAAAAAGAGTACAGCGACAGTCCGGAAGTTCTTTATAAAGAGATCACCACAATCAATAACCTGCTCGACCAGCTAAGCATCATTACGTTTGAAACTTTTATTAAAGGACGCGAAGAGGTAATAATTCGCCAGACGGATGAGATAAATGAAATATCCACTCCTGTTATCCGGGTGTGGGATGGCATACTTGCCCTACCAATTATTGGTACGCTGGACAGTGCCCGTACACAAATTGTGATGGAGAACCTCCTGCAGGAGATTGTTAACACCGGCAGCACCATAGCTATACTTGATATTTCCGGTGTGCCTGCTGTTGACTCCCTGGTAGCACAGCATTTGATTAAAACTGTAAGTGCCACACGCCTGATGGGTGCTGAGTGTATCATCAGTGGTATTCGCGCAGAGATCGCCCAAACGATCGTGCACCTTGGTATAGACTTGTCTAATATCAAAACAAAAGCAAGTCTTGCAAGTGCTTTACAACTGGCCTTTAGCATGAGAAACGTAGAAGTAAGAAAAATAAATAGAACCGCTAGCCCTGGCCTGGCCCGATAATTTTGAGATGGAAAGAATTCCTATTTTAAAGATGGGGCCTTACCTACTTGTCACCATACAGATAGATCTTTATGACAGGCTGGCCCTCAATCTTGAAAACGATTTGATTTCTATGGTAAGCAAAACCGAGGCAAGAGGTGTGCTTATCGATATATCAGCTGTAAGTATAGTAGACTCATTTATGGGTCGCATTCTGGGCAACATTGCGTCTATGTCGCGCATCATGGATGCCGAAACCGTAGTAGTTGGCATGCAGCCAGCTGTGGCTATTACCTTGGTCGAATTAGGCCTTACCTTACAGGGAGTGCATACAGCACTTAATGTAGAAAGAGGCATGGAGCTGCTGCAAAGCATGATTGTTTTGCATGGCAGGTCATCAGAAGACGAAGAGGAAGAGCCCGATGATCGTACTGAGTAAAGACACGATGCAGATCGTGCGTGAACAAGATGTAGTGCCTTTCAGAAACAGAGTGCGGGAATTTGCCGTGAAGATCGGGATGAGCCTGGTAAACCAGACAAAACTGATCACGGCTGCCAGCGAACTGGTCCGTAACATGCTGAAGTATGCCAATGGTGGGAAGGTGATACTGGAGATCATTAGCAGGAATGCCCAGACTGGGGTAAGGCTCTCGTTTATAGACGAAGGCCCTGGTATCGCAGATATAAATCAGGCGATGCAGGACGGATTTACCACAGGCAAAAGCCTTGGACTGGGACTGCCTGGCGCCAAGCGTCTGGTGAATGAGTTTGATCTGAAAAGCACCTTCGGTTCCGGCACTACCGTTACAATAATACACTGGAAACATGGACGCTAATCACCACCTGCGTTTTATCATACCTGACAGAAGCTTTATAAGTATAACCAAGCGCGATATTACGAAGCTGGCTGAAGGATGGGGTTTTACTGAAACAGAAGTTGGTAAAATAAATATTGCTGTTTCTGAGCTGGTCACTAACCTTGTAAAGTTTTCTCCGCAAGGAGGTGAGTTGCTTCTAAGGCCCATCGGGCTGCCTGTGCATACCCTCGAAATTCTGAGCCTGGACAAAGGCCCTGGCATGAGTGACCCTTTGCGTATGCAGGAGGACGGAGTATCTACCTTCGGATCTTCCGGCGAAGGCTTAGGAGCTATTAAAAGGCAGTCTTCCCTTTTCGACCTTTACTCTTTTCCAGGCTTTGGTACAGTAGCACTTGTACATGTTACAAAGAGTAAGCCTGCATCTAAAATCATACCGCCACCACCCCGACTGGAGATCGGCTACGTGATGGTTCCGAAGCCCAAGGAAACAGTTTGCGGCGATGGTTTTGATATCAGCACAAACAACAACCGTACTGATATTATGGTTTTGGACGGCCTTGGCCATGGGTTAAATGCAAATGATGCTTCCAACCAGGCGATTAAGGCATTCCGGGAGCATCTTCCGCTTGATCCGGCCAACAGGCTGCGTGCTATCCATAACAGCATCAAGCGAACACGGGGTGCCGTAGGATTTACGGCTACTATAAGCAATGGCACCATAGCGTATTGCGGCGTAGGAAACATCAGCGGCAAGTTATACGCAACTGAGTCAGCCATACCCGGAATGCAGTACAAAAATATTATCTCCTACAACGGTATACTTGGCCACAACATACCCACCACACTTAACAATCAGCAGTTGGACTGGGTACGCAATAAAACGATTGTGCTGCATTCAGACGGCCTCAAGTCGCGTTGGGATCTTTCTAAATACCCGAATTTACTGCGCCACCACCCGACTATAATTGCAGCCGTACTTTACTTAGAACATTGCCGCCACACCGACGACACTTTAGTGGTGGTGTGTAAAGCAAAATTATAGCTAGCGCATGCTTCGTAACATACTAAAAATTGACATTAGCAATGAACTGGACATAGTGCTGGCTTACAAGAGGGCTATGCAGCTGTCTGAAAGGTTAGGAATTGCCCTTGCCAATCAAACAAAGTTTGCTACAGCTGTCTCTGAGATTTGCCGTAATGTGATAGAGTATGTGGGCGATGGCAGCATCCAGTTTAATTTTGTGGAAGAGGCTGGCGTCAATTATTTAGAAGCCGTGATCAGTGACAGAGGCCGCGGTATTGGCAATCTTGATCTACTCCTTAACCAGAACAGCCCGTTTGGTAACAGTCGTGGCACAGGCATTATCAACTCAAAAAAACTGGTTGATCAGTTTCACATCGAAACGGAATCTGAGAAAGGAACAAAAGTAACGTTGCGCCGAAAGGTGCCTGCTAAAGCAGCCCTTGTTACCAAAGCAGTATTAGACCAGTGGACTTTAGAATTTGAGCAGGAATCGGATATATCGCCTTATGCCGAGCTCAAGAAACAGAACATGCAGCTGATCCAGCTTCTGGAGCAGTTGCGCATCAGAAACCTGGAGGCCGAGCAGCAGTTACAGGAGATCAGAAGGTTGAACATGAAGCTTCAACAGTCTAATTCCGAGATCAGTAAACTACTGGAAGAACGGGATAACAAAAACCGACTCCTGCAGAAGATCAACGATAACCTCGACGCATTTGCGCATACAGTGTCGCATGACCTGCGTTCTCCGCTTCAGAACATCGACGGCTTAACCGCGGCACTGGAATCCAGTATTGAAAAAAACCAGCTGTCAGATACAGAAATACTACTACCTATGCTGCGTGAGCAGACGGATAAAATGGACAGGCTGATAACAGGGATATTAGCTTATTCCTTAGCTGGCCACCATAATATTCAGCGTAGGTTTGTGGAGATGCCTGTATTGCTTCAGCAGGTGATTAGCTCCTTAAAAATACCGGCAACGTTTACGATAGAAGTACAGTCAGACCTACCCAACCTGTACACGCAGGAGATCTACATGCAGCAGGTGCTAAGCAACCTTATCGGTAATGCTGTAAAGTACCATGATGCACCGGAAAAAGCGATCATTAAAATCCGGTATGAAAAGCACCCTGACCGACTCCTTTTTTCAGTAGAAGACAATGGTCCTGGAATCGGGGAAAAATACCAGGCGCATATTTTCGATATGTTTGAGCGGGGCATCAACAATGAAATGTTTGGCAGCACCGGCCTTGGCCTCTCTATTGTGAAGAAGATCGTAACGGAAAAGCAGGGAAACGTTTGGGTAGAGTCAGAAGACAGAGGGAGCAAGTTCCTGTTTACCTGGCCAACAGACGACCTGGTGAGGGAAAACGGGGAGTAAAGGAGGGCTATATTCTGCCCTCCTGGATAAGCTTATTTTTTTGAGGCAAAATACTCAGCCATTATATCGCGAACGTCATGCTTGGTGAGCGCCTTAGAAAAATGTTTTTTTACTTTTTTAAAACTTCTTAGCCTTTCAAGGTCATAGAAACTTGCAGAGGATGTAAGCATCAGTATAATAACCTGGTCAGTTGCATCTAGCCCTTCAGACTGGTATTCTTCTAAAAAGGAAAATCCATCCATCACTGGCATTTTAATATCCAGAAAGATCAGGTTAGGTGATTTAAACCCTTCGGTACCTACTGCTGCAGCTTTCAGGTAATCAAAAGCTTCTTTCCCATTCTTCAGTACTATTATCTCCTTTGCGACATTCACTTCCTTTAAGAGGCGCTCATTTAAATAGTTGGTAGTGGTGTCGTCATCCACAAGCATAACCAGGTCCAGCGACTGATTGTAATTATCCATTTTTGCTCCGATCTCCAAAAGTACAACGCTATATTTATACTACAGGCTATACTTGTTTAATATATGCAAATATCGCTTTTTGTAACCTACAAATCAAAATTCGCCTTAAATTAATATAACCTATTAATTGTCAACATTATACACTTACTTTTTTCTAAAAAACCTGTAACCAACGTATCGCTGGTGTTTAAACAGAAAATCCTGCTACCTGTAAGGGATGTCTGGTGTTATGAAGGCAGGGCAATTGCCGTAAACAGACATGTAGGTATAATAGGGCCCGAGACCGAAAGTCAAGCCTATATCTTTTTTTCAACTTTACCTGTATTTAAAGTAATAACGTGCCAGAGAGGTACAGGTATGCCCTAAAGAAAGAATCATGGATACTTATAACTTAAAACCCGAACACATGAAAGCTCCGGATCACCTTACCAGAGAAGAAGTACAAAAGAGCCTTGAAGAATTAGACCATAAAATAAAGACCCTGCGCGGGCGGGTGAATGCAACTACATCTGACTCAAACAACACCTACCACGAGCACATCGCTGCTCTGGAAAAGAAACGTGAACTGATTGCGGGTAAAATAAACGATACTGACGAATCGCAGCAGAAGTGGCAGGACCTGAACAGCAATATAAATAACCTGCACAACGATGCAGATAACATTATTCTATAAATGTCAGCCGACATTCCTTTTCATAAAAAAAGCCCGGTGTGCAGTAGCACACCGGGCTTTTTTTATACTATCAGCACATATTACCCAAGAACCGGCTCTCTGAAGCCTACCCAGGTAAAACGCTTTATCACAAATTCCGGGTTTGTGAATGATGCATTGCCAGCCGGATTGCCACCAGTTACATGGAAATCTGAGAAGCTTGCATTCTGGTTCACATATATCCCGCCCGTCAGGTTGAAAGACACTGGCGTACCTGCCAGGCTCATTTCGTCCATGATCTTCTCCTTCACGTCAGGATCAGTAGTATAAGCACCGCAAGAAATTGCGCCGTACTCCATGGCCATCTCTTTAGCCAGTGCAATAGACTGATCTGTATCTTTTGTTTTAATAATCAGCACGATTGGCCCGAACAGCTCCCGGCTATAGCTTTCTTTCTCCGTGGCATCTACCTCATAAATAACAGGGGTGCAGGTGCGGGCATTGGCAAACATCGGGTTGCTGAAATCACAGGTGCTCAATACTTCTTTGCCATTTACAGTGGCGGCGCTTTTAACACGTTCGGCTGTAGCCGGGTTCTGAATGGCACCCAGAATGTGTGGCCCCGCCTTTGGGTTGTTCACAAGCCCTGAAACAGCCTCTGTGATCTTCTGTACCACATCCTCGAACGGTACTTGTTCGCCGCCTACTTTGATACCTTTTTCAGGGACAAAGAAATTTTGCGGAGCCGTACACATCTGGCCAGAATATAAGGTAACTGAAAAAGCAAGGTTTTGCGCCACCTTATCAAGGTCATCAACAGAATCAAGAATGATAGAATTTACGCCTGTTTTCTCTGTGAATACGGTCTTTCCTTTCAGGTTCTCAACATAGTTGCCAAACTCAGTGCCGCCAGTATAATCAATCAGTTTCACCTTTGGATGCTCTGCCAGGTCTTTGGTGATCAGATAATCATCCGCATCAACTGCCAGTTGGCAAATGTTCGGATTCAGGCCATTATCGCGCAGCACCTGCTGTACCTCTGCCACAAAAATTGCGATAGGAAGCACTGCCTTTGGGTGCGGCTTTACAATAACCGGGTTACCTGTCACAAGGCTGGCATACATGCCGGGCACTGTATTCCAGGTAGGGAAAGTAGAACAGCCAATTACAAGGGCTACTCCTTTTGGTACCGCTTTCCAGGTCTTATTTAATTTCAGGTTATACTTGCCCATCGGTTTCTCCCATTCGGTTGACTCCGGGAAGCGAGTCTGCTCTTCAAAGCCAGCGGCAATAGCCTCCAGGGCTCTGTCAGCGGCATGTGGCCCCGATGCCTGGAAAGACATCATGTAAGCCTGGCCTGTAGTATGCATGGTGGCGTAAGCAATTTCAAAGAAGCGCTCCCTAACCCGCTCTAACGACTCTACAAGAATAGCTGCACGGTCAGCTGGCCGTACTTTACGCCACTGATGAAACGCCTCTTCGGCTCTGTTCACCAACGTTTCCGGTGAGAAAAACGGATACTTTACATTTAACGGCTGCTGCTCGTAAGGAGACTCCTCCTGCCCTACCCACTGTTCAGGGTCATTTTGCAGTAGTTCGCTGAACTTACTATTTAAATGCGATTTATACTTTTCACGGCCTTCTTTGTCGGCGTTTTCGCCATACACTTCCGGGGAAGGGTTTTCAGGGTAATGCGCGTAAAATGTTCTCTCGTGCAAAGCTTTAACAGCTGTATTTATAGCGTCTTGATGCTTGTTCAGCAAGTCTAGTTTCATAGTTCCTGTTTTATATAATTATTTTCCTATATTTTTCGACTTTGTTCTGGAAAGTTACGTAAAAAAACTAAATTTTTAGGGAGGTAGTATTGATTTTCATTATAACTTTGAGAATCGAGGTTTTACGCTTGCCAACACGCACCTCCATCATCCTGTTTATTTAAAACACACTACGAGCCCTTGATAAAATGTTTATAGTCAGAATGATGCTGAGGCAATTCCTTTCCTGTTTTTTTGTGTTTTTATTGAGCATTCCCTTTACGTACGCACAGCATACAGCAGGTATAGGCACAACAACAAAACCATACACCGTAGTCTACAAACTCAAGCCTCAGGCAGAGAATCTACGCACTTCCGGTGAGCCTTTGCAAAAGGCTTTATTAAACATCGGAGCCAAGGGTGTTAAGAAAAAATTTCCGGAAATAACCAACCCTGTTAATGTCCGGACCACCAGTACCCCGGAACTGAGCCGGATCTATGAGTTAACGTATTCCCCCAGCGTCTCCTTTCAAAAAGTTAAAAGCTTATTATTAGCCACAGGTCAGGTAGCCTATGTGGAGCCATTATACGAGCGAGTACCTTTAAGCCAGCCAAACGACCCTGCTGCTGATTCAACAAAAACCACCCAGTATTATCTGAAGCTTATAAACGCCTATGAAGGTTGGTCTGTAGAGAAAGGAGATACAAATGTGGTGATTGGCGTACTGGATACAGGCTTCCGGCTCTCCCACCAGGACCTGGCACGTAAAGTAAAACGAAATTATAACGATCCTATTGATGGCTTAGACAACGACGGAGACGGTTATGTTGACAATTACAACGGCTGGGACTTTGGTGACTGGGACAACAACGTAGTCGATAATGTGTTATTTGGCGGACACGGAACAAGTGTTGCTGGGGCAGCTGCTGCAGCTGCCAATAACGGCGTAGGCATGGCTGGTGTTGGGTATAACATTAAGTTCATGCCTCTAAAGGTTTTCTCTTCTACTACAAGCGGGGGTTTTGGCGGTTACGAGGCCATTGTATATGCTGCTAACAAAGGGTGTAGCGTCATAAACTTATCCTGGGGCGGTGAAGGTTACTCAGAATACGAACAGGATATAATTAACTATGCTGTCCTTGAAAAAAATGCTGTAATTGTTGCTTCAGGCGGAAACTCACCGGGTTATCTGGATATTTACCCTGCCTCATACGACAATGTTCTGTCAATAGCAGGGACTGATCCGCAGGACGTTAAATATTCGTCCTACACCTATAGCTATAACATCGACCTTGCTGCCCCGGGGCGCGGAATTTATACGGCTTCGCCATCTGGTGACGCTGGTTACGGGGCAGCTAACGGCACCTCCTTTTCTGCACCCATTGTATCTGCCTGTGCTGCCCTGGTCAGGTCAAAATACCCGGATCTGAATGCCCGGCAGGTAATGGAGCGCCTTCGCAGGACAACAGATAATATTTATACTATTTCCGGCAACACACCCTATTTCGAGATGTTGGGCACCGGAAGGGTAAATCTCAAGAAAGCGCTGAAACAACAGCAGGTCAAATCTGTTCGCTGCAGTTCATTTAAGTTGCTCGAAAAGCACCTTCCTCCTGCAGGTACCAGCGCCTCAATCAACGCCAGCTTTACCAACTTTCTCGAACCGGTCTCTAACCTGCAGATAACCCTAACGTCCACGTCTCCTTATGTTACCATAACACAGGATAAGCTGATGGCAGGCAGTTTGGGCACAATGGCTTCCGTTACTAACACTGGAATACCATTTACTTTTACTGTAGCAAAAAATACGCCGGCTAACACCAACATCCCTTTTCGTATCTCTTTCAAGGATGGCACCTACGAAGATTTCCAATATTTTACGGTGATGGTGAATCCCGACTTTGTAGCCTTGGATGCGAACAACCTGGAGGTAACTATTAACAGCAAGGGCAATATCGGCTATAACGGGTTTAATTTTAACCAGGGCGAAGGCATCAAGTATAAAAATGGGAACCCCATGCTATTTGAAGGCGGCTTACTGATTGCCAAATCCGCCACAGAGGTTTCTGACAATCTACGATCAAAAATGTGGGAAAATGATGGCGACTTTATCCCTGTTAGCATAGCTAGCCGTCATCTGAATACGCCTCTTGCCACACAGGAAATTCGAACTGTGATGCATGACAACCACAATACACCCAACGAGCCTAACGTAGGTGTGCAGGTAAAACAGATATCCTATGCCTGGGAGGATGCGGCAAATCAGAATTTCATCATCCTGGAATATCATATTAAAAACACTACAAGCGCTGCTTTTGATAAACTTTACGCTGGTTTGTTCGCCGACTGGGATATTGGGGAGTATTACATGAATGCTGCCAACTGGGATGATGAAACAAAGCTTGGCTATGTGTACCATGTTTCCAAGACTTTTCCGTATGCCGGGCTCAAGTTGCTTACAAAGGATGCCCCAACCTATTATGCCATAGATAATATGGGTGCAACGGATGATAACTTGACAATCGAGGACGATTTTACTTCTGCTGAAAAATTCAAGACTTTATCAGGAGGTGTTTCACGTAAAAAAGCCGGTCTCACAAATGGCAACAATGTATCGCATGTGGTTGGTGCAGCAATAGCGGGTCTTAAGCCCGGCGAAACAAAAGTGGTAGCATTTGCTTTATTGGTTGCCGACAACCTGCCGGCTTTAAAGGCAAATGCAGAGGTGGCACAGCAGAAGTATATCAGTTTCAGGACGAGTCAAACACCTGTAGCTGTAACTGACACGGCATGCGCGGCTACAAACCTGACTTGGGCTCCTGAAGGAGGCACTAAATTCAATTTTTATGCTGACCCCGATAAAGCACAGTTGCTGGCCACAGGTGCAGCCTATACACTGCAAAACTTTTTAAAAGATACTACCATCTATGCTACCGGAATCGATTCTGTTTTCGAAAGCGCTGTAGCATCTGCCACCTTTTCATTGCCTCTGGAACCCATAGCTGACTTTGAGTATCAGCCCGTGGAGGTACACGTAAATCAAGCGGTAACTTTTATTAACAAGAGCCTGAATGGTAAAAACTGGCGTTGGGATTATGGCGGTGTTACTCCGTTTACCGACAAAAACTTAACACATACGTTTGACCAGCCGGGCAGCTACCCGATCAGGCTCACCATGACGGATAGGTTTGACTGCTCTGAAATCTCTGTAACTAAAACAGTGGTTGTACAGGCAGCAACACCCACAGGAATTTCTGAAGCGGAGAATAAGCAGCTAAAGCTCTATCCTAACCCAACTACAGGGCAGCTTTACATACGCTATGAAGGTTTAGGTAAATTTCCGGAACAATTACAGCTTACCATCACTGACGTAACGGGCAGGAGCATCATCACCCCTGGTTTCAGGCAAACAGCTGGGGAAACTGTTGCAGATCTCTCTGCTTTGTCAGCTGGTGTTTACCTTGCCCATATTACTTACGATGGCGCAAGTTTTATTAAACGGATTGTAGTCGTAAAGCCATAGCCACTCAAAAAATGGTCAAAATAAAAGGCCTCTCCTTTCGGAGAGGCCTTTTTATATTTTATCTGATCAGCAGCTTAAGCGTTTGCCGCCTGCTTCTGCTGTAAACGGATCAGGTTAAGAGCAGAACCTGCTTTAAACCATGCGATCTGTCCTTCGTTATATGTATGGTTTACCATGAAGCTATCCTGGCTGCCATCAGAGTGAGTTAACACTACTTTCAATGGTTTGCCCGGTGTAAAGTCCTCAAGACCCAGGATATCAAACGTATCTGTTTCCTCTATCAGGTCGTAATCAGCTTTATTAGCAAAAGTAAGTCCCAGCATACCCTGCTTCTTCAGGTTAGTTTCGTGGATACGCGCGAATGACTTCACGATAACCGCTCTAACTCCTAAGTGGCGTGGCTCCATGGCAGCGTGCTCACGGGATGAACCTTCACCGTAGTTCTCATCACCTACTACAACAGTACCAATTCCGGCAGCCTTATACGTACGGGCTGTAGCCGGTACTGTATCATAACCACGGGTCATGTCATTGTAAACACTGTTTGCCTCACCGTTGAAAGCATTGATAGCACCGATCAACATATTGTTAGAAATGTTGTCCAGGTGACCACGGTACTTCAACCACGGACCAGCCATCGAGATGTGGTCTGTAGTACACTTACCCTGTGCTTTGATTAGTAGTTTAAGGCCTTTCAGGTCAGTGCCTTCCCAAGGCTTAAAGCCTTCCAGTAACTGAAGACGATCAGATTTAGGGTCCACAACTACATCCACGCTGCTTCCATCTTCTGCAGGAGCGATATAACCTGCATCCTCTACTGCGAAACCTTTTGTCGGCAACTCAATACCTACTGGCTCATCAAGTTTAACTTGCTTGCCATCTCTGGTTGTAAGGGTATCCGTAAGCGGATTAAATGTAAGATCACCGGCAATAGCGAAAGCCGTTACGATCTCTGGAGATGCCACGAACGCGTGCGTGTTCGGGTTACCATCGTTACGCTTCGCGAAGTTACGGTTGAAAGAAGTGATGATAGAATTCTTGCGAGTCGGGTCATCTGTATGACGCGCCCACTGTCCGATGCACGGACCACAAGCATTTGCCAGTACAACTCCACCCATCTCTGCGAATGTATCTAATAAACCATCACGCGCTGTTGTGAAACGCACCATTTCAGATCCGGGAGTGATAGTGAACTCAGCCTGGGCTGTCAGGTTTTTTTCTACGGCCTGCTTCGCAATGGAAGCGGCACGTGTAATATCCTCATAAGAAGAGTTTGTACAAGACCCGATCAAACCTACTTCCAGTTTAGCTGGCCAGTTGTGCTCTTTAACTACAGCAGCAAACTGCGAAATTGGCCATGCGGCATCCGGAGTGAACGGTCCGTTAACGTGTGGCTCCAGTGTAGAAAGGTCGATCTCGATCAGTTGATCGTAGAAAGACGCAGGGTTAGCGTATACTTCATCATCCGCGCGCAGGTGCTGAGCAACCTCATCGGCCATCTCCACAATCTCTTCACGCTTAGTTGAATTCAGGTAAGCACGCATGCTGTTGTCATAGGCAAACACCGAAGTAGTTGCACCGATCTCAGCACCCATGTTACAGATAGTACCTTTACCGGTACAAGACATATTCTCAGCACCTTCGCCGAAATACTCCACGATAGCACCTGTACCACCTTTTACAGTCAGGATACCAGCTACTTTCAGGATAACGTCTTTTGGTGATGTCCAGCCACTCAGTTTACCTGTCAGCTTTACCCCGATAACCTTCGGGAATTTAAGCTCCCAAGGCATACCTGCCATCACGTCTACGGCATCAGCACCACCAACACCGATCGCTACCATACCCAAGCCACCAGCATTTGGTGTGTGGGAGTCAGTACCAATCATCATACCACCCGGAAAGGCGTAGTTCTCTAATACCACCTGGTGGATAATACCAGCACCCGGCTTCCAGAAACCGATGCCATATTTATTTGATACAGAAGCAAGGAAGTCATAAACCTCTTTGTTCTCATCGTAAGCGTCCTGCAAATCCTGGTCAGCGCCAACACGTGCCTGGATCAGGTGATCGCAGTGAACAGTAGACGGTACAGCCGCTTGTGGCTTACCCGCCTGCATGAACTGAAGCAAGGCCATCTGTGCTGTTGCATCCTGCATGGCTACTCTGTCCGGAGCGAAATCTACGTAAGACTGACCACGCTCATGTGCTCCTGTAGCCGCGCCTTCGTAAAGGTGTGAATACAATATCTTCTCTGTCAGAGTAAGCGGTCTGCCGACTTTATTGCGGGCAGCAGTTACGCGCTCTTCCATGCCGGCATAAACTGCCTTGATCATTTCTAAATCAAATGCCATAGTTTTGCTATTGTTAGTGTTTTAAACTCTTCTTTATAAAGTTCACAAATGTACGAAATATAAGGTATTTTGAACAACATTCGTCAGGATGAATATACAGTACACCTAATTCTAAAATACAGGCATACTGTAGCAGTAGTATTTACATGCACTTTGTCCTAACTTTGCATTATGAACAGATATCTTTTTAATACCCCTGCCAGGCTGATTTTGTTTTTGGCTTCGGCATTAACTCTGATGGTAACATCCTGTACCTCTACAACATCAACCAACGTTTTGCTACAAGAAGGCACATGGCGCGTTGCGCTGCAACGTACCGACGGACATGAAATTCCATTTATAATGGAAGCAGAAGAACAGAACGGCAAAACTGTTCTTTACCTGGTGAATGGCGAAGAGCGCATCCTGGTAGACGATATTAAGCAGGAAGGTGATTCTTTAAAGATCAGGCTACATATTTTTGACGCAGACCTGATCGCTAAAGTAGATGGAGATAAAATGGCTGGCCGGTTTGTTAAAAATGATACAGCCGAACCATATTCAGTACCTTTTACTGCTGAACATGGCAACACCAGTCGTTTTGCAGCTGCTTCTGCCCCAGCTACGTTTGATTTTGACGGCAAATGGGAAGTAGTTTTTAAGGAAGAAGATGGGAACACCTATGATGCCATCGGCGTGTTTGAGCAAAAGAACGATAACGTGACCGGTACGTTTCTGACGGAAACCGGTGACTATCGTTACCTGGAAGGTCGGGTTGAAGGGAACCAGTTAAAACTTTCTACTTTCGATGGCAACCATGCTTACCTGTTCACAGCTAAGCCCGAGAACGACAGCACACTAACCGGAGACTTTTACTCTGGCATGAAAGGCTACGAAAGCTGGACTGCAAAGCGAAACGCTACGGCTACCCTGGCAAATGCCGACTCCCTTACCTTTCTGAACCCAGGTTATGAAACGCTAAACTTCACGTTCCCTAACCTGCAGGGCAAGCAAGTTTCCCTTTCAGACCCAAAGTATAAAAACAAGGTGGTGATTGTTCAACTGTTGGGCTCATGGTGCCCTAACTGTATGGATGAGACTAAGTTTTTATCACCATACTATGACAGCAATAAGAACCGCGGCCTTGAGATAATCGGACTGGGTTTTGAACGCAGTCCTGAGTTCGAAAAAGCTGCTGCCAGGCTACAGAAAATGCAGGAGCGCTTCAACATTGATTACGATCTTTTAGTGGCTGGCGTATCAGATAAAGAGGCTGCAGCTAAAGCACTTCCGGCCCTTAACCACGTACTCTCCTTCCCGACAACGATCATTATTGGCCGCGACGGAAAAGTACGTAAGATACATACCGGTTTTTCAGGCCCAGGTACCGGAAAATACTACGAAGAGTGGGTAGCGGATTTCAATAAAACAATGAACCAGCTGCTGGCTGAGAAATAGTTGATCCATAACAAAAACGACAGCGGCCACTCCTCTTCAGGAGTGGCCGCTGTCGTTTTTGTTATGGATACTCCGTAAGTATCACTATACTTACTCACGGCTTTCGCAACCTCACAATCCGAAATGTTCCGCCCAGCGCCGCCGGCTCATTTACTTCCTGGCGCAGTGAAGTATAACTGATAATATGGCCAATGCTGCGGTTTATATCGGAAAAAAGGGTGCTGGCAATTTGATTAAAGAACCGACGAAGCAGGGACGGCTTCTGATCGTTTGGCAAGAACTTATCGAAAACCATGGCTGTGCCTCCCGGCTTAAGCACCCGCTCCACCTCTTCAATACAGGCAACCGGATCAGGTATCACAGCAAGTATAAGGTGAAGTATAACCGCATCGAAACTATTGTCAGCGAAGTCAAGTTTCTGACCATCCATTACCTCGGCCCGTACCGGAAGATGTAAAGATTCTGCCCGCTGCTTCAGCCTGGCAATCATACCAGGTGTAATATCAATTGCTGTGAGGTTATGGAAGCCATGCAAGTATGTCAGGTCAAGTCCTGTTCCGGCACCAAGCAACAATATGTTATCCGAGGGGTTGGCAGCCAGAAGTTGAATGGAGCGCTTCCTGTATTTTCGAAAAATCCGATCAGCCACAAGATCGTAAACAGGCAGGTAAAGTGTGTACCGCAGGCGGTTCCAGGTGTTGGTATTCAGACTCATTTTTCATAGGTTAATTTGCCAGAGCAATTTACCTGATTTGGTCCTGTGTCTGTTACACAATTATAATGGATGCTTGTAAAATTCAGGATTGAATGCGAAAACTACTTTTCCCTTTCAATGGTATAGGCAATCAGTTCTTCCAGGGAAGTGCGGGAGGGAGAATCAGGGAAAGTATGAAGTATAGCCAGCGCCTCAGCATGATACTTGTTCATCAGGCCAATGGTATACTCAATGCCTCCGGAGCTTTTCACAAACTCAATTACCTGCTGCACGCGCTTGTTTTCGCCATTGTTGTTCTTCACGTTGTAGATAACACGGCGCTTTGTTAACCAATCTGATTCACGCAGGGCATGGATCAATGGCAAGGTCATCTTCTTTTCTTTAATGTCGATGCCAACAGGTTTGCCGATCTCGGCAGTGCCATAATCGAACAGGTCATCTTTTATCTGGAAAGCAATTCCAACCTTTTCACCGAACAGACGCGCCTTCTCTATATCTTCTTTAGATGCCCCTGCAGAGGCTGCACCAACAGCACAGCAGGAAGCTATCAACGAAGCTGTTTTCTGGCGGATGATATCAAAATAAACATCCTCGGTGATGTCCAGTTTACGTGCCTTCTCTATCTGCAGCAACTCCCCTTCGCTCATCTCCTTCACCGCATTCGAAACGATCTTGAGTAACTCATAATCATCGTTCTGCAGCGAGAGCAGTAAGCCTTTAGAGAGGAGATAATCACCTACTAAAACGGCAATCTTATTTTTCCAGAGTGCGTTAACCGAGAAGAAACCGCGGCGATAGTTGGCATCGTCCACCACATCGTCGTGCACGAGGGTAGCTGTGTGCAGCAACTCGATCAGTGCAGCACCACGATAGGTGGGTTCATCTATGTTTTCGTGGAAGAGCTTAGCAGTAAAAAAAACGAACATCGGGCGCATCTGCTTCCCTTTTCGCTTCACGATATAACTCATGATCCGATCAAGAAGCAAAACTCTCGTTTTCATCGAGGCCCTGAACTTCTTTTCGAACAGCTCCATTTCGGGCGCAATGGGGGCTTGTATATCCTTTAGGCTGATGCTCATGTGTTAAGTCTACAATATTACAGTCTCCTTTAGTGGTTTCCAAACGTGTGTTAGCAAAACAGAGTATAATTGTTAAATTGCCGTCATTTGAGATGTTAAATTGTT
Source organism: Pontibacter sp. MBLB2868 (assembly GCF_051904785.1). Taxonomy (NCBI): domain Bacteria; kingdom Pseudomonadati; phylum Bacteroidota; class Cytophagia; order Cytophagales; family Hymenobacteraceae; genus Pontibacter; species Pontibacter sp. MBLB2868. The sequence goes on along the minus strand of NZ_CP196710.1, from coordinate 496,994 downwards.
AAAGGATGAGTCTTGATCTGTCCTTTAGCATAAGGGAATTTCATGTTGATACCCACTTTATCAATTTTGCCTTTAATAGTAAACAGATGAAAGTAGATTTTGTAGTATATCCTGAACATGGTCGCCCTTTTACCGCAGATGTTACCTACTGGCCCGACAGCACCCCCAAGCCTGTCGTGATCTTTGCACATGGTTTTAAAGGTTTTAAAGACTGGGGGCACTTTAACCTGCTGGCTACTTATTTTGCAAAACAAGGGTTTGTGTTTATCAAATTTAATTTTGCCTACAACGGCACTTCTGTAGATGATCACTCTGATATGCACGACATGGAGGCATTCGGAAAAAACAACTTCAGCCTAGAGCTTGATGACCTGCAGGCGCTGATCGAATTACTTCACTCCGACAACCCTCCTATCGAAGCGGTGGAACTGGATCTCAGCCGCATCTACCTTATCGGGCACAGCCGTGGCGGAGGCGCAGTCATATTAAAGGCCGCAGAAGAACCACTGGTAAAAGCTGTAGCCACCTGGGCATCTGTGAACAGGTATGATAACCACTGGGACGAATTGCACATGGACCAATGGAGAGAGCAAGGCGTACAATATGTCTTAAACGGGCGTACTGGCATGAAAATGCCACTGTATTACCAGATTGTGGAGGATTTCATCGAAAACAAATACCGCCTGGACATTCCGACAGTAGTCAAGCGAATGAAACAGCCTCTGCTCCTGCTACATGGCGAACAGGACGAAACGCTGCCTACCCAAATGGCGCATGACCTGAAAACATGGAAGCCTGATGCCGAAATGCACCTGCTACCGGAGACAGATCACTCTTTTGGTGGCCAGCATCCTTACAACGATAAAGAATTGCCTGCCGCCGCACAGGCAGCAGCCGATAAAACGATAGACTTTTTCCGCAGACATGCCTAACGTTTATCTGCTATTAGGAGGCAACCTTGGCGAGCGTAAAACTTTTTTGCAGCTGGCCCGGGAAGCCATTACACAACAAGTTGGCTCAGTTATAAGCAGCTCCCGATTGTACGAAACGGCAGCCTGGGGCAAAACTGACCAGCCTAATTTTCTGAATCAGGTTTTACAGGTGCAAACAACACTTTCGCCGGAGCACGTACTGCAAGCGATCAACTTCATAGAAAATGAACTGGGAAGAACACGCCTGGAGCATTGGGGGGCACGCTTAATTGATATCGACATTCTCTTTTACGATGACCTTGTGTTGCAGACCCAGCGTCTTACCATCCCCCACCCTCAACTGCACCTCAGAAAATTTACGTTACTCCCGCTGGTAGAAGTAGCGCCTGACATGGTGCACCCGGTACTGCATAAGAACATCCACCAGTTATTAGAACACTGCCCTGATGCACTGGAAGTGTGGGAGTTTCAGGAATAATTAGTTAATAACAGTAACCTTACCAGTTATACATTAAGATGCCTTCTTACAGATCATTTGAAACTGAAAGGCTTGTTTTAAGCCCTACCTCTTACAAGGATGCCCCTTTCATTCTGGAGCTCCTGAATACGCCCGAATGGCTTCAGAATATAGGTGAAAGAAATGTTAAATCTATCAAAGACGCAGAAGACTACATCAAGCATAGAATGATGCCCCAGTTGAAACGTCTTGGCTACGGGAACTATACTGTTACCAGAAAATCGGACGGTGCGAAAATAGGTACCTGCGGCCTTTATGACAGGGAAGGACTGGAAGGGATAGACATTGGTTTCGCGTTTCTCCCGCAATTTTCGAAAATGGGGTATGCGTTTGAGGCGGCCGATAAACTGAAGACAGCTGCCACTGATCTTTTTGGAATCCGGGAGATCAGCGCCATTACCACAGAAGCAAACACCGCCTCCCAAAGGTTACTTGAAAAATTGGGCCTGCGCTGCACAGGATTTGTGAAGCTGCAGCATGATGAGGAAGAGCTCTTGTTGTACAAGCTAAACCTGGATACCCAGAAGCATTAAACAATGCATAAACAACTGTACTTAAATACAAACGCCCTCCTCGGCATTTAAGCCAGGGAGGGCGTTTGTATTTATCGCATTTTACAAATGCTATTCCGCAGAGCTTACTTCAGCATTACGGTCTATTTTTTTCACAAGCCCTTGTAATACTTTGCCTGGCCCGCACTCAATAAAATGTGTGGCGCCATCGGCAATCATTTGTTGTACAGACTGCGTCCAGCGAACCGGTGCGGTCAGCTGCTTTATCAGGTTCTGCTTGATCTCAGAAGGATCAGTGTGTGGCAGCGCATCTACGTTCTGGTAAATCGGGCAAATACCCTCTGAGAAAGTAGTTTCCTGGATTGCCTTTGCTAATTCCTCTTCAGCAGGCTTCATCAGCGGCGAGTGAAATGCTCCACCAACAGGGAGTGGCAAAGCACGTTTAGCGCCTGCCTCTTTCATTTTCTCACAGGCAATTTCAATTCCTTTATTCGAGCCTGAAATAACCAACTGGCCCGGGCAGTTATAGTTAGCCGCAACTACTACCTCATCAATAGAGGCACATATTTCCTCTACCTTCTCATCCTCCAGGCCAAGTATGGCGGCCATTGTCGAAGGGTTTGCTTCGCAGGCAGCCTGCATAGCCAAAGCTCTCTTAGAAACCAGGCGCAACCCATCCTCAAAACTCAATACCTTGCTGGCTACTAATGCAGAGAACTCACCCAAAGAGTGACCTGCTACCATGTCCGGATGAAAGTCTTTTGCAACGGCAGCCTGGGCAACCGAATGCAGGAAAATGGCAGGTTGTGTAACCTTTGTTTGTTTCAGCTCCTCATCGGTGCCATTAAACATGATCGCTGTAATATCAAAGCCCAGGATCTCGTTTGCCTTGTCGAACAACTGCTTTGCTTCTTCATGTTGCTCGTACAGGTCCTTGCCCATACCCACAAACTGTGACCCCTGTCCCGGGAAAACGTATGCCTTCTTCATTATGGAATAAATTGTTTAATTACTGTCTGTTGTCTACATTTTCTGTACCGCTGCTTAGTTGCAAATTATCAGCTTACTAAAGCAGTTACTTGTAAATACACCTGCAATACCGATAGCTGATGGGTATTCAGCAATTTGCCAAATCAAAGAAAACGGCTCCTTTGCTCAGGGCTTGGCAACAGGCACGCTTGCCGCCGGCCAGCTATCTTATAGCGATGCTTTGCGATAAACCGGTACACAAAAGTGCGGAAAGATAAAGGAATAATGCGAAAATGTGAAAGCAGGGAGAATGGAAATTTCAGGTGGCCGGCAATACGAAGAGCCGCTTCTGACTCATTAAAAAGCATCCCGTTCTCATAAAATAAAACCGAATCGGGCAGAGGATCAGGCAGTAAGGCGTTAGGCATAATTTCCTTGAGCACATCAGAATCCAAAGGGGCAAAGTATAGGTCCTGGTCTTTATTATGCCGGAGCACAAACTGAACGCTAGCCTGGCAAAACCCACAAGAGCCATCGTAAAAAACGATGGCTCTTGTGGAATACTTTTCTATATCTGTTGCTGTTAGCCCCATTTTTTAAAACTGTTACCTGACAATCTCAACCCAGCCTTTAAATTTTGCTCTGGATTTGGAAGGGTCGAGGGTGAAAAACTCTACATCCACTTCGTAGTAGTAGGTTCCGTCAGTCAGGCGATTGCCTTCATTGTCAACACCAGGCCAGTTAAGATATACATCATCTCCCCCGCCTTCTGCCTTGTTATGGTATACTTGCACACCCCATCTGTTATACACCTTAAAGTCTGTGCTCTTTATAAACGAAGTCTTATTGTCTGGTTTAAACACATCGTTCTTACCATCGCCGTTTGGTGTGATGATGTTAGGCAGTTTGAAGCTGATACAGTTATCATTACATACTTCATTGCTTCGTGGGCTCTGTCTTCCGTTAACATCTGTGGCTGTTACCTGGTAGCAACCGGCAAAAGACTGAAGTCCTGAATGCGTAAAAGTAGTTTCCTCTGTTCTTCCTATCTCCGTATAGTCAGCATCGGTGGTTGGCTTAAAGTAAACCGTGTAAAAGTCTATGTCAGCTGTACAGTCGCCGGTGACCTGCGGCTCCCATGTCAGTACATTCTGATAAGGCGGCTTCGTCGGATTCTGATTAAATACATCACAATTCAGCAGTTCAATACTTAGCACCGGAGCACAAATTTCTTTTGGCAAGGTAACGCAGACCCGCTGGCTGTTATTCAGCAGTGGTTCTGGCAGATCTTTGATCTGATACGAGCCTGAAGTCTGTACATAATAACAGTATTCTACCCCACGCTGCAGTTCAGCACCCTGGAACGTACCCCGATCGATGTAGGCGCCAGCAGATGTTGTTGCAGTTATACTGTCAATCAGGGTAAAGGTACCATTTATAGCTCTGTAAATTCGGTGCTTATTTAAGCTGTTATTCCACGGTACACTATAGGTCCAGTTTAAAGCAATTTCCTTTGAGCCATTTGTGGCAGGGGTAACAGTAAGAAATACACTTGAAGCCTCTGTACTGTCGCGTAAAGAAGTTGGCTGCCCTCCTGGTGCCGGAGACTGGTAAAATTCCAGCCTGTAACGATATGCTTTTTCTACGGTGTTAAGCCCTGTATCTACAAAAGTGGTATCCGTCATTACCCTTGTTCGCTTCACTTCTGTGAACCCAGCACCTGTCTGAGCTCCTTCTTTGCGGTAGAGCCTGTACTCCAATGGAGGGGTAAGCTTATCCACATTTCGTGGCTGGGTCCATTTAACCGTTATCCGTCCATTAGTTACATCAGTCTGGTCTACGGTCACGTTGGTCAAGTATGGAATATCCTGATCAATGGCCACACATGCCTCGTTAGAAGCAAGGCTTTTTCCTCTGGCTGGCGCAGGAAATTCGGCATAGATTATATAACAATACTCTACACCCGCCTTAAGGCCTGCCCCATTATTATTGTCAAAGAAGGTAACCTCGTCTGCATCTACCTCTCCGATCAGCACATACCCCGTACTGGCTGGCACACCAGTCTCACACTCATCCGGCACAAAACCTGATGGCCCTTCGCGACGGTAGATGCGTATGGTTGAGGCGTTCTGGCAGATATAAGGATCCCATGTCAACGTTACGTTTCTATCAGCTCCTACTGCTCCCAGGTTTTGCGGAGGGGGCCCTACAACAGTGATGTTCCATGGCTGCAGATCGGCCAGGTCGGTTTCATTAGGAGGCCTTACGTCCTCAGCCTTAAAGATCACCTGGTAAGGGCGCTCACGTACATCGCTGCAGTTAGTTGACCAGCTGAAGCGGCCTGCAGCAACTCCCGCGTTATTTATAGTTTGAGTAAATGTTGCTGGCGGAATTATACCTCCTATGGCAGTTAAAACTATAAAGTCGTTATCGGGGTCAGTCGCACGCACCACACCGGTAAGTGTTGTACCCGCAACTATACAAGTATCTTTAGGTGTAAGCTTAGGTGGCCTGTTAGGAGTTTCCTTCACGATAATCTGCATGTCCCGGATCACTTCTCCAAGTTTAACGGCACCAACATCCGAAACACGCCATTCTTCTACTACAAAGGCAATATTGTACTCCCCTTTAACGCAGGGCGAGTCCCATACCAACTGCCCATTCGTGATGTCTAAGGTCAGAAAAGCGGCTCCGTTTCCCGAAGAGGTTGTACAACTGGCACCGGCAAATCTTAGGCTTGGCAGCACGTAACCGGGCACAGGGCCAACGGCTCCGGTTGGAGCACTGCGCTGTAAAGGCACCCGCAGTTTAAAGGCCAGGCTATCACCGTCAGCATCAAAGGCGCCAGGGTTATGCACGAATACACGCCCAACGGCAGCAAGGTCAACCGGCGCAACTGTAAGTACCGGAGTGCTATTAAAACCTCGCAGAGGGTTTATATTGATCGTTGTGGCAATATAAAACGTCAGCTGATCAGAGGGAGGGGTGACATTCAGAATATTGGGATTTCGGTTAATTCCGGTCCAGGAGGTGGTGTATTCACCGGCAGCAGGGTACGTATACTCCCACTTATATACTTCCAGGTCAACCAGGTCTGCAGGATCGCCGACCTCTGAATGCGAGAATTTAGGTACGGTCAGCGTATTGCCATCCCCGGTCTGTATCTGAACGGTAGGGTCATCTGCTTGCGAAGCCCGGTCCGTGTAAATTTTCATGGTGAAGAAAAATCGAAACGGGTTAGGGTTCGGCGTTGTGTCCCGTCTGGCCACAATATCTCCCGCTCTAATGTGCGTGGCCTGTGCGTCTGTGAAAACTCCCAACAACAATATCAACACCCAGAGCAGACCCCCATGCAGCAGATACTTCGTGCGTAAACTGTTTGGCATAAAAATAGGGTTTGGCAATAAAATCAGCTATAAAGTAAACTAAAAAAGTTTAATTTTATTATCAACAATTGTAAGAAAAGTAGGTTGTAACAGTAAAGGTTTTATGTCCTACGGATGCCAATTTAGATTGATTCAAAATATTAACCTAAAATTGTTTTATAAAAGGGTCACTAGTACCTTTGAGAATTAAAAAAAGCATAATTAATTAACCTATAACTAATACAGATGAATTGGTTTACTAAGACGTTTTCCAGTACAATCGGACGCAAGATCATTATGTCGATCACGGGTCTTTTCCTGTGCTCATTCCTGGTGGTGCACCTTATTGGCAATTTCCAGCTTTTTAAAGACGATGGCGGACTAGCCTTTAACGTTTACTCCGAGTTCATGGGGCATAATCCTGTCATCCGCACCCTGGAGATCGTGTTGCTACTTGGCTTCATTTTTCATATTTATGATGCCATTGTCCTGACGCGTAAAAATAAGGCAGCCCGCCCTGTTAGTTACGCAAATAATCATCCGGAGGAGAACTCAACATGGTCTTCCCGTAATATGGGCTTACTAGGTACCGTTATTTTGGTTTTCCTGATCATCCACCTTTATAATTTCTTCTGGCGTGCCCGCTTCGGCGATGTACCTGAGGATGCAGCAGGTGTTGAGAACCTGTACATGGTAGTGGTTGATTCGTTCCAGATGTGGTGGTACGTAGCAATCTATGTGATCTCTATGATCGCCCTTGCTTATCACCTGATCCACGGTTTCCAGAGTGCATTCCAGACACTGGGCCTTACACACAAGAAGTATACGCCATTTATTCAGGCATTTGGTTACGCATTCTCGGTACTTATCTGCCTTGGTTTTGCGATCATGCCTCTATACTTTTTCTTTTTCTTTTAATTATAACAAACTGCTATAGTTTAATATGATATTAGATTCAAAAATCCCTGAAGGCCCTTTAGCCGAAAAATGGGACAAGCATAAATTCGATGTGAAGCTGGTTAACCCAGCTAACAAGCGTAAATACGATATTATTGTTGTTGGTACTGGCCTTGCAGGAGCCTCTGCTGCGGCTACTTTTGGCGAGTTGGGTTATAATGTAAAAGCTTTCTGCTTTCAGGATACTCCGCGCCGGGCACACTCCATTGCTGCTCAGGGTGGTATCAACGCCGCAAAGAATTACCAAAACGACGGTGACTCTGTCTTCCGTCTTTTCTACGATACGATCAAAGGTGGTGACTACCGTGCCCGTGAGGCAAATGTATACCGCCTTGCACAGGTATCTGTAAATATCATTGACCAGTGTGTGGCGCAGGGTGTGCCTTTCGCACGTGAGTATGGCGGACTGCTTGCTAACCGTTCTTTTGGTGGCGCACAGGTATCCCGTACCTTCTACGCTCGTGGCCAGACTGGACAGCAGCTTCTATTAGGTGCTTACTCTGCCCTTAACCGCCAGATCGCTTACGGAAAAGTGAAGATGTACCCACGTACAGAAATGCTTGACCTGGTACTTGTTGATGGTCAGGCACGTGGTATTGTGGTGCGTAACTTAGTAACTGGTAAAATTGAGTCGCACAGTGCTCACGCAGTTGTACTGGCAACAGGTGGTTACGGCAACGTTTTCTTCCTTTCTACTAACGCTATGGGCTCAAATGCTACTGCAGCCTGGAGAGCGCATAAGAAAGGGGCATTGTTCGCTAACCCTTGCTTTACACAGATCCACCCAACCTGTATCCCGGTTTCAGGCGAGTATCAGTCTAAGCTAACGCTTATGTCAGAATCACTTCGTAATGACGGCCGTGTATGGGTACCTAAGACTAAAGAAACAGCAGAACGTTTAAGACGAGGCGAGATCACAGTAAATGATATCGCTGAAGCTGACCGTGATTACTACCTGGAGCGTAAATATCCAGCCTTCGGTAACCTAGTTCCTCGTGACGTGGCATCACGTAACGCGAAACTGGTATGCGATGAAGGAAGAGGTGTTGGCTCGTCAGGCCTTGCCGTATATCTTGACTTCGCCGATGCGATCAAACGCGATGGCCAGCCGGCAATTGCTGCCAAGTATGGTAACTTATTTGAGATGTATGCCAAGATCACAGATGAGAACCCATACGAAAGACCGATGCGCATCTACCCGGCTGTACACTATACCATGGGTGGCTTGTGGGTTGACTACAACCTGATGACAAATGTACCGGGCCTTTATGCTGCCGGTGAGGCGAACTTCTCTGATCATGGTGCCAACCGCCTTGGTGCTTCTGCATTGATGCAGGGCCTTGCAGACGGTTACTTCGTGTTGCCTTACACCATTGGCGATTATCTGGCCAAGCAGCCTTATGCGAAGGTTAGCACAGACCATCCTGCCTTTAAGGAAGCTGAGATGGCTGTTATTGATAAAAACAATCGCCTACTTTCTATAAAAGGTACTCGTACCGTGGATGATTTCCATAAAGCATTAGGGTTGCTGATGTGGGATTACTGTGGTATGGCGCGTACTGCTGAAGGCCTTAAGTTTGCCAAAGGCGAGATACGCAAACTACGCGATGAATTCTGGCGCGATGTAAAAGTTACCGGTGTTGGCGAAGAACTGAACCAGACACTTGAGAAAGCGAACAGAGTTGCTGACTTCCTGGAACTTGGAGAACTGATGGTGGATGATGCCCTGAACAGAAATGAGTCTTGTGGTGGTCACTTCCGTGAAGAATACCAGACGCCTGAGAACGAAGCCCTGCGCGACGATGAGAACTATGCCTATGTATCAGCCTGGGAGTTTACAGGTGTAGGCAATGAGCCGGTTCTGCACAAGGAAGAACTGAAGTTCGAAAACGTGAAGTTAACGCAGCGTAGCTATAAGTAATAAACTGATAATTAAAGATTAGAAATGCAAAAACAGAAATGATAAGCCCCTCACAGTTGTTATAAACGAGGCATCATATCTGATAATTTCTAATTCATAATTTATAATTTCTAATTCAAAAGAAATGGCTGGAAGTAATCCAAATGCAAAACCAATGGATCTTACTCTAAAGGTTTGGCGCCAAAAAAATAGAGACACAGCTGGTCAGCTGGTTACATACCCTGTTAAGAACATCTCTCCTGACATGTCATTCCTTGAGATGCTGGATGTGCTTAACGAAGATTTGCTAATTGCTGGTGAAGAGCCTGTTGCTTTTGACCATGATTGCCGCGAAGGTATCTGCGGTATGTGTAGCTTGTTTATCAATGGCCGTGCCCACGGACCTGAAAAAGGAACAACTACCTGCCAGTTGCACATGCGCCATTTTAAAGACGGAGATACAATTACAATTGAGCCCTGGAGAGCTGCGGCTTTCCCGGTACACAAGGACCTAGTTGTGGATCGTTCTGCGTTTGACCGGATACAACAAGCTGGTGGTTACATTTCTGTAAACACGGGTGGTGTACCTGATGCAAACGAAATTCCGATTCCGAAAACTATTGCAGACAAGGCTTTTGATGCCGCTACCTGTATTGGTTGCGGTGCTTGTGTGGCAGCCTGTAAGAATGCTTCCGCAATGCTCTTTGTATCAGCTAAAGTTTCTCAGCTTGCTATGTTACCGCAGGGTAAAACGGAGCGTAAAACACGTGCCGAAAACATGGTTGCTCAAATGGATGTGGAAGGATTTGGTGCATGTACAAACACCGGAGCCTGCGCGGCAGAGTGCCCGGTTGGTATATCGCTGGAGAACATTGCGATGCTGAACCGCGAGTACCTTGGCGCTAAGTTAACTTCAGAGAACGTAGTGTCTTAATTAACACGGTTATACATTGAAAGGCGAGGATGCTGTCAAGGCTCCTCGCCTTTTTTATTTCGCTCTTAACAAATTTTTCAGTAGGCTTGAGTCCTACTTTGAAGCTAATGGCATAACCTTAATTCAAAAAAACTGTTAAGGGGTAAATCAATAAACAATTATGATCACACTCATTTCAGGAACCAACAGACCTGAATCAAACTCTAGAGCTATTGTGGAGCTATATGCCAGTTTACTGAAAGAACGCGGCATAGTATACCAGATTCTTGACCTTGCAGATCTTCCATCAGATTTTACTGTAACGGCGCTGTATGACAACATAGGCAAGAATGAGCAATTCAACAAACTCAGCAGTATGATCGCCACATCAGACAAATTTGTATTTGTTGTGCCAGAGTATAACTCCTCTTTTCCAGGGGTATTAAAAGCTTTTATTGATGGTTTGTCCTATCCAAATATTTTCAAGGATAAGAAAGGCGCATTAGTTGGAATTTCATCGGGCATGCAGGGAAGTGGCTTATCGTTAAGTCACCTGACAGATATTCTTAATTATTTAGGAATGCACACGATGGCAATGAAGCTAAAGCTTGCTCATATAGAAAAGAATTTTGATGGGTATAGGCTAACCAATAAGCTCTACAATGAATTACTGGTACAGCATGTTGACCAGTTTCTAAAGTTTTAGAACCTCCACTGAAGTTCAAAGCATAGGCCCATAGCCAACTGAATTTATAAGTATAAAAGAGAAGGGGCCGCTGAAAATTTCAGCGGCCCCTTCTCTTTTATACTTATTGACTACTTAGTAGCTTAGTCAACATTGTCGTGCAGGAAACGATTGTCACCTAACATCTCATTATCATCATTCAGATTAAAGCGGGAAATGTTACGCTCCGAGGAGTGAGACACCTTTTCCAGCGATACATTACGACGCAGGTAAGCTGGAACATCCAATTTCTCCTTTATAGCCTCTGATGTTATTTCAGAACTGCTAAGTCTGCGCAGTATCTCACGACGCTCCTCTGCACGGCGCTGCATGATTTCACGCTCTTCCGCGATTCTTTCTGCCTCACTTGTAGAGCGCTCCTCATCACGAGATGCATAAACGTCATTTTGCGAGTTACCGTCTAACTCAAAAACAATTCGTGTTGGCTGTGCCTGCTCTATCGGCTTACGCACAGGCTGTGGTGCATCAAAGCTGTTATTGTTAGTGTTGTGCTGCTGAGGTGCTGGTGCTGCAGGAGCAGAAGGCGCCTGAGGCATAGACACAGGGGCTACAACAGGTTTCGCAACAAAGGCTGCTACTTCAGCATGCTCTGCCTTGGCTGGCTCAGCTACTTCTATTTTTTTTTGGCTTTCCAGATCAAAAACTGTCTTCTTAGGCTCGATAATGCTATCCGCGCTGCTGGCAAAACCAGTGGCAATAACAGTTACACGAATGCTCTGACCCAAAGACGAATCAATGCCGTGGCCGAAAATAACTTCTGCTTCCTGTCCGGCTTTATCCTGGATATACTCAGTGATCTCAGTTAATTCATCCATCTCCAACTCAGCCTGCTCACCAGACATGATAGAAAGAAGGATCTTTTGGGCACCATGTATATCTGTATTATTCAGGAGCGGAGAAGAAAGAGCTTCTTCAGCAGCACGTAAAGCACGGCCTTCACCTTCTGTTGTTGCAGATCCCATCACTGCAGCACCAGAGTCCTTCATTACCGTTTTAACGTCTTCAAAGTCAACGTTTACTTCAGCAGTAACCGTGATGATTTCTGCAATAGACTTCGCAGCTGTGGTCAACACATTATCTGCTTTTGCAAAAGCCTCGCGTATGGTCAGGTTTCCGAACATCTCACGAAGTTTATCATTCAGGATAACCAGGATAGTATCGCAGTTCTCGCTCAGTTCCTTCACGCCGTTTTCAGCGGCGATCTTCTTTTTCTTTCCTTCGAAAGCAAAAGGAGCTGTAACGATGCCTACTGTAAGGATACCTAATTCTTTGGCAACTTTAGCAATGACTGGAGCAGCACCTGTACCAGTTCCGCCACCCATACCGGCTGTTATAAACACCATTTTCGTATCAGAGCTTAACATTTCTCTGATCTCTTCCTTGCTTTCCAGGGCCGCATGCTTACCTTTCTCAGGATTGGCACCTGCTCCCAGACCTTCGGTCAGGTTTTGGCCAATACCCAGTTTATTAGGTACGCTGCTACTTTTCAAGGCTTGTGCATCGGTATTACATATGATAAACTCAACATCTTTGATGCCTTGGTTATACATATGATTAACAGCGTTGCTTCCACCGCCCCCGACGCCAATCACCTTAATGATGGACTTACTACTAGATGGTAAGTCAAAAGTGTACATTGAAGTCATGCTAAATTCTCCTGCTCTTAATGAGTTAATAACTTTGTTTATTGTCTATGTCGTCTGATAAGAAACCTTTGATCATCTGGAACAAGCCGCCGTTGCTTTCCTTGGCTACCTTCTGAGCTGGTTTCTGATATTCATTTTGCTCCGGCGTATCAGAATAACCGGCTGCAAGTTGATCAATAGACTGATAACCGGCCAGCACGAGACCCACGCTAGTGGCGTACATCGGGCTCTTCACAGCATCAATCTTTGACTTACCCAGGTGCTCATTCGGATAACCGATACGGGTATCCATACCTGTAATGTATTCTACTAATTGCACCAGGTTCTGTAGTTGTGCACCTCCACCTGTAATTACTATACCGGCGGCAAGGTTGTTAGCATACCCAGAACGTACAATCTCTGCATATACCAGCTCAACAATTTCTTCCATTCTTGCCTCAATAATGTAGGCAAGGTTCTTCAACGATATTTCTTTCGGTGTACGATCTCTTAAACCAGGAATCGAAACGATCTCATTCTCAGAGGCTTCGTCGGCAATAGCTTTACCAAACTTAACTTTAAGTTGCTCGGCCTGATTTTGCATTACCATGCACCCTTGCTTAATATCGGAAGTTATTATGTTACCTCCAAATGGCAGAACTGCTGTATGGCGTATTATATTGTCTTTGAAGATCGCTAAATCTGTTGTTCCGCCTCCTATATCAACCAGTGCCACACCGGCTTCTTTCTCCTCGTCACTAAGCACCGACATGCAGGATGCAAGTGGTTCCAGGATCAGGTTCTCTACTGTTAAACCGGCACGCGTAGCACATTTGTTAATGTTATTGATGGCATTAGACTGTGCAGTGATGATGTGAAAGTTCCCTTCCAGACGCACCCCTGACATACCAACCGGATCTACAATGCCTTCTTCAAAGTCTACCTTATACTCCTGTGGCATCACGTGGATGATCTCGCTTCCCGGTGGTGTAACCAAACGGTACATATCATTGGTCAGGCGGTTTACGTCTGCCACTGTAATCTCATGGTCTGTCACCTGGCGCGTTATACTGCCATTGTGCTGCAGGCTTTTGATATGCTGCCCGGCAATCCCCACGTTCACTACGCCAATGTTAATACCAGATTGTTCCTCGGCCTGACGGATCGCTTTTTTGATAGCTTCTACCGTCTTATCGATATTGCTTACGATTCCGCGCACCACCCCTTCGGATGCTGCCTTGCCCATGCCCAGTATCTCGAGCTTCCCAAACTCATTCTTCCGACCAACAAGTGCGCAAACTTTGGTTGTGCCAATGTCCAAGCCTACTACTATTTTGTCGTTTTGCATATCCTTTATATTATTCACAAATAATCTGATCTTCGTACTCTACATTTACCCTTTTATATTTGTCCCAGCCCATCACAGGCAGCACTTCTTTATAAAAGATCATCAGTTTCCTGAATTTCGCTTCTACCTCCGTAGGCTTTCCAAACTCTATCGTGTGCTCTCCAACCTGAGGTAAAAATGACACTTTCCCTTTGCCATCAATGTGCATTTGGGCAATTTGCGCCTTCCAAAACTGATCGTTTTCAATAAACTTCAGCAAAGAAAGGTAATCCTCCCCCGTTGAGTCCTGAAAGAACCCATTATCAAGGGACTTAATTAAAGCCGATTTAGTGACTGGTATTACACGAGCGGTGTATCTGTCAGAAAGGGGAAGGGTATGCCCTTCCACATCAATGTATACATCTTGATCTGGTCGTATAATTCTTGCAATAGGCCTGTTTTGTTTTACTTTAACATGAATGTTCCCGTCTAAGCCCCTGAAAACTTCCGCATCATTCACAAACTTATTAGCTTCAATGCGTTTTTCAAGGTTCTTCAGGTCGATATTGTGGTTCGGCAAGCCTTCTAAGTTCCGCTCTCCTTCGCGTGTTAAAAGGTCTCTTACTTCCTTATCCCCAATAAAGTAATTGTTGTACTCATTATCAACTTTTATTGTCACTTTTTTACAGATTTTTTCACTTTGCCTAGAAGAAGCAAAACCTGCAAGTGCGCCGATTGATACGATGCTACAACCTGCAAAAATTAAAGATTTTATTTTACTATTCAAGCCCATGACGTTCTTTTTCTAAAAAAAATTTAATAGGCTTAACAAGTGTATCAATATCTCCTGCTCCCACAGTAGCCAGTACGTCAAAATCGCCGTTTTTAAAGAGATTTGCTATTATATTTTCTTTTTGCAATATCTCCTTTACATCACAATTCACCTGCTTTAAAATCATCTCTGATGTCACCCCCGGGATAGGTTTTTCACGCGCCGGATAGATATCCAGCAGCACCAGTTCATCTGCCTTGCTGAGGCTCTCTGCAAACTCCTCTGCAAAGTCTCTGGTACGGGTGTACAGGTGTGGTTGAAATAGTACCTTAATCCGCTTGTTTGGGTATAAAGCCCGCAGCGAAGCCATAAAAGCTTCTATCTCTTTTGGATGGTGTGCATAGTCATCGATATACACGATACCTCCACCCTCATACACAAATTCAAAACGCCTTTTAACTCCTGCAAATGTCTCAACCCCGGAAGCTACTTTATCCGGCTCTACACCCATTGCCTGGGCTACAAGTATAGCCGCCAGGGTGTTCTCTACATTATGGAAACCTGGCAACCCAAGACGAAGTGAGGCTATGTTATTGAAAGGGCTTACAGCATCAAACTCAAACCAGCGGCCATTGATAGTTAGATTCTGAACATGCGCTTCTCCATTGTTAAGGCTATACCTGATAACTTTTACCCCTTCCTGTATTAAATTAGTTAAAGACGGATCGGTATCTTCGTGCAGGAAGAGGTATCCACCCGGCTTCACCTGGCTAATGAACCGCTGAAAAGTACGTATCAGTTCCGCCCTGTCACCATAAATATCCAAATGATCTGGGTCTGCGGAAGTTACAATTGCAATTTCAGGAAACAGTGTCAGAAACGACCTGTCATACTCGTCTGCCTCTACCACAATCACTTCCTTTTCCACGCTCCCTTTGCCAACCAGCAGGTTTGAGTTCAGGTTGGTAGAAATACCACCCAGGAAAGCTGAGCAATCCACACCTGCATGATGCAGCAAATGGGTAACGATGGATGACGTTGTCGTTTTACCATGCGTTCCTGCAACTGCTACGGTATAAGCTGCTGACGTGATGATACCCAAAACTTCTGAGCGCTTTTTTATGGTATAGCCCTGTTCTTTCAGGTAAGCCCATTCTGTATGTTCTGCGGGTATGGCTGGCGTTAACACAACCAATGTCTGCGCTTTATTCTGCAGGATCTCCTGCGGCAGCAGGCTTACGTTATCCTCGTAATGCACCTTTATCCCCTCCTGCTCCAAAGCTTCGCACAGGGGCGTACGTGTTTTATCGTAACCCCATACAGGGTAGCCCTTCGCATTGAACCAGCGGGCAATAGCACTCATTCCGATGCCACCGATGCCTAAGAAATAGATATATGTATAATCCTCTAGTTTCACCTGATCAGTTTTATTAGCTCGTTCACAATATCCGCAGCGGCATTTGGCTTGGCCATTTTAAGTATGTTTTTACACAAGCGCTGCTGCTCTTCTTCATCCTTTGCCAGTGTTAACACAGCATCTATCAGTTCTTTCTGTGCATCTATGTCTCGCACCAGTATGGCTGCATGCTGCTGTACAAGCGCCATCGCATTTTTGGTCTGATGATCTTCAGCCACGTTTGGCGAAGGTACCAGTATACAAGGCTTACCAGCCAATGACAACTCTGAAATAGACAGGGCCCCGGCTCTGGAAATAACCACATCGGCAGCTGCATACGCCAGGTCCATGCGCTTTATAAAGTCGAATACTTTAACGCCCTTAACTGCATACTTTTCTCCTTGTGCCTGTGCTTCCTCAAAAAAGGCTTTGCCTGTCTGCCACACAAGCTGATAACCGGCCTCCACTATCTGCTGTAGCCCAGCTGCAATACTTTTGTTTATGGTTCGGGCTCCCAGGCTACCACCTATTATAAGTATTGTTTTCTTGTCCTTCTGTAATCCAAAGTGGGCCAGCGCCTCTTCCCGCTTGGAATTACTATCCATGATATCGCTCCGAACCGGATTTCCGGTAAGCACCAATTTCTCTGCCGGGAAAAAAGCCTCCATGTTCGGATAAGCAACACATACTTTATTAACTCGCTTAGCCAGCAATTTATTGGTAATGCCGGCATAAGAATTCTGCTCCTGGATAAGCGAAGGGATGTTGCGGGCGGTTGCCGCATACAATAAGGGTCCGCTTGCATACCCTCCTACACCTACTACCGCATCGGGTTTAAAATCTTTGATGATTTTATGTGAAGCGCGAATACTAGAGATCACTTTTATAGGAAAAGACAGGTTATCGATCGTTAGTCTTCGCTGTATTCCGCTTATCCAGAGTCCTACAATTTTATAGCCTGCCTCAGGCACGCGCGTCATTTCCATACGCCCTTTCGCTCCAACAAAAAGTATTTCTGTTGCAGGGTTCAATGCTTTCAGCTGGTTAGCAATAGCTACGGCCGGGTAAATATGCCCGCCGGTGCCGCCACCACTTATTATCACGCGATATGGTCTTTGCTTATCAGGCATTTACTGGTGATTTGACAGGTGAATTTACGATGCCCATCGCTTCTTGCTTCAATTGTTCATCATTGCGGCTTACACTCAATATGATTCCTAGAGAAATACCGGTAAAAATCAGTGAGGTACCTCCCATACTCAGCAAGGGCAATGGAAGACCGGTAATAGGGCCAAGCCCAACCGCTACTCCCATATTTATCATGCCTTGTATTACAAGACTAAAGCTCAGGCCCGCTGACAATAAACCAGCGAAGGCTCCATTGCTTTTCTGAACCGTAACAAGCCCACGGTACAGCAGGGCCAAGTATAAGAAGAGTACTGCAACACCTCCGATCAACCCGTACTCTTCGAGAATGATGGCATAGATAAAGTCTGAATAAGGGTGTGGAAGTATGTCGCGCTGATCACTGTTTCCAGGACCCTTGCCTACAATGCCTCCCGTAGCAATGGCTATGTAAGACTGTTCCAGCTGAAAAGCTGTTTTATCGGGATCCATGAAATCCTCTACCCGGCTTACGGCTGTATCCAATCGCTGCCCAAGTGCCAGTGCAGTACCTCCAACCACAATACCAATCAGCACCACAGAGGCCAGATACTTAAATGGCACCCGCCCGATAAACATCAATAACATGCATGTTAAGAAAAGCAGTACAGCTGTTGAAGTGTTTGTAAGAGCGATCAGACCGCATATAGCCACTGTCCAGACCATCATGGGTACCAGCGATTTCTTCCAGTTCTGCAGCTCCTGCTGCTTTTTAGATAACATACTTGCCAGGTATGAAATAAGGGCGAGTTTTGCCAGGTCGGAAGGCTGGAAGGTAAGCTCAATAACAGGAATGGTAACCCATCGGCTTGCCTCATTTATGTTAGAGCCAAAAAAGTAGGTAACTATCAGTAACGGGGCTGACAGTATGAGTGCCACCAGAGATAATTTGGAATAATACCGGTAATGCACCTTGTGAGCCACCCACATACAGCCGAGCCCTAACAGGATCAGGGATGAATGCTTGAAAAGAAAATACTCGGTGTTACCGTCCCTGTTTTTATAAGCAAGCGTACCCGTAGCAGAATACACTACTGCCACGCTTATCAGCGAGAAGGCGAACACAATCCCCCAAAGTACTGCATCCCCTTTCAGGTTCTGCTGTAACCATTCCTTTATCATAAACCTCTGGCTAAATCGGTTATGCTTGTTATTATCTCTTCAAAACTATTTTCTCTACAGCCTCCTTAAAGCGCTGTCCACGGTGTTCGTAATTGTTAAATAAATCGAAGCTGGCACATGCCGGCGACAGAAGTACCACATCTCCGGGGGTTGCCAACGAACGGCTCAGGCGAACGGCATACTCTATCGATGTTGTTTCCGCGATAATCGGTACAATTCTACCAAAAGCCTGCTTCAGTTTTTCATTATCCTTGCCCAGGCAAATCAAGACTTTTACTTTTTCACGCGCCAGCTCTGCCAGCGTGCTGTAGTCGTTGCCCTTGTCTACCCCTCCTGCTATCCAGATGATAGGCTGCTTTATACCTTCAAGTGCATACCAAACAGCTTCTACGTTGGTCGCCTTCGAATCATTTATATAAGTAACTTCCTTTGCTACTCCTACCTGTTGCAAGCGGTGTTCAGCATTTTCAAACGTCTCCAGGGCCTGCTCTACCTGCTCGTCTCCGATACCCATTAACTTGGCTATGGTAACAGCTGCCATGGTATTGTATTGGTTGTGCTTCCCGATCAGCCCTGATTTTGAGGTATCGATAATGCCTTCGTAAAATTTCTCTTCTACTTTTATGGCATCGCCTTCAAAGTATACTTTGGCTCCTTCTGCTTTTTGTAAGCTGAAAGGGATAGTAGTTCCGCCGAATACTTCTGATTTAAATGCTTTCTGGATGTTTTCATCATCCGCATTCAGCACAAAGAAGTCGGCACCTGTCATGTTCTGAGCAATGCGCAGTTTAGAGGCTGCATATTTCTCCATGCTATACCCGTACCTGTCCAGGTGATCTGGGGTGATATTGAGAAGCACGGCAATGTGCGCTTTAAACTGGTACATGTTGTCCAGCTGAAAGCTGCTCAGCTCCACTACATAATAATCGTATTCATTGTCGATCACTTTTTCTGCCAGGCTGTCACCAATGTTCCCTGCCAGACCAACATTCAGACCGGCATTTTTGAGCAGATGATAGGTAAGCAGTGTAGTTGTTGTTTTGCCGTTTGTACCTGTAATGCAGATAAACTTTGCATCCGTATACCTTCCTGCAAACTCTATTTCCGATATAACCGGAATATCCTTTTGGATAGCTTCCTGTATTATCGGTGCCTTGTCAGGGATACCAGGGCTTTTAATGATCTGGTCTGCTGCCAGAATACGATCAAAATTATGTGTTCCTTCTTCAAAAGGAATGGCAGCGGTCGCTAGCTTGGCTTTATACTTTTCTTTGATCTGCCCCATATCCGAGACAAAGACCTCCAGTCCCTTTGCCTGTGCCAGTAAGGCTGCCCCTACTCCACTTTCACCCGCTCCTAGTATCGCTATCTTCATCGTTTATCTTCTTTTTGATCAGCGTAATTTTAAAGTTGCCAATGTTAAAATAGCCAGCATGATTCCTACAATCCAGAACCTCCCCACAATCTTGGACTCATGGTAACCCAATTTCTGATAATGGTGATGCAACGGCGACATCTTAAAGATCCTTCGCCCCTCCCCATACTTCTTCTTGGTATACTTAAAATAACTGACCTGCAGCATCACGGACAGGTTCTCTATCAGGAAAATGCCACATAATATCGGGATCAAAAGTTCTTTCCGAACAATCAGTGCCAGTACAGCTATGATACCACCGATGGACAAGCTACCTGTATCGCCCATAAATACTTGCGCGGGGTACGTGTTGTACCACAAGAAACCGACACAAGCCCCCACAAAAGCCAGACAGAAAATGGCAAGCTCACCTGAGTTAGGGATAAACATAATATCCAGGTAATCCGCAAAAATGGTGTTACCGGACAGGTAGGCAAAAAATGCCAGTGTCATGCCAATAATTGCTGACGTACCTGCTGCTAATCCGTCGATACCATCTGTTATGTTCGCTCCATTTGACACCGCTGTAATCACCAGGATCACAAATGGTATGTACAAATAACAAGACCAGCCCTGGAACAACGGCCCGGCAAAAGAAAACAGATTGCAATAGTCCAGTTCGTTATTTTTCCGGAAAGGGATGGTAGTGATCATACTGTGCACATCCATCCATTTGCTGGAAGCGTTCACCGCTGAAGTAGTACCGTCAGAAAAAAGGTATTGACGCACAACCACATCATCGTTGAAGTATAGCGTCAGGCCAACAATTAGTCCCAGGCCAATTTGCCCCAGAATCTTAAAGCGGCCAGCCAACCCTTCTTTATTTTTCTTAAATACTTTTATGTAATCATCCAGGAAGCCAATCAAACCAAGCCATACGGTTGATACCAGCATCAGGATAATGTAAATATTATCCAGGCGGGCAAACAAAAGCGTTGGCACCAGGATTGCCAGAATAATGATCAGGCCACCCATGGTTGGAGTTCCTTTCTTCTCAAGCTGGCCGTCAAGCCCCAGGTCACGAATACTTTCGCCAACCTGCTTGCGCTGCAGCAACTTGATGAGCCTGCCTCCAAATATCATCGCTATTAACAGCGATACAAGTGTTGCCATACCTGCCCTGAAGGAGATGTATTGAAATACACCCGCTCCGATAAAATCGTATTCGCGGTCGAGGTATGTAAAAAGGTGATATAACATTTACTTGTTGTTCGGGTTCCTTTGGCTTATGGTTTAATATAAATTACTTGCCTAGTTGTTTAAACATCTCCTGAAGCACCTGCTTGTCATCAAAGCCATACTTAACGCCTTTGATTTCCTGATACGTCTCATGGCCTTTTCCTGCCACCAGGATAATATCATTGGGTTCGGCTAGCATGCAGGCTGTTTTTATGGCTTCCTTTCTATCCAGTACCGACAAAGTTTTTTTGAAGTCAAGAGGTTTTACACCTTTCTGCATATCTTCTAAAATAGCCTGCGGTTCTTCGAAACGAGGGTTATCTGAAGTAAGAATAACTTTGTCGCTGTAGCGGCAGGCAATGTCTGCCATCAGCGGGCGCTTTGCAGCGTCTCTATTTCCTCCACAACCAACCAGGGTTATTACTTTTTGAGTCGGGATACGGATCTGCTGTATAGTGCTTAGTACATTTTCAAGTGCATCCGGTGTGTGTGCATAATCCACGATACCTGTTATCTGTGAATCAGATACGATGTAATCGAAACGCCCGGCCGCAGAACTCAGGTTGGAAAGTACGGTTAGGGTTTCAACCGGGTCCTCGTCTAATAAAACAGCAACGGCATATGCGCCCAGCAGATTATAAGCATTGAAGGCTCCGATGAGTTTGCACCATATCTCATGTCCGTCCACTTCCATGTGAAGGCCCTGAATGGTATTGTCAATGATGCGTGCCTTAAACTCCACGGCTTTACGCAATGCAAAGTAATGCACGTCGGCCTTGGTATTCTGCACCATAACAGGACCACGCTTATCATCAGCGTTTATCAAAGCGAAAGCTCCTTTTGGCATTCCGTCAAAGAAAAGCTTCTTTGCTTTGATGTACTCATCAAACGTCTGGTGGTAGTCCAGGTGGTCATGGGTAATGTTTGTAAACAGTCCTCCGCTAAACTGCAGACCAGCTACTCGCTTCTGCACCATGGCATGCGAACTCACCTCCATAAAGCAGTAAGTGCAACCCGCTTTCACCATTTGTGCCAGCAGCTCATTCAGCTTTACTGCATCAGGCGTCGTGTGGGTAGATGGTATGATCTCTTCGTCAATCTGGTTCTGTACTGTTGAGAGCATGCCCACATGGTAGCCCAGCTCACGAAAAAGCTTGTGCAGCAAGGTAACAGAAGTTGTTTTTCCGTTTGTGCCTGTTACTCCTACCAGGTGCAGCTTTTGTGATGGATGCCCATAAAAAGCAGAAGCCATTTTGCCCAACGCATCTCCTGAATCAGGCACCTGCACATAAGTTATAGTTGGCTGCAGCGTTTCCGGCAGCTGCTCACATATAATTGCCGCCGCTTTTGCTTCTTCTGCTTTAGCAATAAAATCATGCCCATCCGTCTGCACGCCCCGTACTGCCACAAAAGCTACGCCCTCACGCACTTGTCGGGAGTCAAAAGTAATGGCATCAATGGCCACGTTCCCGTCGCCCTTTATCCCAAGTACCTCTACACCTTGTAATATATTTTGCAGCAAAGCCATTAGCTTAATACAATCGTTATTTTTGTGTTTTTAACTATATCAGTACCCGGTACCAACGACTGCTTCTGCACTCGCTTGCCGGCCCCCTGTACATGAACTTTAATGTGCTGATTACCCAGTATAAACAGGGCATCGCGTAGCGTCATACCTGTTACATCAGGCACTTTTTGATTTAAAACCGGATTTGGCTTAAACTCTAGTGAGCGTCGTTTCTGCTCCACTTTCACCCATTCCTCATCACTACCATTCGGATGGTTGCTGACCCCGATCATGTTGCAGATGTACGCCAAGTCCTCCTGGTTGCCAGCCGCGACACCCGGCATACTGTCTTTGTTAGGTGCTACTCGTGCGCGCAACGGTTTATGCATCGCCAGGTCACGGGCATAAGCTTTATCGGCCAGTTCTTTGAAAACCGGTGCAGCTACGTCGCCACCGTACACATTCACTCCCTGCGGACTATCAATGATCACGATACAGCTATACTTTGGATTATCTGCCGGGAAAAAACCTGCAAATGAAGTAGAATATTCCCTCACATAATGCCCGTCTTTCACTTTGCGCGCCGTACCTGTTTTACCGGCTACTTTATAGTCATTGCTATGAATGTTCTTTGCTGTACCATTTTCCACAACCCCTTCCAGCATGATCCTCAGTTTTTTCAGGGTCTCATCAGAACATATCTTTTCATTAAGCACACGCGTCTGAAAAGACTGTATCACTTTATCTGCTTTACGTATCTCTTTAACAATGATAGGCTGAACCTTTACTCCGTTGTTAGCTACAGCATTGTAAAAAGCCAGCGTCTGGAGTGGTGAGATCTTCATTTCATACCCGATGGCCATGGACGTTAAAGTTGTACCATACCAGTTTTTATCCTGTGGGCTCTTCATGTATGGCCGGGCTTCACCTTCCATCTGGAAACCAAGTGTAGTATTTAAACCAAACTTATTCAGATAATCCACATAAGCTGTCTGGTGATCGCTGAAGTACTGCTCCATGAGCTTGGCGACTCCAATATTAGAAGACTTTTCAAAGATCTGATGCACTGCCAGTTTCCCATAACCGCCATGTTTGGAATCAGACATGGTAGTGTTCTTGATCCGGTAAGTACCATCACCAGTATCGATGGTGTCTGTCAGGCTCACCTCAGGGTTATGCTCAAACAGAGCCATCATCGAAGCCAACTTAAAAGTAGACCCTGGTTCTGTACGTCCCTGGTTACCAACAGCATAGTTATAATCTTCGATATACCCCCCTTTTGTCTTCCCTAAGTTAGCCAAAGCCTTTATCTCACCCGTCTTTACCTCCATCAGTATTACGCACCCATATTCGGCATCGGTTTTTTCAAGAGCTTTGTAAAGGGCATTTTCAGCAACGTCCTGCAGGTTTATATCAATGGTCGTTTGTATGTCATATCCATGCTGAGGCTTTACCTCTGTTCCATCATAAATAGGCTTGTTGCCTCCTGCAATACGTTCAAAAAGTGCCTCCCCGTCAGTACCTGCCAGATCACTGTTAAAACTGAATTCCAGACCGGCTCCGTTTTTATCTTCGTTTATAAAGCCAATGGTACGCTCTGCCAGCAGCCCGAAAGGCTTGAAGCGTTTCTCTACTTTCTCGAATATTACCCCGCCTTTGTTCTTACCAGCCCTGAAAATAGGCCATTTTGCCATCATTTTCTTTTCCTGGTAATTGATCTGTCCACTGTTCAGGCGGATGTATCTTTTCCCGGAATGACGGGCGTTCTTGATCTTACGCTTGTAGTAATCCTCACTCTTATCCTGGTAAAACCGGGAGAGCAACAATGCCAGCGAATCAACGCCGGAGTTGAATAAGGCCGCGTCAGAAACCGTTGGGTCGAAAGCTACACGGTAAAATGGCAGTGAAGTTGCCAGGATGCTCCCGTTATCAGAATAAATGTTTCCGCGGGTAGCATACACAGGCTGGTAACGGATCCGGCGCTCCTTAGAGATTTTTTTCCAGCGGGCTCCGTCCATGAACTGTATGTATACTACTTTATACACAATAGCACATGCAAAAAGGCAGACAGCCAAAAAGGCTATCCGCACCCGGATCACTATGGATTTCTTAATATTCATCAGCCGGAACTATTACCTGGTAAGGGGGTGATGAACTTTCAATAAGACCCAGCGGCGCCACATTTCGCGCGACCTCCGATTGCTTGCTAGCCTCCATATAGTCAGATTTCAGCGTGGTATAGTCCGCACGCAGATCTTCTGTCTCTATTTTAATCTTATCAATTCTACGGATGGTTTTCTCGGCAAAGTGGGTATTACCGATGTAAAAGAGGGTGATAAGTGTCAGGTAAAGTATGTAGGGCAGGTACTTTAGCGGCACCCCCTCCTCAAACAACGCATCAACGTTGGCATACTTATCTAAAAACTTAAAAAGGCTGAAGCCTTTACGCTTCGGTTTCTCTGACTTCTGTTCTGGCTTCATGCGCACCGAGTTTGATCTTGGCGTGCCTGCTTGCTTAATCATAACGTTAGAAGCCATATTATTCAGTTATTTTAAAAGCTATTCACTAGCTCAATTAATCAATCATCTAATTTTCTTTTCTCCGCTATTCTGAGTTTTGCGCTTCTGGAGCGACTGTTTTCGAGCAGTTCCTGCTCTGATGGTACAATCGGTTTTCTTGTTACAGCATCCAGTGGCTTGATCTCATTCCCAAACAGATCCTTTTCCACCTCGCCAAAGAACTTACCCTTCGCAATAAAGTTCTTTACCAGCCTGTCTTCCAGTGAATGATAGGATATTACAACCAACCTGCCTCCGGGCTTAAGTACTTCTGCCGCCTGCTCCAACATCTCCTCCAGGGCCTTCATCTCATCGTTCACTTCAATACGGAGTGCCTGAAACACCTGCGCCAGATACTTATTCTCTTTCCCCTTCGGTGTGCACGAGCTTATGGCTTTCTTAAAATCACCTATTGACTGAAATGCGCCCCGTGCTCTCTTCTCCACGATCGTTCTGGCAAGGGTTCTGGCATTTTTTACCTCCCCGTAAATCCCGAACATGCGGTGCAGCTGTTCTTCAGAATATGTTTCTAACACTTCCTCTGCTGTCATACCAGCCTCGGCGTTCATTCGCATATCCAGAGGACCTTCAAAACGAGTAGAGAAGCCTCTTTCCGGAACATCAAACTGATGCGACGAAACTCCCAGGTCAGCCAGTATCCCATCTACCTCCTTCACTCGATACAGTCGCAGGTACTTTTTGAGGTCTCTGAAATTAGCTCGCACAAATTGAAAATTAGGGCTAGCTATTTTCTTCGACTGCTCTTCCGCATCTTTATCCTGGTCAAAACCATACAGCTTACCGGTTGTAAGCCTGCTCACGATGGAGGAGGAATGCCCGCCACCACCAAACGTTACGTCCACGTAAACACCATCTGGTTTAATTGCCAAAGCATCTACTGACTCCTCAAATAATACTGGGCGATGGTACTCCATTAGATCAAAGGCTCTTCTGCCGGTTTATCTCCTAAGAACTTCTGGGCAAGCTGAGAGAAATTCTGCTGGTCCTTGATCAGGAATTCTTCATACTGATCAGGGTTCCATATCTCTACCCGATTACCCAATCCTACCACAATAGCCTCTTTCTCTAGAGAAGCAAAGCGTGCCATTGTTTTTGGCACTATAAAGCGTCCAGCGCCATCCAGTTCTATCTCTGTGTTGCCACGAAAGAAGTTACGCTGAAAATGCCTGTACTCTTCATTAAACTCATTTAAGCCTGCTACCTTATCATAAATCACCTTCCACTCTGCCTTCGGGTACAATACCAGGCAAGGCTCAAAGCCCCGCATCAGCACAACATGATTACCAGATGCCTCCGGCAGATTGGTTTTTATCTTTGCAGGTAAAACCAACCTTCCCTTTGGGTCAATCTTGCACTCATATTCGCCAGAGAGGAAGTTCATAACAATAACAGTTTAGTCCGTATGGTATTCGGACTTTACAAATGTAGCGATTCAACGATTTCTCACAACCACTATCTACCACTTTTTACCACTTTGTGGATAAATTATGGTTATCCACCCCACTTATCCACATTATCCACATCATAAACGCTATATTTTGGGTATAAGTTTTTTTGCAATGCATCATGCTTTTAACTAAAATACGAGCTTCACAAAGTTAAACAAACTGATTATCAACATTTTAACCATCGACATATAGCATATATAGTATTTTATATAGTTTCCCACAGGTAAAGTGGGTCAAAGTGGAGGATGTGGGGCAAAGTGGGAGGAGTTACCTATGAAATGGAGGAAAACAAAAAAGGGGAGCCTACACGGGCTCCCCTTTATACTAGTACTTTTGGATCTTATTAAAACTTAAACCCGATGTGAAATCCGAGTGCCAGGACGGGTGTACCACTCGTGTAGTAGAAATAGTCTATCCTACCGCCGGCCACCCCGTTACGCAGAATATTAAAATCATTTTCGAGGTATCCGTCAAACCCTATATCCGTACTTTTCACATGCACCACAGATCCGTCAACAGTACCTACATCCTCTGCATCGGAATTAATTTCTGCCCGGTATCGGATACCAGGCCCCCCGCCGACCCTAAAAATAACTGACTCATTGTTGATCATGTCTACACTCCCCTCAAGCGTGGCCATCAGGAAAGTGTTTTGTATAGAATAGATCTCCTTGATGTCATCGTATCGAAAGGCTGAAAGTAAGCCCACATTCATACCGACAGTGATGTTCTTTGTGAAATAGTGGCTGAGTTTGTTACTAAACATCAACCCCTGGCTATCATAGTCTGAAAGCCACACAAAGCTAACCCCGGCTTTCAGCATGGTCGGATCTCTTTGCGCCGAAGCCCTGGAAGTATTTGCCAAAAATAGAATTATAAAAAGGAACAGAATGCGGAAAGGTAACTTCATAGTTAGGTTATAAGGGTGTAAAGCTATACGCTGTTTTTCAGATTTATTAGTGTTCGGAGTGCGAAGTATCTCCTCCCTATACTTACAACACCTCAAATTGTTACATTACACAATCTAAAAATCACATCACTTAAAAATGTATATTTCAAAGCAACACCAACCCCCTTCATTCATGGCTGAATAACCGGTAACACCCTGCACTTATGCTTTGGTCTTATACAGCTGCCACCAAGGTAGGTAAGGCTTATCATGATGCTCGTAATGATACCCAAAGAAATAGCAGCTTAAGAAAGCCCACAAATGATTTTTGCTTTGGGAGGTAGACTTATGTGGGTTATCAGGCGCATGCTCTCCGCGGTGTGGCAGGTAAGTTCCGAAGTAGAACAACTGGAAGGTTGCAAGTATAGCAGGCAGCATCCAGAATAATACCACATTCTCCAGCGGAAAAAACAGCTGCAACACATTGTAAGTAACAGCCATTAGCAATATCTGCCACCAGGTAATGTAGTTTTTCAGAAAGCTGAAATACCAGGGCCAGAAGGAGCCATGGTGGTAATCCGGATCATGCTCCGTAGCCACAAACCGGTGATGCTCGTGGTGCTTAGGCAGCAAACGGGGGTACCAGTTATAAGCAAAAAGAAAAGCTGCAATCGTACCGACAGCCCTATTCAGAGCTGGCTTACCGGGGGCAACAACGCCATGCATGGCATCATGGGCCGTAATAAACAAACCGGTATACAGGTGCATCTGTAGTAAAGCTAACAGGTATGTTAGCGGAGAGTTAAAATCAACTGTGTAAAAAGCAAGTAAATACACCAGCAACCCCATCCAGGCTGCTCCTATCAGGCTAGCTACTACAACACCCCTATAATCTGCTTTTCTTGCTATTGCCATCCGGTTTTATAACTCTGGAACACTATCCGAAACAAAAATCCGCTTCATACTTACCTGTTGCACAGCATGCCAGGTTTATACTTCCACGTGTAACAGATAGTCCCTGACCTCCTCCATAAGCCACATAGGCGTAGAAGTAGCCCCACAAATACCAACAGAATCACCTGGCTTAAACCACTCCGGCAGCAACTCTTCTACTTTAGAGATAAAATGTGTGTCAGGGTTTGTGTCTTTGCACACCTGGTACAGCACTTTACCATTAGATGATTTAGTGCCGGACACAAAAACGACCTTTGCATATTGAGAAGCAAATTTACGCAATTCTTTGTCTCGGTTTGACACCTGCCTGCAGATCGTATCATTTGCATTCACTTCAAAGCCACGCTCCTCCAAAGCCCCTTTTATTCGATAAAAGCTATCAGTGCTTTTGGTCGTCTGGCTGTAAAGCGTGATGTTATTCGGCAACTCATGCTGCAACAACTCTTCCATGCTTTCGAATACAACGGCCTGGTTATTTGTCTGGCCTAGCAGCCCGAGCACTTCTGCGTGCCCGTGTTTGCCATAGATAAAGATCTTATCATCTTTGTCGTAAGATGATTTAATACGGTTCTGCAGCTTTAACACAACAGGGCAGGAAGCATCTACGAGTGTAAGGTTGTTGTGCAGCGCAGTTTGGTAGGTCTCAGGAGGTTCGCCGTGTGCACGTATCAGCACTGCCTCATCTCGAAGCTCGCGCAGCTGCTGATGGTTGATAATGCGTAAACCACGCTTCTGAAGTCGCTCAACCTCTTCATCGTTGTGTACGATATCACCCAGACAGTACAGATAACCTTGCTCTGCCAGCAAGTCTTCAGCCATCTGGATAGCATATACTACACCAAAGCAGAAGCCGGAATTTGGGTCTATGGTTACGCTTAAACTTGCCATACTTTCTATACAACTAAAGCTTCACTTTGTTTAACTGTCTTTCGTTGTCGCAACCCTTCGTACACAGAAATGGTGATGAGCAACATTAACATGGAGTACATGGTATCCTCCACAGGTATGGATATTATACGTAATCCGAGGTTATAATTGTCATTGTACCACACAACCGGCAAATATGTCAATACACCATTAATCAGAAGGAAAGGAACCAGGTGTACCAGGTAAGCCATGTAAAACCGGCCCAAATAGTGTGTGTTAAAATATCGCAGGTGCACCAGATGTACTATGGCCAGGAGAATAAATGTAATGGAGGTATAAAGCTGCCCTATGTTGAAAATAGCGATCAGTGGCAGAACCAGTAGCAATACAAAAGCTATAATTTTTGCATAAGGCTGAAGAATGTCCTTTTGAACATAAGCGATCAGTACATCATAGATAAAAACACAGGCATAGGGCACTGTAATAAAAAACAGGATTTCTTCCAGGGGCAGGTTAAAGAAATAAATACCAGTAAGGTAAGCCTCATTAAAGCCCCAGACACCTGCTTTGGTAAAGAGCACATCCCAAACAATAAATATAGCAGCGTTTACAAGTATAGCAGGCCACAAAGCAGGCCAATTCCTGTAAAAGGCTACTTTCTTATCAAAAGAAAGTAGCAATGGAAAAAGAATAGTAAAAATGTTCAGGTACAGGTAAATGTGCATTTGATCAAGGATGACAGTTAAAATAAGAAGTTACTAACCGGCGCACACGCAGTTCGCCCTGTTCTATACCTTTATGCACTCCGGTTAAACTCAGATCCGAATCTCCTCCAGTTGCTTTTTCTCCCTTTGTGTGCAGTGATCTTTAGACAGCATAAATTCACGGATGGCACGCGCCAGCTCCGTTGTCATTCCAGACTCAGGGTGCTGTTTTAAACCAAGTATAACTACCTTTTTATCTTCCTCCAGGTGCTCACTCAGATTCAGATAGCGCGGTACATAAAATTCTACTGTAAAACGTAAAAACCGAACCTCCGGCGCATACTTATCCAGTTTAACAGCATCTTCAAAAAAGCTTGCCGCCGCTTTCAGGTGCTTCAGCTTTGTATAAGGGTTCCAGACATATTTTGCCATTACTGCCTCAGATGCTGCTTTATAGGCCAGAATTATGGGGTCTTTTTGATGATAAGCACTCATTTTATCATAAAACCGCCCACCGGCCTTTTCATTTTTACTTGCTTCCAGGTATTCTTTCCTAAGATCTGTGAGTTTGTAACGGCTATTTGTATCTGCCAGAACCACGTTACAAGTAAATGTCAGAAATAGTAGTAAAAAGGGTTTGATCATTAGATTGCATTAAGTCTGTACTTGAGGTAGGAGCTTAGCAGCAATGCCAGCTTCGTATTGTCAGGTACTCTTACGCGCTCTTTAAGGATGTGGGTTGCAGACACCCTCTGTATCTTTCGGAAAAGTTTGAGATAATAAACATAAGCCAGGTAAACCCCCATGCGTGCTGAACGGGGCAAGGCCATAATGCCCACGTAAGCATCATTAAAGTCTTTCAGGATATCGGCCTCTATTTCGGCTTTGCTGGCATTGTTGAATTTCTGGTATTCTACTTTAGGAAAGTATACCCGTCCCCGTTCTTTATAATCGCTCTTCATGTCGCGCAGAAAATTTACCTTCTGAAACGCAGCACCAAGGCTGCACGCAGGCTTCTTCAGGCGCTCAAACTGCTCTTCGTTTCCATTGCAAAATACTTTCAGGCACATCAATCCTACTACTTCTGCAGAGCCGTAAATATACTCTTCGTATAGATTATGGTCGTATTGATGATCATCAAGGTCCATTTCCATACTTTTAAGAAAGGCTTCGATGTAATCATGGTTGATGCTATATTCTTTGACCACACACTGAAAAGCGTGCAACACAGGGTTCAGGCTGATACCTGTCTCGATAGCCTCAAAAGTTTGCTTTTTGAAATCCTGGAGCAACTTACGTTTGTTAAACTCATGGAAGGTATCCACAATCTCGTCGGCACAGCGAACAAAGCCATAGATGGCATAGATGGGGGCATGCAGCTTTTTATCCAGCGTTTTAATGCCCAGGGTAAAGGAGGTGCTGTAGGCCTCAGTAATGATTTTGCTGCATTGCAGGCAAGTGTTTTTAAATAGCTCCATGCGCTTTGGGTGGTATTGGTATGTTATACTTTTACTGCAACCGGCACTGCGTACTCCTTCTCTATCTCCTTTGCCACCACCTGGCCTGAAATTAGTGATGGTGGCACGCCTGGCCCGGGAACTGTTAACTGCCCGGTATAATATAGGTTCTTTACTTTCTTACTTTTAAGGCTTGGCTTTAGCAGGGCTGTCTGCATCAGGGTATTGGCCAATCCGTAAGCATTGCCTTTAAAGGCATTGTAATCATTTATAAAATCACGATGCGCATAACTGCGCTTGTATACTATTGAATTACGTATATTCTGACCTGTAAGTCGCTCCAGCCTTTCCAGGATGATATCAAAATATTTCTCACGTATTTCAGGAGTATCCTGCAGGCCTGGTGCCACAGGCATTAGCAAAAACAGGTTTTCACAGCCCGCCGGCGCAACGGAAGTGTCCGTAACTGACGGCGCAGAAACGTAAAACAAAGGTTTGCCTGGCCATTTAGGATCTGTGTATATTTCATGAGCATGAGGCCCGAAATCTTCATCAAAAAACAGGTTGTGGTGCTGCAGGTTGTTTAGGCGCTTGTTAACCCCCAGGTAGAACAAGAGCGACGATGGGGCCATCACCCGTTTTTCCCAGTAAGTATCAGAATAGCTTTGGCTAGCACCAGGCAGTAGTTCTTTTTCTACATGATGGTAGTCAGCGCTTGCCACCACAACATCGGCTTCAAAGATATCCGTAGCAGTCAGCACCTGAGAAGCTATGCCATTTTTCACCTCTATCCGTTGCACATCCTGATCAAAAATAAACTTCACCCCCTTTTCTTCAGCCAGCTTCACCATCCCCTCCACAATTTTATACATGCCTCCCATTGGGTACCAGGTACCTAATTTGATATCAGCATAGTTCATGAGGCTATATAGGGCTGGGGTATTCTCAGGTAGCGCCCCCAGGAAAAGAATAGGGAATTCCATAAGCTTAATTATCTTTTCATTCGAAAAGAATCGCCTGATATGCTTGTGGAAGGACTGAAACACATCCATGCGAAGCACATCGCGCAGCAGGCCCAGGCTCATAAATTCTGTTAATGAAAGTCCAGGCTTATAGACAAGTTGATTGATGCCTACATCATACTTATAGGCTGCCTGCTCCAGAAACTTGTCCAACTTGCTGCCACTACCACTTTCCAAACGCTCAAAAAGTGAGCGCAACTCATCCAGGGAGGCAGGTACTTGCATAAAGTCATCCTGCCCAAATACAACAGTATAAGACGGATCCAGACGCTTTAGATCGTAATAGTCTGCGGCGCTTTTCCCAAACCGGTTAAAGTATGATTCAAAAACATCCGGCATCCAGTACCAGCTGGGGCCCATATCAAACGTAAAACCCTGATCCGAAAAACTTCTGGCTCGTCCGCCGGGCGTACTGTTCTTCTCGAGTACAACCACGTCGTATCCTTTATCGGCCAGACTGGTAGCTGCCGATAATCCGGAAAATCCGGAGCCGATCACGATCACTTTTGTTTGCGCCATAAAGACAGATAAGGGTTTTGATGTTATACGTCTTGCCTGTATACTTTTAACACGCTTTTCAGCTCTTTACGGGCAATATGGATTCGGTTTTTTACTGTTCCGATAGGAATTTTGAGTTTTTCAGCAATCTCAAGGTACTTATACCCCAGGTAGTACATCATGAAAGGGGTACGGTGCTCCTCGTTTAAATTGGCAATAGCTTTATTAATATCGTTCATGACGAAAGTAGCCGTGCCTTTGTTTTGAGTAACGTAATTTTCATCCGTGTTCAGGTACTGGAGATACTCAGAACTGTCGATGTTGCTACTACGCTTGGTGATCTTATTGTAATTATTAATAAATGTATTACGCATGATCGTGTAGAGCCATGCCTTCAGGTTAGTACCTGATTTAAATTTGTCGCGGTTTGTTAAAGCCTTCAACATTGTTTCCTGAACAAGGTCTTTGGCATCATCCGCATCGCGGGTTAGGTTCATAGCTACCGGCCTCAGGGACTGGGCTACGTTCTGTACCAAGTTATTGAATTCCAGAGCAGTCATTTTGTTTAGTGTTTTAGTGTAAACTCTAAACAAATATACGACTATAATTTATTTATAGCTTGTTTTGTCTAGAATTTATTGATATTTATTAAACAGTTTTAGACAAACAGCAAGAATAAACGCGTGTATGTACATATTTTAACGGCAAACGGCATGTAACAAAAACAGCCCCTGCGGCTGCCATATAAACGACAGCCGCAGGGGCCTTGGATTTAAGTTATATCTATTATTTATTTAGAAGGACAACCTCACCAATCTTATCTACGCGCTTCACATTATCAGGAAACACCACGGGATTACTTTGCACCTGATAGCCATAGAGGACAACAGTAGCTTTGGGAAAACTGGCAGAAAGATGATTGATGTATTCCTGCAACTGATGCCTTTCTGGGTTAGAAGTTAATACAGTACAGATGAAGTCTGCCTTAAACTGGTTATAAGTTAGCTCAAGATCTTTAAAAGGGAGATTTTGCCCCAAATAAACAACATGCTTGTTATTCGCTCTTAAAGTATAATTCATATAGAGGAGCGCCAGCTCATGCAGCTCTCCCTCGGGTAGATATAATAGGTACGTTGGTGCTCCCTCCTGCTTCCGGACAACCTGGCCGTCTATGGCAACTATTAGTTTTTGCCTGATCAGGTTGCTCACAAAATGCTCGTGTGCCGGGGTAATATTACCAGTCTGCCAAAGCACCCCTATCTTATTAAGAAATGGATAGATAACACTGTCCATTGTTTCTTTGAAGCCGATCTGGAGGGTAGCTGTAGATAAAGCTTTGTCAAACATATCTTCATCCATGTCTATCATCGCCTGCACCAAAGTGTTGATGTGGTGAGAGCCGTGACACGAATCCTCACAGAGTTGCTGCACTTTCTGCAATATCTGCTCAGGGGGCATTTTGGCTATCTTCGATATCTTATAGCCTTGCTCGTTCAGCAACGAAATATTAAGGATTGACTTCAGGTCAGCATCATCATAGAAACGAATGTTGGTTTCTGTTCTTTTCGGGGATAGTATACTGTATCGTTGCTCCCAGACACGGATGGTATGCGCCTTAATGCCTGATAATTGTTCGAGTTCTTTAATAGTATACTGAGCCACGTTTCCCTTCTTCTTTTTTCCTTAAAATATTATATGCCGTCTTAAAATACCTTGGAGCAACCCAAAGCATACCAAAGGATTCAGAGCCATATTTCCCCTGGGTTTTATGATGAACCTTATGTGCAATGTTTAATGCTTTAAGATAAACGTTAGACGATTTACCAAAAAACCTGATGCGCCGATGTATGAAAACATCATGGATCACAAAATAGGCCACACCATATAATGTAATGCCGGCACCTATCCAAAACCTATAGTCAATGGGGTCGCTGCCGAAGATAAAAAAGAGCATCGCCAGTGTTCCATAGTAGGCAAAAAACAAGTCATTTAGCTCAAAAGCGTGTTTATGATTTGTATGGTGTGACTTATGGAGTACCCACAAAAACCCATGCAACACGTACTTGTGCATAAACCAAGCTACTCCTTCCATTGCCACAAAAGTCAATAGCATGATTCCTATTCCCGATAGCATACCCATTGAACAAGCAGTTTAATAAATAGTTTTAAGCTTTAAACAAAATTTTACCATTTAATCTGTTCCTTATTTAAGAAGGAAGCTATTCCACGTTGGCAGTCTTCACTACCACGGGCAACAGCATTCATCTCAGCAGCATATTGCAGGCCTTCCTCCAGTCCCATGCCCTGCACCCTGGCAATCATTTCCTTCGTCACTTCCATCGACTGCTTAGAGTTTTCGTTGCACAACTTTTGGGCAAAGGCAAACACACGCTTCTCCAGTTCATCTGCAGGTACTACATAGTTTACCAAGCCATACTTTTCTGCCTCTTCAGCAGTTATCAGATCGCCGGTAAGCAGCAACTGCTTAGCTCTTGACTCGCCTATTTTGCGCAGCAGGAATACTTTTACAATTGCAGGAATGAAACCTATCTTAACCTCTGTATAACCAAATTTGGCCTCTGGCACCGTAAATCCGAAGTCGCAGATGGCAGCCAGGCCACAACCTCCTGCTATTGCGTGACCGTGAATCTGCGCGATCACTACTTTTTTCAACGTATAGATCATCCTAAACAACTCCATCAGGTGCGTAGAGTCAAGCAGATTCTCGTGGTAATCATTCTCCTGCAGGCGCTGGATATACTCCAGGTCGGCGCCTGCACAAAAAACCTTACCTTCCGCACGCAACACGATCACCTTACAGGCATCATCTTCCTCGGCAAAAGCAAAAGCTCGCTTCAGCTCAGATACCACCTCGAAGTTAAGAGCATTTCTTTTTTCAGCCCTGGCTAATGTAATGTACCCTACACGCTCGGTTACCTGATACTTAACAAAATCTTTGGTTTGTTTTTCAGCAGAATTGGGTATAGCTGTCATAGTATTTTTCTGATTAAACGATTTCAATTCAACATGCTTCTCATGTTCCAAATATACGGAACTCACCATGCATTGCTCAGCAAAAAAATATTTTAGCAATGCCCGGGGCGTATCACTACCTAAACCATCTTTACTGCTTTTGCCAATTAAGTATACTTTATTATTCACTGGTCTTCGACTAATAAAGCATCATTCTCCTGCTGGATTACACCTTTTATACTACTGCTTTTAACCCGAAGAAAACATTAGTCAGAAGCATTGAAAGAGTTACAACCAGACTTAACTTTTGTTTGAAGCATGCGTTATATAAATAAATTTGCTAACGAACGTTAGGTTGCTTAAATTTGTTAACTTAACATGGAGATAACAGTGAGCAGAAAAGAACAAATCGAGAAAACAGCTACAGCCCTTTTTAAAACAAAGGGATTTTCGGCTACTTCGATGCGTGACCTGGCCAATGCCCTGGGGATAGAAGCTGCCAGTATCTACTCGCATATCAAATCGAAGGAAGAGATTTTGCAGCGGGTGTGTTTCAGAATGGCTCAAGAGTTTTTTGAAGCCCTGGATACTGCAGAGAGTGCTGAGGCAACAGCAACTGAGCGTTTGAAAGCTGCCATAGCAGCCCACGTGCAAGTATTAACGAAGAATACAGCGGCATCGGCAGTATTTCTGCATGAGTGGCGCCACTTAAGCGAACCTTTTCTGGGCACTTACCTGGCTATGCGTGACAAGTACGAAGCTCGGTTCCGGGAAATAATCCGGTCTGGGATCGCTAACGGCGAGTTTACTTTGCCCGACGAGAAATTTGCAGTGCTAACCATACTTTCGGGCTTAAACTGGATTCATACCTGGTATAAACCCGAAGGCAAGATGACACCTGATGAGATTGCTGAAAACCTGTCGGCCATGCTGCTGAACGGACTCACCAGCACACAAGAATTTACATTACCGAACACACCTTAATACAACTAACTAACCTAACCTGCCGGGCTGGTAACGCGGTCCGGCACTTTTTAATGAACCTTTAAACTATAAATATTATGTACGGAGGAGGAAACGTTTTCGAAGCAACAAAATTCGACGATCTACAGACAGAAGACCCTGTTAAATTGGCGGAATTTGAAGCACGTATCGCCAGAGGCGAAAAAATAGAACCTACTGACTGGATGCCCGAACTTTACCGCAAGCAGCTGATCCGGATGATCGAGCAGCATGCGCATTCGGAGATTATCGGTGCATTGCCCGAAGGCACTTGGATTACCCGCGCCCCTGGTTTCAGGCGCAAAATGGCACAGATGGCCAAGGTGCAGGATGAGGTAGGCCATGCCCAGCTATTATATAGTGCCGCTGAAACATTAGGAAAGTCGCGGGAGCAGATGCTGACAGACCTGATCAATGGCAAGTCTAAGTACTCCAATGTGTTTAACTACCCTGCTTTTACATGGGCTGACTCTAATATAATCTCCTGGCTGATTGATGCCGGTGCTATCGTGAACCAGATGGCAAATGCTAAAGGAAGCTACGGCCCTTACTCACGTGCATTGGAGCGTATCTGCGCAGAAGAAGCTTTCCACCTAAAATATGGTCATGATGCTGTGGTGCACATGGCAACGGGTTCACCAAAGCAGCGCGAAATGATACAGGCAGCGCTAAATCGCTGGTGGCCACCGATCATGACCTTCTTCGGCCCATCCGATAAAATGAGTACGCACACTGAAACCCTGATGCGCTGGAAAGTAAAGATGGCTTCTAATGATGAGTGCCGTCAGCAGTTCCTTGACATGTATGTACCTAAGATCTGGGAACTGGGACTGACTGTTCCGGATCCGAAACTTAGTAAAAACATGGAGACCGGCCAGTGGGAATTTACAGAACCGGATTGGGATGAGTTTAAGCGCGTGATCAACGGCGATGGCCCTTGTAACGCCGAGCGTCTTGCCGTTCGCCGTACCGCTGAAGAGCGTGGTGCCTGGGTACGCAGAGCTTTACTTAACCCGAAAGCGAAATACGTAAAGCCGTTAGCATAACGGCAAATTATAAATTCAAAATTATGAATTAGAAATTGATCTAGAGTATTAGCCATAGTTATGAACTCCATTTCTAATTTCTAGTTTTTAATTAAAAATTATAGAAGATGAGCTTAAAGTCCTTAGATCCAAGAGTTACCAGACTGAATTTACCTGAAGGCGAAGTACCGCCTATGGACGAAAAACCTGAACTGGATCAGTTCGAAACTTATGAGGCTTTCCATCAGAAAAAGGAAGGCGCTGCCCATACGTATGTTGGTCCTGTGCATGCACCTAACGAAGATGTGGCTTTTCTGTTCGCTAAAGAGCAGTATAGCCGGCGTTTCCCTTGTGTAGGGCTATGGATAACCCGTACTGAGAACATCCAGGTTACTCCTTATGGTAACGATGGCGAAAACTTATATGACACACTAAATATAGAAGCGCCTGCTGAAAGTACTGAACAAATTGAGCCTTATGAGATCTTCCATTTGAAGAAGCGCGGAAAGGCCCACGTTCATGCTGGTCGTGTAATGGCTCCTTCTTATTTAGAGGCACTGCAGGAAGCAAAAAAAGCATTTGGAGAGAAAGGCCCTGTGGTAAACATCTGGATAGTTAAGTCGGGGGATGTGTTGCAATCTGCAGAGGATGACAAAGACATGTGGACCACTGTTCCGGAGAAAAAATACCGTGAAGCCATAGCCTACAAGGTAATGGATAAAATCACAAAGTTTAAAGAAGAGCGTAAAAGTACAACTAACCAGTAATGAACGAACTAGCCTTAAAAGACCTTTTATACAAACTGGCTGATGACCAGCTGATACTTGGCCACCGTAATTCCGAGTGGACCGGCTTCGGCCCTATTCTGGAAGAAGACATCGCTTTTTCGTCTATGGCACAGGATAAGATCGGCCATAGCCTGGCATTTTTCACGCTGTTGCACGAGTTGGATGAGGCAGAACCTGATACGGTTGCCTTCACACGTAATGCCAACCAGTTCCATAACAGCCAGTTGGCAGAACTGCCTAATGGAGAGTATGACTTCAGCCTGATCCGCCACTTCCTCTACGACAATGCTGAAATTATCCGTTTTGAGATGTTGTCGCAGTCGAGTTACGAACCGATCGCTAAAGTTGCCACAAAACTGAAAGGCGAAGTTAAGTACCATGTGTTGCACGCTAACACCTGGATAAAGAATTTAGGTTCATCAACAGAGGAAGCCATTCTTCGCCTACAAGCGTCGCTTAACGAAGCTTTTCCTTATGCCCTGGGCATGTTTGAAAAGTCAAAGTATGAGCAGGAGCTAATAGATGCTGGTGTATATGCTGGCGAAGAAGCTGTACAGACAGAGTGGATGAAACGCATTCAGGCAGTGCTGGAGAAAACCGATCTTAAACTACCGAACCTGGATAATGTAGAGCCAAAGGTTGGTGGTCGTTACGGAGAGCACACAGAGCATTTGCAGCCCTTACTGGACGAGATGGCCGAAGTGTTTAAGATCGACCCGACAGCTGAGTGGTAAGCTCAGCTACACACGTTTT
Organism: Pontibacter sp. MBLB2868; assembly: GCF_051904785.1. Taxonomy (NCBI): domain Bacteria; kingdom Pseudomonadati; phylum Bacteroidota; class Cytophagia; order Cytophagales; family Hymenobacteraceae; genus Pontibacter; species Pontibacter sp. MBLB2868. Next base: position 457,718 of record NZ_CP196710.1, on the reverse strand, counting down.
ACAGATACTTGTTATAATCACATGAGCTTAACCAAGGAAGATATATTAACGCTGCTGGAAGAAGTAAAAGATCCGGAGATACCTGTATTGTCTTTGGTAGACCTTGGTGTGATCACTGGTGTTGAGATATCAGATGATAACCATGTGACAGTGAACATGACTCCTACTTTTGCCGGTTGTCCTGCTATGGATTACATGAAGAAAGATGTGGAGCGCACGCTCGAGAAGCACGGAATCAGCAAGCATACCGTTAGTATGACTTTTGATAAGCCCTGGGACAGTAACAAGATATCAGAAAAAGGACGTCAGCACTTAAAGGAGTTTGGTTTAGCCCCGCCGCCAAAGTATGACATGATCCTGGATCTCGACATTATTGAATATGCCAAGTGTCCGTACTGCGACAGCGACAACACCACTATGCGCACACCTTTCGGCCCAACGCTTTGCCGTTCAATGCATTACTGCAACAACTGCAAGCAGATGTTTGAGCAGTTTAAGCCCTTGTAAATAAAATCAGCAGAAGCGCCTGTAAGAACTCTTACAGGCGCTTCTGCTATATCAATACTATTAAGAGTTCAACTTTGGATTAATTGTTGCGGTTATCTCCTAATAACATTCCACAGCCAGTATAAACCTCTCCTTTAGCAGTTACACGAACTGTATAAGGCCGCTCTTTACCTGACATACGATCAGTACATTTCTGCTCCAAAAGCTCCACAACAAACTCTCCTGATTTAGTCATTGCCTTATAGCTTGTTCTGTTACCTTCTATGGTAGGTGCTGGCACGGTTGCTTTTAATATCACATTTCCTGAAGGTCGGGTTCTAAAAGACATTTCCTGTTCCTTATCTATTTCCAGTACCCATCCCGGCTCATGCCCGGTAGCAACAAAATCCACCCCTACTTTGCGCTTATCCTCCCAGAACCTGGTGTCCTCTTCTCCGAAAGTGGTATCTTTTTTTAAACTGTACTGCGCCTCAAGCTCCTTATTTATAGGTTCACCGGCCATATCTATCATTCGAAGCTCACCGGCAGTAGGCAAGGAAAAACGGGTACGCTTAGCCTCCTCTCCCCCTAATACAACCATACCATCCTCAACACTCCAGGTACCGGAACGGGTAACAGGTGTACCTTCCTTCCCTTCTACCAAAGATTCCTCAAAAGTAAAATCGTCCAGCAACACCAGGTCATACGTCATACCTGAAGCTGTACAGCCAGCACATGGTATAAACCCATGATAAGATCCAACCACATCATTCGGAGCTAACTGCATGTTCGCTTCCAGATCTTCCGATCTCTCATCAACCTCTGTTCCCGGAACAGGATTAGTTGTACATGAAACCGCCAGGAACAGCAATAACAACCCAGTCCAAAAGTGTATGTATTTTTCTCTCATGTGAGTTAATACGGCTGCAAAGCAAATGCTGTTTATTTACAGAAGGATCAAACAAAAAGACCCGGCATAATGCCGGGTCTTTTTGTTTGATCCTTCTGTAAGCTTAAATCTTCGCCATTTCCTCTTTCACAAAATCAACAAGGCTTTTTATATAGGCAGTACTAAAGTCAAATTTGATTCCTGCTGCTTCATATACCTCACCAATAGATACGGTATACCCAAGGCTTAGCGCACGTTTATAGGAGGCCAGGCCATCAGCAGGATTTTCCTTATAATTTTTCCAGACAGCTATTGCCCCAAGCTGTGCCATGGCATATTCTATATAATAGAATGGCACTTCGTAAATATGCAACTGCTTTTGCCACATAAATGGCTTATACTTTTCTATACCTTTCCAACTAACAATTTTATGGTTAAAGGTTTCGAAAATATTTACCCACTCGGTATGGCGCTCCTCCTGAGTCTGCTCTGGATGCTCATAAATCCAATGCTGAAACTTATCTACCGTTGCTACCCACGGGAACGTTTCCAGAACGCTTTCGAGATGGGTGCGCTTGGCTCTCTTCAACTCGTCTTCATCCTCAAAAAAAGTACCCCAGTAATCCATCGAGATCAGTTCCATAGACATGGATGCAAGCTCAGCCACTTCGGAAGGTGGGTGTTTGGCCGCGTTTAGTCTCAGATCACGTGTCAGGAAAGAATGTACCGCATGACCGCCTTCATGTAACATCGTGATCACATCACGAAGACTGGAAGTGGCATTCATAAAAATGAAAGGAACTCCGATCTCATCCAGCGGATAGTTATACCCGCCAGGGGCCTTTCCTTTGCGTGATTCCAGGTCCAGGTGGCCCATTTCACGCATGGTAGCCAGACAATCCCCTAAAAAAGGATCAAGCTTATAAAACACATTGACAGTTTTTTTCAGCAGCTCATCTCCGGTTTTAAAAGGCTCCAAAGGCGTTCTTCCTTTCGGGTCTACATCCAGGTCCCAGGGCCGGAGTTCTTCTACCCCAAGTTCCTCCTTTCGTTCCTCATCTATTTTCGTCAGGAGCGGCACAATGGTCTCCTTAATGGAGGTATGAAAATCAAAGCAGTCCTGTGGTGTGTAATCGAAGCGACCCATCGCCGCAAACATGTAGTCGCGGAAATTATTGAAATCAGCATTCAAAGCTACCTGATGGCGCAGTTTAAGGAGCTCATCAAATAAATTATCCAGCTTTTCATGTTCCTCAAACCGGCGCTCCTGCACAGTGCGCCAGGCCTCTTCACGAACCGCTCTATCAGTGCGTTTCAAACGATCAGCGGCACGTTGCAAGGTCATTTCCTCCCCATCCAAAGTAACTGTCATGGCGCCGGTAATAGCAGCGTACTGCTGTTGCTTGGTGCTGATCTCCGTGCTAAGCGGAATGTTCTTTTCCCTGAATATTTCTAAAGCGCGCTCTACTCCACGCAGGTAAATCCGGTACTTTTCCCGCTCCAGGGCCGGCTCATATGGCGAGTGCATTAACTTCAGGTTAAGCTCATGATCGAGGGGGGCGATCTTGGGCTCTATCTCCGACACAAAATACTGAAAGGCTTTCGTGGTTTCCTCGTTCTGCGTGTCACAGGTCATCCGGATATAGCGCCAGCCAAGATCTTCTGATAAAACGCTCTCCAGCTCACTCCTGTCAGCCATCCATTTTTCCAGCTCTTCCACACTGTTGATGTCTCTTGCCTTCAGTTCTTCAAAATATGGCTGGATGGTTTCCCAGTTTTCCACCTTAAAATCTTCAGCAAGATAAGTTCGTGGTTTTCGTGTAGGTATAGTTAGATTAGTTGCGGCTATGGTCATAATCACAATACATATTATAAAAGTGTAATATAAGCACTTCTTACGAATGTGCAAATAAAAGAGCAGAGCCATAACTAAAAAAGTTATGGCTCTGCTCTTTTATACGAAAATGTTTCTTAACCGATTTCTATGATCACATCGCTGGTAAGCGGGTGCCCGACGCAATTAAGTACATATCCTTCCTCCAGCTCAGCATCAGACAAACCTTCCCGCTCATCAAGATGCACCTTACCACTCAGGCATTTGCCACGGCATGCGGTACAAAGGCCCGCCTGGCACGAATAAGGCAGGTCCACATCCTGATCCAGGGCAGCCTCCAGAATAGTTTGGTCAGGCTCCACCTCCACATGGTATTCTGCACCTTCATAAATAATCGTGACCGTCTGCGTTACGATCTCTCCGTCATCATCTGAAGACAAGACATCGCCATGCTGGCCTTGCTGCTGTTGCTCAATTAATTTATTACTAACAAAACTCTCCCTGAAAATGCGCTCTGCGGGCACATGCAATACATCCAAAGCATGCCTAACCTCATCCATCATGCCCTCGGGACCACACATATAGTATAAGGCGTTGTCAATTTTTGCCAACTTCAGGCGTTCCAGAATTTTGATGATCATACTCTGGTTCATGCGCCCACGATGATCACAGGCTTGTTTTGGCTGGCTATAAATGTACTCGATGTGAAAACGTTCAGCATTTTCCTGCTGCAACTGCTCTAACTGCTCCTTAAAAATAACAGAATCCTCATCACTGTTGCCATATAACAAGCTAACCTGGCTGTTCGGCTCTTCTTTTAGCACCGCTTTCAGGATTGACATCAACGGCGTAATGCCACTACCAGCTCCAAACAACAGAATATGCCGCTGGTTGTCAGGTGCACAGGTCAGGCAGAAATTGCCAATTGGCTCCATAACCTTTATCTCATCGCCAACTTTTACGTTATCCAGCAAATAATTAGACACTAAACCACCAGACACTCGTTTAACAGTTACAGCCAAACGGGGAGCCTCATGCGGGGTGCTGCTGAGTGAGTATGAACGACGCACTTCTTTGCCTTCAAGGTTTAGGATGAGTGTTAAAAACTGGCCTGGCTTAAAAGATACTGCTTGTTTTTCAGGATGCTCAAAGTGTAGTGTAACAGCGTCTGAAGTTTCGTGTGTCACTTCTACAACTTTCAGGGTAAAGTATGGACTACTCATTATATAGAATGCTTTTTATCTAAAAGATTATGCTTTTAACAGGTTTATGAGCTGAAAGTTACGATAAACTATTCTGTTCTGAGAAGGTCTCCTGTAAAAAATAGTCGTTTACTAAAATTTACCGATATTTAATGTAATAAAAATAATACAACTTGTGCATAATAATAAAATTTTGCACAACTTTGCACCGTACTTATAGCAGTACAACAAAGGTTTGCCTGTTTTAGGGGCACACCTCCGTTCTTTGCAATAACAACTAGTGAAAACAATAATGCTCTACAAACTGACACTCAAAAACTGTGAAAAAACCGTAGTCGTAGACGATAAAACCTACGAGTACATCCAAAACAACGCTTACCTGCAGCAGATAGAATTTCTGAAGCATCTGCGTATTCACTCCAACGGCTATGCCTTCTTTCAGAAGAACTGGCCGCTTAAAAACGGCAAGTACCGTAACGAAACCATTTATCTGCACAAGATGATTGGTGAGCAGTTACTAACGAAGCCGGAAAGCGATATCAAGCTTTATGTCCATTTTATAAATGGTAATAAACTTGATTGCCGCCGCGAGAACCTTGAATGGGCTCCGCTTTGTAAAATTGTTAGAAATACCGCCAAAACAGAGAATAAGCTGGGCGTTCGTGGTGTTCATAAAGAGGCGCAGAAGTACCGTGCCATTATTCACCATAACAAACAACGTATTAACCTGGGTACTTTCGAAACATTACAAGAGGCAGCCCTTGCTTACAGCAAAAAATCGGAAGAACTTTTTGGCAAAACGAAGAGCCTGAAAACGCTTTCTAAATATGTAGAGGAAGAGGTCGGCGTACCTTTATAAACTCTGCGGGCGTTTCCGGTGTATTCTGTACTTATGGATAAATTACAAGACCTTAGTGAGATACTAAGCAGGCACAGCCATGTCTTTGCACATGTTTTAGACGCTGACCTGAACACAGATGCCGTATGCACCCTTGACTTTACAGCACACAACGAACTACTTAAGCAAACTGACCTGCAGGATACCTCAGCTTTTAACGACGCTGTGCAACAAATGCTGCAGGAACAGCAAGCAACAGTAGGGGTAGGTGGGTACCTGGAGGACAGGTTCATTTACCGACGAAGCAAGCATTTTGATGTACAGGCTGAAAGTAGAAACCTGCATTTAGGAATTGATGTCTGGATAGAAGACGGGACGGATGTTTTCACTCCGCTTGATGCAACTGTTCATAGCTTTCAGGACAACAATAACTTTGGTGACTATGGTCCAACCATTATCCTGGAACACGAATTGGAAGGCGTAACCTTCTATACCTTGTACGGACATCTGAACCGCGCCTCTTTGGAGGGGCTTGAGGTTGGAAAATATTTTGCAAAAGGGGAAAAAATAGCGGAGGTAGGCCCTTTTCCTGAAAATGGCAACTGGCCACCACACCTGCACTTTCAGGTAATACAATCAATGGAAGGCAGGCTGGGTGATTTTCCGGGCGTGGCAACCAGTTCGGAAAGAGCTAAGTATGAGAAGCTTTGCCCAAATCCAAACCTTATTTTGCAGAGTAAGCACTTGCCTTAGTTTTTGCAAAAATCCCACTTTTTAAGTAAAATGCCATTTAGGGCGCTGCTAAGCGGGCAGCGCCCTTTATTTTTATCACTAAACTAATTTATTTTTTTATGATTGATATTGATAAGTACCGTGTCTCCATTATGGACTTTGTGGTGCTCTACGGTATGAAGTTGATTGTTGCCATTTTTATACTTGTGATAGGCATATGGGTAGTTAAACGCCTGAACAGGTTTATCTTTAATTTGATGGTGCGTAAAGGTGTAGATGAATCCCTGCGCCCTTTCCTGAGCAACATCATCGGGGTGATGCTGTGGGTGCTGCTGATAGTGCTGGTAATAGCCCAGATTGGGGTGGAAATGACATCCTTCATTGCCATACTCGGTTCGGCAGGCCTGGCTATAGGTCTTGCTTTACAGGGTAGTCTTTCCAACTTTGCGGGTGGGGTACTTATACTTACAGTTAAGCCGTTTAAAGTAGGTGATTATATTGAAGCCCAGGGACAAGGCGGTACAGTGCACATCATTAACATATTTAACACTGTACTTAAAACACCCGACAATAAAACTATTTACCTCCCTAACGGCCCACTGGCCTCAACAGTGGTAGTTAATTATTCTGTTGAGAGCACGCGCCGTGTGGAGCTTCTTTTCACGGTGTCAGTGCATAATGATATTGGCAAGGTGCGTCAGATACTCCAGCAGTTAATAAGCCAGGATGAAAGAGTAATGACTGACCCTGCCCCGGTAATTGTCGTAACCAATTTTGCAGAGCATGCCATCACGATCAGTACCCGCGTCTGGTGCAACCGCTCTGATTACTGGGGGCTATACTGGGATAACATGGAAAGAGCTAAAGCAGCATTTGAGCTACATAATATTGCAATGCCGGTGCCGAAGAGAGAAGTTCTAAGCTACATAGAAAACGGGCAGTTAAATACGGCCTCGCAAAATTGATCAACTAAAACAAGACAGCCCCTGCAGTGCAGGGGCTGTCTTGTTTATATATAGGGCAAATCCGGCTAATCGAACTTTATCGCCTTTACAGGATTAATTCTTGTTACCATGGCAACCGGAATAAGTATCGCCAACATGGTCAGAAACAATGTGATCAGGTTTAGCACCACAATAATGCCGAAGTTCCAGCTGATAGGCACTCTATCCATGTAATAATTTTCAGGGTCAAGCGGGATCACCTGAAAATAGTATTGAAATGCACAGAAGCCAAGTCCGATCAGGTTTCCCCAGAACATCCCCTTTAAAGTCAGGTTAAGGCCCCGGAAATAAAAGACTTTTCGAATTTGCGAATCGGTGGCCCCAACTGCTTTAAGCACGCCTATCATATTAATGCGCTCAATGATCATGATGAATACCGTAGAGATCATGTTGAACGTGGCTACGAAGATAATGAGCACCAGGAAAATGACAACGTTCTTACGCAGCAGTTTCAACCAGTCGAAGAGCTGCGCATGCCGGTCTGTGATCTTTTCCAGTTGCAGGTCATAATTCATTTCATCAAAAACCTTCTCCGCCACCTGGTCAATCTGGTCAAAATCCTTTAAAACAATCTCAATTCCCCCGGCTAAAGTATCCGGCCAGTTGTTAAGCTCACGTATCAGCTTAATATCACCTATCACAAAGACCTCATCAAACTCTTCAAGTCCGGTATTAAAAATACCTTGTATCTTCAGTTTCCGGGCTCTCGGTGGGTTTTGAATAAAATAGAAAATGGCTTCGTCGCCAACCTTGAGTTTTAATTTATCGGCAACGGTTTTACTTAGCAGCACTTCTTTTGAAGAGGCGGTGTCGTTGTAGCTGATCAGGCTTCCTGCTTCCAGGTTCTGCTTCATGGAGCTAAGGTCATAATCCTTGCCTACTCCTTTCAGCACGACCCCCAGCACTTCATCATCTGTTTTAATGATTGCCGTTTTACGGGCAAAGGGCTGCACTTTCTTCACCCCAGCAATGGAATCAGTTATACCAATGTTGCTGCTGATCGGCGCTCCTTCATACGAGTTGTTGGTATCATACTTCGTTACCTGCAGGTGCGCACTGAAACTAAATATCTTTTCGCGTATCTCATTTCTGAAGCCCTCCAGAATAGCAAAAGACACAATCATGATAGCAATGCCGGCAGCTATGCTGATTATTGCTATTTTTGTAACCGACGACGTAAACGTGCCGGACTGCACTTCGGATATTTTATCAGATATGTACTTGGAAATGTTCACGCGTCTGAATTTTTAATCAGCCTTAAAGATAGGTATGAATTTTGACTTATTCCGAATTACGATGACACAGCCCCTACTTATACTTTATACTTCACTGCTGCTAGCCTTTAACGGCTGCACACCAAAACCAGCTGCAACCACACCTCCTGCTACTACTGAAACAGATTCTGGTAAGGTGACAGCTACCACGGCCAAGCCAATCCGAATGGGCGCAGAGCGAATGGACCTGTATCTCCCTAAATTAAAGGGTAAACGGGTAGGCATGGTTGTAAACCAGACTTCTTTGGTCGGACAAACGCACCTTGTGGACACATTACTAAGCAGGGGCGTAAATATTGTTACCATTTTTGCCCCTGAGCATGGTTTCAGAGGTGAAGCCGATGCCGGAGCACACGTCAAAGATGCGAAAGACACAAGAACCGGGCTCCCGATCATATCCTTGTATGGCAACAACAAAAAACCGCAGCCAGAGCAGATAAAGGATCTTGATGTACTGGTGTTCGATATCCAGGACGTTGGAACACGTTTTTATACTTATATCAGCACCATGCATTATGTTATGGAGGCTGCAGCTGAAAATAACAAAGAGGTTCTGATCTTGGACCGCCCTAACCCGAACGGGGATTATGTGGATGGTCCGGTGCTGGAAAAGGAGCACAAGTCTTTTGTGGGCATGCACCCTATTCCGATCGTGCACGGGTTAACAGTAGGCGAGCTGGCACAGATGATCAATGGTCAGAAATGGCTGGAGGGCCAGCGTCAGGCAAAAATAACAGTTATTCCGATGGCCAATTACACCCACGAGACACCTTATGTTTTACCGGTAAGGCCATCTCCGAACCTGCCTAACGAGCAAGCGATACAGTTATACCCTTCTATTTGCTTCTTTGAGGGTACTACTGTAAGTGTAGGCCGTGGAACCCCGACACCATTCCAGGTTATTGGTAGCCCTTACTATAAGATCAAAGACTTCAGTTTTACGCCAGTTAGTACACCAGGAGCTACTAACCCACCTCACAAAGGAGAAGTATGCTATGGTTTAGATTTAACTCATGTTGCCGTACCTGCTAAAGTTGACCTCACTTACCTGTTGGAGATGTACCAGAACTCTACTGAGAAGGATAAGTTTTTTAATAATTTTTTCGAGAAACTGGCAGGTACTTCAAAGCTGCGTGAGCAATTAAAAGCCGGCATGTCAGAGGCAGAGATCAGAGCTAGCTGGGAGCCGCAACTTTCCGAATACAAGAAAATGCGTAAGCAGTACCTGCTTTACCCTGATTTTAAATAAAATATGAAAAGAGAATTACGGATCGTGTTTATGGGTACACCGGACTTTGCGGTGCCTACCCTGCAGACACTCGTTGAACATAAATATAATGTAGTTGCAGTAATCACGGCACCGGATAAGCCGGCAGGTCGTGGCCAAAAGATTCATCAGTCGCCTGTAAAAGAGTATGCCGTGTCGCAAAACATTCCGGTGCTGCAGCCAACAAACTTAAAGTCGGATGTATTTCTGGAGGAATTGCGCAGCTATAATGCTAACCTACAGATCATCGTGGCGTTCAGGATGCTACCTGAGGTTGTTTGGGCTATGCCGGAACTCGGATCATTTAACATTCATGCTTCGTTACTGCCTCAGTATAGAGGTGCTGCACCAATTAACTGGGCCATCATCAACGGTGAAAAGGAAACAGGTGTTACTTCTTTTTTCCTGCAGCATGAGATAGATACCGGAGATCTGATCTTTCAGGAGCATGTGCCTATATTAGAAGAAGATGACTTCGGAAGCCTGTATGAAAAGCTGAAGTATACCGGTGCGCAACTGGCGCTAAGAACAGTACAGGCCATTGAGCAAGGTGACGTAAAACCACAGCCGCAGATAACCACAGCAGAAACAAAGCACGCGCCTAAAATTTTTAAAGAAACCTGCCAGATTAACTGGAACCACACGGCAGAACAGGTGCGAAATTTTATTCGTGGTTTAAGTCCCTACCCTGCCGCCTGGACGCGTTTGGACGACAAAAACTTTAAGGTATTCAAGGTGGAGGCATTGGAAAATACAGGTTATACTTCTGAACCGGGTCATATTTTTACAGACAACAAAACATTCCTGCATGTAAAAACTGCAGATGGAGCTGTTTCTGTACTGGACCTACAGATGGAAGGGAAAAAGCGCATGCCGATACAGGACTTGTTAAGAGGCTACACTTTTAAAGTATAAGCTATGGTAAGTATAGTAGTAGCCACTGCCGAGAACAATGTAATAGGGAAGGACAACCAGTTGATCTGGCACCTTCCTGCTGATCTGAAGCATTTCAAGCAACTTACCATGGGGCACCCCATTCTGATGGGCCGTAAAACTTTTGAGTCGATTGGAAAGCCCCTCCCGGGCCGCACATCTTTTGTCATTACCCGACAGGAGGATTACCAGGCCGAAGGATGTATAGTGGTACATTCCGTGAAGGAAGCTATTGAACAGGCAAGCCAGCTTGATGAAAGCGTGTGTATTATCGGTGGTGCTGAGATCTATAGGCAAGCACTACCCATGGTTGATACTATTGAGCTTACTAAAATCCATCATACTTTTGATGGGGATACCTTTTTCCCGGAGATAAAAGAACAGGAATGGAAAGTAGTAGCAAAAGAAGATCATGAACCGGATGAGAAAAACAAGTATAGCTACTCCTACCTTACTTTAAAGCGCATTTAGAGTTATACTTCCTCAAATAGAAAAGGCCGCATTCATGAATGCGGCCTTTTCTATTTGAGGAGAGGGTTGTACTAGCGCAGGATATAGATCTTTCCGTAGCCGTTTTTAAATGATTTATCCCCTATCTTATACATGTGCTTCATGCTGTCGCTTACCTGGCTCATGACAACGCGATACAGGTAAACGCCATTGGCGAGTTTGTCTCCATACATATCGGTTCCATCCCAGGCATACTCTGTTTTATTGTTACCGATTCTTATGGTTCCCATTTCCTCTTTCATTATCTCCTTTACCACTTTCCCGGTAACAGTTAAGATCTGTATCTTCATGTGCTCTGGCACTTCATTGCCTGTAAGTGTGAAAATGAAGTTCGTTTTAGTAGAGAACGGGTTCGGAAATGGGTAGAAATTAGTGATCTTAGAAGCGTTCTCCACTTCAAAACCAATGCGATAAGGCGCAACGCCTGAAGCTCTGCCAGCCGCATCTTTCGCGCTCACTTCCAACTGATACTTACCATTCGCTAATGCTGCTGAAGGCTTGTATTCCAACCTGAAATCATTTTTCTCATCTGCCGGGAAATATCTCACTTCGCTTGAATTACCCATCAAAGGAATTTCAACATCTTCTATTTCCGGTCCTTTTAAAACCATTAACATGGCAGAAGGATCCTGTAATGGTGTAAAGCGGTTCTCGTCCTTCACAGTCACACTAATCAGCGGAGTAGGAGACACCAGTTCTCCATCCAGGATATGGATTCCATCGAACGCTACATCCAGGATCGGGTGAAGTTTTGGCTTTACTTTAAAACTTACTTCAAAAATATTGTTAGAATAGTTTTGCTCTAGTAAGATCCGGGGATTTACATACATGCTTAACTTGTAATTCCCCTCCATCAGGTGTGTTGGCATTGCAAACTCAAAGTTTACTGTCTCATTTCCACCAAGTGGCTTAATTTTGAACCTGGTAACTACAGGGTCAGAATTATCTCCTCGAACAGTAACTTCTACTGTCAGTGAATCACTGAAGGCTGTAGGTGTAATGTTCTGGAAAGACATAGGAACTTTAATGCCTCCCTTTTCGGACTGCAGTGAAAGGGTTTGGCTGTTAACTTTATCCAGGTCCGGTTTGATAACTCCCTCTGGGGCTTCTTCATATAAAACGAACCACTCCTTTAGCTGCGGCGCTGTACGGTCCTGCAAGTCATTCAGCTTTGCAACTAGTTTCAAATTCGGGTATTCCTTAGCGCTTATAGCTGAGAGGTCAAACTTTTTAGAAGTTACCTCTTCTACCAGCACTTGCTCATTGCCAGCCTTGTCAAGCCCAACCACACTGAGTTTATAGTTGTCGTTTCCGGCTTTATAGCGTTCAATATTGTGGTGCAATGATTTCCAATTCAGGGCAGGCCCAATGATCGTAGACGAGATCGAACCTTCCGGCTGGCGGGAATAGACAATCTCATTTAATATAACAGTCTGCGAAGTTACTGCTGTTGCGCTCCCAGCATCTCCTGTTCTTTCCGTTACAGTTCCGAGGGCAGCACCTTTACGACCTACAATTGTGTACGGATAGCCATTTTTTAAATTATTAATAAAGGAAGATCCTATGGAGGTAAATGCTGCTTTTTGTGCCGCTGTAAAGCTTTCAAAAGGCACTTTATTAACACTCATAGCTATCACATGGTATCCAACAGGCACCGCGTTCATGAAAGCGATCATTTTATCTCTGTTAGCATTGCTATTCAGATCTCCAAATTCATACAGGTATGGGTAACTGGCACAATAGGTTGCCCCTAACTTTTCTACCATTTTCAGGGTTTTGTCATCTAATACAATGGCAAAAATTCTTGGGGTTGCACTCCCCCCCGGATCGCCACATGCAGCCTGAAACAGCATCTCTCCATTGTAGAAGATACCATATGGTGGATTCGTGTATCGGAAGTCCCCTCCTACAGTTTTCAGAGCGATCTCTGCTTTAGTCTTCTGAAATTCCCAATGTAGGTTTTCTGTTCCCTCATTACTTAATTTATCAGTAATAGCTTTGGTGAACTGTCCATAATGACTTTGGGACCATCCGGTGCCGGTATTTGGCACATACCTGAAAGAGCTAGTTGTCCAGACAGTATCTTCACCTGGAGCATAATGCTGGAAGCGGGCACGCCAGTAATAAACTGTACTATCGTTATCTGCAGCACCTTTTGGCAGGGTCACCTGCCAAGTAGGTAACCATGTATTATCTATAACCCGGCTCTGCTTTAGCTTACTATTAAATGCTTGTGTAGTATCCAACTCAAAATAATATCCCTGCGTGTTCAGCAATGCCTGGGTCGGTTGTGCCTGCAACTTTACCTTATCTGAATTAACAATGCCATATTCAGCCGGACTCAAAGCCTTTAAACCACTTGCAGGAAAGTAATGCTGATAAACTGCAGTATTATTATTCTCGTTAAGTTCTACAATAGTGTTCGGACTATCTAGCTGCACCTCAAAGGTGTTCATACCTAATGATGCAAGCCCTTTATTATTTAGAGTTAGTAGAATTACTTTATCCTTTACAATACCCTCTACTTTTACAGGTGAGTCAGTTATAATGGTATTGTCGGGTAAGGTTCTTTTAACAGTTACAGACACCGGATCGGTAATAGCTTTACCTAAGTTGCCAACTTTTACGGCAATAGTGAAACTATTGGAGGCTGCTGTCACTAAATCACCATTAGGCTCCTTAACTTCAAAAGTATTGTCTTTAAAGTAATAATCTGGCTTACTTGGGCTATAAAGCCTAAGAGCAGGATCCCCGTGCAGCACCATTTCATTCACCATTGCAACTGCAGCGTTTGATGTAGTTGTTTCTAATACGCTTTTGATTGTTTCCTGCTGTATTTTACCAATTGTAGCCCCATAAAAATCAGGATTCTGAAAAGCTAATGAGTAAAAGTAGGACGAGTAAATATTGAGGAAGTTTGGGTAACCGGCATCTGTATGTGCTATCAGCGCAACTGCTCCTTTATTTGCCGTATTTAACCAGTCTTCTCCAAAAGAAATTGCACCAGGATTAAATGAATCTCCTACATTACAGCCATTCATCAACAACACAGGATACTTGCCATCATTTTTGTAATTACTGCCCGGGCTGGAAACATAGCCAATATCCAAATCGGTTGTTCCGGGGGAGCTGTGTCCAAAAAATGTTATGAGTGAAAGACCTTTATTTAGTTCTTCAGAAACATTTATGTTTTCAACCACCTCGCTTACATTTTGCCTGTACTTCTCAATAACATTAGCTCCAAGCAGTGGGCCTTCTACAATTTTAGCATAATCATTAAGATAAGAGGTAATATCACTTATTTCCCGTGTTGTCTTGCCACCACCTAACTGCAATATATTTTTGCGCCACTCTACTCCTTCAGGTGTGGCTTCGTACTGCTTTACCTTATTCAGGTAATTAATAATGTCTGTGGCAGTAGTGGCAGAAACTCTACCAGTTGGAATACCTGGCACAAACACGTTATGTTGAAAATCAGAAGATAACATCACATCAGAAGATGGCTTACCACCTGTAGGAACAAACTCCAAAAGCCTTGAAGCCGCATTTCTGTAATTTATCTTAGTGTATTCAGCTCCTTTGCCCAGTATCAGCATATGTTTTGGTTCAGGAGCGGTTAACATAAACGATGTAAACCGCTTAATAGCATTGGCTGAGTAGTCTCCATAGTGGTACTGGTTGATGATATCATCCATATACACTAGTAGCGTATCGTACTTACCGCCTGCATCGGAAGCTCTGTAAGCTGCATACGCTTTGGGCGCCGACATTCCAACAGACGGTTGATCTGCGGCTAATCTTTTATTAGTAAGAATAATGTAATTAAAGGCAGCAGGATCGATCCTCCTGAAGTTAACTTTATCAACTTTACCAACAGGCGTAATAGGTTGTGCCGTATTTGCCAAAAACAACTTATGTGACCTAGTCCCTGCCTCAATTACAAAACCCTTTCCCGCGCCTGCCTGTTGACCACTCACCCTTATGATATTCTGTTGGTCTGTTATATCAAAAGCCACAACAGAGGAGGGCAAACTTGAAAACTCGTAGTATGGTGTCGCACTTCTGGTTGAGTCTGTATAAATAAACATCGAATTGCCGGCAAACACAGGCTTCTGCGGATACATTAAAATGCCGTAAGAAAAACTAATAGCATTTCCTTTGGTATCAGTATATGTCGGGCTTATTTGTAAAGTAATATCACCCTGGCTTGTAATATCAGTAAACTCTATTTGTTGTTTGTCCTTAGCACTACTGAACATGTCATAGGAGAATGTTTTGAGCTTCCTGCCTGTGCCAGCAGGAGGCAGGATATTTACATCAAAATTATGGTACTCCTGGTAAGCCCCTACTGTAGCATACTCCACCACAGGCTTCGGTCCGGCAACATTAACATCCCTTATACCTGAAATCTTGTAAGTCCTTGGGTTGATAGAGTAGTGAGAAAACCAACCTTCTCCTGCGTCCATCCATGGCATAGCTATTTGCTTTGACTGAATATCATATATCTTTCCGAAGTTGTATCGGTCCAGATTTACATAAACAGCCTTTTGCAAATGATAAGGTTCCGGCGTTCTGCCATTCACAGCAGGGTTTACTTCACGCATGCGCTTGCCACCCGCCGGATTTACCGTAAGAAAGTAAGCTGCTGTGTCAGTATATAAGCTGTATAACTGGTGTACCTGGTTTTCCGGATCTTTATACAACTCCCTATCCAAAGCGCCGTCATTACGCTCCCCGTAAAATTCAATAAAATCCTGGGCATCCAATTTACCGTCAGCTTCTCCGGCTACATAAAGAGATATTTCTTTCCCTCTCCTGAAAAGCTGAAAATGCTGTGGGTTTACCTCTGCCAGCCCCAGGCTGTTGAGGTAAGTATAATTTAACCGGTGCAGCCCCGTCTGCACTACTTTAATCTTATAATATGTCTGGGAGTGGTTGATCCACTCATTACCGAATTGCTGTTGTGCCCTGGCTGCGAAGGCAGTAACAGAGAGTATCATCAAAAGTATAACCCGCTTCAACATGAGATTATAAGACATTGGTGGTAAAGCTTATTTGTTATACAATTAGTTAAAGGAATAACCAAAGGAGATAATCACCGATGAGGTGCCGCTGCCCGAAATGGAATTTGCCTCCTTATCATTTACCCTTGACATGGCTAAGTCAAAATTTAATCCTTTCGTTGTAAAACCAACGCCAAAATTTGGTTGCATACGCTTGCTGGTGCTTCCATCAAAACTTTTCGTTTCCTGATAATTATTTAAGCCGCCGCGCACAAACACAGTATTTGCGTAGGCTAGCTCTATACCAACATGAGGATCCATGGAAACTACACCTGACTTGAGGAGTACGTTTCGTTTGCCGTCAAATGTAAAGTCTAAATCTGCTGCGAGCAACGCGGATATTTTATCATTAAACTGAAAAGACTTTCCTGCTCCCAGAATAAGGCGCGGCAGGGTCAGTTCAGCGGAACTCTCTGGCAGGTCGTTTCCGGTTTGCTGGTATGCTTCCTCCAGCGCCTCCACATTATGTGTCCAGGCAGTGAAAGTTGTTGTAATGTCTTTTGCCATCAATCCAAACTGCCAGCTTCCTCTTGTAAGTTGCGCCCCGGCATCTATCCCGAACCCATAAGCATTGGCGAACTCGCCTACATTGCGGTAAATAATTTTAGCACTGGCTCCCAGTTGTAATCCCTCCACCAGGTGACTTCGGCGTGCATAGGAAACAAGCATTGCGTAATCAGCTACCGAGAAGAATTTTATACTATCATATTGGATGTAACCATACTCATTCTGCAAGCGGCGGGTATCAGCAATATCGTCTACTGCTAATCTGATTACGGAAACAGCTAAGGCACTGCTCGAATCTAAGGGCATCGCATAACTGCCAAAGTCATTTTTGGCGATTCCGGCAAACAGTTCCGAGTGCATCAGTGCTATGTTATGTTTCCTACTGAGGTTTAGCAAACCAGCTGGGTTCCAATAGCCGGCTGTAGCATCGTTTACAATAGCCGACTGTACATTTCCCATACCCAGGGCACGGGCACCAACACCAATATTTAAAAACTCATTGCTATACTTTGGAGTAGCCACCTGCGCTGTAGCAGAAAAGCTGGCCAAAAGTATAAGCAATCCTAAAGCTGCAAGGGTAAATCTATTCATACATATCCTGTAAGCGTTTCTGCATCAATCAAATCGAGACAAGTTATAAAAGTCTTTTTGAACCCGGAAATTTAGAGTTAAGGCTTTTCAAAGATGCTCCTTAAACACGCTACCAGTCTATTTAGTTGACTTTTACTTAATTATATTTTTATCCAAAAATAGTTAATTAAAATCATAATGCTTAACCCTGATAACCATTATTAAAATCTTTCGTAATAAATTTTAAACAGTACCTTGCTTTACATAGTACCTTATATTATCTTTGCTTCAACATTATAACAGAATCATCATGAAAGTAGAAAACACACAAGTGCAGATGAGGAAGGGAATTCTCGAATTCTGCATACTGGAGATTATCTCTCGTGGTGAAGTATATGCGTCTGACATGCTGGAAGAGCTTACAGCAGCTAAAATGATCGTAGTAGAGGGCACTCTCTACCCGCTGCTTACCCGCCTTAAGAACGCGTCGCTTCTAGAATATAACTGGCAGGAGTCTACCTCCGGGCCCCCACGAAAGTATTACAAGCTTACCGAAACAGGCCGCGACTTTTTAGAACAACTCCGCGCTACCTGGCTAGAACTAGTTGACTCCACCGAATTCATTATCCACAACAAGAAATCTCAGCAATTATGAAAAAGAATATAAGTATCAACTTGCAAGGCATCATCTTCCATATCGAGGAGGATGGTTACGAGCAGCTTAGCAGATACCTGGCTTCTATCAGAACGTACTTCTCCAACTATGAGGGGCATGAAGAGATTGTGGCCGATATTGAGGCTCGTATTGCCGAAATTTTCTCTGCAAGACTAGCCCCTGGTAAGCAGGTCATTTCACTGGACGATGTAGAGTACCTTATAGCTAGAATGGGGGACGTTACTGACTTTGAAGTTCTGGAGCCGATGGATGAAGAAATCCCTCATGCTGCCCCTGGACCTGATGCAAATAGCACCTACACTACCGAAGGGCCTAAGAAACTCTACCGTGACATCAACCACAAAGTGATAAGCGGAGTGTGTGCTGGTATGGCAAACTACCTGAAGGTGGATCCGCTCTGGATCAGACTCTTCTTTGTTTTGCTGGTGCTGCTGGGTGTTGTTTCTGCAGGTGTGTCAGCCGCTACAGGGGTCATCATATATGTAGTGCTTTGGATTGCAATGCCACAAAGTGAGTTTCTTCCTGAAACCACTGTAAAAAAGCTTTTCCGCGACCCTGAAGACAAGAAATTAGCTGGCGTGGCCAGCGGTATAGCTAAATATTTCGGTGTGGATGTAGCAGTTATACGTGTTTTGTTCCTGATTTTGATTTTTGCAGGTGGCTTCGGCATACTAGCTTACATCGTGCTCTGGATCGCAATGCCTGAGGCCGTTACATTAACAGAGCGCATGCAGATGCAGGGCGACCCTGTTACGCTGGCAGGTATAGAACAAACGCTAAAGACCAACCTGAACATGCGTGACAACAATGGTGAAGAAAGCACTTTGGCAAAGATCATTCTGTTACCAATAAGGTTGATCTCACAGATCATTAACTGGTTAGGCACTGCCCTAGGCCCTATACTAGCCTTCCTGATCACCCTGATCAGGATAGGTGCAGGAGTTATACTTCTGATAGTTTCTATCGGATTAACAATTGGTTTGTTTTCTGCCTTTTTTGTGTCCCTGGGTTTCGTGGAAGAATCACAGTACATGGTAATGGGTGACTTCCCGGCCTCTGTGTTCCTGAACGGATTTCCCAGGCTCGGACTGGTGGCGGGTTTTATTGTAGGGCTTATCCCACTCCTACTATTGATTATCCTGGCTGTCAGTCTGTTAATTAAGCGCACGTTCCTTCGTCCTATTGTGGGTTGGTCTATGTTTGGTGTTTGGCTGGTAAGTTTATTCACCCTTGTTGCTACAGGAGTAATGTTCAGCAGCAACTTCCGAAGAAGCGGTGAAGTAGTCACTGCCAAAACCATTCCGGCGGCAAATTATGGCACGCTTGTGCTCGACGCTTACGATAACAACATGGACTTCGACCGCATCTTTATTGATGTACAGGAATCGAACAGCAGCGAGGTAGAAGTTATTCAACATGCCGAGGCAAAAGGAAAAACTGAAGAAGAGGCGAAACGAAATGCCCGCATGATATCTTACCGGGTAGTACAACAGGATTCCGTAATTCGCTTTGATAACAGCTATGAGTTTAAGGATGGTGCTGTGTTCCGTGACCAGGAGTTGAATATCGTGCTTAAACTACCGAAAAATAAGCCCCTGCGCCTCACACGAGAGTTTATTTACATGCTGCCAAGTGCTACTTTCACTGAGGATTACAGCAGCGATAAAATTGTTCGTAACACCTGGCAGGTAAAAGGGGATCAACTGGAATGCTTAACCTGTGCAACTGATACCCTGGACGCTGAAACCGAAACTGGTTTTAATTCAGATTTTAATGATGATGACATGGATTTTAACGTTGCCGATGGAACAGTAAGAGTGAGCGGCAGCGTACTTTTAGATGAAGACGAGTACAGCAGTAATGTACGCTCATACAACTACAGAGACTTCAGCCGTCTGGAAATTTCCGGTCCATACCACGTGCAAATCGTGCAGGGGAACAACTACAGCGTGCGCGTGCGCGGTGATCAGGATGACGTACGCCACATGGAATTTAATAAGCGTGGAGATAAGCTCTCTATCGAAACTGATGAGCGTTTCTTCCGCCTTTTTGACGACCGAGAACCAGTATTGATCCAGATTACAGCCCCTGACTTCGAAAGCATTGATTTATCTGGTGCCATTAAAGCCGATATTGGCCGCATTGACACCGACAGATTGAACATGAGCTTATCGGGAGCTATAAAATCAACTGCAAACTTGGATGTTCGCGATCTGAAAGTAGATATTTCAGGTGCCTCAATCAGTAAGTTCACAGGCCGTGCCAATAACTTTGAGTTGGATGCAACAGGTGCCTGTGGCATTGACGCAGTAGGCTTGCGTGCCAATGATGTGGATCTGGATCTGACAGGTGCCAGTGTTGCTGAAGTTTATGCTTCCTCTTCTTTGCGGGCCGATGCATCAGGCACAAGCCACATCACCTACAGAGGTAACCCCAAAGAGACAATACTTGATAGTTCAGGTCCAAGCAGCATTAAGCGAAGATAGCTTACGATTTATTTACTGCCATTTAGTACAAAATAAAACTTACAGGCAGCATCTTTTGCTTCAAACAGTGTCAGGTGCTGCCTTCATAACTTATTTCACCGGTAATTGCCATCAGCGCACAAAAAACCGGTGTTTTTAAAGAGATTGTTTGTTTAGTTGTGTTTAGTGATTATTTGAAATTGTTGGGGTAGGCTTTTTTGCGGAATTGATCCGAATTAAAGATTTACTCCAACAATTTACTTCACGCTTACAAGCCTTTCATCTTCCCCTTCTGTTGGCTCTGCCCTATCCACGCCAGCATATACTTCAGCTTTTTTCATTGTCCACTTATACTATAAAACTATGTTCAAACACATTCCTGCACTTGTAATAGCAGCTGTTACTTCAGGCTTGCTTAATTCTCCAGCCGTCCAGGCACAGAGTCAAGGTACTTCTAACTGCGACACTAAACTCATTTCCTACTTAAACTGGAAAGAAACACCAGCAACAGAGTGGTCGCTAAATGTTTCAGCCAGTAACGGAGGGAATTTAGAGTACATTGGCGCATCCCACTCTGATGACACCACACATCCACAGTTCACCACCCTTCGTAAGACTTGGGATTCACAAAAACCCACTATTGCTTTTTTTGAAGGACCAGACCGAGGTACAGCCGAAACAGAGGCAGAAACCATTAACAAATTCGGAGAATCTGGCTATGTACGATTTCTTGCAAAAACCGCAGGTATTAAAGCGCAGTCACTGGAGCCTGGTCCGCAGGATGAGGTGAACTACTTATTGTCCTTAAAGCAGTTTACACCCGAGCAGATCAAACTATTCTTTATACTTCGGGAAGCCAGCAGGCTTCGGGAACGAAAAGGGATGAATGAAGCGCAGATAAAAGCAGCCATTGCCCAGTTACTCTCGAAAGCGAACAGCATGGTACCAGCCTTTGCAACTGTACTACCAAATGTAGAATCATTACAGCCTGCCTATGAGAAGTACTGGTCTGCCCCAGCTAACTGGTGGGAGGCACCTACAGCATGGTTTAAGCCAGATAGTAACGGAGAAGATACAGGGGGGCAGTTCACTAACGATATCAACCGCCACAGTAGTGAATTCAGGGATTTATACATGTACCGGCTCCTGACCAACGCTGTTTTACAAGGAGAAAAAGTTTTTGCAGTAGTTGGCCGTAATCATGTACCAATGCAGGCAGAGGCCATAAAATGTGTCTTGAAATAAGAATTAATAAAGGAGAGTAGCTGTCACTAGCTATTCTCCTTTTTCAATAAATGCCAAAGGCTTTTCTACTGTCAAGCCCATCTCACTTCCTTTCTTTAAAAGGAAGGCATACGCGTCATTGAATTCATTCTTCACCTTTCCTTCCAGAATAGCTTCTGTCAGTACTTCTTTCAAGTGTCCTACTTCTTTGGAAGGATTCAAGCCAAACGTTTCCATTATGATCTCGCCGGTGATCACTGGCTGGAAGTTGCGCAACTTATCACTCTCCTCCACCTCTACCAGGCGTTTCTCTACTTTGTCAAAATTCTGCAGGTAACGCTTTACTTTCGTGTCATTTTTAGAGGTGATGTCGGCACGGCAAAGCTTCATTAATGCGTCAATATCATCTCCCGCTTCAAATAGTAGCCTTCGGATAGCAGAATCTGTTACAGTTTCTTTAACCAATGCTATCGGGCGAAGGTGCAGACGCACCAGTTTCTGAACCAACTTCATGTGCTCATTAAGAGGCAGCTTCAGGTCACGGAACAACTTGGGCACCATTCGTGCGCCCTTGTCCTCGTGCCCATGAAAGGTCCAGCCGGCTTTCGGGTGATAACGCTTCGTGTCTGGCTTGGCAATATCATGCATAATGGCTGACCAGCGAAGCCACAGGTCATCTGACACTCCTGCAACATTGTCAAGCACTTGCAAAGTATGGTAAAAGTTATCTTTATGGGAGTTTCCGTTCTTAGTCTCCACCCCCTGCAACTCCACCATTTTAGGAAAGATCAAATGAAGCAGTCCGGAGGCAAACAATAGTTTAAAACCGTAGCTAGGGGTCGGGGAAAGTATAATTTTATTTAATTCATCTGTAATACGTTCCTGGGACACAATTTTGATCCGATCCTTGTTATCAATGATGGCATCGAACGTATCCGGGTCTATATCAAAACCTAGTTGCGAGGCAAAGCGGATGGCACGCATCATGCGCAGCGGATCATCGGAGAACGTGATGCCAGGTTCCAAGGGTGTCCGGATCAACTGACGCTTCATGTCCTTAATCCCTTCAAACTCATCTATCAGCTCACCGTAATTCTGTTTGTTCAGGCTGATGCCAAGCGCGTTTATAGTAAAATCGCGGCGTTTCAGGTCATCATCCAGTGTCCCCTGCTCTACTTCAGGCTTGCGGGAGTGCTCCCGGTAAGATTCTTTTCGGGCACCTACAAATTCCACCTCCCAGTCTCCGTCGCGCAGCATGGCCGTACCAAAGTTTTTAAAGATGGATACTTTAGGTTTGTGTGGCAGCTTCTGAGCAACCATAGCAGCCAGGGCAATTCCATCTCCCACACACACTACATCGATATCTTTAGACGGCCTCTTGAGCACCAAGTCACGTACAAAGCCACCTATTACATATGCTTCAACCCCTAATTCTGCCGCTGCTTCGGCTACTACTTCAAATATAGAATGTGCTGGTAATTGTATCTTATCCATCAGTAAAAATCAAACACCTCAGACCAATATTTGGCGGCCTGAGGTGCAAAAATAAGGTATTATATTGAAAGCCTTACGCTAAACAGCATACAAGCCGTTAATCGCGCAAAACATGCTGCTCACCACCAGGCGCTATTTTAATGATACGTGATGGCTTTGCTTCGATGTCCTCGCCCTGCCGCCAGCGCACCACATAATCTACCCGCTTCTTAATCTCTTCCGAAACATCTTTGAAAGAAGCAGGAGCCGGCTCACCGCTAATGTTAGCTGACGTAGAAACAAGCGGTCTACCCACTTGCCGGATCAGTCTGTGGCAAAACTCTTCCTTCGTTAAACGCACTGCTATACTACCATCTTCAGCAATAACCTGTTTTGGTAAATTTTGAGCACCGGATAGCACAAAAGTAGTGGGCCTCTGCTGCTCATCTATCAACTTCTCCAGTGCTGCAGGCACTTCTTTTACATAGCGCCTCAACATATCAAGGTCAGCCATCAGCAGGATCACAGATTTTGACTCCGCCCGTTCTTTAATTTCAAATATCTTCTTTACAGCCTGTTCATTCTCGGCATCACAGCCAATTCCCCAAACTGTATCAGTTGGATAAAGAATGACATTGCCTAGAATAATTTCTTCCTCTGCTGCCTGTATTTCTTTCAATAACTGGCTCATAAGCGTAATAGTTAAAATGTTTTTGCCGCTGGTTGCGATACAACTGGCTGACGTAAAACGGAAATTTACCTGATCTCCTGTGTAAGTTCTACCAGCACTCCGCCTGCGCTCTTTGGATGTACGAAGCAAACCAATTTATTATCAGCTCCTTTTTTGGGCTGTTCGTTCAGCAGGGTAAAGCCTTCCTGCTTTAACCGCTCCATTTCGGCGTAAATATCTTCGACCTCAAAAGCAATGTGATGAATGCCCTCTCCCCGTTTTTCTATAAATTTACTGATCGCACTATCTGGCGTTGTGCCCTCAAGCAGCTCAATCTTAGTATCTCCAACTCTAAAGAAAGAGGTATTAACATTTTCAGATGCAACAAACTCAGTTTTATATGGTTCTACCCCCAGCAGTTTAAAGTACAAGCCATTTGCGGCGCTAAAATCTTTTACAGCGATCCCTATATGTTCTACGTTTTTCATTTTCAATTTGTAATTAGTCTAAGTAAGGTTTTTTTGTTAATTTTGCCCCTGATTCAAAACTAATAATTTCTTTAAACTGTTTAGGTAACAGGATAAAAATTAGAAATTCGATTTATATGCTAACACTACCGATATACCTGGATAACAATGCTACTACGCCGCTAGACCCGCGTGTGCTGGATGCCATGATGCCATACATGACAAACATGTTTGGTAATGCCGCTTCCCGTAACCACCCGTTTGGCTGGCAGGCAGAAGAGGCCGTTGATTATGCACGCGAGCAAATCGCAGCCCTTATCAATTGTTCTCCAAAGGAAATCATCTTTACCTCAGGCGCTACAGAATCAGACAACCTTGCTATTAAAGGTGTTTATGAGATGTATGCTTCCAAAGGAAATCATATTATTACAGCTACCACTGAGCATAAAGCAGTACTGGATACGTGTAAGCATATCGAGAAAATTGGCGGTAAAGTTACTTATCTGCAGGTAGATGAAAAAGGCCTGATCGATCTGAAGCAGCTGGAAGAAGCTATCACAGATAAAACGATCCTGATCTCTATCATGTATGCTAATAACGAGATTGGTGTTATTCAGCCGATCCGTGAAATATCTGCCATTGCTAAGAAGCACGGCATCCTGTTCTTCACGGATGCGACACAGGCAGTAGGTAAAATACCAGTGGACGTTGAAGCTGACGGTATCGACCTGATGGCTTTTTCCGGCCACAAAATGTATGGTCCGAAAGGTGTTGGTGCGCTTTACGTGCGTCGTAAGAACCCACGTGTTAAAGTTACTGCCCAGATGGATGGTGGCGGACACGAGCGCGGCATGCGTTCAGGTACGCTTAACGTACCAGGTATTGTTGGCCTGGGTAAAGCTGCCGAGCTGGCAAAACAGGACATGGAGTCAGATACAAAGCGTATCGCAGCTATGCGTGACAGACTGGAGCGTGAGTTAACCACTATTGAGGAGTCTTATGTTAACGGTTCAACAGAGCATCGCCTGCCACACGTATCAAACATTTCCTTTAAGTATGTAGAAGGAGAAGGTCTGATGATGGGTGTGAAGGATTTGGCCGTATCTTCTGGTTCTGCCTGTACTTCTGCCTCCCTGGAACCTTCTTATGTTTTAAAAGCTTTGGGCTTAAGTGACGACCTGGCACACTCTTCTTTACGTTTCGGCTTGAGCCGTTTCACAACCGATGAAGAGATCGACTATGCCATCGGCCACGTAAAAGAAGCTGTACACAAACTTCGTGAACTGTCTCCGCTGTGGGAAATGTTTAAAGAAGGTATTGACCTTAACTCTATTGAGTGGGCAGAACACTAAAATCGAATTAAAGATTAGAAGTTGAAATTAGAAAAGGTGCTAATCCAGCCCTTCTGATTTTTCACTTCTGGTTTTAATTTCTAATTGATAATTTTAATTTTTAATTAAATAAAAGCTATGGCTTATTCAGATAAAGTAATCGATCATTATAGCAATCCTCGTAATGTAGGTACGCTAGATAAATCTAAAAATAACGTTGGTACCGGTCTTGTAGGTGCCCCTGAGTGTGGTGACGTAATGCGTCTGCAGATTGAGGTAGATGAGAACCAGGTAATCACTGACGCTAAGTTCAAGACTTTCGGATGTGGATCTGCTATCGCATCTTCTTCATTGGCTACTGAGTGGTTGAAAGGCAAGACTGTTGATGAGGCACTGGCCATTGATAACATGGCTATCGTGGAAGAACTGGCTTTACCTCCAGTAAAAATTCACTGCTCTGTACTTGCCGAAGATGCTATCAAAACAGCGATCAACGACTATAGAGTGAAAAACGGCCTTCCAGAACTGGAGATGCCAAAGTCTCACCACTAAGAAACCGGACTCAATGGAGTCAACAACTGATGTGCACGTAGAAAGTGCACGCATTCAAAAGCAGATCGAAAACCACTTAGGCATAAGCGGTAACAGTCTGCTTTTTGAATTCAGGCAGATTGATAATAAACTGCGCCTCGACCTGATCACGATTAATCCGCGCCACCAGCAGTCTTTCCTTTTTCATTCCGAAACCGGATACGACAGGCTGGATGTGTTGCGCAAAATGCTGGACTACGTTCAGAATTATCGTGACCAGGAGAGCTCGTTTACTGTGCAGTGGATGGCTCATGACGATAAGGAGTTGCAGACTTCTTACTTCAGAGCCCGCAACATGTATGAGGCGCTGGATAAATTATACTACGGACGAGACATGAATACCATCACTGTTTTCAGTGTCGTATTAAACCCTGTCTCCTAAATTAAAAGTTCTATGATCACAGTTTCAGATAAAGCAAAAGAAAAGGTTCTAAAGCTGAAGCAAGATGCGCAGCTTGATGACACATTTCGCCTGCGTGCTTCTGTTGCGGGTGGTGGCTGCTCCGGTTTATCGTACAACCTTGACTTTGATGATGAGGTGAAGCCGATGGACCAGGAGTTTGAAGATAAAGGAATAAAGGTTGTGGTAGATATGAAGAGCTTTTTATATCTGGCTGGCACTGAGCTTGATTTCTCAGATGGCCTGAATGGTAAAGGTTTCTACTTTAACAACCCAAATGCCACCCGTACCTGTGGCTGCGGCGACAGCTTCTCGGTATAAAGTAGCCATTCAGTGACCCGTCCTAAAATAAGTTGACAGGTTTTACGATGATTTTACAGAACCTGTGGGCCTTGGCTCACAGGTTTTTTCATGTACCTGCTGTGGTGTCAGCATCCTCAGGCTCAGGTGAGGCCTTCGGGTGTTGTAGCTTTCCACTGCCTGTTTTACGAGCACATCCAGTTCCTGTCTGGTATTACAGGGGTAAATCAGGAACTCCTCTTTGAGTATGCCGTTCATGCGTTCAGCCAATGCATTCTGGTAGCAGTCATACCCATCGGTCATGGAAGGCTGGATACTGTGCTTTTGCAGGATGCGCTGGTAGTGCTGCGAGCAGTACTGCAGCCCGCGGTCCGAGTGGTGGATGAGCGGCAAAGTCGTCTTGCGTTCCTTCACAGCCATCTTCAGGGCCTTGCCCACACTCTCGGCGCTCAGGTCGTCGCTCAGGGCATAGCCCATGATGCGGCGGCTGAAGGCATCGGTGACCAGCGAGAGGTAATGGGTGCGCTGCCGGCTTTTGACATACGTGATGTCAGAGACAAACACCTGCTCTGCCCGCTCTACGGCCAGTTCTTTCACCAGATTGGGGTATTTCCTGAGCCAGTGTTTGGAGTGGGTGGTTTTGGTGTAGCTGCGGCGGGGGGCGATAAGCAGGTGCTCTGTGCGCAGATAAGCAAACAGCCCGTCACGGCCCAGCTTGACGCCTTGCTCCTGCAACTGTGCCGAGAGCAGGTAGTGGAGCTTACGGGCACCCACCCGGGGCAGCTGCCGGCGCACCTCCTGCACCAGTTCCCTGACAGGGGCCAGTTGTGCTGCGCGCCTGGTTTGCCGCGCCCTCAGCTGGTAGAGCGATTGCCTGCTGCACCCGAACAAAGAAGAGAGACGCGACAGGCTCACGCTTTTCTCTTTCTGGAAGAACCACATTGTCCGGGTAAGGGCTTTTTTGAAAAACCAGTGCCAAGCTGCTGGTCAATGTCCTCTACCATCTTCTCGAGAACCTGCCTGCGGAGACGTTCATCAGAGAGTTCGCGCTCCAGGCGCTTGATCTTTTGGGCGGGTGTTTCGGCTTCTTTCATACGTGTGTGTATACCGGGATAACGCCAATCCAACCGGCCGTGTTTCCGAAGCCACACTAAAACCGTGGAGCGCCCCTGGATCCCGTAATGGCGCTGGGCCTGCTTGTAGGTTAGCTCGCCTTCTTCAACCTGCCTGACAACAGCCAGTTTAAAGCCTAGCGGATAATCACGACTGCTGCGTCTGCTGCAACCTGTTTCTTCTTTTCCTTGCATAAGTCTAAATAGTGTCAACTTATTCTAGGACGACTCATTGGCATAAAAAAAGGTCGCTTGTACAAGCGACCTTTTTTTGTTAGCTGAATATAAAATTATATCTTTCTCACCCTTCTAGTAAAAGATCTGCCGTTCACGTCCTGTAATATTAACAAATAAGTGCTGCTACCTAGCCTGCTTAAATTTATTACATGCTGATTGTTTTGAACCGGCAGTGGCACATCAAGCACTTTCTTTCCCATTACATCAATAACTGTAGCCCTGTTAAGGGCTATTACTGCCTCATACTCAATAGTAATTGAATCAGATGTGGTAGTGGGATAAACGCTCACCTCCTGCTCTCCGGGAGATCGTGCTACACTAACAAGCGATGAATACGTGTAGGTGCCATCTTCATCCACTTGCTTCAGCCGATAGTACGACATACCTAACAAAGGCCGTTCATCAATAAATCTGTAGTTACTTATCTGCTTCGTATTACCGTTTCCTTGGGCTATGCCTATTCCTTCAAAAGTACGCGTGTCAATGCTTCTTTCAATAACAAAATGATCGTTCGATTCTTCCATCGCAGTTTTCCATTCCAGGATTACGTCCCTATCAACTACTTTAGCCTTAAACCCCATAAGCTCTACTGGCAGTGGGCTGGGGCCGGCCAGTGCGTCCGTTCTCCAGCTTAGGCTCACGTCGTCAATTGCCAAACCATGGTCTGCCTCGGGCTCGTCTGCATCCTTCCAACGAAGCATAATGTAGTAACCTGGCGGCACGCTCACCTGCAATGTATGGGTTAAGTAGCGCCTGTTAGCTCCAAGGTTTCCGTTAAGTGGTGATCCGGCACTTTTATAAACCGGTGACAGGAAAGTTAGCTCATTTACCTGCGTCCAGCCTTTGTCGCCTGAGGGCCAGAGGTTAAATGTATTTTTATCGTTGCTGATGGCATACCAGAAAGTTATGCGATGGATATCCGTGGTACTGTTGGCGCTGCGCCACTGTTCCCCTATGTAACTTACATTAAGTGATTGCACCGTACTGCCGGTGTTATTTTGCAGCAACAAACCGTATGCGAATTCCCCGTAATTAAGAGAACCGATAGAGCCCAATGCTCTGTCAAAGGCATCTGTAGCGCCATAGCTATACAAACCACCAGTGTTGCTTGTACCTGTATTTACGGTCAGCGCATTAAGCTCGGTCTTTGTACCATCCTTTGCGGTAATATCAGGTTTAGTACGATGGAGTTTCCAACCCGCGAAATATTCTGCTCCACTTGCCCAGGTGCCATTAACTTTAACAGGCAAGCCGTCAAAGTTTTGTGTGTAAGAGGTAGTATACATACCCATACTTACCTGTGCTGAAGCAGAAAAACTTACATAAGCAGCTAGTAGCGTTAAGGCGATAGCTTTTCTGAAAGAGGTAAAAGTTTCACTCATTTTAAGCAAAATATATTAGATAGAAAGCTGCTCATCCACCGTGGTTTCTGATTAACTCCCAACCTGCACCACCTTGCTTAAGTTCAATTAGTTAAAGCTATTTTATAGAAAATATCCAATGCATAAAAAAAGGCCTGCCCCTTGATCAGGAGCAGGCCTTTTATATAATAAGCTGTACTTAATATGCTCTTCCGGCTTTATTTTCCACAAAGTTCATAAAAGCTCTGTTCACAACGCCTGTACCGCCTGGAGTAGGGTAATTGCCTGTAAAATACCAATCACCTTTATGATTAGGGCATGCCTGGTGCAAGTCTTCTATTGTTTCGTAGATTACCTCCACATCTGCTTTTACCTCAGGAGCTTTAACGATCTCAGAAACTTTTTGAGAAATCTCGACTGCTGTAAACTGGTCGTACAGCTGCTGAACAAAATTCTTCTCATAGAAAGCTGACGTATGTTGTGCCTCTACACACTGCTGATACACCTCCTGAATCATACTTTCTTTTCCGGTATCGTGCAACAGACCAAGCAAAGCTCTGAAAGCTACAAATTCCTTCATCCTGGACATATCTATACCATAACAGTCAGGGTAACGGATCTGAGGTGCACAGGACACAATAATGATCTTCTTTGGCTCCAGTTTGTCGAGCATCTTAATGATACTCTTCTCAAGAGTGGTACCACGAACAATGGAGTCATCCAACACAACCAGCGTATCCACTCCTTTCTTAATCACTTCGTAGGTAGTATCATACACGTGCGTAACCAGATCATCACGGCTGTTATTATCCGTTATGAACGTACGCAGTTTGGCATCTTTAATAACCAGCTTATGAGCACGGGGTTTATACTGTAAAATCTCATCCAGTTCCTGCTCTGTAAGCTTATTATTTAGAATGGCTTGCTTCCGGTAACCTCTCAGGTAGTCTTCTATACCTTTCATCATACCAAGCCAGGAGGTCTCAGCAGTATTTGGGATATAAGAAAAGACTGTATCCTTAAGGTTGAAATTGATGGCTTTAAGTATCTGCGGACAAAGCAGCCGCCCCATCATCATGCGCTCATTATAAATTTCAGGGTCGTTACCCCGTGAGAAATAGATGCGCTCAAAGCTGCAGGAAAGTTTCTCACCCTGCGGAAGTATCTCTTTCAGCTCTGGATTGCCCGCTTTATCAACGATCAGCGCGTGCCCGGGTGTGATCTCCTTTATCTGGCTGTAATCAATATCAAAAGCTGTTTTGATGGCTGGTTTTTCAGATGCAATCACAACTACCTCGTCATCCTCATAGTAATAAGCCGGACGAATACCATTGGGGTCACGAACCACAAAAGCAGCGCCGTAGCCTGTAAGACCTGCCATGGCATAACCACCGTCAAAATCCTTACAAGCACGTTTTAGAACCCGTTGCAGATCCAGGTTGCTTTCAATCAGTCCAGTAATCTCTTTATTGGTATAGTCGTCTTTATAAGAATCAAAAAGCTGCTGGTTCTCCTCATCCAGAAAATGGCCGATCTTCTCCAGCACAGTAGTAGTGTCAGTCTTATGCTTTGGGTGCTGGCCAAGTTCGATCAGTTTCTGAAACTGCTCATCTACGTTGGTCATGTTAAAGTTACCAGCTACTGCAAGGCTTCTGCTTCGCCAGTTATTTTCACGTACCATGGGGTGGCAATTGTCTACGCTGTTCAGCCCATGCGTACCGTAACGCAGGTGGCCCAGGTAAACATCACCCAGAAAAGGCATATTAGCCCATATCCAGGCAGTATCATCTGCATGCTGGGGATTTTCCTCCTTTAGCTTCTTAAACTCCTTCCCTATCTTACCAAAGATGCTATCAATTGCCCGGTTCTTCACGGAGCGAAACCGGTTGATATAATCAATGCCTGGGAGGGCGTCTATTTTAATGCTGGCAACTCCCGCTCCGTCCTGACCACGGTTATGCTGCTTTTGCATCAGCAAGTACAGTTTGTTTATGCCGTACATCGGGGTACCATACTTCTCTACATAATATTCGATCGGTTTTCTGAGCCTGATCAGGGCAATGCCACATTCGTGCTTAATAGAGTCGCTCATGGATGTTATTATAGTGTCTGGGCCAGCATTTGTTCAATCCAGGTCAGCAGCAGGTCCGGTTTAAAAAACAGAACGAGCAACGGCAAGGCAAACAAAGCCAGCAACATTTTATTCGACAGTGAAATAACTAAATTTTCTTCGCTATAATTCCGTTTAAAGAAAAGGTAGTAAGGAATCTTTATATAGTAGAACAAGGCAACACCTGTAAGCAATATTCCGGTGACCAAAAGCGCCAGCAACATTGAATTCCCTGTAATTCTGTAAGCTTCCCAAACATTCGTAAAAATAAATAGCTTTCCTATAAAACCTGCCAGTGGTGGCAAGCCTGTCAGCGACAGCAGGTATAGCAAAGCCATCACGCCTAAGTAAGGATACAATTTACCCAAACCGGAAAACTGTTCTAACTCATCTATCTTCAGCTCATCCTCCATTATTTGCAGGAACAGAAAAATACCGAAGTTCATAAACAGCAATACCGCCAGGTAAAAAAGCACACTGGAAGTATAGTCGGTACCAAAAGCCAGCAAGGCAGTCAGCAGGAAGCCCGCATGCGACACCGAAGAATATGCCAGCAGTTTGCGGGGAGCTTTTTGCCATAGCGCCGTAAAGTTTCCGATTGCTAAGGTTACAACTGCCGCGATGCCTAAGAAAAGCTGCACATCAGCAAAAGCAAGCGGATCTGTAAAAGCAGTTAAAAAGCGTAGTATCACCACGACAGCCGCCATCTTAGGGCCAGTGGAGAACAAGGCAACAACAGGCATCGGTGCACCCTGGTAAACATCCGGGGCCCAAAAATGAAAAGGTGCTGCTGATACTTTAAAAAAGAAGCCTGCAAAGACAAGTATGGCGGCAACTGTCACCAGCGTGGTATCTGCCTGCAGTAAGGCCAGCGCAAATGACTCTGTCGTATAGTTTAAGCTTCCGGTTACACCATAGAAGAAGGACATGCCATAGAGCATCACGCCCGCTGACAAAGCACCATACAGGATATACTTTATAGCTGACTCTACAGACCTGCGATTGTCTTTAAAGGTAAGCGTAAGGATGTAAGAAGCGATCGAGACTGTTTCAATTGAAAGGAATACCATCAGCAAATTAACTGACTTTGCCATCAGATTGAGCCCAAGCACCAGCATAAGTATCAGGCCATAATATTCGCCATGCCCATACTTTAGCTTCTCGAGTGGTTTGTTAAGCACAGATAGTAGTATGGCAAAAATGCCGGACATACTAAAAAGTATACCTGCAAACCGCGCCAGGCCATCTGAAAAAAGCAGCCCCAGAAAGGCAGAAGTATAGGTAGCAGAAGTGCCTAGCAGCTGCACAACCAAAGATGCAAACAATCCTGTTAAGGCAAGCCAGGGAAGAATGGCCTTGATTGACCTCAGCTTAAAAAGGTCGACAGTTATAAGCAGCAGGAAGAAAACAGCCAGTATAAATTCGGGCAGCAGTGAACCTGCCCCCGCTACAATGGCATCAATCTTTTCGGTTAAGTATAATGCCTGCTCGTTCACTTATGGGAGTAAAGATGATAAAACCATATTTAACTGCTCCTGCCCGTTCTGTAAAACTATTTCAGTAAAACCAGATATAGAAACGCTTACTTTATCCAGGAGCAGGTGCGGGAAAATTCCAAATAGC
This sequence comes from Pontibacter sp. MBLB2868, assembly GCF_051904785.1. Lineage (NCBI taxonomy): Bacteria > Pseudomonadati > Bacteroidota > Cytophagia > Cytophagales > Hymenobacteraceae > Pontibacter > Pontibacter sp. MBLB2868. The sequence continues at coordinate 424,569 of NZ_CP196710.1, read as the reverse complement.
AAAGCAAGAACAGCTAAAGGCACCAACATCAGGTATTCCCGGAAAGTCAAATCTTTAATGACGGCAGTTGCCCTTAACTCCGGGAAAAGCCAGAACTTACCAAAGAACATACGCTGCAGCGCCCACAGGTAATAAGCCGCTGACAGGAGAAGCCCAAACACCGCCACAATAGTGAACCAGCGTGGCAGCATGCCAGTAATTTCAGGTGCACTAAAACCACCCGCCAGCACCAGTAACTCCGATATAAAACCAGAGAAGCCAGGCAGCCCTAAGGATGCAAAAAATGCTATGACAACAAAAGAAGTATAGGCAGGCATTTTACTTGCAAGACCTCTGAAATTCAGTATCATGCGGTCATGGGATCGATCATAGATCACGCCCACTACCAAAAAGAGCATAGCAGAAATAATCCCGTGGCTGAACATCATATACACTGCCCCGTTAACACCTTCCGTTGTCAGCGAAGCTAAGCCCAGTAAAACAAAACCCATGTGAGAGACCGATGAATAGGCGATAAGCTTTTTCAGGTCGTTCATGGCAAGGGCGCAAAGGGCGCCATAGATAATAGAGAGCACTCCCAACCCACCTACAAGTATAGAGAAATACGCTCCGGCATCCGGAAAAACCGGGTAAACGATTCGTATCAGGCCATAACCTCCTACTTTCAGGAGTATAGCGGCCAGTAAAACTGAAATTGGCGTTGGAGCTTCTACGTGAGCATCGGGCAACCAGGTGTGTACCGGAACTGCAGGCACTTTGATGGCAAAGCCGGCAAAAAGCAAAAGAAAGGCAATAAATCGAATCGGGAGATCCCATAGCACAACCCCGGAAAGGACATGCAGCAGGCTATCAGGTATAAAATTGGCAGGCTCCATCATTGCCGGAATACTGAAAGTACGTACCATGTCAGCTTCATCAATCACATTCTGCTGCAGTAGTTGCTGTACCTGCATAAGTGCGTTGGAAGACACAGGTTCGCCGGGTTTCAGTAAACCCATTTGCAGTGCGGTTGCCTGCGGGTCAATTACGGAAGTATAAAGCCCGATCATCACGATCAGGATAAACAAAGATCCTACTAAAGTATAAATAAAGAACTTTATAGCGGCGTATTCCCTCCTTGGCCCACCCCAAATTCCGATCAGGAAGTACATTGGCAGGAGCATAAACTCAAAGAAGAGGTAGAATAGGAAGAAGTCAAGGGCCAGAAAACACCCCATAACGCTTGAAAGTAGCAGGAGGTAAAGCAGAAAATACCCCTTAATGTTCTTATCAATGGTCCAGGACGAGATAACTCCGATCACCCCTATAATGCCTGTTAAGAGCACCATGCCAACGCTAATACCGTCCACACCCACGAAATAATCTATCTGCAGCCGCCCCAGGCTACCTAATGAAAACCCGATCCAATGCAGTTTCTCAACAAACTGATACCCTGCCAGCCCATTCGCAAATGCTGCTCCATCGTAGGCCACATACAACCAGACAGCCAACACCATTTGTACCAGCACACCTAGTAAAGTCACCACTTTGATGGGCTTGTGCAGGTGAGACGGCATGAGCAGCACAAAAAGCGCCGCTAGTAAAGGTGAAAAAATGAGACTGCTGAGTATAAAATCCATCAACTGGCTTTAGGGTTGATATATGTGTCTTGTTATAAATTAAATCTGATTTCGGTCACGAAATTAACATCAAAAAAGAACGATGTATAGTATTATTAAAATAAATCCGAAAAGAGAGTAGGCGTAGTACGACTGCACCTTCCCATTTTGCAGGTTTCGCCCAAGCCATCCTATTACTTTAGATAAAGCTCCAACTAACCACACGGTACCATCCACTACCAATCTGTCAAACCAGGCTACTATTTTTGAAAGTACAACCAGCCATTTTGCGCTGTAATCAAGTGTATAATCGATAATGCGCTTATCTACCCTGTACAGGCTCCGAGACAAGAGCAATGTTGGTTTTACAAAATAATTACTATAAAGGCTGTCCAGGTAAAAGTGATGGAACGTAAAGCGTGCAAAAGCCCCCTGCGGTGTTTCATGCACCAGGAATTCTTCTGTTTTTCTGTTGTAGTGGATAAGCGCCAGAATGACACCAGTGGCTGCTAGTAAAGCAGATAGTACTCCGAAAATAATATGAAGGAAATGGTTGGCTTCATTCTGAAGCACGATCTCCGGTACAAGCCCACCTGATAGCAACACGCCTGTTGGCAACAGTTGCTGCAGGCCAATTCCCTGCACTACCCAGCTATCGCTAAAGTTCAGCGGGTTAATCGAAAAGAATATACCTAGTGAAAGGATGGCCAGTAAAACGACTGGCAATAGCATCACCCGCTCTGCCTCACTACCGGCAGCAAGCCTTAATTTATTGACATCGAAGGGTAGTCTGAAGCTCCCGAAGAACATGAACCACATGTGGCGGGTCATATAATAGGCTGTCAGGAGCACGACCATAAAACCTGTTACCGGTACCAGGTAATAAAGATTATTCCCGTTCGCACTCATGGTTTGCGCCCAGGCCCAGGTAACAGAAAGTATAGCGTCTTTTGACAGGAAACCGGAAAAAAGCGGTATTCCAGCTAAGGCAGCGGCAGCTAACAAGTAGGTATAAAATGTAACCGGTAAAGCCTTTCGCAAACCTCCCATGTTACGAATGTCCTGCGGATCGATGTGCTTGTATGGGTGCAAATGGTGGAGCCCCCGGTGCATGGCATGTATAATGATCCCGGCATTTAAAAACAGGGCTGCTTTAAAAAACGCATGGGTCGATAAGTGTAATAAGGCTGCATCGTGTGCACCCGTACCCATCCCCATCACCATGTACCCCAACTGTGAGATAGTGGAAAATGCAAGTACAGCTTTAATATCATGCTGCGTAAGCGCCGCTAAGGCCCCAAGCAAAGCTGTAACTGCCCCAATAACCGCCATTACAGTAAGTGCATCGATGGTGAAAAACGCATAGCAACGTGCAAGCAGGTAAACTCCTGCCGCCACCATAGTTGCCGCATGTATCAGCGAAGAAACCGGCGTAGGACCCTGCATGGCGTCTGGCAACCAAACCTGCAGCGGAAACTGTGCCGACTTGCCTACACACCCCATAAACAGACCTAAACCTGCTAAAGTAAGCACCACCGGACTTAGCTCTATCAGCCAAGGCTGATCGGAAAGGGTATATTGCAATATAAAATTACCGTTTGCCCAGGTGCCCGAACCAACCAGCGTCCGAAGTGCCTCCAGATCAAATGTTCGGAAGTATGTATAGAAAGCAAACAGCCCCAGGAGAAGGCCCAGATCACCTATTCTGTTTACAAGAAAAGCTTTTTTATTGGCTGCTACTGCTGCCGGCCTGTCATACCAGAAACCAATCAGCAGGTAAGATGAGAACCCTACCAGTTCCCAGAACATAAACAGCAGCAGCAGATTATCTACGAGCACAATGCCCAGCATACTGAAGGTAAATAGCCCCAAATAAGCAAAATAACGGCTATAACCTTTGTCGCCGTGCATGTAGCCAACCGAGAAGATCTGTACAAGCAGGGAAATGAAAGTTACGATCACCAACAGCAGCACCGCCAGGTTATCCAGCAAAATGCCTGCAGTAAAATCAGCAACAGCGCCAGAGAGCGAGGCTAAACTAAACCACGTGGTTCGGGTGTGAAAGGTAGCCGTATTCCATGTCTGCTGAAAGAGCCATACAGCCAGGGCAAATGCGATGAAGGTTAAACCTATTCCCAACCAGTCACCGTGGCGGGGTAGTTTGTTACCGAAGAAGTATAAGCCCACAAAAGCCAGAAGTGGCAACAGCAACAACCACAGAGCTACTGTAGTTTGAAGTGTGCCAGCCAGAGGCTCTAAAAGTGCGGATAGCTCCAAGTTATACTTTTGGTTTCGGTTTAGTTATTTGCTGTTATTTCAAACTGCGCTAACAGGCGCCAAAGTTAAGTATAAAGAACCAAGTTTTATAGGATTTAAGCATTAATAGGAGAAGGTAGATATAACTCAAGCCTAAGTCCAGGGATAGGGAGAAAAGGTTGCGGACTACAAACATTCTGCAGTTTTCCGATTATAAAACTTTGCCCTACTCTTTGCTGATGATCTGACTCAGATTGGCCGTTCTAAAATGCTGGTAAACGCGCAGTATAATGGCAAGGATCACTGCTGCTTCGGCTGCGGCAACAACAATTACAAACAGGGAGAACAGCTGCCCCTGCAACAGAAGTGGATCATAGCGGCTAAACGCCACCAGGTTTAGGTTAGCAGCATTAAAGATAAGCTCAATACCCATCAGTACCAGCACAGCATGTCGTTTTGTAATAACAGCAAGTATGCCCAGGCTAAAAAGAACAGCGCTTAGCAGCAGGATATGCTCTATCGGAATTTGCTCCATACTTATACTTTCTGATTATCGGTAGCAATGTAGGCCGCACCGATCAGGGCAATCAACATCAGCAATGATGCTACTTCAAACGGCACTACAAAATCTGTCATTAACTTTATGCCTATACTCTGCACCGTACTTTTCTGTTGATTCAGGACAGTGGTATCAGCTGTCTGCAGCCAGGGCAAAGCACTTATATTAGACTTTAAAATAATATAGCTCAGCCCGATCAAAACCAGGGCAGATATTGTAGGGCCCCAAACGGTATTTACATTTTCAGAAACGACTGACTTATCATGCACGCGGCTGCTAAGCATGATGCCAAATAAGATCAGGACCAACACACCGCCAACGTAGACCATTAACTGCGTAATGGCGATAAAATCAGCATATAACAGCACGTATATACCCGCTACACTTAACAGCGTTACCAGTAACGAAAAACCGGCATACAACAGATTACGCGTCAGTACCATGTACGCCCCGGAAAGTATAGCCAATGCGGCGAAAATGTAGAAGAGCATCTATTCCTTTTTATCTATGAAAACTAACCTTGTTTCCTGGCTGCCAGTGCGGCTGCCTTGGCAGCCGCCATTTCTTCCTGCTGCTTCGCCAATAACTGTTTCTTCTCTTCGGCTTGCTCTGGTGTCAGGTCAGTAAAGTGGTAAATCATGTTTTGGATATTCACTTCAGCAAAATCGTACACAGGCGTCATGGTAAGGCAATCGGTTGGGCAAACTGTAGTGCAGAGGCCGCAATAACAGCACTTGGCCATATCAATGTCAAATACTGGCGCATAAAGGCGTTTTTTTGTACCGTCGGATGTCATACCTATCTCCTCGGTAGCTTTAACCGACTCAATAGTGATGCAGTTAACAGGGCATATTTTGGCGCACAGGTCACAAACGATACAATCATCGATCTCGTTGTGCAGGCGGTAACGTCCGTTATCAGGTACAGGGATTGACTCATAAGGATACTTTAGAGTAACCAGTCCCTCTGCTTGCTTAAAGTAATTATCATCCGAGATATATTCCGGGGTACGGCGGTTACCGGCCTTTTTAAAATGCTGCCATGTCAAACGAAGCCCACTCAGCAGCGATTGCACTACATCCCAAAATCCGTTTTTATGTTTAGCTATTTTTTTTTCCATTGTAAGAGCACACAGGCCATAAGATTGAAGACAAAGGGCTTTTGCATCAGCACGATTCCTTTTCTCCTAAGTAATAGTCTTACGTATTGTATCTTAATACTTGTGTCTAGTTCAGTTATATCATTAACAAACGCCAGATACCTGCCAGCAACACAATGCCCAGGACTATTGGTGTCAGTACTTTCCAGCACAGGTGCATCAACTGGTCTACGCGTAAGCGCGGATAGGTCCAACGCAACCAAAGCTGTACAAACAAAAGCACAAATGTTTTAGAGAGCAACCAGAATCCTCCCCAAATTATTCCTGACACTTCTCCTACGGTTCCCGACGTCCAGTAGGCAAGGCTTACAGGCCCGATATTCGGAAAAGGCGTATTCCAGCTACCCAGGAACAGCACTACTGCCACCAGGCTCACCAATATCATCATACTATACTCTGCCAGGAAAAGCACTGCAAATCTAAACCCGGAGTATTCCACGTGAAAACCTGCCACCAGCTCAGATTCAGCTTCCGGAATATCAAAAGGGGCCCTGTTGCTTTCTGCCAGGGAAGCGATAAAGTATATTATAAATGCACCTAACAACATGGGAGCCCGAAAGATATTCCAGGTAGTGATTCCACCTATAGTTGTTGTATTAATACCCAGGTTACGAATTCCGAATAACCAGTTCATTTCATACTCCATACCCGGAAACTGGTTCATGAGCGCACCTTGCTGGTAACTGATCTCCTGAAAGTCCAGTGACTGGCATATCATAACAGCTGAAAGTATAGCCAAACCAGCCGGAATCTCATAGGATACAATCTGAGCCACTGAGCGCATAGCCCCCAGCATGGCATATTTGTTATTAGACCCCCACCCTGCCATCAGCAAGCCAACAACATCTAACGACACGATGGCTAACAAATAAAACACGCCGATGCCGATCCCTGCAGGCACTATAGAAGGTGTAAAAGGGATCACAGCAAAGCCTGCGAATACCGCGGCAAAGATCAGGATGGGTGCCAGCTTAAAAAGGGCCTTATCAGCAGCAGCAGGCACAATATCCTCTTTCTGCAGCAGTTTCAGCACATCAAGGGCAGGCTGCAGGCTACCGTATGGCCCGGCTTCTGTAGGCCCCAGGCGGTCCTGCATAAAGGCAGCCACCTTACGCTCTGCATACGCCAGCACAATTACGACCAGCAGCAACAGCACAAGAGTGAGCACAAAAGCAAGCATAGGCGTTGAGGTTTGATAACAGGCAAAGGTAGTTTTTAATGTGTTAAAATGGTACTCAAGAGCTTGTTTAAATAAATTAGCGGGGAGTTATACAGTATATATCTAATTTTTACTATAATTACTCAGACAAACCTCATGTCATCAAACAAATGTATCAGAGACTTATCCTTGCGGCAACCTTACTTTTGTTGGGTAACGCATCCCAATTAAGAGCGCAGAGCGCGATTTCGAGGTTAGTTATAAACGAAAACGAAGTATACCTGGTTGGTCCTGATAATGTGTTACTCGCAGATACGCTGATCATGCACCATAAGGCAACCATTCAATTCAATCAGGGAAAACCTGCCTTAATGGGCGTAAATGCAGCGTTTATTGGCAAAAACTGTAAAATTATAGCCAAAGGTTTAGATGGCTCTTTCAGAAGAACCGGTGTACACGCCTCTAATGGTCAAGATGGGAGCCCTGCAGAAGTTAATATCCATTTTGTAACGTTAGGCAGCCTCGTTATTGACACCGGAGGCGGCAACGGCGACACTGGTGAAGATGGGGTTTCTGAACTTGCATCTACCATAAAGTCCGACGGAGATGGTACTTATAAAAGTGCAGCACCGGTTCGCGCAACAAAAGCAGGAGGACTTGGCGGGCGTGGTGGCAATGGCGGCACCATTACTTTAACTTACAGCACGCAAGATTTTATACCCAGATTTAACCAGTATCGTAAGCAAAACTCCATTATACTACTATACAAAGGAGGAACAGGTGGCAAACCTGGCAGGTATGGCAAAGTAAACGGGAAAGATGGCGCAGATGGTGAAGTGAAGCTGGTTAATATGAATTTACCAGCCAATGTACGTGCCCAATAACGTTATTTACGAACTACTACTCCCAAAGCGGGTAATGCTCCAGGTGCACCCGGCGCTTAAAGAAGATGCGTGTGCTTTCTTCGAAAGAGCGGGTAAAGTCAGAAACATAAAAGTGATGTTCTCCTGTCAGTTTATCCGATGCCAGGTTATTCTGCTCCAGGTACGTTTTTACATGCTGGGCCACGATCTGGCTGGCATCCAGCACATCTACTTCACCTTTGTAGTAGCCTTCTATTTGTTTTTTGATAAGCGGGTAATGCGTACAACCAAGTATAAGCGCTTCTATACCAGACAGGTCCTGATCAGAGAGGTAAGCATGAATGACACTTTCAGATATAGAGTCATTAAAGAACCCCTCCTCTATCATAGCGGCCAATAGCGGTGTGGCATGCGACTTCAACTCTATACTTTTATCCAGTTCATCAACTTTCTTTCGGTATACGTTGGAGTTAACCGTTTGCTTGGTACCAATAAGACCGATGGTCTTGCCCGGATAAGTATGGCCTATATGTGCAACGATAGGGTCAATCACATTCAATACCTTCGCTTTACTGCCAACGTACTCTTTTACCAGGTCGTAAGCTGCCGCTGATGCCGAATTACAGGCAATCAGTATCAGTTTACATTGTTGCTTTATCAGCAGGTCGCAGATCTTTACGGCATAAGCCTGTATGGCTGCCGTTGACTTGTCCCCATACGGTAAATGTGCAGTATCCCCAAAGTATACGATTCGCTCATGGGGCAACACATTTGTAATTGCCTTAGCCACAGTTAGCCCTCCAATACCACTATCGAATATGCCAATGGGCCTGTTTATTTTATCTAGCGTCATGAAGAGCGAATTTATACAAAAAGAGGCCAAAATTTATGTTAACCCTCAAAATATGTCTGTTTACACAAATTTAATTCCCTTAATGAATGAAACAGCAAGCTTTTTAGTTACAAATTTGAACCATTTATTACCATAAAATAACTTTTAAATTATTTTTATTAAATAATTTGTTGTTTAAAGTCTATATTATAACTTAGCATTACTGATTCACACCTGGCTCTTAACTGCAGTCCAGCCTACTCTAGGTTTCCTTTGCTCCAGAATTTTTTTTTCCTGATAAAGAACCCTTAACCAAGACCCCTGATGCAATCTGCCCTTAGTATTCCGAACCCTACCATTCAAAGGTCTTCTTTATATGGCAGCCTTGCTACACGCTTTGTCTCTTTTTTGGTAGATACTTCTCTGATAGTGTTTTGGTATACCATCATCTTATATTCTACAGCTAAGGAACCGCAGCAGTTGTATACCTGGAAGGAATTGTTCCATGATCATTCGATCAGCATGCTTGAAATATGGGTGATCATTAAGATGTTATTCTTCAATATCTACCTCCCTGTTCTGCATTGGTTATACAATACATTGCTGGAGTCGTCGCCGAAGCAGGCAACTATTGGTAAATTTACTTTAGGGTTACGGGTGACAGACCTGCGGGGCAGACGCATAAGCTTTTTACAGGCAAATATCCGCTACTTCTCTAAAATCCTCTCTGCTATTCCGCTTTGCCTTGGCTTTCTGCTGATCCTGTCTACCAGGCGCCGGCAGATGCTGCACGATTATATTGCCCGCACAGTAGTGGTAACGGACTAGTAGATATTTAACTAAAAAATTGCACTGTTTTGTTACAAACAAAACAGCCTCCCGTATACTTATATATAACATACATTTAGAAAGGAGGATAACCATGAGATTTATTCCGACCCGTTTTCACGGCATATTGGACTATATAGTTGGTTTAGTACTCATTATATCTCCCTGGCTATTCAATTTTTCAGATGTCAGCTATGCCACCTGGACTATAGTAGCTGCAGGTATACTAGTATTGTTTCAGACTATATTCACCGACTTTGAAGTTGGTATCATCCATAAAATACCAATGAAATCGCATTTAATGGTTGATTTTGGTATAGGCGTCATCCTGGCACTTGCGCCATGGATGTTCAATTTTGCAGACAGGGTTTATACGCCTCATTTAATTGGGGGCTTATTTATCATTCTTGCATCATTAACTACGCATCGGGTGCCAAGCCGGGATTACGTGGCAAAAAACCCACAACATGAAAGGGCACAATAAGCTTAGATAATCAATGTAAAGTAAAACAGGCTGACCATTTAGGTCAGCCTGTTTTACTTTACGCTGCGCCTCTGAAGATTAAATGCTAAATTTGCACCATGAATTATCTATCAGCAGAAAATATATATAAAAGCTTTGGCGAGCGCTGGCTCTTCAAAAATCTGAATTTCGGTATCAGCCAGGGGCAGCGAATTGTGCTGGTAGGCGTAAACGGCTCCGGAAAAACAACGTTGCTCAACGTTCTCTCTGGTAAGCTTCTTCCTGATGAAGGTAGCGTGAGCGTTAGAAAAGAGATCAGTATTGGCTACCTGGGGCAGAACCCGGAACTGAACGAAGAGCAGACGGTGCATCAGAATATCTTCTCGATGCAGAACGAGACCCTTGACCTGATCAGCCAATATGAAGTAGCCATCGAAAACCCTGATACAAGTGCAGACAAGATGCAGCAGTTGATGGAGAAAATGGATGAGCTGCAAGCCTGGGATTTTGAAGTGAAGGTGAAGCAAATATTGTCCAAGCTAGGCATCCATAATCTCGAGACAAAGATACAGCATCTTTCTGGAGGCCAGCGCAAACGCGTGGCAATGGCGAAGGTCCTGATCGAGGAGCCCGACATGCTGATACTGGATGAGCCTACCAACCACCTCGACCTGGATACCATAGAATGGCTGGAAGGATTGCTCAGCACCCAAAATACAACGCTGCTAATGGTTACCCACGACCGTTATTTTCTTGATAAAGTAGCCAACGAAATAGCAGAACTTGACAATGGCGAAATCTATAGTTACAAAGGCAACTACAGTTATTTCCTGGAGAAAAAAGCTGAGCGTGAGCTAAGTGCAGTGGCAGAAACCGAGAAGGCTCGCAACCTGATGCGCAAAGAACTGGAGTGGATCAGGAGAATGCCGAAAGCGCGTGGAACAAAAGCCAAGTACAGAGTAGATGCCTTTGAGGAATTGAAGGAAAAAGCCGCTAAGAAAACTAGCGGGCCACAACTGGAACTATCCGTAAAAACTACGCGCCAGGGAGGCAAGATCATAGAAGTTGACCATATCTCCAAGTCATTCGGGGAGAAGAAGATAGTGGAGGATTTCTCTTATGTTTTCAAAAAGAAGGACCGGATTGGTATCGTAGGACCAAACGGAGCCGGAAAATCTACTTTCCTGAACATGCTAACCGGAAAGCTTACCCCGGATGCAGGTGTGGTGGATGCAGGACAAACTACGGTTTTCGGCTACTACACCCAGGATGAGCTAACGTATAAAGAGGATCAGCGCGTAATTGACATTGTAAAGGAGATTGCAGAAGTAGTGGAAATGGCCAATGGTGAAGTGATCACTGCCAGCCAGTTTCTGCAGCATTTCCAGTTTGCCCCTCCGCAGCAGTATACTTTTGTAAGTAAGCTGAGCGGTGGTGAAAAACGCCGTTTACAGCTACTCCGCGTGCTCATCAAAAACCCTAATTTCCTGATCCTCGATGAGCCAACCAACGACCTGGATATCATCACCCTGAATATACTAGAGGACTTCCTCCTGAATTTTGGAGGTTGCCTGCTGATCGTGTCGCATGACCGTTACTTTATGGACAGGTTGGTAGAGCATTTATTTGTATTTGAGGGAGATGGCCATATCCGTAATTTCCCAGGCAATTACACTGATTACCGGGAGTGGCAGAAAGAGCAGGAGAAGCAGGGAAAACAGGAGCAGGAAACAAAACAAGCCGTAGCACCGGCCCCCATTCCTGAGAAAAAAGAAGAGCAGCCAGAAAATAAACGCAGAGCTACTTTTAACGAGAAAAAGGAGTACGAGCGCCTGGAGAAGGATATTGAAAAACTGGAGACACGCAAGACTGAGATCATCGAAGTAATGAACAGCGGAGCCACTACAGATCACGCAGAACTAAATGCGCTTGCCACAGAACTGGAAGGTATAAACGAACAGCTGGAAGAGAAGGAATTCCGCTGGCTGGAACTGGCAGAACTGATGTAAGCATCCGAAGTGAAAAGCATAATAAAAGGGTTGGGATAATTTATTCCAACCCTTTTATTATGATATAACTTTTTGCATTGTACTCCCCCACCCTAACAATTTCTTTCTGAAAGTCCTTTGGGTCGTTCAAGACTTTATAAAAGCTGTCCAAGTACCGGATCGAACTTTTCTTGCTCTTCTTACCGAGCGGCTTGCACTCATGGTACACCTGATAAAAGTCCTTTTTATGCTCCTTATAATATGTGCTAACCTCATCATAAATAGGTTGGGTAAAACTGTACCCCCTGAATAACCGCTGTTTTACAGACTCAATACCCAGTTCTGGCGGGGGCTGCGCATAAGGGGCATTTACTAAACCACAATAGTCAAAGTCAAACGGGACTGAAAAGTAAAGGGAGTCTACGTGAAGTATTTTAATATTATGCTGATAAGGTACTGACCAATCTGTGTTGCCAATCATATACTGGAACACTGCCAGCATTGCCATTGATAAGGAGTCAGTTCTGTCCATTCTGAACTTCAGATCATCTGGCATGATACTGCCCCCGTTCCTGGCAGCCATATCAGCCTCGTCTTCGATCAGGAAAGCATACTTCTTTTCAGGTTTCCGTTTTCCCTGTACGTCTTCGTATGTGACCTGGCAAAGCCTTACCCTAAAGCTTTTGTCAGTAACAATGTTATAAAGCTTATATACCAGGTACTCCTGCAACACATAATCATCAGTGATACAATGCGTTACCAACTTCAACTTGTTTACTTTACCAAACACGGTATTTTGAACTGTGGCTCTTTTGAAGTTGAGCAGTAAAGGCGGGAACTTACAAACTTCTGCATCGCGGCGGCGTTTCCCCCTAACCCTTACCTTTAGCTCCTCGCTAATAATTTTGCCGGACTTTTCCTGGTATGAGATGATGGCTTTGTGGTAACTGCTCTTTTCTCCTCTGTCCTTCAGCACTGCCTTTACATCCATAGAGAGTTTCAGCTGCAGCACTTCCTCATCCAGAAACAATGGATTCTCTTCCCGTAAAAGTGCCGGATCAGCCTGTACACCTGCAAAACGTATGCTGCCTGCTGAAACGTTATTCTGCCCTTTCAGGGGCAAGATGCCAACCAGTATAAATATGATTAACAAATATGGAGAACTCCTTTTCATAGGGCTGCCAACTATTCATTTCAAGCTCCCGGTACACAGGCTAATCTGCTACAGATTTGAGCCACATTCACATCAGTAACACAGCAAGCAGCTTGTACGGGCCGAAACACCTCAACAAGGTTAATTTTCAATTACCTTCAGTTTCTTATCTAAGAAAAGCTCTCTGATCGGATGCCCCTGCATTTGAGCTGTATCCAGAACCATCTCAAGCTTTAGGGAGTCTTTCTGAAGCATTATACCTGCAGAGTCCACCTCAAAGGCAACCACTGTCGTATCTATTTCAGGCATGTAAACATTCCGATCCATTTCAAAACCGAGTAACCGGGAGACAGTGGGTGCGATATCAATCAGGGTATACTTTGTTTCCACCACATTATTTTTCTTAAAATCAGGTCCCAGTGCCAATAAACTTATCTTCTGACATCCTTCACAGTTGTCGCCATGCTCTTTCCAGCCGCCGTCAATCCCATCCAGGTGCCTGCCGTGGTCGTTAGTTATAATTAGCGTCGTGTTATTCTTGTAGTGTGGATCGTTCTGCAAAAAATCCCAGAGCTCTTTCACATAGTCATCTGACCTTGAGATACCTCTTAAATAATACTCCCAGTTACCAGCATGTGCGTAGCCATCAGGTTCCATAAAATTAATGAGCACAAGCCCCGGCTGGTAGGTCTTCAATATCTCTTTCGCTTTCTTCAACGTCAGCGAGTCTGCCCTGTACCCGGTGCCCGGGCCATTAACACCGGCGTTTATTGAAGGCATGTATTTATTGTGCCATTCGGGGTCAAGGGCGTTGGCAAGTATGTGTAGTTTATCTTTACTGCTTATGATCCAGGCAGCCGTTGAATCTTTGCCTGTGATTTTCAGCCAATATTGAAAAATGGAGGGATTTGCCGGATATTCATTGCCGTAGTTATCGATAGGCTGGTTCACTCCCGTTGTTATGGCAGTATGTCCTGAGTTAGTATAGGTAAACCCTTCGTTGTAAAATTCTTTGATAAACCCACCTTTGCTTTTCATTTCACCAGACATATTCGGGATTAGGCCAGGCGTGTTTGCCCATGTCTCAGAGTAACGCGGACCATCAATGACAACAATGACAACGTTGCTGGTCTGCAATGTTTCTGCTTTTGACTTTGGCGAGGTACAGCTGCTTAGCAAACCAATATACAGGAATAGCGCAATACTATTTAAGCAACATACCAGACTGGTAAGAGTAAGATATTTATTAAGAGAAACCGTATTCCTCATGGTCGAAATAAAATTAAATCATGTTCATACAGCACACAAATCAGTATACGCAACTACTTAATACAAAGACATATACACCAACAAAAACTAAATATACCAAATACAGCTCTCTACAAACACCAGCGTTACAAACTACTCCTGTAGCCTGAAAAAACACCAAACAAAACCTTGTTAAACATTTGGATTTCCCGTTTATGTTTGCATTCTTGTATCACCAAATAAACAGATGCACAAACCGACAGCCATAGCAACCACACTTACACTGCCAACTCCTGGTCAGTTGCTGCTGTCTGCTGCTTATTCTTATTGCCTTAGCGTGTATAGCTACTACAGCTATTATTATCGCTATTATCGCTACTGCTAAGGCAATCACCAACATCAAATAAAATTTAAGGAGTTACCGGAGTGTACTCCCCATATAGGTGAACCTGCCGAAGCAGTGGCTCAAGCCACTGCTTTTCTATTTTTAATCCATATAACATTTTAGCAAATAAAAAGACATGACCTTAGTACAGAACTATAGCACTTACACAGAAGAGAACCACAAAGTATGGGCAATACTATTTGAGCGTCAGATGAAAAATTTACCTGGAAAAGCCATTCCTGAATTCTTTGAAGGGCTGCAACTAGTAAATTTTAAGCCTGATAGAATACCTGACTTCGCAGAGATAAATAAAAGACTGAAAAGCCTTACCGGATTTGAAGTAGTGCCGGCTCCGGGTATTGTTGATGATGCCCTGTTTTTTGAACTGATAGCCAACAAGCAATTTCCGGCTACAGTCTGGATCAGGAAGATGGAACAACTTGACTACCTGGAGGAGCCGGATATGTTTCATGATGTGTTTGGGCATGTGCCTCTACTTACCATACCGGTTTACTGTGAGTTCCTGGCGAAGCTGTCGGCTTTAGCTCTTGAACACATAGATAGCCCTGAAATCATAGACCGGCTTACCCGGATTTACTGGTACACCATCGAGTTTGGGTTGTTTCGTAAACCCGGTTCTGAGGCGCGTATCTACGGAGCTGGTATTCTTTCATCGGTTGGTGAGAGTAAGCTGTCAGTATCTGCCGAAAGTATTAAGAACAAGTTCAGTGTTGCGCACATATTAGACACAGGTTACATAAAAGAAACTTTCCAGAGCCAGTATTTTTGCATCAGCAGTTTCGAGGAGTTGCTGGATAGCCTGCCGGAGATAGCCAAAGTGCTGGTTGCTTTGCGGCAGGAGCTGGAAGTATGATCCAACAACTGGTAAAAAAAGGATGCCCGGGACATAGCCCGGGCATTTATACTTTATAACTAAACCAGAGTTAATGTGTTAGCTCGTGACTGATCTGGAAACCTAGTTTTCGAGGCTTTGTGAGGTGCGTGTTTTCCAGCTTTTGCTTTAGCGTGATTCGTTCAATATCACTTACATCCTGCCCCATCAAATCGTTATTTACTGCCGCCACCATAGCGCTCTCCACAATTACTCTCAAAGTACGGTCTGTGATCACATTCTTTGCAATATTTGAGATCTCCTCCTGAGGCAGGTCCAGCTGCTTTACACCTTCTATACAAAAATGATTTTCAATATTGATGAGCATTCGTCCTACCAGGTAGCCGGGGTCGTCCAGCCTGTTATACTTGATGGTATCCGCCATAAAATTGTAGGCCATAATATGGCCAAAGAACCTTCGCCTGAAGTCCTCATCGATATATTCATTGCGCATGATCTCGTAATCGTCAGGAAAAGTGATGATATTAGAATGCATTACAAAAACGAGCAGGTCGCCTGAGAACTTTATCTGAAACTCATGCTCCCCTACATTCCTGTACTCAATCACAACATTGGCATCCTGCGTAGTAATACGCTCTGTAAGCTCGTCAATCAGCTCCTGCGAAATCACCTTCATTCTATCGAAGGTGAATTTGGTGTTGCGGTATATTTCTTGTTTTGTGACAGACTTCTGGTGCAGTCCGTTTATTATATCATTTAATCTATCTTCCATGTTTTATTCTGCGTCAGTGGGTTTGCCAGATGTAGTTTGTACCGAATACGAAGAAACTTTGTTTAAAATTTGACAAAGCTTCCTTGAACTACAAATCTTACTCTAACTA
Organism: Pontibacter sp. MBLB2868; assembly: GCF_051904785.1. Classification (NCBI taxonomy): domain Bacteria; kingdom Pseudomonadati; phylum Bacteroidota; class Cytophagia; order Cytophagales; family Hymenobacteraceae; genus Pontibacter; species Pontibacter sp. MBLB2868. The sequence goes on along the minus strand of NZ_CP196710.1, from coordinate 408,344 downwards.
GTTTGTACGGTATATTAACACCTCCAATCACCTATTTCTACGAATGTTTGTCATAAGCAGGGGGAGGCGAAAGCGCAGGCAGTTCCTGGCCTGCTATCCTGAATGCCACCTGCCGCACACCGCCAGGCGTGTCTTGCTGCCTAAGCAACATCTCCTGCGCCTGGGGTAACCTAAACACTTCTGGTATACTGTTAACAGCCCCTGCCGGAACATGCAGATCATGTAACAGTTGCAGCAATGGCGCTCTGTCCTGATGCGAAATAAGGTCACTTAAAGCGTGGTTAACTTCTTGGCGGTTCCGGACACGGCTATGATTTGTTTTAAATGCGGTAAGTTCTGCCAGTTCTGGTTTCCCGAGGGCACTGCAAAGCTTTTTAAACTGCCTGTCGTCGCCGATTGCAAGCACCAGCTGCTTCCTGTCTTTTGTAGTATATACACTTCCGTAAGGCACAATGTTAGGGTGCTCTGAGCCCATTCGTTGTGGCTCATGTCCTGCTACCAGGTAATTAGTAGCCTGGTTGGCCAATGCAGCTATACCGGAATCCAGGATCGAAACCTGCACCAACTGCCCTTGCCCTGTACGCTCCCTTTGCAACATGGCTACCAACAGGCCCTCCTTTAACTGGTGAGCAGTAAGTACGTCCATCAATGCCACAGGCATCTTAACGGGAGGTCCGCCTGGTTCTCCGTTCAGGTACATGAAGCCACTCTCAGCCTGCACCACAGCATCATACCCCGCACGGCTATCCTGTTCTCCGTACCCTGTAATATGGCCATAGATCAAGGCTGGGTTAATAGCTTGCAGTGTTGCAAAATCAACTTTCAGCTTTTCAGCATCTCCTGGTTTATAACTGGCTATTACGATAGCTGCCTCTTTGGTTAAAGCATACAGTTGCTGTAAGTCCTGGGCTTGTCGCAGATCCAGAGCCATTGAGCTTTTACCCCAGTTCGCTGCACAAAAATAGGCAGGAGTATCGGTGTCAGGTGATTCTGATGGCAGTTTCCAGCTTCGGGTTACGTCGCCGTGTGTAATGGCATTTTCTATTTTAATTACCTTCGCCCCCAGCTCGGCAAAGAACTGCCCTACACTAGGGCCTGCCAATACACTTGCCAGTTCCAGTACCAGCATATCCCGGAAAACAGAGTCTTTCATAAGGTAAAAGTGAACATCTGTGGTCAAATAAGCAACCCGGTGGTATTAGTTTTCAAATACTAGCTCTTATAAAACAACTAAGCCGCTGGCATTACGCCAGCGGCTTAGTTGTTTTATAAGAGCTGAACCAGACTACTCCAGTTCAGCCAGTACCTCTTCATTCAGTTCAAGGTTATGGTATACTTTCTGCACATCGTCGTCATCTTCCAGCGAATCGATCAGTCGCAGTATTTTACGCACTGCATCCGGGTCTTCCACGGCCACAGTTGTTTGCGGGATGCGCTGCAGCTCTGCAGTTTCCAGGTCCATGCCTAATTCTTCTACTTTCTTCTGAAGCGCGCCAAAATCTTCCATGGCACAGTAAATGGTGATATAGCCATCTTCAAACTCAACCTCCTCAGCTCCTCCATCGGCCAGCTCAAGCAACAGTTCATCTTCGTCAGGCGCACTTTCAGCAGCTGCCTTAACGATAAATACCCCTTTGCGGTCGAACAAAAACTCAACTGACCCATTGGTAGCAAGGCTGCCATTGCCTTTGTTAAATATGGTGCGCAGGTTCTGTACGGTGCGGTTGATATTATCTGTAAGGCATTCAATAAATATCGCCACGCCATTGGAAGCATACCCTTCGTAGGTTACTTCGCTGTAGTCACCCTCATTGCCTTCCCCTTTCTTAATGGCCCTTTCAATATTGTCTTTTGGCATATTGGCCGCCTTGCTTGTCTGTATGGCAAGGCGTAGACGTGGATTTCCGTCAGGGTCCGGCCCTCCTACTTTGGCCGCAACTGTAATCTCTTTTATAAGCTTGGTAAAGATCTTTGATCGTTTTGCATCCAGAGCACCCTTCTTTCGCTTGATCTGTGACCATTTATTATGTCCAGCCATAAAATATTGTGTATTCTTCTATTATTAAATGAGCTTACTTAACCAACAGGGCAAAATAACTTAAAATTTCCTAATCGGCATAAAAAGCGCAGCCCGGCTTTCGGGCCAGGCTGCGCTTTTGTTTGGTTAATCTTATGTTAAAATGCTCTTATTTCAGTAGCATAAAGATTGCATTGATGATATTAAGGCCTAACAATAAAAAGAAATTAGGTGACTCTTGTATAATTTTTTTCATAACCGAAAATGTAGGTGATATTATACTTTATCAGGATAGCACCAGAAGCACTTCCTTAAATCCATTACGCCGCCTTTTATCAAATGTTACACAGTAATATGATTTTTTATATATTGCTTAAAATACCACCCACACACTTATTAATCAGATAACACAATAAAACTAACAATATAGAATAAAAAGGATATATTAATACATTTATATATATTGCACTTACAAGATATCAATACAAATACACACAATAAAAATACAATATACCTTAAATTGCAATATACAGCTTTGAAAGAACAAGAAAACAGCCTACTGTTTTAGCAACCTTATTTATCGTATCTTTACCTAATAAAGGGAACTGTGCAAACCGTATAGCTCCACTGGAATTGTCTGTTAATTAATAAAACATACTTTGGATTTTCATTCCTTCAATTTACACGACGACGTACTGACTGGTATTGACTCGATGGGTTACGATAAACCCACTCCCGTTCAGGAACAAGCTATTCCGCTTATCCTTGAGCATAAAGACATGATTGCCTGTGCACAAACCGGTACGGGTAAAACAGCAGCTTACCTGCTCCCCCTCATCGACAGGATATCTCACTCCAACTACGACCACACAAGCACACTTATACTGGTACCCACCCGGGAACTGGCAAAACAGATCGACGAACAGGTAGAAGGCTTCGGGTACTTTGCCTCCGTTAGCTCCATTGCCATTTATGGCGGCAGCAAAGGCGGTGATTGGGATCAGCAAAAAAGAGCCCTAACCACCGGTGCTGACATTATTATTGCTACGCCAGGGCGTTTAATGGCCCATATGGCAATGGGCTATGTTAAGTTGGATAAGCTGAACCACCTGGTACTGGACGAGGCGGATAAAATGATGGACATGGGCTTTATGGATGACCTCCTGAAGATCATCCAGCAGTTGCCAAAGGAAAGACAGACATTACTTTTTTCAGCTACAATGCCTCGCAAGATCCGTGACCTGTCACAGCAGATCCTGCAAAATCCTGCTGAAGTAAACCTAGCCATTTCCAAGCCTGCTGCCGGTATTGACCAGCGCATGTATCTTGCCTACGATAATCAGAAACTGCCATTATTGGAACACTTGCTGCAAGAGCAGGAGGTGCAGAGCATGATCGTGTTTACTTCCCGTAAATCTAATGTAAACCAGATCGTACGATCTTTGTGCAAGATGGGCTTTAACGCGGAAGGCATTCAGTCTGACATGACGCAGGATGAGCGTGAGCGTGCTTTACAAGGCTTTAAAAATAAGCAGTACCAGATATTGGTTGCCACAGATATTGTATCCAGGGGTATTGATATCGAAAGCCTGAGCCATGTGGTTAATTTTGATATGCCGATGGATGCCGAGGACTACGTTCACCGTGTTGGCCGTACAGCACGTGCAGCCTCAACAGGGGTGGCTATCACCTTTGTGAACGAGAAAGACATGCACCGGGTACAGAAAGTAGAGCGCCTGATAGAGCGTGAAGTACCTAAACTACCGTTACCTGAAGATTTTGGTCCTGGCCCTGTATATGACCCGACTAAGCGCCATGACAGCAGAGGAGGCAGCGGAAGCAAACATGCCGGAGGAAACCGCCCAAGTGGAGGAGGTCAGCGCCGTGATAACCGTAGCAAGGGACATGGCAAACCCAGGAGCACGCCTGCGCAAACAGGAGACCGGCCTATAAAATTGATAGCACAGCCTAAAGATCAGGCATCTACTGAGGGCGGCACACGCAAACCTAATAACCGTAACAGGAACCGAAATAAGAACAGGAACAAAAGCGAAGGATCCCAACCTCAAGGCGGTGAACAGCAGAATGCGTAACAAACATCATAAAGCACAAAAATAGCCGCCTGAAAGCGGCTATTTTTGTACCCCCTTTTCTATCACTTCTGTATCGTAACGTATGGGTACTTGTAAGCTCTTAAGCTGAAAGAGCTTCAACTGTTTTTATGAAAAGCTTTGCACTCCTGATAGTACACCGTTTAATGAAATAGAAGAGGTAAGTAGAGCTATACAGTTAATATCACAGCTTAAACTTTTCAACTATGAAAAAGAATGTTCTAACAGCACTGACAATTCTACTCTGCCTTGCCGCGCAGGCACAGCAGATCCAGGTAATAGTACCAACACCTGCCAGAACAGTTAAAAGTAGTACAGGCAGTTGGGTGGTGTTCGATACACAGATCAGCAGCAGGGAAGCTTTTACCCCTAAAAGCTTAGAGGTATCAGGAGAGGAAGGTATAAAATACAGTTCTTCAACCTTTGAACCCTTGCGGAGCGATAGCACAGCTTTTGTAAGCTATAACTGGGTACCCACTTCATCTCCGGAAACGCCAACCCAGTTAAATCTTACCTTTTTATATACAGTAAACGGGCAGGAAAAAGAGTTGAACAGAGCTGTGGCTGTATCTGGAGAGTCACCTCTCGAGATAGGCTTCCCTTTAAGACCTGGAATCTGGATGGCAGGCAATGCGCCAGGCCCCACTTCTGAGCATACCAAATTAACAGTAAAAATGAAGGAGCCAAGCTTTGACAGCTTACAGCAGGGATATGTATTAGGCCATAACGCGCAGCGATATGCAATAGACTTTGTTAAGCTTGACAAGCAAGGGAATCTCTTCAAAAACAAAGGAGCCAGCAATGCAGACTGGTATTCTTATGGCGAGGAAATCTTAGCTGCAGCAGGAGGTAAAGTTATTTCGGTAAAAGACGGCATACCAGAGCACCAGACTCCAGGCAAACTTGACTACAAAATTACTATCGATAACATTGCAGGAAACAATGTATACATTGATATGGGGAAAAACGTAGTTGCCCTATACGCACATATGCAGCCTGGGTCTATTAAGGTAAAAGAAGGGGAAATAGTTAAGAAAGGGCAAGTGCTGGGCAAGCTGGGAAACTCGGGTAACTCCGATGCTCCTCACCTTCATTTTCATGTTGTGGATACAAATAACATTCCCTTTGCAGAGAGCCGCAATGGCTTTTACTGGGAAGGAATTCCTTACGCTTTTCCCAAGTACACTTCATGGGGCACTGCTCCTGCTGATATCTGGGACACTGACGAAAACGGCAATCAATTGGTTAAGCCGTTCCATTTCCAGGAAAAAGAAAAGGTAAAAAATACGATACCTGTCAATTTTGAGGTAATAAAGATAAAGTAATGCGGCAACAAAAGGAATATGTTACAGCACCTGCCCTATGCCAAACAATAGCACAAAAAGCAAAGTAGTCATGGCCATTTGCTTTAAGTAGGGGTCAAGCTCTTTAGACGTTTGTTTGCGCCATACATTTACAGCATTTACAACAACCAACGGAAGGGCAAGTATGAATAGAAACTGCCATGGACTGTAGTAGTTTAGCAGCACATAAAAAAATGCGCTCAGCACGCCTCCTAGCAATAACAACAGGTGATAAACCCTGGCCTTCTCCGGCCCTAGCCTTACCGGAACCGAGCGTTTCCCAGCTATTATATCAGACTTGATATCCCGAATGTTATTCACGTTTAAAACAGCGGTAGAGAAAAAGCCACATATCAAAGCCGGAAGTACAACCACCGCTTGTAACTGCTGCGCCTGCAGGTAATATGTACCCAGTACACCTACCAATCCAAAAAATATAAAAACGAAAACATCCCCTAAGCCAGCATACCCATAAGGTTTGTCGCTGGCAGTGTAGCTAATGGCCGCCCAGATAGAAGCCAGCCCAAGCCCCAGGAACACAAGGAACAGTAAAATACCATCGGAGCCAAATGCGACCCACAACAGCAGCAACCCGGAGACCAGCGATAGCAAACTGAATACCATCATCCCTTGCTTCATCTGGCTTGCCTGTATATGCCCTGCCTGAACCGCTCGCATTGGCCCTTCACGATGCTCACTGTCAGCGCCGTGTTTGGTATCACCGTAATCGTTTGCCAGGTTGGAAAGGATTTGAAGAAACAGCGTAGTGAGCACGCAGAGCCCTACAACAGTAGCATCGAACACATTGTTTGCTGCTGCTATAAATCCGCCCATACCTATACAGGAAAATGCCAGAGGCAATGTGCGTGGCCTAAAAGCCGAAATCCAGGCCTTTACAAGACCTGGATTTGTGGTGGTATGTTCTGTTGTATTCAACGTGTTATGTTATTTATTGAGCTTAAACCGCTTTGGCCTCTTTGCTCATTAACTTACTTTTGAATTGCTGCCAGGATTTCTTCATCCATCGGCTTCACTTTGGAAGGGAAGAAGGCAACAACATTACCATTCTCATCTACCAGGTATTTACAGAAGTTCCAGCTAGGCTCTTCGTGGTTCGGGGCATGCGCAGCAAGCCAGGTATAAAGCGGGTGCTTGTCTTCGCCTTTCACCGAGATCTTGTCGAACATCTGGAAAGCGACGCCATAGTTACGCTGGCAAAAAGTAGCGATCTCTTCGTTGCTACCAGGTTCCTGGCCGCCAAAGTTGTTAGCCGGAAAGCCAAGTATAACCACTTCATCACCATGCTTTTCGTGCAGCTCCTGCAAACCGGCATACTGAGGCGTAAATCCGCACTCCGAAGCTGTATTCACTAGCAGTACCTTCTTACCTTTATACTTCGAAAAATCAATTTCCTGGCCATCCAACGCCTCCACTTTAAAAGAGTAAAAGTCGGTGCCTGATGTGTTTGCATTAGCTGTTGTTTCTGTTGCCATAGCGTTATCTGATGTTTTGTTATTTGCAGTGCCCGAACAGGACACAGTAATACCTAATACCAGTGACAAACCTAAAAGTTTAAAGATACTTTTCATGTGTTTAGTTTTGTTAAAGTGAATTTGCGCCAATGTAACCAGCAGCTTATACTTTTGTTTTAACTTATTCGCAGGGTTCACTTACATTCTCTCGGGCACATCTATGCCCAACAAACTCATACTTGCACGCACAAAACGCGCTACCATGGCCGATAAGGCTATCCTGAAATTACGCGCCTCCTCATCCGTTTCGTTAAAGATGGATATCTCCTGGTAGAAGCGGTTATAAGATTTTGCCAGCTCATAAGCATAATTTGCGATAACAGAAGGTGCGTACAGGCTTCCGGCCTCTTTAACCACCGATGGGTAGTTCGCTAATTGCATGATCACTTCCTGTTCTGCATCATGCAGTTCTGTGATGTTTTCAAAGGCAGTAGCGTCCACTTTTATACCCATTTCATTTGCCTTACGCAGTATGGCCGAGATACGAGCATGTGTATATTGTATAAACGGACCTGTGTTGCCACGGAAGTCGATTGACTCCTGCGGATTGAACAGCATACGCTTTTTGGGGTCTACTTTTAACAGGAAATACTTCAGAGCGCCCATAGCCAGTGTATGGTATAGTTGCTGCGCCTCTTCTGTGTTAAAGCCGTCAATCTTTCCGAGTTCCTCTGTCTGCTGACGCGCCGTATCTATCATCTCCTGCACCAGCTCATCTGCATCTACCACAGTACCCTCTCTTGATTTCATTTTACCGGAAGGCAGGTCCACCATGCCATAAGACAAGTGATAAATGCCATCAGCGTAAGGTTTTCCGAGCTTCTTTAAAGCAGCTTTTAAAACCTGGAAGTGGTAGTTCTGCTCATCAGCCACAACATACACCGACTGGTCGTACGGGAAGTCGTTATACTTCAGTTCGGCAGTACCAAGGTCCTGGGTAATATATACAGATGTGCCATCTGCTCTTAAAAGCAGTTTCTCATCTAATCCGTCTTCTGTCAGGTCTACCCAGACAGAGCCGTTTTCCTTTTTGAAGAACACTTCTTTATGAAGGCCTTCTTCCACAAGCTCTTTGCCTAAAGTATAGGTTTCTGATTCGTAGTAGAACTTATCGAAATCAACACCGATAGTACGGTATGTTTGATCAAAGCCGGCATACACCCAGCTGTTCATCATTTTCCAGAGGTTTACCACATGCGCATCACCCTGTTCCCACTTCAGCAGCATGTCCTGCGCTTCCAGCATCCAGGGAGCCTTCTTCTTGGCTTCCTCCTTGTCCATCCCCTGCGTTACCAGCTCCTCGATCTGTTCTTTGTAAGCCCTGTCGAACAGCACGTAGTACTTGCCTACCAAGTGGTCGCCTTTCATGCCACTGCTCTGTGGTGTTTCGCCGTTGCCCAGTTTTTCATAAGCCAGCATCGACTTACAAATATGGATACCACGGTCATTTACCAGGTTCACCTTCATTACCTCATGGCCGTTCGCTTTCAGAATTTCTGAGATAGAGTATCCCAGGAAGTTGTTGCGCAGGTGGCCCAGGTGCAGTGGCTTGTTCGTGTTTGGCGACGAATACTCTACCATCACATTGCGCCCACTAGGTTCGCCCTGCCCAAAGTTCGGACGCTGCATCAGGTCCCGGAACAGGCTTAGCCACTCGGCATCCTGTACTTCCAGGTTCAGGAAGCCCTTCACTACGTTAAAATCCTTTACCTCTTTGGCGTGCTCCTTGAGGTACTCCCCCAGCGCCTGCCCTATTTGCTCCGGGCCTTTGCCTGCTTGCTTGGTAAATGGAAAAGTTACGAACGTGAAGGCGCCTGCAAACTCTTTGCGGGTTGGTTGCAGCGCAATCTGCGAGGCATCAACAGAAATTTGAAATAAAGCTTGCAGCGCCTGGCTGATACTTTGGCTAATGGCGAATTGAAGTTGCATTAATGTATGGCTGTACTTTTAGATTCTCGGTGTAAGATAGCTTCTGTAGCTGTCTCTAAAATATCGAAGGCATTTTCTGCCATGGTGTTCTCTGTGTCCAATGTCGGGTTGATCTCCGTCATTTCGTAACAAACTACGCGCGGATCCTGCAAAAGATGGTAGTTCAGGTCTTTTGCCTCCTGCACTGTTAAACCAGTCTCTACGGGTGTACCCGTTCCTTTAGAGAATTTGGAATCCAGGCTGTCCACGTCGAAAGACACGTAAATGATATCACAATCTTTCAGGCGCTCTAGTGCTTCCTGTGCAATTTTTTCGGCACCTTTTTGTGTAAACTCGGCATACGTAAAATTCTTGATGCCATTTTTCTTGATAAAGTAATCTTCCGGCTCCTCGGTGTCGCGCACAACAATATAAACCAGGTGTTCCGGCTTTAGTTTAGGTCCGTCAAAGCCGAGTTTCTTCAGCGAGTTCCAGAAAAAAACCGCTTCCGGAGCCGGGTCGTTTATCTGACGGTCCAAGTTATCTACGTTTAGGGCCATAGCCAATGGCATGCCATGCACATTACCTGAAGGAGAAGTATAAGGAGAGTGAATATCAGCGTGTGCATCAATCCAGATCACTCCCAAGGTTTTCTCAGGGTAAGCCGATTTAATTCCGGCAATGGTGCCATGCGCATTGGAGTGGTCTCCGGCCAGTACCAGCGGGAACATTCCCATATTAATGGTCTGCTCCACGGCATTGGCAATATTTTTCTGTACCGTAAGGATGCTGTCTATGCGGTGTGCATTTGGGAAAACATCTTTATCGAACAAAGTATAATTCAGGTCAGGAACGCTCACAGAGTTAAAGCGCCTGAAATAGTCAGAGCCTTTATCCCAGCAGGCTACGCGTAGCGCATCTATGCCCATACTGGCCCCTCTTGTTCCGGCTCCAAGCTCCGATCTTACTTCTATCAGTTTAATTTTTTTCATGTGTTTTATTTTAGAGTTTCTCTAGCCACATGAAACTGAACACCTTATTATTAATCACACTTTAAAAGGTGTGATAACAATAAATTGATGAACGTTTCACATAATCTGAACAAAGTTTTTGCAAAGATGGTAAAATACAATCAATATTGCATGTTTTCTTAACCCAGCACCACAGAATGGATAAATACACTGATCTGATTCATCAAACGTTTGACTTTCCAACAGAAGAGTTCACCGTAGAAAATAATGAATTACTCTTTAACGGTATTCCGCTTATGGATATCATTAAAGAATATGGCACTCCTCTTAAATTAACATATTTACCAAAGATCAGTTCGCAAATTCAGCGGGCAAAAAAGCTTTTCCAGGAAAGCATGGAAAAGCTGAACTATAACGGTACCTACACATACTGCTATTGCACCAAAGCTTCGCATTTCTCATTTGTGCTGGAGGAAGCCCTTAAGAATGACATTCATATCGAAACCTCGTCTGGCTATGATATGCAGATCATCAGATCGCTCTACAAAAAGGGTAAAATAAACAAGAACACATACATTGTTTGTAACGGCTTTAAGCGTCAGCGGTACCGCCAGTGGATATCTGAGTTAGTAAACGAAGGTTTCGTGAACTGCATGCCTATACTGGACCACCTGGGCGAGATTGATTATTACAAAGAGCACATTACCCAGAAGACCAAAGTCGGCATCAGGCTGGCATCAGACGAAGAACCTAAGTTTGAGTTCTATACTTCTAGGTTAGGTGTTAGGTATAACGATGTGATTGACCTGTACGAGCAGCAAATAAAGCCCGACGACAGGTTTGAACTGAAGATGCTGCACTACTTTATCAATACAGGCATCAAAGACACTTCTTATTACTGGTCGGAACTTAGCCGTTTTGTGCACAAGTATGCTGAAGTGAAGAAGGTGTGTCCGGAGCTGGACACCATTGATATCGGTGGCGGTTTCCCGATAAAGACATCGATTCAGGCAGACTACGATTACAGGTATATGACAGAAGAAATCCTGCGTACCATTAAGCGTATCTGCAACGAGGAAGGCGTGCCGGAACCAAATATTTTTACAGAATTCGGAATTTTTACTGTTGGTGAAAGTGCTGCCAACATTTACTCTATTTTGGACGAGAAACTACAGAACGACAAGGAGTTATGGTATATGATAGATGGCTCGTTCATCACAAATCTACCGGATGCCTGGGCTTTGAACCAGCGCTGGCCCCTACTCGCTGTAAACCATTGGGATAAAGAATACCGTAAGATACAACTCGGAGGTATGACCTGCGACAGCCAGGACTATTATAACTCTGAAATGCACTCGTTCCAGGTGTTTTTACCGAAGGCGCCTAAAGAGCAACCATTATACATTGGTTTCTTCCATACAGGTGCTTACCAGGAACAGTTGAGTGGTTATGGTGGAATTAAACATTGCCTGATCCCGTCACCACAGCATATTCTCGTAGATCGTGATGAAGAGGGAAATCTGAAAACATGGCAGTTTGCACCGGAGCAATCCAGCGAATCTATGATGCGAATTTTGGGTTATGAAGCTTAGAAATTATTACCTTATTTTTTAGTAAATAAATTTTGCTTTTAAAAGAAAAATACTATTTTTGATTTAAATCTCCAAAACAAACATTAATATGAAGAGAGTATTAGCAGTGGGTTGTTTATGCTTAGCGCTTGGCATGGCGTCTTGTAAAACATATTGCCCGGCCTACAACTATGCCAAGGTTGAAAAAAATACAAAAGCTAACCTAGCTCCAGACGCTCCAAAAGAAGCGGCAAGCAAAGCAAACAGCTAATCAGGCTGCCCGCTACTAGTAAGCATACAAAGGCCGGTATAATACCCGGCCTTTTTTATGTTGTAGTTACTATTCCTTTTCATGCTGGAAGGTACCTTTACAGGTTGAAGGCGCGTTCTACATCTTTTTATTTCCCTAAAACCCAGCCCTCTGGGCACCTGCCTTACTTATCAGCGGCACCATCTTAACAAGGGCTGAAAACAGGATCACTATCTTTATTTGTTTAAATTTATTGAGGCGCACTCTTCCTCTTTTAGGAAAGAGTATGGACTCATTTAAAGACAGGAAATCTGCTAGTAAAGAAGTGTTACGATATAATCCGGCAAAGGCTTAAAGCAAAAAAAGTAAGCTACCTGCGCTCCACAACAACATATCGTGCTGAAAATCCATTGCTTTTATAAAGAGCCTGTAGTGCCGTTATAAATGACTGGATAGCTGATACACGTATGTTTTGAGCTGAGAAAGGATTCAGGTAATTTTTATACCCATTACCACTTCGCCAGACAAAGCGCCTGGCATCGGCTTCTTCTATTTCTGTGAGACCCTTTGCCAGCACCACACGCTGCATATACGGAAGCGCTGACTTCATACTTTGATAGTCAGAAAAGGCATAGAGGCGGTAGTAGGAGCTCAGTTCAATAGAATTCATTGATGCAAAGATAACAGGACGGTTATACAAATTTAACCCTGGTTCAGGTGTCGCCAAAACACACTCACCAGTTGTTATACTCCCTACACTTTAAAATCCCTGGCAAGCACCTAATAGTTCTACATATAAATACTTAGGTGCAAAATTTTACCCGTATACTTCTATACCCTTTACTGTTTCTGCAACACAATAATGTATTAATCACTTTTTATTTTAATCCAGACGCATATCCTGCTCACAATGTATTCAGCGGCAGGAACACGAATTTACCTAATTCCGCCCTTTATATTGCTGCATAAGTTTACCCTGCTTTGCTACCCTACTAAGTTTTTATAATTAGAAATAAACTCATACTTATGGAAACATCAACTAATCAATTACCAAGAGTAAGTAGAAAAGGTAAACTGCATCTGCTAACTTATTACCAGAAAAAATTTGTTAGTAGGTTATCCTCCAAGGGTGTTATAGCTGCTTTTTTATGTTTGCTGCTCTTATTAACGCAATGCCAGCCTATAGTAGAAGAAGACCCTCAACCACTGAATGACAATGTAACCAGCCAGCAATCAGTAATGCCGCTTAATGGTTCAGTACAATGTATACCAGGCATGTTAGATGGAGCTATTACCTTAATCTGTGTACCTGAAAACTGGAATGGTGAGTTGATCATGTATGCCCGCGGTTATACTCCTGCATTTGTGCCCCTGAGCATTGCAGAAGAAGTTGAGATGTATGCTCCTCTTTTCACCAGCCTTGGTTATGCCTTCGCTACTAGCAGCTACAGCCAGAATGGCCTGGCGATTCAAACCGGCATACAAGACATGATCAACCTTCGGAATTATTTTATTGAGAACTATGGAGCCCCAAAAGAGATCTACCTGACAGGAGCTTCGGAGGGAGGCCTTGTTACTACACTTGCTATAGAACGATACCCGGAACTGTGGAGCGGAGGCTTGTCTTTATGCGGCCCTTGTGGCGACTTTCAAAGGCAGATCAACTATTATGGCAACTTCAGGGTTTTGTTTGATTACTTCTTCCCGGGAGTGCTTCCGGGCAGCTTAGTAAATGTTCCTGCTGATATGATCACAGACTGGGAAACAGTTTATGTACCTAGAATAATTGCTGCCATCAGCCAAGACCCATCTAAAACATTAACTTTCCTGAACGTTGTCCAAGCCCCCTATGACCCTAATAATTTCAGCACTGTTGCAAACACTTTTACTGACGTACTTCGTTACAACCTGTTTGTACAAGATGCTATCATAAAGCTTGGCGGCTTACCATTCGACAACACCGACTACGTTTATACCGGTACAGGTAGTGTTAGTGGCGATATTCAGTTGAATGAGGAGGTGCAGCGCTATGCAGCAGATAAGGAAGCACTCAAAACCATAAAGAAAGAATACGAGACACAAGGTATCTTTAAAAAGCCACTGGTAAAGGCACACACAACCGGCGACCCAATCGCCCTGATCTGGAACCTGGCTTTATACCAGGAAAAAGTGCCTATTGGCAAAAGCAGCCTGTTTGCAGCCTTCCCGGTACAACGCTATGGTCATTGTAACTTTGAGCCAAGTGAAGCTGTAGCATTTTTTACCGCACTACTGCAAAAAGTGGAAGCCCAAAAGCAACACCCGTTAGCAAAACAAAAAGGGCTGGCTGCGGCACAATAAAGTCCAAATTAGTTACTTAGCAACTGACTGTTTGTAAAAGAAGCTCCTGATCTGATAATTGCATGACAGCAATTATCAGATCAGGAGCTTCTTTTATTTATTAACTCTATAGTGCATCTTTCCAGTACTTGTTTGTACTGCATGTTTAAACTATTACAGCATGGCAAATAACTGCCTGCTGCACCATATAGCTTATGTTATCAATTTAACATATCAACCAGTTGAATCTTACTGGCATAGGGTTCCAGCGCTTTACTGCTGTTAAAGCCTCTTATCAAACCAATGATGTTTGTTTCAGGATTTGACCATATTTCGGCAAAAAAATTGCCAATACAGTATAGCTCAATGCGATATCCCCTCCTGCCCCTTCGAGCAATAAAAGTGCCGTGTTCCCAGACTATTTCCAGTCTTCCAGCTAAGGTGTGGGTGTTGAATAGGGTGAGGTTCATACCTTAGTTTACGAAATTGCATAGAAAACAGATAAACTTTAACCTCCCCGCTTCAGAAGTTGAAAGTTAAAGCGTCCTGTGTAAGTAAAAGCGAAAGCCTAATTGCGCCAGGTACACCTCTGTGGCTAAACTTCATACATTCAGGAGCGTTTATAGCAGGGAATCTAACCCCACACATCAGGGAAATACTTGTAAATGATAAACATCAAAAGCTTTGCCTCAAATGCCTGGGATATACTAAAAGAAACAAAAGAGAATTTTCAGCAAGGCGAACCCATTGTTTTCAGCGCTGCCATCGCATTTTTCACCATCTTTTCCTTGCCGGCTATCTCAATTGTCGTTACCCTGATAGCGTCACTGTTCTTTTCAGAAGCAGCAGTCAGGGCAAAGCTAGTCGGAAACGTAGCTGGCATGATCAGTGCAAAAGCCGGGCAGCAGGTAAACACGGTGCTCGAGAACGTGGTGAACATGCCCACCGATTTCTGGAGCATGCTGTTGGGGATAGTAGTAGTCGTGCAGAGTGCTTCTATCATGTTTTTCATTATTCAGAAGGCGCTAAACTCTGTCTGGCATGTTAGGGTAAAGAAAGGCGTTAGCATCCGAAAGCTTGCCAAACACAGGCTTGGGGCGATTGCCATAGTGGCCGGGCTTGGACTTTTGCTTATCATAAGCTTGATGCTCGATTTTATTATCGCCTTCTTTAAAGAGGAACTGGTAAACCTGATGGAAGATTATTTCACGCCGGCAGTACGGGTTGTAAACACACTGTTCTACCTGTCAGTCGTTTTCCTTTTCTTCACAACCATACACAAGATCTTACCAGATGTGAAAGTTACCTGGAAAGATGCCCTGGCGGGAGGAGGAATTACCTCTATCCTGTTCCTGATCGGCAAACAGGTAATCAATTTTGCTTTAACCAGTGTAAAACTAATTGGCATTTATGCAGCTGCTGGCTCTCTGGTAGTGGTTTTATTGTGGGTATTTTACTCCTCAATAATTTTTATGCTGGGCGCTGAAGTAACAAAAGCGTATGCAAATAAACATGGCAGACAAGGCGAACCATCGTCTATAGCAGTGAAGTACAATAACATAATTGATGATAAAGTATAACCCGCACCTTCTCCAACTTTATACCTGATAACAATGGACCGCCCGAAGCTTATCAAGCAGCTAACAGACCAAAATCTAACCTGGGACATACTGGTAATTGGTGGTGGCGCAACAGGACTTGGCATTGCCATGGATGCAGCCATCAGGGGCTACAAAACCATTCTGTTAGAGCAATCTGACTTTGCAAAGGGTACATCGAGCAGAAGCACTAAACTGATACATGGCGGTGTGCGGTACCTGGCACAGGGGCACGTGAAGCTGGTATTGGAAGCCCTTAAAGAACGTGGGCTACTTTTACAGAATGCAGGTCATGTGGTGAAGAAGAAAACCTTTATCATACCGGTGTATACCTGGTGGAAAACCATCTATTACCTGGCAGGCCTCAAGTTATACGACCTACTGGCCGGGAAATGGAGTTTCGGAGCTTCCGGATTTTTAAGCAAAACAGAAACGTTGTCGGCTTTGCCTACTATCAAAGCAAAAGGCCTGAAAGGAGGCATACGCTACTATGACAGCCAGTTTGATGATTCCCGCCTCGCCATTAACCTGGCCCGGACTGCCGTAGAAAATGGAGCCTGCGTGTTAAACTACATACAGGTCACTGATCTGTTAAAGGATGCAAATGGAAAGATTAATGGGGTAACTGCACTTGACCTGGAAAACAACAAAATGTTTCAAATCAAGGCTACTGCAGTTATAAATGCAACCGGGGTTTTCGTAGATTCCATCCTCCGGATGGAGCAGCACGGCGCGAAGCCTCTGGTACAACCCAGCCAGGGAGCACACGTGGTGCTAAGCGCTTCTTTCCTGCCCGGAAATCAAGCCTTACTAATACCTGAAACCAAGGATAACCGGGTACTGTTTGCAGTGCCATGGTATGGCCATGTGCTGGCAGGCACAACAGACGTTTTACGAAAAAAAGCAGAACTGGAGCCGAAGGCCCTGGAGCAGGAGATAACGTTTATATTAGATACTGCAGGCGATTACCTGACCACAAAACCCACCCGGGAAGATATACGCGCTGTTTTCGCCGGGCTCAGGCCATTAGCCGCACACCAGGGCAATGCGCAGTCTACCAAAGATATTTCGCGCAATTACAAGATCGTTGTCTCATCAGCAGGGCTAATTACAGTGACAGGTGGTAAATGGACGATCTTCCGGAAAATGGCTGAAGACACCCTGGCAGTGACAATTAAAACGCATCAGCTTACTGCTTCGCCCTGTCGCACCGAACATTACCCTGTACATGGCAACACCTTAGCCTCAGATTCAGATGATCCGCTTTCCATCTACGGGACCGATGCAGTAGTAATCAAACAACTTATACTTACTCAACCAGAATTAAGCGAAAAGCTGCACCCTGCCTTTAACTATTGCCTGGCAGAAGTTGTTTGGGCTGTCCGTCATGAAATGGCCCGTACCGTTGAGGATGTACTGGCAAGGCGGCTGCGCATGCTGTTTCTGGATGCGCGTGCCGCAATCGAGACTGCACCGGTAGTTGCGCGTATCCTGGCATCCGAACTAGCCAGGGACCAGGCATGGGAGCTGCAGCAAATATCAGCGTTTGAACGACTGGCCATGGGCTACCTGGCACCGCTTGCAACAAAGAAGGAAAGCAACTTCCAGGCTTAAGCATCAGAAAGATCTGCTGTGAAAGGTTTGCAAAAAGGGATGTCAATAACCCCAGACACCCTGTAACGACAAGGCAGGCGGGTAAGTTTGGCTGGTTTTTTGTAACTTGTCACCTGAACAATCATCAACCTAGTCTGATAAAGGCTATTTTACTCACTATACTTTATATGGGAAACCAGATTATTACAGCAGGCAAAAAATCAGGATTGCTTGCTTTACTGGCATTAGCCAGTTGTACTTCTGTGCAAACGCAGGAGAACTCAACCAAAACACAGGCAGCAGTAGTACAGAAGCAGGCGGAGACCAACCCGCTACTGACTAAATGGACCGGCCCTTACGGTGGTATTCCTGCTTTTGACAAAATGAAGCTGGCTGACCTGAAGCCTGCCATTGAAAGAGGCATGGAGCTACAGTTAGCTGAAATAGACGCCATTGCGAACAACCCTGCCCCTGCTACTTTCGAGAACACTATTGAAGCTCTGGAAAAAGCAGGAGAAGAGTTGAACCGTGCCTTCACGTACTATAGCATCTGGAGTAGCAACATGTCAACCCCAGAGTTCAGGACCATTCAGGCAGAACTGGCTCCAAAGATTTCTGATTTCGACTCTAAGATCTCACAGAACGAGAAACTATTCCAGCGTATTAAAACGGTATACCAAAATGCTCAGAAAAATCCGCTCCCTGCAGATCAGCAGCGTGTTGTGCAGTTGGTGTACGAAGGCTTCGCCATGGAAGGCGCTGACCTTGATAATACAGCTAAAGAGCGCTATGCGGCAATTAACAAAGAGCTTTCATCGCTTTATACTTCTTTCTCAAACAACATCCTGGCAGACGAGGAAAAATATGTTACTTACCTGACCAAGGACCAGTTGAGCGGTTTACCTGAGTCGTTTGTGAAGGCCGCCGCCAAAGCTGCCGCTGACCGCGGACAAGCAGGCAAGTATGCCGTAACTAACACACGTTCGTCCATGGATCAGTTCCTGACCTATTCTGACGAAAGATCACTGAGAGAGAAAGTATGGAATACCTACTACTCCCGCGGCGACAACGGCGATGCCTCTGACAACAACGCTAACATTGCCAGGATTCTTCAGCTGCGCAACGAGCGTGTGAAGCTAATGGGGTATGATAATTATGCTGACTGGCGGTTACAGAACAGAATGGCAAAAACACCTGAACGCGCCATGGATCTAATGAATGCCGTTTGGCCGGCTGCTATCGCCAGGGTAAAAGAAGAGGTAGCAGACATGCAGGCCGTAGCCGATGCCAGTGGTAAAAAGATCACGATCAAGCCTTGGGATTACCGATATTATGCCGAAAAGGTACGCAAGCAAAAGTATGACCTCGACTCTGATGAGGTAAAGCAATACCTGGAGCTAAACAACCTGACACAGGCGCTTTTCTTTACTGCCGGTGAACTGTTCAATTTTAAATTCACACCGGTGCCAGCAGGCTCTGTGCCTGTTTACCAGGAAGATGTAAAGGTTTGGGAAGTAACCGATAAGACAACCGGTGAGCACATCGGCTTATGGTATCTTGATCCGTTTGCACGCCAGGGTAAAAGATCAGGTGCGTGGGCGTCGCCTTACCGTAGCCACACCACTTTTAACGGGAAGCAAACTGTGCTGGCTTCAAATAACTCAAACTTCATAAAGCCTGCCCCCGGTGAACCAGTTCTGGTGTCATGGGATGATGCAATTACTTTTTTCCATGAGTTTGGCCATGCACTGCACTTTCTGTCATCTAACGTAAAGTACCCAACCCTGAACAGCGGCGTGAGAGACTATACAGAGTTTCATTCCCAGCTTTTAGAGCGTTGGTTATCTACTGACAAAGTTATTAACCAGTTCCTGAAACACCATAAAACCGGAGAAGTGATGCCGGCTTCTCTGGTAGCAAAAATCAAGAATGCATCTACATTCAATCAAGGTTTTGCTACTACCGAATACCTTGCTTCTGCCCTTATGGACATGAAGTTCCACCTCGCTGATCCTGCAGGAATAGATCCTGACAAGTTTGAGAGGGAAACACTCGAAAAGCTGAACATGCCGAATGAGATCGTGATGCGTCATCGTTCACCACAATTCGGGCACGTATTCTCGGGTGAGGGGTATGCAACAGCTTACTATGGTTATATGTGGGCCGATGTGTTAACTGCCGATGCAGCCGAGGCTTTTGAGGAAGCACCTGGCGGGTTTTACGACAAAGAGGTGGCAGCCAGATTAGTGAAATACTTATTTGCTCCAAGAAACTCTATGGACCCAGCTGAGGCTTACAGGAAATTCCGTGGACGCGATGCCAAAATAGATGCCCTGATGCGTGACCGTGGGTTCCCGGTTACTACAAATACGTCGAATAAAAAATAGGCTACCCGTATTGCCCTCTATAAACAACAAGGCCCGCACTCGTAGCGGGCCTTGTTGTTTAATAAATTATTCGTTCACTTAGTTTTAGTTGGGAGAATAGCACTTAAACATTGCAACTGGTGAATATTCGCATATTCATGAGAGATTATTGTCTAAACCGGCAAATTCCTGCACAATCTTATATGTTACCTTTTGCAGTATTGTGTTACAGGACAAAAGCAATTTGCAATTAAAAAGTCCTTACCTATTAGCTTATAAACCATACTTACATAACTATAATTATAGTTTAATGAAATATATTCATTATAGTACAGATATTTTTTAATAAATTAAATGTTACCAAAATGGGTTAATATTCCTGTTTTATACCACTGAGATAACGTTTATTTGGGAGAAGCTAAATGCAAAACCACTATTTTAACTCAAGGACATTAAGTTGAAAACAT
Source organism: Pontibacter sp. MBLB2868 (assembly GCF_051904785.1). Classification (NCBI taxonomy): domain Bacteria; kingdom Pseudomonadati; phylum Bacteroidota; class Cytophagia; order Cytophagales; family Hymenobacteraceae; genus Pontibacter; species Pontibacter sp. MBLB2868. The sequence goes on along the minus strand of NZ_CP196710.1, from coordinate 388,298 downwards.
TTATCATAGATGATGACCCGATCAGTACCTGCCTGACAGAGATGGTTTTAAAGCTGGAGGGTTTCACTGAAAATGCTTTAACTTTTGCCTCAGCTGAAGAAGGGTTGCATTTTATAACCGAGGACCTGGGAGAGAATGTTCCGAGAGTGATTTTTCTGGACCTCAACATGCCCACCATGAATGGATGGCAGTTTTTACAGGCACTTAAACCACATGAAAACAAAATCTCAGAAGCTTGCTCCATTTACATCCTCACGTCATCAATTGATCCTTCGGAACAAACCATGGCGAAGGAATATGCAGTTGTCAGAGGATTTATTAGCAAGCCTCTGACAGAAGAGCACCTGCAAGGAATTAAGCAGGAATTAAGTCAGGCATCGTAAGCGTAACCAACCTATAGGCGTTAAAACTTCTCACCTTAAGCAAAGTCCCTATCCAAACATACTTAATACATGTAGAGCCGCTCCCAGAGCGGCTCTACATGTATTAAGTAATATTATACTTGCCTGAACCAGCTATCCATGACCTGAATAATCCGCTCCAGCTCCTGCTGGCTTATAATGTATGGTGGCATAGTATACAGGTATTTCCCAAATGGCCTTAACCATACCCCCTGCTGCACGGCAAATTCTGTAAATCCTTCTAATAACTTACTGTCACTTACTTCTATTACACCAATAGCTCCCAGTACTCTGATATCCTGTATACCATCATGCTTTATTTCGGGAAGTTGTTGTTTCAGGGCAGCCTCAATATTCGCTATTTTATCAAGGTAGTTTTCCTGCTCTATTATTTCGATACTTTTTAAAGCAACAGCACATGCCAATGGGTTTCCCATAAAAGTAGGCCCATGCATGAATGCTTTGTTATAACCTGTACCCAGAAAGCTATTGAAAATCTTTGTAGTTGTAAGCGTTGCCGCATGCCCCAGGTAGCCAGCCGTAAGGGCCTTGCCAAGCACTATGATATCCGGTATAGCCTGGGCATGGTCAGCGGCAAACAACTTACCGGTTCTGCCGAAACCTGTGGCTACTTCATCATAAATCAAAAGCACGCTATACTTGTCGCAGAGTGCTCTTGCACCTGTTAAATAGGCCGGAGAATACATTTTAAAGCCGCCGGCACACTGCACAAGCGGCTCTACAATAAAAGCAGCCAGTTCTTCGTGGTTTTCCTGTAGCAGCTGCTCAAGCCGTATCAAATCCTGCTTTACATCATCCAATGTGGCGGCAAATCCACCCGAAGGCGTTTTCATGAAAAAACCTTTGTGCAGCACATGCCCGAAAGGAATCTGAAAGTCAGAATCATCTCCTACTTCCATGGCCTTAAACGTGTCTCCGTGATAAGCATTCCTGAGCGACAGGAACTTGGATTTCTGCGTATTGCCGTGATTCACCCAGTATTGAATAGCCATTTTTAAGGCAACCTCTACCCCTACTGACCCGCTATCTGAAAAGAAAACATGGTTTAAACCCTCTGGAGTAATCTGCACCAGCTTCTCTGCCAGTTGGTGGGCGGGCTGATGATCAAGACCTCCCAGCATGACATGCGAAAACTGGTCCGCCTGCTTTACCAGGGTTTCGTTTAAAGCCGGATGATTATAGCCGTGTATGGTTGCCCACCAGGATGAAACACCATCAATTACTTTTTTACCATCTTCCAGGTATAAATTAACGCCATTGGCCTTTGTCACAGGGTAGCGGTGCTGTTGCCTGGCCATCTGGGAATAAGGATACCATAACTTCATGCTTTCAGATCTCTGTTCTTTCTATATACCACAAAGGTATAGGTAATGGCACTATCAAAGTAGAAATAGCTCTAAAGATTAGATCTATCACTTTTATTAAATACACCTGATGATCAGGTTAAGTACTGGAAAAACACGGTGCGCGTACACACTTAAAATATTTTTATCGGTAGCTCAGGTGAAAGAATCTCTCTGATTTAAGGAGAATACCCAGCAGCATAAATAGAATAAAAATAGTATCATACTTCAAAATTTACATAAATTCACATACAGATATGATATTATTTTGATTTTTGCCCAAGATTTGCTATACTTAAAGTATAGTGGTTAAGTGTCTATCATAAGAAAAACTTGCCCACTCCAGTTGAATTTATCTTTTAACCCAATCCTAAATAACAATGAAGAAAGGGACTATTGCAGCCGCAGCTCTCGTGGCATCAATGATTTTCGGACAAACTGCCTTCGCCCAGGGCACCGCAACTCCACCTGCCCAGGAGCAGCAAGACGCACTGAAATTCTCGGACGCTGAATTGAAAAAATTTATTGAAGTAAACGGCACTGTGACTGAGTTACAGAAAGAAGGTCGTCAAGCCATGGTTAGTGCAATCAAAGATGCGAACCTGACGGTAGATCGTTTTAATGCCCTGGCAAAAGCGCACAGGCAGGATCAGCTAAAGGAAGTAGCAGAGAACAAGGAAGAGATCGATGCATTTATTGCAGCCGCCAAAAGCCTGGCAGAAGTACAGCCTGAAACAAAAAAGAAAATTGAGTCGGCCATAGAAGAGGCCGATCTGACAGTAGAAAAATACGAGTCTATCATGGAGGCTTTCCAGGAAGATCCTGCCGTGGAGACAAGAATAAAAGTGTTGCTATCTGCTAAGTAAGCAGCAACCATCCATAGAAACAGCAAAAGCCCGGTTTTAACCGGGCTTTTGCTGTTTCTATGGATGGTGTTAGTGTGCGTTTCTTCGCTAAATATTGCTGCATTTGTAAGCTGTTTCTGTACTTCTTAAAGCTTATATGGCGCTATGTGTTTATCTTTAAGCTCCAATTCATTCTTATTATGCCGCTTACTAAAGTTTGCAAAGATTTTAATGCCCTTACTCCACAGGAAATGTATGCCTTGCTTCGCTTGCGTAGTGAGGTGTTTGTAGTAGAGCAGAATTGCGTTTTCCTGGACCTGGACGATAAAGACCAGGAGTGCCAGCACTTGCTGCTGTACCAGGAAAACCACCTGGCTGCATACGCCCGATTAGTTCCACCGGGTGTTTCTTACACTCAAATGTCTATTGGCAGGATAATTACCAGTCCGGCTACCAGGGGCACAGGATTAGGTAAGATACTTGTAGAAATGGCTATAGAAGAATGCTACAGGTTGTTCGGGCATGGCCCTATTAAGATCGGGGCGCAACTTTACGCCAAAAAGTTTTACGAATCCTTTGGTTTTGAGCAATCCGGCGAGGTATACGACGAAGATGGCATAGACCATATTCATATGATCAGATCATAAGTAAATGAGCGAACCATTACAACCAAATTCCAATATCCTGCTAGAACTGGTACAGATAAAAATGCCCTTTGGTAAGTATAAGGATACCGTCCTTTGTAATCTGCCGGTGTCTTACCTCGAGTGGTTCTACCGTGAGGGTTTTCCGCCAGGTAAATTAGGCATGCAGTTGGCAACCATCTACGAGATTAAAATAAACGGACTGGAGCATCTGCTGCAGCCCCTCAAAAAGAAGTATGGTACGGGTTCTAAAATACGGTAAGATATAGGACCTATTTATAATTCTAATATACCCCTAAGCCATTTCAATGCGTATGTTATACTTCATCAACTGTTTACAGCGAAGTGGCAACAACTATAAATCACGAAAAGAAATACCAGCAGTTTACCGCTGATTTAGACGGAGACGAGGCCGAACTGGCTTATGCACACCCTTCAGATTCCGTAATTGATTTCACGCACACGTTTGTACCTAAATCAGAGCGTAATAACGGCGTTGCAGAAGAACTGATGCAAACTGGGCTGGACTATGCCCGTGAGCAACAATTAAAAGTCAGAGCCACTTGCCCAGCTGTCTCAAAATATATAAACACACATCCGGAGTACCAGGATTTATTGGAATGACTTTATTATCAGGAAATAGCTTCTTCTTATATTAACTCCCTAGTCAGCTTTTTCCACCTTGTGACCACCGAACTCATTGCGAAGTGCCGCCACAACCTTACCCGAAAAAGTATCGGTTTCATAAGAGCGGTAACGCATGAGCAGCGACATGGCAATTACGGGTGTAGCCACCTGCATATCAAGCGCTGTTTCCACGGTCCATTTACCTTCGCCTGACGAATGCATAATTCCTTTGATACCGGTAAGCTCCGGATCCTTGTCAAAGGCATTCTCCACAAGTTCCATTAGCCAGCTGCGCACAACAGAACCATGGTTCCAGACGCGGGCCACCTCTTTGTAGTTCATCTCAAAGTCGCTTTTGTGCAGTACCTCAAAGCCCTCTGCAATCGCCTGCATCATGCCGTACTCCACCCCGTTATGCACCATTTTTACAAAGTGGCCACTGCCCGGTTTTCCTACGTGCAAATACCCTTTTTCCACCGACACGTCCCTGAAGATCTCCTCACAAAAAGCGAAGGCATCGGCATCGCCCCCTATCATGGTGCAGGCCCCGTTACGGGCACCTGTCAGGCCGCCACTCGTGCCGCAATCAAGCAAATAAATACCGGAGTCCTTTAGCGTTTCAGCCCTTTTAACAGAATCCTTAAAGTTGGAGTTACCACCATCAATAATAATATCCCCCTGGTTAAGAAAGGGCACCAGCTGCTCGATCACGGCATCTACAGGATTACCGGCAGGCACCATGATCCAGACCACTTTCCTGCCCGATAATTTATCCGCCACATCAGGAATAGCATAAGCCGGCGTAACCCCCTCTTTAGCTATGGAATCTATGGTTTCTTTGGCTATGTCGTAAGCCACTACTTCATGGTTGTGGTCCCTGAGATTGAGTGCCAGGTTATAGCCCATTTTACCAAGTCCGATCAGTCCTATTTGCATTGCTGTTTATTTTAAATTTGCTTAAAGGCTTTTAACTGCCTGATTGCCTACTACTATACATGCTTACTGCATTCTTACGCTTCTGGTTCAGCAGCGCCGCTTTGCTGCTGCAACTGGCTAAAGCTATCTTTCAGCTTGGGGTAAAGGGCCTCCAATAAAGTATAGTTCTGCATGTATACCTCATGTGCAGCAGGGTCAGGTGTAAACGTTTTGTGTACCGTGAACAGTTTTTCCGCATCCTCCAGTTTATCGATCATCCCTAAGGTGTGCATACCCAAAATGGCAGCTCCCAGTGCTGATGCTTCTGCTGTTCCGGTTAAGTGCACTTTTACATTAAATACATCCGCCAACATCTGAACCCATAGCTCCGAATGAGAGAAACCACCGTTGGCGTAGATCGCTTTTACCGGCTCCATTGTTTGTTCCAGCGCTTTGCCCACGCTGTACAAACCAAAAATTACTCCTTCCATCAGCGCTCTTAAAAAGTGCCCTCGGGTATGGGTATAATGGATTCCGATGAAGCATGCCCGGGCGGTGGCATTCCAGATCGGGGCCCTTTCTCCGAGCAAGTAAGGCATAAACAGTAGTCCATCCGAACCGGCAGGCACAGTTTCAGCCTCTTTGTTTAGTAAGCTGAATATGTCCTCATCCTTCTTCTTTGCGGCTTCCGCCTCTGATCCATAAAAGTTATCCCGGAACCACTGCAGCACAATGCCACCGTTATTCACTGCTCCTCCCAACACGTATTTGCCAGGTGTAAGTATATAGCTGAATATTCGTTCCTGAAGGTCGGTAACAGGTTTATCAGACATTACCCGTATTGCCCCGCTCGTCCCGACGGTAACAACAGCATCTCCCGGAAGCACGGCATCAGACCCCAGGTTTGCGAGGCAGCCATCACTTGCCCCAATTACAAAAGGCACGTTCACAGCAAGGCCAAGTTCTTGTGCAAAGCCAGGTTTCATCGTATTAAAAAGATAAGATGGCGCTACAGGTTCAGGTAATTTTCCCGGGCTTATTCCTGCTATTTCCAGCGCAGGAGCATGCCAGTTAAGGGTAAAGATGTTGAACAGCCCTGTAGCCGATGCTATGGAGTAATCTATCTTATACTCTCCGTACAACCTGTAAAAAACGTACTCTTTAATACCGATGAATTTAGCGGTAAGCTTAAACAGCATTGGTTCTTTTTCCCGGAGCCAGCAGATCTTAGGTAAAGGAGACATAGGGTGTAGCGGAGTACCGGTGTGCAGGTAGATATCGTGCCCGATCACACTCGCTTTTAACTCTGCAGCCTGTTTTGTACTCCTTGCGTCGGCCCAAATGATACATTTAGTAAGCGGCTTACCGCTTTCGTCCATCGCGATCAGGCTATGCATGGCGCTACTAAAACTCACCCCATTTAACTGATAACTACCTTCGCGGAGCAACTGTACAACTGTTTTGAGGGTGGTTAAGACAGACCGGAAAACCAGTTCAGGATCCTGCTCAGCAAAACCGGGGCTTGTGCTTACAATAGGATACTCCACAGCATACTGAAACAATGCTTTGCCCCCGCTGTTAAATGCTACAGCTTTGGTGCTGGTGGTGCCTATGTCTATGCCAATGATTGCGGGTTGTGCCATGTATTCTTCTGTTAAGCTTTACCTACGAGTCAGGGGCTGTAGAGAGTTATGGAACAGCAGGATTACAGCGTCCGAAAAAATTTGATCTGATAGGTATATGAAACTGATTTTATTGTAAGGACCTGCCTTAAAGCAGCTGTACCATCATATGTTTTGAGATCAACTGGTATAGGATTTATACTTATATTTGATCATAAAAGACGAATACCTATGAAACCTCATCTCTTATTTCTGGGATTGTGCTTCGCAGCCGTACTGCACGAAGCACCTGCACAGGAGTTAAAAGTCAATAAAAAAGTAGCGAAAGCTTTAAAGCAGGTTGAGCCCGAGGCTATTAAAGGGCACATACAATACCTGGCTGATGATCGTTTGCTCGGCCGAAAGCCCGGAACAGAAGGCTACCAGACCGCAGTAAATTATGTGGTTGATCAGTACAAGAAAATGGGCGTGAAACCGGCCGGTGAAAATGGCACCTACCTTCAGAAAGTAAACATAAGGAAGGCTTTTACCAACGAGGATGCCATTATATTGACCCAGGATAGTGCTGGTAACCAGACCATCCTGAAAAACGGCCTGGATTTCACTATTTATCCCAACCCACAAGAGAAACAGACAACTGTTGAAGCCCCGCTTGTATTTGCAGGTTACGGCATAAGTGCCCCTGACCTGAATTACGATGATTATGCCGGCATAAATGCGAATGGAAAAATTGTAGTCGTGCTGCGAGGCGCACCGGCTGAATTCCCGAATACAGTTGCCTCTTACAGCATGGATTACCAGACCATACTTAAAACCGCTGCGGATCATGGTGCAGTTGGCGTGATCATTGGCAACCCTAACCCAAAAGCAAAGGTGCCAAACCTAAGTGCTGGCGTAAACAATGTAACGCACCAGAACGGTGATAACGCTTTCTCCAGGACATATAACAAGGATATTAAGCTGTTGGCGGCCGTAAATCATGCGACCCTTTCCAGGTGGTTTCAAAATGCCGGCCTGGAACTTGATCCGATCATTGCCAGCATCAAAAATGGCAAAACCGCTTCTACCCCCCTTCCTACCAGTGTCAAAGCAAGCTATAACTCCACTTACCAGGATATTGAGAGCTATAATGTGATCGGGAAGATAGAAGGATCTGATCCGCAGCTCAAAAATGAATATGTCGTACACAGTGCCCACCTGGATCATGTTGGTATCGGAGCACCAGTAGACGGGGATTCTATTTACAATGGTGCGCATGATAATGCCTCCGGCGTGGCTAGCCTGCTTGAAATTGCCAACGTTTACGCAAAGCTTAAAAACAAGCCCAAGCGCTCTGTGTTACTGGTAATGGTAACCGCAGAAGAAATGGGGCTCTTAGGCAGCGCATACTTTGCCAACTACCCCACAGTACCAGCTCAAAGCATTGTGGCTGACATAAACACCGACATGCCTACCATCATTGCGCCGCTACTTGCAGTAGTACCTCTCGGTGCGACCAACTCAACACTGGCTCAACCTGTGGCTAAGGCAGCCGATTATTTAGGCCTTGCTGTGGAAGAAGATCCGGAGCCTGATCAGAACAGGTTTGTGCGAAGCGACCAGTACAGTTTCGTGACACAAGGAATACCTGCCCTGCACATTAAGTATGGCAACAAGACAGAGGACGGGAAAAATAACCTGGATGAACAGGTAAAGATCTGGCGCGCCAAATATTACCACAAACCTCAGGACGATATCAATGGCGTTTTTGACTTTAATGCTGGTAAAAAATACGTGCAGCTCAACTTCCTGATCGGTTACCAGATTGCGCAAAATCCTGAAAGGCCTGCCTGGAATCCCGGAGACTTTTTCGGGACAAGATTCAACAAATAAACATACAAACTCAGATAAACACCCTGCCTTGATGAGCCCAGGTCAGGGTGTTTTTGTTTTTACACCTTTTATCTTGAGTATGTCTGGTGTGGATAACATAAGCTACTTGTTGATAAAGTGCACAGGCCTAATTCGTAAACAACTGGTTTTGAATAGCTTTAATAGTATTACCCAAACCCCGCCTCCGGCAGTGTGTAAAATTTGTCCACATCTACATTTTCTGCATCTATATTACCTATTTTTGTAAACAGTAATTCCACATATTAATCAGGAAAGGGGGCCGGTAAAATGGTAAAAAATAACGTGCACAGAGGCGAAACAATCAGGGAAGCGATCAAGGCTAGTGGGGTAGCAATAGGGGTGGTTGCTGAAAAACTTGGTGTCAGCAGGAAAACGCTTTACAATAAGTTTAAAGAGAGCAGCATTCCATACAGCTTTATACTGCGCCTGGGAGAAGTTATTCACCACGATTTTTCACAGGAATTCCCGCATTTGAGTAAAAGTGTGAAAAAAGAATCCCCAATGCCACAGGCTCCTTCCAACACTAACCTGCTGCTGCCTTTTGATGGCGAACCGGAAGCAACTCCAAAGCCAGGTAACCTGAAGGAATGTGAAGCTGAGCTTGTTACCTTACAGCGTAAGTATATTGCCCTCCTCGAAAAATTTAACGAGTTGCTGCTAAAAACTTCTCTTAATTAGCGGAACACTTAAACCGTATGGTGAAGCGCTGATCTGGCAAACGGATCAGTGCTTTTTATTTGTACCTGCCCGGGTCATTGTCCAGCGTGTCCGGGTTGCCTGTCATAAAGGTGGCAACTGCCTTGCCTCCATCGTACAGGGTCAACACGTTTTTAGAGATCCGGTAACCGTCTACCCTGCTAAGTATATCCAACAGTTTGGTTTCTGTGTCCATGCCGGCACAGGCCATCCGGGTTGACCTTAGCTCCGACATGGTCAGGTTTTCGTCGCCTACTTTATACTTGCCGGAAAACTTGTTGCAACCTGTATAGCCAAACACATCGTTTTCCTTTTCCTCGAACCGGATATAGGCCATGCGGTTATCCTGGGATTTTGGCACGTCCTGCCCCTCCAGGGATATTAACATCCAATAGGCATCCAGTATGGTATTATCTTGTGTAATGATATCAGAGGTTTTCAAGGTGCATGCCTGCAGTACCCCTACAGCAAAAAACAGAATGGTTAGTTTAAGTATGTTGCTCATTTTTGTTTAGACTCGCTATGTTCGATGCACCAGACTTTATAATTATTGATGCCTTTTTCTTTACGGAGCCTGTGCCTGAAGGTATAGCTTTAAGTAGCCGGACAAACAAAAAGCCCGCAGTTTAAACTGCGGGCTTTTATCACTTTCTTAGCTTAAGACTTAAATGCCGAAGTTATCATAGCCGTAGCTGCTGATGCGGGAGTTAGCACTATAGTCAGGCCCTGAACGCGGGTGGCGTCTTTCACGACTACTGTTGCGGTCGCCGTCGCTTTCGTTGCGATGGTCGCTCACATAAGCACGGTTAGAGGCGTATAAGCCTGTGGCATAGTTGTCGTCCCTGTCGCGGTCCGAATTCCGGATTTCCCCTTTGTAGTGTGAAGAACTATCATCGAAATTTCCGCTATAGTAGCTTCTGGAGTAGTTACGGTTTCTGCCGTAGTCGTTATCTTCCCTGCTCCGGTTAAAATCGCCACGGTCGTAGTAACTATCTTCGGTACCCGCATTAAAGCTTCTGTTCCTGTCATCGGTTCTGTCTTCGTCGCGGCCAAAGTCACGATAGCGCCTGCCTTCTCCTTCGTAGCGATAGCTGTTGTCCTGGCGGTCATACCGGTCGTTATCCTGCCTGCCGTAGCCATACCCCGAATAGTTGCCTCTGCTTCTGCCAGCATCGCTTTCGCTACGCCAGCCGGTACCTCGGGTGCGCTCATATCCCTCGTTGCGGCTATTGCCCATGTATGGGTTTGGGTCACCGTAGTGGTAATGACTACTACTGCTGCCAGTGCTGTAGTCTCTGCTCTTGCTATCCTGCATGGGGCCGCCAGAAGATTTGTCAAACTCTGAAGGTCTTGTGTCTCTGCTTTTCACATTCCTGTATTCGTGGTCACTATCTGGCATCCCGTAATAATTGCCGCGGGCGCTGTACCGGTCACGGTAATTTTCGAAGTGCTCATTGTCACGGTCATAGTGTCGGTCATAATCCCTATCATAGCCCCTGCTATAGCGGCTGTCGCGGTCCTGTAACTTATTTATAAATTCTCTGTCGTACTTATGCTCGTTTCTTTCCATAGGTTTTGAATCTTTTAATGTTTAACGTCAATTGTACTTATAAACGGACGTAAACCGGCAACGTTGGAGCGGAAGTATAATTTTGTACCTGTTCCGTCTGATATCGCTACTTTCTTACCCAAGCCCTCAGCCACAATTCCCGTTTGTCGAGATGTTCGGTGAGTTCATCTATTTCATTAGATTTTATTGATTTGCTTTTATACTTTCAGGCTGATGAAAACCTATCCAAGCTATATGAAAAAACTGACTGCAGCGCTAGGCCTTGCAGCTTTGCTTGCATTTGCTCCGGACGCTGAGGCCGGCAAAAGCCCTTCCCTTACTTACCTTGTGAACCTGAACGAACGCGCAGATGACCAGTTCAGGGTATCATTAGAAGTAAAGGGACTCAAGCCAGAGAACAATGTATACCAGTTTGCGGCCACCGCTCCCGGTACATACCAAACAATGGACATCGGCCGCTTTGTAACCGATTTTAAAGCATTCGACAAAAAGGGACGTGCAATTGAGGTAAAGCAGATCAGCACAAACCAGTGGGAACTGAGCAGACCGGAGAAGGTTCGTACAATCACCTACCGGATCGCTGAAACCTGGGATACCAAAGTAAAAGGCAACCAGGTATACTGGATGTGCGGTACTTCTCTGGAACAGGACCACGCCCTTATCAACGGTCAAGGCGTATTCGGTTACCTTAAAGGGTTACAAGCACAGCCAATGCGCATCAAGTTACAGTATCCGCAGGAATGGCTGGTGGGCACTGCGCTTAAAGCTGATAAAGATGGCTATTATACTGCCACAAGCTACGACCAGGCAGTAGACTCTCCTATTCTGGCTGGTAAGCTTACCAAAGCAGAGACAACTTATAACGGCACCACCATAGATATTTATACTTACTCTAAAACAGGTAAGATAAAGTCTGAAGACCTGATGCAGAACATGACCTCCATGCTAGGGGCTGCCAATAAATTTGTGGTTGATTTCCCTGTGGACCGCTATACATTTCTATATCACTTTGAGGATATGGGATGGGGCGCCTGGGAACACTCCTATAGCTCTGAGTATGTATTGAAGGAGCAGGACCTGACACCGGCATATGCGAAGTATGTCACCGATATGGCCTCGCATGAATTCTTCCATATCATTACACCGCTCAATATTCACAGCGAAGTAATTGAGCAGTTTAACTTTGTAGAACCAACGCCTTCACAACACCTGTGGCTTTATGAAGGCACTACAGAGTGGGCCTCAGACATGATGCAGCTACGTGGCGGCATGCTTGATCTGCCGGCCTACTTCCAGGACCTAAGCGAGAAGTTGTCTTATGACGACAACATGGATAAGAACTACAGTATCCTGAAGCTTGCCATGACATCTTATACCCCGGAAGGCAACAGGCAGTACGGTAATATTTACAACAGAGGCGCAGTAACTGCTGCCCTTCTGGATATCCGTTTACTAGAGCTTTCTAACGGAAAAAGAGGCTTGCGTGAAGTGATCAATGAACTTTCGAAAGAGTACGGCCCTGCAAAGGCTTTCCCTGAAAAAGACTTCTTCGACATTTTTACTGCCAGGACATATCCTGAAATTGGCGATTTCTTCAACCGCTACATCAAGAATGCCGAGCCGCTTCCGCTATCAGAATATTATGCAAAACTTGGTATTGCTTATACACCCGCTGTTAATACCGGGTTAAAGGTAAAATCACTGGGTTATAATTTCGGGGCACCAGACGGCAAACTACGTGTGGCTAGTGTTAATCCGGAAGTTGCTGCTGCCGGTTTAAAGGATTTTGATGAAGTGCTGGCCCTGAACGGCACGGCTCTGACACTACAGAACGCCGGCCAGTTACTTAGCAAGCTGAACGACCTGAATGCTGGAGACACATACAAATTAACCATAAACCGTGATGGCCAGCAGCAGGAGCTCAACCTGAAAGTATTTGAAAAAGAAAAAATACAGAAGCATCTGTTTAAGCTCAACGAGCAGGCTACACCACAGCAGGTAGCACTCCGTAACAGCTGGATGCATAATATGTAAGTTTAGTTTGTTGTTTGTTTACTTTTCCTGATTGATTCCCTGCCCTTGTGGCAGGGTTTTCTTTTTTGTAGCCAAAGGTAACCTGTCTGGAAAATGTCGTACATAAGCATGATATGTACCTTTTGCTTATGAGACAATTACCGGTAGTTCTACTTCTTGTTCTTTTTATCCTTCCTAGTCAACCCTCCTTCTCTCAACTACCATCACCACAAAACGATGACCATGTGCGGATTGCCTTTGGCTCCTGCAACGACCAGAACAAACCACAGCCGCTCTGGGAAAGTATAGTAGCTACCAAACCTGACCTGTGGGTGTGGCTGGGAGATAACATTTACGCTAATACCAGCAATATGCTGGACATGTACACCGATTATCAGAAGCAGTTGAAGCAGGAAGGGTACCAGCAACTGCTCGTCACCACCCCTATTACCGGCATCTGGGATGACCATGACTATGCCTATGACAATGCCGGGGCTGACTATGAGAAAAAACAACAGAGTCAGCAATTGTTTCTTGATTTTATGGGTGTGCCGGGCAATGCGCCAGTCAGGAAACAGCCGGGAATTTACAGGAGTTACCTACTGGGAGATGGCAACAAAAAGATAAAACTGATCTTACTTGATGTGCGGTATTTCCGGGATAAGCTGCGTGATATTTACGGGCTCTATTTACCTAACCTAAACGGCGACATACTTGGCGATGCGCAATGGGAGTGGCTGGAGCAGGAGCTGACAAACAGCGATGCTGCGGTAAACATTATTGCCAGTGGTATACAAGTACTACCAACCGGAAAAGCCTACACCAACTGGTCAGAGTTTCCGGCTGCGCGCGGGAGGCTTTTGCGGCTGCTTCAGAAAACAAACCCCTCTGTTCCAATTATCTTATCCGGCGACAGGCATGTGGGTGAACTTTCTATGATCAAACTAAAGGGACTGGATGTTCCACTTTTTGAGATCACCTCCAGCGGCATGACCCACCATCGGGAGCCGCGTACTACCGGTAATCCTTTCCGTGTGGGCAAACAGGTCGGGGCACTCAACTTTGGTGTACTCGACATCGACTGGCAAAATAACAATACCAAAATTACTATCCAGATCAGAGGTGAAAACAACAAAGTTCTTCTCCAGAAGCAGGTGGTTTACCCAACGCTGCGGGAAAAGTAGAAGTATAGTTACAAGATAAAAAAAAAGGGCTGCCAAACCGGCAGCCCTTTTAAAGACAAGGATCTGTTCAAAAGTATTAGTTACCCGCAGACGTTGTAGTTACGTTCGCCGGGGTCTTCTGCTCTCTTTTATACTTGTTCTCGAACTTCTCATACAGGTACTTCTGCTTGTTGTTCAGGTCTATTTTACGGCCCTGTATAAAAGCCAGCGTTACGTTATTGGTGCGCATGTCCAGCAGGTCGCCAGACGACACTACTAACGTAGCATCTTTACCAACCTCTACAGAACCAGCCTGCTTATCGATACCAAGGATTTTAGCCGTATTTAAGGTCACAGCTGCTAAAGCCTGCTCTTTGTCCAGGCCGTAAGCAGCGGCTGTACCGGCAATAAATGGCAGGTTACGAATACCATGTATGCTCAGGTCATAATCAAGTGCAAAGGGCACTCCCGCCTTATACAGTAAGTATGGCGTTTTATAAGGCATATCCACATCTTCCTCTGCTCGTGATGGCAGAGCGTGCACGCCAGAGTAGATCACAGAAATGTTATTCGCTTTCAGGAAATCCGCTACGGCTACGGCATCGCGGGCACCTACTACTACCATGTTCTTGACACCGTACTGCTTCGCAAAATTAACAGCCTCTATGATCTCTTTACCATAATTTGCGTGGATGTACAGCTTCTTGGAACCATCGAAAAGGCCGGCAGTTGCCGCTAGCTTCAGGTTCTCGTTGTCGTGTTTGCCAGCCTTGTATACGGCAGCATCACGGAACAAAGCAGCAAGCTCGGTCAGGGTTTCTTCGCGCTGCGCTTTCATTCTTGCCAATCTGGCATCGCTTTCGGAATTACCCGTGGCTACCAGCATGTATGGCCAGTTCAGATGAACACCTTCATCTGCTTTTATGATAGCATCTTCCCAGTTCCAGGCATCCAGCTGCACAATAGACGACGTACCAGAAATAGTGCCTCCCACTGGCGTTACCTGCGTCATCAACACGCCGTTGGTACGAATTGTAGGGATAATATCTGAATCAGTATTGTAAGCGATCACAGAACGTACGTGCGGATTAATATCACCCACTTCTCGCCAGTCTATTGTCGCGCGAACACTTTCTACCTCGTTCAGACCCAGGTTGGAATTTGGGTGGATCAGGCCGGGATAGATATGCTGCCCTGTCACATCCACTACTTCGTAGCCACTTTGGTTAGCACCGCTTTGCGGACCGGCATAAGTTATTTTACCCTTATCAAACCCAACGGCCGCGTTCTCGATCACTGTGCCATTGCCAATATGCAGTGTAGCACCTTTTAGCAACACGGGCTTAGTTTGCTTAGGGGCCGGAGCAGGCACCTGCGCCATTACCGGAACTGCAAAAAGCAGGGCGGCGATGGCTGAAATATATCTTCTATGAATTTTCATTTTTCGAATCAGTTAAATTTAATCACCGATAAAGATGCGTGTCTTTTATCTCAAAGATTAATAAGCGAAATACTGCTCTTCCTGGTCATGCTCCACATCCTCGCAATGCACAACACTTGCCCTTTTGATAACAGGCGCTTGTGTTCTGGCACCGCTGGTCTTCGCATTTAGCATAGCCTGTACGAGGCGCATGCGCTCCTTCTCCAGTTCTACACGCATCTGCTCATCGCGATCAAGATCGTAGTAAGCAACACCGTCTACAAAGGTCTTCAACGGCTTGGCATAGATAGACAGTGGGTTCTCGTTCCACAAAACGACATCCGCATCCTTGCCGGCTTTTATACTTCCCATTCTATCATCCAGGTGCAGTAGCTTGGCAGGATTAAGTGTTACCATTTTGAGAGCATCTTCTTCGCTCATGCCAGTGTATTTCACACTTTTGGCAGCCTCCTGGTTCAGGCGGCGTGCCATCTCAGCATCGTCAGAATTGATAGCAGTTACCACGCCCATCTGGTTCATGATACCGGCATTCTGCGGGATAGCATCCTTTACTTCCATCTTATAAGCCCACCAGTCAGAGAACGTTGAACCTCCTATGCCGCGCTCTTTCATTTTGTCGGCTACCTTATAACCTTCCAGGATATGGGTAAACGTATTCACTCTAAAGCCCATCTCATCAGCAACTTTCATCAACATATTGATCTCCGACTGCACGTAAGAGTGGCAAGTGATAAAACGCTTATCATTCAGGATTTCTACCAGTGCATCCAGTTCCAGATCGCGGCGTGGAGCTGCCGTTTTTGCTTTCTCCCGCTTCGACAGACCGTTATAATTTTTCCAGGCCTGCTCATACTCCTTAGCTCTGGTAAAGGCATCTACATAAACCTGCTCCACGCCCATTCTTGACTGCGGGAAGCGGATGCTATGCTCACGGCTGCGGTTCGAGTGTTTCACATTTTCGCCGAGGGCAAACTTGATAAAGCCGTCTGCATTCTCTACCATCATCTCCTGTGGGCTCTTGCCCCAGCGTAGCTTCACGATAGCTGACTGACCACCTATTGGGTTAGCAGAACCGTGCAACAATTGTGAAGTAGTAACTCCACCAGCAAGCTGGCGGTAAATGTTAATATCATCAGAATTGACTACATCTGCCATGCGTACCTCTGCCGTCACAGACTGTGTACCTTCATTCACGTCATCCAGGGCGATGTGCGAGTGCTCGTCAATGATGCCTGGCGTAACATGTTTACCAGTGCCATCAACAACTTTTGCTCCATTCTCTGACAGATTCTTCCCAACTTTAGCTATTTTCCCATCTTTCAGCAGTACATCTGTATTTTCAAGTTTTCCGTCTTTCTCATTAGTCCAGACAGTGGCATTTTTGATCAGCACCGTTTCCTGCTTTGGCAACTCGGTCTGGCCAAATGCTCGGAAAGGATAGATCATATTTCCGATCTGTGGTACCTTAGCTACTTTAGTGCTGTCGGTTTTAGCTTTCTGGCTCATGGCCTCAGAAAATGTTGCCGTCCACTTTACCATAGAAGCATCTGGCAACTGCCCCTCACCCTGCAGGTTCTTATCCTGCAGCCAGCCGCTTAGCCTGATGTTCTCTTTGCTTTTCTTATCTTTTGCAAAAGAAAGTGTTACCAGGTTTCCGTTAAAAGATATTTTGCCTTTAACAGTGTCCTGCGCAATAACTTTTAGCTCTGGTTTGTCCGGTGTGCCGGCAATCAACAGTTTGCGATCCGGCTGCTGACCCAGTTTTAAAGTATATACACCTCTGTAGTCGGCAGGCATCTCCGATATTTTGTACTGATTGCCCTGCACCCAGTTCTCCAGGATTATATTATCGTCAGCAAACAGATTGTTGCTGGTGATGATAAAGTTTGCCAGCATTCCTTTGTTCAGGCTACCGATCTTACCCTCTGCATGCAACAGCTTTGCAGGAGTGGCAGTAAGGGCTTTCAGTGCTTCCTCTTCTGATAAACCATATTGAATGGCCTTCCGAAGGTTTGGAAGGAAGTCTTTTTTATCCTTTAAGTCAGATGCCGTAATCGCGATGGTTACACCAGCTTTCTGCAGCATAGCCGCGTTTGAAGGTGCCATTTCCCAATGCTTCATATCTTCCAGCGAAATACGGCGAGCGTCAAACGGGTCTTCCACATTATAGGCATCCGGGAAGTTAAGCGACAAGATGATCGGGGCATTGGTAGCTTTCACTTCCTTGATCATCTGGTACTCGTCTCCGGCACCTTTAATGATATATTGCTTGCCAAACTCGTCGCCGACTTTATCTGCACGAAGCAAGTCCAGCTTGCGCTCAGCTTCGAAGATCTGTGGGTACTTATTGGCGGTTGCAAAAGCTGTTAAAGATATATTCTGCTCCTTGGCCGGGTTCTGTGCGTTCCACTGGGCATCCAGGTACGTCTGGCGTAGCAAGGCAATAGCTCCCATCAATGAGTTCGGATAATCCTGGGGCGAAGAACCTCTGTCAAAAGACAGTGCACCGGCAGCCTTATCCAGTACCACCACTTCATTCTCCCGCTTGTCAGCTAGTGTTACCAAAGTGGCAGTGCCCCGCGCAATACCATCACGGTTAACAGCCAGCACCGAGCCAAAACCCAGCTTACGCAGTTCTTCCGCCTGTTTCTTGTCTACTTTAAAAATCTCTACAGCATTGGTCTCCGGCCGTATCGCCTGGTTCCAGCTATAAGCACCTTGCTTGTCAGTGTCAGGGTGCGGCGGCGAGCCATAGCCAATACGCTGGCTCTTTACCTCAGGCAGTCCATAACTTGTGAACATGTCTACCAGGCCCGGGTAAATATGCTTGCCTTTTGCATCGATGGCAACAGCACCTGCCGGCACTTTTATACCTGTGCCAACGGCCTCTACTTTCCCGTTACGGATCAGCAGTGTGGCGTTAGTGATGGTAGTTTTGTAGTCAGTGTGGATGGTAGCATTGGTGAGGGCAACCAGGCCGGAGCGCTCATCATATACCCCATTGCGCGGAAACGTCTCCTGCGCCATCACATGGCCTGCCCCAAAAGCAAGGCAAGCTGCAATGGTTAAGATTTTTTTCATCCGTTGTAGATAAGGTGGTTAAAAGTTTAGATTGAGTTGTATGTTAATCCAAATATAAAAGCTATACATGAAACTAGCTATGTTCTGATGGCTTAATTTATTGGCTCCCAGAGTATAGCGGTAATGTACAATACAGAATAGTGTTTATACATTAACTTTAGTTCCGGATTCACTTTAAAAATTTTGATCTGCTGAAGATAAAACTGTAGTTGACAAAGAAATTAAATCGTATATTTCACAGACCATATACACCATAACACATAGTTTATCAGGCACATACGGCATTAAAATTCATATAATTCCTGACCATGAAAAAAACTCTTCTTCTGATCTTACTGCCATTGGCGCTGTTTTTTTCTTTCTCGCAGGTAATGGCCCAGGAAACTGTGGATGCACCTGAAGAAGAAGTAAAGAGTTCCACTATAAAAGGCATCATTCCTATTCCGGTTTTATACTACACTCCAGACACGCGTCTGGGCTTTGGAGCAGCGGCCATTGGCTATATGCAACTTAAAAGCCATCACGACTCCACTTACACCCGGCTTTCCACCATGCGCCTGTTAGCCGACTATACTTTAAATAAGCAAACCGATCAGCAGTTGGAATGGGCCATTTTCACACGTGAAGAAAAATACCTGCTGCGTGGCGAGTTGCGCCACAGAGTTTATACAGATCGCTTTTACGGGATCGGCAACAACTCCCTGGAAGTGAATGATGAGAAGTATGAGTATGCGCTGGTAAATGCCAAATTAGGAGCCTTGAAAAAAGTAGGGACCCACACCTTTGCCGGAATAGACATCCAGGTTACCAATTACTATGATCTGAAGTTAAACAACGGGGAAGCTTCAGGCACAAGCATCCTGCTTTCTGAGCAGATACCAGGCTACAGCGGTGGCGTGAACAGCGGAACAGGTCTTGTTTTCCTGTACGACAGCCGCGACAATGTATCGTTTGCCAGCAGCGGCATGATCCTGGAAACATCAGCTTATAGATTTGGTGACATGTTTGGCGGTGACTTTGACTATAGCAACTTTAACATCAATTTCAGCAAGTACTTCGGACTAAGACCGAACCATGTGCTGGGCACAAATACCTTCATCACCCTCAACACAGGCACGACTCCCCTCTTCAGGTTAGCCCCGGCAGGTGGCGATAAGATACTGCGCGGCTATGCCCGTAACCGTTTCCTGGACAAGAACTTTGCAGGTACGCAGGTCGAATATCGCTTTCCGGTTTACAGGCGCTTCGGCATGACTGCTTTTGCAGGTTTGGGAGATGTGTTTGACAAGGCTTCGGATGTGGATTTTTCAACCCTGAAATATTCTATTGGCACTGGCCTCCGTTATGCACTCAACCAGGAGCAAAAATTAAACATCAGGGCTGACATCGGCTATGGACGAGAAGGCTCTAACTTTTACATCGTGATAGGAGAGGCATTTTAAGGAATTATAGTTAGTTAAAGGCAGTATTCGGGAAAGCCTGTTACCTTTGCTTTGCAACCAATTAAATGAGCTATGATTTCCGGGAAATACCAGGCCTCCCCTTTCCTTCAAAAGCTGGTATATACTTCTTTCATACTTATAATTCTTTCCACGGGCTTGTTAACCTCTCCCACGGCTTTACTGGCTGGGCTGGTGGTGGGTATATTTGTAGGCAATCCTTTTCCTGCTTTTTCTGCAAAGGCTTCAAAATATGTTTTGCAAGCGTCGGTTGTTGGTCTTGGTTTCGGAATAAACCTTTACCAGGTGGCTGAAACAGGCTTGTCTGGGTTAGTATTCACTTTTACTTCCTTAACCCTGACAATGCTTATCGGACTGGTACTTGGCAAAAAATTCGGTGTTACTCCTAAACTTACGCACCTGATCTCTTCTGGCACTGCCATCTGCGGGGGTAGCGCCATAGCTGCAGTGGCTCCCGCCATTAAGGCCTCCGCTCAGGAAATTTCCGTAGCACTAGGAGTCGTTTTTATCCTGAATGCTTTGGCGCTGTTCATTTTTCCGGTTATTGGGCATATCCTCCATTTATCGCAGTATCAGTTCGGAGTCTGGGCAGCTATTGCCATTCACGATACCAGTTCTGTTGTTGGTGCTGCCAGCAAGTATGGAGATGAGGCACTACAACTAGCTACTACGTTAAAGCTTACCCGGGCTTTGTGGATCGTTCCGATGGTGCTCCTCTCTTCCGCGTTGTTTAAAACGGGTGATGCAAAAGTCAAATTTCCTCCTTTTATACTTCTCTTTATTCTAGCCTCTGTTCTGATCACATTTGTACCATTTGTTGCTTCTGTTGCAGCACCTGTTTTGCTTGTTGCTAAAAAAGGATTACTCCTTTCTCTCTTCTTTATAGGAGCTAACTTAAGTCTAAGCACACTGCGCCAGATCAGCGCAAAGCCATTTTACCAGGGCCTTTTACTTTGGATACTTATCTCCTGTACCTCCCTGGCTTTAATTTATTATTGGGGCTAAAAAGCAAAGCCACTACCGGACACAATACTGCAGCGGAACCGCATACGGCTTTATTACCAACCCACTCCCTTTCTTTACCTGGTACAGCCCTGCCTTCAGCATAAGTTTTCGGGCATATTATACGCCATAATGCTCTCAAAATAAGCTTCTGCAATGGAACCAGTAAGTCTTTGATATTGTCATTTATTATATCACATGAAACAATGTTCATATATTAGTTTTACATAATATTTATATCTCATGAGTACCTTAAAAGTGCGGGTTGATCGGAAGAAGTTGGATAGGGCTGCTTATGTATTAAAATGTGTGGCGCACCCGGTCCGTATTAGTATCATAGACTTGCTTGAACAGCGTGAAAGGCTAACGGTTAGTGAGTTACAGGAAGTGCTCAAGATAGAGCAGTCGCTTTTATCGCATCATCTTACCAATATGCGGGACAAAGGGGTGGTAGACACCCAACGCGAAGGTAAAAAAGTGTACTATTTCCTGACAGACACCACCATCACCAACATCATAGATTGTATAAACGGCTGCAGAACTTTTTAAAAGTACTGGCTGCGTTTCGTTTATTCAAAAAACGAATTAGGTTTATGACATAAAGGCTTATTCTGCTAACTTAGCCACGTTCTAAATTTAAACTTCCGTATTATACCGTTAAACCAGAAACAATGAAAACTATCTTTTTAAGTTTGCTAGCTGTTATTTTGCTTAGTTGCGTAGGGCCGCAGCAAGGGCCTGTTGAGGTAAAAAAATTAACGGCTGAGCAGTATAAAAATCAGAAAATGACCAACAAGGCTGTACTCCTCGATGTGCGTACGCCTGAGGAATATGCCACAGGCCATTTAGATGGTGCCGCTAACGTTGATTACCGGGGTGGTGATTTTGCGCAGGAAATGCAGAACTGGGATAAAAACAAGGTTTATTACCTGTACTGTGCATCTGGCAACCGTAGCGGCAAGGCAGCTGAGTTGTTAAAAGAAGCCGGCTTTAAGCACATCTATAACATTGGAGGCTATAGCACACTAAAAGAGGCAGGCCTGCCAACTGAAGAATAAACATTGCATCTCCTGAGCTTCAACAGGATTTATTTTAAGTTGAAGTTCTGATTTAAATTTTGGACATGGCATGTAACGTGCACCTTTAATAGGCTGCCCCTTCCTGCCTGTCTGTTACTGCATACCAGCTCATTGATAGCTGCTTAGCACTATCTCTCTCACTTGCCTGTAAGCCTCGCTTACAGGGAAGTTGTCGTTTTGGCCCTCCTTCTTTTTTTGTTTTACTTCGCACCCTTACTTGCAATATCTCTATATTCTGATGTATATTGAAGCGGAATCGGAGAAGAAGAAGTATGCGCGTATTACACACCTCAGACTGGCACCTGGGCCAGCGCCTTGTTAACCTCGAGCGGACGGAAGAACACCAGCATTTCCTGGACTGGCTACTGCAAACCATTGAGCAGGAGCAGGTAGAAGTGCTGCTTATGTCAGGCGATGTATTTGATAATGGTGCGCCATCTAACACTGCATTAAAGCAATACTATAATTTCCTGCGCCGTGTTTGCGCTACTTGTTGCCGCCACATTATCATAACCGGGGGTAACCACGATTCTATATCCACGCTCAACGCCCCAAAAGAACTGCTGGAATACTTCAACATCCGCGTGGTCGGAGGCGCGTCACAGAATCCTTTAGATGAACTGATCGAACTTCATTGTGATAAGGGCGAGCTGAAAATGGTAGTATGTGCGGTGCCTTTTTTAAGGGACAGGGATGTGCGTTTGTCTGTTGCCGGTGAAACATTTGAAGAGCGTGAGCAGCGTATAAAAACGGGTATTGCCGCACACTACGAAGCCTTTGTCCCACATATCCAAAAGTATAAAAGCCAGCTGGTACCAGTGCTTGCCATGGGCCACCTGTTTGCTGCCGGAGGTGCTGCATCTGACAGTGAAAAAGAGATCCATGTCGGCAACCTCGGCCAGATCGGGGCAGACCAGTTTCCAGCAGACTTTGACTATGTAGCCCTGGGGCACCTGCACCGTCCGCAAATGGTGAACAACAGGCACCACATCCGGTACTCGGGTTCTCCTATTCCGCTTAGCTTTAGCGAAGTAACAGATAAGAAAGTCATATTTATACTTGATTTTGAAGATGGTAAGCTAGCTAATCTGCGTGAGCTGGAAATTCCATGCTGCCGGAAGCTGGTACGTTTTAAAGGACCTCTTGAGAAGGTAAAACAGCAAGTAGTCTTGTTTGACAACAGCGCTTATAGCCTGCCTGCCTGGGCTGAACTGCAATTAGAACTGGATGCCCCTCTCCCAGACCTGAACCAGCAACTGGAAGAAGTATTGAAGTTGAAAGAGGGCGAGCTACAGCTCCTCATCCACCGGCCTCCTATCATCAAAAGAGCCACACAAACTTTAGAGCAGCAGGTACAGGACGAAATAGACCTCCATACTTTAAACGAGAAGGATGTTTTTCTAAAACGTTGCCAAAGTTCATTCCCTGATTCTGACCACTCAGAACTGTTAGCGACATTTGCTGAACTGCTGGAACTGATGGGACAGGAAAAAGAAAGCTAGCAAACCTTTTCGCTCTAAATACCGGCAAGCATATTGTGTTACGAGCCTCTCATTAATTGAGAGCTACCCGAAACAGCCGACATTCTAAAGTTTATAAAACTACAGTACAGTTTAAGCAGCACTCATGAAAATACTCTCCGTACGTTTCCAGAACCTCAATTCTTTGAAAGGTGAGCATGAGATCCGGTTTGATCAAAGTCCTTTAGCCGAGGCAGGGCTATTTGCGATAACCGGCCCTACAGGGGCGGGTAAAACCACGATTCTGGATGCGATCACAGTGGGGTTATATGGCATGGCGCATCGCCACAACAACGATAAGCCCCTTGAGTTGATGACCCGGCATACGGCCGAGAGTTTTTCTGAAGTTGAGTTCGAAACAGACGGACTTCGTTACCGTTCTAAATGGCATTTGCGCAGGAGCCGTGGAAAAGTAGACGGTAACATTCAGCCGGTACACATGGAACTGTATAGCTTTAAGGAGAATTCCTTATTCGACCTGAAACCAAGCGAAGTGGCCGGCAAGGTGGCCGAGATATGTGGCCTCGATTACAGTCAGTTTTTGCGTTCGGTCATGCTATCGCAGGGCGATTTTGCCCGTTTCCTGAAAGCTACCCCAAACGAGCGCAGCACCCTGCTGGAGAAGATCACAGATACGGGAATC
Organism: Pontibacter sp. MBLB2868; assembly: GCF_051904785.1. Lineage (NCBI taxonomy): Bacteria > Pseudomonadati > Bacteroidota > Cytophagia > Cytophagales > Hymenobacteraceae > Pontibacter > Pontibacter sp. MBLB2868. The sequence goes on along the minus strand of NZ_CP196710.1, from coordinate 364,319 downwards.
TATTCTGAAATATCGAAATACGCTTTTGAAAAAGCCCGGACGGAGCGTCAGAAGCGTGATGACCTGGAACGAAAGCTTCAGGACATAGAATTACTGCCCGACGAAATGCGGCAAGCTTATACTGAAAGTATAAATACGCTGACAAACCAGGAAACAAACCTTCAGGCAACACTGCATCAGCTGCAGGAGCAGGTACAGTGGCTGCAGCTGGTGGCACAGCTCCAAACGAAACAGCAGCAAAACCAGTCTGCCTTACAGGTGCAGGAGCAAAAACTGGCGCAGCTTCAGCCTGAGTTTCAAAAGCTGAAACATCATGAGCAGGCACACCAGTTTGTAGGTGAATTGGCTGAGATACGGAGCGCTAATAGCAAGCTTTCAGAAGTTAGAGCAGAGTTGCAGTTGCTGGATAAGCGCCTGCCTGAGCTGGAGGCAGAACTCGAGCTGACAGGTAAAACAGCTATTGAAGCAGATAAGGCAAAGGCACAACAGGAAGAGGCGCAGCAAAAGCTGGAGCCGCTACTTGAGCAGGTCACTAAACTGGACCATCAGCTAAGCACTATCCGTGACGCGTACGGTAAAAATAAACTGGCTTATGTTTCTTTTGAAGAGCAACTAAAACTTGTACAGGCACAGTGCCTGGCCAGGCAGCAGGAGCTAGAAAAGCTCACATCGGAAGCGACAAGTATAAAAAGCTGGCTAAAGCAAAATGAGAAGGCTGAGGACCTGCGTGAGCATCTGCCAGAGCTCCGCCAAACGCTAAAGGAGCTGCAGGAACTGGGAGTACGCATACAACGCAATCAGCAGGAGCAGCAAGAGCTTCAGAAGCAACTGAAAACAGCATCTGACCAGGCAGAAAGGCTGCATCAGGAGCAGGAAAGTCAGCGGCAAGGGCAAGTGCTGCTCGAAAAACAAAAGCAGGAAAAGCTGGCAGAGCTGCAGGCAGAACTTGCCGGGATGACCGTGGATGAGCTAATGGTAGCTGCCCAGGCACAACCTGCTTTACTGGCAAAGTATGAACGCCTGACCGATATTGCGCAACAGCATACGCTATTGCAGCAAAAAATGGATATGGCAGCGCAGCAGCTCAAGCAACAGGAGCAAGAAAGAACAGCCAAAACTACGCAGCTTGAAACTACACAGGTAAAGCTGAATGATGCAAAATCTCACCTGGAAGCGCTACAGAAAATAGTAGAGCTGCAGAAGCAGATACAGCAATATGATGAAGCACGTCTTTCTTTAACAGAAGAGGAACCGTGCCCGCTATGCGGATCAATCCACCATCCTTTTGTAAAAGACAAGTATACATTTGACCTTCCGGAAGAAGTACAGAAACGTGATGCGCAACGTAACCTGGTCAAAGAACTGGAAGCAGCCACCAATACCCTGCAATTGGAAATTGCGTCATTACAGCACCGGTTGCAGTTGGCTGGAGTAGTGAAGGCAGAAACGGAAACAGAGCGCCAGCGCCTGCTCCGCAGCTTTACGGAAGTGGCAGAAGGGGTTCCGGAACAGGTGAGCATTACAGATACCACACATTTGTCTTTGCTCCTGCAAACACAACAAGCCACTGCAGATACGCTTCAAAAGCGATCTGCCCAGGCGCGGGCCATAAACCGGGACCTTGAAAGTATAAACCAGCAGCTGCAGCAGAACAGGGAAGCACAGGTACTTTGCAGTTCGAAGCAGCAACAACTGCAGGCAACCAGTAAGCACCTGCAGGACCAATTACAAAAACTGCAGGCGATACATGCCGATGACCAGGAGCAGCAACAGGTACATACACAGATGGCTGAATCGTTCGCTATAGCCTATGGTTGTACTTATTCCCCGGACAAACGCCACGAACTACTGCTGAACCTGGAGAAAAAAGCTGCTGACTTTGCACAAAAGCAACAGGCACTGGAGCGCATGCGTGAAGCATACATTGAGGTGAAGGAGCAGGTAAAAAACCTACAAGCAACTGTACAGGAAAGAGATAAAGAGCTGCAACAGCGCCAGGAAGACTTAAAGCAGGAGCACCTGGAGCTTGCAAAGCTAAAACAAGTGCGCTCGGGCCTGTTCGGGGAGAAAGACCCACAAAAAGAACGACAGCAGGCACAACAGGAACTTCGTCGGCTCACATCCCTGGCCGAAGAGGCGCGTGCACGTCACCAGAAAAAGCAACTTGAGTTAAAAGAAGCACGATCTCGGCAGTCAGAATGCCAGACAAAGCACCAGCAAAACAAATCAGTGCTGGATGAATTACAGCGTGGGCTGCTGCGGGTATTGCAACAAAAAGGCATAGAAACCATCGAGGCACTTAGCCAGATGCTCCTTGAGCGGGATGAGGCAGACCGGCTTGCCAACCTGAAAGCCCAGGTAGAAAAGCAACTGACAGAACTTCGAAAATCACTGAGTGATGTGCAGCAGGAGTTACAGCTTGTACAGGAGAAAAAACTCACCAACGAAAGTATGGAAAAGCTGCAGCAGCTCCTGCTGGAGAACGGAAGTGAGCACCGGGAAATAATTGCACAGCGGGCCCGCCTGCAACAGCTGCTGGAACAAGATGCAACGCAGCGCGAGAAGAACAGAGACCTGGCAAATCAGATCAAAACCCAGCTGCAGGTATACCACCGCTGGTCTCAGTTGTCGGACCTGATTGGTTCTGCGGAAGGAACAAAATTCAGCCGCTTTGCCCAGGGATTAACGCTGGCAAGGCTGGTAGAACTGGCAAACCACCACCTGCAGAAACTGAATGACCGTTATCGAATTGTCAAAAGCACTACTGAAGACCTGGAACTGCTGATAATAGACACGTATCAGGCAGAAGCAGTACGCCCGATGAACACCCTTTCCGGTGGAGAGAGCTTTCTTGTAAGTCTTGCCCTGGCTCTTGGCCTATCAGACCTGGCCGGCCGCAGAACACAGATCAACTCTTTATTTATAGATGAGGGGTTTGGGACACTTGACGGTGAAACGCTGGATGCGGCGATCTCGACCTTGGAAAACCTGCAGGCAAGCGGTAAAATGATTGGTATTATCTCACACGTCGAAGCCTTAAAGGAGCGTATCCATACGCAGGTAAAATTGCACCGTAAGGCTGGTGGAGTTAGCACAGTAGAAGTAGCAGGCTGGTAACATATAATTGCATCCGTGCTGGCATTACCACAATCTATTCTTACATGTTTTTAAATTTTGATGTATAAAGTGCGCTTTAAGTGTTTAAATAACGTTTTTTATACAAGCAACCAGAAACATGAAATATTAATCATATTAAATTTATGTTAGTCTATACTTTTGCATTATATTTGATTATAACATAGTGTAAATGAGACACCTTATATACATAGGCCTTTTGCTTTTCACCTTTGGGGCTTACGCACAAACTGATAATATAACGTCTGTTCAATCCAGATTAGAGGAAACTTCTGATGTTTTTGAGCAGGTAAAGCTCCTTTGTGAACTAAGCAAACTAAATGTAAACACATCTTTGAGTACGTCTCTAGCTTATGCCAACAAAGCGGTACAACTTGCAGAACATGCTGATTGCCCGACTGGGCTGGCGTATGCTTATAATGCAATTGGCGTAGCATATGACAAATCCGGCGATTACAACGGTGCTGCTGAATACTACTATAGATCGCTTCGGATCAGGGAAGAGTTGAAAGATTCTGTTGGCCTGTCAGCAAGCTATAATAACATAGGCTCTATATATAATATCCAGAACAATTTTGAGAAAGCAACAGAATTTTACGAAAAGTCATTAGACATTGCTGTTGCACTGCATGACACGGTTTCTATTGCGATGTCCTATAACAACCTGGGCAGCATTTACCAGAAAAAGCAGGACCTGAACAAGGCGCTTAACTACATCCTGAAAAGCCTTCATCTAAAACAGAAGTTAGGTGATAAGGAGAGTATTGTACTAAGCCTGAACAATGTTGGCTACATCTACTCCGACATGGGTGGCTGGGATAAGGCAATCTCATACCATAAGCGTGCCTTGGAGTTACTCCCCCCCCAGGATAGCTCCCTGAGCAAAGCATACTCCCTGTATGGTTTGGCTCAGGCCTACATGTTTGGTGGCTTCCCGGAACAGGCGCTTCCTTTTGCCTTGCGAAATCTTGAGGTAGTAAAAACGATCAAATCAAAAGAAGAGATCAAGATAGGTGCTGAATTACTGAATGAGATCTACATCAAACTGGGAGACTATAAAAAAGCCCACAATTACCTTTCGTTGTATGATCAATACAAAGACAGTGTAAGCACAACCGAGACCGATACCAAAATAGCAAAGCTGCAACTGCAGTACGACAAGGAAAAAGCGGAGCAGGAAAATAAGCTTTTAAAAGCAGAAAGAGACTTACAGGAGCAGGATATGGGTCGTAAGAACTTATTACAGTACTTTACGATTTCATTACTTTTAATGTCAGTTGTACTGGCTGTCGTATTCTTTATGGGCAGGCAACGTCTTCACCGTTTCAACAAGCTGCTCATCCTTAAAAACAACAGTATCCTGGAACAGAGCGCAGCTCTGACCCATAAACAGGAAGAACTGCAGAAGCAGGCTGTTTTGCTACAGCAACAAAAGACAGAGCTTGAAAAGCTGAATAACGTCAAAGACAAGTTGTTTTCTATAATTGCCCATGACCTGCGGGGGCCGCTGGTTACGCTGAAAGGTTTGTTAAATGTCTTCTCGAGGGGAGCAGTACCACCTGAAAAAATGAAAACCTTTATTTCAGCCATTGAAACTTCACAACAGAACTCGCTCTGGCTGCTTGATAACTTACTTTTATGGGCAAAGGCCCAGATGAATGGCCTTAAAGTCGAGCCGGGTGAAGTAAACATCTCAAAACTGGTAAAACAGAATATCAAACTCCTGCAGCCCCAGGCAGAACATAAGGGGCTAAAACTGATCTCTGACATAGACCCGGAGCTGTTGCTGTTTGCTGATAAGGAGATGACAGACCTGGTGATCAGAAACTTGGTGTCAAACGCGATCAAATTCAGTAAGCAGGGTGATGAAATCACCGTTAAGGCTGATTGTAATGCTGATAAGGTGACAGTAAAGGTTGTTGATAGCGGCATTGGTATACTTCCTGAAAAGCTCGGCACGTTATTTACAGGGCACAATAACAGCAGTTCCCCCGGTACTGCCAATGAAAAGGGCAGCGGCTTAGGGCTGCAGCTTTGCAGGTATTTTATCGAGCAGAACGGAGGCCAGATTTGGGCAGAAAGTGAGTTAGGAGTAGGAAGTAACTTTAGCTTCAGGTTGCCGGCTGTACTAAAAGCAGTAGATGCTGCCACCACAGAACAACCGGCAGAACTTGAGATGGCCTAGTATAACCGTCGCTTGAGCGACCAGTGTAGACGCACACCCTTTTAAAGATTATCTTAAGATTTTAAACAGCCCTCTTTAAAACTATTCGCTTTACTGGAAGCTTTGGAAGGCAATACTGTGCAACCAGTACAGCCTGAATTAAAACCCGCCACTCCATGCTGCCGGCCAATTTTCCTGCACCTCATATTTACTGGAACTTACTGAAGCAGAAACTGATTTATCTAGAAAAATCAGCTTAATACCTTTACAATAAGGCGGTTCATCTATTTGAAAAGCTGATTTCAAGCGAATCGATTATATTAGCTGAACTAAACTAAACCTAACTCTTCTTATGTACCAAAACCTGTACAACATCAAAAGACGATGGAAAATGTCTCTTTTAGTTGTTTGCTCTCTTGGTTTACTGCTTGAGCCCGCCATGGCGCAGGATGCAGCTAAAACAGAAAAGGACAAAGACAAAAAAGACAAGCAGGACCTTCCTTTAGAAGGTGCGCGCAAAATCAAGATAAACACCTCTGAAGGCTCCTGGCTTGCGCTGGATGTTAGCCCCGATGGCAGCAAGATAGTATTCGACATGCTCGGAGACCTGTATCTGCTTCCGGTAAGTGGCGGAAAGGCAGAGCCTCTTACTTCAGGAATGCAGTTTGATACGCAGGCAAAATTCAGCCCGGATGGTAAGTCAATCGTTTTCATTTCTGATAAAGACGGCGCTGACAATATCTGGACCATGGATCTGGCCACTAAAAAGACAAAGCAGATCAGCAAAAGTAAAAATGAAAATTTCCAGTCTGCTGAGTGGACGCCGGACGGTCAGTACCTGGTGGCGGCTCAAGGCCGGAGAAATCTGAAGCTGCACCTGTATCACAAAGATGGTGGTTCAGGGGCAGAACTGATCAGCAAACCGGATAACCTGAAAACTGTGGAACCGGCTTTTGGCAAAAGCAGCCGCTACATCTGGTTCTCGCAGCGCACCGGGGCCTGGAATTATAACGCACAACTGCCGCAGTATCAGCTGGCCACTTTCGATCGTGAAACCGGCGAAGTAGATGTAAGAACAGCCCGCTACGGTTCAGCCTTTACCCCTACCCTGTCACCGGATGGTACCTGGTTGGTATATGGCACGCGCCATAACGATAATACAGGCCTGGTAGCTCAAAACCTGAAAACAGGCGAAGAGAAATGGCTGGCTTACCCCGTACAGCGCGATGAGCAGGAGTCGATCGCACCACTTGGCGTACTTCCTGCTATGTCCTTCACACCAGATAGCAAGAACCTGATCGCTTCTTATGGTGGTAAGATCTACAGCATTCCGGTAGCAGGCGGCGACGCCAGAGAAATACCTTTCCAGGTAGATACAGAAATTGCCATTGGTCCAAAGCTGGACTTCAAGTTCCCGATATCTGATGAGAAGATGATGACCGTTACCCAGATCAGGGATGCGGCAGTGTCTCCAAACGGAAAGCAGATTGCATTTACAGCCCTCGATCGGTTATATGTGATGGATTACCCGGGCGGTACTCCAAAGCGCCTGACAGAGGCAGAGCACACCGAAGCACAGCCTGCCTGGTCGCCGGATGGCAAGCAACTTGCTTATGTAACCTGGGACGAAAAGGAAGGAGGCTCCATCTATAAAATAAACGCCAGTGGAAAAGGCAAGCCAACGAAAGTAACTGTTGAGAAAGCTGTTTTCCAGGATCCAGCCTGGTCTCCTGATGGAAGCAAGATCGTGTTTGTAAAAGGATCTGCACAGGCTTACCGTGAAGCAGCAGGTCCGGGTGCCTTTGACTCCCGTCAAAGTATAAACTGGGTACCTGCCAAAGGTGGCGAAACGCAGTATGTTACTAAAGCTGACGTAGGTGCAAACCCGCACTTTGTAAAAGGTGATGACCGCATTTACCTTTACAGCGACTCGGATGGCCTTATTTCGATCCGCTGGGATGGAACGGATAAGAAGTCATTCCTGAAAGTAAAAGGGATCACGACTTTTGGCTCTGTCGAAGACATGATAGAGGAAGAGATGAGCCATAACCTGCACCTGGAAGAGCGTGAACCGCAGCAAAAGCCATCAACAGCTTCTACTGTAATCAAAGCTCCGGTAGGTGACAGAGCTCTGGCACTGATCAATAATGAGATTTATGTCGTAACCATTCCGGTTACAGGTGGCGAAACGCCAACTATCTCCGTAGCCGATGCTGACAAAGCTGCGTTCCCAAGCTGGAAGCTGACAGAAATTGGTGGCCAGTTCCCGAGCTGGTCTGCCGATGGCAAAACTGTTTACTGGTCTATTGGTAACGGTTTCTTTGCTTATAACCTGGATGAGGCTAAAGCCAAGCAGGAGGAAATAGAGCGCAAGAAAGAGGCCGAAAAAGAGAAAGCCAAAGCTGAAGGCGACAAGGCTGAAGAAAAGAAGGACGATAAGAGCAAAGAGGAGAAAAAAGACGAAGGTTATAAACCTGTAGAGACGAAAATTGCCATTCAGGTACCACGCGACATCCCACAGGGTACTACGCTCCTGCAAGGGGCACGCATTATCACCATGAAGGGCGATGAGGTGATTGAAAACGGAGATATCCTGATCATAAACAACAGGATCCAGGCTGTAGGACCAACAGGAACACTAAATGCTCCGAAAGGTACTAATGTTGTGGATGTAAAAGGTAAAACGATCACTCCGGGTTTCGTTGATACTCACGCACACATGTGGCCGCGTTGGGGCGTGCATACGAACCAGGTATGGATCTATGCAGCTAACCTTGCATATGGCGTTACCACTACCCGCGACCCGCAAACCGGCACGACAGACGTGCTGACATACAGCGACATGGTAGATGCCGGCAAAATGATAGGCCCTCGCGTTTACTCTACGGGCCCCGGAGTTGGTTACTGGGCATACAATTTAAAAAGCCTTGACCATACCAGGCAGGTGTTGAAGCAGTACTCTGAGTATTATCACACTAAAACGATCAAGATGTACCTCGTTGGTAATCGCCAGCATCGTCAGTGGATCATAATGGCAGCGAAAGAGCAGGGCTTACTTCCAACAACCGAGGGAGGCCTTGATTTTAAACTGAACATGACACAGGCTATTGATGGTTATCCGGGACATGAGCACTCGTTCCCGATCTACCCGCTGTACAAGGATGTAGTTGACTTTGTATCTAAATCACAGATGGCCTACACGCCTACACTTCTTGTATCGTACGGTGGCCCTTGGGCTGAGAACTATTACTATGCAACCGAAGATGTGGTAGGAGACAAGAAACTGAACTACTTTACACCAAAGGCTGAGCTGGATGCCAAAGCCAGACGCAGACCAGGCTGGTTCACAAAAGAAGAACACATCTTTGAGCGCCATGCCGAATTTGTGAATAACCTGGTGAAAGCTGGCGGTCTTGCCGGTATCGGATCTCATGGACAGTTGCAGGGGCTTGGTTACCACTGGGAACTTTGGTCTGTACAGTCAGGAGGCATGAGTAACATGGATGCTCTGAAAGTAGCGACCATACTTGGTGCCAAGGGCTTAGGCCTGGATGGCGACATCGGTTCTATTGAAGGAGGTAAACTGGCGGACCTGGTTATCCTGGATCAGAACCCGCTGGAGAATATCCGAAACACAAATACCATCAAGTATGTGATGCGTAATGGCCGCCTGTATGATGCCAGCACACTGGATCAACTGGCACCGACCAAGAAGAAAGCACCAGCTTTTGACTGGCACAGCGCCACACCAGTAGGTGTTCCTGGTATCCACGAATAATAAATGTATTTTCAAAAGGAAGCCCTCCAGACTGATAAGCCTGGAGGGCTTCCTTTTTTTGCTGCACCTGAATCTAACATAATCGTGTGGAATAATCGTATTTATACAGGTACTTAAAAATGTATCATGAAAAAGCTCATTATTAACCTGCTTTTAAGCTTTGTACTTTTTGCCGGCTTTTCCTGTAACAGCGATTCGCGGGAAAATTCAGAGGAGGGTAAAATTCCTGTATCAGCTGAAGACCCAAGGGCGCCAACTGTTGCTCCGGATAAACCGACAACCAATATCGGCGCCGGACTTGAGGATTCTTTACAGGAGCAAGGAGAAACTATAGACAGTCTGTAACCTCCATACTTTCCGGGGAATTCTGCAGTTTATTAGGATTACGCTTTTATTTTTTTCCCATCTGCAGTTGTACCTTTGCATAACATACTTGCTTTATATGAGAAAGACTGCCCTTCAACTGCTTACTGTACTACTACTTTTTACCACCCTTTCCTGCCGGGAAGACAATAAAGATGCGCAACAACAATTCAGAGAGCGGCAACAAGCTATCCTGGAGCGGGAAGAGCCATCCCCTGCTCAGCCTGTTACAGATACAATTATAGTTGAAGAGGACATAGCGGAGCCTTTACCGGAAGCATCAGCCAAACCGACCACTACCAGCGGAGATAAAGTGGTTGGTGTTAAAGACGGTGATACAATTGTCTTGCTACGAAACGGCGAGGAAGTAACGGTGCGGCTTTATGGTGTGGATACTCCTGAAAAGGCACAGGCATTTGGGCAGAAAGCAAAGCAATACACTTCTGATCTTGTTTTCGGGAAGCAGGTGCGCCTGATCGTGCATAACAAAGACCGCTATGGACGAACAGTAGGCACCATTATACTCCCGGATGGCCGAAGCCTTAATGAAGAGCTTGTAAAGAATGGCTTTGCCTGGCACTACAAAGCCTACTCCACTGACAAGAACCTGGCAAACGCAGAAGCAGATGCGCGCCGGTTCAAGCGTGGCTTATGGCAGGATCCAAACCCAATTGCGCCCTGGGATTATCGCAAGGACAAACGTAGCGGCAGCAGTACAACGGCTAATGCTGCAATACCGGCCGGTGCAACCAAACGCACTGTTTACTTGTGTAACAGCAGTGGATCTGCAGTTTATCACACTGACAAAAACTGTTCGGTGTTAAAGCGCTGCAAGGCCGATGTATTAACTGTAACAGAGGCTGCAGCCATTCGTGAATATGGCAGAAGAATTGATAAGACCTGCAGTAAATACAAATAATTTTAATACTTTTGAGTATACCACGAGTTACATCAAAATGAAACTTACCCTAAAAACTCTAGCAGGCTCTACTCTAAAATGCGCGGTTACCCTGTTGGTATTAATCAATGTTGTTGCCTGCCAGCAGCAAGAGTCATCTAAAGAAGTAGCGGCTACAAAGGCTCCTTCCGATGTAACAAATACTTTGGTAACTGAAAAAAGACCAGCCCCTACGTTTTATATCATTCCTGAGGATCTCGCAAAGAAACGTGTATGGCTACTGGAAGATGGGCAGTCTGATATCTTTCATCTGAAGCATGACTGCCCGGTTTTGGTAGCAGGTAAGGGAAAAGGCACTTTCAAAAACGTTACTTTGACCAGGGCTATTGAAGAATATGGCCGCTACAACTGCCAGGAGTGCAGTAGTGAACTTAACCATATTTTCGACGAAAACATGGTGCGTTAATCTTAGGAATAAAAAAAGGGCTTTACTGTATAGTAAAGCCCTTTTTTTATTCCTTATGCCCCTGCAATACCAGCAACGGAACCTCTGCCTGGTAGGTCATTTTTTCTGCGAGGCTTTGGGAAAAGAGCTCCCGTAAAAACCCTTTACTTTTCCTTAAGATCGCTAACACACTGCCATTTTCCTGCTTAAAATAATCTTTTAGCCCCTGATCACGATGCTTGTTTATTACTTCCTGAAAATGCATCGGAACCCCAGGAAAAATTTGCTGAAGGTCGAGCCAGAACTGTTTTCCTTTCTCTGTACTGTCTTCACCAGGCTCCTTTACAACATGCACCACATCTATCTGCGCCCCAAAAATACTTCCTATATCAACTATTGATACTAGCGCTTCTTTATCTTCCGCTGTATACTCAGTGGCATACACGATCTTGGTTATACTTGGGCTCTCTGCGTTAACAGGAATTGATAGCACAGGGCAGTGTACTTCCTCAATTACTGCTTCGGTATTACTGCCTATCAATATCTCTTCTACTGTGTTGTCGCAACCTGTGGTACCCATTACGATGAGGTCATAGCCTTCTCTTTTGGTCAGGTACTCCGTTACATCTGTCAGAAGCGCCTCTTTCAGCACATAATCACAGGTAAATTCTCCACCACGGTTGGCTCCATACTTTTCCTCCAGGTGCATTACAAGTGCCTTTAGCTTTTCAGCGGCATCACGCATCTGCTCTCCTAGCAGCTCACTCGCCACCAATGCTGTTTCCGAAGTATCCACGATCGGCAGATGAACAACATGTATGAGCGTGAGATGCGCACCAGCCCTTTGGGCGATGTAGGTGGCATATTCTACAGCTTTTGAGGCTGTCTTAGAAAAGTCGGTGGGGCACAATATCTTTTTCATTGCAGATGCTGATTTGCTAGTGTGATAAGCGGCACAAAATATCCCTTTTTTACGATGTATACGTGATAATGCAAAAGAGATAGAACTTTTCCAATTTAAAAATGATTAGGATCAACTCATTAGCCCCTAAAGGTCATTTGTAATCCGTGTAGCAGATCTTTAACTTCCCTCTAAAGCTGCAACTGCTTGTTCAACTCTTTTACTTCTTTCCAGGACCAATGAAATCTTGGTTCTAGTCCTGCATAAGCATTCTGAAAATAGGCTACCACCACCTGCTTGAATTGTTCCGGTGGTATAGAGGATGAAAATATTTCACGCTCTGTAGGGTTTGCATACATCTCAGACCTTTTCAGTTGATCACCCTGCAGGCGCAGTAAAGGCCCGGTTTCAGTGATAGAATTAGAGGTCCAGTGGTAGCCGGACTTTTCCAACTCGTTTAGGCTGTCAGCCAAGGGTGCCAGTTTTATCCGTGGCAATGTGGGCCTGGAAGCAATATCTACCCAAGTGGTGTATTTATACTCCAGTTCGTACCGGTTATGTTCATAGCAGCTTAGTACTATATCAAACCCTTTCGTGCGGCTAAACAGGGCGTAATAATGCACAGGGTGTGGTGTCTCGATGATAACCAATCCGATAGCAGGGTGGCGTATTAGCTTCGTGGTTGGCTTGTACATGTCACGATAGCCCAGCAATACACTGGCTACCTCATCCTCCCAGGCGCCTTTTTCCCAGTCCGGGTTCAGTAAAGCACGATCAAACTCACGCAGGAAATATTTAAACTTTGCGGTACACTGTTCTGTTTCCTTTTCCTCCATCTCATCAGCTTCAAAAGGCCGGTAGAACAGTTCCTGCTCTTTGGCATTTATCCAGCAAACAAGCTTTAGCGCCTCCCCTGCCAGCGGATGATTCAGGTCCAGTTCCCGAAAGTCTCCGATAAGTGCCATTTGCCGCAGCAGCTCCTCATTTTCCAGTGCTTTCTCAGGGTTAAGCAGGGCCCAAACGCCTATAAAGCCATCAATATCAAAATGATTTGCTGTGACGTAGGGCAGGTCGATTTCAGGCAGGTTTTGCCGGAGCGCATGCAGCACAATGGCTGCACTGGTGTCGTCGCGTACATTTTCCGGGGTAGGCGCACCTTTCCAATGCGACAACATGAACCCATTTGGGTGAGTACTATCTACAACTACAGCTTGCTGGTTCTTAACCTCTGCGAAAGGCAGGTACTTTCGTGTTTGCATACTATAAAGTTAAATAGATTTTGATCCTGCATAAAACATTCTGTGCTTAAACTTTTACTGCACTGACCCTAAAACCTATATTAGATCACCTTTTGCCCCTGCTGTTGGAGATGCGTTCTATACGCTTGCCTTTTACCCATTTCAGGTACTTCTGCAGAGGTTCTGCTTTTTGTAGGGCCGGTATCGAGTTGTAGGTAACTGCCAGTTCCCGGTTACTGAATTTGAGGTGTACAGTGCTGTGACATGGCTGACAAAGCTCGGCTGTCGCTCCATACCGGCCACCCTCTTCGCGGGGTATCAGGTGATGCCTGGATAAATTTTGAACATCTCTGCCACAAAGTTCGCAAACCTGCTGCTCCTGCTTTTTTGCCATCCCAAAAATGTTACTCCTATTCTTATTTCACAACAGTTTTAGGCTTTCCAGGGTTTAAAATTCAGCTATTATCATACTGCTGGCAAAGTTCCTCTTTAAATAGAAGGGCTTTAAGTCAGTTTTATAAGTTCAACAAAAAATTGGGTTAATTAAAGCAACGCACTGCTATCCTGACTTACAGCAGAAAGCAACGGAAGGTAAAATAATAAATTAAGACAGAGACTACAGGTGCAACCTGTTCTGGATAGTTTGAGAGAAGTAGCAATTACCTGATTTCAGGGTTTGAAGCGCTTCCCGAAGCTCTTCTGGTTCGGAGCTTTTTAATAAATACCCGTGTACACCCTCTTGCAGCAATTTTTCCACCAGTGATTCTTCGCCATACATAGACACGATCAGGATCTTCACAAAAGGGTACTTGCTCAGTAAGTAGCGGGATGTTGCGATGCCGTCCATCTCAGGCATCTCCAGGTCTAGCATAACGACATCTGGCAGGCTTTTCTCAATCTTTTCGATAAGTTCTGCACCGTTATTAGCATCAGCTATTACTGTTATTTCCGGGTAGGATTTAAGTATCTCCATCACACCTTTTCTAAATAAGGTATGATCATCTGCGATGGCAAGTGTAAGAGACTGGTAATCCATGATTTAGCGTTCAGCTTTACTACAAAATTAAGCAATCGGGACAGAAATAAAAGCTTTTGTGCCTTTATTTGATTCAGACTCAAACTTAAAACTTCCATCTAAAAGGGCAACGCGTGCCTGCAGGTTCATCAGTCCCAATCCCCGGCTGGCTTTCCCTGGCTTATTCACCATGCCGTTGTAATCAAACCCTACGCCATTATCCAGATACTCCAGCCGCAAGGTATGCGCTTCAAAATCCAGATTTATAGCTATCAAAGATGCTTCGGCATGTTTTAAGGTGTTGTTCAGGAGCTCCTGCACCACCCTGTACAAGGAAAGCTCTACTATGGAATTTATACGCCTTTCCTTATCGTTGCATACAAATTCGAAATTAATGCCTGAAGAAGGTGGCACAGCACGCTTCATTGCCTCAAGCGCCTGGGGTAAACCCATCTTTTCGAGAACAACCGGCATCAAATCATGAGAAATGCGGCGCACGGTGCCAATTACCTCATCTAACATCTTCTTTACCCCCTGCCCCATGGTCTTATCTTCAAGAGCGGCATTGAGTTGATGAACATTGAGTTTTACTAATGCCAGCATCGCGCCCACATCATCGTGCAGGTCGCGGGCCACCCTCCTGCGCTCCTCTTCCTGTGCCTGTAGTGTTGCCTCCAGCACCTGTCTTTGCCTTGCTTCCTGCAACTGCCGGAGGTTTTCCTGGTGCTGCAGCATACGCCGCTGATATAAAAATACGAATGCAATAATGCCAAATGCCAATATCAGCAGCACAGGTGTGATATACAGTACAGGTTCTATTGTTTTCATCTCAGAGAAGTTCTTTTCAGCACGAAAATTAAGGCAACATTAAAAAAGACATTCAGCACTAAAATAAACGTTATGCACAAACGTGCTGCGTCATAAGACTCTGCAAGTGCTGCATTAAACATGGCATAGGACATACTGGTACCTGCTTTATAGATCAAAAGTCCGCAACTCAGTAAAAAGATCGGGTCACGGTCCAGGTAAGTGATAGTAAGATCATTGGCAACTTTATAAAAGTATAAGATCGTCATGCCGATCAAGATGGTGTTTGCTATCATTTTAGGCACCGAATTCATCTGAACTACGCCATCTCCAAAAAAGCTGTCGCTTATACTGAAGATCACAAACACAATTGAAGCCCAAAAAATGATCTTTTTAAAAGCTGGCCTCTTAAAGCTATGGTAATAAACGGCTGCCAGAATGCACAGCTCTGCAGGAGTAATGATATGTCCCAGCCACAGGTTGCTTGTAGTACCTAAATATACTGTAACCTGCCCAACTATTTCTGCAATAACATTTACCAGGATTAAGGCAAACAGTAATCTGAATTGAAGACTTTTATGCTTTGTAATTAAAAGCAGAGCTATAATAAATGGGAAAATTGGACTGACAGATGCAAATTCGATCAGCCATGGGTAAACCTTCCGAAGAAAAAATTCCATTAACCGATCAGTTTTCCACTGGTTGTGCAATCAGGATGGCATATTTTTGACCAGTCTGCAACTACGCCATCCTCCATGTCATTGCCCGCTGCATCGGCACCGATAAGTACCAGTTTTTTACGCCCTTCCTCATCCCGGGCATAGTATATCCTGATGCCCATACAACCTTCCTGATCGAGAATACTTTGCAAAATCTGATGCCCGAAAAAGTGCGCCTTAACTACTGTACCACCTGGCTCCTCTGCTGCCCCAGCTCTATAATTTCCTGTCCAGTTAGCAGCCTGGCTCAGCTCGATCACTGCACCTTCTGTTCCGTCAAACTTTGCCATCTCTTTTTCATTTAGCTTGAAAATCTATGCTAAATATATAGAAATTTATATTTATAAAAAATCGTATTGGCCAGCTCATTTTTTTTTATTCATCCTAAACTTCCAGCGCGACCCCGTACGCAATAGCAGCTGTATACAATTTTTATTTATGATCATCTGAATTGTTCCGCGCTTATACTACCTTAGGAGAAAACCGTGCAACATCTTTTTATACAATTGACGTAGAAGATGATGTAGTAGGCCCTTCTAATTTCTAAATTATGGCAAAAAAATCATTCCAGGAGATCATTAGCAGTCCGGGTATGCCCGTGCTCGTTGATTTTTACGCTGACTGGTGCGGCCCGTGCAAAAGTATGAATCCCATTATACAGCAAGTCGCCGGCGAGTACAATGGTAAACTAAAAGTAGTAAAGGTAAATATTGATAACAATCAAGCTGCTGCTTCTCAGTTCAGGGTACAGGGAGTACCCACGTTTATTCTATTTCACAAAGGTCAACAAGTATGGCGACAGTCAGGCGCTATGCCCGCCCATCAGCTCACACAGGTAATCAAGCAATACGTATAACTGTTAGGCGCAAACAGGAGTTATAGCCGATCCTCACTTCTTCATCAGCCTTAGTTGCAGACTGAAAGTGGTTTCGCCGGGCTGTGATCGTACACGAATGTTACCGCCATGCTGCCGCATGATCTGTTTTGAAAGGCTTAGACCAATGCCGGACCCCTGTTCTTTTGTAGTATAAAACGGGATAAAGATCTTATCCAGCACATCTTCCGGTATACCTGTCCCGTTATCCGTAACATCGATCTGCAGCTTTGCATTTTCCTGCTCCGGTAGATAAGCAATTATCTCAACGCATGGGTGCTCCCCTGCCGCACAGGCTTCCATACCATTCTTTACCAGATTGATGAGTACCTGTTCCAACTGCTCCTCATCAGCCAGCACCATCAGGTTTTCTTCCGGTAAAAATATTTTGATTTCCACTTTATTGGCCTGCATCTGGGAACTTAGCAGATGATGGATGTTGTGTAAAAGGTCTCTCACTTTCACAGGTTTCAGCTCGGAAGCAGGCAAGCGCATAAGCCGGCGGTAGTTCTTCACGAAGCTCTGCATGCCAGTACTACGCCTTTCAATTGTTTGTAATCCGGCCTGCATGTCACCTAATACCTCTTCGTCCAGGGGCTCGCCCTTCTTATACTTTTCAATTACCTCCTGCTCGAGCATACCAGACACTGTAGAAGCCAGAGAGATGACAGGGGTTATGGAGTTCATTATCTCGTGCGTCAGCACCCGAATCACCTTTTGCCACGTCTGCAGTTCTTGTTCTTCCAGTTCTGATTGTATGTTCTGAAATGTCACGATCTTCAGCTTTTGCCCCTGCGTCACCATCTCCGTAACATGCAGGTTCACCAATAACTGGGCCTGCCCTACTTGTACCGTAACCAGTGCTTTCTCATTATGGCCTGTTGACCGCAGAGCATGCACCAGTTCGGGACTTACACGTGCCAATGCTTCCACATTTTTAAGGTGAGGCACATGAAACATTTCCTTTGTTACCTGATTTACGAGGCGTACTTCTCCGCTTTCGTCGAATGTTAAAATACCTGCCCCTACCTGTTCTACAATTGCCTGCAAATAAAGGTAATGCGCCTGCTCCTTTGCCTTCACCTTCTGGAAAGCATCTGAGATATCATTAAAGCTCTGGTAGAGTTTATTGTAGGAAGATGTCTTGCTTTTGGTGGCGAAGCGTTGTGTGAAATCAGAATGCCTGATAGCCTCCAGGAAACTGCTGATATCACGGTTAGTCCGCTCTACAAAATACAAAAGATCATATATCTGGAACAGGGCAAGCAGAAGCAGGCAAAACGCTGTAATGAACCAATCTGTACGGTAGAGCACTAGCAGCAAAGCCACTATCACTGTTATCAGCAATAACAGACGCAGCAGCATGTTAAGCCTGAAGCTTTTAAAGGCCATGTTTTTCTATTCGTCGGTAAAGGGCCGTTCGGGTTATGCCCAGCTCTTTTGCGGCATGGGTAATATTACCGCCATGTTTTACCAAAGCTTTCTGCACCATCATCTTTTCCAGGGCTTCCAAAGTATAATCGCTTTCGGCAAACGCCTCACTACCCTGCTGCTGTTTATCCGGTTCACCTGGTACCAGGTAAAAATCATCCGGATGCAGTTCATTCCCATCACACAAAATAACAGCGCGCTCAATGGCATGGTCCAGTTCACGTATGTTACCAGGCCAGTGGTACTCGCTTAAGCGCCGGATCGTTTCGCTGCTGATACCCAGATCAGGCCGCTCATACTTCTCACAGTATACTTTCAGGAAGTGGTCCACGAGCAGTTTAACATCTTCGCGCCGCTCCCGCAGCGGTGGCAGGTGAATTTCTACGGTATTTATGCGGTATAGTAAATCCTGCCGGAAGGTGCCCTCTTTCACCATTTCGTACAGCGGCATGTTAGTAGCACACACCAGCCGCACATCGATAGGGCGTGGTTTGTTGGTGCCCAACCGTATTACCTGCCTGCTTTGCAATACTGTAAGCAGCTTGGCCTGTAAAGAGAGTGAAAGGTTGCCGATCTCGTCCAGAAAAAGGGTTCCGCCGGAGGCAGCCTCCAGTCGGCCGGCTCTGTCTTCTTTGGCATCGGTAAAGGCTCCCTTGGCATGGCCGAACAACTCACTTTCAAATAGCGTCTCACTTACCGCACCCAGATCCACTTTCTCAAAAGCGCTGTTCGCCCTTTTAGATTTTCCGTGGATTGCACGCGCAGCCACTTCTTTGCCTGTACCGTTCTCACCAAGTATAAGTACATTTGCTTCTGTGCCTGCTACTTTATCTATTGTTTGATACACCCGCTGCATAGCCGGAGAAACACCAATAAATCCATCGTAATGGAACACGGTCTTGGAGTGCTCTACCGTTCTGGTGTTGTTTTCCTTTTCACTTAGCTTATTCTGGCAGGCGGTTTTCAAGATAGCAACCAGTTTTTCATTCTGCCAGGGCTTCAACACAAAGTCTGTTGCACCTTCTTTCAGAGCCCGTACCGCCAGCTCAATGTCTCCATAGGCTGTCATCAGGATAACCATGGTTTTAGAAGATAGCTGCAGGATTTGCTTCAGCCAATGGATACCTTCTTTGCTGGAGGTCGCCCCTTTACTATAATTCATATCCAGCAGCACAATATCGAAGCTGTTTTCCTGAAGCAAGGCAGGAATCCTGTTAGGATCAGATGTTGTCATTACCGTAGCAAAATGCTGCTTAAGCAACAGTTTGCCTGCCAGTAAAATATCATCCTCATCATCGACTATCAATATCTTGCACGGAATCTTGCTCATAGTATTTAATGGGGTATTTAATAGGGTTTTATGTGTAAAAGTAATTTTTTTATTTCAATATCCCAGATTCCGCAGAGCAGGAAATTATGAAGCTCTACGCCTGTTTAACATGTTAACGTTCTCTCCGGTCAACACTGTTCGCTAGCAGACACTAAAGTGTCCGAAAGTGAACAGGCCTCACCAGTTGAATCAGAACAGAACCATTTTAACTATTTGATTATCATATAATTAACTTTAATGGCACACTTATTGGAAATTGCCAGACAAGACTATGAAAAACGCTACACCTACAATCTCTAAAAACACTATGGACCGAGTAATTGAAAAGAAAAAGTATACTCCAAAACGAATAGCCATTATTGCTGCAGGTGCTCTGGTTTTGGTTTTTGCTATTTACAGCTTGTTGTTTGCAGAACATACCTCTAAGTTGAATGTAGATAGCGAGCGCATTACCACTGGTAATGTACAGGAAGGAACTTTCCAGGAGTTCATAGCTGTGGATGGTTCCGTTGAGCCTTTGAATACTTTTTTTCTTGACATTACAGAGGGCGGACGAGTGGACAAGATCTATACCGATGACGGCCGAATGGTGCAAAAAGGTGACACGATCCTGAAGTTATCCAACACCACGCTCCAGATCGACTTTATGACGCGTGAAACTCAGCTCTATGACCTCATGAACGAGCGTCAGAACTCTGAGATAACGATGAAGCAGGACCTTATCCGGAAGGAGAACGAATTAGCAGAAATTGATTATAACCTGGCACTTGCCAAACGGAAGTATGAGCGCAACAAGATGCTGATTGCAGAAAAGGTAATCCCTCAGGAAGAATATGAGGCTTCTAAAGATGAGTATAATTACCTGAGCAAGCGCAAATCACTTGCAGATCGTTCTGTAAAGCAAGATGCCAAACTGATGGATGACCGCCTGAAGCAGTTAGATGAATCTATCAGGCGCATGGAGGCTAACATTAACATGGCCCGCAACACGCTGAACAACCTGTATGTTGTGGCGCCTTTTACAGGTCAGCTATCCACGCTAAAAGCTGAAGTAGGTGAGTCTAAGTCTCCGGGAGAGAACATTGGCCAGATAGATGACACAAACGGTTACAAAGTCAGATCAAGAATAGACGAGCACTACATCTCAAAAGTATACCCTGGCCTGAACGGCAGCTTCGACTTTAACGGCAAAACTTATAAAGTAACTATTACCAAAGTAATTCCGGAGGTACAGAACAACACATTCCAGGTAGATATGGAGTTTGCTGACGGAACTCCTGAGGGTATACGACGCGGACAGACACTTCAGATAAAGCTCAACCTGAATGATGGTGGGAATGCCATACTGGTTCCACGTGGAGGATTTTACCAGAGCACTGGCGGTAACTGGATATTTGTAGTTGACAAATCAGGCCAGTACGCGGAAAAGAGAAACATCAAATTAGGCCGTCAGAACCCGAACCACTATGAAGTACTTTCCGGACTGAAACCAGGCGAAAAAGTGGTACTCTCATCCTATGACAATTACGGCGATATTGACAGACTTGAGTTAAAGTAAAACCACAACTGAAGCTTCTGGATCAACAGCAATTAAGAATAAACAAAGAATTAATCAATAAGAACTAAAGCGTTAAATAAGACATGGAAGAACTAGTTATTGAAACCCGAAACCTACAGAAGAAATACGTTACGGACACAGTTGAAACAACCGCACTGGCCGGAGTAGACCTAAACATTAAAAGAGGTGAGTTTGTGGCTATAATGGGCCCATCCGGTTGTGGAAAGTCAACGCTTCTGAACATTCTGGGCATGCTGGACTCGCCTAGCGATGGTACTTTCATGTTTCTTGGCGAAGACATCAGCCGCGCCACTGAGCGCCAGCGTGCAAAACTTCGCAAAGAGAACCTGGGCTTTATTTTCCAGAGCTTTAACCTGATCGATGAGCTTACCGTGGAAGAGAACATTGCCCTGCCGCTTGCCTACCTGGGGGTTTCAAAATCCGAGACAACCAAACGCGTACAGGAAGCCATGGAGCGCATGGGTATTGCCCACCGCCGCAGCCATTTCCCGCAGCAGCTTTCCGGTGGTCAGCAGCAGCGTGTGGCAATTGCCCGTGCCACTGTCTCTGACCCTGCCCTTATACTTGCCGATGAGCCAACAGGTAACCTGGACTCTGTGCATGGCCGTGAAGTAATGTCGCTGCTTTCTGAATTGAACGATGCCGGCACAACAGTAGTGATGGTAACGCACTCCCCGTCTGATGCCGAGTATGCGCACCGCATTGTTAACCTCTTCGACGGACAGATCGTGACCGAGAACATTAATGTGAAGAGACATGCTGCAGAGCTGCTGTAACTTACTGCCGTAGAGAAGTTCACATTGCATCTCTACGGTTAATACCCACCACAACTTACCTTTAACTTTCTCTGACTATGCTAAAGAACTACTTTACTATTACCTGGCGTAATCTTGCTCGCAACAAAGGTTACACCTTTATCAACTTAGTAGGGCTGGCTATTGGCATAGCATCTTGTATACTTATTTTCCTGTATCTGCAACACGAGCTAAGCTATGACAAAGGCTTTTCAAATGCTGACAGGATCTTCAGGGTCACCAGCGATGTAAGAAAAGGTGACCAGGACGTGAAAGTGGCCGTAGCTGTTGGGCCTATTGCCAAACTTTTGAGGGAAGAGTATCCAGAAGTAGAAAATGCCACTGTGTTGGTAAACATGGGTAAGAATGCAATCAGCACAGAGGAGGAAGCATTTTACGCTGACAACATTATTTACGCAGATAGTAATTTGTTCTCTGTGTTGGATTTCCCGTTTGTGGCAGGTAACCCTGTTACGGCACTAAAAAACACGAACTCAATTGTTCTGACACAGGAAATGGCTCATAAGCTGTTCGGAAGCGCAGAAGCAGCCATGGGAAAAACCGTTAAGTACATTTCCCACACCTTAATGGTAACCGGGGTAATTTCTCAGCAGTCTCCGTCCCACCTTAAGCCCGACGCCATACTTCCGCTGCATTGGGATGAACAGACCCAATATTATGTAACCGATTGGAATGGCATGGGTGGCTATAACTATGTGAAGCTACGAAAGAAGGAACAGGCTTCAGCACTCCAGGACAAGCTATCGGACTTGTACCAGCAAAAAGCTACGTCAGGAGAGTCTTTGGCAGGCATTACAAGCGCTCAATACAACCTACAACACATAACAGACGCTTACCTGGACAATGTGCGTGAATACCCTGTTGGCGAGGTGGGCAATATTACCTATGTTTATATTTTTGCGGTAATAGCGGTGTTTATGCTACTTGTCGCCTGCTTTAACTATGTTAACTTGGCCACCGCACGGTCTACAAAACGAGCCCGGGAAGTTAGTATACGCAAGGTAATGGGTGCAAGCCGCTCTCAGGTAATACAGCAGTTTTTAAGTGAGTCGTTGTTAATGGCATTTGTAGCTACTTTGCTTGCCCTCATGCTGGTAGAACTTACGCTGCCTCTTTTCAACCATGTTACCGGCAAACAAGTCTCCACTATCTTTCACCTGAACCTGGAACTAGCCCTTGCCATACTAGCCATCATACTTTTCATTGGAATTGTGGCGGGTAGTTACCCTGCTTTGTTCCTGTCACATTTCAGCCCGGCAAAAGTCCTTAAATCCAATCAGACACCTAGTAGCAGCATTGCCATTCTCCGAAAAGGATTGGTTATACTTCAATTTACGATCTCACTGGTGCTGATCATTGCTACCACAGTTGTTTACAACCAAATGGAGCACGTGAGAAACACAAATCTGGGCTTTAACCAGTCACAGGTTGTTGCCATAAACATTCCTTCTGTCGGGTGGGTAAAGCAAAAGGAAAAACTGGCTGCCATAAAAGAAGAGCTTCTTACCCTGCCTCAGGTTAATCAAACAACAAACGCTCAGCAACTGCCCGGAGAAGGAGCGGCTGCAGGAGAGTTTATAGTTGAAGAAAACAAACACCTTGTTAAAAGAAATATCAATGCTATTAGTGTAGGCTATGAATACCTGGACCTCATGGAGATACAGCTTCTTTCCGGGAGAAACTTCTCTAAAGAGATCCGTACCGACGCAAACTTTAAATATATTATAAACGAAGCCGCAGCAAAGGCATTAGGTTGGACAGATGCTATAGATAAACAGCTCAAACCAGCTTGGGCCGATACCGCAAAGGGCAGCGTGATAGGTGTAGTAAAAGATTTTAACTACAAATCGCTGCACAGTAAAATAGAACCTTTGGTTATAAAACTTGACCCTAACTTCGGGAAATTACTAGTTCGTTTAAATGCCAATGCCCCTTTGGCATCAACGCTGGACGACATGAACAACGTCTGGAAAAAGCACTTCCCGAGCTACCCAATGGATTATCAGTTTCTGGATGAGAGCTTTCACCAGCAGTACCAGGCCGAAGAAAAGATGCTTACCATCTTTACCTTTTTTGCCATACTCACCATCATAATTGCCTGCTTGGGTCTTTTTGGGTTAGCATCCTACATGGCTGAGCAACGAACCAAAGAAATTGGCATCCGGAGGGTGTTAGGTGGTACCGTTTCTGACATTGTAGTACTGCTTTCCGGCAACTTTGCTGTGCTGGTTTTAATCGCTTTTGCCCTGGCGGCACCCATTGCTTGGTATATCATGAACTTGTGGTTACAGGACTTTGCCTATAGAATAGAAATTAGCTGGTGGACCTTTTTTGTGACTGGTATAACAGCCCTGATGATTGCAATCCTGACAGTGAGCTTTCAGGCTGTAAAAGCTGCTGTGGCTGATCCAGTAAAAGCACTCCGCTCAGAATAATGCGCGGGTAGTCAATACTGATTTATGAAAAAAACAGAGATAAAGTAATAAAGTAAATCGCATGTTTAATAACTACTTTAAAATCACGCTCCGCAACCTTTACCGGAATAAGGTATACTCAGCCATCAATATAGTAGGGCTGGCGATTGGGGTTGCCTCTTGTATACTCATTTTCCTGTACGTGCAGGATGAACTGAGCTACGAGAACCACTTCAGCAAAGCTGATCGCATTGTGCGCCTGGTTGGTGAGATAAATTCTGAATCCGGCCATGAAAAGTTTGCGCTGTCACCGGCTGCTCTGGCGCCTGCCCTGCTAAAGGATTTTCCGGATACTGAACACATAACCCAGCTAGCCCGGGCCGGAAAACAGACAGTGTGGTACCAGGAAAAAAGCTTTAACGAAGACGACCTGCTATTTGCGGATTCCGCCTTCTTCCAGGTTTTTGACTATGAGATGCTTGCAGGTAACCCAGCCACTGCACTGGATGCACCTAACAAGGTGGTGTTAAGCGAGGAAATGGCTAAGCGGTATTTTAGCACTCCTTCCGAAGCTGTTGGCCAGGTGCTTACATTCAGCAATGAGCCTTACCAGGTAACAGGTGTATTTCGTAACCCCGGCCATTCCCATATCAAAGCAAACGCCTTCATTTCCAGGAGCACACTGGATGCCAGACTTGATAACGATTCACGCACCAATCAATGGTTTGCCTTAAATCGGTTTACCTATGTGCTGCTGCACAGCCCGCAAGAGTTTTCGCAGTTCCAGGATAAAATGGATGCTTTTGCTGAGAAGCATGTGAACCCCTGGATAAAGGAGAACAAACTGACCGGTGAAATGCGCTTTGTAGTGCAGCCCCTTAAGACTATCCATTTCGACACGAATTACGCGGCTGACTTAAGCCCGGCAGGCAACATCTCTTATGTGTATATTTTTGCAGCAGTCGCTGTTTTCCTGCTGCTCATCGCCTGCATCAACTACATGAACCTGGCTACTGCCCGTTCTGCCAAGCGGGCCAAAGAGGTGGGCTTACGTAAAGTTGTCGGAGCTTATCGTAGCCAGATCATACTTCAGTTCCTGGGAGAGTCCCTGCTGATGACGATGGTGGCAGTTATCCTGGCACTGGCGCTGGTGCAGATATTGATCCCTACTTTTAATTCGCTTACAGATAAGGTCTTTACCTCTGGTTTCTTCTGGCAGTGGGAGTTCCTCGCAATCATGCTGGCAATAGTTGTGTTTGTGGGCGTGGTGGCTGGCAGCTATCCGGCCTTCTTCCTCTCCCACTTCAAACCAGCTGAAGTACTTAAGTCAGACAAGTCTCCTAAAGGTGGAAGTGCCACGCTGCGTAAGGCCCTGGTTGTGCTACAGTTCTCTATATCGCTGATCATGATCATTGGCACCATTGTGGTCATGACGCAGATGCACTTTCTTAAAAACAAAGACCTGGGCTTTAACAAAGACCAGATCATTGTCATCGATATACCAAGAGGGGACTCCGCCTTGGTGAAAGGTTACCCAAGGTTTAGGCAAGAACTGCTAAGCAACCCGAATGTGGCGATGGTCTCTAACACCAACGACATACCCGCAGACCGCATGTCCAAACTTTTGACCTTTATTGAGAAAGACGGACAGATGGTGGAAAGGACTATGAATGTGATGTTCACCGATTACGATTTTATTGATGTGATGGGCATCAAGTTGAGCAGTGGCCGGAACTACTCCCTAGATCATAAGACCGACGAAAAAGGTGGCATAATCCTGAATGAAGCCGCAGTGAGGCAAATGGGCTGGAGCGACCCGATTGGCAAGCGCGTACAGTTATTTGATATCGATGCTAAAGTTATAGGTGTCACCAAAGACTTTCATGTTACGTCGTTGCATAGCGAGGTAGAACCACTGGCACTGGTGCTTACGCCGGAGTCTGATGGTTTCGTGATGGCCCGTATCAAAGGGCAGGACCTCGCTGCTACCATCGGTTTTATTGAGAACAGGTGGCAGGCCTTTGACCCAAGGCACCCTATGGATTACTTTTTCATGGATGAGCACTTTGATAAGCAATACCGCGCCGAAGAAAAGATGCTGACTATTTTCGGATACTTTGCCGGACTTACCATCCTTATTGCCTGCCTTGGTCTGTTTGGCCTGGCCTCTTTCACGGCAGAGCAGCGCACTAAAGAGATCGGTATACGCAAAGTGCTGGGATCCTCAACAGGCGCCATTGTGATGCTGCTCACCAAAGACTTTGCCCTGCTGGTGATAGTAGCGATTTTATTGGCAAGTCCGGTTGCCTGGTATGGCATGCATTATTGGCTTCAGGATTTTGCGTACAGGATTGACCTGAGCTGGTGGATATTTGTAGTAGCTGGTTTAACAGCCATGGCTATTGCCTTGTTCACAGTAAGCTTCCAGGCAATAAAAGCTGCCATGCTGGACCCTGCACGAGCCATTAGAACTGAATAATAATTAGTTGTTTGTATAAAGTGAGATGCTTCAGCAAGAGCAGGGATCTTCTCTGCTCCTGAGGCAACTTTATCGCTCTTACATGCATCTTGTTTGTGGGCTCTGGCAAAGCAGCAGGATTAGTCTACAAAAAAGGGTTGCTAGTCTAATAATTAAAATAAAAAGCTACGGAAGGTTAAAAATTGAGTAAATAGAATATAAACAAGACAGGCCGCTTAAATGGCTCAAAAGTATAACTGCAATTACCTTCTATAAACTTATAAAATGCTACATAAAAAACTTCTTCTTTTGGGATTGTGCTTATGCCTTAACCTTCCAGGCTTTGCCGGCGGACAGGAAGCGGACAGGCAGAAGTATAACTTTACTGTTGACCTGACCCAGGTAAAGAATGATAAGGTACAGGTTACATTAATAACACCCCAGATTACGGAGAATGAGGTCATCTATAATATGCCTAAAATAGTACCGGGAACCTATTCGGTATCAGACTTTGGCAAATTTGTAAATGATTTTACGGCTTACGATAAAAATGGCAGAGAGCTGAACGTTACCAGAGTTGATACCAACCGTTGGAAGATCAGCAATGCGTCAGCACTTCATAAGATCACTTATTGGGTTGACGATACATTTGATGCGGCTAACCGGGAGGATATACTGTTTGAACCGGGCGGCACCAACATAGAAGACAACAAAAACTTCCTGCTTAATACGTTCGGTTTCATCGGTTATTTTGACGGTATGAAGCAGGTGCCGTACGAGCTTAACATAACCAAGCCGGAAGGTTTTTACGGCTCTACACCACTTAAAACAGTAGCTACTACTGCAACATCAGACAAGTACCTGGTACCAAACTATGTGGACCTGGCCGACTCACCCCTGATGTATAACAAACCGGATACAACAGTACTTCACCTGGGCAAAACAGAGGTACTGGTATCTGTATATTCCCCTTCCGGTAACGTTACATCAAAGCCCATTGCAGCAAACGTAAAAAATATTCTGGAAGCACAGCGCAGCTACCTGGGCGGCAACCTGCCCGTTGATAAATATGCCTTCCTGATCTATGTACCGGAGCGTGTAGGGAAATCAGGTTCTTACGGGGCACTGGAACATTCTTACTCATCGGTATACTTCCTGCCCGAGATGCCTGAAGCGCAATTCAGCAGCACCATCCGGGATGTGGCCGCGCACGAATTCTTCCATATCGTAACACCCTTAAACATACATTCCGAAGAAATCGGAAACTTCGATTACATCAATCCAAAAATGTCGAAGCACCTCTGGTTATATGAAGGAGTAACAGAATATTTTGCATCGCATGTACAGGCTTATGAAGGCCTGCTGAACCTGGACGAATACCTGGCCAAATTACGTGAGTACATTGCAACCTCTAGAACCTTTTACAACGACACGCTGCCGTTTACAGAGATGAGCGCTGAAGTACTGGACAAGTATGAAAAAGAGTATGGCAATGTTTACCAGAAAGGTGCTCTTATTGGCCTGGTGCTGGATATAAAACTACGGGAGCATAGCAACGGCAAGTATGGCTTGCGCGATCTGATGCTGGACCTCTCTAAAACATACGGAAAGCAGAACTCCTTTCAGGATGAAGAGCTTTTTGATAAGATCGCAGAACTGACCTATCCGGAGATCCGTGAGTTTTTCACACGGTATGTTGAGGGCAACGAGCCGCTGCCACTGGAGGAGACCCTGCAGAAAGTAGGCATCATTTACGACCCGGTTGCGACCGAAAAAATGAACAGCTACGGTGGTTTTGTGCCTGGCTTTGACAGTGAAACCGGGAAAATAATTGTAGAGGAGAGCAGCAATATGGATGCCTTCGGAAGACAGATGGGCTTTCAGGAAGGCGATCAGCTACTGGAACTGAACGGAACTAAGATAACACCTACAAATGTACGCGCCCTGATAGCTGACACCCTGCAGCAAATGCAGCCCGGTGAGAAGATCACCATAACTGTAGGGCGTAAGAACGGCCGGGGAAAACTGAAGGAAAAGAAACTGAGAGGGGAAGTAACACCCGTGGAGCGACAGGCAGTGCACGTACTGGCTCCGGACCCTAACGCCACGCCACAGCAACTACAGTTGCGTGCTGCATGGCTGAACACGCAATAAATACACAGCCACTAGTATAAAATAAAACTATGAAAAATTTCACATCGAAAGCCCTGCTTAAAAAGCTGGGAGGGCTAGCGGTTTGCCTAAGTATTTCATCCTCTGTCTTTGCGCAGGAAGTCCTAACACTTGAGCAGAGCATCGAAATGGCACGCCAGAACAACGTAAGTCTGCGCCAGGCAAGGTATAGCTCCAACAAAGCCGATATCATCTTACGGAAAACCAAACTCAGTTACCTGCCTACTCTTTCCGCTGAAACCAATGTGCGGCGGGTAAATGGTTTAACCTTTGATAACGTGTCGGGCCAGTTGAAGCGTGGTAATACCAACACTTCCAGCCCTTACATGGTCGGCCAGTTAGTGCTGTTCGATGGTTTTTCAAAGCTTTATGAACTAAAACGGGCAAAGCAACAGTCAGAGGCTAACAAATACGGACAGGTACAGGCCGACATAGATATGGAGGCTTTGATAACAGGCTACTACCTGCAGGCAGTACTGGACCGGGAGAATATGCAGATCGCCCATGAACGCATCAGCCTGCTAGAGCAGCAGATAAGCAAAATGGAAACGCTGGAGCGTGCCGGCGTAAGAACCCAGGACGATGTGTACCAGCTAAAAGCCCAGCTAGCAACGGAGAAGCTGAACCTTATCACACATAAGAATAATTACCGCCAGTCTACGGCAGCCTTGGTGCAGGAGATGAACGTGCAGGGCAGTACGGATTATGAGCTGCAGGTACCGCAAACTCCAATTGATATTACCGCTGAGCTTCCGGCCCTGGATGCAGTACTGGAACGTGCGATTGGATACTCTCCTCAGCTGAAAGCCGCCGAGGCCAGCGTTCAGGTTTCGCGCTACAGCCATAGCATAGCACGCAGTAGCCTATCCCCTACTCTTTCTTTAAGAGGAATTGTGGGCTCAAACTACTCTAGTAACTACCGGGTTCTGAACCCCGAAAATGGTGATTTCTCCAGGGTGCCTTACTTTGACCAGGTAGACCAGAACCAGCAGAAAATAGTAGAGCTTAGTCTGAGCATCCCGGTTTTCAACGGGTTTAGCCGCCATTTTGAGGCACAGGCAGCCCGAATGGATCTGCGCAATGCTGAACTGGATCTGAACGCTGCCCAAAATTCACTGAAGCAAACTATACAGCAGGCTTACCTGGATGTGTTAGCGGCACAGGAAAAATATAATACTGTGATGGCAAACCTGGAGTATACCGAAAAGGCATTTGTGTCAGCTAAAAGGCGTTATGAAGCTGGTACAACAGACTTTTTCTCGTACCTGGAATCTTTGAATAATAAAAACAAGGCGCAAACGGAACTTCTACAGAGCAAATGTGAGTTCTACTTCAAACTGCGGATTCTGGAACTTTACCAAGGATAAAACATTATTCTTACCTACTACCTATCTACTTTTAAACCCGCTGTCTTTAAAGGCGGCGGGTTTTTTAGTTGTTTACAGACAATTATTGAAGTCAGGGGAAACATTCATATTATGAATTAGTTAAGCATGAAAACAGTTTCTAATTAGCTTTATTATGATTTTAAGTTTCCATAACTTCACCCCATTAAGAGATTTATTACCCTAAATGCGCTTTTCAGCCCTCCTCCTTCCCCTTTTATCACTGCTCCTTTTGATTGCCGTGCCTGCTATAGCGCAGAATTACAGTATCAGTGGTTTTGTTCGTTCTGCCTCCACCGGAGAGGGCTTGGTAGGTGCTACAGTTGCGGTGCCAGCCTTAAGAACAGGCACTATCACTAACGAGCGTGGATTCTATACTTTGTCGTTGCCGCAAGGCCCTCACACGCTACAGGTAACTTATGTAGGTTATAATACTACTAGCCAAAGCATCATGGTATCAGGTGCCGGGCAAACTGTAAACTTTAACGTGGAGCCCTCCGCTAACGAGCTGAAAGTAGTGGAGGTAGAAGCCACTACACTGCGGCAGAAGCTGAACGATACCCGGATGAGCGTAGAAAAACTGACCAGCAAAGAAGCAAAGCTATTGCCAGCCTTGCTTGGTGAAGTAGACCTGATAAAAACATTGCAGCTAAAGCCGGGCGTTCAATCTGGTGGCGAAGGGGCATCGGGCCTCTATGTACGTGGTGGTGGTCCGGATCAAAACCTGGTCTTGCTTGATGATGCAGTGATCTATAATCCTTCTCACCTGTTCGGCTTTTTCTCGGTATTTAACTCCGATGCCGTGAAAAGTGTAGAATTGTACAAAGGAGGCTTCCCGGCTCAGTTCGGAGGCAGGTTGTCATCGGTGGTGGATGTGGAAATGCAGGAAGGAAATAATGAGGGTATACATGCCACCGGCGGCCTTGGCCTGATCTCTTCCCGGCTTACCATTGATGGCCCCTTGGTAAAGGATAAGGTAAACTTTGTTCTATCCGGCAGGCGCACCTATGTAGATATCTTTACAAGGCAGCTAAACAACCTGAATGAAGACAAGGAAGATTATAACCGGATACCGGATTACTACTTTTACGACCTTAATGGGAAGCTGAACTATAAGCTTGGCGATAACGATGAAATCAGCTTCAGTGGCTACTATGGCCGCGACTTTTTTGCCTTCGAAGATACCGATTTCCGCTTTGGCTTTGACTGGGGCAATAAGATGGGAACACTTAACTGGAGGCATAAGTATAATCCGAAGCTGTATTCCAACACAAGCCTCAGCACCACCAGTTACCAGTACACCATCAAAAACGAGATAGATATCTTTACTTTTAAACTGACTTCAGATATTGAAGATTATACGTTTAAAACTGATTTTGACTTGTTCCTGGATGGTGGCCATAGTTTGAAATTCGGGGCCTCTGCCACGCATCATAATTTTACGGTAGGCCGGCTAAACTTTGACTCCGACGACAATAGTTTATCTTTTGGTGCTGGCAATAACTATAAAGCCACCGAGTTCGGAACCTACGTCTCAGATGATTTCCAGGTAAATTCATTGTTATCCCTGAATTACGGCTTAAGGCTATCGGGCTTTAACAGTAAAGGAAAAACCTATGTGGCGCTGGAGCCACGTGTGGCTGCTAAGTATAACCTTACCGAAAACACTGCTCTGAAAGGAAGTTATGCCAGCATGATGCAGTACGTGCACCTGGTATCCAATTCGGGGGCCTCACTGCCTACCGACATCTGGTACCCGTCCACAGATTATGTAAAGCCGCAGCGTTCTCAGCAGATAGCTACCGGCATTAGCCACCTTTTTGGCGATGGCAAATATTTATTAACCAATGAACTCTATTACAAGTGGATGCGCCGGCAGATCGATTTCCGCGATGGGGCTAATTTATTTGTTAATGACAGTCTTGAAAATGAATTCCTTTTTGGGAAAGGCGACAGCTATGGCAATGAATTATACATCGAAAAGATTAAAGGCAGAACCACAGGCTGGATTGGTTATACGCTCTCCTGGACCTACAGGCAGTTTGACGGCATAAATGGAGGCAACAGGTTTACGACCCGTTACGACCGCCGCCATGACCTTAGCATTGTGCTGCTGCACCAGCTAAGCAAACGCATAAATATAACCGGTGCCTTTACCTATGGTACCGGCAATGCTTTTTCTTTGCCGGTAGCCAGATTCGCATTTCAGGATGTAGAGGGGCAGGAGCCATCAGTAGTACCAATTTTTACTGAAAGAAATGGTTTCAGGCTGGCTCCGTATCACCGCCTTGATCTGGGGCTCGTGCTGAAGCTCCGGCCAAAGCGTGGTGCTGCAGACCTTACCTTTAGTGTCTATAATGCCTATAACAGACGCAATCCGTACTTTGTGTATTTTGAGCAGTTAAAAGATGAACAGAGTGGGCAAACCACGGGCTTCCAGGCTAAGCAGGTTTCCCTTTTCCCTACCATCCCTTCTGTTACCTATAATTTCAAATTCTGATGAAGCTGAAAACCCTCTCATACCTGTTTATACCACTTTTACTTTTGCTCGCTTCCTGCGATCTTGAGAAAGACATTGAGGTAAATTTACCGGAATATGAGCCACAGTTGGTGGTAGAGTGTTACCTGCAACCCGGCAAGCCCTTCAGGCTAACGCTGATGGAAAGCTCCGGCTACTTCGAGACGCCACAGCCTGCGCTGGTGTCTGATGCAGATGTGTACATAACCCACAATGGCAGACGCATAAAGCTATCGTATAAGCCTATGCTTTCGAAAACGTCGAACCTTTTCCACACGCATTCCTCCACTGAAAAAATGCAGGGCAAACCCGGAGACATTTTCGGGCTGGAAATAACTGACAAAAAAGGACGAAAGGTAACGGGCTTCACAACAATTCTGCCTGCTGTGCCTATCGACACCATCGAGTGGAAATTCAACGAAAAAAACAAAGCTTACCTGCTCACTACGTTCCAGGACAATGCTGCAACGAAAGACTTTTACAGGTATGTAACACACCGCGACAGCCTGCACACCGACCCGGAACGGGCATTTGTTACATCAGATAATCTAACGAATGGAAAACGCACATCCTTTGGCTCTGCCTATGACTATGAGCGTGGCGATACGTTACTGATAACCCTGTATCATATTGAAAAGCAGTACTATGACTTTTTAAGTTCTACTGCGGATGCAAAAAATGCCAACGGAAACCCGTTCGCCCAACCATCTTCTATTAAGTCTTCGGTACAGGGTGGCATCGGTATTTTCACGAATCTGGCTTATGACAGAAGGAAAGTCATTATAGAATAGTTTTACTATAAAATAAAAATTACATAAATAAATATAACAAATTTAATATAATATAAGTAAGCTAGGGCTAATGCAAGTTTCATATCTGCAATGATTTTGCCCTGACAATGAAAGACATCTTATCCATTCCAAACATTCCGCTGTGGGTAACACACCCCTCCTTACTTAAAACTTTTAAACAGTTCCTGGGATTCCTAAAAAAACCCACTTCTAACGCAGCGCCTTTAGTATCTGCTAACAGTAAAGCTAGGATATTGCTGCATTTACTACTAACAGAAATACTTGTTAAGGGATTTGTAGTTGCAGTGGTTGTATTGCTTTATAGCCTGTTAGATATAAACTTACGCCAAAGTAATCTCCATATTATTTTCGGGCAGCGTTCGGTCTATTTTGTGCTATTGCTGGTGGTAGTGTATGGGCCCTTAAAAGATGAGCTGATCTTCAGGCTCCCTCTGGTGTACTCCCGGCGGTTTGTGCTGATTGCACTTGCTGTATTCCTGGTTGGATCTGCCCCGTTGGTCATGCAGGAAGCCGGACTTAGCTTAACACACTATGCAGCGGCAGCATTCGTTTGCTGCTTGCTGGCAACTTTTGTCTTGCTTTCCCCTCGGCTACATGCCTATATCCGGCAACCCTGGAAAACAGATTATACCGGCCTGTTTCATATCATCTCTTTTGTATTTGCGCTACAGTACCTGGTAAATTACCCTTATATTAACCTGCCACTGTTTATGCTGCCTGTACTGGTCCTGCTTCAGTGGATAGAAGGGCTTTTTCTGGGATACACCAGGCTGTACTTGGGTTTTAAGTGGAGCATGGCACAGCACATTTTCAATAAAACACTATTGTTACTGGTATTCTATAGCTTTTACAGTATTTGGTAATGAAGCAGCTTAACTCTGATACGCTATGAAATTAAAAGCCCTACTCACCCTCACATTATTTTTCCTGTCAGTTCATTTTGCCCACTGCCAGGTTTTTGCGTCTTACCATCAAACCAGTACTCCCTTTACAGGGGTTGGCTATGAAGTATGGCGATTTGCCCCTGAAATAAGGGTATCAACCAATGTTTTCGCGGACGATATCAGCACTGAATTTGTATTGCCCTTCAAGGTCATTTCAAAAGAAGATTATTATGTTGGTTTTGGGGCAGGTTACAGGACAAACAGTTTTAGTGGACTTGTGGTACCACTCGGGTTCAAAGCCTTTCCGTTTGATAAAAAGAAGATGGGATTTCAGGCAGAAGTAGCTGTCATATCTGATTTTACCAGCTCTGCCCTTTTTCGCGGTAGTTGGGGCATTGTATACCGCTTCTGGGAAAAAGATGCGCTAAGATAGCGATAGCTTGTAACTGCGTAGCAGCTAACAGAAGAGGTTCTCCTGTTAGCTGCTACGCAAGTTTTAAATTACTGCTGCCTTACCAACTCCTTTATCAGCTTCGTCATGCGGGGTTCTGCAATGGCTGCAGCTTCCAGAATGTCTGCCAGTATTACTTTCTTGATCCTATCTGGTGTACCCATGTCTGTGATCACAGACACTGCAAAAACAGGCATGCCCATGTGGCGTGCGGCAATTACCTCAGGCACCGTAGACATCCCCACAGCATCTGCTCCTATTATACTGATATACTTGTACTCTGCGGGTGTTTCCAGCATTGGCCCCGGTACACTTGCATACACACCTTCACGTAACTCAAATCCGGCATCTTCCGCTATGACCATTGCCTGGCGTACAAGATCCTCATCATATGCGTCACTCATGTCAGGAAAGCGTGGCCCAAGCTCATCCAGGTTTTTGCCTAAGAGCGGGTTACTTGGCTGCAGGTTGATATGATCTGTGATCACCATCAGATCGCTGGTATTGAAAGATGGGTTCAGGCCGCCTGATGCGTTAGATACAAAAAGCTTCTTCACTCCCAGCAACTTCATCACACGCACCGGAAACACAACCTGATCCATGTTATACCCTTCGTAGTAATGGAAGC
This sequence comes from Pontibacter sp. MBLB2868, assembly GCF_051904785.1. Classification (NCBI taxonomy): domain Bacteria; kingdom Pseudomonadati; phylum Bacteroidota; class Cytophagia; order Cytophagales; family Hymenobacteraceae; genus Pontibacter; species Pontibacter sp. MBLB2868. Next base: position 329,105 of record NZ_CP196710.1, on the reverse strand, counting down.
GCCCCTGCATTACAACAACGGAACGGCCTGCCAGTTTACCGAAGATCAACTTGCCAGAATGGCTTTCCACTGTTGAAACAGGGAAATTCGGTATCTCGGCATAAGAAATACTGTGCTCCACCTCCACATCGTTTACAAGTGCTCCCAAACCGGTGCCAAGTATAATCCCAAATTCCGGTGCGAAACCACCAGTGCGATGTTGTAAATAGTTGGAAGACTCCTGTAATAGCTGCATCATAAGTTTATGAGTAAAATTTTAAAATCTGACTAAGTAAATTTGTAAGTGCAAAGTAGCCTGAAGTATACTTTAAATAAAATGACTTTTATCAAGCCCTGCGCATTGCCTTCAATAAATATGACCTGTTTGTAATGGCTCCTATACTTCACCGGTCACAAACACAGTGGCAAGTTGCAAAAAAATAGAGTGCTCTAAAAACAAAACTGCCTCCGGGCTATCTCCCGGAGGCGGTTTATACTTTTCAGCATCCTGAATATGCTTAACTATCGTGTCAACGTTTCAGGGCTATTGCACATGCAACTCATATGGCATGCGTGCCTGCACACCTTTAAGCGACTCCACTTTCTTGTACATCTGGTAGTAAGGGTACAACTCGCCCAGCTCAGCCTTCATCGACTGTGCCTTTGCCTGTGCTCCAATGCCTCCAAACAATTCTTCGAAGAACGACTTGCGTTCCGGAAGTTCTTTGATACGATAATCATCTTCAACACCCGCTTTTGCAGCAGCAATAGCAATTGCTTTCTCCAGTCCGCCATATTCATCAACAAGTCCGCGCTGCTTAGCCTCAATACCAGACCAAACGCGGCCTGATGCATATTCTTTCAGCTTATCCTGCGGCATGTTACGGCCCTGCGCTGCTTTAGCTGTAAATGTTTCATAAATCTGGTTGATCTGGTTCTGCACAATCTCCTTCTCCTGCTCCGTCATAGGGCGGGTGATAGTTGGTACATCCGAAAATTTGCCAGTGCTCACATGGTCCACTGTTATACCTAGTTTCTCATTAAGGAAACCTTGAATGTTAGGAATAACGCCAAATACTCCGATACTACCTGTAATTGTGTTAGGGTGTGCCACTATGGTATCGCAACCCATTGCAATGTAGTAACCGCCGGATGCAGCCACGTCAGACATAGACGCTATAATAGGTTTCACCTTTTTGGTAAGCTGCACTTCGCGCCAGATAATATCTGAGGCAAGCGCACTGCCACCTGGCGAGCTGATGCGCAACACAACAGCTTTTACATCATCATCCAGCCTGGCTTTACGAATAGCATCGGCATAATTTCTACTGCCTATATTATCCTCTGCACCGTCACCGTCCACAATATCACCTTCGGCATAAATTACCGCGATCCTGTTTTTAGAGGTACTGATGTCCTTATCTTTTACTTTCTTATACTTCGAAAGCTGTACCAACTTAAGCTTTTCATCTTCGTCGATACCTATTCGCTTCTTCATAGCGGTTATCGCCTCATCATAGTACCCGATATCCGTGATCAGCTTAAACTTTTTGGCATCTTCCGGATCGCGCACCAACAGGTTGTCCTGAACGTCTTTTAACTCCGCAACACTCATCCCACGCGCCTTTGCAATATGTTGTAGCTGGTAATTATTGATAGAGTTCAGGAAGGAGTTCAGCTGTTCACGGTTTGCATCGCTTGCTTTTTCTAAAAAGAAAGGCTCTACAGCACTCTTATATGTTCCTACTTTAAAAATCTGAGCCTCGATATTAAGTTTGTCCAGCATGCGCTTGAAAAAGAACATCTCAGAACTCAATCCATTAAATTCAATCGTACCCATTGGGTTCAGATAGATCTTATCGGCTACCGAAGCCAGATAATAGGCCTTCTCTGTAGAGATATCGGAATAGGAAATAACAAACTTTCCAGATCTCTTAAAGTCGATCAGTTCGTTGCGTATCTCCTCCAGTTTACCCATACCAGCATCAACAAAGGACATATTAAGGAAGATGCCTTCGATGTTGTCATCCATCTTCGCCCGGCGAATAGCGGCTTTTATCTGGTCCAGTCCGTCAGAACTCGATAAGGAACCGAAAGAGAAACCAAGTTCATTCAGAGGATTCTTTGGATCTCGCTCCAAAATCGGTTTATCCAGCCTAAGCTCCAGCACAGAGCCATCATCAACTGTCACTTCATCACGGGATGCTGTACTGGCGGCAATGCCGAAAAGCAGCAGGATACTGATGAAGGAGAATATGAGCAAACCCACAATGGTAGCCAGCACATACTTCAGAAAATTTAACATATAGTTTCTTGGTGTGTTACACTTTTAATTGAAGCCCCTATGGCTCCTTCCTTAATTAAACAAATTTAGTGCTTATAGTTCAAATGCTTTTGTCCTTCTCGACAAACCATTCGTTTTCATAGACAAACCCTACAAGTTAATACCTGTACTTTTTCCCCCACTGTGCCTGAAGTTGCTTTAACAGGTCACGTTCGCGGGCATTATTGCCAGGCTGATATAAGGCGTTGCTGCTCAGCTCCTGCGGCATAAACTCCTGTTGCACAAAATTACCTTCGTAGTCGTGGGCATATTTGTAGTTATTACCATAGCCGATCTCCTTCATTAGTTTGGTAGGAGCATTACGGATATGGAGCGGCACTGGCAGGTTACCGGTTTGCTGCACCAAAGCACGCGCCGTTTTAATGGCCTTGTAAGAGGCATTGCTTTTAGGAGACGTAGCCAGGTAAACAGTACACTGTGAAAGTATGATCTCTGCCTCAGGGTATCCGATCATCTGCACTGCCTGAAAACATGAAGTGGCCATTAACAGCGCATTTGAATTGGCCAGGCCAATATCTTCGGAGGCGGCGATCAATAGCCTGCGAGCAATAAATTTGGGGTCTTCGCCACCCTCGATCATGCGCGCCAACCAGTACACGGCCGCATTCGGATCAGAACCTCTGATGGATTTAATATAAGCAGAAACCAGGTCATAATGCATCTCCCCTGACTTGTCGTACATCACAATATTTTGCTGTGCGACCTGCTTTACCAGTTCGTTCGTCACGACCACCTCTTCGCCTTTAACGCCTTCAGCTACAATCTCAAGCAGGTTAAGCAGCTTACGGGCATCACCACCCGAAATAGTCAGAAGCGCCTCATATTCCTGCACCTTTACGTTTCGGAACTGCAGCCACTCGTCCTTCGCCAGTGCTTTATCCACAAGCTCTATCAGCTCATCTTTGGTCAGGTGCTTTAGGATATATACCTGGCAGCGCGACAGCAACGCCGATATTACTTCGAAAGAAGGATTCTCTGTGGTGGCTCCTACTAAGGTAACAGTACCTTTCTCAACAGCGCCAAGCAAAGCATCTTGCTGCGACTTGTTAAAGCGGTGAATCTCATCAATAAATAATACTGTCCCCTGCCGCTTCTTAGCCTGGTCAATTACCTCCCGAATGTCTTTTACACCCGAATTAATAGCACTTAAAGCTACAAAAGGCACTTTCATCTGGTTAGCGATGATATTGGCTAATGTGGTTTTGCCCACGCCCGGAGGCCCCCACAAAATCATACTTGGTATCACTCCGCCTTCAATGTAGCGGCGCAAGATGCCATCAGCCCCTACCAGGTGCTTTTGTCCGTAATATTGATCAAGATTATGCGGCCGCATACGTTCGGCCAATGGTATATTCGGGTGAATCATCTGCTATAAAAACTTTCTCCGGATTCGGTTATAAACAAAGCTACGAAATTATTGCTTTCCCTTCTCCCGGTCAGGCACGCCTGGCGTCGCCTCTTCATTTAATGGGGGCAATGGGTCCTGCACCCGCTCGCTTTTATTTCGGAGCGCTGGCACCTCCAACGGATTTTGGCCAGGTCTTTCGTCTCCAAATAGCACTCCCCACTGCTTAAATGGCCTGCTTCTGTCAAAAATTATTTTCAGAACAGCTATGATGGGCAAAGAAAGGAACATGCCTGCAATACCCGCGATCTCACCCCCGACCAATACTCCCACAATGGTAGCCAGCGCATTTATTTTAACCTTTGAGCCAACAATACGGGGCATCAGGATATTATTATCCAAAAACTGTACTGCTGCAATGGTGCCAAGAACTGCAAAAATTGGCCACAGTTCAGATGATGAGGCCAGCGTAAGCAATACCCCTATTATGTTGCCGATAAGGGCTCCAACGTAAGGTATCAGGTTCAGGAACGCAAAGATCACCCCGATCAGCAAAGCATGTTTTATTCCGATGATCATTAATATCCCGCCTAACAACACGGTCATGTAGCTTACCTGAATAAGCAGGCCAAAAAGATAGCTTTTGATGATAACTTGCATTTCGTGCAGCACATCTGCCACTTTGCTATCCATTTCTTTCGGGAACCACAGGAACACAAAGCGGAGTAACAGATTACGGTAAAATAGCATCAGGAAAATGTAGATAGGCAGCAGGCCGACAAAAACGAAGATGGAGGTCAGGGACAGGGCTGCGCCACTAAGCAGGTTGCCGGCATAGCTAAGCAGACTACTACTCCTGGTCCGGATAAAATCCATCTGCTCCGCTGTAGAGTACGGCGAATGCTCTCCCACCCAGGCACTCAGCGCACTTAAGTGGCCCATAACATTTTTCTGAATGGTAGGGAAATCTGAAACAAGATTGCTGATCTGGATAGAGAAAAACCAAATAGCCAACCCCACCACCACGATCACAGCCAGCAAACTAACAGATATAGCCAGCATCTCGGGAAGTTTATACTTCCGGAAGAACCTGAAAAGTGGCAAAAGCATGATACTTATAAAAAAAGCCATCAGCAACGGAGCCAGTATCCCATTCCCCAGCACGACTATCCACCCCAGGAAAAAAAGCCCCATTATTTCAATTGCTCTTCTTACAGTAGTAGGTGTATTGCGTATAAAATCCATTTTTAGAAAGTCTTTTTTTGTTTTCATCCTTATACGGAGTAAAAAGAATAAGCACGTACCTTTGCACCATGAGTAAGCAAGTGCAGGTGCATCTGGCATTGTTTCTGGTAGCCCTGATCTACGGAAGTAACTACAGTATAGCCAAAGAAGTTATGCCAACTTATGTTGGCCCGTTTGGATTGATCGTGATCAGGGTTGTTTCTGCTGCCATTTTTTTCGGGATACTTTCCAGGATGGTAACAAAAGAAAAGATTGTGGGGCGGGCAGACAACCTGCGCGTTATACTTTGCGGCATCACAGGTATTGCAGTAAACCAGCTTTGCTTCTTTGCTGGTCTCAACTTAACAGCACCGATAAATGCTGCCCTGCTGATGGTGATCGTGCCGGTAGTGGTGCTCATCTTCTCGGCCATACTTTTGAAAGAGCGTGTCGGGAAGCGGAAAATATCCGGTATTTTAATTGCCTGCACCGGGGCCTTGCTTCTGATCTACAGTTCCCGCAGCGAGAGCGCAACAGGCAACATCTGGGGTGATATACTTATTATACTCAATGCTACTTCTTTTGGCATGTACCTGGTACTGGTAAAGCCATTAATGCAGCGGTATAAAGCCATTACCATCGTGAGCCGTATTTTTACGGTTGGGGCAGTGCTGGTGGTTCCGTTCGGCTTCAATCAGCTGAAAACGCCTGATTACAGCGCCTTCCCGGTTTCTATCTGGCTGGCTATACTTTTCATGGTGTTTGCTGTTACCATTGTGGCTTACCTCCTTAATACCTGGGCCCTACGCTTTGCCAATCCATCTTTAGTAGGAGCCTATATTTACCTGCAACCGGTTATGGCCATCGTTATAGCTGTTGGCCTTGGAAGTGATGTGTTTAACTTACAAAAAGCACTTTACGCCCTGATGATCTTTATAGGGGTTTACCTGGTGAGCAGAACAAAACAGCATGTGCTAAGCAAAACGGAGGCAGAGGTCGAAGTATAGCAGTATAAACCAGAAGCCAATTCTGTAAAAGGTTTTGCTTATACCTTAGTTTACCTGGCAAGTACCAACCTGCTTCGATAGAGCTTACGGTTTACTTCTACTTCACAGATGTACATGCCTGTTTTCATATCTGAGGCACTTATTTCAAGCTTGTGCTGTCCCGCATGCAGCTGCTGCACAGGCACCTCCCTTACAATGCGTCCGCTCAGGTCGATCAGGCGAACAGCTACGGCAGCCGGCTGCTCCACTTTAAATTGTAGCGTTGCTGAGGTGGAGAACGGGTTAGGAAAAACGCTGTACATGCCGCCGTCAAAAGCATTCTCGCCTGCCGGTTCGTCACTTTTCTGGTCATGAGACTGTTGTGCCACCATAGCGCCCGGTAATTCTCCAACATAATATGGCCGCATCATTTCATGATCTTCGTGCGATAGAATGTGGCAGTGCCAGACATAACGGCCAAGCCTGTCGAAGGTAGCGATCAGGCGAGTAACCTCACCAGGTGCAACCGGATAAGTGTCTTTTTTTCCCTGTTGCCCCCGCTCCGGAAGCATTGGCGGCCCCAACCACTTTACTTCAGAAACTTTGCCTTTCGCTTCGTCCTCCTGACTCGCATAAACCGGCTCAAACTTTTGTGAATTCAGCACCTGAAACTGTACCAAGTGCAAGTGTACAGGGTGGGCATCAGGCGTCAGGTTATAAACCTCCCACATTTCAGTGGCATTCAGATCAGGATTCTCCGTTATTTCTTCATCCCAGTCAAGCGCACCCGCCTCAAAGGTACCAAGCATTGGTTGTAGCCTTCCGTATTCGTCAACTCCTTCAAACAGAATAAGCTTTCTGACCTTCATATCGGCCGGTGGATTTACATCAGCGCCATATATCCGGCCATGCGTGAGCAGCCCATTCACTCTTGAAAGTGGAATCTCTTTGTTTAAGTCTTTACTTACCTCAAAAGCCAATATCAGAGAGGCCCCGTCGCCGGCATCTACATCATCTCCGTTAGGATAAGGTGTGTTTGCATCATTTCTGACAATAATTGTTTTACCTTTCAAAGTAGAAAAGTCAATCACTATATCTTTTCGTTCACCTGGTGCTATAAGAAGCTTTTTCTGCAGAACAGGCACCTTCAGAAGGCCGTTGTCAGAACCGATCTGCCACATTTTCACCCCTTCCGTCAGTGTTAAATTATAAAACCTGGAATCCGAGCCATTAAGTAACCGGAAGCGGTACTGCCTGGGCTCAACATCTAGCTTAGGCCACGCTTTCCCGTTTACAAGAATGATGTTACCGAAGAACTCCGGCAAAATGCTTGGGTTTGGAACGTTCTCCGCTACGCCCCCATTTCCACCGTTCATTTCCCCATCTGGTTCGGAAGGATACTATAACTGACCGTCTTTTGTAAACATACGGTCTTGTATTACCACCTCTATATCATAGGCAGTGGCAGGTAATATATTATTTACCCGCAGGCGCTGTTCGTTCTCATCTGTAAGCAGGTAGAATCCAGCCAAGCCTGCATATACATTCAGGCGTGTAATTCCCAAAGTGTGGTCATGGTACCAAAGTGTTGCCGCTTCCTGGTCGTTATGATAATAGTAAGGTGCAGTATCTCCCTTTCTGAAGTTTGCACCAATTTCTTCAAAGCGGGGTGTATACCATGCTTCAGGTAAGCCATCGCTTTCCGATTCGGTATGGCCCCCATGCAGGTGAGTTACGATCGGCACCCCATATGTTGCCTCCCAATCGGTAACTCCATTTTTTTTGATTACTTGCCCAAGCGCCCAATGGTTACTTCCATCCACTGGCAGTAAATGAGGCAGGAAACTTCCTGTACCTTCTGCACCAGTTGTTAAGTAGTTGTGCCAAAATACCTGTACCGGTACATCTTTCTTAGCTAAAAAAGTTGGCCCCGGATATTGTCCATTATATCCCCAGACAGTGGTGCGAACCGGCTTTCCGTACATATCCTGTAAGCCAAGCCCTAGATCCTGCTCAAACTGAGTAATGGTGACATGAAATATACCACCTGCTCTGGCATCGATCTCTGAAGGTATAGGAAGTGGGTTAACAAATTTAGGAACCTCATGAGAAGAGAGCAGTTCCTGGCCCTGAAGCGGGAACCCGGCAAATAGAAATACAATTACAACTATAAACCAAAGGGGGCTGGTTTGAGGTAGGATATGCTTCATACGCCTATATTTAAAGATTGTGTAAAATAAAAAGCACGCTAATCCATAAAAACTCTCTGGCAAAAGAAGCTGGTTTGTATTTTCTGTAAATGACCTGACATTTAATTGCCTCCCATTTTTTTTACGATTTCCAGAAGAACAAGAAAGATATTATTATAGAAATTGCTTGAATAGTAAAATAAATTTAGTCAAAGGCTGAACCGGAGTAGCAGGGCCATCTGCTACTAAATCGATTAAAATAAGAAAAGCACCTGAGGCAGGTGCTTTTCTTATTTTAATCTAGCTTTTTTAACTCCAGTAATGACAGATCAGCTTGCCACGCGTTCTTTTTCAAGGATGTGCTTCACAATTTTTACAGCATGCTCCCGGGAGTTTTCAATAAACCATACCCTTGTATCCATGCCACCACATACTACGCCTGCCAGGTACATGTGTGGCATGTTCGTTTCCATTGTCTCAGGGTTATATGCCGGATGTTTGTGCTCATCGTCTGATAACCGGATTCCTATGTTCTGCAGAAAGCTAAAGTTAGGCTTGTAGCCAGTCATGGCCATTACATAATCATTGGCGATGGTAACATTTCCTTCCGGAGTCTGAATATCTACTTCATTTTCTCTGACAGCAGCTAACGTAGAACTGAAATAAGCTTTTATAGATCCCTCGTCAATCCGGTTCTGCAGATCTGGTTTCACCCAGTATTTTATACTTTGCAGCTCTGCCTGCCGGACAACCATAGTTACCTCCGCCCCTCTTCTCCAAGTCTCCAGGGCAACATCGGCTGCCGAGTTATTTGCCCCTACCACTACCAGTTTTTGCTTATAGAAAAAGTGTGGGTCATAATAATAGTGTTTTACCTTTGGCAGTTCCTCCCCTGGAATACCGAGCAGGTTTGGTATGTCGTAAAAGCCTGTCGCGATTACCACGTGCCGGGCATGATACTGGCCTTTGCTGGTGTTTATGGTATACACGTCTTTATCGGCCGGCTCTATATTACGTACCTCCTCAAATAACCTGATATTGATATCACTAACATCTGCCACCCTCCGATAGTACTCCAGTGCCTCCATACGGTTAGGCTTCGGGTGGATGGATGGAAATGGATAACCCCCAATCTCCAACCTGTCAGAGGTGGAGAAAAAGGTCATGTGCAGCGGGTAGTTGAACAGTGAGTTCACAATGCACCCCTTCTCCAGGATGAGGTGACTTAGACCTGCATTCCTGGCTTCTATGCCACACGCTAACCCAATAGGGCCGCCACCTACAATTATGATATCTATAATATTTTCCAAATTCCTAAACTTTAAATACAGCAGGCAAACCTTAATTGAAGTATAGGTTCGCCTATAAAATAATTACGCCGGAGATGTTGCGAGGGCTCTGTTAGAGTACTTCCTGAAACCTAATAAAAGTGTCAGGCTGACCACTGTAGCACTGGCCATCACACTAGTCATGGGTAAGGAAGTGCCGTTGTGAAATGTACTCACCAAAGCAGATGCAACAGCCCCCATAGCCATCTGGGCACTACCCATTAGGGCAGAAGCACTACCTGCATTACGAGCAAACGGTGCCAAAGCCAATGCAGATGCATTAGGGCTGATAAACCCTAAGGAAAACAAATAGCAAAAAATCAGCATCAGGGAGCCTGTAGCACCAATAAATCCGAAGTAGTTGCCGGTAAGCAGCAAAACACCGGCGACGAACTGAACAATGCCTGCTCTGAGGGTGATCTGTGCTGATGTTCTGCGCTTCATGGCTAAGTTATTTACCTGGCTACCTGCTATAAACCCAAAGGCGTTTAGACCAAAGGCCCAGCCATAATGGGTTTCAGACAATCCGAACTTCTCCATAAACACAAAGGGAGAGCCAGTAATGTATGCAAATAAGCCTGCCTGTGCCGTGCTGGCCGCAAGGGCATAGGTCAGGAATGCCGGGTTCTTCAATACACTAATAAAATCCCCGATCACGCGCTTCGGTTTTAATGAGAGCGTTTTATCAGCTCCCCTACTCTCAGGTAACCGAAAACTAACGAGCAACAGAACTGCAAGACCAATACCGGAAAGCAAAATGAAGATATACCGCCACCCTAGATTTGCTGTTACAAAACCACCCAACGTAGGAGCAATGATCGGTGCTACGCCCATCACCAGCATCAGCATAGAGAATACACGAGGTATTTCACTTACCGGAAATACATCGCGCACCACGGCCCTGCTAGCCACCATACCTGCACAACCACCTAAAGCCAGTAGCAGGCGAAGCCCGATCAGCCACTCAACGGTCGGGGCCATGGCGCAACCAATGGAGGCTGTCACGAAGATGATCAGACCAATTATCAGAGGCTTTTTACGGCCAAACCTGTCAACCAGCGGCCCATAGATAAGCTGCCCTACCGATATACCAATAAAGTAACTGGTAAGGGAAAGCGCCACATGAGAAATATCAGTGTTCAGGTCTTTGGTAATAGCCGGGAAACCGGGCAGGTACATATCAATGGCAAAAGGCCCCAAAGCGGCCAGCGCACCAAGAATAAGTATGATCTGGTTTTGTTGTTTCTTACTCATTTTACCTATAGCCCCTCAAGGCATTCAAAAATTAAAAAGCAGACCAGAAGAAGTTTCCAGGTCTGCCTCCATGTAGTTCGTAAACTTTAATATCGTTTATGTAATTCCACCTTCAAAAATCACATCTTCTTCCGAAGGGAAAATGGACCAGGTTGAATAACAGTTTACGGTGTTGCTTTGTTTCTGGTGCTGCTGCTTATAGCTCCAACTTCATTACGTACATTCCTCTATATTCTTCTTTCATTGCCTCAAAATCTAAGGTATGGGTGCCACACTTTTCAAAGCCGTTCTGCTCGTAAAAATCAACGGACTTGCTACTGTCCATTGCTTTTAGCCAGATTACTTTCTTATTCCTTTCACGGGCAAATTGTTTCGTAAAATCAACCAGCGCTTTTCCGATGCCCTTGCCCGAGGCACGCTTTAGCAGGTAGATCCGCTCAAGCTCCAGCGCCTCCTTTTCTGAATACGCTTCAAACCCCTTGTCAATATTAAACTTCAGGAAACCTACCAGTTCATCGTCTGCATACACCAGAAAAAGGGCTGCATTCGGGTCTTCCAGTTCTTTTTTCAGGGCAGCATCGCTAAAGCATTTGTCGATGTACCACATGCCGCCATCGTGCCACAGGTACAGGTAATGATCCCCGTAAGAATTAAGGGCTATATCCTGTAAAGTATAGAGGTCTTTGGCGGTGCAGGGCGTAATTTGGAGAGTAGGCATAGGCTGGTTGTAATTGACACTGTAAATTTACTGAAATAAAAGCAGCGTAACTAACGCAATCACCCATCTCAAAAAGACCTCTCAGTGTTTAACAAACCTGTGAGTGTCTGTGCCAGTAGCTTTTGCCTTGTAGCACATAAGACACTCACAGGACTGAGAGACGCAGTGAGGTCTGGATTAGACTCTAAATGAAAAAGCTCCTGCCGAATTTCATCAGCAGGAGCTTTTCTATAGTAACTTACGGTAACTTAAACGTTACTCGTTCTGGACTTATTTCCCCAGCTTCTGTTGCTGGTGCTTCTATTGCCCTGGCTGCTGTTACCGCCTCCGTTACGGGGGCCGCCAGCTGGTCTTGTTGCTCCTGCGCCACCGGTAGTAGCACTGCCGGCTGGTTTGTTGCCCCAGCGGCTTCTGCCACCATTGCCGCCGCTACGCTTCTTCTGCGCAACGGTGCTGGCTGCTTCTGCAAAGTCTTTGGCTGTCATCGGGTACGGGTGATTATCTATCACCGGTACTGACTTTGAGATAAGCTTCTGAATACCTACCAGGTAAGCTGTTTCTTCGGCATCGCAAAACGACAGCGCCACTCCGCTTGCTCCGGCACGGCCAGTACGGCCAATGCGGTGAACGTAAGTTTCTGGCTCGTTCGGCAGCTCATAGTTGATCACATGGCTCAGATCGTCCACATCAATACCACGGGCTGCAATATCAGTTGCTACTAATACGCGGGTCTGGCTCTTCTTAAAGTTATCCAGGGCACGTACCCTTGCATTCTGCGATTTGTTGCCGTGTATGGCCTCTGCCTGTACACCAGCTTTTGTCATGTCGCGGGCGACACGGTCAGCACCATGTTTGGTGCGTGTAAATACAAGTGCACGGTCAATCTCACCATCTTTTAAAAGGTGGATCAAAAGATTCTTCTTATCAGATTTCTTAACATAGTATACTGCCTGCTTGATTGTGTTGGCAGTAGATGAAACCGGAGTTACCTCCACTTTCGCCGGATTTACAAGTATGGTATCCGCCAGTTTCATGATTTCCGGTGCCATAGTTGCTGAGAAGAACAGCGATTGTTTTTTCTCAGGCAATACTTTCAGCACCTTTTTCACGTCGTGCACAAATCCCATGTCCAGCATACGGTCTGCCTCATCAAGCACAAACATCTGGATGTGCTGCAAGTGAACGTATTTCTGGGCCATCAGATCGAGTAAACGACCTGGCGTGGCAACCAATATATCTACACCTGCTCTAAGCGCATCTGTTTGCGGACGCTGCGGCACACCACCAAAAATTACAGTGTACTTCAGGCCTGTGTTCTTGCCATAAGCTTTCAGGCTATCGCCGATCTGAATTGCAAGTTCGCGGGTTGGTGTAAGCACCAACGCTTTGATCTTACGCTGGCCACCTTCTGATTGCTGCTGATGCAACAATTGCAGAATTGGAATTGAGAAAGCTGCTGTTTTTCCGGTACCTGTCTGAGCGCATCCTAAGATGTCGCGTTGCTGCAGTACGTAAGGGATTGCTTGTGCCTGGATTGGAGTTGGTGTTGTATATCCTTCTGTTTTGAGAGCTTTTAGGATTGGCTCTATCAGATTTAAATTCTCGAATGTCATTAATTGATCTTACAGTATGAAAGGCTGGCCGTACATCTAATTTGTCGCAGGCTCAACTTAAGCTATGATGAACAAGCGCTTTCAACTGAAAGTACAGCACCATGTGTGCTCTTGCTCATCCTTTCCCCTCTTAACCCTTTATTATGAACAAAGGTTCTTTTATGCTTTTAAGCGGGAATAATAATGCCACAAAGGTAGAAGTAAGTATGGTGAGTTCCTATTTTTAATTTGGAAGCAGTTGGTTCAGCAGCACCTGAAGCAACGATAGCAGGAACCTACTCAGCTCAAAAACTCTTAGGCAATTGCCTCGTTTATACCTGGCAATTTGCCAAAGCGGCGCAGTGTGGCGATGTGAGAACGTAATGCCTGCCAGAAGGTTTCGTTTTCCATGTAAGGTATCCCATACTCCTCGGCTGTTTCTTTCACAATATGTGAAATGGCAGGGTAATGTACATGGCAAACACGCGGAAACAGGTGATGTTCGATCTGGTAATTAAGCCCACCTACATACCAGTTAATAAATTTATTATCGCGGGAGAAATTAACGGTGGTGTTCATCTGGTGTATCGCCCAGTCATTTTCAATGGTACCGTTCGCATCTGGTCTTGGATGGGTAGTGCCCTCTACGGTATGAGCCAGCTGAAACACAACGGTAAGTATGATGCCCGCTACAAAGTGCATCAACAGAAAACCAAGTAACACCTCTGTAAAAGGGATGTGAAAGAACAGTGTCGGCACCACTAGTACCCCAAAGAAATACAACACTTTCATTACGATCACTTTCAACAGCATTTTCCGGTTTTCTACATCAGAATTATTGTTTACTCCATTTTTGATGAAAAGGAAATACTGCACAAAATCTTTCGCAATTACCCAGTACAAAGTCAGTAAGCCATAAAAAACAAAAGCATATAACCACTGTAGCTTATGGTAGAATTTCACCTTGGTGTGTGGCGAAAAGCGCAACACCAGCCTGTCCTGAATGTCCTCATCCATCTCTACTACATTGGTGTAAGTATGATGCAGGATATTGTGCTGCAGTTTCCAGTTAAAAGCAGAGCCACCCACCAGGTTCAGGGTATGGCCCATCAGAAAATTAACCGTTTTATTTTTAGAATATGCCCCGTGATTAGCATCGTGCATCACGCTCATGCCTATACCTGCCACACCTGTTCCCATTATAAACCATAAAAGAAGGCTAAGCGGGAAAGTAGGCTGAAAGGATAGCAGGTATACAAATGGAAGCACATAACAAGCGATCAGTACCACACTCTTAAGCACCATTTCTGTATTCGCATTTTTGGAGATGTTATTCTCTGCAAAATAAGCGTCGACACGCTTGCGTAAGGTAGCGAAGAAGAGGTTTCTGTCCTTCGAAACGAACTTCACTTTACTTTGTAACTTCATATGGGTGCTGCTTGCTATAATAACTGATGCACTTAATCAGAAGCGCAAACTTAAAAGTGAGCGTCCGTATCCGTATTAAACTCCTGAACTAATTCTATCAGTCGTGCTAAAATTTACTGCAAAATGGCTCCTCAACAACTTGCTTAACCTAAGAAAAGGTAAGGTATCAGCCATTTAAGCTTACAATTTAAGTATTAATTACGATAAATAAGTAGTTATCGCCGACAAGTTATCCCGAAATGTGTACCATTCAGCAAGTTGCAATTCAGGCAGTAAAGCACCAACAGCCGCAGGGAGAGCATTAGACCAGACTCTTCCCGCGGCTGTTGGTGCTATTTATTTATAACTTAAAGTACTAATTAAATGTAATTCCCAACCACTGTGCTGAGTTTTATCTTGTTCCGTTTTACACCATTGAACAACTCTTCCATCTTCAGAACCTCATGCGACTTCTTACTGATCCAGAAAACAGCATAATTGGTTTCACTGTAGTTGATGCGGAGCATCCAGCAATCGGTTTGTGTATTGTTTACGGTTGCCAGCTTCTCTGATCCCGTTACTTTGTATTGATAATCCTGGGGACCTGCTTTGCTGCCTGGATGATAAAAGTTGATCAGGTAAACAGTGTTGGCTTTAAGTGGCAGGCTTTCAAAAAACTCCAGATCCAGCTCCCAATCGAAAGTGGGTTGAGGTGCTGCAATGGCAAAACCTTTGAATCCGTTATTTTTTACTGAATCTGCCCCCACAACGCTGTCTTTCTCGAAGTTAAAGGCAGCTGTTCCACGAAACGAGGTACTGGTATGGAAAATTGGGGTGAAATCCTTTTCGCATATCGTAAACACACTTCTATTAGACAATGTGTCCGGGCCAATCCAACTTTGCCGAACAACCATCCGCTCTTTGCCCTGGTAATTTTCAAAGCTTACGTTGCGGTTCCAAAGTGACTGACGTAAAACCGTAGGTGCATCCGGCATCTGAATAGTAACCAGGTATTGACGTGTGCCGGGTTTTACCTGCTTAATTTTCAGGTCTTTTGCAGCGATATGCACAGTGTCTACCTGCGCATTGGAAAGTGTGTACACAAAGAGGCACATGAGTAGTAAAATACTCCTTTTCATAGTTTTATAGGGTTGTATGGTTTGTAGATAATGACTAAAAGTCATTGTTTAAACACAAAGAAAGGCATAATCAGGCAATCTATTGCTATAAAACAGAAGGGGTTGGCCGAATATTCGACCAACCCCTCGTTATACTTGCCCGATGCTCCGAAGAGCCGGATTAATTACAAGTGAATCACTTCATCGTAAGCAGCTGCTGCTGCCTCCATAATGGCTTCGCTCATGGTTGGGTGCGGGTGTACCGATTTGATGATCTCGTGGCCGGTTGTTTCCAGTTTACGGGCTACAACTACCTCTGCAATCATTTCTGTTACATTGGCACCGATCATGTGCGCGCCCAGGAACTCGCCATACTTGGCATCAAAGATAACTTTGATAAAACCATCCTTTGCACCAGCGGCACTTGCCTTACCAGAAGCTGAGAATGGGAATTTACCTACTTTTATGTCCAGGCCTTGTTCGCGGGCAGCTTTCTCTGTTAAGCCTACCGAAGCAATCTCAGGAGAGCAATACGTACAGCCAGGTATGTTACCATAGTTCAATGGCTCAGGATTGTGACCTGCTATTTTTTCAACACAGATGATACCCTCCGCAGAAGCAACGTGTGCCAATGCAGGACCAGGAACAATGTCACCGATCGCATAGATGCCATCCACATTAGTCTTGTAAAACTCGTCTACTACTAAACGGCCTTTCTCTACCTTGATACCTAACTCTTCGATACCAATGTTCTCAAGATTTGTCTGGATGCCTACAGCAGAAAGAACTACTTCCGCTTCAAGTGTCTCCTCGCCTTTGGCAGTTTTCACTTTCACTTTGCAGATAGCACCGCTTGTATCAACAGCCTCCACAGAAGAATCTGTCATGATGTTGATGCCAGCTTTTTTGAATGACTTAGCTAATTGGCGTGATACCTCTTCGTCCTCAACCGGCACGATGTTCGGCATGTACTCCACGATGGTCACTTTCGTACCCATTGCATTGTAGAAATATGCGAACTCCACACCAATGGCACCAGAACCAACTACAACCATAGACTCAGGCATTTTTTCCAACACCATCGCCTGGCGGTAACCAATGATCTTCTTGCCATCGATCGGCAGGTTAGGCAGCTCACGGGAGCGGGCACCAGTAGCCAGGATGATGTTCGTAGCTTCAACAGTATCTTTCTTGCCGTCTTTGTCAGTTACCTCTATCTTTCCTTTGGCAACTACTTTACCAGTACCCATAATAGCATCGATCTTGTTCTTACGGAACAGGAACTGTATACCTTTGCTCATACCATCGGCAACGCCACGGCTGCGCTTGATAACTGCGTCAAAGTCAACAGATGCATCTCCTACGTTAATACCGTAGTCAGAAGCATGGTTAATATATTCAAAAACATTTGCGCTCTTCAGCAATGCCTTGGTAGGGATACAGCCCCAGTTCAGGCAGATGCCACCAAGCGACTCACGCTCAATTACACCCACTTTCAATCCCAGCTGCGAAGCGCGGATGGCCGCCACATAACCGCCTGGGCCGCTACCAAGCACTACTAAATCGTATTTTGATGCCATAGTCTCTTTATCTTAAAGTTGATGGGCAAAATTAAACGATAATCCCAACTTAGCAAAACCGCTTGCTTCTTACTTGCCTATAGTACAAAGCAAAGAACGTACGGGTAAGATTTTATTATAGCCACATAAAAACCAGAAATATCTTTTAGGGTTGGCCTGAACTGCTGAACTTTACAGCCATAAAAAAATTATATTCCGTATTGCATGACAAAACTTTTACCCCTACTCCTACTCTTAATGGTTGCCCTTTCGGTACAGGCCCAAAAGCCTGCCAAGGATTACTTTTTGAGCGGAAACGACAAATTTAAAGCAGGTAAGTATACCGAAGCAATTAAAGACTACAACGAGGTACTGAAGCAGGAACCTGATCATGTTGTAACCCTGACCAACCGAGGCATTTCCCTTGACAGGTTGCATGATTATCGCGCAGCCATCGAGGATTTTACCAAAGCCATTGCCTTAGACCCGAAATATGCTGAAGCATATTTTAGCCGGGGCATGTCTAAGTATAACCTTAAAGACTACCGCAGTTCACTGCTGGATTATAACAAAGGGCTCGAACTTACCCCTAAAGATGCCAAGGCCTATGTAAACCGGGGCCTTGTGCGCTACGGGTTAAAAGATTACAGCGGAGCCATTTCAGATTACTCCAAAGCAATTACTCTTAACCCGAAGTATAAGGAAGCCTACTATAACCGTGGCGCCCCCAAGTTTAACCTCGGTGACAAAGAAGGCGCTTGCAGCGACTGGAACAAAGCGAAGGGACTTGGTCTTAAAGATGCTGACCCTTACCTGAAGAAATACTGCAAGTAGAAGCCGTGGTAGCGGTAAAACCGACTGAAAGCTCATCCCAAATTCAGATTCAACACTGAACTAAAACATAAAAGGCGCTGGTAAAGCGCCTTTTATGTTTTTATTACCAAGATACTGGTTAAGCGTCTTTAGGCTGTTTTGCTCCACCCGTCGCCAGCAACTCAGGCTTTACACTGTGGGTATCAATTGACTCCATACGCTTGATCGTTTCCTCTTTTAATGCCGTGAACTCGCTGATATTCTTTCTGCGTACCGGGTTGCCGTTCGGTAGTTTTACCCGCAGGGCATCTACTTGCCTACCGTTTTTCCAGAAGCGGTAGCAAAGATGCGGACCAGTGGCAAGGCCAGTGCTGCCAACATAGCCAATGGTTTGCCCTTGCTTTACATGAGCACCTTTTCTGATGCCTCTTGCAAATTTAGACATGTGCAGGTATTGGGTGGTGTAGGTCTTGTTGTGTTTGATCTTCACAAAGTATCCGTTACCCCTGGTATAACGTGCATCCAGTACTATACCATCGCCAACAGTACGGATAGGGGTGCCACGGGGAGCTGCGAAGTCTGTTCCTAAATGAGCTTTGTAACGCTTTTGCACTGGATGGAAACGGCGTTTGGTAAAGCGGGAGCTAATACGGGTATACTCCAGTGGCTCTTTCAGAAAAGCGGTACGGAGGCTCTGTCCTTTCTCATCAAAATAATCTACTCCATTGCCCTGATCATATCCAATGGCATAAATTGATTTGCCTTCATGCTCAAAAACGGCTGACTTTAAATCTCCAAACCCTATTGTCTCTCCGTTCACTACTTTCTCATCATAGATCAGCTTGAACTTATCGCCGGGCTGGATGCGGTTCAGGTTCAGCCGCCAGGCATAAATATCGGCAAACTTGTTTACCAGCTGCGGAGATCCTCCTGCCTCTACCAACGATTCAAAAAGGGAGCTTTTGATCTCTCCTGCCAAAACACGCTCATGAATTTCAATTTCACGCTTTACATGTGTTACAGCCAGGCTGTCGCGCAGGTCGTAAATAACATACTCAATCTTATTGGGCTCATAAATAAAGTAACGTGCAGTTTGTGCTGAATCCAGGGAGTGAAGTAAAATGTAATTCCTGTTGGCTGCTATACGTCGAACATTATAGATTTTCTTTGCCTTACGGGCCAGGTTAAAAACCTGTGTGGGGGTAATGTTATACTTAGAAAGTATCTCTGAAAGGTTCTCACCTCTGGCTACTTTTCCTTCCACTATCTCCATTGTATCGGTAGCGATACCGTAGACTATAGGAGCTGGCTGCTTCTCTACCTTTTCAGGTGCGGGGTGAGGTTTAGCTGGTTTTTGCAGGTCTGACATCCTGCTTGTATTAAAGTTGAGGGTTTGCGCCGCTGTAATACAAATAAGAAGCGACAAAGCGATGAGGATGGCAAGTCCTTTACTGCGTTTGAACATCACAAAAAATACCTTTGGTTGGAAAATTGACACGAAAATATGCTTTAACCATTAGAAATAAAAACCTTTTAAAACACAATAATCAGATTATAAATATGTTACAATACATTTACCAAAACGCAATATAGTATTCCAGCATTAACTACCCTTCCCCTACTTTATAGAATAGCTTTACTATACTTTTTGTAAGCAGCTTCTAACCAGCATTTTTTGCACTCCCAACAACTACTAAATGAATGCACTTTCACAATAAACATTTCTTTTTATAACTTTGGCCTCTATGAAAGCATTAGAAGGAAAAGTAGCTCTGGTAACCGGAGCATCCAAAGGAATAGGCCGCGCCATCGCAGAGAAGTTTGTGGAGGCTGGTGCAGAGGTAGCGTTTACCTACCTTTCAAGCGTTGAAAAAGGACAGCAGTTGGAGCAGGAGCTATCTGCCAAAGGCGGCAAAGCCAAGGGCTACCGCTCTGATGCCTCAAATACCGCACAGGCTGAGCAATTAGTTGAGGATGTTGTAAAAGAATTCGGTAAGATCGACATCGTTGTAAATAATGCCGGTATTACCCGCGACGGTTTGCTGATGCGCATGAACGAGGAGCAGTGGGACGCCGTGATCAATACTAACCTGAAGTCGGTTTTTAACGTGACTAAGTCTGCTACCAAGCATATGATGCGGGCCAAGTATGGTTCTATCATCAACATTACGTCGGTGGTAGGTATCAAGGGCAACGCAGGGCAGGCAAACTACGCCGCATCTAAGGCTGGTATCATCGGTTTTACTAAGTCGGTAGCGCTGGAGCTTGGCTCACGTAATATCCGTAGCAATGCCATTGCACCAGGTTTTATCGAAACTGAGATGACTGATGAACTGGATCAGAAAGTTGTTGAAGAGTGGCGCAAAGCAATTCCGTTGCGACGTGGAGGTTCTCCGGAAGATGTGGCTAAAGCTGCTGTTTTCCTGGCATCTGACGAATCTGCTTATATTACCGGGCAGACACTGCAGGTAGACGGCGGTATGCTTACCTAGAAATATTATGACTTAATTCTTACGGATTATTAATTATTTAATTCTTCGTAAGTCTTAAATAAAGACCAATGCTGTTACGTTTACGTTAGTAGCATTGGTCTTTTTGTTTTAAATTAGCTTTCAAAGCCAGATCCTTTGGCTAACACCTGAGAAAGGCTTGAATTAATTAGTAGCTTTTTGATTGCCTAACCTTAAACCCTGTACCTGCAACATTGTCTTCATTCCGGCTCATAACGACTCTTTCTCCCTGGTTTATCCTGGCCTGTCTGGCAGTTGGATTGCTCTATGCCTGGTTGCTTTATAGTAAGCGCGCACCCTGGCCGAAAAGTATAAATTATGCGCTGGCAGCTTTGCGCTTTCTGGTGGTTAGTACCCTCTGCTTTTTGTTGCTGGGGCCATTAGTCAGGTATGTTGCAAATTCAACCATCGCGCCCACTATCGTATTCGCGCTGGATAACTCGCAGTCTGTGCCTCTCTTCTCTGATTCGGCACAACTGCAACAGACTACCCAGGGGCTGCAGCGTATGCTATCCGAACTAAAAGAGCAAGGTTATAAAACGGAGGTAAAAACACTGGAACCCGATGCCACACCTCAGGGACTTACAAACGTGAAATTCACATCCAACACCACCAACCTGGGTCAGCTGCTCTCCGATGTTCAGAACGAGTACGCTGAACAGAACCTGGCGGGGGTAGTGCTGGTGTCTGACGGTATTGTAAACCAGGGCACCTCCCCTACATATGCCAACTATAGTTTTCCGATCTATCCTATCGCCCTGGGCGACACTATTCCTAAAAAAGATGTACTTGTCGCCTCTCTTAGGTATAACAAAGTTAACTACAGCGGAAACCGTTTCCCGCTAGAGGTTGAACTGCAGCAGGAAGGTTTCGGAGGACGTACGGCTACAGTAATTTTGCAGGAAAACGGAAAAACCATTGCCAGCAAAACAGTTACGCTGCAGGCAAATAAACCCGTGCAACAGGTGCCTTTTCAGGTAATGGCCAGCGGACTAGGCAAAAGGCACTACGTGGTTGAGGTACAACCCCTGCAGGAGGAGTTCACCACCCTGAACAATACCAAACATGCCTACATAGATGTGGTGAAAGGTAAAATAAAGGTTTTAGTAGCCGCCGCTGCCCCACATCCGGATATCCGCTCTATCCGCGCCGCTATCGAGACGAACGAGAATTATAAAACCGTACTCTACATACCCGGCCTTACCCAGCTGAAGCAACAGGATTATGATGTAGCTGTGCTGCACCAGTTACCGGGTCGCATACCTGGCAGTGAGGCGGTGATGGAACTGGTTCGGAAAAAGAATATTCCTGCACTGTATATTTTAGGCCCACAGAGCGACTTCAACAACTATAACCGCCTGAATGTGGGGCTTAACATTAACAGTAGTGGCCAGGTAGACGAAGTTACACCTGTGGCCAATACCAATTTTACCACCTTCCGGTTGCCTGATGCAGCTTCGGAACGGTTGCAGCAGTACCCGCCGGCCAGGGTTCCCTACGGAGATGTGCGCATCAGCCCGAATACCGAAGTGGTATTATACCAGCAAGTGGGCAGAGTAAAAACAAATAAACCGATGCTCGCAGTACAGTCCACTGGCAACCAACGAAACGCTACCTTGCTGGCCTCAGGTATTTGGCAGTGGCGCCTCTCAGAGAAAGCGGATAACGCTGAGCCGGTTGTTTACGACAAACTCATTACAAACCTGATACAACTCCTGAGCGCTCCGCGCAATAAAAAGCGCTTGAGCGTGTACCCCGTTCAGACAGAGTATACCAGTGCCGACGAGATCCTTTTCAATGCTGAGGGCTACAACGAGGCGCTGGAGCCGATCTACGGACAAAATATCACGCTAACAATAACTGATGAACAGGGTGACCCGAGGACTTTTAACTTTGTGAACGGTGAGAACCAGACAGGTGTGAACATTGGAGCCCTGAAAGGGGGGCGTTATACCTACTCAGCCTCCGCACGTATCAATGGGGTAGCGCAACAGGATAAAGGCGAATTTATAGTTGAAGACCTGCAATTGGAAGCGCTTAACGCTGTAGCCGACCACAACCTGCTGTTTCAGGTAGCGAGCAACACAGGTTCTAAACTTTATTATCCGAACCAGCTTCAGCAACTGCAGCAGGATATTTTAACCAATAACCACAAGGCAAAGATCTACAGTACCGAAGAACTGAAGGATATTGTAGACATGAAATGGCTCTTTTTCCTGCTATTGGGGCTGATCTGTATCGAGTGGTTCATCCGGAAGTATAATGGCAGTTATTAAGGGAATGCATACTTTTGGCTTTTAAACCTATTACTAAAACTCACTTGAAATATTTTATCCTGAATAAGCCTTTCGAAGTTCTCACACAATTCACTGATGAGGCGGGGCGTTCTACACTAAAAGACTTTGTAGACGTGCCCAACATTTATCCTGTTGGCCGCCTGGACTACGACAGCGAAGGGCTTGTGCTCTTGACCGACGATAAGCAATTGCAACATCGCCTCTCAGACCCGCATTTTAAAGTTGAAAAAACATATTGGGTGCAGGTAGAAGGACAGCCGACTGACGAAGCGTTTACCAGGTTGCGTGTTGGGGTTCAGATCAAAGGCACTAAAACTACGCCAGCTAAAGTAAGGGAACTGGAGGAGGAGCCACAGGTATGGGAACGGTCCAAGCCCATTCGGTTCAGAAAAAATATACCAACGGCCTGGGTTGAGATAAAAATATCGCAGGGCATGAACCGGCAGGTGCGACGCATGACCGCCGCCGTAGGTTTCCCTACACTTCGCCTGATTCGTCCGGCAATTGGGCCGCTTACAATAGGCAACCTGCAACCCGGCGAGTACCGTGAACTGACAACGGAGGAAGTAACCTTATTAAAGGGCCTTGCAGCCAAAGCGACACCTCCCAAAGGCGGAGGGAAAGGCAACATACGTAGTAAAAGCATCGGAAACAGCAGCAAAGGTAAGCGAGGCGGCCAAAGCGGCTTCCGGAAACAAATAAATTAACCACTTTCGGGGCACTAGCTAATAAAGTTCTACATCAGGATATGCGTAAAGTAAAGCAGGTGACACATTTTGGCAAAATAACGCTATGAAAACCAAAGATCAGGTTATAAAGATTGAGGTGGCTCAGTATCTACTGCTGCGTGAGATAGCAGTGACAGATGCCCCCGCCATTTTTAACCTGATCGATAGTAACAGAACTTACCTCCGGGAGTGGTTGCCTTTTGTAGATTATACCCTGGCAGTTTCAGATACTGAATCCTATATCAAATCTGCACAGGCCAGTTATTCTGATCTCGTATTCGTGATCATTTATCAGCAGAAACATGTGGGTGTGATCGGTTATAAAGGCATTGACCTGATAAATCAGAAACTAGAAATTGGCTATTGGCTGGCTGAAAGGCAACAAGGCAAGGGAATCGTGACCCGTTGCTGTAAGGCTTTGATCAGGTATGCCTTTGAACAGATGAAGATGAACAGGGTACAACTGAAAGTTGCTTTAGATAACCAGAAAAGTAAAAAGATACCTCTCAGACTGGGTTTTAAAACAGAAGGTATTGAACGGGACGGCGAACTGAGCAGCAACGGCGAATACCACGATCTGGAAGTGTACAGCTTACTGAAACGTGAATGGCAGTAGCCCCCTATTCCTTCAGATCCTCATTTCCTGCACTAAGCAATAACGATACGGCTCTCATATCTTCATGTTTATCTGCTATAAGCTTGAGTATGGCAATAAAGGGCACAAAAAGTATCATGCCGGAAGCACCCCAAAGTATACCACCTGCCATTATGGCCAATAATGTAAAGAGCATGTTTACCTGCAGCCGATAACTCACTGCCCACGGAAAAATAAGGTTTGCCTCCAGGTACTGTACAACCGTAAACACCACCACCACTCCAATCGGATACCACACACTATCATATGTTACCCAGGCGATGGTAATTGGCAAAATGGCTCCAATCACAATACCGATGTATGGAATAAACGTTAATACAGAAGCAATGATTCCAAAGAAAACGGCATGCGGAATACCAAGTAGCAGCAAACCAATGCTATTCAGTATGCCAACTGCCAGATAAACCACGATCATGCCTTTAATAAAGTTGTAATACGTGATGATGGTCTCGTGCAGGATATTTTTAATATTCTTGTGCTCGGTTCTGGGGAAAAGTACGTAAAGTGCTGCGGCTAATTGCTCCCGGTACAAAAGTATGAGGGCAGTATATAACGGTATTAGCACCAGCAAAACAACCCCGATCGCTGAAGAGTAGATAATCTCCTGCGCCATATTAAATATAGTTGTGGCAACTTCTGTAGCAATACCTTCCAGCCACGCCTTCTGCCGCTCGGTATCTATTTTATAAGTGAGCTCCAGATATTCGCTCAGTTTGCTCCAGGTTTCAAACAGTTTTTCCTGTAATACCGGCCACTCATTTGTAAACTGCACCATTTGCCTTACAAGTAGCCACACCATTCCTCCGAACAAAACAAAAACCAGTAACAGGCAAAGCACAATTGCAACCCATCGCGGCGTTCTCCTGGCTTCCAGCCACCTGCAAATAGGGTAAAGTATAAAACTGATCAGCAGCGAAAAACTGAGCGGAATAAAAAGCGCTTTCCCAAAGTATAAAAGCATCGAAAGCAGTACGGTATAAAGGAGCAGTTTCAGCCAGTCTACTTTAGGTTGGGTATACATAAAATTCAGGTATATTAGAGCTACCGTTAAGGTTCCGAATTATTTTATGTGCTAACTATACTACGCTATATTAATCAAATCAAATGAAAAAAATAAAGTACTCCCTGCTCTTCATTGCAGGCTTTTGCCTTAGCCAGGAACTGTCGGCCCAGGCTCCTTCCACCATTTCAGAGGCTGAGGTTACCCGTATTGTTAAAACGCTTAGTGCCGATGATATGCAGGGCCGCGCTTCCTTTACACCCGGTATAGAAAAAGCCGCTGATTTTATCAAAAACGAGTTTCAGCAAATAGGTTTACAACCTATGCCTGGAAACGATGGATTTAAACAAAATTTTAAAGTTTACCGCCTAACCCCCACCGAAACCGAGATAAAACTTAACGGCCATAAATTGCAACCCGAGAAAGCCTTTGCAGTTACCTCCCAGCGTGAGATAGAGTGGAAAAAGAAGAAAAATATACCTGTCATCACAATTACGGAGCAAGATGATTTCAGAGCTGCTTTTGGGAAAATTTACAGCAGTGACAAAGATGCGCTGGTACTGGTAAACCCCAAGCATGCAGAAGCCTTTAGCGGTATGCGCCGCTACTTTACACGAGGTAGCGTAAAGGAGAAAATAAATGAAGGCAGCAGTAAAGTTTTTATACTTTCAGAAATTTCAGATGAAAGAGCCCTTCGAAAATATGACATAGAGATTGAGCAAAAGGTTGAAGAACTTCAGTTGACAAATGTTGTAGGCAAGATAGAGGGCAAACGGAAGGATGAAGTTGTGTTGTTCTCAGGCCACTACGACCATATTGGTATACACAAGCCCCTTGCCGGCGACAGCATTGCCAATGGCGCCGACGATGATGCTTCCGGCACTACGGCGATGATCATACTTGCTAACTACTATAAGCAACAGCCGCAACCGGAACGCACTTTAGTATTTGTTGCCTTTGCGGCAGAAGAGATAGGAGGCTTTGGCTCTAAGTTCTTCTCGAAACAGTTAAACCCGGATAATATTGTGGCGATGCTTAATATTGAGATGGTAGGCAAGCCATCGAAATTTGGCCCGAACAACGCCTATCTTACCGGTTTCGATCGATCAGACCTCGGCAAGCTGCTGCAGCAGCGTCTGGCAGGAACGCCTTACAGTATTCACCCTGACCCTTACCCGGATCAAAATCTCTTTTACCGATCCGATAATGCTACACTAGCAAGGCTGGGGGTGCCTGCACATACCCTATCGTCTGTACAGATAGACCAGGATACAACTTATCACACCGTAAAAGATGAGTTTGATAAACTTGACATGCCTCACCTGACAAGCATGATCAGAGCCATTGCCCTGGCTGCCCAAGGAGTAGTAAATGGAGAAGACACACCTACTCGCATTGACAAAGCATTGGTGGAGTAACTAAATTTTTGTACACTTTTACTATAAAAGCCCGCACGTCGGGCTTTTATGTTTTAAGGCTTATATACTTATTGTATGCCAAATTCGTAAAAGAAGTGGATACAAAACCATGAGTTTACGTCTAACTATATTATTATTTTTTGCACTTTTTTCATCTAGCGCCCAACAACCTGATTTTACCTGGGGTAGTCCAATAAACAGAAACCCCAGGCTGTTGCAGCACATGGAAGTAGTAGGGGTGGATAAAGACGGCTTTTTTGCAACACATGCCACTGACAATCAAACAGTATTAGAACACTTTAACCCCCAGAACGACCGGCTCTGGACCACCGTTTTACTTCCAAGGTCACCCGAGGGGGCGGCCACTAAGTTTCACAGCGTACAGATGATCAAAGGTAAGCTTTACCTGATCTCCAGTGGGTTGAAAGACGGGCAGACTTTGGTGTATGCACAGGAGATAAGGCATAACGGTAATTATGATCCTGAAATCGTTACGCTGGCACGTGGGAAATACGGCAAAAAAATTCATATTGCTACCGCCCAGGACGAAGCTGCCCTGATCGTGGTACTTTCCGGTGACAATCAACAAACAATTACCTCTGCCCTCTTAACAAACAAGCTTGAACCGCGCTGGACCCAGACACTAACTTCCGGTGGCGACATGCAGGAGGTACTGGTAAACTCAGATGGCACTGCCTATCTCCTCACAAAATCTTTACCTGCAGCCCCTTCTACCTCTGCGTTTTTCTTGTACAGGCTTAAAGCCAAGAGTGGCCGGTACAGAGAAGTAGCACTGGGAGACAGTGATTACCGGCCTTTGAAGGCTAAGATAACTGCCAGCCCATCTGGTGAGACAATCGTGACAGGATACATAATTCCAAGTTCTTATGTTGCCAGTCAGAATCCGGAGCCCATCGGCACCTTTTATTACCGCTTTCAAAACGGAAAACTAGATGACCCGGTAGTTGCATTTTCTCCTTTCAGAGAGGACTTTATACAGAGTTATAAGAGTTTTAAACCTGACTATGACAGTAGCCAGCGACTGCGTTACCTTGAATTAGATAGAGTAGTACCCATGGACGATGGCGGCGTTATTCTGATCGGGGAAGTAAACTTTAAGTTGGATCAGGGAAATACACGCCTGCAGCATAATAACGATGTTGTGATCGTGCGCCTGCACAAGGATGGTTCCCAAGCATATATTTGCAGCACCAATAAGTTACAGGCAACCACAAGTGAAAATGAATTGATGCACTCTTATTTTGCTACATCAATAGACGATACCCTCAAGATCATTTACTTGTATTTTGAATATGCTGGCACGGCAGGCGGAGCACCTGCAGGCAAGCTAAGGTCAACACCCAAAACCACTGTATTAGTTACGGTAGCCCCGGATGGATCTAAGGAGATATTGCCCCTTGAAGGCACGCACCAGCAAGAAGCGGAAGACTTCTACATAAGCCCAAAATCGGCTTACCAGATCTCGCCCAAAGACTTCATCATTCTTGGTGTGGGTCCAGATTACTACAAGTATGGCCGGATGCGCTTTAATTGATTAGCAGTTGAAAAACATCTAATTATCAGCTGACACATTTCTTATATGCTTACTTCCTTTCCTTATCAATTGTTAGTAGCAGAACACTGTTGTAACAGCATCTAAATGCTTATATTTGAGAATCAAACTAATCTAAAACTTTTACCCTACCATGAATAAACGTACCTGTCTGAGTATGTTTCTGGCGGCGGCTTTGGCTTTACCTTTAGGTATCGCAACAGCCCAGGACAAAAAAGATGACAAAAAATGGACCGTGGATGCTGCCCACGGTACCGAAAAAGAAATCAGTTTTACCACCGACGAAGGCACCTGGATGAGCCTGGATGTAAGCCCGGATGGCAAAGAGATCGTGTTCGACCTGCTCGGCGATATCTATATTATGCCGGTTACAGGTGGTAAAGCGAAGCAACTTTTGGGCGGAAGGGCCTATGAGGTGCAGCCACGCTTTAGCCCGGACGGCAAGTATATCTCCTATACTTCGGATAAAGCTGGCGGCGACAACATCTGGATCATGAAGCGCGATGGCTCAGAAGCTACGCAGGTAACCAAGGAGAATTTCAGATTGCTGAACAACGCTGTCTGGACACCGGACGGCCAATACCTGATCGCGCGCAAGCACTTTACCAATACCCGCTCGCTGGGTGCCGGTGAGATGTGGATGTACCACAGATCTGGCGGCGCGGGCGTGCAGCTGACCAAGCGTAAAAACGACCAGCAGGATGCCGGCGAGCCATTCGTATCGCCGGACGGCAAGTATGTCTACTACTCTGAAGACATGAGCGGCGGCTCTAACTTTGAGTACAACAAAGACCCGAACGGTCAGATCTACGTGATCCGTAGGGTAGACCGTAACACCGGCGAGATCGAAAACGCGGTGACCGGTAACGGCGGCTCTGTTCGTCCAACTATCTCCCGCGATGGCAAACACATTGCCTTTGTGCGCCGTGTTCGTACCAAATCGGTGCTGTTTGTGCAGGACCTGAAAACGGGTGAGCAGTGGCCTATTGCCGATAACCTGAGCAAAGACCAGCAGGAAGCCTGGGCCATTTTCGGTGTATACCCATCCTTCTCCTGGACTCCGGACAACAAAAGCATCGTGTACTGGGCTAACGGTAAGATCAATAAGGTTGATGTAGCCTCGCAGAAGATTACCAACATCCCTTTTGAGGCTACCGCTACACATTATATTGCCGATGCCGTGCGCCACGATTTCAGCAAGAACGGTGGCGTAGCGCCGAAGCAGTTCGAAGCTAAAGCTATCCGCCATGCCATAACTTCTCCGGATGGTAAGCTATTGGTATTTAATGCTGCTGGCCACATCTACAAAAAAGAACTGCCAAACGGCAAGCCGGAGCGCATTACGAAGGATGCGGATTTTGAATTCTACCCGACTTTCTCTCCGGATGGCAAGTATATCGTGTATTCTACCTGGAACGATGACAACTACAGCGCCCTGATGAAGCTGGATATCCGTAAGAAGAACGCAAAACCAACTAAGTTAACAACGGAAAAAGGTTTCTACTCTAATCCTTCTTTCTCGCCAAACGGCAAGTATATTGTGTACAACAAAGAGGGCGGCAACAACCACATGGGTTATGCTTACGGCAATGAGCGTGGTATTTACTACATGTCAGCAGATGGCGGCAAGCCTAATTTTGTGCAGAAGCAGGGTTCTTCACCGTTGTTTAACGCCACATCTGACCGCATTTTCTTCACAGCAGGCGCCGGCGATAAGTATGCATTCAAGAGCGTAGACCTGAACGGCAAAGAAGAGCAGACCCACTATACATCCAAGTATACCGACCAGTTCTACCCAAGCCCCGACAACAAGTGGATCGCTTTCGTGGAGTTGTTCAATGGTTATGTAGCACCTTTCACCACCAATGGCTCTGGCCTGGATCTGAGTGCCGATACAAAAGCAGTTCCGGTAGCCCGCTTCACCCGCGACGCCGGCACCAGCATCCATTGGTCAGCCGACAGCAAGAAAGTGAACTGGGTGTTAGGTGATGAGTATTTCTCAAATGACCTGAAAGACCGCTTCACTTTTGTGGAAGGCGCTCCCGATAAACTACCTGCCATCGACACCACCGGCACTAAGATCGGCCTGGTGCTAAATACAGACGTTCCGGAGGGCAAAGTAGCCTTTACAAACGCACGCATCATTACTATGAAAGGCGACGAAGTGATTGAGGGCGGAACGATTGTAGTGGATGGCAACCGCATTGTGGCCATTGGCAAAAACATAACCATACCAAAAGACGCTAAAGTGATCGATGCGGCCGGTAAAACCATTATGCCGGGCATTGTGGATGTGCACGCCCACCTGGGTACGTTCCGTTTGGGTATGAGCCCGCAGAAGCAATGGTCATACTATGCTAACCTGGCTTACGGTGTAACTACCACCCACGACCCGTCTTCTACCACTGAGATGGTTTTCAGCCAGTCAGAAGCCGTAAAATCAGGTATGATGGTTGGTCCGCGCATCTTCTCAACGGGTACGATACTTTATGGTGCCGATGGCAACTTCAAAGCCGTAGTAAACAGCCTGGACGATGCCCGTTCGCACCTTCGCCGCCTGAAGGCTGTAGGTGGATTCTCGGTAAAGAGCTATAACCAGCCTCGTCGTGAGCAGCGCCAGCAGATCATTCAGGCTGCCCGCGAACTGGACATGAGTGTGGTACCGGAGGGTGGTTCTACTTTCTTCCACAACATGAGCATGATCCTGGATGGTCACTCTGGCATTGAGCACAACATACCTGTTGCGCCTGTTTATAAAGATGTGGTGGAAGTATGGAAAGCTTCACAGACAGGCTATACTCCTACCCTGATCGTAAATTATGCCGGTAATAGCGGCGAGTACTACTGGTACCAGAAAACCAATGCCTGGGATAAAGAGCGTCTGCTCAAGTTCACACCACGCTCCATTATTGATGGTCGTTCTCGTAGAGTGACTTTGGTACCGGATGAGGAGTATAAAAACGGCCATATCCTGACATCAGAAGCTTGTAAGAAACTGGCAGATGCCGGCGTTAAAGTAAACCTGGGTGCTCACGGGCAGCTACAGGGCTTAGGTGCTCATTGGGAACTATGGATGCTACAGCAAGGCGGCATGACCAACCTCCAGGCACTTCGCGCCGCTACTCTGAACGGAGCCGAGTACCTGGGCATGGGCAGCGAGATCGGTTCCCTGGAAACAGGCAAACTGGCTGACCTGATCGTGCTGGATAAGAATCCGCTGGAAAACATCCAGAACACCGAATCCGTGAAGTATACAATGGTGAATGGCCGCCTGTACGATGCCGCTACTATGGCAGAGGCAGGTAACTATAACAAACAGCCAGGTAAGTTCTGGTGGGAAAACAACCGTACCGCCACCGCCTTCGATTGGCACGAAGGTACCGATACCCGCTTAGAGGGCATCGCCGGCGAGCATTGCGTTTGCCGTCATTAAGATATAGAAGTATTAAAATAGAAGCGGCTGCTCCATCCAGGGGCAGCCGCTTTTTATTTTTAGCGTATCATGGCGCGAGCGTCCACGCTCGTGACGTACTATAGCAGGGGCCTCTGGCCCCTTAACTGTTTATACTTTGTTTCCTATATTCTCGTATGCTACTGCATGTCCGAAAAGTATAAAATACACCCTGAAGGTGTTTTCTTCATCACACTAACTGTTGTAGGGTGGATCGATATTTTCACCAGAAGAGAATATGCAGATGAAATAGTTGCCAATCTAGACTACTGCAGTAAAGTAAAAGGGCTGCAAATTTACAGCTATTGCATCATGCCCAGCCATCTGCACATGATATGCTCTGTTGAGAGAGGTAGCTTGAGTGACATACTTCGTGATTTTAAAAGCTACACAGCAAAAAGAATCATCAGTTTAGTTGAAAGTAGTCCAACTGAAAGCAGGAAAGAATGGCTATTATACTTATTCAGGTTCTTTAAAGAGAAGATTCGACACAACAAAGAGTATCAGTTCTGGCAGCAGCACAACCATCCTATAGATTTGACCAATGCAAAGATATTTCAGCAGAAGGTAGACTATATTGAACAGAACCCAGTAATGGCGGGTTTGGTGACAGATGCGACTTATTATGCTTTTAGCAGTGCAAATCCGGATAACATGTTGATTTTGGCTGAGGTATAAAGAGTAAAGGGGCCAGAGGCCCCTCTATAATTAGTCACGAGCGTGGACGCTCGCGCCATGATACAACCTAACAACTACTCATGCCGCAAGTTTGTAACTTGTGGCCAAATATAGCGCCAGTTTATAAAGGCCTATCTTTCAAAGCTATACTTTCGCCTTTATAAACTGGCATCATGATTAACTACCAGTTACCGCTGCGCTCAAACTGGCAGTATACCTACCTAATGCAAACTAATGTTACAATCTACTGGCATAGATACTGCAACTAACAAGCAACAATCTACTCCTTCACCGCAGCCAGCACTCTTTTAAACAACTCATTCTGCTTGCCATCGTGCCAGCGCCAAACGATCACGATGTCGTGCTTGGGATCTACCCAAACGGTGTTCTGGCCGGCACCTAAGGCTGCGTAGCTGGTGGTGGGGGCATCGGGCCAGGCTTTGCCTTCGGTATTCAGCCACCAGAGGTAACCGTAGTCTGGGCCAACCGGACCGCGGGAAGTTGTTGCGTCCTTCACCCATTGCTCCGACACTAGTTGTTTATCTTCCCAGCGGCCGTTACGCAGGAACAGGTAGCCGAAACGGGCTTCGTCGCGGGCACTTATCCAGAGGCCGCCGCCCCAACGCGTACCGCCGCTTACCGATGGCATTTGCTTGCCGTTTATCTCCACCACAGAATTTTTGTAAGGTACCCACTTCCAGGTTTCAGAGGCGTCAATAGGGTCCATTATTTCATCTTCCAGCACTTCCGGCAGAGGCTTCTCCCAGAGACGCAAAAGTGATAGCGCGAACCGGTTGATGCGGGTATCATTGTACTCATAGAAAGTACCCGGTTCCTGAATTTCACGTGGCTTTCGCTCGCCACGCCCAAAGGCTTCCTTGCCAATAAAATCATCTTTTTTGCCCCACATCTCGCCCTGCCACTCGCTGGTCTGGCGGGCATGGTGCTCCCAGGTTATTTTGCTGTTGTGCTCCGAATTATAGCCGCCGTCGTGCACATACTTTGCTACCGGGTCGTGAATGTCATCGATCATGCCTTTATCAATGGTTAGCCCTAGTATGGTAGACAGAAAGCTTTTGGCCACGCTGTAAGTTGGGTCTGCTGCTTTGGTATCGCCCCACTCCGCCACAATGTAACCATCCTTTAGAATGATGCCGTTGGTGTTGGCACGGGTCGCTGGTAAAGGCCCCAGAGGTTCCCCGAAAATATCTTTCTGAGTAGAAAAGTCTTTCTCGATCTGCGTTGTCTCCTGCGTCTTGGCCCACTCTACGGCCTGTTGTAAAAGTGCTGCATCCAGTCCCACCTCTTCCGGTTTTTTATGTTTCCAGTTATCGCCTTCACCAGGGTAGTAATATTTGGCTGCTGACGTGGAGGCTTGTGCAGAAGAAGTTGGTTGCGTAGCCTGTTGCTGGCATGCGCCCAAACCAAAGACCAGCAGGAAAGCAAAAACTGTATTTTTTAGCATCGGTATAGCATGTGTTATCTACAGGTCAATCTACAAAAAAGTAGCGAATGTTAAACAGCACCAGCCTATCTTTGATAGTATAGCATTTGATAGTAAAATAAAAGCCCGGTAGTCAAACTGCCGGGCTTTCGTTTTACTTTTTAGCTAAAGTTACGTGGCACAAAAAACATACAGATGGCTATCGGTAACCTACCCCTAGCCCCTCCTAAAAGGGGTGTTTTTCTTCCACTTTTGTATTACTCCCCTCCTGAAAATGCATCTCGTAACCTATGCTAAGAAAAAGATTGTTACTTCATCGGCACTTCTATCAGCAGCAGTTCTGCATCAGAATCCGCTTTGATACGGATGCTATCTACTTCTGAGATCCCCACGGCATCGCGCTTACTCAGCTTTTCGCCGTCTACCTCTACTTCTCCTTCCAGTACAAAAGCATAGACGCCGTGCTCTTTGTTGTGCAGCTTGTAGTTTTCAGAAAAGCCTTGTTTTAAAGTACCAAGCGTAAACCAGGCATCCTGGTTTATCCAGATTGCCTCACTATCCTTATCCGGTGACACAACTGTCTGTAACTGGTTCTGCCTGTCCTCAGGCTTAAATGATTTCTGCTCATAGCGCGGCTTAATGTCACGCTCTTTCGGAAATACCCAGATCTGCAAAAACTTTACAGGCTCTGTTTTAGAGTGATTATACTCTGAATGTGTGAGACCCGTACCAGCCGACATGATCTGCACTTCGTTGGTATGAATGGTCTTCTCGTTTCCGGTGCTGTCTTTATGTGCCAACTCCCCGGACAAAGGAATGGAAACGATCTCCATATTATCATGTGGGTGCGCGCCAAAGCCCATTCCCGGTGCTACCGTATCGTCGTTCAGCACACGCAGCAAACCAAAGCCCATGCGCTCGGGGTTATAGTAGCTGGCAAAACTGAAACTGTGGTAGGAATTTAGCCAGCCATGGTTGGCATGGCCGCGCGTATCTGCTTTGTGAATTACTTTCTTGCTCATTTTATTTTTTTTAATCGTGTATGTCCTAAAATCAAGTGTAACGAAATTAACCCTCTGTGTGGGCTGAATCATGTATAACTCGTTTCGTTTAGTGTACCTGTTTTGCTACCCTTAAAAGATTATCTGACAACTATTTTGCAAGGTATAAATCCTTTAAAGATAAATAATACATGTACCTACATTAATTATACACCTCTCTAGTCAACTTTGTTCCGATCTACGTTTTTTTATTATCTGAACGTTATCATTTATAACATAACTAACAATTTTTACATCGTTCAAAGGGTAATAAATTAACATATGTCTATATTTGACTGTCGTAAGCTCATCTGAGCAACACCAGCTTTAGTACTGCATTATGAAAACTACCAGCACGGCCACTTATAGTGCTGCCGCGAATGAAAATCTTTTTGGGATATCTGAGAAAGTAACACAGGCAATACAGGAAGCCTTACAATTTATCAATAGCTACCCAAATCCACACGCAGCCCCACTACGTCTGGCTATTTCACAACAATTAAGCATAAGTCAGGATGAAGTGGTGATAGGCAGCGGTTCTGCTGAACTGATATCTCTGCTGATCAGAGCTATATGCAAATCGAATCAGCCAAATGCTATACTTTCTACGGAACCTACTTACCCACTCTACAAGCATGAGGCAGAAGCGCTGGGTGTAAAGTATAATACAGCCCCCCTGAATAGCGGTTACGAGTTTGATATTGAAGCACTACTCAGGCAGGTAGATGCCTCCACCCGGCTGCTATTTATTTCAAACCCTAATAACCCGACAGGTACTTACCTAACGCAGGCACAGATTGAACAGTTAGTAAAAGAGACGCCTGCCCATGTCGTGCTGGCACTGGATGAAGCTTATGTAGAATTTGCAGATGCACCGGATTACGGATCAGGATTACCTTATCTGTACCAGCGCGAAAACCTGGTATTGCTCCGCACATTTTCCAAAGCCTATGGCCTTGCCTCTATGCGGGTAGGTTATATGGTGGCACAGCAACCGCTTCTTGGTCGCATTATGCAGGTCAAGCAACCGTATAATGTAAACCACTTAGCCCAGGTTTCTGCTCTTGCCGCCCTTGATGATACAGCTCATCTTACGTATACCTTAGACCAGACCGCCGCAGGAAAGCTACATTTACAGGATATTCTGGACAAGCTGGGTGTTCAGTGGTGGCCCTCGCAGGGGAACTTCCTGTATACAGATGCAGGCATACCAGTCCTGCCCGTGGCAGAGCAGCTACAGGAACAGGGTATACAGATACGCAGCAATTCAGACAGCAACTTCGGAGCCCGCATAACTGTAGGACCTAAAGTACATCAGCAACACCTCTACGAACAACTCAAAAACATACTTGCTCCTGAGAACATTTGGGCTGACAATGTACTAGCCGAAATCCTTAGAACTGGTTACCAGATAGCGGCAGCTGAACAAGAAGCCCCTACCCCTGCCGTAGCAGCCCTGGCACAGCTGGCAAATGGCGATGGCAATGCAGCTGAACGGATAGCATTGGCTTACCTACGCGCTTTTTCAGCGCATTTGTCTGAACATGGCCACGCCCACACAGGCAATCTTTACAACAGTACCTATGGCGTAACGGATATGATTTCTGCCTTCAACGTGCTGATGAAATCAACGCCACTGGTCACTTTCGGGCATCACCTGGCTAACCTGGCCATAGCTGATAGCGTGGCGGGAACCACTGAAGTACATATACTTGACCTGGGTATAGGCAGCGGCTTACAATGGCTGCACCTGATGGAGTTGCTGGCCTCGCGCGCTAATGGCACTGTGTCGCTAAAGATTACGGGTGTGGATATACCTGCGGTAGGCGACGACCCTGCTATACGGCTGCGCATGACCGGCGAAATGCTGCAGGAAGCCGCCGGGAAATCAGGTATAAGCTTCACTTATACAGGTATAGCCCAGAAGCTGGAGGAAATAAACCTGCTCGATCTTACTTATTCCGCGTCAGAAACGCTGGTTATAAATTCAGCTTTCACGCTGCACCACCTGCCGGACCAACTTACCACCGAAATTGACTACCGGGACAGGATACTGCGGCAGATCAAAGCATTAAATCCTGCATTACTTACACTTACTGAACCGGACTCGGAGCACAACAGGCTAAACTTTCTGCCTCGCCTACGGGAATCGCTACGCCACTACTACACAGTTTTTGATGTATTAGATACGCTATTGCCTCCTCTGTTACCGGAACGCCAGGTAATTGAACAGGAGTTTTTTGGCAGAGAGATCATAAACGTAATTTCCTGTGAGGGTATAAACCGTGTGGAGCGCCACGAGCGGAATGAAGCCTGGCAACAACGCATGATCCGGAATGGATTTACCCCGGCTGTTTCAAAGATCAGCCCTGAAAATTTAGCACAGGCACTTGACCTACATGAGAACTTTACGCTGAAAGAAAATGGCGCGGGCTATACGTTGTGCTGGAAAAACACACCGGTAGTGGCAGCTACACTCTGGACTTAACATACTTCACTAAACACCCAGTTTGCGCAGCGCAAGCAGGCATAAGGCAATAGAGCCGGAAACATGCACCTGCTGGTTCAGGATCATGTTCTCTACCTCTTTTAAAGGCACCTTCAGGACTTCGATGTTCTCTGTTTCATCTAAGTCCTGATCAGCTACCTTTCGTGCATTACGGGCTATAAAGAAATAGATCTTGTTCGTGTCTTTTGTGGGATTGTCAATGACTTCCAGCACCAGTTCCATATCATCGGAAGCATAGCCGGTTTCTTCCAGCATCTCGCGGCGGGCAGCTTCTTTCGGATCATTTTCATGGTCATCAATCACTCCGCCTGGCAATTCAGTAAAAATGCCTCTTGCAGCATGTTTGTATTGACGCACAAAAATAACTTCGTTGTCTTCTGTAAGCGGGAAAGTTAACACCACATCAGGGCGCACACTTACATAATAATCATCCAGCACAATTCCATTCGGTAATTCTACTTCATCCCTGCGGAGCTTGTACCACTTCTCATCGAATACCATTTCAGATTTCAGCACTCTCCAGTGCTTTGGGGTAGGCGTGTGTTTATTTTCAGACATGCTGCAATTTATATTTTATCAGCGTAAAAAAGCCACGCCTGCAAAAACAGCAAACGCGGCAGCTACTATAGTTAATACTGTATTTTACTTTTTGCCGTTCTGGCTTACCATGTATGGGTTCTTATCAGCCACTTTTCTGTCTACTGCTTTTTGCCAGTCCTGACCCGTAGCAGACAGGTATTCCGACTCATTCCACTGCTGCTGTTGCTTCAGGCTTTCATCCACTTCAAGTATATACAGCTCGTGTCCGGGCCGCTCTTTTACCCTGAAACCACAGGAGCGCATCATAGCTTCGATGCAGGCCCTGTTTGGAGCCCACCAGTTAGTAGGATCACCGGCCATGCGTTTTTCGATGAAAGCCATTTTAGGCCACTCACTTTCCAGCATCCGTTTCCGGTCATTTATCTCAAAATCATCAGGAGTATCTGCCACCTCATCACCCGGCATAGACAAAGTCTGGAATACCATTTGCTTCCGGCACTTCTGCGCTAAAATATCAAGCGACAGTAAGGGGTAGCGGAGGTGATACAGCACACCCATGTACCAGATCAAATCAAACTGGCGGTCAAGGCGTGCCACATCATACACCTGCATTTGTTTTAGTTCTATCTTATCTTCGAGGCCAAACTGCTTTGCTGCCCACTCCGCCTGGCGCAGGTAATGCGGGTCTACATCTATGCCCAGTACATTTGCTCCTCGCTTTGCCAGCTCTATACTATAAAAGCCTGCATTGCAGCCAATATCCAGCACTTCCCACCCTGTTAGATCTGCTGGGATATGTGGTTCCAGGTCCTGCCATTTGAAACGCGGGAAGTCGCCTAACCTGTGATCAGGTGCGGTTTGCTCTCCGTTTGGCAGGTGTAAATTATGAAACCAGGGCCCTAGCTGCTCTATTTCTGACATAATGCTAAATGGTAATG
The DNA here is from genome assembly GCF_051904785.1 of Pontibacter sp. MBLB2868. NCBI lineage: Bacteria > Pseudomonadati > Bacteroidota > Cytophagia > Cytophagales > Hymenobacteraceae > Pontibacter > Pontibacter sp. MBLB2868. The sequence continues at coordinate 290,468 of NZ_CP196710.1, read as the reverse complement.
GGTACAGGATGATATGAAGCTACCAACTGGTTAGTTAGAGTTTAATTACTAACCGTCATCAATTCTTCGGCATAACTGATCAGTTCCTGCGCACGGTGGGCGGCCGTGTGGTTTGCCAACACTTTTTTGCGTGCACGCTCCCCGATCATCTTACGCTCTGATTTGCAGATCTCCCGCAGGTACTTCAGCGTGTCTTTTGCCGAGCAGGAGATCAGTATTTCTTCACCGATCTTGAAAAACTTTTCCAGCCCCTCCCAATGATCTGAAATAATGGGCGTACAGCAGGCTGCAGCCTCAAACAGGCGCACACTCGGTGAATACCCGGTTTTTATCATATCAGCCCGGGTGATATTCTGTGTAAAGCGCTGACTGTTATAAAAGTGCCGATGCTCAGCAGGTGGTAAATGATGGATGTGCTGCGTATTCCGGGGCCAGTCTATACTTTCAGGGTACTGTGGGCCAGCCACTATAAAACGCCCATCTTTCCATTGGCGCGCTGCATCCAGCATCAGTTTTTCGAGGGGCGGCTGCCGATCATCGGAATAGGTACCGAGGTAGCCAAGATCCCACTTAATTTCTGTGAGCTCCGGGTAGTATAACCCCGGGTCGAAAGAACAGTAAAGAGGTCGGGCTTTAGGTGAACCATACTCTTTCTCCAACACTCTTAAAGTTGGCCCTCCTGTAAACGACAAGTACAGATCATACTTCGGGATCAGGTCAGGATGCAGGTATTCGTAATCCTCGCGCTCCAGTTTTGCCAATGTTACCGGCGTATCGATATCATAGAAAGCTTTGATACCCTGCGCTGTTTTAACAACCCAATCGCCTACTTCTACCCCCTGCGGCACATATGATCCCACGATCACCATGTCTGCTTCCTGTACCTGCTCTGTAAAGCGCTGCTTCAGGTCATCCAGAGATGTGTAAAGCGCTGTCTGGCAATAGTCCGGATCTGGCAGATCGCGGTTACCGGCGTACCAGGGCACATCCCGTTCCAGGAATAGCACCTGGTGTTCTAAGTTATTCAGTTCGCGTACTAAACCCCGGAAAGTGGTGGCGTGCCCGTTGCCCCAACTGGAGGTGATAGATAGCCCAAGGATTACGATGTTCATGCCAATGCTTTGTTTTTTCTTTCGATCTTAGTGTACAGTAACTTCTCCAATTGCTCAGCACGATGGCTGTACGTGTGTGCCGACAGCACTTTTTTATAGGCTGCCTCTCCTATTGCTTTTGCGTTTTCTTCTGTAAGTCCGGCAAGTATGGCTGCTACTTCAGCTCCATCTTTGGCTACCAGTATTTCTTTATCAGGCTCAAAAAAGAAATCAATTCCTTCCCAAAAATCTGTAATGATACAGGCACCTGCTCCGGCAGCTTCAAAAACCCGTGTAGCCGGTGAGAAACCATACCGGGCCATACTTTCACGACTGATATTCAGCACAGCTTTCGGGGTACAGTTAAAGGCATTGTGGTCTTTGGTATAGACGTGTCCTACATAGGTTACGTTGTCAGTAATCTGTTTATCGCCCCAGCCACTGCCGCCAATGATAAATTTCCTGTTCATTTCCAGTGCAGCCGGTTTCAGGAAAAACTCTTCTACACGGGCCTCCCGGTCTGGCAGGCGATTGCCTAAAAAGGCAAGGTCTGCTTCAAAGCGTGGGTCAGGTTTAACCGGGAAATGTGTAGCAGTATCTAAGGCATTATAGATTGGCACGCATTTCTTGGCTCCCAGCGCCTCATAGGCATTTACAACAGGGTCGCCGCCGCCATAGGTCAGGATCATATCATACTGCGGGATCAGTTTCAGGAACTGGTCATTCGGATCATGATGCACTCTGTCCAGCGTTGCAGGGGCATCGACATCCCAGAATACCACCAGCCGATCATCCGTCTGCAGCTTCAACACTTCCCGTTCCAGTAGTTCATCAAACACGCCTACGCCACTTGCTTTCACTACCATGTCCGCTGCAGCGGCTTGCTCCAGACACTTGTAAACGGCTTCTTCTGTTGCTTCATACACCACCACTTTTGCCCAGTCCGGGTCCTCCATGTCACGGTTCTGCTGGCGCTCATAGGCATCAGGTTCATAGAACGTAACATGGTGGCCGCGTTCGTTAAGAGCCCGCACTATACCTCTGTAATAAGTGGCAGCACCATTCCAGTACGCAGATACAAGGCTGGATCCAAAAAAGGCGATGTCGAGTTGCTTATGCTTCATGGAGGCTTCTTTCCTTTTGGGTGAGATAGATCTTAGATTTAGCTATGCCCAGTTCCTCACATACTTCCTCCAGCTCATTTACACGATGGGCACAGGTATGGCGGCTTCGGATGGTCTCTAAACCATGTGCCGCCAATTCTTTTGCTTTAGCAGGATTGTTGATGATCGTTTGCAGGTGCTGCTTCATTTCCGCTCCGTCATGGGCTACCAGGAAATCTTTACCGGGCGTAAATAGATTTTCTGCATCATCCCAGGGAGAAGAGATCAGTGGAATACCACAGGCCATTGCCTCAAACGGGCGAATGGTTGGAATACCCGGCAGCGCGGCTACATAAGGCCGGCGCGGCACATGCACGGTTACTTTATACCTGGCAAACTCTTCTGCAGCCTTATAGTTGGGTAACCAGCCACCATACGCAATACCGGCGCCTGCCAGTGCCTTACGTGCATGTTCCGGGTACCGCACACCGTAGATCTTCGCCTTCAGCCCCAGCTCTTTCACAGGGTTTATCAGGAACTCGTGCAGTTCTGCCGTTCTTTCCTCATCACCCCAGTTGCCTATCCACAACAGGTCGCCTTCATAGTCACTTATTTCGTGCGGATAAAACACTGATGTGTCAGCGGCTTCGTGCCAGGTCCAGGCTTTTTGTGTCCAGCCTTCCTGTAAGTATAGATCGCGAATTTTCAACCCGAAAGCCAGTACCCCATCGTAATGCGTAAGGTCATACCTGGCCATACTTTCACGCTCTGTTACAGCGCGGTGGTGGGTATCATGAAAGAGTAGTTTATACTTGCCTCCGTTGGCCCGGTGCTCACCTATTCGCTTTACCAGTCCGTGCTCGTTCCATTCGTGCACCAGCACCAGGTCAGCATCGCGTAGCACATCATCCAGGTTTAAAGTTTCAGAGGTATAGAAATTAGTGCTGATGCCCGGGTAATATTCCTGCAGTTCCTCCAGCTTTTCCTTACCATAACCCTCCACCAGGTTCTGCAGGCTCCAGCCATTTTCCGGTTCATACACTTTTACCTGATGCCCCCTTTTTTTCAGTTCTCGCACAATTCCTCTCAAGAAATGGGCATTGCCATGGTTCCAGTCAGAGAGTATAGAGTGGTAGAAAAGGGTGATGTTCATATTTGAATTTTGAATGAGTGATTTTGAATAACTGTTTGAAAACAAAGCCTCTGCCGTTGTTGTGTCTTATGACCAACAACCGTTATGAAGTCTGCCATTCTGTTGTTGGTGAAAACACACAACAACGGCGAACGGCAATATCAATCGGGATATTTAGCCACCGATAACTCAGAATTACACTGTTACCGTCTGCTTCATCAGCTGTCGGTAAACATGGTCGTAGTCCTGGCCCATAGGGTCGGAAGTATAACCATGGGAGCGTTTTACGGCACGGCAGGCCATTATATTTCTACCAAATTCATCCTCTATCAGGTTATTAATGGTATCACGCAGTTCGTCGGCGCTGTTCGGGTCAACATACTTGGCTGCATTGCCCCAGATCTCTGCCTGGCTATCAGTTTTACCAACTACCAACGCACAACCCGACATGGCTGCTTCCAGAATAGTTAAACCAAACGGCTCGTATTTAGCCGGCAGTGCATAGATAGATGCGCGGGATAACCACTCAGCTACTTCCTGCTCAGAGAGTTGCCCCAGGAAATGCACGTTTTCCAGATCCACCGCTTTGCCAGTAGCCGGGTGTTTGTCATCACCGGCAATGTAAACCGGCCATTGCAGATCAGAAGCAATGTGTGCCAGCATCGAAATGTTCTTTGCTTCATCCCACACGCGGCCCATACTAAATATGAACGGCTCCTTTTTACCGAACTGGAAACCATATTGGCCGCGACCATTATAAATAACCATGCTATTCTGGAACGGTCCGTAAAGGGCTTCCGCCTGGTGCATCATGGCCTGTGTAGGGGCTACCACCATGTCCGCGGATTGCAGGCCTTTAGTTACCAACTCTTTATACTTGTCCCACTCCCTGGGAGCTTCCTCATCCTTCACGGCTTTCCACCACGACATCACACAGGAATGCACAACTACTACAGTAGGCACTCCGAAGTCAAGCGCACCGTGTACCATACCATTCAGGTGCACCAGGTCCGGTTCAACCTCATCTTTCAACTGCAGGAGCCATTCCCCGGCTTTTTCCACATCCTCCCATGGGTTCTCCATCCACTCCAGCTTGTATTCACTTTCGTAAACAGTCAGGTTATCTATTTCATCTGCCTGCCTGCGTTGTTCTGCGGTTAAAGGAGCACCCATCGTAGCCAAAGCTACTTCTGTTTTGAACGGCGCTAATGCTCGTACCAACTCCAGTGAATAATTCCAGACTCCGCCAACCGTGTCTGCCGTCATTAAGATTTTTGAAGGATGATGTGCTTCCATGTTTTTTATCTCCCGTAAATTTTGTCTAATACTTCTGCTACTTTTATATACTCTTCGGCTTCTTCGTTGAAGCCTTCTCCTTTATCCAGTCTGTTTGCCCATACTACGGCAGCGCGTCCCATCCAATCATCAGGAGGAGAGCAAAGCTGTTCTGTTTTGGTGCCGTAGTAGCGCTCTGCCACGAAATCGTAGAAGGAGCCATTAACATTTTTAAAGGCTACCCCTCCTTTTGTTCCGTAAAATGTGGCGCTGATAATTGCCTCCTGACCGGCAGGTAAATTCCAGGAGCAGCTGAGTTGCATGTGGGTATTGTGCTCCAGTTCTATACTGGCAGAGGCGTAGTCTTCTACCTTGCCTTCTGCCATACTGATCGGTTTACCCTTGGCAAACAACTGGCTCTGCACCTTCTTTACCGCCGGAAAGTTCATCGACCATAAAGCCAGGTCCACCAGGTGCACACCAAGATCTATCACACAACCGCCCCCAGAAAGCTTCTGCTCATAGAACCAGGCTTTATCTGGCCCATAGGCATTATGAAAAACCAGCTCGATGGCATAGATATGACCCAATTCACCGCTCTGCACTACCTTGTATACCTCCTGCATCGCCTTCGTAAAACGATACGACAGGTCCACGCCTAGCAGCTTATTTTGTTTGCGGGCAGCTTCTACCACACGCTTCGTTTCCTCCACGTTACGCCCTAATGGCTTCTGGCAGAACACGGCTTTACCTGCTTCTAATGAGAGGCTACTTTGTTCGGCATGAAAGGCGCTAGGTGTTGCGATCACCACACCATCCACTTCGGGCTGATGTAGAATAGCTTCCAGAGAATGTAGTTGTTTTGCTTCGGGTGCGCTTTTAGCAGCTTCCTCTGCATTTTGCACTGCTGTGTCAGAGATGTAGGCCACCTCCCCGGCTCCATGCTTGGCTATTACCTCCATGCGGTTTCTGCCGATCCAGCCAACACCTAGAAAGCCAAGCTTCGGTTTAGCAGAAGCAGATGATGAAGAAGCTGATAAACCTTTCTCTTTATCAAGTATAGTTTCTTGCATGCTAGTATGTTATAAGAGCTTTTACAAATCCGTCGGGCCGGTTGGTCAGGTTTTCGAATGCCTGCGCTATGTTATCAAGCGTGAAAGTGTGCGTGTAGAGTTTATCCGGGGTAATAATACCCTGTTCCACCGCTTTAACCGCTACTTTTATACCTTTTATATACTCTTGCGGGTCCCGCTCATGGGCGTTGATCACATCCAGACCACGCCAGTTCCAGAGCTGAACGTTTACCTGACGCATGCCATCCTGATGAAAGCCGGCAATGATGAGCCTGCCTCGTTCGGCAGTAAGTTCACCGGCCAGGTTCAGGGGCCATTCTTTTCCGGTGCACTCTATTACGCGTTCACAGAACTTTCCGTTGGTCAGTTCCTTCACTTTTTCGATAATTTTATAGTGATCATCCATTTTGATGACCTCATCGGCACCGCACTCCCTGGCAACCTCTAAAGAGAACTCCCTCTGCGACACCGCGATAACACTTGCACCGGCATTTTTTGCCAGCTGCACCAGCAATGCTCCTAAAAACCCAACTCCAAGTATGGCTACCGTCTGCCCTTCCGAAATAATGCTCCGTTTAAAAATATTCATAGCACAACCCAGCGGCTCTCCCGGGAACGGTTTTCCTGCCAGGGATTCCGGCAGCTTCACTATTTTATCGGCATCTGCTATATCATACTCGGCATAGGAGTTATAAGACAGTGCAGCTACACGTTCCCCGATCTGGATATTGGACACGCCTTCGCCCACCGCATCTACCACACCCCAACCTTCGTGACCCGGGTTTCCGGCAGGCATCGGGTAGGTAAACCATTCGCGTCCTTCCCAAACCGGAATGTTTGATGCGCAAAGGCCGCAACCCTCCAGCCGCAGCCGCACCTGCCCTTTACCAGGCTTGGGCATAGCCACCTCCTGCACTTCTATTTTCTTTGGTGCTGTAATGACAGCTGCTTTCATGGTAGTAGCCTTTGTATCTGCTACAGTTCGTTTTTCAGTAGTTAGGGTATCTTGCATATCAGGCAACGGCTATTTTTTTAACGGGTTCTTCTTCTTTTAGTGTCTTGGAGATGATCATGGGCACTTTATATCCTCTGTTCTCACACAACCACTGGTATAGTTTGGCAACGCCTTCTGTCACGTTGTGTTTCGGACACCAGCCTGTAGCTTGCTTAAACTTCCTTGTGTCAGAAACATAGTAATGCTGATCGCCTGGGCGCCAGTCGCCAAACGAAAGCGGGATATCCTCACCGCGGTAACGGCCAATGGTCTTTAACAGCTCCAGCAAACTAACCGTATTATCCGTGCCACCTCCAATGTTAAAGGCCTGTCCCTTTATAGCTGGCATGTGCTTCTGGGCCAGCAGGAAGGCATCCACAAGATCTTCTACAAAAAGAATGTCGCGTACCTGCTTTCCATCGCCATAAATATTTACCTTTTCACCTTCTATGGCACGTATGGCAAAATGCGCTACCCACCCCTGGTCCTCGTTACCATACTGGTGCGGGCCGTAGATGCAACTCATCCTGAACACCGCCATTGGCAAATCATAGGTGCGTGCGTAGTCTATCACATACTGATCGGCGGCTCCTTTGGAGCAGCCGTACGGGCTATGGAAATCCAGGTGGCGTTCTTCAGAGATACCATACTTTTTCACCTTTGCATCAGCAGGATAATAGCGTGAACCGTTGGAGACAAACTCCAGGTCTTCCAGTCCTCCATATACTTTGTTAGTGGATGTGAATACCAGCGGCGGCGGATTCTCCTGTTCCCGGATTGCTTCAAGTACATTGATGATGCCGCGCGCATTAATTTCAAAATCGTTTAAGGGAAGTTCTAATGACGTGGTAACAGCTACCTGCGCAGCGAAATGGAACACCTGCTCAGCGTGCTTCATCACGTGCCGCACCGTTTGCAGGTCACGGATGTCGCCTACATATATCTCTAAATTATCACTATAGTTTTCGAAGAGCCACTGCAGGTTCTGCTCCACACCTTCGCGGCACAGGTTATCAAATACCATCACCCGCTTGCCCTGCTCCAGCAGGCGTTTAGCAACGTTGGTGCCCACAAAACCTGCCCCTCCTGTTATAAGCGTATAAGGCTTTGTACGCTCGGTTAGTGTTCGTTTTATATGCGGCAGGTTCTCCAGGTTCTCAAAGCCATACTTGGCCCAGAGCCTGTACAGCAGCTTAGTCGTTCCATCTGACCGTTTCAGCCCAAAGTAATACTCCCGTTCATCAAGGTGGAAGCCTCCCACAGTAGGGAACTTTGCATCCAGGTCATACATACCGTACCAGTACACACGGGCAGCATCCGCTTCTAGTACTTTGTTAAACTCCTGCAGTTGCTTGTACTCATCATGCTGCCACGTAGAAAACCCGACTTCTGTTATCCAAAGTTCTGCCTTGCAATTGTACTGGTCCATCACTGCACGCACTGCCTGGATGTTATCTTTCCAGCCGTCCCACATCTGGTCGAACACAAACGGGAATCCATGGATACCTACTGCGTCGATGTACTGCATTACCCCGTGTTCAAACATTACCTGCAGCCAGTTCGGGTCTATCGGGCTCATGCCGCCCAATAAGGTTTTCTTGCCACGCTGTCTGCACCAGTAAGCGGCACCTCCTATCATCTCAGCAAATTTGTTCCAGCCGTAGTCCAGGGTAAAGTCATACTCTACCTGGTTATTTGGCTCGTTCCAAAGCTCTACCCATTCAAAATGCTCCCCGTGGTCGGTGATGAACACATCCAGGAAATCTGCATAGGCTTTTTTATCTTTTGGAGGAGACGAAGTTCTTTTTTTCTCCCCGATGGATGGCGGTGTATATAGGAAACAAGGTAAAATATTAACTTCCTTTGCTAAGGTCGGGATCAGCCAGTTATACCATTCCTTCCCTTCGGGAGTATAATAGTCGGCCCAGGAAACGCCTGTGCGTAGTTCAGTTACTCCTAATTGCTTCAGATCAGAAAGTACCTGCTTCACATGTTCATGCTCACCAGGTCTGAACCATTCCACTAACCCTACCATGGGGAGCGATGATTTGCTATTCATGTCAGTATCTGTTTTCATAGTTCTTAAATCCTCTATTGGTTTATCGGCACTTACACGGTCAGTCCACGTGCTGCCAGTTCTGCACTTGCTTCGCTCACGCGATCGTAAGCGATCTGGCCTTCGAGCCAGTTGGCAAGCTCTTCCAGGCCTGCATTAAACTCTACCTGCGGATAAAAGCCCAATACCTCATTGGCCAGCGAAATATCAGCATAACAATGCCGGATGTCGCCTACCCTATACTTGCCCGTTACCTCTGGTGCCAGGTGTTGTTTATCCATGACAGTAGCCAGTCTTTCAGCGATCTCCTGTATTGTGTAGTTATTGCCGCTGCCCACATTAAACACCTTACCTGTTGCCTCTTCCTTTTCCATCGACAGGCGACAGGCCAAGGCTACGTCACGCACATGCACGAAGTCGCGCTGCTGAAATCCGTCTTCGAAAATCATGGGTGAATTGTTATTTAAAAGTCGGGAAGCGAAAATAGCCAGCACTCCGGTGTAAGGATTTGAAAGTGCCTGACGGGTGCCATACACGTTAAAAAAGCGCATCGCTACGGTAGGAATATTATAGGCGCGGCCAACCATTAAACAAAGTCGCTCCTGGTCATATTTAGATAGTGCGTAAACTGAAGAAAGCGTAGGTGTTTTCGACTCCGGTGTTGGTACGGGCTGCAACTTCTCCCCCTGCTCATTGTACAGTTCCCAATCCCCTGCTTTAAGTTGTTCCAGTGATCGCTCTTCTACGGTTGTCAGTTCTCCGGAAGGAGCTTTATACAGGCCTTCGCCGTAAATGCTCATGCTGCTGGCCACCACCAGTTTTTTCACCGGTTTCTTTATAAGCGCCTCCAGCAAAATAGCAGTACCGATGTTGTTTACGTCAGTGTACTCTTTAATCTCATACATGCTCTGCCCTACACCTACCATGGCGGCAAAGTGATAGACATAATCAACACTATCCAGTGCCCGCGCAACATCTTCCGGATTGCGCACATCGCCAACCATCAACTCTACATCCGGGTGCAGGTACTCCGGCCTTTCGCAATCTTTGCCATGCACCTGTTCACTTAAATTATCCAAAGCTCTTACGGCATACCCGTGCTGTAAGAGCTCATCCGCCAGGTGAGACCCTATAAAACCGGCTCCACCTGTTATCAATACTGTTTGTTTCATAGCTTAAGCTGTTTGGTTCAAAGTTTCTAAAACGGCTGCCCTGTTGGCCTTACCGTAATATTGTTTACAGAAATTCCGTGAGGCTTATTTAAAGCATATAGCACAGCATCTGCCACATCATCTGCTGAAATTGCTCCATAGCCAATGTCTTCCACTGTTTGAAATCCCGATATCGTATTCTTAAAAAATGCAGTATCTGTTACACCCGGTGCTACTACTGTTACACGCACCACTGGCAAAACCTCTTTACGCAAGGTATCTGCTACCACCTCCAGCGCTGTTTTAGTAGCGGCATAAACACCACCATACGCATAACTCTGACCAGCTGCCACCGATGATATTATCACCACGTCGCCCTGGCCAGCTTCCAGCATGCCTGGCACAAACGCACGGATCATCCTGAGTGTGCCCATCAGGTTTACATTAATTACCTGTTGCCACTTCTCTGGGTCTCCTTCGGTCAGTTTCTCATGGATGCCCTGACCGGCACTGCAAATAAGTATGTTGGGTGCTCCTAATATTTTATGCACATCGTTATAGAGTGCATCAACTGCGGGTGCTGCAGTTACGTCGCAAATAAAAGGGTGCGAGTTGGGTGGAATATCATCAGGAAAGTGCAGGTCAGCTACGACGGTTTTGATCTGTTCGGCTGCAAGCCTGTTCACGATTGCGAGACCAATACCAGATCCGCCACCACTTACCACTGCCTTTTTGCCTTTTAAATGCTGCACTTACTGATAAAAATTTACTCCTAATTCTTAGATTTATTGTTACATGTTTAAGCTGGTAGGTAAAACGTAGGAGACTTAAATAGGGTTGTTGATGCTGCTGCTGCACTATATAAAATCCGGCTAATTTTTGTTTATTTGAACATTTTAAGGGTTTTCACATTGTAAAAGGGTTCAAAAGCGTGCACAAGCATTGTACTGAATCGCTTAAGTTTTAGTGATTCCCTTACATACTCCATGTTTTTGCAAAAGCTATCTCTCATAACGACTATGGATTTCACTTCTAACATCACCCTCGAAGATAATCACGTGCTCTTGCGCCGCTTTGAAACTGCCGACCTAAACGCGGTTGCAGCTATTGCCAATGATGAGGACATTTGGCGCCTGATGGTTACCAAGATCAGCAATGGAGAAGAACTGGAGCAATGGAGGCAGACAGTAGAAACCGGCTATGCAGCCTGCACCCGCTATACTTTCATGATCATAGATAAAGCAACCGGCCAACTGGCAGGCAGCACCAGCTACGGCAACATCTCCTTAGCAGATAAACGGTTGGAGATTGGCTGGACCTGGCTAAGCCAGGAGTTTAGGGGAAGTGGGTTAAACCGCCACTGTAAGTTCCTGCTTTTGAGTTATGCTTTTGATAAACTCGGAATGGAGCGGGTAGAGCTAAAGACAGATGTATTAAATACACGTTCCAGAAAAGCCATGCTTAAAATTGGAGCTACCGAAGAAGGTATCTTAAGAAGCCATACTTTGATGCACGATGGCCGCCGGCGCGATACCATTTACTATAGCATACTTTGTCCAGAGTGGGAGCAGGTAAAACAGGTATACTTTCAGGACTTCCGACACTAATCCAAACCCTGAGAATAAGTATTAGCTATAATAGCCACGTATATAAAGGCTGTAAACATAGCTGAAGTAATTTGGAACAACCTGCGACACAGCAAGAAAATCTGCCAAACAGAATCTTTCTTATCCGCCACGCCAGGCCGGAAGTAGACAACAACGGGCTGTTTGATGCAGAAGCGGCACGACAGTATATTACGGCATACGATACTGCTAAAGTGGAGCAATTTGTACTGCAACATGAGGTTATCCCATACCAGGAAATTGATAAGGTATACTGCAGCACCTTGATTCGTTCCCAACTTACAGCAAAAGCTATTTTTGGTGATAACGTTCACCTTCGTATCGACAATTCTTTTCGGGAATTTGAGCGTAGGATCTTCTCTTTGCCGCTTGTGCGTTTACCTATTAAGTTATGGCTGTTGAGTGCACGCATCCTGTGGTTTTTAGGGTTGAATAGCAAGGGGATAGAAACATTTAGAGAGGCCCGAAAGAGAGCACGTTCGTGTGCCCGCACCTTAGCTGCCGATGCCGTCCAGAATAAAACTTCTGTTCTGGTAGCACATGGGCTTTTAAACAATTTTATCCTTCGTGAGTTAAGGAAAATGGGTTGGAAAACTACCTACTATGAAGGGCACAAATTTTTGTCTGTTACGGTACTGCAATATTAACCCTTTGGTTAGTTGCACAATTTTACCTTTACTTTATTCTAAAGGATTTACCTTCTGCACAAAAAACAGCATAATACACAAACTTAAATTGCATTCGCAAGTATAATTCTTTGGCTCAGATGTACAGTTTTAGCTAAAACAAGCAGCGTGCTGCAATATCTAATGCTGTACAATAACTATAATGTATAAAATAATCCACTGACATTTTACTATGGTTATAAGTATTCACTGCATGCCCGGCCCCTCGTTAGCTATCTTACAAATCGGATAGTTATAATCACAGCTTACTTAAATACTTTTTGTTAGGATCGTTTAACATCTTTAATTTGATAAGAATAGAAAAACAGGTTTTAAAAATTATTTTTCTAGCAAAAAATATAATTATACATAGTATAGTTTCTTTCCTATACAGATTTTTAGTTTCTTCGAATAAAGGTATTCTAATTGCGCTGCTACAATAGGCAATTACTGTCTGAAAGTACTGAAGGATATTCTTTATTATTTATTTTTAACAAATTTATTAACCTTTCAAAAAACCTATGAAGAAGAATTTACTGTTGAGTTTGTTGATGGTCATTGCGCTGGTTGGTAGCGCGTGGGCACAAACTCAAACTGTTTCAGGACGGGTTACTGCAGCATCAGATGGTGCCGCTTTACCTGGAGTTACAGTTCTTGAGAAAGGCACCTCTAATGGTGTTACTACAGGGGCAAATGGTGAGTACCGCCTAAACGTACAGCCAAATGCTACACTTGTATTCCGTTTTATTGGTATGTTGACGCAGGAAGTGCCTGTTAACGGACGCTCTACTGTAGATATTCAGCTTAAGACTGACCAGAAGCAACTGGAAGAGGTTGTAGTAGTTGGTTATGGTACACAGGAAAAGAGAAGCGTAACCGGATCCATTTCCAGAGTATCTGGTGAGGACCTGGAAAACATCCCTACTCCAAGTCTTGAGTCTGCCATTCAAGGTAGAGCTGCCGGTGTTCAGATCGAGTCTGGTAGCGGTAAAGTTGGCCAGGGTATAAAAGTGCGTATACGTGGTTCAGCATCCGTAACGGCAAGTAACCAGCCACTTTATGTAGTAGATGGTATTCCGATCACATCAGATAACCAGGCTATCGCAAATAACGAACCTACCAACCCACTAGCCGATATTGACCCGAATGATATTGAATCTATCGACATTCTGAAAGATGCATCTTCTGCCTCTATCTATGGTTCAAGAGCATCAAATGGTGTTGTGATCATCACGACTAAAAAAGGTCGTCAGGGTAAAACTAAATTCAATGTTGGCTATGCAACAGGTGTTAGCAAAGCAACCAATAAAGTAGACTTCCTGAACGGACCGCAGTATAGCGAGTTGTTACGTGAATCTTTTGAGAGATCTGAGACAATAGACTTCTATGTAAACACGCTTGGCTTCTTTGCTGATATAGACGATGCCATGGACTATTTCATCCCGGAATGGAGAGACCCGGCCAACTCTAACTGGCAGGATCAGGTGTTCAGCAACGGTTCTTACCGTGAAGCTAACGCTTCTGCTAGTGGTGGTACCGATAAAACTACCTTCTATGTTGGTGGTTCTTACAACGACCAGGAAGGTATTTTGATCAACAACGCATTTCAGCGTTTCAGTGGCCGCTTGAGCATTGACCATAAGGCAACTGATAAAGTTACTGTAGGCGCGAACTTCAGCTTAGCAAGATCTGAGAATAACCGTGTTGCCAACGATAATGCTTTCGCGACTCCGCTGCAGATCGTGGCGCTTGCTCCTATTCAGCCAATCATTGATCCGGCTACAGGTGAGTTGAACACAAACACCATCTACTACAATGGTTTGATCGAGGCCAGAGATGCTTTCAGCGATGCAATTGTATATCGTAACTTGAGCAAAGTGTATGGTGCTATAAACTTTACACCACGCCTTTCTTTCAGAAGTGAGTTTGGACTTGACCTGTTAAACCAGGATGAAGAGTCTTATCAGGGTAGTGAGACGCAAGATGGTGCTCCTGCCGGAGAGGGTGAGAAACGTAGCCTTACTGTTACGAACTACACTACCAACAACTTCTTCAGCTACAACATGGATATTAATGAGAACAATGTGGTGGATGCAACGCTTGGTATGAGCTACCAGCGATCAAACACAAACACTACCTATGTAGCTGGCCAGGGTTTCCCGAACGATGACTTCAAAAAACTGGCAAGTGCATCTGATATTACTGCTGGTTCTTCTACGGGTACTGCTTACTCGTTGCTATCATACTTTGCAAGAGCAAACTATAAGCTTTATAACAAATACCTGTTCTCTCTGAGCGCACGTGTAGATGGTTCTTCCCGTTTTGGTGCAGATAATAAATATGGTGTTTTCCCGGCAATAGGCTTGGGCTGGATCATTTCTGATGAGTCGTTTATGGATGGCATCGACTTCCTAAGCTTCCTGAAGTTAAAGACTAGCTACGGTATCACTGGTAACCAGGAAATCGGAAACTTCTCCTCAAGAGGTTTGTATAGCGGTATTTCTTATGCAGGTACTTCAGGTATTATTCCAATCTCTGTTGAGAACCCTGACCTGCAGTGGGAAACAACAAAACAGTTTGACGCTGGTATCAGCTTTGGTTTCCTGAATGATCGTATCTCTGGTACTTTAGATTATTACCAGAAAAACACTCAGGACCTTTTACTTGATGTACAGGTGCCTGCAACAACTGGATTTACCAGCATCACAAAGAACGTAGGTAAATTAGAGAACAAAGGCTGGGAACTTAGCCTGACCTCACAAAACTTTGTGGGTGATTTCAACTGGTCAACTACCCTTAACTACGCCCGCAACAGAAACGAGATCACTGACCTTCAGGGCCAGGTGATCAGAGCTGGTGCTATTAACCGTGCTGTAGAAGGTGAGCCAATCGGTGTATTCTATACTAAAAAATATGCTGGCGTAGACCCACAAACTGGTGATGCGCTTTATTACCTGCGTGCCGGCAGCGATGAGACAACCAACGACTATGGTGCTGCTGAAGAGCAGGTAGTAGGTAACCCGAACCCGGATTTCCAGGGTGGTCTGATCAACACGTTCTCTTATAAAGGATTTGACCTAAGCATCCTGTTGCAGTTTGTTTATGGTAACGAGATCTACAACAATGCAGGACGCTTCCAGTCTGCCAACATGGACTACCTGGACAACCAGACTGCTGACCAGTTGAACAGATGGCAGCAGCCAGGTGACATCACAGATGTGCCAGAGGCGCGCTTCCTGGATGGTAACGGTACAGCTACTTCTTCTCGTTGGATCTATGATGGTTCTTACCTGCGTGGCAAGAATATCACCCTGGGTTATAATTTACCAAAGAACATTGCTAGCAAAGCGTTTATGTCAAGTGTACGTGTTTACGTAACTGCACAGAACTTCTTTACTATTACTGATTACCCAGGATGGGACCCGGAAGTAAATACACAAGGTGTAGGCCCTTCAGCGACAAGATCTAACGTTGGTGCCGGTACAGATTTCTACACTGCACCACAGGCGAAAACACTGGCAGTAGGTGTAAACTTCGGATTCTAAATTATTCACACCTAAGAGAAACTTAACATGAAACTGAAAAATATATTTAGCAAAGGAGTAGGCTTAACTGCACTTAGTGCGTTAACGCTTTTTGCTTCCTGCGATAGTAAATTAGATATAGACCCGGAACAGTCTATTGGCTCTGATGTGGCACTTTCAACACCAAAAGGACTACAGACTGCCTTAATTGGTGCTTACGAAAGACTACAAGGTGGCCAGTTGTATGGCACTAACATAAACTTGCTTAGCGAACTACTAGCTGCCTCCGGACAGGAGCTGCAGTGGTCTGGTACCTTTCTGGGTTACCGCCAGGTATTCAGCAAAAACATGGTAGCAGATAACTCTGAGGCAACCAGAACTTGGATCAGAGCTTATGATGCTATCAACGTTGCGAACAACGTTATCGCTAATGTGGGCGTGGTTGAAGATGAAGCAGAAAGAGACAGGATTTTAGGTGAGGCTTTATTCATAAGAGGTATTGTTTACTTTGACCTGGTGCGCTTCTATGCACAGCCTTGGTCTGCTGGCAATGTAGACTCAAACCTTGGAGTGCCTTTAGTGCTTGAGCCAACTACCTCAATCACCGATGAAGCTAATGTAAGCCGTGCAACTGTTGGGGCTGTTTATGCTCAGGTTATTGATGACTTAACGCGTGCAAAGACTCTGCTTCCTGAAAGCAATGGAACAAGAGCCGACACTTACGCAGCAAGTGCCTTTTTAGCGCGTGTTTATTTGTCTCAGGCAGATCCGAATAACGATGCTGACGAAGACTATGACAAAGCCGGCGCTGAAGCTGACCGTGTAATTAGTTCTGGTGAGTTTTCACTTATAGAGAACTACGAGAACGTTTTCAACAATTCGTCTGATAACCAAGAGTATGTTTTTGCAATCCAGCAAAATACGCAAAGTAATGCTGGTTCATCTAACGATGGTTTAGCTACATTTTATGCCAACCTGAATGGTATTGGTCGAGGTGACGTTGACATCATCCCTGGCTTTGTAGCAAATACATATTCAGCGACAGATGAACGTACAGAGATTTACTATGTGGATGAAGATGGTATTTTACGTAACGGCAAATACACTGACCCGTTTGCGAATATTCCTGTAATCCGTTTGGCAGAAATGTACCTGATCAGAGCTGAGGCTGCTTTCAGAAATGGTAATGTTATACAGGCCCTGGCTGATATCAACAAGATCAGATCTCGTGCAGACCTTACTCCTCTATTAGCTGTAACACTTAATGATATTCTGCTGGAGCGTAAGAGAGAACTTGCTTTCGAGGGAAATGCTTTACATGAGGCGAAGCGATTACAGCGTACAGTTGGCGCTTTACCTTATAACTCGCCAAAACTGGTGCTACCAATTCCACAACGCGAAAGAGATGTTAACCCTAACTTAGAGCAAAACCCTGGCTACTAAGCCAATAATTTTTTAATAAAAAAGCGGCTCCTGAAGATTCAGGAGCCGCTTTTTTTATTTTTTAGTCCCACCACCTAAACTTTTAGTTTGTAAACTAAGTAATTAGTTATATATTCGTTAAGAAGATTTAGCAACTGACTATGAAAGAATTAACAAAGGCAGAAGAAGAAATAATGCAGGTACTCTGGAAACTGGAGCGAGGTTTTGTACGTGACATTCTGGAAGAACTACCCGAACCCAAACCTGCCTACAATACGGTATCCACGATTGTGCGCATCCTGGAGACAAAAGGATTTGTGGACCACGAAGCCTTTGGCAAATCACACCAGTACTACCCTATCGTAGCCCAGGATAAGTATAAAAGCTTCTTCCTGAAAAACTTTATGTCAGGCTATTTCGGGGGCTCTTTCGAAAAGCTGGTATCCTTCTTTGCTAAGGATAATAACCTGAACGTAAACGAACTGGACCAGCTGATGCAGCACGTACGTAAAGACATCAACCCTGAAGAGGAGGAAAAGCAAAATGGAACTAACGATTAGCTACTTACTGAAAACGGCCATTGTGCTGCTGTTGCTGTACCTGTTCTACTTTGGACTATTGCGCAACCAAAACAATTTCAGCTTTAACAGGCTATACTTGCTGCTGGCTCCGCTAATGGCTATGGTGCTGCCCTTGCTACAATGGCCTGTAGCCTTGGCTCCTGAAACTGCGGTGAGCGAGGTGCTGCGCTCTATCCAATTATCAGAGGTGACTGTTACCGCTTACCGCCCAAGTGCAGCACCTCTTTTCTCCTTGAGCACGATAGCTATCAGTGTTTATGCGCTTGGGGCTTTATTCGTTCTCCTGAAACTTGTAAAGCAGCTATGGCAGGTGCAACAGGTAAAGGCACAGGTGGCCACTCACCAATCCTCTAACGGAGATGTGCAGGTATACCAGTTGCCAAGCCACTACCCTACCTTTGCTTTCGGCAAAGCTGTTTTTCTAAGTGAGCAAAATCATTTAAAGCCCTCTGATCAGGAAAAAATCTTAGCGCACGAGCTGGCACATGTGCAGTTATACCATACCTGGGATGTGCTATACTTTGAACTACTCACTGCCCTGCTCTGGCTAAACCCTATCGTGTGGCTGCTAAAACAGGAGCTACGCGATGTACACGAATACCAGGCAGACGCAAAAGTACTGCATACCTACAGGGCCCAGGAATACAGTGCCTTACTCTCCCGCGAAGTACTGCAGCAAATGGGGCTCCCCATTGGCAGTTACTTCCAGAAGCCGCAGGTGTTAAAGCGCTTATACATGTTACAGCAAAACGGACAAAAAGCTGGTTGGCTCCGCCCTTTACTGTTACTGCCTTTGCTCGGATGTTTACTATTTGTTTTCTCTTTCCAGCAGGTTGGCGCACAAACCCAGACAGAGCACAAGCTCTTACTATCTGAGCAGGAAAAACCAGATACTAAACCCACACTACCTGCAATTTTAAAGGACCATGAAGAGGAACTTCCCTCATCTGCAGAAAGGCCCTATACCTTTGTAGAACAGATGCCTCGGTTCAAAGGTGGTGAAGTAGAGATGATGAAGTACCTGGCAAAAAATATCCGCTACCCTAAAGATGCACAAGCAGAGGGTATAGAAGGTTTGGTAGTTGTCAGTTTTACCGTGGAGGTTGATGGATCGCTCAATGATGTGCAGGTGATAAAATCGCTGGATGAATTGACGGATGCAGAAGCGGTGCGTGTTGTAGAGAACATGAACGGAAGCTGGTCGCCTGGCTTGCAAAACGGTAAAGCAGTGCGGGTCAAGTATACTATGCCTATCCGGTTCGCCCTAAAGTAAAACACAAAACATACTTGTAAAATGAAATTCGCAGCCTTAAAAAGGCTGATGCAGGAGAGCTATTGCCTTTTCTAAACATAAACAACTAACAAACTAACTCATGAAAAAGAACAACATACTTACCCGATTAGCAGCCGCTACACTGATTGGCGTAGCCACGCTGGTGATTGCACCGGCAGCACTGGCTCAAACTTCAAAGCCATATTCTTATGTGGAGCAGATGCCACAATTTAAAGGCGGAGAAGTAGAAATGATGAAGTTCCTGGCACAGAACATCCACTATCCGGAGGACGCGCAGAAAGCCGGCGTAGAAGGCTTGTTGGTAATATCTTTTGTGGTAGACAATGATGGCTCACTGGAAAATTTAAAAGTGCTAAAAGGCCTGACCAAAAGCCTGGATGCAGAAGCCTTGCGTGTAGTCAAACAAATGGAGGGGAATTGGAAGCCTGGTAAACAAAACGGCAAAGAAGTGGCTGTACAGTATACCCTGCCTATCCGCTATTCCTTAAAGAAGGATAAGGGTAACACATCATCAGCTACAGATAGCCAGCCACAGTTCAAGGGGGGCCAGGAAGCGATGATGCAGATAATTAACCAGAACCTCAAAATGCCTGAAGAGGCAAAAAAAGAGAACCTGGATGCGAAGGTGCTGGTAAGGTTTACGGTTGAAAAAGACGGCAGCGTGTCCAACATCAAACTAGACCACACTAAGCTAAAGAAAACAGTGGGCCCGGATTCCGAACTGGACTACATGGATGCCGCTACCTTTAACCTGCAGAACAAAACCATACTTGCGAAACTCGCAGAAGCCGCTGCAGCAGCCGTAAAGGCAACTTCAGGTATGTGGGAGCCTGCCAAAAAGAACGGTCAGGCTGTAGCAGCAGAGCTTGTACTGCCTGTGCAGTTTTTTAGCAGTGAAGCAGAAAGTTCAACCACCACCTCAGGTAACCCGGAAGCTACAAATCAGAAGTCAGAGGTGCCCAGGAAGCTCAACTTCAACGAGATCGTCCCGCTCTACAAATTAGATGAGAAGCCCAGGTTTAAAGAAGGTGAAAACGCAGACAAGAGATTCTTTGCCAAAAACACCCGCTACCCTAAAACAGAGGCCGAAGGAGATGTATCTATTAACTTCCTGGTATACGAAGACGGCACAATTGGTAAGATTGGAGTAAGGAAAAGTATGGGTGTGGAGCTGAAAGACGAAGTACTGCGGGTGCTGGAATTAAGCAAAGACATGTGGCAGCCAGGAAAAAAAGACGGCAAGGCGGTAAACACTTATCAAATGCTGACCTTTCGTTTTGTTAACATTGACGGGCAGAAACAGACCGAAGCTACTTCAACCTCTCTACCAGCTGATGTCGTGATCACGAAGTATAGGTAAACTCTTAAGAATGAAAGGATAATATTCTGCTAAAATTTTGGATGGGTGCGGCATTAAGAGAGAATTCTGTATCTTTAAGTTACACCTCAGGAATACATGAAAAACAGGAAAACTCTCAGCTATTTTGTTGGCTTTGCATTGCTGCACTCATCCATCCTTTTCTCCTCCATAGCACTGGCACAAACATCTGCAACAAACGAAAAAGTATATTCTTTTGTAAGCGAGATGCCCGAGTATGAAGGTGGTACCACTGAGATGCTGAACTTTATAGCCCGCAACATTCAATACCCACAGGAAGCCAAAGAGGCTGGTGCAGAGGGATTAGTAGTGGCAACGTTTATAGTCGAAACGAACGGTTCACTATCTGACATAAAAGTTGAGAAATGCATCTCCGCAAGTATAGATGCTGAAGCGGAACGTATTGTCAGCCTCACAAGCGGTAAATGGAAGATAGGTAAGCATAACAATAAGGCCGTACGGGTAAGATATACCCTGCCGATCAAGTTTAGCCTTGATGCTGATAATAACCCGGCTGTATTACACCGAATGCCTCAGTTTAAAGGTGGTCAGGTGGCTATGGTACGAACAATTTATGAGCATCTAAATCTACCTGCAGCAGTTCAGCAAGAAAACATCAGTGCCCTTTTGGATGTAAACTTTACGATCGATGTAGCTGGAAGTGTTTCAAATATCGCTATTGCTGGCACCAAGATTAAGAAAACAGTAGGCGCTGGTACGAACATGGATTATATGGACGCCTCTACTTTTAAAGTACAAAATAAAGCCATACTTGCAATGCTTAGCGAAGCCGCTGCCGAAGCTGTAAAATCTACTAGTGGTAGTTGGGAGCCTGGCTTAAGAAACGGTAAGCCAATAGCTGCTGAAGTAACTCTACCGGTGTTGCTTTCTGCCTCCGGACAAACAGATCCAAAGCAGCAACTTAATACCATGTTACTAACATATCAGTCAGATGCTTACGACAGGAAAACTGTGTATGAAACAAATGAAGTTGATATAAGCCCCACACTAAAAGAAATGCCACTGGAAAAATTCCTGGCAAAGCACCTTCGCTACCCGGATACTTCTTTTGAAGGCATTGTGAAAGTTAGCTTTTTAGTGTTCCAGGATGGCAGGTTCGTTGGTCCTATTACTAGTGTATCAGACACGCAAAAGGCTGTTGCCGATGAGATAACCCGGGTGTTTAAACTTACAGAAAAGAACTGGCTGCCTGCCAGGAAGAACACCCAACCCGTTACAACCATGCACACTATAACGATTAACTTCGTTCCGGAACACAGAACGGGCAAACCCTCTTCACCTACATCAGCCACAGTCGTTGTAAGCAAATAAAAACTACACATGAAACCTACCTTAGTCACCCTACTCTCCTTACCTCTTTTCCTTTTGCTGCCCTTTTTATGCGCAGCGCAGCAAAGCACGGATAGTACCACCTCAAAGCATGTATACGCTTATGTAGAACAGATGCCGCAGTACGAGGGAGGCTTTGATGCAATGATACAACATGTTACTTCTAACATCACTTACTCCCGTTCACAGAAGAAAGGCAAGCTGGTGATCAGTTTTGTGGTAGCTGCTGATGGATCTATAAATGATGTGCAGGTGGTCAAGAGTCTTGAACCGGCACTAGACGAAGCTTGTGTTAAAGCAGTGTATGCCACAAACGGAAAATGGACAGCAGGAACACAGAATGGTAAGAATGTAGCAGTGAGGTTTGTGCTGCCTATTAATTTTAGTAAAAGATAAACCGGTAGTAAACGATTAATCAAAATTAACCAGAACGCCCAAGCCATAGGTATGACTTGGGCGTTCTGGTGGTTGTGAAAAGTTACTTCCTAAAACTTCCAATCTTCATTGAGCATGGCAATGGCATGATGCGCAGTCATGTCATACTGGCAAGGTACTACAGATACATAGTTATTGGTTAGCGCCCATTCATCGGTATCTTCTCCTTTATCGAAATTCACGAAACTACCTGTCATCCAATAATACTTTCGGTTCCTTGGGTCCAGGCGCTCATCAAACTCCTCCTGCCACTTGGCGTGTGCCTGACGGCACACTTTTATGCCTTTTATAGGTTCATTGCTTTTCTTCGGGAAATTTACATTCAGGGCTGTATTCTCTGGAATGCGGTTCTCCAGGGCCTGTCGGATGATCTGCTCGACAAACTCCCGGGTATGCGAGAAATCTGCCTCATGCCCATAATCGCATAAGGAGAAACCAATAGAGGGCAAGCCTTCAATAGCTGCCTCAATGGCTGCAGACATGGTGCCTGAGTATAATACACTGATACTGGAGTTGGAGCCATGGTTGATGCCACTGACAACCAGATCCGGCTTACGATCTTTCAGCACATGGTGCTTTGCCAGTTTCACACAGTCAGCAGGAGTACCTGAGCACTCATAAGCAACAAGATCCAGGTCATCAAAGGCAATGGATCTATCTAAACGCAACGTATTACCAATGGTAATGGCATGCCCCATTCCCGACTGTGGTCCGTCCGGTGCCACCACCACTACTTCTCCAATTTTACAGGCTACCTCCACCAGTGTGCGGATACCCGGAGCCGTAATGCCATCGTCGTTTGAGACTAAGATTAATGGTTTAGCCATTTTATTATTTTTAGTAAATGTATAACAAAAGAAACGAATTTCGTTTTGATGCTAATATACAACAACCTGAAGCTGCTGTTCAAGGTTTAACAATAAAATAAAGCACAATGGTAGAGGCCGGATGATCAAGAATATTATTTACGCAATTTTATTAGGAGTTGGCATGGCAGCATGCCTGTCACAACAGAACAAAGAGGAAGACCAATCAACAGCCGAAGCACCTGACGCCGCATTTTTAGATACAAGTGAAACAAACATACCGGAGAACACAGCTCCGGACCCATCAAACTTTGTGATCTCAAAAGAGCGTGTCGGAAGCGTGACGATTGGGATGCCTATTGAACAAATGCGTCAGCAGGTACCTGTTGGCTACACTATAGCCGACACAACACTTACTCAGGAAGGTATGCAATACACAGCTTACCTGTTACACCCAAAAGACCAGGATAAAGGTATTCTGATCGAGCAAAACTGTGACAAAGAGTGCTTTGTGTGGCGCATAAATGTTAAAAGTCCGGCTTATAAAACCCCCAAAGGTGTTGGCATAGGCTCAAAGTATGGCGAAATACAAAGGCTTTACCCTATCTCGACCGTTACCCTGGCTGATGGTGGTTTTGTGGCTGTAGCCAAAGAAGGTGGTATCTCGTTCGTGCTTGACCAGTCTCAGCTGCCCCGCGAACGCCTGGCCAGCTTTACCCCCGAAAACCTCCCGGCCAATACCCTCGTCAAGAGCATTTTAATATATTAGAAAGTTGTAATACTACTGGCTTATCTGTATTATTGCTCCTATGGCAATTTTACGTACCCGCTACAAATACAGAAACCTCGGACTGCTGCTATTGCGCATCGGTATCGGCACAATGTTCATACTGCATGGCTGGCCAAAGTTGGCTGGAGGGCCGGAGGCCTGGGAGAAAATTGGCCAGAATATATCCTTGATCGGCATTGACTATGTGCCGGCTTTTTGGGGTTTTATGGCTGGTTTCGCAGAAGCTGTAGGAGGTGCACTTATCATACTTGGCTTGTTCTTCAGGCCTGCCTGCCTGCTCCTGCTCCTCACAATGGTAATCGCGACACTAAAGCATGTACTTGGTGGCGATGGCTTCGGAGGATATTCACATGCCCTGGAAGCTGCCATACTCTTTTTCTCCCTCTTATTAGTAGGCCCCGGCAAGTATAGCCTCGACAGGAAAATATTTCCGGATAAAAGAGAAAGAGGTATCTACAGATAGATTATTCTAAACATATAGTATAAAAAGCTCTGCCCCTCCCGGTCAGGGCTTTTTTATTTTAATAGAGAAATGGCTAACATTACACTTCACACCAGAATCAGCAAAATATTACGATGTTAACCACCATACTACTGGCTACCCTCCTGGTTACCGGCGCACCAGCCCCGCAAAAGCCTGACCTGACAACTCCTTACGAAAAAGGGAACGGCAACACAACCGCCACCTACGACCAGGTAATTGACTGGTACACCAGACTTGACAATGCTTACGAGGAGGTGAAAATGATGCCTTATGGCTATACCGATTCCGGACGGCCATTGCACCTGGTTGTTGTATCCACGGATAAGGACTTTGACCCGGCTTCTATCCGAAGTAAAAATAAGCGGATCCTGTTTATTCAGAACGGAATTCACCCTGGCGAGCCAGAAGGGATTGATGCAACAATGATGCTTGTCCGGGATTACTTGCAGGACAAGAAGAAGCGCAAGCAATTAGATAATACAGTGCTGATTATTGTACCAGTTTACAACATTGGCGGTGCCCTGAACCGTAACAGCCACACCCGCACTAACCAGAACGGCCCCGAAAGCTACGGCTTCAGAGGGAATGCGCGCAACCTGGACCTGAACCGTGATTTCATTAAAATGGACTCGCGCAACGCAGAGGCCTTCCATTCCATCTTCCGCGACTGGGACCCGGATGTTTTTATGGATAACCATACTTCTAACGGAGCCGATTACCAGCACGTGATGACGCTGATACCAACCCAGCACAATAAGCTTAACCCGACCCTGGCTGGTTACCTGCAGCAGAAAATGTTGCCCACTTTATATGAGGGCATGAAGCACGACAAGTTTCCGATGGTGCCTTACATGAACACCGTGGACGAAACACCGGAAAAAGGTATAATTGGTTTTATGGAGTCGCCACGCTATGCAACAGGTTATACAACGCTTTACAATACCATTGGCTTTGTGCCGGAAACACACATGCTAAAGCCTTTTGACCAGCGGGTAAAAGCAACCTACAAGTTGATGGAGAACATGATCGAGACGGTACATCGCGATGCAGATGAGATAGGAAAACTGCGCGCTCAGGCAAAGCAGGAAACACTGCAGCAGCAAAACTTTCCGCTGGACTGGAAACTAGATACCTCCAGGGTAGAGCAGATACCTTTTCTGGGTTTTGCGGCTAAGTATAAGCCAAGTGAAGTAAGCGGCCTGGAACGTTTGTATTATGACCGTAAGTCGCCTTACAGCACCAAAATAAACTACTATAACGAGTTTACCCCTACTACCTCTGTACAAAAGCCTCTAGCGTATATCATTCCGTTTGCCTGGCGTGAGGTAATAGAGCGACTGAAAACAGATAAAGTAGAAATGCAGCAGTTGAAAAAGGACACAACGCTAACAGTAGAAACCTACTACATCACTGATTACAAAACAGCTCCGCGTCCGTATGAAGGGCACTACCTGCATTCTGATGTAAAGGTGGAAAAGCGCACGATGGACCGCCGGTTCCTTAAAGGAGATTATGTGGTATACCTGAACCAGCCAGCCAACCGGTTTATAGTAGAGACACTGGAGCCACAGGCAGTTGACTCCTATTTTGCCTGGAACTTCTTTGACTCTATACTTATGCAAAAAGAATATTTTTCCAGCTACGTATTTGAAGATCTGGCCGCAGAATATCTAAAGAAAGACCCCGAACTGAGAAAGCGCCTGGAAGAAAAAAAGAAGCAGGATCCTGATTTTGCCAAAAGTGCCAGGGCTCAACTTGACTTTGTATACCGAAATTCACCGCACTACGAGTTCACACATAACATGTACCCAGTAGGTAGACTAGTGCAAAAAATAAAGCTGCCACTTTAATTTAAAAAGGGAAAAGCCACCTGACTGGTGGCTTTTCCCTTTTTAAATCCATCCAGTTTATCGGTTCAGGTAAGCAGAGTACATCCAAACCAGCTTTTCCTGCTCTCTAATATAATCACTCATCAGCGCATTGGTACCCTCATCGTTAGCCTCTGCCGCCAGTTCAAGCAATTCCCGTTCTGCAGTTATCAGCACGCTGAAACCTTTTAAAACTTCCTCGATTGCTTTTCTACCTTCAGAAACATCTGAGATCTCTTTGATAGTAGCATGCTCCAGATAAGTGGTGTATGTGTGGAAAGGCCTTTGGCCCAGCGTCAGGATGCGTTCAGCTATCTCATCTATCTTCAAAAAGGCATCGTTATACAACTCTTCAAACTTTACATGTAGCTCAAAAAATTTCTCACCGGCTATATTCCAGTGAAAACCTCTGGCGTTAATGTAAAATAGCTGGTAGTTGGAAAGTAGCAGGTTTAATTTATCAGCAAGTTCCGCTGCTTTTTCTGTATCAATGCCTATTAAGTTTTTTGCCATTATGTTGTTTTTTTAGGTGAAACAAATTGTTTAGCCGCGGTTAGTCTTCTCCTGTTTCATTAACCGCCTCCTATTATTACAGTTGGCTAAGGCTTATTGTTATCTAATTTCATAGAGAGCGCCAGGTACGTTTATTTAAAAGCACCTTACTGATCTGTCTCTCAACATATAAGCAGGCAGGACTAACCCTCGTCTTTTATTGCCCTGACGATTGACCTTGACAGAAAGCCTAAAACCTGACAGCATCAGGATGTGAACAAAAAACAAAATTCAAGCGTTACTGCATATAATAATAGTATTGCTATTGTTTTACATTATAATTACTAGCTTTGTATGCTATTATAGTACTGCAACGTTTGTTTTCTGAAAGATATTAAGAGTAAAAATTATGAGAACCCACACCAAAGAAACACAGGCTCAACTTACACCTCAAAAAGCGAAGGAGATCTTGATGGAAGGTAATAAAAGGTTTGTGAACAACCTGAAAGCTAACCGTAACCTGCTTCAGCAGGTTAATGAGACCTCTGAAAGCCAACATCCATTCGCGATCATACTTAGCTGCATAGACTCCAGAACATCCGCCGAACTGATCTTTGACCAAGGTCTTGGAGATATCTTTAGCGCCCGGATTGCTGGAAATATTGTAAACCCCGATATACTGGGAAGTATGGAGTTTGCCTGTAAAATTGCCGGCTCAAAGCTAATTGTTGTACTTGGCCACTCCAATTGTGGCGCCATCAAAGGGGCCTGTGATCACGTTGAAATGGGTAACCTGACGGGTCTTGTGAAAAAGATAAGTCCGGCTGTTGAAGCAGTACACTACACCGGAGACAAAAGCTCAGTAAACAGTGAGTTTGTGGAAATGGTAGCTGAAAAGAATGTCCACAGGATGATGGATGAAATTCAGGAAGAGAGCACCATTATAAGTGACATGATCAAAAACGGTGAAATTGGTATAATTGGAGGTATGTATAACGTCGAAACTGGAGCAGTAGAGTTTTATGAACACCCCAATCAATTGAAAAGAAATATAAATGAAGAACTTGCTGGCAAACATTAAGATCACAGTTGATGAAAGAGTATACTTAAAAGACCCTGAAAGTTCAAAAAAAGGCCAGCAGATAATTGAAAACAGCATTCTTCTGATAGATGAACTGGGCCTGGAGTCGTTTACTTTTAAAAAACTTGCCGATAAAGTTGGCACCACTGAAGCTACTATCTACAGGTATTTCGAGAGCAAGCACATGTTACTTGTCTACCTCATCTCGTGGTATTGGAACTGGCTGGAGTACCGCCTGGTCTTTGCTACCAGTAATATCAGTTCAGCTGAGGATCGTTTGAAAATTGCTATTAAGATTTTATCTGGCAAAGTTGAGAACGACATGGATTTTGCTCATATCAGTGAAGTGGTACTACAGCGTATTGTGGTGGCTGAATCAGCCAAGGCTTACCTGACCAAAGAAGTGGACGCTGATAATAAGGAGGGGTTCTTTTTCAGTTACAAGCGCCTGTGCAAACGGATTTCTAACATCATCCAGGAGATCAACCCAGAATATAGTTACCCGGATTCACTTGTGTCTACAATAGCTGAAAGCGCACATTACCAGATCTTCTTTTCTAAGCACCTGCCATCGCTCACCAATATTAACAATGGCCAGGAGAATCACCTGGAAGAGTTTCTGACTGACCTAGTGTTTAAAGCAATAGGAAAGTAAAAAAAGAGGGGCCAACTTTTAAAGTGGCCCCTCTTTTTTTATACCTGAATCTCTCCGGTCAGGTATGTTACGGCTTTCCCCGTGATCTTTACTCTTTCACCAGCCAGTTCACATTTCAGGTCGCCTTCACGTTCCGAAAGTTGCTTTGCTGTCAGTACTTTTTTGCCCAGCTTTTCGGCCCAGACAGGGGTTAGCGTAGTATGCGCAGAGCCTGTTACGGGGTCTTCTGTTATACCAACCTGTGGAGCGAAGAACCTGGACACAAAGTCGACCTCTTTGCCTTTTGCCGAAACGATCACTCCCCTGGCCTCAACTGAGTTTACCAGGTTGATGTCAGGGTCAAATGATTCGATCTCTTGCTGTGAATCGTAGAGCAGAAGGTAGTCTGTTTTACCTTTGTAAGCTTCTAAAGGGGCTTTACCAAAGGCCTTTACCAGCGCTGGCGGGGTCTCTGTTCTCGTTATTGTATCCACCGGAAAGTTAAGCGTTAATTCGCTTTCTGCTTGCTCAACAGTCAGTAAACCGCTTCTTGGTGAATGGAAGTTTATCTTTTTTTCAGGATGGTTATAGTGATGAAAAAGCACGTGGGCAGCAGCAAGCGTAGCATGGCCACACAGGTCTACTTCCACAGTTGGTGTAAACCACCTCAGCTCATAGTCCGAGCCCTTACTTACCACAAAAGCTGTTTCAGCCAGGTTGTTTTCGGCCGCTATTTGCTGCATCGTTTTATCCTCCAGCCAATCTTCGAGCACGCAAACGGCGGCAGGATTTCCGCCAAACACTTTTGCTGTAAAAGCATCTACCTGGTATAGTTTTATTTTCTTCATAATATCCCGGTTAATTTTTTAAAACTGTTACTTCAGCATCGAAGCCGTGTTAGGATTGGAAAGTAAGTCTCTGAATACCTCCCAGCGCTTTTCCGGATGATCATCGGTACCACCGTTCGCTTCTACATAGTGCTTTACCAGGTCTTTACCCAGGTTATAGTTGATCACGTAGCTACGGTACTTATCCATAAAGCGGGTACGCTGTAAGGCTTTGTCTTTTTTGTACAGGTTATACTTTACAAGCATATCAGCTGCTTTTTCTCTGCTGATCTCACCGTTCAGGTACAGGCGTGCAATTTCATTTCCTGCAAAATCAAGCTGCCCGATCTTCTTAAGTATAGCGTCATACCGTTCCGCCTCCGACGTATCTAACCCGGCAAGCGGGAATAAAACGCTTTTCTCAAATGCAAGCCGTTCACCTGCCGGAAAGGCGACGTCGATGCCATAGTTTGCGCTTCCTTCGGCTATTAAGGATTGCGGACTGAAAAGAGGATAGATGGAATACTCCTTCCAACCTTTCTTATTAACGAGGTTTTGCTCTAGTAAAGCGTTAAATACATGGTGCCCCGGGTACCCCTCATGTGAGGCCAGGTCTATGGCACGCTCAATGTAAATAGGAAAATCTGTATTAATCTGGATAAGGCTGTAGCCATTCCCTTTGTAATAGTTGTAACCAGACCATGCTTTATCGGTCACGAACTCCATCTTAAAGTTCTCCTGCTCCGGCAGCTTATAGTGCGCCTTTGTCCTTTTACGCGCCTCAGCAATGGCCGCTTTAAACACCGTGTCAAGTTTTGCTTTTGGTATCTCAAATTTTTCACGGTATGTATCCCAACGTTCTGCTATACTTCCCTTGCCTGGCAATTGCTGATCGATAGCACTCAGGATAGAATCAAAATGAGCCAGTTCAAAATGTGGCGGCTCGGCATCATAAAGCAGCTTTGCTTCCTCATCAAAATCCAGCTTCTTGCCTTGCATCATCTCTACTTTGGTAATAGCAGCCAACACTTGCTTCCGGAACATTAGTCGTCTACGCTGCTCATCCGCTGTCATACTTTCGGGATTCTGCGCCATCAACTGCTGCTGTATCTGCATAAACTCCTTCAGAAATTCTTCAGCTGGCAGGGTGTCTTCGGCAGGTGCAACAGGCTTCCACTCTTCGGGTCCGTAATAAGCGTCCACAATGTCGCTATCGTACTGGCCAAGTTTCAGTAGTGTTTTCACATATCGTTCAGCCAGTTCATTCATGGAGGCATTTGCTTGCGCTGTATCCTCTGTTTTGGTAGAAGTGCAGGCCCAGCAGCAGGAAACCACAAGCATAAGCAGCAGGTATTTTTTCATAGAGTTAAGTGTATCTGTATAGTTTAGCCACACAAGTTAAGTTTACTTTATGAGGAACAAAAGCAGTATAGGTTAACTTCTATGTATTCTGTACTTATTTAACATTGATCCTGAAGGGCAGCTAAACCAATACCTCCCTCCTCCTGTATAAAAACGGATACAAGAAAAAACATGGAACTACCAGACGTCACTCCTATCCGTTTACAGCCTCATGGCAATATTCCCAATAACAAAAGATTGCCTGTGCTGCTCTACAAGGAGGTTTTTTCTGATAAAAGTAATTTAGAGAACCAGTTTAAATCATCTTTTAAGCAGAATGACTGGGGCGGCAGTTGGGTGAACGGCGTATTTAATTACCATCACTACCACAGCAGATCGCATGAGGTATTAGGTGTAGCCTCAGGAGAAGCTGAACTCGCACTGGGTGGACCAGGAGGTGAAGTGGTGAAAGTACAGGCTGGAGATATGCTGGTGCTACCTGCAGGCACTGGACATTGCCGTAAAAGTGCCAGTCAGGATTTTAGTGTGGTAGGTGCATACCCTGCAGGGCAGGAGAACTATGACATTTGCACTGAAACTGACCGTATGATAGATAAGCAGAAGAACATAGAACGTGTCCCCTTACCTGCTGCAGATCCTGTTTTTGGGTCAGGTGGTCCTTTGATGCAGCATTGGAATTGATCCGGCTTGATACCTGGCTAAAGGCGAATGCCATATGTAAACAGCACCCCTCCAGTGAAATCTCCACTCGAAAACCCTTGTACTATTGTCTTGAGTCCAATTAAAGACCTTTCACTTACTGCAAATTCATTAGCCAAAATAAGATTTACACCAGGTGTAAGTATTTTATTTGCATCTCTGTTCTCCAGGTTTTCACCGGTAAATTTGTCTGCCATAAACATTAAGGCTGCCCCGGTACCAATCTTTAAGTTATAGCGCCTGTCATTACCAAACGGAGAAACAAACACATTTCCGCTTATTTGAGTCATAAATGCATGGTAGTCTACATCGCTGCTCACCATACTGGTCCTTTTTCCATGGCCCAGATCAAGCACTCCTGAAACACTAATAACACGATGAAGCGTTTTGGTCAACTCCCCTTCTACAGCCCCAACCATTACATTTTGCCGCCATGTATTTTCATTAGCAATAAGTAGGATCGGACCAACACCCGCTTTTAAAGTAATGTTATCTAACGCCTTAGCCTGTGAGTAGGCAGCTGAAATGGTAAACCCTAAACATATTATTATTAGCCAGAACCTAGTCATACAATTAAATTATAAGTATTAAAAATTACATTATAAAGAGGTAATGGTATAACTGGATAATTAGCGCTTTAGTATCTTGAATAATATATATTATAGAATAAGGTAGTAGCGCAAGGATAAACTTCCTCTACAGGGATCCTCTTCCCAAGCTCTTGAAAACACAACAGCAAGTGAAGGCAAATAAACGGGAAAGCTATAACAGATGCTTTGCAGGGGTTTATAACAAATCTGTGAGGTCGGAGAGTTTAGCTATCCTAGTAACGTCTGCAGCAACAGTACCAAAGCCATAAGCTGCAAGTATAAAGGGCACTTCTGCTTTTTGGCTTGACTCATAATCACCAGTTGTATCACCAATGTAAACAGGGGTTTTCATCTGATTGCGCTTGACAACCTCCAGGATGTTATCTGCCTTTGGAAAGCCTCTGCTGCCATAGCATTCATGGTCTGCGAAATAGGATCGCAAACTGTAGTGTTCCAGAAATGCTTCGATGTAACCGCTCTGGCAGTTGCTGACTATAGCTAATGTATACCGCTCCTGCAGGTATTCCAGAGTTTCTGCAAGCTCAGGATATAACTCACCACCCTTCTCGTGCAGCATCTCCAGTTCTAGCTTTGCACAAAGGCGTTGCAACTGCTCCCGTTCCTCGCCTGCAAGCTCCGGGAAAAGTTTGTGGTAGATGGCATCATACTGCATGCCGGCAATTGCCCTGACATCTTCTGCTGTAATCGTTCTGTGAACAAAATCAAGCTGATTGATGGCGGCTTGCCAGGCAGTAGCAATAGTGGCGGTAGAATCCCAGAGGGTACCGTCAAGATCAAATATTATACTATCGAATTTATCTTTCATTATCAGTTTTTCACAAGCACATAACAACCAATCTTCTCCGGATGATCCTGCACCAAGTCATCTTTTTTCTGATGGCGCAGCATCCAGAGCACCAACAGGTCGCCGCTGGCTGCCATCGAAAAGAACACCCCAAAAAGAAAGATCAGTATTTTACCCAACAGCAAACCTATCAATGCAGGCAAAAGTCCCATTACTAGCCCCGGCATAATGCCACCCAAAGCATACGCCCATAAAGGCAGCACCTCTTTGCAGTGGCAGTAAGGTGTTAGCAATGACCAATACACGCCATACTTGATCGACTTAAGCCCATTTTTGCAGAACAATGCCCATGTAAAACCATGCAGCATTTCGTGTAGCATAGCGCCGAATATAAAAACAATGAGCAGCAGGACTGGCGATATAAAAATCCATACTTTATAAGCAGCAAGCATCTGCTTCAGATGGTACAGGCTAAACTGGTCTGGCCAGATGAGGATATAAAGCGGGATGTAAAGCAGCAGAAGTGGAAGCATAAAGGAAAGCGCACACACATTAGCCCGCGCAGCACTCATGGTACGTTCAACTCTGTGGTACTTGCCAGGCAATAATTCTAAATCGCGTTCCTCCATTAACTCCTGCAAATTACCCATTAACCGTTAACATAAAAAGTATTTGTTGCTCCGGCTAAACCTTCTTCAGCTATAAGCTTAGTGCTTGTTATACAAGTACAAAATCCTATATTTGTTTATACAGATCAGTAATTGTTCCTCTCTAAAACATTATCTGTGGCAGAAATCCTGGAAATAAATAACCTCTCCAAGCGCTACGGCAACATTCAGGCTGTAGATAGATTGTCCTTACGCGTGGAACAAGGAAGTATTTACGGAATACTTGGCCCCAATGGCAGTGGAAAAACTACTACGCTTGGAATGGTGCTGGACGTGGTAAAACCTTCTTCCGGAACTTTCTCCTGGTTTGGCCAGTCCATTACCCACGAGACCAAGCGCCGCATAGGTGCTTTGCTTGAGACCCCGAATTTCTACCCATACCTTACGGCTCGGAAAAATCTTCAGATAACCGCTGACATTAAAGGAGCTGATCAAAAGGATATCGGGCACGTGTTACACCTGGTTGGGTTAGACCACCGGAAACATACTACTTTCAAAGGCTTTTCTTTAGGGATGAAGCAAAGACTGGCAATTGCGGCTGCCATGTTGCACAACCCCGAGGTACTGGTGCTGGATGAGCCTACTAATGGCCTGGACCCGCAGGGTATAGCCGAAGTGCGGGAACTGATTCTTAAAATAGCCGCTGACGGTAAAACCATCATACTGGCAAGCCATTTATTAGATGAGGTTGAAAAGGTTTGCACGCATGTGGCTGTGCTACAACGCGGCCTCCTGCGTGCCGAAGGACGCGTTGACACTATACTTTCAGCAAAAGACCAGGTGATCATCAGCACCAGGCAAAACACTGAAGCCCTCCAGCTATTGCAGCAGCTGCCTTTTGTAGAGTCTTTTCAGCCAGAGCGCGATACAATACATTTAACGCTACAAGAGGGGTATGAAGGCGCCGATGTGAACAGAGCTATGTTTGAGGCAGGCATTGTGCTGTCGCAACTGGTGGTGCGCCGTAAAACGCTGGAAGCTCAGTTTCTTGAAATTATAAAAAGCGAAGCATAATGAACCTACTCCGCCTGGAACTACATAAGATCCTGCCTTATAAAACGGTTTGGATCATACTTGCCATTTTCGCTGCACTCATGCTGCTCATACTCTTTGCCAGCAGCAACGTAACGATCAATGGCCGCGAAATGGGGAATGAGATGTACAAGTTGCCCAACTTCTGGCAATCCTTAGCTTACATCGCTAGTTTTTTCAACCTGCTGTTTGGTATCCTGATCATTGTGTTGATAACGGATGAGTACACTTTCCGCACATTCCGGCAACAAGTAATAGATGGTTTATCGAGAGCGCAGCTAGTATTGGCTAAGTTTTACGTGATCCTGGCCCTGGCCACCTTGGGTACTCTCTTCTTACTTGCGCTTGGTTTATACTTTGGCTTGATCTACAGTCCTGATCACTCTACAGAAGCTGTTTTTGGCAAAATTGACTTCTTGTCGTACTACTTTGTACAGGCAGTAGGCTATATGGTATTAGCCATGCTTTTTGCCTTCCTGATCCGTAAAAGCGGCTTAGCCATTATTGCCTTTATTGCTTATGCGCAGATCATTGAGCCACTTATCCACTTCCGCCTTCCGGATGAGGTGGATAAGTACATGCCCATAAAAGTTTTTAAAAGCCTGACCCCTATGCCGGGCCAGGAGCTACTGGATCAACTCACCACCCCAACTGAACTGTTAACGCCACAGTGGGCGGCATTGCTTGCACTGGTCTACATCGGAATTTTAGGAATGCTTTCTTACCTCACGCTTAAAATGCGCGACTTGTAGCCAGGGATAAGGTGTTAAAGTAATTTACGATTGCCACTAACTCATGCGGTTTGTCATAATCCAGCTTTTTCTGCCTTACATAAGACTTTACTTCTTTTGACCTGTTCCCGAAAAGTATGTGCAGGTCTTTCCTTACATTTCGCAGTGATATCACATTACCATCGGGCAAAAGGACATAGTATAACTCTTTTACCTGTTCCATCCACTGGCTGTTGGTATTGTAGAAAGATGGGTCGTATAAATAATTCCCTGCCAGTCCTCTGCTGTTATTCGCATCGCGCCTGATGTACGTTTCCCGCATTACCAGGGTAAGTGGCCCCCTATTCAACTCTTCGAAAAAAGTAGGTTTTTTAAACTCGGTGTATTCACGACCCATGTCCCAACGCAGGGTTCTAAAAATATGGGAGCGGCCGCTAGGCATTTCCTGGGCTACAAAATATTCTACATTAACCGGTGAGAGCGAACTGATTGAGCCATCGCTGTGCTGCACATTTATGATCTCCTGGGTTCTGTGGTAGGTGAGTGCTCCATATATGGTGTCTCCGGAGGTCAATACGACTTTACCTTTTGGCCATTCCTGGATATCAATTGCTGGTCTGTATTGTGCTATAGTTATACTTGGCCAGAACCCTGCACATATCATCGTTAGTAATCCAATCGTCAGGTTCGTAAGCTTCTTCTTCATAGTATTTATCTGTTTAATGGTTTATCCAATCACTCTTACACCTTCCTCCCATTTAAAACCTCTATCTTACAAGTAGTTATATACTTTTGTATTGGTTTTTAGAGTAAAAAGTTGTCCGATTGCCTCATACTAATCAGGGGTATACTAAAAAACCCATCTGTAGTGCCTAGAAGGCCCAATAGATGGGTTTTTTAATTGCACAATTTTGATAATACTTTTTACTTATCTATTGTAGCACTTTTTAAGATTTCGTGCCCCAACTTATCGCGTTTCGTAGTCAGGTACTTTTGATTATGCTCGTTTGGTTTGATCTCGATAGGGACCTGTTCTACAACCTCAAGGCCATACCCGATCAGGCCGGTACGCTTTTTAGGGTTATTAGAGATCAGCTTCATTTTTGTCACACCCAGATCCCGTAGAATTTGTGCTCCAACACCATAGTCACGATCATCCATACCAAAACCAAGTTCCAGGTTTGCTTCAACTGTATCCAGCCCTTGCTCCTGCAGCTTATACGCTTTCAACTTGTTTACTAGCCCGATGCCACGGCCTTCCTGGTTCATGTATACTACAACGCCCTTACCTTCTTTCTCGATCATGCGCATTGCTTCATGCAATTGCGGACCACAGTCGCAGCGGCAGGATCCGAAGATATCACCTGTCACGCAGGAGGAGTGTACCCGCACCATTACAGGTTCATCTTCCTGCCAGGTTCCTTTCACTAAGGCTAAATGCTTGGCACCATTGCTACGCTGTGTAAAGGCGTAAAGGTCAAAATCACCGAAATCTGTTGGCAGTTGCACTGCTATCTCCCGCTCGATCAGGCTTTCCTTCTTAAGTCGGTAAGCGATCAGGTCTTTTATAGAGATAAGTTTAAGATCAAAACGCTCCGCTACCTTTACCAGATCCGGGAGCCGGGCCATAGTACCGTCTTCGTTCATGATCTCGACTAACACGCCGGCAGGTGCCAGGCCAGCCAAACGGGCAAGATCCACCACAGCCTCTGTGTGTCCAGCACGACGAAGAACACCTTCTTTTTTAGCTTTAAGCGGGAAAATGTGTCCTGGTTTACCAAGCGAATGAGGATCTGTTTCCGGATCGACCAGTGCTTTGATCGTTTTGGCACGATCTGAAGCCGAAATACCTGTTGTGCATCCGTGACCAATCAAGTCCACTGACACAGTAAAAGGTGTCGCATGCAAGGCGGTGTTTCGCCCTACCATCAGCTCAAGGCCCAGTTCATCGCAGCGCTCCTCAGTAAGCGGCGCACAAATTAGTCCGCGGCCATGCGTCGCCATAAAGTTTACGATCTCCGGGGTGATCATTTCTGCAGCGCATACAAAGTCGCCTTCGTTCTCACGGTCATCGTCATCCACGACAATAACAACCTTTCCCTGACGTATATCTTCAATAGCAGACTCTATTGAATCCAATGGTCTGATTTCACCACTATTATTGGTTTCCATACTATTTGGTTTGTGCCTGCTGTGCACCAATGCCATGCAGGCTGTTATCTTTTAGTAAAGCGGTACAAAAGTAAAAAGTTTAAACCGCAATCCCGTTTTTATTTGGATAACACTTTTGAAGTAGTTTTAGTTGATTTAGTAATGAAGATAGGATTATAGGGTTCTATCCTTTATCTTTTTTAAAATAGCTACTGTTCATGTCTCACTTGCCAGACAATTATCTTGACATAAGGAGCAGTTTTCATATAATTATTGAAAACCCTGCTATTCTTTCTAGTTGTTGCTGATCCGCAGTCTTACGTTTGTCCTTTTTCATTTCCAGCTTTGGTGCCCTCCTGGCCGGGAGGCCTCGTCTTGCCGCATCGCGCAGCTTTCATTTCCTGCCCTCGTGCCTCGGGCTGCCTCGCTCCCGCTCGTCACCGGAAACTCTCGAGGCGCTCAACGCCAAGACTGGGATCAGTTCGGTCGCTGCAGCCTTTGCTATGAAACAAGTTTAATTCCCCTCCTCGGAGGGGCTAGGGGTGGGTACACTCCAATGCCTTAGTCAACAGCGCTACTACCTGAGCAACAGCAGTAGCAGAACGCACTCACCTAGCAAAGGTACTGGCCAGGTGAATCAGGGCGGAAATAATTACCTGTTCACGACAATACCCAGCATATCGCCTAACTGGCTATGAAGGGTTTTAAGCAGGAGGATATTATTAAGTTGGCGGTCCTGCTCCTGTGGGTCTGTTACGATACGAAGCTTTTCCATCTCTGTCTTTAGCAGCAGCTCTACATTGCGCCACTTTAGTCGCAGCACAGCTCGTTCAGCCCCGTAGGGCAACAGGTCCTGCTCCGTTGGCACAAAAATGCTGTGGGTTTCCCAGTTATGGCTCAACTCATAGGGGTCGGATAGCAAATTGGTGGCCTCGGTTCGTATTTCCTGGTCAGGATAATTTATAAAATCTTCAGCAGAAGGCACGGCTCCGTCACAAAGCTTTTCTTTGATCAGCTCCATTAACCGGGCATAAAGCGGGGTGCGGAATTCTACGTCTTCCAGCTGCTCCAGCATGTATTGGCAGGTGGTCATGCCTTCTTCCAGCAAACTATTCGGGTAATTCAACAGCATCCGTACGATCTCACGCTCATACCTTACCAGCACATCTGCATCAGAAACAGGCTTCTCTGGCTCAGCCTGTACCGCCGCAGGTATATAATCTTGAGATGGACTACCAGATTTATGCTGCTGCTGGCGGTCCTGGAGATGTATTTTGTTGTACTCTGAAATAAGTACCTGCTCATCAATATCGAAGATAAGGCTGCAGCTCCGAAAAAATACCGTGCGCTTGATGGAGTCCGGAATTTTGGAGATAGAGGCAACGATCTCTTTGATGGCCTCTGCTTTTTTGACCGGATTTCCTTTCGCCTCAGCAGCGTACAAGCTTGTTTTAAAAGAGATAAAATCCTGGGAGTGTTCTTTCAGGTAAGCCTTAAAGGCTGTATCGCCAACCTTTTGAATATATGAATCCGGGTCTTCTCCTTCCGGGAAAGTAACCACGTCTACATTCAACCCATTTTCCAGGATTAGGTCGATGCCGCGCAAGGAGGCCTTTATGCCCGCCGCATCGCCATCATACAACACTGTAATATTTTGTGTATAGCGCGCAATCAGCTTGATCTGCCCCTCCGTCAGCGATGTTCCCGACGAAGCCACCACGTTCTCTATACCTCCCTGGTGCAGGGAGAGCACATCCAGGTAGCCTTCCACCATGTAGCACATGTCCTGCATGCGCAATGCCTGCTTCGCCTGAAACAAACCGTAAAGCACATTGCTTTTATGGTAAATTTCCGACTCTGGTGAGTTAAGGTATTTGGGGCTCTTCTTATCGTTAGACTTCAGTGTTCGGGCACCAAAACCCACTACCCTACCCGAAACATTGTGTATCGGGAACATTACCCGGCCACGGAAGCGGTCGTATGTCTTGCCATCTTCCCGGGCTATGGTAAGGCCCACAGCCTCCAGGTATTTCTGCTGGTAACCTGCCTTGACAGCTGCATCCGTTAAATCCTGCCATTCATCTAAGCTATAGCCTAGTTCAAACTTGCGGATCGTATTACCGGAAAGCCCCCGTTGTTTCAGGTACGACTGCCCGATACCTCCCTGATCATGCTGATGCAGGTTGTGCTGAAAATGCTTGCTGGCAAAGTCTGATACAATAAAAAGGCTATCGCGCTCACTTTGCTCCCTGGCATACTCCGGATCAGGGTTATCTTCAGGAACCTCTATCCCATATTTTTTAGCGAGGTATTTTAACGCCTCCGGGAAAGAGGTGCCTTCCACATCCATGATAAACTGCACTGAATTGCCCGCTTTGCCACAACCAAAGCATTTGTAAATGCCCTTAGCCGGCGAAACAGAGAAAGAAGGTGACTTTTCGTGGTGGAAAGGGCAACAGGCCCACATGTTCTGCCCCTTCTTCTTCAACGACACAAAATCGCCTACCACCTCTGTAATATCAGCTTGGGCAATAATCTGGTCAACGGTTTCTTTAGGAATTAGGGACATGCGTAAAAATATATGCGGATGACAAAGATAAGACTTATGAACAATTTTAAATGAGTGATTATGGGTATGCCTAAATAAGTTTAGATTGGAAGAGAAGTATATAGTTCACAATATATTTGGTACATCCACCTCATTATTCATTCAATATACTTTTATAAAGCGCATAATTCTCATCATCAAAACAAACAAACCTTACATTTTTTATACCGGACTGCTGGTGCTGCTGTAAATAATCCTGCACGGCCTGAACTGCAACATTTGCTGCTTTATCTTTTGGGTACCCGTACACACCTGTACTGATATTGGGGAAAGCGATACTTTGCACATCATTTTCATTTGCCAGTTGCAGGCTGTTTCTGTAACAGTTTGCTAAAAGTTCGGGCTCTCTCTGGTTGCCTCCGTGCCAGACAGGCCCTACCGTATGGATAACATACTTAGCGGGTAATTTTCCACCTGTAGTTATCACAGCCTCACCCGTTGGGCACCCTCCCTGCTTTGCCCTTATTTGCTTGCACTCTTCTAAAATAGCAGGGCCGCCTGCTCTATGAATAGCGCCATCTACACCGCCACCGCCTAACAGGCTGCTATTGGCAGCATTCACAATAGCATCTACCTCTTGCTTTGTAATGTCACCTTTTATAACATCTATTTTTGCAATTCCCATAGTTTATATGTTTGATTTGTTTGATAACTGATACACAATCAGGTGCAATATATGTGTTTTAGAAACCTACGCACCCCTCTGATTTTTGTAGCATAATTGCAGTAAAAACTAATCTCCTTTCTACCTGTTCAAGATACAGGCATTGCATGCGATTGGCAAAATTTGTTCGTATCTTTGCAGAGCGATAAAAAAGCAGCTTATATTATGGCTATCACAAAAGAAGATATATTAAAAGCACTTAGCTATGTAGAGGAACCAGACTTAGGGAAAGACCTGGT
This sequence comes from Pontibacter sp. MBLB2868, assembly GCF_051904785.1. Taxonomy (NCBI): domain Bacteria; kingdom Pseudomonadati; phylum Bacteroidota; class Cytophagia; order Cytophagales; family Hymenobacteraceae; genus Pontibacter; species Pontibacter sp. MBLB2868. The sequence goes on along the minus strand of NZ_CP196710.1, from coordinate 249,788 downwards.
TACTCTTAACATGATTGAAGATGTACAGGTGGAAGGCAAAAACGTGAGCTTCACGGTTATCCTTACCACGCCAGCCTGCCCCCTTAAAGACCTGATCCGAAATGCCTGTATCACCGCTATTCATACAATGGTGGATAAAGAGGCCGATGTTACCGTAAACATGACATCACGTGTTACTTCTGGCCGGGGCGATACTTCTGAAGTACTTAAAGGCGTAAAGAATATCATTGCAGTAGCTTCTGGTAAAGGGGGCGTAGGTAAATCTACGGTTACTACTAACCTGGCAATTGGCCTGGCACAGTCCGGGGCCAGGGTTGGCCTGATCGATGCGGATATTTCCGGTCCTTCTATCCCGACTATGTTTGGTGTAGAGCAGGAAAAGCCACGAATGATCCAGGGCGACCATGGCAAGAATTACATAGTGCCTGTAGAGAAGTATGGCATCAAAATGATGTCTATCGGCTTCCTGACACCTGCCGATGGCGCTGTAGTGTGGCGTGGCCCGATGGCAAGCTCTGCCCTGCGTCAGTTCATTTCTGATGTTGAGTGGGGTGAACTGGATTACCTCCTTCTGGACTTACCTCCGGGCACTTCTGACATTCACCTAACCATGGTTCAGGCATTGCCTGTAACGGGCGCCGTGATCGTGACGACACCACAGAAAGTTGCCATGGCAGATGCTGTGAGAGGCTTGCAGATGTTCCGTCAGCCACAGATCAACGTCCCTGTTTTGGGTGTGGTTGAAAATATGGCATACTTCACTCCTGCTGAGCTGCCGGAGAACAAATATTACATCTTTGGTGAAGGCGGCGGCAAAGAGCTGGCAGATAAGTATGATGTGCCACTTCTGGGCCAGGTGCCTATTGTGCAAAGCATCCGCGAAAGCGGTGATTCCGGAACTCCTGTGATCATGCAGAACGATTCCCCGGCCGCAGGTGTTTTCAAAGAGTTGGCTCAATCTGTGGCGCAGCAGGTGTCCGTACGTAACGCCACCATCGCTAAAACGAAACCAGTAGAAATTAAAAGTTAAATATACATGGCAGTCGTAAACATTGATCAAGATTTCATGCTCCGTATCGAAAGTGCCCTCGATCAGATCAGGCCCTACCTGGAAGCTGACGGCGGTAATGTAAAGGTACTGGAGGTGACAGATGATATGGTGCTTAAACTGGAACTACTAGGTGCATGTGGTACATGCCCGATGTCTACCATGACATTGAAAGCCGGAGTAGAGCAGTCAGTACTAAAAGCGGTGCCTGAGATCAAAGCCGTTGAAGCTGTGAACGTAGCTCCGATCGGTTAGAAAAATATACATCCTGTAAGAGCGGGTATGGTTATGTAAATAGCCGTACCCGCTTTTTTATTTTACACAGGCCACATACGTCTCCTCCTAAACAGCTTCTGCTCTTTTTCCGTTAGCAACAAAACGAGGCTAATTTCCTTAATTCTTTAGCATCCACAGCAAAAAGGCTATATTTGTCTCTATAACTTTAATCAAGCAAAATGATCAAAGCGAACGACCCTTCTCTTCATTCCTGGATAGAAATAGCGCCAAACAGCGATTTCCCGATACAAAATTTGCCCTTCGGAGTCTTTAAAACAGACACCAGAGATCCACGTGTAGGCGTGGCAATTGGTGAATATATCCTGGACCTGTGTGTGGTTGGGCAGTATAATTTTTTCGAACTTATCGACCTGGACCCGAATGTGTTCCACCGTTCTCACCTGAACGACTTTATCGCCTATGGCAAACCTGTCTGGCGGGCAGTAAGAAACCGTGTATCAGACCTCTTACGCAATGACAACACAGAAATTAGTGGCGACAGCACAATGATTCGCGAGTGCCTGGTGCGGCAGGATGAGGCTGAAATGCTAATGCCTGTAAAAGTGCCAAACTATACTGATTTTTATAGCAGCATTGAACATGCCACGAATGTTGGCACGATGTTCCGTGATCAAAAAAACGCCCTTTTACCAAACTGGAAACATATTCCGATAGGCTATCATGGTCGCGCTTCATCCATTGTAGTTTCAGGTACAGCACTTCACCGTCCTAAAGGCCAGACCAAAGCTCCTGATGCTGACGCGCCGACATTCGGGCCTACAAAACTTTTAGACTTTGAGTTAGAAGTTGCTTTTATCACCGGTAAAGAAACAAAACTGGGCGAGAGCATCACCCCTGATGAAGCGAATGACTATATCTTCGGGCTTGTCCTGTTCAACGACTGGTCAGCCAGGGATATGCAAACATGGGAATATGTGCCTTTGGGGCCTTTCCTGGCAAAAAGCTTTGGCTCATCAGTTTCTCCTTGGGTTGTAACTTTAGATGCCTTAGAGCCATTTAAAGTAAAAGGTCCTGTACAAGATCCTGCTCCCCTCCCGTATTTGATCTTTCATGGCAACCATAACTACGACATTAACCTGGAGGTACTGATACAACCAGAAGGAGGCACTGAAAATAGCATCTGCCGGTCTAACTACAAGTACATGTACTGGAACATGAATCAGCAACTGGCGCACCAGAGCAGCAATGGCTGTAATCTGCAGGTAGGCGATATGTACGCATCAGGTACTATCAGCGGCTCCGAAAAAGATTCTTATGGTTCTATGCTGGAATTAACCTGGCGTGGCGCTAACCCTATCAAATTATCTGACGGCACTGAGCGTAAATTCATCAACGACAACGACACCGTTATTATGAGAGGGTATGGCGAAAAGAATGGAATCCGTATAGGTTTCGGTGAAGTAAATGGTAAGATATTGCCAGCAGTTTAGGTATTTATCACTTAACATGAGGGGTATAGGCTTAGCTATATAACTCATAGTGCAACCCACCCCTACCCCTCCCAAGAGGGGAACTATACTTACGTGCAAGATTCCCATCTTGGGAGGGGTTAGGGGTGGGTTATAACACTACACTCATATATTTCGCTAATTATGAGAATAGACTTATGAGAATAGCAGGAGTGCTATTACCAACGAACTACTTTCAAAGGATCACAGAGAATTTTCTTCAATAATAATATCTACAGATATTAGACATTATGACTCAAGCTTAAAACTTGAGTCATAACTTGATGTTAAACTTGTAACTCAACTGCATCAGAGCACTAACTGTAGTAGTCACCAACGTAGATGACCATACAATCTAACGTATAACTAATACCAACATAATTTGAGTAAAGTCATGTCCTTTAAAACCATAGATCCCCAAGATGTCAAAACGGCAGAGTTTCATGCTTTACTTTTAGGGGCAATAGCGCCCAGGCCAATAGCCTTTGCCAGCACCAACGATGTAGATGGAAATGTGAACCTGAGCCCTTTCAGTTTCTTTAATGTCTTCAGCGCAAAGCCACCTATACTTGTCTTCTCCCCTGCCCGTCGTGTGCGGGACAATACCAGTAAACATACGTTGGAGAATGTTATCGCTACAAAAGAGGTCGTGATAAATATCGCAAACTATGACATCGTAGAACAGATGTCTTTGGCAAGCACTGAATATGACCAAGGCATAAATGAATTTGTAAAAGCTGGCCTAACCCCTGAAGCTTCTGTGTTGGTAGGCCCTCCGCGTGTTCTCGAAGCTCCTGTAGCTTTTGAATGCAAGGTAAACGAGGTGATCAGTTTAGGTCCTGAAGGAGGTGCTGGCAACCTGGTGATCTGTGAGGTGCTACTTATGCACATCAACGAAAGCATCCTGGATGAGAATGGAAAGATTAGTCCGTTTAAGTTAGATGGGGTTGCCCGTATGGGTGGCGATTATTACCTCCGTGCAAACGGCGATTGCATTTTTGAATTAGCTAAACCTGTTCGTAATAAAGGGATAGGCGTTGATCAGCTGCCTGCATTCATCCGTAACAGCAACATTTTGAGCGGCAATAACCTTGGCCGGTTAGGCAACACAGAAACTATACCAACAGAGGAGGAAGTACAAGCTTTTAAAGCTGATCCTATAGTTGCCTACATTATAAACAAGTATAAAGATGATCCTGCCAGACTTAGCCAGGAACTAGAATTGCTTGGAAAAAAGCTTCTGGAAGATAACAAAGTAGAAGAAGCCTGGAAGGTTCTGTTACTTGGGGGAAGGATGATATAAGCTGTCTCGATGTTAATTCCTTCAAAGCTAAAATTTTACCTCCTCAGGCTAAAGTCAAAGGCCCCAGAATAATTATTCTGGGGCCTTTGACTTTAGATATTATTTTATACTATTAATTGGCCAGATCTAGCTCCTCGTATTTAGAGTTTTTACTTTTGAATTCAGGCACCATTCCTTTCATCTTTCTCACAACTTCAACATCAGTGCTTTCTTTGTTTAGCATCAAAAGCTCTTTAATATCAAGAACTACTTTATCGTAGGTGTACTTTCTAACTTTAGATATTTTTATCTTGTGATGGTGCGTTGGAATGGTCTTTTCCTCCACACTCAATAACTCTTCAAATAACTTTTCTCCTGGTCTCAGGCCTGTAAAAACTATTTTTATATCCTGCTCAGGAACCCTGCCTGCTAACTTTATCATTTTTCTGGCCAGGTCAACAATTCGTACAGGCTGCCCCATATCAAAAATGAAGATCTCACCGCCATTACCCATTGTTCCTGCCTCTAACACTAACTGAACTGCCTCAGGTATGGTCATGAAGTAGCGGGTAATATCCGGGTGGGTTACTGTAATCGGGCCACCTTTTTCAATCTGCGATCTAAAGCGTGGAATAACCGAGCCATTGGAGCCCAGCACATTTCCAAACCGGGTTGTTATAAACTTAGTCTGTGGTATTTCTCTTTCATCAGTATCATAATAATCACTTTTTACAGGATTGATACTATTAAGAGATTGTATATAGATCTCGGCAATCCGCTTAGAGGCACCCATAATATTAGTAGGATTCACAGCCTTATCAGTAGAAACCATTACAAATTTTTCTACATCAAAAGTGAGAGAAAGGTCCGCCAGGTTTTTAGTACCCAGTATATTTGTCATTATAGCCTCCGAAGGATTGCTCTCTATCATAGGCACATGCTTATACGCCGCAGCGTGATATACAACCTGGGGAGCATACTCATTAAATATAGTATACATCCTGTTGAAATTAGAAATGTCTCCCATGCAGATCTGAAGATTTGCTTCCGGGTGAGTCTCTTCTATTTCTAATTGCAAGTCGTGTAAAGGTGTTTCTGCCTGATCACAAATGATGATCATTTCCGGGCCATAGCTCAATACCTGCCTTACTATTTCAGAGCCTATCGAACCGGCTCCTCCTGTTACCAAAACTCGCTTGCCTGCCAGGTCTGCCGACAATTTATCATTTTCGATCACAATTGGAGGCCGCTGTAGCAGGTCTTCAATTTTAAGATCCTGCATCTGGTTCATGTGCAGATAGCCCGACATCCATTGTGATGTTGGAGGAACAGTCAGAACTTTTATACCAAGCTCCACACATGACTCTATCGTCCTCTTCCTGGCTTCTGATTTCAGGTCCTCACTCATCACAACGAGTTTGTCAACCTTTACCTTCTGCTGCAGCTTTTCAAGTTCATCTACATGGTATACTTTCTTCTGATGAATGTGCTTGTTTACCTTATTAGGATTATCATCTATAAATCCTGCTACAATAAACTTGCCCATCCCGCTTGTTTCCAAAGCATCTTTTACAAGAATGGCATTACCGTCTGATCCATAAATAAGGAAAGTCACTTTTTTACCGGTCGTGCTTCTTTTTATGAAATAAAATAAGCCTTTGGCACCCAACCTGAGTATGATGAGCAAGCCAGAAGAAACGAAGAAATTTACGAGAAGAACCAGGTAAATATTTACAGAATGTATATTATAAACAGGTACAATTACCGCACTCATAACAAGCCCATAGGCAAGACTACAAATTAAAACAGCAGTAAAAATCCGGTAGATGTCCTGCGTGCTTGAATACCGGATAAGGCCGGTATGTAAACGCATATAGTAGAAGGAGATAAGAGAAACAACACAATATATACCTAAGTATATAAAGAAATGCCCTCTAAGTATTGTGGTGAATTCGAATTGCTTTATTAAGAAAAAAGCAAAGGCAAAAGACCAACTGGTTATTACCTGATCGATCAAAAGTATGATCCACTTTGGCAATGATTTATTCAGTAAAAATACTTTCATACATAGAGTCAGGTTAAGACAGAAGCCGTTCTAATGCCACACCATTTAGCAAATTATTCCGTACAAGATTTAAAGTAATCTAGCTATACGGCATATATGCAAAAGTACTCAATAAGATGATAAATTTTTAGGGAAAAGATATAAAATACATATATAATGCAGAAATATATAGCTTAAGGCACAAGAACTCCCAACACTGTTACCTTTTACGAAAAAGAAGCTGCTGATTATTTTAATAAATTTCTAAAAACAGAAAAGCCAGTTAATTGTATTTTAAAGAGCACATTATTTATCTCACATCCTCCTTTACCTATCATAACTATTAATATTTACTGAAGCAACATGTCGATTATCTGACATTACTAATCGTTGGTAACCATTACACCTTGCTTTGAGTATTGTAAAAACTTTTTACATAATGAGATTAGATTTTTTGCGTTACAAAATCGTACAACCAATTATAGTGGCATAACTTCAAAAATGTCTTGCCTTGATTTTATGACTAATAAAACAATGAAGTTATTTATTAAAAAGAAATTACACTTATTTGCATTGATATTGGGAATGAGCCAGATAGCTGTTGCTCAGTCACCAACACCTCGGTATGAGGTTGGAGCACAGGTAAGTACTTTTATATATCATGGCGACCTAACAACCTATAAGTTTGGTTCCCGCAAAACAGCTGCTTATGGTTTTGGTGTCTTTGGTGCCCTTAGGTTTAACGAGTCTTTGTCTTTGCGTGCTAATATAGCAAGAGGTAAGTTGAAAGGGGATGACAAAAGATACCCAAATCCAATATATACAAGGGGCTTCAACTTTGATACACCTATTACTGAAGTTTCAGGTTTGCTGGTGTGGGATGTGTTAGGCAGGGGAGCAATAGATATTCCCCCAAACATTTTCCCATATGTGATGGGCGGAATTGGCTATTCGTTTCTGGACATACGGAGAGATTACTCTCAGAATGAATATGGCCCGACTCACCCTTATACTATAGGCCTGGAAAAGGACATTGCTGAAACACCTCCAAGTCGGATACCTGTTGCTATGGCGGGACTAGGAGTACGTCGCTATTTAACCGAGAAATTAGCTGTAAATGCAGAATTCATGTACCGCTTTACCTCTACAGATTATTTAGATGGGTTTAGTGAATCCGGAGACCCAAGCAAGAATGATTCTTACTATACTTTCTCTGCGGGCTTATCTTACAGTTTCGGAGAAAGAAACGGCAGAAGAGGTGGCGGCAGCTTTAAAAAAGGCAAAGGGCGAAAAGGCAAGATCGATTGCCCTGTTTATGAGTAAGAGAAGTAAATTTCATCTTCCTTTTCATTCAAACTCTGTAAGAAAACTATTTAGGCTATTCTCAAAGTGACGTATCCCATTGCTACTCTTCCTTTGTAATGCCTATAGTCTAATCTGGTAAGGTAATCCTACAAGGCGTTCTATATGTAAACCCATATCCCCACCCAATTTTGGAATTAGTTTTATGGCAAAAACACAATTCCCCTCTTGGGAGGGGCAGGGGTGGGTTAAAAGGTAGCTCTATGACATCAACAAGAGTGTTTATACAATGAAACCACTTTCTTGTTCAAAGCTATATATAACAGGCTACCCTCTTTGATTATATCTAAGATTAAACTATCTACTAAGCAAACTTACGATCACCTATACCTCCTGCTTTACCTTCAGGCAAGCCTCTATTGCTTCAACAACCCTCTCCAGATCAGAATTTGTTAGATTAGACCCTGATGGGAGACAAAGGCCTTTCTCAAATAAGCGTTCACTTGTACCATCACCATAAAAAGGGGCATTTGCAAATACAGGTTGCAAGTGCATTGGCTTCCACAGCGGCCGAGATTCAATATTTTGTTTCTCCAGAGCATGCCTGATGTCTTCCCTACTGATCCCGTTTTCTGTTTCATTATTTACAAGTATAGTGCTCAACCAACGGTTAGAGTAGAAATCTGAGTTTGGTTCTACATCAAACTGAAGCTGCTTATAATCAGCAAATGTCTGCTTATAAAATTTATAATTAGCTCTGCGCTTCTCCACTCGGCTCGGTAATACTTCCATCTGCCCACGGCCAATACCGGCACAGATGTTACTCATACGGTAATTATAGCCAATCTTAGAATGCTGGTAGTGAGGCGCTGCATCACGTGCTTGTGTAGCCAGAAAGCGGGCCTCTTTTATCCAAGTATCATTTGATGACACAAGGGCTCCACCGCCTGATGTTGTGATTATCTTATTACCGTTAAAAGATAAAATGCTCATGGCTCCAAAGGTACCTAAAGGCTGGCCTTTGTAAGATGAGCCCAGGGCTTCAGCTGCATCTTCTACCACGGGTATAGTATATTTATCTGCTATTGCCATGATCTTATCCATCTCGGCAGGCATACCATAAAGATGCACTACAATGATAGCTTTAGGCTTCCTGCCCTTACTAATTCGATCTTTAATTGCCTCTTCTAATAAATCAGGAGACATATTCCAGGTACGGCTTTCGCTATCAACAAATACCGGCGTAGCTCCCTGATAAGCTATAGGATTGGCAGAAGCCGAGAACGTCATGGATTGACAGATAACCTCATCCCCCGCCTGCACACCAAGTATGATCAAAGCTAAATGCAAGGCCGCTGTACCAGAACTGAGTGCTGCCACATGTACGCCACCTCCCAGATAATTTGCTATATCTGATTCGAAACCATCTACATGAGGGCCAAGCGGAGCGATCCAATTGGTATCAAAAGCCTCTTTTACATACGCAAACTCATTTTCGCCCATGTGTGGGGACGATAGCCATATTTTATCTTGCATTGCCTTACTTAATCTAATGGATTAGTATATTTAATTACCTTGCCAGGCACTCCTACAACTACTGCAAAGTCCGGTACATCTTCAATGATCGCAGCTCCTGCTCCAATCGTAGCATAGTTGCCAATTTTTATTCCCTGAATTACACTGCTACCAATTCCTACTTGTGTGCCCTCTCCTACTGTTACATTACCCGCCAGGGCAACATTTGGTGAAATATGCACATAATCCTCCAGAACACAATCATGATCTATTGAGCAATTGGTATTCAATATCACGTGCTCTCCTATTCTGCTGTCTGCATTTACTACTACTCCCGCCATCACTACTGTACCGGCTCCTGGTTTGCAACGCGGACTAATTTGTGCGGAAGGATGCATAGCAATCCTATAAGCTTTCTCAAGAGAATCAGCTATTTTCTTGCGGGTACGGTTATTCCCAACAGCAATGATCACCTCCTGATCACCCAATTCCGGTAGCATTGAAGTATGATGCAGCGGGTATCCAAGGAAAGTCTCCCCACCAGGCTTGTCATCTACAAACACTAGATCTGTGACTCCGTTCCTTTCCAGGATTTCTGCGATTACTTTTCCGTGTCCGCTGGCACCGTAAATGATCATGTCTTTATCTTATTTACTCTTGCTTGAAACTCCCCTCCTTGGTTAAGGAGGGGCAGGGGTGGTTTGCCTTCGTCCCAGTAAACTTCGGCATCGTCACGTTTCCTTCCTGCGAAATCCCCTCACTTTTAAACACCTTAGCAAAGGTTAGCATCAGTATCTTCAGGTCCAGTTTAAAGCTCAGATGCTCCACATACCACACATCATAACTGAACTTCTGCTCCCAAGAAATAGCATTTCGTCCATTTACTTGTGCCCAGCCTGTTATCCCCGGTCTTACCTCATGCCGCCTTGCCTGGTGCGGAGAGTACAAAGGCAAATACTCTGTCAACAAAGGGCGCGGACCTATCAGGCTCATATCGCCTTTGATCACATTTAAAAGTTGTGGTATCTCATCCAGAGAAGTTTTCCGCACAAAACTACCAACAGCAGTCAAACGTTCTGCATCAGGAAGCAAATTCCCATTAGCATCCCTCCTGTCATTCATCGTTTTAAACTTGATGATCCGGAAGATGCGACCGTGCAAGCCCGGGCGAAGTTGGAAGAAAAAGGGCTTCCCCTGGTTTGCTATAGCAAGCAGAGCCGTGCAGCACAGAAAAACTGGTAACAGGATGATGAAACCTGTTATACCACATACCAGATCAATAAAACGTTTGAAAAAGTTTCTGTACAAAATACTAATTAGTTTATAGATGATTTCAAATTTACCCGAGTACATTGTACCTGACCTCACAGCGTTTGAAAAACCTCCGAGTGTCTTGCTATCCCCAGACGCTCACAGGTTTTCCAAACGCAGTGAGGTCATCGTAGCCACTGATCATTATGAAGATAACCTTTTACTTCTCAAAGCTTCTTTATACTCCTCCAACAACAAACTCCAAAAATACTTCTGCTCATACCGCTCTACGATCATCCGTCGGGCATTAGATTGCAGATGTGCATATAGCTCCTTATCTACAAGCAACCGTTCCATAGCCTCCTGTAAAGCATCCACAGACTTAGGAGGAATTATCAAACCATTCTCGCCATCTACCACAATCTCATTACAGCCATTAATATCTGTTACAATACTCGGAAGATCGAAGCAACCTGCTTGCATGGGCACATTTGGAAAACCTTCGCGGTAAGAGGGAAAGGCCAGAGCATTACTAATTGCCAGGTAAGGACGCACCTCGTTCTGGTAGCCAACGGATAGTATAGCAGGGTTCTGCTCAATCTCCTGTAAAGTATGGTGGTCTAATGGATCCAGGTCCTGCTCCAGGGGCCCCACCAAAAGTAGCTTTATAAAAGCGTACTGCTTTTGCAAAGCAGTAAAAGCACTTACTAATTCCTGTATCCCTTTATCTTTAACTATCCTGCCAATGAAAATAAACAGGAAATCCTTTTCATTTATACCAAGCTCGTGTTTTAGCTGTTGCACAGCTTCCAGATCGACTGCATCTATGCTGAAATAACTCGTATTGATACCGTTACTACTACCGTTTCCGATCACTTTCACTTTATCCGGTTTACAGAACCTGCTCTCCAGAATAAATTCTTTGAGCACCGTAGAATTGGGGTATACTTTAGTTGCACAGGCATATGTTAGCTTTTCAACTGCATTTAAAACGCTTCTTTTCGAACCTGTCGCTTCCATTAAGGGCAGACCGGCCACAGTATGTAACCGAACCGGGACACCGGCCAATTTTCCCCCTAGCATACCAATAATACCTGCTTTTGGAGTATGCGAATGGATAATGTCTGGTCGATACTTTTTACAAAGTTTGTAGAAATCCCATAAAGCTTTGAGATCAGCCAGCGGCGTGATCTTGCGTGTCATGGCTAAAGGAACGTGGGCGCACTCCTGCTCAACCACTACCTGTTCTACCAGTTCTCCTTCGGCAGAAATCATAAGTGGCTCAAAACCATTCTGTTTCATAAAAGGCAACTGGCCTGTTATTAATTTTTGCAGGGAAATAGGAACGGTTGTCATACGGAAAAGAACTGCCATTATGCCTCGCTATTCTTCAAGTGTTCGTAAATTTCTCCCATACTCATACTAACCATACCATACTTTCTTTCCAGCATCTTAAAATACGTCAGGATTTTAGTCAAATCTACCATACTTTGAACTGGATGATCTCCAAAATTGTGCGGATGCCACCACAGGTGATAACATTCCCCCTTCTTGGCAGCAACGGACATTTCCTTTAACACTCTACTTAACCGCAGTTCATTTAAGAATTTGTTATCCGCGTGCACTGGTCTTAGCAAGCGGCTCGCCGGCAAAGACAGTGGCATACCATCTTTCATTTCTAAAGAAGATAGTTTATATGATGTTCTTTTACCCAATGGCATATAACCATCGCCGGTACGGAATATTTTTTTTGATAGCTTATCTACCACCGTCTGCTCCCAAAACCAGTCTTTCGGGTTAGATCGTACTGTTCTAATACCTTCTTCAAAACAAACTTTCAGATACGATTCATTATATTGATTCCGGGGGAATACCAGTGAACGTAAAACAGTACCATGTTTTGCCGCTATTTTTTTAGCAGCTTGCAGATCACTCCTGAACTGCTCTATCGTTTGTCCGGCTTCCTGGCAATAGTAATGGCTGAAGGTATGTGTTCCTAACTCCTGGTAGGGAGTGTTTTTAATCTGCCCTATCAACTCCGGGGCAAAAAAGAAAGGATTATTGGCTACTATACCCGAAAACCTTTCCTTCAGCTTATAAGCAGATAAATTAATATTAGAATATCCAGGTTGTTTGTTCGGTATATACTGCTCCCATTCGTCCCAGTTTTCAGTAAAAAGCATTCCCACTGTAGCCCAGGTTACATGAACACCCTGCTTCGCAAACACACCGAGCATTTCCGGAATCACATGACGTGTATTTTGAAAATAAGTCTGCCTCTCATGCAGTCGTACTTTATCAAAAATACCCCAATAGAGCTCGAAGTCCAGAGAGATGGTAAATACAGGTAAGTCTTTCATCCTATTGTTGCTGCATACTTAGTGCTTGCTGCTGCTCTATTAGTTTCTGTCGCTTAAAGAGTAACTTACGCTTTTTAAAATCCAGGAAAGAAATGATCACAAAGAAGAGGAAGTACATGACCATACTCTTCTGCCTGGTGGCAATTCCCAGGTTAGACATAACAAAAGATAGAGCAACTGAGGAAGTTAAAAAGATAACCAAGCTCATCTTCACAAGTGAAGTAGAAGTTTTCAGGAACTTAAAGAAATCCTTGTCCCACAGCTTAAGAGTAAGAAAGAGATAGAATAAGTTTTCCAGCGAAATGTAAAGACCTAATGCACCCGGAGCATCGATAAAAAGTGGTCTGTACCAGAAAGTAAAGAGTTTTAAAGGTAGTGGGTAGCTGTTCATGTCTACTCCCGAACCGGACTCACTTAAACTCGCAGCACGATTTGTTGCAAACTCATCAAAGCTACTGAATACCTCCTGCTCATTAATGTTTGCAACCGCTAGAATCTGATCATAGAAAAGAGCGATTGCTCCAATAAAAGCTACATAGACCAATATCTTCTGATACATGGGTACCTTTTCTTTTCCAGTAAAATAACCTAATACAGCTCCAAAGCCTAAAAAAAGAAACATGTGTGGCCGGATATTGAACACGATCAAGGCTCCTGCTAATAAAGTTAAAATCCTTTTCTGAGGTATGCGCATGGCATAGGTAAACATCCCAATACCCAGAAAAATAAGTGAGCCTTTACCCAGAGATGCCGTCCAGAAATGCATGTTAGGCAGGAATATTAAAAGTGTGATGATCTCAATATTCCATAGCTTCAACTTTGTTTTGATGTTTTCTTTGAAGAACAGGTAAAAGTATAAGAAGCCCAGGTATCCAAACCAGGCAAACAAAAGCATGGAGGCTTCATATGAAAAGCCTAAGGAATGCGTAAAGGGGTAGGCAACAAAATCAATGAATTTGGTACCTGTCTGGTAAATTCCTAACCATGAATCATCACCCTCAGTAGTACGTTCATAATAAGCTTTTGAATCCGATGCATTAAAGGTAGCATAGAGATAATAGATCAACCAGAACAGTACATGAAAGAAGTACAACTTATTCATCAAACTGACAGACAAATAAGGATGTGCTTTTTTAAAGCGCCTCAGGATAGGCTGGTTGACCAGGTATAATACTACCAGTAAAATGAGTGCACCTAACATTTGTTTAAAATAATTCCATATCGCCTAATGAATAGCCCCAGTTCTGTTGCTTCACTAAGGCCTCAAAATCATCCTCTGGTAACAAAAGGTTTCGAAGCGTAACAATTGGTCCTTTATCCACAACCGGGATAAAACCCATACCAGGATAAAAGTTAGAAGCTAAATTGAAATGCCTGCCGGAAGCTGACACAAGAAACGAGGATCTTGATGCCTCTTTAAATGACTGCCTCAATTGCTTTCGCGACAATTTGTTAAAGGCACTCTCATTTACAAACAGATCTACTACACGTAACTCTGTACCAAATGAATGTGCTTTAAGTCTATAAAATAAAACGTAAGATTTATAATCAGACAGGTAGTAGTAATCAAATAAAGGGTTATTCTGGTAACGCCAGGAAATATAGGCTGGAGTTAAAACCGTATGTAAACTTTTTGATTTTGATATGGGATTAACCACAAGGGGCAGGAAACTCAGGAGTTTAGTCCAATCCTGATCAGGTATAGTATGTTTAACGGTACTTTTGTATGCAAATGGGTTAAGTTTAAGCTTTAGAGGCATCCTGCCTTGCTCAACCCATCCCATTTTCAAGTATCCTGGCATACTGCTTTGATTAGGAGTATTATACACAATACTTGTACCCGCTGCTTTTGCATCTTCAAGCCCTTGTAAGGTGAGTCTTTTAAAGATGCCTTTACCTTGAAAGTCCGGATGAGTAGCTGTATCTACCGCACGAACAGCTTTGATCATTTTCCCATTATACTGCCACTGCCATTGTAAAAAAGCCCTCACCCCTACCAACTTACCTTCATCTTCAGCAACCAATACAGGAGAAGCTCCATGCGGATTCTGCACATGCTTCCACTTCCATAAATGCTCAGACTTCTCTATCAACCCTTCTCCCAAAGATGTCTTCAGTAAATCAACAATAGCTGGTATATCTTCTTCAGTTCCTTTTCTTATCTGCATGGTATTTATGTAATCCAACCACCCCTAACCCCTCCTTGTCTAAGGCGGGGAGTTTTAATTACTCTGAGCTATTTTCTCGATAATAGTTAAGTTAATACAAGTGTAAACGATAGGCAAACATTCAAAACTAGTACAGTATTACAGTAAGAAAAGATTCCCCGCCTTAGCTAAGGAGGGGTTAGGGGTGGTTGGACCCAGCTTACCCTTTTTCCTCTTTCAAAAACAAATATAAAGCTTCCAATTGGCTTGCCATCTTATTTATACTGAAATCCTGCACAACCCTGTTTCTGGCACATTCTGCTAAATTCTTAAGCCGTTCGGGTTCATTCAACAAACCTACGCCCAATTCAGCCAGTTTCTTGTATTCATCTACTTCGCACAGTAAGCCACTTTTACCTTCTTCTACTACTTCCCCTACACCGCCAGCCTTCGTACTGATCACAGCGCACCCACAACTCATGGCTTCCAGTAAAGCGATTGGGAGACCCTCGAAAATGGAGGACATCATGTAGATGTCCATGGCGCTGAAGTAGGGCTTTACATCTGTTTTGAGGCCTGGCATGTGCAAGCGCTCCTCTATGCCCAGTGTCTTTCTTTTCGCCAGCAGTTCTTCTTTAAGCGGTCCATCTCCAACAATAATGAAATGCGCTTCGGGCATTTTTTTCAAAATCTCTGCAGCAATCTCCATCCATACATCCAGGCGCTTCTGAAAACGGAATACAGACACGGTACCAATTACAGGGGCGTTAGCCGGTATACCTAGTTCCTGCCGTATTTGTAGACCCACCTGCTCATCCCGCACAAAATGTGCCGTATTCACCCCATTGAGAATGTTGAGCAGGTAGGGTATCTTTGCTTTTCCATTGATTTTATCTTCTCTCACAGCCGGCAAAACAAGCTCCCTGAAGTTGGTTACGCTATTCTTGCGAATAGACTGCTGCACGTCATCTGACACCGCCACGGCAGCATCCTGCCAACCAAAGCTGAGTTTATTCAGCCAATACGTGATCTTATTGTACCGCTCCCATTTGTTATGCTCAGTATAGACGACGGGTATCCCTGTCTTCTTTCCTACCAGCCTGGCAATCACGCCAGCCCAGGGCAGGTGGCTATGGATCACATCTACCTGGTGTTCCTGCACATAACGGCTGATTTCCCCTACTCGCTGAAACATCTGCAGGTTGTTATTCGCCTTAAAGCAGACTGCCCTGGCCCCCAAAGCTTCAATGGCAGGCACCATCTGGTCTTTCCAGGGAAGGAAGTAGGCAAAATGGAAATCAAATTGCTCTCGATCATGCACTTTTAAGGTTTCCGGCAACAGCATTTCAGCGCCACCTCTCCCTAAGGATTTGATCAGGTGCAGGACCTTAATTTTATGATTTAACACGAATTATTTTTTTATTACTCTTGAGACTCCCCCTCCTCGGAGGGGTAAGGGGTGGGTTATTAACTATGAAAATCTTTACCAGAAATGACTTGCTCATAGGCTTCCTTGAACCTTGTCGCTATTCGAGAATTCATATATTTACCGATAACTAAATGATGAGCATTTGCTACTTTCTGATCTACATTCTGTCCACCAACCAACACTTCATTAACTGCCTTGATGAAACCAGTTATATCTTCCTTCTCAATTAACCACCCTGTTGTATCATTAACCACTTCGCTTATCCCTCCTACATTGTTTGCAACCACCGGCGTCTGACAATACATTGCCTCTAATATAACACCCGGTAATCCTTCAATTAAACTCGGCATCAGAAAAGCGGTAGCATGTTTTAATACCTGCAGTACATCATTACGATAACCAGCAAATAAAACCCGATCCTTACAGGATAAGCCGGCAACTTGGTTCTCCAATTCTGCCCGCATCCGACCGTCACCAATAATAATCAAGAATACAGATGGATCATTCTGGGCTACAGTATCAAAGATATTAAGTAATGCCTCATGATTCTTCTCAGGCACCAGGCTTCCGATATGTACCAGAACTCTGTATTCTTTATAGATTGATTGCAGATCAGCTGGTGGTTCGGAGGATATTTCCTGCTCTTCCACACCAATTGGAATCGTCTTGATCCTTGAAGCCGGGAAACTGAATGTATGGATAAAGTCCTTTTCACAAAGCTGACTCACCGAAACGACAGCCTTCACTTGATTCACAAAAAACCGGTTTAGCAAATACTTTGGTCTTGTATTTATGAAATCTCCCATTTTGTTGGCGTTTCTAAATACAACAGGGGTATCCCATTTATAAACCAGTTTACTTAATATGGCGAACTTCAAAGTATCTCCAGCATTAGCCTGAATTAAATCCGGCTTTTCGCTCTTTATTAAATCTGCGAAATCTTTCCAGGCCTTAAAATCCCACAAGCGTTTGTTTAGAGGTCTTTTTAAGTGACTGGTTTTACCGCTGAAGGGGAGTTCTGAAGTACCACTAAATACAGAAATCAGATGTACATCTACACCTAAATTTCGTAAGTGATTTGAAAGTTGTGAAGCAAATATTTCTGCACCTCTGAATTGAGGCTTTTGTACCAGTTGAATGACTTTCAAAAGTTCAGTTTTTATAGTGCTTCAATTTTACTCATTGTTCTATCAAGTTCATGAATCCACGTACCGGATTCCTGGCTTTTGATACTTGCTGCTACCTCAAGTTTACGTCTGAAATTCTCATCACTGGTAAGCATATACATCTTATCATATAAGTCATCCACATTACCTGCTTGATATAATAGCAAATGCTCCTCATCTTGATACTTAACAGGTATTTCACCCGCATTAGGAGCTATTGTTGCTTTACCAGCAGCTAAATACTCCCGTAGTTTTAGAGGAGAGTAGTGAAACCCTTCAGCTGATTTAGCGCTAACTAAAGCCACATCAAAAACAGAAACATAATCTGGAATGTCAGTAAAGGCCTGTTTACCAGCAAAAACTACAGAGTCCTGTAGTGACAGTTCGTCAACAAGCACTTCTATTCTAGGTTTCTCGGATCCCTCTCCAACCAACAGGAGCTTTACATGTTTAACCTTTTGCTGTAGTTTTGAAAATGCTTTTACTACTACATCCAAACCATGAAAGGAGCGAAAGCTACCGGTCCACCCAATTACCAAACTCCCATCTAACTCGTATCTAGTAACTAACTCTTTGTTCTTTTCCTTTGGAGAGAAGAGCAAACTATCAGCAGCCATAGGCGAAATGAAAGCTCTTTCAGGATCAACCCCCATTTCAATTACTTTGGAGCGAACTTCCTCAGACACACAAGCAACTAAATCTGCTTTTTTCAGGGATCCTGCTTCAACATGCTGCTCTAAATATTTACCCCATATTGGTCTTTTCACACCCCACTTTGCTAATTCCCAAACAACTGGAGCATGTACATAGATGACATATGGAACATTAAGCTTTTTTGCAATTCGAAAACCCGGACCGGGAAAAAGATCATGCTGTTCCCACACAAACTTAATTTTCATTTCAGGTTTATTCCATTCTCCATCAAAATCCAGCGGCCATTTTACAGGCTGTTTACTGTATAGCAACCAATCTTTAATAGCTGTTTTTAATACAGAAGGGAATATTTTAGAATACCACTTTTGTTTTATAGACTGTACATTTTGCGACCCCTTAGAAACCAATGGATAATGTAAAACTTCCTGGGTAGATGCAACTTTATCTGTTGTAGCAATCCAAGCTTTGCCATACCGCTGCTCTACAGCCGCAGCCCACCCAGCTACAGTTATCCAAAGAGCCTCGGCACCGTTCCATGCGCTACTGCTCCTTGGCATAATAAAAATAACTCCCGATTTACTTTTTTTTGGATTTAAATTTTCCACTAGTTACACAAATTTTGCCTTTGGTCTTTTAACTTCTTAATTAGTAAGTTTTACTTTTTAAGAACCAACATAAACACCTTTGTTTAAGAAGCCAATAAAGAAGAAATAAAATCATTTTCTTCTTTGCATTTCATCTAAAATTAAAAAACAAAGAAGTAAATGATTTTAATAAGTAGATCAATTTTGGAGAATCCTTAACTGACTTTACGTAAAACTGTTCATACTTTTTGGAAGCATTTTTAATATTAAAATAGTCTTCAAATAAACTTTTGTAGAAGAAACTTGATTCTGTGCAACTTATACTCTCTGAATCATTTACCACTATTCTTTCAGAAAAATTATAATTAATAGCTTCGATATAGTTTTCCCTATTGATTGATATTAATCCATGTTTCTTTGATGGAACTAGAAGCCTTTTCCCTAAAAAACAAGCTTCCATAGCGCTTCTACCATTAGCAACAATATAGTTAGCTATATCAATAACAGTTTTGGCATCTTTTGTAAAATGTTGGTCTTGAACAAAAAAAACATCAGGGTCACATAATGCTTCTGGATTAGGCATGAAACCATTCTCATGGTGACCTAGATAAATTAATTTAACTGAAACATGATTTTCTTTTAGCTCCTTATAAAAATCATAGGCCTGTTGTATCCCTAGTCCATAATAATTATCTAAACGACCAACTTTCATCACTATTAAGTCTGTTGGTTTATAATTAATCAATTCTTTTAATTTACCAACAGATTTTTCATTTGTGCTAAAGGGTATAACTCTATTTGATATATTAACAACATGCTTACATTCTTTTAATTCTTTGTAAAAATTGAAGTTTTCTACACTGCATGTTATAACATTTTTAGGGGTATACTTTGACGGAACTGCTCTGTTTGCCCCCCCTGGTTGGGTCAACACTATCTTAGAGCTAGAGAAGAGTTGTGAAAAATATGCAAAAAAGACAACGACTAAATCATATATGTGGACAACATCAGGTCTATATTTAAATGTCATATATATATATTTAAAGATAGAGTAAAAATTGTTTAATCCTCCCATCTTCAAATTTATATATTTATTCCCTAATATTTCTTTCGCAACAGGCGAGTCATGATCGCCAATATTGAAATAGTATACTTTGAGATTTTCCGACATTACTTTTGCTACACTAGCAGAGCTAAAGTAGCTCCCACCTCTACCGGAATTGTGTTGTTGACGATTAGAAATTAAGTAGAAAACAGTCATCATATTATTCGCTGTTCTACTTCTAGTTCTATCTTATATTTATTTCTAACTCTCTTTTTAACTTCATCTATCAAATTCAATATATCATTGCCTGTCGCTTTATTAATATTAATTATAAAGCCTCCATGTTTTTCTGAAATTTGCGCTCCTCCGATAGAAAAACCCTTCAAATTTAACTCATCTATCAGTGTACCAACATAATAACCTTCTGGGCGTTTGAATACGCTTCCAGCATTCGGGAATTCTTTTGGCTGCTTTGACCAACGCGCTGTTTTTACTTCTTGCATCTTCTTTTGTATCGAATCTTTAATACCTTTTTTTAATTCAAGTGTAGCCTTGGTAACAATTAAATTCGGGCTTTCTTGAAAAAGGCTCGTTCGATACCCAAACTTGATTTCATTTTGTTTTAAGGAAAAAAATTTATCACTAATAGGATCATAGCATCTAACATCTATCACTAAATCCTTTATTTCTTCTCCGCTAGCACCCGCATTCATTACCACAGCCCCCCCTAAAGAGCTTGGAATATCATAAAAAACCTCAAGCCCTGAAAGCGAGTTTAACAGTGCAAGTTTACTAAGTTCTAACATTGTTACTCCCGCTTCAGCCTCTAAGCAATTATCGTTCACAACTACATTATCGTAGGTATTAGAGAAGATAATAAACTCCTCTTCATAATACTCCTTGGACAATATAATATTATGACCACTCCCTAACAGTATTTTCTTTGCTCCTTTCCCATCCAAAAATATCTCTCTAATATCATCTTCTGTTTCTGGAAACATTGCCATACGGCATGAGGCTTTTATTCTGTAAGAATTAAATTGTGATAAATCAAAATCTGTATAAATTTTCATATCTTTTGTAACTGCTTTACTCTATTTGAAATGAGAACCTTGAGTTGCGCAAAGTCAGATTTGGAGTATCTTAATAATTCCCTTATAGGAATCTTAACTTCTTTTGAATAAAAATATATAAATAATAGGCCTGCAATTGTATAACTCAATGTAGAAGAAAACGCTGCACCATTCGCACCGTATCTAGGTATATAGTAAATATTCATGATTACATTCAATACAAGTGCTGGAAACATTGCTTTCATTGAGACCCAAGGCTTGCCTCTACCTGCTAAATCCATATTCAAAACTTTGTATAGAGTAAGAATAATTACCCCTGGAAGTAAAATGACTAACACTTCTGAACTAGGGAGAAAGCTTTTACCATATAATAATGTAATAATCCATTGTGACAACAGCGCAATTGTTAAAGCAGCCACACTAACAGCAATAAAAGAGATTCTTAGTAATTGAGCTGTTTTAAAAGAAAATGCTCTTGAATCCTTTGCTGAAGCGCTTCTTGCGAATATTATTGTACTTAGGAGCATTGGTATCTGCCACATATATTCTATTAATGCGGCACCTTTCGAATAAATACCTAATTCATGTTTAGAAGACAATTTGTCTAATAAAATAATATCTAGCCGATAATTTAGATTAATTACTAATAGAGATACTGCATATACTATCCCAAGTGTCAAGAGTTTTTTTACAACAGAAAATTCAATTTTTAAAGAAAAGCTTTTAATAAAGTTGTACTTAAATAGTAAAAAAACAAACATGAAAAACACTCCAATTATAGATGCTTGCATTACACCTTCTATGCCCTGTCCTAAAATGATAACAAATATCAATGTAAAGGTTAAAGTAATTAAAGAAGGTACCCAGTTAATTCTATTGAATGCTTTTATTTGATTAGAACCAATAAAAATACCTGAATTATAAGTATTGAATAATTCAAATGGAATTGGAACTACAGCTAAAATCACAAGGTATTCTTCATCTCCAGCATTACTAAATTTCTTAATTAGAATATAAGAAACAATTAAACTTATGAAAGATGAAAGTACCCATAGCTGTGTGATAGCCCTTTTTATATTTTCTAAAGGAAACATTTTTTGTCCAACAAACAATGTAGTCGCTTGTCTCACTCCCAAAGAACCTATTGTCATAAAAAGAGCTGGGTAAACAGCTAATGCGGCAACCACTCCATTACCCTCGGGGCCTAACCATCTAGCAACTATAGCACCCCTTATTAGACTAAATAATATTACTCCAATTTTGCTAAATAATACGCTCGCTAGGTCGTTAACAAACTTATTCATCTCTACAATTAATACATCTCTAGTTTTTATTTTGCATCAGAATATGTCAAGCTAGCTATAGTATATTTTACAGTAAAATACTCTTTCTATAAGCATTTGCATAGTCATTCTTTTCCCAAGTACTACAGATATTCTATCTTACAGTTAAGACCTGCTAGTTTCGTTTCGATGTTTTCATAACCTCTTCTAATCTGCCAAGCATTTTCAATTGTTGTGACTCCTTCTGTTAACATACCTGCAAGTAATAATGCAACTCCTGCTCTTAAATCTAATGCTTTTACTGCCGCACTTTTCAATTCCGCACCACCGTTTATCACTAACATGTCTCCATCTACTTTGTACTGAACACCCATTTTATTAAGTTCATTAGCATATCCATACCTACCTGGAAACCTTAGATCTACTATTTTTGATTCACCTTGTGAACATGCACCATATATTGCAAAAAGAGGTTGCATATCAGAGTTTATACCAGGATAGGGTCCAGTACTTATTTCTATAGGGTACGGCACGCCACCTCTTACTATTATAGAATCACCTCCTCTATAGTATTTCATCCCACTCTCCCTCAAGAATGCTAATGGCACCTCTAAGTGCTCAAATGGGAAATTCAAAATCTCTACATCACCATTTGTTACTACTGAGCCAATAGCCCAAGTTAATGCCTCAACACTATCTGGTATTACCTCATGTTTAACTCCTTTCAGCTTTTCCACTCCTTGTATTTCAATACACTTCTGCCCATACACCTTGATTTTAGCTCCCATTTTATTAAGCATCCCAATTAGGTCTAATATTTCAGGTCTTATGTGAGGGTTCCATATTATTGTAGTACCTTTTGATAATGTTCCTATAATAATACCATTTTCAGTCGCACCCGTAGATCTTAGTGGTAAGTAAATATTATTCCCTATCAACCTCCCTTCGGATCTTGCACATATATAGCCATCTTCCTCCCATACTTTTGCGCCAAGTTGCTCTAACACCATTACATGTAAATCAAACTTTCGGTCACCTAATTTACATCCACCAGGTAAAGGTACTTTACCAAAACCTAGGCGCGTAGTAAGAGCTCCAAGAATTAACAATGTATTCCTGATAGATCTTTCGTCCCAGATTAATTCTGTTAATAATTGATTATCGTTCTCTTTTATTATAACATAATCATTTTTAATATTATAACTCTTCCCAAGATGCTTTAGCATCTGAAGGTGAATTTCTACATCTAGAAGGTTGTTGGGAAAGTTGTAGAGTTCTACCGGCTCATCTGTAAGCAGGGAAGCAGCAATAAGCTTCAAAGCACTATTCTTAGCTCCACTTACTTTAACTGTTCCTTGTAATACAGTTTTGCTAACTTTAAGCACATCATCCATTTTGTATTTCTCTAATTGCTTATTTAAATTTTTTATTAATTTATTTTATATTACTTAGTATCAGCAACTCTTTCAACATTACTATTTTCACATTTTTCATACAAAATTGTGCTTTTGTTTTTAAATAAATTTTAAAGCTCAAACACATTTGACTCTACTTAAATAATACATCTGCTGTATTTCATAATTTAGAATTAAAGTACATGCCTAATGATATTAATTCTTTACCTCTGCAAGCCCATTAATAATATTGAGATATCAAGTTGACAGGCTTTAAAAGTATAGAGACTTTTATCTCCACTACAATTCACATTGGGGCAGATACAATAAATACCTAGACGAGATATGCATCTTCTACTGCATGTTCCTTTACCATCAGCTACACTGCCTCATGCACTACCTGTGCCTAATGCACAATAAAAAAAGGTATGATAATAGATTCTTTGATAATAACTCTCTTAGTGCCCCAACAAGGAGAATTCATCAAGCTAATCTAATTATATTGAACTCCCTTATATTTATTTAATCATCTAGTTGAGTTCCTGTACCATAAAAAAGCTTTAAATAGCCCTTCTAACACAGAGACTTTTGGAGCATATCCAATAATTTTATTCGCTTTGCTAATATCAGCTAAGCTATGTCGTACGTCTCCTTTGCGTTCTTCCCTGGATTTAGGAGCTAGCTTTATTCCTGCAATTTCTGTTATGCTATTCCACAACTGGTTAAGCGTAGTTCTTTCACCAAATGCTACATTCAGCACCTCATGCTTATCAACTCCAGGAGCTAGCATAGCTTTTACATTGGCCTGGACTGCATTTTCCACAAAAGTAAAGTCTCTACTTGCTTCCCCATCACCATTGATATAAGGAGCCTGATTTTGAAGAGCTGCCTCTATAAATAAAGGAATTACTGCAGCATAAGGTCCTTGAGGATTTTGTTTCGGGCCAAACACGTTAAAGTAACGCAGACCAACTGTATGAAAATCGTAAATCTTTGAAAAAACGCTTGCATAAAGCTCGTTCACATACTTTGTGACTGCATATGGGGATAATGGATTACCTATTTTATCCTCCACTTTGGGCAAATCCGGATGATCACCATAGGTACTTGAGCTGGCGGCGTATACCATACGCGTTACTCCTGCATCTCGAGCAGCTACTAACATATTTAGGAAACCACTTATGTTGACATCATTGCTGGTAATAGGGTCATTTATAGAGCGCGGCACCGAACCTAGTGCAGCCTGATGAGAGACATAATCAATTTCTTCTAATGCTTTTCTGCAGGTTTCCAGGTCCCTGATGTCACCTTCCAGCAATTCAAATGCAGGGTTGTATTTGAATTCAATGATATTTGCATGTGAGCCAGTGGAGAAATTATCTAGTACCCTTACTTTTTTAGCTCCATATTTAAGAAGGTATTCTACTATGTTGGAGCCTATAAAACCAGCACCACCTGTAATGAGGAAGCTAAACTGGCTGAGGTCTTCTGTATGATATTTTGTTTCGTACACTTGTTGTACTTAGTTTAAGTGAAAAGAGTGATTTTAACCCACCCCTACCCCTCCCAAGAGGGGATTTATCGCAATATGACTAAAGACGTGCGTCGGAGAGTTCTTTGGGGAGCACTCCTTTTACGTCGTAGATTACTGCATTCTGTTTGCAGAGCCTATTTAGGTCAAGTTTTTTAAACTCATTATGAGATACGGCCAGGATGATGGCGTCAAAAGTTTTTTCAGAATTTAGTTCTGTTACAGAGTTCCAGTCATACTCATGTTTGACTTCTGCTGGCTTTGCCCAAGGATCATATATTGTGATGTCGGTACTGTAGTCTTTAAGGGTGTAGAGGATATCTACAACTTTGGTGTTCCGTACATCAGGACAGTTCTCTTTGAAGGTTATCCCCAGAACCAGGATTTGTGCACCTTTAACAGGAATCTCTTTCTTTACCATCAGTTTCACTACCTCATGCGCTACATACTCACCCATACCATCATTTAAACGGCGACCTGCAAGTATAATTTCCGGATGGTAGCCGACTTCCTGCGCTTTTTGCGCCAGGTAGTACGGGTCTACTCCAATACAATGTCCTCCAACAAGCCCGGGCTTAAAGTTCAGGAAGTTCCATTTGGTACCAGCCGCTTGTAATACTTCATCTGTATCAATACCCAGCCGATTGAATATTTTAGCCAGTTCATTTACAAAGGCAATATTGATATCCCGCTGTGCATTTTCGATTACTTTGGCTGCCTCCGCTACTTTTATACTCGTGGCTTTATGTGTACCAGCAGTGATCACCGAATTATATAGCTGATCTACTTTCTCAGCCGCTTCTGGGGTAGATCCCGAGGTAATTTTGAGAATTTTTGCTACCGTATGTTCCTTATCACCTGGGTTGATACGCTCCGGTGAATAGCCTGCAAAGAAATCTTTGTTAAATTTAAGTCCAGATACTTTTTCAAGTACAGGTACGCATTCCTCCTCTGTAACACCAGGGTATACAGTAGATTCATAAACTACGATGTCTCCTGCTTTTAGCACTTTGCCCACTGTTTCGCTGGCTTTGTAAAGTGGGGTTAAGTCAGGTCGGTTGTATTTATCTACAGGGGTTGGAACTGTTACAATAAAGAAATTACATTCCTGTATTTTTTGAAGCTCATTGGTGCAGAACAGCCCTGTTGTACTTGTACAGTCACTAGTCAGTACTGCTTTCAAATTCTCTTCGTCAACTTCCAGTGTAAAGTCCTGCCCCTCGTTTAACTCACTTACCCGCTGCGCGTTAATATCAAAGCCGAAGGTTTTATACTTTTTAGCAAATTCAACGGCAAGGGGAAGACCTACGTAGCCTAGACCAATTACGGCAATTTTTGCTTCCTTCAATTCGGCTGTTATTGACATGTGGTGTTTATTTATATTAATCGTTTTGTAACTACTTCTTTAAAATATTCTTCTTAAATGAAAAGACACTTAGTACTTAAATTTAAGTTTATTTTTGTGGTTTGATATAGGTGAAACCCACCCCTAACCCCTCCGAGGAGGGGAATTTCACTTGTGCTATAATTCCCCTGCTACTATACCTCAAGCTATAAACATCCCGTAACCTGTCAATGATTAAAACTTGAAGTAGGGCAATGTTTAATACTCTTTAAGCATTCACACGCTTTTTCAAGCTCTTCCGCCAACCTTGCTTTTCATCATCTCCGTAGCCATAGCCGTAGCCATAGCCATAGCCATGGCTATTCCCTTTTTTAGCATCGTTTAGCACGATCATCGGGTGCTTTAGCTTCTTGCTACGGTAAATGTCATCTATGATAGCCAACTGCGATTTGCTGGTATAGTTATAGCGCACCAGGTAAATGCTGGAGTCGATGTAAGGTGCTAAGGCAAATGCATCTGCTACCTGGCCTACCGGGGCAGTATCAATCACTACATGATCGAACACCTCTTTTAATTGCTCAATCAAAACCCCAATTTTAGGTAGCATCATTAATTCACCCGGATTCGGAGGAATTGGTCCTACACCGATCACATACAAATTCGGATGTTCCGGTACTTTCTGTACAATATCTTCAATACCTACCTGATCAGAAATCAGGTAATTCGTAATACCCATGTCATTCGGAAGGTTTAGGCCTTGTGTAAGTTTTGGCTTCCGAAGATCGAAACCAATGATAACTACTTTTTTTCCGGTGAGCATCAGGCTGGCTGCCAGGTTGATGCTAAAGAAGGTTTTTCCTTCTCCGGTCATGCTTGATGTTATTAATATGACTTTATTCTCTTTCCCTATGGTAGCGAATTGGAGGTTAGATCTGATCAGGCGGAACTGTTCAGCGACAGGAGTTCTGCTGTCTTTTTTCACGATAACAGTTTCAAATGTATCGCTGTGGTTCAGTTCACCCAGAATAGGGGTCGCTGTTTTTTTCTCTACATCTTTTACCAATTGAACTTTATCGTTTAACAGGTCGGCTACTGTAATGCCAGCAAAAGGCACAGCCAGACCCACCAGTAAAGCAATCAGGTAAACCATTTGTGGTTTTGGGTCTACCGGCATATCACCTTTCGTAGCCGGATCAATTACCCGGGAGTTGGAAACTGTAGCTGCCAGAGATATAGCAGCTTCTTCCCGCTTCTGTAAAAGATATAAGTAAAGTTCTGATTTAATGCCTTGCTGCCTTCCAATTACCTGCATTTCCCGTTCCAGGGTAGGCGCCTGCTGTACTTTTGATCTGAACTGAGAAGCGCTTGCCTGTAAATTATTGCGGGAAATGGTTAATCCTCTTCGAACATTTCGAAGATTCTCTAAAATATTTTCCTGCAGGTTCGCCAACTGCACGTTTATATTTTTTACCAACGGGCTCTCCGGCTTTGCAGTCTGTAACAGGCGCTGACGTTCTAACTGCAACTGGTTAAAGTTAGCTATAAGCCCACCTAAGGTAGGGTCGCTGATACTCAGGCTGGTTGGAATCAGGTCAACCGGTTTTTCCTCTTTTGTGATGTAAGATTCAATTGACTCCAGGATATCGATCTGGATGGCCAGATCAGCTAACTGCTTTCGGTATGCTTCCGTATTAGACAAGGCCAGGTTAGCCGCTGTGCTCACATCTACTAACTCATTCTCCTTTTTATACTGCTCTACATCCTTCTCTACGGCTGTTAGCTCCTCTGTCAGGTACTTTAATCTTTCGTCGATAAACTGAATCGTGCTGGTAGCCAGTCTCTTCTTGTCTTCAACGCCTCCCGCTATGTATACCTCTGTTAACTTATTAATAATATCTTCTGCTTTTTCCGGCACAGCATCCACTAAGCTTAATACCAGAACACTAGCGCTTTTATTATACGGTGCTATTGCGAGTGCTTGATTATAGTATTCGGCCCTTTTCCTGATATCCTGGAATAAAACTGTGATTGTTTTACCCGCTACAACTTTTCCGGGCACCGTTAACACTGTAAAGCTACCGTATGGCTTATTAATCTGCTTGCCAAACTGGTATGTTGCTGAGCCAGCCTCATCTTCCAGTTCGAAAATGTTTTTATCTTTTACATGTATGGTAAACGTTTTTCTGAGTGCTGCAGAATCCAAATTACTGGCGATTACCTTTATCGGCCTATTCTCTCCATACAGTTCAATGGATTTAACACGGCCGTCAACAAAATACCTTGTATTAAGCGAAAGTTCAGTCAATACCCGTTGCATAAGGGTACTGGATTTGAGAACGATAATTTCATTCTCCATACTCTTGCTATTCTGGAGCAATGCAAGATCACTAAACAGCACATTAGCACCCTGCTGGTCATCCTTCACCAGCAAAGTACTGCTGACACTATACAATGGGGTAGCATAGCGGAGGTACAGGTAGGCAATCGCCAAACTAAGCACCACACCCAACACAAACAAGTACCAGTAGCGCAGGTATTTTGCTAGAACACCTTTTATATCAATTGATTCCGACTCGGAATCCTGAAAATCTAACTCTGACATGTATGTTTTCTCCTGAGAGTGAAATATTATTTAAAAAGAGAATACACGAAGAAGGCCGTTGACACTAACCCAACGGCAAAGCCCCAGTTCCTGCGGATTAAACTGGTTCCGGCTATTTTCGCCTTATCCGGCTCAACATACACCACATCGTTTTGCTTCAGGTAAAAATAGGGTGAGCTGAACACCTCCCTGTTATTCAGGTTAAGTCGTGCCATCGTTCTCACACCATCCACATGGCGTATTACCAACACATTTTCCCTTTTGCCATAAATGGTCATATCGCCCACCATACCCATTGCTTCCAGTATCGTAACGCTTTCTTTATCGGTAGGCACGGTTATAACGGAAGGCCCATTTACTTCTCCAAGCACTGTAAACCGAAAGTTTGCCTGCCGTACTTTCACGATGGGATTCTCGACGTACGTATTCAAGTCTGCTTTTATCTGCTGCATGGCCTGCTCCTTGGTGAGACCAGCAAGTTTTATTTTGCCCAGCACCGGAAATTCAATAAAACCTTCTTTATCTACCAGGTACCCTTCATTTGTGTCACCAGAGCTCTGCCTCTGCATACTACTCCCCTCGCCAGTCATAATCACTCCCTGGTTAAAGAGCATGTTCGATTTTTGATCCAGGCTCATCACTGTTATAGTTAGTAAATCCCCGGTCTTAATCACTGGCTCACCCATGTCGGCAACCTGCTCGGTAAGCAACTGCTCTTGCGGTAAATTGCTAAAGTAGACTATGTCCCTTGGTTTAAGAGAAGCACAGGAGGAGAGAAGAAGTATAATACCCAGCAGGTATTGAGCTTTTAGTTTCATGTTAATCAAGGTGATAAAATGCCGCAGCGGCTTAAGCCAGCTGCATACATTTTTCAAAATTACTAAAAAATGTTTGAACAAACGGTTCGGATACAATAAAATCACTGTGGGAGGCAAAAATAGGTTGTTAGGTGATGGTTAGGTGATGGTTATGAGGTAGGAAAGATGATGAAAATTGCAGCGAGCCCACCAAACCCGTCCCCCGATACAAGTTCGGGATCCAAGACTTAAAAGTCACAGCCACTGGACTTGCTCGCAGGTGTAATCATCCCCCTACCCCCTTCAAAGGGGGACTTGCTGGTCCATAGCAAAGTCTGTGGCTATCAAACCTTATCCCAGTCCTTGGGTTGAGCGCCTTAGCGGGTTCCGGTGCTGCGATAGCAGCATTGCAAAGCGCAAGCGAGCAAAGGAAGGCGGTACAGCGCGATGCCCGAGGACGAGCCCTCGCGGGCTAGAGCGCACCAAAGTCAGAAATGATACAAAACAGCAAGTAAGACTGAGGATGAAAGAATTCTAGTATAGATAGCAAAAGGCAATTTCAAGTATTCAAGACACTCACAGGTCATAAAGACCCTGTGAGATCAGAAATTAATTCCGCACTGCAATCATCAACCCCAACTCCTTATAGCGCATCCCAAACTTTTTGGCAACATGTGAATTCGTAAGGCTGCCTTTGTAAATGTATACGCCACTGCGGTAGTGCTCATTCATGAAAAGGACTTCATTGATGCCTCCATACTTTGAGAACTCATTAAAGATGGGCATGAAGATATTACTTAATGCCTGGGTAGCGGTGCGGGGCACGCGGGAGGCGATGTTGGGCACGCAGTAATGGATGATGTCGTACTTGCGGTAGATGGGGCGTGAGTGCGAGGTGGTCTCGGAGGTCTCAAAGCAGCCCCCCTGGTCTATGCAGACGTCGATGATGATGGAGCCGGGGTTCATCTGGGCCACCACGCCCTCCTCCACCATACAGGGCATCTGGCCTTCGTCGGAAACCAGCGCGCCAATCACCACGTCGGCCTGCTTGATCTCCGGGTACAGCACGGCTTTGTCAAGGGTGGAGGTAAAGATCTGGGAGCCGATGTTATGCTTTAGCCTGCGAAGCTTGTAAATGTGGTTGTCGAACACCTTCACCTCGGCACCCAGGCCAAGGGCGGCCCGGGCGGCATACTCCGCCACGGTGCCTGCTCCAAGTATAACCACTTTGCTGGGCGGTACACCGGTAATTCCCCCTAATATTACCCCTTTGCCATCACTGCTGCTGCTCAGGTACTCTGCCGCGATCAGCATAACGGTGCTGCCCGCAATTTCGCTCATGGCTCTTACCACAGGCTTTGCATCGGATTTATCACGGAGCAATTCAAACGACATGGCGTTTATCTTCTTACGAAGCAATGCATTGATATAATCTGCTGTCAGGTTACCAAAGTGAAGGGCAGAGATCAGGGTTTGCCCCGGACGCAGGTATTCTATCTCGTCGTAGGTAGGAGGTGCTATTTTAAGTATGATGTCAGCCTCGTATACTTCTTCAGTAGAGTAAACAATTTTGGCACCGGCCTCAGAATATTCATTGTCGGAATACTTGGACGGACTACCGGCCCCTGCCTCGATGCGGATGCGGTGACCATGATCGGTGAGTTGCTTGACTGCGTCCGGAGTCAGACCGATCCTGTTTTCCTGGAACGACGACTCCTTCGGAATACCAATAGAAAGGCTTCGGCGGCGCTCTTCCACAGTCATCATCGACTCTTTCGGGTAGAGAGCGGGACTGGTAGCCAGTTTCCCCAGATCAAGAGCAATTTTTTCCGCCATACTATAACTGGTTAATGGTCATGGTGCGCACTCCGCCTTCGGCATCAGGTTGCAACGTTATAAGCAAATAATGCTCTGGAAGCAGATTTGGTATCATAGAAGGCCACTCGATCAGGCACAGCTTGCCTGAATCAAAATACTCCAATGCTCCTATATCCAATGCTTCGCGCTCATTATTTATTCTATAAAAGTCAAAATGGTAAATTAGTTTCCCATCTGCCCCTTCGTACTCGTTCACAAGCGAAAAGGTCGGGCTGCTCACATTCTCCTTCACCCCCAGCTGCCGGCAAACCTCTTTTATTAAAGTCGTTTTACCAGCACCCATTGGCCCCTCAAAAAGTATGATGGGCTCATTTTTAGCCTCCTCTATAAGCACAGAAGCCGCCGCTGGCAGATCAGCCAACGACGACATCGTAATTTGTGCTCTTTCTACTCCTATACTATGCATTTTTAGGTGTAAGCGTTATAAACGGTATAATAACCTCCTCCAACGAGACACCCCCATGCTGGAAAGTGTCTTTGTAATAATTAACATAGTAATTATAGTTGTTGGGATATGCAAAAAAGTAATCCTCAATTGCAAATACAAACGTAGTAGAAACATTGGCTTTTGGCAAGAAAAATCGTTCCGGCTTCCTCACTGTAAATACATCTTTGTCGGTGTAGCCCAGATTTTTACCGTGCTTATAGCGCAGGTTTGTGTTCGTATTCCTATCGCCGATAATTTTAAAAGGCCTTTTCACGCGAATAGTACCGTGATCGGTGGTAATGATCAGCTTCCCCTTCTTATCAGCGATCGCTTTCAGGGTATCGAAAAGCGGCGAGTGCAGGAACCACGATTTGGTAATGGAGCGGTAAGCCGACTCGTCAGGAGCCAGTTCGCGCACCATATTACTATCGGTTCGGGCA
Source organism: Pontibacter sp. MBLB2868 (assembly GCF_051904785.1). NCBI lineage: Bacteria > Pseudomonadati > Bacteroidota > Cytophagia > Cytophagales > Hymenobacteraceae > Pontibacter > Pontibacter sp. MBLB2868. The sequence goes on along the minus strand of NZ_CP196710.1, from coordinate 217,446 downwards.
TGGGACAGCATGTCCACAAAGTTATAGACGATCACGTTTAGTTTGTTGTTATCCAGGTTACTAAACTTGTTCAGCAGGTCGCGCCCCGCCTGCACGTTTGTGATTTTATGATAGCTGTGTTTATCTGTTACCCTATTTTGCTGAAACTGAATATCCAGGAAATCCGATTCATGCAGGTTCTTTCCTTCGTCCTCATCATCATACACCCACATATTCGGGTACTTTTTCGCAATTTCGGTTGGCAGCATACCCGAGAATATAGCGTTACGGGCATAGGCCGTGGTTGTAGGAAGTATGGAGTAGAACATTTCTTCCGAATCTACTGTGAAATACTCAGAGATCAGCGGCTCCAGCACCTTCCACTGGTCGTAACGTAAATTGTCGATCAATACAAAGTATACAGGCCGTTCTGTTTCCTTCATGATCGGGAACACCCGCTCCTTGAACAACTGGTGCGACATCAGCGGCGCATCGTCACTCTCTTTGTTGATCCAGTCCTCATAATTGTCCATGATAAACTTAGCGAAGTTTGAGTTTGCCTCATCCTTCTGCATGTTGATCACGTCAGCCATACTTTTGTTTTCCGTCTCGTCTATCTCCAGTTCCCAGAAAACAAGCTTTTTATATATATCGGCCCACTCCTGCTGGCTCAGGCGTTCTCCAAAAGCCATTCCCAGCTGTCTGAAATCGCGCTGGTAGCTCATGTTGGTCTTTTCAGACACCAGGCGCTTGTTCTCCAGCGTCTTTTTAACTGAAAGCAATATCTGGTTCGGGTTGAGCGGCTTGATAAGGTAATCTGAAATTTTGGAGCCTATAGCTTCCTCCATAATATGCTCTTCTTCGCTCTTTGTGATCATGATCACAGGTACAGAAGGGCGCATGGATTTCAACTCATTCAGTGTTTCCAGGCCGCTGATCCCTGGCATATTCTCATCAAGGAATACGATATCGAAACTCTTCTCCTTAAACTCTTCAATAGCGTCTGTTCCACTGTTTACGGGCGTAATATCGTAGCCGCGATCTTCCAGAAACAGAATGTGTGGCTTGAGAAGATCGATCTCGTCATCAGCCCATAAAATATTATATCTTTGCATAGTTTTATCTGAATGTATTTTGTTGCTAGTTTAAATACTAATTGGCGCGAGTCGCAGATCCCGAAGCATTTCGGGGCGTCCTCGCTCGTGTCTGTTATAGTTTGGGCCTCTGGCCCGGCTTAATTTAATGTAAAGTCTTCATTCCCGGAGGAACTAGACATGCACTCAGGTACAGAAATCATTCTTCTTACGTACAGAGGGCCGGAGGCCCCGCTAAAGTACGTCACGAACGAGGACGCTCGCGCCATAGGAGATTATTAACTGTACAACAATAAAACCATCAAACCTAAATCTCTGGTTCTAATGAACAAGAAAAAAATATTCAACGACCCTGTTTACGGCTTTATCACCGTCCCTACCGATCTTATTTTTGATATAATCGATCACCCGTATTTTCAGCGATTGCGTCGGATAAAGCAACTTGGCCTCACGGAAATGGTTTACCCTGGTGCTTTGCATACGCGCTTTCATCATGCATTGGGTGCGATGCACCTGATGAATACGGCTTTAAATACGCTAAAAAGTAAAAATAACGAAATTTCTGATAACGAATTTCAGGCTTCTCTAATTGCCATCCTATTGCACGATATTGGTCATGGGCCATTTTCGCATGCCCTTGAGACCGCCATTTTCAAGAATGTGCACCACGAACACCTCTCGCTCCATATCATGCACCTGCTTAACGAACAATTCGATGGCAGATTGAGTTTAGCCATAGATATATTTACAGATAACTACGAGCGTAAGTTTTTCCACCAGCTAGTTTCCAGTCAATTAGACGTAGACCGCCTTGACTACCTGAACCGTGATAGCTTTTACACAGGCGTGTACGAGGGTAAGATTGGCGCTGATCGCATCATTAAAATGCTTGATGTGGCCAACGACAAGCTGGTTGTAGAAGAAAAAGGTATCTATAGCATAGAAAATTTCCTGGTAAGTCGCCGGCTGATGTACTGGCAGGTATACCTGCATAAAACGGTGATCAGCGCCGAAAACATGGTCCTACGTGTTGTGCAGCGTGCCCGGCAGCTGGTACAGCAAGGAATTGATGTTCCGGCAAGCCCTTGCCTCAAGTTTTTTCTGACTACGGACCTTACTATGCAGGATTTTCAGCAGGACAGTACTATTCTGGAGCGCTTTGTAAGCCTGGACGACCACGACGTATGGGGCGGAATCAAATTATGGGCATCTCATTCTGATAAGATCCTTTCCTTTCTGGCAAACAGTATCCTGAACCGTAAACTATTCAAAGTTGTCATTTCTAACAAACCCATCGATGAGGAGCTGCTGCTAGGCATACATGAACTGGTGCAGGATAAATTCAAAGTATCTGAGGAAGACATTAAGTACCTGATGATCTCCGGCAATATTGGCAACAACGCTTATGATGTAGAGGGCCAAACCATAGATATGCTCACCAAATCCGGCTATGTAATAGACGTTGCAGAGGCCTCAGACCTACCCAACATCAGGGCTTTGAGTTATAAAGTGGAGAAGTATTACGTGTGTTATCCGAAGGAAGCGGCGCATTAGTTATCTCAGAATCAGGATTTACAGGATGAATGTGTAGACAGGACTTTTGTAGATGCCGGCTACAGCACCTGGTCCAACCACCCCTACCCCTCCTTAACTAAGGAGGGGAGCTTTACCTCACCCCTTGCCCCTCCTAATAACAGGAGAGAGTACTACATAAGCTCTGTCATCAGTTTGCATGCCCCCTTGCCCCTCCGAGGAGGGGATCATAATTGTTCTATTGCAGAGGCAGCAGCTATCGAACCTGATCCCAGTCCTTGGGTGGGGGTAGGGGCCCTCGTATAAAGAGCGCCTTGTGAGATTCCGGTGCCGCCTAAGCGGCATTGCGACCGAAGGGTAGCAAAGGAAGGGAACACAGCGCGATACCCGAGATAGTTTACCCCGAAGAATTTCGGGGAGCCCTCGCGGGCTAGAGCGCACCAAAGCTTGAGATGAAACAGGTTATCATGAAAGACCGAGAATAAAAGGCAGTTAGAAAGGATAGCAGGATCATCAAAAGTTCAGATTAGATCTCTCCTAAAGTATAGATGACAAAATAGATAATAAAAACTCTAGCTACTGAGATATCAGAAACTATAGCAAGCAAATAAAACTTAAATGGGCTAGAGACCCCTCTATAAACAATCACGAAAGAGAAAGCCATTTAGCAGCAATCAGGTAAAATTTTATAAATAGAAATCTCCCTTAAATGAAAAACTCAAAAGGAGGTAAAATACTTTTTTGTTAAGTTTGCATCCCCAAAGCATTAGCACTTTTAAGTTTTTGCTATAATTTTACAAAATGGAATTTACTGTTCAACAGATAGCTGACTTGCTGCAGGGCACGGTAGAAGGAGACAACACAGTCAAGGTCAGCACATTAGCCAAAATTGAGGAAGCCAAAACTGGTGCCCTTGCTTTTTTATCAAATCTTAAATACGAACCATTTTTATACTCTACAGGTGCAAGTGCAGTTATAGTGGCTAACAGCTTAGAGCTGAAAAAGCCTGTTGCGGCAGCACTTATTCGCGTAGAAGACCCCTATTCAAGCTTTTCCACCTTACTCCAGTATTACCAGACTGCTTTAATCGCTTCTAAAACTGGCGTTGAAGACCCTTGTTTTATTGGGCAGGGCAGCCATATCGGAGATAACCACTACAGGGGAGCTTTTTCTTATATCGGAGCAAATTGTAAGATCGGTGAGAACGTACGTATTTTCCCGCAGGTATTCATTGGTGATAATGTAACCATCGGCGACAATACGACCATCTTTGCCGGGGTAAAACTCTATACCAACACAGTTGTAGGCAGTAACTGCACCATTCACAGTGGTGCAGTATTAGGCAGCGATGGCTTTGGCTGGGCTCCTCAGCCAGACGGCACTTATAAAGCTGTCCCACAAATTGGCAATGTTGTGCTGGAGGATGATATTTCTATTGGCGCCAATACAACCATTGACTGTGCCACCATGGGTTCTACGATCATCCGCAAAGGCTCTAAAATCGACAACCTGGTACAAATCGCTCATAATGTAGAGATTGGCATGCACACAGTTGTGGCTTCACAGTCTGGCATTTCAGGCTCTTCCAAGATCGGTAACAATTGTGTGATTGCTGGGCAGGTAGGCATCGTGGGGCACATCTCGATTGCTGACAATACAACAGTGGGTGCACAGTCAGGTGTTTCTAAATCTGTGAAAGAGAAGGGCACTATCATACAAGGCTCACCGGCATTTGATTACAAGCAGAACTTACGTGCCATGACTGTCTTCAGAAAGCTACCAGAGTTGCAGCGCGAACTGGAAATGTTGAAAGAGCGCGTTTAGCCTAAGCTAACTGCAATTATATCGCTCCCAGAAATTAAATTGGCAAGGCCGTTAAGAATATCTTAAGTTTGCAGCGGTAAAGCGCAACTGCTAAGCTGCTTACTTATAGCCAGCAAATACAATACACGACTATTAATACGTGAATGAACGATAAACAGCATACTATCAAGGCTCCGGTTACTGTATCCGGCATAGGATTGCATACAGGTGTAGTATCCAACATGACGTTTAGGCCTGCACCCATAAATCATGGGTATAAGTTTAAGCGAATTGATTTACCCGGACAGCCTATTGTAAACGCTGATGTTGACAATGTAGTTGACCTGTCCAGAGGTACTACGCTAGAACAAAATGGCGCTAAGGTGCATACCGTTGAGCATACACTGGCCGCATTGGTAGGTTTACAGATAGACAACGTTCTAATTGAGCTGGACGGGCCTGAGCCTCCCATCATGGATGGCTCTTCCATCGAGTTTGTAAAACCATTGATGGAAGTTGGCCTGGATGAGCAAAATGCGCTGCGCAACTATTTTGAGATATCTAAAGGGCTCAGTTATAAAGATGAAAGCCGTGGCGTAGAGATTGCAGGATTGCCATTGGACGATTACCGTCTGACAGCGATGGTTGATTACAACTCCCCTATCCTTGGCAGCCAGCATGCTTCTCTTACTAGCTTTGACCAGTTTGTGAGCGAAATAGCCCCTTGCCGTACGTTTGTTTTCTTACACGAACTGGAAGCGCTTTACAAGCAGAACCTTATTAAAGGGGGTGACCTGGATAACGCTATCGTGATCGTGGACCGCGTGGTGCAGGACGAAGAGCTCAACCATCTATCTGACTTGCTACAGAAGCCAAAAGTAGAAGTTAAAGAAGAGGGTATCCTGAATAATACAGAGCTTAGGTTCAAAAACGAGCCTGCTCGCCATAAATTGCTTGACCTGATAGGCGACCTGGCACTTATTGGCCGTCCGATTAAAGGACAGATACTTGCTGCGCGCCCCGGACATGCGGCAAACATTGCCTTCGCCAGAAAGGTGAAGAAAATGATCTATGAGGCTTCTATTAAGAGCGTTCCTACTTACGATCCTAAAAAGAAGCCGGTAATGGATATCAACCAGATATCGGCTACTTTACCGCACCGCTACCCGTTCCTGTTAATCGATAAGATCATACATTTAGACGAAACCACGGTTACAGGCGTTAAGAACATAACCATGAACGAGCCTTTCTTCCAGGGTCATTTTCCGGGCAACCCCGTGCTGCCAGGCGTGATTCAGATCGAAGCAATGGCTCAGACTGGTGGTATACTTGTGTTAAACACAGTAGAAAATCCGGACGATTACTGGACTTATTTCCTGGGCATAGATAAATGTCGCTTTAAACGTAAAGTCATTCCTGGGGACACAATTATTTTCAAGTGTGAACTGCTGGCTCCTATCAAACGTGGAATTGCCAAAATGAGCGGTCAGGCTTTCGTAGCCGGCCAACTGGTAATGGAAGCTGAAATGTCGGCAAGCATTGTAAAAAAAGACGCATGAACCAGCCATTAGCATACATCCACCCAGAGGCAAAGATCGCGCAAAACGTTGTTGTAGAACCATTTGCCAGCATTCATAAGAATGTTGAAATTGGCGAAGGTACCTGGATCGGCCCCAATGCCGTGATCATGGAAGGTGCCCGTATTGGCAAGAACTGCAAGATCTTCCCTGGAGCAGTTGTTTCATCGGTACCTCAGGACCTGAAATTTGCCGGCGAAGTTACCACTACCCACATCGGAGATAATACCGTTGTGAGAGAATGCGTAACCATTAGCCGCGGCACAATTGATAAAATGAAAACCGTGATCGGCAGCAATTGCCTTATCATGGCCTATGCCCATGTGGCGCATGACTGTGTTGTTGGCGACAACTGCATTATTGGAAATGCTGTACAGATGGCCGGACACGTAGAAGTTGGTGATTTTGCCATTATCAGCGCTGCCAGTTTAGTGCACCAGTTTGCGAAAGTCGGAGTACATACGATGGTTTCAGGCGGATCTTTAATATTAAAAGATGTTCCTCCATTTGTAAAAGCCGGACGCGAACCTCTTTCTTATGCTGGCATTAACTCTATTGGTTTACGCCGCAGAGGCTTTACCAGCGACCAGATAAACGAAATTCAGCAGATATACCGCATCATGTTCATGAGCGGCCTGAACAATACACAGGCCCTGGACAAGATCGAACTGGAACTGCCTCCTAGCAAGGAACGCGACGAAATAGTTAATTTCCTTCGTAATTCAGGGCGAGGTATTATCAGGAGCTATTTTTCTAAGGATGCAAATTAACCTAAGTAATTTAGGTAAACGCTATAATTACGAGTGGATTTTCCGGAACCTGACCTATACTTTTGAGTCAGGCACTTCATATGCTGTTTTAGGGCATAATGGATCCGGGAAATCCACTCTTCTTACGATCGTAGCTGGCCATAACCTTTACAGCGAAGGAGAGATTCTTTATACGGAGGACAATAAAACAATCGCCCCGGATGAAGCTTACCGCTACCTCTCCCTGACGGCACCCTATTTGGAATTGGTGGAAGAGTTCACGCTACTGGAAATGATTGATTTCCATACACGCTTCAAACCGCTGCGGAACAATTTGCCTAATTCGGATTTAATTGAAAGGATGGGTTTACAGCGCTCCAGAAACAAGTATGTGAAAGACTTCTCTTCCGGTATGAAACAGCGTCTGAAGCTTGGTCTTGCTATCTATTCCGATACTCCTCTTTTATTACTTGATGAACCTACCACTAACCTGGATCAGGAAGGTGTTGCATGGTACCAGGAGCATGTTGACCAAAATAAAACAGGTCGTCTAGTTATTGTAGGATCCAACATCGAACACGAATACGCTTTCTGCGAACATCACCTCCGTATTTCAGATTATCACACCACACCACGGAAGTAATTCCCTAGCTGTTTGTTATTTGTAAGGTGTAAGGAGCAAGAGCTCGTCACAATATATTGCCAAGCCTCTAGCCACTCTTTTGCCAGACTCAGGATTTGTAGGATTGGTGGATTAATAGTATTTCCGCGTCTGGAAGCCTAGTCTGCTACTGCTGTGGTTCAGGTAGTAGCGCTATTGCCTTTGCGGTTGGAGTGAACCCACCCCTAGCCCCTCCGAGGGGGGGGAAAACTGCAGATATAATTATCCTCCTCCCCCACCAAAGGGGACTCTTTCATTAATTTTTCATTTTCTTCATTAGCCAATCCTAAAGCAGAGGCTTTGGCTATCGAAAAGATTCCAGTCCTTGGGTTGAGCGCCTTGTGCATGTTGCGGTGCCCGCAGGGCAGCCGGAGCAGCGCGGAGGCAGCTTCAGGCACACAGTGCGATGCCCGAGGACGTGCCCTCGCGGGCAAGAGCGCACCAATGCATGAGATGGAAAAGGACAAACCTAAGACTGAGGATGCAGCCGCAGCTAATAAGGATAGCAGGAACTTCAAAAGGTCTGTAAAGATCTATCTCACGTCGAAATGACAAAAGAAAGGAATGGCAACAGTTCAGAAAAAACGGAATGGAGACATGCCTGGAGCAGGAACTCCGAAAAACAATCATTGGTGTTCACAACATAAAATCCCCCTTCAACAATTCAGCACCTAAAAATTACCATTTTACACCTACTCTGCCTAACTTTGTATTACACATAAATCATACTATGGGACGCGCATTTGAATTTAGAAAAGCCCGAAAGTTTAAACGCTGGGATAAAATGTCGAAGGCCTTCACTCGCCTGGGCAAAGAAATAGTAATGGCCGTTAAAGAAGGTGGCCCAAGCCCTGACACAAACTCGCGTTTACGTACAGCTATACAAAACGCCAAAGGTGTAAACATGCCTAAAGACCGCATTGAGGCGGCCATAAAAAGAGCATCATCCAAAGAAGAAAAGGATTATGAAGAAGTAGTATACGAAGGTTATGCACCACACGGGATTGCAGTGGTAGCCGAGTGTGCTACAGATAACCTGAACAGAACTGTTGCAAACGTGCGTATGCACTTTTCAAAAGGCGGTGGTTCGCTAGGCAAAACAGGTTCCCTGGATTTTATGTTCGAACGGAAAGGTATTTTCAAGATTCCTGCCGAAGGAACTGACCTGGAGGAACTGGAACTTGAGCTGATTGACTTTGGTGCACAGGATATTTATGAGCATGAAGATGAAATCATCATTGAAACTGCTTTTACCGACTTTGGAACAATGCAAAAAGGTCTGGAAGACAAAGGCCTGAATGTGATCAGTTCAGAAGTACAGCGCATCCCAACTACCCGAACAGAATTGACAGAGGAGCAGGAAGAGGAAGTAATGAACCTCATAGAGCGTTTGGAAGAGGATGACGATGTGCAGGCTGTGTACCATAACATGGCTTAATGTTTTAAGTATACACATACGTATGGCTGCTCAGTGAGACATTGGGCAGCCTTTTTTTATCACCCCACTGTACCCAACATGCTTTTATACATCCTGTTTGTAGTTGGCTTTGTTTTCCTGATCAAAGGAGCTGATCTTCTTGTAAGTGGTTCTTCCTCAATAGCTAAACGCTACGGCATCTCAGATATGGTGGTAGGCCTGACCATCGTTTCATTTGGCACTTCCTTACCTGAACTGGTCATTAACATCCTGTCAAGTATAAATGGGCAATCAGAATTAGCCATTGGCAACGTGTTTGGCAGCAATGTGGCAAACTTGCTGCTAATACTAGGGGTTACTGCCCTGATATGTCCTTTACCAATCAGAAGAAACACAATCCTTACAGAGATCCCATTCTCACTTATAGCCACACTTCTTGTTGGCTTCCTGGCAAATGCAACTGTCTTCGGACAAAAAACGGACCTGTACATCAGCCGCGTAGACGGAGGGATACTACTTTTCTTCTTCGTTTTATTTATGGCATACATTTACAACATCACCAAAACAAACAAAGACGAGGTGGCTGATGATGCAAACCATGCCATCATGCCTGTACAAAAGTCAGTGTTGTACATTTTGCTTGGCGCAACTGGCTTATTCCTGGGTGGTAAATGGGTTGTTGACGGGGCTATTTACATGGGTGAGTCGCTGGGCTTAAGTGAATCTTTTATTGGCTTAACCGTAGTTGCAATCGGTACGTCGCTGCCGGAGCTCATTACTTCTGCTACAGCCGCCTATCGCCGAAACATAGATATTGCCGTGGGCAATGTAGTTGGCTCCAATATATTTAACCTGCTCTGGATATTGGGGGTAAGCGCTGTGATAAGGCCGTTGCCATTTGACCTCATCAACAATTCAGATATCGTTATGATGATCTTTGCCAGCACACTTCTTATTCTGGCCATGCCTATTGGCAGAAAAAACACTATAGACAGATTCAACGGCACTATTTTCCTGCTTATTTACTTCGCCTACATCACTTACCTTATCATTAGGGGGTAGCGTTAAAACCTGAGTATAAAATCCGTTAAGTTCTCACTCCTGTCAAGGTCAAGGCGTTTGCGTAAACGGTATCGGCTAATTTCAACCCCGCGTACGGATATACTCAAAAGCTGCGCAATCTCTTTGGTAGTTAGGTTTAGCCGGAGGTAAGTGCTTAACTTGATTTCCTGTGGTGTCATATCCGGGTATTTATCCTGCAGGCGCTTTGTGAAATCTCCATGCACATAGTTAAAGTGCAGCTCAAACTGTTTCCAGTCTGCGTCGCTTGTCACGTTGTGTTCAATGTTTTTGATGATCCGCTTTACCTCCTCACTATGTTGCTGCAACTCACCCTGCTTCACAATAGACTGTAACTCCAGCTTCACATTATTGAGTAGCTCATTCTTGTTTAGCAGGTGAAAGGTAGACGAAGCCAGTTCCCGGTTCATGTGCTCAATTTCAGACTGCTGTTTTTCATGCTTTAGCAACATGATCTGCTCTTCACTTTGCTTCGCAGCTTCCTGCACTTCTGTTTCCTTTTCGCTCAGAAGCCGCTCTTTATCTTCTAAGATCAATAGCTTTTCACGCTTGAACTTCTTCTCAAAATAATGAAAAACAGTACCCAGCATAAATAAGCCAGATATAATATAAAAAATGAAGGCTACCTTACTCCTGTAAAATGGAGGATCAACGGCAAATGCAAAACTCTTCGCTTCACTTATATTGCCATGTATGTTACGGGCCTTTACATGAAACACGTACTCCCCTTCCGGTAAATTAGTGTATTCCTTTTCTGTTTTAGTTGTCCAGCCAGACCAGGCTTCATCGAAATTCTCCAGGTAGTACTGGTAATTTGTCTTTTCTGGGCGTTCATAAAATGAGCTGGAATAAGTAAACCTGAGGGAATTAAGGTTATAAGGCAATTCTACTTTGTCGGCATCCGGAAAAGCCCTGTCCGATAGCAACAGAGAATCCTTATCTAAGGAAGTATTTATAACTTTTGTGATGTGCGTGTTAAATGGATAAAGGTTCTTAACCTTTGCGGCATCAAAGTGAATGAATCCATCTTTAGCGCCGAATAACACGTTGTCAATGTCTAATATCTTAATGTAAGGCAAGTCATCATTCAAGCGATCACTGATATTACTAAACTGCTTACTTTCTATTTTAGGCTCACCAAACTTATTCAAGCTAAGCTTGCCGACCCGTTTATCAGAAATAAAGTAAATGTTGCCCTGTACATCTTCCTCCATTTCTACCAGGTGCTCATCCGGCATAAAATAAGAAGAAAAGATGCTGTCCTTTACAAATACATCTTTGTTGTAATCAAAACGGTAGATACCAGTCAGGGCAGGAAAATAGAGTTTACCCTGCAACCGCTCCAGGTTAACGAGTTGGTCTGAAGGAAATCCATTCTTGGAGTTATAGAACCACACTTTCCTGATCGCACTAAAATCTGGCTCAAACCTTACCCTGAAAACACCTTTATAACCATGGGCTATCCAAAGGTTACCTCGGTCATCAAAATCCATGACACGCGAGGACTCTTCAAACCCTTTGAACTTTCGTACCAATTTAAAGGTGCCACCTTCATATTTTAGTAAACTTATGCCGTCGTAGGAACCAAGTATAAACAGATCCTGCTTACCTGGTACTTGTATATAATCCCAGGACCCGTTACCAGTCGCTATTTTAGAGGCGCGGCCATTCTCAACCACATATGGCCCGGTGTGATGCCCCATCAGAATCTTATCCTGATAAGTACGTAGTTTGTATACCTGCCCCGTAGAGTTTGTAACAGCCTGATATTTTTCATTACTGGCCGGATCTGCAACGAACAGGCTGCTGGTAGTACCCAGGTATAAATTATTGTTTAACCGTAGTGCTGCGTAACCAGCCCCGGACACACCTTTAGAACCATCTATCCTGCTGAAAGGGGAACTGAGTTCAACCAGAGAGAGCCCATTATTAAGCCCAAGCCATAAGTTTTGATGCACATCCTGGTACAGCGTATGTATGGTGTTATCGAATAAGCCGTCTGCTTTTGTTAAGTGCAACAACAGTTCTCCCTGCTTGTTCATGATATACAAACCATCATTCTGCGTTCCGATAGCGTAGCTACCGTCTTTCAAAAGCACAGCCTGATTAATTACCAGGTGCTGCAAGATGGGAGCATCTACTAAATCGATCAATACAGGTTTGTGGCCATTATAAAGGTAAATACCTTCCTGCACCGTAAAAATAAGCAGGTTCGTCTGATCGAGAGGAAGTATGGAGGCAATACGGGTTTGGGAAAATTTCTCACCGCCTGGCAGCAGCCTTAGCTTATCACCTTCCAGCTGCGACAGCCCAACACCCCATTCCATTGTGTATAGCCTGTTTCTTACTTTAAATGAGAGCTCCAGCGGGTTAGCGGGTGCTATAACCTTTACTTTTTTGCCCGGTTTGTAGATGTAGATATTCTTGAAGGTGGCAAAGTATATGGTCCCTTCTATGTCGTAGATGCGCCAGACCTCATCAAAGTTCCGGTGTTCTGCCGGTATCAGTGCCTTTAGAGAAGCGTATTGCAGGTTACCTAATTTATCCGGCTCATAATAACCAAAATCAGCCTGGCTACCCACATAAATTCTGCCTTGCAGGTTAGATGTATAAAGTGACCTTACTTTAGTGCCGTTATTTACCGCGAATTTGCTCCATTCGGCTCCATCAAACTCAAGCAAGCCAAAATTATTTGCAACATAAATAACCTCGCGCGCATCTTGTGCAATACCCCAGCTTTGGATACCTCCTTTAAAATCTTCGGTACTATAATTTTTTATAAATGGATTACCCCAATAGCGGGATTGTCCCTGAACCGACACTATAGGCAAGAGAAGTATGAAAACTATAGCATTTAACCCCTGTAGTAAAGAAAATCTCATAATTCACTAACTTAGAACATAAAGCTAAATAAAATCCGGTTGATGTATTCAATTTATAATAAAAACTTAACCCTTTAAATTCAAAAACCGCCTTTATAGCAAAATAAAAAGCATTTCAACTGTTTTGATGTATTCTTGTTGTATATCTTTATAAGTCTTGATGTATTCATGATGTACCTGTTTCTTAGTTATTACAAACCAAAAAGAGGTAATTGAACACCAGATAACTGATCACTCACCTACAATCTTTCATTATGAGGAAAATTATACTGCTGTTGCTATTTCATATATGTGGAGTAGCTTATGCACAAACCACCGTAACAGGGCGGGTTACTACCGCCAAAGAAGGCATACCCCTACCAGGCGTAAGTGTTATAGTTAAAGGCATGTCGGTAGGAACTACTACTGATGCACAAGGGCAATATTCCTTAAAAGTACCTGAAGAGGGAAACACCCTGCGCTTCTCTTTTATAGGCTTTATAACACAGGATGCTCCTATAAATAACAGGGCAGTGATAGACATTAAACTGGCTGAAGACACAAAGAAGCTGGAGGAAGTTGTAGTAATCGGTTATGGTACACAAAAACGCAGTGAACTCACTGGCGCCATAAGTTCTGTATCACCGGAAAAGATCACAGAGACTCCGGTACTACGTGTTGAGCAGGCGTTACAAGGTCGTGTAACAGGTGTACAGGTTGCAAACGTTTCCGGTCAGCCTGGGGATGCTCCCACAGTGCGGATCAGGGGTATCGGTACATCTGGTAGTGCAGCACCACTCTATATAGTAGATGGATTCCCGGTTGGTGGCATAGACTACCTTAACCCGAATGACATTGAGTCTATGGAGGTTCTTAAAGATGCCGCTTCAGCAGCAATATATGGTGCACGTGCCGCGAATGGTGTTGTACTTATTAAAACTAAAAGTGGATCTAAGGATGGTAAAATGCACGTTTCTTACGACGGGTATGTAGGTATACAAAACCCATGGAAGAAGCTGGATCTGCTGAATGCACGCGAATATGCGATCATGATGAATGAAGGTGCCGCAAACGCAGGCGTAACTCCTTTATTCCAGGATGTGAACCAGTATACTAATGGAACAGACTGGCAGGATGCACTTTTCGGCAAGAATGAGAAGATCATGAACCACCAGATTGCCGTAAGCGGCAACAACGATAAAACAGCCTATTATACTAACTTCTCTTATTTTGACCAGAATGGTATTGTGGGTGGCGACAAGTCTAACTTTAAGCGCTATACATTGCGTTTGAACGCTGATAATGAGGTAAGCAAGTTCCTTAAAGTAGGAACGAACCTGGCATACACCAATATCAACCGCAAAGCCATTGACCCGAACCAGGAGTTTGGAGGCTTACTCAGCAACGCAATCAACCTGGATCCTATCACACCAGTTTTCGAAACTGATGCTGACAGGCTTGCCTCCTCATTATATGCTTCTCCTAACATTATAAGAGATGCCAATGGAAACGTTTATGGCATATCCCCTTATGTGGCTCAGGAAGTTGTTAATCCGCTTGCAAGATTAGCAATACTTAATGGCAACACCGAGGTAGATAAGTTGGTAGCTAATGCTTATGCTGATATTACAATAACAAACGGTTTAACTTATAGATCTACCTTTGGTATTGACCTGGCTTATGTAACGAATGATAATTTCGTACCTAGGTTTTACCTTAACTCAGCTCAGAAGAACGCTAACTCACTGGTATCCAAGGAGACGATCAAATATTACACTTGGCAAGCTGAGAATGTGTTGAATTACAACAAGACGTTTGACAGACATAACATCGGCCTGACATTGGGAACAACAGCTTTAAAGAGCGAAGCGGACAACGTTTTCGCCTCAAAGACAGGCTTAGTTACCAACAATCCAGATATGGCTTACCTAAACCTTGCTACAGATGCTAACGGTGCACAGGTTGGTGGCTACTACGGCAATAATGCACTATTATCCTTCTTTGGTCGTGCTAATTATAATTTCGACGGAAAATACCTGCTTTCAGGTATACTGCGAAGAGATGGTTCATCACGTTTCGGACGTGAAAGACAATTTGCCACGTTCCCTTCAGTTTCAGCTGGATGGGTAATCTCTGAAGAAGACTTCTTCCCTGAGCAGAACCTGTTAAACTTTGCCAAGCTTCGTGCTTCATGGGGACAGAACGGTAACGAAAACATCGGTAACTATACCTGGGCATCTGTTATTGGTGTAGGCCGTGGGTACACCTTCTTCCCAGGCGAAGAAGGCTACACTAGTGGAGCCTCACCTGTTAAAGTTGCAAACCCATACTTGGAGTGGGAGACTTCGGAACAGACAGATTTCGGTTTAGATCTATACTTCTTTAACAGCAGACTGGCGCTGGAAGCAGATTATTACATCAAAACCACAAAAGGACTTCTAGTGGATGCTCCTATCCCGGGAACTGTTGGTAACAATGCTCCAACAGTAAATGGCGGTGAAGTTAGGAATAGAGGACTTGAGCTTAGTCTGACATATTCGGGCGAATTAAATGACTTCAGCTACAGCACCTCTCTTAACGGAAGCTTCAACAAGAACGAAGTGTTGAGCATCAACAATGCTGAGGAAGTACTGATCGGATCAAGCTTTGCGACCTATGGAATTGTTTCCAGAAGTATACCTGGTCAGCCTTTCGGCTATTTCTGGGGATATAAAACTGATGGTATCTTCCAGAACCAGGAAGAAGTAGCCTCATATAAAAATTCAGAAGGTGCTTTGCTTCAGCCTAATGCCCAGCCCGGTGATATTCGCTTTAAAGACCTTAACGGAGACGGCATTATCAACGACGAAGACAGGACAAACATAGGTAACCCAACTCCTAAAGTAGTAATGGGTTATAACCTGGATCTGAAGTATAAAAACTTCGACCTCAGCGCATTCTTCAGCGGCGCATTCGGTCAGCAGATCTTTAACGGCACACGTCGCCACGATCTGATAACTTCAAACATGCAGACCAAGTTTTTGAACCGCTGGACCGGTGAGGGCACATCAGACAAATATCCTCGCTTTACCTGGAGCGACACAAACGGTAACTATACCAGAATTTCTGATATCTACGTGGAGGATGGTGATTATGTACGACTGAAAACACTACAGTTAGGATATAATTTCTCAAACGACGTTCTCTCCAAAATTCACCTGACAAAAGTACGTGTTTACGTTTCCGGCGACAACCTGTTGACCTTAACCAAATACACCGGATTTGACCCTGAAATAGGCGCCCGCTCAACACTTGACATAGGTGTGGACAGAGGCATTTACCCACAGGCCCGCATTTTCAGAGTTGGTTTAAACGCAACTTTCTAATGACATTACACATGAAGAATATACTTAAAAATAGCGCAAGAATTGCATTTGTCGCTGCCCTGGCACTTGGAACTGCCAGCTGTGATGATTTTCTGGACCTGCAGCCGAAGGATGCCAGAGTAGAATCTAACTTTTATAAAACGGAAGCTGATGCTATGGAGGCATTGGTTAGTATTTACGATGTATTGCAGTGGAACACAGTTACAGGCTTCCACCCTACTCCTATGCTAATGGATATAGCCTCTGATGATGCTTTTGCAGGAGGCTCCAGCCGTACAGATGCTCCGAATATCATAGAAGTGGATATGCACAATATCCGCACATCTAACCCGGAAAATCATGGACTCTGGAAGAAGCATTACATTGGTATTTACCGTGCGAACCTGCTTCTTGAAAAAATAGAAGGCATAGAGGCAAGCAAGGAGGTAAAAGATAGAATTATAGCTGAAGCAAAGTTCCTGCGGGCACATTTCTATCTTGATCTTGTTCGTACCTACGAAAATGTACCACTTGTACTAAACACCCTGGTTAACCCTGGGGAGTACAACCAACCGCAGGCAGAGCCTAAAGCTGTTTACAACCAAATTGCCAAGGACCTGGAAGAAGCCATTCCGAACCTTCCGGAAGGTACCCTCAGAGCAAACCAGGGCCGTGTAACGAAGTGGGCTGCTAAAGCTTTACTTGCCCGTACTTACTTGTTTTACAATGGGGTATATAAAGCAGAATTACAAGCTGGTCCAACAACTGTCGATGCGCAGCGTGCTTTAAACCACCTCAAGGATATTATCACTAACAGTGGTCACTCGTTGTTACCAAATTATGCGGATAACTTTAAGAAAAGCGGTGAGTACAGCCAGGAGTCAGTTTGGGAAATCGCTTATTCTGACCTGAACCCGTGGTACGATTGGGGATACATTCAGGGTGGTGAAGGTAACATTCAGCCACAGATGCAGGGTCCACGTGTTGTTAGCCCGGCACTGGAAAGCTATGAGCGGGGCTGGAGTTTTGCTCCTGCCACCCAATCGCTTTATGATGCTTTCGAAGCTAACGACCCCCGGCGTGATGCTACCCTGTTAATTGAAACAGAGTTTAATGGCGCACTGGACAAAGGTTATCAGCATACAGGGTATTTCAGCCAGAAATATACTACTTCCAAAGACTATGCTCCTGCCGCCGGTCAGCCAGAACTAAACTGGGGTAACAACTATCGCTCTATCCGATACAGTGATGTGCTCCTGATGGCTGCTGAACTAAGTGTAAAGACAGGAGGAGGAGATGCAAAGCAGTACCTGGATATGGTTCGTAACCGCGTTAGCTTACCTCTGGTACCTGCCACTTTAGATAATATTCTGAAAGAGCGTCGTGTGGAGCTTGCATTAGAAGGCCTGCGCTATTGGGACCTGTTGCGCCAGGGCGTGACGGTAGCAGATCAAAAAATATCTGTTACTGGTAAGCGTGGTCCACTTTATACCGGTGATCAGGTTGATTTTAACATCACGTTTAAACCTGCTACTAAAGGTTTCTTCCCTATTCCACAGAGTGAGATCGCTATCTCCAACGGACTGTTGAAGCAAAACGCAGGTTATTAATTATTCATTTAAGACATTCTTATCATGAAAAGATATCTATCATACATCGCAAGCCTCTTGCTTTTCACTCTTGCACTAAGC
Organism: Pontibacter sp. MBLB2868; assembly: GCF_051904785.1. Taxonomy (NCBI): domain Bacteria; kingdom Pseudomonadati; phylum Bacteroidota; class Cytophagia; order Cytophagales; family Hymenobacteraceae; genus Pontibacter; species Pontibacter sp. MBLB2868. The sequence goes on along the minus strand of NZ_CP196710.1, from coordinate 199,657 downwards.
AGTTGCGAGGAAGAAGACGGAAGCCTTGGCCCGGCACCAGTTTCCGAACAAGTACAGTTCAGCACGCAGCCTGATGCCAATAACCCTAATATTATCCATTTTAAGGCAGATGCGCCTGGCTTTAAAGCCGTATGGGACTTAGGCAATGGCGAAACAGCTACAGGCATGGAGGTAACAGGTAAATACCCGCTAAAAGGCGACTACACCGTTACCCTGACCATGTATACCAGTGGTGGCTCTGCCGCTAACAGTAAAAAGGTTACCATCGCCAATACAAACCCGCTAATGCTTGATCGTCCGGATTATAATTTCCTGACTGGCGGAGCCAATGCGCTGGAAGGCAAAACCTGGGTGATTGACAAAGAAGGAGCCGGACACTTAGGTGTTGGCCCTGTAGCAGGAGATAACCCGGAGTGGTATAAAGCCGCTGCTAACGAGAAAGCTGGTTTGGGCTTATACGATGATGAAATGACGTTCAACCTGAACGGTTTATCATATACCTACAAGAACAACGGAGATACCTTCGTGAACGGTGCACATGCCGCTACATTAGGTGGTGACCCTGCCAATGGAGATCAAAAAGTATCTTATCAACCTAAAACCGGCCTGACCTGGTCTATTGTAGAAGAAGGGGACAAGAAGTTTTTGATGATCTCGAACGGAGGTTTCTTAGGCTACTACACGGGCGTATCGAAATACGAAATACTGGCATTAAGCGAGAATGAGCTTTATATACGTCAGCTTGACTCTAAGAACGGAGACCTTGCCTGGTATCAGCGCCTGGTGCCAAAGGGATATACAGTACCAAAACCGGTTAAGCCATACAAAGAAGCAATTGACTTAAAAGATGACTTTGATGCACCGGGTAATATCGTTTGGCAAACAGACCAACTTACGTTTAGCGATACATACGACAACCCTGCACCATTGGCGGGCAATACGTCTGCAAAAGTTGGCCAGTATATAAAGAAGGAAGGTGAGGCTTTTGCTTTTGCAAACCTCTTTTTAACACTGGATCACAAAATGGATCTGACGACTAAAAACAAAATCAAATTAAAGGTATTTATGCCTAATTATAATGATTATGTTACGCAGGCAGGTTTTGATTGGGCAAATAAGAACCTGTTAAAGCAGGTATCTGTAAAGTTGCAAAATTCAGAAGACGGACAGCCATGGGTAAGTCAGGTAGAAGTGAAACAGCAGGTAAACCAGCTTGACAAATGGGTAGAATTAACATTCGACTTCAGTAGTGCTGCTGCCCGTAAAGACCTGGACCGCATTGTGATCCAGATCGGTGGCGAGGGTAATTTCATACCTGGTATCTTCTATATTGACGATGTTCAGCTCCTCCCTTAATTAGTTTAAAAAGCAGCGGCTTATGTGCATACAGCAAGTGAGCCGCTGCTTAAATTTCTGAATATGCATATTTTATACAAAGCCATATCCGCTTTCATCCTGCTCAATTGCGCTTTGCCTGCTTTTTCGCAAAGCACAAGCTTTAACGAGTTGGTTTGGAACGATGAATTTGAGGGTGAAGGCGCTCCCAACCCTGCTTACTGGAGCTATGACCTGGGTACTGGCCAAGGTGGATGGGGAAATAACGAAGTACAGTCTTATACAAGCCAAAGCAGCAACGTGCGTCGTAGCAACGGGCTACTGGTAATAGAGGCAAACAAGATCAACGGAGCCTGGACATCAGCCCGCATAAAAACACAAGGCAAGTATAACTTCACTTATGGCCGCATTGAGTACAGGGCCAAGTTGCCGAAAGGATCGGGTACCTGGCCTGCTTTGTGGATGTTAGGTGAAAGTATAAATACAAAGGGCTGGCCTGCTTGTGGTGAAATAGATGTAATGGAGCATGTAGCACGTGACCCGGGTAAGATACACGCAACATTGCACACCCCTTCCAGCTATGGTAACACAGTAAATACCAACTCAACCCTGGTAAGCGATTACGCTGACAACTTCCATGTGTATGCCGCTGAATGGACACCAGAGGCTATAAAGTTCTTTGTAGATAACAACCTGTTTTATACCTATACCCCTGTCAATAAAGACGCTGCTACATGGCCATTTAACGATCCGCAGTTTATTATTATAAATCTGGCAATGGGTGGCGGCTTTGGCAGCGACCCAAGGTATGAGACAAATGGACAGAAAAATGGAATAGATCCTGCGCTTACCACAGCCCGGTTTGAAGTAGATTATGTGCGCGTATACCAAGGCTTCAAAGAATTTAAATTAAGTGGCCCAACAACGGTTACACCTGACGCTCAAAACCTCATCTTCAAGGCCAGCCAGGTGACAGGTGCTACTTATACCTGGGAGGTTCCTGAGGGTGCAACTGTTACCAGTGGTGCTGGCAGTTCTGAAATAAAAGTTAAATGGGGACAAAAGGAAGGAGCAGTCCGGGTACATATGGAACTGAATGGCCAGGTGTACCAACAGACGCTTAACGTTAATGTGACCCAAACACCCGAGGGTGAAGTCTTTCTGATAGAAGACTTTAGCTCTGGATCAACGGCAAAACTCTCAAGCAGTGGAGGAAACTTTGTGTTAAACGAAGCCAACGGTGCCCTTAAAGTTGATTACCAGATTACTAACCCAAATGCACTACCACAGATAGTATACACTTTAACAGAGCCGCTCAATATGAGCGGCTATCCTGTTTTTGCTGCAACCATCAAGACAAAGAATGAAAGTGGCACTGTTATTTTAAGATTTGATTTAAAGGATGCCGCCGGAAATACAACAGGAACCAGTAAAGTATTTACCCTTACTCCTCTCATCGATGATGGCGAGTTTTATACATACTTTTTCGACTACAGTACACTTTTTGGAACAGGCTCAGGACAAATTGACGGAACCAAGGTAAAGCAGATCCGGCTACTGGTTGATTATGGCATCTTTGGCTCACCAGGCTCAGACTCATTTTGGATTGATCAATTCTTTGTGCTTAAACGATTACCCACAACTCCTAACCGCCCCTCACACCTCAGCCTCACAAAAACTACTACCACAGTAAAACTTAACTGGCAGGACAATGCTGCCAATGAAACCAACTTTAAGATCTACCGCGCCCGCTCCCAGAACGGGCCTTTTGAAGAATTAATGACTGTGTCAGCCAACACCCGCGAATACACAGATCCGGTTTCGCCGGAAGGTGGCTATGTGTATAAAGTACAAGCAGTAAACGGCGACGGGACTTCAGGATTCTCTAACCTTGTTGCAAGCTCCGACAATTTACTAAGTATAAAAGGCAAGCTTTCCGACGACCTGGTCACCATTTACCCTAACCCATGTTCAGGAGAATTTCAGGTTCAGCTAAAACCAGGTATAAAAGTGAATGAAACCTATTTGTTCGATGCTTTAGGCAAAGAAACAGGTGCTATTTTCTCACAAAAAGTACCCGATGCCATAGAAGTGAGAACAGCTGCCACACCCGGCTTATACTTCTGCCACCTGTACACTCCGAGTGGCATTATCATTAAAAAAGTTTTGATTAACTGATATAAAATTGTACCGCTACCTTATAACCTTGGCCACAATTTGGTTATAGGGCGCTTAAACTATACCTAAAGATCATGAAAAAGACCTTTATACCACTCCTGCTCCTGGCAGTGCTCGGAACAACGATGCTTTTTTCCTCCTTTAAGCGAGGTGAAAAAAAAGATTCCATAGACCAACGCGTAGAAAAACTACTGGCAAAAATGACGCTGGAGGAAAAAGTTGGTCAGTTAAATTTTGTGGTTGGAGACCTGTTTAACACAGGGCCTACAGTACGAACGTCTGAGTCTGATATTTTTAACGAAGCCATTCGCAAAGGAGAAATAACCGGCATCTTTAACATACATGGTGCTGCATATACAGGTAAACTGCAAAAAATTGCAGTTGAAAAATCACGGTTAGGTATTCCATTATTAATAGGCGCTGATGTTATACACGGCTTCAAAACGGTATTCCCTATACCTCTGGGCGAAACTGCAAGCTGGGACTTGGCAGCCATAGAAAGAAGCGCCAGCATTGCAGCCAAAGAGTCTGCAGCCTCCGGTATAAGTTTAACTTTTGCACCTATGGCCGATGTTGCCCGTGATGCCCGTTGGGGCCGAACAGCGGAAGGCGCAGGCGAAGACCCTTACCTGGTGTCTTTAGTAACAGCTGCCCGCGTTAAAGGCTTCCAGGGCAAAGATTTGTCTGACCCGCTGACCATTGCAGCCTGCGTAAAGCATTTTGTGGCTTACGGAGCGGCTGAGGCTGGCCGCGACTACAACACCGTGGATATCTCTGAGTACGAGCTACGCAACACATACCTGCCCCCTTTCAAAGCTGCACTCGATGCAGGCTCAGCTACGCTGATGAGTTCGTTTAATGAATTGAATGGCATACCTGCCACAGCTAACAATAAAGTAATGCGCCAGATACTACGCGATGAGTGGGGCTTTAAAGGCGTTGTTATTTCTGATTGGCAGAACATCCTGGAGATGACCGCACATGGCTACGCAAAAGACAGCGCACATGCCGGTGAACTTGCTATTAAAGCAGGTACAGATATGGACATGATGGCAGAAATTTACCTGAAGGAACTTCCAAAACTTGTAAAATCCGGTAAAGTTGATCAGAAGTACCTGGATGACGCAGTACGCAGGGTGCTTTGGTTAAAGTTTAAACTGGGTCTGTTCGACAATCCATACTTATACAGCAATCCTAAGACTGAGAAGAAACAGGTCCGGTCCAAGGAAAATCTGCAGGCAGCCTTTGAAATGGCCCAGCGATCTATCGTACTCCTGAAAAATGAGAACAACCTACTCCCCCTCCAGGCTTCAACAGCTAAGAAAATTGCCGTGATAGGTCCTTTGGCAGATAACAAAGAAGACATGAATGGCACCTGGTCTTTCTTCGGGGAAGCACAGCACCCTGTTACTTTTCTGGAGGGTATAAAGAAATATGCAAAAGGCGCTGAAGTTAGTTACGCACAAGGTTGCGAGCTCTACAGCGACTCTAAAGCGAAATTTGATGAGGCAGTTGCCACAGCTAAAAAAGCTGACGTAGTAATTATGGCTATCGGCGAAAGTGCTGTGATGAACGGTGAGGGTGCCTCAAGAGCAAACATAACACTGCCAGGTAACCAGCTTGAACTGGTAAAAGCCATTCACGCAACCGGAAAGCCGATCATTGCATTGGTAAGTAGTGGTCGTGCATTAGAACTTACCTGGCTGGACGAAAATATTCCGGCTATCCTGGCAACCTGGTCTTTAGGCTCCGAAGCAGGAAATGCAGCAGCAAGTGTGCTGTTTGGCGAATATGTGCCATCTGGTAAGCTTCCGGTTTCTTTCCCGAGAGCAGTTGGTCAGCTTCCTTTATACTACAACCACAAACAAACAGGCCGGGCTTATGAAGGAGATCATTCTGAACCGGGCTCTGAGCGTGTTTATAAATCCAGGTACAGGGATGTACCCAATACAGCACTTTACCCTTTTGGTTATGGCTTAAGCTACACTACGTTTAAGTATGATAATCTGAAAATCAGCAATGACAAACTTGCTGCCGGCGAGCAGTTGCAGGTAAGTATTGATGTAACAAATACTGGTAATTATGCTGCTGAGGAAGTAGTACAACTTTATACCCGCGATTTGGTGGGAAGCATTACAAGACCAGTAAAAGAGTTAAAGAAATTTCAGAAACTGGCCTTTAACCCAGGTGAAAAAAAGACAGTAACCTTTACGTTGGCCCCAGCCGATCTGGCTTTCTGGGGTGCCGACCTGACTTATGGTTGGGAGCCAGGAGACTTTAAAGTATTTGTGGGCCCTAACTCACGCGATGTGCAGGAGGCTTCCTTTACTTTACTGAAATCCGACTCTTTATAAAAGTACTTTATGTTTGAAGTGAGTGAGATCTGATTCAGCAATGGTCAGACAGTAAAAATGCGCATCCTCTTTGAGTGTGCGCATTTTTACTGTCTGACCATTGTTACTAAAAAATGCCCGTGTTTGCCTTCAGCACAAACCTGTTAGTAGTTCCAGGGGTATAACTCCGGTTCTTTTCCACCTCGGATTTTCATGTGCAGCGGGTGCACCGCTTCAGTCTCATCAAAGTAGATAAAAGCATCATAGCGCTCCGGAATAACAGTAGGAACGTAGTTGCCATACATTTCATACTTCGGATCGTATACCACACCAATAGCCCGGTGCCCTATCTGCTTTTTCAGTTCTGGCACCTCTTTCAGGTCTTTTGAGAAGATAATCTTATCATCAGAGTTCATCTCATGCAGCATGCTTTCCCAGCTGCCATGCACAGCCGGCGGCACATCCATTTTCTGCATAGGTGCCCCCCAGGCCTTTCCAGCTATCACGCTGCCCTGATAAGTACCAAAACCAACCAGCATTACCTGCTCACGGCCATACTTCTCCCGGCCCAACTGCCCGATGTTAAACATCCCGTCCCTTGCCATATCTGTATAGCTGGCATCTCCGATGTGGGTATTATGTTCCCAAACTATTCCTTTCGCTTCTGGCCCGTGTAACTCCATCAACCTGTCCAGGGTTTCCATCATGTGGCTGTCGCGTACGTTCCAGGAGCTACCCCCGCCCCGCACCATTGCCCGGTAATATTTCTCCGCATTAACGGCCACTAAAGCGTTCTGCCTCGTGTTAAAGTCATGCTCCGGATCATCGGTAAAGGTACGGTGCTGCTGTATCCGCTGCAGCATTTCCACCACTTCGTTCTCACAATCGGTAGGCACAAAAGCAGTAGCCTGCGCATAAGTCTGGGGGTCACGGTTAAACGGCTCAAAACAATTGATCGCTATTTTTGCCGCCTCTATTGCCTGGCCGTCGTTGTTCTCTAAAAATTTAACGATCTGTTCCAACGACTCCCAAAGGCTATACACATCCAGGCCATAGAACCCGGCTTTTGCATCAATATTCTGTAAATGATTGTAATCACGCATCCATTCTATGAGAGCAGCTACCTCCCAGTTAGCCCACATCCAGGTTGGCCAGCGTCTGAATACCTGTAACACATCGGCAATTTTACTTCCGGAGTTCTGGTATCCTTTAATAAACCGGTTCACAGCATAGCATTCCGGCCAGTCACCTTCTACGGCTATAAATTTAAACCCCTTTTCCTGTATCAGACGCCTGGAGATAGCCGTTCGCCAGGTATAATATTCTGATGTTCCGTGCGAGGCCTCGCCCAACATCACTACACGTGCATCCCCAATCTCTTCGATCAGCACATCCAGGTCTTTCTCTTTTGTGATCGGGCTATACTTAAAAGGTTTGTTTTCCATAGCAGTGTCAGTTACAGTAGTGCATACCCCACACATTAATCCTGGGGAATTGTACGATTTGGTGTATTGTACTTTTATTCAAGCCTTTATGTTCCACAAAAAAAAGCACCCGCCTTACTACATAAGTAAAGCGGGTGCCACAATAAGTAGAGAGGCTTTTAGTCTAAGACTGGTTTTCTTTCGTGAACACACGTCGCAGCAGTTCCGTTGTACGGGCAAACGGATTTTCACGAATGTTTGCTTCTTCCTGTGCAACTAAAGTAAAAAGCCCTTCGATGGCCTTTTGCGTTGCATAGTCATCCAGGTCAGGGTTTACTTTCTGCGTAAGCGGAATTTTATTGTATTGGTTTACGATATCAGCATAATATTTTGTGGCATTCGTCTTTTCCAACGATTTTACCATAACTGGATTAAAAGCATTGTAGAGTTGCTGTGATGTAGTGCGCTTCAGATACTGCGTGGCAGCATCTTTATCTCCCCTTAGTATAGCCCATGCATCTGCAATGGTCATTTGCTTGATGGCACTCACAAAAATCGGCACGGCACTTTTAGCCGCATCTTCGGCACCACGGTTCAGGGTAAGCACAAATTTATCAACCTCGTTTCCCAGTCCCACCTGACGAAGCGTATTTTCCACACGCTTCACATCCTCCGGGAACGGGATCCGGATCAGAGAGTTTTTATAAAATCCATCTGTCTGCGAGGCTTGGGAGGAACCGTTTTTAATCCCAACTTCCAGCGCCTGTTTCAGGCCCATAGCAACTTCGTCGCGGGTTACAGGAGTACCAGTACCGGCCAGCACACCATCCACAGTACGCTGAATATCGGTTGCCGTGCAGGCAGAAGCTCCGAGAGCTACAGCTATAAAAGAAGTGTAAAGTAGTTTTTTCATATCGTTAAGAACATCTTTAACTTGAATCAGTTTAAATGACCTACGCATAAATCAGACCAAAATATATATGAAAGCTGTTATTGCTGAAATAATCACCATTGGAGATGAAATTCTTTATGGCCAGATCGTTGATACGAACTCTGCCTGGATGGGTACGGAACTGACACGGATCGGCATTCGGGTTAACCAGATCACCTCTATTTCTGACAGCGCAGAGCACATTATCAAAGCACTGGATGATGCCAGTACCAGGGCAGACATTATATTAATGACAGGTGGACTTGGGCCTACGAAAGATGACCTTACCAAAACCGTATTAACCGGCTACTTTCATACTACCCTAAAGCTTCATGAGCCCTCTCTGGCCGATGTAACAGAGATATTTAAAGCCCGCGGCCGTAAGGTAACCGAACTGAACCGCCAGCAGGCATTTTTACCTGAAGCCTGTACGCCTGTACGAAATGTACTCGGCACTGCACCGGGTATGTGGTTTGAGAAGGATGAAAAGGTATATGTCTCTATGCCCGGTGTGCCCTTTGAAATGAAGCGTATGATGACTGACATTGTACTTCCTCAGCTGAAAGCTCATTTTAAAACACCGCATATCATTCATAAAGTTGTACAGACAGTAGGCATACCGGAATCTATACTGGCCGATAAACTGGAAAATTGGGAAACAAACCTGCCTGCGCACATCAAACTGGCCTACCTGCCGCACCTGGGCGGGGTACGCCTCCGTCTGACCGGGCAGAGCGACGACGCAGCTCTGCTGGAGCAGCAGTTACAGGCAGAGGTCGAAAAGCTGCTACCTATCATTCCGAAGTATATTTTCGCTTTGGGAGATATTAAATTAGAAGAGGCGATCGGACAGCTGCTTAAAGAGCGCGGCCTGACAATTGCTACTGCCGAAAGCTGCACTGGAGGCTACCTAGCCCATAAAATCACAAGTATAAGCGGGAGTTCTGCTTATTACCAGGGCAGCATAATTGCCTACCACAACGAGGTAAAGATCCGGGAGCTTGATGTAAAACCTGAAACCCTGCAGCAGCATGGAGCCGTAAGTGAGGCAACTGTTCGAGAGATGGCCGAGAATGTGCGTCAGAAATTCAGGACCGATATAGGCGTAGCCACAAGTGGCATTGCCGGTCCGGATGGCGGCACGCCCGATAAACCAGTCGGCACTATCTGGATCGCGTATGCTGACAAAGACAAAACCGAAGCCAAGCTACTCAACTTTAACAAAGACAGGCTCCTGAACATTGAGTATACTGCGATGGCTGTGCTGAACCTGGTGCGCCAAAGTTTAATCTCAACTCTTGAGGAATAGGCTAAATTGCTTAACTTTGTTTGCAAATTGGGTACACAAGCAGCAAGACACAAGGTGCAGGAGATTGTTTTCCTTCCTTAAACCTTGCGTTTTCAGGCTCTCTTGTGACTTATGTCTAACATCATTCGTCTTGAAAAAAACGATCAACTAAAAAATATGGCACTTGTAGAAATGGTTATGCCCAAAATGGGTGAGAGTATCATGGAAGGTACCGTTCTGAAATGGCTTAAGAGCGTGGGTGACACCATTGAGCAGGATGAGTCGGTACTGGAAGTTGCTACAGATAAAGTGGACACGGAAGTACCTGCTATCCAAGGCGGTGTGCTAAAGGAGATCCTGGTAAACGAAGGTGATGTGGTAGCTGTTGGAGCTCCTATTGCCATTATCTCCACAAACGGAGAAGACACCGGATCAGCTGCTCCTGCTGCTACTGAAACTCCTGCCGCTGCCGTTCCGCAGGCTGCCCCGCAGCAAACGGTTGCTGCATCCGCTACAAGTGAATCATCTGTTTCTAAATTAGATCAGCCAGCTTCCGGCCGCTTCTACTCTCCGTTGGTACTTAATATTGCCCGCGAAGAAGGAATTTCGATGCAGGAACTGGAATATGTGCCTGGCACTGGCAGTGAAGGTCGTGTGTCTAAGAAAGACATTATGGCATACCTACAGAGTCGTGGTAATGCGCCGCAGCAAGCTGCCGCCGCTCCACAGACTGCTGCACAACCGCAGGCTCAGCCACAGGTACAGGCTCCGGCCGCACAACCAGCAGCTGCGCCTCAGGTAAAACCTGCTGCCTCTTATGGTGGCAACGTAGAACTGATCGAGATGGACCGTATGCGCAAAATGATCGCTGACCGCATGGTGGACAGCAAGCGCATTTCTCCGCACGTTACCTCTTTTGTAGAAGCAGACGTTACCAACCTTGTTAACTGGAGAAATAAGTGGAAGAATGAGTATAAGAAGCGCGAAGGTGAGAACCTGACCTTTACTCCTATCTTCATCGATGCCATTGCTAAGGCGATCAAAGATTACCCTATGATCAACGTGTCGGTAGACGGGGGTACAATCATTCGTCACAAAGACATCAACATAGGCATGGCAGTAGCCCTGCCAAGCGGCAACCTCATCGTTCCAAATATCAAGAATGCGGACCAGCTAAACCTGAATGGCCTTACCAAGAAAGTAAATGACCTGGCAAACCGCGGACGTAATAATAAACTTACGCCAGACGATCTTGCCGGTGGCACTTACACTGTTTCTAACGTAGGTTCTTTCGGAAACGTAATGGGTACGCCAATCATCATGCAGCCGCAGGTGGCTATCATGGCCGTTGGTGCTATCAAGAAAAAGCCTGCTGTGATCGAGACACCGGAAGGCGACCTGATCGGTATTCGTCACTTCATGTACCTGTCGCACTCTTACGACCACCGCGTTGTAGATGGCTCACTGGGTGGCATGTTTGTACGACGTGTGGCTGATTACCTGGAGAACTTTGATGTTAACCAGACGATCTAATAAATAATCTTCAGATTTAGAATAAGAGCCTGTTACAGCAATTGTAGCAGGCTCTCTTTTTATGATTGCTTTCCTTGTCATGCGTAGCTTTACACATATCTTTTTTTTAATATTAGAAGTATAAACCAGTGTTGCTCCAATAAGAGCAGCTACCACTAACCTAAATTCTATGAAAAGTCTTTTACCCTGGATATTTGTCGCTATCCTTTTATTTTTGGCGCTATATTTTTACTGGCAAAAAAATGAGGCCGAAAGCAGGCTTCAGATTGCAGATAATGCAGTAGCAGAAATAGACAGAGAGCTTGATGAGGAAAAAGCGGAGACAGACACTGCAGAAAACTTTTTACTCCCGGCCGATACCATGACCATGACACCTCCGGGTGGAGCTGCATTTGTGGATGAGTTAGGCTCGCTGAGCGAAAGCGACATAAAACGACTTCAGAGAAAAGGGTTGAAGAACCCGGAGTCGGACCTGATGAATGACCTGAACCGCAAGCAAAGCAAGCTTATTCCTACAGAAGGCGTTTTGGGCGGTACCATGGCCATCCGTGACAGCCGTATACTGAATGACCGCTATGCGCTGGCATATTATGAAGATGGCCATAATGGTGGTTATATGCTTCTGAAGTATGAGGTTAACAACGGCAACATCAAATGGACCGTAATTGACAATTCTACGCTTTAATTTCTAGCACAACATTTGAGAAGGAGAAGTATAAAGTATAAAACAGTAACATGATGGTACTAAACACCCTACTTCCCCTTCTGCTTTCATTTTTACTTGCCGGGTCAGGAGAATTGATGCTGCAGCAGGACATTCAGAAAGATGCTGCCAGGCTACAACAGAAGAACAGCTATTTTATCAGCGATAATACTTCCGAAACCGCATCTTTGCAAAGTATAGTAAATGACCTGCAGTTATTTAACCTGGTTGCCGGCATGGATCTTAGCAATACAGCTTATAGTGAGCAGCAGTACGGGCCACACCAGATCCAGAGGTGGGCGTTTGACAAGGGTGAGATCAGTAGCATTACCCAGATAGAGAGCATAATTCACCTGGATACTGTTATTACGCAGCGGTACCTCGAAAACAGGCCTCCCTCCCAGCACCGCATTACAAACGACTTCACTTTCCGGTCGTATCAGGTAGCCACCACTGCCGATCCTGCCAAGTTATTTTACTTAACAGAAACAGACCAGGGGTTATTAGCTTATAAACTCGGAGACAAGCAGGTACAGGTAAGCTATACTTCCGGGAAAAGAGGGTTAAATGACCTGCTACCAAAGTATAAAGAGGAGGTTCGGAAACTCCTGGCAGATCACAGTAGCTCCTCCAACTAATTTATTCCTTGGGCCAGTGTCTACGCTTATGCTGCTCATGCTGCAAGTTTAGCGTCAGCGTAACTTGTAGCTTTTTATGAAGCCAGTTTGTAACTGGCACCAAACAGTTGACTATACTTCCGCCAGTTACAAACTGGCATGATGTAAAACCACCAGTTACCGCTGCGCTCAAACTGGCGGTATGATTGAAATCAGCTGTTTCTCGCTTAATAAAACAAAAAGCCACTCCCATTATGGAAGTGGCTTTTCTGAATGTATAAATTTCAGTAAGCTTACAAAGAAGCCAGGCTTTGCTGTATCGCGTTGATCTTGGCTTCGGCATCAGCTTTTTTCTTGCGTTCGTTGGCAATCACTGCCTCTGGGGCACCACTTACGAAACGCTCATTGCTAAGCTTTTTATCTACTGCCACCAGGAAGCCCTTCGTATACTCCAGTTCCTTCTGCAAACGCTCACGCTCTGCTTCAACGTCAATGTTGCCTTCCATCGGTATGAAAAACTCATCTCCGGATACGATGAAGCTTATTGCGCCTTCCACATTTTCTTTAACAAACTTCACCTCATTCAGGTTAGCGAGCTTTCGCATAACACCGATATACGGATCATAATGATCGTGGCTCAGTTCTTTGATGAACAGGTCAAGCTGTTTGGAGCTGGCAATATTTTTAGAGTTGCGAATGTTACGGATAGAACCAACCACGTTCAGCACACTCTCCATCTGCTCGATCAGCTTCTTATCAAATTTATCTCTCTTAGGCCACTCTGACACGATCAGGTACTCCTTCGCTTTGCGCTCTTTTAGTTCATGCCAGATCTCCTCAGTAATGAACGGCATAAATGGATGCAGCACCTTCAGCACCTTTTCCAGGAAGCCAACAGTCGTGTCAATTGTCTGCTTATCAATTGGCTGCTGGTAGGCCGGCTTGATCATCTCGAGGTAATTCGAGCAGAAATCATCCCACACCAGCTTATACACAGTAAGTAAGGCATCCGAGATACGGAATTTGCTGAAGTGATCTTCAATCTGTACAAATGCCTCGTTAAAGCGTGAATCAAACCATTTTGTAGCAGTTTCATTCGGGAATGGCAGACTTTCATCTACTTCCCATCCTTTAATCAACCTGAATGCATTCCAGATCTTGTTGCTGAAGTTACGCCCCTGCTCCACCAATTTCTCATCAAACAACAGGTCGTTACCGGCAGGTGAACTAAACAACATACCTGCACGCACGCCATCGGCACCATACTGTTCGATCAGGTCCAGCGGATCAGGTGAGTTACCCAGTGATTTAGACATTTTACGCCCTTGCGCATCACGCACGATACCTGTCAGGTACACGTTCTTGAAAGGCATCTCGTTACGGAATTCGTAACCGGCCATGATCATACGTGCTACCCAGAAGAAAAGGATCTCAGGTGCTGTTACCAGGTCGTTGGTTGGGTAGTAGTATAAAATATCCTTGTTATCAGGGTCCTTAAAGCCATCAAAAACGGAGATAGGCCATAGCCATGAGGAGAACCAGGTATCCAGCACGTCTTCATCCTGGCGCAGGTCAGACAGTTGCAGATTCTCGTTGCCATTTTGCTTATGCGCTAAGTCCAGGGCTTCTTCAGCAGACGAAGCGACCACAAATGTGCCATCTGGCAGGTAATAAGCAGGAATACGCTGCCCCCACCATAACTGGCGTGAAATGCACCAGTCGCGGATGTTCTCCATCCAGGAGCGGTACATGTTCTTGAATTTTGGTGGATGCAGGCGAATGTCATCGTTCATCACTGCTTCCAGCGCAGGCTGCGCCAGGTCATCCATCTTGCAGAACCACTGCATAGACAAACGCGGCTCAATTACAGCCCCGGTACGTTCCGAAGTCTGCAGTACGCTGGCATATTCTTCGATCTTCACCAGTAAGCCAGCCTCCTGAAGGTCTTTTACAATATTTCGGCGCGCCGCAAAACGATCCTGCCCTACATAAAGCTGGGCCTGCTCGTTAAGGGTACCATCGTTGTTCAGGATATCGATTGTAGGCAGCTTGTGCTTCTGCCCCAGTTCATAGTCATTCAGGTCGTGGGCTGGTGTTACTTTTAGGGCACCTGTACCGAAATCGATGGTAACATACTCATCCAGAATTACCGGTATTTCCTTCCCAAGCAGCGGAATACGAACTGACTTGCCATGCAGGTGCGTGTAACGCTCATCGTTCGGGTTAACTGCCACGGCAACGTCGGCCATGATCGTTTCAGGGCGGGAAGTAGCTACAGTAATAAAGGTTGGCTCCGTTGTGGCGCTGTCTGATACTACTTCATACTGCAGGTAGTACATTTTAGCCATGGTGTCTTTCGGAAGCACCTCTTCATCTGAAAGGGCAGTTCCGCCTTGAGGGTCCCAGTTTACCATGCGTACACCACGGTAAATACGGCCTTTGCGGTAAAGGTCTACAAACACATCAACAACGGCTGCAGACAGATCTTCTTCCATCGTAAAACGGGTACGCTCCCAGTCGCAGGATGCACCCAGCTTTTTCAGCTGCTCCAGGATGATCCCGCCATACTTCTCTTTCCATTCCCAGGCGTAGGTTAAGAATTCATCCCGTGTCAGGTCCTTTTTATTGATGCCACGCTCCTTTAGCAAAGCCACAACTTTTGCCTCAGTAGCAATGGAGGCGTGGTCAGTGCCGGGCACCCAGCATGCCTCTTTGCCCTGCATACGTGCACGGCGGATCAGTACATCCTGAATGGTATTGTTAAGCATGTGCCCCATGTGCAGTACGCCCGTTACGTTAGGCGGCGGGATCACGATAGTATATGGCTCTTTATTTGGGTTGGGCTCAGAGTGGAAGAATCCGTGCTGCATCCAGCTATCGTACCACTTTTTCTCTACGTCCCTGGGATTATATTTCGTTGCAATCGACATCTTATACTGTTATTTTCGGCGTAATGTGCTAAAAAGTAAAATTAGGGAATTTTCTAAAATAAATAGGCCTAGATTATTTCCTAAACCGGACAGCCTCTTAATAAAGGGTAATAAAAACAAAAGCCTGCCGGAGAGGCAGGCTTTAAGGCTTTAGGTAAAATGAATTTAGCTGGCCTGATGCAGCCAGTCTTTCTTAGCCAATAACTCTTCCTCTGTCTCGCGGTAGTCGGGGTCGTCTACGCAGCAGTCCACAGGGCAAACGGCAGCACACTGCGGCTCTTCATGGAAGCCCATGCACTCCGTACACTTATCTGAAACGATATAGTAAAACTCATCTGAAATAGGTGTTTGCGCAGCATCACCCGGGATGATCTCTCCGCCATCAATCTCTACCTCCTTCAGATCGGTACCACCCCCCCAGGTCCATTCCATACCGCCTTCATAAATAGCAGTATTAGGGCATTCTGGTTCGCAGGCTCCGCAGTTTATACACTCATCGGTTATCATTATCGCCATAGTCGTATCTCCTGTATATTTTTTATACTTTTGTATTCTACTTTGTTTAACAAACAAAATTAGGAACAATAAGTATCCTTATCAAATAATTTTTACCTTACGCACATCGCCATGACCTTAGAGAACAGGATAGAAGCCTTTATTGAGCTAGGAAAACAGATTCAAAGCCTTACTCCGGAAGACCATGCAACATGGGCCCGTTTGGCAGCTTCGCGCAATCCGTGGTTCACTGAGGAGAACGTTACGTGCGCCATAAATGGTATTGGCACCATGTTACAGGAGCAATACCTGCGTGAATGGCTTTACCCTTACCACCTCAAAGAGGTTACACCAAAAAAAGTTGGAGTGGTCATGGCGGGCAACATTCCGATGGTTGGTTTCCACGATTTTCTTGCTGTGCTGATAAGCGGGCATTACCTGTTGGCTAAGCTTAGTTCGGATGATGAGGTACTGATGAAGAAGCTTGCTGACATGCTGATTGCTATCGAGCCCGCTTTTGCTACCAGCATTGAGTTTGTGCCAATGTTAAAAGATGCTGATGCTATAATTGCCACTGGTTCAGATAACACGGCGCGCTATTTTGAATACTACTTTGCCAAGCGTCCGCATATTATCCGTAAGAACAGGAGCAGCATTGGTATATTAACAGGCCATGAAGAGCAGGATGATCTGCAGGATCTAGGAGAAGATATTTTTAGGTATTTCGGACTGGGCTGCCGCAACGTTTCAAAAGTTTTTGTGCCTGCAGGCTATAAATTTGATAAATTTTTTGAAGCCAATGCCGCCAGAGAGCATGTTCTGGATCACCATAAGTATCGGAACAACTACGATTACAACAAGTCAATACTTCTGGTAAACCGCGTACCTCACTTCGACAATGGCTTTTTACTGGTACAGGAAAGCAGCAACCTTGTATCACCTATTTCGGTGCTTTTCTACGAAACCTTTACATCGCTGGCAGACCTGCGCTCCAAGCTGGAGAACGTAAAAGATAAGACGCAGTGCATCGTGTCAGCACATGGTTGGCTGGAGGGCAGTATCCCGTTTGGAGAGGCACAGCGCCCAATGCTTTGGGACTATGCTGATGGCGTAGACACACTGGAATTCATGCAGAAACTTTAGCTAAAAATATATCTTGTTTGATATTAGCTTTCGTATAGTAAATAACTACATTAGGCAGTTATTTACTTATATAAATGCTGTTATGAACACGCCAGTTAACCAAGCTGCTCCCCTCGTAGAAAAAGAGGAGATCCCATCTTTTCATTTTGGGAAAGATGATGTTTTAAAAGATCCAGAGGCAAGAAAAAAGCGGATGTGGGATCTGAACAGGGCCTCCATGTTAGGGAACGCATATCGTGGAAAAGTAGAGATCACGTTCAAGACACTGGAAGGGCTTCTGAAACGAGTAGACACTACTGTGTGGGCGGTGGATGATATGTACATGACCCTGAAAGCAGGCTGTGCCATACCTATCGCCTCGATTATTGGAATAGAATTTTTTTAAATTTAAACCACATGAAACACAAAAGGCAGCCATACAGTGGCTGCCTTTTGTGTTTCATGTGGGTCTCTTCTGAATTAGATACGGTCCAGAACTTTTATGATCAGGTTATCGATAACTTCTTCTGCGTTGTCGGCAAATTTCTGTGTGATGCGGTTAGCGACAATTGCATTCAGCGATAATACCTCATGCCCAAGCAAACGCCCCATACTGTAGTAACCCGCTGTCTCCATTTCAAAATTTGTAAGCAGGAATTCATTGTGCCTGAATGTGTTGTACTTGTCCAGCAACTGTTTGTTCTTTAAACCAGCGCGTAGCACACGTCCTTGTGGAGCGTAGAACCCGGGACAAGTAAGCGTATTGCCAGGTAGCATATCGAAAGCAATTTTCTGAAACAGCTCCTCCGACGCACTTACGCAGTATGGCCTGAAGCTGATGCCCAATTCTTTCTGCAACGCCGATCCGATGCTTTGTTCTTCCTCGTTCTGTTCCAGCGGGTAAAACTCCATCAGGGTATCCAGGCCAACGGCACTACGAGACGCCAAATGGCTACCCAATGGCACATCTTCCTGAAGGGACCCGGAGGTACCAACGCGTACGATCTTAAGTTTTATCTTCTCTTCGTTGGGTTCCCTGCTTACGAAGTCAATATTTACCAGTGCATCCAGCTCATTCATCAGGATATCGATATTATCGGTACCCATGCCTGTAGAGATAACTGTCAGTCGTTTGCCTTTATAATACCCGGTATGGGTCACAAACTCTCGCTTTGCTATTTCTACCTCTATATTGTCGAAGTGCCTGCTAACCTTAGCTACGCGGTCCGGATCCCCGACAGTAATGATAGTGTCAGATATGTGCTCTGGTAGCAGGTTTAAATGGTAGATAGTACCATTTTCGTTAATTATGAGTTCTGATTCTGGAATTGCAGCCATTTTATTTGTGTTTCTTTTTGTAAGTGGCCTCAGGAGAGGGACCTGTAAAGATATAAAAAACGAAAAGCGTGACCACTTGTGGTCACGCTTTTCTTGAGCTTTAGAGAATACTTATATATGTACGTCAGTTTTCTTCTTTCGGTTGAATCCTTTTAAAGGATTATAGCCATTCATTTCTTTCTGGTAATAGCCTGTTCCATCGTATGCACGTTTTTCAGGATGCTCCTTACACGCATCCGAGCAGGCTCCTTCCATTTCCCATCCGCACTTTTCGCAGATCGGCACATGCAGGTTGCAAACCGGGTTCGCGCAGTTTACCATGCGGTCATCTTTCGTGCCGCACACATAGCATTCTGAAACTACTGTTGGGTTCACTTTATTAACATCCACAGCCACACGGTTGTCGAAAACGTAGCACTTCCCTTCAAAGTCTTCGCCTCCGGCTTCCATTCCATACTTGATGATACCGCCATGGAGCTGGTAAACATTCTCAAAGCCCTGATCAAGCAAAAAAGCACTTGCTTTCTCGCACTTGATACCGCCTGTGCAGTAGGTCAGTACTTTCTTGTCTTTATACTTCTCTTTCAGTTCGTTCACCTTATCCGGGAACTCACGGAAATTTTCAATATCAAGTGTTACCGCATTCTTGAATCGCCCAACGCTGTGTTCGTAGTCTGAGCGAACATCCAGCACCACAACATCTTCCTGGTCTTTGAGGGCTTTAAATTCCTGCGGTGTAAGGTGCACGCCTGTACGTTTGTTTGGGTCAATGTGCCTTAAGCCAGAGTGCACAATTTCTGACTTATAGCGCACATGCAACTTTGTAAAGGCGTGTTCATCCGATTCATCAATTTTGAAATCGGTTTTAGCGAAACGCGGATCAGCCTTAAGGGCGGCCATATACTTTTCGCAATCTTCTTTTAAACCGGAAACAGTACCGTTCAGTCCTTCATCTGACACAATAATACGGCCCAGCAGGTTTAAATTCAGGCACAGGAGGTGATGCTCATCACGATACTCCTCCGCATTGTCTATCTGCGCGTAGCAGTAGTAAAGTAAAATGCTATAGGGTTTGTTCATAACTGCTAAGTTTCAGCTTAGTGTTTTTAAAAATGCGCTCTTTCAGAGCTATGTTCTGACTCTATTTTTGCTAGAGTATCAACTGATACAGGTACAAATTTAGAAACTGCTTTCGTGCTTAAAAAATGATTTTCATCAGTTTAGCTTTTTAACAGCAGGAACAAGTATAAAAGTTTATTTGATAGGAGCAGCAGGATTGCCGAAAACAGTTGCTTTGGCAGGCACGTCAGCTACCACTACAGCACCAGCACCGATACGGGCATTTTTACCAATTTTCACACCGGACACTATAACTGCGCCTGTACCGATAAATGCGCCATCTCCAACAACTACCTCCGCATTGATCACTGCACCGGCACCCACCTGTATAAAATCTCCCAGTTCAGCATAGGCATCTACAACAGCGTTGGAATGCACCAGATTGTGGTTTCCGATCTTTGCATTGTTGTTTATCACGGCTCCGGCGGCAACCATGTTCCCGTGCCCTAACCAGGCAAATTCAGAAACAGCGCTAAAACGGTGGATGGCGTTTACAGGCACTACCTTATGGTCTTCTTTCAGCATTTTTATCAGGCCTTTGCGCGCAGCAACATCTTCCAGAGCCACAAACACATCGCATGTTTTGCCTACAAGTTTCAGAAACTCATTATCTTCTGTGCTGCCCATTACAGCAATATTGTTCACTTCCTGCTGCTGTAGCTTCTGGTTATCATCCAGAAAACAATACACTACTACATTATTACTATTGAAAATGTCCAGGGCAGCAGTTCCCAGTTTCTGGGCGCCTAATATGATTACAGGATTTTGCATAAGTTTCTTAAATAAAGCGCAAAGGTACAAAGAAGCTCGGGAGTTTTAAAATATGCCTATTTCCGGATTGGTAGCAGCAGACGCTTAGCATAACGATTTTGCAACAGCAGATAAACTAAAAAAGGCAGGAACGCAATTCTGTAGCGGCTAAGCGTACCAAAGTTAGGCGTAGTGAGGCCAATGATGACTCCGAAAGCTACCACTACCAGGATGAACAACAGTTGCATCATAGTAGGTAGTTTTAACCTGCCTGTAAACAACGACGATACAAAAAGCGCTGTCAAAGCCATTAATATCAAATTCTCCAGGCCCATAAGTAGATGCAGCGGGTTTATTGCCTCCCAGACAAATGGCCTGAAAATAGCCCCAAATAATGCTTCTGGTGCATTCGCCAGCATGCTGGTCAGGTTCGGGTCCAGTTGCCGGAATACGATGTGCGGCTGCCCAACCGACAGTTCTAGCATCTCCTGGTAGGTGTAGACAAGATTGTGGTAGAAGAATGCATTGTCGTATTCTGCTACAAGAGTTGCCCCCAGTAATCCAAATGCAACTGCCAGCAGCAGCATAGCCAGCAGCTGTGAAACCATTGAGTTAAGGTAGCTTGTTTGCCTAGCTATAATTTTTACTAACCCGTAAAGTAACAGCAGCGGCAGCAGAAGCAGGGCAAGGAAAAACTTGATCCTTATAAACAAATAGAGCATCAGGGGCAGTAAAAGCCAGTTTATTTTACTTAAAGACTTGCCGGCTGCAAGCTGTAAAGCTATCGCAACTAGCCAGCACATACTCCCGAAAACCAATGGATCTTTCAGCACCCCTGAGCTCCAGAACACTACCGTAGGGAAGAAGAAAAAAGCAATGACAGAGGCTTGTTTATGCGTAGGCTCCAGCCTTACAAGCGTAGCAACCAGCATTGCTGTGCCCCAAAAACTGAACAAGGACAGGTAGAGTGAATTTAAGTAGTAACTGTTATTGGTAAGCAGGTTCAGGGCACTGAGTAATTTCAGAAAGAAGAATGAATTTGAAAAGTTTGGGAAACGTGTAAAAGGCAGCGAGGCCCTTAAGCTGTCGCTACTAAACTCATTAAAAAGTAGCAAACGGATATAGGCTACCGGGTTTTCCTTTGCATATGCTGAGAGGTGCAGAGATGCATTTTTAAAAGTAAGCGTATCGCCTTCCTGATAGTAATGGTGGTAAAGAAGTCCTAACGCTATACCACAGGCAAGTTTCAAGAATAACCCTGGTAATACAAATGGCCTAATTTCATTTAAAACAGGTCGCTTCCAAAGTGCCCAGACCAGTAAAGACAGCAACCCTATATTCAGGACAAAAATTACTGAATTCATGCAGCAGGGCTATTTTGCTTCATTATTTTATTTCCTACCCCGCAATGCATGCAGTTTACTGGCGCACAGTATAACTTATAAAGCCCTAATGCAGCCTGGTTATCAGCGGCTGACTTCGCTCTCCAACCCAGGTCTTCGTATTTCCGGGTATACTGATTGCTTTCTTCCCGCAGCTGTTCCAGCACGTCAATGGCTTTGTCTAAAAGCCGCCTGTTACCGCTATAGCTGCCATAGGCTGCCAGCAGCGGCACGACGGCATTAATGAACAGATTTTGGGCACTGCTCTTGCCCATAGCAGCCTGGGAAGCCTTCGATTTTCTGCCAAACATGTAATGCTGCTGCCAATACTCCGAAACCTCCGACCTGAACCAGGATACTACAGCTTTCATATCGCTTGACTCCAGCAGATTAGAAAAAATACCTGCCTCGTGGTGTAGCAGAGCTGCCAACTGGGCTATCCGCATCGTCGGGAAATTACCAGGGCGCATTCTCAGGAAATTCCATTGGTGCAGCTGCATGGCCAGTGGCTGCAACTTATACTTGTGGCTCAGAAAAGCATGTTCCTTTTGCAATATCAAGGTGTAATCATCCTGTGCTTCATTCAGGAAACCAGCCTGGCCAAAGAGCAGCGCTTCCAACTGGAACTGCGATGCCTGATGCTGCCTCACCACTTTTTGGGGCACTGCTTTCGCTAATTGTTCAAAAGCCAGCTGATTTGTTTTAAATCCCAAAGCACGTAGTAAAATATGGTAAGCTGTCTGCTCCCAATCATTCCCATAAGCCCTGGCTATCTGCAGCCCCTCCTCTCCTTTCAATTCAAGCCGCTCTATCAGGGAGCGCTCCATCATACTTAGCTTGGTTACTTCGGGTACTGCGGGCCAAAAGGCAGCGCATGGAATCGTAGACCGGGCCTGTTGCAACTGCTCATAGGTGTGAAGCAACTTCAGGTCTACCCTGTTCTTCAGTTCAAGTACAGGCACCTGGCTGCCATCCTGGCGGTGTACTGCTTTATCGGCCTCCCATACCACATGCAGCACAACCTGGTCATACTTTGCATCCGTCTGATGCTGATGCCGGTACCAGTCCGATGCTCTGATATGGACTTCAGCACTTCCTGACCACTCTACATCTCCGATCTTCAGGATGGTTTCCTTAAAGTCTGGCCCGGTATCGGTATTGTAATAACCAACCCGCAATACTTGCAGCAGCTCTCCATCAGTAGTTGCTAAGTTTGTTTTAACAAAGTATTGATGCCGCCAGATGTAGTGCAGGAAATCTTCTTTCACGTTGCCGGTTTTAAAATGATTCGCTAAGCTTTACCACAAAATAGTAAACTAAATAGCTTGGTTGTCATGGTATCTTAGCTGCATACCGTGTAGGAAATTACGCAGTATCTGGTCTTTTAAAGGCCTGTACTGGCTTTGGCTGGGGTTACGGAAAAAGGCGCTCAGTTCGTGCTTGCTCAGCCTGAAATTGACCAGTTCAAGTATATCCAGCATGTCATCATCTTTTAGATTGAGAGCTATCTTGAGCTTACGGAGGATGATGTTATTGTTCAGCTGCTTTTCCGGTATCGGTTGCGGACCTTCTTTCTTACCACGCATGTCTATGATCAGTCCGTTCAGAAAAATTGCCAGGTTTTCATCGTCCAGTTCCTTATACTCTGGATCTTCCTCTTTTTTAAGCCAGTCGCTCACCTGTGCACGTGTTACCTCTTTGTTTGCCAATCCAAACACCTCTATCATCTTAGCGTCACTAAAATCGAAAGTATAACGGAGCCTGCGTATTATGTCGTTGTTGTTCATATTGATTATCTCTTTTATGTGGCTCCCGGTTTATGAAAGTGCCCGCGTATGTTTTGCCGTTTAAACTTTAACCTTCCTCGCTTTTATTTCCATTGGTAAAATTGAGCTGTAAATAAACCTGTTTACCGGTGTATCCACGCCATATATTTCACCAAGTCTAACTACTGTACCATTCTGATACTCGATTTCTGAAGGCTTTCCTTGTAGCACGTCCCTGGTTAATGATGCAGTTGAATCATAGGGCAAGGTATCTATAAAGGCTACAACTTTATCAGGAAAATCGGGCTGGATGTCAATGCCCACTTTTTGAGACAGCTGATGGATCTCGCGTAATAATTCGACCATCAGTTGCCTGGTTTCTTTTAACTCCCTTAGCTCTCCGTAAGTAGTCCGGGACACAGCCAAAAGGCCGCTTATACAGATCGAAGTAAATTTTTTCCAAAGATCCGCATAAATATCATCAGATAGCTGCGACTCTATTCCAGCTTTATCAAATATAGTTTTTACTTGTTGCGTTCGTTCGGAGCGTGACTTATCGGTTTCCCCGAAAACGATTGTCGGTACTACTCCGAAATGGTTGATTACGCCCGGAGCATCTATTTTACTGATAATCCGGCAGAGGCCCCCAAGTATATTATGCCCCGGAATGTATTCTTTTAGTTCATCAATAGCTAACACGCCATTTTGCAAGGGCAGTACAAGTGTGTCAGCATGTAAGATTGGTTTTAAATCCTTTGCTATCTCTTTAATCTGCCAAGCCTTTACACCAAGTATGATCAGATCTGCCTGTCCTATTCCGCTTATGCTATCAGTGGCTTGCACCTGGTCAACATGAAAATCGCCCTGTAAACTTTTTACAGTTAAGCCATTTACTTTCATGGCTTCTAGATGTGCCCCTCTGGCCAAAAAAGTAACATCGAAACCAGCTTTAGCCAGTTTCCCGCCAAAATACCCCCCTACTCCACCTGCTCCTATAACAACGATCTTCATTTTACCCGCTTAAAATAAACCTACAAATGCTGCACGAACTGCTCCAGGTATATTGCCATCTCCTGCTGAACCTTTAGTGCTGCTTCTCGTGCTTTCTCTGCAAAATCACGCCCAGAGGAGGCGTATATGATTCCGCGGGAAGAGTTCACCAGCAAACCGCACTGCTGATTCATACCTGATCGGGAGATCTCTTCCAGGCTACCGCCTTGTGCGCCAACGCCCGGAACAAGCAGGAAATGGTTTGGCACAATCTTTCTCACGCGCGCAACATAGTCTGCCTGCGTGGCACCAACCACATACATCATTTGTCCGGCTGTGGCCCACGTGGAACTTTCCCGCAGCACCTGCTCAAACAAATACTCTTCACTACCATCTGCCAGCTTCAGCATCTGGAAGTCCTGGCTGCCTGCGTTTGAAGTAAGCGCTAATAGTATTACCCATTTGCCACCCTGCACAAGGAAAGGTTTCACAGAATCTGCCCCCATGTAAGGAGCAACCGTAACTGAGTCGAATTTAAAAGTCTCGAAAAACGCGCGTGCGTATAGTTCTGAAGTGTTCCCGATGTCGCCCCGCTTGGCATCAGCAATCGTAAATATCTCTTTGGGAATGTACTGCAGCGTTTTTTCCAGGCTAACCCATCCCTTTGGCCCTTGTGCCTCATAAAAGGCAATGTTAGGTTTGTAGGCTACGCAGAGGTCGGCAGTTGCTTCAATTATCTGCCTGTTAAATTCCAATACCGGGTCCTCAGTATCAAGGAGGTGTTCAGGCAATTTTTTGGGATCTGTATCCAACCCCACACACAGGTAAGACTTTTTTAGCAGGATCTGTTCGAAGAGATGTTCTCTGGTCATGGCGATGGTTCTTTGCTAAGGTTTATACAAAAGTATCATCTTATACGAAGAGGTAAAACAAAATCATAAATAAGGGAATTAAAGCAGAAAAGGCTGCCCCAAACGGAGCAGCCTTTTCCAGATCATAAAATGGTTGTATTATCTAAGGTCAACCACGTTTACCCCTTTATACTTTGCCTTATTAAATGAAAAGGCATCGGAAGCAAGCGTTGGGTTAGACTGAAAATTCTTGATAGTATAAGTATAGCGGTTACCGTTGTTACGGAACATCTGCCAGCTCTTTAAAGTCTTGTCTTTTTGGTTGATGAAGAGACGAACCTTAAATATTGGGTTTGTACGGTCTTCCGGAGATAATTCGATCACATCATACTTTGCACCTTCAATTGTCTCTGCACCTGCATAAGCATATTTGTATCCTTTCTTATACATGTCAAATATCTTGCTCGGCGACATGCTTTCAGCCTCATCGTCAGTTTCTGTGATGGTTACTTCATTGGCATCCTTCAGGTAGGTCCACATAAGCTTACCATCGCTGATAACCTCTTGCCCACTCACACCCAATCGATACTTATTTCCACTTACCAAGATATCGCCGTTCATTGTTTCTTTTACTTTGGCCGACGGGTTTTCCAGTGTCTGGCTAAAGTTGGCTTTAAAGGCTTTCATTGTTTTATACTTCTGGCTCATGGCGTTCAGTATTTTACCTGCCTTCGGATCTTGCTGTGCTTGTGCCAGGTTTACAAATAGCATCACTGCCAGCAATAAAGAGAGTAATCTTTTCATGTTTATAATTTACTTGTTAGGTATTTCTACCCCATCGTATTCAATAACTGTTCCAAACTGTACTCATCCGGAATTAAAACTTCACGTGCCTTGCTTCCCTCGAACGGCCCAACCACTCCAGCTGATTCTAACTGGTCAATCAAGCGTCCTGCGCGGTTGTAACCCAGCTTCAGGCGGCGTTGTAACAAAGAAGTGCTTCCCTGCTGGTGCTGTACAATAATGCGCGCAGCCTCTTCGAACAACGAATCTTTAGAGCTTGGATCAAAATCGGCTTTATCATTACCGCTTTCATCCCCCACGAACTCCGGTAACAGGTAAGCATCGCTATAGCCCTGCTGCTCTCCGATAAACTCACAGATCCTGTCTACTTCCGGTGTATCCACAAAAGCACACTGTATACGCACCATGTCCGAACCGATAGAGAACAGCATATCCCCCTGACCTATCAACTGATCGGCTCCACCGGCATCCAGAATAGTACGGGAGTCGATTTTGGAGGTCACTTTAAAGGAGATACGTGCCGGGAAGTTTGCTTTAATGATACCCGTGATCACGTTTACCGACGGACGCTGCGTAGCAACTACCAGGTGTATACCAATGGCTCTTGCCAACTGCGCCAGACGTGCAATCGGTGTTTCCACCTCTTTACCGGCAGTCATCATCAGGTCGGCCAACTCATCTATCACCAGCACGATGTATGGCATAAACCGATGGCCTTTCTGCGGGTTCAGTCTGCGCTCCACAAATTTGCGGTTATATTCCTTCAGGTTACGGCAGCCAGCATCCTTCAGCAAATCGTAGCGCATGTCCATCTCCATACAAAGGGAGTTGAGCGTGTTCACTACTTTTTTTGTGTCTGTGATAATAGCTTCCTCGCTATCAGGTAATTTCGCTAAAAAGTGGCGCTCAATTTTATTGAACAGCGATAGTTCCACCTTCTTTGGGTCAACGAGCACAAACTTGAGCTGCGACGGGTGGCGCTTGTAAAGCAAGGAGGTCAGGATAGCGTTCAGGCCAACAGACTTACCCTGCCCCGTGGCACCCGCCATAAGCAGGTGGGGCATTTTGGCAAGGTCAGTGATGAACACTTCGTTGGTAATCGTTTTACCAAAAGCGATTGGCAGATCCATGTCGCTTTTCATAAATTTCTCCGTCGAAAGAATGGATTTGATAGATACCATCTCTTTCTTGGTGTTCGGCACTTCGATACCAATAGTACCTTTACCCGGAATCGGTGCGATGATACGGATACCCAGTGCAGCTAAGCTCAGGGCTATATCATCTTCCAGATTTTTGATCTTGGAGATACGCACGCCGGCATCCGGCACTATTTCATATAGTGTTACAGTGGGCCCGATAGTAGCTTTAATGCTGGCTATGCTGATATTGTAATGGCCAAGCGTATCGACGATCTTGTCTTTATTGGCCTCCAGCTCCTCCTTACTCACCTGAATTTTGCTACTGCCATAGTCTGTCAGCAGGTCAATGTGTGGGTATTGGTACCGGGCCAGGTCAAGGGTCGGATCATAATTTTCACCGGCTAAAACGCGCGCTTCCTCCTCTTCGGGGGTTTGCTCTATCTGTAGTTCCATCTCCGGTTCTTCCGGGTTATCGAAACCATCCAGTACGACAGCATCATCCTCCTCAATATCCAGTTCCAATGCCAGGCTTGACGGCTTTGGCGTAGGCTCATCTTTCGGAGTAATGGTACTCAGCTCCATCTCCAGCGCACGGTTTATTTCATCGTCTTCATCATCAAAAGGCACATCTTCCTCTTCTTCTTCATATTCCAGCGATGCAGTTGGGTCGGCGTTGTGGTTAACACTTCTTGCAGAATTACCCAGTACATCTCCCAAAGAGGAGGCATGGTTTCTTTCAGGCGCTCCGCTTTCCGTTAGCACTTCATCCGGTTTGCTACCCCAGTTTATACTTGTAATGTTAAAGAAACCTACCAGGAAAACTAAAAGCAGGAAACCCAGGAACAGCCAGGAGCCCCAGCCAATCAAACTGTGCATCCAGGTGGCTGCCTCAATACCTATTCCACCTCCTAAAAAGCCAAGTGGCCCGACAGCATCCAGGGCAAACACTATGTACCCCATCATCAGGCACAACCAGAGCATGCTAAAGCTGCAAAGCCCAAGAATATAGGTCATTGAAGTTGTTACGCGTTTGAAAACAATGCGTAAACCAGCTACAAAAAGGATAGGGATTATAAAGAAGGCACCAATGCCTACCAGGTCATAAATAAAGAAATGAGCCAGCCATGCTCCAAATAAACCCAACCAGTTCTCCGCCTCCTGCCCTGATTCCTTGAGCCCGGTGCCACTCACTGACTCCACTACACTCTGATCAGCGTTACCTGTGAATAGGTAAGATACAAAAGCAATTGTCAGGCAAAATGAAAAGAGCAGGAATGTAAAGCCAATTGCCAGCTTCAGACGCTTGTCTCCCAGAAAACCCAGGCGGAACGTTGGCATAGAAGGAAGTTTAAAAGAGAACTTCTTCTTCGCCTGTTTCTGCTGCATCTCACTCTTCGGCACATTTGCTCGTCGTGGCTCGTTCTTACCACGCACCTCATTCTTCCGCCCTACCAGCGTATCGTTTCTGTAAGTGTTCTTGGCCATACCTTTGACTAATTAAAGATTCCAAATTTACATTTTTTTGGATGAAGAGCTTAGCAAAAAGGCAGGCAATTTAAATTATTTAGTTAATATCTTTTTGTTGATGCGGCTGATAAGAGAAGGGCCTTCATAGATAAAGCCAGTGTACAACTGAATAAGATCGGCACCGGCCTGCAGCTTCTCAACAGCATCCTCCGGCGTCATGATCCCACCCACACCTATTACACGGATCTCCTGAGGCAGGAAGGTGCGAAGGTGCCTGACAATTTGTGTGGCATGCTCGGTTAAGGGCTTGCCGCTAAGGCCGCCAGCTCCCATAGCAGAGATTTTATCTGGTGACGTATGCAGCCCGGCACGGCTTACGGTGGTGTTTGTGGCAATTATCCCGCTCAACCTGGCTTCAATGGCAATCTCAATGATATCGTTGAGCTGGTTCAGGTTAAGGTCCGGAGCTATTTTGAGCAGGAGTGGTTTCGGTTTCACATGACTATTGTTCTCCTCCTGCAGAGTAAGCAGCAATTTTTTAAGAGGCTCTTTATCCTGTAAAGCACGCAGGTCCGGGGTATTTGGTGAACTCACATTCACTACAAAATAATCTACCACATCAAACAAAGCCTTAAAGCTGTAGAGGTAGTCACGTATAGCTTCTTCATTAGGGGTTGATTTATTCTTGCCAATGTTCCCGCCAACAATAATGTTGCTCTTGCGCTTGGCCAGCCTCCTTACTGCGGCATCTACCCCTTCGTTGTTGAAGCCCATACGGTTGATGATCGCTTGATCCTGAGGTAAGCGGAATAGCCGTGGTTTTTCGTTTCCTGCCTGGGGCTTTGGAGTAAGTGTACCTATTTCGATAAAGCCAAACCCGAAGTTGGCGAACTCATCTATCAGCTTTGCATCCTTATCAAAGCCTGCAGCCAACCCCACAGGATTAGGGAATTTAAGCCCGAACAGCTCCCGCTCCAGCGCCGGGTCCTGCACCTGAAACATCTGTTGGCTTACCCCTTTTACAAAGGGCAACTTGTTTGCAATCTTTACAGCATCGGCAGTAAGGTAATGCACTCTTTCAGGATCTAGCTGGAACAGCAGTGGGCGAAGGATACTTTTATACACAGCGGCTATGGTTGATTGGTTATGCTGCTTACAAAGATAGAAACCTAAACATAAATACCCGCTGGTCACTCAATTATCTTAAAGCCAGCAGGCATATTGGCCAAATAAAGGTGCGCTGGCAGGCATCTTCTTGGCTCTGGCTCAAATATTAAACGATGGTTGCGTTGAACGGCTACAGTCTTTTATCAAAATTCCCCCTTCTTATCCAATTGTCGTTAATAAGAATGAAGGCACACGCTAGTTCCGAAAATCGGGAGTGGCTTTAACTACTAACATACATACTATGGGTAGATCTCAAAACAGCTTCATGAAGAAGCAACTCCAGCAGAAGAAACAAAAAAAGAAAAAAGAGAAAGAACTGCGCAAACAGGAGCGCCAGGAGAATTCAACAGGGGGCAGCCTTGCCGAGATGATCGCCTATGTGGATGAAAATGGTGTCATAACTGACACGCCACCTGAAGAAAGAAAAGAAGAGTCTTCTGAAGATAAAAAAGATAATACTTGATGTTATCTGCAAACATACGAGGTCATTTAAGCTGGTCTTTCTATAATTCCTGAACAAACTGTTACATTTGTTACAGGTTCAGGAGAACTGTATTAAAATCGTCTTATGTCCTTTTCATCTTTAGGTCTTTCAGAGTCCTTGCTTCAGGCAGTAGCAGCTCAGCAGTACCCACACCCTTACCCTGTGCAGCAAGAGGCAATACCAGCTATCTTAAAAGGCAGGGATATACTGGGTATCGCGCAAACCGGCTCCGGTAAAACAGCTAGCTTTGTACTGCCAATACTACAGCAGTTCCAGGGTAAAGCGGTTTCAAAAAGCAGGCGTGTAAAAACCCTGGTGCTTGTGCCTACGCGTGAATTGGCAGTACAGGTAAGCGAGGTTTTTAAATCATTTGGCAGCCAACTTCCTAGAAAAGTAAAAACCCTGGCCGTTTATGGCGGCGTTTCCATTAACCCACAGATGATGCAATTGCAAGGCACCGAGGTTCTTGTGGCAACACCCGGGCGCTTGCTGGACCTGATCTCTTCGAAAGCAGTGCACCTGTCGGAAGTGGAAACGCTTGTGCTGGATGAGGCTGATAAAATGCTGAACTTAGGTTTTGAAGAGGAGATGAACAAGATCTTTGCGCTCTTACCTTCTCAACGCCAGAACATACTTTTTTCGGCAACACTGAGCAATAAGATAGAGGACATCCGCGAAAACCTGCTCCGTGATCCGGTGATGATAGAGATAAAAGCAGAAGAGGGTTTGACGCCTGATCTAATCTCTCAGGTTGCTTATGCTGTTAGCCCCGAACAGAAAGGCCCATTTCTACGGTACCTCATAAAGTCGGAGAACATGCAGCAGGTATTGGTATTTGTTTCTTCTACCAGAACGGCAGACAATGTGGTAGGTAAGCTTGTAAAAAACGGCATTCCGGCAGCGGCAATGCACAGCAAGAAAAGCCAGGGAGCCCGAACAGAGGCTTTAAGCAAATTTAAATCAGGTAAAACACCTGTACTTGTCGCTACTGACCTTGCCTCCAGAGGCATTGACATTCAGTTTCTGCCTTACGTGATCAATTATGATCTGCCACGGTCTCCGAAAGACTATGTACACCGTATCGGCAGAACAGGGCGGGCAGGTGCTTCGGGAAAAGCTATTTCTCTTATCACCCCGGAGGACCAGCACCACTTTAAGATCATACAAAAGAAGATGGGCAAACAAGTGGAACTGATTACCCCAGCGGACATCGACCTGAAAGGCTATTAATTACAAGTATACCAGCTAGCTACTAACTATTAGCTACTGTTGTTTATCTGAGGTCCATTTGTCAAAGCCTTTAAAGTAGCCGCTCTTCCAGTAGTTGTACCTCGGGATAACAGCCGTTTTAAGTCTTCGCTTAAAATCTTCGTAATCTTTGTTCTCGCGAGCTGACCAGAGCACTTCGCTCAACGCCGTCATCCTCGGGAATATCATGTACTCCACTTTAGCAGGGCTGCCCATATACTCAGTCCAAACATTGGCCTGAGCCCCGATAATGTACTGGTCCAGGTTCTGCTGGCGTAGCAAATCTGGCACTGGTTCAAAGTTATAAACGGCATCTAACGGATTGTAACCACTTATCGAAAGGCTGTCATTGGGGTCCTTGGACTGGTAATGGTCAAAGTACAATGGTTTGCCTGGTGTCATAATTACCCTGTGCTTGCGGCTTGCGGCAGAGATCCCTTCCTTTTCGCCTCCCCAGTTCATTACAACCGCCGACTTATCCAGATCACCTTCCAATATTTCATGCCACCCGATCACCGTCTTGCCTTTTGTCTTCAGGTAACTGGCTACTTGCTCAATAAAGTATGTCTGTAAGCCTTTTTCATCTTTCAGATTATGATCTTTGATAAACTTCTGTGAGACAGGATCCGCTTTCCACCACATTTTGCTGCACTCATCACCTCCTAAGTGGAAATAGGTAGCAGGAAAAAGGTCGGCCACCTCGCCAAACACTGTCTTCAGAAATTTGAAAGTAGCTGGATTTGGCTGTAACACATTGTTCTGGCGGTTATACATACCCCAGGTAGTAGCTACATTCCAAGTAGTGTCGGGGCGGGTACTAAATTCAGGGTAAGCGGCAATTGTGGCCCTGCTATGGCCGGGTATGTCAATTTCCGGAATTA
Source organism: Pontibacter sp. MBLB2868 (assembly GCF_051904785.1). NCBI lineage: Bacteria > Pseudomonadati > Bacteroidota > Cytophagia > Cytophagales > Hymenobacteraceae > Pontibacter > Pontibacter sp. MBLB2868. The sequence continues at coordinate 167,382 of NZ_CP196710.1, read as the reverse complement.
TACTTATACCACGCACTGCAGCATACTTTATCACTTCACGCACCTCATCTTTAGTATAAAAGCCACCGTAGCGCGTGCTGTCATACCGCGCCGGGGTATCCTTAAAATGTCCGATCAGAGTGGCATTTCGCCAGGAACCTACGGAGTTGAGTTTCGGGTAAGATTCGATCTCAATGCGCCAGCCCTGATCGTCAGTCAGGTGCCAGTGAAAGGTATTGAACTTATGAAAAGCCAGGTAATCAATGTATTTCTTGATGAAAGATACGGGAAACATATGCCGCACCACATCCAGGTGCATTCCTCGGTATGAGAAACGCGGGTAGTCCGTTACCATTACTGTTGGTATCTTCACCTCCTCCATCTTTCGGAGTGGGAGCAACTGCAGCAGTGTCTGAATACCGTAAACAACACCGCCAGTATCTTTTGCCCTGATCGTTACATCCTTACCTTCTACAGCCAGGGTATACATCTCATCTTTGCTGATCGATTTAGCATCAAAAACAAGGTAAATGCGGCTATTTGCCTGGCCTTGGGTCTGGCCTTTAGGCTGTACTTGCAGATCAAGTTTGACTTGCGCAGCCAGTACCTCCTTTAGGTAAGCCGCTTGGTTAGCAAACTCATTATCAAATACAATCTGTGTTTTTTTATTAACCGTAACATATCCCTGGCCCAGCTTTCTTACTTCTACAGGCTTTGGAGTTATATCTTCTACTGTTTGTGCAGTGGTAGGTACAGCAACAAAAAGGAAAAGGCTAAACAGGACGGGCAGATGTCTTAAAATCATGATCAGGTAAAAGTATACTATAAATCATTTTATGAACAGAAGCTTTTTTTGCAGTCAGAAAACTGCGCAGCAACATGATAAGTGCAAATCAGCTACGTGGATGGTAGTCTTTGATCACCTGCTTCAGGTAATCCCTGTCCAGGTGCGTGTAAATTTCGGTGGTAGTAATGGACTCGTGGCCCAGCATCTCCTGCACGGCGCGCAGGTCGGCCCCTCCTTCTATCAGGTGTGTGGCAAATGAATGGCGGAAAGTATGCGGGCTAACTGTTTTCTGGATGCCTGCCTTGGCTGTCAGGTCTTTGATGATAGTAAACACCATGACGCGTGTCATTTGTGCCCCCCGGCGGTTCAGGAAGATAATATCTTCATGCCCTTTTTTGATTTTTAGGTGGCAACGCACCCCTTCCCGGTACAGTTTAATATGTTTTAAGGCATCGCGCCCAATTGGGACAAGCCGCTCTTTATCTCCCTTACCTGCCACTTTCAGGAAACCCATGTCTTCGTACAGGTTACTCAGGCGCAGATCCAGCAACTCAGTTACGCGCAGGCCCGAGCTGTAAAGCGTTTCCAGCATGGCACGATTGCGGGTGCCCTCGGGAGTAGAAAGATCAATGGCCGCCAGTATCTGCTCTATCTCATGAAAGTCAAGTGTATCGGGCAGCTTCCGATCCAGTTTTGGCGCTTCAATAGTATCTGTCGGATCAACCAGCAGCATGTCTTCCATGATCAGGAACTTGTAAAAAGCACGGATACCGGATAAGGTACGGGCCTGCGAGTGCGGCGTCATTCCCAATTCAGTTATCCACTCCAGAAACTCGCGCAGAACAGCTGCTGTAATATGCTCAGGTGCTACCTGCAAGTTCCTCAGCTTCAGGAAATCCGTTAATTTACTGATATCACGCAGGTAAGCTTCTACAGAGTGCTTCGATAGCGACTTTTCCAACTTCAGGTACTCTTCAAATTGCTTAATACAGATGGGCCAGTTCATTTTGTGAGGTTTGGGGGTTTAAGGATCTTATAAGACACAATGCTTTCAGGCTTTTTTAGGTGTAAGCTAAAAATGAAAGTGACGAAGTATCCAAATAAATAAAATTATTCGTAGAGCAGCTTAACTATCCAACAATCAACAATTATATTTATAAGCAAAGATAGTTAATCCTTACCTTTGTGCTATCGGAAATTTGTAAGCTTAACAAGACCTCCTTACATGAAAATACTTATCCTGAATGGCCCTAACCTTAACCTCCTGGGCGTGCGCGAAAAAGCAGTTTATGGAAACCGCTCTTTTGAGGATTATTTTGAAGAACTGAAGGAGGCGTTTCCGGCCCTGGAACTCACCTATTTTCAGTCTAACACAGAAGGAGTTATCATTGACAAGTTGCATGAACTGGGTTTCAGCTATAAAGGCATTGTATTAAACGCCGGAGCTTATACGCACACTTCAGTGGCAATACCGGATGCCATAAAGGCTATTGACGCTCCGGTAGTTGAAGTGCATATTTCTAATGTGTATAAAAGAGAGGCCTTCCGCCACAAGAGCATGATCGCACCGTACTGCACCGGCAGTATTGTAGGCTTCGGGCTCGAAAGTTACCGCCTTGCCCTACAGTATTTTGAACGCCTGAAACCAAAACAGATCGGCTTTAATGTGTAAGAAGATCAGGTAAACTACGTTATCTAAACTTAGCTGAAACTTTTGCTCTAAAATATAGTACAACTGCTATATTCTAACTATATTTCCTTATGCTGAACTTCTTCCCTGGTCCTTCTAAAGTTTACCCTGAAGTACGTAGCTATCTGCAAGATGCGTATGACGAGGATATCCTGAGTACACCACATAGAGGAGAACAATTCGTACAGCTGTCACGGGCTGTGGTAGGTTCTATCAAACGCAAACTTAACATACCACAGGATTATTATATATTTTTTACTTCTTCAGCCACTGAATGCTGGGAAATACTGATACAGAGCCTTACCAAGCACAAGAGTTATCATATCTACAACGGGTCTTTTGGCGAGAAGTGGTTCCAGTATGCAAAACAGCTCCGACCTAATTCCGAAGGCTTTAAGTTCGACGTAAACGAGCCAATGCCTGTGGAAAGTCTTCAGATCAGTTCAGATACGGAATTGATCTGCTTTACTCAGAACGAGACCTCCAATGGCACCCAGGTTAACGCAACAACCATACTTAACCTGCATAACCGCTTTCGCGACACCCTAATTGCCGTAGACACGACATCATCGATGGCTGGCCTTAATCTAAAGCTTATCAAAGCGGATATATGGTATGCTTCTGTGCAAAAATGTTTTGGTTTGCCTGCCGGACTGGGTATTATGGCCTGTTCTCCGAGGGCTATCTTCAGAGCAAAACAAATAAATGAGCGTGGCCACTACAACAGCATGGTTTCCATGTATGAGAAGATGCTTAATTACCAGACCACACACACACCAAACGTACTCAATATTTACCTCCTGAAACGGATGCTGGAAGACCGGCCTTTTATCAAAACCATTGATCAGAAGCTGACAGACCGCGCACAGGAGCTGTATACTTTTTTTGAGCAGTTCTCTGATATGAAACTTTTGGTGGAGAATGAAGAAGTCCGTTCTAAAACAGTTATTGCCATCGAAGCCTCTGAGCGCCTGGTTGACGACATGAAGAAGCGGGCTTTGTACCACAACATTCGCCTGGGCAATGGCTATGGCCCCTGGGCGCGCAACACATTCCGCATTGCCAACTTCCCTGCCATCCTCGACGAAGAGTATGAAGAGCTAAAGCGCTTTTTCCTGCACTACTACGCCTGAGCCTAGCCCCAAAGTCTGCCTATTTGTTCATTAGCCTGTTCCACTACTGTAGCTGAGCTATAAATTTGAGACAGGAGCTTAAAGTATGCGCTGCAACACCGCATTGCATTCTCAATTGATACAATTTATCTAACTTTGGGCGACGCTCTAATTTTATAATCAATATTTTTTAACGTATTCTAATGTTCAGCTTAAAAGAGATAGCCTCTGTTACGCTTATTCTTTTTGCCGTAATTGATATTATAGGCTCTATTCCCATCATTATTGACCTTCGCAAACGCGAAGGGAAAATAGAATCGGAGAAAGCGACAATTGTATCCGGTGTTCTGATGATCGTATTCCTTTTCTTAGGCCAGTCCATTCTTAAACTTTTTGGCCTCGATTTTGAATCTTTCGCCATGGCAGGTGCTATTATCATCTTCCTGATAGGTTTGGAGATGATCCTTGGCAAAGACTTTTTTCATGCTGATCCAGAATCAAAAAGCGGCTCCATTGTACCCTTGGCTTTTCCGCTGATAGTTGGGGCCGGTACCATGACAACACTTCTGTCTTTACGGGCAGCTTACTCACTGCCAAACGTACTTGTAGGCATTGTGATAAACCTGGTGTTTGTATACATTGTACTGAAAGCCTCCTCCTGGATTGAGCGTAAACTTGGGAAAGACGGTGCCAACGTACTCCGAAAAGTGTTTGGTATCATACTGTTGGCCATCGCTATCAAACTTTTTAAGACTAACCTTTAAATTTGAATAAGTACATGAGAGTATAGGAGGATGTACCTTAAAAACATTCGCTCTCTGTGCGCCATTCATTCCTGCTTTTTTATGATAGAACTCTATACCGATGGTGCTTCACGTGGAAACCCGGGGCCTGGCGGCTATGGGACCATTCTGCGTTGGAAACACCACGTAAAAGAAATAACAGCCGGTTACCGAAAAACAACTAACAACCGGATGGAATTATTAGCTGTGATCGTGGGCCTAGAGGCTGTTACGAAGCCGGGCATTCCTATTACAGTATTCTCAGACTCTAAATATGTTGTAGACGCAGTTGAAAAAAGATGGGTATTTGGTTGGCAAAAAAAAGGTTTTAAAGGCAAAGCCAATGCTGATCTGTGGTCGCGGTTTCTGCGGATATATGCCAAACATAACGTTAAATTTGTTTGGGTTAAAGGTCACGCCGGCCACCCTGAAAACGAACGCTGTGATGAACTTGCTGTTGCCAGCGCCCTCTCACCGCACTTACTTATTGACGAAGGCTTTGAGTCAGGCATAAACAATCCGGGATAATCTGTATGCGCAACTCCTACTTCCAGTTTAAGCACTTCAGAGTAGAACAGGACAAGTGCGCGATGAAAGTCTGCACAGACTCCTGCTTATTCGGGGCATATGTGCAGGTGGCAGACGCGCGGCTTATACTGGATATTGGTGCAGGCACGGGATTATTATCGCTTATGGCAGCACAACGGAGCGCTGGACTTGTGGAAGCTGTAGAGATTAACCCGGAGGCGCAGGCGCAGACAAAAGAAAATTTTGCCATCAGCCCGTGGCCTGACCGTTTACAGCTGCACCCTGTGAGCTTACAGGAATATGCAAAGTATAATCAAAAGCAGTACGACATTATACTTTCTAACCCACCTTTCTTCCTGTCTTCTTTAAAATCATCGGATGCCGCCAAAAATGCTTCGCGGCATGCCGAGGCGCTGTTCTTCCAGGAAATTCTGGCTTTTGCTCAGCAACACCTGGCACAAAACGGAAGGCTGTATCTCTTGTTACCTCCGGCTGAGGCTACAATATTTTCCAGATTAGCCAGCAGTTCTCACTTACACCTGGCAGAAGTGTTGCAGGTTTTTACCTATCATGGTGGTAAGTGTATCCGCCATATCCAAACGTATACTTCCAGCGCAGTATCTGCCCCTGCTGTTAAAGAGTTCTACATTAAAGAAGAAGACAAAACCACCTACACGGCGCAGTTTTCAGAACTCCTCAGGGACTATTACCTGAACTTTTAGAAAATCCGTTCAGGTGATCTAAAGGAGTGCCGGAGCGCTTACAACTACCAGGACTCCTACCTGATCACCTTCTCCTTTTCTACAAAGTCGATACCATATCCTTTCAGTTCTTCCAGTACTGGCTCATAAAGCGCTGGGTAAATCGGGATAACAACACCTCTGTGTGTGATCTTACCCTGAAGCATTAACCTGGCGAGGATGCCAACTGGCAATCCTACAGTTTTTGCCATGGCTGTCTGTACTTCGTCATCACCGGTAACAACCAGCGACGAGGTCACTTCATGCTTTCTGCCTTCCTGCTCATACTCAAACAAGTGCTGCATAACGATCATGTCTTTATCCCCTGGTGCCAGGGTCCATTTCTCCTTCAGTATTTTCTCCAGCACCTGGGCAGGTGTGGCACCGGCAAGTTCCACAGGTGTTTCGTCGAACAACCCCAGCCACTCCAGTTTTTGCAGCACATCTCCCTGAGCAGGTATATTCAGGTACTCCCCGATTCGTTCTGCCATACTTTGCCCTGAGGCTTTAGCTGGAGGCAGAAAAGCCTCTAAGAAACCCCGGTAAGTCAAGCTTTCAGAGTTATCCAGCACATAGCTATCGTCAGTTATGCCCAATTGCACAAATACATCCCAGGCCTCACAGTAACCTGGTCTTCTTAGCGTTCCGCGCAGCATCGTCGGAATATCCAGTAAGCCATAAGGTTCTCTGTAGCTCAGGGAGTCACGGTTGGCGTACCCTTCAAAATGCCCGTAACCATCCACGTGAAAAGAATCGGTGCGCTTAAACAGCTTGTGGTAAGGGATGTACTTGTACTCGCCTTTCTTGATATACTTTGCTGTGCCCTGGCCTGCCAATACAACATTTCTCGGGTTCCAGGTAAATTTGTAGTGCCATGGGTTGTTGTCATACTCCGGTGCTACCAATCCTCCGGTAAACGATTTAAAGGAGGTCAGCTTACCGCCGTTAGCCTGTATGCGCCTGATCACAGCCATAGCCGACATGTGGTCGATGCCCGGATCGAGCCCGGATTCCATCAATATGGTAAGGTTCTTTTCCTGTGCTTCGTGGTGAAGCTCCAGAAAAGCAGGGGAAACATAACTGGCCGTGATCAGGTTCTTTTCCTGTACCAGGCATTCTTTTGCTACTTCAATGTGAAAAACGGCAGGTAAGAGCGAGATTACCAGATCGGCCTTTGCTACCTCTGTTGCACGTTGTTCTTCGTTATGCACATCAAAGGTAATGACATCGGCAAAGGAGATAGGTTCTATCAAAGGCCGGAGGTGCGAAACGGTAATGTCACCAATAGTAATGAACCAACCCTCTGCTGTAGCATGATCGAAGAGGTACTTTATAAGTGAAGACGCAGAGCGGCCTGCGCCGAGCAACAAAATTCTTTTCATAGTAGCGGTATGGTTTAGCCTGAATTTAAGCAATAAGCCATGCAAGGCAAACCTTATATATGGTTTTGTCAGATATTTAGTTTAAATTTATAGCCCTTTTCTAATTTTTAGTACTATTCGTGATGAAATGGCAAGTGAACTGAATATAAACATCAGCATCGACGTGCTGGATCCTGAAGAACTGAATGAGCAGGAGCGTAAAGCGATGCAGCTGGCACAGGAGGCTGCAAAAGATGCTTATGCCCCTTACTCTAACTTTTTGGTCGGAGCAGCTTTAGTACTGGAAGACGGTACCATGTTTAAAGGCAGCAACCAGGAAAATGCAGCATATCCTTCGGGGCTTTGCGCAGAGCGAACTGCTTTGTTTGCACTTAGCGCTAATCACCCGAATAAAAAGATAACAATGATGGCCGTAACTGCCCGCCGCCGTAGCGACGAACAGTTTTTACCGGCTATGCCTTGTGGTGCCTGCCGCCAGGTAATGGCAGAGTATGAGTATAAGCAACAGGAGGCTATTCCGGTTCTTTTACAGGCGCAGGACGGTAAGTTTTACCGCTTCAGGTCTGTAGCAGACCTGCTTCCGTTCCAGTTTACCAAAGAGCATTTATAGAAAGCAGTGCCGGGATATGCTTTAAGGCAGGACATTTTAAAATCAGGAATATTCCTGAGCAAGATACATGAACGAGCATAAACTTATAGTACCCCGCACTGCACGCTATTATACGATAGGTTCTCCATCTGCCCGAGTAAAAGACCTGTGGGTTGTATGCCATGGGTATGGCCAGTTAGCACGCTATTTTCTAAGGCATTTTCAGGGGCTTGATAACGGGCAAACGCTTGTAGTGGCGCCTGAGGCACTGTCGCGGTTTTACCTGGATGGCTTTTCGGGCAGGGTTGGCGCCACCTGGATGACCAAAGAGGACCGGCTCTCCGAGATAGAAGACCAGGCAGGGTACCTTAACCAGTTACTGCAAGAACACCTGAAGTCCCTTCCGAAAGATGTGCGTGTGACGATCTTGGGTTTCTCGCAGGGTGGGGCTACGGTTAGCCGTTGGATAGCCACGGAAAAACCACCTGTGCACAGACTTATACTTTGGGCTGCTTCCTTCCCCGAAGATATTAACTTTACAACCAGCCAGGCTGCTTTTGCAGAGATACCGGTAGCACTGGTATATGGCACACAGGACGAATTTATTACTTCTGAGGCCTTAGAGCGGAAAAAGCAATTGATGCAGCAGCTTGGAATTGAACCAGCTGTTTATACTTTTGATGGTGGGCATACCATACACTCCGAAACCTTACAAAAGGTGGGTCAGGAATTATAAATTAGTTATTACCTCTCCCACATCCCCTCCATTACTACCTCCAACAGGTGTTCATCAGGGTCCCGGAAATAGAATGACAGGAAACCTCTACCCCAGTCATACTCCTGTTCAATCTTGATCCCCAGCTGCTGGCTGATCTTTTCCTTCCAGTCCTGATACTGATCTTTCGCAACTTCAAAAGCCAGGTGTAGCTGTCCTGAGCCAAAATGAGGAGGTAGTGTGCCACCTTGTTTTGATGCTTCTGAAATAAAACAGAGTAAAACACTCTCTCCCACTCTAAAAAAAACATGCCGGTCCTTTACTTCCCCGATTACTTCAAAGCCAAGTCGTCCGTTATAAAAGGCTTTTGAACGTGACAAGTCCGTGACGTAGAGGCAGGTTTCTTTTATTTTTTTAACGTTCATAGCATGTAGATTTCAGGTTTTAGGAGTGCTGATAAAGTTATTAATACATATAATCATCTTTATTGCCTTAACGTCTGTTAATACTTCTCGTTTATCTAACTACCCTTTACTCCTGATGTATACTTTAAATTTTATATGAAACTTATGTTAAAAGTTTTAGCTGCTTTTCTGGCAGCAACCGCATTAATGATATTTTCTTTTCGTGATATAATTTCAGGTGACGACGAAACAGATGATACAGGAGGTAGTAAATCCTTTGTAAAAATCGCCTCGCTACCCGGAGAGATAAGTGAAAGCTCTGGTGTAGTGGCGTTATTCGGGCAGCACCAGTTAGTTACGCACAACGATGCCGGTAACAAGCCCTACCTGTATAAGCTGGATTATAGTGGCAATATTGTAGAAACTATAAAACTGAAGCTCCCTAACGTTGACTGGGAAGACCTGACAATAGATAAGGATGGGAACATTTACATTGCAGATAGCGGCAACAATAACAACAACCGTAGAGAGCTGGCTGTTTATAAGGTAAACCTCAATACTCCTTCCCAGATTCAGGCTATCCGTTATACTTATGAGGATCAAAAGGAATATCCGCCATCCAAAAAAAACCGCAATTTTGATTCTGAAGCTATTTTCTGGGCTGACGGCTATCTGTACCTCATTTCTAAGGACAGGGGGAGAGGCGAAATAGCAAAGGTTTACCGCTTGCCTGACACAGGTGGGCAGTATAAAGCAAAATTGGTTGGGAGCCGACACCTAAAAGCATTAGTTACCGGGGCCGCCATAAGTCCGGATGGTGAAACAGTAGCTTTACTCAGTGAAGAAAAACTACACCTATTTACCGATTACAGCAGTCCGGCTGCTTTTTATAAAGGGAAGTACGAAGAGGTAAAACTTAAGGGCGCTGGCCAGACCGAAGGTGTTGCTTTTGAAGATGACGAAACCTTAGTTATAACGAGTGAAGGTGGCAACCTGTACAGGTATAAGCTATAAGACTAAAACAGCAGCGGCGCCTTTCAGATAAAAGGCGCCGCTGCTGTTTTTATATATTATACTTTATTCTTGGTCTGTTTGCTTACCTCCTGCTCTTTGAGTCTGCCGCCAGGCAAAGCAGGTTTCGGGTTCTGCCATACTCTGAATAAGATGAACAAGCCAACCAATATCAGAGGGATACTCAGGATCTGACCCATATTTAGTGCAAGGTTATCTTCAAAAGCCTCCTGGTTTTCTTTCAGGAATTCGACCAGGAAACGGAAAGTGAACAGTGCCGTTACAAAAATACCGAACAGCAGACCTTTTGGTAATGCTGCTTTGTATTTGCTCCATAGCCAGTATAGCAGCACAAACAACATAAACACACTCAGCGATTCATATAATTGTGTTGGATGGCGTGGCACCGGCGGATTCTCGTTCAGACGCTCGAAAATGAAAGCCCAAGGTACTGTAGATGCATGGCCGATAATTTCAGAGTTCATCAGGTTACCCAGTCGTATAAACGCACCACCAAGCGCTACTACGATCACAATGCGATCCAGTACCCACATGTAGTCAAACTTCTGTTTGCGGCTGAATAACCACAGCGCGAAAAGGATACCAATGGTTGCTCCATGGCTGGCTAAGCCTCCTTCCCAAATCTTCAGTATCTCAATAGGGTTGCTTAGGTAATAGTCAGGTGCATAAAAGAGCGTGTGCCCTAATCTGGCTCCTACAACAGTGCCAATGATCATGTATAACGTGATCACATCTACATCTCCTTCGGTGCGGCCTTCTGCTACATATATCTTGGTAAGTATGCGCTGACCAAAAATGAAAGCCATGGCAAACAGCAAACCATACCAGCGTATACTTAAGGGTCCTAGATGAAAAATCTCCGGATCTACATTCCAGGTAATATAATTCAATAAATTCATAAGGGCGATACTAGTCTAGCCAAAGTTACAATATTTAAGGAATGGAAAAAAATGCTTGTTCCTGATATACTTGAAATCACATGGATGATGAATTTTAGCTAATCTATTGAAATGCTATTCCTACACCTGTTACCCGGCATACTGGTATTGGTAATCGGGTTTATACTTTATAAGTGGCCACCAAGGCACATAAACTGGCTCTGGGGGTTCAGGACGCACTACTCTATGCGGGATATTGAAAACTGGCAGGAAGGAAACCGCTACTACGCTAAACTACTTTTGCTTATTGGTTTGGTCTCCGCATTGATCAGTTTAATTTGCTATAGATTGCTCCCCTTGCTGATCAGCCTTCTTTTACCTATCGGCATAATGATCATTTTTTTCATGCTCAGCATCTACCTGACAAATGAACACCTGAAGCGTAAGTTTGGCAAATGGTAAAAGTATAAAGGCGCAACAGATGCTGTTGCGCCTTTATACTTATCTGATCATCTGTTGCATCTGCAGCAACTCTTCCCGAAAGCCACCACTTAAGATCGGGAAACGAAGCCAGCTACGTGGGTCCACATTATAATCATCCAGATGAAAGGATGGCGCATAGCGTTCGCGCTTCCATTGGTTACGTGCCCACAGGCTGTAAAACTTTGTTATCCAGCTTTGGAGCACTTCCGGATCTGCTAGTTTCTTCTCATTTAATATTTTAAATACCTCTATCGGTGCGTATCGGTCATGAAAGGCAAGCCGCTCAATCTGGTTCAGCACCTCATATGGCATCAGGTCTTTTTCATCGGTCTGTTCTTCTTTTGCTGGTCGTAACTCAGCACTTGGCTGCAGGTTGTTCACGTACTGCAATCCCTCATATCCCAGCTCTTGTTGTGCCCAGATAAGAAACTGCCGGATAAAAGCTTTGTCAATACCGGCGATCGGGGAAATGCTGCCCGAGGTATCACCATCCATGGTGGCATACCCCACTGAGGCCTCAGAGCGGTTAGAGGTAGCCATCAAAAGGGCATTATTAATATTGGCCAGCATCCAGATGCCAGGTGCACGCACCCTTGCCTGAATATTCTGCAAAGTGATATCATCCTGCTCCCATGTGAGCGGGCGTTCTAAGGCCTTCTCAATCTTGGAAACGTATCCACGCACTTCGTCATCTATCGTCCAGCTATAAAAGGTTGCCCCGATAGAATCAGCCAATCCCTTTGCTGAGTTATAAGTATCGTCAGAAGAGTTTACTGTACCCTGGTATGCACAAGTCAGCAGCTTTTTTACCAATGCCTTCTGCACATGCTCTTTTGTCATGGTATCGAACGTAGCGGTATCCCGGATAGAGAACATCCTGGCTTTCGCCACAAAACCCAATACCCCCAGGCTACTGATCCCTCTACGCACCATTTCGGCTACCGCCACGGCACACAACGAAGAGTCGGCACCACCGCTTAAGGAAAGCACAAAGCCTCTGCTGTGACTCTTACGCATATAGTCAAACAAGGCTAGACTAAGCGCAGCGATCAGTTCTTTATTCTCATCAATCGGCGGGAGATATTCTATTACCTCAGCTATCTCAGGATTATCTGAAAAACAAACTTCTGCGCACTCCATGTCCACATCTTTGAAGCACAGTAACTCATTTCTGCGAATCAGCTTACCATTTTGCGCAATCAACACCTCTCCGTCATAGATCATCCTGCCAGACTCATTCCCTAACAGGTTGGCATACATGTACGCGCACTGGTATTTTTTTGAAGCATCTACGACAAGCCTGTATCTGACGTCGGTTTTACTCAGGGCAAAATGGCTGGCACTGGGGTTTAGTATCAACTGGACACCCTTTGGCATATGGCGCTCCGCCGGACGATTTGGGCGCCAGGCATCTTCGCAAATTTCAAAGGCATACTTTACCCCTTGCTCCTCATATATTATGTCACCGATCTGGTACTTCTGCCCGTCAACCTCAAACTCTTGCACCTCGTTGGCAGGCCAGGGCGTAAACCATCGGGGCTCATAATGCACACCATCGTTTGCCAGAAACTGCTTGGCCGTAAAACCAAGGATTTCTTTATTCCTGATAACACACGCAGTATTGTACACACTTTTATTCAAAAGAACCGGAAGGCCGACCGCTACTGTAATGTTCTCGCACCAGTCTTTTATCTTCAGAAGCTTTTGGAATGCAATTTCCGATAGCCAAGGACTAAGAAACATATCCTCGCAACCATAACCGGTTATGCAAAGCTCAGGTAACAGCAGTAACTGAATTTTATTAGTTATAGCCTCTGTAATGGCATCTTTTATATTCTGCAGGTTGCCATCCCAGTCCATAGGAGTCTGGTTAAGTGCGGCAGCTGCCAGCATTAGTCTTGTCTCTTCCATCAAATTTTATAACGCAACTATATACAGGCAAGTTAAGAGATGTAAAGCAATTTTGCCTCATTAATCCGTTCTAGCAAACCCAGAAAGACTGCTATATAACAAGGGCTCAAGGGCACATGTTTTAACCGTAAGATTGTAGTTATATCAGGTGTAAGCAGCAAGCAGCCCCTGTTTATGGAGAAGGGTTAAAAAATGCACTTGAAATGGACGCAATTGTTCAAGGGCACAACGGATAAAGTATAGCCAGCAACGGGTGATTGAACAGCAGCATAGTTGTAGAAAACCAGGCTGCTACGGAAAGAGCTTTAGGAAATTTTAAGGAATTCGATGCCTTTTTCTGCCGCTGCCTGATCTGCCTTCTTTTTAGACAGGCCTACTCCAATGGCAATCGGTTTGTCATCAATGTATACTTCTGAAGTAAATTCGGTTGTATTGCCCTGCTGCTTTCGTTTTACGATCTCAAATCGAATGTCGAGGTTCTGGCTCTGTGCCCACTCGATCAATTTGCTTTTGAAATTAGCTGTTGTGTTTACCAGGTTATGTACATCCACGTGCGGGCGCAATAACTTTTTGAAGATAAACTGGCGGGTCATTACATAGCCTTTGTCCAGGTACACCGCACCCACTAAAGCCTCCAGTGCATTTCCATTAACAGACTTGTGCCGCATGGCATGACTTGAACTGTCTACTTTCACCAGCAGATTCAAACCAATCTTCAGAGCGATCTGGTTCAGCGACTCACGGTTCACAATGCGTGAACGTATCTCTGTCAGAAAGCCTTCGTCTTCGTAAGGAAATTTATTAAAGAGATGTTCAGCTACAACAGCACCAAGTATGGCATCGCCTAAAAACTCCAGTCGCTCATTTGTTTCGTGCTTTCCTGCAGCGTTCTGCCGTGCGAAAGACGTATGCGTAAGCGCGAGTTTATACAGCCGAATGTTATCCGGTGTGCTGCCAATAATACCTGCTATCGCACGTACAAGTTCTTTGTCTCGGGTAAATAACTTATGATATACGCGTCGAACTGGTTTTATAGGCCCAAACACTAATCTTCAAATTGACGGAATAGAACAGAAGTATTATGTCCACCAAAGCCAAAGGTGTTGCTCAAAGCAATCTTTACTTCACGCTCCTGCGCTTTGTTAAAAGTAAAGTTCAGCTTAGAGTCAAAAGCTTCGTCGTCTGTGAAGTGGTTAATTGTTGGCGGAACGATGTTATTCTTGATAGCAAGAATAGAGGCTATAGCCTCTATTGCGCCAGCAGCACCTAACAAGTGGCCAGTCATAGACTTAGTGGAGCTTATGTTAAGATCATAAGCATGCTCACCGAACACTGTCTGGATTGCCTTCACCTCACTAACATCACCAAGTGGTGTGGAAGTACCGTGTACGTTGATATAATCAACATCTTCTGGCTTGATATTGGCATCCCGAAGCACGTTTTTCATCACGTTCAGGGCACCTAGTCCTTCCGGATGTGGGGCAGTGATGTGGTAAGCATCCGCTGACATACCGCCTCCGATAACTTCGGCGTATATTTTTGCACCACGGGCTTTTGCATGTTCATACTCTTCCAGGATCAGGGCACCGGCTCCCTCGCCCAGCACAAATCCGTCACGGTCTTTGTCAAAAGGTCGCGAAGCTGTTTCCGGAGAGTCGTTACGCTCTGAAAGGGCTTTCAGAGCATTGAAACCACCTATACCAGCCTCTGTTACAGCCGCTTCAGAACCACCCGTCACAATCACATCAGCCATTCCTAAACGGATATAGTTGTATGAGTCAAGGATGGCATTTGTAGCAGATGCACAGGCAGAAACCGTAACAAAGTTAGGGCCTCTGAAACCATACTTAATAGAAATATGGCCAGCACTGATATCGGCAATCATTTTAGGAATAAAGAAAGGGTTGAAGCGGGGTGTCCCGTCTCCGTTGGCAAAATTCACACACTCTTCCTGGAATGTGCGTAAACCGCCAATACCTGAACCCCAGATCACACCAACGCGATCAGGATCATAGTTTCCTTCGACAAGGTTCGCATCGGTTACGGCCTCATCGGCTACAACCATGGCGAACTGCGAAAACAAGTCCATTTTGCGGGCTTCTTTTCGATCAAAGTATTTTTCTGCGTCGTACCCTTTTACTTCACAGGCAAACTGAGTTTTAAACTTACTCGCGTCGAAACGTGTAATAGGCGCAGCACCACTCACGCCATTGATCAGACCATCCCAGTACTCTGAAACAGTATTACCAACTGGCGTGAGTGCGCCTAGCCCAGTAACTACAACTCTCTTAAGCTCCATAAGCTGCTAGTAGAGGATAGATAGTAGAAATTTATACTAAATGAAGGATATTACTTTGCGTGCTCTTCAAGGTAGCTAACAGCCTGACCTACAGTAGAGATGTTTTCAGCCTGATCATCTGGAATAGAAACGTTAAATTCCTTTTCAAATTCCATGATCAACTCAACAGTATCTAATGAATCAGCGCCAAGGTCATTTGTGAAGCTAGCCTCTGGAGTAACCTCTGACTCTTCAACACCAAGCTTATCAATAATGATAGCTTTTACTTTTTCTGCGATTTCTGACATTTTTCTTATAGTTTATTAAAACACTGTGCAAAGAAATATAATTAGGCAGACAATGTCAAAAAAAATTACTCTATTTGACCTCTTATAAAAGTTTTACACAAATTCTGCTGTTTTGGAAGCCAGTCTTCTTAAATTTGTGTAATTGCTATTACTTTATGAGAACACTGCGCCTTGACATTGAATATGATTATACGTTCAACCTGTTCGGGTTAGTTTCTCCTGTTAAAGAGTACAAATTGGCCTGGGCCCTTAACAGGCTGTTTGACATGCGCCTGGCTAAGCAACAGGATCTTTATTACGATTTACTGGGTAAAGATTGTTTGATTATTTCAAATTATCAGTACATTACAGACCATAGTATAATCCGGCTATTCAAAAACAAAGCTTTGGGGCCATCAACCCTGAAAAAACCTTTTTTGTTGCCCGACATAAAGGAATATGATTATGTGCTGCAGATATCCGGTGAAATGCAGCTATTGTACCCTCCGAGTTTTATCAGCACATTGCTTGCTACTTCTCTGGTGCAGTACATAAAACAGTTTGATCCACTTACACTTAAATTTAAAGAAAATCTGATTTTCTGATTATGAACATTTCTTTCAATAAAACTAAAATTCTTGCCACCGTTGGCCCAGCCAGCAATTCATACGATAGATTACTGGCATTGGTAGAAGAAGGAGTAGATGCCTTCAGATTGAACTTCTCGCACGGCGAATACGCAGCACACAAGGAAGTTATTAACCATGTGCGTGAATTAAATCGCCAGCACGGCACCTCCGTTTGCCTTGTACAGGATTTGCAAGGACCTAAGATCAGAGTGGGTGAAGTGGAAAATGGTGGTGTAGAAATAAAAGAGGGACAGATTGTAAAGCTACTTTGTGACGGATCAATAAGTAACTCCGATCACCTTGCAACAAGCTATACAGAACTGGCGAAAGATGTTAACATCGGAGATTCAATTCTGCTTGACGATGGCAAGCTGGAGCTAATAGTAGTATCTACTGATAAAGACTGTGCCATTGAAGCAAGAGTAAAGTATGGTGGTGTTGTAAAGCCGCGTAAAGGCATTAACCTTCCTGACACCCCTGTTTCAGCACCTTCTTTAACTGAAAAGGATCTGCGCGACCTGCAGTTCGGATTAGATAATGATGTAGAGTGGGTAGCGCTATCTTTTGTGCGTCGCGTGGAAGACATACAGGAAGTACAGCGCATTATTAAAGAACGTGGCAAAGACACACGTGTTATCGCCAAAATAGAAAAGCCTGAGGCCATCAAAAACATTGATGAAATCATTCAGGCTGCCGATGCCCTAATGGTTGCCCGCGGTGACCTTGGTGTTGAAGTAGGCATGGAAAAAGTGCCTATGATCCAGAAGATGCTGGTTGAAAAAGCAAACAAAGCAGCTAAACCTGTGATCATCGCCACCCAGATGATGGAAAGCATGATTGAAAATCCGCGCCCTACACGTGCCGAGACAAATGACATTGCCAATGCCGTGATCGATGGTGCCGACTGCCTGATGCTAAGTGCTGAGACTGCCGTAGGTGCTTATCCTATCGAAACTATCCGAAGCATGAGCCTTACTATTAAAACGGTTGAAACGCACTCTGATATTTTCAATAAGTCTTATATCCTGAACCCGCACTCTGAAACATTTTTCAGCGACAGCCTTGTGGCAAATGCCTGCAACCTGGCCAGAGACACAAACGCGAAGGCTATCATAGGTATGACTAAATCAGGTTATACTGCTTTCCAGTTAGCAAAGCATCGACCAAAGTCAGATATCTTTATTTTCACTGAAAACGAAAACCTGCTTACTACACTTAACCTGGTTTGGGGTGTTAGAGGCTTCCATTATAATAAGTTTGAGTCAACGGATGCCACTATTGCAGACATCAAAGATGAGCTACTGAAAGGCGATTACATCCAGAAGGGTGATGTGTTCATTAACACCGCCAGTATGCCAATGTACGAGCAAAAGCGTACCAACATGATAAAGATCAGCGTTGCCTAGGCTCTAAAAGCCAGCTGCAAAGCGATACGTTTAATAAAAGGTGAGCCCCGCACAAGATTTACTTGTGCGGGGCTCACCTTTTATATTTTACATTATTTCCACCACATGCACCATAAGCAATCAGAACCGCATATAAGCACAAAAAGCCTTACACGGAGGGTGTAAGGCTCTAAGCAAATTTTTCCAGCAAATTACGCTGCTAAACCGTTAACAAACTTAGCCAGTCTTGACTTGTTGTTAGCTGCTTTGTTTTTGTGGATGATATTTTTCTTAGCCAGACGGTCAAGCATAGAAGAAACTGTCTTGTAAAGCTCTTGCGCCTCGGCTTGATCAGTTGTATTCTCCAATTTCTTGATGAAAGTACGAGTAGTTTTTGCTTGATATCTGTTACGAAGACGTTTAGCGTTATTCGCTCTGATTCTCTTTAATGCCGACTTGTGGTTAGCCATATTATTTTATGATAATTAATTCCTTTAATCCGTTGTTAAATGGGTTTGCAAAGGTATACCCTTTACTATTAAATTCCAAAGCACCACTCTAAAAAACTTTTGCCTTAGAAATACAAACATACTAATTACGGCGTAATGATGCTATTTAATCCTATAATTTACTTGCACATAATTTTAGTATGCCCCAATTCTAAGCTGCAAGCGGATCAGAAGAGCATAAAAAGGCCGCTTCGGGTTAACCCGAAGCGGCCTTTTTTATAAGAATGTAATTTTTTACTGGTTGTTCTTCTCTACATCAACGTCCACATCAACATCATCAATGTTTCCGAGTCTCTGCTGTACTTTATTCTCGAAGTCGTTCCACTCTGATTTCGTTTCTTCCCACTCTCTTTTAGTTTCGTCGTCCCAGGTACTACTCTCGGCTTCAAGCTCAGCTTCTCTGCGATTGTATTCAGCACGCATTTCGCGGTATTCATCAGCTGTAACAGTTTCTGCACGTTCTGTGTTGGTGTTTACCCACAATGCAAAATCGTCAAATTCGCGGTTTGCTTCTACATTTGCGTCACTAAGTTCTGCCTGCGTTTCATCTACTACTTCATTTGTCTCATTCTGTGCTTCCTGCGAGCATCCGTAGCTGAAAAAACCAACTGCCAGAGCCAGACCTATAGTTTTAAACTTTGATTGAATTTTCATAGTTATATAAATGATTAGTTATTGGTGTGAGTACGTAAAAAAACAAATATTGATATATAAGCCGGGTAGAATGGCTAAATTTAGAACGGATTACGTATAAAACAACATATAACAGTAGCTGTATAACTTACAAAAAATGCCTGTTGTTTCTTCAAAACACAAAGCACCTTTTTACCTTTTTAATGGCCATCTGCAAACAATAGTACCAGGGCTGTTCAGAACGGTAGAGGGAGTCTTATATGAGCGTGAGCGCTTGTTTACACCCGACGATGATTTCATAGACTTAGATTGGTCACGGGTAGGTTCCAATGAACTTATTGTTCTCTCCCATGGCCTGGAAGGCGATTCGGGCCGGCCTTATATACAAGGCATGGTAAAAGTTTTTAATAGCCACGGAATTGACGCCCTGGCATGGAACTACCGCAGTTGCAGCGGTGAGCCCAATAAACTACTCCGGTCTTACCACCTGGGCGCTTCAGACGACCTGGACCTTGTAGTGCGGCATGCACTGAAAACCGGTCACTACGATAGCGTCTACCTGGTAGGCTTTAGCGCTGGCGGCAATATAAGTCTGAAATACCTGGGAGAAACTCCTGAGCTGGTTCCTAAGGAGGTAAAAAGAGCAACAGTGTTCTCTGTGCCTGTCGACATAAAATCTTCTGCCAAGCAAATCTCGAAGATCTATACGCAACGGTTTCTTAAAAGCCTGGGCGAGAAACTGGAGCAGAAAAGGCAGATGTACCCGGAAGCTGTTGACCTTACAGATTATAGTGTTCTATGGTCGTTTCCGCAGTTTGACGACCGCTACACAGCACCACTGCACGGGTTCAAGAACGCAGATGACTACTATGCCCGTGTCAGCTCTAAGCAGTTCCTGAAGAGCATACAAGTGCCAACGCTGCTTGTGAACGCCAAGAATGACCCGTTCCTGGGCAAAATGTGCTACCCTGTGCTGGAGGCAAAGCAGAACCCATACTTTTACCTTGAAATGCCGGATGATGGCGGCCATGTGGGCTTTACAGAAGATTTCCGTAAAGACAACTACTACTCCGAAGCCCGTGCTGTAAGGTTTCTGCTAGGGGGTAATTAAGGCTTGTTTTACTTTAATGGCACGTACACGACCTTCTTTGTTTCAAAGAAGTCTTCATTAAAATAACTGGCCAGGTCGTACGTTTTTGTGATCAGCCCGGATTCTGCAATCTCCTCAGACAATTCCCCTCCTTTTAAGTAGTACAAGCCTTCGGTGGCCAAGCCTGTTTTTTTGAAGCTGTTCATGACCCAGGGCCAGAAATTAGCGAGCCGGGTTACTGCGCGGCTTACAATAAAATCATACTTGTCGCGTACCTGCTCGGCACGGGTGTGGCTGGCGGTAACATTTTGCAGGTGCAGTTCCCTGGCTATCTCATTAACTACATGTATCTTCTTGCCAATGGAGTCCACGAGATGAAATTTAACCTCCGGAAACATAACAGCCAGCGGCAAGCCCGGCAAGCCTCCCCCGGTTCCAACATCCATTACCGAAGTATGATCCGGAAACTGTACCACTTTGGCAATGCCCAGAGAATGTAAAATATGATGCACCCCGATCATATCCATATCCTTGCGCGAGATAACGTTTATCTTCTGGTTCCACTCCTGGTAAAGTTCTGCCATCCGCTCGTACTTCTGAAGTTGATCATCGGTTAACTCCGGAAAATAACCGGAAAGTAAGGTGCGGATAACCGTTGAATGAGCCATGTGTTTTATGAAAATAAAGTATGAATATGAAATTTAGAAAGTTATGCCAGTATCCAGTATAACAGCGCGGCAAGCATGCTTACTACAGCTACTACGGCCACAGCCATAAAGATATCAGCTAACAGTACAGTCCCGGCATTTCTGAACTGCCCTTCGTACTTCCGGACTAGTTCATGCTGCACTTTGCGTTCATCTCTGTAACGGAGGTACATGTAGGCCCTCCCTAAAACAGAAAGTATAGATCCACCCATTGCAAATGCCTTAGATTAATAGTGCTTTTACAAAAGTATGAAATTTGATTGTGATATAGCGTAAAAGTAAAAAGCCCCTGCTGCACGAAGGCAACAAGGGCTTTAAAACGTAATCAAAATTCTAAGTTACTAAATAAGGTGTTTCTTATTCTTTACCATATCATAAAGCAATTCGCGTGCACGGTGTAACTGGGCTTTTACAGTACCAAGCGGAGCATTAAGTTCTGTAGCAATTTCTTCGTAGCTAAGCTCATTGAAATAGCGCAACGTTACAAGACGCTGGTACTTCTCCGGCAACTTGGCAACCACATACTGCATGATCTCGATCTTCTGGTTCTTAATCGCCTCTTCCTGCGGATTCAGGTTCTTATCTTTAAAATCTATTGTGATCTCATCGCCATTATCAATTTTGATGGCTGAGTCGATCGACATTGTTTTGATCCTGTTCTTGCGAATAAAGTCGATGCAATTGTTAGTAGCAATACGGAATAACCAGGTACTGAAAGCGTACTCCGGATTAAACTTATGCAGGTTACGGAATGCTTTGGCAAAAGCCTCTATCGTTAAGTCCTCTGCATCGTCAGCATTACGCACCATTTTAAGAACCACGTGATAAACAGGTTTTTTATAGATGCTCATCAGCTCGGCATACGCTTTCTCATCGTTTTCTTCTACAGCCGCCTGAATAAGTTTAAAATCATGCTTTGCTTTCGCAGAGAATTGTTTGTTTACTTCCATCTGAGTTGTTTATACATTAATACAGATACCCCAAGGAAAACATAGTTAAAAAAGTAAACTATATCGAGCACAGGCAACAATGGCAGAGATACTTTTTCGTCGAGTCTTCGAGCAGCCAGCACATATACCGGTAGCACAACAAGGTATCTTACTCCTATAAGTGCACCTAATATAGCTAAATGGCTATGTAGTACAAGAAGAATTATTAAAAGTATGTAGAAAAAAACGTTTGATGCTACAAATGCTCCTATCCTTCTTCTGTCTGCCGCTTTATATCGTCCTCCGACGGACATATGCCTACGTTTTTGTATGATCCACTCCCTAAACGTCTTTTTGGGAATGCTTGTGGTCTGCGCCTCCTTGTTGATAACAATACTTACTTCACTATTGTTAGCGGCATCACGAACAAAAAGATCGTCGTCGCCTCCCATCGTTTTAATGTGAGACGCAAACCCTTTGTTCTTAAAGAAACACGCTTTGGTATAAGATAAGTTTCGGCCAACCCCCATATAAGCCTGACCTTGGTATGCATGAGACAAATACTGAATTCCGGTGAGCAAGGTTTCATATCGGATCAAGTGATTTAAAAAACCTTTTAATTGTGCATAAGGAGAGTAGCCAAGTACTACTTCTGCACCGCTGCTGTAACCACTTTGGATTTTTTGTATCCAACTAGCGCTGCATGGTCTGCAGTCAGCATCTGTAAAGATCATGTGCTCGTGCTTTGCCGCCCTGATACCCAGGGCGAGCGCGTACTTTTTAGAATTCAGGTAATCCGGGGTCCGCTTAATGGTTACCACCCTGAAGTGCGGAAACTGCTTTTCCAGTTCGTGCAGGTAAAACTCGGTGTCATCTTCAGAACGATCATTTACCACTAATATTTCAAATTCAGGGTAATCCTGATCCAAAAGCATCGGAAGCAGTTCGTAAAGGTTATCCTGCTCATCATGAGCCGCAACGATCACTGATACGGGTCGTTGCACATCTGTTTCCGGATCAGTGTGTTTCGACAACGGCAGAAAATAGAAAAGGGCAAAATAAAGCTGTACCAGCACACATAGCCCCAGCAGCACAAACAGTAAAGTTATTATCAAAAGTATAAGTAATTAAATTGCGAATCTGTTTTACAGGGGCATATAAAATTGCCAGGCCAGGCAAGTCAGCCAGCTACTCCGCAACCAAACAATGCCCTATTACCTCCTCAAAATTAGCTATTAAATAGCCATTTCCGAACCTTACTCCTATTTAATAAAATAGTATGGTTTGTGCTGCATCTCTTTGTATCTTTGCCGGTTCTTTCATAAGTATAATTCAGGCTGCGGGTTAGCTTGTTAACAGCCGCAGCAGCAGGCGTCGCCCTCACAAATGGCAGGCGCCCACAACCATAACTATGCAATTTTCATTAATAGCTAAAGACGCGCAATCCAAAGCACGTGCCGGGGTGGTTCAGACCGATCACGGTGCCATCGAAACGCCTATTTTTATGCCGGTAGGCACCGCTGGCACTGTTAAAGCAGTACACCAGCGCGAACTGAAGAATGATATTAATGCCCAGATCATACTTGGCAACACGTATCACTTATACCTGCGCCCAGGTTTAAGTGTGCTGGAGCAGGCAGGCGGACTTCATAAGTTCAACGGCTGGGACAGGCCCATCCTTACAGACAGCGGCGGCTACCAGGTTTTCTCGCTGGCCGGCACCCGTAAGATCAAAGAAGAGGGCGTAAAATTTAAATCTCACATCGATGGGTCAGCATTAGACTTTACACCAGAGAATGTAATGGATACACAGCGTACTATCGGCGCTGACATTATCATGGCCTTCGACGAGTGTACCCCCTACCCTTGCGACCATACTTATGCCAAGTACTCTATGGAGCGCACCCATCGCTGGCTACAACGCTGCGTAAACCGCTTCGATAGCACTGAACCTAAGTATGGCTATAACCAAACACTTTTCCCGATTGTGCAAGGCAGCACCTACAAGGATCTGCGAATTCAGTCGGCGGAGACCATTGCCAGCTTCGGACGTGAAGGGAATGCCATCGGTGGTTTATCAGTAGGTGAGCCAGCCGAAATGATGTATGAAATGACCGAACTGGTTTGCGACATACTTCCGGCCGACAAGCCACGCTACCTGATGGGGGTGGGAACCCCGGCCAACATACTGGAAAACATTGCCCTGGGAGTGGATATGTTTGATTGTGTGCTTCCGACACGGAATGCACGGAATGGCATGCTGTTTACCACGCAGGGTATTGTGAATATCCGTAATAAAAAATGGGCCGATGACTTCAGCCCTATCGACGCCGAGTTAGGCGGCTACGTGAGCACCTTCTATAGCAAAGCATACCTGCGCCACCTGATCCATAGCGGTGAGTACCTTGCCGGCCAGATTGCCAGCGTGCATAACCTTACTTTCTACCTTTGGTTGGTAAAACAGGCACGCCAGCAAATTATAAACGGAACTTTTAGGGACTGGAAAGATGTGATGGTTAAGAAATTAATGACGCGGTTATAATCATAATTCAATAATTAGAAATTATGCGGTGCTATTGGCTACATATTTTCTCTTATATGCAATTCATTTCTAACTTCTAATTTTGAATTTATACCTGATTTAAATTGAAGCTACTCGACAAGTATATACTTAAGAAGTTCCTGACCACTTTCGTGTTCACGGTGCTGATCCTGGTTGCCGTTATCCTGGTGATCGACTTTACTGAAAAGAATGATGACTTTATCAAGCACAACGTTGCTATAGGAGAGATTCTGTTCGATTATTACCTGAACCTGATCCCTTACTATGCCAACATGCTTAGCCCTATTACAGTGTTTATTGCCACGGTATTTGTTACAGCTAAACTGGCATCGCACACTGAGATTGTGGCTATACTGAGTAGCGGGGTTAGTTTCAGAAGGCTGCTGGTGCCCTACCTGATAGGCTCCACGCTGATTGGTGCCGTTATTTTTGGCCTGATTGGCTGGGTTATTCCTAATGCCAATAAAAAGAGCGTAGCTTTCCAGGTAAAATATACCAAGAACCCCTTTACGTATGACAGCCGCAATATCCATGTAAAAGTGGCCCCGGAAACTTACGTGTACATGGAGAGCTATAATAATACAGCCAACATCGGTTATAATTTTGCCTTAGAATCCATTGACGAAACAGACCTGAAAAGCAAACTTACCTCCAGCAACGTTCGCTGGGATGCTGAGAAGGAGAAATGGCACATGGACAACTATACCCTGCGCACATTTAATGGGGAGAAAGAAACGCTTTTTAAAGGAAGCGCTCTGGATACAACGCTCAACCTGACGCCAAAAGATTTTGAGAGTACTTATAAGCTGGAGCAGACATTAACACTTACCGAACTGAACAGGTATATTAATGAAAAGGTGTCCCGTGGCGCAGATGACACCGAAACATACCTTATTGAGAAGTATGAGCGCTTCAGCTACCCTTTTGCCATTATTATCCTTACCGTGATCGGTGTTATTGTAAGTGCGAGAAAGGCACGGGGTGGCGTGGGCATACAGATCGCGCTGGGCTTCTTTCTGGCATTTGTATTTATAATTTTCGTGATCACCAGCAGGAGCCTGGCACAGGTTGGCGACATTGATCCCAAATTTGCCGCCTGGATCCCAACGCTTGTTTTCACGGGTATAGGTTTCCTGCTTTACCGTTTCGTTCCCCGTTAACAATGCCTCGTCTTAAAGATTTTATAGAGCTCCATTTCGTTGTATTCCTGTGGGGCTTCACAGCTATCCTGGGCAAGCTGATCTCCATTCCTGCTGTGGAACTGGTTACTCTGCGCACGGCCATCACAGCCGTTGCTATCGGTGCCATTATCTACAAAAAAGGTACCCCTTTCTGGATGGGTAGAGCGCAGGCTTTAAAGCTGTTGGGTGTAGGTGTAATTATCGCGGCGCACTGGATGCTGTTCTTTGCTGCCGCACGGGTATCTTCCGTATCTATCTGCCTGGTGGGCATTGCTACATGCAGCCTCTGGACGGCTTTACTGGACCCGCTATTTAGCAAAACAAAGGTTAAGCCTCACGAGATATTACTCGCGCTACTGGTTATTTTCGGTCTGTACATTATATTCCAGAATGAAACCAGCTTCGATAGTGTACTGGGAATAAGTATGGCAATTGGTTCTGCATTATTGGGTTCTATCTTTACCATTATCAATGCAAAACTTACAAAGCGCATCCATTCTACCACCATTACCGCTTACGAAATGGCAGGTGCATGCATGGGAACGGTTTTATTCTTCCCTGTCTACATTATTTATTTTGCAAAAGGCGGCTCGCTGAATTTCAACTTATCAACGATGGATTGGGTGTACCTGCTTATCCTCGCCCTGGCGTGCACAGTATATGCCTACACAGCCTCAGTTCGCCTGATGCAGCGTATTTCGGCTTATACCATGAACCTGACGGTAAACATGGAGCCAATCTATGGTATCCTGCTGGCTCTTCTGATCTTCAAAGAAGATGAGCGTATGTCTTTGGGATTTTATCTAGGTGCAGGAATTATCCTTTTAAGCGTGTTTATTTATCCCGTATTGGATGCTTATGATAAGCGCCGCCAGAAGTTAAAGCAGGCCTTTCCAGACAAGGTAATGATCGGGGAAGAATAGTTCGCCGGGCTCCTCTTTAAACAAGCCATACACGGCAGAGCCTGATCCTGTCATAGAAGCATATACTGCCCCTTCGTTATAGAGCTTTTCTTTAATCTGTGGTAACTCGGGGTACTTTGGAAACAAAGCGTCCTCAAAATCATTTTTAAGAACCGATTTCCAAACTTTTACATCCTGCTTCAACAGCATTTCCATGCTGCAATCGGGTAGCGTTGGGGTAATACTGGAATAGGCTTCAGCTGTTGTAATATGAATACCGGGATACACAATAACACAGGTATAACCCCTCAGATTGACGTCGGCGTCAGTGAACACATCCCCCCGCTCTGTTGCAATAACCGGCTTGTTGCGAACAAAAAAAGCACAGTCACTGCCCAAAATGCGTGCATAGTCCTCTAAAGCGTCAGCTCTTAAATTAAGCTCAAACAGCTTATTGAGAATACGCAGGGTAAAAGCAGCATCAGCAGAGCCTCCACCCAACCCTGCTCCCATCGGGATCACCTTATGTAAATGCATTTGTATGGGTGGTAGCCCAAAATCCTTTTGCAGAAGTTCATATGCTTTTACACATAAATTAGAACCCGGATCACCTGGTACAGCCAGGCCTGATGTTTCGAAACTGTCTGCTTCTGCCGGAAGTATTTCAAGGGCGTCTGTCCACTGCACAGGGTAAAAGCAGGATTGCAGGTCGTGAAAGCCATCTGGTCTTTTAGCAGTTACAAAGAGGCCCAGGTTAATTTTTGCGTTAGGGAAATCCAGCATGTTGTATTGTAGGACAGTTTAAAGCTGCAAGCTATAAAATTGATCATAAACTTTAAACCGCTGCAACTAAATCTGAAATTTGTACGTGCTACGGCTATTAAAGTAAAAGCAATTTAAGTAAATTGAGCTTTAACGGCAGCGTTAATAATAATTAAGCAGAAAAGGCAGGTACCAAACAGGCAATGCTTCCGTTAAACTGAGAACATATCGGATAGCTGCACCAAATGGGGTACGACAGCAAAAATGAAAATAGCATGATTTACAGGCCAGGACGAATTTTCCTATCGGTACCGCAAATGGGTGGGCATGAGAAGAACTATGTGCAGAAAGCGATCGAAGACAACTGGGTATCTACCTTTGGCCCTAACCTGCCCGGTTTTGAGCACGACATCTGCCAGCACACCAATGCACGTCATGCAGTTGCTCTGAGCTCCGGAACAGCTGCTATTCACCTGGCGCTTCGAGTATTAGGTGTTGGCCCCGGAGACGAAGTACTTTGCTCTACCTTTACCTTTGTTGCCACTGCCAACCCTATCCTGTACCTTGGGGCAACCCCCGTGTTTATCGAAAGTGAGGCCGACACCTGGAATATGTGCCCGGATACCCTGCAGGAAACAATTGAGGAACGCCTGAAGCTGGGGAAAAGACCTGCAGCTATCCTGCTGGTGCACTTATACGGCATGCCTGCCAAACTTAAAAAGATCATGGCCATTGCCAATGAGTATAACATACCAGTGGTAGAGGATGCTGCAGAAGCACTGGGCTCCAGGTACAGCGGCCACCAGGTAGGCACGTTTGGACGCATAGGTGTTTTCTCATTTAACGGCAACAAGATCGTTACCACTTCTGGCGGTGGTGCAGTAATAACAGAGGATGCAGCGCTGGCCGAACAGGCCCGATTCTTTTCCAACCTTGCCAAAGAGCCCGCCCCATATTACCAACATTCCCAAATGGGTTATAATTACCGCCTCAGTAATATCAGCGCAGGCATTGGTCGTGGACAAATAGAAGTATTAGAAACACGCGTTAAACAACGACGAGAAGTTTTTAACTATTACACAAACCATTTAGGGCACATCGAAGGATTAGAGTTTTTAACTGAACCCGCTAAATGCTTTTCTAACCGCTGGCTTACCACCATACTTTTACCTGAAGGTCATACGCCTGAAAGTGTACGGGTTGCCTTAGAAGAAGAAAACATCGAAACGCGCCCTCTTTGGAAACCAATGCATCTGCAACCACTTTTTGCCGGTAGTTTATACTACGGTGATGGATTAAGCGAGCGATTATTTAATCGTGGTCTCTGCCTGCCTAGTAGCAGTAGTTTATCAGAAGAAGATCAGGAGAAAGTAGTGAAGCAGTTAAAAAGCCTCTTGGAAGAAGTTTAACAATATCCTGTAAATTTTCATTTTCGTAAAGAATTTATACTTCTGCCAAAGCCTGCTCCAGGTCAGCGATCAGTTCTTCGGCCTCTTCTATGCCTACAGAGAACCGGATAACTCCTGCAGTTATACCTTGTTTCTCTCGCAGCTCATTACTTAAAGATCGATGGGAAGTACCAGCAGGATATGATATCGAAGAGTCAACGCCGGCTAACGACGGAGCAAATGGAATGTTCTTAAGTGCTCTCATGAAACGATTTACAGCCTCAGCCTCATCCTTGATTCTAAAACTTAACATTCCACCAAAAGCCCCACGCCCCTGTGTCTTTGCCAGTTCATGCTGCGGGTGCTCCTCCAAACCCGGATACCATACTTTCTCCACTTTCGGATGCTGTTGCAGGTAGTTTGCGATCGTGAGGGCATTGCTGCTGTGCTGCTTCATACGCAGGCGCAGGGTCTTCAGCCCGCGTGCTGCCAGCCATCCTTCAAACGGACTTAGGTTAAGGCCATAGGTCATCATCACTTTAAGAACACGTTGCAAATCGCTCTCTGTACTACACACCACCACACCTGCAGTCACATCGCTATGCCCCGAAATGTATTTTGTAATGCTGTGGATCACCAAATCAGCGCCCAGTAACAAAGGCTGAGTAAGTACGGGAGTAGCAAAAGTGTTATCGATTACCAGCTTTATACCTTGTTGCTTTGCCGCATTTGCCAATCGCTCCACATCCAGCACCTGAATCAGTGGGTTGCTCATCGTTTCAGCTAAAAGCATCTTTGTCTCAGGGCGCACATGCTGCCTTAAATCATAGATCTCTTCCATCGGTACATACGTTACTTCAATCCCGATGCGCGTTAGTTCCTGGCTAAGCAAAGCCGATGAACCACCATAGATCTCTTCGGCACAAAGTATATGGTCCCCGGCTTTACAAATGGCCAGAGCTGCTGCCAGTATAGCCGACATTCCGGAAGAAGTAACCACAGCCCCCACACCCTGCTCCAGTGCATTTATCTTACCAGCAAGCTCATCAGTGTTCGGATTACCGTAACGTGTGTACATGTAGCTCTGCCCAGGCTCACTAAAGTATGTCTCCAGTGCATTCAGGTCTTCGAAAGCGAACACAGAGGTTTGGTAAATCGGCGATGTTTTAGGATGGATGTTTGACATAAGGCACTGTTCTAAATTTGCTCTAAGTTAACTATTATGTTGAGCTCTGAAAACAGATTGGCTTTCGAGAACCGGGTAAACTAAAAATCTTCATTTATTAGTAAGTTACTCCACCCTAATAATTTGTAGCAAGCAAACTTTATAAAGTAACAGCTGCTTTAGCCAGTCTGCACAAAGAGTTCGCGACAGTAATGACAACAGATGAAATACTAAACAAGCTCAATATCTTAGAGCAGGATATGCAGGTAGCCATGTAAGTACCTCCTTTTCCCGGCCTGTTAACTTGTTATAAACAAAAACGCCTTCTGCTCTTTTAAGAACAGAAGGCGTTTTTGATGTTTTTATATTAACTACACAATCACAGACTCTGCAAGTACAATGATCTTGTTGTTTAGCACTTCTACCACACCACCGTCAACAGTATAGAACTCCTGGCCTTTGTTGGTAGTGACACGGATCTGGCCTCTATCTAAGGTGCTGATAAGCGGGGCGTGCGAGTCAAGAACCTCGAAAGAGCCGTTGGCTCCCGGGAACTGTGCAGCAACTACCTCTCCGGCAAAAACCTTTTTATCAGGTGTGATTATCTCTAAATACATTTCTTTTAGATAAGAGTTAAAAGTTAAAAGTTTAAAGTTGAACGCAGGTATACCCTGTTTTCAACTCTAAACTCTTAACTCTAAACTAATTTAAATCTATTTTGCTTCAGCAAGCATTTTCTCACCTTTCGCAACAGCGTCTTCGATAGTACCTACAAGGTTGAAGGCTGCTTCAGGAAGGTGGTCATACTTACCGTCCATGATCTCGTTAAAGCCTTTGATAGTGTCCTTGATATCAACAAGTACACCTTTAAGGCCTGTAAACTGCTCTGCTACGTGGAACGGCTGAGACAAGAAACGCTGTACACGACGTGCTCTGTGTACTACCAGCTTATCTTCATCAGAAAGTTCGTCCATACCAAGGATGGCGATAATATCCTGAAGTTCTTTGTAACGCTGCAGAATTTCTTTTACACGCTGTGCAGTATTGTAATGCTCATCACCTACAACATCTGGAGTAAGGATACGTGACGTAGAATCCAGAGGGTCTACCGCAGGGTAGATACCAAGCTCAGAGATTTTACGGGAAAGTACTGTAGTAGCATCCAGGTGAGCGAAAGTTGTCGCTGGAGCAGGGTCAGTTAAGTCATCCGCAGGTACGTAAACAGCCTGTACTGACGTAATTGAACCACGCTTTGTAGAAGTAATACGCTCCTGCATTGCACCCATTTCTGTTGCCAGCGTAGGCTGGTAACCCACCGCAGAAGGCATACGACCAAGAAGGGCCGACACCTCAGAACCTGCCTGAGTGAAACGGAAAATGTTATCAACGAAGAAAAGGATATCACGACCAGCATCGCTTGAGCCAGGCTCACCATCGCGGTAGTACTCCGCCATTGTAAGACCAGAAAGCGCCACACGTGCACGCGCCCCAGGAGGCTCGTTCATCTGTCCGAACACGAAGGTTGCTTTAGACTCCTTCAGTTCTTCCAGGTCTACTTTAGAAAGATCCCAGCCACCGTGCTCCAGAGACTCAAGGAAAGCCTCACCATAGCGCACGATACCAGCCTCGATCATTTCACGAAGTAAGTCGTTACCCTCACGAGTACGCTCACCTACACCGGCAAATACAGAAAGACCACCGTGTGCTTTCGCGATGTTGTTGATCAGTTCCTGGATCAATACGGTTTTACCTACACCGGCACCACCGAACAATCCGATCTTACCGCCTTTAGAATAAGGCTCGATAAGGTCAATTACTTTGATACCTGTATAAAGCACTTCAGAAGAAGTAGCAAGGTCCTCAAAACGAGGAGCAGATCTGTGGATTGGCAAACCACCAGTGCTCACTGGCTGCGGAATACCGTCAATGGCTTCACCGATTACGTTGAAAAGACGACCTTTAATGCCTTCTCCTGTTGGCATTTTAATAGGGCCTTCCAGGTCAATTACATCAACACCACGGCTAAGACCCTCAGTTGAGTCCATCGCAATGGTACGTACGCGGTCCTCTCCAAGGTGCTGCTGACACTCCAGTATTACTACCTGGCCATTGTCTTTCGTCACTTGAAGGGCATCCAAGATATTTGGTAGCTTAGAGTTTTCACCAGCAAAGCTAACGTCCACTACTGGACCGATAACCTGGGTAATTCTGCCAATATTCGCCATCTGACTTTATTATATTGATTAACTAGTGTTACGGAGTTATTTCAGGGTGCAAAACTAATAGATAAATCTCTTATATCCATACAAGACACCAAAAAGTTTTACCCTCTTTCAACAGAACACACCTGTCATCTTCCTATTGAAGGTATCCGGTTGTTTTAAATAGTAAAGTCCAGCGCAGGCATAAAGCAAAAGTGAGCAGCTAAACACCCTCTCCTATTAAAAAAGACCTTCTGAGGGGTGGCTGTTCTTCTTATAGACTTTTGAGCAACTCTATCTGATCGTCATTCAACAGGATATACCTGTTGTTAAACGGATTAGCGTAAAATTTCTCACAGATCACATACTCCCCTGACTTTAGCTTATGTATATTATAGCTAAAGAGGCTGTTTGAGCGTTCGATCACGAGTTCAGTAGTACTAAGATCGAGTTGTTTACCACACGTAGTGGTAATTACGTCAGGGTTAGTTATAATGGTAGGCATATATCGGATTATAAAACTATTGCCATTTCCTTTACGCACATTATACCTACAAGTGACATTAGGTGTGCATAAAAAATGAATTAATTTCCTGAGATTTTCTATATAAAAGCAGCACATTAGCTGCGAACATTTATAGAGTATGGTTCTGCTGCACTCTTGTCATACATAAGAGATTACTTTTTGATTATGTTTAAAATGCCAGACCAACTGTAACAACCGCCTGCAACAGCAAATACAAACTAACCTACTCCCTGGTCTTTTGGATAAGAAAATAAGAGAAAACTTAAAGGGATGGGCATTTAAATTGATCAAATTTAATGTTCCTCTTTTACCTTTCTGGCTTTTACCAGAAAGGTGTAATGGTATCGGTAGAAAGAGAACAGCAGGCAGACTTTGAGAAAGCTTTGCAAAATAAAGGAGTGAATTTCACACAATTAGGTAAAACAACGGCCCACTACTGGCACTTAGATGGCAATATTTTGGAAGGCATTAAGGTGCTAAAAAGCACTACGATACAGCGCTAGAGCAGATTTTAGATTAAAAAAACTAAAAAATTTTAGAGCAATTGTTTGCAGTTTAAAATCGTCTCTCTATCTTTGCATCACCAAACGACGAAGGGGCTACGGCAACAACGTTTAGTAGGAAGATTGTCCGATGGTGTAACTGGCAACACGTCTGATTTTGGTTCAGAAGAGTCCAGGTTCGAGCCCTGGTCGGACAACTTAAAAAGCCCTTAGAGCAATTCTAAGGGCTTTTTTGTTTTCTACGGGAAACAATATGTGCAACATTTCGGAAACTGTGTTACAATATTTGGTATTGTAACAATGAAAAAAGAATTCATAATTTTCATTTGGATTCAATCCAGATCGAAAGGCGTATCATTCCACTCTACCCCCGTACCATAACATTCATCACAGCCAGTGCCACCGCAACCAATGCATGTATCTCTTTTATCGATGAACATCCATTCGGTATCTGGTACAACTATATGGTTTAACCTTTTGCCAGTGTTATCCACCTCGAAGTATACGCCATCTTTTTTTGCTACCAGCCGATCGTCTTCACGGTATTCTAAATAATCAAACTCCGCACCCAACACCACCTGATTATCAAGTAAGTTGTAAATCCCGTATTTCCCTCCCATTTCCAGCTTCACCAACATTTTACTACTGTGCAAGTAGCTGTACTTTAGCACTTTCATCATCATATTTTTTTCATTTATATATAAAAAAGCTCTGCTTTTGTGCCAAGGGAGTGCCATGTTTTGGATATATAAAAATAAACAGACACAGATACCTATGAAGTACAAAAGTGTGAAACTGAGAGAGGCATCATATCATAAGTTACTGTATATCAAATCATTACTTGAACAAGAACATTCGATTTACCTCAACCGCAGCCAAACGCTACAATATTGTTTAAATAACTTATGTAGCATGTTGGAAAAATTAACCCCGAAGAAAGATGAAAACAACTAAAATATTTGGAAGCGAACCTATCGCTGTAAATGAAACATATGAGTACGAGAATGCTATCGCCAGATACAATTTAACATTCGTATCGGAAGAAGAGATAAGCACTAAGTATGAAATTCTCTGCCATGTTGATCAAGTTGCAGGAGCAATTTCGGAGGAGATAGATGCGATTGTCAGCCCAGATCAATGTGATATACTTGACCTAACCCTTTGTGCTTATGAAGTTAAAGATTTTTTTGGAAAAATCTTTTATCTGACCAGTTATACCGTTAAGGTGGAATTAGCAGAAATACTTTTTACAGAAATTCCGCAGTTAGACGATACAATTCAGCTTCCGTTTTTCGATGTATACGAGCGCAAGAGGGTAGTAAAAAGCTTTAACAACTTCAGCTAAATTCAAACAAAACAATATGTGTTGTTTGAATCAACTGTTTCTGGAAACAAGAATAACATACAAAAAAGAAGATACGATGAATGAAACAACCAATAAGAACGGAACGACAATTACCAAGTGCTTTTACCTACCGCAATAAAGAAAACACATATAAGATCGAACTGATCGATCTACCACTTTCGCCCTCAACTGAATATGATTTTGTGTGGGACGCATATAGGTTAGAATGGCATGTAGAACACACTATAGATACTTGGGCTGAGCCAGTTCGTGACGAAACACTCTTTCTGGTTGTTTGCATTATAAACACACTGAATGACAGTGCTTGCTTGCTTCTCACCAGTCATGTCGTTACGGTAGTAGTTTCTGCTGAAGAATAACTTTCAGCGTTTATTCCATTTATCTATATTGTACCCATGTCAGCACCGAATGCGAGTTCTAATTTTGAATGGCTTTGCGAAGAATATAATATCAGCTTACTGAAATTTATATTTAGTAGCGAAGCCATTTATGCTATATGCGCACTGGAGAAAGAAGATGATATTGATAAGTTCATACTAACCAAAACTGGTTTGATTGCAGGATCACACGATCCAGCGAAATACTTCTACAGATTAATTGGTGATGATACGCTACAAGTACCGAACCGAGGTGACACCTTATCGTGGGCTACAGAAGCGTTAAAACTTGTAATTGAACCAACGGATGTTTTCGATTTAAATAGCCTAATAATACGGATTACCAACCACGGATTAAACAAAGACACGATCCAGCGCATCGTATATTTCATGCAGTTGGTTAATACGCACCGATACCAGACTGACCATAGAGTTTTGGGGAATTTGCTAACTATACCTTCTCTGAAAGCCATCCAACACATTTACAGCGAGTACATTTTTTGGGATAATATACCCAGATCGGTTACTTTCGAGAAACAGTTAAACCAGGTTAATCTTTACCAATTTGTAGTAGATTTAAAACTTCTTGTTGAAGCATTTGCTTCAGCATTTGAAGTTGAATCGTAATATGACCGACAGAGTAATTGCAAAGTACATTTCTTGGCTAAATAATGGTAAAAACTGCGATCGTATCTCCACCAGACAGATCGCATCAAATGTTTATTTAGCGAAGGTTTGGGAGCGGAAACCGATGATGAATGATGATCATCATATGCTTCCTTATGAATTCTTTTTTATTCAAAACCAAGAAGGGAAATATGTCGCTGCGATACTGAACATGGGATCTGATCTGCACTGGTACGTAGCAAGCAAACATCGGGGGAAAGGCTATTTATCCACTGCTTTACAAGAAGCTGTATTGCCTTTTATCTTTCAAATGAAGGATGAACAACGAATCACTATCAACCAAAATGCTTCTGGCGAGAAAAATTACCGAAGCTCCAGAAAGGTGGCAGAAGCTGCAGGTTTCAAAGCTATAAACCACCAAGCGACAGAGTTTATATTACACAAAGATGATTTCGATTGGCGCAGCGATAAGCTACATGAGCATAATTCAGGTGTCAGTGAACAACGCATCAAGGATCTCCGAAAGCGTGTAAGGTACGCATCCGCCCTGTTGCTACAGGTGAGCAATGAATTGGAGATGAAATTCGGTGATGACGATGGTATGAAGGATGTCATAGAAGAATTGGATACTTACCACATGAGTAAAATTGAAGATTTAATGTGGGAGCATTTGCGTAATTCCCAACTATAATTTGAAGCTGATATTTTGAAAGAAGTATTAGCTTTTTTCATCATACGCATATCCGTAGGTTAACTGCTACCATTAATTCTTATTATATTACGGGTAATTAATATAATAAACCCTGTAATTGGTGAAATCAGGGTTTTCCAGTTATAGCTTTCCGAAAACAGATGAATTTGCAATCCTACGTTGATATAGTCAACACCAGATATAAAACTGGATACTCCAGAGAACACAGCTACCGTAGCGACCTTCAAACGCTTATTTCTACCATCGTTCCACGATATGAAAACGGTAACGTCTACATCAACGACACGCAGTATTTCGCTGACGTGCCACAGACCGCATGGGAATTCTATATTGGTGGATACCAGCCAGCGCAGAAATGGTTAAAGGACCGCAAAGGCAGAGAATTAAATTTCGAAGATATTCTACACTACCAGAAGATCATCGTTGCGCTTACCGAAACCGATAAGCTGATGCAGGAGATAGACGAAGTGTTTTCTGTTAACTCTACTGAAGAAACCACCGCATAAGTTCTCAAGCTGCTATCGCACCGTAACCAATCACCAACAATCATCATCCTATGAGCAGAAATTACATCCAGCTTACCGAAAGTATAAAAGGGAGAATTAATCCTGATAAAGTTCCTTTCGGATATTCATACAGAAGCGATATCTCAACGGTATCATACAGCGATGTTTTGGTATACATCAGAACTGCCATGAAAGGCGTAGAACCCGAATATACCCAGAAGAGCAAAGATGCAGGAGAAGCTGTTAAAAGACATCTTAGCGGTGTTCTTCGTAACGTAACATACCGCTACCAAGGATCAGTGATGACCAACACCCACATCAGAGGACATAGCGATATTGACTTGCTTACGATCAGCGATAAGTTCTACCAATACGGTTATGCTGAAATTAACGACATTCTCAATACACCCGAGCGCAGGAACGGTTTCAAAGATACTTCCATCAAAAAGCTTGAACAGGAAGTTAGTAACAGTTCTTACAGTGGCAATACGTTGGAAGATTTGAGAACCATACGGTTGGACTGCGAAAACACATTATCAGGGCAGTACAGCATCTGCGATACTGGGAAGCCGAAAGCAATAAAGATCACAAACAAAAACCTTAACAGAGAGGTCGATGTGGTTGTCGCAAACTGGTATGATGATGCCATGTCCATTATCAACGACAAAGGAGATTTTCGTGGCATCCAAGTTTACAACAAAGTGGAACACGTTCAGGGTCCGCAGAATTACCCTTTCCTAAGCATCAATAGGATCAACGAGAGAGGTGCGCTGACCAACGGGCGATTAAAGAAGATGATACGGTTTTTGAAGAACCTTAAGGCAAGTTCTGATACGGACATCGAACTATCCAGCTTCGATATAACTGCGATATGCTATGATATAGACGTTAAAAAATATCAGAATCAGACCTTCTACCAACTTGTACCTATACTGTATCACCAGATCAAAAGCATCTGCACCGACAAAAACCA
The DNA here is from genome assembly GCF_051904785.1 of Pontibacter sp. MBLB2868. NCBI lineage: Bacteria > Pseudomonadati > Bacteroidota > Cytophagia > Cytophagales > Hymenobacteraceae > Pontibacter > Pontibacter sp. MBLB2868. The sequence goes on along the minus strand of NZ_CP196710.1, from coordinate 130,171 downwards.
CTCAGATAATGTTATCTCCGTTGATGGCAGAGAATATATTTTTAGATACCATCCTGAAAAGCTAACGGAGTTAAAGGTATTGCTGGTGGAATTGGAGCGAGTATTTTTAGACTTGGTGAACAACGTGAAGTTATGAGAAGAAAACGTATTTTCATCGGTTCTTCTTCCGAGGAAGCTGGATTAGCAGAAACCGCAAAGACTATACTTGAGAAAGATTTTGATGTAGTGATCTGGAATGATAACGTTTGGGATACTGCGGTCTTCAAAATCAACCAGAATTTTTTGAATGACCTGCTGAAAGCTTCACTTCGGTTTGATTTCGGTTTACTGCTCGGCACGAAGGACGATAAGGTTACGTATCGTGGCAACGAAGTACTCCAGCCCAGAGATAACGTGCTTTTCGAGTTAGGCTTGTTCATGGGCAGGTTAGGTCTAAACAAGTGTGCCTTCGTGGTAGACAAAGAACTCAAAATCCTGTCGGACATAACAGGCATAAGTTTAGCTCGGTTTTCAGAAGGCGATAACGATAGCTTTGTCGCTGCGATCGAACAAGTTGGGGAATTCTTCAGACACCAAGTAGATGGGGATATAAATTTCTTTCCTTCATCCACACTGGCTTCGGTCTATTTTGAAAATTTGATAAAGCCCACGTGCCGATACCTGATCGAGAATAATGGTTTAGAGGTAGATGGCGTAAAGTATACACAGTATAGTATAAAGGTCATCATACCAAAAAAAATCCACAATGATTTGAATCTGCAGTATGAACGCCTGAAGCGTAATTACAACACCAAAGAGCTGACTTTTAATTACGCTGGAAGACCACGGAACATCAGCATAGAAGCAGAGATAAAGGATAACATCCTGTATTTTATAGACTTTCCGACAATCCTGTCTGGTATTAACTACGCAATCTCCAATCTGTTGCCATCAGACTTTAACATCATGAGCGCAGATTACGAAGCTATCCTAAGCAGAGAAATCGAACGATTTATCTCCACGCTAAAGCACCTTTCGGTTAGGGAAGGATTCGATGAATTAATCAGCTACCAACGAGTTTAGTAGGGCGATGTTTACATCGCATTAACAAGAAACTGCAACAAAAAATGGAAGCACAAACTGCTTCCATTTTTCTTTTATGGCATACTAAAGCTCGGACTTACTTTAATATATCAGTCAACTTATTCTTTCTGTCCTGTGATATTTTGAAGGCTGTAATTGCTGCGATATCTTCTTGCACCCATACATTATTCTTCGCCCATTCGCTGGTATCATCCTTCATCGCCTGCTTCACTACAACCCTTTTCAGGATACTCTCCGTGCCCGTTAAGACTTGTGCTTCATAGTACTCGTCTACGAGCGTACCGATGCTTTCTGTGCTTGTGTCATCAACCATATTCTTTCTTGTTTAAAAGTATATATCCAGAAACATCGGCTTCCTATAGCAATACCAGAGCATCGAAAAATATACAACATAATGATATAGTATAACTTACTTTATATACCTATATAAAATCCTATTAGTGTAGTAGCATAAGAGAGTGTTTTAACTATTTCTACCATCTTACTTGATTATTTGAATTTACATCCAAAACACATATAAAATATAGTTATATCAGATTTAAAACATCCTAAAATTTAAATGTATAAACATTACGTGGAGGCATACACCGTGTAGATATATAATTTAAATACAATAAATCGGATGAAATCACAAGAAATAGAATTTTATATACCAACCAATGTAGACGTAAAAGAAATACTAAAAAAAGAGAAGAAATCAGTTACGTACTTACAGAAACAAGTCGATAAATACCACTGGTTTTTGAATGCTTTATACCTGCGAAGCATACTTAACAAGAAGAATGATCTCGGTGATTTCATACCGATGAATAGCCAGTACATGAACAAAATTCTGGGATCACGTTATTCGGAGGATGTGAAACGATATCTCTTAAAACATGGCATCATCGAAACAGACCGTGATAGCACTATCGGCATTAAAAGCTACGGGTACAGACTAACTTCAGCCTATCAGGTGCGCCACTACAGAATACTGGCTGACAGCAATACTGTATTCATTCAGAAACTGAAAGCATCCAAAGTGAAAGCAGTATCCAGTATGGATGATGTTACAAGATATACCTACTTTCATTTGAATAATCTGGGTATATACCGAGCTGATGCCGAGCAATACGTGGAACAGTGGTATCAGCAAAACTATCTGGTCATGAATCCAAAGTTGCTGAAACGCCTGAAAAAGAAAAATCAAAAGCGCAGAAGGGCAGAAAGCAAAGCAGCCAAAAAAGGTATTGTAACTCAATACCCACCGTTCACTTACTACGAGATGCTCGACATCATGCGAGATAATTACCTCTACCAAATACGGGCGATAGATGAAATGCTTTGGCTGCCAGTACGGGATGGCAAAGGGCGTAGAATACATACCTGTTTAACCAACATGTGGAAAGAACTACGTCAGTTCCTTTATTTAAAGACTGCTCACGACACGCAGATTGTTTCGATAGATTGCTCCAACAGCCAGCCTTTTACGCTGGTTAAAATCATACTGGAATACTTCAAAGGCTCTAACGAAATGCCCGATGATGTACACCATTATATCGACCTTGTTCGCACAGGTAAGCTGTACTATTTTATGTGCCAAGAGTTGGGCATCACCGATCCAGAGGATATCGCATCTTTCAAAACCGAAATGTTTTCAAAGGTATTCTACTGCGAAACTGAAAAGAGCCTTTATACACCCGAAGCCACCACGTTTTTAAGATTCTTTCCGACAGTCTACCAGATCATCATCGCTGAGAAGAAGTATACCGACAAACTGTTAATAGTAAGAAAGGATATCTATAAGCAGTTAAGTATTGAAATGCAGCGAGTAGAAACGAAAGCTGTGGTTGATGGGGTGCTAACACACCTGATGAACAAATACGGGGGTATGGTATGGGCGAATAGCATTCACGATGCGATGCTGATCCCCTCCGATTATGAAGCCGAAGTACGTGGGCTGATGCTCCAATACTATACTACAGTCGTTGGCATTACACCTCACCTGAAGCATGCGGAGAATGTAAACGTTGTAAAGGTTGCACCAGCGAACGCCAGCATGGACGAACTACCCGATACTACGCCATTAGACGAGCTTAGGCAGCACTTCGATGCATGGTTTAATTCAGCATCCTACCAAGATTCGATAGCCCCCAAACAGCCCGAAATCGATTATAGGGTAAGTGAAAGAAAAGCTTCGATCAAACGTGGTATCGTCTGGTAAACGCTACCACTCCACCAGACGATTCCACGCATATCATAGTAACGCTTATTTGATATCGTACCAGACACAAAGATTTTAGATGCAAATCTAACAAAAACCAAAATTGCACTAATACAATATAATTAAAATCGTATAATATATTTGTCATACCATCGAAACCAAGTTTCATAGACAGACATAATAGCGATTTTTGTATCTAAAAATGCTTATTTTGGTTGCTTCACGCTATTGCACACCAAATTTCACAACAGCAAATTGAACACTACAAGGAATGTGATTTTTACAATGAACATTTCATTTACTTGTCCGTTTAAAACCACGAACATGCAATAATTTAAAAACCTACCGATGGATAATAAGCCAGTAATACAACCCAACATCAAGTACTTGTCAGCACCTGATTGAAACGTTTACTAACCAAGGTGATTTGGCACAATACCGTTCATGGAAGTAGCAACTTCCAGAAATTTATCGAGATCGAGAAGGAGAAATGTTGTTATGATATGGCTTTTGCTCGTGCCGACAATGCTATGAACGCTTGGGTGGGGCAACCAGGTAAGCCTCTACAAGAACCGATAAAACACCCGAAAACTGCGAAAATCAGGCTTAGTTTCTCAAAATGTTTCACATACTGAAACAAAAATGCATTTAAATGCCCATATGGTGCATTTTAGGTGTCCTTTATAGACAACCGAGCAGTTTAGCATCAGAATTCAGGTTCAACACCGACCGTAGCACTCGCAGCATAACAACATTACACATTACCCAATATGATACAGGTAGACATTCAAGATACTATAAATCTTGTTTCAAATTATGACGATGCACTCGTGCACGAAGACGACATCATGATGATGTTGAACATGCACGTAAGACGTAACGCATCCAAGAAGAACGCATTGGAAACCGACATATTAAACACTTTCCAGACAAATTTTGAAGCCTTTAGAAAGAAGTGGTTCTCTGCGTTACTCAAAATTCAGTTAGAGCAAACACGCATCGAGGAAGCTGATTTACCCAAACATCTAACGGAATATCGTTACTCTGTGCAAGGCATCGTGAAGGTTTACAGAGATGTATTAAGCAAAAAGGTACATCGCAAAACTATCAACGACCACATGACACCTGACCAGCACGGCTTTAGCAAACTGAAGAAGATTTCACTTCCTCATGAATATAACAGCGTGTTGGAATCAGATTTGATAGAGTACTTCTATAATGTTTCAGGCAAGAAGATTGATCCAGCAAAAATCAGAAAGTACCACTACAAATCACCAGTGAATGAAAACTACAACTGACTGGCATTACCCTCTACATATGACTTTCACTAATACTATCAGATTCAAGCAAATAGCATGAGTACTCAACAAAAAAGTCCTATATTTGTCACTCCATATTAATTAGCAGAGCAAAGGTTGGCACAGCTTCCTGTGCTTGAGAACAAAACTTAATTTTACCCATAGTGACCTTTTATCAAAGTCCTCTCGATTTTGCAAAGATGTTAGCGCACGCCCCAGATATTTTTGGGTGTGTTGATCGGGAAGGAATAATCATCTTCGTCAACGAAGCCTGTAAGGGCATCACAGGATACACCAGCACAGAACTCATAGGCAGAAACTACCTTGACTTCGTTCACCCTGATGACCACATGCACACTATCGCAGCCGTGGAGGAAGCCTTTGAAACCAGCAGGAAAGTATCCTTTGAGAACCGCTTTGCTCACAGAGATGGACATATAGTCACCGTTCACTGGTCGGGCATCTGGTCAGAAGACCAGCACACACTCCACTGCATCGGGCGTGACATCACAGCGCAAAAGATCCAGCAGACACGCTTGCAGCAGAGCGAGCAATACTACCGAGCTTTGTTTGACAACAGTCCTGACATAATGTTTGTCGAGGACAGGAATGGTGTTATTACGAAGGTTAACCAACGATTCCGTGCTGCCTTCGGTGTGAGTGATCAGCAGATTATCGGCTCTCACGTTTCCCGTGTTCTTCTCCCTGAGATGGCTTTCGTCAATGAGATCAGTTTAAAGCAAACGCTGTTAGGCAAAGCCACGAGATTCGACCTTGAGTTGGAGCAGCATGGAGAGACAAGAGTATTTGACGTAGAGAAACACCCGATCGTAGTAGACAACGAAATCGTCAGGGTTCAGACGATCGCAAAGGATATCACACCCATCGTCCGCTCCTACACTACCATACAGCAACAGGCACATGAACTGAATACCATCTTAGAGAGCATCACGGATGCTTTTATCGCACTCGACAGCGAATCGAGGTTTACGTATGTTAACTCCGTATTCGCCAAGCACGAAGGCTATAAGAAGCATGAGATGATCGGCAGGTGTATTTGGGAGGTGTTCCCGAGAATCGTCTCTTCCTTGTTCCATAGGAAATGTCATGAAGTCGCAGCCAGTGGTGCACCTGCTCACTTTGAGGAATATTTCCCCCACACTGGACTGACCTATGAGTTCAGCATTTATCCCTCTGAAAAGGGAGTGTCAGTTTACTTTATCGATGTAACAGAGCAGAGGAAAACCAAGCAGGAACTTGAGAAGCTTTCCTTGGTTGCCAGCAAGTCAACCAACGGAGTGGTGATTATGAACAATGAACGCAGGATTGAGTGGGTGAACGAGGGCTTCACAAGGCTCACGGGGTACACCCTTGAAGAAGCGATCGGGAAAAGACCAATTGAGTTTCTGGCGCACGAACAGACAGATTTGGCTGCTCTGGATTCTGTGAGGGAGCAGCTACTTGATAGAAAGCCTGTATTTTATGAGGTGCTAAACCGCACAAAGTGCGGAGAAGAACTGTGGCTATCGATAGAGAACGTTCCTGTTCAAGATGAAAACGGAGAGACTGTCCAGTATGTAGCTATCCAGTCTGACATCACAGAGAGGGTGAAGACACGCAAGGAGCTGCAAAAGCTTTCGCTGGTGGCAAGCAAGACCAACAACAGCGTGATCATTGCCGACAAGGACTGGAAGATTGAGTGGGTGAACGATGGCTTCACGAAGCTTATGGGCTATACGATGCAGGAGGCGGTCGGCAAACGACCATCAGAGTTTCTGCATAACCACAACACGGACAGAACCGCCTACGAGGCTTTGGAGGCAGAACTGCTTAGTGGCAAGCCCATCAGCTTTGAAGTCATTAATGTCACAAAAGACCAAGAAGAAGTTTGGGTTAAAGTTGACATAACCTCTACCTTTGACAAGAACAACAAACTGGAACAGTTCATCGAAGTACACACAGACATCACAGCTCTTAAGGAGAAGGAGCTTGAGCTGTCGAGGCTGGCACAGGATCTGTACAGGCAAAACAAGGACTTGCAGCAGTTCACCTACATCGTCTCCCATAATCTCAGGGCACCCGTGGCGAACATTCTTGGGCTTGCAGGTCTATTAGATAAGGTTGGTAAAGCCTCTCCTTTGTTTAGTAAATCATTGAACAACCTTCAAGAGAGCGTACTTAGGCTTGATAATGTCGTGAGAGACATGAACACCATACTAAACATTAGAGACAGCAAGATCACTTTAGAGCGGGAACAGGTGGACGTTAAGCTTATCATGCAACAAGTGCTGCACTCTTTCCAAGACCAGATAAGTGAGTGTGGGGGTGAGTTCGTTGATCTCTTACAGGAAGGTTTACTTGTGAATGCTAACAAAGCCTACCTTTACAGCATCTTACAGAATCTGCTTTCAAACGCTATCAAGTACAGGTCAGAAGAGCGTGTTCTCCAAGTTCGAGTTAGAGGATGCGCCAACGCTGTGCATGGTGTCAATGTCGAATTTTCTGATAACGGATCTGGTTTCGATATGGAAAAGGCTGGTGATAATGTGTTCAAGCTTTACAAGCGTTTCCACACAGACCAAAAAGGCAATGGTATAGGCTTATATCTGGTAAAGGCGCACGTTGATGCAATGGGTGGCACCGTGGATGTTAACAGCTATGTTGGAGTAGGCACAACGTTCAATGTACACTTCCCGAATGTCTAAATTGAAAATTTTTATAATAGACGATGATGATCTGTGCCTTTTTTTAACTCAGACTTTGCTTGAGTTGGAAGAAGCAGCACTCGAAGTTAGATCTTTTCTCAATGCCAAAAGCGCATTGCAAGCATTGGAAGACGATGATTTTATCCATCTGCCAGATGTCATCTTACTGGACTTGAATATGCCTGTTATGAGTGGTTGGGAATTTCTGGATGCGTTGGCAGGATATGGCTCAAGGATTCCAGCTTCATGCAACGTATACATCTTATCTTCATCCGTAGCCCCCACTGACGAGCGAAGGGCAAAAGAGTACCCTATAGTTTCGGGTTATTTTCAAAAACCGATCGAGAGCGAAAGCATAAAGCGTATACTACAGACACACTAAACGAATAAGAATTTATAGTGAACACAGTTTTTCAGAGAGTGTACCACGACAATTTGCTGGCGTGGGCATGGACGAGCGAGAGGCAGCAGAACAGGGTAATCCGCAATCCCGATACAGATCAGTTACTGGGGGCAAGGATTGTCGCACCAGAAGGGAGCGAACTGACCATGGAACTGAGCCTTGCCATCAAGTACGGCATCACAGTAAAAGAACTCGCCTCGGCACTGCACCCGTACCTGACCTTGGCAGAAGGCGTGAAGCTGGCAGCGATGTCCTTTACCAAAGACGTGAAGAAAATGAGTTGCTGCGCTGGTTAATGGCAGCAAAAACAATTTTGCAAAGAACTATCAATCTGTGTTCACGAAAAGGAACAGGGTAAAAGAAAAAGGTGGTCGGGAGACATTAAGATCACCAACCACCTTTTAACAGCAGCCTTTTAGGGTTTCTTTATGTGAAGAACTGCTTAATCATTCCTATCTCTTGGTGTTGTTGAAATGTTGTTGTTTGGATCGATGGTAATATCGTATTCATAGCACTCGCTCATTTGCACACTTTCCACGTACTCAACTTTGTCAACCGTAACGGTAAAAGTGATCAAACCTGCATCGTAGCCTCTGAAATCCGAGGTTGAGCCAGTCGGGACATTGTTCAGGTTCTCAGTGCTTCCACCTGATGTTTTGATCTGCACGCTCGCATCGTCCGTGCCGTTATTGATTATTCTCGCTCTCGGCTTTTCGCCATCGCACTTGTCACAGCTACTAAGCGATACGATAGACAGCAGCAGCACCATTAAGAAAGGTATTCGTTTCATGTAATTTATTGTAGTTAAGATTCTCTGATGTAGAATAGACCGCCTAAGCTGGCGTAAACATTTTCCGTAGTCTGCTTACTCCACTTGCATCGATTTCTTCTCCTTCTCCGCAAACTGCCAATAGGGTTGCCATGATGTTCTCTTCATTGACAAACATTCGGTCTTTGTACAATCCGCCCTTAAAGAAACGACAGTAGAGCCGTTCACCACCTATGGAGGTGAGTACAATCAAATCGCAGTCGTTTGACTCAATCTTCTTTAAAAACTCAATTAGTGCGCTCACTTTCTCTAAGGTTTATGTTTTGTATCTACAAACTTAACGCATACAATAATTAAAATTGGTAAAAACACGGAAAATAAAATTCACAGGTAAAAGCTACTAATTGAAAAGGAAATACTACCAAATTCGGCAACCACCAATGGTTCACTAACATAATCTTCACGCTAAACTGCATTGACTGAGGCGTAGCATTCGCTATTTTTTTCGTGCTGCGCACTTATTCAGCAATACCAGACTTAGTTTAAGTGTTATAAGTTCGTGATCGTTATCAGAAGTACACTCAGGATCCTGAAGCTGGCGAGGTAATCAACCTTATAATTTGTGGCTGTCTTGTAGTGGTTTCTTATATGCCATCGGTCTTATCAAATCAACGTCCAGTTTTACACCTGTCTGCAAATAAAAATATTCAAGCAATTCATTTTCTAAGACCGATGCATATTCATTCGGTAGTTGCTTTAGTGGTAGGATGCTATTCTTTTGCTTGTTCAGTGCCTGCCGTGATATCTTTCTATTGGCAAATTTATCATAGAACACTTGGATGTTTGCAAGGCTATACCGATACTGGTTAGTAGAATCTAAGTTAATACCCTGCTCAAGCATCTCCTTTTCGATTTCTTCCTCGATCATCAACAACGTAGTTACAATCTTACGTTTCGCCACTGTTGTAGCTACCGTTAAGCGACCAATTAACTCAGACTGCGACACTTTTAGATCCATTGATTTCCTCTGAAGGAAACTTTTTACAACGTAATTAATGTCCACATCATCTTGCTTCTGCACGGATAATTCATACAGAAGCTTGAGATGACTTAGGTACAACGCATTCTTATCTTCAATTTTCATGCAGACAAAGATGCGAAATATTGCGAATCTATTTTCTTAAACATCTTATCCTGTTTCTTCACAACGAACTGGTTCATTACTTCGCTTGAGATGTCAAAATATCTCTTAAAAGCAGGTGAGTTAGCAGCATGCCCAGACTTCTTTTTGATCATTTCTTGGTTCTCACCAGCGATAAGCATACACGTGATAAAGGTGGATCGGGCATCGTGGCTGGAAAATCTGTTATATAGGTAGTCATACTCCACCTTTTTCTTTTGTCTTATGGTGGAGATGAACGGTACTTTAACTGTGAGATCTCGAACAAGTAACTTGTCGCAGTTTTCAAGTACTGGAGAAATCTTCTCTAACACCCCTCCTTCTCGAAGCTTCTCGATGTACGTTGCCAAAAGCTTAATCACTTCTTTTAATTGACGATTATATACCTGCTCTGTTATATCATTTGGAATGACACGTCCGTTAGCCAACATTCCTTTATACTTTTTGATAACGGAAAGAGAAAATGCCGTTTGAATATGCTTGGTGTCGGTGTTAGTTTTCTCATGCGTGATGTCCATTTTGGTGTAATCATGGTTAAAGTGATACCTCCTAACCTTCATTAAGTCACCAACTCGCAAGCAATTATCTGTTTGAAAGCAAAATAGATCTCTCGTTCGGTCTAAGTGCGGTTCAGAGATTGGCATCTGTTGTAGGATGTTGTATTCATCGTTAAGAAGGTAGACTACTGTTTGACCAGTAACGTTTATCCGCTTCCACTTCTTTAGGTTTAGTCTGGGGATATCTATGACTTCTTCGTCATAAATGTACAGGAGAAACGATTTTAGGTTCTTTATCAACTTGTCGATCGAAGAATCAACTTGCATTTTTGCGTAGAGATAATTTTTCAGATCTACATAGAAGTCCCCACCGATGTAATTCCAATCCGAGAGGCTTTTACCCTGCGATACTTCAAAATCTTTCAGGGTGTTCAACGTATTGTTGTACTGCTTTATAGTCTTCGCTGATATCGCACCACCTTTGTGCGTGTATCTTCTTGGATTATCACCAGAGGAATGATCAATTACAAGTTGACATACATCCAGTAAGCTATACACCTGTTTAACCTCAGCTGTAGCTTCGTTTTGCATCTCGTTACGCAACAACCTCATAAGGTCATCTCTTGTATCGCTATCCGAAAGCTGATCCAATTTGGTCGAAATTTCAAGGTATAAATCACCGATAATCTGGTTATATTCGTTTGCTTTCTCTTTTGTGATTTTACCATTTGGTACTACTCGTTTGATAGCATCACTCCAGTTCTCACATGGTATGTACACGCCAGTATTCTCCCGAATGACCTTACGCCCAACGCTACAACTTATGTAGATTGTAACATGCGTATTTTTACCATTTACTCGTGCTTTAATTTTGGCTTCTTTCATAACTTCATTTACTTTTGCATCCGAAATAGAATTTTCGATGTTTCACAGCACCAAACTTCTGCTTGTTCGTGCTACATCGTGTGAAACAATGACACGATAAACAACATGTGAAACATTTAATGTAAACTTACTGAAATAAATGAAACCAATCAATAGCACGAGATGTGCCATTGCGTAGCTTTAGACAACATATTAAAAATTAATGTAACCCTGCTGTGGTAGTGTTCTTTGAAAGTTAGTTCTGGTCGGACAACTTAAAAAGAACAACATCCGCAACGGGTGTTGTTCTTTTTTGCTTATACAGCAGGTGTAAGTAATTAAATATCAGAAATATATCGTGTCACGTATCAGTATTTTTGGTAGCTTTGCAGGCATAATAAACTAAACCTAAATCGTCAACACTTTAGCATTTAGCATCCTTATGCCACAGGTAAAGATATTTTCTGGTACTGCATCCAGCTATTTAGCCGAAAAGATTGCTGCCGCTTATGGCACCAAACTCGGTGACTTGACAATTTCTCGTTTCAGCGATGGCGAGATCGGGGTGCACTTTAATGAGTCAGTGCGAGGTGCAGAGGTTTTTATTGTGCAGTCTACGTTTCCTCCGGCTGATAACCTGATGGAACTTATGTTGCTGGTAGATGCCGCCAAGCGCGCTTCGGCACACAAGGTAATTGTGGTAATGCCATACTATGGTTATGCCCGCCAGGACAGAAAAGACAAACCACGTGTTTCGATCGGATCGAAGGTAGTAGCGAACGCTATTCAGTCCGTTGGCACAGACCGCCTGATGACCTGCGACCTGCACGCTGGACAGATACAGGGATTTTTTGACATACCGGTAGATCATTTAGATGGTTCCGCCATTTTTGTGCCTTACCTTCGCAGTCTGAATCTTGGTAATGACCTCCTCTTCGCTTCACCTGACGTAGGGGGCGTAGTGAGAACCAGGGCATTTGCAAAGAATTTTGGTGCGGAAATGGTTGTCTGCGACAAACATCGTAAACGTGCTAACGAAATCGCCTCTATGCAGGTGATCGGTGATGTAGAAGGCATGGACGTGGTGCTGGTAGATGACATGGTGGATACTGCAGGTACCATCACAAAAGCAGCAGCTCTTTTAAAAGAGAAAGGCGCAAAAACAGTTCGTGCCATAGCAACGCATCCGGTACTTTCCGGCCCTGCCTATGAGCGCATCGAGAACTCAGTACTGGAAGAACTAGTTGTTTCGGATACAATTCCGCTGAAGCACGAGTGTTCTAAAATAAAGGTACTCTCATTCTCGGACCTGTTTGCCAGAGCGATCAACAATGTGGTTACACACGAATCGATCAGCTCGCTGTTTATTTAACGAGGCTATACTTTTGTAGCGATAAATATTTATAACAAATTCATTTTTATGAAAACTTTAGAGATTATAGGGTTTAAAAGAGCAAATCTCGGCAAGCAGCAGTCGAAAGACCTGCGCAATGAGTCTTTTGTACCAGGTGTACTTTATGGCGGTTCAGAGCAAGTTCACTTCTATGCACCAGCTATCCTGTTCAGAGACTTAGTTTATTCTCCAGAAGTATACGAAGTAGATTTGAACATCGAAGGCACGCACTACAGAGCGATCATGCAGGATGTACAGTTCCACCCTGTAAACGAAATGCTTCTGCACGTTGACTTCCTTGAACTTCAGGATGACAAGCCAGTTAAAATTGAGATCCCGGTTAAAATGGTAGGTAACTCTCCAGGTGTAATGCTTGGTGGTAAGCTTGTAACTAAGCTGCGTAAGCTTAAGATCAAAGCGCTTCCTGCTAACCTGCCAGATTATATCGAAGTTGATATTTCTGATCTTGAACTTGGTAAGTCTATCAAAGTTAACAAGATCAAAGGTGGCGATTATGAGATCTTGACAAATGCGCTTGCTCCTGTTGCTACAGTTACTATTCCTCGTGCGCTTAAGAGTGCTCAGATGGAAGAAGCTCGTGGTGGCAAGAAATAAGCAAATCACTGCTTTAACACATCAAGTCCTGTCCTGCCTACAAGCGGGGCAGGATTTTTTGTTTAAATTATTTTTAAGACTTAAGATAAAAGTGGCAAACCACAGCACATTTATACTCTAAAAGTATAACCGAACAGTGCTTTTAGGGATTCAGGATCAGTTGCATTTAACTTGAGCCCTACCCTGTGTCTTTTGTCCTGTATAGATGCTGAATATATTTAAACAGTGGCTGGGGTTTACATCAAAAACGCTTGCCACCCCCGAAGATACAAGTATGAAATACCTGATTGTGGGTCTTGGTAACATAGGCCCGGAATATGCTGAAACACGCCACAACATCGGATTTATGGTGCTGGACTACCTGGCCAAAAAATTTGATGCTTCGTTTGATACCGGCCGACACGCTTTTGTAACCGAAATAAAAACGAAAGGACGCACATTTGTTCTGGTAAAGCCAACCACTTACATGAACCTGAGCGGCAAAGCAGTTGGTCATTGGCTAAACTCCTTGAAATTGCCTGCCGAACAGATGATGGTCGTAACAGACGATATTGCCTTGCCGTTCGGTAAGATCCGTATCCGGGCAAAAGGTAGTGCCGGTGGTCATAATGGCTTGAAACACATTGAACAGACGCTAAGCCACAATAACTACCCTCGCCTGCGATTTGGAGTTGGCGACAACTTCCATAAAGGCAAACAGGTGGATTATGTGCTTAATAAGTTTAGTGAGGATGAACAGATAGAGCTGCAAACATTAATAGAAAAAGCAGCTGACGCTATTCTCGCTTTCGGAACTATTGGCTTAGAACGCACCATGAACCAGTTTAATACGAAGTAAGAACGCCATCTAAAAAAGAAGCCTCACTCAATTTAATTTGGGTGAGGCTTCTTTTTTAGCATAAGCTGCCCCACAACTTCTAAAGAATCAGTTACATTTGCTTTTTTGCTACACTCTCCGATCTAACTATGAAAAAAGTCCTCCTACTCTACCGTAATGCCTTTGGCGGCCTCTCAAAACCCGCCTGGATGATGTCGCTGGTGATGCTGATAAACCGCAGCGGCTCAATGGTTACACCCTTCCTGAGCCTGTATGTAACAGATATGTTAGGGTACAGTTTGAAGGAGGCAGGCATCATATTAAGCATCTATGGGATGGGCTCTGTTTGTGGCTCTTTTTTAGGTGGCTGGCTCACGGACAGGATCGGGCATTTCCGGGTGCAGTTCGTGGCCTTAACCCTTGGCGGTTTACTATATTTCCTGCTCCTCAACTTAAAACAGTTCGAGTACCTGGCAATGGGTGTTTTTATACTTAGCTTGGTAAACGACACCTTACGCCCAGCCAACTCAGCTTCTATAGCCCACTATGCGCGCCCTGAAAACATGACGCGGGCCTTTTCACTGAACCGGATGGCTATTAACCTGGGCTTCTCGGTTGGTCCGGCAGTTGGCGGATTTCTGGCGGCTATTTCATACCGTTGGCTGTTTGTGGCAGATGGTGCAACGTGTATTGCGGCTGGTATCTTTTTCTTTTTATACTTCCGTAACCAGCAAGGGCATCGTCCGGAAAGCAAATCCAGGCAGGAAATTTCTGACGCCCCTGCCGTGCGATCTCCTTACAGAGACGGTTACTATATTCTCTTTGCCATCCTGTGCAGCTGCTTTGCCATTATCTTTTTCCAGCTGTTTACTACTTTACCGCTGTATTACAGACAGGCCTACGTCTTGTCTGAAAGCAGTATAGGTGCACTAATGGCCCTAAACGGGCTGATCGTATTTTTAATGGAAATGATCATTGTATACCTGGTCGGTGAGAAAATCAAAAAGTCAATTCTGATAGCGGCAGGCGTCCTGATTCTGGGAGTTTCATTCATGCTCCTCAACCTGGTGCAGCACCTGGCTATACTTTACGTTTCAATGCTGCTGCTCAGTATTGCAGAAATACTGGCGATGCCATTTATGAACACAATCGCGGTTGAACGATCATCACCGAGCAATAGGGGCGCATATATAGGGCTCTACACCATCTCCTACTCTGTTGCGCATGTAATAGCCCCTTTCCTGGGTACTACTATTATTGCTGCTTACGGTTTTACTACGCTGTGGTGGTCAACGGGGGCATTGGCATTGGTCACTGCTATTGGCTTTTACTGGGTTATAGGAAAAATAGAACCGAACAAACGTACACTAAAACCTATTGTGGCTGCAGGCGGAAGCATGGTTTCAGGATAAGGGCTACTAAAAAAAGCCTCACCTACCAAAAAGGTAAGTGAGGCTTTTTTCTGAACTATCTTCTTATGAATTTTTATACTTCTAGCTTACGCCTCCGCCATTCACTACCTGCTTGCTTGGCTGTACAAAAGCAAGGGATCCGTCCGCATTCTCCGCCATCAGGATCATCCCCTGGCTGGTAATGCCTTTGATCTCGCGCGGCGCAAGGTTGACTAAAATACTTACTTGTTGCCCAATGATATCTTCCGGGTTAAAGAATTCAGCAATACCACTTACTACCGTGCGCTGATCAATACCGGTATCAATCTTCAGTTTCAGGAGCTTCTTCGTCTTAGCTACTTTTTCAGCTTCCAGAATAGTGCCGATGCGGATGTCTATTTTAGAAAAATCCTCAAAAGTAATGTTCTCCTTAGCAGGTTCTGCTACGGCATTAGCTATTTCGTTAGCCTTTTTTGTATCTAAAAGTTTCTGCACCTGGGCATCTACAGCAGCATCTTCTACTCTCTCAAACAACAACTCCGGCTTACCAATCACATGTCCGGCTGGCAGCAGCTCCGATGATCCAGCATCTGCCCACATACCCGGGTTCATGTTTAGCATATCGCGCAGTTTGGCTGCTGAGGTTGGCAGGAACGGCTCCATCAGGATAGCCAGGCTCGCTGATATCTGCAAGGCAATATTCATGATGGTCTTTACCCGCTCTTCGTCAGTTTTGATCAGTTTCCAGGGCTCTGTATCGGCCAGATACTTATTACCCAGGCGAGCCAGGTTCATTAACTCGCTTAAAGCATCTCTGAAACGGTAACGCTCAATATAGGTAGCAATCACCATTGGCATTCCGTTCAGCACCTCCAGAACTTCTTTATCGTAGTCGTGCAGGTTGTTGGTGGCAGGCACTGTGCCGTCGTAGTACTTTTGTGTAAGCACCACTGCGCGGTTTATAAAGTTGCCCAGAATAGCCAACAGCTCATTATTGTTGCGGGCCTGGTAGTCTTTCCAGGTAAAGTCGTTGTCTTTGGTTTCAGGGGCGTTAGCGCAAAGAACATAGCGCAGCACATCACTCTTGCCATCAAAGTCCTGCAGGTATTCGTGCAGCCACACAGCCCAGTTCCGGGAGGTAGAGATCTTATCCCCTTCCAGGTTCAGAAACTCGTTGGCTGGTACGTTATCCGGAAGTATAAAATCGCCGTGTGCTTTTAACATACTCGGGAAGATGATACAATGGAATACAATGTTGTCCTTACCGATGAAGTGCACCAGCTTTGTTTCCTCGTCTTTCCAGTATTTCTCCCAGTCCGGTGTAAGTGCTTTGGTAGCAGAAATATAACCGATTGGCGCATCGAACCACACATAAAGCACTTTCCCTTCTGCCCCTTCTACAGGCACAGGCACTCCCCAGTCCAGGTCGCGGGTAACGGCGCGTGGCTGCAAGCCCTGGTCTATCCAGCTTTTGCACTGCCCGTATACATTTGGCTTCCAATCACCTTTATGGCCTTCAACGATCCACTCGCGCAGCCAGGGCTCATACTCATTCAGGGGCAGGTACCAATGCTTTGTTTCGCGCATTACCGGCACTGCGCCGCTCAGAGTACTTTTTGGATTTATAAGGTCAGTAGCGTTTAACGATGTTCCGCAGCTTTCGCACTGATCGCCGTAAGCGTTCTCGTTGCCGCACTTGGGGCAGGTACCTACTATGTAGCGGTCAGCCAGGAATTGCTGTGCAGTTTCATCGTAATACTGCTGCGTGGTCTGTTCAATGAACTTGCCTTCTTCATACAGCTTCTTAAAAAACTCAGAGGCAGTTTCATGGTGGATGGCAGAGGAAGTGCGGTCATACACATCAAACGATACATTGAAATCCTCGAAAGACTTCTTGATCAGTTCGTGGTACTTATCAACGGCCTGCTGAGGCGTAATGCCTTCTTTTTTAGCACGTATTGTGATTGGCACACCATGCTCATCCGATCCACAGATAAATTTCACGTCGCGGTTCTGCAAACGCAGGTAGCGCACATAAATATCAGCAGGCAAGTATACCCCCGCCAGGTGACCGATGTGAACCGGGCCGTTGGCATAAGGAAGTGCTGCTGTTACAGTATAGCGTTTTGGTGTAGTTGTCATGTCTCGTATTTAAAAAGCAAATATACAAATAGCGAACGGATTGCACCTCCCTCAACTCCTAAAGTGTCAAAATACCGTTTCAAGCCCTGACTTATCCTTCGGATTTCCGTAAGACAGAGCATCACCTAATCTATACTTTGAGATGAAGCAAAAAGATAACTTCCGAACCACCAAACACGAAGGAGACAGCCTGGGCGAGAAAGGCAAAGACGAAAAAATTCAGAATAAGCCGGCGCCTGAAAAAGTTGACAAAGAATCAGAAATGACACCCAAAGAAAATGAAGTGTATGTTGACCTCGAACCGGATGAACTGCACGTGGGTGATGAAAAGCCTACAAAAGTAAAAGAGGAGAAGAAAAAGAAGAAATAATCTTCCCCCTTCACAAAAAGCGCCAACCACATGTAATGGTTGGCGCTTTTTGTTTTAATCCTGCTTAACCTGTATCGGCCTGATAACCGGGCGTATTGGCCAGTAAATGTTATGCCTGGTAGAATCTATGGGAGAAAAGGGCAGCTGTTGTGGCCGGAGATCTGGTGGCGTCATAGCCGCTTTATTTCTATCGAACTGCTCAATGTTCCGTTTACGGTTGATCTCGCTGGCCTCCTGGTCCATTCGTTCACGCAAGTCTGCCTGTGCATTGCCTCTGTAGCGTACCCGTTGTTCCACTGCCGGACCAGGCGGAAGATTCTCCTGCCCTTCTGAAAGGGAAGTACAGCCAGCTACGGCTAAAATACTTGTACCTAAAATGATCTTTATATATGCTTTCATGTGCCTCTTCAGTAAAATAAAGCTGCCCCAATTGAGAGGAGCACTACTTTTATATACGCAGAAGAGGTCGTAACGCTTACCAGGCCTTCTAAAACATTACCCAACAATTAAAGGCGTTTAGTATTGCATCAGCCTTTATTACCCCATACATGCTCGCTGCCCACTTGTGTCAGCATTAGTCCATCAGGAGCCGGATTTACATACCCTTCTTTGGTTATGTGATGCTCAGCCTCCTTTTGCACATCCTTGTAATGCGGGTACCGATCCTGCAGAAAAGGGTATAGTTGCTGGTAGTGTAATACTTCACCTTCCCGGATATCAAACGCTTTAAAAGCATCCATGATACATTGAGCGGTATTTTCTATATTGTCTGCATCGGAGTGTAACTCTTCCATAGTTTTATCTTTTAGTTTAGGATAAGGTACGGCAGGTTTCTACAGATTGTTAAAAGATAAATGCTAATGCTGGTATACCGGAAAGATAAGCCTTAAGAATCGCTTATGAATAGCAGAGCAATTGCGTGCTGTCCTTAAATAACTTCTGCGCCTATCTGACTACGGATGCCGTTCCATAGCTCCATGCGCTGCTCTATACACACTTTGGACACTTCCAGTGCTTCCTGCCATTTCTTATCATTGTCTCCGCATAACTCACTCACCATTTGCATTGCAAGCGGAGTATGCACTTCTTCATCCAGCTGAACATGCCGATCAAGGTAATAAATGAAAGTGTTCAGCTTGCCCGGGTAACGATTGTTCAGGTCAGCGATCAGGCTGCGGAACATATCCGGGATCAGGTCTTCACGGCCAAATGTGAATGCGGCCGCCATAGCGTGTGTACCCTCCAGGTTAATGATACGAAAGGTGTTATGAACGAATGCTTTAACAGACGAATGAACCTGTACCTGGTCTAAAGCACCAGCCATACTACTGCCTTGCTGAATATTTTTTATGAGCTGCTGGATCTGGCTTTTATCAGCGCCGCACTCATCCATTGCCCGAAGGTATAGCTCAAAATGGCTTACTGGATGCCCCTGCTGGTCTACATCCGTCTCCTCTTCCAGCACAATCTCATTTATTAAACGGCGGGTTGATGGGTTGCCAGTCGGTATCCAGGGAAGGGTAACACAGGTAAGGTCGCGTTGCAATCCTTTTAACAGGCTCATAAAATCCCACACCGCAAAAACATGGTGCTGCATAAAGACTTTCAGGTTGTCGAGTGTTTCCAGGCTCTGGTAAACATTGTGCTGCAGCAAACGTTGCCGATGCTCCTTTAGCGCCTCTTGCAGCGCCTCAATCCGATGATTCATGTTTTAAATATTATGCAAAAAAACTGTTGCCAAAGAACCTTTCAGCAATTTGGCAACAGCAAAGCTACAATCAAGAACACTAAAATGTCATTTATTCTTTTTTCTCGAAATCGAGGGCTGCAGAATTAAGGCAATAGCGCAGACCTGTAGGCTCCGGTCCATCCGGGAAAACATGGCCGATATGGGAGCCACAACGGGCGCATTCTACTTCGGTCCTTACCATACCCATGGTTCTATCCTCTACTTCCTTCACTCTTTTTTTGGAGATCGGCGCATAAAAACTTGGCCATCCTGTGCCTGAGTCAAACTTAGTATAAGAGGTAAACATCGGATTATGGCAGGCTGCACAGTAGTAGATTCCTTCTTCTTTATTGTCATTGTATTCGTTTTTAAATGCAGGTTCGGTTCCCTCCTCCCGCATTACAAAATACTCCTCCTTCGTCAGCAGCTTACGCCACTCCTCCTCCGTATGCACCACGGTATCTTCCAGCGATTCGCTGTTTAGCGCCTTTCTTACATAGTCCGGTAGTGGCTCCTGACCGGAGGTGGCAGTAGTATAGGCAAGATCGGTTGTATTGTCCTGCTGTGTGCAGGAATTAAGGCTAAACGCAGTTAAGAGCGTCAAATAAAATAATGCTTTCATACGCATACTTACGAACCCGAGACCGATCCGGCTTTAACAGATTTAAAATTATCTAACTACTTAGGAAACAAACTTTAAGGCGCTTGTGTTTGGATCATAACCCGTAAAATACTGGCCTGAAATAAATTATTCGTATCATAACCTGTTTATTTCGAGCGAACTAGTGAAAGTATGAACCCTTTTTAGTACTTTTGCGGCTCGAAAAACCAATTCAATGCAAAATATTCGAAATATTGCGATCATCGCACACGTAGACCACGGCAAGACAACGCTCGTGGACAAGATCATCCATGCTTCTAAGCTATTCGCAGAGCACCAGCAGTTTGACGACCTTATTCTGGACAACAACGACCTGGAGCGCGAGCGTGGCATCACGATCGTTTCTAAGAACGTGTCGGTTCGTTATAAAGACGTTAAGATCAACATCATCGACACTCCTGGTCACGCTGACTTTGGCGGTGAGGTAGAGCGTGTTCTTAAAATGGCTGACGGTGTTTTACTTCTGGTGGATGCTTTTGAAGGCGCCATGCCACAGACACGTTTCGTACTTGGTAAAGCTATTCAGCTTGGCCTGAAGCCGATCGTGGTAGTAAACAAAGTAGACAAAGAGAACTGCCGTCCTGATGAGGTGCACGAGCAGGTATTCGACCTGATGTTTAACCTTGATGCGACAGAAGACCAGCTTGACTTCGTAACGCTTTACGGTTCTTCTAAGCAGGGCTGGATGAGCACAGACTGGATGCAGCCAACTGATAACATCACGCCATTGCTGGATGCTATCATTGACGTGATCCCGGCTGCCCCTACAAACCAGGGCACACCACAGATGCAGATCACTTCTCTGGACTATTCTTCTTTCGTAGGTCGTATCGCGATTGGTCGCGTTCACCGTGGAACATTAAAAGAAGGCATGCCTATTTCGCTTTGCAAAGCAGATGGCACTATCAAAAAAGGTAAGATCGCTGAGCTTCAGGTTTTTGAAGGCCTTGGTAAAAAAGCCGTTCAGGAAGTATCAGCCGGTGAGATCTGTGCTGTGACCGGTATCGAAGGTTTTGACATCGGTGATACGATCGCTGATGCGGAGAACCCGGAGCCACTGCAGCGTATCTCTATCGACGAACCAACTATGAACATGTTGTTCACGATCAACAACTCTCCTTTCTTCGGTAAAGAGGGTAAGTTCGTGACATCACGCCACCTCCGTGACCGCCTGTTCAAGGAAACTGAGAAAAACCTTGCCCTGCGCGTACAGGAAACTGATCGTGAAGATACCTTCCTGGTATTTGGCCGCGGTATCCTGCACTTGTCTGTACTGATCGAAACAATGCGCCGCGAGGGGTATGAGCTTCAGGTTGGTCAGCCACAGGTTATCTTTAAAGAAATTGACGGTGTACGCCACGAGCCAATCGAGCACATGGTGGTAGACGTTCCGGAAGAGACTGCCGGTAAAGTTATCGAGTTGGTAACGCAGCGTAAAGGTGAACTGACGATCATGGAGCCGAAAGGCGACTTGCAGCACCTGGAATTCAATATTCCTGCGCGTGGTCTGATAGGCTTACGTAATAACGTATTAACTGCCACAGCCGGTGAAGCCATCATGAACCACCGTTTCCAGGCGTATGAGCCATTCAAAGGTAACATACCTAGCCGTAACAACGGTTCTATCATCTCTATGGAGACTGGTGCCGGTACAGCTTATTCTATCGACAAACTTCAGGATAGAGGTGTGTTCTTCGTTGATCCGGGTGTAGAAGTATACATGGGTCAGGTAATCGGAGAGCATAGCCGCCAGAACGATATCACGGTAAACATTCAGAAAGGAAAGAAGCTCACAAACATGCGTGCTTCCGGTTCTGATAACAACGTGAAGATCGCTCCTGCCAAGAAGTTCTCTCTTGAAGAAGCAATGGAATACATCCAGAAAGATGAACTTCTGGAGGTAACACCAAAAAGCATCCGTATGCGTAAGATTTATCTTGACGAGAATGAGCGTAACCGTATGTCCAGAGCAGACGTGTAACAGCTAAAATGATAAGTTAGAAAGGCCAGCCGCAGAAATACGGCTGGCCTTTTTCGTTTTATAGAGTTTCTATTCTTCAATTAATATCATCGGGCTGCTCGGCTTCGCAACCTTCAGCCCCTACTAAATAATCCGGGTTTAAAAGCTACGCCTCTACCAGGGCTTGCAAAGCAGTTAACCTGGCGGTCAGGTGTAAACGGATTGAAAATTCCCTTGTTAAAAGCTAATTTTACTATCCCTACAGATTTGAGCAGCCCCAGAAGGAAGTATGTGAACTGAAGTGCGTTTACCAGCATCTGCTACTCCCAATTTAAGAAAGAAGCCCGCACTTATAGCAGTATACATTCGCTTCTCCTAAAGATGACAAACATCACTATTTAGAATTAGTTTAAATAACACTTGCATACATTTAGTTTAGAATATACTTTTGCACCACATTAGAATTAGTCTAAATAAAAAACTATATGCGAAAGCTTCTACTTTGCCTGATCATACTTTTAACAGCTGCTGCTTCACAAGCGCAGAACCTGACAGCCACTGTGCAGGGTACTGTTAAAAACGAACTGGGTAAACCGGCCCAAATGGTCACCGTTGCTTTGGAAGGATCTGTTCTGGGTACTTATACAGATGCGAATGGAAAATACAGGTTAGAGAACATTCAGCCGGGCAACTATACTTTACGTGTAGGCGGTGTTGGTTATGGCACTATCCAAAAACCAATAACGCTGAGTACCGGGCAAAACCTAAACATCGACTTTACGATCGCAACAGCAAGCAAAGCCCTTGGCGAGGTAATAGTGTCGGCCAGCAGAAAAGTAGAATCACTGGACGAGACACCAGCCTCTGTGCATGTGCTGGATTCCCGCACCTTACAGCTGCAGTCGCAGATCAGCCCTAATTTGTCTAACATACTTGCCAACACAGTACCAGGCCTGGCCCTGAACAGTAACACCACCAGCAATGTGGGCCAGACACTTCGCGGCCGTAACGTACTGATCATGGTGGATGGCATTCCGCAATCTACCCCGCTAAGAAACGGCAGCCGCGATGTGCGCACCATTGACCCGGAAGCAATTGAGCGTGTTGAAATCGTTAAAGGTGCCACAGCCGTGTATGGCAATGGTGCTGATGGCGGCTTGATCAATTACATCACCAAGCAGCCAAATACAAAATCCCCATTCAGTGCTTATACTTCGGTAACAGGTACAGGCATGCCTTTCCACAGCGATGAAACTTTTGGAGGACGCGTATCGCAGCAGTTCTCGGGCACAGTGAAAAAATTCGACTATGTTGCCAGCGGTACTTTTGAGAAGACAGGGGTTTTCCGGGATGGCGAAGGCGAGGTGATCAACCCGGTTTACGGCTTGGGCGAAACAAAAATGTACAATGGTTTTGCGAAAGCTGGTTTCAATTTTAATCCGAAGCACCGGATTGAGGCCATGTATAACTACTTTGGCAGCCGCCAGAACTCCGATTATGTGCTGCAGGTAGGTAAATATGCCGAGACGCCAAGTATAGGTGTAAAAGGTGAAACGCAAGGTGAAGCTGAAGGTACCCGCTACAACCACAATGCTCAGCTTCGCTATACGGGCAAAAAATTATTCCTGAACACGGATGTTGACGTAAGCGCTTACCTGCAAAGCTTCTCAACTGTATACGGCTGGACCCCATACTTCGAGAACGGCGGTCAGTCAACTATACTTTCGAACAAAAAAGGACTCAGACTTAACTTTTATACTCCCTTTGAGCTCACCAGCTACCTGCAGCCGGGCATTACTTACGGCGTGGACTACATGAATGATGTTACCTCGCAGCCATTGGTTGACGGACGCACCTGGGTACCAGAAATGGACCTGAAGAATATCGCTCCTTATGCGCAACTACAGGTTAACCTTTTCAACGATTTTATCTTCAAATCAGGCTTCCGCTACGATAATGTAAACATTCATGTTGATGATTTCCAGCAGTTGGTATTGGCCAGCGGAGCAGGTGGCAACTTTGTGCAGGGTGGGCAACTGGAATTCGGAGCCTTTACCTTTAATGCAGGTTTGCGCTATGCAGGTCTTAAAGCGTTCAAGCCTTTTGTTAGTATGTCACAGGGTTTCTCCATGATTGATGTTGGCCGCTATGTACGCGGGGCAAAAGAAGATTACCTGTCACAGATGAACCTGGAGCCAGTGATCGTGAACAACTATGAAGCGGGTTTCCACAGCCAGCTAGGTAAGTTCTCTTTCAGCGGTGCCTACTTCATCAGTACTTCTGAGCTTGGCGCAAATCTAAAAGCTAACGAAGAAGGCACTTATTCCATTGAGCGAGCTCCAGAGCACGTAGAGGGCTTTGAAGCAGTAGCCGACTTCTTTGTATCCGATAAGTTAACGATAGGCGCTAATGCTGCTTATAGCGAAGGGAAAGTAGACCTTAACAATAACGATAAGTTCAACGATGTGGAAGACAGTTACCTGAATGGCACGCGCATCCCTCCTTTTAAATCTACTGCTTATGTTAACTTTAAACCAACTGCAAAACTAAACCTGAACCTACAGTGGATCTACTCCGGCGAAAGAGATAAATTTGCACGTAATTCGAAAGGTGGGTACAACTCTGGCGAGGGTCCGGTACAGGCCTTTAACATCTTTAACCTTGCAGGTTCTTACCAGGTGTCCCAGAAGCTGAACCTTAGTCTGGGTATAGAAAACCTGTTGGATCAGGCTTATTACCTGCCACAGGCATACTGGTATGGCCGCGACGATAATTTTACAAGAGCAAACGGTGCCCGTGTGCAGTTAGGGGCTTCCTATAAGTGGTAAAAATTTGAAAAAGCGTATTAAACGTTCCTTTTCCATACATCATTGGTGTGGCCTGATAGCCGGGATCTTCATCCTGGTTATCAGCCTTTCCGGTTCTATACTTGTTTTCGATGACCAAATAGATGAAGCTACCTTTGCCAGGGAATCAACACTGGAGTCACCTGCGCAAAAACTTCAGATAGATAACTCCTATGAGTGGGTAAGGCAACAGAATCCGGGTTGGGAGATCCGGATCCCATCTCTTCCTGCCACACCGCACGACGCACTGCATTACGAACTCCGGCAGGGCCAGAAGCGCAGGTGGATATTTGTACACCCCGAAACCGGTCAGGAACAAGCAACAGTTGCACAGGCACACAACCGTTTCACATACTTCTTATTAAACCTGCACTATAACCTGCTGTCGGACACCCCAGGCAAGTTTGCTGTACTGCTTGTAGGCATTGTCCTGCTGCTGCTTACAGTTACCGGCTTTATACTTTACCGGAGGTCGATCATCAAAGTACTAACATTCAAACAAAAGATATCCACCAAAAGCCGGCGCAGCTTTTACTCCGGCTTGCACCGTGTTGTTGGAGTATGGGCGCTGGTTTTTAACCTTCTGATGTGCATTACCGGAATTTCACTTGCTATAACGGTAGTGAATAGCGCACTAAAAGGAAGCAGCACCAGTTCCATCAGCACACCTGCGATACCCACTTCGATAGACGCTGCCCTGGTAACTATCAAAAGTACTTATCCAGACTTTGAGGTAATGTATGTCCGTTTCCCAAAGAATGAGGAGGGCAAACTGCAGTTCCTGGGCCACCTTAAAGAAGACCCCTCCTACTATGGCCGGATATATAGCAGTGTTCAGGTAAATTACCGGACAGGTAGTATCGAAACTGCTGATTTTTTGCGTGAAAAACCTTGGCTGGACAGGCTTCTTACTGTACTGCACCCAATCCACTTTGGTGATTATGCCGGTTTGTTCGTGCAGCTGCTGTACTGCTTTTTTGGTCTGATGCCAGGCATCCTTTCCATATCAGGTTTTGTTATCTGGTATAGCCGGTTAAACAATTTTAACGCTGATAAGAAAGGGCAGGTAGCTGTAGCAAGGGCAATAAGGTAAAGTAAATCCATTGAAAAGTATAAAGCCCGTGGTCACAGTTTGAGTTAACTGCGACCACGGGCTTTTTTGCGTCTGTACAATCCTTTAATACACTGTTAGCTAAGCCTATCCTTCGGCAATGGCTCATACCTTCCACATGGCTATATATCCTGTTACCTAAACTTCAACCCCCGTTCACATGAAAACATTATACATTTTTTACGTTAGATAGAGCTGATTCAACAGACTTATTACTATAATATGAATATTCGCCTTTGGCAAATTACCCTTATACTGCTCCTCACCCTTTCAACTGGCTGTGTACGGAAAAACTTCTTTGCTGAAACACCCCTTGTGGACCAAACAGTATATGAGAAGCTGAAAACTGCGCCCCTGGACGTGGATAGTGTTACAGTGAAGGCTGGCAAGCACTATGACCGGAGTTTTGTACATAACCTATTCTGGGGCAAGCATTACCGGCCTGTCTGGGATGCACCTGTTACTGTGCCGGTCTTTGATATGGATTCTACAAAGGGTGGCTTATCGTTTGTAAAACTTGGCGGGGGGTACCAGACTACCAGTATGACCCTTAAAGATGAGGAGGGCAACCTGTACGCACTCAGGTCAATTGATAAGGACCCACAGAAGGTGCTGCCCAAAATATGGCGCGACACTTTTGTTTTAAACATCCTCCGAGACCAGACATCAGCCGCAAACCCCTATGGTGCATTTGCAATACCGCCTTTGGCCAACGCTGCCGGCATACCCCACTCAAATCCGAAGCTTGTATATGTACGCCCTAACGATAACAGTTTTGGCGAGAACAAAGACAGGTTCAGTAACCGGCTTTTTATGATCGAAGAAAAATTTGACGATGATGGCAATATTCCTCCCTCGCTTGGCAACGCCGAAGATATAGTTAGTTCCGGCAATATGCTGAATAACCGTTTTGAGGATAATGACCACTTCATAGATCAGGTTTCCTTTGCAAAAGCACGCTTACTGGACATACTCGTGAATGACTGGGACAGGCATGAAGGGCAGTGGGAATGGGCCGAGTATGATAAAAACGGAGAACATTACTATAGACCTATCCCTAAAGACCGGGACAACGTTTTCTTTCGCTTCCAGGATGGCATATTTCCTTGGTTGTTCAGCCGCAACTGGGGCATCCGCAAATTTGAATCCTTTGACGAAGACTTTAATGATGTATACGCACTCGCTATAAATTCTAAGTTTATAGATCAAAGGGCATTAGCTGGCCTCAATCGCCAGCAGTTTGATTCCCTGGCCCATGAGCTGCAATCAGCCGTTACTGATAGCGTCATCTCAGAAGCCGTACACCGTTTCCCGGATTCAGTGTATAAACTGGTAGGCGAAAGTATAAAAGAAGACCTGATAAGCAGAAGGGACAAGCTGGACAAAGCTGCAAACAAGTTTTATGAGATACTGGCCAAAGACGCATTGGTGGTAGGTACTGATCAGGAAGAAATCTTTGAAGTGAACCGCTTGGATAATGAGCGAACGGAGGTGATCGTAAAACGGGGATCAGATAAAAAAGTAGTATACCATCGTATATTTTTACGCTCTGAAACAGAGTCCATTACCTTACATGGACTGGCCGAGGACGATAAGTTTTTTGTTAATGGCAAAGTTGGTAAAGGGATCAAGGTAAACATTTTTGGCGGACGGGGCGAAGACGAGATAACAGATACTTCGGATGTGAAAGGCTGGAAGAATAAAACGTGGGTTTATGATACCAAGCGTGGAACTGTTCTGAATGGCGGCCCAACCACCAAGGACAAAAGAACAAATGATGTGCGCATACATGCATTTGACCGTGAAGGCTTTTGAGAAAGGAAATGCATTACCGATAGACTACCCTTTCTAACTCAAAGGGTGCGCACACTTTAAATAGAACTATGAAGTTAAATTTTAAATATAATAACGGACAAATCGTACAATGCCACGAACTCGCCGGCAGTGGTCGTTTGCGCTTTTCCACTCCGGTACTAATGTATTTCATAAGCTTACTGCTGCTTGGTGCCAGCGGATGCAGCGACCGCTTCAGGCATTCTGTTCAACAAGTGCCCAAACCTGCCAGCGTGTCTGCCATTGTTCCCGATTATACTGATAGCACAATAACAGTTGCTGCCGGCAAGCACTATGGCCGTAGTTGGTTGCATACATTTTTTTATGGCAAACACTACCGTGACGTATGGACCACCCCGGTACAAGTTGATGTATTAGACATTGGCAAGGCGAAAGGTGGCCTCCGGCCGATAGAAATGGGTGGGAGCCGGCAAACCATTAACCTCCGCCTGAAAGACCCGCAAGGCACAGAGTACGTGCTCAGGTCTTTAGACAAGGAGCCTGCCAGCATTCTGTCAGAAAAACTACAACAAAGTTACCTGGCCAATATTGTACGGGATGCCACATCTGCCACAAACCCTTATGGTGCCCTAACTATTCCGCCCATGGCAGCTGCCTTGCATATTTACCACACAGATCCGGAGTTGGTCTTTATACCCCATGACCCCAGGCTTGGTGATTTTATGAATAAGATTGGGGGCACACTGGCTCTACTGGAAAGGAGGCCGGACGGAGACCAGTCTAATAATGCGCTCATGGGCAATTCTCCAAACGTTGAAAGCACGCAATCGGCATTAACTGAGCGCCTCACCGACAACGACACCCGCTTTGACGCACGCTTTTACCTGCGGGCACGCATGCTGGACATGCTGATCGGAGACTGGAGCAGACACGAAGATAACTGGCGATGGGCAGAGTTTGAACATGATGGCAAGGGCAGCACTTACAAAGCCATACCAAGAGATAGGGATAATGTGTACTACAAGCTGGAAGATGCGCCCATTCCATGGCTTTTTATGCGTTTAGGCCTGAAACCGCATTTCCAGACCTTCCGGAAGAACCTGAAAAACATAGAAAAGCTGAACCGGAGCGGGCGGAACCTGGATGAGCTTATCCTGGCGGAGTTAGAGCTTAGCGATTGGATAGAAATAGCTGACAGTGTACAAGCCGCCCTTACGGATCAAGTGCTGGCAGAAGCTGTCCACGCCATGCCAGAGCCAATTTACCAGTTAACCGGACCCGACATACTTACGAAGCTAAAAAGCCGCCGGGCACAACTACCCGAAGCTGCACGCCAGTATTTTAATGTTCTGGCGAAAGAGGCGCAGCTGGTTGGTACCGACAAGTATGAATTATTTGAAGTGGAAGCGCTCACACCTGGAAAGGTGCAGGTAAAAATGTTTAAGATGACAAAAGAGGGTGAAGTCAAAAAACTGCTTTTTGAGCGCGTATTTGATGCAAGCACCACTAAAGAGATAAAAATATATGGCTTAGGCGGCGAAGACAGGTTCGTGTTGAAAGGCCATGCAAAGCCTAACATTAAAATTAGTATCTGGGGTGGTGCCGGAGATGATGTTTATGAGTCCCTGGCAGATTTTGGTGAGTTTGGGAAACGAGTACACATTGTGGACTCAAAGTACAGAAACGTATATCATGTAAACAAAAACGTTTCAGTGGATATAGATGACAACTTGCTGGCAAAAGACTTTAATGCCGAAGGCTGGCTGCTGCGCTACTATCTCGACTAACTAATTTAGTCCTATTCTTTCAAGAGTAAATAAAATGCCCCTTTATCTTATATGCAGGTAAAGGGGCATTTTGTTTACTCTTTTACAACGATAGTGGAGGAAGCCTGCGCCGTAGGCAGAACCAATACTTCGGCTAAGTTAACATGTGCAGGCCTGCTAACTATAAAGCTGATCAGTTCGGCAATATCCTGCGCCTGTAAAGCCTCATAGCCCTGATACACTGTGGTAGCCCGCTCAGAATCTCCTTTAAATCGTACCTCAGAGAATTCTGTCTCAACAAGGCCAGGGTTTACTTCAGATACTTTTATACCTTCTTGCACCAGGTCAATGCGCATGGACTTAGAGATGGCGTCTACGGCATGTTTGGATGCACAGTACACGTTACCGTTCGGGTATACTTCTTTACCGGCAATAGAGCCTATATTCACAATATGGCCTTTTTTATGCTTAAGCATCAGGGGCAGTACCGCATGGCTAACGTATAGAAGCCCCTTCACGTTGATGTCGATCATAGCATCCCAGTCCTCCAGGGAACCGCCTTGAAAAGGAGCCAGCCCATGCGCATTTCCAGCATTGTTTACCAGCACTTCCACTCGTTTCCACTCTTCCGGCAGCGAGTTTACAGCTTCCTGCACAGCTTCCTTATCGCGAACATCAAAAGCCAGAGTGTAAACAGGAACTTCAGTAATTACCTGCTTCAGTTCTTCCAGACGCTCAGTTCTGCGGCCTGTGGCAATTATCTGATACCCTTTATTTGCCAGCTCTATTGCAGTAGCCCGGCCAATACCAGACGTGGCACCTGTAACAAATGCTATTTTTGCCATATTTTACTCGAAATGAAGTATTAAAGAAACATTGTGATTGGTCAGCTTCTTGAGGCTGTTGTTGTAGATGCTTTCGTTAGAAACATTCTGATTTAACAAGCCGTGTGAGAAACGGATTTCAGGGGCGAACTTAAAGAAGGGATAAAAAATATCCACCCCAAAACCGTATTCTATAGCCAGGTCAAAATTGTTTACCAACAACTCATTTTCTGCATCGTCGCCGCTCCGGGTGTTGCCGAGGTCTATACCTGGCTTTACACCTCCCACCAGGTACATTCTCATGTTGTTATCCCGGCGTTTGGCTTTATACTTCAGCAACACGGGTAGCTCGATCATGGTAGAACTGATCGTCTTGATCACATCCTGGCGTTCGCCAGAGCTCTGAGGTGCATTGGTATATTCTATAGAGCGGCCATAAAAGCCTACCCCGGGCACAAAACGCGCATTCAGGTACTCAAAAATACGCACGTCCAAAACAAGGCCGGTATAGAAACCCGGTGATACCTTCGCATTAACAGCCATGGTGCCTTCTCCAGCGGGGTCAGCCGCTACCTGATCAGCATATTCCTGCGAATGTGTTATGTTATACTTGGTGATCGGTACAGAGAGGTAAAAGCCGTAGTGCACCACTTTATCGTCGTAGCCAGGCTTGTTTAGTCCCGATATTTTCTTTTGAGCCATTACTGAATTGCTGCCAAGCAGCAATAGTAGCACAAAGCCCAAAAACTTTATTTTTTGCCTGTGTAGATAGAACTGATCCCGAATGTGAGTGAATGCCATTTCGTGCTTTTAAATCCAACTTCCTTAAATATGCTTAAAAAATCCTCACCATCCGGAAATGCCTGAACTGACTCCGGAAGATAAGTATAAGCGGCGTTGTCTTTTGAAACGAGTTTACCTACCACCGGTAGTATATTCTTAAAATAAAATTGATAAAGCTGTTTCATCGGAAAGCTGCGTGGCTTTGAGAATTCCAGTACAACGGCAGTCCCCCCTGGCTTCAGCACTCGGTTCATCTCCGATAGGCCTTTTTTCAGGTTCTCGAAATTACGTACTCCAAAGGCCACAGTAATTGCATCGAAGGTATTGTCTTCAAAGGGCAGGTTCTCGGAGTCTCCGTACTTTAATTCAATTTTATTTGTCAGTCCTTTTTTCGACAACTTCTCACGTCCTACGGCTAACATGCCCTCAGAGATGTCTACCCCTACAATTTTATCCGGGTTCAGGCGTAGTGTCTCAATTGCGAAGTCGGCAGTGCCGGTCGCAATATCCAGTACAAATTTTGGTTTCTCAGGAGCGAGTAAGCTGACAGCTTTTTTGCGCCAGATAATGTCAATGCCAGCACTCAGGAAGTGGTTCAGAAAATCATACTTGCCAGCTATGTTATTGAACATAGTTGCCACCTGTGATTTTTTGTCTCCGTTCTGGTCTTTATATGGTACTACCGCCATGGATTATTCAAAATTTTATGAGGGCAAAAATACTGTTCCTAAAACTATAATCCGCGGAATATGTTCTGAAATATAAAAAAACTGGCTGCGCACACCTGTGCAGCCAGTTCTTAGCATTCCTGTTTAAGTCACTTTATTGGCTGATCTCCTCTGTATTCAGTGCTGCGTGGTCTGCCAGGTCAGATTCGTCTGCGTGTATCACCCTTATCTCTACCCTCCTGTTAAGCTGCATGTTGCTAGCAGATGCATTCGGAACGCTTGGCTTATCTTTTCCAAAGCTTACTTTTTGCATCCGTTCCGGAGCCACTCCCTGCTTTATCAGGTAATTATAAGCGGCCTTCACACGATTTCTGCTGAGGGCATTGTTGTAATCACTACTCGCCCTGGAATCTGTGTGTCCCTCTAAGCTTATTTTCAGCTCCGGTTTTAACATGAGTATACGCGCCACCTCATCCAGTTTATCCTTAGACTCCGGCCTTAACATAAAAGAATCAGTGTTGAACAGCAGGTTCTCAAATACAAATGCTTCTGCTTTTTGCAGATCTGTCAATACCTCCGGAGATGAAGAAACTGTATCTGTATCTAATGTAGCCATCAGGATCTCGGTCTGTGGCAGGTAGAAGTTGTGAACAAGGCTCGTATTGGTATTCAGTACCATGGGTACGTCCAGCTCCAGTGTTGCCACTACTTCACCTTCTTTGCGTACTTCCACTTCATAAGTTCGCCCGGAAAGTAAGCTAACGTTAAAGCGGGCAGAATCCAGGCTGGTAAAATCCTGGTACTTCAGCAATTTCCTGTCAGCCTGCTCCGATTTAAATACCAGCTCCATGCCCTGCACCGGCACATTACTACCCTCGGTAAAGAGCTGCCCCTTCACTTCTACTTTCCTGATATAGTTAATCGTATAGATATCCTTTTCTCCGTAACCTCCTATGCGGTAAGATGACAGATAGGCATAACTTCCATCTGGGCTTAAGCGGTAATAAGTATCATCATCAGGCGTATTGATCGGGGTGCCCATGTTTTCAGGCGTACTCCAGCGCCTGGCTACTGAATCATATTTTGATGAAAAAATATCGAACCCGCCCATGGTGTTGTGCCCTTTAGATGAAAAGAACAAGGTGCCATCCTGTGCCAGGAACGGACTATCATCGTCATAAGGAGTATTGATTACTTGCCCGAGGCTTTTTGGCTCTCCCCATGTACCGTTCTTGTTTCGCTGCACCATGTATATATCCAGGTCGCCCTTTGCAGAATAATGATTGGTGGAGTAATACAGGGTTTTACCATCCGGGGTGATAAAAGCATCAGACTCAAAATCATGGGTATTCACTTTATCGCTGATACTTTCAGGGGCTCCCCAAGTGCCATCCGGCTGCCGCTCCGAAACCATAATGTCACTGTTGTTCTTTTTATCGGATCTGTACAGCAACATTTTTGTATCGTGGTCAAAAAGCTGAATGGAGGCATCGTGCCCGGTACTGTTTAAAGATCCGGAAACGACACGGGTCTGCTCCCATTCATCACCTGAGATTCTCCTGGTTTCAAAGATATCTTCATAAAACTCCCCGTCTATTGCCTCCTTGCCCGTAGCTTTTTCACCGCGCGAGGTAAATAGCAGGTAGTTATAATCTGATGAGATTACAGGGCTGTGCTCTGAATAAGCCGTGTTAATAGTACCACCAAGGTTCTTGACAAATACATCTTTCGGGCTGGCTACCTCCTTCTTAGCGTTCAGCGCGTGCTGTATCAGTTGGTCAACTTCCTTACTCCGGTCTTCCTCTCGTTTAGTGAGCTTGGCCTGATAACTTTTGAAGTATTCAATAGCTTCATCAAAGCGATAGTTAATGTGATAAACCTTGCCTAACCAGAACTGAAGTTCACGATCTATTTTCGGGTTTAGCTCCTGGGCCCGATCCAGGTAATCAATCGACTTCTCTTTATCAAAAGCCATATAGCTAATGCCTGCCTTATAAAGTACCTTTACATTATCAGGGTCATTGGCCAGCACTCTTTCGAAATATGGAATTGCTTCGCGATAATTTTCTTTCTCAAAAAGTTTTTTACCGGCTCTTAACTGGCTTCCCGTACTTTGTGCTAATACCACTTGCGTGAAGAACCAGAAAAAGGGCAGGAAAAGTAGTATGCGTGGAAACATTCTGTTGAGATTGTTCATGCTTAGCTGCGACAAGATGATTGTAATTGGCTGCAAAGATATGAAAACTGTGAAACAACTATACTAAATCCCATCTAAGCGTTTGATATTTAACAACAAACAAACTATTTCACCCAAAAACACTTCACGATTTGATCAGCTATAAATATAAATTATCAAATTAAGAATTATGTTTAAATAGTTTAAAGCGAATTTAAATAGTAATTAATGTTTGTAGAAAAATTGCCTTTAAATTGAAATATTTTTTCAAATTTAAAAGCTAAATGAGCTCGTTTTTACTTGCCGCAACAACTACTGTAGGCATTAGTAACTAACTTATGCCTATAAAGCAGTGCAATTATGATTATAATCTTTTAACTCAATGTCCGTTGTTATAAATGCTTTAGCCGCCGCCCAGGTAAATAGGGTTTGAAAAAATAAGCGTAACTTTGATGCCTTAACACAGCGCGCACAAATGGCTCTACATGGTTATTTGTGAAGTTAACAGTTGGGATGTGTGAAGATTAACAATACCAATACAAAGCATGATAATTAAAGAGGCAAAGTTTTTGATGAGTAATACCAAAGTGGAGTTGTGCCCGGCACCTGATAAGCCGGAATATGCTTTTATTGGTCGCTCAAATGTTGGAAAATCGTCGTTGATTAACATGCTTACAGAGCAGAAGGGTTTAGCCAAAACATCTTCTTCGCCTGGTAAAACTCAGCTTATCAACCATTTTCTTATCAACGATAACTGGTACCTTGTCGATTTGCCAGGATACGGTTATGCCAAGGTAAGCAGGAGCTCGAGAGATGAGTGGAAGAAAATGATTAACTATTATTTTCAGAAGCGCGAAAACCTTACCTGTGTTTTTGTTTTGATCGATGCCCGGCACGAACCCATGAAAGTTGACCTGGATTTTATAAATTACCTCGGAAACATGGGGGTGCCGTTTGTGATCGTGTTTACAAAGCTTGATAAGCAATCGTCTATCAAGACTGACTCAACCATAGGCGCATATACGCGTAAATTGCGGGAAACCTGGGACGAATTGCCCCGCATGTTTAAAACTTCGGCTGAAAAGAAGATCGGTCGTGAGGATATTTTAGAATTTATTGAAGGAATTAATAGCCAGATGCAGCAACAATAGCTGCACCGCTGATTTACAACAGGTTATTTCTTGTACCTTAAACGTGAACCAGAAATTTTTTAATTGTTTATCCCTATGAAAATCAAATTCTCATTTTTGTTTATTTTATTTGCCTTTGCAGCCCTTTCCGTCTCTGCCCAATCAGGTGAGGCTAAGAAAGAAGAAGCACAGGAAGCGAAAGTATGGACGCCTGAAAAAACACCTCCATTAGCCGAACATTATGAAGGCGGCCTGGAGGCAATGTATAAGGCTATTTATAAGGAACTGACTTATCCTGCCCTTGCTAAGCGTAACCGTGTTCAGGGCGAATGCATTATCGGTTTTACGATTAATGAAGATGGCTCAACCTCTGATTTTAAAGTGCTCCGTAATGTAGGCGCTGGTACAGGAGAAGAGGCGCTACGCGTGGCTAAGCTACTAAAATTCAAGTCTCCGGGTTATAGCCTGAATGGCAGCATCCCGATCTTGTTTAAACTATAACAAAACAGTTTATACTTTATTATGCCTATTGATTTAAGACAAGTTGCCGCCATTTCTGGCTTTGGAGGTCTTTACAAGATTGTAAAGCCAACACGTACAGGTGTTATCGTGGAGAGCTATGAGGAAAACCCTAAAACCATGGTTGCGCAGGCACGCCATCGTATGTCGCTGCTGGATGAGATCTCTATCTATACAACCGACGAAGAAGGCACTGTGCCTTTGGCTGAGGTTTTTGAACGCGTACACGAGAAGTATGGCGATAACCTCCCGCTAAGCGAAAAGCCAAGCAACGAGGAGTATAAAGAGTTCATGAGCGAAGTGCTTCCTACTTACGATGATGACCGTGTTTACGTGTCTGATATGAAGAAGCTGGCAGCATGGTACCTTATCCTGAACAAGTACGTAGGCTTTGCCGCAGCGGAAAAAGAAGCAGAGACTGCCGAGGCTGAAACAGAAAAGCCGGAAGCCAAGCCTGCTAAGAAAAAGAAGTAAAATACCCCATTAAAAAAGAACGCCTTCCGGCAACGGAGGGCGTTCTTTTTTTGTAAAAGTATGAAACCTGCCTTATACTTGAAGTATGCAACACAAGCCAGCCATTATCTCCAGCACGACCAGCCATTTGCAGAAGTTGTTTTCTGTTGAAAACCTGCCTGCTACTAACCTCGAGGCCCTTCATTTTAAATTAGCACGCGTCGTGCAGCACCTGCTCATCTCTGACCTAAGCCGCCTGCTGCACATACTCTACCGCGTTGATGTGGAGGAGCGCCTGGTAAAAGAGGCCATGATTGCCGATGACACTGAGATTATTGCAGAGCGCATCGCACGACTCGTAATTAAACGCGAACTCCAAAAAGCGGAAATAAGACAACAGTACAGCAGCAGATAAGGCCGCTACTATACCGTCACCTCTGCTTTCAAGAACTCCTCTACCTTATCCACCATATCAGTAGAACCGATAATTAACGGACAACGCTCGTGAAGTTCCTTAGGCTCTAGCTCCATAATGCGCTGCGAGCCGTTAGTGGCCTTGCCCCCTGCCTGTTCTACAATAAAGGCAAGTGAGTTACATTCATACATCAGGCGCAGCTTTCCGTTAGGCGATTTGGCTGTTGAAGGATATATATAAATACCTCCTTTTAATAAGTTACGATGGAAGTCGGCTACCAACGACCCAATATAACGCGCAGAGTAGCTTGACTCTTTACAATATGCCAGGTAGTTCTTAACACCCTCCGGGAAACTGTTAACACATCCTTCATTGCAGGAGTATACAGTACCTGTGCGTGGTGTAACAATATTTGGGTGAGACAGGAAAAACTCTCCTAAAGACGGATCATAGGTAAATCCGTTTACGCCATGGCCCGTTGTATAAACAAGCATGGTTGAGGATCCGTAAATCACATAACCTGCCGCCACCTGGCGCGTACCATTTTGCAGGCAGTCCTCCAGGGTACCTTCATTCCCGGTATCGGATGTTCTTCTGTAAACTGAAAAAATTGTTCCGATCGAAACGTTCACATCAATATTTGAAGACCCATCCAAAGGATCCATGGCCACAACATATTTACCTTTGATGTTTCCAGTCTGGATAATATTTTCTTCTTCTTCCGAAATGATGGCACAAACTTCTCCCCCGTTGCGCAAAGCCCTGATAAACCTGATATTGGCAATCACATCCAGCTTCTGCTGGTCTTCGCCTTGTATGTTCTGGTTACCGTATGCCCCGGTAACATCAAGTAATCCTGCACGGTTGATCTCCCGGTTTACGATCTTTGCGGCCAGGGCAATGTCGCGAAGCAACTGTGATAACTCTCCTGTTGCATATGGAAAGTCTTCTTGTTTTCTCATAATGAACCTGTCCAGGGTGGTTCCAACAGGTAAGGCTAGCTTGTCATTCATAAATTAAATATTAATCAGTCTACAAAAATATCAATTTTAGGCAATATTACTAAGTCTATATATTTTTACGGTACATGAGCAACGAGAGGATGAAAGTTTACAAATTTGGAGGCGCCTCAGTAAAGAGCGCGGCAGCATTTAGAAATATTGCACACATCGTTAAAAACTACGGAGGCACAAAGCAGCTATTGCTCGTTGTTTCAGCGATGGGCAAAACAACAAACGCCCTGGAGCACCTTT
This sequence comes from Pontibacter sp. MBLB2868, assembly GCF_051904785.1. Taxonomy (NCBI): domain Bacteria; kingdom Pseudomonadati; phylum Bacteroidota; class Cytophagia; order Cytophagales; family Hymenobacteraceae; genus Pontibacter; species Pontibacter sp. MBLB2868. Next base: position 92,353 of record NZ_CP196710.1, on the reverse strand, counting down.
TTGAGCTGGCATACCACCAGCAGGATTTTGAGTCAGCTTATGATCAATGTATCACATATCATCGGGAGGTGACACAGGAGCTAATTCCAGAAAGAGACAACCCTGTGCATGAGCGGTTAGAACAACTTTTCTCACAACTTCAGCAACAGCTGCAAAAAACTTCTCCTGGAGCTAACTACGATAAAATGTACGATCAGGTCGTAAGTTTCGGAGAAATGTTTTCGTCTACTATACTTCATTACTTTTTACAAACCGTAGCGCTCCCTAACCAATGGATTGATAGCCGGAAGTATATACAAACAGATGACAACTGGCGTGAAGCCAAAGTAGACTGGGAATGGTCGGAACGGCTGATGAAACGAGACCTGCCTGCCATACTGGACAAGCAGTTAGTAGTAACGCAAGGCTTTTTAGGCGGCACCATTGATGGGTTTACAACCACACTGGGGCGCGAAGGATCTGATTTTAGCGCTGCAATTTTCGCTTATTGCCTCAATGCCAGCGACATGTACATCTGGAAAGATGTGGAAGGACTGCTGAACGCCGATCCGAAGTATTTTAAAGAAACAATCAGGTACCCGGAAATTTCTTACCAGGAGACTGTGGAAATGGCTTATTACGGAGCTTCTGTTATACATCCTAAAACGATCAAACCACTGGCAAACAGAAAAATACCGCTCTACGTAAAATCTTTCCTGAACCCGGCTGCGGAAGGCACCAGGATCTGCGATTGCCGGTTTGATAAAATTGCCCCTGCTTATATCATCAAAGAAAACCAGTGCCTTATCTCCTTCAGTGTGAAAGACTTCGCCTTTATTTCTGAAAAGTCTTTGGGCACTATTTTTAATGCGCTGTCACAGCTACGGATAAAGATCAATATGATGCAGAATTCGGCTATTTCCTTTTCCATCTGCACTGATTTTCAGCAGGAGCGTGTGCAGCGGCTAATCCAGACACTGCACGACCAGTTTGTGATTTACTATAACACGGATCTTCGGCTTTTTACTGTCAAAAACTATGATACAGACAGTTTAAACACTATTCTGGTTGATAAAGAAGTGCTGCTGGAACAACGGACGCGGAATACTTTTCAGTTTGTAAGCAGGTAGATCGCGGAATAAATTTTGATAGGTAATTCCTCTTTTTAATTAAAAAATATTCCTATAAATATTTGTATATTTTTAAAATAAAATATCTATTTTGCATGTAGTAAATCAATTGTCATTTACCATCACCTTTACCTGATATGCAACCGGCCGAAAAACTCACCCCGACATTTGCCTTCAAATTGGCTGCTTTATCAGTACTACTTATTGTTGGAGTAGTTCTTAAGAACTCAAAAGTTCCTCAGGCTTCAGCTGCCCAAAACATTACGAACCAGATGGTACCGGTTTCTGATGATCGGACCCATGATACTTTACAGCTGCAACACCCATACTATAAGGTAGTAAAAGACCAACTTGCTAATTCCGCCTCTATTTAATACCAGCCCTACCTCCGCAGGGCTTTTTTTATGCTTGTTCAAAAACCGTAACTTGAGGCTTCATTATCAGAAGACCCAATAAACCTATGGAATTTATACTTGTTACTCCCCAGGCGCAGCCACACGTAGCGCTAATCCAACTTAACAGGCCAAAAGAACTGAATGCGCTTAACCTGCAACTGATGGGCGAACTGCGCGATGCCCTGAAAGAACTTGACGAAAACCAGGAGGTTCGCGCAATTATCATCACAGGGAATGCCCGTGCTTTTGCAGCCGGAGCAGATATCAAGCAAATGGCAGGCAAGACAGCTATCGACATGTTAAACGTCGATCAGTTTTCGACCTGGGATCAGATCCGCAAAACAAAGAAACCTATTATAGCAGCTGTATCCGGTTTTGCTTTAGGCGGAGGCTGCGAACTGGCAATGACCTGCGATATGATCGTGGCATCTGAAACAGCTATGTTCGGGCAGCCAGAGATAAAAATTGGTGTAATGCCCGGAGCAGGTGGTACGCAACGCCTTACAAAAGCCATTGGTAAAGCGAAAGCCATGGAAATGGTACTCACAGGTAAATTTATGACTGCCGATGAAGCTGAAAAACATGGCTTGATCAATCGTGTGGTGCCTGTAGAACTGTACCTGGATGAGGCTTTTAAACTGGCTGGCGAGATAGCTCAAATGTCACCGGTGGCAGCAAAACTGGCTAAAGAGTCAGTTAACCGAGCTTTTGAAACACAACTTGACGAAGGACTGCACTTTGAGCGCAAGAACTTTTACTTATGCTTTGCCTCTGAAGACCAGACAGAAGGCATGAATGCCTTTATAGAGAAACGTAAACCAACGTTTAAAGGCAGATAAAATGAATACCTAAAAAAGGTGGAGGCATTGCCAGCAGGATGCCTCCACCTTTTAACTGCTTTCCCAAAAAAGCATGGATACAACCTGTAAACACACTTTGTTCTATTAATAACAAATCAGACTTGCACCCGCAGAAAGTATGCCTTACCTTTGCAACACAAATTCCTAAATAGGAATTTTTCTCATTTAAAGGAGTGCAGCAACTGGAAAGAAATACATTACGAGAGCGAATTTTGAAAAGTGGTCTTAAAGCCACCCATCAGCGCATTGTAGTGTATGAAGCACTGGTGCAGCAGCATGATCTCCACCCCACCGCCGAAGACCTTTACCAATACCTGAAGCCTGCAAATCCAAGCATATCACTGGGTACGGTCTATAAAACCCTGGATAGCTTTGTAGAAGCCGATCTTATTAAAAGAGTGCTGACCGAGGAGGGCGGTAAACGGTATGATGCCAATACAATAGCGCATAGCCACATTTATTGCAGCAATACACGCGAGATCATTGATTTTGATGATCCGGAGCTGGTGCAGCTGTTATCCGATTACTTTAAAAAGCAGCATGTTGAGAATTTTGAGATCAAAAGCTTTTCGGTGCATTTAACAGGTAAAAAGGTGGAGGCAGACAAAAAGATCATTATAAAACAGGTTAATAAATAAAATTGTCAAACTTTAAAAACTATATATCAAATGGCAGTATTAGTTGGTAAAAAAGCACCTTCTTTTAAAGCAACAGCCGTAGAAAACGGTGAATTTGTTGAAGATTTTTCATTAGAGCAGTACCTGGGCAAGAAGTATGTATTATTCTACTTCTATCCTATGGATTTCACTTTTGTATGTCCTACTGAGATCATTGCATTCCAGGACAGAATGGAGGAGTTTGAGCGTAAGAACGTAGCCGTAGTAGGTTGTTCTACTGACACACATTTCTCTCACTTTGCATGGTTAAACACTCCTAAAGAACAAGGTGGTATAGCCGGTGTAAATTATCCTTTAGTAGCTGATGCTACTAAAACAATCGCTACGAACTACGATGTGCTTGCAGGTCACTATGAGTACAACGAAGAAGGAGAAATGACTTTTGTAGGTGAGCCAGTAGCTTACCGTGGTCTTTTCCTAATCGATAAAGAAGGCGTAGTACGTCATCAGGTTGTTAACGACATGCCACTTGGCCGCTCTGTTGATGAAGCGCTTCGTATGATTGACGCGCTGCAGTACTTTGAAGAAAAAGGCGAAGTTTGCCCAGCAAACTGGTCAGAAGGCAAAGAGGGAATGCAAGCGACTAAAGAAGGCGTTTCAAACTATTTAGCAATGCTGAATTAATACGTGAAAACATATTAATAAGTGAAAACGCCCCGGCCTAGGTCGGGGCGTTTTTTTTACTTCAATTTCCACTTCCAAAGTCCACTTTATACTATAGCTTGCCTGCACCTATACATTAGCAAAAGTATCTTCAGTTAACTGAGCCTGTGGTACGCCTCTTATACTTTTTGCAGTACAACAGCTAGAATACGGGGTAAACCTGTTCGGATATTATCATCAAAATATTCATTCACATCCCACAATCGTAGTCCATACTTTTTGGCTGCCTGCACAAAGTCTGACAAATGATGGGTAAAGCACGTTACCACCTGTATGCCCTCATCCGTATCGAACCGGGCTTTAGAGCCGGAATACTGCTTGAACGGGTGTAGCTCTCCAATATAAACATAGCCGCCTTGCAGTAGTGCGTCAGAAGTCTTTTCAAATATAGGGTCAAGATTCTCGATGTGCTCCAGCACCAGACTGAAGCTAACGAGATCATAGGTAGTCTCTTTTTTAAATGACCAGTCCGCTAGTATATCAGCCTGAACAAAGGAAACCTTGTCTGATCTTACTTTTTCTCTTGCCTTAGCCAGCATTTCCCCAGACAGGTCTACAGCCGTAACATGCCTTGCCTGTTGCACCAGCCACTCCGTATTTTTACCTGTGCCACAACCAATTTCAAGGCATGTGTCAAATTCAATTTCGGCTAAGGCAGCACGCAAAGCTACTCCTTCCAGGTCCCGTGTCTTGTTTTGGTTGGTGTCGTATTGAGATGCCCAGCTGTCATAGGCTTGTTCAATGCTCATCTTTGAATGCATTTAAGTTAATACCGCTGCTGCTCTGATCATCCAGTTCTTTCAACATCCAGATATTACAGGCAAAATGGCCTGAGTTACCCAGCGCGTGAGGCAAAGGCTTAAATCCGGCTTTTTCATACATACTTACGGCTTTGGCCAGTTCCGGAAAAGATTCGAGGTAGAGCTGCTTATACCCTAGCGCTTTGGCCAGCTTTATACTTTGCTGCAGCAGCCTGTTACCAATCCCTTTACCCCTGGCAGTTGCCGACAGGTAAAACTTCACCAGTTCGGCACAACCATCCGGCAAGCCTTCTGTTGGGTACACGCCGCAGCCTCCTACCAGCACACCACTTTCTTCTGCTACCAGGTAAGCGCTGCCGGAGTGCCGGAACAGTTGGTACAAAGCATCTGTCGTAGGGTCTGTGTAGACAGTACCTGGCTTATCTATCCTGAATTCTCTGAAAACAGTTCTTATCAGCGTTGCCAGCGCTTCGTTATCTTTTTCTTCAACTGGCCTTATGGTTATGTCCATGCTATTTTTGAAAAGTACTACCCGGGGTCTGCTCTACTACCTTTTCTTGCAACAGAGCCTTTGGCATCAGGCTTCATTTAATTGACCTGATCCTATCACCTTAGTAGTATAAATGATATTGATGGCAAGGCTAATTTAGCTTATTCCCCCTGTCAAGCGCAAACACTGGCTTTATTTTATCTTTCCGACATTCAGCCTGCAACCCTCCTTTTTAAACTACAGCCTAACAGAAAATCTGAAAGCAATGTGTTAAAACGCAACGATTACCGATAACAACTACTACATCCCTGCTGTCCTAAACTCTGCTTCTCCTATAAAGTACAGTGCCTTTTGAGACTATCCTTTCACAATCCCCTATATTTGCATTTAGAACTGCAAGAGTTGATCACACAGGATGCAGCCCAGACAAGCATTGAACAGCAAGTAAAGTCTGGCAAAACTATAAAGTGTAAAAATTGAAGTTACTTTACGATATCGGACTGAAAGCTTACGGAGCAGCCATTGCACTTGCAGCACCTTTTAATGAAAAGGCAAAGCTGATGCAACAGGGACGTGAGCGGCAGTTCGAGAAGCTAAAACAGGCTTTTGAAGCTAACCAGGCGCAAGTAGCATGGTTTCATTGTGCCTCCCTGGGTGAGTTTGAGCAAGGGCGTCCGGTAATGGAAGCATACAAAACGGAATTCCCTGATCATAAGATACTGCTGACATTCTTCTCCCCTTCCGGTTACGAAGTCCGTAAAAACTATACCGGTGCAGATTATATTTTTTACCTGCCCCTGGATAGTGCCGCCAATGCCAAACGCTTTCTGGATATTACCAAGCCGAAAATAGCACTATTTGTCAAGTATGAGTTCTGGCATTATTACTTGCTGGAGCTGGAGCTGCGCAATATACCGGTGCTTTCGGTATCGGCCATTTTCAGAAAGGATCAGGTTTTCTTTAAAAGCTATGGCGATTTTTACCGTAGCATCCTGCGCCGTTTTACACATATTTATACCCAGAATACCAGTTCGCTGGAGTTACTGCACACGATAAATATCAACAATGCCAGTATAGCCGGTGACACACGTTTTGACCGGGTGCTGCAAACTGCCGCCTCTGTAAAGGCCATACCTTTAGTAGAGGCTTTTGCAGCAGGTAAAGACGTATTTATGGTTGGCAGCAGCTGGCCCGCTGATATGGAGGTCCTGCTTCCACTTTTGCGGCAACACAGTTCAGACCTTAAATTCATTATTGCACCTCACGAAGTAAATGAGGCTAGCATACAAACGCTGATGCAGCGCCTTGATAAGAAAGATACTATTCGTTTCTCACAAGCATCCGAGGCCCTTGTGGCTGACTATAAGGTGCTTGTGATAGATAACATTGGTATGCTCTCCTCGCTTTACAGCTACGGCACCTACGCTTATGTTGGCGGGGCTTTTGGAAAAGGGCTGCACAACACCCTCGAAGCAGCAGTATTTGGATTGCCGCTGTTCTTCGGACCTAAGTATGATAAATTTCAGGAGGCAAAGGACCTGGTAACACTGGGTTGCGCTTTCCCAGTAAAAGATGCTGACGAACTGCTACAAAAATTTGAGCAGGTATTTAAAGTGCCGGGCAGGCACCAAAGCATAGCTGACAAAGAAATAACTTACGTAAAAGAGCAGGCAGGCGCCACTGCCAGAATCATGGCGGACATTAAGAGCTTGTTTAGACAGAATAAATGAAAGGAGTTGTAGTAAAATCGACGGGTTCGTGGTACCTGGTGCGCGACGCAGAAGGTAAATTGCACCGTGCCCGCCTGCGTGGTAAATTTAAACTAAAAGGGATGAAGGTGAGCAACCCGCTTGCCGTTGGCGACAATGTGGAGTTTGACCTCGAAGATATCGAAGAAGCAACTGCCGTGATTCACAAGATAGTGGATCGTGAAAATTACATTATCCGCCAGTCAACACATAAAACAGCTTATTCGCATATTATTGCTGCCAACCTGGACCAGGCACTGCTGATTGCCACACTGGCTTCGCCACGTACATCATTCGGTTTTATCGATCGTTTTTTGGTAACTGCTGAGGCATACGACATTCCTACAACCATTGTGTATAATAAAACTGACATGTATGATGAGGAAATGCAGCATTACCAACGGCAGATCAGTCATATGTATGAGCAGATCGGGTATAACAGCCTGGCTGTTTCAGCTAAGACCAACGAAGGGATGGATGCCCTGCAGGAACTGCTTCAAGGCAAAACTACTTTGCTTTCCGGCCATTCCGGTGTGGGCAAATCCACGCTCATTAACTTGATCGTACCAGACCTCGAATTAAAGACTTCTGAGATCTCAGATTTTTCTGACAAAGGCGTGCATACCACTACCTTCGCCGAAATGTTTGAGGTAAACAAAGATACCTACATCATAGACACGCCCGGTATCAAGGAACTCGGTATAGTAGATATTCCTGCGGCTGAACTGGGGCATTATTTCCCGGAGATGCGCAAACGCCTGAACCAGTGCCGTTTTAATAACTGCACGCACTATAACGAACCCGGCTGCGCCATTATAGAGGCTGTTCGCCATAACGAAATTTCACTTACCCGCTACGAAAGCTACCTAAGCATGCTTCAAGGCGCTGATAACCGGAAATAATGTTGGGTGAACACCTAGTATGGTTGCTAAAAAATCAAAACCCAGGCACTGGACTCAATGCACGCACTGCCTGCTAACAATTATGCCTGCTCCCCGTTAGTTTAAGCGTACATGTAACACATTTTAGGCTATGAAACTTAACAACGCGAATATTTTAATTACTGGTGGCACTTTAGGGATAGGCCATGCCACAGCCAGGTTATTGATCGAACACGGAGCAAACGTGGCTATTACAGGTCGTGATGAAAAACGAACCCTTAAAATGGCCCGGGCTATTGGAGCCAAGCCAATAACGGCTGATGTAGCCAATCCTGAAGATGTTAAGCGAACATTCAAAGAGTTTATGGAGGAGTACGGCCGACTGGATGTACTCATCAACAATGCCGGTATCGGTGCATCAAAAAAAGTGGATGAACTTACTGTAGAGGACTTTGAGAAAGTATACCGCGTAAATGTTTTTGGCGCTGCAATGATGGCGGCACAGGCAGCCAAAATTTTCCAAAAACAGAACTACGGCAACATTATTAATATTGGCTCTACGGCAGCCACTAACGGATACGAAGGGGGTTCCGTTTATGCCTCTTCAAAAGCCGCCATCAGAAGCATGACCCAAAGCTGGCAAAAGGAGCTCCGCAAGCACAATGTGCGCGTTATGCTGATAAACCCGAGCGAAGTAACCACGGCATTTGGCAACCCTGACAGGGAGGAACGTGATACAGAGCCTAACAAATTAAGGGGCGAAGAAATAGCCTGGGCTATTAAAAGTGCTTTGGAGATGGATAATCGTGGGTTTATTCCAGAACTGGCCGTGTGGGCAACAAATCCGTTCTAAGGGCAAGACATAAAAAAGCGCCGCAGCTACTAATGTAGCTGCGGCGCTTTTTTATGTCTTTATAATACAATGTATAGTTTACTTCTCGGCCGGCATCAGCACTTTGTTTATCACATGGATCACACCGTTATCGCTTTGCGCATTGGCAATAATAACCTCCGCTCCATTGATCATTATTTTATTATTGCGCTTGGTCACTTTGAGTTGTTCGCCACCCACAGTTTTAAGCATTGCCCCGTCTTGCAGATTATCTGCCGTAAGTCTGCCAGCCACAACATGGTTGTTAAGTATTTCTACCAGTTGCTGTTTGTTCTCTGGCCGCATCAGGTCTTCGATAACATCATCGGGCAATGCATCAAAAGCCTCGTTTGTTGGTGCAAATACCGTATAAGGTCCGGTTGCATTCAAGGTTCTTACCAGGTCAGCTTTTCTGAGAGCCGAAGCCAGCGTCGTTAGTGTTGGTGCCGAAGTAATATTTTCTACGAGTTTTTGAGAAGGCATCATTTCATGGCCACCTACATCAGGGTCGGTCATGGTCAGGTCTACTTCTTTGGTGCCACCCTCAGCCTTACCCCCTCCTGCTATACGGCCGGGAGTATTCGGGTTGGTCATCTTTGCTTCCTCCTGCGCACCCGGATTAGGTTTTGTTTCCTCTTGTATAGGATTTTCCATCCTTTCCTCATTATTCCCACAGCTAAAGAGCATCGTGCTGCACAACATGGAAATACCCAGTGCAAATAATTTCGTTCCTTTCATAGTTGGTATGTTGGTTCTTAAGTTTCAGTTGACACCGTTTCGATGTCTTTTAGACTTCTTAAACTATAAAATGTGTACTTTTGTTGTAATACTTTGTTTTACAGATTAACAGATAAAATTTATGAAAACCGCAGAAATCCATACTGGCAAGGGTGTCATGAAAGTTGAGTTCTATGAAAAGGACGCTCCTAAAACAGTACAAAACTTTATAGATCTGGCAAAAAAAGGCTTTTACGATGGCCTTACGTTCCATCGTGTACTTCCTGATTTTGTGATACAGGGAGGTTGCCCTAACTCACGCGAAGGCGCTAAAGGAGTGCCAGGAACCGGCGGCCCGGGCTACAAGATCGATTGCGAATTAACTGGTGAGAATCAGTACCATGACCGTGGCGTATTAAGCATGGCTCATGCTGGCCGTAATACTGGTGGTTCGCAGTTCTTTATCTGCCATAGCCGTAAAAACACTGCTCACCTCGACCGTAACCATACTTGCTTTGGCAAAGTGGTGGAAGGCCTGGATGTAATTGATCAGATCAGAGCAGATGATAAGATCGAAAAGATAGTGGTAACAGAGGAATAGACCTGTTTCCAGTACTAGCTGAATTTTAAAAGCCGCTCTTGGAGCGGCTTTTTTACATAATAGCCGTATTTCATACGGTACTATTCGCGGTTATAAGGGCATCTTTCTAACATTTGCCCCTCAAAATAAGTATTTATGCGTAGCTTTACTTTAAAGCTAATCGGTACCCACAGGGGAATTCCTTTGCCCACCCCGGCTTTAGATGGTACCAGGCTCTGTATATCATACTTATACTTTACTAAATTCGGGTGCCTGCCTCTGGCCGCACTCCTCGCTGGTACTATATGAAAAAACTTGCTTTACACTGGCAGATTCTGATAGGCATGACACTTGGCGTGCTTTGGGGAATCCTTGCCAGCACCCTTGGCCTGGTTGAGTTTACGATCGACTGGGTGAAACCCTTCGGAACCATTTTTATCAACCTGCTAAAACTTATTGCCGTGCCGCTGGTACTGGTATCCCTGATAACAGGTGTTTCCAGTCTTAGCGACATCAGCAGGCTCTCCCGCATCGGTTCTAAAACAATTGGCATTTATCTGCTGACGACCGTACTGGCCGTCATTCTGGGTTTATTCCTGGTTAACACATTTGAACCCGGAAAAGCTTTCTCAGCAGAGAAACGGGATGAGTTTAAGGAAGAGTTTGCCTCTACTACTTCACAGAAATCAACAGACGCAGCCGCAGTTGAACAGCAAGGGCCCTTACAGCCACTCATCGATATTGTACCAAGTAATATTTTTGGCTCTCTGACCAACAACGGAGCCATGCTACAGGTAATATTTTTTGCCCTGCTCTTCGGCATTGCCCTGATCATGATACCACCTGATAAAGCAGCCCCTGTTAACGACTTTTTTGAAGGAGTAAACCTGGTCATCCTCAAGATAGTGGATATCATCATGAAAACTGCTCCATACGGTGTGTTCGCCTTGTTAGCAGGACTCGTTGTAGAGTTTGCCGGCGACGACCCCGGATCAGCTTTTGAGTTACTTTTGGTGCTTGGCTATTATTGCCTTGTAGTGATTGCAGGCCTGGCTCTGATGATCTTTATCGTGTATCCTATCCTGGTGACAACCATTGGTAAGACACCCTATAAAACTTTTTTCGAAGGGATATTTCCTGCTCAAATGCTTGCTTTCTCTACGTCATCGAGTGCTGCCACTCTGCCTGTTACCATGGAAAGATGTGAGCAGAACCTAGGTATCAACAAAGAAATAACCAGCTTTGTGCTGCCGCTTGGAGCCACCATCAACATGGACGGCACCAGCCTTTACCAAGCTGTAGCTGCCGTATTTATTGCACAGGCCTATGGTATCGATCTGGATATTATGGCACAGATAGGAATCGTGATGACCGCAACGCTTGCCTCGATTGGTGCAGCCGCTGTACCCGGGGCCGGAACTGTAATGCTTGTGATCGTATTGCAACAGGCCGGCATACCGGTAGAAGGTATTGCCCTTATACTAGCCCCTGACCGCATACTGGACATGCTTCGCACTACGGTAAATGTAACCGGCGATGCCACAGTAGCTATGATGGTGGCCCGAACTGAGGGCCAGTTACATCCGCCTGTTAAAGAGACAACAGTAGTATAGCGTATAAAAATGCTCCCAGTGCAAAGGCCCAGTAGCGGCTTTTGCGCTGCTCGGGCAACTCCTCCTTCAGCACATTCAGAATAACTCCCCCACCTACAAAAGAAAGCACCAGCACAACCAGCGTATGCGAAAGTTCGAGCAGGTAACCTGTGCCCCAGCCTACCACCAGTGCCAGCACTAATACCCACCGCCCATATTTCCTATACCGTTCGTGGTGGTGCTCCTGCAAACCGAAATCGTTTACAATAAAGTGCAGCGCCATGGCTACAGAAAACAGGATCAACTGCTGCATCGAACCTTCCTCACGGGTAAACAGAATATAACCAATCAACGCGTTATACACTGAGAAAGAAGCTATGTGCAGCCAGAACATGCCCGGAGGCGGCTTATTTTCCCCTTTCTTCTCCTGTTGCTCTTCTTTGGCAGCTACTATTTTACGCTCAAGTCCATAAAACACGCTAAGTCCTATCAGCGCCATAATATAGACGTGATGCCGCAGAAAGCCCTCTCCAACAAATGCCCGCTCCACATGCTGCTGCCCCTCGCTTAACTCCGGGAACAGGTGCAGAAAAACATAAGCCACAGAAACACCCCCTGCCATTGATAACCACACGCTACGGGGCACCCCTGCCAGAAACCGAAGCCTGGTACCAAAGAAATGTATGATTGCCAGCACAAGAACCGGCCAGATAGACACATGTTGCTCCATAGGCTACAACTACTCTCTTTTTTGGATACAAGTTGTTTAAGGCATTAACAGAGAGGGCTGTAATTCTGGCGCAGGCTGGCAGGTAATTTTAGCTAACCAGCTGATTTTCTGCATTAATTTGCACATTTTTCTATGTAAAACAGGCAAATATATGTTAATTTAGATACTAAGAGTTGGGAAGGGTTTTCTTAGTTATACTTCCTAATAAGAGTAAAAAACAATTGACCATTAAAACGATTGACGATGGAGCATGTTAAACCACAGTCAAAGCTTGCCGGAATTGCAGGCTTCTTTACTTTAAGTTTTGCCTTTTCCTGGCTGGTTTGGGGAGCAGTACTTGCATTTCCGTTTCCCGATGAACTGTTACTTCCTTTAATAATCTTTGGCGCCTTTGGCCCTACTTTCGCAGCCATTTTCCTGGTGCAGCGCTATTACAGTTCAGAAGCAAAACACGAATTTTGGAATAGGGTAATAAGTGTAAGGCGCATCGGCTGGGCCTGGTACCTGGTCATCTTCCTGATCTTTCCGGCTATTTACCTGCTTGGCTATTACATTTACTCGTTTTTCGGAGGTGTGCAGCCACCGGTAGAGAGTTTGTTCAGCGGCCTTGAAACTCCTGCTGATTTCCTGGTATTTGCCCTGATCATGCTGCTGGGTGGTCCGGTTGCTGAGGAACTTGGCTGGCGTGGATATGTGCTTGACCCGCTACAGAAGAAGTATGGATCTGTGATGGGGAGCGTTGTGCTGGGTATCATTTGGATACTGTGGCACCTACCGCTGTTCTTCATTGAAGGCACATCTCAAAACGCAAAAGGTTTTGGTGTGCAGTTTTGGTCATGGTCTTTCCAACTGATCGCTATTTCCATCATCTTCACCTGGGTTTACAATAACACCAACCGAAGTATACTTGCCGCTATCCTGCTACACCTTATGGCCAATATGTCTTACCCAACTGACCTGGAGCCGATGGGAGAGCTTATTTTCACAGCTGTACGCATAGTGGTAATTCTGGCAATTGTGCTGGCCTGGAAGAGAAAGGTAACCCCACAGAGTGAGTTGGCTGTAGCGTAGAATTTTATAGGTTTAAGATAATCTTATTATAATGGAGTAAAACAGAAGTGCTCCGTTTATACTATAACTGATCAGAACTAACTAATTACAAAGCCAAGGAATGCAAATTATTGAAACAGTTAGGCGCCCAAGTGTTGAGCAGAACGAAAAGCTGACAAAAAAATATTCTCAGTTTGAGATGCTGCTTGATGAGTTGAGAAAACGGGAATTACCTGCTGACATCACGCGCTCGATCAACAATGAAGTTGAGCAACTCAACGCCTTTTCAGGCTCAGACAAAGAACTGCTGAAAAAGTTGAATCAATCTCAGACAAGCATTCTGAAACTGGTTGAAAAAGAACTCAAGCTCGTGCCCAAAAAACATTACCAGAACATGTGGATGGCAGTTGGAATGGCAGCCTTCGGTATCCCGTTTGGAGTAATGTTCGGAGTAAGCCTGGGGAATATGGGATTTTTAGGAATAGGTCTACCGATAGGTCTGGCAATAGGAGTTGCTATAGGTACTTCAATGGATAAAAAGGCTCTTGAAAGCGGCAACCAACTGGACATAGAGATAAAGCCCTGAGTATGGACCTTGCCACCTTCAGAAACACCCTGCACGCTGACGCTCCACCTCCGGATGCATCCGTATACCTGCGGGCACTGTGGCACGAAGCAAAAGGAAATTGGGATGAGGCCCATGGCCTGATACAGGAACTGACCGATAAAAGTGCGGCCTGGATTCATGCGTACCTGCACCGCAAAGAGGGCGACACCTGGAACGCTGACTATTGGTACAGCAAGGCCGGAAGAAAAAGACCACAGCAACCATTTGAAGAAGAGTGGGAAAGTATGGTAACCGAAATGCTTGAAGAAGTATAAAAGAAAAGGCAAAAGTTTAACGCTTCTGCCTTTTCTTTTAGCTACAATTTATACTTAAAACTGATCCTCATCCTCGTCGTCCTCATCACCGAAACTCGGCATAGTAAACATACCGCTGAGCAGGTCTTTAAACTGAAGACCTGTGCTGAGGCGGTTTTTGCTGAGCTGGCTGTGTTCGGCCAGTCCGTGCAGGGCAAACTCCATCATAAAGTACTTCTCATCCCCTTTTGCTTCAGGGCAGAACTTTTCAACGAGCTTTTGTAGCCCAGGCACTTTCTGCAGTCCTTTTTTATAAGCTTCGTCCGATGCATCGCTCAGAATATCCAAGGTGTTGCCATCGCCAAACCAGTCTGTTATTGCCTTATACGGACTGCCTTCTTTTGACTTTTTGGCTTTATCAGGATCGGTAAAATAATTCAGAAACTGCGTTCGGATGGCTTTGCCCATCAGCACTTGCGCCACATGCCCGGCACCTTCCTGCTCTCCTTCATATACCAGCTCTACTTTACCAGTAACTGCAGGAATAGTATTCAGGAAATCCGATACGCGCACATATGTAGAAGTTTCACCGTTCATTAATGCACGTCGTTCAGCGGCACTAAGCAAGTTCTCATAAGCCGATATCGTTAAGCGTGCCGATACACCACTTTTTGCATCTACGTATTCGCTTTCACGTGCCTCAAATGCCACCTGCTCGATTAGGTCGCCGATGATATCGTTGGTTTGTACCAGTTCTCCCTGCCCCTGCTTCATACGGGCTTCCTGGCGGGTAATCTTTTTACCAGTCTCAATCGTTTTCGGGTAATGAGTGATGATCTGAGAATCAATCCGGTCTTTCAGTGGCGTTACAATAGAACCACGGTTCGTATAATCTTCCGGGTTTGCCGTGAACACAAACTGAATATCTAAGGGCAGGCGCACTTTAAAACCACGTATCTGAATATCGCCTTCCTGCAGAATATTAAACAAAGCTACCTGTATTCGTGCCTGCAGGTCGGGCAACTCATTGATCACAAAAATACCCCGATGAGAACGGGGAATAAGGCCAAAATGGATCACACGTTCATCAGAGTAAGGCAGCTTGAGGGTAGCAGCTTTGATAGGGTCCGCGTCACCAATCAGGTCAGCGACTGAAACGTCAGGGGTTGCCAGTTTTTCGGTATAGCGCTCAGACCTGTGCAACCAGTCAACAGGGGTGTCGTCCCCGTGGTCATGCACCAGGTCCTTGGCATACCGCGACAGCGGCTGGAGCGGGTCATCGTTCAACTCAGAGCCATGTACCACAGGTATATATTCATGCAATAAGTCTATCATCTGGCGTGCAATACGTGTTTTTGCTTGTCCGCGCAAGCCCAGCAAGTTTATGTGGTGCATCGAAAGGATGGCCCGTTGCATATCCGGAATAACCGTTTCCTCATAGCCCCAGATTCCCGGGAATACATCTTCTTTCCGCTTGAGTTTCCTGATCAGGTTCTCACGAAGTTCCTGCCGCACTGACTGCGGTTCATAACCTGCCGCTTTTAGCTGGCCTAGTGTCTTTATCTGTAATAAGCTTTCAGCTGGAATGTCTTTATATTGCATCTATAAATCCCTTTTATAAAATTATTTTGAGTAAAATTACGGTACGTTATATGAACGAAGTACTGGCGATTCATGAAAAAAGCTTCTCTTTATACTCTCTTAATAAGTGCTTCGGTGCTTGTTTCCCTTGTGTCACTCATCTTAAGAGTTTCTCATGTAATTAGCAGCAGCCTCTTTTACCTGCTGCTGGCATTGGCACTCCTGCTTCAGTTTATAGCTAGAAGAGTGATGGTTTTAAACAAGAACCAGCAGCAAGATTAAGTTTTAAGAGTATTGCATTAAAAGTTCTTTTTGCGGTTGCGACCATAGTCCCTGAAAACGAGATGCCCTAGTCCTTTTAAGCTACTGTAATATGCCTGGCCATTGTTAACTTTGGTGAATTCATCTACAAAAGCCTGCAGATAGGGGTCCGATGCGATCATAAAAGTAGTGATCGGTATCTTCAGCCGACGGCACTGCGCCGCCAGGTTCAACGTTTTGTTCACCACCTTACGATCCAGGCCAAAGCTGTTTTTATAGTAGCGTAATCCTTCTTTCAGACAGGTTGGCTTCCCGTCTGTGATCATAAATATCTGCTTATTTGGTGTTTTCCGTTTGCGCAGGATATCCATGGCCAACTCAAGACCAGCTACTGTATTGGTGTGGTAAGGGCCAACTTCCAGGTACGGCAGGTCCTTTACTTCAATTTGCCAGGCATCATTTCCGAAAACAAGTATATCCAGTGTATCTTTAGGATATTTTTGCTTGATCAGCTCCGCTAAAGCCATCGCTACTTTTTTAGCGGGCGTTATACGATCCTCACCATACAATATCATGGAGTGCGAAATATCGATCATCAACACGGTAGCAGCCTGTGTTTTGTGTTCTGTTTCGGTAACTTCCAGGTCTTGCTCGGTGAGCCTGAGGTCGCCGATGCCATGGTTGATCTGGGCATTACGAATAGAATCAGTCATGGAGATCTGTTCCAGGGCATCTCCAAAGCGATATTCCCGCCGATCAGTGCTTGCTTCGTCGCCAACACCGGTATGCGGAGAGGCATGGCTGCCTTTGCCGCCTTTCTTCAGCTTACCAAATATCTCTTCCAGTGCACTCTTCCGAATGCCCTGCTCACTTTTGGCAGTAAGCTGAAATGCCCCCTGCTGCTGCGGATTCTCATCAAGGTAGCCTTTCTTTTTGAGGTCTTCTATAAAATCACCGATACCGTACTCATCCCCTGTCAGGTTATACTGCTTATCAAGGGAACTGAGCCAGTTAAGTGCTTCTCCTACATCTCCGGACGTGATCGTGACCAGCTGCATGAATATCTTCAACAGCGACTCAAATCCGGGTTTATCATCTTGTGGAGGTATGTAATCTGTAAAGCGGTAACCTAAAGCCATGGTAAAAGGTGTTAATTAGAGGTATAACAAGCATCTACTGCTTAATGTTGCTGCAAGCGCTAATTGTTATCACAGTCTTATATAAACGGCAATAAAAGCCATGGCGTTATCTATCAGTTTGACTTAGGCCTGCTGTTAGCCAGGCAACAGCATGAAAGCTACTTGAGCAGGATCAGTGATTGCCTAATTTAATAAACTATAAACTCGGAAAGGAAGCTATATATCGCTGGATCTTAAGAAAGATGCATACAGCAGCAAGTATAATCTATTAATGGGGCAGACAAACAGGCAGCAAGCAGTACAAAAGTTATAGCGCGCTTGGAAGGGTGAGGCAGTAAATAAAAAAGGCTGACAAACGCCAGCCTTCTTCTTATATGCTACTATACTTATTAGTCGATCCAACGGAATTTATATTCCAGTGATGGCACTTTCATTCTATCTGCCACTCGCTTTAAACGAGCAGGCAAAGCCATTACATAATCACGGGCACGCTCACCGGCTTCATTCAAACCTGTTAAAGCATCTATTTTCCACTCTGTGATCAGGCCATCCAGAATATCAGTATAATCTGAAGAGGTGTATACATTAATGCGCTGTGCAGCATCTGTAAAATGGCCAAAGGTCTTACCCAGATCAACACCTAGTTCTCTCATGTAGTGCGCAGGCATTACGATCTTCTTGCGCATCATGTCTTCAAAGGCCAGCATCATCTCATTTGGGTCTGCCTCAAATATTTTACCTACAAAAGATTTGTACGCTTTAGCATGGCGCGCCTCATCAGCAGCTACGTGTCCGCATAACTTGGCCAGCATGTTGTCACCTTGTTTTTTAGCGATCTGCGCTACACGGCGGTGCGATATGTTGGTAGCTGTCTCCTGAAAGCTAGTATAAACAAATGAACGGTAAGGGTCATTATCCGTTTGCAGGTCAAAACCGTCAGCGATCAGGTATTGTGTAGAAGCTTCCATTTCACGCATATTAACGCGGCCGCTCAGATACAGGTAACGGTTTAGAGCATCACCATGGCGATTCTCCTCAGCCGTCCACGCACGGTTCCAGCGCATCCAGGGCCCGTTCGGGTCTTGTGGCAGACCATCAATGGTCATCAGCCAGCTTTCGTAAGTAGGAAGTGCTTCTTCTGTTATGGTGTCACCAACCAGTACAGCCAGTAAATCATAGCTAAGATCACGGGCACGCTCACGTAAATCCTTTAGCTCCTCAAAAAAGGTTTCTAAGGTTGCATCAGGAAGTAGGTCTGCAGGCTGCCAGCTTTCCTCAACCGTTTTCAGAAACTCGGACATCTTTTCGTTAACGAAATCTTCCATCCATTTTATTACTTCTGCACGAGAGGCGGATACTGCTGTAATCATTCTGTTATTATTATATGAAAGGTCAAATATACTTATTTATGCCAATATTGCAGCTCCAACTGATAAGATTTTACTGTTTTAATCGTAAGAAACCGCATTGAAAATACTCAGGGACTTATACTTACGTAAAACTTACCTGAAACTTTACATAGCGTGTGACTTTAAAACATAAGTTACAGTAAAAGAGTGCAATAAAAATAAAACCTATACACTTATCTTAACTTAAGATACACATCCCGCAGGAAACCCATATCAATTTTTTGCTCGTTCAGCAGCTGCAGAATACGGTACAAAAACGATAAACCGCACTTGGCCTTTAGGAGGTCCAGCAGCTGCCCGGCCTCCGTAAAGTTGCCGGTAAGATAGGCCTGCCTGGCTTCGTAGCGCAGCCGCCGGCACAGGGCAGCACGCTCTCTTGGAGTGCGTACCAGGTCTGCAGCTTTCATACAAACCTGTACTGTAGAGGCCAGCAACCTGTTTCCTTTTTTGTATAAACCAGCCGAAAGTGCCTTATCGTGTATCCGCCTTTTAGTAGTTACCTTGTTTAGGTAGCTGTACTTAAAAGTCCTGGAAGACCTTATCCAAAAATCAAAATCTTCATAAGCCAGCGTGGCATCGTAGCCGTTCAGTTCTTCCAGCACCTCACGCCGTATCAGCATGGTTGGCGGACAAATAAAATACCTCTCCAGTAGCTCCGCAAAAATGTACCCGTCCTTAGCCGGTTTATATTTCTGGCTGTGGGTATATAAATAGGTACCATTATCGGTAATATATTCGGCATCAGTATAAATAACGCCATAGCTATTACCAAGCTGGGAAAATGCCTTTACCTGTTGCGCTACCCTGTCGGGAAGCAGCACGTCATCCGTCGCGAAATCCAGCACAAAGGCTCCCTTACTGGTGCGCCACCCCATGTTAAAAGCAGCGCAATTGCCCATGTTTCGGCCTGTGCGGATATACTTTATTTCAGGGTGCTGCTGCACATACTCCGATATTATGGCTGCGCTTCCATCGATACTCATATCATCCACAACGATGATCTCCAGGTGTGGGTAGGTCTGGTGTAGCACCGAGTCAAGGGCCTCTATTAAAAAGCGTTCGTGGTTATAGCACAAACAGATAACAGTAACTAGCGGCAACTGGATCATGGGCGAATGTACTTGTTGTAATACAACATTGCAAAAGCAAGGGTAGCGGCATAGCGCAGGGCATGGGCCATGGTTATCCCCTCCAACCCGAATGGGCCTGTCAGAACACTGACAAGGGTGATGTACAGCAAGGCAGAAGCTATCTGCCAGCCAATGTAAAGCTTTACATGTGCCCGCACCACGATCAGATTTGTGAGTACGATACTCCACATCCTGAAAAAATCGCCCAGCAGTTGGTAATCAAACAAGTAATCTGCCTGTACAAAGTCCTTATTAAACAGGAGCAAAAGCACCCAGTCCCGGAGAACATATACCAGCAGCAGGGCCACCACTAACAGAGGCAGCACCAGGTAAAACGTACTCCGGACAAACTTCCGCAGGACATCCTCCTCATTCACAATGGTTGCTAAACGCGGATAGTATAGCATTCCTAACACGGCTGTATATACGCTGCTGTAATTTTCAGAGACTTTTACAACTGCCTGCCAGAGCCCCGTCTGGTATAGTTCATATCGGCTGATGACAAAATCCCGGACATAGAAGTTGGTTAATTTCAGGCACACCACCGCGCTTAGTGCCATCAAAATATATTTCCAGAGATCGCGGTAAATGACTTTTGATAATGGGACATGCCTGAAAGAGGGGATCAGCTGTTTTGAGAAAAGCACGCCCAGCATCAGAAAAAAGGATGCGGCCTGCGCGCCCAATACCAGCAACAGCACCTGCGCAAGTGGCAGCTCACCACGCGTAAAGTAAACAGCCGCCATGCCGCCCACGGTCATCACTGTAGTACTGAAAACGTGCCACCTTAGCTCTCTTTTTGCAAGAATTACAGCCAGCAATTGCAGGTTTAAGGTAAGCAGTAAGCTTCCAAGGCCAAAGTATAAGCACCACAGCCATACTTCATATCCTGCCAGGCCTGTTAAAAAAACATCCAGGTAATATTGCGGAAAGCTAAAGATCAGCCCCAGGGCAGCAACAACGCAGAGCAGGTTTAACAGCGCCCCAGCCCAAAAATATTGCCGGTACGGCATAGTACCCGTAGACCCTGAAGCAAGAAATTTTATGATGCCGATGTTTGTGCCCCCATCCGGCACGGTTGTCACGATTGAGATCAGGTTCTGAAAATGCGCATACAGGGTGATTCCGTTGGGTCCATAAAACGTAGCGAACAGTTTATTGACCGCAATGCTGGAGACAGCCCGAACCAGAACCGATAAAAAAGACCAGAAGGATGATTTGAAAAGTCGCAGCATCTATGAAACCTGAAGCTGCAAAATAAGGGTTTTTATCAGAGTTTTCAGATATGAGGCCTTCCCTGCTTATAACTTCCTGTAGAATTTGCTTATTGCTGCTATCACCCGCTCCTGTTCCTGCGCTGTTAAGCCCGGATACAGCGGAATGCTGAGACTGGTTTGAGCAAGTTCCTCTGCTACAGGAAAATCTCCTTTTGTATACTGCAAGAACCTGTATGCCGGCTGCAGGTGCACAGGCACAGGGTAATGTATGTCTGTCTCAATCCCGTGCTCAGCAAGCCACTGCTGCAGTGCATCCCGGTGCTTTGTTCGGATGTTAAAGATATGGTATACATGTCCGCAACCAGGGGCGGTATAAGGAAGTATGAGGTCCCCTATATGTCGTAACTCCTGCAGGTACACACTGGCTAATCTTTGCCGCTCTGTATTGCACTCGTCCAGGTGCTCCAGCTTTGCACGCAGCACGGCCGCCTGCATTTCATCTAATCTTGAGTTTACCCCAACTATCTCCCCTACATATTTCTGCTGCTGCCCATAGTTCCGGTATTTCCTGGCAAAATCAGCTACTGCTGGCAAACCGGACACCACGGCACCACCATCTCCCAGGGCTCCTAAGTTTTTGGTTGGGTAAAAGCTGAAAGCAGCCGCGTCGCCCAGCGTGCCTGCCTGCATTCCGCGGTACTGTGCCCCATGCGCCTGGGCAGCATCTTCAATCACTTTCAGATGATGCTTGGCTGCCAATTGCTTAATAGGAGCCATGTCGCAGGTCTGGCCGTAAAGGTGCACAGGCAGTATAGCTTTTGTTTGAGAAGTCACCATTGCTTCTGCGGCACCGGCAGTTAAGTTATAAGTATAGACATCGGGCTCAGCAAACACGGGCCTGGCTCCTATATGCAGCACCGCATTTACCGTGGCCATGTAACTGTTTGAAGGTATGATCACCTCATCTGAGGCGCCTACTCCTACTGCTTTCAGAGCAATCACGAGCGCATCAAACCCGTTACCTGTACCCACCACGTTTACCTCTCGGGAAAGGAAGGTTGCAAATTCATTTTCGAAGCGCTGCACCTCCTGCCCAAGTATAAAATGTTTGCTCTGCACCACACGCAAGACAGCCTCCTCAATTTGCTGCTGCAAACCCGGGATGTAGTCTCTGAACTGTATAAAAGGGATGTGATGGTTCATGGTATGCTTAAGTCTGCGAAGATTTGCTCTGCTTCACAGCTTCTAGAAACGCCTCGTAATCACGGATATAATCAAGCTCTTCAAAATCAGAGGAAGCCATGCTTAGCAGTATAGCTCCTGCTGAGAAATGGATGTTGGCCCAATGCATTTGCGGAAGGAACAGGCCTGTAACCGGATCACAGAGCTCATACATTTCCTTGCTGCCTTTGCCAGCATCAAGCTCTACTTTAATTCTCCCGGCCAAAGCCACTAAAACCTGTTGTGTAGCCTTGTGTGCATGCCTGCCCCGCACTATTTCTGTTGGGGTATCATAGGTCCAGAAAACACGTTTTATGGCAAATGGCACCATATCGGCATACTGGGTGCTCGAAATATATCCCTCCTGCGGTTTCCCGCTGCGATGGAACGATATCAGGTATGGAGTATCAGGCAAGTTAAAGGGTTAATTGCTATGGAAATAAAAACGAATATACTTAAAGTAGCCATACTTTTGCCTGCTCATTTTGCCCTTGATGCCAGATAATCTAAATTTACGTGCTGTGCAGGCACTTTACCTGTAGCAAACTGATCTATGCTTTACCTTATCCTCAGCGTTTTAGTAAGCGCTTCCCTTATTTTTATCTTTAAGCTTTTCCAGAAGTTTAACATTCATACCTTCCAGGCCATTGTTATTAACTACATGGTTTGCGTGGTAGTGGGGCTGTGTTTTCCGGGAGGCGCTGATGTGTTGCAACCAGAGATTTTCACCCGCACCTGGGCTTATTTTGCTATGGCACTGGGTACTATTTTTATTCTCACCTTTTACCTGATGGCGCTTACTACCCAAAAAGTAGGAGTCACAGCAACTTCTGTTGCAGCTAAAATATCACTTGTAATACCTGTACTTTTTAGTCTGTTGGTATTAAAAACAAGCCTCAAGGAATATACCCTGGTAAACTATGTAGGCATGGTGGCGGCACTTGCGGCTATTGTCATGACCTCTATCCGGCCCCGTAAAAACAGCCAGGTAAAAACATCCACTGCAGTCGCCCTGCTGCTGCCCCTCATCATTTTCCTGAACAGCGGTATTGCCGACTCCCTGATCAACTATACCAACCAGCACCACCTGCAGCCCGATGAGGCAGGTCAGTTTACCATGCTCACCTTTGCGACATCGGCTGGAGTGGGCGGTTTGGTATTACTTTACCAGCTGGTGATACTTAGGTCTGCTTTCTCCAGACGCAGTATTCTAGCAGGCATCGTGCTGGGCGTTCCCAATTATTTCTCCATCTTTTTCCTGATACTGGCGCTTTCCGCTTTTGGTAACGATGGTGCTTTTCTTTATCCGGTCAATAACATCGGTATCATACTCGTGGGAGCGCTGGGCGCTGTTATTTTCTTCCATGAGAAGCTAAGCAGGCTCAACCTGTTAGGTATAGGTGTGGCCATACTTGCCCTGCTGCTTATCTCTTATCAGGAAATTATTGCTTATCTTAACTAACTTATGGTAACAGAAGATACTTACAGAACGATAGAGGAACCCTCCGAAGGATTATACAAGGAGAAAGGGAGTAAATTTATCGCGCTTGCTTATCCTGTTTATACAGAGGAGGAGGTGAAGGAGGTTCTGGCTGAGCTGCGCAAAAAGTATTTTGATGCCCGCCACCACTGTTATGCTTACAGTTTGGGCGCCGATAAAAGCCGCTACCGCGCAAACGATGATGGTGAGCCCAATCACTCTGCCGGCGATCCTATACTCGGCCAGATCCGCTCAGCTGATCTCAGCAATATACTTGTAGTAGTAATCCGGTACTTTGGCGGCACCAAACTTGGTGTGAGCGGCCTGATACATGCCTATAAAACAGCCACCGCCGATGCCCTGGAGCATGCCGTTGTGATAGAAAAACACGAGACTGTTTTGTTACAGGCGCACTATGCCTACCCACAGATGAATGACGTAATGAGCCTGGTGAAAGAGTATGACCTGCAGGTACGCGACCAGCAGTTTGAGCTTGATTGCCGCTTAACAGTGGAAGTAAGAAAAAAGCTGGAAGAGGAGATCAAAACAAAGCTACAGGATATGGAAGAGGTGACTGTGCACGTGCTGGAGTAGCGGAAAGCATAAATTTATTACATTCTGAGCCGCTAACTTAATATATTGCCTCATGGCCAAACACAAAAAGAAACGCTCCCGCGAAAGGATCCTTGAACGCAAGGCTGGAACAAGACCGGGATCTATTGCAGTACCTTCAGAGGCTTATAAGCCACGGTTCTTCCTGATGTCCTTCACAGAAACTTTTCTGGATGAGCAGGAGCTGCCCTCGTATGACGAACTTATAAAGCATGTAAAGGCCAAGCCTGAAGCCAGGCACTGGATCGATATTCGGGGTTACAGCGACCAGGCTGTGCTGGAGCGACTGCTTGTGGATTTTAGCCTGCACCCGCTGCAGATAGAAGACGTGCTGAATGACTACCAACGGCCAAAAGTTGAAGAATTTGGGGATAACCGCCTTTTCATCATCACACGCATGCTTCGCTGGTCTCCTGAATTTAAGTCTTTGGACGATGTGCAGCTATCACTGTTCACGGGTGCTAATTATGTGCTTACCCTACAAAGCGACTACGGTGATTGCCTGGATCCTCTGCGTGAGCGAATCAGGATAGGGAAAGGTGTGATACGCCAGCGACCAACCCTGTATATGGCATATGCGATGCTCGATGTTGTGCTGGACTACTATTTCCCGGTAATGGCGGACATCGGCACTTACATGGAAGACCTGGAGCAACAGGTGTTGCGTGAGCCCTCCAAAAACACTTTATCCGAGGTGCTGGACCTTAAAAGTGAGCTGATAAAGCTACGACGTATCACCTGGCCACAGCGCGACATCATGACTGAGTTATTGCGGCTGGATGAAACCACGATCCCTGATAGTTTAAAAGTATACTTCCGGGATGCTTACGACCATGCCGTACAGCTGATAGACCTGATCGAAAACCACCGGGAGATGTCCTCAAGCCTGGTTGAACTTTATATGTCTACGGTAAGCAATCGTATGAACGAGATCATGAAAGTACTGACCATCATCTCGAGTATCTTTATTCCGCTTAGCTTTATTGTAGGCCTGTACGGTATGAATTTCTCACATCAAGACCCTGCTTCCGGGAAAGTTTTCCGGTTTAGTATGCCAGAGCTATACCAGCCCTACTCTTATCCCATCCTGCTTGGCCTTATGTCGATCCTGATCCTGTTGCAGATCTACTTCTTTTACCGGAAAGGCTGGTTCAGGAGCTTTTAGAGATGTAAAGGGGCTTAGCCTGGCAACTTGAAGGTGACTTTCTTCAACTCGTTGCGGAATACCTTGTACAGGCTGTAGTTATTGGCGATCTCATTATAGTAGATCGTTACAGGCTGGTTATTCTCAAAAGTGGTGTTGCCTATTAACTTGCCTTTGGCATTATACAGAAATGTTTTCTGAGGGCCGGTTTCTGTAACGGCAAATATCTTGTTGTCTCCTCCAAAATGGAAATACTGTACAATTTTGGGGGCGGAAGTTACGTACCGTTTCTCAAATATCTGGTTCAGGTCCTGGTCAAACAGCGCCACTTTCCCCTGATCCTGGCGCACGATTACATACGACCTTCCATTGCTACCTTCCTGCACCAGGTCAAAGAAGGCACTTTTGCTTGGCCGTAGCAGCTGTTCCCTTTTCAGCACTTTCCCCTGCAGGTTGAAAGTGATCACTTTGCCATACTTGGTAACTGCTGTAACTTCTGTACTTCGCAGATCTGTGCCGGACTTAACTACAGCCCCAGAGGTTAAAGGAGACTTTAGGCTGATCGGGAAACCAGGATAAGCATCTCCGGATCGGTTAAGGGCATACACATATCCGTTCTCCAGTAGTACCAGCACCACATCACGGCCACCAACGCGAATGTGTTGTGGCTCCGCAGCCAGTCTGTAATCCATTCGGCGCGGCTGCCAGCCTCCCACAGCATCCCCCCGCATGTCGTACATGTATAAGTTACCTAAGTAATCATCTACCAGCAAACGGTAATCACCATTCTTCTCATAATCAAAAACAGTCAGGTGCTGTATGTTTACTGAGTCTCCCAGGTTAAAAGGGAAATTATCAAGATTCTGGCCTTGGTTTGTGATGGCATGAATGCGGTTAGCTGTAGCAAAAAGGTAGCGCAGCTTGTTATCGGGCCCGAACTCGATCTGCTTTACTCCACCCCTGATCGATGTTCCCACTGTGTCCGTCCAGCCACGCTTACCGGTTGCCGCAATATTGATCAGTACATCCGCTGAGTCCTGTACTACTACTTCTTTGCTTCTGTCAACGGCATTCTGTATGGGGTAAGGGCGTGTGGAGAGGCGCGAATCGAAGGGTAGCACAAGCTCTGTAACAAAGTTCTCTTCCCCGGCTGCCGGGCCTCGCTCCTGCTTCCTGAAAACGAAACTGGTATAGTACTGCTTGTCGACACTGGAGAACTGAAGGCTTACCTGGTTGTACCGCTTTATCAGGGAAGCATTCTGTAACAGGTCCTCCCGGCTCTCATTCGTCATGTAGCGGCTAAGCATATACCAGGCGTTTACAGTGTTAATGTACAGGCTGAAGTTTGCCTCCTGTAGTGTTTCGTCGATAAAGGCCTTCTGTGCCACCGATTTGCCCCATACATCTTCTGCTGAGATATCATCCAGCAGGTTGCGCAGAGAGCTCATGTTGTCTGAAAAGATCAGGTAATTATCAACCTCCACCACATAACTCTGCTTAAAGCCTGAAAAGAGCGTCCCGAACAGTTTTGCCGGCAACTCTGGCACATCAATCAGTTGAATAGTATAGCTGCCGTAGCGCTCAGTATAAGGTTTCTTTTTCCGGGCATCGTTCACCCGCTGGTTCAGCCTGCTCAGGAGGCGTTCTGCCTGGCTGGTGTTGCCAATATGGGCATATACCACCTTTTCCGGACTCACGCTCATCGACGTTGACTCCATGTAAGCCAACGCCACTTCTTTGCTGAACGTTTTGGCCAGGCTGTCTACCTGTGCGCCATACGCAGATCCGGCGGCCTCTTTATCCAGGTACTGCCTGCGCAAACGCGCGACTTCCTGCAGCCCGAAGTGCATCATAAAAGCTGTACGGTTCGGGAGGTATTCTTTTACACCAAGAGGCTGTGGTTTAACAGGACTGATATTGCTGTGAAAAGAGCGCTTTAAAGTTTCCGGCTCCGAAAAACCGTTCAGAAATACCTTATCGTTCTGCAGCTTTAGCTCCAGCATACCTGCACGGCAAAGACTGGAGAGGTAACGTACCTGTGGCATCAGCTCATCTTCTAAAAACAGGCCCAGTACATCAGGCAATGCACGGTAATTTATGAAAACATTAGCGTATACATCCGGCTGTTCGAGGTAGTTGGTGCTTTTAAAATCAGCAGCAACAGAAACCAGGTTGCCCCTGTTAATCCGGCGCACAATTTCTTCAATCAGTACCGGTGAGGGGCTAATTATAACGTTGTTGTGGTAAGTGAAATAAGTTAAGGTGGTACCGAGCCGTGTATTTTTAATGTCGGTCAGCAGCACTCCCTGGTATTCCCTGGATTCTTCTTCGTATACCTCACTTTTATTGATGTTCTCGGTAAGGGTGCGTATAAAGCGGTGTTCTCCAACGGTATTTACAGGCACATAGTACACAAACTCCAGGTCTGTTTTACCAATAACATGAATAGAGGTGAGTATATTTTTCTGGTTCAGGAAACGCGCCAGTCTTTGGCTGCCCGGGGCTACACTATCTAAATAAGCCATGTTCTCCTCCAGCTGCCTGGCGGCTGCTAAGGTTGTAAAGCTTTCCCACAAGCCTGTTTCGTGCAGGTGCTCCACCAGGGCCAGGTGGTTATTGGTCTCCACAACGAAGGCGGCACTCTCCGGCACCAAAGCCCACAGGTCTACCTTCTCCCTGGAATCTTTCCAGCGGTTAAACCCATAGTAGGCTAATGAAGCGAGTACAACAAACCCAATGAAGAAGAATACGATGCGTTTTGGCATGGCAAGCGTTTTCGGATTACAAACTTAACCTAATTTTTTGAATCCTGACAGTTGCAAATATGCAACAGGATGTTAACATGCCAGTAAAATTAAGTTCACCCATGCAGCAATAACAATTACAGAACAGGCATACGTATAAGGAGGCCAAACCATATGAAATCTATGTTTAAGATCTTAGTACCTGTAGACTTTAGTGAAGAATCAGAGAAGGCATGCCTTTACGCCTTTCACATAGCAGCCAATACTGAGCATGCGCAACTGCTCCTGCTGCACTGTTTCCAGGATTACCTGGCAGACGCGGATACAGACACGCTGGCACCTGATCAGATGACCGCCTCCGAAGAAATTACAGAACGCGTGCTGTACCGCAACGAAACAGAAGCACAGGAGATGCTTGAAGAGCAGTACCGGCTGTTGCAACGTGAAGCTGGTGACCAGGGCAAGCAGGTTTACATTGAACGTGCTTTTATACATGGCTTACCCGAGGATAAAATAGTGGAGGAAGCTACACGGTATAAACCAGACCTGTTGATCATGGGCACCAAAGGAGAAGCCAACATCGCACGCTCTTTTTTCGGAACCGTAAGCACCAAAGTGGTGCAGGAGCTGAAAGTGCCTGTACTCACTATTCCGAATGCTTACCAGGGCAATACCCTGAGCAAGGTAGCTTATGCCACCGACTTCAGTAAAACAGACAGCAGATCCATCATACAACTCCAGCAGCTACTCCAGGCTTATCAACCCTTTATTTATTGCATTCATATCTCTGACGGAGCACCTGACCTGAAAGAGCAGGACAAGCTGAGCCAGCTACGTGAAAAACTGCAAAAGAATGCAATTGACCAAAGCATTAAATATATCCTGCTCGAAGGCGACGACGTTGCTGAAGCGCTGCAAAAATTTGTTGCACAAGAGGGCATCGATATACTGGCCTTAACCACGCATGAACGAAGTATGTTCGGCAAAATCTTAAACCCCAGCCTGGCACAAAAACTGGTGCTACATGCAAACGTCCCTCTCCTTGTTTTCCACGATGCTGATCAGAAGTAGCGACTAAAGTGCGGGTACCTGCAGGTGGTCCATTACAGCCTGATAGTAGCGCTCCAGCGACCCTTCGCTCATGGCCATAAACAGGAAAGGCTCGATCAGCTCCAGCTCCATCAGGTATAGCTCTCCGTTTATCTCCACGCCATCTACCCGGGCATACAGGCAGTCAGAGGCAAAGTTATCTACAATGTTGTGCGCTGTTTCGAGTAGCGCGGCAGGTGGCTCAGGTGTATGTATGGTACCACCAAAAAAGTGCTGCACCCTAAAATCTCCGGGCTTGGCTGTTTTAAGTATGGTATGGCTGTACTCCCCGTTAAAGAACAAGAAGGACCACTCCCCTTTTGTTTTGATCTCCTCAACAAAAGGCTGCACCAGAAAAGCCTCTTCCTGCAGTAAGGCATTTATACTTGCCGCACTGGCCGCTGCGTCTTCCCTGGTGAGGGCGAACGTGTTTTTTGCCCCTCCGCTAACGCTTGGCTTCAGTATGATCTTTTCAGTACCTAGTATGTCGAAAGCCTCCGTAGCGTCAAATGTCTGCCCCTTCTCCAGCCAAACTGTTGGCACAATCTTCAGTCCTCTTTCCTGCACATCTTTCAGGTATCTTTTATCTGCATTCCAGCGCACTGTTTTTACAGGGTTCAGTACCTGGCAGTTCAGTTGCTCCAGCTTATCGAGCCAGGCGTAGAAAGCATCGATCTTATCAAAATAATCCCAGGGAGACTTGAGCAGGACCAAATCAAACTGCGACCAGTCCACGGCAGGATCATCCCATATCTGGTATGAAACCGGCAGGCCTTTTTCTGTTAAGTACCGGAATAAATTATCATTCTCCTCATCCGAAATTCCGCTAAAACTGCCTGTATTCTGATAAGTTATAAGTGCTACTTGTTGGATATTCATAATTGTACCATATTTGCCGCAATATTATACTTTTACTGACGTAGAAACCAGTTATCAAAATACTTTTAGTTAAAACTTTTAAGCGGGCAGCTCTCGTATGTATGGTATAATTCAATCCCCCTTTTACTTAAACGTTTAGCATGCCCATTCCGCGTCACATCATTCACCGCTGCAGGTATAGCCTGGCTGTACGTTTGCTGGTGTTGTTGTTACTTGTAAATTCCTTTGCTGCTGCCTGTACTTCTGATTCTGCCTCCGAGGAACAGAATGATGTTCCTGAAGAGCATGAGACTGCACTTGAGCCTGATACGACCTCCACGCGCCGCAACTCGATTGCGTCTGCTACCTTTAGTGTGCTCAGCAACCCCTTTGTAGAAAACCGCAGCAAAAGCAATCACCTGGAATCCTATTTCGATAGAATTAATGCTGACTTTACCCTGGACGCTGACCCCATCGAAAACCGCCATAAGTCACAGGTAACGGATACGGTATATACCATTCGTTTCGGTAAATCGATGATCGAGTTTTATGCCCCTACGCAGTCAGGAGAGCTACTGCTGCAGGTAGCCGATATACAGAGCAACGATGTAGTGCTACGCCACAACATGCGGGTAGGCATGACGCAGGCTGAACTTATGGGCAAACTGAAAAGCCTGGGCCATGAAGTTGTTATAAACCAGACTCCTACTGAAATAGTAGCATATAACCGCGATGGCGCTCCCATTTCGCTTCACTTCTACCTTAAAAGCGGCAAAGTAAACCGTATCCGTTACGAAGGGTACGTAGATTAAACAATTCCCTATCTTTGCCCCGGACCAAAGTATAGCAACACATGCGTATTGTGATTCAGCGGGTAACGCAGGCATCTGTAGAAATTGACAACCAGATTAAAGGCCAGATCGGAAATGGGCTACTCCTTTTAGCCGGCTTTACGCCCGATGATACCGAAGAAGACCTGAAATGGATGGCCGGTAAAGTCGCACAGCTTCGCATTTTTAATGACGACCAGGGCAAAATGAACCTGAGCGTTCTGGATGTGCAGGGGGATGTATTGCTGATCAGCCAGTTTACGCTCTATGCTAATACCAAAAAAGGAAATCGCCCTTCCTACATTAATGCTGCCCCGCCTGCTATAGCTATTCCGCTGTATGAGCGTTTTATCGGCCTGATACAGGATGCCCTGGGTAAGCAGATACAAACCGGCGAGTTCGGTGCAGATATGAAAGTTTCGCTGCTGAACGATGGACCGGTAACAATTGTGATGGATACAAAAAATAAAGACCTTTTCTGACATGACCATAACCGAAGCTCAAGCCCTAGTTGATAAATGGATCAAGGAAAACGGGGTGCGTTATTTTAATGAACTCACCAACATGGCCATACTTACCGAAGAAGTTGGTGAAGTGGCCCGCATCATTTCCCGGCAGTACGGGGAGCAGTCGTTTAAGAAAAGCGACGAAGGCAAGCAGCTTTCCGATGAACTGGCTGATGTTCTTTTCGTTCTGATCTGCCTGGCAAACCAGACAGGTATTGACTTGACGGAAGCTCTGAAACAGAACCTTGACAAAAAGACAAATCGAGACAGTGAGCGGCACAAGCAAAACGAGAAGCTGCAGTAAGTTTCCACCTAAAAAATAAGGGCCGCTCTCCTGTGAGCGGCCCTTATTTTTTAGGTGGAAACAGCGCTAAACCAATTCGCGCTTTGCATTCAGGTCAATTAGCCTGTCCTGCCGCCACACCGGAAGCACTTTAAATGTATCGTGCTGCAGACAAAATTCAATGTCTTTATTGATCTCCAGATTTTCAAGGCGGCGCACATGCGATGACTGCCTTAAAAAAGCAGTCAGATCATGCCTGGCTGCCTGGTATAAGTACAGAGAGGCAAGCGTCGCATCGTTCTCAGAAGTAAACGTGTCCTGTAAGCGTTCCACTAAAGCACCAGCATACAGCGTGTCCTCCAGGTTAAATTTGCCTTTCCATCCGGCACAAACTACCAGAACATCCAGCTGTAAACTTTCTAAATGGTCTGCTACAGCTTGCAGGTTCAGGAACGAGCCAACCACAACCTCATCGGCTGCTTCAGACATGCGGATTGCCCGTGTACCATTGGTGGTTGTGATAGCCACAGACCTGTCTTTAACCTTCCCAGACATATAGCCAAAAGGAGAATTACCCAGGTCAAAGCCCTCCGCTTTTACACCATCACGCTCAGCAGCCGTAAGACAACCTTTTTCTGCATAAGCGCGGCATTCCTCCAGTTGCATCACCGGAAAAATATCTGCTGCTCCATGTGCAAAAGCAGTTACCATTGTTGATGTGGCACGCAGAATATCTACTGCTACAACAGCCTTTCCCTTCAAATCATACAAATGCAACAGCTCCGGGCTGAAGCATACATCTATACTTGGCATAATTAAGACTTAAGATCAGAGACACAGAAAACAAAATATAAAACAGTTCATGTCCTGTGTCTTATATCCTTAGGTTTACTTCTTATAAATTGGCAGCTTTACAATCTGCGCTTTCATATCCTTGTTACGCACACGGACAAATATCTCTGTGCCTGTTTTGCTATAGTCTTTTGTAACATAGCCCAGGCCAATACCCTTGCCCATTGATGGCGACATGGTGCCGGAGGTTACTTCTCCTATCTGCTCACCTTCTGCGTTCACTAGTTCGTAATGCGCTCTTGGAATCGCTTTCTCCATCATTTCAAAGCCTACCAGCTTGCGCGTAACACCAGCCTCTTTCTGTGCTTTCAGGTTATCTGCGTTCGTAAAATCCTTATCAAACTTCGTGATCCAGCCCAGGCCGGCTTCCAGCGGAGAGGTCGTATCGTTAATGTCATTCCCGTAAAGGCAGAAGCCCATTTCCAGGCGAAGTGTATCACGGGCACCCAAGCCAATTGGCTTGATGCCATACTCCTTGCCTGCCTCCATGATCGCTTCAAACACTTTAACAGCATCCTCATTCTTCACATAGATCTCAAAACCGCCAGCACCTGTGTAGCCAGTAGCTGAAACAATAACATCCTGTGCTCCGGCAAACTCACCTTTTTCAAAGGTATAGTAAACCATGCTGGCCAGGTCAATTTTTGTAAGCGACTGTAACGCCTCCACAGCTTTAGGGCCCTGCACTGCAAACAAAGACATTTCATCAGAAATATTCTCCAACTCCACGCCATTGGTGTTATACTTGTTCACCCAGGCCCAGTCTTTCTCTATGTTAGAGGCATTTACAACCAACATATATTCTTCTTCGCTGAAGCGGTATACAAGCAGGTCATCTACAATACCACCTTCTTCATTCGGAAAACAAGAATATTGCACCTTGCCATCTGTTAGCTTTGAGGCATCGTTAGACGTGATGCGCTGGATCAGGTCCAGTGCTCCTGGGCCGCGCAGCATGAACTCACCCATATGCGACACATCAAAAATACCAACTGCATTACGTACTGTGTTGTGTTCTTCTATATCAGATGAATAGCGCACAGGCATGTTATAGCCGGCAAAAGGTACCATTTTAGCGCCAAGTGCCACATGCACGTCATTCAAAGCAATTTTCTTAAGTTCCATTTTAGTAAGCTGTTCAAGTGGTTGAGGGGCAAAAATAAGTAAAATAAACCCGCTTTAGAAATTTTATAATCACACCTATCCTGCCTTTTTCCACTTTTAAACCCAAATGCCTGAAAAGTGGAATATTCATTTAATAATGCATAAACATTCAAGAATATGTATATAACCTTTGTGCAATTACCAGCGTATGTTAGTAGTGATTATTTAGCCAAACTTACCATGCCATCGTATAAATCTCTCCATTTACCTGTACTTATACCTCCCATTTAGCCTGAGCAGCTTTTACTGTTTTGCCTTACTGTAGTAGCTTTCCCTGCTTCTGTTTCTACTGATATGGAAGTATATAAGCCCTACATTTGCTGTCTCGGCTGCTACCTGCTGTGTAGTAGTTTATTGTCTGATGTGATAGGTATAATGCATTCATGAAATTATCAGTTAAATTATTTGTCGGGTTCGTTCTGATCTCGGTGCTTTTTACTGCCGTTGCTATCGTAAACTTCCAGCTCTCGGAGGATGTGATCCAGAACTCACAATGGGTTTCGCGTTCTCAGATAGTGGTGCGTAATTCTGCCGCCCTGCAGCGTAATATCATTGACATGGAAACCGGCTTGCGCGGATATCTGCTAAATGGTAACGAAACATTTCTGCAACCTTATCTTCTGGCCAAAGACCAATTAGGCAATTTGTTCAAAGAAACTAAAAGCTTCGTAGCCAACTCCCCGGACCAGGTAAAGAACATAGATGAGATCATGCGTCTACAGCAAATCTTTCAGGAGAAGTATGCCGAACCGCTTATCATGATGGTTCGGAGCGATACAATAACAGATGATGTTTACATTGGCGGTAAAGTGGACAAGCTGGTAATTGGTGAAAAAATTGTGATTGACTCGATACGGACAGCTTTCCGGGAGTTTAATGCTTACGAATACAAAGTGCGTGAAGACCGAAGGCAGCGCCTGAATCAAAGTATAGACACTACTCGCCATGTTTCTACTTTACTTACGATGCTATCCGTTATACTTGGCCTGGGTTGGGCCTACTACATGACGCAGATCATCACGAAGCGTATCATAAAAATGGTGACGCTTGCCGAGCAGATATCAAGGGGCGATTATAAAACCCAGATCATCGACACCTCTCACGATGAGCTCAGTCAGCTGTCTCATTCACTTAACAGAATGTCGGCAACGATTGATGAGACCTTTACCGAACTTGACCGCAAAAACAAAGAACTCGACCAATTTGCATATGTGGTATCGCATGACCTGAAGGCTCCACTCAGGGGCATCGAAGTGGCGTCGCGTTGGGTAGAAGAAGACATGGGCAGTAAGCTGCCACCCAATATACAGGAATACTTAGTGATGATGCGCGTTCGTGTGCATCGGATGGAAAACCTTATCAACGGTATACTTGCCCTGGCACGCATCGGGCGCACAAATCAGATTGAGGAGACCGTTGATGTAAATGAGCTGCTGACAGAAGTGGTTGACATGATCTCTCCTCCATCCAATTTCCGCATAGAGGTTCAGGACCATTTGCCTGTCATCCATACTATCCGTATTCAGCTGCAGCAGGTGTTCAGCAACCTGATCAGCAACGCGATCAAGTACCACGACAAGGGGGCTGGTTTAATAACTGTCAGCCATCATGAAACAGATAATTCACATGTTTTCTCTGTGTCTGATGACGGCCCCGGCATTGACCCTGATTACCATGAGCGAATTTTCGTAATATTCCAGACCCTTCAGGAGCGTGATGCCATGGAAAGTACCGGTGTTGGTCTTACGATCGTGAAAAAAATAGTAGAATGGCAAGGAGGCACGATCTGGTTAACCTCTCACCCTGGCCAAGGGTCAACTTTTACCTTTACATGGCCTAAAGACGAGGTAAAAGAAGTATAATTTTAGTAGTTTTGTATTTAACGCACCACTTGTACCTATAAAAAATGAGCGAGAAAGAGGTAAATATCCTTCTAGTAGAAGATGACTACCTGGATATTATGAATGTAGAGCGTGAGCTAAAGAAGATCAACATTGAGCACCCTATCCATGTGGCACGCAATGGCCGCGAGGCTCTGAACATGCTGCGCGGCGATGGAACAGAGAAGATTTCACCAGCACCAAGTGTAATCCTCCTGGATATTAATATGCCAAAAATGAACGGGATTGAATTCTTAACAGAGCTTCGTAGGGAGCCGGAGTTTAGCCATATCCCTGTTTTTATCATGACAACCTCCAACGAGGAAAGTGACCGAATGGCTGCTCAGCGCCTCAACGTTTCGGGTTATATCGTTAAGCCACTCACGTTCGACACGTTTGAAAAAGGCCCTTCGTCACTTGATAGTTTCACACTTTTCCTGGATCTGATAAAAATGAAGTAAGTCATTTTTTGGAAAAGGGAACTCAAGAAAAAGTACGTTTATTTATTAACTAACTCTGGTTGCTTTGGCAACAGGGTAAAGGATTGCCTGTGGTATGGTGTGGTGCCATGTATGGCAATTGCCTCTCTATGCATTTTAGTAGGGTAGCCAGCGTTTTGCTCCCAGCCATACATGCCAAAGGTGTCAGCCAGACGGCACATGCAGTCATCTCTGAAAGTTTTTGCCAACACCGATGCCGCGGCAATCGACAAATATTTCCCATCGCCTTTAACGATACAGGTATAAGGTGTAGCCAGCGTGGTCTTAAATCTATTGCCATCCACGATCAGGTACGCTGGGGGCAAGGACAGCCCTTGAATAGCCCGGTGCATAGCCAGGTAAGTAGCATTCAATATATTTACTTCATCAATTTCAGCAGGGCTTGCCTCCCCTACTGCCCAGGCAACAGCATCCTTTAAAACATCTTCGCGCAGCAGTTCCCGCTGCTTTCTGTTTAGCTGCTTTGAGTCGTTGAGCAAGGAGTGTTTATAGTCTGCGGGAAGAATAACAGCAGCTGCCACTACTGGCCCAGCCAGGCACCCTCTTCCAGCCTCGTCGATGCCGGCCTCTAAAGTATAGCCGCTATAGTTTGGTAATAACATAGCTGCAAAGATAAGGAAGTATACACAAAAAAGCCCGCCATTAAACAATGGCGGGCTTTTTTGTGTATACTTTAGCTAACAATAATTACAAGGCTTTATTTGTAGCTAACTCCGAGTTTGGCATTGGCCAGACATAATCGGTTGAAGATGGTGCTACAGCTGGTGCATTCAAGCCACTACCTGTTTTCTCAGGGAATGTCTGAAGCGTTCTTGTAATATCCATTGCACGGAAGCCTTCACCTAACAACTCAATACGTCTTTCCTTTAGAATAGCATCAACAAGTGCTTGCTGTGTAGCAAATGACGTTGCCGGGAAAACATACGCAGCGTCTGATCTCTTACGAACAGCAGAAACAAGCGCAATTGCTTTTGGCATATCGTTCGTCCTTGCAGCAGCCTCAGCATAATTCAATAACACTTCAGAATACCTTATTACTGGAACATAATCGGTAAACGGAGATGGTTTACTGAACTTTTTGAGGTACTTATTACCGCTTGCTGTAACTATAAAGTTAACTTTTCTGGCATCAGTTGCAGGCCATTGAGCATCATTCACAATACCCGCAGCATTTAAGTAGTACTCTCCGTTACCAACTGGTGCAGCATTAAAATAGTAACCCAGTTGGTTCTGAGTGCCCGGGGCATCCAGGTCAGACATTGGCATAGAGAACACAGACTCAGTTGTAGTATAATTTGTAAATGGCAAGGCTACATCTGCCTGTAAAGCATGTGCTACACCTGTAGGTGCAGTAAATGAAGTAGTTCCAGACACAATTTTCTGTGCTTCTGATACTACTTTCGCATAGTTACCCATATGTAGGTATACTCTCGTTTTCATTGCGATAGCAGTATTCTTATGAGCACGGGTTGTATTCAAAACTGCACTTCCATAAGTCAAAGGCAGGCCGGCTTCAGCATCATTAAGATCTTTCAAGATCTGCTCATACACCTTGGCAACAGTACTCCTTGCCAGATCATTGTTTGCTGTAGTTGTTTCAGCCTGTAAACGCAGCGGTAATCCAGGAGATGCGCCGTTATCAGCATTGTATGGTTTTGCATACAATGTAACAAGGCTATGATAGGCAACTGCTCTTAGAAACTTCGCTTCTGCCTGATACTGGGTATAGAGCGTAGGGTCAATTTTCGCCTTGTTATCTTCAAGCCCTTGTAAAAACACATTTATTCTATTAATAGCTGCATATGCGGCTCCCCAAAGGTTTTGCACTTCATTTGTTCCAGACTGTACGTTCTGTTGCCACGTCTGCAAACCTGTCACACCATTGGTAAGGCGGTTTATCCATTCTTCCCCCCGGATCTCATTATACACAACAATCCTACCGCCATAATACTGTCCGTCTTTCATGGCATCGTATAAGCCGTTTACCTGGCCTATAATCCTCTCAGGAGTATCAAATGCGTTTTTATCAGATATAGATGTTTCCGGAACCGGGTTTAACATGTCTTCTGTATCGCATGCAGCAAAAGTAAATGGCAGGGCAAGAAAAGCCATTTTAAGCAGGTAGTGCTTACGTACTTTTATATTTTGATTTTTCATGATAATTCAATTTAAATATTAGAAACCAACGTTTACACCCAAAGTAAATGTTCTTCCCTGAGGCACAGAGTTACGCTCAACTCCAGGTGTAGTATTCGAGTTACCATTGGTTGAAATTTCAGGGTCAGCACCTGTGTAGTTAGTAAGAACAAAAGCATTAAATGCCTGCGCATACACTCTTAATGAGCTTATTCCTGCTTTGTTTACTAACGATGCTGGAATCCTATAACCTAACGTTGCAGTTTGAAGCTTCAGGAAATCCGCTTTTTCTACGTTTTCTGATATTACCATCGCAGAACCGTTTGAAACGTTATCACCAAACACTACACGTGGAAACGAAGTATTCGGGTTCTCTGGAGTCCATCTGTCTAAAACATCGGTATGGTTATTCCAGAAACGTTGGTCACGCAGACCTGCCTTTGTACCGTTGTAGATGTAGTTACCACCAGAATATGTAAAGTTAAGGCCCAGGTCAATGTTACCATACTTAAACGTGTTCTGGAAACCTCCATACCAAGTTGGTAACGCATTTCCTAAGATCTTACCATCTTTGGCTGCTGTAATGGCAGGTGCTGTTGTACCATCAAGATAAGTCCAGCGCTGAGAAGCAGGAGCCGCATGGTTGTACTGCACTTTTTTACCATCTTTGTCGACAAATATACGGCGACCATTTTCCGGGTTTACACCTGCAGTCTCAACTCCATAGATACTACCAACAGAATAACCAACGCGTGTAACGTTTGTCATTTCAAGACTACCGGTAAATCCAAAGATATCAGCGTTACCATCTGCCAGAGCAGTCACTTCATTTTTAATAGTTGTAAAGTTCAGGTTTGTACTCCAGGAGAATTTACCTTTGTCAACAGGTGTTGCATTCACGGCAAATTCTAAACCACGGTTATACATAGAACCCACGTTCTTTAATATCTGGTTATTTGGAATACCTTTAGATGGTGCTTGAGGAGCACTCAGGATCAGGCCGTTTACATCATTGTTGAAGTATGTAAACTCAAACTGTACTCTGTCATTCAGGAAGCCCAGGTCAACACCTAAGTTTGTCTGCTCACTAGTTTCCCAACCTAATTCAGAGTTACCCGCTTGGCTAAACACCAGTGTAGGAACATCAGCATACAAGCCTGAGCCATACAAGAACATAGAGCCATATGCGCTAGGAAGGTTACCATTACCAACTCTACCCCAGCTTGCTCTAAGCTTTACGCTATTAGCTATATCAGATAATCCTGAATTCTTATAGAAATTTTCCTCAGAAAGAGCCCATCCACCTGACACACCACCAAAGTTACCCCACTTATTTTCAGCAGCTAAAGCGGAATTACCATCTCTACGGAAGTTTAAGGTCATAAAGTAGCGCTTTGCAAAGTCATAATTGAATCGAGCAAAACCTGAAACAAAGGCTCTTTCTGTGATAAAGTTGCCAGATGGAGCAATGTTAGTAAAGTTGCCTTGGTATTCATTAAAGAAATTGTCGGCAACGCCAAACCGGTTAGCACCCCAGCCTCTGTTCTCGAAAGACTGAATATCAGATCCGGCCAAGAAAGACAGACTGTGATTATCTCCTAGAGTTTTCTGTATAGACAATGTATTGATCCAGTTCCAGTTATCAAGGCGCTGCATGGTATTAGTTGCATTTCCTTTATTAGAGAAACCATCACCATGTAAAGGAGTCTGGAAAGAAATCCCCTCCACGGTTGTTCTGTCAATAGCATAAGATGTCTTAAAATCTACACCTTTTACTAATTGAACATTTGCACCGAAAGTACCAAACACGCGATCTGTCTCAGAAGTAAATGAACTTAGATCAAGAAGTGGGAGTGGGTTAGTGAAACCAGATTGTGTAAGGTTAGCCCCTCTACCCATTGTGTTATCCGTTCTGATATTATATGAGCCGTCCGGGTTTCTTGGCGCAACGTTTGGAGCCGTAACAATAGCAAGACGCCCTAAGCCACTGGTGTTAAAAGATGAACCAGGCACAGAACCCGTGTTAGGAGCAGCATTGAAGCTATTCACATAGTTTGCAGCACCGTTTATTCTAAGCCAGTTATTTAGTTTATGATCTATGTTAAAACGAACTGCCTTTCTTTGAAAATTATTCTGCTTTATAAAACCATCCTGATCTGTAAGGTTTGCAGAGAAAAAGTAGGTTGTGGCATCTGTACCACCAGAAACACTCAAGCTATGGTTTTGCGAATAAGCCTTGCGGTAAACTTCACTGTACCAGTCAGTATCAACTAGAGACCCATCTTCGTTATAAGAAGGAAAAAATAATGCCGATGCCACTGTCGCATCGTTTCCTTTACCACTTAAAATCTTCTGGTTCAGAACCGCTTCATTTTTTATCATCATATACTCTTCCGCATTCAGAAGATCTGGTAGCCTGGTTGCGGTAGTAACACCAGCCCAAGCCTCATAATTTACTCTTGGCTTGCCAGACTTACCTTTTTTTGTAGTGATTAATAAAACACCACCTGCAGCCCTTGATCCGTAAATAGCTGTGGAAGCAGCATCCTTTAAGATATCAATTGACTCAATGTCTGCTGGGTTTATGTCTCCCAGGGCATTACTAGCAGCAGAAGTTGCTGAAACGTCGCCTGTATTGATCGGAATTCCATCCACTACTACAAGCGGAAAAGAGCTAAGAGAAATTGAGTTTGTACCTCGGATGCGTATCACTGGCGGGTTGTTAAGCACACCATTTGGCTGAACAATATTTACACCTGCAGCTCTGCCACCCAATGCCTGATCAAAGCTTTGAACCGGCATTTCTTTGATCTTTTCCCCTGAAACAGAAGCAGCGGAACCAGTGAACTCCTGTTTAGTTTGCGTTCCGTATCCAACTACAATCACTTCTTGTAATTGCTTGTTATCAAGAGGCATCGCAACACTGATTGCACTTGCATTACCTATAGATCGTTCAATTGTTTGGTAACCAATAAATCTGAATATAAGTGTATTAGAACCTGCCGGAACACTTAATGAGTAAGTTCCGTCTGTACCCGTTGTTGTACCTACTGAGGTACCTTTAACAATGACTGCAACTCCTGGCAGCCCCTGTGATGTGCTCTGGTCTGTAACAGTACCAGAAACCGTTTTGCTCTGTGCAACTACCTGATTTAGTAGCGCAAACGTTAGAACAAAACTCATGAGTAGTAGCTTTCTCATTTTGTTTGATTGTAGGTGAATAGTTGGTAAAAGGTTAGTTAAAATTGTTTGTGAGTCTGTTAAAAATTATGGCAATAAAAAGCCTGTACCCCTTTCGAAAGGGGCAAAAAATAGTGTATACCCGGATTCAGAAAGGCTAAAAGTCTTTCCGAAAGGATGTAATTATTAAAAGTTTATCAGGAAAATATAAATTTCATGATGTTGCGCTCTACAACAGACACAGCAGCATGACAAATGGAATGGAGAAGAGATTTTTATTAGCTGCTTTCAGATCTTAATTCGTCCTATAATGCTAATTAGCCTCAATCCTTGTGTCAATAATATTGAGGTTTTCATTTAAAAGCAATCATTCACAAAAAAATATTTTATCGACGAACTGGACGTTTTTTTATTCGAACTTGCAAATAGGCTTTATTAACTAACCCAAGCACTTTTTAATGTGTTTACAGTGCCTCCTAACATACCGGTTTAACTATCCTTTAATAATTCAATGTTTAAGCATTGAATTATATTTTTAAGTTTTACAAAAACACAGAGGGCAACGCAGTACTGCGTTGCCCTCTGTGTTTTTGTAAAGTAAGATTTAAACTAATCTTCTGTTCCATCATCCCACCATACCCCATTTGACAATTGTACGCTTGGTACATTCTCAGAATTAGCATCTATTTCGCTTTGTGGATAAGGGAAGCGAAGCGGTGCCTTGCTAATTGGGTGTGTTAAAACTGGTAAGTCTGTTCGTCTATAATCGGCAAAAGCTTCTATAGGCTGGAAAAGCCAGAAAGAAATCCACTTTTGCTGAATGATATCCTGTAGATCAAGTTCAGCTGGTCCGGAAGGAACACTTGGTTGTGCAAAATATGCATCAATAGCACTTTCCGAAATATTAGCTTGCCTTCTCATAGCAGCAGCTACAGCAGTCCTGAAACTTGTATATGCCTCTGCTGGCTGATTAAGTCTCAAATATGCCTCTGCCTCAATAAATTTAAGTTCATCATAAGTCATTAGAGGTACTGGAGCTGTTGCATTCAGAACTTCTTCACTTGGATCTGAAAAAAGAGTACTTGCTTGGTCATTCGTCTGTGTACCATTTGGAGCTCCCGTAATTTCATTTGTTGATGGAGCCGGAGCAACCATAACTGGTAAGCGTGGATCACTTAAGCCTTGCAACGTTTGAACAAACGTTTGACTAACTGCGAGGTGAGCACGGTCAGCTGCCTCCTGAAACCATGGATTCTGGCCTGTTGCATCAGATGTAAAGTCATCAAAAACCAAATTGTCCGCTGGACTTGCAAATCCATTTGCAGCTGCATCTATAGCATTCTGAGCTGACTGTGTCGGATCAATATTGCTTAAGCGATTATAATATCTGGCTTTTAACGACCATGCTGCTTTTGTCCATTTGCTTGCATCTCCGTTATAAAACAGATCTCTTGCACCTGGGCCTGACCCTCCTTTTGCCAAGTCTGCAATAGCTTCATCTAATAAAGTCTGCATTTGGGCATAAATCTGCTGCTGCTGATCATACACTGGTTTTCTCAATTCTGATCCTTGGCCTGCCTCAGAAAATGGCACTCTGCCCCAGCTATCTGTCGCAATCGCTATCGTATATGCTTTTAAAATTTTAGCAATACCTACTGCAATCCAACGACCTTCCTCATCTCCTCCCGTTGATCCTTTCTGTATGATAAGATTCAAATCAGGTAAGGTGGTGGCGTAAATTGTTGTCCAAGTGTTATTAACTAATGTTGCGTCGTTCAAACTGGAACGACGATCAGCTGATTGCAGCTGTGCGTGTACCCCGGCAGTATGTTGCACAAATACAGATGAATACCAAGCCAAATCGGTGTTAGCAACTGCAAATGACACATCCACCTCTACTTGTGGTAACAATAGGTTAAGAGGAACATCTGTTGGACTGTTGGGGTTTGTATCTATCTCGTCGAGTGTATCTTCGCTACAAGAACTAATTGAGAAAACCAGTCCTATAGTGAGAAAGTATGTTAGTAATTTATAAATTTTCATGGTTCTAGGTCTTTCAGTTAAAATGATACTTTTAAGCCCGCGCCAAAACTTCTCGTTTGTGGTAATGACACATATTCCAGACCTTGAAAGTTACCGGCACCTCCCACACTTGTTTCTGGGTCAAAGTTCGGATAGTCTGTAATAAGGAAAAGGTTACGGCCTGTAAAGAAGACGCTTGCAGTTCCAAAAGGTGTTTTCTCAAGTAGAGTAGTTGGCAGGGTATAGCCAAGGGTAACCTCTCGTAGCCTTACAAAGGTTGTGGAGTAAACATTGGATTCTGTAATCGCATCCATTGCATCCTGCCAGAAGGTTTGTCCTTGCAAAATTGCAATGTCGTTTGGTCCTTCCACCACAAGATTACCATCATCATCAATAAAGCCCTTTGTTCCACCAAACACTTTTGGTGTCTCCCTGTCTTCAGTGAGTTCTGCCATACCATACAACTTTAATAAGCGTGTATTACCTGCGTATGCGTTACCTCCTTTACGCCAGTCTAACTGAGCAGATAAGGTTATACCTTTAAATGAAAAGTTATTGGTAAACGTCATTTCATAATCAGGCTGAACATTACCTATATTTTTGGCTGGCCCCTGCAATGGCATACCATAGTATGGGTTATCTTCACCGTCTACAAATTCCCGGCTATCTACTACAATATTGCCAGCATCATCTCTCACATAGGAGGTACCGAAAATAATAGGATAAGCAGCACCAGCTTGTGCACGTATATTTGGCGTTACGAAACCGCCTAGGAATATATTCTCAACACCCTCTGCCAAAGATTTCACCTCATTGTTATAGGTTGAGAAGTTAGTAATGATCT
This sequence comes from Pontibacter sp. MBLB2868, assembly GCF_051904785.1. Classification (NCBI taxonomy): domain Bacteria; kingdom Pseudomonadati; phylum Bacteroidota; class Cytophagia; order Cytophagales; family Hymenobacteraceae; genus Pontibacter; species Pontibacter sp. MBLB2868. The sequence goes on along the minus strand of NZ_CP196710.1, from coordinate 48,286 downwards.
CCCACTGGAAATTAGTATTTCTTATAGGATACAGTCCCAAAACAAGTTCATGGCCTTTTGTCTCTAACTCACCTGCATTTCTTAATTCAGCAGTAAAACCAGAAGATGGAGCTAAAGGAACCTGGAAAATCTGGTCTTCAGTTCGTTGAATGTAATAGGTATAATCTATTGTGATCCGGTTTTCAAGGAATCTTAAGTCACCACCGAATTCAGTAGTCTTAGTATTCTGCGGACGGAGTTGATTTGAACGAATCAGGTCACTTAAGGAATAGGCATTTAATCCATTAAAAGGGAAAACAATACCATCGTTCAAAAAGCCGGAACCGGAACCACCCCCAACAAAGATATTTCTTGTCACAAATGGATCATCTGGTGCAGCCCCTACTTCGGCATATGATGCTCTGATTTTACCAAAACTTAACCAGTCATAATCCAGTTGAAATGCATCAGTAAAGACGAATCCTATACCAACTGAAGGGTAAAAGAAACTTCGGTTATCTCTAGGTAAGTTTGACACATAGTCCTGACGTGCGGTAGCATTTAAGAACAGGTAGTTTTTATATCCTAATTCCAGGCTACTATAGAAACCCGCAACCCTTCTTTTGGTGATTACCTCGTTTGTAAGCTGCGACGTTGTGCTTGCAATGTTGCGGAATCCACCTATCGGAATGCCATTACCGATATTAAAGATTCGACGGCTACGAATATCATAAACTTCATTACCTAATAAGAGGTTAGCGTTCAAATCTTCTGTAAGATCCCTGTTAAAGTTAACAGATATGTTAGAGTTGATTTGATTTTGATTGATGGCATAGTCTGTAATTTGTCCTCCTGAAGGGGGATTGGTTCTACCACCTGTAAAACCTGAACCTAGTTCATAAACCTCTTTACCATCTGTAATAAAATGGTCAACTCCGAATCTATAGTTAATTCCAATCCACTCAAGTGGTTTGTAATTAACATTTGCACTTCCTATTAAGCGACGTGTTTGTTCTGAAAATTCATTATTTGCCAATGACCACCTTGGGTTATCAATCGCACTACGATAGTTCAATTGCCTATATGGGTCATCAGGAAATGCATATGGCAGCCCCCACAAGTCAAAAGTCCTTGGTGCTGCATACAGTGTAAATAAGGGGTTTGACAGGTTACTACCTCCTGGTATCTTATCAATATCTATATCGGAGTAGTTTGCAGTCAGACCAAGGTTAACTTTATCATTCAACCTAAAATCTCCCGCTATCTTACCTGTATAGCGCTGCATACCAGTTGTTGGCACAACACCTTCCTGATCAGTGAAACTAAAACCAACAGCATAGTTGCCAAACGTATTGTTATTGGCAAAGTTGATAGCGTTGTTCCAGGTATGGCCTGTCTGAAAAAAAGGTTCTACGTTATCAAAAATAATATTTCCGGGTCGCTGATTTCCAAGAGGATCAGTTATTGTACCAAGTTCACTTATTGGGGGTCCCCACGAAAGTGATGTGGTTGGGCTATAATCCCCACCGCTACCTTGCGCATAAGTATCCTGCAGATCAGGAAGAACAGAAACTTTGTCAAAAGTATAATCAGTATTAAATGTTACTGTTGCCCCTTTCTTTTCAGCCAGGCCCTTACCTTTTTTTGTTGTAATAATAACTACGCCATTAGATGCTCTAAGTCCATAAAGAGCCGCTGCAGCTCCACCTTTCAACACAGAAATTGATTCAATGTCGTTAGGGTTAATATCCAAAGCACGAGCAGAAGCATCCGCACCACTCACACCACCTGTACCTGGGCCCGCACCACCTAACTGCTGTGGAGCGTTACTTTCAATAGGCATTCCGTCAACTACATAGAGCGGTTGATTGTTTCCAGAAAAAGAACGGTTTCCTCTTACTGTAATTGTAGAAGAAGCACCTGGTAATCCACTGGACTGTCTTACAATAACCCCAGCTACTTTACCTTGAATAGCGTTTGTAACGTTTGGCTGACCTGCTTTTGACACAGTTTCACCTTCAAGTTGCTGGACAGAATAACTTAGTGCTTTTTCTTCTTTCTCAATACCAAATGCAGTTACAACAACCTCCTCAAGTTGTTTTGTATCAACACCGAGTGCAACATCTATTGTTGCAGCATTTCCAATAGTTCGTTCTACTGTTGTATAACCGATAAACCGGTATACTAAAGTGTTTGCATTTGCAGGTACATTTATAGAGTAGGTTCCACCTGTTCCAGTGGTTGTACCTTGAGTTGTTCCTTTCACAAGTACAGCAACGCCGGGCAATCCTTGCCCTGTGTCTTTGTCAGTAACTGTACCTGTTACTGTTCTGCCTCCTTGTGAAAAACCTTCTATTGACAGTAGTATCGCCAACAAAAAGGTTAGTAGTAGACCTCTTTTCATACCAATTGCTTTTTAAATAATACAACATTACAAATCGTTTTTACGATGCGGCTGGCAAAAAAGGTTATATACAAACAACAATCAAATTACATTTATCAAAACAAAGCAAACATATTAAAATATCTTTATATCAAGTATTTATATATATTTAATATATTCCATTTATACAAAAAATTCAATTTAAGTCTATAGGCTTATTTCTTATAAACAGTTAGAATTTTATAATAAGGTGATATAATAAATGGCTTCATTTAATGCACTCATTAAGATGTTCTTTAAAGAGTACAAAATAGAAAAACCTTTAAAAGCAGCAGGGGCTGCCACTCATAGTGGCAGCCCCTGCTGCTTAACTGTAATAAAGTTTTTTATGCCTGCATTAAAAATGCTTTGATATACTCATCTATGTCACCATCCAGCACTTTTTGAACATCTGAACGCTCCACACCTGTCCTAATGTCTTTAATCAGCTTATAAGGGTGCAACACGTAATTGCGTATCTGAGAACCGAAATCAATTCTCTTTTTAGTACTTTCAATCCGGTCCCGCTCCTCATTCTGCTTCTCCATCTCTATCTGGTAGAGGCGTGACTTTAACATACGTAGCGCGTGTTCTTTGTTCATCAACTGCGAACGTTCTATCTGGCACTCAATGATAATACCTGAAGGCTTGTGGCGTAAACGTACCGCTGTTTCGACCTTATTTACGTTCTGCCCTCCTGCACCACCAGCACGGTAAGTGTCCCATTCAATATCACTGGGGTTGATCTCAATATGTATGGTATCATCTACCACCGGGTAAGCAAACACAGAGGCAAATGAAGTATGCCGTCGACCACCGGAGTCAAACGGTGAGATACGCACCAAACGATGCACCCCAATTTCTGATTTAAGGTAGCCGTAAGCAAAATCGCCTGTGATCTCTAAGGTCGCTGATTTTATACCAGCCCCTTCACCTGCATTATAGTTCAGTTGCTTTACACCGTAATTATGCGATTCTGCCCACATAATATACATTCGCATCAGCATCTCGGCCCAGTCCTGACTCTCGGTACCACCGGCACCGGGGTTGATCTCAAGTATGGCGCTAAGCTGGTCTTCTTCGCCGCTCAGCATACGTTTAAACTCAAGTCCCTCTACAGCTTCCTCGGCTTTTTTGAACTCCTTCTGGATATCCTCCTCCGATACATCGCCTTCTTTATAAAAGTCGAACAGAACCTCAAAGTCAGAAACGCCTTTTTCTACTTCTTCGTAATGATCCGTCCATACTTTCACGGACTTTATCTCTTTCAGTATTTTCTCAGCTTCTTTAGGGTCATCCCAGAAGTGAGGACCTGTTGTTTGCAGCTCGGTCTCCTCTACCTGTTTTTTCTTGGCATCGTAGTCAAAGATACCTCCTCAAAGCCTCTACTCTGGCCTTTAAATCTTTTAATTGATCAGTTGTCATTTGTGGGGTTTAGTGTTTTATACTTACAGACTGATGCGGTACACCCAATTATGAATGTCTTCCACCTTACCTGTTTTGATCTTATCCAGCGCTACCGCTACCCTGTTTGATATTTCACGGTCTTCGATAGCCGGTAGTTCCATATCTAGTCCATCGTAATGGATGGTTGCTATCTGGGCAATAGTGGCTGCAGTTCCTGTACCAAACGCCTCTTGCAGTTTACCTGCTTTGTAAGCCTCTACCAGTTCATCAATCGCAATTTTTCGCTCCTCAACAGTATAACCCATGTCGCGGGCCAGTGTCAGAACGCTATCACGTGTGATGCCTTTAAGTATAGTTGTACTGGCAGGTGGGGTTACTAATTTTCCGTCTATCACAAACATCAGGTTCATGGTGCCAGATTCTTCTATGTACTTATGCTCTTTTGCATCCGTCCATATTAACTGGTGATACCCCCTTTCCTGCATTTTACGGGCAGGAAGAAGTGCTGCGCCATAGTTCCCGGCTGCTTTGGCATAACCTGCACCACCTTCCGCAGACCGCACATAGTGTGGCTCTACTGCCACCTTAAGCGGCATGCCATAATAGGCGCCTACAGGGCAGGTGAAAACAGTAAATCTATAGTTTGATGACGGACGAACACCGATAAAATCATCGGTTGCGAACATGAACGGACGAATATATAATGCGCATCCGTCAGTTGGCGGTACCCATGCTGCATCCAGGCGTAGCAGCTGCTCCAGCCCCTGCATAAAGATATCCTCGGGTATTTCCGGCATACACATACGCTCAGCTGAAATATTCAGTCGCTTGAAGTTGTCAAGCGGACGAAACATCAATATATCGCCATTCGCATCTTTATAGGCTTTCATACCTTCGAAGATGGATTGCCCATAATGGATGGCAGACGTGGCAGGACTTAACGACATATTGCCATATGGCATGATCTGCGGTTGCTGCCACTCTCCATCCTTATAGTCAACAACCAACATGTGGTCTGAAAAGATTTTACCGAATTCTATGTTGTTATAGTCCAGCTCCGAAATGCGTGATTCGGAAACACATTTCGCCGGTATAGTTAACATATCCACTGACATAGTAAGATTAATTGATTTCGAAAAGTAAAAGGTCAGACACGGGGTTTCCAAATAACTTCTTCAGCGCCCAATTCCTGTGTCATTTTACGGCAAAGTGCAAACAAGTAGTCAGAAAGTCTGTTCAGATATTTTATTACCAGTTCCTCCACCTCTGACTCCTGTTGCAACCGTATTGCCAGGCGCTCTGCCCTGCGGCAAACACAGCGGGCTACATGGCAAAATGAAACAGACTGATGTCCGCCCGGTAAAATAAATGCCCTGAGTGGTGGAACCTCGGCCGTTAGGTCGTCAATTTCTTTTTCCAGCAACACGATATCTTCTTCGTGCAGGTCCGGGGTCTTCATTTTAGATTTGTCAGGGTCAGTTGCCAGTAAGGCCCCGATAGTAAAAAGCCTGTCCTGGATCTCCTTTAAAATATCCATCCGCCCCTGATTCACCTCCTGATCGCGCACCAGGCCGATGTAGGAGTTGAGTTCATCTACCGTGCCGTAAGCCTCGATGCGAAGGTCTGATTTAGCCACACGGGTGCCTCCAATGAGTGAAGTGTTCCCCTTGTCGCCTGTTTTAGTATAGATTTTCATTTAGTTAATATGCTCAGACTGAAGTTTGGAAGCTGTCACGATGTCATCGTTCATCACATCCGACTCGATGAGACCATCGCGCAGCCGCACGATGCGGTGAGCATAGCGGGCAATGTCTTCTTCGTGAGTCACCATGATAATGGTGTTCCCTTTGGCGTGCAGGTTCTCGAAAAGCTCCATGATCTCATAAGAAGTCTTGGTGTCAAGGTTACCTGTCGGTTCGTCGGCCAATATGATACTTGGGTCATTTACCAGGGCCCGTGCAATAGCAACACGCTGGCGCTGCCCTCCTGATAGCTCATTCGGTTTATGTTTGCTACGGTTGCCCAGCCCTACGCTTTCCAGCACCCCCTGCGCCTTCTCTTCCCGGTCACTTTTGCTATAGCCCGCATAGATCAGCGGCAAGGCTACATTATCCAGTGAAGATTGCCGCGGTAGCAGGTTAAAGGTCTGAAACACAAACCCGATTTCCTTATTCCGTACCTCTGCCAGTTCGTTATCGCTCATATTGCTTACATCCTGGCCATTCAGAATGTACTGTCCGCCTGTAGGTGTATCCAGGCAGCCGATAATATTCATGAGAGTAGACTTACCTGAACCTGATGGCCCCATAAAGGCTACATACTCCCCTTTGCTGATCTTGATAGATACAGATTTCAGGGCATGGATAGTCTCCGCTCCCATACGGTACACTTTGGAGATATCGTGTGTTTCAATGATAACGCTCATACTGCCTTTTTTCAGAGTTGCCAGTTGTCAGCACGTGTCTCAACCTCCTGGCGCTTTTTGTCTAATTTCTTTATAAATATACTATATTCCGTTGCAGGAAGCAAACTTTGGAGTGTCTGCTGAGCCTGTTCTGCGTACGAGTATAAACCCTGATCCACGCTCTCAAGCGCATAGGCTTTATATAGTTCTGCAGAGTACGGATTATAGGTAATGCCGCTCAAAAGTATATTATAAGCTTTCTCCTCTTTTGGCTTATATACGTCAAAGAACCGGGCAGCCGACAACACAACTTCCTCATCGTAGAGCAGCATAGCAAGTGCCTGCTCATACCTGGCAGCTGCCTCTTCGTTACGTCCTCTGGCCTCAGCTATTCTGGCTTTAAAGTATAACCTTTGCCGTTTATCACGGTCAGTAAGGTATAGCTGATCCATCTTATTCAGTAAGGCATCATAATTTTCGGTGTACAGCCAAACCTTTAGCTGGTTCAGGTTAAGGGCTGACCTTAACTCTCCCTCGGCCTGTAACTTAGAAGAAGCGTTCTGAATGGCATCATAAGCAGCCTTCCATCGTTTATTAGCCATCATGTAATCTACCCGTGCCAGTAATGCACGGCGCTTCAACTCCTTATCCTGCACAGCCTGCACCAGGGCATCCACGTTTTCTTCGTTCAGCTGGGGCAGGTTGGTTAGCAGGTACTGCACTTTCTCTTTGTCAGGTGCCTGAGTGATCACCGTTTGTACGTCCTGCTGCAGTACAGCAATCAGGTCCTGAGCCACAGCAATTGCAGCCTCGTTTTCTGTAAAGCCTACTTCCTGCAGTGCTTCCACAGCCTGTTGTGGCTGGTTGGCAAGAGCCATTGCGTATCCTTCCGACAAGTATGCCTGCTTGTTGCCCCTGTCTTTGGCAAGCTTAAAATAAGCAGCGGCAGCTTTATAGTTATTTTCTTCCAGCATCCACTGGCCCAGCACATTGTAATAGTACCCCCCGCGGGATTCAGCCTGCAGTGCCAGGTTCTCCAGTATAGTTCTGCCTTCTTTAACGCGCCCGTTATAATGGTGCACCAGTCCTTTCAGATAGAGCAGATCCTCGAAAAACAACTGATTGCCGGGATTAGACAGGTAACGGTTTATAGGGGCAAGCCTGGAGGTATCTCCTTCATTTAGCCTGCTAATGGTCTGGTTATAAAACAGCGTAAGGTCTTCTATAGCGCCCAGTGAGTCGGGCATAAAGGCTTCCTTATCGCCTGGATCCAGGCCAAGCAACTGACGCAGAGCTGCGGCATTACTTCTGAGTGTCTTGTACTTCCCTTTGCGGCTCTCGCCAAGCAACTGCTTCGCGGGGTCCAGCATTGCCTGGCGCGTGTAGAAAGCCAGCCTGTTGCTTTCTATAAAATCCTCGTCGGAGGTATACTTCTGCGCCAGGTTAAAATAATAGTCAGTACTGTCCTGCACGCTTGTTGCGGCATACATCAGGGCCAGGTTATTATATATCTCGGCGCTCTCCGGAAATTTAGCGATTCCCTCCTGCAGCACATACATCTTCTCGAAGAAGTACTGCTTCTCATCATACAAATTAGCTAACCTGATGTAAAGCTTCGGGCTCGGACGCTTCTCCAGCGCCTCTTTCAGGTGCAGAATCTCGCTATTGCGTTGGTTTTTCTGCCTGTAAATGGAGGCAAGGTTGTAGTTTGCCTTCACGTTATTCACATCAAACAGATCGCTTTCCTCATAAAACCGCTGTGCCAGTATAGGATTACCTGATGCGGAGTAAAGATCGCCTAAGTAGTTGTAATAGCCACCCTGCGCATAAAAGTAGGAGCGATACTGGGTTCGCATAACAAGTATGGTGCAGATCATCAGGCTCATCAGGAAAAAGGAGAAGAGCGAGAAACGCTTTGGCTCATATACTACCTTATACACTGGCAGGCGCTGCTGCAGCAGTGTAGCATAATTGATCAGGATGTATAGTAAGAAGCCAAAACCAAAGGCAAGATGGGTGTATACGATCAGATCGTGAAATAGCACCGTAAGCGGGTCGTTTGCAGTTGCAAAAGCGTACCCGATGCTTAAAAATGCCATAGTGGCAAAAACCAGGTATAGTACAGCACCCGCTGGTTTAAACAGGAAAAGGCGCTTGTAATAAGCCTCCCGTTGGCGCATCCCCCAAAAGCCTGCTATTACTGACAGTATGAAAATAAAGTACCCGTTTATATAAAACAGGTCTGCCTTCAGGTAGCCAATGTGGCGCAGGTAAAGCAGCAACAGGTTTACCAGGTATAAAGTACTTACCAGCACAAACTGCCACAAGCCAAAGCGCTTTTCTGGTGTCTTTGCCTGTGTATTGATCCAGAGAAGGGCGTTTACGTTTTCATAGGACACCCACAGCATAAACAGTACAGTGGCTATAAGCACACCAATGCTGCTATAGTTTACCAGATGCAGGGTGATGAGTCTGGCCGGAAACTCGGCCTCGCTATAGATCAGCAGGGCTAACGTGGCCACCACGCCCATCATTACTACTATGCGCAGTGCAAAGCGGGTCTGGGGCCAGAAAGCCTGAAATGCATAACTGCTTATTGCTAACAGCGCAATGCTTACCAGAAGTGTGGTCTGGCTGGCACCATTGCCGAAAATACTAAGCAGGTCAAAATTAAACGTAGCCAGGAAAAGCATTAACAGCAGCATGCCGCCAAAGTAGGACAGCTGCTTCATGGTGCTGATGGCAGCTGTATAGAACGCGACGCAGAGCCCCAGTATACCAATCAGCAGCGTGGCAGCTGTGGTATTTACTGTGGGCAGGGCAACATCATATTGCTCAAAGATAAGGTACCCTTCGGCTGAAAGGGTAAAATTTTCCAACAGCCGCGTTACCTCATGCACCGGCACGGGCACCACCTGCAGGTCGGTTAATTTATCCCAGTCAAAAGCATATCCTTCTCCTGTAAAGTAATGGAATACGCCCAACAAAAGCGCCACGACGCATAACAGGAGTAAAAAAAGATAGGGATACTTAATATCAGTATCCCAGCTTCTCCAGAATTTGATTTTATTCATATATAAATCAGCGGATTACTCCAGTACTTTTGGTACCCGGAAATAATCTGAGTCTTTTTTAGGAGCGTTCAGTAATGCTTCTTCGTGGGTAACTGTATTGCGGGCCACATCCTCACGAAATACGTTCAGCTCTTCCGACATATGCGTTAGCGGCTCAATACTTTCGGTGTCCAGTTCACGCAGCTTGTCTACCCAATTCAATATTTTGTTCAGGTCCTGCAGCATTTCCTGCTCCTTCTCCTCGTTAAACTCCAGCCTTGATAAGTGTGCTAATTTTCTGATAGTTTGAATATCCGTTGACATATGTCTCTTTATGTTTCGTTATCTCTGTTTGTATTACATTAAAAACCTGCTCCTTCAATAATGGCAGGTCCGCCAAGGTCATTCCTTTTGTCTGGATCGGCTCATGGATCACGATCTTGAGCGGATGCCAGCGCACTTTGAGCTTGCCGTTAAGGTCCGGCAGAAAGTGCTGGTTATATGGCATTGTAACAGGCACTACGGGCAATTGCTTTTCTATGGCCAGTTTAAAGGGGCCATCTTTAAAGGATAGCAATTGTTCTCCTGCAGTCGGCGGTATCGTTCCTTCCGGAAAAATAACCAGGTTACGGCCTTTTTCAAGCGTTTTAACCGACTTTATATAGCTCTTAGCACTACTTAAAGCGTTCTTCCGGTCAACGGAAATATAGAGCTTATCATAAACCTTACCCCAAAGCGGCACTTTTGCCAAGGAGCTTTTACCTACAAAGTTAAGAAATCCGGGGATGGTATGCAGCATCATCGGAATATCGAGATAGGAACTGTGGTTGGGAGTGAAAATATACCGCTGCCTCGGGTCAAATTTCATACGCCATTCCACTATCAAAGGCGTCAGGAACATGCGAAGGAAAATGGTAGACCACAACCTGTTTATACCATGCACATGCCTGTACCACTGCTCTTTCTTGATCAGAAGTGCCTGCACCGGATACGTTACAACAAATGGTAAAACAAACCACGTGACGCACCAGGTTGTATAGATTCTATGATACAGGTATTTAATGGCTTTCATGCATCCAAATGTAAGAATTATCCTTTATTGTAGAACTGCCACTTCAACAGAATAATTCAACAACGCGCAACACTTTAACATGGTATGGTGCCGGGGAGTATTTTAACTTAATAACCGGTTAGGCTTCTGCCCCTATTTTCACCTGGTAGCGAACGAAAGTGTACGCCTTTTTAATTAATTATTTACCCTGCCCCTGAAGCATGAGATGTGCTTTAAGTATGCCTGCAACGCTAATGGCATCTGTTATCTCGTTATTCATGGCCATGCGTACAGCTTCTTTAAAGGGCACACGTTTTATATGCAGCTCCTCCGTTTCCTCAAATGCTGTATCACCGGCGGTAAGCTCCTGCGCCAGAAAAACAAATCCTTCTTCGTCGGTTACGGAGTTGGATGTATGCAGGCGGCAGATATTGGTCCATTTGGCAGCAGTAAAGCCTGTTTCCTCCTGTAACTCCCGCTTAGCCGATTCCAGTATGTCATTTTCTACCAGTCCGCCACCCATCGGAATCTCCCAGCTATACTCGTTAAGCGGGTAGCGGTACTGCCCGATCAGGTAAGTATAGCCCTCGTCATCAATGGGAATAATGCCGATGGCCTTGTTTTTCATGCTCACCACGCCGTAGATACCCTCGCCGCCTCCCGGGTTCAGCACCTGGTCCTCACGCACCTTTATCCACGGGTTCTGGTAGATATCTTTGCTGGAAAGGGTAGTCCAGGGGTTATGTGTTTCGTCGATCATAGCTTTTTATTTCTTGTGCAAAGATAGGAGCATAATATTCTATTCCCGAAACCGGTGCTACAGATGAACAAAGTATAAACAAGCCCAATGTCCTCCTTTAGTAGTCATAAATATGTTCTACTTCAATTCCCATATTCTGACCATACCTGATAAAAGCCATTAAATCGCTTACTGGCAGCAGATACACAATCCGATGTTTCTGCTGGCTTGTTACAAGCTCTGACACATATAACTTATCTGCATGATCAAAATTGATGTCTGCTGATTTGCTTGCAAGCACAGACACTGCTATTTCATCATTCCCTCCTATTTCACTAATTATCAGGTCGCTGTCAGCTGCCTGTAAAAGTGTTTTGGTAAATGTTCCCCAGCGTGGTATACTTACTATTTTATTTTGCTGCTGCTCTTTTATAACCTTAATACCGTTTATTTGTACAGGTGCCACTTTAACAACAGTTAAATAAATTTCTTCAACCGGGGCTTCATAACTACTCTTTGCACCCCACTCAATTAATTTTGAATAGCCTGCTTTTAGAGTAAACTCAAAAGTAAAAAACAATTTACGCTCCCATTTTCTAAGCAAACTTGCGTCAGATGTGTCAGAAATGGTCCATATTTTATTTACCCAGGGCATAAACTCAAATTCATACCAGGCGGTGTCATAGATAAAATCGCTGTACGCCCTTTGCGCCTCAATAATAGTTTTCTCTTCGTCGGATGCTGTGCCGTTGGAGAACCACCCGAAAGCCCTGCCTATAGTGTTCTCGTAAAGCAGCTTGCCGGCGTACTCCATAGTTACACTTATCCCGATTACCTGAAGCATTGTCTTGTACTCCTCATTTTCTGGATATGCCTGGGATACCAGCTTCATTGACCGGTCATATAGCTTCCAGTATTCATTGATGGATGCATAAAATGGGAAATCCGAAGGATTATTTCCTGCCTCCAAGTAGTCAGCGTATTCCTTTGGGTTAAAGACAAGGTACCACTCAGGCACCGTTAATATGGTTTGCTCTTCGGCTCTGTAGTAGCCCTTTATTCTCTCTCTTTCTTTGGCACTCGTATTCCTTGCATAGGGATTATACTTATCCAACAGCTTATTTGTAAATCGATGAGATGGGTCGAGTGTGTTTTTAACCTCAAAGTATTTAACTGAATTGGGATAGGCTTTCTCAAATTGGGCAGTGGTTGCATGTGGCTGATAGGGCAGATACCAGGCTCCTTTTTCGCTCAGGATAGCATCTGTCATCTCAATGGTCCATTCCCTAACCTCCTCCTTTGATGTAATATCTGTGCCTTGCTTATAGTAGATCACAAAGGCAAAAACTTCCTCAGGAGCCCAAGTCAAAAAGGTCTCCTTATCAGGGTAAGCATGCCTGAGCGATACATTGATAACATTGACGTCGTACTTTTCGAAAACCGCTTTCATTTTAGGAATGAAAGAACCTATGTTCGCAACCGGTATAAAGTATTCCTGTAGAACATACGTCTGCTCCTCCCGTGATTTAGGCTCGAGTTCATTCACGTTGTAACTGGCCTCCTTGTTTCTCCAGGTTACTTTATCGGAACTATAATACAAAGGATCTAAAACACTGCTACGCATCCATTTGCCAAAATCTCCCCAAGACACAAACTCAACCAAATTACGCTCTAGCCAATAATTCTCATCTCTTGGTGTAAAACGAGCTGTGTCTGTTAACTTCTTATCTGTTCTCTTCCAGGCAACGCTATTTATCACATCAAAAGCAGGTGGATACAAGTCCCCGTTCTGAAAAATAACATCTGCATCATTAAGTATATTCTTGCGGAAAAAAGCAGCATAATCCTTCGGTTTAACAAGTTCGGTTTGACGCTCCACTTTTACATTATCAACTAACTGCAGCGTAACCTCAGCTATCACACCTAATCCGCCATAGCCACCAATAACGGCTTTAAAAACATCCACATTTTCCTCACGACTTGCAGATATTATCTTGCCATCTGCTGCTATTAGTTTTAAGGCAATAACAGAAGACACAATAGGCCCATGCCCCACATACCTGCCATGGCAGTTAACCGATACAGAACCTCCCACCGTGAAATTGGCATAGGTCTGCATAATCTTTACAGACAGGTTATATGGGTCAATGGCTTCCTGCAAATCGCGCCAGGTTATACCCGGCTGTACAGTAACCTGCTTCTTAACCGTATCTAGCGCAATAATCCGATTGAATTCTCTAGTGTCAATGTGCAGACTATTTTCATAGCTAGTCTGCCCTCCCATACTATACTTTCCACCACCGATTGAGATGGGGCCTGAAGTTGTTTGAATTGCCTTTATTATCTCCTTGTTAGTATGTGGCTTAACTACTTTATTGACTTGGATAGAATTGATGGAAGTAACATCGTTTATTCTTTTATTCTCTAATGTCCTCTTAAATGAGGAATCACCTGATGTTTTAACCAAAATGAAGACAAACAGCACATATCCCATAAAACTATAGAACGGTATGGCATACCGCTTTTTACGGTTGATGCACTTGAAGCCGCGTTTTAAGTATGTGAATATTGCTGTTAAAAGAGCTAACAATTTCCTGAGCAGGAAAAGGGTTAAGAGTTTAAGTCTTTTCATTTACAATAAGGGTGCTATTCAGACTTTTGTAAACATCATGAGGGCATTTTTGGTAGGATCCCCTTTTTGGAAAAGCGTACGTTTTTCAAACTTGAATCCCACTTTCTCAACAAAGTCGCAGATAAAATCTAATGAGTAAAAATTCCTGACTTCTTTACTGTTATACTCCCACGTTTCATTGGTACCCAGGTTAAACACATCGTGTGCCAGCGCTACCAATGTTTTCTGGTTATCTGTATCGCAATCGTGGTCTCTTAAAATAAGCTTCCCACCCACACGAAGTGTATTTCTGATTGCCGATATATAGGCTGTCCTGGAACCAACAGGGCAATGATGGAACCCGATGTATACCGTAACCAAGTCAAGACTTTCATTAGGAATAACCCTGGCAAAATCAGTGCGATAGTCAGCCATGGGTATGTAGGTCGCACCTATGCTAAGCTGACCCCGATCTACCATTTCAGTAACAGAGTAACCCGGTTCTTTCACATCAGCATAGTACCTGTTGCCCCGTATATCCATGGTTTCCTCCAGATAATCTAAGTATCTTCCAGAGGAACCTACTTCAAGGTAGCCATTAAACATACTACCTTCTCCCAGCAGGTCGGACGTTTGTCTGGCCATCTCATCTTTCTGTTTGAAGAGGGCCGGCAGTTTATACTTGAACGTAGAAAAAAAAGGGGTTATAGCGTCAAGTTTTGCTTGAGTCGTAAGGTACACTTCCTTGTCAGAAACCTTCTGCTTTGTAGTTTCTGATATTAGTTTATGAAAATCATCTTCTGGAAATAAGTTAAAAACGTTTTTCAGAAACTTATAAAACTCACCTTTAAGCTTGCTGTTGGTATAGATAGTTCTAAAATTGCCGCTAACCACAGCCAACGAATTTATTACCTCCAAAGACACTGCCTTTAGAGGAATAGCAACAAACACAAGCGCTTTAAGAAAAAAACGTCTCCGCATAACTGTACTAAATTTGTTTAGCAACTTAACTTTTCTTTGTGTAAAAGCAATCAAAGAATATGTGTGAAGATATGTGATTGACAGGAAAATATAACCCTCCTGCTAATTATGTATGTGACATATTTAGCAGGAGGGTTATATCTATACACCCCAGCTGATATTTCATTCACCACAGCAGGCTCCGGCAGTGTTGCAAGGCCTCTTCCTGCAGCTCGCACTTCGACGATACAAGAATGTTGTTTCCTCTAACCTACACCGCCACTTGAGTTCAGCAACTGGTGCTTCGTGCACTTAGGTCCAGAACTAGCCTGGTTGTTTTGCTGACACAAAGACAAGATTTGTGGGTTGCTGAAGTACGGGTGTGAGGTTCTGGAATATTAGAGGCTTGTTGGTGATAACACCAACAAGGGCGGGGACTTTGTTGCCAGAAGTTATTCTCTTTTTAGTTGATTCCCAAATAAACTAACGATTGCGACATAATCCTTCAATTCCTGCATATCGTCGTAGAATTCTGAATAGGTTTCAGGGTTATGAAATCTGTAAATTCGGAAGTTATCTCCAATCTTGAATTCCACAGTATAGCTTTCTCCATCTGATACTATTATCTTCTGCTCTGCTCTCCCCCTTACAGTTTTAGTATACTTCTTCATCTTTGGCTCAAGCTCTTTTTGGTTGGGCAAATAGGCCAAGTTGTGATTTAGAAGCACTCTCATGAATGAACTTAGCTGACCTTGTTCAGCTTTGAGCTTATACTTTTTTATTTTAACCGGCATATTATGTTCGGCATACTCTATTGCTGTCCACACAGAGTCTTTAACAGCAATTATTATAAGATTCCTTGTCCCGCTTAATTCATTCAGCTTATAAAAGCGGACTTCAGTAGTGTTTGCAGTTTTGTCAATTGGTGTTAGCCCCACCTTTTTCTCAAAATCTCTGTTTGGAGATAAATTGATGCTGTCTGACTGTATGTTGTCTTCTTTTGAGCGTTGTATATCTGATGCTTGCTTTCGCTGTGCATATCCATGTATGCAGTAGAGAAGAGTGAAGATAATTATCAGACAATATTTTTTCATTGTTTACAATTACTGGCTATGGCTTGTACATAAGGCGAGCAAGGTATAACCAAAGCTTGGCTTATGTGCTGGGTTATGTAGTGGTTTTCTTTCTCCTATGGAAGATTCTCCGAGTCAATTTCTGAATTATCAAGTAACGACTGAAGATAAGCCCTGTCTGGACTTAACAATGTTCCGTAATCAGTAGCCGATGGAATGAACACTTCAAAAAGAAATTCACATTCACTTTCGAGCAATTCATACCTTCTATTTCCTTTAATCCTATCCAAGTCTAAGTAATCTGGTGGCAGCTTGTTTATTTGAAGCAATTTAATTCCACCTTTCCAATCAGGCATTAAAGGCTTAAATTCTTCGGTCGGCAGAATGAAGTCAAACTTTAGTCCTTTGGCAAGAACATTTAGATTCTGCACTTCTTCTCTAATTGGTAGACTATACTTCTGCCATTGAAATCCACTTCCTGTTGTATGGTTATGGACCCAAATATACTTATGGCTGTCCCGAATCAAGTACTTGAGGATTCCTGTTGTAGCAAAGTCAAGAACTATCCTATACCTACCTTGAGCGGTTTCTTTGATACAGTTTATGTTCTCTTTAAAGTCTACTTCTTTCATGATTTAAATACTACACAACGGCTCTGCTATGGTGCGTTTATGCACTAAAGGTCTTGTTGTGTGTTTGTTTTTCTCTCTATTATATCTTTCAAAACTTTACTAGCTTTCTTACCGAAGCAATAGTCAAAGAAGTACATTCCTTTTCCTTTTTCGTCAAGAGCTTCATCAGCTTCAGAAGTCAATAGGAATGATTCAGGAGCCTTGTCAATGAACAATTCAAACTTAGTTCTCCAAGTCTTCTTTCTTACTTCATTTATGATTTCAGGTGTCAATAATTTAGGAACATATAATACTTCTGAAACACTATATGCTGCCAGTTCATAGTAAAGCTCTTTAAAGGCTTGCTGATTTAAAATCTTGATAAGTCCAGCTTGTCCAGGTATGAAAGAGAATATGGCAGACCAATTTGGTCCAGACCAACCAGTCCAAAGAACTTGACAATCTAAATTTTGCTGAAGATTTTTGTAAAACTTTTTGCTCTGTCCACCCCCACCATAGAGAAGTAAATCATAGTTATTAAGCTCGATGCTCTCAGATACAGAAATCTCTTCAAGCATTTTTTCATATTCCTTAATTTCTATCAATTTATACTTCTTCATAATTTAAACACCACAAAACTAGAGTATAAACGGAATTCTATTCGGTATTCCTTCCAATATAGGCAGATAAACGGAATAGCTCATCTTAACCAAAATACTTCCTACCTCACCAACTCCCCCACCGTCTCAATTCCTCTTTTTTTCGCCTGAGCTAAAAGCTTCAGCAGAAGTATGGCCGTGATAAAGGCATCGCCGGCAGCGGTGTGGCGGGACTCTGTGGGGAGTTTATACTTGCAGATAAGCGCATCCAACGTATAATCTGACCGGCTGAAGCTGTCCGGGGAGTGGTGGCGGGGCTCCAGGCGTTTGGCCAGGTGCGCTGTGTCTGCCGTTTTGTTGTGCAGTTTGCCGCTGATGCCGCTTCTCCGGATCATCCCGTTCACCATCTCCACATCAAACGCTACGTGGTGGCCGACCAGAATGGCGTTCCCGATGAAAGAGAGAAAACGCTCGAGTACCTCCGGCTCCGGTACCCCCTGCCCCACTTCCTGACGCAGCAAGCCGTGCACCTCTGCGCTTTTGTTTCCCGCTGCTATTTCCTGCCGCACCACAAACTCGAAACTGTCCTGCACCAGCACCTGCCCGCCCCGCACCTTCACGGCCCCAATAGAAAGCACCTTGTCCTGTTTCTCATCCAGGCCTGTTGTTTCGGTATCAAAAACAACGAACTCAGCCCCGTTTAGGGCAGTTTCGGAAGGAGGCTGGCTGTTTATGCACTGGATGTACGCTTTCCAGAAAGGGGGATCATGCGCCTCAGCCAGGGGTTTGCCCGACAGCAGTTCTTTGAGCCAGCCCCGCATCAGCCCAGGTAGTTTAGTTGAAAGCGCACCTGCAGCAGTTCCTGTACATCGCTGATAGGCTTGAAGGTGTTGCGCAGCGTCTGCCGCTCCAGTTTGTTGAGCTCAGACGGATTGATGTAGCGCCCGGTGTTATTGTTTCGCAGGCCGCTGAGGGCGCGGTGGCGCATCATGATTTCGTAGGCCATGGCAGCATCGCGGTAGAGTGCGGCATTTTGCGGCTCCAGCACAGCCAGCTTTTCAAAACGCTTAAAAGTGTTGTTCTCCCCGGTCACGCGGTTGTCCAGCGTCAGCACGCGGGCTGCGTCCACAAGCGGAACCATGGCACGCAACTTTATATCGAACTGGTCTTTGTGCTCCCCGCCACGCTCCACAATAAAGTTGCGGAAAAAGCTGAGCGGCGGCGGACTCTGCAGCGCATGTTTGGCCAGGTAAGGAAGGAAAACATGTTCCTGTTGAATATGCTCGTAAATATAATCCGTCAGCTTCTCAGCCAGGCTAAAGTCGCCGTACACCGGGCGGTAGTCAAAGAAAATACTGGCGTTTAGCAATGCCTCTTCGGTGGGTTCGTGTATCCAGTCGTGGAAATATTGCTTCCAGATATGCAGCGGCTGGCACCATTTCGGGTTGCTGGCCATCATGTCGGCCGGGCAGCGTTCAAACCCGCACTTTACCAGCACTTCATTTACCTGCGCCGCCAGCTTCACAAAGTATGCCTGTGCTTCTTTCTCCTCGGCGGCATGTGCATCCTCAAACACCAGCGCATTGTCCTGATCGGTTCGCAGCAGTTGCTCTTCACGGCCTTCGCTCCCGATTGAGAGCCAGCAGTAGTGCAAAGGCGGTTCGCCTAGTATACTTTCGGCATGCTGCAGCGCCCGCACCACCAGCGCATCGTTTACTTCGGTGATGATGTTGGCGATAAAGGCGATGTTCACCTCCTGCTCCAGGTACTTCTGCAACAGCTCCTCTGCGCGGTTGCGGATGGCGGGTAAATTGTCAATATTCTGCGTCTCCCGTATTTCCTGCACCAGCACAGCCGGGTTATTGCCCTGCGCCAGCAACAGGTGGTGTTCCGTAAGCACTCCTACTACAGGAGTATTGATGGTGCCGTCGGCGGTCACGCAAAGGTGTTTTACGCGCTTGTGCATCATCAGGAGCAGCGCCTCCGCCATGTGCGGATTGGGCTGTATACTGATCACCGGGGAAGACATCACCTCCGTTACCGGATCGTCAATACTCAGATGGCCCGCCACCACTTGTTTTCTTAGATCTGTATCGGTCAGGATGCCGATGGGGTGCTCCTGCGCATCTACCACCAGGATAAAGCTGGAGTCTTTGTCGCTCATGATCTGCGCTGCCAGCCGGATGGAGGTTTGGCCGGTGCAGGTAACTTTATTGCGGCTGGTATCCAGGGTGAGCACATCCTCGAGGTGTAGCGCCTGCGTTGAAGTATAGGAACCAAGACCGCGGCGCGCCTGGTTTGTTTCCTGCATGCTCCCCTGCTGAACCTGAGAACCGGCGGCAAAGCCAGCGGCAAAGTAGAGTGCCACCTCCGGGTTATGATGCAGGATCGGCTCAAATAAATCTATCGGAATGCCGTACACCAATGTCTCTTCTGCGGCAGTGGCGGTAGAGGAATAGTCTTTTTTCGCGATCAGGGCACGCGCCCCGAACACATCGCCTTCGTCGCATACATCCACCAGCCGTTTTGCCTCCTCCGGCCCCTGCTCCAGGCGCACAGAGCCCTGCCTCACCAGGTAAAACACATCGTGCGGGGTATCACTTTGTTTAAACAGTACCTGCTCCGGCTCCAGGTACATGACCCGCACCTGCCCCGCCAGCCCCCGCAGCTCTTCCGACGCTATCAGGTTGAATGGCGGGTACTGCTTCAGGAACTCAGATACACGCTCTTGTATGGCGTTGGCAGGTTTCATACGGGTTGTATTTAGCTTGTTGAAGTTAAGTATTTTCTTGTTGTAGTGCAAGTGGTGGTTTGGTATCCTTTGATTTGTAAAAAGTGTCTTAAGCATTGGCTATACTTTATAGCTACTGCTGATCCTAGCTTCACACTTGGCTATACTTTATATTTGCCTTTCATCCTCAGTCTAATACACCCATAGTTTCATCTCTTGCCTTGGCTCCCTCAAGCCCGGGAGGGCTCGTCCTCGGGCATCGCGCTGTGTTCCCTCCTGCCTCCGCTGCGCTACGGCTGCCGCTAAAGCGGCACCGGATCTCACAAGGCGCTCAACCCAACGACTGGGATCAGCTCGATAGCCTATACTGACGGAACTTCAGCTCCCCCTCGGAGGAGGAGGGGATTTAAACCTGCGCCGACAGTTTGCGACCTGTCCGCACCATACCGGCAGCTATACAATTTAAACTTTAGCAGCGGCTATTACAGACTCCCCTCCTTAAACAAGGAGGGGCAGGGGTGGTTGGACCCGGTACTGCCAAGACTGCAACATGCAAGTTTCATTCAAGCATCTGGCAGGCACAAAAAAGCCCTGCAGCAGTGGCTACAGGGCTTTAGAACATCTAAACTAACTTTCTGTTTATAAGGCTCCGGCTTTTATGTCGTCTACTACGGTTGGGTCCAGCAGCGTGGAAGTATCGCCTAGATTGGAGGTATCGCCTTCAGCTACTTTGCGCAGGATGCGGCGCATGATCTTGCCTGATCGGGTTTTCGGCAAACCGCTCACAATCTGAATCTTGTCTGGCTTTGCAATTTTACCGATCTTCTCCACTACTGTTTCAATAATTTCGGCGCGCAACCAATCCTCCCGCTCCGGTCTGTCTTTCAAAATAACAAAAGCGTAGATGCCCTGTCCTTTCACATCGTGCGGATATCCCACTACAGCCGACTCAATTACGTGCTCGTTGTGGTTAATGGCTTCCTCGATCTCTGCTGTTCCGAAGCGGTGCCCTGACACGTTGATCACATCATCCACACGGCCAATGATTCGGTACAGGCCATTCTCGTCGCGCTTGGCACCGTCGCCTGTAAAGTATAAGCCCTTGTAAGTCGAGAAGTAGCTGAGGCGGGCACGCTCATGATCCCCGTAGGTGGTGCGGATCATACTTGGCCACGGGAACTTCACGCACAGGTAGCCTTCCACTCCGTTTTCTTTTATTTCCTTGCCATCACTATCGACCAATATTGGCTGTATGCCCGGCAGCGGCAGGCCGGCATGGCTTGGCTTCATTGGCGTTACGCCTGCCAGCGTAGAAATCATGATACCGCCTGTCTCCGTCTGCCACCAGGTATCTACTACCGGACAATCCTCTTTGCCCACATGGATGTGGTACCAGTGCCAGGCCTCCTCGTTTATCGGTTCTCCCACAGAGCCCAGCACCCGCAGCGAGTCTAAACTGTAAGACAGTACGTTATCAATATCGCCTGCCATTAGTGCGCGGATAGCAGTTGGAGCCGTGTAGAAGATCGTTACACCAAACTTATCGCACACCTGCCAGAACCGGCCCATGTCCGGGTAAGTAGGCACGCCCTCAAACATTAGAGTAGTGGCACCGGCCAGCAGCGGACCGTATACCAGGTAGGTATGGCCCGTGATCCAGCCAATATCCGCCGTACACCAGTACACGTCGCTCTCCTGGTACTGGAACACGTTGCAGAAGCTATACTGGGCGTACACCATGTAGCCGCCGCAGGTATGCACCACGCCCTTCGGCTTGCCCGTGGATCCTGAGGTATAAAGTATAAAGAGCATATCCTCGGCATCCATCTCCTCGGCAGGGCAGTCTTTTCCTACAGTTTTTACCTCCTCGTGGTACCATACATCGCGCCCTTCCACCATGTTCACGGCCCAGCCCAGGCGCTCTACTACAATCACTTTCTCTACCGATGGACATGTTTCCAGCGCCTCATCCACCACACGCTTCACCGGGATCTGCTTGGCTCCGCGGTTTAGACCATCGGATGTCAGCACCATACTACACTGCGCATCCTGGATACGATCAGCCATAGCCACAGCCGAGAAACCGGCAAACACCACCGAGTGAATGGCGCCGATGCGGGCACAGGCCAATACGGCAATCGCCAGCTCCGGGATCATCGGCATGTAGATACAGATGCGGTCACCTTTCCTGGCTCCGTTCTTCTTGAGCACATTGGCAAACTGGCACACACGCTCGTGCAATTCACGGTAGGTCAGGCGCATAAAGCGCTCTTTCGGGTCGTTCGGCTCCCAGATCAGGGCTAGTTTGTTGCCGCGGGTTTTCAGGTGGCGGTCCAGGCAGTTCTCGGTGATATTCATTTTACCGCCCTGGAACCATTTCACGTTTGGCTCCTCAAAATTCCACTCCAGTACCTTATCCCACTTCTTCCGCCAGGTAAAGGTATCGGCAACGTCAGCCCAGAACCCTTCCGGGTCCTCTACGCTGCGCTTATATGCTTCCTGGTACTCTTCGTTTGTGCTTACTTGATAGTTTGTCATGGCAAGGTGTAATTCTTGGTTAGATTTCGTTTTAAGGTTGATAAATGCATTACCGATGCGCCGTTCCTTCAGGTGTTCGTGTATTTCTGTCAGAATAGCCGGATCGTCTATGGTAGATGGTACGGTATAAGCCGTACCATCGGCAATATGGCGCAGGATGCGTCTCAGGATCTTACCGGAGCGGGTTTTCGGCAGGCGCTCAACCAGGGCCACTGTTTTGAAATAGGCCACTGCCCCGATCTTCTCCCGTAGCAGGGCCACCAGTTCCTGCTCCAGCTGCTGCTCTCCAATCGTCTGTCCGTCTTTGAGCACCACCAGGCCCACAGGGCGCTGCCCGCGCAGGTCGTCTGCAATACCGATTACGGCACACTCTGCCACCGCAGGGTGCGAGGACACCATCTCCTCCATCTCGCCAGTGGAAAGCCTGTGGCCAGACACGTTGATCACATCGTCGATGCGGCCCATGATGTATACGTAGCCTTCCTCATCGATGTAGCCGCCGTCGCCGGTCATGTAGTAGCCCGGGAAGCGCTCTAAGTATGATTTTCGGAAACGCTCGTCATCCTCCCACAGCGTGGGCAGGCAACCCGGAGGCAGTGGTAACTTTACGGCTACAAAGCCCTCCTGATTTGGGATAAGCTGCTTGCCTTCCTCGTTCAGTATCTGTACATCGTAGCCACACACAGGTTTGCCTGCGGAGCCTGGCTTTGTAGGCAACAGCTCCAGCCCTGCCATGTTGGCAACCATCGGCCAGCCCGACTCTGTCTGCCACCAGTGGTCTATCACCGGCACCTGCAGCAGGTTGCTGGCCCAGTAGTAAGTGGACACGTCGCAACGCTCTCCAGCTAAAAATAAATATTTTAAAGATGGGGTGTCATACTTTTTCTTGAACAGCCCGTCCGGGTCCTCTTTTTTGATGGCGCGGAAAGCCGTTGGGGCCGTGAACAGCACTTTTACCTCGTGCTGCTGTATGATGCGCCAGAACGTGCCGGCATCCGGCGTACGCACCGGCTTGCCTTCGAAAAGGATGGAGGTGCAGCCATGGATCAGCGGACCATACACCAGGTAAGAGTGGCCTACAGCCCAGCCCACATCCGAGGCGGCCCAGAACACATCCCCCGGATCCACATCGTACACGGCTTTCATGCTATACTTCAGTGCCACGGCGTGGCCGCCATTATCGCGCACAATGCCTTTAGGCTTGCCGGTGGTGCCGGAAGTATAGAGAATGTAAAGCGGATCGGTAGCGTCTACAGGCACACAGTCGGCTGGCTCGGCCTGCTGCAGCACCTCCATGTAATCCAGGTCGCGGCCTTCCTGCATGTCGGCCTGAATCTGCGGGCGCTGGAAAACAATGGTGTGCTCCGGTTTATGCGCGCTATCGTCAAGGGCCTTGTCCAGCAGCGGCTTGTACGGGATTACTTTATCGAACTCGATGCCGCAGGAGGCGGAGATCACCACCTTTGGCTTGGCATCATCGATGCGTACACACAGCTCATGCGGGGCAAAACCTCCGAACACGACGGAGTGAATCGCACCCAAACGCGCACAGGCCAGCATGGCCACCAGGGCCTCCGGAATCACCGGCATGTAAATCACCACGGTGTCACCTTTCCCTACCCCTACGTTCTGTAGCGCCCCGGCGAAGCGGGCTACAAAATCGCGCAGCTCCGCGTAAGTATACTTCTTAACCGTGCCTGTTACCGGAGAATCGTAGATGAGGGCAGTCTGGTCGGCGCGGCCGTTTTCCACGTGGTAGTCCAGGGCCAGGTAAGCCGTGTTCAGCTTGCCGCCTTTAAACCAGCGGTAGAAGCCGTTTTCGTCAGTACTAAGTACCTGCTGCGGCTTTTCGTACCATGCCAGTTGCTTGGCCTGCTCGCCCCAGAATGCCTCGGGGTCGGATATACTTTGGGCATATGCCTCGGCATATGTTCTTGGTGTTTGGGTTAAAGTTTCCATAGTTTCAGTTTTTCAGTTTACCGTCAACTCGCTGTCAGGTCTTTGATCTTCTCCAACAAAAAGCGCGTGGAGAAAGGCTTTGGAATGTAGAGATCTGCCCCTGCGGCATACCCTTTCTTAATATCCGCGTCTTTGGTCTTGGCGCTCAGGAAAATAACCTTCGCTCCGTCCATCTCCTTCTTCCCCCGGATGTGGCGGCATACTTCGTAGCCATCCACGTCGGGCATCATAATATCCAGCACCACCACCTCCGGCAACTCCCTGTTCACACTCTCGATGGCCTCCGTGCCGTTTCGGGCGATGAACACCTGAAAGCCGTTCTTCCGCATCAGGAACTCCAGCGGCATCAGGATACTCGGTTCATCATCCACTACCAACACCTTCAGTTTTTCTTTTGACTTACTCATAATTCTATACTTTAGCAGCAGGGGCCTGCACTTTTATCGGTAGCGTGAAGGAGAACCTGGCGCCTTTTCCCGGTTCACTCTCTACCCACAGCCGCCCCTGGTGCGACTCTATTATCTTTTTGCTGATGGCCAGCCCGAGTCCGCTGCCCTCCGGCTTGCGGATGTTCTGGTGCTTTGCCTGGTAAAACTTATCGAATATCTGCTTCTGGCTTTCCGGGTCTATACCTTTGCCATTGTCCACCACGTTCACCTTCACGTCACCGTCGATGTAGTAGGCCGACACGATGATCCTGCCGTGCTCCGGGTTACAGAACTTGATGGCGTTGGAGACCAGGTTCACCAGCACCTGCATCAGGCGGTCGCGGTCGGCGTTTATGCCTGGCAGGCTTTGCTGCACGTCCACTACCAGCTCTATCTTCTTCTCCTGAATCAGCTGCTCCAGCGCCTCCACCGACTCCTGTACCACCTCCTTCAGCTGCACCTGCTCCATGTTCAGTTTCTGGCGGCCGCTCTCGAACCGCTCCAGGTCCAGCACCTGCGTGATCAGCCGCGTCAGCCGCTCCGACTCCTTCACAATGGTATGCAGGAAGTGTTCCTGATCCTCGCGCTCCATCTCCGGGTTATCGTACAGTATCTCCGACAGGGCCCGGATGGAAGTCAGGGGCGTACGCAGCTCGTGCGTTACCGTGGACAGGAACTCGTCCTTCAGCTCATCCAGGTGCTTTAGCCTCTCGTTGGCGCTACGCAGTTGCTCGGTTGCCCGGCGCAGTTCCATCGACTTTCTTCTCAGCTCATTGTTGATGCTGATCAGCTGCTGTGACTCCCGCAGGATGTTGAGCACCTCGTCTATACTTATCTCCTCCTCTTTCACCACCGAGGCCACCATGATGTGGGCCGAGGAGGACCCGATCACACCGGAAAGCAGCTTCTCTGCATAGGTTACCAGCTTTGGGTCTGCCTTGCCGGTTTCATCTTCCGGGGTTGGGTATTTGCGGCGAAAGGTGTTGAGCGCCTTCCCGGCACGCTCCTCCCCCAGAAAACTTACCAGCAGCGACTTTATATCTGGTATGTAAGCCGTGCCTTTCCAAACGATAGAGGACTCATATATCGTAGAATACCGGAAGATATCCACAAACACCTCTGCCTGGTTCCGCTCCTGCGAGGTCTGCTGGCTAAGCAATGACAGGCCAATGTACAAGCCCGTGTTTAGGAACATGGTCCAAAACATGGCGTTTGAGATATAGCCCATACCCTGCAAGCCGAAAAGCTCAAACGGTTTCAGCCACTCGATGCCCAAAGGCCCTTCCAGCATAATACTGGTTGGCAGCATACCTACGCCCACCATAGAAGGCACAACCAGGGTATAGAACCACACCAGCGAACCTACTACAACACCGCCCAGCGCGCCGCTTTTTGTGCCCTCTTTCCAGAAGATACCCCCAATGATAGCTGGGGCAAACTGCGCCACAGCCGCAAAAGATACCAGCCCCACCTCTACCAGAGAGTAAAACTCCGCCACACCTTTATAGTACAGGTAAGCCAGCAAAAGCACCAGCATAATGCAGAAGCGGCGGCTGTTGAGCAATATGTTCGAGAGTCGCTCCTGCTTTGCCTTCTTGAAGTAGGGCGTGTTTATCATGAACGGCATCACGAGGTTGTTGCTCATCATCACGCTCAGGGCGATGGTGGACACGATCACCATACTTGTTGCTGCCGAATAACCGCCCAGGTACACCAGCAGCGCCAGTATACTTTTCCCCTCGCTCAGCGGGATGGCCAGTACAAACATGTCGGCATCTACGGTGCCACGCGTAAAGAGCAGATCACCGCCAAAGGCAATCGGCAACACGAAGATGTTAATGGCGAACAGGTACAGCGGGAACAGCCACATGGCTTTGTTCAGGTGCTGCTCGTTCACGTTCTCCACCACTGCCACCTGAAACTGGCGCGGCAGAAAAAGGATTGCCAGCATCGACAGGAACAGCATCCAGAACCACTCCCCGTAACCGCCTTCGCTGCTGAAGGTCATCAGCTTATCAAAATTTGGCAGTGTTTGCGCCCGTGACATCACGTCATCAAACCCGTTGAAAACCGTATAGGTCACGAATACGCCGGCCACCAGAAACACCACCAGCTTCAGCACTGACTCAAAGGCAATTGCCGTTACCATACCCTCGTGCCGCTCCGTCGCCTCCACATGCCGCGTACCATACACGATTGTAAACAGGCCCAGGCCTATGGCGATAAAGAAAGAGGTGTCCGGGAACAGTTCCTGCTGTATGGCTGTGCCTGTAAGTATGCTCAGGCTGCTGGCGATGGCTTTGAGTTGAATAGAGATGTAGGGAATGATCCCCAGCACGCAGACCACGGTTACGATGCTACCCAACGTAATGCTTTTGCCATAACGGGAGGCGATGAAATCGGCGATGGTGGTAATACGCTGCACTTTGCAGATGCGGATGATCTTGCGCAGCACGACCCACCACAGCGGTGCCATCAGCGTTGGCCCGATATAAATGGCCAGGTACTCCAGGCCTGAGGTGGCAGCACGGCCCACGCTTCCGTAATAGGTCCAGGCGGTGCAGTACACAGCCATAGAAAGCGCATAAACATATGGATTGCTCACAAAGCTTTTTCCGGCCGTGGAACGGCGCTCCGCCCAGGAGGCCAGCCCGAACAGCAAAGCCAGGTACAGAAACGAGATTCCGATAACGAGCCAGTAGTTCATGCCTTCTGCTTTGGTTTCCGGATACGCTTACGCTCTACAAACAAGCCAATCGCCACAATACAAAGCAGCCACATCACCATCAGGTACAGGTACAGTACAGGTACGCCCGCTACTGTGCCCCCCTGGTTAAAAATGGAGAGCACCGGGAAACTCAGCAGCACCAGAAACAGAATGCTGATGAAGAAGAGTCGCCTGCCTTTTACTCTGTCACGCATATTGGGGTAACTTAATCGGTTATTTAAAACAAAGTGAGATCAAGAGATACGATCAACTACAGGGACTTTCTCGCACTCCGGATTTCTCACCTTGTTCAAAATCCATCAACCGTATTGGTTAATGATGTGCTGCAGCAGCCACCGCTCCACGTGGGATACGGATATCCTCTACCAGCTCCTGAATGTGCGCTGGTGGTGGAGGGGTCATTCTTGATATCACAAAAGATACAATAAAATTCAATACCATACCAAGTGTTCCGATCCCTTCAGGAGAGATGCCGAACCACCAGTTTTCCGGCAGATTGGCCTCCGGGTTCACGAACTTAAAGTATGAGATATAAGTGACAGTAAAGAGCAGGCCGATCACCATACCCCAGATAGCCCCTTGTTTGTTCATACGCGTCGAGAAGATGCCCATGATAATAACCGGGAAAAAGGAGGCTGCCGCCAGTCCGAAGGCAAAGGCCACCACCTCGGCCACGAAGCCAGGAGGATAGATACCGAAGTAACCAGCCACCACTACTGCCAGGGTAGCCGCTATGCGTGCCGCGATCAGCTCGTTTTTCTCGGAGATATCCGGCATAAAGGAGTTCTTGAGCAGGTCATGCGAGATAGAGGTGGAGATAACCAGCAACAGGCCGGCCGCCGTAGAGAGCGCCGCCGCCAGGCCACCGGCCGCCACCAGGGCAATCACCCAGTTCGGCAGGTTGGCGATCTCCGGGTTGGCCAGCACCATGATATCCTTGTCAATGGTCAGCTCGTTCACGGCCGGATCCTTTACATACTGTATGCGGCCGTCGTTGTTCTTATCTTCAATGCTGATCAACTTTGTTTTCTGCCAGTTCTGCACCCACTGCGGCATTTCTGAGATAGGGCGGTTGCTGATGTTGTTGATCATGTTATAGCGGCCAAAGGCACCGATGGCCGGAGCCGTAGTATAAAGTATGGCAATGAACACCAGCGCGTAACCAGCCGACATACGGGCATCTTTTACCTTCGGCACGGTAAAGAAGCGCACGATCACGTGCGGCAGACCGGCCGTTCCCACCATCAGGGCAGCCGTAATAAAGAATACGTCAATGGTAGACTTGGTACCGCTGGTGTACGGGGCAAAGCCAAGCTCCGTCAGCATGCCGTCCAGCTTGGCCAGCAGCGGCGTACCATCTGCCACATCACCCCCCAAACCAAGCTGTGGGATCGGGTTGCCTGTCAGCATAATAGAGATAAACACCGCCGGCACCATGTAGGCGAAGATCAGCACGCAGTACTGCGCTACCTGTGTATAAGTAATGCCTTTCATACCGCCCAGCACCGCATAGAACAGCACGATGATCATACCTATGATCACACCGGTCTCGATCTCCACTTCCAGGAAACGGGAGAACACAATACCCACACCGCGCATCTGGCCGGCCACATAGGTAAAGGAGATAAAGATGGCACACACCACAGCCACCAGGCGCGCGGTTCTGGAGTAGTAGCGGTCGCCCACGAAATCAGGCACGGTAAACTTACCGAACTTACGCAGGTAGGGCGCCAGCAGCAGAGCCAGTAGCACGTAGCCGCCCGTCCAGCCCATCAGGTAAACAGAGCCGTCGTAGCCCATAAAGGAGATGAGGCCGGCCATGGAAATGAACGAGGCGGCGCTCATCCAGTCGGCGGCGGTGGCCATGCCGTTTGCCAGCGGACTTACACCGCCCCCAGCCACGTAAAATTCTTTGGTTGATCCGGCACGCGACCAAATGGCGATGCCGATGTAGAGGGCAAACGTGATGCCCACGATCAAGTATGTCCAAGCTAAAATGCTCATATCATGTAGATTTTTATGGTGAGAAACGGTTAATCTTCGTGCACGTCAAATTCCTTATCCAGCTTGTTCATCAAGACCACATATACAAAAATGATGATGACAAAGCAGTAGATAGCGCCTTGCTGGGCAAACCAGAAGCCCAGTTTAAATCCGCCAAGCGTGAACCGGTTGAGCTCGTCCACGAGCAGAATCCCGAACAGGTACGACACTGCGAACCAGAGGCCGAGCAGTGTGAGCAGGATGCGCACGTTGCGCCTCCAGTACTCCTGCATCTTTTGTCTGTTATTTTCCATTTCTTAAAGGTTAGATGTTTAGTTTGATGCTGTTATAAGTATATCATGGCCTGCAGCGTAAGCTCGGGCCTGTACTTTATATCGTTGATGTTGGTGAAGTCGGGGCGGTTGCGGTAGTTCAGCGTAAACTTGGCATTATGCCCTTCCATAAACAGGTTGGCTCCCACATCCAGCACCTTTACCGGCACCTTGTCGCCTCCACTGTCTTGCAGGCCATCGAAGTTACCGTAGTTAAAGGCGGCGTAAGGCTGCAGGCGCGATTTCTCACCGAGTGTTTCTTTGGGTAGCAGGAAGCCCGCCTGGGCATACACCATATCACCGGTGCCCACGGTTGGGAAGGCATTGCCGCGCAGGCTGCCACCCTCTGTGGCCGGGTTCAGAATGCCGATGTTACGCACGTGGTTTCGCCCGAAGTCATAGTTATAGTATACTGCATAGGCCGTTATGGCCGTACCCTTCTCCTGGTTCAGGGGCAGGTCCATAAAAGCATCCACCCCGAACAGGTCGATATCCTCTTCCACAACCCGTGTTCCACCAAGTGTTGCCTCCTCGCGCCACATGCCATCTCCGTTGTGCATAAAGCCGGCGCCCAGATTAAACACCTTCTTGCTCCCAAGGTAGGTGCCTACAAAGTATGGCAGCAGGTTAGACTCCTGATCCCAGAACTGGTAGTTGAAGTAGCCCTGGTACACTTTGTTGTTGTGGCGGGGGTTGTAGTTGGCAACAGGACCTATGGCACCGCCTGTGTTTGTAAGAAACGGTTCGTTTATAGCCATGCGGTAGTCCAGTTTTCCCACCTTGCCCTTGGCGTACATGCCGATCATGCGCGCAAACTGGTCAATGGCCTCAATGGTGGGCCAGTTGGAAATGGGTGCATCGTAAGCCAGGAAGTTAAGGGTACTGGCACTGGTCATGCGAGATATACCGTTCCAGTAATGCAGACCGGCACCTATCGACAGGCTCTTATCAAAGATCCGATACTCTGTCCAGGCGTCGTGCATGTAGAGTTGCGGTTTTTTACCGTCGGTGCTGGCGAGGCCCCCGCTCACGGCATTCTGGTTGTTGATGCCAAAGTGCGTCAAGATCAGGAAGCGGGGGCTTATCTGGGCGTAGAGCAGCACACGGGAACGGCGCAGGCCTATGTCAAATGTGTTATCTACCGCTTCGCCATTGCGGATGGAGCCCGAGTTGTTCTCGTTGTAGCGTATCCACACCTGGTTCCAGGCAATAAGCCGAAAGTACTTTGAGCCGTCCTCGTTCAGGGGCACCTTTAGACCCGCACCATAGAGCTCGGAGCCCTGTGCCATGGCACTCCCTCCGAAGCAGCAAAGGCCGAGCCCCGCTACTACGCTTAGTAATAACTTTTTCATTGATGTTCAGGAATTTGAGGTTAATAATAAGAGGACAGCTGTTCCCTGAATCTTTACCCTATTTTATGGAAATGTTAATAAAAAGTGTTAACAAGTGTACTTTTCTGGTAATTTAATATAGCTAAAGAGTAGCTGCTTTAACTTGAGGGCCAGGGTGAGGTAAAATTCCCATCCTCGGCGGGGCTTGGGGTGGGTTCATGACAATAATGCTGGTCCCTTATTTAGACAAGCTAGAACGTGAATTCTAGGCTTACGGAGCAGCTTTGAGGGACAGAGGTGATCGGAACAGGAGCCAAAAAGGACCCAGCGGCCTGCATAGTCTTGGATAACTGCAGTGCTAGTCTCTAAAACGCTTCCACTTGATCATCATATACTTATCACCCAGTTCGGTGATCATCATACCGGCGCCTTTCAGGTTGCCACCGTTTTTCAGGTACTCTACCAGCTCGGTGTGGTTCAGGACTTTATAGGTAGGATGGTACTCTGTCTGCTCCGGGGCTTTGATTTTATACTTCCGCACCCAGTTCATCACCGACACGTGGCTTACCCCCAGAATTCGTTCAATCTCGCGGTAACTGATGCCTTCGATGTACAACTGTAGCGCTTTAGTAACATAGTAGCTGTCGATATTCTTGCCAATTTTGTTTACTGTAAAGTAATAGGAGCAGTTTTTACAACGGTAACGCTGCCGTTCATTCACGATACCGCTCTTTACAACTTCCTGGCTGTCGCAGCGGGGGCAGATGGGATGCTTCATATGCAGCTATAGTTCTAAAGTGAGCAAACACTTAACTATATTAAGTTAGCATATATATATTAAATTAGCAACATTCCCTTGAAAAAGAAGTCAAGCATCGGCCGGCGTGTCTCAATGTTTCAAAAACGAGCGATGCGCCATACTCACAAAAAAGCCCTGCCACGGCGGCAAGGCTCTTTGTTTTGCTTTCAGACTGGCTATGGCATGTCCCGCACCGATACCAGCACTTCTTTATACTCGTTCGTACTGTTCAGGAAATTAACCATTTTACGGGCAACCTCCTCCGGCTGTGCCAGCTCGTTATTAGCTTTATACTGACGGAACTTCTCTACTGTGCTGAAACGGCTTGCATCGCTCTCCCTTATCTGTCCCTGCATGTTTGTATCGACAATGCCCGGCGACAACGCATACACCTTTACCCCCGAGCCACGCTTATCCTGCTCCAACTGCACAACTTGTGACAGCATGTCAATGGCGGCTTTGGAAGCGCAGTAGCTTGCCCAGCCGTCTATCGGGTACTGCCCCGCGCCCGAGCTCACATTAACAATAACTTTCTGCGCCGGGTGTTGTTGGTACACCTGCAGGAAAGTGTTCATCAGCATAGCAGGTACTATTACATTTACATCAAAAACAAACTCAAACCGTTCGTTAGGCACATTCTCCCCTACATACCCAATATCTCCCAGCACACCTGCATTGTTTATCAATACCAGTTGCGACGCATCTTTGTAAGCCAGAAACACCTTCTGCAGGTTATGCTCCACGGCCTCTATGTCAGAAAAATCCAGGGGCTGGTGCCGGTAATTAGGGTGCTTGATGCTGCAGGTGCGGGAAACGCCGACTACCTGGTTATTTTCATCTTTCAACAACTCCTCGGCTAATGCTCTGCCTATGCCTTTGCTGGCTCCGGTTATGATGTAGTAGTTCATAGATAGGTGAATTATGAATGCAGAATTAGAAATAACGAACGGACCCGACAATCAATTTTGTGTCAGGAAAAGCGCTACACGTTATATTTATCAAAGTATAAAATACTACGGTAACTACAAAAATAAAGATGGCGCCTCCGCTAAAGCAGAAGCACCATCTTTTACGATTTCACTATCTCTGTTTACTGGTGAGAAATAGTTACCCGAAAAACAGCTGTAGTGGCGGGCACAGTGAATGCGACATGCTCATCAGATTGGTGGCTGCCTGCGCTGTTACCCCATCTTCCGCGATTAACTCTAACCCTGCATCTGCCGACATACACAAAAAAAAACAGGATCATCGCTGTTTACAACAACGATGATCCTGTTTTTTGTATGATCTAACGTATAAACCTATGCTACTTGCCCACCCTACATAACTGTTCAGCTAGCGGGACCAGGAAAAGAAATTACATTGTACTTTTATACTTAATGTATCTTTTGATAATTAAAGAATGTACTGGCTCAGATCACGATTTTTAACCATGTTCGCCAGCTTATCCTGTACCATGGCTCTGTCAACTAAAATATGAGCGTTTGCACCTATCTTGTCCGGAACATCAAAAAGAATATCGTTCAGCAAGCGGCTCATAACTGTGTGCAGGCGGCGGGCACCAATGTTCTCCACCTCTGAGTTTACTTCAAAAGCAATAGAAGCAATTTCATCCAAAGCCTCATCATTGAAAGTCAGCTCTACATCTTCTGCCGAAAGCAAGGCCTCATATTGCTTGGTAAGGGCATTCTTTGGAAATTTAAGTATTTGGTAAAAGTCTTCCTTCGTCAGGCTATCCAGCTCCACACGAATCGGGAAACGGCCCTGTAACTCCGGGATCAGATCAGACGGCTTTGCCACGTGGAACGCACCGGCAGCAATAAACAGGATGTGATCTGTATTGATGATACCATACTTGGTGCTAACGGTTGACCCTTCTACGATAGGCAGAAGGTCTCGCTGCACCCCTTCGCGGCTAACATCCGGGCCGCCGCCACCTTTTTTGCTGGAGCTGGCCACTTTATCAATCTCATCGATGAAAATGATACCTGAGTTCTCCGCCTTAAAAATGGCCTCTTCCTTCACCTCGTCCATATCGATCAACTTGGATGCTTCTTCTTCCAACAGGATCTTACGTGCCTCAGCAATCGTTACTTTGCGTTTCTTGGTTTTCTTAGGCATCATGCCACTGATCATTTCCTGGATGTTCATCATAGATGCCTCATCCATTCCGGGACCCATTACGCCCATGCCCGGCATGGCGCTCTGCTGCACGCGTATCTCTATTTTGCGGTCTTCCAGCTCACCGTTACGGATTTTATCCCTGAATTTCTCACGGGTACGCTCGTTCAGTTCATGGTCCGTTTCCGGCATCACGTTCGGATCGGAAGTAACATTGACAGGTGAACTTCCACGACCCTGAATTGGGGGAATAAGGGCATCAAGAATGATGTCTTCCACCACTTCGGCCGCCTTTTGCTTTACCTCTTCCTTTTTCTTCTGCTTCACCATGTTCACAGACTGCTCCATCAGGTCGCGCACCATACTTTCCACATCGCGGCCTACATAACCTACTTCTGTGAATTTAGATGCTTCAACTTTAGTGAAAGGCGCATCTGCAATTTTAGCCAGGCGGCGGGCGATCTCGGTTTTACCAACCCCCGTTGCCCCAATCATCAAAATATTATTAGGAACAATATCGCTCTGAATACTTTTATCAGCGTTCATGCGGCGCCAACGGTTACGGAGGGCAATAGCCACATTCCGCTTGGCGTCTTTCTGACCTATGATATACTTATCCAGCTCTTCAACGATCTGTGCTGGTGTAAGCGATGCTATATTATCTGACATGTTGTTTCTCTTTAAAAAAATATGCGCTTCAGCTACTATACAAGGGCTGTAGCCTATAAGTTTTAACTACTCTTCTTTTTCAGGAAAGTACTTGTATTGGTACTAACGGTAATATAGTGTGTAGCTCCCGTAGGATGGAAAAAGGCGCTGCTGTAGTTCAGCTCAAAGGCCCGTACCCGCAGCATAGCGCCTACCGAGAAGCCAGCTCCGCCACCTGCATTGTCGAGGCGCAGCTCTTTACGGCGCTGGTGGTTATAGCCAGCCCGTAGCTGAAAGTTATTACTGAAAACAAACTCAGCACCTGCCACAAAGTGACGGGCAATCTTATCTCCCAGCTTTTTCTCTGCTTTTACTTCTTCACCATTCTCATCCAACTGCCCTGATGCATTCGGGTCGAGGTAAACGATATCAAACTGGTAAAGGCGATGCGCAGTTAGTGACAGCCTTACTGGCATGTGTTCCGGCTTATAACTAAGACCCAGTTGCGCATCCCAGGGCATCTGCTGACGCTGTCCACCCTCAAAATGCTTTACCTGGTATCCTACATTTTTAAATGCAAGGCCAACCGTAAAGTCCTTTTCAGGATGTTTGAATGCTACACCGGCATCTGCCAACAAACCTACTGCCTGGTTGCCTGCTATGCTTGACACTGCTACCCTGGCAGTAGCCCCCATGGTAAAAGCATCTACCTGCCGGGCATGGCTTAGGTTAAAGGCATAATCATTTACATTGAAGCGGCCCTCTTCCATGCCTGTGGCGTCGCGTTGTATAAAGTCGCCGTAGTTCAGGTAATTTATACTTGCCGCCCAACGACCATACCGGGCATGGTGGAAGGCATAAGCTACCGAACTCTGCTTGATATCGGCCAGATAGCCCACATAACTTAAGCTAAGCTGGTTGTCCATTTTTTCATTCAGCAAAGCAGGGTTAGCCCCTACCATGTTCACGTCATGGGCACCTGCCGTTACATTTACTCCTCCTAAAGCCGCCTGCTTAGCGCTCACCGGTAACTCCAGAAAAGGAAATCCTCTCTGGCCACCCACCTGCGCCTGCACACTGAGCGTAAGGCCCAGTAGCATGCAAAGTATAAAAGCGCCTCTGTTCATGGGTAGTTAATTTCGGATGCCTGAATTTGGAGTAACTGAATAGAAAGTGCTTATACTTTGCAGAAATAAATTTAATTCAGTCACTCATTCAAAATTTCTTCCTAGTTCTCCACTGTCGCCTTTTCTTCTGTTAGGGTCAGCTTCAGGGGGTGCTTTACTTTTTCCTTAAGCAGGGCGATTTTCACTACATCATCTACACGGTCAACATAATGGATGTGCAGCCCTTTAATGTATTGCTCAGGTATCTCGTTAATATCTTTTCTGTTTTTCTGGCAAAGAATGATATCCGTAATACCGGCACGCTTCGCCGCCAGTATCTTCTCTTTTATACCACCTACTGGCAGCACTTTACCACGTAACGTGATCTCGCCTGTCATTGCTAACCTCGACTTAACTTTACGCTGGGTAAACACGGAGGCAATAGAAGTAAATATGGCAATACCAGCCGATGGACCGTCTTTCGGCACAGCTCCTTCCGGGAAGTGGATGTGCAGGTCGTACTGGTCGAAAAGGCGGTAATCAATATCTAACAGTTCCGCATGAGCCTTCAGGTATGAAATAGCAGTCATGGCAGACTCTTTCATTACATCTCCAAGCTGGCCCGATAAAGTGAGCTTGCCTTTGCCTTTGCTCAGGATAGACTCGATAAAAAGAATATCGCCACCTACTGACGTCCAGGCCAGGCCTGTTACTACCCCGGCAGTATCGATATCCTGATAGATTTCTTTATCAAATATCTCTGAGCCCATGATTTTCACCACATCCTCCGGCTTAATGGTTTTGGCAAACTCCTCTTCCATCGCTTTTTGTTTGGCTGTGTTGCGCACCAGCTGCCCGATCTTACGCTCCAGGTTTCTAACGCCAGATTCACGGGTATAGTCTTCTATCAGCTTATGAATTGTAGGCTTTGGCACTTTCACATCATCCGGCTCCAGCCCGTGCTCCTCAATCTGCTTCGGCACCAGGTGGCGCTTGGCAATCTCGGTTTTCTCTTCCAGGGTATAGCCTGTGAGTTCAATGATCTCCATCCTATCGCGGAGTGCTGGCTGAATTGTCTCCAGGGAGTTAGCAGTGGCAATAAACAGCACCTTGGACAGATCGTATTCCACGTCCAGGTAATTGTCCATGAACGTGTGGTTCTGTTCCGGATCCAGCACCTCTAAAAGCGCAGAAGATGGGTCTCCACGGAAGTCAGAAGCAAGCTTATCAACCTCATCCAGAATAATAACCGGGTTAGAGGAGCCTGTCTTCTTTATCTGGCTGATGATCTTGCCTGGCATCGCTCCTACATATGTACGACGGTGCCCTCTGATCTCAGCCTCATCGCGCACGCCACCCAATGACATCCTGACATATTTACGCCCGAGTGCTTTTGCTATAGAACGGCCCAGGGAGGTTTTACCAACTCCGGGAGGTCCGTAAAGGCAAAGAATAGGCGCTTTCATATCCTTCTTCAGTTTTAGCACTGCCAGGTACTCCAGAATTCTCTCCTTTACCTTCTCTAGTCCATAATGGTCCGCATCAAGGATCTTTTTGGTACGTTTCAGATTAAAGTTATCTTTCGTAAACTCGTTCCAGGGCAGGTCCAGCAGAAACTCAAGGTAATTTACCGTAACCGGATATTCTGCAGCCTGTGGGTTCAGGCGCGCCAGTTTATCGATCTCTTTCTTAAAGTGCTGCGCCACGTTCTCCGGCCATTTCTTTTTAGCCGCCCGGGACCTGAAACGCTCGATCTCCTGATCCGGGCCTTCCTGGCCAAGCTCATCCTGCAACACTTTTATCTGCTGCCTCAGGAAATAATCGCGCTGCTGCTGATCAATGTCAGTATGCACTTTGGTATGTATCTCCTGCTTCAGCTCCAGCAACTGTATCTCGCGTAACATCAGCTCTAACAGCTGTGTGCCACGCTCCACACCATCATTTACCTCTAAAAGCTGCTGCTTCTGGGCTACCTCCACATTCAGGTTACTCGACAGGAAGTGAGTCAGAAAGCTTGGGCTGTCAATATTATCAAGGGCTACCTGTGCCTCCTGTGGAATCTCAGGATTGAGTTTGAGCATTTTCCCAGCCGCATCCTTCAGGGACTGCACCAGGGCTTTTACCTCTTTGCTCTTCTTATCAAGCTTGGTTTCAGCACACTGGCTGATCTTGGCAGTCAGGTATGGGTCCTCTGAAGTGATCTCTTCAATCTTAAAGCGGCTATGCCCCTGGATGATGATCGTTGTGTTGCCATCAGGCAGCACCAGCATCTTCAGGATCTTAGCCACAGTACCCACCTCGAAAAGATCCTCAGCAGTTGGGTCATCGCTGTTTGTATTCTTTTGGGCAACTACGCCTATAATCTTATCCCCTTTATGCGCTTTGCGTACCAGCTTAACCGATTTTTTACGGCTAACTGTAATAGGTAATACAACCCCCGGAAACAATACCGTATTCCGAACTGCCAGAATCGGCAATTCGTCCGGCAAGCTTTCAACAGGGAT
Organism: Pontibacter sp. MBLB2868; assembly: GCF_051904785.1. Classification (NCBI taxonomy): domain Bacteria; kingdom Pseudomonadati; phylum Bacteroidota; class Cytophagia; order Cytophagales; family Hymenobacteraceae; genus Pontibacter; species Pontibacter sp. MBLB2868. Next base: position 10,169 of record NZ_CP196710.1, on the reverse strand, counting down.
GTCGTCTTCTATCTCCGCGGTGATAACCGGGATCATATCATCCTCGTCATCTTCTGAAAGATTGCTTAATAAAAGATTCTGCAAAAAGTTTTTTAAGGTATAATTCATAATTTAATTCAATGCCAAAATGACAGAAATACAGCTCATGAAGCAATATTTCCAATTCGTACTATAGTAGTCAAGACCTATGCCACTCTTAAGTAATATGCATAATTGTCGTAACTGCTTAAAAAGGATTTAGGGTTAACATTTAAAAGAACAAAGCCTTATTGAAAAGCGTTACAAAGCTATATACAAATAGTGCAAAACAACACATGGTTTAAACTATAATGCTGCGCAGGTCTCTTCTTTTAATTCCTCTTCTTATCCTCATACTGCTGCCATACTTTGGTTGCGAGCAGTCGAGGCATATGGCGAAAGAGGGAGAAGAGCCTGTAAATTTCAGAAAACAGGCACCTAACCAAGATGTTCATCTCAATTTCCCCAATTTAAACAAAATACAGCATTATCGGAATGATAAAGAGCTGGCGGCAATTCAAAAACTGGAGCGTAAGAAACAGTATGACCAGGCACTACCACTTTTAGAATCCTATGTAAGTAAGTTTGGGGTTGAGAACTTTTACAAGGACACCAAGCTACTCTGGCGACTGGGCCAGTTGCTGGAGCGTGAGGGAAAGCAGGAAGAAGCTAAAGAACTATACCGCCTGGTACTAAAACATCACCGGACAGATGTTCGCAACATTTATTCATACTACGACTCGCTGGAGCAGAATACCAAGGACTATTATGTGCCACTGGACTATTACTATGAGTTGGTTGAGTACCGGAAATCCATCGCCACATTTAAGCCTCCCAAAGGAGTTTACCTGAACATGGGTAGTGCGATCAACTCGCCCTACGCTGACTATGGCCCCACCCTGAATGAGGAGAACGAGCTTTTCATCTTCACATCCAAACGAAACCTGCAAGGCCTGAACGGTCGTGAAAATGAGGACCTCTTCTACTCTAAGCGTGTTGATGGAATCTGGCAGCAAGCGAAGTCTTTTGGCAAACCGATCAATAGCATTTACAACGAAGGCTCAGGATGCCTTAGCCGTGATGGCAAAACATTATACTTTGCCCGCTGTGAAGCACCGGACGGCTTTGGCAACTGCGACTTGTATGTTGCTACCATGCAGCCGGACGGAACCTGGGGAGAAATAACCAACCTTGGCCCAAATGTAAACTCCAATGCCTGGGACTCGCAACCCACCCTTACCAGCAGGGAGGATACGCTATACTTTGCATCAGACAGACTGGAGGGCTTCGGACTGTCGGACCTATACTTCACTTACAAAATGAAAAATGGTGCCTGGGCTCCTGCACAAAACCTGGGCCCAACAATCAACACACGTGAAAGTGAGGTAAGCCCGTTTTTTCACCCTTATTACCAGGTGCTATACTTCAGCTCCAGGGGCCAGCTCTATAACTTCGGCGACTTTGATATTTATAAAACCTATAAAGTGAACGGACAGTGGCAGGAGCCACGTAATATTGGCCCTTTGGTAAATGGCCGGGGCAGTGAATATTATTTTACCATAGATGCTGATTCAAAAAACCTATACTATGCCCGTTCCGAGCCCGACGACATACAGAACCTGAACCTCTACTCTTTTCCGTTACCAATGGAAGCACACCCGCTGGCTATTACGAAACTGGAAGGTGTCTTGAGGGATTCCATCAGTAACAAACCTCTGGCTGGCATCGTGTCTATCATAGACCTGGATAATGGCATCGAGGTCTCTTCTAAATACATCCGTCCGGACGGCTCATTTGAGTTTGACCTGATAGAGGACTCTAACTATATGATCCTTATCCAGGGGCCGGATTTTTTTACAATCGAACGGGAGCTATCATTACAGCAAGACACCTCGTTTCAATTGATGACCACCCTGATTGACTACAGCATCCCGATGGTATTTGAGAACATTGAATTTGATCAGAACCAGTCTGATATAAAGGAAGGAATGAAGCCTATACTTGATGAAGTAGCGCTTTTTCTCGTAGACCATCCAACATTCCGGTTAGAAATTGCCGGCCATACAGATGCCGCCGGTGACCCTGACTTTAATTTAAGTTTATCACAGGATAGAGCTTATGCGATAAGGCGTTATATTGAAAACAAAGCTAAATTGCAGCCCGGCAGAATAGAAGCGATCGGGTATGGTAATACAAAGCCTCTCCGAAAAGAAAAAACCGAGGAAGACCGGCGTGCCAACAGGCGTGTAGAATTCCGATTAATTAAACCTGCCAAACCGGAGAGAGGCTTTAGATAACACACATTTTATGCCCTTTACTGCCGCACACCCTGCACTTGTACTCCCTTTAAAACAAATAAAAAGTAACTGGTTCTCTACAACAGGGCTGGTGATCGGGAGTATTGCGCCTGACTTTGGTTATTTTCTAAGCTTCCTTTTACAGGAAAGGATAAGCAGCCACAACCTACAAGACATCTTTATATTCAACCTGCCGGTCACAGTCCTGCTGACAGTACTTTTTCATGGGTTTGTCAGAGATAACCTCATCAGGCACCTACCGCCTTTGCTTAGAAAAAGGGCTGAAGTTGCCGAAGGCACGCCTTGGTTTGGTTATCTGCGCCGCCACTGGCTCATCTTTTTAACATCGGCAGTGATAGGCATTGTATCACACCTTTTCTGGGATTCGTTTACCCATCTCGATGGCTACGTAGTTAACCACATGCCCTTTCTGCTGCAGCATGTGGAGGTATTCGGAATAGGTATGCAGGTGAGCAGGCTGATACAGCATACCAGCACTGTGGTAGGGCTTATCGTTATCTTGCTGTATACACTGCGCCTGCCAGCATATCCTTTAAAACGCGCTTACAATTGGGTTGGCTATTGGGTACTGGTACTTGTTGGTGGCCTGCTTCTGTTACAGGCGTACATGCCCGACATCGTGATTATGAAAACAATTGACGAGCTGGTGGTAAGGTTTGTAACCGGTTGCCTGTCAGCAGTACTACTTTTAGGCGTGCTAGCAAAATTTACAACGCAAAAGCAGGAAAGCTAGATCAAAAGCTGATCTTCTTCTCCGTATCGCCGCGTTGGAGCAGTACACTTTCTGTGCTTCCTTTGTAGTTGAAGTTAACGATGTTCATCTGATCGGCGAACATATCTGTAAGCACTGCATTTTTCACGTACAGCTGCTGTACCGAAGCATTCTGCACGGGCACCTCAAGGTAAATCCAAACAGCGTCTGTTTCAGCCTCTGACCCCAGTACTTTGTAGTTCAGCTGTTTACCTTTGGCTAATGCCACTGTAAAATTTTGTTTGACATAACCCGCCAATAACTGCTGTTGCTTTTCAGAATTGCTGTCGTACACCACTTTACTTTTGGCATACCTGGAAAGCCCTTTTTCAAGGTCATCGGTAAATACCTTTAAGGCTACCTCCAACGATTTGGTACGCGGGTTATACTGAATGTCTGTGATGCTGGTGTGAAAATCATGAGCTGATGCAGGCACTGAAACTATTACTATAAATGCCAGGAGCAGGCTTAAAATTCTATACTTCATGTGTTTGTTTTATTTATAACCGTAACGAACCTTCACTTTCAGTGCAAGTAGCCTGCCAACTTCTATAAATCACTTCCGAAATAATTTATTTTACCATTCCGGAAGTGAACAAGCTTTTAAACAGAACACGCTGCCCTCAAAGAGAACAGCGTGCCAGTGTTGTTCAGGAATTTTGAATAAAACTTCCTGCTATTTCTTTAGAAGATGATCTTGAAAACATCATTGAAGATGGCAAAGGCCATAAGACCCAACAAGATCACCATACCAACTTTCTGCGCATTCTCCAGGAAACTGTCAGAAGGCTTGCGGCCACTTATCATTTCATAGGTCAGGAACACTACGTGTCCGCCATCCAGTGCCGGTATCGGCAGGAAGTTCATAAAAGCAAGCACCATAGAAAGCATACCAGTAATACTCCAGAACTTATACCAGCTGAAGGTATCGCCAAATATCTGTGCTATTCCTATTGGTCCGCTCAATGATTTTGAGGCGGAAACCTCTCCCCTGAATATTTTTCCAAAGCCCTTCAGGTTAGCTGTGATCACTCCAAATGCCTGCTCTGTGCCTAGCGGAATTGATTCTCCCAGGCTATAATCGCGGGTAGCATACTGCAGCATCTGAACAGGTGCAAAACCAATAGTACCTTCTTCGCTTACCTCTACCTGCAGTTTAATTGGCTTTCCATCACGTTCAACCATCATGCTCACTTTTTTGCCGGCATTTGCCTGCAAGGCTTGCTGAAACTCATGGAAGAACATAACGCTCTCATTGTTAACCTTCTTTATGAAGTCACCTTTTTGTAAACCTGCTTTGGAAGCGGCACTGCCTGCCACCACCTGGCCAACTTTAAAAGGCTGTCGTGGCTGCACAAAAAACATACGCTCTTTGTTGTCTGCCACACGGTCCATCAGGTTTGCCGGCACTTTAATATCTACCTTCTGCCCATCGCGCTCTACGGTATAAAAAGCATCACGCCCAAGTAGTGCATCCATAGAATACACATCTTCAAAGCGTTCCAGCTGGTGTCCATTCACAGCAATAATACGGTCACCGGTCTGGAAACCAATATCCTTCCCGATTTCATTAGCCACCACACCATACTTTGCTTCGCTGGCCGGTAGATAGCTTTCGCCATAGTTAAAGGTCAGTGCGATGTAAATTACAATACCAGTGATCACATTCACAATGATACCGCCCATCATCACGATGAGGCGCTGCCAGGCTGGTTTCGAACGAAACTCCCATGGCTTTGGCTCTTCCTTCAGGGCTTCCGTATCCATTGATTCGTCCACCATGCCAGATATCTTTACAAATCCGCCCAGTGGTATCATACCGAGCATATACTCTGTTTCTCCTATTTTTTTACCAAAAACCTTAGGCGGAAAACCTATGGCATACTTCTCCACACGCATTCCAAACCATTTGGCCGCCAGCATATGCCCAAGCTCATGCAAACCTACCAGAATTGTAAGGCCCAGGATGAGCTGGCCTACCATTACTACTATATCCATCAAAAAGAAATTATATACTCTGTTGAATCCTGCAGCTATGTTACTACAGGTAATGTTTACTTTAAAATTAATTCAGAAGCGCGCTGGCGTGCCTCCTTGTCTGTACTAACATAGTCTTCGTAAGAAGGATTCGCAATATACGCAACTTTTGCCATACAGCTTTCGATGATGTCTGACATCTCCAGGAAACCAACCTTATCTTCCAGGAAGGCACTGACTGCCACTTCGTTAGCTGCATTAAGTGTACAAGGCAAATTCCCGCCTTTCCCCATTGCCTCAAAAGCAAGGGCCAGGTTCCGGAAAGTTTTCATGTCTGGTTGCTCAAATGTCAGCTGCGGATAGTCCATGAAGTTGAAACGGGGGTAATCTGACTTTAACCGCTCCGGATAACCCATAGCATACTGTATTGGCAGTTTCATGTCAGGCAAACCAAGTTGTGCCTTAATGGAGCCATCCTCAAATTGCACCAGTGAGTGGATAATAGACTGTGGGTGAACCACTACTTCTATCTGCTCATTCCTGAGCCCGAATAACCACTTTGCTTCGATTACCTCCAGACCTTTGTTCATCAGAGAGGCTGAGTCAATTGTGATCTTAGCACCCATGTCCCAATTAGGATGTTTTAATGCCTGCCCCTTGGTTACATGAGCAAGTTCAGCGGCAGTACGCCCCCTGAACGGACCTCCTGAAGCCGTTAGTATGATCTTCTCAATCGGGTTGTGAAACTCGCCAGCCAGGCACTGAAATATAGCGCTGTGCTCCGAGTCTACAGGATAAATATTCACACCGTACTCTCGAGCCAGGTCTGTAATCAGTTTGCCTGCCACTACCAGTGTTTCTTTGTTAGCCAGTGCAATTTGCTTGCCGGCTTTTATAGCGCGTATTGTTGGCTGCAGGCCCGCATATCCAACCATGGCCGTAAGTACCATATCAACGGTGCCCATTTCTACTACAGAACAAAGGGCATTAGCTCCGGCATAAACTTTTACATCCGTATGCTGCAGCGCATCTTTTACAGTATCGTACAGGTTTTCATTTGCTATTACAACAGTGTTCGGGTTAAACTCCAGTGCCTGTGTAATGAGCAGGTCAGCGTTGTTATTGGCCGTTATTACCTCTAGTTCAAAACTATCCGGATTTGCTTTGATCACTTCCAGCGCCTGCGTACCTATCGATCCGGTAGAGCCAAGTATGGCAATTCTTTTCATGCTTTTGTTTTTCCTGTGACGCAACTCGCTGCGCTATACTTTATTTTACCTGCTTTGTATTTGCGGTCTTCAGCAAACCATCTGCCAGGTTTCGGTCATTGCTTAACCTGGGCACTTTATTCTGCCCACCAAGTTTACCCTGCGATTTCATATAATTCCTGAAGGTGCCCAGCGGCAGTATGATCAGTTTCAGGCTTTGAAGAATGTTACCTTTTATCAGGTCGTCATAGTAGCTGTTAATCTTTTGCAGCTGCTCGTCAAGCTCTTTCGCAAAAGCATCGGGGTCATGAGGTGCAGTGGCAAACTCAACAAGCCACTCATGGTACGACTGCCCCTGATTCTGGCTTACATAAGGTGCCACTGTGAACTCGATCAACTCTACATTCGGGAATTTTGCCATGGTAAGCTTCATAGCTTTCTCTACTTCCTCCCCGATCACATGCTCACCAAATGCAGAAATATAATGTTTGATCCTTCCGCTCACAACCAGCTTATAAGGCTTAACAGAAGTGAATTTAACCGTATCTCCAACAGAATAACCCCATAAGCCGGCATTACTGCTGATCACCATAGCATAGTTAACCCCTGTTTCTACCTCACCGATCGTCAGGCGCCTTGGGTTCTCATTAAAATACTCATCCACCGGAATGAATTCATAAAAAATTCCTGCATCCAGCAATAAAAGCAATCCATTATCCTTTTGTTCGTTCTGATAAGCAAAAAAGCCTTCAGAAGCCGGGAAGAGTTCGATAGAATCAACTGATTTGCCAATAGACTCAAACAGTTTTTTCCGGTAAGGCTCAAAATTAACTCCTCCGTACACGAACAGAGAAAAGTTTGGAAAAATATCTTTAATAGGTTTGCCCGTCTGCCGGATCAGCTTATCGAAGTACATCTGCACCCAAGGTGGTATACCCGAGATCAGCGTCATATTCTGATCAATGGTCTCCTCTATGATCTGGTCCAGTTTCGACTCCCAATCTTCTATGCAATTGGTTTCATAGCTCGGTAGCTGATTTGTGCGCAGGTACCCAGGCACATGATGGTTGGCAATACCCGATAAACGTCCTGTGTGTATTCCTCCTACCTGCTCCAATGCCGGACTCCCTGAAAGGAAGATCATTTTACCATCCAGAAATGCCGCTTTACCCGTGTCGTAGATATAGGCTAAGAGTGCGTCGCGGGCACCATTTATATGATTTGGGATGGAATCTTTGGTAATAGGAATGTACTTGGTGCCAGAGGTAGTACCCGATGTTTTAGCCAGGTAAAGTGGTTTCCCGGGCCAAAGCACATTTTTATCTCCTTCTTTTACCTTATTAAAGTAAGGCAACAGGCCTTCATAATCGCGAACAGGCACTGCCTTCACAAAATCAGCATGCGAAGTGATAGTGCTGAAGTTATGATCCTGGCCAAAAACGGTATGCTGTGCTTTATCGACTATGCTTTTAAAAACGTTCTGCTGCGCCTCCACCGGGTTCTGTATCCAACTCTGGTGCTTCTTATGCACATAAGCAGCTAACGGTTTACTTAACAATGCCTTTACACCCATATAATTTGCATTTGAAAGATGGTAAATATAGCCAGAATAACCAGCATTGCCATATCATGCCCAATTTTCACCAGTTTAGTGATTTAATTTCTGCTACTACGCAATGCCAACAATTAATATATCAGTTATTTAACTCTGAAGGTGGTTAAAACCAAAGCCAGTCCTTCGGAGTTGTACTTTTAACTTTGATGTTATTTAATCTAACAGCGATCAAAAGGAAAACCTCAATAATGGAATAATTCATTATATTGCATTAAGGTTTTCTGTAAACCGCTTATGTTTTACCAAATTCTTTGAACATGACAGTATCTGGTAGTAGTGCACGATCGACATTAATCGTTCAACTAAGCCCAACACGAAGTGCAAAACTCTCTTTTACCGTACAAATTATTTTAACTCTTTTCTGGTTAGCATGGGCCGGCATGCTGCTGATCACCGATAATCAAAGCAGCGATCAGAACTACCTGTACTACGTCTTTTTCGGACTTGCACTGTTATTCTTTTTCTATGTGGTGCTCCAAAATACATCCGTTTTTGGCGTTCAATCCTACATAGAGGTCACGCCACAATACATTGTTCAGAAATCAGGTGTTTTTAGAACGAAGCACATAATTTCTATTACGGATGTAAAATCAATTCACATATCGCCGCTTGCCTTACGCATCACCCAGTCTGATGGCTCAAAGATCTACCTTGACCTTAAGCAAGTGCGCAAGAAACGTGACCTGGACAAGATTAAGACAAAAATAAAGGAGTTAGCCTCACATGCGGGGTTCGCTTTATCAGAGTCTCTCAGCAACAGACCTTAATAGTAGTAATTATAAAAAAGGTAAGGGCCATACTTGTAGAAAGTATGGCCCTTACCTTTTTTATGCCGCAGCTAAAATTTCAGAAGCGCTTTAACCTGCCTTAGACTTAAACTTTTTCTGAAGCTCCTGTATGCTGGCTTTGAATTTTTTGTCGGTATCGATCAAATCTGACACTGTTTGCACGGAGTGGATCACCGTACTGTGGTCGCGGCCTCCAAAATGGTAACCGATCGACTTTAAGGAATGGCTGGTAAACTCTTTGGCAAAATACATAGCCACCTGCCGCGCCGTTACAATTTCTTTCTTACGCGTCTTTGCCTTCAGGGAGTCTAAGCTCACCTGGAAGTACTCTGCTACGGTTTTCTGGATGAAGTCGAGGTTAACCTCTGTCTCAACATCCTCGATGATATGTTTCAGGGCCTGCTTGGCAAGCTCCAGGTCTATTTCTTTTCTGTTCAGGGAAGACTGTGCGATCAGGGAGATCAATACCCCCTCCAGCTCACGCACGTTGGTGTCTACACTGTAGGCGAGATACTCTACCACATTGTCCGGAATGTCAATACCGTCGCCTTGCATCTTCTTCTGGATGATGGCCATACGCGTTTCAAAATCCGGGCTCTGCAGGTCAGCTGTTAAGCCCCACTTAAAGCGTGATAACAAGCGCTCTTCAAGTCCTTTTAAGTCACGTGGCGGACAGTCAGAGGTCATTACGATCTGCTTGCCTGACTGGTGAAGGTGATTGAAGATGTGGAAGAACATTTCCTGCGTTTTCTCTTTTCCGCTCAGAAACTGCACATCGTCGATGATCAGGATATCCACCAGCAGGTAGAAGTTGGCAAAATCCTGTACGTTATTCGTTTTCAGGGACTCGATGAACTGGTTCACGAATTTCTCTGACGAAACGTAGAGCACGAACTTCTCCGGGTTGCTATTCTTTATCTGGTTACCAATGGCCTGTACCAGGTGTGTTTTACCCAGTCCTACGCCACCATAAACCATAAGCGGGTTAAAGGATGTTGTACCGGGCTTGTTGGCTACAGCATATCCAGCAGAGCGTGCCAGGCGGTTACAGTCACCTTCAATATAATTCTCGAAAGTATAAGCCGGGTTGAGCTGCGAGTTCAGGAAATTCCGGTCAATCGTTTTCGACTCGAACGGACTCTTGATAAAGTTCTGCTCTGGTCTGTAAGAGTTAACTACAGCCTGCGGAATTTTCTTCGTTGGCAGGTTTACCGTCTGAGGCTTGTTCACCTCATTGCCCCGGTCTACAATAATAGAATACTCCAGTCTGCCCTCGCTACCGAGTTCCTGGTAGATGACCTTCTTTAGAAGCTGCACATAGTGCTCCTCAAGCCATTCGTAAAAGAACTGGCTGGGCACTTGTATTGTCAGTACGCTGTCGCGCAGTGAAACAGGTTTTATTGGCTCGAACCAAGTCTTAAAACTTTGCTCTCCAATGTTCTCCTTAATCACCTGCAGGCAGTTACTCCATACAGTAGAACAGTCTTTAATCAT